>NZ_CH724147.1:0-9702 GCF_000153325.1 Photobacterium sp. SKA34
CTTCCGTCATCTTGTGCTCACCGATTTGTTCTAAATAGTGATCTAACTCAGGGGAAGGATGAGAGCGACTACCAACAATGGTTGGTACTGTTGCTGCTCGTACACGAATAGGCTCACGACCAGCTTTGGTTTCTAACCACGCCTTTTCACCATCACCTAACCATGCTTTTTCCAATGCAGGCGCATACACCACACCTAAAACAGGACGTCCTTCTTTTATTAAAGCAATGTTAACCGTGAATTCGCCATTTTTGCGAATAAACTCTTTAGTGCCATCTAATGGATCCACTAACCAAAATGTGTCCCAATTTTGTCGTTGTTGCCAATCTGTATGTGCGGACTCTTCTGAAAGAATAGGGATCTCTGGTGTTAGCTGCTGTAGTTTGGTAACGATAAGTTCATTAGCAGCAAGATCGGCATCTGTGACAGGACTGCTATCTGATTTTTGCGTGATCTGAACTTGACCATGGTAACGAGCCATAATGGCAGCACCCGCTTCTAACGCGATGCTATATATTTCGTCGAGTAACATTGCTAATCCCTTTCTCCTTCATTTATTAGCTGATGATCTGTTGTGACTTTAAATGTTCAACACATTGTGCCACCAGCTTATCTATTGCATTGCTACCTGCCGCTAAATGGAGCTCAGGCGATAACGGCGGTTGGTATTCAGAATCAATACCTGTAAATTGTTTGATTTCACCTGCTCGCGCTTTTTTATACAAGCCTTTCGGATCACGTTTTTCACACTCAGCAAGAGGAGTATCAACAAATACTTCAATAAACTCACCTTCAGGCAGTAAATCTCTCACTAATTGACGCTCTTCTCGATGTGGTGAAATAAAAGCACTAAGTACTATTAGTCCAGCATCAGCCATTAATGTCGCGACTTCACCAATACGTCGAATATTTTCACGGCGATCTTCTGCTGAGAAACCAAGATCACGACATAAACCATGGCGAACATTATCACCATCAAGTAAATAGGTGTGGTAACCAATTTCAGCCAGTTTATTTTCTAATGCGCCAGCTACTGTTGATTTTCCTGCTCCGCTTAGGCCAGTAAACCACAACACACTCGCTTTCTGATTCTTTTGTGTTGCACGTAATTCTTTGGTTACGGTATGACGATGCCAAACAATATTCTCGTTATCATCATGCGCTTGTGGCGTGATTGTCATAACACACTCCGTTGTCTATTTATTAAAAAGGGAATAACAGTGGGATCAGGGTTAATACAACGATTGAATACACTATCGATATTGGTAATCCAATCCGAACATAATCTCTCAGCTTATAGTTACCTACGCTATAGACTAATAAGTTAGTTTGATAACCATAGGGTGAGATAAAGCTCGCACTGGCGCCAAACAGTACTGCCATAATGAAAGGCATAGGATCAACGTTATAAGCTAATGCCAGGCTATAACCGATAGGAAAAGACAAAGCCGCTGCAGCATTATTGGTCACTAACTCCGTTAACACGAGTGTCAGTAAGTAAACCGCAATTAATGCCCCATAAATCCCCCAGCCATTAAATGCCTCAATCAAAGCTTCACCCATTCGCTCAGATAACCCAGTTGTGATCATCAATTTAGCCAAGGTTAAAGCCGAGCCGACAATCACAACGATATCGATAGGAAAACGTCGGCGTAATTCTGCAAATGAGATAATGCCTACTGCTACCATAACGAAAAGATAAATGGCTAACCCTTTAATGATCGGTAATACACCCAATAAAGCGAGACCAATAACAGTCAGAAATCCCATCAGTACAGCTGCACTTTTGGTGTTATCTAAGCGAGCACTTGAATCAAGACCATTCACCAAGACAAATTCACGCTCTAAGGTGGCTTTCTTTTGTTGGAATTTTTTCCCCGGCACGATAACTAATGTATCACCAGCATGCAGTTCGATATTACCGAGTCCACCAGCAAGACGTTCATGACCACGACGTATAGCCACAACTACAGCATCAAAATTTTCTCTAAAATGGGTACTTTTTAAGGTTTTTCCACGAATTCCTGCCGAGTGGCTGATGATAACTTCCATCATCGATTGGCCATTTAGGTGATGCTGACCAAAAAGGTTTAAACCTGGAATTTCTTGGAGTGTGGTTACACTTTCTACATCACCACAAAATAATAACGTATCGCCTGCCTGCAACTTAGTATCAGGGCATACAGGTGCTATGGTTTGACCGTCACGGATCAATTCTGCTAAGAATAAGCGGCGTAGGGCACGCAAACCATTTTCGGCAACGGTTTTTCTAACTAATGGGGATTTAGCTTCTACACGTGCTTCAAGGAAATAAGGCAGTTGATCATCAGCATGGTCATCATAACTGGGTAATAGATGACTAAGCGGGATAAGAATAACTAAGCCAACAACCAATACAGCTAAACCAATCATACTTGGTGCGAAGAAATCTAAACTAGGCAGACCCGCATCTTCAACGAAACTATTTATAATTAAGTTCGTCGATGTTCCTATTAACGTTAACGTCCCGCCTAAAATAGCGGTATACGACAACGGTAATAATAATTTAGATGGTGCGTGGCGTTGGTTACGCTTAATCGCACCAATTAATGACACGACAACAGCAGTGTTATTCGTAAAAGATGATAATAATGCGGTTGATAAGCCGAGTTTTGTTACCACCGCCGTTTGACCGCCCTGCGATATTTGACGCCCAACCCAACTAATCAACCGTGTTTTTTCTAAAGCAATGGAAGCAAGGATCAACAACACTAATGTCAGTAATGAAGAATTAGTGAAATTGCCAGCCAATGTTGGTAAATCGATCATTCCAGACTGGTAACCAATAAATGCCGCACCTGCAAATAAGTAAGGCGGTTTTATTTTGGTTGCCAGTAAGCAGAGAATAATCACCACCAGCATAGCTAAGACAATCGCTTGCTCCCATCCCATAGAATTACCCTAGCAACTTGCTAAGATCTTTAGCATCCCAGTGTGGGAAGTGCTTGCGGATCAGGGCATTTAATTCAACTTCAAATGCTGAGTATTGCGCAGTATTTTGTTTAGCATCTAATGCTTCACGTACCATACCCGCACCAACCGTCACATTCGTTAAGCGATCAATAATGATAAAGCCGCCAGTATCTTTACATGCTTGATAGCTATCAACGGCAATGGCTTCATTTAAGCTCACTTCGCATACGCCAATACCATTAAGCGGTAAGACATCAGTTTCAAACGTTTCAAGGTTATTAATATCAACTTGGTGACGAATGGCATCAACACTACCGACCGTTTTCTTGCCTGCAACTTTAATGTCGTACTGGCGACCCGTTTCTAACGGTAACTCGCCCATCCAAACAATATCAGCAAGAAGATTATTACTCAGTGGCACTGTTTCATCAGCAGCGACTAACGTATCACCACGGCTAATATCAATTTCATCGGCCAATGTTACGGTTACCGCTAAGCCCGGTGTTGCAACCTCTAAATCACCATCAAATGTTACGATACGATCAACGGTCGAGGTTTTACCCGATGGTAACGCACGTACTTTTTGACCCACTCGTAATTCACCTGAGGCTAATGTGCCAGCGAAACCACGGAAATCAAGATTTGGACGATTCACATATTGCACCGGGAAACGGAGAGCTTTCGACGCCTGACCTTGGGTAAGGTCCACTTTTTCAAGCAACGTCAGTAATGAATCACCGTCATACCACGACGTTTGCTCGCTAAGGCCAACAACGTTATCCCCTTCTAATGCCGATAACGGCACTAAGCTAATGTTGATATCGCTGTTCAGTTTTTTCGAGAAAGCTAAATATTCTTCACGGATTGACTCAAAACGCGCTTGATCAAATCCCACTAAGTCCATTTTATTAATCGCAACAATAAAGTGACGAATCCCCAATAAACTTGCAATGTAAGAGTGGCGACGAGTTTGATCCAATACGCCTTTACGAGCATCAATCAAGATAACCGCGACATCACAGGTCGACGCACCTGTTGCCATGTTACGGGTGTACTGCTCATGTCCTGGGGTATCGGCAATGATGAACTTACGCGCTTTGGTTGAGAAATAACGGTAAGCAACATCAATCGTGATCCCTTGCTCACGCTCAGCCTGCAATCCATCAACCAATAACGCTAGGTCAGGCTTATCGCCTGTTGTACCGACTTTTTGGCTGTCAGTATGAATTGCCGCTAATTGATCTTCATAAATTTGGTGAGAATCATGCAGCAGTCGACCAATTAAAGTACTTTTACCATCATCTACTGAGCCACAGGTTAAAAATCGCAGTAAAGATTTATTATGGTGTTGGTCAAGATAAGCTTCGATACCGAGCTCAGCGACCTGTTGTTCAATCACACTATTCATTATTCTCTCCTTAGAAGTAACCTTGGCGTTTTTTCAATTCCATTGAACCCGACTGATCATGGTCAATCGCTCGACCTTGTCGCTCACTCGATGTTGCCACCAGCATTTCTTCAATAATGCCCGGTAGGGTATCGGCTGAAGATTCAATTGCTCCCGTTAATGGGTAACAACCTAAAGTTCTAAAGCGCACACTCTTTTGCTCGATTTTCTCACCCGGTTGAAGCTCCATACGCTCATCATCAACCATGATCAACATGCCGTCACGATCAACCACAGGACGTATTTCAGATAAGTACAGTGGAACAATCTCGATACCTTCTAAATAGATGTATTGCCAGATATCAAGCTCAGTCCAATTTGAAAGTGGGAAAACACGAATGCTCTCACCCTTGTTAATTTGACCGTTGTAAGTCTTCCATAGCTCAGGACGCTGATTTTTCGGATCCCAGGTATGGTTCTTGTCACGAAACGAATAAACACGCTCTTTTGCACGTGATTTTTCTTCATCACGACGTGCGCCACCAAAAGCGGCATCAAAACCATACTTATCCAGTGCCTGCTTTAGACCCTGAGTTTTCATAATATCGGTGTGCTTTGACGAACCGTGCGTGAATGGACCAACGCCCATTGCGAGACCTTCAGGGTTCTTATGTACCAATAAATCAAAACCGTACTTTTCTGCTGTGCGATCACGGAAATCGATCATCTCGCGGAATTTCCAATCAGTATCAACGTGCAGCAATGGGAACGGGATCTTACCCGGATAAAATGCTTTACGTGCGAGGTGTAACATCACCGATGAATCTTTACCGATAGAGTACATCATTACCGGATTATCAAACTCAGCCGCTACTTCACGGATAATGTGGATACTTTCCGCTTCTAACTGCTTGAGGTGGGTTAAACGTTTCGGGTCCATCTCTCTCTCCATACTATGCCAGCTTAACTACCGCATCTTGCTGCTGTAGCGACTGTTCCTGTTTTGTGAACCAATCTAATTTCGTCGATAGATTAACTACCTCTCCTACTACTATCAGCGATGGAGAAGCAGCATGTTTTGCTAATTCAGCCAGCTCGCTTAGCTGACCTTTTAAAACTTTTTGGTTTTTCTGAGTACCACGTTCAATAATGGCGATAGGGGTATCAGCACCACGACCGTGCTCTAACAACTGTTGCTGAATATGACTCGATTTCATCAACCCCATATAAATCACTAAGGTTTGTTTTCCACGCGCAAGTGTTAACCAATCCAAAGTATCGCCATCAGGCTTTAGATGCCCCGTTACAAACATGGCGGTTTGGGCATAATCACGGTGAGTTAATGGAATGCCAGCATAGGCTGTAGCACCTGCAGCTGCCGTAATACCCGGTACAACTTGGAATGGAATATCAGCATCAAACAGCACTTCAAGCTCTTCACCCCCACGACCGAATACAAATGGGTCGCCACCTTTTAATCGCACCACACGTTTACCTTGCTGGGCGTAGTGCACAATTAATCGATTCGTTTCTTCTTGAGGGACGCTATGAAAACCAGCTTTTTTACCCACGCATACTAATTCGGCATCACGGCGGACTAAGTCCATCACTTCATCAGACACCAAGTAGTCATACAGCACGACATCAGCTTGCTGCATCAGTTGTAATGCACGAAGGGTCAATAACCCTGCATCACCTGGACCTGCGCCAATTAATGCGACTTGCCCTTGCGGTGGTGCTTGTTGGGTCAATGCCACCAGCTCTTGCTCAGCCTCTTGCTCACGTCCTGATGCCACTAAGTCACCAAAACGTCCGTTGAAGGCTTGCTCCCAAAAATAACGACGAGCAGAAAAAGAAGAAACGGTTTGTGATAAACGCTGACGGAAGTTGCCCGCAATCGTCGCCATACGTCCTAAATGTTGTGGTAATAACGCTTCAAGTTTTTCACGTAATAAACGGGCCAGTACCGGAGCCTTACCTGATGACGAGATCGCGACAATGATGGGTGAACGATCAACAATAGAGGGGATAATAAAACTGCAGCGCTGAGTATCATCAACAACATTGACTAATACTTGGCGTTGATTGGCTGATTGATAGACCAGAGCATTAATCGCTTTACGCTCTGTCGCGGCAATGGCTAAGAAAATACCATCAAGATCTGATGGTGAAAAATGTTCACCGACCAATTTGATCTGTTGAGAAGCTAATGCAGCAGTAAAGTCAGCATTTAAACTTGGTGCAATAACACGAACATCTGCACCTGCTTTTAATAGCATACGGGTTTTACGCCACGCGCTATCACCACCACCGACAACCAGACATGGTCGACGCTTTAAATCTGCAAAAATTGGCAAGTAATCCATCATTAGCCCTCTATTTTATCCCTAGATGCACTATAGAGGGGGCTTGATATTACTTGAAATTCTAAAATTTCATTTTTTATTCCAAAAAGTTTAGCCACAACATGCAGACAACACTTAATGACGAGATATAGCGACTTACACTATAGATGACGCATTCTATAGCGATAAATCTCATGATTAAGGTGAATGATAGCGAACAACACAGCAAATAAAAGCTTATGTTATACCTTTTATGTCTAGATTATGACGAATCACTCTTCCATTGATACGAGAAATAACGGCTAAATTTTCGATAACGCTAACAATTGGTCAAAAAAAATGAGAAACAAAGCACAATAGTGCGACATGGGTAACAGCCTTTCTCAGTACATTTGATACCTTACGCGTGCTTTATTTGCCTACCCCGTTTGGAGATATTCATGAAGTTATCAGCTAAGCCTTTATCAATCGCGATATTAGGCGGTTTACTTACGCTTGCAGGCCCAGCAACAGCAGACACCATCAAACTACGTATTTTAGAAACTACGGATATCCATACCAATGTAATGGATTACGATTACTACAAAGATACGCCAACCGAGAAAACAGGCTTAGTACGTACTGCAACGTTGGTAAAAAAGGCACGTGGCGAAGTCACCAACAGTGTCTTAGTTGATAACGGTGATTTACTGCAAGGTAGCCCAATGGGTGACTACATGGCAGCAAAAGGGATCAAGCATGGTGAAGTTCACCCTGTTTATAAAGTCATGAACCAACTTGATTACGATGTTGGTAATATTGGTAACCACGAATTCAACTATGGCTTAGATTTCCTTGATACCAGCATTGAAGGTGCTGACTTCCCTTACATCAATGCAAACGTCTACGACTTAAAAACAGGTAAGAACTTATTCTCTCCTTATCTGATCAAGGAATACACATTTAAAGATAACAAGGATAATGACCAACAAGTGAAGATTGGTTATATCGGTTTTGTTCCGCCACAAATCATGGTGTGGGATAAGAAGAACCTAGAGGGTAAGGTTGAAGCCAAAGATATTAAGCAAACTGCTGAGAAATTCATTCCACAAATGAAAGCAGAAGGCGCTGATATTATTGTCGCTATCCCACACTCAGGCGTTTCGACCGATCCACATAAAGTGGGTGCTGAAAACTCGGTATACTATTTAACACAAGTTGAAGGTATTGACGCGATTGCATTCGGTCACTCACACTCGGTTTTCCCAAGTAAAGAATTTGCAAACCTACCAGGTGCTGATATCGAAAAAGGGACTATCAATGGTATTCCAGCTGTAATGCCGGGACGCTGGGGCGATCACGTTGGCATCATGGATTTAGTATTAGATAAAGAGGGGAACAGCTGGAAAGTCACCTCGGCTCAAACTGAAGCTCGCCCTATTTTTGATAAAGCAACGCAAAAACCTATTGTTGATGCTGATCCTAAATTAGTAGCGGCGGTTAAAGTTGATCACAACGCCACTCGTGATTTCGTTAATCAGCCAATTGGTAAAGCAAGTGACGTTATGTACAGCTACTTAGCGCTGGTACAAGACGATCCAACCGTGCAAATCGTAAACCTTGCACAAAAAGATTATGTTGAACGCTTTATTCAAGGTGATCCCGATCTCGATGGTATTCCAGTACTTTCAGCAGCCGCACCATTTAAAGCTGGCGGTCGTGGTAACGATGCAACTAACTTTACTGAAGTTGAATCAGGTCAACTGACTTTCCGTAACGCGGCTGACTTATACTTGTACCCAAATACCCTTGTTGCCATGAAAGTAACAGGTAAGGAAGTGAAAGAGTGGCTGGAATGTTCTGCTGGCCAATTTAATCAAATTGATGTTAACAGTGACAAGCCACAAGGCTTGATCAACTGGGATGGTTTCCGTACTTATAACTTTGATGTTATTGATGGCGTTACTTACAACATCGATATTTCACAACCGGCGAAATACGACGGTGAATGTAAAGTCATTAACCCAACGGCAAGTCGTATTAAAGATCTAAGCTTTAACAGCAAAGCTGTAAAAGACGATCAGAAATTCATCATCGCAACCAATAACTACCGTGCCTATAGTGGTAAATTTGCTGGTACTGGCGAGAAGTTTGTTGCCTTTGCTGCACCCGATGAAAACCGTACCGTTCTTTCTAACTACATTAGCCGTGTAAGTAAAGAAAAAGGGCAAGTTGTACCAAGTGCGGATAACAACTGGCACTTCACGCCACTGAAAAGTGATAAGAAGTTAGATATTCGCTTTGAAACTGCAAACAGTGAAAAAGCGGCGAAGTTCATTAAAAACAAAGGTCAGTACCCAATGATCAAAGTTGAAACAACGCCAACTGGCTTTGCGATTTACCAATTGGATTTACAACACGCGAAATAATCGACGCAATAAAGTAAGCTAGATACCGCAGCTGGTCTGCGGTATTTTTTTATGATTAAAAAGAGAGTCGTCATGAAGCCTTCCGCGCAACTTTCTCAACTCGCCGAATTTCTTCAACAATTTGGCGCCGAGCAAACTACGATTGATGAAGCATTAAGCCAAGCACAAGTATTAGCATTACCCACTCGACATATATTGCTTCATCAAGGGCAACAAGCAGAGCAGTTCTACTTTTTACTCAATGGACTCTGCCATGCTTGCTATCTCACTGACAGTGGTAAGCAATTCAGTAAAGAGTTTTATTGGGATCAAGATACTTTGATTGGCTTTGAAGCGCTGATCACCCAATCACCTTCGCCTTTTCTATTAGAAACCTTGTCCGCTAGCGAGCTTATTGCCCTACCGATTGAGCTAATTGAAACATGGCGCTCACAAGGGTTAGCGCTATATCAACACTTATTAGAACGTCAGTTAGTGTTTAAGGAAAACAAAGAACGCTTCATGTTGATGTATAGCCCAGAAGAGCGATATCAGTTATTCACTCAAAGCTTTACAGATCTCAACGTTAAACTCACGGACTATCAAATTGCCTCATACCTTGGGATAACCC
>NZ_CH724147.1:9802-53736 GCF_000153325.1 Photobacterium sp. SKA34
CAATAATGTCTGACGTTAAACTAGATACAGTTGAGACTAAAGCAAGTTACGGTATTGGTCTACAAATGGGCCAACAACTTGCACAAAGCGGTCTTGAAGGCCTAAACGTAGCAGCAATTGCTAAAGGTATCGCAGCTTCTCTTGCTGGCGAAATGCCAGAAATCGAAGTTGATGAAATCAACAATGCACTACGTGAGCTTCACACTGCAGCAGACGCAGCACGTCAAGAGCAAGCTAAACTAGCTGCAGCTGATGGCGAAGCATTCCTAGCTGAAAACGCAAAGCGTGCAGAAGTTACAGTAACTGATTCTGGTCTTCAATACGAAGTACTAGTTGAAGGTAACGGCGAAATTCCAACTTCTGACAAGCAAGTACGTGTTCATTACCACGGTATGCTAACAGACGGCACTGTTTTTGACAGCTCTGTTTCTCGTGGTCAACCTGCAGAATTCCCAGTAACTGGCGTTATCGCTGGTTGGGTTGAAGCACTACAAATGATGCCTGTAGGTTCTAAGTGGAAGCTAAGCATTCCACAAAACCTAGCATACGGTGAGCGCGGCGCAGGTGCTGCAATCCCTCCATATGCAGCACTAGTATTTGAAGTTGAGCTACTAGATATCCTATAAGATATTGCTCTCTTTTTAAAAGCGGCGCTCCGGCGCCGTTTTTTTTATGGTTAAAAAATACGATCCATTCTCTCAAACTAATAAATCCTGCTAGTTAAATCATCAGCTATCGTGTTTTATCAATAAAATGTATTACAAAAATAAATATCTACACTAGGATAGATAATAGTTAAATTAAGGAGAACCCCATGGAAAAGCGTCATATCTTAACTACACTTACCGCCGTTGCTTTATTATCATCAAGTGCAATGAGCCATGCATTCAGCCTATCTGATGTCGCGAATGCTTTTGGGGGAGAAAAAAGTGATCAGGTTGCAACACAGATTGCAGAAAACCCATTAACAAAAGTACTAGTGTCTGATCTTGGTGTAAAACCAGAGCAAGCAGCTGGCGGTGCAGGTGCACTATTAGCGATGGCTGCCAGTGAGCTAACAGGTCCTCAAAGCCAAGAATTAACCAAATTAATTCCGGGTGCAGAGAAGCTTACAGATTCAATGCCATTAGGTTTAGGTCAATTATTAGGCAACAAAGACAATATCAACCAAGTCTTTTCTTTATTAGGCATGAAGCCTGAAATGGTTAATCAATTCGTCCCTGTTGTTACGCAATTTTTAGGTGAGCAAGGCGCAAGTAATGAACTCCTTGGCGCACTCTCTAACATTTGGGCACCAGCTGCACCTGTTGCCGCAAAATAATTTGTTATTGCTCCTTTAATTGAACAAATAAAAGGGCGAGATCACCGATCTCGCCCTTCCCTAATTACACTATTTCTGACTTGCTATCCGTTAAATTCCTGAACCATCCGCTTCTGTGTCGCTGTCTTCATGTAAACCACACTCACGTTTTAGACCGAAGAATCGCGTTTCTTCTTCTTTCATCCCCGGTTGCCACTTAACTGTCGTATGGATATCACCGACAGAAAGATAGTCTTGCGCTTTTAATGGGTGATAAGGCAAATCATGCTGTTGTAAATACAGATCGATTTGCTCATTACTCCAATCAATTAATGGCAGGAACTTAAAGCGCCCATTTTGGATCGCTAATACTGGCAATGTCGCACGTGAGTTTGATTGTTCACGACGTAGCCCAGAAAACCATGTTTTCACTTGCAGTTCATCTAATGCTCGACGCATTGGCTCAACTTTATTAAGCAAATTATATTGCTTAATGCCATCAACCCCTTGCAACCACAGTTGACCATAACGTGCTTCTTGCCATGCGGCGCTTTGTTTTGCGCTGTAGACATGAAGATTAAGATCTAATCGTTTCGTTAAGCTATCAATAAACTGATACGTTTCAGGAAATAAATACCCCGTATCGGTTAATACCACAGGAATATCGGGCTTTACTGTTGTAACTAAATGCAACATAACAGCAGATTGAATACCAAAACTTGATGCTAGTGAAAATCCACCTTCAAGGTTGTCGATAGCCCAGCTTACTCGCTGCTCTGCCGTCATATCCTCCAGCTCGGCATTGATTTCAGCCAGCTGAATAATTTGACTCACTTTAGGCAGCTCAAGTAACTCAGCCAGTTGAAATTTAGCCATAAAAATCTCTCTTTGATACTTTGACTTCATCAATAATGCCTGTGCGAATAGTGAAATCACCAAAGTCTTCACTCTCTTGACGCTCTGTAGACCAACGACCTACTAAGCTATCAATTTCATCCATGATCTGCGCAACAGTAATATTTTCACGGTACATCTTAGGCACACGTGTTCCGTTACGGTTACCGCCTAAATGTAAGTTATAACGACCAGGCGCTTTACCTACGAGACCAATTTCCGCCAACATCGCACGACCACAGCCATTTGGACAACCAGTGACACGAAGAATGATATTTTCATCATCATCTAAGCCGTGCTTTTCTAAAATACCTTCAACATCGGTAACAAATTCAGGTAAGAAACGTTCTGCTTCCGCCATCGCTAATGGACAGGTTGGTAATGACACACAAGCCATTGAGTTTTTACGCTGCTCGCTAACACCATCATCAATCAAACCATGATCGCGTGCGATCTTTTCGATCTCGTCTTTGTCTTTTGTTAACACACCCGCAACAATTAAGTTTTGGTTAGCCGTCATACGGAAATCACCGCCATGCACCTTAGCAATTTCAGCCACTCCTGTTTTTAATGGCTTATTCGGATAATCTAATAAACGTCCATTTTCTATAAACAGTGCTAAATGATGCTTACCGTCGATACCTTCAACCCATCCAATGCGATCACCACGATCGGTAAACTCATAAGGTCGGCTGTCTTCAAATTGAATACCCGCGCGTTTTTCAACTTCCGCTTTAAATACATCGCTACCCACACGATCTAAGGTATATTTTGTTTTCGCATTCTTTCGGTTAGATCGGTTACCCCAATCACGCTGTGTCGTTACAACCGCCGCTGCCACATCTAACGTTTTCTCTAGTGGAATAAAACCAAAGTCATCAGCGCGACGAGGATAGGTGGAATGATCGCCGTGAGTCATTGCCAAACCGCCGCCGACTAATACATTAAAGCCGACTAACTTACCGTTATCTGCAATCGCGATAAAGTTAAGATCGTTCGCATGCACATCCACATCATTTTGCGGTGGGATCACCACAGTCGTTTTAAACTTACGCGGCAAATAGTTACTGCCTAAGATCGGCTCTTCATCAGTTGTTTCTAGTTTTTCACCGTCTAGCCAAATTTCCGCATACGCACGAGTTTTTGGTAGCAAGTGTTCACTGATCTTTTTCGCCCACTCATATGCTTCTTGGTGAAGCTCTGACTCGACTGGATTTGTCGTACACAGTACATTACGGTTAACATCACCCGCAGTAGCAATTGAATCGATACCAATACTATTTAGCGTTTGGTGCATCAGCTTGATATTAGGTTTTAGTACACCATGGAACTGAAACGTCTGACGCGTTGTTAAACGAATACTGCCATAAGAAGTATGCTCATCGGCAAACTTATCAATTTCCAACCACTGTTTAGGAGTAATAATACCGCCAGGCATACGTGCACGTAACATCACGTTATGTAGTGGTTCGAGTTTTTGTTTTGCACGCTCAGCACGGATATCGCGATCATCTTGCTGATACATGCCGTGGAAACGGATCAACTGGAAGTTATCTGCAGTAAAACCACCGGTCATACGATCGCCAAGATCCTGCTCTATCGTTCCGCGTAAAGCATTACTCTCGCGTTTTAGACGTTCGTTATCTGATAATTTTTGATCAGTCATTAGTACACATCCCTTTGATAGCGCTTGTCTTTACGCAGATCATTTAGATACTGCTCAGCTTGCTCGCGCGTTTTATTCCCTTGTTGCTCAATCACTGTCATCAGCGCTTGATGGACATCTTTTGCCATTTGGTTAGCATCACCGCACACATAAACATGCGCGCCGTCTTGCAGCCACTGCCATACTTGTGCAGCTTGTTCTAAGATGCGGTGTTGAACGTAAACTTTCTCAGCTTGATCACGACTAAATGCCACATCAATCTGATTAACAACCCTATCTTTTAAGTATTTTTGCCACTCAACTTGGTATAAGAAATCTTCAGTGAAGGTACGGTCGCCAAAGAATAACCAGTTTTTACCTTGTGCTTCACGATTATCACGCTCTTGAACAAAGGCGCGGAATGGTGCAATACCAGTACCTGGACCTATCATGATCACAGGGGTATTATCATCCGCTGGTAACTTAAAGTTATTGTTAGTTTCAACAAAGACTTTCACTTCAGCGCCTTCTTCTAAACGCTGAGCTAAGAAACTTGATGCGCCACCTTGGCGTTGTTCGTCACCTTGCTCAAATTCAACTACCCCAACGGTTAAGTGAACTTCTTCACCCACTTCTTCTTGGCTTGAAGCAATAGAGTATAAACGTGGTGTTAAACGACGAAGTAGACCGATTAATTGCTCTGCGGTTAATGCTGTTTTCTTTTCTGCTAAGACATCAATAATTTGTGTTTTCGCAGAGTACTCACGTAGCTTGTCACGATCCGACACCAGCTTTTCAAGCTTTTTACTACCTGATAACTCAGCGTATTTGGTCACAAACTGTGGATTTGATGCAGTAATTTCATATTTGCTGATCAACGCATCACGTAGACTTAATGCAGCACCATCAACGTCAACAGAACTGTCCGCGTCTAAGCTAAGTTTCGCTAAAATAGCATCAACTAATTGTGGGTCATTTTCAAACCACACACCGAGTGCATCACCCGCTTGATACGTTAAGCCTGAATCTTCTAAATCAATTTCAATATGGCGAACATCTTTACCTGAATCACGGCCTGTTATTTTTTGACTTACCAATAGACTCGCGGTGTAAGGGTTCTGTTTATTGTAAGTAGAAACAGCCGCAGGCTTTTGACCTACAGGGAGTTGAACAACTTCAGCTTCACCCGTTGATAAGGTTTCTTTGGCTTTAACTAATGCTTGTGCACGCCATTCAGCAGCAGGCACTTCATAGTCAACGTCACAATCTAAACGTTCAAGCATTGGCTGCCCACCAAGTTTAGCTAAGTAGCTATCAAAGTCTTTCGCGGTTTGACAGAAGAACTCGTAGCTTGAATCACCTAAACCAATCACAGCATAATTAAGATCTGCCAATTTAGGGGCTTTCTTAGATTGTAAAAACTCATGTAATTCAATAGCATCATCAGGTGCTTCACCTTCGCCATGGGTTGATGCCACGATAATCACGTGGGTTTCCTTAGCGAGGTTTTTACCTTTATAGTCGCCGGCAGAAAACACTTGAGCAGCAATATCAGCCGCTTGTGCTTCTTCTTTTAACGCTTCAGCAACACCTTTGGCGTTACCGGTTTGCGAGGCATAAATGATGGTGAGTTTACCGGCTGGTTTTGCGGCAGCCAGTACATTATTTTGGACTGCAGGATCTGCAGCTGATTGAGACTGGGTTTGGCTTAATCCCCAAAAGTAGCCACTGATCCACGCAAGCTGTTGTGGCGACGATTCTGCCGCTGCTTGCTTCAGTTGATCTATTTGCTGATCATTAAGTGGACTAGCTAAAGCCGATAATTCCTTCACTAACATGACACGACGATCCCTATTCATTGCGTACTGTTAGATTAGCCATTTCGTGTAATAACAAGAAAGAATAGATAAGAATGTTTTATAACCTTTTTAAAGGTTAAGAAGAAAAGTGAATGCGAAATAATCGTTATTTTGCCATCAAGCAATAAGGATTATCTCGCCTTTATTGGCAGGAAATATGATCAGTTTTAGTATTCATCAGCAATTCTAACTTGATGAAACCCTACTTCAAAAGCTTGTTGAGTTGCGCTATCAATATCACTATAGCAACGTTCACTGCCAGCCCCGTCAGTTAAAGGAACCAAGCCACCCCGACGGTGACGAAATTCGACGATATAACCATCACCAATTGAAGGCTCAACCACTGCCTCAACCAATTCTTGGCTAACATAAAGGTGTTGTAGCTCAGTCAGCGTCATAGCCTTACTCCCTATCCTTTGCCACTTTTATTAGTTCAGTATAAAAGATGGAATCTATACACTTAAAAATGGTACAAAAACCTAGAAACAGCCAATAAAAAAACCACGACAGTGTCGTGGTTTTTATTAATTAGTTAGCTTAAGAAGACTTAGAAGTCGACTTCAACACCTGCGAACCAACCATTTAAATCAACATCGCCAGTATTCTTCGCTTTATCGAAATCGTAATCCATCATGCGATAACCACCACGGATGTTTAGATCTGCCGCCACTAGACCGATTGTGTATTTCACACCAGCCTGACCGTCAAATAGACGAGTACCATCATATTTACCCGCGTTTGCTTGAGCAAATACTGTTAATGGTGTTGCTGGAATACCGATTTCCGCATTACCGTAAATAGTTGGCTGCCAGTCACTAAAACGATCATCACTGTTTAGCTTCACACTACCAAATTTGGTTGCAGTAAGACCAAGATCAAGAGAGACTAGATCGTTATCCAAGATTTCGTAGTACGCTGTAAAATCACTTTGTTCAAATGCAACATTACCAGTATCGATATTGTTGTAACGAATCATAAAGTTAGGCACTAGAGGAATAAAGTGTTCAAAAGATGCGTAGTAAGAGGCTGATGTATCATCACTTTTATTACCATCAACTTTCGCATTTGCAAACCATGCATCTGCGCCTACTTTAACACCTAGAAGGGTATCTGCCTGTGCTGGAATAGCGGCAGTCATTGCCATTGCCACTGCTACTGAAAGCATTACTTTTTTCATGTCGAGTCTCCGCTCTTCATCATTAATAATTTTAAACGACGAAACTATACCAGAAACCCTAAAAAAACACCGCTCTTATCTATTTTGATGGTATTTTTTAACAAAATTTGCCAGAAATAACCTACTACTATTTTTATTAATAATGTTTTATTTGAATATATTTATCAGCGGATTAATAACGACGCGTACGAGATAGACGATCTTTGTAATCTTGTACTTTTTTATTATCTCTCACCAACCAAATTGCAATGGCAATCAACACAATCCAAGGTAATAACTTAATCACTAACCCCAACATGCCAACCACTGCCATGATCGCAAAACCAGCCGCAACGGCTATCATCATGCCAATAATACTGACACCCGTAAAAACTAACACTAATGCAAACGTCAGCAAAAATAAAAATTCAAACATACCCCTCTCCTTAACCAATTATTACCTTTCAACGATAAGCTTTTCTGTCAAGTTCACAACATAAACCGACAAAGCGTGTTGAAAGTGATCCTATTCAATATCGCTATTAGATGTAATTGCACAAATCACGCCAAGTGACATAAAAACTTATCACTTAATTTTCAATTAGATACAAAAAAGGCTAACCCACAAGGATTAGCCTTTTTTCTCTGTATTGGCCAAATCCACTCATTTATCGTAGATCTCGCCAAGAGCAATTCAGTAATTAAACATCTAAGTGAGCAGGAATTTTATCTAACGCCTGCTGAACGACTTCAATACCAGCACCAGGTTTATGAGCATTCTCACTGATATGTCGACGCCATTGACGTGCGCCAGGCATACTTTGGAATAAGCCCAGCATATGGCGT
Source organism: Photobacterium sp. SKA34 (assembly GCF_000153325.1). GTDB lineage: Bacteria > Pseudomonadota > Gammaproteobacteria > Enterobacterales > Vibrionaceae > Photobacterium. The sequence goes on from NZ_CH724147.1 coordinate 17,503, forward strand.
GTAATATGTCCCAAGTAAGATCCGTTCGCGAGTTGCTTTTCAATATATGGATACATAGCTTCAACAACTTCACGACGCTTCATAACAGGGCGTTCACTACCAAATAAACGCTGATCCACTTCCGCCATTAAGTATGGGCTTTGATACGCTTCACGACCGACCATCACCCCATCCATATGTTTTAGATGCGCTTCCATTTCTTCAAAAGTTTTAATGCCACCATTGATTGCCATGGTTAAATGCGCAAAATCTTGCTTTAGTTGGTAAACTCGCGGGTAGTCTAGCGGCGGAATTTCACGGTTCTCTTTCGGGCTTAAACCACTTAACCAGGCTTTACGGGCGTGGATGGTAAAATTATCACAACCGCCTTTCTCAGATACAACGTGGATAAAGTCTTTTAAAAACTCATAAGAATCTTGATCATCAATACCAATACGGGTTTTTACCGTCACAGGAATATCAACCACATCACGCATCGCAGTTACACACTGCGCTACCAACTCGGCTTCACCCATTAGACAAGCACCAAACATACCGTTTTGTACGCGATCAGACGGGCAGCCGACGTTTAGGTTAATTTCATCATAGCCACGCTCTTGCGCTAACTTAGCACAACGCGCCAAATCAATAGAGTTTGAACCACCTAGTTGAAGCGCCAATGGATGCTCTTCTTCGTTATACGCTAAAAAATCGCCCTTACCGTGAATAATCGCGCCTGTTGTAACCATCTCGGTATACAACAACGCTTCTTTACTCATTAAACGGTGAAAGTAGCGACAATGACGATCAGTCCAATCCAGCATCGGTGCGACAGAAAAACGCTGCATTGGAAAATCGCCTGTAACACTTTGAGTTGACAAGTTATTTTTCATTGTCTCGTCTACAACATTTGTCATTTTCATACCCTGTTTGGATTGGTTTACTTTTAATTTCAGAATCTTACTCCCCTCATTACGTTGTATCTAAAAGATACGATCGCTAAATACTTAAGTGACGTTGCTTGAGGTATATTCTGAAGAAAGCGGATTCTACATTAAAACGTAGTTAAGCCAAAGCAGAAGCAATAAAGTAAAAGCGAGAACTACTCACACCATGCTCGTATGCTTTTATTTTTAAGCTTTATAAGAAGAGAATCTGCGTGTTTTTTAATAAATATTATGTAAAAACTCTTCTTTCTCTTATCCATACAGTAGTATCAATAATCTATTTCGAATATTTCGGCAAAAAAGACTGTACAAAAAGTAAACACCTGTTATTATTCGTCTCGCTCTGTTGTTTAGAGAGTTATTAAATGCGGCACCAAGTCACAGTTAAACCTTCAGCTACATCAACGTTTTCGTTTTGTACTTCAGTGTTTCCCTTGTTTTGGCAGTATCATTAATAATTTAACCACTCAGCACATCGCATTTTAGCGGTTAATTAATCACATTTATAAGGGGCATCACATGTCTAACAAAACTACTGGTTTAGTAAAATGGTTTAACGAAGAGAAAGGTTTTGGTTTCATTACTCAAGACAACGGCGGTGCTGACGTATTCGTTCACTTCCGTGCTATCGCTTCTGAAGGTTTCAAAACTCTTGCTGAAGGCCAAAAAGTGTCTTTTGAAGTAGAGCAAGGCCAAAAAGGTCTTCAAGCTGCAAACGTTGTAGCTATCTAATTTATCCTCGCGGATAGATAAAAAAATGCTGGCTAAGGCCGGCATTTTTTATACCTGTAATTTAACAACACTCTCTAACATCACCCCCACTAGACCCTAGCTTCTGCTGTATTTCTGAATAACGACGCCCAAGGTTTAACAGCTCCCGACTATCTTGATACTGTGACTCATTCACACGCCGGCCACGATACTTCCCACCTTGCCACACACCCAAAACAGCACTAAAATAACTGTACATGTATACAGTATTTTTAACCATGATTACACTTAACACTTACGTACAGGCGGGGATCACCGGCTTTGAAAACCCCACTATTCGCTTTCGCAAAAAATCGCTAAACCTACAAACCATGTTTGTACATAGCCATTCATCTATGCGGATAATGGGCGCCGATAACACCTACAAAAAGCTAGGGATCGCCAAAGGGGATTGGCTACTCATAGACAGTGCCTTACAGCCCCTAAACAGCGACCTTGTTGTATTTGAGCAACACGGTTCCAACCACATCGCACGTTGGAACCTACTATGCCAACACATTGCCGCATCAGGCAAAGAGTGGGACGACTTACACGTAATAGGCGTGATCACCCTTTCTATCCATCACTTCAGGCAACCGCCGTTATTACCATGGCACCATGACTTAACCGAGCTCGACCTACACCAACTGGTGATCACCCAAGAGCATTCCACCATCTTGTGCCGTGCGGCTGGGCTTTCCATGCTGCCCTACATTTGGGACCACGACATACTCGTATTAGAGCGCCACCTAAACCCCGAGAACGAAGACGTTATCGTACTTTCGTTAAACAACGATCTTGTCGTAAAGCGCGTAAACCTACACAGCAGAACCCTGTATTCAGATAACCCCAGTTTTCAGCCACACCAGATCAACCCAGACGACTACACCCGCTTACATGGCGTGGTGCGTTACAGCTTACGATTACACCGCCCTGTTACCTTATGATTTGCTTACTTGATGGCACACGTTTTTACGCCGAATCTTGCATTACCTACAAGCCAGCCCTGAGAAATACCCCGTTATTGGTAACAACAGGCCAAGGGATCTCCATTGCCGCTAACCGTGCTAGCACTAACATCGGCATTTCAAAATTCACCCCAATATGGGAAGAAATAGACCGCTTACGGGTACACAAAGGCATTGTGTATAAAGCCAACTTCAACACCTTTTCTCACCATTCAGATCGCTTCATGACAGCCCTTGAAAAGCATATACAAGATGCCCGTTCCATGCGCTACAGCGTGGATGAAGTGTTTTACGATGTTAGCCACCTGTACCGCATCAACGTCGATCTGAATGAACACGTACAAGCCCTACGCAAAGCCATTTACAAAGAAACCGGCGTACCGACAGGCGCTGGTGTAGGCAAAACCCTGACCTTGGCCAAAGTTGCCTCGTGGGCGGCGAAGAACTGCCAACCTTACCAGGGGCAATGTGTATTAATAAGCGAGAAAGAAACCGACACGGTTTTAAAACAAATGCCCGTAGGTAAACTTTGGAACATTGGCAGACAACTGAATAAACACCTGACACAAGAAGGCATTTTAACCGCCTACCAACTAAAACAGTGCGACACCAAAACCTATCACAAACGTTATTCCATCAACGTGGCTAACGTGATTTCAGAGCTTAATGGCATCGCCTGTTTAGACATTTCCGTTGAGCGAGAAAAGAAAAAACAGATATGGTCTACCGCTTCCTACCGTGATCGCCTTCATCACCGAGACGACCTTTTTGCAGAGTTGGCTCACCACTGCGCCGAAGTTATGCGTAAAATACGCGACCAAAAAAGCGAGATGAAAACCCTTTCCGTATTTGTCTGCACCTCAAAATACGACCGTTGCCCGCCGTTTTATCGCCGTGGTGAACTCACACTCGAAAACGGCCTAACCGATACCAGTTTTGCCCTGCAACAACTGCGCGCATTATTCGATGATTTGATCCCCAACAATCTTGCCAAGCAACCGATATACAAAGTGGGTGTAGGTGCCCCAAGCCTTATTGATGCCGAAGTAAAACAGTTCGAGTTATTTAATCGCTTTGATAACAAAGACACCTTAAACAACACCCTCGACCAATTAAGCGATCGCTTTGGTAAAGGCGTGATCGGATTTGCATGCCAGCAACGCAGCTACCACGAACGACAGGGAGAAATAGAAATGCTAGAGCTAGAGAATTACTACACCGACATTAAAGACATTGTGGTGGTGAAGTGTGTTTAGCGGATTATACGAGATCATTAAGGCCATATAACAGAACCAAAACACCAAGGTTTTGTTGAGGCTGCTTTGTTAGCGAGGGACGAGGAACAAGCAGCCGTAATTATGAAGCGCAGCACCCACGATACCCAAAGGCACGGTAATAGCGAACCACAAAAAAAAGCTGTTAAACCTAAGAGCGTGAGCCATTACGGTGCGAAGGCTCTTGTTTGCGCGAAGCGTAAACATCCCCAAGATGGGGATTGGAAATAAGCTCCTAAGTAAGCCGGCGGCAGAATAAATGGAAAACCGCCCCGACAACACCATGACGTTGCTTTGGTGTGAGCGATGCTTGCATTGCGGCTTTTCACACGAAGGCGCTTTAACGTGATGGTGTAAGGGAGTGGTTTGCAATGAATGTCGCGTCTCGCTGGTGTGACTTGTCCTCGGAGTGTCCGCAAGACAAAACCATCAGAAATCCAAGTAAGGAGCGTTTGATGCGTTCTGAAGATTGTATTGAGTCGCTAACTATCCCGTGTAACACAATAGGAATAATGACCATCTATTTTTCTTATTTGAAAATTAAAGTCGACTTTAAAAGTTTTCTTTATTAGTTAGAGTGTGGTATTTGTTTCTTTTCTCACAATTTCGCTTAAATATTATGCTAATTTTTGCTTTTTTCGTTATATCACTCTACGTTGGTTCGATTGTTTTTATTCGTATCCGAAATAAAGATCGTTTGGGTTTTAAACGTCAGATGTCTGACTTTTCGACCTTTATGGTACCAATGAATATTCCTATCTACTTGCTATCCAAAATTCCATTAACTCCTTTTGTCGAAAGGAAACATTTTCCTGAACTTGATATTTTGCAAGACCATTGGGAAGAGATCAAAGATGAAGCATTAGCTCTGTATGAAAGCGGGCATATAGCAATTAAAAATGATCTACCGGCCAGTAGTTTTTACAAAGATAATCGATGGACCAGTTTCTATTTGAAAGTATACGATTGTGATATTCCATCCGCTCGAGAGCTCGCACCAAAAACGATGGAGCTTATTGAGCAAGTTCCAGGTATGAACCTCGCGTTATTTGCTTGTTTGAATCCAGGTAAGCGTATAGGTAAACACCACGACCCATTTGCTTTGAGTCTGCGTTATTCTCTTGGATTAAGTACACCTAACTCGGAAGATTGCGCCATTTCAGTTGATGGGCAGTGGCACACTTGGAGCGACGGTGAGTCGATTATTTTCGACGAAACTTATGCTCATCATACACATAACGATAGCGATAAACCGCGAATCATACTGATGTCTGATATTGATCGTCCTTTAAGAAGTAAGTTGATCCAAAAAATGTATTACTACTTTGCTAAAACGTTTAACAGCTTGTTTTTTGTCGATAATATAGATTCAACCAAGACAGGGCTTGGTAACAAAATAACCCCTATTCATAAAAGTTACCGCACAAACATGAAAAAGTTTAAAAATTGGAACAAACCACTTTACGTAACGTTTAAGTTTTGTGCTTTGGGGGGAGTTTTATTTATTTTCTATAATGCTTTCTAGACAACAAAAGTGTGGTTATCAGTTGTTGATAAATAATTTTCGATTGCGGAAATGCCATATGATTTTAGCGAAAAAATCCATGTTTATTTGATGTTCGATTTAACGTAACGACACTTAGTACGTACAAATAGTTTTACTGTTAAATGACCGCCTATCGTGGCGGTCTTTTTATACCTAGACGTTACTACGTATTAGATGCCATATATTAAACAGTCTCCCACGGGAGACTGTTTAACCACGGTTATAGAATAAATTTACAGATGAGATCTTTTGTATCAAAACACAATAAGAATTTAGAGTGCCAAATAAAGCTCGACCGATACAATATGAGCAAAGACCCCATGAATCTTCTTTAGCATTTCAGGTATGTAAGTGACTTGGCCACATAGGACTTTTTTATCCACAGGTTCGGTGGTTAAGTTCATTTTCTTCTGTTTTTTCAATTACAAAAAATAAGCATCAAAGAGCATATTTTTGAGTTAACTATTAACCAAATAGCAAAAGGGCGTTGAAGTTACCTTCAACGCCCTTTTTTTAATTCTTTAAACGCTTATTTGATTTGCGCTTTGTACATAGAAGCGAAAACTGGAGTGTATAAGCTAACAACTTTGTTAATGATACGTGACATTGTGAATTCCTTAATAAAGCAAGTTTTATATAATGTACAACCTTGCCTAAACACAGTATTTATAAGGCGTGGGTCGCGTTTCGATGTGGGGCATTATAGGAGTTTAATCAGTTTTTAAAAGTGAGAAATAATATTATTTTTAATTAGTTTTTCTAATGCAAAATTTACATAAAAAGCCCAGTAATAACCATTCATTAAAACCGAATAAATCCTCATTAATTGTTCTTGTTTATGGTTGGTTGAGTAACATCGGCAAGGAACAGAATAATGTCGCAGACTTCAGCAACATCTCTGTTGCCGATATCTGCGGCTTATTTATCAGCGGCAGACAGTAACTTTCCAGCAATTGTGAGTTGTGATGCTGATTGTGTAAATACCACATCTGAGTCTGAACACTCTGCGGTACCTTGTTTTTGGTAATGCGCGGCATTTATGTTGCTAGCGGCTGCTTTTTGAAACTGAACATTACCTGTGAATGCACCATCTTTTGCTGAAGCGTTGTAAGACATAGCGATGATAGCGGCTACGATAGTTGCTTTAATAACTGTTTTCATGAGTAATAAAACCTTGTGTCTTTATGTTTGTGAACGCCTTATGCGTTTCGATGGGTGCATTATCAATAATTACCTTTTAAACAACAATGCATCTAAAAAACAAAAGATTATTACCAAATAGTAACTATAAGCAGGTGGATTTAATCAACCTTCTATCTTTCTACTTAACTCCACTATTCCTTGAAGCGTATAAACGATGATTAACACTTAAAAGGAATGTTTCGAGTCACCGCAAGCATCAATGAAAAAAATCAGTACTAACTTATTCTTATTGCTCTTATTACGTGATCCTCTACACGAAACACTACAGCTTATTGCGGCTTAATTGCTAAGTTACGATATGTTTCAAATAGGCTGTGATAAAATAAAACGGTTATTGTAGTTTTTTGAGGTTTTATGGCGGATCAAGCCCAATTATTAACAAAGGCGCAACGACTCTGTGAAGAGCGAGGCGTTCGACTTACGCCACAGCGCTTAAAAGTGTTGGCGTTGATTATTGAGCACCATAGCTCAATCAGCGCTTATGAGTTATTAGATCAACTCAAAATTTCAGAACCGCAAGCAAAGCCGCCAACGATTTACCGAGCTTTAGATTTTCTCTTAGCACAAGGTTTTGTTCACAAAGTGGAGTCCACAAATAGCTATATTGCCTGCTGTGTACTAGGGCATGCCGATCACTGTTCGCAGTTATTGATCTGTGATGAGTGTGGCTGTGTTGAAGAATGTCATGATGATGAGTTAGCCAAACTGCTTCGTCAAAAATCAGAAAAACTTGGTTTTAAGATTAATCATCATGTTGTTGAAAGCCATGGTATTTGTGAAAAATGTCAGGGTAATAAACCTATTATTTAACCTACAACGAAAAGTCTTACAATTATGCGCGCAGAATTTATAAACCCTTTTCTTGCATCTCTGATTAATGTGCTCAACACCATGGCATCTATGCCAATGACACCACAAAAGCCAAGACTAAAGAAAGATGAAATTGCGCGTGGTGATGTATCTGGCTTGATCGGTATGATAGGCCCAAAAACTAAAGGGTCAATGTCAATCACGTTTGAGCAAGATCTGGCTCTTGAAATAATGCAACGCATGCTAGGTGAACGTCCAGCAGGCATTAATGAAGATGTTACTGATATGGTTGGTGAAATTACTAATATGGTAACAGGTGGTGCAAAACGTGCGTTGGCTGAAAATGGGTATGACTTTGATATGGCAACACCTGCGGTTGTTTCTGGTAAAGGCCATACCATTACCCATAAATGTGATAATGCGATCATATTAATGCCATTTGATTCAGACTATGGCAAAGCCTATATCGAAATTTGTTTCGATTGATATCGTCTTTTCCAATGAAATTATAGCGTCAATTACACGATAAATTCTTTGCCTTACTTGACGCTATCTACTTATTTATTAAGTCTTTTGTTAATAATCCCATTCTTAAATAAAAGACTACTCTCCGCTCTTTTTTCGATCTAGACTAGTTTACGTCATACGCATCATGTTACTTATAACTGCGAGATGACTGTATATTATTTGTCTAAAAGGGAAAGACGTACATGAGTAAACTGACTGGAACCGTAAAATGGTTCAACGATGACAAAGGCTTTGGTTTCATTTCTGGAACGGATGGCAAAGATGTGTTTGTACACTTCAGTGCTATTCAAGCTCAAGGGCGCCGCACCTTACGTGAAGGCCAAAGTGTTGAGTTTATCGTGACAGATGGTCAGAAAGGCCCACAAGCTAGCGAAGTCATTGCACTGTAATAAGCATCAATGAAAAGATAAAAAAACGCCGCTATTTAGCGGCGTTTTTATTATACAAACATATGACTTAGTACATTAACCTAAGATTATGCTCGCCATTGTTTAAATGCATTAATCAAACCATTAGTCGAGCTATCGTGGCTTGATACTTCTTCTTTATTATTTAGCTCTGGCAGAATTTGGTTAGCCAATTGTTTACCAAGCTCTACGCCCCACTGATCGAAGCTAAAGATATTCCAAATAACACCTTGAGTGAAAATCTTGTGCTCATAAAGCGCAATCAATGCACCGAGTGTATAAGGCGTAATTTCTTTCACTAAGATTGAGTTCGTTGGGCGGTTTCCTTCGAATACTTTAAATTCTGCTAGTTCGTTCACTTCTTCTTGTGATTTACCCGCAGCAAAGAATTCTGCTTCAACTTTCTCACGGCTCTTACCAAATGCTAGTGCTTCAGTTTGCGCGAAGAAGTTCGCCATCAATTTTGGATGGTGATCGCCTAATGGGTTATGGCTAATCGCAGGAGCAATGAAATCACATGGAATTAATTTCGTGCCTTGGTGGATCAACTGGTAGAAAGCATGTTGACCATTGGTACCAGGTTCACCCCAAATAATTGGACCTGTTTGGTAATCCACTGGGTTACCGCCACGATCAACATATTTACCGTTTGATTCCATGTTACCTTGCTGGAAGTACGCTGCAAAACGGTGCATGTACTGATCATAAGGAAGAATCGCTTCTGTTTCAGCACCGTGGAAGTTATTGTACCAGATACCGATAAGTGCAAGGATAACCGGTAGCTTTTGCTCTAAGGGCGCTTCTGCAAAGTGTTTATCCATTGCATGACCGCCATCAAGTAGTGCAACAAAGTTATCAAAACCTACTGATAAGCTAATTGATAACCCGATTGCAGACCATAATGAATAACGACCGCCAACCCAGTCCCAAAACTCGAACATGTTGTCAGTATCAATACCAAACTCAGCAACCGCTTCACCGTTTGTTGAAAGCGCAGCAAAGTGTTTCGCTACATGTGCTTTATCTTCTGCTTTTGCTAAGAACCAGTCACGTGCAGATAGCGCGTTAGTCATGGTTTCTTGAGTCGTGAAGGTTTTTGATGCGATCAAGAACAATGTTGTTTCAGGGTTAAGATCTTTTAGCGTTTCAGCAATGTGCGTGCCATCAACGTTAGAAACAAAGTGCATGTTTAGGCGCGTTTTATAAGCACCTAGCGCTTCTGACACCATGTAAGGACCAAGATCTGAGCCACCGATACCGATGTTCACAATATCGGTAATTTCTTTACCTGTGTAACCTTTCCATTCACCGCTGATGATGCGATCAGAGAAAGACTTCATCTTTTCAAGTACGGCATTCACAGCAGGCATCACATCTTCGCCATCAACCATAATTGGTGTGTTACTACGATTACGTAGCGCTACGTGAAGTACTGCACGATCTTCTGTACGATTAATTTTTTCGCCACTGAACATATCTGCAATAGCAACATCTAGCTCTGTCTCTTTTGCAAGAGCAAATAGCTTAGTTAGCGTTTCTTCAGTGATAAGGTTTTTAGAGTAATCAAGTAGGATATCTGAGCCAAATTGCGCAGAAAACTTAGAGAAGCGAGCGCTATCGTTAGCAAATAAGTCGCTTAATTGGAAATCTTGAGCTTGTTCAAAGTGTGCGGTTAGATCTTGCCACGCTTGAGTTTGCGTTGGGTTGATGTTCTTCAACATAAAAATATCCTAATTTTGTTATGTTTATCTTTCGCACCAATACATTGTCTGCGAAAGATCCCCGATTTTTCTCATTAGCCTATGATGGCAGGCTTATTTATAATTTTGATCACTTGTGATGATGCCGCGAAAAGAAAAAGATTGTCATTGCGGTAAATCACGAAAACTTGGAATGCATCATACCTGTATTTCGCATCAATGTAATAATGCGAATAACTAATCAAACTAAAAGGTTAAACCTATAGGTAAATAGCCATGTGGTATCAAAAAACAATTAATCTTACTCCTCAAAAGCGCGGTTTTCACCTTATCACTGAGGAAATAGTGCAACATTTACATGAGATCCGACCTTTAACCGTTGGATTAGTCCATTGTTTCCTCCAACACACCTCGGCAAGCTTAACCATTAATGAGAATGCCGATCCTACGGTGCGCCATGATATGGAGAAACACTTTAATCATTTTGTACCAGAACGTGCGCCTTATTATCGACATACCTATGAAGGCGATGATGATATGCCTGCACATATTAAAAGTTCATTGCTAGGAAATAGTATCGCGATCCCTATTTCACAAGGACGTTTAGCATTAGGTATATGGCAAGGTATTTATTTAGGTGAGCACCGTGATCATGGCGGCTCCCGCAAAGTCGTGATCACTATTCAAGGCGAATAGCACATTGAGTATACAAAAAAGCACTTATCCCAAACAATGCTGGCTAAGTGCTTTATATTTAATACGAGAACGGCTGATTGACCATCACTCTAGAGGTGCTTTCTTCACTGCCCCACGTTATTTCTGTTCGGACAACAACACCTTCGACTTGAAAACGTATCGTGCCACCTGCGCTCCACTTCATCTCTGAATGCAACTCAGGAAGGTTGTAACTTTCAGCGACACGACCAACACCAGCAAAAGCTTATCGTCCAATGTTTAATTCATCACGTATATGCCATCGCAACCCGTGGTGTTAATTTAGTCACCAATTCATACGCAATCGTGCCTATGTGCTCTGCTACAACTTCAGCAGGTAATCCTTCACCCCATAATGTGGCAGTATCGCCGACTTTGTCTTGAGCATCAGGCCCTAAATCAACCGTTAGCATGTCCATCGAGACGCGCCCAGCCATAGGTACAATACGACCATTTACAAGCACTGGAGTGCCGTTAGGTGCGGTACGTGGATAACCATCGCCATAACCAATCGCAATCACACCGACTTTGGTATCTCGCTCACTGGTCCAAATACCGCCGTAACCGACTTGCTCACCTTGTTTGACATCACGTACAGCAATCAGGCTAGAGGTTAATGTCATCACTGGCTTTAAATCATAAGAAGCAGCAAAACGTACAGACTCATTAAATGGTGAGACACCATACATAATGATCCCTGGGCGAATCCACTCTAACTGGCTATCAGGCCACGCTAAAATACCAGCTGAGGCGGCTAATGAACGTTCACCTTGATAATCTTGAGTCAAATCTAAAAAGGTATCTAGCTGCTTTAAGGTAATATCAGAGCTTAAATCATCAGCATTACCAAAGTGGCTAATAAAACGTAGTGGCTTTGCGACATTTTCACACGCATTTAAACGCACCATAAAATCCGTCAGATCTTCTGGACGTACGCCTAGGCGGTGCATACCAGTATCAATTTTTACCCATACCTGCACTGGGTTATCAAGCTCAGTTTGTTCTAACGCTTCCAATTGCTCAATCGAGTGAACCACAGTATGAATATTATTGGTCACTAATACTGGAAGATCGCTCGGTGCATAAAACCCTTCCAATAGTAAAATAGGTTTTACTATTCCGCCGGCACGTAAAATTAATGCTTCCTCAATACGGGCAACACCATAAGCGTCAACATTCGAAAGCGTTTGAGCAACACGAAGTAAGCCATGCCCATAAGCATTAGCTTTAACGACCGCCAAAACTTTACTATTTGGTGCGTGTTGACGGATCAACCCCAAATTGTGGGCTAATGCTTCAGTATCTATATGTGCGGTTGCAGCTTTCATCCAAAATCCTAAATAATATTCTTACGCTTACTCTTCATCGTAGGCAGGACCTGCATAATTATCAAAGCGAGAGAACTGGCCTTGGAAGGTTAAACGGACGGTACCGATAGGGCCATTACGTTGCTTACCTAAGATGATTTCAGCGATCCCTTTCAGGGCACTATCTTCGTGATAAACCTCATCACGATAAATAAACATAATTAAATCGGCATCCTGCTCGATTGCACCTGATTCACGCAAATCTGAGTTAACAGGCCGTTTATCAGCGCGTTGCTCCAACGATCGATTAAGCTGCGACAAGGCAACAACAGGTACGTTTAATTCTTTTGCCAGCGCTTTTAACGAGCGGGAAATCTCAGCGATCTCTAATGTACGGTTATCTTGCAGACCAGGCACTCGCATTAATTGCAAGTAGTCGATCATGATCATACTGATACCGCCGTTATCGCGGGCAATACGACGGGCACGTGAACGGACTTCAGTTGGTGTTAAGCCTGAACTATCATCAATGAACATATTCTTCTTTTCCATAAGAATACCCATTGTTGATGAAATACGAGCCCAGTCTTCATCATCGAGCTGACCGGTACGAATTTTAGTTTGGTCAACACGCGAAAGTGACGCCAACATACGCATCATGATCTGTTCGGCTGGCATCTCTAACGAGAAAATAAGTACGGGTTTTTCCTGCTCCATTGCTGCGTTTTCACATAAGTTCATCGCAAAGGTGGTTTTACCCATCGACGGACGTGCCGCAACAATAATTAAGTCTGAGCCTTGAAGGCCGGCTGTTTTCTTATTGAGATCGGTAAAACCTGTCGATACACCTGTCACACCATCTTGTGGCGATTGGTATAAAATCTCGATACGTTCTAAAGTCTTTTCTAAGATCGTATCAACGTTTTGTGGACCTTCTTTATCGTTGGTACGTTGCTCTGCAATAGCAAAGACTTTACTTTCAGCCATATCCAGTAAATCTTCACTAGTACGGCCCTGTGGATCATAACCGGCATCGGCAATTTCATTTGCCACACCAATCATGTCACGAATAAGTGCACGCTCTCGGACAATATCAGCATAAGCTAAGATATTTGCCGCAGACGGCGTATTTTTTGCCAGTTCAGCTAAGTAAGCAAAGCCGCCAACATCATCAAGTGTGTTTGATTGCTCAAGGTTTTCAGACAGGGTGATCAAATCTAGCGGCTGACCCGCTTCTAATAGTGCCGCTGTCGCCTGAAAAATAATCCGGTGTGGACGACTATAGAAATCATTGGCAACGACCTTTTCAGCCACCATGTCCCACTTTTCGTTATCCAACATCAAACCACCAAGAACAGATTGCTCAGCCTCTAAAGAGTGAGGCGGCATCTTAATGGCGTCCATTTGATTATCTTTTGGTTTTTTCGGTTTACTATTATCTGCCATAGAAATTGCGTATTAGCCAAGAACAAGGCATAACAGTATACCCCATACAATCGGATCTGAGCAGTCATAAACTTACGACTCGCATCAAACCTGATAGTTATTTAATTATGCGCCTTTTTAAATTAACTAACAGTCAAGCGTAACGATTCCTAACCAAAAGCTGACAAATTTGAGTTAGAATGCGGGCGCATAATATTTATCATCAATAACACTCAATTTAAGATACCTGCCGTGGGAGGAACTTTGGCAAGATACCTACTGACATTATTGCTGCTTGCCAATACTGCAGCCTATGCTGCTGACGATCAAGATATCGAAGAAGATGTCTCACCTTCTCACTTTACCAGTGAAGTGGGGCTAGGGTTTACAGCACTTGCTGGTAATTCAGATTCACAAACGTTAAACGCTAATTATGATCTGCAATATATTAAAGGCCGTTATAAAACCGATGCAGATACTAGTCTGTTAATGGCGAAAAAGAATGGTGAAGAAGATAAACGTAAGATTTCAGCAAATTTAAAAACACAAATGCTAATCCGTGATGGCTATTACTTATATGGCAGCGGCAGCTATATTGATGACCGCTATGGTCCATATTATGTCGATTCATTAGCTTCTGCTGGTATCGGTTATCGTCTCTTTAGCTATGAAACGTTTCAAACCCTTGTCGATATTGGTCCTGGTTTTCGTCATCAAGATCCAAACCTTGATGAAATTGATGGTGATATTGTTAAACCAGAAGTAGTGAATGAAGCCGTTTTACAAAGCTCATTAACCATGACATGGAAACCGCTAAAAACACTCTCTTTTGAAAATAAAACTAATATTGTGACAGGTAATAGTAACACGACGATCCAAAATGACTTATCACTGACCAACTCGATCACCGATAACATCGCATTAAGTATTGGCTTTAACTATACCTATTACACGTGGGTACCTAACAATATGAAAAACTTTGATTCTAGTACTATTGTTAGCCTGATTTACAGTATGAAGTAAAGCTGGGGATTGACGCTAACGTTCTTCCTTCTCAAATTTCAGACATAAAAAAACCAGCCCGAAGGCTGGTTTTTTCTATTAAAGCTAAAAGCGATTACTCTGCAGCAACAACGTTTAGTTTAATAGTTGCGAATACATCTGAATTTAGCTGAACGCTAACTTCGAATTCGCCAGTAGTACGTAGTGCACCTTCAGGTAGACGAACTTCGCTCTTAACAAGTGCAACGCCAGCAGCAGTTACTGCATCAGCGATGTCACGAGTACCGATAGAACCGAATAGTTTACCTTCGTCACCAGCTTTAGAAGCAATTACTACTGCTTCTAATGCGTTTAGTGTTTCAGCACGAGCTTGAGCAGCAGCTTGTTGCTCAGCAACTTTAGCTTCTAGCTCTGCACGACGTGCTTCGAACATTTCAACGTTAGCTTTAGTTGCCATTACTGCCTTAGCTTGTGGGATAAGGAAGTTACGAGCGTAGCCAGCTTTAACGTTAACTTGGTCGCCAAGGCTACCTAGGTTAGCGATTTTATCAAGTAGAATAACTTGCATTATCTTGTCCTCTATAAAAGTCTAAAAACTACTACCGATTACTGATGCTTGTCAGTGTACGGTAGAAGTGCTAGGTAACGAGAACGCTTGATAGCGCGAGCTAGCTGACGCTGGTATTTAGCGCGAGTACCAGTGATACGGCTAGGTACGATTTTACCAGCTTCAGTGATGTAGTTTTTTAGAGTTGCTACGTCTTTGTAGTCAATCTCTTGTACGCCTTCTGCAGTGAAACGGCAGAATTTACGACGACGGAAGAAACGAGCCATGGGCTATCTCCTGATCTAAATTATGTCAATGTGATCGGCGTGCAATACTAATTTACCAATGCCGTTACGGCCGGTTTGATAAGAGATAAAACCTCCTACCTTAACATTGCTTCCGATAACTAAATCTTGAGTGAGTACTTGTTGACCTTTGCCACTGACTACCACGTTAATATAACAATATACTTGGCGTGGTAGGCCTGCTTCCTGTTGAACCGAACGATGCTCAAGCACAAAGTGACAATGAGGTATGCCCGCAGGAGACTGGCTTCGTTTGGGTTGTTTAGCTATAGTGCCAACTAACTCCAGACGATTGGTCATTTATACAAATTACTCAGCAGCTGCTTCGCCTTCAGATTGTGCAGTTTCTGCACGATCTTCACGCTTAGTGAAACGCTCTTCTTTAGCCTTCATCATTGGAGATGGCTCAGTAACAGCGTTCTTAGTACGCATGATCATGTTACGGATCACTGCGTCGTTGAAGCGGAAGCTTGACTCAAGCTCGTCAACTACAGACTGCTCAGCTTCAACGTTCATTAGAACGTAGTGTGCTTTGTGCAGTTTGTTGATTGGGTAAGCCATTTGACGACGACCCCAATCTTCTAGACGGTGAATCTGACCACCAGAATCTTTGATAGCAGCAGTGTAACGCTCGATCATGCCAGCAACTTGCTCGCTTTGATCAGGGTGCACCATGAATACGATTTCGTAATGACGCATAGGTTGCTCCTTACGGATTATTCAGCTTCCCTTGTCGGCTCGGTTATCCTGGGGAAGCAAGGAACTAAAAAAAGAACCGAGAATTTGGACGATGGATAGTACAGAGAATGATCAATTGAAGCAAGCAAATTCTGTGCTCTACGCCAAGGTTTTTCCTGCCCACAGGCAAGTTACCTTGACTGTTTGTCTATCCCAATAAAAACACCCTTATCCAGTTAAACTAAATAAGGGTGTGGAATTACTGACACAAGGTTAAATGTGCAACATTCTTTACTTTTTTAAGTAACATATTAGCTACGTTGACGTACCGCTTCAAACAAACAGATACCTGTTGCTACTGATACGTTTAAGCTTGATACCGAACCTGCCATTGGAATTTTGATCAAATCATCACAAGTTTCACGAGTTAAACGACGCATACCTTCGCCTTCTGCCCCCATCACAATCGCTAATGGACCAGTCAGCTTACTTTGGTAAATATCATGCGTTGCTTCACCAGCCGTACCCACAATCCATACGCCTTTATCTTGCAGTGCACGCATGGTACGCGCCAAATTAGTCACACGTACTAATGGCATAATTTCAGCCGCACCACATGCAACTTTACTTGCCGTTGCGTTCAGTTGTGCCGAGCGATCTTTCGGGACGATAACAGCAACTGCACCCGCAGCATCGGCATTACGTAGACATGCGCCTAAGTTATGTGGATCGGTGACACCATCTAAAATCAATAATAATGGACTTTCTTTACCCACTAATAAGTCATCAAGATCGTTCTCGTTGTATTGCTTACCCGGACGAACGCGCGCAACGATACCTTGGTGAGAAGCCCCCTTAACTTTGTCATCCAGTGCTTTACGCCCTGCTTCTTGGATCGTAATCCCTAGTGATTGCAGCTCAGTGACTAACGGCAGTAAACGATCATCTTCTCGTCCTTTTAGTACAAAGACTTCAATAAAACGAACAGGATCAGATGCTAGCACTGCTTTCACGGCATGGATGCCAAAAATCATATCATTACTCATGGTTTAACTCTTCTTTGCTGCGCGTTCGGCTTTTCCCGCACGTTGCTTTTTCTTTTTGCGCGATTTCGGTTTCTTTTTAGTCTCAGCTTTCGGTTTTTCATCCGTCGGCTTACGGCGTTTCTTTGGCTTCGGTTTGTTCTTCTCGTCCGCCAATGGAATAGCGCCTTCTTTTAGCTTTTTACGTACCGAAGAGCGTTCACGTTTTGATTCACTTCGCTCTTCTTGCTTTTCCACGCCATCTTCTGATTTGTACACCTTCAGGCTTTGACGACGTAGGCCATCGGCTTTACGTAAACGCTGTTTTTTCTCATGACTCTTAGCTGTTTTACCTGCGCCACGTTGCTTACGTTCAGAGCCAACAATATCAAAGTCAATCTGACGATCGTTTAAGTTAATCGATGCCACTTTCACTTTTACGGTATCGCCTAAGCGATATACCACACCAGAGCTATCACCCACCAAGCGTTGACCTACAGGATCAAACTGGTAGTAATCATTAGCTAGGTTTGAAATATGAACTAAGCCATCAATATTCAATTCATTTAAACGAACAAAGAAGCCAAAACCCGTCACATTGGCAATCACACCTTCGAACTCATCGCCTAAGTGATCTTGCATGTATTCACATTTCAGCCAATCAGAGACATCACGCGTTGCGTCATCAGCACGGCGTTCAGTCATTGAACATTGCTCGCCTAATGCATCAATTTCATCAAATGAGTAATGGAAACCACCCGTTGGTGTTGTATTGCCACTCTGACCTGCTTGCTTCGCGACTAAGTACTTAATCGCGCGGTGCAACGTTAAATCAGGGTAACGACGAATTGGCGAGGTAAAGTGCGCATATTCAGTTAATGCCAAGCCGAAGTGACCAATATTATCACCTTGGTATATCGCCTGCTTCATTGAGCGTAACAGCATGGTTTGGATTAACTCGCGATCTTTTCGAGTTTGAATCGCATTGGCCAGCTCTGCATAATCTTTCGGTGTTGGCTCTAAGCCACCGCCAAGATGTAAACTTAGCTCACCTAAGAAATCACGGAAGCCCTGGAGACGCTCTTCACCTGGGGTATCATGTACACGGTATAAAGCTGGCTCTTTTGCACTTTCAACAAAACGAGCAGAGGCAATGTTAGCTAAAATCATACATTCTTCGATGATCTTATGTGCTTCATTTCGCACAGCCGGCACTATACGGTCAATCTTACGATCTGCATTGAAAATGAACTGGGTTTCAACCGTTTCAAATTCAATCGCACCACGTTCTTCACGTGCAGCTTTCAGCACTTTGAACATGCTGTAAAGCTCTTCTAAATGTGGAACAAGTGGTTCATAACGCTGACGAAGTTCCTCATCGCCTTCAAGCATTTTACTTACTTTGGTGTAAGTCAAACGAGCGTGAGAATTCATTACCGCTTCGTAGTGCTTGTAACCTGTTAGCTCACCCGTATCAGAAATGGTCATTTCACACACCATACACAAGCGATCAACTTGCGGGTTCAGTGAACATAAACCATTCGAAAGTACTTCCGGCAACATTGGGATCACTTGTGCAGGGAAGTAAACTGAGTTACCACGCTTAACGGCTTCGTTGTCAAGTGCGGATTTATGACGGACGTAATAGCTCACATCAGCAATCGCAACCCATAAACGCCAGCCACCTGATGTTGTACGCTCACAGTGAACCGCATCATCAAAGTCGCGGGCATCTTCGCCATCAATGGTTACCAGCGGTAATTGACGTAAATCAACACGGCCTTTTTTCGCCTCTTCTGGCACTTCTTCTGTCAAATGTTGAATTTCTTTATCAACTTCTGACGGCCATACATGCGGAATATCATGGGTCCGTAACGCAATATCAATTTCCATACCCGGCGCCATATTTTCGCCCAGTACTTCTACAATACGGCCAACAGCATTGTGCTGACGCGTCGCTCGTTGGCTAATTTCGACAACAACAACATTCCCCATGCGTGCACCTTGGCGAACGTCTTGTGGGATAATGATATCTTGAGCAATGCGAGAATCGTCTGGCACCACATAGCCCATGCCATCTTCAAGGAAAAAGCGACCAACAATCTGGGCTGTGGTTTCTTTTAATACGCGTACCACACGCGCTTCTTTACGACCACGCTTATCTTCACCGCCCGCTTGCGCCAAAATATAATCACCGTGGATCACACCACGCATTTGGTGATGCGGTAATAACAAATCATTGTCTTTACCTAGCGAACCTTCAGGGCGTAAGAAACCAAAGCCGTCACGGTGACCCATAACGTAACCTTTGATCAAATCTAAACGCTCAGGCAATGCATAACATTGACGACGGGTGAAAATTAACTGGCCATCACGCTCCATCGCACGTAAACGACGGCGTAAGCCTTCATAGTGATCATCGCCTTCTAGCTTTAGCTCAGCAAATAACTGGTCACGACTAACCGGTGTACTAAAACCACGAATCACTTCAAGTAAGTGTTCACGGCTTGGGATCGGGTTTTCATAATTAGATGCTTCGCGATCGCGAAAAGGGTCGACCGGTAAATCGGTAGTACCTTTAGACATTATATTTTTCCTGTAGGCCAACCTATACCTGAGGTATATCTGGCTTTTAGGTGATCAGACGGGAGCAGCGCTATAAAGACTGCTGCTCCACTAAATTTTGGGAGGAATATGCTAATTAAACGTATAACCAAATGATGTTTTATAACTTGTTAGGGTTGCTTAATAAATTCAGCAACGGCGCATTATCTTCAACTAAGTTTAACAAGGTATATTTATCTAGCTCAGCCAAAAATGCTTCTCTTGCATCAGCAAGCACACCTTTTAATCGGCAAGCTGGTGTTATATGGCAAAAATCAACGCTACAATTAACAATCTGTAACGGTTCTATTGCGCGTACGACATCGCCAACAATAATAGATTCAGCTGACTTACCTAAACGAATCCCGCCATTTTTTCCGCGTACCGTTTCAATATAGCCTAATTGACCTAATTTATTGATTATTTTAACCATATGGTTACGTGACACATTGTATATTTCTGTCACTTTCGTAATACTTGTTAGCTCACCTTCTGGTAGCGACGCAAGATATATCAGAGCTCGTAAGCCGTAATCGGTAAAACTAGTTAACTGCACAATGGCTCCTCCTGTTGTTATTTTAATCTTCTTATTGACTAAAAGATACAGATCAGATACAACTTATAACATACATTATAAATACATGTTTCAGGAAGTGCTCATGCTTAGTCAAAAAACGATCGATATTGTTAAAACAACAGCTCCTGTAATTGCAGAAGCAGGCCCTATGGTTACCCAACATTTCTATCAGCGTATGTTTAACCACAACCCTGAGTTAAAAAATGTTTTTAACATGAGCCACCAAAAAAATGGTGCAAACAACGGACCTTCTAGCCAACAAGAAGCGTTATTTAATGCCATTTGTGCTTATGCCAATAATATCGAAAATCTTGCTGTGCTTTTACCAGCAGTAGAAAAGATTGCTCACAAACATACCAGTTTTATGATCACCGCAGAGCAATATAATATTGTTGGCTCTCACCTTATCGCAACCATTGATGAATTATTAGCGCCAGGACAAGACGTATTAGACGCTTGGACTGAAGCTTATGGATTACTGGCTAATATTTTCATTAATCGTGAAGAAGAAATCTATCAAGAAAATGCGAATAAAGTCGGTGGATGGCGCGGTACTCGTGAGTTCGTAGTAACCAACAAACAACAAGACAGTGAATTTATAACGAGTTTTACCTTTAAGCCTACTGATGACGGTAAGGTCGCAAGCTATAAACCAGGGCAATATCTGGGGATCTACCTTAATGCTGACGAATTAGAGAACCAAGAAATCCGTCAATATAGCTTATCTTCAGCACCACAAGATGATCAGTACCGTATTTCAGTAAAACGTGAATCTCACGGTAAAGTTTCAAACTACTTACATAACAATATCAATATTGGCGATAAAGTAATGCTTGCCGCCCCTGCCGGTGACTTCTTCTTGGATGTTGAAGCAAACACACCCGTCACATTACTTTCCGCTGGTGTGGGTTTAACGCCAACGCTTTCAATGCTTGAATCACTAACAGATCACCAAGCACCTGTTAACTGGCTACATGCTACAGAAAATGGCGCACATCATGCCTACAAAAAACAGGTAAAAGCACTCGCGCAGCAGCACAACCATATTCAAGATATCACTTGGTATAACGCACCACTTGATAGCGATCTTCCAGCCGAAGATTATGATTACCAAGGCCTAATGGACCTCAGCGCAATAAAATCACAGCTCAGTGATAACAATATGCACTTTTATTTCTGTGGTCCCGTTGCCTTCATGCAATATGTCGCTAAACAGCTATTAGCATTAGGCGTATCTGAAGATCGTATTCACTACGAATGTTTCGGCCCACACAAAGTTCTATAACTTAACGCGGCTTATATAACAAAGCACAGCGAAATGCTGTGCTTTGTTAATCTGTTTTCTGGGTTGTTTTGGACGAGTTACCATAAACTTGAACGTTGTTTTGCCCGAGCGATAATATTTTCAGGCATACGTAATTCTAATTTTCGGCGTAACGTACTCAGTTGGTTATATAACGATTTATTCACCGTCGTAGTTTGATACAGCCAGCGATAAGCATCTTCGTAATCGAGTGGACTACCATGATCTGACACTAATAGTTCAGCTAACTGAAGGCGCGCTTTAATATTTCCTAGCGCGGCTGCTTCTCGTAAATAAGGGATCGCACGCTCTTTATCTTGTTGTAATAACACCCCATGAGCGTAATAACGCCCTAATTGTTCAAGTGCTACTGGTAAGCCTTGCTGCGCAGCCGCTCGCATATAATACAAACCTTGCTCAACATCTTTATCAACACACACGCCCCAAGCCAACATATCACCATATAAGAACTGATAAGAAGGTGACTCTACTCGCTCAGCACGGGCTTTAATATCTTGCACAAGCTGACAATCATCGGTTTTTACTTTTTTTAGATGCTGATTCGTTTCAAAAAGTTGTATCAGTTCATCATCGCTATAAATGGGAACAGCATCTCCCACATTGTCCAATGCGTAAGCGGAAGATATAAATAACAGGCTCATCAATAATAAGATAGGAAGCTTCATCATCATTGGATCTCAGACTAGGGATAGTCTTTTTATCGACATTATATCTAAAGACTTTAGCTAACTTTCCCTGACTGAGTGATAATTTGCTTTCAGGTGTGTTTATAGCTCGAGTATATGGCTGGATTCACTTTATCAAAATATAAAAAAACCAGCCCGAAAGCTGGTTTTAAATCAATTCGCATCAGCGATAATTATTCACCATATGGGTGAACTTTGATGATTGTCTCGTTACGGTCAGGGCCTGTAGAGATAATATCAATTGGAACGCCAGTTAGCTCTTCGATACGTGCGATGTAATCTAATGCAGCTTGTGGAAGCGCGTCTAGTGACTTAGCACCAAATGTAGTTTCGCTCCAACCAGGCATTGTTTCATAAACAAGCTCTAGATCTTCGTACTCGTCAGCAGCCATTGGCGAAACTTCTAAGATTTCACCCGACTTAGTCTTGTACGCAGTACAGATTTTTAGCTCTTTTAAGCCATCTAGTACGTCTAATTTAGTTAGACAGAAGCCAGAGATAGAGTTGATTTGTACCGCACGACGCATAGCAACGGCATCGAACCAACCTGTACGACGAAGACGACCTGTTGTTGCACCAAACTCGTGGCCTACATCACCTAAGTGCTTACCTACTGGATCTTGCTTGTCTAGACCATCGTATAATTCTGTAGGGAAAGGACCTGCACCAACACGTGTGCAGTAAGCTTTCGCAATACCAAGAATGTAACCTAGGTGACGAGGACCAAAGCCAGAACCTGCAGCAACACCACCAGCAGTAGTGTTAGAAGACGTTACGTACGGATAAGTACCGTGATCGATATCTAGCAACGTACCTTGTGCGCCTTCGAACATGATCTTGTCGCCACGTAGACGAGCATCATCAAGCTCTTTAGTTACATCGATAACCATAGACGTTAGGATATCAGCTTGAGAAAGTACTTTTTCTAGCACTTCTTCGTAGCTTACAGGCTCAGCATTGTAGTAATGCTCAAGCTGGAAGTTATGGTAAGCCATCACTTCTTTAAGCTTTTCAGCAAATGCTTCTTTATTGAAAAGATCGCCAACGCGTAGACCGCGACGTGCAACTTTATCTTCGTAAGCAGGACCGATACCACGACCAGTCGTACCAATTGCTTTTTTACCACGAGCAGCTTCACGCGCTTGGTCAAGGGCAATGTGGTAAGGAAGAATTAACGGACAAGCTTCTGACAGGAATAAACGCTCACGAACAGGAATGCCACGTGCTTCTAGTGGACCCATTTCATTCATTAACGCATCAGGAGAAAGCACCACACCGTTACCGATGATGCATTTAACATTGTCACGTAGGATACCTGATGGGATCAGGTGAAGAACTGTTTTCTCACCGTCAATAACTAGGGTGTGACCTGCATTGTGACCGCCTTGGTAGCGAACCACATATTTTGCATCTTCGGTCAGTAGGTCAACGATTTTACCTTTACCTTCGTCACCCCATTGGGTGCCAAGAACGACTACATTATTTGCCATCTTTCTTCATCTATCAGTAGTTAAAAAAGGATTCTAGCACCTTAACATGCAGCTTGCAGTCATTTTTTAGTCGAGTAGATCATTTCTGCAAGCTAATTGTCACGATTGTGTGCTTATGTATTTTACATCTTCCTATACATCATATACGCAATAACCGCACCGGCAACAACCAAACAACCGCCAATACGACGCAAATTATTATCATTTTGTTGGCTTAACTGGCTAACCATCTCTCGCCATCCGCGAGGTGCAAGTAATGGCCCTAAACCTTCAACCACTAATACTAAGCCTAGTGCCATCCAAATTGCATGTGACATTTTTCTTTTCCCCATAAAAAAAGACAAGGCCTCGGCCTTGTCTTTACGATAACAGATGTCTGTTGTTATTGGTTTAGTTTGCTTTAAGTTCTGAATGATTCATGTACTTAAAGAATTCATTGTTAGGATCAACAACCAATATATCATTTTTAGAGTTGAAACTCTTCTCGTAAGCTTTAAGCGAACGCCAGAAGCTGTAGAACTCTGGGTTTTGACTATAAGCTTTTGAGTAAATCTCTGCCGCTTTTGCATCCGCGTCACCACGAATAACCTGTGCTTTACGTGTTGCTTCAGAAAGAACAGTGGCTACTTCAAGCTCAGAACGTGCACGTAACTCTTCAGCACGTTGACGACCTTGCGAACGGTAACTACGCGCTACTGATTCTCGCTCTGCACGCATTCGACGGTAGATAGACTCACTGATTTCATCTGGTAGGTTAATTTTCTTAATTCGGAAATCAACCACTTCAATACCTAAATCTTTCGCACTTTCACGCGTTTCTTCAAGTACATCAGCCATAATTTTATCACGCTGGCCTTCAACTTTCTTCACCGGTACCACACCTTCAATTACCGCTTGAGCTGCTTTTGCGGCTTTAGTCTCTGCAATATCAGACGCTGTAGTTGGTGTTGAAGTGCTGTCTTCTCCAGATACGATCTGCTTAATTTCTTTCGAACCGATTTCAGCACGTAGGCTATCGACTACTTTTCGCTTTAATAGCGCTTCAGCAGTTGATGTATTACCACCACCTGTTGCTAAGTAGTACTTACCAAAATCTTTGATCCGCCATTTCACATAGGTATCAATGATTACGTCTTTTTTCTCAGCCGTTAAGAAACGATCAGCCTGATCATCCATGGTTTGGATACGCGCATCTAAATCATGAACACGGTCAAACACTGGTACTTTAAAATGTAGGCCAGGTTCATAAATACGGGCAATTTCAGTATTGTTATCTTTTAAGATACGACCGAAACGCACCACAATACCACGCTCACCTTCTTTTACGACAAACACTGACATCAATAATAGAGCAATAAAAATCACTACTACTGGGATCATTAACTTACGCATAATTAATATCTCCCTTGACGGCCAGTATCAGCACGAGGAGCAGGTGCAACTGGAGTTGGAGTTTCTACTTTTTCTAATTCAATACCGCTTAAACGACCTGAATTATCGGTTTTCTTGTCAGCTTGATTTGACTGAGACATCAGCTTATCAAGTGGTAAGTACATCATATTATTACTGCCACCTGATTTAGTATCAATTAACACTTTGCTGGTGTTACTGTACACCTTCTCCATGGTATCTAGATACAAACGCTCACGTGTCACTTCTTTCGCCACTAAGTATTGTGGCAACAATTTATCAAACTGTGCTACATCACCCAATGCGCCATTAACAACACGCTCAGAGTAACCTTCTGCCTCATTCTTCAGACGCTCAGCTCGACCCGTTGCTTTTGGCAAAATGTCATTACTGTAAGCTTCTGCTTCACGAACGTAACGCTCTTCATCTTCTCGCGCTGCGATTGCATCATCAAATGCATCTTTCACCGCTTCAGGTGGACGAGCTGACTGGAAGTTCACATCAACAACACGGATACCCATGTCGTATTTTGCAATAATTTTATCAATTGCCGCTTGAGTATTCGCACGAATAGTCTGACGACCGGTCGTTAATGCCTGATCCATGGTTGAATCACCAATCACGGCACGAAGTGCAGAATCGGTTGCCTGACGCAAACTGTCATCAGCATTTGTTACGCTAAATAAATACTTCTCAGCGTTATCAACACGGTACTGAACATCCATTTCAACTTTCAGGACATTTTCATCTTTCGTTAACATCAAGCCAGATGAACGAAGAGAACGAATCGCTTGAATGTTGACAGGGATAACTTCATCAATAAACGTTGGTTTCCAGTTCAGACCAGGTTTTACAACTTGATCGAACTTACCAAAACGTAGCACAACACCTTGCTCTGCTTCGCCAATGGTGTAAAAACCAGAAAAACCCCAAACCGCCGCAGCTAATACGGCAACAGCCCCCAAGCCAACAGCGCTCCCGCTGCCACTCGGCCCTTTTTTATTTCCAAACACACCACCAACTTTACGACTTAGTTTTGAAAAAACCTCATCGAGATCTGGTGGTCCTTGTTCACGTCCACCGCGATTATTATTACCCCAAGGGTCTTTATCATCACGGCCGCCGTTGTTTCCAGGCTCATTCCACGCCATTATAGAACTCCATCAATATGATATGACGACAGTTTTTATCACTCTAGTAATCCATTAAGCAACGATAAAGTCATCTAACGAAGTACTTTCTCTTTTTTGTAATCGAGACCATTCCGCCAAAGGCAAACGAATATCAATCATCAAATAACCGTCAGATTCGTATTCTTCTTGTAAAATACATCCCAGCTGATAAAACTTACTACGGATACGCCCAATCATTTCAGGGGGTACACGTAAGGTATGTGCTACCATCGTACCGGAGAGGCGTTCAGTTAATGCTTGGAACAACAAGTCAATGCCTTGCCCTTCCATCGCTGAAACCCAAACGCGACGAGGAACTCCCTCTTCATCTCGTGCAATGCGAGGTTCTGCATGCTCTAAATTATCAATTTTATTCATGATAATTAAAGTAGGCACCTCACCCGCATCAATTTCTTCTAGTACTGTTTCAACAGCTTCAACGTTTTCACGGAAGCGATCATCACTTGCATCAACCACATGAAGTAAAAGATCAGCTTCTTGTGTTTCTTTAAGGGTAGCTTTAAATGCTGCCACTAGATCGTGGGGAAGATGTCGAATAAATCCAACGGTATCAGCTAAAATAGCTGTACCTACATCAGCCACTGCAATTTTACGTAGTGTAGGATCTAGAGTTGCAAACAGTTGATCGGCGGCGTAAACCCCCGCATCTGTGATCCGATTAAAGAGTGTGGATTTACCAGCATTGGTATATCCCACTAATGAGATCGTTGGAATTTCTGCACGATTACGTGCGCGTCTTCCTTGATCACGCTGTTTAGCCACTTTATCTAAACGACGTAGAATTGTTTTAATTCGATCGCGCAATAAACGTCTATCTGTTTCAAGCTGCGTTTCACCAGGTCCACGCAGACCGATCCCCCCTTTCTGTCGCTCAAGGTGAGTCCAACCACGAATCAATCGGGTTGAGATATGACGTAACTGTGCAAGCTCGACTTGCAACTTACCTTCATGGGTACGTGCACGTTGAGCAAATATATCTAAGATCAAACCTGTTCTGTCGAGTACACGACACTGACAAATTTGCTCCAAGTTACGCTCTTGAGCGGGAGACAAGGAGTGGTTAAAGATAACGATATCAGCTTCCGCTGTTCTTACCGCGTCGGCAATTTCTTGTGCCTTACCTTCTCCAACGTAATATTTAGGGTGCGGAGTCTTACGACTGCCTGTGACAACATGCAGTGTATTGACGCCCGCAGAGGAGACCAGCATTTCAAATTCGCTAAGATCTTCCCATTCCCCATCTTGCGTGAAGTTAATATGAACAAGAATCGCCTGTTCTCCGGCTTCATAACGGTCAAACAAGCCACTAACTCCTTATTGGAAGAATAAATTATTCTTCAGTTTTTTCTGGACCAGTACCTGCTGGACGATCACCTGCATGGTGATGGTTCACTGGACGAGCAGGAACTACCGTTGAAATAGCATGCTTATATACCATTTGGTTTACAGTGTTTTTTAATAGGATCACAAATTGGTCAAAAGACTCAATTTGTCCCTGTAGTTTGATACCGTTTACCAAGTAAATTGAGACCGGAATTCGTTCACGACGCAGCGCATTTAAAAACGGGTCTTGCAGAGATTGCCCCTTAGCCATTATTTCTTTTCCTTATTTGTTTGTAGTTGTATTAGCAACGAACAAAAACTAAAAATACGCAAAGCAGTTCAGAGTATACACGTTAATCAAACATCACATCTAACTGAGTTTGTGACTGTTTGTAACGCGGAATCCACATCACTACTATCCAACCAGGTCAAATCTTTCCAACCGCGAAGCCAGGTGATTTGACGCTTTGCCAATTGACGGGTAGCACAGATACCACGGAAAACCGCTTCATCTAAGTCATAATTCCCGTCCAAATACTCCCACATCTGACGATAACCAACGCAACGAATAGAAGGAAGCTCAAGGTGAAGATCACCACGTTCGTGCAACGCACGTACTTCCTGCTCAAAACCTGCCTCGATCATTTTATTGAACCTAAGCTCAATTCGCTGATGCAGTACAGCCCTATCCATGGGGGTTATTGCAAATTGATGAACCTTGTAAGGTAAAGATTCACCTTGAGTTTTTGTTAACTCAGTTAAAGTTTTACCCGAAATTCGGAAAACTTCCAATGCACGAGATAATCGCTGTGGATCATTGGGATGAATTCTTGCCCCAGCTACGGGATCAATCCTTACTAATTCATCATGCAATACTTGCAATCCATGCTCAGTAGCATCTCGTTCAATCCCTGCGCGAACCTCAAGATCTGCAGCAGGTAAAGGCGATAAACCTTCCAATAAAGCCTTGTAGTACAACATAGTACCACCAACTAATAAAGGAATTCGCCCTGCTGCAACTATATCAGCCATTTCTTTAAGTGCATCAGCACGAAAGTCTGCAGCCGAATAACTTTGCGCTGGATCACGAATATCGATCAAACGATGGGGCGCTAATGCAAGTTCATGCGCATCAGGCTTTGCTGTACCGATATCCATTCCCTTATAAATAAGGGCAGAATCAACACTAATCAACTCAACAGGCAATTGTTCTCGTAAACGAATTGCAAGATCGGTTTTACCCGAAGCTGTTGGTCCCATTAAAAAAATGGCTTGAGGTTGTGGCTTAGTTATCATTATTTAAATGCTTCTATTGCTGCTTGCATATCTACCGGTCGAAGTAATTGGCTTTCATGATCCGCCAAGTTCTCTCCCCATAGCTGCTCTAATTCAGAGACTAGCTGAATGGCTTGTGACAAGCTATAACTTGCCACTGTACCAACACATTGTTCAGCTAACCAATATAATAATTTGTCCCACCCTTGCGCTTCAGGATCATCACAAGCTGTAAGTAGGTAGGTTAACAAATTCGGGATCAACTGTTGTAAGTTTTGCTGTCTTAATGGCATACATACTGACATGATTATTATGCCATTTCTCCCTTTTGGTTTCAGTTGAACCCCTAATTGTTTAAGTAACATCGCATGTTGTTCAGCACAGGCAATTAAATCACTCTCGACAGGTACCGATAGTGGGATCAAAAGCGGTTGAGGTTTTAACCCTTCCGTTTGTGCTAAACGCAATTGTCCAACATAGCGCAGTAACTCTGCATGATCTAAATTCAGTAAGGCAATATCGGTATCTTGCTGCATCAGTAAGTAACGCTCAGCCACTAAACACAATGCTTTACCAAGCCCCATTGCTTTGCCCGCTATCGCATGTTGTTTAACAACCGCGTTAGAAGGCATTGCTTGCCACTCTCTACGCGGCTCCGCAACATGCTCTATGGGGTGCTCAGCTAAGACGTGTTTTGTTGGCGCTTCCGTTTGTAACAGCTTTTGGTACGCCTTGATCTCAGCAGCTGTCGGCCCTTCCGGTTTAGGTGAACGTGAAGCGCCAGATGAAACATCAGAGGTTCTCGTTGTATTTACTGTTTGATCACTGTCTTGTCGCTCACAAGGGCTATGATCATACTGATGCTCTCTATTGTTCGTGTTTGGTGAAGCCGAATAAGAAGTAGATATACTATGCTCAGTCGCTTCACTTACCGCATATTCAGCAGATACCGCTAAGCCATGCATATCACTCTCAAAAGGAGATCCTGCTGAATATGACGGAGTCGACGCAGACTTATTCCATTCCGATAACGGTGATTTATGAGGGTATTCCGGTGTCGCATCTATCGCTTGAGCGACCCTTTGCGTCACAGAATTGATTGGTTCAATCACCACACCATCTTCATCAACTTCGAAACTGTGAGCACTTGCTCGTATCGGTGATTGATACTGATGCTGCTCTTCTTCTAATGCCCCTTGCTGCAATGCACTTTGTAAGGCTTGGTAGATAAAATCATGTACCAAACGTGCTTGATGAAAACGTACTTCATGTTTTGCAGGGTGAACATTCACATCAACTTGGTGAGGATCGACATCAATATACAGTACGTAAGCAGCATACTGATCGGATCGTAAACTCGATTCATAAGCTTGACGGATCGCATGATTGATCAGCTTATCTTTCATCATCCGCCCATTAACATAACAATACTGAATATCATTTTGTGCGCGAGCGCCTTGAGAGCTACATACCCAACCGGATAATTTCAAATCCCCGTGCGCTAATTCAACCATCAATGCATGTTGTAAAAAACCTGAACCACATGCAGTTGCTAGTCGACGTTCTTTTTGAATTGGCGATTGTGCCGTTCGGTATTGTCGAATGATCTTACCGTTATGCCGCAAAGTAATAGCAACATCAAAGCGGCTTAACGCAATACGTTTGATCAGTTCATCAATATGATTAAATTCTGTTTTTTCTGTCCGTAAGAACTTACGACGCGCAGGTGTATTAAAGAAAAGATCAAGAACTTCTAGCGTTGTACCTACCGGATGGGCTGCAGGTTTTAACTGTACGTCCATATCTCGCCCTTCAGCATACGCTGACCACGCTTCTTCTTGCGATTGGGTGCGGGAGGTTAACGTTAAACGAGAGACGGAGCTGATACTGGCAAGCGCTTCACCACGAAAGCCAAGACTGACTATCGCTTCAAGATCATCCAGAGTAGTAATTTTAGAAGTCGCATGACGGCTAAGGGCGAGAGCAAGCTCATCTTTAGGGATCCCTTTTCCATTATCACGAATACGAATGAGCCGGCTGCCACCTTTTTCGATATCAATATCGATTCGAGTAGCACCGGCATCAAGACTATTTTCAACAAGCTCTTTGACTACAGAAGCTGGGCGTTCAACAACTTCACCCGCTGCAATCTGGTTAGCCAGCCGAGCGGGTAAAATCTGAATCGGCATAATTAACTTCTTGGTATGATTAGCGTCTGTCCTACAGCTAGTTTATCAGAACGTAGCTTATTCGTAGCACGAATACTTGCCACAGATACACCATATTTATCAGCAATCTTACTCAAAAACTCACCACGCTTCACTTTATGTTGAACATATTTCGGCGCAGGAACGGCAATTTTTAATTTTTGCCCAAGCATAACATTGTCTGATCGAAGGTGGTTTAGTTGGCGAATACTGCTCATGGTAACACCATATTTTCCAGCAATCTTGCCTAAATACTCACCACGCACAACTTTATGCACAATCACTTTAGTTGAAGCAACAGGTTTCACTGTAGCACGGCTCGATGTAGTACTCACCGCTTTCGTTGATGTCGAAGCCGATGCTGTCTTAATGTTACCTGGAATAATCAACACTTGACCGATATTCACTGAGTTTGATTTCAGTTTATTCGCCGCTTTGATTGATGCCATCGACACGCCATACTTCTGTGCAATACCGCTTAATGACTGACCCGATGTCACTTTATGCTTACTTCCACGTCCTTTCAAACGAGAAGCAAATAAAGTACCTTCAGGTGGATTTGCCTCAAAATACTGCAACACTCCTTTGTAAACCGCGTTCGCTAATTGGTTTTGGTGTGATGTCGTATTGAGTAATCTCTCTTCTGTTGGATTAGTAATAAAACCAGTTTCAACCAATAGCGATGGAATATCAGGTGATTTCAATACCGCTAAACTTGCATATTGCGGAGCCGTTTTATGCAAACGTGCCACTTTACGTAACTCATGCAATACACGGGTGGCAACATCGTAACCTTCTTTTTGTGAGTAACTAAATTGAAGGTCTAATACCGCTCGACCAAGATATTTATCTTTCGTATTACTCGATAAAACATCACCACCGCCTAATAGCTCAGATTGTTTCTCACTTTGCTCCAACCAACGACCTATTTCAGTATTCGCACGGCGTGTGTTTAACACCCATACAGAAGCACCACGAGGTTGCGGTTTTGTAAAGCCATCAGCATGGATAGAAACTAAAAGAAGGGCTTTATTCTTACGCGCAATTTCTGAACGCTTACCCAATGGAACAAAGTAGTCACCACGGCGAGTTAGTACTGCACGCATACCCGTTGTTGCATTGATCTTAGCTGCCAATTTTTTCGCAACCGCTAGTGTGACAGTTTTTTCATATTTACGTGTTGGACCAATAGAGCCTGGATCATCACCACCGTGACCTGCATCCACCGCTACCACTATATCAGCCGTACCAGATGGCATTTTCGCTAAATTATTTGCCGTCGCTTTTTCTTCTGCCTGCTCTTCTTTAGCACCAATGGTTTTAGACGTTCCATTCGGCAAGTCTAAAACTAAACGGTAACCATAACTGCCTGTTGGCGATAAAGAGAATATTTTTGGCGTTACACCACGCTTAACTTCAAACACCAGTCGTGTTGTACCTTTTGCAGGCGCTGTACTGGTGCGAACTTTGGTTAAAATATCACTTTTCTGAACAGCAATAGGAAGTTTAGTTTTGATCTTAGTATCTTTAAGATCAACTACTAAACGAGAAGGCCCTGCTAATGAAAAGTGAGAATAGTCTGCTTTACTTTGCAGATCTAATACTACGCGAGTTTCATCTGGCGCAGGCCAAATTCTCACCCCTTTGAGTTCATTTGCCCAAGAGGCAGCAGAACTCACTAATCCTGCTCCTACTATCAGGAACTTTAAATACGTCCGTAACGCCATCCTAATTAACTCAACTCCAAATGATTGATCAATGTTGCACCATATTCCGTATTGGCGCGGATCAATACTTTTCTCTGCTCACCGTGATAACACATTTCTAATTCAAGATCGGGTTGAGGTAATAGCCCATCACCTTTCTCTGGCCATTCCACTAAACAAATAGCATCTTGGGTGAAATAATCACGAATTCCCATAAATTCTAATTCTTCAGGATCTGCAAGGCGATAAAGATCAAAATGATACACTTGCCAAGGAGCAAGATCATAAGGTTCAACTAAGGTATATGTTGGACTTTTAACATTCCCTTGATGGCCTAGCGCACGAATAAAACCACGGCTAAACGTTGTTTTTCCGGCTCCCAAATCGCCGTGAAGATAAATCGTTGTTTGTTGCGTACAGGCTTTAGCTAATTTAAGGCCCAAATCTACTGTTGCCTGCTCATCAGCAAGAAAGGTTTCAAATGTTTGCATGTTTTTATCTTGGATTGACTAATTGACGAATAAACGGAAAGAGATCTGATGCCAGCATACCACGCTCTCCGCTTTGCGCACACAAATCTGCGGCTCGGCTATGAATCCAGACTCCAGCATAGGCCGCTTCAACTAACGCTAAACCTTGGCCGAGTAAAGCACCAATAATACCTGATAATACGTCACCCATCCCCCCTGTTGCCATTCCAGGATTGCCGCAAGTACAAATCCATAATGTCTTACCATCATAAATTAAACTGCCAGTCCCTTTTAAAACAACAACACCGCCATAATTTTGCTGCAAGCGCTGAACCGCGGCAAACCGATCGGCTTCAATCTCATCAATAGAAACATTCAACAATCGCGCCGCCTCTCCGGGATGCGGTGTAATAATTCGATTATCTCGGTAGTCTGGTGCTTTTGCCAGTAAATTAAGGCCATCAGCATCAACAACGCAAGGTTTATCAATATGATGACACTGCGCAAAGAGGGATTGTCCCCAATCAGTGGTTCCCAGCCCAGGCCCTAATACAACCACATCTGACCAAGTAAGCTTATCAACAAGTATATTTGAAGATTCTTGCCAACCAATAGCCATTATCTCAGGTCTCATCATCACAATTGACAGTGCATTGTCAGGTCGTGTAATCACCGCGGTTAAGCCTGCTCCTGAACGGGCACAGGCTTCTGACGATAATCGAATAGCCCCTGCCATCCCCAGATCACCACCAATACAAAGCACTCGTCCAAAACACCCTTTATGAGCAACACGAGAGCGCGGAAAAAGTAATGGCTGTACCTGAGATTCTGTAACGTGTAATGCCGATGGTTTCATGACTTGCGCAAATTGCAGAGCAAATCCTAAGTCGGAAAAGTAACGTTCCCCACAGTATTCTGCTGCTTGCCCTGTTGTCAGTCCTTGTTTGAAACCAATAAAAGAGAGCGTTTGTGAGGCCTTAATAACAGCACCAAAAGTTGCGCCAGTATTTGCACATAATCCAGAAGGCACATCAACCGCAATCACAGGCATCATTTGATGATTGATCCAACGAATGCGATCAGCAATTTCTGAGCGAACTTCACCTTTAACCCCAATCCCTAATAATGCATCAATAATTAACTCATAACTTGTGGTTGGCGTATCAGTGATCGTTTTACCATTACATTGCAACCAGTGAGAACGAGCACATCGGGCATCAGCAGGTAAATGTTCAACATTGGGGAATTCCCACACAGTCACATCTACACCCAGCTCATGTGCTAAACGTGCCACCACATAGCCATCACCACCATTATTACCTTTACCGCAGCACACTAATAATTTTTTGCATTGAGGATACCGCTGACCCATAAGATCAAACGTTGCTTCTCCAGCACGTTCCATTAAGTGATAAAGCGTGACACTATTTCGTTGATCTATGAGTAATTGTTCACCTTGCCTTATTTGTTCCGCGGTATAGAGCGATAAGGGGATATCATGAGTGATCATAGGTAAAAGCCCTCAATAAACGTCCAACAACTATAACTAATCAAAATGCACAGTGTTAATTTTATACGTATATTCTTAGCAATCCACATTCTCACCGCTATGATCAAAACAAGAATATGCTAGAATGCGCCCCCCCTTTCATTTAGCGCTATATAAAAGAGTTCGGTTATGACTATCGATTACCATCAACTTGCTGAGCAGATCAAAACTTGGGGACAAGAGCTGGGCTTTCAACAAGTGGGTATCACTGATATTGATTTGTCACAACACGAAGCTGAATTACAACGCTGGCTTGATGCTGGCTATCACGGTGATATGGACTGGATGGCACGTCATGGCATGATGCGTGCGCGCCCTGCTGAACTGTTACCCGGCACTATCCGCGTGATCAGCGTAAGAATGAATTACCTTCCGCCTCACGCAGAGTTTGCCCAAACTCTTAAGCAACCTCAAAAAGCGTTTATTAGTCGCTATTCACTCGGTCGTGATTATCACAAACTGATCCGTAATCGACTGAAACAATTAGGGCAACGTATTGAGCAGGTCGTAGGGCAGTTTGGTTGCCGACCTTTTGTTGACTCAGCGCCAATCCTAGAACGTCCTCTGGCACAAAAAGCAGGGCTTGGTTGGACAGGCAAACATTCACTTATCTTAAATGAACAGGCAGGCTCTTGGTTCTTCTTAGGTGAGCTATTAGTTGATATTCCACTTCCAATAGATAAACCAAGTAGTGATCAATGTGGTAAATGTGTCGCTTGTATAACGAGCTGTCCAACTGGTGCTATTGTTAAAGAAGGAATCGTGGATGCTCGTCGTTGTATCTCATACTTGACGATTGAATTTGATGGTGTAATCCCAGAACAATACCGCAGTGCTATCGGTAACCGTATCTATGGTTGCGATGACTGCCAGTTAGTTTGCCCCATAAACAGACATGGCCAATTAACAGAAGAGCACGATTACCACTGCCGTGACAGTTTATACCAACAAGATTTGCTGACTCTTTATACTTGGGATGAAGCGACATTCTTAAAAAATACTGAAGGCTCAGCTATTCGTCGGATAGGCCACATTCAATGGCTAAGAAATATCACTATTGCACTGGGTAATGCCCCCTACCAAATAGAAATTGTTGGAGTACTTAAGCAACGTCAAGGGATCTGTGAATTACTTGATACACATATAGATTGGGCGCTATCGCAACAACAACAAAGAAAAGCTCAACTCGCTCTCGAAATTTTACCGACTAAAACAAAACGTTTAGTACGGATTATTGAGAAAGGCTTACCTCGAGATGCATAAGTCACTCGGGGGATATGTGGAAAACTTTTTAAAGTTAGTCTTTTT
>NZ_CH724147.1:56306-126321 GCF_000153325.1 Photobacterium sp. SKA34
ACCTACGTAGACGGTGCCAGAACATGATTGATGTATGTCTTTCTTGGATCTGCGCCGTAAGACTCTCCTGCTATTTTGAGCAGTGAGTGGTGTAAAACAATCCAGGAGCAAATCCAATGGCATTAAATCTTCAAGACAAAAAAGCAATTGTTGCTGAAGTCAACGAAGCTGCCAACGGTGCACTTTCTGCTGTTGTTGCTGACTCTCGCGGTGTTACTGTGGGTGCGATGACTACTTTACGTAAGCAAGCTCGTGAAGCTGGCGTATACGTAAAAGTTGTTCGTAACACACTAGCACGCCGTGCAGTAGAAGGTACTGACTTTGAATGTCTAAAAGACGTTTTCGTTGGTCCTTCTCTAATCGGTTTCTCTAATGAGCACCCAGGTGCTGCAGCGCGTCTTTTCAAAGACTTCGCTAAAGAGAACAAAGAATTCGAGATCAAAGCAGCTGCATTTGAAGGCGCTGTTGCAAACGTTGAAGTACTAGCAACTCTACCAACTTACGATGAAGCTATCGCACGCCTAATGATGTGCATGAAAGAAGCGTCTGCTGGTAAACTTGTACGTACTATCGCTGCAGTACGTGATCAGAAAGAAGAAGCTGCTGCTTAATTGTCGCGCTTTATCTGATTACTATTTAAACTTATTGTTGACTTAAAAAGAGAATTGTTATGTCTATCACTAACGAGCAAATCCTAGACGCAGTTGCAGAAATGTCTGTAATGCAAGTTGTTGAGCTAATCGAAGCTATGGAAGAGAAATTCGGTGTTACTGCTGCAGCTGCAGTTGTAGCAGGCGGCGCAGCTGCAGAAGCAGCTGAAGAGCAAACTGAATTCGACGTAATCCTAACAGCTTGTGGTCCAAACAAAGTACAAGTTATCAAAGCTGTACGTGGCGCAACTGGTCTTGGCCTTAAAGAAGCTAAAGCAGTAGTTGACGGCGCTCCAGCACCTCTAAAAGAAGGTGTTGAGAAGTCAGAAGCTGAAGCTCTTAAAGCTCAACTAGAAGAAGCTGGTGCTTCTGTTGAAATCAAATAATCATTATTTGATTTCATAGCCTTTTATGGCTATTGGCTGGTGGCAAATTGCTACCGGCCTTTTTGCGCTGTAGGGCAGTGGTAATTTTCACCTTGTTTTGTATCCACTGTCTAGCAAAAAACGACCCTGATTTCAATGGGTTGTTCCTACACATAAACAACGTTTAGTCACTACCCCCGTGTGTTTGGGGTAGTTTGGATCACTTATCAGCGATCTGAGGAACCTATGGTTTACTCTTATACCGAGAAAAAGCGTATCCGTAAGGATTTTGGTAAGCGTCCGCAAGTGTTGGATGCTCCATACTTGCTGTCGATCCAGCTTGATTCTTTCCAAAAATTTATCGAGCAGGATCCGGAAGGGCATTACGGTCTAGAAGCTGCCTTTCGCTCTGTTTTTCCAATTCAGAGCTACAATGGCAATTCCGAGCTGCAATACGTTAGCTATCGTCTCGGTGAGCCGGTCTTCGATGTTAAAGAATGTCAGATTCGTGGCGTAACTTATTCTGCTCCACTGCGTGTGAAGCTACGTCTTGTCATGTACGATAAAGACGCGCCGGCTGGCACCGTAAAAGACATTAAAGAACAAGAAGTTTACATGGGCGAAATTCCGCTCATGACAGATAACGGTACATTCGTTATTAACGGTACCGAGAGGGTTATCGTATCCCAGCTACACCGTAGCCCGGGTGTCTTCTTCGACAGCGATAAGGGTAAGACCCACTCCTCAGGTAAAGTGTTATATAACGCTCGCGTAATCCCTTACCGTGGCTCATGGTTGGATTTCGAGTTCGATCCTAAGGACAGTGTATTCGTACGTATCGACCGTCGTCGTAAATTACCTGCGTCTATCATCCTTCGTGCACTTAACTACACAACAGAACAGATCCTTGACATGTTCTTCGATAAAATTAATTTCGAAGTTCAAGGTAAATCTCTTGTTATGGAGTTGGTACCGGATCGTCTACGTGGCGAAACTGCAAGCTTTAATATCGAAGCGAACGGTACAGTTTACGTAGAGCAAGGTCGTCGTATCACTGCTCGTCATATTCGCCAATTAGGCAAAGACGGCATTGATCACATCGAAGTACCAGTTGAGTACATCGTTGGTAAGATCGCATCACGTGATTACATCAACGAAGAAACCGGTGAACTGATTGTAGCGGCTAACCAGGAATTAAGCCTGGAAGCATTAGCACTTCTATCTCAGGCGGGTCACAAGTCTATTGAAGTTCTATTTACGAACGATTTAGACCACGGTCCTTACATGTCAGATACCCTACGTATCGACAATACAACTGACCGTCTAAGTGCATTGGTAGAAATCTACCGTATGATGCGCCCTGGCGAGCCACCAACACGTGAAGCAGCTGAGCAACTTTTTGAAAGCTTGTTCTTCTCAGAAGATCGTTATGATCTATCTGCTGTTGGTCGTATGAAGTTCAACAGTTCTCTTCTTCGTGACGAGACAACAGGTCCTGGTATCTTAGACCACGCTGACATCATTGATGTTATGCGTAAACTGATCGATATCCGTAACGGTAAAGGTGAGGTTGATGATATCGACCACCTTGGTAACCGTCGTATTCGTTCTGTTGGCGAAATGGCTGAAAACCAATTCCGCGTTGGTCTAGTACGTGTTGAGCGTGCTGTTAAAGAGCGTCTAAGCTTAGGTGATCTTGATGCAATCATGCCTCAAGACCTAATTAACGCTAAACCTATTTCTGCGGCAGTGAAAGAGTTCTTCGGCTCTTCTCAGTTGTCACAGTTTATGGACCAAAACAACCCACTGTCAGAAGTTACTCACAAACGTCGTATCTCGGCGCTTGGTCCAGGTGGTCTGACTCGTGAGCGTGCTGGCTTTGAGGTTCGAGACGTACACGCGACGCACTACGGTCGTCTATGTCCAATCGAAACGCCTGAAGGTCCAAACATCGGTCTAATCAACTCGCTATCTGTTTTTGCGCGTTGTAACCCTTACGGTTTCTTGGAAACACCTTACCGTAAAGTGGTAGACGGAAAAGTTACAGACGATATCGAATACCTATCAGCAATCGAAGAAGGTCTATACGTTATTGCACAGGCTAACGCCGCGCTTAACGAAGACGGTTCATTTGCTGATGAATTGATCACTGCTCGTCAGAAAGGTGATTCAGGTCTGCACCCACGTGACCATGTTCAATACATGGACGTTGCAACCAACCAGGTTGTATCTGTGGCGGCATCTCTGATCCCGTTCCTAGAGCACGATGATGCTAACCGTGCCCTAATGGGTGCGAACATGCAACGTCAAGCAGTTCCAACTATCCGTGCTGATAAGCCGCTAGTAGGTACTGGTATTGAGCGTCAAATCGGTGTTGATTCTGGTGTTACAGCTGTAGCTAAACGTGGTGGTACAGTTCAGTCTGTAGATGCATCTCGTATCGTTATCAAAGTTAACGACGACGAGTTGATCCCTGGTGAAGCAGGTATCGATATCTACAACCTAACTAAGTACACGCGTTCTAACCAGAACACATGTATTAACCAGCGTCCAACCGTGCTACCTGGCGAGCCAGTATCACGCGGTGATGTTCTTGCTGATGGTCCTTCAACAGACCTTGGTGAGCTAGCGCTTGGTCAAAACATGCGTATCGCGTTCATGCCTTGGAACGGTTACAACTTCGAGGATTCCATCTTAGTTTCTGAGCGTGTAGTTCAGGAAGATCGTTTCACAACAATCCACATTCAAGAGCTTTCTTGTGTGGCGCGTGATACGAAGCTGGGTTCTGAAGAAATCACTGCTGATATCCCTAATGTGGGTGAAGCTGCGCTTTCTAAGTTGGACGAGTCAGGTATCGTTTACATCGGTGCTGAAGTTAAGGGTGGTGACATCCTAGTTGGTAAAGTAACACCTAAGGGTGAAACACAACTAACTCCAGAAGAAAAGCTTCTACGAGCTATCTTTGGTGAGAAAGCATCTGATGTTAAAGATTCATCTCTACGTGTTCCTGGTAGTGTAACTGGTACGATCATTGACGTACAAGTATTCACTCGTGATGGCGTTG
The DNA here is from genome assembly GCF_000153325.1 of Photobacterium sp. SKA34. GTDB lineage: Bacteria > Pseudomonadota > Gammaproteobacteria > Enterobacterales > Vibrionaceae > Photobacterium. Next base: position 60,386 of record NZ_CH724147.1, read on the forward strand.
AGAAAGACAAGCGTGCTCTTGAAATTGAAGAGATGCAGCTGAAAGAAGCGAAGAAAGACATCACAGAAGAATTCCAGATCCTTGAGGGTGGTCTTCTTGCTCGTGTTCGTACGCTTCTATTATCTGCGGGTTACGGCGAAGACAAGATTGCTTCAATGAACCGCGATGCACTATTTGCTGTTACGCTTGATGACGAAGCTTTACAAAACCAATTGGAACAGCTTGCAGAGCAGTACGATGAACTGAAAGCTGAGTTCGATAAGAAGTTTGAAACTAAACGTCGTAAGATCACTCAAGGTGATGACTTAGCACCTGGCGTACTTAAGATTGTTAAAGTATACCTAGCTGTACGTCGTCGCATCCAACCGGGTGATAAGATGGCGGGTCGTCACGGTAACAAGGGTGTTATCTCTAAGATTAACCCTGTTGAAGACATGCCTTACGATGAGAAAGGTCAAACGGTTGATATCGTTCTGAACCCACTGGGTGTACCGTCTCGTATGAACATCGGTCAGATCCTTGAGACTCACTTAGGTCTTGCGGCTAAAGGTATCGGTGACAAACTTAACGATATGCTTAAAGAGCAGCAGGAGTTACATAAGTTCCGTAACTTCCTACAACGTGTATATAACCTAGGTGATACTCGCCAGAAAGTTGATATCGAAGCTCTTACTGATCAGGAAGTGCGTACTCTTGTACAAAACCTTCGTAAAGGTCTACCTATTGCAACACCTGTATTTGACGGCGCACCTGAGTCATCAATTAAAGAGTTGCTAAAACTGGGTGATTTACCTGAATCAGGTCAGCTAACGTTGTTTGATGGCCGTACTGGTGATGCATTTGAGCGTCCTGTAACTGTTGGTTACATGTACATGCTTAAACTGAACCACTTGGTTGATGACAAGATGCACGCCCGTTCTACCGGTTCTTACAGCCTTGTTACTCAGCAGCCGCTGGGTGGTAAAGCTCAGTTCGGTGGTCAGCGTTTTGGTGAGATGGAAGTATGGGCGCTAGAAGCATACGGCGCAGCATACACCCTTCAAGAAATGCTAACCGTTAAGTCAGATGACGTTAACGGCCGTACGAAGATGTATAAAAACATCGTTGACGGTGATCATCGTATGGAACCAGGTATGCCGGAATCATTCAACGTATTGTTGAAAGAAATCCGCTCGTTGGGTATTAACATCGAGCTGGAAGACGAATAAGACTGGGTTAGTCACCTATACTTATTAGTTACTCCGGTATAAATATGAAGGCGCCAGTAGACTGGCGCCTTTATGGGTCAACTCCTCACAGGAGCCGAATGTGAAAGACTTACTTAAGTTTCTGAAAGCACAACATAAGACCGAAGAATTTGATGCAATCAAAATCGGTCTAGCTTCACCTGACATGATCCGTTCATGGTCTTTTGGTGAAGTTAAAAAGCCAGAAACAATCAACTATCGTACCTTCAAGCCTGAGCGTGACGGTCTTTTCTGTGCACGTATCTTTGGCCCAGTAAAAGACTACGAGTGTCTTTGTGGCAAGTACAAGCGCCTGAAGCACCGTGGTGTGATCTGTGAAAAATGTGGTGTTGAAGTTACTCAGACTAAAGTACGCCGTGAGCGTATGGGTCACATTGAGCTTGCTTCACCTGTTGCCCACATCTGGTTCTTAAAGTCACTGCCATCTCGTATCGGTTTGTTAATGGACATGCCACTACGTGATATCGAGCGTGTACTTTACTTTGAATCATACGTAGTTATTGAACCTGGAATGACCAACCTTGAGCGTAGCCAGCTGCTTTCTGAAGAGCAGTACTTGGATGCACTTGAAGAGTGGGGCGACGAGTTCGACGCTAAGATGGGCGCAGAAGCGGTTAAAGCACTTTTAGGCAACATGGACCTGAATGCTGAAATCGAAAATATGCGTGAAGAGTTAGAAGAAACTAACTCTGAAACTAAGCGTAAGAAGCTAACTAAGCGTCTTAAGCTAGTTGAAGCTTTCCTACAGTCAGGTAACAACCCAGAGTGGATGATCCTGTCTGTACTGCCAGTTCTACCGCCGGATCTACGTCCGTTGGTACCACTAGACGGCGGCCGTTTCGCGACTTCAGATCTGAATGATCTATACCGTCGTGTTATTAACCGTAACAACCGTCTAAAGCGTCTTTTAGACCTGGCTGCTCCTGATATCATCGTACGTAACGAAAAGCGTATGCTTCAGGAATCTGTTGATGCATTGCTAGATAACGGTCGTCGTGGCCGTGCTATCACTGGCTCTAACAAGCGTCCTCTGAAATCTCTTGCTGATATGATCAAGGGTAAACAAGGTCGTTTCCGTCAGAACCTTCTTGGTAAGCGTGTAGACTACTCAGGTCGTTCTGTTATCACAGTAGGTCCATACCTACGTCTGCATCAGTGTGGTCTTCCTAAGAAGATGGCACTAGAGCTATTTAAGCCATTCATCTACGGTAAGTTAGAGACTCGTGGTCTTGCTACGACAATCAAAGCTGCTAAGAAGATGGTTGAGCGCGAAGAAGCTGTTGTTTGGGATATCCTAGACGAAGTTATTCGTGAACACCCAGTAATGCTTAACCGTGCACCAACACTGCACCGTCTAGGTATTCAGGCGTTTGAACCAATCCTAATCGAAGGTAAAGCGATTCAGCTTCACCCACTTGTGTGTGCGGCATACAACGCCGACTTCGATGGTGACCAGATGGCGGTTCACTTGCCGTTGACGCTAGAAGCACAGCTAGAAGCACGTGCTCTAATGATGTCAACAAACAACATCCTTTCACCAGCATCTGGTGATCCGATCATCGTACCTTCTCAGGACGTTGTATTGGGTCTTTACTACATGACGCGTGAGAAAATCAACGCGAAAGGTGAAGGCATGTACCTTGCTGGACCAGCTGAAGCTGAGAAAGCATACCGTACTAAGATGGCTGAGCTTCACGCTCGCGTTAAAGTACGTATTACAGAATACGTGAAAGACGAACAGGGTAACTTTGTTGAGAATAGTCAACTTGTTGATACTACTGTTGGTCGTGCAATGCTGTGGCCTATCGTACCGAAAGGTCTGCCATTTAGCCTTGTAAACACTGAAGCACTAGGTAAGAAGCAAATTTCTAAGCTTCTTAACACTTGTTACCGTAAGCTGGGCATGAAAGATACTGTTATCTTTGCTGACCAAATTATGTACACAGGTTTTGCTTACGCTGCACTTTCTGGTGTATCTGTTGGTATCGACGATATGGTTGTACCTGCGGCTAAATACACTAAGATCGCTGAAGCTGAAGCAGAAGTTGCGGAAATTCAAGAACAGTTCCAGTCAGGTCTTGTAACTGCTGGTGAACGTTACAACAAAGTTATCGATATCTGGGCTACAGCGAACGAACAAGTTGCTAAAGCGATGATGGATAACCTGTCTTTTGACACTGTTATTAACCGTGACGGCGTTGAAGAGCAGCAAAAATCGTTCAACAGTGTATACATGATGGCCGACTCTGGTGCTCGTGGTTCTGCTGCACAGATTCGTCAGTTGGCGGGTATGCGTGGTCTGATGGCTAAGCCAGATGGCTCAATCATCGAAACCCCGATCACTGCGAACTTCCGTGAAGGTCTAAACGTACTACAGTACTTTATCTCTACTCACGGTGCTCGTAAGGGTCTTGCGGATACCGCACTTAAGACAGCAAACTCAGGTTACCTAACGCGTCGTCTAGTAGACGTAGCGCAAGACGTAGTGATCACAGCTGATGACTGTGGTACTTACGCTGGTATCACCATGATGCCTCTAATCGAGGGTGGTGATGTTAAAGAACAACTTGGTGATCGTGTTCTTGGTCGTGTTGTTGCTGAAGATGTTCTAAAACCTGGTACAGAAGAAGTTCTAGCACCTCGTAATACGCTTCTTGATGAGAAGTGGTGTGAGATCCTAGAAGCAAACTCTGTAGACCAAGTTAAAGTACGTTCAGTTGTAACGTGTGAAAATGACTTCGGTTGTTGTAAGTTCTGTTACGGTCGTGACCTTGCTCGTGGTCACTTGGTTAACTCTGGTGAGGCAGTGGGTGTTGTTGCTGCTCAGTCAATCGGTGAACCGGGTACACAGCTTACGATGCGTACGTTCCACATCGGTGGTGCGGCATCAGCAGCGGCAGCAGACAATAGCGTTGTAGTGAAAACTACAGGTTCTATGAAGCTGCACAATGCTAAGTTCGTAACGAACAATGCTGGCAAGCTTGTAATTACTTCTCGTGCATCTGAACTAAGCATCATTGATGAGTTCGGCCGTACGAAAGAGAACTACAAACTGTCTTACGGTACTATCTTAAGCAAAGGTGACGGTGCAGACGTTGTTGCTGGTGAAACAGTAGCAAACTGGGAAGCGCACACCATGCCAATCATCACTGAAGTGGCAGGTCGTATCCAGTTCGTTGACATGATCGACGGCGTAACAGTTTCTCGTCAAACAGATGATCTAACAGGTCTATCTTCAAGCGAAGTAACTGATGCAGCAGCTCGTCCAGCAGCAGGTAAAGATATGCGTCCAGCTATCAAACTTGTTGACGCTGATGGTAATGATGTAATGATCCCTGGTACTGATATGCCAGCTCAATACTTCCTACCTGGCAAGGCGATTGTTCAGCTTGACGACGGCGCTATGGTTGGCATCGGTGATACGTTATCACGTATTCCGCAAAAATCTGGCGGTAACAAGGATATCACGGGTGGTCTACCACGCGTTGCTGACTTGTTCGAGGCACGTAAGCCAAAAGAACCAGCTATCTTGGCAGAAATTACCGGTGCAGTATCATTCGGTAAAGAAACTAAAGGTAAGCGTCGCTTGATCATCACACCAACTGATGGTCAACCGTACGAAGAGATGATCCTGAAGCATCGCCAACTTAACGTTTTCGAAGGTGAAAAAGTTGAGAAGGGTGACGTCATTGCTGATGGTCCTGAAACTCCACACGATATTCTACGTTTACGTGGTGTACACGCAGTTGCAGAATACATCGTTAACGAAGTTCAGGAAGTTTACCGTCTACAGGGCGTTAAGATTAATGATAAGCACATCGAGACTATCATTCGTCAAATGCTACGTAAGGTAACTATCACTGTTGCTGGTGATTCTGAGTTCCTAGAAGGCGAGCAAGTTGAATTCTCTCGCGTAACGATTGCTAACCGTCAGCTTGAAGCTGAAGGTAAGACTCCTGCAAGTTACTCTCGTGACTTACTAGGTATTACTAAAGCATCGCTTGCGACTGAGTCATTCATCTCAGCAGCATCGTTCCAGGAAACAACACGCGTACTAACAGAAGCTGCAGTTTCTGGTAAGCGTGATGATCTACGTGGTCTAAAAGAGAACGTAATCGTGGGTCGTCTGATCCCTGCGGGTACTGGTTTCTCTTACCACCAACGTCGTCAGAATCAACGTAATGTTGAGCTTGAGCCAGTAGCACCACAAGTTGATGCAGAGCAAGCCTCTCAAGACTTAGCGGCACTATTGAATGCAGGTCTTAACGACGAGAATTAATTCTCAACGTGACTGATTCTAAAAGGCATCCTTCGGGGTGCCTTTTTTATTGTCTGAATAAATATCAGGAAGGTGGACGGGTCATGTGAAAGGGTAGTCGAGATATGTTCGATAGCTTGTAATGAAGTGGCAGCCTGTGTTACTGCCACATATTATAATGGCTAGTCTATGCGCCAGGAGGGCAAGATAGACTGTCGCTGATCAACTCAATCAGCTTATCTTCAAGGGCAAAACGAAGTTCCATTAGCTCACCAACTTGAGATAAGTCTTCATCAAATTGTTCGAGCAGATCGTCTTTTTTAACTTCGCTGTATTTATCATTGAAGTTCAATAAAGGATCTGTCGTTGAAGTGATTTTTGCATAAAGGGTGGAAATTTCTTCGGTAGGTGAATAACCTGTTTGATGCCAGCGTTCCATTACGTTATCGTAAATTTTGAAGTGACCCGCTGAAATATAATCAACCAGAGCTTCACTGAATAACGATAATTGAGAGGCGGTAGGAAGTTGGCGATTAGCCTCTTCTTTCGGGGCTAAGCCTGCTAGTTTACAATAATCGATAAGCAGTTGTTGACGCATCATCAGCCATTGGTCAATGACGTCATTATGACCGCCCCATTCTTTTTTGACTTGTTCGAATTTACTAAGCATGAGCACGTCCTCATGATCTTGTCGGTATCGTTAAATCGATAGTCGATGATCTTTCTCTTTTAAAGAGAGCTAGTTGTTCGGATAACTACTTGGTTTCAACTTTAGATTGCCAGTAAATTTACGCTGCCGCAAGGATGAAAGTAATAAAAATGTTAAAAAATGAGAATTTGGCATATTACTGCATTATTCATAAGGGAAAGATCTGGCTTGAAAATGAGACGTTGCCGCTGCGAAATATGACTGATATTACGCTAACGACGATATCTAGCCGTGTTATTGGCCGCTTTAACGATTATCTTGTTTATTGGCTAGAGGCTGATGATAACAATGATCCTGATAATTTTTATAGTTTACGGGAATTATTGCACATTGAGCCGGCACTTTTTGATCTCGCAGGACGCGCTATCCAATTATCTTATATGCTTACTCAGCAGCGTTACTGTGGTCGCTGTGGTTATGAAGCACAATTTCATGATGAGCAATTGGCCATGCAGTGCCAAACTTGTAAGGCAATAGATTATCCACGCGTATCGCCTTGTATTATTGTGGCGGTACGTAAAAATAAGCAAATTTTGCTCGCGCAGCACCCTCGGCATAAAACAGGTATGTATACCGTTATTGCGGGGTTTGTTGAAACAGGTGAGACACTAGAGCAATGTGTTGCTCGTGAAGTATTGGAAGAAACAGGCATTACTGTTGCGAATATTCAATACTTTGCCAGTCAACCGTGGGCATTTCCCTCCAATTTGATGATGGGATTCACTGCTGACTACGCCGGTGGTGACATTAAGCCAGATTATGAAGAGCTAACAGACGCAATTTGGGCTGATGTGGATCATTTACCTCAGTTACCGCCACAAGGAACAATCGCACGTCGGTTAATAGACCATACGCTGTCTTTTTCAAGTTCGCCCTGTAATAATTAACGATCAGATTTAGCGCGTTATCGTATCGTTATTTCCTATTGATAGAATAAGATATGTTCTATTTTGTTCTGAGTAATGAATGATACAATAAGTGCAGAATTAACCCATGGAGTCTCTAATGAGCGAATTAAAGAATGACCGCTACCTAAGTGCGTTGTTAAAACAGCCTGTTGATTACACGCCGGTTTGGATGATGCGCCAAGCGGGTCGTTATCTACCTGAATACCGTGAAACACGTAGCGTTGCAGGTGACTTTATGTCGCTATGTAAGAACGCTGAGCTAGCAAGTGAAGTCACACTGCAGCCACTTAAGCGTTTCCCGCTTGATGCTGCTATCTTGTTCTCAGATATCTTGACGATTCCTGATGCAATGGGTCTAGGTTTATACTTTGAAGCAGGCGAAGGGCCTAAATTCCAACGTCCTATTACTTGTAAAGCTGACGTCGATAAAATTGGTTTACCCGATCCTGAAGGTGAGCTGCAATACGTAATGAATGCAGTTCGTCAAATTCGTCATGATCTGAAAGGTGAAGTGCCGTTGATTGGCTTCTCTGGTAGCCCATGGACATTGGCAACTTACATGGTTGAAGGTGGTAGCTCTAAAGCTTTCACTAAGATCAAGAAGATGATGTATGCAGAGCCACAAACACTACGCCTACTGCTAGATAAGTTAGCTGATAGTGTTACTGAATACCTAAATGCACAGATCAAAGCCGGTGCACAGGCTGTGATGGTATTTGATACTTGGGGTGGTGTATTAACGCCACGTGATTACAACGAATTCTCACTACGTTACATGCATAAGATTGTAGATGGCTTAATTCGTGAAAATGAAGGTCGTCGTGTACCTGTTACGCTGTTTACTAAAAATGGTGGCATGTGGCTTGAGCAAATCGCAGCAACGGGCTGTGATGGCGTAGGCTTAGATTGGACAATTGATATCGCAGAAGCGAAACGTCGCATCGGTGATAAGGTTGCACTACAAGGTAATATGGATCCATCCATGCTTTATGCGCAACCTGAACGTATTCGTCAAGAAGTGGCAACGATTCTTGAAGGTTTTGGCGATGGTGGTACAGGCCATGTCTTTAACCTAGGTCATGGTATTCACCTTGATGTTCCGCCTGAAAATGCTGGTGTATTTGTTGAAGCCGTGCATGAATTATCGAAGCCTTATCATAAGTAATTTGCCAAATTAATATGATTAAACTGGAAACCCACGCAATTGCGTGGGTTTTTTATCTCTAAACTTGGTCTTTGATTGCTAAATGCTGGTGGACGTATTGGCGAATATAAGGGACGACGTCTGATTCAAACCATGGATTCTTTTTAAGCCAAATGGCATTACGAGGTGATGGGTGAGGCAGTGGAATGTATCGAGGTGCCCATTGTTGCCATTGCTTTACGGTTTCTGTGAGCGTTTTCGGCTTATCTCGTAAATAATAGTTTTGTGCGTATTGTCCGATAAGTAATGTCATACCGATATTAGGCATGAGATCAAGCACTGGCTGATGCCATTGTGGCGCACATTCTGGACGAGGTGGTAAATCGCCAGTTTTCCCTTTTCCTGGATAACATAAACCCATCGGCATAATGGCAATGTGTTCTGGGTTATAGAAGGTATCTTTGTCGAGCCCAAGCCATTGGCGTAGACGATCACCGCTAGGATCATTAAATGGGATCCCTGTTTGATGGACTTTTAATCCGGGCGCCTGTCCAATAAGCAATAATCTAGTTTTAGAGCTAAATTGAATCACTGGTCGAGGTACCAGGTGATCTTTGCAGATCTCGCAATGGTGAATAAGATCGCGTAAGTTATCAACTTGTTTCATCTGGTTAGTACGTTAAATATAGTTGCACTTTTAATATCCACTTTTAAAATCAATAAGATAATCTAGATCTTGCTGTTGTTTAAAGCGGAGGTAATTGGTTTTGAATATCTCTATGACTTGCTCTGGAAAACTTTCCGCCGCTATATGTGGCGTGATACTGATTTTTGGATGGTGCCAAAAAGGATGATCTTGGTTAAGTGGCTCTTGCTTGAAAACATCAAGATAAGCGTGGTTGAGCTGTTTATTATCAAGCGCATTAATTAAGTCTGACTCAACAACAGTATTACCTCTACCTACATTGAAAAAAAGTGCATTACGGCAGTGGGACCAACATTGTTGGTTGTAAATATCATTCGTGTGTTCTGTTGATGGCAGAATAGAAACAATCACATCTGCCTTGCTGAGTGCGTGCTGCAGTTCTGTAATTGGATACGTTTGAGTAAAATCAGTAGAGGCTGATAAGCCTTGCCTGTTGACACCAATTACCGAGAAACTCAATGCTTTTGCCGTTTTTGCTAGTGTACAGCCGATGCTTCCTGTACCTATGATTGCCATGGTTTTTCCACTGACTGATTGATAAGGAATTGGCTGCCATAAAGATTGTGTTTGTTGTTGTGAGTATTGATGGAAGTGGCGATAGTAATTAAGGCACTGACCAATGACATATTCACTGATTAAAGGGCCAAAGTACCCTTTAACGTTAGTGAGCAAATAATCTTGTCGTAGATGAGGTTTAATGAGGGCATCAATGCCTGCAAATGTTGACTGTAACCACTTTAGTTTGGGTAACTGTTCGAGTTGGTTGGCGATCAAAGGAGGATCCGCTAGAATTATGCTTGCTTGCGAAGGATCACCAGTTAAGCAAAGATCCGATAACTGCGCCTGTGCCAATAATTGGGTATAGCGTTGTTGTTGCTTTGATATTACTGAAACTTTGATCATGCTTTTCCTTTAGCCTTATTCGTTTATCAAGTAAACTTCACTTCAAATCACTACTGTAGATTATCTCATGCTTAAAAATCCGATCCAGTTACGCTTAGAAAAATTAGAACCGTGGCAACACCTGACATTTATGGTGTCTTTGTGTGAGCGTATGTACCCAAATTATGTATTTTTCTGTGCAGAAACAGGATTTGCTGACTCTTGTAAATATCGAGTGATCCTAGATAGCGTCTGGGAGATTTTGACCGTTAAAAGCGCCAAAATTAACTTCGAGAATCAGCTAGAAAAATTAGAAGATATGGTGCCAAGCGAAGATGAGTTTGATATCTACGCGGTAAGCCCTGCGATTGATGCGTGTGTTGCACTAGCAGATCTTCTTCATGCGATGTTAGATCGTGATCTTATGATGGAAACAGTGATCAAACTAAGTGCTTTATCGGCAGAAACGGTTGCTAATCTTGAGTACGCACAAACAGGTATCGAGATAACCAACGATAATCAAAAAGAGAATGAAGCAGTATGTGCTGAATGGGATACCCAGTGGGCGATTTTCCGTGCATTAAAAGAAGCAGAAACACGTGATATCGAATTGATTAAAGATCTTCGTGCAGAGTTGCGCGATGAGCCTGTCAGTAATATCGGTATTGAGCTTTAACAGCTAATATCGCAATGACAGTAAAAAAAGAGCCTAAGGGCTCTTTTTTTGTATCGGGTGAAAGTGAGTTATTCAGCATAAAAATATTTCGTTATATAAGCAAAATATCGTAGAAAAGACTGTTATTCCATCATTTGTGTTATTTATGTTTCGGTATGTTTGTAGTTTGTGAAGTTTTTAATTCTAGTTTTAATTTAAAAAACCAGTGAATATAACTGCTTGTTGGTTTAACTTTGCACCATTCCACTTATTTTATTTTGGCTATTGTAATTCGATCCCATAGCCGTTTATAACATCACAACACCAAAGCACATTGCTTATGGTAATAATGATTTTTTATGGGGAGGTACAATGCATACAGTAACAGCAATGACATTCGCTACCTGTTTTTGTGGTCGTAAAATTACTGCGCAATATGCGATGTGTGACGGTAATATACGCCAACTCCTCATGCTCTCTCTAAAACGTATTTAGAGCTGGCAGCTTATATCTAAACATTACTGTCAGCTTGCGAAGAAGCTGATAGGTCCTTTGAAACACTCCCATCTCGCTTCCTCCAAGCTGAAAGTCACATTCAAAGGTAAATTATGTTAAGTGCACGCAACATAGCCGCTTTAGGCTTTATGACCTTCGCCATGTATTTGGGCGCGGGAAATTTAATCTTCCCTCCCTTTTTGGGATACCAAGCTGGTGATAACTTTTTAAGTGCTATGACGGGATTTCTTCTCACTGGAGTTGGTTTACCTGCAATGGCTTTGGTGATTGTGGCGTGGGTACGTGGCTCTGATAATTTAACTGCAGCATTACCAAAACCATTAGCAACCAGCTTTTGGGTAATGTTGTTCATAGTTATCGGCCCTGCTTTTGCTATTCCAAGAACAATCACTGTTGCTTATCAATTTAGTGTCGCTCCTTTTATGGGAGAGGCGGGACTTATTCCTTTTTCAATTGTTTTTTGTATTGTGGCTATTTTGTTCTCCCTTTATCCTGGGAAATTAGTTGATACACTGGGGAAATGGTTAACTCCTGTTTTGCTGACCATACTTACGACTATGGCTGTTGTCGCTATTTGGCATCCAACAGGATTAATTGAATCAGCATCAGGCGCTTATAAAACTGGCGCGATGGCGGAAGGCTTAACCCAAGGTTATATGACGATGGATGCACTTGGCTCTATAGGTTTTGGTTGGGTTATATTCCGTGCGATTGAAGGTATGGGAGTCAAAGAGCCTAAGGCGATAGCGAAGTACACGTTAATTGCAGCACTAATGTATTCGAGTGCGATGGCATTAGTTTATGTATCATTGGCTTATATTGGATTAACAAGTGCAGATCTTGGATTGAACTTTGCCAATGGTGGTGAGATCTTAACAGCCTTCACCAATTATCACTTCGGTGTCTTTGGTACTATGTTATTGGGTTTGGTGTTGGTGTTAGCGTGTTTGACTACTGCGATTGGTGTGACTACGGCTGGGAGTGAATTTTACAGCCATACGTTCAAGCGTTTGACTTATCGTAAGAGTGTTATTGCGATAATGGTACTTTCTGGGCTGGTGGCTAATATTGGCTTAACTCAGCTATTGAAAATCACGTTACCGGCTGTTGTTGCATTACACCCGATTGCTATCGCATTATTGATTATGGCACCATTACGAAATCAATTATCACAGAAGATGACATTGGCCACATTAACTGTCGCTTTGATCTTTGGTTGTATTGATGCAGCACATATTCTTGAAGCAATGCCTGTGCAGATGAATCTATTTCTAGAAGCTAACTTGCCGTTGTATCACTATTATGCAGGTTGGATTTTACCTACGGTAATCACCTTGGTTATTGGATTAATTGCGCAGCGTTTGATAGGACAACGCCAAGCACTGACTAAAGACTACTAATGTACTGAGTGGTATAAGAAGATAATAAAAAAGGGACCGAACGGTCCCTTTTTTCATGATGGAGGATTATTTTTCTTCATCATTATTTTGAATTACACCATGCTTTTTCTTCCACTTTTCCCAACGCTGGAAAGCCAGTTGCTGCATGTCGGTGTTTTTATCAGCTTCATCGACAATTTCTTCCCCCACAAGGCTTTCGAAAATATCTTCTAAGGTCACTAGACCTTGTACTGTGCCGTATTCGTCGACGATTAAGATAAGTTGTGAGCGTTCCTGCATTAAGCGTTCAAAAGCCTTAGGTACGCTAACGTTATTCATAATAACGGGTAGTGGGCGCATTAACACACCGAGCTCTTGACCCCCTTTACCTGCTTGGCTTTCTGCAAATAGCTCTAGGCGGTGAACGAAACCGACAATATTGTCACTCTGCTCGCTATATACCAATGGGCGGGAGAACGGACTATTTTTATGCTGAGACAAGAATTCATTAATGGTTTGCTCGGCATCAACACGGAATAGTACCGGACGTGGCGTCATAATTTTCGTTACGCTTACATCACGGAATTGCAATAGGTTGGTTAGGCTTTTTGACTCGCCTTCACCTAATTCACCTGTTTCGTGTGCTAGTAATGCCATTGCTGAAATTTCATCACGTAATTTTGGTTGCTCATGACCGCGTGATAAGCGGCGAGTAATTTGCTCTGATACCCATACTAGAGGAATCAAAAGCAGTACCATCCAACGCAACATACTCGCTGAGAATGGTGCAAGTTGACGCCAGTATGTGGCGCCAATGGTCTTTGGCACAATTTCTGACAGTAATAAAATACCTATTGTTAATACGCCTGAGAACACACCTAGCCACTCACTACCAAACACGATAGTCGCTTGTGCACCTGCGGTTGCAGCACCGATGGTGTGAGCAATGGTGTTTAGGGTCAAGATCGAGGCAAGAGGCCGATCAATATTATCTTTGAGCGCGGTGAGTTTTGCCGCCGCAGGGTGGTTTTGTTGGCGCAATGTGGCGATATAACTTGGTGAAATACTAAGTAACACCGCTTCTAATACGGAACAAATAAACGAAACACCAATCGCAACGGAGATGTAAATCGTAAGGAGTACCATGTCAACCTATCAGTAAATTAGCGAATATCCGCTATATTAATCGGGGTTAGACAGAATAAATACAACTATTTTCATGCAGTATTTAGTAACATTTTGTGAACTTGCGCTCAGATTGTGGTTAAAGAGTCCGCACCTGAGTCGAATAAAGCAGACAAACCTTTGCCACACGGGCTTCTTTTGAATTAGAGTTGTCCCGTCTTACGAAAAAACCTTAGAAGGGAAACCTAATGAACAAGACCCAACTGATTGACCTGATCGCAGAAAAAGCGGATCTATCTAAAGCACAAGCAAAAGCAGCTTTGGAATCTACTCTTGACGGCATTACTGATGCGCTAAAAGATGGTGACCAGGTTCAACTAATTGGCTTTGGTACATTTAAAGTAAACCATCGTGCAGCTCGCACTGGCCGTAACCCACAAACTGGTGCTGAAATTCAAATTGCTGCAGCTAACGTTCCTGCGTTTGTTGCTGGTAAAGCACTAAAAGATGCATTGAAGTAATTGTGATACCGCCAGAATGAATTATTCGTCTGGCGTTTTTTTTATGTCTAAAATTTCATTTCTCTTTTCTTTTCTTCTTCCTCTTATCCTTTCTGGATGTGTTGCAGGAAACCTTGCTGATAACACCGCATTACCGATCACTAAGGTGAATGTTGCTGAGCAAAAATCAGATGGTACACATATCTATTGGTATTTATCCCGTCAGAATGCTCCAGAACGGCTAGGAGAGCGTGTTTATAGTATCAAGCAAGGTGATTACCAAAGTGATTACCAATGGCAGTCAGGTAAGCTTAAGACGCTGTTGCAACAGGGGGATCGGTTAATCGATGGGCAGCAAGTTCCCTTTGAATTACAACTTCGCTTCGATAGTCAAGGTGCCGCAGTTTATCAACGCTATAAAGAAGATGGTCATATCTTACCGTTAACGATAAATGAAATAGCAGAGCTCAAACAGCACAGCGAATATTTAGTCCATCGAGTTGAACAATTAAAAAGTACAAACCAATATTTTGAACAAGGATATTGGCGGCAACATCAATTGATTTCTTGTCAAACTCAACAGCCGATGACGGTGAGTGATCCTACTGTATTATTTTCATTTTCCCCGACGGATTATTGGGCGGCAATTGGCAAGCAGAAAAAAGGTAAGTTAAGAATTAATAAGCTGTTACCGGATGTGGTGAGTGAGGCTTGTCTACAAGCACCTAAATTGATTGATACTAAGCAATAAATGCTTTTAAAAAAATACAATAAAAAACGCGCTGATTAAGCGCGTTTTTTTAACTCAGGAGGGAGGAATGAGTTTTATTGTTGCTCACGAGCAATAGCACGATAGCCTATATCGTCACGATGGAACATACCATCCCACGAAATTTGTTTTGCCAACGCATAAGCGCGCTGTTGTGCTTCAAGGACGGTATCACCCATTGCCGTTGCACATAACACACGACCACCGTTAGTAACGATATTGCCGTTGTTATTTGCAGCACCTGCATGGAAGACTTTTTCACCAGCGATTTCTTGCTGTGGTAAACCTGAAATTACATCCCCCTTGTTGTAGCTTGCAGGATAGCCGCCAGCAGCTAAAACAACACCAATAGAAGCGCGAGGATCCCACTTAGATTCTACGGTATCGAGTTTTTCATCAATCGCTGCTAAACATAGCTCAACTAAATCTGACTGCATACGTAGCATGATAGGTTGGGTTTCTGGATCACCAAAACGACAGTTATATTCGATCACCTTCGGTGTGCCATCGCTCATGATCATTAAACCTGCATAAAGGAAACCTGTGTAAGGTGCACCTTCTGCGGCCATCCCTTCAACGGTTGGGTAGATCACTTCTTTCATCACGCGGTCATGGATATCTTGCGTAACAACAGGAGCAGGAGAATAAGCACCCATGCCACCCGTGTTAGGGCCAGTATCGCCATTGCCAACACGTTTATGATCTTGGCTAGTGGCCATAGGTAGGACGTTTTTACCATCGACCATTACGATGAAGCTGGCTTCTTCACCATCTAAGAACTCTTCGATAACCACACGATGACCGGCTTCACCAAACGCATTGCCAGCTAGCATGTCGCGTACGGCATCTTCGGCTTCTTGCTCTGTCATTGCAACAATTACGCCTTTACCTGCCGCTAAGCCATCCGCTTTTACTACAATCGGTGCGCCTTTTTGCTTTAGGTAAGCAAGAGCAGGTTCGATTTCAGTAAAGTTTTGATATTCGGCGGTTGGAATATTGTGGCGAGCAAGGAAGTCTTTAGTGAAAGCTTTAGAACCTTCAAGTTGTGCTGCGGCTTCTGTTGGACCAAAGATTGGCAGTTTAGCTGAGCGGAACGCATCAACCACACCAATAACCAGTGGTGCTTCTGGGCCGACAATGGTTAAACCAATTTGATTATTTTGCGCAAATTCGACTAATGCTGCGATGTCTTCAACACCAATCTCAACATTTTCCAGTTTTGGTTCAAGTGCTGTGCCTGCATTACCAGGAGCAATAAATACCGTTTCTACTTGTGGGTTTTGTGCAACCTTCCAGCCTAATGCGTGTTCACGGCCGCCGTTACCAATGATCAGTACTTTCATCGTTAATCCTTATTGCTTCGCGCTAAATACTTAAAAATCTCTGCTCTTTTAAAAAGAGCAGAGACTAAATCGCTACTGTTTATTCACTTAAGTGTGTGATGACAACTTAGTGGCGGAAGTGGCGCATACCGGTAAATACCATCGCCATGCCATGCTCGTCAGCGGCAGCAATGACTTCATCATCACGCATTGAACCACCCGGCTGGATAACACAAGTAATGCCTGCTTCTGCTGCTGCATCAATCCCATCACGGAACGGGAAGAATGCATCTGATGCCATTACGCTACCCGCAACTTCTAGGTTTTCGTCAGCGGCTTTAATGCCTGCAATTTTGGCAGAATAAACGCGGCTCATTTGGCCTGCGCCGACACCGATGGTCATATTGCCTTTTGCATACACAATCGCGTTTGATTTCACGTATTTCGCTACTTTCCAGCAAAATAGTGCGTCACGCAGTTCGTCTGTGGTAGGTTGACGTTGACTGACTACAGTTAAATCATCAACCGATACCATACCTTGGTCACGGTCTTGAACCAACAAACCACCATTAACACGTTTAACGTCAAAACCTGTGGTTTTGGTTGTCCATTCGCCACACTCAAGCAGACGTAAGTTTTTCTTGGTTGCAACAACGGCTGCTGCTTCTGCTGATACTTTTGGTGCGATAATAACTTCGACAAATTGACGTTCAACAATCGCTTGTGCGGTTGCAGCATCTAATTCACCGTTGAACGCAATAATGCCGCCAAATGCTGAGGTTGGGTCTGTTTTGTAAGCGCGATCGTAGGCTTCAAGTAAATTGTCACCGAGAGCTACGCCACATGGGTTAGCATGCTTTACAATCACACAAGCGGGTAAATCAAACTCTTTCACACACTCAAGTGCGGCATCAGTATCGGCGATATTATTGTATGATAGCGCCTTACCTTGAAGTTGCGTTGCTGTTGCGACAGAAGCTTCTTGTGGGTTTGCTTCAACATAGAATGCTGCTGCTTGGTGGCTGTTTTCACCGTAGCGCATGTCTTGTTTTTTCTCGAACTGCTGATTGAAAGTGCGTGGAAACTTCGATTCCTCATCACCTTCTTTGTTGTCGCCGTAAGATGGCACCATGGTACCGAAGTAGTTGGCGATCATACCGTCGTAAGCCGCAGTATGTTCAAAAGCCGAGATAGCTAAATCAAAACGTGTTGCATGAGTTAGTGAGCCATTGTTAGTGCTAATTTCTGTTAGTACGCGGTCGTAATCATGCGCATTAACGACAATCGCTACATCTTTATGGTTTTTCGCAGCAGAGCGTACCATTGTTGGTCCACCGATATCGATATTCTCAACCGCATCGGCTAGCGTACAACCGGCTTTGGCAACGGTTTCAGCAAAAGGGTAAAGGTTAACAACAACCATATCGATAGGGTTAATGCCGTGCTTTTCCATTACTTCGTCGTCAGTACCACGACGACCTAGTACGCCACCATGAACTTTTGGGTGAAGGGTTTTTACACGGCCATCCATCATTTCTGGGAAACCGGTGTAATCAGAAACTTCAGTAACTTGAATGTTTTTCTCGGCAAGTAAACGAGCGGTACCGCCAGTCGATAAGATTTCTACGCCGCGATTGGCAAGAGCCTGTGCGAATTCCACAATACCTGTTTTGTCTGATACGCTGATCAGTGCACGGCGAATAGGACGAGCGTTTTCCATGGCTACTATCTCTTTTAATTACACGTTGAATAGAATATTTCCCAAGGCCAAGCCCATTTGGTATGACTTGGTTTTGGGAAATATCCTGATTTTCATCACATCAACAAAGCGTGGCTGATGACAATAGTGATATATCAATAATGTTCATTTGTGCGTAATGTGACCATTATTTTACATGAATAGGAAGATTACGCAAACGTTTGCTTTTGGGGTGTCTTTAGGAGAAATAAGCAAGATGGCGATGTATTTGATTGGTCAATTAGCAAAGTTATGTCAGGTCAGTAGTGATACATTACGGTTTTACGAAAAAAATAATTTGCTCCAGCCTGCAGGCCGAAGCGACAGTGGCTATCGTTTATATAGTGATGATAATTTATCGCGAGTTAAATTTATCTTACGGGCCAAAGCCATTGGTTTAAGTTTGGAAGAAATTCGTGAACTATTAGATATTCGACTGGAAGCAAGTCAACATAGTTGTGCGGAAGTAAAAGCGATCACCCAAGCTAAGCTTGATGAAGTAGATATGAAGATAAAGGAACTCACGCGTATTCGACGAGCGTTAAAAAAGATCAATGATGCGTGTTGTGGCCATGTGGATGATGATGCGAGCCATTGCTCAATCCTTGAGGCCTTGAACGATAGCTGTGATACGCCAGATCCTATGGATGACACTAAGTCATGTTGTTCAAAGCACAAGAAATAGAGCGTGTAAATTAATCGCTGGTGGCTTCTTTAGCGTTTTGGATCGCATCTTTTGTGGTATCACGGAAAAAGTGTCCCGTTGCTTTGGTTGCATCACGGGTCGCGTGACCAATTTCAGTGAAGCCATCTTTAATATTTTGTTTATCGCTACTGCTACAACCAACTAATGGTAACAAAACGATCAGTAGTACCGTTAAAACATGCTTATTTAACATCTGAGATCCCTCGATAAAATTTCGAAGACTAGTGTAGCGTTTTTTTATCATTAACCAAGTTAAATTAATGTCATTAATATCGTGATTAGCGTCATTATATTTCATTAGGGTATTGTGAAATTTTGTGATAATTTTCAATCAATAGCGTATTGCTAATACGAATCAAAGATAAGGAAAATCGATGTTAAAAGTAAATGAATATTTTGATAGCCAAGTAAAATCAATTGGCTTTGAATCTTCGGGCGACCATGTCAGTGTTGGCGTAATGGCACCTGGCGAATATACCTTTGGTACGGTAGCACCTGAACGTATGACTGTGGTTAAAGGTGCATTAACTGTAAAATTACCAGGCCATGTTGACTGGGAAACTTACAACGCAGGCGATAATTTTGAAGTTCCTGGTGACAGTTCATTTAATGTGAAAGTATTGGTTACTACTGCTTATCTTTGTGATTACTTATAATTTTAAATTATAGTGATTATCTTAAAGCTTCACTTCGGTGGAGCTTTTTTATGTGTCGCTATTTGGTATCTCTATGCCGAGCCTCGCTCAATTAATTGTGGCGGTAAAATAAACTGTTGTGCCGTTTCATTATGAACCTTCATTTTTGCGAGTAATCGTTGTCCTGCAAGTTGTCCCATTTGTCGGGTAGGAGAGCTGATCATGGTTAAACTAGGCTGAGTTAAAGCCGCTTCAGGGGTATCATCAAAGCCAATTAAGCCGATTTTTTGACCAATATACTTATCTTTTCCGACACTTTTTCCGACCCGTTGAATACCATATATCGCCCCTAATGCAATGGCTGGTCGGTGGCATAATAGCGCGGTAATTTTAGGATGCTGAGTCAGCAGTTGTTGAACATGAACAGCGGCTTGGCACTGGTTATTTTCCGCTTCAATTATCCATTCATTTTTAAACGGTAAGCCATATTGCATTAATGTCGTGCCATAGCCGCCAATACGCTCTGCACGGGTTAATGAGTCACTGCTTCCACCAATATACGCAATATGACGATGGCCTTGTTGGATCAAATGCTGAGTTGCAAGCATTGCGGCTTGATGATTATCAGGCCCAATATAATCGACCTCACTATTCACTGCGGATCGGGCTAAGCAAACCGCAGGAATATTGGCTTTTTTTGCCATATCGAGTACTTGGTTTGTTGCTTCTCTTACAGGACTAAACGCAATACCTGCGACACCTTGTTGGATCATCGATTGGACACATTGGATTAACTTGTCTGCTTGATGGTTGGATTGGGCAAGAAACAACATATGGTCATGTTGTTCAAGCTCGTCGCTTAACCCTGCCGTGACTTCGGTATAAAAGGGGTCAGTAATATCCGCTAAGATCCAGCCGATCAAATTTGAGTGATTGGATCGTAAATTCGCTGCGGCGTTATTGCGAACATAGCCTAAGTCTTCAACTGCTTGATTGACCTTATCAATCGTTGCTTTTGATATACGGCCTTTATTGCCAAGTACCAAAGAGACAGTGGAAACGGAGACATTGGCATAGTTGGCAACATCGGTGATTTTTACTTTTTTTGATTTATCCATTAGATAGTTAATTACCCTGTATTTATCTATCAATATAAAACGTTATATCTATGATCTGAATATTAACAGGATCACAGTTTTTAATATGTGTTCTGGCGCGAGATATGTTCCGTGATCTCGATGCCGATAAAAGTTGATAAAACGTTTTATCATTTATTTCGTAATTCAGCAAAAGCGTTGGCAGAAGTTTTGAGCTCATCTTCGTCGGCGTTTTTTTTCAACAAAGTGATAAAACGTTTTACCACTTTGTTTTTGACGAAGATAAAACAGTGATTAGGTGACAATGATGTCTAAATCTGCAAATAAAACAACGCTATGAGAGTTTTTCCAAAGCTTAGGTAAAACGTTTATGTTGCCAGTGGCGCTTTTGGCGTTTTCCGGTATTTTACTGGGTGTTGGTAGCTCGTTATCAAGTGCTGCAGTAAAAGAAAGTATGCCTTTTCTTGATAATACCGTACTGCAATTGCTGTTCATGTGGATGACCAAAATTGGTTTAGTTGCATTTATCTATCTACCTATCATGTTCGCGGTAGCGATCCCATTAGGCCTTGCTCGTGAAGAAAAAGGCGTCGCCGCGTTTGCAGGTTTTGTTGGTTACGCAGCACTTAACTTATCGATTAACTTCTACCTAACAGTGGCTGACGTATTAGGCAATGCGACAGAAGAAAAAGCTTACGGTGTAAAGTCTATTTTAGGCATAGAGTCGATTGATACCGGTATTTTAGGTGCAGTGATCGTCGGTATTATTGTGGCGAAACTGCATGCACGTTTCTATACATACAAGATGCCAGATGCATTAGCTTTCTTTGGTGGTGCGCGTTTTGTTCCGATCATCTCAACTTTAACGCTAGGTGTGGTTGGCCTATTAGTACCGCTAGTATGGCCTTACTTTGCTATGGGTATTAATGGTATTGGTAGCTTAATCTCTCAATCTGGTCCATTTGGTCCATTCCTTTTCGGTGCAGGTGAGCGTTTGTTATTGCCATTCGGCTTACACCACATTCTTGTTGCACTGGTGCGCTTTACGGAAGCTGGCGGTACGATGGATGTGTGTGGTAATACGGTAAGTGGCGCATTAAATATATTCTATGCAGAGCTTTCTTGCCCAACAACTAACGGTTTTTCTAACTCTGCTACATCATTCTTATCGCAAGGTAAAATGCCGGCTTTCCTTGGTGGATTACCAGGCGCTGCTCTTGCGATGTACCACTGTGCTCGCGTTGAAAATCGCAGCAAGGTAAAAGCGTTATTGTTATCAGGTGTGGTTGCGTGTGTGATTGGTGGTATCACAGAGCCACTAGAGTTCTTATTTCTGTTCGTTGCACCAGCACTGTACTTTGTTCACGCTATTTTAACGGGTATTGGCTTTATGGCGATGCACCTATTAGGCGTAACGATTGGTAATACTGATGGCAACATTATCGACTTTTTGATTTTCGGTGTACTTCAAGGTACGGCAACGAAATGGTACTTAGTACCTCTTGTTGCTGCAGTATGGTTTGTGATGTATTACAGCGTATTCCGCTTTGTGATCACGCGCTTTAATTTAAAAACCCCAGGCCGTGAAGTGGCTGATGTAAAAGATGAGTTAGCCTTTGCGGAAACGGGTGATAAAACGACGGGTTACAAAGGCGATATTATCTTAGAAGCCCTAGGCGGTGCTGCAAACATTACGTCACTTGATAACTGTATTACTCGTTTACGTTTATCGGTTAACGATATGAGTTTAGTTAATGACGCCGTGCTCAAAGCCAACGGTGCTTTGGGTGTTGTTAAGCTTGACGATCATAACTTACAAGTCGTGATTGGGCCTCAGGTGCATATGGTAAAAAATGAAATGCAGGGCTTAATGCCAACGACGGCATAATATGATTGCGGAGCCTAGTGCTCCGATTTTTTGTTTTGGATAACTGTTTCGCTTGTTGCAAGAGGTTGATATGTTTGATTTCTCTACCCCTGTAAATCGTTATGGTACCTATTGTACCCAGTGGGATTATGTCGAGGATCGGTTTGGTGAAGCGGATTTATTACCGTTTACTATCTCTGATATGGATTTCGCCGTTGCGCCATGTATTGAAAAAGCGTTATCTGAGCGATTAGCACATGGTGTATTTGGCTATAGCCGATGGAATCATGATGATTTTAAATCTGCGATCACAGGCTGGTTTTCACGCCGTTATCATAGTCAAATCAATCCCGCTTATATTGTGTATGGTCCATCGGTGATTTACATCATTTCGCAATTAGTGATGCAATGGACAAAGCAAGGGGAAGGCGTTCTCATTCATACTCCAGCCTATGATGCGTTTGATAATATGTTAGCAGCTAATGATCGTCTAATGCTAACAAGCCCATTGTTAAAAACTGCTGGTGGCAGTTATGAGATTGATTGGGCACAGTTTGAAGCACAGGCGGCAAAACCAGACTGTAAAGTATTGTTACTGTGTAGCCCACACAATCCAACAGGCCGAGTATGGACGCGAGATGAACTCTGCCGTATGGCACAGATCTGTTTGCAATATCAGGTGAAAGTGATCTCCGATGATATCCATATGGATATGGCATTTAAAGATTATATGCCGTGGTCTGAAGTGGCGTTAGATGATAATTGGGCGTTGGTATCTTCGGGGTCAAAGTCATTTAATATTCCTGCATTAACCGGCGCATATGCGTTTATTGCCGATCAAACTGTGCGTGAACGGTACCTTACTCAGTTAAAAGCGGCACATGGTTTATCGTCCCCGTCGATTTTAGGCGTAATAGGACATATTGTCGCTTATAACCAAGGTGAAGTATGGCTCGATAGTTTAAAAGACTACCTTCAAGCTAACCTTCGTTATGTAGCAGAGCAGTTAAATCAGGCCTTTCCTGAGTTGAATTATCAAGTGCCTGAGGGGACATATTTAGTGTGGATTGACTTAACGCCATTGAGCGTGGATATGGATATCTTACAACAACGTTTAATTCGTCATTACAAAGTCGCCATTATGCGCGGTGATACCTATGGACAAGAAGGGCAAGGATATGTGCGTTTGAATGTCGGTTGTCCTCGTAGCAAATTAGAAATAGGTTTGAAGGCATTGATGAGTGCATTGCATGATCTAAAACATCAATAGAATATTTCTTGTTTTCTAACTAAGAAAAGCTTCGCTTCGGCGGAGCTTTTTTGTATCTGTTATTACCGCTCACTTTTAGAGATCAAGTGTTTTATCAATTGCGCCCTTGTATGACATATTGCGCATATGTTGGATTTATAAAAAATACCTGGAGAGAAAGCATTATAGTAACAGTATTTAGCAAGGTTGAGTTCTGGTTAATCACGTCTAACGTGTTGCTTTAAGATACTTAGAGCCTAATTGATCTTGTTCGTTATAACGAAATTATTTCATGATTAAACGTAATAAGTAGAATATGGAGGCTCTATGAATCTATCGTTAACACATGCATCTATTAGTACTAAAGCTTGGATTATATGGCTGTTATTTGCCATCGGGCTTATTTCTATTGCTGTATTGAACATTTCCTCAACTAATCAACATATGCGATCTAATTATGAGAGAGGTATTAAGCAAATAGTAGAAGGGGCGGTAGGAGTTGTTAATTACTATCATGAACTTAGTTCAAATGGCACATTGAGCGAAGAAGAAGCACAAAAACAGGCACTGGCCGTAATGAACGCAATGCGTTTTGATGGCGGAAATTATATTTTTGCGGGAAATAGGGAAGGATACCAAATAGCGACCCGTTTTGATGAAATGATGGGGACTGACATTCTGTCATTAACCGACGGTAATGGACGACGATTCGTCGAAGAGCTTTACAGTGTTGGTAAGCAAGGTGGTGGTTTTGTTGATTATATGTGGAAGTCATCATCAGATCCTAATCAACTGATTTTAAAAACGAGCTATGCTGATTATTTTCATCCTTGGGGCTGGATGATTGGCGCAGGAATGAATATCAAAGCCTTAAATCAAGATATTCAAGCCAGCCAATGGCTATCGTTTGTGAACGTTGCTGTTATTTTGGCGATACTGTCATTATTGATGGCGTATTTTATTCGTAGCATTACTTTGCCAATAAAAGAAACCGTTGCTGCTATGCGTGATTTATCAACGGGAGAAGGTGACTTAACTCAGCGCCTTAAAGAAGAGGGCGGTCCTGAATTAACTGCACTTGCGAAACATTTTAATCGTTTTGTTATTTCTATTCAGACCATTATCCACAGTATTAGTGATGCAGGCTCACAACTGACTCACTCTTCGCGTTGCTTATCACAATCGGTGTCATCAGTGGATAGTAATTTAAACCAACAAAAAGAAGATACAGATCAACTTGTGGGATCAATGGGGGAAATGCTAACTGCGGTTGAAGAAATTGCAGGTAGAACCGTTGATGCCACTGATTTTAGTGTTAAAGCGGCGAAACAAACAGAAGCCAGTAAAGTGATTATTCAACGCAATATTGAAGAGTCACAATTGCTCGCATTAGATATTGGTGAAGCCAGTAAAGTGATCACCCAACTCGCAACAGATAGCCGCAATGTCGATACCGTATTGGAAGTGATACGTGGCATTGCAGAGCAGACTAACTTATTAGCGTTAAATGCAGCGATAGAGGCAGCAAGAGCTGGTGATGCAGGGCGAGGCTTTGCCGTT
The DNA here is from genome assembly GCF_000153325.1 of Photobacterium sp. SKA34. Taxonomy (GTDB): domain Bacteria; phylum Pseudomonadota; class Gammaproteobacteria; order Enterobacterales; family Vibrionaceae; genus Photobacterium. Next base: position 85,358 of record NZ_CH724147.1, read on the forward strand.
GTTGCTGATGAAGTTCGCACGCTATCACAGCGCACACAAGAGTCGACGATTGAAATTCAAACCATTATTGAAAAATTACAACAAGGTGCGGAGCAAGCGGTTGGTGTCATGAACCAGGGAGCCGAAAAAGCACAAAATGCGTCAAAGATTTCTGAATCAGCAGGAGAAGCTTTGAATTTAATTGTTGAAGAAGTTCATGCTATACAAGGAATGAATCAACAGATCTCAGCCGCAACAGAGCAGCAATCATTAACTGTTAATAGTATTAATCAAAATGTGGCAAGTTTGAATGATAGCTCGATATCATTGTCGACTGAATCTAATCAGATGTCGTCATCGAGTGAAGAACTCAATCAAATTTCGGAAGATTTGATGGTAACGATTCAGCGCTTTAAACTGCATTAAAGTCGGGCCATTGTGCTTTATTTAGCATAACAATACCGAATAGCAGCCAATAAAAAAGCCATACCTGAAAACACAGGGGTGGCTTTTTTATCAATAGCTTAAACTAAATATATTAGTTCATGCCGTATTTTTTAAGCTTTTTACGTAGTGTACCACGGTTGATACCCATCATGGTTGCAGCGCGAGTTTGGTTACCGCGAGTGTATTGCATGATAGTGTCTAATAGTGGTTGTTCAACTTCTGCAAGCACAAGCTCGTACAGATCGTCGACTTCCTGACCATTTAATTGAGCAAGGTAGTTTTTAAGGGATGCCTTCACTGAATCACGTAATGGTTTCTGTGTGATTTGGTCTTGTGAAGTTACAGTTGTTACTGTTAACGCTTCGGAAGTCAGATTTTGTTCGAACATAATTCTGTAAGCTCTTCTAGTATTTATGCAACGTTTTCGAAGTAGCCTTGCAGCGCATCAAGTTGCTGTTGAGCATCCTCGAGTGCGTTGAAGGTCTGGCGGAAATCACCGGCTGGTGCATGTTCTTTCAAGTACCAAGACACGTGTTTACGTGCAATACGCAGTCCCAGGTATTCACCGTAGAACTGGTGGAGTTCTTGAACATGTCCCAACATTATTTCACTGATCTCATCAATTGATGGGGCAGCGAGGTGTTCACCAGTTGTTAAGTAATGGTGGATTTCTCTAAAAATCCACGGCTTCCCTTGTGCAGGTCGGCCAATCATTAGAGCATCGGCACCCGTATAATCGAGTACAAAGCGTGCTTTCTCCGGGCTATCGATATCACCGTTAGCGATAACTGGGATCGAGATGGCTTGTTTCACCGCTCTAATGTAGTCATATTCCGCTTCACCTTTGTACATACATGCCTTGGTACGTCCGTGAAGGGCGAGGGCCTGTATGCCGCATTGTTCGGCGAGTTTGGCTATGTCAACACAGTTTCTATTTTCCAGATCCCAACCAGTACGGGTTTTAAGCGTAACTGGAACATCCACTGCATCCACCACAGACCGAAGAATGTCTTCGATAAGGTTGGGATATTGCAGCAGTGCAGAACCGGCTAATCGTTTGTTTACTTTCTTTGCTGGGCATCCCATGTTGATATCGATGATTTGCGCACCGTTTTCAACACTGAACTGCGCAGCTTCAGCCATCAACTTTGGATCAGCTCCTGCTATCTGAACCGAACGAATACCTGATTCACCTTCGTGAACCATACGATTGAGCGATTTAGACGTCTTCCAGAGATCTGGGTTCGACGACATCATCTCGCTGACAGCCATACCTGCACCGTAGCGAAGGCATAACTCACGAAATGGCCGATCGGTCACACCCGCCATAGGCGCGACTATCAGCTGGTTTTTTAGTTGATAAGGACCGATTTGCAAAATGTCTCTACCTGACTGTGCCAGTAAGGGCGCGCATTTTACGCATTTTTTGCTCTGCTGGAAAGGCCAATAATTGAGCATGATGATTTTGTCTGCCAAAATCGTATGATTTTCAATCAATTGACCGATTAAATTTATAAATAAAAATCAGCAATAGCACCCAAAACTTAGTGTGATTATGCCTTACGGCCTGAGATGCGACACCACTCTTCACGTGCCATTACTGGGTCTAAAGCCAGTTCATCGCTGTAGTAGGTTGACACATCTGCCGCTTGGCTTTCTAGTACACCAGAGATTGCTAAGTCGCCACCGTCTTTAACAAGGCTCTTGATCACTGGTGATAGTTCACGTAGTGGACCTGCAAGGATGTTAGCAACCACAATGTCTGCTTGAATACCTTGAGGTTGGTCTTGTGGTAGGTATAGCTCTAGATTGTCAGACACACCGTTACGCTCTGCGTTATCACGTGACGCTAAGATAGCTTGTGGGTCGATATCAATACCAATAACTTTTTCAGCGCCAAGTTTTAGTGCTGCAATAGCTAAGATGCCTGAACCACAACCAAAATCGATAACTGTTTTACCCGTTAGGTCTTGGCCGTCTAACCACTCAAGACAAAGTGATGTCGTTGGGTGAGTACCTGTACCAAATGCTAGACCTGGGTCTAATAGTACGTTCACAGCGTCTGGCTCTGGTGCTTCACGCCAACTTGGGCAGATCCATAGGCGACGACCGAAACGCATAGGATGGAAGTTGTCCATCCACTCACGTTCCCAGTCTTTGTCCTCCAACTGCTCGATTTTGTAAGCAAAATCATCAGCAATTAATGGGCTGTTTTTAAGCATGTTCAGCACGAAATCCATGTCGGCTTCAGCATCATACAAACCAATTACATCGGTATCACCCCATAGGCGGGTTTCACCTGGCATAGGCTCGAAAACTGGCGTGTCTTGTGCGTCTAGGAAGGTGACAGACAGAGCACCAGTCTCTTCCATTAGCATGTCGCCAATTGCTTCTGCGCTCTCTGCAGTTGCGTTCAGTTTTATTTGAATCCAAGGCATGGTTTATTCGCTTTTTTTGTGACTACTTGAACATAGGGGCCGAAGTCTAGCATGAAATTTCACCAATCCCCATTATCAGATGCCATTCTAGGGATAAAAAAAAGATAGTACCGACAGGCACTATCTTTAATGGAGTTGATTATTTAGCGTGATATAACCGATTTTAGTCGCTTAATTGCGGTGTTTCTACTTTTGTCGGTTTTGCATAGCTACCAATGATAAAGGCGATCAAACCTAATAAAAGCGTTGGCACAATCGCATGAACGCTATTCATATCAGGCTTACTAAATGACAAAATAATGTAGCTACTCAAACCGACGATCATGGAAGAAAAAGCGCCTGTTGCAGAGGCTTTTTTCCAATATAAGCCGAGTACCAGAGGCCACAAAAATACGGCTTGTAAGCTACCAAAAGCTAATAGGTTAAGCCAAATGATCATGTCGGGCGGATTCATCGCAGCGATAAACACTAAGCCAGAGAAAATACCAGTTACCAATAGTGATAATTTAGGCAGGCGCTTTTCAGCGTATTCATGATTGGCAATGCTTGGATTGATATAGTTGATATATAAATCTTTGAGCAGTGTTGCTGAAGCTTGAATGAGTTGTGAGTCGATAGTCGACATAATCGCCGCCATTGGGCCTGCCAAGAATACACCGGCTACAACAGGTGGTAATACGGTTACCATAAGGGTTGGCATGATCTGATCGGGGCTAGCGATATCAGGCACGATAGCACGGCCTAATGCCCCTGCTAAGTGCATTCCAAACATCAGTAGCGCTACCATGATGGTACTGAGTACCATGCCTTTGTGCAGTGAGTTACTGTCTTTATAAGACATACAACGTACCGCAGCATGCGGCAGACCGATAACACCAAAACAGACCAAAATCCAAAAACTCAGCATAAAGGGCTGACTCAGAAAGTGGTTCGGGCCGTAAGGAGTAATTAATGCCGGATCAATATCGTGAAGCTTGGTAACTAATGCGCCGATACTTCCGCCGGCATGCACGATCCCAACCAGTAACGCAATGGTACCGATGATCATCATCAAGCCCTGTAAGGTATCAGTCATCACAACAGCACGAAAGCCACCAATTGTAGTGTATAGGCCTACGGTGATCGCAAAGATCATTAAGCCATGCATATACGATAAGCCTGTCACGGTTTGGAGTAAACGCGCACCACCGACAAACTGTACGACCATGGTGCCAAAAAAGGCGATCAGTAATGACAGTGAAGCAAAAATGACGACCCCACGGTTTTTATAGCGAGCATAAAGAATGTCATTAAGGGTTAATGCGTTATGACGTCTTGCTTCGATGGCAAATTTCTTACCGAGTACACCAAGGGTAAGCCATGCTGCGGGTAATTGGATCATCGCAAGTAATACCCAGCCTAAGCCCATTTTATAGGCAGCCCCTGGGCCACCAATAAAGGTGCTGGCACTGGCGTAAGTAGCAGCAAGGGTCATCGCAAGGACAAAGCCGCCCATGCTACGCCCACCGACTAGGTATTCGGTAAGAAAGTGTCCTTTGCTTTGAAAGCGTCGGGTATAAAGTGCCATCGCAAATACTGCAGCAAGATACAGTACGATAGGAATAATGAGTTGGCTATTCATGGGGGTCTTCGTGGTTAATATCTAAAGGGAGATCTCGGTAGACGACTTTGACCATGACACCGCACATGACGGTAAAAATGATCGGGCCGACAATGCATGACATCAAGAACCAGAGTGGAAAGCCCAAATATAGGGTTGGCATGCTTAGATCACCGATGGCGGGCGCTAAGCCGTAGGCGGATAGGTACCACCAAAGAAAATAAGCTAACGCTAGTCCTATCGCCCAAAGTGCCTCTTTATGGGCTTGGCGATAGCGTGCTGAGAGCGTTTTCATGCTGTATCTCCAGTTGTTATCAAGTGTTTTCCTACTCAATACAGTGTAGTAACTAGTAGGGCTGGTCAAAAAGGTGGGCTATTGTGGCAAAAGATACTGTTTTATGCCATGTGAACCGATCAATCGAGGTGAATTGAGATTGTACATAAACAAAAAAAGACTACCCGAAGGTAGCCTTTTATCGTCAAGCAAGTGAACTTATTGCAAACCGAGTTTCTTCTCAAGGTAGTGGATGTTTGCGCCACCTTTTTGGAAGTTCTCGTCAGCCATAATATCTTGCTGAAGCGGAATGTTGGTTTTAATACCGTCGATGATCATTTCGCTCAATGCATTACGCATGCGAGAAATCGCCACATCACGATTTTCACCGTACGAAATTAACTTACCGATCATTGAATCGTAGTAAGGCGGTACTGTGTAACCAGTATAGATGTGTGATTCCCAACGGATCCCCATACCACCTGGCGCATGGAAGCGCTCGATAGTACCTGGACAAGGTAGGAAACGTTCGGGATCTTCTGCATTAATACGACATTCGATAGCATGGCCACGAATTTGAATATCGCTTTGGTTAAACGACAGCGGTTGACCTGCGGCAATGCGTAGCTGCTCTTTAATCAAGTCTACGCCTGTTACCATTTCGGTTACTGGGTGCTCAACCTGAATACGGGTGTTCATTTCAATGAAGTAGAACTCACCGTTTTCGTAAAGGAACTCGAATGTACCTGCGCCACGGTAATTAATTTCTAAACATGCACGAGTACAACGCTCACCGATGTACTTACGCATTTCTTCGGTAATGCCCGGTGCTGGTGCTTCTTCAACCACTTTCTGGTGACGACGCTGCATCGAACAGTCACGCTCACCTAAGTGAATAGCGCCACCTTGGCCATCAGCTAAGACTTGAACTTCAATGTGACGTGGGTTTTCAAGGTATTTCTCCATGTAAACCATGTCGTTATTGAAACAAGATTTTGCTTCAGCACGGGTCATTGCGATCGCTTCAGTCAATTCTTCTTCTGAACGAACTACACGCATACCACGACCACCGCCGCCACCAGAGGCTTTGATGATCACAGGATAACCGATACGTTTAGCAAAAGATTTGTTCTTTGCTTCATCGTCATCAAGAGGGCCGTCAGAGCCTGGTACACAAGGAACACCTGCTTTTTTCATTGCCGTAATAGCAGAAACTTTATCGCCCATTAGACGAATAGTGTCAGCTTTTGGACCTACGAAAATAAAGCCTGAACGCTCAACTTGTTCTGCAAAGTCAGCATTTTCAGAAAGGAAACCGTAGCCTGGGTGGATAGCGACTGCTCCTGTAATTTCAGCTGCACTGATAATACGAGGAATATTTAAGTAACTATCGATGCCGCGTGCAGGACCAATACATACTGACTCGTCAGCAAGTAGAACGTGCTTAAGATCGCGGTCGGCGGTTGAGTGAACCGCAACCGTTTTAATCCCTAGCTCTTTACAAGCGCGCAAGATACGAAGTGCAATTTCACCTCGGTTTGCAATTACTAATTTATCTAACATAGCCAGAGCCTCGATTACTCGATGATGATAAGAGGCTGATCGAATTCAATCGCATCGCCGTCTTCTGCAAGAATAGCGACAACTTTACCGGCTTTGTCAGCTTGTATTTGGTTCATCATTTTCATCGCTTCAACGATACATAGTGTGTCGCCAATATTTACCGATTGACCAACTTCAACAAATGACTTTGATTCAGGGCTTGGATAGCGGTAGAAGGTACCAACCATAGGTGAAAGCACAGAGTGACCTGATGCAACAGGTGCTGGCGCTTCAGCTGCTGGAGTAACAGGTGCTGGCGCTTCTACAGGTGCAGTAGGCATAGGTTGTTGTGCCATTGGCGCTGCCATGTATTGTTGTGGCATTGCTGTTGCTGGAACACTACGGCTGATGCGTACTGATTCTTCACCTTCAGAGATTTCTAGCTCAGCGATGCCTGATTCTTCTACAAGCTCAATTAGCTTCTTGATTTTACGAATATCCATTTATATTTCTCTTTTTATATTGTTCAGTTAGCTATCTGCATGCAGACGACGTACCGCTGCATTCAGGGCGAATTCATAGCCGTCAGGGCCTAAGCCACAAATCACGCCTACTGCTTTATCGGATAAGTAAGAATGATGACGGAAAGGTTCACGAGCGTGGACATTAGATAAATGTACTTCAATAAACGGAATGGCGACGCCGAGTAAGGCATCACGAAGGGCTACACTCGTATGAGTAAAAGCTGCAGGGTTAATAATGATGAAATCGACCTTGCCATAAGCTTGATGGATTGCATCAATTAACACATGTTCCGCGTTGGATTGAATATGATCTAATGCCACACCTAATTGGGTCGCTTTAGCAGTGAGCCCATCAACCACTTGGGTTAATGTTTGGTGGCCATAATGCCCCGGCTCTCGTAGACCTAGTAAGTTAAGGTTAGGTCCATTTATTAATAAAATTCGTTTAACGGTCGACATCTTGACGTATTTTCACTTGTTTATGAGGTTAAACTCTAACAACTTGCAAGCTTATGCAATTTTGTTTCCGTGTGTCCGTTTTTTTACTGCTAAACGTTCATTGTTGAGCAATTATAGAGAATTCACCGCAAATCGCAGCAAAATACTGGTCTAATCACCACTTTTTTGTGTGAACACGTGTAAGCCGTAGTGGGAAGTGTCGTTACTCTTAGTGGTTTTATCTTACGACAAGTTCACTCAACTAAGTGTAAGAATTTAGTAATAATTATGACTAAATTCGCTGCATTCCCACAATATGAAAAACGGTAAAGTTCAGTAGATAATATTTGACGAATAAATCAACAATCAAGCTGTTGATTTATTCAGCATTGCGATCAAAGTGGCGTATTTTAGGCTGAGAATGCTAGAAGTTAGCTGAATTAAATAAAGATAATGATGGGGTGAAAATAAAAAAGGCCGCAATTGAGCGGCCTTTATATATTGATAAAAAAGTTGATTACATCACTTTTTGTTTTTCTTCAATGAGTCGATCAACAACAGTTGGATCTGCAAGTGTTGAAGTATCACCTAAGGTTGAGGTATCTCCAGTTGCTATCTTACGAAGAATTCGACGCATGATCTTACCTGAACGTGTTTTTGGTAATGCATCTGTCCAATGTAAGAAGTCTGGTGTGGCGATAGGACCAATTTCCTTACGTACCCAGTTTTTCACTTCTTTATGCAGTTCTGCACTTGGAATTTCACCATCGTTTAGAGTGATGTAAGCATAAATTGCTTGGCCTTTTATCTCATGTGGTACACCCACAATCGCCGCTTCTGCAATCTTATCGAAAGCAACGAGTGCTGATTCAATTTCAGCCGTCCCCATACGGTGACCTGAAATATTTAACACGTCATCGACACGACCTGTGATCCAGTAATAACCGTCTTCATCACGACGCGCACCGTCACCGGTGAAATACATGCCTTTAAAGGTAGAGAAATAAGTCTGTTCAAAACGTTCGTGATCGCCGCAAAGCGTACGCATTTGACCAGGCCATGAATCGGTCATGACTAAGTTACCGTCAGTGGCGCCTTCAAGGATATTACCGACGTTATCAACGAGTGCAGGTTGTACACCAAAGAAAGGACGTGTTGCAGATCCTGGTTTTAGTGCGGTTGCACCCGGTAGTGGTGTAATTAAGATCCCGCCTGTTTCTGTTTGCCACCATGTATCTACGATTGGGCAACGTTTGTCGCCAATTGTGCGGTGATACCACTCCCATGCTTCTGGGTTAATGGGTTCGCCGACAGAGCCCATGATACGCAGTGAGGAGCGGTTAGTTCCTTGAATCGCTTCATCACCTTTCGCCATCAGAGCACGAATAGCGGTAGGCGCTGTGTATAAAATACTGACTTGGTGCTTATCCACCACTTCGCTCATGCGACTGGTTGATGGGTATGTTGGCACGCCTTCAAATAATACTGTGGTTGCACCATTAGCTAGTGGTCCGTATACCAAGTAGCTGTGACCTGTGATCCAGCCCACATCTGCGGTACACCAGTACACATCACCGTCTTGGTAATCAAATACATATTTAAACGTCATCGTAGCGTAAACTAGATAGCCACCTGTGGTGTGAAGTACACCTTTAGGCTTACCCGTTGAGCCTGATGTGTAAAGAATAAAAAGAGGATCTTCAGCGTTCATTGGCTCAGGAGCACAGTGAGTCGAAGCCACGGCAGTTGCTTCATGCCACCATACATCGCGGTCATCATTCCAAGCGACTTCACCACCGGTGCGTTTAAAGACAACCACTTTTTCAACCGTCGTTACTTCAGGGTTTACTAGTGCGTCGTCTACATTTTTCTTAAGGGGAACGGCACGCCCACCACGCACACCTTCATCAGCAGTAACAACCACTTTTGCATTTGAATCGATAATGCGTCCAGCCAATGCTTCTGGAGAGAAACCACCAAAGACGATAGTGTGCACTGCACCAATACGGGTACAAGCGAGCATTGCAATTGCCGCTTCGGCAACCATTGGCATGTAAAGACACACCACATCACCTTTACGCACACCTTGGCTCTTTAGGGCGTTAGCAAACTGACAGACTTCTTGATGTAATTCATTGTAGGTTAGGATGGCATCATCATTTGGATCATCACCTTCCCAAATAATAGCGGCTTGCTCGCCTTTGGTCGCGAGGTGGCGATCAATACAGTTAGCAGAGACATTAAGCTCACCGTCTTCAAACCATTTAATGCTGACGTGGCCGGTATCAAATGAGGTGTTTTTAACTTTAGTAAATGGTGTCATCCAATCAACGATTTGGCCATGTTCACGCCAAAAGCCTTCTGGGTTAATTACTGATTGCTGATACATTTCACGGTATTGCTCTTCATTGATATGAGCTGTTTTTGTGATGGTCTCATTGACCGGATAAACGTGAACCTCACTCATCCTATTCTCCTTGAGTTCTAATACCTTCTGCGCCCTGCATCCTTAGCCGATGTAATAAGGGTGAGCAAACTGACTTTTTATAGTTGTTTGTGCTGCTTATACGGTGTTCCATTTTGTGTATGTCTACAATTAGACTTTAGGATGAGAGAGCTGGATCAAAGGGCGTAAATATAAGTTACATGGATTTTTCATGACAATTTGTAAGGGGGATATCTCAACTAAGTGATAGCGTGAGACGAATATAAAAAATAAAAGAGATCTCTGTCGCACTATTGGAGTAATCATGTGTTGTTATTGGGTTTAAATTGCGCGCTGGCATTAGGTTGAGAAGAAAACTACGTCATAATATGTTGCTTTTTTATTCACCACATTATGCGAGATCACTATGTTTACACGTTCGCCCTACAGCTGGAGCTCACAATACTTGTTGGGCTTTTTCTTCTCTTACGGTGTTTATCTGCCATTTTGGGCTATTTGGTTTAAGCATATTGGAGTGGATGATTCTGATATTGGCTTGTTGCTGGGCTTAGGTTTTGCCGTTCGTTGCTTAGCTAATTTAGTATTAACTCCGCGTATCCACAAAGTAGAGCATCTTATTCCTGCTTTACGAGGTTTTACCCTGCTCGGTTTGCTTGCCTGTATTCTTTATATTGTCGGTGGTGGGGGACTATGGGTACTTGCCGCTGTCACTATCTTATTTAATTTATCAGCTGGGCCTATCGTGCCAATTTCTGATGCTATCGTGAACCATTATGCAAAAGGTGGGCATCTTGATTATGGTCGCACCCGTCTGTGGGGATCGATTGCCTTTATTGCTGGATCAACGGTAGTAGGGATGCTGGCTAATCACTATGGTGCCGATATCATTCCGTGGGTGGCATTATCTGGATTAGTGTTCTCGCAGTTAATGGCGGCAAGAAATCCTGCGATTATGCCATTCGATGAGGGAAGCTCTGAGCAAGTTCGCCCTGCATTGCGGGCGATTTTATGTAATGGTGCGGTGATTAAGTTGATTGTGGTTGCGGCATTACTGCAAGGTAGTCATGCGGCTTATTATGGTTTTAGCTCTATCTATTGGCAGAAAATTGGTTTTAGTGAATCAATGATCGGTTACCTATGGAGCTTCAGTGTTGCTGCAGAAGTTATGGTATTTCTGGTTAGTAAGCGCTTATTTTCTGGTTGGTCGGTAAATAATATGTTCCGCTTAGCAGCATTCGGCGTCTTGGTACGTTGGGGGTTAACGGCCACTTTGACAGATCAATGGCTGATGTTTCCCGTTCAAGCTTTACATGGCGTAACCTTTGCTGCAGCTCACTTAGCGGCGATTCGTTATATTCAACAACAGCCGAGTAATCATTCTGTCGCGCTGCAATCGCTGTATAACGCGATCCCTCTTGGGGCGGTAATGGCAGTATTAACGTCGATGAGTGGGTGGATGTATGGCAGTTGGGGCGCGAATGTCTTTTGGATCATGGCCGCGATGGCTTTTCCTGTGTTCTTTATTCGTTTAGCACCACCTCAACAGATCGCGGCGACGGAATATAAAACCAGTAAAGCATAGTGATTACTAACTTCTACTATAAAGTGCAGTCTTAATGGCTGCGCTTTTTTATTGCGACAAAGAAAAGAGAAAGCTCACTGTCTTACTGAGAGAACTGTGATCAGACAGGATTGAGTAAGTTGTGACAACTTAGTTACAGTGGTGAATCAGTTTAAAAAGGATGATGTGTGATGGTACAGGGATGGATTGTTATAACCGTATCACTGGTATATCTCGGCGTACTGTTCGCGATTGCATGGTATGGCGATAAAAAAAGCCAATGGTTAGCAGGGTGGCGACCGTGGATATATAGTTTATCCATTGCGGTGTATTGTACTTCATGGAGTTTCTTCGGCACGGTGGGGCAAGCTAGCCGTGAGTTGTGGTCTTTCCTCCCTATTTATCTCGCGCCAATTATTGTATTTACCTTAGGCTGGAAAGTCTTAGCTCGGCTGATATTTATTGCTAAGCGTGAACATATTACTTCGATAGCTGATTTCATCGCGGCCCGTTACGGAAAGTCGCAAGGGTTAGCGATGCTCGTCACCGTGATTGCGGTGATAGGTATTTTGCCTTATATCGCGTTGCAGTTGCGTGGTATTACGATGGGGCTTGAACAGATCACGCCGAATTTTGGCGAGATGTTCAATCTCGAAGGGTTAGATACTGCGTGGATAGTATCTGGTGTACTAGCAGTATTTTCTATTTTGTTTGGTACTCGGCATATTGATTCTACCGAGCATCACCGCGGCATGATGATGGCGATAGCGTTTGAATCATTGATCAAGCTTGCTGCGTTTCTTGCGGTCGGAATTTTTGCGCTGAGTTTATTTAAAACCGCCCCTCAGCTTAACGCACTAAGTTGGCAATCACTTACTTACACATCACCTAATATCGGTAGCCTATTTATTCATATGCTACTTACCATGGCGGCAATTATCTGTTTGCCTCGTCAATTTCATACCATTGTAGTGGAAAACCATAGCCAAGCTGATTTACATAAAGCCCGTTGGATTTTTCCTTGTTACCTGTTCTTAATGGGGATTTTTGTTATCCCTCTTGCTTTGATTGGCCAGCAATTACTGCCGAATGTGTTAGCAGATACTTACGTGATTAATTTGCCCTTACAGCAAGGTGCGAACGGCATTGCGCTGCTCGCTTTTATTGGTGGTGCTTCAGCGGCGACAGGTATGGTCATTGTATCAACTATCGCTTTGGCAATTATGGTATCTAATGATTTAGTGATGCCATTAATGTTACGTCGAGTACGCATTGGACCGCGTAATTTTTCTGCCTTTTCAGGTTTATTATTAAATGTCCGTCGGGTGTTAATTGCAGTGTTGTTACTTGCGGCATGGGGTTTTTACCATGTGCTAGATAACGTCCATTCACTGTCGGCGATAGGTTTATTATCATTTGCTGCGATTGCACAATTTGCCCCAGCGTTGCTCGGCGGTATTTACTGGCGCTTTGGTAATAAAAAAGGCGTGTACACCGGTTTAGTTGGTGGGATGATGATTTGGCTTATTACCATGATGAGCCAAACCAGTATGTTGGCTGGGGATGCTGGAAGTAATTTTTTGCTGTGGCTATTAAGCCCACCACAACTGCCTATTTTACGAAGTTTATCTTCTGTTGATTGGGGCATGTTGTTGAGCTTATGCGTCAATGTCAGTTTGTTTGTCGGGATTTCATTAATAACGCGCTCGTCACTCACTGAACGTTTACAAGCGGCTTCTTTTGTTGGTGCCTCTCCTGCAGAAACAGAAGATGGGAGCTTATATCAAACCCGTGTGACGGTCGCTGAATTAGAAATGTTGGCTTCGCGTTTTGTTGGCCGTAAACGCGTTCGTCATTCTTTTGCTCAGTTTGCCAAGCAGCAAGATAATCGTTTAGAGCCTGAACAACAAGCATCTGCTAGCATGATCCGCCATACCGAAAGAGTATTGGCTGGCGTTTTTGGTGCATCTTCAGCAAGGTTAGTGCTTACTTCCGCTTTGCAGGGTAGAAACATGCAATTAGAAGAAGTCGCAACGATTGTTGATGAAGCTTCTGAGTTGTTTGATTTTAGCCGAGGGTTATTACAAGGAGCGATTGAACATATTAGTCAAGGTATTGCTGTGGTTGATAAACAGCTTCGGCTGGTGGCATGGAACCAACGATATTTAGAGCAGTTTTCTTTTCCTCCGGGTTTGATCCAAGTCGGTCGCCCAATTACTGATGTGATTCGGTATAACGCTGAGCAAGGATTATGTGGCCCCGGCGATCCTGAAGCACATGTTGCTAAACGAGTTGAGCATTTACAGCGGGGAACGGCGCATACGTCATCGCGAATCCGCCCTGATGGACAAGTGATAGAAGTGCAAGGTAACCCAATGCCTGGTGGTGGCTTTGTGATGAGTTTTAGTGATATTACCGCGTTTCGTCAGGTTGAAATGGCATTAAAAGAAGCCAATGAAAACCTTGAAGCGCGAGTTAAAGAGCGGACCCAACAGCTTGAACAATTGAATCATCAATTAATGATAGCCACTCAGCAAGCAGAACAACAAGCGCAATCAAAAAGTCGTTTTTTAGCTGCGGTGAGTCATGATTTGATGCAACCACTCAATGCTGCACGCCTATTTTCATCGTCGTTAACCGAAGTCGCTGAGGGTAAAGAGAGTGTGCGTTTAGCCACTCATATCGAAAGTGCATTAGGAGCGGCAGAAGATCTGATTGGAGACCTATTGGATGTCTCTCGTTTAGAGGCCGGTAAATTACAAACGCATATTGTGCCGTTTAAAGTCAGTGATGTGTTCAATACTTTATCGGCTGAATTTGGTGCTTTAGCGCAACAACAAAAGATCACCTTTGATGTGGTATGTAGTGATGCGGTGATCATCTCTGATGCCAAGCTCTTACGCCGTGCTTTGCAAAATTTCTTAACCAATGCCTTTCGTTATAACCCTAGCGGTAAAGTGTTGTTAGGTGTGAGACGTCGAGGTTTGCGTTTGCAGATTGAGGTTTGGGACAATGGACCGGGGATCCCTATAGAAAAGCAGACCAATATTTTTGATGAATTTACCCGTATAGAACAAACGGGGAGCGAGCATGGTTTGGGGTTAGGGCTGGCGATTGCGCGTGGGATCTCACGAGTGTTGGATCACCCATTAGATTTACGCTCATGGCAGGGAAAAGGCACGGTATTTTCGTTATCAGTACCATTAGGTAATGCGTCTATGCTAGCAGCTTGTTCGCAGGTATCCACAACCGAGATCAAAGCGCCATTAGTTGGGCTGAAAGTGCTGTGTGTCGATAATGAAAGTGACATTTTATTAGGAATGGAAACCTTACTCACTCGCTGGGGCTGTGAGGTTAAATTAGCTGAAAATCTTGATGAAGCTATGTGTGCTCTCGATCAACAGTGGCAACCCGATGTGATCTTTAGTGATTACCATTTATCCCATCAACAAACAGGATTAGAAGTATTGCTGCAATGCCGTTCAAGGTTAGGTGATAATTTTAAAGGGGTGGTGATTAGTGCAGATAGAATGACCGAAAATCAGGCCGCGATCCGAGGGCATGGTTTTGGGTTTATTAGTAAACCGGTTAAGCCATTAAAACTTCGTGCGGTACTGAATCAATGTTTGCCTGTAGAAGCGTAATGTGAATTAGCATAAAGAAAAAGGCGGAGTCCAATGGACTCCGCAAAAACTAGGGAGTATAGCTAAGGATAAGTGATGTATTGCTTAGTGATCTTGAGCTGCGCCAGAGCCTTGAGGGAAGCGGATAGATTCCACCATCTCCTGGACATCGTCAGGTACTTCGGCAGTAAACTTATTCACAACAATCGCGACAACAAAGTTTAGACACATACCAAGCGTACCGATCCCTTCAGGGCTAATACCAAAGAACCAGTTGTCGGGTGTACTTGCTGCGGGGTTTATAAATTTGAAGTAAATAATGTAGGCTGCAGTGAAAGTAATACCCGAAATCATGCCTGCTATCGCCCCTGATTTATTCATCTTCTTATAGAAGATCCCAAGAATAATGGCAGGGAAGAAAGAGGCTGCGGCTAAGCCGAACGAGAAAGCAACCACTTGAGCAACAAAGCCAGGTGGATTAATCCCTAAGTAACCCGCCCCCACAATCGCTACGGCGGCACCAATACGGGCGGCGAGTAATTCTTGTTTGTCTGTCATGTCCGGTTTAAAGCCTTTTTTCAGTAAATCATGTGAAATAGAGGTGGAGATCACCAGTAGTAATCCCGCAGCGGTTGATAGTGCGGCAGCTAAACCACCGGCGGCAAGCAGTGCGACAACCCAGTTAGGTAATTGAGCAAGTTCAGGGCTGGCTAATACAATGATGTCACGGTTGATCTTCATTTCATTACGATCATCGCCAGAGTAGAACATCTTGCCGTCATTATTTTTATCTTCCCACGCTACAAGCCCAGTTTTTTCCCAGTTTTTCACCCAACCAGGTGCTTTCTCGGCAGGAACCCCCTTCATATCTGGACCATTAATCGTATCAATCATATTTACACGGGCAAACGCAGCAACAGCAGGCGCGGTGGTATATAAAATGGCAATAAAGACTAATGCCCAGCCCGCTGATACGCGTGCATCTTTTACTTTAGGCACGGTGAAAAAGCGGATAATTACGTGAGGTAGACCTGCAGTACCCACCATAAGAGCAGCACAGATGAAGAACACATCTACCATGCTTTTTGAACCATCGGTGTAAGCGGTGAAGCCAAGCTCAGTGGTTAAACCATCAAGTTTCTCAAGTAGATAAGTTTCAGAGCCATTGATCGTTGATCCCAAACCAAATTGTGGAATAGGTGAGCCAGTCATCATTAAAGAAGTAAAAATAGCGGGAACCATGAAGGCAAAAATTAACACACAGTATTGCGCGACTTGGGTGTAAGTGATCCCTTTCATGCCGCCCATTACCGCGTAGAAGAATACGATCCCCATACCGATAATGATCCCCATGTTGATATCCACTTCTAAGAAACGAGCGAATACTACCCCAACCCCACGCATTTGGCCTGCTACATAAGTGAATGAAACAAAAATGGCACAGAACACAGCCACCATGCGGGCTGTTTTAGAGTAATAACGATCGCCGATAAAATCAGGTACCGTGAATTTACCGAATTTACGTAAATAAGGTGCCAGACATAGTGCTAATAATACGTAGCCGCCAGTCCAACCCATTAAGTAGACGCCACCATCGTAACCAATGAATGAGATGATTCCCGCCATTGAAATAAATGAGGCAGCAGACATCCAGTCTGCAGCTGTTGCCATGCCATTAGCGACAGGGTGGACCCCACCGCCAGCAACATAGAACTCACTGGTTGATCCCGCACGAGCCCAAATGGCAATGCCGATATAAATGGCGAATGTAATGCCGACGAGAATAAAGGTCCAAGTTTGAATATCCATTTGACGCTTCCTTAATCTTCCTGAACGTTAAATTTACGATCGAGTGCATTCATGCGATTAACATAAACAAAGATCAGAATGACAAAGGTATAAATCGCCCCTTGCTGCGAGAACCAAAAACCTAACTTGAAGCCTCCAATTTGAATGGTATTGAGAGCATCAACAAATAAGATCCCTGCGCCATACGAAACACCAAACCAGATTGCGAGTAGCGATCCCATAATACTGAGATTTTCTTTCCAATAGGCTTGTGCTTGCTCCTTGGATGCGAACGCCATTGTTATCTCCTTCACAATTAAAAATACGATATTCGTTGTTAATAAATTGTTACGAAAGAAACAATAGCAATGAAAGTAGATTCTATCTGTGCAACTTTAGTCGAGGGAGAAAAAAGAAAAAACGCCCAGGTGAGGGCGTTTTTGTGAGCTATAAATCGCTTTTAATAATGGAGGGGCGATTATGATTAGCCAAAAGTCTAAGTTAATAGGTAGAAATCTTTTATTCCCATTAAAAGATTATTGACGGCAACAGCGGCCAATATCAATCCCATTACACGGCTGATGATCGCCGCTCCCACGTTACCAATATATCGTTGGATCTTATTAGCGCCAAGTAAGAGTAATAGGGTAATCATTAATACCGATATCATCACCAGTGTTGTAATGATTTGTTCACTCAAGGCGTAGCGGTTGTTATCTGTCAGCATCACGATAGCCATCATGGCGCCAGGAGATGCAATGGAGGGAATAGCAAGTGGGTAGACAGCTAAGTTTCCCAACTCTGAATGAGCGACCTCTTCTTTGCTAATTTTACATTCATGATCGACTTTCCCCTCACCAAAAATCATGGTTAAAGCAAAAAGTAGTAGAACAAGTCCGCCAGCAGCTTGAAAAGCGGGCAATGGTATTTGCATCGCTTCTAATAATACCTGACCGACAATAACAAAAAACAATAATACACCTGTTGCAATAGCAACGGCTTTTAAAGCAACAATACGTTGTTGCTGTGCAGTTAATTGTTGGGTTTGAGAAAGGTAAACGGGGACTGAACCGATAGGATCAATAACAGCCCAAATAAGAACAAATTGAGTAACTAAGGCAGTAAGCAAACGACCCTCCATAAACTAAGGCAATGAAATAGTGTGAGTAGCCACTTACGAGTGTATCAAAATATTCACTTGTGATGTTTAGTCACATTTTATTTAAGGCATGATAACGTAACAAAATATTATGCGTTTATGCCGTTAGTGAAATGGTCGTTATAGATCCAGCTGCTGCAACAATATAACGGCTTGGGTTCTATTTTTGACTTCAAGCTTTCGAAATATCGCAGTCATGTGTGCTTTTATTGTTGCTTCAGAAACAGTTAGCTCGTAAGCAATCTGTTTGTTGAGTAAGCCATCTGACAACATGCCTAATACTTTATATTGCTGTGGTGTTAGGGTGGCAATTTTATCGGCTAGATCTCGATAAGCTCTATTGTTATCTGCGATGTCTTCAGGAAAAAAAGGTTCGCCATCGAGGACTTGATTCAGTGCTGAGATTAACGCACGCATATCACTTGATTTTGGAATAAAGCCAAACGCGCCATGGCTGTGAACCTGACGAATGACTTTGTCTTCTTCACTGGCAGAGATCACAACAGTCGGCAGTTCAGGGTATTGCTGACGGAGCTGGATTAATCCAGACATGCCATTTGCACCAGGCATTTTGAGATCGAGTAACAGCAAATCGACATCAGGCTCTTTTTCTAATAACGCAAATAAAGAATCAAGGGAGTCTGCCTCGAGAAGGTTTGCACCGCTAATCGCCATATGGACCGATTGGAACAGGGCATTACGAAACAGAGGGTGATCGTCGGCGATAACAATAGTGTGTTGAGCATCCATGGCAGTGCATTATTTTTGTTATTAATAAAGGTAACGCTAGCACGGCAGAGATCACCGCGCAATTTTCATACCATAAAGATCTGACGTTGATCCTTAATCATTTACTTTAGGTGTAACTCAATACTTCTATTCTGTTAAATGTGACTGTTTTTCTGTAAATAGTTACTGGAAGTACAGTGCTTGTTGGTGCAGGTGTTCACTAAATTTACTGGCATCCATAAACCCAGTTACTCGGGCTTTAGTTGCTTGGTTACCGTTATGATCCCAGAACAATAATGTTGGGAAACCTACGACATTTAGCTGCTGCATCAACGCTAGATCTTCTGGGGTATTAGCGGTCACATTCGCTTCGAGTAAGGTATATTTTGCTAGTTGCTTGGCTACATATGGAGAGGGAAAAACTTCCTTTTTATAGGCAATACAAGGTGTACACCAATCTGCTGTTACATCTAGCAGCACGGGCTTATTTTGGCTAGCAGCTTCTGCTAATGCGATATCTAAATCATCAATAGATTGGATAGCGATAAATGTTGGTGCAGTGGTCAGGCTCGCTTGGCGCTCTAAATGTTTAATCGCCGAAAAAAGAAAGACAGAGCACAGACCTACAACAATGCCTAAACCAATACAATATAGCCCTTTATAGGGAATGGGATGGCGGTAAATAAACCAGAGTGTTCCGCAAGATAATAGGATACATATAATCGTTATCGCCATGATAATCGGGTAATTTGTTAATAACATCATAGTGATAACTCTTATATTTTAAGGTGTTATTATCTTAGCAATAATTTCTTAAATTTGTGTAAATGGATGTCAAAGTTAAGACAAAAAAAAGATTGCTCAAGAGCAATCTTTTTTAATCAGTGAGGGGCTTTTGACTTAAAGTAAGAAGCCACCAACAACAAAACCAAGTGCTACGGAAGTAGAGATCGTAACTACACCAGGGACAAAGAATGGGTGGTTAAATACAAGGTTACCAATACGGGTGGAACCTGTGTCATCCATCTCTACGGCAGCCAATAGCGTTGGGTAAGTTGGAAGTACGAATAATGCACTTACTGCTGCAAATGAAGCAATCATGGTTAGCGGTGCGACGCCAATCGCCAATGCTGCAGGCATCAGTGCAACAGTTGTTGCACCTTGAGAGTAAAGTAGCATTGATGCAAAGAATAATACCAGTGATAGCATCCATGGGTAGTCACCCAATAGAGAGCCAGCAACTTCCTTAATACCATCAACGTGTGCATTAACAAACGTTGAACCTAACCATGCCACACCTAATACACAGATACAGGCTGTCATACCTGAGCGGAACGTTGGCGCAGAAGCAATTTTTGATGCATCAATTTTACATAACCAAACTGTTGCTGCGGCTGCTGTTAACATTACCGACATGATAGCTTCGTTACGACCTAGAGTTGGGTTGTCAATTAAACCAATAGAGTGCGAGATAGCAGCGGCGTAGCAAACGACAAAGATAATCGCGACTAAAAAGATGTAAGTTGCACGTTTTGCTTGAGGTTTAATTTCGCGACGGCTTGAACTCTCAGCTGTAACTAGACCTTTTGCTAGGCGTTCTTGATAAATAGGATCATCTTTTAGCTCACATCCCATAAAATTGGCAACAAAAGCGCCAACCATACAAGCAATGAATGTTGTAGGAATACAGATTGCCAGTAGTGTTACGTAACTTACGCCGATAGGTTCTAAAATACCGGAGAAAGCAACAACAGCCGCAGATATTGGAGATGCAGTAATTGCAATTTGTGAGGCAATAACGGCAATAGAAAGGGGGCGAGAGGGACGAATACCTTGGCCTTTAGCCACTTCAGCAATAACCGGTAAGGTTGAGAATGCGGTATGTCCAGTACCTGCCATTACCGTCATTAAATAGGTCACGATTGGCGCATAGAAGGTAATGCGTTTTGGATTTTTACGTAGAAAATCTTCTGCAAGTTGCACCAGCCAGTCCATACCGCCCGCAACCTGCATGGCTGCAATTGCGGTGATTACTGACATGATGATTAAGATTACATCAACAGGTATGAATGATTGGCTGGTGGGTACACCCAGTACCAATGATAACACAATGACACCTGCACCACCGGCAAAGCCAATACCGATACCGCCGATCCTTGCCCCTAAAAAGATAAAGGCAAGGACAACAAATAGCTCTATTCCAATCATAGAATTTTTCCTGTTTAAAAGTTTAAAAGTTTAAAAGTTTAAAAGTTTAAAAGTTTAAAAAATAGAAGTTAAAAATAAAAAATGAGATAAAAATAAAAATACTGTCACAGTTTTTACTATGAATAAAATTCATTTTTTTGAATTAATTATTCTTACCGTGATAATGCTCTGACGTCTATTTTTATAAAATTTCACACGAGTTTAATCCGTTCTTGTTAAGTCACAATGCTTTTAAATAAACAAAAATATCTGAGACTTATTATTGTTACAGATATTTTAACAAGGTCATATTTGCCATGAATTGAGTCAAAACAAAAAAGCTCAAAAAAAAAAGCGGGTTTTCATAAGAAAACCCGCTTTTTTTATTTTTTCAATTGCTTAGCTGTATCGTTGTGCCTTGTATTGAGGGTGCATCAAGTTTTCAATAGAGAAGATATCATTTAATTGATCTTCAGTAAGAAGACCGCGTTCTAGAACAACTTCACGTACGCTCTTTCCTGTTTCTGCACAGATTTTACCTACGATATCGCCTTCATGGTGACCAATGAATGGGTTTAAATAAGTCACGATACCGATAGAGTTAAATACGTGGCTCTCACATACATCTTTATTCACTGTGATGCCTTCGATACATTTCTCACGTAAATTAACACACGCATTTTTCAGTAAGCTGATTGACTCAAACAACGCTTGACCAATCACAGGCTCCATTACGTTAAGTTGAAGCTGACCTGCTTCTGCAGCAAAAGTAATGGTTGTATCGTTACCGATCACTTTAAAGCAAATTTGGTTAACCACTTCTGGGATAACAGGATTTACTTTTGCTGGCATGATAGAAGAGCCTGCCTGCATTTCAGGAAGGTTAATTTCGTTAATACCGGCACGAGGACCAGAAGAGAGTAGACGTAGATCGTTACAGATTTTAGATAGTTTCACTGCAGTACGTTTTAGCGCGCCGTGAACCATAACGTAAGCACCACAGTCGGATGTTGCTTCAATCAAGTCTTCTGCTGGTGTAACAGGTAGGCCTGTAATTTCAGCTAGGCGTTGAACCGCTAGGTGTTGGTAACCCGTAGCTGCATTCAAACCAGTACCGATAGCAGTTGCACCTAGGTTGACCTCAAGCAGTAATTGCGCGGTGTAATGCAGGTTTTTGATTTCTTCTTTTAGCAATACACTATAAGCATGGAATTCTTGGCCTACAGTCATAGGTACTGCGTCTTGTAGCTGAGTACGGCCCATTTTTAAGATGCTAGCAAATTCCGTTGCTTTCACATCGAAGGCTGTCTTTAGGTACTCTAATGCTTCTAGCATGTTAATGATGCTGTTATATACCGCAACGCGGAAACCAGTAGGGTAAGCACAGTTAGTTGATTGGGACTTGTTTACGTGATCGTTCGGGTTAATGATGTCATATTCGCCTTTCTCTTTGCCCATAAGCTCAAGAGCAAGGTTTGCAATCACTTCATTGGTGTTCATATTTACAGATGTGCCAGCGCCACCTTGGTATACATCAGAAGGGAATTGATCCATACAACGGCCTGTTTCTAAAATAAGATCACACGCTTGCTCGATGTAGTTACCGACATCTGAAGGGATCGCACCGAGTTCTTTGTTCGCCATTGCCGCTGCTTTTTTGGTGAAAACCATGCCGCGAACAAACTCAGGTACGTCTGAGATAGTGGTATTAGAGATATTAAAGTTTTCGATTGCACGTAGAGTGTGAATACCCCAATACGCGTCTGTTGGAACGTGACGCTTACCAAGAAGATCTTCTTCGATTCTAGTTGCAACATTCAGTGCTGCTTCGTTATTTTTTTCAAGATCAATCATCTGAGACATAATATAGCCCTTTGGGAATCTTTTAATAAAATCAATGATTAAGACAACTATCTAAGCAAAGAATCCGTTTCGCTAAGTTGAAGCAAGATGATCGTACCTGACATCTTAATTGATGCTGATAATACTCCCCTAATTGACTAAAAACATAATCCAGATCACTTTTTACGTGAGCCTGAAAATATTTGCACAAAAACGCGATCATACTCACAAATTTTGTTAACAGGCAAGTGAATTATTCATCTAAAAATGAAAAAAAATAACAATATATGAACAAATTGTTTGGGGCTGAAATGTGTTTTTAAGATCTAGTTCAAATATAACTGTTGAATTATTTGTTAACGATTTTTTATCTTAAGCGGCACGGTATTTAGAGTTTAAACATGTAATACTATATTGAGTTATTCAGTGTTTTGATAACCGATACGTTATAAAAAAGAGGTTAGGTGTGTTTGCAATATTAATGCTGCTTTTTATCGCCGTTCCAATGATTGAAATTGGCTTATTTATTCAGGTCGGTGGCTTTTTGGGTTTTTGGCCAACGATGACTTTAGTGTTTATTACTGCCGTCGTTGGGGCTTCTTTGGTACGTAGCCAAGGTTTAGCGACATTAATGTCAGTACAAACTAAGATGCAGCAAGGGCAAATGCCAGCACAAGAAATTATTGAAGGTGTACTATTAGCGGTTGCTGGAGTGTTATTGCTCACGCCTGGATTTATGACAGATGCATTAGGCATGTGTATTTTACTGCCACCTATTCGCGACAAGATTGCACAGCAATTAATGCAGAGAGTTAAAGTGCAGAGTAACTTTAATCAGTTTGGTGGTGGTTTTAGCTCGGGGTTTGATGGACAATCAAAAGGGCCGTTTAGTCATAAAAATGAGAATGGTGATGTTTTTGATGGTGAATTTGAACGTAAAGATGATCAAAATGACAACGATCAAAAACCACGTTTAAAATAAGTTTTTAAACGTTGTATATAAAAAAGGCAGCGTTAGCTGCCTTTTTTATATTTATACTATTTATATTTTAGGTGGGGTAACGATCGAGGATAAGATCGTCTTTCGTAATCGCCGCGCATACAAATAAGCACAAATACCGCCAATAACATTGGCAATAGAAATACCGATAAATAGCCCTTCCGTGCCATAATACAAGCTGCCTACCCAAGCCGTTGGTAGAAGAAAACCAAATAAACGTAACAAATTCCAAATAAGTGCATTGACGGTTTTATGTAATGCATTGAGCGCGCTAATAAGCAGCATACATACTGCTTGTAAACCATAACTGGCAGGTACGACTAATAAATAATGCCAAAGTTGGTGTTGTACCGTTGCATCACTAGAAAACAGTGAAGCTAATGGCACACTTAGTGGCACCATGGCGATAAAAATCAGCAGTTGAAATAAAATCGCGAAATGCATGGCAGAAAAAAGCGCTTCAAATGCACGTTCAGGTTTATTGGCACCAAGGTTTTGCGCCATAAATGGCATTAATGCTGAGCCCAGTGCCATCATCCCTATCACCAAAATTGATTCAATACGCATCGCTGCACCGAATGCGGCAACCGATGCGGTGCCCTGTGCGGCAAGCAATGACATTAATAAGGCGCTAGAAAATGGATTGAGTGCGTTTGATAATCCAGCAGGCGCACCAATATGTAATATCTGCTGCCAATCTGATTTTAATTTTAGGAACACTGGCGTTGTGAGTAATTTTTCACGGCGATGGAGCAAATACAGTGAAGCGGTTAATGCTACTGCCCAACTGATCCCGCTTGAGATTGCAGCGCCTTTAACACCTAATTCTGGAAACGGCCCGTAACCAAAGATTAATAAAGGGTCGAGGACACCGTTAATTAAACCAGCCATGATCATAATTTTAGCTGGGCTTTTAGCGTCGCCTGTTGCGCGTATTGCACTGTTGCCCGTCATAGGGATCACCAATAAGGGGATCGCGATGTACCAGACTGCCATATAGTCATGGATGATTGACAATAAATCCGCACTGGCGCCCATTAAGGAAAAGAGTGGATTTATCGTTAGCCAACCAACCGTTGAGCCGAGCACCATTAAAATAACGGCAAGCAATAAACCATGTGTAGTGAGTCGTGCGGCACTTTTGGTATCTCCACTTCCGAGTAAACGTCCAATGCTGGTAGAGATCCCGACACTCATTCCCATGGTGATACAGTTCAGGCCAAAGGTAACTGGAAAAGTAAAACTGACCGCGGCTAATGCATTGGTGCCAAGTAGTGAGATAAAAAATGTATCAACCAGATTAAACATTAAAATAGCAATCATACCGAATACCATTGGTACGGCTAAACGGCGTAATGCATCTGGGATCGGATCGGATAATAAGCCGTATTTATCAGGCTTGTTGTTGGTTTCCATGGCGGTCTCATTGTAAGGATGCTTGCATACCCTAATGCAAAGAATGTGATCGGGCAAAAGTTCTCAAATAAATAATGAAAAAAAATCGGTCTAAACCTTGGGTTCTCTCTAATTAGACCCAACATGATTAGTTAATAGAAAAGTCGCCAAACATCAGTTTGTGTGTACATTCATGTATGGAAATTACCAATTATCAGGAGAGACGACCGATGAATATTCGTCCTTTACACGACCGTGTTATCGTTGAGCGCCAAGAAGTTGAGTCTAAGTCTGCTGGCGGCATTGTATTAACGGGTTCTGCGGCTGAAAAATCAACACGCGGAAAAATACTTGCAGTAGGCAAAGGTCGTATTTTAGAAAACGGTTCTGTTCAGCCACTTGACGTTAAAGTTGGCGACACTGTTATCTTTGCTGAAGGCTACGGTACTAAGACTGAAAAAATCGAAGGCAAAGAAGTTCTAATCATGTCTGAAAATGACATCATGGCAATCGTTGAATAATCCGATCACATCGAATTAAAAATTAAGAAAGGAAACGCAAGATGGCTGCTAAAGACGTTAAATTTGGTAACGACGCACGAATTAAAATGCTAGAAGGTGTCAACATTCTAGCTGATGCAGTAAAAGTAACATTAGGTCCTAAAGGCCGTAACGTTGTACTAGATAAATCATTCGGTGCACCAACTATTACTAAAGATGGTGTCTCTGTTGCGCGTGAAATTGAACTGGAAGATAAATTCCAGAACATGGGCGCACAAATGGTGAAAGAAGTTGCATCACAAGCTAATGATGCGGCGGGTGACGGCACAACAACAGCAACAGTACTTGCACAAGCGATCATCGCAGAAGGTCTAAAAGCTGTCGCTGCGGGTATGAACCCTATGGATCTTAAGCGCGGTATCGACAAAGCGGTTATTGCAGCGGTTGAAGAGCTAAAAGCGTTATCAGTACCATGTGCTGATACAAAAGCTATCGCACAAGTAGGTACGATTTCTGCTAACTCTGATGTAACAGTAGGTAACCTAATTGCTGAAGCGATGGAAAAAGTAGGCCGTGATGGCGTTATCACTGTTGAAGAAGGCCAAGCACTTCAAGACGAACTAGACGTTGTTGAAGGTATGCAGTTTGACCGTGGCTACCTATCTCCATACTTCATCAACAATCAAGAAGCGGGTTCTGTTGATTTAGAAAGCCCATTCATTCTATTGGTTGATAAGAAAGTATCAAATATCCGTGAACTTCTTCCTGCACTAGAAGGCGTTGCGAAAGCATCTCGTCCTCTACTTATTATTGCAGAAGACGTTGAAGGTGAAGCGCTAGCAACATTAGTTGTGAACAACATGCGTGGCATCGTGAAAGTGGCTGCGGTTAAAGCGCCTGGTTTCGGTGACCGTCGTAAAGCAATGCTTCAAGATATCGCAGTACTAACAGCTGGTACCGTGATTTCTGAAGAGATCGGCCTGGAGCTAGAAAAAGTTCAGCTAGAAGATCTTGGTCAAGCTAAGCGCGTAACTATCACTAAAGAAAATACAACAATCATCGATGGTTCTGGTGAAGAAGCGATGATTCAAGGTCGTGTAGCGCAAATTCGTCAACAAATTGAAGATGCAAGTTCTGACTACGACAAAGAAAAACTTCAAGAGCGTGTGGCTAAACTTGCTGGCGGCGTAGCTGTTATCAAAGTTGGTGCAGCAACTGAAGTTGAAATGAAAGAAAAGAAAGACCGCGTAGAAGATGCATTACATGCAACTCGCGCTGCGGTTGAAGAAGGCGTTGTAGCAGGTGGTGGTGTTGCACTTATCCGCGCAGCATCTAAAGTTGTAGGCCTTACTGGCGACAATGAAGAACAAAACGTGGGTATTCGTGTAGCACTTCGTGCAATGGAAGCGCCTATTCGTCAAATCACGAAGAACGCAGGTGATGAAGAGTCTGTTGTTGCTAACAATGTACGTGCAGGCGAAGGTAACTACGGTTATAACGCAGCAACTGGCGTGTACGGTGATATGATTGAAATGGGTATCCTAGACCCAACAAAAGTAACCCGTTCAGCACTTCAGTTCGCAGCATCTGTTGCTGGTCTTATGATCACGACAGAAGCTATGATTACTGACAAAGCGACTGATACTCCAGCAATGCCTGATATGGGCGGTATGGGTGGTATGGGTGGCATGGGCGGTATGATGTAAGCCATTTATAACAGTAGAGATTTCTCTCTTTGTTATTTGAGAAGCCGAGCATGACGCTCGGCTTTTTTATTGCCTGATAAATATAGAACTAAGATGAGTAACATTGTTTTTATTGTTGTACATAGTTCACCGGGAATATACCTCAAAAAGCTGAACAAAAATAAATTCATTTTAAAACAATAGCTTACCTAAGTATTGCGATGTTTTACCTTATCGTTATGAAAGTGTACACCTATTTACTGCTCGGGTAATATAAAGGTGTTCATTTTGTCTTATTATTATCTCTAATACATTCAAGATAAAAATAAGGTGTGGTTGTTATAATCATGCATGAAACCAGTAAAAATAGTGTACAGCATTGTGGTTAAATAACTGCAATAACCATTACTTAGATAATAATCATATAAATATTTCTATTTATATCTATTTTAGAAAGAGACATTCTTACATCTTTATTGTGTTTAAGCTTATCCAAGGTTATTAATTAACATAAGTGTTATAAATTATATTTCTTATGAGTTAACCTTAAAAAGGTGTTCAACAAATATTCATTTAATAATATTTAATCAAATCATCGACTTTGACGTGGTCGATAAATATGATTTTCCCAGTATAATGACTGTTACTAACTATTGCTTACCTAGAAAAAAGCGTAAAAAGCTGTACGTTATTTTAAGTATTTTATTTCAATGACTTACGAGGTATATGGGAGGAGCTGTAAATGCTTATTCATTTGGTCGCAAAAAAGCTGTAATTTTTGTTTTTAGCTGTACGTGTTGATTAGGTGGGAGATCCTGATGTCTGATAGGGCTGAGAACGATAGTATTTAGCTATAAAAACGCCCCTGTATTGACAGAGGCGTAATGAATATCAAAAGAGGGAGTCTATTAGCTCTCGCTAGGTAGGTTATCCTGATTTAATGAGACCCACGCAGCCATAAAGCAAACAATGAACGACTGGATGAAACCACGTAAATCGATATCACCTTGAACTAATACATCATCGGCGTTGGGTTCCATATTAAAAGAAACGGTACGATCTTTTATGCTGAAGAATACACGACCAACCAGTACTAAGTTCTCGCCATTATCGTCTGGGTTGTAAACCATACCTGCGCCAATTTGATCGTGTTCAGTGATAGGTATAGCGCTAAACGCTAACTTTTCAGCTCCTTCAAAGCCAAAGCCAGCGTAATGCTTACTTGGATCTTCATGTTGTAATAGCTGAGAAAGCATCTCTGTATAAGTCTCTAGGGCTTCTTCTGGTACATCTTTCGTATTTACCTGTCCCATGTCAAAAGGCTTTTCATCTTCAATCATAGCAACGTTATAGGTAAAGTCTGTCATTGTTAATCCTTTGATTTTTAATATCATCATTATTATATAACGTACTAAGTTAACGTAATTTTGAACGGTCTGATAGTATTAATCTCATCAGTGATTAGTGGATGTTTTAACGATCACAGTTATAGGAATGTGACGATATATTGTTCCAAACTTTGCTTTTGTCAGTGAAAAAGTAAGCTGTTACTTACTAATTATATTAATAATAGATAAGGTATAAAGAACTCAGCGGTATCAAAGCTTTAGTTTGTCGAGGAAAAAGCTTAAAAAGCTGCACGAAATTAACTTGTTTAAAATCAACAGGTTATATTGTATATTTGAGGTTTTTACTTTCGGGTATTTTTGTTCTGCTTTTTGCTGTATTTCAAGTAAAAAGCTGATCTTTATTTAAGTTCATAATTGCCGTTGTTATGAAATATAACAACGGCGATTTCAAGTCATTGATTTAATTGAAATCTTTTGCTCTTGTTGGCATTTCTTTCAATATATTCGATGATCATACCAGCAATATCTTTGCCTGTTGCGGCTTCAATGCCTTCAAGACCTGGTGATGAGTTGACTTCCATGATTAATGGACCACGGTTAGAGCGCAGTAAATCTACACCCGCCACGCTTAATCCCATTGCTTTAGCGGCTGCAATCGCCGTTTTACGCTCTTCTGGTGTAATACGGATCAGTGATGCACTCCCACCACGGTGTAGGTTTGAGCGGAACTCACCTTCAGCTGCTTGACGCTTCATTGACGCAATCACTTTATCGCCAATCACAAAACAACGGATGTCGGCGCCACCGGCTTCTTTAATATATTCCTGAACCATAATATTGGCTTTTAAGCCCATAAAAGCCTCAATCACACTCTCTGCTGCTTTTTGAGTTTCAGCTAATACTACGCCAATCCCTTGAGTACCTTCTAATAACTTAATAACTAAAGGTGCACCACCGACCATTTTGATTAAATCAGGCACGTCATCTGGTTTACTCGCAAAGCCGGTGACAGGCATACCAACACCTTTACGACTTAATAACTGTAATGAACGTAGTTTGTCGCGTGAGCGGGAAATAGCAATTGATTGATTGACAGGGAAGACGCCCATCATTTCAAACTGACGTAATACAGAGCAGCCATAAAATGTAATGTCTGAGCCAATACGCGGAATAATGGCATCAAAGCCTGTTAAATCATTACCCTCAAAGTGAATCGAAGGCTGCACGGAGTTGATGTTCATATAACAACGTAGTGCATTAATAATCACAGCTTCATGTCATCGTTGCTCACAAGCTTCAACAAGACGACGGGTGGAGTATAGGTTAGCGTTTTGCGACAAAATGCCAATTTTCATTGCGTTACTCGCGACAAATAAGAAGTGATAGTCAGCAGCGTTAAGTTTGGCGAACTTGTTAAATATATGCTGCTGTATGAGTCGCGACTATGCGCTTAAAACAATAAAAAATCGATAGCCTTAACGATGATTTTTTTGATTGTCTTCGATAATTTTATTTATCGAAGAAGTATAAGTAACATTATGTTTTTTTTAATGTGTGTATAAATCATATTACATTACTAATGCTTGGTTGTTATTTTTCTTGAAAAGCTGCACGCGTTGTTTTAATTATTATTAATCAATCTCTTATGTTTCGGTTGTCATATTGCTTTAAGTGGTCTTGATTATTCGTTCATCTTTTTGGTGTGTTTTTAATAAAAAGGTGTTCATTTTGTTTTGGGTGTAAAAAAAGACGATTTAATCGTCTTTTTTCGTGTTGCTGTTGGGTTTATGGCCTATTCAAGCAGTAAGTCCAGCGGCGTTTTACTGGCTCGTCCACCGATTTCTCTGGTGAGTTTAGGGACTAAGTACCCTGAGACTTGAGTGATTAACCCTGCTATTAATTGACGTGCCGTTTCATCATCTATCATAAAATGGGCTGCGCCTTGTACACGGTCTAAGACATGGAGGTAATAAGGTTGAATGCCAGCATCAAATAATGCTTCGCTGAGGTCTGTTAATGCCTTTACAGAGTCATTAACGCCTTTTAGCAGTACGCCTTGGTTAAGTAAGGTGACATTGGCTTGTTTTAGTTTGCCCATTGCAGTGGTTAGCGCATCATCGATTTCGTTTGCATGATTAATATGAGTCACCAAAATCGTTTGTAAACGCGTCTCTGCCAGTATTTGACACAAATTATCGGTAATACGATTAGGGATCACCACAGGTAGCCTGCTGTGGATGCGTAGGCGCTTGATATGAGGTATTGCTGCTATATGCTCAACAAGCCATTGGAGCTCATGATCTTTAGCCATTAAAGGATCGCCACCGGACAAAATTACTTCATTGATTTCAGGATGGGCGGCGATGTACTCAAGGCTCTGCTGCCATTGATGTTTGTTACCTTTATTGTCGCTATATGGGAAATGGCGACGGAAACAATAACGGCAGTTTACCGCACAGCCACCTTTGACTATCAGCAATACACGATTGTGGTATTTATGCAGTAACCCTGGAATATCGTTCTGCTGTTCTTTAAGGGGATCGATAGAGTAACCTTGGTGAACTTCGAATTCTTGCTCTAAGGGTAAAATTTGACGTAAAAGTGGATCATGTGGGTTGCCGATTTCCATTTTATCAATAAAGCTCAATGGAACACGTAGCGCAAACAGTTTCCTTGCGGCGAGGCCATTTTCCCATGGTGTGGGATCAATTTTGAGCAATTTGAGCAACTGAAAGGGATCAGATATCGCATTCGATAGATCATTAAGCCAGTTTTGCTCAACAGATGGCACGTTTAGGGGTATGATATGCGACATTAAATACAACTCGAAGATGTTAAGAGGATTAGAATGGCGTCTTTCAGCACCAATGAATTCCGCGGCGGAATGAAAATTATGCTAGATAATGAACCATGTGTCATTATCGAAAATGAATTTGTTAAGCCTGGTAAAGGTCAAGCGTTCAACCGCGTACGAATCCGTAAACTTATTTCTGGTAAAGTTTTAGAGAAGACTTTTAAATCAGGTGAAACAGTTGAAGCTGCGGACGTAATCGATACTGATCTTGATTACCTATACAACGATGGTGAATTCTATCACTTCATGAACAACGAAACGTTTGAGCAAATTGCTGCTGACGTTAAAGCGGTTGGTGATAATGCTAAGTGGTTAGTTGAAAACGATCCGTGTACATTAACGCTTTGGAACGGTAACCCTATTGTTGTAACACCACAGAACTTTGTTGAGTTAGAAGTAACGGAAACAGATCCTGGTCTTAAAGGTGATACACAAGGTACTGGCGGTAAGCCAGCAACACTAAGTACTGGTGCTGTTGTTCGTGTACCTCTATTTATCGCTATCGGCGAAGTGATCAAAGTTGATACTCGCTCTGGTGAATACGTAAGCCGCGTTAAGTAATTAATCGGTTTATAAGGTCGTTATATCATTAACGATGAAAAGGTCGCGTAAGCGGCCTTTTTTGTTTCTATTTTTTGATATTGATGGAAAAAGGTAAATTAGAAATAGTCGCTATCATAAAATTTAGATAATAAAAAAGCACCGCTAGCGGTGCTTTTTGTGTTTTTGTATACAGCTTAAATCATGAATACAAAAATAATGGATAGAGCGGTGATCAAAAACGCAAATGCGTAACAAATAATCTTACCGACTACACCTGCATGGATTTTTAAATCATGCATACCGTGGTGCAAACGGTGCATCGCATGCCACATGGGTAGCGACAGAGTTGCGATAACAAATAGCGCACCAATAAAGTTTGTTGCGAAATCTGCTGCGCGATCGTAAGTCATTGCTTCTGGGCTAATAATGCCAAGAGGAACAAGAATACCGAGTACTAAAATCGTAACCGGTGTGATCATTGCAAACCAAGTACCGCCAGCACCGAACAGACTCCACCATACTGGCTCGTCAGAACGCTTAGGATGTAAATTAACCACGACGGACTCCTTAAACTATCGCAAGAACAAACAAGGTAATAACAGCAACAACAGCCCACTGAGCAAGAATGATAATTTTCTTATCAAGCAATTTGCCTTTAATACGAATAGGCACAACTTGCGGCATCATATTGAAGTAGGTGAATGCGTGGAATAGGCTACCTGCAAGGGCAAGAATATTTAAAATAATCACAATAGGGTTAGCCATGAAATCTAACCAGCCTTGCCATGCTTCTGGACCTTTTACTAGGCTACCTAAACCAAAGGTTAAGCAGATTGTAAAAAAGATCAAAGGTAGTACTGTTGCTTCGCGGATCATGTAGAAGCGATAGAAAGAGCTTTCTTTCCACCAAGTACGCTTCATTTCACGAACGTAAGGTTTACGATTGCTCATCCTTATGCCTCCATCGGTTTGATCATCGCAATAACGAAATCTTTAGAAGATTCCACTTTGCCTTGGTTAACAGCCGCAGCTGGATCAACATGCTTAGGACAGACTTCCGAGCAGTAACCTACAAATGTACAGCCCCACGCACCGTTTTCGCCATTGATAAGCTCCATACGCTCATGTTGACCGTTATCACGGCTATCAAGGTTGTAACGGTGAGCCAGAGTCAATGCCGCAGGGCCAATAAACTCAGGGTTTAAACCAAACTGAGGACACGCGGCGTAACACAAACCACAGTTAATACAGCCTGCAAATTGCTTGTATTTCGCCATTTGCTCTGGTGTTTGTAGGTTTGTACCATCTTCAGGCGTGCGGTCGTTACCAATTATGTATGGCTTAATCGCTTCAAGGCGCTCAATAAATGGCGTCATATCGACAATTAAATCTTTTTCAATCGCAAAATTTGCTAATGGCTCAATTTTCACACCGTTAGGGTAGTCACGTAAAAAGCTCTTACATGCAAGCTTTGGCACGCCATTTACCATCATGCCGCAAGAGCCACAGATAGCCATACGACAAGACCAACGGTAGGATAAATCCTTATCTAGGTGGTCTTTAATGTAACCAAGCGCATCAAGAACAGACATGGTTTCATTGAACGGTACTTCGAATTTTTCTAGGTACGGTTCTGCGTCTTTTGCTGGGTCATAACGCAGAATTTCAACTGATTGAATGCGAGTCGCTGACATTATGCCTTTTCCTCTTGTTGCTCTGTGGCTGCTAGTTTTTCAGCAGAGTCTTTTGCTGCAGCTTCGTCAGCGGCAGCACCATATAGACGTGCTTTAGGTTGAGATTTGGTGATCGTTACATGGCTGTAATCGATAATTGGTGCTGCGCCATTGTTGTAAAACGCTAACGTGTGTTTTAGGTAGTTCACATCATCACGTTCAGTACAACCATCATCTAAGCGTTGGTGTGCACCACGAGATTCTCTACGATTGATCGCTGAGTGTGCCATCGCTTCAGCCACTTCTAGGCCGTAACCAATTTCAATTGCGTATAGCAGATCGGTGTTAAAGACTTTGCCTTTATCTTGAATTGAGATGTGCTTGTAACGCTCTTTTAGCTCAGCCAACTTATCAATCGTTGCCTGCATTAAATCTTCTTGACGGTAGATACCACAACCGGCTTCCATGGTGTGACCCATTTCAGTGCGGATCTCTGCCCAGTTCTCATCACCTTCTTGTGCCATTAAGGCGTCAATACGTGCTTGAACAGCATCAATTTGTGCATTGATTGATGCGTCATTCCAACCTGTGAATTCTTCAGCACGTTTAACCGCGTGCTCACCAGCAACACGACCAAATACCACGAACTCTGCTAATGAGTTAGAGCCTAAACGGTTGGCTCCGTGAAGACCGACAGAAGCACATTCACCCACAGCAAATAAACCTTTAATGCGAGTTTCACATTCGCCATTTGTTTCAATACCACCCATGGTGTAGTGAACAGTAGGGCGAATTGGGATCGGCTCTTTCGCTGGATCCACGTTGACGTAGGCTTTTGCTAATTCACAGATGAACGGTAGACGTTCATGTAAGTATTCTTCACCAAGATGGCGTAGATCTAGGTGTACAACATCACCAAGTGGGTGCTTGATGGTGTTACCTTTTTGTTGTTCATGCCAGAAAGCCTGTGACACTTTGTCACGAGGGCCTAATTCCATGTATTTGTTCTTTGGTTGGCCCACCGGTGTTTCAGGGCCCATGCCGTAGTCTTGCAAGTAACGGTAACCGTTTTTATTTACAATGATACCGCCTTCACCACGACAACCTTCTGTCATCAGGATACCTGTACCCGGAAGACCTGTTGGGTGATATTGTACAAATTCCATATCACGTAGTGGAATACCGTGACGGTAAGCCATTGCCATCCCATCGCCAGTTACGATACCACCATTAGTATTACAGTGATAAACACGACCTGCGCCGCCCGTTGCTAGGATCACTGATTTTGCTTTAATACAAATCAATTCGCCTTCAGACATGTGGATTGCAATTAGACCTTGTACTTCACCGTCTTCAACTAAAAGATCAACCACAAAATATTCATCAAAACGTTTGATTTGAGAATACTTAATTGAGGTTTGGAATAAGGTGTGTAGCATGTGGAAGCCAGTCTTATCAGCAGCAAACCATGTACGCTCAACTTTCATACCACCGAAACGACGAACGTTTACTTCACCGTTTACTTCACCGTTTTCTTTACGGCTCCATGGGCAGCCCCATTGTTCCATTTGGATCATTTCACGAGTGGCGTTCTCAACGAAATATTCCACAACGTCCTGTTCACATAACCAGTCACCACCGCCAACGGTATCGTTGAAATGGTTATCTAAGCTATCTTCGTCCTTGATCACGGCAGCAGAGCCACCTTCCGCCGCAACAGTGTGCGAACGCATTGGATACACTTTTGAGATCAGTGCAATTTCTAGTTCTGGGTTAGCTTCTGCAGCAGCGATGGCAGAACGTAGGCCTGCACCACCTGCGCCGATTACAGCGATATCTGTGGTAATAGTCTTCACAGCTATCCTCCGAAGGTAAGACGGTAAAAATTGAACAGACGCGCACGGCGCATCTATCCTTGAAATCCTGAGCGCATTTTATGAAACCTTGTGATTAGATACATTGATTTAGACGCATGTTTTTGCCTAAATGGTCAAAAAATGTAAGAAGATTACATAACCTGTGATATTTATCACAATCGGTTATGTTTTTAAATTGTTATCTCTTTGTATTTGTTGGTTTTTATGTTTATTGGATGTTAATAAATACATGTGGGGGATTGTGTTTTTTCTTAGGGTTTCTTTCTAAATTGCTGATAAAAAGACAAATAAAGTGATGGTTTAGTGAGGAGGATGTGAGTGTTGAAAGCTATCAATTTAATATTAAGTTTTCATCAGTGAGAAAAAAGAGAGGATACTTTTTTCATAATTTATTCATATCTCTATCAGGTATAGAGACTTTGTTGCGATCTCTTGTTGGAATCAGCGACGTTTATTGTTGAGCTCTGATAAAATGTGAGCATTACTCAATTTCATCAAAGAAGAAAGTTTATGTCTACTTGGCAACCTACTGCATCTATCGAGCAACTCAAAAAACGCGCTCATCTGTTAGCGGTTATTCGTCAGTTTTTCGCCGCTCGTGATGTGATGGAGGTCGATACTCCTGCCATGAGTCAAGCAACGGTGACGGATGTACACTTGCATACTTTTCAAACAGAGTTTGTAGGGCCTGGGTATGCTGATGGGCAAACGTTATTTTTAATGACCAGCCCCGAATTTCACATGAAACGATTACTTTCCGCGGGAAGTGGTGCGATTTATCAGATCTGCAAATCTTTTCGTAATGAAGAATCGGGTCGTTACCATAACCCTGAATTCACGATGTTAGAGTGGTACCGCCCTAACTTTGATCACCATTTACTCATGAATGAAATGAATGATTTACTGCAATTAGTTTTAGGTTGTGGTGCAGCTGAAAAGACGACCTACCAACAAGCCTTTATTAACCAACTTGGCGTGTGTCCTTTAACTGGCACAATGATGGAACTTAAAGCGGCCGCTGCAACTCTTGGGCTGTCCGATATTGCCGAACCTGAAGACGATCGCGATACCTTATTACAGTTGCTGTTTAGCATTGGCGTTGAAGGTAAAATTGGTCAGCATGTACCGGCTTTTGTTTATGATTTTCCTGCTTCGCAAGCGGCATTAGCGCAAATTAACCCAACGGACCCTCGTGTGGCAGAGCGCTTTGAGGTGTATTTTAAAGGTATTGAATTGGCGAATGGCTTTCATGAGTTAGCGAATGGTGATGAGCAATTACAACGTTTTGAGCAAGATAATCAAAAGCGTTTAGAGATGGGATTAAAGCTTCAACCGATAGATATGAACTTAGTAAACGCACTACGTGCAGGTTTCCCTGACTGTGCGGGTGTCGCCTTAGGTATCGACCGGTTGATCATGTTGGCATTAGGACTTGATCACATTGAAAAAGTGACGGCCTTTCCTATTGATAGAGCATAATCGACAACATTGTTGAGACGTTACGTTTGCTATAAACGTAAAAAAGCACGGTAAAAATTACCGTGCTTTTTTATTAAGTAAGATAAATTTAACTGATACGTCCAAGATGCAGATAAACATCAAGAGATGACGGTATCAGGGCGACCGCAAATTTACCTAAAACAGCTTAATTCATTTAGATAGACAGCAAGTAGGATTTCAAGGCGTCTTATCTTTAATGATCTAATATAGAGAACTCAACCTTTAAATGCAAGTAGTTCTCATTACGTGGTTATTTAACGATAATTCGAGCGTTAATGGGTTGTACTGGTCGGTTGTTATTGCTCATGATTTTATGCAGTTTCTCGGTTTGATCTTTTGAGCTGAATTGTGGTGTTTCTAAAACAAACCAGCGGACACCTTCGGTACATGGTGGTGTCGTTAGTGAACCATTGAATTGATAGTATTCTCGCTCGCGAGGAAGAAGGTTATTCGGGCTCAGATCATCGGTGAAATCGATGGTATTACCTTTAGTTGGGATGTTTTTGAGTAAAGAGCTAAGAGCATTGTTCTCACGCAGGCCGTTTTCAAACATCACAGCAATAACGGCGATATTGCCTTTATCATCGACATTCACAAAATGCGCCTCTAACGGGTATTGCTTACCGTTGATTAAGTTTTCAGATGGCGTATGGAAATGAATTTGCCTCAAGGTATACGTATCTCCATCCACAATCAGCTTATTATCACCACTTACGAGTGCTTCTACTGTATGCCCATTATTGGTGATATCTGTGATTTTTCCATCGTACTCAATCTGCAGTGGGGCAAGGTTTGTTTGCAGCGCAGAAGTAATGTTAATTGGGCTTTGATTTTTACCTAATCCGCATATTGGATAGCTTTCAGCCCAGTGTTCGTTGCTTTTGCCATAGCCCCAGTCAGCGGCTTGTGCATTTAGAGACACTCCTGCAAGGAGAGAAAGAAGAACTAAAGATGCTTTTTTTATCATGTGAAAACCTTTGTTATATAGCATTTATATAGTGAAAAATCGGCGCGTTGGTATTGTCAGATTATGAGCTGAAATAACGGCATTTATTCTAGATAGGTATGATGGTAAGTCGAATACGAGAGAAAGGAAAATAAGATTATCGTTGTTAAGAGATTACGGTATTGAGAGTGGAGGAAATGTCATATTCTTTAGTGCAATTGTTGATCGATGATTGCATGGAGTCGTCAACTAAAGCCCAGTGTTTATTGATATTGAGGATAAGAAAAAAGGGCTAAGATAGCCCTTTTTTCTTTTATCTATTATTACAGCTCTTGGGGTATTTGCTCTGCGTAAGGCTGACCCATACGTGTTGTTTGCAGTGGTTTCATTTCCTCTACAAAACGTACCGTACTTTTAGGGAATAAGTTGATTACTGTAGAACCGAGCTTAAAGCGGCCCATTTCTTCACCTTTTTTCAGGCTAATTGCTTCAGTACCTGTGGCGGGGTAATCCCAGCGACGTACTTCTGGGCCTGTTGGCGGTGTTACTGTTCCTGCCCACGTCGTTTCGATACTGCCTACAATCGTGGCACCAACCAGTATTTGTGCTAATGGACCAAACTCGGTATCAAAAATACACACAACACGCTCGTTACGTGCAAATAGATTAGGGACATTTTCTGCAGTTAGTGGGTTAACTGAGAAAAGATCGCCGGGTACATAAATCATTTGGCGCAGCACACCATCGCATGGCATGTGAACACGGTGGTAATCGCTCGGTGATAAATATAGTGTCGCGAAATCACCGCCCATAAATTTATCGGCAAGACTTTTATCGCCACCTAATAGTTCACAAGCATCAAAATAGTGACCTTTTGCTTGGAATAAGCGACCTTCTTTGATTGGACCGAGTTGACTAACACAAGCATCTGCTGGGTGGCTAATGATACGTGTATCTTCATTAATTGGACGTGCACCATCTTTTAATTCGCGAACAAAGAAAGCGTTAAACGTCGGGTAAGCCGTAGGATCGGAATTACGTGCTTCTGCCATATCAACATTGTATTGTTTGATGAACCAACGAATAATCGCTGTGGTTACTTTGCCGCCTTCTAATGAAGCCAGTTTGCCCACTAAACGTGTTAGCGCATGCTTTGGCATACAATATTGCAGGCCGATTTTTATCTTATCTAGCACAATTAATCTTCCGAAAAATACCAATTAATCAATAGTCTAGCTGTTTCTGCCAGAGACAAAGAACAACCCTAACCGGCAATGATACCTAACTCTTATGGGAAAGTCAGGTTATCTGCATGGGTGGCTAAGAGTTTGAGAGTCGAGTCCAAAAATGGAGTTCATCCCTAAAAGAGTATAGTTACTCTTTTAGGGGAGGGGTTCAGTCAGGTTTGTTACGAGAAAATTGTCGGTTAGCGACATTTTCCGACATGCTTTCAATTATCTTATGATAGCTATTGAAACGGTCTTGGCTAATTTCACCTTTTTCAACGGCTTCACGTAAAATACAGCCTGGATCGTTTTTGTGTTTACAATCGCGGAATTTACACCCACCAAGGTAATCACGGAATTCAACGAAAGCTTCTGTTACTTGCTCTGATTCTAAATGCCACAAGCCAAATTCACGCACTCCAGGTGAATCAATCAGATCACCACCTTCTTCAAAGTGATATAAACGTGCTGCTGTCGTAGTATGTTGACCTAACCCTGAGTTACTTGAAACATCACCGATATCAGCTTCAACTTCAGGCATTAACGCATTAACCATACTTGATTTGCCAACACCTGATTGTCCGGCAAAAATACTGGTATGATCTTTTAAGTCTTGCTTTAAGCCATCTAAGCCTTCGCCTGTATCGGTACTGACTAAGCGAACGTGGTAACCAATCTTCTCGTATTGTGCGAGTTTTTGTTCAACACCTTTACGCTCGTCTGCGCTTAATAAATCGACTTTGTTTACGACAATAAGCGGCTTTATGCCGATAGTTTCTGCGGCAATAATATAGCGATCGATTATGTTAAGTGATAGCTCCGGTAAAATAGCAGAGACGATAACAATACGGTCAACGTTGGCTGCTACCGCTTTTACGCCATCATAGTAATCAGGACGAGTCAACATTGACTGGCGTTCATGTACCGCCTCAACTACGCCAGCAATACCTTGTAGGGTTTCAACCCCTGGACGCCAAACAACACGATCGCCAGAGACGAGGCTTTGAATGCTGCGACGTAAGTTACAGCGATGAATTATGCCTGTTTCGGGATCTTCGACATCAGCATGTTGGCCGAAACGAGTGATCACCAGTCCTTCTCGCGCATTTTCTAATAATGACTCATCCCATTGGACGTCATTTTTTTCGCGAGTAAGGCGTTTATTTTGGTTTGAGCGGACGCGTCGGCTCTGACCTTTAGTTAGCTTTTTCTTTTTTGCCACAAGAATATCATTCAATTTGGTTAGCTTTCGGTATTATCATACATGGTTTAGTCACAAAATAGGCAATATCGAATGACAATCAGCGACAAGAATCTCATTTGGATCGATCTGGAAATGACAGGATTAGATCCAGAAACCCATAAAATCATTGAAATAGCGACAATTGTTACTGATCCTCAACTTAATATTTTAGCGGAAGGTCCTGTACTTGCGATCCATCAGCCTGAGGCTGAGTTGGATAAAATGGATGATTGGTGCACAAATACACACACAAATAGTGGTTTAGTTGAGCGTATTCGTAAAAGTACCGTGACAGAGCAACAAGCGGTTGCACAAACAATTGCATTTTTAGAGCAGTGGGTTCCTAAAGGCGCTTCACCTATTTGTGGTAATAGTATTGGTCAGGATCGTCGTTTCTTATACAAACACATGCCTGAGCTTGAGCAATACTTCCATTACCGTTATTTAGATGTCAGCACTCTAAAAGAATTAACGCGTCGATGGAAACCTGAACTATTAGATGGTCTTAATAAAAAAGGTAGTCACTTAGCGCTTGATGATATTCGCGACTCAATTGATGAATTACGCTACTATCGAGAGAATATATTTACAATTTG
>NZ_CH724146.1:0-1225 GCF_000153325.1 Photobacterium sp. SKA34
TCGTGATTAGCACGTCTTGGTCGTTTTATGCTGAAGCTTTGGTTGATGCCAAGATTGAATTTGATGTGTTATTTGGCCTGCCTACAAAGGTATTCCAATTGCAACCACCACGGCGGTTGCACTAGCTGATCACCACGATGTAGACACACACTATATTGTTTCAACCGCAAAGAAGCGAAGAACCATGGTGAAGGTGGCAACTTAGTCGGTAGTGCGTTAGACGGTCGTATTATGTTAGTCGATGACGTGATCACCGCAGGTACGGCAATTCGTGAATCAATGGAAATCATTAAAGCGAATGGTGCAGATTTAGCGGGCGTGCTTGTTGCTATTGACCGTCAAGAAAAAGGTCAAGGTGAGCTATCAGCGATTCAGGAAGTCGAGCGTGACTTTGGTTGTGCGGTAATTTCGATTGTCTCGCTAGGGGATGTGGTGACATACCTTTCTGAGCAAGCAGGCATGGAGCAACACCTTGAAGCGGTAAAAGCGTACCGTGCAGAGTATGGTGTGTAACAACATCTGCAATGAATAATAAAAAAGCGAGGGCTAAGGCTCTCGCTTTTTTGTTTGTCGCTAGATTTGATTAGTTTAGCTGTGCGCTTAGTAGCGTCCAGTAATCATCAAAGTTTGCCGTTGGCTTGTATTTAAAGCTTGAGCGAACGTAGCGGTTTAAACTGCCTTCTACTTGACCTAGAAGTTGTGCTGCTAAAACTGACTCATCAACTGGAAAGCCTTTACCTTCACGAATTTTACGCTCTTTTAATATCTGGCGAAGTTGCGATTCAACACGTTCGAACAATTGATTAATACGAGATTGAAGACGATCTTGTTCAAACATCAGAGCATGACCCGTCATGATACGAGTTAAACCAGGGTTACGTTCAGCAAACATGAGGATGAACTGCATTACCATACGTAAGCGGTTTAGTGTATCTTTTTCGTCATCTAAAATGCGGTTAATACGAGTGGTAATTGAATCTTCGATAAACTCAATTAACCCTTCAAACATACGCGCTTTGCTTGGGAAGTGGCGATAGAGTGCAGCTTCTGAAACTCCAACATTCGCGGCTAGCATTTTGGTCGTGATACGTTGACTGCCTTGGTTAGACTCCAGCATATGCGCTAAGCACTGAAGTATTTCCTCGCGGCGATTGTTCTTTTTGGTGCCTGCCATGAATTATCGTTCCTTTACAAAATGAGACTGTCCATGGACAGTATGAAACCC
>NZ_CH724146.1:1284-41523 GCF_000153325.1 Photobacterium sp. SKA34
ATGCAATAGATAACGCTGAGGTTGTAGAATCTAACGCTTCAACAAGCGTTGATTCAGGTGAAACTGAATCCGCGACGGAAGAAGAGAGAGCAAAACCCGTAGAGCAAGAAAAACCGAAATCGGAAGGCTTCTTTGCCCGTTTAATGCGTGGCTTAAAGAAAACTAAAACCAATTTTGGTGCGGGTTTCTTTGGTTTATTCCGTGGAAAGAAAATTGATGATGAACTGTTTGAAGAGCTGGAAGAGCAGCTACTCATTGCAGATGTCGGCATGGATACCACGCTGAAAATTATCGAAAATCTGACTGATAAAGCATCAAAAAAGGAACTTAAAGACGGTGAAGCCCTCTATGGTTTACTAAAAGATGAACTCGCTGGCATGTTAGCCAAAGTCGAACAACCTTTGGTTATCGATACCAGCAAAAAGCCTTATGTCATCTTAATGGTAGGCGTAAATGGGGTGGGTAAAACGACTACTATCGGTAAGTTAGCTAAGCAATTCCAAGCGGAAGGTAAATCTGTGATGTTAGCTGCGGGTGATACATTCCGTGCAGCTGCCGTTGAACAGTTACAAGTTTGGGGCGAACGAAACAATGTTCCTGTTGTTGCCCAGCACACGGGCGCTGATAGTGCATCGGTGATCTTTGATGCCATTGAATCGGCAAAAGCAAAGAATATTGATGTGGTTATTGCCGATACTGCTGGCCGTTTGCAAAACAAAGGCAACTTAATGGAAGAGCTGCGTAAGATTGTACGTGTAATGAAAAAGGTGGACGTTGATGCCCCTCATGAAATTATGCTAACTGTCGATGCGGGCACCGGTCAAAATGCGATTAGCCAAGCTAAATTGTTCAGTGATGTTGCTCCTGTATCAGGAATTACGATCACTAAATTAGATGGTACAGCGAAAGGCGGTGTGATCTTTGCGGTGGCAGATCAGTTTAATATTCCGATTCGATACATTGGTATCGGTGAAGGCATTGACGATCTCCGTCCATTTGCTGCAGAAGAATTTATTGAAGCATTATTTAGTGATGAGGAATAAAGTGTGATTCGATTTCAGCAGGTAAGTAAAGCTTATCGTGGCGGTAGGCAAGCTCTACAGAAAGTAGATTTTCATCTACGTCCAGCAGACATGGCTTTTTTAACTGGTCACTCTGGTGCCGGTAAAAGTACCCTGCTGAAATTAATTTGTGCTTTAGAACGACCAAGTGATGGTCAGATCTGGTTTAATGGTCATGACATCACGCGATTACCGAATAAGCAGATCCCTTTTCTGCGTCGAAATATCGGCATTATTTTTCAAGATCATAAATTGTTAATGGATCGCAGTGTT
The DNA here is from genome assembly GCF_000153325.1 of Photobacterium sp. SKA34. GTDB lineage: Bacteria > Pseudomonadota > Gammaproteobacteria > Enterobacterales > Vibrionaceae > Photobacterium. Next base: position 2,619 of record NZ_CH724146.1, read on the forward strand.
TACGACAATGTCGCGTTACCACTGCGAGTTGAACAAGTCTCGGAAAATGAGATTAAGCGTCGTGTTTGTGCGGCACTTGATAAAGTTGGATTATTGGATAAAGCAAAATGTTTGCCGATCCAATTATCTGGCGGTGAGCAACAGCGTGTGGGTATTGCCCGCGCTGTTGTTAACAAACCTATGTTACTGCTAGCTGATGAGCCAACCGGTAACCTAGATGCAGATTTATCACAACAAGTACTACGCTTGTTTGAAGAATTTAATCGTGTTGGAGTCAGCGTTTTAATGGCAACTCACGATACATCATTATTAGCGAGTCGAAACTATCGTCGCTTTGATTTACAAAAAGGAAATCTAAGGGAGCTTACTCATGGCGCGTAAATCTACGGGCTTTTTTGCGATCCATCGTCAGCAAGGAAGTGCCGCATTAAAGGATATGTTTCGTCGCCCACTAGGTAACTTTTTAACCTTAGCAGTACTCGCATTTGCGTTAACGCTACCGTGTACTTTCTACTTAATGGCTAAAAATATCACGGTAGTGGCAGATTCTTGGCAAAACCCTAGCCAAATTACGCTGTATTTGAATAGCGATGTCAGTGATAGTGACGGTCAAGCTTTTGCTGATACAGTCAAAACCTGGCCTGAAGCAGAAAGTATTCAATATATTTCTGCAGCCAAAGGGCTAGAAGAATTCCGTCAACACGGTGGCTTTGAGAAAGCATTGAGTTTGTTTGATAACCAAGATAATCCATTGCCAGCGGTCGTTATTGTTAAGCCTGTACCTGATTGGCAAGGCGATGTGCAAGCACGTGCGCTAGCCGATAAATTAGGTAAAGAGCCACAAGTCAATGAAGTGCGTTTAGATAGTGATTGGCTACAACGTTTAGCCGCCATTCAAGATCTTGCTGTAACGTTAGCGGCATTGATGTCAGGTCTAATGCTCTTTGCCGTGTTCTTAATTGTTGGCAATACATTACGATTACAAGTGTTGAGCCACAAAGATGAAATTCAAGTGATGAAAATGGTGGGGGCAACCGACAGTTATATTTTGCGCCCTTATCTCTATGTTGGCGCTTGGTATGGTTTGATTGCGGCCGTGATTGCTTGGATCTTAGCTGCAATTGTGACCCTGCTGCTTGATGAAGCTGTGGCTAAACTTGCTAACCTCTATGGAAGCAATTTTAGAATGATAGGATTGAGCTGGGATGAAAGCTTAATTATGGTTATGCTGGCCACCTTCTTAGGCTTGTTGGCAGCGCGGCTTTCTGCTGGTCGACATCTAAAAGAGATCGAGCCTGTGTAACGTATTGTTTCTCAGTTCTGACATCATTTTTATTTATTATTGATGCCTGTAATTCATATTCATTTGCGCTTGAGCTTGCAATTGAACTATGTTTACAGGCATTATTGCAGGTTCACGTAACGTAAGCTGTCGTTTATTTATCGTTACGATAGAACAAAAATAGCACAAACACGCGAGGTCTTTGAATGTCACAAGAGATGTCTGCAATGGCTCTGGTATCAACGGAAAGTTTAGATAGTTATATCCAAACTGTTAATCGTTATCCAATGCTCACGCCTGAGCGTGAGAAAGAGTTAGCTGAACGTCTGCATTACGATGATGATATTAATTCTGCGAAAGCATTAGTAATGTCGCATCTGCGCTTCGTTGTTCATATTGCTCGTGGTTATTCTGGTTATGGCCTGCCAATTGCCGATCTTATTCAAGAAGGCAATATTGGTTTAATGAAAGCCGTGAAACGATTTAACCCCGAAGTAGGGGTGCGGCTAGTGTCGTTTGCCGTGCATTGGATTAAAGCAGAAATCCATGAATATGTATTGCGTAATTGGCGAATAGTGAAAGTCGCAACGACCAAAGCACAGCGTAAATTATTCTTTAACCTACGTAAGTCGAAAAAGCGCTTGGGTTGGTTTAATAATGATGAAGTCAATATGGTCGCAGAGCAGCTTGGTGTTGAACCTTCCGATGTTCGTGAAATGGAATCGCGTCTCGCAGCGCAAGATCCTACGTTTGAAATGCAAAATGACGATGACGAGCGTGATACCACACCGGTTGCTCCAGCTTACTACTTAGAAGATAAAAGCTCTGATGTCGCATTAACGTATGAAGAAAACAACTGGGAAAATCATGCTAATAATAGATTATCCCAAGCGTTGGCGAGCCTTGATGAACGTAGTCAGCATATCGTACGTTCACGTTGGTTAGATGATGAAAAATCAACCTTGCAAGATTTAGCTAATAACTATGGTGTTTCTGCTGAGCGTATTCGTCAGTTAGAAAAAAATGCGATGAAAAAGTTAAAAGATGCAGTGGGCGATTTTTATTGATCCTTTGTATTATGAAGATGAGAAGCCGACCTAAGTGTCGGCTTTTTTGTGCCTGAGGATCCGTAATGAAGTTGATAAACAGACTGATCTAACTCAATTGCCGTAGTTGACTATCATCTTGAATACAATGAGATAAACATCACAATTGTGGGTATAGCTGTGCATGAAATGGTATGTTATCCACAGCTTATGATCGGATCCTAACTATATGTAGTGGATCCTTTGTTGTCTAAACACATTATCAACGCAATTCACAGCTTTTTCCACAGGTGGTTACTTTTTGTTCATATTGTGGTTATGATCATCGACAAGTCTTTGTCTTCATTTGAAACTTCATTAGCTAATAAGATGCCTGTGTGTGGATAAACCCTGATTTTGTCATGGAATATATTCTATAAAAGCTGAGGTATACTGTGCTTAATAATGAGATATCGCAGTAAAAGTCAGGATCATGTGAAAAGGATCTTGTATAGGATTAGCGGATCATATTATTTAGCATTTAGTAGATCACGATGCGATGATAACAATAACAAGTCAGGTAAAGGAAAGTCATGGAACAGTTTCAACATATCTCAGTCGAACAGGCTTATCAGCTATTACAACAAACGGATAGTCAGGCCGTTTTAGTCGATATTCGCGATCCTCAGTCATTTGCCTTAGCGCATCCAGAGCAAGCGTTTCATTTAACCAATGACACCATGGTTAGCTGGATGGGTGAGGTGGATTTCGAGCAGCCAGTGATTGTGATGTGCTATCACGGTATTAGCAGTCAAGGCGCTGCGCAGTATTTGATCAATCAAGGTTATGAAAATGTGTATAGCTTAGATGGTGGCTTTGAAGGTTGGCGTCGTGCGGCATTACCTGTGATTGAAGCATAAAGGCTTTACAGTGGTATCGAGCGCGCGATAATGATAGATCTTAAGTAAGATTCTATTTTCGAACAGAAAGGTCATCATTATGTATCGCTTAGCGGGATTTTATAACCCACGACAGGCACAAGCTTTTATCGATTATATGGCCTATCGAGGTATCGAAATATCGATGGCGCCAGAGCCTGAAGGTAAATTTGCATTATGGTTGGCAGATGAGCAATACCTCGTTGAAGCAGAAACCGAGCTTAATGCATTTTTACTCGACCCCAATAATAAAAAATATCAAGCGGCATCTTGGCAAGTCGCTGAAAGCCGAACCGCAAAGTTTAACTACAGTAATCCAAGTTTGATCAACATGGTTAAAGCTCAAGCCGGGCCTTTTACCTTATTGGTCATGGTCGCATCATTGGTGATTTATGGTTTATGGTTACTCGGTTTTGAACAGGTCTTATTTGAGTGGCTACATTTCCCGTTTATGAATGGCGATCAATGGGAATTATGGCGTTACTTCTCTCACTCATTACTGCATTTTTCTCCTATTCATGTGATTTTTAACTGCCTATGGTGGTGGTTACTGGGCGGGCAAATTGAACGCCATAGTGGTCCTGCTAAATTAGTGCAGATTTTTTTACTGTCCTCATTAGTCTCTGGTTTTGGTCAGTTCTGGCTTGATGGGCCTAATTTCGGCGGTTTATCTGGTGTGGTGTATGCGCTATTAGGCTACATCTGGTGGATGGGATGGCTGGCACCACAGCGAGGTTTAGTAATTGCCCGCTCTTACGTTGTGTTTATGTTGGTATGGCTAGTGATCGGATTTGTTGAGCCGATGGGAATGTCGATTGCTAATATGGCGCACTTGTTTGGCTTAATTTCAGGCTGTGTGATTGCGTTATTTGACGCTAAAGTGAATCCACCAAAGCGTGCTTAATAACGGAAAGACAATATCGTTAAAGGGAAGTTTGCTTTAACGATATTTCACTGCTTTTTCTTTTATTGATAAAGAAACTTAGTAAAGAGCAGCTCAGCGACAGGCTGTTGGCGTGTTTCTGTTAGCAGGAGTCGATTGACTTCATCTTGGCAAGCTCGGCGGATCTCTTCACGGCCAGCAAGCGATTTGATTTTTGCTTCTGGTTGTTTACTCACAATATCAATAATGGCATCACGAATAAGCGGGGTATGATGCTCAATATTGGTTAGGTTGGTTTGATTGTTTATCATCAAATCTACTTGGAGATGAATATAACCCAGCCGTTTACCTTGGGTAACATAGTTGGTTGTGATGTCAGGCTCTAACGTGTAGTAAGTGATTTGAGGGGGAGCTGCCACATCTTGATTAGATGCTAATGCCACTGGGCTTTGAAGCATGCTGACAAGCGTTAGCGCTGCCGCAAAAATAGATAATTTTATCATTATACTTATGTTGTCCACTTAGTTTGTGAGAAACAGGTGTAATCTTTGCACGGTAACGATATTCGTACTGGTTACAGCTTGCTACAATAGCAGATGATTATGGTAATAAATTAACCGAATACAACCAAGTGTTATCGATCACGAGTTTGTTGATTAAGTAGTGAGAAAATGTCGGAATTCAAGCAGTTATATAGTCCGTTACTCGAAGGAGCTGTATGGTATCCAGCCTCTGAATGGGCATTAGAAGGACGTTCCGTTAGTTCTTGGTTACTCGAGCCTGATTCTTTATCGCGCCGTTTAGCTGCGCATTGTCGTGTTTTTTCAGTCACAGTATTAGCGCAAAACGTAATAAAAAATAGTGAGCTGTCACTATCAGAGCGTGCGTTGTTAGGACGCAGTGATTGCCTTGAACGTATCGTTATGCTCAATGGTGATCAACAGCCTTGGGTCTATGCTCGAACACTAATGCCGACCACTATATTATGTGGGGACGAAAGTGATTTAGCCGAATTAGGCGCTAACCCTTTAGGGTATCGTATTTTTAATGGCAACAATTCCCGTCGTGATGCTCTGGAAGTTGCAAAAATCGGCATGCCGGAACAATCGATTTGGGCTCGGCGCTCAAGATTATGGATTAATGAAAAACCTATGCTGGTGGCAGAGTTGTTTTTACCTCGCTCACCGGTGTATGCAAGGAATAACAAATGTTAGAAATGACTAAGGCGAGAGCGTTTTGGCAATTAGCGCGTTTTGATCGTCCAATTGGCAGCTTATTATTATTATGGCCAACCTTGTGGGCACTTTTTCTTGCCGCAGATGGCATGCCAAATATAAATGTATTAATTGTTTTTGTCTTAGGTGTCATTTTCATGCGTGCAGCAGGGTGTGTGATTAATGACTTTGCTGACCGTAATTTTGATGGTCATGTTAAACGTACTAAAGATCGCCCTATGCCATCGGGTAAAGTGTCTGAGCGCGAAGCGTTAGGCTTATTTTTCTTGTTAGTACTGGTGTCTTTTTTACTGGTTTTAACCATGAATAGCTTAACCATCATGTTATCTGTGGTGGGATTACTATTAGCGGCATGTTATCCATTCATGAAGCGCTATACCCATCTACCTCAGTTGGTTTTAGGTGTGGCATTTGGTTGGTCTATTCCAATGGCATATGCAGCACAAGCAGGTGACTTATCACTGAGTGCATGGCTATTATTTACCGCCAATATTTTGTGGACGATTGCGTATGACACCCAATATGCGATGGTGGATCGGGATGATGATTTAAAGGTTGGGATTAAGTCGACAGCCATCTTATTTGGACGTTTTGACAAGCTAATTATTGGCTTACTTCAGCTTGCAACGCTGAGCTTATTGATTGCTGTCGGTATGGTGCTGCAATTAGGTCAAGTGTATTACTGGTCATTGTTGCTAGCGTCAGGCTTATTTGTTTATCAACAGATGTTGCTTAAAGAGCGCCTACGTGAAAGCTGTTTCCGTGCGTTTTTAAATAACAACTACTTCGGTATGATCGTCTGTTTAGGCATAGTGCTAAGTGTTTGCTTTTAGTGAGTAATGATTGAATTTTGCCTTAGTTGATTGGATTGAATATATAAAAAAAGCGCCGGTTAGGCGCTTTTTTTATTTACGTAATATTATTCTTGTTTGTCTTTATTATCATCTAAATGCATCACCGCTTGAATGGTGAGATTTACTTCTGGTGAGACTAATGATGTCAGTAGATTCGCTAAGTTTTCTACTGGGCGTGCTACCGCGTGACACTCGTCATTGAGATAACCTTCGCTACGTAATGTTTTCACCAAAATACTAAAGACACCCTTATCGAAAAACTCTGGTGCATTGATCCCGTGTAAACGACTTAGACGTTGAGCAAGAACTTGGCTGTGATGCTCTAAATCATTTTTCGCCATTTCAGGCTCTGCACGCAGCAAGGTTAGCGCAATCGCATAACGTTGTAGTGTTTCTGATATCGTGCGAGCCAGTAACTGAAGGGGGCCAATACGGGCATTATTAATAGAAATATTAATCCCATCATTAAGCAATAGACGTTGGCGTACAAGCTCATCAATGATCTTATCAATTTCAGTGTTTAGCTGCGCGTTATCAAAACGTAAGAACAATTCCGCTTTTAAGAATGGATACAGTAATTCAACTTGTTCATGAATTTCATCATTGGTTAAGCTTTGCTGCTGTACCACAATATGCGCAATCAATGACGGTAATGCGAATAAGTGAATGATGTTATTACGGTAGTAAGTCATTAAGATCGATTGTTGACGATCAAGCGAAACAATATCGCCTAATGTGTCATGCTCAACCACGAATTTATCCATCGCAACTGCATGCTCAATCATTTGCTCGGCATTTTCTTTTGGCGTTGTACACTGGCTTGAATATGGCGTATTACGTAAGAGTTCAAGGTAGCATTCAATCTGCTGCTCTAGTACTTCGCGGCTTAACGCGCGTTGTCGTGATGCCAGTAATGCAAGAGCGCATAACGTCATTGGATTGGTTGCTGCAGCGTCGTTAATATGCGTCATCATCTTAACGGCTAAATCGTTCACTACAGACGTTAACCAGCTTGGTTTCTGCGGCTCAATTGGGTTAATGTCTTTGTGCCACTCAGGTACATTGTCATTTAAGTATTGGTTAAGTGGAATAGGTTCACCAAAGTTGACATAACCTTCGCCTAAATTACGCAACTTACGCAATGTTCGAATAACTTGGCCGACATTCTCTTTCTCTTTGCGCTTACCTTGCAACTCTTTTGCGTAAGTGCCCACTTCCATTACATGCTCATAGCCGATGTACACTGGCACTAATGTAACGGGGCGATTTAAACCACGCAGCATGGCTTGAATAGTCATTGAAAGCATCCCGGTTTTCGCCGGTAATAATCGACCGGTACGCGAACGACCACCTTCACTAAAGTATTCAACTGAATATCCTTTAGTAAATAACTCAGATAAGTATTCACGGAATACTGTTGAGTACAGGCGATCACCACGGAAACTACGACGGATAAAGAACGCACCACCACGACGGAAAATAGGACCAGCAGGGAAGAAGTTTAAGTTAATGCCAGCGGCAATGTGTGGTGGTACTAAGCCTTCGTTGTAAAGCACGTAAGAAAGCAGTAAGTAGTCCATGTGACTTCGGTGACAGGGCACATACACAATTTCATGACCATCTTGTGCTAAACGACGCACACGTTGGGCATTTTTGATATTTAAACCTTGGTAAAGTTTGGTCCATAGCCAGCGTAGGAAACGCTCACCGTTTTTGATCAGTGGATAAGAGAAATCTGCCGCAATTTCTTCCATCATACCGATGGCTTCTTTACGTACTTTTTCAACCGGCACTTGGCGGCTGATCGCTTCTTCTTGTACTACTTTATCAATGGCTTTAGAGGCAAGTAGACGTTTAAACAGTAGTTGACGATCAGGCAGGCGTGGGCCTGATGTCGCAATTTGCTGTCGCGAAAAATGGATTTTTGCCACGCGTGCTAGTTTTTGTGCAATAGCATCATCGGTACCATGATGATCGGCCATATAACGAAGCGAGACTGGCGTACTTAAACGCACTAAACAGTCACGACCATGAGTTAAAATAGCCCAGAATTTTGCGGGTCCATTTAATGGACGTAAGGTTGCTTTACGATTAGATTCTTTACCCGGTGCTCGTCCCCATAAAATAGAAGCTGGCACTAACTGAACGTTTAACTCAGGATCTTGTTTGTGTTGCTCAAGTAACTCGGTAAAGAGTTCAATCGAATCTTGAGGTAAAGCATTATTAGTGCCAAATACACTCGGGCCTTCAGCAACAAAGACAAAACGTGGAAAGCTATGACCATTAACTTCTAATTTAGTTAATGGATCGGGAAGTCCCAATGCTTTAGCGCTGCTACGCAGTGTTAATAAGTCAGTATTAGAGCAATACGGTAAAATATAGGCGATTGGTCGCTCTAAATCTAACTCTAAATCAGCAACAGGATCAGATGGAATGGTTGCTGGTTTAACTAATAAAGAAAGCGGCAACTTTAATAATTGTTGATAAAATTTTTGCCAACGTGACATATTTATAACGAGCCTCAGAATCTTAATGCGCCGCAAGGATAGCAGAAAATGATTGATTTCATGCAGCTAAAATACAGTTGATAGCATTTAAATTATCATTTTTTATGGTCTTTTATTGTTTCTTTTTGAACGATTAGCGGTTTAAAAAACAATCTGGCATGACCAGTGAGTTAAATCTAATTGATTCTACTGAAATTATTATATCTGCGAGGCGGCTGTTATTTTTCTAGTACGTAAACTCTGATAGGTTTGAATAACTGATCAAATTGGTGTTTTCGTAAACAATTGCCTTTTAATGTGGCTGAACACTGGATATACTCACAGTGAACTGTATAAAAAGACAGGTGACTCATGAAGCCGTTGACATTACGCCAACAAGAAGTCTTTGATTTAATCAAAGCAAAAATAGACGAAACAGGTATGCCACCGACACGTGCTGAAATTGCACGTGAACTAGGCTTTCGCTCTGCGAATGCGGCAGAAGAACATTTAAAAGCATTAGCACGTAAAGAAGTGTTGGAAATTATTCCAGGCGCATCGCGTGGTATTCGCTTACTTGTCAATCAAGAAGAGCCTGAAGAGCAGGGACTACCACTGATTGGCCGTGTCGCTGCTGGCGAACCGATTTTAGCGCAAGAACATGTTGAAGCGCATTATGAAGTCGATCCTATGTTATTTAAACCTCGTGCCGACTTTTTACTTCGTGTAAATGGGATGAGTATGAAAAACATCGGAATTATGGATGGCGACTTGTTAGCTGTACATAAAACCCAAGATGTTCATAACGGTCAAGTTGTGGTTGCACGTGTTGATGACGATGTAACAGTTAAGCGTCTTGATAAGCAAGGAGCCAAAGTGTTACTCCATGCAGAAAACGAAGAGTTTTCACCCATTGAAGTTGATCTTGAGCATCAAAGTTTAACCATTGAAGGTATTGCTGTTGGTGTGATCCGAAACGCTAATTGGATGTGATGGTTATTGAACGACGGATTGAGTGAAGCCAAAAAAGTGCAGTTAAAGCTGCACTTTTTTATTGTCTTAAGAAAATGACTGGTAAACTTTGCAAATCTAACTGATAATTATTATCATCCTTTATTCATAAGGAGATAATAATGACGAAAATAAAGCGCTACACCATTCCTTCTGATTTACTTCAACCTCTTTGGTATCGCAGCCGAGAAAGCTTAGCCGATGACGGTCTTATTTATGATCCAGTGGCTGCTGTAGCATGTCGTCAATGTTATCTCGAACCTGACTGTGTAGGGCAACAAGTTCCTCAACGCCAACTTTTACATGCCACTTTAACTTTGCAGTGCGATAAACAAGTTAAAGACTTCTTAACTCGATATCCTTATGGGCAGGTTGTTAATGTTGATGCTGGGCTTGATACTCGCTTTTACCGCTTAGATAACGGACGTTGTCGTTGGTTTGAGTTAGATACCGATGAAAATTTACTTTGGCGAGAGAAACTATTTCATCGCAGTGATCGTTATATGCTGAAAACGGGTTCAGTCACCGATCTCAGTTGGTTAAAGCGTTTACCGAAAAGTGTTCAAACACCGATACTTTTAATTTGCGATCAAGCACTATTAGCCTGTAATTCAGCGCAATTAGCGACATTTATCCAACGTATGGGGTGTAGTTTTAGCCAAATGGAAATGTGTATCGTGGTTGCGGGCGATCTGTGCCATTTCCCAATTGCAAAAAAGATGGGGTGCGGTGAATACCATCATGGTTATCGCGATCCTGCGCAACAAATGATTAATTGGTTGCCATGGGCTGAGTTGATTGATTGTTTTAGCCCGTTTGATAATCCCTGTCCGAGATGGCGAACATGGCAACGTTGGATTGCTAAAATGCCCAGTATGAAATATCGATTAACGCCTGTTGTTGTTCATTTGAAATTATAGCAAGGTAGTAATATTACTATCGTTGATATAAAGAAGGCTCCTCGTGATTGTTCTAACTCATTGATATTGTGATACATGATAGCGAGTAGTTTATTTGTATCTATATATCAAAGTGTTATCTACTTTTTTGTTAGTTATTTTATATGCATGATTCTTTGCGTATTCTGCGATTCCTGCCTACGTTAAATATATCGAGACATTTTTATGTGTTGGTATGTGCTATTCAATAAATGCTTTAAATAATAAAAAATAAATGATGCCGCTTTGATAGCTCAGTTGCACCATTATTAATAGAAGCATTCTGCCACATAAAACTCGTGCAATTGCAAATTTGGATGACAGGGGAGGTCAGAGCGATGGTTCGTTCATTGATCGCAGGAATCGCGAGTGTACTTTTCTCAATGCCGCTGATGGCTGACACCATGCAGCTTAATATGACACCGGGTGTAACGGCGGTGAGTCAGAATGTGTATGGCCTTCATATGACCATTCTCTACATTTGTATCGCGATTGGTGTGGTGGTATTCGGGGTAATGTTTTGGGCTATCTTTCACCATCGCAAGTCAAAAGGCGCAAAGCCTGCTTCATTCCATGAAAGTACTAAAGTAGAAATTATCTGGACGCTGATCCCCTTTATTATCTTAATTGCCATGGCTATACCTGCCACAAAAACATTGATAGCAATGGAAGATACCTCCAAATCTGATGTGACTATCCTTGTGACAGGCTCGCAATGGAAGTGGCATTACAGCTATTTCAACCAAGATGTCGAATATTACTCCCACCTTGCTACAAGTGCTGAACAAATCAGCAATCAACGACAAAAGCGTGACAACTATTTATTAGAAGTTGATTACCCCTTAGTTCTTCCTGTTGGGAAAAAAGTACGTTTTTTGGTCACCTCACAAGATGTGATCCACTCATGGTGGGTACCGGCTTTTGCGGTGAAAAAAGATGCTAACCCTGGCTTTATTAATGAGGCGTGGACAAAAATTGATAAGCCTGGCATTTACCGTGGACAGTGTGCTGAATTATGCGGTAAAGATCATGGTTTTATGCCGATTGTGGTTATAGCCAAGCCGCAAGCAGAATACGATGATTGGTTACAGCAAACTAAGATCACTCAACGTAAAGCGCGTGAAGAAGAGCAGCGTTTGTTAGACATGCAAATGTCATTAGATGAGCTTATGACGCTGGGTGAAAAAACCTATACCGCTCGTTGTGCAATGTGTCATCAAGCTAACGGTCAAGGTATTTCTGGGGCATTTCCTGCACTGGCTGGCGAAGGGGTTTCAATTGATCCTAAAAGTAAGTTAGAGCACATAAGCGTTGTTGTTCACGGCAAGACAGGTACAGCAATGCAAGCGTTTGGTCCACAGCTGAGTTTGAAAGAATTAGCCGCTGTTATTACCTATGAGCGTAATGCGTGGGGAAATAATACTGGAGAATCGGTGCAGGCGGCGGAAGTACAAGCAATTAAAAATGGCCAGCAATTATAAAGGAGAGTAAGCATGACGGATACAATGCGCCAACAAGCTGAAATTGATACTGCTGGCTGTACTGACACAGAACACGACCATCATGCGCACCCAGCGAGAGGGCTAAAACGTTGGTTGTTTACTACCAATCATAAAGATATCGGCACCCTATATTTGCTGTTTAGTTTAACCATGTTTTTTGTTGGCGGTGCAATGGCGATGGTTATTCGGGCTGAATTATTTCAACCGGGTTTACAGTTAGTTGAGCCCAACTTTTTTAATCAGATGACCACCGTTCATGGCTTAATTATGGTGTTTGGCGCCGTGATGCCCGCTTTCACCGGACTGGCTAACTGGATGATCCCAATGATGATTGGGGCGCCAGATATGGCTTTACCAAGGATGAATAACTGGAGTTTCTGGATTCTTCCTTTTGCATTTAGCTTGTTGTTAGCTTCTCTTTTTATGGAAGGAGGCGGGCCTAATTTTGGTTGGACATTCTATGCGCCACTTTCAACAACATATAGCCCACCGAGTACGGGATTGTTTGTATTTGCCATTCACATCATGGGAATAAGCTCGATCATGGGAGCGATTAATGTTGTCGTGACCATCGTGAACATGCGCGCGCCAGGGATGACGTATATGAAAATGCCCCTCTTTGTTTGGACATGGTTGATCACCGCATTTTTACTTATCGCGGTCATGCCTGTTTTAGCAGGCGCTGTGACCATGGTATTAACCGATAAATATTTTGGTACGAGCTTTTTTGATGCGGCGGGTGGTGGCGATCCTGTGATGTTCCAGCATATTTTCTGGTTCTTTGGTCACCCTGAAGTTTATATTATGATTTTACCGAGTTTTGGTATTATTTCTGCCATTATCCCTGCTTTTTCGCGCAAGAAACTCTTTGGTTATAGCTCTATGGTATACGCCACGGCATCCATTGCTGGGTTAAGCTTTGTGGTCTGGGCACACCATATGTTCACTACGGGAATGCCTGTCGCGGCAGAACTGTTTTTCATGTATTGCACCATGTTGATTTCAGTACCTACGGGGGTGAAAGTCTTTAACTGGGTTGCAACGATGTGGCGAGGCTCATTAACTTTTGAAGTGCCAATGTTGTTTGCTATTGCGTTTATTGTGCTGTTTACCATTGGCGGCTTTTCTGGATTGATGCTCGCTATTACGCCTGCTGATTTTCAATATCATGATACCTATTTTGTCGTTGCCCATTTCCATTATGTGTTAGTCACTGGCGCAATCTTTTCGATCATGGCTGCAGCCTATTATTGGTTACCAAAGTGGACGGGGCACATGTTTGATGAGCGTTTGGCGCAATGGCATTTTTGGTGCTCGCTAATCTCGGTCAACATCTTATTTTTCCCCATGCACTTTTTAGGATTGGCGGGTATGCCACGTCGTATTCCTGACTATGCTCTGCAATTTGCAGATATAAATGCAGTGGTCAGTATTGGTGGTTTCCTATTTGGGTTCTCTCAATTGATATTTATTGCGGTCTTAGTGAAATGTATTCGAGGGGGAGAGAAAGCAGCAGCCAAACCATGGGAAGGTGCCGAAGGATTGGAGTGGACAGTCGCATCACCTGCGCCATATCACACCTTTTCAACACCGCCGAAAATTGATCCTTAGGAGGCGTGATGGATGAGCCGAAAAAACAGCGATCATTGTGGGGGTTAATTGCAGCAGCGGTTGGGATGTTTGGTTTTGCTTTTGCGTTGGTCCCCCTTTATGACGTGTTCTGTGACATTACAGGGATTAACGGAAAAACCGCATCAACGCCAACAGAAACCAGTGAGCGTATTGATACTAGCCGAGAAGTGACGGTTGAATTTGTCGCCTATATTAATCCTGGCGTGAGGTGGCAATTTACGCCGCGGGTAAAGCAAATCAAGGTGCACCCTGGTGAAACGAAAATCATCAAATACGATGCGAAAAACTTAAATAAAGTCGCCACTATCGGACAAGCTGTGCCTTCGGTAACACCGGGCGTGGCGGCGAAGTACTTCAATAAAATCGAATGTTTTTGTTTTAACCATCAGCCTTTAGGGGGTGGTGAAAACGCAGAATTGCCGTTGGTGTTTTATATCGACCCTGACTTGCCGAAAGAGATAGAAACGCTGACTTTAGCTTACACCCTATTCAACGTTGCCACAGATAATCCAACGGTTGAGCAACACAGTGAGGTGGATAATGTCAAAGCTCTATAGTGAAACCGATAACTTACCGCCAACAACGAAATATTATGTCCCCGATGAAAGTGCATGGCCTATTGTGGGGGCAATCGCCTTATTTCTTATAGCCCTAGGTGCTGGCGCGACTGTCGGAGATCTGTTTGGCGGTCAAGGTCCTTGGATCTTACTGGTAGGTGTTGGGCTCATTTTGTTGATGCTAGTGGGTTGGTTCCGTGATGTGATCCGAGAATCTATGGCAGGGCTTTATAGTGTGCAGATGGATCGCTCTTTTCGTCAAGGAATGAGCTGGTTTATTTTCTCGGAAGTGATGTTCTTTGCCGCTTTTTTTGGCGCGCTATTTTATGCCCGAATGATTGCGGTGCCATGGCTCGGTGGTGCAAGCAATAATGCCATGACTAATGCCGTGTTGTGGCCAGATTTTGTAGCGATGTGGCCATTAGAAAAAACGCCAGATGGCACAGAAACACAAGCAATGGGACCAATAGGCTTGCCGCTTTATAACACTATTTTATTGCTGACATCATCGGTTACATTACATTTTGCTCACACTGCATTAGAGCAAAATAATCGCCCTCGATTGAAGTTATTACTATTACTGACGGTATTGCTAGGCGCGGTGTTTGTGTACTTACAAGGGGTCGAATATGTCCATGCCTATGAGGATATGAATCTACGATTAGATGCAGGGATTTATGGTAATACCTTTTTTATGTTAACTGGGTTTCATGGCGTTCATGTCACGCTTGGAGCGATTATCTTATTTATTGTGTGGTGTCGAATTTTAAAAGGGCACTTTACGCCTGAGCATCATTTTGCATTTCAAGCAGGCGCTTGGTACTGGCATTTTGTTGATGTGGTGTGGTTAGGTTTGTTTTTGTTTGTTTATATTCTCTAGTGTTTATTTTGAACATACAAGGTTAATACGGACGAGGGTTGGGGGTGATAACCCCTGTTAATAAAGCAATCACAATCAGGCCAAAAACAACGACAGATAAGCCAATACGCCAGCCTAAGTAATACGACATTGGGCGTGACGATTGACCTTTTAACATGATTGGGAGTGCTTTAAAAAGATTGACGATGATCACCAGTAATAAGCCGAGAAGCAGTATTTTTATCAACATTAAAAGCCTCTGATTGAGTTGGGGTGAGAACACATTAAGCGCTTATTTAAGGATAGCTGTTTTCAACCAATAGGGATGGAGGAAACATCAATGCGAAAAGTAGCTTTTGTTATTTTTACCTTCATCGTGGTGTGCATGTTAGGGCGATTAGGCTTTTGGCAATTAAGCCGAGCAGCTGAAAAACTTAAATTACAGCAGCAAATAGAAGAAACGATTCAGACCGAGCCTATCTCTGATATTACTCAATTACCCAGTACGCCTGTTTGGCATAATGTGGCGCTTACTGGTGTGTTTGATAATCAGCATCCGATCTTACTTGATAACCAACTAAATAATGGTCAAGCAGGCTACCATTTTTATCTCCCTTTCCTTAGCCAAGGTCAATGGATATTGGTCAATCTTGGCTGGATTACCGCGCCTCCTTATCGTGAGCTATATCCCGTCTTACCGCAATTTAGTGGCGAAAAAGTTATTACTGGTCTGATTGCACCGACCACCTCATTATTACAACTTAAACCTGAATCATCTGCCGTAAGTTGGCCTTTACGGGTACAAAATATTGAACCGGCATGGCTATCACAACAATTAAATCGCGCTCTACCGCAATGGGTGGTTCAAATTGCAGTCACTAATCCTCTCGCGCTAAAACAAAATTGGACCCCTGTCGTGATGAAAGCGGATAAGCATTATGGCTACGCCACGCAGTGGTTTGTTTTAGCCTTTGCGGTATTAGGGATGGCTGGGTGGTGGCTATTAAGAGGGAGTAGTGAATGAAAAAATATCAGGTTTTAATGTTATTAGGCGTGATGTTTTTACTGCCTATTGTCCTAGCGAAATTGATGTTAACACAGCAGTGGTATAGCGGCGGTGTCACCAATAAAGGTCAATTATTAACACCACCGTTGACGGTAAATTGGCTTGCGACAGGAAAGTGGCAACTCATTTACTGGCTACCTCAACAATGTGATAGCCGTTGTGAAGGTGCATTATTTCACTTAAAGCAAATGCCTCTTGCTGTTGGGGCTTATCAAGATCGGGTGAATGGTGTTGTGCTTCTCGCACCTGAAGAACCAACAGCAGTCGTTCCCGTTGATGCTGAAAATCTGCAACGCTATCGCAGTAACATTGCAGAATATGAGCAATTTGCGCCCTCTGAATATGGACTCAATGCAGTATATCTAGTCGATCCTCATGGCAATGTGATGATGGCCTATCCGTTAGAGGCTGAGCCTCAGGCTATTTTAGCGCAAGGCAAAGACATCTTACGTGATTTAAAAAGGCTGTTAAAAGTATCAAAGATTGGCTAAATACATCGAAAGTTGGCTAAAAATCATAAATAGTGGGGTTGATTATGCATAAAACGCAAAAAGATAAACCGTTCTACTTTTTAGTCACTGGTGCCTTTTTTCTCTCTTTGATTGTTGTTGGGCTAGGTGCCTATACACGTTTAACGGATGCGGGGTTAGGATGTCCCGATTGGCCTGGCTGTTATGGGTTCATGTCAGTACCGCAAACGGAATCACAATTACAAATAGCACAAGTGATTTACCCTGATTCGCCCGTTGAACCGGTAAAAGCATGGAATGAAATGGTACATCGCTACATTGCAGGCTCGCTAGGTCTTTTGGTGTTAATGATTGCTGTAATGGCATGGAGCCGAAGTGGACGCCCTAAATTGTTACCCAGTTTGTTATTGGGGGTGGTTTCTTTTCAAGCGTTACTCGGAATGTGGACGGTCACCATGCACCTTATGCCTGTTGTGGTGATGGCGCATTTGTTAGGCGGTTTTACTATCGTATCGTTATTGTGGCTACTAAGTTTGCGGATCCAACCTAAACCACTTTTCTATCAAGATGGTTTTAAATCCCATTTATCATTATCACATCGATATTTAACTGTACTCAAAAGCACAGCAATTGCAGCTTTAATCGTTGTGATAAGTCAAATTGCATTAGGTGGCTGGACAGCGGCTAATTATGCTTCAGTTGTATGCACACAATTACCGATATGCGAAGGGGATTGGCAGGAAATGTTTGATCCTCGCGCGTTTGAATTGATTCAACCTCAACACAGTAGCTATGAATATGGTGTTTTAGATCACGCCCAAAGGGTGTCTATTCATGTTACTCATCGTATTGGTGCAATTATCACAACGGTTTTGGTTTTGGTGTTGGCTGGTTTGTTGTGGTGTAAACCGCCCTTACGTCGTTATAGCATCGTGATGGTGGCGGTGTTAGCGGTACAAATAATATTAGGCATTACCAATGTTCTTGCTAACTTGCCGTTACTGATTGCCGTTGCACACAATGTGGTTGGCTTAATCTTACTACTTACCGTTGTTACCACCTGCTATCATTTGATGTGCGATTGCCGTTCCCCATTAGCAGTAAAGTATTTTGCATCGGAGGGCGCGACTCATGGATAAATCACAACTGATTCATTCCAATCGAGTTCGTACGCCACAGATAGCGGTTTGGCGTGATTACCTTACGATGACGAAACCAAAAGTCGTCGCCATGTTATTACTGACCGCATTAGTGGGTATGTGTTTGGCCGTACAAGGTATTCCACCAGCAGATGCCGTGATATTAGGTTTAACTGGGATTGGTTTCCAATCAGCTGCGGCTGCGGCTTTTAATCATGTATTAGATCGACGCTTTGATGCCAAAATGGCGCGAACGTACCATAGACCGCTTGCGAAAGGGCGAATAGAAACGTGGAAAGCCGTTGTTTTTGCAATGACGTTAATGTTGGTTGGGTTTGGATTATTGATGATACTTAACGCCTTAACGGCCTGGCTAACGATGGCAAGTTTAGTCGGTTATGCGTTGATTTATACCGTATGGCTAAAACATGCGACACCACAAAATATTGTGATTGGTGGACTTGCAGGAGCGGCGCCACCGTTATTGGGGTGGACGGCAGTAACCGGTCAGATTGATCCGCATGCGTTGTTATTAGTCATGCTGGTATTTGCATGGACTCCACCACATTTTTGGGCATTAGCGATCCATCGCCGTGATGATTATGCCAAAGCTGGGATCCCAATGCTGCCTGTTACACATGGGATTGAATATACTAAGACCATGGTATTGCTTTATACCGTGATTCTGTTTGCCGTCGGGTTATTACCTTGGCTAACCAATATGAGTGGCTGGGTCTATTTAATCGGGAGTAGCGCATTGAATGTGGGCTTTTTAGGCTATGCGCTGAAGTTGAAGTTTTTTGATAATGAAGGTCATGCATGGGCGACATTTAAATATTCTATCTGGCATTTATTGGCTTTATTTGTAGTACTTCTTGCCGATCATTGGCTATTACCTTGGTATGGTTAGTCTCTCGTTTGATCAACAGATCTTATACGCTTTAATTAATAAGACTTTTGTCTCCATAATCAACTGGTTAAACTGCTCTGCTATATAACAAAAATTATCGCGGCAGAGGTAGTACATGCTAGCAGCATTAAAAGACAAATCATTACATTATCAGGTGTTTGCATTAGCCCTGCCAATGGTACTTTCAAACATTACAGTACCGTTACTTGGGCTGGTGGATGCTGCTGTGATCGGACACCTTGACCAGTCGTGGTATCTCGGTGGTGTCGCGGTTGGCGGTACCATGGTCAACGTTACATTTTGGTTGTTGGGTTTCTTACGTATGGCAACCACAGGTATTACGGCACAAGCTTTTGGCCGAGAAGATAAACATGGGCAAGCGGCTATTTTTGTTCAAGGTATCGCGTTGGCATGGTTACTCGCGTTTATTCTTATTGCCTTACATCAACCAGTAAGCAGCGCAATTTTTCATTTCAGTGATGCTAGCAATGAAGTGAAAGTTTACGCAGAGCAATACTTTTCAATCCGTATTTGGGGGGCGCCTGCCGCTTTAGCAAACTTTGTGATCATGGGCTGGTTACTTGGGGCTCAAAATGCCAAGTTGCCAATGTGGCTTTTGATTGTCACTAATCTCGTCAATATTCTTTTGGATGTTCTGTTTGTTTTAGGCTTTGGCTGGAAAGTTCAAGGTGCTGCTTCTGCGTCGGTATTAGCTGATTATAGCGGTATGTTATTAGGCTTATGGTTTGTTTCTCGTCAATGGTTAGCGCTAGGTCTGCCGCCGTTAAAAGAGAAAATTATGGCTGCGCGACATGGTATGGGGCGACTACTTAAATTAAACCGAGATATCTTTTTACGGAGCTTGTGTTTGCAAGCGACGTTTACGTTTATGACTTTTCAAGGGGCAACATTAGGCGATAACGTAGTTGCGGCAAACGCCGTGCTAATGAGCTTTTTAATGTTGGTGTCTTATGCCATGGACGGTTTTGCCTATGCGATGGAAGCATTAGTCGGAAAAGCCGTTGGTGCGAACAATCGCGATCAGTTAGGGCGTTATTTAGTTAACACTACATTTTGGAGTTTTTTAATATCTATCGCTCTTACATTGGCATTTTCTTTAGGTGGTGAGCGTATTGTAAGTTTGATCTCTGATCTTCCAGCGGTTCAAGCTGAGGCTGATATTTATTTGCCTTGGCTTGCCGCAGTACCATTAGTGGCTATGTGGTGTTTTTTACTGGATGGTGTCTTTGTTGGTGCAACGCAAGGGCGAGTAATGCGTAATAGTATGTTTGTTGCAACCTGTGGCTTTTTTGCCATTTGGTGGTTAATGGATAGCTATGGTAACCATGCATTATGGGCGGCAATGTTAGGTTTTATGGCACTGCGCGGTGTGACATTAGCGGTTATTTTTGGTTATCAGTGGAAAAAAGATCTTTTCTTACCTCAGAATTAAAACAGTAAGTTAGACGTAAAATACACATTTTGTATTAATTTTGAGCAAAAAAAGCTATTAAACGTGATGTTATTTTGGTTAAAATGCGAGCACTTTTAAGCCAGGTGTTGGATATGAAAAAGAATATTCTTGCTTATTTCTTACTGACTATTGCATTACTGTTTAGCGTAAATAGCTTTGCTGTTAAGCCTAAAACAATGCATGTGACAGCGACAGCGTATAATTCTGTTAGGGCGCAGACAAACTCAAGTCCTAGCATTGCTGCATGGGGAGATAGGTTAAAACCAGGGATGAAAGCAATTGCCGTTTCGCGGGATTTGTTGGAAAAAGGATTAGAACGAGGTGTAAAGGTGAAAATATCAGGTTTGCCCGGTGAATATGTTGTGTTAGATAAAATGCACTACCGTTGGCGTAATAAGATTGATATTTACATGGGGCAAGACATTCGTGCCGCGAAGCGCTGGGGACGAAAGAAAGTCACTCTCACCGTATTATAACGAGCATCTTTATTTCAAAACGAAAAAGCCGCATGTTATATGCGGCTTTTTGATTTTCGGTTCACACTAAACTAGTAGTATGAATGCTCACCACGTGCGTGATCGGTAATATCACGAACGCCAGTCAGCTCACCTTCAAATTGTGCGAGTAGTTCTTTTTCGATGCCTTCTTTTAGCGTGACATCAACCATTGAACAACCATTACAGCCACCACCGAATTGTAAGATAGCAACGCCATCTTCAGTGATTTCTGATAAAGAAACGTGACCACCATGACCCGCAAGCTGTGGGTTAACTTGGGTTTGGATAACGTAATCAACACGCTCCATTAATGTTGCATCATCAGACACTTTACGCACTTTTGCATTCGGTGCTTTAAGCGTAAGTTGTGAGCCCATTTTGTCAGTAACAAAATCAATTTCAGCATCTTCTAAAAATGGCAGGCTTAGCTCATCAAGAAAAGCAGAAAATAGCTCTAGTTTGATTTCGGTGTCGCTTGCTTCAACCGCTTCAGGTGGGCAGTAGGATACACCACACTCTGCACTTTGAGTGCCTGGGTTAACAACAAAAACACGGATATTAGTACCCTCAGGCTGCTGGGCAAGAAGCTTGCCGAAGTGCTGCTGAGCGCTTTCAGTAATAGTGATCATTGACACGACGTAATACCTGACCTATTTAGTGAGTTTTCTCTATTCTACTCTTAGAGAGACGTTCTATCATCCCTAATCTTAGCATTTTTAATTTCACCACGTTTTACATCATAATGCGCGACTCTTTTGTTATAAGTGATGACTATACGGATTTTTCTGTATGACAAATTGTAATTATATCAACGCGCTTCACACCATGCAGGTGGAGTTTTTTGGTTAATAATGCCACGGTTGTTCCTGTTGTAACGATATCATCAACCAAAGCCACATGCTGCGGAAGAGCACAGTCTTTAATAGTAAAAGCATTGGCTAAATTAGTTTTACGTTGTTTTTTTGTGAGGGATTTTTGTGCTTGAGTATGTCGAGTTCTCACCAATACATTGTGATCAACTTGGGTATTAAGTTCACGAGCTAAGGCTAGCGCTAAGTAATGACTTTGGTTAAATCCACGTTGCCAATAACGCCAGCGATGCAAGGGTACTGGAAGTAATAAAGGGGCGGGGTCGGTAATTTGTTTTGCTAATTGCTTAGCTAATGGCTTTGCAAGCCAAAACTTTTTCCCAAATTTAAATTGGCTAACTAATTGCGGAAGAGGCGGTTGGTATTCACCTAAACGATAGAGCCGCTGCCAAGGTGGAGGAGTGGTCAGACACTGACCACAATATTGTTCAGCGTTTAAAGTACTGGTACCACAACGTTGACAGTAAGGCGGGGATGGAAATTGAGAAAGACAATAATGGCACCAATAATCATCATTGGGTTCGAGTGGCAACTGACATAAGCTACAGTGGCGAAATAATAGTTTACGGCAGGTGTGAGATAGCCAAGCCGTTGTGTTTTTTGGCATCATAAACAAAACCTCAAAAAACCGAATAAGGAAGTGTAATGGCGGTAATGCTTGATTGGCACAATAAAGGTCAAGGCTCGGATCTGGTTCTCATTCATGGCTGGGGAATGAATGGTGCGGTATGGCAAGATGTGATCCCAGTCCTCGCAGAGCATTTTACCGTGCATTGGTGTGATTTACCGGGTTATGGTTATAGCGGTGATGTGACTGCGGAATCATTGGTCGAGATCACGCAAGCGGTATTAGCGCGAGCCCCTCAGAAAGCAGCGTGGTTAGGGTGGTCTCTGGGGGGGCTAGTGGCAACGCAAGCGGCATTGCTTGCGCCTGAACGTGTAACACAATTAATGACTGTAGCCAGTTCGCCAAGTTTTATGGCGCGAGAGGGATGGCGAGGGATCAAACCTGATGTACTCAAGAATTTCCAATCACAGCTAGCCTCTGATTTTAGCCTAACGGTCGAGCGATTCTTAGCGTTACAAGCGATGGGCAGCCCAACGGCACGACAGGATATTAAGAATTTAAAGCAAGCTGTACTTGAGCGACCTACGCCACAACCTTCAGCTTTGACACTGGGTTTAACGTTACTTGAAACCGTCGATCAACGGACAGAACTGTCATTACTCACTCAACCTTGGCTGCGAATGTATGGTCGCTTAGATGGCTTGGTGCCAGTTAAAACAGAAACTGCGATTGCGAAGCTCTGCCCACAGTCATTGAGTTATGTTTTTCAGTCGGCATCCCATGCTCCGTTTATTTCACATCCTGATGAATTTATCGATGTTGTACGGCAGTTTATTTCTGAAGATGCTGTTGTATCTTGAAGATTACGTTATGATTAAATAGTAACCACTTGGGTTTGTTTAATTTGAACATGGTGAATTTACTTTCGGTATGAATATTTCTCCTCTACAAGCTGGTGGTATGCCATTAGCTACAACGGTCAATCCGCCAACCGATCAAGTTGCGCGGGATAACCGGGTGCGAGAAAAAATTGTCCCGTTAACTGCAAGTAGTGCGGCGGCAGATGAAAAGCCAATCACGAGTGAAGAGAAGCAGCTAAAAAAGCCAAGTTGGGATCCGAGTGAACATCCAGATTACGATAAGCAAGATGATGAAATTTTAAGAGGCTATCAAGATGATATTGCCCGTATTGTTGATCTGTTATCCGTGAGTAATTATCTTGATAAAGACAGTGTGCTGGGATACAGCATGCACATTAAATTGCCGCGAGAATTACTTGAGCAATTAGATAAAATTAATCAAAACGAGCGGACTAAAGGGGTGGTAGCATTTAAGTATGCACAAGCCAGTTTGCCAAATCCACCAACAGAATATCTGCAAGTGATTTGATTTTTACTTGATAAAATAAAGCCAGACATCCCGTCTGGCTTTTTTGTTTAACGTAATAAGGCGTTAGCTTATTTTTTCTTCGCATTCGCAAAGGCTGCTGCAAACGCACCACCCATTCCGGCATTACCGTTATCACGTTGACGTGTTGGTTGTGATTGGCGAGCAGGGCGTGGGGCATTATCACGAGGCTGACGTGCTGGTTTTTCTTGACCTGGCTCATCAGATAAACGCATCGACATACCAATACGTTTACGCGGTAAATCCACTTCCATCACCTTCACTTTAACGACATCACCGGCTTTTACCACTTCACGTGGATCAGAGATAAACTTATCTGATAAAGCTGAAATGTGGACTAAGCCATCTTGGTGTACGCCGACATCAACAAAAGCACCGAAGTTAGTCACGTTAGTGATCACGCCTTCTAGTACCATTCCAGGGATGAGATCTTTTACTTCATTAACACCTTCAGCGAAGGTAGCTGTTTTAAACTCAGGACGAGGATCTCGACCGGGTTTATCCAGCTCGCTAATGATGTCGGTTACCGTAGGCAAGCCGAAATCAGTATCGGTGTAGTCAGCCGCTTTTAAGTTACGTAGGAAATCAGTATTACCGATTATCGCATCTACGGGTTTATCGTTCGCAGCAGAAATAGCTTTTACTACCGCATAAGATTCAGGGTGAACCGCAGAGCTATCAAGTGGGTTTTTACCATTCATGATACGTAAAAATCCAGCACACTGCTCAAACGCTTTTGGTCCTAAACGTCCGACTTTTTTTAGTGCCGTACGCGCATTAAAGCGACCATTTTCATCACGGTAGTTCACGATGTTTTGTGCGATGGTTGTGTTCAAACCTGCCACGCGCGTCAGTAATGCAGCAGATGCGGTATTAACATCCACCCCCACGGCGTTCACACAGTCTTCTACGACAGCATCGAGGCGTTTAGCTAGCATACTTTGGCTAACATCGTGCTGGTATTGACCGACACCGATAGATTTCGGATCAATTTTCACTAACTCTGCCAATGGATCTTGTAGACGACGACCGATAGATACCGCGCCACGGATTGAAACATCTAGGTTTGGGAATTCATTAGCGGCAAGCTCTGATGCTGAATACACTGATGCACCGGCTTCGCTCACCATTACGCTCTGTACTTTTAGGTTATTATCTTTAAGTAGCTTGGCGACAAACGCGTCTGTTTCACGTGAAGCAGTACCATTACCAATCGCAATTAAGTTAACGTTATGCTTGTTGATTAAGGCTAAAACGACTTTGCTTGATTCGGCAATCTTGTTGTGGGGTTGGTGCGGGTAGATGGTGGCAGTATCGAGCAACTTACCGGTTTCATCAACCACTGCAATCTTACTGCCTGTACGTAAACCAGGATCAAGCGCTAATGTTACGCGAGGGCCAGCAGGGGCAGCCATCAATAGATCTTTGAGGTTGTCGGCGAATACTTGCATCGCGCCATCTTCGGCTTTTTCACGTAGTGCGCTCATCAGTTCGGTTTCCATGTGCATTAAAATCTTAATGCGCCATGCCCAACTTATTACTTGTTTGCGCCATAGATCGGCTGCAGCTGTACCCAGTTTTACACCGTAGTGTTCGGCAATAATCACTTCACAGTAAGAGCCTCGCACGCTTTCGTCTTGGTTGGGATCTGCATTCAATGCTAATTGCAGGAAGCCTTCATTACGACCACGAAATAGCGCGAGTGCGCGGTGAGATGGAATGGTTTTTAATGGCTCGTTATATTCAAAGTAATCTTTAAATTTTGCACCATCGTGCTCTTTACCATCGACAAGGCGAGAAGTCAGCTCTGCTTGACCTTTTAGCTGGCGACGGATTTTATCAAGCAAGGTTGCATCTTCAGCAAAGCGTTCCATTAAGATTGCGCGAGCGCCATCCAGCACCGCTTTGGTATCAGCAAAGCCTTGCTCTAGATTCAAAAATTGTTCAGCTACTTGATCTGGGGAGTTGTCAGGTTGGCTCCAAAGCAGATCGGCTAAAGGCTCAATACCGGCTTCAATGGCAATTTGACCTTTGGTGCGGCGCTTAGGCTTGTAAGGCAAGTAAAGATCTTCAAGACGGGTTTTACTGTCTGCCGTCTTAATTTCAGCCTCTAGCGCAGGGGTCAATTTACCTTGCTCGGTAATCGATTTTAAAATGACCTGACGACGATCATCGAGCTCACGTAAGTAACCTAAACGTGATTCTAAATTACGAAGTTGGGTATCATCCAAGCCGCCAGTGACTTCTTTACGGTAACGGGCAATAAAAGGCACGGTGTTACCATCATCGAGCAGTGTGACTGCTGCATTGATTTGTTCATTTCGAACATTCAGTTCGCTGGCAATCAGCTGATTAATAGAGTTGCTCATCCGTAGGTATCTCTTGTTTATCGTTAAGCTTACATTCTACGTCTCCCGATGAGGGTAGCAAGTTTACCGATGTTAAGTGTGTGTCAGTGAGCAGAAAAAAGTTCGGAAAAGAAGCCGTGTACATAACGAACGGCTTCTATCGTATGCAGCAGTGATGATTTAATTATTCAATGTCGGTGTCGTAGCGGATTTCATTGATAAACCATTCTTTCTTGCCAAGCGGTGTGGTAACGACAATATCATCATCGACCTCTTTGCTGAGTAACGCTCGCGCCATGGGTGAATCAATCGAGATATAGTCGTTTCTGCCATAAATCTCATCAGGGCCAACGATACGAAAGGTCTTTGTTTCTCCCGCCTCATTTTCTATTTCTACCCAAGCACCAAAGAAGATTTTGCCGTCTTGTTGCGGCGAGTAATCAATCACTTTTAATACATCAAGACGTTTACGCAAAAAGCGTACTCGACGGTCAATTTCACGCAAGCGTTTTTTATTGTATTGGTAGTCGGCATTTTCCGATCTATCACCCAAACTGGCAGCCCAAGTGACTTTCTTGGTCACTTCAGGGCGGTCTTCACGCCATAAGAAATCAAGTTCTTTTTTTAATTTATTGTAACCTTCACGCGTCACTAGGTTGGTTCTCATAGCTATCCTTATAACATGACGTGAACGAGGAATAGGGCGATGATCTAACGCTTAGACGGATGGGTCAATAAGCGCAATAATAAATTGTCGCGGTAAGTTTCAAATTATGTAGAAATAAAGATGAGATATGACAGGGGAGCGGTGTCATTTTTCTAAGGTAAAGTAGACTGCAACCCTAGTTTTCACTTCATTTTAGCTATTTTATAATTACTTAATTGACTCAGACGCTTATCTGGCGCATAAAACGCATATACATACTCTGTTACATATTTGCCTGAAAAAAACGCAGGAAATTCTGAGTCTGTTTAGTGAGCTGACGTACACTACGGCAAAAGCTCAAGACCTCGACCGCTGAAGGTGGATTATGCAAGAAAATTACAAAATTCTGGTTGTTGATGATGACATGCGCTTGCGCGCGCTATTAGAACGTTATTTATTTGAGCAAGGATTTCAGGTTCGAAGTGTGGCAAATGGCGAACAGATGGATCGTCTATTAGCCCGTGAAACGTTTCATCTAATGGTGTTAGATTTAATGCTACCAGGTGAAGATGGCTTATCAATTTGTCGTCGCTTACGTAATGCTAATAACATGTTACCTATTTTGATGCTAACAGCAAAAGGTGATGAGGTTGATCGCATTGTGGGTCTTGAAGTGGGCGCTGATGATTATCTGCCTAAACCGTTTAACCCTCGAGAGCTGTTAGCGCGTATTCGTGCGGTACTACGTCGTCAAACCATTGAAGCACCGGGCGCCCCGAGTGTTGATAGCAAGATGATTGAATTTGGCGAATTCCGTTTAAACTTAGGCACGCGTGAAATGTTCCGTGGTGATGTTCCTATGCCATTAACTTCTGGTGAGTTTGCGGTATTAAAAGCATTGGTTACTAATGCTCGTGAGCCAATGTCACGCGATAAGTTAATGAATATGGCGCGTGGTCGTGAATATTCAGCAATGGAACGTTCTATCGACGTACAAATCTCACGTTTACGCCGTATGGTTGAAGAAGATCCAAGCCGTCCACGTTATATCCAAACGGTGTGGGGTTTAGGTTACGTCTTCGTTCCTGATGGCCGCGAGGCGTAAGCCATGCGTTTATCACCAAAAAGCACATTTGGTCGAACGTTAATCCTATTAGCTGGCTTGCTTATCGCAAGCCAGATTTTTTCGTATCTGACCATTGTTAATTACGCCTTATTACCCAGCATTCAGCAATTCAACCGCATCTTATCTTATGAAGTAAAATTGATGCTTAACGATGAATTGGCAATGCCGGATGATCAATGTGTACATCTTGACCGTCCTCTTCGTCGTAAACTATTAGAAGAGTTAGGTCTAACCTTAGTCGCACCTGATAGTGAAGCGGCCAAACCTTTCCATGATGCTATGCATATCGGTTATCTCAGTGAGCAGATGACCAAAGATCTTGGTTCACCAACCGATGTTCGTTTATTGCTAGGTGCTGACAGTTATGTACTGTGGCTAAAAACCGATGCGATGCCGAATTTCTTAATGCGAGTACCGTTATCAGAACTTCAAGAAGAAGACTTTGCGCCGCTATTTCGTTATAGCCTGATCATTGCCTTTCTTGTGATTGCTGGCGGCTGGTTATTCATTCGGATCCAAAATCGTCCATTAATGGAGTTGGAACAGGCTGCACTTATGGTGGGCCGCGGTGAAACGCCGCCACAACTCCCTGAGCAAGGCGCTTCTGAAATTCGTTCAGTAACCAAAGCCTTTAATCAGATGTCACAAGGTATTAAACAGCTCGAAGAAGATCGTGCGCTGTTAATGGCAGGTGTTAGCCATGACTTACGTACACCATTGACCCGTATTCGTCTTGCAACAGAAATGATGTCACCTGAAGACAGTTATTTAGCGGAATCGATGATCACTGATACCGAAGAGTGTAACGCGATTATTAGTCAGTTTATGGATTATCTAAAATCGACCAAGAAGCAGGAAGAAGAAGAGATCGACCTGAATACCTTGTTGATTGATGTTGCGCATACTGAAGGCAGTTACGGTAAAACTATTGATCAGCAACTCGGTGAGATCCCTGGAACGGTTTCTGCTAATGCGGTTGCGCTTAAACGTGCAGTAGCTAATCTTGTCGTGAATGCACAACGTTACGGTAAAGGTTGGGTGAAGATATCGAGTGGTGCTTCTGCTTATCGTAAATCTGTATGGTTCTGCGTTGAAGATGATGGCCCAGGTATTGCGCCTGATCAGGTCACTAAGATGTTCCAACCCCTAACGCGAGGTGATGCTGCTCGTGGTAGTGAAGCTGAAGGGACAGGACTAGGACTTGCGATTGTGAAGCGTATTGTTGATCAGCATGATGGTGTTATTTTAGTACGTAACCGCAGCGAAGGTGGTTTACGTGTTGAAGTGACGTTACCGTTACATAAGCTAAAGCTGTAAGCCTCGCACAACATAAAATAGAAAAAGCCCACAGTGAGTTGCTTGCTGTGGGCTTTTGTTATTATGTGGTTTTATTTTGCAGTCACTGCGTCACTAGGGTCATTTACTACCGCGTTATTAACTGTTTTTTCTTCAGGTAAGATTATGTTAAGCAAGATAGCAGTAATACCACCGGCAGCCATTCCTGATGAGAGAATACTTTTCACAATGTCAGGTAAGAATTGCAAAATCTCAGGCTTTTGTGAAATACCTAAGCCCATCGAAAAAGACAGTGCCATAATTAAAATTGCGCGTCGATCAAGCTCGCAGCGAGAAATTATCCGAATACCTGATGCGGCAATCGTACCGAACATCACGATAGTAGCTCCACCTAATATGGGCTCTGGGATCAATTGTACAAGGCTTGCCACACTAGGAAATAAGCCGAGTAACACCAACATTCCAGCAACGAAATAACCAATATAACGGCTTGCAACACCAGTTAGTTGGATGATGCCGTTGTTTTGGCTAAAGGTAGAGTTAGGGAAGCTGTTAAGCACAGCAGCCATTGCTGAGTTAAGCCCATCAGCCAATACGCCACCTTTGATACGCTTTAGGTAGATGGGACCTTTTACTGGTTGTTCAGATGTTTCGGAAGTGGCAGTGATATCACCAATAGCTTCAAGTGAGGTCACAGCAAAGACAATCACTAAAGGGATCAGCAAACCCCAATCAATACTTAGCCCGTACTGAAATGGGGTTGGGATCGCAATTAAGCTATTTGAGATAGCAATATTGGTATTAATCATGCCTAACCACCAGGCTAATAAGGTGCCAGCCGTCATCGAAATAACAATAGAAGATACGCGTAGGTACGGGTTTTTTACGCGATTTAATAACACGATAAAACCAAGAACGGTACCAGCTAGTAATAGGTTATCAAGACTACCGAAAGTACCATTTTCTATTGCAGTATAACCACCACCAATTGACGTTAAACCGATTTGAATAAGGGTTAAACCGATCAGTGTGACCACTATGCCAGATACCAGTGGGGTAATGATGCGCTGTGCGTACTGCAAGATACGTGAAATAAATACTTCGGTAAAAGACGCTAAAAGAGTTGTGCCAAAGATAGCAGCCATCATGGTTGGAATATCTGCGCCGCCAGCTTTAAGTGCCAGACCCGCACCAATGATAGGACCAAGGAAATTAAAGCTCGTGCCTTGGATCGATAATAATCCAGAGCCAACGGGGCCAAAGGTACGAATTTGAATAAAGGATGCAATCCCTGAGGCTAAGAGTGACATGCTTACTATGGTGTTAGTATCGCTGGTGGGGAGCCCTAATGACTGGCAAATAATCAGTGAAGGGGTGATCACTGCAACAAACATAGCTAATAAGTGTTGGGTTGCTGCGAAAAGACTTTGGGCAAAAGGCGGGCGATCATTTAACCCATAAACTAGATCGCTATTACGTTTTGGTTGGCTCGACATTGCCAGATTCCTGATTGTTTTGGCTCGTATTGCTTTTGTTACGCTGAATGGGCAACAAAGTGTCTAAGGCGTGTGTTTCTGTGATTGCTGTTACTCAGAACGTCAAAGACCACAATAGTTGAGCAGTTAAGAAGTCGAAGGGTATTGTAGAGAAGTTTTACTAAATAGCAAACGTTTGCGTCCTGTTATTTGATAGTATTGATTTTAGTAAAATGGGGCTATATAAAATAAAAGAGAA
The DNA here is from genome assembly GCF_000153325.1 of Photobacterium sp. SKA34. Classification (GTDB taxonomy): domain Bacteria; phylum Pseudomonadota; class Gammaproteobacteria; order Enterobacterales; family Vibrionaceae; genus Photobacterium. The sequence continues at coordinate 33,371 of NZ_CH724146.1, forward strand.
ATAAAGATCAAGGCCTACAATCGCTATAGGCCTTTGATAAAAATTAAGCGTTTGAGTAGTTTTCTCGCTGTCCTAGCCAACGATCAATGATTGCTTTGGCGTTATCGGGGTAACTGTCATGAATATAGCGAGCCAGCTTCTGCACTTGAGGGATCATGTATTGGTCACGGATAAGATCGGCGACTTTAAATTCAGCAATACCGGTTTGTTTCGTACCTAATAATTCACCTGGACCACGAATTTCTAAATCTCGTTGGGCGATCACGAAACCATCACTGCTCTCACGTAAGACCCCTAAACGCTTTTGTGCAGTTTTAGACAGTGGTGCGTGATAAAGTAATACACAGTGACTCGCAACTTTTCCTCGACCGACACGGCCACGTAGCTGGTGGAGCTGCGCTAAGCCTAGCCGTTCAGGGTTTTCAATTACCATTAAACTGGCATTGGGTACATCTACCCCGACTTCAATCACGGTTGTGGCAACTAACAAATTTAGCTCGCCTGCTTTAAAGCTTGCCATCACCGCTTGTTTTTCTGCAGCTTTCATTCGCCCGTGTACTAAACCAATTTTTAAATCAGGTAGTAAACCTGTCAGTTCATCGGCAGTATCTGAGGCGGCTTGGGCTTCTAATACTTCAGATTCATCAATCAAGGTACATACCCAATAGGCTTGGCGCCCTTCATTAACGCAAGCCGATAGAATACGCTCGATAATTTCAGGACGACGGGCATCGGGTAAGGCAACGGTTTGGATCGGTGTTCGGCCGGGTGGTAGTTCATCAATGACCGAGGTATCCATATCGGCATAAGCTGTCATGGCAAGGGTACGTGGAATGGGGGTTGCCGTCATGACTAACTGGTGTGGGTAGCGACCCTCATTGGCTCCTTTTTCTCGTAGCTCTAAACGCTGATGGACACCAAATCGGTGTTGTTCATCGATGATGACTAGCGCTAAATTTTCAAATTTAACGTGGTCTTGGAATAAGGCATGAGTGCCGACCACCATCTTCACTTCACCGCTAGCAATACGGGCAAGTTCAGTTTCGCGCGCTTTGCCTTTCAGCTTACCTGCCATCCAGCCAACCTGAATACCCATAGGATTAAACCAGTTGGCAAAGTTGATGGCATGCTGCTCTGCCAGTAATTCAGTTGGTGCCATTAATGCGACTTGAAAACCATGTTCGATGGCGCGTAGGGCGGCAAGAGCGGCAACTAAGGTTTTACCTGAGCCAACATCACCTTGAACTAAACGCATCATAGGTTGCGGTTTAATAAGATCAGCTTCAATGTCAGCGACAACACGTTGCTGAGCTCCTGTTGGCGAGAACGGTAGACTATTTAGCAGTTGCTGCTTTAATGAATCTTTCGCTGCAAGTGGCCAAGCACTATGTTGTTGTCCCTTACTACGTAATGCCAGCATCGATAAATTTTGCGCTAATAATTCTTCTAAAATTAATCGGTGTTGAGCAGGATGCTTACCTGCTTCTAATTGATCTAATGAGATATCAGGTGTTGGACGGTGCATTGCACGTAATGCCTGCGCAAGCGTCATTTGACGGTCGTATAAACCTTCAGGCAGTAGTTCTGTCACCGCTGCCTTATCGAGCAAATTGAGCGCTTGGTCGGTTAAGTTACGCAGGGTTAGTTGACGTAAGCCATCAGTGGTTGGGTATACAGGTGTTAAGGTTTCTTCAACGCTCAGTTCGGTCGGCTCTGAGAAAATACGGTAATCCGGATGAATGATCTCAAGACCGAATTTACTGCCTTTGATTTCGCCGTAAGCTTTAACTTGTTTACCTTCAGCAAAGCTATTTTTCATTGCCGCATTGAAATTAAAAAAGCGCAGCGTGACAGAGCCTGTACCGTCTCCAATTTTTACGGCCAGCATTTTACGTTTACCGAAAGTAATGCTGGTATGGTGGACTTCACCTTGAACAGTCAAGTGTTGTCCAGGCATGGCTCGATTGATAGGCCAAATACGAGTGCGATCCTCATAGCGAAGTGGCAAATGAAACAGTAAATCTTGGACATTATGGAGCCCAATCTTTTCCAGTTTCTCTGCCATTTTTGCTCCAACGCCAGAGAGTTCAGCTAGCGAAATGGTATTGAGGAGTTGTCCGCTCATTACTCGTTATTCTCCATTACGGGTTGGCGTTTTTTCACTTTCTTCGCTTGCATGGCTGCCCACCACACTTCATCAGCGACAATCTGACCTTGTTCATCGAGTTGTGGGTAAGGTAAGCCTTTTTGTTGCGCGACTTTAGCAAGAACTGGATGACCTCGTTCAAACAAAATACGGTTAACCACATCGTCTGGTAGTAAGGTTTTTTCACGCTCATACATACCTGCATTTTGGCGTTGGCGCTGTGCTTCGTACAAAATCAACGCGCTTGCTACTGATACGTTTAATGACTGCACCATGCCGACCATTGGAATAATGATATCCTGATCCGCCATTGCCAGCGCTTCAGCAGTGATCCCGTTTTTCTCTCCGCCTAAAATAACCGCTGTTGGCTTGGTGTAATCGACGTCACGAAAATCAATCGCAGTATCAGACAGGTTGGTAGCCAGTACTTGCATGCCTTGATCTTTTAATGTTTGTACGGCTTCAACCATAGAATCATGGGTATCTAATTCAACCCAATTACGCGCACCTGCCGAAGTATGGCTTAATACTTTCATGTTTTCTTTGGGCCAAACGGCATGGACTTTATGTACACCGACAGCATCAGCAGTGCGGATTATTGCTGAGACATTGTTAGGTTTATGGACTTCTTCCATACATACCGTCAGATCGGGCTGACGCGTTGCCAATACTTGGTGGATACGTTGAAAACGATCTGGGGTCATGCATGTTACCTAATGAAAAAATGAGATAGGTTAATGATAATAATGCTTTATTGCCAAATACACAAAACGCCCAATAAAGGGCGTTTTTATGATGAAAAATGTGCGTATCTTAACGCTTAGTTTTTCTGGCGCGCAACACGTACTACATTGGGCATGATACGAATTCGACGCATAATGTTGGCTAAATGAATACGGCTACGTGTGGTTAACTTAACGGTGATGGTGTATAAACGGCCATCTTTTTCTTCCGTTGCTAAGCCTTGAATATTCGAGCCTGTCGCAGCAATAGTGTTGGTGAGATCGGCTAATGCACCTTGGTGGTTTTGCATATCAACTTTCAAGCTGGTAACAAACTCCTGATCGAAGTCTTCACTCCATTCTACCGCCATGTACTTATCCGGCTCTTTACGATGACTACGGACATTGGCACATTCTTCACGGTGGATCACTAAACCTTTCCCAGGGCTAACATGGGCAATGATCGGATCGCCATGAATCGGATGACAGCAGTTAGCAAAGGTTAATAAAATGCCATCAGCCCCTTGGATAGGTAAGCGACGATCATTTTCTTTTGGCGTGAGTTCATCGACATTGCCTAACAAACGACGAGCAATTACAACACTCATCACTTCACCTAAGCCAATTTCAGCGAGAAGATCATCCATTGAGCTGAGTTTGAAATCAGACAATACTTTGGTGATATTTTCGCTAGCAATATTATCAATATTGGTGCCACCAAGTGCATGATTTAGCAAGCGACGACCTAAAGTAATCGATTCATCACGGCGCATGGTTTTCAGTACTTGGCGGATCTTAGTACGGGCACGAGATGTCACCACGTAGTTAAGCCATGCAGCGTTAGGTCTAGCGCCAGGAGCACTGATAATATCAACTGTCTGACCGTTTTTAAGTGGTTTGCTAAGTGGATAAGGTTGGCGATCAACACGAGAGCCAACACATGCATTACCCACATCAGTATGCACTGCGTAAGCGAAATCTACCGCAGTTGCGCCAACAGGCAATTCAACAATACGGCCTTTCGGGGTGAAAACGTAAATCTCGTCAGGGAAAAGATCCGATTTTACATTTTCAATGAATTCAAATGAGCTACCTGCACTTTGTTGAAGTTCAAGTAAGCTTTGCATCCAACGCTGGGCTTTCACTTGCGCGGTGGTACCTGAGCTTTCGCCATCTTTGTAGGTCCAGTGTGCAGCGACGCCTTTGTCTGCCATTTGGTCCATGTCTTCGGTACGAATTTGTACTTCAACAGGAACACCATGTGGGCCAACAAGCGAGGTATGCAGCGATTGATAGCCATTGGCTTTCGGGATCGCTATGTAGTCTTTCATGCGGCTAGGACGCGGTTTGTACAGGTTATGTACTTGTCCTAATACGCGGTAGCAGGTATCTAAATCACTCACAAGTACACGGAAAGCATAGATATCCATGATAGAGTGGAAACGCTGCTCTTTGTTCTTCATCTTGTTATAGATGGATAACAAGTTTTTCTCACGACCTAATACGGTTGCGTGAATTCCCGCATCACTGAGGCGACCCTCAATTTCAGCGTGAATTTTATTGATCATCTCTTTACGGTTACCACGCGCCGCAGCCACAACTTGTTTTAATACACGGTAGCGATTTGGGTATAACGCTTCAAAGCCAAGCTCTTCAAGTTCAGATTTGATGTTATGGATACCCAGACGGTGGGCAAGAGGAGAGAATATTTCAAGGGTTTCGCGGGCAATACGACGACGTTTATCGGGGCGAAGTGCGCCGAGTGTTCGCATATTGTGGGTACGGTCAGCCAGCTTAATCAAAATTACGCGAATATCATGAGCCATTGCCATGATCATTTTGCGGAAGTTTTCAGCTTGTGCTTCTTTTCGGTCACGAAACTTTAATTTATCCAGTTTCGATACGCCATCGACCAATTCCGCGACAGTGTCGCCAAAACGGCTGGCGAGATCTTCTTTAGTGACCTCGGTATCTTCGATTACGTCATGAAGCAATGCTGCCATGAGCGTTTCAATATCGAGACGCATTTCCGCTAATATGCGAGCAACCGCAACGGGATGGATAATATAAGGCTCGCCAGTGGAGCGAGTTTGCCCTTCGTGTGCGTCGCGAGCAACGAGAAAAGCCTGCCGAAGAGCCTCTAGTTGAGGCTCTGGCAGGTACTCGATTGCGACTTCTTTCAGGCTATCAAAAAGATACAATTCGCCCGGTTCCCTGATTAACGGTGGTCGCCAGCAATAGCACTAACTGCTGCTAATTCAGCAGCTTCTTGCTCTTGCAGTTCCTGACGCTCACGAGCATCAAGGATATCTTTAGTAATTAGGCTTCTTCGATTTCACGAAGCGCAATTACTGTGTACTTGTCGTTTTCTTCAGAACCAATGGATCCTTACCGCCGGTTTGCATTTGACGTGCGCGGCGAGCAGCAATTTGGATCAGATCGAAACGGTTGCCAATTTTATCAACAGCGTCTTGAACGGTTACGCGTGCCATGGAGGACTCCAGTGGTTATTAAATTAGGAATAGAAAATTGTACAAAATAACTTACTGATCTGCTAGTAGTGCAGACAACATGCTCTTATATTTAGCAGCTTGTTTGTCTTGCTTCAATCGTTCAGCACGAATAATTGCTTTAAAGTCGATTAAAGCAACATCAAAATCATCATTTACGATAACATAATCATACTCATCGTAGTGTGAGATCTCTGAACGAGCTTCTTGCATACGACGTTCAATAACAGTTTCGCTATCTTGACCGCGCGCATTTAGACGACGCTCTAATTCCTCTTTTGAAGGAGGAAGGATGAATAAGCTCTTAGCCGCAGGCATTTGTGTGCGAATTTGACGCGCACCTTGCCAGTCGATATCCAGGAATATATCAATCCCTTTATTTAATTGCTCTTCGATCCATAGGCGTGAAGTGCCGTAGTAGTTGCCGAATACTTCTGCATGTTCAAGGAATGCACCTTGTTCTACCAAGTCAGTAAATTCTTCTACGCTAACGAAATTGTAATGAACACCGTGTTTTTCACCCGGGCGCATGCCACGAGTTGTGTGGGACACGGATACTTTCATGTCATAGGTCGGGTTTGTTTCAAGAAGGGCATTAATCAAACTTGATTTACCAGCACCGCTTGGGGCCGACACGATGTATAGAGTACCTTTGCTCATTGCCTATTTTCACTCAGTGATAGAAGGGCGCGAAGATTACCATGATCTGCGCATAATTGAAATTAGCTGATTGCTGGAAAATTCATCTTTTTGTGTGATATAGCTTAAGCCTAGCTGGCTTTAAGGCGTTTTTCATAATTGCAGCAGTGAATCAATGACAATCAAGGAAACCATAGCTTCCTTGATTGAGCGATTATCGAGTTATTCGATATTCTGAATCTGTTCGCGCATTTGCTCAATCAGAACTTTAAGTTCAACTGCAGAGGCGGTCACTTCAGTGTTGATTGATTTTGATGCGAGGGTGTTAGACTCACGGTTGAACTCTTGCATCATGAAGTCTAAACGACGACCACATGCGCCACCTTTCGCGATGATTTTTTGGGTTTCTTTCACGTGAGAATCAAGGCGATCAAGCTCTTCTGCGACATCACTCTTTTGCGCTAGCATGATCAGCTCTTGTTCAATGCGGTTAGCATCAAGATCAACTTTTGCTTCTTCAAGACGAGACATAATGCGCTCACGCTGCCAGTTAATGATTTCTGGCATCATAGTGCGTACTTTGGTCGCTTCAATCGAAATAGCATTCAGACGTTGGTCGATAAGTTGCTTCATGTTGTCGCCTTCGCTTGCACGTGCGGCAACGAAGTCATCCATAGCTAGTTCAAAACCCGTCAGTAGATCTTTGTTAATCGTATCTAAATCTTGCTCTGGTGCTTCCATCACACCCGGCCAATTAAGGACTTGGAATGGACCGATATTACCTTCACCGGCGGTTTCTTTTACCCATTTAGCTGCGGTAATAACTTGCTTTGCTAACGCTTCATTGATGGTTAGCTCTGTGTTTGCGGCAATATTGGCTTCAAAACGTAGATTACATTCCACTTTACCGCGAGCAAGACGTTTACGGAAACGCTCACGTAATACAGGCTCTAAGCTACGAAATTGCTCAGGCATACGAATGTAGGTTTCAAGATAACGTTGATTTACTGAGCGGATCTCCCACACAGCAGTGCCCCAATCGCCTTTAATTTCGCGACGAGCATAAGCAGTCATACTATGGATCATGGCTTGTGGCCTTTTAGTTGAGAATGGTGCGACGACTAACTTACCGTTACCCACGATAAGTCTTAATTATTCATAACAAGGTGCGTCGTTACCGGGTGTTGAGATTATATGCGATATTGACCTCAAGGGGCTACTGTTTGTCAGCTTACGTTATCGTTTTCTCGTGCACTGAGATTGAGTTATCGCTATAATCGCCGGTTAATATCATCCAGCCAAAGGGAAATCCCGATGCGTCCAAGCGGAAGAAGTGCGACTCAAGTTCGTCCAATCACTATTACTCGCCAATATACAGCCCATGCTGAAGGTTCAGTTCTGGTTGAGTTTGGTAATACCAAGGTTATTTGTACCGCGAGTGTAGAAGAAAATGTTCCGCGCTGGTTAAAAGGTAAAGGCCAAGGTTGGGTGACGGCTGAATATGGCATGCTGCCTCGTGCAACGCATACTCGTAATCGTCGAGAAGCTGCGAGTGGTAAGCAAGGTGGACGTACGATGGAAATCCAACGTCTTATTGCGCGTAGCTTGCGTGCTGCGGTTGATTTAAAAATATTAGGCGAGCAGATGATCACCGTTGACTGTGATGTTATTCAGGCTGATGGTGGTACACGTACCGCGTCTATTACAGGTGCGATGGTGGCACTGGTTGATGCAATTAATTATATGCTAGAAAATGGCATGATTAAGAAAAGCCCACTGAAAAGTATGGTGGCTGCGGTATCTGTTGGTATCTATAAAGGCGAACCTACTTGCGATCTTGAATATCTTGAAGATTCAGCAGCGGAAACTGACATGAACGTGGTGATGACAGAAGAAGGCAAGATGATTGAAATCCAAGGCACAGCCGAGGGTGAAGCCTTTAGTCACGAAGAATTACTGGCAATGTTGGCGTTAGCGAAAGACGGCATTAGCGACATTATTTCAATGCAGAAAAAAGCGTTGGAAAATTGATTTTGAAGCGGTTCCTATTGGGAGCCGCTTTTTTTTGCCTAAAACAGAGTACCGTGCGCGTCTGTTTTGGTGGTTACCTGGCTGTAAGTTTAGGTAACAGGTACA
>NZ_CH724146.1:41640-155434 GCF_000153325.1 Photobacterium sp. SKA34
TCAGAGAAATGTGTTGATTCAGGGCTATCAGTAGCCCCATCCACTACCTGATGTTCAGTAGTTTGTTCCTTTTGAGCATCGTTATCTTCAGAGCCAAATCCGAGCCATGAAAATAAACCGCGTTTCTTTTTTTCTGCCATTGGCGAATCCTAGCGCTTGATTGGTACAATTTGCAGCCTAAAAACAGGTGTATACTATCATTTTCTTAACGGTCAAAAAAATCTATGACGCAGCGTAGACAACAAACAACTCGCAAACCACAAAATAATCGTCCTGGCGGGTTCGTTCGCATCATTAGCGGACAATGGCGTGGACGCAAATTACCCGTTCATGATGTCGAAGGACTACGTCCGACCACTGACCGTGTAAAAGAAACACTTTTCAACTGGTTAGCGCAAGACATTTATCAATCTAAATGCCTTGATCTGTTTGCTGGTAGCGGCGGTTTAAGTTTTGAAGCTCTTTCTCGTGGTGCTGAAAGCGTAACGATGCTTGAACTCGACAAAAAAGCCGCGAATCAATTAGAGCAAAACTTAAAAACCGTTGGGGCAAAAAATGCCACTGTGGTTAATGGTGACAGCTTAACGTTTTTGTCACAACAAGGACGTGCACATGATTTAGTCTTTATTGATCCCCCATTTAGAAAAGATCTTATTCAAGACGTGATCGCCGCATTGGAAAACAACGGCTGGCTTGCTCCCCATGCAATGATTTATATTGAAGCAGAAAAGGAATTGGGCAACCTGATAACGCCAAGCCATTGGCACCTATACCGTGAAAAAACGGCAGGACAGGTTTGCTACCGCTTATTTGCAAGAGAGGAACCATGAAGGCGCTAATACTTATCGCAAAACTTGCCATAGCCTTTGTTTGGCTGGTACTACTGATTAATATCGTTCACCCATTCCCTGGCGTTGCTGCCATGGCGTTGTACATCATGACAGCGTTCTTGTTTATGATGCATGGCTTACAAATGCTGATATTTATTGGCGCATTTGGTGACAAAATTAACATGTCCGGCTGGGAAAAGTGGTCCATTTTAATTTTTGGTATCTTCGCCCTACTTGATATCCGCCGTAAGCATATGATGTAAGTAAATAAAAAATAATAAAAAAGCGAACCATAGGGTTCGCTTTTTTTGTTGCTTGCCGATATCTGCGGCTTATTTATCTGCAGCAGACAGTAACTTTTCAGCAAAGGTAAGTTGTGATGCTGATTGAGTGAATACCACACCTGAGTGTGAACGCTCTGCGGTACCTTGTTTTTGGTAGTGACCTGCATTCAAGCCGTTCACCGCTGCTTTTTGAAATTGAACATTACCAGTGAACGCACCATCTTTTGCTGAAGCATTGTAAGACATAGCGATGATAGCGGCTGCGATAGTTGCTTTAATAACTGTTTTCATGAGTAATAAAACCTTATGCTTTTATGTTTTTGAACGCCTTGTGCGTTTCGATGGATGCATTATGAATAATTACACCAAAACAACAATACAGTATAAAAACAAAAGATTATTACCATTTAGTAACAGTAAAAAGAGGTCGTGAAATACTCAATAGCTGAAAATTAGACAATAAAAAGATTATTTGGAATAACATTTATCAAGTAATAAAAAGAATTAACGAAGGGGTTAAAGACGGCTGGGTTTTCTTATCATTTGCACGTTGATTTGATACTTACTTTTCATCTCGATTAAGGCTCTTGATCGCGATCACATTGGCAATTCCAACACAGTTCAAATTGCCCTTGGTTCACTTCACCGCATTGCGAACAATGCCAATCATGGTAATCAGTGCGTTCATAATCACTAACTATCCCTTGTGCGCGCTGCCATTGCCCTTGTTCAACCCACACTTTCACTTCAACAACATTTGCTGGAAGCTCTCCCATCGCGGCACCTAACGCCTCACCCGTTAACCGTGTATTAACTCCCTCACTTTCTAATAACCCTTTTACGCTATGCGCTTCCAAGCTATTACAAGCTATTACAAGCACTATAGATACACTGCCATTGCTCTGACATAGATAACTCCTCAAATGACAAGCTATAAAACGAGTACCGAGCCAACAAATAAACCTTGGGCAATAAAGTATGTCGACATAATGATCGCCGTTGCGGCACCGAACTCACCCTTAAAACGATTAACAGCCAAGGTAAGATCTGATAGCACAAATAAAATAGCGCCAACAATGGTAAATAGTGCAGCTTGGCTATGGGACAACAACCAATACTGCCCAGCAGCAAAGGTCATCGCCATAATAATGAGTATATAGAAAGCAACTGGCGTTTGTAGTGGTGCTAGAGAAGGTAACAACAGTAAGAAAACGACAATCCCGATGGCAAGACAAAGCGCAAGTAACCACCAGCTTATTGTGCCTTGCCATTGACTGACAAATGCGACGGTAAAAGCAACATGAGCAAGAAAAAAGCTCACCAGGCCTGCGAGAAAACGTTCTGCTGGCAACATTAAGTAAATGTCACCAATGATTGAAAAGCAAAGCCCTACAACAATTGCCCAGTAATAAAAACTCGGGGCACCGCTCCATACACATTGTATTACCATCAACATAACCGTTAACGGTTTACTGACATAGTAAAGCCAGCGTGGTCCACGATAAGCCGCAGTAATGTGCAATACCGCTAAAAATATAATACATAACCACATAATCAGACATTCACTACGATTTTAAATACACTCTTTGTAAAGGTGAGCAAATATCATTGTATTTGCCATCTCAATAATCAGAAATAGCGTACAACCACCTCATAATAGCTCTCAATACATCTTTGATAGATTGTAAAAGCAACCGTTCATCTCTCGTAAAAAGCTATTTTATTAATTTTTTATCACTTTATATCTACAAAAAACATCGCAACGACAAGGACACTATAAAGCCAATAAAAAAAACGCAAATAAAACATAAAGATAAGAAAGAAAGATCATGCTATCACCGTTATTTTTAACGCATATCACCTTGGTGAATAAACCACCAAAAAATAAAAACACAATCCAAATAGGCGTTTAGGTAATAATAAACACAAAAAACGACAGATTTAGTTATAAAAAAAACAAGCATCTCTACAGAAAAGTTAGAATAAACAAAAGGACAAAAGTCTAGATAACATAAACACTTATTTTGACAACTAAACAATTCACACCCGTAATGAAAAATAAAATAACAATTTAAAATCAACAATATAAAAACAAAAAAAAGTAGGAGAACGAAAACTCTCATAGTAAAAAAAACAATAAACTTCTATTTTTCTTCCATTTAAAAGCTTTATCTTGATTTTAAAATGTTTTTATCTAAGTTTTTCACTGATTTCAATTGCCAAGCCGGTTAAAAAAATGTTATTCTTTTTTTCAAGAAAAAATAGACACAGAAAAAGGATAACAAAATAATGACACCTTCACAAAAACAGGGACTTATGATGATTGCAGTTGTTGTAGGCCTAATGACATTGCCAGTTCTTTACTAAAAGAATTATCAATTTCAAAAAAATAGCGCCTATTGGCGCCATTTTTTTATCTGCGTCACAAAACGTTAAGATTCGTATTAAATTCCTACAATTTTTGATTTTTAAATAAAAGAAAACCCGACGCATTACTGCACCGGGCCTAATAAGAAAAATCTAATATTTAACGCTTACAACTTAATATGGTGCCAATTCACGCTATAAAACCATATTGCCGCAAGCGTAAAGCCACATAATAATGTAATAGCCACTCCCCATACCAGGCGACTACTTCGCGGGGCTAGCTCTTTCTCACACCAATTACATAATTTGATAAATTCATCACTAGAATCAACTAGTGTATCTGATGAGGTGAATTGTTTATTTAATTCAGCAACCTTATTCAGCTTAATTAGCACATCATGTGGTAGGCGATCTTCACAACTGATAATTAATTGCTGAAGGTCAGAGCCTTTCGCGTGATAATGCTGACGTAATAAATCTTCAATACGGCGAGAACGATCAATCACTTGCTCAATATCAATCATGAGCCCACTCCTTGTTGAGGCTATATCTTTACCTTACAACTAAAGTGCCAATATGCAAGACAAGTAACATAAAATTTGCTTCATTTTGTCGCATATAGATCACGCTTTTCTATCCATTGATTAGTGATATCTCACTGATTGTGAATAATAGCCAAGAAACTGTCTTTCATCGTTCAAGGAGTTAGTGTTATGCCAACAGGGATCATCGTGGCAATTTGCATTCTATTTATCTTCTCATTTGGCTATTTTATTTTTAGCTATCGTCGACATACGCTGGGGCTTGGCGCGCCAGAAAAAAAACTCGACGTTATGATCCTCGATAAACAGAGCAATAAAATCATCGGCGCTCAAGCGGGTGAAGAAGATGAAGAATATTGGATTTATGTTGAGCCGATATCAGGAGGACCAAAGCGTGAATTTATGGTGGGTATCCACTATTACCATGCTTTGAACCCGGGAGATAAAGGCACTATGACCTACCGTGGACAGCAGTTTATTCACTTTGCCTTACAACGTGATTAACGCTATTTAAACCGCCAATATGATGCAATAAAAAAGCCTGACATCGTCAGGCTTTTTTATTTTATGGTACCAACCAAGCGGTTTTAGGACTGCGGCTTAATAGCCAGCTTGTCCCTAATGCAAGTCCCCCCGCTATCACAGTCCAAACAGGGATAGCAATCAGAGGGTTCGCAAAATACCAATCATAATTTCGCAATGGCCATAAGAAAATAGGATGGATCAAATACACGCCTAGACTATAGCGGCTCAACACTGCTAATCGAGATCGCGCACTCTCACTAAATTTATCAAACATGTAACGACACAAAACAAAGACGCCTGCAGCAGCTATTGCCGTATTCAGGGTTTTATATGATAACCAGCGACCAATTTTATATTCGCCAGCCGTTAAACTATGGCTCACCACCATATAATCTGTCATCAACAAAGCCACAATTGCTAAAGGAATAAGCCACTTCATCGCAGGCCAATGATATTTGTACAGACAGTAGCCCAGGACTAAATAGCCACTGTATAGCAGGTAAGTTTCACTCCATAAACCATCAATGTGGTACAAATACGATCCAGTGATCACCAGCCATACCATCACCACCCCTTTAACTTGTCCAGGCTCCATACGTTGTACCGCCCATTGATAAAAAGGGACAATGACATATAAAGGAATAAAGTAGTAAAAGAAACCTAGGTGGTAATAAGTTTCATGAAAAGGCATATCAGTCAGTAGCTTCCAACTGGTCGAAAAGCTAGTGCCAGAGGCAGAAAAAGCCGAGAAGAAAGCGTAGAAAACAGACCAAACAACAAATGGGATCAACACTTTACCGACACGGCGCTTGAAATAATAGCGTCCTTCAAATGGACGTGCATCGCTGAGCATTAGCGCACCTGTGATCATAATAAACACAGGCACAGCCCAACGACTAAAACTGTTAAAAGTAATCGCGGTGATCCATTCCCAGTTAGGTATTTGCCCTAATTGTTCTCGATATGGCCCTAAAACATGGATCACAACTACAGCAATGGCCGCAACCACCCGCAGAAGATCAAAATACCCAACCTTTTCTCTCATTACCTATACCTCTGATACAAAAAAGAGAAGTTATTAATATCACTGATACCAATAACTTCTCTTTAAATATAACAGGGGATCAATAACATGTATTGAATAAGCGCGTCTTTATTAACATTACTCACGACATGCTGACATTGCCACCTTCAGCGACAACGCATTATGGTTGTTGGCGCGTTGCGGCAAGCACAATTTCACGAATACATAGATTCTGTGGTTGGTTATATGCGTAGCTAATCGCATTAGCAATATCTTGTGGTGCAATCACCCCACCCATGCCTTCTTTCCACTCTTCATAGCCTGCTTTAATTGCGTTGCTACTGGTATGGCTCAGTAATTCAGTTTCAACAGCACCTGGTGCAATGGTAATAAAGCGAACATTATCGTCAGCAACTTCTTCACGGATATTTTCAGTGATCGCGTGAACAGCAAATTTAGTTCCGCAATAAGCCGCATGATTAGGAAAGGTTTTACGTCCTGCAATAGAGCTAATGTTGATCACTGTACCGTGTTTACGTACTTTCATGCCTGCCAATACTACGTGAATACCGTTTAGCATACCCATCACATTAACATTAAACATCGTTTGCCATTCTGCTGGATCTTGTTCATCAGCCAGACCAAGTAACATCATGCCAGCATTGTTAATTAAACAATCTACAGGACCAAACTTTTCTTCCGCTTCAGCAACGGCTGCTTGGATGGCTTGCGCATCAGTCACATCTACTTCTCGACATAGTGTATTAGGTAAGTTCATTGCTTCCATACGCTCAACACGACGCGCAAGTAATAATAATGGATAACCTTCTGCAGACAATTGACGTGCTGTTGCTTCACCAATCCCCGAACTTGCGCCCGTAATAACAACTAAAGATTTAGACATAAGACTTTCCTACTCTGATAATTCGAAAAATATTCAACAGGCCGGCATGTTGTTGATGCATTCACTATAGGTCGGATTGAGAGAAGTGAAAAATATCGATTTCTTAGGTTTATCATCAAAAAAAATTATGGATAAGAGCATTTTTTATTGGCTTTTCTTATCTAACTGAAAGTATTTTTACGCAACAAAAAAACATAACATTAACATGCAGTTAAAAACCCTGTCTCAATTACATTTAAAAGACTTATTTATCAATCATTTACAATTAGAAACAATTTAACATTGATTTCACAATATTTTGCGATATAACATCTCATTCTCAAAAGCAGCACCCATTGATGGGATTAAAACTATATTGGAGGTAGTGATGCATTCATCAGCTTCACAACAACAACCTAAGAAAACACTTTTTACCCGTTTTCTTGATACCGTCGAATGGTTAGGTAACTTATTACCTCACCCAATCACACTCTTCGCTATCTTCTGTGTCGCGATTTTAGTTGCCTCTGGCATTGCAGGCTATTTCGGTGTTTCTGTTGCCGATCCTCGACCAGAAGGCGCGGCAGGTCGTGCTGCAGACGGTATGATCCACGTGGTCAGCCTATTTAATGCTGAAGGCTTGCAACTTATCGTGGCAAACCTTGTGAAAAACTTCACTGGCTTTGCACCACTAGGTACCGTACTGGTTGCCATGTTAGGTGTCGCAATTGCTGAACACTCTGGCCTACTTTCTTCGGCTATGCGTGGTTTAGTGATGGGGGCGTCTCGTCGCATGGTAACCCTCGTTGTGGTATTTGCCGGTATTATCTCTAACACCGCATCAGAGCTTGGCTACGTAGTACTTATCCCACTTGCGGCAATGCTATTCCACTCTCTAGGTCGTCACCCTCTTGCTGGTCTTGCTGCCGCTTTTGCTGGTGTGTCTGGTGGTTACAGTGCCAACCTATTACTTGGTACGGTTGATCCCCTACTTTCGGGTATTACCCAAACTGCAGCACAGATGATCGATCCTAACTACATTGTTGGCCCAGAAGTGAACTGGTACTTCATGTTTGCTTCAACCTTTGCGATCACCATCATGGGTGCATTCGTTACCGAGAAAATCGTTGAGCCGAAACTAGGCAAATACGATGCCTCTGAAGCTAGTGATGATCTAAGCCAAGATAAAATGGGCAAGCTAACTGCGATTGAAAAGAAAGGTTTGAAAGCGGCAGGTCTTGCAGCGCTAGCTGTTGCTGCGCTACTTGCACTAACCATTGTCCCTGCTGACGGTATTTTACGTAACCCACAAACAGGTTTAGTGGCTGGCTCACCGTTCCTTAAAGGTATCGTGGCATTTATCTTCGTGTTCTTCGCCATCCCAGGTTTTGTTTACGGTAAAGTAGTAGGCACAATGAAGAACGACCGTGATGTGATCAACGCGATGTCTGTGTCAATGTCATCGATGGGTATGTACATTGTACTCGTGTTCTTCGCAGCACAATTCGTGGCGTTCTTTAAGTGGACTAACTTCGGTCAGGTGTTTGCGGTAGGTGGTGCAGACTTCCTACAATCGATTGGTCTAACAGGTCCTGCACTGTTCTTCGCCTTCATCCTAATGTGTGGCTTTATCAACCTAATGATTGGTTCGGCATCAGCGCAGTGGGCGGTAACCGCACCTATCTTTATTCCAATGTTAATGCTGGTAGGTTACGCGCCTGAAACAATTCAAGCGGCATACCGTATCGGTGATTCTGTTACCAACATCATCACCCCTATGATGAGCTACTTCGGTATGATCTTAGCTGTAGCCACTCGCTACCAGAAGAACCTTGGTCTAGGTACACTGATCTCAACCATGCTGCCATACTCGATTGTATTCGTGATTGGCTGGAGCATCATGTTCTATGTTTGGGTGTTCTTACTGGGTATCCCTGTCGGCCCAGGCGCTAATACTTACTACAACATCGCAGGTTAACCTGTAATCCCCCTTTAGCCGGACATCATGTCCGGCTTTTTTATGCCTGTTTTCCCGCTTACTCGATTCCTATGATAATCTGCTCACTTAGCATCATATTCAGGTAACTTACGATGGATTTACGACTACTACGCTTTTTCATTGCGGTTTATGAAGAAAAAAATATCACCTTTGCCGCAGAGCGCTGTTTTGTTTCTCAACCGTCGATCTCCAATGGCATCAAGCAACTAGAGCAAGAGCTGAATACTGTGCTGTTCTTGCGTCATAAAAAAGGGGTCGATGTCACCGATGAAGCTCACTACCTATATCCCTTAGCAATCCGCTTACTTAACGACGTTAACACCTTGCCGCAATTGTTCCAGCAACGCACCGAGCGCTTACCATTAACCTTGGCAAATTTTCCCGATTTAAGCCAAAGCCAACTGGCGAAAGTATTTGCAACCTTGCACCACAACATTGCCAATTTATCGCTCGAACTGGTTGATCACGAAAAGCCTGCCGATGCTCGCTTAACTCTCGATATGTTCAAAGCAGAAGATGAGATCTTTTTGCCGCTATGGGATGAAGACTATGTGCTTTGCATGTTGCCTGATCACCCGTTGGCAAACTTAACATCAGTTTCGCCTGAGCAATTACATCAGCATGATTTTATTGAGTGCCCACCTTGTGAAGCCCATCAGCAAACCATCAGCTTACTCGCCTGTGATGGCCTATCCGTTAATCTCGTTGCAAAAGCTGAGCATAAAACTCAAGTTATGCACTTGGTTCAAGCAGGTCTCGGCATTTCATTTTTGCCTACAGGGGTACTGGAAAGTGCCAATCAATTGGTGACCGTTCCATTAGAAGGCCCACGCATGTTTCGCCGTTTAGGGCTTTGTTATCCCGCCAGTAAAACCTTAAATCCAGCACTTTCTGAGTGCATTAAAGTATTGAGCCAAAGTGTTACCACCATCCAAGCAGAAAAAGGTTAAGTTTTTCCTATCACACCGATAAGAAAAACCGACTGTCCCTACAACCCTGCTCGCTTTATTCTTGAGATATTGGTCACTTGATTCTAGTTATGGGTAGTTTGGTATGAGCACAGCAGAAAATTCACGAGCGCTTGTCGTTGAAGGTGGCGCAATGCGCGGTATTTTTACTAGTGGTGTATTAGATGCCTTTCTCGATAACAACTACTTAGACTTTGATTTTGCGATTGGGGTGTCAGCAGGGGCAACCAACCTCATTGGTTACCTGTGTGGTAATTACGGTCGCAGCCATAAAATCATTACCGAATATTCCCGTGCTCCTGAATTTATTAACTTTTCACGATTTACTCATGGTGGACACCTCACTGATATTGATTGGCTATGGCGAACCAGTACCCGCCATCTTCCACTCAACTTACACAAATATGAGCAGCGCCAAATTCCTTTATTTGCCACCACAACAAACCTAGAAACTGGCAAAGCTGAGTACATTGAAGTCACTCGTAATAACGTGACCCCCTTGATGGAAGCGACCTGTGCCTTACCCATTGCTTATCGTCATAACCCTACGATTAATGGCATTGCAATGAGTGATGGTGGCATAGCAGATTCTATCCCTGTGATCGAAGCTTACCGTCGCGGGGCCCGTGATATCACGGTAGTACTGTCTAAACCTTTAGGTTTCCACAAAGCAGAAACCAAGGTGCCATGGCTGATCAAATCCATGTTCCATGATCATCCTGCGTTTGCTGATGCGGTGATCAAACGTGCACAGCGCTACAATGCCGCGCTCGATTTTATTCATCACCCACCGAAAGATTGTAAAATTACCGTCATTGCGCCAAATAACGACTTTCAAGTTGGGCGTCTGACGCGCAAGCTCGATAAACTAGAGCAAGGCTATGCGATGGGTAAAGCAGCCGGTAACCGTATTTGTGGTATCACCCCTTGCTATGGTCAAAACTGCCACGGTGATTTAATCGCAGCGTAAATATTAATAACTATCTTAGAAAGCCACTCAATGTTTGCCGAATCTCATCTGGTGGCTTTCACTTATCTAGCCGGCAATAGATAGTTAACACCTATTGGTACAATAGAACCTAACAACTATACCTATCATAACGTTATCCCTATACTGACCACATCTTCTGAAAGGTAAGCACCTTTTGGTCAATTTATCGAATTAAGTAAGGAAAGTAGCATGACTAGCGAAATGAATTTAATCGGTCTCGATACCCAAAAAGCAAAAGCTCTGGCTACAGACCTCAATAAATTATTAGCTGATTACCAAGTGTTATACATGAATACCCGTGGCTATCACTGGAATATTAAAGGACAAGAATTTTTTGAGCTTCATGTGAAGTTTGAAGAGATTTACACTGATCTTCAGCTAAAGATCGATGAACTTGCAGAGCGTATTTTAACCCTTGGTTATACGCCAGATCATAGTTTCAGCTGTTACCTCGACGTAAGTGATATCCAAGAACATCGCAATGCAACACAAGGAAAAGACTGTGTTGAAGGCTTAGTGAATGGCTTTAGTGTCTTGCTACGTTTAGAACGTCAAATTTTAGTGCAAGCAGGTGATGCTGATGATGAAGGTACGGCTGCATTGATGGGTGATTACATCCGTGAGCAAGAAAAACTACTATGGATGTTAAACGCATACCGCCAATAGAAAATAAATAAACAAGCAGATATGGATTTAGTCGGCCATATTATGCGCTTGTAACGTTGTATCAACGACGCTGCTCCCTCCGACTCTCCAACTACAATATTACGATTCCTATTCGGGGGCGAGACTACATAGCCCCCACTTTTTATCGCTTTAAATTCACCGCGGTACATTTATCTGCCCACTCAACCGCAGTCAAATAACTTTCATGTACCACTTCTTCTTTTATTCCAAGCACCTGACAACAAATCTTTACCCGTGTCCAATCTGCAGTACTGAACGCATCAACCACATCCAACACTAACCCTAATCGCCCATTACGTTGTAAAAGTGCGGATTTAATTTCAGGTTGAAGCTGGATCATATTCAGTAAACTCTCTAGTGAATTATCAAGCAGAGCATCCAATAACGAAAACATCCCTGCTAAAAAGGCTTGTTCTGAGCGAAGCACAATGCCACCTTTTGTCACCAGTAACTCACACATTTTGGCGCGTAATAACGATAAAGCATAAAGTTCTTTCGGCTTCTCAAGCGCAGCATGTGCGGTCGCCACAACACCAATAAATAAGCGTAAGTTATCTTCACCTAAATACACTAAAGCTTGGCGAAATGAGCTGATCGGTGAGCGTAAACGCTTGGTCACGGTATTGACGTAACGGAGTAATAAATAGGACAGGGAGACGTCACGGCTAATAATGGTTTCGATACGAGAAAAATCCACCGGATCATTGGAAATTTCATGCAGTAGCTGTACCGTTGTGAGCTCTGATGGTGCCACTTTACGGCTTTTTAGCACTTCAGGTTTACTGAAAAAATAACCTTGGAATAAATGAAATCCCACAGCGAGTGCTTGCGCATAATCCTCATAGGTTTCGACTTTTTCTGCTAAAAACTTGGTTTTCAAGTGCTGGTTATCTTTTACATATTGGCAGGCTTGATCAAGGCCTAATGCCAGTAAATCTAGTTTAATGACTGATATGTAAGGCAGGAAACGCTGCCATTCAGGATGACAATCAAAATCATCAAGCGCAAAGATATAGCCTTTTTGATGGAGATGTTTAACTGCCTGTAAAAGTTCATCACTTGGACGACAACTTTCAAGGATTTCAATAATAACTTTATCTTTAGGCAGTAATAATGGCATTAATTCAATCAAACAATGCTCAGGAAAATTAATAAAGTTTCTCTGACCTTTGTATGAACGGTTGTCGCCAATCGCCATGTAATTTTCCATGACTAAGCGACATGTCGCTTCACTCGCATCGATATTCGGAAAAGCATTACTTTCTCCGTCACGAAATAATAATTCATAGCCAATCGTTTGTTGCTTACGATTAAAAATTGGCTGACGAGCAACATAGGAATACATCAAACCTTTCCTTTATCTATCATCAAAATTTACGCTCGAGCCAAAGCAAGTAAAGCACCACATCCAATAAACATAGATCCGAATAAACGGTTTAAACGAGACATCACCGTTGTTGAACGGATATAGCGAGTAAAACGTGACGCTAACAGTACATAAAATAACATTACACAACCATCAACGACTAATGTCGTTGTACCAAGTACCAATAACTGTGGCAATTGAGGTTCTAGTGGATTGATAAACTGAGGAAATAACGCAACTAAGAACACAATCGTTTTGGGATTCGTTAAATTGACAAACACTGCCCGTTTAAACAATGTAGCAGCCGATACAGAGCTATCACATTCGTGTAAGGCTAATGCTGACTTCTCGCGCCACTTTTGGATCCCCAGCCACACTAAGTACACCGCGCCTAGCCACTTAATAATGGTAAAAACCAACTCAGAGCCGGCGACTATAGTTCCTAGCCCTATGCCAACAAGAATGATGTGTGCAGCCATGCCACACTGCAAGCCGATAATAGAGGCTAATGACTTACGCCAGCCATAAACCATCCCATTACTGATTGAATTTACGGTACCAGAGCCTGGGGCAAAACTAAAGATAACTGCAGCGAGCAAATATGCTAACCAAACATCAATACTCATGTGATCTCAGTGAAATATTTATGACATTTATAAAATGCGTTTATAACCTGAATAGAGCAAATAAAGCAATATGGATACACTTATTCTGTCTTAGATAAATAAGGTATACTGTATTAATAATACCATTTTTGACTAATCCACAGTAATCGCCACGCCATAATTTGCTGTGATGCTTTTCAAACAGATAAATTTCGGACGCGCTTTAATGACTTGTCAACCTTCGACTTTTCCCCCTTTTTCTCAAGAAGAACATTTCAGCCACACAATGACGAATGCGGTAAGTGAAATGTGGCAACAACGTCACGAAGGAAAATTCACTGGCGTTAAACAATGTGAATTAGGATGGGTCAGTTTAACCCCAAAGCGCAGTGATAAAGTCATTATCGTGGTTAATGGGCGAGTAGAAACCTATTGGAAATACCAAGAGCTGTTCTACGATTTAGTTAAACAAGGCTACCACGTTTATTCCTTCGATCATCGTGGCCAGGGCGTCTCTGAACGATTAGTTGCTGATCATGAATTAGGATATGTCGAACACTTTGATGACTACGTTGAAGACCTGCATCTTTTTATGCAAAACATCGTAAAACCACAAGATTATAAACAGCACTTCATCCTTGGTCATTCGATGGGAGGGGCAATAACCAGTTTAGCACTGGCTCGTTATCCCACTCTTTTTGACCGCGCCGTACTTAGTGCACCCATGCATGGCATCTATGTTAAACCTCACTTAAAGCCCTTTGCCGAAGCACTGATCGGCATCACCGAATTATTTTGTCGTCAACCTCACTATGCTATTGGTCAAAAGCCCTATTATGCAAAACCGTTCGATGGCAACTTACTCACCCACAGCCAAACACGTTACCAATGGTTTCGCGATCTTTACGATGTTCGCCCTGAATTACGCATTGGTGGCGCAAGTAATCACTGGGTATGGGAAAGTATTAAAGCGGCCCGTCAAGCGATTCAGCAAGCCAATACCATCACTATCTCTGTTCTTTTACTTCAAGGCAGTGAAGATAAAATTGTTGATAACGCCTGTCAGCAGCAGTTTCAGCAACGGCTAAACCAAGGCTCAGGGCACTGTAATTTTCAGATTATTGAAGGTTCTCGCCATGAGATCTTATTTGAAAGTGATCCGCTCCGTAATCAAGCGATTACGGCACTCTTGGCGCATTTTGCTTAATCTTCACTAACAGACTTTCGTTTTTATCAAACGAAAGGAAAGCGGAAGTCTAATTATCCTACTTTAGCCTCTTTTTTCCTCATTAACTTGTTTTAGAATTAATCACTTTTTGGCATGCTACATATCATTACCGCCCGTTTTACTATCGAGAGTCCACATGTTTAAAATTGTTGCTTCAGATCTAGATGGCACCTTGCTTACTCCTGAGCATAAGATCGCCCCGTATACTCAAGATGTCTTACAACGTCTTTATCAACACGATAAGCATTTTGTATTTGCAACAGGTCGCCACCATATAGATGTCGCTGGTATGCGTGAAGAACTGGATATCCCTGCTTACATGATCACATCAAATGGCGCCAGTGTGCATGATGCCGACGGTAATCTTGTGTTTCAACAAAGTTTAAGCCCTGAAGTGATCCGTGGCGTTATTGCACTAGCAAAGCACGATCCTGATTTACACATTCACTTATACCAAGGCGACCATTGGCTACTCAATCATGAAAATGAGGCACTGCGTGAATTCCACGATAGCTTTCACTACCAGTTATTTGATGTTGAGAACCCACCGACAGATAACGTATTAAAAGTTTTCTTCACCCGCGATGATCTTGACCATGAGAAAATGGTGAAGTGGGAGCAAGCATTTAATCAAGAGTTTAAAGACAAAGCTAATATCGCTTTCTCCACACCTTGGTGCTTAGAAGTGATGGATGCTGGCGTCTCTAAAGGCGATGCCTTAGCTGCTGTAGCCAAAGCGCTAGAGCTGACATTAGATGATTGTATTGCCTTTGGTGATGGAATGAATGATATTGAAATGCTATCAATGGCAGGTAAGGGCTTAATCATGGGCACCTCTCATGACAAAGTGAAACAAGCACTACCAGATAATGAGGTTATCGGTTCGAGTGCTGATGAAGCGGTAGCGCACTACTTAGAAAAGCATCTCCTTAATCACGCATAAAAACCCGTAGAAAGGCTGTTAAACACAGCCTTTTCTTATATCACTCCCCTTGAAAACAGCTTAGAACTGCCCGGTCATGGTTAAAATTTCCTGCCATTGCGTGTCAGTAACTGGCATCACGCTTAAGCGACTGCCTTTTTTTACTAGTGACATCTCAGCCAAGGCTGGATTGGCTTTCATACGTTTTAAGCTAACTAACCGTAAATGACGTTGGTATTCAATATCGACCATAAACCAGCGTGGGTTCTCTGGATCTGATTTCGGGTCAAAATACGGACTTTCGGGATCAAACTGGAAGTGATCGGGATACGAGGCTTTAATCACCGTTGCGATCCCAACCACACCAACATCTTTACACGATGAATGATAAATGAAGACTTGATCGCCTAATTTTACCTCGTCACGTAACATATTACGTGCCTGATAATTACGAACGCCTTCCCAAGGTGAAACTTTTTGTAATTTTAGGGTGTCTATAGAAAATGTATCTGGTTCGGTTTTAAATAACCAATAGGCCATATTGTTCTACCATTACTGCCAACTTCCTCATGAATTTGAGCCTACCATAGAGAGAATAAAATGACAGTTTCACGGTTACCCCTCGCCCTTATCTTTACCGCATCCACACTAACCGGCTGTGCCAGTTGGTTACCAAGTAGCTTGGGTGGCGATGACAGTAATAGTACTTGGGTGGGTGAGTATCAAAGTCAGCCAGAAATGGGATTAACGACTCTACTTAGCCTTAAAAGCGATCACTCTGCGACAACCACATATCAATATACCAATGGCGATCCAAGTCTAAAAGAAAACGGGAACTGGCAGGCGATCAGCGACACTCAACTGCAAGTAAAGATGACCTCACATCATGGGCTCAATAGCGAACGTATTTATACCTTTGATCCGAGTAGGAAGCAGCTCAGCGCAACAGAAGAAACCGTCAACGGTCAGAAATATCACATCGGCAATGATGGGTTAGTGCTGACAAAACAAGACTAAACGCCACTATCACAATCGTGACTTAAGACATCGATATATGCCACACTGCAAGGGTATTTGAGGTTAGGAGAAATAACCATGTCATGCCCTCGCTGTGGCTTTCAGCATAATTGTATTTGCAACCTTGAGCCACACCTTCAGTGCCCCGCACACTTTGTGTTATTAACTCACCCTCGAGAGCTTAATAAAGATACCAACACAGGTAAGTTACTGGTAAACAGTTTGCCCCATTGCCGCGTTGAGGTATGGCAACGTACCGAGCCGCCAGTACACTTGCTAGCGCAACTGCGTGATCCTCGCTACCAAGCTTATTTGGTTTTCCCAAGCGATGAGCAACATCCGACTATCGAGCTACCTCAAGCACGAACTGAACAACCAATTCCCCTATTTATTATTCTTGATGCCACCTGGCAAGAAGCGAAAAAAATGGTTCGTAAAAGCCCTTGGCTTAGTGACTTGCCGCGTTTAGCTTTAACGCCACAACAGGCATCAAACTACGCCTTACGACGTAATCAACAAGACGGTAATTTATGTACCTGTGAGGTGGGGATAGTGCTACTTTCTCAACTGCGACTCACAACAGAAGCAGCACAGTTACAACAATACTTCGCGGCATTTATTGATACTTTTCATGCTGATAAAAGTGGGCATAAGAAAACGAATTAACAGATTCAGTACATTATGTTTACTGTTTTAGTAAAATGAGTTTTCGTGCTTTCTTTTCTCATCGAATGAGCTCAAATTACACCCAATATTTAAACACTGTATTTTTATTGAAGAAACAACATGAAAACAAAGATACTTGCCTTAACCGTGATTTTATCAACGCTAGGTCTCGCAGGCTGTGCAGCCAATCCTTATGGTAATGCTTACAATGTTAATGATGCACGCCAGATGCAAGAAGTATATTACGGTACTGTGGTTCGCACCCAGTCGGTCACATTAAATGGTAATGGTAATGGTATTGGTACACTTGCCGGTGGTGCTATTGGCGGTATTTTAGGCTCTGGCGTAGGTGGTGGGACAGGCTCTGAAATTGCAACCATCGGTGGTGCATTACTCGGCGGTTATCTAGGTAATGAAGCGGGTGAGCAAGTCACAAAACGTAATGGTGTTAACTTAACCATTAAGCTAAACAGTGGTCGTACCGTCTCTATCGTGCAGCAAGTTAATCCAAACGTCATGTTCCATAATGGTGAGCGTGTTCAAGTTAACATTTCTGACGATGGCACTTCACGCGTGACTCCAGCTTAAGTGTTTCTTCTCAAAACAACATCAAAAAGGCGCTCATTTAGCGCCTTTTTCATTGATAGTTATAGATAGTGTCTCAGCATTTATCATCAACGACTGTAATCGTCGGGGGCATTTAGCAAATTAGGCTCATTCTGATTATGGGCTTTATTATCTGTTGCTTGATGGCAGATATTAAAATAACTCTCTAAATGAAAGGCCGTTAATACATAAGGGCAAATCCCTTCCTGCCAAATTTTCTTATGGAACTGATACAGTTTATTTCGCCAGCCTGATAAAGATTTATCACCAATGTCGGGAACGGGAGGCGTATGACCAGACACTTCCGCTCCCTCAGCTAAATCAAGGTACATAACAATGCGTATCTAAAATCTGTTTTTGTGAAAGTCCTGATAGGTCTTTTAATGAAAAGACCATCATCCCCATATTCAGCTTCAGCTTACTGCCAGCCCAATCACTCCATACATGATCGCCTAACGCGAGTTTTTCATATCAATAGGATAATGATACCAAATATTCGGTGAGGCTAGCGCTTGAACAATACCGCTCTTCGTTGCTGTGAGATAACCATTCGCTATCGATATGCCATCAACAGTAATCACTAAAGCTGTTTCTTTCCCACTCATCATCGCTTTGGCGTTTACGGTTGCAGATGTTGATTGCAAGGTACCGACTAGCTGATGGAGATCAGCCTTACGAGCATCGGATTGTATTTGCAGAAATTTGGGTACCGCAATCACAGCTAAAATACCTAAGATAATAATAGCTATGACTAACTCTATAAGAGAAAAGCCGAATTTACGCTTCATTTATTTACCGCCAAAACCTAAAACATGATTTAAAGGCATAATAAATAAAATGAGTATTTTTATTGAAAATAATGACGGTCTTTTATTACAAAAAACGATTAAAGACATCATTAATATTATATTTATTATTAATGAATCCTGAACGTATCGTTTAAGTTTTTACTATACCTCTCAAAATGACGCCGATTTCTTACTAAAAAGTACTTTTTATTGTCATTAAATAAAAATTAACCCTGCATAAGAAAAAAATAAACGTCATTTAAATGGCATTTAACCGCACAAAAAGTGAATAACTATATTTTAGTTATTCTCTTTCCTAGCCTATTTTGTATGATGAATCTCATTCGGTGAGATTTTCAACCTCTTGTTATTCATTGCTATTTTAAAAAAACACCTGACAACAATAACTTATAAGCTGGCATTGTTCACGATAGTGGCTGATCGAATAACGATACTGTTTGTCATTTTTAACACTAAAAATGGAACGTTTCATTCCGAAATTAACGTTTTTTTTTTAGCAAAACAGTCGCATTATACGCTCCATCGAAGGGATGAAGAGTTCACTCTCATATATAAGTCTTAATAACCAAGGTTTATATCTGAGTTATTTTTTAGTTCGTTCCCCCTACTGAAAAATAATAAACAATAACCTAAATGTTATTAATGAATTCACCATGGATTGGGTCTTATTAAATATAACAATAGCTACTTATTTTTGTTGTAGTTATTACCTTCTAATCATAGGTGAATATATGTCATCAGATACTGGCACTAAAAAAATGGGCCTTGTCGGCTTAACTGTACTTGTTGCAGTTAACATGATGGGTTCCGGTATTATTATGCTACCAGCGAGCTTGGCTCAAGTTGGTGCAATTTCAATGTTGTCTTGGGTGGTTACAGCAATAGGTGCAATGTGTATTGCTTACACGTTTGCTAAATGTGGTGCTTTTTGTAAACGTTCAGGCGGTATGTCAGCTTACGCAGAAGAAGCACACGGCAAATCATCTTTCTTTATCTCTTCTTACACATACTATGTATGTCTAGTAATTAGTTGTGTAGCAATTGCCGTATCAGCTGTTGGTTACATTAAGCCATTTATGCCTTGGCTAGATACACCAGTACACACTTTCTTCGGTGTATGTGCAATTCTTATCATTACGATGATTGCTAACTTTGGTGGTCCTAAGATCACAGGTCAAATCTCAGCATTCACTGTTTGGGGTATTATTCTACCTGTACTTGGTCTATCTATGATCGGTTGGTGGTGGTTCGATCCACAAACATTCATGAGCGCATGGAATCCACACCATGACACTACAATGCACTCAGTATCTTCAGGTATCGCACTAACTTTATGGGCATTCCTAGGTATTGAATCTGCAGGTGCTAACTCTGATGCTGTTGAAAATCCAGAGCGTAACGTACCTCTTGCAGTACTATTTGGTACAGGTTTCGCAGCGGTTATCTACATTGCGTCTACTGGTGTTATCCAAGGTATTATTCCTAACTCAGAACTAGCAGCATCTACTGCACCGTTTGGCTTAGTATTCAGCCACATGTTTAACCCAACAGTAGGTAACATTGTTACACTAGCAGCGGTTATTGCATGTATCGGTTCTCTACTTGGCTGGCAGTTCACTAACGCTCAAGTATCTAAAGCTGCAGCAGATGAAGGTCTATTCCCTAAAATCTTCGCAAAAACTAACAAAGCAGGCGCACCAATTGCCGGTATGCTTATCATGTTAATTGCTGAGTTGCTCCTTGCTGTGATGACGATTTCTCCAAACTTGATCAGCCAGTTCAACGCACTATTGAACCTAGCCGTATTTATTAACATGGTACCTTACATCCTATCTATGACAGGTTTGGAAGTGTTACTTCGCAAAAATATGGTATCTAAAAAGCAATACCGCCTTGGTGCAACTGTGGGTACATTAGCTGTTCTTTACAGTATCTACGGTGTGTACGCTTGTGGTGCAACTGCAGTATTCGGCGGTACTATCTTGACACTACTTGGTTATATCTTCTATGGCTTCATTGCTGCACGTGATACTAAACCAACAGTTCAAGTAAACTAATTAAAAATTTAATAAATTCGATAATAAAGAAATTTATTAATAACCAGCTAGAACGAAAATGGGAATAAATAATAAATACACTGCAGATTAATATAGACATTAATAACAGTATTATTTATTCCCTACTAAAAATATTAGGTAAGACGTTTATTTCTTCATATTAATTATGTCGCGGTAAAACACATCTGCCATCAATTATTTTATTCAGGCGTTATTATGAACAACAATAATAGTACAAATAAAATGCGCGCTCTCGTTATTGAGCACCAAAACATTACTCCAAACAGCTTTGCAGATCGTGCAACTAAATCATTAATCGCTGAATTAGAAAGCCGTACTATCGAAATCATTACGGCAACTTCTTACGAAGATGCACGTGCTGTTATTATGGCGTCTCAAATCGATAGCCTTGTATTAGCACTAGAAAAAACAGAAGAGCAAATCGTTAACTCTCACGAAGAAGTAGATTTGTTAGCAGCACTACAAGCACGTCAACCTGAAGTGCCAGTATTTCTACTAGCAGAACGCGCTCGTACGTCGATTCTTAACAACCGCCAGTTAATGGAACGTGTTGATGAGTGTTACTCTGTACTAGAAGATACTGCAGATTTCGTTGCGGGTCGTATCGTTGCTTCAATGCGTCGCTACCGCTCACAAGTACTACCGCCTTTCATGAAAGCGATGATGCACTACAACGACATCCATGAGTACTCATGGTCTGCACCTGGTCACCAAGGTGGTATTGGTTTTACTAAGACCCCTGCTGGTAACCAATTCTTTGAATTCTTCGGTGAAAATCTATTCCGTACCGATATGGGTATCGAACGTGCAGCACTAGGTTCACTACTTGACCACAGCGGCGCATTCAAAGATTCAGAAGTTGAAGCCGCTAAAGTATTTGGTGCTCACCAATCTTACTCTGGTATCGTTGGTACTTCTGGCTCTAACCGTACAATCATGCAAGCTTGTATGAAAGATGACGACATCGCTATTTGTGACCGTAACTGCCACAAATCAATCGAACAAGGTCTGATCTTAACAGGCGCACGTCCAATCTACATGGTACCTAGCCGTAACTGCTACGGTATTATCGGCCCAATCAGCAAAGTTCAAATGAGCAAAGAAGGCATTGCACTTAAAGCTAAAAATGCAGGCATTCCTTTCAACGCTGATGAGAAAAAAGCAGGCTACGCGGTTGTAACTAACTGTACTTACGACGGTTTATGTTACCACTCAGAAGTGACTGAAGCACTACTAGGCGAAAGCTCTAGCCGTATTCACATGGATGAAGCATGGTTCGGTTACGCACGCTTTAACCCTATCTACAAGGGCCACTTCGCAATGCGTGGCGATGCTAAAGACCATAAAGGTCCAACAGTATTTGCAACTCACTCAACGCACAAGTTATTGAATGCATTGTCTCAAGCATCATACATTCACGTACGTAACGGTGAAAACGCGATCAACTTTGACCGTTTCAACCAAGCATACATGATGCACACATCAACATCGCCACTATACGCCATCTGTGCGTCTAACGACGTTGCGGCTAACATGATGAAAGGCGAAAGTGGTAAGACACTGACTGACGAAGTAAACCGCGAAGCGATCATCTTCCGTCAAAACATGCGTCAGCTATTCAACAACTACACCAATGACAACGATTGGTTCTTCAAGCCTTGGAACGCAGAAACTGTTACAGAAATGAACGGTGACAAGGTTAACTTTGAAGATGCATCTGTTGAGTCTCTAATGACTATCCAAGAGAACTGGAAACTGACTCCTGGCGACAAGTGGCACGGCTTTGACGAAATCGACAATGACTGGTGTATGCTTGATCCAATCAAAGTTAGCTTGCTAACTCCGGGTCTTGACGACAACGGTAATTTCCTAGAAACAGGTGTTCCTGCAGCGCTTGTGACTGCATACCTAGGTCGTTTCGGTATCGTACCAACACGTACTACTGATTTCCAAGTAATGTTCCTATTCTCAATGGGGATTACTAAAGGTAAGCGTGACACATTGATCAACACATTGTTGTCATTCAAGCGTCACTACGATGCTAACGCAGATATCGAAACACTATTACCTGAGCTAGTTGCATCAGCACCAGAAGTGTACAAAGGTCTTGGCCTTAAAGATCTTGGCGAGCGTATGTTTAAGTATCTAGTTCGTCACAACCCAAGCCAAGTACTAAACCACGCTTACTCTAGCCTTCCAAAAATGGAAGTGAAACCACGTACTGCTTACCAGTTCGTCGTATCTGATGACGTTGAGCTAGTACCTTCTGACAAGCTAGTGGGTAGTGTTGCTGCGAACTCTGTTATCCCTTACCCACCAGGCATCCCAATGCTAATGGGTGGTGAAAACTTCGGTGACGAAACAAGTCCTCAAATCCAGTACTTGAAAGCACTAGAAGCATGGGATGCAGAATTCCCAGGTTTCGAACACGAAACTGAAGGCGCAGAGATCGAAGACGGTAAATACCACGTTCTTTGTATCAAAAAAGACGCTCTATAATCGACTAAGTCGATAACGTGACTACCTAAATCCCCGCTCATTGAGTGGGGATTTTTTATCTATTTAATCGCGTATACATACCGACATAACATCACGATCACAGCACCAAATTACAGATATAAAAAATGCCGGCCTTAGCCAGCATTTCATGTTCATCAATAGATAAACTTATAGTGCAATAACATTTGCCGCTTGCAGGCCTTTTTGGCCTTGCTCTACGTCAAATGAAACTTTCTGACCTTCAGTCAAGGTTTTAAAACCTTCTGAAGCGATCGCACGGAAGTGAACAAAGACGTCAGCGCCGCCGTTGTCTTGGGTTAGAAAACCAAAACCTTTCTCTTCGTTAAACCATTTTACTAAACCAAGTGTTTTATTAGACATTATGTGTCCCTTATATTTATTTCATTGAGGTGTCGCAACACGCGACGGCCGAAATAACGATGTTTGAACTATCGAGAAAGCAAAGGGAAACACGGATAAAACAACAAAAATGCAGCTATAAACAGTTTTCTTCTACGAAAAAGATGACAAATTTCAATTTTCAGCGAGTAAGGTTATTAAATTAAGCGAATCAGTTTATTCGATTAATTTAATACTCTTCAGATATTAATAAGAGATGGTGAAATTACCAATTAATTTATCATCAGCATTAGTAATATCGCCTTTACCGGTTTTCTCACAGTATGTGAATTTAATATCAACATTACCTTTCATTAATACATGTCGGGTTAATACATCACTATTTAATTGATGAATAGTCGAATTCCAAGAATGTTTATTTTTTAATAAATCAAAGTTTACGTTCATTATTTTACTGCTTCTTTTGTTTGTGTATTAATTGTATTTACAGGGCGGTTTTGTTGAAACCAAAAGCGTTTACGACCAATTGATCGAGACATGGAATATCCTTATTTTTATCATTAACTTAAATGCATTTTTAAAACATTTATTAGTGCATTTAAATTGTAAAATGTGTATAGATTTATTTATTATAGGTAACGAGGGAAATAGAAACGTAACTACAAATACAAACAAAGCAGATATTGGAAGTGGTTATTATTTTCGATGATACGGTATAACTAATTATTATTAATTTTTAAATTGGCGCAAATAGCATATTACTCTTTGCGCCAACTTAATTTCTTATAGCGCTACAACGTTAGCTGCTTGTAGGCCTTTTTGACCTTGCTCTACTTCGAAAGAAACTTTTTGGCCTTCAGCCAAAGTTTTAAAACCTTCAGAAGCGATAGCACGGAAATGAACGAATACGTCAGCGCCGCCATTATCCTGAGTAATGAAACCGAAACCTTTCTCTTCGTTGAACCACTTAACGATACCAGTAGACATATTGTGTCCCTTATTTAATTTAAAATTCATGAGTTATCGTAATAGAAATCACGATGCGCTGAAAGCTTGAATTATTGAATGTGACGATGAAGCTAAGGGAAACACTGAGGATGACGACAATAACGAAGAAATTCTGAGGTTTTACTTTTACTTGATGTTTCATTAATAACTCTGAACAACAGAGCAGCGCCATTATTGTCTTATAACCAAAAATTGTAAAGGGTTATTTTCTATAATTCTTAGTTATCATTGCAACTTGTTGATAGTAATAAATTTAAATTTAAAATAAACATTTTAGGTTTAAATTTCGATTCAATATTCCTCTTTTTCTCTCTTTATTTTAAATACTGGGCTAATAAAATAAGTCACAACATAAACACTTATCACACCAATAGCACCACCCAATACAACATCGAACATTCGAACCAAAGCAATTGATTCTGTATGTGTCATCGAGCCAGCAGCAATAGCAATTAACATACAACGTAATGTAAAAGCGACAGGATAAGGTTTAATTACTAGGGTTAAAGGAATTAGAAAAGCGGCAAAGCTACTTAGTAATGTGGCACTTCCAATAAATGAAGATAGATAAACACCTCCACCTCCTAAACTTAAACCTAATACCGCTCCTCTACCTCGATGTTTAAACTTTTTATGCATACTACTTAGCTCTCCGGTTATCACACTCACCGAAGACCAAATAACCCACTGCCCTTGCTCTATAGCGAAATATTTAACAAAAGCCGCGGTCATAAAAATAGCGCAGAAAATACTTAATACCGAATAAATGACCGCTGGTTGTTTTTGAACGATATAGGGATGATCCCTACCAATCAGAGCATATGTCCGATTTTTCGGTTTTTTAGCCATATTTAAAAAGACTAAAACCAATATTGGCCCAATTAAGGTAACGGGTAATTGCTCAAGTAATTTTATATACGCAAGAGTAAAAGCATGAGGAGTTACACGATCATAAAGCTCACAACTTAAATATAACGCAGGGATCAATATCCAATTCCCTAACGATTTTAAATTTTGATCCCAATAAGCAAAACTAGCGCAAATCGCACCCAATAAAGCACTGAACAAAGCAAACAACAACGGAGAGTTTTGCACCCAATACAGCACCGTAAAACCTAAAATAATAGCCAACCAATGTAAGCACGTTTCTAATAACCCACTCAAGCCTAAACTATTTTGCACACAAAAAAGTGCCCCACTCACCAAACCCAGTTGCAGGTAATGATGATCGCCGGTTATACACGCCACAATGAAACAGGGAAAAATAGCAACCGTCATGTAAACAAGCGTTGGTACATCACACCATGCAGATAGCGTCTGTTTTATATGCCGCTGATTATAGCCCCATGTCATTTTCATCGGTTTTATGCTCCTGTATTTGCATCAATTACTAACAGGTAAGCTGTTCAACACTGATCACTTCGGCAAGTCGAGAAAGCAACTCTATAGACTGTTGATGCGTTTGCTGACTGTCTGCAGCACAAGCGTCTTCAATGATCGTTACTTGATAATCGCGGTCATGCGCATCTCGGGTCATTGATTGAATAGCTAAAGTTGTACTCACACCAGTTAAATACAAATGATCAATACGGTTAGCACGTAAAACCGCTTCTAGTGGCGTACCGTAAAAAGGACTAATCCTTGGTTTTTCAATAATAAAGTCACTCGTTTGTACATCTAAATCTTCATGAAAGTCAGTACCAAAGCCGCCTAACTGCAATGCCTGATATTGATTAGCCAAACCAAAGATTGGCGAGTTTTTGGGTTGAGCATAATAATGGGATTCGAATCCGACTTTAACGAGAATAACTATCCAATCATTTTTACGGGCATATGCTAACGCTTGGTTGGCATGGGTTATCGCATTTTGTTCTTGAGCATGCAAAGCACATGATGGGATTTTTCCGTCGGGGTGGACAATATCATTAATAAAATCGATAACGAGTAATGCTTTTTTCATCATGAATTTCTCTTGTTAGGTCATTAGCACTTCAATTAAATGTCCTGCTAAAAATGAATATTTCATATTGTTTTCACTATATTTTAGTTTTTAGCGACAATAGAGAGAAACGATATATACTTACGGTTATGTAAGTTTTTCTAACAAATAAAAATGAAGCATCTACCGCCATTAAAATCGCTGCCTGTTTTTCTCAGCGTATGTGAACACCTTAATTTTTCTAAAGCAGCCAATGAGTTGTGCGTCACTCACTCCGCAGTTAGTCAAAGCATTCAAAGCCTTGAAAGCTACCTTGGAAAGCGTTTATTTCACCGTACAACACGCCAAATGACGTTAACGGAAGATGGAAAACGCTATCGACGTGCCATTCAGGAGGGGGTAAATATCATTGAGCAGGCAACTCTTCGAGAGTTAACCTCTCAGCAGCAGATCTCTGTCAGTATTATTCCTTCATTAGGGCTAAAATGGTTAATTCCTCGAATGCCGGCATTACAAGAAAAGTATCCTGATATTGATTTACGCTTCTCTACGCATTCGACGTTGGCATTAGAGCTTCTTCCCCATAGCCTTGATATTGCTATTTGTTATGGTGAAGGAAATGAATGGCCTGAATACAATGTAGTTCCTTGGAATGAAGATAGATTGGTGCTAGTGGGTAGTCCCTCAAAAAAACCTTTTCCTGATGATTTAAATAACTACTTTGCTGAACAGCCAACGATTTGGGTTAATCGCTCTCTACGTGACTCTGATTGGACACATTGGTGTCAAAGCCTAGGCGTTGATGTACCTAACAACACCAAACGACGTTATTTTCAAAGTTCAGTGCAGGCAATTGAAGCTGCTATCGCAGGGTTGGGGGTTTTTGTTACACATCGAATGTTTGTCAACGATGAAATAAAAGCAGGCTTATTAGCTGAGCTTACTCCACATAGTGTATTAAGCCGTTGTAGCTATTTCATCGTCAGTAAGAAAGAAAACCAGAACAAACCAGAAGTACAAAACGTTATTGCTTGGCTGCAAGACACGCTCAAACAAGAAAAGTCAGCAAAGTCGTGATTGGCAGGTGGAATACTCTCTTATCTTTCTTAATAAGAGAGTGTTAAAACTAGAGACAAAGTATCGTATAAAATAAATTTGTGTAGAGACAATAAAGTTTGCCCGTAAGTGGGGAATGATACAATAAAGTTTGCCCGTAACGAGCCCCTTTCATCACCTTGCTTGAAACATTTGGAATGAACTAACTCAAAAATTGCTCTTCATACTTGCAAACGATATCAGCAAGCTTGTTTAGTTCTTTTCCCAAAGCAGTATCAGGCTTGGCCCCCCACAATTGCTCTATCCGCTTAAGAGCAAACTGATGTTCGACTGAGTTAGATATTTTACATTCCGTCAAAATGTCTCTAATAGCGATTAACAGATCGGAGTCATCTTTGAGGAAAGTAGCTTTTTCCTCATTTACAGCGTCAAAGATATTATCGTAATTGATAGATTCCTCATTTTGAGCGAAACACCTATTAACTGTTGATTCTGCAGTCTTTTTATTTGCAACCTCTGTTTTTAACGATGACTTTTTATTCATTCAGAAGTAACCAACTTTAAAGATACACTAGTCTCATTATACTCCGTTTTAAAAGAGTAAGTCAGAACGCTATGCATTAAAGTTGGCTCCTGGCATTAAGTTGCGATTCAGTATCAAGTGCTACTTTAACCAAATCTGAATAGGCTTACTTAAAGTGTATCTATGACCGAACTAACTAAAATGGAGCGTAAAAAAGAGCTCACCCGACTTAGGAAGCAATACCCACTAGTAGTAAAATACATCCAAAAGAACATGCCTCCGAACACTGACGATGACCTCTCATTGATGAAGTTAAATAATATACAGTATCAAGCACGATTGCGAAGAGTCAGTAGTGAAGTAAGTACTTATGCTGATGAAATTAATACCTTCTGCTCTATTAACAATAGTCGTCTAAATTTACTAAATATAAAATTAACTAGTGCAGTGAGTTTGTGTAAGCCTAGCTCTCCACGTTATCCAATTCGCGTCCAGCTCTGTTTTGCACTAGAACTCTTAGAACAAATAGCGACACAGGCAAGTATTACAAAACACAAAATATCGACATAACCATACACACATGTCGATATCATCAACATTTCTAGTTATTCAAGCCATTAAACAAACTCAGCTTCACTCTCACTCACCTCAGGCAGCAACATCCTAAAGATTTTCATAGACGACGGAGAAAGGAAAAACTCGTGTTGTTCGCAATAATATCCAAATAACATCAACTGATGACCTAGTAGCTTGCAGGATATAGGAGATCTCAACTCCTTATTGTTACTTAAATGAGCGAGTTGCGAATCAGGCCCAAGCTTGGCCGCGCCGTAACAGATCAAAGCCATTACATCCTCCAAGTTTATTTGATGGATATCTTTGCTAAGCTCATGCCTAACCGTCGCGGATAACTGAGCTACATTAAACTTCATTGCTGTAATGATTTGAGTTACTAGCTCATCATAGTTAGCGAGTTTAGTTTCTAGTGGGTAACGCCGCCACTTTGTTCCAGGTCGATAGGCACAAAATGAAACGCAAAGCTGTTCCCTTGCAAATCCATCAACCTCTTTAGCTATGTAACCTTTTAACTTAAGCGCTAGCTTTATCTGCTCTATATCATCGATATTCACTTTGTAATTGATAGATAAACGAATGTGGATATCACGTGCAGGCTCAATAAGGTAGATCTCACCCCAATGCGTCACTTGAATATCGAACTTCTGCACTTTTAACTGCTTAAAGAGTGCTTTCACAAAGACCTGCACATCAGAATACTGTTCTTTCGAAACGTCGATGCCACCAACTTGCCTTCGATGAAACAGAAGAATGGCTCTGAGCTTCCTCACCTTTCTTAGCTGTTGCAGCTTGCTTTCAATGTTCATGCTGCGATATCTCTATCGTAAAGCTTTCAACTCGCTTACCGACTTCTCCTTTCTGAGTGATATTTGCGCCACGAATAAATAACCACCCATCAGAATAACTTGCCGACTCGACCACCAGCTGAAGCTTCTTGCCACGTGCAACATCCGATGACACCCAATCTCCGCTCTGTACTTTCAGACATTGGTAAAGCAGCCTCATATTGAGCGCTTCTATTTCTTGCTCCAGTTGTTCAACAGCCTGAGTGAAACTATCGACTTCTTTCCTGAGTAAATCCTGATGCGTATCTAAATCGACATTAATGACCGCCGTCACCTCATCCAATTCACTCATGGCCTCCCCAAGCCTATCAAGCGCATAAGATTGTTCGAGCCGGCGGCCAAGTTCAGCGTCTTTGGCTTCTATTTCCGCAATGAGGCTTTTTACCAACGGACTAACATCGACAACGGGATCAGCGTGCTTGAATTGGCCTGGATTTAAGAGCAACTCCGCTATCGGTATTTTACAGGTTTGAAAATGTGGTTCATCAAACGGCGGAAGGAACCCGGTAAGAAACACCGCCTTTTCAGTCACGTTAATGAAGCTCTTCACTTCGTGATGATAGCGTTGGCTTAACTCATAAAACCAACGCGCCTCTGGTAGGCATTGAGTAATTTGATGAAAGCCCTCTTCAATCAACCGTTCCCTCAAGCTCAGCACCTGAGACACTAATTCATCATGGAATGCACAATGACAAAACAGCGGCTGGACACGCCCCGCGTGATACATACCATAATATGTTTCAACAAAGAGTGGCT
Organism: Photobacterium sp. SKA34; assembly: GCF_000153325.1. Lineage (GTDB taxonomy): Bacteria > Pseudomonadota > Gammaproteobacteria > Enterobacterales > Vibrionaceae > Photobacterium. Next base: position 71,600 of record NZ_CH724146.1, read on the forward strand.
TCACCTTCAAACAATAAACCCGCTTTTTCCCTGCTTTTTGCACCATAACCCTCCTTTATTTGTACATCCCCCCTATACATTTAGGTAGAGATAGCACTAATAAAAATACCTTTTATGGGATAGTAACTATATTAAGAGTCTACTGTTCAAGGAGCTTACCAAACACACAAACCGAGTCGTAGTGGCTTGCGATAGAGATAACTAATTCAATTATAGAATTTTTGCGACTGGTACTATGCGTTTATGAGAGTGAAAAATGGAGGTTGAGTTGTGGCTCAGATAACATCGATTATTAAGTTAACCCACACGGTAATAATAGAACTTACCTGTAGTGGATATGTTTTAACCTAAGTTAAAGTATGACTTATATGAAAAAGAGCAATATCCATACTTTTTTATCAGTGTTGCTACATGAGGTAAATGCTCATGCAAAATGCAAGCAGCCCTTACCGCATCATCATCGGTACAATTTTCAATATCTCTTTTTTCACATAGGAGTAAATTTTTTTTCATCTCATCAAATGAGAAAAACTCGACCCCTAATGAAAAGTAAGGACCCAAAAACTCTTTAATTTGCTCTTCTGTTCCAGAAACCAAGATATGAGTTAAACCTTCGCCTGTAGCAAAATATTCAACAAATCCAATAACATCTTGGCTCATACTCGCTCCTATATCTATGGACAGTAGTTATGTACTGTAGTGGCATAGTGAATTTGGTCACTTAGTTAGAGGTGATATCATCACTTCATACGTTAACAGGTGACACTATGACAAATCGTACAAGACGACTATTCAGCGCAGAATTCAAGCTCGAGGCTTCACAGTTAGTGATTGATCAAAATTACTCAGTGGCAGAAGCCGCCCAAGCCATGAATGTGGGTAAATCCACGATGGATAAATGGGTTCGTCAGCTTAAACAAGAACGACAAGGCAAAACGCCAAAAGCTTCGCCTATGACCCCTGAGCAAATAGAAATTCGGGAATTAAAAAAGAAGTTAGCTCGTCTTGAAGAGCATAATGAAATATTAAAAAAAGCCACGGCTCTGTTGATGTCGGACTCACTGAACAATTCTTGATGATCAAGAAACTCAAGCAGAGCTATAGCGTAAAAACATTATGCGAAGTCTTCAATGTTCATCGAAGTAGTTATAACTATTGGCTAAAGCGTCCAACAGCGATTAGGGCGGAAACAGTCAAACTTCGCAGCTTAGTTAGTGAGGCCCACGCAGCAAGCAACGCCTCTGCGGGAGCGAGGACTATTGCAGATATAGTCACAAATCAGGGTTTAAAACTGAGCCGATACCGAGCAACAAAACTCATGAGAGAGCTTGGTTTAGTCAGTTGCCAACAGCCAAAGCATCGATACAGAAAGGCTTCTCAAGAACATGTTGAGGTTCCAAATCACTTGGGCCGACAGTTTGCTGTTACCGCCCCAAATGAAGTTTGGGTTGGTGATGTTACGTATATTTGGACAGGAAATCGCTGGATGTATTTAGCGGTTGTTATTGATCTTTTTGCCCGCAAAGTGATTGGTTGGTCGATGTCTTTATCACCTGATTCCAGTCTGACAGGCAAAGCTCTTTCAATGGCTTATGAGTCGCGTGGTAAGCCGAAAGGCGTCATGTTCCACAGCGATCAAGGTAGCCACTATACAAGTCGAAAGTACCGTCAATTACTGTGGCGTTTTAAGATAAAACAGAGTTTATCTCGCCGAGGAAATTGCTGGGATAATGCACCAATGGAGCGTTTCTTTAGAAGCTTAAAGACCGAATGGGTGCCAACAGTGGGTTATCGTAGTTTTGCTGAAGCTCAACAAGAGATCATCCGCTACATTATCGGGTATTACTGTCAACTCAGGCCGCATCAATATAATGGCGGCCTAACTCCCAACGAATCAGAACGATTATATTGGGAAAACTCTAAAACCGTGGCCAATTTTAGTTGACCACTACATACCCCCTCACTAAACATTCCAGCGACTGAGATGAAACACTACTCTGTTAGTAAACTTCACTAATAATAATGTAGCCCATATTTCATAAAGAAATCATAATAACTGTCTACGTAGTTTATAGACTTGGGCTTGTTAGCTACTTCCAATCTAACAACTTGACAGGACAATCCCTATGATGAGCTCACCGATAACACTTTGCAGTGACAATAGAGTTAAAGTCTGTGTTCTCTAACGTACAATCGTTAGTTGATTTTTAAGCTAAATACCAGTCAATAATAGCTCTCATCTAAAAAGTGAGATAATTACTCCTATTTCTGTCAGTTAAATAAACAGTGCTCGAAAATGCCCAATTGGAAGACTGGCAATTGAAGCACTTTCCTGACAGGGCTGACTGCAAGCAATTAAAAATATTGGCATACTTACCACAACACTTTTGAATAACAGTATGTAGACTGCACATCCTTTTGTCGTGTATATCACAATCTATAAAATACCCCCAATTTAGTCTAAACCACGCAAACCCATAGATTTTTATTTGCTCTCTGAAACATTCAATACAGTATCTTAATTCAGTTCGACTATTTAAATTGTTTTTATTACCTTCATTCTTCCCCTTGAAAACATAATCTCCAACGTAATTGTATACTTCGGTGTTGGTATACCTATATGGTGTATTATTTGTCAGAATATGTTCAATATCTTTAAACGTTAGCGGGGTAAAATATGTTCTTTGTTGTTCATTCAATATAGGTAATTCACGAATTACACCTGAGTCACTTAAAATTCCCGCCAAGTCTCTAGTTTGCTGCAGCTCTCCAGCAATAGTAAGTACTCGAATCAAGTAACCATGTATTAATTCATCTTTTTTTATCTTAATCATGCTTCGCATTCCGGCAAAGATGAACAGAGCAGGCATTACTATTCAACTTTTATAAACGTAACTTCAAACTGCTTACAAGAGCGGTGTTTCTGTAATCTTGTTGATAAGCTAAAAGCATCATTTACATCATAATGTTGGAAAATGTCTAAGCCACGATCTAGGGACACTTTCCAGCCAATATCGGTCACTATGTGTCTTGCGTGCTGACTACCTGATGTGTCAAATGAATACGCGAACTTGATACCTACTGCAAACATTGAGCTTTGGATTTTATCAAAGTATTCACGTTGCTGTTCGCCTTTAAATTCATCCTCAACAGTGACTAAACTGACAACAACTTCATCTTCCTCTGCTTTTTGCTTAACGATCGTCTCAAGTAATTCCATCAAGTTTTTTGCTTGATAGAAAATACGAATATAGGGATCAGTAATTGTAATGTGCTTTGCACCTTTCAAGTAAGGCCCAATTAAGGAGTCATAACTGACCCCTCGTTGATTCTCAGAAAATGTTAGATGCTGCTCTTTTAAGGTAGGCTCATCACTAACCGTTGCTGAGGAAGCACCAGCAATTGGCTGAACCTTATGATCTGACTCCTGATAAGAAGGTATTTCAGGTTCAGGCATCCCTATATCAGTTACATCACCTACAGTTTTGTTGAAGTAGTTAGGGTATTGCAGCTCTTCAAGAGTTTGAACCGGTGTCTCGTTGCCTGCTTTATCTGTGTAAGCAAAGTTAACATCAGCATAGGTGCTATCAATTCTAAACAGCTGATCTTTGACCCGCTTTCTACCTTCCATTGAAAACTTTAAGATCTCTTCAATTTCTTCTTCAGAAGCCCCCCCTTGCGGGAATAATATCTTCATTAAGCCTGAAAAAGTTTTATGAATCGCATCCCTATCACGAGTAGATATCTGCGGTGATATTTTAAAGTATTCACTATAGTGATCTGAATAGTCTTGGTTCCTTAAATGACGAAGCACCTCAGCAAGGTAATCAACCACAAACCCATAGCTGCTTGAGAACATTTCACCACGAATAATATCTATTTCCCAGCCCGGAATGTAAAAATGAAGACGATCTAAAAAGGCTGAATCATAGAATTTTTCAGGCAATGCGTCGAATAGGTCTGAGTGCTTCAACATATAGGGTACGCTGTGTTCAGTATTACCAATAAATGCCATTGATGCATCTGCACCCAACATTTCAACACCACGAGAAAAAGACTTGTTCGCCATATAGTTTTTCATGATATCGACTAAAGCTTTATCTACTTTCTTTTGTTTTCCTGCAAATTCATCAAATGCAACAGTATCCCAGTAACCGACTAAGCCTAACTTTCCACTAGAGTTATTCACGAATAGTTTGGGAACTGTTACTTCACCACCAGATATTAAAATACCGTGAGGCGAAAACTCAGAGAAAATATGCGATTTACCAGTACCTTTAGGGCCTAGTTCTATTAAGTTGAAATTACGCTCACAAAAAGGGATTAAGCGCACTAACTGCATCAGTTTGCTTCTGCGACCAAAAAACTCTGGGTTGAAGCCAATGCTCTGCACCAGTACATCAATCCACTCATCAAGACTAAACTTACTACGAGCGCCGATATAACTGTCATAATCCAAATGAGACATTTGAATTGGTTTGATGGTGCTCAGAATCCAAGGGCTAGCATCTTTATCTTCAGTATGATCATACTCTACGTCTGCAATAACCCAAACACCACCGACCAATAGCTTGGGATGCTTTTTTACTGTTCCAGAGTCAATCAGAACTTTTTTAATACCAAGATTTGAGAACTCTGTTTCATAGACATCTTTTTTGTCATTTAAAGAGACACTTACCTTATCAATGACTTTATGACGACCCTTTTCACGAATGGTAGAACGAATTAACCCAGCTTCATTACGGTGAACATAATGTTTAGCTAAAATTTCCTTAACTGTTTGGATGCCGGACTCAATACTTGCTTCATCGCTAGTTGCACAATACTGCCCAAGTAAGTATTCCAAAACATATGAAGGGACAATTGCATTGCCTTTTACGGTCTTAACCAGATCCTTTCTTACAACAAGGCCTGCAAATTCACTACAAATTTTTTGATTGAGTTCGTTCATTTGTTTACCCACATATTAAGTATGCCAAAGTCCATTTCAGCTTTTTCCGTTTCTATATTCAACAGATTAAAAATCAAAATCAGATGTGAAAGACCGACGAATGGTATAGCGCAATTGTTTGTAATCTTGGAACTGATTAGTTCCAATCACGGGCTCTTCTAACTTTAAGAGGACTTCTTCGTTATTTGCAGATTCTGCTTCTTGATTAAGTAAGAAGCGTAACTTCATCTCACGTTCACGTGGATGCTCAGAGGTCAGGTCTAGCTCAACAGTATGGCTATCTGAGATCAATGTGCCTGATTCGGTATAGATGCCTAAACGTAATGTTCTCGCATGGGTCTTATCAGTAACCGCTTCTGCTTGATATAGCGTAACTGATATCTGACCACTAGTAATAACACTAGAGCCACTTCTAAGCACATCAACATCCACCATTTTAGTATCACTCGAACGTTTCTTATTGATGCTAATAACTGGAACGATTACTTCCTGGAGTGAAGCGCCACCATGCACAAATCTACTTCCTGAACCACTTAATCGCAAACGCTGGATACCTTTTGGTACCACTGCATGAACATCACCGCTTATACCAAGTTCTATGCTACTAAATGCTTTTAGTGACTTCCCGCATGACAAACCCTTACCTAGTACAAATCGTCTGTCGTTATATAAAATGTCACCTTCAATATCTTTGGCCAAATAGTCACTCTCATCTAGAGTACTATTTTGATAGATAAATCCATGATCCGCAGTGATCAAAATATTACTGGCATTACCATTAGTAAGCTTTTTAACAAGCTTAGTTAAATCATCAAAAGTCTTTTCGGCAGCTTCAAACGCTTCACCTTCAGACTGCATTTTATCACCGGTATGGTCAATGCGATTATGATAAACATACAAAACATCATTAGCTTTCACTAATTCTCTTGTATTAGCCTGATTCATTTCAATGAGGTCTTTAGCTAGAACTGCACTCGCTCTTTCACCGTGAATAGTTTTTAATATTTTATCTCTACTATCTTTACCTTGTGTAGAAAGCCCCCCCATCAACACAGTACCCGTTTTATTGTCAGCTAACTGTAGCGGGTAATCTTTAGATTGTGGCAATAATGATGCCATTCCTAATTGTGTATAGCTTGGCATTGCGGATAAAGCATGGTTAAGGCTCGCTTCATAACGATCTTCCTGCCTTATCCTACTAACCATCTCTTCACCAGCTTCATAACGGAAGGCATCAGATATAATCACGCATACTTTTTTCTTCTTTGCTAAATATTGACCTACAACATAATTTTCGAAAAACTTATTTTGAGAGATTACATCCGGCACTTGCCAAGAGCCCATACCATCAACATGATGCTGCCATGCATTTGTAAGTGGCTGTACGAAGCTATTAACATATAAGTTTTCTATCTGCTCGGTTAATATACTAAGCAAGGTGTGCTGAGAGGAAACCTTAAGCGCATATACATACTGACGATAGAGCTGATCAAGCTTAAACCACTGGCTTGTATACCTGTGTACGGCTTGAGTCGCGCTTGGCATATCAAGCTTAACTACATCTAACAGTGCAAAAAACTGGCAGGCAACATCAACCGCACTGTATAGCAGTCTATATTCACTATACCAATGGCCATGTCGCCGCTGACGACACCAAAGGGCAACCTCACCTTGAGATAGAGTTCTATCAGCTACACCATGAACAAGGTCGTGAATAACTTTTCTATCTATAACACTGAAATAATCTAAATCTAGCACTTCCCTGATCGATCTATGTTGTAAATCTCTCTCGATATCCATAAAGTTGGAACATTGCTCAGAAAGCCATTCAAATGTCCGTTGATGGGCCCGGCTATCCTTCCAACGCTTAAAAAACACCAAAGCGTTATTTGTCATATTATGCTTTTGAGAAGCGTCTGAATCTATTCTCGTTCCTTGTAGCCCTGTTGAAAGTTCAGCTAAATAGCAAAACTTAAATAACTCAAGAACAAAATCCTTAACTGATGGACTATCAGTTTGATAACCATAACTATTAGTTACCTGTTGCCATAAAAATTGTTGAAGATTACAACGTTCAATAAACGAATATAGTTTGCCAACGGCCATATCAGCCATCAATAACTCTAAAATGACATCTAATCTAGTATCACCTTTTTGCTTCAAACCGACTGAAATCGCCAACATTTTGAGCCTAGCACGGCTAAGGGTGTCATCGGGTTCAAGTAAGCCCTTCAATGTTTGCTTTCTTGATTCGGCTTCTGAAAGCGCGTCTTGCTCTTTCCCTTGAGGTTCGAAAAATGCCGTATGGTTCTCTATCAACTCGGAAAACTCACTCGGCAACTCAAGCTCACTTAGCCAAATAGCCACTTGATCAGTTCTAAAAGTGACATTTGCAAGCTCTACGTCATATAGCCAGTTATTGAGCGGCTCAGGTTGTTTCCCCTCTTTGTACAACAAAAAGTTTGTTTTCGGCGCACCACGTAACAGTCTATGTTTTATAGAAAATTCATTATTATCAATTTCAATTTTTTCAATATTTTCTAGCTCTAAGGCTTCATAATCGGCACGAAGCTCTTGCTTATCATCATACCAAAAAACAATTCTGTGCTTAGCAAACAAGCGCTTTAGCGCAACAGAAATTCTTGATGTCATGCTACTTCCTCATCAACGACTTCTTCATCAAGGCCATCATCGATACTTTCTAGGCTTAATACATCAGTCATAAAGACTCTATCTTGCAACCTAATTCTTAGCGCTGCTCTTCGAGCTGCGTAGAATGCCTTAAATTCAGAAAAAGACAAACTCACAGTCTCATCTAAAAGCAGGCTACTTTTCGTTAGAGTGACCCCAGAGGCCTCTATCCACTCCTCTAGTGGCGCTGCTTTTTTAGACATGTTTTGTGAATCATTCAACAGATGTAAATTTGCAATGCTATTCCAATGTTTTTGGTCTGTATAAAAAACCATGGCTTCTTCATTTTCTGATAAAAAATCGACCTGTTTTAATTCATTTTTATTGAAAGCTTTACTAGGGTGTAAGTGATCAATGTGAAATGTTTCTGTAGGGTTCATCTCGGGAAATAGTAGATGTAACAAAGCTCGACATCGACCCTCACCATATTGAATGTCCAACAGACTCTCAATGTATTCAGCATTAAATCGGAGGTCTTTATTGGAAGCTTTATACCTGTCAATTATCTTTTCAAGTGGAAACTGTGGCTCGTCATTGAACTTTTTTAATACGTCCCTCATACCAGAGAGCATTGTATCTGAGTTGCCACCGAAAACTCCTTTTATCAATGCCATATAAAACCACTGACTAATCACTTTTCGTTGCTCAAACTCTTTAGATAGATTATTTATCCTATGAAATAAAGGTTCTCCACCAGACTCTTTCGTATACAGGTAGTAGCAGATAGGGATAACCGCATTCTTAGAGGTTAAGGACTGGGGGTTTATACCAAAGCGCCGAATAGCTTTAAAGGTTTCTTTTATGCAGTGCTTAATTGCTTCCCACTGGCTCTGAATTGCCTCAACTTGCTCTGCTTTAAAGTTCTTCACCTTAAATTTCACATCTGATTCAGTGAGCATCAGGCAGGTTTTAAGGATCCAGTCCCTCCCTACGTAAAAGCCCATCTCAGCACTTTGATTAATCTCCTTTACTAAGGTATCAATCTCCTTACGGAAATCGCCATTCCAGTTAGCAACTGCAATAGACATCAACAGATCTGAGAAATCGAGCTTGGTGCCGCCACTATTTGTTCTGATAAACACATCCAAAACATGATCAATTTTCTGCTCTTTTTCATTAAAATAGTGAATAAGCTTCTGACTGCGAATAGCAGAATAGAGCTTTAGCAGTGTTTTGCGAGCAAACGTGTTCTCTTGCAAGCTATGCTTTGCAACATAGGGCAAAACTACATTCATCAAAACATCATCAGATTCGCTAAAAGAAGCTTCCCGTAAGATGTTGTGCAGGCAATACCAGTGATGTTCACCTCTAGACTCTTCAAACTGTTTGTCAGTTAAAAAACGAAAGTTATACTGCATCATTGACTCATTATCATCCGATTCAATCGGCATTAACAAATCTAGATACAGTTTCCGAGGTGGTAGTACTGTATCGTCCTGTGCATTGGGCCACCACACTCTAGGCTGCTTATAAGCGTAGGTACTGCACAAGCCAATATATAAAGATGTCAAACGCTGCTGCCCGTCGATCACTGCCTGGAAGTTCTTAAAACTAGCATCAGTAGGTACGTGCGGGTTCTCTTCATTAAAGCGCTGACAATAGCCCTCTATAAATTTGTAAAATTTATAATTATTCTTAATTTTACCTTCTTTAACTTCCCACATCATAAAACTGTTGATCGGGTAGCCACGCATTAACGAGTCAAATAACACACAAATCTGGTGACTACTCCAAACAAATTTGCGCTGAATAGCGGGCAAGAGAAAATCGTTACTGCGGATTTTCTCTACAGCCTCAATAATACTGATCGCTTTTTCGTAATCACCAGCCATAGCTATCCCTTAAGACAATCCTGTCACTTTTTTAAGTGCTTTACCAAATAGCGGGTAGTTATGCTTCACCCCATCATCCAAATCAATTTCTGGTGGCTTACCAGCTAACGGATACAAGGTCTCATGCTCATAGTCGTTAATCTCGTCTAGCACCTTGTTGACATTCTGGATGGCTTTTATAGCCTTAGTTTTCTCCCCCGGTGAGGCCGATGCACTGATCTCTATTTGCTCATAGCTCTCTTTACGAGCCTGCAGCTTAGTACGGAATTCACGCAGGTAATCATTCAGCACCACACTCACCGTATCGGTGCGGTAGCGGTGCATATAGATCAAGGCATTGAATGAACCTTTAGGGCTAGAGAACATCCAGTAAATAGGGCGCTTTTTATAACATTTAACATGATCGGTATAGAAATCTTTCAAGAAGAACTTCTTGATATCCTTACCGATAGCGTCTTCGATAAATGTTAAGTTTTCGGTAAAATGTTCTTCGCCGAAAGTGACCTTCAAAAACTCATTAAAGCGTTCGGTGATATCATCTTCAAACCAGTCACCATCAAAATCGATTAATGGGATGACGTTATCCTTGTCGGGCATAAAGGATGGTTGGGGGACTTGTTTTAGATAACATTCAAGCGTATCGCTCTGGTTAGCTAAGATTAAACCTTCTTTGTCTAACGAATAACGGCCAAAAATACAGCCTACCGCATAAGAGATAAATGCAATTAGAGTATCCTTCTTAATTAAGGACTCTAGTTCAAGTTCAGTCTTGTCAGTACCAAATCTATAATGAGGATTAAAACTTAATGTTATCTCACTTAAGGGAACATCTGGTGTCAATGTATCAGATAAACCGTAGAGATTAATAAAAAGCCGATTATTATCCTCTTCAATCCTTTTCATACGCAGAGTTACATCATTCCAGTTTGTTCGTAGTTGTTGATAAGAGTCCTCTAACCTGGTTTGACGGTGACGATAAGCTGCAACTGGAGAAAAAGTAAAGTCACAAGACATTTCACTTGAGTCCCAGTCTTCCTTATGAATCTTTATTGACTCATTTCTGGTTAATTTTAACTCATCTGTGGCAGGCACTATTAACGGCATTTTTGCCATCACACCAACTTCAAAATTCAATGTTGGAGAAAGAAATTGAAGAAACGATAGTGCTACTTTTGAATTGGAAAAACATAGTACTGCATCTTCCGACGATGACTCATCATAAAAGCATGGCCCGGCATCGCCAGGAATAATCCCATCAGGAAACCAGCGGAAACTACATCTCCCACCGCTAACTTTTGGCCAAGTAATAGCCTTCTTAAAATATAGATCTTCACTAGGAATAATAGCCTTCCCTGATGCCTTTATCTCTTGGCCATCTTTCCCCCAATTAACAACATCTTCAATATTCCCATACCACTTCCTAAATGTTCCACCTGAATTAAATAAAAACCAATTACAACCACTTTTCTCAGCAGCTTCCTTAGTAAGGCCTCTTCCTATATTGTCTAAAGAAACCTCATACCAACGACGAATGAATCTATCAGAGTCACCCGTCTGTAGCCCTCGTCGAGTCTTACCCACGCGACCAAATGGCTGAGCGGAAGAGAATGTTTCAATAATTTTAGTTTCTACCCAATAGGCAATCGGAGAGCCAGGTATAGCATTAAAATGATTTGCAGATACCTGAAAAAGATAGTCACATGTCTTATTCGCAACAGCCTCTAGAAGTGATTGTTCTTTTTCTTTCTCTGATCGCCCTTCAACTAATCGGATATAATCACCTTTAAAGCTAATATCTATTCCATTACGCAGCACATAGGCTGTAGTTGATACAACTTCACCGCCGATACTATCAAATGCCCGAGTTCCTAGATGGCACATTGATACTATTGTAGATTCTTCAAGTAACTTTAACCTAAGCTTCTCAAAAGATGACAAAAACATCCAGCTCTGCATATTTATCATTGCAGAATAGCCTGATTTAACTACAAGCTTTAAATCTCGTTCAATAAACATCGAAAATAAGTCAGATCTGCTGTCAGGGTAATTATCTTTCGCCCATTTAGACAAGCGGTTATTCATTCCTTTACTGCCCATATAAGGCGGATTGGCAACTACTACATTATACTTCGGACTCAAGTAATCCGCCTGCTGCAACACTGTTAAAATAGACTGATGCGTATCCGCTAAAAAGAGTTCACCCGAAACATCTTTCCCCTCAAAAATAGCAAGAGTATCAGCTGGCATTTTCAAGGTTGGCTGAATTAGAGAACCCAAATTATCTGCCTCTTCAAACTCCTTTAGCGTTAACCTTAGTTCCTGACTAAAGAGATCTTTACCTGCAAAGTCGATATAACTATTCAGCTCATCATCGGAGAAAATCACCTTCTCTAAACGACAGATATTAGGCTTAACGGGGTTGCGAAAAAAACGACGTCGATTATTGCTTTTCCCTAAAGGATCGCCTTTAAGTGCTTTCATCGTTAATGCAAAAGCCGCCAACTCAGCAGCACGCTCATCAATCTCAATGCCATAAAGGTTTTTAGTGAGAATTAACTCTGGTATCTCAGAATCATCGTATTCACCAGTTGAGGAATAAATTGCATATAGTAGGTCATATGAATAGGTCAGCATGTGTCCAGAACCACAGGCAGGGTCACACACCTTAATATCTTCTGGACTGCTGATACGTAAAAAATCCGTTTCCACTTCGGCAGGCTTGATATAATAATCCATCTGATCAATCACTTTCGAGTCAGGATTATTTAACATCCACAGTCTGCCTAGAGAGTTCTCCACAAGGTAGCGTACTATCCAGTGAGGGGTAAACAACTGAGTGGCTGCGGGGATATTCTCAGGGGTGATTTTCTTGTTCTTCTTCAGGCCATCAAAGACTTGGTCTTTTTTCTCAGAGATATAGAACTGGTACAGCCAACCAATAGACTCAACCGATTCACAAGCCTCTGGTGTCATCGCCTCACGGGTATAAGCAAGAATAGAGTTACCAGATAACAGGTCATCCGGCATCAGCAGTTCAGTGTAGTCCTCTATACGCTCAAACAGATAGGGCATGATGCGGTGCAGGTCATTACATACGGCAACAATCAATAAGCGAAAAGCTTCTGACTGGCCATCACGACTGGCGATAGAGCCACCAAGCAGGCCAAATGTTTTTTCTTGAGTAGCTTTATTGACGATGCCTTCATCAATATGCCCCGCCTTGGCCTCAGTCAATATTTCTGGCTGGAACTGACCAGGTAAAGGCGATAGCACCATAATACGGTTGTATTGATTAACATCCATAAAGCGCAGTGCACAGAAACGGTTAAACCAGGTGTAGGCCACTTGTTCTACGAGCTGCTCTCTTGCCTTGTCATCTTGCCCGTGCTGTTTAAGTTTCTTCTCTAATTCCGCTACAGCACTAGGGGATTCACGGCGAGCTTGACTCTCATCAGCTAAAACTAACTTGAGTTTACTTTCGACCTGGTCGATTAAGCTACGGCGGGCGTATTGGGCGAACTTTTTAAGTCTAGATGTATCCATTATGAACTTCTCATTTCTAATTATGCAACTTTACTAACTGGCCATTTAGGAAAATTCAAATTCCATCGTTCTATATTAAGGACTCTGCAACTTTGGGCTAACGACTTATTCCACCTTCGGCTTTTTCTGCCTATTGGCAACTCTTGTTGTAAACCTTTAGTAAACTTAGAGTTCAGGGCATTATCAAAAGTTAACAAGCATATATAATGTATTGGCTTTTCTACCTTATCTTCAGCATGTCTATATAAATAAGAATCTCGGTATTTATACTTGAGGTAATTTTTGAGCCACTTAAAAGCTTTTCTTTTTTCTTTTAACTCTTCATTCGTAGAGTAGGTATTAACATCATATGTAGAAGCAAGTTCGGCATCATAGTCTTTGATTTCAATATATACATATGCTTCGTCGAACTCAGCCACTACATCAACACCTTTCATCGGAACTCCATGAAAGGTGGCTTTCGTTCTATCTTTTTCATCAAAAACAAATGCAGCTATAGCATCAGAAAATTCGAATCTAAATCCATCAGTTTCTACAGGGATCATTTACCCAATGCTCCCATATCATTAACGATTTCTTGATCGATTAAGAAACCGAAGGCTTCATCAATGGCATTTGGGCTCAGCTCAAGGTATTCGTCAGTCGTCATTACCTCTACAGCACTATCTACTTCAGTGCGGTATAAAGAATGATATTTAATATGATCTCCTTTCATTTCATCGATGAGTAGATCAAACCATTTCAACAACACGTAGTCATGTGTAGCTATAATAATTTGCTGACCATTTCGAGCCAGTTCCAACATACATTGAACTAAAAGTTTCATAAGAATCGGATTAATATTTGACTCAGGCTCATCCCAGAGCAAGACATTAGTTCTACCTTTTACTAAAGCCCCTGTATCAATAAGACGTTGTAATAGCCCTATTTTACGGTAGCCTTCTGCTGTCATTGTGACTGAAGTTCCTGATGATTTGTCTTTCTTAAACTTAAGCTGTTTAAAGTCAGCATGTAGTGGTCAACTAAAATTGGCCACGGTTTTAGAGTTTTCCCAATATAATCGTTCTGATTCGTTGGGAGTTAGGCCGCCATTATATTGATGCGGCCTGAGTTGACAGTAATACCCGATAATGTAGCGGATGATCTCTTGTTGAGCTTCAGCAAAACTACGATAACCCACTGTTGGCACCCATTCGGTCTTTAAGCTTCTAAAGAAACGCTCCATTGGTGCATTATCCCAGCAATTTCCTCGGCGAGATAAACTCTGTTTTATCTTAAAACGCCACAGTAATTGACGGTACTTTCGACTTGTATAGTGGCTACCTTGATCGCTGTGGAACATGACGCCTTTCGGCTTACCACGCGACTCATAAGCCATTGAAAGAGCTTTGCCTGTCAGACTGGAATCAGGTGATAAAGACATCGACCAACCAATCACTTTGCGGGCAAAAAGATCAATAACAACCGCTAAATACATCCAGCGATTTCCTGTCCAAATATACGTAACATCACCAACCCAAACTTCATTTGGGGCGGTAACAGCAAACTGTCGGCCCAAGTGATTTGGAACCTCAACATGTTCTTGAGAAGCCTTTCTGTATCGATGCTTTGGCTGTTGGCAACTGACTAAACCAAGCTCTCTCATGAGTTTTGTTGCTCGGTATCGGCTCAGTTTTAAACCCTGATTTGTGACTATATCTGCAATAGTCCTCGCTCCCGCAGAGGCGTTGCTTGCTGCGTGGGCCTCACTAACTAAGCTGCGAAGTTTGACTGTTTCCGCCCTAATCGCTGTTGGACGCTTTAGCCAATAGTTATAACTACTTCGATGAACATTGAAGACTTCGCATAATGTTTTTACGCTATAGCTCTGCTTGAGTTTCTTGATCATCAAGAATTGTTCAGTGAGTCCGACATCAACAGAGCCGTGGCTTTTTTTAATATTTCATTATGCTCTTCAAGACGAGCTAACTTCTTTTTTAATTCCCGAATTTCTATTTGCTCAGGGGTCATAGGCGAAGCTTTTGGCGTTTTGCCTTGTCGTTCTTGTTTAAGCTGACGAACCCATTTATCCATCGTGGATTTACCCACATTCATGGCTTGGGCGGCTTCTGCCACTGAGTAATTTTGATCAATCACTAACTGTGAAGCCTCGAGCTTGAATTCTGCGCTGAATAGTCGTCTTGTACGATTTGTCATAGTGTCACCTGTTAACGTATGAAGTGATGATATCACCTCTAACTAAGTGACCAAATTCACTATGCCACTACAGCATAAGCCTTTGCACTCAGTGCATTAGATGTGGTTGAACTTTTCGTTTCTACAAATTTCCCCTTAACGAATAAGTGTTCACCATCGTTGATTTCGAACCTCCCACCTATAGCAGCAACAAGCATTGGGATAACTTGTCCTAAACGAGGGTCACTGTTTACAGTTTCAGTTAACTCTTTTGTTGGTTCAGTTAGT
Source organism: Photobacterium sp. SKA34 (assembly GCF_000153325.1). Lineage (GTDB taxonomy): Bacteria > Pseudomonadota > Gammaproteobacteria > Enterobacterales > Vibrionaceae > Photobacterium. Next base: position 87,080 of record NZ_CH724146.1, read on the forward strand.
AGCAAGTAGCACAAATCAACTATTGAATCATCAAAGAGTGATTTTAAAATTTCATCAGGGATTGCTTTGGATTGAATCGCTTCAAGCAGAGATAAAACCTCTTTTGTTGGTATCAATACTGGCTGAGCAAGTTCCGTAAAGCCTGATTGTCTATGAGCCGTTTCCATTTGTGGTCCAAACTCAATCTTAGATACTTGATCTGAGGAGTCTGTGATGGTTACTTTCGCTTTTCCCTTACCACCACGGTGATATATTCCTGATAACTTTTCATTATGAGGTTTAAATAAACCTAATAATTTAGACGTTATATCTTGTTCTGATGACAGCGCATAAATCGACTTTAATAGCTGTGTTTTACCACAACTATTCTCACCAATAATTATATTAATTCCAGGAGTGAACTTCAGATCTAGCTTCTTAAATGCTGCGAAATTCTCTAGTGATAGTTCCGATATCATAACTGTATATGCTTCCCATCATTAATCGCTGCTAATAGAGCCTTTTTATACTCTTCTAGGTACTGTTCTACATCTTGCTCATTGGCTAACCAAGGTTTGTGAAATTCCACCTTCATGTTTCTGGCGGTGATGGTTTGCGGTGCAGCAGTTGACTCTTCTACACCAGCTTTTTCCTGAGATGGCTTATCACTGACATTACCAGCAGCTTCAGGTTGCTTTGTCGTTGAGTGCTTTGGTTTTACTAGTTCAGGAGCAGGCTGACTCCAGGTCATTAGCTGCTGGACTAGACTTGAATATTTTTGATCCTCAAAACGGCGCACTTCATCCCTTAACATGGCGATTAGGCTCTGCTCATTGAGTTTGCCAATAGCGGTATCGAAGGCCGATGCTAACGATGCTTGTTTACTCTGATCTAATGCCTGATATTCATCAAAACCTGTGAGTTTTTTCTTCAATGACTCGACACTGCTAATCGCCAGTGCACGTTCTTTGACTAAAAGCTCATTTAGCTCTTTTGCTAAGCTTTCAGTATTGGCCTTTAGTTGCACAATAGTACTGCTTTTGTATATATCTTGGCTGACTAAAGCATCGGTTATGTGTTGATAGGCGCTCTTTCCGTTTGAGCTACTCACATAGTCAAGGTTGGGCTTTTGAGTCGTTAATAACTGCTTAGCTTTGTCATAGCTGCCTTTTTGAGGACCCTTCATAAACTTGATGATTGGGTCTATGGTGTTTTCTTTGAAGTCGAACCATTTGTCCTCATCGCTAACTAGCTCTGACATGAACCAAGTATACGGTTTTGCTTTTAGTGCTTGTAGTTCGGCTAATATAGGCGATAAGGCACGAATAAAGGGATATTGTTCCGATAGGGCTAAAAGCTTATCTATCGCGTTGCTCTGCTCGACAAAGCTTTCTTGTACCTCTTTGGCTAATGCCTTTACCTCAGTGGCATGAGCTACTTTATCGAAGTAGTCATTATAGAACTCTTTGACTTTTCGGATCTGTGACTGGCTAAACTCTACTTGTGGCTCAAGTATCAAGCTGCCATGCAGGGGGGTGCTCTTCAGTGCTTTAGCTAGATCAGCATCATCCAATAGATTTGTTGACTCTCGCACTTCGACCTTAGCACGGCCACAGAGGTGCGCAAGCGTACAGAGTACCGCTGCAAATGACCAACCGTAGGGCTTGCCTTCAAATTTTTCTAACAGGGACTTTACCGTAGTTCTCACGCCGCCACGACTATTGCTCTGAATAAAGGACAGCATCTCTTGCTGGGATTCAGGCAGTTGAGTTTCATCACCAAAAAGGCCTTGCTCTGCTTTAGTGAGAATACCTGGAATGTCGTTCTCGCTATAACTAACTTCACGCAACATCTTTAGGTTGGGATAGGTGCGTTTAATCAACTCGCCAAAGGCTTTGATTATTTTACTTTGACCATCGTCACCTGTGAGTTCGAGATCTTGTCCTGCGACATAATATTTAGCTGTACCAATCAACTTGGCTACCAACTGCTTTAACTGTAATAGTCGCTCTGCGTTATAGCTGCGTTTCTCGGCAATTATTCGCTTAATGGAATCTTGCTGAGTACTTTTAGTTGCGTGTACCGAGTACTTTTCAGTTTGATGATAGAGAATTAAGTCTCTGTATAGACGCTCACTGTCAGCCATCACTATTCTTACTTCGTCTACATAAACTGTATCAACTTTATGTTTTTCTAGAGGCACTAACTTATCATAAAAGGGTGAGATTACATTGATTGCTAGCTCATGTTCGCGCCCTGAAAGATTGTCGTCCAGTTTACGACTAAAGCTGTAATCTTGTTTATTTTCTTCCCAGCGAATTTTTCTAGTTTTAAGGACTGCATCGTAAATTAGCTTTTCGAGCTCACTGGTAATGACTGAGTTGTCTACCTCAGTATTCTTGATCTCTTGCTCAATATCTTGTTCTTCATCAGTAAGGTATTCGTAGACTTCGCCATTACGCTGAATGTAGCTCTCCTTTTCCAGCAGGTTTAAGGCTTCTTCTATTTCCAGCTTTAGTGACGGAATATCACGCTCGAAGCTATCGTGCATTAACACGCAAAGATTGCGCACACTAGGCTTAAACTCTTTGACGTATTTCACTAGGAATAAGGCTTTAAGGAGGCGTATTGCAAACATATTATCTAGTTGTTTTTCTGCCTTGATAATGGATTGCTGTATAGCCGTTTTCAGTGCTGTACGGATACCTTCAAACATTAAATCGAAAGTAGCCAGCTCTCCAAGTTGATGATCTTTAATAGCAATAGCAACTTGCTGGAATACACCCAACATTGAGCGCTCACCCACTGAGCTGTGCTTACCTTCGAAGGCACTATGTAAAGACAGATTCTGAATAGCTGACTGGAACAAAGTAAACTGGTAAGGGATAAAGGGGTAGCTTTGAATGAAGTGTTCTCTATCACGATAGTTGCGATAGGTTTGAGAACCATCAGCAAAATCAAATAAGGTTTTAAAATTATTCTCTTGCTGATGGAACAGGTCGGAGAGAGTAGGGACTAACTCCTCTTTCTTCTCAAGCAGGCGGCGCTGAATAACCTCAGCCACATCCTGACTAGTCAATTTCATTCGGTTTTTAAAACGGGCCTGAATCTTAGTAAAGTCATTCTCACTCTTTTGGCTTGCTTCACCGAGTACCGAAGACATATCCTCCTGAGCCGTGACAATAACCCAAGCCTGACCTTTACACTTGGTAGCAAGGCTCTCAGCAACAGTTTGCAGGTTGGTCATCAGCTTAGTATTACCTGCTATATATTGACCAACCTCATCGATAAAGAAGTTTAAGCGGAAACCCTCTTTCTGCGTTGCAATATAGCTTTGCACTTGCTCAGCAAAATCTTCAATAGAGAGTCGGTAGTCTGCACGGTATTTATCTAAAATACCTGTGACACTTTGAGCGGATACTTTGTTGTAAGCTTTATCGATAGAGTCGCCCATTCGCTTGGCTCGCGCACGACCTTTTTCCCATTCCATACCACTGATATTTTTAAAAATGCTGACAAAATCTTCTAAAAGGCCATCATCAGCTAATTCACGTTCAAACTGTGCAATATAAGCTTGCTTACCATAAAAGCCACAGTGTTCGTCGAAGACCTTAACAAATACAGCGATAAGGGCATCCATCTCGGTTTTACTGATGACATCGGCCTTTTGGTCGATATTAAACAGGATACTCTCTGAAGGGATAGTTACTGCACGTTTAAGATCATTGGCAAAGATACCGCCTTCGTTAAGAGGACGCTTCTCCAAGAAAACCTCTAAAGGAGTAATGTCTTCGATGGGATTATTTTCTAATAATAGAGCAAGCATTTTCAGCAGGTGTGATTTGCCAGACCCAAAAAAGCCTGACACCCAAACTCCGTTGGCACCTTGGTAATTCAAATAGGCATCGAGGAAAATATCAAGTCGCTTAGCTACTTCATCGGTGATTACATATTCATCCAACTCGAGATATAAGGCTACATCGTCGTCAGCCTTAATAACACCTTCGATAGTACGATCAACTTGTTTGCTAAATAGCTGCTCTAATTTCATACTCATCTTTTACTACTTCCTTCAGATTGCCCGATCTAAGATATTAAATGCGCGATAGTATTTGTCGTCTTCTAAAGTCCCAAATAGGACTAAAGAGGTGCCTTTTTCAACGGAGTGTTTATATTGACCAGGGTAAAACATTAGCGTTGGTTTTTCTTTTGCTTTTATCTGTAAATTTTCCAAAAGGTTACTAGATCTCACATATGGGAAAACCTCACCGACACCAGTTATCAATAGCAGGTCAAATTCAGCCTCAGCCATTTTGTCGACAATTGCAGGAATGAGCACAGGCTTGGTATCAATGATGCCCTGTAGCTGCTCTTTGAAGACATCCTTTGCCATCGTTACTTCGTTTTCTAGTAGCCACTCCCAATCGCCTTCCTCTTTTGCAATCTCTATGACTAAGTCATATAGATTGATCTCAAGCACTTTTACCTGAGCATCTATTAGGTAGTTCTTTATCTGTCGAATCAATAAATTGATATCATTTTGAAGCGCAGGATCAAAAGGGCAGATATGGAAAGGGATATCACCATTTAACCCTTCCATTTTGATAAATGGATCACTTGCAAGCACATCCGTTAAGTGTGCATAGGCATCTTTGAGGCTTGATTTAGTTAAAACGCTATTGAATTTTCCTGCCATTTTAGCTGTAGTCCCCAGGATATATTCTTAAGAAATCTGCATTAGTTTGCTTGATAAGCTCTTGAAGTTGCGCAGAGACGTGTTGATGTAGAATCTCTTTATCCTCATTGACTAAGCCGCACTCAGCAAGCATCTTGAACATAGTTTGCTGAGCTTTATATCTTGACTGTTGAGTAATGCTGTCTAAATTACTATGCCATTCAGCTTTTGCGTTAAAAAATGCAACATAATCTTCAGGGTAGAGATGAAGCCGACTTTTGTTGAAATGCTCACATAAGACCTCAACAGCAAATTGATATGTGAACAGGTATTCACGACAAATAGCTAGCCAAACTAGGTGCTTCGCATCTAAGTCTGACGTAGTCATTAACAACAGCTCATCATCAGTTAAATTCTTCAGACGCTTAGAGACTTCGCCATATATGGTTTTAGATGTGCTCTCAGTCCGAGCTTGCAATAGATTATTCGTTAGCACTTCGTCACGAACCAACTGCCAGTCTTTTAGTTGAGTATATTGCTCTGCAACGACTCTACTTTCATGAATTAACGCAGGCCTTAGCGTAAGAGATAACTTGTATTTAGAATTACTCATTTGAAGTCCCCTCAGATGGCTCGGAGGCACTTCCATTTCTAACCCAGCTATCTACCTCATCGACCTTAAATTTCCAAAACCGACCAACCTTATGCGCAGGCAAGCCTTTCTTTTCTCGCCAGGCGTAGATGGTGTCTTTACTCACACCAAGGTGAGTTGCAATCTCTTCTACTGAAAGCCATCTTTGGGTCATCTAAAAACCATACTCAAATTCAATTAAAACTATGCTGCAATATGACATGTTTAGCTTAAAGTGTACATCGGATTGAGTAGGGTTTAGACGGATTAGACATGATCTAAGTCATAATAAGGAATACAAATATAGGTAGGTCTTTACTATCGCTTTTCTTTGAGCAAACTTTGATATTTCATTAATGCTCTAGGCAGTTTGTGCTTTTTCTTCGTTAACCAACCATGACCTCCTAGCAGCTTATCGAGCTGCGTTCTTGATAACTGGTTTTGGTGTTGCTGCATGATTGAACATATTTCAGCCACCAATAGTTTATCACGCTGGTGCCAATCAACTCTCCCTACATGCTGTGTTTGAGTAGCAACAGGAAGTACACTTTCAAGCCATTGATGTTCATGAATGTACAACCAATAAAATGCCGCTTCATTAATGCTTTTAACCTCTTGTCGGCAAGCCTTAGGATTAGAAGCAATAAACCGTATTATTTGACAGCAATATCTACGCCGTAAAGATTCAACTTTACATTGTTTTCGCCACTCAACAAGACCCGCAGTCGTAGAGATAATTAGCTCTACACTGCCAGTAGAAATATCATGGAGCTTAGCTAAAACATCTCGATGAAAGCCTTTTCTAGCCCATTTAATTATCGAATTCTTGATATTCAGGGTGATTTTCTTGGGCTTTAAGTTAACAGGGATATTGTTTTTCAAAGCGATACTTTTCACATAGCATCTGCTTTTATCAATTTCTCTGCTTACCGCTGCCATTGATAACCCTGATCTCAATAAATCACAGCAATGGTCTTCTTTGTTTATAGGGGCATTAACGTTCATGATTCGAGTTTCAGGTTCATCATCGTGTTTACTGCGAGACAAATAGAACTCAAATAGGAGGTGCTTAAATGGGTGTTGAGGATATTGACCAGAAAGCAGGGATGAAACAAAGCGATAATCTTCAGGTGTTCTAAGTGATAAATCAGACTGCGTGGGAAATAACTCTTCAGATATTTCAAACAACTCCTTAGCTATCTTTTTCCGTTTGACTCGACCACTTAGTGTTAAACCACCATTGATCCTGAGCTTTTTAAGGTAAGTGTCACTAATAGTGACAACGCTTTGTTTCTTAGATTGTAAGCTTCTAATTTTATTTAATGAGAACTTTGAGAACTCCCTCGCAAGCTCATTACAATAAATAGGCTCGACTCTGATATCAGGAAGTAAGACGCCACTTGCGTGGCTACGATCTAAGAGCTCATTGTGTACCAACCAAGTGCGATGTACCGAGCAAGCTTCAACACCAGGGATTTGATGAGCTAGGTGCCAGTAGGCTACACCAAAATTATATACATCATCTTTAGCGCACAAAGCGCAGTGCTTTACAGATAATCGTTCTTTGCCGCGAAAGGTAGAAAGTTGGCTCGCTCTTAGTATGTCATTTGTATTGGTCGTTACATTTTCAAGAATGGTTCGATATTGCGGCAAGTAATAGGAAAATAACGGACGCAGAGTTTGATTAGATTGAAGTACTTCTGGCGATTCTTCGGAGAATTGACCAGTAATGTGCAAATTGGATGTAAGGTAAGGATGAATAGCACCTCTCCCGTCGCCCACAAGTTTTTGCAAGGCTTGCTCAAGGGGAAGCTCACTAATAGCTAAATAACGACATATACGGCTAAATAGAGATTCATCAGCTAGTGCTGTAGGCAGCTGCATGATGAATCTCCAGTTTAGATAAGCCCTATTAATTAACTATAGGCTAATTCTGAGAGTGGATCGTCAAGAACGATATTTCTAGACCTTAGATAACTCATCGGGTCCTCTAATCCAGCTGCTTGTTGGAACAGATCAGGATCATTAATTCGGCTTTTTAGGTCAACGGCGTCAACTAACTCAATAAGCTTAGAAGCAAACTCAGGGTGCTGTGGTTTAGTTATATCCCCCGTTTTATCGATAGTTTTTACCTCTGGACTTTCTGTGGTTCGAGCACTACGTTTCCTCCCCTTGGGTAGCAAAGTAGCCGCTTTAAGCTCATTAACTTCTTTAGTTTGTTTTGAAAGGCCACACGCAGCAGCATTACCTGCTTCTAATGTTGCCGAAGTAATACGCTCATCATCAGCGCCAATAACTAACCGTTGCGCTTCTCGGAAGGTACGGCTCGCCATATCAATATTACCCACCGAAAGTGTATGAAGAGCATCGTTAAGTTCTTTCGTCAGCTTTGTATACACACTCGTCCATTGATATTGCCAAAGCTGATCTACAAACGTATTCCATGAATCACTTTCACGCTCTAATACAGACATAGTGTGGTGATACCCGCTTTCAGCTCGACGGGCTGCTTTTAGCTCTTTAATCAAAGATTTATCAAACGGAGGGTTTGCTACAAAGAAAAGAGGAATACCTAGTTTATTCATCAATCTATGTAGAAATTTTAGTAGATTGTTTTCTCCACCCGTTCGCTTGAACTGCAAATTCTGCATTTCATCAATAACCAGCATGCCTATAAAGCTTGATTTCATACACTGCTCAAGTTGTCGAATTAAAGCACCTATCGTTCCCGCAGGCTTCGTTTTTTCTCTATCAAGGGTAAGATCTAATGTTGAGAGGATCTCTTCACACAAGTCCCTTACGCTTGAGTGTAGTGGCATAGTGAATTTGGTCACTTAGTTAGAGGTGATATCATCACTTCATACGTTAACAGGTGACACTATGACAAATCGTACAAGACGACTATTCAGCGCAGAATTCAAGCTCGAGGCTTCACAGTTAGTGATTGATCAAAATTACTCAGTGGCAGAAGCCGCCCAAGCCATGAATGTGGGTAAATCCACGATGGATAAATGGGTTCGTCAGCTTAAACAAGAACGACAAGGCAAAACGCCAAAAGCTTCGCCTATGACCCCTGAGCAAATAGAAATTCGGGAATTAAAAAAGAAGTTAGCTCGTCTTGAAGAGCATAATGAAATATTAAAAAAAGCCACGGCTCTGTTGATGTCGGACTCACTGAACAATTCTTGATGATCAAGAAACTCAAGCAGAGCTATAGCGTAAAAACATTATGCGAAGTCTTCAATGTTCATCGAAGTAGTTATAACTATTGGCTAAAGCGTCCAACAGCGATTAGGGCGGAAACAGTCAAACTTCGCAGCTTAGTTAGTGAGGCCCACGCAGCAAGCAACGCCTCTGCGGGAGCGAGGACTATTGCAGATATAGTCACAAATCAGGGTTTAAAACTGAGCCGATACCGAGCAACAAAACTCATGAGAGAGCTTGGTTTAGTCAGTTGCCAACAGCCAAAGCATCGATACAGAAAGGCTTCTCAAGAACATGTTGAGGTTCCAAATCACTTGGGCCGACAGTTTGCTGTTACCGCCCCAAATGAAGTTTGGGTTGGTGATGTTACGTATATTTGGACAGGAAATCGCTGGATGTATTTAGCGGTTGTTATTGATCTTTTTGCCCGCAAAGTGATTGGTTGGTCGATGTCTTTATCACCTGATTCCAGTCTGACAGGCAAAGCTCTTTCAATGGCTTATGAGTCGCGTGGTAAGCCGAAAGGCGTCATGTTCCACAGCGATCAAGGTAGCCACTATACAAGTCGAAAGTACCGTCAATTACTGTGGCGTTTTAAGATAAAACAGAGTTTATCTCGCCGAGGAAATTGCTGGGATAATGCACCAATGGAGCGTTTCTTTAGAAGCTTAAAGACCGAATGGGTGCCAACAGTGGGTTATCGTAGTTTTGCTGAAGCTCAACAAGAGATCATCCGCTACATTATCGGGTATTACTGTCAACTCAGGCCGCATCAATATAATGGCGGCCTAACTCCCAACGAATCAGAACGATTATATTGGGAAAACTCTAAAACCGTGGCCAATTTTAGTTGACCACTACATACATAGACTTATCACCCAACATTCGACTCCGCGGTAACAAGTTACACCTAATGAACTCTCTGTTTTTATCTAAGCGAACATAGATATAATTCGTTGTATTTTCATCTATGCGCGCCTCTAGCCTCCAACGTCCTGATGACCTAGCGACAGATGCCAAATTAAGCTCCTCAACTTCTGAACAAGAGTAATACATACCATTAAAATATATTCCGCTTCGAGTCATACTTACTTCTGCTGAAGGCAGCAACCTAGCTATAACCTCATCACGATTAGCTGATTGAAGCTCATGCCTATGCTTTTTGAGATGTATTTTCCAGTAATTCAGGGGAGTTGGTGATAAGTCATTTTCGATGAGTAAAGGGCTAGAAAAGGCTAAATCATCAAGAATCGAACGATTATGCTCTAGTACCGCCTTTATTATTTCAGCCGTAACTTCCTTAAGCGTATAGATTGCGTCTTTTCTAGGATCTCGACTACCTCGTACAACCTGACCACCTCTCGTTGTACCCAGTAACTCATGAAGTACTTCTTTATTGATAATATCAAATCGCTTTTCTACCACACCTTTACAATCTGGCCTATATGGTGGGGAAAATGATAATTGGGTCATTGGTGTCAGTGCTTTTCGGGGTTGAACCCCAATCATTTCACCATTATCACAAACCAACTCTTTCGGAATGTGAGCACAGGGCCATTCAGAGTCTTCAATATCAATACCAAAGCTTTTACAATAATTAGATTTAGGTAAGAAACTATTCGTTAATGCCTGACGCGCTGCACGCCATGAAGCGTGATAAAGCGATACGTGCATACCAACTATCATTCGACTCGCCCTGTCTGCAACGATATAAATCGTCGGTCGCCCTAAGACGTACTGAGAACCGAGCTCAGACACGATATGCACATCCGCAACTGTGGCATCTATTTCAAAGTGAGTACCAGGGAGATAACTTCGATCAGTAATGCTGCCTAGCGCTCCCCTTTTATTTCTGAGGTAATCATTCTCTGAGGTTCGTTGCTTGATTATCTGATCTTTACTGAATAGCTTTGTACGCCAATAACTAAACTGTTTTTTAGTTGGGACTAAAGGGGGCCTACCACATGCCTCTGCCTGCTTGACCTCTTTTGAATAATTATCTTTGAGCAGGTTGTCATAGGTTTTTGATAGCGTCAGCCCAGATTCTTTTAGGTAGTATTTCTTTAGTGCTTTTTTGAATTTGTTTTTGTCATCATCATTCACGATATACTTAGCGACTCTTTCAACTGCTATAGTTCTTGGCCGTTTTGGTGATCCTAAGGGTTTCGTTACTAGAGTTCGCTCTTGCCCTGAACCTCCACTTTTCGAAAATGCAGGTAACAGAGCCATTTTATCCTGCCCATTTCGCCAATATAGAGTAAGTATCCGTGCTAATGACTTACGATCAACATTAATTTTTTTCGAATATTCAGCAAGTTGAGGTGAGCGTTTTTTGGTCGCGTAATCAAAAACAAAAGCACTGTCTGATATAATTCCTTTGATTAAATCATAATTTTTGTCTCGACGGGCAATGTGCTCATCTGAAATATTTTCTTCATCAACTAAAAGGTAAGTTGGCAACTCATATTGTGCTTTTTTAGCTTTGCGACTGGAAACAAGTTCAATAAAACCTTCTAGAGAAACAGCTACAGGCCTTACCGTTGTTGAAGTATCGGTAAGTGAATACAGAATAACAGACTCAACATCCTGCATGATATCCAACAGACGATAGAGTCCATCTTCAAGCAATTCAGAATCTTTCAAGCTCCAAACGCTATTTCTAGGAAGCTCCATATAAAGTGTCCTCCTGCTTTGCTGTTACATACTTAATATCAATAAGCCCTGATTCAGGGATATTAGTCGATAAATCCACATCGATAAATTTATCGGCAATGAGGAAACGTACTAGTAATAAAGCGTCTTCATGAGATGTTATGTTTCTTGAGATTAGCTGGCTGCAGAGGTCTTCAACAAAGTATTGCCCAACAGCCACGACAGAGAGAGCACAATGAATCTGGTCACAAGAAAAGCTTATCGGATTCTTACGAAACGGGAATGAAGCCCACTGAAGGTTGCTGCTTTGAACTCTCGTTAATTCATTGCCCGTAAAGTAGCTGAACTTAACATCAAGCAACTCCCAACAAACTCGCTCTATATCTATTTTCTCGAGTATACGTAAATCACCTGAATCATCTTCAGGTTTTACAGAGATTGCATGGTATATAGTGCCTTGAGGGGAGTCTATCGTGAGCAACTGATCTGTTGTCATAATAATCCGTTCTTTGGTAATTGGATGTTTTGGGTGTTCAACACCTAGGTTTTTCGCGACTTTTTGGGTGAGATTAAGGGGAAGAAGCGGAAATTGCTCTCTAATATCAACCACGCAGTTTAAAGACTCAGCTAGGAAGAAATGCTCACTTTCGATTGAAGACATCATATGGTGATCTCTTTGAGACTTCCTACCATAGATTAATGAGCGCGCACCTTTAGACTTTACATCAACAGTCCTAAGCCAAGGCTTATAATCTGAGCCTTGGCCGATTCCGTATTTATTCTTTAATGCTCGCTCAAAGTCTTTAAACGACTCTAGTTTACGCCCGCGTCCCATACTCAATCCAATAAGTTTTACCTACACTAATCATAGTAAGCAGAGCCACTACGGGCAAACTTTATTGTTTCAAAATGCTCTTATGGGCAAACTTTAGTGCTTACGGGCAAACTTTATTGTCTTTACACAAAATTAGGCATATTGCCCAGCAACATAACCAGAGCTCCATGCCCACTGGAAGTTATAGCCGCCTAACCAACCACTCACATCCATCACTTCACCGACAAAGAACAAGCCTTTCAACGTCTTAGTTTCCATGGTTTTGGAGGATAGTTCATCGGTATCAACACCGCCTAATGTCACTTCTGCTGTACGGTAACCTTCTGTACCATTTGGCGCGATCTGCCATTGGTGGAAATATTCACTCAGTAATGCCAGCTCTTTGTGATTAAGCTGCTTTAACGGTTTATCTTGTACATCCCCACGCTCAATCAGAGCCTCGATAAGACGCTTAGGTAGTAAGCGAGACAGTGAGTTCTTTAAGCTTTGGTTCGGGTGTGCTTCACGCATTTCACTTAACGTGTCAGCCAAGGTTAAATGCGGTAATAAATCTGCGGTGATCTTCTGACCCGGTTTCCAGTATGACGATACTTGTAAAATAACAGGACCTGATAAACCACGGTGAGTAAACAGTAAATTTTCTTTAAATGAAGTGCCATCCTCAGTTTCAACGACCGCTGGAACGGCAATACCAGACAGATCAGCCAATGCTTCTTTATCTTCTACATGTAAAGTAAACGGTACAAGGCCTGCTGTGGTTGGGAGCATTTTCAAACCAAACTGTTCAGCAATTTGATAACCAAAAGGAGTTGCACCCAGTTTCGGCATCGATAAACCGCCGGTGGCAACCACCAGCGATTCACAGCTAACGGTGTCGGTATTAAGGCCAAGAGTGAAGCCTGAATCGGTCTTTTCAATAGTATGAACATCGACTTGGTAACGCTGGGCGATGTTTGGCATATCACATTCAGACAACAGCATTTGAACAATATCTTTTGCTGAATCTAGACAGAATAACTGACCATGATCACGCTCTTCATAATCAATCCCGTGTTGGCACACCATGCCAATAAAGTCCCATTGGGTGTATTGAGATAGCGCAGATTTCACAAAGTGCGGATTACGACAAACAAAATTATTCGCGGCCACATCCATATTGGTAAAGTTACAACGACCGCCACCCGAGATCAGGATTTTACGTCCCGGCTTCTTACCGTGATCAACCACCAATACAGAGCGACCACGCTTACCCGCTTCGGCTGCACACATCAGTCCTGCAGCACCCGCACCGATAATGACGACATCGTATTTATTTGCCATGAATTACTATCTGCCTTTCAAAAACACTAAGGGAAAAACGAAAAAAGGATGCTAGTCGCTAGCATCCTTTCTCTCTCGCGGCGGCTATTTTACCTACCTAATGGCGTAATACCAACCGTAATAATTTATCCTGATAGCAAACCGATCAAGCTTGCTGAATACGCTCAATAGAGACCAGTGCCGTAGATGCCGCTGCAGGCATATCTAATGTTGTGGTTGGGAAAGCAAAATCGGCCCTATGCGAATGCACAATCTCAACAATTTTCAGCATCACATTCTGCTGTACGTCTTTGTACTTAGCCCACTCAACCGTTTTGGTAAAGGTGTATACCAAAATATTGAGTGACGACGCACCGTAAGTATCAAAGCTCACAATCAAGGTTTGTCGAGTATCGATATCTGGGTGGTTCTGTAGCATGGTTTTGATATCACGTACAACATCACCCACAACTGCAGCATCACAATAACGTAAACCGACACTTTGCTTAATACGGCGGTTGAGCATGCGAGATGCATTTTCTACCACCACCGAGCTAAACACAGAGTTAGGCACATACAGTGGACGCTTATCAAAGGTGCGGATAATCGTCATACGGAAGCCAATTTTCTCTACCGTACCTTCAATTTGACGATCAGGACTGCGGATCCAGTCAACGACTTTAAAAGGACGATCAAAATATAACATCATGCCGCCAAAGAAATTTGCCAGCAGATCTTTCGCTGCCATACCGACAACTAAACCACCAACACCACCAAAGGTTAGTAGGCCTGATAAGCTCAAGCCTAGATTTTGCATCGCAATTAAACCGCCAAACACCATGACGATTAAACGTAAAATCTTCGATATCGCATTAACGGTTGTCGTATCACGCTGCGGTCGGTTTTCCAATATGGTCTGCTCCATATTGGAAATTAAACGAAATAGCGTCCAAATAATGGTCCAGATCAGCAACAGATGACGAAGAGTCGATAATGATGTACTGGAATAAGTGCTCAAGTTATCAATTAATATGCCAATTGACAGCAAGCCTGGCCAAACCCAAATACATAGCGTAATAGGCGCACGGATTGCACTGATTAATGCATCATCCCAAATAAACTGGCTTTTTTCTGCCACCGTAGCTAAACGACGTGACAATAAGATCCATCCACCCCATAGCACCGAGCTCAACAATAACAGTAAGCCAATGTTATACATCCAATCGACAGATGCGCCCTTTTCTAACGACGACCACCAATATATGAACTTTTCCATAACGTTTCTGTTTCTCTATGATTAGCGATACGCAAAAATAGGCTATCGATATAGCCTATCCGTCATATTATATTGGGATCATACTAAACATCAGACACGCGCATAGCTAGCCTCAAGATAAGGTTCTTAGTACTCTGTCGAAAGAAGTGTTAGTAGCCAAGAAAGGCAACCGCAAAGATCGCGATAAAAAAAGTGATCATAAAGGTACTGGCGAGAACAAATAGCTTACGTACTTTAATACATTTAGCCATAAAGACCGGATCATGATGCTTTTTATATTGCTCACTGCGGATGTAATGAAATAAACGGATTTGTTTACTGACATTACCTTGAGAGGAGAAAAAACCGCGTCCATCCACTTGCTGATACAAAAGGGGATCACATTCTCGCATTACCACCAGCAATGTTCTTAAGGTACTTATATAACGGAACGTATTAACAACTGCCACTAAAAAAAGTGCGAAAAGAAATGCATCACTACTCATATATATTCTCCCAAAAAATGCGGTTCCACACGCCGGGAGATAAGGGAGCAAATTCGCTCCCTATCAATATTAGGCTTGTGAATCCATAACAGATGTAGACTCTGCTTTTGCCATCGCGGATAAATCTTTATCAATAAAGAATAGTGCCTTACCGTCTTCACCGACTAATTCAATTTTATCTAAAATGCCTTTAAATAATTTTTCTTCTTCATGTTGCTCTGATACATACCATTGCAAGAAGTTAAATGTTGAGTAATCTTGCGTAGTAAATGCAACATGAGCAAGCTCATTGATCTTCTTAGTAATTAATTGCTCGTGCTCGTAAGTTTCACGGAATACATCACCTAATGATGCGAATTCATGTTTTGGTGCCTCAATAGTACCAAGAATTGGCAAAGCACCTGTTTCGCTTACATAAGTAAACAAACGTTGCATATGTTCCATTTCTTCAACGGCATGAACACGTAAAAATTCAGCAGCACCTTCAAAACCTTTATCCTCACACCATGCACTCATCTGTAAGTATAGGTTTGAAGAGAAAAATTCTAAGTTGATTTGCTCGTTTAGGTTATCAACCATAGCCTTGGCTAACATTGCACTACTCCTGTTTGTTTAAGTGTAATCAAGACATTGTCACTGTGCATTGTTTAGAATGCAAC
The DNA here is from genome assembly GCF_000153325.1 of Photobacterium sp. SKA34. GTDB lineage: Bacteria > Pseudomonadota > Gammaproteobacteria > Enterobacterales > Vibrionaceae > Photobacterium. Next base: position 102,775 of record NZ_CH724146.1, read on the forward strand.
TAACGAAAAAAAATATAGAGATAATTCTCTTTATTTTTCATGAAATACGAAATCAATAGCAAAAACGCTTACTTGTTTTTGAAAAATAATTAACCACTAACTCCGCAATAAGATGCGACCAAATCGATATTTTTACCCCATACTCAATGCTAATATGAATGATACCTAATGAATATGGAGTGTCAGTTAATGGTCTATAAACATATCCTTGCCGCCATTGATTTATCAAACGATAGCGAAGTATTAGTCCATAAGGCTGCGCTATTAGCCAAAGCCCTCGATGCTAAATTATCTCTGATCCACATCGATGTTGATTACGCTGATTTATACACCGGACTCATTGATATTAATTTAGCAGAGATGCATGAGCGCGCTGAAAATGATGCGCAAACACGACTTCACCAACTGGCACAAAAAACACAATATCCAGTGTCACATACCCTTGTCGGTAGTGGTGATCTGAGTGAAGAAATTTGTCATGCGATAAAAAACATGAATATTGATTTAGTGATTTGTGGTCATCATCAAGATTTCTGGAGCAAAATACTATCGTCAACTCGCCAGCTACTAAGCCGTACGCCTGTTGATTTATTAATGGTTCCACTGAAATAATCTAGCTATAACCTCTCTTAATCCAGCAGCCAATACCGTTGGCTGCTGCTCATACCTGTTATTTTCTACTCTATATTTTTCATAGGCGACAAGATTAACTTTCGTTACACTAATATCCTTAATTCTCTATATGGATATTGCTAGCGTAATGGGATATTTATCTGTCATCACCCTTTTATGGGCGTTTTCTTTTAGCTTAATAGGCGTCTACCTTGCCGGCCAGGTTGACCCTTGGTTTTCTGTATTAACTCGTGTCAGTTTAGCTGCGCTGGTTTTTATCCCTTTTTTACGCTTTAAACACATTCATCCCAAATTGGCTCTCAAATTAATGATGGTTGGCGCTTGCCAATTAGGGATTATGTATTGCTTCTACTACCAATCTTTTTTATATCTCAGTGTGCCTGAAGTATTACTGTTTACTATTTTCACTCCGATTTATGTCACTTTAATTTACGATGCACTCCATAAACAGTTTTCTCCTTGGTATTTGCTCACAGCAGCAATAGCGGTATTGGGTGCTGCTGTTATCAAGTTTGAAGGTATCAACCAAAACTTTATTATCGGCTTTTTCATCGTCCAAGGGGCAAACCTGTGCTTTGCTATCGGGCAAGTAGGCTATAAACGAATTATCGAACAAGAAACCACAGAGCTACCACAACATACGGTATTTGGCTGGTTTTATATTGGTGCCATTTGTATCGCATTGCCGATGTTCTTACTGTTTGGCAATAACGACAAACTACCAACGACTGATACTCAATGGGGGATCTTAGTTTATCTTGGTGTAATTGCTTCAGGCTTGGGGTATTTCATCTGGAATAAAGGGGCGACGTTAGTCAATGCAGGCGCTCTTGCAATCATGAATAATGCACTGGTGCCAGCAGGGTTGATTGTGAACATTGTGATTTGGAATCGTGATGTCGACTATCCACGTTTGATAGTCGGTGGCGTGATCATAATGTTTTCACTGTGGCTAAATGAAACGTGGGTAAAACGCAAAGTTCAGCAAAGCCTTCGATAAGTCGCCGCTTATAAGAACAACAAAGCCAGCGTTTAACGCTGGCTTTGTATCAAAATATTTAATCGTTAAATAAACGCAAATGCGTCAGCAAACATATGTTCCCTTTGTGCATTTTTATCACTGCAGAAACGCTCACGGGCAGCACCCGCCATTTCAAAACGCCCGCAAACATAAATGTCATAAGCGGATAAACAAACAAAGTCTTCAGCAACTGCATCTAATACGTTACCCACTTTGCCTTGCCAATTCTCCAGCGCTTCTTCTACGACTGGTACATAAGTAATGTTGTCATGTTTTTCAGCTAACGCCTGCATTTCATCGTTGGAATACAGCTGATCAATACTACGGCCTCCCCAGTACACAAAAATAGGTTGGGTTAAACCACGGCTAATGCAATTATCTAACATGCTACGGATATAAGAAAAGCCCGTACCACCGGCAATCATCAGTAGTGGACGCTCACTTTCATGACGTAACCATGCATTACCATGTGCAGCATCAATCACCACTGGTTCATTGCAATCTAATGCCGCTTTCATCGCTTTTACGACTTCTAGAGCATACGCATTTTGCTCTGCTGCACCAATATGTAGCTCAAGCTCGCCTTCACGGCATGGGCTACTGGCAATTGAAAATGGACGCTTATCTTTCTCGCCCATTACCGCAAGCAGATATTGTCCCGCTTTGAAATCAATCGCCTGCTCAGGCTTTAACAAAATGCGATATGTGTTCGCGGCTAAGGGTTGTACTGACTTTACTTTGCACTGGATAGACATGGTTTTCCTCTAGTCTAACGTTAACACCAAGTCACTTTCCGCTATCGCTTGGCAGGTAAAAATCCACCCTTCCGTTTGTTCTTTTTCAGTGAGCATTGGCTCTCACTGATAACTCACTTCACCGGATGTTTTACGACACATACACATAGCACATGCCCCTACCTGACAGCGATTGGGAAAAGTAATGCCTGCGTCGAGCGCTGCTTGTAATACCGTTTGCTGCGCTGACGCAGTAAAGGTGATGTTATTTGGCAACAGGCGTACTTGATACATAATTTACTCTTACTACTTACTATTTGAAGCAGTAGTAAATAATACTTACTCTACCGCTCAGTATAGCGATAAACCTTTACTTCTCGATCCCAAGTTGGCTCCAAATTGCATCTATTTTTGCGACAACTTGCGGATTCTTAACTATTGGGTTGCCCCATTGACGTTCTACGGCATCAGGCCATTTATTGGTAGCATCTAATCCAAGCTTACTACTTTGGTCTAATGTTGATGCTAGTTGTACCGTATCACGGCTAGGATCCATACGTGTAGTGATCGCCCAAATAACATCGTTCCAATCACGCACGTTGACGTCTTGATCACACAAGATGATAAATTTTGCATCACTAAACTGCGTAATGAAGTCCCAAACGCCTTGCATCACACGCAGCGCTTGATCCGATTCTCTATTGGTAATACTTACAATCGCCATCTGCTGCTTGCTTGCAGTCGGTAAATAAATATCAATGATCTCAGGGTAAGCGTCACGCAACGCAACAATACCCGCTTCAACATCAAATTGATCATCATATTTGGCTTCAATCGATGGCGTACTAGCAAGCTCAGCGTCCCACTTCACCGTTGCATCTAAGCCCATTTTAGAGCCAAGGCCAACCACTGGAGAGGCAAAATCTAAGGAATCGATCGGCGTGTTATCTATAAATAATGTGTCACGTACAGGTTCCATATGGGTTGTCATGGCTGCTACCACACTATCCCAATTGCGCGCATCGACACTTTCATCACACACAATCACATATTTGGTATACATGAACTGACGCAGGAAAGACCACACACCCATCATTACCCGCTTGGCGTGACCAGGATATTGCTTCTTCATCGTCACGACTGCCATTCGGTATGAGCAACCTTCTGGCGGCAAGTAAAAATCGGTAATTTCAGGAAATTGTTTTTGTAAAATAGGCACAAAGACTTCATTGAGTGCCACACCCAATACCGCAGGCTCATCTGGCGGACGACCAGTGTAAGTGCTGTGGTAGATAGGATCATTACGCATTGTGATGTGAGTGATGGTAAAGACGTGATGACGCTCTTTCTCGTTATAGTAACCCGTATGATCGCCATAAGGACCTTCATCGGCAAACTCTTCGGGATCAATATAACCTTCCATCACAATTTCTGCGCTCGCAGGCACATCTAAGTCATTGGTCAAGCTCTTTACTACTTCTGTTCGACGACCGCGCAATAATCCGGCAAAGGCATATTCCGATAAGGTATCTGGAATAGGCGTTACCGCGCCGAGCACAGTGGCAGGATCGGCACCAAAAGCGACAGTGATTGGGAATTTTTCACCGGGATGGGTTTCTATCCAATCACGTAAATCTAGCGCACCACCACGGTGAGCAAGCCAACGCATGATGATTTTATTTTTAGCAATTTTTTGCTGGCGATAAATACCTAAGTTTTGGCGTTTTTTATGTGGCCCCTTGGTTATCGTTAATCCCCACGTAAGCAATGGCGCAACATCATCAGGCCAACAACTCATCACAGGGATTTTATCTAAATCAACGTCATCACCTTGCCACACAATTTCCTGGCACGGTGCATTACGCAGACGCTTCACTGGCATATTGAGCACTTGCTTAAACGCCGGTAATTTATCTAACGCTTCACGAAAACCACGTGGCGGTTCAGGCTCTTTTAAATATGCTAATAGCTTACCGACTTCACGCAACTCTTTAACTTCAGAGCGCCCCATCCCCATCGCTACTCGTTGCGGGGTACCAAATAAGTTAGCCAGTACCGGCATATCGTAGCCAATAGGATTTTCAAATAATAACGCGGGTCCACCAGCACGTAAGGTGCGGTCGCTAATTTCCGTTATTTCCTGATCTGGATCGACAGCCTGCTTAATTCGCTTCAACTGCCCGTTCTGTTCTAAATAGGCAATGAAGTCTCGCAGATCCTTGAATTTCATATCTGATACCACGATTGAGCTACGCCTTTAATATCAAAGATAGAGGCGTAGGGATGAGAATGATTTTCGCTAGTATAACCAGTTGTGCGCACTAAAACACCCATCAACAAGCGCTAATTTCATCACAAAAAAGAGAAATAATAGCGCCATAATCCTCATAAAAATAAAGACTATTTACGAGTTATCGGCGGAATTTGTCCTGTCGGTAATATTTCTTTGATATGCGCGACTAAATCAGGATCAGTACTGATTGCTAATAATTGTTGTAACCAATGATCATGACCTTGTTTCATCAAATAAGGTGTGATGAGTGATCGTTCAATCTGATCACCTAGCTGTATCTGCAAAAACGATTTCGCCATCTCGGGTAATGGATTAAAAGACGTCAATGCGCGATAAGCCGGCTCTTTAAGTGAAGGGTTTGAAGTGGCTGCAATTAACTGGCTAACAACAAAATCAGAAGCTGGTGTAATGGATAAACGTTGTATTTCCGCCAAGCTGTATTGATCGGTACGGCGACGCCACAGTAAATCATATAATTGACTGTCATCTGTATAGGCAGCAAGGACGGCAATAATACTGTTATCAGGTAGCCATAATAACTTTGGATCAGAATGAAACTGCTCGACTAAAACATCAATGGCAGAGTTAGATAATTGCGGGATAGCGCGCACTATCACTTTGCTGCGTTTCTGTTGCTGTTCTAAATCGCCTTTTAGCCATTCAGATAATGTTAGTTTTCCACGCTCTAAGTTAATCACAGCGTGATGGCTCACTAATTCTTTTTTCCATTCACGCAGCAGTCCGTTGGCTTGATTACTATAAAAGAAAGCCATTCGTTGCACCGTATACCCATCACCTTGTTCTGTGATAGTAAACGGCGATTGTCGCTCGGCTTGAATGGTTAACCATGCAATACGCGCAGCATTAAACTGTCTTACTTCACTGGCATATTGAATTAATTGGCTACGAGCAACCTCTTGTGTTAAAGCGGGAAGTTGATCGAGTAAAATTTCCAGTGACTGAAAATCACTGTGATCATAGTAAGGTTTGAGGCTTTCAATATGCGCGACAAATTGAGGCATTGTTTGAACATGCTGAATTTTCGCTTCAGTCACTTCTAACGCAGAAATAGGCTGTAATACACTCGCGATCAGTAAGCTTAACGCACACCATCGTCGTAACATAACACCTCCTTGTTAAGTCAAATACGCATAATCCGTGCCTATACAATCTCAGTATGCAGTAATTTCTGTCAATAAAAAACGCCGCCCGTGGGCGACGTTTTTAATAAATGTGACTCAGTGCAGCGAATTATGATTTTTGGCGACGCATCGCATCAAAGAATTCATCATTAGTCTTCGTCATTGATAGCTTATCAATCAAGAATTCCATGCTGTCAGTTTCGCTCATTGGGTGAACGATCTTACGTAGAATCCACATTTTCTGTAGCTCATCCGCTTTCGCTAGTAACTCTTCACGACGCGTACCTGAGCGGTTGATATCGATAGCAGGGAATACACGTTTCTCAGCGATCTTACGAGAGAGGTGAAGTTCCATGTTACCTGTACCTTTAAATTCTTCGTAGATAACCTCATCCATTTTCGAACCAGTATCAACTAGCGCTGTTGCGATGATAGTTAAGCTACCGCCTTCTTCTACGTTACGTGCAGCACCAAAGAAGCGCTTAGGACGGTGAAGGGCGTTGGCATCTACACCACCTGTTAATACCTTACCAGAAGAAGGAATTACGGTGTTGTATGCACGTGCTAGACGCGTAATTGAGTCAAGTAAGATAACAACATCTTTCTTGTGCTCGACTAAACGTTTTGCTTTTTCAATTACCATTTCAGCCACTTGTACGTGACGTGATGCTGGCTCATCAAACGTTGATGCAATCACTTCGCCTTTTACAAGGCGTTGCATCTCGGTCACTTCTTCTGGACGCTCATCAATAAGCAATACCATTAACTCACACTCAGGGTGGTTATGGGCAATACTTTGGGCAATGTTTTGAAGCAGCATTGTTTTACCCGCTTTTGGCGGAGCAACAATCAGACCACGTTGGCCTTTGCCGATTGGTGATGCTAAATCAAGAACACGTGCAGTGATGTCTTCTGTAGAGCCATTACCACGCTCCATACGCATACGAGAGTTTGCGTGCAGTGGAGTAAGGTTTTCAAATAGGATCTTATTGCGGGCGTTGTCAGGCTTGTCGTAGTTTACTTCATTAACTTTCAGTAATGCAAAGTAACGCTCACCGTCTTTCGGTGGACGGATCTTTCCGGCAATGGTATCGCCAGTACGTAAATTAAAACGACGGATTTGGCTTGGTGATACGTAAATATCATCAGGGCCTGCAAGGTAAGAACTATCAGCGCTACGAAGGAAGCCGAAGCCATCTTGTAAAATTTCTAGAACACCATCGCCAAAAATATCCTCACCACTCTTCGCATGCTGCTTAAGGATGGAGAAGATGATGTCTTGCTTTCTCAAGCGGGCAAGGTTTTCTAATCCTAAACTTTCGCCAAGTGATACCAACTTAGAAATCGGTTGGCTCTTTAATTCTGTAAGGTTCATAGTGGTGGGTTTCTTGTCTGTCAAAATCGGGGTTCTATATTAGTTGAGATAAAGATGACCAATAGGGCCTGGTCAAGAAATGAACGAAAATGTAATTTCTGTGCGCTACGGTAACACTAAACGTTCTATCCGTCTAGCATAGACGTAAGACAAACCATGTACAACTTAGAAATTGTCCATGGTTTGTAAAATTGCACTTATAAATTCGCGTCTAAGAACTCTTTAAGCTGTGTTTTCGACAGTGCGCCAACCTTTGTTGCCGCTACACCACCGTCTTTAAACAGCAGTAATGTCGGAATACCACGAATACCAAACTTTGGTGGTGTCTCCGCATTCTGATCAATATTTAATTTACCAATCGTTAGCTTGCCTTCGTATTCATCAGCGATTTCGTCAAGAATAGGGGCAATCATTTTACATGGACCACACCATTCAGCCCAAAAATCGACTAATACCGGCCCAGCAGCATTGATTACATCAGTGTCAAAACTCGCATCTGTAAGCTGCACAATCTTGTCGCTCATCTTCCACTCCAACAGTTGATTTTGTTAGCTGATCTTATTTTACCAGCAAATCGTTGCCCTATTTGAATGGAATACGTTTCGTATTGCAACCCTAAGCTGATATTCTATAGCAATGAAGACGACTCACATCACAGAGCGGAAATTTGCCGAGCTAGGGTTAAACCCTCTAGTTTTAAAAGGATTGGATGATAAAGGGTTCCATAATTGTACCCCGATCCAAGCCTTGGCATTGCCAGTTATGCTCACTGGCCATGATATCGCGGGACAGGCTCAAACAGGTACGGGTAAAACCATTGCCTTCCTAACCGCTACTTTTAACCATTTATTGGAGACAGCTGCGCCTGCGCATCGTAAAACCAATCAACCGCGTGCCATCATCATGGCGCCTACGCGTGAATTGGCGATCCAAATTTATAATGATGCATCATCATTGATTGCAAGTACGGGCTTAAAAGCCGGCCTCGCTTACGGTGGTGAACCTTACGAGAAGCAAAAAGCGGTTCTTGATGAGGGCGTGGATATCTTAATCGGTACGTGTGGTCGAATTATTGATTTCTACAAGCAACGTGTTATTGATTTAGCGAGCATTCAAGTGGTAGTGCTTGATGAAGCCGATCGTATGTTCGATTTAGGTTTTATTAAAGACATTCGCTTCTTGTTCCGTCGAATGCCAGCACCAAACGAGCGTTTAAGCCTGCTATTCTCAGCCACATTGTCTTACCGTGTGAAAGAATTAGCGTTTGAACATATGAATAGCCCTGAAAGCGTTGTCGTTGAGCCTGAACAAAAAACCGGTCATCGCATTCAAGAAGAATTGTTCTACCCATCTAACCAAGAAAAAATGCGTTTATTACAAACGTTAATTGAGGAAGAGTGGCCAGAGCGCGCAATTATTTTCGCTAACACCAAGCACCGTTGTGAAGATGTTTGGGGACACTTAGCCGCTGATGGTCATCGTGTTGGCTTGCTAACTGGCGATGTGCCACAGAAAAAACGCGAGCGTATTTTGGATCAATTCACCAAAGGTGATGTTGATATCTTAGTCGCGACCGATGTTGCTGCGCGTGGTTTACATATCCCTGCAGTAACGCATGTATTCAATTACGATTTGCCTGATGATGCAGAAGATTATGTACACCGTATTGGTCGTACAGGTCGAGCAGGCTTAAGTGGTCATTCAATCAGCTTTGCTTGTGAAGAATACGCAATTAATTTAACGGCAATTGAAGCTTACATTGAACATGGTATTCCACAGTCAAAGTATGATTCAGAAGCGCTGCTAGAAGATCTTCCAGCACCAATCCGCCTACAACGAAACCCTCGTCAAGGTGGTCGCCGTAATACTCAACGTCAAGGCCAAGGTCAAGGGCAACAACGTTCGCGCAATAATCGCCGTCGTCCGCCTCAAAACAATAAGCCAGCGTAATAACGATAAGTAATGTATGTCTATGGAAAGAAATTCAGTATCACCGCTTTATGCCGCCATTGATCTGGGCTCAAACAGTTTCCACATGTGGATTGTGCGTGAAGTTAATGGCAGTGTTCAGACACTCGCGAAAATCAAACGTAAAGTGCGTTTAGCCGCAGGTCTTAACAACCAAAATGTACTCAGTGAAGAAGCGATGCAGCGCGGTCTTGATTGTTTGGCACTCTTTGCCGAACGTTTACAAGACATCAAAGCCGACCATATCCGTATCGTTGGTACTGCCGCCTTACGCACAGCAGTGAACGCAAAAGAATTTCTTTCCAAGGCGAAGGCTATCCTTGGTTATCCGGTTAATATCATTCCGGGTGAAGAAGAAGCCCGCATTATCTACCAAGGAGTGGCGCACACCTCTGGTGGTAGTGATAAACGTTTAGTGGTTGATATCGGCGGTGCCAGCACTGAAGTTATTATCGGTAAAGGGTTTGATAGCAGTGCTTTAACCAGCTTAAAAATTGGTTGTGTAACATGGCTTGAGCGTTACTTTAAAGATCGCTACCTTACTTCAGCCAACTTCGAAGCTGCGATTAATGGCGCTAAAGAAGTCATTGAACCGATCATTGACCGCTATACCGAGCTTGGTTGGGAATCTTGTGTAGGTGCCAGTGGAACTGTACAAGCACTACAAGAAATTATGCTAGCGCAAGGAATGGATGAAATCATTACTTTGCAAAAGCTTAAGCGCTTACAACGCCAAGCTATGCAATACGAGCGTTTAGAAGATCTTGATATTGAAGGTTTAACACTAGAACGCGCATTAGTCTTTCCTAGTGGCTTATCAATTTTAATCGCGCTATTTGAGTCATTAAAAATTAAATCTATGACGCTAGCTGGTGGTGCACTACGTGAAGGTATGGTTTATGAAATGATGGAGCAAATGCGCCATCATGATGTATGTACTCGTACCATAGACAGTGTTCAAAAACGCTTTCAAATTGATACCGAACATGCCAATATTGTCAACAATATGGCAATGTCGATGTTAAGCCAATGCCCGAATTGGCAACTTGAACCACAAGCACAAAATATCTTGGAAGCGGCAGTAAAACTGCATGAAATAGGCGCAAGTATTGAGTTTAAGAAAAGCACTGAGCATGCCGCTTACCTAATCAAACACCTTGATCTCCCTGGCTTTACCCATGCCCAGCGTAATTTACTGGCTGAAATCCTGCGTCGTTACACCGGATCCCTGACCAGCTTACCTGAGCAATATGCACTCTCCGCACAAAGTGCGGCGCGTTTATTACGTTTGTTACGTATCGCCGTGATTGTATGTCATCGTCGCGATACGCGTTGTTTACCACCGTTTAACCTGCAAGTAGAAGGGGAAAAGCTAATCCTACTACTGCCTGCAAAATGGTTGATCAACAACCCGCTGACACGAAGCGAACTGCACCAAGAAGCGACCCGTCAAACAGACATGGGTTGGCCAATGCTTGTAACATCGCAAGACTAAATATTCTATTCGATCAAAAAAGGCTCCTAAAAGGAGCCTTTTTTTATACAACAACAGTCATTATTAACCCGTAATACCACTATGACGCAGCATTGCATCTAGCTCAGGCTCTCGACCGCGGAAGCGTTTGAATAGCGCCATTGGCTCTTCACTGCCCCCTTGCTCAAGGATACAAGTTAAGAAGTCTTGGCCTGTTAGCGGGTTGAAAATGCCTTCTTCTTCAAAGCGTGAGAACGCATCAGAAGACAATAATTCCGCCCACAAGTAGCTGTAGTAGCCTGCGCTGTAGCCACCAGCAAAAATATGACTAAAGCTATGTGGGAAACGTCCCCATTCAGGGCTTGGTACCACAGAGACACGTGATTTCACTTTAAATAAGGTATCTAACACCTGTGCACCCACTTCTGGATCGTATTCGGTGTATAACGTGAAATCAAACAGACCAAACTCAAGCTGACGTAAAATAAACATCGCTGATTGGAAGTTCTTCGCCGCCAGCATCTTATCTAGCATTTCTTTTGGTAGCGGCTCACCTGTCTCATAGTGACCTGAAATAAACGCCAGTGCTTCTTCTTCCCAACACCAATTTTCTAAGAACTGGCTTGGTAGCTCTACCGCATCCCATGGCACACCGTTAATACCTGATACTGACGCTACATCAACTTGAGTCAGCATGTGATGAATACCATGACCTGTTTCATGGAATAAAGTCACCACTTCATTGTGGGTAAATAATGCCGGCTTATCGCCAATCGGACGGTTAAAGTTACAAGTTAAGTAGGCTACAGGGGTTTGTAACGTGCCATCAATACGGGTGCGACGAACCATACATTCGTCCATCCACGCACCACCACGTTTATGATCACGCGCGTAAAGATCAAGATAAAAGCTACCGCGAAGTTTGCCTTTATTATCAAAGATGTCATAAAACGTTACTGATTTATGCCAAACTTCTACACCTTCACGTTGTTTAATCTCTAAACCAAACACACGCTTTAATACTTCAAAGAGACCTGCAACCACTTTCTTTTCAGGGAAATATGGACGTAACTCTTCATCTGAAATGCTGTAACGATGTTGTTTTAGTTTTTCTGAATAGTAAGCGAAATCCCATGGCTGTAGATCGTCAATACCAAATTCATTCTTAGCATATTCACGTAATTCAGCCACCTCACGCTCACCTTGTGGCTTTGCACGATCAGCAAGATCATTTAAGAAACCTAACACTTGCTCGGTAGATTCTGCCATTTTGGTCGCCAGTGATTTTTCACTGTAACTGTTAAAACCTAACATGCGAGCCAATTCGTGGCTCAGTTTAAGTTTTTCAGCAATTACTTCAGTGTTATCAAATTCACCTGCATTAGGACCACGATCTGAGGCACGGGTACCGAACGCTTCATACATTTCAGCACGTAGCTCACGGTTATCACAGTATGTCATTACCGGTAAGTACGACGGCATTTCTAGGGTGAATAAATACCCTTCTTTCTCTTTCGCTTCTGCGTTCGCTTTTGCCGCAAGCAAAACCGATTCAGGCAAACCGCTTAATTGCTCAACATCAGTAATGACCTTGTTCCATGCCATGGTGGCATCTAACACGTTATTACTAAAGGTTGAAGATAGCTCAGATAAGCGTTTACTGATCTCACCGTAACGCGCTTGCTCTTGTGCAGGTAAGCCTATACCTGATAGCTCAAATTCTTTTAAGGCGTCTTTGATCGACTTTTGCTGCGCTTTGTTCAACGACGCAAATTTATCGCTCGCTTTAATCGCTTTATAGGCTTCGTACAATCCTTTGTGTTGTCCAACCCAGGTACTGTAATCAGATAACAGAGGCAAACAGCTTTCATACGCTTCACGTAATTCAGCACTATTTTTCACGCCATTAAGATGACCGACAGGTGACCAAATACGACCCAGGCGATCATCAGTTTCAGCTAAAGGCGCACAGATGGTTTCCCAAGTTGGCTCAGCCATTTCCATCAACACAGATTCTACATTTTCACGGCAATCTACGATCGCTTGTTCTACCGCGGGCTTAATATGCTCAGGTTTAATATGAGCAAACGGTGGCAAATCTGTCATCGCTAATAATGGGTTGGACATACGCTTTTCCTTTATTTTTATCTTATTATTAACATGCGCCCATGATGGATGAATTTCAATCCTTGCTGCAACTTTGCCGCTAAATACTTAGTAATAACGGGTTGATACCGCACGGTTAGGCGCAAAGGTTCGCATCATAGTTGGATAATAGTTGAGAATTAACGATAATACTGACTAACAACCCCTCCTTTAGATACCGATAGAGATTGATTTCATGCTGAGTTATCGTCACAGCTTCCACGCAGGCAACCATGCTGACGTGGTTAAACACATTGTTCAAAGCTTAATTCTGGATGCACTCAAGCAAAAAGATAAACCTTTCGTCTATCACGATACTCACTCAGGTGTAGGTCGTTACGATCTGCAAGATGAGCGCAGCGAAAAAACCGGTGAATTTAAACAAGGTATTGCGCGTATTTGGTCACGTGATGATATCCCGGAAGCGATCCAGAGTTACATTGAAGCGATTAAAGATCTGAATCACAGCGAAGAGCTGCGTTACTACCCAGGATCACCAAAAGTGGCACGCGCACAAATCCGTGATCAAGACCGTATGGTACTCACCGAGCTTCATCCAAGTGATTTCCCACTGCTTCTGCAAGAATTTCGTGGTGATCGCCACGTTAAAATGTATAAAGAAGATGCCTTTGCTCGCTTAAAAGCTAGCCTTCCGCCGAAAGAACGTCGCGGTGTCGTATTGATCGATCCCCCCTACGAACTGAAACATGAATACCAAGATGTAGTAAAAGCGATCAAACAAAGCCATCAACGTTGGGCCACGGGTACCTATGCAATTTGGTACCCTGTGGTTTATCGTGAAACTATCGACAACATGCTTGAAGGCTTAAAAGATTTAAATATCCCTAAAATCTTACAAATTGAACTGGGTGTAGAGCCTGATAGTGAAGAGCGCGGTATGACAGCATCAGGTATGATTGTGATTAACCCACCTTGGAAGCTAGAAAGCCAAATGCGTGACATTCTGCCTTGGTTACAGCAAGCCATTGCGCCTAATCATGGTCACCACACCGTTGAATGGGTTGTGCCTGAATAAACCATTGGCAATATTTCCTCCCTTTAAAATACAGGCAGTGTATGCTGCCTGTACCAGATAATTCGTGCCACAATCTCAATTTCCGATGATTTAATGGTAAATCAATCGTATTTTTCGATTTTAAATCCTCGTCAGGCACCCCAATCTTTATTACACTAGCTCAATAGCTCGTCACGAATATAACGAATATTAATGGAGTAAAGTCATGGCAAAGCATTTTGATTACATCTGTATCGGCGGCGGTAGCGGCGGTATTGCATCAGCAAACCGTGCTGCAATGTATGGTGCAAAAGTTGCGATTATCGAAGCAAAAGCACTCGGTGGTACTTGTGTAAACGTAGGTTGTGTACCTAAAAAAGTGATGTGGCATGGTGCTCAAATCGCTGAAGCTATGCACCTTTACGCTAAAGACTACGGTTTTAATGTTGATGTAAAAGGTTTTGACTGGAGCAAACTGGTTGAAAGCCGTGAAGCTTACATTAGCCGTATTCATACTTCTTACGATAACGTATTGGGTAACAATAAAGTTGAAGTGATTAATGGCTTTGCAAAATTTGTCGACACAAAAACAATTGAAGTGAATGGCGAGCATTACACAGCCGATCATATTTTAATTGCTGTCGGTGGTGAGCCAACAATTCCTGCGATCCCAGGCGCTGAGCACGGTATCGACTCCAATGGTTTCTTTGAGTTAAACGAACAACCTAAGCGTACTGCAATTATTGGGGCGGGTTACATCGCCGTTGAAATTGCAGGTGTACTAAGCGCACTGGGTACTGACACTCACCTATTCGTACGTAAAGAATCACCACTACGTAGCTTCGATCCTTTGATTGTTGAAACGTTAGTTGAAGTAATGGCAACTGAAGGCCCAACACTACACACTCATTCAGTGCCTAAAGAAGTGGTTAAAGAAGCTGATGGCTCTATCACACTGCACTTTGAGAACGGTGAATCACACAATACTGATGTATTGATTTGGGCTATTGGCCGTCACCCAACCACAGATAAAATTAACCTTGAAACAACTGGCGTTGCAACCAACGACCGTGGTTACATCAAAGTCGATGAATACCAAGAAACAAATGTTAAAGGTATTTACTGTGTCGGTGACATTATGGAAGGCGGTATTGAGTTAACCCCAATAGCGGTTAAAGCAGGTCGTCAACTTTCTGAGCGTTTGTTTAACAATAAACCTGATGCGAAGATGGATTACTCACTCGTACCAACAGTTGTGTTCAGTCACCCACCAATCGGCACGATTGGCCTGACAGAGCCTGAAGCTATTGCGCAATACGGTGAAGAAAACGTAAAAGTATACAAGTCTGGCTTTACCTCCATGTACACCGCTGTAACGAGCCACCGTCAACCTTGTAAGATGAAACTCGTATGTGCTGGCGATGATGAAAAAGTAGTTGGTCTACACGGTATTGGTTTCACTGTTGACGAAATGATCCAAGGCTTTGGTGTTGCAATTAAGATGGGCGCAACAAAGGCTGACTTTGATAGCGTTGTGGCAATTCACCCAACGGGCAGTGAAGAGTTTGTTACCATGAGGGGTTAGTGTAGAAACTTAACTACCACACGTTTAGAAATCTGGAAGAACATTCAACACTGCTTATACTGGTTGTATAGGCAGTGTTCTTTCTAGGTGGATAAATGGCTCAACTAATACATTCCAGTGACGTTTACAAAGATACAGAATTAACACTCAGAGATGATGGTACTTACCATTGTCAGCCAACAAAAAACAACATAGGCTCACTGCCAACACTGTTTTCTGATGACGGTGCTTTTCTCCAAGAGCCAAATAGTTATCTCTTTTATCTCAAAGCTGTAAAGAGAGCTAAAGATCTCAACCCATGCAGTCGCGCTCTACTCAAATACTATCAGTTCCTAGAAGATGAGCAGTTGAAGTGGAATCACTTCCCTCCAATCAAAAGACTAAAGCCCACGTACCTGTTCCGATCTCACTTACTTAAGCTAGTAAAATGTGGCGAGTTGGCGCATAGCACCGCCAATACCTACATGAACCAAGTTAAGAACTTCTACCTTTGGACAATGCACGAAGGTTATTTGCGCATAGAGAGAGAGCAAGAAGCTCCATTCAAAATGGAATTTGTGCAGGTTCAAAATCTCGGAATGCTAGCGCACATTAAGCCAACATTTACTGTGGAAACTAGCGACCTTAGAATCAAGGTTCCCAAAGACAGCGATTCAAAAAACATCCGTCCCCTAACCCCGCTAAACCAAGAATCGCTTAATTTATTGCTCTCATTTCTACCTAAAACCTCCGAAGAACTTAGGCTACAGGTGCTCCTTTCAATTGATACAGGAATGCGTATTGAAGAAATCGCCACCTTTAGCTTGAACGCATTAGATACAGCAGTGCCTGTTGCTGATAGCCAGCATCGTTTTGAATTAACGTTATGCCCCCAGTCTACTGGTGTTCAAACCAAATTTGATAAAAAACGTCGAATTGAAATTTCTATTGAGCTATTGGGAGCACTACGTGAATACCGAGTTTCTGAGCGTAGGCTTAGTCGCGCCAATAAGTTATATAAAAAAATAAGCCAGCTCACGGATGACTCCGTAACTCTTAATCACAACAGCATAGAAATGTTAGAGCGATGCGAACGCCACGAGCCTTTGTTCATCAGCCAGCAAGGCAACCCGATGTCCAGAGAAACCATAGAATCTCGCTGGATTGAACTCAGGGGTGAAATACAGAAGGTAGACAGTTCTTTTAAGCATCGTTTCCATGACCTAAGGGCAACTTATGGCACTTACAGGCTGAGTGACTTACTGGATGCCAAGCTCGGTACTATTGAATCCCTAGAACTCTTGATGGGCTGGATGGGGCACAAGGATGAAAGCACTACTTGGAAATACCTACGTTACCTCAAGCGCAAGGAAGTATTTAAAGTGAAATTCGGCATCTTGGACACCATCATGCACGAAGCACTTGGAGGTGGTGATGAGTGATATCACTTACCTAAGTGGCTGGGATGCATCATTGAGCATTCAAATGAATACAGATGGCAATAATACCTGTGACTTCAACCGCTTGATGTACAGAGGCTTTCCTAGCACCAAACACCTTCAAGAAAACAGGTATTTTGAGTTAGCCAATCGTGATGGTTTTATTCTTCAGTATAAAGACAGCCATGTAGAGAAAATGGAAGAAGGAACTAGTCACAAAACTTTATGTACTCACTACTCGGAAATATCACTATATCTGAGATGGTGCGATGAAAAGGGCATTGACGCTTTTACTAAAGAGTCGCTGGAAGGTTACTTTGAACATTCATTACAAAGAATACGCTTAGGGACACTAAAAAAAACGACCTATACTGGCAGGCTTGCCAAGATCACGGTGGTTTTTCGAGATTATCTCGATTTACCTACTGGCTGGTTTCTCAATATTCCTACTGTCGGAACAGATGATGGAGAAGCCTTTGAAGCCTATACCCGAAGCGATTTAAACCAGTTACTGCCGTTTTTGCGAAAGCTGTTCAACCAAACCTCAAAGCAGTTTATTGAGAACCCTAGCAAGCATATAGATGCTTGGAAAACGGCACCTACAATGACATTTCATTGGAAGGGACAAGAGTATCAATTATGCGCTGCAATATCGAAGATGATGTGCGCTGCAACTTACTTGTTAAGCTATTACACATACTCAAACACAGGTGTACTTTTTGATTTAAAGCGTCCGAGCAATGCTTCTACTTCAGTTGGTGAGCAGTGGTATCAAATGCCAGCCTTCAAGCGGAGAAGTTTTAAAACCGTTCATGTAGAGATAGGTGAACATGATTACCTTGAGATACCTAAGTACAGCCTCAGCGTCTTCGATAAATTGCTTGAAGTTTCAAAGGTCTTGGACAATTCAAGTAATGCATTGTTATTACAGACCATCGCTCACAACAAATTACAGCCAATAAAGCAAGCCACCCTCCAAGCCTTCAATAAACTCTGGCTAGAAAAGCACTTTAGTTTTACTGACCAAACAGCGCGAAAACTAAGACCAGTTGTGAGCCGATTCCGAGAAACGGGATCACAAATAACAACGGCTTATCAAGGCGAGCTTGCCAATGACATAACCCTTGGCAATACACCACAAACGCGTAAACGTCATTACACAACGGGCAATAAGCACAACAACAATGCCATGATGCAGGACGTGACGACTATCAGGCAGGAGCAAGCTCAGTCCAAACAAAGTGTAACAGCAGCACGCTCCGCTTTAGGGATCGAGGTTCTAACTATTGAAGAAGAGTTAAAAACAACCTTTCCTGAGCTTAGCAGAACCCCAAATGGGGGAAGTTGTGCTAATCCATTTGGTGAAAGATCTGAGGCTTACAACCGAAAAGCACAACAGCGCAAACTACTTAAAGACGGTGAAAAGTTGGCGTGTGCAGATTTACTCAAGTGTTTTGGTTGCCCAGAACAAGTGATAGTGCAGTCGGTCAGTGATATCTGGTGTTTACTGTCATTTAAAGAGTGTATTGAAGAATCTCTATACCTACATTTGAACGCCCATCATTACCGCCAAAATTTTGAAAGTATAGTGGTATTCATCACTGAGAAAATCTTCCCAAAAATTAACAAAAACATTTTAAAACAGGCTGAAGCATTGATTGATGAAGAAGGATTGCATCCTCTTTGGGAGGACTCTGGTGCAATCCTTTCCATGATACCAACACAGCATGTTGACTCAGCTGCCAAGGAAATGATCAATGACTAATCCATACCTTTATACAACGGACTTCCCAGAACAACACTGGGTTATAAACTCCGACATTATCAGTTTATTTCACAACAATGATTGGGGTGCACTCAATAATTTAGTGGTATGCCGAGACAAGCATGGAAAAGTCACTGCTCGTTTTGGAGACGATGTATGGAACCTACAGCCCTACGCTCGGAGCAAAGACAAATACAACATCAAATTTGGAGATTGGAGTGATACTCCTGAGTTAAAAACTGAACTCAAGTTACTATCGTATGGTTGGCTTCACCATAAAATAGTGAAAGGTAATGCCCCTAAGTACACAACCGTTTGCCATAGAGTAAGTACGATTAAAGTAACTTTTCATTTTCTAAAGCAGATTAAAGCAGCATCTCTTGCAGCCTTGGCTAAAGATAAAACATTCCAAGACTTCAAAAACTATTTAAAAGCAAAAGATAGTAGAAAACGTAATTTAGACCAGATATTTACTGCAATTAACAATGCGATCGCCTTAGAGCCATGGCTAAAAAGCTCATTTGGTTTTCCAGCGAAACTTGAGCCTTCCGTTCTGTCAAAAGAAATTAGCAATAAAGAGTCACAACAAACACTGGCAATACCAGAACGCTTAAGTGATGAAATCTATGGGAAAGCAATTGAGTTAATTGAAACTGCATTTCCTCAACAGCACCTCATTGCAAACATAGAGTCTGAATTACAACACAACTACACAGAAGGCAAAGCCTTTGTCGATAGTAAGATTCGTAGTGGCAGTAGATTTAGTTGCACCGACGATATGGGGCAAGTTACTGATCGGCATAAATACGCATTACTAATTAACTATAATCTACGTCTGCCCCCCAAAGAAATAGTTGCTCCACTCTCTAATCAGATAACAGGTATTACAATCAACAATGCCGTTGATTTTCAACGATATCTAGGACAGCTAATCACCGCCTGCTATATAGCATGCGGAGGCTTTTCTGGAATGCGAGAATCCGAGCTTGAAAAGCTCAGCCCAGATAGTTATTACAAAGATCATTTTAATGGTCGTGACTTTCATATGCTCCAATCCAGCACCTTCAAATTGGGAGAAAAACGCGAGACGTGGGTTGCAGCACCCATCGTTGAGAAAGCGATAGCGTTGATGTCTACCCTCTCTGAGGCATGGCGAAAGAGCGTCAAATACCCCGACGAACGCTACCCAAATACGCTTTGGTGCAATCAAGGTGCTCGGTCTAGATCTCCCGCATTAATTTGCCACTGGAATAAGCGATTAGAGCTTTTCTGTAAGCATTTTGGCTTTGTGGTAACTAAAGAAGATTATCAAGAATGCATTGTATCTAACCCGAACTCATTAGACAGAATCAAAAACCGTGTGGTCATTGGAAAACCTTGGCCTTTAGCAACTCACCAGTTTCGACGTTCACTAGCTTTTTACACAATTAAACACCGACTAGGGACTAAAGTAGCTCTAAAGCAGCAGTTTAAGCATCTCTACCTTTCAATGACAGAGTGGTACACCAACGGTGGGCAACTAGCTAGCCTACGAGACTTAACCGTTGATAAAAAGGTGCAACAAGCACTTGATGAAATTAACGCCGAAATGACAGCTAGCAAGATCTTTAAACAATGGTACTCTAATGAACCACTATCAGGTTCAATGGGTAAAGCCATTATCAAAATGCGTGGCGACGTTCCGCATATTTATAGCTCTTGGGAAACCATTTATGAAGCCGTCAAGAAAGGTACTTTGACCTTACACGGTACAGCACATAGCTATTGCAAGAATGGTTATGATTGCGACATGGATGGTGTGGTAATGCCTCAATTCTGTGTTGATTGTGCAGGCCAAGGTAGCATCATCGATAAAGACCAAGCCTTATGGTGGCAGAAGAAACACAATAGCTTAGTTCGCTACATGGCGTTAGGTGAGGATATTTCAGTAACGGATAAGAGCCATTACATTACCCAGATCAGGGCAGCCGAAAACGTAATGGCTGACTTTGATATGCCCTTCACCCCGTTTGAGCCAGACCTAAAGGTAACGAATTTATGAGCAAAAGTGAAAACACTTTAATTGCCTTGGAAGCAGCACTAGAGCGCATTGCGCAAGGTAAACCTAAGCGTATTCCCACCACGCGAAAACTTAGCGTAAGAGCTGTGGAGGAAGAAGCTAATCTAGGTAACGGCAGCGGCTATTACTACCCAGATTTCGTGCAAAAGGTAAAACAGGTCAAAGCCGATATTGCGGAAGCCAAAGGTGAATATGTTCAGCCAGAAATCCAAGCGGTGCGGAGTAAGCTCAAAGAGCAAAAGCGCATTAAAAGTAACTTCAAAGACAAGTATGAGGCTGAGCGAGAGAAGTTAGCCCTGTTTGCGGCTGCACAGCATCACCTCAATGATAAGTTAGTTAAGGCACTGGCTCGTATTGATGAACTTGAATATGAGAATGCTAATCTCAGAGAACAACTGGCTGTTGCCAGTCGTTCAAATCTTCAAGCAATCAAGAAGTAAAGCAATCTAACAGCTATACAAAGCTCAAATAAAAATAGACCAACTAGCCTATGGTAATGTACCCCTGTTTTTTATGACGCTTAGCGTATGGGAAAGCCATACTCATCTTCCCATTTTCGACTAGTGGTGCTAATTGTTTCTCTCGTATATTCTGCGGAGTGCGGTCAACTAGCTGAGCAATGATACTTAATGGGATAAAGTGGCCTCGGCACAAGTTCAGAACAATATCGTCCATAATCTCGTTTGACAGGCGCTTTTTATCTCGTGCTGGCTCAGAAATGCCTTTCAATTTTTGCTTTAACTGATCATCCAAACACTCAAAATCGTCAATATATGGATATGGAAGCTTATTAGTAACAAACCTCCCGAGTTCATCCCTATCTGGCCCCTTATCCGTGATCATATCGCCATTATCCGTGTTCATATTTCCACTATCCGTGATCATATCTTCACTATCCGTGATGACAGACTGAATTGATAACGGATTTACAGCAAACACTTCATCTGGTGAGGGCAATTCTACTCCAGGTAATGTATAAGACTTATCTCGCTTCTCACCGTGAGAGATCAGAAAGCCATTACTTACTAACTTAGGTAATGCCAGAGTAACATCTCGAGAGTGCAGACTAGTGAGCTGGCACGCTCGCTCATGGTCAACCCAACCTTCAGCCGCCGCAGTAATCACTATGCTACGTTCAAGCTCATTGAGCCTCTCGACTTTACTACCAAACTTCTGATGTAGTAACGCGGCTGTTTCCTCGGATACCAAATTAACAATCGAAAGTTCGAGCAACGTTTGTTCTGGCTCCACTTTTTCGTGTAGCCGAGGGACACGCCAGTTTGCCCATTTCCAGCCACTGTATATCTTCGGGATCCCCGAGCCCGAGCGCTCTCCGGCACCGATCATCAGAAACATTTGATGCATAAGCCTGTTCCTACAATCACTCTCATAACCTTTAATTGCCTGTTCTGGAGGAATACGCATTAAACCAGGGTTACGGAAGCCAAATAGGTCTGGTCGCTTTACAACTAAGATAGGCAAATGTAGTGGTCAACTAAAATTGGCCACGGTTTTAGAGTTTTCCCAATATAATCGTTCTGATTCGTTGGGAGTTAGGCCGCCATTATATTGATGCGGCCTGAGTTGACAGTAATACCCGATAATGTAGCGGATGATCTCTTGTTGAGCTTCAGCAAAACTACGATAACCCACTGTTGGCACCCATTCGGTCTTTAAGCTTCTAAAGAAACGCTCCATTGGTGCATTATCCCAGCAATTTCCTCGGCGAGATAAACTCTGTTTTATCTTAAAACGCCACAGTAATTGACGGTACTTTCGACTTGTATAGTGGCTACCTTGATCGCTGTGGAACATGACGCCTTTCGGCTTACCACGCGACTCATAAGCCATTGAAAGAGCTTTGCCTGTCAGACTGGAATCAGGTGATAAAGACATCGACCAACCAATCACTTTGCGGGCAAAAAGATCAATAACAACCGCTAAATACATCCAGCGATTTCCTGTCCAAATATACGTAACATCACCAACCCAAACTTCATTTGGGGCGGTAACAGCAAACTGTCGGCCCAAGTGATTTGGAACCTCAACATGTTCTTGAGAAGCCTTTCTGTATCGATGCTTTGGCTGTTGGCAACTGACTAAACCAAGCTCTCTCATGAGTTTTGTTGCTCGGTATCGGCTCAGTTTTAAACCCTGATTTGTGACTATATCTGCAATAGTCCTCGCTCCCGCAGAGGCGTTGCTTGCTGCGTGGGCCTCACTAACTAAGCTGCGAAGTTTGACTGTTTCCGCCCTAATCGCTGTTGGACGCTTTAGCCAATAGTTATAACTACTTCGATGAACATTGAAGACTTCGCATAATGTTTTTACGCTATAGCTCTGCTTGAGTTTCTTGATCATCAAGAATTGTTCAGTGAGTCCGACATCAACAGAGCCGTGGCTTTTTTTAATATTTCATTATGCTCTTCAAGACGAGCTAACTTCTTTTTTAATTCCCGAATTTCTATTTGCTCAGGGGTCATAGGCGAAGCTTTTGGCGTTTTGCCTTGTCGTTCTTGTTTAAGCTGACGAACCCATTTATCCATCGTGGATTTACCCACATTCATGGCTTGGGCGGCTTCTGCCACTGAGTAATTTTGATCAATCACTAACTGTGAAGCCTCGAGCTTGAATTCTGCGCTGAATAGTCGTCTTGTACGATTTGTCATAGTGTCACCTGTTAACGTATGAAGTGATGATATCACCTCTAACTAAGTGACCAAATTCACTATGCCACTACAAAACGACCTGTGTAGTCCGCATGAACCAGTGTGTTCACAAGAGCTTCACGTAATGCAACATGCACCTGTGTACCATCTTGTCGAATACCATCTTTAAGCTCAAAAGGGACTTTCAGATCTTCGGTCAATTTACGATAAGTTCGGCGGTAGAAGTCAAAAATATTGCCAGACCAAGTGCCGTCAGGGCAAAGGCGATCAACCCACCGCCGCTCTGTCTTTGCTTCAGGGCGCTCCTGGTAGTCCACAAAGTAATTCGGAGCAGCATCTTGAATTGCCTCCCAATTACCAAACATTAGAATTCCTGCGAGAGTCATTCCTTCTTGGCCTGTTTGTCTGTCTTTTCGCCAACCACCAATACTCCTTAGCAAGTCAAAGTTATCAAGCTCTAGGGATGGATGTCCGGGTTTTGAGACGGATAATAACCGACGATATGCTTGCAAGCTTTCGATATTGATATCTGACATATCAAAGTTTTGTAGAACTCGACTATCACGGCTATCTTCTACTTGTTCCGCCATCATTCGTCGCACCTGTTCTTCTGAACATCGACAGTCACCCTCGTGCAAACGTACATAAGTTTCTGTCATTGGCTGGTTGTTGAGAAAAATAGGTTTTTGTTCACGTCTAGCAGCTGGGACCTCAACCACTAAAATGGCCTTATCATCTAGGGTAAGGGTATGCACATGTTGATCAGAAAATAAGTTAATATTTACTTTCTTCTTGTTGTTAGCAATATCAAAAAGCTGCTTTTTAACTACGTCTACATTTTGAATTCCGGCAACTTTAAAGTTACCTTTCTTCTCTCGTACACCAAGGATTACATAGCCACCCCGACTGTTTGCCATTGCACTGTATGTGGGCCAAAAGTCATCTGGAAGTTTACCTTTACCATCTTGTCCCTGAGCGAGCTTGAACTCCAGCTCGGCCGATTCAGAGAGTGTTTGTATATCAATTAAGTCGTTTATCGGTAACATTCATGGATATCCTTTTATGCTCAATACATACGTATTGCGAGAGACGCATAATTTCAGTCATAGTGTTGATCGGGTACTCGACAAAACACTTGGTAATTAAACACAATCAAAAATTACAGCTCCAGCAACACCACATTATAAAGTCTGAAAATAAGTACTTCAATCAACTAACATTTCTAAGATTCATGCAGAAAAAAGCCCGTAACTTTAGGAAAGTACGCACTCCATGTGTTTATCTAAAACATAAATGCTTTGAGGGCAGGTTGGAGCTTAGTTCTTGTCTATAGTGTATTCTCTGGAAAGTGATATAGTGATTACATGGTTTTTAGGGAAAATCACTCCGAACTTCGATTTTTCTGAAAAAGGCTCAAATGCCTTTTCCTTTGTAGCTTTCCAGATTTATTACAGAAACCACCTGTGTAGGTAATTCATTACCATGAGATAATTGTCTCACTGAGATAATATTAAGAGGCGATGTATGCAAAATACATCGCCTTTTTTATTCTCTTTGTCGTATCACTATAAGTCTAAATACAAGTATTATAAGCCTTTAAAAGCTCAATTAATCCTTGTATATTTAGATTAGAAAAACTAATACCAAAACACTAGTTTTTTTCATTTTTCAATAATCAAAAAATATCTATAATGCGCGCATCGAAACACGACCGAATGCCTGTTGTTACATTGTTTAGGCGATGGTTGTACATAAAATCTAGCTTAATCTTTTATAGGTAATTCCATGACTCGTATCGTTAATAAAATTGTTGCTCTATACACTCCAGCGTTTTCTTCTCTATACAAAAACGGCAACAATAAGTAAGCATTAAATATCTTACTGAAAAAAGAATTTAAAAAGGGCTTTGAACGGCGTGTTCAAAGCCCTTTTGCTATATATCGCCTGAAAAATCGACCAATCGACATGCATCTTTAGTCTTACGTTTTTAATCACGACAACGTAAGCTTTATTTAAACGAAAAAAACACCGCGCAAAGGCGGTGTTTTTTAAAATCTATTTACTTATTAGTGATGGTGGTGATGATCATGACCACAGCTACAGCTTGGCGCAATGACACTTTGAATTTGCGTAAGCGTGATCTGTTTAAGTAACTCTTCTGTACTGATGGTGTTTAGCAAGTGCATGTTTTCTGCATTCACTGCCATCATATCTTCAATTTCACGCTGCTTGTTAACCACATCAATTAATTTATGGCTAACTTCTGTTGGTAATGAAAACTCACGGATCACTTTCATTTCATTGCTATGCGTATCAACTGCCATCATATTCAATGTTAATGAAGCGGTATCTTCTGCTGGTTGTGCAAAAAACTCATGAGGGATAACCGCAGCATTAAACTGAATATCAAACGCTAGATCACCGAGTTTTAGTACCACTAAACAACCGCCATTTTCAGTGCTTAGTACACCAAACTCAGCACCAGATTCAGCAAGTAGTTGTTGTTCGTCTTCAGTAATATTTTCTAAACCAATAAAAACAACATTCGTCATATCATTGCGGAACATTTCCAGAACAGCACCATCTCCCGCTGCAAATGGATGATTTTCAATAAGTTGACCAACGTGAAAATGATTATGATGTTGTTCTGTCATAGCAAACCTCAATAAATTGGTAACGTTATAATTTAGCTAAAGCAATAAATACAACATATTGTTTAATGTCACCATTATAACCATTACAAATAAAAACATAATCCCCATAAAAGCAAAAACACTATTACATATAAGTAATAATATTACGCAAATGAGAAGAGTCGCTAGAGCCACTAGAATAATGAATCAAACTCCAATCACATTATAATAGTCATAAGACACTAATTTTTATTCATTTGTTAAATCATAACGTTTACTAAGCACATAAATATTAGAATAAAACCAAAAAACATTTACATAATTAACCATTTTTTACCAGTCAACTATTCCATGCTTTACTAAAAGAATGTAATCTCTCCCTCCCTAAATATGGAAAACCAGTGAATAGTTATTCTCACAGGGCCTATAAGGGGTATTCCTATTTATTCGGCAGTTTCTATCAGTAGGTTGTAAATCAAGATGCAAGACCAAGCAGTAGCACCAGCTAAAAACACCTTGAACACTTGGCTAATGTTCATTATCCCATCATTAATTGGTGTGTTCCTATTTATGGCACCGATTAATTTCAATGGTGACATTACAATCCCTATCGCAATCTTAGCGAAAACGATCCAAAGCCATTTTGAGAACTCGCTAACCTCTATTGTGACAGCAGTGATTAGCTTTACAGCTATCATGTCGATCATCACTAAATTGTTTAAACCGGGTTTTATTACCCGTAATAGCTTTTTAAACGGCTTAATGAATCCATCACCAATGTGGTTTGTGGTTCAACAGCTAGGCGCTATTTTTGTTGTTATGGCGTACTTTAATATTGGCCCTGTGATATTTCGTAACGATGCAACAGGCGGTCTTGTATTAAACGATTTACTGCCCGTTCTATTCTCAGTATTTATTTTTGCAGGTTTGCTACTGCCGCTTCTACTCAATTTTGGTCTACTGGAATTTTTTGGCACCCTATTTACCCGCATTATGCGACCTATTTTTGGTCTACCTGGCCGTTCATCTGTTAACTGCATTGCATCTTGGCTAGGTGATGGTTCTGTCGGCGTCTTATTGACCAGTAAACAATACGAATCGGGAATGTACACCCAACGTGAAGCTGCCATTATTGGTACAACCTTTTCAGCAGTATCTATTACCTTTAGCTTGGTTGTAATTGCGCAAGTGAACCTAGAACGCATGTTCGTGCCGTTCTACTTAACAGTATGTTTAGCAGGTTTAGTCGCAGCCATCATTGTACCTCGTCTACCACCGTTATCACGTAAGAAAGACGTCTACATTGATGGCACAAAAGAAAGCAAACACAATGAAAGCGTACCGCAAGGTCACAACGTTTTATCTTACGGTTTACACCAAGCACTAAAGAAAGCTGCTGAAGTAAAAAGTATTCCAGCGATTGCGTTAGATGGAGTGAAAAACGCAGTCGATATGGTATTTGGTGTACTACCTGTTGTAATGGCAATTGGTACTATTGCGCTGGTAATTGCCGAAAACACACCACTGTTTGATTACCTTGGCATGCCATTTATTCCGTTCTTAGAATTGCTGCATATTCCAGAAGCGGAAGCAGCATCAAAGACAATTGTGGTCGGTTTTGCAGATATGTTCTTACCATCTATTTTGGCATCAACCATTCAAAGCGACATGACACGCTTCATCATCGCTGCAATGTCAGTGACACAACTTATCTACATGTCTGAAATTGGCGCACTATTAATTGGTAGTAAAGTGCCAGTAAAAGCGTGGGAACTGTTTGTAATTTTCATTTTGCGTACACTAGTGACTTTACCTGTGATTGCAGGTATGGCGCATTTACTGTTCTAAATTTTAGTTTCACTGATAAAAAAGGCGACCAATTGGTCGCCTTTTTACTATCTAAACGTCAGCTCATTAGCCTTTATAAATCTTCGGGTTAAACACGTCCCGTAACCAATCACCTAACAAGTTGATTACCAGCACTAATACCACCAGCAAAATACCTGGGAAGACGGTGATCCACCACGCGCCAGAGAAAATATATTTAAAGCCGATACTGATCAGTGAACCCAATGATGGCTGATCCACCGGCAGACCTAAGCCTAAGAATGACAAGGCCGCTTCTGACATAATGGCATTCGCCACCTGCACCGTTGAAATCACTAAGATCGGTGATAAGCAGTTTGGTAGAATATGACGGAACATAATACGTGGCGCTCTAAAGCCCATGACTTTTGCCGCTTCAACATACTCTTTCTTCTTCTCGGCTAATACCGAAGCTCGCACTGTACGTGCATACTGAGGCCATTCAGCAATACCAATGATCATCACCAGCATGATCACCGCATATTGCGCATAGGTTTCAGCACCTAATGCAGTACGGAAAATCGCAGAAACGATGATCGCTACCATCATGGTCGAGAATGATAACTGCACATCAGCAATACGCATCAAGAAGCTATCAACACGGCCACCATAATAACCCGCAGTTAAGCCAATCACGATCCCCAGTGTCATTTGCAGTGCAACAGCAAGTAAACCAATCGTTAGGGATAAACGCGCACCATAGAGCATGGTCGATAAAATATCACGGCCTTGATCGTCGGTGCCAAGTAAGAAGTTTTCATCACCGTCTTCCATCCATGATGGCGGTAATTCTGAATCCATAATATCTATCGACGCTAAATCATACGGATTACTCGGCGCTATAAACGGTGCAAACAATGCCGTAGTGGCAAACGTTAGAAAGACAGCGAAGCACACCATCGCCACTTTGTCTTTCTTAAAATAATACAAAATATCGGAGTTTTTAAAACGCTCCCAACGGCTTGGTGCAGCTAGTGTATTACTCATGACTTACTCTCCCTTGCCAGTCAGGTTTACAGTCGGGTTAACCAATCCATAGAGCAAATCGACGATGGTATTAGTCACAACAAAGATCAAGCCAACAAAAATTACGTAAGCTGTGATAAGTGGGGTATCAACACGGTTAATGGCATCTAAAAAGAGCAATCCTGTGCCTGGCCATTGGAATACACTTTCAGTCAAAATGGTGTAAGCAATCATGGTACCAATCTGCACCCCACCAACCGTTAATACTGGCAGCATGGTATTTTTTAAGGCGTGTTGGTAGTAGACCTTTTTCATCGGTAGCCCTTTCGCTTTCGCAAACTTAATGTATTCAGAGCTCAACACTTCTAACATTTCAGAGCGTACTAAACGAATAAACAACGGCAACATAATCGACGCTAAGGCTACACATGGCAGCACAAGGTGCTTTAAGCCATCAAGGGTAAAGAACCCCGATTCCCAACCTAAATAGTTGGCGGTTTCACCTCGCCCAAACGAAGGTAACCAACCTAGCTCAATAGAAAAGACGTACATCAACATAATGGCAGTTAAGAAAACGGGAATTGATATACCAATACTACTGAACGCCATAATGGCTTTGGTTAAGAAACTATTGGGATGAATCGCGGAATACACCCCAAGCGGAATAGAGACCAAGACAATAATAATAGTGGCACCAAAAACTAATTCTAAGGTGGCGACTAACTTGTCTAAAATCACTTCTGTGGCAGGCTTTTTAAAGGTATAAGACGTGCCAAGATCGCCTTGTACCGCATTCGCTAAAAATCGGCTGTACTTAGTGATAAACGGATCGTTAAGTCCTAAATCATCACGTAATTGTTGTCGTTCAGCTTCTGATACAGATTGCCCCACCAACTCTCGTAATGGGTCGCCAAGGTTATCTTGAATGGCAAAGGCCACCAAACTGATCACAAACATCACTATCAGTGCCTGATACAGGCGCTTGACCAGAAACGTAAACATTCCCTGCCCCTTCTCTTTCTTCCTGAAAAAGTGCCGGAGCAAGCTCCGGCACTGTCGCTTTCGCTATAACATTACTTACTTTTCATCGACCACAAGATCGCCAAAGTAAGGCTGTTCCATTGGATTAACAATATCGGCCGCGTGAACATTTGAACGCGCGCCCCATGCAAGGCTCTGCCAGTGCAGTGGGACAAATGCCGCTTCGTTGTACAACGTTGCTTCTACTTTCTGTAGCATTGCTTTACGTTTGCTTTGATCGGTTTCAACGTTCGCCGCTTCAATTAACTTATCAACTTCAGGGTTAGAGTAGAAACCACAGTTGTACTGACCTTGACCCGTTTCTTCATTACGCGTCATGGTTAAGAACTCAGTCATGTTTGCTGAATCTTCAGTATCGGCATGCCAACCAATCATCATCATGTCTGCCGCAC
This sequence comes from Photobacterium sp. SKA34, assembly GCF_000153325.1. GTDB lineage: Bacteria > Pseudomonadota > Gammaproteobacteria > Enterobacterales > Vibrionaceae > Photobacterium. Next base: position 132,969 of record NZ_CH724146.1, read on the forward strand.
ACTTATCAAATTCAGGCCAGTATTGCGCTTTTGGCATGGTCTTGAGATCGACTTTCACGCCAATTTTAGACAGCATCGCCGCTACAGCTTGCGCTACTTTTGCATCGTTCACATAACGATTATTTGGTGCCATCATGGTTAATGTAAAGCCGTCGGCATAGCCTGCTTCTTTCATTAATTCTTTAGCTTTTTTCACATCGTAACGCGGTACTAAATCAGCATTGTAACCTTGGTAACCGGCAGGGCTCTGTTGACCTGCCGTAGTCGCAAAGCCTTTCATGATTTTCTTCACGATGCCTTCGTTGTTAATCGCATGTACAATCGCTTGGCGTACGCGTACATCTTTCAACGCTTCATTGCTGTTCTGGTTCATTTGAAACGAGATGATACGGGTACCCGGTAGTGTCACCAGATCAACATCTTTCGCTTCTTTCAAACGTTTATGATCATTAGGTGCAACGTGATCAATCATATCAACACCGCCAGAAAGCAACGCTGCAAGACGTGTTGCATCCTCTTTGATAGGCAATAGTGTTAACTTATCAACATTACCTTTTGATGCTTTATCCCAATAATTCGCATTACGGGTAAATTCAACTTTTACCCCTTGCTCACGCTCTGTAACGATAAATGGACCGGTACCTGAAAGATTGGTAGAAGCAAATGAGTTACCGTGTTTCGCAATTTCCGCTTTATCTTTGCCTTCAGCAGTTTTACCAGTGTAAAACTTACTGTCCATTGGGAAAATATATGTCGCGGTTTGTAGAACCAGTGGATAGGTTCCTTTCGAGATCAATTCAACCGTGTAATCATCCACTTTCTTCATTTCAGAGTACGGTGCAAAGATCTTTTTAAAGTCTGCCGAATCTTGCAGACGATTAAATGTCCATACCACATCGTCAGCTGTGAGTGGATTACCCGAATGGAATTTTACCCCTTGACGCAATTTGAAGCGGAACGTGTGATCATCAACACGCTCCCAGCTTTCAGCTAGACGCGGCTCAAAATCCATATCCTGGGTAAAACGAACAAGAGGATCGAACACCATATGAGATAGCTGTAGCGTACCGCCTGATAACTGCTCATGCGGATCTAATGAAACAGGATCCGAGGCATAGCCCAGTTTAATTTCTGCGGCAGTGACACTAAAACTTAAACCCGCGGCAATCAATGCTACGGCTAATTTGCTCTTGATGGTTTTCATTGCATAACTCCTTTATGCACGGGACCTCTCCCGCGAGTAATGTTTGTTGATGTGGACTAAGCGCGCTTTAATCCATTTTGACTAATCCCTTTAAATTCAGGCATCAGTGAAATTAAATGTTGGCTGTATTCATGCTGAGGATCGGTAAAGAGCTGTTCAGTTTTCGCTACTTCCAGCAAAGTACCTTTTTGCATCACCCCAATGCGATCACACATTTGGCGGATCACGGGTAAGTCATGGCTGATAAACAACATGGTCAAATTCAATTCGTCTTGCAGATCTTTAAGTAAATTCAAAATTTGTGCTTGAACAGACACATCCAGTGCTGATGTTGGCTCATCACAAATCAACAATCGTGGACGTGTTGCGAGGGCACGAGCAATGGAAATACGTTGACGTTGACCGCCTGAAAACTCGTGAGGATATTTCACCCCAGAGGCACGACCTAAACCAACATGATCCAATAAATCATGCACAATTTGACGGGTTTGTGCTTCGTTCTCAGTTAACTTATGAAAACGGATAGGCTCTGCAATAATATCGAAGATACGCATCCGTGGATTCATCGAAGTATATGGGTTTTGAAATACCATCTGCATCTGACGACGGAAAGGACGACGGTCGGCTTCATTCTTCAGCGCCGTTAGATCCATCCCTTCAAATGTCACCCGACCTTCATTCGGTGGATATAAACCAGCAATCACACGGGCTATTGTTGATTTACCTGAGCCAGATTCCCCTACTAAGCCAAAAGTTTCACCTTCAAAGACTTGGAAACTGACATCATTATTGGCTTGAACATATTCACGACGACTTTCAAAGAAAGAATCTTTGGTCACGAAGCGCAAACTCACGTTCTCTACATTCAATAATGGGCCTGAATAATCACGTTGCTCTTGGCGCTGTCCTAACCAATGATTTTTAACATCTAATGGCGGCGTTTCTTCTGCCGCTTCGATATAATTCACCAATGGAAAACGTTGTAATTTAATATCTGAACGTGGAACAGCTGAAATTAGGCTTTGGGTATATGGATGCTCGGGACGGTGTAAAACTTGCTCTGTGGTGCCAAGCTCGACTAAGTCACCACGATACATTACTGCTACGCGATCAGTCACATTCGAGACAACGCCCATATCGTGAGTAACCAGCATACAGCCCACATTTTTCTCTACACACAACTCACGGATCAGCGTTAAAATTTGATCTTGAATCGAAACATCTAAGGCTGTTGTCGGTTCATCGGCAATAATTAAATCAGGCTCTCCTGCCAGCGCGATGGCAATCACGACACGTTGACGCATACCGCCTGAAAATTGGTGAGGGTATTGCTTAATTCGCAATTCCGGTTGTGGAATGCCCACCTGCTCCATTAACATTAATGCACGTTTGTACGCTTCCTGCTGAGTGACTTGTAAATTGGTTACTATGGTTTCAGTGAGTTGCTGTTCAACCGTAAATAGCGGATTTAGCGATGTCATTGGATCTTGAAAAATAAATCCAATTTTAGCACCACGCACCTGACGCATTTGCTCTGGCGTTAGCCCTGAAATTTTCGTCCCATCAAGATACACATCACCATTGGCAATTTGCCCTGGTGGACTCAATAGATCAATCACCGCATTACCGACGGTTGATTTACCCGCACCGGATTCACCCACCACGCCGACTATTTCACCGCGCTCAATAGAAAACGATAATGATTTCACCGCAGCATGAACACCATGGCGGGATGGATATTCTATCCGAAGGTTTTTTACTTCTAATAAAGCCATGACCGACCCCAATTGCTTGGCAGCTCCTGCCAATATAAAAACTTGAATCCTTTCCACACCAGAACATTCATCTATGGCATGTCGGCCTATCAATCTGTCAAAAATTTCACATAAAATCAACATTTCAAAGCAAAAAACTATCAAGAATACAAACTATCGAATAATTATTCGAACACTATCATACGTAAAAACATATACACCAAAGCGAATTATCAATACAAAACGCCTCTTTATTACAGCAATAATGCGCAAAGTTTCACACAAACCCATCACTCACCAAACAAAGGAAAAAACAAGTTATGAATAATTTATCACCAACACCAACAACAAACATTTACATAGTTACAACATAATCTGCTTTTAATACAATAAGTAACACTAAAAACTATTAAGTTTTAATTTACTAGATATAAAAGCGAATAATTACGATGATATTGATATCTAAAACCAAGAAAAATCAGAATAGTCACGAAAAAAACCTAACTATTATGATACCGAGCCTTAATTAGGAGCGATAAAAAGCGACACCCTGTCATTAGGGGCCTCCGCTCCTTTGAGCTTAATCAATAACGCAGAGTTACTTGGGCTTTTCTATAGACGAAAAAAACCGCATCTTTCGATACGGTTTTCTTAATGGTAGTCGATGAAAAGCAAGGTTCTAACATCAGGGGAACACCCGACCTTTTGGGCTCTAATCAATAACTCTGAGCTACTTGAGCTTTTCTAAAGGCGAAAAAAAACCGTATCTTACGATACGGTTTTCTTAATGGTGGTCGGTGAAGAGGGATTCGAACCCCCGACCCTCTGGTCCCAAACCAGATGCGCTACCAAACTGCGCTATTCACCGACAATGTTTTAGGCTTACAAGGCCAAGGTCTCTTAACAAGATAACCTAAATAATGGGGTGGCTAACGAGGCTTGAACTCGCGACAACCGGAATCACAATCCGGGACTCTACCAACTGAGCTATAGCCACCATTGTAAGTGGTCGGTGAAGAGGGATTCGAACCCCCGACCCTCTGGTCCCAAACCAGATGCGCTACCAAACTGCGCTATTCACCGACTTAATTCTGTGTACTTGAATAAACAAGCAGGCTTTTAAAAAGCCAGAAAGCTGACGTATCAACTCTCTATAATATGGGGTGGCTAACGAGGCTTGAACTCGCGACAACCGGAATCACAATCCGGGACTCTACCAACTGAGCTATAGCCACCAATGTATTACCTTCCGCCAATACGACCATTTAAATGGTGCGCCCGAAAGGATTCGAACCTTCGGCCTTTGGCTCCGGAGGCCAACGCTCTATCCAGCTGAGCTACGGGCGCCTTGCCCTATCGACGGGGGTGAATATTACGGATCAGAACGCCTCTCGGCAAGTGTTTTTTTTCATTTTTCTCTCGCTCGCTGATTTTATGCTCAAATAACTATTGATTCGTATCATACAAATACAGCGCACAAGTTTGATCCTACGGTACAACCCGATATACTAACAAAGATATAACAATATAATCATTTTAAAAATATTCGCAGCACTATTTCAACATTAGCCACGAGTGAAGAAGATAAAAGCAACTAAAAATACAATTTGGAAGTATAAGGTGAGCGCCATGGACTTTTCTTTTCGACAATTTATATTCGCTGCTGTAGCCATATTCACCATTGCAGCTCCCGCAGTTGCTAACGACATGACAGATGAAGCTATTGCTGAGCGTATTAAACCTGTAGGTTCATTATATCTAGAAGGTGAAGCCCCTGCTGTAGAAGTAGCAGCAAGCCCTCGTAGTGGTGAAGCCGTTTATAATACTTTTTGTGCTTCTTGCCACACTCCAGGTGTTATGGGGGCACCAAAAAAAGACGATGCAGGTGATTGGTCTGCTCGTATTGCCCAAGGTAAAGATGTGTTAGCTGATCATGCTATTAATGGCTTTAATGCTATGCCTGCAAAAGGTGCCTGTATGGATTGTAGTGATGAAGAAATTGTTGCCGCCATTGATCACATGATTGCTGGCTTATAATTTTTCTCAACTATAAATTTCTCAATCATAAATAAAGAGGGTGAGCATTATTAATGCTCACCCTCTTTATATGGGCACTATTTAGTAGGATTACTTTTTAAACATCGCGCGAATATTCGCAATATGCGCTTGCCCTTTGTTCATCCGCTCTTCTGCAGAAACGGGTTTGCGCTCACTTTCCCACTCCAAATCATCTTGTGGTAATTCGTACAAGAATCGACTTGGCTCAGGTTTTATTAGCTCGCCATACTGACGACGCTCTTTACATAAAGTAAAGATTAGTTCGCGTTGTGCTCGCGTTATCCCAACATAAGCAAGACGACGTTCTTCATCAACGTTTTCTTCATCAATGCTGGTTTGATGCGGCAAGATCCCCTCTTCTGTCCCCACTAAGAACACATAAGGAAACTCCAACCCTTTAGAGGCGTGTAACGTCATAAGCTGTACTTGATCAGCATCGTCATCATCTTCCCCTCGCTCCATCATGTCGCGTAGGGTTAAACGTTGCACTACTTCTTTTAAAGTTTTCTCTTCATTATCATAGTTATCGCCTTCTAAATCAGCGGTGATCCAACTATATAAATCAGAGACGTTTTTCATTCTCATCTCAGCAGCTTTCGGGCTTGGTGAGGTTTCGTATAGCCAATCTTCGTAATGAATATCACGAACTAATTGACGCACAACAGCTACCGTATCACCACGCTCAGCATTATCAGCTAATTGATTAACCCAATGGGTAAAGCGTTGTAGTGATTCTAAGCCTCGACCTGATAAGTGTTGCTCTAACCCCATCTCAAAACTCGCGGCAAACAAGCTTTTGCCACGCATGTTGGCGTATGTCCCGAGCTTCTCAAGTGTCACTGGGCCGATTTCTCGACGTGGTGTATTCACAATACGTAAAAATGCGTTGTCATCATCAAGGTTAGTTAGTAAGCGTAAGTACGCCATGATGTCTTTGATTTCAGAGCGTGAGAAAAAAGATGTGCCACCTGAAATTTTATAAGGAATACGGTTTTGCATCAGCGACTTTTCAAACAAGCGTGACTGATGGTTACCTCGATACAAGATCGCGTAATCTTTATAAGCGGTGTTATTCATAAAGCGATGGGCAATGAGTTCACCAATCACTTTTTCTGCTTCATGCTCTTCATTTTTCGCAGTGATCACCTTAAGCATCGCGCCATCAGGGATCTCAGAGAAAAGGGCTTTTTCAAATAAGTGGGGGTTATTAGCGATTAAAATATTCGCTGTTCGCAAAATACGGCTGGTTGAACGGTAATTTTGCTCAAGTTTGATCACTTTTAAACTAGGAAAGTCTTTATTAAGCAAGCCTAAGTTTTCTGGCTGCGCTCCACGCCATGAGTAAATAGACTGATCGTCATCACCAACCACAGTAAAGCGCGCACGCTCACCCACCAATAGTTTTACAAATAAGTATTGGCTGGTATTGGTATCTTGATACTCATCCACCAGCAGGTAACGAATACGGTTCTGCCAATGTTTACGTACTTCAGCGTTATCTCGCAACAACAAGACGGGCATTAAAATCAGATCATCAAAATCTAATGCGTTATAGGCTTTCATTTGACGCTGGTACATTTCATAGCAATGCGCAAACAATTGATCGCGTTCACTACGAGCGTGTGCAGTCGCATCGGCTGGCGATAACATGTCATTTTTCCAATTAGAAATAGAGGACATTAATTGCTTTAATAAATCTTTATCGCCTTCAAGCTCATCTTCGGTGAGCTCTTTGAGAAGCGCCATTTGGTCTTGATCATCAAACAGTGAAAAACTGGATTTTAAGCCTAAATGCTTATATTCACGACGAATGATATTCAAACCTAAAGTGTGAAAGGTGGAAACCATCAACCCTTTCGATTCTTGACGTCCCAATGTTTGCCCTACACGCTCTTTCATTTCACGTGCAGCTTTATTTGTAAAGGTCAGCGCGGCAATATTTCGTGCTTTGTAATCACACTGCTGCACCAAATAAGCAATTTTATTAGTGATTACCCTAGTTTTACCAGAGCCTGCACCGGCGAGTACTAAGCATGGCCCAGAAACGTATTTTACTGCTTCTGTTTGCCTTGGGTTCAGTTTCATTCGTTATCCTGACGCTCGTTTAAAAAAGTGCATATACATGCATTTTAAACCTGAATTTTATTCACATGACAAATAATAAAACTCAGACCAATCACAAAAAATCATACATAATGATTAACAATTCCATATAGGTATAAATAGTGATTTCTACATTACTCCCAGATAGAAACTCTATTTTATGCCAAAAATAACCGTTCTGTGTTTAAACGGCTATCATAGGTTACAAAATGGTAAATAGTGGTTATTCTATTGTAAATCCATAAATTTGGATATTTACGCTCGGTTATATTGCTTAAAATTAGGAGATTTCATGCGGAAAATCGCAAAAATTGCCATGGTTGTCAGTATGGCACTATGGATAACAGCTTGTGACCAAAATGCGGCAGAAAATACTGCGCAACAAGCAGCAAAAAGTATCCCCGTCGGTACTATAGCCATTACATCTCACCCACAAGAAATCCGCGTGGAATTACCTGGCCGAAGCAAAGCTTATTTAGAAGCAGAAGTTCGTCCTCAAGTTTCAGGCATTATCACAAACCGTGGTTTTACCGAAGGTAGTGATGTAAAGAAAGGCCAATCACTCTATAACATTGACTCTGCAACTTATAATGCTGCCTATTTAAGTGCTAAAGCAGAACTTGCTAAAGCACAAGCAACGCTTGATTCAGCAAAAGCATTATCTATTCGTAGTAAAAAACTGGTCGAACGCGGTGCTTTCAGCAAACAAACCAACGATGATAACCAAGCAGCCTATAAAGTTGCTATCGCAGGACTTGAAGTTGCAAAAGCAAACGTCAATACAGCCAAAATCAATTTGGATTATACCAAAGTTAAAGCCCCAATTTCAGGTCGTATTGGTCAATCTTCTGTTACTCCCGGCGCATTAGTTAATGCGGGGCAAGCTCAAGTGCTGGCAACGATTCAGCAGTTAGATCCCATTAATGTCGATATTGCTCAATCTAGTGCGCAATTACTACGCTTGAAAGCGGCATTAAAGCAAGGTGAACTCCAAGCCAGTCAGAATGCTGATGTTGAGCTTATCCTAGAAGATGGTTCGGTTTATCCTCATCACGGCATATTACAATTTTCTGAAGTCAACGTTGATCCTAATACAGGCTCTGTCACATTACGCGCTGAATTCCTAAATCCAGAAGGTATTTTACTACCAGGTATGTATGTTCGCGCAGTGCTAAACACAGGTACCGATCCTAAAGCAATCATGGTTCCACAAAAAGCCGTTACCCGTAATAGTAAAGGCGAAGCAACGGTCATGGTTGTTAATGCCGAAAACAAAGTGGAATCTCGCCTTGTAACGACAGCACAAGTGATTGATAACCAATGGCGTATCACTAAAGGCTTAAAAGACGGTGACCAAGTCATTGTTGATGGCTTACAAAAAGTCCGTCCAGGCGCTTTGGTTCAACCGACCACAGCCAATAACACACAACCAAAAAAGTAGAGATAAGATATGGCTCGTTTCTTTATCGATCGCCCTATTTTTGCTTGGGTGATCGCAATTATCGTGATGCTTGCGGGGGTACTGTCAATTATCAAATTGCCAGTGTCGCAGTATCCGAGTATTGCGCCGCCTACGGTGGTGATCAGCGCTAGCTACCCTGGCGCAAACGCAAAAACCATGGAAGATACCGTTACTCAAGTTATCGAACAACGTATGACAGGTATTGATAACCTGCGCTACTTGTCATCAACCAGTGATAGCTTTGGTAACACACAAATTACCCTGACCTTTAATGCCGAAGCCGATCCTGATATTGCTCAGGTACAGGTGCAAAATAAGCTCCAGTCTGCACTTCCGCTATTACCTAGCGAAGTACAACAACAAGGTGTTAAGGTTAATAAATCAAGCTCATCTTTCTTGATGGTTGTTGGCTTCTATTCTAAAGATGGCTCAATGGATAAGAACGATATTTCGGACTACATTAGTTCGAACGTTGCTGATCCTATGAGTCGAGTTCCGGGTGTAGGTGAAATCCAAACCTTTGGCGCTCAGTATGCGATGCGTATCTGGTTAGATCCACTCAAACTAACTAAATACAACTTGACCAGTATTGATGTCATTTCAGCGATTAAAGAGCAAAATGCGCAAATTTCTGCAGGTCAGTTAGGTGCCGCGCCTTCTTTGCCGGGTCAAGAATTAAACGCTACAGTTTCGGCACAAAGCCGTTTGAAAACACCTGAAGAGTTTAAAAACATTATCGTTAAATCTGATTCTTCTGGTGCAACAGTACATTTAGGTGATGTAGCTCGCGTAGAATTAGGCGCAGAAGATTACTCCGTTCAAGTATTCTACAACGGAAAACCTGCCAGTGGTTTAGGTATCAAACTCGCTACAGGGGCTAATGCCCTTGCAACAGCGGAAGCAGTAAAAGCAAAAATCGACGAACTAAAGCCTTTCTTTCCAGAGGGGTTAGAAACCGTTTATCCGTACGATACAACTCCATTTGTTGAAAAATCAATCGAAGGTGTTGTTCATACACTGTTTGAAGCAGTTGCACTGGTGTTTATCATCATGTATCTGTTCTTACAGAACTTCCGTGCAACTTTGATCCCTACCATTGCTGTTCCCGTTGTACTTTTAGGTACCTTTGCAGTACTTTCCATGGCGGGTTATTCCATTAATACCTTAACCATGTTTGCGATGGTACTTGCGATAGGCTTGCTGGTTGATGATGCCATCGTGGTGGTGGAAAACGTTGAACGTGTAATGCATGAAGAAGGCTTAAATGCTGTTGAAGCTACACGTAAGTCGATGGATCAAATTACAGGGGCACTGGTTGGTATCGCCATGACCTTGTCTGCGGTATTTGTACCGATGGCATTTATGTCTGGTTCTACCGGAGTTATCTATCGTCAATTCTCGATAACCATTGTGACGGCAATGGCTCTATCAGTGATGGTAGCATTAATATTAACCCCTGCTCTTTGTGCAACCATGCTAAAACCGATCGAACATGGCGAGATAAAAGGTTTCTTCGGTTGGTTTAACCGTACCTTTGATAACTTAACCAAGCGCTATGAATCAAGTGTTGCGGCGATGATCAAACGTTCAATCCGGGTGATGTTTATCTTCCTTGGCCTAACTGTTGCGGTTGGTTGGGTATTCTCGAAGATGCCTACCTCGTTCTTGCCAGATGAAGATCAGGGAATCTTGTTTAGTCAGGCTATTTTGCCTGTTAACTCGACCCAAGAGCAAACCCAAGAGGTGATGGATAAAGTCTCCAACTACTATCTAAATGAAGAAAAAGATACTGTCGCTAGTGTATTTAGTGTATCAGGCTTTAGTTTTGCCGGTAGTGGTCAAAACATGGGGATGGCATTCATTGGTTTGAAAGATTGGTCAGATCGTCAGTTACCAGGTATGGATGTAAAATCTATCGTTGGCCGCTCAATGGCTTACTTCCATCAAATCAAAAATGCATTGGTGTTTTCATTTGCGCCACCTGCGGTGATTGAATTGGGTACTGCCAGTGGTTTTGACTTCTATCTCCAAGATAGAAGCGGTCAAGGACACGATAAGCTGATCGCAGCACGTAACCAGCTATTAGGGATGGCCGCGAAGAATAAAAACCTTGTAGGTGTCCGTCCTAATGGTCAGGAAGACGCACCGATGTACCAAATCAACATTGACCAAGCGAAAATTCGTGCTCTCGACATTAATATTCAGTCAGTGAATCAAGTGTTAAGTACCGCTTGGGGTAGTTCTTATGTGAATGACTTCATCGACCGTGGACGCGTGAAAAAAGTGTTCGTACAAGGTGATGCACAATACCGTATGAAGCCAACGGATTTAGATACATGGTATGTCCGTAACAATAAAGGTGAAATGGTGCCATTCTCCGCATTTGCGACAGGTGAATGGAAATACGCGTCGCCTAGACTTGAGCGCTTCAATGCAACTCCTGCGGTCAATATTCAAGGCAGCGTGGTTGCAGGTTATAGTACCGGTCAGGCAATGCTTGATATTGAAGAGATGGTGAAGCAATTACCACCGGGCTTCGGTATTGAGTGGAATGGCTTATCCTATGAGGAGCGTCTATCCGGTAACCAAGCACCTATGCTGTATGCGTTATCTATCTTAGTCGTATTCTTAGTACTTGCAGCCTTGTATGAAAGCTGGTCTGTTCCTTTTGCCGTAATCTTAGTGGTACCTCTAGGGATCATCGGTGCACTACTGGCAATGAACGCTCGTGGGATGCCAAATGATGTGTTCTTCCAAGTTGGTCTGTTAACTACCGTTGGCTTGGCGACTAAGAACGCCATCTTGATTGTCGAATTTGCTAAAGAGTACTACGAAAAAGGTGCTGGACTAGTTGAAGCAACACTCCATGCCGTTCGTGTACGTCTTCGCCCGATTATCATGACATCACTGGCATTTGGTCTAGGTGTTGTGCCATTGGCAATCAGTACCGGTGTTGGCTCTGGCGGTAAGAATGCGATTGGTACTGCTGTACTTGGCGGTATGTTAAGTTCGACATTCCTAGGGATCTTCTTTATTCCAATATTCTTTGTGGTGGTTGAGCGTATTTTCAGCCGCAGAAAAAAGAAGAATACCGACAATAAAGAGCAAGTAGCCGAGTAATACTTACTCCGAAAAACAAATAGCGCATGCCTTTAGGTATGCGCTTTTTTTTACTTTAAATTCCTTATAACGGCAATACCTATAACTTCTAACAAAAAACGTCAAAGTTACCATTCACCACACATATATCTTTAACTGAATAATCAATGAATATTGTGCAAAAGTTATATTAAAAACTTGCGTATCAAGAACGACTATCTACAATAATGAACGATCGTTCATTCATTGCACACCCAAATATGATTACTACTATGAATGAGAAAAAAATACGTATATTGACAGCGACAGAAAAGCTACTTGCCGAATTTGGTTTTCATGGCCTTTCAATGCAAATGGTAGCTAAAGAAGCCAATGTTGCAGCAGGAACCATTTATCGTTACTTCAACGATAAAGACGACTTACTCAACCAATTACATGATCATATTTTAAATTATATCGCTGCTCAAATTAGCCACAATGTTGTCGATACAATGCCGATTAAGCAACGTTATCGAACAATGTGGCTTAATTTATGGCATATGACACTAAATGGTAATGCCCCATTGATCATTCGGGGTCAGTTCCAAAATCTACCTTGTCGCAGTAGACAAGAGCAGAAGCACTTAAGCCAAAAATTGTTTTCTTCGGTAGCAACTATGTTCAATGAAGGAAAAGCCTGCGGCTTATTTAAAAATATTGATAACGAGGTTCTGAGTATTTTGAGCCTTGAGACGAGTTGTAACCTAGCTCGACGTCAAATCAATGGTGGTTTACAGATCAACGATGACGAACTTGAAGCAGTAATTAATGCTTCGTGGGATGCCATCATTCTGCATTAATGCGTAAAACCGGAGCAAACTTTACAATGAAAAAATGGATAGTCGTGTTACTTCTTATCTTCCTGTTATTCGGGAGCGTCATTGGTTTCAACTTGTTCAAACAGAAAAAAATCGCAGAGTACATGGCAAATATGCCAGAACCCAATTATCCAGTAACAGCGATGACTACTAAAGGCGAAAACTGGTATCCAGCCATTCAAGCGATTGGTTTTATTGAACCAGTACAAGGTGTAACACTAACTTCTGAAGCCTCGGGTGTGATCAGCAAAATTGCATTTGAATCAGGTCAGCGTGTTAAAGCCGGTCAAGAGTTAGTATCAATTAACTCTAATGTAGAAGTCTCTAGCCTACAAAGTACTAAAGCTCAGCTGCCTGCGGTTGAAGCAACCTACAAACGTTATCAAGATCTTTTCCGTAAAGGTTCTGTATCGAAATCAAGCCTTGATGAAGCAAAAGCAAACTACTTCGCTCTTGTTTCACAAATCAAATCGCTAGAAGAATCGATTCAACGTCGTGATATCGTTGCACCGTTTGATGGCGAAGTTGGTTTACGTAATGTTTACCTAGGTCAGTATATTCAACCGGGGACGCAAATTGTTCGCCTCGAAGATACCCGTACCATGCGTTTCCGTTTCACTGTGCCGCAAACCGATATTTCTAAGATTAAAATTGGTCAAACGGTAGATATCAATGTTGATGCTTACCAAGATACCGACTTCAAAGGCCAAATCACAGCGATCGAGCCTGCGGTAAACGCCCAGACAGGCCTAATCCAAGTACAAGCAGATATTCCAAATAGTGGCGGTAAGCTACGTAGCGGTATGTTTGCCCGTGCTCGTGTGATCCTACCAACCATTAGCGATCAAATCATCGTTCCACAAACGGCGATCACTTACACCTTATACGGTGACACTATTTACGTACTAAAAGAAGTTGATGGCAAATTACGTGCCATTCAAACAGTCGTAACAACAGGTCAAAACCACGGTAATAAAGTGCGTATTCTTTCAGGCATTAAAGCTGGCGAGCAAATTGTTACTACAGGTCAAATCCGTTTAAGTAATAAGACGCTAGTACATGTCGTTGAAAATGATGCACTTAAAGCTCCAGCCGTAACCCCACTGTTGTAATTGGAGAACACTCAGTATGCGCTTTACTGATATATTTATCAGACGCCCAGTCCTCGCGATTTCGATCAGTTTAATGATCGCATTGCTAGGATTTCAGGCGATTTTCAAAATGCAGGTTCGACAGTATCCAGAAATGACCAACACCGTAGTAACCGTAAGCACAGCTTACTACGGTGCAAGTGCCGATCTGATGCAGGGCTTTATTACTCAGCCCTTAGAACAAGCCATTGCCCAAGCCGATAATATTGACTACATCAGCGCCCAAAGTACCTTGGGGATGTCGACAATTACGGTACAAATGAAATTGAATACCAACCCAAATGCAGCATTGGCTGATATTCTGGCGAAGGTAAATTCAGTACGTTCACAACTACCAACAGAAACCCAAGATCCGACCATCACCTTATCAACAGGTGGTAATACCGGTGTGCTTTACCTAGGTTTCACCAGTAATAGCTTAAACTCGAGTCAAATCAATGACTACCTTGAGCGAGTAGTTAAACCGCAGTTATTTACCGTTAGCGGTGTATCTAAAGTCGATATGTACGGTGGTGTCCCTTACGCCCTTCGCGTTTGGTTAGATCCACAAAAGATGGCGGCATTTAACTTATCAGCAACTGATGTTATTCAAGTACTCAAAGCCAATAACTACCAGTCTGCAGTTGGTCAAGCGAAAAACGACTTTGTGCTTTATAACGGTAGTGCTAACACGCAATCAAATAGTCCTGAAACACTAGAAAAGCTAGTTGTTACTAGTAAAGATGGTCAAGTCACTCGCTTAGGTGACATCGCTAAAGTGACGTTATCAAAAGAAAGTGATACCTACCGTGCGACAGCAAATGGTCAAGAAGCCGTGGTAGCTGCCATTGAAGCAGCACCGAGTGCCAACCCGATTGACATATCCGCTGATGTACTCAAACTACTGCCAACCATTAAACGTAACATGCCAAGTACCATCAAAATGACGGTGATGTACGATTCAACGATTGCGATCAACGATTCTATTCATGAGGTGATTAAAACCATTCTTGAAGCGGCCATGATTGTATTGGTGGTGATCGCTCTATTTATCGGTTCGCTACGTTCAGTACTGATCCCAATCATCACGATTCCGCTATCACTGGTTGGTGTGGCGCTGGTGATGCAGCTATTTGGTTTTTCTTGGAACCTCATGACACTACTGGCCATGGTACTCGCCATCGGACTGGTGGTGGATGACGCCATAGTGGTACTTGAAAACGTTGAGCGTCACATGAAAATGGGACAAAGCCCTTTCCGTGCAGCCATCATTGGTACTCGTGAAATTGCCATTCCGGTGATTTCGATGACTATCGCCCTAGGCGCGGTGTACGCACCTATCGCATTAATGGGTGGCTTAACTGGCTCGCTGTTTAAAGAGTTTGCACTAACACTCGCGGGCGCCGTATTTATTTCAGGGATCATCGCACTAACATTATCGCCAGTAATGTGTGCCCACTTCCTGAAAGAAAACGCAGCGCCGAATAAGTTTGAACAAGCAGTACATCGCTTTCTTGATCGACTCACCCTACGCTATGAAAAAATGGTAGGCGGCATCATGAAGATGCGCTCAGTCGTGATTGTATTTGCAATTTGTGCATTTGTGAGCCTGCCGTTCTTATTCAAATTCATTCCAAGTGAACTTGCACCTGCAGAAGATAGCGGTGTGGTGGTATTCCAAGGTAATGCGCCATCAAACGCAAACTTGGATTACATTGAAGACACCATGAACCAAGTGAATAAGGTGCTAACCAATCAAAAGAGCGTGGAGTATGCGCAAGTATTCTCCGGTATCCCTGCATCTAACCAAGCCTTTGGTCTAGCCACCTTGAAACCTTGGAGTGAGCGCGACCAAAGTCAAGCAGAAGTGGCTAATGATGTAGCGAAGAAAATTAAAGACATTCCTCAAATGTCAGTGGCTGCGTTCCAGATGCCAAGCTTACCGGGTGCGGGGGCAGGCTTCCCTGTTCAGTTTGTGATCACCACGCCGAACAACTTTAAAAGTTTGTTCCAAGTGGCGTCTGAAATGCTGACTAAGGTGAAAGACAACCCGATGTTCGTGTTTTCAGATCTCAACTTGAAGTACGACTCGGCTGATATGAAGATCAATATCAACAAAGATAAAGCAGGCGCTTATGGTGTAACGATGCAATCGATCGGTAACACATTAAGTACCATGCTTGCTGGCGGTGATATTAACCGTGTTGATATCTTGGGTCGTTCATACAAGGTGATCCCAGAGGTTGAGCGTAAAAATCGTTTTAATCCAAATGATTTAAACAACTATTACGTGAAAACCAATACTGGCGATCTGATCCCGCTAGGTAGCTTAGTAACCATCACGGTGAAATCAACCCCACCAACGTTACCAAGCTTTAATCAGCAAAACTCAGCAACCATCAGTGGCGTATTAGCTCCAAGCACATCCATGGGTGAAGCAGTAAGTTGGTTAAATACTGAAGCGGCGAAAGTTCTCCCTAAAGGTTATAGCTACAACTATCTTGGTGAGAGCCGTCAGTACGTAACAGAAGGTAATGCACTATACGCAACCTTCGGTTTAGCATTGGCTGTTATCTTCCTAGTACTTGCGATTCAATTTGAATCTCTACGCGATCCGCTGGTTATTCTTGTCTCAGTTCCACTTGCTATTTGTGGTGCGTTAATCGCACTGGCGTGGGGGGCGACGACCTTGAATATCTACTCGCAGATCGGTTTGATAACCCTGATAGGCTTGATAACCAAACACGGTATCTTGATCTGTGAAGTGGCAAAAGAAGAGCAGTTATATCATGGTAAAAATCGCTTAGAAGCGGTCATGGAAGCCGCGAAGATCCGTCTTCGTCCAATCCTAATGACCACATGTGCGATGATTGCAGGCTTGATTCCACTACTTTACGCATCAGGCGCAGGTGCAGTCTCTCGCTTTAGTATTGGTATCGTTATCGTTGCAGGTCTTTCTATAGGTACATTGTTTACCTTGTTTGTTCTGCCAGTTATCTATACATTCCTAGCAAGCGAACACAAACCACTACCTGTATTCGTTGAAGATGACGATGCTACAGATAGCCATTTCTAAGAAATAAATAAATGAAAAAGGGCGCTGGAACTTCCGCGCCCTTTTATTTTAGCTAGTACGACGATTACAATAGAAGAATAACGATTCTCGCAACGGAGTAAGCGAATCATGTTTGATCCAAAGAAGCTTGAGCAAGTAGCTAAGCAAATTCAAGACGCAATGCCACAGCCAGTAAAAGAGCTCGGCAACGATGTTGAGCAAAAAGTACGACAAGTGATCCAAGCGCAATTAGGTAAATTAGACGTCGTGAACCGTGAAGAATTTGATGTGCAAACTCAGGTTCTCCTTCGTACTCGCCAGAAGCTTAATGATCTTGAGCAAAAAATGGCAGAGCTTGAAGCAAAACTTGATGCTGAAGAGAAAAACGACAACGCTTAATTTTAAAATTCAGAGACTAAAAAGCCCGGTATCAACCGGGCTTCTTTCTATTTAGTCGACGCTAAAATTAACCGCCAACAGCGATTTGCTTCATGTCTTTCATGTAACCACGTAGCTCTTTACCAATCACTTCCACTGGGTGATTACGTAGTGCTTCGTTCACTTCAATTAGCTTCTGGTTATCAGCAAAGTTAGATGTCTCACCCAAGCCTTTACCAATCACATCCGTCGCTACTTTCGGCATAAATTGCTCACGTAGTAATGGTGTTGCTACGTTTGCAAATAGGTAGTTACCGTACTCTGCTGTATCAGAAATAACCACGTTCATCTCGTACAGACGCTTACGTGCAATGGTATTTGCAATAAGCGGTAGTTCGTGTAGTGACTCGTAGTATGCTGACTCATCAATAATGCCTGATGCTGTCATTGCTTCAAATGCCAGTTCAACACCTGCACGTACCATAGCAACCATAATGATGCCGTTATCAAAGTACTCTTGCTCACTGATTTGAATATCAGAAGATGGGTAGTTTTCGAATTGTGTTTCAGCGGTCTCACCACGCCAGCCAAGAAGATCAGCATCATCGTTCGCCCAGTCAGCCATCATCGTGCTAGAGAAGTGGCCAGAGATAATGTCATCCATGTGCTTGTTGTAAAGTGGACGCATCAGATCTTTTAGCTCTTCCGATAGGTCAAACGCTTTTACTTTAGCAGGGTTTGATAGACGATCCATCATATGAGAAACACCACCAAACTTCAGCGCTTCAGTGATCGTTTCCCAACCGTACTGCAGAAGCTTACCTGCGTATTCAGGTGCGATGCCATCAGCAATCATCTTCTCGTAACAAACAATTGAGCCTGCTTGTAGCATGCCACACAGGATCGTTTGCTCACCCATTAGATCAGATTTCACTTCTGCAACGAATGAAGACTCAAGTACGCCTGCACGGTGACCACCCGTCGCTGCCGCCCATGCTTTAGCAATTTCAAGGCCATCACCTTGTGGATCGTTTTCAGGGTGAACAGCAATCAGTGTTGGAACACCAAAACCACGCTTATATTCTTCACGAACCTCTGTACCTGGACACTTAGGTGCAACCATAACAACGGTTAAGTCTTTACGAATTTGCATCCCCTCTTCAACGATGTTGAAACCGTGAGAGTAACCCAGTGATGCACCTTGCTTCATCAATGGCATAACCGTTTCAACAACATTCGTGTGCTGCTTATCTGGAGTTAGGTTTACCACTAAATCAGCTTGTGGGATCAGTTGCTCGTAGCTACCTACTTCAAACCCATTTTCTTTTGCGTTCTTAAATGATTGACGTTGCTCATCAATCGCCGCTTGGCGTAGCGCATAAGAGACATCTAGACCAGAGTCACGCATGTTAAGACCTTGGTTAAGACCTTGCGCACCACAACCAACAATCACTACTTTTTTACCTTTAAGGTAATCAGCTTCTGTTGCAAACTCTGCACGATCCATAAAGCGACAGCGACCTAGTTGATCTAACTGCTGACGTAGGTTCAGGGTATTAAAATAATTAGCCATAACAACAAACTCCGTGAAAATATATCCTTGGGTCGACATCTTTACTGTCGAATAAACTGATAGTAGATCAGGTAATTTGTTGCGCAAAGTGCTATATTCACAACAACTAATTGCAAATTATGCAACATGGATGATGAATATTAAAAATCTGCAACTATTTCTTCACCTTTGTGAATCCCATAACTTCAGCCAAACGGCGCAGGCCATGCACATCAGTCCTTCGGCATTAAGCCGCGTTATTCAGCGTCTTGAAGGGGAGTTAGGTCAAAGCCTATTTATGCGTGATAATCGCAGTGTTGAATTAACGCTAGCTGGAAAGAAATTGCTTCCCGTTGCGTCTTTAATTGTGAGTAATTGGTTCGAATTAAAAAGTGAGTTGCAGGAAGATCAGTCTCAGCTACAAGGAAAATTAACCCTCTTTTGCTCAGTGACTGCAAGTTATAGTCACCTCCCCAATATATTAAATAAGTTTCGCGTCATTTATCCCCATATCGAAATTCAACTTCAAACCGGGGATCCTGCACTCGCAATAGAGAAAGTCCTATCCGGTGATGTCGATATCGCCATTGCCGCCAAACCTGATCTCTTACCGTCTAAATTAACTTACATCGAAGTTGATCAGATCCAGATGTCGTTGATTGGGCCATTAATATCATCACCAACATTACAAAAAAGCTTAAATCATGATCCAGACTGGAAATCTTTATCTTTTATACTGCCAGAATCAGGACCTGCGCGAACCCGTGCTGATAAATGGTTTAAGAAAAAGAAAATAACCCCTTCTATTTATGCCCAAATCTCAGGACATGAAGCTATTGTTAGTATGGTTGCACTTGGCTGTGGTGTAGGCATAGCGC
Source organism: Photobacterium sp. SKA34 (assembly GCF_000153325.1). Lineage (GTDB taxonomy): Bacteria > Pseudomonadota > Gammaproteobacteria > Enterobacterales > Vibrionaceae > Photobacterium. The sequence continues at coordinate 152,499 of NZ_CH724146.1, forward strand.
CCGATGTCGTTATAAACAACAGCCCTGTTAGTGATAAAGTACAACGATTTAACACCGAATCAATAGAGCCGATGAGTTTAGGTTTATGTTGTAAACAGTCGCGTGAGCAAGAGCCTCTATTGCATGCTTTACTACAGCTTTTTAATGATAGCTATGTAGATAACTTACTTTAGCTCGTTTTTATTAGTGCATTTTTCAAGGAAAAACAGTAGTGCTGAGTCCAATATTAACGCATTCATATTGTGCTGATTTTTATGCTGATCATGGTTATCAATTTCTAAAAAAACTCTCACAAGAATATGCTCTCCCTAATAATCTTGTGATTTTTTCTGTCATGCATTGCTATGAAGGCTCTTTACCCTATATTAACGTTCTTGCCGAGCTCGCTGACAAACTTATATTTATTCCCAAAGATGCCACTGTAGGTGCAAACCCTGAGCTACTCACTACGATAAGAAAAATCCCACGTTGCCATGTTGTCTCTACTCATAATAATAAAGCTTACTTAAAAAATATTGAGCATTGTGAGATGCTTATCCGTCAGCATATTACTCCTGACACACCTTTCCTTATTCTTGATCACGGTGGATACTTTTCATCTTCTATCACACATATTTGCCAAACCTTTAAAGAACAATGCATTGGAATTACTGAGTTAACCGCGAATGGCTTAAAAAAATATATTAATAAACCCATTTCTAAGCCTCTTATCTCTGTTTCCCATCTTAGTATCAAAGCACCTGCAGATTTTGAAGCTTCTGAATGTATTGTTCATTATTCAGATCAAATACTACGAGAAGAGTTTGGTCTTAAAATCAATAACTCAGGCTTTCTAAAAGCAGGCGTGATCGGTGCAGGAAATCTTGGTCGTGGTGTGATAAAGCACCTTAAAGCTAAAGGCATTACCAATATTCATGTTACTGATATCGACCCAAGAAGATTAACGCAGTTTCCTCGTGACGGTATTCAAGCTTGTTCAATTAAATATTTAGTCGAACATTGTAATATGTTGTTTTGTTGCACCGGAAATCAATCGATTACACCTGAGATGATTGACGCTCTCTCGCAACCAATGTTTATCAGCACAGTTACCTCTGCTGATGATGAACTTCATTTGCCTGAGTTATTGCAACATGGTGTACTCACCGAAGTGAAAACCAATAGTTTAACTAAAGAATATAAGACACGTCATGGATACAGTGTGTATCTCTTTGCGGGGGGAGAATCAGCAAATACACCTTTTAAAACAGGGATGGGCGATCCAACTCTTTATTTATTTGAAGCGGCTCACATGCTTGCTGGATTAAAACTAATTAAAGATACCACGCAATTTAAACCAGGTATTCAATCATTATGTGAAGATGATGAAATAATGATAGCTGAGCGTTGGCTACGTCACTTTTATCACTATCAATGAATCTTATTGAGCCTCACTGTATCGTGGGGCTTTCTTTATACTCGAATTCAGGATCATACAGACGTAAAAAAGCCCCGTCATTTCTGACGAGGCTTTCTTGAATATGGCAGGGGTGGAGAGATTCGAACTCCCAACACGCGGATTTGGAATCCGCTGCTCTGCCAATTGGAGCTACACCCCTGTAGTTATTTTAAAGACTTAACTGTGTCTAAATAAAGTGGCGGAGCGGACGGGACTCGAACCCGCGACCCCCGGCGTGACAGGCCGGTATTCTAACCAACTGAACTACCGCTCCACACGGAGATAAAACTTTCGTTTTATCCGATATTCGTAGTTCAAAACGAATATCTTAAATTTAAAGCCTGGCGATGTCCTACTCTCACATGGGGAGACCCCACACTACCATCGGCGCTATTACGTTTCACTACTGAGTTCGGCATGGGATCAGGTGGGTCCATAACGCTATGGTCGCCAAGCAAATTCTGTTTTATTTATTGTCATCGACAATAAATAGCAATCTGGGAAAATCTAACTAGTTGTTCTCTACACGTTCAAGTGTACTTGGAGTCCGTATAAAAACCCCTTGGGTGTTGTATGGTTAAGCCTCACGGGCAATTAGTATCAGTTAGCTCAATGCCTCGCAGCACTTACACACCTGACCTATCAACGTTGTAGTCTTCAACAACCCTTTAGAGACCTTAAAGGTCTAGGGATGACTCATCTTGAGGCTCGCTTCCCGCTTAGATGCTTTCAGCGGTTATCGATTCCGAACTTAGCTACCGGGCAATGCGTCTGGCGACACAACCCGAACACCAGCGGTTCGTCCACTCCGGTCCTCTCGTACTAGGAGCAGCCCCTCTCAATCATCCAACGCCCACGGCAGATAGGGACCGAACTGTCTCACGACGTTCTAAACCCAGCTCGCGTACCACTTTAAATGGCGAACAGCCATACCCTTGGGACCGACTTCAGCCCCAGGATGTGATGAGCCGACATCGAGGTGCCAAACACCGCCGTCGATATGAACTCTTGGGCGGTATCAGCCTGTTATCCCCGGAGTACCTTTTATCCGTTGAGCGATGGCCCTTCCATTCAGAACCACCGGATCACTATGACCTGCTTTCGCACCTGCTCGAATTGTCATTCTCGCAGTCAAGCGGGCTTATGCCATTGCACTAACCTCACGATGTCCGACCGTGATTAGCCCACCTTCGTGCTCCTCCGTTACTCTTTGGGAGGAGACCGCCCCAGTCAAACTACCCACCAGGCACTGTCCGTAACCCCGATAAGGGGCCAACGTTAGAACATCAAGCATACAAGGGTGGTATTTCAAGATTGACTCCACAACCACTGGCGCGGTTGCTTCAACGTCTCCCACCTATCCTACACATGTAGGGTCAATGTTCAGTGCCAAGCTATAGTAAAGGTTCACGGGGTCTTTCCGTCTAGCCGCGGGGACGCAGCATCTTCACTGCGATTTCATTTCACTGAGTCTCGGGTGGAGACAGCGTGGCCATCA
>NZ_CH724146.1:157835-248668 GCF_000153325.1 Photobacterium sp. SKA34
CTGTCGTGTCAAACACTTTTTTCAACTTATTTTATTAAATCTTTCATCCTATCGTCACTTCCCGAAATCCTTACTGGAAGCCGTTATCGTGTCGATGTGGCGGCATTATAGAGACAAAATGAGGCTTAGCAAGTAACAATTAACTTTTCTTTTAAAAAATAGCACTTTAGATCAAAAAGCAACCAACTCTCTATTTTTCATTCCTTTGCTGCTTAAATTGCGCAGCAAAATCGCTCACTTTATTCCAATCCGTGTACTCCACTTCTTTCGTCGTATCCGTTTCTCCACCTGTGATTTTCATAATCAACTTAATCATTGTGCGATCAAAGAAGTTATAACGAGGATATCTAAGTGCGCCAGCAAAAACGCCGATTAACACAGGGTGCCATGGTGACTTAATTAAGAACTTCTTAATATAAGCACTGCCCTCTGGCGTATCTTTACCTTCTTTACGCGCAGTGAGATTTACGCAGAAGAAAGCAACATTATGTTGTGACAGTTCTTGTTGGTATTTATTGATAAAGCGATACAGTTTCTTATTGAAGTGGCCATAACGAATAGAAGCACCAATAAGTACACGATCATACAAACTAAAATCAATATTAAGCTCACTATGAATGTCTACATAGTCGCAGTGATATTGCTCACCTAATTGTTGCTCAATATGATTTAAGATTTTCTTGGTTTGCCCTTCACAACTCGAATGCAGCAACAATACCTTTTCCATAAGTACTCCTTTAGTTACGCCAGAATGTCGGCGTAAATAAAACTAATAATGTAAAGACTTCTAATCGACCAAATAACATCGCAATTATTAATATCCATTTTGCGGAATCATTAACTTCACCAAAGTGGACTGCGACTTCTCCTAAACCGGGACCTAAATTATTAAGTGTGGCTGCAACAGCTGAGAATGCAGTCAGCTCATCAAGCCCTGTCGCAATTAATGCCAACATGCAAACCACAAACACTAAGGCGTAAGCCGAGAAGAAACCCCAAACAGCATCAACGACTCGCTGGGGTAATGCTTTATTACCCAACTTAATCGTATAAACCGCACGCGGGTGAACAAGGCGTTTTAATTCACGTACACCTTGCAAAGAAAGCAGCAAAATTCGGATTACTTTCATACCGCCCCCCGTTGATCCTGCACACCCACCAATAAATGAAGAGAATAAAAGTAGCACAGGTAAGAAAAGCGGCCAGTCAGAAAACCCTGTGGTAGTAAATCCTGCGGTAGTTGAGATAGATACGGTTTGAAATAACGCCTGATCAAATGCCGTAAAATAGGAATCGTAAGGACTATGTTTGAGTAACAAACCAAAACAGATACCAAATAAAATCACCTGCGCTCCAAGAAATGCTCGAAATTCAGGATCACGCCAGTAGGTTCTTAAATGCACGCCACCATTTCCGAAGGCAGCAAAGTGCAAAGAAAAATTGCACGCCGAAATTAAAAGAAACACAACTGTGATCATATTAATCGTGGGACTATTAAAATACCCGATACTGGCATCATGGGTAGAAAAACCACCAATCGCGATAGTTGAGAAGCTATGTGAGATAGCATCAAAACCTGACATCCCTGCTAACCAAAATGCGAGTGCGCAAGCCATGGTTAAAGCAAGATAGATATACCACAAAGTTTTTGCTGTCTCAGCAATACGCGGCGTCATCTTACTGTCTTTTACTGGTCCTGGAATTTCTGCTCGATACAGCTGCATACCACCGATACCAAGTACGGGTAAAATGGCGACGGCAAGTACGATAATCCCCATACCACCAAACCACTGTAATAACTGGCGATAAAACAAAATCGCTTTAGGCAGGTAGTCAAGACCGACAATAACGGTTGCTCCCGTGGTTGTCAGCGCGGAAAAAGATTCAAAAAAGGAGTCAGCAACAGACAGATCAGCCGTTTTAGATAATAAAAATGGGATTGCACCCGCACTACCAATAACCACCCAAAATAAGACAACAATAAGAAAACCGTCTCGAGCTTTGAGTTCATGGCGATGTCGTCGGTTTGGTAACCACAATAAGCCACCACCCGTAATAAGAATAAAGAACGTCACGACAAACGGGAAACCCGCACCATCACGATAGATCAATGCCACCAATGCTGGGATAAGCATGGTGACACTAAATAACGCGAGCAATAGCCCGACGATTCGAATAATTGAACGAAATTGCATGGCCTAAGCGGCTCTCACCTTTATATGAAAATGATTATATCTCTGAAGCCGAAGCTGCAATAATGCGCCCGCCACTACGATTGGTTAACTTGGCACAGAACTCTTCCACTATACGATTATCTAGCTCTATCTGCATAGTGACTTGATTACCATAATCAGCATGTAACTGAGTGCCATTGTATTCACTTAATAATGCTTCAACTAAAGACACTTGATTATATTCACAACTCAAATGCAATGTTGATGTGATCACTTTTTCTTTCGTTTCGAGTAATGTCAGGGCTTGCTGTACCCCGCCACCATAAGCTTTTACTAACCCACCGGTACCTAAACGAACACCACCATAGTAACGTGTTACAACAGCGGTGATTTCACCGACACCAGAGCCTGTTAGCTGAGCCAATATCGGCTTTCCAGCAGTGCCTGATGGTTCGCCATCATCACTAAAACCCCATTTCATTGAGTCACTAGAACGACCTGCGACAAATGCCCAGCAATTATGGCGCGCATCATGATGACGCTCTTTAATTTGCTGTACGAAATATTTCGCAGCCTCAATATTAGGGGTATGCGCTAAATAAGTAATAAAACGACTTTTCTTGATCTCTTCTTCAAATATCACTTCTGCAGTAGGAACAAGATAAGGTTCAGAATTCGACATTATTTACGCCTTAATGATAAAGGGGAGGCAGGATACCAGATTCCTCTCTATCTCAAAGTGCTGTCGTTAACACCCCGTTATTACGCTATGCGTAAACTCACACCTTGTCTTGAAGTTGAGTCATTCATCATAATTGTTAAACAAATGTTTAAATTAATGTTTGAATTTGTTTGTTTCAGGGTTCACACTAGATATATACCTACAACAGGTCAAACCAGTTAAATCAAACCTAATCCAGCGTAGACTGGAACATATGGAGATAGAACATGATTTACCAAGGTGAAACCCTATCCGTTAGCTATCTGGAAGATGGTATTGCGGAGATCAACCTTAATGCTCAAGGCCCAGTGAATAAATTCAATATTTCGACACTGGAAAGCTTCAACCAAGCACTTAATGCGTTGTATCAACAACCTGATTTAAAAGGGGTAATTATTACCTCTGCAAAAGACGCCTTTATAGTAGGTGCGGATATTACTGAGTTTCTCGGTTTATTTGCCAAGCCTGAACAAGAACTCTCACAATGGCTATCTCATGCCAATGAGATCTTTAATAAGCTTGAAGATCTCCCCGTACCGACGCTTTCAGCCATTAATGGTTATGCGTTAGGCGGCGGTTGTGAGTGTGTACTCGCTACAGATTTTCGTGTTGCTGATACCAAAGCGCGTATTGGTCTGCCTGAAACTAAATTGGGGATCATGCCGGGCTTTGGTGGCACAGTAAGACTGCCTCGTTTAATTGGTGCTGATTCAGCAATGGAAATCATTACCGCAGGTAAAGATAAAAAAGCACAAGACGCTTTAAAGTTGGGATTGGTTGATGCTGTTGTTGAAACTGACAACTTAAAATGTGCCGCACTGGCAATGATAAAAAGTGCGATTGCAGGAAAATTAGATTGGCAACAACGTCGAAAACAAAAACAAGCACCGCTATCGCTTAATAAAATAGAAGCCACTATGAGCTTCTCGACAGCCAAAGGTATGGTCGCCAAAGTTGCAGGTAAACATTACCCTGCACCTATGGCTGCAGTGACAACTATCGAACAAGCCGCACGATGTTCTCGAGATGAAGCATTAGTGATAGAAAACCAGCATTTTGTTCAATTAGCCAAAACCGATGTTGCTCAAGCATTAGTCAGCATTTTCTTAAACGATCAATATATTAAAAGCCAAGCCAAAAAAGCGGCAAAATCAGCAAAACCGACAGAACACGCCATGGTATTAGGCGCAGGTATTATGGGTGGTGGTATCGCCTATCAATCAGCACTAAAAGGCACGCCTGTTTTAATGAAAGACATTGCTGAAGCCTCGTTGAGTTTAGGCATGAATGAAGCGGCTAAACTGTTAAATAAACAACTTGAGCGTAAACGTATTGATGGTTTAAAAATGGCTTCCGTTTTGTCATCCATTACTCCGAGTTTGCATTACGCTGGCGCAGACAGTGTCAACATAGTAGTAGAAGCTGTCGTTGAAAATCCAAAAGTAAAAGCGGCGGTATTAGCTGATGTTGAAAACCAAGTTACCGACGATACCGTAATCGCTTCAAATACCTCAACGATTCCAATTAACCTTCTAGCCCAGTCACTAAAACGTCCTGAAAATTTCTGTGGTATGCACTTTTTCAACCCCGTTCATCGCATGCCATTAGTTGAGATCATTCGTGGTGAAAAAACATCGCAAGAGACCATTGATCGCGTTGTCGCTTATGCTGCGAAAATGGGTAAATCGCCAATTGTTGTTAATGACTGCCCTGGGTTCTTTGTGAACCGCGTGCTCTTCCCTTACTTTGCAGGCTTTAGTTTATTACTTAAAGATGGTGCTGATTACATTCAAATCGATAAAGTCATGGAAAAAGAGTTTGGTTGGCCAATGGGTCCTGCTTATCTGCTCGATGTTGTCGGCATTGATACAGCGCATCACGCGCAAGCAGTCATGGCCGAAGGTTTCCCTGAACGTATGGGGAAAAACGGCAAAGATGCCATCGATGTGATGTTTGAGGCACAGCGTTTCGGTCAGAAAAATGGCCATGGTTTCTTTAGCTACTCTATCGATCGTAAAGGTAAACCGAAAAAAGCAGTATCAGATAAGACAGAGGCACTTCTTGCCCCTGTTTGCCAACCAAATACAGCGTTTACTAGCGATGCCATTATCGCTCGCATGATGATCCCTATGATTAATGAAGTGGTACGTTGTTTAGAAGAAAACATTATCGCCACGCCAGCCGAAGCTGATATGGCGTTGGTGTACGGTTTAGGCTTCCCACCATTTAGAGGTGGTGTATTCCGTTACCTTGATAGCTTAGGGCTTGCCAATTATGTTGCTCTGGCCGATCAATATGCCAAATTAGGTGCATTGTACGAGGTGCCTAAAGGGCTAAGAGAAAAAGCCACTAAAGGCGAAACGTACTATAACCATACCACTAACCTGAACGCTTAAGGATGAGGACATCATTATGAATAACGTTGTAATTGTTGATTGTATCCGCACCCCGATGGGACGTTCAAAAGCTGGGGCTTATAGAAACGTTCGCGCCGAAGATCTTTCAGCCCACTTAATGAAAGGCTTGCTTGAGCGCAACCCACAACTTAATCCAAACAATATTGAAGATATTTACTGGGGCTGTGTGCAGCAAACCTTAGAGCAAGGTTTTAATGTCGCACGTAATGCCGCACTTTTAGCAGGCATTCCCCACTCTGTTGGTGCAACAACTGTTAATCGCTTATGTGGTTCATCAATGCAGGCGATACATGATGCAACCCGCGCAATCATGGTTGGTGACGCGAAAACATGCATTATAGGTGGCGTTGAGCACATGGGACATGTACCAATGAACCATGGTGTTGATTTCCATCCAGGGTTATCAAAATCCGTTGCAAAAGCGGCAGGTATGATGGGACTAACCGCTGAAATGTTAGGTCGAATGCATGGTATCAGTCGAGAAATGCAAGATGCCTTTGCTGCACGATCTCATCAGCGAGCTTACGCTGCCACAGTTGAAGGACGATTTAATAACGAGATATTCGCTACTGAAGGTCACGATAGCGATGGGATTTTAAAGCGCTTTGAAACCGATGAAGTTATTCGTCCTGAAACAACCGTCGAAACATTGAGTCAGCTTCGCCCTGTATTCGATCCCGTCAATGGCACCGTTACCGCAGGCACCTCTTCAGCCTTATCTGATGGCGCATCCGCTATGCTACTAATGGATGAGCAACACGCCCGTGATTTAGGGCTACGTATTCGTGCACGCGTAAAATCAATGGCTGTTGCAGGCTGCGATCCATCTATTATGGGATATGGCCCAGTACCTGCCACTCAAAAAGCACTCAAACGATCGGGCTTAACCATCGATGACATCGGAATGATAGAACTAAATGAAGCCTTTGCAGCGCAATCACTCCCTTGCGCTAAGGACTTAGGTCTACTCGATAAAATGGATGAAAAAGTCAATCTAAATGGTGGTGCGATTGCACTTGGGCATCCTCTTGGATGTTCTGGCTCACGTATTTCAACCACTTTAATAAATTTAATGGAAAGTCATGACGTTGAGTTTGGTTTAGCCACCATGTGTATTGGTTTAGGCCAAGGTATTGCTACCATTTTTGAACGCGTAGAATAATAGACACGCCATTGACACAAAAAGCTTACCCTCAAGGTAAGCTTTTTTTATTCTCGTTATTTATTTTTTATATTAGAGATATACTCAATGAGGCTATCTACCTAAAAGATAAAGACGATTTCAACGAATATATGCTAAGTGTACATACATGCCATGATTAAGTTTCATTTTATTCATAACCTAAAGTCGATATACACTTACCTTACATTCACTGTCGAACATGAATTTACCGGAGCATTGCTATGTTTAAAGCACTCGTACTAGAACAAGAAGATAAAAAAACAATTGCAGGTATTCGTCAGCTAGAGACATCTGAGCTTCCTGAAGGTGATGTATTAATTAATGTTGATTACTCTTCACTGAATTACAAAGATGGTTTAGCGATCACCGGTAAAGGTCGCATTGTTCGTCAATTCCCAATGGTGCCAGGTGTCGATTTAACGGGTACTGTCGCTGAATCGTCAGATGACCGTTACAAAGCAGGTGATAAAGTTGTCTTAACTGGCTGGGGTGTTGGTGAAGGCCACTGGGGTGGCATGGCAGAAAAAGCACGACTAAAAGCAGATTGGTTAGTACCGCTACCTACAAAATTCGATGGTAAACAAGCCATGATGATTGGTACTGCAGGCTTAACAGCAATGCTTTGTGTGCAAGCGCTTATTGATGCTGATGTAAAACCAGAAGACGGTGAAATTTTAGTTACAGGTGCAAGTGGCGGTGTTGGCTCTGTTGCTGTGACTTTACTTTCTCAACTAGGCTATAAAGTAGCAGCAGTGACAGGTCGTGCAGAAGTTAATGGCGACCTACTGAAAAAGCTTGGCGCAACGACAATTATTGAGCGTAGCGTATTTGAAGAGCCTGCTCGCCCATTAGATAAACAACTATGGGCTGGTGCTATTGATACTGTTGGTAGCAAAGTGTTGGCAAAAGTATTAAGCCAAATTAACTACAATGGTGCGGTTGCTATTTGTGGTCTTGCTGGCGGTTTCGATTTACCAACAACAGTAATGCCATTTATTCTTCGTAACGTTCGCCTACAAGGTGTAGATTCTGTAATGTGTCCGTTCGAGAAACGTCAACAAGCATGGCAACGTCTGTCTGAAATTCTACCAGCAAGCTACTTTGAACAAGCTTGTCGCGAAGTAGAGCTTGAAGAAGTTGCAGAATGTGCTGAAGCGATCACTAATGGCCAAATCACAGGTCGTGTCGTTATCAAGCTTTAATCGATAACCCTCACACCAACTAAGGTCAGCCATTGTGCTGGCCTTTTTGTTATCCGCTACTTTATTAAGCCCATATCAAGAATCCGCGAATCAATCAGTCGACTACACTCTTCTTTTATAATATTACGTAGCCATATTTGCGATGCTGAATGCTCACACCGCGAGTGCCAAATAAGAGAGTAATCAAACGGTTTAAACTGAAATGGCAGCGGTTTAACCACTAAGTCGTAACGTTCTGCGACTAAATACGCGAGATCGGCAGGTACGGTGATAATCAATGGCATGATCTTGAGAACCGCTAATGCAGCTTCTAAGTGGTAAGCCCGTAGCACCAATTTAAGTTCAGGGTGCCCGCGCAACTCATCATCAATTAAAGACTTTACCCCATCACTAATAGCGATCATGGCATGAGGGTACGCCAAGTAATCATCAAACGTTAATGGCTCATTGGCTAATGGATGATCGGACGCTATTAAGCAAAACACACTCACTAAGCCAAGTTGCTGATGGCACAGTGAATCAATATTTCCAACAGGGCGACAAATTGCCATATCACAACCGTCACTGGTTAATTGCTCCAATAAGTGATCATGTTGTAGTGGTGCAAATTCTAATGATATATGTGGCGCTTCTTTATAAATTCGCGGCAAAGCAAAAGGTAAAATGGTTTGCATCGCATAGTCTGTTGTTGCAATTTTAAACTGCTGATCACACAGGCTAGGTTGAAAGTCATTAGGCGTTAATAAAAGACGTAGCGACTCCAAAGGTTCATTTAACTGCTCATTGATCTCTAATGCACGTTGAGTCGGAATTAATGCCTGGCCCTGTCGGGTAAATAAGGGATCATGTAATAAATCACGTAATCGACCTAACACGCGACTCATGGCTGATTGACTTAAATTCAAACGAACAGCAGCACGACTAACGCTTCCTTCATCCAAAAGAACTTTCAATGCTACCAACAAATTTAAGTCACGACGATAAACTTCTTCTAGTTCCATCAGGCTCTCAAGGACTCGGAATTAATCAAATGTGGCAATATTATGAGGGGATAGATAAAAAAAATCCCGCTTTAATCGCGGGAAAACCCAAGATGATGGGTGTTAGTTATGAATAAATTAGTTTTCTTCTTCCAATTCAGCATCGCTAGCCAGTTCAAACCATAATCCAAGAGCCGCTGAAAACAGGCCGCCGATAGCAAAAATACCCATATCATTTGAACTGGATAACACGATGGTACAGAACGAGATAAAACACAGCACAGCATAAATTGTCAGTCTATCCATTGATGTCAGCATACTACTTCCCCCTAATCCTTCAGAAAGAAAAGTTAACAACTTGTTAATTAAGTTACACAGTATATCTTGATTTGCCAAGTGTTATTGATTAATTCTTGTCCATAAGTATGATCTAACACTTATTAATAAGATGTGTATGTTATGACTGCTATTTTTGATAATCCGACCCACAGCCTAGAAGCACAAGGACTACGCTGCCCTGAGCCTGTTATGATGGTTCGTAAAACGGTAAGGAAAATGGCCGAAGGTGAAACCCTATTGGTATTAGCTGACGATCCGTCAACTACCCGCGATATTCCTAGTTTTTGCCGCTTTATGGATCACACACTGCTTGCCGCAGAAACAGAAAGCGTTCCTTATCGCTTCTTGATCCAAAAAGGCACTAATTAAGCGGCGTTAAAAATACTAAGAAAAACAACAAAAAAGGCAGCTTTAATGAGGCTGCCTTTTTAATCACTTTTACATTCCTTCTAATGTGAAAGAACACTACACATCATTCATTTTCTGACGTAATACTGCCAACTCATGATGTAAATCACGTATTTCTTTTTTAAGCGGTAAGACATATCGCAATCGGACTAATGAATCCAACGCCAGATATAACGTAACAAGCGCCCCTACTACCATGGGAAGCCACATATCCGTTAAAACCATACCAAAGATATTCAGCACCAATGCCAAGTGAAATAACCAACATTGGCTTTTCAGCGATATCCCTAAAAACTGAGCCATACTCCCTCCTGCAATTGCAGCAAAACGAACAAATGACATAACTTCATTTACTCTAGCATGAGAAAATTAACGCTTCTTATAGAGCTATCACACTTCATCATAATGAAATAAAACACTTATTCTTGCAGGGTAATAAGTCATGTTTCACATGAAACGTTCAGTGATATCTACATACCAAACGCGGCACCAACAGCTAAGAAAACAAATAGCGCAGCAGTAATTTTGCGGATCAGTCCCAGCGGCATTTTTTCAGCTGATAACTTACCAATAAGAACCACGGGTACATTAGCCAACAACATCCCAATCGTCGTACCAAGCACAACCCACATTAGCGCATCATGGTATTTCGCCCCTAACATCGTGGTAGCGATTTGCGTTTTATCACCGATTTCCGCAATAAAGAACGCAATAAAACTGGCAATGAAAGGGCCTCGATTTGATAACTTTTCTTCATCATCGAGTTTATCGGGAATTAAGATCCAACCAGCCATTAAAATAAAACTCACCACTAACACCCACTTTAAAATATTCGGCGTTAAATAATCAGCAATAGCGACACCAAGCCATGCAGCTAATGCATGATTAACAATGGTCGCAAGAAAAATAGCACAGATAATAGGAATCGGTTTGCGGTATCGGCTGGCAAGCAGCAAAGATAAAAGTTGGGTCTTATCACCAATTTCAGCTAAGGCAACAGACGTAATAGAAACAGCTAAAACACTCACAACATACTCTCAGGGGCGGGAGTTATTGATACCAATAGCAAACATACACTCCCACCCCGGTTTGTGTTGTTTGCCGTTGGTCTTGCCAAATTTATCACGTTGGATAAATCATAATCACCACGAAGATTTTGCTTCGATTATGTTGATAATTATCTCGCAAGGCGCGAGAGGCTACTCCCCAAAGGAAAGATAAGTGTAACAAAGAAAAGCGGGGATTTTAACTATTAGTTATCATTCTATAGATACAAAAACGGTGAGCCAACGCTCACCGTTTAATTACACTAAATGTAATAATTAACCCAGTGGAGAAAGAATAATTTCTACACGACGGTTTTGCGCACGACCGTTCGAAGTACTGTTAGAGGCAATTGGGTTAGATTCACCACGACCTTGAGATACAACACGATTAGCATTCACACCTTGACGGATTAAGTAGTTAGCAACCGCATCAGCACGAACTTGAGATAGACGAAGATTGTATGATTCAGCACCTTTGCTATCAGTGAAACCTAATACATTTAATTGTGTTTTTTCGTATTCTTTAGCCACAATTGCAACGTTATGCAGAGCATTCATCGCACGGTCATTTAAGTTTGCCTGATCAAAACCAAACGTAATTTCGTTAGGCATATTCAATACAATGTTATCACCGTTACGAGTTACGGTAATACCTGATGAAGATAACTGCTTACGAAGTTTAGCTTCTTGTACATCCATGTAGTAACCAATACCACCGCCAAGCGCAGCACCAGAAGCAGCACCAATTAAGGCACCTTTACCGCGGTCATGCTTGCTTGATGACGCAACACCAATTGCAGCACCAGCAAGTGCACCAATGATAGAACCACTCGTACCTTTAGCCGTTTGAGATTCACCCGTGTAAGGATTTACAGTTGAACAGCCAGCCATAGTTACAGAAGCTACCACTGAAAGTACAGCAGCGCGCACCCACTTTTCAGATGCCATTGCTTGAATTTGAGTCATCTTTTTAATATCCGTATTCTTGATATAAAATCGAAAAGTTTAAAAATTAATACTACTGGATAATAAAACTCAGCAATACGTTCCACTTATTGTAATCAACAACAGTATATGAGGCATCAAAAGAATGTAAAAATTCCCTTTATACAAAATAAAAAAGGATAAAGCTGAAAGAATTTTGGTAAATCCCCCCACAGATGTGTAAAAAACACGCAATGCCCCTACTCGGCTCAGAGTTGGCGAGGTATACTGGATTATTACTCTTTTTAATCCACTAATCTCGCGAAGCTGACAATGCAGAAATACGATATTAAAACCTTTCAGGGCATGATCCTCGCGCTGCAGGATTACTGGGGCCAACAAGGTTGTACTATTGTGCAACCACTAGACATGGAAGTGGGCGCAGGTACTTCTCACCCAATGACATGTTTACGTGCTCTAGGTCCAGAACCAATTGCAGCAGCGTATGTACAACCATCTCGTCGACCAACTGACGGTCGTTACGGCGAAAACCCTAACCGCCTACAGCACTACTACCAGTTCCAAGTGATGTTAAAACCATCGCCAGACAATATTCAAGAACTGTACTTAGGCTCATTAGAAGTACTAGGTGTTGATACTAAAGTACACGACATCCGTTTTGTTGAAGACAACTGGGAAAACCCAACACTGGGTGCTTGGGGTCTAGGCTGGGAAGTTTGGCTAAACGGCATGGAAGTAACACAGTTTACTTACTTCCAGCAGGTTGGTGGCCTTGAGTGTAAACCTGTAACCGGTGAAATCACTTACGGTATCGAGCGTCTTGCGATGTACATTCAGAACGTTGATTCTGTGTACGACCTAGTATGGACAGACGGTCCTTTAGGCAAAGTAACGTATGGTGATATTTTCCACCAGAACGAAGTTGAGCAATCAACGTACAACTTTGAGCACGCTGATGTCGACTTCCTATTCACATTCTTCGATCAATGTGAAAAAGAATCAATCGAACTGCTAGAGCTAGAGCAACCGCTACCGTTGCCAGCTTACGAGCGTATTCTAAAAGCCGCTCATGCATTTAACCTATTAGATGCACGTAAAGCGATCTCTGTAACTGAACGTCAACGTTACATTTTGCGTATCCGCAACGTAACTAAACAAGTTGCTGAAGCTTACTACGCATCTCGTGAAGCACTTGGCTTCCCAATGTGTAAAAAAGACAAGTAAGGGATCGCCATGACACAGAAAAATTTCTTAATCGAACTCGGTACGGAAGACCTACCACCAACAGCACTACGTACTCTAGCAGAAGCTTTTGCTACTAACTTTGAAGCTGAATTAAAAGCCGCTGATCTACCTCATGATGGTATCAAGTGGTATGCCGCTCCTCGTCGCTTAGCCCTTAAGGTAACTGGTCTTGCTGAAAACCAGCCTGATAAAGTGGTTGAAAAACGTGGACCTGCAGTATCAGCAGCATTCGATGCTGACGGTAACCCAACGAAAGCTGCTCAAGGTTGGGCTCGCGGTAATGGTATTACGGTTGATCAAGCAGAACGCATGGTTACCGATAAAGGCGAATGGTTACTGTTCAAGCAAGAAGTCAAAGGCCAACCAGCCCAAGCACTACTGCCTGAACTGGCTGCTGCTGCACTGGCTAAACTACCCATCCCACGTCCAATGCGTTGGGGTGATAAAGAAACTCAGTTTATCCGTCCAGTGAAAACACTGACCATGCTATTGGGTGACGAGCTAATCGAAGGCACTATCTTAGGTGTTGCTTCTGCACGTACTATCCGTGGTCACCGTTTCATGGGTGAAGCAGAGTTCACTATCGACAATGCGGATCAATACCCTGCTATTTTAGAAGAGCGCGGTAAAGTAATGGCTGATTATGATGCGCGTAAAGCGATCATTTTGGCTGATGCGAAAAAAGCGGCTGAAGCCGTTGGCGGTATTGCAGATCTTGAAGATGATCTTGTTGAAGAAGTGACCTCTCTTGTTGAGTGGCCCGTTGTACTAACAGCATCATTTGAAGAGGAATTCTTAAAGGTTCCTTCTGAAGCGCTAGTTTACACCATGAAAGGTGATCAGAAGTACTTCCCTGTCTACGATGCGGAAGGCAAACTTGTACCTAAGTTTATCTTCGTATCAAACATCATCTCTAACGATCCAAGCCAAATCATCTCGGGTAACGAGAAAGTGGTTCGCCCTCGTCTAGCGGATGCTGAGTTCTTCTTTAATACTGACCTTAAGAGCAAATTGGTTGATCGTCTACCTCAACTAGAGACAGCTATCTTCCAAAAGCAATTAGGTACAATTAAAGACAAGACAGATCGTATTACTGAGCTTGCTGGCTACATTGCTGACAAGATCGGTGCAGACGTTGATAACGCGAAGCGTGCTGGTTTACTTGCTAAATGTGACCTAATGACATCTATGGTATTTGAGTTTACAGATACGCAAGGTGTAATGGGTATGCACTACGCACGTCACGACGGTGAACAAGAAGATGTAGCACTAGCCCTAAACGAGCAATACATGCCTCGTTTTGCGGGTGACCAACTACCAAGCACACCGGTATCATCAGCAGTAGCTATGGCTGATAAGCTAGATACGATTGTCGGTATCTTCGGTATCGGTCAAGCTCCAAAAGGTAGTGATCCATTCGCACTTCGTCGCGCATCTCTAGGTGTGTTACGTATCATCGTTGAAAATGGTTACGATCTAGACCTTGTTGATCTAATCGCGAAAGCGCACTCACTATTTGGCGACAAGCTAACAAACGACAACGTTGATTCAGATGTCATTGAATTCATGCTTGGCCGTTTCCGTGCATGGTACCAAGATGCAGGCTTTAGCATTGATGTTATCCAAGCCGTGCTTGCGATGCACCCTACTCAACCAGCTGACTTTGATAAGCGTGTTAAAGCGGTAAGCCACTTCCGTGAGCTTGATGCTGCGGAATCACTAGCAGCAGCGAACAAGCGTGTGGGTAACATCCTTGCGAAATTCGACGGTGAGCTACCAACTACGGTTGATAACAGCTTACTTGTAGAAGCGGCTGAAAAAGAACTAGCAGAGAAAGTAACCGCTGTTGTTGCTGCGCTTGAGTCAGTATTTGCTGCAGGTGACTACCAAACAGCACTATCAGAGCTTGCTTCATTACGTGAGCCTGTTGATGCTTTCTTTGATAACGTAATGGTAATGGCTGATGACGAGAAACTAAAAGTTAACCGTCTTGCACTGCTTAGCCTACTACGCAACCAATTCTTGAAAGTAGCAGATATCTCTCTACTGCAAAAATAAGGTTTGTTAACGTTATCTAAAACCACGCTCCGGCGTGGTTTTTTTTCGCCTGTCTTCTGTTGTGTCTTACGTATTGTTTCATGTGAAACACCTTTTCACTTTAAATAAATACACGTACAGCATCTTTGCCACACGAGGGAGTCCACAGCACCGACCACCACCAATCGATAATATTTCAACTTTCTCTGAACCTGACAATACGTTATGTTACGCTCAATAAGCCATCATATTGATAGCACTTACATCAAGACTAAATATCGACACTGAGGTTGTAAACGTAATGGACTTTTCGCGCTTTGGTAATAAGTTTGCAGGCGATTCTGGGATCACCTTATTAATGCAAGATCTCAATGATGGACTCACCAATCCCAATGCCATCATGCTCGGTGGTGGAAATCCAGCGCAAATCCCAGCCATGAACCACTACTTTACCGAGCTATTAAAAGACATGGCTACTAGTGGTGAACTTACCGCGTCGATGACTAACTATGATGGCCCACAAGGTAAAAATCGCTTTCTAGATTCGCTTGCGACACTGTTACAGCAACAATACGGTTGGGAAATTAGTGCTAAAAATATTGTCTTAACCAATGGCAGCCAAAGTGCGTTCTTTAGCTTATTTAACTTGTTAGCTGGAGAATTTGAAAATGGTAAAAAGAAGAAAATATTACTGCCGTTATCGCCAGAATATATTGGTTACGCTGATGCTGGTTTAAGCTCTGATATGTTTATCTCGTACCAACCTACAATCAGTATGTTGGAAGATGGCTTTTTTAAATACCATGTCGATTTTAGCAAATTAGTCATCGATGACAGCATCGCAGCAATTTGCGCCTCTCGCCCGACAAACCCGACAGGCAATATACTTACAGATAAAGAAATTGAACATTTAGCAGCGCTGGCTAAAGAACACCAGATACCATTAATTATTGATAATGCTTACGGCTTACCCTTCCCTGATATTATTTTTGAAGAGGTAACACCGTTTTGGGATGACAACACTATTCTGTGTATGAGTTTATCCAAGCTTGGGCTACCCGGTGTCCGCTGCGGTATCGTGATTGCAAATGAAGCGATGGTTACTGCTTTGTCTAACATCAATGGTATCGTCAATTTAGCGCCTGGTAGTATTGGCCCCGCGGTAGCAACGAAAATGATCCACCAGCAAGAACTATTACCACTTAGCCAAAACGTGATTAAGCCGTTTTATCACCAGAAGGTACAACGCGCTGTTGAATTATTGCGTCAAGCTATCCCAGATCCTCGATTTAAAATTCACAAACCTGAAGGTGCTATCTTCTTATGGCTATGGTTTGAAGATTTACCGATCACCACGAAGGTACTGTATCAACGCTTAAAACAACGTGGCGTAATGATAGTGCCTGGTGAATATTTCTTTATCGGATTACAAGATGAGTGGGCACATAGCCATGAATGCTTACGCATGAACTATGTCCAAGGTGATGAAGCAATGCAGCGAGGTATTGCTATTATTGCAGAAGAAGTCACTAAAGCTTATGCAGAATAACTGCCTTTATAGCAAATATGGATAAATAAAAAACGCCACTATCACTAGCGGCGTTTTTTTGAGCTTGAGAGACAAACTATTCGTTTGTGCTATACGTCAAGGTTAGCAACTTTCAATGCGTTATCTTCGATAAAGTTACGACGAGGTTCAACCTGATCACCCATTAGACAGGTAAACAGCTCATCCGCCGCAACGGCATCATTGATAGTTACTTGCATCATGCGACGGGATTCTGGATCCATCGTTGTTTCCCAAAGTTGCTCTGGGTTCATCTCGCCTAGACCTTTGTAACGCTGTAGAGAAAGACCACGACGTGATTCTTTGTTCAGCCACTCCAATGCAACTTTAAAGCTTGAAACCGCCTGCTTGCGCTCACCACGTTGAACAAACGCAGTATCATCAAGTAAACCGTTTAATGCTTCAGAAAGGTCTGCGATCTTCGCGTACTCTTTTGAGTTTAGTAAATCAAAGCTTAGTAAGTATTCGTGATCAACACCGTGAGTACGAACCACAACTTTAGGTAAGTACACATTGTTTTCTTCATCACGGATAATTTCAAAGCTGTACTGACTTTCACCTGATTGTTTAGCATTAAGTGCAGCAATCAATGGTGTTAACCATGCTTCTACTTGTGCTTCTTCAGCCATCATCTCTGTGCTTAAACGAGGTTGGTATACAAACTCATTTAACATCAATGATGGGTAGCGACGACTCATACGCTCAATTAACTTCATGCCCGCATTGTATTGAGTAACAAGACTTTCTAATGCTGTACCTGTCATTGCTGGTGCGCCATCATTGGCAAACAATGATGCGTTATCCAGTGCCAAAGTTGTTTGGTACTGGTTCATATCTTCATCATCTTTGATGTATTGCTCTTGCTTACCTTTCTTCACTTTGTAAAGTGGTGGCTGGGCAATATAAATGTGACCACGTTCGATAAGCTCTGGCATTTGACGGTAGAAGAAGGTCAATAGTAGCGTACGAATGTGCGAACCATCGACGTCGGCATCGGTCATGATGATGATGTTGTGGTAACGCAGTTTATCTGGGTTGTACTCGTCACGACCGATACCACAGCCCATTGCCGTGATAAGTGTTGCCACTTCTTGTGAAGACAGCATCTTGTCGAAACGGGCTTTTTCTACGTTAAGGATCTTACCTTTAAGCGGTAGGATTGCCTGATTTTTACGGTTACGCCCCTGCTTGGCTGAACCGCCAGCAGAGTCCCCTTCCACTATGTAAAGTTCAGATACAGCAGGATCTTTTTCCTGACAATCTGCAAGTTTACCAGGAAGACCTGCTAAATCTAATGCGCCTTTACGACGTGTCATTTCACGGGCTTTACGTGCTGCTTCACGCGCGCGTGATGCATCAATGATTTTGCTACATACGGTTTTCGCATCACTTGGGTTTTCTAATAAGAATTCCGCCAGCTTTTCATTCATTGCAGATTCAACAGCCGCTTTGACTTCACTTGAAACAAGCTTATCTTTGGTCTGGCTAGAGAATTTAGGATCCGGTACTTTAACAGAAACAACGGCTGTTAAACCTTCACGCGCGTCATCACCCGATGTCGCCGCTTTAGCTTTCTTCGAGTAGCCTTCTTTATCCATGAATGAGTTCAATGTACGTGTTAACGCACCACGGAAACCAGCTAAGTGCGTACCACCATCACGTTGAGGAATGTTGTTAGTAAAGCAGTAAATGTTTTCTTGGAAACCGTCGTTCCACTGCATTGCAACTTCAACCGAAATACCGTCATCACGCTCACTATCAAAGTGGAAAACCTTCGGGTGAATTGGCGTTTTGTTACGGTTTAAGTGCTCTACGAATGCACGAATACCACCTTCATACATGAAGTGATCTTCTTTACCTTCTTCACGCTCATCACTTAAATTGATTGATACGCCAGAGTTTAGGAATGAAAGCTCACGTAAACGCTTGGCTAAAATCTCATAATGGAATTCGATATTGGTAAAGGTGTCTTCACTTGGCCAAAAACGGATACGAGTACCGGTTTTTTCAGTATCACCGATCACAGCTAATGGCGCATCAGGTACACCGTGACGGTACACTTGTTGGTAAGTGTGGCCAGCACGTTGAATAGTTAGCTCTACTTTTTCAGATAAGGCGTTTACAACTGACACACCTACACCGTGTAGACCACCTGATACTTTGTAAGAGTTATCATCGAACTTACCACCAGCGTGAAGTACCGTCATGATAACTTCTGCTGCTGATACACCTTCTTCTTCGTGTATCTCGGTTGGAATACCACGACCGTCATCGCTTACCGATACCGAACCATCTTCATGGATAGTAACAATGATATCTTCACAGTGACCAGCAAGAGCTTCATCGATAGAGTTATCGACAACCTCAAAAACCATGTGGTGCAAGCCAGTACCATCATCGGTATCACCGATGTACATTCCTGGGCGCTTACGTACCGCATCGAGGCCTTTAAGCACCTTAATGCTTGATGAATCGTAATTATTGGACATTGAGTTACTCTCGCTTTAATTATCCTGCGGTTATTTTACCGTGTTCCACATGGAACAACTTGCCATTTTCATCAAGCATATCGGCAACTTGATCGTCACTAATAGCACTGATGAAGACTTGGGCGTTCGTTTCCTTTAATCGTTGCGCTAGCAACGCTCGCCTTTGGCTATCCAATTCGGAAGCAAAATCATCAATAAGGTAAATACATTGTTTGCCAGTCGCTTCTGTAAGATGTAAACCTTGCGCTAAGCGCAAAGCACACACCATCAATTTCAGTTGTCCACGAGACAACACGTCCTCAACAGGCGTACCGGCAACCTTTATCCGTAAATCAGCTTTATGTGGCCCACTTACGGTATAGCCAAGTTGGCAATCACGTTCAAAATTGCGCTGCAACAACTCAGCATAAGGTGTTTCTTTTTCCCAGCCTCGGTAAAAGCCGAGTTGAATATCAAATTCAGGGAGAAAAACCTGAAATATCTCTGCGGCTTTTTCTTTTACCGCAGAAATGTAATCTTTACGCCATACGCTTATTTCTTCTGCCAATAAGGCAAGTTCTTGATCCCAATAACTGAGCTCTCGATAACTGCGGGCAGTTTTTAATAAGGCATTACGTTGTTTGGTTAATCGCTTTAAGCGCGCCCATGCATGATAGAACTTAGGTTCAACATGAAACACACCCCAATCGATAAACGCTCGGCGATATTTAGGACCGCCGATTAATAAATCAAATCCTTCAGGGGTTATCAACTGTAATGGCAAAATCTGAGCAAGTTGTGCCAACTTTTGATTGGACTCCCCAGCTATTTTAACGTCAGTTGTCCCATCACGTTTTTTGTTGATCCCTATCGGTAGCATTAACTGAGTTTGGTTATCAACCACTCGACCATGAATAAACAGCTCGGCCTGTTCATGGCGGATCACTCTGCTTGTTAAGTGGCTACGGAACGAACGCCCATGACCTAAGTAATGGATCGCTTCCAATACACTGGTTTTGCCACTGCCGTTAGGGCCCACTAAAAAGTTAAAGCCAGCAGCTAATGCTAAATCACACGATGCAATATTACGAAAGTCGTGCACCATCAAACGAGTAAGTGCCATACCTATAGTCTGATAGGCATCACCACATACATGGCTTCATCGTTAGTGGCATCTTCAATTAACGACGGCGCATTTGCATCAGATAATGATAAACGGACTTGATCGCATTTAAGGGTATTTAATACATCCAACACATAGCTCACGTTAAAACCAATTTCTAAGCTATCGCCTTGGTAATCAACATCAAGAAACTCTTCCGCTTCTTCTTGCTCTGGGTTGTTCGCCGTAATACGCATTTCACCATTAGATAAGTTAACACGCACACCACGGAATTTTTCGTTTGATAAAATCGCCGCTCGAGCAAATGCATTACGCATCTCTTCACAGCCCGCTTCAACAAACTTAGTACTGTTTTGTGGCATAACACGACGATAATCAGGGAAGCGTCCATCAACTAATTTAGATGTGAAAACAAAGTTGTTCACTGTCGCGCGAATATTTGAATTACCAATTTGAATGTTAACTAACGATTCAGGGTTATCAAATAGACGAACCAACTCTAATACCCCTTTACGCGGTACGATAACTTGCTTCGTTGGTAATTCATGACCCGTATCAATCGCACACACCGCCATACGGTGGCCATCAGTTGCAACCGATCGTAAATGCTGGCCATCAGTTTCAAACAACATACCATTTAAGTAGTAACGAACATCTTGGTTAGCCATTGAAAACTGCGTGCTATCAATCAACTGACGCATACGACCTTGTTCAAGCGTAAATGCAACTTCACTTTGCCAATCTTCAATATTCGGGAAATCAGCAGCAGGCAGTGTGGTTAATGTATAACGGCTACGACTTGAACGAATAAGTACGCGATCACCTTCGTAACTCACCGAAATAGTGGCATTACTCGGTAAACCACGACAAATATCGAGGAACTTACGAGAAGGTACAGTAACCGTACCGGATTCATAATCCCCTTCAAGGACAACCTTGGCGATAAGTTCAACTTCAAGATCGGTACCTGTCATCGACAAGCAACCATCTTCTACTTTCAACAAGATATTGCCTAAAATCGGCAATGATGGGCGACCACCAAGAGCTGCTGCAACTTGTTGTAAAGGCTTTAATAAATATTCGCGTTCGACGGTAAATTTCATATCAAGACGACAATGTTCTAATTAGGTTTGAATAATCTTCTTTAATATCGTGGCTCTCTTCACGCAGTTGCTCGATCTTACGGCAAGCGTGAAGCACGGTAGTATGATCGCGACCACCAAAAGCATCGCCGATCTCAGGAAGACTGTGGTTGGTCAATTCTTTTGCCAGTGCCATTGCCATCTGACGAGGACGTGCAACACTGCGAGAACGACGTTTAGACAACATATCTGCCATCTTTATTTTATAGTATTCAGCAACAGTCTTCTGAATATTATCTATCGTAACCAGCTTTTCTTGAAGTGCTAATAAATCACGCAATGCTTCACGAACAAAATCAATCGTGATCGCACGACCAGTGAAGTTTGCATTGGCAATAACACGGTTCAATGCCCCTTCTAACTCACGAACATTTGAACGAAGACGCTTGGCAATAAAGAACGCCACTTCATCAGCAAGACGAATATTATGATCTTCCGCCTTCTTCATTAAAATAGCAACGCGTGTTTCAAGCTCCGGCGGCTCAATTGCCACCGTTAAGCCCCAACCAAAACGTGATTTTAATCGATCCTCAACCCCATTAATTTCACGAGGGTAACGATCTGAAGTCAGAATGATTTGCTGATTACCTTCTAATAACGCATTAAAGGTATGGAAGAACTCTTCTTGAGAACGCTCTTTATTAGCAAAAAATTGAATATCATCAATCAATAATGCATCAACGCTACGGTAATAACGTTTAAACTCTTCAATCGCATTATTTTGTAAGGCTTTGACCATATCCTGCACAAAACGTTCTGAATGCATGTAAACCACTTTGGCATTCGGTTTACGATTGGCTATCGCATTACCTACCGCATGCAATAGGTGCGTTTTACCTAACCCAGTACCGCCATATAAAAACAATGGATTATACGCCGCTCCCGGATTATCAGATACCTGACGACACGCCGCTAAACCTAACTGGTTCGATTTACCTTCAACAAAATTATTGAAATTATGTTTTGGGTTGACGTTAGAACGGTAACCACCAGGCGATTCATTTTGCACCGGAGAAGGCGCAGGCTCATGATGGACTGCTGGTTGAGGTTCTACCGCAGGTTTTGACTTTGGCAAAGTAAAGACGGGTGGCGCAACTGGCTGCGGCGGTGCTGCAACGGGTTTGCTCCCCACTTCAAAATGCAGGCTCGGTGCATCAGCACCACAAAACTCATTAAGTAGACGATTGATGTTATTAAGATATTTATCGCGAACCCAATCTAATACAAATCGATTAGGAGCAAATAATGTCAAAGTATGATCATTTAATTCAGCCTGAAGCGGACGAAGCCACATACTGAATTCTGTCGCAGGGAGTTCTTCTTGAAGGCGTTGAAGGCACTGCAACCATAGCGAAGATGACAAGGTAGACTCCACACTGAATAAACAAAACATAAAAGGAGGATAATTTTATACTCGCTGAACAAGGATCACCAGTAAAGAGATCGCAGATCCAGTGAATAAGATCGAACTTATGCACATAGATCGCACAACAACATGTAAGATCAGCACAAATTAACCCATCATTACCCACAGCTATATTAACACAGCTATCACAAAGATAAGTCTTTCATTCCCCGTTTAATACTATTTTTACTTAAGAATGACCATTTTATCATCGCCAATTATCATCCACAGGGAAAAGTTTTCATTGTGGGTAACCTTCTCTATCAATTTCCTCGCTCATACCATGCAGAAAAGACATGATGAAACACAGTAATATGCTCGTAATTAAACAAATAGTTATTTCAAATAACTGTAAATTATTATCTTTATCATTTAATGCCAAGGTAGGATTAATTACACACATAAAACACTACTAATAAAAGGTAAATGCCAAATGAAAAACTGGATAAAACCCGCAGTTGTTGCCACAACACTGCTTGCATGTTCTACCACCAGCGTTATGGCAGAAACTACGGTAAAAGTCGGCATGTCAGGACGTTATTTCCCTTTTACATTTGTTAGTAACGACAAACTACAGGGTTTTGAAGTCGACCTTTGGCATGAGATAGGTAAACGTAATGACTATAACGTTGAATTTGTCACCGCAAGTTTCTCTGGATTGTTTGGACAATTAGAGACAGGACGTATTGATACCATTTCAAACCAAATTACCATTACTCCAGAACGTAAAGCCAAATTCTTATTTAGCCAACCTTATGTCATTGATGGTGCGCAATTAGTAGTAAGAAAAGGCAATAATACGATCCACTCGACAGCTGATTTAAATAATAAAACCGTTGGCGTTAATCTCGGTTCAAACTACGAGCAATTATTACGAGATCTACCTAACGCTAAACAAATCAACATCAAGACATATGACAGTGGTATTGAACAAGATGTCGCACTAGGACGAACAGATGCCTTTGTTATGGATCGTTTATCTTCCGTTGCAATTATCAAAGATAAACCCCTACCGCTTCAGTTAGCAGGTCAGCCGTTTGCAACCATTGAGAATGCGTGGCCGTTTTTAAATACCGCCCACGGTAAATTGCTTCAACAGCAAGTTAATACGACATTAGCAGCAATGCGCAAAGACGGCACTTTAACGACTATCTCAACCAAATGGTTCGATAACGATATCACCCAATAACAATCACGATTCCACCATTGACCGTTTAGCCCAATGGTGGCCTCTCTAACTTTTATTCAATCAGTACAACGGATCATCATTATGGGTTTTGATTTTGATTACATGCTATCGTTGATGCCTATATTGTTGAAATACCTACCAACAACATTATTAATGGCAACCATTGGCGCAATATTTTCCCTCATAGTCGGCCTTATTCTCGCGTTAATACGGATTTACCAATTACCACTACTCAATATACTGACTCAGCTTTATATAAGTTTCTTTCGCGGTACCCCATTACTGGTACAGCTCTTTTTACTTTATTACGGCTTACCACAGATCATACCAAGCTTGGTCGGGCTAGATGCATTTAGCGCAGCCGTGATTGGTCTTAGTCTGCATTTTGCCGCTTACATGGCTGAAAGTATTCGTGCTGCAATTACAGGGGTTGATCGAAGCCAGCGTGAAGCTAGCTTGACGATAGGTATGACAGAATGGCAAACAATGCGGCGTATTATTTTACCGCAAGCCACCCGTATCGCCTTACCGTCATTGATGAATTATTTTATCGATATGATCAAATCCACGTCACTCGCGTTTACGCTTGGCGTACCAGAGATTATGGCGAAAGCACAAATGGAAGCCTCATCAAGCTTTAAATTTTTTGAAGCATTCCTTGCCGTTGCAATGATTTATTGGGCTGTTGTAGTAGTGCTTACTCGCTACAACAACTGGCAGAAACCCGTTTAGACAGGGCATATGTACGATGATAAAGATCAAACAACTTACCAAACAGTTTGGTGAACATACCGTCTTTAGTAACCTTGACTTGAACATAAAAAAGGCGAAATCGTAGCAATTATTGGCCCGTCAGGTACCGGGAAATCGACATTTTTACGCTGCCTTAATTACCTTGATAGCGCTAATAGCGGTTCGATCACTATCAATGCAACCACAATTGACTGCAGACAGCCGAAAAAAAGTGAGATTTTAGCCCTTCGCCGCCAAACCGGATTTGTGTTTCAAAACTATGCCTTATTTAATCATCTCACAGCGCAACAAAATATCAGTGAAGGATTAGAAGTCGTTAAAGGTCAGAATAAACAACAAGCGAAAGCGCGTGCTTTAGGCATTTTGAGCGATATTGGTTTATCTGATAAAGCCAACGCTTATCCAGCAGCTCTCTCAGGTGGTCAACAACAGCGCATTGGTATTGGTCGAGCAATGGCATTAGATGCTGAATTATTGTTGCTTGATGAGCCAACATCAGCCTTGGATCCCCTATGGGTAAATGAGGTATTAAGCTTGATCAAACAATTAGCGCAACAACAGCAAACTATGTTGATCGTTACTCATGAATTGCAGTTTGCCCGCGAAGTCGCCGATAGAGTGATCTTCATGGCTGACGGCGAGTTTGTCGAGCAAGGACCACCACAACAGATCTTCACTCAACCCAAGGATCCACGGTTACAGGCATTCTTAACGCAAATAGAGATCCAATAAGGATCCTTGAACTTCGTCTAATAAAAAGTATAATGCAGCGCCCGTTACCAGTTACACGTATATTTATTGACTCTTTGTTAGTCAGTGATTACAATTCCGCCTCTTTGTTAGAGGTATTTGACTAATTTAAGTCAAAGACTGGTAACAAACTTAAAAACTGATCAGTTAATTTAAGGTAACAAAATGTCTAAACGTACTTTCCAACCAACTGTTCTTAAGCGTAAGCGTACTCACGGTTTCCGTGCTCGCATGGCTACTAAGAACGGTCGTGCAACAATCAATGCACGTCGCGCTAAAGGCCGTAAGCGTCTTTCTAAGTAATCATCGACGATTATTTTGAAGAACTACGCTTTTTCTCGGGAGTTACGCTTGTTAACTCCCGAACATTATAAAACTGTCTTCCAGCAAGCTCATCGTGCTGGCTCTCCTCACTTAACTATTCTTGCCCGTTCTAACGAACTAAACTGCCCCCGTCTTGGTCTGGCTGTTCCCAAAAAACAGATTAAAACTGCTGTAGATAGAAATCGCTTTAAACGTATTGTGCGTGAAAGTTTTCGTCTAAAACAACATCAGCTTCCAGCAAAAGACTTCGTAGTGATTGCAAAGAAATCAGCTAACGAGTTGAGCAACGAAGAACTCTTCAAATTGTTAGATAAGTTATGGCATCGCCTGTCTCGCCCTTCGCGTGGCTAGTCGTAGGACTAGTCCGCTTTTACCAAATGGCAATCAGTCCTCTCCTTGGGCCACGATGTCGTTTCACTCCAACCTGCTCCCAATATGCGATCGAAGCTGTAAAAACGCATGGAGCGTTAAAAGGTTGTTGGTTAGCGGCGAAACGTCTATTAAAATGTCACCCTTTAAATGACGGTGGTTACGACCCCGTTCCGCCAACTAAGCATAACGACAGAGAACATTAACTATGGGTTCCCAACGTAATATTCTGTTAATTGCCCTACTTTTTGTCTCATTCTTATTATTTCAACAATGGAATGCTGACAAAACTCCTAAGCCTCAAAGCCAAGGTGTAGCGCAACAATCGACACAAAGCAGTGATATCCCGTCACATTCAGCTGAAGGTCAGCCTCTAACTGATCAAACTAGCTCACAAAACTTAATTACCATTAAAACGGATGTACTGGAATTAACAGTCGATACGCTTGGTGGTGATGTAGTTGATGCTAAGCTGCTAAAATACAACAACACACTAGATTCAAAAGACCCTTTTGTACTACTTAACGATACAGATGGTCATGACTACATTGCACAATCAGGTTTAATCGGCCCGAATGGTGCTGATTCTCAACAAGGTGGCCGTGCGCAATACAGCGTAACAGCAAAAGACTTTGTAATGGGTCCTGAGCAAAATGAATTACGTGTACCGATGACATTCACTAAAGATGGCATCAATTACACCAAAACATTTGTTCTTAAGCGTAATGATTACGCTGTTAACGTTGATTACACCGTTGCGAACAACACTGATAAAGCAGCAAGCGTGCAAATGTATGCTCAGCTTCGCCATAAGTTAAGTGATTCAGGCGGTAGCCTAACAATGCCTACTTACCTAGGTGGCGCATACTCAGCGAACGATACTAAGTACAAGAAATACAGCTTCGACGACATGAAGGATAAGAACCTTGATGTTGCTGCGAACGAAGGTTGGGTTGCTATCATGCAACACTACTTTGTTTCTGCTTGGATCCCACGTGATGGCGCAGATCAAACATCTCAAGTTTACTCGACCACAAGTAATGGTAACGGCTTCATTGGTGTTCGTATGCCAATCGAAACGGTAGCACCGGGTCAAAGTAAAGCAATCAAAGCAACGCTTTGGGTTGGTCCTAAACTTCAGAACGAAATGGCTGCAACGGCGAAGAACCTTAACCTAACAGTTGATTACGGTTGGCTATGGTTTATCGCAAACCCACTACACAAGCTATTGTCATTTATCCATGGCCTTGTGGGTAACTGGGGTATTGCAATCATCATCCTAACGTTCATTGTTCGTGGTGCAATGTACCCACTAACAAAAGCGCAATACACGTCAATGGCTAAAATGCGTATGCTACAGCCAAAGATCCAAGCGATGCGTGAGCGTTTAGGTGACGACCGTCAACGCCAAAGCCAAGAGATGATGGAACTGTACAAGAAAGAGAAAGTTAACCCACTGGGTGGCTGTCTTCCTATCTTGCTACAGATGCCAATCTTCATTGCACTATACTGGGCATTAATGGAATCAGTTGAATTGCGTCACGCGCCATTCTTCGGCTGGATCCATGACTTGTCAGCACAAGACCCGTACTACGTGCTACCTATCTTAATGGGTATCACTATGTTCTTTATCCAGAAGATGAGTCCGTCAACAGTGACAGACCCTATGCAGCAGAAGATCATGACCTTTATGCCGGTTATGTTTACTTTCTTCTTCCTGTTCTTCCCTTCAGGCCTAGTGCTTTACTGGTTAGTGTCAAACATCGTGACGTTAATCCAGCAGACTATTATTTTCCGTGCCCTTGAGAAAAAAGGCTTACACAGCAGTAAAAAAGCGAAGTAATCTTCTCTAGCACTAAAAAGGCGACCCTCGGGTCGCCTTTTTTATTTGCATTACTCGGACTTTAATACGATTATTGATGGTTAAAATTTAATCTTTATATGGTAGAGCTCGGCACAACATTATGAATCCAGATTTAAATACAGCAGCAATCCCTGATTACGGTTGGTCATCCTTTATCGCCAGTCCTTTACATGAGCTTCTTGCCTTTATTCATGGCATTGTAGGTAACTGGGGCATCGCTATCATTATTCTAACGTTGATTGTCCGTGGCTTAATGTATCCGCTGACTAAAGCGCAATACACATCAATGGCTAAGATGCGTATGCTCCAACCGAAAATCCAAGCGATGCGTGAGCGTTTCGGCGACGACCGTCAACGTCAAAGCCAAGAGATGATGGAGCTGTACAAAACAGAGAAAGTTAACCCATTGGGTGGTTGCTTGCCTTTGCTAATACAAATGCCCATTTTTATTGCGCTTTATACCGTATTGAATCTATCAACAGAACTACGTAATGCGCCCTTTTTTGGTTGGATCCAAAACTTATCAGCGCAAGACCCATACTACGTGCTACCGATTTTAATGGGGATCTCAATGTTCTTTATCCAGAAGAATAGCCCCTCTGCCGTCACCGATCCCATGCAACAGAAAATCATGACTTTCATGCCTGTAATATTCACGGTTTTCTTCTTGTACTTCCCTGCCGGACTTGTGTTGTATTGGTTAACCTCCAATATTGTCACCTTGATCCAGCAAACCATTATTTTCCGTAAATTAGAACAACAAGGCTTACATAGTAGAAAAAATACGAAGTAAGAGAATATTTGCACTGAGGTGGCTTTTTAGTCACCTTTTTTATTTGCCTAATTAGGTGTTACACGCAACACTAGTTTACAATTCTCCTGTTTTTATCAAGCAAAGCCAAGGTTATGAATCAACACATCGATACTATTGTCGCTCAAGCGACACCGCCGGGTCGTGGTGGCGTCGGCATCATCCGCGTTTCAGGCCCTAAAGCCAAAGAAGTTGCGCTTGCTGTTGCAGGTCGCGAACTAAAAACGCGTTACGCTGAATACCTTCCTTTTAAAAATGAAGATGGCACCGCACTGGATCAGGGCATCGCCCTCTTTTTTAAAGGCCCTAACTCATTTACTGGCGAAGATGTGTTGGAACTCCAAGGTCATGGTGGCCCAGTACTGATGGATATGATGATCCGTCGTATCTTAAAAATTGACGGGATCCGTGCAGCACGTCCTGGTGAGTTCTCTGAACGCGCCTTTATGAACGACAAGCTCGATTTAGCGCAAGCAGAAGCGATTGCCGACTTAATTGATGCAAGCTCTGAAGAAGCAGCCAAAAGTGCGTTTAAATCACTGCAAGGTGCATTCTCAACCAAAGTAAATGAACTGGTTGAAGCCTTGATTCATTTACGTATCTTTGTAGAAGCAGCAATTGACTTCCCTGAAGAAGAAATTGATTTTCTTTCTGACGGTAAAGTAGGTGGTGATTTAAATGGCATTATCGATCGCTTAAATGCGGTACGTAAAGAAGCCAACCAAGGCGCGATTATGCGTGAAGGTATGAAAGTAGTCATTGCTGGTCGCCCTAATGCAGGTAAATCTAGCCTGTTAAATGCTCTATCAGGTAAAGATAGCGCGATTGTGACAGATATTGCGGGTACGACTCGTGACGTACTACGTGAGCATATCCACATTGATGGCATGCCACTGCACATTATTGATACCGCAGGTTTGCGTGAAGCCTCTGACGAAGTAGAGCGCATTGGTATTGAGCGTGCGTGGGATGAAATTGCGCATGCTGATCGCGTTCTGTTTATGGTTGATGGCACCACGACAGATGCGACCGATCCCAAAGAGATCTGGCCTGACTTCATTGAGCGTCTGCCGGCTGATATGGGCTTAACCGTGATTCGTAACAAAGCAGAGCTTACCGGTGAACAAACTGGTATCTGTCATGCCAATAATCCAACCTTAATTCGATTATCAGCACGTACGGGTGATGGTGTAGATGCACTACGTGAACACCTAAAACAATGTATGGGGTTCTCTGGTACCACTGAAGGCGGCTTTATGGCACGCCGTCGTCACTTAGATGCACTAGAGCGTGCCGCTGAGCACCTTGCTATAGGCAAAGAGCAACTTGAAGGCTTTATGGCTGGTGAAATTCTTGCCGAAGAGTTACGTCTTGCTCAACAACACTTAAGTGAGATCACAGGTGAATTTACATCGGATGATTTACTCGGTCGTATCTTTACCTCGTTCTGTATTGGTAAGTAAATACTAACCATTGATAGCAGAAACAAGAAAGCGTCATATATATTTGATATATGACGCTTTTTATTATTTTTTATATTAACTTTTCGGCGATTTAGGATAATTAATACTGATATATTCTGGCTCTTCTATTCCCGCTTCTTGGTTCAAGACCCGCGTTAAGGCAAAGTAGTAGTTCACTAACAAATTAGCAAAGCGTGGTAAGGTTTCAGGTACCTTTTTCCCCGAAGCATCCACTAACACTAATTGACGTACCACTTTCTTCGCTAAACTTCGACACTGATGTAACAGCACAACCGAACCAACACCACGAGGTAAAACAAAGCGTTTATTGTTATCCGTCACCTGCGCTCGGAAATGGTGGTAATCAGATTTTAGTTTCTCGATATCAGTTTCAAAAATCCCACATTTTCCCCGAATAGAGCCATTGAGATGGAACAGGTGTGGCTGTAGCCATGCTAATGATTGGCGGATCTCCCCCTCTTCAAGTTGAGATAATGCCAGCCCTGTATAAGTGCATAACTCATCGGTTAGGATTTCAAAATCACACAAAGGGGAGTCTTCAAAGATAAAGGGATAAGCCAGCTCATCAATATTGCCTGAGAACTTTAATGTCATTGGTACCACCTAAAGATAACGAATACGGCGATATTAACAGAGTGATACACGACTGTAATTGACAGCATAATCAAAATCGCTAACTATGAGCGCCACCTTTTGTTTGCCCAAGGAAGAGCGACAAGCAGCCTTTATTATGCTTTTCGATGACTATTATGCGCCAATTTTTTCATGCTTTTTCACTGTGCACAGCTTTACTAGCCAGCAACCTAAGTTACGCTGAACAAGCAACAACCTATCCGCTTACAGTAATGGATGCGACCCAAAAAATGGTCTCTCTCGACCATCCGCCATTGCGCGTATCATCAAAAAGTATGTTCAGTGATCAGGTATTAATTGAACTATTGCCACCAGATCAAATAAGCAGCTTAAGTCGGTTAAGTAAAGATCCCACCTATTCCTTGATCGCCAATAAATTACCGACAACGATCCCACTGCTAGATCTCAATATTGAAAGTACTATTGCCAACCAACCAGATTTACTGATTGCAGCCAATTGGAGCGACCAACAAAAAGTGAATATCCTGCGTCAAGCAGGTATTCATGTTTTTGTATTTAATACCGTATATACATTAGCCGATATTAAAAATAACATTCTCATGTTAGGTAAATTGGTAAATCAAAACCAACGCGCTCAACAGTTAGTCGATACGATGGATCGTAAACTAAAACAACACGTCGTCATTTCCAAACATCGACTTACCGCCGTTGAATACACCCCATGGGGCGCATCAAGCAACCGCCAATCAACCATTAATACCATTTTTGAGCAGGCAGGATTAATCAATGCCATTGCAGCAACTCAAGGGGATAAATACGGTCAAGTACCACTGGCAAAAGAGCAGTTACTACTCCTCAACCCTGATGTCATTATTGTTCCTGGAACCTGTGGTAAAGATATCAATGATAGCAGTAACGCCTTTCGTCAGGAGCTATTAAACGATCCTTCACTGCAACAATTAAGCGCAATTAAACACCACAAAGTGATCTGTTTACCTCAAGCATTACGTTCAACGGATAGCCAATATATTGTTGATGCCATTATCTATTTAAACCATCATGTTTATGGCAAACCTCATGCATAAATTAGCAACGCCCTATCAGTGGCTACTGACGAGCGGTATCTTTATTGTTACCGTCATAGCGTATCTCAGCTTAGGCTCTGTCTCTATCCCAATAACAGATATCACAGGTCTACTACATACTTATCTCGTCCAAGGTAGCCACGCTGCAGTGGAGCAATATCCACTCGCCAATGCTATCGTGCTCCATATTCGCCTCCCTCGCGCTTGTGCCGCTATATTAGCTGGTGGTGCATTAGCCCTTGCTGGCGCTTGTAGCCAAGGATTATTTAAAAACCCCTTGGCCAGTCCTGATATTTTAGGGATCAGTGCCGGTAGCAGCTTTGCTGCTGTTATCGCCATCGTCACAGGGATCAGTGCCACAGCTATAGGTTGGCTACCTCTTTTCACTACCATTGGCGCACTTACTAGCGCTTTATTGGTGTATATGCTCGCGGCTAAATCTCAACAACAAGGGCTATTTATTATATTGGCAGGTCTCGCAGTATCAAGCTTGCTAGGAGGCTTGACCATGGGCGTATTGTTGACTGCGCAACAATATGAGATCAGCGAGTTTGTTTTCTGGACGATGGGAGGACTAGACTCTCGCATCTGGCAACAGTTGCTATGGCCCACGCCGATCATAGTTATTACAGCAATCGTGCTGTTACGCCACGGCCAAGTGTTAAATTTGCTGGCTCTAGGTGAACAAAATGCCCATGGTATGGGCGTTAATGTTAGGCGCAGCCGATTCACATTACTCGTATTAACCACCGTACTCACCGCAATGGCTATTGCTGTAGCAGGCCCAATTGGCTTTATCGGCTTAATCGTACCGCATTTAATCCGCCTTATTTTAGGGCCAGATAATCGACGTTTATTGCCTTTTTCAGCTATTTTCGGCGCCTTATTTTTATTACTGTGCGATCTTCTGGCGCGAACCGTGATCGCTCCCAATGAATTAAAAACAGGGATCATTACTGCCGTTATTGGTGGCATTTATTTTATTGCCCTATTGATCCGTAGTCAGTACAAAGGGATAGCCCAATGAATACGATCATTCAAGCCAAACACCTTTCTTTTCAGCAAGGAAACAAGCCGTTATTAACGGATATTAATTTCACAATTGGCGCAGGTGAACTGGTTGGGATTATTGGTCCAAATGGTGCAGGGAAAAGTACATTATTAAAGTGTTTAGCAGGCTATTTGACGCCATCATCTGGCGAGATATTTCTCAAAGAAAAACGACTTTCCAGTTATCGTCACCAACAACGTGCACAGCACATGAGTTATCTCCCCCAACATACAGAGCCAGCATTCGCTTTTTTAGTCAAAGATGTAATTGGTTACGGCCGCTATAGTCACAGCAACCCAATAAGTAACAAAGAATTTAATAGAATTATCCATCACTTAAACATTGAAAAACTATCAAATCAACCACTTAACCAACTATCGGGAGGAGAACAACAACGAGTACACTTTGCTCGTCTATTACTTCAAAACGCTGATTGTATGTTACTGGACGAACCCACAGCCAGCCTAGATATCGGCCATGAATCTGAGTTAATGAATATCCTCGCAGCTCAATGCCAACAAGGAAAGACGGCGCTAGTGGCAATTCATAACCTCAATACTGCACTTGAGTTCTGCGATCAGTTATTACTTTTACAGCAAGGTGAATTAATTGCCTTTGATACACCAGATAACGTATTGACCCCTTCTCGATTACATCAACTATACCAAGATAACATCACTATTTATCGCCATCCGGAATCAGATAAACTTTATCTAACGCCACGAAGAAAATAGATCCTTTTCTTTTATAACAAAACGACAGGATCAGCTTTTTTTATGATCATAAGCCTGTGGTTAAAATACCAAGATCATGTGAGTAAGATCATCAGTGCTATATTATCCACAACAACACGATCCCTAACCTAAGATCTTCTATCTACTTTATAACGCGACTTTTTCTTATAAAGTACCCACATATTTTCCTCTTAATTAAGAGTTAATTTGCTGGTGGATATCAGTTAGCCATAGATAAGTGAATAAAATGGCGATAACCTACAACAAAGAATATCTAATTGATGATAAAAATCATCGAAATTAGCGATCAACACTCGCTAGATCTTTACTAATTCAAAGGTTCTAGCTTTTTCTATCTATATAAAGGATAACTATGAGCTCACTTAGCCTTATTACCGGTAGTACTTTAGGTGGCGCAGAATATGTCGCCGATCATTTAGCAGAATTGCTCGAAGATAATGGCCACCAAGCTGAAGTCATCAATCAAGCAGAGTTTTCAGAGCTCGATCAAGACACTATCTGGCTAATCATTTGCTCAACTCACGGTGCAGGCGACTATCCTGATAACTTTTTGCCATTTGTAGAACAACTCACTCAACAACAACCCACACTTAGCGGTGTTAAATTTGCTGTCATAGGGCTTGGTGATAGTAATTACGATACCTTCTGCGCGGCAGGTAAGAAAATAGAAGGATTGTTACTTTCTTTAGGTGCAAACCAGCTCGGTGAACGTCTTGATATTGATGTTTCAGAGACACCAGTACCTGAAGAACCTGCTGAAGCATGGTTTAATAGCTGGAAAAACTTGATCGCTGATTAAAAAACAGTCAATAGTTACTCAATTCCCAGCTTATTTCGATCTTTTTTCTGTGGATAACTATAGATCTAAACGGTGATCAACCCATAGTTATCCATTTAATAACTTATATGGTCTCCTCCCCCTGTGTATAAGTGGCTTTTTTGATCCCAGCCTATCCCCGATCAGATCCAAGCTCCTGCACAAGAAATGATCCTCCTTAAACGCATGATCACTATGATCATTTATCGGTTATCCACACGATCATGCGATCTTAATAGTAGATCTAATAGAAGATCTCTTTAAAAAGATCTTATATATATTTAAAGAGCATCATTAAACAGATCAAATGATCTTGATGAAAGATTCTCTCTTGCACAGAAAAAGGATAGAATGTCCGCCCTTTGCTCGAGTTAACTCACTGGCTATTTAAATACCTGAGGAAGTTCCATGTTTTACCAGGAAAAATTTGATGTCATCGTTGTGGGTGGTGGTCATGCAGGCACAGAAGCCGCATTGGCAGCAGCCCGAATGGGACAAAAAACCTTACTGTTGACCCATAATATTGATACGTTGGGCCAAATGTCGTGCAACCCAGCTATTGGCGGGATCGGGAAAGGACACCTGGTTAAAGAAGTTGATGCCCTTGGTGGATTAATGGCGCAAGCCATTGATAAAGGTGGTATTCAATTCCGTACACTGAACTCATCGAAAGGTCCTGCAGTACGTGCGACTCGCGCCCAAGCTGATCGCGTATTATATAAAGCGGCTGTTCGTAACGTATTAGAAAACCAAGAAAATCTAATGATTTTCCAACAAGCAGTTACTGATTTAATTGTTGAAAATCACCGCGCAGTTGGTGTGGTAACGGAAATGGGCTTAAAGTTCCATGCCAAAGCCGTTGTGTTAACTGTTGGTACTTTCCTTGGTGGGAAGATCCACATTGGTATGGAAAACTACAGTGGCGGTCGTACTGGTGATCCAGCATCAAATGCGCTAGCGGATCGTCTTCGTGAATTACCATTACGTGTTGATCGTTTAAAAACGGGTACTCCGCCACGTATTGATGCGCGCAGTGTTGATTTTAGTGTGCTTGAAGAGCAACACGGTGATAACCCAACTCCAACATTTTCATTTATGGGTAAGTCGTCGGATCATCCACGTCAAATCCCATGTTTTATTACTTACACCAATGAACGCACACATGAAGTGATTCGTAATAATTTGGATCGTAGCCCAATGTATGCTGGTGTTATTGAAGGTATTGGTCCACGTTATTGCCCTTCAATTGAAGATAAAGTGATGCGTTTTGCGGATAAAAATAGCCACCAGATCTTCATTGAGCCAGAAGGCTTAACCACGAATGAATTATATCCAAACGGGATCTCCACCAGCTTACCGTTTGATGTGCAAATGCAAATTGTTCGTTCAATGCAAGGCTTTGAGAACGCAAGCATTATGCGTCCAGGCTATGCGATTGAATATGATTTCTTTGACCCTCGCGATCTAAAACAAACCTTCGAAAACAAATATATCGATGGTTTGTTTTTTGCTGGACAAATTAACGGTACGACAGGTTACGAAGAAGCGGCAGCACAAGGCCTAATGGCGGGTATGAACGCAGCGCTTCAAGTTCAGGATAAAGACGGCTGGAGTCCACGTCGTGATCAAGCGTACATGGGCGTATTGATTGATGACTTATCTACGATTGGTACTAAAGAACCATACCGTATGTTTACTTCTCGTGCGGAATACCGCTTATTGCTTCGTGAAGACAATGCTGATTTACGCTTAACCCCAATGGGTCGTGAGTTTGGCTTAGTTGATGATGCTCGCTGGTCTCGTTTCAATCAAAAAATTGAAAACATGGAACTTGAACGTCAACGTTTGAAAGATATTTGGATCAATCCGAAGTCGGATCATGTTGATGAATTAAACAAAATTCTTAAAGCACCGATCGCTCGTGAAGCCAGTGGTGAAGATCTTCTTCGTCGTCCTGAAGTGACTTATGAGCAACTGACAAGCATCGAAACATTTGCGCCTGCGCTTGATGATAGAGAAGCGCGTGAGCAAGTTGAGATCCAGGTGAAATACCAAGGTTATATTGATCGCCAGCGTGATGAAGTTGAAAAATCATTACGTCATGAAACCACTAAACTGCCATTTGATATTGATTACAGCAATGTAAAAGGGTTATCTAATGAAGTGGTCGCAAAGCTCAATGATGCAAAACCAGAATCTATAGGCATGGCATCACGAATCTCTGGTATTACCCCCGCAGCGATTTCACTGTTATTGGTTTACTTGAAAAAACACGGCTTATTAAAAAAAGGCGAATAAGGACTAAACAATGAAACAACGATTGGTACAACTTATCGCCCAAACTGAACTACAGGTCACAGAACAGCAACTTGACCAGTTGATCGGTTATGTAGAACTGCTGCACAAGTGGAATAAAGCGTATAATTTGACTTCAGTCCGTGATCCTAACGAAATGTTAGTTAAACATATTATGGATAGTATTGTCGTCAGCCAGTATTTAGATGGCGATAGTTATATTGATGTTGGTACGGGACCGGGACTGCCAGGTATTCCGTTGGCTATCATGTGCCCTGATAAATCATTTACCTTGTTAGATAGCTTAGGTAAACGCATACGTTTTATTCGCCAAGTGATCCATGAGCTAAAAATTACCAATGTGACACCGGTACAAAGTCGCGTTGAAGAATTTGAAGCTGGGGATGGCTTTGATGCAGTGTTAAGTCGTGCGTTTGCTTCAATGGCTGATATGGTTAACTGGTGTCACCATCTACCAAAATCAGGTGGTCAGTTCCTCGCATTGAAAGGCCAATATAACGAGCAAGAAGCGGTAGATCTGCCAGAATGGTGCTCAGTTATAGAAGTGAAATCTTTACAGGTTCCTGATTTAGAAGGTGAGCGTCATTTAGTAGTCTTGACGGCAAAGGATTAATTGTTGAGGTTTTCTTGTGGGAAGAATCATAGCGGTAGCAAATCAGAAAGGTGGTGTGGGTAAAACCACCACCTGTGTAAATTTAGCAGCATCCTTGGCAGCAACCCAACGTAAAGTGTTAGTGGTTGATCTTGATCCGCAAGGTAATGCAACCATGGCCAGTGGGGTTGATAAATACCAAGTTGATGCCACCGCTTATGATCTTTTGGTCGAGGAGACGCCATTTAATGACGTTGTTATAAAAGAAACGACGGGGGACTATCATTTGATAGCCGCCAATGGTGACGTAACCGCTGCTGAAATAAAATTAATGGAAGTGTTTGCACGTGAAGTACGTCTACGTACTGCACTTGCAAAGGTTCGTGATGACTACGACTATATTTTTATCGATTGTCCCCCTTCGCTAAACTTACTCACCATTAATGCGATGACAGCAGCTGATTCCGTATTAGTTCCGATGCAGTGTGAGTATTTTGCTCTTGAAGGCTTAACGGCATTAATGGACACCATTAGCAAGTTAACTGCGGTGGTGAATAGTGAACTGAAAATTGAGGGTTTACTGCGCACCATGTTCGATCCTCGCAACAGATTAGCTAACGAAGTCTCTCAACAGCTGAAAAAACACTTTGGCGACAAAGTGTATCGTACAGTTATTCCACGTAATGTCCGTTTAGCAGAAGCGCCAAGCCATGGTCGTCCTGCGATGTATTACGATAAGTATTCTAGTGGTGCGAAAGCCTATTTAGCGCTGGCGGGTGAAATGATCCGTCGTGATGAATTAGCATTACAAACGGTGACTTCTGAGGACACATAAGGCTTTTCATGAATTTTAATAAACGTGGTCTAGGCAAAGGTCTTGATGCTTTGCTTTCTACCAGTGCTGTTGCACAAGCCAAGCAACAAACCCAACAACAAACATCACTTTCGACTTCAAACATCGACAGTGAATTACGTGAACTTGAGATCGAACTGCTGCAATCGGGTCAGTTCCAGCCGCGCAAATCGATGACTGATGATACTCTTGCGGAGCTTGCAGAATCGATTCTAGCCCAAGGGATCATCCAACCTATTGTTGTTCGTCGTTTAGCCGATAAAAGTTTTGAAATTATTGCCGGTGAGCGTCGTTGGCAAGCAGCTAAAATCGCAGGATTAACGACGGTGCCTTGTTTGATTAAAAGCGTTGATGATCGCGCGACAATTGCCATTGCATTGATTGAAAATATTCAACGTGAAGATCTCAATGTAATAGAAGAGGCGGTTGCTTTAGCACGATTACAGCAAGAGTTTTCGCTCACTCATCAGCAAATTGCTGAAGCTGTGGGTAAATCACGTGCTGCAGTCTCTAACTTATTGCGATTAAACCAGTTAAGCGATCCGATTAAACAATTAGTTGAACAAAAAAAGCTCGAAATGGGTCATGCAAGGGCTTTATTATCCTTGGATGAATCGCAACAGTTAGCTGCAGCACAAAAAATTATCACTAATTTGTTAACTGTACGCGAAGCTGAAAAACTGGTTAAAACACTCTTAAATCCAACAGAACCTAAAAAGCCTGCACCACAAAGTGAGCAAGTTACTCAGCTACAAAATAGGCTTACTGAGCAATTGGGCACTAAAGTGGCGATTAATCAAACTAAAAGTGGCAAAGGAAAAATTGTTATAAGTTTCGAACAGCAAGATAAGTTAGATCAAATACTCCAAATGTTGGAGCAAAAACTGTGATTCTAACGATGTAAACGATGAAAAAATACAATATCTGAGTGATCAAGTTAGAGTGTTGTAAAATCTGCAGACTTTTTTACTTTTATTTGATTGCAATCAATTTTATGAGCCGTATAATTTTCGCTGTTTTCCCAAGCACGGATCGTGTAAAGGAATGGACTCGAGGAACGAATACATGGTATCGACGCTAGCTAAACCGGGACGCCAATTGGCAAAACGGTTGTTGTTACTACAATCTGGCGTCGTGATAGCAACGGCATTAACGGCAGTTTTTGCTGTCAATGTTGACTGGGGGATCTCTGCATTAATTGGTGGCGGTATCTTTGTGATAGCCAATACCGTCTTTGCAATATTTGCCTTCATGTT
This sequence comes from Photobacterium sp. SKA34, assembly GCF_000153325.1. GTDB lineage: Bacteria > Pseudomonadota > Gammaproteobacteria > Enterobacterales > Vibrionaceae > Photobacterium. The sequence goes on from NZ_CH724146.1 coordinate 197,101, forward strand.
TAGCGGTGCGAGGAATGCACGGCTAGTCATGGCGTCATTTTATGGCGGAGAAGTGCTTAAAATTCTAATCACAGTCATCCTTTTTGCCATTGCTTACCTGTATATGGGAGTGGAACTTGTTCCCCTCAAACTAACCTATTTGCTGGCCCTTGGTATTAATATTTTTGGACCGGTTTTATTCATTAACAACAACAAATAGGATGAGTTATGGCTGCGCCAGGTGAAGCGCTAACGTCTGCAAGTTATATCACTCACCACTTGACCAACTTATCGACTGATAAATTGGGCTTGGCGAGTGAAGGTAGCTTCTGGGCGGTAAACATAGATAGCCTTATATTCTCTGTTTTGACCGGTTTAGCTTTTCTATGGCTATTTCGTTCAGTAGCGAAAAAGGCATCATCAGGAGTTCCAAGTAAAGTTCAATGTTTTGTTGAAATGGTGGTTGAATTCGTTGATACCAACGTAAAAGATACTTTCCATGGACGCAATCCACTTGTAGCTCCATTAGCACTAACTATTTTCTGCTGGATTTTACTGATGAATATCATGGACCTTGTGCCAATTGATTTCATTCCGTATGCCGCACAAAGCGTGGGTATCCCTTATATGAAAGTGGTACCAAGTGCTGACGTTAACATCACCATGGCAATGGCGCTGGGCGTATTCGCATTAATGATTTACTACAGCATTAAAGTGAAAGGTCTTGGCGGTTTTGCGAAAGAACTGGCTCTTCACCCGTTCAATCATCCGATCATGATTCCGTTTAACCTACTTCTTGAAGTGGTATCGCTACTAGCGAAGCCTATCTCACTAGGTATGCGTCTATTCGGTAACATGTTTGCAGGTGAGGTGGTGTTTATCCTAATCGCGGCGTTAATGCCGTGGTGGGCTCAATGGCTAGGCTCGGTACCGTGGGCAATTTTCCACATCCTAGTCATTACAATTCAAGCATTCGTATTCATGATGTTAACTATCGTGTACCTATCTCAGGCACATGAAGACAATCATTAACGATTATTTGTAACATTTTTATTATTTTGGCACTTTAGCCGACAACTATAAACTGGAGATAGTGATGGAAACTTTACTAAGCTTTTCTGCAATTGCCGTGGGCATTATTGTAGGTCTTGCTTCCCTTGGTACAGCGATCGGCTTCGCACTTCTAGGTGGTAAGTTCCTTGAAGGTGCTGCACGTCAACCTGAAATGGCTCCAATGCTTCAAGTTAAGATGTTCATCATCGCTGGTCTACTTGATGCGGTACCAATGATCGGTATCGTAATCGCGCTGCTATTCACATTCGCAAACCCATTTGTTGGTCAGCTAGCTGGTTAATAAATCGTAATGTCAGCTTGTTTCAAGCTGACATTAAGTAGCAAATGGACTCTAGCAACCCTTTTAAAGGAGATGCGTTGTGAATATGAATGCAACTTTGCTGGGTCAAGCTATCGCTTTTTTCTTCTTCGTGATGTTCTGCATGAAATATGTATGGCCACCGATTATGGAAGCGATTGAAGAACGTCAGAAAAAAATTGCTGACGGCTTGGCTGCCGCAGATCGCGCAGCTAAAGACCTTGACCTTGCACAAGCGAATGCTTCTGATCAACTAAAAGAAGCGAAACGCGCTGCAAGCGAATTGATCGAGCAAGCAAACAAGCGTAAAGCTCAAATTATCGATGAAGCGAAAACGGAAGCACAAACTGAGCGTGAGAAAATCCTTTCGCAAGGTATGGCTGAAATTGAAGCGGAACGTAATCGTGCTCGTGATGAGTTAAGAAAACAAGTTGCAACTCTAGCTGTGATTGGTGCTGAGAAGATCATTGAGCGCTCCATTGATGTGGATGCTCAAACCGATATTCTTAACAAAGTCACTGCAGAACTGTAATTAAAGGGGCAAGCATATGTCACAAATGACTACAATCGCACGCCCCTACGCTAAAGCAGCTTTTGACTTTGCGGTCGAGACGAACCAACTAGCGCAGTGGGCAGAAATGCTGAACTTTGCTAGTGAAGTAGCAAAAAATGACACTATGCAGGATGTACTGGATAGCGGATTTGCTGCGGATAAGCTAACTGAAATTTTTGTTTCAGTATGTGGTGAGCAACTCGATGAATTCGGTCAAAACCTTCTTAAGGTGATGGCTGAAAATGGACGCCTTAAGGCGCTACCTGATGTCTGTATTGAATTCATGATTATGAAAAATGAACATGAGCACACGATTGAAGCAACAGTGATTTCTGCTACTGCTTTAGATAAGGTGCAATTAGATGCCATCAGCGAGAAACTTAAGCAGCGTTTAGATCGTAAAGTGATGCTGACTTGCAGTGTAGACGAGACCCTGATTGCCGGGGTTGTAATTAGAGCTGGAGACCTTGTTATCGATAACTCTGTACGGGGCAAATTGAACCGTCTGAGCGATACTTTGCAGTCTTGATTTGGGGAATTGGAGCATGCAACTTAATTCCACGGAAATTAGCGCACTGATCAAACAACGTATTGAAAACTTCAACGTTGTAAGTGAAGCGCGTAACGAAGGTACTATCGTTTCTGTAAGCGACGGTATTATTCGTATCCATGGCCTTGCTGACGTAATGCAAGGTGAAATGATTGAACTACCAGGCGGACTATTCGCACTAGCACTTAACCTTGAGCGTGACTCGGTAGGTGCAGTTGTAATGGGCCCTTATGCTTCTCTACAGGAAGGCATGAAGGTAACCGGTACTGGTCGTATTCTTGAAGTACCTGTAGGTCCTGCGCTACTTGGTCGTGTTGTGAACACACTAGGTCAGCCTATCGATGGTAAAGGTCCAATTGAAACAGAGACATTCTCTCCTGTTGAAGTAATTGCACCGGGTGTAATCGATCGTAAATCTGTTGATCAACCAGTACAAACTGGTTACAAAGCAGTTGACTCAATGATCCCTATCGGCCGTGGTCAGCGTGAGCTTATCATCGGTGACCGTCAGACTGGTAAAACAGCGATGGCTATCGATGCCATCATCAACCAGAAAAACTCTGGTATCTACTCTGTGTATGTGGCTATTGGCCAGAAAGCTTCAACGATCGCTAACGTAGTTCGTAAGCTTGAAGAGCACGGCGCACTGGAAAACACTATCGTAGTTGTAGCATCAGCATCAGAAGCTGCTGCGCTACAATACCTCGCACCATACTCTGGTTGTGCGATGGGCGAATACTTCCGTGACCGCGGCGAAGATGCACTGATCGTATACGATGACCTGTCTAAGCAGGCTGTTGCTTACCGTCAAATCTCACTATTGCTTAAGCGTCCACCTGGCCGTGAAGCATTCCCTGGTGATGTTTTCTACCTTCACTCACGTCTTCTAGAGCGTGCTTCTCGTGTAAGCGAGCACTACGTTGAGAAATTCACTAATGGTGAAGTGAAAGGTCAAACAGGATCGCTAACGGCACTACCGATTATCGAAACCCAAGCGGGTGACGTATCGGCATTCGTACCGACTAACGTTATCTCTATCACCGATGGTCAGATCTTCCTACAAACAGAGCTATTCAATGCTGGTATTCGTCCTGCTGTTGACCCAGGTATCTCTGTATCGCGTGTAGGTGGTGCTGCCCAAACTAAGATCATCAAGAAACTGTCGGGTGGTATTCGTACCGCACTTGCACAGTACCGTGAACTTGCAGCGTTTGCACAGTTCTCGTCTGACCTTGATGACGCAACGAAGAAGCAGCTTGATCATGGTCAGAAAGTAACTGAACTGATGAAGCAGAAACAATACGCGCCAATGTCTGTATTTGAGCAAGCGATTGTTATCTTTGCCGCTGAAAAAGGTTACCTAAACGATGTTGAAATCGTTAAGTTAGCTGATTTTGAAGCTGCGTTGCTTTCTTACGCGAAAGGTCAGTTTGCTGAGCTTGTAGCTCAGATAGATGAAACGGGTGCTTACAACGATGAAATCGCTGCGCAGCTTGCAAAACTGCTAGAAGATTTTAAAGCTACCCAGACTTGGTAATTGGTTGGTGATCGCTTGCGATCACCTTCTAACGGAGAGTAACGATGGCCGGCGCAAAAGAGATTCGTAACAAGATCGGTAGTGTTAAAAACACTCAGAAGATCACTAAAGCGATGGAAATGGTGGCTGCTTCTAAAATGCGTAAAACGCAGGAAGCAATGGAGTCATCACGTCCATACGCACAAACTATGCGCAAAGTGATCGGTCATATCGCCCTTGGTAGCCTCGAGTATAAGCATCCTTATCTTGAAGAGCGTGAAGCCAAGCGCGTTGGTTACATCATTGTTTCAACTGACCGTGGTTTGTGTGGTGGCTTGAACATTAACTTGTTCAAAAAAGCGATCACCGATATTCAAACATGGTCAGATAAAGGTGCCGACGTTGATTTAGCGCTAATTGGCGCTAAAGCAACGGCATTTTTTAATAGCTACGGCGGTAACGTAGCAGCTCAAGTATCAGGCCTTGGTGACACACCAAGTGTTGATGAGCTGATCGGTACTGTTGGCGTAATGCTGAAGAAATATGATGAAGGCCAACTGGATCGTCTGTATGTGGTTTACAACCAGTTTGTAAATACCATGGTACAGCAACCAGTGATTGATCAATTGTTGCCTTTGCCTAAGTCAGAAGACGAAGAAATGCAGCGCAACCATTCTTGGGATTATATTTATGAGCCTGAGCCTAAACCACTACTAGATACTCTACTGGTTCGCTATGCCGAATCACAAGTATACCAAGGTGTGGTTGAGAACCTTGCAAGTGAGCAAGCGGCACGAATGGTAGCGATGAAAGCTGCAACAGATAATGCAGGGGATCTGATTGATGAACTGCAACTTGTGTACAACAAAGCCCGTCAGGCTGCGATCACGCAAGAACTGTCAGAAATCGTTTCTGGCGCATCTGCTGTTTAAGGCAAAGAATTAATAAGTTTAGAGGATTAACGATGGCTACAGGTAAGATCGTACAGATCATCGGTGCGGTAGTCGACGTAGAGTTTCCACAGGACTCTGTACCACAGGTATACGATGCCCTTCATGTTGATGTGAAAGAGAACGGTACATTAGTACTGGAAGTTCAGCAGCAACTTGGTGGTGGCGTTGTTCGTGGTATCGCTATGGGTACTTCTGATGGCTTACGTCGTGGTTTGTCTGTTGAGAATACAGGCCGCCCAATTGAAGTACCAGTAGGTACAGCGACTCTAGGACGTATCATGAACGTTCTTGGTCAACCTATTGATGAGTGTGGTGAGATCGGTGAGCAAGAGCGTTATGCTATTCACCGTGAAGCACCAAGCTATGAAGATCAGTCAAATGTAACTGAACTCCTAGAAACAGGTGTTAAGGTTATCGACCTAATCTGTCCATTCGCTAAGGGTGGTAAGATCGGTCTGTTTGGTGGTGCTGGTGTTGGTAAAACCGTTAACATGATGGAACTTATCAACAACATCGCCCTAAAACACTCAGGTTTATCTGTGTTTGCAGGTGTTGGTGAGCGTACTCGTGAAGGTAACGATTTCTACTACGAGATGCAGGAAGCAGGTGTTGTTAACATCGAAAATCCTGAAGAGTCTAAAGTAGCAATGGTTTACGGCCAGATGAACGAGCCACCAGGTAACCGTCTACGTGTTGCTCTAACTGGCCTTACAATGGCTGAGCGCTTCCGTGACGAAGGTCGTGACGTACTGTTATTTATCGATAACATCTACCGTTATACCCTTGCAGGTACTGAAGTATCAGCACTGCTTGGTCGTATGCCTTCTGCGGTAGGTTACCAGCCTACGCTTGCAGAAGAAATGGGTGTCCTTCAGGAACGTATCACGTCAACGAAGTCTGGCTCTATCACGTCTGTTCAGGCGGTATACGTACCTGCCGATGACTTGACTGACCCATCACCAGCAACAACCTTTGCTCACTTAGATGCAACGGTTGTACTTTCGCGTCAGATCGCATCGCTAGGTCTATACCCTGCGATCGACCCATTGGATTCAACATCACGTATGCTTGATCCATTGGTAGTAGGTCAAGAGCACTACGACATTGCACGTGGCGTTCAGAGTCTACTTCAACGTTATAAAGAACTAAAAGACATCATCGCTATTCTTGGTATGGATGAGCTATCTGAAGAAGATAAGCAAGCTGTATCACGTGCACGTAAGATTGAACGTTTCCTAACTCAACCTTACCACGTAGCAGAAGTCTTTACTGGTGACCCAGGTATCTACGTAACGTTGAAAGACACACTACGTAGCTTCAAAGGCTTATTAGCGGGTGAATACGACGATATCCCTGAGCAGGCATTTATGTACTGTGGTGCGGTTGAAGACGTATTAGAAAACGCGAAGAAGCTGTAAGCTAATTAGGAGGCGACATGGCAGCGATAACTTTCCATTTGGAAGTAGTCAGTGCTGAGAAACGTCTGTTCTCTGGTCGTGCTGAAAACATTCAGGTTACGGGTAGTGAAGGTGAGCTAGGTATTCATGCCGGTCACACGCCACTACTCACAGCTATCACTCCTGGCATGGTACGCATTACCAAGCAAGGTGGTGAGGAAGATGTAATTTATCTTTCTGGCGGTATGCTTGAAGTTCAGCCTTCTGCAGTGACGGTATTAGCCGATACAGCTATTCGTGGTGTTGATTTAGACGCCGCGAAAGCAGAAGAAGCTAAACGTCAAGCTGAGGAGCGTATCCATAATCAGCATGGCGATATTGACTTCGCACAGGCAGCCAGTGATTTAGCGAAAGCTATTGCTCAGCTTCGAGTGATTGAACTAACTAAACGCGCACGCTAGTCTGACGTTAAAGAAATATAAAAAGCGACCATTAAGGTCGCTTTTTTATTGCTAAAAATTTTACTGATTGATGTTGTTAGGGGATATTTATTTTTACAACATGATTTTCTCTTAATACTTTTGCGAGGTATACCTGTTATTTCTTGGTGAGAATTAAATAATTATGCTTAAATCCAGTAAAACTTGACGGTACAATACCAATCAAATAACAAATTTATGCATCAAGAGGGACATCCCATCATGAGCTTCAGTGCTGTGATTTTAGCTGCGGGAAAAGGCACCCGCATGTATTCAAACTTGCCAAAAGTGCTTCATACTTTAGCAGGTAAGCCGATGGTCAAACATGTGATCGACACATGTAATGATCTTGGTGCGAAAAATATTAATTTAGTTTATGGCCATGGTGGTGACACCATGCAACAAGTATTGGCTCAAGAATCAGTCAACTGGGTACTACAAGCCGAGCAATTAGGAACTGGACACGCGGTTAATCAAGCGACTCCGAACCTTGCTGATGATGAAAAAGCATTGATTTTATACGGTGATGTGCCACTGATAAGTGCGCAAACATTAGAAAATCTGCTTGATGCTCAGCCTGATGGTGGCATTGCCCTACTGACTGTTGTTCTTGATGACCCAAGTGGTTACGGTCGTATTGTACGTCGTAATGGGCCCGTTGTTGCGATCGTAGAGCAAAAAGATGCCACTGAAGAGCAAAAGCTCATTAAAGAAATTAACACTGGTGTAATGGTTGCTAATGGTGGCGATCTTAAGCGTTGGCTAGCGTCGCTTAAAAACGATAATGCGCAAGGTGAATATTACCTGACTGATATTATTGAGATTGCCCATGATGAGGGCCGTGCGGTTGAAGCGGTGCACCCGGTTAGTCCAATTGAAGTTGAAGGGGTGAATAACCGTATTCAACTTGCTCGTCTGGAGCGTGCATTCCAAGCTATGCAGGCGGAGCGTTTATTAGAGCAAGGCGTAATGCTGCGCGATCCTGCTCGCTTCGATTTACGTGGTTCACTACAGTGTGGCACCGATGTTGAAATTGATGTTAACGTGGTGATTGAAGGTAGCGTGAGCATTGGTGATAACGTCGTGATTGGTGCAGGTTGTGTGCTTAAAGACTGTGAGATTGATGATAATTCTATTATCAGTCCATACAGTGTGATTGATGGCGCTACGGTTGGTGAAGCTTGTACGGTCGGTCCATTTGCTCGTTTACGTCCAGGTACGGAGCTTCAAACTCAAGCGCATGTGGGTAACTTTGTTGAAATCAAGCAAACGCGTTTAGGTGAAGGCTCTAAAGCGGGTCATTTGACTTACCTTGGTGATGCTGAGATTGGTGCTAACGTCAATATCGGTGCAGGTACTATTACTTGTAACTACGATGGCGCGAACAAATTTAAAACTGAAATTGGCGATGATGTGTTTGTTGGCTCTGATACTCAACTTATCGCTCCTGTTAAAGTAGCAAGTGGTGCAACCATTGGTGCTGGTGCAACGATAAATCGTAATGTCGGTGAAGGTGAGTTAGTGATCACTCGCGCACCCGCACGAACGATCCAAGGCTGGAAACGCCCAACCAAGAAGTAATTTTCAATTACGTTATCATTTTTAAAGCAGGATTTTCTCCTGCTTTTTTATTTTTCATCTTCTAACCCCACCGCGATATTCCTCTAGCTTTTTCCATTCCAGTAGTTATTTCGAGATAAAAATTATACCGAATCTGCATATTTGTTATTGATCGATTAATTTTTAAAACGCTATAATAAGTTTCAAATCGAAACTTAATCTGTCATTTCAAAACTTATGTCTAAACGTAATACGCAACAACGACGCCATGCTATTGCTGCTATGGTTGGTATTGAAGGCGAAGTTAGTGTGGATACACTTGCTAATCACTTCTCGACCTCTGAGGTCACAATTCGTAAAGATCTCGCAGCGTTAGAAAGTTCTGGTTTATTACTGCGCAGATATGGTGGCGCTATTGCTATGCCGAGTGAAATAGTTGCAACTGACTTAGAAGAAAAGGTTTCAGAACGAAAGTTAGCGATTGCGATTGCTGCAGCTGATCAGATCCGCGATCACAATCGCATTATCGTTGATTGTGGCAGTACAACTGCTGCATTAATTAACCTACTCAGTACCAAGCAAGGCTTAGTCGTAATGACTAATTCCTTGCAAGTCGCGAATGTACTGAATGCGCTTGAGAATGAACCGACCTTATTAATGACTGGCGGTACATGGGATCCGCATTCGGAATCCTTCCAAGGCAAAGTTGCAGAATCCGTATTGCGTTCATACGACTTTGATCAGTTATTTATTGGTGCTGATGGTATTGATATCACGCGTGGCACAACCACCTTTAATGAGCTGACTGGGTTAAGTCGAGTGATGGCGGAAGTCTCTCGTGAAGTGGTGGTAATGATTGAGTCTTGTAAGGTTGGACGAAAAATTCCGAATTTAGAGTTAGCGTGGCAAGGGATCGATACTTTAATTACCGATGATGGCATGAGTGATGCTGATACTGTCGCGATAGAACAACAGGGTGTGCGAGTGATTCGTGCCTTAGTGAACAATAATAAGTTGTAAAGGATAGCAGTTATGTGTGGGATTGTAGGTGCGGTAGCACAACGTGATGTAGCAGAAATCTTAGTAGAAGGCTTACGTCGATTAGAATATCGAGGGTATGACTCAGCAGGTCTTGCGGTTGTTGATGAACAATTTCAATTACAGCGCTTACGACGTATGGGCAAAGTTCAAACCTTAGCTGATGCCGTTAATGAAACGCAAGTTATTGGCGGAACGGGGATCGCGCATACACGTTGGGCAACACATGGCGAGCCCTCAGAAGCTAACGCCCACCCTCATGTTTCTGGTGAACATATTGCGATTGTTCACAACGGCATTATCGAGAATCACCAAGCATTACGTGAGCTATTACAACAACGAGGTTATATTTTTCATTCTCAAACTGATACTGAAGTGATCGCACATTTAGTTGAGTGGGAGCTGCGAACTACCGATTCTTTATTAGCAGCAGTGAAGCAAGCTGTTGCTCAACTTGAAGGTGCTTATGGTACCGTAGTGATGGATAGTCGTGATCCTGAACGTTTGGTTGTTGCGCGCTCTGGTAGCCCGTTGGTGATCGGGTTAGGTGTAGGTGAAAACTTTATTGCGTCTGATCAATTGGCTTTGCTGAATGTGACTCGTCGCTTTATGTTTTTAGAGGAAGGTGATGTTGCCGAAGTCACCCGTCGTAATATTCGGGTATTTAGTCATCAAGGTGAGTTGGTTGAACGTGAAGTCACCGAATCAAATATTCAACATGATGATACAGATAAAGGTCATTATCGTCACTATATGCAAAAAGAGATCTTTGAGCAGCCAAGTGCTTTGATTAATACTATGGAAGGTAGGATCCGCAATAATAGTGTGATCTTGGAAAGTTTTGGTAATGAGGCGAAAACGATCTTTGATCATGTTGAGCATATTCAAATTATTGCTTGTGGGACCTCCTATAATGCAGGCATGGTAGCACGTTACTGGTTTGAATCTATTGCTGGAATTAGCTGTGATGTTGAAATCGCCTCTGAGTTTCGCTACCGCAAATTTGTTACCCGACCAAATAGCTTATTGATCACCCTCTCTCAATCAGGTGAAACGGCAGATACCTTAGCAGCGCTGCGTTTAGCAAAAGAAAAAGGCTATATGGCTGCGATGACAATTTGTAATGTTGCTGGTTCATCTTTGGTACGTGAATCAGATTTAGCTTTTATGACCCGCGCGGGTGCTGAAATTGGGGTTGCATCAACTAAAGCGTTTACTACACAGTTAGTCGCGTTATTAATGCTTGTAACGGCGTTAGGTAAGCAGCAAGGTACGATTGATAATGAGCAAGAAGAAAAGATCGTTCATTCACTACTACAATTACCTAGCTTTATAGAGAAAGCATTAACACTTGATAAGCCAATTGAGTTATTGGCTGAAGAATTCAGCGATAAACAGCACGCATTATTTTTAGGTCGTGGTGAGTTCTACCCTATTGCAGTTGAAGCTTCACTTAAATTAAAAGAGATCTCGTATATTCATGCTGAAGCTTATGCGGCGGGTGAATTAAAACATGGCCCACTTGCATTAGTTGATGCTGAGATGCCAGTGATCGTGGTGGCACCTACTAATGATTTATTAGAAAAACTCAAATCCAATATTGAAGAAGTACGTGCTCGCGGCGGCTTATTGTATGTTTTTGCCGATAGTGAAGCAGGGTTTGAAGAAACAGACGGCATGAAAATTATGACCATGCCGAGTGTGGATGAAATCATTGCACCTATTTTTTATACCATTCCGATGCAGTTGTTGTCGTATCACGTGGCTTTAATTAAAGGAACTGATGTTGATCAGCCTCGTAATCTAGCCAAAGCCGTGACTGTTGAGTAATGTTAAATGAGAAAAGACGCAACTTGTCGGTAGACATTAAAGTCTGAAACTGTGACACTAAAGTTTGAAACTGTACCATTAAAGTTGAAAACTTTTTAAACCCGGTTAAACTGATTAAAAGTTGACCGGGTTTTTGTTATGGCAAAATCAAAGTACGTTTTAACTGAAAAGCAAATCATCAAGCGGATAAATGAAGGTCGAGGTGCAGGAAGACTTTCTGACTATAAGCCGTGGCTGTATGTTAATGAGGTCCCTTCGGAAGGCCGATCTCAGAGAGTCTACTCCCACCTAACGGGCCGGATTCATCATGTACTATCGGACCTTGAGTTCGCAGTCTTTCTCCTTCTAGACCATAACCCTGCCGTAACAGACATTCGTGAGCAGTTTCCACTCAACAGAGATGACACTCTCAATATTTCCAAGGAAGGTCAACTTTGGCACCCTTCGCAAGGAGGGGTAAATCTTGTCATATCCTCTGACTTTTTGGTTAACACCGCTTCTAAAAATCAGCCCAAGTTCGCTATTCAAGCAAAATATTCCAAAGACTTAAAAGATCCGAGAACTATTGAGAAGCTAGAAATAGAACGCCGTTATTGGCAGCTAAAAAGAATCCCCTGGTTCCTCGTAACAGATAAAGAGATAGACAAAACAGTCGTATCGAATATTGAGTGGTTATACGGGGTTAAGGGGTACTTTGATGAAGTAATAACGGATGAGCTATCGCTTACTTTTGAGCATATCAGTGCTTATTTTGTTCAACACCCAGAAAGAAAAGTCGTTGATCTGTGTAAAGAGTATGACATGGCATACCAGCAAGATCTTGGTCAGTCGCTTTATGATATTCGTTTAATGTGTGCAGCAAGGCTTATAACGTTCGATATTCGTTTACCATTTCATAGATTGAAAGCGAAAGAAATTGCGTTTAGAAGCGTTTCTTTGTTCGGGGGGCATCGTAATGTGGCCAGTTAACGAAACTCTAGCGTTTGACGGTAAGGCTTACCGCGTGCTTTTTACCGAGACAAATTACTTCTATTGGATTGTTATTGATGAGGATAAAGGTTTACCGGAAAGAGTCTATTTTGATGAATGCCGTAACTGGGTTGATGAAGGGCGTATAGAAAAAATTCCGGACCCTTATTCATATCTTCAAGGAGAGTCTTGGACCAAAGAGTCAAATGCATATCAGAAAAGGCAGAACGACTTTGATTTGATTAAGCCTATCGTAGATGGTGAAGGAGCATTTGACAAAAGGGTTCGAGCAAAAAGGGTTACTCATGCGGTTGCCAATTCAAATAAAACCAAATCGACCATCTATCGTTTAGTTCGGAGATATTGGCAGCGTGGACAAATAAAAAATGCCCTAATACCAGACTACAAAAACTCAGGCGCTGCCGGAAAGAGAAGAAACTTCACAACAAATAAAGCTGGTAAGTCTAGGGTTTACGGTGTCGGTGATGGCAAACAAGTCACTGAAGAAATCAGAAAACAGTTCCGAATTATTTGTGATAAATATTTGATGAATGATAAAGGGAACTCCGTTGCTTATGCACATAGAAAGTTTTCAAAAGCATATAAGTTAAAGAACCCAGGTGTTGAAGAGCATGAAATCCCAACACTCCGCCAATTTAGATACTTCTACAAAACCGAGTATAACAAGGTCGAAAAGATTACCGTTCAAACGCCTAAAGGTAATTACAATAAAGATGTTAGGCCACTCCATGGAACAGCTACAGAACAAGCGTTAGGCCCAGGCAGTCGATATGAGATTGATGCCACCATTGCCGATATTTACTTAGTAGATGATGCAGATGCAGACAAGGTTATCGGTAGACCGACGATTTATATGGTGATTGATGTCTTTAGCCGTATGGTTGCAGGGTTTTATATTGGTTTCGATAACCCATCTTTCCCCGTTGCAATGAAAGCACTGATATGCAGCTTTAGCAGCAAAGTAGAAACTTGCGCAAAGTATGGTATCGATATTTCAGAAGAACAGTGGCCATGTATAGGTATTCCCGATGTGTTGCTGGCTGATCGCGGTGAATTGATGAGCCACCAAGCAAATTATTTGGTTGATGCTATTGGTGTTCGTCTTGAAAGCGCTCCACCTAGAAGGGGCGATGCTAAAGGCATTGTTGAGAGATCATTTGGCACGTTACAAGCTAAGTTTAAGCCCTATATGCCAGGTGTCGTAACTGGTAACAAGGTCAAGAAGCACGGTGAAAAAGATTATAGAGTTGAAGCTGCTGTGGCGAGATCTGACTTTGTTGAGATATTGCTATATTCAATACTTGCTCACAACTTGAATAAGCCTTTAGAGAAGTACGATCGTGCTCCTGATATGCCAGAAAGCCTTCCATCGCTCCCTATTGAGCTTTGGAGGTGGGGCCTACAGAATCGTACTGGGCGTTTACGAGCTATTGATACGGATATTGCAAAAATACTGCTGTTACCTCGTCAAAAAGTCACTGTGTCTGAATTGGGCATAAAGTTATGGGGATTAACCTACACAGGAAAAGAAATTATTCAGACCGGTTGGATGCACCGTTCTTCAGAAGTATCTAGACCTAAAAAACTATTTGCAGCCTATGAGCTTGGTTCTGCTAATCACATATATCTGTTTCCTGAAGAAGGAAAAAATACATTTTGGGTTTGTGATCTTTCTAGTCGAAGTAGAGAGTTCCGTGATCTAACTTGGTATCAAGTATGGGAACGTCAAGCAGCTCAAAAGCAGATTTTAGCTGAAGCTAAGTATGAATTTGCACCCGTAGAACGAGATTTTGATGATCTTCTTGAAAAGAAACTGAAGAAAGCTACAAAGAATCGTAAAACCAGTGCATTGAGTAATGCACAAAAGATAAACGAGATTAAAGACAACAAACGGAATGTTCGAGAGCAAGAAAGAAAAGAGTTAGCAATACAGCCCCCCAGGACTAAACAAGAAGAAGTCGCGTCGGTGATACCAATAAAGGGAGAGGAGGAAAGTTATCAACTGCCTGACTTCATACCGGAGCTATTTGATGATGAGGATGATAACTGATGAAGAAAAGCCAAGATCATCGTGTAGTAGCCGTCTATCAAAGTGCTACGCTCTCAGCTTATCGAAATAACCCGCTGATAGAGGCATTACCACCGATAAATAGTTTCCTAGACGACTCGATTGCTCTGAAGGGCTCGTTAAGGTGTACCGCAGAAGATATCCATCGAAATGGCATCGAAAGAGCGCATAGTATCTGTCGTGTTATTGATGATTTTTTCCAGCCCCTCAGTCAGCACATACAGTTGCATGAACGACTTTCATTGATGATACGGCGTGGCTATGTTGGAAGAAATCCCGAAACAGGTGATTGGGCAAGACATATACAAAATGGTTACGAGCGTGTTTTATCTGGTGATTTGAAGGCGATAAAGTTCACGGAAGTTAGTTCTACAGCCCAAAGCATGACATTGATTGGATGTAGCGGAAATGGCAAAACAACGGCGATCAAGCAGCTTTTGTCGTTATACCCTCAAGTTATTTACCACCCTGACAGAAATCTTGAGCAAGTCGTTTATCTAAAAATTGACTGCTCCCATGATGGATCACTGAAAGAGCTGTGCTTGAACTTTTTTCGTGCGATGGATAGAGCATTAGGGACATCCAACTACGAAAGACAATACTCGATGAGCAAAAGACCGAGTATTGAAACACTTTTAGCTGCAATGGCTCAGGTTGCAAACGCTCATGCAGTTGGTGTTCTTATTATTGATGAAATACAGCACCTTAGCCGTTCTCGCTCTGGTGGCTCTGAGAAAATGCTTAATTTCTTTGTGACATTAGTAAATACCATTGGCCTTCCTGTTATTTTGGTTGGAACACCACGAGCCCGCGAGATATTTGAGGCTGATATGAGATCTGCAAGGCGAGGCTCTGGTCTTGGAGCGATTTTTTGGGATCCAATGGAAGAAGGAAGAGAATGGAAAGCGCTCACGGATAAGTTATGGACTCTTCAATGGCTACAAAAACGTGATGAGGTGTTGTCGGATGACATTCGTTCTCTATGGTATGACCTAAGCCAAGGTGTCTTGGATATTGTGGTTAAGCTATATGTCTTGTGTCAGCTGAGAGCAATCGCGACAAAAGTAGAAAGGATCACACCTAAATTAATGCAACAGGTTTACGAGGATGAATTAAAACCTGTTCACCCAATGCTAGCTGCTCTTCGCTCGGGTGATGTCGAAGAAATGATTAAGTTTTCAGACCTTAAACTAAGCAACACTGATAAACGGTTACTTGAGTTGCAAAAACAGGTAGCAACAACTGTTCAGCAGACACCAGAGGAGTTTGCATATCAACAGCTCAGAACCGATGAAGAGCGACGTGTATATATGGCCATAAAAGATGAGTTTGACTCAACGCTTTTAGCTCCTGTAATACGACAGCTATTTGATCAACATCCTGATTTGACATGGATAAGCTTACTCCCATTGGTACATGAGCAACTTGCCAATCCTGAGCTGTTAAAATCTAAAAAAGAGGCTAAGCCAAGTAAGGGCAAGAGGGCATCCGCAATCAAACAGACTCAGTGGCATACCCTTGATAGTGAGGATTTGAGGTTTGTTCACTCTCAATCTGATTCTGATAATGAAATGTACACAGCAATGTCAAAGTCGGGTTTGATTCTAGACATTCAGTCACTGTTAGAAAAGGCGGTTTAATATTGCACTGCTTCCCTGTCCCTTATCCAGATGAATTAATCTATAGCTTGGTGGCTAGAGCTGGAATTCGCAGTGCGATTACAAGTTCTAAACAGCTACTAGATGAAGTGTATGGTGACAGAAAAGTGATTGCGACAATTGACCTGCCTAGTCATTTGTCTTCGATATCAGAGCAGCTAGTTAACACGGGACGATTTGACGTCCAACAGCTTATTTATGAACATACAATGTTCCCGATTTACGCTCCTTTTGTTGATGAAAGCATTAGGATTAGAGCGATGGAGCGAATGGAATATTGTGCTAAGGGCTCTGTTCATCTAATGCTAGGAGCCCCAGCCTCTATTGTAAAAACGTCGGATAACTTTTGTGTTTGCCCAGCTTGTGTCGCGGAACAAAAGCAAAAATATGGGGAAAGTTATTGGTCTAGATTGTGGTTTTTGCCATCTTTACCTTACTGCCCTAAGCATGGACTTCTTAGTCAATCGAGAACCTCTTACCATGATAGTAGGCACACGTACCATGCATGTGGCCAAATACAATGTCAGCCCTTTCTAAGTAATACCACGGATAAAGCGGAGCAGCAGGTTGCTTATTTGGCCAACAAAGCTAAAGAGGTAATGTGCTTACCAGCCCAAGACTCTCCGACTCAGCGTCAATGGAGTCTTTTCTACAATCATCTGGCGCATGACTTTGGCTGTGGAAAAGGCACTAAACAGATTGCACACGATAAGATAGCTGACTTAGTTGTAAGTAAAATCGTTACCCCTGAGTTAACTATCAATTCTGATAGAGATACTAACTGGCTTCGAACGATATTTCGCCGCCATCGTAAAGCTTTTAGCTATCTACAGCACTTAACGGTTTGGTCTGCTTTTATTCCTGAAATGTCGGCTAGTGAAATCATTAAAGAAGTTAAATCAAAAGATAAAGTGACGATATCCTTCTCTAAGGACAATGCTCACCTTATGCCAAATTCAAATGAGAAAAAACGTAAGCAGTGGCGTTACTTAATAGACAAGACTCCGATTAAGAAAGCACGCAAACTTCAGGGCGGTGGTGCACTGTATGCTTGGCTGTACCGAAATGATAGAGATTGGCTATTAGATTTCAATCGAGTCCATCAATCCCAATTGTAGTGGCATAGTGAATTTGGTCACTTAGTTAGAGGTGATATCATCACTTCATACGTTAACAGGTGACACTATGACAAATCGTACAAGACGACTATTCAGCGCAGAATTCAAGCTCGAGGCTTCACAGTTAGTGATTGATCAAAATTACTCAGTGGCAGAAGCCGCCCAAGCCATGAATGTGGGTAAATCCACGATGGATAAATGGGTTCGTCAGCTTAAACAAGAACGACAAGGCAAAACGCCAAAAGCTTCGCCTATGACCCCTGAGCAAATAGAAATTCGGGAATTAAAAAAGAAGTTAGCTCGTCTTGAAGAGCATAATGAAATATTAAAAAAAGCCACGGCTCTGTTGATGTCGGACTCACTGAACAATTCTTGATGATCAAGAAACTCAAGCAGAGCTATAGCGTAAAAACATTATGCGAAGTCTTCAATGTTCATCGAAGTAGTTATAACTATTGGCTAAAGCGTCCAACAGCGATTAGGGCGGAAACAGTCAAACTTCGCAGCTTAGTTAGTGAGGCCCACGCAGCAAGCAACGCCTCTGCGGGAGCGAGGACTATTGCAGATATAGTCACAAATCAGGGTTTAAAACTGAGCCGATACCGAGCAACAAAACTCATGAGAGAGCTTGGTTTAGTCAGTTGCCAACAGCCAAAGCATCGATACAGAAAGGCTTCTCAAGAACATGTTGAGGTTCCAAATCACTTGGGCCGACAGTTTGCTGTTACCGCCCCAAATGAAGTTTGGGTTGGTGATGTTACGTATATTTGGACAGGAAATCGCTGGATGTATTTAGCCGTTGTTATTGATCTTTTTGCCCGCAAAGTGATTGGTTGGTCGATGTCTTTATCACCTGATTCCAGTCTGACAGGCAAAGCTCTTTCAATGGCTTATGAGTCGCGTGGTAAGCCGAAAGGCGTCATGTTCCACAGCGATCAAGGTAGCCACTATACAAGTCGAAAGTACCGTCAATTACTGTGGCGTTTTAAGATAAAACAGAGTTTATCTCGCCGAGGAAATTGCTGGGATAATGCACCAATGGAGCGTTTCTTTAGAAGCTTAAAGACCGAATGGGTGCCAACAGTGGGTTATCGTAGTTTTGCTGAAGCTCAACAAGAGATCATCCGCTACATTATCGGGTATTACTGTCAACTCAGGCCGCATCAATATAATGGCGGCCTAACTCCCAACGAATCAGAACGATTATATTGGGAAAACTCTAAAACCGTGGCCAATTTTAGTTGACCACTACAACGATAATGCAGTTACATGTGATTGGAATAAGATATGTAACCCTAAATCAGGTGAAACATACTTAATTGGAAACCCACCATATCTAGGCTCTAAAGTACAAAATAAAGAGCAAAAAGGTGAAGTTGTAGACTTATTTACTTTTGATAAAAAATGCAAAACTTATGACTATATTCTTTGTTGGTTTTACAAAGCAGGAATATTCATTCAGAAAAATAATGGAAAGTATTCTTTTGTTTCGACTAATTCAATTACGCAGGGTGAGCAAGTTAGTTTTTGGAAAAATTTATATCAAAAAGGACTAGAGATTAATTTCGCACACACCACATTTTTATGGAAAAACAATGCAAAATCTAATGCTGCTGTAATGTGTGTGATTATAGGAGTTAGGAATATAAGTGCACAAGCTAAGTACCTATATAGCAATAATATTCGCACTAAAGTTAATAATATTAATTCTTATCTCATAGATGCGGCAGAATCGAACCTAGAGAGAAGACCTTCTCCAATATCTAATATACCTTTGATGTTGTTTGGGAGTATTGCATACGATGGTGGTCATTTATTTCTTGACGATGATGAGAGACAACAACTAATCGGTAGTTACCCAGATGTATTAAATTATATTAGACCTGCAATTGGAGCTGTTGAAATGCTTCGAGGATTAAAAAGGTGGTGTATTTGGGTCGAAGATGATGAATATAAAAAGGCATCTCAAATACCTCCTTTACTTGAAAGGTTTAAACAGGTTAGTAACTTCAGAATTTCTAGTAAAACAAAATCGACGCAGGACTTTGCTGATCGCCCCTATCGATTTAAACAAAACACATATAAAAGTGGCGCTGAGAATATAATTATAATACCGAGAGTTTCTTCAGAAAGGCGAGAATATATACCTGTAGGTATATTTTCAGGTGAAACAATTACTGTGGATGCTCAAGTTGTATATGACGCATCTTTATTCTTATTTGGTCTCCTATCTTCTAGAATTCACGTAGCTTGGGTAAAACTAACATCAGGAAGAATGAAAAGCGATATTAGGTACTCATCCGCAGTGTCATATAATAACTTTCCTATTCCTGAGTATACAGAAGAAGAATATCAGGCTATTGAAAGCGCAGCTCTAAGTATTCTTGAAGCTAGAGAGCTTTATCCAAATTTAACACTTAGTAAGTTATATGACCCGTTAAAAATGCCAATAGAGTTAAGAACAGCTCATGAAAATCTAGATAAATCAGTTGAATCCTTATATGAAACAAAACCACTGCTTGATGAGCAGCAGCTTTTGAAAACTTTGTTCTCAACTTATAACAAAATGACAGGAGGCAACGATGCGTAATTTAATGGAATTCCAATATGCTCAAAGTGGCGCTAGTTCCAATACTAATGATATGGGTATGCGTGCTATGCAATCTCGAGCGTATGAAGGGAGAAGCAGTCAATATCTGCTATTAAAAGCCCCCCCTGCTTCAGGTAAGTCTCGTGCATTAATGTTTTTAGCACTAGACAAGTTGCACAATCAAAGTATTAAAAAAGCGATTGTTGCTGTGCCAGAGCGTTCTATCGGTGGCTCATTTGATACGACTGAATTAAGTAAATATGGTTTCTTCTGTGATTGGGAAGTCGATAACGATAACAACCTTTGTACGCCTGGTGGTGAAACCAGCAAAACTAAAGCCTTTAAACGCTTTATGGCAGGTAACGATAAAGTGCTTATTTGTACGCACGCTACGCTGCGTTTTGCCTTTCAAGAAATAGAAGATACTGCTTTTAATGATTGCTTAATCGCGATTGATGAGTTCCACCACGTTTCGGCTGATGGTGAAAATGTATTAGGTGATGTTTTACGTTCAATAATGGCAAACAGTAATGCACATATTGTTGCAATGACAGGCTCATACTTCCGTGGTTATAGCGTTCCTGTTTTAACGCCTGAGCTTGAAGCACAATTTGATAAAATCTCATTTAATTATTACGAGCAGCTTAACGGTTACAATTACTTGAAGTCACTCGGTATCGGTTATCACTTCTATCAAGGTAGATACACTGACGTTATTCATGAGGTGCTTAATTCCGAAGAAAACTACGGAAAAAAAACCATTATTCATATCCCTAATGTTAACTCAGGTGAATCAACCAAAGAAAAATACGATGAAGTTGATGCCATTTTGGAAGTATTAGGTGAAGCAGGTAAACGTGACCCTGACACTGGTGTTATTCCTGTAACACGACCTGATGGTACAGTAATTAAGGTAGCTGATTTGGTTGAAGAAAATGACCGTGATGTTATTCAAAACTATCTACGTAACATTAAAAATGTAGATGATATGGACGTGATCATCGCATTAGGTATGGCAAAAGAAGGCTTTGACTGGGAGTACTGCGAACATGCATTGACTGTGGGTTACAGAAGTTCGCTGACAGAAATCATTCAGATTATTGGTCGCTGTACTCGTGATAGTTCAAACAAAACACATGCGCAATTCACTAACCTCATCGCCCAACCTGATGCGGAAAATGATCAAGTAACGATTGCCGTGAATAACATGCTTAAAGCAATTACTTGTTCATTGCTAATGGAGCAAGTATTGGCACCAAACTTTAAGTTTAAAGCCAAAAAAGACGATGATTTTGAGCCAACACCACCGGGGACGATGAAAATTGGCGGCTTTAAAGAGCCAAGTACTAAGCGTACTAAAGACATTATTGAATCAGATTTAGCTGATTTAAAAGCGGCTATATTGCAAGATGACAAGGTGATTGCTGCATCAGCGGGTAAAGTTGATCCAGAAGTAGTTAATAAAATACTTATCCCTAAGATAATCCAACGCAAATATCCTGATTTAACTGAAGCAGAAGTTGAAGAAGTTCGTCAGCAAGTAGTTGTTGATTCAGCGGTAAGTACAGCGGAAGTAAGTGAACAAGGCGGGAAAAAGTTTGTTCGCTTAGCCGATAAGTTTATCAATATTGATGAACTGAGTATCGATTTAATTGACGAGATTAACCCGTTCCAAAAAGCATTTGAGATACTGTCGAAATCAGTAACAACTGACGTACTCAAGCTTATTCAAGAGTCGATTGAAACGACACGTATTCAAATGGACTTTGATGAAGCTAAATTGCTATGGCCTAAAGTTAAACAGTTTGTTCATGAGCAAGGCCGAGAACCTGACTTAAATGCCTCTGATTTTACCGAAAAGCGTTTGGCTGAGTGCTTAATTTACATCAAACAAGAAAAGCGCAAAAGGATGCAAGCGTAATGAAAAATGAAGAATGGCAAAAATTAAAGTCGATGGAGATGGATGACTGGTTAAGCTTCATTAATGATGATGACGAATTAGGGCTTACTGCGGTTAAAGTAAAGTCAAAAGCGCCAACGGCAGATGAGCACTTGGTTGCTAAGTTTCAGGAGATAAATGACTTCTATAAAGCGAATGGTCGGTTGCCTGAAAACAATATGGCGAACATTAGTGAACTAATGCTATTTAAACGTTTAGATTCAATAAGAAGTAATGACACCCAGTGCCAGGCGTTGGTTGATTTTGATGAATTCAATTTGTTGCCATTAACGCATGAAGTGGCAGAACCAGCGGCAGAATATAAAGCAGAACCGAAACCAGAACCAAAGCCTGTGGTAAAAGAAATTAACTCAGTTGAAGACATATTCGCTGATGATGACTTTGGTTTACTGGGTGATTCTGACGATAGTATTTTTAACATCAAGCACGTAAAAACCGACAAACGAGCTGAAAGCGATTTTGTGGCAAGGCGTAAGGCGTGTAAAGATTTTGCTAAATATAAAGACCTTTTTCCTGTTGTTCAGCAAGAGCTAAATAGTGGTCAGCGTAAAATTATTGAGTTTGATGATAAAGGTGAAAAACTTCAAGCAGGTGAATATTATGTGTTAAGTGGGGTGCTGATGTACCTTGAACATATAGATATCACTAGTGAAGCAAAAACTGTGGATGGAAAGCGTTTCAGAAAGGATGGGAGAACTCGGTGTATTTTTGAGAATGGTACAGAGTCGAACATGCTTTATCGCTCTATTGCTAAGTCACTATATGCTGATGGAAAAATGGTTTCACCAAAAGGCGAACACTTCTCTGATATTAAAAATGTTGGTGAAGATGATGAGTCGGCAGGCTTTATTTATATATTATCAAGCCAAAGCGAAGATCCTCGAATTAATTCAATTTCTAACTTATACAAAATTGGCTACGCAACTACACCTGTTGCCAAACGTATCGCCAATGCAGCAAATGAACCAACTTACTTAATGGCCCCCGTGAATGTTGTTGCTGAATATGAGTGTTACAACATGAATACACAGAAGTTTGAAAACCTAATTCATACTGTATTTAAAGATGTTTGCATTGATGTGGAAATAGCCGATTTACAGGGCACTATGTGCAAACCGAGAGAGTGGTTCAGCGTACCGTTAGGGCAGATTAATACAGCTATTGAGCTTATTGTTAATGGGCAGATTGTAAACTATCGATATAATTCAACATCACAACAGTTAGAATTGAGATGAGGTCGATAAGTAAGGAACCATAGTCGTAGTTATAAAAGTTTCGATCTTTGCTGTTACAAAATCGATGTATATAACAGTGAGACTGCATTAGTTTCAAACTTTACTGTTACCTTACTCTCTATAGCGTTACGTAACAACAAGCCCTATACGCGAGAAAAGTTTCAAACTTTAATGCCTACCGACACAACTTGCGTCTTTTTTATCGGCATTCTTGATAAGGTTTACTGTGTTGCGAAATAAAAAAATGCCTGATTATCCATACGATGTGCGATTCAAATTAAGAATAAAAGTCTGCTTTGATTTTATCTTATTGAATATTAAGGATTAAAAAAAATGAAAAATTGGCTCATCATCTGCACTGCAACAAATAGTGAAGCGTTCTTCACTATCTGATTGGAGAAGGTGTATGACAGAGCCAAAGACAAAGATTGCCGCTAGGATCAAGGATGCTCGTGAATGGAAAGGATTAACCCAAGTACATATGGCCCAGCAGTTGAAAGTTGCTCGCCAAACGTATCTTGATCTTGAAACCGGAAAAACAGAGCCTAAAGTACGATTATTGTCTGAGATCTCGGAGATCACTGAGCGGCCACTAACTTGGTTTGTTTATGGTGATGAAGGAATAGAAATTTTAGAAAGTGAGTACAAGGAAGAAATTGATCGCTTATTGCAATTTTTTAGTCGCTTGCCACATTCTGCTCGTCACGTTATTTTGCAGCAATGCATCAACTTAGCGAGTTTCATGGCGGAATACACCCGTGCCTTAACACATAAAAATAAGTAGCCGAATCACGATAATCTTTAGTGCCTACTTAGTTGTTCATTTTGGTATTTTTACTGTCTAGCTTTGGTTACAGTGAATATGACGCATCACAAATTTGTATTACTACCCATAGACATCTATTTTTGCGAAGAATAGTTTAAGCAAAGTTTTGTGTTTAGTGCGGTTTAAATGTCGATGATGAGTGAACATAGTGTTGAGCGTGAGATTAATAACGCAATGACAGAAATAGCGCATATTGCACAAAAGATTCGAGAAGCGAGAGAATGGAAAGGGATCACTCAAGTAAGTATGGCTAAGCAGCTAGGTGTTGCTCGTCAAACTTACCTTGATTTGGAGTCGGGGAAAACAGAGCCTAGAGTATTAATGCTAATGAACATAGCGAAGATAACAGGGCGTTCTCTGCATTGGTTTATTTCAGACGACAATACACCCGAATATGGTGATATCAATCGATTATCGGTAATGTATGCGCAGGTACCTTCTCCTTTACGCCAAAAAATGATTGAACAAAATATTAATTTGATTTCCAGTTGCCTTGAATATGTTTCGGACAGCCATTAATCATATTGATTGTTATAAAAAAGCAGCGATTACGCTGCTTTTTTTGTTATGGGCGATCATTACTGAGCAAGAAAAAACTTATAGGCTGGATTTTCTGTTTCGTCTTTCCATTGATAACCAAGTTCGCGTAAGTGGCTTGTAAATGACAGTAAATCTTTGTCTTCAAGTTCAAAGCCACATAAGACACGACCATAATCTGCCCCATGATTACGATAATTAAATAAGCTAATATTCCAATGACAACCAAGGGTGTTTAAAAAGCGAATAAGTGCACCTGGGTATTCAGGAAACTCAAAGCTATATAAACGTTCTTTAAGCGGTTTTGATGGTCTACCACCAATCATATAACGAACATGGACTTTCGCCATTTCGTCATCAGATAAATCGACCACCGGATATCCGCCTTTTCGCAGATCTTTTATGATGCCATCAAGCTCTTCTTGGCCTTGAATTAAACGCACACCAACAAAAACATTGGCCAGAGCATCATCGTTATATCGGTAGTTAAACTCGGTTACTGCTCGACCACCAATCAAATGGCAGAAATCAAGAAAAGCACCTGGGCGTTCAGGGATCGTAACGGCTAATAACCCTTCACGTTTTTCACCTAACTCGCAACGCTCTGAGACATAGCGTAGACCATGAAAATTCAAGTTTGCGCCTGATAAAATAGCGGCAAGTTGCTGATCGCGGATTTGGTGCTGCTCGACGTATTTTTTTAGTCCTGCCAGAGAAAGTGCCCCTGAAGGCTCAGCAATCGCCCGCGTATCTTCAAAAATATCTTTTACAGCCGAGCAAATTTCATCACTGCTGACCGTGATAACATCATCAAGGTATTGCTGACATAAACGGAAAGTCTCGCTGCCTATTTGCTTAACTGCAACTCCATCGGCAAACATACCTACTTGATCTAACGAGACTGGTTTACCCGCATCAAGGGCTGCTTTTAAGCAGGCAGAATCTTCAGCTTCAACACCAACTACCTTAATTTCAGGTAATAATTGCTTTAGTAATACCGCAACACCTGCGGCTAAACCACCACCGCCAACGGGCACAAAAACACAATCCAAATGGCCGTTTTGTTGTACTAATTCAATACCGATAGTCCCTTGTCCTGCGATCACCGAAGGGTGATCGAAAGGAGGAATAAAAGTATAGCCATGTTGTTGCGCTAATTGTTCAGCGTAGCCTTTTGCTTCATCAAAGTTATTGCCATGCAGTACTACAATCCCGCCAAAACTACGTACCGCATCAACCTTAATATCCGGTGTGGTACGTGGCATGACAATCGTGGCTTTAACACCGAGTTTTTGGCTTGATAAGGCAAGACCTTGCGCATGATTACCAGCAGAGGCTGCTATCACCCCAGCAGCTTTCTGAGGCTCAGTCAGTTGCGACATCATGTTGTAAGCGCCGCGTAACTTAAATGAGTGAACGGGTTGGCGGTCTTCCCGTTTTAGTTGGATCTGATTTGCTATCCTTGCACTCAGACGGTCCATATTTTGTAATGGGGTGACTTGCGCCACCTCATAAACGGGTGCTCGAAGGATATTGCGAAGATAGTCAGCTCCGCTAAGTAGCTTTTCATCCGTGGCCTGTTTCACTTCGCTCATGGTGATTATCCTTCTAGTTTTGACTTATCGCGTACTGCGCCTTTATCTGCACTGGTCGCTAGATTGGCATAGGCTTTTAGGGCAAAAGAAACCTGACGTTCACGATCAACTGGCTTCCAACCGCGTTGGTTCGTTGCTTCACGACGTGCAGCAAGTGTTGTCTCATCAACATTCAGTTCAATACTACGGTTTGGAATATCAATCGCGATAATATCGCCATTTTCGATAAGACCAATCGTGCCACCGTTTGCCGCTTCAGGCGAAACATGACCAATAGATAGGCCACTAGTACCGCCAGAGAATCGACCGTCAGTGATCAACGCACATTCTTTACCGAGGCCCATAGATTTAAGGTAAGTGGTTGGATACAACATTTCTTGCATCCCAGGGCCACCTTTTGGTCCTTCATAACGAATAACCACGACATCGCCCGCTTTTACTTTGCCAGCAAGAATTGCTTCAACTGCGGTATCTTGGCTTTCAAACACGACAGCCGGTCCTGTAAAGGTTAAGCAACTTTCATCAACACCTGCGGTTTTAACAATACAACCATCGAGTGCCATATTGCCAGACAGTACAGCTAGACCACCATCTTGACTAAAGGCAAACTCTTTCTTACGAATACAACCATTTTCTCGATCATCATCAAGGGTGTCCCAACGACAATTTTGTGAAAATGCTTGCGTGGTACGAATACCTGCAGGACCTGCGCGGAAGAACGTTTTGATGTCTTCTGAGTCTGTTAAGGTGATGTCGTAGTGGCGGAAACTTTCAGCAAAGGTTTCACCTAAAATATTGTGGCAATCGTTGTGGAAAAGGCCTGCACGATCCAGTTCACCTAAAATACTGTAAACGCCACCCGCTCGGTGAACATCTTCCATATGATATTTCGGTGTTGACGGCGCAACTTTACATAGGTGAGGAACAATACGAGACATGCGATCAATATCGGTCATGGTGAAATCAATTTCACCTTCTTGCGCTGCGGCTAAAAGGTGTAAAACGGTATTGGTTGATCCCCCCATCGCAATATCTAATGCCATCGCATTTTCAAAGGCTTTTTTATTGGCAATGTTACGAGGCAGTGCAGATTCATCATCTTGCTCATAGTAGCGTTTCGTCAATGCCACAATGCGTTTACCCGCATTAATAAATAGTTGCTCGCGATCTGCGTGCGTCGCTAGCATTGAACCATTACCTGGCTGACTTAAACCTAATGCTTCGGTTAAACAGTTCATTGAGTTTGCTGTGAACATACCAGAGCACGAACCACAGGTAGGGCACGCTGAACGTTCGATCTGCTCGCTTTGCTCATCTGACACTTTAGGATCGGCACCTTGGATCATCGCATCGACTAAATCGAGTTTGATCACTTGCTCTGAAAGCTTGGTTTTACCCGCTTCCATTGGTCCGCCAGAAACAAAAATAACCGGAATATTTAGGCGAAGTGATGCCATCAACATTCCAGGGGTGATTTTGTCGCAGTTTGAGATACATACCATCGCATCGGCACAGTGGGCGTTCACCATGTACTCAACAGAATCTGAAATGAGCTCACGTGACGGTAGTGAATACAACATCCCACCGTGACCCATCGCGATACCATCATCAACGGCAATAGTATTAAACTCTTTGGCAATACCGCCCGCTTCTTCGATTTGCTTAGCGACTAATTGACCGAGGTCTTTTAAGTGTACGTGACCGGGAACAAATTGGGTAAACGAGTTCACAACGGCAATAATCGGCTTACCGAAATCTTCATCTTTAACGCCAGTTGCGCGCCATAAGGCACGAGCGCCAGCCATATTTCGGCCATGGGTAGTGGTTGCTGAACGGTATTTAGGCATAACAGAAAATCCTTTTTAGAGCACTGTCGCTAATGCATTAGCGACAGTTTTGGTATGTGTCGGTTTGATTGTGAAGGGCAATTACTTTTGTGGATAAACGAAATCTAACCAGCCCCATTTATCTTCTGTTTCACCATTGAACAGACCGAAGTAAGCGGCTTGTAGCTCTTTGGTGATAGGACCTCGCTTGCCTTCACCAACGGTAATTTGATCAACGCTACGCACTGGCACAATCTCAGCAGCGGTACCTGTCATGAAGATCTCATCGGCAAGGTAAAGCGCCTCACGGGCAATGTTTTCTTCACGTACTTCGTAACCCCGTTCTTTGGCTAGGATCATGATAGTGTCACGGGTGATGCCTGGTAAAATTGCGCTAGTCGTTGGTGGCGTTGAAAGAACGCCGTTACGAATAACAAAGATATTTTCGCCAGCACCTTCAGATAGATAACCATCCACACTTAATGCGATCCCTTCTGCGTAACCATGGCGACGTGCTTCGCTACCAACCAGTAGTGATGATAGGTAGTTACCGCCTGCTTTTGCAGCTGTTGGAATGGTATTTGGCGCTGCACGGTTCCAACTAGAGATCATTGCATCGACACCGTTTTCTAGCGCTTCTTCACCTAAGTAAGAACCCCAAGGGAAAGCAGCAACAATCAAATCCATTTTTGTATCAACGGGAGGGCAAACGCCTAGGCCAACATTACCTACATAACCCAATGGACGAATGTAAGCAGAATCGAGTTTATTTACTCGGATCGTTTCACGGCAAATTTCCATTAGCTCATCGCAGCTGTATGGGATCGGGAAGCGATAAATTTTTGCCGAATTTTTTAGTCGTACCATGTGTTCTTCATGACGAAAAACGGCTGGGCCTTTTGGCGTGTTGTAGCAACGGATCCCTTCAAATACTGAGGTGCCATAGTGCATTGCGTGAGTTAAAACGTGAACATTAGCATCAGCCCAAGGCACTATCTCACCGTTAAACCAAATGTAATCTGCTGTATTTGCCATGTTGAATTCCTTTCTAAAATTTAATCCAGTAACTGTAGGGGGGAAGTCTCTACACTGATGATGTCCCACAGTTTTTCAATTTGGTTGATAAGCGTCGATATAGGACGAGTACTATCTACGATAATTTCGATTCTGGCTATCTTGCTATGATGATTTTGTGTTGCATCGACTTTTTTTATGATGAAGCCACGATGGCGGATCACACGTAAAATTCGCTCAAGTAATACAGGCTTATCATTAGCGGTAATGTTGAGTAAATATCTCTCCATTAGGTGTTCTCCAGCATATCTTGGTTTGCAGCACCCGGTGGAACCAGTGGCCATACATTTTGTTCTTCATCAATCAATACATGCAACAAGTAAGCGGTTTTACTGGCGAGCATTTCTTCTAGTGCAGGAGCCACTTCTTCTTTACGAGTAATGGTTTTTCCTGGGATATCAAACGCCTTAGCTAACATCACAAAATCAGGATTATCATCTAGGATGGTTTCACTGTGGCGACCATCAAAAAACAGCGACTGCCATTGGCGTACCATACCTAAGCGTTGGTTATTGATAAGTACCATTTTGACAGGAATACTACGGCGCTTTAAAGTTCCCAATTCTTGTACATTCATCATAAACGAGCCATCACCAGAGATCAGAATAGATTGATCATCAGGACGGGCAACACTGGCTCCCATTGCTGCAGGTAAACCAAAGCCCATCGTGCCAAGGCCTGCTGATGTAATGTAGTTTTGTGGCTCACGAGGTTGAATATGCTGTGCGGCCCACATTTGGTGCTGACCAACATCGGTCGATACCATGCTGCTATCTGGCATCATATCTGACAATTGCTTAAGCAGTAATGGTGCGTAAATCAGATCGCCTGGATGGTCATAGCGCCATTTGCCAATTTTACGAATATGTTCGCTGTGAGTGAGCCAACGGCTGATATCTTGGCTAAGCTCTAACTGAGGCAAAATAGTATTAATATCGCCACGTAATGGCGCATCAGCATGACGTAATTTACTAAATTCAGCTGCATCAATATCAATATGAATCACTTTCGCGTGTGGCGCAAAGGTATCCAATTTTCCGGTTACGCGATCATCAAAACGGGCACCAACCACAATTAATAAATCCGCTTCTTGTACCACTAAGTTGGCCGCTTTTGTACCGTGCATACCTAGCATACCAAGATAATGTGGGTCATGGCGCTCGATAGAGCCTAATCCTTTTAAGGTACTGACCGAAGGCATCGGATTAAGGCTTAAAAACTGACGTAAGGTATCGGTTGCATTGGCAATTTGTACCCCACCACCGACATACATTACTGGACGATGACTTTTATCTAATAATTCTTGAGCTGCAGTGATTACTTCACTATTAACCGTTGGAACTGCTGGTGGCTTAATAGGAGGTAGTAATTCGGTTGGCGCTTGTGCAAGCTGCACATCTTTGGCTATATCAACAATAACAGGGCCTGGACGACCGGCTTTAGCGACCACAAATGCTTCAGCAAGGGTTGGCGCAAGATCATTGACATCTGTTACCAGGTAGCTGTGTTTGGTACATGATAAAGACATCCCAATCACATCCATTTCTTGGAAGGCATCGGTTCCAATATGGGTGCTGGCAACTTGTCCAGTAATCGCAACCAAGGGGACTGAATCCATAAAGGCGTCAGCAAGTCCTGTGACGAGATTCGTGGCACCAGGACCTGATGTTGCCATACAGACAGCTACATCTTGGGTGGATCGAGCCATACCAATAGCAGCCATTGCTGCTCCTTGTTCGTGACGGCAGAGGATATGTTCTACTCCACCATCATATAAAGCGTCATAAATTGGCATGATGGCACCGCCAGGGTAACCAAATATGGTTTTGATACCCTGCTGATGCAGCGCTTTTACGACTAATTCTGCCCCTGTCATCGCAGCTCCTTGCTTACTTTGCGAGATCTATTTGAGATGATTACGATTACTCAAATCCATTTGTTGAAAAAAGCCCCCGAACTTCTCAGTGCGGGGGCTTTTTATTTGCGTCTCTTGCGCTACTTTGCGCCAGCAAATCCCCGCTGCGGTGACATAATCACCACAATGACATTAATAATGAGTACGAGAGATGTTGTTAAGCGCATGTATATTTGTCCAACTTTTGTTGTCTAGTTGTTGCTATATGTTAGTGGTAACACAGACGTCTATCGCATGACAAGCAAAAACTGTGGTTTTTTTAGCAAACGAGCTGCATTTACAGGCATCTTATGAAACTAAAAATAAATAATTCATTAACGAATGTTTTCGTATCTCAGTGAGGTGATGGTTCATGACGCTTGCGATTGTTCATAGTCGAGCTTGTGTGGGTGTACATGCCCCACCAGTGACAGTAGAAGTCCACTTAAGTAACGGGTTGCCAAGTTTTACATTAGTTGGGTTACCTGAAACTACTGTAAAAGAGGCTAAAGATCGGGTTCGAAGTGCAATTATTAATGCGAATTTTGAGTTCCCATCACGACGTATCACTGTCAACTTGGCTCCTGCTGATTTACCTAAAGAAGGAGGGCGGTTTGATTTACCTATTGCGTTAGGTATTTTGGCTGCATCAGGCCAGATCCCTATAGATAAATTAGCAGAGCATGAGTTTATCGGTGAATTAGCATTATCGGGAGAGTTACGACAAGTAAAGGGAGCCCTTCCTGCTGCTTTAGCAGCGTTAAAGGCGAAACGTTGCTTTGTGGTGCCTGATAGTAATAGCGATCAAGTGGCTCTCGTCGGTAAAGAAGTTCATAAATCAGCCTCCAGTCTATTAGCTGTCTGTGGCTATTTATGTGGCCAACAACAATTGGCATTAAATTTTAGTGAGCAGCCGCAAGAAACAGCGGTTCCTTTAGATCGAGATATGCAAGATATTATCGGTCAGCAACAAGGTAAACGTGCGTTAGAAATTGCCGCAGCTGGCGGCCACAATGTCTTGTTCCTTGGGCCTCCGGGAACGGGTAAAACCATGCTTGCATCAAGGTTGTGCGACTTATTACCGCCGATGAACCATGAAGAAGCGTTAGAAACAGCGGCCGTTACCTCACTCACACCACAATCGTTACACCAAGGAAACTGGTTAAAAAGACCTTTTCGCACGCCACACCATTCGAGCTCTATGGCGGCATTAGTGGGTGGAGGTTCAGTACCTAAACCGGGAGAAATATCTTTGGCACACAATGGGTTATTATTTCTTGATGAGATGCCTGAATTTGAACGTAAAGTTTTAGACTCTTTGCGCGAACCATTAGAGTCTGGCCATATTGTGATTTCTCGTGCGACCAGTAAAACAACGTTTCCAGCCCGCTTTCAATTGATTTGTGCGCTGAATCCAAGTCCTTCTGGATATTATGATGGCAATCAAACACGTACCAACCCACAGGCGATATTACGTTATTTAAGCCGGCTGAGTGGCCCATTACTTGATAGGTTTGATATGTCGATTGAGATCCCTGCTCTACCCCGAGGCACGTTAGCCAAGGGTGGAGATCGAGGTGATTCAACAGTAACGATTAAAGCGCGGGTTGATCATGCTCGTCATCAAATGTTGACTCGAAGTGGTAAGGTGAATGCCCTGTTATCGACGCGAGAGCTTGAACAGTATTGCCCTCTACAACAAGCTGATGCAGCATTTTTAGAAAATGCGCTTCATCAGTTAGGTTTATCGGTACGGGCTTACCATCGGATAATTAAAGTAGCGCGTACGATAGCTGATTTGGCGGGAGAGCCTGATATTTCTCGAGGGCACTTAGCGGAAGCGTTAGGTTATCGCTCAATGGATAGGCTGCTTAAGCAGATTAATAGCCAAGTTATATAACAAAAAGTGTCGGTTATTTGGATAATAAAAAAGGGCATCACTGCCCTTTTTTATTTTAGATGAGATTACTTTTTCAGTAAGTAGTTTACTAACTCAAAGTATTCGTCTGCCGATTTGATTTTACCTGTTTGCACAAGGTACTTGTTGTTAACCACAACAGCTGGCACACCTGTTAGGCCTGCATCTTCAAAGGACTTATCAAAACGACTTACCATTGAATTTACCGCAAAGCTATTAAATGCGCCGTCAAATTCTGCGGCTGGCACCCCTTCATCGATGAAGGTTTGACGCACTTCTTCTTCATTACGTGGTGGCTTGTTCATGGTGTGGATACGGTTAAAGAACACCGGTACCATTTGATCTTGAACACCTAGTACTACAGAGGTAGCGAAGGCTTTACTCATCACTTTACCCATAGAGCCACCCATGAATGAAACATGCATTTTTTGTAGTTTTGCATTTTCAGGTAGCTTTGTTTTTAGCTGTTTGATCATAGGCTCAAACTGGTAGCAATGCGGGCAGTATAAAGAGAAGTACTCAGTCACAATGGGGGTTTCAGATTTTGGTAGATCGAGAACTTTGTAGTAATCACCTTCAGTAAATTTTGCAGCGTGCACTGAAAATGATAGTAACGCTGCACTAGCTAGCGTGAGTAACTTCTTGAACATTAATATAACTCCCTGATTATCCTTATCACGGTTATAAATATAACCTGAATTTTTATGTTAATACGTTTTTGTGTTTACCACTGTGGCATGAGTTGTAATGGTGCATCATGCAGTGAGGCAATTTGTTCTTTAAATGCAAGCACTTGCCCTTCCCAATATTTTGCATCAGCAAACCATGGGAATGCACGGGGAAATGCAGGATCTTCCCAGCGTTTTGCTAGCCATGCCATATAATGCACCATTCTAAGACCGCGTAAAGGCTCGATTAGTTGCAATTGACGTTGATCAAAATCTGCAAATTCACCATAAGCTTCAAGTAAAGTATCCAGTTGGGCTAATTGATCGGCACGCTCACCGTTTAATAGCATCCATAAATCTTGGACGGCAGGACCATTACGGGCATCATCAAGATCGACAAACATCGGGCCATCACGCCATAAAATATTACCTGGGTGACAGTCGCCATGAAGACGAATCGCTTGCCAATTAGTTGACCAATGCTGTTCGAGGTTTTTAATCAGTAGATCAAGATCGGCAAAAAAGACGTTCTTAAGGTGATCGGGAATAAACTGACTGTGCTCTAATAATTTTCGAGGCTGATAGACGTATTCATCTAGCCCCATGGTTGGACGATGTTGAAAAGGCTGGCGTTGTCCCACTAGATGAATACGACCTAAATAACGACCGACCCATTCTAATTGGTCAAAATTATCGACTTCAAATTGCCGACCGCCGACACTTGGGAATAAAGCAAAACGATGACCATTAAAGGTATGTAGTGTTTTCCCATTGATGTTTAGAGGTGCGGCAACAGGAATTTCATTGTCAGCCAATTCTTGTGTGAATTGGTGCTCTTCTTCAATTTGCTCATCACGCCAACGTTCTGAGCGATAGAATTTGGTGACATAGCGAGCCCCATCTTCCGCTTTAAACTGATAGACCCGATTTTCATAACTATTGAGAGCCAGTAATCCTGACTCTGCTCGAACATTAATGCTATCTAAGGCATCAAGCAGCAAATCAGGCGTGAGAGTTGAAAAACAAAAGTCGTTTTTTTCCATGGAACAGCCTTAAAGACGGAAATTAAGGCAGCAGTTTACCTTAATCTTGAGATAACAAGAATTAAGGGGCTGATTTATCCCCCTAAGCTAACATGTGTTGTCATTAGTTTAGCGAAGGCTACTAATAAATCGACTTTTGGCGCTGAGTGTTAATTATTAATATTTATCAGTTCTGTTAATAACATAATTGTAATGTAAGGCGGTGGTTAGGCCTAAAATCAGAGCTGAAAGTGGTCGTTTGGACACAAAAAAGCCAGTGAATATTCACTGGCTTTAAACGTTAAATTATAGCGAGATTATTTAATAATACCGCGAGCGCGTAAGATTGCGGTTTTGAAGTCATCTTCACAGTCTTTTGCAAGTCCTGGGATCATCTCGTCTTTGCCACTATTACGCATCTTCAAGTGATAAATCAGTACATCATCAGTGAGTGATTCTAATGGGCCGTTATACTTTGCTTCTTCAGCCAGTTTTAATAAAAACTCCACTAAATTTAGATCAGGATCTTTTTGCCATTCAGGGTGAAGCAGTTCGATGAGCTCATTGACGCGATGCGTTTTCATAGTGACTCCGTAGTTGAGGCTGAGTGATCGTTGCTACGATCAAATTGTCATATTTCTAATAGGGATAAATTATAACAAAGCACACGGGGTTACAATCTGTTGTATGGGGCTGTAATGACAAAACAAAGTAAAAAAAGCAGCTGAAGCTGCTTTATCCCAATCGTTTTATTATCATTACGCGATATTTTGGTTGGCAATTGATTGCAGTATTTGGGTGTCTAACTCATCATGCTTTAATTTTATATCGTTATTCGTTAATGAAATCTCAACAACAGCTTTTTGTTTCGTTTTAAAATATGGAGCATGAGCCGTTGCACGAAGGCGTGAAGGGCTACGAGGGGTACTTACATACCTGACGGGAGATGCTGGTCGCATAAATCACCTGTTGTCAGGCTCGTCCATGGCCGGAAGTTATCAAGCTGATCGCTGAAGGGAAAATTCCCTACTGGGTTTACCCCATCCATCAGTATATCGCTTGGTTGTTAATCAGTTTGCGCTGAGAATAACAATAGCAATTTTAAAAGTCGAGTAAAAAGTAGCCGCTAAAATGCTAAGATTGAAGCATTAAGATGGGGATGATTCAGCATGCTGCAAAAAAAGGGCTGTAAGAGCGCTTTAGCTTGGTGTATTTAGATCCGTTTATGTTGTAATACGATGTTTGTGTTATACAGCACATATCTTATGGAATAACTACATTATAAAAGAAGCCTTTGGAGAGGATGTATGGAGCAAGAGCAGCAACGCATTGTTGCCAACCGAAATTTATCTTATCGATTAGCTGAGTCTATTGGCCGTCGTATTTTGGCGGGAGAAACAGCGCCAGGTGATATTTTACCGGGTGAAGTCGAATTAGGTGACATGTATGGTGTAAGCCGTACAGCTGTTCGTGAGGCAATCAAAATGTTGGCTGCCAAAGGAATGGTGTTGCCTCGGCCACGTATTGGTACACGTGTGATGCCGAAAAAGAATTGGAACTATCTTGATCAAGATTTACTGGCTTGGTTAGATTTTGATGCCGATTCTGAATTATTAGAGGAATATCAACAAGCGCGTTTAATGTTAGAGCCAGAAGCGGCAGCATTAGCTGCTATTCATGCAACAGATGAAGAGCGTAAAGAGCTACAAGAGCTGTTGGCTGAAATGCATGAAATGGGCGATAACTTCGATCAAGAACGTTGGGTTGAAGTCGATACTCGTTTCCATCAACTGATTTATTTTTCCTCAGGAAATCATTTTATTAGTCCGTTTGGTAACTTGTTTAAAGCGGTATTTGAAAACTACTTCCGAGTTGTTACGCGTGAACGTATTTTAAAACTTGATGCTCACCAACAGATCGTTGATGGCATTGTTGCTCGCGATCCAGATGCTGCTCGACAAGCCACCTTGTCACTACTGCAAAAATAATAATTAGCGGGGTATCGTTTATCTATCACGAGCGCTCCGTTTTTATTACACATATTTTTATCTCATCATTATAAATATTACGATTCCTGACTTGCTTATTTTCAGCTTACAAGTGTAAGCTGAGTGGTGTGGTTATAGTAGTATAATGTCATGTTAGCGTGAGGTAGTTGAGTGATGAGTAAATCAGTGGCAACTGAACAAGGGTACTCAGTCGCAGAAGAAGTTGCGAACAGTATAAGCCATGGGATCGGGCTGGTATTTGGCTTGTTTGGGTTATATTTACTACTTGAGAAAGCATTCTATGTTAATGCTGATACGTTAAGTATTATCAGCTATACCGTGTATTCGGTGAGTATGATATTGCTTTATTTAGCTTCTACTCTCTACCATTCTATTTCATCCCCCAAAGCGAAACGCGCGTTAAAAACTTTCGATCATTGCGCTATTTATCTTCTTATTGCTGGTACTTATACGCCTTTTTTATTGATTTCTTTGCGTACGCCATTAGCTATTGGTTTGATGAGCGTGATTTGGGGACTTGCGATAATCGGTATTATTGCCAAAATTGCATTTGTTTATCGATTTGAGAAATTATCACTGATCACTTATTTAACCATGGGTTGGTTATCGTTAATTATGATTTATCAATTAGCACTTATTTTATCGACTGGTGGTTTAGTGTTTCTTGCTTTAGGCGGTGTGATCTATTCACTTGGGGTGATTTTCTACGTTAATAAACGTATTCCGTATAACCATGCAATTTGGCATTTATTTGTATTAGGTGGCTCTATTTGCCACTTTTGTGCGATTTATTTCTATGTAAAACCTGTGTAGAGCATCGCGATGTAATGGATAAAAAAGGGAGCGCAATACGCTCCCTTTTTGTTTCTAGTGTTATTAGTCTCGCCAAAATGCAGGTGAAAAAACCACTAACACCGTCAAAATTTCTAAACGTCCCATCAACATACCTAAGCTTAAGGTCCACTTTGATAAATCAGGCAAACTCGCGAAGTTACCTGTTGGACCGATAATGCTCCCCATCCCCGGCCCTACGTTAGCAACAGCGGTGACAGCACCTGTAATGCTGGTGATGGGATCAAGCCCTTGCAGACCTAATATCGCAGCAATGAAGATAATGGTCATGATAAAGGTCAATACCAATGCAACAACCGAGCGCACAATATCGTCAGTGACAGGTCTGTCATTATAGCGTTGGACAAATAGCGCCGATGGGTGGATAGATTGCATAATTTGCTTACGTAGTAAGGCAAAGGCAATCTGGAATCGAAAGATTTTTATTCCGCCACTGGTAGACCCTGAGCAAGCTCCTACTAATAAAGTGAAGGCGAAAATAATACTAGGCAACGGTCCCCATGAGGTGAAATCGCCCAAGCCAAACCCTGTGGTTGTCACAACAGAAATGATGTTGAAAAATGATAATCGCAGCGAATCCATCAACGAATAATCTTTATTGAAGAACAAGCATGCCGCCACAATTAAACTGGCAACGGTCACAAACAAGGCATAGCCTTTTACTTGGGCGTCACCAAATAAGGTTTTTGGATGGCGTTTTTTCAAGGCTTGTACAAACAGTAAAAATGGCAAACCACCTGAAAACATAAAGAAAGTAGCAACCCACTGTGCACTGTGCGAGAAGTGATTCATTGAACCATCAGAGGTGGAGTAACCGCCGGTCGAAATCGTAGTGAAAGCATGGTTAATGGCATCAAATGTATTCATCCCTGCAAACATAAACGAGATAATGCAAAGCAAGGTTAACGTGAGATAAACATTAACGATATTCTTTGCAACATTCTTGGTTCTTGGCGAGCTTTTATCTGACCAATCTGATGATTCAGTTTGGAATAAACGCATACCACCGACGTTCAGCATCGGGAGGATCGCTACTGCCATCACAATGAAGCCAACCCCACCTAGCCATTGCAGTGTTGATCGCCACAGCAAAATACTGGGAGCCATATCATCTAAACCACTTAAGACGGTAGAGCCTGTTGTTGTGATCCCTGACATGGTTTCAAAGTAAGCATCGGTAAAACTAATGTGATTAATAAATACAAAAGGTAAGGCCGCAAAAGCACTGGCGACAGTCCAAACTAAGGTGGTGATCAAGAACATGTCTCGCACGCTAAGTTTAAACTCTGGGGTTTTACCTAAAGTTAAAAATAAAAAGGCAACAGAATGGGTGATCAATACCGCGGTGGCGAAATCAATAAATCCTTCTGTACCAGTAAAAAAGGCGACTAATGTCGGCACGTACATGAATAGGGCTAGCTTAGACAGCACTAACCCTAGTACAAACAATATGGGACGATAATTAACCATGATCAGTTACAAGAAGAAAGGACTAGGTTGGAAGAGACGTTCAACATCAGGGATGTACTTCTTATCAACAAGGAACATCACCACGTGATCGTTTTGCTCGATGACGGTACGGTCATGGGCGATTAACACTTCTTCACCACGGACAACTGCACCAATTGTGGTACCTGGTGGTAATTTAATATCGCTGATTGCACGACCAACGACTTTAGAGGTACTGGAATCACCATGAGCAATCGCTTCAATGGCTTCTGCAGCGCCACGACGTAGTGATGATACATTAACTATATCGGCTTTTCGCACGTGCGTTAATAATGCTGAAATTGTCGCTTGTTGCGGTGAAATTGCGATATCAATTGTTCCGCCTTGCACCAAATCAACGTAAGCGCCGCGCTGGATAAGCACCATCACTTTCTTTGCTCCCATGCGCTTAGCAAGCATGGCTGACATGATGTTGGCTTCATCATCGTTAGTAACCGCAATAAAGACATCGATCTGCTCGATATGCTCTTCACTGAGCAACTCTTGATCTGAGGCATCACCACAAAATACGATGGTATTTTGTAGCATTTCAGACAAGTTCTCAGCACGCTCTTGATTACGTTCAATCAGTTTGATGCTGTAGCTTTGCTCTAAACGACGAGCTAAACCAGCACCCACGTTACCACCACCAACAATCATCAAACGCTTATAAGGTTTCTCTAGGCGCTGAAGTTCACTCATTACTGAACGAATATGGTTACTTGCGGCGACAAAGAAGACTTCATCATCAGCTTCAATTATCGTTGTACCTTGTGGACGAATCGGTTTACCTTGACGGAAAATCGCCGCTACGCGGGTATCGATATGTGGCATGTGTTCACGTAATGCAGATAAGGCATTACCAACTAGCGGACCGCCATAGTAAGCTTTTACCGCAACAAGGCCGACTTTCTCTTCTGCAAAGCTAACAACCTGTAATGCGCCTGGGTATTCAATCAATTTTTCAATGTAATCGGTCACCAATTCTTCTGGGGCGATTAAGTGATCAACAGGAACAGCATCAGATTGAAACAGTTGTTCTTTCTCTCGTAAATATTCAGGCGAACGAATACGAGCGACACGGTTAGGTGTATTGAAAAGAGAGAATGCAATTTGACATGCGATCATGTTAGTTTCATCGGAGTTCGTGACAGATACCAACATATCAGCATCTTGTGCCCCTGCTTCTCGTAACGTACGAGGGTGACTGGCAAAGCCTTGTACAACCCGAAGGTCGTATTTGTCTTGCAGCTCACGAAGACGCTCGGGATCCTTATCAACGATAGTGATATCGTTATTCTCACCAACCAAGTTTTCAGCAAGGGTGCCGCCAACTTGTCCGGCACCGAGAATAATAATTTTCATAGTCTATGCCTGATGTAAATGCCTATAGAGATCAGATGTAAGTACAATGTTCTGATCGGCGTTATAAAATATGAAAAAGCGGAATCTTGACAGCAAGTTCCGCTTTTATCTAAACAATGATTACTCTGCTTTTGTCAGCACAGCGTAGTAAAAACCATCCATCGACTCTTCACCTGGCAGAATTTGGCGACCAGGTTTAGCAGGATCGCTACCAATTAAGGTTACATTTGGCGTTCGTGCTAAAAAGGCTTTCACTTGGTCACAGTTCTCTTGTGGCGTAATAGAGCATGTAGCGTACACCAACGTACCGCCAGGCTTTAATTGTAGCCACATTGCGTCAAAGATCTCTGCTTGAAGTGTTGCCAGTGCAGCAATATCTTCGCCACGACGTAGCCATTTAATATCTGGGTGACGACGAATAACCCCCGTCGCAGAACATGGCGCATCGAGCAAAATACGATCAAATTTATCACCTTGCCACCATTGTTCTGGGTAACGGGCATCAGCGCACAATACGGTTGCATCAAGGTTCAAACGTGCCAAGTTTTCGTGTACACGTTTAAGACGATTTTCATCACAGTCAATCGCAACCACTTTGGTTGATGGCACATGTTCCATGATGTGGGCTGTTTTACCACCTGGGGCTGCGCAGCAATCA
The DNA here is from genome assembly GCF_000153325.1 of Photobacterium sp. SKA34. GTDB lineage: Bacteria > Pseudomonadota > Gammaproteobacteria > Enterobacterales > Vibrionaceae > Photobacterium. The sequence continues at coordinate 237,679 of NZ_CH724146.1, forward strand.
AGAATTAACTCATCTGCTTTAGGTTGTAAATAATCCACCGCTAACTGAGCTGCTGCATCTTGCACCGAGACCCAGCCATCACTAAAGCCTGGAAGTTGAGTTACATCACATGGCGAAACTAAACGTAAAGCATCTGCGGCCTGTGGGTGTAACTCGGTTGCAATGTCTTCGGCATCTAATAAAGCGCGGTAGGCATCTCGAGTATTGTGTTGGCGATTAACACGTAGCCACATCGGTGCTTTGGTGTTATTGGCTTCACAAATATCAGCAAATTGTTCGGGGTAGCTTTCTTTTAATAACTTTAATAGCCAGCTTGGATGCCCATATTTACCCGCATCATGACTGATAGCCTGAGCATCTAAGGTTTCTTGTTGACGTTGATAATTACGTAAGATAGCGTTAATAAGCCCGCGAAGTTGTGGTTTTTTAAGTGTTTTCGTTGCATTTACCGTTTCGGCTACTGCAGCATGTGCTGGAATTCGCATGTAACCGAGTTGATATAAGCCCACTAAAATTAAATGGTGGAATACACGTTGCTTACCTTTTAACGGCTTATCCATTAGCGCTTGGGTAATAGATTCTAAGCGAGGAAGCCAGCGAAGTACGCCATAGCAGATCTCTTGCAATAAAGCATGGTCACGCTCTCTGATATCTTGTTGCGCAGCAGGAAGTGCGGCGGATAATGACTGCCCTTGATCGACGACCTGATAAATAACTTTGGCCGCAGTGGCTCTTACATTCATAGCTGTTTCCTGAACTCGCCGTTAGTGCTGGCGATAACAATGTGGAACTTAAAAAGAAAAGCCAGTGACTAAACACTGGCCTTGATATTTATAGCTGAGCGCCAGATTCAAACCATTCTCGACGAGAATTAAGCAGATCTGCCGCTGTCATCGCTTTCTTACCTGGCGGTTGAAGTGATAATAAGCGCAATGCGCCATTACCTGTCGCAACTAGGATACCTTGCTTATCAGCAGATAAAATTGTACCAGGTACTTTACCTTGATTGTCATCTTCAACAGTCGCTTGCCAAACTTTGATATTTTGCTCAGCAACGGTGAAGTAACTCATTGGCCACGGGTTAAACGCACGAACACAGCGTTCAATCGCAGCGGCATCCATTGTCCAATCAATTAACGCTTCTTCTTTACTCAGCTTCTTAGCGTAGTTTGCTAGCTCATCGTCTTGCTTAACGGCTACGGCAGTGCTATTAGCAATATCAGATAAACAATCAATTAAGGCATCAGGGCCAAGATCCGCTAATTTTTCGTACATGGTAGCGCTAGTATCTGTTGCTTCAATTGGCAAGGTTGCCACTTTTAGCATGTCACCAGTATCAAGGCCGATATCCATCTGCATGATAGTTACGCCAGTTTCTGTATCTCCCGCCCAAATAGATCGTTGGATCGGCGCAGCACCACGCCAACGTGGGAGAATAGAACCGTGTACATTAATACAACCTAAACGTGGTGTATCTAATACTTCTTGCGGCAACAATAAGCCGTATGCCACCACAACCATAATATCAGCCTTAATGGCTGCTAACTCTTGTTGTGCTTCTTCATTACGTAATGAAGCGGGTTGATAAACCGGAATATCATGTTCAAGCGCGATATTTTTAACTGGGCTTGATGTTAGTTTCTTACCACGACCTGCTGGGCGATCAGGTTGAGTGTAAACAGCAACAACTTGGTGCTGTGAAGACAACAACGCCGCCAAATGACGGGCGGCGAAGTCAGGAGTACCAGCAAAAACGATGCGTAATGGTTTGCTCAAGGTAACCTCTAAATAATTAGTTTTTTGCGTTATGGCGTTTAATTTTCTCTAGTTTCTGTTTAATGCGTTGACGTTTTAAAGGTGATAAATAGTCAACAAATAGCTTGCCAGCTAAGTGATCTAATTCATGTTGTACACAAATAGCCAATAAACCATCAGCTTTGAAGCTGTATTCTTTACCGTTACGATCCAGCGCGGTGACACTTACGCCTGCTGCTCGTGGTACAAAACCTCGAGCGGTAGGAACCGATAAACAGCCTTCTTCGATACCATCTTCACCGTGTTCTTCAGTGATTTTAGGGTTCACTAGTACCATAGGTTGGTTACGTTCTTCTGATACGTCAATCACCACAATACGTTGGTGAATATCAACTTGAGTTGCTGCGAGGCCAATACCTTCTTCGTCGTACATGGTCTCCAACATATCATCGATAATTGTTTGGATTTCAGGTGTTATCGCCTCGACTGGTTTAGCTACAGTACGTAGGCGTTCATCAGGAAAGGTTAGAACGTGTAATACAGACATAAGGACTCGAATTCGTTAACGGAAACTAAAAAATAAAACGCTGTTGGTCTAATTCTAGTCATTTTAAAGATCAAATAACAGTACCGAATTTTTTGTCATAGGTGAAAGACAAAGAATGAAAAAGCGTTCATCAGTATTTTATTGGCAAAGGGGTTAGTGATAGCTGTAAGCAAACTTGACGCTATTGAGTTGCAACAGTTATCTATAAATAGTGACGTGAACCGAAAAGCGCTTTTTGCTCTTTGTTAAAAAGTCGACATATCAATAGGCTAATGCCAATCTGAGGAAATAAACGTATTTTATCTGTTGCAAGGCGGAGCCTTGTGATGTGTTGTGTTATCCAAGGAAGTGATCTCATGAAGCCATTGGGCATTATTCTAAGCTTTATGCTTTTTATCCCCTCACTTTTTGCCCCGCCAGCTCCATTACTGCGAAATAATGTGCCTGATGTTTATATCGTTAAAAAAGGTGACACGTTATGGGATATCTCTGGCGTGTTTCTCGAAAATCCATGGTCTTGGCCTCAATTATGGGAAAAGAACAGTTACATTAAAAACCCACACCTGATTTACCCCGGCGATCGTCTTCACCTTATTTGGGTCAACGGACAGCCGAAGTTAAGTTTGAAAAAACACGTAAAACTATCTCCAAAAGCTCGCGTGATCCGTGATCCTATTACGACGTTACTAGGCTATCTTATGCTTGAATATGTTGCTGAAAATAAATTGATCAGCCAAAAGTCAGCCAAGACACAACCGCAAGTATTAGGCTCTAGCGATGAGCGTGGTTACTTGTCTGTCGGTGATATTGTATGGGCCGATCAACCTTTAGCACCGACAACACAATGGCGTGTTTACCGTATTGAAGAAACGTTTACACGTAATGATTCAGCAACGGATACAAGTGCTGAAGTTTATGCAAAGGTAATGACATTAAAGGAAATTGCCGATTTAACCGTCACTGCAGCCGATGATAAAACCAGTCAATTACGGGTTGATACCTATCGTCAGGAAATCAGTCAAAACGATATTTTATTACCATTATTAGTGAGCGGAGAGCCTAACTTATCGTTTTCACCTTCAACACCGCCAGAGTCGATGATAGCAAATGTGATTGGGCAACTTGAAGGGCGTAGCTACATTTCTAACTTTGATGTTGTGGTATTAGATCGCGGGCATTTAGATGGTGTGGAATCAGGCTTTGTCTTTGATTTATTTAAACAAGGTGCGAAAGTGCAACGTAAAAAAGGTAGTTACCATTACAAAGATAATCCATTGGTAGGCTCTACCCCGTTGGGTGACATCTCTGTGGGTAAATTAATGGTGCTTCGTCCTTATGAGTACTTTAGTTTAGCGGTGGTGATGCAAAGTTTAGAACCATTCAAGCCGGGTGTTACTGCTGTTCCACCAACGCGTTAAGATAGTAATGAGTGAATCACTGTACCCTTGGTTAGTATTGGCGATGACCCCGCATTTAGGTGGTCATCGTATCAATAAACTCTTGCGTCATGTCTCGGCGCAACAATGTGTTGGCTCTTCATTTGAACACTTGTGTCAGCTAGGTTTAACTCAACAACAAGCCACAGCGATTACTTCACCCAATCAACAACGTATCGATCTAGCGTTGCTTTGGCAGCAACATCCGGATCAACATATTTTGTCCCTAGATTCTCCTGCTTACCCTTATTTACTTAAACAAATATCATCTCCACCGCCACTGTTATTTGTCCGTGGTGAGGTAGATTATTTAGCCCAACCACAAGTGGCGATTATTGGTAGCCGCGCCGCTTCCATTGATGGTCGAGAGGCGGCATTTAATCTTGCTTATGCACTAGGGCAAGCGGAGTATGTGGTTACAAGTGGACTTGCTTTAGGAGTTGATGGACAAGCCCATTTAGGAGCGTTGAAGTCCGGCGGTGCTACCGTTGCGGTGTTAGGCTCTGGTTTAGATCAGGTTTACCCTGCCCGTCATCGTCAGTTAGCTAATGAAATTGTAGAGCAAGGTGCATTGGTTTCAGAGTTTTGGCCTGATGAAAAACCGCGTCCACAAAACTTTCCGCGTCGCAATCGAGTGATCAGTGGTTTGTCGACAGGCGTATTGGTAGTTGAAGCGGCAGAAAAAAGCGGTTCACTCATTACTGCGCGTTATGCGTTAGAACAAGGGCGAGAAGTTTTTGCCCTTCCCGGGTCTATCTATAATGCGCAAAGTCGAGGCTGTAACGCATTGATAAAATCTGGTGCTAAACTGGTAGAAAGCCCCGCAGATATCTTTAATGAAGTCGGAACTTTAACTGAGTGCGCAATAAATAATCAAATAAGCTTGCCTTTGCCACAACCTGAAAATGAAGAATTGCCATTTCCAGCGCTGTTGGCTAACGTAGGCACCGAAGCAACACCCGTAGATGTAGTTGCTGAACGCTGTGAACAACCTGTCCATGAAGTATTAACCCAACTTTTAGAGTTGGAATTACTGGGCTTGGTCAGTGCAGTACCAGGTGGTTATGTCAGAACGAGGAGGAGCTAGTCATGATGGACATTCTTATGTACCTGTTTGAAACTTATATCCAAAGTGATGCTGAGTTGATGTTTGATCAAGATGAACTTTCCGAAGAGTTAATTCGTGCTGGGTTCCATCAAGATGATATTTATAAAGCGCTTAATTGGTTGGAACAACTCGCAGCGTTACAAGAAACTGAACATACTCCTTATGTAAATAACTGCGCAGCAACATCAATGCGTGTGTATACCGAGCAAGAGATGATACGTATGGATGTCACTTGTCGCGGTTTCTTGATGTATCTTGAGCAAATCCATGTGCTAAATGCCGATACCCGTGAAATGGTGATTGATCGGATCATGGAGCTCGATACCAATGAATTTTCATTAGATGATTTGAAGTGGATTATCTTAATGGTGCTCTTTAATGCCCCCGGTAATGAAACAGCGTATAGCCAGATGGAAGAGTTGCTATACGGTGCGGAAGACGGCGCAGTGCATTAAAATTAGCGGGCCTTAAAGTGGCCCGTTATTGTATCTATCTTATTTGTCGCGATAGCGTGTAAAACGCGATATTCCTTTTTAAGCGAGTAGTAATGACAACCAATAATCCACCTTTATTCTCTGCCCATGAGCAGGCGTTATCACACACACCGTGCCCACAATGTGGTGGCGAATTAGTGATGCGATTTGGTAAGCGTGGCCCTTTTCTTGGTTGCGATCATTATCCGAGTTGTGACTATATTCAGCCATTAAATCACAACGATGGACATGTAGTGAAAGAGCTCGATATGCCTTGTCCTGAATGTGAGAGCCCATTGGTATTACGTCAAGGTCGCTATGGGATGTTTATTGGGTGTTCAGCATATCCTACTTGTCACTATTTAGCTTCAACAGAGAAGAAAGCAGAGAATACCGATGTTGGATGTCCTGAATGTCACAAAGGCCATTTAACTGAGCGTAAGTCCCGTTATGGTAAGGTGTTTTATGCGTGTGATCAGTATCCAAGCTGTCGATTTGCTGTGAATAACAAACCTGTTGTCGGTACGTGTCAACAATGTGGTTTTGGTTTGTTAATTGAAAAAAAATTAGCCAGTGGTGTGAAACTGCAATGTGCAGATAGAAAATGCCACGCTTATCAAGATCCTGATAGCGCTGATAAAACAGCATAAAAAAAGCCTGCTCAGACGCAGGCTTTTTTAAATGGAGTAAATATTAACGAGGCAGTGCGGGGAAATCCTTCTCATCCAGAAAGCTTGATAACATGATCAAACGATACTGCAATTGCTCTGGTGTATCTGCACACACGTTGATGTGACCCATTTTACGTCCCGCTCGTTTTTCTTTACCGTACCAGTGTATATGGCAACCTTCTTGGGCATAAACCGCATCAGGAACGCTATCTAAACCTAAGATATTGATCATCGCACTAGGACGAGTTATTTGAGTGCTGCCAAGTGGAAAATCACAAACGGCACGTAAGTGGTTCTCGAACTGACATGTTTCTGCACCTTGCTGTGTCCAGTGGCCTGAATTATGAACCCGCGGCGCGATTTCGTTTACCAGTAGTTCGCCATCGAGATCGAAAAATTCGATAGCTAACACGCCGACATAATCAAGGCTATTAGCGATGGCACGGAACATGTTATCTGCTTGCGCTTGCAGTGGTGAGTCACCCACAATCGCAGTTGATAAACTCAGTACGCCATCAGTATGGACATTTTCAGTTAAGTTAAATACCTGAATATCACCACGGCGATTACGGGCACCAATCAATGATACTTCGCGTTGAAAAGGAATAAATTGCTCAGCAACAATAGTCTGATTAGGAGAATCAGCAATACATTGCGCCATTTCAGGCCAAATATCATCAATCTGTACGCTTTCTTTTAAGCGCCACTGCCCTTTACCGTCGTAGCCACCTAATGCACTTTTTAAAACCAGCGGTAACCCGATTTTTTCAATTGCAGTAAGAAGATCTGCACGTTCAGTGATTTCATGGTATTTAGCATTGCGCACGCCAGCATGATCCAATAACGCTTTTTCTAGACGACGATCGCCACCGGCTTTGATTGCTTCTGGCGTTGGGAAGAACTTCTCGCTGGCAGCACAAATATCTAAAATATCGTGAGGAATATGTTCAAACTCGGCAGTGATCGCATCAACGTCATTAATCGCTTCAACGAGCGAGTTCGACATTGCTTGTTGGGTAAGAGGATGAACCACTTTATCACTCTCTACATCATAAGCGAGCACATTGATGTTAAGAGGAGCGCCAGCCAGTGCCATCATACGGGCAAGTTGGCCAGCACCAAGGACTAGCACATTATTCATTATGCATCCTCTGCTGGATTTGGGTTGCTTAATACCGTTTCTGTTTGCTCTTTTCGGAAAGTATCAATAGCGGCCAGTACTTGCTCATCTTGAGTGCCGATAATTTGTGCGGCTAAGAGACCTGCATTGGCAGCCCCTGCATCACCAATTGCTAAGGTACCAACAGCTATACCTTTAGGCATTTGAACAATAGAAAGCAATGAATCCATCCCTTTTAGTGCACGTGATTGAACTGGTACGCCTAATACAGGCACGCTAGTAAAAGCCGCTGTCATCCCCGGTAAGTGAGCAGCACCGCCAGCACCTGCGATGATCACTTTAATGCCACGCTCTTGTGCACTTTCAGCGTATTCGGCTAATAAATGTGGTGTGCGGTGAGCCGAAACGACCTTTGTCTCATAAGGAACATTGAAACGATCAAGCATCTCAGCCGCATGTTGCATGGTTGGCCAATCAGATTTTGAACCCATGATAATTCCAACTTTCATCTCATTCTCCTTCAGGTCATAACTTAACATCGTGTTGATGGCTGCATTATACGGTGATTTAGCTCAAAGGAAAACGTTTGCGTCATGAATATTGACTGTCTTATAACCTAGCATGGAGTTGTGACTAAGGAGTAGGTAGAATGAAATTGAGAAAGTAAAACAACAATATTTGCTGAACAAATAATGAGGATACTGTGGAGAATTTTGCTCAAGTCGTTGCAGCCTTAAAGCAAGGTGAAGTGATCGGGTACCCAACCGAAGCGGTGTTTGGTGTAGGCTGTGATCCGGATAATCAAGACGCGGTTGAAAAACTATTAGCGATCAAACAACGCCCAGTTGAAAAGGGCTTAATTTTGATCGCGGCGAATTACGATCAGCTGCTGTCATACATTGATGAAAGCCAATTGACCGAACAACAAAAACAAACCGTGATGGCAACATGGCCAGGGCCTGTGACTTGGGTAATGCCGACTAAGCCTAATGTTCCCTCGTTTTTGACTGGGCAATTTACCACAATTGCGGTACGTGTGAGTGATCATCCACTCGTGCAACGCTTATGTTTGGAGTTTGGTAAACCTATCACCTCAACCAGCGCAAATTTAACAGGCCAAGAGCCTGGCCGAACAGCGCAAGAAGTTGAACAACAGTTAGGGCATTGTTTAGCTGCAATCCTGCAAGGTGAAACAGGCGGACGCACCAATCCTTCCGAGATACGTGATGCGCTTAATGGCAATATCTTCCGTCAAGGGTAAAGGATAAATAGTATGGATAGCCAAGTAGATAAAAGTGCAGTTAAAGCTTTTTTGTTGGATTTACAAGATCGTATTTGCCAAGCATTAGAGCAACAAGAAACAACCGTCGCGTTTGAACAAGACCAATGGCAGCGTGAAGAAGGTGGCGGTGGTCGTAGTCGTGTATTACGTGATGGCGAAATCTTCGAACAAGCGGGTGTGAATTTTTCTCATGTTTATGGTGCTGAAATGCCAGCTTCTGCAACAGCACATCGCCCAGAATTAGCAGGTCGTCGTTTTGAAGCAATGGGCGTGTCATTGGTTATTCACCCTCGCAACCCTTATGTGCCAACCTCTCATGCCAATGTTCGCTTCTTCATCGCAGAAAAAGACGGTGAAGCTCCGGTTTGGTGGTTTGGTGGTGGCTTTGATCTTACCCCTTTCTATCCTTTCGAAGAAGATTGCCAACACTGGCATGATACAGCTAAACAGTTGTGTGCGCCGTTTGGTGATGATGTTTATCAAGAACACAAAGCATGGTGTGATAAATATTTCTTCTTACCGCATCGTAATGAAACCCGCGGTGTGGGTGGTTTATTCTTTGATGATCTCAATCAATGGGGATTTGATAAGAGCTTTGCTTATATGCAAGCGGTCGGTAATGGTTTTATCAATGCCTACATGCCGATAGTAAAACAGCGTTATCATCTATCCTATGGTGAACGTGAGCGGGAGTTTCAGTTATACCGTCGTGGACGTTATGTCGAATTTAATTTGGTTTATGATCGTGGCACCTTGTTTGGCTTACAGAGTGGCGGAAGAACAGAGTCTATTTTAATGTCGATGCCACCATTAGTGCGTTGGGAGTATTGCTATGAACCAGAACCTAATTCAGCAGAAGCGCGATTGTATCAAGATTATTTAAAGCCACGAGAGTGGTAATCAGTTATTGAGCTCAGATCACGGAGTGATAGAGCCTTCTTAATATAAAGAGAGAGTTCGTATATGGATAAGTACGTCGTATTTGGTAACCCGATCGGACAAAGTAAATCTCCATTCATTCATACCTTATTTGCCCGTCAAACGAGTCAACAGATGACATATACAAGTCAACTTGTTGCAATTGATGGTTTTGTGCAAGCGGCAGATACGTTTTTTAATGATGGTGGTAAAGGCTGTAACATTACGGTGCCATTTAAAGAGCAAGCTTATCAATATGCGACCAGGCTGACTGAACGTGCTCGCTTAGCAGGTGCTGTAAATACACTTAAGAGATTGGATGACGGCGGTGTATTAGGTGACAACACTGATGGTGAAGGCCTTGTTCAAGATCTGATAAATCAACAGGTCGAATTAAAAGATCAATGTATCTTATTGTTAGGCGCCGGTGGTGCTGCTCGTGGTGTGATTTTGCCATTATTAGCACAGCAACCTAAAAAATTGGTTATAGCCAACCGTACAGTAAGCAAAGCACAACAATTGGCTGAGCTATTTTCTTCTTACGGTAATGTTATTGCACTAGAGCAAGCCGAACTTGAAAACCAAACCTTTGATGTGATCATCAATTCAACCTCAGCCAGCCTATCTGGGGATGTGCCAGCGATATCACCAACGGTGATTGGTACGAATACCACGTGCTATGACATGGTTTATGGTTCAGTGATAACCTCTTTTAATAGATGGGCGAAAGAGCATGGCGCAGTTAAAGTATTAGATGGGTTAGGAATGCTCGTTGGACAAGCTGCGGAAAGCTTCATGTTATGGCGCGGGCTTCGTCCGGGAGCTAAACAAGTACAACGTGAGTTACGCCGAACTTTACAAGAGTAAAAATAATGAACCAAGATATTCTATTTTCAGATATTCAATCATGGGATGCTGTTCGACAAGCCGTTAATTTCCCTGCTCAGCAAGGCGGCGCACTGATCATCTGTTGGGTTACCTTAAACTGGCTACAACAGCACAGTGGTAAAGCCTTAAATAACGAAGCTGATATCCTCGCTGAATTTTCTTCAATGCGTTTTGATCTTGAAGAGTTGGCTGAAGTGGTGATCGAAGACGAATCATTTGATGATGACGGTGATATTGTTATCGAGTAACAGTACGTAATAAAAGTAAGCCCTATCATAAGATGAGGCTTACCTTTCTCTTCTCTATTCTATAGGTCGCAGAGATATTCATTCTTTAAAATGACATAGTTATTGGCAGAGCGAGGTAAGAATGCTTTTTCTTTTTCTGTTAATGGGCGTGTTTGTTTGACAGGGCTACCAACATATAAAAAGCCCGACACTAAACATTTATTTGGTGGAACTAAACTTCCTGCACCAATGATGACATCATCTTCAACAACAGCTCCATCTAAAATAATCGCGCCCATTCCCACCAAAACACGATGGCCTATTTGGCAACCATGTAACATTGCTTTATGTCCCACCGTTACATCATCGCCAATGATAAGAGGAAACCCCTTAGGGTTATCTTCACTTATACGGCTGACATGAAGCACTGTACCATCTTGGATATTGGTGCGTTTACCGATAGTGATGTAGTTCACATCGCCACGCGCAGCGACTAAAGGCCAAATACTACTGTCATCATCACAGCGAATATCTCCGACTAAAACACAAGATGGATCAATATAAA
>NZ_CH724145.1:0-78375 GCF_000153325.1 Photobacterium sp. SKA34
ATTGGTAGACGCACCAGATTTAGGTTCTGGCGCCGCAAGGTGTGAGAGTTCAAGTCTCTTCTTCCGCACCATTATTCTTTAGATCAGTTTTTACCAATTACTGATTTGAAAAATACAACTAGAGAAACAACAGTTATTCGTAACTGACAATATGCGGAAGTGGCGGAATTGGTAGACGCACCAGATTTAGGTTCTGGCGCCGCAAGGTGTGAGAGTTCAAGTCTCTCCTTCCGCACCATTATTCTTTAGATCAGTTTTTACCAATTACTGATTTGAAAAATACAACTAGAGAAACAACAGTTATTCGTAACTGACAATATGCGGAAGTGGCGGAATTGGTAGACGCACCAGATTTAGGTTCTGGCGCCGCAAGGTGTGAGAGTTCAAGTCTCTCCTTCCGCACCATATATTAGAAACCCACTCTTTGAGTGGGTTTTCTTTTATCTGGCGAAAATATGTTATTAGATAAAGAAAAAGCCGAGAGACAATGTCTCTCGGCTTTCTGCATTTATTTATAATATTTCGTTATAAAAAACAAACCTTTAACTAAAGACCCATAGCGTATTTCAATACTTGTTTTTTTATACCGGCAGCCCCATCAGCTAAACGAAGCCCTGCATTACGAATAAACTTTAATGGCGCGATATTATTACTAAATGCTACATAGAAAAAATCCATCCCTGTTTGCATTACAAGGTTATCAGGACGACGACGACGTTGATATTTATCAAGTACCGAACTCTCAGCCCAATGCTCTCCTGCTGCTTCTATTTCTTGTAGTAAAACATCAACATCTTTAAAGCCAAGATTCACACCTTGGCCTGCTAATGGGTTAATCGTATGAGCAGCATCACCTAATAAAACGACATTTGGCTTGTAATAGGTTTGTGCGTGACGGCGTGTTAATGGAAAAGATCCATGATCAACCACACTGAACTCACCAAGCTCTTCAGGAAAAACGGCAGAGATCTCTGTCTGTAACTGTCCGGAAGTCATATGTGATAGGCGCCGAATGCGTTCAGGGCTGTCATACCATACTAACGAACCTTGATGTCCAGATAACGGTAAGAATGAACGAGGGCCTGCTGGCGTAAACTGCTGCCACGTAATATCTTGTTGCGGCAATGCTGTTTCTATATTAATGAGCATGCAGTGTTGACGGTAATCCCACGCAGTAATACCAATATCGGCTTGTTGGCGCACTTGAGAGTTAGCACCATCGGCACCAATTAATAACCGGCACTGTAGCTGTTGAGTATTTTCCAACTCAACGATATAGCCATTTTCAATCGGTGTTGTTGAAACCATTTTTGATGGACAATATAACGTCAAGTTATCGATATTGTCGAACTGCTGCCAAAGTGCAAGTTGCAACAGGCGGTTTTCAACAATATAGCCTAGTTGTTCTAATCCCATATCGTCAGCATTAAAGCGTGTACGACATTCTGGGGTTTCCCACGTTTCCAATCGTTTAAAAGGACACAAACGCATGTTGAGCACCTCATTCCATGCGCCCAAGCGATCTAATAATGCAACGGAATGAGGCGAAATTGCGGAAACACGTAAATCCATCGGTTGTGTATTTGCAAAAGGTCGAGGTGCAAAGCCTTCTAATACGGCAACGTCTAAACCTAACTTCGCTAAGCCAAGCGCGGTTGCAGCCCCAACCATACCGCCACCTGCAACGATGACATCATACTGCTTCATTATTTACCTACCTATTACGTTTAGGCTCATTATTTGGTTATAATCCACTAAAGCTATCATAGTAACTCTAATTGTATAAAAAATATTAATATATAGGGAATGTCACTAAGATAAACATTCTTTTATTGTGCAATCACTTTAATAAGCAGGAAACAGCCTTACCATGCTAAAACGCTTTTTTATTAAATTTCTTTTATTTATACTTTTGTTTCCTATATTTCTCGTGATTATTTTTAAATTTATTAATCCACCATTTTGGGGATGGGAAGTTAGCCGAATGCTATTTCCACCTCAAGGTTACCCTTCGCACACTCAACATGAGTGGGTTAATTTAGATAAAATATCAAAAAATATGCAGTTAGCGGTGATTGCTTCAGAAGATCAAACCTTTCCTGAACATCATGGTATTGACTTACAAGCGACACTGGCAGTATTAAGACACGAAGGTAAAAATGGGCCAGTGCGTGGCGCCAGTACTATTAGCCAACAAGCGGCTAAAAATATGTTTCTATTCCCAGTACACTCATATATTCGTAAAGGTATCGAATTATACTTCTCTTTATTGATGGAAATGGTTTGGGGAAAAGAGCGTATTCTTGAAGTTTATCTAAATATTATTGAATTTGGTCCTGGTATTTATGGTGTCGAAGCGGCCAGTGAACACTTTTTCCATATACCTGCCAGCCGACTCAGTGTCCAACAGGCAGCACAACTTGCCGCTGTACTACCGAACCCATATAAGATAAAAGCAGCACCAATGAGTAATTACGTCTATCAACGCTCTCTATGGATCCGCCGTCAAATGCGCCAACTTGGTATGGTAACGCTCAATAAAGTCTATAATGAACAATCACTTTTCAAATCGGTCACCATTTATCCATAGCTTGGAATAAACCCACAATTTATTCAGGGTGGTGATGATCTGGTCAGAGCGAGTTTAAAGCAGTACAATACGCGGCTTGCTACAGGCGATTACTATCATATCCCCTGTCAGCCCGTAATCTGAATGTAATGAAATCAACACTACGAGCGAAGAGTTAGAGATGGCGAAGAAACTGCTGATCAAAACCTGGGGCTGCCAGATGAACGAATACGATTCATCTAAAATGGCAGATCTTCTTAATGCAGCTAATGGCTTTGAGTTAACCGAAATCCCAGAAGAAGCAGATGTTGTGCTACTTAACACCTGCTCGATCCGTGAGAAGGCACAAGAGAAAGTTTTCCACCAGCTAGGCCGTTGGAAAAAATTAAAAGATAAGAAGCCTGATCTTGTTATCGGTGTCGGTGGTTGTGTAGCCACGCAAGAAGGTGACTCGATTCGTAAACGTGCACCGTATGTTGACGTAATCTTTGGCCCGCAAACACTTCACCGTTTGCCAGAGATGATTAAGCGTTCACAATCAAATGAAAAAACCGTTATGGATATCTCCTTCCCAGAAGTTGAGAAATTCGATAACTTGCCTGAGCCTCGTGCTGAAGGCGCAACAGCATTCGTATCTATTATGGAAGGCTGTTCTAAATACTGTACTTATTGCGTAGTACCTTATACTCGCGGTGAAGAAGTCAGCCGTCCATTAGATGACGTACTATTTGAAATTGCACAACTTGCAGAACAAGGTGTACGTGAAGTTAATCTACTAGGACAGAACGTTAATGCTTATCGTGGTCCGATGCACGATGGTGAAGTTGCCAGCTTTGCTGAATTGCTGCGTTTAGTGGCTGCCATTGATGGTATTGACCGTATTCGTTACACAACAAGTCATCCTATCGAATTTACTGATGATATTATTGATGTGTATACAGATACGCCAGAATTAGTAAACTACTTACACTTACCAGTACAAAGTGGTTCAGATCGCATTCTAACGATGATGAAACGTCCTCATACGGTGTTAGAGTACAAATCTAAAATTCGTAAGTTACGTAAAGTGCGTCCTGATATCACCATGAGCTCAGACTTTATTGTCGCGTTCCCGGGTGAATCAGATCAAGATTTTGAAGATACCATGAAGTTAATTCGTGATATCGATTTTGATATTAGTTACAGCTTTATCTTCTCACCACGTCCTGGTACACCAGCAGCTGATTACCCATGTGATTTGTCTGAAGATGTGAAGAAAGAACGTTTATATGCGCTACAGCAACAAATAAACAGCCAAGCAATGAGACATGCACGTCAAATGCTAGACACTGAACAGCGTATTCTTGTCGAAGGTCCTTCACGTAAAAACGTAATGGAACTACGTGGCCGTACTGAAAACAACCGAATAGTAAACTTTGAAGGTTCTGCTGATTTAATTGGTCAATTCGTCGATGTGAAAATTGTTGATGTATTTACCAACTCACTACGTGGCGAATTAGTTCGTACTGAAGCAGAAATGGATCTACGTGTTGCAATGTCACCTGCTGAAATGATTGCAAAAACACGTAAAGAAAATGAATTGGGTGTTGGCGTATATACACCAGAGTAAACCGTTAGCTCTTGCTCTACATTGGTAGGCATGTACGTTTTACCTGAGTACGTCTCCTGCCCTGAACCTATGGCCGTCATCATGACGGCCTTAATGAGAGGCAAACCTTGAGCAAAATAATTACTGTAGAATTTCAACTTGAACCTGCTGATAACCAGCGCTTATCTAGTATTTGTGGCCCTTTCGATGACAATATCAAACAATTAGAGCGCCGATTAGGTGTTGAAATTAATCACCGTAGCAATAACTTTAGCGTCGTTGGAAAAAACTATTCCGTAGACGCTGCGACAAATATCATCAAAGATCTCTACGTAGATACAGCGCCTGTTCGTAACGTTATTCCAGATATTGAACCAGACCAAATTCATCTTGCGATTAAAGAATCTGGCGTATTAGAGCAAACAACTGAATCCTCGATCCCATATGGTAAAGAAATTCACATCAAAACTAAAAAAGGTGTGATTAAACCGCGTACACCTAACCAAGCGCAATATATTGCCAATATGGTGACGCATGATATTACCTTTGGTATTGGTCCTGCAGGTACGGGTAAAACTTACCTTGCGGTTGCCGCTGCAGTTGATGCATTAGAGCGTCAAGAGATCCGTCGTATTTTATTAACACGTCCAGCAGTAGAAGCTGGGGAAAAGTTAGGCTTCCTGCCTGGCGATCTAAGCCAAAAAGTCGATCCTTACTTACGTCCTCTCTATGATGCGCTATTTGAAATGTTAGGTTTTGAGCGTGTAGAAAAATTAATTGAACGAAATGTGATTGAAGTTGCTCCATTAGCATATATGCGTGGACGTACCCTTAATGATGCATTTATTATCCTAGATGAAAGCCAGAACACCACAGTAGAACAGATGAAAATGTTTCTTACTCGTATTGGTTTTAATTCTCGTGCCGTGATCACAGGTGATGTGACGCAAATTGATTTACCTCGTGGCGCACGTTCAGGTCTACGTCATGCTATTGAAGTATTATCTGAAGTTGATGAGATCAGCTTTAATTTCTTCTTAGCCGATGATGTCGTTCGACATCCTGTGGTAGCACGTATTGTTCAAGCTTACGAAGTATGGGAAAGCGAAGACCAAAAACAACGTAAGCTTGCAGAACAACGCCGCAGGGCAGAGCAGGAAGCAAAAGAAGCGGCATTAGTTGCCGTCGCTACTGCGGCAAAGATAGAATCTGAAAAGAGTAATTAATGGCTATTTACCTCGATTTACAACACGCCACTGAGAGTCTGGATGGGTTACCGACAGAAGCGGAATTTCAACAGTGGTTAAATGCAGCCGTTATCCCTTTTCAAGCTGATGCAGAAGTCACGATCCGTTTAGTTGATGAAAAAGAGAGCCATACGCTAAACCTTGAGTATCGAGACAAAGATCGTCCAACAAATGTGTTATCTTTCCCATTTGAAGCGCCTCCTGGCGTTGAATTGGAATTGCTTGGCGATTTAATTATTTGTCGTCAAGTTGTAGAAAAAGAAGCACTTGAACAAAATAAGCCCCTAAAAGCACACTGGGCACATATGGTTGTACATGGCAGTCTCCATCTGCTAGGTTATGATCATATTGAAGATGAAGAAGCTGAAGAAATGGAAAATTTGGAAACAGAAATCATGCAAAACATGGGATTTGTTGACCCTTATATTTCAGAGAAGCAGTAATCATTTATATCGCGATTCATCCATCGATGAATCGCATTCCGTGGCATCGTCCACTTAGCTGACAAGCTATTTGCTGAAAGTAAATAATGAACGAAGATAACTCTCCAACATCTGAAGGTCCGAGTAGAAAGTCCTTCTTTGAACGTATTGGCCAACTATTTCAAGGTGATCCACAAAACCGTGAAGAATTGGTTGAAGTTTTTCGAGATTCAGAAGAAAACGATCTAATCGACCATGACACTCGCGATATGCTTGAGGGTGTCATGGAAATTTCTGAAATGCGTGTTCGTGACATCATGATCCCACGTTCGCAAATGATCACGATTGAACGTTCTCAGAAGTTAGAAGATCTGATTGATTTAATTGTTGAAGCCCAACACTCTCGTTACCCTGTTATCAGTGATGATAAAGACCACGTAGAAGGTATCTTACTTGCTAAAGATCTCCTGCGTTATCTGCTTCCTGATAGCGAGCCTTTTGATATGGATAAAGTGCTACGCCCTGCCGTTGTGGTACCGGAAAGTAAGCGCGTTGACCGACTATTAAAAGAGTTCCGTGAAGAGCGTTACCACATGGCTATTGTGGTTGATGAGTTTGGTGGTGTTTCGGGCGTTATCACCATTGAAGATATTCTTGAACAAATCGTTGGCGAAATTGAAGATGAATTCGATGACGAGGAAGAGCAAGATGTCCGTCAGTTAAGTAAACATACTTACGCGGTAAAAGCACTGACAACCATTGAAGATTTCAATGAACTATTCCAAACCTCATTCTGTGATGAAGAAGTCGATACTGTCGGCGGACTTGTCATGATGAACTTTGGTCACCTACCAACACGTGGTGAAGTTGTTGAAGTTAATGGTTACTCGTTTAAAGTGACTTCTGCCGATAACCGTCGTGTTATCCAGTTACAAGTAACGGTACCAGACGAAGCATTTCAACCGACTATTACTTCTTAAGAATGACAAAAAAATCACTATTATCGTGGGGACAGCTGCTTGCAGCTGTGCCTGCCGGTGCAATTGCAACACTTTCTTTTGCACCTTATAACTACTGGCTTCTCGCGCCATTATCTCTCATCGCTTTTTTCTTTTTACTCCAACATAAAACAGCCAAGCGTTCAGCCCTGATCGGCTTTCTGTATGGTTTGGGTATGTTTGGTACTGGTATTAGTTGGGTACATGTCAGTATAGATAACTTTGGTGGTATGCCAAAGATTGCTAGTGTGTTCTTAATGGCACTGCTGATCAGCTACTTAGCACTATATCCTGCGTTATATGGCTATCTCTACAATCGCTTTAATCGTGCTCGTCCTTTCCACCAGCTACTGTTAACCGGCCCTGTGATCTGGTTAATTTTAGACTGGATCCGTGGCTGGCTATTTACGGGCTTTCCATGGCTATGGATGGGTTACAGCCAAATTGATACCCCCTTGGCCGCTATTGCGCCAATTTTCGGTGTTGAAGGTATTACCCTTTCCTTAGTGCTTACTTCCGGTGCAATTGTTGCTGCGATAACCTACCGTAATTGGAAACCATTACTGATCCCTATCATCATTATTGGTTTATCATTCTGGGCAGGAAAAGCACAATGGGTGAAACCTGATCCTAAACACAGCGTATCCGTCGCTTTAATTCAAGGCAATATTCCTCAAGACCAAAAATGGCTGCCGAGCCAACGTTGGCCAACCTTGATGAAATATATGGATCTCACCCGAGAAAATTGGGGTTCAGACCTTATTATTTGGCCTGAAGCTGCAATCCCTGCACTCGAAGCACATATTCCTGTTTTTTTACAAGGCTTAGATGATGCAGCCCGTGCCAATAACAGCACGGTGATCACCGGTATTCTTGATCAAAAAACTGATGGTCAGTTCTTCAACAACATCTTAACTCTTGGTGTGGATGCTGATGGTCCGTATAACTACGACACAGCAACACGATACAGTAAGCATCACCTACTCCCATTTGGTGAGTTTGTGCCGTTTGGTGATTTATTGCGACCTATTGCACCATTCTTTAACTTGCCAATGTCATCATTTAGCCGTGGAGCTTATGTACAACCGAATATTCAAGCTCATGGTTATTCAATAGCACCGGCATTATGTTATGAGGTGGCATTTAGTGAGCAAATGCGTGAGAACATTACCAATCACACTGAAATGCTACTAACGCTTTCCAATGATGCATGGTTTGGTCATTCTATTGGTCCTTTCCAGCATATGGAAATAGCCCAAATGCGCGCATTAGAGTTAGGTAAACCACTTTTACGCGCAACCAATACAGGTATTACTGCGGTCGTTGATTATAAGGGTATAATCACTAAAAAATTACCTCAGTTTATCACTGGCGTACTAAAAGCAACGGTGGTCCCAACAATAGGTATGACACCTTATACCACCCTTGGTAGTTGGCCTTTATATTTCTATAGCTTGTGGGCTTTCGCGTTATCTTGGATCCTTATCCGGCGTCAACGTGGACATTTCCGTGACACACGGACATTAGAAACAGAATAAGATACTCAAAAAGGTGAAGCTTTAAACTTCACCTTTTTTTTAATCACATGATATGTTGAGTTGAATAACCCAGCTAATATCAATAGAACACTTGATAATAAGAACCTATGATTCGTAAGGCTTCTCTTGGTACTTACGCAACCAACAAGGATCAGATAATGAAAGCGATACATAAACTATTTGTAACCTTATGTACCTGTGCCATGATGCTAGGCTCAACATCTGCATTAGCACAAGATAGCGATACAAAAGTCGCATTAGATCATTTTTACCAATCCCCGCAAACACAACCTTTCTTTAACTCAGCCTATGGCTATGCGGTTTTTCCATCTGTCGGTAAGGGTGGTTTTTGGGTTGGCGGTGCTTACGGTAAGGGCGTTGTCTTTAAAGCGAATAAAGCCACTGGGTTTGCAAAACTCTTTCAAGTTTCTATTGGCTTACAATTCGGGGGGCAAGCTTACAGCGAGATTCTGTTTTTCCAAGATAAGCGAGCCTATGACAATTTCGTCAGCGGCAGTTTTGAGCTAGATGCCCAAGCATCAGCAGTCGCTATTGATGAAGGTGCATCCGCAAAAGCCGGAACCGCAGGTGCTGGTGCCGGTTCTAATGGTAATTATGCAACAAAAAGTTACATCAATGGCGTAGCGATTTTCACTAAAGCGAAAGGCGGTGCTATGGTTGAAGCATCATTGGCTGGACAAAAATTCACTTTCGAACCAATGACAGAAGCAACTCGTAAAGTTAAAGGTTACGATAAAGACGTTCCCAAAGCGCTTCAACAGCCAGCAAAACAGAAACAGCAAAAACCCGCTGCAACGTTAACTCAACCTCAAGATGATTCTGCTGTAGTGGTTGATACTATCGAGCGCCCTGACGATTTTTAACACCTAAGCATAACGATTTATTCTAAAATAAAAAACGCAGCCTATTCGCTGCGTTTTTATTTCAACATCAATACAATATACCGAAGATTAAGGCTCTAAAGGCTGACGATTAAACTCTTCACAACCACATTTTATACATGGTTCAATGCGCGTGACATGAGTAATCGTTTGTTGGTAACCACATTTTTCACAAACTAAGTGACCCAGACCTACAAGCTCACCAGCACGATACACTCCTTTGTGTTTAATATCCTCCATCACTTCAATCCACTCCAATTGTGTTTTATCTGTGATCTCAGCAAGGTGTCGCCATACTGTTTCACTCACCAATAGGTAGAAAGGACTTTCTTTGAACGGTTCGGGGCTATTTTTCACTTCATCACTGAAGGTTTTTAAATCACTTTTTAAATATGCTTCGATCAGTGCAAGTTCATCTTTGGTCATATCGCTGGCGGCTTTACCATACAGTTCAGTCGTCTCAATAAACTTCTTAAGCTCTTGTGGGCTATTCTTTAATGTCTCTGTTACTTTTTTTAATAGCGCTTCGTAATGTGCTTTTTGCTGAGTCATGATGTTTCTCCTTAGCCTATATTGACTAAAAGCGTGCTGAAATACCGCCAAATACAAGATTAAAGGTATCGAATTGCCTTCAGCTATTGTTGACACCTTTACCTTTGGTTATTCTATGTCGATTAATTTTAATGTGTTTATATTAAACTCACAAAATCCCGGATGTCATCGATGCAAGAACAATATCGTCCACAGGACATTGAACAAAAAGTTCAAGAACATTGGGACAACAAAAAAACGTTTGTTGTTAGTGAAGACCCTAATAAAGAAAAATTCTACTGTCTGTCCATGTTCCCGTACCCTAGTGGTCGACTGCACATGGGTCACGTGCGTAACTACACTATCGGTGATGTTATCTCTCGCTACCAGCGCTTACAAGGTAAAAATGTAATGCAGCCAATCGGCTGGGATGCATTTGGTTTACCAGCTGAAAATGCGGCAGTAAAAAATAAGACAGCTCCGGCGCCATGGACTTACGAAAACATTGAGTACATGAAAAACCAACTTAAGCTATTAGGTTTTGGTTATGATTGGAACCGTGAATTCGCAACCTGTACGCCAGAGTACTACCGTTGGGAACAAGAATTCTTCACTAAGCTTTACAATAAAGGCCTAGTTTACAAGAAAACTTCATCTGTTAACTGGTGTCCTAACGACCTAACGGTTCTTGCTAACGAGCAAGTTGAAGATGGTTGTTGTTGGCGTTGTGATACACCTGTTGAGCAAAAAGAGATCCCACAATGGTTCATTAAGATCACTGAGTACGCGCAAGAGCTACTTGACGATCTTGACAACCTTGAGGGCTGGCCTGAAATGGTTAAAACCATGCAGCGTAACTGGATCGGTCGTTCTGAAGGTGTTGAATTAACATTTAACGTTAAAGGTCAAGACGATCTAGAAGTTTATACTACCCGTCCTGATACCCTTATGGGTGTAACATTTGTCAGCATTGCAGCAGGCCACCCTCTTGCAGCAAAAGCAGCTGAAAATAACCCTGAGCTTGCCGATTTCATTCACGAATGCCGTAATAACAAAGTTGCAGAAGCCGATCTTGCAACGATGGAAAAGAAAGGCATGGATACAGGTTTAACGGCTATCCATCCACTAGATGGTCGTGAAGTACCTGTTTACGTTGCTAACTTTGTACTGATGGATTACGGCACAGGTGCGGTAATGGCAGTACCTGCGCACGATCAGCGTGACTTTGAATTTGCAACAAAATACAACATCGACATCATGGCGGTTATTAAACCTGAAGATGGTAGCGATGCTGACATTTCTGAAGCAGCATACACAGAAAAAGGGGTACTGTTTAATTCAGGTGAATTCGATGGCCTTAACTTCCAACAAGCGTTCGATGCAATTGCAACGAAACTTGAAGCTAAAGGCAAAGGCAAAAAGACGGTTAACTTCCGTCTACGTGACTGGGGCGTTTCTCGTCAACGTTACTGGGGTGCACCAATCCCAATGGTAACCACTGAAGATGGTGAAGTTCACCCAGTACCTGCGGATCAACTACCAGTGATTCTGCCTGAAGATGTGGTAATGGATGGCGTAACTAGTCCAATCAAAGCGGATAAAGAGTGGGCAAAAACTACCTTTAACGGCGAACCTGCACTACGTGAAACAGATACATTCGATACTTTCATGGAATCGTCTTGGTACTATGCACGTTACTGTTCACCACAAGCTGACGATATTCTAGATCCTGAAAAAGCGAATTACTGGCTACCTGTTGATCAATACATCGGTGGTATTGAACACGCATGTATGCACCTACTGTACTCTCGCTTCTTCCACAAATTGCTACGTGATGCAGGCTACGTAACATCTGACGAACCATTCAAGCAATTACTATGTCAAGGCATGGTATTGGCTGACGCATTCTTCTATACCACAGAGAAAGGCGGTAAAGAGTGGGTCGCACCAACAGATGTAATCGTTGAACGTGACGGTAAAGGTCGCATCACTTCAGCTGTTGATACTGATGGCCGTGACGTTGATCACTCAGGCATGATCAAAATGTCTAAGTCTAAAAACAACGGTATCGACCCTCAAGAAATGGTAGATAAATACGGTGCTGATACCGTTCGTCTATTCATGATGTTTGCATCACCTGCCGACATGACGCTTGAATGGCAAGAATCTGGCGTTGAAGGTGCTAACCGTTTCCTTAAGCGTGTTTGGAAACTCGTTCGTGAACATACAGCAAAAGGCACAGCAGAAGCGGTTGATGTATCAGCATTAACTGGCGTTCAAAAAGCACTTCGTCGTGATATTCACAAAACAATTGCAAAAGTAAGTGATGATATTGGTCGTCGCCAAACATTCAACACTGCAATTGCTGCTATCATGGAGCTGATGAATAAGCTGGCAAAAGCCTCTCAAGAATCAGTTCAAGATCGCGCAATTCTCGATGAAGCACTAAAAGCAATTGTTACTATGCTTTACCCAATCACGCCACACATCTGTTTCGAAATGTGGGCAGCACTGGGCGAAACTGACATTGATAATGCACAATGGCCACAAGCTGACGAAAAAGCATTAGTTGAAGATGAGAAACTGATCATTGTTCAAGTTAACGGTAAGCTTCGTGCTAAGTTGACAGTTGCAGCAGATACAACGAAAGAGCAAGTTGAAGAACTTGGTCTAAACGATGAGAACGTCACTAAGTTCACTGATGGTTTAACGATCCGTAAAGTCATTTACGTACCGGGTAAACTGCTTAACATTGTTGCTAGCTAATTAGGTTATTTTCTCTGCTAGTTCATCTAGCAGAGCTAGTAACCTTAAGATCCCCGCTTCTGCGGGGATCTTTATAATTACAGTTCTATTTAATTTTGCGCCTAGCGCATCCTCTTTTACTTCAAGGAGCTGACTTTCGTGAAAAGTTTTTTCTCGGCCAACAGCCTAACTCGACTACTTATCATTACTCTTCTCGCACTAACAACAGCTTCTTGTGGCTTCCACCTTCGCGGTAATTACATGCTTCCTGACGGTATCGCCAAACTATCATTAACCAGTTTTGACCCCTACGGTAAGCTTACTCGTATGGTTCGATACCAATTTAAACTCCATGGTATTAGCGAAGTTGCACCAGCGAAAAATGTACCGAACCTAAACATTAACAGTGAGTCTCAAGGTGAGCGTACTTTATCGATTTATCAAAATAATGGTAAAGCGGAATACGATTTAACTTTAACGGTTAATTACTCAGTAACTATCCCTAATCAAGGTCAGCAAACGTATACCACAAAAGTGACTCGTACGTTCCTTGATAACCCGTTAACAGCATTAGCAAAATCAGTTGAACAAGATGAGTTAGTTGATGTTATGCGTGAACAAGCCGCACAACAAATTATGCGTAAATTAGCGCGTCTAACTACCGTATTTAATAAAATTGAAGAAGATAAATTAGATTCTCAATTAAAAGAAATTCTTAACGAAGAAGATAAAAAAGAATCTTCAGATGAGACAGGTAAAACGATCATTACAACGTTACCTGCTAAGCAGTCAAATACAGCTATTGAGCATGATAATCATAACGCGCAATGAGAGTTTATCCTGAACAACTGACGCAGCAACTCAATAAGGGCCTGCGTCAGACTTACCTCTTATTTGGTAATGAGCCACTACTTAAACAAGAATGTGGTGACAATATTAAGCAACTTGCTCAACAGCAAGGTTTTCTTGAGCGCCATCGTTTTACCATTGATAACCAGTTAGATTGGAATCAAGTTCTCGATTGCTGCCAAGCTATGAGCTTATTTTCTGCCCAGCAAATCATTGAATTAGAATTTCCTGAAACAGGGCTTAATGCCAACCAAGCAAAAGCTTTGTTAGAGGTTGTTGCACACTTAAATCCTGACATTCTCTTATTACTTACAGGCCCTTATTTAAATAAGAAGCAAGAAGCGACAAAATGGTTTAAAGCACTCGATGGCTTAGGCTTATATGTGCCATGTAATACCCCTGACGCTAAACAAATGCCGCGCTTTATTCAAACCCGCTGTCGAAATCTTGGGTTAAAGCCTGATCATGAATCAGTACAGATGCTTGCGCAATGGCATGAAGGCAATTTACTAGCGTTAGCACAAAGCTTACATAAGCTGGTTTTACTTTATCCTGATGGTGAGTTAACCATTATTCGCCTACAAGAAGCATTAAGTCGTCATAATCACTATACCCCTTTCCAATTGGTTGATGCGGTATTAGCAGGACAGGCAAAACGCAGCCAACGCGTGCTTCGTCAATTGCAAGGTGAAGGGATTGAAGCCACCATCTTATTACGTACGTTACAACGAGAGTTAACCCAACTCTATAAAATGCAAGAGATGGGGAAAAAAGGTACACCACTTAATATCATTTTTGAGCAATTTAGAGTGTGGCAAAATCGCCGTGAAATTTATGTTGGTGCACTTCATCGATTACCGCTGTCGCGTTTGGTAAAAATCATTCGTCAATTAACTCAACTTGAAATACAAGTTAAAACTGATTACGACACCACACCATGGCCAGCCCTTAGTGCCCTGTGTGCTGAAATCTGTGGCTTAGAAACTCACTTACAAAACGCATAATTCTATATAAATACGGTCTTCAGTCATTGTTGACCGTTTTTTTTATAAAACTAACCTTAAGCGGTCGAAAAATCACCGTCTGAACCATGTCCTTTTATAGCTGTCAGATAAGAGCGTGGTATACTTCCGATCTTATTACGGTCGCAACCTTTTTACCTATCCTTTCCAGTAGTAAAATAGATCATAACGACTAAACATTTATTAAACGCTTATTGAGGGAATCCCTTTGCAAGTTCAAGAACTACAAGATTTCATTGTTGATAAAATTGACGATATTAAAGCACAAGACATCGTGACAATTGATGTTCGTGGTAAATCAAGCATCACAGACGTAATGGTTATCTGTACTGGTTCTTCAAACCGTCACGTGAGCTCTATTGCTGATCATGTAAACAAAGAATCAAAGTTAATTGACTTCCCTCCATTTGGTATTAGTGGTGAAGAAGAAGGTCAATGGGTAATTGTTGATATGGGCAACGTAATGCTACATATCATGCAAGAAGATGCTCGCCAAGTATATCAACTGGAGAAGCTTTGGAGCTAAGTAAGTCATGAAGCTTCAATTAATTGCTGTTGGTACAAAAATGCCTAAGTGGGTTGAGGAAGGCTATAAGGAATATAGCCGTCGTTTCCCTAAAGATATGCCTCTGGAATTGATTGAGATTCCAGCGGGTAAGCGCGGAAAAAATGCAGACATTGCTCGTATCCTTCAAAAGGAAGGTGAAGCGATGTTAGCAGCCGTTGCTAAGGGTAACCGAATTGTTACTCTAGATATTCCTGGTAAACGCTGGGATACCGAACAACTAGCAGGTCAGCTAGAAGTTTGGAAACTTGATGGTCGCGACGTCTCTATTTTAATTGGCGGACCTGAAGGCCTTTCACCAGCTTGTAAAGCAGCTGCAGAGCAAAGCTGGTCACTATCACCATTAACACTTCCGCACCCGTTAGTGCGTGTCGTTATGGCAGAAAGTTTATACCGTGCATGGAGCATCACGGCTAACCATCCGTATCACAGGGAATAACCATCGATGAGACAAAAGCGAACCCAGATCCGCGACCATCGCGCTGAGTCGGCGCTATTTTTCCGCCGAGCTCTTGTCTCATTTATTGGAATTATCATTCTGGTCAGTGTCTTATTGTTCAATCTATTTAATATTCAGGTTGAACAACACCAAGACTATAAGACCCGCTCTAATGACAATCGAATCAAAATCATTCCTGTCGCACCAAATCGTGGCCTTATCTATGACCGCAACGGTTTGCTTCTAGCTGAAAATCGACCGATCTACAACCTTGAAGTTACCATTGAAAAAGTACCAGACATGGAACAAACCTATGCGGATTTAAAATCAGTATTAGGTCTAACCAATGAAGACATTGAGCAATTTAAAAAAGAGCGTCGTCGTACTCGCCGCTTTAAATCTGTGCCGATCCTTGAGGGATTAAACGAGCAACAAGTTGCTTTATTTGCAGTCAACCAACATAAATTCCCTGGCGTTGATGTTAAAGCCTATTTAAAACGTTACTATCCGTATGGTGATTCGCTCACGCACGTTTTGGGTTATGTAGCAAAAATTAACGATCGTGACCTTAAGAAACTCGATAAAGCCGAGAAACTCAGTAACTACAAAGCAACACGCGATATCGGTAAATTAGGTATCGAACGTTACTACGAAGATCTATTACATGGTACTTCTGGCTATCAAGAAGTCGAAGTTAATAGTCGTGGACGTATTATTCGTACCCTTAAGTACGTGCCCCCTATTCCAGGCAAAGATATTTCGTTAAATATTGATATTCAGCTTCAGCTTTATGTACAAAACCTGCTGACTGAACGTAAGACCGATCCTGAAACAGGTGAAGAAATCATTAAACACAAGCGTGGCTCTGTCGTGGTATTAGATCCAAAAGACGATGCTATTCTCGCCATGGTTTCTAGCCCAAGTTACGACCCCAATTTATTTGTTCGTGGTATTTCCAGTAAAAAATATCGCGAATTATTAAATAACCCTGATCGCCCATTGGTTAACCGTGTCACGCTTGGTATTTATCCACCAGCATCGACGGTAAAACCATTAATTGCAGTCGCTGCATTAACAGAAGGTGTGATCACACCCAAAACCACCCGTAACGATCCCGGTTGGTGGCAGATCCCTAACACTACCAGCCGCAAATTCCGTGATTGGCTTCGTTGGGGACATGGTCGTGTTAATATTTATAAAGCTATTGAAGAGTCAGTAGATACTTACTTTTACCAAGTCGCTTACGATATGGGTATCGATAGGCTTTCAACGTGGATGAATAAATTTGGTTATGGCGTCTATACCGGTATCGATATTCACGAAGAAAGTAAGGCCAACATGCCAACGCGTGAATGGAAACAAGCACGTCATAAACGTCCTTGGTATCAAGGAGACACCATTCCTGTCGGAATTGGACAAGGCTATTGGACAGCAACACCACTACAGATAGCAAAAGCAACATCGGTATTGGTCAATAATGGTGTGGTTCATCGTCCTCATCTTCTAAAAGATATTATTGACGAAGAAACAGTTAAACCTGCTGAATTTAAAAATTTCCCGCCGATAACAGGCGTGACAACTGAAACATGGAAAATTGCTCGTGAAGGTATGCATCGCGTACTTTATGGCAATCGTGGTACAGCACGTAAAGCATTTTATGATACGCCATATGAAGCTGGCGGAAAGTCAGGTTCAGCACAGGTATTCGGTTTGGCTGAAAACCAAAAATATAATGCTGATGAACTCGAAGAGCGTCTACGTGACCATGCTTTATTTACTGCATTTGCGCCATTTGAAAACCCTGAAGTGGTCGTTGCTATGGTATTAGAAAATGCCGGTGGTGGCTCTAGTAATGGTGGACCAATTGCACGTCAAATTTTTGATCATATGTTAATTAAACCAACCGCTGACAGCGCTCTTAAATCAAAGCCTGAACTCACTGCGACACAACCAACAGAGGTACAATAATGAGTATTATGGCGGCAACCGGTACCAAGCGAACGTTAACTGATCGCTTACATATCGATATGCCACTATTACTAGGGATCCTTACATTAATGGGATTTGCCCTTGTCATCATGTGGAGCGCAAGCGGACAAAACATTGCCATGATGGAACGCCAGGCAATACGCATGCTTATGTCACTAGGGATCATGGTTTTACTCGCACAAATTGCACCACGCCATTACGAAGCATGGGCACCTTACTTATTTGGTATTGGCTTACTGCTATTATTTAGTGTATTAGCTTTTGGTGAAGTCTCTAAAGGCGCACAACGTTGGTTGAATTTAGGCTTTGTTCGCTTTCAACCTTCTGAATTACTCAAACTGGCGGTGCCACTTATGGTGGCTCGTTTTATTGGTAATCGTCCATTACCACCATCGATGCGTAATATCTTTGTTGCCTTAGTATTGATCTTCACACCGACCATCTTAATTGCTAAACAACCCGACCTTGGAACCTCAATTTTGGTGGCAGCATCAGGTATCTTTGTTCTGTTTCTGTCAGGAATGAGCTGGAGACTGATTATTGGGGCGTTAGTATTACTCGGCGCGTTTATTCCTGTGTTATGGTTCTTCCTTATGCACGACTATCAGCGAACACGAGTCTTGACTTTGTTTAATCCAGAGTCTGATCCGCTCGGTGCGGGATACCATATTATCCAATCAAAAATCGCGATTGGCTCTGGAGGCATAAGCGGAAAGGGCTGGCTCCATGGAACTCAATCGCAACTTGAGTTTGTTCCAGAACGACATACCGACTTCATTTTTGCAGTTATTGCAGAAGAATGGGGGTTAACCGGTGTTATTGGTTTACTAACAATGTACCTGTTCATATTAGGACGAGGTTTATGGCTAGCCAGCCAAGCGCAAACTGCATTTGGGCGTATGATGGCTGGTAGTATTGTTTTAAGTTTCTTTGTTTATGTTTTTGTAAATATCGGCATGGTAAGTGGCATTCTGCCTGTTGTAGGTGTTCCACTTCCTTTAGTGAGCTACGGCGGTACATCCATGATGACCCTACTAGCTGGCTTCGGTATTTTGATGTCTATCCACACTCACAGAAAAATGTTGTCTAAGGCGACCTAAATGCGTTCACTTTTTTTATTGTTCTTTGTTCTACTTGCTGGATGTAGCTCCGCGCCAGATAAACCTCAACAGCCAGAGACAAAAGCAGATCAAGCTACACCCGGCTTACTGTTTAAACCCAGCCCCTTAACCAATGATGATCCCAACGCGGGCCGTTATTCATTAAAAGATGACCGGGCACCAAAGGTTTCACCTGATTTCAGTAAAGTACCACCCGTTGTGCCGCATTATGAACCTTATAGCCGTGGTGGTAATAAAGACTACACATTACGTGGTAAACGCTACCACATTATAAAAAACACTAAAGGTTATACAGAGACAGGCTACGCTTCTTGGTACGGTGAAAAGTTCCACGGACACAAAACCTCAAATGGTGAAACATACAATATGTTTGCTATGACTGCGGCACATAAAACTTTACCGCTTCCGAGTTTTGTACGTGTAACAAATACCCTTAATGGTAAATCAACGATCGTTCGAGTTAACGACCGTGGTCCATTTCATGATGGTCGAATTATCGATTTAAGCATGGCAGCTGCCGCAAAAATTGGGGTAATTAGTCTTGGCACAGCCCCAGTTAAGATAGAAGTGATAAATATACCTAAGCCGACAAATAAAAGTACGATGAAGAACTCTCCTATTCCTCATCACTATTTTGTCCAATTAGCAGCGGTAAATAGCTTAGCAAAAGCCGAAGAGATGAAAAAAGAGCTAAAGCGTAGCTTCAATACCGATATTAATATCGAAAAAATTGATAGTCGCGCTGTATATCGTGTCCGCTTAGGCCCTTATATGGATCACCGAGATGCTGAAATACAACTTAGCAAAGTAAAATCTCGTAGCTATCCAAAAGCATTTATAACCACTGTTAATCGATAATGGGAACCTAATCATTATTTAGGACTCATAACATTGGCTTGTATGTTAAAAAATTAACAAATGAACATACAAGCCTTACTTCGTTTACAGCAATAATTAAAACCAAACTTTGCGCACATTACGTCCGCTTAATGTCAATTAATGGAAATATGCACCCATTCAACTGATAGGTAAGGTGTTATTTGCTATAGTGAGCGTCATTTCTTGTCTCAGATAAACTAAAGTTATAATAATCATGATAAAAACAGCTGCGCTTTTCCGTTCTGTAGCCATATCAGCCACTTTGCTGGCTTCAGCTACTGTTGCTGCGTCACCAGCAGTCGTACCTGAAGCTCCACAAATCGCGGCAAAAGGCTATATCCTCGTCGACTATAATTCAGGCAAAATCCTTGCTGGTAATAATGAATATGAAAAATTAGCGCCAGCTAGTTTGACAAAAATCATGACCAGTTTTGTTATCGGCCAAGAGATTAAAAACGGTAATATCTCACCAGATGATACTGTTGTTATCAGCAAAAATGCTTGGGCGAAAAACTTCCCAGGCTCATCTAAAATGTTCCTAGAAGTCGGTAAAAGCGTCAAAGTTTCTGACTTAAACCGCGGAATTATTGTTGACTCAGGTAATGATGCCTGTGTCGCAATGGCAGAGCACGTTGCAGGCTCTCAAGAATCATTTGTTGATCTAATGAATGGCTGGGCTAAAAACCTCGGCATGAAGTCAACTCACTTTGCTAATGTGCATGGTCTTGACCGCCCTGATCTTTACACTACTCCTTACGATCTTTCTATTCTTACTCGCTCATTAATCCGCGATCTGCCTAATGAATTTAAGATCTATGATGAGAAGTCATTTACTTACAACGGCATTACCCAGTACAACCGTAACGGTCTACTTTGGGATAAAAGCATGCACGTTGATGGTCTAAAAACAGGGCATACAGATAACGCAGGTTATAGCTTAGTAAGTACCGCAACAGAAGGTAACATGCGTCTTATCTCAGTTGTGATGGGTACAGCAAGTAAAAATGCTCGCCTAGCTGAAAGTAAGAAGCTACTAAACTTTGGTTTCCGTTTCTACGAAACACTTTCACCAAACAAAAAAGATCAAACCATTGAAACTGAAAAAGTTTGGATGGGTGATACAGACACCGTCAACCTAGGTGTGACTGAAAACACCTATGTAACTTTGCCTCGTAGCCAAGCTAAAGATCTGAAAGCTAGCTTTGTGCTAACTAAAGAACTAAAGGCACCAATCACCAAAGGTGAAGTTGTCGGTAAATTGACTTACCGTGTTGGCGATCAAGACGTTGCTGAATACCCGCTTGTGGCATTAAACGATGTTAAAGAAGGCAGCCTATTTAGCCGTATGGTCGACTACGTCATGATGCTAGTACAAAGTTGGTTTAAGTAATTTAAACTATCGACTTCATCAACGACTAAGAGGCAACTTCTGTTGCCTCTTAGTTTTCATTACTGAATACAAACATTACCCCTATATTCCCAATCCTCTTCATCCTTCCCTTGTTTTACAATCACTGACACATTAAGATGCCTGCAATACACTACTATTAGCCATAATAGTAATGATGAAAGACACATTGAAAGCGAACTTTGGAGTTCTATATGCAAGAACAAGAGCAACCAAAACTAAAAGATCTACTGGAATTCCCTTGTATCTTTACTTTTAAAGTAATGGGTGAAAACAAACCAGAATTGCCAGATCGTGTAGTTGAAGTTATTCAGAGTGTTATCCCTGGTGATTACACTCCAACAACAAAACCCAGTAGCAAAGGAACATATACTGCTGTTTCTGTTGCTGTAAACGCGACCAATGTTGAACAAATTGAAACCTTATACAAAGAGTTAGGTGCAATTGATATTGTTCGCGTAGTGTTATAAGCACTATCTTTCAGGCGGTTATCAATACCGCCTATCTTTTAATTCTCTTTACCTTCTTATAATCCTCATTTATTACCCATAACTCCTTCATCAGTCGTTAACATTACATCCGCAACAAGTTTAGGTATAATGCCCTGACCTAGCCTTCTTTATGATTGGCATCTTAATTATTATCTGGGTAGTACATTGCAAACAGCTCTTATTATTAAAAACCTTGGCCGTTGCGATTACCAAGCGACGTACGATGCCATGCATGACTTCACCAATAATCGAACTGAAGACTCGGCAGATGAAATCTGGCTGGTAGAACATTCACCTGTTTTTACTCAAGGACAGGCAGGCAAAGTCGAACACTTGCTCAACACAGGCGATATCCCAGTTGTTCAAAGTGACCGTGGCGGACAAGTAACCTACCATGGTCCCGGACAACAAGTGGCTTATATCTTGATCGACTTACGCCGAAGAAAATTAGGTGTCCGTGAGTTAGTTACGCACATCGAAAATACAGTAATCAATACTTTATCCCACTTTGGGATTAGCTCTAACGCTCGCCCTGATGCACCTGGTGTGTATGTGAATAATCAAAAAATATGCTCATTAGGATTACGGATCAGACGTGGGTGCTCTTTTCACGGTCTGGCACTCAATATAAATATGGATCTGGCGCCTTTTCTTCGTATTAACCCTTGCGGTTATGCTGGAATGGAAATGACACAAACTGCGTCATTAAATGGCCCAACTGAACTGACGGAAGTTCAGCCTGTACTCGTTGAAGAATTAACTAAATTACTCGATTATCCGAAAATCGAGTGGATGACGGAAAGCAATCAACCATGAGTAAACCAATTAAGATTGAACAAGGCGTCAAATATCGCGATGCCGATAAAATGGCATTGATCCCAGTTCGTAATGTTGCGAACGAAGAAGCGCCAAAAGAAGTATTACGTAAACCTGAATGGATGAAAATCAAGCTACCGTCTGATAGTAAGCGTATTCAGGAAATCAAATCAGCCCTACGTAAAAACAAACTTCACTCAGTCTGTGAAGAGGCTTCTTGCCCGAATTTAGCAGAATGTTTTAATCACGGTACAGCAACCTTTATGATCTTAGGTGCCATTTGTACCCGTCGTTGCCCATTCTGCGACGTTGCCCATGGTCGTCCTCTACCGCCTAATGCTGAAGAGCCCGCCCATTTAGCACAAACAATCGCAGATATGAAACTACGCTATGTGGTTGTAACCTCTGTTGACCGTGATGATCTTCGTGATGGTGGTGCACAACATTTCGTGGACTGTATTACTGAGATTAGAGCAAAGAACCCAAGTATTCATATTGAAACATTAGTGCCTGATTTCCGTGGCCGCATGGATCGTGCGCTAGAGATCTTCCGTGATACCGCACCGAATGTTTTTAACCACAACTTAGAAACTGCACCACGCCTATACCGTAAAGCGCGCCCAGGTGCTAACTACCAGTGGTCTTTGGATTTATTGAAAAAGTTCAAAGAGCTTCATCCTGATGTACCGACTAAGTCAGGTGTGATGATGGGCTTAGGTGAAACCAAAGAAGAAATCATTCAAGTACTAAAAGATCTTCGTGCTCACGGCGTTACCATGCTGACACTAGGTCAATATTTAGCACCAAGCCGCCACCACTTACCAGTTGAGCGTTATGTACCGCCAGAAGAGTTTGATGAACTTAAAGAAATCGCTCTCGATCTTGGCTTTACACACGCTGCATGTGGACCATTTGTACGATCGTCGTACCACGCCGATCTTCAAGCGCAAGGTGTAGAGATTAAATAATATCTCAACATATTTTGGCGTAAGCTAAAAAATTAAATATAAAAAAACCGCTTTAACTAAAGCGGTTTTTTTTATGACAAAAATAGCTAATTATTTCTGGAAACTTGCTGCAAAAGCAGGAGCCGCTGATTCTAATATTTCACTAGTCACAGGTTTACCATCGCTATCTGTGATATTGATTGATGTACGGTTCCCCAAATCACCAACTAAAATACGGTAAGTATCATCGGTTAATTTCATCGGCTTCGTACCTAGCTTTTGCCAGAATTCATCATCAGGTTCACGATATTTCACATCAATCATACCTTGAGAACGATTACGATCTTCAACAGTAAAGCCAAGTTTAGCTAATGCTGCTGGCAAGCGTTCCCACATATCATCGTATGCTGCTCGTGCAACCAAGATAGGAAGACCACTGCGATCTACACTCATTGAAATTGGTATATTTTTCAGTTGCTCAGCCGCTGCGAAACGTGCTTGCTCTCGAATATTCTCATCGTATTTAGACATTACTAAGTTGGTCATTAAAATGCTGTAACGACGTTTATTATTCGCAGTAACAGGTACCGTTTTACCATCTTCACGCCAATCCGTTAAGATAATGCGGTAACTATTCGTCGCAGGTGATTTCTCAATACTATAGCGACTGCCCACTTCATGATCTTCATCTTCATTTGTCCAGCTTACCCAATCAGTATCAATACGATCAGCGCTTTGCTTTGCAATACCAATGTTATTTTTACTGATCAAATTCTGGGTAACTTGCCATAGTTTGGTTAAATCAGAAGTACGAGGAAGTTGAACTGTTACACCATCTTGGTCCACGTTAGAGCGCATACCAGGAATAAGATTAAGAACCTGTTGCGGTGGGCGAATATCAACGCTAGCACCAACATCACCAGTAAATGCCTTGCTTGAAATCGCGTAACTGGCATTACTAAAAGGCATAGCCCCTGTTGGCAGCGTCCATGATTCTAAAGGTTGAGTATCAAGATAGTTAAAATCTTGATTAGCCTGACGACGAGACTCAGCCCCACCTGAACAAGCAGATAAACTGGTTACCACGAATGCAGCTAGTGCTAGTCGATATTTATAATTCATTTATGCTCCTGCGCTCCTACGCTTGTGCAACTTAAAGCACACCGGCATCCAAAAGAGCCTGTTTAACAATCGGTTGCTGTGACTCGCTTAATACAGTTAGCGGTAGTCGTAATTCACCATTATCAATCAAGCCTAACTGATGAGCCGCCCATTTCACTGGAATAGGGTTCGCTTCAACAAACAGATGACTGTGTAATGGCATTAAACGCTGATTAATTTCTCGTGCAGCGTCAATTTGGCCACTTAATGCGAGTGAAAACATTTGAGCCATATCTGCTGCGGCAATATTTGCCGTGACAGAAATAACACCGTGACCACCTTCAGCGACAAAGTCTACGGCTGTAGCGTCATCACCGCTTAATTGGATGAAATCTTCACCACAAAGTTCCCGTGTTTTTTTCACACGAGATAAATCAGCTGTCGCATCTTTAATACCAATAATATTATCGATTTTAGCTAAACGCGCGACAGTTTCAGGTAATAAGTCTACCGCAGTTCGTCCAGGTACATTGTAAAGAATTTGCGGAATATCTGTCGCTTCAGCAATGGCTTTATAATGTTGGAATAAACCTTCTTGGGTTGGCTTATTATAGTACGGTGTAACACTTAAACATGCTGCTACACCCGTGCCAGAAAAAAGCTTGGTGATTGTGATGGCTTCATGCGTCGCATTTGCGCCTGTACCTGCAATAACAGGAACTCGTCCATCAACATATTCCAATGTTTTTAAAACAACCTTAATATGCTCATCAACGGTAAGTGTTGCAGACTCTCCCGTGGTACCCACGGCAATAATCGCACTTGTTCCTGCGTTAATATGATAATCCACCAGCGTTTTCAAACCGACGTAATCTACTTCGCCTGCTGAATCTAGTGGAGTTAATAGCGCAACCATGCTTCCTTTAAACATGTCCATCCCCCTCTTCTTATATATCCAAACGGTTCTCTCACCATTACCTTATGGGGCTGTATGCTAAAGCCGTTAGGGTATAACTTTGTCATGGTACTTTTGAGTGACTATAAACTCAAGCAAAGGCTGATTGAAAACAGTTAACTAACAGGCTTTATCACCTTCTTTCATCACAATTTTGTACTTTGAAACCCAAATATTAATAAACCCAGTAATGTTTCCTTTTTTTTGCTTAAAAATCAGTCAAACTCATCTCAACAGTAAAGGCTATTGTTATTAAATTTGCCATCGTATCAATAGCAGTCTGTGCTAACATGCTTAGATTATAATTTTACAATGAAGACCAATATGGAACACTACCTTGTCATCACTGCTGTAGGTACTGATCGCCCAGGTATCTCTGATGAAATCACCCACCTTGTGACTCAATGTGGCTGCAATATCGTAGATAGCCGCATTGCCCTTTTTGGTTCTGAGTTTACCTTGATCATGCTGTTATCAGGTAATAACAATGCAATTTCTCGAATTGAATCGACTCTGCCATTAAAAGGGCAAGAGCATGATCTTATTACTGTTATAAAACGTACGAGCAAGCACCAACATCGTTTTTTCCCTTATACCACTGATTTCCATGTTGAAGCTAATGATAGCCCAGGTTTAATTAAGCAATTTACTCACTTTATGGCGAGCCGACATATCGATATTTCGACGCTTAGCGCTAATACCGTTGAAAGCCAAACAGTGGGAGCAATGAATCAACTTGTTTTGCAAATTAGTACAAATTTACCTGAAGACTGTAATCTGATGACACTGCAAGAGGAATTTGAAACCTTGTGCCAGAGCTTATCAGCAAAAGGGTCTGTGAATTTTATTGGTCATACACATTAACGAAAGTAAAAATAACAAAACTTTCATTATCAGCCTCATGTTCGTTCAACATGCAATGCATCGCGATACGATACCTAAAAGGATATTATACTTATGAATACGCTCACAGCAGGCACGCCTGCACCTGCCTTTACTTTAATGAATCAAAATAACGAGCCTGTTAGTCTCAGTGATTTTAAAGGTAAGAAAGTACTTGCTTATTTTTACCCTAAAGCAATGACTCCAGGTTGTACGGTTCAAGCATGTGGACTGCGTGATAGCAAAACCGAGCTTGATGAAAAAAATGTGGTGGTACTTGGTATCAGTATTGATGCGGTAAAACGTCTGCCAAAATTTATCGAGCGCGATAACTTAAACTTCACCCTTTTATCTGATGAAGATCATGCCGTAGCTGATCAGTTCGGTGTATGGGGGCTTAAGAAGTTTACCCTTAGAAATTTTCATTGACAGATAACCTTGATTAATTTTTATGACAAACTACCTTTAATATGTGGGTAACATATTGAGGATTGTTTGTGATAGAAACAAATAGCACATGCTTAGACGTTTATGATGATTGTTGGTTATTGCCAATAAAGGTTGATACATTAGCCAAGCTCAAGATAAACAGCTGCACTGAAACAGAAACAGGGGAAGTTGCTTTCTCTGCCACCTTAGATCCTTCGAGCTTAAAACAGTTCGTAAAGAAAACCGACATCATCATTGGTCGTGATGGGTTGGTTGTCTATCCTCAATCTCTCTATTTAGTCTCGAAATTACGTGGTGAAGGCAAAGTAAAAGACACAGGCTCTATTGCTAAAGGGCTACTCGCCTTTACTCGATTCTTAGATTCAACCTGTCTAGAGCAAGAAGACGAAGATGGAAATATCATTCCCCCTGAATACTTAAGCTATAAATCTCTCACCAAATATGAGGAAGAAGGCGCACCTTGGCGGTTTGCTGAGTTTCTCCTTGCTAACTGCAATAACATTGAAGGGGCTAATGGCGATGAAGCCTTTAGTTTATCTACTGCTCGAAGTTATATGAGTGCCGTAATGGGATTCTATAAGTGGATGCAAAAATACGGCTATATAAAAAATAACGACCAGCATGTGCTTACTCATTACACAACTGGAAAAGTGCATCAAGAGTTAAACCAGCACGACATGTTGGCTCATACAAAATCGGACTCTGAACGTACTTATGAAACATCCAATATCATGAAGATGTTTCCTAAAAAAAATAATACCCCTATTCATAACAAGCTCAAGCCGATGCACCCAGAGCACAGGGCTTTATTCAATAAACATGTATCTTCACTACCCAAAGCGACCGCATTAATCTTCCGACTATGTGACGAGGCAGGACTCCGAATTGATGAAGCCACTCACTTCCCCGCCAATGAGATAGGAAAGGCTGATTACAGTAACTTAGATGTTGTGCCAATCCAAATTACTCACACAAAATTCAGTAAGCACCGCACAATACATATCCCCATTGAGCTTTACGAAGAGTTAGAAATATACAAGGAAAGTCACGCACGGTTGAAGAACCTCGATAAACGCAATGAACTTGTGCAGGCTGGCGACATTTTAGATGCCGTGGATTACCTCTTTATTTCAAATAAAGGGACACCATACTCAAATAAGACGCTGGAAACACACTTTTCAAACCTTCGAAAACAGATACGTGAAGTGGACTCTTCATGGTACTACCGCATTCATGATTTACGTTCTACCTTTGCAACTCATTTTCTTTGGCAGGAGTCGAAAACGCGCACAGTTGACTATGACTACCTGATGGACGAACTGGCTGAATTGATGGGGCACGCGAGCAGTTCAACCACTGAAAAATACATTAAGTTCATGAATAAAATGGACGACCAAATCCGCACAGCTAGAGCGAAAAATCGCAAAATAAACGGAGGTTGGGTGTAATGGCAAAAAGTAAAATTGCAAGGCAATCTAACGCCGTTAAGCGTGTACGCAACAGTCAAAATGTCGTGCCTTTAAACCTGACGATCCCTTATAAAGAGGTTAAATCAAATCAACCAAAATCGTTCGATGTCTCTCACTTATTGCACTTAGAGTGCGACAAGAAAAAGCAGAAAATAAGTAGTCGAACTGAATTCATTCGGCGCTTTTGCAAAAAAGCAAATCAATATGTCAGCAATGGAAACTCAGCAGCCACCGTTAAAGTAGCCTACGATAGCTTACGCAGCTATATTGCTTTTTGTGATGCAGTAGATGTTGACCCATTTACTGAAAGTGGTTACTTAAAGTTTGCTGGCAACGATGGCGAGTTAAGGCATCGTATCAAAATGTATCACCCCTCCAAGCGATTGTGGGAATACAACCATGGTGATGAAATAGGCATTAAAGAAGCGTCAGCTGGGAATCAACTATCAGCATTTCGCAGTGCACTCGATTGGTGTGCCTTGCCCGTTGCTGATTGGGCTCGCCACCATCGAGGGTTTACAGGGCAAAGTACGCCTTTTGTGGGATATTCAGAGCCAGAAGAAAAGCTGCTTGTGGCACGTTTGAGTAATGTGTTTTACGCTCTCGCAACACAGCTTATTGCAGCCAAAGAAAACAATACGCCTTTACCAGCCACGCTGCCAATTGTCATTGCCCTTGGCGAGCATGAGGAAGTGGTGCAAATCCCCACATCATTGGATATAAAAGCCGGTGGTAGTAAAAAAGATGGTACAGCCGTTAACCATGCCGCTGCTTTTAATCTCACGATGGGCGCTGCCTATCATTTGATGTGTTTTTTTACATCATTGAATGACAGCAACGTTCGAAGTATTTCACACCCAGTTAAAGTACATATTGAAGAGCGAGATAAGACACTAGAGACAGTGAGAGTCTCTAGTTACAAGCCTAGAGCGAACAAAGAGGTCGATGCGCTGTTACTCGGTGAGACATTTGATGTTGATAAGCGTGATGGTGTGAAGTTTATTAAACTCCTAGAGAGACTGTCTAAACTCTATGGCAACACAAAGGATGGCGATCCGTTACTTTTTACCCTCAATAATGCTGCGAACGTAAGTGATAGCTTTAACCTGAGAGAGATAAATAAAAAGCTCGTTAATCAACTGCACCTGTTATCTCCAAACCGAGCTGGTAACCTGCCTTGGTTTAAGACACTGTTTTACGGCTACCGAAATCAACAAGCAATCACGTTAAAGAAAACTGTAAATCATCTGGGGCGCACTGTTGTTCACAAAAAAGTTGAAGCAATTGCCAAAACTGGGGCTGTACAGGGGGCGACAAACAGTGCCTATTGTATTTTATCTTGCTACACAGACTTACCGCTGAAAAATATATTACTTCCACTTACATACTCTGAAAAAGACAGTGATGGCTATATTACGGTTTCTTTTAACTATAGAAACGGCCTTCATGGTTGCTTTAACGTGCCAGCCTCTGATTTAGCGTTAATCAAAGATATTGAGCACTATGCCAATGAGAACGCTGACAAACACCCCAAGAAATATGAACGGCTACTTTTAACTAGAAGTAGCCGTGGCGTTCCTCACGACTGGGAAGGCATCAGCCCTATTTCAGGACAGTTAATGGGGA
The DNA here is from genome assembly GCF_000153325.1 of Photobacterium sp. SKA34. Lineage (GTDB taxonomy): Bacteria > Pseudomonadota > Gammaproteobacteria > Enterobacterales > Vibrionaceae > Photobacterium. The sequence goes on from NZ_CH724145.1 coordinate 29,550, forward strand.
CTTGGTCTGTTGAGCCAAACCATTATTATCTTTCTCTTCAATCGAGTCGCTGGCGAGAAATGACCAGCAACCAAGTTTATGCGGATGGCGGCATTCAAGCGGCTCAAAGCCTACTCGGCAACACGTTGGAAACACTGGATAGAAATTACCTTAACGGCGACCCACGGCTAAATAATGTCATCACAAGTCAGGGGATAGAAGTTTTACAAAACATCAATGATGAAACAAATGTCGAGCAAGCAAAGGCGATTGTTGCGAAAAGGCGCGGTATTCCGATTTTGTCACACGATGAGGCGAAGAAAATGCGCGAAGAAAGCATAAAAACCAACCCCAATGGGTTAGTGTGCAATGGGCAACAGGTTATTGATGGCAAGAACACCCAGCGAGCCACAAACCATGCGTTAGGATTGAACTTACCTTGTACTGAATTTGATATGTGTCATAAATGCCAATCAGCAAAGGCGGTAAATGAAACGGAGGCAATTTATAAGCTCATTTCATTAATCGATGCGCTAAAAGACACCCTTAATATGTACCCCGATGCGAAAAGTGAAGCTCATGAAAAAATTGAACAATTTGAGCTTACGCTCGATGGGGCGAGTGACACTGTATTTGAAGAAGCCATGTCGAAATTTAACACCCAAGGGCGTCATCCGCGAGTCTCTATCGACCACGCAATTTTAACTTTAGGGAGGCTAAAATGATAAAACTCAGTGACCTTAAATATCAAAGTAAGCTACTTAAAGCACAAGAAAATGTTGGCGCTCATACTAATTACTTGATTGATGTATTAAAACCGGCCATTGAGCGTGGTGATTGGGATGAACTCGAAAACCTTGATGTTGGTTTTACGGTGACAGGAAAATCCTTGGGGAAAATAGGCGACAACAACGCTTGGAGAAACCTACAACCTTATTTCGAACCAAGAGCAAGAGGAACCCTCACCCTTGATTTTACATTCGATGGTAAGGTAATAGAGCGTAATCTTAAAAATCAGCTTATCAGTCTCGTGCTTAAAATGATGTGGCTCTCACCTCGTGATTATTCATTTCACACTCTTTATGATGCATTAAATGACCTCAAAAAAGTGATTACCCCCCTTTTAGATGAAGGGTGTAACACTTTATCAAGTTTAGATTTTGACCGACTCGAATCGTGGGCACTAACAGGTTTTACAGATATCGACTTTGAAAGAGAAACTATTTACACCGGATTAAATCGCCTTTACACCGAAGCCAGAGGTTTGCCGTTTGAGGTTAAGCTGAACAAAAAGCTTAACGCCGCTGACTTTGGTTTAGCCATAAAAGATGCTGAGCAGCATACTGTCATTCCACAGCGGCTGTATTACCTTGGCCTTCAAAAGTCAGAAGCACTGATTACTGACGCTTACGCCCTTCGTGATGAACTAGAACAACTTTCACAATATATTGCCACTTACTCTGATACGGCATATCAGGGGTATGCTAAATATCTGGTCAGTGATAAAGCCCGATTGAAAAACGGTACTATTCGCTGGTATTTATCGAAAACGAGCAAATGGACCAAACAGCGCACCCTTGCTTTTCAAGCCGCCTTTTTAGCACTGCATTCTCCAAATGAAGAAGAAACATTGACGCTTCTTCAGCGCCATAAATCAGAGATTCACCAAGCGCACATTGATACCTTCCACACCAAACGTAAGCTAACGATTGGGCCATGGACAATCACCAACCTTAAAGAGGCTCAAAAACTCTTCACACACATTAATGGTGGCTGCTTATGGGGACTAATGGCTCGAACGGGAATGAGAGCCGATGAAATGTATCATCTGAACACCGCTCAGGGCTGCACGACAGAGGTAATCAAAAGGCAGAAGATACACGTTATCCATACCGACTTATCAAAAACGACCAAGGGCGCACAATCAATACAAGATGAGTTTGTCACCACCGAGACAGGCATGAAAGCGTATGAAGTACTACAAGCGCTGCATTCGCCACTAAGAAAGCGTCATCCAAACTCTCAATCTTTTTTCCATAAAACAAAACAAGACTGTAGTGAAGTAACTAAGAGGCAATTAGGTAAACATTCACAAGCTTGGTTTGAAAAGGCACTGGGTAAAGCACTGGCGCTTACCAATGAAGACATTGTTGATTTAAAAACATCTGATCCCAATTTGTCGTTTACCGTTGGTCAGGATTATGTATTTACAGGGCATCAACTTCGTCGCTCTTTTGCCTATTATTTAATAGGTTTTGAACTTTGCAGTTTTCCGCAACTAAAACAGCAATTTAGCCATGTATCTATGGCAATGACTCGCCACTATGCAAAGAATGCCAGTAAATTTCAAAAGCTTCGGAAACAGAAAACTCTTGCCAATGCCATTGATGAAGAAAGGGTTAACCAACAAGCCCAAATCTATTTAAACATCTATCAAAAACTGGCAAACAAAGAGCGAGTTGCAGGTGGTAAAGGCAAAGAGTTTGCGAAAAATATGATGCGGACAGACCGCAACTTATTTAAAGATAAGGTAGACAATGACATGCTTTCTCTTAACTATTGGAAAAAGCAAATTCGAACTCAAAACCGCCACATTCATGCCGTTGCGCCGGGCATATATTGCACCTCGACTTCCTGTAGTTTAAGAACGCAAGTTAACCTCATAGAATGTGTAGACTGCATGAATGATTTCATCGTTGATGCCGTATTTGCAGAAGCAAAGCGTAAAGAGGCTGAAATACACATGTTATATGACATTGAAAACGATGAGTTAACCCCTCAAACCGCGTCTGAATCGTATATAAAAATTCAAGCCGCTGAACGTATTTTGAGAGATTTAGATATCGACTTTGAGCCTGTTACCTTTCCCGATGAAGTGACAAACATGCTTATCCCATATGGAGTAACATCATAATGTCACAAGCAACTAAAAATAAGCTAATCAGTGCGTTAGAAAGGCTTTTGGATGGTGACATAACCAAGTTAACATCGAAAGAGCTTCGTAACAAAGCTCGCAAGGGCAAGCTCAAAATTAACAATAGTAATGTTGAAAAAGAAGCGGGTCTGTCTGCTGGCGCACTCAGAAGGCATGATGACGTTGTTTTAATGATAAAAAACATGTCATTAGAGGCGCAACTTGCTCAAGATGAAACCACGCACTCCCCCATTGAAGTTCTTCAAAAAGAAATTAAGTCACTCAAAGGTGAGAGGACGCAAGCAAATAAAAAGAAAAAAGAATATTACGACGAAGCTAAAAGCCATAAAGAGGCGTTAGCTGCTCAAGCTGCCACGCATATCAAAATCGTTCAAGAGTTGATGGATATGTTGCATGAAAGTCAGCGAGAAAAAGCAATGGATAAAATCGTATCGACCCGTTCCGATAACATTATTACTCCACAATTTAAAAAGCCAAAGTAGCTTTTCACTCTGTAATTTAAAAACGTCCTGCCTAGTGTAATCACTAGACAGGACACTGAATTATCGATAAAAATGTACACTCTAACGTAATAAAAATACTCTAAAAAGGACGTAGGAAATATCGCTACGCCACACACCACTAATTAAGAAAGTAAGGAAAAAAACCGATGGCAATAGAAGCTGGACAAACTGCACCTGATTTTACCCTGAATGACCAAGACAATAACCCAGTAACGCTATCTGAGCTGCAAGGAAAGAAAGTACTGCTGTACTTCTACCCACGAGCGTCAACACCAGGCTGTACCGTTCAGGCTCAAGGACTGCGTGATACTAAAGCTGAACTAGATGCTCACAATGTTGTTGTGCTTGGTGTAAGCCCTGATACCCCAAAAAAACTGACGAACTTTATCAACAAGCAAGAACTGAACTTCACTCTTCTAGCCGATGAAGAACATGCAGTATGTGAAAAGTACGGGGTTTGGCAACTGAAGAAGTTCATGGGCAAAGAGAACATGGGTGTTGTAAGAACAAGCTTCCTGATTGATGAGTCTGGCAACCTTGAACATGTGTTCAACAAGTTTAAGACCAAAGATCACCACGAAGTTGTATTGGACTACCTAAACAGCAAATAACCGTCCATCAATAAGTAACTCTTTCACTTGGAGGCAGGCATGATTGGTTATATTCGAGTATCAGATACACAGAAAGCCGATGGCGAATCTCAAAGAGAAGCGATTCAGGCTTATGCCACTAAACGTGGCATACAGATATCAGATTGGATCGAAGAACATGTGTCAGCTTCCAAGACAGAACTGAGTGAGCGAAAGTTATCTTCTCTCATCACCTCTCAACAAAGCCTGATTGTATCGGATATCACTCGATTAGGTCGTCATAAGGTTATGGAGTTGGTCGGTGCTATAGGCCAAATAGCCTCATATGGTGAATTACATCTCGCATATAACGATACTGTCATAAGCTCAGAAAATGTTGATAACGCTGATATCATTTTTACAGTTATAGGACAGTCCTTTGCCAGCGCAGTAGAGGCTCAGAAACGTTCTGAGCGAGCTAAAGCAGGTCATGCCAGACGAAAAGCCAGTGGGCTATCATCTGGTCGTCAAAAGGGACAAAAAGTTAAATCCAAACTTGATGAACATACTGCGTTTATATTAAGCCTCCTCGACGCCAAGACCTCCAAAGCTGAAATCTTAAGAAAACTAAACGAACGCGGTGTTTCGATTTCTAGAAGTAGATTTTACTCTTGGCTGGAAGATCGGGGACTGCATAACAAGAAAGCTGAGTTTCAGGCTGATATGTTCTTTGAATAGCTTAATGGCCAACCCCATTTAAAGACATAACTCATTTTATAGACAATACACAACAGTCTTTCTGAAACTAACGTTGGAAAGACTGTATGGTACGCTCCTACTAACCTGACATCAGTCAAAGTATATTGGCGGCATTGAACTAGAGCGAACAGAACATATTTAAACTATATAAAAGCTGAGATGACGCGCTGTTTAAAAGCCCCTAATCTCAGTTCTTCAATTGCAATAAAGGCATCTGCTGAATTGGTATTGACGTTAGTCGTCTTCCCCCAGATCAACTCTGAGTTCGTTTCATCCCGTTCTTCTAACCGATTATTTTCATTTAGGTGAATACATTGAGCTTTTTCTTCTAACTCAATTGCATTGGTTATCTTTGTAAACAGACAAGAATCAGGAATATCTTGTTCAATCCGCTCAGAAAACTCTATTAGGCTTTGTTCTGCGAACGTGAAGAGCCACGCTTGTTGATCAATTAAGCTATTTACTCGGAGGATACGTCCTAAAATCTGCCTAAAATACAATTCTGTTTTGACCGAACTCATGTGACAACAAACTTGAAGTCGAGGTATATCAGTACCTTCGCTGATCATTCCAACACTGACAATCCATTGAGCATCGCTTTTACGATAGCGTTCGATTTCGGCTAAAGGTTCTGCATGACGGTAAGTCACGATTGAGACTGTTTGAGCGTACGTTTGAGAGAGTATCTTTTGGATTGTTTGAGCGTGCTGAACGGAAGAGGCAACAACTAACCCTCCAGCATTAAGTGATTGAGTTCGAATTTCCGCAAGTTTCTTACAGCCGAGCCCTAGTAAATACTCCATCGCTTCTTGGTTATGTATAACACTTTGATATGAAGTTTTTGTTTGCTTTAACATTTCTAAAATTGAAGAAAACGATTCAACTTTTTTATCGCTGGTTACTGAAAGATGCTCGTTATCAACCAGTACCAACTTTGGAGAACGGCAGACCTTATCAAAAATTGCTTGCTTTAAGGTATATTGATAATCAACGAGAATTTTACCTTCAGGGTCACTATATTCAGACATTACTATTGGTAGAGAGTCAGAACGCCATGGAGTACCAGACATGGCAAGTGTGTAAGTAGCAAGCCCTTGAATCTTCGTAAGTACTTGTTGTCCCCAAACATTTGCATTTTCAAGCTCAGATCCTGAGCAATGGTGAATTTCATCAAATACTACAAATACTCGATGGTTACGTAACGTCTTCCAAAAATCATCATTAATAAATTGAATGGATTGTAAACGCCCCATGAACCCACGGGGCGATATTTGTTAGTGTTTGAGGTTCCAAGGTAGGAGTGCATCGATATCGGGCTCAGCTTTCGCGAGCTCTTTCATGCACTTGACCATGTAGTCGTAGAGGATAAGGCCGTTGGCTTTCGCAGTCTCGACGATGCTGTAAAGCATCGCACTCGCATCAGCACCATTTGGCGTGTTCGAGAACAACCAGTTCTTTCTGCCAATGACCAGCGGTTTAATTGCGCGTTCAGCGCGGTTATTGTCTATCGATAAGTGACCGTCATCGATATAGCGGATCACCTTCGGCCATTGGCCGAGCGTGTATTTTATCGCTTTACCCAGCGGGCTAGACGCTATCACTTGTTGAGATGTCATCCACTCGTACAACTCGTCCAGTATCGGTTTGCTATGCAGTTGACGTTCTGCTTTTCGTGTTTCGACAGTCGCACCTTTTAAGCGCGATTCTATCCCATAGAGCTTCTGGATTTTGGCCAGCGCTTTATCTGCTTTGCCTGACTTACCTTTACCTTGAAGCTTCTTAGCCTCCATGAACTTTCGCCGTGCATGTGCCATGCAGCCAACATTGGTGACGTGATAAAGACCATCATAGGCACCATAGCCATCGGTTTGTAGATAACCACTGTAATCCCCCAAGAAGGCAACAGGGCATGCCCTCGCGCGACTGTTTTGATAGTCGTACAAGGCAATATTCTTCACATTGGGGAGTGCGGCTTCTGGCGAGTCTGCGCCCGAGCAGTAGAGCCACATGTAACACTGTTTTTCTTCCTTGAGAACATTGAGTGGCGTTTCATCCGCCTGGACCACCACTTGTTGAAGTAGGTGCTCTTTTAGAGCGGCATAGAGTGGTTTGAACTTCTCACTAACTTGGATAACCCATCTGGCCATAGTGGTTCGTGATAGCTCGATTCCCGACTGGGTAAACAGCGACTCTTGGCGGTAAAGTGGCATCGCGTACTGGTATTTGCCAAGAATGATGTTGGCAAGCAAGCTTTCTGTGGCAAAGCTCTTCGGGATAATGCTTTGCGGTGCTGGCTTTTGAACGATGTGATTGCTGTCTTCAGTTTGCTCGCACTGGCGGCAAGCATATTTAGGGCGAACATATTCCAGCACTTTGAGTACGGCTGGCGAAAACTCCAGCTTTTCACTGCTGTCTTCACCGATTTTATGCAGGTCATGATTGCAGCATGCACACTGCTTTTCATGGTCGTCTAAATCAAGTTCGATAACTTCACGAGGTAAGGTCTTTGGAAGAGGCTTACGCTTACCGCGTTTCTTCGTTGTGGTTGTGGTGGTCGTCGTAACCTCAACCTCTTCTTCCTTAGCGGCTTCACATTCCGCTTCGTTGAGACGTCACCTTGAGATTCATCGTAGGCTTTAACGCCTCCGAGCGTTTTGCGAACTGGCGGTCGAAAGCCAGTTTGAGTTGCTCAAGCAGAGATTGACGCTCTTGTTTCCACTGAGATTCGCTGTGTTTTTGCAACGCCAACAACTCTTTCACCATCGCTTGTAGCTCGGCAACATCTTGGCTTTCTGGGTTGATATTTGGCGTCTTTTTCATGGCATTTATTATACTAAAGTCATGCCGTTAACGCTTGGTGGATATAGCTTTATTATCGATTAAGTCATTGTAAAATCGTTTATTTGAACGGGTTTATGGCCGATAATCGTGAAGCCAGAAAGCAGTCTATCAAGCTCGCATTGAGTCAGGGTAAACACGTCATTTTTCTCTTTTGACGGCCATTTATACTTGGCTTTTTCAAGGCGTTTATACCAAAGTGCAAAGCCTGTTTTATCCCAGTACAACACTTTGATTTTGTCGCGCTGTTTATTGGTAAACAGGAATAGTGCGCCGCTTCCCAAGGGTAAATCGGTGTCACTTTCGATAATCGCCGCGAGGCCATTGATGGACTTTCTAAAATCGACACTCTCACGATACAGATAAATATCTGGTGCACTTAGCATATGTTTCATGACAAGGCTCCAATGAGTTCTGCCAGGTAGGCAGCGGGCGTGCCTTGAGGAATACTCAGCTCAACGTCGTTGACAAAAAGTGTCATATTCGCGGTAGGTATTTGCGTCATATGGTAACGTGTTGTCTGCTCTACAACGTTTGCTTTGACGAAGCCGTTAGTCTGTGGTGTTTGAAGGTGTGTTAACTGTTGGCGTTTGGCATGAAACGTGGAAAGACTTAATCCGTGATGTTCACAAAAAGCACGTTGAGTGAGTTGGCTGGATTCATAGCACTCAAACAAAGTCTGCCATTCTTGATTGGTACGTCGTGTTGCCATTTTAAATCTCCTTTGGATTGGAGATTTGATCTTATTCTTCGAGTAAAGTGATTAGAATGCGGTGTTTATGGCACGCTTACAATGGATTGATATGTTAGTGACTGTCCAATAGAACCTAGACCGCCATTAAATGTACAATTTAAAATCTGAGAAAAGGTTTTTTTGATTCCATTAGAGACACTTAAAGACGGAGAGAAACACAAAACAAGATCGATCATGTCTTCGGTAAGTAACCTTGATGCAACGGTAGCAGCGAGCACCGTTTTTCCAGCTCCTGGAGTTGCTTGACAAAAAAAGTGTTGCTTGTTTTCTTTATATTTTTGCAACGCTTGTTCAGAACATTCCGTTTGCCATTTTCTTAACACGATTGTTTTCCTTCGTAGAGCATTTTAAGCACTTTCGTTAATCCATTAACTTTTCCTAGTAGATATGCAGAACGCTCTTTTGCCTCATCTAGAAGTGTTGTTAATTTAGGTTCCAATTCAGGAAATCGAACATTGAGTGACTGATATTCATCAATCTCACCAAGAACAATTTCCAGCTCTCCTTTATATTGATTACATTCATTAACTAACAGTGAATAATCATGTTTCGAAGGCATTTTAACATCGACACTTCCTACTTTTTTTTCAACATTAAGAGCCTTAAAGGAGTCAGTCTGGAAGTATCGTTTTTGGCGACCACGCCCCTCACTTCTAAGCCATCCTTGCTTTAAAAATCTTAAGATTTGTCGGTAAACTTTTTTTCTCGCTTCATCTGAATCAATCTTAGAAGCATTTAAAAAAACATATTCATCCCTCAATTCAATTACTGAAAATCCATCTAATGTTCTTTCAACCAATAACTTATGCATCTCTGCACTGATTTTTATAGAACGTCTCATGTATTACTTATTCCAACAAAAAACTAAGGATTGCTTAGTATACAGAAATCAGTAAAACTAAGAAAATCTTAGTTAACCAGAGCTAATTAGTATGAATAATAAATGTCGAACGACAACCCTATTCCAGTGCGGCTCAAAGAGATCCGTAAAAGAGCAAAGATCTCCCAAAAAGAATTGGGAGTTCGTGTCGGCATCGATGAAAGTTCGGCAAGTGCGAGAATGAATCAGTACGAGAAAGGAAAGCATACGCCGGATATCAGCACATTAAAAAAGATTGCTGACGAGCTTGGCGTACCTTTAAACTATTTTTTTTGTGAGGATGAGAGCTCAGCTGAGCTGGCTATTGCGATCTCAAAGTTATCGATAAAACAAAGAAAGCTACTACTTAAATTAATTGCTGATATCTCAAATGAGGAAACATAGTCCATTGATTTAAGCTTCACATCATTTGTTAGAGGACATAAAGTTTGAACACAAGCTAGCCATCACATGAGCTAGCTCGTTTTTGGACAATTATTGCTTAGAGTAAAAAACCTAAATATTTCATTCTTGCTTGTTACAATATGAATGGGAATATATTAAAGCGAATAATAATGCGCTTATTTTGCATGTTTCGGGTTAACTTTCATTTCAATCATCCACAACTTCAATAGTTACATGCTGGGCACCAAGGTATGTGCCTTCATCTACTTCGTAGCGCAAGGTTTCATCGCAATGTGGACAATCAAAGGCTTCATTGGGTTCAATATACTCATCTTCGAGCCAATCCCAACCAATATGTTTTTCGCAAGAGGGGCAATGCATAATAGATTTTCTTAATGGTTCCAATCTTTGCTGCGGACACGACCTGTTTGGTAGTAGTTTGAAACAAGATCGATAAAGTCTTTGAAGTCAGCATTTTCTTCAACAATTCGGTTCACGGACTGCCAATCAATCTCAGGACGCTTTTTAGCAGGTAGCAGCAACTCACTTTCTGATGGGTTACTTACAGAAAGTAAAATAACCCCAATACCGTGCAAAGCGCTTAACATACGCAGTTCTTGCTCAACACGGCTATCAGCAATCGACGTTGCTACTAAGTAGCCCTCGCTAGCCCATGACGAGTTACTAACCGCTTGGAAGAAACACTTACGTACGTTGCCCATCGTTAGGGTTTTCTTAACTTCAAATGACCACAGGCGAACGCTTTGACCGCCACCTTGAAGCACACAGCTTTTAACGTATTGATGCCATTGCTGAGCAACCGGTTCCATTGCGACAATATCGGGATGCAACCACTGATTGCCACCGCTGCCTAAATTGTTCTTAGAACGTTTTTCATCTATCCGTAAGCAGTAAAGTTGATGCTCTGACTTTAGGTAATCCATTAAGAGCGGATATAAATCATGCTCACTCAACGTATTCTGAATAGGCGCTTCGTCTGACGGTTCTTCTTCGGGTAGAGGTTCGTCATTCGCCAACAACGAGCCATCATCAAACCAGTACACTCTAGGGCGTGGTTTATCTTGCCATTTAATCTTATCTGTTTGATTAAGAATACTTTGTTTCTGAGAGCCGATTTCAGCGACAACTTGTGAAATGAAGTCTTGCTCTGTTTCAAACCGAGGGTTAGCTCTTTTCTCAGCATAATCTTCTGGATAACGTGTAGTGATCGCTTCAGCAATCGCTTTTGCGGTATATCGTTGATTTGGGTTATCTTGAAGGAATAATGCTATCTTCTTTGATTGCGATAATTTACTCATTGTTGTTCTTCTTACTCATTCAAATACAACTCTGCCATACCATCTAGCTTGCTTTTCACTTCTTTCCAGTTGGGCATCACACTGGTTAATAAGCGCCAGAAACGCTCGCTGTGGTTGTATTCTGCGATGTGGCAAAGCTCATGCAAAATCACGTAATCAATGCACTCTTTAGGGGCTTTGATCAAGTGAGGGTTAAGCATCAACGTACCTTTGGCTGAACAGCTTCCCCATTGTTTTTGCATCGGCATAATGCGAAATGACGGGATGCCTTCTACCCACGTTGCTTGTGGCAAAAGCTCAGCCAAACGTTCGTGGAATACGCGCTCAGCTCGCACACCATACCAACCAGATACCAGTGCTTTAACGAGCTTGGACTTATCATCATCAAAGCGATTAAGTGTGACTAGCAGCTTGCCTCGTTCCATCTTCACATTGGAAATGGCATCTCTGTCTTCAACCACCTTTAACACATAGCGACGGCCTAGATAGAATTGCATCTCACCACTCACGTAGTGCTTGGTTTGTACATATTCTAAATGGCTTCGAAACTCCGTCAGGGCATTCCAAATCCATCTAGCTTGGTGCATAACCGCTTCATGGATTGCTGATTTTTCAGCATCTTGAGGCGCAGTCACAGCGACTCGACAATCTGGATGCACTCGGATGGTGATTTTCTTTTTCTTGCCTTCAGTAAATGCTTTGCGGATCACCTCGTAGGTAACAGCTTCATCACCATAGATGAAGCTGTATTCCTCGATATTGCCTTCTTTAGGATTAAAAGAAGCCATACTTAATGACCTGACAAGCCAAGGCGGGTGATTTGAATGACATCCGTAATAATGGATTGTGCTTTATCGATACCCACATCGGCGAACAGCAGTGGCAATAGCCCTAAACGGATCTGGTTTTCAATCTCCGATGGGTTAATTGAAAACTCGGCAACCGCTTTACGGACAATGCCATCAATGTCTAACGCATACTGAAAGTATTGCTCCTCGGTTAGAGGTAACGGCTCTCCCCCATTTTCTTTTAGCAACCCATGTTTTAAGAACAGACCAAAGTAGGCTTGAACATGACGTTTGATTTTAGGATCAAGTTCTGCAAAGCGATCGGTCGGCATTCCAGCTACCTCACGATCTTTAACCTGCTGCTCGAAATCTGCAAACAGAAGGTACTGTTTTACAGGGCTGTCAAACATCTCCTTGGTTTTCTCGATGGCTTGCTTTAACAAGTTTGAGAAATACTCTTGCGCATACGGATCGTCTGCCAGATCTTGCTCAATCATCTTGGTTACACGACCTGTGATGACATCCTTTTTGTTATTGGCTTCATCATCGGTCATTTGCTCTGGTTTGGCATCTTTACCCATATTGCCAACCAGATAAGCGCCTTCTGGCTCTTCAATCGACACGCCTGCAATGTGCTTGTCTAACATGGCGCGAATATTTTCCGAATACTCATCGTAGTCCACGGTTTCTTCTGCATCTGCGCGTACTTGTTGACGCAGTTGGCTCATGGATTTCAGCGTGCTCTTGTATAAATCTCGCTTATTGTCGAAACTCTTATCTTCAAAGTAAGTCGCTGATTGAAGAGCTACTTTTAGGCAGTTAGCAAACGCGGTCAGCGCATCATAAAAATCATTACGCAGCTTTAAGTTGGTATCAGTTAGCTGACCATTAATATTTTCAATTTTTGGTGCTAATACCTGACGCAGTGCTTGACCATCTTGCTTGTTCTTCACTCCAGAAAAAATTGCCCACAGGTCATCATACAAACCTGGTAACCTCTTGTACTCAGTATCCATGCGGTTATATAAACCTTTAAGATCATCGATATCAAAGCCACCTTGGGTACGCTCAGCTAAATCTTGGTATTTCTCAATAGTGGTATCCAATTCACGTAAGATGCCACGGTAATCAATCAAATAACCAAATTGCTTTTTCGCATGTAAGCGGTTAACACGCGCAATCGCTTGGATCAGGTTGTGCTGTTTTAACGGTTTATCAATGTATAACACCGTGTTTTTAGGCTCATCAAAGCCTGTTAATAGCTTATCGACCACGATCATAATGTCGGGGCCTTCATCCTTTTCAAATTCTGCAATGATGTGCTTGGTGTAGGCTTTTTCATCGCTCCAGCCTTTTTGTGCGACGTTTTCTTTCCACCAATTTTGTACCAGATCGGTGCTTTCACTATCGACGTTATCGTGTCCCTCACGGGTATCAGGTGGTGACATCGCAACCACTGAAGTGACTTTACCGATTTGATCAAGAAGCTTCTTATAGCGGATCGCTGAGGCTTTAGAATCACACGCCAGTTGTCCTTTTAAACCTTGCTGCTTAAAGTTTTGGAAGTGACCAGAAATATCGTGAGCGATTAGCTCTAATCGCCCTTCGGTTTGATAGATCTGACCTTTTTGCGCAAACTTGCGTTTTAAGTCAGCACGTTGCTTTTCCGATAGCGAATCAGTAATGCGATCAAACCAAGCATCAATGGCTTTGTCGTTGGTGCTCAGATCGGGAATACGTTCTTCATAAAGCAAAGGGGTGACGGTGCCATCTTCGACGGCTTGCTGCATGGTGTAAGAGTGAATGATCTTACCGAACTTGTTCTCGGTTTTATCGTCTTGCAGCAGAGGTGTACCTGTGAAACCGATGTAAGCCGCTTTTGGCAAGGCTTGCTGCATTCGGATGTTGTTCTCACCGTTTTGGCTACGGTGTCCCTCATCCACTAATACGATAATGTCTGGGCTATCGTTGTAGCACTCAGGTAGGTTAATCGCTGTACCAAACTTGTTGATGATTGAGAAGATGATACGTTCATTACCTTTACCGATTTGCTCAGCAAGGCGTTTGCCTGTGGTTGCCATCGCCTCTTTTTTGTCTTTATCTGACAGTGCGCCACCTGATGCAAAGGTGCGAGCAAGTTGGTCTTCTAAATCCACACGGTCGGTCACAACCACAACGCGGCATTTCGCTAACTCTTTTAACCAAATCAGTGCTTTTGACAAAAACACCATCGTAAAAGACTTACCCGAACCTGTGGTATGCCAAATCACACCACCATTACGTGCACCTTTGTCGTCAAAAGAGGTGATGCGTTCCACTAAGGCTTTAATGCCAAACACTTGCTGATAACGCGCAACAATCTTACCCGCTTTTTTATCAAATAGGGTAAATAAACGGGTTAGTTCTAGCAGGCGGTCATGGCGCAGCAGGGATACTAACAAGCGATCTTGATCTGTCACCACCAAATCACCACCTGCAATCAGTGATAGATATTCATCTTTGATCGCTGACGTGCGATGGCTGAAAATCGCATTCAGTTGCGCGTCATTCAGTGGCGTGTTCTTAAGGCGTTCAAAGGTGCTTTCGGTGATTTCTTCTTCTTTCCATTTCGCCCAGAACTTCTCAGGTGTGCCGCACGTACCGTATAAACCATCATGCCCATTGATAGACAATAACAGTTGGCTATAAGCAAAAAGATGAGGGATTTCATCTACTTTTTGGTTGCGGATGTTTTGCGAAATACCTTCGGTGATGGTGGGTTTGCCATTGATGCTGCTATCAGGGCGTTTTGCTTCTATCACTACCCAAGGCAAGCCATTAACGAAACAGACCACGTCAGGAATGCGTTTACCTGTACCACGGGCGTTATCAACTTCCATCTCTTCGGTGAAATGGAATTGGTTGTTTTCAGGTATGTCCCAATCAATGATGTGAATGGTTGGGTTGGCTTTTTTACCATCGACAAACTCAGTGACGCCAATTCCGTAGGTTAACGCATTATAGAGTTTTTCATTGGCGGCTTTTAGCCCTTCATTCATGGCAGGGTTAGCCAGCTCTTGTACGATTTTATCAATCGCGGCTTCTGATAAATGGCGCTCTTTTCCCATGAAAGAATAGGTTTTAAAGCTCAGAACCTTGCGTAAGATTTGCGGCAAGATCACCGTGGTTTTGTTGCCACGCATTGCCATGCATTCACTCGGCGGGATGAATTGGTAGCCAAGGTTAGTAAGCAAAGTTAGTGCAGGGATTTTTGCGCTTTGTTCTTCTTTGAAATTCGGTGCGTGATGTTTAGGTTTACTAGGAGATAATGGTTCCATACTTAGCCTATGACATTGTTCTTATTGTTTATCAGGGCTTGTAAAACAAGCCCTGTATTGGTTGTCAAAAGATGCACTTGTTATGCGACTTCGGTTTGAGCAACCTTCACGCGACGCTTACCCGTTAACAACTGCTGCATTAATGCCTTTTTCTCTTGTTTCAAATGCGCAAGCTTAGCTTCTAACAACTCGATTTCTTTGTCGGCGGCGGTTAGAACTGAGGCGATTTTTTGTTGCTCATTTAATGCAGGCAAAATAAATGGAAAATTGCATAAAGCATCAAACCCAACCGATTCTCTAACAGAACCCTGTGTACTATTTTTTATTCTTTGTTTTGCCTCATGCGAGTCCATCCAATAGCTCAAGTAATCTCTTTGAAGTTTTGAGTCATTTGTACTGAATACAACATACATAGGACTCAGAACTCCCTCACTAAACTGATTCAAACAGGCAAAGGATCCAACGTTTAAACGTGAAGGGTTGTAGCCAAATTGACCTTGTTTCACAATTTTGTAATTGCTGATATTTTCACTCGCTACTCGCTTAGAAAATTGGTCTTCGGGTAAAACAAAACCACTATGATTCGTAACACTTAAAACACGAGTAATTTTGTTATCTTTATTGCGAGATTTTTCTTCGATTAGTAGCGACTTTAAATGTGTACGCTCCCAATTCTCCTCAAATGCTTTACCCGTTTCAGGGTCAACCAAACGCTTTTTACCCGTCAACAACTGTTGCATTAAGGCTTTTTTCTGCTGCTTGCTGGCATCAATCAACTTTTCAGTGGATGCAATACCGCGATCCCATGTAGAAAGGATTTTGGCAATTTTGCGTTGTTCTGGGAGTGGAGGGAGAACAATAGATAACGAATTCAAGTCAGAACGGTTGATCTTAGGCATTCCCGTTCTCATTGACATTGCAATAGCTATACGATTGAAATATGGGCCCAACATGTAATGATAAAGATAATTAATATCTAAATTATCCTCACTCCATATTGGGTACATGTCTGCACTACAAACACCTTTAAAATCTGGTCTACAAACTTTATTTAAATTTGGACGAATTTTTGAATATACAATCGAGTTTTCATCAAATTCATATTTTCCCGAAATTAGCCCTAAAGCAGAACAAGATTTCAGCTTGGTTATTTGACCTGTATTAGAAACAACATTTTCAGGACCAATATGTGTCATTGACGAATAAGGTTCAACTTTAGGATCTACTTGACCATTACCTATCTTGGTAATCTTTCCAAATGTAGTTTTAACCCACCCATTAGGCACCATAACCTAGCTCCTCTAGGTAGCCTGCCATTTCTGCATCTAGATCGGCTAATTCAGTTTTTAGCGCCAAACGCTCACTGCGTACTGCCATCAAATCGATTTCCGCTTCTTCTTCAAACGTATCCACGTAGCGAGGAATGTTCAGGTTGTAGTCGTTCTCGGCAATCTCTTCTAATGTCGCTAGGTAAGCGTACTTATCCACGTTTTTACGGGCTTTGTAGGTATCAACAATCTTTTGAATGTTATCGCTCGTTAATGCGTTCTGGTTTTTGCCCGATTTGAACTCACGCGAGGCATCAATAAACAGTACCTTGTTGTCTGTTTTGTGCTTTTTGAACAACAGAATAGCGGCTGGAATGCCTGTACCAAAGAATAGTTTTTCAGGTAAGCCAATCACGGTATCTAATAGGTTTTCATCAATTAGTTGTTTACGTATTTTACCTTCAGAAGATGCGCGAAATAACACACCATGAGGCACAACCACGCCCATACGACCCGTCTCTGGTTTTAGGGTTTCAATCATGTGCGAGATGAAAGCGTAGTCGCCTTTGGTTTTTGGTGGTATACCACGGCGGAAACGACCAAAGTGATCGCTTTCTGCGTCTTCATGGCCCCACTTATCTAATGAGAATGGTGGGTTTGCGGTTACTACGTCAAAGTGCAGTAAGCCACCGTTGGCATCTTGCAGCTTAGGGTTACGTATGGTGTCGCCCCATTCAATGCGGTGGTTATCTTCGCCATGCAGAAACATGTTCATTTTAGCCAGTGACCACGTTGAGCCAATCGCTTCTTGACCAAACAAGGCGTATTGCTTAGAGCCGCCAAAGTTCTTTTGAATTTGCTTACCACATTTCATCAATAGCGAGCCTGAACCACAAGCTGGATCACAGATCTCATCGCCTTGTTGTGGCTCTAGGATGATAGAAAGCAGATCCGATACCTCTGGCGGGGTATAGAATTCACCTGCCGATTTACCACTGCTTGCCGCAAAGTGTTTGATTAAAAACTCATACGCATTACCGATAACATCTAATGAACCGACACGGCTAGGGCGTAGATTTAGGGTTGGTTTACCAAAGTCTTCTAGTAGGTGACGCAGAATGTCGTTCTTTTGCTTTTCATCACCCAGTTTATCGGTGTTGAAACTAATGTCTTGGAACACGCCTTTTAGCTTGGTGCCGTTTTCTTCTTCAATCGCATGTAAGGCTTGGTCGATACGAGAGCCATTACCTGCTTCAAAACGGTGCTCATACAGATCCCAAAATGTTGAGCCTGTTGGAATTTTGAATGATTGGCTCGCCAGCATGGCTTCAATCATGGCTTGATTGTCACCAAACTGCGCTGTTAGCTCTTCGACTTTGTCTTGGCGCACATCAGAGATGTACTTCAAGAACAGCATAGTAAGCACGAAGTCTTTGTAGATTGATGGGTCGACCGTACCACGGAAGGTGTCACAGGCACTCCATACCGTTTTATTGATTTCGTCTTGGTTGATTAGAGCTATCTCATTAATAGACTGGGGCATTAAGTTATCTCGAATAGTGTTAAATTTTTTCAATTAACGATGCTGCAATGCGTTTAAATGAGGCAAAGCATGTATCAAAATCATGGGGTTGTTGGTTAAAAACCATCGGAGTGACAAAAGCTTCAAAGCGTTGGCGATAAAGTGGATTAGCTTCTAATTCTAATAAGCCACTTTGTAGCTCTTTAGATGGATTATTTACAAATTCATCATGTTGATTACCAAAGCGAGTGATATCTTCTTGTAATACTGCGTTAAATAGCAGTGATAGTGATTCAATATCAATTTGTTGTGTTGCGTCTATGCAGTAAACATCGTAGATATGACGCACTAAGGTTTGATCGTCTTTACGATTTTCATCACGCTTAGCCAGCATGGTACGACGAAGCATTGAAATGATCTTTTCAGCTAAGGTGGCGTGAACAGATACACAAGCAAAGGCTTTAACTTCTTTTTTAGTTCGGTAAAGTTCCGCTACTAAGGATTGTATGCTTCGCTGCTCTGTTTCTTGTAATGGAATGGTTTCCATCAATTCAAGTTTGATAATGGGGCGTAAACAAGGTGCCTGACTAAACTGTTGTGGATATTTTAAGTCATATTCCACATAGCGGTATTCGTCCCATGCTTGTTTGTCTTCAATCGAAAAGGTATTTGATTCTTCAATCGCTTTTTCAAGAGTCTCAAGCAATGATTTACGAACGGTTTTTTTCTTACTTCTGCTTAATGTATGAAAGTCGGCATTAGGGATCAGCTTGATATCGACATCTTCAGACATACGCATGATCTTCACATTGGATTTTGCCAATGCAGTACCGCCAGAAAAGACCAGTTGATGAGAATCTATAGTGAGTTTTTCAAGTTGCGCTAACAGTGCCACAACCCAATAATCTTTTTCAATGATGGCGGGGTTTCCAAGCACTAAAGCATCGGAAACCTCAAGAAACTGCTGTTTCAGTTTATTCATGATTAATTTGGCGAGTGTATGACACGGCTACCCACGACCAGTTTTCGATTAAACTGTTTTGAGTTCCATGAGTAATTAATGGATGAAGGAATTTGAGTACTTTCACCCGATATGTTTTGAAGAGACAGGCTATCTATCTCAAAGTCTACGCCTTTCATCTTAAGGATTTCTCGCATAAGTGCGTCCGTCCCACCTGGATGAGTTGGCATTGGCTTACCCGTTAAACTATTCATTCGTGATTTGGTGTAAAGACCATAGCCGATTTTCATTAATTCGCCTTGGTTTACTAATTGTTTCAAAGCGCGACCGACTTGATCATAACAAGCCACACCTTCAAAGTTTTTACGTTCAAAAACATAACGTCTTGAACGTTTTATCTTTTGATAAATACGATCAGCTGTAGTCATTTGAACCTCCATACTCTGACTTATAGCGAGTATAACTTACAAGCTTAATTTAAGGAATAAATACGACATTACTTAATTCAAAAAAACGACATTTAAAAAACATTAATAATCATTAAGTAACTGTTATTTAATGTATTTGTTTTTTAAATTTAAAGATTTAGGTGTAAAGTAATATCATCACGACATGATTTACGAGTCGATGTTTTCTGATATATTGAGAGCGTCGTCAATTTCTACTCCTAAATATCGAACAGTATTATCTAACTTCACATGACCAAGTAACAACTGTACAGCACGTATGTTTTTAGTTTTTGCGTAGATAAGTGTTGCCTTTGTTCTGCGCATTGAGTGCGTTCCGTAAAGGTAGGGATCATAACCAAGCTGAGAAGCCCATCGCCTAATTATTTTTAAATAACAACTGTAACTCATAGCCTTGCTTTGATTTCTGTCACTAGGAAATACAAAATCAGAAGGAGCTAAATTATTTTGTACAATCCATGTTGCTAAGGATTGTGCAGTTCGAGATGTAATTTCAAATTGTACTTCTCTATCAGTTTTACTTTGCCTATATAAAACACGGTTTTGAATAACACCACCAGATGAAATATCTCTAATTTTCAGCCTGAGTAAATCACAAGAACGTAGTTTGCTGTCTATCGCTAGGTTTAATAGTGCTAATTCCTTAATGTTTTTTTCAATTTCTAAGCGCGTTCGTATGCGCCAAATATCTTCCAGCTTGAAAGGTTTTTTCTGTCCAGTTAGATGACCTAATTTTGTCCACATAATAAAGCCCTTACATTTGAGGTAAACGCTATTTAATTTTAGAAAACATAGATTTTGTTTTGCATATTCATGCAGACTTAGGAAAGAAGCGTTAGAAGATAATAACGCCGATTTTATTATGAATGAGTATTTGCTCTAGCCAATTTTGGGGCAAAAGTTAGTTAGGTCTAAATGAATTAGGTCAGTTATACCAAGCGATTCAGTCCTGAAAATAAATAGGGGGGACGTCATGCAGCTTAAGATTTTTATGACAGATTCCAACTTGAAATATTGGAAAATAGAGTAAAATTGACAAAAAATATGACAATTGCTATTTTTTAAATTGAATAAGAAAAATTATTAACCTAACCCACTATTAAAGAAAGAGTTTTTTAAAATCGTCAATGTTTTTGTCCTATATTATTTCCAAGGGTGATCGCTCATGGGCAAAGAATATGACGGCTTACACCGCATCAGCTTTTTAATTGATGAAAACGGTATGATTGAGCACGTATTTAATAAGTTTAAAACAAAAGATCACCACCAAGTGGTACTTGATTATTTAAATCAATGATCGCTGAGGTTTTAATTAGATATAAAAAAGGCCGTTTTCACGGCCTTTTTACTACACTTTTTCTGACACATCGGAAGATGATAAATTATTATCACTCGCAGGAAGCGCTCCCCACACAGCTTTGACTAATGTCGCTAATGGGATAGCAAAAAATACCCCCCAAAATCCCCATAATCCGCCAAAAACCAACACCGCAACAATAATTGCGACAGGATGTAGATTTACCGCTTCAGAAAATAGAATCGGTACTAATACATTGCCATCTAACATTTGAATAATGCCATATGCCAGTAATAGCCACCAAAAATCTGGCGTCCAGCCCCATTGGAATAATCCGACCATAGCAACAGGAACCGTTACAGCAGCCGCGCCAATGTAAGGTATAAGAACAGAAAGCCCTACTAACACACTTAATAATACGGCATAGCGTAAATCCATAACTTCAAATGTGACATAACTTGCAATGCCAACAATAATAATTTCAGTTACTTTGCCACGAATATAATTAGAGATCTGCTGATTCATTTCGCTGCCAACTTTGCTGGCTAAACGACGATTTTTAGGTAAAACGTTTAATAACGTGCGCAGCATTTCGTCTTTATCTTTAAGTAAAAAGAAAACAAGCAACGGCACTAAGATTAGATATACCCCTATCGTTGCTAAACTGACTAATGATGCCAGTGAGCCTTTTACAACACTTTCGCCCAGCCCTAACACTTTCTCACGTAGTGTATTCATTAAATCAACCACTTGAGCCGGTTGAACAAAATCGGGGTAGCGTTCCGGTAAGCTAGATACATAGATTTGAAGGTCGTTAAACATCTTCGGCACATCAGCACTTAAATTGGTAATTTGATGCCAAATCGTCGGCACTAAACCAAATAAAGCAAGCACCATTAAACTGGCAAAGACCAATAACACGATAGCGACTGAAAGGGTTCTTGGCATCCCTAGCTTATTTAACCTCGCAACTGGCCACTCTAATAAGTAAGCCAAGACAATAGCGACTAATAACGGCGTAATTAAACTGCCCAAAAAGTAAATAGTAAGGAAGCCGCCGAGAAGAATAACAACAAGGCTTACAGCGTGGGGGTCTGAAAATCGACGCTGATACCAGCGGTTTAGCATGTGTAACATGTTGAGCTCTATCCTTTTTTCACCATCATGACCAATTGAGTATTATCATCAACTAATATATCGGTAATATAACCATTATTATGCAAGAAACGAGGGATATCACATCTTGCTCCGCTGTCTGAAATTCGTATTTCTAACCCTTGATTGGGAAGAAGTGTTACGCATGCGCGTTTAGCTAACAATAAAGCCAGCGGACAACGTTGGGCCATTAGATCAAGCGATATAATTTCCATTTCATTTAAGTGACAGATATTTTGTATTACCGTATTGTAACCTCAGCACATATAAGATGCGAGATAGACAAAGGACATGAATCACATTAACGAACCTCTAAAGTATTTCGGTGTCCTAACCTATAGATATTTAAAGATAACTCAACAAGGAGGTTGTATCATTCCCATGTTTCGATTTGCCAAAGCACCGACCTATCTTTTGCTCTCTGCTCTTCTTAGTAGCAGTATTCCAGCTATTGCTAGTGATGATAATCGCTTACCTGAAATGGGAACGACAGCCTCTTCTACGTTAACGATTGATAAAGAGCGTGAATATGGCGATGCATATATGCGAGTTATACGCGCGAGCCAGCCTGTTATCAGCGATCCTTTGCTATCTGATTATGTCCAATCATTAGGGCATAAGCTTGTCGCGAATGCAGAAGGTGTACGGACACCTTTTTATTTCTTCTTAATTCAAAATCACGAAATCAATGCGTTTGCTTTTTTTGGCGGCCATGTTGCGCTTCATTCTGGATTATTTTTGCATGCACAATCAGAAAGTGAACTGGCTTCTGTGCTTGCCCATGAAATCGCCCACGTTACACAACGTCATTTAGCGCGAAAAATGGAAGCTGACGCAAAAAATTCACCACTGACTGTGGCTGCATTGGTTGGTTCTTTACTATTAACCGTAGCAGCACCTGAAGCAGGTATTGCAGCCATTCATGCAACGACAGCTGCAAATATACAAGGACAAATTAATTTTACCCGTAGTAACGAAAAAGAAGCTGATAGTATAGGTATTAAAACACTCGCCAAAGCAGGCTTTGATGCGCATGCCATGCCACGTTTTTTTGAGCGCTTAGCTGAACAATATCGTTACACCTCTAAATTACCGGCAATGCTACTTACTCACCCATTACCAGAATCTCGCGTCACAGATAGTCGTATGCGTGCACGGAATTACCCTACCGTTGTACTTCCACCATCTGAGCGATACTTACTTGCGCGCTCACGTGTTGTCGCACGTAACGCAGGTTTTAGTGAAACATCATCATTAAACTGGCTAAATCGAGAATTAAAAAAGGCAGCGCCAAATCGTCGTAAAGAACTCAATTACGGTAAAGCTTTGGTTTATATCGATAATGCAAAATATCAACAAGCTCACCAATTACTTGATCCATTAATTGCAGGTGAACCCGATAATATGTTCTACATCGATGCTGCAACAGATCTCGATCTCAATCAAAAACAATATGAGCGTGCTATTTCTCGATTAATAAATGCTCAAAAAAATAATCCCGATAGTAGTATATTACGAATAAATTTAGCCAATGCATACTTAGAAGCAGGAAAGTATCAAAAGAGTATCCAAATATTAAATCGCTATACCTATGATCATCCTGACGATATAAATGGTTGGGCATTATTGGCAAAAAGTTATGCAAAACTAGGTAATCGTGCCGCTGAGCTTGCATCATTTGGTGAATTACTTGCCTTGCGAGCACAATGGGATAAAGCTATTAATAATTATATGCAAGCAGCACAGATGGCAAAATTAGGATCAATGGCTCAAGCCCGTTATGACGCACGAATTGATCAACTTCGCTTTCAACGTCAAAAATTCAAAGCATTACAATAACGTATTGATTAATTTATTATAGATTATCAACAATAAATCAATACGAATAAAATACCCAGCAAATACTGTCATTCAGGAGAGGTCATGTCAGTCACTATTTATCATAATCCTCGTTGTTCTAAAAGCCGTGAAACACTGGCGTTATTAGAAGAAAAAGGGATCACACCGACTATCATTAAATATCTAGAACAAACACCAAGTATCGCGGAATTAGAAACGTTATACCGCCAACTGGGCTTGGACTCTGTGCGTAAGATGATGCGTACTAAAGAAGCAGATTATAAAGCTCTTGGACTCGGTAATAATGACGTATCTGATGAGGCACTCTTCATTGCAATGAGTACTCATCCAAAGCTAATCGAACGTCCAATAGTGGTAAAAGGTGAAAAAGCCGCATTGGGTCGTCCACCAGAGCAAGTATTGGATATTTTATAATGCAGAAAATCTTAGTTCTTTATTACAGCCGTCATGGTAATACACGTCAGTTAGCACGACACATTGGTCGCGGTATTGAGCAAGTATCTGGTTGTGAAGCAGTGCTAAGAACGGTTGCTGAAATCGGAACAAATGATCTTCAGCAATCAAACCTTGATCCAATTGTCAGTCATGACGATCTGAAACATTGCATTGGTTTAGCGATGGGAAGCCCTGTTCGGTTTGGTAATATGGCAGCGCCATTAAAACACTTTATTGATAGCACTAGCCAGGAATGGTTATCAGGTACATTAATCGATAAACCAGCCTGTGTATTTACCTCATCCTCCTCCATGCATGGCGGTCAAGAAACAACGTTACAATCGATGATGTTACCGTTATTGCATCACGGCATGCTAATTGTTGGGATCCCTTATTCCGAACCCACTTTGCATACAACGCAACATGGAGGTACACCCTATGGGGCTTCACATCTCAACATTGGTACTAATAAGCAACTCCATAGTGATGAAATTGAACTTGCACAAGCTCTCGGTAAACGGCTCGCACTCACCGCTATGCAACTTCAGCGTTAACTCATATGGCTAACGAAAAGGAACATTCGATGCCTCCAATGCAGACTCAAACACAATACATTTACCGCTTTGCCGTCTGTACGAATTTAGCCCTTATGCTATGGGTTGCGTTATGGCAAATAACCCTCTCTCCCCACCCACACCTTAATAACTGGGCAATGGCTGTTATTTGGATCATTCCTTTACTATTGCCATTACGTGGAATGTTAGCTGCGAAACCTTATACTTACGCATGGTCTAACTTCATTTTAATGTTTTATTTCCTGCATGCTCTAACGCTACTCACTATTGATGAAGGCGAACGCTGGTTAGCTGGCATAGAACTAGTACTCGTAACCATAGCTTTTCTCAGTAACATACTTTTTGCACGCATAAGAGCAAAAGAGCTAGGCATAAAACTCCAGCGCCTATCGCAAGTGGAGCGACAAGAACGCGAACGTTTTGAACCACCTAAAAATTAAACCAATCGCTCATTCTCTAATTATGAGATATTAAAAAGCCCTCATAGTGAGGGCTTAATCATTGCTATCAACACCGGATTCTAGTTATGCCATATATACATATCATCAGGCGCAACATAGTTTTCTGGTTGAATTTGTGGCTGTGATTGCGTCGCTGTCACATCCAACGAATTAGGATCTTGGCTCACATCAGTATTTGGCAGTGTCATTGTGTTAGCATTAGTAACAGTAGAATCATCGGCACTAATGCGACTCTCATGGCTCAATTCGCGCTTAAACTCAGCATCAGATGCTGATAAGTTCGTACGGAAAATAACCTTATCACCTTTAATATTTACCGCATTAGCACTACTTACTGTCGTCATATGATTAAGCATACGTTCAAGCGTGAAAAAGTCTTCTGTTGAATTGACATTCTCCACTTCAATATTAACGCTGCCTGACGCGACACCACCTAATGCGACAGCATATTTCTGCGCTAATGGGTTCGTCACTTGATTCATCATATCGCGGCTAGCTTGTGCCAATGTACCGCTCGCTTTGCCGGTAATAGGTTGAGTATCAGCTGCAATCGTTCTAGGCTGCTGAGCATACAGTTGCCATGTTAATTCAACCTTATCTGCACCTTGTTGACGAGCTTTTACTAATAATAACCCCCCCGCATTATAACGTTGACTTCCGCTAGTGATGGGATCGATAAAACTCCCCCAAAGATCAGATACATGTACTGCTGTAACATCGTTAAAATCACCTACAGGGAAAGTAATGGGTAGACCACGATCATTTGCAGCTTGTTTTGTATCAGCGACGAGTGCATTGGTTGATTGATCCCATAAAATATCTCGGCTATTACCGTTATCATCAACCATCCAAACAAGAATATTAGGACGTTGAGCACTCCAAAAATTCGCTTTAGCTTGTGTTAATAGCTGCTTAATTTGTACCTGATCAAACGTTAAATCTAGCGTCTTCTGTCCATTATCTTGGCCATAACCAAACTGGCTGACGTAATTTGAACTGTTTGCTATCGACTGAGCTACAACACTATTTTGGGTAATATTCGGATTACCTGTCACTTTAACTAATACTTGCTTAAAGCCTTGCTCTCTTGCAGCTTGATCGGGTTTTTGACCATCAGCAGGCATCACTACTTGAGCCTGATATAAATCACTGACAGTAGCAGCTTTAATAGGTAAAGCCAGTAGAGCTAAAAATAACAACGCAAATCGCAACATATCGCACTCGTAATTTACAAAAATAAGTCGTCAAAAAATAAAAAGATAATCAAAAAGACCTAAAGACTCATTGATATTCTGTATAGCTACATAATCTAAAATTAATTAGTTCTACAATATGTACTTTTTCCTGAACCAAAACAATACAACAAGCAAGAAACAAACCATTTGCTGAAAATATTCTCTAGTGAGAAATATTAGCATTTAAAAAATTAGCATTATTTTTCTCTTAGTCTTCCTAGTTAATCGTTTGCTTTGTGTGATAGGATTGCGCGATTTTTTTTATGACAAGGTGATTTTGAATATGATGCAGGTATTACAAGGTGCCCAAATGTTATTCGTTGCATTTGGCGCACTCGTTCTAGTCCCATTACTTACGGGGCTTGATCCTAGCGTAGCCCTCTTCGGCGCAGGTATAGGAACCCTCCTTTTTCAACTTGTCACAAAACGTTCTGTTCCTATCTTCCTCGCATCATCTTTTGCTTTTATCGCCCCTATTATGTATGGCATTCAAACGTGGGGAATCGCAAGTACTATGGGCGGCCTAATGATGGCTGGTATTGTCTACGTCATTATGGGAGTTATCATCAAAATACGAGGCGTTGGCTTTATTCACAAATTGCTTCCTCCCGTTGTCGTCGGCCCTGTTATTATGGTGATCGGCTTAGGTTTAGCGCCAGCAGCCGTCAATATGGCAGTAGGTAAAACGGGGGATGGTGGCGTACAGTTGATTGCTCACGATACCGCACTATGGATTTCAGCCATTTCGTTAATCGTCACGATTGGCTTAAGTGTCTTTGCTAAGGGTATATTAAAGCTTGTTCCTATCGTCGGGGGGATCACTGCAGGCTATATTACAAGTATTGCCTTTGGTGTGGTTGACTTTTCGCCTGTTCATAATGCAAGTTGGTTAGCACTTCCTAACTTCACCTTTCCTGAATTTAATATTAACGCAGTACTCTTTATGATCCCTGTTGCTATCGCGCCAGCGGTAGAGCACGTAGGTGATATGCTGGCAATCTCAAACGTGACAGGAAAAGATTACCTAAAAAAGCCAGGCTTACACCGCACTATGGCGGGTGATGGTATCGCCACGATTGCTGCATCCCTTGTTGGCGCTCCACCAAATACGACTTATTCAGAAGTCACGGGGGCGGTAATGTTAACGAAAGCCTTTAATCCTGTGATCATGACATGGGCTGCGATAACAGCATTAGTATTAGCGTTTGTCGGTAAATTAGGCGCCGTATTACAAACGATTCCAGCACCAGTGATGGGCGGTATTATGATTTTACTATTTGGCTCTATCGCAACTGTTGGCTTAAATACGTTGATCAAAAATCAAGTCGATTTACATAAAGCGCGTAACTTAGTGATTGTCGCTGTAACATTGGTTTTTGGTATTGGTGGCATGGCTTTTGGTATTGGTGAATTTAGCCTACAAGGCGTGAGCTTATGCGGTATTGTTGCGATTTTACTCAACCTGATTTTACCCAAAGACTTGGGCGAGAATAATGTGGTAGACAATGCTCAAATCGAAGATACAGAGCACTTATAATTGCTTATCTTAACGTTTAGCACTTTTCAGAAATAAAAAACCGGACGTAATGTCCGGTTTTATTTTTTATCTTGTTTACTAATTACTTAGTACCGAAGATTTTATCACCTGCATCGCCTAAACCAGGAACGATGTAGCCTTTATCGTTTAGCTTCTCATCAATTGCAGCGGTATATAGCTCAACATCAGGGTGTGCTTTCTCTAGTGCAGCAATACCTTCTGGTGCCGCAACTAACACTAGCACTTTAAATTGCGTACAACCGTGCTCTTTTAATAGATCTAGTGTTGCAATCATAGAACCACCCGTTGCTAGCATAGGGTCAACAACAAGCGCAATACGCTCGTCGATATTCGATGCTAACTTGTTGAAGTATGGAACTGGCTCAAGTGTTTCTTCATCACGGTAGATACCAACAACGCTGATACGTGCACTTGGCATATGCTCAAGCACACCATCCATCATACCTAAACCTGCACGAAGAATTGGCACAACCGTTACTTTTTTACCTTTGAGCTGGTCAATTTCTACTGGACCATTCCAACCTTCAATCGTAACTTTTTCTGTCTCGAAGTCTGAAGTCGCTTCATATGTCAGTAGACTACCAACTTCAGTTGCTAACTCACGGAAACGCTTAGTGCTGATGTCACCTTCGCGCATAAGACCAATCTTATGTTTAACCAGTGGGTGTTTTACCTCAACAACTTTCATCTCTGACTCCTGAGCAAATAAAAAATAAAATCGCATCATTATATACTAAGCCAAACGATTGCAGATAGTAGTAAACGTTTAACTGTTTACTTAACACCCAGCTAAAAAAATTGACGCAAACGTTTTCCTTTAGGCGGTGACTGCTGTTATCATGTATTCGCTTTTTTACTTTAATACGTTGAGGGATCATCTGTGAGCGACAAAAACTCTTCTCTTAGTTACAAAGATGCTGGTGTTGATATCGATGCTGGTAATGCATTAGTAGACCGTATTAAAGGGGTGGTAAAACGTACTCATCGCCCAGAAGTTATGGGGGGAATTGGTGGTTTTGGTGCACTTTGTTCACTACCAACCAAATATAAAGAGCCAGTTTTAGTTTCAGGCACGGATGGTGTAGGAACTAAACTTCGCTTGGCTATGGATTTAAATCAACACGATTCAATCGGTATCGATCTGGTTGCTATGTGTGTTAACGATCTTATTGTTCAAGGTGCTGAACCTCTGTTCTTCCTTGATTACTATGCTACCGGTAAGTTAGATATTGATACAGCAGCAAGTGTTGTAACAGGTATTGGCGAAGGCTGTATCCAATCAGGTTGTGCTCTAATTGGTGGTGAAACTGCTGAAATGCCGGGCATGTACCACGGTGAAGATTACGATGTGGCAGGCTTCTGCGTTGGTGTTGTTGAAAAAGCAGATATCATCGATGGCTCAAAAGTGACTGCTGGTGATGCACTTATCGCTGTAGGTTCAAGCGGTCCACACTCAAACGGTTACTCATTAGTACGTAAAATCATTGAAGTATCCAATGCTGATTTGAGTGAAGAATTAGAAGGTAAAACACTTTCTGAACACCTATTAACACCAACCAAAATTTACGTTAAATCAACGCTAAAAATGATGGAGAGCTGTGACGTACATGCTATTTCACACATTACAGGCGGTGGTTTCTGGGAAAATATCCCACGTGTCCTTCCTACTGGCACAAAAGCGGTTGTAAATGGTGCGAGCTGGCAATGGCCTGCAATCTTCAACTGGCTACAAACTGCAGGTAATGTAGAAACTTACGAAATGTACCGTACGTTTAACTGTGGTGTTGGCCTGGTGATTGCCCTTCCACAAGACCAAGCACAACAAGCCATTGATATCCTAAATGCTGAAGGCGAAAACGCATGGCTACTAGGTGAAATTGCGAACGCTGCTGATAACGAAGAGCAAGTTGAGATCAAATAACTCTCAACAGTGCTAACTAGTAAAAAGAATGAGGACGCTATGTCCTCATTCTGCTATCTATACTTCAATAACCTTTAAAAATGTACTAGTTTAGCCATGATACATCTCCAGCTTACAACACAATAGTAGTCCCAGATTATGAAAAATATCGTTGTTCTCATTTCAGGTAGCGGAAGCAACCTACAAGCCATTTTTGAAGCCCAAATACCAAACGCAAAAGTTGTTGCCGTTTTTTCTAATAAAAAAGAAGCTTACGGTTTAGAGCGTGCGAAACAATTTGGCGCTGCTGATCATTTTATTAATCCAAAGTCATTTGAATCTCGTGAAGCTTTCGATAATGAATTAATGAAACAAATAGATGAATACCAACCTGATATTATTGTGCTCGCGGGCTATATGCGTATTCTGAGTAAAGAATTTGTTCTTCATTACATGGGCAAAATGGTAAATATTCACCCTTCTCTACTGCCTAAATATCCGGGCCTACGCACCCACCAGCGTGCTATTGATGCATCAGATAAAGAGCACGGAACCAGTGTTCACTTTGTCACAGAAGAATTAGATGGCGGACCTGTAGTACTGCAAGCTAAAGTTCCCGTTTTTGAGGATGATAATGCCGATACTCTCGCTTCACGCGTGCTAACACAAGAACACGGCATTTATCCAATTGTTGTAAAATGGTTAGCCGATGAACGCTTAACCATGAAAAATCGAAAAGCATATTTAGATGGTTTAGAACTTGGTGCTCATGGCTACGCCGCCGAAGATAGTTAAATAGAAACACAATATTAATACCAAACTTGCTGAAGTATACTGAGTATGCTTCAGTATTTTTTTTAAATTCACATCAAATATCTAAATAGCAATATCGGTCAGGTAATTATTACGATTTGGTTTTATAATTTTCTCACAATAAAACCAAGAGTATAAATATATGCCAATCAGTCCACTTCTAAAGTCAGAAATCAACACAGGTCGCCACGATGGTATCGTTGCAACAATTTCAAGGTTTAATGGAACCCCTCCTCTAGATAAATTAAAGGATAGATTTAAAGAAATTTTAAATGCAAACCCTTGGATTGGAGCGAAACTAATAAGCAATAATGATGATGAAATTGCATGTCAAATACCAGAAATAGTTAATGATAGTTCCCCATTTTTAGAGTTTTTTGATATAAAAGATTTGTTGAATGAAAACGCAAACATTAATAATCTTATTGAAATAATCGATAATAGCCAAGACAAAGAGGTAATTAATAAACTTTACCCATTACCAACAAAAGAATGTATTAACATTGATACTCCATTAATAAAGTTTAGTCTCATTGAAGATAAAAAAGAAAAAGAATTTGCGATTATCTATTCAATGAATCATATTATTGGTGATGGAACAAGCTATTATCAGCTATTAAGTTTATTAAGCTTTGATGAAGAAATTAAACCTTTTAACTTTGAGAGGAAATTACAATTTTCCAGAATCGAAGGAGAGGTTAATAATTTAACTTCCATAGAAAAAAAGACGTTTGCGAAAAAGATAAACTTAGAATTAATTCATAAATTAAAAGATGAAACTAACGAAAACTTGCACGGTGAATGGGTGTCTACCCATGATAT
The DNA here is from genome assembly GCF_000153325.1 of Photobacterium sp. SKA34. Taxonomy (GTDB): domain Bacteria; phylum Pseudomonadota; class Gammaproteobacteria; order Enterobacterales; family Vibrionaceae; genus Photobacterium. The sequence continues at coordinate 60,904 of NZ_CH724145.1, forward strand.
TATCAGTTCATTATTTTTTAATTCAGTAAAGCCAGATCTAGCCATATTTCCAGTAAATGCGAGACCTCATATCAATTACCTTGATGAGACGGATGTTGGAAATTATATCAAGCCAATAATTATCAGTAGTGAAAGTACCCTGACGGCTCAAGATATACGTCATGCAATCAATAAATTTAGACGAACACCTGAAGATAATGATTCTTGTATAACTATTTTAAATCAGCCGAAAGCCCAACCTAGTAAAGCAGTACTGACAAGTTGGGTACAAAATTATAAACAACTTTCATTGGGTTCTGAATGCTCTTACGTCGCTCATTACCCTGTGAAACCTAGTTACTTACATGGTGATTCGATAGATGGTTTAGATCATATTGCTGTTTTATTCTGCTTAAATGCATCAACTTGGCTATTAGCAGGAATGACATCAAACTTAACCTGGCTTAAAGGTAATATTCTATTCGATAACGAATAGCCTTATTTTGTCTTTCTTTATGATTGTTATACTCATTTTGGTATTAACTTTATACTAACCCTATAAGCTATTTAAGGATTAATTTTCCTGCATACCGGTATACAGACTTTTGTAATTAATTCCGTTTCAGGAACGAAAAGCGGAGAGTTAATATGCTCAAAAAGGATGGGAGCTGGTAATGGCTCCCATTGTGTTTCTGGTAACCATTCGGTAAGAACATTAGTGATGGCATGAACAAAACCATAAACTTCTCTTTGTCCAACATAAGTAACAACAGCAAAATATCCTCTTGAAATGGTTCCTGAAAATATACCAAGATCATTAGGCAAGACTTTACAGTTAATTGAAATGGCAATATCACATCGATAATCAGATCCCGCGCTCTCTAAGGGGTTTGCATATGGAATAGTAATAAACGGTATCGATTTAACACTTGTTTCACTATAGAAATTATTTTCTACCAACCATGAAACTAATATATCAAAAGTTTTCATGCCTTCCAGATATTCCCCTTTGTGAGTAATCATTACACATTCCCTACTCGGGTATTCCTCTATTTTAATTTCATACTTCTTTTCTCTCACGGGTACTCGAATATTAAACCTATGCCCCCAACTTGACCATTGAGGGCTCTTTCTAAACTCTGTTGGCGTTTGATCAAATAGCCTAACAAATGCGCGAGTAAATGCTTCAGGACTTTCAAATCCAGCTAAAAGTGCAATATCTATTATTTTTAGCTCTTTAAAGTAAACTAATTCGAAAGAAGCACGACGTAGTCGAGAAAGTAATATATAACGATGTGGACTAACACCAACCATAGATTTAAATACACGCTGAAAATGATACTTTGAGAGTCTTACAACATCACTTAGCTCTTGCAATGAATATTTTTCATTAGGTTCACTGTCAATTAAATAACAAACCAAACTCAGTCTCTCTTCAATATCATTCTTTTTCATAGCAAACCTAAAATATCTAACAATAAAACTATTACATATTTTATCACAAAAATTCGTTTATATTTTTAATAAAAAACTTACTCAGCGTTAAAAAATAAAACCTACTATTCAATAAATATATTTAACCCGCCATAAAATAAAAAGTTAGGAGCATGACTATGGCTTATTTGTTGTATTTTCCTTTGAAGATAATGTTAACAATAAAAAAGGCGATCATTTGATCGCCCTTTCTTTTGTCAGCCAAATTGTTATAACCGTTCGATCTTACAGCGACTTATTCAGCCGCCAGTTGATTAAATACTGGCTCACCAAAATGGAACGCAATAAACTCACCTATTGCCATTTTGTGCCAACTTTCATCATTAGTTAACGGTTGAGTTGCAATGACCGTCACCACATCCTTAGGTGTCGTTTCTTGTTGAAAATCAATTGTGACATCTTCATCAATCAATGAGGCTTGGCCAAATGGTGCTCGACGCGTGATCCAATGCAAATTATTGGTACAATAGGTAAGTACGTACTCACCATTGCTTAATAGCATATTGTAAACGCCAAGCTGACGTAACTGCTCACAACACTCAGCAAAGTAGCTAAATACTGGATTTAAATCGTCCGGCAATTCTGTAAACTTCGATTCAAGTTGATTGAGCAACCAACAGAAAGCAATTTCACTGTCGGTATCACCTACCGCTTTATGTCTACCAGTTTCCAAACTCTCATAACCCGTTAACTGACCGTTATGAGCAAACGTCCAATAATTTCCCCAAAGCTCACGGGTAAATGGATGGGTGTTTTCTAAGTTAACTCCACCACGGTTAGCTTGGCGAATATGGCTCACTACTGCCCGGCTTTTTATTGGATATTGTTGTACTAATTCAGCAATACGAGACTGACAGCTTGGATTAGGATCTTTAAAGGTTCGAAACCCCTTGCCTTCATAAAACGTAATACCCCAACCGTCACGATGAGGGCCTGTATTACCCCCTCGCTGCATTAATCCAGTGAAACTAAAGCAAATATCTGTTGGCACATTTGCGCTCATGCCTAGCAATTCACACATATTCCTTTATGCCCTTTTATTATTAATTAACGATACTTATCAATAGCCAGAATGACCTAAGGCTTATTCTGCTGCCATTTCCTTTTCCACTAGCATAATTAAAATATGAATAATCTTAATATGAATTTCTTGAATGCGATCCGCATAACCGAAGTGAGGAACACGAATTTCAACATCCGCTAAGCCAGCCATCTGACCGCCATCTTTACCGGTTAAGGCAATTGTCTTCATACCTTTGGCTTTTGCAGCTTCAATCGCTTTTAAAATATTGCCTGAATTACCAGAAGTAGATAGACCAAACAATACATCACCTTTAGCGCCAACAGCTTCTAAATAGCGCGAAAATACGTATTCATAGCCGAAGTCATTACTTACACATGATAAGTGGCTTGGATCAGAAATCGCGATACCAGGATAACCAGGACGGTTTTCGCGGTAACGACCCGTTAGCTCTTCAGCAAAGTGCATTGCATCACAATGTGAACCACCATTACCACAAGACAGTACTTTACCGCCTTGCTTAAAGGAATCAGCCAATAGCTTTGCTGCCGCTTCAATATCAGCAAGGTTTTTATCATCACTTAAAAAGCGATTTAGCACATCAGCTGCGTCTGTTAGTTCAGCGCGGATCAGATCCTGATACATAAACGATTCTCTCTATTATTCTTTAGATACAAATCAAGCGGGTAAATACCCGCCTGATGTTTTAAATACACCGTTATTCGCAGTTTACATACAAATAACTTACAGTGTCGACTCCTGATCAGAATCATTGTGAGAATTAATCAGTAAAACTTGCTGTAAATGACTAATAGAGTGGGCTAAATGCACATTCTCTGCCTCAAATATTCCAGCATGGTAGAGTTTACGTTCAACATGCGGCTGAGCACCCAATAAATAAACAGGTAACTCAGACAGGCGTTCTAACGCCATATCAAAGGCATGAATAGCAGTAATATCAATCGTTGAGACATCACTAAAATCAAGAACAACAGCGCGGGTTTCTATCGTTGCATGTTCAATAACAGAAAATGCTTTCTCACTCGCGGCAAAAAATAATGGGCCATTAATATCATAGACCACTACATCATGACCCAAATAGAGGTGAGGATGCTCATCATGAGTGATCGTGACTGTTGTTAATGTCGCAATACGCTGAATAAATAATACACCTGCAAGTAATAACCCCACAATAACGGCTACAACCATGTCAAACGCAACGGTTAAGATAAAGCACGTCATCAAGACGGCAACATCACGACGTGGTGCGACCTTTAATGTATGCACAAAGTGAGGCGCTTCAGACATATTCCATGCCACCATAATTAATAAGCCAGCCAATGCACTCATTGGAACGAACGAGAGCACTGGTGCTAATACCATCATCGCAGCTAAAACAAAAAGCGCATGGGTCATACCAGATATCGGTGAAAACGCACCAGATCGAATATTGGTTGCCGTACGCGCAATCGCAGCCGTTGCTGGAATACCACCAAAGAACGGCACTACCATATTAGCGATCCCTTGACCAACAAGTTCGGCATTAGGGTTATGTTTTTTACTTGTCATACCATCAGCTACAACCGCGCATAACAGCGATTCAATACAACCTAGCATCGCGATAGTTAATGCTGAAGGCATTAATTCAATTACGGTTGCCCAATTAAATGTATTGGACTTCCACAGCGCAATAAACTGCGGCGCTTCTTGTGGAATACCATGACCCACGAGGCTACCAATGGTGTAGCTAAATTTCTCACCCAACAAAGTCACATGCTCAGGACCAACTTTATTTACTGCTAAGGCTAAAACCGTCCCTACCAGTAACGAGACTAAATGGGGTGGAATGCGCGTTTTTAATTTAGCCCAGCCAATAAAGACAAAAATAGTGACCACGCCGACAATCGCATCAGCATAATTCGCAGTAGGTAAAGCATGGGCATAAGACATCACTTTTTCAGGAAAATGGATTGGGCTACCTTGAATATGTAGACCTAATAAATCTTTAAGCTGCAAAAAAGCAATAACAAAACCAACCCCCGCAGTAAAGCCGGTGGTAACTGGGTATGGCACATATGCCACCAGCTGCCCTAAGCGAAAAATGCCCATCAATAATAGGATAATGCCTGACATCATGGTCGCCAGCATCAACCCTGATAAGCCGTATTTTTGGGTGATTGGTAAAAGGATGACTACAAAGGCCGCCGTTGGACCTGTGATATTAAACCTTGAACCACCTAATAACGCCGCTAAAAACCCCGCCACAATGACGGTATACAATCCATGTTGTGGTGGTACACCGACAGCAATTGATAATGCCATCCCCAATGGGATAGCCACAATACCAACAGTAATACCCGATACAATATCGGCACGAAGTTTAGAGAAGGAATAACCATCCTTCCACGCCTGTGATAAAGCATGAAATAACAACACAACAAGACCTCTTGTACTTTGCGTACATTTGATAAACAGGAATTAATGTCAACCCGATGTAGGGGGTCCGGCGGGCATGTGTCAGTCGGAATCGGGAAAGGCAACAAAGGGAAATACAATCCAGCATAGATGGTTAAAAATCAACCACCTCAAATAACGTGAACAGTATCACAACACGGCGTATGTTAACGCTCTGCTAAAAATCTGCAAGTAAAAAAAATAGTCACAATGATCTCGATCAATCCCTTTAATAACCTGACTTAAGCCCATTTTATACACGTAACAGTTTACTTTCGAACCGAAAAACTATTTTACATTTTGTTAAAAAACACATTACAATAATTAAAAAGTGGTAAGACCTCTTACCTTGCTAATAATTACCCTATAATTAACAATAAAATGTGTAGCAATGTACTGAACTCTCCATCATGAAGTCAGGTGTAGCTCAATTATTCCTGATGATGTGTTAAACAGTCTTAATACACAGATTAAGGAGAATCTCTATGGTTACGCTTGCGTATGTCATTAGCTTTATCGGTGTTATGTTCATATTGGCGTATCATCGCGCGTCATTAAAAACCTTTACGGCGGTAATTGCTGCAACACTATTAATCGGTACTGTTTTTTCTATTACAGGTGTTGTTAGCTGGTTAATTTTCGCTGCGATTGCTATTCCTCTTAATATCCCGACCTTGCGTAAAAAATATCTTGCCACTCCTGCATTAAAAGCCTTTAAAGGTGTAATGCCAGAAATGTCTCGTACTGAAAAAGAAGCAATCGATGCCGGTACAGTGTGGTGGGAAGCTGATTTATTTGGTGGCAATCCAGACTGGAAAAAGCTCCATGATATTCCCGCGCCAACCCTTTCAGCAGAAGAGCAAGCTTTTCTCGATGGACCAGTAAATGAACTTTGCCGTATGGTGAATGATTTTCAAATTACCCATGAACTTGCCGATCTACCACCCGAAGTATGGCAATACTTAAAAGATCATAAGTTCTTCGCCATGATCATTAAAAAGCAATATGGTGGACTTGAGTTTTCTGCCTATGCCCAATCCCTAGTACTGCAAAAATTAACAGGTGTCTCTGCTGTATTATCATCAACCGTTGGTGTTCCTAATTCACTAGGTCCAGGTGAACTGCTTCAACACTATGGTACTGAAGAGCAGAAAAACCATTATTTACCCCGCTTAGCAGCAGGTCAGGAAATCCCTTGTTTTGCCTTAACTAGCCCAGAAGCAGGCTCAGATGCCGGCTCAATTCCAGATTTCGGTATTGTGAAAAAAGGTATGTGGCAAGGCGAAGAAGTCCTTGGTATGGAATTAACATGGAACAAACGCTATATCACCCTAGCACCAGTTGCTACGGTACTAGGTCTTGCCTTTAAACTCTCGGATCCTGACAACTTACTCGGAGATCAAAAAGAACTGGGTATCACTTGTGCATTGATCCCAACCGATCTAGAGGGCGTTGAGATTGGTCGTCGTCACTTCCCTCTTAATGTGCCATTCCAAAATGGTCCAACTAAAGGTAACAAAATCTTTGTCCCTATTGATTTTATTATCGGTGGTCAGGAAATGGCAGGCCAAGGATGGCGTATGCTCGTGGAATGTCTATCGGTTGGTCGCGGTATTACTCTACCGTCTAACTCAACGGGTGGATTAAAAACTGCAGCAATCGCAACAGGAGCTTATGCTCGCATTCGTCGCCAATTCAAAATGCCAATTGGTAAAATGGAAGGTATTGAAGAGCCACTTGCACGTATTGTGGGTAATGCTTATGTCTTAGATGCAGCCAGTACCCTAACCGTCGCTGGTATCGATCTTGGTGAAAAACCTTCCGTTATCTCAGCGATTGTAAAATACCATTGTACCCATCGAAGCCAACGCGGTGTGATTGATGCGATGGATATCGTAGGTGGTAAGGGGATCTGTATGGGACCGAGCAACTTTATTGCTCGTGGTTATCAAGGCGCACCTATTGCTGTCACCGTTGAAGGGGCAAATATTCTAACACGTTCAATGATCATCTTTGGACAAGGTGCAATCCGTTGTCATCCTTATGTGTTAGAAGAGATGAACGCCGCTTATAATGATGATAAAAAACAAGCCTTAGAGAGCTTTGATAAAGCAGTATTTGCTCATGTGGGCTTCGTGATAAGTAACATGGCACGCTCTTTCTGGTTAGGTATTACCGATGGCTACGGTTCATCCGCACCACGTAAAGATGCAACCACCCGTTATTACCAACAACTTAACCGTTACAGTGCAAACCTTGCTCTACTGGCTGATATTTCCATGGCAGTGCTTGGTGGTTCATTAAAACGTAAAGAGCGTTTATCAGCCCGTTTAGGTGATGTGCTTAGCCAGCTTTATTTATCATCAGCGACATTAAAACGTTATGCCGATGATGGTTATCAGCAACAAGATCTTCCATTAGTACATTGGGGTCTACAGGATTCATTATACCAAGCAGAAACAGCACTTGATGACTTCCTAAGTAACTTCCCTAATAAGTTCATTGCTGGCGCACTACGTGTTGTACTGTTCCCATTAGGTCAACGTCGTATCAAACCAAGTGATAATTTAGATCATGCCGTTGCTCGTTTAGCACAAACCCCATCAGAAACTCGAGATCGCCTAGGTCGAGGTCAATTCTTAGAAGCATCTGAAGGGAATCCAGTCGGTATGATGGAAGCAGCACTTAACGATATTCTTGCCGCTGAGCCGATTTATGATCGCGTTTGTAAAGCAGCGAACAAAAAATATCCGTTTGTACAGTTAGGTAATGTTGCAGATAAAGGACTTGAACTCGGTGTGATTGAACATGCGGAAGCAGAGCTATTGCGCCGTGCTGAATTAGGTCGTTTACGTACGATTAATGTTGATGACTTTGAACCTGAACAATTAGCAGCAAAGACAACCCCAGATGCTGATTGCTCGATCAATAACGCGGCTTAATCACGACATATTTCATTGTTGGAGTCAGTTAAAAATACAAAAGGGAAGCTAGCGCTTCCCTTTTCTTTGTTTTATGAACATTGTTTATGAGGGTAAAACAAGAGCTTCTTTTTTCTCTTTTCGACGCTTTTTAAATACTCGCCAGCCCCATATTCCACTAATGACCAATACGATTATCGCAATATTACCCATCACCATCACGCTAAGTGTTTTTTCACGTGAGGATTTTTGCAATTCAATCTCTTTTAATATCTGTTGTCGTTCAAGCTCCGCTTTATCGATAGGCGGAAGCTCCATATGAGTTTCAGAGCGAATATTATTAATCACTGCAAAGTGGTTCTCAACTAATGGAAATATCAGCTCGCGTTGATACAACCGATCAGTACCATAGATCCAACCTTCCCACGAATATTTCCCCGTCTCACCATCAAAAGGCAATCCAATCGATAGCTCAGTTTCATTTGGTAATGTCCGTTGCTGAATAATTTGCTGTTTGATATTTGGTGTACCATAGCGAATATAAGCGGCTAACGATCCTGCTACCAGCGCATCATCTTGAGGCAATACTACTAACTGGTGAGGTTCTTTCAGTTTATGACTTTTAATGAGAGTGGCAGAAAACGGTTTAGGGTAAACTAATACCTCTTGCTCTATGGCTCGCGTAAAAACACCATTCATTGATTTAATTACAACACGGTATTTACCCGGTTCAACCGTTATCGGAAGAGAAACAGTAAATATACCATCCCCTGCGACTTCATCACGATCTTGACCATTATCTTCAAAGTTACCCACCACTATTGGCTCAGGCTGTATATCATGAACAAGTTGCTGCTCTGTAGATATAAAGGGGTAAAATGACACACGCAATTTAACCCGGTCTAAAAAGTCACGGACGGTTAAAGGCTGCTCATTCTGCAATAGTTTTGCTGAGAACTTTAACACTTCAGATTGGTACAAATTATGCGGTAACGTATCTGCTGTTAGGTGAAGGTTAGACAACAAGGTAATTCGGTTATCTTGCGAAACGCGTCCAATTGCTTGCCAAGGTCCCGCCATTGGCTCATCAATCGAAATAATATCGAGATCATTTTCGGAATACCAAGAGACATGTTTTGGATGGCGACTGGAATAATATTTCGTTCCATCCGGAGCAACCAAAACTACAGGGCGACTTGGTTGCTCTCGTTTAACCATGAAAGACACTTGCTTTATCGTTGGATCCACACGGAAACGGTTATCAAGCCACGTCATCCGATCATTATCTTGCGCCCCAGCAAATAACGGCCAGACAGCCATACATATCAATAACCGCTTCAGCATAACTCTCCTACAGACGCCAAAGAACGTCAGCTTTTTTACCGATCAAATCGAGTCTTTCTTCATGTGAAACTAATTCATCGGCAGAAGCACAGATAACCTTTAGCCCTTTTCTTTCACCGACCAAACGCTTTATCGCAAATTCTTTCTCACTATCTCCTTCGTTATCGCCACTTAATTTCAATGATGTTTGACCACCCGTCATCATTAAATAAACATCAGCAAGGATCTCGGCATCGAGCAAAGCCCCGTGGAGCGTTCGATGCGAGTTATCTATGCCATAACGTGAACAAAGAATATCAAGGTTATTACGTTTACCAGGAAAGAGGCGTTTTGCCATTTCCAAGGTATCCGTTACTTTGCAGATATCTTCCGTTTTCTTAAGATCAGATCCCATTAACTGGAATTCATAATCCATAAAGCCAATATCAAACGATGCGTTATGAGCCACCAGCTCTGCGCCATCAATAAAGTCGATAAACTCTTGATGGATGTCAGCATAGCTCGGCTTACCGATTAAGAACTCATCAGTAATACCGTGAACATCAATTGCTTCAGGATCTATCGGGCGATCGGGCTTGATATAAACATGGAATGTTTTACCGGTTAATTTACGGTTAATGATTTCAACCGCACCAATTTCAACAATACGATGCCCTTCATAATGCGGGCCCGTCATATTCATACCGGTGGTTTCTGTATCAAATACAATAATGCGTTGGTTAGTGGCTTTCATAGTGGCTTATGTGTCAGACTTAAGTTTTATCTAGGGCAATACTACCAAATATGATGAAGCAGGTAGAAATTTACACAGACGGTTCTTGTTTAGGTAATCCAGGTCCCGGTGGCTATGGCGCTGTACTTAGATACAAGCAACATGAAAAAGAATTAAGTGACGGCTTTTTCATGACAACTAACAATCGAATGGAGCTACTTGCAGCCATTGAAGGGTTAGCGAGCCTTAAGGAATCATGTTTAGTTGATCTTACCACTGATAGCCAGTACGTGCGTCAAGGAATTACGCAGTGGATCCATAATTGGAAGAAACGTGGTTGGAAAACTGCTGATAAAAAACCAGTTAAAAATGCAGATTTATGGCAACGTTTAGATACAGAAACCCAACGTCATCAAGTGCAATGGCACTGGGTAAAAGGTCACGCGGGTCATCCTGAAAATGAACGTTGCGATGTATTAGCTAGAGCCGCGGCAGAAAAACCCACGTTTACTGACGATGGTTATCAATCTAATTAGTTTTACTTTTTATACGCCGCATCTCTTTTCGACATTTCATCACAGGCTTCGGTACGACAATTTACTTGTAACGGAGCCAATTGACGCCTCACTTTCCATTTAGGTTTTATCGGTCGTAATGGAAAAGTACGCTTCCTTGCTACGATAAAATACAAACTTCCTACCACAGACAAGGGTTCTGATAAGATATTTTCCAGCCATGCTGAACACGTTAAGTGACGCGTAGAAGGTAATACCGCAAATGTCTCATGATATATCACCTCATAATTTAGTAACCTAAGCCAATCAATGACTCGAGACGATAAATACATTCTTCCATTCCATGGCGCTTTATTTCTATTCCACGGCAATAATCCACAAAAACCATTAACACTTAATGGATTATTGCCACTAAGTAACAGGTAGCCATCATCAACAGTAACTCTATCAACTTCACGCAATAACCGATGAGGATCCGTTGAATAATCAAGTTGATGAATAAGCAAACACGCATCAAATGACTTTTCAACAAAGGGTAACTCAAAAGACTCAGCTTCGACGTTACGATAACTACTGAATTTATCTACACTAATTTGATGTTGGATATTACAATGGTGACTGGTCAGCTCTGCACTTAAGCCACCAAGCTTTAACATATGGTAACCAAACAGCTTCGGACACCACTCATCGATTCGAGCTTGTAATAATTGTGCCGCCCATTCACCATTGGTCACATTAGACCAGGAATAAGGCACTTCAATATGTGTTACTGTACGCGCTGGCTTCATAATAGTACTGCTCAACACTTGAATAAGGCTGGAGAAGAAATTCATGCTAACAGTTAAAAGCATACCCGCATTTAATGACAATTACATCTGGCTCATTCACAACAAAGATAATCACTGTGTCGTTGTCGATCCTGGTGATGCTACTCCGGTTTTAGAAACCATCGATAAATTCGGTTTTACCCTTGATGCGATTCTAATTACCCACCATCATCATGACCATATAGGGGGGATCAGTGAACTCAAACGCCGCTTTCCATCAACAAAAGTCGTCGGACCGGTTAACGAACCAATCCCTGGGCTAACTCAACCAGTAGAAGATGGTGACCAAGTTGATATTTTTGGTGAACGTTTTATGGTGCTTAGTGTTCCAGGTCATACCTTAGGTCATGTCGCTTATGTCGGGGATGAAAAACTCTTTTGTGGTGATACCCTTTTCTCGGCGGGTTGTGGACGCTTATTTGAAGGCACTCCTGCACAAATGTTCAATTCACTACAAAAAATTGCTACCCTTCCTGACGAAACAGAAGTTTTTTGTGCCCACGAATACACTGCAAGTAATCTTGCTTTTGCTCTTGTCGCTGAGCAGGGTAATCCCCACCTACAGCAATACCGCGATAAAGTGATTCGACTTCGTGCCAACGGAAAATCAACGCTTCCATCAACACTAAGTCAAGAAAAACGTATCAATCCTTTTTTGCGTTGCGATCAACCTAGCATCAAGCGTTCTGTTGCTGATAAAGCATATGATAACTCCGATCTTGAGACTTTCGCAGCACTTCGACGTTGGAAAGATAAGTTTTAACATACTAGACCTTGTCACTATGGTGGTTGGACACGTATTATCTCCAGCCACTTTAGAAATAGACGACAGTTATGAAATCACGGATTCTTTTAGCAAGCGTGCTTTTATTAGTTGGCTGTGAAACAACACAGCCTATCACCAAAAAAGCCGATACTAACGATGTAAATACCGTCGTTGTAAAACCGACAAATAAAGTCATTCTTCCCTTGGTTGAAAACCAACCAGACAAAGTGACTTCAGAAATAAAGAAAATCTCCCCCCAACAACAAAAAAATGTCTGGGATCGTATTGGCATGCAAATAGATACCCGCATTCCGAATAATAAACGTATCCGTTATTACCGTAACTGGTACTTAAAACATCCTCGCAATTTAGAAATCATTGCGGAGCGTGCGCAACCTTTCTTGTACTACATTACAGAACAAGTTGAAAAACGTGGCATGCCATTAGAAATTGCACTACTTCCTATTGTAGAAAGCTCCTTTGACACTAATGCCTACTCTAGCAGTGCAGCTGCAGGTCTTTGGCAAATCATGCCAGATACAGGCCGCCGTTTAGGTTTAAAACAAAACAGTTGGTATGATGGTCGCCGTGATATAGTAAAATCAACTGAAGCCGCACTAAAGCTTCTGACTTACCTCAACAATAAGTTTGATGGTAATTGGCAGTACGCATTAGCAGCCTATAACACGGGTGAAAGTCGCATATTTAGTGCAATTAAGAAAAACAAAGCACTTGGTAAAGCCACCGATTATTGGTCACTTGATTTATCATCAGAAACCAGCAGTTACGTGCCTAAACTATATGCGCTGGCTGACATAATCAAAAACCAAAAGAAATATGGCTTACACCTTCCTGAAATCAGCAACAAACAAGCAGTTGCTGTAGTTGAGCCTAATACTCAAATAGATTTAGATATAGCTGCCCGATTTGCTGGAATTAATACATCAGAAATAAAAGACTTGAATCCCGCTTATCGCCGAGGTGTAACTGCACCTAATGGATTAAATCATTTATTGTTGCCAATAAATACAATCAGTAGATTTAATAAAGAGCTCGCATTAAATAAGAAAAAATCACTACTAACGACAACTTATATCGTTAAATCAGGTGATAGTTTAGGCGTCATTGCTGAGAAAAATAATACTAGCGTGTCAGCGCTGAAGCAATCTAACCATCTAAAAAGTAATAACATTCGTATTGGTCAGAAACTGAAAGTTCCATCATCATCAGGCTTATTAGTAAAAACACAGCACAAAAAAGCTGTAAGTCAGACACATTATGAAGTGCGTAAAGGTGATAGCTTAGGTGTAATAGCCGCTCGCCACAGCACAACAATCAGTGCGATTAAACAAACAAACCACCTCAAAACTAGCAATATACGCATTGGTCAGAAACTGAAACTACCAGCATCAAGTTATGCTTTAGTTCGTACTCAGCATAGCAATGCTATTACTCAAACGTACCATACCGTTCGTGAAGGTGATAGCTTGTGGACAATTGCGCGTCAATACAACACCTCCGTTAAGGCACTGGCGAAAGCGAATAAACTTTCACCTAAATCAACGTTACGTTTAGGTCAAAAACTAAAAGTTGCAGGCAACAAAGTATCGACAAGTGCAGGACAATCTACCAATAAAGTCAAAACAATCAGCTATAAAGTTAAAAATGGCGATAGTTTAAGTGTTATAGCCCAACGTCACGAAGTGACGGTAAAGCAAATAGTAAAATGGAATAACCTCAATAGTAAGAAATATCTAAAACAGGGCCAAACACTTAAGTTGGTTATAGATACAAGCAAGGTTAAAGCATGACACCATCCAAAAATCCATTAATTGCTATTGTTGATATTTTCCGTTCGCCGATTGATTGTTTTGCAGCGGTTTATGAACGTCCTAAGTGGGCGTTTTTACCCTACATTATTATTATTTTCGGCTCATTTATCTTCTGGGGAAGTTACTTTAATCACGTTAATCTACCTTGGCTACAGCAAGCCTTACAAAGCCAACTTGGTAGTGTTGATGAATCCGTCAAACAAGCGTGGTTAACAAAAGAAGTATTACTGGCAGGAGAAGTATTTAGCGATTTTTCAGGTAGAACTGCGGTTATTTTTCTACTGGCATTATGGTTAAAAATGGCCACCAAAGGAGGCCAATATCAACACAGTTACGGCAAGTGGTTAGCAGCCTCTTGCTTTATCATGTTACCTGCATTTATTGGTGATATTGCGAGTTATATTAATGTTATCTTTAATTCTGCAAATATTCTTCCCAATGCCGCTGATTTAAACAGCATTAATGGACTATTAAAGTTACCGTTAAACAATCCATGGGCTCCGTTTTCGACCACTATACCATTGTTAGCGCCTTGGTATATTGCACTCACTTATGCTGCCGTTGGCGCTTGGACTGACTTCGATCGTCCGAAAGCAATTATTGTTGCCGTATTACCTTGGGCATTAACACTTATCATTTGGCCACTACTGATTGTTGTGGCCTAGCAACCTCGTCGCTCGCCTTGTTACTTTAACCTAAACGATACGAGTAGCGGATTATGATCGGAAGCATCAGTTCTTGGTGCTTCTGATTTAACTAACGTTAAATCACGATAATACAAATGATCAAGTGGCTTCCCTAATATGCGAATACGTTGATCATCCGCAAATGATACTTCTTTCAATCCCAATGAATGCGCAAACGACTTTAACACCTTGATCCGCCCCTGACGCCAAGTATTAAAATCCCCAGCCAAAATGATTGGACCAACATGATTGGACAACACATCTTTTAAACTATTTAGCTGCGCTTTGTACTCATCAAGCCCTAACGCAAAATTCACACCGTGTAAGTTTACAACAACCAGAGTTTGTCCATTAGAAAGTGAAAACTCTGATAACAATGCTGACTTTGGTAATCGCAGCCAAGGCTCCATCGCTAAATAAGCACATGTCTGTTTAGAGTCCACTCGAGATAAATTCATCACCCCTGCAGGCGTATCTAGAAAACGAAAAGCATTCGCCATCCGTACAGTCCAGCGATTATCATCAAGGTATGATTTTAAATCAGTATTTAAGCTCGCTTCTTGCAGTAAAACTAAATCCGATCCTGTTGAAAACGATTCTAGAGCCTTGCGCCAGTTGCTGCGTTGTTGTTTATAAATGTTCCAGACCGCGACTGTTAATTCACCATCAATATCCAATGGCGGCGCAATAACGCTTTCCATACAACGATACGAGAGGTGTGGAGCAAAAACCTCATTAGTAACATCGGGTTGGGTTGATATATCAAAAGAGGCATTAAAAGCACCAAGACCTAATGCACCAGCAACAAGCTTCGTTTTTGTATAACGTGCCATACTAACCCTTAAACAGAGTAAGTCAGCCTATTGGGTATAAGCTGACTTATAAAAAATGAATATTTAAACGCTTGAATATCTGTTGTAGAAAGGGATATTAGTAATGTTCGCCATTATCATAATAAGCGGTCGCCGTTAATGCGGTAAAAATAACGGCAACATCCTGATCTTTATCATCCAGAGTTTTTCGTATAGCGGCGGTTATTATAGCTGCAACTTTATCTTGCGTTTCTTGCCCTCGATCAAACCACAAGACTTCTACAAACGGGTAAGCATCAGATACTTCTCCGTCAAAAATAAAAGATGCCGGAATATGCTCTAAAGTAAAGTCTTCGCGAGGGCATGACATCAGTGGTTGAAGTTCATCAACAAGATCTGTTGATAAGGTTTTCACTGCATCAAACTCTACAGCACGGAAACGAAGATGAGGCATAAACTCTCCTTGATTAATCAATGTTAGCAGCACTAAATTACCACTTAATCTTACCTAAGCTCGAGATTTTATTGTTAGCGATAGGTCAATCTCTTTACTTATAAGCTTAATCATACCCCTCCTTTTTGGCTTTTACACCAAGCAATCCAACAGCAGAATACATTAAAGAGTAAACTCGATGATAATTTAAATTAAATAAAAGAAATTAATAAACAAGAGTTAGAAATAACATAGTAGAGCTAATAAGATTCAGACGAAAAAAAGCCCCGTCATTTCTGACGAGGCTTTCTTGATGATGGCAGGGGTGGAGAGATTCGAACTCCCAACACGCGGATTTGGAATCCGCTGCTCTGCCAATTGGAGCTACACCCCTGTAGTTATTTTAAAGACTTAACTGTGTCTAAATAAAGTGGCGGAGCGGACGGGACTCGAACCCGCGACCCCCGGCGTGACAGGCCGGTATTCTAACCAACTGAACTACCGCTCCACACGGAGATAAAACTTTCGTTTTATCCGATATCCGTAGTTCAAAACGAATATCTTAAATTTAAAGCCTGGCGATGTCCTACTCTCACATGGGGAGACCCCACACTACCATCGGCGCTATTACGTTTCACTACTGAGTTCGGCATGGGATCAGGTGGGTCCATAACGCTATGGTCGCCAAGCAAATTTGGTTTATTTATTGTCATCGACAATAAATAGCAATCTGGGAAAATCTAACTAGTTGTTCTCTACACGTTCAAGTGTACTTGGAGTCCGCTTTTCTCTTTACAAGATAAAAACCCCTTGGGTGTTGTATGGTTAAGCCTCACGGGCAATTAGTATCAGTTAGCTCAATGCCTCGCAGCACTTACACACCTGACCTATCAACGTTGTAGTCTTCAACAACCCTTTAGAGACCTTAAAGGTCTAGGGATGACTCATCTTGAGGCTCGCTTCCCGCTTAGATGCTTTCAGCGGTTATCGATTCCGAACTTAGCTACCGGGCAATGCGTCTGGCGACACAACCCGAACACCAGCGGTTTGTCCACTCCGGTCCTCTCGTACTAGGAGCAGCCCCTCTCAATCATCCAACGCCCACGGCAGATAGGGACCGAACTGTCTCACGACGTTCTAAACCCAGCTCGCGTACCACTTTAAATGGCGAACAGCCATACCCTTGGGACCGACTTCAGCCCCAGGATGTGATGAGCCGACATCGAGGTGCCAAACACCGCCGTCGATATGAACTCTTGGGCGGTATCAGCCTGTTATCCCCGGAGTACCTTTTATCCGTTGAGCGATGGCCCTTCCATTCAGAACCACCGGATCACTATGACCTGCTTTCGCACCTGCTCGAATTGTCATTCTCGCAGTCAAGCGGGCTTATGCCATTGCACTAACCTCACGATGTCCGACCGTGATTAGCCCACCTTCGTGCTCCTCCGTTACTCTTTGGGAGGAGACCGCCCCAGTCAAACTACCCACCAGGCACTGTCCGTAACCCCGATAAGGGGCCAACGTTAGAACATCAAGCATACAAGGGTGGTATTTCAAGATTGACTCCACAACCACTGGCGCGGTTGCTTCAACGTCTCCCACCTATCCTACACATGTAGGGTCAATGTTCAGTGCCAAGCTATAGTAAAGGTTCACGGGGTCTTTCCGTCTAG
>NZ_CH724145.1:82405-150274 GCF_000153325.1 Photobacterium sp. SKA34
AATATCTAAAGCATATGCAATACCAGTTCGAATGTGGATATTATCAAGCAAGGGTTTATCGGTATTTAACCAAAAACTTCCAGCCCCAAGTTCAGGCTCGCTGTATCCCCAAAATTTGTGAATATAACCATTTTTAAAAGGCTTGCTATCTGACTTTTCATGCCACAGCTCGGGACGACGCCCTAAATAAAATATATCTAGGTCACCTTTTTGAAAGTGCTTAAAGGCTATATCGCTATCACGAATAACTTTGATCCTAATTTTTTCTACATTATATCGCCCTTTATAATAGCGATTACCGTATCCCCACCAGTCTTCACCAACATGCTCCATGGTAATGGATTTACCTTTTTTGATCTTACCTACATGATATGCACCCAGTGTAGGTTCTGCTTTAAAGTTGAAACGACGAACGAAGTCATCATCAACACCATCGTTATTTTCATCTTTGGTCGGTGTATAAAAATGCTCAGGTCGAGGCTTTAAGCCATGAATACCATACAGCAGATCTGCTTGATCTTTCTCAGTGGCAAAAACAATCTCCAAAGTATGCTCATCAAGCGCAGTGATACGTTCAAAATATTCAGAATAAAATGTGTTGTACCAAGGATCGACAATATCCTTTGAAAGATAAAACTTAAGCATGTAAATATAATCAGATGCTTTGAGAGGCTTTCCATCTGACCATTTGGCATCTGGGTTTAACTTTACATAAATAGTCTTTTTGTCTTCACCAAAGGCACAGTGCGTTGCAAGATCAGGAATATATTTTTGTGTGCCAGGGTGGCGTTGCAGTAATTGCGGTTGCCCATCTAATAACCAAACACGAAACTCGCCGTTACCATCAGGCCCAACGGTTCGAAATGTTTGCGGAAAACTAGAAATATGGGTTCGCAACGTTCCTCCAAATATGGCATCAGGTGACGCAAAAAGAGGCTCATTATTATTCGTAATCCACTCAACTTTTGCAGGTAACTCCGCCCACGATAAAGTAGGTAATAAGACTGCTGTAGCCGTTAAAATCTGTCTAATCATCGTTCATCCTTGAGCATTGCTTTCAATCACACTTTATTCGACATCATAACGATTAAGCGACGCCAGCTTTTTTTTCGTTATGCCTTTTTCTCTTTCTATATTTGGGGTGTGTGATTGGAATCGCTGATAGTAACGTTTTGGTGTACTCGGCCTGTGGGTTCGCATAAATATCTTTTGCTTTCCCCATTTCTACAACTTTACCGAAATACATCACGACAAGGTTATCTGAAATATGTTTAACAACGGATAGATCGTGAGAGATAAAGATAATGGCTAGATTCATCTCTTTTTGTAACTGCAGCAATAAATTTAAAATCTGCGCTTGTACTGATACATCAAGAGCAGATACGGACTCGTCACAAATAAGTAATTTAGGTTTGAGTGCAATCGCTCTTGCAATGCCAATGCGTTGACGTTGACCACCAGAAAACTCATGAGGATAACGATTGACTGAAGATTCCGGTAACCCCACTTTAACCAGTAATTCCTTAACCCACGTTTTTCGTTCTTCAGGCGTACCTATTTTATGGATAACAAAAGGCTCTTCTAAGATCATGCCAATGGTATGACGCTGGTTTAGTGACTCCATTGGATCTTGAAAGACAATTTGCATGTATTTTCGAAGTGGTCTCATTGCCTTGGTTGATAAATCAGTAATGTCTTTGCCTTCAAAAAAGATTCTTCCTTCTGTCGGTTCAAACAATTTGAGAATAGTTCGACCTAATGTGCTTTTCCCACAACCTGACTCCCCTACAAGGCCGAGTGTTTCTCCCCGTGAAACTGAAAAGGAAACACCATCTACCGCTTTTATAGTGTAGCCTTTTTTGAAAATTCCTTTACCTGAAACAAAGTGCTGCTTGAGGTTTTCAATCCTTAAAATCTCTGACATAACATCACCTTTATATTAGATTATGAACGCACCCTAACCCTTAAACTCTGGAAACAAGGTGATATCAATCGGTTTGATTTCTATCGGTTGTTTAGGCTCACTATCAAGACTAGGCATCAATCCCATTAAGCGTTCGGTATAAGGATGTTGAGGGTTATCAAATAGATCAAATATCTCGGCATATTCGACAACCTTTCCCCCATACATCACAGCAACTTCATCACAAATTTCTGCCACAACACCTAAGTCATGCGTAATAAAAATCATGGCCATACCGGTTTCTTCTTGAAGTTCATTCATTAACTCAAGAATAGACGCTTGTACCGTTACATCGAGTGCGGTTGTCGGCTCATCACATATAAGTATGTCAGGTTTACAGGCCAGCGCCATGGCAATCATGACTCGTTGGCGCATCCCTCCAGATAAATTATGTGGATACTCGTTAAAGCGTTTTTCTGGATAAGGGATCTTTACCTTATCTAACATTTCAACAGAATAGGCAGTCCGCTGCGATTTATCGAGATCAGGACGATGCAGTTCCAACACTTCATTGAGCTGTCGCCCAATGGTATGAACGGGGTTTAATGCCGTCATTGGATCCTGAAAGATGATCGAGATTTTATTGCCACGCATGGCATACATTTCTTCTGCAGGCAAGGTAACCAAATCTGTGCCGCGGTACAAAATCTGACCTTTGGTTATTTGTCCATACGGTTTGGGTAATAAACCCATTATAGACATCGAAGTAACGCTTTTACCGCAGCCAGATTCTCCAACTAACCCAAGCGTTCTTCCTTTGTAAACATCAAAATTCACACCATAAAGAATTTTTACCACGCCATCATCTGTCGAGAATTCAGTCTCTAAATCACGTACGCTTAAAATGATCTCATCCTGCATCATTCACCCCTACGTTATGGCTTATAGCTATCATCGATAATGACTACAGGATCAAAAGATTCACCCTTTTTCATTGCTGTTTTGGTTTCTTTTTTCAAATTTGAATTAATCCAGAATGTTCCCAATGTTAAATACCCGCCATTAGAGAAAAGAAAATCCGTATCTTTCGTCATGACTGGCGAAGGAAATTGCATCCAGCGCCAATAAGCTTCACGTGTGAAAGGAGCCATGTAGCCCGGTACTATTACATAGGCATCTGAAACCATTTTCTGAATATCATGGGAAATACTTTGTTTTTTCTTAGTATCAAATTCGGAAATATAGGCAGCGATCTTTTTATCCATTTCTGGAGAACGATAATTAGTGTGGTTATTGGTTTGAGACTTTGCGTTTACCGAGTGTAAATATTCCCAATAAGCAGGAATTTTACCGCCCCCCATCGTAAGATAAGCTAATTCATGTTTCTTTTCTAAGATATATTTGAACGCAGACGAGCCATCAATTAGATTCAGTGTTAACTCTAACCCTGCCTGTTTTGCCTGCTCTTTTAGATATGCGAGACGAGGCGTTCGTGCTGGGCGACTATAAGTAACAGCAAACGACAAGCGTTGACCTTCATCATTAATTCGAATGCCATCAGCACCTACTTTTGAAAAGCCTGCCTTTTCAAAGTAAGTAATAGCTTTTTCTGGCTCAAACGTTGGTGGAATTCGGGTCGGACTGTCGAAACCACCATGCCCCGTACCAAGACCATGCGGTTTACGAAGATAATCACCACGTAATACATTTTTGATCAAACCATCATAATCGGTTGCATAGGTAATTCCCTTACGAATATTCAAATCATCCAGTAAAGGTTTAGCTGTATTCATCCACAACCCACCAGCGCCCTGAACCGCTTCGTTGTAACCCCATAACTTATGGATGTACCCATTTTGATAAGCTTTCGTATTAGACTTTTCATGCCATAATTCAGGCTGAGCAAGAATGAATGAGTCTAAATCCCCTTTCTCGAAGTGCTTTTTAGCAATATCTTGATCGCGGATCACTTTAATACGGATCTTATCGACGTTATAACGATTTTTATAATAGCGATTGTTGTATCCCCACCACTCATCACCGACATGTTTAAAGGTAATGCTTTTCCCTTTTTTAACTTTATCTACGTAATAAGGCCCTGTTGTTGGCTCTGTTTTAAAGTTGTATTTACGAACAAAGTTATCGTCCATACCATCATTGTTTTCATCTTTTACTGAAGCAAAATAATGTACTGGACGGGGCTGTACACCATTACTTGGAAGAGACATCATGTAAAGTAATTCATCATCACTCTTCGCAACTTTTGAGGTAATAACAATGGTGTAATCATCAATTTTTTCAACACTTTCTATATGATTGATAAAAAAGTCATTATACCAAGGGTCAATAATATCTTTAGAACGGTAGTACTTAAGCATGAAGAGGTAATCCTCTGCTGTTACTTTTTTTCCGTCACTCCAACGCGCATTCGGATCTAATTTGAAATATACCTATTTATGATCATCACCAAATGCCCATTCAGTCGCTAATTGCGGAATCCACTCACCAGTGGTCGGGTGAAGTTGAACTAACTTAGGTGCTTCATCCATAAAATATTGACGAAGTCCTGAGTTAGCATCAGGCCCAACACTTCGTAACGTTTGAGGGAAGCTACGCATAAACGTACGATATGTTCCACCACGCTTAGCATCTGGAGAAGCAAATAAAGGCTCATCAAGATTTGTTACCCATGCAATGTCTGACGGTAGCTGAACTGCAAATGTATTGGGACTGATTGCCACCATTGAAAGCGCTATAAAAGTAAGCGCGCTGTATTTATTATTTTTCATATAACATCCTTGTTTCGCTATGCGACTAAACGTAACGAGTAAATCTTTTTGGATCAAAAGCAGCACGAATGGCTTCGCCAATGAAAGTAACCATCACTAACACCAGCACGATTGATGTTACAACTGAGGTCACAATCCATGGTGAATCCAGGTTAGATTTACCTTGCTGTAAAAGCTCCCCCCAACTTGGGGTTGGTGGCATTAAACCTAATCCTAAATAATCTAATGCCGTTAATGCGGTGATATTTGCAGCAATAGTAAAGGGCGCTAATGTCACTATCATCACCATCGTATTGGGTAATATATGGTTAAATAGAATCCTACCCGTTGAAGCACCTAATGCTTTAGCTGCCATAACATATTCACGCGCAGACTCTTTATAAGTCATGGTACGCATATACCAAGTCATGCCCATCCAACCAAATAAAACGTTGATAGCAACAAACAAGGTAAAGGTTGGTTGAGTGATGGAAACTAAAATCATAATGACATAAAGAAAAGGAACCATTGACCAGATTTCAATTAAACGTTGGACGAATAAATCAAACTTTCCCCCAAAAAAACCCATTGCGCATCCTACTGCTGTTCCAATCGCGTAAGAAATAGCCATGGTTAATAGTGCAAATCCCATTGCGATACGAAAGCCGTATGCCAAACGCGCTAAGATATCTCGCCCAATAATGTCAGTACCTAAATAATGTTTATTGTCGAAGCTTGGTGGATTTGGCGGGTAATCGCCTGAAAAGTCTTGCTCATAGGCATTCCATGGCACTAAAGGCATAATAACGAAATTGTCTCCGCCCTCTTCTTCAAATGTTTTTTGAAGCAGACGGTAATCAGCCTCACTTGCTGTACCTTGACCAAAGTCCTGACCCAGTCGAACATCGGAAAACACAGGAAAACTATAATTCCCATTGTATTTCACGACCAGCGCTTTATTGTTAATGAGTAGCTCAGCAAATAATGAAAGCGAGAGTAATGCCGCTAAGATAATGAATGACCAATAGCCACGCTTAATCTCTTTGAAACGTTTGATCTTCTTTTGTGTTAATGGGTTAATTTTCAACACATTAGGCTCCAAATTTCACGCGAGGGTCGACCAAAGCAACACAAATATCTGACACGATATTGCCAACCAATAACATTGCAGCATTAATTGCGACAATCCCCATAACGACGGGGTAATCACGCTCCATGATCGACTCATAGCCTAATAAACCAATCCCATCAATATTGAAAATAACTTCAATTAGAAACGATCCAGTCATAAAGAATAATAAGGAATTACCAAAATGACTCGCAATCGGGATTAAACTATTTCGTAAAGCATGCTTTCTTACCGCACGCTTAAAAGGTAATCCTTTCGCGATCGCTGTTCGGATATAATCTGACGACAAATTCTCCATGAGATTATTTTTCATCGTCATCGTTAACGTTGCAAAATCACCAATCAAGTAACAAATTAACGGTAGTATCGCGTGCCACATGATGTCTTTAAAGCGCTCGAAAAAGTTTTCATAATCTTCATAGTCATCACTGGCAAAGCCCCCCATTGGTGTCCATTCCAGGTGATAACTAAATAAAGTAATAAGGAGTACACCAACAACATAACCGGGTAAGGCATAGCCGACGAAGATGAGAATAGAAGAGGAGGAATCAAACAACGAGCCATGTTTCAATGCTTTGTAGTAGCCTAGAGGAATAGAAATAAAGTAACTAATAAAGAACGTCATACCACCATAAAATAATGAAACAGGTAAACGCTCTGCAATCATCTCAGAAACAGGTTCGTAATAACGAGTAGACTCACCTAAGTCTAACTGCACGAGACGAAATAACCATTCTGTATATGCTTCCATCACTGGCTTATCGAGCCCATAAAACGCATTAAGCTCAGCCATTTGCTCTTCCGATAAAGCAGAGTTTCCGCCAGCAGAAGATATAGTTGCGCCACCATCACCTTGTGCTTGCATATTTGCTAACATACGCTCAACAGAGCCACCAGGCACAAAGCGAGTAATAGCAAAAATTAAAACCGTAATACCAAGAAAAGTAGGGATCACAAGCGCCATTCGGCGTAAAAAATACGAAAAAATGTCTTAACTGACTCCCTGTTAATTCATACTGGTGATAATATACCCAACGATACTAATTTACATTTTAGTAACTTAGTAACTTAGTAACTTAGTAACTTAGTAACTTAGTAACTTCACATTTAATGCGCTGGTTCATCCTGAACAAGCAACACCACTCACCAAACAGCATATCTCAATATAAATATTCAACTTAGATGCAATTACTTAAGGATAGACTCAACTCAGCGGCATATTCCTGATCAATTAAAGTGGCTACATTTACTTGCTGATCTGCAATTTGATGAAATTGAGCAATATACCAATCACCACTCTCATTTTGTTCATTCGCACTAGTACTAAACGAGCTCACAACACTTATTGAAATTACAACCGTTTTTATAGCATTGATAAGTACACGCCATATCATGAATAAATCCCTCTAAAAAGTATTGATAAATCTATCCATTCTATTATCTGCAGAAATTGTACCAATCTTAATAATGTGATTATTTCTGATATTTATCCAAAAAACGGGCTTAGTTAGTCTATTTACTAAGCTAAATAGTTAACATTTCGTTAAAACTACCACTTATAGAAACAAAAAAGGCCGTTTAATAACGACCTTTATGTAAGCACTCATTTCTATTGAGTCATTAACCATTCTGGAACATCAGCAATACTGTCTAACACCACGTTTGCTAACGCTTCACCTTCATCAGTGACTGGCTTACCTGTCCTTACAAGTACTTTTAAAGCAACGTCAGCAGCAATAGCTGCTTTCATGTCATCCGCTTTATCACCAATCATCACAGACTGTGACATATCGATTTTCAAAAAGTCGCGTGCTGAAATAAACATACCTGGTTTTGGTTTACGGCAATCACAATCTTGCAAGTAATCACCTTGCCCTTTTGATGCATGGTGTGGGCAGTAATAAATACCATCAAATTCAACGCCATTATCAACAAAATTCCAGTCCATCCACTCTGTTAATGAAGTAAATTCATCTTCACTAAACATACCGCGAGCGATACCAGATTGGTTAGTCACCAATACGAGTAGATAACCCATTTCTTTGAATTTTTTACATGCTTCAAATACACCTTCAATGTATTCGAAATCATCAACGGTATGTACATAGCCGTGATCAACATTAATCACGCCATCACGGTCAATAAAGACTGCTGGTTTGGCCAAAAGGGTAGCCCTCTTAAATCATAAATTTTTTAGATTATGGCACGAGTTAATTATGAAAAGTACTCGTTATTGATTAATGCTTACAAGATAGCCATTTGGACGTCTAGAAGTAAAAATAGCTATTGACAGTTTTTATAATAGAACATAGCATCATCATTTCAGGTTGATTACTTATTTAACCCTAATAAAACAAATAACCATAAATTTATACAATGGTTTTTCAAGATCATACAATAGTTTTATCTAGGAGCAGGACGTTCAATGATAGAAATAAAGCAACTCAATAAAGTCTTCTATCAAGGTGATAAGGCTATAAACGCATTAAGCGATATAAACCTAACTATTAAGCAAGGTACTATCTTTGGTGTTATTGGCTCATCCGGTGCAGGGAAAAGTACCCTCATTCGCTGCGTTAATTTGTTAGAACGCCCTTCTAATGGTCAAGTGATTGTCGATGGTATCGATCTTACTACTCTGTCGAACCAAAAGCTCACTTTGGCTCGTCGCAAAATCGGCATGATTTTCCAACATTTTAATCTACTTTCATCTCGCACAGTTTTTGATAATGTTGCTTTGCCTCTTGAGTTAGCCAATACCAATAAAGCGACAATAAAAACAAAAGTGACAGAGTTACTGGCTTTAGTCGGTCTTGAGGATAAACACCAAAGCTACCCAGCAAATTTAAGTGGCGGTCAAAAACAGCGTGTTGCGATAGCACGTGCGTTAGCTTCTGATCCAAAAGTACTTCTGTGTGATGAAGCTACCAGCGCATTAGATCCTGCCACCACACATTCTATTCTTGAGCTACTGCAAGAAATTAACCGAAAGCTAAACCTAACTATTTTGCTTATTACCCATGAAATGGATGTAGTGAAACGTATCTGTAGTGAGGTGGCGATTATTGGTGACGGTAAATTAGTTGAGCAAGGATCGGTCGGTGATATTTTCTCACACCCAAAAACCGAATTAGCCAAAGACTTTATTCGTTCAACATTGGATTTGTCGATTCCAGCTGATTACCAAGCTCGTATGACGCTAACACAAGTTGAAAACTCATTCCCTCTCATTCGTTTAGAGTTCACTGGTGCTTCTGTTGATGCGCCACTGATCAGCCAAGTCACACGTAAGTTTGGTTTAGATATAAGTATTCTTAGTTCGGATATGGATTATGCGGGAGGAGTAAAATTTGGACTGATGTTAGCAGAATTTTTTGGTGATCAAGATTCTGTTGAAAATGCTGTCCATTTTCTACGTCAAAATAAAGTGAATGTTGAGGTGCTTGGCTATGTCGCTTAATAATTTAACACTATGGTGGCAACAAAATACCCGCCTGATTGATTTACTAATTGAAGCATTAGGACAGACATTAACCATGGTGTTTGTGTCAGGGCTGATTGGTTTTGTTATTGGTATTCCTTTGGGTGTCACCCTTCATTTAACGAAGAAAAATGGCCTGTTAGAGAATACTACCGTTAATAATATCCTTGGCATCATCGTTAATATTGGACGCTCTATTCCTTTTATTATTCTACTGGTTGCGATTATTCCATTTACCCGATTTGTTGTTGGTAGCTCAATTGGTACAGCTGCGGCAATAGTTCCTCTTGCTGTTGGTGCTATCCCTTTTATTGCTCGTTTAGTTGAAGGGGCACTATTAGAAATCCCATCAGGCTTAGTTGAAGCAGCGCAATCTATGGGAGCTACCCCACTCCAAATTATTAAAAAAGTATTATTGCCTGAAGCACTACCCGGCATCATCAATGCGGTAACGATCACCCTTGTTACTCTAGTCAGTTATTCCGCGATGGCGGGGACTGTTGGTGGGGGCGGTTTAGGTGATGTGGGTATTCGTTACGGTTACCAACGTTTCGATGGCACCGTTATGGCTATCACCGTAGTCGTTCTAATAGTACTGGTACAAATTATTCAATCTGTTGGTGATCATCTCGTAAAACGTGTTGATCATCGATAATCACACACTTTAAGGAAAACCCCATTTTAAGGAGAATTGTATGGCGTTTAATCTAAAACATGTTTTTGCTCTTGCAGGTGTTGCTGCAGCACTATCACTGACAGGCTGTGGTGAAAAAGAAGCTGTCGTTGATAACAATAAAGTAAAAATTGGCGTCATGGCAGGAGCCGAAGAGCAAGTGGCAGAAGTTGCCGCTAAGCAGGCTAAAGAGAAATACGGCTTAGATGTCGAGTTGGTCTCATTTACCGATTACGTATCACCGAATGCTGCGTTAGAAGAAGGTTCTATTGATGCTAATGCTTTCCAACATAAGCCATATCTTGATCAGCAAATTAAGGATCGCGGTTATAAGTTTGCGGTAGCTGGGAATACTTTTGTTTACCCAATCGCAGGTTACTCAAACTCAATTAAATCTGTTGATGAGCTAAAAGACGGCGATAAAGTTGCGGTACCAAACGATCCAACCAACCTTGGTCGTTCATTATTACTACTTCAACAGCAAGGCCTAATTAAACTAAAAGATGGTTCAGGTTTAACTGCAACAGTATTAGACATTGTTGAAAACCCGAAAAACCTGAAGATTGTTGAGCTAGAAGCGGCACAATTACCACGCTCTTTAGATGATGTGGCACTGGCTGTTATTAACACAACTTACGCAAGTAGCATCAACTTAACGCCTGAGCGCGACGGTGTGTTTGTAGAAGATAAAGAATCACCATATGTGAACCTTATCGTCTCTCGTACAGACAATGTTGATGCAGAGAATGTGAAGAAATTTGTTCAAGCGTACCAATCTGAAGATGTATATAACTCTGCGAAAAACATCTTTAATGGTGGTGTTGTAAAAGGTTGGTAACCGCTACTTTCTACTAACCATGTACTTATCGGGTAGGTCTCAGCACCTACCCTTTTTTATGTTATATTCTGAACTCTTTTGACTTCTTAGTTGGCTTCATTCCATGTCTTATAACATCGAACCTATCGGCATTATCCACTCCCCTTATAAAGAAAAGTTTGCTGTTCCTCGGCAGCCAGGATTGGTGCCGAGTGCGCGTTCTGAAATTGTTTTGCAAGGTGCTGCAAATTCAATGGAAGCGGTAAGAGGCTTAGAGCAATTTAGTCATTTGTGGTTATTATTTTTATTTGATCAGAATTTAGAAGCCGGATGGCGCTCAACCGTTAGACCGCCTCGATTGGGTGGAAATGAACGTATTGGTGTGTTTGCCAGCCGTGCCACATTCCGCCCAAATGGGATTGGTATGTCAGCGGTCGAATTAAAAGGGGTTCGTCATGAAAACGGCAATGTGATCATTGAACTTGGTGGTGTCGATTTAGTTAATGGCACCCCAATTGTTGATATAAAGCCTTATATCCCTTATTCCGATAGTTTATCCCAAGCACAAGGCGGCTTTGCTTCAAGCACACCGGATCTAATGCCAGTGTGTTTTAGCGAAACAGCGCTCAACCAACTACCATCAAAAAACAAAGCCTATTACCAAACAGTGATCAGCGAAGTATTATCTCAAGATCCTCGCCCTGCTTATAGGAAAGGTAAACCCGATCCTAAACAATATGCAGTACATTTGTTTGATTTTAATGTTCACTTCTCAATAACTGAACAACAAATAACCGTTAATCAGATCGAGAAAGTTAATCAATAGCAGATCTTATACAGTTCTCTTTGGCGAATAACGTGTAGGCTGGTAATATATTCGGCTATCGTCAGATCACTGACGGGCGGGATTTATTCCTTCTTTTTTAATTTAATTAATCAACGGATACCATCAATGCGTACCAGTAACTATCTTCTTTCTACTCTGAAGGAGACTC
This sequence comes from Photobacterium sp. SKA34, assembly GCF_000153325.1. Taxonomy (GTDB): domain Bacteria; phylum Pseudomonadota; class Gammaproteobacteria; order Enterobacterales; family Vibrionaceae; genus Photobacterium. The sequence goes on from NZ_CH724145.1 coordinate 94,172, forward strand.
CAAACGACGCAGAAATCATCAGCCACCAGTTGATGCTTCGTGCAGGTATGATCCGTAAGCTGGCTTCAGGTCTATATGCCTGGCTACCTACAGGTCTGCGTGTTCTGCGTAAGGTCGAAAACATCGTTCGCCAAGAAATCGACAATGCAGGCGCAATCGAAACCTTGATGCCCGTTGTTCAGCCGTTCGAACTATGGGAAGAAACAGGTCGCTCAGAAAAAATGGGCCCTGAACTACTTCGCTTTACTGACCGTCACGCGCGTCCGTTTGTACTTAGTCCAACAGCTGAAGAAGTTTTCACTAGCTTGGTACGTAACGAAGTAAACTCTTACAAGCAACTTCCGTTGAACTTGTACCAAATTCAAACAAAATTCCGTGATGAGCGCCGCCCTCGTTTTGGCGTAATGCGTGCCCGTGAGTTTTGCATGATGGATGCTTACAGCTTTGACATCGACAAAGAAGGCTTACAAAAGTCTTACGATGCAATGCACGATGCATACTGTAAAGCGTTCGATCGCATGGGTCTTGAGTACCGCCCAGTATTAGCAGATTCTGGCGCTATCGGTGGTAGTGGCTCTCAAGAGTTCCACGTACTAGCTGAAAGTGGTGAAGATTTAATCGCATTCTCTACAGAGTCTGATTATGCAGCTAATATCGAAAAAGCAGAAGCATTAGCTCCTGCTCACAATAATGCTGAACCAACAGTTGAACTGTCTGTTATCGATACACCAAATGCGAAAACTATCGATGAGTTAGTTGAGCAACACGGTATTGCTATCGAGAAAACGATCAAGACGCTATTTGTTAAAGCTTCTGATGAGATCGATGCGCCTATCGTGGCTCTGTTAGTTCGTGGTGATCACGAATTAAACGAAATTAAAGCAGAAAACCTAGACTGGATTACTTCTCCACTGGAAATGGCAACAGAAGAAGAAATTCGTCAGTTCGTTAATGCTGGTCCTGGTTCACTAGGTCCTGTTGGGTTAGAGCTACCTGTTATTGTTGACCGAACTGTCGCTGTAATGAGTGACTTTGCCGCAGGTGCAAACATCGATGGTAAACACCATGTTGGTATCAACTGGGGTCGCGACGTTGAACTAGGTCGCGTTGAAGATCTACGTAACGTTGTTGAAGGTGATCTTAGCCCATGTGGTAAAGGTACACTGCAACTTAAGCGTGGCATTGAAGTAGGTCACATCTTCCAATTGGGTAATGCTTATTCTGAGAAGATGAACTGTGGTGTGCTAGATGCTAACGGTAAAAACGCAATTCTAGAAATGGGTTGTTACGGTATTGGTGTATCACGTGTTGTGGCATCAGCTATCGAACAAAACCATGACGAAAACGGTATTATCTGGCCTGATGCTCTTGCACCATTCCACGTTTCTATTGTTCCTATGAACATGGCGAAATCAGAAGAAGTAAAAGAAGCGGCAGAAAAGCTATATGCCGATCTAACTGCTGCAGGTATTGAAGTACTGTTTGATGATCGTAAAGAGCGCCCAGGTGTAATGTTTGCAGATCACGAACTACTGGGTATTCCACATACTATCGTTATTGGAAACCGTAGCCTTGAAAACGGTGAGATGGAATATAAAAACCGTCGCACAGGTATCAAAGAAGCCGTTGCTGTAAATGATGTTGTTACGTTTCTTAAGCAAAAAATGGCTTAAGTAAAAAGTTAATAACACATTGAAAAAGCTGTCATTATGGCAGCTTTTTTTCTATTCCTTATTAAAAAAAACATTTTACTCACTCCCATTTTTTTATGTAACAGTAAATATCTGTTGCAATCTTGCCGTTATCATTGATCTGCTCAAAATATGCCCTATAGTGACAAATCAAATAGTTATTGATCTTGTCGTAATGGAACACGCTTTATTTAACCGATCTCATTCCTCATCTTCCCCTAAGCTAAAGCAAAAACCTTTAGCTGCAGATCAACGTCTGTTGATCCTGCAAAAACTTCAAGGGAAACTGGAGATCCAAGCGTTATTTCAACCTCTCTGTAGGGAGCTAGATAAACAAATTGATATCGCTCGTTTAGTCTGGACCCTTGATGAAACCACAACATTGATCCGCCAAGGACAATCGACCCCTCATCAAAACAGCTTTGCTTTACGCTTTGGTGATAACTCTTTAGGTTCACTGCATTATTCCACTCTTTATCCATTAGATAATGACGAAATAAGCTTATTACATACCTACCACCGTTTATTTGCAGGCCCTCTATTTAATGCGATTGAATATCAAAAAGTAAAACATATGGCACTGAAAGATAAACTTTCAGGTCTATGTAATCGAATGTGTTTTGAGCAAGATATTCATCATGCTATTGCGATGAGCGAAAAACGAGATGTGGAGTTGGTACTGTTTATTTGTGACTTAGATAATTTTAAACAAGTGAATGATAACTTTGGTCATCTTGATGGCGACAAAGTTATTAAAGATTTTGCTAATGCATTGAAGTTTGCAACCCGCACCTCAGATCGTTGTTATCGCATAGGAGGTGATGAGTTTATTATCTTGCTTCAACCTGCTAGTGATCGCTCTGAAATAAAAGTAGCATCACGGATCAACCAATATATTCAACAAAGCCCAATCTTAGGTATTTTAAATATTGGATTTTCCTATGGCACAGCGATCTTTAATCAAGGTGACTCTATGCTGTCTTTGATTGAACGCGCTGATCGTAAACTCTATCAACACAAGCGCAATAAATAATCATTCCGTTGTTCTAAAAGCATAACTACTACGTTTTTACATTGTTTAACGCTATGATGCCTATGACATTTGAGAGTATTCAAATAGATATTGTTATCTCTTTGAATATTTTCTACAAAGGGCTAATTATGCAAGTTTATCAATGTGGTGAGCTTATCCGTGCGACCTATGCACAAATTGGAAGTGGCGATCAAGGTTATATTCCTGCGGCTATTACCTGTGCAATTAAAACCTTCAATGATATTGCCGAAGATACTAATTTACCGCTTGAAGTCCGTGAGCGTGCAGCCTTTGCTGCTGCGAACTTATTAATCAGTGATCATGAGGACAAATAATGGATTTATCTAAATTTGAAAGCATGGATCCCATCATGTTAATGAGTATTGTAAACATGAAGATCCGTGATGATTTCCAAGATCTCGATGAACTCGTTAAATTCTATGATATTGATCGCCAAAAGCTGATCGATAAACTTGCGAGTGCTGGGTTTGAATACTTACCAGAAGCAAAACAATTTCGATAAAAAAACGGAAGCTTAAAGCTTCCGTTTTTATTTATGGGTTAAACCTATATTAGCCTTTAAAGATCGGCAGTAAATTTGCCATCGCCATAATATGGAATATTGCGGTCACCACACCAAAGCCAATCACAACGTATACCGTCACATTACCGCCAGGCACAACAAACCCATCTTTCTTTTCTTTGCATTGGCGAGTCTTTTTAGCCAATAATGCCGGAATAATACACGCCCAAATCGTTGCAGCAGCACCAGCTAAACCAATCGCAGATAAGAACCCCAGTGGTGCAAATAATGAAAAGATCAACGGTGGTAAGAAAGTAATAGCCCACGTCTTCAAGCGTCCTTGTTTTGTGTCTTCAAAGCCACATAAATCAGCTAAGTAATCAAATACACCTAGGCCAACACCGATAAACGAAGAAACAACAGCGGCAATTGAAAAAATACGGATTGCTTGTTTAATACTATTTGAGTCAACCACACTATCAAGTGCTTGCGCTAAAGCATCAATACCGCCACCAGCCGAAACCACAGGACCAAATGCGTCACGAGGTACGTTGCCGAAAATACAAACCACCCACACTAAATAGAAACCTAGCGCGATTAATGTACCACCTAAAATCGCATTTTTAGCTTGGTATTCATTGCGGTAATAGTCGCGCATTGTGCTAACCGAATGGTGGTAACCAAAAGAAGTTAATGCTACGGGTAATAGTGCTAACGCATAAGGAGAATAGCTAACATGTAATTGGGTTGTATCAAGTAAAACTGGAACTTTGATATGTGTCGCTAGTCCTGAAATTCCAATTAAGAAACTTACCAACATAAAAACAATCAGTAAAATAGAAATACGATCGACCGCACGCGTTGAGTGAAGAACAAAGGTCGAACTGATTGCGACAAATAAAATAGAAGCTAACTTACTGTCAATACCTAATATATTACTAAAAATCATACCTGATGATGAAATATAGGCATAAAGCAAAATACCGCCAACAAAGTATAATGACAGGTTATTGATAATATTAATTTTAGTATTAAGTACATCTTTTGTGATGGTATTAAAAGACACTTTAAAATCATAATGCTTAAGCGCTTCTAATAATAACCAACCTGATAATGTCATCATAACCATGGTTAAAGATATTGCGATAACGCTCCAGAATGTCCATGCGCCCGCCCCTGCACTCGGTAAACCTAACATGCCCGCGCCTACACAAACGCTTGCAATAATACACGCTCCGCCAAGTGTCGATGGTTTGCTCATTTCTTTCCCTTTTAACTATCGTATCAGTAGACTAGTACACTAATACCTTTTGTATTTTATCGCAATAAAAAGTTACTAAGCAGGCAAAAAAAACAACAAAATTGAAATTAGGTACATATCCTTCTACAAAAAACATAATTTAAAAGCATAAAAAACACCGTAACAAATGATATATTACGGTGAAAGATAGGTTGTTCGAACTTGCTAGTAAAATAATGCCCTATTTGTCTTTTTTAAGCATTAAGATCAATCGTAATATCATGACCAGAAAACTCAGAGACGACAAAATACCCCACTACAGCAGCAAGCTTATCACCATAAAAGATGAGTGGCGTACGGCTACGTAACCAACTTGGCACCTTATATTCTTGATAAAGTTTTTTTAATTTTCTGCTTCCACATCGTCCTTCAGGCTTAATAGCATCACCTTGATAGTGAAAACGCAAGGTTATAGTTTCATCAGGTTCTGGCTGTCTTAATAAAGGATAATCACCCTCTTGGTTTAAAACCAACGTCCCTAAATTTTGTGGTAACAAGCAAGGAGAATCTAAATCAATATTGTCTTGCCACTGGCTAATATCATCCCATTGCAGCAGTAAATATAACTTCTTTTGATAGCGACGCACTTCAACATTTGCCCAACATAGTTTGGGATTCGCATCCTCTTTTGCCTGTACTACGTTAAACCAAATCTGCTCAAGCTGTGCTAATGATGGCATTAGGACTGATTGTTTTTTTAACCACTGACGAATTAACGCCATACCGACACGTTGGCTCACATCTGAAGCAAGCAGTAAGCTACCATCAGGTTGGATCGCTTGAGCAAGTTGTGTTGCTAATAACTCAGCTAATAATGCTTCTTGCTCACCGCACAACGCGCTACTTCGTGCGACTGATTTATGAATACTTGGCCAACGTTCAACGAGACGAGGCGTTATTTGATGACGAATAAAATTGCGATCATAACGCTCATCTTGGTTGCTTTCATCTTCAACCCAAGAGAGTTTGTGATCCAATCCGTATTGCTCAATATCAGAACGTTTAATATTGAGTAATGGTCTTAAATGCATCCCTTTAGCAAAAGGGAGTATCGTTGGCATAGCTGCTAATCCAGCAGGGCCACTCCCGCGCTTTAATGCCAATAGAAAAGTTTCAATCTGATCGTCACTGTGCTGAGCGGTTAGTAGCATATCACCCTTGTTGACGTGTTGCGCTAAAATGTTATACCGCGCTTCTCGCGCTGCTTGCTCAAGACTAATTCGGTTTCCTGTTAGCACTTTTACACGTTCAATATCACAGCAAATACCTGCACTTTTAGCCCAAAAAACACACTTATCAGCCCATATATCAGCATTAGTACTTAATCCATGATGTACATAAACGGCATGACAGCTATATTCTGGATTTTGTGTAATAAATCGCGCCATTAAATCAAGTAGTACACGAGAATCGAGCCCACCACTAAAGGCAAGAACAAACCGTTTACTTGCTGGTCGATGAGTCAATAATTGACGGCAAAAAGCAGAATACAACATGATATCTTTCAACATTAAGAGAAAACTATAGTCTATCGCAGCCTATCAAAGCACTAAATGGGAAAAACAAAAAAGGCCAGCTTAATTGCTGACCTTTTACTAAACGTTAAACCAACTTTTAGCAGTAACCATAACTCATCAGGCGCTGATAACGACGTTCAAGTAACGTCTCAGTATCTAATTCATCAAGTTCAGCCAATGTTGCCTTAAGTTGTGCTTTTAATGTATTTGCCATTAGTAACACATTACGGTGAGCGCCACCCAGTGGCTCTTCAATAATGTTATCAATCAGCTCCAACTCTTTTAAGCGAGGAGCTGTCATACCCATTGCTTCAGCCGCTTGCGGTGCTTTATCTGAATCACGCCATAAGATTGATGCACAACCTTCAGGTGAAATCACAGAATACGTTGAGTATTGCAGCATATTAACGCAATCACCCACACCAATAGCCAGTGCACCACCAGAACCGCCTTCGCCAACCACGTTACAAATAACAGGAACTTTAAGACCTGACATTACTTTTAGGTTCATTGCGATAGCTTCTGATTGACCACGCTCTTCAGCACCTACACCAGGGTACGCACCTGCAGTATCAATGAAAGTGATCACAGGCATATTAAAACGCTCTGCCATTTTCATTAAACGTAACGCTTTACGGTAACCTTCAGGCTTTGGCATACCAAAGTTGCGCTTCACTTTTTCAGTCGTGCCGCGGCCTTTTTGGTGACCAATCACCATAACAGGACGACCATCAATGCGAGCAATACCACCGACTAACGCTTTATCATCAGCAAACGCGCGATCGCCTGCCAATTCATCAAACTCTTCGAACATGTGCTCGACATAATCAAAAGTATATGGGCGCTGAGGATGGCGTGCGAGTTGCGCAACCTGCCATGCACCAAGATCACCAAAGATTTTCTTGGTAAGCTCTAGGCTTTTCTTTTCTAGTTGCTCAATTTCTTTTTCTAGATCAACCGAATTAGACTCATCACGACGAGATACATCACGTAATGCTTCAATTTTTGCTTCTAGCTCTGCAATCGGTTGTTCAAACTCGAGGAAGTTCAGGCTCATACCACTTAAAATCCTTTTGCTTATGATGATGATAGGGACTTAACTACCCTATCATAAACATTAAGCGCATTTAATTAAACTCAAGCTCGACCTGCTTATCACCTAGGAGTGTTTTTAAATCCGATATTAATTGATCGGCTGGCGTTATACGCCATTCTGTTCCTAAAGTGAGTTTGGCACGGACATTCGAGCGCTGATAGTACACATTAACAGGTACAGTTCCTGCTCTGTGTGGTTCCAACACTTGGCTGAAACGGGCAAAAAATTGCTCATCAATCTGCTGTTCTGTTACAGATATAGCAAGACCACGGAGATGTTTTTCTCTCGCTTCTGATATATCGAGCACTTCACGTGCAGACATTCTAAGGCCACCATTGAAATCATCAAAGCTGACCTGTCCTGATACCACTACAATTTTATCTTTTTCAAGCAGATCAACATAGCGATCTAAGGCATCAGAGAATAGCATGACTTCCATTCGACCTGAACGATCATCAAGTGTCATTAAGCCAATTCTGGTACCACGTTTGGTTGTCATTACACGGGCGGCAATAACAAGCCCAGCAACAGTAGCTACCTTATCACGTCCTGTTTGCTGCGCATCTTTTAAACGCCATGTTGTGTAATGTTTTAATTCTGATATATACGCATTAATGGGGTGACCTGTTAGGTATAAGCCTAATGTTTCACGCTCGCCTTCCAACCAGACTTTATCTGGTGCTTCAGGAATATTAGCATACTTATTCTCAACTTCTTCTGGTGCCGCTGTTAAAACACCAAACATGTCGGCTTGACCGAAGGCTTCGGCTTGGTGGTGCTGACTCGCCGCTTTTATAGCATCATCCAAGGTTGCCAGCATCGCGGCACGATTAGGCCCTAAGCGATCCATCGCACCCGACTTAATCAGTTTCTCCAAGACGCGTTTATTGACTTTTTTGGTATCAATACGAGCACAGAAATCAAATAAATCTTTAAAGTGACCGCCTTTTTCACGAGCACTGATAATATTTTCAATCGGGCCTTCACCGACGCCTTTTACCGCACCGATACCGTAAACAACGGCACCGTCTTCATCAACATTAAAACGATATAGACCTTTATTAACATCCGGCGGCAGCAGCTTTAGCTTCATACGGTGACATTCGTCAACCAAGCTAATGATCTTGTCCGTATTATCCATGTCGGCTGTCATTACCGCTGCCATAAATTCGGCAGGGTAATGCGCTTTTAACCATAAGGTTTGATAAGACACTAATGCATAGGCGGCTGAGTGCGATTTGTTAAATCCGTAACCGGCAAATTTCTCTACCAAGTCAAAGATTTTCATTGATAGCTCGCCATCAACGCCATTTTTTATCGAGCCTTCTTCGAACACAGCTCGCTGTTTCGCCATTTCTTCAGGCTTTTTCTTACCCATCGCACGACGAAGCATATCCGCGCCGCCAAGGGTATAACCCGCCAGCACCTGCGCGATCTGCATTACCTGTTCTTGATACAAGATAATGCCGTAAGTCGGATCAAGAATTTCTTTTAATGACTCGTGTTGCCATTTTTCATCAGGATAAGAAACCGCTTCTCGAGCATGTTTACGGTCAATAAAGTTATCTACCATGCCTGATTGCAAAGGGCCGGGACGGAATAGTGCCACCAGAGCGATCATATCTTCAAAACAGTCGGGTTGAAGACGTTTGATCAGATCTTTCATACCACGAGATTCAAGCTGAAATACCGCAGTTGATTCTGAACGCTGCAACATCGCAAAGGATTTTTGATCATCCATTGGAATCGCTGCGATATTGATAGGATCTTTACCTTGTTCAACCAAACGTGGGTTAATTAGCGCTAATGCCCAGTCAATAATAGTTAATGTACGTAAACCTAAGAAGTCAAACTTAACCAAGCCCGCAGTTTCAACATCATTTTTATCAAATTGAGTAACGGGGTTATTACCCTCAGCATCACAATATAAGGGAGCAAAGTCGGTGATGGTTGTTGGCGATATAACCACACCACCAGCGTGTTTACCTGCGTTACGCGTTACCCCTTCAAGAATGCGACACATATCAATTAAGTCGCGGACTTCTTCATCCGCATCATAGGCTTGACCTAATTGAGGTTCGGCATCAAACGCTTTCGCGAGTGTCATCCCAGGCTCTGCTGGCACTAACTTTGAAATGCGATCAACAAAGCCATACGGGTGACCTAGCACACGACCAACATCTCGAATAACCGCTTTGGCTGCCATGGTACCGAACGTAATGATCTGCGATACCGCATCACGACCATACATTTCAGCCACGTGATCGATAACCAAATCACGCTTATCCATACAGAAATCGATATCGAAATCGGGCATGGAAACACGCTCAGGATTCAAGAATCGCTCGAAAAGTAAGTCAAACTCCAGAGGATCTAGATCGGTGATTTTCAGCGCGTAAGCAACCAATGAACCCGCACCTGAACCACGGCCAGGGCCTACAGGCACATCGTTATCTTTCGACCACTGAATGAATTCCATTACGATCAAAAAGTAACCAGGGAATCCAATTTGGTTAACAACTTTTAATTCGATATCTAGACGTTCATCATATTCAGGACGACGAGCAGCACGCACTTCTGGATCGGGAAATAAAAATTCTAAACGTTCTTCGAGTCCTTCTCTGGATTTAGTAATCAAGAAGTCCTCAATTGTCATATCACCCGTTGGGAAATTAGGTAAGAAATACTCACCTAATCGAACGGTTACGTTACAACGCTTTGCGATTTCAACTGAGTTTTGTAGTGCTTCTGGGATATCAGCAAATAACTCGCACATTTCTTCTTCACTACGAAGGTACTGCTGTGCGCTATAAAGTTTAGGACGGTTGGGATCAACAAGGGTATAGCCATCATGAATAGCAACGCGAATTTCATGTGCGTCAAACTGATCAGCAGTTAATAAACGAACATCATTGGTGGCAACAACGGGTAAATCGGCTTTTTCTGCCAGCTCAATCGCAAAGTGAAGGTATGCTTCTTCATCTACACGCCCTGTACGTACTAATTCCAAATAGTAACTATCAGGGAAATGGGTTTGATAAAAAGCAACTAAGCTATCAACCATTTTTTGGTTGCCTTTTAATAAAGCTTTACCCACGTCACCATTTTTACCACCGGATAGGATAATAAGCCCTTCACGGTGATTCACGAGCCACTCTTTATCAATAACAGGCTGGTGCTGTACATGACCACGTTGGTAGGCTTCAGAAATCAATAAAGTAAGATTTTTATAACCTTCATTATTTGCAGCAAGAAGGGTGAGTTCAAATAGTTCATCGCCCATCTCAGCTGACTGTACTTTGAAATCAGCACCGATAATTGGCTTTATTCCGGCGTCATGAGCAGCAAAGTAAAACTTCACTAAACCACATAGGTTAGTAAAGTCTGTCATTGCGAGTGCAGGCATACCAAGTTCTGATGCCTTTTTAACGATCGGCTTTACTTTCGCCAAACCGTCAATCATCGAATAATCACTATGAACACGAAGGTGGATAAAACGTGGTTCTGCCATGACAACCTAATTTATTACGTAACTTAATTATGAAAATTATACCTGAAACAAGGTATGAGAGGTATTGAGCAAACAAAAAAATGGCATAGCGAATAGCTATGCCATTAGTCTGTATAAAGAAAAATCGTTTAGTCTAACCCCAACACTCGCTTTACGGGTTTAAAGCTCTTACGATGCTGCTCTATTGCACCGTATTGCTCTAATGCTTCAAAGTGTGCTTTGGTTGGATAACCTTTATGTTTAGCAAAACCGTACTGCGGAAACTCAGCACCTAATATTTCCATTTCACGATCACGGGTCACTTTAGCAATAATGGACGCGGCGCTGATTTCTGCAACGCGTAAATCCCCTTTCACCACAGCCTGTGCCGCCATCGGTAATTCAGGTACTTTGTTACCATCAATAAGTACGTAATCTGGCTGTAGACTTAAGCCTGCTACTGCGCGCTGCATCGCAACCATCGTTGCTTGCAAGATATTCAACTTATCAATTTCGTCTGCTTCACAACGACCTAATGACCAAGACAAAGCTTTTTCTTTGATTTCATCAAACAACAAATTGCGTTTTTTCTCGGTCAACTTTTTAGAATCTGTTAAGCCTTCAATGGGATTATTCGGATCTAAAATCACAGCCGCAGTCACCACTGCGCCAACTAATGGCCCACGACCGACTTCATCAACCCCAGCAATACAAGTTGCTTGCGGGTAAACAAAAGGTTCAAACTCTTTTTTATCAGCCATTTTACGCTCTATCAATCAAGGCAAGGACGGCATTTGCTGCTTGTTCATCAGCATTACAACGAATGGTTTTATGCATCTGCTCAAATTTCAACATCAGCTCAGAAGTGTCACCATATAGCATTTTATCCACTTCATGATAGAGCTTCTCTGGCGTGCAATCTTCTTGCAAAAGCTCGGTGACCAGCTCTTCATCTGCGAGGATATTTGGTAATGATACATACTTAGTTTTACGCATTTTCTTAAACAGCCACGCCGTTAATGGTTTCACTTTATAGCCCACCACCATCGGACGCTTCACTAACATGCATTCTAATGCAACGGTACCCGATGCGAGCAATACAGCATCTGAAGCAATCATTACATTACGAGCAGTATCATCCACCAGTACGAAATCGAGATCCGGTGCCGTTTGTTGCCACGCTTGCTCAAATTGTGCTCGACGTTTTTGATTAACCAGTGCAACTACAAAACCTAAATCAGGATGTTTAGTCTTAAGCTTTTTACACGTTTCGATAAACGGTGGCGCGAGCATTTCCATTTCGCTACCTCGGCTACCGGGTAACACCGCAAGCCATCGTTTATCAGGATCTAAGCCTAATAATGTTTGCGCAGCACATTGGTCGGTTTGCAATGGAATAGCGTCCGCCATTGTGTGTCCGACGAACTCACAAGGAACATTAAACTTATCGTAAAACGCTTTTTCGAATGGCAAGAAAGCAAGCACAAGATTAGTGGCAGCTTCGATTTTGAAAATACGCTTTTGGCGCCATGCCCACACCGATGGACTGACATAATGCACGGTTTTAATGCCGCTTTCTTTTAAATCTTTTTCTAGGCGTAAGTTAAAATCAGGGGCATCGATACCAACAAAAACGTCTGGCGGGTTATCGCTAAAATATTTAACAAGCTCTGCTTTGACCTTAAATAAGCGAGGTAAGCGACCTAATACTTCAACAATCCCCATCACCGCAAGCTCTTCCATATCAAACAGCGCTTCACAGCCTTCTGCTTTCATACGAGGACCTGCAACACCAACAAATTCAGCATCTGGGTGTTTGGCTTTAACCGCTTTAATAAAACCTGCACCTAAAATATCGCCGGAGATTTCTCCGGCGACAATTCCTATTCGAAGTGGCTTCGTCATTAGCGAATAATACCGCGTTCTGAGTTATCAAGCACTTCAGAGAAACGTGCTACTGATGGCCAATCTTTCGCCATTTCAGCAAGTACAAGCTTCACTTCAGCCAATGTTTTTCCTGAGCGATAAATTTCTTTGTAGGCACGACGAATAGCATGTAACTCTGGTTTTTCAAACCCATTACGCTGTAAACCAACAATATTTAGTCCAAATGGCTTGGCGTGGTTACCTTGTGCTAACACATATGGTGGTACATCTTGTACTACCGCAGAACAACCGCCAATATAGCTATATGCACCAACAGTACAGAATGGATGAATAGCAGATAACGCCATTACGCCAGCATAATCACCAACAGTGACATGGCCACCTAAAATAGAATTGTTACCAATATGAGTATGATTGCCAACAACCACATCGTGGGCAATATGGGCATTCACACACAGTAAATTGTCGTTACCAACAACAGTAACGCCTTTATCTTGGGTCGTACCACGATGAATCTGTACACTTTCACGGATCACGTTACGATCACCAATCACAAGACGTGTTGCTTCGCCTTGATATTTCTTATCTTGGCACTCTTCACCGATCACGGCGAATGGGAATATACGATTATCTTTACCGATCACCGTTGGACCTTTAATCACAACGTGTGACATCACTTCAGTACCATCACTAATTTCAACATCAGTGGCAATATAAGTGAATGGGCCAACTTTAACATTGGCGCCAATCTTTACACCGTCTTCAATCACTGCTGACGGATGTATTTGTGCGGTTTCATGGATCATGAGAATACTCGTCGTGCACATTTAAGTTCAGCTGAACATACCACTTCACCGTCAACTGTTGCTACGCCATTAAATAGCGCAATACCGCGACGCTCCTTGATAAATTCAACATTCAAAATAAGCTGATCGCCAGGGCCTACAGGCTTACGAAACTTTGCTTTATCGATACTTGCAAAGTAGTACAGTTCATTTTCAGCAGGTGCACCAAAGGTTTTAAATGCAAGTAGACCTGTTGCTTGTGCCATCGCTTCTAAAATCATTACACCTGGAAACACCGGCATATTAGGGAAATGACCAGTAAATTGAGGCTCATTGACAGAAACATTTTTGATTGCTGTTAACGTTTTGCCTTCATCATAATTAGTAACACGGTCAATCATTAAGAAAGGATAACGATGAGGAAGCAGTTCCTGAATTTCTGTGATGTTTAGCGTCTTATTTTCGCTGGTCAAAACTAAATACCTGTCTTAGAGAGAATAAAATAATATTCAATATAAATGCAAAACGGCCTACACAAGGTAGGCACATCAATTAAACGTAAAAACTTACTTCTCTTTCGCTGCGAGTTCTCTTTCAACAGCTTTTAAACGTTTGTTCATATCATCAATACGATGAACACGCGTTGCAGTTTTACGCCATTCGCGGTTTGTTTGTAATGGAATACCTGAAGAATACATACCTTTTTCTTCAATACTTCGCATTACCATACCCATACCTGTGACGGTTACACCATCAGCAATGTTGATATGGCCATTTAATACTGATGCACCACCAATAATACAATATTTACCAATTTTGGTGCTGCCAGCGACAATTGTACCACCTGCCATCGCTGTACCATATCCGATCTGCACGTTATGGGCGATTTGCATTTGGTTATCAATGATCACATTGTCTTCGATAATGGTGTCATCGAGTGCACCACGGTCAATCGTCGTACATGAACCAATTTCAACACGATTACCAATCCGCACAGAGCCCAGTTGAGGGATTTTTACCCACTCACCTTTCTCATTAGCATAACCGAAGCCATCTGCACCAATAACCGTGCTTGACTGCACTAAACAATCGCTACCTAACTCAACATTGTGATAGATAGTGACATTCGCCCATAATTTAGTGTTATCACCAATAACCGCATTTTTACCGATAAAACAACCCGCACCAATTTGCACGTTATTACCTAAAGTAACACCAGCTTCAATCACTGCGTTATGACCAATAGCAACGTTATTACCAAGTGTAGACGTTGGATCTATAAATGCAGATGCGGCTATCTCGGTTGCTGCTGCTGGCGTTGTATCTAATAGTTGTGCAACTAATGCGTAGCTTAAGTAAGGATCTTTAACAACTAATGCATTACCTTGGAAGAATTCGACATCCGCTTCTCGTAGCATTACTGCATCAGCCTTGCAATCAGCAAGTTGCTTACGGTATTTGCTATCAGAAAGGAACGTTATTTGACCTTCCACAGCCTTGCTCATTCCAGCAATAGAATGGATTTCCACAGAGTCGTCGCCTTGAAGCTCTGCACCTAATTTTTCAGCTAGTTTAGCAAGTGAAATTGCAGCCATATTTACCTTATACCTATTGTAACAACAGCCACAAAAGTGGCTGTTAGTACGCTAAAAACTGGTATATCGCAAAAATAGTGATATACCAATCATTATTGCTTCATATTACTGATTACTTTACCGCAGCAATCACTTTAGAAGAAAGATCATCTTTCTTATTCGCGAATAAAACAGCTTGTGCGTCTAACACGATGTTATAACCATTTTTCGCTGCAACTGTATCAATCGCTGTACGGATTTTCTTAACAAGCTTCTGCTCTTCTTCCATACCACGACGACGTTGATCTTCCGCAAGTGCTTGTGCTTTTAGTTTATAATCAGAATCAAGTTGAGCAAGTTCTCGTTGAAGCTTTTGACGTTGATCTGAACTCATTAGTTCACCATCACGCTTCAATTTATCAATCTTGCCCTTCATCTTAGTTTCGATAGAACGTAGTGCCGCAACACG
Source organism: Photobacterium sp. SKA34 (assembly GCF_000153325.1). Taxonomy (GTDB): domain Bacteria; phylum Pseudomonadota; class Gammaproteobacteria; order Enterobacterales; family Vibrionaceae; genus Photobacterium. Next base: position 109,537 of record NZ_CH724145.1, read on the forward strand.
ACCACTGAATTCTTTCTTTAACTTATCTTGAACCTTGTAACGCTGAGCTAACTCAGACATTGCTTGACCAGTAGATACGTAACCAATTTTTTGAGCAGCTTCCGCTGCATTTGCGTACATAGACGAAGATAGAATTACCAAGCCAAGACTTGCTGCTTTAATCCATTGTTTCAAAAGTTCTCTCCTCAAAATTAGAATGTCTGACCAATTGTGAATGTGAAGAATTCCTCATCATCCCCTTCATATTTCTTGATTGGTTTCGCAACCGAGAATACAAGTGGACCCATTGGTGACATCCACTGTAAAGCTGCACCGGCAGAAGCTCGGATCATACCTGGATCAGAGTAATCAGGTATATTATTTGTAGTACCTGCTGGGTGATACTCTGTATTCCAAACACTACCTGCATCAACAAAGAAGCTAGTACGTATTTGATTTTTCAGCTCATCAGAAGCAAATGGCGTTGGAACAATCAGCTCCATACTTGCAAGCGCAATCGCGTTACCACCATCTGCATCATCACTATTAACCCAACTAGGGTTGTTACCCTGACTACCTGAACGATATATTGCTTTAGGACCGACAGTATTTGAACGGAAACCACGAATGGTACTAAAACCACCCGCATAGAAGTTTTCGTAGAATGGCATTAGCTGATCACTACCATTATCCGTTGTGCCGTAGCCGTTACCGTAACCTAATTTACCACGTAGTAATAAGCTGAAATCTTGTTTTTCCGTTAAAGGAATATACTGACGCACATTGTACTGCGCTTTAAAGTACTGTGAATCAGAACCAGGGATTGTCATCTTAAATGATAAATCTTGGCGATTACCTGAGGTTGGAAAATACCCTCGATTTAAGTTGTTACGCGTCCAACCAATAGTCCAACTAAAATCATCCAATTCAATCGTACTATCTGGATCTAAATTAAATCCATGCGCGCGCTTAAATTGACTAACTTGGTAGGAATCAGCCACATCAGAGATCTTATTATGATCGTAACCCAAACTAAAGTTAAAGTAGTTTAACTCATTAAATGGGAAGCCCCACGTTAAGCTAGTACCGTAGCTTTGGTTGGTATAATCCGAGATATTGGCATCAGATGCCTTAAACTCGTTATAATAGATCTTACCACCAAGACTGACATTATTAATCGTGAAATAAGGATCGTTGTACTCAAGGCTAATGTTTTTAGAGTAATCATTCGTCATAGCATTGATACCAAAACGATTACCCGTACCTAAGAAATTATCTTGGGTCAAACCAGCTTGGAAACTAATACCTGATTCAGTACCGAAACCAACACCGAAATTAACACTACCAGAATTGGCCTCTTTCACGTTGTACTTAATGTCAACCTGATCATCAGAACCAGGTACTCGTACGGTTTGTACATCGACATTTTCAAAGAAACCGGTACGGTTTAAACGTTTTTTACCTGTATCAATCTTCTTCGCATTTAACCAAGTACCTTCCATTTGACGCATTTCACGGCGTAAAACTTCATCTTTAGTATTAGTATTACCACGGAACTCGATATTACGAACGTACATACGTTTACCTTGCTCAACATTTACAACCAATGATACTTCATTGGTCTTATCATCAAACTCTGGATATGTTGTCACTTTCGGGTAAGCGTAACCTGCTTCACCAAGTTTACTTTTAACCGCTTCTTCTAGCGATGTAACAGCAGCGCCGTTATAAACAGAGCCAGTCTTAAATGTTACCAGCTTATCGAACTCAGCAGCACGACCTGAAACATCACCACGGAACTGTACGTTCTTAACTTTATACTGATGGCCTTCATGGATTTTAAGAGTGATATACACGCCTTTTTTATCCGGTGAAATAGACACTTGTGTATCATCGAGTCGATATTTCAAATAACCATTATTCAAATATTGAGAACGTAGCGCTTCTAAATCGCCTTGTAATACTTGTTTTTGATATTTTTCATTCGCCATGAAGTTCCACCAAGGCACGTCGTCCTTAAGTGTAAACTTGCTGCGTAATTCATCATCACTGAAAACATGGTTACCTAAAATGTTAATCTGCTTAATTTTTGCAGACACACCTTCAGTGAAAACAAATTTAATATCAGCACGATTACGAGGCAGAGGCGTAACAACAGCTTCTACCGTTGCGTTGTATTTACCAACACTGTAATAGAAATCCTCTAGCCCTTTTTCAATTTTTCGTAACGTTGTACGATCAAGCGCTTCACCCACACGCAAACCTGATGCATCTAAATTTTCTTTTAGCTGCTCAGCTTTGATTGCTTTGTTACCTGCAAAAGTAATATCAGCAATTGTAGGACGCTCTGTTACATCGATCTGAAGCGTATTGCCGTCACGATATACTCTAATATTTTCAAAGTTGCCAGAAGAGTAAAGTGATTTTATCAGTTCTGAAATATCCTGTTGATCAACAGTATCTCCAACGCGGACTGGCATTTTTAACAATGCAGCACCTAACGTGACACGCTGAAGTCCTTCAAAACGAATGTTATCAACTACAAATTTATCTTCCGCACTATGCGCAACGCTACTGGTTAAAAGCAGCGATGCGACCAACAGTTTTTTAATCGCCATTACTGTTCTGATTATTCCTTGCTAAAAACGCATTATTAAAGACGGGTAAAATCATTGAATAGCGCAACGGCCATTAACGCAACCAAAACGGCTGATCCCACTCTATAGCCAATATCCTGAATTCGTTCTGATACAGGACGACGGGTTACAGCTTCAATGGCGAAAAACATTAAATGTCCTCCATCCAATATAGGAAGCGGTAACAAATTAACTATACCTAAATTGACACTTATCAGTGCTAAAAATCCGAGAAAATAGACCAGACCAAAGTCGGCGGTCATTCCTGCACCTTTTGCAATGGATATCGGTCCACTGAGGTTTTTAATTGCAACATCACCTGTAAATAGTTTAGTGACCATATCAAAAGTCAACGTCACTAATTGTTTAGTTTTTTCTGTTGCTTTAACCGCAGCTTCAATTGGACCAAACTGCAAGTTTACTTTATAAGACTCAGGCCACGGTTCAATCTCAGGCGCTAATCCTACATAGCCAACTTGATTACCATCTGGTTCAACCTTACTACGAGGAACTAATGATAACATCACAGGTTCATCATCTCGCAACACTTCAACTGAAAGCGGTTGCTCAGGGTGCATACGCACCGCATCAACAAACTGCTGCCATTCAGTTACAGGCTTTTTATCAATTGCTACAATCTTATCATTTAATTTAAATCCTGCATCTACTGCAGCACTATTATCAACCAATTGCGCAACATTTAACGTAATTTTAGGTCGATAAGGCGTAATACCTAATGTTTTTAGTACTTTCTCAGACTCAGGATCATAAGACCAATGAGATAGATCTAAAGTGCGCGTCACGATGACATTACTGTCAGGCTCTGTCGCTGTGATCACCATACTCTTATCACCAATATGAGAAATCATTGCCATATTGGCTGATTCCCAATCTGATGTTTCGATTCCTGAAATAGATTTAAGTTCCATTCCAGGTGTAATTCCTGCTTGTGCCGCGATAGATTGTGGAGCCACTTCACCAATATATGGCTTTAGCGCAGGGACCCCGATTAGATACACAACCCAATATGCAAAAATGGCAAAAATAAAATTAGCTAAAGGACCTGCAGCAACAATTGCACTTCGTTGCCAAAGTTTTTTGTTATTAAACGCCATATGACGCTTTTCAAGGGGAACTTCTTCTACCCGCTCATCAAGCATTTTTACATAGCCGCCCAATGGGATCATTGCCAATGTATATTCTGTTCCGTCTTTTCCTTTACGACGGAAAAGTGCCTTACCGAAACCAATAGAAAAGCGTTCAACGTATACACCGCAACGGCGAGCAACCCAAAAATGACCAAACTCATGGACTGCAATTAATATTCCTAGAGCAACTAAAAAAGCACTTAAATTGCGGATAAATTCAATCATGCAAATTCCTTGGTGATGACATCTGAAGCAAGTTGACGCGCTTGTTTATCTATTTCCATTACCTCAGCAATATTGTGAGGTTCAACAAGCACGGCTATTTCTAGCACTTTTTGGTTCACTTTAGCAATATCTGTAAAACAAATTTCACTCGCTAAAAATGCAGCAACAGCCATTTCATTAGCAGCATTCAACGTCGTTGTTGCCGCTTGCCCTTGATAGCACGCATCAATGGCAAGCTTTAAACATGGATAACGATCAAAGTCTGGTTTCATAAAAGTAAATTCACCAATTTGACTAAAATCAAGCGGAGCTACACCTGCATCGACACGTTCAGGGTATGCCATTGCACAAGCGATCGGCGTACGCATATCGGGTAATCCCATTTGCGCAATAACAGAACCATCTTTATATTGCACCATTGAGTGAATAACAGACTGCGGGTGTATAATGACATCCATTTGCTCGCGGCTGGCATTAAATAACCAGCGTGCTTCAATATACTCTAGACCTTTATTCATCATTGTGGCTGAATCCACAGAGATTTTTGGCCCCATTGACCAATTAGGATGAGCAATTGCCATTGCTGGTGTCACATCATCTAACTCTACAATATTAGTGTATCGAAACGGACCACCGGAGCCTGTCAATAACACTTTGCTCACGCCCGATGCTGATAAATCACAACGTCCCATACGCTGCTGAATATTTGTCGGCAATGATTGAAAAATTGCATTATGCTCACTATCAACTGGTAATAATTCAGCGCCATACTGTTCACAAGCATCAATGAACATTTGTCCTGTCATTACCAGCGCTTCTTTATTAGCAAGTAAAATACGTTTGCCTTTTTTCACTGCTGCCATAGTTGGTAATAAGCCTGCTGCGCCAACAATCGCCGCCATAACAGTGTCTACATCATCAAGTGCTGCTACTTCACAAACACCCTGCTCGCCAGCAAGCACTGTTGTAGCAATTTCCTGCCGCTTTAACAACGTCATCAATTCTGCTGCAGCTTGAGTATCAAACATCGCAGCAAATTTCGGTCGCCATTGCTGACAAAGCGCAAACATTTTTTCAACATTTGAACCTGCAGCAAGTGCTACTACTTCAAATCGCTCAGGGTTTTTAGCAACGACATTTAAAGTACTGCTACCTATTGAGCCCGTAGCTCCTAGGATCGTTAACTTACGCATAAAATCACTTACATTTACAAAAAAGGCAGCGTAATGGCTGCCTTAGAAAAGAGGTGGCTTACATTAACCAGAGATAAAGTAAGGCAAAAACAGGTATTGCTGCGGTTAGGCTATCAATACGATCTAAAATGCCACCATGTCCGGGCAATATGTTACCGCTATCTTTAACGCCAGAAGCACGTTTAAACATGCTTTCAACTAAATCACCAAGTACAGAGATAACAACAGTAATAATAGCTATCGATAACAAGCTTGAAATTGAGATAAACGGGATAGAAAGAAGTTTTGCACCTAGCCAAGTAATAATTACAGCTAAAATCACCCCACCCACTAAACCTTCAATCGTTTTATTTGGGCTAACGGCTGGCGCCATTTTATGCTTACCAAAACGCTTACCTGAAAAATATGCGCCAGTATCTGCAGACCAAACTAAGAAACAAACCAGTAGTACAAGTTTAGCACCATGATACGAATCGATGCTGTAATCTACAGCACGTAACATTAAAATACTCCAAAAAAACGGGAGTAGTGTTAACAAGCCAAAAATCTGTTTAACAAAAGAATTAGATGCCCATAATTTATCAGTTTTAGGATATGTAATCGCTAATATAGATGCCATTAGCCACCATATTCCGCCGACTAATAACACGCCATGTAACCCATTACTCATCGCCGAAAGAGACGCTGTATCTACTGGTAATAACACTAGGCTAGCTCCTAATGCAATCACAGGTAGAATCATTGCACTAATGCGAGATGATGTATTAACAAACTGTGTCCATTCCCAAAAGCCCACTAATGTTATTGCCGCAATGGCTGCAACAAAGGCTGGAAATGGTAAGAAAAAGATCCCCGCTATAACCAGTGGTGCGAGGATTAATGCGGTAATAATTCGTTGCTTTAGCAAACTGCGTCCTCTATATAATTATTGTATAGGCAAAGGCCATATTCACTGTAAATAATAACGCCAACACACATCACTGTGCATTGGCGAAAAATAATAACTCTTATTTTAACAATGCTTGTATTTGTTCGCCAGTACAGCCAAAACGGCGCTCACGAGTCACGAACCAAGCAACTGCATTCAAAAAACTTGATTCATCAAAATCAGGCCAGTGTTCTTCTGTAAAAAATAACTCAGCATAAGCTGTCTGCCAAAGCATAAAGTTACTAATTCGGCACTCACCACTAGTACGGATCAAGAGATCAACCTCTGGTAACCCATACGTTGAGAGCCCTGACTCTAAATCTTGTTCCGTTACGGTTGCGAGATCAAGCTCATTATCAATCGCATGCTGAGCTAGCTTTTTAGCCGCTTCTAAAATATCCCATTGCCCGCCGTAATTTGCTGCAATGTTCAATACCATGCCTGTATTATCAGCAGTTAATTTCTCTGCCGCTGAAATTTTATCTTGTAAGCGCTGACTAAAACGACGCTTATCACCAATAATACGTAATTGAATATTATTCTTATGTAGCCTTTTTACTTCACGACTTAATACCGTCATGAAGAGCTCCATCAATAGTGAAACCTCAGCTTCGGGACGACGCCAGTTTTCACTACTAAAAGCAAATAGTGTTAATGCTTTTATACCAAGACGATTAGCAGTAGAGACTGTTTTTCGCACGGCTTCTACGCCAGCCTTGTGACCAAACACCCGAGCTTTGCCTTTGGCTTTTGCCCAACGACCATTGCCATCCATAATCACAGCAATGTGGTTAGGAAGACAATCTGCCGAAAGCCCAGCCTCGATTGAATGCTCTGCCATCTCTATCCCTCAAAAAAAAGCGCCGTGCTGCACGCACAGCGCCTCTAGCCATTTAAAACTTAACGAATAAAGTTTTAAACTTCCATTAACTCTTTTTCTTTTACTTCAAGAACTGCATCGATATTCTTAATAGCATCGTCTGTTAATTTCTGGATTTCATCTTGCGCACGACGATCATCATCTTCAGAAATTTCTTTGTCTTTTAATAGACCTTTAACCGTTGCATTTGCATCACGGCGAATGTTACGAACAGCAACACGACCTTGCTCTGCTTCTGCACGTACAATTTTAACAAGATCGCGACGACGCTCTTCTGTAAGCGGTGGAAGAGGAACACGGATCACAGTACCTGCAGACATTGGGTTTAGACCCAAATCAGACATCATGATCGCTTTTTCTACTTTTGGTGCTAATTCACGGTCAAATACAGTGATAGCAAGAGTACGCGAATCTTCAGCAACAACGTTTGCCACTTGGTTTAACGGTGTGTTCGCGCCATAGTACTCAACATGAATCGTATCAAGTAGGCTTGGGTGAGCACGACCTGTACGGATTTTTACTAATTGGTTTCGTAGTGCATCAACACTTTTTTCCATGCGCGTTTGCGCGTCTTGTTTGATTTCGTTAATCACAATAAATACCCTTGATAATTCGGTCACAGTAAAAAAGTAAAACTACTTTCTTAATTAATCAGTTGCTCACTTGTACTTAAGCGTTAGTGATTAGCGTCCCTTCTTGCTCACCCATCACGACGCGACGAAGTGCGCCTGGCTTATTCATGTTAAAGACACGAATTGGCATATTATGGTCACGAGCAAGTGTAAAGGCAGCTAAGTCCATTACCTTTAGTTCTTTTTCAAGCACATCTTGGTAACTTAGTTTATCACAAAGTACTGCATCTGGGTTCTTAACTGGATCGTCTGTGTAAACACCGTCCACTTTGGTCGCTTTTAACACAACATCAGCTTCAATTTCGATACCGCGCAGACATGCCGCAGAATCTGTTGTGAAGAATGGGTTACCAGTACCTGCAGAGAAAATCACTACACGGCCCTGGCGTAACTGGCTAATTGCATCAGCCCAGTTGTAATTATCACAAACACCATTGAGAGGAATAGCAGACATCACTCGAGCGTTCACATAGGCACGATGCAAAGAATCACGCATTGCTAAGCCATTCATTACAGTTGCTAGCATACCCATGTGGTCGCCCACAACTCGGTTCATACCTGCTTCTGCAAGGCCAGCACCACGGAATAAGTTACCACCACCAATAACTAGGCCTACTTGAACACCCAGTTCAACGAGTTCTTTGATTTCTTGAGCCATACGGTCAAGAACTTGTGCATCAATGCCGAAACCTTCTTCGCCTTGTAGTGCTTCACCACTTAGCTTAAGCAAAATTCGTTGATAAGTTGGTTTTGGGTTTGTGGTCATGTGTTTTACCTTCCAGGCTAACTTGAGATATGGAGTTGTAAAAAGACCGCAGCCTTGGCTACGGTCTTTGGCATTCTTATAAAGAAGGATTAACCCTTCTGAACAGCTGCTACTTCTTCTGCAAAGCTCATTTCTTGAGCTTTCTCGATACCTTCACCAACTTCTAGACGAATGAAGTTAGTTACTGTAGCACCAGTTTCTTTTAGTACTTCACCAACAGTTTTCTTTGGTTCCATGATGAAAGCTTGACCAGTTAGAGAAACTTCGCCAGTGAACTTCTTCATGCGGCCTTCAACCATCTTCTCAGCGATAGCTTGTGGCTTGCCTTCGTTCATAGCGATTTCAACTTGAACTTCACGCTCTTTAGCAACAACTTCAGCAGGAACGTCAGATGGGTTCACGTACTCAGGCTTAGATGCAGCAACGTGCATTGCAATGTGCTTAAGAGTTTCTGCGTCACCGTTACCAGCAACAACTACAGCGATACGAGCGCCGTGAGTGTATGCAGCAACATTCTCGCCTTCGATGAAATCTACACGACGGATAGAGATGTTCTCACCAATTTTAGCAACTAGTGCGATACGTGTTTCTTCGAATTGTGCTTGAAGTTCTTCAACTGATTTGTGACCAGCAAGTGCTGCATCAGCAACTTCGTTAGCGAATGCTAGGAAGCTACCATCTTTAGCTACGAAGTCAGTTTGGCAGTTAACTTCAACAAGAGCAGCTTTACCAGCAGCTTCTTTGATGATGATAGTACCTTCAGCTGCTACGTTACCCGCTTTCTTAGCAGCTTTAGCAGCACCGCTCTTACGCATATTTTCGATTGCAAGCTCGATATCAGCGTTAGCTTCTACAAGCGCTTTTTTACAATCCATCATACCTGCGCCAGTACGCTCACGCAGTTCTTTAACTAGGGCAGCTGTAACTGTTGCCATTGTCATAATCCTCAGATTTAATTCTTCGAGTAAAAATCAGGGGCCCTATCGGCCCCTGGTAACCATTCTTAGTTTACACAAGGTAACTTAAGATGCTCGGTAAGTAACAAGTACTTATTAAGCTTCAGCTACGAAACCGTCTTCTTCAGCTTGAACAGCGATATCTTGGTTACGAGCTTCTTTAACAGTTTGAGCTACAGCACCAGTGTAAAGCTGGATCGCACGGATTGCGTCATCGTTACCTGGGATAACGAAATCAACGCCGTCTGGATCAGAGTTAGTATCAACAACAGCAAATACTGGGATACCTAGGTTATTAGCTTCTTTGATTGCGATGTGCTCACAGTCAGCGCCGATTACGAACATTGCGTCTGGTAGGCCGCCCATGTTCTTAATACCACCTAGTGATTTCTCAAGCTTTTCCATTTCACGAGTACGCATTAGCGCTTCTTTCTTGGTTAGCTTCTCGAAAGTACCATCAGTAGATTGAGCTTCAAGATCTTTAAGACGCTTGATTGATTGACGAACAGTTTTCCAGTTAGTCAACATACCACCCAACCAACGGTTGTTTACGTAGTACTGGTCACAGCTGATTGCTGCTTCTTTGATTGATTCGCTAGCTGCGCGCTTAGTACCAACGAAAAGAACTTTACCCTTACGAGCTGCAATTTTTTCAATTTCAGCTAGTGCTGCATTGAACATTGGTACAGTTTTTTCTAGGTTGATGATATGTACACGGTTACGAGCACCGAAAATGAATGGCTTCATTTTTGGATTCCAGTAACGAGTTTGGTGACCAAAGTGTACACCAGCCTGAAGCATGTCGCGCATTGATACAGTTGCCATTGAATAATCCTCTATGGGGTTAGGCGTCCACATATCCCATCTTAAAACCGACCCGATAATAACTATTAAAGCTATTGTTACCTCATAAGGTAACCGAGCACCCCGGCAGATGTGTCGATATGTGTGAATAATAAAATAAGTGTGTGTGACTCAATCAAGTCGCACCTTCGTACCTAATATTAGTACTTACGTAAAAATATATGTTATCGAAAGAAACAAAATTACCGATCACGGCGCGCTTTATACCACAGATTTAGGCGCTAAATCTAGTCAAATCTGGTTATGAGAATGAATCTTATCTTTCCATTAACCCTAAGCGACTGGTAATATAGTGCTATAGCAAAACATACAAATAGAGACGATTATATGAGCATTAAGATCAAAACGGCTGAAGAAATTGAAAAAATGCGCGTTGCGGGCCGTTTGGCTGCTGAAGTGCTAGAAATGATCGAACCCCACGTTAAAGCTGGTGTGACTACCGAAGAGCTTGACCGTATTTGTCATGACTACATCACTAAAGATCAGCAAGCGATTCCAGCACCACTGAATTACCATGGTTTTCCAAAATCAGTATGTACTTCAATTAACCACGTAGTATGTCACGGCATTCCAGCACAAGCTGATGAAGAAGTACCAGAAGCAAATGGTAAATACATTAAGCCTGCAGTACTAAAAGATGGTGATATTATTAATATCGACGTAACCGTTATTAAAGATGGTTACCACGGCGATACATCAAAAATGTTTGAAGTCGGTGAAGTCTCTCTTGAAGACAAGCGTCTATGTCGTGTGGCACAAGAAAGCCTTTACTTAGCCATTAAAAAAGTAAAACCAGGTGCACGCGTAGGTGATATTGGTACCGCTATTCAGAAATTTATCAAATCTGGTAATAGCCGTTTCTCTATTGTTAAAGATTATTGTGGTCACGGTATCGGTAATGAGTTCCACGAAGAACCGCAAATAGTTCACTACAAAAACAACGACCGTACCGTGCTAAAAGAAGGCATGTGCTTCACTATCGAGCCAATGATCAACGCCGGTAAATTCGGTTGTGAATCTGATGACCAAGACGGTTGGACGGTTTACACAGTCGATGGTAAGAAATCAGCGCAATGGGAACATACCCTGCTAGTGACAAAAGATGGTTGTGAAATTTTAACCCTTCGTCCAGAAGAAACACTTCAACGCCTTATGCATAACGCATAACATAACGACTTCGTTAACAAGATTATAAAAACCGACCTTCTGTGTCGGTTTTTTTCCCCCTATACATGTTGTTCCTCATTGGTAGTCGTTATAGTAAAGATAAGATTTAGCAATAGCACGGACTGCCATGACGGATACCCTCTCTCTTAAACTTGATAGCTACCTTGATCAAGACATCACGCTCGATAATTTACGTAATGTATTAACCACCTTTGCAGAACAACAAAAAGAATGTTTTTTTCAGCATGTCCCTATTGCCGATCTAGTTTCAGCCCGCAGTAACTATATAGATCAACTTCTACAACGTTTATGGCATTTTTACGGATTTTCACAGCAATCAGACTTAGCTTTTGTTGCCGTAGGTGGTTATGGGCGTGGTGAGCTTCATCCCCTTTCGGATGTCGATATTTTAATCTTAAGTGAGCAACCTATTAGCGATGAGATTGGCGCAAAAGTCAGTGAGTTTATTACACTACTGTGGGATCTACGATTAGAAGTGGGACAAAGTGTCCGTACTGTTGCTGAATGCGTTGATGTTGGCAAAGATGACCTAACCGTTGCAACAAACTTAACCGAAGCCCGTTATTTATGCGGAAATAAAGGCACCTATAATCACCTTATTGAATCCATTAATGATGGAGCTTTCTGGCCAAGTCATACGTTTTATAAAGCCAAGTTAGAAGAACAAAAAAAACGTCACGCTCGTTATCACGATACCACCTACAATTTAGAACCTGATATAAAATCAAGCCCTGGCGGACTGCGAGATATTCATACCTTAAGTTGGGTTGCACGCAGACATTTTGGCGCCACCAGCTTATTTGAAATGAGTCGCCATGGTTTTTTAACTGATGCTGAATATCGTGAACTGGTTGAATGTCAAAATGAGCTGTGGCGAATTCGCTTTGCATTACATATCGAACTTCGTCGTTATGATAATCGCCTTACCTTTGATCATCAGGCATCAGTGGCTCACAACTTAGGTTATCAAGGTGAAGGTAATCGCCATGTTGAAATGATGATGAAAGAGTTCTACCGCACGCTTCGTCGAGTCGCCGAACTTAATAAAATGCTGCTACAGCTATTCGAACAAGCGATTATTACCCAACAAAAAGATACCGCGCCCACAGTACTTGATGAGGACTTTCAAATTCGGGGGCATTTAATTGAAGCCACCAAGCCTGCTCTATTCCAAGCGCGCCCTGAAACTATTTTAGACATGTTTCTTCATGTCGCAAAAAACTCTGAGATTGAAGGTATTGGAGCCCCCACATTACGCCAATTACGTATCGCTCGTCGGCGGTTGAATCTCTTCTTAATTGAAATCCCAACTGCTCGTGAAAAGTTCATGGAGTTGGTCCGACAACCAAACGCCTTACAAAAAGCCTTTCGCTTGATGCATCGTCACGGCGTATTATCCGCTTATCTACCGCAATGGAGCCACATTGTTGGCCAAATGCAATTTGATTTATTTCACGTTTATACCGTCGATGAACACAGTATTCGTGTGATCAAAAACCTGAATAAATTTAGCGATCCAGAAAATCAACAACGTCACCCGATTTGCTGTGAGATCTATCCCCGTATAGTTAAGAAAGAGTTATTAATTCTGGCGGCTATTTTTCACGATATCGCCAAAGGTCGAAAAGGCGATCACTCTGAACTAGGTGCTGTCGATGCCTATGAATTTTGTATCCAACATGGGCTATCACGACCAGAAGCAAATATTGTTTCATGGCTAGTTAAAAAGCACCTTCTCATGTCAGTAACCGCACAACGTCGCGATATTTACGACCCCGAAGTCGTCACTGAATTTGCTAAAGAAGTACGAGATGAAGAGCGTCTGGACTATTTAGTCTGCCTAACCGTTGCAGATATCTGTGCCACTAATCAAGACTTATGGAACAGTTGGAAACGTACTCTCCTCTCCGAGCTTTACTATTCAACCCAAAAAGCATTACGTCGCGGTTTAGAAAATACGCCCGATGTGCGTGACCGTATTCGTCACAATCAACAATTAGCTTCTGCCATGTTGCGTAGTAAAGGTTTTCAGCCTCGCGAAATTGAAGTGTTATGGCAACGCTTTAAAGCTGATTACTTTCTTCGTCATACCCACAAACAACTGGCGTGGCATGCTGAAGCCTTACTCACGCACGATCATGACAAACCGCTCATCTTACTCAGTAAAAAAGCAACCCGTGGCGGTACTGAGGTGTTCGTGTATAGCAAAGATAAAATAAAGCTTTTTGCTATCGTCGTTTCAGAGCTAGATAAGAAGAACTTAAGTGTCCATGACGCTCAAATAATGAATAGTAAAGATGGTTACACGCTTGATACCTTTATGGTGTTAGATCCTAACGGCAAAGCGATCAATGAAAACCGTCATACCACCATTCGACGCACATTAACCAAAGCGTTAACAGTGATGAAATCTGAACGGAAAATCCGTCGAGCACCACGTAAGCTATTACACTTTAATGTAAAAACTAAAGTCAGCTTTCTGCCGACCAAAACGGGCAAGAAAACGATGATGGAATTAGTTGCGTTAGACATGCCAGGATTATTAGCCAAAGTGGGAGCGGTGTTTGCCGAACACAATATTAGCTTGCAAGCAGCGAAAATCACCACGATTGGTGAGCGCGCTGAGGACTTCTTTATTCTGGTTAATGATCAAGGTTGTAATCTTAGCGTTGAGCAGCAAGAAGTATTAGAAGCGTCGCTAATACGCACAATCAATAAACACGCATAATCGATAACGTATTAGGGTAAAAATAACAAAGCCTGCAATTACTGCAGGCTTTCTCTGTTATATCTGTGCAATAAAGGTGTCAAACCAACCTTTCGCGACATCTAAAGGCTCAAAATGGATACCCGCATCAATATCAAGGCGATCTTGTACAGGTTTAGCGCCTAACTCTGCTAATAATGCATCAAATTGACGCCCGGCACCGCAAAAGCGATCTTCACCATAACTAGAATCTCCTAACGCTATCACGCCAAATTGCTGTTGAGGTAAGAGCGGAAATTGATCTTGCAGTGCAACATAAAGCGGCAACAAGTTTTCAGGGATCTCACCTTGTCCAGTTGTTGATGAAATAATAAGTACATTATCATCTTTGTAATCAAGAAAATCATCTAACGTAGGTTCAAAATAGATCTGCGTATCAATCGACTCCGCACTCTCTGCTAATGCTTCTGCCAGATCTTCTGCACCACCATAAACAGATCCGATAAAAATACCTAATCGAGCCATAATGCCCTCCATTGCCACTATTAATTATCATCAATGTGGCAATGATAAGCTTAAAAATCAAGCACTATGATCAGATATAATTAAACTTCAATTAGTCTCGCACTAATAGATTGAGGGACCAATTAAACGCAGTCATGACTTTATGCCACGTCTCATCAATATCTGCACAAATATCAATAGAATCACCTGTGATCGGGTGATCAAATTGTAATCTCGAGGCATGCAGCATTAAACGGTGACAATCATAATGTTCACGGAACATGCGGTTATGGCGCCCATCACCATGATTTACATCACCAATAATATGATGACTTAAATGGTGCATATGTCGACGTAGCTGGTGCTTCCGCCCAGTTTCTGGTTTCATTTCAACTAAACAGTAACGACTGGTTGAGTAACGTCCTACTGCAATATCTGTTTCAACCGTCGCTAATGGCTCGTAAGCCGTTACAGCAGGTTGTGCTTCTTTCTCTTCTGATGCATTTTTATCAGCGATCTTATCAAGCTCAACCTTCAACGGATAGTCGAGCACTGCCGCTTCTTTTATCCAACCACGCACAACAGCATGATACGTTTTGTGCATATCGCGCCCAGCGAAAAGTGGCATCATTTGTGATGCAATCTCACTGGATAATCCAAACAACAAAACACCCGATGTTGGGCGATCTAAACGATGTAATGGGAAGACATGCTGGCCAATTTGATCTCGCAATGTTTGCATCACAAAAACAGTCTCATGACTATCTAGCCATGAACGGTGAACCAACATACCGGCAGGCTTGTTAACCGCAATCAAATAGTCATCGCGATATAAAATTTCAAGTTCCATTACATTCACTCAGTGTTGTTTAAATAGTAAATCTAGCTGACGTGTGACCGATAAAATATCGTTAACACCTACTTTTTCTTTCATTGCTTCTTCAATATAAGGACTAATCTCAAACTGTGTTGGCAACGGTAATTGTAAAGCAATCAGTTGTCCGAATTTGGGAATAAAAATCCATTGTAACCATTGGTGGCAATCTAATGTATCAATGGCAAATGGTTCGGTGCTTGTAAGTAACTGCTCATCAGGAGGCGTTAATTGCCAATGAGAATGTTGACGTAGTACCAACTCTAATTCTTCAAGTAAACGTTGACTATGATGATATTTATCCATCTTTCCCCCTGATAGTAAGCCGCGCAGAATAGCACTTGAAACGAGATGACCCAAGTGATTCGAGCGTCTTAGTATCGAGATTCTGATACCTTTAGCCTACCCAATATAAATCCTTTGGTTAATAGGTATGCTTGGCTCACCGCAAAAGTTATACTGACTTCCTGACTTAGGAGCACAGATATGACCATGGATAAATTTCATACCCTGACCCAATTACTTGATAATGCAGGCTGCCAATACAACATTTTTGATCTCGGCCGCCGTGTGAATGAAATTGATGTTTCACAATTTAAAGCAGTCGAAGATAATCGCCAGCCTTATCCATGGCCATTACAGCAACATGCGCATATAGCCATTTCTTTTTGGCAACCGCAACATACACCGTGGATCTGGTTTCTTCGATTACCACTCGACGAGCGTGGTTTACTAAAACAGGCGGCTGTTGGTGATTTCATTAAGTATGTGATTGAAGCGATGGGCGCAACGCTTAATAGCGAGCCGACTGAAGAAGAGCAAGAAAAGCTAGCTGCTAATCCTTATACGTTTAAACCCACTGATGACAAGATGGCTATTTTTCACGCCCAGATCCGTCATCAATTGGATTTACCAGCAAGCCAATTTTACGAACATGCTCAGCAATATTTATCCGGTAAATTAGATTGGCAACAGTGGCAAGGTGTTGGTTTACAAGGTATTGCCGATATTTGTGCGCGAATGAAGCAAGAAAATAATGCTACCTTTATTCGTAAAGCAATTGTAAACCTTCCTATGACGCCACTTTATGCCCTACTTGGCTGCTTAGAGCACTGTACATTACCTGATCCTTTAAGTACTCGTATCAGTGAACATTTAAGTGCTGAAATCAATAGCCAAGATCCGGATCTATTTTTAGTTTCAGCGTTGATCCGTGCAATATCTGGCAGTGATAGCAAAATATTAACCCCAGCTCTTGAAAGTATTTTAGCCCAACCTGAATTGTGTCACCGCGAAGTGTTAATCGCTATTGCAGGTAGATGCTGGTCAGGGCTATTAACAACAGACAACGCTGCAAGATTTTTATTACGCCTTGCTGAAACAAACGATCAAGCACTGTTTAATCAATTATTTGCAGATTTAGTCATGCTTCCTGTATTACGCGGCACCATGCTTCAAGTATTACATGGTCAAGCTGAACCTGCTTTAGTCGCCGCGATTGAGAAATTACAGCAACATGCTCGTGGGCAATAAGAAAATAGGAATAAAAGTTTGGACAATTTATTCGGAATACTGCTTATCGCGATCATCGGTTTTTTATTTTGGCAGCAAAGACGACAAACAGAGTTAGCACAATATTTTATAGAGCAACGCTGTAAAAATATGGGGCTACAATTACTGAGCTTTGCGAGAGGAAAGCAAAAAATCAAAGATCATCGTGGAGAATGGGGATGGCGTACTATCTTTGTCTTTGAGTTTTCTGCCGACGGGCATGATGCCTATCAAGGTTATTTAGAAATGAAACGGCTTCGAGCAAGCCACTTTTACCTTCCACCACATCGTATTCCTGAGGGTGAAGAGTATTAATTTTTATAGTGATAAAAAAGAACGGGCGCAACTTTCGTTGCGCCCTATGGCTTCACATGCAGCATTCCCGCTACTATGGTGCTCCCTGCCATCAGTCCTTGATATACTAAAGTCCCCAATATAGCTCCAAACTCTATCCTAGAGTTGCTCTTCGGTAGTTCCTTGACCCATCAATATTCCAATATTGACTCTCTCTTCCGTCCTGGAGGTGTCCTTTACTTCATCCTAAAGCTGTTCCTGACTTCATCAATGAAGATTAATCCCTACTCAATCCTAGAGTGTTCCATGTCATCCAGACCAGTAAATATCCTATTTACCTCACTACATCCTGTAGTTTTCCCTGCACAATCCTTGTTAGACAGCTCCGCTGTCTATCCTCATCCTGAGGTAGCTATGTAGTGGTCAACTAAAATTGGCCACGGTTTTAGAGTTTTCCCAATATAATCGTTCTGATTCGTTGGGAGTTAGGCCGCCATTATATTGATGCGGCCTGAGTTGACAGTAATACCCGATAATGTAGCGGATGATCTCTTGTTGAGCTTCAGCAAAACTACGATAACCCACTGTTGGCACCCATTCGGTCTTTAAGCTTCTAAAGAAACGCTCCATTGGTGCATTATCCCAGCAATTTCCTCGGCGAGATAAACTCTGTTTTATCTTAAAACGCCACAGTAATTGACGGTACTTTCGACTTGTATAGTGGCTACCTTGATCGCTGTGGAACATGACGCCTTTCGGCTTACCACGCGACTCATAAGCCATTGAAAGAGCTTTGCCTGTCAGACTGGAATCAGGTGATAAAGACATCGACCAACCAATCACTTTGCGGGCAAAAAGATCAATAACAACCGCTAAATACATCCAGCGATTTCCTGTCCAAATATACGTAACATCACCAACCCAAACTTCATTTGGGGCGGTAACAGCAAACTGTCGGCCCAAGTGATTTGGAACCTCAACATGTTCTTGAGAAGCCTTTCTGTATCGATGCTTTGGCTGTTGGCAACTGACTAAACCAAGCTCTCTCATGAGTTTTGTTGCTCGGTATCGGCTCAGTTTTAAACCCTGATTTGTGACTATATCTGCAATAGTCCTCGCTCCCGCAGAGGCGTTGCTTGCTGCGTGGGCCTCACTAACTAAGCTGCGAAGTTTGACTGTTTCCGCCCTAATCGCTGTTGGACGCTTTAGCCAATAGTTATAACTACTTCGATGAACATTGAAGACTTCGCATAATGTTTTTACGCTATAGCTCTGCTTGAGTTTCTTGATCATCAAGAATTGTTCAGTGAGTCCGACATCAACAGAGCCGTGGCTTTTTTTAATATTTCATTATGCTCTTCAAGACGAGCTAACTTCTTTTTTAATTCCCGAATTTCTATTTGCTCAGGGGTCATAGGCGAAGCTTTTGGCGTTTTGCCTTGTCGTTCTTGTTTAAGCTGACGAACCCATTTATCCATCGTGGATTTACCCACATTCATGGCTTGGGCGGCTTCTGCCACTGAGTAATTTTGATCAATCACTAACTGTGAAGCCTCGAGCTTGAATTCTGCGCTGAATAGTCGTCTTGTACGATTTGTCATAGTGTCACCTGTTAACGTATGAAGTGATGATATCACCTCTAACTAAGTGACCAAATTCACTATGCCACTACACTAATCCTTAGCTGTTCCGATCCTAATGTCGTTCCCTTTCGACAAGGTAGATACTACTAGATTAGTAATAATGAACAACACATATATAGATTATGAAAAATAAAGACTCTTTATTAAATCACCAATTGATAATTTAACCATCTGATATTAAATAATTATTTATTTTTAATTACTATTTTTACGATTAAAAAAAAGAATTAATCCCACAGTAATGTAAGAGATCTCTTACAAAATAAAGAGATAAAAAGTGATATAGCATAAAAATAAAGACAAAATAGAGGGAAGAAAGGTTTTGAATGTTACATTAACGTATGAAAAGAAGTAGAGAAAAGAGATATGAAAAAATCAGAAAGACATAAAAAAAGAGCGGGCGCGACTTGCGTCGCGCCCTTAGGTCTTACTTGCAGCATTCCCGCTACTATAGTGCTCCCTGCCTCATTCCTTTGACTGCCGATTACTTCAGCATTGTCCTTGCGCTTCGTCCTGAAGTTGTTCCTTTGGCTATCCTAACCCGTCACCACATCCTGTTATGACTCTCTTCTCCTTCCTGGAGGTGTCCTTTACTTCGTCCTGAAGTGTTCCTTATGTCATCCTGACTGGTAAACATCCTGCTTACCGAACTCCATCCTAGAGTGTTCCCTTCACAGTCCTTGTTTGATAAACCATCCTAGCTTATCAACCTCTCATCCTGAGACCACTACTTCCTGTAGTACATTCCTGTTCCGTTTTGTCAGCTCCTTCCGACGCCAATAATATTACGCCAATCACCTTAATAAACACAGATGCCAAAATACATTTATTTTCTATTAAAAAATAACACAAACACTTTAATAGCCAAAAAAGCTTTAAAATCAGTAGTTTAACAATATAAAAAAGACATTTTATGTTACTAAAAAGACAGATATCCCACGCTTATGTAAGAGATCTCTCACAAGAAGATAAGAGATTAACGATATAAAAACTGAAATATTTTTTTATATTTAATCTTTTTACGTATAAATCGACATATACGTCACGCTGTAAAAATAACTTTGGGTATAAAAAGAAGGAAAGGAATAAAGATATTTTCCTTTAAACAAAAAGAGAGGGCGCGACTTGCGTCGCACCCTTAGGTCTTACTTGCAGCATTCCCGCTACTATAGTGCTCCCTGCCTCATTCCTTTGACTGCCGATTCCTTCAGCATTGTCCTTGCGCTTCGTCCTGAAGTTGTTCCTTTGGCTATCCTAACCCGTCACCACATCCTGTTATGACTCTCTTCTCCTTCCTGGAGGTGTCCTTTACTTCGTCCTGAAGTGTTCCTTTTGTCATCCTGACTAGTAAACATCCTGCTTACCGAACTCTATCCTAGAGTGTTCCCTTAACAGTCCTTGTTTGATAGACCATCCTAGCCTATCAACCTCTCATCCTGAGAGCACTACATCCTGTAGTATATTCCTGTTCCGTTCTGTCAGCTCCTTCCGACACCAATAAGATTACGCGATTAGCTATTTAAAACAATAATGCCCAATTAATAATTTATAAAACATTTTTTGATAAAATAAACATAACTACAAAAAAATCTTTAAGATCAATACCATAATGTAAATAATGACGATATATAGTATGTTTGTAAGATTATTTTCTCACGCACTTGTAAGAGATCTCTCACACTAGTAATAGTAAAAAAGACAGTTTTAATACACTATACTTTGCTTAATATCTCGGTCATGATTATAAGGAAACGATGATGGAACAATTTCAGCACAATTTATCTCATTTATTCAGCCAATTAGGACTTAATAATTCAGATGAGTTCATACAATCATTCATCATCCAACATCAGTTAGCCCAACATCAAAATATTGCTGAAGCACCTTTTTTCTCTACTATACAGCGACGATTTATAAAGGAATGCCAAGAGCAAGATGCAGACTGGTGTGAAGTGATTGATCAACTTGATGCTTTACTAAGAAAGTAAATGCATTGTTATATGTAGGATACTAAAAACAATGTCGACAATTACCCAAGAATTAGAGAACGCAATTAGTTCTTTAACCTCAGAAGGAAAAGAACCTTCTGTTGCCTTAATAAAGTCACGATTAGCGACTCCTCTGCCGATCCCTGTTATTATCAAAGCGCTTCAAGCATGGAAAAAAAATGCCAAAATGCCAACGATTGAAAAGCAAGCCAAAGAGCTCACCGCTGATGAACGTATCACTCAACTCGAACAACATATCATCACACTTTCAACTCGCTTAGCTAAATTAGAAGCGCAGCAATAGTAAAAAGGCTCCTTTGTATGATATCAGGAGCCTTTTATATTATTGATAGTTCCACGATAGGTTTGAAACTAATCGGCATTTATCGCACTTGAAATGAAATAAACCATGTAAAGGTTCCTCTACACGCCAATTATCACCACATTTGGGACATGTTCGGTTTATTTCACTCTTGAGATTTTCTCCACCAACACGATAGAGGTAGTAATAAGTAGGGATCTGGGTTGCTGATTCGATCTGAGCACGTAATTTCTCACCACGAGAAAATAGTTCACTATCAACCTCACCAATTTCATCTAGTGCCATTTTTATTGCAGGTTGGCTCTTATTTGCCATCTGAATTTCATCAAAGGCTTGCCATTCTGTTTGCCATTTAACCAGTGCTTTATAATCACCATCAAGATGGGCACCTGTCTGATAGAGTGGGATCGGCAATAATGAATCACCACTACGTAACGGCGAACATGTATGCACGTAGGTTGTATATAGTACTTGCCATGAAGGCTTACTCTGCTCAGCTGCCGCTTCTGAGTTTAAATCAATCCCTAACACTTTTATTTTTGGTGTCAGTAAACAAGCATCACTCAACTTTTCAATACAACGCGTCACTTGTTCACTATTGTATTTAGGATGCAGGCTGTCTTTTTCAGGGCATACAGCGCGTACACGAAAAATCCCATCATCAATCGTAATAGGAAACTCACGTCCTAGCACTTGACCGTTATAACGTAAATCATCCATTAATCCATTAATGGCACGATCCACACGTGATAGCGTTGTATTATCAAAACACTCAAACTGTAACTCTACAACGTACACTATTTATTCCTCTGTTATTACGGGGGTTAATTGAGTTAAGAACTCTTCAACATTAACCGCTAAGACTTCACGAATATCTTTACCTAGCGTTTCTCGTAAGACATTACCCGTTAAATTACAGATAGAGATCACTTCAAACTCGGCGTCTAGTGCTGCAATAAAGACAGTTGGCTTTAGCTTTAAGCGACGCTGTGTCACTAAATGACCTAAAATATTTTGTTGTAAGCGATCAATATCATCTTCATTAAAAGCTTGTAGTAAATCCAACTCAATATCACCAAATTTCGCTCGCATATCACCACTAAATTGTGAGCAATAAAAGTCATGAACATCTTGATGTAGTGCAAGTTCAATCCCTTTTTCAACCCCTGATAACGTTCCAATAGGATTTCGTGGCATTGGCTTCCATGTCACCATATCGCCAGAATCATGGATAACACAGGGGGAATCTAAGCCAACAAGATCCTGACTTTCTGGAAAACCGCGATCTACATCACACCATTCTTGCAAATAACGTGAAGAAAAATCAGATAAAGCACAGGTAACTGGATGATTCATTCGCAACCTCATTAAAGATTCAGTAAACTTTAGACTTGAAAACCGTTTTTACGGACTATCAATTCTAATCCAAGAGTGTCATAGACAGTATGAGTAAATATAAAGACGCTAAAGAATTAGCTGGTTTAACCCTTGGTAAAACCACAGAGTATAAAGATCAGTACGACCCATCGCTACTACAAGCAGTACCGAGAAGCCTAAACCGTACCGATCTCAATATTAGTGATGATGCACTCCCTTTCACTGGCTATGATATTTGGACGTTGTACGAATTGTCATGGCTAAACAGTAAAGGTCTTCCACAAGTTGCCATTGGTGAAGTTCGTCTACCAGCTTCAAGTCCAAACTTGATTGAATCTAAATCTTTCAAGCTTTACCTGAATAGCTTTAACCAAACACGATTTGAAAGTTGGCAAGGTATTGCAGACACACTGCAGATTGATCTGTCACGTTGCGCAGGTGCTGATGTTGACGTCACGATTCAACCATTAGAAGATTTTAGCGAACAACCCATCGTGAACTTCTTTGGTACTTGTATTGATGATCAAGATATCGAAATTGAGGATTATGGCTTCAACCCTGCACTTCTTGAAAATGGTGTGGATGAGGAAGAAGTAGAAGAAATTCTACATAGCCATTTATTAAAATCAAATTGCCTGATCACCAGCCAACCGGATTGGGGCAGTGTGCGTATTGCTTATAAAGGCAAACGTATTAATCGTGAAAAGTTGCTACGATATATCGTTTCGTTCCGCAATCATAATGAATTCCATGAGCAATGTGTTGAGCGAATTTTCAGTGATATCATGAAATACTGTAAACCCGAGTTATTAACGGTATATGCACGTTATACACGCCGTGGTGGCTTAGATATTAACCCTTATCGTACCAATATGGGTAAATCACCTAGCGATAATTTCCGTCTCGCTCGCCAGTAATTAGACTCTGTTAGCGAAATAAACATTAAGTCCAGCAAAAAACCTGTCTTTGCTGGACTTGATGCCTTAAGCCAGTAAAATCAACACTATTCGTTTTTTGTTGTCTTGGGATGATATGTTTTTTCGCCGTTTGTTTTGCACTGCTATCGTTTTGTTCTCAATATCTTTCAGCCTGCAAGCAAAAACCTACACTGTCCCTATGCTTTCTGAAGCTAACAGCTTGCTACTTAGTCAGCCTGAGCGAGCACTTTCTATCACCCAAAAATACCTTAGCCAGCGTCGCTTAAGTAAACCTCAAGACCCAGCTAGAGTACATATAAATGAAGAAAGTGATCATACCATCCGAACACCATTAAATACGGTAAATGCACTGCAGATTCAAGCTAAAGCGCTATCAATTTTGCAGCGTTCTGAACAAGCCATTGGTGTTATCAAAAAAGCTGAAAACGTCGCTACTGAACATAACCTTATTTACCCTTTATATGAAAGCCAGTTATTACTAGCTACATTCTATTGGGAAAACCTTCGCAATAGCACTACTGCATTAAAAATGCTCGATAATATTGATGTTGAAAGTCGTAAAGCTCCCTCACTCAAGCTAACAAAACAACTACAAGTTCTTAAATATCGTTCACTAATGTTACGTGCCAACATTGAATCAAGTATTGGTGCTGATGAAAAAGCAGAAAAGCTGTATATCAAAGCCAAAGGTTATTTAGTGGCGTTAGATGATCAAGACGAGCTCATTAATTACCAATTAAAACTGGGTCAACATTATTTAAAGCATCACCACTATGATATGGCACTCGATCGTCTACTTAGTGGTTATTGGCTAGCGGTTGAAACGGATGATCAAGGGCAAATTGCCCAAGCTAACTATTATTTAGCTGAGTTATTTGATGAGCGAAAAGTATTTGATAAAGCACTCGATCATGCTACCCAAGCGGGTGAGTTTTTCGAACGTTATAAGCGCAGTCAGCAACTAGCTAAGACATTAACATTAATTGCTTCTATTTATGAACAACAGGGGCGTTATAACTTAGCGCTGGTTCACTATTTCAACGCACTAGATCAAGAAAACCAACTTAAACACGATGTTCTCTCAGCACGGCTACGTCTAAATATTGCTCGTGTGTATTTGCATTTATACAACTACACCAAAGCAGAAGTTTATATCGTACAAGCACGTAACTTAGCCCTACAAACGGGTAATGAAAACATTGTGGCAGAAAGCCAAATATTGCAAGGCCAATTAGAGCTTGCTGAAAACAAGCTAGATGATGCGGTAACCTCTCTTCAAGCCGGTTTAATTTCAGCCAGTCGTATCGGTGCAGTCAAATTACAACTCTTAGGTGAGTCCATCCTTTCTGAAGCCTTTGAAAAGCAAAATGATTACTACAACGCGTTATTAAGTCAGCGTCGCTATGAACAGTTATATGCAGGCCAACAAGAAAGTATTGCAAGAAGTAATGTTGAAGTCTTTAAACAACAACAAAAAATGATGGAGCGCTCACTTAAGCTAGAAGAGATGGAACGTGAGCAATTTGAAAGTGAAAAAGCATTATATAAACAGCAAAAAATCACCATGATTTTAATTGGTGTTTTAGCCTTTATGCTTTTGCTATTACTCCGTCGCCAACATCTGAATAAACAACTTAAGCAACAACTAGCGCAACTGCGTACCGACTATTATACCCATCCCCGTAGTGGTCTACGTAATTTACGAATGCTCAATGCGCGCTTAGCAAATTCACTTCAGCAAAGTAGTGCAAACTTTGAACAGTGGCACTTAGGCGAAATAATCAATGAACCGCTAAGTGATCGATTACGCTTTGCGCTATTTGAAGTCTCTTGCTTAAAGCGAATTTACTTAGAGCAAGGCTATAAGCAAGGCCTAGATGCCGAAAAGGCCTTTGGCTTGTATTTACAAGAACAAGTTTTAGAGCCTGCGAGGATCTATCACTTCTCCGATGCCATGTTCTTATATATAGAGCCGAACGCACGGTTAAGTTGCGATCCTAAACAATTAGCTGATTCATTACAGCAACTTGTTGATAACTATGCGCTTAAAAACAACCTCAATAATGATATTCAAATAGGTATGGCAGAGTACCCATTCTTACCCCGCGCTTATACGGCGATTAATGACCAAGAGCTCATTGATATCTTATTAATGGCAGTCAATGCGGGAATGAAAATGAATGACAGTGAACCAGGTAGCCATTGGGTGCACTTATGCGCTATAGATGCAGCACCAGCAGCCAGTTTTGTCTGTGGCGATATTCGTCGGTCTTGCATTGAAGGCATCGATAAAGGGCTCGTGAAAGTACGAAGTTCATCCAAATCAGAGATTATCTGGAATAATGATCACAGTACTGACATAAATGTAAGTTAAGTTACTCAAGCTTTTTTTTTCGATGTCGAAAATAGTTGATATACGTGTAAGTTTAAGGGTTTGAGGCAGAACAACGATCAATGAAGAAGATAGATATTAATGCTAATGATGAATACGTAATCCTGTGATAGATATTAATTCGGTTGTTTCTGAAGTGAGTAACTTGAAGCAACGCTTAGATCAAGCTCAACTTTCTTATCGTGATGCCTCTTTAAAGTCACGACGTGAAATCGTGATTTTAAAACGCCTTATCACACGATTAGTCATCGCTTGTAGAGGAATAAATTCTGAACTCGATGAGCGTTTAGAAAGTATTCGTCACGAGTTAGAACAACCGACAGATATCAGTAAACTTATCCCTCGCTTAGCTGTCATTGAACGTTTAGTTAATCAACAAGCTGATATTGTTCATAAACAGAATCTACGCTTAAATCAAAAGATTCATCAAGCGGGAGAAACGCTTTCTCGCCATCGTGGTTTACCCGTCCAGTTACGACGTGATCTACGCGCTGTACTGAACCATGATTCTGGCGTGCTACTCGACAACCATCGCCGTATTTTTCGTTTGTTAGAACTTTATGAACGAACGGTAAAACTAGGTTCAGCGACCAAAATTACCCATACAGCAGACGTTGTAGAAAAATCCACACATCATCTTGAGCTAATTGCCGAGTTACAACATCTTATTACTGAAATAGATTTTAACGGTGAACATGGGAATCAGCTAATTGAGATCAAATCTCAACTCAACAACGAACTTGATACTCAACAACTGACAAAAATTCAGTTTCAAGTTTTACGTTTGATCTTAGATGCCACTTTGTATGAACGCCAAGCTTCACAACGTTTTCTTAATAACATTAATAGTGACTTAGCCGAGCTGCATAAAGATACCCATCAAACAGCAGACAAATCGTACACATTACATCAACACAGAAGCGAATTGGATAACGAATTATCACACGCTACCCAACAACTAAAAATAAGCTTATCTGATAGCACGAACCTAGAAAATAAACGTCCAACGCTTGATGCTGTCGTGAACGAGATAGGTAATATTGTAGAAAGAAATTTGGCACTTCAAGAACGTGAACAAGCACTTATTGAGCAACAGCAACATAACGAAAAACAAATTCAACAGTTGATCCAACAAACCCATAGTTATCGTCAACGTCTGCATGATCAAGAACAAAGCATGCTGCGAGACACATTAACTCTAGCCTATAACCGTAATGCCTTTATGGATCGTATTGAACATGAGTATCACAACTGGAAACGTTATGAATACGCACTACCTGTTGCGCTTATTGATGTTGATAGTTTCGGTGAGATAAACAATAAATTCGGTCACCTTGCGGGTGATAAAGCATTAAAAATTATCGCTAAAAACATTCAACAATGTTTATCTGATACTGATTATTTAGCACGTTTTAGCAGTGATGAATTTATGCTTATCATGCCAGATTGTGATGAACAAAATCGCAATACAAAGCTTGCTAATATTCGAGAGGCTATCAGCCAACTCCCCTTCCGATTTAAAGATCAAAACCTGTCTATTTCGGTCTCTATCGGCGCAACCTTATTTGAAGGGAGTGATGACCATCATGTAGTCATCGAGCGAACAGTAAAAGCATTAGCAAGCGCAAAAAGTGCTGGAACCAATCGCTTAATTTGGATCTTTTAAAACGCCAAGCAAGCACTTTTTCTTAAATACCTTTCTTATAACTTAATATGATAGTGAAAATAGACGCCTGATTTTTATTATTAACATCTAGTCAAACGCCTATTCACTGTGTATGGTAATAAAAATAAACACTATTTTAATGCTTCCTCCTACACCTTCTATAGTAAATACCTGATGGGGGAATAACCTCAAATCATCAACATACTCTGCTTGATTTTCGCATATCGCAAGAACCAAACTGAGCTTTCATTGTTTCCAGGGAGGTTACTATGATCACACATATCAGTCCTGTTGGGGCTATGTCCCTGCTTTCCCAAATAGAAGTTGATAGCTTAAAAGCAACCGCTTCCAGTGATTTATACCGCCTATATCGTAACTGTTCACTGGCTGTACTTAATTCCGGTAGCCATACCGATAACTCAAAAGAACTTTTAGAAAAAAATAAAGATTTTGATATCAACCTTAAACGTCGCGAACGTGGTATCAAGTTAGAATTGGTCAACCCACCTGAGCATGCATTTGTAGATGGTAAGATCATTACGGGTATTCAAGAGCATATGTTCTCAGTATTGCGCGATATTATTTATGTCGATATGCATGTTGCTCGCCGTAACGACATAGATCTTAGTAGCGCACCACACATCACTGATTTTGTATTTAGCTTACTACGTAATGCTCGCACTCTTCATGCAGGCGAAGATCCAAATATTGTTGTTTGTTGGGGCGGCCACTCTATCAACCCTACTGAATACCAATACACCCGTGAAGTGGGCAATGAACTAGGTCTTCGTGAACTCAATGTCTGTACGGGGTGTGGACCTGGCGCAATGGAAGGGCCAATGAAAGGGGCAGCTATCGGTCATGCGAAGCAACGCTATGGCAGTAGCCGTTTTATAGGGTTAACTGAACCTTCAATTATTGCCGCAGAGCCACCAAATCCAATCGTTAATGAATTAGTCATTCTGCCTGATATTGAAAAACGTTTAGAAGCTTTTGTTCGCGTTGGACACGGTATTATTATTTTCCCAGGCGGTGCAGGTACTGCGGAAGAATTGCTCTATATCCTAGGGGTGCTGATGCAGCCTGAAAATGCCGAACAACCGATGCCGGTAGTCTTAACAGGACCGAAAGAAAGTGAAGATTACTTCCGTACGCTTGATAATTTTATTCAGCACACTTTAGGTGAAGAAGCGACCAAGCATTATCAGATCATCATTGACGATCCTGAACAAGTCGCACAAGTCATGAAAACAGCCATGGCCAAGGTTAAAGAGCATCGTCGAGAAATCGGTGATGCCTACTGCTTTAATTGGTCACTTAAGATCCCTGAAGAATTTCAGATGCCCTTTGCACCCACTCATGAAGCAATGGCAAATTTGGATCTGCATATGGATCAGCCCGAAGATAAACTTGCAGCCAACCTTCGTCGTGCTTTCTCTGGAATTGTCGCAGGTAATGTCAAAGAAGAAGGTATTCATGAAATTGAACGCCATGGCCGCTTCAAAATCGATGGTGATAAATATTTAATGGATCATATGGATAAGCTGTTACAAGATTTTGTTAAACAGCAACGAATGAAGTTACCTGGCAGCAAATATGAACCCTGCTATGAAATTATAACAGCAGATAAAGCAACAAAATAATCACAACATCGGTGATTATAATTGCGTACAATAAGGGGCTTTAGTGCTCCTTTTTATTTACAAAGAACTTGTTTATGGCTATCCACCTTGTTGTTATTGACGCTCTTAATCTCATTCGTCGTGTTCATGCGGCTCGTCCTGGTGAACCTGATGTAAAAGCGACAGCAGATACCTGTTGTCGAGCACTGAAAAAAATCATTAAGATCAGCCAACCAACCCATATTGTAGCTGTATTCGATCATAATGGTGATGATCGAGGCTGGCGAGCAGAGCTTCTTCCTCACTACAAAGAAGGAAGAAAACCCATGCCTGATGAGCTCATGACGGGGATGGATATTATTCAAGATGCCTTTATGGAGATAGGCATTGACTCACTGCTCTCTGACGGTGATGAAGCCGATGATCTCGTCGCTACCCTTGCGCTTAAAGTCGCCTCTCGTGGTGAGCAAGTAACCATCATTTCAACGGATAAAGGTTACTGCCAGTTGTTACAACCGACACTGCGCATTCGTGATTACTTCCAAGAGCGCTGGCTCGATAGTGCTTTTATTGAAAAGGAATATGGCGTAGCACCAGATAAGCTAACGGATTATTGGGGGCTTGCTGGGATAAGTTCGAGTAAGATTCCTGGTATTGCAGGTATCGGCCCTAAAGCCGCTGTAGAGTTACTCAGCCAATACCCAACGTTAGAAACTATTTTGGCTGCAGATGATCTGCCTGCTAAATGGCAAAAGAAAATCACAGGTCATCATGAGGTAGCATTAGCTAGCAAAGCCGTTTCAAGTTTAAAAACCGATTTAGAGCTAGGTTTTAACCTGCAAGATATTCGTTACATCACGCCAAAAGCCTAAGAGATTCTCGATACAAAAATGCCACTGCAATACAGTGGCATTTTTTAATTAACCTATCTCGGTTATCTCTTTCACTTAGTGTGGAGAGCGTGTATCTAGACGCTGAATGTGAACCGTAATTTCTTCGCGATCATGGTATAAATGCTTCGCTTGAAGCTTAAACTTTACACCATTCTGAATAAGGAAAACTTTCAGATTTTCAATATCTTGAAGCACTTCATCATAACGACCTTTCATCGGTAATTTTAAGTTAAAGATCGCTTCTTTTGCCCACGCTTTAATTAACCACTCACCCATTAAGTGAGCAACTCGCGCTGGCTTTTCAATCATGTCACAAACAATCCACGTAACGTTCTTACGCGCTGGCTCAAATTTAAAACCATCAACTGCATGGTATTTAACTTGGCCTGTATCCATCAAACTTTGTGCCATTGTACCGTTATCAATCGCGTGAACGAACATCGAGCGTTTCACTAACTGATATGTCCAACCACCAGGACAAGCACCTAAATCAACACCCCACATACCTGGCGCTAAACGCTCATCCCACTCGTGGCGAGGAATAAATACGTGAAATGCTTCTTCTAATTTCAACGTTGAGCGACTTGGCGCATCTGCTGGGAATTTTAAGCGTGGAATGCCCATAAAGAACTGTGAGTTATTCGAGCTGTAAGAATAACCTACGAAACAACAACCCGGTGCAACGAAACATACATGTAGCACAGGTTTTTTGCTGTTATCTTTCGTATAAAGAACTTCACGCTTGCGCATAGCTTGACGTAGTGGCACCGTAAATTTACGACAGAATTTTAATAATTCTTTCGCTTCATTGGTATCTGGTGTTTCAACACGAAGATCACCACAGCGTGGGAACTCATCATCAATCGCTTCTAAGATCGGAGAAATACGATCATCAGCCGGTAAATCCGTTAACATCTGCGATGCCGAAAACATTTGACGTGCAAAAATTAACTGTGAAAATGGTTGTAGCTGAATAAATTTATCCGCATCACCAGCTTGATAAAATTCAAATAAGACATAACCTGAATTGTTTTTTACCCGAGGGAAACCAAACAATTCCAGCGTATTTGCTTTGTCTTGAACTTCACCCGCACATTCTTTTTCAAAGCCAGGACGACAATACAATAAAACATGATTCACGTTGGAACCCTCAAGCTGAACGCCAGGCTGCTACTGCAAGCATTACCCAGCCAATAATAAAACATACTCCGCCCATCGGTGTGATGGGACCAAACCACTTAATATCTGTTAATGCCAATGCATATAAACTGCCACTAAAACAGATTATACCAAGGGTGAAAAACAGAGCGGCGTATGATACAGCTTTTGACGAAAAAAAGCGTGTCAATATTCCACAACCCAATAATGCGAATGTATGCCACGCTTGATATTGTACGCCAGTCTTAAATACATCGAGTAAATAAGGCGATAAGTGCTGCTTTAAACCGTGTGCAGCAAATGCTCCTAGCCCCACCGTTAATGCACCACTCATTGCCGCGATAAAGAGCATCCAACGAGTGCGGTTTTGTAATGGTTCAGTCACAACAGCACTCCTTAATAAACCGCGCTAATCGCTCAATAGTGGTAGCTATATTGCTCGCTTCCGTAAAACCTGAGGCTTTTCGCGGTTTAAAACTATGATCACCGTCAGGAAGAAACGCAATCTCTACATTGGGAGAAAACGCCCATTGTGCTATTTCTGCTTTAGTACCAAACGTGTCTCGCTCACCTTGTAGGATCAATGTTGGAACCGAAATCGACGCCAAATGATCACCGCGAAAATTTTCAGGTTTCCCTGGAGGGTGAAAAGGAAAACCTAAACACACTACGCCTTTCACTTTCTCTGCGCAGTTTTCTACATCAGGGCTTTGAGCTGCAATCTCTGTTGCCATAATACTCGACATTCTACCGCCCATTGATTTGCCGCCAATGAATAACGAACTGCCAGCAAAGGTTTCAATATGACGTTGAAAATCAATCAAGAGTTTTGGTTGGCGATCAGGCGGGCGCTTTTTACCATCTTCAGCAAGTTTAACCATATAAGGAAAATTAAACCGTACCACCCGAATATCATACAAGGCTAAACCTTCAGCGACTGCCGTCATAAAGGTATGATCCATTCCCGCCCCTGCACCATGCGCAAACAGAAATGTTGCTACAGCGGTACCTGATTTAGGTTCGTTAATTATGTATTCACTGGCTAAGTTCGACATCAGGCATATCCTCTTGTTCACGACGTGCTTTGGCTAACACCCAATCTCTAAATATTTGAATTCGCCCAGTATCAGCTTGGCGCTCTTGGCAAACAAAATAGAAAGCGTTTTTACTGACTAACACTTCATCAAATGGACACACCAAGCGCCCAGCTTCTAATTCTGGTTGCGCTAATACATTATTTCCCAGCGCGATTCCCTGACCATGAGCTGCAGCTTGTAGCACCATGGTTGAATGACTGAAAATAGGTCCTTGGTTAACGTTAACCCCTTGCAAGTCATAATGACGAACATAATTCTTCCACTCTTTTCGAGAAGTATCGTGTAACAAGGTGTGTAGTTTTAAATCATCTAATGTGCGCAGCGGTTTCGTCCCTGTCAGCAGCATTGGCGAACAAACAGGCATCATGAACTCTTGATACAATTTATCGGCACGTAGACCTGACCAATTACCTCGACCATAATAAATCGCCACATCGACATCATCTGTGAGCGATCCTTCATCCAAATCGACCGCCTTAATGCGCACATCAATATCAGGATGTTGTTCATTAAAATCAGTTAAACGTGGCACCAACCATTGGATGGCAAAACTAGGAGGTAAACTAATGGTTAATGCGCCTTTAGCACCACGTTCCAGGACCTTATCAGTAGCATCTGATATCGCTGAAAAGATATCTTTAATATCGAGAAAGTAGCCCTGTCCTTCCTCTGTTAGCAATAGGGAACGATTACGACGACGGAATAACTTTAAGCCTAGAAATTCTTCTAACGCTTTAATTTGATGACTAACTGCGGCTTGAGTAACAAATAATTCTTCAGCTGCACGAGTAAAACTCAAGTGTCTTGCTGCCGCCTCAAACACCTTCAATGAGTTGAGCGGAGGTAAACGTCTAGACATACTTTTCTCGATTATTTAATACATTAGTTTTTTTAATCCTGAACATTATAAATTGTCCATTGTTCAACTACTAGAGAAACCCTATTATCTGCCACACAATATTGATTTAATCCTCTGTTTTTGCCCTCAGGCCAACCAGCTTAATCAATATTGTGTGTTGTGTTTGCATATTATCCGAATCCTTTCGGACGGATGGAATAACTATCCTTTATTTCCTGTATTTTTGACTATCCAGTCAAAGCTATTTTTAGCACTGCGCCCCAACGCAGTGCTATTTTTTTATCAATATAAAGCCATCAATACTTGCTCTCAGCCTTATTTATTAGCATGATCCTTCGTTCAACCTTAGCTATGTGAACAACCATGACCACTCAATTTGATATATCAACTATTTTGGCTCAATTTCCTGCCTTGCAACACACAGATGGTGAATTACCGCCAGTGTACCTAGACAGCGCAGCAACCGCACAAAAGCCAGCCGTGGTTATTGATACAATCACTGAGTACTATCGTGGTTATAATGCCAATGTGCATCGAGGCAGTCATAGCCTCACAGCAAATGCGACGCTGCGTTTTGAACAAGCAAGAGAAACTGTGCAACACTTCATCGGCGCAGCGCACAGCAAAGAAATTATTTGGACACGTGGCGCCACAGAAGCATTAAATTTAATTGCTCAAACTTATGCCCGCGCAAATCTAACTGCGGGAGATGAAATTCTCGTCAGTGAATTAGAGCATCACGCCAATATCGTGCCATGGCAAATGATAGCGGCAGAAACCGGTGCACGCGTCATTAAAATCCCAATGCGCGATGACTGTACTTTAGATCTTGATGCGTTTTATTCGCTCTTATCTGATAAAACAAAAATAGTTGCAGTAGCCCACATTACCAATGTAACGGGTACCCGTAACCCAATTGAAGAAATCATTCACGCAGCTCACCAGCACAACGCAATCGCAGTGATTGATGGCGCACAAGGTATTGCTCATGAAGATATCGATGTCACTGCACTTGATGCTGACTTCTATGTTTTCTCAGGCCATAAAATATATGCTCCTGCTGGTATTGGCGTTCTTTATGGCAAACAAACACTTCTAGAAGCAATGCCACCTTGGCACGGTGGCGGTAAAATGGTTGAAAAAGTTTCTTTTCAAGGCACTACCTTCGCCGCACTACCGGGTAAATTTGAAGCTGGCACCCCAAATGTAGCAGGATGTTTAGCGTTAGCCACAGCAATTAATTGGCTCAAGCAATTGGATAGACAAGGCGCTGAAGCACATATTGAAAACTTGCGCCACAAAGCCATTAAAGGTATTAAAAATATTGATGGTTTACGTATTATAGGATTACAGCCAAAAGCAAGTTTATTCTCTTTTGTAGTTGATGGGGTGCATCATCAAGATATTGCGACCCTATTAGATCAACAAAATATCGCGCTGCGTGCTGGTCATCACTGCGCACATCCCATGCTTGATGCACTAGGCTTAACAGGAACATTACGCGTATCATTAGCGCTTTATAACACCGAACAAGATGTAGAGCGCTTTATTGCAGCACTACACAAAGCTTGTGATTTACTTTAATGCGGTTATCTGGATTGAATACTATGACTGAACTTACACTTCCCCATCACCCTTTCGGCACCGACATTACAGACACAGACATTGTGGCTCAAATGCAAAGCGCTTCGGGCTGGGAAGATCGCTACCGTACTGTCATTCAGTTAGGTAAAAAACTGCCTGAAATGGCAGAAGATGATAAAGATGAGCAGTTAAAAGTCAGTGGTTGTGAATCGCAGGTCTGGCTTCGCCACCAGCAAATTGGTGAGCACTTTTATTTTCAAGCTGATTCTGACGCGCGTATTGTTCGCGGCTTAATAACACTCGTACTTGCCGCTTATCACGGTAAAACGCGTACAGAGATCGGTGAATTTGATATTGATGGCTACTTTGATTCACTCGGTTTAATTGCTCATTTAAGTCCGTCTCGTGGCAATGGATTAAAAGCGATTGTCGAACAAATAAAACAACTCGCGCACTGAACAATATTTATCAGTCCCAGAAAAATACAACAACAAAAAAGGCAGATCATATGATCTAATGCCGTTCGGATAAGCATCATCGTTTATACCTAAACGGATACTTGGATGGCACAAACAGGACTGAACGTGGAAACGTTCGGTCCTTTCTTTTATCTGGAAGAATAAAGTGGCTCACGGCCTCACGCATTTGCTTGAGCTTCGCTGGGAGTGTTCCATCTGGACTTAATGCTAACCACCTAAGCTGGTTGTCAATGAGGTTAATTGCTGCCGTAAAACTCACTCGAGTCGGCTTCACATCTGCATCTGCGGCTATCTGTACCATTTCTAGTCGCACTAAGTTATATGCTAGCAACACCCCCCAGAGTTCTTGTTTTACTCCAGATGGGAACCGACTCCTCAGGGTAACTTCGCTTTGCAACTGAGTTTGTTTTATCTCACCAAAGCCTTCTTCTATCTCCCAACGCTGCCAGTAGATACGCAGTAGCTCTTCGAGTGGGTATTGATTTGGGTCTACCAAAGAGGTAATAAAACCTTCAATTTCACCCGCAGGATCTTTGTACAGTATAAGCCTTGCTTGCCAGGTGTCAGGCAGCTCAGAGTTCTTCTTTCTCGCCTGCGGCGATATTGGCATCTCGATGAGCATGTCGTTGTGAGCGTATTCCTCAAGAACTTCATAACGAAGCTTACGCTTTATTGGTGTTAACCAGTGACTGTTAGTTGCCGCTTTTTGCCAGTTAATTAGTAAATCTGCAGAGAAATAGCAACGGTCGAATAAGGTTAGTGAATTACAGGGAACATCTGTTAGCAGGCGATGCGCTAATGTCGCTTCACCAACATTGCACGCATCAAACGATGCGCCCAGCATCATGCGAGTTTCAGCAGCCATCAGTCCAACTAATCGAAGCTGAGGGTAAGGTTTGTAGCTCTTAGAAATGAAGCCAAATGATTCAGCATTTTCTTCTGAGTCAGGACATCGAAAAGTCGTACCGTCGACAGCAAGAACATTGAGTTTTAGGACGCTGTTTAGCTGAAGTGCATCGGCTTTCCATGCCGAAATAGCTGTCTTAAAAAGTGCGGCTAAGGGAGCCTCATCCAATCGACGTCGACTGTCCGTGAGAACACTAGGCGCAACTCTAGACCAACTATTCTCTGGTTGAGGTTGAAGAGCTAAGTCTAGAGAGCTGCATACTTCCTTGATAGATTTGTTGCGTTGCAAACCCATCCAAATGACGAGCCATACGGCTTGTTGAGCTGGTAATCGGCGACGCCGAATACTTGCTTTGTTAGTATTATGAAGAGCCTGTTCAATCCATTCCATCTCAATAGCATTGACAACAGACTCATAGTTACTACTATTTTCTATCGTTTCATGCGCTTGGTTTAACTCATCAAATAACATATAAAAATCCCTACCAACAAAAGTTGGTAGGGATTATCACGCGATCTTAGGATCGTTCAAGTACCTTAAACGATCGGCATTAGATCATATGATCTGCCTTTTTCATTTAACCATCTATCGATTACTGTTTATGTTTCTCGATAAGCTTACGCAATATTTGTGATACCGCGACAAAACCAAACGTTGCAGTCACAACAGTTGCCGCGCCAAAACCACTCGCGCAATCCATACGCTTAGGTCCTTCAGCTGTCGCTTTTACTACACAAACAGAGCCGTCGGCTTGTGGGTACTTCAGTTGCTCAGTTGAAAATACGCAATCAATACCAAACTTACGTTTTGGGTTTTTAGGGAAGTTATGATGACGACGCAAGGTATCACGTAACTTCTTCGCCAATGGATCTTGAATTGTCTTTGTCAAATCAGCGATCTGAATTTGCGTTGGATCCATTTGACCGCCAGCACCACCTGTGGTGATCACCTTAATTTTATTACTTTTACAGTATGACAACAGTGCCGCTTTTGGCTTCATACTATCTATCGCATCGAGCACGTAATCAAAATCTTTTGATAAGTATTCAGCTTGATTTTCAGGCGTAATGAAATCATCAATCAGATTCACTTTACACTCAGGATTGATTAAATGAATACGCTCAGCCATCACTTCAATTTTGCTTTTACCTACCGTCCCTGTCATGGCATGAATTTGACGATTAATATTAGTCACACACACATCATCCATATCAATCAGGGTAAGCTCACCAATACCTGAACGTGCCAACGCTTCTGCTGCCCATGAACCAACACCACCAATACCAATCACACACACATGTGCAGCACGAAGAATGTCTACTTCACTATTACCGTATAAACGACGTGTGCCGCCAAAACGTTGGTTATAACTGTCGGATGCTGGGGTATCAAGTTCACGCATAGTATTTCTTCACTGATCTGATGGATAAAGAAAGAGTGCGTTTTTATACGCACTCTTAATAGAATTGTCCAGTTGTTAACATGGTGCCCATTAGGCGATCATGATATCTAACGTGACAAGATTATGGTTTTAGCCAAGGATCTTGTGTTGCTGTATTTTTTAAGCCTAAGCGCCATACACGGCCAAAGTGTTTATAGTGACCCGCATCAGTACCCGCTTGTTTTCCCATACCATGGTAAAGATCTAAGTGGTTTTTCTTTACAGCACCACCGGTATCTAACGCCAATAATAAACGTAATACATGCTTACCCGTCCAATTACCTTGCGCATCAAGCTCTGGTACTTCAGCTAATAGCGCCGAGCCCATTGGAATATATTTTCGATCTGCCGCTACAGCAGCATTAGCAAGCAACGGAATACCCGCGCTGCCTTTAACATCTAACGTTTTCGTCGGTTTAAAGAAAACAAATGATGGATTTTGCTCTAACAGTTCACGTACTTCAGTATCACTATGGGTTGATACCCACTCTTGAATGGCTTTTAGTGACATTTTTTCTTTTGGCACTTCACCACGATCAATCAATACTCGACCAATACTCACATAACGGTGACCATTTTTACCGTTATAACCAAAGTATTCTAATTGATCATTGTCTTCATAATGCACAAAGCCACTGCCTTGCACCTCCATCATAAAGATATCTAACATGGATTTACTATAACCAAGCTCTAAGCCTTTACCTTTTAACGCACCGTTGTAAATTTCAGCACGTGATGGGCAACGACCTTGGCATTTTGGCATCGCGTAGACAGGATAGCGGAACGTTGCGTTCGGCGTATGGCGTAGTTCAATAACTGGCGAATAATAACCAGTAAACATCACATTACCTTTATTATCACCACCACCCATTTGCGCAGCTTCAATGTCATAATTAGCCAACGTACTCGGATCACCACCAGCACTGATCCACTTTTCTAGCTTGTTATATAATGGGCCATATTTACGGGCCATTGATGGAGATCGGGTTACTACCATTTCAGCTTGAGGAGCGAAGGTTGTGTAATCTCGCTGCTTATCTGACTTAATGGTTGAAACACGATTTAATACATGTGAAAAATAGTTACCAAGATATTGGTGAGCTAATGGATTTTTTTGAATAGCGGTCTGTTCATTGGTTGGTTGTGCATCGTTATTCGACGCACAACCAACTAAACCAAACATAATAATAGCGATTGCTGCTTTACGTAACACGATAAATAAGCCTATAAAATTTTAAAATGCAAGATACAGCTAATATGGTAGATATATGTGAATGAGGGCAATAGTAGCAAATCAATAACAACATAACGCAATAATCTTAAGTCATATTTGTATCTAAATGTCATTGTAGTGTTTGCATTTTCACTCAACGAATATAGATATTTATAATATTGACAACCCCCAGTGTCATATTATTGACACATACAAACGATTTAATAAAATCGTAATAAAAAGTAAACAACATACAAAATAATAAGAACAACGCACTCATAAGGATATAAAGAGATGCAATCACCACTTAAAGTTGGCAAAGATACCTTGTTAGATCCCAATGCTATTGAATACCAATGGATCAGAAATTTAACTAGCGAAGGAGTCCCTCAACACCAAATTAACCACGTGATCCAACATTGTCTCGGCGGTACACCACAGATAGCTGATCTCTTGAGACAAATCGCACTCAAGCAAAGTTCCATTCATGAGCTATTAAAACAGCTCTAATCGAGTAGTAACGGTGTGTGTACAAATGTAGAAATGTAATGTGCAGGCTGCTGACGAATAAAGTTGTTCTTATGATAAAGATAAGAGTAATGCTGTTCACCTAATTGATAGCTCAATGTTTGGCCATCCCAGCAATACTGTGTCGTTACTAGCCGCCCATCACGATAAATACCCAGTGGACGAACTTCAAAACTTTCTGCTGCATATTGCGCGACATCACGCTCTTTCCAATAGCCATAGATATCTACAGATGCTGGGGGCTTTAACCAAGAAGATAAGGCTGTTTTTGATACAAACAGGCCAGTTAGCGCTAAACCACCAACCAATAGAAAGATCAAAATAATCGTTTGTGAATGTTTTGTCATCAGATGAGAAGTACTGACTTTAGATGATTGTACTTTATCCAATTACTACCTCCACAAAAGCCACTAATAAAATTTAATCTAACAGATTATTCGCAATGTTAATTTTAAATCACTGATATAACATCTTTGTAAATACTATCACTTAAATACTGTACAAATTGACAAATTAATTTACTTTATCCATATAACTTTTTTGTACATGGATGTCAGATAGTGAAAAGACGTAGTACACCGCTGGTTAAAGGATTCAGGCAATCAGCTCCTTACCTAAATGCGCATGTTGGGAAAACCATGGTGATCATGGTTGGTGGAGAGGCATTTGCCGATCCCAACTTCGATAATATCGTCAATGATATCGCACTACTTAATAGCCTAGGCATTCAAATCGTTATTGTCTACGGTGCTCGCCCACAAATCAGTACATTACTGGCAGAGCAAGATTGTCATTCTCCTTATCATAAAGGGATCCGTATTACCGATGAACGAGCATTAGAAATTGCCAAACAAGCAGCGGGACAACTTCAGTTAGATATTACTGCTCGCTTTTCAATGGGGATCCATAATACTCCAATGGCTGGCGCGCAGATTAATATCATTAGTGGTAACTTTATTATCGCCCAACCTCTCGGTGTCGATGACGGCATAGATTATTGGCATAGTGGAAAAATTCGTCGTATTGATACCGATGCAATTAAACGTCAGTTAGATCAAGGCTCAATTGTACTACTCGGCCCTATTGCGAGTTCAGTAACAGGAGAATGCTTTAACCTCACCTCTGAAGAGGTCGCCACCCAAGTGGCTATTCGCTTAAAAGCCGACAAACTTATTGGTTTCTGCTCAGAGCTGGGGGTCGTTGGCGACAACAATGAAATTATCTCTGAATTACTGCCAAACGAAGCCGATCATATCCATCAAAAGCTTGTCGCACAGCGAGCGCAAGACTGTGGTACCGGGCGTTT
>NZ_CH724145.1:150462-173906 GCF_000153325.1 Photobacterium sp. SKA34
GCGACGTTCCCGAGAGCAACTAGAGCAAGAAATTACTCAATTTACGATTGTTGAGCGTGACAATTTAATTATTGGCTGTGCTGCACTTTACCCCTTTCCTGAAGAGAAAATGGCTGAAATGGCTTGTGTGGCTATTCATTCTGACTTTAGGGATGATAACCGCGGTGTATTACTGCTCAATGAGTTATGCCAACAAGCACACCAACAAAACCTCGAACACTTATTTGTATTAACCACTCAAAGCTTACACTGGTTCCGCGAACAGGGCTTTTCTGAATGTGATGTAGATAGACTGCCAATGGCAAAAAAAGCACTCTATAATTATCAAAGAAGATCAAAGATCCTCATTACAAGAGTAAAATAATTGACACAAAACTAACAAAAGGCTGTCTTAAGGGCGTAAAATTGTCTGTGTAGAGTTATTTTATTAAAAACATGCTCAACTAAGATAACGATACAAACATTATAAAAACACAAATTACTTTAGGTTAAATCAGCTTATGATGAGTTTAATATTTCTATTACTTTTGATTGCAATGGTTAGCGCTTTCATTGGTAAAAAAAACGTAGGATATGCATTTTTTGCTGCATCCGTAATTATTGGCTTGTACTGGTTTCATCACCATGCAACTGATTCACTATCGATTTTATTATAGAGGGGGAATGATTAATGAATAATAAACATGTAACCCTTCTTAATAGCTTGGGTCTATTAGGTATTACTTTTGTATTATTAATGGGCTCAGTATTACAAGTCGCTTGGAATGAATTACCTTGTCCACTGTGTTTATTGCAGCGTCTTGGTTTTGTTATGGTAATGTTCGGCTTTATGCTTAATGTCGTTTATGGCACTCAGCAACGCCATTATGGTGTGATTTTAGTCGGTGCATTATTTGGCGCAGCGACAGCGCTTCGCCAAGTATCGCTACACGTTATCCCTGGCACACCAGGTTTTGGTAGTCCAATCCTTGGTATGCACTACTACACATGGGCATTTGTGATCTTTGCTATGGCTATCGCCGGAGTTGCACTACTTCTCCTGCTTTGGAATAAAGAATGGACGAGCGAAAATTATCAAATGAACAAATTTGGTAAGTTTGTTTGTATTCTAGCGATTGTTGCCGTTCTAATTAATGTTATTTCTACATTCATTGAATGTGGTCCTTACCAATGTCCAGATAACCCTGTTAGTTACTGGTTATTAGACATGTTTAAGTAACATCTTAAATAGCGACCAAGAAAAAACGCCAGCACAAATGCTGGCGTTTTTATTAATAAATACTGTTCTAAACTAATAACTCAGATAAGCCACTTGCACGCTCAGTTCTCACTTGTACACTACGACGAATAACGTCTGGTTGAGCGTAAAGATACAACCTCGCTTTTGCACGTGTAATACCAGTATAAATCAACTCTCGAGTTAAGATCGGTGTAAAGTCATTCGGCAACACCATTACGGTATCAGCAAATTCAGATCCTTGTGATTTATGGATAGTCATCGCATACACCACTTCATGCTCTGGAATTCGACTAGGTAAAAAACCACGGTTCGTACCATCAGGCATCTCAAAATAGACCTTCAAACGACACACACCATCGACGGCATCCGTTTCGGGCTCTAACATAGTGATACCGATATCACCGTTATATAAACCAACTGCGTGATCATTTCGGGTGATCATAATTGGGCGACCTTGATACCAGGTATCGTCCCCTGGGTTAATTTTACCGCGGTGAGTTAACTCTTTTTCTATCCGGTAGTTTAACCCTACAACACCAAAATCACCTTCGCGCAATGCACATAACAAGCGCACATTCGCAAACGCATCTAGC
Source organism: Photobacterium sp. SKA34 (assembly GCF_000153325.1). Classification (GTDB taxonomy): domain Bacteria; phylum Pseudomonadota; class Gammaproteobacteria; order Enterobacterales; family Vibrionaceae; genus Photobacterium. The sequence continues at coordinate 152,296 of NZ_CH724145.1, forward strand.
ACCAATTTAGGCTCGCGTTGTTCGGCAATCGCATCTAAATAATCAAAGTAGAAAGTCGTCACCTGATTAATCATCGATTGATAGCTTTCAGAAGATAATGCGTAATGATGAATATCTTTAAACCCTTGCTGCCAGACTTTTTCCACCAACGCAGGACGACCGCTGTTAATTGCTTTAGCTAACTGACCAATACCAGATTGAGCGTGGAAACGGTAACTCTTTTGTAGCATGCATAAACAATCGGACACCAAACTTAAATCGAGTGAGGTGCTATGGAGATCATAGCCCGTCAACTGGCTAAGTACTTGCCCTTGCGATCCACTATAACCTTGATGAGAAAATGAGCAGATATCACCGAGCACAGCACCCGCTTCAACCGATGCCAACTGATCTCTATCCCCTAATAAAATAAGTTTCGCGCCAGCAGACATCGCATCGAGTAGTCGTGCCATCATAGGTAAATCAACCATTGAGGCTTCATCAACCACTAACACATCAAGGTGTAAGGGATTATCTTTATGATGACGAAATTCAACGCGTCCCGGAATTGCTCCTAATAAACGGTGGATCGTACTTGATTGAGTCGGAATACGCTCTTTTATTGATGCCTCAACGGGCAATGATTTCACTGCAGAACTAATTGATTCTGTTAAACGTGCCGCCGCCTTACCTGTCGGTGCCACCAGCATAATATTAGGTATATGCTCATCACCCGCTTGCATCACTAATGCCGCAAGTAATTTAGCGACTGTGGTTGTTTTACCGGTACCAGGCCCGCCGGAGATCACCGCAAACTGACGTGTCAATGCAACTGCTGCTGCCACTTTCTGCCAATTTAAGCAGGCATCAAGTGGGATCACCCCATCTAATTGAGACAGATCTTTTTGCGATGTCGCATTTACTAAAATATGCTCGACCTTCGCCCAATCAAATTGCTTCGGTTTCACCACATCAAGCATGTCACACACTAATCTCTGGCGTGAATCAGCTGTTGTCGCTGTTGATAAGGCTTCATACAAGTAACCGTAAGTAACAGGAAATAAATCATCTAATGCCTGATGCATAACGTTTAGATCAGTCGTGCTAAATCTCACATCCTCTGCTCCTGCATTGTTTGCCATCTTGAGGATTTTATTGGCAACAGTTTGTTCAAATTGCCAATAACGACTGAGGTACAAACGCCCATGTTCAATAACTAAAGGTGTTGCTTGTATCTTGCCTGTTTGCACGGTCGATACCACCGCAAAATGGCTTAATAACTCTCCCCATTGTGAAGGCTCAGGCACGCCTTCTAACAGCTCGAACCCAATACGTGATGGCAAACCAAATAAACGCTGAGGCGAAAGTGTATCTAGCACGACGCAAACATGCCCTTTACCTAATTCATTACTGGCAAGGGCTGCCACAAGTGCTGCTAAATCAGCTTGATCTGCAGGACTATGATGCGCGACAAATTTTGCGAACTGATAATCAAGCTGACGCAACACACCTTGTTTGGTTAACGCTTGAAGTCGTTTAAGCATGAGGTAATGCTCCATCAATTAATAAATCCAGTTCTTCTAACAATGCTTGCGATGGTTTCGCATGGAAAATCCCACTGTCACTACCAGCTTGAATGCCACGTAGGAACAAGTAATACACACCACCGAAATGAGTCTCATAGTCGTAGTTTGGAATACGGCTACGCAAGAAACGTTGCAGCGCCAAGGCATAGATTTGATACTGCAAGTCATAGCGGTGATCGCGCATCGCTTCAACCAACTGCTCACCACGATACACCTGTGGATCATCACCGAGATAATTTGATTTCCAGTCTAATACGTAATATTTACCCTGATGTTCAAACACCAAGTCAATAAAACCTTTAAGCATACCGCTGACCGTACTAAAGCCAAGCTCGCCAGCTTTAGCGGAAATAGAATCATGCTTAACAATGACTTTATTGAGTAGTGGTGATTGCAACATTTCAATCGGTATTAAAAACTCCATCTCCGTTAAACGTTGTTGTGGTATTTTTTCTGCCAATCGCAATTGTTCGCCATCTAATGGACAGTGCAAAACATCGTTAATTAATTGTTGTAATACAGTTAGCCAGGCTAACTCGTAATGTTCAAGTTGCAATAACTCCGTCAGTTTAGCGACAGTTTCTGGGCTATCGACAGGACGAGTAAACTCGATTTCTTCAAACACTGTATGTAAAAATGTCCCCGGACGCGCACCGCGAGGGAAAGTGTAAATAGAGTATTCAGGCTCTAATTCCACCTCCGTTTCACTATTTTCTGGCGTTTCTTTCTGCACAGAATCGATATCAAATCCAGGAAGATCTAAACTGCTATCATGATGTGCTTGATGACCTTGTTTCACCAAGTTGGAATAACTGGTCATCCACCAATTACGTTCAATTTGACGCTCAAATTCACGACGATTCAACGCATCAGTTTGCTCATTTTGTCCTGCCCACTTATCGACAGGTAATACTGGAGGTTCAGCAATAGTGATCGTCGGTTGCGCTTCAGATAACTTAGCAAGTGCTAATTCTAATGCAGCAACACCACACTCTTCACCATTTTGAATTAAATACCCCATTGCTGATTTATGTAATCCGGTCGGCTCTTTGCTACTGCGACCATTACGTACTGGTGCCATCCCCACAAAACAGCTATAGACAGCACGAGTTAACGCTACATAAATTAAACGTAAATCTTCTGCGAGGCGTTCTTTATCAGCTTTAGAAATAGAATCAGCGTGCTTGGTAATATCTAAAACCGTCACGTTGTCGTCTTCATCGTGATATTTCACTTCGCCTTTACTATCGACTTCGCGATAGCTACAAACAAACGGCATAAAGACTAAATCGTATTCCAACCCTTTGGATTTGTGGATGGTAACAATTTGCACCAAATTACGTTCGGATTCTAAACGCAGAATTTGCTCATCAGAATTACCGTTTGGCTCAGCTACATTTTCAGCCAGCCAACGTAATAGCGCATAATCACTGTCTAAGGTTTGACTCGCTTCTTGCAGTAATTCACCAATGTGAAGTAAATCAGTTAAACGACGCTCGCCGCCTTCTTCCACCAATAAACGCTCAGCAATATTGTTTTTCGCCATCACGCTTCGTAGCATAGGCATCACACCACGCTTGAGCCATTGTTGACGGTATTGCTTAAAGCTATTTACTGCAACTTCCCACTCATTCTCATCATTATTAAGCGTATCGAGCTCTATTGCGGTTAAAGAAAACAACCCTGACGCCAATGCGGCACGCAATGCGCGATCGTCATCAGGAGTTAGCACCGCTTGTAATAATCGCTGTACATCAGCCGCTTCTGCAGTGGAAAAAACGCTGTCACGATTAGATAAATACACACTGGCAATCCCTTGTTTTGCCAGTGCTTCACGCACCAACTTACCTTCTCGCCCTGTACGTACTAACACCGCAATATCACCCGCTTGCACTGGGTGTTGAGCTTCTTTATCTAAAAAGTAGCCTTGTCCTTGTTGTGACTGCTCTAAAATATGCTGAATTTGTGCCGCTGTCGCCGTTGCCATTGTCGATTCATAATCGCCCTTGGTAATAGGCTTACCATCGAGGCTATCTTGCAACCAGAACGTGATCGCGGGTTGCTGTTCGTCGTTTAGCCACCAGCTACGATCTGGTGCTTTCGGACTATGACCAACAGGATCAAACGTAATATCTTGATCATAAATAAACGGGCTATTAGGGGTATCAAAGACACTATTTACCGACGCAATCATATCTGCCGTTGAACGCCAGTTTGTACCTAATGTGTAATGATCTTGAACCTGACGACGGGCTTGAATATAGGTAAAAATATCTGCCCCACGAAACGCATAAATCGCCTGCTTAGGATCACCGATCATAAACAATCCGCACTCAGGGTGATCGTTATACACCGAACTGAAGATACCGTATTGCAAGGGGTCGGTATCTTGGAATTCATCGATCATCGCAACTGGATATTGGCTGCGGATCTTACTTGCCAATAGATCATCTTGATCGTTATCGATCGCAGCACCTAACTGCGTTAAGAGATCATCAAACGATAACCATCCTTTATGGGCTTTTGCTTGCGCCAGTAAAATACGACAGTGTTCAATCGCGTGCGCTAATAAGGGATCGCGCAATGTCGCTGGGTTATCAAGTAAATCTGCAACCTCGATAAATACCGAATGCTGTGGTGCTTCACCTTTCGGGGTTTTGGTGATCAATTCCTGTTGGTGAAACTTCTCTAATTTATCCGGTAAATCATAATTCTCAGTCGGTTGATTTGCCCATTCATTCACTTGAGCGAGCCACGTTGGTAGGCTCTTTTTGGTATAGCTGCGCTTATTCACGTCAGAATTAGCAATTACCGCTTCTAAATCAGCGAAGTGCTGTTTCCATAATGCTTTAAATTCATTAATGCGTTCGATATTTTGCTGATGTAACTGCTCTAGACTTGCCGTCATAGCCGCTACAGAAAGTTTAACGGGAGCGCCTGTTAAACTATTGCCAATATCTTTTAATAGCGCATGCGGCGATGACCATAAATCACGGATCTGACAAGCAAGCGCTCGTGGTAACTGATAGAAATGACTGCGCCAGTAATCCGCTACCACCAAGTTCTTCAATTGGCTTTCATCTGTGACAAATTCATTGTTGAAACGACAGCCTGATTCAAACGCGTTTTGAGTCAACATTCGCTGACAAAAACCATGGATGGTATACACAGACGCTTCATCCATTCTTCTTTCTGCGTCTTTTAAAACTCGAGCAGCATATTTGTGATCATGAATATCATTTAATAAAGCACTAATAGTATCTTTAAATGGACCTACACTTTCTCCTCTTGAAAAAGAAACATACGCATCCCTAATACCTTTTCTTATACGATCTCTTAACTCTGCCGTTGCAGCTTCAGTAAAAGTAACAACTAATATTTGATCCACATCTAATGGTTTAAGATGAGCACAATCATCATTGCCATGCCCCAATAACAGGCGAAGATATAAGCTAACAATAGTGAAGGTTTTACCCGTACCGGCAGAGGCTTCAATTAAACGTGTACCATGCAATGGAAAGGCCATTGGCTGCAAAATATTGGTTTGCGTTTGTACCGTCATGATTTTACTTGTCCCATATCGTAAAACTCGATCACTCCAATGATCCCTTGAGCTTCAAGGTGATCTTGCTCACATCACTACTGTGATCAAACACTTATAAGCGAATATTGAGCGATCAAATCTTGTTATATTCTAATATTGTGAGAACTTACTCACGGTTTGTATTACAGCGGTTGGTTAGTATCAGCGCCAGAAACTTGGTCACCTCTGGACCGGTGGCCGTACAGCAAGCACCCTACAACTAATAATGATTTGCTGGCGGCCACACTACTCCCTTATTCCGGCTTTACTTCTTCACTATTTAATACCGCAGCCTGTAGTACTTTCAGTGCCAACACATAACTATTCTGTGCAAGTTCATCATTCCAATCTGTCCATACCCGATTGATGTATTCATCCGCACCTTCACCTGCAAAGAAGTAGCCATCGTTAAAACAATCTGCCATTTTGCTGTAGGCTTTCTCGATGGTTTGTTCATCATCTTTCCAGTTACCTTGCCTATCTACACACGCTTGAATACCTGCGTGTGCCGTTTTCGGAAAATACGCTAAAGGTTGATTTAAACCTTGGTAATATAATTCGATAAGCTCTTGTAAATAACCTTGTGCTTTACTCGCTTCGATCGCATCAATGACAAGATGTTTATCGGTACCAATAATATGTGTTTTCTGATTCAATTCTGGCTGGCTAATCGCTAAACATAAGTGATCGCACCACGCCGCTAGTAAATCAACGGCGCGCACTTTACCACTACGAAAACGCATTAAGCCGGATTGATAGCGCTGTTTCAGCCAACCTTGAAGTAATACAGCATGACCATTAATCGTTAGTGTTATTGCCACTTCTTGATCATCTAATGGCGCATGAATTAATGGCTCAATCTGGTTCACTAACTCACGTACCGCTAGACGACTGGCATCTAAATCAATATCACCAAATGCTGCAACAGGTAACTTGCCCGCTGCTTTTTGCTCTTGGGCGAAATGACTAAATATCTGATCCGGATCTTTATTGGTCATTTGAGCATCAAGCAATAATACTAAGAGCTCGTCTTTAACGTGATAACTTTCAAGATGATTTAGCACAAACGGTTCATCATCTTCCAATAATCCCATTGGCGGCTCAAAGTAGACTTTCAAACGACGGTTAAAGAAATAGCGCACAGGTAAGCGCCAGAAACGCTGCAACTCAGCAAGCTCTAATACTTGTTGTTGATCATCGGCAATCGGCTCTGGAGGGAGTTCACCTAATTGGAAAGGTTGGCTCGCTTGCCCTTCACGAGCAGCAGCGGGTAGCCATTCCACGGCATAACTGCCTTTCTCGCCAGTAAATGCACTCGGACTAAACGGCACTAAAGGATGGTGCTCAATCAATTTTCGTTTAATGTTTTCTGCTGATTGATCGACAGGGAGAGACTCATCCCCCCCTAAGCAATAACCTTGCTGACAATATTCCACCAGCTCACTGACCAGCACAGACGCAATTTTTTCTGCGTTGTCTTGAATTGAGCGACCCACATAGCTGATATATAAGGTTTCTTGCGCTGATAATAATGCTTCAAGGAAAAGGTAACGATCATCATCACGACGAGAACGATCACCCGCTTTTGTGCGACCATTCATTAAATCAAACCCTTCAGGAGCAATATTTCGAGGGTAAGCGCCATCATTCATGCCAAGCAAGCACACCACATCAAAGGGGATAGAACGCATTGGCATTAAGGTACAAAAATTCACTTGTCCAGCAAGGAAGCGTTGGCTTACTCGCTCACCCGATAACTTATCGCGTAAATATTGAGTTAGCACTGCTGGTGTGATCTCACCTTTATAACCCGCATCATCGAGTTGTTCGTGCAAGCGGTGTAAGTTATCGCGAATAGATTTAAGAACCAGTTCACCTTCCAATTCCACGGCGAAAAAATCATCCAGCATTTGGTTAAGTGTATCCGCCCACTCTGTCACCAAATGTGGCTGTGCTAACACTTCACGGTAACTAATTAAGCAATCAATAAAGCCAGCTAACTGCCCAGCTAACTCCGCATCAATACCCTGTACTTGATCGTAAGCAGAAATGCCTTCAAACAAACCAGTATTATGGGGCATAGCATAACCTAACAGCATGCGCTGAATACCAAACAGCCAAGTGTTTTGCATCTGCTCAGGAAGATTAAATTGGCTAGATGTATGCTGATCTAAACCCCAGCGAACTCCCGCTTCTTCGATCCACTGTTTTACTTTCTCAAAGCTTTGGCTATCAAAACCAAACTTATTCATCACCGCTGGCACTTCTAATAGCTCTAACAGTTCTGAAGCATGACAGCGACTATCAGGCAAAGTTAACAGGCGTAAAAACGCCAACAAGATCGGGTTTTCTTGCTCTGCGGTTCGGTCAGAAATGGAGAATGGGATATAACGATTGCCCGGCGCATTACCAAATACCGCTTGGATGGCAGGACTGTAGACATTGATGTCTGCCACCATCACAATCACATCGCGTGGTTTCAGATTAGGGCTTGCTTCAAACATCGCTAACAGCTTGTCGTGAAGCACTTCAACTTCACGCATTGGGCTATGACATGCATGAATAGAGAGCGATTGATCATCAGAGATAATCGGAAACTTATGCTCACTGGAATCTAATTGGGTATCATCTTGGCGATCAACCAAGTTTAAGATATCTGCTTGAATGGCATGTAATAAGGTATCTGATTCAATATCAACGAAACCTGCATCCACTTCATTAACTTGCATCTCTGATAACAAATACATGTTATCGCGACCAAGCTTACCCATAGAGGCTAATAAGCTATTGCCCACCATGCCGTTTTGCATTTCATCATCATAGTGGCTTTCATCGTTGTCTTTTAGTACTTCAATCGTGGCATCAATATCTTGTTGTTCTTCGATGTTATGAAGTTTGACCCGCTTACTGGCAGCTAATCGTGCAAGGTGTTTACGATCGCGAATATCTCCCCAGTAATAACGACAAGGGTTAGTAAACATTAAATGCACATCAATATGCTCACCAATAGCAGCAAGTGCATCTAGATAACGTGGGGGTAATGATGAGATACCAAACACAAACAAACGCTGCGGTAAACCTGCTGCAATTAATGCTTCTTTACCTTGTGATGCGTTGTAGTTTTGTAGCGTTTCAATAAAGTGTTCGTACAAGTTGGCACGATGATAAGGCGATTGCCCAAGTGCCAAGGTTTGATCATACAGTGCTTGCCATAAAATAGGCTGCCAAGGATGCTCATCTTCTAATTCAACGACCGTTTCCCCCGCTTCCCATTGTTGGATCCACTCAGGGCGATACACTAGATATTGGTCAAAAATATCGGCAATTTTTTCCGCTAATTGATAGCACTTTAAATTGTCGTCATCACCGTCTAAATAACGCTGTAGTGCTTCAAACTCCGGTTGCTCAAACTGTGCTGGTAGCACTTGCATTAACTTCCACTTCATCGCTTCTTTGTTAAATGCACTGCGCTCTGGCACATCAGCGAGGACCTGCGTAAACATCTTCCAAATAAAGGTCGCTGGCAGTGGAAAATCAATATTAGCAGCCACACCTAATGACTTTGCTAGCTCCATTTTTAACCATTGCGACATCCCTGGGCTTTGTACCAGAATCTGTTCTTTTTCAAATGGATTGGCTAATGGCTGTAGCTTAATAAGTTCCACTAACAAAGATTTAAGCAAGTCGAGTTGATTTGAATGGTAGACGGTAAACACTAAGGTATCTCACAGCAGGTGATGAATAACTAAATTGTCTACCATGAATTGAACACTGTAAATACATACAGGCAGAAATATTAACAATATCGTCTTAGACCTAAAACAAAAAAGCCCGATCTTTCGATCGGGCAACACACAAAACATCAGTGATCGTACAGGCAAATAACCTTAACTCATCTGCCCGTATTACCATCGCTATCAAACATTTTGTGGACAGTGTTCACTGTTATTCTTAAAAAGTCCGAATGGACGATAAAATGCTAAATAACGAATTGCTACATAGCCAATAATAATACTTCCGACATAAAGCTCAAAAGTTGCTAAACCGTGTACTTGCGCCACATCGTGAGCATCAAAGCCGTAGTTTTTCATCCATGTAGCTGTTTTAAATAGTGCTGTTGCACCAATAGCCATTGGGAACGTAAAAGCTGCGTAACCTGGGCTGAAATCTAAGCGTAATAAACGGAAGAAAGCGAGGTAAATTACCGCTGTCATCAATACTGCAATCCCTGCTAGTAATGCAACCACTACTGGTGATGGGTTCGCAGTTACTGTTAAGTAACCCGCTAATGATAGACTTGCTGGTGCAGCCATAATTGCAATAGTAGGCTTTGCAGCATCTGGCACTTCATCACGGAACATAAAACGGTAAATCATCATTGGTAGCATGACTGCGTATGACAACATACCAAAGATTAATAATACATTTGCTAATGGATGTAGCTCTGCAATACCAGGGAACGACACATCAGCCACAATAATACCGATTGGTGGTACAAACCAACTAGGTACCATGTGGTGAAGATGAAAATCACAAGCACGATGGTATAAGAATAATGCTAAGAAAATAACATGTAGCGCGACTGCAAATAACCAAAGGTAAGCACCTGCTTGCGCGGATACATATAAGCCAATCGCTTTTGATACCACCATTAATGCCATCGCAAACGTTGGTACAACACTACCAACAACATGGTGAGATAAATCACTCCATAATAATTTTGGATGCCATATAAATTTTGCAACTAAAACGAGTAGCATCAATGCCGCAATAACTGCACCTGTTATTTGTGCATAACCATGAAGTGTCGCACCATTCTCCCAGCTCCATAAAATACTACCAATACCCAGTGCTAAACCTGCCATTGGTGTTGGTGCACCAGCTACTTTTCTTTTCGTCGTCTTAATCATGTTCTCTCTCCGCCTTTACCTGATAGCTCTTAGCGAATTGTCTGTTTCTTTTGATGTAACTAAGTATATCCAGCTTGATTGTTTTATAATATCTGAATATATTTAACTATATGTTAAGTTAAACTTAACTAAAATTTTAGAGGCGAGATTTTACCGTCGTTGATGATAAATAACGACCTTGCACAATGAGTTTTCAACAAAGGGCAGTTATGAACATTGCACTAAAACAACTAAAAGTTTTTGTTACTGTTGCACAAGAACGCACGATTACAGCAGCGGCTGAAAAATTATTTCTCTCTAAACCGGCTGTCAGCATGGCGCTGTCAGAGCTTGAAAAGCAGCTTGATCACAAATTATTTGACCGTAATAACAATCGGTTATTAATTAATGAACAAGGTAAAAGGTTACTGCCGTTGGCTGATGAATTACTGGCTCGCTCTAATACTATTGAAAAATTATTTGATCAAGCAGACAGTATTGCTGGAGAGTTGAAAATCGGTTCAAGTGATACTGTAGGCAATCAGCTAACACCTTTTTTACTCCGAGATTTTAGAGCGCACACCCAACATCGTCACCAGAAACTATTTATTTCTAATACTGCACAGGTGTGCCAAAAACTCAGTGAATTTGAATTAGATGTCGGTTTTGTCGAGGGTAAAGTTCAACATCCTGATCTTATTGTTCAACCATGGCTTGAAGACCAAATGGTTGTCGCTTGTCACCCCGAACACCCATTAATAAAGATAAAAGATCTTCGTCTTGCTGATTTAGAAGATTCAGAATGGGTTCTGCGTGAGTCAGGATCAGGTACACGCGAGTTTTTCTTAAATCGTCTAGCGCCACGCTTAGAGCACTGGACACCAGCTTTTGAGCTAAATACCACAGAAGCGATCATTAATAGTGTTTCTGCAGGACTTGGGATTACCTGTATTTCGCAACGTGCGGCATTACATGCAGTTGAAGAAAAACGCATTGTATTACTACCCATGCCATTAGATATGCGCCGCCAATACTGGCTGATTTTCCATAAAGAAAAGTACCAAAGCCCATTGCTAGAATCCTTTATTCAATTTAGCCAGCAATGGACATTTGATTAATCGTCATACTCGTCTTAAAGAAGTCTGTTAAACACGATTATCACCCACACTGTAAGCAATGATTTGGCTGATCTCAGTATGTGATCGGCCTGATTCTTGTTGCCAATCATTAAACGCATGTTGCGCATTTCGCCATGATTTTAATGTGTCTCGCCCACCATCAACAATACCGGTTTGACGCAAATAACTTTCCACATCTTTGGTGAATAAGAAACTATCTTTGCCCATCGCTCGTAAGCTATAAGCCCCCGTTTTACCGCCTAAACGTTTACCGTGTTTTTTTAAATATAACCACAAGCCAACAATATCTTGTTCTGGCCATTCGGCAACCATATTGGCAAATGAACCATGCTCGACTGCTGCTCGATGGATCATATTGGCGTTTTCAGGGATCGTCATTACCTTCTTTAAGTCACGAATGATCTGAGGATCTTGGGCTTTACGCTCCCACATCTCCTCAGGCATTAAGCCCATTTTTTCGATATTAAAACCAAAAAATATCTCTTCAAACCCCGGCCATTTATTACGTACAACTTGCCAGCGAATACCACACTGGAAGATTTTCTGGGTGAAACACGCAAGCCAACGATCATCAGTGATCGTTTTCAATTCATTGCAACTAAATGGTATTGATAGTCGCTGTTCTAATGCGACATCCCCCCCTTTTCTTTCTGCTGCTCTGATGTAAATTTGGTCAAATTTTTCTCTAGTCATCACATTAACACGCTTAGCACTGGACGAAGCTAGTATGCTACTGTATAAACAGCCAGTAAATCAATTTCGGGAGAGGATGACCATGGCTGTTATCGTCAAATATGTAGTTGAGCGCAACGGAGAAGAAAAGATGACTTTCACCTCTAAATCCGAAGCCGACGCATACGACAAAATGCTAGATATGGCTGACGAGATGTTTACTTTACTTAGCGAAAGTGAGCTTTTCGAAGATGAAGCCAAGCAAGAAGAACTATCTATGTTCTTAGCGCAAAAGCGTGAAGAAGTATTAATTGCGTTAGGCGCGAAAAAAGCAAAACCAGCAGCAAAAAAGAAGGTAGCAAAACCTGAAGTTGTTGCTGATACCCAAGATCAAGAAGACGCAGCATAATTTTTAAATTATCCGTTCGCTGTTGAAAGCCTCCTCACTGGAGGTTTTTTTATAACTTAGCAGTAAGAACTTTACCCTATAAAAAATAGTCTCTAGTAATTTTTCCATCCTTAATGGTTATTCCCTCCTTTTAAACCCATATTTACGTAAAAAAAACATCATTTTTCTCTGATTTTTATTTCGGCTCTTCTATATCTTACCAAGTGTCTTTATGATGGTTTTATTAACCGTGAGTTATCTGCTCGTTGCAAATAATCTTTCGGGCTTATCTTGATGTGCCACCTTATTTTAGGTGTTTTGAACATCGCAATTTTTGTAATGGAGAACAGGTAACCATGTCTAGCTTTTCACTTGCCCTAGGTACAGCCACTAAAAACCGTGATGGAAAAATCATTGAAGCGTTTTTCCCAACCCCAACGCTACATCCATCAGAACAACTAGTAAAAGATATTGCAGCTATTGTTGATTACCGTGGCAACAACCAAGCTATCGAAGTGACTCCAGAGCAATGTGCGGCTATCGCTTCTGCATTTGAAGATGCTGACGATGAAGTAAGTGCACAGTTTGCAGCAAAAGCAACACTATCCTCTCAGCCACTTGTTATGGTGATGCTAAAAACAGATATTTCTCCATCGTCTGTTGCTGAAGGTTTCTTAAAGCTGCAACTTATCTCACACCGTTTAGTCAAACCTCATGGTGTAGTACTTGACGGTATCTTCGGCTTACTACACAACATCGCATGGACAAACAAAGGTCCAATTGATCTTCCAGAGCTTGCTGATCGTCAAATGGAAGCCCGTTTAAACGGTGAAACGATTACTGTCGATTGTGTTGATAAGTTTCCTAAAATGGTGGACTACGTGGTACCAACAGGTGTACGTATTGCAGATACATCTCGTGTTCGTCTTGGCGCACACGTGGGTGAAGGCACGACAGTTATGCACGAAGGTTTCATCAACTTTAACGCCGGAACTACTGGTGTAAGTATGGTTGAAGGCCGTATTTCTGCTGGTGTTGTTGTGGGTGATGGCTCTGATATCGGTGGTGGTGCATCTATCATGGGTACTCTTTCTGGCGGTGGTAAAGTAGTGGTTTCTATCGGTGAAAACAGCCTACTAGGTGCCAATGCTGGTCTTGGTTTCCCTATGGGTGATCGTTGTACTATCGAATCAGGTCTATATGTAACTGCTGGCTCTAAAGTACAAATGCTTGATGCTAACGGTAAGCCTGTAGAAGTGGTTAAAGCACGCGATCTTGCTGGTAAACCTGATCTACTGTTCCGTCGTAACTCTATGACTGGCCAAATCGAATGTTTAACAAACAAAACTGCGATTGAGCTAAACAGTGAATTACACAGTAATAACTAATTTTATTATCAGTAGATAATTGATAACAAAAAGCGGCTCACTATTTTGGTGAGCCGCTTTTTTATAAAGACTAATATTTATTTTTCTAGTTTAGTGTCATCTACTTTCTTTTTAATAATATAAATAAACGGATTATTAAAAGAAAACTTACTACCTTGAGTCGTTAATCGACGATCTTTCATTGCCGCTAGTACTTCTTTCTGCGCTTTAATTAAGGCAAAAAATCGCAGCATGATAAAACCTATAAGTACCGGTAAAAATATTGAACCAGCCTCATTAGATTTCAAAATAAAACTAATAGCTAACCAGCCCGCAATCATTGCTAATAACAAATAAAAAGGGGCGGTCTTCAATTCTATGCGTATTTCAGAGTCCGTTTCACTGCGTTGAAAAAAGAATTTCACTATATTATCCATCCATTAAGTCCTTAAACTTAGAATCTCATAGACCGATTAATGCTATCAAGTAAATTTATTTACTTCATTTCTAAAAACCGCTCATTTAATTCAGGTAAGTATAAAAAACCTCCACATCTACTCTCTTTATTCATTTAAACAATATTAATATTTGCAACTTAAAGTATGTTTTTTAGGAATATTAAATGCAAATATTTGATGCTACTTTTCTCACCATTAGGTAACACCTGTCTCCATATAATATTTCTTAGAGTGTTATACGCCTACAAGGACACCTAACACACGTATGTTCAATATATAAATTTTAAAGTAGGTTGTTATGTAGTGGCATAGTGAATTTGGTCACTTAGTTAGAGGTGATATCATCACTTCATACGTTAACAGGTGACACTATGACAAATCGTACAAGACGACTATTCAGCGCAGAATTCAAGCTCGAGGCTTCACAGTTAGTGATTGATCAAAATTACTCAGTGGCAGAAGCCGCCCAAGCCATGAATGTGGGTAAATCCACGATGGATAAATGGGTTCGTCAGCTTAAACAAGAACGACAAGGCAAAACGCCAAAAGCTTCGCCTATGACCCCTGAGCAAATAGAAATTCGGGAATTAAAAAAGAAGTTAGCTCGTCTTGAAGAGCATAATGAAATATTAAAAAAAGCCACGGCTCTGTTGATGTCGGACTCACTGAACAATTCTTGATGATCAAGAAACTCAAGCAGAGCTATAGCGTAAAAACATTATGCGAAGTCTTCAATGTTCATCGAAGTAGTTATAACTATTGGCTAAAGCGTCCAACAGCGATTAGGGCGGAAACAGTCAAACTTCGCAGCTTAGTTAGTGAGGCCCACGCAGCAAGCAACGCCTCTGCGGGAGCGAGGACTATTGCAGATATAGTCACAAATCAGGGTTTAAAACTGAGCCGATACCGAGCAACAAAACTCATGAGAGAGCTTGGTTTAGTCAGTTGCCAACAGCCAAAGCATCGATACAGAAAGGCTTCTCAAGAACATGTTGAGGTTCCAAATCACTTGGGCCGACAGTTTGCTGTTACCGCCCCAAATGAAGTTTGGGTTGGTGATGTTACGTATATTTGGACAGGAAATCGCTGGATGTATTTAGCGGTTGTTATTGATCTTTTTGCCCGCAAAGTGATTGGTTGGTCGATGTCTTTATCACCTGATTCCAGTCTGACAGGCAAAGCTCTTTCAATGGCTTATGAGTCGCGTGGTAAGCCGAAAGGCGTCATGTTCCACAGCGATCAAGGTAGCCACTATACAAGTCGAAAGTACCGTCAATTACTGTGGCGTTTTAAGATAAAACAGAGTTTATCTCGCCGAGGAAATTGCTGGGATAATGCACCAATGGAGCGTTTCTTTAGAAGCTTAAAGACCGAATGGGTGCCAACAGTGGGTTATCGTAGTTTTGCTGAAGCTCAACAAGAGATCATCCGCTACATTATCGGGTATTACTGTCAACTCAGGCCGCATCAATATAATGGCGGCCTAACTCCCAACGAATCAGAACGATTATATTGGGAAAACTCTAAAACCGTGGCCAATTTTAGTTGACCACTACACATTCACTTACGTTATAGCCAACCAAACCGCCCTCGTGCATTCAAAATCCCTGGTGGTAATGGTGGTATGTGGTTTGTTAGTGGCGTAGGTTTTGTTGGCTCTTTAACTGCCTTCATCTTCTCATTCATTCCACCCGGTCAGATCTCTGTCGGTAGCCCTCAAGAATACGTAGGTATCTTAGTTGTGCTAACCATCATCTTTGTATCTGTTCCGTTATTTATCTACAAAGCCCGCAAACCTCACTGGAAAGATCCAGCGGTTACAGACTTTGCGCCATTCACTTGGGAAATTGAAAACGTTCATCCAGGTGTAATTAACCCATCAGACAAAATTACTCACACATTGAATCAGTAAGGAAATGAATATGTCGTGTTGTAAAAAAGATGTCGCTGCCGTTATGCAACAAGCGTTTGATTTGCATAAAGACAACAAAGATGGCGCTAATGCTTCTTACATCCCATTCCTAGCATCGGTTCCATCAGATTTATGTGGATTGGCTTTCGTCTCTGTCACAGGCGAAATCGTCAAAATCCAAGATGTTGACTACAAATATGCCATTGAATCTATCTCAAAGATCATGACATTAGGGCTAGCACTAGAACAATCAGGTGCAGATGCAATTCACAGTAAAGTCGGTGCTGAACCAACAGGCTTACCGTTTAACTCAGTGATGGCGCTTGAACTCCATAACGGTAAACCACTGACACCTCTTGTAAATGCAGGTGCTATGGCGACGGTAAGCCTAATTGAAGCTGATGATAAAGAACAACGCTGGCAAAAAATTCTCGCGTTTCAATCAGCGCTAGCTGGGACAAACATTGAGTTTTCAGAGGATGTAAATCAGTCAGAGCAAACAACCAACGCCCATAACCGTGCAATTGCTTTGTTACTAGAATCATCAAACCGTATCTACTCTGATCCACTTGAAGCGTGTGATGTTTACACCCGTCAGTGTTCGACGCTATTCAATACTGTTGAATTGGCAACAGTAGGTGCCACTTATGCTAATGGCGGTAAAAACCCAATTTCAGGACAACAGCTTGTTAGCCCTGAAAATGCCTCTCATATCTTAGCTGAAATGATGATTGAAGGGCTTTACGACACATCGGGCGACTGGGCTTATGATGTCGGTTTACCAGGAAAAAGTGGTGTTGGTGGTGGTTTAGTTACCATCATTCCAAACGTAGGTGCACTCGCTTCATTCTCACCTCGTATCGACCAGTTTGGTAATAGCGTACGCGGACAATTAATGATCAAATATGTCGCTCAAACTATGAGCTGGAACTTGTTTAACAGTAAGCAACACTAAGGTAGGAAGAAAATTATGGCTCTTCATGAAGTAACACGTAAAATTGGTAATGATCCAATCTATGGTTCAGATACTATTCATAACGTTGCGGCAACTACCAAGCTACCACAGCAAGAACAAGCACCTAACGTGATCTATCAAATGATCCGTGACGAACTTTATCTGGATGGTAACGCACGTCAAAACCTTGCAACCTTCTGCCAAACATGGGAAGAAGATGAAGTGCATAAATTAATGGATCTATCCATTGATAAGAACATGATTGATAAAGATGAATACCCTCAGTCTGCTGAAATAGAAGGTCGCTGTGTTCATATTTTAGCGGATTTATGGAATTCACCAGAATCAGTAACTACCGTTGGTACTTCAACCACAGGTTCAAGTGAAGCATGCATGTTAGGTGGTTTGGCAGCCCTATGGCGCTGGCGTGAAAAGCGTCGTGCTCTTGGTCAACCAACCGATAAACCAAACATGGTTTGTGGCCCAGTCCAAGTTTGTTGGGAAAAATTTGCCCGCTACTGGGACATTGAAATGCGTGAAACAAAAATGGCTGATGGTCATTACTGTATGACGCCAGAAGACATGTTAGAACTTGTCGATGCAAACACTATCATGGTGGTACCGACTTTCGGTCAAACTTTCACTGGTTTATACGAAACAGTAAAACCGTTATCTGATGCACTAGATACTTATGAGCATGACACTGGTAACGCTATCGATATCCACGTTGACGGCGCAAGCGGCGCAATGTTAGCACCATTTTGTGCAACAGAAATTGATCCTTGGGACTTCCGTTTAGAGCGTGTTAAATCAATCAGTACTTCAGGCCATAAATTCGGTCTAGCGCCTTTAGGCTGCGGCTGGGTTGTATGGCGTAGTAAAGAAGATTTACCTGATGGCTTAGTATTCCATGTTAACTACTTAGGTGGTGACATGCCGACTTTCGCCTTAAATTTCTCTCGCCCAGCAGGACAAATCATTGCGCAATACTACAACTTCCTACGCTTAGGTTATGAAGGTTACAAACGTATTCATGATGCAAGTTACGATGTATGCGAATACCTCGTCAAAGAGTTAAACAAATTTAATCTGTTTGAATTCTTGTTTGACGGTAACCGTGAAAAAGGTATTCCAGCAATTTCATGGCGCTTAAAAAATAATGCTGACGTTTCATTTAGCTTATATGATTTAGCGGATCGTCTACGTACTCGTGGCTGGTTAGTACCTGCTTATAGCTTGCCTGCAAATGCACAGGATATTGTGGTACAACGTATCTTAGTTAAACAAGGTCTAACGATTGATTTAGCTAATCTATTGATTGAAGACTTTAAACGTTCAATGGACTTTCTAAATACACATGCACAAGCTAAATGCACTGCTGAAGATGTAAAAACCTTTGATCACAGTGGTCGATAATCGAACACGATAAATACTTCAAGGCCGGTCTATACCGGCCTTTTATTTTTGAAAACACTAAGCTCATTATTACCCTATTTCAATACCTTACCCTCATGCTACGATTCCAACCGACTTTCATTGCTTGGTAATCGTATAGGTTCATCATGTTCATTCATTCCATTGAAATTATTTGTATTATTGCTTTTGCAATAAGTGCCGTGATCAGTGAGTCCAATAAAGGTAAAGACATCGTTAGCATCATGGTAATTGGATGGGTAACAGCACTCGGAGGCGGAACAGTTAGGGATGTTATATTATCCACAAACCAGGTATTTTGGATAAGAGATCCATCCTATTTTTGGACGGCATTACTCAGCTCTTTCATTGGTTTTTTCCTTGCTCCACATTTACGACAAGAAAAAGTCGAACGTCTCATTGTGACTCTGGATGCGATTGGTATTTCAATGTTCTCCGTGCTGGTAACTAAATCGCTTACCGCACAACACTACGCACCATACGTTGCGATCACCATGGGAATGATAACAGCCGTCTTTGGTGGCGTATTACGTGATATTCTCACCAACCGTCCTACCATGTTTAACAATACGGAATTTTATGCCAGCCCAGTTATTATCGGCTGTTACTTATATATTCTCCAAACTGAGCATCACATAAACCCAGATATTGCGACCTTAAGCAGTATTATCTTTATTATTGTTTTACGAATGTACATTGTAATAAAGAAAAAAACATTTCCCGATTTTTTATTGCTTAAATAATTCATTTTCTAGTGATGTACTTGCCGTACATCGCTTGCCCAGCAAGGCAAAGAGCAGTCCAATGACAGGTGTAATAAGGAAAGACTAAACCTAAACTAAGCTGCCCTATACTTACAATTAATATCACGAGAAATAAAACATTCCAATTTATCTCAAATAACACCTTTAACTTGCTCGGCAAAAGAGATCTCTGTTGAATTATTCACTTCAAGAAGCCCACTCAATGATGATAATAATTAACCGAGCTATTTTAGTCCTCAATTTAAGTGATTTATATTTAGTTAATCAATTTAAGTTTCTTATTTTCGCCCTTTATTAAAAGATAAAACCAGTCTTTCACCCCACCAATCTTTCATCCATATGGTAAATCAACAACATCAAATGCATTCAATATTTTACTATTAGCTTACATTTAAATTACAAAGCTCTGTCATTAAAGAGGAACTAATCAGGAGAATAGTATTCAGAAAATTACGGAGAGATATATAATGAAAAAAAATATGATTATGGGTCTAAGTGCACTGGTTGCTATTTCAAGCTTATCGTTAACAGGGTGTAATGAGAAATCTCACGCTAGCGAACCTACAGAAGCAACGATTTTATCAGTAGAAGCAGTCACTAAAACAGTAACCACACCACACCAAGTCTGTGAGCAAGTTGCTGTAACCCATAAAGTCGCTCCTAAAGACGAAAATAAAGTATTAGGTACCATTGCAGGTGCTGTTGCTGGCGGTGTGCTTGGACACCAAGTTGGTGGTGGTAATGGTAAGAAAGTCGCAACAGTAGCGGGTGCAGTAGCCGGTGGTGTTGCTGGTAACATGGCTCAAGGTAAATACCAAGAAGGTCATACCACAACAGCAATGGAAAAGCGTTGTCATACTGAAAATAGTAAATCAGAACAAACTATTGGCTATGATGTAACTTATAAACTAGGTGATGACAAAGATACTATCCGTATGGAGCATAAACCAACTGGTGATACGCTAGCGGTTAAAAACGGTAAAGTTGTTATCTAATCTAAAGTCACAATAAGATTATTCTAAGCCCTGCTAGTAATAGCAGGGCTTTTTTATTTAATAATGGTGGTGTGGGGGACTTGCCATCACGAACATCAGCGCACACCTGAATGGCTGGCTGCAAAGCTCCCTAATAAAAGTCTAACCCACTGAATTACAACGCTATCATTACCATTTTCTACAGACGAAAAAGCCTCGTTACGACTAGCAAGGCTTCTTAATCACCGAGCTTGCGCTCAAGCGGAACTCAAGCCGAAGGCTCATGAGAGTCCATATTCAATATTACAGACAAAAAAAGCCCCGCTATGACTAGCAAGGCTTCTTAATAAGTGGCGGAGTGGCCAGGCTTGCGCTCAAGTGAGACTAGAACCCTCGCCCCCGGTCTGAAGACTGCTAAGCTCTCCAATAAAGAGGCTAACCAACTGAACTACCAACTCACTCAAATAAATTTAACTCATTTATTTAAAATATCAAAAAGCCCCAGTCTTTCGACTAGGGCTTAATATAAGTGGCGGAGCGGACGGGACTCGAACCCGCGACCCCCGGCGTGACAGGCCGGTATTCTAACCAACTGAACTACCGCTCCACACGGAGATAAAACTTTCGTTTTATCCGATATCCGTAGTTCAAAACGAATATCTTAAATTTAAAGCCTGGCGATGTCCTACTCTCACATGGGGAGACCCCACACTACCATCGGCGCTATTACGTTTCACTACTGAGTTCGGCATGGGATCAGGTGGGTCCATAACGCTATGGTCGCCAAGCAAATTTGGTTTATTTATTGTCATCGACAATAAATAGCAATCTGGGAAAATCTAACTAGTTGTTCTCTACACGTTCAAGTGTACTTGGAGTCCGCTTTTCTCTTTACAAGATAAAAACCCCTTGGGTGTTGTATGGTTAAGCCTCACGGGCAATTAGTATCAGTTAGCTCAATGCCTCGCAGCACTTACACACCTGACCTATCAACGTTGTAGTCTTCAACAACCCTTTAGAGACCTTAAAGGTCTAGGGATGACTCATCTTGAGGCTCGCTTCCCGCTTAGATGCTTTCAGCGGTTATCGATTCCGAACTTAGCTACCGGGCAATGCGTCTGGCGACACAACCCGAACACCAGCGGTTTGTCCACTCCGGTCCTCTCGTACTAGGAGCAGCCCCTCTCAATCATCCAACGCCCACGGCAGATAGGGACCGAACTGTCTCACGACGTTCTAAACCCAGCTCGCGTACCACTTTAAATGGCGAACAGCCATACCCTTGGGACCGACT
Organism: Photobacterium sp. SKA34; assembly: GCF_000153325.1. GTDB lineage: Bacteria > Pseudomonadota > Gammaproteobacteria > Enterobacterales > Vibrionaceae > Photobacterium. Next base: position 173,690 of record NZ_CH724145.1, read on the forward strand.
TCAGCCCCAGGATGTGATGAGCCGACATCGAGGTGCCAAACACCGCCGTCGATATGAACTCTTGGGCGGTATCAGCCTGTTATCCCCGGAGTACCTTTTATCCGTTGAGCGATGGCCCTTCCATTCAGAACCACCGGATCACTATGACCTGCTTTCGCACCTGCTCGAATTGTCATTCTCGCAGTCAAGCGGGCTTATGCCATTGCACTAACCTCAC
>NZ_CH724145.1:177555-255333 GCF_000153325.1 Photobacterium sp. SKA34
CAAGCATTTGGGTGGCGTTTAGGTGCGCTAAACCAAACGGGTAAACGCTCATGCTATCCATTGTTACTTCGTCAATCGAACTCATTAGTTTCACATCGTATTGCAGTGATTGGTAATGCGGCGCAGACATTACACCCTATCGCAGGACAAGGATTTAACCTCGGTATTCGAGATGTAATGACGCTTGCTGAAGAGATCGTTTCAGGTCATCAACAAAGTAACGATATAGGTTTACCTGAGGTGTTAGGGCGTTATCGAGAGCGCCGTATGCTTGATCGTCAAAATACCATTATGATGACAACAGGATTGGTAAACTTATTTGCTAACGATAATCGATTGCTAACGGCTGGACGGAATGTCGGTTTGGCTGCAATGAATCTTTCAAATACATTAAAAGCACCGCTATTGCGTCGTGCTATGGGACAGGTAGAACGATAGCTATGATGCAAAGTGTTGATGTCGCGATTATTGGCGGCGGAATGGTAGGGTTAACGTTAGCTGCAGCATTGGCTGAAACTGAACTTCGAGTTGCCGTTATTGAAGGACATTTACCTGAGCCTCAATTGCAGTTATTACCTGATTTACGTGTATCGGCATTGAGCCGTGCCAGTGAACGTATTTTTCGTCGCTTAGGCGTTTGGGAAGGAATTGCAAGTCGCCGTATGAGCCCATATTCTGAAATGACCGTATGGGAGCAAGACAGCTTTGCCCAAATTCACTTTGATGCAGAACGATTAGCTCAGCCTGATCTGGGGCATATTGTTGAAAATCGAGTTATTCAGCTTGCCTTATTAGAACGTATAAAACAGCTCAGTAATGTGACGTTATTAGCTCCAGAGCGCTGTGAAAACATCGCTTTTGGTGAATCTGAGGCTTGGTTAACATTAGCATCTGGCAAACATCTGACGGCGAAATTGGTTGTCGGTGCTGATGGGGCAAATTCTTGGGTACGTCAGCAACAAGATATTCCATTAACCCATTGGGATTATGGTCATAGTGCCATTGTGGCCAATATTCGTAGCCAAGAGCCACACATGAAAATGGCACGACAGATTTTTCGTCCACAAGGACCGTTAGCCTTTTTACCGTTATCTGAACCTGACTTATGCTCTATTGTGTGGTCCGTACCGCCAGAAGAGGCTAAGCAATTATGTGATATGTCGGATGAGTTGTTTAATCAGCATTTAACTACTGCATTTGATAATCGCTTAGGTTTATGTCGCGTAGAAGGTGAGCGCCAAGCTTTTCCACTGCGTATGCGTTATGCGCGTGATTTTGTGCGTGAACGCGTCGCGTTAGTCGGTGATGCTGCACATACTATTCACCCATTGGCAGGACAGGGGGTAAACCTTGGTTTGCTTGATGCAGCGGCTTTGGCACAAGAGCTCAAAGCATTATGGTTAGCAGATAAAGACATAGGTAAACAGGCGCATTTACGTCAATATGAACGCTGGCGTAAAGCTGAAGCAGCGAAGATGATCACGGCGATGCAAGGATTTAAAGATCTGTTTTCAGGTTCAAATCCAGCAAAAAAACTATTACGTGATATAGGTATGTTAGTGGCAGATAAAGTGCCTGGTGTGAAAGACGAGTTTATGCGTAAAGCGTTAGGTTTGAGTGGTGAAATGCCAGAGCTTGCTCGCTACGAAAAATAACATGCTTGTTATCGAATGTTGAAAAGTCACCTGATGGTGACTTTTTTTTTTTTCGTGACTAACAAAATGGATTTTTTCACCTACAGTAAATATCAGGCATAAATAATGTGCGTTAATTTATATAGATCTGACAGGGTGACAGTAGCGCTTTAAGGTTATCGCTACTTTTATAAGGATGTGAAAATGAGTTACGTTCCTCTTGAATTACAATATACCCACAGCCACGAATGGATTCGTTCTGAAGGTGATGGGATTTATACGATTGGTATTACAGACCATGCTCAATCATTACTTGGTGATATGGTTTATGTTGAATTACCTGATATTGAATCGCCCACAGACGTGGGGGAAGAGTGTGCGATGGCTGAATCTGTAAAAGCGGCCTCAGATATTTATGCCCCCTTGTCTGGTGTCGTGATAGCTATTAACGATGAATTAGATTCGGCGCCAGAGCTCATCAATAGTGATCCCTATGGTGACGGTTGGTTATTTCAGATTAGGGTGAATGATGTTAACGAACTGAATGATTTATTGATGGCGGAAGATTACGCCACCATTATTGTTGAAGATGAAGAACAGTAAGATCAAAAAAGCCCATTTTGATATGGGCTTTATAGTTAGCAATAGCGCTTAAGCTTCATAGGTTTCACGTAAGCGTCTTACCTCTAAATTCACCTCATTCACGGTATCGTAATGACGCTTCTCTGCTTTGATAGGAACCAGTAGTAAACCATTTTCAAAATGGTACCCACCGCGTCCGTCAATGTAGAGGCGACCACTAAATAAGCGACTGACATGTTTGGCGATTAATTTTGGTAAGTAGCGTTTAAACATCCGCATAATACTGCTAACTCCAACCTTCCTGGTTATTGACGGCGCCAAGTATAGCAGTTTGTGCATGACACTTCTGTGACATAATTAGCATATGCTGTTTCCTATATGTAACTATCTAACTTATTAATTAGCAAAGAAATAAAAAATCAGATGATTGTTCTGTTTATAAAGTTTTTATGATTGTCGAATAAAATAAACAGACTTTATTTTTAAAGGTAGTTCGCGCCATCTTCACGTTTGTTATCTTCTCTTCGCTACAATATCCGTGCATGGTACTTTCATCTTCATTGTCTTTAAAAGCCGTTATATTGGGATTTTATTTTGTGAATTTATAAATCATTGATGTATTTCGATAAGAAAAATTTTTATTACTTATTACTTATTACGTATCTAGATCAAAGTAATATTTTTGGCGTATGCCAATAATTCACCATGGTTAGTTAGATAAGGTGAACCATGGCTAGGCCTAAGATTGAACGTCGAATAGGATGTCATCCCGCGTACAGTTGCTTTAAACCAAATGGCGTACCGATGAAAGAGCTAGCGTCATTACGTTTAGATAGCGATGAATTAGAAGCACTTCGGTTAGTTGATATGCAAGGTTTGCAACAGGTAGAAGCGGCAAAGCAACTTGGTGTTTCTCGTCAAACATTAGGCAATATTGTGGCATCGGGACGAAAAAAAGTGGCGCAAGCGTTAGTTCAAGGGTTGGCGTTAGAACTTGACGGTTATATGCCAACACCATGAACGCTTTTATTTTGATAAGTGATAAAAAGCGATCATATTCGTTGTGAGCGCTCGGTTAAGTGAGTGAGGAAAAATTATGGCAATAGCAATTGCATTAACACCACGTGAGCTGGTTGCAGGGCACTTTGGTAAAGCGGCTGTTTTTGTTATTTACGATCAACAAGGGCAGCAAGTTAATAGAATTGAAAATACAGGTAGTCGCGAACTAGGTTGTAAGCATAAAAAAATAATCCAGCGTCAACTTACTGAGCATGGCGTGTCTGAAATTGTCTTAGGTAATATTGGTCAGCGATCACTGACTCGACTATTAAATGCAGGCTTTAATATTAGTCGAGTTGCACCACGCACAACATTGGCTGATGTGTTATCAGGTGGCGCAGTAAAAGAAGCGTTAACATCGGCAGATCAAGGTCGTGATTGTAAGCGTGAAAAAGGCGCATGTGGCTGTGGTTGCGGCAGTAAAAAGAAAGCGCCTGTTGTTAAAGTAGGGATGTCATCATTATCGCCTGTTAGCGACTTAACAAAAATTGGAGGTTTTAAGTTGTGACTACATTTTTATTAACGCTAGGTATTTTTCTTCTTGTTATTTTTGCTATGGCGATAGGTTGGGTTTTAAATCAACGTACCATCAAAGGCAGCTGTGGTGGTTTAGCCAACGTGGGTGTTGATAAAGAATGTAATTGCGATGAACCTTGTGACGAACACAAGTTATATCAAATTCAAGAGCCTCAACCGGGTAAGTAGTCGTAGAAAGCAGAGTATGCATACTCTGCTTTTTTGTTATCCGTTATTGTTGTTGGAGTTGTTCTACCTGTCCGATAACCGTAGTGGCAACTCGTTGACGTAGCCACTCATTACGAGGGTGAGTACCATTGCGATGTAACCATAATAAACGAATATCGAAATCTGCAATATCGACAGGAATTAAACATTGAGTCAAATCATCATGGAACAGATCTAATTGTGCCATTAAGCGAGAAACCACACACAGTAAATCCCTTCCTTTGAGTAAATGACGGATGGTCAAAAAGTTACGTGAACCTACCGCGACTTGACGTTGTAATGCATGATTTTTTAATTGGTCATCAACTTGAGTAATGAGTTGTCCATCTGGTGAAACTAAGGCATGCGGATGCGCACTATATTGTTCTATGGTGATAGGAGCATTGAGTCCTGTTGCTTTGCTATCGAATAAACAAACATGATCTTCGGTATATAAATATTGGCTACTAATGTCTTTGCCCATATTTGTCATTGATCCAATCACCAAGTCTAATTGTTGATCATTAAAAACGGTTTGATAGTTATGGCGATCAACATTATAGAAGCTGAGATGGCTTTGTGGTGAGCAAGTATGAATGGCATCAAAAATGGCGGGTGCGAAAAGTAGCTCTGCGTAGTCGGTTAGGCCTATTTTAAACGTTCCAGTGAACAGCTCTGGCTCAAAGGTACTCGGTTGTAATAACTCTCTAGTGATTAAGTTTAGAATTTTTTCAACAGTGACCGAGAGCTCTAGCGCTTTTTGGGTTGGGATCATATTGTGTCCTTGACGTTCAAATAAAGGATCGTCAAGGAGCAGCCTTAAACGAGACAAATTATGACTCATGGCAGATTGTCCAATCGCGAGTTTGTTTGCCGCCTTCGTAACACTTTGTGTTTCCATTAGAGCGGAAAAGGAGATCAGCAGGTTGAGATCTACACCACGCCAGTTGATATCTTTTTTATGTGAAGGAGAAACAGACATAGTGTGGATACCTAGTAAGAAATAACATTAATGAGCGTAATTGGCACAATAAAAGATCGAGTATCAAAGAGTGCTAATTGCAAGAATAAAATATGTAATAGGTTGCAAATGATAAAAAACAGCTTGTGAGTTCGCTTTGTTTTATATCGATTATCTGTTTTTTTATCAAGCTGATGCCTTTTTAATCTGTAGAGTGATATTCGGACTTATCAGATAAAAAGGGATTATGATGGCTAGAACACGTACTAAGAAAAAACCAAAGGTTTGCCTTGTTCTACAAGGTGGTGGTGCATTAGGTGCTTATCATATTGGCGCGTATCAAGCACTGGAAGAGGCGGGATACACACCAGACTGGTTTGCTGGCATTTCCATCGGTGCGTTAAATAGTGCCATCTTGGCAGGCAATAAACCTGAAGATCGTTTAAATAAATTGACTGATTTTTGGGATCGTATCTCAAGACCTGAGACTGATATTGATTTATTACCCTCAATGGCACCGATGTTTAATACCTTTAGTGCGTCTCAAGCATTAATAATGGGTCAACCAGACTTTTTTGTCCCCCGTATTATCAACCCATGGTTATCATTACCCGGTGAATCAGCAACCAGTTTTTATGATACTAGCCCGTTATTTTCCACTATCGATGACCTGTCTGATTTCTCTATTATTAATCAACAGAAAGCCCGTTTAACTGTTGGTGCAACAAGTGTGACGAAGGGGGAGTTGGTATTTTTTGATAGTCATACACAGCCATTACAACCAGCTCATGCTGTTGCTAGTGGATCTTTACCACCAGGCTTTCCTGCTACCCAAATTGGTGATGATCACTATTGGGATGGCGGGTGCGTTTCAAATTCACCGATCAATGGTATTTTAGATTTAGCTGGAAAAGATGAAGATTTACTCGTCTTTATGGTTGATTTATGGAATGCGAAAGGTGAATTGCCACAAACCATGAGTGAAGTGTTATGGCGTGAAAAAGAGATCCAGTACGCGAGTCGATCTTGTGATCATATTGAAGCGCTCGTAGCAAAGCGTAATCTTGATCATATTTTAGAACATTCAAAAGATGTTGTGGATAGTGAACAAATGCCTGATGTGGTGTCATTAAAAGTAGGTAGACATATTGATATCGTGCATATTACCTTTGATCCACTGAAAGGCCATATTCCATTAAGTGATGCAGAGTTCTCACGTCGTTCTATTCGTTTACGCCGTGAAGCTGGCTATGAAGATATGACGAAAGCCATTAAAGAATCGCCATGGACGCAAAGAAGTAAAAAATTACCTACGTGTTATCACCCACGGCAAGAACATGGTGGATGGGTAGAAGGTGATGAGATAAGTAAAGCGAGTTAACGTGTTAGCATTAAATAAAAGCCCCTTATTTTAGGGGCTTAACTTTTAATGGATTAGTCTCGGGTGATATCACCAAACATAGGATCGCATAAGATCACTAAATCATCGGTAGCTAACTCAAGCCCAGCCATACGATCACCGCTACTAATGTTCACTTTAGTATGTTGCTCTATTTGATGATCGAAAATAATAGGTAATGGGCGTTTCAAGCCTAATGGCGCAACAGTACCAATGACCAAACCTGTGATTTTTTCAACATCAGAAGCATCAGCACAGGTCATACGACGACAACCAAATAGCTCACGGACTTTCTTAGGATCAACAGCATTCGGGCCTGGTACACAAGCTAAAATATGAAACCCTGCCATATCTTTGAGCAAAATGGATTTGACCAGTTGCTTTGGGTCAACACCGCGTTCTTGAGCCGCTTCTTCAATGGTTTTCGCTGGTTTGCTATGGTGAAGAAGGCGAAAATCAACCCCTTCTTCTTCAAGAAAACGGGTAACAGCAGTATCGATAGAATTATGCGTCATCGTCTAAAGCGTAAGGTAATGGATTTTTTTCCCAGATAGCATCTGGTTGTGATGCAAATCGAAATTGTGCATCGTCATCGAGATCGTTTGGTAATACTACTAAGGCTAACGCTTGTTGATCATTAAATTGGTAGCCAGTGATAACCGTACCACCTTTACGCCAGTTTTCACCGACGCTACGTTCAAGTGCATCACCTGCCTGTGGGCATTGTGTGGATTCACCGCTCACGATGTACATCGCGCGTTTGTTGATACCACGGTATTTTGCACGGGCAACCGTTTCTTGACCGGTATAACACCCTTTCTTAAAGCTAATCCCGTTAACGGCCTGAAGGTTCATCGCTTGTGGAATAAACTCAAGTTCAGTTGCTGCTTCAACACGGGGGAGTACAGCTTTAATATCGTATAAGTTCCACAACGCAGTGTCGGTTAGGGTCGCGTTAGCAGCAAAGTGTTGAGCGACAGCTTCAGCATGCTCCATTGGCGTGATAATAAACCAACGTAAGTTATCTACTTTTACAGCGGTTGCTGTGTCGTTATGACGGACATCATCACTACCTGTAAAGTAGTTATCAATCGCGCTTTGAGCTTGTTCACCACTAAGACCAAAGATTACGTCAGTTGATTGATTGATGTCGGTTTTAGAGAAAACAGCGTATTTTTTTAGCTCAGGGATCTGGGTTGCCATGACAGTTTGGCGTTGAAGATAACCATAGCCATTGTCGATATGGAAAATACGGATTACAGTACGCATTTTACCTTTTGCATCACAATGTGCTGCTAATGTTGATTTACTCGCTTCTAGTGATACAAGATCACACGTTAACTGACCTTGTAAATAGGCTTTACTGTCGGCACCAATTAACGTGACCATTCCCCAGTCATCAAGCTTACTTAATGCTAAAGCTGGAAGAGGATCTTGCGATGATAAAGCAAGGGGGGAAAACGTTAGATTTGTTGACCAAGTACTCATATCTCTGTCCACAGAATGTTGTCATTATTACGACATGGTATACCAAGTAAATAAAATAATTAACCATCGTCTCGCTGTGGGAATCAAGCAAGAGTCATTGAAAGGGGATTTATCGTTTTAATGTCTCATCTTTAATGATTGCTTGTTTAAGCGCATGGTCGGGAAGTGATGTCACTGCTACTATAAATAGCTGTTTCTCTTTGTTTTAAATCTACAGCATTAAATAGGTTTTTAGTTCTAGTTATCGAGGTTAAATATGTTAAGCGCGGAAGATAAAGCACGAGTTAAATGGGCATGCCGACGTGGAATGCTAGAGTTAGATGTGATTATTATGCCGTTTTTTGAAGAGCGTTTTGATGAACTATCAGAGCAACAGCAGCAAGACTTTATTAATCTATTAACCTGTGATGATCCTGATCTTTTTACATGGGTGATGAAACACGGCCGCAGTGAAAATGAAGCTCATGCTAATATGGTGGATATGATTGTTGCTCACAACAACAGTAAATTACGTGGATCTTAATTTATTCCCATCTAAATTACACCTAGCCACATTAACGGTAGCTTACTTGTTTGTGGCTATACTTCTCTTATTTTCAAGTTCATTACTTTTTCTTCCCATTGCTTTGGTTTGGTGTGAGAAGCTGTATGACGAATACCTTAATTCGGCGATATACAGTTATCGATTACAAGGCCACTTCCGACTTTCTTCTGTGGGTGACGTTTATTATCAACAGCAACGAGGTAGCGTGATTTATGCTCGCCCATTAACCCGTTGGTTGATCCTTTTTAAAGTGGAGGGGATATCTCATCGTTGGATTATTGTCTGGCGTGATAGTTTGTCCGAACGTCATTATCGCCATTTGAAAATGTTTACGTATCTGTATTTCTCACCTCGTTAGCAACGAATGTTTTTTTAAAGCAGTCATTTGTGTGATTGGAGCATATAAAAAATCCCGATACTTGATCGGGACTTTTATGTTTGGTCTACGTGGATGATATTGACGATTTATTTCGGGGTTAAGACCGTTGGTTGTGCGTTATCGTCTAATTCTGGGTAATCCAATGTATAGTGAAGACCTCGACTTTCTTTTCGCTCAATAGCACAACGAATGATGAGCTCTGCAACTAATACGAGGTTACGGAGTTCAATTAAATTGTTTGAAACACGGAAATTACTGTAATACTCGGTAATTTCATTTTTCAGTAACTCTATTCGGTGCATTGCACGTTCAAGTCGTTTTGTTGAACGAACAATACCGACATAATCCCACATAAATAAACGTAATTCGTGCCAGTTATGTTGGATAACGACTTCTTCATCCGAGTTGCTGACTTTACTTTCATCCCATATTGGTAAAGCTGGTGGAACGGTAACTATATCCATTTTAGCTTGAATATCTTTTGCCGCTGACCAAGCATAAACTACACATTCTAACAGTGAATTTGATGCCATACGGTTGGCACCATGCAAGCCTGTGTAGCTCACTTCACCAATAGCATATAAGCCATCAATATCCGTTTTACCTTTTTTATCAACCATAACGCCACCACAGGTATAGTGAGCGGCCGGAACAATAGGAATCGGCTCTTTCGTGATATCAATGCCGTAGCTTTGCAGCTTTTCATCAATCATTGGGAAGTGTTTTTTAACAAAGTCTGCAGGCTTATGGCTGATATCAAGGTACATGCAGTCAGCGCCTAAACGTTTCATTTCATAGTCGATGGCACGGGCTACAATATCACGAGGTGCGAGCTCTGCGCGTTCATCAAATTCAGGCATAAAACGAGAGCCATCAGGGCGACGTAAATACGCCCCTTCTCCGCGCAGTGCTTCTGTTAGCAAGAAGGTCTGGGCTTCAGGGTGGAACAAACAGGTTGGGTGAAACTGATTGAATTCAAGATTTGCTACACGACAACCTGCACGCCAGGCCATTGCGATACCATCACCGGAAGAAACGTCCGGGTTAGAGGTATATTGATAGACTTTTGAAGCGCCACCTGTGGCTAGAATAACGAACTTAGCCCCCAGAGTTTCTACCATTTCTTTATCACGGTTCCACATATAAGCGCCTAATACGCGGTTTGATTCGGTATCTGGGTTAAGTTTTTTTTCGGTGATTAAATCGAGCGCATTATGACGTTCTAAAATCGTAATATTAGGATGATTACGGGCTTGTTCTTGAAGTGAGGTCTGCATTGCCATGCCTGTTGCATCAGCGGCATGGAGAATACGACGATGGCTGTGGCCGCCTTCTCGGGTTAAATGAAAGCGAGGGTTATCATCACTATCAGACTCTTCACGATCAAACGGTACGCCGCCATCGATAAGCCATTGAACACATTCTTTAGCATTTTCGGCAATAAAACGAACGACGTCTTTATCGCATAAGTGAGCGCCGGCAATAAGGGTATCTTCAACATGTGAATCGATACTGTCTGACTCATCAAATACTGCTGCAATTCCGCCCTGTGCGTAATAGGTTGAGCCTTCACTCAGTGGCCCTTTACATAACACTGTAACATTGGCAGATGATGAAAGGTGTAAGGCTAATGAAAGACCAGCTGCGCCACTGCCAATAACTAATACATCGCAATTATGTTGATGAACCTGATTCATACGAGATCTCATATCCTTTTGTTATCTGCCCATATCCTAACAAATTCACATCAAATTATCATGATAATTGTACGACAAATAGCACTTTATAAATGATTAAGTATTCAAATATATCGCATGACAATTTTTATACCTAGCCTCTAAGTGTGAATTAATGACGATTAAAGGTGAATAACAAAAAAGTTATATCATGTAATAATCCTAAAACTTGTTATTAATTTTGCTTTTTTCACGCTGAAAAGCCCGTTAGTATCGTGAATTAAGGTAAGATAGTGTTCACTTAATACACCGTGCATAAGTCACAGTGATATAAAAAATAAACATAATAAGCCGAAATTATTTAATGGGCGTAGGAACTTTGCCATTATCCTTCGGTCATAAGTAGTGCTCATGCTCATAAATATTTCATAACTCAATGATTTGTTTAAGGTGACACTCGGCTTGTTAGCGTTACTACGCCGAACAAATCATGATATAGCATTTTTGATAGAGCACTAAACGTAAGTATTTGTGGCTTTATTTAGCTAATGCAATATTGAGTAAAGACAGATATAGGAGTACACGCTCGAATGAGCGAGCAGCAAACTGATCAGGTATTAATTGAGCGAGTACAGCGGGGAGATAAGCAAGCTTTCAACCTTCTGGTTATTAAATACCAGAATAAAGTTTGTAACCTTGTATCACGTTATGTCAGTAATTCTGGTGATGTACCAGATGTGGCGCAAGAGGCGTTTATTAAAGCGTACCGAGCGTTGCCAACATTCCGTGGTGAAAGTGCCTTCTATACATGGCTCTACCGAATTGCAGTTAATACTGCAAAAAACTATTTAGTCGCTCAGGGGCGTCGTCCGCCAGCATCTGATGTTGATGCAGAAGATGCGGAATACTATGAAAGTGGTAGCGCGCTGAAAGAAATTTCGAACCCTGAGAACCAAATGTTGTCAGATGAATTGAAGCGGGTTGTTTTTAGCACGATTGAAGCGCTACCAGATGATCTCAAAACCGCAATCTCATTACGTGAACTGGATGGTCTAAGTTATGAGGAAATTGCAGAGGTTATGGGATGTCCAGTAGGTACAGTTCGCTCTCGTATATTCCGTGCACGTGAGGCGGTTGAAAAACGTATCCGTCCTCTCATGCAGCAATAATGTTGCACCCAACGGTGGAAAAAATGGCTGATAAAGAAAAGATCTCGGCATTGCTTGATGGCGAAGAGCTAGATCAGAGCATTATTAATGCGCTGACTGTTGACAAAGAAGATGAGCTTACATGGCGTGACTACACCTTAATTGGTGATGTGTTACGCGGTGATGCTCCGCAATGCAAAGAATGGAATATTGCAGCGAATGTCGCATTAGCGTTAGACGATGAACCTGCCCATTCAGTTGGCCATACTGAAACACCCGTTGCGGTTGTTTCAGAGCCAATTTCGCAAGCAATTGAAGAGCAACCAACACCATTTAAAGCCCAGCGCACGTTACCGGCATGGCTTACTCAATTTGGCCAAGTGGCCGTTGCTGCTTGTGTCTCTTTAGCTGTTATTGTTGGCGTTCAGCAATATGGTGGTGAAGATAATTCATCAGGTTCAACTAACAATGATGTGCCTGTGTTACAAACGATTCCGTTTACAGGTAAAGCGGAACCAGTAAGCTTAAATACCAATATGGCAAGCAATACGGATCGTGCACCAACTGAAGCGCAGTTGATGGAGCAACGTCGTCGTATTAACTCCATGTTGCAAGATTATGAGTTGCAGCTGCGTTTTAATGCGCAAGATGGCAGCCTAGATCACTCTTTACTTAAACAACATAATTCTGTGGCAGATTAATGAAAAAGATTCTGGTCGGTGCGATAGCATTGGTCAGCTTGCTTTTGCCTCTTCAAGCCTTTGCTGAAGCTGAAAAGCCTTCGGCAGAGGCTTTGTTGCATCAAATGGAGCAGGCAAGCCAAAAGCTGAGTTACGAAATTTCTTATATTCGAGTAAAAAAGAACAGTATTGATACCTTGCGTTATCGACATGCGATAGAGGATGGTCAAGGCTACAGTCATTTACTTTACTTAAGTGGTCCACCTCAAGAAGTTATTCAACGCGGTAATGAGGTGAGTTACTTTGAGCCTGGTCTTGATCCATTCACAGTAAAAAGTGCGAAAATAGTGGCGCCTATCATGCCGTTGATGAAGGCAAATATTCAAGACTTAGCCCATTACTATGATTTCATTTCTATGGGGCGTGCAAGAGAAGCGGGAGTTACCTGCGATGTTATCCGTATTGCGCCAAAAGACGGTGAGCGTTACTCATATTTAGTATGGGTTGATCAGCTGAGTCACTTAGTAATGCGTGCTGATTTATTAGACAGAAATGGTGATTTATTAGAGCAATTTCGCGCAGTTTCTTATGCGGTGAATCCGAAAGTGGCTGAAATGCTTAGTAAGCTGAAAACGGTGAAACTACCAGAAGTGGTAAAATTACCGGTCCAAGAAAAAGCCAATCTTGATTGGAAACTGTCATGGTTACCTGATGGTTTTAAATTAATTTCAGGCGATCGCCATCGTCTCTTGATGACAGAGCGTCCTGTTGAAAGTCGTATGTACAGTGATGGTTTATTTAGCTTCTCTGTATATGTGTCTGATATTGATAGCTATGCGTTAAGTGGGCAGCTCGTCCGTCAAGGCCGCCGAACATTAAGCAATATAGTTAAAGACAATAAAGAAATTACGGTTGTCGGCGATATTCCGCCACCAACAGCAAGACATATTGCAGAAAGTGTCACTTTCGATAACACTAAAGGGACACCCAATAAGGCCGTAAAAGGTAATTAGTCATGATGCGCACTTTAGCGACAGTGACCGCTGTTGAAAAAGGAACGGTGACGGTAAGTTGCCAGCAACAAACAAGCTGTGGTCATTGTGCATCACGTGATAGTTGCGGAACAGGCATTGTAACGAAAGCAATGCCTGGTCGTGTCCATGATGTAAAAATAGCAACGCAATCGTCGCTTTCTATAGGGCAGATAGTTGAAATCGGCTTATCTGAGCGAAGTATGTTAAGCTCTGCCTTATTAATCTATATGCTCCCGCTGCTTTTTTTACTGTTAGGTAGTGCATTGGGGCAATGGGTATTTGTTGATTTAGCACATAGTAACGAACTGGGTGTTATCAGTTCTGCTGTTATTGCGACAACGCTAGGATTACTGATTGCACGGTACTATGCCAAACGCTTAGAGGGTAATTCAGCGTATAAGCCAACCCTTATTCGAGTCCTCGGCGCACCGATTTCATCAGATAAGCTGATAAATGCCGCATCGAAAGATAGCGAGTAGCGTTTAAATTCGGTAGAATCCGACAACTTGATCGTAAGATCCCATTCATTTTTATCACGAGCTAGTCACGCCATTCATGAAGCACATTCGTAACTTTTCGATTATCGCACATATCGACCATGGTAAGTCGACCTTATCCGACCGTCTAATTCAAGTTTGTGGCGGCCTTTCTGATCGAGAAATGGCTGCACAAGTTTTAGATTCTATGGATCTTGAACGCGAACGCGGTATTACCATCAAAGCCCAGAGCGTGACGCTCGATTACACGGCTAAAGATGGTGAAACTTATCAATTAAACTTTATCGACACACCTGGACATGTAGACTTCTCGTACGAAGTTTCTCGTTCACTTGCCGCTTGTGAAGGCGCATTGCTGGTGGTTGATGCGGGTCAGGGCGTTGAAGCTCAGACTCTTGCTAACTGTTACACTGCCATTGAGATGGATTTGGAAGTAGTGCCAATCTTAAATAAGATTGACTTACCTGCGGCTGAACCTGAGCGTGTAGCAGAAGAGATTGAAGACATTGTTGGCATCGATGCTATTGACGCCGTTCGCTGTTCAGCGAAAACAGGCTTAGGTGTTGATGATGTTCTTGAGAAGATCGTGGAAGCAATTCCAGCGCCAGAAGGTGATCCAAATGCACCGTTACAGGCTCTGATTATTGACTCATGGTTTGATAATTACTTAGGTGTTGTTTCTTTAGTTCGTATTAAAAACGGTAAGCTAAAGAAAAATGACAAGATCAAAGTCATGACCACAGGTCAAATCTGGGGCGTTGACCGTTTAGGTATCTTCACACCAAAACAAATTGATACAACAGAGCTAAATACAGGTGAAGTTGGTTGGGTTGTTTGTGGTATTAAAGATATTCTTGGCGCACCTGTAGGTGATACGTTAACGCTTTCAAAAGGTGGTTGTGAAACTGCTCTGCCTGGCTTTAAGAAAGTGAAACCTCAGGTGTACGCAGGTCTATTCCCTGTGTCTTCTGATGATTACGAAAACTTCCGTGATGCGTTAGGTAAATTAAGCCTGAACGATGCATCATTGTTCTATGAGCCAGAAAGCTCATCAGCACTAGGTTTTGGTTTCCGTTGTGGTTTCTTGGGTATGCTTCATATGGAGATTATTCAAGAGCGCCTAGAACGTGAATATGATCTAAACCTGATCACAACAGCACCGACTGTAGTGTATGAAGTGAAGAAAACAGACGGCACAATGTTGTACGTTGATAGCCCTGCTAAACTGCCAGCAGTGAATGATATCGAAATTATGGGTGAGCCAATTGCTCGCTGTCATATTCTGGTACCAAGTGAATATTTAGGTAACGTTATTACCTTATGTATTGAAAAGCGTGGTGTGCAGGTTGATATGGTTTACCACGGCAATCAAGTCGCACTAACTTATGATATTCCAATGTCAGAAGTGGTTCTGGATTTCTTTGATCGCTTGAAATCAACATCTCGTGGTTATGCATCACTTGATTATAATTTCCAGTGTTACCAAGAATCAGACATGGTACGTGTTGATATTCTTCTTAATGGTGAGCGTGTTGATGCACTTGCTATCATTACTCACAAAGATAATTCACAATCTCGTGGTCGTGATGTTGTTGAGAAAATGAAAGAGTTCATCCCTCGTCAGATGTTTGATATTGCAATTCAAGCCGCGATCGGTACGCATATTATTGCTCGTTCTACCGTGAAGCAACTACGTAAAAACGTAATTGCTAAGTGTTATGGCGGTGATATTAGTCGTAAGAAGAAACTGTTGCAGAAACAGAAAGATGGTAAGAAGCGTATGAAGCAGATCGGTAACGTAGAATTACCTCAAGAAGCGTTCTTGGCGATTCTTCATGTGGGTAAAGATAAATAATTATCTTTAGCTAGTAAGCTTCAAAAACGATTAGAAAGTGCTTATTTATTAATTAAATAGCACTTTCTTTTACTCTGACGCTCTAAATGGGGCAGAGCAGATCAACATTCTTCTGTTGGTCGGGTTAAACATAAGGGATAATATGGCAAACACTTTTTCTTTGATTCTGGTACTCGCTACGCTAGTGACAGGGATCATTTGGGCACTTGATAAGTTTCTTTGGGCACCGAAGCGTCAATTAAAAATAGCTGCAGCAACTGAACAATCCGGTGGTCAAGTCGATGCTAAAACGCTAGAAACTGTTGCACCACAGCCTGCATGGATTGAATCAGCAAGTTCAATGTTCCCTGTCATTGCTTTGATCATGGTATTCCGCTCTTTCATTTATGAACCTTTTCAAATTCCATCAGAATCAATGTTACCGACTTTATACGTAGGTGATTTTATTCTGGTTGAAAAATTTGCTTATGGCCTACGAGATCCTGTTTTCCACGATAAAATCGTCAGTACAGGTGAGCCAAAGCGTGGCGATGTTGTGGTGTTTAAATTCCCACCACAGCCAAAGATTGATTATATTAAGCGTGTTGTTGGCCTACCGGGCGATACTGTTCGTTACAGTGAAGATAAGCAACTGTGTATTCAACCTAAAGGTACGTCAGTGTGTAAACCGGTTAAATTAACCGATATGACTGATAGTGACTTTAAGCAAGGTATGGCACGTTTAGTTGAGTTTAAAGAACAACTGGGTGATGTTGAACACCATATTCTGAACAATCCATTACGTCGTGATCGTCGTATGGCGTATGAACCTCGTCCAGGTATTGGCGAGTGGGTTGTACCAGAAGGAAACTATTTTGTTATGGGTGATAACCGTGACAATAGTGCCGACAGTCGTTACTGGGGCTTTGTGCCAGAAGCGAATCTTGTTGGCAAGGCGGTAGCTATTTGGATCAGCTTTGAGTTTGATCGACAAGCAGATAGTTTACTTCCATCTTGGATCCCTACCGGTGTACGTTTCAATCGTATCGGTAGCATTAAATAATCGAGAGAAAATGACAACTCCAGCGAATAGGCTTCAGCGCAAGCTGGGCTACCAATTTAATAATTGTGAGTTGATGACATTAGCACTGACACACCGCAGTGCTAATGGCACCCACAATGAGCGCTTAGAATTTTTAGGTGACTCTATTTTAAGTTTTGTTGTTGCTGATGACTTATATCACCGTTTTCCTTCAGTGGATGAAGGTGATATGAGCCGAATGCGTGCAACACTAGTCCGTGGTAAAACATTGGCAGAGCTAGGTCGAGAATTCGAACTTGGTGACCATTTGTTATTAGGCCCTGGCGAGTTAAAGAGCGGTGGTTTCCGCCGCGATTCTATTCTTGCTGACTGTGTTGAAGCAATCATTGGCGCGATTTATCTAGATAGCGATGTTGAGCAAGTACGCCGTATCGTACTGGCTTGGTATAAAACTCGCCTTGATACGATTGAGCCAGGTATCAATCAAAAAGATCCAAAAACACGTCTGCAAGAGTGTTTACAAGGTCGTCGTTTACCGCTACCTGCATATACTGTAACTAAGGTACAAGGTGAAGCTCATAATCAAGAGTTCACCGTACAATGTGACGTAACAGGCTTGGATAAGCCTGTAATTGGCAAAGGCGGCAGTCGGCGCAAGGCAGAGCAGGCAGCAGCAGAACTTGCACTAAATCAGTTGGAATCATGACAGATAAACAACATTGTGGCTTTATAGCCATTGTTGGTCGACCGAATGTCGGTAAATCAACCTTGCTAAACCGTTTAGTGGGACAGAAGTTATCTATAACTTCTCGTAAACCACAAACCACTCGCCACCGTATTATGGGTGTAGATACACGTGACGGCTATCAAGCTGTGTATGTTGATACTCCAGGATTGCACATTGAAGAGAAACGTACAATTAACCGTTTAATGAACCGAGCTGCAAGCAGTTCATTAACCGATGTTGAATTAGTGTTGTTTTTAGTTGATGGCACCATGTGGACGGCTGACGATGAGATGGTATTAAACAAGCTGGCGAAGAGCCAGTTACCAACTGTATTGTTAGTAAATAAAGTTGATAACGTAAAAGATAAGCATGAACTATTCCCTCACTTGCAAGAGCTTGCAAGTAAGATGGAATTTGTTGATGTAATTCCGGTATCAGCAAAGCATGGTACAAACATTGATGCGGTAGAGAAAATCGTACGTCAGCACTTACCTGAGTGTGAGTACTACTTCCCTGAAGAATACGTAACTGATCGTTCTCAACGCTTTATGGCCTCTGAAATTATCCGTGAAAAGCTGATGCGTTTTACGGGTGATGAATTACCATACGCTGTAACGGTTGAAATCGAGCGATTCGATTACAACCCTGAAACAGATGGTTTCGATATCAATGGTTTGATTCTGGTTGAACGTAAAGGCCAGAAGAAAATGGTGATTGGTAAAGGTGGCGATAAAATCAAAGTGATAGGGCGCGAAGCGCGTTTAGACATGGAAGACTTGTTTGAACGTAAAGTTTACCTTGAACTTTGGGTTAAAGTGAAATCAGGTTGGGCAGATGACGAACGCGCACTGCGGAGCCTTGGTTACATCGACGACTTATAAGGGTAGTAATGGAAGGGCTACAGCGTTGTTTTGTCCTTCATTCTCGTCCCTATAGTGAGACGAGCCTGATCCTTGACGTATTTAGCGAGGATCACGGCCGTCTTACTCTTCTCTCTAAAGGCGCTCGCCGTAAGCGCTCTAATCTAAAAGGCACACTCCAACCCTTTACTCCCTTATTTATGAAGTGGAGTGGCAAAGGTGCGATGCCTGTTCTTACTCATGCCGAGCCTATCAGTATTGGTTTACCCCTACGTAGCTATATTTTATATTCAGCAATGTATGTGAATGAAATACTGGTACGTGTATTGGGCAACCATACCCCTTATCCTCAGCTGTTTCTGGATTATTTGAATGTGCTTAGAGAACTTGCACAAGCGGATAACCCAGAGCCTGCTTTGCGCCGCTTTGAGCTTTCGCTGCTACATCATCTAGGCTACGGGATTGATTTTCTGCATTGCGCTGGTAGTGGGTTAAGTGTTGAAGATAATATGACCTATAACTACCGTGAGCAGCAGGGCTTTATTGCTTCAATGAAAATTGGTTTATTAACCTTTCGCGGTAATGAATTAAAAGCCATTGCCGCTAGACGATTTGAAACCCCAGAGCAATTGCGTGCAGCAAAACGATTTACAAGGATGGCATTAAAACCGTATCTTGGTTCTAAGCCATTAAAAAGCCGGGAATTGTTTATCCCGCGAGGAAGGAGAATCGGAACATGAACAATATATTACTTGGCGTGAACATCGATCATATTGCGACATTACGTAATGCGCGTGGTACAAGTTACCCAGATCCAGTTCATGCTGCAGAAGTAGCTGAGCGAGCGGGCGCTGATGGCATCACTATTCATTTGCGTGAAGATCGTCGCCACATTAATGATCGTGATGTGCGTATTTTACGTGAGACGATCCAAACTCGAATGAATTTAGAAATGGCCGTCACTGATGAAATGGTGGCAATTGCGTTAGATGTTAAGCCAGAATATGTTTGCCTCGTACCAGAAAAGCGTGAAGAGTTAACCACTGAAGGTGGTTTAGATGTCTCGGGTCAACTAGAAAAAGTAAAAGCGGCAACGGAAAAGCTTACTGCTGCTGGGATCAAAGTGTCACTTTTCATTGATGCTGATCGCGCGCAAATTGATGCTGCTCATGCTTGTGGCGCACCGTTTATTGAACTTCATACTGGGCAATATGCAGAAGCAAAAACCGAAGAAGCACAATTGGATGAGCTGAAGAAGGTTGCTGCAGGTGCAAGCTACGCCCATAATTTAGGCATTAAAGTAAATGCAGGGCATGGTTTAACTTATCACAATGTTAAGCTTATAGCGGCATTACCAGAGCTCTATGAACTCAACATTGGTCATTCTATTATGGGTCGAGCAATGTTTGATGGATTAGAAAAGTCAGTTGCAGATATGCGTTTGTTAATGCAGGAAGCGCGTGGTTAATGGCGATTGTTGGTTTAGGGACTGATATTGCTGAAATTGAGCGAGTCGAAAAGGTCTTTGCTCGATCGGGCGATGCGTTTGCCCAGAAAATACTGTCTAGCTTTGAGCTTGAACAGTTTCAGCAATTAAAGCAAAAAGGGCGCTTTTTAGCAAAACGTTTTGCGGTTAAAGAAGCAGCATCAAAAGCACTCGGTACCGGTATTGCGTGTGGCGTCTCTTTCCATGATTTTACTGTTAAAAATGATGAGCGTGGTAAGCCACTACTTAGCTTATCAGGCAAAGCGAATGAACTAGCGCAAGCAATGGGAGTGAATCATGTTCACCTTACCATTGCTGATGAGCGTCATTATGCGGTTGCAACTGTCATTTTAGAACGTTAAATCGATTTTAGCTTTTCGCGTTAATAAATAAAAAACGGTAGATAATATATCTACCGTTTTTTGATCGTTAGCTAACCTGTTTAAAGCGAAAACAGGTTAGTTTCGATAGCCTTTAGACGTTTTGACGATGTTATCCATTTCATCAATCAGCTCTAATAGCTCTGGTTCAATATCGGACAGAGTTGCATTAGCTTTAAGTGCAGTTTCAATTTCCAAACATAAATTCTTCAGACGGGGAACTCCGCTGTAAGCGCAGCTACCGTGTAATTTATGAATAGGTGACCAGAGCTCAACATCTTTACCATCTAATGCTTCATTTACCAGCATTTCTACCTCAGGCATGAAATCAAGTAACATTTGTAGCATGTCATGGGCTAAATCAACTTTTCCCGCCGCTTGTTTTAGCGCTAAATCCCAATCAAAACTAACGTTGTTATTTTTTTTCACAGGAGCGAGATCATTTACTTGTCCTTCAAGCGTAACAAGCGCTCTACTTACAGATGATGGTGTTGCTTGTGGCGTTGTTGGTGCAATCCATTTTGCTAAAATTTGCTGCAGAATATGCTCTTCAATCGGTTTGGTGAGGTAATCATCCATGCCTGCATTAATTAAACGCTCACGCTCTCCCGCCATGGCGTGTGCAGTAACTGCAATCACTGGCGTGTTATGGTTCAGCGCTGTGTCATGGATTTTCTGGCAGGCTGTCACACCATCCATTTCAGGCATTTGAATATCCATAAAGATCAAATCAAAGGCTTTGTTCTTAGCATACTCGACGGCTTTTTTACCGCCGGTTGCGGTAATGACCGTTTCTACTCGCTCACCTAGTAGAGCTGAAATTAGCTTTAAGTTAGCTGGGTTATCATCTACTGCCATCACGGTAAGAGGTTGCAGTTTTTCAACAACAGTCGGTAATAGTGGTACTTCTAATTCGCTAAGTGGCTCGTCATCATTGTCACATAACGCTTCAAGCAGTTTACGTTGTGCAAGCGGTTTACCTAAGCAGGCATAAACACCGGTTTGAGTGAGTTTTTCTGATAACGCAAGTTCTGTTGTTGGTAAGCAAACTAACACCTTATCCGCCGTTTGTTCGGCTTTAAATACATCATTGAGTATTACTGGCAGTGGTGGCTGCTCACCCGGCGATAAACATAATAGAGCAAAGTCATGGTGATCAATATCATCAGGCATGCTTGCGCGATATGTAACATGTATCCCTGCGAGCATTAAACGTTGTTGAATAACAGAGGCCGCTTGCATATTGGCTTCAACCAATAGTAAAGACTTACCTTGTAGTGCTGTTGTATTAATTGGTTGTGATACGGGGAGATCCGTCTTGTTCATTTGAATAGTGAACCAGAAGGTTGAACCTTGGTGTAAGCGGCTGGTTAAACTGACTTCGCCTCCCATTTGGCTCACCAGTTTCTGAGTGATCACAAGGCCTAACCCTGTACCGCCATAACGGCGAGAAATACTGGCGTCGGCTTGGCTAAATGCTTGGAATAATTGTGCTTGTTGACGCTCTGAAATACCAATACCGGTATCACGGACCATAAATTGTAGGGCGATATTATTATCTACATCGGATTTTAACTCGACAGAGACATCAATATTGCCATGTTCGGTAAACTTAACCGCATTACCAATTAAGTTAGTGACCACTTGCTGAATACGTAATGGATCACCAATTAAGCCTGCAGGAATACGATCGTCAATCTTAAGTGTCAGCTCTAGGCCTTTTTCGTGGGCACTTGGCGCAAGTAAGCGCATGACTTCATCGAGCGAGTCCGTAAAGTCGAAAGGAATGTTTTCTAGTAACAGTTTACCTGCTTCGAGCTTCGAGAAATCGAGAATGTCATTGATGATGGTCAGCAGGTTATTGGCTGAATTCTCAATTGTTAATAGGTAATCTTTCTGGCTAGTATTCAGTTTTGTTTTGAGCATTTGTCGGGTAAAGCCAATTACCCCGTTTAGCGGCGTACGTAGTTCATGAGACATATTGGCTAAAAACTCTGATTTCACCCGTGCTGCTTCCTGCGCACGCTTTTTCGCAATATCTAATTCAACGTTCTGAATTTCTAGCTGTTCTAACGTTTCACGTAGATCGGATGTTGCCTGATCAATACTTTGTTGCATTTCAATGTGGTATTCCGACAACGAAATTGCCATGGCGTTAATACCGTTTTTCAGGGTATCTAATTCGCCCAACAATCGACCTTCAATTCGAATATCAAGGTGGCCACGACGGATCCTATCTACCACACTGATCATATGAGAAATCGGTTGTGTCACATCTTGCATTAAGCGATATGCAAACAATGATGATAGGGTTAAGCCCAGTAATAACACCATTAAGGCGGTAAATACTTCTTGGTATTGTTGTAGACGAAGCGTGCTGAGATCGAGCTCGATAGCGATATAACCGAGGGCTTTACCACGAACATCGCTACCAACATTGGTACCAAATTGACCTTCGGTAAGAATTGGCGCGCGTAATATTAAGGTGTTATCGGTTAACTGAGTATCCAGTAGCCGAGGAATAGGTTTGCCTTCAGGGTACATGAAGGAATCAAAATTACGGTGGAAGTTAGATGTGGCAAAAATATGGTTATGATTATCAAATACTGCAATGCTGCGGATGATGTCGGAATGTTTTCTATGGGTATAACCAATCAACCGACGAATTGCTTCTCGGTTTTTTTCTGTCATGCCGTATTCAGCTGAAATCGCTAAAGGTTCGATGATACTCGCACCTGTAGAAATCAGCTGATGTTCCAGATCCTGATAACGGCTCATGGTGAAAAAAGCGCTTAATAATAAGCCGATTATAAGTGTAGGTGCTAATGTCAGAGTAAATACTCTGGCACGAAGTCCATATCTGGTCATGGTTCTCTTAATTACAAGCAGACAAATCTGTGGGAGAATTAGCTCCCATCAGTAGCACTAGATTAAATAAATCAGTGCTGTTCGACAAATACTCAATGCCTGAACAGTGAGCAAAATTTTATGGCACGCTTTTTTAAGCCTCAAAAACGTAAAACCGATACCAAGCATAAAGAAATTACTATCAGCCGTTTAGATCATATCGGCGCTGGCATCGGCCATTTGAACAATAAACCTGTTTTCATTGATGGTGCATTACCCGATGAAACCGTTGTTGTGCAATTGACGGAAGACAAAAAAAACTATGCCCGAGCTCGCGTGATCAAACGTTTAAAAGACAGTGCTGCGCGTATTAAACCTCATTGTCCAATCTATGACCAGTGTGGCGGTTGTAACTTGCAACATTTATCCCACCAAGGTCAAGTTATTGCCAAACAACAGGCGCTAAGTGAATTGATGGCGAAATTTGCGATCACAGAAAAAGACGATGTAACACAAGTTGAGCCTATTGTTGGGCAAAGTGAACATTATCGTCGCTGTGCACGCTTGAGTGTTCGTATGTTACCTAATGGCAAAATGGTATTTGGTTTTCGTAAAAAACAGAGTAAAGACATTGTTGATGTGAATGCTTGTCCTGTTCTAGCGACCACACTTAATGATTTGTTACCGCCATTACGTGAACTGTTAAGCAATCTTAAAGGACGTAAGCATGTCGGCCATATAGAATTGGTTAATGCAGATAACGGTCGCGTCTTGTTAATTCGTCATTTGCAGCCATTTAATGACAACGATCTTGCAGCGATTAAAGCTTTCGCTACTGAACATGCATTGATGCTATTTTTAGCGCCGTCGTCAGATGAGCTTGACCATGTGTTAGGTGAGCAACCGTACTACGATATTGACGATGTCAGGCTAACTTTCTCACCAAAAGATTTCATTCAGGTTAATCGAGACGTTAACGTTAAAATGGTTGAGCAAGCGATCAATTGGCTTGATATTCAGCCGCAGGATAGGGTATTAGATTTATTCTGTGGGCTAGGCAATTTCAGCCTTCCGCTGGCAAGACGAGCGAAAGCGGTAGTCGGTGTAGAAGGTGTTGATGAAATGGTAGCGCGAGCGACTACTAATGCGGCAGCGAATGGTCTAGGTAACGCAACATTTTATCAAGCAAATTTGGATGAAGATGCAACGAAACTAGTGTGGGCGCAAGAGCAATTTGATAAGATTTTATTAGACCCAGCACGAGCTGGGGCGGCTGGCGTGATGCAACATATTGTAAATTTAGCGCCAAGCAAAGTGGTCTATGTATCATGTAATCCAGCAACATTGGCTCGTGACAGTCAAATGTTGTTGCAGCAAGGGTATAAGTTGGCACGTCTTGGTATGATGGATATGTTCCCTCATACAGGGCATTTAGAATCAATGGCGTTGTTTGTTAAAAGCTAATCACCATAAAAAAAATAGCAATGTGATGTAAGACAATCATCGGTATATCAGAGAAAACAGGATAGAAACATGGTCGCAGTTCGCGGTGCGCATTTAAAGGAAAATACCACATTTGAGCTTGTCTCGTGGGTCGAGAGTTTACGTCAAGATGCTAAAGTATCGAGTCGGATAGAAGGAACATATCAGCGTTGTATTGAACTTGCCGCTGAACAAGAAAATGGTCCGTTACTGTTGTGGCGTGGTCGTGAGCTAGTTGAAATCCTTGTCACCTTGAGTATGGATGACGATACGTTAATTGCAGCCTTGTTATACCCATTAGTGGAAGGCGGTTGTTACAGCACTGACGCGTTAAAAGAAGAATATAGCGGGACGATTTTACATTTAGTTCAAGGTGTTGAACAAATGTGTGCAATTAGCCAGTTAAAATCAACGGCGGAAGAAGCCGCGCAAGCCGCGCAGGTGGATAATATTCGACGCATGTTACTGTCGATGGTTGATGATTTCCGTTGCGTGGTTATTAAATTGGCCGAACGTATCTGTAATTTACGTGAAGTGAAAGATCAGCCAGATGAAGTACGCCGAGCTGCAGCGCAAGAATGTGCCAACATTTATGCACCATTAGCAAATCGTCTCGGTATTGGTCAGCTTAAGTGGGAAATTGAAGATTACGCGTTCCGTTACCAACACCCAGAAACCTACAAACAAATAGCTAAGCAGTTATCTGAGCGTCGTATTGATCGTGAGGATTACATAACACACTTTGTTGATGATTTATCCGACGCGATGAAAGCATCAAATATCCGTGCAGAAGTGCAAGGTCGACCTAAGCATATTTACAGCATTTGGCGCAAAATGCAGAAGAAAAGCTTAGAATTTGATGAGCTTTTTGATGTTCGAGCTGTGCGTATTGTTGCTGAAGAGCTGCAAGATTGCTATGCCGCACTGGGCGTTGTACATACTAAATATCGTCACCTACCAAAAGAGTTTGATGATTACGTTGCCAACCCTAAACCCAACGGTTATCAGTCTATTCACACTGTAGTACTTGGCCCTGAAGGTAAAACGATTGAAATTCAGATCCGTACTAAGCAAATGCATGAAGAGTCTGAATTAGGGGTTGCTGCGCACTGGAAGTACAAGGAGGGGACGGCATCTGGTGGCGCGAAAACCGCTTACGATGAGAAAATTAACTGGCTACGTAAGTTATTAGCATGGCAAGAAGAAATGTCAGATTCTGGCGAAATGCTGGATGAGTTACGTAGTCAGGTATTTGATGATCGCGTCTATGCTTTCACACCCAAAGGGGATGTGGTTGACTTGCCATCGAATGCGACACCGCTTGATTTTGCTTATCATATTCACTCTGAAGTGGGTCACCGTTGTATTGGGGCTAAAGTAGAGGGGCGTATTGTACCTTTCACTTATCATCTTCAAATGGGCGATCAAGTTGAGATCATCACTCAAAAAGAGCCGAATCCGTCACGAGATTGGTTAAATCCGAATTTAGGCTTTGTGACATCAAGCCGTGCTAGGGCCAAAGTTCATGCGTGGTTTCGTAAGCAAGATCGTGATAAGAATATTATTGCGGGTAAAGAGATCTTAGAAGCAGAGCTCGTAAAAATTCATGCGACATTAAAAGATGCGCAATACTATGCGGCAAAACGTTTTAATGTGAAATCGCCTGAAGAGCTATATGCAGGGATTGGTAGTGGTGATTTACGTATTAATCAGGTGATTAACCATATTAATGCGCTAGTGAATAAACCCACTGCTGAAGAAGAAGATCAGCAGCTTTTAGAAAAGCTATCAGAGGCAAGCAATAAGCAAGCAACAAACCATAAAAAACCGCAACGTGATGCTGTTGTTGTTGAAGGTGTTGATAATCTGATGACTCACCTTGCTCGTTGTTGTCAACCTATTCCTGGCGATGACATTCAAGGTTTTGTCACACAAGGCCGTGGTATTTCTGTTCACCGTATGGATTGTGAGCAGCTTGAAGAGCTTCGTCATCATGCGCCAGAGCGTATTATTGATACGGTTTGGGGCGGTGGTTTTGTCGGTAACTATACAATTACCGTGCGTGTGACGGCTTCTGAACGCAATGGCTTATTGAAAGAATTAACCAATACTTTAATGAATGAAAAAGTGAAAGTAGCGGGAATGAAAAGCCGAGTCGATTATAAAAAGCAAATGTCTATCATGGACTTTGAGCTTGAATTAACTGATTTAGAAGTGTTAGGTCGTGTACTAAAACGCATTGAACAAGTTAAAGATGTCGCTGAGGCTAAACGTTTATACGGCTAATTAACCAGTAAATATAAAAATTAAAGGGAGCATTATGCTTCCCTTTTTATTTATAAAATATAATGAGTAGTAGCAATTATTTATTTTTTTAATGATCTAAGACAAGACTTAATGTTGACTCATATATAATAGACCGATAGTATTCTATTAACTTAAAAATAAAGACTCAGTATGTATTTATCTCAATTACATAAAATATTATATGCATTATTTATAGCAATATTACTGTTAAGTAGTAGTGTAAATGCCGCGTATATGAGTCAAAATATTCAAGTATCTAATGCTGTTAATTTAGATATTAATATTAAGAACGAACTGCAATATAAGCAGACAGCTACTCAACAATCTCATCACTGCAGTTTGCAATGTGATAACGGTTGTAGTGATTGTTCACAGTGTTCATGTTGTCGAGTCTTGCCTCGTACTGGTAGTAATCCATTTCATCTACTCTCTTTTCCTCCACTCATTATAGCTCGCGTTAGTAAGCTGTTACCTATTGAATATCTTCAAGAGTCGCTTGTTCTTGCCGTTATAAAATCAATTTATCGCCCTCCTATTGCCTAATAGTTTACTTATTTCTGGATCTGAATTGGATTCAAAGTAAGTGTTAATTTAACAAAGTAATTATCCCATCTGAATTATATGGATGAGTGATAGTTGTTATTAATTAATGACGTTGCTTTATTAATAAAGCGGCAAGAGAACTATTATGAAAAATTTACTATTAAAATTATTAACTAAAAATAATGTTGCGAGTATTTTATTACTTATTTCAATGCTTCTTATTCCTGATAAAAATTTCATCAATGTACCTAGTGATGAAATCAAACAATTGCTATTTTTTATTCTTTGTCTGCAGGGAATGAAAGAGGGTGCAGATAAAGTAACGTTTAAATAATTAAAGGGGATATTATGAAGTCGAATGTATTAAACCTGAGCACAGGTAAAGGTCTTACTACAGGATTGCTATTGTTAATGTCATTTCTGTTGCCGCACTATGCGTTAGCAGAGTCTTCTAGCGTAGATTCTTTTAATCATACCTGCTCTCATTATTCTGATTGCCAACACCATAATTCACATCACCAAGGGTGTAGACACCATCGGCATGATTCACATCAACATCGATGTGAGAATCACCATTATGATAGCGGTAATGGACATAAAAATTGTGATCACGCTAAAGATCATCATCATAAGCAACATGGGCATTGCCAATATGATGATTGATCGTTGCTATGAATTTCTAAATTAGTTTTCTAGTATTAACTATCAAATTTTTGGCGCTTTAAAGTTAGATGCTTAAAGCGCCACTTTAAAGGGTTGGTGGTATGGATAATAAAAAAGCATCTCGGATGGAACAATTATTAGCAATTATGTCTCAGTTGCGAGACCCACAACGTGGTTGTCCGTGGGATTTGAAACAAAATTTTGATTCAATCGTTCCCTATACCCTTGAAGAAGCCTATGAAGTGGCTGATGCTATCGAGCAGAAAAACTGGAATGATGTAAAAGAAGAATTAGGTGATTTACTGTTCCAAGTTGTCTTTTATAGTCAGATGGCAAAAGAGCAAGGGTTGTTTGACTTTGATGATGTCGTTGCTGGCATAAGCGAAAAGCTGGTCCGTCGCCATCCTCATGTTTTTAGTGATGCTGATTTTGAAGATGAAGCAGCCGTTAAACAAAACTGGGAGGCAGAAAAAGCCAAAGAGCGCGCAGCCAAAGATCAAGATGTGAGCTTGCTTGCCAATATTCCAAACGCACTACCGGCATTAATGCGTGCTGATAAAATTCAAAAACGCTGCGCGAATGTTGGTTTTGATTGGGATGAATTAGCGCCAGTGGTTGATAAGGTAAAAGAAGAGCTTGATGAAGTGATGGACGAAGTGATTCAAGCGGTGCCAGAACAACAACGAATAGAAGAAGAGCTCGGTGATTTACTATTTTCTGTGGTGAATTTAAGCCGTCATTTAAAAGTGAAACCTGAGTTGGCATTACAAAAAGCCAATAAAAAATTTGAAAAGCGTTTTCGCCAAGTGGAAGAAAATGTGCTAGAACAAGGAAAGATCATTAGTCAGTGCTCATTAACTGAGCTAGATGATGCATGGAATAATGTTAAAGAGAAAGAAAGTAAAAACCAGTAATTAAAATCTCAGCATTATTTTTAAATAGATTATACCTATATAGCATTATTATGGTTGTTAAAGCTTGATATTTCAGTGGCATAACGCTTACTTGATTTGAAGCAAAAAAAATCAAATGGCGGTGTGATAGTTTTCACGTTGTGGCGATAAATGGTGTCTGGTATACTAATTTCCCGTCCAGATACATTTATCCTCTACACCAATCTTCCAGGTTAAACATGACTACGAATTACATTTTTGTTACGGGCGGAGTAGTTTCCTCTCTAGGTAAAGGCATTGCTGCTGCATCACTTGCAGCGATTTTAGAAGCACGTGGTCTTAACGTGACTATGATGAAGCTTGACCCTTACATCAACGTTGATCCAGGCACAATGAGCCCAATTCAACACGGCGAAGTATTCGTTACGGAAGACGGTGCAGAGACTGACCTAGACTTAGGTCACTACGAGCGTTTCATTCGTACCAAGATGACCAAGCGTAATAACTTTACTGCTGGTCGTGTGTACGCAGACGTATTACGCAAAGAGCGTCGTGGTGATTACTTAGGTGCAACGATTCAGGTAATTCCTCATATCACGAATGAAATCAAATCTCGCGTATTAGCGGGTGCTGAAGGTCATGATGTAGCAATCGTTGAAGTAGGCGGTACTGTAGGTGATATTGAATCACTACCATTTATGGAAGCTATCCGTCAATTAGCAGTAGAGCAAGGTCGTGAAAACACCATGTTCATGCACTTGACACTTGTTCCTTACCTAGCAGCAGCTGGCGAAGTGAAAACCAAGCCAACTCAGCACTCAGTAAAAGAACTTCTTTCTATCGGTATTCAGCCAGACATCTTAGTGTGTCGTTCTGATCGTATGATTCCTGCAAATGAGCGTGCAAAAATTGCCCTGTTCTGTAACGTGCAGGAAAAAGCTGTTATCTCAATGAAAGATGTAGATTCAATCTACAAAATCCCACAATTAATTAAGGCTCAAGGTCTTGATGACTTAGTGTGTAAGCGTTTTGGTATTACAGCACCAGAAGCCGATCTTTCTGAATGGGAACAAGTTATTTATGAAGAAGCGAACCCTACCTCCGAAGTAGTTATTGGTATGGTTGGTAAGTACATTGAACTGCCTGACGCATACAAATCAGTTAATGAAGCGCTTAAACACGCGGGTCTGAAAAACCGTTTATCAGTAAAAATTAAATACATCGATTCTCAAGATGTTGAGTCAAAAGGTACAGAGGTACTAGCCGGCCTTGACGCAATCTTGGTTCCTGGTGGTTTTGGTAGCCGTGGTGTTGAAGGTAAGATCCTTACTGCTCAATACGCACGTGAAAATAATATTCCATACCTAGGTATTTGTTTAGGTATGCAGGTAGCATTAATCGAGTTTGCTCGAAATGTAGCCAAGATGGCTGATGCGCATTCAACTGAATTTAATGCTGAAACTAAATATCCAGTCGTTGGTCTTATTACTGAGTGGATTGATAGTGAAGGTAAAGTTGAAGAGCGTACTGAGAAATCAGATCTAGGCGGTACAATGCGTCTTGGCTCTCAGTTATGTCATCTACAAGATGGTTCTAAGGCGCGTACGTTATACGGTCAGCCAACGATCCATGAGCGTCACCGTCACCGTTATGAAGTAAACAACACTTTACTACCTAAGCTTGAAAAAGCGGGTCTAAAAGTATCTGGTTTGTCTGCTGACAAGAAACTTGTTGAAATTATTGAAGTTCCGAATCACCCTTGGTTCGTAGCTGCACAGTTCCACCCTGAGTTCACATCGACACCTCGTGATGGGCACCCATTGTTTGAAGGTTTTGTAAAAGCGGCGGGTGCATACCACCGTGGTGAGCTTAACCAGTAAGGATTACTGATAGCTGTAGTTGTTATGGCTACAGCTATTTTTTAGCTTTTAATTTGAAGATAAAGCAAGAGGAAACACAATGTCTAAGATCGTTAAAGTTCTAGCTCGTGAAATCATTGACTCACGTGGTAACCCAACAATTGAAGCTGAAGTTCACCTAGAAGGTGGTTTCGTAGGTATGGCTGCTGCGCCATCTGGTGCTTCAACTGGTTCTCGTGAAGCTCTAGAGCTTCGTGATGGTGATAAATCTCGTTTCCTAGGCAAAGGCGTTCTGAAAGCTGTTGCTGCTGCAAATGGTCCAATCGCTGAAGCTCTAATCGGCCAAGATGCAAAAGACCAAGCTGCAATCGACCAAGTAATGATCGACCTTGACGGTACTGAAAACAAATCAAACTTTGGCGCTAACGCAATCCTAGCTGTATCACTAGCTAACGCAAAAGCAGCTGCTGCATCTAAAGGCATGCCTTTATTCGAGCACATTGCAGAGCTAAACGGTACTGCAGGTCAGTTCTCTATGCCTCTACCTATGATGAACATCATCAACGGTGGTGAGCACGCAGATAACACTGTTGATATTCAAGAGTTCATGATTCAGCCTGTAGGTGCTAAGACACTTCGTGAAGCTGTACGTATGGGTTCTGAAGTATTCCACAGCCTAGCTAAAGTTCTTAAGTCTAAGGGCATGAGCACAGCTGTAGGTGACGAAGGTGGTTTCGCACCAAACCTAGAGTCAAACGAAGCTGCTCTTAAAGCAATTCAAGAAGCTGTTGAAGCTGCAGGTTACGAGCTAGGTACTGATATTACTCTAGCAATGGACTGTGCTGCATCTGAGTTCTACAACAAAGAGCAAGGCATCTACGATCTTAAAGGTGAAGGTAAGCAATTCACTTCAGAAGAGTTCAACTACTTCCTTAAAGATCTAACTGAGAAGTTCCCAGCTATCGTTTCTATCGAAGATGGTCTAGACGAATCAGATTGGGCTGGCTTCAAGCACCAAACTGAACTACTAGGTGACAAAATTCAACTAGTAGGTGACGATCTATTCGTTACAAACACTAAGATTTTCGCTGAAGGTATTGAGAAAGGTATCACTAACTCAATCCTAATCAAGCTTAACCAAATCGGTTCTCTAACTGAAACTCTAGCTGCTATTAAGATGGCTAAAGACGCTGGTTACACTGCTGTTATCTCTCACCGTTCAGGCGAGACAGAAGACGCAACTATCGCTGATCTAGCGGTAGGTACTGCTGCAGGTCAAATCAAAACTGGTTCTATGAGCCGTTCTGACCGTGTTGCTAAGTACAACCAACTTATCCGTATCGAAGAAGCACTAGGTGAGCGTGCTCCTTTCAACGGTCTTAAAGAAGTTAAAGGCCAAGCTTAATTTTTTATTAAGCGATGATTGAGTTTACTCAATTTGGTTAAATAAAACCGCCTTGCAAGAGGCGGTTTTTTTATCTCTAAAATAAAAAAACGTATCACTAAGCGACATCAATATTTATGTAGGAATAAATGCTTATGTTGTATTGTTGTCATGAACGCTGTTTTTATTTTCAACAAAAAGAAGGGCTAAGTAAGGGAGATGTAAAGTCTCATGGCATAATAGTAGTCACCATTGACTGATTATGGGATTATTGCTGACTCGCAAAATGTATTCCAATTATTTAGGTTTATTCAATAATCGGAATGCAGCTTGCTGTTTAAAATTATGTCGCAGGGAGAAGTATGCGCCTGTTTATTATTGTATTATTGGTTCTTATCGCTTGGCTACAATATGATTTCTGGTATGGCAAAAACGGTATGAACGAATTTACCGCTGTCACAGAGAGCGTAAGCTTACAACAAGCCGCTAATGCCGAATTACATCAGCGTAATCAGCAAATGTATGCGGAGATCAAAGATCTTCATGGCGGCAAAGAAGCTGTGGAAGAGCGTGCACGTACCGATCTTGGTTTGGTAAAACCAGGGGAAACATTTATTCGTGTTGTTGGTGATAGTAACTAATTACACATTTTTAGTTAAGTGATGAGATAACCTTTCATGATCGATAAATGTATTGCTATTGTACCTGCAGCAGGGATTGGTAGCCGAATGGCCGCTGATCGTCCTAAGCAATATTTAACGATTGCTGGTAAAACGATTCTAGAACATTCGGTTGAGCGGTTATTAAGCTTGCCTGAAGTCCAACATGTTGTGATTGCGGTAGGTAAGAATGATCCTTACTTTTCGACGTTACCATTAGCGAACGATCCTCGTATCACTGTGGTTGATGGCGGTAATGAGCGTGTTGATTCGGTATTTTCAGGCTTAGCAGCAATCAATGATGATAACGCTTGGGTGATGGTACATGATGCCGCTCGCCCTTGTGTAGGTATCGAAGATCTTCGTCAATTAATGGCTGCGGCTGAAACGTCTGAATATGGCGCAATCCTTGCCACGCCGGTACGCGATACCATGAAACGTAGCACTGTTAATTCAAATTCACTCGCAGTGATTGATCATACAGTTGACCGTGAGCAACTATGGCATGCATTAACACCTCAAATGTTTCGTGCCGGTCAACTACGTGATGCGTTAACGACCGCTTTAACAAAAGAGGCGGTGATCACTGATGAAGCGTCTGCGCTTGAATTTTGTGGTTTTTCTCCTGTGCTGGTGAAAGGGCGTGCGGATAACCTAAAAGTAACCCAACCAGAAGATTTAGCTTTAGCTGAGTTCTACCTACAACAATTATTAAAGGAATTACCATAATGCGAATTGGTCATGGTTTTGATGTTCATAAATTTGGTGGTGAAGGCCCGGTAATTATTGGTGGGGTAGCGATCCCTTATGAGCAAGGTCTGATCGCTCATTCTGATGGTGACGTTGCATTACACGCGGTATGTGATGCATTACTTGGCGCAATAGGCGCGGGGGATATTGGTCGTCATTTTCCCGATACAGATGCGGAATGGGCTGGTGCTGACAGCCGATTTTTATTACGTGATGTCTACAGTAAAGTTAAAGCACAAGGTTACAGTCTTGGTAATGTAGACGTTACCATTATTGCACAAGCGCCAAAAATGGCGCCGTATATCGATGCGATGTGCCAAGCGATTGCAGAAGATCTGGAAACAGATATCACCAATGTAAATGTTAAAGCAACGACCTCTGAGCGTTTAGGTTTTACTGGACGTAAAGAAGGCATTGCTTGTGAAGCGGTTGTTTTAATTAAAAAGGTATCTTGAGCTTATGTCTCACTCCAACACTGCAGAAAATATAATGGATTGTTTTAATTGGCTACATACAAAGCCAATCTGTCACGGACGTCTTAAAGCCAGCCCTCAGGACTTTATCGTTAATGAAGAACTTGGTTTTAAATTTAGCGGTACAGGCGAGCACCTGATGGTGAAAATTCGCAAAGTCGGTGAAAACACCAAATATGTAGTGAATGAGTTAGCTAAAGCATGTGGTGTTAAATCACGTGATGTTAGCTGGGCTGGGTTGAAAGATCGCCATGCAATCACTGAGCAATGGTTAAGTGTTCACTTACCAGGTAAAGCTGATCCTGATTTAAGCCAATTTGAAGCTGAACATCCAGGTGTCGAAATTCTTGAAGTGACACGCCATGATAAAAAATTACGCCCAGGTGATTTAGCTGGTAACTGGTTCCAATTACGCCTTACTGATCTAGATAACCTTGATGCATTAACTGAGCGTCTAGAAATGGTCAAAGCACAAGGTGTTGCAAACTATTTTGGTGAGCAGCGTTTTGGTCATGGTGGTAATAACGTGATTAAAGCACGCGCTTGGGGCAATGATGAATTCCGTGTGCGTGATAAGAGTAAGCGTAGTTTTTACTTATCAGCAGCACGTTCTTGGATGTTTAACCAAGTATTATCAAAGCGAATTGAGCAAGGGTTAACCTCAACCATTATGGCAGGCGATTGCTTACAAATGGCAGGCGATGAGCGCACGTTTGTTGCTGATGTGGTAACAGATGTACTTCAACAGCAAGTTAATTGTGGCGAGGTAGCTATTACAGGTCCGTTGCTTGGTGATAATGCCCTGCCTACTCAAGCTGAAGCACAAGCATTTGAGTTAACGATTGTTGAACAAGAACCTGCATTGGTTAAACTTGTTCGAGATAACCGAATGCGTCATGATCGTCGCGCATTATTATTAATGCCTAATAATATGCAATGGCATTTTGAAGACAAAGATTTGATTGTTTCATTTGCTCTGCCTGCTGGTAGTTTTGCCACCTCGGTAGTGCGTGAGTTAATCATGCCACTTAAATCTGAGGTTGTGAATGATGAGAATATTGATCAGCAATGATGATGGCATTTTTGCCGAAGGTATTAATACACTGGCAAAAGAATTAAGCCAACTGGCTGATGTAATCGTGGTTGCACCTGATCGAAATCGATCGGGTGCTTCAAATTCATTGACCTTAGATTATCCACTGCGTATTCGACAAGAAGCTGAAAACCGTATTTCAGTGCAAGGAACGCCCACTGATTGTGTGCATTTTGCACTGAATGAATGGTTAGATAAACGTCCTGATATTGTCGTTGCAGGGATCAATCATGGCGCTAATTTAGGTGATGACGTGCTGTATTCCGGTACTGTGGCTGCGGCAACAGAAGGGCACTTTCTCGGTGTTCCTGCTATTGCAGTATCACTTGTTGGTCATACACACTTTATAACGGCAGCAAAGGTTGTGAAACAAGTGATTCAACAACTATCTAAGCAGTCATTACCTAGCAACAATATATTGAATATTAATGTGCCTGATGTGCCTTTTGAGCAGCTCAAGCCTTGGCAAGTCACTCGTCTAGGCGCAAGACACCGTGCTGAAAATATGATCAAAGAGCATGACCCAAGAGGACAACTGCTATATTGGTTAGGCCCTCCAGGCCAGTGCCAAGATGCCGGTCTTGGTACTGACTTTTATGCGATAGAGCAAGGAGCGGTATCGATCACGCCGCTACAAGTCGATTTAACCGCGCATGATGCCATGGTTGGAATTGAGGGCTGGATGAAAAATGTGGAGATCCAGTAGTCATGCGGTATCAAAATCAAGTAGATAGCTTGATAACATTTTTAAACAATAAAGGGATCAGTAATCAACGCGTTCTCAATGCGATAGCAACAGTGCCTCGCGAACGCTTTATTGATGAAGCTTTTTCCTATCAGGCATACGAGAACAATGCGTTGCCTATAGGTAGCGGACAAACGATTTCTCAGCCTTATATTGTAGCAAGAATGACAGAGTTACTTGGGTTAACCTATCAATCGTCAGTATTAGAGGTTGGTACTGGCTCTGGATATCAAACCGCCGTATTAGCACAACTGGTTGAGCATGTTTATTCTGTCGAACGGATCAAAGCGTTACAGTGGCAGGCAAAACGACGCTTCAAGCAGTTAGAGTTACATAATATATCAACTAAACATGGCGATGGATGGCAAGGATGGGCAAGCAAAGGCCCTTTTGATGCTATTATCGTGACAGCTGCAGCAAGTGAGATCCCCCAGAGCTTACTTGCTCAACTTGTTGATGGTGGACGATTAATTTTACCTGTTGGTTGCCAACAGCAAGAATTGAAATTGATTGTTCGAAATGGCGAAGCATTTTGCGAAACCGTGATTGAACCCGTAAGATTTGTGCCTTTATTGGCTGGAGATTTGGCTTAAACCATGAATACAGAGTGTATGATGAAAAAAATAATTCAACCTTCCTTGTTAGCAGTGACGAGTATGATCCTGCTATCAGCTTGTAGTAGTCATACACCAGCACCGGTTGCCAATCTTAGCAAAGATTATTCACAATTAGAGCGTGGTAGTTTTAAAGGAAATTCATACACGGTAAAGAGAGGAGATACTTTATATTTTATATCCTATGTTACGGGGCAAAATGTAAAAGATATTGTTAAAATCAATAATTTATCAGAACCTTATATTATCTACCCAGGTCAACGTTTAGTCCTCTCGAATGGAAGTAATAGTTCATCATATAGCACTTCAACGCCTCCTATTGTGGTAAAACCTTCTGTTGTAAATATCACTCCAACAACACAGAAAAAGCCAGAAGTTAAACAACCAGAGCAAAAAACAACCAATAAAACGGTTGCACAGCCAAAACCAAAAGAGTACTCTGAAAACTCAAAAGTTAACAAACCTGTAACAACTAAGCCAATTATAAGCTCAGCAACATCTAAATGGGCTTGGCCTGTAAAAGGTAAAATTATTGCTGGTTTTTCTAATTCAGATAACGGCAATAGAGGTATTGATATTGCAGGTACGCGAGGAGAAGCCATTAAGGCGACTGCCGCAGGTCTTGTTGTATATGCTGGTGATGCGCTACCGGGTTACGGTAATTTGGTCATTATTAAGCATGGTGAAGACTACTTAAGTGCTTATGCACACAACGATAAGATTTTAGTAAAAGAACAACAACAAGTAAAAGCTGGGCAAAAGATAGCTTCCATGGGAAGCACTGGGGCTAGCAGTGTAAGGCTACACTTTGAAATTCGCTATAAAGGTAAATCCGTTGATCCGATGCGCTATTTACCGAAATAAAAGTGAAAGATCAATGATGCAGCAATAAGAGATGACATGATGAAGTTGTAATGTCTTGCTAACTCGCCATCTGGGAGGCGCTATGAGTAGAAGCAGCACAGCCACAAACCTTGATTCATTCACTTTAGACGAAGAACTGGACATTGATGTACCAGCAACGACGTCTGCTGGTGATAGTTCTGAAACTACCGCAGCATCACCTGTAACTGATGATACAGATGATGCTGAACTTGCCAAATATGAGGCCACTCAAAAAGCACTGGATGCTACTCAACTCTATCTCGGTGAAATTGGTTATTCGCCATTACTTACCGCAGAAGAAGAAGTATTATATGCACGTCGTGCATTAAGAGGTGATGAAGTCGCCCGTAAACGTATGATTGAAAGTAATCTTCGTTTAGTGGTTAAAATATCACGCCGTTATAGTAACCGAGGACTCGCGTTACTCGATTTAGTCGAAGAAGGAAATTTAGGCTTGATTCGTGCGGTTGAGAAATTTGATCCTGAGCGTGGATTTCGTTTTTCTACCTATGCCACATGGTGGATCCGTCAAACGATTGAACGGGCTATCATGAATCAAACCCGAACTATCCGGTTGCCAATCCATGTCGTTAAAGAGCTCAATGTCTATTTACGTACAGCACGTGAATTAGCACAAAAGCTGGATCATGAGCCAACAGCAGAAGATATCGCTCAACAACTGGAAAAACCAGTAGATGATGTGAACCGTATGCTGCGCTTAAATGAGCGTGTGAGTTCGGTAGATAATCCGATCGGTGGGGACTCTGAAAAAGCACTGCTTGACATCATTCCAGATGAGAAAGGTGGGAGCCCTGAGTCATCAACTCAAGACGATGATATTAAAAACTCGATTGTTCACTGGTTACAAGAACTCAACCCTAAACAACGAGAAGTGTTAGCGCGTCGATTTGGCCTATTAGGTTATGAAGCCTCAACATTAGAAGATGTGGGACGAGAAATTGGTTTAACCCGTGAACGAGTACGTCAGATTCAAGTTGAAGGTCTACGACGTTTACGAGATATGTTGACTCATCAAGGATTAAATATCGAATCATTGTTTAATCAAGAAGTTTAGATTGATATGGCTTTAACAATTTTTGTAAATCACTTTTGACGTGACAATAATGAATTTAAAGTAATAAAAAAGGACGCTTCAGCGTCCTTTTTTATATCTGATTTTAATGATTTTTAATTAAAGCAGCGCTTTTAAACGATAGAGTTCATCAAGTGCTTGGCGTGGTGTTAACTCATCAGGATTCACGTTTGCTAAAGCTTCTTCTACTTCACTCGGTTCTGGGATCAAACTTAATTGATGCTCTTCTTTAGGGGCGCCAATTGTGATCTCGTTAGGTTGCAGAGCTTGTTGGTGACCTGATGCCTCTAATTGCTGTAGTTTGATCTTAGCGCGTTTAATTACCGTCTTAGGTACACCAGCTAAACTCGCTACAGCTAAACCATAAGACTTGCTTGCGGCACCTTCTTGTACAGCATGCATAAAGGCTATTTCATCACCATGTTCAACGGCATCAAGGTGAACATTAGCTAGCCCTGTTAACAGTGATGGCAGCTCAGTCAATTCAAAGTAATGAGTCGCAAATAGTGTCATCGCTGAGATTTTATCAGCGAGCCATTCCGCACTTGCCCATGCAAGCGATAAGCCGTCATAAGTGCTGGTACCACGACCGATTTCATCCATTAAGACTAAACTTTGCTTGGTAGCATTGTGAAGAATATTCGCAGTCTCTGTCATTTCAACCATGAAGGTTGAGCGACCAGATGCTAAGTCATCAGAGGCGCCAATACGGGTAAATATGCGGTCTAATGGGCCAATCTTTACCGCTTCTGCTGGGACAAAAGAGCCAACATGCGCCATTAACGCAATCAATGCGGTTTGGCGCATGTAGGTTGATTTACCACCCATGTTTGGACCTGTAATTATTAACATACGGCGGCTTTGATGTAGCGAAATAGGGTTGGCTATGAACGGTTCACTTAGCACATGCTCAACAACTGGGTGACGCCCCGCAGTGATCTCGATGCCTGTTTCTGTCATTAACTCAGGGCGACAGTAATTAAGGCTATCAGCACGTTCAGCAAGGTTGGTTAGTACATCAAGTTCTGATAATGCACTTGCTGTATTTTGCAGTTGTTCAAGGTGAGGCAATAGCTTATCAAACAGCTCTTCCCATAATTTTTTCTCAAGAGCGAGTGCTTTTGATTTAGAGTTTAAGACTTTATCTTCATGCTCTTTAAGCTCTGGGATGATATAACGCTCGGCGTTTTTCAGTGTTTGTCGTCGAACATAATGGCTTGGTACTAAGTGGCTTTGACCACGGCTCACTTGAATAAAGAAACCGTGCACTTGGTTGAAGCCAACTTTTAGGCTGTCGATGTCGTGATGTTCGCGTTCACTGGCTTCTAATTCTTCTAAGAATTTAGTTGCGCCATCGGCTAAATCACGCCACTCATCAAGCTCTGCGTTATATCCCGGTGCTAAAACGCCACCATCACGAATGATAACCGGTGGGTTTTCAATAATGGCATGTTCAAGTAACTCACATAGGTCGTCCATTGGTGCTGCGTGAGTGGCTAAGTCGTTAATGCGTACTTGTGGTATTTCCACTAATAATTCAGCAAGTTCGGGTAGATATTGCATTGCCGTTCGCATGCGGGCTAAATCGCGAGGACGTGCTGAACGTAGTGCAAGACGTGCAAGAATACGCTCTAAATCACCCATGTGACGCAAGACGCCCGATACATCGACAAACATGCCGCTATTTTTAAATGCTTCTATGGCATCAAGGCGACCATTCAATTGTTTTTGATCGCGAATAGGCTGATGAAGCCAGCGCTTTAATAAACGACTCCCCATAGGTGTTGCGGTTTGATCGAGGACGGATGCTAGCGTGTTATCGTAGCCACCGGCAAGATTTTGCGTTAACTCTAAATTGCGACGTGTCGCAGCATCTAAGATAACCGCATGATCTTTAGTATCTAAAGTGATCGCACGAATATGTGGTAATGCCGTACGTTGGGTATCTTTGACATATTGCATTAAACAGCCAGCAGCACATAGCCCTAACTCCGCATTCTCGACCCCAAAGCCGATCAAATCACGGGTACCAAATTGCAGAGTTAGTTGTTGACGCGCGGTATCTAATTCAAATTCCCAAATAGGACGACGGCGTTTGCCTTTAAACGGTTCCAGTAAATGCAGGTAGGTAAAATCTTCAGGATAAAGGAGTTCAGCAGGGCTAGTGCGTTGGAGCTCAGCCTGCATTTCTTCTTCACTATTTGGCTCTGTGAGCATGAAGCGACCAGAGGTGATATCTAATGTTGCGTAGCCAAATTTATCATTTTCAGTATAAATAGCGGCAATTAAGTTATCACGTCGCTCATTGAGTAATGCTTCATCACTGACTGTGCCTGGAGTGACGATACGCACCACTTTACGTTCTACAGGGCCTTTACTGGTAGCGGGATCACCAATTTGCTCACAAATCGCTACAGATACGCCTTGCTGTACCAATTTAGCTAAATAACCTTCAACTGCATGGTAAGGCACACCAGCCATTGGAATCGGCTCGCCATTGGTTGAGCCACGCTTTGTTAGTGAAATATCAAGCAGTTGAGAGGCACGCTTCGCATCATCAAAAAACATTTCATAGAAATCACCCATGCGATAGAACAATAATATATCAGGATTCTCAGCTTTTATTCTTAAGAACTGCTGCATCATAGGTGTATGTTTTTCTAAGCCTTTTATCGTCACGATATTGCCTACTCTTGCTTGAACGTGGTCATGCTTACATATCAGCATGACCAATGAATATTGATCGCTAAGGATACGTGAATCTGACTATAGGGCAAAGTAGCGAAATACGTTTTTTTAGATATTTGCAACAGCCTTAGATAGGCGTAAAGTCGAGATAAGAATATTTAATTCGCATTACGAAACGAGATATTGAGAGCATTTCACGTTGATAGTGTTAGCAAGGAGCAAATAAAAATGAATATAGAACAGCTTGCGACAGACTTAGGCCAGGCATTAAAAAATAAAAATTGGATTGTAACGACTGCGGAATCTTGTACTGGAGGTGGTGTAGCTTATGCGATCACTGAAATTGCAGGTAGTTCTGCTTGGTTTAATCGTTCATTTGTTACCTATAGCAACGAAGCAAAGCAAGAAATGTTAAGTGTTTCTAGCGCGACATTAGCAGAATTTGGTGCGGTAAGTGAAGCTGTTGTATTTGAAATGGCGTGTGGTGCTTTAGCTGCTTCACGGGCAGATATTAGTGTAGCTATCAGTGGTATTGCAGGCCCTGATGGTGGTAGTGAAGAAAAACCTGTGGGTACAGTTTGGTTCTGTTGGGCTGAAGCAACGGGTTGGCGACAAACAACGTGCTGCCATTTTGAAGGCGATCGAAAAAATATACGATTACAAGCGATTGCTAAAGCATTGTCTGTCATGCTTGAACGAGCAACAAGTGTGGCGGAGTAGCACAAGGCTAACGCACATTTAACAAAAAAATTATGATGACCTATAGACACTGTATGAATAGACAGTATACTAGGCGACATAGAAACACTTCACTCATTTCATTTTAGCATCCGTTGGAGAGTCGAATGGACGACAACAAACAAAAGGCTCTTGCCGCAGCGTTAGGCCAGATTGAGAAGCAGTTCGGTAAAGGTTCAATCATGAAGTTGGGCGATAACCGTACGATGGATATCGAAACCATTTCAACCGGTTCATTATCGCTAGATATTGCACTGGGAGCTGGTGGTCTACCAATGGGGCGTATTGTTGAAATTTACGGTCCAGAATCATCAGGTAAAACAACCTTAACCCTTGAAACGATTGCAGCAGCTCAGCGTAAAGGAAAAACCTGTGCTTTCATCGATGCTGAACACGCACTTGATCCTATTTATGCACAGAAACTAGGTGTTGATATCGATCAGCTATTAGTTTCTCAGCCAGATACAGGTGAGCAAGCGCTTGAAATTTGTGATGCATTAGCACGCTCTGGTGCTGTTGATTTAATCGTTGTTGACTCAGTAGCAGCTCTAACACCTAAAGCTGAAATCGAAGGTGAAATGGGCGACTCACACATGGGTCTGCAAGCACGTATGCTTTCACAAGCGATGCGTAAGTTAACGGGTAACCTTAAGCAGTCAAACTGTATGTGTATCTTCATCAACCAGATCCGTATGAAGATCGGTGTGATGTTTGGTAACCCAGAAACTACGACAGGTGGTAATGCACTGAAGTTCTACGCTTCTGTTCGTCTTGATATCCGCCGTACTGGCGCAATCAAAGAAGGTGACGAAGTTGTTGGTAACGAAACTCGTATTAAAGTAGTTAAAAATAAAATTGCAGCACCGTTTAAGCAAGCTGAAACTCAAATTCTTTATGGTCAAGGTTTCAACCGTAATGGTGAGCTAATTGATTTAGGCGTTAAGCATAAGCTAGTAGAAAAAGCGGGTGCTTGGTATAGTTACCAAGGTAATAAAATTGGTCAAGGTAAGGCAAACTCTTGTAAGTACCTTGTAGAAAATCCTGCGATTGCCGCTGAAATTGAGAAAAAATTACGTGACTTGCTGCTAACACCTGTAACTGAGGGGGATCAAGTTGACGAGAATAAGGCTGATATTAAAGAAGACGAAGCATTCTAAATTACGTTAATTTAGTATCAAGAAACCCAATCTTAGGATTGGGTTTTTTTATATCTGGTGTATTTTATTAATAGAATTAAAATTAGATCCTTCTTAACACCATGTTTTGTTTTAATATAGAGGAACGTTATTTTTTTGACTAAACTATAACGATAAATCATTGATATCGCTTATTAATAGGTATATACGAAGTGAAAGACGGTTTTTCGTTATTGCGTTGGATAGGACGCATTTTTCAGCGTTTCGCGTTATGGATATATAGTATTAGGCATATTTTTGTCGCATTATTTATATTGGTTAATAGTGGCTTAATTTTCCATACTATTTATGGTTTACCGATTGATCTGATCACGATCTTTAATGTGAAAGATTATGAGCAAATTAACCATAGTTTCTTAACTAATGCGCCTTATTTCATGTTAGGCGTGTTTATTGCCTTAAGTTCTATTGGACTCTTTTTTCGAGCTCGAATCTCGTGGATGATCAGTTTTACTTTAATGATCATCGATACGCTTTATACCGCGCATATCCACCCAGATCAGACGCATAATATTTACTATGCCTTAATTTCTTTATTAATTTTGTTTTTAGTACGTCGCCATTTTTCCAAAAGCAGTATTGCTGCGGGTAGTATTTTTGCGTTGATCAGCGTGATCACTTTAATGCTAACATCAACCTATGGTGCGCTGTATTTTGGTAATGGTTTTGACCCTAAAATTACCTCATTATTGACCGCGTTTTACTACGCGATAGAAACCATGTCGACTGTGGGGTATGGTGATATCGTTCCCGTTTCGGAGCCTGCGCGATTATTTACTATCTCTGTCATTGTTTCTGGTATCACGGTCTTTGCCACATCGGCGACATCAGTATTAGGTCCTGTTGTTCATAGTGGTTTTGAGCGACTAGTTAAAGGTAATACTAAAAAAATGAATAGAGCCAATCATTTTATTATTTGTGGCTTATCTAGCCTTGCAATAAATACAATAAAACAACTGTCTTCTCGTAAACAACCTATCACCGTGATTGTATCCTCTCGAACTCAACAAGTAGCGAAAGATTTACTTGAAGGTTTAGATGTCGTGGTAGGGGATTACAGCGACGGTGAGATCTTAACTCAAGCCGGTGTCATGAATGCAAAAGCAGTGCTCGCATTAAGTGATGACGATGCTGATAATGCTTTTATTGTGCTGTCTGCGATTGAATTAGAAAGCAGTGCACGTACGGTTGCACTGGTAAATGACAGTAAAAATATTAATAAAGTGAAAAGTGTGAATCCTGATATTGTGATTTCACCGCAGCAATTTGCCAGTGATATTTTAGCGCGAGTGTTAAATGGTGAAAGTATTGATAGCGATTCTATCGTGTCTTCACTTCTTAACTCTGTTCAAGGCTTATCAGCAAAAGAGATCTCGAAGTA
This sequence comes from Photobacterium sp. SKA34, assembly GCF_000153325.1. Classification (GTDB taxonomy): domain Bacteria; phylum Pseudomonadota; class Gammaproteobacteria; order Enterobacterales; family Vibrionaceae; genus Photobacterium. Next base: position 221,982 of record NZ_CH724145.1, read on the forward strand.
GGTAGCCAAAGAACGTTTATTTAATAAATTATGAGAACGTCTTATTCAATCTTGAGCTATTACCTATCAAATGCATTAAATAATCAGATTATTTAGTGCATTTTCCCACATAACATTTTCAGTTATTGCTGCCGTTGTTTTACAATAGCCCCCAAAAAATTTATCTTAGTTCGATTACTCAGCTCGACCTTTTTACTAAAGTATGTTTTTCATACCCCAAAGGGCGAGAAGGAAGATCACATAAGTATGATTTTCTGTCTTTCAATAAAGCATTAATTCAGGATTTGCCAATGTACATGAGCACTGATGAGATCCGCCGTGCGTATCTTGCGTTTTTCGAGAGCAAAGGCCACCAAATAGTGGAAAGCTCTTCTCTTGTACCTGCGAATGACCCAACGTTGTTATTCACTAACGCAGGTATGAACCAATTTAAAGATACATTTCTAGGTCTTGAAAAGCGTAGCTATACCCGAGCAACAACGGCTCAGCGCTGTGTACGCGCAGGTGGTAAGCATAACGACCTTGAAAATGTAGGTTTTACTGCTCGTCACCATACTTTCTTTGAAATGTTAGGTAACTTCAGCTTTGGCGATTACTTCAAGCATGATGCTATTGGATACGCTTGGGAGTTCTTAACCTCAGTTCTTAAACTGCCAGCAGATCGTTTAGTTGTGACTGTTTATGAAACTGATGATGAAGCATTTGATATCTGGAACAAAGAAATAGGTATTCCTGCGGATCGTATCGTTCGTATCGGTGATAAGAAAGGTGGTAAGCCTTTTGAGTCAGATAACTTCTGGCAAATGGGTGACACCGGCCCTTGTGGTCCATGTACAGAAATTTTCTACGATCACGGTGATCACATCTGGGGTGGTCGACCTGGTACACCTGAAGAAGATGGCGATCGATTCATCGAGATCTGGAACAACGTATTTATGCAGTTTAACCGTCAAGTTGACGGTACAATGGAACCGCTACCTAAGCCTTCTGTTGATACAGGCATGGGTATTGAGCGTATTGCTGCAATCATGCAAGGCGTACACTCAAACTATGAAATCGACATTTTCCAAACGCTAATTAAAGAAGCGGCGAAAGTGATCGGCTTTGAAGATCTTTCTAACCAATCACTACGCGTTGTGGCTGACCACATCCGTTCATGTGCTTACTTGATCTCTGATGGTGTAATGCCGTCAAACGAAGGTCGTGGTTATGTACTTCGTCGTATTATCCGTCGTGCAGTACGTCACGGTAATAAGTTAGGTGCAGAAGGCGCGTTCTTCTACAAGCTTGTAGGCCCTCTTGCTGAAATCATGGGTACCGCAGGCGAAGAGCTGAAAGCACAACAAGAATTAGTAGAAAAAGTACTTAAGATTGAAGAAGACAACTTTGGTCGTACTCTTGACCGAGGTTTGACAATTCTTAACGAAGCACTCGATAAGTTAGACGGTAAGGTGCTTGATGGTGAAACAGTATTTAAACTATACGATACGTACGGTTTCCCTGCTGATTTAACCAATGATGTTGCTCGTGAGCGTGGCTTTACTATTGATGAAGACGGCTTTGAAGCGGCAATGGAAGAACAGCGTCAACGTGCTCGTGATGCGGGTAACTTTGGTGTTGATTATAACAATGCAATTAAAGTTGATGCTGAAACAGTATTCTGTGGTTACAGCGCTACGGATGGCGAAAGCGAAATTGTTGCCCTATACCGTGATGGTGTTGCTGTTGATAGTGTAAATGCAGGTGAAGAAGCGCTAGTAGTACTAACGAATACGCCATTCTACGCAGAATCAGGTGGTCAGTGTGGTGATAGCGGTATCCTTACTGCTGAAGCTGTACTGTTCAACGTTGATGATACACAAAAATTCGGTGCAGCTATTGGCCATAAAGGTCAAGTTGCTGAAGGTTCTCTAACTGTTGGTCAAAAACTAACAGCGTCTGTTGATTCAGCACGCCGAGCAGCAATCAGCCTTAACCACTCAGCAACTCACCTAATGCATGCTGCATTGCGTACTATCTTAGGTGAACACGTTTCTCAGAAAGGTTCATTAGTAAAAGCTGATGGTCTACGTTTTGACTTCTCTAACTTAGAAGCGGTGAAACCAGAGCAACTACGCGCTGTAGAAACCATGGTTAACGACCAAATCCGTGCTAATCATGTGATTGAAACGAATATCATGGATATCGAAGCGGCGAAAGCGAAAGGTGCAATGGCACTGTTTGGTGAGAAGTACGATGATGAAGTACGTGTACTAAGCATGGGTGAGTTTTCAACTGAGCTTTGTGGTGGTATTCACGCAACACGCACAGGTGACATTGGTCTATTTAAGATCCTATCTGAGAGCGGTATCGCTGCAGGTATTCGTCGTATTGAAGCGGTAACAGGCGCTGCGTCAATTGAAGAGATGCATAACGAAGATGTAATGCTTGCTAAGACTGCTCGTCTCGTGAAATCTGATTCAGCATCTGTTGTTAGCAAAGTGGAAGCGTTAGTTTCGCACAGCAAGCAACTAGAAAAAGAAATTCAACAATTAAAAGATAAGTTAGCGGCTCAAGAAGGCGCAAATCTTATCAACCAAGCGCAAGAGATCAACGGCGTTAAAGTTTTAATCGCAAAACTTAACGGTGCTGATAACAAAGCCCTACGTGGCATGGTTGATGAATTAAAGAATCAGCTAGGCAGTGGTGTAGTTCTACTCGGTAATGTAAGTGACGATAAAGTTGGCTTAATTGCGGGTGTAACAAAAGATCTTGTTGGCAAAGTTAAGGCGGGTGAACTAGTTAACCTAGTCGCTCAACAAGTTGGCGGCAAGGGCGGTGGTCGTCCTGATATGGCGCAAGCGGGCGGTACAGATGCAGCAGCATTACCTGCAGCACTAGAAACCGTTGCACCATGGCTAGCTGATAAACTGTAATTACTGGAGAGGTGATGTGGCACTATTAGTGCAGAAATTTGGTGGGACATCGGTTGGCTCAATAGAGCGAATTGAAGCGGTGGCTGAGCGTGTGATAAAAGCGCGCCAGTCTGGCCATCAGGTTGTCGTTGTTCTTTCTGCGATGGCAGGAGAGACCAATCGTTTATTAGGTTTAGCTAAGCAAATAGACGAAATACCAACACCGCGTGAGCTAGATGTATTGCTTGCAGCGGGAGAGCAGGTGTCAATTGCCTTGTTAGCCATGGCATTGAATAAACGTGGCTACAGTGCGGTATCGTTGATCGCTGATCAAGTTGTTATTCGAACAGATAATGCATTTAATAATGCCACTATTCGTGAAGTTGAAACGCAGCGAATAACCGCATTACTTGGCGACGATAACATTGTTATTGTCGCTGGCTTTCAAGGTCGTGATATTGATGGCAATATTACGACATTGGGGCGCGGTGGTTCTGATACTACCGCAGTAGCGATTGCAAGTGCGTTAGATGCAGACGAATGTCAGATCTTTACTGATGTTGATGGCGTTTATTCTACCGATCCAAGAATTGTTCCTTCAGCAATACGACTTGATGTCATTCATTTTGACTACATGACGTCAATGGCTCGTTTAGGTGCGAAAGTACTACAGCTACAATCTGTTGAATATGCTTGCCAGCATCGCGTTCCACTTCGTGTACTTTCTTCTTTTGATGACAGTGAAGGGACGCTAGTAAATTTTGATAGTATGGTTTCATCAACTATCATTGGTATCGCGTTACAAAATCAACATGTGTTGCTTGAAATAGCGCTTCCAGAAACTGAGATCAGCAAACATTTAGCATTATTTGGTGGAACTGCATGGATTATTGATCATGCAAGAGATGAGAATAAATCACAAATAGTTGTTGTAAATGATGATATTGCACGCTTGAAACTAGTTTTTGATAGTAAAATGCGCCATATTGGTATGGTCTCTATTCTTTCCTTGGTAGGAGAGAATACGGAACACTATTTGGATTCTGTTCAAAAGGTGTTAAAGGAGGCTAACATTAAAGTGCATATTTATCAGAGCGACAAAAAATGCTTATCTTTGTTAATTAATCATGATGATCATGTTGCTGCTGTAGATTTAATCCATAAAAGGTTTGTGGTTGACGGTCAAAGTCTGGATAATCAATCATATCTCGCTGTTTCTTGAGCAGTGGCTATTTACGAAATAGTAAATAATATTGGATAATAAACGTTAAATTCTTATAAGTTTGAGATGACTCAAGGAGCACATAAATGTTAATTTTGACACGTCGCGTAGGTGAAACCCTAATGATCGGTGATGAAGTAACCGTAACTGTTTTAGGTGTTAAAGGTAACCAAGTACGTATTGGTGTTAATGCACCTAAAGAAGTATCTGTTCACCGCGAAGAAATTTACATGCGAATTCAAGCAGAAAAAGAAACAGACTCTCAGGGTTCTGGTAACTATTAATTTGAAGAAGGTCTGGTATAAAAACTAGGCCTTTTTTGTATCTGTAATAAATGAATACGTTTAAATATTTATTTAATCGTCAGTAATTACAGGACCAATTAAGTTAAAATTAAGTGAATATTTCAACGCTTACGTTGTATAAATTACCTCATTGACTATTAAGTACGCATGCGGTTCGTGATTGTCATTTTTTATCAATAAAGTGATTGACTTATTTTTGGCTGACAGTAATATGAGCCCCCGAAAGACGGTGAGGTGGCCGAGAGGCTGAAGGCGCTCCCCTGCTAAGGGAGTATACGGTTTATCCCGTATCGAGGGTTCGAATCCCTCCTTCACCGCCATCTTTCAACTTGTTTTATTTTGATAAGATAAGTTAGCCGATAAGGCATTTAGTGCGCGCGTAGCTCAGCTGGATAGAGTACCTGGCTACGAACCAGGCGGTCGGAGGTTCGAATCCTCCCGCGCGCACCATTATTTAGAGTGATGAGTGGTAAACTTGTTATTCACACCGATTTGTGTGGTGAGGTGGCCGAGAGGCTGAAGGCGCTCCCCTGCTAAGGGAGTATACGGTTTATCCCGTATCGAGGGTTCGAATCCCTCCTTCACCGCCATTCTTTATTGATGACAACCTTGTTGATATCAATATGGTGATTTCTTTAGCGAGAAACACCCAGTGCGCGCGTAGCTCAGCTGGATAGAGTACCTGGCTACGAACCAGGCGGTCGGAGGTTCGAATCCTCCCGCGCGCACCATTATTTAGAGTGATGAGTGGTAAACTTGTTATTCACACCGATTTGTGTGGTGAGGTGGCCGAGAGGCTGAAGGCGCTCCCCTGCTAAGGGAGTATACGGTTTATCCCGTATCGAGGGTTCGAATCCCTCCTTCACCGCCATTTATTTTGCTTTCGTCAACGATTATCGCAAGGTAAGGTTTGTCGAATGCATTATATCCTTTTATAGCTAAAAGCAATATCTTTCCTAAAAGAAAGAACAGTGCGCGCGTAGCTCAGCTGGATAGAGTACCTGGCTACGAACCAGGCGGTCGGAGGTTCGAATCCTCCCGCGCGCACCATTATTAAAAGTGATGAGCCTTAATGCTTGTTACTGTTACACCGATTTAGTGCGCGCGTAGCTCAGCTGGATAGAGTACCTGGCTACGAACCAGGCGGTCGGAGGTTCGAATCCTCCCGCGCGCACCATTATTAAAAGTGATGAGCCTTAATGCTTGTTACTGTTACACCGATTTAGTGCGCGCGTAGCTCAGCTGGATAGAGTACCTGGCTACGAACCAGGCGGTCGGAGGTTCGAATCCTCCCGCGCGCACCATTATTAAAAGTGATAAGCCTTAATGCTTGTTACTGTTACACCGATTTAGTGCGCGCGTAGCTCAGCTGGATAGAGTACCTGGCTACGAACCAGGCGGTCGGAGGTTCGAATCCTCCCGCGCGCACCATTATTAAAAGTTATGAGCCTTAATGCTTGTTACTGTTACACCGATTTAGTGCGCGCGTAGCTCAGCTGGATAGAGTACCTGGCTACGAACCAGGCGGTCGGAGGTTCGAATCCTCCCGCGCGCACCATTATTAAAAGTGATGAGCCTTAATGTTTGTTACTGTTACACCGATTTAGTGCGCGCGTAGCTCAGCTGGATAGAGTACCTGGCTACGAACCAGGCGGTCGGAGGTTCGAATCCTCCCGCGCGCACCATCATTTAGAGCCCAGCTTTTGCTGGGCTTTTTTGTATCTTTTTTTGATTTCTAAGCATCGCTAAGTTTTTATATCATTATTGTGAATAAGTTATAATGGTTTTATTTATTTAGTGTCAAGAAGGGTACCTAAGAGCTTATTTGATACGATAAATCCTCTTTTTTAGAAAAATATTATCCCCTCAAGATATATATTAAATCTTTTTTTTTACTATATTTCAGTGTCTTGCTTCTCTATATTAGATTTTTGTGTATTTGAATTTATATTGTGGCTACATGTGATGAAATATTGCAATTAAGGCTGATAAATATGCTTTATTTGAGTGAAAATTGGATAGATGTTGCAAAAACAACCAATTTTTGTAAATCAGTTTGACTTGTTTTTAATTGTCGTGATAATCGTTAACACTACGGTTACAACTAGAAGGAACTTATGATGACTGATTTGGGAGATACGCTGTGGCAAGCAGCGGTAATTATGGCAACAGGAATGGTTGTTGTATTTGTCTTTCTATCAATCCTTATTTTTTTGGTGAAATTGTTGGCAAAACTTGCGCCAGCAGAGCCAATTGAAGCCCCTCAAACTGCTAAACCGGCAGTGACCCCAAATCAAAACGGTATTAAACCCGATGTGATTGCAGCGATCTCAGTCGCTGTGCATCAGTATCGCCAAGCGAAGAGCTCGAGCTGATATTTCCAACTAATAAATAGTTTTGATTTTAGGACACTTATTCTTACAAGGAGTTTTGAACATGTCCAAGCCTCTAGCTATCACTGATGTGGTATTGCGTGATGCACACCAATCTTTATTTGCTACCCGTCTTCGCCTTGAAGATATGTTGCCAATTGCGGCTCAACTTGATGATGTGGGTTATTGGTCGTTAGAAACATGGGGCGGCGCTACTTTTGATTCATGCATTCGTTATCTTGGTGAAGATCCTTGGGAGCGTCTACGTGCATTAAAGCAAGTGATGCCAAAAACACCGATGCAGATGTTACTTCGTGGACAGAATTTACTAGGCTATCGTCATTATGGTGATGATGTTGTTGAGAAATTTGTTGAACGTGCACATGCAAATGGTATGGATGTTTTCCGTATTTTTGATGCAATGAATGATGTGCGTAATTTTGAAAAAGCCGTAAAGTCGACGATTGATGTAGGTGCCCATGCACAAGGTACTATTTCTTACACAACAAGTCCGGTTCATACCTTAGATACATGGACCGATCTTGCTAAGCGTTTAGAAGATCTTGGCTGTCACTCTATTTGTATTAAGGATATGGCGGGGTTACTGAAACCTTATGAAGCCGAAGAGCTGATCAAACGTATTAAAGCATCATGTGATATTCCATTGGCCTTGCACTGCCATGCAACAACGGGCCTTTCAACAGCAACCGCTGTGAAGGCAGTAGAAGCTGGACTCGATATTCTAGATACGTCTATTTCTTCAATGAGCCAAACTTACGGCCACACACCAACAGAAACCGTAGTCGCAATGCTCCAAGGTACAGGTCGTGATACGAACTTAGATCTTGAAAAGTTCGCGCCTATTGCTAGCTATTTCCGAGATGTTCGTAAGAAATACGCGAAATTTGAAGGCAGCTTAAAAGGTGTTGATGCACGTATTCTATTAGCGCAAGTGCCTGGTGGCATGCTGACCAACATGGAAAGTCAGTTAAAAGAGCAAGGAGCAGCCGATCGTTTTGATGAAGTATTAGAAGAAATTCCACGTGTACGTGAAGATCTTGGTTTTATTCCATTAGTTACGCCAACATCACAAATTGTAGGTACTCAGGCTGTATTAAACGTACTTACGTGTGAGCGTTATAAGAGTATCAGTAAAGAAACGGCGGGTATTCTAAAAGGTGAATATGGCGCAGCGCCAGCGGCTGTAAATAGTGATCTTCAAGCGAAAGTACTTGAGGGTGCTGAGCCTATTACTTGTCGTCCAGCTGATTTAATTGATGATGAGTTAGCTATCTTAACTGATGATCTCGTCGCAAAAGCAAAAGCTGAGGGTATTACGTTAGCTGATCAACAAGTTGATGATGTATTAACTTACGCATTATTCCCACAAGTTGGGCTTAACTTCCTTAAAAACCGTAACAACTCAGATGCTTTTGAGCCAACACCTACGGGGGAAGAGCTTGTTGTAGCAGCACCTGCTGCTAAATCGGCAGCTGAGGTTGAAAGCTATAGCGTACGTGTAAACGGTCAGGTTTATAACGTTGAAGTAGCAGAGGGTGGTGAACTTTCTTCTGTGGAAGTGGTACAACAGACAGCATCAGCGCCTGTTGCTGCGTCTACGGCAAGTGCTGCTGCAGAGGCGGTAGGAGCACCGCTAGCGGGTAACATCTTTAAGATCAACGTTCAGCCGGGTCACCAAGTAACAGAAGGTGATGTTCTTGTGATCTTAGAAGCGATGAAGATGGAAACAGAGGTACGTGCAGCACGTAGTGGTGTCGTTGACCAACTACATGTTAAAGAAGGTGACTCTGTGACTGTTGGATCGCCAATCGTTAGCCTGGCATAAGAGGTAACCATGGAAGGTTTATTAAAACTCTGGGCCGAAACAGGGATCGCGAACTTCGAGTTTGGTCAGATCGTGATGATCATCGTTGGGTGTGGTCTACTGTTTTTGGCTATTCGTAAGGGCTTTGAGCCGTTATTGCTATTGCCGATGGGATTTGGTGCCATTCTTGCCAATATCCCTAATGCTGGTTTCACCGATCCAGGTGGTCTGCTGTACTACATCTATTATGTGGGGATTGAAACGGGAATTTTTCCATTGCTGATCTTTATGGGTGTTGGGGCCATGACTGATTTTGGTGCCTTGATTGCTAACCCTAAAACTCTGTTATTAGGTGCGGCGGCGCAGTTTGGTATTTTCTTTACCTTGTTTGGTGCAATTGTACTGAATGTTATACCGGGTATGGAATTTACGCTCGCTGATGCGTCATCAATCGCTATCATTGGTGGTGCGGATGGTCCTACCGCTATTTTCCTTGCAAGCCGTTTATCACCAGATCTTTTAGGTGCAATTGCGGTTGCGGCATATAGCTATATGGCTCTTGTTCCGATTATCCAGCCACCGATCATGAAAGCATTAACAACACCTGAAGAACGTCAAATTCAGATGCAACAGCTTCGTCATGTGACGAAGATGGAAAAAGTATTGTTCCCATTAGCGGTGTTGCTAATGACAATCTTGTTCCTACCATCAGCAACCCCACTTGTTGGTATGTTCTGTTTAGGTAACTTAATGCGTGAATCTGGTGTGGTTGATCGTCTGTCAAATACAGTACAGAACGAGCTTATTAACATTGTGACTATCATGCTTGGTTTAGGTGTTGGTTCAAAACTTGAAGCTGCGACATTCCTACAAATCGAAACATTAGGTATTTTGGTGCTTGGTGCGGTTGCATTTAGTGTTGGTACTGGTGGTGGTGTATTAATGGCAAAAGCGCTTAACCGCTTTAGTAAAGAGCCAATTAACCCATTAATTGGTGCTGCAGGTGTATCTGCTGTTCCTATGGCTGCACGTGTGGTGAATAAGGTGGGTTTAGAGTCAAACCCTCAAAACTTCTTATTGATGCATGCAATGGGACCAAACGTAGCTGGTGTATTGGGCTCTGCTGTTGCTGCTGGTATCTTGTTAGCATTGGTGGGTGGAAGTTAAGGTATTTCTTTCACTATCTAGTTAAAAAGGCAGCGTTTCGCTGCCTTTTTTTATTTAATGACAATATAAAAATATTGTTCAGTTATCGCTTCAAATGGCACACTTTGCCTTCCTAATAAAAAGGCGACAGACATGACTGATTTATTTACCGGTGATACGGGCTTATGGGTTCTATTTGCGACCGGATTTCTTAGTGCCACATTGTTACCCGGTGGATCTGAAGCGAATCTTATCGCTGCTGTAAAATTAGGGGATAACCCGATATGGCAAATAATCGCAGTCGTTGCGATAGGTAATACCTTAGGTGGATTAACTAATTATTGGTTAGGACTTTTACTACCAGATAAAACTTCAGAGCAAAAACAGAGTCATAAAGCGTTATTGTGGCTAAAAAAATATGGCTACTGGAGTTTGCTACTTAGCTGGATGCCAATTATTGGTGATCCCTTATGTTTAGCGGCAGGCTGGCTACGGATGCGATTTTGGTGGTGTGCAGTTGTCATTTTAATTGGCAAAACATTACGTTATATCGTATTAGCCGCAATCGTATTGGGACTTTTCCCATCATTATCGTTTTAAGGAACTCGAGCGTGAAAAAATGGATCCTGGGTGCAGCCGTAGTGTCATTGACAGGTTGTACTCAATTTACTGAACAGCAGACCACCCAAGTGTTACCCAAAGGGGTAACGTTTATTGAGCAAGTTAAAGCGGTACAAGGGAAAGCTGTGATTCCTTATAGCAAATACCGTTTGGCTAATGGGTTGACTGTTATTTTATCGCCGGATCACTCTGATCCGTTAGTGAATGTGGATGTGACTTACCATGTGGGCTCTGCGCGAGAGCAACAAGGTAAATCAGGCTTTGCCCACTTCTTTGAGCATATGATGTTTCAAGGCTCTAAGCATGTTGGTGATCAACAGCATTTTAAATTGATTACAGAAGCTGGCGGTAATTTAAATGGTAGTACTAACCGTGATCGCACGAATTACTTTGAAACAGTCCCAGCGAATCAATTAGAGAAAGCCTTATGGCTTGAGTCAGATCGTATGGGTTTTTTACTGGATGCGGTTTCACAGCGTAAGTTTGAAATTCAGCGAGATACGGTGAAAAATGAACGTGCACAAAACTTTGAAAACCGCCCGTATGGTTTAATTTATGAAAAAATGGCGGAAGCGTTATACCCTCGTAGTCATCCGTATTCATGGCAAACCATTGGTTATGTTGAAGATTTAGATCGTGTTGATGTCAACGATCTTAAAGCCTTTTTCCTTCGTTGGTATGGACCAAATAATGCGACGTTAACTATTGGTGGCGATATTAATAAAGCGCAAACACTGGAGTGGGTAAATAAGTATTTTGGCTCTATTCCGCGCGGCCCTGAAGCAAAGGATGCACCTAAGCAACCAGTGACGTTACCTTCTGAACGTTACATTACGCTACAAGATAATATTAAGCAGCCTATGTTAATGATGGGCTGGCCGACAGCGTATTTAGGCGCCGAGCAACAACCCTCACTGGATATGTTAGGGCAAGTGATAGGGAGTGGCACGAATAGCTTACTTCATCAAAGATTGGTGAAGACAGGTAAAGCCGTTGATGCAGGGGCATTCCAAGACTGTGCGGAATTGGCGTGTACTATGTATGTGTATGCGATGGCACCGAGTGGCGATAAAGGCCATTTAGATGAATTGCGTAAAGACGTTATGTCGATCATTAATGGCATCGATAAGCAAGGGATTAATAAAGCCCAACTGGATGAAATAAAAGGCTCGGTTGAGGCGAGTGCTATTTATGGTTTACAAAGTGTCAGCGGTAAGGTGTCACAACTTGCGGCTTATCAGACTTTCTTTGGTAACCCTAATTATATCTCAACGGATTTAGCGAACATTGATAAGGTGAATACGCAAAGCGTAATGCGTGCGTATAACCAGTATATTTATCAACATCCAAGTGTCACGCTCAGTGTTGTGCCGCATGGTGAATTACAGCTTCAAGCGGCGAAACCCAATTATGCGCCAGCGCCACGTGTGTTGCCTAAAAATACCAAGATCAAAGATCAAGATTTAGCTTACCGCACGGTTAAAGATAATTTTGATCGTTCAGTGATGCCAAAGGCTTCAAAGCCAGTGAAAGCCGTCATGCCCACACTGTATGAGTTCAGCCTCGAGAATGGGATCAAAGTGGTTGGTACCCAGTATCAAGAAACCCCAACGATCAGTTTGCAGTTAACTGTACCTGCAGGGCGTCGTTTAGATCCGGCAAGTAAAGAAGGTTTAGCTGAGCTTACAGCTACGATGATGAATGAAGGCTCTGAGAAATATACCGCAGAGCAAATGGCATCTAAGTTAGATACTCTTGGCAGTAATATTTCAGTACAGGCTGGATTATATGGCACCACGATTTCACTCAGTACGCTAACTAAGAACTTACCTGAAACGATGGCGTTATTAGAGCAACGTCTTTTCCATCCCGCCTTTAAAGAAAGTGATTTTAAGCGCCTTAAAAAGCAGATGATTGAAGGTATTGTTTATGAGCATCAAAGTCCGGATTGGTTAGCGGGGCAAGCAACACGAGAAGTCTTATTTAAAGGTACTGTGTTTGGGAGTCCAACGGATGGTACCAAGCAAACGTTGAGCAATATTACCCTGCAAGATGTGAAAGACTTCTATCATCGTTATTATACTCCTAACAGTGCTGATGCAGTAGTGGTGGGGGATATAACACAAGCGAAACTAGTACAAGCGTTAGCACCTATCGGGCAATGGCAAGGAGAACCTGCGCCAAGTATCGCACCACAAAAATTACCTGTGTTGAAGCAACAAGCAATATGGTTGGTAAATAAAGCGGACGCACCGCAAACCGTAATCCGTTTAGTGCGTCATGGAATGCCATTTGATGCCGCAGGTGAGCTTTTTAAAACTCAATTGGCTAACTTTAATTTAGCGGGTAACTTTAATAGCCGTATCAACATGAATCTACGTGAAGATAAAGGCTTTACTTATGGCGCAGGGGGCTATTTTAGTGGTGGAAAAGAAGTGGGTGTAGGGGTTTATTATGCTCAAGTTAGAGCTGATGCCTCGGTTGCATCTATAAAAGAGTTTCTCGCCGAGTTGAAGAAAATGAGTACATTAGGGGTAACCGATAAAGAGGTTAACTTTATGCGTTTAGCTGTGGGGCAAAAAGATGCCTTGAGTTATGAGACGCCAAGTCAAAAAGCATCCTTGTTAGGTAATATATTAACTTATGATTTACCAAAAGATTTTGTCGCTCAGCGAAACCAGATTGTCGATACGATTACTAAAACGACCATGGATAACTTAGCTCAGAAATGGTTTAACCCAAAAGATTATCAAATTATTGTGGTGGGTGATGCGAAGACATTGGAGCCACAATTGAAGGTATTAGGCTTACCTATTCATCTACTTACATTAACCAAGTAATTGGGTATTCAGTAACAACTAGCACTGAGTGCTAGTTGTTACTGCTTAGTAAAAGTCTTTCGCAAGTTTTGCTGATATAAATGATGGTAATCAGATTCAATAATGATTACTCTATTTCCCTTAAATTAGATTAAAACGAGAATAACCTTGATGGATTTTTCACAGAGGTTACAGCAGCTTTCTACTCATGCTGACGCACTAACCCAGTTTGGACGTGGACTTGAACGAGAGTCACTTCGCATTACTGAGGATAGGCATTTATCCCAAAAACCTCACCCTGTTGCATTAGGCTCCGCATTAACCAATAAGTGGATCACAACTGATTTTGCCGAATCATTGTTGGAATTTATTATACCAGTATCAACCGACGTTGATCAGCTGTTATGGCAACTTGAAGATATCCATAAATTTTCCCTAAGCAAAATGGATGGTGAGCGTTTATGGCCAATGTCGATGCCTTGTTTTGTTGACTCGCAAGATGATATTACCTTAGCGCAATATGGCTCTTCGAATACTGGGCGAATGAAAACGCTATACCGCGAAGGTTTAAAACATCGCTACGGTAGTGTGATGCAGATTATCTCCGGTGTTCATTTTAACTTCTCATTCTCTGATAGTTTTTGGGATGCCTTGTTTGGTGAGCAAATGCCTGAACAGCGCCAGGAATCGGTTTCTGATGCGTACTTTGGTTTGATCCGTAACTATTACCGTTTTGGTTGGTTAATTCCTTATTTATTTGGTGCGTCTCCTGCACTTTGTGGTTCTTTTATCAAAGACGACAAAGTGAAGGAATCATTTAGCAAAGTGGGCACCGGCACATATTACTTAGAGAAATCGACAGCATTACGTTTAAGTGACTTGGGGTATACCAATAATGCGCAAAGTGCATTAAAAATTGGCTTTAATAGTTTAGAGCAGTACCTCGATGGTTTAAATCAAGCGATTCATACACCATCAGTAGATTTTGCTGAAATCGGCGTTGTCGTTGACGGCGAACGTCGTCAGTTAAATAGCAATGTTTTACAAATTGAAAATGAGCTGTATGCGCCAATTCGAGCTAAACGTGTAACGAAAAGTGGTGAAAAACCATCAGAAGCGCTTAAACGTGGTGGTGTTGAGTACATCGAAGTGCGTTCATTAGATGTGAATCCATTTAGCCCGATTGGGATCAATGAAGATCAGGTACGTTTCCTTGATTTATTCCTAACATGGGCGGTATTAACACCGTCTGCTGATATGGATGATAGTGAGCTTGCTTGTTGGCGTGATAACTGGAATCGTGTTGTTATCGATGGTCGTAATCCAGAGTTGATGCTTAAGATTGGTTGTGCGGGTGAGCGTTTAAGCCTTCAAGATTGGGGCTCTCGTGTCTTTGCTGAGTTAGAGCAAGTAGCGAAAACCATTGATGAGCTAAACGGTAACACTCACTACCAACAAACATGTGAGCGTTTATTAGGTTGGATCTACCATCCTGAACGTACGCTATCAGCACAGTTACTTGAGCAAATCAAAATGGAACAAGGCATTGGTAATCTTGGCTATAAGTTAGCAGCGCAACATGCTGAGAACTTAAAAGCAAAAAAATTCCGTTTTTATGATGCCAATACATTTGAACAAGAAGTTCATAATTCAGTAGAAAAACAGCAACAGATCGAGCGTGATGATACAGTTTCATTTGATGATTATCTCGATAATTACTTTGCCGATATTCATGTTGGCTTGTAAAGAGTGACAACGAAAGAGTATCTTCTTTCAAACGAATAAAAGCTGGGGTCTGGATGGTTTCAGCTTATTATTTTTAGTCTTTACTGATATATACATTTTACATGGATGATGAAATCTCTTCTTTAGCTACTGTTAACCTCCATCCCTATATAATGTATTACTTGATAAATGTCTTTAATGGAATGTGGGTGATATATGCAGCGATCTCTTCGTTTATTTTTGTTGTTTGGAATAACCCTCATTGTTTCAGGATGTGCTTCTGCGCCACCACGAGATCAATCGAATATTTGTAATATTTTTCGTCAATATCCTAGTTGGTATGATGACGCTGTTGATATGCAAAAAGAGTGGGGAACGCCTATCAATGTTGCAATGGCTATCATTAAACAAGAAAGTAGCTTCCGTCATGATGCTCAGCCACCGAAAAACTATATACTTGGTTTTATTCCTTGGGGACGTGTAAGCAGTGCTTATGGTTACGCACAAGCGCAAGATCCAGCATGGGAGGATTTTCAAAAACACACAGGTCATGGTGGTTCACGTACTGATTTCGGTGATTCATTACAATTTGTTGGTTGGTATACCCATGAAACGCATCGTCAATTAGGTATTTCTAAATGGGATGCTTATCGTCAGTACTTGGCTTATCACGAAGGTCGAGGTGGGTTTAAGCGTGGAACATATTGGAAAAAGCCATGGTTAACCAAGGTTGCGCGTAAAGTAGAGCAACAATCAAAGAATTATGGTTGGCAGTTAAAGCAGTGCCGTAAAGAATTAGAAAGTAATAGAAGCTGGTGGTTTTAGACTGTAACAAGTTGCGAATACAGAAAAAGTACCAATAATTGAATAAGTCAGGATTGACGTGCAAGGAGAAGCAAACAATGCCATTACTCGATAGTTTTACTGTTGATCATACTAAAATGAATGCGCCAGCAGTACGTGTTGCAAAGACGATGCAAACACCAAAAGGTGATACCATTACGGTGTTTGATTTACGTTTTTGTCGTCCAAACGTTGATATTTTAAGTGAGCGTGGGATTCATACTCTTGAGCATCTTTATGCCGGTTTTATGCGTGCGCACCTTAATTCAAATAATGTCGAGATTATCGATATCTCGCCTATGGGATGTCGTACTGGTTTCTACATGAGCTTAATCGGCACACCTACTGAAGAAGTGGTTGCTGCAAGCTGGAAAGCGGCAATGGAAGATGTGTTGAAAGTAGAATCACAAAATCAAATTCCAGAGCTTAATGAATACCAGTGTGGTACTTATGATATGCATTCATTAGAAGAAGCAAAAAATATTGCCTCAACTATTTTGTCGCAAGGTATCCTTGTGAATAAAAATGATGAGCTTGCTTTGCCTGAAACAATGCTACAGGACTTAAAAGTGAAGTAAGACTGCTCTTATTTGGTTTTAAATAGAAAAAGCCGACATTGCGTCGGCTTTTTATCACTTATTTTGCGTGTTGGGTAACACTTTAATCAGCTTTATCATATTGCCTGAAACCTCAACGATTTCCATTTTATGATTCGCAATCATGAAGCTAACTTTATTATCTGGAATATATTCAAGATGTTCGAGGATAAGACCATTTAAAGTACGAGGGCCATCCGTAGGTAATTTCCAATTTAAGCTTTTATTCAAATCGCGAATGTTAGCGCTGCCTTCAATCATCAAGCTACCATCACTTTGTGCCGTGATTTCTTCTGCTAACGTTGGTGCAATCGATGTTGTAAATTCCCCGACGATCTCTTCAAGAATATCCTCTACTGTGATCAAGCCTTGAATATCACCATACTCGTCAACAATTAAACCGATACGCTCTTTATTACGTTGGAACTTCAAAAGCTGAATGTTCAGTGGGGTGCCTTCTGGAATGAAATAGACTTCATCAGCCGCACGTAATAGATTTTCTTTACTGAAATCGTTTTTGTCCATCATTAGGCGGTAGGCTTCACGTACACGTAGCATTCCTACAACTTCATCAATGTTGTCGCGGTAAAGTACGATACGACCATGGGCTGAATGACTTAGTTGGCGGACTATTGATTTCCAATCATCATTCACGTTAATCGCCGCGATCTCACTGCGCGGTACCATTAAGTCTTCAACGGTGACATTTTCTAAATCAAGAATCGATAACAGCATATCTTGGTGACGACGTGGGATTAAGCCGCCAGCTTCGTTGACAATGGTACGCAATTCTTCTGAGCTTAGTTTAGATGAACTGTTATTGCTGTTCTTTAATCCTAAAATGAAAAGAAACGCACTGGTGATCCCATTAACAAACCACACTAATGGATAAAGCACTTTCATTAAAATGTTTAAGATGATGCTGCTGGCATAAGAGACACGTTCAGGATAGAGCGCAGCTACCGTCTTAGGGGTTACTTCTGCAAAGACAAGGATCAAAATAGTCAGGGCACCCGTTGCAATTGCCACACCTGCATCGCCATAAAGACGCATACCAAGAATAGTCGCAATTGCTGACGCTAAAATATTAACTAAATTATTGCCGATCAGAATTAGGCCAATTAAGCGATCAGTACGAGAAAGTAGTTTCTCGACACGTTTGGCTCCTTTATGGCCTTGGTTGGCCATGTGGCGTAGTTTGTAGCGGTTTAGCGCCATCATGCCTGTTTCTGAACTGGAGAAATAAGCCGATAGAACGATCATTAAAATAAGTAGAGAGAATAGTACACCTGTGGAGATCTCGTCCAAAAGTCGTAACCCTTAATGTTTTATGCAAGCTAAAGCCCCGTATAAAGGGCAAAATTATAAGTATTGTAATTATAGAAATATTTTATATAAATATATGAGAGGTAACAGTAATTACATGCCAATGATGATTTCTTTTACGAACCGGCTCCCAAAGTAAGCCAGTGTGAGTAGAAATGCACCAATGAGGCTGAACCAAATTACCCTGCGTCCACGCCAACCTTGTTGGTAATGTCCCCATAGTAAGACACTGTAAACACCCCAAGCTAATAATGATAGTATCGCTTTATGGGTTTTACCTTGAGCTATGATATCGTTAATAAATAGATAGCCAGTGAGTAAGGTGGCAGTTAATAACGCATATCCAACAATAATGATCTTGAAAAGTTGACGTTCAACCATCATTAATGGAGGAATATTAGGATTCATTGCTAAGCTCTTTTTATGTTTTAGCTTATGATCAAGCCATGCTAATTGAATAGCATATAGGCTCGCAACCATAAGGGTTGAATATGAGAACAAAGCAAGAGAAATATGCAGTAATACTTGCGGATGTGCTTCTAAATGGGTAATAAAAGCACCAGGCAATAAGGCTGAAGCCGCTAAGTTGATAGCAGCAAAACTGTATATGACTGGTAATAAAAACCAAATCCGCATTTTTAACATTGCTACTGTAGTCAAGCTGGCAATAATTACGCTGATTAACGAAGCAACGTTAAGAATACTGAGGTTTTGTCCTGCGCCTGCAAAGATAAGATCTTTAAGCAGTAGGATATGAAAAATAATTGCCATACAGGCTGCGGCAAAAACTGGGGTAACTTTTATGCCGTTATTGTTAGCAAGTCCTGGAATAACCAGCAACAGTGCAATGAGATAAAAGCCAACTGCTGGAATAGCAAGTAACATATCCATAATAAATGAGATAGCTCCGTATTAACTAATGGCTATTTTATAAGGTTTTAGAGCTGCAATTATACCTTGCTCAAACCTTCATCGCCAACGTAATACCTAAAAGTGACAGAGGATTACATGAAAACGAAGGTTTTTTTACGGTATACTTGTACCAATTTTAGTGATTTTGCAATTTTAATTGAGTTGCGTAACGAGCGAGTAGCACCACATGTTCGAAAATTTAACCGAGCGTTTATCGCGAACGCTTAAAAATGTCAGCGGCCGTGGTCGCCTTACGGATGACAACATCAAGGATACTCTGCGTGAAGTACGCATGGCATTGCTCGAGGCTGATGTTGCGCTGCCCGTTGTTCGTGAATTCGTTAAGCGTGTAAAAGAGCGCGCTGTTGGTACTGAAGTATCAAAAAGTTTAACTCCAGGTCAAGAGTTCATCAAAATCGTTCAAGCTGAACTTGAAGCGGTAATGGGTGAAGAAAGCGAAGGCTTGGATTTAAGTTGCCAACCGCCAGCTGTTATTTTAATGGCAGGTTTACAAGGTGCAGGTAAAACAACCAGCGTCGGTAAATTAGGTAAGCTATTAAAAGAGCGTGATAGTAAAAAAGTATTGGTTGTTTCTGCTGATGTATACCGTCCTGCGGCAATCAAGCAGCTTGAGACGCTAGCGGGTGATGTTGGTATTGATTTCTTCCCATCAAACGTAGAACAGAAACCTGTCGAGATCGCAAAAGCGGCGCTTGAGCACGGTAGGCTTAAATTCTACGATGTGGTCATTGTCGATACAGCGGGTCGTCTTCACGTTGATGAAGAGATGATGGGTGAGATTAAAGATGTCCATAAAACATTAAACCCTGTTGAGACATTGTTCGTGGTTGATGCCATGACAGGTCAAGATGCGGCTAACACAGCTAAAGCCTTTAATGATGCATTACCATTAACTGGTGTGATCTTAACTAAGGTGGATGGTGATGCCCGTGGCGGTGCAGCGTTATCAGTACGTCATATTACTGGTAAGCCAATTAAATTTTTAGGTATTGGTGAAAAAACTGACGCGTTAGAACCGTTTCATCCAAACCGTGTTGCTTCTCGTATCTTAGGTATGGGTGACGTTCTTTCTTTAATCGAAGATTTAGAACGTAACGTTGATAAGCAAGAAGCAGAAAAGCTAGCGAAGAAATTCAAAGACAAAAAAGGCTTTGATTTAGAAGACTTCCGTAGCCAACTTCAACAAATGAAAAACATGGGCGGTATGATGGGAATGCTTGATAAGCTTCCTGGAATGTCACAACTACCGTCTGATGTGAAAGATAAAGTGGACGATAAAGTGTTCGTTCAAATGGAAGCTATCATAAATTCAATGACTAAAGGCGAGCGTGCACATCCTGAACTTATCAAAGGTTCACGTAAAAAGCGTATTGCTGCAGGTTCAGGTACACAAGTACAAGATGTGAACCGTTTATTGAAGCAATTTACCCAAATGCAGAAGATGATGAAGAAAATGCAAAAGGGTGGAATGAAGAATATGATGCGCCAAATGAAGGGGATGGTGCCTGGTGGTGGAATGTTCCCCTGGCGCTAAATTTATGATTTTAAAAGATTTTAAGGTTGATTGGTTATTTTGCTGGCGAAAAAGTAACTAAAGCAGTTGCATTCGTCGTTCTAAAGAGTAAAATTCCGAGGCTTTATTTTGGCACGGGCCCCGTTTTTTAAGCGGGGCCAATTTAATTTACAGTAATGCAAAGAGGACGATATGGTAACCATTCGTTTGGCACGTCACGGCGCTAAGAAGCGTCCATTCTATCAAATCGTTGTTGCTGACTCACGTTGTTCACGTGACGGTCGTAACATCGAGCAAATCGGTTTCTTCAACCCACTAGCTAAGGGTCAAGAAGAGCGTCTACGTCTAGACCTAGATCGCGTAAACCACTGGGTAGGTCAAGGCGCTTCTGTGACTGACCGCGCAGAAAAACTAATCAAAGATGCAGCGAAAGCAGCTTAATTTGATTATTAAGGTAGAAGAAAAACGATGAGCAGTAAAAACCAAGACCACATTATTGTCGGTAAACTGGGTGCCACCTACGGTATCAAGGGTTGGCTCAAAGTTTTTTCCTACACCGAACAATCTGAAAGCATTTTCTCTTACACCCCTTGGCTTATTAAAGTCAAAGGTGAGTGGAAAGAGATCCATGTTGAATCATGGAAACGCCATGGCCAAGGTCTGGTGGCTAAGCTAGAAGGCATGGATATCCGCGAGGATGCCCAAGTTTTCACTAATGCTGAAGTCGCTGTATTGGCTGAACAATTACCAGCACTGTCAGATGAAGAATTCTACTGGCGTGAGTTGTTTGGTATGTCTGTATTCACTACCGAAGGTTACGATCTAGGTAAGGTTACTGACATCCTGGAAACAGGTTCAAACGACGTGTTAGTTGTTAAGGCGAATTTAAAAGATGCTTTCGGGCAGAAGGAACGATTAATTCCGTTCCTCGATGAGCAGGTCATCAAGTTGATTGATCGCACTGCTCAGCGGATCGAAGTTGACTGGGATCCTGAGTTTTAACCTCTGGTAAGGTGAGTAACATGTGGGTTGGTGTAATCAGCCTTTTTCCTGAAATGTTCTCTTCCATTACCAATTTTGGGGTAACAGGCCAGGCGGTAAAAAAAGGCCTTTTGACTGTTGATACGTGGAATCCTCGTGATTTTACGCACGACAAACATCGTACGGTAGATGATCGACCATACGGTGGTGGACCGGGTATGTTGATGATGGTGCAGCCTTTGCGCGATGCCATTCACACTGCCAAACAGTCTGCAAAAGGTAAGGCTAAAATAATCTACCTTTCCCCTCAGGGCCGTAAGCTGGATCAGGCTGGTGTTGAGGAGTTAGCGCAAAATGAGAATCTGATTCTTATTTGTGGCCGCTATGAAGGGGTTGATGAGCGCATTATCCAACAAGAGGTAGACGAAGAATGGTCTATCGGCGATTTTGTGTTAACGGGTGGTGAACTACCTGCTATGACGTTGGTGGATGCAGTTGTTCGGTTTGTTCCGGGCGTACTGGGAGACTTTGCGTCAGCAGAAGAAGATTCTTTTGCAAATGGCTTGCTAGATTGTCCTCATTATACAAGACCAGAATTGTTGGACGGACAGGAAGTACCCTCGGTATTAATGTCTGGCAATCATAAAGATATTAGTCGCTGGCGATTAAAACAATCGCTGGGCCGTACATGGCTAAGAAGACCAGAGCTCCTGGAAAACCTAGCTCTGACTGACGATCAGGAATTCTTGCTAGCGGAATTTATCCGCGAACATAAAGCAAGCATTTAATTAATTTAGTATCAGTTTATTCTAGGGTATATACCAAATGAGTAACATCATTAAAGCTCTTGAGCAAGAGCAGCTAAAAACAGACCTACCGACTTTCGCACCAGGTGACACTGTTGTTGTTCAAGTTAAGGTAAAAGAAGGTGACCGTGAGCGTCTACAGGCTTTTGAAGGCGTTGTAATCGCAATCCGTAACCGTGGTCTACATTCTGCATTTACTGTTCGTAAGATTTCGAACGGTGAAGGTGTTGAGCGTGCGTTCCAAACTCACTCTCCAGTAGTTGACAGCATTACTGTTAAACGTCGTGGTGCAGTACGTCGTGCCAAGTTGTACTACCTACGTGAGCGTTCTGGTAAATCAGCACGTATCCGTGAGAAGCTATCTAAGTAATAGCTTTAAACGCTTGACGTTTAATTGAAAAGCCCACCGAAAGGTGGGCTTTTTTTATATCTGTAAATTAGCCATTTGGTAGCTTTAATATGAATGAGTATTTAAATAGATGAAAAGCGCTGTATATTTACTGAATAGGCTCTAATTAAGTATAAAGTTTGCACTATTATGCTAGGTTGAATTGAGAACATATTGTATAAAATTTATAACAGGTAAGAAGCTGAATAACACTACGTCTTTTTGCTTCTCAATCTTCTTTGATTTTATAGCCAAGGAAATGTTATGAAAGTACTTCCTATTTTAACTCTCTCTTCTGTCGTGCTTCTATCTGGCTGTGTCACACAGTCCTCTTTGATCAGCAAAGGAAACTTTGAAAAGCTCGGTTTTTATGACGGTGCTGGTGGTCGAGTTGCGCTAACAACCACACAACTCGATAAAATTTCAGATAAATATGACGCGACAGAAACACCTAACTATCAAGAGTATCTGCAAGGCTATAGTAAAGGTCGTGATAATTACTGTTCTATTGAGCATGTATTGCAGTTAGGTGAGCAAGGAAAAGTGAATTGGGGAATTTGTGAATATCGTCGTGAGGTTCCACTTTTTAAAGCTAAATGGCAACAAGGGTTTGAACGCTATGGGACAATGGAGCCGCATTTTTAAGTAAATAGACTCATTTAAAGCAACTTTCTTACGGTTACCATTATTTTAAATGACGTTTAAGCTAGCGATAGAAGTGTTTTTCTTATTCCAAAATATCGCCTGTAAACTATTGTTTACGGGTGGTGTTTTTTATTTACACTACTATTGCAATAGGTCATCAAGACTTGTTATGTTTGTTGGCATAATGTTACTAATGGATATAGTGATAACGAAACAGGGATTGTGTTTCGCGCTAACAAATCAATGACAAGGATGCCACTATGCAAAAAGACCAACTCAATAACGTTCATATCGAAGATGAATCTGTTCTTATTACGCCAGCAAAGTTGAAACAAGACTTATCTGTCTCTAAACAAGCGTTGTCTTTTGTGGAGCAATCACGTCAAACCATCGCAGATATTATTCATAAGCGCGATCATCGTTTATTGGTCGTGTGTGGGCCTTGTTCTATTCATGATGTTGAGCAAGCAAAAGCTTACGGACATAAGTTAAAGCTATTAGCAGAAGAGCTTAGCGATCAACTCTATATTGTTATGCGAGTTTATTTTGAAAAGCCACGCACTACTGTGGGGTGGAAAGGTTTAATTAACGACCCATATATTAATGGTTCATTTGCTGTTGAAGAAGGCTTGCATATTGGTCGTCAGCTATTAGTCGACTTAGTGGAAGATGGTATTCCTTTAGCGACCGAAGCACTTGATCCCATTAGTCCGCAATATTTAGGTGATTTATTTAGTTGGGCTGCAATTGGTGCGCGTACGACAGAGTCACAAACCCACCGTGAAATGGCAAGTGGACTATCAATGCCTGTAGGCTTTAAAAATGGTACTGATGGTAGCTTGGCAACAGCGATTAATGCGATGCAAGCGGCTGCGTCAGGCCATAAATTTATGGGAATTAACCCTGATGGGCAAGTTGCTCTGCTAAATACTGAAGGTAATCCTGATGGTCATGTTATTTTACGTGGCGGTAAGCAAACTAATTACGATTCAGTGTCAGTTAGAGAGTGTGAAAACGAGATGGTCGGATCCGGTCTTTCACCAGCCTTAATGGTAGACTGTAGCCACGCTAATTCTCGTAAAGATTATCGTCGCCAGCCTTTGGTAGCTGAAGATGTAATTCATCAGATCCGCGAAGGAAATCAGTCTATTATAGGATTGATGATCGAAAGCCACCTTGATGAAGGGAACCAGAGTGCCGATCTTCCTCGAGATGAAATGAAGTACGGTGTATCGATAACTGATGCATGTATTGGTTGGGACACCACTGAGAAACTACTGCGTCAGGCACATAAGGAATTAGTGCCGTTCTTACAAGATCGAATTAAATAATTACGGATAAAAAAAAATCATGGTTGCTGAGTTAAGCAAATTAAGAGATCAAATTGATGATGTAGATCGTCAAATGGTTGAGCTATTGGCTCAACGACTCGCGTTAGTTGAGCAGGTCGGCGTCGTGAAAAGTCAGCATGGCTTACCTATTTATGCCCCAGATCGTGAAGCCGCAATGTTGGCATCTCGTCGTGAAGAGGCGGAACGTCAAGGGGTACCAGCGGATCTTATCGAAGATGTACTTCGTCGAACGATGCGTGAATCTTATTCGAGCGAAAATGATTCTGGCTTTAAATGTTTAAATCCACAATTGCGACCAATTGTTATTGTTGGTGGTCATGGTCAGTTAGGGAAATTGTTTTGTCGTTTGTTTGAACTGTCGGGTTACCAAGTTAAAACATTAGGTAGCCAAGACTGGGATCGTGCCGATGAAATATTGCATGATGCAGGTATGGTCGTTGTTTCTGTTCCTATCCATTTAACAGAGATGGTGATTGCAAAACTCGATAATTTACCTAAAGACTGTTTACTTGCTGATTTAACATCGATTAAAAGTGGTCCATTACAAGCGATGTTAGAAGTGCATAAAGGACCTGTGGTTGGGTTACACCCAATGTTTGGTCCTGATATTCCAAGTCTTGCGAAACAGGTTATTGTGTACTGTGATGGACGAAATCCAGAAAGTTACCAATGGGTGTTGGAGCAGTTTCAAATTTGGGGCGCATCACTGAATCGAATTAGTGCGATTGAACATGATCAGGGGATGACCTTGATCCAAGCATTACGTCACTTTACGTCGTTTGTTTATGGTGTTCACCTTGCTGAAGAAGATCCAAAGTTAGAGCAATTAATGTCGTTAAGTTCACCTATCTATCGCTTAGAACTCGCGATGGTAGGACGTTTGTTTGCTCAAGATGCGCAATTGTACGGTGATATTATTATGTCAGCGCCACAGAATATTGCGATGATCAAACGTTTCCATCAGCGCTTTGGTGAAGCAATTGAAATGCTAGATGCTCAAGATAAAGATGCGTTTAAGCAAGCTTTTGGTCAAGTATCAGGATGGTTTGGCGATTACGCCGAACATTTTTTATCAGAGAGCCAGGGACTGCTTAGGCAGGCGAACGATTCAACTCACCGTAAATCGTAGTTAATTTTCTGATAGTTAAAATAAAAGAGCCCGTCATGTCATTATTACTCGAAAGAGAATGTCATAACGGGCTTTTTGTTATATGTACATTTTAGTCGAGGAGCTCAACTTCTGTTGGCGCGACATTTTCACTTGGATAACAGCCTAATACTTTAATAAAGCGGGTTAGGCGGGTGAGTTCTTCTAGCGCTTGCTGCATCACATCTGATTTAAGATTGACCTCGACATCCACATAGAACATTTCTTCCCATGGGTTGCCAATTACAGGGCGTGATTCCAGCTTACTCATATTGATATTAAGATTTTTCAGCACCAGTAAACATTCAACCAATGAACCTGCTTTTTGTGCTGTCGACATAATTAAAGTGGTTTTCGCTGGGATCAAGGATGTTACATCAACAGGTTTACGCGCTACGATAATAAAGCGGGTAAAGTTTTCTTGCTGATTGGCAATATCTGATTTAATTGAGGTTAAACCATACAATTCGCCGCTTGATGCATTACCAATAGCTGCAACATTCGGTTGTTTTAGCTCGGCTACTTGCTCCATCGCTTCAGCGGTACTTGAACAATATTCTTGCTTTATGCTCCCCATGCTATGAAGGAACTCGCTACATTGTTGGTGTGGCTGTGGGTGAGAATATAAGGTATCAATATGTTCAAGTTTCGTATCGACAGCAGTAAGTAGGCAATGTTCGATAGGTTGGGTTATCTCGCCCACAATAGAAAGACTTGTGTGTTGCAGTAAATCATACACTTCATTGATTGAGCCTGAGCTAGTATTTTCAATGGGTAAGACACCGTAATCAGCATTACCTGTTTCGACAGTATTGAAAATATCTCGAAAAGTAGAACAACTTAGTTCAACCAGGTTGGTTTGTTTACGGCTAAAATAATTTCGGCTTGCTAAATAAGAGTATGAGCCTTTAGCACCAAGGAAAGCGACACGTGCAGTTGGATTCGCACTATCTGGATTGGCTAGTTTTTGTAGGTAAGCTTGTTGAAATAATACGGAGTCTTCAATTATGGTATGGAAGATCTGCGTAACATATTGCGCATCTAATTGATGAAGCTTGCCACTTTCTATCAGTTTTAAAAGTAATTCGTGTTCACGTGTTTGATCGCGTACAGGTTTAGCGGTGCTAATTTTACTTTTAGCGACCTCTAGACTAAGCGCTCTTCGCTCTGCCAGTAGTTCAAGTAAAGCGTTATCGATACGACTGACATTTTGACGAATGTCATCGAGAGAATAGCGAGTATCGGTCATTGGCGTCCCTATCTGATTTCCGAGTATAGCGATAGCTTATATCGTCGCTTACGTCTCATATCATACTAATGTGAATTGATACGAAAGAGTTGATGAATAGATAAGCTGCGATGATATAAGCGAAATGGTCACTTTTTATCTTAAGCCACATTATGCAGCACACTATTTATTGTCAAGTAGATTAGTGGCTAGTGCTAAGAATGGAAATAATGAGAGAAGATTAATATTGTTATGTTGAGATAATGAGAACAGTATTGCTAGAAACAAACAGCCCCGCATAAGCGGGGCTGTTTTAAAATCCTTATGATGTTCTAGTATGCGTCGTCTAGCTCTACTTCATCTAGTTCTACTTTTTCTTCAGCCACTTCTGGCTTTTCACTATGGCTCGCACGGCGAGCATTAGGTTTGTGAGCTTGTTTTTTCAACTGTCGGTCAAGCTTTTGATAAAGCTCTGTAATCGCACCAAACAGGTCGTCATGCTCTGCAGAAGCAACGAGTTGTCCTCCGGCAACGTTTACTGCAGCCTCGACTTTAAATTGCTTACTTGGCTCTTTGCTAATCACAACGTGTTTTTTGATTAGCGGCACCTGAAGTTTTTCTAACTTATTGAACTTAAATTCAAAACGCTCACGGATAGCCGGGGTGATATCGATGTTTTTACCAGTGATTTCTAATGTCATAATTATCTTCCTCGTTTGCTACCCTTCGTTGGGTTGAATTCAGAGTACTAAATCTAGAACTTAATAACGTGATCTGTATCACGTTATTGTCTTTAATAATTATCAGCAAAAAAATCTGTGATCATCTTGGATTTGTAGCAAAAAAGTTTATAAAAAGTACTTGAGATGAGAATGATATTTAAGGCAGTATGCAGGAAGGTAAAATGCTAGTGGCTAGTGCTAACTAGGGGTTTTATATAAGAATTTTAATGAAATGAACATTTTTTAGTCGTTGTAACTAGTCAGTGTAGTGATAAAAACATTAATTAATGTTAAAAATTAAACACTATTTTAAGTATAAAAAATGGCAGCTTATTTCTAAGCTGCCATTTTTTTATAAAACAAAATGCGCTAATGGTTAGTTAGCTGGATTTAATTTCATCAATTTATCGGTGCGTTCAACTTCTTTTTGCAAGTTCAGCTTTTCATAGGCTGTTTTTTCCAGCGCTAAAGATTGGCGTGCAGCTTCTGTATCTGAGTATAAACGTTGTATTTGCTGGCAACGGTTAATTGCTGCAATCCATGCTTCACGACGAATATAGAAATCCACAGTAGCCAAATCATAATTCGCTAAACGGTTTTTCAAAAAGATCATACGTGTTTTAGCATCTGCACTATATTCACTTTCAGGGTAACGCTCTAAAAGGTATTTAAAATCCTTGAAGGCTTGGCGAGATGGTGTTGGATCACGGTCAAATCGATTGATATTAAACATATCATGCATAAAGCTACGATCTTGAGCCATATGTGTTAAACCACGCATATACACAACCCAGTCAGCTTGTGGATGGTCGGGGTTTAAACGTAAAAAACGTTCAATCGTTGCCTCACCCAGGGCTAAATCATCACTTTTATAGTAAGCATAAATAAGATCTAGCTGTACTTGATCGGAATAAGCACCAAATGGGTAACGTGAATCTAGCGCTTCTAATTGTTCGATAGCCGATGTCCAATTTCCTTTTTGCAAAGCGGTTTGTGCAGTTGCATATAAGTTTGAAGGTGGCACATCTGGTATTACATCTTCTTTACTCGAACAGCCTGAAAGAAGGGCTACGGCAAGAAGAGTCGTGATTGTCAGGCGTTTCATTGCGGCGTTAGTTTCCTTGATAAAAATTTTATTTTGCTCGATCCATTACGGTTAGAGCCGTTAACAGATACAATGACACTATATAGGTTACATCAAGCATAGTTTCAAGCTTGGTCCATTTTACGCAGCGTATGACTATTAGTCTCACGCTTTTTTAAAAAGTTCGCTATGGCACAGCAAATAGAATTGACAAACACAGTTGGTGAAAACCAATTAGGCATGCGCCTGGATCAGGTTATTGCTCAATTATATCCAGATTATTCGCGTTCGCGCATTAAAGATTGGATTTTAAACGGTATGGTTTCAGTGAATGGCGATGTCGTCAAGAAACCTCGTGAAAAAATGATGGGTGGCGAAGAGCTATTTATCCAAGCTGAGATCGAAGATGAAGTTCGTTGGGTCGCACAGGATATTCCTCTCGACATCGTTTACGAAGATGATGACATTCTTGTTATCAATAAACCGCGTGACTTTGTTGTTCACCCAGGTGCAGGCACGCCAGATGGTACGATCTTGAATGCGTTATTGCATTATTGCCCATCTTTGGCGGAGGTTCCGCGTGCGGGTATCGTTCACCGTTTGGATAAAGACACCACAGGATTGATGGTGGTTGCAAAAACGATTCAAGCTCAAACACGTTTAGTTCGTGCACTACAAAAGCGTAAGATTACGCGTGAGTATGAAGCGTTAGCTATCGGTCAGATGACGGGTGGTGGCACGATTGAAAAACCAATTGGTCGTCACTCAACCAAGCGTATTTGTATGGCGGTACATGAAATGGGTAAAGATGCGATCACCCATTACCGTGTTGCTGAACGTTTCCGTGAACATACACGTATTGTATTACGTCTTGAAACGGGCCGTACGCACCAGATCCGTGTTCATATGTCATACATGAGCCACCCTTTAATTGGTGACGTGATTTATGGTGGTCGTCCTCGTCCGCCACGTGACGCATCTCCTGAGTTTATTCAGGCATTGCGTGCGTTTGATCGACAAGCACTGCATGCGCGTATGCTGCGATTAGATCACCCTATCACTGGTGAAAAGATGGAATGGCATGCACCGCTACCAATTGATATGGTGGCGATGATTGATATTTTGCGTAAAGACACGCAAGAAAATAACGAAGACGATTATTAATGAAAGTCATTATTCCTAACTGGCCAGCCTCGAAACATGTGCGCGCGATAAGTACGACCCGTTTTGGGGGGATTAGTGCTGCTCCATATCATGAATTGAACTTAGGTTTACATGTTGGGGATGATGAAGCTGTTGTTAATCAAAACCGTGAATTGTTGAAACAACATTGTGGTCTAGTGGATTCTCCTGCATGGCTGAATCAAATCCATAGTGCTGATGTGATTGAGCTTAATGCTGAACTCTCATCAGTACCAGATGCTGATGGTAGCTTTACTCGTTCTCCGGGATTAGCCTGTGCCATCATGACTGCTGACTGTTTACCTGTTTTATTTTGCGATAAGCAAGGAACAGAAGTTGCTGCGGTTCATGCCGGATGGCGAGGACTGGCTACAGGTGTGATTGAGCATGCAGTGGAAAAATTCCACTGCAACACAAGCGATATTATGGCGTGGTTAGGTCCGGCTATTGGGCCTACTGCATTTGAGGTCGGTGGTGAAGTTCGAGAACAATTTATGGCAGCCGATCCGAATGCAGAAGATGCTTTTATTCCGCATGGTGAGAAATGGTTGGCTGATTTGTATTTACTAGCAAAGCAGCGTTTGAATCGATTAGGTATCACAGCTGTTTATGGTGGAGGGTATTGTACTTTGACTGATGAACAGCAGTTCTACTCCTATCGACGACAAGCGGTAACAGGTCGTCAGGCCTCGTTGATTTGGTTAGTGGATAATAAATAGTACGTAATTGGTTAACGACATTAATTATTGCTAAGCGAGTGATCTTAATAAAGATCGCTCGCTTTTTTTTTGCAGCATTATATTACGATTTCTAGAGTTGAAAAATATATCTCAAGTATCCATATATATAGCATTAGTTTAATTATATTTATTGGGAGAACTTATGCGTCTTGACCGATTTACCAGCAAATTTCAATCGGCAATATCTGATGCTCAGTCGCTGGCTCTAGGACGAGACCATCAGTATATCGAGCCTGCACACCTTATGGTGGCTTTGCTTAATCAAGATGGTAGCACCGTGCGTCCGTTGCTCACCCTTTTGAACATCGATATTACCCAGTTACGTTCACGCTTAGCTGAGCTATTAGATCGCATGCCTAAAGTAACGGGTATTGGTGGTGAAGTTCAGCTTTCACATGGTATGGGCGTACTGCTTAATATGTGCGATAAGTTGGCACAAAAGCGGAAAGATAAATTCATTTCTTCAGAGCTATTTATTTTAGCGGCGGCTGAAGATAAAGGCCCATTGGGTGAGCTATTTAAAGAATTAGGTTTAACGGCGAAAAATATTGAACAAGCGATTGATCAAGTTCGTGGTGGACAGAAAGTCGATGATCCTAATGCCGAAGAAAATCGTCAAGCACTGGAAAAATATACTGTTGATTTAACCGAACGTGCTGAGCAGGGCAAGCTTGATCCTGTTATCGGTCGTGATGATGAAATTCGCCGTACTATTCAAGTATTGCAACGCCGTACCAAAAATAACCCAGTGATCATTGGTGAACCAGGTGTGGGTAAAACCGCGATTGTTGAAGGGTTAGCACAACGTATTGTTAATGGTGAAGTACCTGAAGGTTTACGTGATAAGCGTGTTCTTTCTCTCGACATGGGCTCATTGATTGCAGGTGCAAAATTCCGTGGTGAATTTGAAGAGCGCTTAAAAGCGGTACTTAATGAGTTATCGCAAGAAGATGGCCGTGTAATTTTGTTCATCGATGAAATTCACACCATGGTTGGTGCAGGTAAAGGCGAAGGCTCAATGGATGCCGGTAATATGCTAAAACCTGCATTGGCACGTGGTGAGCTTCATTGTGTCGGTGCTACAACATTAGATGAATACCGTCAGTATATTGAGAAAGATGCAGCACTTGAACGTCGTTTCCAAAAAGTGCTGGTGGATGAACCAAGTGTGGAAGATACCATTGCGATCCTTCGTGGTTTGAAAGAGCGTTACGAGCTTCATCACCATGTGGAAATTACCGATCCTGCAATTGTAGCTGCTGCAACATTGTCACATCGTTACATTTCAGATCGCCAGTTACCTGATAAAGCAATTGATCTTATCGATGAAGCGGCATCAAGCATTCGTATGCAAATTGATTCAAAGCCTGAATCATTAGATCGTCTTGAGCGTCGTATTATTCAACTTAAGATTGAACAGCAAGCGCTAGAAAAAGAAGATGATGCTGCAAGTAATAAACGTCTCAGTGATCTGCTTGAAGAACTTGATCTAAAAGAGCGCGAATATGCAGAGCTTGAAGAAGTGTGGAATGCTGAAAAAGCAGCACTGTCAGGTACTCAACATATTAAAGCAGAGCTTGAACAAGCGCGTACTGATGTGGAAATTGCTCGTCGTGCTGGCGATTTAAACCGCATGTCAGAGCTACAATACGGTCGTATTCCTGAGTTAGAGAAGCAGTTAGATCTTGCTGCGCAAGCAGAAATGCAAGAAATGACCTTGTTGAAAAACAAAGTCACTGATACCGAAATTGCCGATGTTTTATCAAAAGCGACAGGTATTCCGGTATCAAAAATGCTCGAAGGTGAACGTGATAAATTGCTTCGTATGGAAGATGAATTACACCATCGTGTCATTGGTCAAGATGAAGCGGTCGTCGCTGTTGCTAACGCCATTCGTCGTAGCCGTGCAGGTCTTGCTGATCCACAACGCCCAATTGGCTCTTTCTTATTCTTAGGCCCAACAGGTGTAGGTAAAACAGAGCTATGTAAATCACTGGCTAACTTTATGTTTGATAGTGAAGAAGCAATGGTTCGAATCGACATGTCCGAATTTATGGAGAAACACTCAGTCGCTCGTCTAGTGGGTGCGCCTCCAGGTTACGTCGGTTATGAAGAAGGGGGTTACCTCACAGAAGCGGTTCGTCGTCGTCCATATTCAGTAGTATTACTAGATGAAGTAGAAAAAGCACACCCTGATGTGTTCAATATCTTACTTCAAGTATTAGATGATGGTCGTTTAACTGACGGTCAAGGTCGTACAGTAGATTTCCGTAATACGGTGATCATCATGACATCGAACTTGGGCTCAGATCGTATTCAAGAGCATTTCGGCAACCTTGACTATGAGGGGATCAAAGCACTTGTAATGGACGTTGTTGGACAACATTTTCGCCCTGAGTTTATAAACCGTGTTGATGAAACCGTCGTGTTCCACCCGCTTGGTAAAGAAAACATCAAGAATATTGCAAGCATTCAGCTTGAACGATTGAAAAAACGCCTCGCTGAAAATGACTTCCGTCTAGATGTTGAAGACAGTGCGTTAGATATGATTGCTGAAGCTGGATTTGATCCTGTTTATGGTGCGCGTCCATTGAAACGTGCTATTCAGCAATATATTGAAAACCCACTAGCGCAAGACTTGTTATCAGGTAAATTTGTTCCGGGTAAAGTGATAACACTGTCTGTGAAAGATGATGTAATTGTTGCTGAGCAAATTTAATTATTTCATTTAATCACTATGACTAAACGCTCTGCATTGAAGTGGGGCGTTTTTTATCTAATGAAAAGACTTCTTTAGGTGGATTCTTGATCATTAAAAGATGAATTGTTTAAGGATTGTTCAAACGCGCATTTTTCTTTTAAAAAGGGCTTGTCAGCAAAAAATCTCCCCCTATAATGCGACCTCACTGACACGGAGTAAGCCACTGGCTAGCAACG
>NZ_CH724145.1:255674-365739 GCF_000153325.1 Photobacterium sp. SKA34
ATGAAAAACTTCACCAGCATCAGCGAGTTCAACCACATAACCTAACGCATCGACCGCCTGCTCCTGTGATGAAATACGGACCATCCCCGCATGACCACGATCTGAAACATGAATATCGTTTATCGGCGTTGCAACATCACGCAAGGCTGACCACATACCAATGTTATCCAGCAAGCGTGTCGTTCCATACGATAAAGCGATGCTTCTTGCATCATAACCAGGATGAGTATCAAACTCAGGCATCACAGATTCAACCACTGCAATACGTAATGAGTGACGACTCAATACATCTAATGCGATAGCAAGGCTAGCCCCTGCCATTGCACCACCAGCAATTACAACATCATAGTGCTTCACTATTTATCCCTTCACAAAACAACGTTTAGTGCAACGTTGGTTTTTCCTCTGCATCTTCATCAACCGGACGCTGGCCTAATTCAGAATGACAACTCAATACACACATACGGACATGTTCAACAACTTGTTCAAATAAGGCTGCTTGTTCTTCCATATCGTCATCTTCATCAATACCTAACTGAGCGATATCTTGAAGATCAGCTAAAGCTTCAGTGACAGCTTCAGACAATTGGTTCTTTTGGAGATCCATCAGTCCTAAACCAGAAATAAAACTATTTACCCACTCTGTTAATGCATCTGCTCGTATCGTTAATGGCTCATCATCATCGGGCATCAGTAATGAAAACTCAAAGCCACCACTAAACAACTCATTCGCTGTAGTCGTAAACAAAGCACGGATCATTGTTTTAGCACCATCGGTTAATGGTTCACCTTCGTTGGCATAATCACTCACAGGCCCAACCCAGCTCTCATCATCAATCGCTAAACCACCGCAAATCATGCCACTTAATAAACCATGTAATTCAGCAGGTGCCGCTGCAAGCCCTTGCTCTTTTAACGCAGATTCAACAGCTTGGTATGTAGGTAGGGTTATTTCACTCATGGTTTATTACCTTAATTTTTATATCAAACAACGAACAAAGCGCTCTATTGTTACTTCACATTGCTATATCCACTTCATTTGGATAATTCAAATCAAACAAACATCAATAATTACATTTTTACTTAATTTCTAAAGCAGAAATAACAATGGGTCAGTAACGGCCTGTGTTATGCTAACACTTAAGCTCTGTTCGGCAAATCATAACGCCGAGCATTACGTTCAATAGTTAACCAACCATCAATTTGATGTGATTAATATCTATTTAGTTAGAGACTATTAAGCACAAAGTGAAGTATAGCCGCTTGCATGTTGTAACCTGTTTTCCTATGATTTGGCTATAAGCAAAAGCGGAATGAATACCCATTAGGCATGGAGCAAACCGAAGATTTATGAGTACTCAGGCTGTAGAAATTCAAGTATTCGGCAGAAGCATCAAAGTTAACTGCCCAACAGGTCAAGAGGATGCACTTCGTGCTGCCGCTTCTGATTTTGACCAACGCTTGAAAGATATGTCAGAGCGCACTAAAGTATCCAATGTAGAGCAACTGTTACTCTTTACAGGGCTTAACATCTGCAACGAGTTACATTCAGAGCGACTAGAACATAACGGAAGCGCTGGAATTTTATCCAATAAGATCAGTGCACTAGAAGAAAAATTAGATAAAGCATTGCAAAATTATCCAAAGCGTTGATAATGAATTAACCCTGGGGTGTGCGTCAGTGAATGAACGTCCCCGAGCCGATAAGCAAATACCCAGGATCTGCTTTTATTAGCTATTGAGCATGCTCAGCTCGACTGAGAAGCCTACGGTTAATGTTGCCGATCCACCTTGAACTTCTGGTTCAAGGGCATTATTTCGCAACGGCACCTTGGGGAACTTCCTCTGTTTTACTTCCAATTTCAATACCATATTCATACAATTTAGCAAAATCCCAATTCAAGGATTGAGCCAAATGACATCACATTTTGTAACTCCACGACAAAAAATCAGACAACAAATCCGCTTACAGCGACAACAACTTCTTCCTGAACAACAAATACACGCTAGCCTAAAATTGCTTAAACAAGCTCAGCAATGCCAACAGTTTACTGCTAGTCAAAATATTGCGCTTTATTTGAGCAATGATGGTGAGATCAGCACTCAACCCATTATCGACTGGTTATGGCAAAGCGGAAAATCTGTTTACCTACCGGTTTTGCACCCTTTTAGCAAAGGGCACTTGTTATTTCTTCACTACACCCCTAACACCCCTATGCGTAAAAATCGCTATCAAATCTCAGAGCCCACTCTCGATGTGCGAGTAGTTAAACCCGTTAATGAATTAGATATTATTTGTACCCCACTGGTGGCTTTTGATAAGTCGGGGCAACGATTAGGTATGGGAGGGGGCTACTATGATCGCACTCTTAGTCAGTGGCATCAGCATAAACAAGGCCCTTACCCACTAGGTTTAGCCCATGATTGCCAACATGTAGAACAATTGCCAAGCGAGCAATGGGATGTGCCGTTACCTAAAATTATTACCCCGTCAAAGATCTATAGTTGGTAATAATACAAATACGCACATCAAATGGACATACTGAAGCAATCGTTTACTTTAGTTTCAATAAAAACGAACAATCTAACTAATTGTTATAAATAACCTTATGTTTTTATTTCTTATTTTGCATTGTGATTGTTCATAATCACACTGACGAACGAATTCCAATTCGTTATAATTAGCATCAACGCTTACTCGGCGTATTAGTCATAACGAGGAGAATGGCATGACACAAGATGAAATGAAAAAAGCAGCAGGTTGGGCAGCACTTGAATACGTACAGAAAGGAACAATTGTAGGTGTAGGTACTGGCTCTACGGTTAATCACTTCATCGATGCCTTAGCAACTCGCAAAGAAGAAATTAAAGGTGCTGTTTCAAGTTCAGTCGCTTCAACTGAACGTCTTGAACAACTAGGCATTACTGTATTTGATGCGAATGAAGTTGCTTCACTTGATATTTATGTCGATGGTGCTGATGAAATTAACGCAGACTACGACATGATTAAAGGCGGTGGTGCGGCGCTTACTCGTGAAAAAATCGTGGCAGCCATCGCGAAAAAATTTATCTGTATCGTTGATGACACCAAGCAAGTTGACGTATTGGGCCAATTCCCGCTTCCAGTTGAAGTAATCCCTATGGGGCGCTCTTTCATTGGTCGTGAGTTGGTAAAACTTGGTGGCGATCCGGCTTACCGTGAAGGCGTTGTGACCGATAACGGTAATATGATCCTTGATGTCTACAACATGAAGATCACAGATCCTAAAACAATGGAAGATAAGATCAACGCCCTACCTGGTGTGGTAACTGTTGGTCTATTTGCTCACCGTGGCGCTGATGTATTATTGGTTGGCTCACCTGACGGTGTAAAAAAATTCGAGAAATAACATAAAATGATCGCGTTATATTCAAAAAGATAAAACGCTACTGATCCCAGTATAAATGTTATTTCCTTTCAAAACGGCATAGCTTATTGATTCTAATTCTAGCTTATGCCGTTTTTTATTATCTTTTTTGTAATATTCTTACCCATAGTGGCTATTTTTTGATACTTTATTAATAAGCTATTAGCAAACGTTTAACCATTTCGCTACTGTGGGCTGTAAAGAAGACATTTCACCACCTGACTTTTCTTTGTTTTACATTCAGTTAGCTGCGTTTTTAAGGATGAGAACCATGGCCAAAGTTTCACTCAATAAAGATAAAATTAAAATTCTATTATTAGAAGGACTACACCCTTCATCTCTAGAAGTGCTACAACAAGCTGGTTACACCAACATTGAATACCACAAAGGATCGCTCGCTGGTGAAGAGTTACTAGAAGCCGTAAAAGATGCCCACTTCATTGGTATTCGCTCTCGTACACAATTAACGCCTGAAGTTTTTGCTGCAGCGAGAAAACTTACCGCTGTTGGATGTTTCTGTATTGGTACTAACCAAGTTGATTTAGATGAAGCTATGCGCCGCGGTATCCCCGTTTTTAACGCACCATTTTCAAATACCCGTAGTGTTGCAGAACTTGTCTTAGGTGAGCTGCTTCTTCTGTTACGTGGCATCCCAGAAAAGAATGCTAAAGCGCATCGTGGTGAATGGATAAAATCTGCAGATAACTCATTTGAAGCGCGTGGTAAAACCTTAGGTATTATCGGCTACGGTCATATTGGTACTCAACTTGGTATATTGGCTGAAAACCTCGGAATGCGCGTTTGTTTTTACGATATTGAAAGTAAATTAACCTTAGGTAATGCAACACAAGTCGCATCGTTAAGTGAGCTGTTAAATAAATCGGATGTGATTTCACTGCACGTTCCAGAAACGCCAGAGACACAAAACATTATGGGTGCTGAAGAATTTGCACGCATGAAGCCAGGTTCTATTTTTATTAACGCAGCACGTGGAACTGTCGTTGATATTGATGCCCTTTGTAGCGCATTAGAAAGCAAACATATTGCAGGCGCTGCTATCGATGTATTCCCTGTAGAACCTAAAACCAATAACGACCCATTTGAATCCCCCCTGCTGCAATTTGATAACGTTATTTTGACGCCTCACATTGGAGGATCAACGCAAGAAGCACAGGAAAATATTGGCATTGAAGTGGCGGGTAAACTAGTGAAATACTCAGATAATGGTTCAACGCTATCTGCTGTTGGCTTCCCTGAGGTATCACTACCTGAGCACCGTGGTTGCTCTCGTCTACTTCATATTCATGAAAACCGCCCTGGAGTCTTAAATCAAATCACTACAATTTTTGCTTCAGAAGGTATCAATATCGCCGCTCAGTTCTTACAAACAGGCGCTGAAATTGGTTATGTGGTTATTGATGTTGAAACTGAACGTTCAAAAGAAGCACTAGCAAAACTGAAAACAATCGAAGGTACTATTCGCGCCCGTATTTTGCACTAATTGCTCATAATTAATGACGTAAGCATGATCGTAAAAAGGAGAGCCGAGGCTCTCCTTTTTTATCTCATCAACGTATTCTATGTCGAAACATGATACAGAATATGATTACTTAGCTAATTTAAAAATCACATTTACACTATCAGAAATCACGATGTTATTATCACTGTAGCTTTGATTCACAGCGGAATTTTCATCGCTTGCATACATCATTGGAGCACTTCTCATGCCATAAGGCATTGGACGAGCATTGGTGTTGTAATCTATCTGCCACACGCCTTCAACTTTATCACCAAAGCCTTTAGCTAATGATGCTGCAACTTCTTTAGCATTAGCAATGGCCGCTTGACGAGCTTCATCTTGATACTTCTTCTGATCTTTTACTTTCAAAGTAATGTTATTAATTTGATTAATACCATCCCCTAATGCGTCATCAAGATAAGTGTTTAGATTTTCTAATTTATAAACCGTTACAACGACATTACGAGTCGCTTTAAAGCCAGTGAACTCTGGCGCTTTGTCTTTAGGGTAACGGTACTGTGCAGAAAGAGAAATATTGGCACTATTAATATTTTTACGTTCAACACCTGCTTTAGTTAAACGATCTATAAATTTTGTTACAGCCTGATCCGCAGCTTGCTTTGCTCCTGAAGCTGTAGGTTGCGTAGCAACGACATCCACAGAAAATGCAGCCATGTCCGGTTTAACAACAACTTCACCGCGTCCAGTTGTTTCTATATGAGGAAATGATAGATCAGCAGCAACAGCGCCTGTAGAGATAAGTGCACTGGTACTTAATAATATAGCTAATAGGTGTTTTTTCATTATCAATTCTCGCTAACAAAGAGTTATTTTTATTTATCGTAGTCATGAGATAAATAATCTATGAACTTTGACCCTAAAAATATGGAATCTATCCCTTATAACATTATTTATTTTGAACAACGTTCCTTTGTAACGACTTAATGACTCTTTCTATTTTCTATAGATAAAAAATGGAGCCATTTAGGCTCCATTTCTCTTCGTTATGCTTTAAGTAAATTAAGCATCAACTTTGTTTAGGTGAACATCCATTTGTGGGAATGGAATTTCGATACCTTCTTTATCAAGCTCTTCCTTGATAGCTTGGTTAAGATCGAAGTATACAGCCCAGTAATCAGGCGTATTAACCCATGGACGTACTACGAAGTTTACAGAAGAGTCAGCTAGAGCCACAACACCAATTGTTGGCTCTGGATCTTTAAGAACACGCTCATCAGCAGTTACAACGCGCTTAAGTACTTCTTTTGTTTTTTGAAGATCAGCACTGTAAGAAACACCAATTGTAAGATCAATACGACGTGTCGAATTACGAGAATAGTTTGTAATTGGGTTACCAATGATAGATGAGTTTGGTACTACAACTGTTTTGTTGTCAGCCGTACGAAGCTCTGTAGAGAAAATCTGAATTGATTCAACTGCGCCAGAAACACCGGCAACTTCAACAAAATCACCAGATTTGAATGGACGGAAAGCAACAATCAGAACGCCTGCAGCAAAGTTTGATAGAGAACCTTGAAGAGCAAGACC
Organism: Photobacterium sp. SKA34; assembly: GCF_000153325.1. Taxonomy (GTDB): domain Bacteria; phylum Pseudomonadota; class Gammaproteobacteria; order Enterobacterales; family Vibrionaceae; genus Photobacterium. The sequence continues at coordinate 262,149 of NZ_CH724145.1, forward strand.
AACGGCAAGACCCGCGGCACCAATCACTGCTACCACTGAAGCAGTTTGAACGCCAATACGGCTAAGAGCAGCAATTAATACGATAACAAATAATAGATAACGAACTAAGCCGTGAATAAATTCAACCACCGCGTTATCCATTTCTTTTTTGCGTAATACTTTAGCAACTGCGCCAGCAACTGCTTTAACAATCATATTACCAATAAATAAAATAAGAAGGGCTGAAACTAGATTTACTGCATATTGAACCAGAAGATCTTGATTATCAGTAATCCAGTTACTTGCGTGCAATACGCCATTAGTTAATGTGTTATCAGAAATTTTTTCGACAACCTTGTCTGTAACGCTCTCAGTCATTTGAAGTTCTCTCTCGAATTTACTAAAAAATATCTATAGATTAAGAGTAGATAAAATAATTATTCTACTATTCATTCCATTAGAACAGATTTCCGTTTGTTTATCTTTTCGTAAAAAACATACTTACGGAATATTGATACTAATTATTCCTGTTTTTATCAGTAAATAGCTACTAAAAAAAACTATGTTTACATAAATTAACTTAAATATTACTTTAGAACAATGTAAGTACAATATATCAATAAATACAAAAAAAAGTCCGCCTAAGCGGACTTTTTCATATTTTATATGGCTGAAGTTCGATTAAAGAACGTCAACTGCGTTTAGATCAGCAAATGCTTTTTCTAGACGCTCAACCATTGATACTTGACCTGCACGTAGCCATACGCGTGGATCGTAATATTTTTTGTTAGGCGCTGACTCACCTGTTGGGTTACCGATTTGACCTTGTAGGTAATCGTGGTTTTCAGCTTCGTAGCGACGGATACCATCCCAACAAGCCCACTGAGTATCTGTATCGATGTTCATTTTGATAACACCGTAACCGATAGACTCTTGGATTTCAGCTTCAGAAGAACCTGAACCACCGTGGAATACGAAGTCTAGAGAGTTAGTTGGAAGACCAAACTTCTCTGAAACGTATGCTTGAGAGTCACGTAGAATAGTTGGAGTTAGTACAACGTTACCTGCTTGGTAAACACCGTGTACGTTACCGAAAGAAGCAGCGATAGTGAAACGTGGGCTAACAGCGCTTAGTTTCTCGTATGCGTATGCAACGTCTTCTGGAGAAGTGTAAAGCTCAGATGCGTCCATGTGAGAGTTATCAACGCCGTCTTCTTCACCACCAGTACAACCTAGTTCGATTTCTAGTGTCATGTTCATCTTAGCCATACGCGCAAGGTACTTAGCTGAGATTTCGATGTTCTCTTCTAGCGACTCTTCAGAAAGGTCGATCATGTGAGAAGAGAATAGAGGCTTACCAGTTTGAGCGAAGAACTCTTCACCCGCGTCTAGTAGACCGTCGATCCAAGGAAGCAGTTTCTTAGCAGCGTGGTCTGTGTGAAGAATTACAGGAACACCGTAAGACTCAGCAACAGCGTGAACATACTTAGCACCAGCGATACCGCCAAGGATTTGTGAACCTTGACCTTCTAGTTTAAGACCTTTACCACCAAAGAATGCAGAACCGCCGTTAGAGAACTGAACGATAACTGGAGACTTAACTTTAGCTGCCGCTTCTAGTACTGCGTTAACAGAATCAGTACCGATACAGTTAACAGCAGGTAGAGCGAAGTTGTTTTCTTTAGCTACTGCGAATACTTTCTGAACGTCGTCGCCAGAAATAACACCAGGTTTTACAAAATCAAAGATCTTAGACATAACAATAGTCCTATTATTTACTTTGTTGTCTGTGGAAAAATTCTTGTGCAAACGTTTGCGATTACTTGCTATTCTACTGAAAGTTAATAGCTATCACAAACATTTAAACGTGGAAGCAACACTCATACGTAGTGTAAATTCGGCTCCCACGCCCAAAATAATTATGCTTTAGCGCGAGACTCTAGCATTTCAACTGCAGGTAATTTCTTACCTTCAACGAACTCAAGGAACGCACCGCCACCTGTTGAGATGTAAGATACTTTATCTTTGATGCCGTACTTATCGATAGCCGCTAGTGTGTCACCACCGCCCGCAACAGAGAAACCAGCAGATTCCGCGATTGCGTTAGCAACAACTTCAGTTCCTTTACCAAATTGCTCGATTTCAAACACGCCTACAGGGCCGTTCCAAAGAATCGTTTTCGCGTTCATGATGATGTCAGCAAGTGCTTGTGCTGAATCAGGACCTAGGTCAAGAACCATGTCGTCAGCTGCAATTTCAGTTGCAGGCTTGATAGTTGCTTCAGCAGAATCAGAGAACTCTTTAGCGCACACCACATCCGTTGCTACTGGAATGTCAGTGTGTGCCATTAGTTCTTTAGCTGTTGGGATTAGGTCAGCTTCGTATAAAGACTTACCTACATCGTTACCTTCAGCTGCGATGAATGTGTTAGCAATACCACCACCTACTACGATTTGGTCAGCAATTTTAGATAGTGACTCAAGTACAGTTAGCTTAGTTGATACTTTAGAACCACCAACAATAGCAACCATTGGGCGTGCTGGATTGTCCATTGCTTTGCCTAGTGCTTCTAGCTCGCCAGCTAGTAGAGGGCCAGCACATGCAACTGGCGCAAACATACCCACACCGTAAGTTGATGCTTGTGCACGGTGAGCGGTACCAAATGCATCCATTACGAATACGTCACAAAGTGCAGCGTATTGCTTAGATAGTTCGTCTTCGTTTTTCTTCTCGCCCTTGTTAAAACGTACGTTTTCAAGAACAACAAGCTCACCAGCATTTAGCTCAAGACCATTTAGGTAATCTTTTGCTAGTTTAACGTCGCAATCTAGTGCGTCGTTTAAGTAGTTAACTACAGGCTGTAGAGAGAATTCTTCTGCGTATTCGCCTTCCGTTGGACGACCTAGGTGAGAAGTAACCATTACTTTAGCGCCAGCTTCTAGACAACGCTTAATTGTAGGTAGAGATGCAATGATACGTGCATCTGAAGTTACTTTACCGTCTTTTACTGGCACATTTAGGTCAGCACGAATAAATACACGCTTACCAGCTAGATCCAGATCAGTCATCTTGATTACAGACATGTTTTGTCCTCTCAAACATTATTAAAAATAAAAGTTCATAAAATTGACAGCCTGCCGTCGTTAATGTTCAACGCCAAGCCCTGTAATTCTTACTATTTTACTTTTCAGTATCCGTATGTTCGGTTGCGTACATTGCTAACGCTGTATCCAACATTCGATTAGCAAAGCCCCATTCATTGTCACACCATACCAACAATTTAATCAAATGCTGGTTGCTTACCCTAGTTTGGCTGCCATCAACAATTGCACTATGGGGATCGTGATTAAAGTCAATCGACACTAAAGGCGCTTCTGTGTAATCCACAATACCACTTAATGTACAACGAGACGTGTTTTTTAATGATTGATTTACGTCATTAACTTTCACATTTGTTTTAACAGTGACACTCAAATCCATAGCAGTGACATTTATTGTGGGCACCCTCACAGAAATGGCTTCAAATTTGTCGGAAAACTTCGGAAATATACGACCAATTCCAAGGTGTAGTTTAGTATCAACTGGAATAATTGACTGACTTGCTGCGCGCGTTCGGCGTAAATCAGGATGATAAGCATCAATGACTTGCTGATCATTCATGGCTGAATGAATTGTCGTAATGGTGCCAGATTCAATACCAAACTGGTCATCTAAGATTTTTATAATGGGAACAATACAGTTCGTTGTACATGAGCCATTAGAAACAATGCGGTGCTGAGATGTTAATTGTTGATGATTAACACCATAGATAACAGTGCAATCAATATCTTTGCTAGCAGGATGGGAAAATAATACTTTTTTAGCGCCTGATGCGATATGCGCTAAACCGTCGGCACGAGAGCCAAACTTACCAGTACAGTCTAAAACAATATCGACATCAAGATCATGCCAAGGCAACAATTTTAGATCAAGTTGGTGAAGGATACGAATTTGATCTTGGCGACCATTGTCATGGGCAATAAAAAGATGCTCCTGATCATGACTGACAGGATTTTTGAAACGTCCATGGCTAGAATCGTATTGAAGTAGATGAACCATTGCTTCCGGCTCTGCTAATTCGTTAACTGCCACGACGTTAATCTGATGATGTTTGCCGCTTTCATACAATGCGCGAAGCACACTGCGACCAATGCGACCGAATCCATTTATTGCGACTTTTAGTGTCATATCCGTGCTACAAAAATACTAAGCTGCGTTAGTGTATACCAAGCTAGATACAGAATCACCATAATTGTGACATCTCTCACCAAGCAGACTTAATATCTAATAGAACCAAATAGATAGACTCATTACTCATCAATATTTTTGCGTATATCCTCTACTTTAACCTTAAAAAACCACTGATTTATAGGCTTAAAACAGCGAAATATCACGTATTAAAAAGTCACTATTTGTTCATTCAGCGTCTTTTTCTACGCATTAATAAACGGCGCTTAATATTAGGATTGGTATTAACAAACCTTCACTTTTTTACATATAGCTAATAGATAAATGAAAAAAAGTTAATATTAAGCAATCCCAAAGAGGTGGTTATGTCGAAAGTAAAAGTCATTATTGGCGCAGTATTCTTCACCTTCGTACTTTACCTTTTATCTGTTTATTGGTCATTTGAACCAGATACATTTAATCCAGACAGTTATGCGGCAGAACAAGCCAAGCTCAATCAACAAACTTTAACGACTGGGTATGAAACCACCACAACGTTGATTCATATTTCTGAGCTATTAATTAATAAATCTGGAGGCTTTCTTACAAACGATAAACTCCCTCCAAGCTTATTAATGGATAACATGCCGGCATGGGAAACTGGTGTATTAACCCAAGTGCGAGATATGGCACTAGTACTAAAAGATAATCTTAGCCGTCCTCAAAATGAAAGCCATATCGATTCAGATTTAAAAGAAGCCCAACCAGCACTTAATATCAATAGCAATAGTTGGAACTTTCCAAGCGCAGAGTCTGAATATCAAAATGCAATTGACGCCCTTACTCGATACCGTGACCGCCTTTCGGCATCTCGCCACCCAGCACAATTTTATTCACGGGATGATAATTTAGTGGCTTGGCTTGAAGTAGTACAAAAACGCTTAGGCACTATTTCACAAGATCTTGGCTCATCTGTGGGTGAACCACAGTTAATAATGGATAGAGAAGCAGAAGGTAAGGAAGTTTCACTCAATGCGTCGAAAACAAGCTGGTTCAAAATTGATAATGTTTTTTACGAATCACGAGGCTCTACTTGGGCCATATTACTGCTCATGAATGCAATGAAACATGATTTTAAACCACTGTTAGAAGAAGAAAAAGCAACGGTCATGATTGATCAAATAATTCGTGAGCTTGAAGCAACACAAGAAACTGTTTGGAGCCCAATGATTTTAAATGGTATGGGATTTGGTTTATTACCTAACCACTCTTTGATCATGGCAAATTACGTGTCTCGTGCTCAAGCAGGTACCGTTGATCTCATCAACCTGTTCGAAAAAAGATAATAAATTCTTGTCGTATTATAGATACAGCAATCTATAACTAAGTCCACCAGCAAACGAAGCAAACTTTATTACCTATTAAATAAAGCTGTACTTAGGTATATAAAGTCTGTTTATCGTAATTTTTAAAAAAAGAAACTTTATATAGTCAATTTGTGATTGCACTTTTTAGTTTAAAAAAATTACATTGTAAATACTGAAAGTAAATATTATTACTTATCAGTACGTTAGTTAAAAACTATATCTGTAAACCACCACAACAGAGCTATTTAATTTTTTTATACAATCAGAAACCCTAGTTTTCATATTGTTGATTTTATCTGTTCTCGATGTATTATAGACGTCTAGACGGAAGTAGCTCTATACATACAAACGTACATATAGCTATATAACAGCGTTATAAACGCTACCGTGCGACTAAATTCAAAAGAAAGTGAGACTACCGATGGCAAAACATTTATTCACTTCTGAGTCGGTATCAGAAGGTCATCCAGATAAAATTGCAGATCAAATTTCAGATGCTGTATTGGATGCAATTATTGAACAAGATCCTAAAGCGCGTGTAGCTTGTGAAACTTACGTAAAAACCGGCATGGTAATGGTTGGTGGTGAGATCACAACATCTGCTTGGGTTGATATTGAAGAGCTAACACGTGAAACCGTACGTGAAATCGGTTATGTCCATTCTGATATGGGCTTTGATGCAAACTCTTGTGCAGTAATGAACACCATCGGTAAGCAGTCTCCTGATATCAACCAAGGTGTTGATAAAACCGATCCTAAAGAGCAAGGTGCTGGTGACCAAGGTATCATGTTTGGTTACGCAACCAATGAAACTGAAGTCTTCATGCCTGCGCCAATCACTTACTCTCACCGCTTAGTTCAGCGCCAAGCAGAAGTACGTAAAAATGGCACGCTTCCTTGGTTACGCCCTGATGCAAAATCTCAGGTAACGTTCGCTTACGATCAAGGTAAAATTGTTAGTATTGATGCGGTTGTTCTATCAACTCAGCACAGTGATTCAATTTCAACGTCTGATCTACGTGAAGCAGTAATGGAAGAAATCATCAAACCAGTACTGCCTTCTGAATGGTTAAATAAAGAGACAAAATTCTTTATTAACCCAACCGGCCGTTTCGTTATCGGTGGCCCAATGGGTGACTGTGGTTTGACTGGCCGTAAGATCATCGTCGACACCTACGGCGGTGCTGCACGTCACGGTGGTGGGGCTTTCTCTGGTAAAGATCCATCAAAAGTTGACCGTTCAGCAGCATATGCTGCACGTTATGTAGCAAAAAATATCGTCGCAGCAGGCATGGCAGATCGTTGTGAAATCCAACTTTCTTACGCTATCGGTGTAGCCGATCCTACATCTATCATGGTGGAAACATTCGGTACTGAAAAAGTAGCACATGAGATCATCATTGAAGCAGTACGCCAGCACTTCGACCTACGTCCATATGGCCTGCAAGAAATGCTAGATCTTCTACAGCCAATTTATAAGAAGACTGCAGCTTACGGTCACTTTGGCCGTGAAGAGTTCCCTTGGGAAAAAACAGATAAAGTGGCTGCACTTCGCGATTTCGCAAACATTAAGTAATACACTTAATTGTGCACAAAAAAGGACGCTTAGGCGTCCTTTTTTATTACTTATTGTTTATCTATTTACAATAAAAACACCTTGCTCACCTACTCTCGCCAGCGCTTTATCTTCGGTGTATAGTGCAGATCTCAATAACAAAGAACGAGTAAGAATGAACTCACTGCAACAACAAGTAATCAAACGTGTCGAACACGCCATCAAAACCGCAAATCAACGCCTTAATAAACGTTTAAAAATGCCAACGGTGACTTTTACCCAACGAGGGAAAATTGCAGGAAGTGCACGCTTACAAAGTTGGGAAGTACGTTTTAACCCAGTCTTACTCAATGAAAACGCAGACGCTTTTCTAAACGAAGTCGTTCCACACGAAGTGGCACATTTAATCGTGTTTAAACTGTTTGGACGAGTAAAACCGCATGGCAGAGAGTGGCAATTGATCATGCGAGAAGTGTTTCAGGTAGCGCCAAGAACAACACATAGCTTTGATGTCAGCTCTGTCGCAGGTGACACTTATCTTTATAAATGCAGCTGTAGCGAATATCCGTTAACCATCCGCCGGCATAACCGTATTTTACGTGGACAAGCCAACTACCATTGTCGCCGATGCCGTGAAGTTTTGGTGTACTCGCCTCAGTAACATAAAATTTTGTATAAAAATAATCTCAAAGCATAGTTACAAATAATTGCGACACACTTCTCAAAGAGAAAAATATCAGTAAGCTAGTGATACGATAAATAATTAATGACATACATTCATGACGCGTATCTCAAGCTTTTTTGCTATTGCCCTACTGTTACCTGTTACCGCACTTGCGACCTCTTATAAGCCAAGCGACCTTGGCAACACGAAAAACCCTTCTTTCAGCAAAGCAAAAAAAATCATGCAAAAGGAAATTTATATTTCTCCTCAAGACATGAAAACCATTTACTGTGGTGCCGATTTCAACAATAAAAAATACGTGACATTACCATCCGGTTTTACCACTGAAGTGTATAAAAAACGCGTTAAACGTTGGGAAGCAGAGCATGTCGTTCCTGCCGAGAACTTTGGTCGCGCTTTTAGTGAGTGGCGTGACGGTGCTGTCATTTGTGTTGATCGTAAGGGAAAAGCCTTTAAAGGCCGTAAATGTGCTGAAAAAGCCAATAACGAATACCGCTTAATGCAATCCGACCTTTATAATTTATACCCTGCTATTGGTGCCGTTAATGCAGCACGACAAAACTATAATTATGTCATGCTACCTAAAACCAACAGCAAGAATTATCGTTCATTTGGTAGTTGCGACATGATCATTGATAAAAAAGATCATGATGCTCAACCGCCAGAGCGAGCGCGCGGTGTGATTGCTCGTACTTATATGTATTTTGAAGCCGTATATCCAAAATATAAAATGAGTCGTCAACAACGTCGATTAATGGATGCTTGGGATAAACAATACCCAGTGACTAAATGGGAATGTCAACGTGCCGCTAAGATTGAAAAAATCCAAGGTAACGTTAACCCTATTCTTGCGAGCCGTTGTTCATAACAGCATCTTTTACTTACACGCACTTTAGCGTTCAAAAACGCGTTATATGTAAATAACGCGTTTTATTTAACCTCGAATAATTGGCGAACAGAGCATCCATGTTAAGATTCATCATTACTCTTTTTTTATTGCATAGATGACCGCATTATGAGAATCCCACGTATTTATCATCCAGAATCTTTACCTTCCCAAGGCAAGGTAATGCTCAGTGACGATGCTGCTAACCATGTTGGCCGCGTTATGCGTATGCAAGCAGGTCAAGAACTATTAATGTTTGATGGCAGTAATGCAGAGTTTCCCGCTGTGATCACCAACGCAAGTAAAAAAAGCGTTGAAGTTGAGATCCAATCTCGGGTTGAAAACAATATTGAATCCCCACTAGATATCCATTTAGGTCAGGTGATTTCACGTGGTGATAAAATGGAATTCACCATTCAAAAATCAGTAGAGTTAGGGGTAAATACCATTACACCGCTAATTTCAGAACGCTGCGGCGTTAAATTAAATGCTGAGCGTTTTGAAAAGAAACTCGAACAATGGCAAAAGATCGCCATTGCTGCCTGTGAGCAATGTGGTCGTAACGTTGTACCCACCATTCGCCCAGTAATGAAACTGGAACAATGGTGTGCTGAAGAATATGATGGATTAAAGCTCAATTTACACCCTCGTGCTAAGTATTCCATTAATACCTTGCCGACACCTGTGACTAATCTACGTTTGTTGATTGGTCCTGAAGGCGGTTTATCAGCGGAAGAAATCGGCATGACGGAAGAATATAAATTTGATGAAATTTTGTTGGGGCCTCGTGTACTTCGTACTGAAACCACAGCAATGACAGCCATCACCGCACTACAAGTACGTTTTGGTGATTTAGGCTAATTAGATTAGGAGAACACAATGATCAAACTGGGTATCGTGATGGACCCTATCGAGTCTATCAATATCAAGAAAGATTCAAGCTTTGCCATGATGTTAGAAGCTCAGCGTCGCGGCTGGGAAATTCATTACATGGAAATGAATGATCTTTCGTTAGAGCAAGGCAAAGCGATTGCTCGTACTCGTGTCGTCACAGTACAACAAGATCCTGAACACTGGTTTGATTTCCACAGCGAGCAAGAGATTGAATTATCAGATCTTGATGCTGTTCTAATGCGTAAAGATCCTCCATTTGATACTGAATACATTTACGCGACTTACATCCTTGAGCGTGCAGAAGATAACGGTGCGCTAATCGTTAATAAACCACAAAGCTTACGTGACTGTAATGAAAAGCTATTTACAGCATGGTTCCCAGAGCTGACACCAACCACTATTGTTACTCGTCGCGCTGAGAAACTAAAAGCGTTCCACCAAGAACACGGTGATGTGATCCTAAAGCCACTTGATGGCATGGGCGGCTCTTCAATTTTCCGTGTAATGAAAGGCGATCCTAACGTATCAGTGATCATTGAAACGCTGACTAATATGGGTCAAAACTACTGTATGGCACAAACCTTTGTTCCTGATATTAGTAATGGTGATAAGCGCATCTTAGTGGTTGATGGCGAGCCTATGCCTTACTGCCTAGCGCGTATTCCAGCCAAAGGAGAAACTCGCGGTAACTTAGCTGCAGGCGGTCGTGGTGAAGCGCGTCCAATCAGTGAAACTGATCGTAAAATCGCAGAAACAGTGGCACCTGTTCTAAAAGAAAAAGGCCTAATTTTTGTTGGTCTTGATGTAATTGGTGACAAGCTAACGGAAATTAATGTGACGAGCCCAACCTGTATCCGTGAGATTGAAGCAGCTTTTGATATCTCAATTACAGGTAAATTAATGGATGCTATCGAACGTCGAGTAAACGCGAAGTAATATCGCTTTACTGACAATCATCAACCATACTCAAATCAAGAATGCAGCGGCAATGTCGCTGCTTTTTTGCCTATCAGTCACGAGTGGAACGCTCGCTGGTTTGTATCAAACTCTGGTGTTGTAGATGAATTTGACTAACCACTTTTTAGTGGCTATGCCCACTATGCAAGATCCTCAATTTAAGCAAAGTGTTATTTATCTTTGTGAGCATAATGATGAAGGCGCTATGGGGATCATTATCAATCAACCTATCGATATTTCTATTGCTGATATGTTGGAGCAAATAGAAATAGAGAGAAAACTGCCTGTTGCCGACCCTGTTAGTTTAGAGTCACTTGTGCTTAATGGCGGGCCCGTTTCTGAAGATCGTGGTTTTGTACTTCACACTACAAAAGGTGAATATAGTTCAAGTTTGCCTGTGAATAACGCATTGGCGGTGACCACCTCACTTGATATTTTATCTGAACTGGGTACTTCACTAGCGCCTACACAATTTCTGGTCGCACTGGGTTATGCAGGGTGGGATGCAGGTCAATTAGAGCAAGAACTGGTTGATAACAATTGGCTCACTATTGAGGCCGATGACACCATTATTTTTTCCACTCCTATCGACGAACGTTGGCATAAAGCCATTGAAAAACTTGGCTTTACGCCAGCAAACCTTTCTTTAGATATAGGTCACGCATGAGTCAATCTCGCAGTGTATTAGGTTTTGATTACGGCACCAAAAGTATTGGTGTTGCTATTGGTCAAGAGCTAACAGGAATCGCTACTCCCCTTGCCGCTTTAAAAGCAAAAGATGGAATCCCAAATTGGGATGATATTGAAAAGATTTTAAAAGAATGGCTCCCTGATTTAGTCGTTGTAGGATTACCTTTAGATCTTAAAGGTAAAGAGCTTGAAAGCATTACACCACGAGCGAAAAAATTTGCTAACCGCTTACATGGTCGTTTTGGTTGCCAAGTTGAATTACATGATGAACGTTTAAGTACTGTTGAAGCAAAAGCAGAGCTGTTTGAGCGTGGTGGTTATCGCTCATTAAGTAAAGGTAATATCGACTCACAATCCGCTGTCGTTATTTTAGAAAGCTGGTTTGAACGTCAATACGGCGCTTAATATTACAAGTTTCCAAAACAAAAAAGACAATTCCTGTTGAGGTACTTGTCTTTTTTATTATTTAACATTTAACAACTGTCGATATCTTGTACAGCTTTTCTCTTATTGATCATCATAAAGCTAAACACGATCAAAACCTGTACTAAGATCCTCCCTCAAGGCCTCGCTGTTTCTTGTTTGTACAGCTTGTACAGCTTTTTCACCTCTTGAACCCAAAAGCTGTTCCGACAATTACCACTTAAACACATGAAATTATTTTAAATATAATTCAACAACTTAAAATTTAGATCAAATAAAGCATTAAATATGAGTGATTAGTTCATAATATTCTTAATGTATTAGGATCATCATAATCCTATTACTGAAAATCTAATTTCACACCAGATAGAGCACTGGCACTGTTAGACGTTTTATTATTAGGATCACCCACTTTAATCATTAAACGAAGATCATTCGGTGAATCAGCGTGGTGAAGTGCATCTTGCTCGGTGATTTTCCCATCTAGAAATAATGCATATAACGATTGATCAAACGTCACCATTCCTGCCTGATTTGATTTAGCCATCACATCTTTAATTTCATGCAACTCACCGCGACGGATCAAGTCTGCGACACGTGGCGTATTGAGCAGCAGTTCATAAACACCATGTCGTCCGACACCATTGGCATCAGGGATCAACTGTTGCGCTAAAATACATTTTAAGTTTAACGATAGATCAAACAAAAACTGCTCGCGGCGCTCTTTTGGTACAAGGTGAAGAATACGCTCAAGTGCTTGGTTAGCGTTATTCGCGTGTAGCGTTGCCATACACAAGTGCCCTGTTTCGGCAAACGTCATCGCATATTCCATCGTCTCACGACTTCGGATTTCACCGATCAAGATCATATCAGGGGCTTGACGCAGTGAATTTTTTAATGCCACTTCATAACTGGCAGTATCAAGCCCAACCTCACGCTGAGTTATGATGCATTTGTTATGTTCATGGATAAACTCAATCGGATCTTCAACCGTTAAAATATGCCCACAGCGGTTTTGATTTCTAAAACCGGTCATTGCCGCCATGGATGTCGATTTACCAGAACCTGTCGCACCAACCACCAGCACCAAACCACGTTTTGCCAGTGCTAATCTTTCCATATCCAGCGGTAGGTTAAGATCATGAATATTCGGTATCTTGGTTTCGATTCGACGGACCACAATACCTGGTAATTCACGTTGCCAAAATGCACTTAATCGAAAACGACAACCATTACGTACAATGGCAAAATTGGCTTCACGCGTCGTAACAAATTCTTTATACAGCTCCTCATCCATGGCTTCGTGGAACAAAGAATCCACCGCTGCGCGATTAAGTAATTCGCCAAGATGATGTAAGTTACCATCGATTTTAAGTAAGCATGCTGAGCCGACGGTAATATATAAATCCGACGCTTTACGCTTAACCATTTGCGCTAATATACTGTCTAAATTCATCTCTTTTCCTACCTCGTTAAACCTGAGATGTCATTAGAAGCCGCGCTGACTAGTATCAACAATACGGCGACCTTCTTCAGCTTCAACTAAGCCTTTTGCCACCAGCATCTTCACGCTTTGCTCCATGGTTTGCATTCCCATCGATGAGCCGGTTTGGATCATTGAAAACATTTGCGCGACTTTATCTTCACGGATCAAGTTACGAATCGCAGGTGTTGCCATCATAATTTCATGGCTGGCTACACGACCACCGCTCACACACTTTAATAAGCTTTGTGATACCACAGCACGTAACGACTCCGATAACATAGAGCGAACCATGGATTTATCACTTCCAGGGAAAACATCAATGATACGATCGACTGTTTTTGCCGCAGAGCTTGTATGCAAGGTACCTAAAACTAAGTGCCCCGTTTCAGCTGCAGTTAACGCTAAACTGATTGTTTCTTGATCACGAAGCTCACCAACTAAAATGACATCGGGATCTTCACGCAGTGCTGAACGCAGTGCGTTTTGAAAGCCCAATGTATCACGGTGTACTTCTCGCTGATTGATCAAGCAACGTTTACTGCTGTGAACAAATTCAATCGGATCTTCAATCGTCAGAATATGACGGTTATAGTTGGTATTGATATAATCAACTAACGCAGCAATCGTGGTCGATTTACCTGAGCCAGTCGCACCCGTTACTAATACCAAGCCACGTGTAAGCTGGGCAATATCATAAAAAACATTAGGAACGTTTAACGATTCCAATGTTGGAATATGAATAGGGATAGTTCGAAACACCGCCGAACAACCTCGAGACTGATGAAAAGCATTGACTCTGAAGCGACCGATGTCGGGAATTTCAAATGAAAAATCGACTTCTAAGTTTTCTTCATACTCACGGCGTTGGGCATCGTTCATAATATCAAATACTAAACGGTGCACTTCACTGTGATCGAGTGCAGGCATACTGAGTTTTCTAACATCGCCATCAACACGAATTATCGGTGGAACACCTGCAGAAAGATGTAGATCCGATGCGTTATGCTTTACACTAAAATCCAGTAATTCGGTGATATCCATAAATTTTCCCCAAGAATCAATTATGACTAGTATCAAACAAAATATTGCTAAGGTCATCAACCAGATCACCCTAGTAACTGAAAAATGCGGCAGGGCTGCAGATTCCGTGCAACTATTGGCAGTAAGTAAAACCAAGCCAGTGGAAGCGATCGAAGAAGCCATCGCTGCAGGCCAGTATGCATTTGGCGAAAACTATGTACAGGAAGGTGTTGATAAGGTAAATCACTTTTCGGGCCATCCAGAGAACAACTTGCTTGTATGGCATTTTATTGGGCCGATCCAATCCAATAAAACTCGCCTTGTCGCAGAACATTTTGATTGGGTGCACTCTATTGATCGCATCAAAACAGCAAAACGTTTAAACGATCAACGTCCTACATCAATGGCACCGCTACAAGTCTTACTGCAAGTTAATAGCAGCGCTGAGGCAACAAAATCGGGGATAACATTGGCTGAAGTGCCTGCACTAGCCGCAGAAATAGCAGCAATGCCAAATATTGAACTGCGCGGTTTAATGTCGATCCCACAACCGGCTACAGATTACGACAGCCAATTTGCCACTTTTAAAGCATTGGCTGATACACTAGAACAGCTGAAATTGACCTATCCAAACGTTGATACATTATCAATGGGAATGAGTGGTGATATGGAAGCAGCAATTGCAGCTGGCAGCACAATTGTTCGTATCGGCACCGCGATTTTTGGTGCTCGTGATTATGGCAACAAAGAATAATTACCAATATTCGTACTGTTCATGATAACAACAGCTCAATTAAGGTAAAAAACATTAAGTTTGTACCTATTTATAAGGATTTTACATGGAACAACGCTCAATTGCCTTTATTGGGGCAGGTAATATGGCTCGCTCAATTATCGCAGGTTTAGTTGCTAGCGGTTACGATGCAAAAAAGCTCACGGCCACCGCTCCTAGCGATGCTCGACGTGAACCTTTAGCACGTGACTTTGGTATCCATACCACTAGCGATAACTTAAATGCTGCTCAAAATGCTGATGTTGTTGTTCTTGCGGTTAAACCACAACTTATGGAAGAAGTGTGTAAACCACTGCAAGACATTAACTTTGCCGGAAAATTAGTGATTTCTATTGCTGCTGGCATTAATTGCGATCGTTTGTGTGAAATGTTAGGTCAGCAAGTTGAATTAGTTCGTGTAATGCCAAATACTCCCTCTTTAATTGGTAAGGGGATGAGCGGCTTATATGCGAAACCACAACTCACAGAAACCGACCGACTATTTGCCACTCAACTATTACAAGCCGTAGGCGAAATTTGTTGGGTCCAAGAAGAGTCAGGTATCAATGGTATTATTGCCGCAGCAGGCAGTGCTCCCGCCTACTTCTTTTTGTTTATGGAAGCAATGCAGCAAGAAGCAATGAACCAAGGGTTTGATGCCGATACTGCGCGCTTACTGGTTCAACAAGCAGCTTTAGGTGCAGCTGAATTAGTAAAAGCGAATCCAGATACTTCATTGTCGACACTACGTGATCAAGTCACTTCAAAAGGTGGCACGACAGCTGAAGCTATTAATACATTTAATCAACATCAATTCTCAGATATTGTTGCTAAAGCGATGCAAGCAGCCGTATCTCGAGCTAAAGAAATGGAACAATTGTTTTAAGGTTTATCTATGAATCCTTTCGTTTATCTAGTTCAAACCGGCTTTGATCTTTACATCATGGTCGTATTATTACGAGTTTGGTTACAATGGTCTCGTGCAGACTTTTATAATCCCTTCTCACAATTTATTATTAAAGCGACACAACCGATCGTTGCGCCATTACGCCGCGTGATCCCATCAATTGGTTCGCTAGATATGGCAACTGTTCTGTTTGCTTATGTACTGTGTGTCGCTAAATTTATCATCATTATTTCAATCAGTAGTGGTGGTTTTTCCTTTGAACCAAGCTTCTTATTCTTAGGACTTTTAGCATTATTGAAAGCGGCTGGTAGCTTATTGTTCTGGGTGTTATTAATCCGTGCAATCTTAAGCTGGGTTAGCCAAGGTCGAAGCCCTATCGAATATGTCATGCACCAATTAACCGAACCACTAATGGCACCTGTTCGCCGCGTTCTACCTGCAATGGGCGGCCTAGATCTGAGTATTCTTGTGATCTTTATTGCACTGCAATTTGCTAACTACGCGATGGGCTCTTTAGTTGGCAACGTTTGGTACATGTTGTGACAGAAAAAACCATCTTTCGTGATGATGACGATCTCATTATCCGACTTTATATCCAACCGAAAGCAAGCCGCGATCAAATCGTCGGCTTGCATGGCAACGAAGTAAAAATTGCCATTACCGCACCACCGGTGGACGGAAAAGCCAATGCCCATTTAGTAAAGTACCTTTCAAAACAATTTAAGGTCGCTAAAGGGTTAATTCATTTAGAGAAAGGCTTACAAGGTCGACATAAACAAATTCGGATTGAAACCCCGAAAGTTATTCCCTCAGAGATCGCCACCATCATGTAATTTGATCGGTTCAACAAAGCGAATATCAATTATCGATATTCGCTTTTTTTATCCCCCTACTCTTAGCTACAATGATCAAATAAAGCTACACGTCGTGGCATAAAGGAAATACTTCAGTGACTTACTGAAAGATAAGGATACTTCAATGAAAATATTACTCAGCCTTCTACTGCTTGTTTTCACTCTGCCTAGCCATGCCGAACAATTCAAAAAATTTGGCGATTTAGAAGTGCATTATTCTAGTTTTGCCTCAACGTTTATAACCCCAGAGATTGCCAGCCACTATAAAATTCAGCGCAGCCGTTACAGTGCCTTGGTCAATATTGCGATTCTCGATACCAGTAAAGAAGAAAAAACAGCTGTAAAAGCACAGTTAACCGGTATTGCTCGTAATGTATTAGGACAGCAAAAAAACTTGAACTTTAGAGAAATAAAAGAAGGTCAATCAATTTATTACCTTGCTGAATTTAAACACGCTAATGATGAAACGTTTACTTTTACTATCACTATTTTCTCAAACGGTAAAAAAGAAACACTGACCTTTAAGCAGACCTTCTTCGTTGACAAGTAACCAATTGAGCATCAATATCTCTACAATCACTAGGCGCACTCGCGCCTTTTTTATTACGATAACAACCGTTATTATAGCCGCCAATATTACATAGCTTGACGTTCAAAAGGCATCAAAATGAGTAAACTTGTACTAGCAACTGGCAACCAAGGCAAAGTAAAAGAAATGGCCGACTTACTGGCTGATTTTGGTTTTGATGTAGTCGCGCAAAGTGATTATAACGTTTCATCCGTTGCTGAAACGGGCACAACATTTATTGAAAACGCGATCATTAAAGCGCGCCATGCAGCAAAGGAAACGGGCCTTCCAGCCATTGCTGATGACTCTGGCTTAGAAGTTGATTACCTCAATGGTGCTCCTGGTATTTATTCTGCACGTTTTGCCGGTAAAGACGCATCAGATGCTGACAACATTGATAAGCTACTTGTGGAAATGAAAGATGTCCCCGTTGAGCAACGTACTGCACGTTTCCATTGTGTTCTTGTGATGATGCGCCATGAAAACGATCCTACGCCACTGGTTTGTCATGGCTCTTGGGAAGGTAGCATCTTAAATGAACGTCATGGCGAAAATGGTTTTGGTTACGATCCGGTATTTTGGGTACCCGAAGATCAATGTGCTTCAGCTCAACTTCCACCTGCTCGTAAAAAGCAACTATCACACCGTGGTAAAGCACTACAGCAATTGTTTAGCGCATTAAAGGCCGATTAAATGCTTGTACCTCCACCACTGAGTTTATATGTCCACATCCCTTGGTGTGTACAAAAGTGTCCTTATTGTGATTTCAACTCTCACGCCTTAAAGACAGATCTTCCTGAGCTTGATTATATTGATGCCTTAATTGACGACTTAGAAACCGATCTTAGTGCTTATCAGCTAATCAATGGGGCACGTCCTCTACACTCAATTTTTATTGGTGGAGGCACGCCTAGCTTGATCTCTCCAAGTGAGATTGGTCGTTTATTAAAAGCCATTGAGCAACGCATTCTATTTAGTGATGATATTGAAATCACTATGGAAGCCAACCCTGGCACGGTGGAGGCGGGTCGTTTTGAAGCTTATCGCCAAGCCGGTGTAAACCGTATTTCTATTGGTATTCAAAGTTTTCAAAATGAAAAGCTCGACCGTCTTGGCCGTATTCATGGCGCAGATGAAGCGATTCGTGCTGCTGGGCTTGCCAAGAAGGCGGGATTAAATAGCTTTAATGTCGATCTTATGCATGGCTTACCGGATCAAAGCGTGAGTGATGCGATCAGTGATTTAAAACAAGCGATCGCACTCGATCCACCGCACTTGTCTTGGTATCAGCTGACAATTGAACCCAATACCCTGTATTACTCAAAACCACCGACATTGCCTGATGATGATGACTTGTGGGATATTTTTGAGCAAGGTCATCAGCTTTTAACAGAAGCCGGTTATCAGCAATATGAAATATCAGGCTACAGCAAGACGGGAAAACAATGTCAGCATAACCTTAACTATTGGCGTTTTGGTGATTACCTTGGCATTGGTTGTGGCGCACATGGCAAAATTAGTTTTGCTGATGGGCAAATTATCCGTACCGTTAAAGTCAAACATCCTCGTGGGTATTTACAAGCAGATAAGCCATATTTAACACAAGAGAATCAGGTTGCTGATGGCGAACGTCCATTCGAGTTCTTTATGAATCGTTTTCGTTTACTAGAATCCTGTCCAAAGCAAGATTTTGTTGCAAGAACTGGTTTAGCCTTAACAACCATAGAGCCGACAATTGATTGGGCGATAACGCAAAACTATCTCCAAGATACAGGCGATCATTGGCAAATAACCGAACACGGAAAATTATTCTTAAATGATCTCTTAGCAGCCTTCGTTGACGATGAGAACGAATAATATCTAATAAAAAAGCGAGTACTATGTTATTCACAGTGCTCGCTTTTCTCTTGTTACATACAGACTAATTTAACGTTACGCTACGCCAGTTTTTTAATGCCGGAATCGCATCTTGCAACCGTTGTTCTTGTTCTATCCGTAGCGAAACAAAGTCACACACTTGCTTATCAATACGCTGAGAATGCGACAACAAATAAGGCAAGTCATTATCTAAAAGCTCGTAATAGTCCGATAATAATTGTGTTTGTTTAGGACTCAATGCAACCTTATGTACATCGAAAAACATCTGCCCTTTAGCATCAACAATAAATTCTTGTTTACCTTGTACTAAAGTTAACCGTCCTTCATTTAAACTCAGTGAGTTATGCCACTGTGGCTTGCATTCAACCGCATGAGCCGATACCGTAAAGAAGCTGAGCATCGCCACTATTGCGCCTAATATTGATGTTTTTAATCCGTGAAACCCCTTATTCATTAACATACGATTCTCCCCCTAATGTGAGCCTCGCTGTTTTATGTATACGGGCTCACTAAAAAATAGAACGTCCAATACGCTCAGATAATTTCTCTAACGCTGCTGTCCCTGCAACAGAATTACCGGATTGATCAAGTTCTGGCGACCATACAGCAATCGTCATCTCACCCGGTACAATCGCAACAATGCCACCACCTACACCAGACTTCCCTGGCATGCCAACACGATAGGCAAATTCACCTGCACCATCATATAAACCACAGGTCGCAAGCAATGCATTTATATGCTTACTTTTAGTTTGGCTGATAATTCTTTTTTTCGCGCCTAAAGGAAGCCCTTTATTGGCTAAATAACTAAATGTTCTGGCGAGATCGACACAACTCATCTTAAGGGCACAATAACTAAAATAATTAGTGAGTACTGGCATCACTTCGTTATCAAAGTTACCAAAGGAGCGCATCAAATAAGCAATGGAAGCATTACGATCACTATGTTGCATTTCAGAGCTCGCCACCACTTTGTCGTAGACAATATGCGGATTACAAGAAAGCTCTCGCACTAATTCCAACATCCGATATTGCGGTGCACATAAACGACTATGCAATAAATCCGACACCACAATCGCACCAGGATTAATAAACGGATTACGTGGGATACCTTTTTCTAGCTCAAGCTGGATCATGGAGTTAAATGCATGACCTGATGGTTCTTTTCCGACTCGAGACCACAACTCTTCTGGTTCATATAACGTCATTGCAAGTGTTAACGACAACACCTTAGAGATCGATTGAATAGAAAAACCTTCTTGGCTATCACCCGCCTGAATAACTTCTCCGTCGTTGTAGCATACTGCAATACCTAATTTACTCGCAGGCACGTTAGCTAAAGCAGGAATATAGTCAGCCACTTTTCCTTGACCTATCAATGGTCTCACTTCATCTAATACTTCATTTAGCAGTGTAGCTGTTGGCTTCATATCTCTTTCTCCAAGGGGAAAAAAAGCCAACACAAGGTTGGCTTTTTCATTGATTTAACGAAACGTCATTAAATCAATAATTTTTTATTTCTTCAGCATATAATGCCAAAGAGAAATTATTCAGTACGCTCGTACTTCATATCCCAAACACCGTGACCTAAACGATGACCACGAGCTTCGAATTTGGTTAATGGGCGATCTTCAGGACGATCAATATAATCACCGTTTGTTGCCGTATTACGGTAACCAGGCGCAGCATCCATAACTTCAACCATATGCTCAGCGTAATTTTCCCAGTCAGTTGCCATATGGAAAATACCACCAATTTTAAGCTTTTTACGCAGCATTTCAGCAAACTCAGGCTGAACGATACGACGCTTATGGTGACGTGCTTTATGCCAAGGGTCTGGGAAGAATAGCTGTACGGTATCTAAACTACCATCAGGGATCATGTATTCAAACACTTCAACGCCATCGTGACACATTACACGAAGGTTAGTTAAACTCGCATCTTCCGCACCCATTAGACACGCACCCACACCTGGGCTATGAACTTCGATACCAATAAAGTTTTTCTCAGGGGCGTTTTTAGCCATTTCAACTAATGATGCACCCATACCAAAACCAATTTCCAACACGACTGGCGCTTCACGGTTATATACTTCTTTCCAGTCCAGCATTTGCTTGGCGAAATCAATACCCATAGTTGGCCAGTTGTTTTCCATCGCATGTTCTTGGCCCTTAGTTAAACGGCCTTCACGACGGACAAAGCTACGGATCTTACGAACCAGTTTGCCATCTTCGGTAAATTCGGTCAGGGTCACTTCACCTGACTTCTTTGAAACTTCGCTCATGCTAATAACTATCCAAACAAAAAAGAAACGGATTGGCATTATCCAAAGTTATCGACTCAATTCAAGTCTATCAATTGCGACAATGGCCAGTTTATGGTGCAATCTTGCCCATAATAGACAATAAATAACGTTGCACTTCTGTTTGCAGTATAAGTGATTGCACTAGCGGACACCAATTTTCACTGTGTAGCGAAAAATAACTCGATAGCGACTTTTCATTGGCAAATACCATATCCCTTTGCGCAGTATAAAGATAAGTAGCTATAAACTGTAAAGTGAGCACAACATTGAGTACAACATTTTCCGATGCCATTTTAGCGTGGTACGACAAATTCGGCCGCAAAACCCTACCTTGGCAACAAAACAAAACCCCATATAAAGTATGGCTTTCAGAAATCATGTTGCAACAAACCCAGGTAGCAACCGTGATCCCTTACTTTGAAAGTTTTATGGAGCGCTTCCCTACCGTGCAAGACTTAGCTGCTGCCGAGCAAGATGAAGTCTTACACTTATGGACAGGACTTGGCTATTACGCTCGCGCGCGTAACCTCCATAAAGCAGCACAATTAATTGTTAGCGAACATAACGGCATTTTCCCAACAGATATCGTTCAAGTCCAAGCATTACCGGGTATTGGCCGTTCAACTGCTGGCGCTGTTCTTTCACTCTCACTCGCTCAACATCACCCTATCTTAGATGGCAATGTGAAACGTACGCTTGCCCGTTGTTATGCGATTGAAGGTTGGCCGGGGAAGAAAATCGTTGAAAACAAATTATGGCAAATTGCAGAGACAAATACGCCCGAAATGGGAGTCGAGCGTTATAACCAAGCTATGATGGATATGGGAGCAATGATTTGTACCCGTAGTAAGCCTAAATGTGAATTATGCCCAGTAAGCACACAGTGCATTGCACTCAAAGAATTACGACAAACCGAATTCCCTGGTAAAAAGCCCAAAAAAACCTTACCTGAAAAACAAACATGGTTCGCTATTTTACAGTGCGGCGATAAAGTTTGGTTAGAACAACGCCCGCAAGTTGGCATTTGGGGTGGTCTTTGGTGTTTCCCTCAACATGACAATGCTGATTTAACATCGCTATTAGACAAGCAATTAGGGCAACAACTGTCACTTATCGAACAGCAAAGTCAGTTAACCGCTTTTCGTCATACGTTTAGCCATTATCATCTTGATATTGTGCCGATCTTATACGAACTTAAATCACAACCTACAGTGATCAATGAAGCTTTAGGTCAATGGTATGATCTTAATAATCCCCCCAAAATCGGATTAGCAGCACCAGTACAGAAAATTTTAGACAGTTTGGCATACTCATTAAACCATCAAATATAAGGCGGTTTTTACCGCTTTGATTTCCGTTCAGTGATGCTAGATGCCAGTCACTGACTCTGGTATAACTATCAATTAATCACTCATTTTCGCTGAGCCTGTATATCAGCGAGTTACAGTAAGGAATATTTCATGAGTCGTACTGTTTTTTGTACTCGACTACAACAAGACGCTGAAGGTTTAGACTTTCAACTTTACCCAGGTGAACTAGGCCAACGTATTTTTGATAATATTTCTAAACAAGCATGGGCTGAATGGCAAGGTAAGCAAACCATGCTGATCAACGAGAAAAAGCTCAACATGATGAATCCAGAACATCGCCAGTTGTTAGAAACTGAAATGGTTAAGTTTTTGTTCGAAGGTCAGGATGTAATTATCGACGGCTATACACCGCCAGAAAAGTAAAATGCATGATTGAGGTTTCATCTCAGAATTTGCTTTAAATAGATGAAATCTCAATAATGAATATCAAAATCACACCACAACGAACAAAAAGACAACAAACAACACTATTTATCTTTTTTTATTAAAAAAAGTGTTGACGAAAAGGCTGAAAACCCTTTTAATATCGCCCCGTTGCCTCGATAGCTCAGTCGGTAGAGCAGAGGATTGAAAATCCTCGTGTCGGTGGTTCGATTCCGCCTCGAGGCACCATCACTTCCCTTTCGAAGTTTGGTGCAAAGCAACCACAATCTGTTCCTCCTTAGTTCAGTTGGTAGAACGGCGGACTGTTAATCCGTATGTCGCTGGTTCAAGTCCAGCAGGAGGAGCCACTATTTATTTCTTGGCTCAATAGAGCGGGGAAATTAAAAGAATATAGTGTGCCGACTTAGCTCAGTAGGTAGAGCAACTGACTTGTAATCAGTAGGTCACCAGTTCGACTCCGGTAGTCGGCACCATTTATTCTCTTACTCACGTAAGAAATGCAAAAATAGCAATTTGATTGCTGTGTTTGCCTCGATAGCTCAGTCGGTAGAGCAGAGGATTGAAAATCCTCGTGTCGGTGGTTCGATTCCGCCTCGAGGCACCATATTAATCTCACTTGATACGTCAGGTAAGATAAAAGAGACAATTCCTCTTTAGTTCAGTTGGTAGAACGGCGGACTGTTAATCCGTATGTCGCTGGTTCAAGTCCAGCAAGAGGAGCCAAATAAACGTGTGCCGACTTAGCTCAGTAGGTAGAGCAACTGACTTGTAATCAGTAGGTCACCAGTTCGACTCCGGTAGTCGGCACCATTTATTTTCTTACTCACGTAAGAATGCAAAAGTAGAGACTTAACCATCACTACTTCTGCCTCGATAGCTCAGTCGGTAGAGCAGAGGATTGAAAATCCTCGTGTCGGTGGTTCGATTCCGCCTCGAGGCACCATATTCATCTCACTTGATACGTCAAGTAAGATAAAAGACACAATTCCTCTTTAGTTCAGTTGGTAGAACGGCGGACTGTTAATCCGTATGTCGCTGGTTCAAGTCCAGCAAGAGGAGCCAAGTTAAAAAACCTTGTCGTAAGACAAGGTTTTTTTTCGCCTTTAATTTGTTAACTTTCATCTCCCTATACTACTTTTCAACAAGAATCCCCTCTCTCAAAATCATTATTCCACGACCTTTTTTAATCGCCTTACCTGCAATGAGACCTTGTTCAGTTAAAAACTTAATTATTACTCACTTTTTCTTTCGATATTTCACAAAATAATCTTTAATTATTTCTGTTGCTTGCTTCGCAAACTAATGATCAAACAGGTATTAAACCTCAACAAAAGCTTACTTTTCAAACAAACGGAACAAAAAAGACAAGGTTGATAATTATTTACAAAAAAAGCATTGACGCAAAGACCGAAAACCTTTTTAATGCGCTCCGTTGCCTCGATAGCTCAGTCGGTAGAGCAGAGGATTGAAAATCCTCGTGTCGGTGGTTCGATTCCGCCTCGAGGCACCATTACTTCCCTTTCGAAGTTTGGTGCAAAGCAACCACAATCTGTTCCTCCTTAGTTCAGTTGGTAGAACGGCGGACTGTTAATCCGTATGTCGCTGGTTCAAGTCCAGCAGGAGGAGCCACTATTTATTTCTTGGCTCAATAGAGCGGGGAAATTAAAAGAATATAGTGTGCCGACTTAGCTCAGTAGGTAGAGCAACTGACTTGTAATCAGTAGGTCACCAGTTCGACTCCGGTAGTCGGCACCATTTATTCTCTTACTCACGTAAGAAATGCAAAAATAGCAATTTGATTGCTGTGTTTGCCTCGATAGCTCAGTCGGTAGAGCAGAGGATTGAAAATCCTCGTGTCGGTGGTTCGATTCCGCCTCGAGGCACCATATTAATCTCACTTGATACGTCAGGTAAGATAAAAGAGACAATTCCTCTTTAGTTCAGTTGGTAGAACGGCGGACTGTTAATCCGTATGTCGCTGGTTCAAGTCCAGCAAGAGGAGCCAAATAAACGTGTGCCGACTTAGCTCAGTAGGTAGAGCAACTGACTTGTAATCAGTAGGTCACCAGTTCGACTCCGGTAGTCGGCACCATTTATTTTCTTACTCACGTAAGAATGCAAAAGTAGAGACTTAACCATCACTACTTCTGCCTCGATAGCTCAGTCGGTAGAGCAGAGGATTGAAAATCCTCGTGTCGGTGGTTCGATTCCGCCTCGAGGCACCATATTAAAAAGTAGCGTCATTGACGTTATACAAAAAGAATAAAATGTGCCGACTTAGCTCAGTAGGTAGAGCAACTGACTTGTAATCAGTAGGTCACCAGTTCGACTCCGGTAGTCGGCACCATCTTTTGAAACCTCATCTTTGATGAGGTTTTTTTTCATCTCAATAAAATCGATTATCTATCTTGCTTCTTAGCCTATCTAACAACTATTAGATAAAAAGCCCCGCTACAATGAGCGAGGCTTTACTACCAATAATGATTAATACACGCGGTTAACCACCACTGAACATATTTGTGATCCAAGCTGCTGGCTTTTTAGTCGAGCACTGCGCTTTAAGCTGTCCGTCTTGATCCCAAACCGGCAAAGTTACATTACCGCTACAGTTCGGTGTTAATGTCCCATTCGCTTGCTTATCATATTTCATGGTAGTGATCTGCTTAGGCCATGGCAGCGTTAATGGTGCAGGCTTACGACGTGTTAAATAATCAGCATAGATTCTTAATGCGCCGCTAGAGCCCGTTAAGCGCACTGGCGTATTATCATCACGTCCAACCCATACCACTGATACTTCATGTCCATCTGCTCCCGCAAACCAGCTATCACGGTTTTTATCTGTGGTACCTGTTTTACCTGCCAATTTCGCGGCACTAAATTTACTCTGTAAGTAACGTCCGGTGCCTTGACTCACAACCCTCTTCATATCATAGGTTGTTAGCCATGCTGCCTGCTCTGGCACCACCTGAGAGGCTTTTGGGTAGTTTTGATAAAGAATCCTACCTTTCTGATCAACAACCGCGCGTAATGCCGTTAAATCTGCTCTGCGACCACCACTTGTGATTGTCTGGAACATTTGTGCAACTTCATAAGGCGATAAGGTAAATGAGCCTAACAAAATAGACGGCAATTTAGGCACTTCATTACGATCAACCCCCAACTTAGCCATGGTATCAATCACAGTCCCTAACCCGACTTTTAAACCCAGGTTAACAGTCGGCACATTTAATGAATTTGCTAACGCATAATAAAGCGGTACTTGTCCTCTAAACTTACGATCATAATTACGTGGACGCCAAGAGTTACCTTTACTGCCACGTAGAACAATGGATTTGTCATCTAGACTGGTTGCTAAGCTAAAACGATTCGGCTGACTTAATGCTGATAAATACACCGCAGGCTTTGCCAATGAACCAATTTGACGACTAGCATCTAATGCACGATTAAACCCAGCATAACCAGGACGACTTCCGCCTATAACAGCACGAACTTCACCACTTAAGCGATCAACCACTACCATCGCGGTTTCTACTTTAAGCCCTGCTTTTTTATTTAGCTTAGGTACCATTGATGCGACGCTTTGCTCAGCCGACTGTTGAGACAATGGATCTAAAGTACTAAATATACGTAGCCCTTTACCTGACTTATAAATATCACCGACATCGCGCTCTAATTCACGTTGTAGCTGCTGGAAATAAGCGGGCTGTCGACTCGCAATCTTCGGTGTTTTTTGCACCCCTAACGGACTAGAAGCTGCCACTTCATATTCAGCACCTGTGAGGGTGTTATTTTTCAGCAATAGGCTGAGGACTAAATCACGGCGCGCTAGAGTACGTTCAGGATGTCGCCAGGGGTTAAATTGAGAAGGTCCTTTAACCATTCCCACCAACATTGCTAATTTAGCAGAAGTGAGCTCTTCTAGTGGACGACCAAAATACAATCTAGCAGCCAATGGAAAACCATGAACTTCTTTGCCGCCATTTTGACCAAGATAAATCTCGTTAAGGTAAGCTTCTAATATCCGATCTTTGCTATAGCGATAATCAATAATAACGGCGATATAGGCCTCACGAACTTTACGCCATAGGCTACGCTCACGACTTAAAAATAAGTTCTTAGCAAGCTGCTGAGTTAAGGTACTGCCTCCTTGTACCGTTCGACCCGCACGCAAGTTCACAAACATGGCACGAATGATCGCCAATGGTGATACTCCATCATGCTGATAGAAACCTCTATCTTCTGTCGCTAGTAATGCATCAATTAAGAGTGGTGGAAACTCATCGCGCTTCATAAAAATACGCTGCTCGTTACCTGAAAGTCCCAGCATGCCTAGCATTTTAGGTTCAATGTTGAAATAACCTAACGAACGCTTAGTGGTGAGATCTTTAATGTTTGTTAGCGTAGTTCCAGAAAACGTCAGTAACACATGCTGTTTTCTCTCAGCACCTTCAGGAAAATCAAACGGACGACGGATCAATTCAATGCGAGTTGATGAAGCGGAATACTCACCAATACGGGTTGGCGTGCGCACTTTGTGGTATATCAATAAATCCAATTCACGGCGCACATCCATAATACTGATATGTTGATCAGGGCGAAGTGTTAATACTCGACCATACACAACGGACGGTAAATCCCAAATTTGACCATCCATTTTATTTCGTACGATCGTATCAAGGTAAATCCCCACAACCAGCATTGCGGCAACAACCACTAAGCCGATTTTAAAGCTCAACCAACCCAGTTTGCGTAACCAAGGACGATCTGTTTTAACCGATTTTTTTGTTTTTTTCTTGGCAGATCTCTTCGCCGACGCCTTTTTGGTCGAACTCGCAGTAGGAGTACGTTTAGTGGGCTTTTTTGCTGTAGGTTTTACTGGGGTTTTCTTTCGTGGTGTCGTCGGCTTTTTTCCACCACTGTCTTTGGGTGGTGCAACGTGTTTTCTTGACTGAAAATGAAGAGGCAACTTAATCATAATACATCAACTAAGGTCATTCCTATATTAAAATAGGAGCAACGACCATTGCTCCTAAAACGTGATTATGGCTAATAATGAACACTATACCTGATTATATATACAGGTCTATTGCTACATATATTTTTTGGTTTTACGGGTAGGTACATGATTAGCAGGATCATCCGGCCATGGGTGTTTAGGGTATCGACCTTTCATTTCCTTTTGTACTTCCTTATACGAGCCCTGCCAAAAAGCAGCTAAGTCTTGGGTAATTTGCAGTGGTCTTTGTGCTGGAGACAATAATTCCAATACCAGTGCCACTTTGCCATTAGCAATACAAGGCGACACTTTTTCACCAAACATTTCTTGTAATTTCACCGCAAGTACAGGGGGCTGTTGCTCATGATATCGGATCTTTATAGTAGTTCCTGTTGGGACTTGATAATGTGTGGGCAGTAGCAAATCAACTTGTTGCTTTTTATCCCAACCTAAATACGCCTCTAATGCGGCAAGTACATCTAACTTAGCGACACCTTTCATGGTTTTTATCCCATTCATATAAGGCAGCAACCAACGATCAGCCGCTTCAAGTAAATCCGTTTCATCTAATGCAGGGAGCATTAATTCTGGTAACCAGCGAGCGGCACAACGTGCACGTGTCAGCAACGAAGTGGCTTTATCTGTCCACGTTAATACCGATAAGCCTTTGCGTTTTATTGCATTAACCAACGCTTCACTGGCAAGCGCTGGATCAGGATCTGCAGCAATATCTCGACTAACGATGAGGTTGCCACAATAAATCCGATGCTCAGCACTTAAGCGTCCTTTTTTATCATCCCAATCCAGCCAGTCTTTCTCGGTAAATAACTGAGGGTGCATCTGTTGTAATTGTGCTAAATCAGCAGACACTGCAGAAAATACTCGACTGTCACCTTGACGTGTTTTCACCACATCCGCGACCACCAAGATATTTTCAGATACCAGATTTTGATCCACATCGAGTATCACACCTTGACCATTTGCCAACTGATAACGTCCATCATGGTTACGTGTGATCGCGATACGATCAGGAAAACCTGCAGCTAACAATGCACCTAACCATTGATTATTAACCGTCAACGATGTGCTCTTTGGTTTGTAATCAAAGTATCGATAAAGTTTTTGTTGGGTTTGTTTTGCGCGCTGGCAGTAATGCCCTGCTTTGGCAAGCTTTTGACTTTCCAATAAATGTAATTGAAAACTGAGATCAGGATTATCCACCCCTCGTGGCGGATCTTCCAATAACGCCACAAGCATGGCGGCTGTAGACAATATTGTCTCATCCTGTTGCGCTCGATAGTGTTCAAGAGCGAAGGCTAGAATCGCGGCATGACGAGGATCGGCACCTAAACCTTGAATCATTTTGCCTCGCTCAGTTTGTTGGCCTCGCATATCTATAGCGCCAAGTTGCACCAATAATTCACGAGATTTTTGCAATGCGATCGCGGGAGGAATATCTAGCCATTGTAGTTCAGCAGGATCGTGACAACCCCACTGTACTAATTCCATTGCCAATGAGGTTAAATCGCTGCGTAAAATTTCAGGCTGCGGTATTGCAGGTTGACGCTGTAGTTGCTCTTCACTGAACATTCGCAGACAAATACCCGCCGATAAACGTCCTGCTCGCCCTGCTCTTTGCTCTGCCGATGATTGCGCAATACGTACTTGCTGTAAGCGGCTGATACCTGATTTTGGATCCCACTGTGCAATACGCTCTAACCCGCAATCAACCACTAATCGAATACTTTCAATGGTTAAACTGGTTTCAGCAATATTTGTCGCCAATACCACTTTACGTTGCCCATTGATTGGCGCACTGATCGCTTTATGTTGCTGCTCAATGCTCAGTTGTCCATAGAGCGGGCAAAGTAATGTTTCGTCATCTAAACGTTCTTTTAGCAATTGCTCTAAGCGTTTAATTTCACCAACACCTGGTAAAAACACCAACATAGATCCTGATTCAGTGTTGAGTAATTGGCATATTGCTTGCGCCATTTTTTCAATAAGTTCTCTCGGCTCCGTTTGCCCAGCGTAACGATATTCAACAGGAAAACAGCGTCCTTGTGATTCGATATAGCTAGCCTCAGGCAATAGCGTTATCAATTCTTGCTGAGATAAGGTTGCTGACATCACCAGAACTTTTAAATCGTCACGTAGCGCTTGCTGTACTTCGAGTGCTAACGCCAATGCGGTATCGGCGTGAGTAGAACGTTCATGAAATTCATCAAAGATCAGTAAATCAATGCCCGTCAGCTCAGGATCCTGCTGCAGCATTCGTGTCATCACCCCCTCGGTGACAATCTCAAGCTTGGTCCTTGCACTGACTTTAGTTTCTCCTCGTACACGTAAGCCGACAGTATCCCCAACCTTCTCACCTAACTGCTGAGCTAAATACCCCGCAATATTTCTTGCAGCTAATCGTCTTGGCTCTAACATTACGATACGTCCGGTAAACATATTTTCTTGTAATAATGAAAGCGGTAGAAATGTCGACTTACCAGCCCCCGGTGGCGCTTTTAAAATCAGTTGAGGTGAAGATATCAATGCTGATAATAAATTAGGTAATACGTCTACTATTGGGAGTTGTGACAAGCTGAGTACCTTATGTCATGATCGAATTTATCGGCTAATGCCTATGCCTTTAATTGCCATTGTAGCGAAAAGGTAACCTACAACGAAAAACAATCATCAGCCACTGAGAGAACTATGAAATTTGTGCAACCTTTACAATCGGCCAAACTGATCAAACGTTATAAGCGTTTTTTAGCTGATATTGAACTTGATAATAGTGACGTTCGTACTATCCATTGTGCCAATACAGGTGCTATGACAGGCTGTGCTGAGTCTGGCAGTACTGTTTGGTATTCAACCTCTGACAATCCAAAGCGTAAATATCCCAATAGTTGGGAGCTAACTCAAACACTGAATAATGATTGGATTTGCGTGAACACAGCCCAAGCCAATCGATTAGTGGAAGAAGCAATTAGAAATGACGTAATTGATGAACTAACAGGTTACACATCACTGCGAGCAGAAGTTAAATATGGCACTGAAAATAGCCGCATTGATTTATTACTTGAGTCAGAAAGTCGACCACCCTGCTATATTGAAGTAAAAAGCGTCACCTTATTAGGGAAAGATAGACAAGGTCATTTTCCTGATGCTGCAACCACTCGAGGCCAAAAACACCTTAGAGAGTTAATGGAGATGGTTGATCAAGGTAACAGAGCGGTGCTTTTATTTGCAGTATTACATTCGGGAATTGATAACGTATCTGTAGCTGATCATATTGATCCAATATACGCTCAACTATTAACGCAAGCAGTGAAGGCTGGTGTTGAGGTTCTTTGCTACAAAGCAGAGCTCAATAAAAACCAAATCAAGCTGACTAATTGTATAGAATTTCGTCATTCAAACTAAAAAATGATGGTTTCTTCACATTGGTATAGAATTGAAGAAAGACAATAATTGCCACAGCCAACCCTTTCTGCTATAGATACCGCCCAAAATTAACCAGTGACGGTTATTAGGTACATTAGGAGATGCTATATGCCAGAGAGCAACGTTAAAAAATCACTAGGCATCCTGGCTATTGCTGGGGTTGAACCTTACCAGGAAAAAGCTGGTGAAGAGTATATGGGTGAAGCTCAACGCGATCACTTCCATAAGATTCTTTCAGCATGGCGTAATCAGCTTCGTGAAGAAGTTGATCGTACAGTAAACCATATGCAAGACGAGGCCGCTAACTTCCCAGATCCTGTCGATCGTGCAGCTCAGGAAGAAGAATTCAGCCTTGAATTACGTAACCGTGACCGTGAACGTAAACTGATCAAAAAAATCGAAAAAACGCTAAAGCGCATTGAAGAAGATGATTTCGGCTTCTGTGACTCTTGTGGTATCGAGATCGGTATTCGTCGTTTAGAAGCTCGCCCAACAGCAGAACTTTGTATTGACTGTAAGACACTTGCAGAAATCAAAGAAAAGCAAATGGCAGGCTAATTACGTCACCTGCGTTAATGCCTAATTTTAGAGGGAGCGAAAGCTCCCTCTTTCGTTTACACTAACGTGCGATTTAATTTGTGTGGCGCTATTATTAGCGCGACTTATCCATGTTGATCATTGCTTGCGCTCTAATCACGCTCAATTGAGCTTAAGATTGGCTCGCACCAAACTGAATAAGGTTCTGTATTAAGAGTCTTATTCAGTTTGGAGGGCTTGCCTTGCTGCAGTATCCCCTAGCTCTGGTCAACATATTTTAACGCCGAGCCTAGTCACCTAATCAGGTCTAGGCTGCTTTATTGTTCATAATTTATGACACAGACGACACAATATATAGGACGCTTTGCGCCATCACCCTCAGGGCCACTTCATTTCGGATCATTGATAGCCGCACTCGGTAGTTACTTGCAAGCCAAGTCACATCAAGGGCGCTGGATTGTCAGAATGGAAGATCTCGACCCACCACGAGAGATGCCAGGTGCTGCAGATGATATTCTTCGTACTCTTGAAGCTTATGGCTTTGCGTGGGACGGCGGAATTATGTATCAAAGCCAACGTCATGATGCATACCAAAGTCAAATAGACCAATGGTTAGTCCAAGGCGATGCTTATTATTGTCAATGTAGTCGTAAAGCAATCAAAGAAGCAGGCGGTTTTTACCCAGGTACCTGTCGTAACCTCAATCAACAGCCTAAAGACAGTGCTGTTCGGTTAAAAGTGGACAAACCTATCACTCTTTTCGATGATCAATTACATGGCCAAATCGCTCTACCAACTTCTGTTGCGGGAGAAGATTTTATCATTCGACGTCGAGACGGGTTATTTGCTTATAATCTTGCGGTTGTACTTGATGATATCGAACAAGGGATCACTGAAGTTGTTCGTGGTGCTGATTTAATTGAACCTACGGGACGTCAAATTGGCTTATACCAACAGCTTGGTCATGCCCCTGTGAGCTATTTACACTTACCGCTCGCTGTAACGGAAAATGGCAATAAATTGTCAAAACAAAACCATGCGCCAGCGATTGATAAACACAATCCTCGGCCAGCTTTAGTTGCAGCGCTACATTTTTTAGGCCTAGCGCCACCAGCAGAACTTGCTGAACTAACTGTAGAAGAAATTTTATTGTGGAGCGTTGAACATTGGCAGCTTGATAAGCTACCAAAAACCACCGCTATCACACTAGCATTCTAAAATAGTCTGCCGTGATATATTATATACGGCTGTTTGTTGAACCAGATGCACATAATGGGGTGTATTATCTTTAATCGAGTAGCCAGCTTTTGCCGTAAAGTATTGAATCGCGACAGTAGTACTCGCGTTCCAGAGGAACAAACTTTGCAAGTTTACCAACGCCAAGAGCACAGCATTTCACGTAAAGATATCAGCGAAAATGCGCTGAAAGTACTATATCGTCTAAACAAAGCCGGTTACGACGCTTACTTAGTAGGTGGCGGCGTACGTGATTTACTTCTAGACAAACAACCTAAAGACTTCGATATTGCAACTAATGCAACACCTGAAGACATTAAAAAGCTCTTTCGTAACTGTCGCTTAATTGGTCGTCGTTTTCGTCTTGCCCATATCCTATTCGGTCGTGACATTATTGAAGTGGCAACATTCCGCGGACACCATTCAGACGCGCCAGTTCAGACGACGACACCAAAAGATAGCAAACAAAAACCACAAATCTCATCGCGTAGCCAAGAAGGCATGTTACTTCGTGACAACGTCTACGGCACGATTGAAGAAGATGCAGAGCGTCGTGATTTCACCATCAACGCACTTTATTATAGTGTGAAAGATTTTACGGTGACCGATTACGCCAACGGTGTTCACGATCTTAACAATCGTATTGTTCGCTTAATGGGTGATCCTGAAACCCGTTACCGTGAAGATCCTGTACGAATGTTACGTGCAGTTCGTTTCGCGGTAAAACTGGATATGGAAATTGATCCTGCAACAGCAGCACCGATCAAAGATCTTGCGCCACTCATGCTAGATATTCCATCGGCACGTTTGTTCGAAGAAAGCCTAAAACTGCTGCAATCAGGGCAAGGTTTAGAAACCTACCGTATGCTACGTGAATATAACCTATTCCAACAGCTTTTCCCTATTTTGGCCGATCACTTTACTGAAGATAACAGCAGCCAAACAGAGAAGATGATTGAGCATATCTTGGCATCTACCGATAAGCGAATTGCAGAAGATAAACGCGTAAATCCTGCCTTTATCTATGCGGCAATGCTGTGGTATCCAATGATGATCCGTGCAGAAGAAGTGTCTTTTGCAAGTGGTTTATCATTCTACGACGCCTTTATGGTTGCTAGTAACGATATTCTTGATGATCAAGTCCGTACTATTGCGATTCCACGCCGCCATACCACCACTGTGCGCGATATTTGGCAACAGCAATTACGCTTTGCTCGTCGCAGTGGCAAGCGTGCGTTTAAAACCATGGAACACCCTAAATTCCGTGCCGCTTACGACTTCTTAGAAATGCGTGCCCTATTTGAAGGTCATGATATTAAAGAGTTAGCGCAATGGTGGAATGAATTCCAAAACGTGGATCGCAACCAGCGCGGTAAAATGGTGCTGAACCTGAATGAAAGTGGCAGTCGTCGCCCACGTCGTCGCCGTCCGCAACAGCGCCGTAAAAAGCCACAGCCGAAATCATCATGATCCGAGCTTATATCGCAATAGGCAGTAACTTGGGCGATCCTATCGCCCAAGCTAATAACGCCATTGATGCGTTACACGCACATCCTGATATGACGGTCGTTGCTGTGTCATCCCTATATAGCAGTACACCTATGGGACCACAGAACCAACCCGATTATATAAATGCCGTGGTAGCAATCGATACCGATTTAGCACCACTCGCATTACTTGATCAAACCCAAGCCATTGAACTTAAACATGGTCGAGTACGTAAAGATGAGCGTTGGGGACCAAGAACCTTGGATCTCGACATTCTGTTATACGGTGATCTTATACACCATTGCAAACGTTTAACCGTTCCCCATTACGGTATGAAAGTACGAGAATTTGTACTCTACCCGTTAGCTGAGATAAACCCTAAGTTAACCCTACCTGACAACACCTCTTTATCCACTCTATTGGATCAGGTAGACCTAAATGGCTTAGCTATCTGGCAAAAATAAAAATCTATCAGGGCGAGGAAAAGCTATGAAGAAAATTACTATCAACGATCTCATGAAATGGAAGCAAGAAGGTCGTAAGTTCGCATCAGTCACTGCCTACGATGCAAGTTTTGCTCAATTATTTGAGCAACAGGAAATGCCAGTATTACTGGTTGGTGATTCTCTTGGCATGGTTTTACAAGGCCGTGAAGATACGCTTCCTGTTACTGTAGAAGAAATCGCTTACCACACACGTAGTGTTCGTGCGGGTAGCCCTAATGCATTACTGATGGCTGATATGCCATTTATGAGTTATGCAACACCAGAGCAAACTTGTGAAAATGCAGCAAAGCTAATGCGTTCTGGCGCTAATATGGTCAAACTAGAAGGTGGCGCATGGTTAGCAGATACCATTTCTATGCTAGCTGAACGTGCCGTACCCGTTTGTGCTCACCTCGGTTTAACACCACAATCCGTCAATATTTTTGGTGGGTACAAAGTACAAGGCCGTGATATCGACAAAGCCGATGAAATGGTTAAAGACGCTATCCTATTAAAAAATGCAGGCGCACAAATCATTGTTCTTGAATGTGTACCAGCTAGCCTTGCTGAGCGCATTACCAAAGCGGTAGAGATCCCCGTAATTGGTATTGGTGCAGGTAACAGTACCGATGGTCAAATTCTAGTTATGCACGATATGTTCGGTATTTCTGCCAATTATATGCCGAAGTTCTCGAAAAACTTCCTCGCAGAAACTGGCGACATGCGTGCGGCCGTCACTAAATATATTAAAGATGTTGAGAAAGGTGAATTTCCAGGCTCTCAACATACCTTTGAATAAGGAATAAAAGATGCAAACATTCGCCGAGATTGCTCCACTAAGAGAGCAAATTCGTACCTGGCGCCGTGATGGGCGCCGTATCGCTTTTGTTCCCACAATGGGTAATTTGCATGAAGGCCACTTAACGCTAATGCGTAAAGCGCGTAAACATGCCGATGTTGTTGTTGCTAGTATCTTTGTTAATCCAATGCAGTTTGACAAGACAGAAGATCTACAAACGTATCCACGTACGTTAGAGCAAGATATTGCCAAACTGAGCCAGCAAAATATGGTTGATGTGGTATTCACACCAACGCCGGAAGTTATGTACCCTGCAGGCTTAGACAATCAAACATTTGTTGAAGTACCAGGCTTATCTAGCATCTTAGAAGGCGAATTGCGTCCTGGTCATTTTCGTGGTGTAGCAACCATCGTTAATAAACTTTTTAATATCGTTCAGCCTGATGTTGCCTGCTTTGGTGAAAAAGACTTCCAACAATTGGCGCTTATTCGTCAAATGGTTATTGACCTTGAACTCGATATCAAAATTGTTGGTGTGCCTACAGTACGTGAAATGGACGGTTTAGCCATGAGCTCGCGCAATGGCAAACTAACAGTAGATGAACGTCAACGAGCGCCTGTACTTGCCCGAACTATGCGTTGGGTCAGTAGCCAAATGCGTGGTGGTCGTACTGACTGTGACGAGCTTGTCGTCGATGCCAATGATCAATTACGTGCGGCAGGTTTACAGCCTGACAAATGTTTCATTCGTGATGCAGTCACCTTGTTGCCTGTAACCGAAGGAACTCAGCATGCGGTGATCTTGATGTCATCTCAATTAGGTAAAGTCCGCCTGATCGATAACCAAGTTGTTGACTTGGGACCGACTCAAACATCAGATGAAGATGTCGCTGAATAAACGTTAGTAATAACGGTTAATAAAAAATGCCGCTCATTGAGCGGCATTTTTTATCTTAAGTATCACGTTATGAACGTAAGCCAATACCACGTGATATTAGATAATATGCCACGCTATACAACGCAATAACAAAAATACTCAACACAGCAAACGATGTACCAATCCCCACATCAGAGACGCCAAGAAAGCCGTAGCGGAAGGCATTTACCATATAAACGATTGGGTTGATTTTCGATACACCTTGCCAAAATTCAGGTAATAAATTGATCGAGTAAAACACCCCACCAAGATAAGTTAACGGCGTTAACACGAACGTTGGAATAATACTGATATCATCAAACGTGCGAGCGAATACCGCATTTATTAAGCCGCCTAATGAGAACACGATAGATGTCATTACCACGGTTGCGACAATCACACCAATATGTGCAATGTGAAGCTTTACAAACAACAATGACACAATCGTAACTAATGTACCCACCGCTAAACCACGTAGAACACCGCCACCGACATAACCGGCAATAATGATGTAGTTAGGAACTGGCGCAACCAATAACTCTTCAATATTATGCTGAAATTTAGCACTAAAAAAAGAAGACGCGACATTAGAATAAGAATTAGTGATCACTGACATCATGATCAAACCCGGCACGATATAGGCCATATAACTAAACCCTTCCATATCACCAATTCGGCTACCAATTAAGTTGCCAAAAATAATGAAATACAAGGTCATGGTAATTGCAGGTGGTACTAACGTTTGTACCCAAATACGTGTAAATCGATGGATTTCTTTGCCGGTTAAGCTCTTAAAAGCGATCCAATATTGTTTCTTCACGCCTTCACTCCTTTATTGTTCTGTGCTTGGTTTACCAAAGTGACAAATAACTCCTCTAAGCGATTACTCTTATTACGCATCGATTTAACCTCGATCCCTTGCTCAGTTAATTGACTGAATACAGGATTTAAACTTTCGCCTTTTTTCAGTTCAATTTCCAAAGTCGCACTATCAATCAATAGACTATTGAAGCCAATCAGGTTCGGTGCAGTCTCTTGCGGATTGATATCTAAAATAAAGGTTTCTAATTCAAGCTTTCCCAATAAATGTTTCATTGAGGTATGCTCAATCAATTCACCTTGGTCAATGATGCCGATATTACGACACAGCATTTCAGCTTCTTCCAAGTAGTGAGTGGTAAGAATAATCGTCACCCCCTCTTGGTTTATTTTACGTAAAAACGTCCACATAGATCGGCGTAATTCAATATCAACACCTGCAGTTGGCTCATCTAAAATCAGCAACTTAGGCTCATGCATTAATGCACGAGCAATCATTAATCGACGCTTCATCCCACCCGATAAATTACGCGCACGCTCACTGCGCTTACCCCATAAATCAAGCTGTGATAAATATTTCTTGGCACGCTCTTTAGCAAGCAATCGCTCTACACCGTAATAACCTGCTTGGTTAATCACGATTTGCTCAACCGTTTCAAAAGGGTTGAAATTAAATTCTTGTGGCACTAACCCTAGCTGATTTTTCGCATAGACTTTTTCAGAGTCTAAATCATAACCAAAGATTTTTACTGAACCAGAAGTCTTATTTACCAATGAGCTAATAATACCAATAGTGGTCGATTTTCCTGCACCATTAGGGCCTAATAAAGCAAAAAAGTCGCCTTCATCAACGGTTAAGCTCATATTTTTTAAAGCTTCTACACCGCCTTTGTAAGTTTTTCTTACATTTTTTATTTCTAAAGCATTCATAAATTGCAATCTTTCTGTTACAAAAATAAAAGGAATTATTAATTATCTATCACTAATCCGATTTGCTATTAGCGAAGCTTGTGTATAGTAAGGAACATATCAATATAAGGTATCATCATGGCAGATATTAAGCAGCTCTTCGCAAACAACCTATCTTGGTCAGAGAACATTAAAAATGAAGATCCTGACTACTTTACAGAATTAGCAAAAGGACAACATCCACAATATCTTTGGATTGGTTGTTCTGACAGCCGTGTTCCCGCAGAACGTTTAACGGGACTTGTCTCTGGTGAGCTATTCGTTCACCGAAACGTAGCTAACCAAGTGATCCACACCGATCTTAACTGTTTATCCGTGGTTCAGTATGCTGTTGATGTACTGAAGGTGAAACATATTATTATCTGTGGCCACTATGGCTGTGGTGGTGTAACTGCTGCCCTTGAAAACCCACAGCTAGGTTTAATCAATAACTGGCTGCTTCATATTCGCGATCTTTATTTAACGCATCGAAATGAATTTGGTGCTCTTCCTCGCCAAGAGTGGGATGACAAGTTATCTGAAATCAATGTCGCCTCTCAAGTATACAACTTAGGTAACTCAACAATAATGCAACAAGCATGGGAACGGGGACAAGAAGTGAAGATCCATGGTTGGATCTACGGTACAAGTAATGGTGTACTTAAAGATCTTGGCGTGACCTCAACCAGTCGTGAAACGCTTGAAGTCGGCTACCAATCGGCAATGTCTTCACTGCTGCCACCGTTAGAGCAGTCTATTAATGATCATATTTCTGAAAAAAATAACTAAGCTTCAAAATTGATCATGATAAAAAAAGCGACCTGATGGTCGCTTTTTTTTATTCCGGAACCACTTTACCAATAAATGGTAAATGACGGTATTTTTGTGCGTAGTCAATTCCGACACCCACAACAAATTCATCAGGAATAACAAAACCGTACCAATCAACTTTCACGTCCACTTCACGACGCTCTGGCTTATCAAGTAAGGTACAAATACGAATAGAGTTAGGCTCGCGCAGCGATAAGATCTCACACACTTTATTTAAAGTATTACCGGTATCGATAATATCTTCTACAAGCAGTACATCTTTGCCTTTGATGTCATCATCAAGATCTTTCAAGATACGAACATCACGGTTACTTTCCATCGTATTACCGTAGCTTGATGCAGTCATAAAATCGACTTCATGAGGCAAGTCAATCGCACGAGCAAGATCTGCCATGAACACAAAAGAACCACGCAATAAACCTACCATCACAAGATCTTTTGAATCTTTGTAACATTCAGTAATTTGCTTACCTAGCTCTTTAACACGTTCTTGAACTTCCTGCTCAGAAATCATTACTTCAATTGTATGTTTCATTTTCTTCTCCATTTGTGCGACTGCACTAGCCATCACAGGCTACTTATTTCAAAGGAATCGCATTGTACCACTCCTCAGAAATAATGGTTATTTAATCAATAGTGTCAATTATCCGAAACACTTTAGATTAGTTATATTTGCCGAACAGTTGTTTATTATGTAACCTAGCCTTATTAAAACAGATGCATAAACAGTTATTATACTTAGGCTAGGGATTATTAATTATGGATACGATTACAAAAAAAACCCGTACTCGTCTTTCACCTGAAAAAAGAAGACAGCAACTTCTTGATTACTCATTAGAAGTATTTGCCAGAAGAGGTATTGGCCGTGCAGGACATGCTGATATAGCTGAAATGGCAAACGTTTCTGTTGCAACTGTATTTAATTACTTTCCAACCCGTGAGGCGCTAGTTGAACAAGTTCTCGTTGAGGTTGAAAACGAGTTTAGTGCATTACTAGAAGAATGTCTGGGCGATAAAAACAAGACACTTCATGCTCGTTTAACCTGCATTAGTCACAATCTTATCGATACGGTTTTAGACCAACAAGATTGGATTAAAGTATGGTTTGAATGGAGTACTTCTGTACGCGATGAAGTATGGCCACAATTTGTTGAAACTAACCGTAACAACCTTCATAAAGTACGTGACGCATTTGCCCAAGCTATTGATAACGGCGAAATTACTACCGCACAAAAAGCCGATGATTTAGCAAAATTATTACACGGTATTTGTTATGTCATTTATATCCAAGCTAATTTACTGCCGGATCAAACGGCACTTCAAGAGCAAGCTGAAATCTATCTTGAAGCATTAGCTTTAAATCGCTAATTCAAGTGCATAAATAATAAAGCCTGCATAATGCAGGCTTTATTATTAGCGAAATTGAGAACAACGATCTTTTTGCAAATAGCTATGCAACCGCAAATACCACAGGTAAATGGGGTTCAACTTCAACCACAACACGATCTCCAACATTCATCAATAAGTTTGAATTAACAATCAATTTATAACCTGAAAAATCAACCGTATAACGACAGCTATCTCCCATGAATTGTTGTTCGATAATCTCACCATCACCATCATTTTGTAACATGACACGCAAGTTTTGTGGCCTTAAAAGCCAGTCAACTGACGTCTCATCAAGTAACGTTTCATTAGACGCTAACGCTAACTCACCTAAGGGTGTCAACAAACGCGTTTGATTTTTTACCGTAGCTGGGAGGTAAGACCCGGTGCCGAGGAAATCTGCAACAAATCGACTACTTGGCTGATAATACAACTCCGTAGCACTACCAAATTGTTCTATCACTCCATGATTCATAACCGCCATTTTATCAGCAAAGGCGAAAGCTTCTTCACGGCTATGGGTAACAAAGATCGCTGTCACTCCCTGCGCTTTAAAGATTTTTCGAATATCACGAATCAAACTATGTCGTACCTGAGTATCTATGTTTGAGAACGGCTCATCCAATAAGATCAAATCAGGCTCACACGCCAGTGCACGAGCAATCGCGACACGTTGCTGTTGCCCTCCTGATAATTGGTGTGGATAACGATCCTCTAACCCCGTTAAATGCACCAAGGTTAACATTTCTTGGATCTTGGCTGCTGTACGGGCTTTATCCCAATGGCGTAAGCCAAAGGCTATATTTTGCGCCACGGTTAAATGCGGGAACAATGCATAATCTTGGAAAATCATCCCAATATTACGTTTCTCTGGTGGTAACCATTGCTGCTCATCAACAATTGTCCGGCCATTAATCGACATTAAACCTTGTTCCAAGGGGAGCAATCCTGCAATCGCTTTTAACAACGTTGTTTTACCGCAACCACTTGCGCCTAACAAACAAACGATCTCACCTGAATTAACCGCTAACGATAAGTCTTGCAACACGGCCTGACCATGGTAACTACAAGTTAAGCCGCTGACTGATAATGCATATTTCATTAGTTCTTTTGCTCCAAAGATCGGTTAACCAATACCAAAGGAATTAAGCCCACAACCACCAGCAAAATAGCCGGTAATGCAGCTAACTCAAGCTGTTCATCTGACGCAAAATTAAATACATAAGTCGCTAAGGTTTCAAAATTAAATGGCCGCAGAAGTAAGGCTGCATTGAGCTCTTTCATTGACTCAATAAACACCAATAATCCAGCAATTAAACAACCACGACGTATTAACGGCAGATGAACTTTTCTCAACATCGCCGTTGAGGCATAGCCCATGGTTTTCGACGCCATATCTAATGATGGCGATACTTTGGTTAAGCTTGTTTCAATGCTACCAATCGCAACGGCAGCAAAACGGACCACAAAGGCAAAAATAATCGCGAATATCGTACCTGAGAAAATTAATCCCGGGCGACCTAGCCCTAAGCTAATCGCAATATCATTCACCAGATGATCTGCACTGGTTAGTGGGATCATCACTCCTATCGCTAACACAGTACCCGGTACCGCATAGCCTAATGACGATAAACGGATTGGCATTTGGCTAAAACCATTACCATCAAGGCGTCGATAAAAGTTAACCAAAAGCCCTAACATTACCGCTATAACAGCAGCAGTAATCGAGACAAATAAGCTATTTACGCTGTATTGTTTAAATTCAGGTGTCCAACTTTGGCTAAAATACTCAACGGCGTAATAGCCCAGTTGTAGCAGCGGAAAAATAAAAGCACAGCCAACAAGCCCCCAACACCATACAAGTGCTAGCCACTTTTTCCATCCTCTTAAGTTGTACTTAACATCTCCATCGTTATCACATTGATGTTGAAACATCTTTTGTTTACGACGACTGAAGCGCTCACTACTGATCAAAAAGAAAATAACAAGCAACATGATGGCTGAGATTTTCGCGGCAGCATAAAGATTAGAATAACCTAGCCACGTATCATAAACCGCTGTCGTTAGCGTATTAACGGCAAAGTAACTAACCGTACCAAAATCCCCTAATGCTTCCATTGCCACAAGCGACACACCAACAGCAATAGCTGGACGTGCTAACGGCAGTGAAATACGACGGAAACTTTCCCAAGGTGTGCAACGAAGCAAACGTGCTGATTGCAATAAGCTGACACTCTGCTCCATAAAAGCAGCACGAACGAGAAGATAAATATAAGGATAAAGCACTAAGGCTAAAACAAAACATGCCCCGCCTAATGAGCGAAGATCAGGAAACCAATAGTCACCAACATGCTGCCAGCCGAACATACTGCGTAAAAAAATCTGAATTGGGCCAGCGTAGTCAAACCAATTCGTATAGAGATAACCAACAATATAGCCGGGCATGGCTAAAGGTAAAACAAGTGCCCATTGAAGTGTTTTTTCGGTTGGTAAACGGCACATTGCCATTAACCAAGCAGTAGGAAGGCCGAAGCACAGAGATAACAGTACCGTGCCAAAAACTAAAGCAACAGTATTAAAGGCATAGGTAGGCATCACCGTATTCATTAGGTGACCAAACACCTCATCTGAATTGCCCATTGCGGTAAAAAATATTGCCAGAATAGGAAAAACCAGTAGCAGAGCAAAGGTCCAACTACCGGCTTTCCAGAACAAAAACTTTTCTTTCATTGACTACTACTTAGTATTTTCCAATATATCCACCATAAGAAAAAACGGCAAGATTAAGCATCGACATTCCCTAGTAATGGGAAGAGGAAACTACCACAACTTATTGCAAAATTTACCAAGCATGATGCAAAAATAGGGCTTAGCACCCCATTTATTTTGTAACTAATTACAGATCAAACTTCACTTCATCCAGCAGTTTTGTTGCTGCATTGTGGTACTGTGCAATCTTGTCTAGTGATACATCATCAGCTTTAAAATCACCCCAAGATGCAACTAGCTCTGAACGCTTCACACCCTCTTTAACTGGGTACTCATAGTTCACTTCAGCGTACATTTCTTGTGCTTTATCTGAGGTTAAGAATTCCATTAACTTAAGTGCATTAACTTGGTTTGGCGCGTATTTCGCCATTGCCATACCACTTACGTTAACGTGCGTACCATTACCTTCTTGACCAGGGAAGTTAATGTAAACCGCTTCAGCCCATGCTTTTTGGTTTTCATCGTTAACCATTTTACCTAGGTAGTAGCTGTTACCAATCGCTAGATCACATAGGCCTTCTTTCACAGCTTGAACTTGTGCGCGGTCGTTACCTTGAGGTTTACGAGCAAGGTTGGCTTTCACACCTTCAAGCCACTTTTTCGTTTCCGCTTCACCATAGTGAGCGATCATTGATGAAACAAGTGAAACGTTGTAAGGGTGCTTACCTGAACGTGTACAAATTTTACCTTTCCACTCAGGCTTGGCTAAATCTGCGTAATCAAAAGAAGC
Source organism: Photobacterium sp. SKA34 (assembly GCF_000153325.1). Taxonomy (GTDB): domain Bacteria; phylum Pseudomonadota; class Gammaproteobacteria; order Enterobacterales; family Vibrionaceae; genus Photobacterium. The sequence goes on from NZ_CH724145.1 coordinate 306,716, forward strand.
CGGTAATTTACCTACACGATCTTTTGATGAGTAAACGTTACGAGAACGCAATGTTAGAGCAAACCACTCATCTTCGTTATCACGAAACTGTGCAGGAACATTACCATCAATCAGTTTGCTATCCACTGGCTGAACTAATTTCTTATCAGATAGCTCTACCAGACGGCTAATATCAGTTGTTAGTACAACATCAGCAGGGCTGTATTCACCTTCTTGCTCAAGCTTTTCTGCAAGACCTTTTTTAGCAAACTTCACATTAACTTTAATGCCAGTTTCTTTAGTGAATTCGTTAAACATAGGCTCAACTAGGAAAGGTTGGCGGTATGAATAAACATTAACCTCTTCAGCTGCAGTAGCAACTTGAGGAGCGGCTAAACCCATAAGGATTGCTGAAGCTAAAAGCTTTTTCATTGATTATTCCCTTAAACACAAAATGTAATGATAATGTTTCTCAATAAGATTCATTATACGTAAAACACTTACCTTCGCAATCCAGTAGTTACAATTTATTACAATCAAAAATAAAACTCGCCACCTATTCCTAGGTGACGATTTTTCATCTATAAAGTAATTAATTACTTATATTTTATTTTACGCTAACAAATTCTGGGTAAGCATCAACACCACAGTCATGTGAATCCATACCTTCCAATTCTTCTTCTTCTGTTACGCGAATACCAATCGTGGCTTTTAGTACACCCCATACAGCTAAACTTGCTGCAAACACCCAACCGAAGATAACTGCAGCGCCAAATAACTGAGTCATAAAGCTTGCATCTGCATTACTAAATGGCACAACCATTAGACCAAATAAACCACATACACCGTGTACTGAAATAGCACCTACTGGATCATCAATCTTCACTTTATCAAGTACAATAATACTAAACACAACTAATGCACCAGCAACCACACCAATAATTACAGCTGCAACAGGTGATGGTGATAATGGATCTGCCGTGATAGCCACAAGACCAGCTAACGCGCCGTTTAACACCATAGTTAAATCAGCTTTACCCCATGTTGTTTTACATACTGCTAGTGCTGCAATGGCACCAGCAGCGGCTGCGGCATTAGTATTTAGGAATATTTGACCAACAGCTGTTGCGTTTTCAAAGTCAGATACCATTAACTGTGAACCACCGTTGAAACCAAACCAACCGAACCACAGAATAAATGTACCTAATGTTGCAAGTGGCATGTTAGAACCTGGAATTGGGTAAATCTCGCCATTTTTACCATATTTACCTTTACGTGCTCCTAGCAGTATTACACCCGCTAGTGCTGCTGATGCACCTGCCATGTGTACAATACCTGAACCTGCAAAGTCACTAAAGCCAGCTTCTGATAGGAAACCACCACCCCATGTCCAGTAACCTTCTACAGGATAAATAACCGCAGTTAGCACTACAGAAAAGATTAAGAATGACCATAGCTTCATACGTTCAGCTACTGCACCAGAAACAACAGACATCGCAGTCGCAACGAAGACAACTTGGAAAAAGAAGTCAGATTCTAAAGAGTGATCAGCGCCTTCAGCTTGCGTTCCAATTAATGCTCCAAACGAGGGTAACCAACCACCCGCACTGTTATCGACATACATGATGTTGTAACCAACCAGTAGGTACATGGTACAAGCGATAGCATACAAACAAATATTTTTAGTTAAAATTTCAGTAGTGTTTTTCGAACGAACAAGGCCTGCTTCTAACATCGCAAAACCTGCCGCCATCCACATCACTAATGCGCCAGAGATCAAAAAGAAAAATGTGTCTAACGCATAACGTAATTCTATTACTGTTGTTGATAATTCCATGGTCGTCTTCCCCTAATAACCCAATTCATCAATTCTTTTATTGTTGTGAACTACAGTGCTTCTGTGTCCACTTCACCGGTACGAATTCGTACTGCGTGTTCAAGATCGTAAACAAAAATTTTGCCGTCACCGATTTTCCCGGTTTGTGCGGCTTTGCCGATGGCTTCAACAATGGCATCTAAATTCTGAGCTTGTGTCGCAATTTCAATTTTCACCTTAGGTAAAAAATCAACCTGATATTCAGCACCACGGTAAAGCTCTGTATGCCCTTTCTGTCGGCCAAATCCTTTGACTTCCGAGACAGTCATACCTTCTACACCGACATCGGCTAATGCTTCACGTACGTCGTCTAATTTAAATGGCTTAATAATGGCGTTAATTATCTTCATTGCTTGCTCCTCAAATACCCAATCCTTGATGTTTACAGTTACTTAACAAACAAGCATTGTGCCAACTTTCATTTACATTAAAATTCAATAACTTAAGATATTTGAAGAAATTTAACGAAAAAAGGCTGCACCATCACAGTGCAGCCTTCTCACTAACATGAAGCATAAAAACGCCTCAAATCAATTCTATTTTTAAAACTCGATAAGAAAATTAAAAACGAGCAATAAAAGTACGCCAACCTTCTAACACTTGCTCAAGATCTTCAAATCCACAAACAGAAAGACTTTCTTCATCATAGAAATGAAAATCTTCTTCAAAGTCTTCCTCTTCTTCTGAAAACAAACAGTTAGCTTGAACTAAGGCTTCATTATCTTGCAATAATAGGGTTAATTCTTCACCTACTAAACGCCACTCTTGGCTGCTGTTTTTAATTGCACTAAGTTGATCCATGATGAGATCGAGCTTCTCGGTATCCTTACCTATTTCTTCAATGATCCAACGACCCAATACTTCATGACCCATAGAAAAAATAGCGTGATAAGTACCGTCCAAGGTATTTTTTTTAAATTCGTAGTCCATACCTTTCGTTCCTCATAGATGATCTTTTTGCTTTAATAAACTGATAAAATACAGCCCATACGCTTGCCGCCCATTGTCAGGATCTACTCAAGAAATGCAACTCAATACCACAAGTAGACGCAAATCGTGCTACACAATAACGTAACCATGGCAAAAATAATCGTATTCCTTCTCTTCGTTTAGAGCTCATTATTATGAAAATTGTTATTGCTCCTGATTCTTACAAAGAAAGCCTGACGGCAATGGAAGTGGCTACCGCGATTGAAAACGGTTTTCGCCAAGTATTACCAAACGCAGAATACATTAAACTTCCCATGGCTGATGGCGGTGAAGGCACAGTGCAATCAATGGTAGATGCTAGCAGTGGTCGCATTATTGAGTGCACAGTAACAGGGCCTTTAGGCGAACAGGTAAGTAGCTTTTTCGGTTTAATGGGTGATAACAAAACCGCCATTATCGAAATGGCGGCGGCATCTGGTTTATATCTTGTTAGCTCTGAGCAACGCAACCCAATGATGACCACCAGCTTTGGTACTGGTGAATTAATTATCGCCGCATTAGACAAAGGTGTAGAGCACATCATTATTGGTATTGGCGGGAGCGCAACTAACGACGGTGGTGCCGGTATGGCACAAGCGTTGGGTGTACGTCTACTGGATGAAAACAACAACCACATTTGCTTCGGCGGTGGCGCATTAGATCGCTTGCACCATATTGATATCAGTAACATCGACCCTCGCCTTACTAAGGTAAAATTAGACGTTGCGTGTGATGTCGATAATCCACTGTGTGGCGAGAAAGGCGCATCACGAATCTTCGGCCCTCAGAAAGGCGCAACTCCTGAGATGGTTGATCAGCTTGATAACAACCTTGCCTATTATGCCAAGATCATAAAACGTGATTTAGGAATAGATATAAAAAATAGGGCTGGTGCGGGTGCTGCTGGCGGTATGGGAGCAGCTTTGCTTGGACTCTTTAACGCACAGTTACGTTCAGGAATAGAAATAGTCATGGATGCGGTCAATTTAGCTGACGTATTAAAAGACGCTGATTTAGTGATTACTGGTGAAGGTCGCATTGATAGCCAAACTATTCATGGTAAAACTCCAATTGGGGTCGCACGCACAGCAAAACGTTTCAACAAAATTGTCATAGGTATTGCTGGGTGTCTATCTTACGACTGTGATGTGGTGTATGACCACGGTATTGATGCCGTATTCAGTGTCGTACCACGCTCGGTTAGTTTGGCTGAAGCGCTAGTAGAAGCTGCAATTAACGTTGAGCTTACAGCACGTAATGTGGCTGCGATTTACGCAATAACTCGTGAATAAAAACTTTTCTCGTACAAACAAAAACGCCTCGAACATTCGAGGCGTTTTTTATTATTTAATCAAAACTCAGCACAATGATTAAGCTGGTTTTTGAATGATCACATCATCCGCTTTCTTCGTGTAATCTTCCATACGATGGAAGTTTAAGTAACGGTATGTATCTGCCGCCGTTGCATCAATTTGTTTCGCGTATTCTAGGTATTCTTCTTTAGTTGGAATACGACCTAAAATAGCACCTACCGCAGCAAGTTCTGCTGAAGAGAGGTAAACATTTGCACCAGTACCTAAACGGTTAGGGAAGTTACGGGTTGAGGTCGACATCACTGTCGCTTTGTCTGCAACACGTGCTTGGTTACCCATACACAGTGAACATCCCGGCGTTTCAATACGAACCCCTGCACGACCAAAGATTCCGTAGTAACCTTCTTCAGTTAGCTGATCTTTATCCATCTTGGTTGGTGGTGCAACCCACAAACGTGTATCTAGCTGACCACCGAATTTTTCTAGCAGTTTACCTGCTGCACGGAAGTGGCCAATGTTCGTCATACATGAACCGATAAACACTTCATCGATTTGTGTACCTTGGACGTCAGACAGTAAACGCGCATCATCAGGATCATTTGGCGCACATAGAATTGGCTGATTAATGTCTGCCAAGTCAATATCAATCACGTGTGCGTATTCAGCATCATTATCTGCAGTCATTAGCTCTGGATTTGCTAACCACTCTTCCATCGCGGTAATACGACGCTCAATGGTACGACGATCCCCGTAACCTTCAGAAATCATCCACTTAAGCATCACGATATTTGAGTTTAAGTATTCTGCAATCGACTCTTGAGAAAGCTTAACCGTACAGCCTGCCGCACTCCGCTCTGCTGATGCATCAGACAGCTCAAATGCTTGCTCAACTGTTAGGTGTTCAACACCTTCGATCTCCAGTACTCGGCCAGAGAATTCGTTGATCTTACCCGCTTTCTCAACCGTCAGTAGACCTTGCTGAATCGCGTAATAAGGGATCGCATGCACAAGATCACGTAGCGTAATACCTTCTTGCATCTCACCTTTAAAGCGAACCAAAATTGATTCAGGCATATCCAATGGCATCACACCTGTCGCAGCAGCAAAGGCAACAAGACCAGAGCCTGCTGGGAATGAAATACCTAATGGGAAACGCGTATGTGAGTCACCACCTGTACCGACAGTATCAGGTAGTAGCATACGGTTTAGCCATGAGTGAATAACACCATCACCAGGGCGCAGTGATACACCGCCACGGTTCATGATAAAATCAGGTAATGTATGGTGAGTATTAACATCAATTGGTTTTGGATAAGCAGAGGTGTGACAGAAAGACTGCATCGTAAGTTCTGCTGAGAAACCAAGACACGCTAGGTCTTTTAGCTCATCACGGGTCATAGGACCAGTAGTATCTTGCGAACCTACTGTCGTCATCTTAGGCTCACAATAAGTGCCAGGGCGAACGCCTTCAACACCACATGCTTTACCTACCATCTTCTGCGCTAAGGTATAACCTTTACCGTTATCTTCAACAGCCACTGGGCGACGGAAAACATCTGATGATGCTAAGCCTAACGCTTGACGAGCACGATCAGTTAATCCGCGACCGATGATCAATGGAATACGGCCACCTGCACGTACTTCATCAATCAGTACATCTGTTTTTAGCTCAAAGGTAGAAACTAACTCATCGCTATCATGACGACGAACTTCACCTTTGAATGGGTACACATCAATCACATCGCCCATTTCAAGCTGAGTCACATCAACTTCAATTGGCAATGCGCCAGCATCTTCCATAGTATTAAAGAAGATTGGAGCAATCTTACCACCTAAGACATAACCACCTGCACGCTTATTTGGTACATAAGGGATATCATCACCCATGAACCAAAGCACAGAGTTAGTCGCAGACTTACGAGAAGACCCGGTACCAACAACATCACCAACATAAACAAGTTGGTGACCTTTTTCTTTTAACGCTTCGATTTGCTTAATCGGACCAACAGAACCTTGTTGATCAGGCACGATACCTTCACGTTCGTTTTTCAGCATCGCAAGTGCGTGAAGTGGAATATCGGGACGAGACCACGCATCAGGTGCTGGTGACAGATCATCGGTATTAGTTTCACCAGTGACTTTAAATACAGTCAGCGTGATTTTTTCAGCCAATGCGGGTTTAGATAGGAACCACTCAGCATCAGCCCATGATTGTAGAACTTGCTGCGCAAAAGTATTTCCCGATTTCGCTTTTTCTTCTACATCATAGAAAGCATCAAACATTAATAATGTATGTGACAATGTTTTAAAAGCAATCGGAGCAAGATCAGCGTCATCAAGTAACGCAATTAATGGCTCAATGTTGTAACCACCTTGCATTGTACCGAGTAACTCTGCAGCTTTTACTTTACTCACTATAGGTGATTGCGCTTCACCTCTTGTGATAGCTGAAAGGAAACCTGCTTTTACATATGCGGCTTCATCAACGCCAGGGGGAATACGATTTTCTAGTAGATCCAGCAGAACACTTTCTTCGCCTGCTGGCGGATTTTTTAGTAACTCAACAAGAGCGGCAACCTGTTCAGCATCCAATGGTTTGGCAACAACCCCTTCAGCAGCACGCTCTTCGACGTGTTTACGGTAGGCTTCAAGCACGACATATTCCTCATATTACGGCCTAGCTCTAGTGACTAGACATCCTTGGAAGTGGATGATCTCTGGATTATTATCAATCTTGTTTTGCTAAATACCTTCTGAGCAAAATTCATTTAGTAGAGACCAAATCTGTGTAAACATCATACCATTGTTAACTTAAACTTAAAAACTACTGCTTTTTTACAACATTCACATTTTAGGAAAATTCTTGTTCATAATGTGTAAAGCGATCCTCAATATTTATAACGCATAAAATAAAAGTCGCTTATTTCATATTGGTTTTATTTTCTCGTTTTTAGCTACAGGTCATATTAAGTGACATAAATCACTAAAGTTTTGTAACAAAATTGCAGATACATAACGGCGTGTTTTCATTTCATTGATCAGTATTGCGTTGTCACGTTGTGCATGGTCTGTTCATTTGCTCATAAATATAAGCCGTTTTATGAATTACAAACATTTAAGTATCAAATCTAAACTGATCATCGCGATAACGATGGCTGTTATTGCCTCTACCACTCTCGTCAGTGTACTCAGCCAAAACCAAGTTCGTACTGCGATTACCAACCGTATTTTAGATCTCGAATTACCCGCGATTTTGCTACAAATTCGTAATAATGTAGAAAAAGAAGTTATCCAACTTCAATCCGCTGCAGAACAACTGGCCAATAACAGCTATGTTGTCGATAGCGTATTAGATAACAAAGCACCACAAGACAAGACTCGTTTGGTTCAAGAACTACAAAATATAAAGAACCAATACAACCTACTTGATGTCTCTATTGCTGATCGAAATAACGGTGACTATTGGAATCAAAATGGCTTTCTTCGTCAGTTAACACCTCAACAGGATAGTTGGTTTTTTGATGCTGTGCGCAGTAATCAAGCTCGTAGCTTAAGCATTTTTCGTGAGAATAATGGCGAGGTTAAGCTGTTTTTTAACTATCAACAGTCCAATGGTGACACATTAGCAGGGCTGTCTAAGTCACTGGATGAGATGGCGAACTTCATTAGCCAATTTAAAATAAAACAAACAGGGTTTGTGTATTTAGTCGATAGCAAAGGGACAGTTAAGATCCACCGCGATAATAAAAAGATGCTAAATCACAACTCAATCTCTACACTGTTTGATTCCAACATCGCATCAAAATTATTAAATAAACAAAGCTTTAGCGTGGTATAAGCAAGCAGTGATCAAAAAGATGTGTTCTTAGCGGCTAGCTATATTCCTGCGATGGATTGGTACGTGATTGGTGAACTACCAAAACAAGAAGCGTTTGCCGCGCTTACTACTATTCGTAATCAAGTGATTCTCTTTACCTGTCTGATTGCTGCCATTTTCATTGTTGTTGCGATTTTCCTCGCCAGTAGCATTACGCGCCCTATTCAACAACTCGCTTCAATGTTTAAAGATCTGGGTGAAGGTGACGGCAATTTACGTCACCGCTTAACAGTGGAAGGAAATGATGAGATTGCACAATTATCATCAGGGTTTAATGGCTTCATTGGTAAAATCCACCACTCAGTAACAGAAGTAGCAGAAACCGGAAATTCACTGCGCCAAGCAGCAGAATCTGTCGCCCATCAAGCTCAACTCACACTGGATAATAGTCATAGCCAACGTGATAGAACCCTTCAAGTTGTCGCAGCAATTAATGAAATGGGCGCTACGGTTAATGAAATCGCCAGTAACGCCGCATTAGCTGCTGAATCTACGCAACAAGCAGAGCAACAAACCCATGATGGTCAGCTAGTTGTTGGTGAAGCGCGTAATACTATCAATCAACTGTCATCGGATATTAGCCAAGTCAGCGATGTCATTGACTCACTAGCAAGTAATACCCAGTCGATTGGTAGTATTTTAGATGTGATCCGTGGGATCTCAGAGCAAACTAACCTACTTGCTCTTAATGCAGCTATTGAAGCCGCGCGTGCTGGCGAGCAAGGACGAGGCTTTGCGGTCGTAGCCGATGAAGTGCGTAACCTTGCTAGTCGTACTGCCGATTCTACCGACGAGATCCAAACAATGATCAACCGCTTACAACAAGAAGCATTCAATGCTGTGGTCGCGATGGAGCAAAGTCGTCAACTGTCTGAAAATGGTGTATCAGCCTCAGATCAAGCATCTGTTGCTTTGGTGTCGATTTCTGAGCGTATTAGTCTAATTGCCGATATGAATACCCAAGTAGCTACCGCGACAGAAGAGCAATCAACCGTGGTACAAGATATTAATTGTAATATTGAAGAGATTAATGAAACGACACAGCTAACCGCAGAAACAGCGGCGCAATTAGCAGATTCCAGCCAAGCATTACGTCAACTATCACAACGTCTTGATGACATGGTCGGTACGTTTAAGTTGTAACCTTAAATTGAATGTTAGTACTGCTAAACGGCAGACAACAAAAAAGCGCCCTTGGGCGCTTTTTTATTATCATAACAAGTAGTAATTACTTCTTACGCTTCACAGCTTTTGCATTTGGAAGGTCAGTGATAGAGCCTTCAAATACTTCAGCGGCAAGACCCACTGATTCGTGTAGTGTTGGGTGAGCGTGGATAGTTAATGCGATATCTTCAGCATCACAACCCATCTCGATCGCTAGACCGATTTCACCTAGTAGTTCACCACCGTTAGTACCTACGATAGCACCACCGATCACACGGTGCGTGTCTTTGTCGAAGATCATCTTCGTCATACCGTCAGCACAATCAGATGCGATAGCACGACCTGAGGCCGCCCATGGGAATGTAGCAACTTCGTAGTTGATACCTTCCGCTTTCGCTTCTTTCTCAGTCTTACCAACCCACGCAACTTCTGGCTCAGTGTACGCAATTGAAGGAATAACTTTAGGATCGAAGTAGTGCTTCTTACCAGAAATAACTTCAGCCGCTACGTGACCTTCATGCACACCTTTGTGCGCCAACATTGGTTGACCAACAACATCACCAATCGCGTGAATGTGAGCAACGTTAGTACGCATTTGCTTATCAACGTTAATAAAGCCACGCTCATCAACATTGATACCCGCTTTTTCAGCGTCAATTAGTTTACCGTTTGGCACACGACCGATAGCAACAAGAACAGCATCGTAACGAACAGGCTCAGCAGGTGCTTTTTTGCCTTCCATCGTTACATAAATACCGTCTTCTTTTGCTTCAACAGCTGTTACTTTCGTTTCAAGCATCAGGTTGAATTTCTTCGCGATACGCTTAGTAAATACTTTAACGATATCTTTATCCGCAGCAGGGATCACTTGATCGAACATCTCAACGACGTCGATTTGAGAACCTAGCGCGTGGTAAACCGTACCCATTTCAAGACCGATGATACCGCCGCCCATAACAAGTAACTTCTCAGGTACTTCTTTAAGCTCTAGCGCATCTGTTGAATCCCAAATACGTGGGTCTTCATGCGGGATGAATGGTAGTTCGATTGGGCGAGAGCCCGCCGCGATAATCGCGTTATCAAAGTTAACCGTTGTTGGGCCATCAGCGCCTTCAACAACAATGCTGTTAGGACCAGTAAATTTACCGTAACCATTAACAACATTTACTTTACGCATCTTAGCCATACCGCCAAGACCGCCAGTTAACTGAGTAATTACTTTATCTTTCCACAGACGAACTTTATTGATGTCAGTTTGTGGCTCGCCAAAAACAATGCCGTGCTCAGCCATTGCTTTTGCTTCTTCGATAACTTTTGCTACGTGAAGTAATGCTTTTGATGGGATACAACCCACGTTAAGACATACACCACCTAGTGTGTTGAATTTTTCAATTAGAACCGTATCTAGACCTAAGTCAGCGCAACGGAATGCAGCAGAGTAACCAGCAGGGCCTGAACCCAACACCACTACCTGGGCTTTAATTTCTTTACTCATTATGACCTCGTTGTAAGTCTTATATCCCTAACAAGCTATCAGGTAACTTTTACGTATTTGTATACGTTTATCTTTCAGATGGGCAACAAGTCTACAGACCTGTTAACAGAGTGAAAAATAAATTACCGAAGCCTGTGAGCTACACAACAATTCCATGCCTACGCGTTGTAGGCATGGCGTTGTGGATGTGAAACCTTAAAGTACTAAACGACGGATGTCTGATAGACAGCCATTTAGGTAAGTGATGAAGCGCGCACCTTCAGCACCATCAATCACACGGTGATCGTATGATAGTGATAGTGGAAGTTGTAGACGCGGTTCGAACTCTTTACCGTTCCATACTGGTTTCATTTCAGACTTAGATACACCTAAGATACCTACTTCTGGTGCGTTCACGATTGGTGTGAATGCAGTACCACCTAAGCCACCAAGGCTTGAGATAGTGAAACAGCCACCTTGCATATCAGATGCAGTTAGCTTACCAGCACGTGCTTTCTTAGAAATAGCCATTAGCTCTTCTGAAAGCTCGTAGATACCTTTCTTGTTCACATCTTTAAATACAGGAACAACTAGGCCGTTTGGCGTATCGACTGCGATACCGATGTTCACGTATTTCTTCAGGATCAAACTCTCGCCATCGTCAGATAGAGAAGAGTTAAATGAAGGGAATGCTTCAAGTGCTTTAGCAGCCGCTTTCATGATGAACACAAGTGGCGTGATCTTCATGCCAGTATCTTTCTTCGCTTCGATAGCATTCTGCTCTTTACGGAATGCTTCAAGTGCTGTGATATCTGCATTATCCCACTGTGTAACGTGAGGGATCATTACCCAGTTACGGTGTAGGTTAGCACCAGAGATCTTCTTAATGCGAGAAAGTGGCTTAACTTCAGTTTCACCAAACTTGCTGAAGTCAATCTTCGGCCAAGGTAGTAGACCAAGAGCTGCGCCGTCGCCTTTACCTGATGCAGAAGCTGCTGCACCAGATTCAAGACGCTTAAGTGCATCTTTAACGAAGTTTTGTACGTCTTCTTTAAGAACGCGGTTCTTACGGCCAGTACCTTTCACTTTCGCAAGGTTAACACCGAACTCACGAGCTAGACGACGAACAACTGGTGATGCGTGTGCGTATTCGTTGTTTTCAACGAAATCACCTGTTGCAGCAGACGCTTCAGCTTTTGCTGGAGCCGCCGCAGGTGCTGCTGTAGGTGCAGGCGCTGCCGCTTGAGCTACAGGAGCCGCTGCTGGTGCTGCACCAGCAACTTCAAATACCATGATTAAAGAACCAGTAGAAACCTTGTCGCCTTCTACAATTTTGATTTCTTTAACAGTACCAGAGAATGGTGCAGGAACTTCCATTGAAGCCTTGTCACCTTCAACAGTGATGAGAGATTGCTCTTCTTCCACTGTATCGCCAACAGATACCATGATTTCAGTAACTTCTACTTCGTCGCCACCGATATCTGGAACGTTAACTTCTTTCGCTGCAGATGCCGCAGGTGCTGCTGGAGCAGGCGCTGCCGCTTGAGCTACAGGTGCTGCAGGTGCAGAGCCAGAACTTGCTACTTCAAATACCATGATTAAAGAACCAGTAGAAACCTTGTCGCCTTCTACAATTTTGATTTCTTTAACAGTACCAGCGAATGGCGCAGGGACTTCCATAGAAGCCTTGTCACCTTCAACAGTAATTAGAGATTGCTCTTCTTCTACTGTATCGCCAACAGATACCATGATTTCAGTACATTCAACTTCATCACCACCGATATCTGGAACATGAACTTCTTTCAGTTCAGCCGCTGCTGCTGGAGCTGGAGCAGCAGTCGCTGCTTCAGCCACAGGAGCAGGTGCAGCGTCAGCTGCACTCTCGGCTTCGAAAATCATGATTAGAGAACCAGTAGAAACCGTGTCGCCTTCAGCAACTTTGATTTCTTTAACGATACCCGATTGAGAAGCAGGAACTTCCATTGAAGCTTTATCACCTTCAACAGTGATCAGTGATTGCTCTTCTTCAACCTTGTCGCCAACGCTAACAAGAATCTCAGTTACTTCAACCTCATCCGCACCGATGTCTGGTACATTAATTTCGATTGCCATTTTTAATTTGCCTCTTATGCGTATAGCGGGTTGATCTTGTCAGCGTCGATATCGAACTTAGCAATTGCATCTACAACTACAGCGTTATCAATATCGCCACGTTTAGCGAGTTCAGAAAGTGCAGCAACAACAACGTAGCCAGCATTCACTTCGAAGTGACGACGTAGGTTTGCACGGCTATCAGAACGACCGAAACCATCAGTACCAAGAACCTTGTAAGACTCAGATGGCATGAATGCACGTACTTGTTCTGCGTAGTTCTTCATGTAGTCCGTTGCAGCGATTGCAGGCTCAGAACCCATTGCAGTTGTTAGGTAAGGAACCTTCTTCTCTGCAGTTGGGTGAAGCATGTTGTAACGCTCACTATCTTGACCATCACGCGTTAGTTCGTTGAATGATGTTACAGAGTAAACATCAGACGCTACACCGTAATCTTCGCTTAGGATCTGTGCCGCTTTACGTACTTCGTTCATGATAGTACCAGAGCTCATTAACTGAACTTTAGACTTATCACCAGCGTGAGACTCAAGCTTGTAAATACCCTTACGGATACCTGTTTCAGCGCCTTCTGGCATTGCTGGCATTGCGTAGTTTTCGTTCATTACTGTTAGGTAGTAGTAAACGTTCTCTTGATTTTCACCGTACATGCGACGAATACCGTCTTGCATGATAACCGCTAGCTCGTAAGCAAACGTTGGATCGTAAGAGATACAGTTAGGTACTGTGTTTGCAAGAATGTGGCTGTGGCCATCTTCGTGCTGTAGACCTTCACCGTTCAGTGTTGTACGGCCTGCAGTAGCACCTAGTAGGAAGCCACGTGCTTGTTGGTCACCTGCTAGCCATGCCATGTCACCAATACGTTGGAAACCGAACATTGAGTAGTAGATGTAGAATGGGATCATTGGAAGATCGTTGGTGCTGTAAGATGTTGCAGCAGCAACCCAAGATGCCATTGAACCTAGTTCGTTGATACCTTCTTGAAGTACCTGACCAGATGTTGCTTCTTTGTAGAAAGAAACAATACCTTTATCTTCTGGTGTGTAAGTTTGACCATCTGGGTTGTAGATACCAACCTGACGGAACAGACCTTCCATACCGAACGTACGCGCTTCATCACAGATAATTGGAACGATGTTCTTACCGATCGCTTTATCTTTAAGAAGAATATTTAGTGCACGAACATAAGCCATAGTGGTTGAGATTTCACGCTTCTGCTCACTTAGTAGTGGTGCAAATGCATCAAGCTCAGGCACTTTAAATTCTTGAGTGAACTTAGGGCTACGCTTAGGTGTGTAACCGTGTAGCGCATCACGGCGAGCGTGTAAGTAGTTGTACTCAGCTGAGCCTTCTTCCAGTTTTAGGTAAGGCAGAGCCTTAAGCTCTTCTTCAGAGATAAGATCTTGTAGACCTAGACGATCACGTAAGTATTGAACGTGAGTCATGTCCATCTTCTTAACACCGTGAGCGATGTTCTTACCTTCAGCCGCTTCACCCATGCCGTAACCTTTAACAGTCTTAGCTAGGATCACAGTTGGCTTACCGCTTGTTTCTTTTGCATTGTTAAATGCAGCAAATAGTTTCGAAGAATCGTGACCACCACGCTTCAATTCGAAGATTTGCTCATCAGTCATATCAGAAACAAGTGCTGCTGTTTCAGGGTACTTACCAAAGAAGTGCTCACGTACATAAGCGCCATCTTTAGATTTAAATGTTTGGTAATCACCATCGATAGTCTCGTTCATAAGCTGTAGAAGCTTACCCGTCGTATCTTTTGCTAGTAGTGAATCCCAGTTGTTACCCCAGATAACTTTAACAACATTCCAACCAGCACCTTTAAATAGACCTTCAAGCTCTTGAATGATCTTACCGTTACCCATTACTGGGCCGTCTAGACGCTGTAGGTTACAGTTGATTAGGAAACATAGGTTGTCTAGTTTCTCACGCGCAGCGAAAGAAATAGCACCACGTGATTCTGGCTCATCCATCTCACCATCGCCCAAGAACGCGTATACGCGCTGAGCTGAAGTATCTTTAAGGCCACGACCTTCTAGGTACTTAAGGAAACGAGCTTGGTAGATCGCAGAAATTGGACCTAGCCCCATAGAAACCGTTGGGAACTGCCAGAATTCAGGCATTAGTTTAGGGTGTGGGTATGAAGGAATACCTTTACCATCAACTTCTTGACGGAAGTTATCTAGCTGCTCTTCAGTTAGACGACCTTCAACAAACGCACGAGAATAAATCCCTGGAGAAATGTGACCTTGGTAGTAAACCAAATCACCGCCATCAACATCGTTAGGTGCACGGAAGAAGTGGTTGAAACATACTTCGTAAAAAGCAGAAGCAGACTGGTAAGAAGCCATGTGGCCACCTAAGTCTAAATCTTTCTTAGAAGCACGTAGAACGATCATGATTGCGTTCCAACGGATGATAGAACGGATACGACGCTCTAATGTTACATCACCTGGGTACGCAGGTTCTTGTGCTGCTGGAATTGTGTTGATGTAGTTTGTGTTTACGCCAGTCGGCATATCTACACCATCTAAACGAGCTTTTTCTAATACTTGCTCAAGTAAGAACTGTGCGCGTTCTACACCTTCTTCACGGACAACTGATTCAAGTGCTTCAAGCCAATCTTGAGTTTCCAGTACATCCACGTCACTTTTCATGACTTCAGACATGCGATCTATCCTTTCGTTGATAATCTACTAACAATGTCGCGACTAGGTCTAACTTCGTTTTTAGGTATGAAGTTAAGACTCTAACCCGTCCTTGCGCTGTTGAATCCGACGAAGAGAGCGTTCACGTCTGCTATCTTCACGCGATAAATCCAACAAGGTTTCCTCGATGTAAGCCAAATGTGCGTGCGATGCTTCACGGGCCTTTTCAGGCTCACCAGAAACAATCGCCTGCACAATATTAGCTCGGTGCTTTCTTACTTTCTCCACCACTTCAGGTCGGCGGTTTAGGAGTTCGAAATTTTGTAATACGTTTTGCTCAAGTAGCGGCGCTAAACTACGAATAATATGCAGTAACACCACATTGTGAGCCGATTCTGCTACCGCAATAAGATATTGCATCACCGCACTAGCTTCTAAGGGTAAATCCCCTTGTTGCTGTGCGTCTTGAATACGTTGATGACAATCACGAATGCGGACAAAATCTTCTTCGTTACCTCGCAATGCCGCAAAATAAGAGGCTAGGCCTTCCAGCGCATGGCGAGCTTCCAATAAATCTAATTGTGTTTCCGGATGAGTCGCTAATAGATCCAATAAGGGCTCAGAAAAGCTTTGCCATAATTTTTCTTTTACGAATGTCCCGCCACCTTGACGGCGAGTAAGCAAATGCTTTGCTTCTAAACGTTGGATCGCCTCACGAACGGAAGGACGAGAAACATCGAATTGTTTTGCCAACTCTCGCTCTGGAGGTAATTGCTGACCTGGGGACAAAATTCCCTCTAAAATCAAGCGCTCCAATTCCTGCTCAATAGCATCAGAAAGCTTTGGTTGTTTAATGCGTTTATAAGTCATTTTTATCGACGCTTCTTATATTAAATCCGTTTCATAAAGACCGAATCATCGGATAATTGGTATTACCAATTATTTTACAGGGGCAAAGTGTACAGAAATAAACAAAGATGTCCACACGCAACTTGATTGAAATCATAGAACGAAGTGGGTTTTAACAAAAAATTAAACTTTTGACTTATTAATAAAACATTACATATTCAAAGCTAGAAACAGCCAAGCAACGAAAAAGGGGAAAGGAAGAAGTAAAAATGGAGTGATTTCGGAAATTGGTCGGACCAATTTGACCAATTTCCATTCGTAAATAAAACTTTAGTCTAATAACTGCTCTGTTAAAGCAGCTTTTTAAACCTTTGCCAATCAAAAGATAAGCCTGGATCGGTTTTTCGTCCAGGGGCAATAAATTCATGCCCAGTTACACGCTCTCGGGTAATAGCGGGATAGCGGATCATCAAAGATTGAGTCAATTTTGTCAGTATTTGATATTGCTCAGGAGTATATGGCAGGTAATCCGTCCCTTCCAATTCGATACCAATTGAAAAGTCATTACACTTATCCCGATCTTCAAACCTTGATACACCCGCATGCCAAGCTCGCTGATTAAAAGGCACAAACTGTACTATCTCACCATCTCGGCGGATCAAACAGTGAGCAGAAACACGAAACTGATGAATGATTTCAAAATACGGATCATCAGCAGGGTTTAATTGCCCGGTAAACAGCTGCTCAATATAAGGCCCACCAAATTTACCCGGTGGTAAACTGATGTTATGTACCACCAGCAATGACATTTCGTCATGGGGTCGTGCATCACAAAAAGGGGACGGCACGCGCCTTGCTGTCTTTAACCAATGATCATCGTTAATCAATAACGTCATAACCCATCTTCTATTTACGTGTTACTAAAACTAAACAAGCAGGTAAAGTATCATTAGCTTATATTGAAAAGCCAATTTCCTCTCATCGCTTTTGCCTATCGCAGTAATAGATAGAAACAACCAAACATTTCGATATTAACACTCGATTAACCCGTATTCACTTTATCCTACTCCTTTCTCACGGTATGATTTGTGCCATCATTCGCAGCACTTTTGCTGTTAAACGCGCAATGGATACAAGAAGACAGATATGGAACACAAACACGATAGTAGTGCCCGCCTCGCTTACCTTAAACAACTTCTCCCAATCGAGATCAGCCGTACTGTTGCCGATACGCTACGTGAAGATTTAGGTGGCGAGATTGATGCCAGTCGCGATATTACAGCCAATCTAATTCCTGCCGATAGCCAAGGCGTTGCCACTATTATTACTCGCGAACATGGCGTATTTTGCGGAAAACTGTGGGCTGATGAAGTATTTAAGCAACTTGGTGGTGAAGTAAATATCGATTGGCACGTGGAAGATGGTGATGTCGTCGAGCCAAATCAAACCTTGTGTACTCTATCAGGTCCGTCACGAGCGCTGCTCACTGGTGAGCGTAACGCGATGAACTTTATTCAAACCCTATCAGGTTGCGCGACATTAACCGCTGAATATGTAAAACAGTTAGACGGCACCAATACTCGCCTGCTTGATACCCGCAAAACCGTTCCTTGTCTGCGTAGCGCATTAAAATATGCCGTGACGTGTGGTGGTGGCTTTAACCACCGTATTGGTGTGTTTGATGCCTACCTTATAAAAGAAAACCACATCATTGCTTGTGGTGGCATTGAACAAGCCATTACTACAGCTAAGCAGCTTAACCCAAATAAACCTGTCGAAGTTGAAACTGAAAGCCTTGCAGAACTAAAACAAGCCATTGAAGCAGGCGCTGATATTGTGATGCTAGATAACTTTACCTTAGACATGATGCGTGAAGCCGTCGCGTTTAACGCAGGACGTGTAGCATTGGAAAACTCAGGGGATATTACCCTGAGCAATATTCGAGAATGTGCAGAAACGGGCGTGGATTATATTTCGGTAGGCGCACTGACTAAACACGTTAAAGCCATGGATCTTTCTATGCGCTTCAAATAAAGAGGCTTAAAAAATACACGATAGCTCACGGTAAGTACTTAACAGAGTTATATGATCTTTTTATTTAACTAACACATCTATTTATAAGGAAAGAGAAAAATAACCGCTCATTTTTCTCTTTCTACTTCACACATTACTGAATTTCATAAAAATCAAACCTAATTACGAGCATTTACTCGCTTTGCTTATTGCAACTTCTGCAACACACCATATTTTTTTTTAATCCGCACCGAGCTATCCCCTTTTTGTTATTCACTCTAACAGTAAAGCCTCTATTCTGAACTTAATTCCATTCGCGAATTTATGAAATTAACGCATTTATTATTTTGTTACTTAAGGATAGAGAAATGAAAAAACAACAGGGTTTTACACTTATTGAATTGATGATCGTAGTGGCGATCATTGGTGTACTTTCTGCAGTAGCTATTCCTGCATATAAAAATTATGTATCAAAAAGTGAATTAGCTTCAGCAATGGCTACTTTAAAATCAATAAGAACACCAGCAGAACTACAAATCCAAGGTAAACGCCCCATGAACCCACGGGGCGATATTTGTTAGTGTTTGAGGTTCCAAGGTAGGAGTGCATCGATATCGGGCTCAGCTTTCGCGAGCTCTTTCATGCACTTGACCATGTAGTCGTAGAGGATAAGGCCGTTGGCTTTCGCAGTCTCGACGATGCTGTAAAGCATCGCACTCGCATCAGCACCATTTGGCGTGTTCGAGAACAACCAGTTCTTTCTGCCAATGACCAGCGGTTTAATTGCGCGTTCAGCGCGGTTATTGTCTATCGATAAGTGACCGTCATCGATATAGCGGATCACCTTCGGCCATTGGCCGAGCGTGTATTTTATCGCTTTACCCAGCGGGCTAGACGCTATCACTTGTTGAGATGTCATCCACTCGTACAACTCGTCCAGTATCGGTTTGCTATGCAGTTGACGTTCTGCTTTTCGTGTTTCGACAGTCGCACCTTTTAAGCGCGATTCTATCCCATAGAGCTTCTGGATTTTGGCCAGCGCTTTATCTGCTTTGCCTGACTTACCTTTACCTTGAAGCTTCTTAGCCTCCATGAACTTTCGCCGTGCATGTGCCATGCAGCCAACATTGGTGACGTGATAAAGACCATCATAGGCACCATAGCCATCGGTTTGTAGATAACCACTGTAATCCCCCAAGAAGGCAACAGGGCATGCCCTCGCGCGACTGTTTTGATAGTCGTACAAGGCAATATTCTTCACATTGGGGAGTGCGGCTTCTGGCGAGTCTGCGCCCGAGCAGTAGAGCCACATGTAACACTGTTTTTCTTCCTTGAGAACATTGAGTGGCGTTTCATCCGCCTGGACCACCACTTGTTGAAGTAGGTGCTCTTTTAGAGCGGCATAGAGTGGTTTGAACTTCTCACTAACTTGGATAACCCATCTGGCCATAGTGGTTCGTGATAGCTCGATTCCCGACTGGGTAAACAGCGACTCTTGGCGGTAAAGTGGCATCGCGTACTGGTATTTGCCAAGAATGATGTTGGCAAGCAAGCTTTCTGTGGCAAAGCTCTTCGGGATAATGCTTTGCGGTGCTGGCTTTTGAACGATGTGATTGCTGTCTTCAGTTTGCTCGCACTGGCGGCAAGCATATTTAGGGCGAACATATTCCAGCACTTTGAGTACGGCTGGCGAAAACTCCAGCTTTTCACTGCTGTCTTCACCGATTTTATGCAGGTCATGATTGCAGCATGCACACTGCTTTTCATGGTCGTCTAAATCAAGTTCGATAACTTCACGAGGTAAGGTCTTTGGAAGAGGCTTACGCTTACCGCGTTTCTTCGTTGTGGTTGTGGTGGTCGTCGTAACCTCAACCTCTTCTTCCTTAGCGGCTTCACATTCCGCTTCGTTGAAGAGGTCACCTTGAGATTCATCGTAGGGCTTTAACGCCTCCGAGCGTTTTGCGAACTGGCGGTCGAAAGCCAGTTTGAGTTGCTCAAGCAGAGATTGACGCTCTTGTTTCCACTGAGATTCGCTGTGTTTTTGCAACGCCAACAACTCTTTCACCATCGCTTGTAGCTCGGCAACATCTTGGCTTTCTGGGTTGATATTTGGCGTCTTTTTCATGGCATTTATTATACTAAAGTCATGCCGTTAACGCTTGGTGGATATAGCTTTATTATCGATTAAGTCATTGTAAAATCGTTTATTTGAACGGGTTTATGGCCGATAATCGTGAAGCCAGAAAGCAGTCTATCAAGCTCGCATTGAGTCAGGGTAAACACGTCATTTTTCTCTTTTGACGGCCATTTATACTTGGCTTTTTCAAGGCGTTTATACCAAAGTGCAAAGCCTGTTTTATCCCAGTACAACACTTTGATTTTGTCGCGCTGTTTATTGGTAAACAGGAATAGTGCGCCGCTTCCCAAGGGTAAATCGGTGTCACTTTCGATAATCGCCGCGAGGCCATTGATGGACTTTCTAAAATCGACACTCTCACGATACAGATAAATATCTGGTGCACTTAGCATATGTTTCATGACAAGGCTCCAATGAGTTCTGCCAGGTAGGCAGCGGGCGTGCCTTGAGGAATACTCAGCTCAACGTCGTTGACAAAAAGTGTCATATTCGCGGTAGGTATTTGCGTCATATGGTAACGTGTTGTCTGCTCTACAACGTTTGCTTTGACGAAGCCGTTAGTCTGTGGTGTTTGAAGGTGTGTTAACTGTTGGCGTTTGGCATGAAACGTGGAAAGACTTAATCCGTGATGTTCACAAAAAGCACGTTGAGTGAGTTGGCTGGATTCATAACACTCAAACAAAGTCTGCCATTCTTGATTGGTACGTCGTGTTGCCATTTTAAATCTCCTTTGGATTGGAGATTTGATCTTATTCTTCGAGTAAAGTGATTAGAATGCGGTGTTTATGGCACGCTTACAATCCAAGAAACTGGAACACTAGATACAGATGTATCTAAATTAGGTATGTCTGCAGGCTCTAATACTCTAGGTAAAATTACAGCTACTGCTGGAACAAGTGATGCAAATAGTACGCTAGAATTCGAATTTAATAACACATCCTCAATAGAAAATAAAAAAATCACTTTAGAAAGAACTGCTAATGGTTGGACATGTACACAAGATAGTGGAATTACAATTAAGGGATGTAGCTAACATAAATGCAAACCAACCTCGCTTCCATCTTGGCTCAAGCTAATTTAATTAGCCCAGAGCAAGAACAACAAGTGGTCGAGTTTGTGACGGCGGAAGGGATTAATGTCCCGACCGCCTTAACCCGTTTAGGCATATTGAGTGATGTAGATTTAGCTGATAATTTAGCTAATTTATTTGGGCTACAAAAAGTTGATGTTCACCACTACGACTATGACGGTTGTTGTCAAAGTGTCTACCAACGTGAGTTAGTATTGCGCCATCGCGCCCTACCATTAACCCAAGATACTAATAGCCTATTTTTAGGGATCAGCGATCCCACCAATATGGATGCGCAAGACGAATTCCGTTTTGCGGTGGGTAAAACTGTTGAGTTTCTGGTATTAGAAAACAAACAATTAGAATCTGCCATTCGCCGTGTTTACGGCAGTGATATTGGTGAAACCAGCCATAGCAAGCAAGTCAGCGATGCCGATTTAGGTGAATTAGTTGATATTAGTGATTCTGAACTCGATGACGCCACTGATTTAAGCCAAGACAGCGCCCCTGTTACCCGTTATATCAACCAAGTACTGCTCGATGCTGTGCGCCGTAAAGCCTCCGATATTCATTTTGAACCTTATGAGCACAACTACCGGATTCGCTTTCGCTGTGACGGTATTTTACATCAGCACTTAACCCCACCCGCCAGTTTATCGCGCCGTTTATCAACCCGTTTAAAGGTCATGTCAAAGCTCAACATTGCCGAGCGTCGCCAACCGCAAGATGGACAAATAAAGCTAAAGCTTTCTGATAATTTGGCGATTGATTTACGGGTATCAACCCTACCGACGCTATGGGGCGAAAAAGTCGTACTGCGGATTTTAGATAGCTCCGCAGCGAATCTTAATATTGATATTCTCGGCTATAACGATAAACAAAAATCTGATTATTTAACCGCCCTTGAGCGCCCGCAAGGAATGATATTAATTACCGGGCCAACGGGCAGTGGTAAAACCGTCTCGCTATATACTGGGCTAAATATTTTAAATACCGATGAGCGCAATATTTCGACTGCCGAAGATCCTGTAGAAATTAACCTGCCCGGTATTAATCAAGTACAAATTAATCAGCAGGTCGGTTTAAGCTTTGCTGATGCCTTGCGCTCTTTTTTGCGTCAAGATCCCGACATTGTGATGGTAGGGGAAATTCGTGATTTAGAAACGGCATCCATTGCGGTCAAAGCAGCTCAAACAGGGCACTTAGTATTATCGACTCTGCATACGAATTCTGCCGCTGAAACCATCACCCGTTTAACCAATATGGGGGTAGAAGATTTTAACCTCGCCTCATCACTGAGTTTAATTATCGCCCAGCGCCTTGCCCGTCGCTTATGTAAAAGCTGCAAACAGCCTCACCCACTTGATCCAATTACCTGTCAGCGATTAAAACTACCGCAAAATTCCAGTGTATATAAAGCCAATAACGCTGGGTGCGATGATTGCAATAAAGGCTACGCCGGACGCGTTGGTATTTATGAAGTCATGGTATTTAGTCGAGAAATCGCCGAAGCCTTAATGACCAATGCTACTGCGCTGCAATTAGAAGATATTGCCGCCCAACAAGGGATGCAGCGATTAAAAGAATCAGGCATTGAAAAGTTAACCGATGGCATTACTAGCCTTGCCGAATTACAACGAGTACTACAGTTATAACCTTCCCAACTTTGTATTAATTGTTTGATAGAGAATTCCGCTTATGAGTACAGCAGCCACTAAAATTCGTTATTACAACTGGCGGGGAACCAACCAAGCAGGACGTAAAGTTTCTGGCACTACTTTAGGCTTTCAAGAACAAGAAGTCCGTCATCAACTGCTTGAACAGAAAATTTTGGTCAAAAAAATCAAGAAAACCTCACCTTCTTTTTTGACTAAAATACGCGATCAAATGAAAGGCGAAGATGTCACCGTAGTTACTCGACAGCTTGCCACCATGATCGAATCAGGCGTTCCCGTAGTCCAAGCCTTACAGCTAATGGCAAGCAGTTATAATAAAGCCGAAATGCGCGCCACCTTGCTCCAAATCACCACTCAAGTCGAATCTGGTGCTTCGCTTTCTAGCGCGATGCGCTCAAGCTCGCCTCTGTTTGATAAATTCTTCTGTGATTTAGTCGCGACCGGTGAGCAAACCGGTCACCTCGGTCAAGTCTTTGCGCGTATTGCGGTATACCGTGAAAAAAACGAAGCGATGCGTAAAAAAGTTATCAAGGCGATGATTTATCCTGCAATGGTCACATTAACAGCCGTACTTGTTACTGTTTTAATGTTGGTATTTGTTATTCCTCAGTTTGCCCAAATATTTTCAAGCTTTGGGGCTGAGCTTCCACTCTTTACCCAAATCGTTGTTCATGCTTCAGATTTTCTCATCGCCTATGGCGTCTATCTTGGGGCTGGTGTAGCAATAGCCTTTTTCCTGTATCGTTATTTTTATAAAAAATCCGATGACTTTCGCTATAGAGCCAATAAATTTGCTTTAAAATTGCCGATCTTTGGTGATGTATTATTAAAAGCAACTATCGCCCGTTTTGCCCGCACCTTAGCTACCACCTTTATGGCGGGTATTCCGCTGTTATCCGGTATTCAATCCGCAGGAAGAACCTGTGGTAATTTGTATATCGAAAAAGCAATTGAAGAAGTTTACGAAAGTACCGCTGGCGGTATGCCGCTTTATTTAGCACTGCGTCAATCTGGTGTCTTTCCCGAACTCATGCTGCAAATGGTGATGATTGGCGAAGAATCTGGCTCGCTTGATGACATGCTTAATAAAATGGCACAAATCTATGAAGCAGATGTTGATAATACCGTTGATAACCTCGGGCAAATTTTAGAGCCTTTCATTATCATTATTTTGGGTGGCTTAATTGGCGGCTTACTGGTTGCTATGTATATGCCAATCTTCACCTTAATGAGTGTTATCGGTTAAGACTATTTTTAGTAATTACCTACAAGTTAATCGCATTACTCATTTCCCATAATCATCGGCTAGGAACACCTAGCCGTTTGTCTTACAATAACCGCCTAATTTTTAAGAGATCCTCACATGGCAGTACTTTCCTATTACCCTTGGTTATATCCCCTTTTTGCCGTAATTTTTGGTCTGTTAGTGGGGAGTTTTTTAAATGTGGTGATTTACCGCTTGCCGATTATGATGGAACGTCAATGGCGCAAAGAGTGCCAAGAATGCTTCCCTGAAATCGATAACAAGCCAGACGATTCAGTCTTTAATTTAAGTGTGCCACGCTCACGCTGCCCTCACTGTAATCATGCCATTAGCGCGCTGGAAAATATTCCAGTGATCAGCTGGCTAGCTCTGGGTGGCAAATGCAAAGAATGCAAAGCGCCGATAAGTAAACGCTACCCAGCAATTGAATTACTGACCGCAGCTATGAGCTTAACAGTATCACTGATGCTGACACCAACATGGTGGGCGATCGCGGTGATCTTTTTCACCTTCGCGTTAATTGCGCTTACCTTTATCGATATTGATAAAATGCTCCTGCCCGATCAAATTACCTTACCGCTAATGTGGGCGGGTATTTTACTCTCTATAATGGGTATTAGCCCTGTATCACTGACCGATTCGGTGATTGGTGCAATAGCAGGTTATTTATCGCTATGGAGCGTATTCTGGGCCTTTAAGTTACTGACTAAAAAAGATGGCATGGGCTATGGCGATTTTAAATTACTTGCCGCATTAGGTGCATGGCTTGGCTGGCAATTGCTACCGTTTGTCGTTTTGCTCTCATCTTTAGTCGGCGCGCTGTGCGGTATTGTTTTATTGAAAATGCAAGATACTGATAATCAAACCCCGTTCTCATTTGGTCCTTACCTTGCGGTTGCTGGTTGGATTGCATTGTTATGGGGTGAGCCTATTGTGAATTGGTATGTTACCTCGTACTTGGGAATGTAATTAATGAGTATTGTCATAGGTCTAACAGGCGGAATTGGTAGCGGTAAAACTACGGTTGCTAACTTATTTGCTGATAATTACGGCATTGATATTATTGATGCCGATATGGTTGCACGTGAAGTCGTCGAGCCAAATACCGTTGGTTTAAACACTATTATCGAAAAACTTGGCGCTGATATTTTACTTGAAGATGGCACCTTGAATCGAGCAAAACTGCGTGAGGCTATTTTTAGCCAGCCTGAATTAAAGCAATGGTTAAATGAGCTACTTCATCCATTAATCCGTGAAAAGATGCTCCATGATATTAATCTAAGCAAATCACCTTATTGTTTATTAGTCGTGCCATTGATGGTTGAAAATAATCTACAAACCATGACCGATCGTTTACTGGTCGTTGATGTCGATGAGCAAACCCAAATCGAACGTACACAGCAGCGTGATAATGTCTCTATTGAGCAAATAAAAAATATCTTAGCGAGCCAAGCAACGCGCCAACAACGGTTAGATGCCGCAGATGATGTCATTACTAATTTTGGTAATAGTCCAGCATTAA
Organism: Photobacterium sp. SKA34; assembly: GCF_000153325.1. GTDB lineage: Bacteria > Pseudomonadota > Gammaproteobacteria > Enterobacterales > Vibrionaceae > Photobacterium. The sequence continues at coordinate 332,670 of NZ_CH724145.1, forward strand.
CATTACAAATCGCGCAACTTCACAGGCAATATCTCAAAATGGATCTTGATCTGTAGTAAAATGCCGTCTTAACTATGATAATTCTTATTACGATCTTGGTTCCTGTTTGGTATTCCCTTTATGCAAGCTACGCAAATGACGCGCTATGAACACCCTTTAACAGAAAAAGTCCGTATTTATTTACGCCTTGATTATCTGTTGCAACAAATGCATCACAGCAGCAACCAAAATGATCCTTGGCAATATAAAATCTTCTTCCATGCCCTTTTTGATTTGCTTGAGATTTTAGACCAAGTACAAGTTAAAACCGATCTTGCTAAAGATATAGAGAAACAACGTCAGCAACTGATGAATTGGTTAAACATTGATGGTGTTGACGAGCTTGCACTGCAACAAATTATCGATTCGATGGAACAAGCACAAAAAGCGTTAATTTCATCCCCTCGTCTAGGACAGAACTTACGAGAAGATCGTTTTCTTTCCAGCATAAAACAACGTTTTTCCATTCCCGGTGGTAGTTGTTGTTTTGATCTACCGTCATTGCATCACTGGCTGCATCTTAGCGATGAGCATAAACAACAAGCAATGAAAAGCTGGTTGCATGAGCTTTCAGAACTTAATGAAGCGCTCAATCTCTGGTTGAAGTTAACCCGAGAAAGCGCACAATATAAAACCAATCATGCACGTAATGGCTTCTTTCAGTATGACGCTGAAAATGCCTGTTTATTACGGCTAGAAATTTGCGCTAAAGATGGCGTTTATCCTATGATATCGGGACATCGTAGTCGCTTTGCTATTCGTTTCTCTCCCTTTGTGGAAGGGGACCCTGTCGCAAGCGATATTGAATTTAAATTAGCCATTTGCTGAGGTTTTTGTGTCTCAATCAACAACCAATACCAATATTACTGTCGTAAAATGTCCTACCTGTAAAACTGATGTGGTTTGGGGTGAACAGAGTCCATTTCGTCCTTTTTGCTGTAAACGCTGCCAATTGATTGATCTTGGCGAATGGGCGGAAGAAGAAAAATCGATTCCAGGCGCACCTGACCTATCTGATTCTGATGGTTGGTCTGACGATATGGGTTATTAACAGCATGGATAAGAAGCAAGTTTGGATTGCGGCAGGCATTATTTTAGATTCAGAGAAAAAGCATGTTTTCATTACCCGCCGCGCTGATAAAGCACATCAAGGTGGCTTATGGGAATTTGCTGGCGGAAAAGTAGAAACAGGTGAAACAGCAAAGCAAGCAGTGATCCGTGAGCTGCAAGAAGAAGTCGGTATTCATGCCACTGACGTTGAGCCTTTTATTAGCCTTGCTCATGATTATTCAGATAAATCGCTAAAATTTGATTTCTTTCTGATCCATCAATTTAATGGCGAAGCCTTTGGTAAAGAAGGTCAACCGGGGGAATGGGTCGCTATCAATGCACTCACTGATTACCCTTTCCCAGATGCTAATAAAGCTGTGCTCGATAAAATACAGCAGTCTTTCGCTTAATAAATTAGCTTGAAGACCGACAATCTACATTTTTAACCTTGATTTTCAGCCAATAAAAAAGTCGCTCTAGAGCGACTTTTTTAATATCTACAATAACAACAATCTTAGTTGATCTGACCGTGACATTGCTTGTATTTCTTACCTGAACCGCAAGGACAAGGCTCATTACGACCTACTTTACGCTCTTCACGCTCGTAAGTACCTTGAGCTTCAGGCTCTTCTGATGATTCATCAGTGATTTGGCTTTCTGCACTTTGATGCTGGAACTGTTGACGACGAGCTAGCATTTCTGCCATTTGACGACGCTCTTCTTCCATGCGATCAACTTCTTCCTGCTGCTGTACACGTACCTTACTTAAGATAGCAACAACATCACTCTTCAAGTTATCCAGCATTTCTTCAAACAGTTCAAACGATTCACGCTTGTATTCCTGCTTAGGGTTCTTCTGTGCATAACCACGTAACTGAATACCTTGACGCAAGTGATCAATCGCCGCTAGGTGTTCTTTCCATAGCGTATCAAGATTTTGCAGCATTACTGTTTTCTCGAAGTTACGTAGGACTTCAGCACCAACAACAGATTCTTTCTCACGATAAACTTCAAGCGCTTTTTCTACAATGCGCTCACGAAGTGCTTCTTCGTAAAGTTTATCTTCGGTATCAAGCCAGTGTTGAATCGGTAGCTCAAGATCGTAATCATCTTTCAGGCGAGTTTCTAAGCCTTTAATATCCCACATTTCTTCAAGAGATTGTTGTGGAATATAGCTATCCATTAATGCATTTAGCACGTCTTCGCGGTTGTGCTCAATCATTTCGCTGATATCTTCAGCATGCATTAATTCATCACGTAATTCGTAAACAACTTTACGCTGATCGTTAGCAACATCATCAAACTCAAGCAACTGCTTACGAATATCGAAGTTACGTCCTTCAACTTTACGTTGTGCATTCTCGATAGCCTTCGATACCCAAGGGTGTTCAATCGCTTCGCCTTGCTCCATACCTAGCTTCTTCATCATGCCTGATACACGATCTGAAGCGAAGATACGCATTAAGCCATCTTCCATTGATAGGTAGAAACGAGAAGAACCAGCATCACCCTGACGACCCGCACGACCACGCAGCTGGTTATCGATACGACGAGATTCGTGACGCTCAGTACCAATAATGTGCAAACCACCTGACGCTAATACTGCATCATGCTTTTCTTGCCATTTGGCTTTGATCTTCGCGATTTGATCTTCAGTTGGGTTATCGAGTTTTTCAACATCAGTCTTCCACGAACCACCAAGCATGATATCGGTACCACGACCGGCCATGTTAGTTGCAATAGTTACCGCACCTGGCGCACCAGCTCCGGCGATAATATCCGCTTCTTTTTCGTGGAATTTTGCGTTTAGTACGTTGTGTTTAATGCCTTCATTCTTAAGTGCATTTGACAACAACTCAGATTTTTCAATCGATACAGTACCCACCAAACAAGGCTGACCGTTTTGTACACGCTCTTTAATGTCTAGGCTAATCGCAGCAAACTTCTCAGTTTCTGTCATATAAACCAAGTCACCGTTATCGATACGTGCCATCGGACGGTTAGTTGGCAGCACAACTGTATCTAGATTGTAGATAGACTGGAATTCAAACGCTTCAGTATCAGCCGTACCTGTCATACCAGAAAGCTTATCGTATAAACGGAAGTAGTTCTGGAAGGTAATCGATGCTAGCGTTTGGTTCTCATTTTGGATCTTCACGCCTTCTTTAGCTTCAACAGCTTGGTGAAGACCTTCAGACCAACGACGACCAGGCATGGTACGACCCGTATGTTCATCAACGATGATCACTTCGTCATCTTGAACGATATAATCGACGTCTTTTTCAAACAATACGTGACCACGTAGGCCTGCATTTACGTGATGTAATAAGCTAATGTTCGCTGGAGAGTACAAAGTATCGTGCTCTTCCATTAAGCCATTTTTAATCAACAGCTCTTCAACAAACTCCTGACCATTTTCAGTTAGATAAGCCTGTTTCGATTTTTCATCTACTGTGTAGTGACCTTCACCACGGTACTCTTCGCTATCTTCTTTATCTTGACGAACAAGTAGAGGAATTAATTCATTGATCTTAATGTACATTTCAGAGCTATCTTCAGCAGGGCCTGAAATGATCAGCGGAGTACGTGCTTCATCAATTAAGATGGAGTCAACTTCATCGACAACCGCAAAGAAACGTTCGCGTTGAACACGATCTTCTGGGCGGAATGCCATATTATCGCGCAAGTAATCAAAGCCAAATTCGTTATTCGTTCCATAAAGAACATCTGCTGCATATGCTTCTTTTTTAGCAGGTGGTGACATATTAGGTACGTTTACACCTACAGTCATACCGAGAAATTCAAATAACTCACGGTTAGTTTCGGCATCACGTGCTGCTAGGTAATCGTTCACGGTTACAATATGAACGCCTTTACCTGTTAAAGCATTTAAGTATGAAGGAAGGGTTGCAGTCAGAGTTTTACCTTCACCGGTACGCATTTCTGCAATTTTACAATCATTCAAGACCATGCCGCCAAGCAGCTGGACGTCGAAGTGGCGCATACCGTAAATACGCTTGGATGCTTCACGAACGGTCGCGAAGGCTTCTGGTAGTAGTTGATCTAGCGTTTCGCCTTGATCTAAACGCTCACGAAATTCAGCTGTTTTTGCTTGCAGCTCATGATCTTGTAGGCTTTCAAATTGAGGTTCTAGCTTATTGATTTGATCAACAATTTTGCGCATACGACGCAGAGTGCGGTCGTTACGGCTACCGATAACTTTAGTCAGTAGTTTTGATAACATGGCGATGCCGTTTTCTCTTTGTTATATCAGCGTATCTATTGCTGAATCGCTTAATCTGGTTTCATTCTCTGGGGGACCGTAAGCAATCCCTGTCCCACTAGAATCGCCACAATGGTGACTAAGAGGATAATCCTGAAACTGTGTCATACTAATATTGTGTCATGAAAACCACTTTTCAAGGGGTATTCATTAATAACCATCACCAAATAAAACGAGATAGCAATTTAACGCTTAAATACGACGGTGGCAGTAACAACACTTGCAGGTACATCTTTCAAGATATATTAACCTATATGAGTGATATAATAAGTCATATTAGTGTCATCGCCTATGGGAAAAGCAGGCTCAGCACTTTTTATATTCGCAAAATTAGGATCATATCCGCAATTTTTCAACTTTGAGCAACATCATTACTTAGGATCACAGACTATGAGAGATCGCCGTCCCCAAACTACCGGGGATCTTTTAGAAGAAACAGGGCTTAATAATATTCAACAGCGAGCTATCGCATTAAGCCAGTTAAATACCGCGATAAAGCAGCATGTTAATTGTGCTGAACATTGCCGTGTGAGTAATTATCGCCAGGGAATTTTAATTATAGAAACAGAGTCTGCAGCTTGGTCGATGCGCCTTAATTACGAACGCCACACTTTGATGATGAAGTTACGAGAAAAGCTATTGCCTAAACTGCAAGATATTGAAATAAAAGTGAACCCTTCTCTTGCAGCTGTACAGAAGCAGCAACAAGACAAAATACCGGATATTATACAAAAACCAATAACCGAAGTTGCTGCCCAGCACCTATTAGCCACTGCAGCAACTGCTCCAGATAAGGTCAAAAAACGTTTAGAACGTATCGCACAATTAGCTCATAAACGGGCAAATAATATTAAATAGCAAAGTCTTATTCCGCTATTTAATATTAAGTATTAGGAAGCAAACCACATTTTCTTTATATTCCCTTCCCTACCTATAATATGTTTGTAGCAAGCCTTTATTGCATGACGAACAATAAAGCCTAGTCCCAATATCGCGATAGCAAAGTGTCCGAGATGCAATGAATAACTATAGTTACTCATTAGCGTTGTGATAGATGATAGTTTTATACCTAACACTTCCGTTGGAATTATTAATTCAGCTTGCATTAATATTGCGAATAAAGGAGCCAAAAAGAAACACAAATACATATATATCTATGGTCTTTTTATCGTTAATAACTCTTTTTTCTCTGTCGGTTGATCGCGGTATTTAACCAGTCGACTGATACGCAAATACAATCTAGCCGCAAAGATGACCCCAACTGAAATTCCAGTAGTCATATGTAATTTATAAAGGAAACCAAACATTGCAGGCGAAATATGAATAAATTTAATCATTGCCATAGATGTATATGTAGAGAGGATCAGTATAAGTGTTAGCCAATGTAATGTTATTTGGATTGAGTTATAAGGACGCATAATTATTCATCATCAAAAAAGATAATTTCAAATATAAAGGTCAATTATTTCCTTACAAAGACAAAGGTTATAAGCTTTTATGACAGTACTATTGCGAATTATTTGTTTTAATAGAAACAACAGATACAAAAACGCCGAACAAGATGCTCGGCGTTTTTTAATTCTTTTTGCGCTTGGTATTAAGCTAGTACCATTCCAGGTTGAGCAAAAGTAACCGGAACCTGCTGCTCATCTTCAAAAGTGGACCATTCATAGGCTTCTTGATCAGCAAGTACTGCACGTAATAATTGGTTGTTTAACGCATGTCCTGATTTATAAGCACGCATCTCACCAATAATGTTATGACCACACATATATAGATCACCAATGGCATCCAATACTTTGTGGGTCACTAACTCATTGTCAAAACGCAAACCGTCATCATTAAGAATACGATAATCATCCAGTACAATCGCATTATCGAAACTACCACCTAAACATAAGTTTTGTGATTGTAAGTATTCGATATCACGCATGAAACCAAAGGTTCGAGCGCGGCTGATATTTTTAACAAAAGACTTACTTGAAAAATCTAACACTAGACGCTGCTGATCTGATTCAATCGCAGGGTGGTTAAACTCGATAGCAAAATCCAGACGGAAACCGTTATAAGGAACGAGTTCCGCCCATTTGTCGCCATCTTCAATGCGAACAGGTTTTTTGATACGTAAAAAACGCTTAGGCGCATTCAACGTCTCAATACCTGCAGATTGAAGCAGGTAGATAAATGGGCTCGCGCTACCATCCATAATAGGAATTTCCGGTGCGTTAACTTCGATAATCACGTTATCGATACCCATACCTGCTAGTGCTGCATTCAAGTGCTCAACCGTTGAAATACGCACGCCCTCTTCATTTACAAGAGCTGTACATAACATGGTATCGCGCACAGAATCTGCATTCGCAGGAAAATCCACAGGAGGATTTAAATCTGTACGACGATAAATCACGCCTGTATTAGCGGCTGCAGGACGCAGAATAAGCGTCACTTTACGTCCAGAGTGGAGACCCACACCAGTCGTTTGCACAATGCTTTTAAGTGTACGTTGTCTGATCATCTGCTCATATCTCAACTGTTAAACAAACTTTAGTCATAAAGCAACTAAGCTAAATAAAACCCATTTTCAAGTACAACTACGCGAAATGGACATAAATCATACCATAAGCTACTAAATATCCAAAATAATTTGAAATAGGCTAAATAAGTGCCTTTAAACTAATCGTCAAAGACACTATTAACTTACTGATTATCTAGCTATAAAAACCATAATATTTCAATATAGTCACATTTAATATCATGACTCGTTATATACCCAGTCAGCATCATCCTATTAACTATAGATATTAATCAGATTGTTTACGCAAAAATGCAGGAATATCTAAGTAATCATGATCAGCTTGTGGCTTAGCCGCAGTCGCTTGACCATCATTATTAGTTACTGTCTTTTCTTCCGCAACAACTGTTTTTTCTTGTGCTACTGTCGCTTGAACAGGCTTAGATGAAGTCACTAGCGTAATATCCGCTTTCACTTCTTTACCAATACCTGTAGCAACAACTGTTACACGTAGTTCATCAGTCATATCTGGGTCTAAAGATGTACCGATAACAACAGTTGCGTTATCAGAAGCGAATGCTTTAACTGTGTTACCCACAGTTTCGAATTCGTCTAAACGCATGTCCATACCCGCAGTGATGTTAACAAGAACACCACGCGCACCAGCTAGATCAATATCTTCTAGTAGTGGACTAGAAATTGCCATTTCAGCCGCTTCTTCAGCACGGTCGTCGCCAGAAGCAACACCGCTCCCCATCATCGCATGACCCATCTCAGACATTACTGTACGTACGTCAGCAAAGTCGACGTTAATCATGCCAGGGCGTGTGATTAGCTCAGCAATACCTTGAACAGCGTTCTTAAGAACGTCGTTTGCTTTAGCAAAAGCGTCAAGCAATGTGATACCACGACCAAGTACTTTTAGTAGCTTTTCGTTTGGAATCGTAATCAATGAATCAACATGCTTAGAAAGCTCATCGATACCTTGCTCAGCAAAAGCCATACGCTTCTTACCTTCGAAGCTAAATGGTTTAGTCACCACCGCAACAGTAAGAATACCTAGCTCTTTTGCAACTTCAGCAATGATTGGAGCAGCACCAGTACCAGTACCACCACCCATACCAGCAGCAATGAAGATCATATCAGAGCCTTCTAGCTCTTTTTTGATTGCTTCACGATCTTCTAGCGCAGAATCACGACCGACTTGTGGGTTAGCACCCGCACCCAAACCTTTAGTGATATCACCACCGATTTGAATAACTGTACTTACGCTTGTTTTACGTAGTGCTTGTGCATCAGTGTTAACACTAATGAACTGCACCCCTTCGATAGATTCACGTACCATGTGATCGACAGCATTACCGCCGCCGCCGCCAACGCCAATGACCTTAATTACCGCTTCATCAGACATTTCCATCATCGGTTCAAACATGTGTTCTCTCCGTTATCCTGTTCGCATCAGGTTTAAAATTCTTTTTTTAACCAACCACTAATTCGTGAAAATAAACCAGTAACTGAACGTTTAGGTTCTAGCTCATTTTCATCAAATGATTGACTGTCCTTTCCGTAATGCAGTAATCCTACTGCAGTTGCATAAGTTGGGGCCTGAACATAGTCAGTTAAACCACTTAACTCTAAAGGTTGACCTATACGCACTTGGTGACGGAACACCCGTTCTGCACATTCAGTCAAACCTTCCATTTGTGCAGCGCCCCCGGTTAGGACGATGCCCGCGGCTAAGTGGTGTTTTACACCCGCTTCACGCAACTGTTCTTGTACTGTTAACAGCTTTTGATTAACCAGCCCCAGCAATTCGCTGTAACGAGGCTCTATCACTTCTGCTAGTGTTTGGCTTTGTAAGCTACGAGATGGTCGACCTCCAACACTTGGAACATCAACCTTGGCATCTTTACTCACCAATTCACTCAGTGCACAGCCGTATTTCACTTTAATATCTTCAGCGTCACCCGGCGGTGTACCAAATGCATAAGCAATATCACTGGTTACCACATTACCTGCATACGGAATGACTTCCGCATGGCGTAATGCACCACCAGACCAAATAGCAAGATCCATCGTACCGCCGCCAATATCGACAACGCATACGCCGAGCTCTCGCTCATCCGGTGTCAGTACAGCATAGCTTGATGCTAATCCTGAGAAAATCAGATGATCAACTTTCAAGTCACAACGCTCTACTGCTTTAACGATGTTTTTCGCCATGTCATTGTGACACGTGATCAAATGAACACTGGCTTCCATACGAACTCCTGATAAACCAACAGGGTTTTTAATCCCCTCTTGATAATCAATAGCAAATTCCTGAGGAATTACATGTAAAGTTCGTTGTTCATCGCTTAACTTTACTGACTTCGCCGTATGAATAACATTATCGACGTCGTCTTGTGTCACTTCTTTTTCAGAAATTGGCACCATGCCTTTTTCTGTTTGGCAACTAATATGTTTTCCTGATAACGACAAGTACACGGAACTGATTTGGCATTCAGCCATTAATTCAGCTTTATCAACGGCTCGTTGCACTGATTTAACTACTGATTCAAGGTCATTGACCCCGCCTTTATCCATTCCGCGTGACGGACTGCTTCCCATACCGATAACATTCACTGTGTTATCGGGCAGCACTTCCCCAACCAAAGCCGTAACTTCGGATGTGCCTATATCAAGACCAACGATAAGTTTTTGATCTGCAGCCTTAGTCATTAACACACGCTCTTATTTGGTATCCGATACATGGGCATCATGTTCCGGTATTGTTTTCCAACCCACAGCTGCGCCAGTATCATAACGCAAATCCACATATTCTATCGGTTTATTCAGTTTTACTAATTCTGGATAAATTTCGATAAAACGCTTAAAACGCTCCATTCGAGCCTCCCGGCCCAAGTCAAGAGTAATGCCATTGGCTAATAAGATTCGCCAAGCTCGACGTTCATTTAATGATAACGAAGCAATACTTAAGCCAGAATTCTTTAGTAAGGGACGCATTTCTCGCAATGCAGCTAATACCTCTTCACTGCTGGCCTCAGGGCCAGAGAGATTAGTCAGGTTTAAATCTGCAACTTGCTCAGCAGGCGCTTTAAATACTTGGCCATCTTTATTAACCAAATATTTATGATCCCATTGCGCTACTGGTTGGTTTTCTACAATGAAAACTTTGATCGTATCAGGCCATTGCTTTCGTACTGCAGTATGAGCAACCCACGGCAGTGCCTCTACATGAGCCTGAATAGTATTAACATCTTGGGTCATAAAGGTACCAAGATGATCAATTGTTAATATAGTCTGGCGTACATTGTCTTTGGTTAGATAATGCAAATGTCCTTGAATCACTAATTGTGACAAGGGCAAACGGTTAGTATCTGTCATCCAGCTTTTTGTTCCACAGAATAACCAAACCGTAAAACCAATGACAAAGAGGAAAAACGCCAATCCCCCCCAGTGAGACCACTTTTTGGGTGATGGATGTATATACTCTTGGTCTACGACTTCTTCAGTCATTGTTTACTCTTCGCTTTCTCATTCAGCTTAACCTTACCACATGGGTACAAATTAGCTGTCAGCTATCTCAGATGTAAATAAGCAAAGTTAAACGATTATACCGACCAACTCGACCCACTCCAACACTCATGAGGTGTTTTATGTACACAACCTGAGAATAATTTTGTATATATCTACCAAAATATCGAAAAAAACAAAACAACTGGCTATTGTATACACAATCCATAGCCAGCTATTATCATTTTCGACGCATACATATTGCCATGTACTAATTTATACGTCTTTTTTCATCGTCTCGATATTCAACTTCATTTCTGCTAGCTGACGCGCTATTTTGCCGACATCACCTGCACCTTGTGTCAAAACTAAATCATCATTATGAATAATATTTGCAAGAATAGCGGGCAACTCTTCTGCTTCAGGTACGAAAATAGGATCAATTTTGCCACGAGAGCGGATAGTTCGGCATAACGCTCGACCATCAGCACCTGCAATAGGAGCTTCACCAGCAGAGTACACATCAAGCATCACTAACACATCAACTTGCTCGAGGACATTGGCAAAGTCATCATAAAGATCGCGAGTACGGCTATAACGGTGAGGCTGGAAAATCATCACTAAGCGCTTATCAGCCCAACCAGCACGCGCAGCTTGAATCGTTACATCAACTTCACTTGGGTGGTGACCATAATCATCCACCAGCATCACATTACCATTGCCTGTTTCAAATTCACCCAGATGGTCAAAACGTCGACCCGTACCTTCAAATTCAATTAAAGCACGCATTATCGCTTCATCATCAACGCCTTCTTCTGTCGCAACAGCAATCGCTGCAGTTGCATTTAAAGCGTTATGCTTACCTGGGGTATTTAGGGTAATGTTCAGAGCTGGTTTATCTTTACGTAATACTGTGAAATGACCTTGATGTCCTGTTTGCGTATAATTAGTGATGCGAACATCAGCGTCTTCCGCAAAACCATAAGTGATCATTGGACGACCAACACGTGGCAGTAATTCACGTACCACAGGATCATCAATACACATTACTGCCAATCCGTAAAATGGTAGGTTATGTAGAAAATCAATGAAGGTTTGCTTTAATACTTCAAAATCGCCGCCATAAGTATCCATATGATCAGCTTCAATGTTAGTGACCACACACACCATCGGTTGAAGGTGCAAGAAAGAGGCATCACTTTCATCCGCTTCTGCGATTAAATAACGGCTGCAACCTAAACGTGCGTTAGTACCTGCACTTTTTACTAATCCACCATTAACGAACGTTGGATCTAAGCCTGCTTCAGAATAAATCTGTGTCGTTAACGCTGTCGTCGTTGTCTTACCGTGCGTACCAGCAATTGCAATACCATGGCGGTATCGCATTAATTCAGCTAACATTTCAGCACGACGTACAATAGGAATACGTGACTCTGTAGCGGCTACAAGCTCAGGGTTTTCTTTGCTAATTGCCGTAGAAGCAACAACAACACTAGCACCTTGAATATTTTCAGCAGAGTGACCAAAAAAGATCTCTGCACCTTTCGCTGTCAAACGATTTGTTACAGCATTAGGCGCAATATCAGAACCACTAATACGGTAGCCTTCATTTACAAGTACTTCAGCAATACCGCTCATACCTGCGCCGCCAATGCCGACAAAGTGAATTCGCTCAACACGGCGCATCTCTGGCACCATTGTACGAATTTTTGCTAATTGCTGGTTATCCAGTTTACTCATCACTTTGTTCCCGTATTAATTTTTTACTAGTGATTTAATCACGTTAGCTACTCGTTTATCGGCATCAATAATAGCAGCCTCACTTGCTGCACACGCCATTTTTTCAAGCGTATGACGATCTAATTGTTGGATCTCTTGCGCTAAACCTAACACCGTCAAATCCATTTGCTCAATCATTTTTGCGGCGCCACATTGAACTAGGTGATCAGCATTGAGTGCTTGTTGACGATCTTTGTGCATAAATGGAATAAAGATGGCACCAACACCTGCAGCAGACAATTCAGAAACAGTTAGTGCCCCTGAACGGCAAACCACTAAATCAGCCCAACTATAAGCTGCAGCAACATCATCAATAAACTCGGTGACTTTGTGAGGTGTTGTGGTTTGTTCGTTATAAGCCTGTTCCGTTGATTGCTGACTACCTTTACCTGCTTGGTGCCAAATGGTAACGCTATCGCCTAACACCTTTGCCGCTTCAGGCATGGTTTGGTTCAAAATACGTGCACCTTGACTGCCCCCCATAACCAAAATACGTATAGGCCCTGTACGTTCAGCAAATCGTTCTGCAGGAGCGGGTAAAACTGTCATATCATGGCGTACAGGATTACCCACAACTTCTTTATTAGAAAATGCACCAGGAAAAGCTTGTAGTACTTTAGCTGCAATTTTAGACAGCCACTGGTTAGTTAAACCTGCCACGGCATTTTGCTCATGCAATACAACAGGAACACCTGATAACCAAGCCGCAACACCGCCAGGACCACTAACGTAACCTCCCATGCCAAGTACAACATCGGGCTGCCATGCTTTTATATATTTACGGGCTTGTAAAATAGCACCCACAATCTTAAATGGTGCCGTCAGTAAACGCAGTACACCTTGACCACGTAAACCTTTCACTTTAATGAAGTCGATTTCAATACCATGCTTAGGCACTAAATCCGCTTCCATACGATCTGCGGTACCTAACCAGCGGATCTCCCATCCCTGTTGTTGCAATTTTTGTGCAACAGCAAGACCAGGGAAAACATGGCCACCAGTGCCACCCGCCATTACTAATAAACGTTTATTCTTTGTCATGAGCGTCTTTTTTATCATTATTTAATTGAGTAGGCTCACTAAGTAAAGCCTCAGGATCGGTAGCTACTTGCTGCACCGCTCCATCCATATTATCGAGCGCTTCATTATCAATTTCAGCCGGCTCTGCTGACTCAAATTTCTCAGCAACACGCTGCTCAAAATCAATACGAACAAGAATGGCAACCGCTGCTGCCATAATAAATAAACTGGAACCGCCATAACTGATAAGTGGTAATGTTAGACCTTTGGTTGGAACAATACCTGCAGCAGCACCAACGTTAACAAGGGTTTGGAATGCAAACCAAAAGCCGAAGCCAAATGCCAGAAACCCACCAAACAATAAGCCACTTTCAAGACATTTACGACCAATCATTAAGGCTTTGTAAACCAGTGCAAACAGTAAACACAGTACAATAATAACGCCAGCTAAGCCTAACTCTTCAGCTAATACCGCAAATACAAAGTCTGTATGTGCTTCTGGTAGATAAGCTAATTTTTGAATTGAGTTACCTAAGCCTTGTCCAAACCATTCACCACGACCAAATGCCATTAATGACTGAGTTAGCTGATAGCCACTACCGTAGGGATCTTGCCATGGGTTAAGAAATGACGTCACGCGGCGCATACGATAGGGTTCTAAAACGATCAAAAAGGCAATACCCACAAGAGCCGTAACCAGCATCATTAAAAATTGCCAAAGTTTTGCACCTGCTATAAATAGCATACCGATAGTGGTAACGAACATTACTACTGATGAACCTAAATCGGGCTGCATCAGTAATAGCACACAAAGAATTCCCAATACGGCAAGCGGTTTTAAGAAGCCAATGAAGCTACCGCGCACTTGGTTATATTGTCTAACGAGGTAACCTGCAAGAAATATAAATAAAGAGAGCTTGGCAAATTCGGCTGGCTGAAGATTAAATATACCTAATGGGATCCAACGCGCAGCACCATTAACTGAACGACCAATAATTAACACGACGGCGAGTAAAACTATAGATATCAGCAACATAGGAAAGCTATATTGCTTCCATTTTGCTATTGGTATTTGCAATACAATGGCAGCAATACAAATCGCGCCAAAAAGAAAGAATGCGTGACGATAAGCAAAATAAAAAGGCATGCCTGTAAGACGAGTTGCGACAGGAACAGAAGCCGATGTCACCATAACAAGACCTGTGATCATCAATGCAATTGCGATCCAAACCAATTGGCGGTCATATAAACAGGGCTTACTTGGTTTAATAAACCAGCCCCCCACAGCGGCAAATCCATTACGGATCATACTAAACATCAAATATTTCCTGAAACCGAATCTTGTAACTGAATCGCTTGTTCAACAAAAGCATCGCCACGTGCCATAAAGTTGGCAAATTGATCCCAACTTGCACAAGCAGGCGATAATAAAACCATATCTCCAGATTGAACCGTGCGGCTAATACAGACCATAGCATCCTTCATGGTTTCAACACTGATGGCGTTATCAACAACGTCGTTAAATAAGTGTCGATCACGACCAAAACTATACAACTGAACATTTAAGTCAGCTAAAATAGGTTTTAGTTCACTGAACTCGGCACCTTTGCTATCGCCACCCATCAATAAGTGCAATTTACCTTCAAGTTGTAAACCATTCAATGCTGCTAATGTACTTGCAAGGTTCGTCGCTTTTGAATCATTAACCCATCGAACACCATGACGGTTAACCGCAAGCTGGCAACGATGCGCAAGACCGGTATAACGTTGCATTGCACGATATGCTGCATCACGTGGGATCCCTGCAGCATCAGCAAGTGCAAGTGCGGCCAAACAGTTAGCAACATTGTGGCGACCAACTAAAGCAATATCAGTTACAGCCATTACAGCTTCACCGTTCACAGCTAGCCACTCTTTGCCATCAACTAAAACAATACCATAGTCTTGGTCATCAAAACCAAAGCTTGTCATTGCCCCACTAAACTGAGTCGGTTTTGTTGCTAAATCATCACGATTGAAAACAGCCAGCTTTGCGTGATCGAAAATACGCATTTTTGCTTGGCTATATTGTGCTAAACCGCCAGGGTAGCGATCCATATGATCTTCGGAAAGGTTTAAGTAAACAGCGGCAGTTAACTCAAGAGAAGTCGTCGTTTCTAACTGGAAGCTCGAAAGCTCTAACACATAAAGTGCGTGTTGTTGCGCCAGCATATCAAGGGCTGCAAAGCCAATATTACCGCCAACGCCAACATTAACTCCCGCTTCTTTTGCCATTTCACCGACTAAGCTCGTCACTGTACTTTTACCATTTGAGCCAGTAATTGCCACAACAGGTTTATCGACTTCACGAGCAAACAGCTCTATATCACCAACAATTTCAATACCGGCTTCTGCTGCAACAACAAGCTCAGGTGTTGCTAGTGCAATACCTGGACTTGCAACAATCAAATCAGCAGATAGCAACCATTCGGTATTCCATTGCCCGCTATATAGCTCAACAGAATCTGGTAATTGATCTTGGCCGGGCGGATTGTCACGCGTATCAATCACTTTAATGGTCAGTGATTGTGGTAGACGCATTAAATGATTTACAACAGATAGCCCTGTCATACCAAGACCGATAACAACGATCTTATTCACACCAGCCAAGCCTTTCATTTTTAACGAACCTTAAGCGTTGCTAACGCAATCAATACCAACATCAATGTAATAATCCAAAAACGCACAATAACACGTGGCTCTGGCCAGCCTTTTAATTCGTAATGGTGATGGATAGGCGCCATACGGAAGATACGTTGACCACGTAGTTTGTATGATCCTACTTGTAGAATTACCGATACGGTTTCCATTACAAACACACCACCCATGATCACAAGCAATAGCTCTTGGCGAACAAGCACAGCAATAGTACCTAACGCACCACCCAGTGCTAATGAGCCTACATCGCCCATAAAGACTTGGGCTGGATAAGTGTTAAACCATAAGAAGCCAAGACCAGCCCCCACTATTGCGGTACACAGAATCACGAGTTCGCCAGCATCTTTAATGTAAGGAATATGAAGGTATTCAGCGTAGTTAAAGTTACCTGTTGCCCACGCAATAAAAGCAAGACCTGCCGATACCATTACGGTCGGCATAATCGCCAAGCCGTCGAGACCATCAGTTAAGTTAACTGCGTTACTGGTACCGACAATCACAAAGTAAGTCATTACAATGTAAAACAAACCTAGTTGTGGCATGACATCTTTAAAGAAAGGAACCACAAGCTGAGTCGCAGCAGTATCTTTACCGTATGCGTATAGTGCAAAAGCGACAACAAGTGCAATCGCTGATTGCCAGAAGTACTTCCAGCGCGCAATCAAACCGTCCGTGTTTTT
The DNA here is from genome assembly GCF_000153325.1 of Photobacterium sp. SKA34. GTDB lineage: Bacteria > Pseudomonadota > Gammaproteobacteria > Enterobacterales > Vibrionaceae > Photobacterium. The sequence goes on from NZ_CH724145.1 coordinate 349,246, forward strand.
ACGGACAACTTTGCGGTAGTCATCAACAAAGCCGACTGCACCATAACCCAACATGACCACTAAAACGGCCCATACATAAGGATTGGATAAATCACACCACAATAATACCGTAAATGTGATTGCAGCAAGGATCATGATACCACCCATCGTTGGAGTACCACGCTTGCTAAAGTGAGACTCAGGACCTTCGTTACGTACGACTTGACCAATTTGCAACATTTGCAAACGGGCAATCATACGAGGCCCCATCCATAACGAAAACAGCAACGCTGTCAGAATACTCATGATCGCTCGGAATGTTAGGTATTCGAACAATCGGAAAAAAGGGAGTGTTGACTGAAATTGTTCAGCTAACCAATAAATCATTATTTATCTTCCTGCAAGGCTGCAATTACGTCTTCCATCTTTGAACTTCTTGCGCCTTTTACTAGCACAGTGACAGTCTCAGCATCAGGTTGACGAGAATATTGTTGTAATTGTTGTTTCAGTGACATGATTAACGCACCTTTATCACTGAAGTGTTGTCCTTGATTGAGTTCACTAACAACAGCGCTTGAGTGACCAAACGTCATCACACAATCAAGCTGTTTTTCTTGAGCATATTCGCCCACTTCTCGGTGTAAATTATCACTTTCTTCACCCAATTCAGCCATATCGCCAAAAATGAAGTAGCGCTTACCTTCAAAGCTTGCTAACACATCAATCGCTGCTTTTACCGCAGCAACACTGGCGTTATAGGTATCATCAATCAGACGTAACCGTGCATAAGGCTCTGTAATATCAAGGCGACCTTTTACATTTGCCATGGTTTCTAGCCCAGCTTTAACATCAGCTAATGTCGCACCTAACGAGACGGTTAACGCAGCAGCAGCTAATGCATTTGATACATTATGCATGCCCGCAAGTGCTAAATTAATGTCGATCTTGCCAATTGGGGTGCACATTGTAAAACAGGCTAACCCTTGAGTGGTAATCTTTATCTTCTCGGCAAAATAATCCGCTTGATGCGAGTCTGTCGAGAATGTTAATACTTGATGCTCTGCTAATAGTGGCTGCCATAACGCTAAATCATTCGATTCGAAATTAATAATGGCAGTACCGTTTTGTACCAACCCTTCAAAGATTTCACCTTTTGCTTTTGCTACACCTTGTAGCGAGCCGAAACCTTCTAAATGCGCAGCCGCAATATTATTAATCAATGCGACATTAGGCTTAACTAAATTCGTGGTATAAAAAATTTCATTTTGATGATTAGCACCAAGCTCAATAACTGCATATTGATATTCAGGCGTTAAACGCAACAACGTCAGTGGCGCACCAATGTCATTATTAAAATTACCGGCGGTTGCTAATACTTGACCTTTATTAGCCAAAATCGCGGCAGACATTTCTTTTACGGTTGTTTTACCGCAACTCCCGGTTAATGCTAATGTCTTTAAACCGTATTTTTCGGTCATCTGTGCTTTAAGCCATGCCCCCATCATCCCTAAAGCAATGCGTGTATCACTAACTACTAGCTGTGGTAATTCAACAGGTAAGGGCTTACTTACCAACAGCGCTTTAGCACCGTTGTCTTTCGCGGTTTGACAAAAGTCATGAGCATCAAAACGCTCACCTTTTAACGCGATAAATAACGTTTCTGATGGGATATTACGTGTATCTGTCGATACCGCAGCAATTGAAATATCAGCGCCAATTAACTCGGCATTTAATACCGATGCAAGCTGACTTAGTTGAACGTCAATCATGCCAATTCCTTTAATAGTGCAGCTACCGTTTCGCGGTCAGAATAGTGAATAGTGCGATCAGCGAGAATTTGATAATCCTCATGTCCTTTACCAGCCACTAAGATAATATCTTGGCGAGAGGCATGAGTGAGTGCATGACGACAAGCCGTTTCGCGATCATGAATAATGGTCGCTGATTCTGGAGAAATAAGGCCTGTAAGCATATCGTCAACAATCCCGTTTGGATCTTCACTTCTAGGGTTATCGTCCGTAAGAATAATGCAATCAGATAAACGCTCTGCAATTTCAGCCATCATAGGCCGCTTACCGTTATCACGATCACCACCACAGCCAAAAATACACCATAACTTACCATCACAATGCACACGCAGTGCTTGCAATGCTTTCTCTAACGCATCTGGCGTATGAGCATAATCGACCACCATCATAGCTTTGTCAGTGTCTTGAAAAACTTCCATACGCCCAATTACTGCTTGTAATTGAGGGGCTTTTTCAAGTAAATCAGCCATTGAATGGTTAGTCGCGAGTAATGTTGCTAACGCTAACAACAAGTTGGTAGCATTAAATGATCCAACCAAAGGCGCGGTAAACTTACCTAGTCCCCAACTCGAGTCAAATTCAATGGTGACACCTTGTGTGCTAAACCTGACATCTGTCGCCCACAGCTTTAACCCTGCATGATTGGCAACCGCTTGTGGATCAATCGCTACAGCCACCGCATTCGGTATATCTTTAAGCCATGACGCCCCTACAGCATCGTCTGCATTGATGATCGCCATTCTACTTTGATGTTCAGTGAACAATGACTTTTTAGCATTGGCATAATTTTGCATACAGCCATGATAATCTAAATGATCACGACTTAAATTGGTAAAAATACTCGCTTTGAAATGAATATCACGAATGCGACCTTGAACCAACCCATGTGATGAAACCTCCATCGCAGTAAAATCTGCACCTTGCTCTACCAGTTGAGATAAAGTTTGTTGAATTTCAATCGCACTACCTGTGGTATTTGCAGCAGGTTTTAAATCAGTCAACAAACCATTTCCGGTCGTCCCCATCACGCCAGCTTTGTAGCCAGCAAGGTTTGCCCATTGTGCTAATAATTGACTAATTGTGGTTTTACCATTCGTTCCCGTGACGGCATACAGTGCCAGCTTTTGATCTGGGTGATCAAAGAAACGTCCAGCAATTGCGGAAAGCTTATGATTAAGATCCTGAAGGTAAATAATATACACACCATCTTTAAGTGCTATATCCCCTTCATTAGCGATCCCATCGGCCTCTGCAATAATAGCGCTTGCACCAGCCTTTATCGCTGTTTCAATATATCGACGACCGTCAACAGTATGTCCATTCACCGCTGTAAATAAACTTCCAGAGATCACTTCTCTACTATCTAATGTTATCGCGTCAATCTGGATCTCTGTAAGTTCAAGAGGCAACTTATCAATTGCCAGCCATGGTGATAACAGCGCCCCTAATTTCATCACACTCTTTGACGATGCCATTATTTAGACTCCCTTATCCACATCAACTTTATGCAACGTATATGCATCTGGTGGTATGTTTAAAATCTGTAAAGCGCTGCCTAATACTTTAGATAGAATTGGCGCAGCAACAGCACCACCATAGAAAACTTTACCTTTCGGTTCATTAACCATAACAACGATCGCTAAACGTGGGTTACTGATCGGTGCAACACCGACGGTATAGGAGAAATAATCATCACCATAACCACCAGCAATCGCTTTTTTCGCGGTACCCGTCTTCACACCAACACGATAACCAGGAACAGCAGCACGCGAGCCACCGCCACCACCTTTTTTATCAGTCACTGATTCAATCATTAACAAGACTTTCTTAACGATCGCTGGATCGAGCACTTGCTCACCCGGTACGACTCTTTCAGTCTTTAGTATTGATAGTGGACGCTTAATGCCATACGCCCCCAGCGTAGTGTAAGCATGAAGCAACTGGATCGGCGTTAACGATAAACCATAGCCGTATGCTAACGTTGCACGTTCAATGTCAGACCAACGGTAACGGTTAGGGAAGTGGCCTGTTGTCTCACCGATCAAGTTAATACCTGATGGCTCATCAAAACCGACTTTACGATACGTATCAAGGATATAGTCAACAGGCATAGCAAGTGACAACTTGGTCACACCGATGTTACTCGATTTTTGTAAAATGCGCTGTACCGTCGCTAACGGTTCAACCCGTGAAACATCGGTTATAACCTTACTGCCAACACGGAAATGCTTACTTTGAGGAATCGCAATTAAGGTATGTTCATTCGCAATACCGTGTTTTATCGCGGTATATACTACAAACGGCTTAACCGTTGAGCCCGGTTCAAATGTATCGGTAATGACGCGGTTACGCATCTTGTATGGTTGACGATCATTGCGATTATTTGGGTTAAACGACGGCGCATTGACCATCGCCAGAATTTCACCAGTACGCACATCTGATATGGCGATACTAACTGACGTAGCAGGGATATCCATCACCCCTTCTTTTGCAGCTCGATACGCGACGGCCTGAATTCTCTGGTCAATACTGAGCTGTAATGATTTACCCGGTTGACGCTTTTGTTGTGAGATATTTTCAACCACGCGACCATAACGGTCTTTACGTACGGTACGTCGACCCGGCTCACCCGTTAACCAACCATCATAGGTTTTCTCTACACCGTCAAGACCATGGCCATCAATACCGGTAAAGCCTAATAAGTGCGCACTAACTTCGCCTGAAGGATAAAAACGACGAGATTCATCTTTTAAGCCAATACCTGGAAGCTTTAATTTATGGACGTAATTTGCCATCGCGGGACTAACTTGACGGGCAAGATAAATAAAGCGGCGACTTTTCTTTGTTTCTAATTCATGTAATAGCCAAGTGCGATCGAGATTTAGCACATCAGCTAATGCATGCCATCGCTGTACATCACTTAACCCACCATGCTTGAAAATTTCTGCTGGGTTAGCAAATACAGCTTGAACAGGCACACTAACAGCCAACTGTTCACCGTTACGATCAGAGATAATACCGCGTGCAGAAGGCATCAACTTAGTACGTAAAGAACGCGCATCACCTTCTTGAATAAGACGACCAGGTTCAAGTACCTGAATGTAAGCGGCACGAGCAATTAAGCCGAAAAAACCTAACAGGATAAAAATACAAACAACAGTAAAGCGCCATTTAATAAATGGTCTCGCTTTCTTGGTTACGCTATTTTTCGGCGTCGAACGATTGAATAATTTCATGTTTATTGGATAACAATTTCACTATCAGCGGATGGTCGTTGCATTTTGAGTTCAGTCTCAGCTAATCGTTCAATACGACTGTGCTCTGCAAGCGAATTTTCTTCGAGGATCTGATTTCGCCATTCCACATCATAGCCTTCACGTTCAGTTAATAATTGTTCTTGTTTCACAATTTGCTGGCGTGTGTCATGAGTGATGTACACCACTGACAGTGCTGATGCGAGAATAACAAAAGAAAGAATGAGAGGAACAAGCCCGACTGTGACGAGATCTCGTCCAATCAGGCGAGCCAGATTCAATGATGATTCTGTAGGTTGCTTCATAGACGCTGAGCCAACCGTAATACAGAGCTACGCGCTCGCGTATTGTACCCTAATTCATCTTGAGAAGGTTTAATCGCTTTGCCTACCGTTTTAAGTGCGGCGCTACCTAAAGCTTTAATTTGCTCTTCAGTAAGCGGTAAACCTGCTGGAACTTCAGGTCCTTTGCTCTGTTTGCGAATAAAGCGTTTTACCATACGATCTTCCAGTGAATGGAAACTGATCACTGATAAACGACCTTCAGGAGCTAAAATATTCACCGCACCGTTTAGCGCCGTTTCAATTTCATCTAGCTCACTATTAATGTAAATACGAATTGCTTGAAAACTACGTGTTGCAGGGTGTTTGTGCTTATCTTTAAACGGCGATACTGCCGCAATTAAGCTCGCTAATTCACGAGTACGTGTTAGTGGCTCTTTTTCTGGGTTTTCACGGTGCTCAACAATACCGCGAGCAATACGTTTGGCAAAACGTTCTTCACCAAACTCTTTTAGTACCCATGCAATATCATCCGCTTCAGCTTCAGCCAACCATTCAGCGGCTGACTGACCCGATGTCGGATCCATACGCATATCAAGCGGACCATCTCGCATAAAGCTAAAGCCGCGTTCTGCATCATCCAATTGCGGTGATGACACACCTAAATCCAGTAACACACCATCAACACGACCAATTAAATCACGCTCTTCCATGTATTTTTCCATGCCAGAGAATGGGCCATGGATAATTTCGAAGCGAGGATCATCAATCTTCTGAGCTTCAGCAATCGCTTGAGGATCTCGGTCAATACTGTATAGACGACCATTCTCACCTAAATGAGAAAGAATAAGGCGACTGTGTCCCCCTCGGCCAAAGGTACCATCGATATAAATACCGTCGGGTTTAATTGCTAATCCGTCTACAGATTCATTCAGTAAAACGGAAACGTGCTCAAATTGTTCAGACATAAATATAAGTTCAGCTAAAGTGAAAGCTCACTAAGGCGCGATGACTGTGCTATCGCATCCTCAGCCTGAAGGTTGATATCGTGTTCAATTTGCTGTTGCCACAAAGATTCAGACCAAATTTCAAATTTATTTAATTGGCCTACAAGCATGATCTTATCTTGTAAGTACGCGTATTCTCGTAAGGTAGCAGGAAGTAGTATTCGCCCCTGCCCATCCATGTCACATTCACTAGCGTGGCCGAGTAACAAACGTTGAATTCGACGCTCCGCAGGATGAAGGCTTGATAATGTCGCTAACTTCGCTTCAATGTGTACCCATTCATTCATGGGGTAGAGCAACAAGCAAGAAAACTGGTGATCAATAGTGCATACGAATAAGCCGTCGCAATGATTTAGTATCTCGGCACGATAACGCTTAGGGATCGCAAAGCGTCCTTTGTTATCGAGCGATACAACCGTTGCGCCTCTTAACATTCCAATGCCCATTCAATGATACTAAAAATCAGCTGTAGTAACCGACTTTAGCAGAATAAAAAACAAAGAGAATGAGACAGCACCACTTTTCCCCACAAATTCCCACCATAAAGTGTACGTATGAGACAAAAAAGATGTCAAGCGTCTGACAGTAATTCAAACAGAGTTCTAACACACTCTGTAGTCATCAAGCGAAAGTTATGTTTATGCGGAAATAAGACGAAAAAAAGGTGGTGTTTGTTATCCAAACACCACCTTCTCTAAATGTAGGGAGTCGGTCGATAAGCCGGGTTTTGTTCCGCTTACGCGGCGGCAATCATTCGTCTAGGTCTGCAATCGCTCACAGACTCAAGCAACCTACCCGTCCCCAACGCGGGCCGCGCCATTAGGGACCTATTTGGTCTTGCTCCGGGTGGAGTTTACCCTGCCACAAACTATTACTAGCTGCGCGGTGCGCTCTTACCGCACCCTTTCACCCTTACCTGTGCACTATTGCAAGCAATAGGCCATCGGCGGTTTGCTCTCTGCTGCACTTGTCGTGGGCTTGCGCCCCCCAGACGTTATCTGGCACCCTGCCCTGTGGAGCCCGGACTTTCCTCCCCTTCATCAGTCTCCCAAAGGACATCAATGAAGCAGCGATTACCTGACCTACTCCGGCATGGATTGTATAAGACAACGATCACAGTTGCTAGCGAAAACCGAAACAAAATTACAGCCTGACGAAAAAAACAGCAAAGAAAGCTAATTCTCACCAAATTTTATCATACAGCTCATAAAAAATTGGCAGTCGTTAACTTTATTTTAGCCTAGGTTTTCTAAACCCCACTTATAGAGCGCATTCTTTTTCGCACCATGAATTTCCGCTGTCAATGCGGCGGCTTTTTTCAAGGGTAATTCTTTTACTAACAAGCCCAGTGTGCGTAATGATTCTGCTGATAGCTCTTCTTTCTGCGCGCGATGACCGGCGACTAAAACCACCATCTCGCCACGAACACGATTACTGTCTTCAGAAAGCCACTCAATTAACTCTCCTAATGGTGCACCATGGATTGTTTCATAAGTTTTTGTTAACTCACGCGCTAATACTACTTGGCGTTCAGCACCAAGCACGGCTAACATATCACTCAGGGAATCATTAATACGATGTGGCGATTCGTAAAAAATTAACGTGCGCTCATCGTTTGCTAACGCTTGAAAACAGTCACGGCGACCTTTACTTTTGGGTGGTAAAAAGCCCTCAAAGCTAAATCGGTCAGACGGTAAGCCAGCACCACTCAAGGCAGTGATCACTGCACATGGGCCTGGTAATGGCACAACTTTAACACCTGCTTGACGACAGCGATTAACAAGATGATACCCTGGATCACTGATCAGCGGCGTACCAGCATCTGATACCAAAGCAATACTGGTACCTGACTGAAGCTTTTCAATCAAAAAGTCAGCTTTTTGCTGCTCATTATGATCATGAAGCGCAAAGGTGCGGGTTGAGATAGAGAAATGGGATAACAAGCGTGATGTATGGCGAGTATCTTCAGCAGCAATCAAATCTACATTTGCTAACACGTCTAATGCTCGTTGTGTTATATCAGCCAAATTACCGATGGGTGTAGGTACGATGTATAACGTAGCAACATCAACCATGCTTGAATTGGTTTCACTCATTTGTCTTAGATCTCATCTGCAATTAATATCAAGAGTAATTTGTCACAGTTGAATGAATTCAATGCCCAATTTTACCCATAAGCGTAAAAGTGTATCACGACTAATGGCGCCTGTAGCCCTTGCTGTTATTTTAGCAGGCTGTAGCACGTCAAACCTGTACAATCAGCAGGCTCCATTAACGGATATCACTGCGGCAGCCGCTCAAAGCTCAGCCGCCTACCTCAGTAAAGCTCAAGCCAGTAAGGGTACAGAGCGTATTAACTGGGAAATATTAGCCCTTAAAGCAATGATAGAAGAAGATAAATGGCAGCAAGCTGACCAACAAGTTACCAAACTATCACAACAATCTATGAGCCCTTTGCAAATTGCTGAATGGCAACTTGCTCGTGCTGCGATCCGCTATCATCAAGGGCAATATCAAGAAGCACTTAATAGCCTAAATTTCCAACCGTCTTGGCAATTGACGAAAAGTCAGTACCAACGTTATTACACATTCCGTGCTGAATTATTAGATCAACTTAACCATAAATTTCAAGCCGCGCGTGAACGCAGTAAACTTGATTTTTACTTAAGCAACGATCAAAAAGCAGCCAACTGGAATAACCTATGGCATGACTTATCTGGCCACTCCAACGCACAATTAAGTAACGCAAAAATTGGTAGTGATGAAGATGTATTAAAAGGTTGGGTTGAACTTGCTATGCTAAAAAACAGCGCTAGCCGTCAACCAGGAAAATTAAAAAGCGCCGTTGAGCAATGGCTGAGTCAACATCCATATCATCCTGCTAACCAATATTTACCCGCAGAACTTGAAGCGGTAATGAACCTTAAAGCCATTAAGCTAGATCGTGTTGCTTTGCTTTTACCATTATCAGGCCGCTTTGCCGCACAAGGTAAAACTGTACGTGATGGTTTTATTGATGCAATGATGGATGATGCTGAAAGAAGCGCTGATACAAATCTTAATATCTATGATACAGAAGCAGAATCAATGGCTTCAATCATGGCGAAATTACAGCAAAATGGCACTCAATTTGTTGTAGGTCCATTGCGTAAGAATAAAATCTCAGAATTTCAACAAGATAACACCACACACATCAATACGTTGGCGTTAAATATGCCACCTGAAATTAATAGTAACCACCCTAACGCGTGTTATTTTGCCCTATCGCCAGAGCAAAGTGCAGAGCAAGCTGCAGAGCATATTTTCAGTGAAGGTCATCGAAACCCTGTCGTACTCGTACCATCAAACAGTTATGGTCAGCGAGTAAGTACCGCGTTTAATCAAGAGTGGACAAGCTTAAATAGTCAACCAGCACAAGTGGCTACATTTGGTGCAAGCGACGAGATACCACAGCAAATCCGTCAGGTATTTGGGCGCGCCCCAGGTAGTAATACAGATGCGATATATATCGTTGCTAGCAAAAATGAATTGATGACTATCAAGCCATTTATTGAAGCATCATTGCCACCAAGTGGTAACCCACCGCAAATTTATGTTAGCTCTCGAAGTAATCCAGATCGCAAAGGATACTCTTCAGAGATCCAAGGTGTAGAAATCGGTGATATTCCACTTCTAATCAATCCGCCGGCAAGTTATATGGAGCGTTTCAACCAATTGTGGCCGAATGAAGGTAATACCAGCGTTCGTCTTCATGCTTTTGGTATGGATGCTTATCTTTTAAGTAATGAACTACCACAATTACGTGCGATGAATGATTACACAACACAAGGTGTTACGGGCAAATTAAGTGCTGATGGCCAATGTGTGATCCATCGTCAAATTGACTGGGGTAAATTCACTGTTGACGGTATTCAACCTGAATAAACGACAACAAGGTCAAACTTATGAACGGATGGCGGAACAGTTTCTGTCTCGCCACCGTCTTAAGCTTATCGAACGAAATTTTAGCTGTCGCGGTGGTGAAATTGATTTAATTATGCGACAAGGTAAATGTTTTGTCTTTATTGAAGTAAAATACCGGACACATCGCCATTTCGGTTCAGCTTCAGAAGCGGTGAATTGGCATAAACAACAAAAAATAAAACGCACTGCCCTTTTTTGGTTACAAAAAAATGGCTTTTCAATCGATCAAACCGAATGTCGATTTGACGTCGTGACAATTGAAAGTCAAGAACACCATATTGAGTGGCATACCAACATCTTAGTTGAAGGTTAATCATGCTAGATAGCATTCGCGAAAGTTTTACCGAAAGTATCCAAACTCAAATTGCAGCAGCAGAAGCACTTCCAGACTCCATCTCAAAAGCCGCCCAAGTTATGGTGCAGAGCCTATTAAACGGCAATAAGATTTTGTGTTGCGGTAATGGCGGCTCAGCTGCTAATTCACAACACTTTGCTTCATGTCTGATTAATCGTTTTGAAACTGAGCGCCCAAGCCTTCCTGCTTTAGCATTAACAGCTGACACAACAATTCTGACAGCGATCGCTAATGATTATCACCACGACGAAGTGTTTTCAAAACAAGTGCGCGCACTCGGTCAGGCCGGTGATATTCTGTTTGTATTATCAACCAGTGGTAATAGCAAAAACATTATCAAAGCAATGGAAGCGGCACTTACACGTGATATGACTATCATTGCCTTAACAGGTAAAGATGGTGGCGAAATGGCGGGGTTACTTGGTATACAAGATGTTGAAGTTCGTATTCCATCTCAACGTACCGCGCGCATTCAAGAAGGCCACTTACTAACAGTACATTGCTTGTGCGATCTTATTGACCAAGTACTCTTCCCGCACCACGAAGGATAATCAATGAACTGGGTATGCCGCCTATTGCTAATTTTTAGCCTTGTATTACAAGGATGTTCGAGTTTTTCCACGCAAGATCCACGAGATCTAGAACAACATTGGCAAGATCAAAAAGTAGAAATGGATATTGCGGGTCTGGCAAATAGCCGCCAATTTACTCGCTCAATCAGTGCTAACAGTATATCGCTTAACGGTAAAGTACTGCTGATAGGTCAGGCCACGTCTGACGCAGCAAAAACACAATTTGCTCAGCAGGTTAAGCATATTGATAATGTAAAAGATCTTTATAACCAGCTTGAAGTTAGACCTTTACTTAGCGTAGGTGATATTAGTTATGATGCTTGGCTAACCACCAAGGTGAAATCTCAACTTATCGCAAGTAAGCAGTTAACGGGAGCGGTAATCCAGGTGATCAGCGAGGGCGGCCAAGTCTACCTTTTAGGCTATGTTACGCCACGCCAAAAAGAAATAGCGATCAATATTGCGCGAAATATCAATGGTGTTAAAAAAGTAGTGACATTATTCGAACCGAGCCAAAGTCGCTAGTCGCCCTTGTATCGATATAAAAAAACGCAGCCTATTGGCTGCGTTTTTATTAAAGAGAAACTATCTATTTAACAACACGTAAGCTTGGACGACCGCGAGGACGTGGCGGCTCATCATCAGGCTCATCACCGGCAGTTTCAGTTTCACTAACTACGGCGAATGGAGAGCTAGGCTCTGATGCTTCATCAATCATATCTTCGATATTATCAACATCATCAAAGACTGGCATATCTGATTCATAGCTAGGCTCTGGCTCGAACATTGTTCCTGCTCCGTTTTCACGCGCATAAACAGCAAGCACAGCGTACATAGGTACGATAACAGAATGTGGACGACCACTAAAACGCGCATTAAAGCTAACTGCTTCATTACCCAGTTCTAAATTACCCACAGCACGAGGAGCAACGTTTAGGATGATTTGACCATCACTAACGAACTCCATTGGTACTTGTACACCTGGTAATGTTGCATCAACAACCAAGTGCGGTGTGAGATCGTTATCCACTAACCAATCATAAAATGCCCGCAACAAATAGGGACGACGCGGAGTCATTTTTTCCATATCCATATTACTGGCCAGCTAAACGCATTTCACGTTCAGCTTCAGTCAATGAAGCTAGGAAAGAGTCACGTTCAAATACACGTGTCATGTAAGTTTTCACTTCTTTTGCGCCAGCACCACTTAGTTCAATACCCATTTCAGGTAGACGCCATAGTAGTGGAGCAAGGTAACAGTCAACTAAGCTGAACTCATCACTCATGAAGAATGGGAATTCTGCAAATACTGGTGCTAATGCAAGTAACTCTTCACGTAATTGTTTACGTGCTTTGTCAGCTTCATCGGCAGTGCCAGTATTAATCTTCTCTGCAAGTGAGTACCAGTTACGCTCAACACGGTACATCATTAGACGGCTGTTACCACGAGCAACAGGGTAAACCGGCATTAGAGGCGGGTGAGGAAAACGCTCATCCAAGTACTCCATAATGATGTTCGCTTGGTATAGTGCTAATTCACGATCAACCAATGTAGGAACTGACTGATATGGATTCAGCTCTAACAGATCTTCAGGTAGATTCAATGGATCAACCAGCTCGATTTCAACACTAACACCTTTCTCGGCTAGTACGATACGCACCTGATGGCTGTAGATGTCTGAAGCATCAGAATACAGAGTCATCACAGAGCGTTTATTGGCAGCAACAGCCATCAACCCCTCCAGTATATTTAATACACAAAAAGCAATGGAGGCTTAAGCCCCCATTGCGAGATTCTTAACCCACTAGATTACCTTATCAGTGGACATCACGCCAATATTCTTTCTTCAACAGGACTGTTAAAACAAAGAATACCGCAATAAAGCCCATCACCCACAAACCCATTTGCTGTCGTTCCAGCTTCATTGGCTCAGCAGAGTAATCAAGGAAGTTAACCAAATCACGTACCATATCGTCATATTCTTCGGCGTTCAGCTCTCCAGTACCATCAGATTCGATCCCAACAAACTCTTGAACTTTCTCACCGTCAATCGTTTTGGTCTCAAATACTTTATGTGGTGCGCCTTGTAACTCTTCGAGAACATGCGGCATACCTACACTTGGGAACACTAAATTATTAACACCAAATGGACGACTAGGATCGGCATAAAAGGATCGTAAATAAGTATAGATCCAATCTGTACCTCGAACACGCGCAACCAAGGTTAAGTCAGGAGCAGGAGCACCAAATGAGGCTGACGCATACTCGGTTGAAATCGCATTTGTCATCAAATCACCAATTTTGGCATTTTGATCAAAAATCAAATTTTCTTTCATTAACGTTGGTGGAATACTAAGATCTTCTGCCACTCGCTCGTAGCGTTGGTATTCGGTTGAGTGACATCCAGAACAATAATTCATAAATGTCTTTGCGCCACGTTGAAGTGATGCTTTGTCTGTTAAGTCATTATTCGCCGTATCTAAGGGGACGTTGCTACCTGCCGCAAAAGCAAAAGTAGGAAGCATTGCCAGCAGCGTTACAATCAATTTTTTCATTTGAATGTCACCCTCTCTGGCAGCGGTTTCGTTGCCTCATTTTTACTGTAAAAGAACAATAAAATGAAGAACATAAAATAAGCAAAACTAAAGATCTGTGCAAGCAATGTATAAGTAGGTGTTGCAGGTAACGTACCTAAAATACCTAGTGCAATAAAGCTTACAGTGAACTGACAAATATTGATAAAATGCACTTTGCTACGATAACGGAAAGAGCGAACTTTACAGCGATCGAACCATGGTAACAGGAATAAGAAGACAATCGATGCTCCCATTGCCGCCACACCTAATAACTTATCGGGTACCGCACGCAAAATCGCATAGAACGGCGTGAAATACCAAACGGGCGCAATGTGCTCAGGTGTTTTTAGTGGATTTGCAGCTTCAAAGTTTGGTGGCTCAAGGAAGTACCCACCCATTTCTGGGTTAAAAAAGATCACGTAGCTAAAGAAGAATGCGAAAACAGCAACACCAATCAAATCCTTAACTGTTCCATAAGGGTGAAATGGGATTGAATCAATGATGTCATACTTGTTGCTGTAGTATTCATGAAAACGAAATTGTGTTTTATACCCTTCACCTTTAGTGCCCTTAGGCAGTTTTGTCTCAATACCATCAGGGTTATTTGAACCCACCTCATGAAGTGCTAATACGTGCAACACAATGAGCAACAACAATACGATTGGCAGCGCAACAACGTGTAATGCAAAGAAACGGTTTAGCGTTGCCCCTGAGACAACATAATCCCCTCGAATCCAGAGAGTTAGATCATCACCAATTACAGGTATTGCACCAAATAGCGAAATAATTACTTGTGCGCCCCAGAATGACATTTGTCCCCATGGCAACAAATACCCCATGAACGCTTCAGCCATAAGAATGAGAAAAATCAACATACCAAATAACCACAGTAGCTCACGAGGCTTTTGGTAAGATCCGTAGATCAAGCCGCGGAACATATGCAGATAAATCACCACAAAAAATGCGGAAGCGCCCGTTGAGTGCATATAACGCAGCAACCAACCATACTCTACATCTCGCATGATATATTCAATGGAAGCAAATGCCCCCTCACCTGATGGCACATAGTTCATGGTTAGCCAGATCCCGGTTACGATCTGATTAACAAGCACCAACATGGCAAGAGAACCAAAGATGTACCAAAAGTTGAAATTTTTCGGCATCGGATATTCAGATAAATGCTTTCTATAAGCATTCGTGACGGGTAAACGTTTTTCAATCCAACCTAGTAGCGCGTTCATTATACGGCCTCCCCATCAACACCAACGATAATCGTGTTGTCATCTAAGAATTGATATGGAGGTATCACGAGGTTCAATGGCGCAGGCACGCCAGCAAATACACGACCAGCCATATCAAATGTAGAGCCGTGACATGGACAGAAGAACCCTGACGATACGCCATTTACTTGTTCATTAAAGCTATCGGGTAAATAAGTTGGAGAACAGCCAAGGTGAGTACAAATACCCAAGGCTAAAAAGATTTCAGGCTTTACTGAACGGAATTCATTTTGTGCATAAGATGGCTGCTGAGGCTCGTCTGATGAAGGATCTCGCAATTCACCATCATGGGTACTTAACTCTTGTAAGACAGCCTTGCTACGACGAACAACCCACACCGGCTTGCCTCGCCATTCAACGCGAACCATTTGTCCATCTTCTAATTTACTGATATCAACTTCGACAGGTGCACCGGCTGCTTTTGCTTTCGCACTCGGATTCCATGATTTAATAAAAGGAACGGCGATAGCTGCAGCTCCTAACCCGCCAACAACCGAGGTTGTTGCGGTCAGAAAGCGACGTCGTCCTTTGCTTACTGGCGCATTGCTCATCCAATATTCTCCCTTACTCCCGCCTTGGATTATTATTATGTCCTTATGCATCCCTGGAGCTACGGCTAACTTCCAACGAAAAGGTAACAGTAAAATTACAAATTCAAACTGTTTCCAACATAAAAAGGATATGTAACAGACGATATTTTGACAAGTTAAAGGTACTTTTTTGCAAAAAATGTGAGAAATGCATTCTTTTTTGCAACCTAACGATAACATCGTTACTTAAAATTAATTTTTTGCTGTATAGAGGGCGATGGTAAATGAAGGGACAAAGCAGGAGGTTAATTGCTAACTTATTAATAAATAAAAAAAAGCCCAACCCGAAGGTTGAGCTTTCTGTACACAGTAGCCAGATAAACTCTGGAAGCGAAAATTAACGCTTAGAGAACTGTGGACGACGACGTGCTTTACGTAGACCAACTTTCTTACGCTCAACGCAACGAGCGTCGCGAGTAACGTAGCCAGCTGCACGTAGAGCAGGACGTAGAGTTTCATCGTACTCCATAAGAGCGCGAGTGATACCGTGACGGATTGCACCAGATTGACCAGTGATACCACCACCTTTAACAGTGATGTATAGGTCTAGGTTCTCTGTCATTTCAACAAGCTCTAGAGGTTGACGAACAACCATACGCGCTGTTGGGCGACCGAAGTATTCTTCGATGCTACGCTTGTTGATAACGATGTTGCCAGTACCCGGTTTGATGAAAACGCGAGCTGCTGAGCTTTTACGGCGACCAGTGCCGTAGTATTGATTCTCTGCCATTGTCATAATTCCCAATTAGATGTCTAGTACTTTAGGCTGTTGTGCAGCATGGTTGTGCTCAGTACCTGCGTAAACTTTTAGCTTACGGTACATAGCAC
>NZ_CH724145.1:365839-437476 GCF_000153325.1 Photobacterium sp. SKA34
TGTGGAGTGTACTCCGGCTTATGCTTACCACGTAGACGAGAAGCGATTTCAGTTGCAAGACGACCTAGAGTTTTACCTTCAGCGTCAACAACATACCAGTCACGTTTTACAGTTTCTGGTTTAGCAACGAAAGTTTTCATGCTAATTAATACCCAATAATTTAAATAGTTTCACTTACTAGAACCATCAAAAGATGATCCCTCTGTATAAGAGCCCAGTCATCACCCCTTCGAGTGGTTGGCACTCCAGGCTTTCGCCTTCACAGGTACGGTGGGTCGCAAGATTATAGGGAAGGGTGAGGAAAAAATCACCTCTTTTCCTAAAAAAAAATGTCTTTTTTTCTTATTAGCTGCAATTTAGGGCAAAAGCAGTCGATAAATCCTGATTATCGTTAAATACGATATCCGTTAACAAACGATTTCTAAGCTAAATGTGGCTTTGCCAAGTAATCATGGCTTTGCATTTCGATTAAGCGAGAACAACATCTTTTAAATTCAAAGGTTAATCGCCCTTGTTGATAAAGTTGCTCAAGAGGTACCGCCGCTGAGATAATCAAAGTAACATTTCGCTCATAGAACTCATCAACCATAGCAATAAAGCGCCGTGCCGCATCGTCTTCCTGTCCCGTTATTTGCGGTACATCAGACAGAATAACCGTATGATAGACATGCGCTATTTCCATGTAATCATTTTGGCTTCGGGACGTTTGACATAGCTGGTTAAAGCTGAACTGCACGACACCATCCGCTTCTCGCTGAACCATCAATTGCCGGGCATTAATCGTAATCATTATTTGCTGATTACGAGGCTCTGAGGTTAACTGTTCGAAATAATGTTTTAAATTCTCTGTTGCACATTCATCTAATGGGTAATGATAAATCTCAGCTTGTTCTAATGTACGCAAGCGATAATCAATGCCAGCATCAACATTCACTATCTCACAATGCTGTTCTATCAATGCGATCGCTGGTAAAAATCGTGCACGTTGCAAACCATTTCGATATAACTCTGGTGGTGGAATATTCGATGTCGCGACTAAACTAATCCCCCGCTTAAATAACGCTTCAAGCAAGGTACCTAAAATCATTGCATCGGTAATATCAGAAACAAAGAACTCATCAAAACAGATAATGTCTGTTTCTTGTTTAAATGTATCAGCAACATGTTCAAGTGGATTTTCAACCCCACCTAATTTTTTTAATTCATGATGTACACGATGCATAAATCGGTGAAAGTGCATACGTGTTTTACGTTCTAGTGGTAAACAGTCATAAAAAGTATCAACAAGGTAAGTTTTACCTCGCCCTACCCCACCCCAAAAATATAATCCTTTCACTGGCACAATATCTGCTTGGGTTGAATTGGGTTTAAAATAACGTTGGATGAAAGACAGTTTAGGCTCAGGTTTAGGCGCCAATATGCGATGGTATAAATTATCAAGATGGGAAACAGCACTCGCTTGTGCAGGATCTGCAAAAAAATCCGTTTTCTGTAAATCAAGTTGATACTTTTCTAGTGGCGTCATACTAACCTTACCTATTACATCCGTGAGTTATCTCTAATTATGAGAGGCAGAGCCATTACATAACTCTTACATCATATTTATTGAGTATCATGTCGCTTAACCTCACGGTATAGTAACGTGACAGCCATCGTTGATAAACATTGATACACGAATATTCGTATATACGTATAAGTCACAAGGAGTTTATTCATGACCATGACTTGGGCCATTATTATATTTTTAGCAGGGATCTTAATTGGTGCACTTGCTGTTCGTCTAACAAACAAAAGTGTAAAACAGCAAAAAACACTTAAAAAAGAGCTTGATAAATCAAAGTACGAGCTTGAACAATTTCGCCAAGAACTCGTTGATCACTTCGCTCGCAGTGCTGATTTACTCGACAATGTTGCTAAAGATTACAGTAAACTTTATGAGCATATGGCGAAGACCTCGACAGAGTTAATGCCAAACCTTCCAGCACAAGATAATCCTTTTGCAAAACGCATCACTAGTTTAGAAGCGGTGAAAGACGCTCCCAAAGATGATGAAAGTGTTGAGCAAGCACCGCGCGATTATGCCAATGGCGCAACAGGGCTATTTAAAGGTGAAAACACCGCAGTAACAGAAGAAGAAAAAGCTCAGCTACATGCAGAGCCAAAAGCGAGTTAACTGTCACATTTATTCACTTCCACTTGCTGTTTATTCGTAAAATAGTGAGTGAAAGTGAACTTTGACTTCTTTTTATAGGTCTTAATTTTACTTGTAAACTGGAGTCTAATAATGATTAAAAAGCCTTTTCTTGTTATTACTGCGTTAGCATTAGGTATCAGTTCTGCTATTACCCCAGTAACGGCAACGGCTGCATTACCCACCTCTGTTGATAGCCAACCCATGCCAAGCCTTGCGCCAATGTTGGAGCAAGTCACACCCGCGGTTGTTAGTATTGCCGTTGAAGGTAAGCATGTTTCTAAGCAGCGTTTACCTGAATCTTTCCGTTATTTTTTTGGTCCAGACTTTCCTTCAGAGCAAGTCCAAGAGCGGCCATTTAGAGGTTTAGGCTCTGGGGTTATTGTTGATGCAAAGAAAGGCTATATCGTCACTAACCATCATGTAATTGATGGCGCAGATAAAATCAGTGTTCAACTTTTTTATGGACGCGAAATCGATGCCAAACTTATTGGTAGCGATAGCATGTCAGATATTGCATTACTACAGATAGACAAACCAGAAAACTTAACTGAAGTAAAACTGGCGAACTCAGATAAATTACGTGTCGGTGATTTTGCTGTCGCAATTGGTAACCCATTTGGTTTAGGTCAAACGGTAACATCAGGGATTGTCTCGGCACTGGGTCGTAGTGGCTTAAATATCGAGAACTTTGAAAACTTTATTCAAACCGATGCTGCAATCAATAGCGGTAACTCAGGCGGTGCATTAGTTAATCTTAATGGTGAACTCATTGGTATAAACACCGCGATTTTGGGCCCTAATGGCGGTAATGTCGGTATTGGCTTTGCTATTCCCTCTAATATGGTGAAAAGCTTAACTGATCAAATCTTAGAATTTGGTCAAGTCAAACGCGGAATTTTGGGTGTTCAAGGTGGTGAATTAACTGCAGAGCTTGCTAAAACCTTCGGTTATTCAACTAACCACGGTGCATTTGTCAACCAAGTCATGCCTAAATCTTCTGCTGAAAAAGCAGGACTGAAAGCAGGAGATATCATTACCGAAGTGAACGGAAACCCTATCCGTACCTTCAGTGAGTTAAGAGCGAAAATTGCGACTATGGGCGCAGGTAAGGCGCTAACTTTAGGTATTATTCGCGATGGCAAAAAGCAAACCGTTAATGTGACCTTAAAAGCAGCAAGTGAAAATAAAGTAAAGGCTGATAATCTTCACCCTAGCCTAGCCGGTGCTGAATTTACCAATACTGTTGCTGGCGATAAAGTCAAAGGGGTTAAGGTATTAAAGCTTGACGAGCGATCTATCGCTGCACGTTATGGCCTACAAAAAGGTGACATTATTATTGGTCTTAACCGTAATAAGATAAAGAACCTTGGTGAACTTCGTAAAGCACTTGAAGCAAAACCTAATGTGCTTGCGATGGAAGTTAAACGTGATAACAACGTCCTGTATCTGATTATTAGATAACAATACGTTTATTATTAACCTTCAAATATAGTCAGGGTGAAGCGGTGCTCTGACTTTATTATTGGTCTCTATAAGAAGGAGTGGTATTCTTCTTGCCATCCACTCTCTTTATTATTTTAAGGACTCTTGATGTTGGCTTTTCTTGGTCGTTCAATTCTGCTCGGCCTTATCACAGCATGCGTTGTACTAGTTGCTGTACCAAGTTTACGTCCATCATCAACGGTGTCTTTACCCCAATTAGACGATGCGCCCGCCCCTTTATCATATAACTACGCAGTTAAACGCGCTTCGCCTGCGGTTGTGAATATTTATAACCGCCGCTATGAAAATAATGAATCACGGCCAGAACCAGAGTTAATCACTCAAGGGTTAGGGTCGGGAGTGATCATGAGTGATAAAGGCTATATAGTGACGAACTATCACGTTGTCGCCAATGCAGATCAAGTCATTGTCGCACTCCAAGATGGCCGTATTTTTAGTGCACAGCGAATTGGTTTAGATCAGCTTACCGATCTCGCAGTGTTAAAAATTAATGCTGATAATTTACCGGTAATCCCAGTTAACTCTGATTATAGGGCAACAATTGGAGATGTTGTTCTCGCTATCGGTAATCCTTACAATCTCGGACAATCAACTACATCAGGGATTATTTCCGCTAAAGGACGCTCAGGCTTGAGTATCTATGGCCCACAAGACTTTTTACAAACTGATGCAGCAATTAACGAAGGCAATTCTGGTGGTGCATTAGTTAATACTCGCGGAGAGTTAGTGGGCATTAACACCGCCGTTTTTCAACAATCAACGAATATTGAGACCACAGGTATTTCCTTTGCCATACCTTATCACTTAACAATAAAAATCATGAAAAAGCTGATTGCAGATGGTCGAGTTATTCGAGGCTGGATTGGTATTCAAGGGAAATCAATAAGCCCAGTAATGGCAAGACTTTATGATATAACGCAAGTCAACGGTATTATTGTACAAGAGGTAGATCCAAATAGTCCTGCTTCCAAAGTCGGTATTCAAAAAAATGATATTGTAATTGAAATTGCAGGTAAGCAAGTTCCAAACGTACAAAGCGTTAACGATATAATCACTGATATACGCCCAGGAACTAAGATCAAAATAAAGATTATTCGAAATGGTAAACCAATTTTAATACCGATAGTCGTTGCCAACAGGCCTGATTATTTAAACAAACCGATGCGATAAATTTAGCTGAATACCTGTATAAAAAAACGCCTCACATTTTGTGAGGCGTTTTTTTACTATCTACTAAAAAAGTTATTCAGAGATACGTTCGATATTCATACCTAACGCGCTGAATTTTTCTTCGATAAATTCGTAACCACGATCAATATGGTAAATACGATCAACAATCGTCTCACCCTTTGCGATGCTACCAGCAATAACAAGGCTGGCTGATGCTCGTAAATCTGTTGCCATTACTTGTGCACCACTTAAGCCTTCAGTATCACCGCAAATTACAGTATTACCTTCAACCTCCGCGTGAGCACCCATACGGATAAGTTCTGGAATATGCATAAAACGGTTTTCAAAAATCGTTTCAGTGATAATACCCGTGCCTTTTGCCATCAGATTCAATAGTGAGAATTGTGCTTGCATGTCGGTTGGAAAACCCGGATGCGGTGCAGTACGAATATTAACGGCTTTCAGCTCACGCTCCGTCATATCAAGGCTAATCCAGTCTTCACCAGTCTCAACCAATGCGCCTGCTTCTTCAAGCTTTGCTAATACTGCTTCCATTAATTCAGGTTTGGTATTACGACACATAATCTTGCCACCAGAAACAGCAGCAGCAACAAGGAAAGTTCCCGTTTCAATACGGTCAGCAACTACTTCGTGGTAACCACCACCAAGACGCTCAACGCCTTCAATGGTAATGGTTGCAGTACCAGCACCTGAAATTTTCGCGCCAAGTGCATTTAGAAATGCGGCTGTATCTTCAATTTCAGGCTCACGGGCTGCATTTTCAATAACAGTTGTACCTTCAGCCAATGTTGCTGCTGACATAATCGTTACTGTCGCACCAACACTGACTTTATCCATCACGATATGTGCGCCTTTCAGACGACCATCAACACTCGCTTTCACGTAGCCTTCATCAAGCGTGATTGTTGCGCCTAATTGCTCTAAACCTACAATATGAAGATCAACAGGACGAGCGCCAATCGCACAACCACCAGGCAGTGAAACTTGACCTTGACCAAAACGAGCAACCAATGGGCCGAGTGCCCAGATTGAAGCACGCATCGTTTTCACTAAATCATAAGGTGCACAAAACTCATTCACATCACTAGCATCGATATGAACTGAGCCATTACGTGATACTTTTACGCCTAAACGAGAAAGTAGTTCCATTGTCGTATCGATATCACGTAATTTTGGAACATTTGCAATTTCTACAGGCTCTTCAGCAAGCAAAGCGGCGAATAAAATCGGCAATGCTGCATTCTTAGCGCCAGAAATTGACACTTCACCGCTTAGTGGACCACCGCCCTGAATACGAAACTTCTGCATCATTTACCTCGTTATAACGACATTAGCTTTTTATCACGCATCCATTCTTCAGGTGTATACGTTTTGATACTTAATGCGTGAATGTCGTTTGCTGCAATTCGATCCATCAACGGACCATAAATAGTTTGTTGTTTTTTCACTCGGCTCATGCCGTCAAAAATAGTACTCACTGCAATAACTTCGTAGTGACTACCTTCACCTTTAACAATCACTTCATCAAGATCTAAGGCATTTTCTAGAATTTGTTTAATCTCGGAGATTTCCACAAGCTATCCTCTCTACAACTCACTTCATGCAAGCTGCTAAAATGGGTTCAACATGGCTCAAGCGTAACAATGTTTTTAGTTGCTCGGGCACATTAAGCAGGGTGAAGTCACATCCTGCGCTGCTTAATTGCTGGTGAAGATGCAATAACATCACCATGCCAGCTGAGTCTACTCGACTCAAGCCACCTAGATCGAGCAATACCTTATTTGAATCAGGTACCCACTCATTTCTACGTCGCCAAAAAGCTGGCACTGTGTCACGTTCTAAACAACCTGACAAGCTATATTGGTCATTACCGAGAGCCTGCCATTTGATCCTATCCTCAGACATGATCATTTTTTCTCGATCTTAATTGGCTTGGCAGCAAGATCGCGTAGGTTTTGCGTTACTGCATCAATTCCCTTAGTGCGAAGCTCACCACTCCACTCGCTTTGCTTAGTCGAAATCATACTGACTCCTTCAGCAACCATGTCAAATCCTTGCCATTCTTTTGTCTTTTTATTCAAACGAAGCTTAAAATCAAGACGAATAGGTGGGCGTTGATTATCAACAATATCAACACGTACTGACACGATACTGCGATCAGCAGGAACCGCTTTAGCTGGCTCTATCTGAATTTTCTGATCGGTATACTGTGTTAATACCTGAGCATAAGATGCTACCAAATATTCAGTGAACGCTTCCGTGAACGCATCGCGTTGATCTGCGGTGGTTTTCTTTAAATTTGAACCCAGTACTTTATAAGCGGCGTAACGTGTATTGATATAAGGCAATAGCTCTTTTTTAACAATAATTCGTAACTCTTCTGGGTTTGCTTGGATCTTAGGTTGATCTGCTTTTAAAGTTTTAAATAACTGAACAGAAACTTTATCCATCATAGTATATGGATTTGTCTGATCGACCGTTGCAGCCTGCACCAACATCGGTAGGGCAAGAAAAGCCAGCATTAGGCATCGTAAAAATTTCATAGGTGCTCCTAGTCTTTTTTGTCACCGCCAATGCTATATAGCACTTGGCCTATCATA
Source organism: Photobacterium sp. SKA34 (assembly GCF_000153325.1). Lineage (GTDB taxonomy): Bacteria > Pseudomonadota > Gammaproteobacteria > Enterobacterales > Vibrionaceae > Photobacterium. Next base: position 373,328 of record NZ_CH724145.1, read on the forward strand.
TCTTCTAATACTAACGCAGATTTCGTGTCTTCAATAAGATCGCCGTTATGTAGCATCTCGACATCGTCATCAACAAATCCAGGGGAAATACCTAAATATTGCTCACCTAAAAGGCCAGATGTTAAAATTGAAGCCGAGCTAGTTTCAGGGAAATAACCAAATTTTTTGTTAATCGATAACGTAACCATCGGAATGTAGGTTTCTTTATCAAGGTTAATAGCAGTTACTTCACCAACGGTTACACCACCTACCTTCACAGGAGAGCGTACTTTTAAACCACCGATATTATCGAAATGGGCTTTTAATGTGTAACTTTCATTACTACCAAAGTTTTGTAAATTAGCAACTTTGAAAGCTAACACTAATAATGCTGCAATTCCGGCTAACATAAAAATGCCAACCCACAGTTCTAAACGTTTATTTTGTTGCATGCTTTTATCCATTTAATTTGTTTTGTCACACTAAGGTCATGTTGGTTTCTTTATGAATTAGCTACCAAACATAAGTGCAGTCAAAATAAAATCTAAGCCCAATACGGCCAATGATGAATTCACCACCGTTCGTGTCGTTGCTCGGCTGATCCCTTCAGAAGTAGGAACGGCATCATAACCATTAAATACCGCAATCCAGGTTACTGTTATCGCAAAAGCAACAGCCTTAATAATGCTGTTCCCTATGTCATAACTAAAGTTCACTGAAGATTGCATGACCGACCAGAAACTACCGTAATCAATCCCTTTCCAGTCAACGCCAACAACTTGCGCCCCCCATAAACCAACAACACTAAACATCAGCGCTAATAATGGCATTGAGATAACTCCAGCCCAAAAGCGTGGCGCAATCACTCGACGAAGCGGATCAACCGCCATCATTTCCATACTTGAAAGCTGTTCTGTCGCTTTCATTAAACCTATTTCAGCGGTAAGTGCAGAGCCTGCTCGCCCAGCAAATAATAACGCTGTCACAACTGGACCTAATTCGCGAAGTAAAGACAATGCAACCATTTGTCCTAAGCTCGTTTCGGCACCAAAGCCTGCCAGTACAAGGTAACCTTGTAAACTCAATACCATGCCGATAAACAAACCAGAAACAATAATAATCGCGATTGATAAAACACCAACTGAATACAGTTGCTTTATTAATAACGGAAACATTTTTCTTGGCTGAGGCTTACTCACCAATGCGCCAAACAACATTAACGTTGCTCGTCCCATTGTTTGGCATTTTTCAATACCACTTCGCCCTAAATGGGCTATCGCATCAACAATCATTTTTTGCTCGTAATCCATCAAATAACAGATGCGCATGACGCGCATCATGAATAACGCTTAACCAAATAAATCTTGCTCTAATGGCTGCGCTGGAAACTTAAAAGGAACGGGACCATCAGCATCGCCATCTAAGAACTGACGTACGCGAGGATCAGGGTTTTCTCGTAATTCTTGAGGGCTACCACTGCCAATAATTTTACCACCTGATAGTAAATAAACATGATCAGCGATACTCATCACTTCGGGTACATCATGAGAAACAACCACAGATGTCATGCCTAATGCTTTATTGAGGCTACTGATTAATTGCACTAACACCCCCATCGTAATGGGATCTTGTCCCACAAAAGGTTCGTCATACATCATTAACTCAGGATCCAAAGCAATTGCACGAGCTAAGGCAGCTCGACGTGCCATGCCACCAGATAACTCATTCGGCATCAACTGTGCCGCGCCACGTAACCCTACGGCTTCTAATTTCAATAACACTAAACTACGTAATAAATCTTCAGGTAAATTAGTATGTTCTCGCAACGGAAATGCAATATTGTCGAAAACGTTCATATCAGTAAAAAGTGCGCCCGATTGAAACAACATACTCATTCGTTTACGTGCTTGATATAAATCACTGCGTTTTAAGGTTGGGATATTCCACTCATCAAACCATACTTCGCCTTTATCTGGCGCAATTTGACCGCCAATCAAACGCAATAATGTTGTTTTACCTATTCCTGAAGGCCCCATGATTGCTGTTACTTTTCCTCGTGGCACATCAAGGGAAATATCATCAAAAATGAATCGTTCACCACGAGAAAATGTTAGGTTTTTAATCGAAATCAGTATATCGCTTTTAGCCATTGCTTCGTATTTGCCTCTAATTACTGGTAACTTCTCATAAAAAACACTAATTATTATTTAAAATCAGTAAATTATGACTTAACCACAAGAAAAAATCATATTTATCGCGTGAAAACTATTATAGCTGAGGATAATAAGGAGAATAAAACATCAACTCAAGTTAGTCGGTTCATATCTCATCTCTTGCTACAGTGTTAAGGCATATTGCTGCTATTTCACACACCAAATACTTGTATAACGATTCTTATTAACTTTCTCTATATGTTATTTTAACCTAACAATTGAACACTATTCAAATATCATATCAGCCATCAAAAATAGTGAGGTTTTACAATCCACCATGACAAATTCACCGTGATTGTTATTTTTCCTCATAAATGTTCATAATAGAGAGAATTAGTCATTTGTTATACTTCCCTTTTGCTTTGCTAACCGTCAAAATCACTCCCTAATATCAAAAGCGATTCAACGCTGGATTTACTGTACTCGTTTTTAACATGCCATTTTTAAAAGGGATTAGAATGCTCGAAGCCATTGTATTGCTCTGTGTAGGGTTAGTGTTATTAGTATGGAGTGCCGATCGATTGGTATATGGCGCTGCTGCACTGGCTAAAAATTTTGGTGTTGCGCCGCTTGTTATCGGTATGACAATACTGGCAATGGGCTCTTCGGCACCAGAAATGATGGTTTCAGCGACCGCAGCACTTGCAGGTAAAACCGATACAGCGGTAGGTAATGTACTTGGTTCTAATATCGCCAATATTGCACTTATTTTAGGTATAACGGCAATGTTGAAGCCACTGTCGATCGGTTCAACCATTATTCGCCGTGAATTACCGCTAATGTTAGGCGTGACCGTTATTGCCGGCCTCTTGCTATGGGATAATTATTTAGGCCGAATGGAAGGCGTTTTTCTTGCCGTGCTTTTTGTCCTGTTTTTACTTGCGATGTTAAAAATCAGCAAGTCGAGCAAAAACGATCCTCTCGTTGAAGAGCAAGAAGCAGAGATCCCAACGGGCGTTAAAAACTCATCAGCCATTATCTGGGTCTTTATTGGTTTAGGTTTACTGCTTTATTCATCAGATATGGTTGTAGAGTCAGCCGTTGTTATTGCTAAACACTACGGTATGAGTGACTTAGTGATTGGTTTAACGATCATTGCTATTGGTACCAGTTTGCCTGAGCTTGCCGCTTCTATCGCGAGTATTTACAAGGGTGAAGATGATATGGCAGTAGGTAATATCATCGGCTCTAATGTCTTTAATATTTTAGCGGTAATGGGTATACCAGGACTGCTGAATCCATCAGTATTAAGCCCTCTCGCGATGGGGCGTGATTTTTATGTCATGCTCGGACTGTCGGTATTGTTATTATTAATGGCACTAGGTAAACGTCGTCGAATCAATCGTGTTGAAGGTGGTATTTTGGTACTGTGCTTTATAGCTTACCAAGCTTACCTATTCTTAAATATTTCCGCATAATGGAGAATAATCAGATGTCTCGCTCCTTTGACTTTTGTAGCCATGGCAAAAAAGTGCTGAATATTGAAATTCAAGCACTACAAAACATCAGTCGATATATTGATGATAGCTTTAATAAAGCCTGTCAGCTGGTACTCGATTGCGAAGGAAAAGTCATTGTGATGGGAATGGGTAAATCGGGCCATATTGGTAGAAAACTAGCAGCAACCCTTGCGAGTACTGGTACACCTGCCTTTTTCGTTCATCCTGGTGAGGCAAGCCATGGTGATTTAGGCATGATCAAACATGAAGATGTTGTGATCGCAATTTCTAACTCTGGTGAAGCATCTGAAATTTTGGCGTTATTACCTGTCATTAAACGATTAGGTATTCCCATGATCAGCATGACAGGCAAACCTACGTCCAGTATGGCAAAAATGGCAATTATAAACTTACAAATCACTGTAGAAAAAGAAGCTTGCCCCTTAAACCTAGCGCCAACCTCGAGTACGACAGCAACACTTGTGATGGGTGATGCATTAGCGATTTCAGTTATGGAAGCGCGTGGATTTACTGCTGATGATTTTGCTTTGTCTCATCCCGGAGGAGCTCTTGGACGAAAATTATTAATGCGTATCGCAGATGTCATGCATACCGGTAAAATGCTGCCTATTATTGAAGAAACAGCCAGCATTAAAGATGCCTTGCTAGAAATATCCCAAAAAGGCTTAGGGATGACGGCTATCGTTAATAATAAGCAACAGCTTAGCGGAATATTTACCGATGGTGATTTACGTCGTTTACTCGATAACCATGTTGATATTCATAATACGAATATCGGTAATGTGATGTCTTGTAACCCGCAGACGATTTCCCCTCAACTGCTCGCAGCTGAAGGGTTAAAGATAATGGAAGATCGTAAAATCAACGGGTTGCTTGTGACTGAAAACTCTCAACTGGTTGGTGCATTAAACATGCATGATTTATTAAAAGCAGGCGTGATGTAGTAGCATACTCAGTATAACGCGTAACGAATTAGAACAATGAAACATGATAAAGGCTTAAGTCTATGACTTTAAAAAGGCTACTCTATGTACTTCTGGTAATATTTTGTGCATGGTTAGGCTACAACCAACTTGAACAACTGTGGCAAAAAGATCATCAAGTAAAGCCTGATGACGAAAAGCCTATGTTCATTGGTAACGACATCAGTAATACAACCTTTGATCTCTCTGGTATTCGTAGTTATCAAATCGATTCAGATCATCTTGAATACTTTGAGAAAAGTGGTGAGACCGATTTTATAAAACCTGTATTATGGGTGTTTAAAGAAGGTAAAAATGCAGAATGGCGGATCAGTTCCGATACCGCTATTTTAGATAAAAATAATGTACTGAACCTTCATGGCAATGTTCGCATGTTTAACTTATTACCTGATTCAGACATCCAAGTGATCAAAACAGATAACTTGCAATTGAATATTGAAACTCAAGATTTTAATACTCAAGACCATGTGATGATTACAGGACCCGCCTTCCAAAACCAAGGTGATGGTATGATGGGTAATATGAAACGTAAAGTCGCTAAACTCTTAAAAAATGTGAAAAGTAGATATGAACCGACTGAAAACTAGTGCTCTACTATGCTTACTATGTGTTAGCACATCGTCTTGGGCATTAAAAAGTGATACTAAACAACCTATTAACATCAGCTCCAATAGCCAAGAACTTGATGTACAAAATAACATTGCAACTTTTACTGGTGATGTAAGATTACGTCAGGGCACAATTGATATTCATGCTGATAAAGTTGTTGTAACGCGCCCAAATAGCAATGCAAAAGAGCAAACTATTATTGCTTATGGTAAGCCTGCCACCTTCCATCAAATTATGGATGATGGTAAGCCTATTGATGGCGAAGCATTAAAAATGCGCTATGAAACAAAAACAGAATTTTTGAAAATGACAGACAAAGCTGTATTAAATCAGGATGGTACTGAAATGAAAGGTAATGTCATCACTTATGATATTAATAAGCAGCGTTTGGTAGCTCAAAGTGGCGATAAGCAACGCGTAACTACTGTCATCCAACCAAATCAATTGAACAATAACAAGAAATAAACAGTATCTATGGCTATTCTAAAAGCAGAACACCTCGCAAAAAGCTATAACGGACGTAAAGTTGTTTCTGATGTTAGCCTTGAGGTTGAATCTGGAAAAATCGTCGGCCTATTAGGGCCTAACGGTGCAGGTAAAACGACATCGTTTTACATGATTGTAGGTTTAGTTGCACGAGATGAAGGTGTGATCACCATTGATGGTAACGATATCAGCCTACAACCCATGCATAACCGTTCACGTATGGGTATCGGTTATTTACCTCAAGAAGCATCGATTTTCCGCCGCTTAAGCGTTTATGATAACTTGATGGCGGTACTCCAGACGCGCAAAGAGTTAACGAAAGAAGAGCGCCAAGATAAAGCAGAAGATTTATTGGATGAGTTTAACATCCAACATATCCGTAACAATCTTGGTCAATCATTATCAGGTGGGGAGCGACGACGTGTTGAAATTGCACGAGCATTAGCCGCAAACCCTAAATTTATTTTACTTGATGAGCCATTTGCTGGTGTTGACCCCATCTCTGTGATCGACATCAAAAAGATCATTGAACATTTACGTGATCGTGGGCTTGGCGTCTTAATAACAGACCATAATGTAAGGGAAACACTTGATGTCTGTGAACATGCGTATATCGTAAGTCAGGGACAGTTAATCGCTAACGGCACACCTGAACATGTTCTAAACGATGAACATGTTAAGCGCGTTTACCTAGGTGACCAATTCCGTTTATAACACATTAAATAGGTCTGCTATTGAAGAAAAAGCCACAGTATAAAAATAATAACGACAAGGTATATCTACGTTAATGAAAACTTCGCTCCAGCTTAAGCTAGGCCAACAACTGGCCATGACGCCGCAGCTACAGCAAGCTATTCGCCTGCTGCAGTTATCTACTTTGGATCTCCAACAGGAAATTCAAGAAGCCCTAGATGGAAATCCACTGCTAGAGCTGGAAGAAAATGAAGATCTTTCGACAAACGATGATAAAGCTGCGACAGAATCTTCAACAGACGATAGCTCTGACAATATTGATGATATTGAAAGCTTTGATACCGCCGATGTCATCGATAACAATGAAATGCCAGAAGAACTTCCCGTCGATACGACTTGGGATGATGTTTATAGCGCAGGAACAGGCAGTACAGGCATTGCACTTGACGACGATTTTCCGGTCTATCAAGGGGAAACCACGGAATCGTTACAAGATTATCTAATGTGGCAAGTCCAGCTAACCCCGTTTAGTGAAACTGATCTTGCCATAGCGACGGCTATCATTGATGCCGTTGATGAAAAAGGATATTTATCCTGCTCTGCAGAAGATATTCTAGAAAGTTTTGATGATGATGAACTTGAGCTAGATGAAGTTGAAGCGGTATTAAAACGCGTACAACAATTTGATCCTCTCGGTGTAGCTTCTCGCAATTTACAAGAATGTTTATTACTTCAACTGGCTACCTACCCAAAAGATACCCAGTGGCTCACTGAAGCCCAAATGCTACTGTCTGATCATATTGCTCTTTTAGGCAATCGTGATTATCGACAGCTCATGCGTGAAACAAAACTAAAAGAAGCCGATTTAAAAGCCGTAATGGCGTTGATCCATTCGCTCGATCCTCGTCCAGGCAATCGCGTTATTCATTCAGACACCGAATATGTGGTGCCAGATGTATCAGTGTTTAAAGATCACGGAAAATGGGTCGTCACTATCAACCCTGACAGCGTGCCACGTATTAAAGTGAATGAACAATACGCTGCATTGAGTAAAAATACCCGTAATAGTGCTGATAGCCAATTTATTCGTACACATCTGCAAGATGCTAAATGGCTAATAAAAAGCTTAGAAAGTCGAAATGAAACATTACTCAAAGTCGCTCGCTGCATTGTCGAACATCAGCAAGACTTCTTTGAATATGGCGAAGAGGCGATGAAACCTATGGTATTAAATGATATCGCCCTTGCCGTAGAAATGCATGAATCCACCATATCTCGAGTCACAACGCAAAAATACATGCATACACCTCGAGGTATTTTTGAATTGAAATACTTCTTCTCAAGTCATGTCAGTACGGATAACGGTGGCGAATGCTCGTCTACTGCAATCCGCGCACTGGTGAAGAAACTTGTTGCAGCAGAAAACCAAGCGAAGCCATTAAGTGACAGCAAAATTGCGACACTATTAGCCGAGCAAGGCATTATGGTAGCAAGGCGAACTATCGCTAAATACCGTGAATCCTTAGGTATTCCGCCGTCGAATCAGCGAAAACGTCTGATCTAGATTAACAGGTCAGATCCAACAAAAGGAAGATGTCTATGCAAATCAATATTACAGGGCACCATGTTGATGTAACCGATTCTCTTCGTGAATATGTCACGACCAAGTTTGAAAAACTTGAGCGCTTCTTCGATAAAATAAACAATGTCCAAGTTATTCTTAATGTTGAAAAGCTTCAACAGATAGCTGAAGCTACGCTACACATTAACTCAGGGGAAATCCACGCAAAAGCGGATTCTGAAAATATGTATGCTGCGATTGATGAATTGACTGATAAACTCGTCCGTCAATTAAACAAACACAAAGATAAGCTCAACAGCCACTAACTATGCAACTTAGTCATGTATTGAGCCTGGACTGCACTAAAAGTGCAGTCCCTTGCTCCAGCAAAAAGCGCGCGCTAGAACTCATTAGTGAGATAGCAGCCGCTCATCTTGATCAAAACCCACAGACACTATTCGAATGTATGCTCAATCGTGAAAAGATGGGGACTACAGGTATTGGTAATGGTATTGCGATCCCTCATGGGCGAATCAGTAATAGCGATCAAGCCATTGCCGTACTGATTCAATGCCAAGAACCAATTGATTTTGATGCGATTGATAATCAGCCTGTTGATCTTCTGTTTGCGCTGTTTGTACCAGAAGAACAATGTAAAGAGCATTTAAAAACTCTTGCAAGCATGGCTGAGAAGCTAGGTAACAAGCAAGTATGTAAACAACTTCGTCATGCAACTAGCGATCAAGAGCTGTATCATATCCTTACCGATGAATCGTGAGCTTTTACTCCATATCCCAATTACCGAGGTAAATAAACCATGATGTTAATGGTTGTAAGTGGCCGTTCTGGTTCAGGAAAATCTGTCGCCTTACGTGTGCTTGAAGATCTCGGCTATTACTGTGTCGATAATCTTCCTGTTACTCTACTGCCGCAATTTGTCAAAGACATTGCCCATACTGAGCAAGATATAGCAGTCAGCATTGATGTACGTAACATGCCTCAGCAACCAGATGAAATACAGCGTATTCTCAAATCACTAGAGAACGATGTTGATGTGAACGTTGTTTTTCTCGATGCTGATGATAAAGAGTTAGTTAAACGTTATAGCGAAACTCGTCGCTTACATCCTTTATCTCGGCAAAATATGACACTAGAGCAAGCGATTACCTCTGAAAGTGCCATATTAGGTGATTTAAAAGAACATGCTGATTTAGTTATCGATACAACGAATAAATCAATTCATGATTTAAGTGAAACCGTTCGTGCTCGCGTGTTAGGCCGAGAAGCAAAAGAGCTAATTCTTGTTTTTGAATCATTTGGCTTTAAGCATGGTTTACCTTCAGATGCCGATTATGTATTTGATGTTCGCTTTTTACCCAACCCTCACTGGGTACCAGAACTCAAACCCCAAACAGGGCTAGATCAAGGGGTAAAAGATTTTCTTTCTAGCCAAAGTGAAGTAAATCAACTCAACTACCAAATTCGTAATTTCATCGAAACTTGGCTACCAATGCTTGAAAAAAACAACCGCAGCTATGTTACGGTAGCCATTGGTTGTACTGGCGGCCAACATCGTTCTGTCTATATTGCACAATCTCTTGCCGACTACTTTGAGCATCAAGGTCAACAAGTCCAAGTCCGTCACCGCACATTAGAAGAAAAATAATGACAGTCCAACGCGAATTATTTATTAAAAACCGACTCGGCTTACACGCACGCGCGGCAATTAAACTGGTTGAGCTTGCACAAAGCTTTACCGCAGTGATCACCTTGAGTAATACTGATGTATCAGCTACTGCGGATAGTGTCATGGGGCTTTTAATGCTTGATTCCGCACAAGGACAAAAAATCATGGTAAGTGCTGAAGGTTCAGACGAAGTATCAGCACTTAACGCTATCTCCGCTTTAATTGAAGCCGGCTTTGATGAAGAAAATTAAACATTACGTTTAAGACTCAATACCACTCACTTTTCAATTACACTTTAAATAATTTTCTCATCTGTAATTGACAACTAAATCTGAAATTCTGCTTCAATTATCGCTATTATTAATAACTCTGTAGGCAACTGGTGATAACTTTCCGTTAAATAACCTAGTGATTGTGTATGTGATAGATGTGAGAAGAGTAAATCTGCTCATTATACGTAAAACATGTGAGACAAAAGCTAGGTGATTACGTTAAAATTCAGCTTATTGCGCCATCAAAATATAAGTGGACCTAATACCTATGGCGGATGTATTAGAACAAGATCAAACCCATCAACGACTTCAAGAAGTTAACACTGCATTAGAAAATGGCATGTTTGTCCATGTTCGCCGACTCCTTCAAGAAATGGAGCCGGAAGATATTGCACATCTATTGGAAGCCTCTCCTCCGAAAGAACGTCAAGTACTATGGCAACTGACCGATCCTGAAGAGCAAGGTGAAATCCTTGATGAACTTTCTGAAGATGTAAAAGATGGTATCGTCTCGCAAATGGAGCCAGAGAAGCTGGCCGCTGTGACCGAGGGGATGGAAAGCGATGATGTCGCATATGTACTGCGTAGTCTTCCTGATGAACGTTATCAAGAAGTACTGGCGCAAATGGATACCACTGACCGTCATCGTATCGAGAAAGCGCTAGCGTACCCTGAGGATACTGCTGGCGGTATGATGAGTACTGACTTCATCACAATTCGTGGTGATGTTACGGCAGATGTTGTCTTACGTTATTTGCGAATGCGAGGTGAATTACCTGAAGCGACAGATGCTTTATATGTGGTTGATAGCAACGAAACCTTAATTGGTCACTTGTCTCTTGCAGCGCTAATTACGACGCAGCCTGACATCGAAATCAAAGATGTGATGGAAGATGCTGATGAAGCTATTCCAGTCGATATGCCTGACAGTGAAATCGCTAATCTGTTTGAACGTCGTAATTGGGTTTCAGCACCAGTTGTTGATCAAAATAATCTATTGCTTGGTCGTATTACTATCGATGATGTGGTCGATCTCATTCGTGAAGAAGCCGAACACTCAATGATGAGTATGGCGGGTATGGATGATGATGAAGATACCTTTGCACCGGTTTTAAAATCAGCTAAAAGTCGAAGTATTTGGCTCGGTGTTAACGTTTTAACGGCATTAGCAGCTGCATCTGTTTCCAACATGTTTGAAAACACTTTACAACAGATGGCTACCGTTGCTGTATTAATGACTATCGTTCCATCAATGGGTGGTGTCGCAGGTAACCAAACTGTAGCTCTGGTTATTCGTGGTTTAGCCGTTGGCCACATCGGTGATACCAACACCCGCTGGCTACTAAGTAAAGAGGCCCGTGTTGGTTTAATTAATGGCTTTATATGGGCGTTAATTATCGGTGCGGTTGTCGTTGTTTGGAAAGGCAGCTTTATGCTGGGAGCGATAATGGCCGGCGCAATGCTCGCAAACTTATTTATCGCCGGTGTTGCTGGTGTATTGATCCCTATTGGATTGAAAAAGCTCAAGATTGATCCAGCATTAGCTGGCGGTATGGCATTAACGACTTGTACTGATATTGTCGGTTTAATGGTATTCCTTGGCCTTGCGACTATCTTTATTACACCGTAAAACTGCCCTTTGCTGTAATGGAATAAATAAAAAAGCCCGAACCTGCATGATTCGGGCTTTTTATTTCACTTAATATGGAAAAAACTACTCACCAGCAATCTTCATTGAATCTAATAACATCGAGCCTGTTAAGATCTGACTGCGGGTTTCAGTATCATTACCAATAGCGACAATATTCTGCATCATATCTTTTAAATTACCGGCAATCGTAATTTCAGAAACAGGATATTGAATCTGGCCGTTCTCAACCCAGAAACCCGCTGCGCCACGCGAGTAATCACCCGTTACGATGTTCACACCTTGACCCATTAGCTCTGTGACTAATAAGCCTCGATCCATCTTCTTCAGCATTTGCTCAAAAGACTCACCGGTTGATTTCACCATCCAGTTATGAATACCACCAGCATGACCTGTTGGCTGCATATTCATTTTACGGGCAGCGTAGCTAGTCAGTAAGTAAGTTTGTAGCACACCGTCAGTAATGATCTCACGATCATAAGTTGCTAAACCTTCACTATCAAACGGGGTACTCGCCATACCACGTAAAATATGTGGGCGCTCGCTAATACCTAACCACTCGGGAAAAATTTGCTCACCTAACTTATCAACTAAGAAAGAAGATTTACGGTACAGGTTAGCACCACTGATCCCCATTACTAAGTGACCAAACAATCCTGTTGCGACATCGGCAGCAAACATCACTGGTGCTTCGCGGGTTGTTAGTTTCTGCGCATCAACACGACCTACAGTACGCTCTGCGGCATGGCGACCAACATGCTCAGGTGTCCACATATCAGAGGCTAAACGTGAAGTGGTGTAACTGTAATCTCGCTCCATTTCACCGTTTTTGCCTTCGGCTATCACACAACAACTAATGCTGTGACGACTTGAGGCATAACTTGCCAACATACCGTGGCTGTTACCATAAACACGGACACCGTAATGGCTATCATAACTTGCGCCATCACTTTGTTTAATTCGAGGATCATAAGCTAATGCGGCTTCTTCTGCTGCAATAGCTATCGCGGCTGCGCGATCTGGTTCTGGCTCATCTGGGTGGAATAAATCCAAATCAGGAATATCACGTGCCATTAACTCTTTCGGTCCAGGTCCTGCAAAAGGATCTTCCGAAGTGTAATTAGCAATATCAAGTGCTGCTGCTACTGTCTGAGCAATTGCTGATTCACTTAAATCAGAAGTTGATGCGCTGCCTTTGCGATTTCCGCGATAAACAGTGATCCCTAATGCCCCATCACTATTAAATTCAACATTCTCAACATCACACATACGTGTAGAGACACTTATCCCTGTTGTTTTGTTGATGGCTACTTCGGCGGCATCCGCTTGTTTACCGGCGACTTCCAGTGCTTTCGCAACCGCAGCTTCCAGTTCAACACGCTGCTGGGCTACCTGTTCTCTTACGTCCATACAATCACTTAAGGTTAGAGTTTTGCTTATTGGTTATAGAATAATGTAATTTACGCCCAAAATCGTTATTAAACTGATAAAATAGAGCTATTGATAGTGTTAGTGAGCCCATTATGAGCCGTAAAAACAAGAAAGCCCCTTGGGATGAAGAAGAAGAAATCATCTGGGTAAGTAAATCCGAGATGAAACGCGACATGGATGCGCTACAAAAAATTGGCGAAGAGTTAGTTGGATTAACGCCTAATGCACTTGCCAAAATGCCTCTTGATGACGACATGATGGATGCAATTAAAGACGCTCAGCGTTTTAATAAAGAAGCACGTCGCCGTCAGCTTCAATATATTGGCAAGCAGATGCGTCATATGGATCTAGAACCAATACAAGCGGCACTTGATAAATTACGCAATAAGCACTCTCAGCATACCGTTGCGCTGAAAAAGCTTGAGTTAAAGCGTGATAAGTTAATCGAAAATGGCGATAGCATGATCAATGCTATCTTAGTCGATCACCCAGATGCTGATCGCCAACATTTACGCCAGCTTGTTCGCCAAGCAACAAAAGAAAAATCGCAAGAGAAGCCAGGTAAGGCTTACCGTGAAATTTTCGAATATTTAAAATCTTTATACCTAGCAGACTAAGTGATCACTCACATTTTCTAGCTTTGATAAAGTAAAAAAGCCAGCAAGGTTTATCCCTTCTGGCTTTTTCTTTATCAAATAGACGTGCGAGAAGATTTACTCTGTACCACCGACCGTCATTGAATCAATTTTCAGGGTTGGCTGACCAACACCCACAGGCACACTTTGTCCCGCTTTACCACATACACCCACACCACGGTCGATATCTAAGTCATTACCAACCATAGAAACTTGCTGCATCGCTTCAATACCGCTACCAATTAAGGTTGCGCCTTTAATTGGGCGAGTGATCTTACCATTTTCAATTAAATAAGCTTCTGATGCAGAGAATACAAATTTACCCGATGTAATATCGACCTGACCACCACCGAAGTTAGGGGCGTAGATACCTTTCTTCACGCTGGAAATAATTTCTTCCGGTGTATGCTCACCAGGCAGCATGTAAGTGTTTGTCATGCGAGGCATAGGTAAATGCGCATATGATTCACGACGACCATTACCGGTAGGTGCTACGCCCATTAGACGTGCATTAAGCTTATCTTGCATGTAACCTTTCAGCTTACCGCCTTCCACCAGCACATTGTATTGCGACGGTGTCCCCTCATCATCAATGTTAATAGAGCCACGACGATCAACCAGTGTACCGTCATCAACAATGGTACATAGCGGTGATGTTACTTGTTCACCTAACTGACCAGAGAACATCGATGAACCTTTACGGTTAAAGTCACCTTCAAGACCATGACCCACAGCTTCGTGTAACAACACGCCCGGCCAACCTGCACCTAAAACCACAGGCATGGTACCTGCAGGGGCTGCGTCTGCTTCTAGGTTAATCAATGCTTGGCGGATAGCTTCATCAGCAAAATACAATGCTTGGCTTTTACCATCGGTTTCAGTTAAGAACATTTCATAGCCGTAACGACCACCGCCCCCCGCACTACCACGCTCACGTTTGTCGCCTTTTTCAACCAGGACACTGATAGATAAACGAACAAGCGGGCGAATATCTGCCGCATAAGTGCCATCAAGCGCGGCAACTAATACCTCTTCATAGACACCATTGATGCTAACAGACACTTCAGTGACTAACGGCTCTTTGGTACGAATATAACGATCAATTTCTTCCAATAATGCGATTTTTTGGAATTTATCAAGACTGCTTAATGGATTAATAGGCGCATAAATACCCGACGGTGTTATTGGACTGAAGGTTTGTACTTTGCCATTCCCCCCTTGGCGCACAATACCACGTGCTGCTTTTGCACTTTGCGTTAATGCCAATGGGTTTATTTGATCAGAATATGCGAAACCTGTTTTTTCGCCAGCAACCGCACGTACACCTACACCGCGATCGATATTAAACGAACCATCTTTAATAATACTGTCTTCCAGTACTAATGACTCATGCCAGCAAGATTGGAAATAAATATCGGCATAATCCACATCTCTTGCTGCAATTAGCCCAAGAATATTATGCAGTTCATCACGGCCAAGACCTGATTGGTCTAGCATGGTATTTTCTACGGTGTTAAGGGTCATTAATTCGCTCTTAAATTATTTAGCGCGGTTGAACACAAAATTTAGTATGTTCAGCAACAGGCATGTTGGCGCGGATCTTCTCAGATAATTGTAAATCAATATTGGCAGTCAGAACACCGGTGCCTTGCTGCTGACACGCAACAATTTGCCCCCAAGGATCAATAATCATTGAGTGGCCCCATGTTTCTCGCCCTTCATTATGCTCGCCCCATTGTGCTGCGGCAATCACCCAACACTGAGTTTCAATAGCACGAGCTCGTAATAATACCTCCCAATGCGCTTTACCTGTTAATTTAGTAAAAGCAGCGGGTACAACAATAATATCAGCACCTTGTGCGCGTAATGCACTATATTGCAATGGAAACCTTACATCATAACAAATCGACATGCCGATATTGCCATACGGTGTTTCTACGACTTTAAGCTCATCACCCGCTTTAAAAGTATCAGACTCTCGATAACTATGGTGTTTATCAGCAACATCGACATCGAACATATGTAGTTTATTATAATGCTCTTGGAGTTGGCCTTTATCGTTATATAACAAGCTGGTTGATGTAATTGAACCATCGGGTTGCAAAATAGGCATGGAACCCAGTAAAAGCCAAATACCTAACTTTTCAGTTAATGCTGATAATTCATTTTGAAATGGGCCATCATTGAGTGGTTCAGCCCATTTCTGGTAATCCGCTTTACTGCCAAAAACTATAGTATTTTCAGGAGTAACAACCAATTTAGCTCCTTGTAGCTGAAGCCCTTTCACTTTCTTTTTTAATTTAGTGAGATTATGTTCAGGATCGGCTCCCGAATTCATTTGTACTAAGCCAATCTTCGCCATGATATTCTCCCTGAGCCTATAAACTCGTTGCTCGCAATCATTCTAAAGTCTAAATTACTCTTTCTTTGTTGTATCACTGATAAAAATTAACGCAATATATTCATTTATTGCTTACTTATCAGGTACAGTATATTCGCCCGATAAACGTGAACGTTCAGTAACATTTGGCGACTCAATCGGTCCAGTTACTTGATAATTAACTTGGGTGATCACATCTAACACTGGCGATAACACCGTTGAAATAGCTAACACATATAACGCTGTTTGTGGCGCAACAGCAAAAGCAGTTAAAACAGGTATGCCCGAGGTAAAGTCAGGAATAAACTTCACATTTGCATCGACCTTTTCATTGTTCAGATCAACCTTACCTTTAATGTACATATCACCCGCTAATGCTTGCATCTTAATATCGTTACTATAAAAAGTTCCCTGCTTAATTGTTCCAGTTCCTTTGATATAGTTAAACGCTAAGCCATTATCAAATACCCCCGAGAAATCAAGCTGCATTTTTCGAATAATAGAATCTAAACTAAACAGGCCAAGCAATCGCCCTGCGCCAAATGCACCACTTACCAGCCCTTTGCCAACATCTGTTTTCACGTTGCCATTTAATGTTCGGCGATCCATCGCCCAAGGTGAACCTTGCCATGATGCCGAGATGCTCGTATCAAACGATGCATTTTGCACGCCACCTTCAATACCAAAGCGACTTAATAAATCGGAGCTATTGTCACCTTTCACTATGAAACTTAACGCGGAATGATTACGGTTATCTTTAAAATACCAACGTCCATTTGCATCTAATTTGATATTACCTGAATTAATATTGAATGTTTTTAATGTTAATTGATTTGAGGACTTTTCAAGCACAGCATTGACTTGCCCTAATCGGTAGCCCTGAAGCCAGGCATCCGATACCGTAAGTTTAATAGCAGGGATCGCAGCCATTACCTTACGATCTAGCGCTGTCACTACCGGAGATAACAAAGGAGGTGCTTTTTTAGTAACATCAGCTTGCTGCTGAGTAACTGACTTTTTATCTAATTGTGGAAAGTTAAGATGAAGGGATTTAAAAATCGCATTCACCGTCTTTTTCTGATCCCAAGTAATATAGCCTTCAGCTTGTCGGCTCTCTACTTTCGCGGACCACTGATGACCATGCTTAACATGCAAATTAACATCATCCCACACTAATCCGCCCAACGTTAACTGCTTAACTTTTGCCACTATCTTATTTGGGATCGGCCATATAACCCCACCATCATTACCATGCCTTTTATTGGTGTTTGATTGTTGCCACTTATTCGCAAGAGCGATCCACGGATCAACATTGAATACTTTAGTATCAATATTCACCACATGTCCAATACCTAATGTTGGCTCTATATCTTTTTTACCAATCATCAAATCACTCGCTGCTAACTGTGGTTTTCCATTGATAAGGTTCACGCGTACTTGGTAAGCAGCATCTGGTAACTGAAGTTGCCCATTAAACGTTTGTGCATTGCCATCAACATTCACGGTTATAAACTGCGATTGATTGGGCTTGGGTTGATAAGATAACGGATAGGGTAAATCACTCTTGATATGGGTAAGAGGTAGTATACTTTTTACTTTGTAAGTAAAATTGTCATTGTTTAAATCTACCTGAACATCTGTTTTCCAATCACTGCTACCGGATAGGTGATTTAATAATTGAGCTGGAGCATAAGGTTGTAAACGGCCTACTTGCCAATCACCAGCAACATTAACATTCACTCGGTAGTGATTGCTTTCAACACTATTACCTGTAAACCCAAGCCTTACCGGTTGCTCAAATAGCTTACCGCTTAGTCCTTCAGCCCTAATTTTTGCATTATCAAAGGTTAAACTACCGTAAGTATTATCAACAATCAGAGATGGTGTTTGTAAGTCGATACGATTATTTTTCAAAAACACCTGACCATTCGCATCCACATCACTGCCGTCAAAAGGAATATCAAGCGTTAATTTAGCAGTAACAGGCCCGCTAACCCTCACCGTTTGTAATGCGCTACCCACAGAATCGGCTAATGGTGTTTTAAGCATGTATTCTGTAACATCTTTGCCGTTAGCAGCAAGATCAAGTGCTAGTTTCAAATGACCATCAGGGGCTAATCTTGCACCACCAACCACATTAGAACCGACTGCTGATAAGGTTTTTACATGACTGGCATCGATCGTCATACGATCATTTTTAAAGCCTAAGTTAAGATTAAGATCCGTTAATAATGGCCAATCAGGATCAAACTGAAACTTTGCTTTTTTTAGTGGGACCTTAACTTCAAAGACACCATCATGATTAGGATAAGGGAATGTGTTTAAAGGACCAAACCAGAGTAGCTCTGCGTCTTTCACCGTTCCGCCTTTTATCGCGGTAGCTAGATAATGGGTTAATTTATTACCAAGCGCTGGGCGAGGTAAATAACGCCATGCTTGCCCTGCATCTTTAACAGACGCTTCACCATAGAAAGCCAACCATGCTGGCGCTTTTTGATAAAAATCGAGCCTAAATTGCCCTTTTGCATTGAGATCAGGAGTGGTAACACTCAATTTATCGCTCCATAAACTGGTGCCTTGATTATCATGTTTCCAATACGCATCAATCGTCGCATCATTGATGTTTAATGGTTTCGGAAAAACCTTACCATAAGGCAGAGCATCATCATCAACTCGAATTTTCACTGCACCTTGTGTTGTATCACCAGCAATACGCGCATTTAACTTATTAATACCAGGTAATAACTGCCACTGCTTAAATGCTAAATCATCAAGATTTAATGAAAAGTGAATTGGCTTATCTTGCTCACCTGCAACTCGAATTTTTGTCACCAGCCCCGTCGGTTGTAACTCGGTGATAGCTTCCGTAATACTGTTCGACTTGGGTAAAAAAGATCTCAATGGTAATAATCGATCTAATTTGATATTGGTCAGTGCGGCTTTCCAATTTACAGGCTGCCATTGCTTATTAAGTGAAAATTGCGCTGCAATATCAAATTTAGGCCACGCTATTTTATCGGTAGTAATATCAAATTTCTCAGTATCAATCCGCCATAATCGTTGCTGCTTATTAAAAGTTGGCTTTAGCGCAACAACACCACCATTAATAATAATTTGGTGAGATTTCTGTTGGGCCGTCCAATCAATATGACTTTTGGCAAGTTGGATCATCGCTGAACTTATCGAGCCTTGATTTAACGATAACCACGCTTGCATACTCAATTTACTATCTGAAATATCAGCGACACCAGTAAATTTTTTATTTAGCCATGGTGTGACCGAAATGTTTTTTCCTTTGAGATATAGCGCCCCATTAACACTAGACAAACCACCTTGTTCGGTAATATCTGCTTTTATGTCAACTTGACCTAATGGACTATTAATCAATCCTACTGAGCCTTGAGCAAAATGATGCCCTCCCTCATTTCGCCAGTTAAGTCGTGTAACCGCTAAATGTAATGCTTTACCAGAAGGAGAAGGAACGGTAACCGTCGCGTTTTTTAATGTGACATTATCCATACGCGTGAAAAAAAACTGCTCTAGCCTTTTAGCAAAAGAAGTATCAGAAGAGGGTTTTGAAGCTCTAGGTGGGAGTTGTGTAATATCTAAATCGAATTGCTCAATTTGGACATGTTTAAAAACAGGTCTAAATCTCATTACTGACTGCCAAAAATCCAAATAGATCTCGGCTTGTCCAACCTTAACTAATGGTGCTGAATGGTTATTTTCGGTCACCGATAGTTGATTAAGTTTTATTTCTGGGCCCGATAGTAGCCAGCGTCCATCAACTTCTTCTACCGATATTTTCGTATGTGTTTGCTGAGAAAGCCACTGCGCTATTGGCTGACGATAATGGTCAAGGTGAGGAAGAGAAAAGCGGATAGTGCTGATCAAAATAGCCAATGTTACAGCAACAATAACCACTAACCACAATACACCACGTAAGGTTTTTACCACCATACGGTTCACTGACTCTTCCTCATTTGTATCATTACATCATTACCACATCAAATTGCTCTTGATTATATAGCGGCTCTGGCTTTATTTTTACTTGTTTACCAATAAAGACCTCAAGCTCAGCTAATGCATGCGATTCATCCCCCATAAGAGCTTCACCCACAGCCGATGAAACATACACTATGAATCGGTCAGCGTCGTAAGCGCGATTGACTCGGGTTATTTCTCGCAACACCTCATAGCAAACACTTTCAACCGTTTTCACCGTACCACGACCATCACAAGATGGACACGTACCACACAACACATGCTCAATACTTTCACGAGTACGCTTACGCGTCATTTCAACCAAGCCTAATTGCGTAAAACCATTAATATTGGTTTTCACTCGATCATAGGAAAGTGCTTGCTCAAGAGTTTGTAAAACGCGTTGTTGGTGTTCATCTGAAATCATATCAATGAAATCAATAATGATAATGCCACCTAAATTACGTAAACGTAATTGGCGTGCGATAGCTTTCGTTGCTTCAATATTGGTATTAAAAATAGTCTCGTCGAGATTTCTTCGCCCAACAAACGCACCGGTATTAATATCAACCGTGGTCATCGCTTCTGTTTGATCAATGATCAAATAGCCACCAGACTTCATTTCAACTTTACGATCTAAGGAACGTTGAATTTCAGACTCGGTATCATAGAGATCAAAGATAGGCTGCTGGCCTGAATAATATTCAATATTATCTGTCACTTCAGGTACAAATTCATCTGTAAATTCTTTCAGCTTATCAAATGCTTGGCGTGAATCGACCTTAATGTTATCAATTTCAGTACCAACAAAATCACGTAAGATACGCTGTGCAAGCCCTAGCTCACCGTATAGCATCGAACGTGGCTTATACTTGGCACGACGCTCTAATACTTTTCGCCATAAGTGCTTTAAAAATGCGGCATCTTGAGCAACTTCATCGGTATTCGCCCCTTCTGCTGCCGTTCGAATAATAAAGCCACCTAAATCATCACAATGCTGTAAAACCGCTTTTTTCAAACGGTCACGCTCTTTCTCACTTTCAATCCGTTGAGACACACCAACATGGCTTGCTCCCGGCATGAAGACAAGGTATCGAGACGGTAAGGTAATATCTGTCGTTAAACGCGCACCTTTAGTTCCCAGAGGATCTTTTACCACCTGTACAACAATGTCTTGCCCTTGACGAACGAGCTCTGAAATATCGCGCACCTGAAATTGTTTTTTCTCATTTTCAGCCACACATTCAGTGTGAGGAACAATATCTGAAGCATGTAAAAATGCAGCTTTATCTAACCCAATATCGACAAAGGCCGCTTGCATACCTGGAAGTACGCGACTTACTCGCCCTTTGTAAATATTTCCGACGATACCGCGTTTCGATTCACGTTCAATGTGGATCTCTTGCAATACGCCATGTTCAATCATTGCGACACGGGTTTCACTCGGCGTCACATTGATCAGCAGCTCAGTGCTCATGGTTGCCTCTACTTATAACTTTAAAAAATCTTGTAACAGGATGTCGGTTTCCACTAACGGTAACCCCATCACTGCATAAAAACTGCCATCGATACGTTCAACGAATTTGCCACCTAAGCCTTGAATACCATAACTGCCCGCTTTATCTTGTGGCTCTCCACTTTGCCAATATTTTTTGATTTCTTTATCTGACAAAGGCTTAAACCACACTTGCGTGATCACTAACTTAGTTTCAATCCTTCCTTTCGTTGCAACAGTCACGGCGGTCATCACTTGATGTTGACGACCAGATAGCATTTTCAGCATACGCGCTGCATCATTAAAATCGACAGGTTTTTCTAATATTTGCTGATCAGCCACAACAATTGTGTCCGATCCTAAAACAGGTAAATCAGTCGGCGCTGCTTTTACTCCGGCTAAGGCTTTATCTCGTGATAAACGCTGCACATAATTTTCAGGGCTTTCGCCTGCTTGGTGGCACTCTTCGACATCCACCACAACACGTTTAAACTGATAGCCTAACTGATTTAATAACTCCATTCGACGAGGCGAACCTGAAGCAAGATATAATTGAATTGCAGCCATGATACACCTCAAACTCACATTTATACTTTAAAAACATTTAATTATAAAGAAGGGGAAGACCGATTGGCTTCCCCTTTATGTTATTGCGATTAACGAATCGAAAACTTACGACGTATACGCCGTAATAATAAAAACAACCATGGCCATAATATAAAGTTTAATACGACAGCCCATAATTGTTGTGGCTCAAAAGTCACATTTGAGACTAAGTACTCAGCCCAGTATTCAATAAGCTTACCAGCTAATGATAACAGCGCGAATACAATCGCTTGTTGCCCTAATGAAAGATTACGAAGCACTCTAAAATTTAAAGCAACAATGTAAGCAATCACCGACATCATTAAGCCACGGACACCTAATGTAGAACCTAAAATTAAATCCCACAATAAACCGATAATCAAAGCACTTCCCACATTAACACGATGTGGTAAGGCTAATACCCAATAACAAGTAACCAGTAAAACCCATGAAGGTCGAAACGGTTCCAACATTCCAGGCCAAGGAGCAGCTTGCAGCACCAGAGCAAAAACGAATGACAACCAAATCCAAATTCGGCCATGTGCTTGGCTAGTTGGCATTATTCACCTCATTGTTAGGCTTCTTGTTCTCAATAGGTGCTGTTGGTTTTACACCATTTGCTGGTACAGCAACTGCAGGAGAAATGGTTGAAACCGCACTTGAAGGCGCAATCGATTCTATTGTTGGCGTTTCTGCCGCTTTTATTCTATCGGTTGGCCAGACTAATAATAAGTAACGTAATCGATCAAATTGCACTGTTGGTTTAGCGATAATCTGTGCAAATGGGCGTTTATTATCAAAAGAGAATTCAGTCACACGTGCAACCGGATATCCTTCAGGATAACGTC
The DNA here is from genome assembly GCF_000153325.1 of Photobacterium sp. SKA34. GTDB lineage: Bacteria > Pseudomonadota > Gammaproteobacteria > Enterobacterales > Vibrionaceae > Photobacterium. The sequence continues at coordinate 396,277 of NZ_CH724145.1, forward strand.
CACCCAGCCCAGAGCTCACCAATAAATCACCAACACGAATATCCGTACTGCTTGGGACATGCTCAAGTTGAATTTCATTACTTTTTCCGGTCCCTGTTGCAATAACTCGAATGTCGTTACGCACAACTTGTACTGGAATAGCGTTCGTCGGATCAATCAGTAATAAAACACGACTATTATGCGCGCCAACATAGGAGATCTGTCCAACAATACCTTTATCGTTAATAACTGGCTGGCCTTCATACACTCCGTCAACACGCCCTTTATCAATCATTACTTGATGACTGTAAGGATCAGAGTCGACAGCCATCACCTCGGCGATCATCTTACGCTCACCACGAACAAACGGTGAACCTAATAAATTTCTTAAACGCTGATTTTCTTGCTGTAATTGATCAAGCAATAAAACATTACTTTTCATCACCAACAAATCACGCTTCAACGCTTTATTCTCAACTAATAATTGCTGATGAGAACTCATTTGACCATTCAGGCCATCAAGTAATTCACGCGGTAAATTAGCCGCATACTGAAGCGGAGCGATTGCTGAGTTCAAAAAATAACGAACATTGGCAAAAGCATCAAGACGACTATCGGCTAGCATAAGGCTAGCCGATAGTAATATGGCAAGAAACAGGCGTAATTGCAGAGAAGGACCTCTGCCAAAGATAGGTTTCATCTAACACTATAACCTGTTTTATAGAAAACTAACGCAGGCATTCTTACTCTTCGCTGAAGAGATCGCCACAGTGCATATCAATCATTTCTAACGCTTTACCGCCGCCACGAGCCACACATGTTAGTGGATCTTCAGCTACAACCACAGGAATACCTGTTTCTTCTGTTAGTAGACGGTCTAAATCGCGAAGTAGTGCACCACCACCCGTCAGTACCATACCACGCTCTGAAATATCCGATGCAAGTTCTGGCGGACATTGTTCAAGTGCAACCATTACAGCAGAAACAATTCCTGTTAGTGGTTCTTGTAATGCTTCTAGGATTTCATTTGAATTTAACGTAAAGCTACGAGGTACACCTTCTGCAAGATTGCGACCACGCACTTCAATTTCACGTACTTCATCACCTGGGTATGCTGAACCGATTTCATGCTTAATGCGCTCAGCGGTTGCTTCACCAATAAGGCTACCGTAGTTACGACGTACGTAGTTGATAACGGCTTCGTCAAAACGGTCACCACCGATACGAACCGATGATGAGTAAACCACACCGTTAAGTGAGATCACTGCAACTTCTGTTGTACCACCACCGATATCGATCACCATAGAACCCGTAGCTTCAGATACTGGCATACCAGCACCGATAGCAGCCGCCATTGGCTCATCGATTAAGTAAACTTCACGAGCACCAGCACCTTGTGCTGATTCACGGATTGCACGACGTTCAACTTGAGTAGAGCCACAAGGCACCGCGACTAACACACGAGGACTTGGGCGAAGAATACTGTTGTCATGTACTTGCTTAATAAAATGCTGCAACATTTTTTCAGTCACATAGAAATCAGCAATTACACCGTCTTTCATAGGGCGGATAGCAGCGATATTACCTGGTGTTCGACCAAGCATTAATTTTGCGTCATGACCTACCGCTGCAACACTTTTTGTTGCGCCTGCACGGTCTTGACGGATTGCAACCACAGAGGGTTCATCTAGAACGATGCCCTGTCCTTTGACATAAATAAGGGTGTTGGCAGTACCCAAGTCAATAGACAGGTCATTAGAAAACATGCCACGAAGTTTTTTAAACATAGTCTTCGGCTAATCCTGAAAGCTCAAAATTCGTTAAATTGCACTAAATGTACCAAGCGCTAGGCACTGAAACAAGGTAAGGATTGTCAAACCTACCACAGATTTGCAATTTATTTGCGTTAAGGTCTAATTTAACCCTTTTTCACCTCGATAAACGATGCGATCACTCCCGCGATAAACACCAAATGTCACAATCGCGGATGGATCTTCATCGCCTAATGCTCGCCAGTTATAGGTTAGCCAAGGTTGGTATTCTTTGTTGGTTTGGCTACAACCAATATTGGCAGGTGTTTCATTTGCAATACGTAACCAAAAACGGGTTTGTTGTTTTTTATAATTAGCAGGCGTTGATAGTTGTGGATGAGCTTCAATTTCATCACTTTTACCATCGCTGACATTTCCCGTTATATTGGTTGTTAATATCGATGTATTAGATCCATCAACCGGATATAATGCCAGCTTACAATAATAATTACTGTTGTATGTTGAGCCACTATCATCAGTATTTGTTTGGAATTCACTACCATCCCAATATTCAATCTTTAACGGGAGGCTAACGGGTTGATCAAATTGGCTGATCGCATCACTAAGTGTCATGCGTCCATACCGTAAATCGTTATCACCCACCAATGCACCATGTTCTGATACCTGTTCGTTATCATCCCATTTTACATTATCAGGTGTTGAGGTTTGTTTTACTCTCAATTGCCAGTTAGAAAAGGGACCATCAGGCTGGGATTTATTTGGTTGAATCACATCTAAATATAAACGCTGTACAACTAAATTATTTGGTTGGAAAACTATTTCAGACTCATTAGATATAGTATTTTCACCCCACAGTGGTAATGTTACATCGACTAAATCATTTTTACCGTTGTATTGCTTTAAACGCTCATCAAGTGATTCATAGTTTTTACCATCGAGGTTATTACCTGATGCCAATTCAAATTCACTTTTTAGTGGGCTCGAAAAACGATGGTAGTTTTTAACTTTCTGCCCTTTACTGTTATAAGAATTAATTGTAAATGCAGCACCAAACGGTTGTTCTAAATAAGTAAAGTGACTAATAGCAGGTGTCACTTGATTATTCGATAACGCAAAATACTTTGGATAAAAACGTCCAGTGTTGCGATAACCTTGATTAATATTCATACCCAAATATTGTGCTGTCGTATTCGCTTGTAAACGCACACTGCCGACTTCATTCCAAGATAAACGGGTATAGGTTAAAACTTCAGTGTGTTGTTTTAATTTAACACCTTGCAATTCACCTGGCTCACCATTCTCAGGTGTTATTGAATGATCTGATGGGATAGATAATTCAACACTTGCTGCTGGAGCACCTGATTTAGAGAAGTTAGGTGTAATTGTGCTTTCACACAAATTAATGCTATTAGAATACCGACTATTAATATCTGCAGTTTCGGATCCCGAACTGCGCCAGACTATAGGTTTTATATCAATATTAAATTTCTCACCCGCCGCCAAAAAGCCTTCACCTGATGATGATGTGCCGTCTGCTTTAACATATTCACCATCTTGATTTTTGGGACACACAGCAAATGTCCATGGGCGGGCATACACTTCAACAGAGCCTTCTAATTGTTTCCAACTCCCAAACTCTGTTGGTAATTCATCATCTGTAGAAAAAATATCGCAGCCAGTTGATAACGAGCAGTTAGGATCAGCAAGAGTTAACCCTACAATACCTGCATCGGAATATTTCAGTGCAAAGGTCGACACTCCCTTATCAAAAGAGAATGTTTCTTGAGACGTTTGCCAGTCACTATTTATAGCCTTTATTTGTAAGTCGCCATTCCCGCGGCTTGTTGGCTGTAAGAAAGTACTCGTCATAACTAACGGTTTATCACCTTGATAACCAGTTGCAATCGTTACTTGATCATTTTCGCAAGCAAGTGCTTTTACTTTAATATTTTCCCTAGGTTTGCCCGCAATTACTTTTATTGGGCTTGGCGAAATAGCAAATTTAAATGGTACAAAAGTATAACTACCATTAACGGTATTGGTTGATGGTGAATTATTTAATTGTCCTTTAACCGCTATATTGCCGATATAATCATGGCTTTTCAGCCGCAACTGACCAACACCATTTTTTATATTGACGTCAGCGACTTCTGAAACATCTTTATAAGGCGTTTCACTATTAATTGGAAACCACGATGCTTTTCCAGCTGTTGTAATATTAGTGCTCACCGATACTGAACCAGAGTAGGTGTCAGCTAGCGTTCCGTCTTCATTGTTTACACTAAACGTAACGGGTAAGTAATCACAGGTTAATGAAAACGCAGTTGATGGCTTAATATCTAAAATATAATTATCAGGTTTAGAGTCAAAACACTCACTTTGCCCAATGATTTTAGACTTATTCGTTAAAGCAACTTGATTAATAGTTATTGAACCATAAACCATAGCACTGTTGCTTAAGTTCGTTTTCTTCTCTGAATAGATAAGCGCCTTTACAACAGAGCTGTTAGACACTGCGTTAAAATCTTTAAATAACAAAGTCGAAGTTGGTGGCTCATTATATGCGTAGATCACCAAATTGTCAGGACTGCCATCTACATTAATTAAAGAGCCATTAGTTCCCGAGCTATGATTAAAAGAATACCCTCTAGTATAGATAATTACTTTATTATCCTTAGGGACAATAATTCGAGAACCATTAACGATAAAGCTATCGATCCAGTAGGTGCCCGTATTTAATGTTAGCTGACTATTTGAATCTAAAGATAATGTTTCAATTTTCATATCTTTGTTTAAGGTTATAGCTCCTCCTCTAACATACAAATTTTTATATTCACTGTATGGGATCTCTGGTTCAATTTGTTTTCCAGCATCAAATTCATTATTACTTTTATTCTCTTTAAAACTAGGAAGTTGAGGCTTATCTTCTTTCTTTACAATTAAATTTTGACTCTCATTACATGGAGAATCATCACAACCTTTATCAAGGTAATTATTAATACTTTCTTGGCGAAAACCGACATACCTTTTATTTTTTATTTCAACAGTATTTATTAGTCGACTATCTTTCCCGATTTGCAAACTCGGAGAACTATTACCTTGCCATGTTTGAGCTGGGCTTAAGAAATATTTACAAATATTATTATTGGCCAGTGGCTTTTTAGCGAAAGCAAAAAAGCCCACCTTTTCTTTTATATGCGCGCGTTGACCTATATACGTCCATGGTGGGATATCTTCATCAACAACAAAACTCACCTGTGTTAATGACTTCTTACATTGACGAACCCAACCACCTTGTCCACCTTGGCGCTGCAACTTCCCCGCAATAAAATTCGGAGGTGCGGTGTAAGTTTGTCGTAGGTTTATAAGAGTGTCACACGTGTACTTTAATGGCTTAAACTTACCAGAATTTGAAACTATATCACCTGATGAAAATTCATAGTCATAACCATTCGTTTCACCAATATTAGGAATACTGACTAAATAACCAATTTTCTCCTTTTCTTTTAAGATAATTTTATCTTTATCTTTTATATTCACACGCGTAAGTTCAAGACCTAAGTCAAACTTCGTTGAAGATATATTTTTAGTCGCGGTCGTTAACCAGCGTTTATTATTTCTCGTTTGAACTTCAGAAAGAATAATCGGCGATTCACTTATTAACCAAGAGTAAGCAGATAGGTTTATTCTTTCATATGCAGGTGAAGACCTTCTACCATCAGCAGAATATCTTTTAGTATTCGTACTGCCTGCTAATACTTGGTGCCCATCCTCAAATGTTGTCACCCCCTCTTCAATAACTAAATAAGAAATCACTGGCATTTGATTACGTGATAACGAATATGAGTCAGAAAGTGGCGCCACTATTTGTGCTACGGAAAAAGATTTTTTTGTAACATTTAGTAAGGCAAGAGTCTGAGGGGCATCATCATCTGGATTATCACTGGGTATTGTTGGCATTAAAAATACCAATGGCTTTGTCGCATATGTATTTTTTAATCTAACAACACAACCAGACCCATCCTCATAAGCAGCCGCTGATTCAGATAAAATAAATGATGAACATGTACTGGTATCGAATGTACCAAATTCATACTGAGCACTATGCGCTTGCCATGAAAAGAATAAACTGAAAAATAAAACGTTGATTAACTTAAGACATAAACGCATAAACATCCTTATTACCCAAAATAAAGGCTAGTCCATGCATTAAGGGTATCTAACTGAACTCAACTTAATATTTTAATTATTAATAACGAAAACATCTACATTCAAAGTAAATAATCACATACAAAAAAGCCAAGAGTCGCACTCTCGGCTTTTAGATAAATAAGACTTACTGGTAATCAGCTGCAAGCTTGAATCATCACTGTTTTTAATAAATTCACTACCATCCCAATATCGACTCGTTACGGTACAGCATCATTAACGAGATAAAAAATATTATTCATTTAAATCTTTCGCCCACACTTCTTGGGTACGTGTCATTGCTACGTTATTACTACCGCAGGTAGCTGTACTTTCTAGGTGATACTCATTCACTTTTTTACCGCTTAATAACCTAATACTTTTAGGTGTGCATACCACCTTTATTACTTGGCACCCTTTTTGGAATGGCGGCATCATGTTTGCAACTTCTTGCGACGTATAGCTCTTACAACCATTCTCTTTCTCTTTTAATGGAAAAATCTTTGTTAACACCACTTCATTGGCTGAGTGTGCTGTAAACCATGCCCGTGTTCCGAGCACTTCTTTCGTCGTCATCGTTTGACTAGAGACACCAATTTTCGTCATCACCATAGCCATAAGCCCCATAACGACAATGACAAACAACACTATCATTAAGCCACTACCACGTTGCTTGTTATAACTGCTATAAGACATTCATCACCTGTACACTATGGTTGTAAACTGACTTTTCTTGAGTACGTAAGTCTAGATACTGAATAGAAAATAACGCTATCGCATTACTGTTTAAGCCCGTGGTTTGTACATTAGGTATAAATTTTTCGATGTTCTCAGCCATTAATACGCCCTTAAGCTCATCATTGACCTTTCGCACAATAGTCGTACCACTTTGGCAATAACTGATCTTATCTTTGTATAAATATAATCGTTTACCGGCTGAAGATGTCGTTACTGACAACGTTAATGCCAATTGATACGTCCCATCTTTTGAAGCTGGTTCTGTAATACTGCTCACTGCTATTTTTTTATTTTCATACTGTTCAGATGAGATAAAGCCCACTGCAACAAAATTACCGCTGCTACTCCAGTTAGTAGAAAAACGTAATGGAGTTATCGCAATAGTATTAGTGTTATTCTGTAAACTATCGTAATACACCGCTGGAGCAATAATCGGATAAAAGCTCAGACAATTAGATGTATAACTTAAACTGTTCGGTGCTGCATGACGGATTTCTTTGGTCATACGTGCAACTAAAAATCGGGCTTGAGACTGTAATCGCTCACGATCAACCGTATTGGTATACCCCTTCACACCAATCGCAATATAACTACCAATACCAATCATAATGATAGATAGCACGACAATTGCTATCACCATTTCAAATAGAGTGAAACCGCGCGGCTTAGCCATCAATAATTTCCTCTATAGGCGATATAATAATATTTGCCATAGCGTCCAGCATCCACACTCACTGTGATTTTCTTCAGAGTCTTTGGAGACTCGGACATATCCTCAACATTAATGGTGGCATAAATATGGGCATAATTAGCGGTAGATAAACTTGGTACTAAATCTGTTAATTCGCCACGGCGAGAAGTTAAACTGGGTTTAACATAATTATTGCCATTATATGTATAAGGGTTAGAGCACTGCGTTGTATCTCCCCAACAGCCAATAAAATCATCGACGTCATTAGCCATTGCAGGATTCGTAGCTTCTAAAGGGTCATCTGGCCCTAACCGTGTTGCCAAGGTACATGGATCAATTTTTACTTGAGTAATATCTTCATCACAGCGATAAACACTGTCACCATTAGGGTCAGAGTTTTGGTCGAACTGACGCGCTAAAATCTCATTAAAAATCGCATCAGCCATTGCCGCTGAACGCGCTTGATATTGAGGAACCGCAGAGCGCTCAACTTGAGGAAAAAGAAAACTCACTAAAGTAATCATCGCAATAGCGAGTAATACAATAGTGATGATCCCTTCAATAAGGGTAAAACCGCGTTGTTTTATGTAAGTGTTCACTTACCACACACCTTATCATCTTTCTTTTTATACACATAACCTTGGCTATTAATACAAATACTGGCAGTTTGTTTATTTTTTGCCGTAATCGTAATAGTACAACCGTTAGCACACACTAACGTCGATGTTGTATTGACTGGCTGCCCAAGTAAATTAAAGTACAAATTAGCACGTGTATTCCCACCATCAGCTAATGAAAATTCGGTATTGGTTTGTGATTGACGCAAACTACCATCCTTTTCTGAATTAGCGGCATCGCAAACGCCTAAACATGGCGAAGAAATATTCAAGGGAGTGCGTTGCCCTTGCATCGAAGATATTTGAATTTGGCGAATAACAGAAATTGCCTGATCGCGGGTAAGTTGTGCATCAAACTCGCTACGCCCTGAAAAGCGTGCAGCAGCAGTGGCACTGATGATCCCAATAATTACGATCACCATAATGAGTTCAACGAGAGTAAAACCTTGTTGCTGCTTCACATTACCACCTAAACATGACCTATTTTATTGTTATGTAATTTATCAGATTAAAACAAAAAAGGCGCAGCCGGGTGACTGCGCCTTTAAATGTTTATTACAGCCTAACTATTCACCTGCACAATCATCACCTAACGTGACTACCGTTGTTGCTGGAGAAGAAACGCTAGTTGCTTGGGTGTAAGTAACAATACACACATCAGTTTTACTATTACTTTCGTAAGAGTAGGTAATAGAAGTATCATCTACTGATGAGACAACTTTCCAATCTTCATTTAAGCCTGTTACAACTTTGCCCAGTGCAGCCGATGTTGCTTTAGGGAAACCAAATGCTACTGGTACAGTCCCCTCAGTCGTTGTAGAACTCGATACTGATTCAACACCATCAACCGCTGCTCGACCATAAGTAATACCCGCAGCGCCATCAATAGCACCTTTAAGACCTTGCAATGATGCTTTACGTGCGTCACCTTGTAGGTTTAAAAATTTAGGGGCGGCTGTTACTGCTAGAATGCCAAGAATGACGATAACAATAACTAATTCAATTAAGGTAAAACCTTTTTGTTTATTCATTTTTACTTCCTTGTGAAAATTACTTACATGAAGCGCCAGTAGCGATAACTTTTGTGATAGCAGCAGCTGAACTTTTTGCTTGTTCATACTGAACATAACAAGAATCACCAGACTCAAAAAATGCCGTTTTACCTTTGAAAGTACACTTAACTAAATCAGTACCATTCTGACAAGTCCAGTCTTCAGAAAGGCCATTAACAGCAAGAGCAAGCGCAGCAGATGTCGCTTTTGGATAACCATAAACAACATCAATGCCCTCAACTTTTTTACCTGCATCAGAATCTGCGCTTTCTACACCATCAATCGCAGCTTTACCATAAACAATGCTAGCCGCACCTTGAATTGCACCTTTCAATCCTTGCAAAGAAGCATTACGGGCATCATTCTGAAGGTTCAAAAACTTTGGTGCAGCCGTTACTGCAAGAATACCTAAGATAACAATAACAACGACCAACTCAATTAAGGTAAAGCCTTTTTGCTTAATCATAAACGTACATCCTTGTGGTTTTATTTAATTAAGCCCCATCACAAATGAAGCTTAATTAAATAGCGCTCATCCGAGCGCTATTTGCGGTATTACTTACAAGAGTTACCGTCAGCAACTACAACTGTTGTTGCTGCTTCAGATACACTTTTAGCTTGTGTGTATTCAACGTAACAAGCATCAGCACTCGTCAAATATGAATCTTTACCTTTGAATGTACACTTAATTGAGTCACCACTTGGTGTACCACATGTCCAATCAGTGCTTAGACCATTTACTGCCGCACCAAGAGCAGCTGAAGTCGCTTGAGGATAGCCAAACTTAATAGGAATACCAGAAACCTCTGCGTCAGCCGCATCACTTGCTTCTAAACCATTAATAGCAGCTTTACCGTACACGATACCTGCAGCGCCTTGGATAGAACCTTTTAAACCTTCTAGTGATGCTTTACGTGCATCATTCTGAAGATTCATGAACTTAGGTGCAGCCGTTACCGCAAGAATACCTAAAATCACGATAACAACGACTAATTCGATTAGCGTAAAGCCACCTTGACGTTTCATATACATTTCTCTCTTTATTTCAAATCTACTTCAACACGACCCACTGCCGGCTGGTAAGTAAAAGAATGCCCAGCTAATGGTTTCACTTCGCCAGAGCTATTTTTGCTAGCTGATGCTAGCTGGTAATAACGACACTGTTTAGCGGCACTAGTGCCTTCAACCGTGACGAAATATAAATCTTTGCCACTCGCAAGAGCATCACGGGATGTCGTTGCTAACGGTGGGTTCTGCATCAATTCTTGCAACAAATCTAAACAGTCGGCGGCAGTAATATCGACCACATCAGTTGTTACACTGGTATTTAACGCAAACGGATAACCAGGACGTATATTCAACGTGGTATCTTCTTGGGTTAATTTAAATTCAGTACCGTCGTAATCAACAGTATTATTATTTCCGCTATCGACAGGGCGACCATACGCTTCCCATTGTGCTCTTGCTGAAATCACAGCGGTTGCAAAACCACCCGTCATTCCTTCTATTGCAGATTGCTTAGCCTGATCGGTGATATTCATAAACCGAGGTAAAGCGGTTGCCGCTAAGATCCCGAGCACAATAATCACAACGACTAATTCGATAAGCGAAAAGCCGGCGTTTTTTTTCATTTCCCTATCCTTACAGTAAGAGCCCCGACACTATAGCGATAAATTGCTGGTAATATGTATTTTGTCATTAATATAAGATATTGCCAATTTTTTCTTAATGCCTATGTCATATAAACATGTATTATAACTACTTGAATCATCAGCTTTTCTATAACTAAGTGAGTTATATTCAGGCTTTCCTATTTCATTTGATAATAAAGACCATATTTTAGGGCAGTCCAATTCCCCCTGTTTCAATACAATAGGCCATCCTAATTGGGTATATTTAAATGCAATATCACCAACCTTGTCGTAATGAGGTTTATTATTTAATTCCCAGTTATGACGCAGGTTTATAGCACCTTGATACAAATTATTACGAGTTAAATCAAACTGAAGAAACTTGGCATCTTTTTGTACTTGCTGCCATTCATATAACAAAACACTTATTAATATAAATGTAATTATTAGCCATGAAATATTTTGTAACCTTTTTTTGTGCTGTAACTCACGATCCCTTAGCGACATCGAGCATTCCCCACATAGGTAAAAAGATACCTAAGGCTAATAACAACACCATGCCAGCCACAACAACCAGCATGATGGGTTCTATTCGAGCCGTTAATGTTTTTAAATCGTATTCCACTTCACGATCATAAAAGTCAGCGACTTCTAAGAGTAATTCATCGACTTGACCTGTTTCTTCGCCCACGGCAATCATTTGTAAAACGAGTGGCGTAAACACCCCTGACTTGGTTGCCGTACTTGAAATACTGCTACCACCTTCGATCCCTTGCTTCATTTCTATCAAGCGATTTTCTAAAAAGCGGTTACCTAACGATTCCGCAGCCATTTGAATCGCCTGATTTAAAGGTACACCAGCGCGGATCATTAAAGAAAACGTACGAGCAAAACGTGCCATTTGAGCACGATTGACAATGCTTCCCGTAATAGGCATACGTAAACGCCAGTTATCCCACTTTTCCGCCCCTTTTGGCGTATTACGCCAAAATCGTATACCTAACCAAATAGCGACGGATACGCCAATCATCATCGGCCAGTAATGAACAAAAAAGTTTGATGTTCCAATTAACACTCGGGTTGGCCATGGCAGTTCAACGCCAAAGCGCGAGAACATCGACGCAAATTGTGGAATAACTTTGGTATTTAATATCCCCATTGCAATCACGATGGCCGTTAATACAAATGTGGGATAACGCATCGCCGACTTAATTTGGCGACGGGTATTTACCTCTTGTTCGTAGTAGTTCGCAAGCTGTAACAATACCTGATCAAGACGACCCGTATTTTCACCGACATGGATCAACGAGATAAATAACCGAGAAAAAACCCGAGGATGTTGCTGCATCGCCACTGACAACGCGCGACCATTTGTTAAATCAAGGGTTAACGCTTCTAGGGTTGTTTTTAATAAAGGGTGACTCGCACTTTGCGATAAACCTTTAAAAGCCCGTAATAGTGGGACACCCGCTTTGGTTAAACTGTATAGCTGTCGACAAAAGATTACGAGAACTTCTAGCGGTAATTGCGCTTGAAAAAAAGCACTTAAATCAAACGCTTGACCTTTTGCTTTGCCGTGCGTTTCTCGGATCTCAAGAGGGATCACACCTTGACGTATCAAGAGATCGGCAGCAGCATCAGAGTTTGATGCTTCAATCGTTCCCTGTTTTAATTGGCCTTTCTCACCGCGTCCTCGGTAGCTAAATACTGCCATCTTCGTCTCTACTACTAGTTAAGAACATCCAGTACTTCACCTTCACCAAGAAGCAGTACCTCATCAATACTGGTCTTACCCGCTAAAGCAAGATCCATTGCAGATTCCACCAGCGGTTTATAGCCTTCACTCTTTCTCGCAAGTTGGGTAAATAGTACCGCATTATTTTGACGTAACGCATCCATTATATCTTGGCGCATCTCAAGTAATTCAAATACACCAATACGGCCTTTATAACCGGTAAAGTTACAGCTATGACACCCTCGTCCACGACGGAATACATGATTGTTGTAGAATGGGAAACGGGTTTCTAGCCACGCTTTTTGTCCCGGCTCTAAAGCCGCATCTTGACCACAATCACTACAAATACGGCGTACCAATCGCTGTGCTAATACTGCACGAACGGCACTTGCCACCAAGTAACCTGGCGCTTCCATATCTATCATACGCAGTGCACTGTCTACCGCATCGTTAGTATGAAGTGTCGATAAAACTAGATGACCCGTTAATGCCGAGCGCAAGCCAATTTCGACTGTTTCCTGATCACGCATCTCACCAATTAAGATGACATCGGGATCCTGACGTAAAAAAGTACGTAGAATAGATGAGAAATTAAGCCCTATCTTACTGTTTACCTGAACTTGGTTAACACGCGGCAATCGATATTCCACCGGATCTTCTGCTGTAATGAGTTTTTACCCGGCTTATTTAACTCACTTAATGCGCCATATAGCGTCGTAGTTTTACCTGAACCTGTTGGCCCTGTTACCAAAATCATGCCATGCGGACGTTTTAACTGACGACGAAAACGCTGCACGATATCATCCGGCATACCGATTTCATCAAGGCTTAAAATACCGGCTGACTGATCAAGTAAACGCATTACCACCGATTCACCATGTTGAATTGGCATGGTAGAAATACGCACATCAACCGAGCGGTTTCGTACCATCATGTTAAAGCGTCCATCTTGAGGCAGACGCTTTTCAGAAATATCGAGGCCACTCATAAGCTTTAAACGCAATACTAGCGCAGAAGAAATACTGCTTTCATCAATCAGATTTTCATGCAGTACACCATCAATACGTTGGCGGATACGCAATACATCGGCATCTGGCTCAATGTGAATATCTGAAGCGCCCACTTGCACTGCATCTTCAAACAATGAGTTGATCAGTTTTACAACAGTCACTTCTTCATTGTCGGCCTCTTCCATACCGAATGTGAATGTGTGGTGATCTTGGTGTTCTGCTTTTAATTGCTCAGCAAATGACGCAATTTCTTGAGTACGGCGATAGTAACGATCAAAAGCAGCCAACAATTGACGCTCTGGCGCAATCACTAGTTCAACACGGTATTGGCTGAGCTGATCAAACACCGCCTCTTGCGCTGCTAAGTCAGCAGGATCGCTCATCGCAACACGAACCGTATCACCGTGCTGACCTAAAACTAACGCACGCAAGCGACGCGCATTTACTTCTGAAAGTAAACCAACATGTTCACTATCAACTTGCACTCGTGTTAAATCAACAAGCGGCACATCAAGCTGACGCGCCAAAAACTGAAGCATTTGCTGTTCAGTAAGAAATCCTAAATTAATTAAGGTGTCACCGAGCTTACGTCCCGTTGATTGCTGTTTTGTCAGTGCTTGTTCTAGTTGTTGCTGAGTAATGATATTTTCATCAACCAGAAGGTCGCCTAAGCGTTTACGTAATCGAATTTGCATCGGCTAACTCCTATGCGATTTTAATGCAACTAAACGCTGCTGAATAAATTGTTGTGATGATGCTGAAATATTACCTAGCTGCAACGCTTTTTGATAAGACTCACGGGCTTTTTCTGCCTTACCACTTCGGTCTTGAGCAATCGCCAATCCCATCCACCAGCGACCATCAAATGACGCTAAGCGCACTAATTGTTGATAACATTGAAGAGCTACAACATTGTTATTTAACCTTTGTGCTAATGCACCACGCATGGCTAAATACTGCGAATCCATGCTGCCACTTTTATCATTTAACACAGCTAAGGCCGCTTGATTTTGGCTTTCATTGACCAATAATTTTGCGAGTGTTAAACGTAACTGGGGTTGATTCGATTGCTTTGCTAGCCCTTTTTCAAGCGTCGCAATCGCTTCTCTTACATTGCCTCGTCCATAGTACAATGCCGCCAAACGTTGCCTTGCTATGATCCAATCCGGACGATATTTTAAAGCCGACTCTAAATTAACAACCGCTTGTTTACTGTTTTGCTGCTCTAAGGCTTTTTCTGCATTTAAGTATTCAACTTGCGCCAATTCTTTTGGCGTTAAGGAAACCGTTTGAATCGATAATTCACTTTTAACGGGTTTAGGCGCAGGCGGCTTTGGCTGCGCTTTATGTTCTTGCTCAACCGCAGCCAATGCTTTTTCATAACCGCTTTCATAGCCTTGATCATAAGAGCTTTGTAACTCTTTTTGTTCATCTTCACTTTCAAGTGATTCTTGAGCGACAGGCATATTCGCAAGCTCAGCTATCGCTGATTTATCAATACTCTTTGAATGTGGTTGCTCTATCACAACTGCCGTTTTATTTTCATCTGATGTTACAGGTGTTTTCATTGCAATGGTTGATAACGGTTTAACTGACGTAATCTCTTTCGTCGTTTCAGGTTGATCAACAATTGGCTCTGCGGCTATTTCTGTTTGTGCCATGGCCGGTGTAACAACACTATCAGGTTGATTTAACCACCACGCCATACCGACAAATGCCATGGTGCAGCACCCAACGGTTAACCATTTAGGCCATACTGATGTTGGTATAGGTGCTATTTCTGCTGCACGTAATGGAGAGCCCAGCTGCGATGCAGAAGAGAGTTTTACTTGGCTCAACTCATTAAGTCGGCGATTTAATTCACTCATGTATGACTCCATCCCCACAATATAGGAAATGACCACTTAGGCTGTTTAGCGCCAAGGGTATCCCGAATAGCCATGAGGACTTCTTTTTTACTAACGATATATTGTTGCTCACAAAAAGTGGCAAGTAAGGACTTATGGCATAGTTGATTGATCAATCGTGGCGTGCCACCACTGGCATACCAAATTGCGCGGCATATCGACAAGTTAAACACCATATCGTTATAGCCGGCTTGATACAGTCGGTGTTGTATATACGCCACGGTTTCAGCCAAGGTTAATGGTCGTAAAACAGCACGAAATGTGATCCGTTGACGTAATTGACGTAATTGATGCTGGGCTAATCGTTGATCAAGCTCTGGCTGTCCGAGTAAAACGATATGTAACAGTTTTTCTTGTTCAGTTTCTAAATTGCCTAATAAACGAATCGCTTCGAGCGCATCATCCGACAACGCTTGTGCTTCATCGAGTAATACCACCACCGATTGACCATTCAACCGGCGAGAGATTAGTTCATCCTGAATTTGCTCAGTCAGTAATGTATGGTCACTATTGGGTAGCAGGCTTAATTCTTTTGCCAATGAACGCTTTAATTCTATTCCACTACAGGCTGGCGTGGGTAGGTAAGCAAGATCAAAATGAGCTGGCAATTGGGTCATCAACATACGACACACTAAGGTTTTACCCGTTCCGACCTCTCCTGATACCTGTGTGATCCCTTCGCCCATTTGTAGTGCTGCCAACACCGTTTGAATCGCTTCAATATGTGATGGCAGCGCATGGAAAAGAGAAGTATTAGGTGTTAAAGAAAAAGGCTGCTGACTAAAACCAAAGTGTTCGAGATACATGAATTACCCTTCTTCAGGGAACCATTCATTAATTAGTGATCGAGAGCGTTCAATTTCTTGTTTCCAAGTATTGTCAGTCACAACGGTCGGTTTAAGTAAGATCACCAATTCAGTTTTCTTTTTCACCTTATTGATATGACGGAATAAATTACCAACCCAAGGGATATCACCAAGAAGCGGAACTTTCGAGACTTGATCATTAATGCTTGATTTCATTAAACCGCCAATCACCACAACATCACCGGTTCGGGCATGGATGATTGAATCAGATTCGCGAATAGTACTTTTTGCCAACGGTAATACCATCGGTTTTTCGGTACCAACTTCAATCGTTTTCTGTTCATTCTGCACATCAATAACCGCTGGGTGAACATGTAATAAAACGCCGCCTTGATCGTCAATTTGTGGCGTCACATCCAACGAAATACCAGAGAAAAAAGGAGTTAATGATACATCTGGCGAAACATTATTATTGTCACCTGAGACGTTACTGCTTGAGACGTCTGTCACAAAGTATTCATCGCCACCCACTTTAATAACCGCTTTTTGGTTATTTGCAGCTGTCACTCGTGGGCTAGATAGCACATTCAAGTCACCTTGAGTTGATAAGAAACTCATCACCGCTTTAAAGTTACCATCAGAGAGCGTTATATTGGTTTGACCGCCTAAGAGTTCTGAAATGGCATTTCCACCCGGTAGTGCCTCCACAATCGAAGCCGTCCCCGTTGTGATACCGTTACCACTTTTGGTTAGGTAGCTCCAGTTGATCCCTTGTTGGTAACTATCATCAAGCGTGACTTCCATGATTTTCGCCTCAAGCACTACTTGGCGCTTTAGACGACGTTGAGACATGCCCAAGAACTCTTTAACTTCACGTAATTCATTAGGGAAGGCGCGTACGGAAATGAGACCCGCTTGCGGGGAAACCATTACATTTCTGCCATCACCGGAGCCAATCATGCCACTAACGACTTTCTCTAACTGTGTCCAAAAATCACTGTCAGAGGTCGTTTCAATCGTCGTGCCGCCCGTTGTGGTATTACCGCCACTTGATGATGAGCTACTGCTATTGTCATCATCACCTGATGACGAATTATTATCGCCATCACTAATAGAACCCGAGGTAATAGAGGTTAATGACTTACCTTTACGTTGTAATTGTAAATAATCAACGGGGATCACTTCAGTCCGTAACGTTGCTGGGAAAACCTGAATAATATTCCCTTTACGGGTCGTACTATAACCGTAAATATCAGACACGACATTTAGCACTTCATCGAGTGTGACATCATTTAATTTCATCGTAATACGCCCAGTAACACCGGGATGAATAACGATATTAAATGGTGTGCCTTTTACTAAACTGGTAAAGAATGCATTTGCTTCAACATTTTTAGCGTTAACACGAAAACGCTTTTCTAACGAAGAATTAGCAGGGTTAATATTGCTATCAAGTGACGGCATAAGATCAGCATTGACCGCAGAAGGTAGCTCCATTAAAGGACGGCTACTCGCTTCATTGGCTGCTTCATTTAAGGCCTTCTTCACTTCAACAGGGTTTTGATGTCCCATATTAGTTGAACAGCCCGCTAAGGATGCAATGGTGATCCCTAGAAGAATTCGACGCATAATATTTAACCTTAATTCGTTCGTATATTTTCAGCAAATAACGCCAAATGCCACTTTTTGCCACTACGGCTTAAAGTAACACTACTTTCAGAAACATTTGTCAAAGTGTAACCATTGACGCGTTCGCCAAGACTGACCACTTGACCACTTAAAATCACCGAGCACTGCTTACCATCACAAATAATACTTTGTAACTGTGGCAATCGTGCTTTTGTTTGGCTCGTTTGCGCTTTACTCGCCACCCAACCTAGTGGTGCAGTAGGATCTTGAGCCGCATAAGCACCGAAAGCGCATAAACTTAAAAGTAAAGCGACCATCCATGTCATTTTGTTATCCACCAATAAAGTCCTTACTTTCACCTAAGGTATACACTTCAAGTTCCACCTTTGCCCATGGATACTCATCAACCTGATAACTCAGGCTTCGCCAGTAATATTTAACCGGTAACGCTTCTAATTTATTTAAGTAATTAATCACATCAAAGTAACGCCCTTTGAACGTTAAGCGAATGGGGTGAACAAAGTACCCCTGTTGATCACCACTCACTAATTGAGATGACGGTAATGATGTCATTGACTCTAATTTTAATGCCGAGCTATGACGTAGAACTTGCTCTAGCAAGCCTGCCATTTGAACTGGCGTGATCAAACTACCAATTTTTGCTTCTAGTACTTGTTGTAAGGCTTTATCTTCTTGCCGATATTGTGCCAATTTTTGGTTAATCACTTTATCCGGATCTTGCTGTAATTTTCTATTAGCGACAATCAATTGATTCTGTGCGGTGATCATGTCGTTTTGGGTATCTATCAATGCCGTTTTAACAGTTTGTGATGTCACCATTTGAGGCTCAATAATTAGCATATAGCCAATAAACAAGATGCCAAACCAACCTGTGATCGCAATTAACCATTGTTCACGAACCGACAAAGCAGCAAACCGCTGGCTTAGCTCATCCCACTTGATCATTGTTCGATCCCCTTAATGCTTTTACGCTCAGCTTGTAACTGAAAGGTCACGACATTTTTATCATTACGACCCAATGTCATCATTTGGAAACGACGTTCAGCTAATGATGGATAAGTTTTAAATGCCCCTACCCAGCGAGGAACAGCATCAGGGTTACGTGCTAATCCACTTAAATCCATCGATGTACCTGAGACATAAATCTGTTGAACAGAGATATCGCCACTCGCTGCATCAGCTAATTGCTGTAACAATCCAGCATAACCAACCTTTAAGCTATCATCATGCTCTTCAATGACTTTTAGCGTGGCACGCTTTGCCGCGATTTCTTTTTCAAGTTTATGGGCTTGATTCTCCTTTAAGGGATCTGACAGCAATGCGGCAACTTGTACTCGGGTATTATCAAGTTTTTGTTGTTCAGCACTTAATAGCGATGATTCTGTCGCTAATGTTTTTTGTTCGGCCGTGTTCTGCCATGTATTCCAACCCGCCCACATCGCGAAAATGGCAATAAGTGCCATCCAACTTGCAACGATATTGGTTAAATCATCCACTGCTTAGTTGGCAGTAAATTGTCAGAATATAAATTGATTATCGCGTTTTTAGGTCGCTGTAATGCCGCCCAACCTAAACGCGCAGCATTAGTATCAAGTAAAGGATCAACCTCTTGTATCGCCTCTACATTAATATTTAAACGTTTATTTAATTCTTCAGCTAGCGCTTGATTATCTTCGTTATCACAACTGATGATTAACTGACTAATTGGATTATTACGTAATTGAGCGCTAATAAAATCTAATGAACGCTGTAATTCAAGTGCTAAATTGTCCAGCTGAAAACTACCGCCATCAAGCGCTTGGCGATCAAACAACGGTAAAGTAAAACCACGTAATTGACGTTGAAAACACAGCATTTGCTCATTAAATGCGGTTAATTGTAGATTACCATCAACATCAGCATGGAGAATAAGTTGGCTACGATTAGGATCAGAAAAGCGGCTCCATGCAATGTCTTCGGTTGTGATGTCAGAAACACGGCAACCACAGTCATGGCACGCTAAGACAACCTGAGTGATCAGCTGTTTTGATGCGACAAAAACCTGTAAACGATCTTTCGCTGTCGCAGGAAAACCATCAGCGACTAATTCAGACGGTGACTCATTGACTAAATCTTTGACTAAAAAAGGCAGTGCGGTTGACAGTTCATCAATACTCACTTCTGGTTTATCAATCACTAAGCTTTGATATAAACCATGTCCTAGCACTAACTTTAAATCGGTACCTGACAATTGGTAATGTGTAATCAAGTTGCGTGCAGCATTACTCCAATCTGAAACATTAGAGACGCCCATACGCTCAACAATAAAATGTTCAGTTTTCGCTTGGACAAGGACAACCGTGTCGGTATAGAAAACCAAAGCAGCAGAGGGTTGAAAACTCGCTCGCTGAAAAAGCTTAGAGAATACGTATTTCATAATCGACCAGAAAAAGGCTATACATCCTGTATGATGCTCTTTATTGATAAGGTTAGCAGCAGTTAATTACCTTCCCAAGGATATACGATAAAATTATTGATAAACATCACTTAATTAATGCAGTTTACAAAAACATTAAATTTGTTAAAATAAAACAGGTAGTTGCATTTTTATAAAATCACATCTTCTTTCGCGAATAGACGACCTTGCCCCGCAGAAACACCCAATTGTTTTAATATTTCCCATTCTTTATCGGTTTCAACGCCCACAGCAATAATTTGAACATTTGAGTCATCACAAGCGCCTAGCATACTTCTTACAAAAAGCTGATTTTCTTGTCGCTTATTAATATCTCTCACAAGTCCTCGGTGTAATTTAAGGTAATTAACTTTCACCTCTTTGATATAGTGCGTACTCACAATAGTACGTCCAGCTTGATCAACCGTTAACTTGCATCCAAGCCCCACTAATTTTTTTAATACCGGACGTAAGGCATCAAGGTGTTTAACTAATTGGCTTTCAGATACTTCAAATATCATATGGTTCATTAATGGTCGTGGCATTTGTAATAACTCATTGAGCAACCATTTCGTAAAAAGTTTATCTAATAATGAATAAGCACTGATATTTATTGAATAAACATCTGGGGTTAATTCTCTTTTTAATAACGCTAATATCTGATTAATGACAGCACGATCAAAGCGCTGATTAAATCCAACTTGATTAACGACAGGCATAAAGTGTGACGCTTTGAGCAGCTCCCCATGCTCATCTTTAATTCGTGCAAGTATTTCACGACTGATAACAATATTATCAGCGGCATCAAGAATAGGCTGCTGATATAGCAAAGGGCCGCCATGCGTCAAAATTCGATCAAACAGCGTTCGCCAACGCACACTGCCTCGATCATCTTCATAATGGCTTTCTTTAGTAAAACGATTCCAACTGTTTGAACCTTGTAATTGCGAACTACGTAGTGCGATGTCAGCTTCATCCATAATACGGCCTCGACGCTCTCCACCTTGGAAGTGCGTAACGCCAATATGACACCAATTGTCTCGCTCCGTCGATAATGGCGGAGACAAACGTTCGAGCGCATTTAACAGTTGATTAATAAAGAGTTTAATTTCTTTTGCTGATTGTTGTGGGATCAAAATTGCGAATTCAGCATCGTAGTAACGCGATAACATAGTGTCTGGGAAACGCTGAATAAAATTAGAAAGGATAATACTGACATCTTGGATAAACTCATCAGCAATTACTCTCCCTTCTTCAGCGACCACTTCATCCCAATCAGCTAAACGTACCAAGATCACTGAGCCTTGATTATCAGGCTCTTGTAGCATGGACTTTAAGCGACTATCAAATAAGATGCGATTAGCAGCACCTGTGAGTTGATCAAGGAAGGTATGGGTACGAATAAAAGTATCAAAGCGGCTACGCTCTTGCCGAGCATCTTTCAGTTCTTTGATTAATTGATCCATCGCTAAACTTGCCGTACCGGGCCATTCATGATCATCACCCACCGCATAATCATCAACCTTACCGGCTAAAATCATTCTTCCTCGCGTCTCTAATAATTCAGATCCCCGTAATTGAAGTTTTAACCAACGAACACCTTGCACTAAACCAAAAATAACAATGCCGAGAGCTAAACTGATAAATGACATCGCGCCTAGCGAATAAGTAAATTCCGCATAAGGTGGAATAGATTCAATTGTCACTTTGTACTGAGGGTTTAATTGAAGCTGATATTCACTGTCATACAGAATATTAGGATCAGTAATCGACTCCATACTTTTATAGGCATACACCACGCCATGTGGACTCGTTACCGTTAACGCGGTGACATTACTTGATTTTAATAGCCTAGGTAGCCAACGAGATAATGATGCGCGACCTTGAGGATCAGCAAGCTCTTGATCAATGACTTCAACAACACCGTTTAAATAATGGGTTAAGTAATCCTGACCAAGCTTACGAAAACTCAATGCACCGCCGATAAAAATAACGAAGATGGCACAAATAACAATCATTGTAACAAAAGCAACTAACCGATTAGTTAACTTCATCCCTGAGGCTTTTCTCATAACATCCTAACTCTACACACTATTATTCAAATCAACTTACTATCATCAGCTACAACTTATATAGTAGAGCAACATAATGAAGCGTTTTCATTTTAAGGTTAATATATCAACTATATCATTCCAGCATCCGCTATTTTGATTTAATGAGATACGTTACATTGAGCAAAACACAATGTATCGCGTAATGAAACAATCAATCTCATATTATGCGTGAAAGGAACAAGGAAAGGTTATCACCATGGACTGGATCACCTGTACTAAAAGCTTTGTCGCTGTCATCCATCAAGGATCGCTTTCTCAAGCTGCGAAACATCTTGATATATCAAACTCAGCCTTATCAAAACGCTTGTCTTGGCTTGAACAACAGCTTGGCGTCCCTTTATTAAAACGCACAACACGCCATTTATCACTCACAGATGCGGGAGATGTTTTTTTTCAGCGAAGTCAAACTTTATTAAAACATTGGCAACAGCTAATCACCGAAACGACGGCAACAAATGAAGAGATGAGCGGCACATTACATGTTGGCGCACCATCAAGCACGGGAAGCCATTTTTTGATTAATGTTATTGCAACATTTTGTCAGCGCTACCCCAATATCAATATTACGCTTCACACCATCACGTCAGGACAGTTACCAGATTTAAATCTCGACATTATTATTTGTAGTGAAATCGATAATTTTAACTCTGCCAGTTATATCGCCACCCCCCTATTTTCAGATAATGCGAGATTTTACGCCTCTCCGACATATTTAGAACAATATGATCCTATTGAGTCACCGGAACAACTGACACAACATAATTGCTTACTATTAAATCAGCAAAATCACGCCCATGAATATGTCTTCGATAGTGGCTTAACACTCCGCTTACAAGGTAACTTCACTACCTCAAATCCAGAAATTTTAATCGCAAGTGCCGTCGAGCATATGGGGCTAATATTAATATCACCACAAAACGTACAACGAGAGTTAGCCCATGGTTTGCTGATCCCAGTCTTAACACACTTACAATTGCCCCAACAGACGACATTTGCCTACTACCTAAAGTTGAACTATCAACACACTAAAACGAAATGTTTTATTGATTTTATTAAACAAAGCACCTGACTTATCATAATCAAGACATAAAAAAAGCAGCGTTTAACGCTGCTTCTTGATATTCAATCATTATTTTATACAGGATTTAGAACGGGATATCGTCATCAAAATCCATTGGTGGTTCATTGTACTGCTGCTGAGGCTGTTGAGGAGCCTGCTGCTGTGGCGCTGATGATTGCTGCTGTGGCGCATAGTTCTGCTGAGGAGCAGGTGCTGAGGCTGGCTGCTGAGGCTGACCCCAGTTATTGTTTTGCTGTTGGCCACCCATTTGCGCTTGACCGCCTTGGTTTTGACGACCACCAAGCATTTGCATAGTACCGTTAAAGCCTTGAACAACCACTTCTGTTGTGTACTGATCTTGACCTTGCTGGTTCTGCCATTTACGCGTCTGTAATTGACCTTCAATGTATACCTGTGAACCTTTACGTAAGTATTCACCAGCAACTTCTGCTAACTTACCGTATAAAGCAACGCGGTGCCATTCGGTTTTTTCACGCTGCTCGCCAGTATTTTTATCACGCCATGATTCTGATGTCGCAATAGTGATATTTGCTACTGCACCGCCATTTGGCATGTAACGAACTTCAGGATCATTTCCTAAGTTACCGACTAAGATAACCTTATTTACGCCACGACTGGCCATAGTTCACTCCAAATCTGATAGCGTACTATTGGTTTATAATAGCCGCTTATTGAAAGTTTATACTTAATCGCGCAGTTTATCACGCCAGTAGAATTTTTACATAGCCCAAGTACAATGCAATAAAAACAGCAATCACAATTTCAGCGGATATCAGCTAAATATCTTTACCTCAACAATCACAAATGTTGTACCAATGCAAACCGGTCAACTTTCTGACACTCTGACACATTAACTCGCTATGCTATATCGAGATAAACAATAATTGTACGAATCAAAGAAGACGATAAGATAGAAAGTGGTTTCCACACTTACGCAACAAAATGGGATAGTAATGAAGCTCGCTTTAATACGACGGTAAGCTCTATTATACCCAGCAGCGTAACGGTGAAGATTGGCCGTTTGATAAACCCATGTACCTGATTTTAAACCTCGCTATCGGTGGTGGCTGGGAAGGACAGCAAGGGATTGATGACTCTATTTTCCCACAGAAATTTTTAATCGATTATGTTCGTATCTACGATCTGAAATAACAAGCTTTAAAGTCGCAAATAATGAAGCCTTTCGCATTAAAAAAGAAAGGTACTCTATTTGCTGATATATGCATTAAGTCTTTAATAATAAAGCAGTATAAAATGTGATAACTCTATATGAATACTAGGATGTACCATGATAAAAAAATGTCTCTTTCCTGCCGCTGGCTACGGTACGCGCTTTTTACCCGCAACCAAATCAATGCCAAAAGAAATGATGCCCGTGGTTAATAAACCATTGATTGAATATGGCGTAGATGAAGCAATCCAAGCTGGCATGAACCGTATTTGTATTGTGACAGGTCGTGGTAAAAACACCTTGATGGATCACTTCGATAAGAACTATGAGTTAGAGCATCAAATCAGTGGTACTAACAAAGAAGAGCTCTTGGTTGATATTCGCGACATTATTGATTCAGCGTACTTCACTTACATCCGTCAACGTGAAATGAAAGGCTTGGGTCATGCAATCCTAACAGGCCGTGAGCTTGTGGGTAACGAACCTTTTGCTGTAGTACTTGCCGATGATCTTTGTGTAACCGATGAAGAGCAACAAGGTGTGCTTGCGCAAATGGCTGAGCTTTATAAGCAGTTCCGCTGCTCCATTGTCGCGGTTGAAGAAGTGCCAGAAGAAGATACACACAAGTACGGCGTGATTTCAGGCCAAATGTTACGCGATGACCTATTCCGTGTTGATAACATGGTGGAAAAACCAGAGCCCGGTACTGCGCCAAGTAACTTAGCGATTATTGGTCGCTACATCCTTACGCCTGATATTTTTGATATTATTGAACAAACCGAACCAGGTAAAGGCGGCGAAATCCAAATTACCGATGCACTAATGCAACAAGCACAAACAGGCTGCGTATTAGCATATAAGTTTAAAGGTAAACGTTTTGACTGTGGTAGCGTTGAAGGCTATATCGATGCAACTAACTATTGTTTTGAACATGTTTACAAAAAAGGTAAACATAAAGAGCTAGCCAAACAGCAAACTGGCAAGAAATAAACACACAATCCCGCTTAACCGCGGGATTTTTTATCCATTTTACTGTGTTTTTACTCAGTATTTTTTGCTCATTATGATCCGCTGTGAAATACTAGTCGTTAAATAAAATAAAAGAATCATCACTGATATGGATAACATCGAAGTCAGGGGTGCTCGCACCCATAACCTTAAAAATATTAATCTAACGATCCCCCGCGATAAGCTCATCGTTATCACAGGGTTATCAGGTTCGGGGAAATCCTCTCTGGCTTTTGATACCTTATATGCGGAAGGCCAACGTCGTTATGTTGAATCTCTTTCTGCCTACGCGCGTCAGTTTTTATCCTTAATGGAAAAGCCTGATGTCGATCATATTGAAGGGCTTTCGCCTGCTATTTCCATCGAGCAGAAATCCACCTCGCACAACCCACGCTCAACCGTTGGTACTATTACCGAGATTTATGATTATCTACGTTTACTCTATGCCCGTGTAGGTGAGCCTCGCTGTCCAACCCACGACATCACCCTAGCGGCGCAAACTGTTAGTCAGATGGTCGATCAAGTCTTAGCTATGCCTGAAGGCAGTAAACTAATGCTACTGGCACCTATTATTAAAGAGAGGAAAGGTGAGCACGTTAAGACGCTAGCGAACTTAGCCGCTCAAGGTTATATCCGTGCCCGTATTGATGGTGAAGTATGCGATCTTTCCGATCCACCAACGTTAGAACTTCACAAAAAGCACACTATCGAAGTGGTCGTTGATCGCTTTAAAGTGCGTGACGATCTACAGATCCGCTTAGCCGAATCGTTTGAAACCGCCTTAGAGCTATCAGGCGGTAATGTAGTTATAGCACCGATGTCCGGTGAAGAAGGTGAAGAGCAGGTATTTTCTGCCAATTTTGCCTGTCCACACTGTGGTTATAGTATGCAAGAGCTTGAACCACGCCTGTTCTCGTTTAACAACCCAGCCGGTGCGTGTGGCACTTGTGATGGGCTTGGTGTTCAGCAATACTTCGATCCCGAACGGGTGATTCAAAATGGCGAGTTAAGTTTATCTGGTGGTGCTATCCGCGGTTGGGATAAACGTAATTTTTACTATTTCCAAATGCTTAAATCACTTTCTGAGCATTATAAATTTGATGTTGAAGCGCCCTTTGATGCGCTATCGAAAAAAGTCAAAGAAGTCATTTTAAACGGTTCTGGCAATACTGAGATCGAGTTTAAATATATTAACGATCGTGGTGACATTACCGTAAGACGCCATCCATTTGAGGGGATCCTCAACAATATGGAACGTCGTTACCGTGAAACCGAATCAAACTCGGTACGTGAAGAGTTATCAAAGTTTGTTTCGACTAAACCATGTTCAAGCTGTCATGGTTCACGCTTACGCCAAGAAGCACGTCATGTGTTTATTGGTGAGACCAACTTGCCACAAATCTGTGAAATGAGCATTAGTGGCGCGCACCAATTCTTTGATGAGTTAGCTTTAACGGGGCAACGCGCACAAATTGCAGAAAAGATCTTAAAAGAGATCAATGAACGTTTAAGTTTCTTAATCAATGTTGGCTTAAACTACCTGAGCCTATCTCGTAGTGCAGATACTTTATCTGGCGGTGAAGCACAACGAATTCGTCTTGCCAGCCAAATTGGCGCGGGGCTTGTCGGCGTGATGTACGTCTTGGATGAACCTTCCATTGGTCTCCACCAGCGTGATAACGAACGACTACTCAAAACCTTAATTCACCTTCGTGATTTAGGCAATACCGTGATTGTGGTGGAGCACGACGAAGATGCCATTCGTGCCGCAGATTACGTGATTGATATTGGTCCAGGCGCAGGTGTTCACGGTGGTAATATCATTGCACAAGGTGGCGTTAAAGATATCTTAAAATCAAAAGAATCGTTAACAGGACAATACCTCAGCGGTAAAAGAGCAATTGAAATCCCTGCAGAGCGAACACCGTTTGATCCCGAAAAAACCGTCAAACTACTGGGCGCTACTGGTAACAACCTTAAAGATGTCAATGTCGAAATTCCTGTTGGTTTATTTACCTGTATTACTGGTGTTTCTGGCTCTGGAAAATCAACGCTTATTAACGATACCTTCTTTGAAATTGCTCATCACAAATTAAATGGTGCCACGACGGGTACACCTGCTCCGTATAGTGAGATCCAAGATCTAGAACATTTCGATAAGGTTATCGACATTAACCAAAGCCCGATTGGTCGTACCCCGCGTTCAAACCCTGCCACTTACACAGGTATTTTTACCCCTATTCGTGAGCTTTTTTCAGGCACTCAAGAAGCCCGTTCCCGTGGTTATAAACCAGGACGCTTTAGCTTTAACGTTCGTGGTGGTCGCTGTGAAGCTTGCCAAGGTGATGGCGTAATCAAAGTTGAAATGCACTTCTTACCGGATGTCTATGTACCTTGTGATGCCTGTAAAGGTAAGCGTTATAACCGTGAAACCTTAGAGATCCGCTACAAAGGCAAAACCATCGATGAAGTGTTAGAACTCACGGTTGAAGATGCACGAGAATTCTTTGATCCGGTTCCCGCTATTGCAAGAAAGTTACAAACCTTAATGGATGTTGGTTTATCGTATATTCGTTTAGGTCAAGCGGCGACAACCTTATCGGGCGGTGAAGCACAGCGTGTGAAACTAGCGAAAGAGTTATCGAAACGCGATACAGGAAAGACACTTTATATTCTGGATGAGCCAACAACCGGATTACACTTCCACGATATTCAGCAGCTATTAACAGTACTGCATAAATTACGTGATAAAGGTAATACCATTGTGGTGATCGAACATAACTTAGACGTAATAAAAACCGCAGATTGGATCATCGATCTTGGTCCTGAAGGCGGTAGTGGTGGTGGTGAGATCATTGCAACAGGAACACCTGAAGATGTATCTAAAGTGAAAGGCTCACATACAGCAAGGTTCCTTAAACCGCTGCTAGGTTAGAATATGAAAACACGCTAACATATGATAACAGGCTGATTTTACTCAGCCTGTTTGCTTATTCATACTCAGGAACAACCATGACAGTGTTACAACTCGAAGGTACCAGACTAGAAAAGAAACGGATTTCTAAACCATTGGTACGCTATTTCCTTGCAACAGTCGGTGTTATTTTCATTGTTGCTATGCACTACTTCCAACACAACCCAGGTGGATCAGGGCTTGAGCTCTCGTTTAACTCTACTGTTTGGATCCCTTTTAGTTTTGCTATCTCTTTCGGCTTACTGGAAATTTGTCGCCAACAAATCTGGCGTTATTCACGCCTGACACTATTATTATTTGCTTGTTGCATACTACTGACTATCCCCATTTTTTATTCCAATGCTGATGCAGGAGCGGCGTTTAATCGCTTGTTTACCTTGTGGGCTGGATTTCTGTTTTTTGTTAGCTTGCAGCAATTCGTCTTTACCCATCAGCAACGCCAACGCTTGTTATGGTTTATTTTAATCGGCGTGCTGATTGAAGCGGTGTTTGCATGGTATCAATACCTTTGGATCACAGCTAAGAACCCTATCGGCTACGACACTATTGCTAATCGCCCTTATGGTATATTTCAGCAACCGAATGTGATGGCAAGTTTTCTTGCGACAGGACTCATGATTAGTACTTACTTATTAGCCCGTATTCCACTATATCGTGGAAAATGGTCATGGCTTCATATCGCCTTGCTGATCACACCTATGCTAACCATTCCAATGTTAGTGGTATTGAACTCTCGTACAGGTTGGTTAGGCGCGGTTATTGGCATAACACTAATGCTGCCGTATTTACGTCGCTTTGCCGCAAAACAAGTCCAACGCTTATGGCTACTAATGATTGCATTAGGGCTTTGTTTAGCATGGAATATTTCATCTACCGAAAATTGGTCGCCTAAAGCCAACAGCGTCACAGTTGCTGGTGATGGTCGAGGAGTTATATATCCACAAGCCTATGAGATGTTTACCACTAAGCCACTCACTGGTTATGGCTACGGTAAATTTGAAGCCGCCTATATTACTCAAACGGCGTTATGGCACAATGAAAATCCAGCGCAACACACAGGTATTCCGAGCTTAGATCACCCACATAACGAATTACTTTTCTGGGCCGATGAAGGCGGTATTGTACCACTTATCGGCTTGTTGCTTGCTGCGTTTGCTGTGATGATAAAGATAAGAAAAGCGCCTAATGGCACTCAGTTAGCGTTAATTGGATTGTTTTTTCCTATCGTTTTACACACCCAACTTGAGTATCCTTTCTACCATTCATTAGTGCATTGGCTGATCTTTATCGTACTAATATATTGGGTGGATAACCTTACCACCAAATACCATCGCCAATCATTAAGCTACGTGTTGGGCCTGAAAGTTTTTGCACTTATTGTACCAATCTTTATCTCTAGCTTTATGGTGACTACCCTGTATTCAGGTTGGCAGTTAACTAAATTTGAAACCACTCGACCAGTAAATATTGAATACTTACTTAAGGTGAATAATCCATGGTCGTGGAAAAATCGCTTTGATTGGGACTTACAACTTACGCAACTGCAACTTGGTATTAGCAGCGATAAACCAGCGCTGATTGAAGACTATATTCAATGGGCAAATGAAAAAGCCAAAACATGGCCGAGACCTGCACTGTATCAAAACCTGATCCTCGCTTACGATGCCCTCGACAATAAAGAGCAAGCATCACAAATCAGAGATGAAGCGCTGTTCTTATTTCCATCTTTAAATTTTGAGCAGCAAAACAGCCAAGCAAAGGCAACGTCGGCTGCTAAATAACCATAAAAAATGGCTACCCAATCGGTAGCCATTTTTATTTACTCATCAATATATTACTTCAATGTGGTTTCTAGCGCTTTTAAGCACAGGGCAACATTTTCACTTCTCGCACCATAACCCATCAAACCGATACGCCACGCTTTACCTGCCAGCGCACCTAATCCTGCTCCGATTTCCAAGTTGTAACGTTGCAGCAACTCATTACGTACCTCAGCATCCTCAACACCTTCAGGGATATAAACCGCATTGAGTTGGGGTAAACGTGAGTTTTCTTCTACCACAAATTTGATATCAAGCTTTTCAAGCCCTGCTTTAAGCTCTTCATGAGCATTACGATGGCGCTGCCATGCATTTTTTAATCCTTCGTTTTGTAATAATACCAAAGCTTCATGCAACGCATATAAACTGTTTACAGGTGCAGTGTGGTGATAGCTACGCTTACCTTCCCCACTCCAATAACCAAGCACCAAACTTTGATCTAAAAACCAGCTTTGTACTTTGGTTTTACGTTGCTGGATCTTATCAATCGCCTTTTGAGAAAACGTTAATGGCGATAACCCCGGCGTACAGGACAAACACTTTTGACTCCCCGAATAAACTGCATCTAATTGCCACTCGTCCACCAGCAAAGGAACACCACCAAGTGATGTCACCGCATCAACAATCGTTAAGCAGTCATGTTTACGGGCAATTTCCGCCAGTGTTTTCGCATCACTCAATGCGCCAGTTGAGGTTTCGGCATGAACAAAAGCGACAATTTTAATATCAGGATCGTTTTGTAACACTTGTTCAACTAAATCAGGATCAACCGCCGTCCCCCATTCGTTATCCACAACGATAGCAACACCACCGCAACGCTCGACATTTTCCCGCATCCGCTCCCCGAAAACGCCATTACGGCAAACTAGCACTTTATCCCCAGCTTCAACGAGATTAACAAAGCAGGCTTCCATACCTGCACTACCTGGCGCTGAAACAGCGATGGTAAAGGCGTTTTGGGTTTGAAAGGCATATTGCAACAATTGTTTTAATTCATCCATCATGCCTATAAATAACGGATCAAGATGCCCAACCGTTGGACGACTGAGTGCTTGTAATACTTGCGGATAAATATCTGATGGTCCCGGCCCCATGAGGGTTCGATGCGGCGGGATAAAACTGGTAATTGTCATTCTTTTGCTCCGTAAAGTCATTGTCCCTGTCGATATTTTTATGTGGAACGCGTTGCTATCTATTTTAGAGTATTAGAGCCCTTTCATTGGTGCAAGCGACCAATACCGATCCCATGACACACATTGACGAAATATCATATGTAAATAAATTGTCATATTCCATTTGACAACAGGGTGATGAATCTTATTCAATAAGATGATATTTTATTCAAGCACTTATTATTCAAACAGTACGACTTAAAATGGAAGAGGAGCGTTACCTAGGTATCATAATGACAGGACCCCATCCAATCGCCATTATGAGAGGGAGAGTAACGCCGAGGTATAACTGATTAGGGGATGAGTTATATCGGCTATGAAGGTTGAATCCTTCTAGCTGTCACCAAGGTCAATGATTGACATTGGTGGGGAGCTTCTGGGTGAGTGACTATTCACCTCTAATGCTCTCCTGACAGGATGTCGGGAATACTCCCGAAAAAATAACCTACCTTGTGATGTGTTTACTATTTAGGGAGAAATTAATTATGGACAAGGCTACAACACATTTAGACTCACTAACTGTCGCAAAATTTGGCGGTACTAGTGTTGCTGATTACAGTGCAATGAGCCGTAGTGCTGCAATTGTTACTGCTAATCCAGAAACTAAAATTGTGTTAATCAGCGCCTGCTCTGGCGTTACTAATATTCTGGTAGAACTTGCCAATGGCGTGAGCGATTCAACAACCCGTCAACAGCGCATTCAGACACTGACCCAAACCCACCAAGATGTTCTTGAGCAACTTCAGCATCCAGAAAATATTCAAGATGCTATTTACGGCCTACTTGATAACATCGCAACCCTTGCTGAACATGCGGCATCAGCAACCTCAGCACAATTGACTGATCAAATCGTTAGCCATGGCGAGCTGCTTTCAACCCACCTTTTTAGTCAAATATTAGTCGAGCTAAACGCCCCTGCTGTACGTGTAGATATTCGTCCCATCATGCGTACTGATGATCAATTTGGTAAAGCGATCCCACAGCCAGACACAATTAAGCAATTAGCGACTGAGCAATTATTACCACTATTAGACAATAATATCGTGGTATCACAGGGCTTTATTGGATCAAATAGCCAAGGTGTTACGACAACACTTGGTCGTGGGGGCAGTGACTATAGTGCAGCCTTAATCGCAGAAGCCGTAAATGCTAGTACATTAGAAATTTGGACTGATGTACCGGGTCTATATACAACCGACCCACGTATTACATCAGCCGCGAAACCGATCAAAGAGATCAGCTTTAGTGAAGCCTCTGAAATGGCAAACTTTGGCGCAAAAATTTTACACCCATCAACCCTAGTACCAGCTGTTCGTCAACAGATCCCAGTATTTGTTGGTTCATCAAAAGCACCAGCTCAAGGTGGTACTTGGATCCGACAATCTGTTGAAGATGCGCCACTATTTAGAGCGCTTGCATTACGTGCCAACCAAACCATGGTGACACTTACTAGCTTAAATATGTTCCATGCTTATGGCTTTTTAGCCGAAGTCTTTCGTATCTTGGCTGAACATAAAATCTCAGTTGATCTCATCACAACTTCAGAGGTCAGCGTTTCACTTACCTTAGATCAAACCGATACTGGTGGCGGTGCGCCAACTCTTCCGCTTCAAGTCGTTGAAGAATTAAGTCAATTATGTGTGGTTGACGTCGAGCAAGGGCTATCACTGGTTGCACTTATCGGTAACCAAATGAGTGACACTAAAGGGTCTGCAAAAGATATCTTTGGCGCACTAGAAGATCATAACCTACGTATGATTTGCTACGGTGCCAGCCCACATAATTTATGTTTCTTAATTAATGAAGATGAAGCTAAAGATGTGGTTCGCACACTACACGCATCTTTATTGGAGTAAGCTAGAAATAAAGTTCAGATAAACAAAAAGGCGCATTGAGCGCCTTTTTATTTATTATTGATAAAGTATTAAAGATTTGGGCCTAACCATTTCTCAGCCTCGATCAAATCCCAACCTTTTCGATCAGCATAACTTTCTAACTGATCTTGCTGGATCTGAGCAACCGCAAAATAACGAGAATCAGGGTGTGAAAAATACCACCCCGATACCGCAGCGCCAGGCCACATCGCATAACTTTCTGTCAGTACCATGCCAGTATTTTTTTCCGCATCAAGTAACTGCCAAATAGCACCTTTTTCAGTATGCTCAGGACAGGCAGCATAACCTGGGGCTGGACGAATACCTTGATACTTTTCTCGGATCAAATCATCATTATTCAGATTTTCATCGGCTGCATAGCCCCAAATATCTTTACGTACAATTTCATGCATACATTCAGCAAAAGCTTCCGCTAGTCGATCCGCGACAGCCTGTACCATAATGGCATTGTAATCATCACCTTTTGCTTTAAATTGCTCGGCAATGTCATATTCACCAATCCCACCGGTTACCGCAAAAGCACCAATCCAATCAGCCTTACCGCTCTCTTTAGGCGCAATATAGTCAGATAAACAATAGTTAGGACCTTTCGGTTTTTTAGTTTGCTGGCGTAAACCATGCAGTACAGTTAAAACATCTGTTCGGCTATCGTCTGTGTACACCTCAATATCATCACCTACATTATTGGCAGGGAATAAACCACAAATACCGTTAGCCTTAATCATGCCGGTTTTCTCGATCTCATCTAAGATTTCGTTTGCATCATTAAACAGTTTTGTTGCTTCTTCACCGACAACTTCATGACGAAGAATCGTTGGGTATTTACCACTTAATGACCACGTCATGAAAAATGGCGTCCAATCGATATATTTGCGAATTTCAGCTATTGGGAAATCAGTAAAGGTGTGAACGCCGGCTTTTTTCGGTACTGGTGGCGTATAACTTTGCCAATCAATATCAACTGCATTGGCTCGCGCTTCTTCCAATGTAATAGGTGCAGTACGTGGTTTCTTACGCGCATGCTGTTCTCTAACAACATCATATTCTTGGCTTAAACGCTCAACAAAAGCAGGCTTTTTTTCATTAGAAAGTAATGCGGAGCAGACACCTACCGCACGAGAGGCATTTGATACATACACCACAGGCTGATTATAGTTTTGCTCAATTTTAACCGCCGTGTGGGCTTTAGAGGTTGTTGCCCCCCCAATAAGCAAAGGAAGATCAAATCCTTGTCGCTCCATCTCTTTCGCAACATGCATCATTTCATCAAGTGATGGTGTGATCAAACCCGATAAGCCAATAATATCGACGTTTTCTTCTTTGGCGATTTTTAGAATTTTATCGCATGACACCATTACCCCAAGATCGATAATCTCGTAGTTATTACATTGCAGTACAACACCGACGATATTCTTACCAATGTCGTGAACATCACCTTTTACGGTTGCTAGAAGTATTTTACCGTTGGTTTGTCCAGCCTGCTTTTCAGCATCGATGTATGGCTCTAAATAGGCAACAGCTTGTTTCATCACTCGAGCCGATTTGACTACTTGCGGCAAGAACATCTTACCTTCACCAAAGAGATCACCAACGACATTCATCCCTGCCATTAATGGGCCTTCGATCACTTCAAGTGGTTTACTGGCTTTCTGACGAGATTCTTCAGTATCTTCGACAATAAATTCGGTTATACCTTTAACTAGCGCATGCTCTAAACGTTTTTCAACTGGCCATCCGCGCCATTCTGCAGCGCTGCGATCTTCTTCAACATTACCGCTATCTCGATATTTAGCGGCAATATCCAGTAAGCGCTCGGTACTATCATCACGGCGGTTAAGTACAACATCTTCAACCGCATCACGTAATTCATCAGGGAGATCATCATAAATAGCAAGCTGACCAGCGTTGACAATCCCCATGTCCATACCATTTTTAAAACAGTAATAAAGAAAAACAGCATGGATCGCTTCACGAACAGCGTTGTTACCACGGAAAGAGAACGAAACATTCGACACTCCGCCAGATACCATGGCATACGGTAGCGTGCGTTTGATATCTCCTACCGCTTCAATAAAATCAACAGCGTAATTATTATGTTCTTCAATACCCGTCGCAACAGCAAAAATATTAGGATCAAAGATAATATCTTCTGGCGGAAAGCCGACTTCATCAACCAACACACGATAAGCATTAGTACAAATTTCAATTTTACGTTCGCGAGTATCTGCCTGACCGACTTCATCAAATGCCATCACGATAATTGCGGCGCCATAACGACGAAGTAATTTCGCCTGAGAGATAAAGTTTTCTTTACCTTCCTTCATCGAGATTGAGTTGACAACTGGCTTACCTTGTACACATTTAAGCCCAGCTTCTAACACTTCCCATTTAGAAGAATCGACCATAATAGGCACTTTTGATATTTCAGGCTCAGTAGCACAAAGGTTTAAAAATCGTACCATTGCCGCCTTCGCATCCAGCATTCCCTCATCCATATTAATATCGATGATTTGAGCCCCTGCCTCTACTTGCTGACGAGCTACCTCTAACGCTTCATCATAAAGCTCTTCTTTAATAAGACGCTTAAAACGAGCAGAGCCTGTCACATTGGTTCGTTCACCAACATTAATAAATAAGCTATCAGCATCGATAGTTAACGGTTCTAATCCTGATAGGCGACAAGCAATAGGAATATCAGGTAATTGGCGAGGTTTAAGATTCTTGGTGGCTTCATACATGTGACGAATATGTTCAGGCGTTGTACCACAACACCCACCTACCATATTGAGGAAGCCACTTTGTGCCCATTCACGAATATGCTCAGCCATTTCTTCGGCTTCAAGATCATACTCACCAAAGGCATTAGGTAAACCCGCATTAGGGTGAGCAGAAACAGCACATTCTGAAATACGTGATAATTCATCAACATATTGACGTAATTCATCAGGTCCAAGCGCACAGTTTAAGCCAAAAGAAATCGGCTTAACGTGGCGCAATGAATTATAAAATGCTTCCGTTGTTTGTCCTGAAAGAGTACGTCCCGAGGCATCTGTTATGGTGCCTGAAATCATGACTGGCAGTTCAAAACCCAGCTCTTCAAAAACTCCTGAAACAGCAAAAGCACAAGCTTTCGCGTTCAACGTATCAAAGATAGTTTCAAGCAAGATAATATCGGCGCCACCTTTAATTAAGGCATGTGTCGATTCAGAATACGCTTCAACTAATTCATCAAAGGTAACATTACGATAGCCAGGATCGTTAACATCAGGAGAAATAGAGCAAGTACGGTTTGTTGGTCCTAAAACACCGGCAACAAAGCGCGGTTTTTCTGGTGTTTGAGCCGTCCATTCATCAGCAGCAAGACGAGCGAGACGCGCTGCTTCATAGTTAATTTCCGCACTCAACGATTCCATGTCGTAATCAGCCATAGCGATCGTTGTAGCATTAAAAGTGTTGGTTTCTAGAATATCCGCCCCGGCTTCTAAATACGCGAGGTGAATATCTTTAATAAGCTGGGGTTGGGTTAATACTAAAAGATCATTATTCCCTTTTAGATCAGAATGCCAATCAGCAAATCGTTGGC
The DNA here is from genome assembly GCF_000153325.1 of Photobacterium sp. SKA34. Classification (GTDB taxonomy): domain Bacteria; phylum Pseudomonadota; class Gammaproteobacteria; order Enterobacterales; family Vibrionaceae; genus Photobacterium. The sequence goes on from NZ_CH724145.1 coordinate 433,305, forward strand.
CTCGATAATCATCTTCTTCCAATTTATAACCTTGGATCATGGTGCCCATGCCACCATCAATGATCAGGATTTGCTCTTCCAACCGCTTATGCAGTAATTCCTTGCTGTTTAACACGTCACTACATCCTTATAATCCATTACAGCTTTGTAACATCCTATCACACTTCAATTAGGGATAAAGAAGGCTAAATATAATTTACACAACAAAAGCTTTTCAAAATAAAACAAATTATCAGTAGCCATTAATTACTTATGGTTTTACTATTTCGTCACAAATTTTCTAACAACCCACCAATCTAGAGGTTACGCATGTCGGTCTATAGCACACTCTGCTTTCTGGCTGCAGCAGCAATGCTTATTGCTTTTGTAAACAGTAAAATAGGTAAGATGCAAACAACTATTGCTATCACTGCCGGATCATTAATCCTGTCACTATTGATCATCATTGCGGGACACAACGGTTGGTTCCATCTTGAAGATGTTGCCGCGTCTCAAATCAGTAAAATTAACTTTGAAGATTTCTTATTAAAAGGCATTTTAGGTTTTTTATTATTTGCTGGCGGATTAGGTATCAAGTTACCTCATCTTGAAGATCAAAAATGGGAAATTACCGTATTAGCACTGGGCGCCACTTTATTCTCAACCTTTTTTATTGGCTTCAGTTTATGGGGTATTTGCCAGTTAATCGGAATTCAACTTGATCTGATTTACTGTTTACTCTTTGGTGCATTAATCTCACCGACCGATCCTATTGCCGTTTTAGCCATCGTTAAAAAAATGAATGCACCTCGCCGTATTTCGACTCAAATCGAAGGCGAGTCTTTATTTAATGATGGCTTTGGCCTCGTTATCTTCGTAACCATGTTTACCATCGCTTTTGGTGATACCGCACCAACAGTAATAGGCGTAACCCAGCTATTCTTACAAGAAGCGATTGGTGGTATTGCTTACGGTTTTGTTCTTGGTCTAATTTTCCACTACCTCATTAGCTCAACCAATGATCACTCTATGGAATTACTGCTTACTATCGGTATTCCAACCGCAGGCTATGCTTTAGCAGAAGTCCTTCATGTCTCAGGCCCACTTGCGATGGTGGTATCAGGGATCATGATTGGTAACTGGACTCGTTATATTGGCTTTTCAAAAGAAAGTGAAGAACACCTAGATCACTTCTGGGAGTTGGTTGATGAATTCTTAAATGGTGTCTTATTCCTATTAATTGGTATGACCATGCTTGATTTTAGCTTCCACCAAGAAGACTGGATCCTAATGATTATTGTCGTACCTTTAGTTCTTCTAAGCCGTTACATCAGTGTAAAACTTCCATATGTGAGCTTTAACCGCTATCGCCAATACAACCCAATGTCAGTCAAGATCCTCACTTGGGGTGGCTTACGCGGTGGTTTAGCATTAGCAATGGCGATGGCTATTCCTGCTGGAGTAATGGTAATTCCTGAGAAGGGTATCGATGTGCGAGAAATCATCCTCGTAATGACATATTCAGTAGTTGTATTTTCTATCCTTATCCAAGGTTTAACCATTACCCCATTAATTGAAAAAGCCAAGCTTTGGGAATTAAAAAATAAATAAGTCATTATTCCACCAACAAAAAAGCCTGCTCTTCAATGCAGGCTTTTTTGTTATTCGTCTTTCGTAAAACTCGCTTCGGAAAAGTGTTCTAAATCGTAAGGCGTTTGCTGATATACACAATAGTTTAGCCAATTACTAAATAATAAATGGCCATGACTACGCCAACTCGCAGTAGGTGAATTCGAAGGATCATTGTCAGGATAATAGTTCACAGGGACTGCTGGCTCCATTCCTTGTTCAGTATCCCTTACAAATTCATTATGCAATGTATCTACATCATATTCTGGATGCCCCGTTACGAATACATTACGTTTATCTTTTGTCGCTGCTAAATACACTCCAGCCTGCTCTGAAGTCGCTAATATATCAAGATCAGTATGCCTGGTTAAATAGTCAGGAGAGAAGTCAGCATAGCGAGAATGGGGAGCAAAAAAAGTATCATCAAACCCTCGTAGTACCGGATGATGACAATCATGAATTTGATGTTGATAAACCCCTGATAGCTTCTCTTTGCGCGTACGCTTAGGCAAATCATAGAGAAGTTTGAGCCCAGCTTGTGCAGCCCAACAAACAAACATAGTTGATGTTACGTGCTCTTTCGCCCAATTCATGATGATTTGAATTTCTTCCCAATAAAGCACATCTTCAAATTGAACTAAACCTAACGGCGCTCCCGTTACAATCAACCCATCAAAATTACGTTGTTTCACCATTTCAAACTGACGATAAAAAGTATCTAAGTGTTCTTGAGGAGTATTTTTTGTTGGACGATTATCGATTCGTAATAGTTCTACATCTACTTGAATTGGGCTATTTGATAATAAGCGTAAGAACTGTGTCTCTGTCTCAATTTTTTTCGGCATTAAATTTAATAATAATACCTTCAACGGACGGATCCCCTGGCTCGCAGCACGCTTCTCTGTCATCACAAAGATATTTTCACTACGCAGAATATCAGTAGCGGGTAAGCGATCAGGTATTTTTATTGGCATCTTTGTTGACTCCTTTCGACACAAGATGTTTAGCCGTCTAAACTTCCATCAACGTTATAGAAAAAGGAAGGAAGACGCAAGTTTAGAACAAAATAATAACATAATAGATAAAGATAAAGAGATCTGGGGAATATGAGGGCTTATAAACGAGAAAACCCAGCCGAAGGCTGGGTTTTAAAATAAGATTTAGCGATGTCCTACTCTCACATGGGGAGACCCCACACTACCATCGGCGCTACAACGTTTCACTTCTGAGTTCGGCATGGGATCAGGTGGGACCGCTGCGCTATGGTCGCTAAACAAATTAATGGTGCTAGTACCCAGATTTGAACTGGGGACCTCACCCTTACCAAGGGTGCGCTCTACCAACTGAGCCATACCAGCACACAAAGCTTGTATGAAAGCTGCTTATGCAACATTCTGAAATTTAAAGCCTGGCGATGTCCTACTCTCACATGGGGAGACCCCACACTACCATCGGCGCTATTACGTTTCACTACTGAGTTCGGCATGGGATCAGGTGGGTCCATAACGCTATGGTCGCCAAGCAAATTCGGGTTTATTTATTGTCATCGACAATAAATAGCAATCTGGGAAAATCTAACTAGTTGTTCTCTACACGTTCAAGTGTACTTGGAGTCCGTATAAAACCCCTTGGGTGTTGTATGGTTAAGCCTCACGGGCAATTAGTATCAGTTAGCTCAATGCCTCGCAGCACTTACACACCTGACCTATCAACGTTGTAGTCTTCAACAACCCTTTAGAGACCTTAAAGGTCTAGGGATGACTCATCTTGAGGCTCGCTTCCCGCTTAGATGCTTTCAGCGGTTATCGATTCCGAACTTAGCTACCGGGCAATGCGTCTGGCGACACAACCCGAACACCAGCGGTTCGTCCACTCCGGTCCTCTCGTACTAGGAGCAGCCCCTCTCAATCATCCAACGCCCACGGCAGATAGGGACCGAACTGTCTCACGACGTTCTAAACCCAGCTCGCGTACCACTTTAAATGGCGAACAGCCATACCCTTGGGACCGACTTCAGCCCCAGGATGTGATGAGCCGACATCGAGGTGCCAAACACCGCCGTCGATATGAACTCTTGGGCGGTATCAGCCTGTTATCCCCGGAGTACCTTTTATCCGTTGAGCGATGGCCCTTCCATTCAGAACCACCGGATCACTATGACCTGCTTTCGCACCTGCTCGAATTGTCATTCTCGCAGTCAAGCGGGCTTATGCCATTGCACTAACCTCACGATGTCCGACCGTGATTAGCCCACCTTCGTGCTCCTCCGTTACTCTTTGGGAGGAGACCGCCCCAGTCAAACTACCCACCAGGCACTGTCCGTAACCCCGATAAGGGGCCAACGTTAGAACATCAAGCATACAAGGGTGGTATTTCAAGATTGACTCCACAACCACTGGCGCGGTTGCTTCAACGTCTCCCACCTATCCTACACATGTAGGGTCAATGTTCAGTGCCAAGCTATAGTAAAGGTTCACGGGGTCTTTCCGTCTAGCCGCGGGGACGCAGCATCTTCACTGCGATTTCATTTCACTGAGTCTCGGGTGGAGACAGCGTGGCCATCA
>NZ_CH724145.1:445688-473325 GCF_000153325.1 Photobacterium sp. SKA34
CTTTCCTATTAGCAAATTGTTTCATCCAATATTAGTCACTAATTGCAAAACACAAGACGTTTAATCACGATGCGATGCAATCTGTCTTAATAGTTGATGATTTTCTTACTTGAGTGTCACTGAAACATGGCACTAAGTTTGAATTCTTTATTGAAAGTCATTAGCGGAGCACTGTGATGAAGACAATTGGTTATGTGATCCCTTGTTTTCCTACCTTATCTGAAACGTTCACAGGTGTTGAAATGAGAGCAATGATAGCGCTTGGCCATCATGTTGTTCCGTTTTCATTTATAAAAGGTCAAGACTTCCAACGTGCTGATATTCCATTAATGAAGCAATGTTGCTACCCCTCAGCCCTTCCCTACTATAGTTTACGCCACATCACCCGTTCGATAAGAAGTTTACCTTTCATATATCAGCAGCGTGAATTTGGAAGACTGGCACTAATCCGACAGGGGTTACAGTTAGCTTTGTGGGCACATCGCTATCAATGTCGACATCTTCATGCGCATTTTGCTTGGCATAGTACAGCGATTGCAATCGTTGCGGCAAAAATATTGAATATTTCAGTGTCATTTGTTGGTCATGGCGCTGATATCTATGCTGGACCTCAAGATTTACAAGCCAAGCTTTCCCATTGTCAGTTTTGCTGCGCTGTGACAAAGGCAATGCATGATCATCTGCAATCACTAACAAAGACACCAGTTCACTATCTACCTTGTGGGATTGAAGAACAAAACTATCCCACCTTAAATAATGATTGGTCTCCATCTATACGTTTTTTATTTATTGGTCGATTGGTTGAAAAAAAAGGGATCATTACATTATTGAAAGCAATACAACGACTAAAACAACCTATTGAAATTGATATTGTTGGTGATGGACCACAAAAAGCGGAGCTAATATCTTTTTGTAAACAGCATGGACTCTTACACACTGTTTCTTTTTTAGGAAGTCAAAATGCAGATTGGCTACGATCTCACGCTGAACGCTATCAAGGACTAATTGCTCCTTTTACCATTGCTAATAATGGTGATACAGATACCGGCCCATTAGTCTTAAAAGAAGCACTTGCATTAGGGATCCCTATTATTACTACCAACCTTGTTGGCTGTACTGAGATCCTTTCCCAAGATATAGGAGTGATGATAAATAGAAATTCACCAGAACAATTAGCAACGGCGATTACAAACCACCAGCTAAAGAGCCATAGGGAATTAAAAACTCAACGAGAGCTCGGTTATCGGCATGTCATGAAAACCTTTACTGCAAAAGCTCAAGCGCAACGGCTATCACAGTGGATTGAAGCACTATGAACACATTAAAGGTTGTTGCAGTTTATGGGATTGGTATCGTACTTTGTAAACTGATGGGATTGCTACTTCAACCTTATGTTACAGAACAATTAGGCTTGGAAGGGTATGGTAAGCTTGATGTCTTATTAGTTTTAACTACATTCTTATCGTTGATTATTAGTCTAGGCGTCATTGATGGCCTTTATCGTTTTTATCATGATTCATCCAATCCAACACGTTTATTAGGTCAAGCTTTATGGCAAGTCATATTATGTGGCGCAATAATCACTAGCCTGCTTGTTTTTTTTAATCAAGATATTCAAACACTTTTACCTGGGCCACCACCACTTTTTGCATTTAATTGCTTTATTTTTACTATTTACTTTAACTCTCTGAACGCGATCCCTCTAGCAAAGCTTCGAATTGATAACAATGCCAAACACTTTGTAAGTATTTTACTTATAACAGCATTATTGCAAGCAGCCTTAACGCTCTTATTGGTCGCTACATGGAAAGTTGATGGTATGGCTTTAGCGGGATTGATCGCACAAGTCGTGTGTAGTGTTTTACTCTATAAACAATGGCCAATACCGCATTTATCAATTAGCCCCGCATTATTAAAATATGGCGCTATTCTAACTCTTTCAGGATTATTAGGTTTTATTTCATTAGGTGCTGAGCGTTGGGCTATCGCGCATTATTTAGGAGTAGAAGCTGTATCTCCTTATGCTATAGCAATGCAGTGGGGGGTCGCTGCTAGTTTATTAATAGAACCTTTTGCGTTGTGGTGGTTTCCAAAACGATTTAGCTTTATCAATACAGAAGAACGTAAACAACACTTAGCCAATATTACTATTTTAGCTTGCCAGCTATGCGTATTAATTTCAGCTTTTGTTCTTTTATTTGGCCCTGTTTTTTTAAGGTTTTGGCTTAATGCTGAATTTGATTACAGTAGTGTTCTTATCCCATTTATCGCATTGTGGTTAATGCTGAAAGGCTGTTGTACTTTTCTCAACGTCGGCTGCTATTACCACGAACATGGACAGGGAATATTATTAATTAATAGCTTGTCAACACTACTATCGTTACTCGTTTTTATTTATGTCTTACCTTTATTCGATATTCTCGTATTGATCTATTGTGGAATTGCGATTCAGGCATTACGCCTTTTTATTTTTTACTTTTACAGTCAACACCACCTCCCTTTGTTATACCCTCTCTCTAATTTGTTTGTCAGTTTTTCGCTTGTTATGCTGATTTGCTTTTGTCAGCAATATCAACTCACTTATGTTCTTATCCTGTTAACTCCTCTTCTTTGCCTTCAAATCTATTGGCCTTGGCGTCACCGATGTAATTATCGCCATGTATTACAGGTGATCTATGACAAAGGGTAAGCAAATTATCATTGCTTTGTTTAGTACGATAAGTTGCTTTATCGTGAGCAATTACACGTTTAAACATTACCTTGCTTTTCTTGGAATACTGGCCCTGCCCTTTGTTGTTAAACGTGCCTTCTTACTCTGTATTTGGTTTATTCTTTTTTCATATTTTCGCTTACATGAAGCAATGCCATTTCTTGAACCCTTTAAAATCCCCAAGTTATTAGCACTTGCTTGTTTGATAGGATTAAGTTGGCAGTTGTGGATGAACTACCGTAACTTCAAGTGGCATCCATTACATACATGGCTACTTTGCTTTGCATTTTGGGTCAGTATTAGCTGTGTATTTGCTTCCAATAGAGCGGAATCATTTGAAATGTTGTCTGGCAACTTTCTCAAAATCGTTTTAATGGTTTTTGCTATTAGTTTATTACCCACCCATATTTCTCAACTGAAAAAAATTCCTTTTTTACTCTTTCTTTGTGGTTTATTGATTGCGTCTATTACGTTGTATAACAAACACTATGAGATTGGATTAGTCGAAGAAACACGTGTCACGATCGGGCGAGCATTTGGATCAATGCTCGGCGATCCTAATGATCTCTCTTTAGTCCTTTTATTTCCGCTATCATTTACTGCTGTTTATATTTTTCACGGTCACATAATTTCTCGTCTTATTGCTATGCTCATCAGTATTACACTCCTAGCAGGTATTGCAGCAACTGAAAGTAGAGGTGGGCAGCTGGGGGTAATTAGTGTGGTATTTATGTCACTACTACTCCGTAGTAAAAATATCGTCACGCCACTTATCATTACAGTCCTTGGGATCATTGTTTTATTTATCACTTCAGGTATTGAAAACAGATTTGTTTCAACGGCGAGTACAGGAAGCATTGATGAGTCTGCAATGGGGCGCCTTTATGCTTGGGGCGCTGCGATAAAGATGGCAATCGATCATCCATTAACTGGTGTTGGATTAGGTAATTTTTATAATAATTACTATTTTTATTCCGTACATTGGGATGGCAGGAACCATGCAGTTCATAGCTCTTGGTTTGAGATATTAGCTGAGAATGGATTTGTCGGGCTGTTCATATTTGCTATTTTATTGATAAAAACTTTTCAACTTAGTTACCGCTTACTTAAACGATTAAAACGATCTATATATCAACCTCTTGCTGAAGGGTTCTGGCTTGGCATGATTTCATTTTCTGTCAGTGGTACTTTTCTAACGCAAGGAACAACGTGGCCTTTTTATATTTTATTAAGCTTATTAATTGCAACCGATCGATTAACCCGTAATAGCGAACAACTCCATCAAAAGGATTTGAATCATGGATCGTGATATAGAATTTATTATTTTTGGTGAAGATTGGGGGCGGCATCCATCTAGCACTCAGCACTTAATATCAGTCATTGCGAAGCTATATCCCGTCTACTGGATCAATTCTATTGGTTTAAGGCAACCCCAACTTCAAGCTAAAGATATCAGGCGTGTCATCGAAAAGCTCATGGCTTTTATTCGCCGTAGCGTAATAGCTGACACTGAAACCTCCTCCACAAATTTAAAAAAGATCATTAAACCTCTCGTTTGGCCATTAGCTCGAAGTAAAACGATGAAGTACATTAATAAGAGGCTATTAGCGACACAACTCCCCCAAAAAAGACAATATCGAGTGTTATGGATAGCCTTACCAAGTGCGATTGAATATATCGAACTTTGCCAAGCTGATTTAATCATTTATTACTGCGGAGATGACTTTTCAGCACTAACTGGCGTCGATCACGCTAAAGCAATACAAGCAGAACAAACTCTGAGCATACAAGCCGATCTTATTTATGTGGCAAACAGACAATTAATGGCGCGTTTCCCGAAACACAAGACGCATTATTTGCCCCATGGTGTTGATATTCATTTATTTCAATCAAAACAAGAGTGCCCACCAGCAATTGGTAGAGAGAAAATAAATATTGGCTTTTATGGCAGTTTAAATAATTGGCTTGATTACGAATTATTACAACAACTTGCATTAGCTCGTCCACAGATCCAATTTTATTTACTTGGTAATAAGGACTGTCCTCAAGTTCAGCAATTGCAAAATGAGAATATCCATCTATTACCAGCTATTCCTCATCATCAACTTGCTAGTTATCTACAACATTGGCATGCCGCTATTTTACCTTTCATAAACAATCAACAAATTAAAATGTGTAATCCCTTAAAATTAAGAGAATATTTAGCTGCTGGATGTCCTGTAATCAGCAGTGATTTCAAAGCAGCAGAAGAGTACTCACCTTTAGTGTCAATTGCGACAACTCAGTTAGAATGGCTCTCGGCAATTGATCGCATTACACAGTTAAACCCACAGCAAGTAGCAGAATATAAACAAAAAGCGTACCAATGTGTACAGGATGACAGCTGGGAAATACGTATAGAAAAGATAATTCATACTATACAAAAAATACGATGTTCGACGGGTGAATAACAAATACTTACATTAGGCACTCTTTTTGCAGGATTTCTTATACACACAAGAAAAAGGGATGCGTGATGATAAGAACAATTTATCTAATCATCTTGTTAGGTTTGGTTGGGTGTGCCAGTAACTCGCAATCAAATAAGCAACTAGAGCTATTTTTTAGTTCAGAGCAAGTGACATTAACCGCAGAGCAACACCGTAAAATCATCCAATTTTTTTCAACCTTCTCATATAATCAAATAACAGCAACTGTCGGCCCTGCTAAGCTCAATAATAAATTTGAAGCTTTATTACACAGCCAAAAGCGCATGCAAAACATAGAGAAGATCGCACAAGAGCATCAAATCCCTTTAACCTTGGAGTATTCCCCTCAAATAACAATCGATACGTTGCTCCTTCGGAGTAACTGACGGTATGCGCCATCTCTTTATAACACGGCTATATCCATTGCTTTATGGATTATGGCTTCATCGTTATTTATTAATTTTACCCATCATCATTATGCCTTTTCTAATGACGATAGGCGGTTTTCTTAAAACTAAGTATTACTACTCTGAAACCACTATTTTGGTTCAGGAGGCCGCATTGCTTAACCCTTTTTTAGAAGATTTGTCTATTTCAATGAATCTACAGCAACGAATTAAAGCACTCCAGGTGGTGATCCAAAGCCAATCGACCTTAGCTATAGTGATTGATGAACTCGATCTGGTACCAGATAAAAACCCGCAACAAATTAAATACGTTACCGTTCAACTCGAAAAAGGAATCAACCTTGATTTGACAGGTAACGATCTCGTTCAAATAAGTCTTGTATGGGAGCAACCTGAACAAATTCCAGAGATATTAAATACTCTTTCTCGAATTTTCTTAGAAAAGCTACGAGCCCCTGGACGAGCATCGGTTGATAATTCAGAAGTGTTTTTACAAAAACAATTAACAACAACCCAAAAAGATTTAGAACTTGCGGAAAGTGAACTTGCCACCTTTAAAGCAGAAAATGCCGATAACTTACCGCTCCTGCAAGGCGTCAATGTTGATACTAGTACTAAATTGCTTAGGAAAATAAACGAATCAGAGCTGGCTTTACTCCACGCTAAAAGTAAACGTGACAGCATGTATAAAACGCTCATTAATACTAACCCTGTTATCGGTAAACTAGAGCAAGAAATTGTTACCGCCGAAGCCGAACTTGCTATATTACGTGCCAGCTATACCGATAAACACTCATCAATTAAAAATGTACTCCGCCGTTTAAACAGACTAAAACAAGAGCGAACTCGACAAGTTGAATTACAGCAATCACTCACGCCAGATCAAATCGACAGCTTATGGCAACGACTAGCCAATAGTTCTCAAGATCCTGAAAACCAATCCCAACCTATATTACTCAGTCAATTTGAAGCCTTACAACAGGCAGAATCTGAAATTGATGCTATCAATCAAGAGCTCGTTTTACTCAAAAAACAAGCTGAAAATATCATAGGAAAACGAGTTGAGTTTGCAGAATTAGAAAAAAAACTCACCAGCTTAGAGCGTAATTATAAGGTCAAATCGACCATTTATAACCAACTTCTCGAACGCTATGAAATGGCTAGAGTCACCGGTCACCTTGGACGCTTTGAAGAACCAGACAAACTAAAAATAATAGATAAACCTTCAGTACCAAATGCTCCTCAAAATTGGCCTTGGTGGGTTAACTTTTTATCCGGCATTCTTTTTGGCGCAGTCATTGCTTTATTTCTTGTAGGCATCACGATTATTTTTGATACGCGATTATATCAATCCAACCATATCAGACAGCTAGTATCTTACCCAATCTTGGTGCGCATTCCTTACTTCTCAAAGGAACTTGAGCATGATTAGAACACTACAAGTTGTCCAACATTTACGTCCTGGCGGATTAGAAAAACTCGTTCTTAATTTGGTTCGCTTTGCCTCATCGAATCATCGTGTTTATATTGCTTCATTAGAAGAAACGACCACCTCCGCTATTTCAGCGTGGCCTGAATTAGCAGCCTTTAAAAAACAATTAATATTTTTAAATAAACCCTCAGGTATACATCTCCACACCGCTTATCAATTAAGAAAACTCGTTAATAAGCTTAAGATCACCACGGTTCATAGCCATCACTTAGGCCCCTTACTTTATAGTCGACTCGCACTATTAGGATTAAGTACAACCCACATACATACTGAGCACGACAGCTGGCATCTAGAAGAGCCAAAACAGCAGACCCTCACCCGGTGGCTATTAAAAAATAAACATGTTGAACTCGTCGCCGACGCACCGACAATAGCCAAAGAACTTCATCAGCGATTAGGTCGTCCAGCCGATCATATTATTAATAACGGTATCGACTGTCACTTTTACTGTATTGGTGATCAAGCAGACTCTCGTCATGACTTAGCATTGCCTCAGGAACAGATACTCATTGGTTGTGCTGGGCGGCTGGTTACAGAAAAAGGGATTGATACCATGCTTCTCGCCCTATCATCACTTCCAGAGCATTATCACCTTGTTATCGCTGGTGATGGCGAGCAGTTATCAAACCTTAAACAGCTAGCCTGTCGTTTACAGCTTAAGCACCGTATTCACTGGTTGGGTTATTGTAAAAATATGCGTTCTTTTTATCGCGCTATTGATGTGTTCTGTATGCCATCACGTCATGAGGGGCTCCCCTTAGCTTTGCTTGAAGCACAAGCTTGCGGTAAACCAATTGTGGCATCAAATATTGGTGCGATCCCCGATGTCGCCCATCCAGAAAACAGCGTATTAATATCACCAAATGATCCTGTCCAATTAGCTCACGCTCTAGAACATGTACTGACACATAAAGTCAATGAAAAAAAAACAGCGCATTTCATCCAACACGTTGCTGATGTAAGAACGATGACAGCAGCTTATGAAGCCCTAGCGAAATAAGGAGCGAGCCATGATGATAAGTTGGTTTATCCTTTTAACTCTATCGATCATTATTATTTATCATCATGTTATCTACAGCGCAGTTATGGTGTGGTATGGGCAACACTTGAAACGAAAAATTATTACTGTAGAGCCTGATAGTTTTCCTGCCATTGCGATCCTCATTCCTGCCTATAATGAGGAAGCACATATTAACGATAAACTCGCTAATTTATTGATGCTTGACTATCCCGCCGACAAACTTTTTATTTTCATTTGTTGCGATGGTTGTAGCGATGCAACCGCAGAACTTTGTCACCAATGGGAGAGGCAATTCCAACGAGCTAATATTCACTTTAAGTTGCAAATTTGTACCAGCAATAAAGGAAAGTTAGCGCGCCTTAATCAACTAATGACGATGGCACAACCTTATGCAGAACTGGTTGCATTAAGTGATGTATCAGCACTTATCTCGATAGATGCCCTTAAGCAAGCAACTCACAGTTTTAACGATCCTAAAGTTGGCGCAATCACAGGTAATTACCTTATTTATGATGGCAATACTGGTGAGAAGCAATACTGGTCTTGGCAAAATAATATGCGCTTCGCGGAATCACATTTAGGCAGTGTTATTGGCGGCAATGGCGCTTTTTATATTATGCGAGCTCGCTTATTTCAGCCATTGCCTTACGACACCATCAATGACGATTTCATGCTGCCGATGCAAGTTCTAAAGCAAGGTTATAATGTTATTTATAATGAATGCATAAACAGTATTGAACTCGATATCAGTAGTAATGAACAAACCCATCAACGAAGACAACGTATTGGCGCAGGTAACTTACAACAGCTGATCCGCTGTCGCTTTGTGTTTAATCTCCACCAGCCAGGGGTAAAATGGTTATTCGCTTCCGGTAAAGGTTTAAGAACCATAATGCCTTTTCTTTTTATCATGTACCTAAGCATAACCTGCTATCTCGCCGCCCATGGATCACTCCTCGCCCTATGGTTAACAGGGTTACAAGTTGTTGGATATGGCCTTGCGGCACTCCCTTTATTAGGTGTTAAAAATAAACTTTTAGATAAATTACATTATTTAATAGGCAGTTACCTATCTTCTTTAATTGGTATGCTGCGCTATCTCTTTGGACAATTTAAACATGGTTGGAAAAAACAGCCGCCTATCAATGCCTACCAACATTCTTTTACCATTGTCCTCAAACGCTTCTTCGATATTCTTCTAAGTTGTATCGGATTATTACTCACACTCCCGCTATGGCCTCTTATTGCCTTACTGATACGATTAGATTCCAAAGGTGATATTTTTTATCGACAAGTACGTGTCGGACAAATAAATGATGAACATATTATGTTGTTCTCAATGTTGAAATTTCGCACCATGAAACCTAACGCTGAAGCAAAAAGTGGGGCCGTATGGTCTCAGAAAAATGACCCTAGAATCACACGAATAGGCTGCTTCTTAAGAGATACACGATTAGATGAACTGCCTCAATTTATTAATGTGATAAAGGGAGACATGTCATTAATTGGCCCCCGCCCTGAGCGCCCTGAACTATGTGGAAATTTGCAAAATGCATTGCCTTTCTACTTAGAACGAACCCGAGGCTTACGCCCTGGTATCACAGGGTTAGCGCAAGTAAATCAAGGCTATGATAGTTGTATAGAAGACGTTAAAGCGAAGATCGCATGGGATCATGCCTACGCTATCGCGTTAGCGTCACCATTACAATGGCTTAGAATGGACTGCTGGATATTGCTCAAAACAGCATACATTATGGTAACGAGACGTGGACAATAGTTGGCACAACCTTTGAATCATATTATTTAAAATAGAGAATAAGGAAAAACTATGTTCGCATCATCCAGTTCGGTTATCGCACTTGCTCTACAAGATGAATTTGATGCGCAAAGAGCCAGAGAGCTTGAAAGTGAATTTGATGTTCTCAGCCAAACCGAGCGTATGGAACTCGTCATTGATATGACAAAAGTCCAATTTATCGATTCATGTGGTATTGGTGCAATTGTTTTTCTCTATAAGCGCTTAAAAAGCCGAGGTCGTCGTTTACGTCTACTTAATGTTAACGGTCAGCCTAGAGAGCTGATGCAGATGCTCAGGATTGATAAAGTCATCCCGCTCATCACATCTGCAGAGTTGACCTAATGAGGGCCCCCTTATTGCTACTTGTCGCATTTTTTTTGCTACTGACGGGTTGCAGTAGTTTCTGGCCTGTTCCAGGTGAGACCCCTTTACCTCCTCCCAAACAAGCACAATTACGCCAACTTGAACTTCATCAGTTTGAACTACAACTACTGGCGATAAGAGGAGCTAAACATTGTCTCCCCGGTCAATATATCCGATTACAAAACTTGTACTTACAAGCACGGAAGGAAGCCTTGAACGGTTTTGACCATGATGCCGAAATGACCCTTTTAAAATACCAAACGCAAAACGCAGTCATTCAACAACAAATGGATTGGTTGGAATATCACACCCTTTGTCTTCAACCTAATTACTCTGAAGTCGAACTCAAAGAACGTTTTTTATTATATATGGAAGTTGACAACCAGTTTGCGTTAAATAAAACAACTTTGTTGCCTAAATATCAGGAATCTCTCCGCTATGCTGCCGAAATTTTAAAGCGTCAAAGTCACTGGCATTTGCAACTTACTGGCTATACCGATAGCCAAGGCCACATACAAGGTAATTACATGCTTGGCTTAGAAAGAGCCAATGCTGTAAAAGATTTCCTAATAGAAAATGGCGTTGATACTAATCAGATCAGTGTATTTAGCGTAGGAGAAAACCAAGCTGTTGCCGATAATACTCTCACAAAACAGCTTAATAATAGGAAAGTAGAAGCAAGAGTCTTGGTTGAACATCACACTCAGTCTATTCATCGCGTATTTGATATAAAGGACTGGCATGCAATACGAGATGGCTTATGATCCGTGTCTTCTGCCTACTCATTCTCTTGATATGCTCCCCTTTACGGGCAGACAATACAATCAAGCTAACGGCAGGCGATCGTATTTTCCTATTTGTGCCTGGCGAAAAAGCATTCCGTGACGATTTCATAATTGATGATAACGGTAAAATTCAACTCCCAGAGATAGGCACGGTATCCATTGCAGATCTCACGATCAAAGATGCTGAACAAAAAATAAAGAAAAAATTATCATCAATCTATCTTAACCTTAATGATTTTAAGCTTACCTTAAAAGAACAACTTATCCGTATCCATGTTCTTGGGTATGTTGAAAAGCCTGGCACCGTTTCGCTCAAACCCAATAGCAATATTCAATTAGCACTTGCTGCGGTCGGAGGGGCAAGGCCGGGGGCACAACTAGATAAGTTCTCCATCACCCAAAACGGCACATCTCAACAATTCAATTATAAAAAGTACTTAGATACTGGCGATCCATCTTCCTTGCCAACACTAACAAATGGTGACACCGTTTTTGTTCCTGTTTCGCCTTTATTGGGTAATATCGAAGTTGATTTTGATGCGGCTGCAATACAAAACACAGGAGATGCTAATGAGCGAGATGGGCTGACCCTGTTCGGCGAAGTTAGAAACCCAGGAACCTTTAGCTATAAACCCGAAATGAATGTCGTTGATGCGCTGATGAGAGCTGATGGCGTTACTCATCATGCTGATGTAACGAAGATCCGTGTCATTACCAATAACAAACCGTATCAACTTGATTTAAAGTCTTACTTAGATACTGGCGATGAATCTTTACTGCCTCCAATAAAACCGGGAACAACCATTTTTGCCCCAATTGAAGTCGATGATATCAATACAACATCGAGAACCGTTTTTGTCATGGGAGAAGTAAAAGCTGCAGGGCCTTATGAGATAGGAAAAAAAACAAGATTTATTGATGTGCTCGCCAATGCCGGAGGACCAACCCGTTTCGCTGATACCACTCAGATAAAAATCCTTAGCGAAACAGAAGCTCCAATGACAATAAACTTAGTCGAATATACCAAATCACCACATACTTATGATATTCCACATATGAAAACTGGCGATGTTGTTTTTGTCCCAGAGAAAGCCAATGTTAGTGAAAAGTCATGGCTTAAAATAACAGAAGATCGCTCAATTAAAATCATCGGTGCCGTCAACGTACCTGGACGCTATGAATGGAGTCCCGTAATGGACTTTATGGATCTACTAGCCCATGCCGAAGGTCCAACAAAACGAGCCAACTTAAGTAATATTCGATTAATTTTAGAAAATGAAAATCTCGATAATGGACATGATGTATCGTTCTTTAACCTTCAACATTTCATGAAAGAAGGAAGCCCCAAAAGATTGCTACCGCACTTATCCGCAGGAATGACAATCATTGTCGATGAACTCCCGGATGATCCCAGTGATAATAAGGCAAGCTGGTTACGCCAATCACCGAAAGACTCTATTTATATATTTGGTTCTGTTGGAGCCCCCGGACGATATGCGTTTAATGATGAGCAGGGATTTCTTGATATTCTCTCAGCCGCTGATGGTCCAAATAGTGAAGCGGATTTACAAGATGTTCTCATCACTCACCGTAACGGTAAAAGAACGACCGTTTCTCACCTTAATCTCGCCAATTACTTTGAAACAGGTAATGAAAACTTACTCCCAAATGTGCTCCCAGGTGACGTCATCTATATACCACAAACCACGAAACCAAAAGATGATAAAAGCGTCATGGTAATTGGTTCGGTAAAAGGCCCAGGACGATTTAATTGGAATAAAAGGCTAACATTTTTAGAAATTTTTGCCCTTGCAGGCGGCCCTTCAGAAACCGCCAACTTAAGCAGTATTCGCATCATCAAGAAAAATAAAAACGATCCAAATAGTATTATATATTTTGATTTAGAGAAGTTTATCGACCGAGGCGGTAACTTTGCAGCACTCCCAACTATTAGGCCGGGAGATACCATTATGGTTGATGAGCTTCCTAATGATCCTAGTGATAATAAATCAACTTGGATAAGACAAAATGCAGAAGAATCAATCTATGTTTTTGGCTCTGTCAATGCACCCGGAAGGTATGCCTTTAATAATCAATTAAGTTTTTTAGATATACTCTCTGCTGCTGATGGCCCCAACAAAGATGCTAATTTACAACAAATAAAAATCAGTCATCGCAACGGCAGCCATGCAAATGTTACAACCTTAAATCTCACCCTATATTTTGAAACAGGCGATGAAACTTTATTACCCAAAGTCGTACCAGGGGATGTTATCTATATCCCACAACGTAATGGAGACTGGCTGGACAAACCAGCAAACCGCGTTGTCAGATTAATGGGAGAGGTCAACAATCCAGGACGTTACTCATTCAACAACCAGATGTCTTTACTCGATTTACTAGCAGAAGCTGGCGGCCCCACAGATAAAGCATATATAGATAAAATTATGATCGTTAATAGTTCATGTTGTGGAGATAAAAGCCAAACGTTCAGTCTGCGGGACTACATTAAATCCCCATCAGATACCCCCATCCCAATGCTTCGTCCTGGGGATACGGTATACGTACCGAATGAAGAAGACTCTACTACTTCACTGCTACGTCAAGGACTTCAAGATGCATTTAGTTTTGTTACCACCTTGCTAATTATAGGGACTGCACTATGAAACCTTGGTTAAGTGAAGAAGTGGAACACCTATTCCAACAATTGCACCAGCAACAACTACGCATTATTTGTATTGCGAGCTGCAATCAAAAGTGCGGAAGTTCAACAATGAGTTACTGGCTAGCTGAACGCTGCTCAGAAAACAAAACAAAAGTACTATTGATCGATCTTGATCTTTCTGGATCAGGGCAAGGATACGAACCAATATCATGGGAAGCCGAAAATAAGAATAAAGAGAAAAATCTCATCAAAAAACACCCGTTTCTAGATATATTGCCCCAACCTAAAGAGCAATCCACAGTGCTCACATTAAGACAACCCCATAAACTTCGCTATCTTCTTCAATATTGGCAGCAGCATTATCATTACATTATTTGTGACACTGGTAATATCAACACCGCTAATTGGCGTAACCTTCCTGCCGTGAATATCGCCAATGTCAGTGATGGTATTCTGTTATGCCTTTCTGCAGCAAAAACGACAGAAAGCGAATTGTTAACAAGCATTGGAAAGATCGAAAAAAGTAACTGTAATATCATAGGGATAATCATTAATGATCAATTTAATCCGACACTTTCACAGCGGATGTTGAAAAGTTTAGAAAACAAAGCATGGTGGCTACCAACAAAATTTAAAGACAAAATTGCAGCAATACTAAAGAGCAGTCAGCTCCTACAAGGAAAGTACCAATGATCAATCAAATATTGTTCAAACAAACATTTTGCTTAAAATACGATAATTTAAAAGCAATCAGGCAGTGGTTAAAGACACAAAGTTATAAGCTCAATTTAAGTTATGAGCTCAGTCAACATCTGATTTTAGTGTGTAATGAATATTGTGTTAATTTATTAGCACATCAAAAGTTAACAGCAAGTCACATCGAATTAAAATATGGCTTACGTAATAATAAAGCACGATTTGAGATCATTGATAATAGCTCACACTGGCAAGCGATGAAAGAAAAAATCAGCTCTGCGACATTACCAAAAGAGCCAACTTGCAATAAATTAGGACTAGCGCTAATCAACACCTACTTTCCTGACTTTAAATACTATCTAACGAACAACCAAAATATTATTGAGTTCAAACTTCCTCAGAAAAAACCAAAACCACAACTTCTCATTGTCGATGATAGCCCGAGTCAACTTGCACTTTTTTCCTCTTTTCTCTGTCAGCATTATCAACTTATTCTTTTTAGTAAACCTTGCGAAGCTTTAGAATGGTTATCACACAGTCGATGCGACATGGTTATCACTGACTTACATATGCCTGATATAGATGGTTTCAGCTTTAGGGATAAAGTGACAGAACTCAATCACTGCCAATCATTGCCCTTTATTTTCATCTCAGCAGATAACAAAGACACCACACTTTTAGAAGCAGCAAGAGCAGGTATTGATGACTACTTGACAAAACCACTTAATAAAGAAAAATTACTCACAATACTGAAGCGAGTGTTAAAGCGCCATAGCACGCTAGCCTCTGTTTTTGAAAAACAGTTACTAGCACAAATGACACCTTACCAATCAGAATTTCCATCCCAAATTACACTTCGAGATATCACTATAGATATTGATCAACACCCAATAAACCAAGGCGATTTTTTATTATATCGAGAACCCCAAAAAGATAAGCCTGCAATGCTTATCCTCGGAGATAATATGGGGCATGGCCCATTAGCTAAAGCTAACGGTATTGGCTGGTTTGGCTATATTGCTGGTTTGCTTGATGCGGGTATAGAAAGTCCAAAAGATATATGCGAGATACTCAATCACCAACTGATTGCTGCACCTAATAATCGTCATTTAATTTGCTTAATGATAATAATCATAGATAACAAGGATACTGTACACATCTACAATGCCGGCATGCCTGCAGCACTCCAACTAAGTCATGATAAGAGCATACATCTAGAAGAAAATATGGGCTTATTAGGGATTAATACACAATTAACCATAAAGCCAAAACTCATAACACTAACCAAAGATGTCAGCCTTCATTGTTACAGCGATGGACTCACAAACCAACCAATAACAATCAAACAAATTAATCAATTAACACATTATCAAGCAAAAGAAAGACATAAGAAAATCTGGCTAAACCCACAACGCTCAACTATTGATGATAAAACGTTAATTAGCATATATAGATAGATTACTGCTTAATTCCATAAGCGTTAGCAAGTGTATTCCAACGTTGTTTACCACTAAATTTAGTTACAACTTGAATGTAACTATATTTAGAACACGCTTGCCATTCTTTGTTCGTCATAGAATCAAAGCATAGGATATACCAGACTAACTTTGGCCAATCGAACTCATCAACAAGCCATCTCGTATCAACAAGTAAAGGTAAATCACCAACTTTGGTTCCTATAACAGGAATCCCATATGCCATCGCCTCCAAAGCTGCCATTGGAAGTCCTTCTGCACGTGAAGAAATAAGCAATAAATCAATTTTGTTCCAGTGCGATGACATATCTTCTACGGCACCATGCCATTTAATATTGGGATAACTCCCCAATAAATTAGACTCTTCACCATCGCCAAACACATGAAATTTAATGGTTGGGCATTGGTTAGAAAGTTGTAGATAGCGGTCAATGCCTTTGACATGACACAGTCGTCCAACAAAACCGACTTGCAAAATCGTATGCCGGCTACGTAAAACAAAGGAAGGAATAGAATGAATAAAGTTATTTAGGACATAACACTGAAAAGGTACTTTGGATTTTATCTCGTCACTTACAGCAAAATTCGTCGATAAAAAACTAGTCGAGCGATTAAGCCATTCATAAAAAGCTAAACGTCCAATTAAAAACTCACCAGCATGAAAACTGGTAAGTACCTTACATCTTCGTAGCAACTTTAAACATCGAGCCCATAATGAAGATTTATATCCATGAGCATGCAAAATATCTTGAGGCTGAACTAACAATGAAAAATGGACAAAACTCGCTGATGTAAAATATTCAATTTGGTTTTGTTCTAATAAACAGTAAAGCGGGTGATTAGATGCTTTAGAGATAAAAACAACTTTAAATGGAATTTTCTTATCTTTGAGAAGTAATGAAAGCTGTAACACATGACTTTCAATCCCCCCAAAACCTGAACTATCAAGCATCACATAGAGCATAATAACCACATAATGAATTCATCATTATAAATTACATGCAAAAAAAAAGCCGAGTCTAATGACTCGGCTTCTCTTCTTATTTAACGGCTATTGCTTATTCAGCAGCAGCTTCTTCCTTTGCAGGACGGTCTAATAACTCGATGTAAGCCATAGGAGCTTTATCACCAGTACGGAAACCGCACTTCATGATACGAGTGTAACCACCAGGACGCGCTGCAAAGCGAGGACCTAGTTCGTTAAATAGTTTCGCAACAACTTCGTTGTCACGAGTACGAGCGAATGCAAGACGACGGTTAGCAACACTGTCTGTCTTAGCTAGGGTAATCAAAGGCTCAATTACGCGACGTAGCTCTTTTGCTTTAGGCAAGGTAGTCTTAATTAATTCGTGACGTACCAGAGAGCTAGCCATGTTGCTGAACATCGCTTTACGATGACTGCTGTTGCGGTTGAGTTGACGACCACTCTTACGATGGCGCATGACCTAATCCTTCTAACTAGATATCAGTAAACTATTAATCTTCAGCGATTGAAGCTGGCGGCCAATTTTCTAGGCGCATACCTAGAGATAGACCACGAGATGCCAATACATCTTTGATTTCTGTCAAAGACTTCTTACCAAGGTTTGGCGTTTTAAGAAGCTCAACCTCAGTACGCTGAACAAGATCACCGATGTAGTGGATCGCTTCTGCTTTTAGACAGTTAGCAGAGCGAACAGTTAGTTCAAGATCGTCTACAGGACGCAGTAGGATCGGATCGAACTCCGGCTTCTCTTCTTTCTCTTCAGGAACACGTACATCTCGAAGATCTACGAATGCATCCAATTGTTCAGCAAGAATAGTTGCTGCACGACGGATAGCTTCCTCAGGATCAAGAGTACCATTAGTCTCCATATCGATTACTAGCTTATCTAAGTCAGTGCGTTGTTCAACGCGAGCTGCTTCAACAGCGTAAGCAATACGGTCCACTGGGCTGTAAATAGCATCTACTAACAGACGACCAATTGGACGCTCATCTTCTTCAGTGTGAATACGAGCTGATGCTGGTACGTAGCCACGACCACGTTCTACCTTGATGCGCATGCTTAATTCAGCATTGTCATCAGTAATATGGCAGATTACGTGCTCTGGGTTCGCAATCTCAACATCACCATCATGGGTGATGTCACCTGCAACAACAGGGCCTGCACCAGATTTGTTCAGAGTAAGAATAACTTCATCTTTACCCTCAACCTTAACGGCTAGACCTTTAAGGTTTAGAAGAATTTCAAGGATATCCTCCTGAACGCCTTCTTTGGTGCTGTACTCATGTAACACACCGTCGATTTCAACTTCTGTTACAGCACAACCTGGCATAGAAGATAATAAAATACGACGAAGAGCGTTTCCTAAAGTGTGGCCGAAACCACGCTCTAATGGCTCTAGAGTTACTTTTGCGTGTGTCGTGCTAACTTGTTCGATGTCAACAAGACGCGGCTTAAGAAATTCTGTTACAGAACCCTGCATTGTGTCCTCTCTTAACTGTAGCCTTACTTAGAGTAAAGCTCGACGATCAGGTGTTCATTGATGTCGGCAGACAAATCAGAACGTTCTGGAAGACGCTTAAACGTACCTTCCATCTTGCTGCTGTCTACTTCGACCCAAGTCGGTAGTTCACGCTGTGTAGCAACTTCTAGAGCTGCTTTAATGCGTGCTTGGTTCTTAGCTTTCTCACGAATGCTAACAACGTCGTTTGCCGCTACCTTGAAAGAAGGAACGTTTACGACTTGACCGTTAACTAGGATCGCTTTGTGGCTTACCAACTGACGTGCTTCTGCGCGAGTTGCGCCAAAGCCCATGCGGTAAACTACGTTATCTAGACGACCTTCAAGAAGCTGAAGCAGGTTTTCACCTGTGTTACCCTTGATGCGGGCAGCTGTCTTGTAGTAGTTACGGAATTGTTTTTCTAGTACGCCATATGTACGACGAACTTTCTGCTTCTCACGAAGCTGAACGCCGTAATCAGATAGACGACCACGACGAGCACCATGTTGGCCCGGCGCGTTATCAATCTTACACTTGGTATCAATCGCACGTACACCAGACTTAAGGAATAAGTCAGTGCCTTCGCGACGGCTAAGCTTTAGCTTAGGACCCAAATATCTTGCCATTTTTCTTTCTCCAATTTCCTAGAAACGAAACGTTATACGCGACGTTTCTTAGGTGGACGACAACCGTTATGAGGGATCGGAGTCGCATCAACAATGTTAGTGATACGGAAACCCGCTGCATTTAAAGCACGGATTGTAGACTCACGACCAGGACCAGGGCCCTTAACCATAACTTCCAGGTTCTTAACGCCATATTCTTTGGCCATTTCACCACAACGCTCAGCAGCAACCTGTGCAGCGAACGGAGTAGATTTACGAGAACCACGGAAACCTGAACCACCTGCAGTAGCCCAAGATAGAGCGTTACCTTGACGGTCAGTAATGGTTACGATTGTGTTATTGAAAGAAGCATGGATGTGCGCAACGCCATCAGCTACTTGCTTGCGTACGCGCTTACGAGCGCGAGTTGGTTGTTTTGCCATTGTACTCTACCTTATCCGACTATTTTTTGATCGGCTTGCGCGGACCCTTACGGGTACGAGCGTTGGTTTTAGTACGCTGTCCACGTAGAGGTAGACTGCGACGGTGACGAAGACCACGGTAACAACCAAGATCCATTAGACGCTTGATGTTCATGGAAATTTCACGACGAAGATCACCTTCTACAGTGTACTTAGCTACACCATCACGCAGTAGATCGATCTGCTCTTCAGTTAGTTCACTGATCTTAACATCTTCAGCAATACCCGTTTCAGCTAAAATAGCTTGAGAACGAGTTTTACCAATGCCGTAGATCGCAGTTAATGCGATAACAGCATGCTTTTGATCAGGAATGTTAATGCCTGCAATACGGGCCACTATTCACTCCTAGTACTTTACAAGAATAACCGCTGCAGAGCCCGTTGAGGATACGCAGCGGTGGTACAATTCTTTTGCACATAACAAAATATGGTTGGCTAATGTAGCCAACCTATCTTCAATTTGCAAGAAATATTTCTGCTAATTAGCCTTGGCGTTGTTTATGCTTTGGCTCACTGCAAATTACACGCACAACACCGTTGCGCTTGATAACTTTACAGTTACGGCAGATTTTCTTAACGGAAGCACGAACTTTCATTGCTAAACTCCGTAAATATGGATAACTAAACTTATCGACCGTAGCCTTTCAGATTAGCCTTTTTCAAAACTGACTCATATTGCTGAGACATCAAATGTGTCTGAACTTGAGCCATGAAATCCATAATAACAACAACTACGATTAGTAGGGAAGTACCACCAAAATAGAAGCGTACATTCCATGCTATCATCATGAACTCGGGGATCAGACAGATAAAGGTAATATATAACGCACCTGCAAGAGTCAAACGCGTCATCACTTTATCTATATATTTTGCGGTCTGTTCACCCGGGCGTATGCCAGGTATAAATGCGCCAGACTTCTTCAAGTTATCAGCTGTCTCGCGTGGGTTAAATACCAACGCGGTGTAGAAGAAACAGAAGAATATAATCGCAGCAGCATAAAGCATTACATATAAAGGCTGACCAGGACTTAAAGCCAGTGAAATATCACTTAACCAACCTAGACCTTCACTTTGACCAAACCACTGAGCCAGTGTACCTGGAAAAAGAATAATACTCGATGCAAAAATTGCTGGTATAACACCTGCCATGTTGATTTTCAACGGCAAGTGTGTGCTCTGCGCAGCAAAGACACGACGGCCTTGTTGACGCTTGGCGTAGTTAACGACGATACGACGTTGACCACGTTCCATGAACACTACAAAGTAAATAACAGCAAAAGATATAACTACAATTAACAGTAGAAGAAGTACGTGCAATTCGCCTTGACGCGCTTGCTCTACGGTCTGTCCAATCGCTGGCGGTAAACCAGCAACGATACCAGTGAAAATAATCAACGATATACCGTTACCAATACCACGCTCGGTAATCTGTTCACCTAACCACATTAAAAACATGGTGCCGGTAACCAAACTAACCACTGCAACAAAATAGAAACTAGGGCCTGGATTATGTACAAGCCCTGGAATCATACTCGGTAACCCCGTTGCAATACCAATTGCTTGGAAGGTTGCCAAGACAAGCGTACCGTATCGGGTGTACTGGCTTATCTTTCGACGGCCAGCCTCACCTTCTTTCTTCAACTCAGCTAATGCTGGATGAACTACTGTTAGCAACTGAACAATAATAGACGCAGAAATATACGGCATTATGCCCAGAGCTAAAATAGAAGCACGCGAGAGTGCACCACCAGAGAACATGTTAAACATCTCAATGATGGTACCCTTTTGCTGTTCGAACAGACTGGCAAGTACAGCAGCGTCAATACCAGGAATAGGTACAAAAGAACCTGCTCGGAATATTAAGATCGCACCTAATACGAATAATAGGCGTGACTTAAGCTCTGCTAGGCCACCTTGTGCACTACGAAAATCTTGTCCTGGTTGTTTAGCCATCTGTACCTCATCCTCGAGTTAATTATTCCTCGATTTTACCGCCGGCAGCTTCGATAGCAGCTTGAGCGCCTTTAGTAACGCGTAGGCCTTTCACTGTTACTGAACGAGCGATTTCACCAGAAAGTACAACTTTCACGAACTTGATGTCCTTAGTGATAACATTCGCAGCTTTTAGTGTTTCAAGGCTTACAACATCACCTTCAACTTTCGCTAGCTCAGCTAGACGAACTTCAGCTGTTACAAGGCTCTTACGAGACGTAAAACCGAATTTTGGTAGACGCTGTTTCAAAGGCATTTGACCGCCTTCGAAGCCTGGACGTACAGAACCACCTGAACGTGATTTCTGACCCTTGTGACCACGGCCACAAGTTTTGCCCAGACCTGAACCGATACCACGGCCTACGCGCTTCGCAGAAGGCTTAGAACCGGCAGCCGGTGATAGAGTATTCAAACGCATACGATTACTCCTCAACTTTAACCATGTAGTGAACTTTGTTGATCATGCCGCGTACGCAAGCAGTATCTTCAAGTTCTACAGTGTGGTTGATGCGACGAAGGCCTAGGCCACGCAAAGATGCTTTATGCTTCGGTAAACGACCGATAGAGCTCTTTGTTTGGGTTACTTTAATAGTTTTAGCCATGTCGATTACTCCAGAATTTCTTTAACAGAAAGACCACGCTTAGCAGCGATCATTTCTGGAGAGTTCATTCCACTAAGACCATCAATTGTTGCGCGAACAACGTTGATTGGGTTAGTAGAACCGTATGCTTTAGCTAGTACGTTACGGATACCCGCAACTTCTAGCACTGCACGCATTGCACCACCCGCGATGATACCAGTACCTTCTGATGCAGGTTGCATGTACACTTGAGAACCAGTGTGACGACCTTTAACAGCGTGGTGAAGAGTACCTTCGTTGATTGCAATTGTAACCATGTTACGACGTGCTTTTTCCATCGCTTTCTGGATTGCAGCTGGCACTTCACGTGCTTTACCGTAACCAAAACCGATGCGACCGTTACCGTCACCAACTACTGTTAGTGCAGTAAAGCTGAAAATACGACCACCTTTAACCGTTTTTGAAACACGGTTAACAGCGATCAGCTTTTCATTCAAATCTGATTGTGTCTTTTCGTTAGCCATCTTCCGCCTACCTTAGAATTTCAGACCAGCTTCACGAGCAGCTTCTGCTAGTGCAGCGATACGGCCGTGGTATTGGAAACCAGAACGATCGAATGCAACGTTAGAGATGCCTTTTTCAATCGCGCGCTCAGCAATAGCTTTACCTACAGCTGTAGCAGCGTCTTTGTTTCCGGTACTCTTAACTTGCTCACGGATCGCTTTTTCTACGGTAGAAGCGGCTGCGATAACCTCAGAGCCGTTCGGTGCAATTACCTGAGCGTACACGTGACGTGGAGTACGGTGTACAACTAGGCGAGTTGCGCCCAGTTCAGCAATCTTACGACGTGCTCGGGTCGCACGACGGATACGAGATGCTTTCTTATCCATAGTGTTACCTTACTTCTTCTTAGCTTCTTTAGTACGCACAACTTCGTCGGCGTAACGAACACCTTTACCTTTATAAGGTTCAGGGCTACGGTAAGCGCGAATATCAGCAGCTACTTGACCAACTAACTGCTTATCAGTACCCGTAAGTACGATTTCAGTTTGTGAAGGGCATTCAGCTTTGATACCTGCTGGAAGTTCGTGCTCAACTGGATGAGAGAAACCTAGAGTCAGACCTACAGCGTTGCCTTTGATAGCAGCACGGTAACCTACACCCTTAAGAGTCAGCTTCTTAGTGAAGCCTTCAGTAACACCAACAACCATATTGTTAACTAGTGCACGAGCAGTACCTGCTTGTGCCCAAGCTTTATCGAATCCTTCGCGAGGACCGAAAGTAACTTTGTTCTCTTCCAAAGTTAAAACTACTGCTGCATTCACAGAACGAACTAGTTCGCCTTTAGAACCTTTAACAGTAATTTCCTGACCGTTGAGTTTAACTTCTACGCCGGCAGGAATAACTACAGGTGCTTTTGCAACACGAGACATATCCTACTCCTATTATGCTACGTAGCAGATAATCTCACCGCCAAGTCCCGCTTTGCGTGCAGCACGGTCGGTCATAAGACCCTTGGAAGTGGAAACAACAGCAATACCAAGGCCACCCATCACCGATGGTAGCGCATCTTTTTTCTTGTAGATGCGTAAACCAGGACGTGATACACGTTGGATTTGCTCAATAACTGGGTTAGCTTCGAAGTACTTAAGAGTAACTTCTAGCTCAGGCTTAACATCACCAGATAAGGTGTAGTCAGCCACATAACCTTCTTCTTTAAGTAGAGCAGCGATAGCTACTTTAAGCGTAGAAGATGGCATTTTTACAGCAACTTTTTTCGCTGCCTGACCGTTACGAAGACGGGTCAGCATATCCGAAATCGGATCTTGCATGCTCATAAGTTAATACTCCGTGATTCTGAATTGCTTACTGGATTACCAGCTTGCTTTACGTAGACCCGGAATCTCGCCTTTCATGCAAGCTTCACGAACCTTGATACGGCTAAGACCGAACTTACGCAGGTAGCCGTGTGGACGTCCAGTCTGGTTACAGCGATTACGCTGACGAGACTTCGCAGAATCACGTGGTAGTGACTGAAGTTTAAGCACTGCATTCCAGCGATCTTCTTCAGACGCATTCACGTCGCTAATTAGAGCTTTTAGCGCTGCACGCTTTTCAGCGAACTTAGCTACTAGCTTGGCACGTTTAGCTTCGCGTGCCTTCATTGATTCTTTAGCCATTAGTAACCCTTACTTTTACTTACGGAATGGGAAGTTAAAAGCAGACAGTAGAGCTAGAGCTTCTTCATCAGATTTAGCAGACGTTGTAACTGTGATGTCTAAACCACGTACACGATCTACTTTATCGAAATCGATTTCTGGGAAGATGATCTGCTCACGAACGCCCATGCTATAGTTACCACGACCATCGAATGACTTAGGGTTTAAACCACGGAAGTCACGAATACGCGGTACAGCAATTGCAATTAGACGGTCGAAAAAGTCCCACATACGCTCGCCACGTAAGGTTACTTTACAGCCAATAGGGTAGCCCTCACGGATCTTAAAGCCTGCAACTGACTTACGAGCTAGAGTGATTAGCGGCTTCTGACCTGAAATTGCAGTCATGTCAGCAGCAGCATTCTCTAGCAGCTTCTTGTCGTTGATAGCCTCGCCCACACCCATGTTAAGTGTGATCTTTTCGATCCTTGGGACTTGCATGATACTCTTGTATTCAAACTTTTCAGAAAGCTCTTTTACAACAGTCTCTTTGTAGTAATCATGCAGTTTCGCCATAGTACTACTCCAAACTTACTTGATAGTTTCGCCAGTCGACTTAAAGAAACGAACTTTTTTGCCGTCTTCAAATCGGAAGCCTACACGGTCCGCTTTACCTTGACCGTTAACGATAGCAACATTAGACGCATCGATCGCAGCTTCCTGCTCAACGATACCGCCTTGAACACCCATTGCCGGAACCGGCTTCTGGTGTTTCTTAACCATGTTGATACCTTCAACGATAACTTTACCGGTTGCTAGAACCTTAGTTACTTTACCAGTCTTACCTTTGTCTTTACCAGCAAGAATGATAACTTCGTCGTTATGACGGATTTTAGCTGCCATTATAGTCGCTCCTTAAAGTACTTCTGGCGCTAGTGATACAATCTTCATGAATTTCGAGTTACGAAGTTCACGAGTCACTGGGCCAAAGATACGGGTACCGATAGGTTGCTCAGTAGTGTCGTTCAACAATACGCAAGCATTACGGTCAAAGCGAATGACAGAGCCATCTTGACGACGAACGCCTTTACGGGTGCGTACAACCACCGCTTTCAGTACATCACCTTTCTTTACTTTACCGCGAGGAATTGCTTCCTTCACTGTAATCTTGATGATGTCACCGATATGTGCATAGCGACGGTGAGAACCACCCAGAACCTTAATACACATTACGCTACGTGCGCCGGAGTTATCCGCTGCATAAAGCATACTTTGCATTTGGATCATGTTAGTGCTCCGCTAATTTTTTAAATATCTAGACCCAAAACGAGTCGATAAGCCTTTTCTTCAAAGGCGGCGAATGATAACACCATTTTCGCTCGATGGGTAGATAAAAAATGAACGGCCCCAAAATTTTTAGGGCCGCTAACTTAAATAGCTGAAAAGTCAGTAATTAGATACGTGCTTTTTCAACTACTCGTACAAGTGTCCAAGACTTAGTCTTTGACATTGGACGACATTCACAAACTTCAACAGTATCGCCTAGGCCACACTCGTTGTTTTCGTCATGTGCATGAAGCTTAGTCGTGCGTGTGATGTACTTACCGTAGATCGGGTGCTTCACTTTACGCTCGATAGCAACAACAATAGACTTATCGCCTTTGTCGCTAACTACGCGACCAAGCTGAGTACGAATTTTCTCACTCATTATGCGCTAGCCTTCTCAGTCAGAACGGTTTTAACACGTGCGATATCACGACGTACAGTTTTTAGATTGTGAGTCTGCTGTAATTGACCAGTAGCAGCTTGCATGCGCAAGTTAAACTGTTCACGTAGCAAGTTCACAAGCTCTGCATTCAGCTCTTCGACGCTTTTAGCGCGTAGATCTTGTGCATTCATCACATCACCGCCTTAATTACGAAAGTGGTTTTGATTGGTAGCTTACGTGCAGCAAGGTTAAATGCTTCACGTGCTAGTGATTCAGAAACACCGTTCATTTCGTATAGAACTTTACCTGGTTGAACTTGAGCAACCCAGTAAGCCACACTACCTTTACCTTTACCTTGACGAACTTCAAGAGGCTTAGATGTAATTGGTTTGTCTGGGAATACACGAATCCAGATTTGGCCCTGACGTTTGATATGACGAGTCATAGCACGACGTGCAGCTTCGATTTGACGAGCAGTTAGTCGACCACGACCAACAGCTTTAAGGCCAAATTCACCAAAGCTTACTTCAGTACCGTTCGCTAGACCGCGGTTACGGCCTTTAAAGGCCTTGCGGAATTTAGTGCGTTTTGGTTGCAGCATCAATAAACTCCTTATTTACGGCTTTTGCGCTGCTTCTTAGGCTTCTCAGCCTTTGGCTCTTCAACCGGCATACCGCCTAGAACTTCACCTTTGAAGATCCAAACTTTAACGCCGATAACACCGTATTGGGTGTGAGCCGAAGAAGTTGCGTAATCAATGTCAGCACGAAGAGTGTGTAGAGGCACACGGCCTTCACGGTACCACTCAGTACGTGCAATTTCAGCGCCGCCTAGACGACCACTTACTTCAACTTTGATACCTTTAGCGCCAAGACGCATAGCGTTCTGAACTGCACGCTTCATAGCGCGACGGAACATAACACGACGCTCTAGCTGAGACGAAATACTGTCTGCTACTAGTTGACCGTCTAGTTCTGGCTTACGTACTTCAGCGATGTTGATCTGAGCTGGAACGCCCGCGATCTTCGCTACTGCTGCACGTAGTTTCTCTACGTCTTCACCTTTCTTACCGATAACTACGCCTGGACGAGCAGTGTGAATAGTCACACGGATGCTCTTAGCAGGACGCTCGATAACGATGCGTGATAGAGATGCTTTTGCTAGTTCCTTAGTAAGGAACTGGCGTACCTTGAAATCGCCGTCTAGGTTGTCAGCGAACTCTTGGCTGTTAGCAAACCAAGTGGTATTCCAAGGCTTAACGATGCCTAAACGAATACCATTAGGATGTACTTTCTGACCCATTGCTTTCTCTCCTAGTCTCTTAGCGGTCTGCTACAACAACAGTGATGTGGCTAGAACGCTTCAAGATGCGATCGGCACGGCCTTTAGCACGAGGCATAATACGCTTCATGGTAGGACCTTCGTCAACGAAGATTTTAGCAACATTAAGATCATCAATGTCTGCGCCTTCGTTGTGTTCTGCGTTAGCGATAGCTGACTCTAAAACTTTCTTGATTAAATCAGCAGCTTTTTTGTTGCTGAAGTTAAGAATTTCTAGAGCTTGAGCAACTGGCTTACCGCGCAGTTGATCTGCAACCAAACGAGCTTTTTGCGGCGAAATGCGAGCAAAGCGATGTTTAGCGATAGCTTCCATTACCTACTCCTTAGCGCTTTTTAGCTTTCTTATCCGCAGCATGGCCACGGTAAGTACGTGTTGGTGCAAATTCGCCTAGCTTGTGACCGATC
>NZ_CH724145.1:473733-476326 GCF_000153325.1 Photobacterium sp. SKA34
ACCACCACCGTGTGGGTGATCAACTGGGTTCATTACAACACCACGTACAGTTGGACGAACACCGCGCCCAGCGTGAAGCACCAGCTTTACCTAGCTCACGTAGCATGTGTTCTGCATTACCAACTTCACCTAGAGTCGCACGACCTTCAGCAAGAACTTTACGCATCTCACCAGAACGTAGACGTAGAGTCACATAAGTGCCTGCACGTGCAATGATCTGAGCGTATGCACCAGCTGAACGAGCCAGCTGAGCACCTTTACCAGGCTTAAGTTCAACACAGTGTACTGTTGAACCTACTGGGATGTTGCGCATTGGTAATGTGTTACCAACTTTAATAGCAGCATCTTGACCAGACTGGATAACATCACCAGCTTGGATACCTTTAGGTGCGATAATGTAGCGGCGCTCACCGTCTGCGTACAGAACTAGAGCAATGTTTGCGCTACGGTTTGGATCGTATTCTAGGCGCTCAACTTTCGCTGGGATGCCATCTTTAGTACGTTTGAAGTCGATTAGACGGTAATGTTGTTTATTACCACCACCGATGTGACGTACAGTGATACGACCGTTATTGTTACGACCACCAGTCTTAGAGTTTTTCTCTAGAAGTGGTGCGTACGGCTTACCCTTATGCAGGTCAGAGTTAACCACTTTAACTACGTGGCGACGACCTGGGGAAGTCGGCTTACATTTTACAATAGCCA
Organism: Photobacterium sp. SKA34; assembly: GCF_000153325.1. Classification (GTDB taxonomy): domain Bacteria; phylum Pseudomonadota; class Gammaproteobacteria; order Enterobacterales; family Vibrionaceae; genus Photobacterium. The sequence continues at coordinate 474,439 of NZ_CH724145.1, forward strand.
TTCTTCTTTGCTCCTAGCCTTACTCTGCACTACCAGCGAAGTCGATGTCTTGACCTTCTTTCAAGATAACATACGCTTTCTTCACGTCTGAACGACGGCCTTGGCGCATACCTTGACGTTTGGTCTTACCCTTAGTGATAAGAGTATTTACAGACTTAACTTCAACCTCGAACAGTTTTTCAACTGCTGCTTTGATCTCTTTCTTAGTTGCATTCAATGCTACTTTGAAAACGATAGTATTAGCGTTTTCTGCAGCCATTGATGCTTTTTCAGAAATGTGCGGAGCACGTAGAACTTTTAAAATACGCTCTTCAGTGATCATGCTAGCATCTCCTCAACTGCTTTAACTGCTGCTGCAGTCATTACAATTTTATCGAAAGCGATCAAGCTAACTGGATCGATTGCCGCTGCATCACGTACGTCTACTTTGTATAGGTTACGTGCTGCAAGGAATAGATTCTCATCTAACTCGCCAGTAACGATTAGTGCATCAGTTAGCTCAAGCTCTTTAAGCTTAGCTACTAGTGCTTTTGTCTTTGGTGCTTCTAGAGTGAAGTTATCAACAACGATTAAACGCTCTTGACGAACTAACTCAGAAAGAATGCTCTTCATAGCACCGCGGTACATTTTCTTGTTTACTTTTTGGCTGTGATCCTGAGGACGAGCAGCGAAAGTAACACCACCAGAACGCCATAGCGGACTGCGGATTGTACCTGCACGAGCGCGACCAGTACCTTTCTGGCGCCATGGCTTAGCGCCACCACCAGAAACGTCTGAACGAGTCTTCTGAGCACGTGTACCCTGACGAGCACCTGCTGCAAAAGCAACAACTACTTGGTGTACAAGCGCTTCATTGAAATCACGCCCAAAAGTAGTTTCGGAGACAGTTAGCGCGTCAGCGCCTTTGACTACCAATTCCATTACTAACTCCTCGACGTTACGCTTTAACAGCTGGTTTAACGATCACGTTGCCGCCTGTTGAGCCCGGTACTGCACCTTTAATAAGAAGCAGATTGCGCTCAGCGTCAACACGTACGATCTCTAGGTTTTGAGTCGTTACACGCTCAGCACCCATGTGACCAGCCATTTTCTTGCCTTTAAATACGCGACCTGGAGTTTGACATTGGCCAATTGAACCCGGTGCACGGTGAGACAAGGAGTTACCATGGGTCATATCTTGAGTACGGAAGTTCCAGCGCTTAACAGCACCTTGGAAACCCTTACCTTTAGATGTACCAGTAACGTCTACTTTTTTAATATCGTTGAATAGTTCAACATTTAGCTCAGCGCCAACTGCAAACTCTTCACTGTTTTCTAGACGGAATTCCCAAAGACCGCGACCAGCTTCAACACCTGCTTTAGCAAAGTGACCTGCTTCTGGCTTAGATACGCGGCTAGCTTTCTTAGTTCCAGCTGTTACTTGAATTGCGTTGTAACCGTCAGTTTCTACAGATTTAACCTGAGTAACGCGGTTGTTTTCAACTTCAACAACAGTAACTGGAATAGAAATGCCATCTTCGGTAAAGATGCGGGTCATGCCCACTTTACGACCGATTAGACCAATCATTCTCTTATCTCCCCTTAACCTAGGCTGATCTGTACGTCAACGCCAGCAGCTAGATCTAGACGCATAAGAGCATCAACAGTTTTGTCTGTAGGCTCAACGATGTCGATAAGGCGCTTGTGTGTACGAATTTCGTACTGGTCACGTGCGTCCTTATTAACGTGTGGAGAAATAAGAACAGTGAAGCGCTCTTTACGAGTAGGAAGAGGGATTGGACCCTTAACCTGCGCGCCAGTACGCTTAGCTGTTTCAACGATTTCCGCAGTTGACTGATCGATCAAACGGTGATCGAACGCCTTTAAGCGGATACGAATACGTTGGTTC
>NZ_CH724144.1:0-127963 GCF_000153325.1 Photobacterium sp. SKA34
CGCCACTTCCGCATGATTAACTGTCGAGACAATCAATCTAAATAATGGCAGGTCTACCTGGATTCGAACCAGGGAATGGCGGCATCAAAAGCCGCTGCCTTACCGCTTGGCGATAGACCTACAGCACTTGTTTACACAAGACTTTTCACAAACTAGAGAGAATGGTGCGGAAGGAGAGACTTGAACTCTCACACCTTGCGGCGCCAGAACCTAAATCTGGTGCGTCTACCAATTCCGCCACTTCCGCATATTGTCAGTTACAAGTAACTGTTGTCTCTAGTTGTATAATTTAAATCAGTAATTGGTAAAAAGCTGATTTAAAGAATAAATGGTGGCTACGACGGGATTCGAACCTGTGACCCCATCATTATGAGTGATGTGCTCTAACCAACTGAGCTACGTAGCCAACACAGAATACTGATATTCATCAATACTCTTAAATAATGGCAGGTCTACCTGGATTCGAACCAGGGAATGGCGGCATCAAAAGCCGCTGCCTTACCGCTTGGCGATAGACCTACAGCGCTTGTTTACACAAGACTTTTCACAAACTAGAGAGAATGGTGCGGAAGGAGAGACTTGAACTCTCACACCTTGCGGCGCCAGAACCTAAATCTGGTGCGTCTACCAATTCCGCCACTTCCGCATATTGTCAGTTACGAATAACTGTTGTTTCTCTAGTTGTATTTTTCAAATCAGTAATTGGTAAAAACTGATCTAAAGAATAATGGTGCGGAAGGAGAGACTTGAACTCTCACACCTTGCGGCGCCAGAACCTAAATCTGGTGCGTCTACCAATTCCGCCACTTCCGCATATTGTCAGTTACGAATAACTGTTGTTTCTCTAGTTGTATTTTTCAAATCAGTAATTGGTAAAAACTGATCTAAAGAATAATGGTGCGGAAGGAGAGACTTGAACTCTCACACCTTGCGGCGCCAGAACCTAAATCTGGTGCGTCTACCAATTCCGCCACTTCCGCATGATTAACTGTCGAGACAATCAATCTAAATAATGGCAGGTCTACCTGGATTCGAACCAGGGAATGGCGGCATCAAAAGCCGCTGCCTTACCGCTTGGCGATAGACCTACAGCACTTGTTTACACAAGACTTTTCACAAACTAGAGAGAATGGTGCGGAAGGAGAGACTTGAACTCTCACACCTTGCGGCGCCAGAACCTAAATCTGGTGCGTCTACCAATTCCGCCACTTCCGCATATTGTCAGTTACAAGTAACTGTTGTCTCTAGTTGTATAATTTAAATCAGTAATTGGTAAAAAGCTGATTTAAAGAATAAATGGTGGCTACGACGGGATTCGAACCTGTGACCCCATCATTATGAGTGATGTGCTCTAACCAACTGAGCTACGTAGCCAACACAGAATACTGATATTCATCAATACTCTTAAATAATGGCAGGTCTACCTGGATTCGAACCAGGGAATGGCGGCATCAAAAGCCGCTGCCTTACCGCTTGGCGATAGACCTACAGCGCTTGTTTACACAAGACTTTTCACAAACTAGAGAGAATGGTGCGGAAGGAGAGACTTGAACTCTCACACCTTGCGGCGCCAGAACCTAAATCTGGTGCGTCTACCAATTCCGCCACTTCCGCATATTGTCAGTTACAAGTAACTGTTGTCTCTAGTTGTACAATTTAAATCAGTAATTGGTAAAAAGCTGATTTAAAGAATAAATGGTGGCTACGACGGGATTCGAACCTGTGACCCCATCATTATGAGTGATGTGCTCTAACCAACTGAGCTACGTAGCCAACACAGAATACTGATATTCATCAATACTCTTAAATAGTGGCAGGTCTACCTGGATTCGAACCAGGGAATGGCGGCATCAAAAGCCGCTGCCTTACCGCTTGGCGATAGACCTACAAGTGCTTTTTAAAAGCATCTCTCAACCCTATTGAGAGAATGGTGCGGAAGGAGAGACTTGAACTCTCACACCTTGCGGCGCCAGAACCTAAATCTGGTGCGTCTACCAATTCCGCCACTTCCGCATGTTATCAGTTTCTATAACTGACATTCAATTTTAACGTGAAAATTGAATGGTGGCTACGACGGGATTCGAACCTGTGACCCCATCATTATGAGTGATGTGCTCTAACCAACTGAGCTACGTAGCCATTTTCCGATTTTTCACAGTGATTCTTAATGAGCCGCTGTATCGGGAACGGGGCGCATTATGCTCATACCAGCGAAAACCGTCAATAGTTTTTTTAAATATATCGCCAAAATTCGTTTGTTAGGCGTATATTTGGGCGATGTGTGCGAATGACAAACTGAAATTACGATTGTCAGCTTAAAACTTCAATAAATGTGAACATTATCAAGTTATTTATATTGCTAACAAATAAGTGTAATTTCTATTTAGATAAAAATAAGCCAGCTAAAAAGCCGGCTTATAGAATTTGTGAGACTAGCGACTAGGCTAAAAATTACACGTTAAAACGGAAGTGAACAACATCACCGTCTTTAACAATGTATTCTTTACCTTCTAGACGCCATTTACCAGCTTCTTTTGCACCTGACTCACCACCGCAATTGATGTAATCGTCATAGCCAATAACTTCTGCGCGAATAAAGCCTTTTTCGAAGTCAGTGTGGATAACACCTGCTGCTTTTGGCGCTGTTGCACCTACAGGGATTGTCCATGCTCGTACTTCTTTAACACCAGCAGTAAAGTAAGTCTGAAGAGATAGTAGCTCATAACCTGAACGGATCACGCGGTTAAGACCTGGTTCTTCGATACCCATATCAGCAAGGAATTCTTCACGATCTTCGTCATCCAGTTCAGCGATCTCTGATTCCATTGCTGCACATACAGGAACAACAACCGCATTTTCTTCAGCGGCACGTGCAATTACTTTGTCAAGGAACTGGTTATTTTCAAAACCGTCATCATTTACGTTCGCAATGTACATCGTTGGCTTAAGCGTTAAGAAGTGAAGATAGTCAACCGCAGCTAACTCTTCTTTGCTAAGCTCCATTGAACGAGCCATACCACCATCAGTTAAGATTGGTTGCATTTTCTCAAGAACTTTGATTTCAAACTTAGCATCGTTATCACCACCTTTAGCACGCTTAGCTAGACGGAAAATAGCACGCTCACACGTATCTAAATCAGCCATCGCAAGCTCAAGATTGATAATGTCAATATCTTCTAGAGGGTCGATACGACCAGCTACGTGGACAATGTTGTCGTTTTCAAAACAACGTACTACGTGACCAATGGCATCTGTTTCACGGATATTAGCTAGGAACTTATTACCAAGGCCTTCACCTTTTGATGCACCAGCAACAAGACCCGCGATATCAACAAACTCCATTGTCGTCGGTAGAATACGTTCTGGATTAACGAAAACTGCCAATGCATCCATACGTGGATCAGGAACAGGAACTACACCTGTGTTTGGTTCAATAGTACAGAACGGGAAGTTTGCTGCTTCAATGCCCGCTTTTGTTAAGGCGTTGAATAGAGTTGACTTACCAACGTTTGGTAGACCTACGATACCGCATTTAAAACCCATGGTTTAAAACCCTTTTGGTGATTATTCTGTGTAACAACTCAACTATAGTACGAACGACTGTATCTATAGCGGCAAAATAGTACGCTAAAATGTGTGGCTATTCTGCTTTGAATGTATGTAGGCGATTTTGCGCCTTTGTTAAGCCGTCTTTAAGTAAGATATCAATACAGCGAACAGATTCATCTACTGCTGCATCAATCAATTCTTGCTCTTTAGCTGGTGCTTTTCCAAGTACGTAGCCTGCGACTCTGTTTTTATCGCCTGGATGACCGATAGCGATCCTCAGACGATAGAAATCTTTATTATTGCCCATTTTATTAATGATATCGCGAAGACCATTATGTCCGCCATGACCACCACTTTTTTTAAATTTCGCAACACCGGGTGGTAAATCTAATTCATCGTGAGCAACTAAAATTTCTTCGGGTTTGATTTGGAAGAAGTTAGCTAACGCAGCAACCGACTTTCCTGATAGGTTCATAAAAGTCGATGGGATCAATAGGCGAAGATCTTGTCCATTGACTGTAATTCTTCCTGTTAAACCAAAATACTTGGGGTCAGGACGAAGGGTTACATTGTGGACGCGCGCTAATTCTTCAACGACCCATGCACCGGCATTATGGCGGGTGTTAGCGTATTCTTGACCCGGGTTAGCGAGGCCAACAAGCAAACGAATATTATTACTCACGTTTATCTCTCTTGTCATTTACCAGTAACTTAGCGGGTTGCATCTTAAATTATAGTGACAATGAGTTACTGGGTGTCGGGCTCAAAACGCGCCATATACTATATTAAATTAACTAAAATTGATATGGCTCTTCATCGTCACTGTTTTTGCAGGCTAGACAAAAGAAAACGCCTCGCAGTAGCGAGGCGTAAATATCTTATCTGGTTAAATTAAGGCAATTTAACCGAGTGAGCAAATTAGTGCTCAAACATTGCTGAAATTGATTCTTCGTTGCTAATGCGACGAATAGCTTCAGCTAGCATACCTGACAGTGTTAATACTGATACTTTACCCGTTGCTTCAATTTCTTTTGTTAGCGTAATTGAGTCTGTAACGATAATTTCATCGATAACAGATTCACGGATATTCTCTAGTGCACTACCTGAAAATACTGGGTGAGTTGCGTAAGCAAATACACGTTTAGCACCACGTTCTTTTAGTGCCTCAGCAGCTTTACACAATGTACCACCTGTATCGATCATATCATCAACGATAATACAGTCACGGCCTTCAACATCACCGATTAGATGCATAACCTGAGAAACGTTTGCACGAGGGCGACGCTTATCAATGATAGCAATATCTGTGTCATCAAGCAGTTTAGCGATTGCACGAGCACGTACAACACCACCGATATCAGGAGAAACAACCACTGGATCTTGTAGATCTTTTGCTAGCATATCTTCAAGTAGTACAGGGCTACCAAATACGTTATCAACAGGTACGTCGAAGAAACCTTGGATTTGTTCTGCGTGTAGGTCAACAGTTAAAACACGGTCAACACCTACGTTAGAAAGGAAATCAGCAACAACTTTAGCAGTAATTGGCACACGAGCAGAGCGAACGCGGCGATCTTGGCGAGCATAACCAAAGTATGGAATTACAGCAGTAATACGGCCCGCTGAAGCGCGGCGTAGTGCATCGATCATAACAACCAGTTCCATTAGGTTGTCGTTCGTTGGTGCACAAGTTGATTGGATAATGAACACGTCGCTACCACGTACGTTCTCATTAATTTGTACACATACTTCACCATCGGAGAAACGGTTAACCGTAGCATCTCCCAAGGAAATATAAAGACGATCAGCGATGCGTTGGGCTAGTTCTGGTGTTGCGTTACCAGCAAACAGCTTCATATCAGGCACGGTGTAAACCTCAGGTTGCGTCCAAGTTGTAATTACTGACAATCCGTAGAATGTGCGGTTAAGGCTGTCATTAGAGGAGACGTGTTGACACCTTTTGCGACAAATCCGTGGAGCCAGTCAGGTAAAATGTTCAGGATTGCGTTGGCTTCTTGTTGAGTGTTAAATTCAGAAAACACACAAGCGCCAGTGCCAGTCAATCTTGACGGCGCGTATTCTAACAGCCACGAAAGCGCCTGATCAACCTCAGGATTAAGACTTCTTACAATTTTTTCGCAATCGTTTTCGTAAACTCCACGTAACAGTGTATCGAGGCTACGTTTTTTAGAATTACGCGGGAGTTCAGGATGGGTGAAAATATCGACAGTTGCAATACTAATATCAGGCTTTGCGATTAAAAACCATTTTTCTTGAGGTTCTGCTGGTTGCAGCTTTTCACCAATACCTTCGGCGAATGCACTACTTCCACGCACAAAGACAGGAACATCAGCACCTAATTTAAGACCAATATCTGCTAATTTATCAACCGATAGCTGAGTTTGCCAAAGATAATTGAGGGCGACTAATGTTGTTGCTGCATTGGAGGAACCACCCCCAAGACCACCTCCCATGGGAAGGGTCTTATCAATATGAATATCGACACCTAAGTCACAATTTGCCGCTTGACGAAGTGCATGTGCAGCGCGATAAATAAGGTTGTCTTCGGTTTTAACCCCTTCAATTACAGGCGTCAAATTAATTTGGTTATCACGACGTGGCGTGATGGTTAAAGTATCGCCATAATCGACAAATTGAAATAGCGTCTGTAAATCATGGTAGCCATTTGGACGTTGGCCAGTGATGTATAAAAATAAATTCAGTTTTGCTGGCGCTGGCCATTGGCTCGCGACACCAAAAGGGATGTATTGACTCATGCAATGCTCGTCTATTTTGAGTAATCGTAAATGCTTTGCTGTTTAATTCGCTAACCAGTTAGAGATTTTTATTTTAATTTTGAGTTTACCTTGGTTTAGTACCATTTGCGTGGGTAATGCAGGGCTTTGATCATTATACGTGTTGTAGTGCATTTCCCATACTTGACCGTTAATCTCTTTGGCAAGAAAAGCGACTTGATCATTGTTGTTTAGCTGATATGTATCAGCAGCTGTCGGTAAACCAATCAGCCAATCGCGCATTTGTGATAAGGGTAATTCGATTCCTGTTAATTGCTTCACTAATTGTGCAGCATCAGTGCCATGATAGGTTTTACCATCAGGATCGATTAGCGTGACGTTACCCGGTTCTGCATTGAGATTAAGGACAGTTTTATACATTTTTGTTAAGATTAACTGGTATCCATCACCATGATTTTTCCAGTTAAAGGTGAGAGATATGCGTTGCTCAGGACTTAAATAACCAAATACACCTTTCGCTTGATAATCGGTGAGGCGCTTTAATTGGGTTTGATGGGTTTCCCAATCTACTTTTTGTGTGCTTTTTGGCGTTTGTGCACAGCCAGATAATAAGGCAAATGTAATAGCAATAAAGGCTAAATTACGTAATCTCATGATGAAAGCTCGTAATAAGAATGAGCAAAAACAATAACGATTATTTTAATTAAAGCCAAATATTAAGCAAAAATAAGGGGTAAATTAAGCAAATAAGGCAATAAAAATGCAGTCATTATTGATTGATTACGTCAGCTACCTTTTATTAAGTCAGGGCATCAAGTAAAATCCCCTCCTTAGATTTTTTTCACTGGCGAAGTGGGTACACCGTCTCCATGACCTTGCTTGCATTAGGAATCAACCATAAAACAGCTTCTGTTGATTTACGCGAAAAAGTGGCTTTTTCTCCTGAAAAGCTTTCTTTGGCGTTGCAGCAGCTGAAAAACCACCCTGAGGTATTAAGTGGGGTTATAGTATCTACTTGTAACCGTACTGAAGTTTACTGTGATATTTCACAGTCAGGGCCGGGTGTGATCATTGACTGGTTGACCAAATTTCATCAGATCACAGCCGAAGAACTGATGCCAAGCCTGTACTTTCATGAAGAGCAAGCGGCAGCACGTCATTTAATGCGTGTTGCTTGTGGCCTAGATTCGTTAGTATTGGGCGAGCCGCAAATCCTAGGACAGGTGAAGCAGTCTTATTCGGAGTCAAAAGACAATGAAGCAGTAGGTGGCACCTTAGAAAAGCTGTTTCAAAAAACCTTTAAAGTAGCGAAACGCGTACGTACTGAAACTGACATTGGCGGTAATGCTGTCTCTGTAGCTTATGCGGCGTGTTCTTTAGCGCGACAAATTTTTGAGTCTTTATCCGGTGCTACTATTTTACTGGTTGGCGCAGGCGAAACGATTGAACTTGTTTCTCGCCATGTCGTTGAACAAGGTTGTAATAGTTTGATTGTTGCTAACCGTACGCGTGAGAGAGCGGAAGGTATTGCACAAGAGTTTGGTGCTGAAGTGATCAGTCTTGAAGAAATTCCTGATTACCTCCATCGCGCTGATATTGTTATTAGTTCAACCGCAAGCCCATTACCGATTGTAGGTAAAGGGATGGTTGAAATGGCATTAAAGCGACGTCGTCATCAACCTATGCTGTTGGTGGATATTGCTGTGCCTAGAGATATAGAACAACAAGTTGGCGAATTGAACGATGCTTATTTATATTCTGTTGATGATCTTCATTCGATTGTAGAGAAGAACCGTGAGCAGCGTAAGGTCGCAGCGATTCAAGCTGAAGCGATTGTAAGTGAAGAAAGCGCTGTGTTTATGCAGTGGTTACGTTCACTTGAAGCGGTTGATAGTATTCGAGATTATCGTCAATTTGCCGAACAAATTAAACAGGAGCTACTACAGCGTAGTCTCCAAGCCATTGCTAATGGTACCGAGCCTGAGAAGGCGTTAGCAGAGCTCAGTAATAAACTTACCAATAAGCTTATCCATGCACCAACCAAGGCTATGCAGCAGGTCGCAAAAAATGGCGAATCTGACAAATTAGCTGTGATTCGTGAAGCACTTGGTCTGGATTCCTATAACGATTAGTAGTTGATCGCCTTTGGCTTTCGCTCAGCACTTTTAGAAGATTATGAAGCAATCAATTTTAGTTAAATTAGAAACTCTTGTTGAACGTTACGAAGAAGTTCAACATCTCCTTGGTGATCCAAGTGTTCTTGCGGATCAAAACCGCTTTCGTGCGCTTTCAAAAGAATACTCTCAGCTAGAAGAAGTGACTAAGTGTTTTCAAGCTTACCAACAAGCAAAAGAAGATTTAGTGGCTGCGGAAGAAATGGCGCAGGAAGACGATGCAGAAATGCGTGAAATGGCACAAGAAGAGATCAAAGAAGCTAAAGCAGAAATTGAACGCTTAGCTGATGAACTTCAGGTGCTATTGATTCCTAAAGATCCTAATGATGATCGTAACTGTTTTGTTGAAATCCGTGCAGGTGCCGGTGGTGATGAAGCGGGTATCTTTGCTGGTGATCTTTTCCGTATGTATAGCAAATATGCAGAACGTCGTGGCTGGCGTATTGAGATCATCAATGAAAACCGTTCTGAACAAGGTGGTTATAAAGAGATGATCGCTAAAGTCAACGGCGATGGTGCTTACGGTATTTTGAAATTTGAGTCAGGCGGTCACCGCGTTCAGCGTGTCCCTGCAACAGAATCTCAAGGTCGTGTTCATACTTCAGCTTGTACTGTTGCGGTATTACCTGAAATTCCAGAAGCGGAAATTCCAGAAATCAATGCTGGCGATCTACGTATTGATACCTTCCGTTCATCTGGTGCGGGTGGTCAGCACGTTAACACCACCGATTCTGCAATTCGTATTACTCACTTACCAACAGGTATTGTTGTTGAGTGTCAGGATGAGCGTTCACAGCATAAGAATAAAGCAAAAGCTATGTCGGTACTTGCTGCTCGTATTATCAAAGCCGAAGAAGAGAAACGTAATGCTGAAGAAGCGAGTACACGTCGTAACCTACTAGGTTCAGGCGATCGCTCTGACCGTATTCGTACTTATAACTACCCACAAGGTCGTGTTTCTGATCACCGTATTACACTGACACTTTACCGCTTAAATGAAGTGATGGAAGGTGATTTAGATGCATTGATCCAACCTGTATTTACTGAATACCAAGCGGATCAGCTAGCTGCGATGTCTGAGCAAAACTAATGCCTCAAAGCATTAAATATTTGCTAAAGCAAACCACGGAACAACTAGCAAGTGCGGGCTCTGAGAGTCCGCAACTTGATAGTGCTGTGTTGTTATGTCATGTACTTGATAAGCCACGTAGTTATTTATTAACGTGGCCTGAAAAGCAACTAGATGATGAGCAATATAATATTTTTCAGCAGGTACTAGCACGCCGCCTAAATGGTGAACCTATCGCATATATTGTTGGTGAGCGTGAATTTTGGTCACTGCCATTAAAAGTCTCACCTTCAACCTTGATCCCACGTCCTGATACTGAGCGCTTGGTTGAACTTGCATTAGATAAAATCACAAGCGCTACTTCCAAAGTATTGGATTTAGGAACAGGAACCGGTGCGATTGCACTGGCGATTGCTTCTGAGTATCCAAGTCTTCAGGTTACAGGCATTGATTTACGTCAAGAAGCGGCTGAACTTGCACATGAAAATAGCCAACGTTTATCAATATTAAATACCCGATTTTTAGCGGGAAGCTGGTATTCACCATTACAACACAATGATGTGTTTGAGCTAATTGTGAGTAACCCGCCTTATATTGATCACGCCGATCCCCATTTAGTTCAAGGTGATGTCCGTTTTGAACCAAAGAGTGCATTAGTTGCTGATGATAATGGCTTAGCTGATATCCGTATTATTAGCGCGCAAGGACGTAAACACTTAACAGTAGGTGGTTGGTTGTTAATGGAGCATGGCTTCGAGCAAGGTTTGGCTGTAAGAACTATTTTAGAGCAGCTGGGTTATCAACAAGTATCTACCAGTCAAGACTATGCAGGGCTCGATCGTGTTACGATGGGCTGCTGGCAAGGAGAATTATAATTATGTATATGGCAATGAAACATCTGCATTTAGTTGCAATCGCACTTAGTGTTTTACTGTTTGTGACTCGCTACATCATGATGATGGCAAACTCATCATTGTTAAATAAAAAGTTTTTCAAGATAACTCCCCATATTGTCGATACTGCTCTTTTAGCTAGTGGTGTGGCATTAATTTTCATTACAGGGTTTATGCCTTTTACGGCTGGTAATGGCTGGTTAACTGAAAAGCTAACTTGTGTACTCGCTTACATCGCCCTTGGTTATGTCACGCTGCACATGGGTAAAAATAAAGTATTTAAGACATTTGCCTTTTTAGGCGCATTGGGCTGGGTATTTCTAGCTGCGCAATTGGCGGTAACGAAAACGCCAATTTTAGGTTAAGTTAGGTTAGATCATGATGCTGTTTAATGAAGACGAATTAAATTCGCGGCCATTAGTTTATGGTGCTATTGATATGATGAAGGACGTCGTGCCTGAATTTCCAACTCAGTGGGCGGAATTAAAGTTATCTCAATTAGCGCAGGAAGCTGAGCAAACATTAATGGAAGAAGTTAATCCTCGTTTACGGTTAGAGGGGCTTTTACGCCTGTTTTATCGAGAGTGGGGGTTTCAAGGCGATCACCAGCAATACTTTTCGTCAGATAATGCATTTTTAGATAAAGTACTGGAGCGTCGAAAGGGGATTCCTGTAAGCCTTGGTGCTTTATTTCTTTATTTATCTCAGCACCTTGATCTGCCGATTGAAAGCGTAGGCTTTCCGACCCAGTTTTTATTAAAAGCGACGTGGTCTGAAAGCGATGTTCAGTATATTAACCCGTTTGATGGTGAATTTGTTAGCACGCATACATTACGTAGCTGGTTGATTGGTCACCGTGGCCCATTTACAGAACTTAAACCTGAATATCTTAAAACGCAGCAGAATCATGAAATTTTAACGCGTTGGTTAACGGTAATGAAAAGTGCACTTCTTCGTGAAGAACACTTTACTGATGCTTTGCGTTGTAGTGATCTTGCACTGTTATTTAGCCCAGGTGATCCGCATGAGATCCGTGACCGAGGCTATATTTATCAGCAGCTTGATTGTAATCACGCAGCAGCGATGGATTACTCATACTTTATTGAGCAATGCCCTGAAGATCCAGCCGCTGATTTACTCAAAACTCAAGTAGAGACGCTCTTTGATGAGCCTCTAATTCTACACTAGAAGAGAACAACAAATATGATGGAACAAAAAACTGTTCGCATAGGCGATATTGATGTCGCAAATGATAAGCCATTTGTTTTATTTGGTGGCATGAATGTGCTTGAGTCTCGCGACTTAGCGATGCAAATGTGTGAGCATTACGTGAAGGTAACTGAGAAATTAGGTATTCCTTTCGTATTTAAAGCCTCTTTTGATAAAGCTAACCGTTCATCTGTTCATTCATACCGTGGTCCAGGTATGGAAGAAGGCTTAAAAATCTTTCAAGAGTTAAAAGACACGTTTGGTGTGAAAATCATCACTGATATTCACGAGAAAGATCAGGCACAACCTGTTGCTGACGTGGTTGATGTGATTCAGCTTCCAGCGTTTCTAGCTCGTCAAACTGATCTTGTTGAAGCTATGGCAAAAACAGGCGCTGTGATTAATGTGAAAAAACCACAATTCATGAGCCCTGGTCAAGTTGGTAACATTGTTGAGAAATTCGCTGAATGTGATAATCACAATGTGATCTTATGTGAGCGCGGTGTGCTTCATGGTTACGATAACCTCGTGGTTGATATGTTAGGTTTTGATGTAATGAAAAAAGCATCACAAGGAAGCCCGATTATCTTTGACGTGACTCATGCGCTTCAGTGTCGTGACCCACAAGGTGCTGCATCAGGTGGCCGTCGTGAGCAAACAGTAGATCTTGCACGATCTGGTATTGCAACAGGCATTGCTGGTTTGTTTATGGAAGCGCATCCAACGCCGGATCTTGCTCGATGTGATGGCCCATCAGCTTTCCCATTGGATAAGCTAGAGCCATTCCTTGCACAAATTAAACAGCTTGATGATTTAATTAAGAGCTTTGCTCCAATTGAAGTGAACTAAGTCTTTTCATTTAGATTCTAAAGCCCAGTGATTATTAATCACTGGGCTTTTTTATTGCCTATAACGAACTGAATGATTGTTTTGTATGATAAGTGTTCAATATATGAAAAATCGATAAATATATAAAAACGATATTTAATTCTTTATATTTTGTATTTATTTGAACTTATATATCGTTATTTGTTGGTGTTGCAGTTCTCATACTTATTGGGCATTAGCTATCTGGTATGATGTTTGTCTCACTATTTTTGAAAATTAAAGTTTGTCGTTTCATACTTGTGGCCGATTTTATTTGGTTAGAGAGTCATTTGTGTCATTAACAACAATCCAAGAGCACCCCGAAAAAGAGATCACCGTACATTCTTCGAAATGGACCCAACATGACACTCGTTGGATGTTGAGCTTATTTGGTACATCTGTTGGTGCGGGTATTTTATTTTTACCAATAAATATTGGCTCAGGTGGATTCTGGTCACTGGTTATAATGGCATTATTAGCTGGACCTATGACATTTTGGGCTCATCGTGGATTAGCGCGTTTTGTTTTATCATCATCTTCTTCTGACGCTGATTTTACCGATGTAGTTGAAGAGCATTTTGGTTCCCGTTACGGGCGCTTAATTTCAGCACTGTATTTTCTTTCTATCTTTCCTATTTTACTCATTTATGGTGTCGGCCTAACCAATACCGTTGATAGTTTTATTGTCCATCAATTAGGTTGGCAAGCGCCGTCACGGGTGTTGTTATCAGGCGGATTAGTTTTTTTGATGATCACTGTGATGCTTGCGGGTGAAAAAGCGATGCTTAAAGCGTTTGAAGTGATTGTCTACCCACTGGCATTTATTCTGGCGGGCATTTCTATTTACTTGATCCCAAGCTGGCATGTACCTAATCTTAATTTCTCTCAAAACATCAATGAATTTAGCTCATCATTATGGTTATCAATACCGGTTGTTGTTTTTGCTTTTAGTTATACACCTGTCGTTTCTGGCTTTGTAAATGCTCAACGTCGTCAGTATGGCGATCATGCACATCGAAAATCAGAAACAATCTTAAAGCGTACCTCAATGATGTTGATTACTTTTGTTTTGTTCTTTGTGTTCTCTTGCGTGTTAAGTTTATCCCCTGAGCAGTTGCAGCATGCAAAAATGGATAATGTGTCAGTGTTATCTTATTTAGCGAACGTTAAAGACAGTCATTTTATTATGTTGCTAGGCCCTTTAATTGCTTTTATTGCGATTACATCATCGTTTTTAGGGCACTTTATGGGCGCACGTGAAAGCTTCAATGGCATTGTCGCGAAACAAACATCACTGTCATTAAAAACCATCGACAAGATTGGTGTAGTGATCATGTTCTTCTCTATTTGGTTTGCAGCTGTTATGAACCCAAGTATTTTAGGGATGATGGAAGCGTTATCTGGACCTATTATTGCGATGATACTTTTTATTATGCCAATGCTTGCGGTATATCGAATTGAAAGTCTGAAAATGTACCGAGGTAAGATCAGTACTTGGTTTATTTTATTGATGGGATGTTTAGCAGTAGCGGCGATCATTTTTAGCTTAGTGTAAACATTTACTTTATAGCTAGTTATAAATGATTTGTAAAAAGAAAGGCTTGCGTTATACGCAAGCCTTTTTGTTTATTTAGCTGTATCAGGCATTATAATTTAAAACGATTAATTTCTTGCTGTAATTCATAAGAGAGCTCTGATAATTCAGCGGCTTGTTTTGCGGCTTCATTAGCCTCAACTGCTAGCTCGTTTGAGACATCACGGATCCCTTCTGTATTACGTGTGATCTCTGATGTTACTGATGATTGCTCTTCGGCAGCAGAGGCTATTTGGGTTGCCATATCATTGATGTTATTAACAGCATTGGTAATTTGCGCCAAGCTAGCAGAAGCAGAGCTTGCATCATCAACACTGGTTTCAGATAGGTGACGGCTATCTTCCATTATCCCAACTGCTTGTCCTGTTGTTTGTTGAAGTGTTTCAATCATTTGTTGAATTTCTTGGGTCGAGGCATGGGTACGTTGACTTAATACTCGTACTTCATCTGCAACAACCGCAAATCCACGGCCTTGCTCACCAGCACGTGCAGCTTCAATCGCAGCATTTAATGCCAGCAAGTTAGTTTGTTCTGCAATGCCTTGGATAGTCGAAAGAATTGTGTTGATACTTTGAGCATGGCTATTAAGATCGCTGATCACGGTTGTTGCCGTTTCAACTTCTTGCGCCAAACTAGAAATAGATTGTTGGCTTTGATTTACCTGAGTTGCACCATGATTAGATGCCATCACGGTTTCTTCTGCTGTTCGTGCTGTATTTTCAGCGTTAGATGCAATTTCTTTGGTTGCCGCTGCCATTTCGTTAATAGCTGTTGCGACCATATTGATTTCATCTTGTTGATGCTGAATACGGGTACTACGCTCTTCTGCTTGGGTTGCTGTTAAATGCGATTGCTGACTGAGTGATTGAGATACGTGGTTTAAACGTGCCACCATTTGATGCATGTTGCCAACGAACTGGTTGAAGTTATTGGCGAGTTGACCCACTTCATCATTGCTCTTTGGCTCAATACGTTGAGTCAAATCGCCTTCGCCACTGGCGATTTCTGCCAGTGCGTTGGATACGCGATCTAAATCTCGGAACAAGAAGTTAACTAACCATGCCACTGTAGTAATCACTAACAGTGCAATAACAGCAGCGGTAAGAAGGAGCTTATAAAGCAATGCTTTATGGCTGGCTTCCTCGGTTTTTTTATCCATGTTTATGGCTAATATCCAGTCAGTATGAGGGATGTTAGCAAAATAAAGTAGCTTAGGCTGATCGTTAATGGTCAGGTTAGTCAGTGCATTATTATGAATTTGCTGCTCAATATAATTGATAGAAAGCGCATTGCTATAACGTGAAATAGGTTGTAGCAATAGCTGCTGATCGGGATGAGCAATAAACGTGGCATCTTTTTTATTGATCAACATAGCAAATGCATTTTGACCAACATTCAAATTGACGATGTCGTCGATTAATTGGGTGATCAAAATATCAGCACCAATAACACCGATAAAGGTGGAATTACTATAAACAGGTTTGGCGATAGTAACCATTTTTGCTTTAGTTAAGGTGTCCATATACGCTGACGATATGATGGTCTCATTCGCTTTTTGTGCTTGTTGGTACCAAGGACGTGTGCGTGGATCTACCTGAGATAGATCTCGTTCAGCAAAAGAGCTGGTGGCGATACCTACGGTGCTGCCGAAGTAAATATCTTCAAATTGACCTGCTAAACGGGCTTGTTTTAAAGAGGGGATCATAGCAATGTCTGGATTGCTAATTGTTACTGAGTTAATAATATTGGTACGGATGTTTACCCAGTCACCAACACTGCTGCTAACAGCCTCGGTTAGGCTACTTGCTCGAGCATAAAGATCACGTTTAGCCTGAGTATCAATTTGATTAGCAGCGAGCCAAGTGAGTGCAGTCGCCATCACTAAAACTGCCGATAAACTAGCGACAATAAGTTTTTGTTTTAATGTTAACTGCATTATATATCCCTAAAATCCAGTAAATGTTAGCAGATTTTAGCGGTTGTTTATCTTTGACGCACCTTAAATAATATAATTGTTATTAGTGTTGCTTAATTGAGTGATGAACATTCGATTTTTTGTACTTTTACTACAAGATAAGCGTTTTTCTTGTCATAAAACACAAAAATAAAGTGGACTGAGTGAGTATGTAATTTAGTTACATATCTTTTGGATGTTTAGACGTCTAGATGTTGACACTGTGAGCGCATCCCTTTAATCTTAGAATGAATGTATAAATATAAATTTAGTCGTCGCCATGCCAAACACAGATAAAAAAAATCAAACCATTTCACCTTCTGCATTAGCACTATTACCGTTGGGTATTTTTTTAGCTTTATTCATCGGTGTTGGTACTTACCTTACAATGCAAGGGGTTGATTTCGCTTTTTATCAATTACCTTCACCTGTCGCAGCTTTGCCAGCTGTTGTTATTGCGATTTTATTAAGTAAAGAAAAACTGAATAAAGCGATAGAGCAATTTATCCGTGGTGTAGGTCATAGCGATATTATTGCAATGTGTATGATTTATCTATTGGCTGGTGCTTTTGCTTCTGTTGCTAAAGCGTCGGGTGGGGTAGATGCAACGGTTAACCTTGGCTTATCACTTATTCCTGCTAGCATGATTTTACCCGGTATCTTTGTGATCTCTGCCTTTATTGCTACCGCAATGGGAACATCAATGGGGACGATTGCTGCAGTAGCCCCCGTCGCATTAGGCATTGCACACGCGTCTGGTATGGATGTAGCATTAACCGCAGGTGTTGTTCTTAGCGGTGCAATGTTTGGTGATAACCTTTCTATTATTTCTGACACCACAATCGCTGCAACGCGATCACAAGGCTGTCAGATGAAAGATAAATTCCGTGAAAATATTAAAATCGCATTACCTGCTGCAATTGCGGCAATTTTATTATTTGCGTTTAATAGCTCGGTTACGCAATTACCTGAAACAACCCCTATTGAATGGTTAAAAGTCATTCCTTATATCACTATCTTGGTACTCGCAGTATCTGGCGTTAATGTGTTTGTTGTACTGTCTATCGGTATTCTTCTGGCTGGTGGTGTTGGGCTAACATCTATTGCTGACTATAGTTTTACAAGTTTTGGCAAAGATATTTATGGTGGCTTTGGCAATATGCAGGAAATCTTCCTGCTCTCTATGTTGATTGGTGGTATTAGTGAATTAATGCGCCAGCAAGGTGGACTTGCTTTCTTAACTCAAACTATCAGCCGTGTGATTAATGTGTTTAGCAAAAAGCATCATTCGTCTGAAAATTTACGTGCGAGTGAATTTGGTATTGCCAGTCTTGTGGGCTTGACTAACATATGTACGGCAAATAATACTGTTGCGATTATTGTGTCAGGCGGGGTTGCACGTGAACTGGCTGATGAAAATGGGGTTACGCCGCGTCGTTCTGCAAGTTTGCTCGATATTTTCTCGTGCGTGATTCAGGGTGTTTTGCCATACGGAGCGCAAGCATTACTCCTTGGTTCTGTTTTTGAGCTATCACCATTAGATGTTGTTGCACACTCTTATTATTGTTTCTTTTTAGCTTTTTCTGCCATTGTTGCGATTATATTGAAACATCCTAGTCGAAAACTGGCGAAAGTATAATGTGATCTCACTCACTATAAAGTAGCGTTGAACATAACTGTTTGATAAAAGCCCAGTATTTACTGGGCTTTTTTGTGCTTTGGTGTGACATAAACAAGAGTTTTGAAAGACGAAAAGTGATCCTGTTAACAAAAACTTAAAATGGAAAAGTCATACGTTTTTATTTCGATACACTGGCGCTGTTGGTCACATTGTTTTGCTCTTAATAACGTGTTTTTGTGGTGAAAATGTGACTAATTAATTTGTACCGTTTTTACGAAATATTATCTTCGTTTGAAATCGCCATTAAAAATACAGTTAAGGTGGATACCATGAAGCAACGCCAATTTGCTAAAACAGCATTAAGCGCCACTCTTGTTGCCGTTCTTTCAGGTTGTGCAACGACAGCGGAAAAAGCCTCATCAGCATGGGATGCTGATACTACTTATAGAATCACTATTCTTCATACTAACGATAACCATGGTCGCTTCTGGCACAACCAGAATGGTGAATACGGTATGGCTGCTCGTAAAACATTGATTGATGAAATCCGTGCTGAAGTAGAAGAACAAGGTGGTACTAGCTTATTACTTTCTGGCGGTGACATTAATACGGGTGTTCCTGAATCTGATCTACAAGATGCAGAGCCCGATTTTAAAGGAATGAATCTGCTTGGCTATGATGCAATGGCATTAGGGAATCATGAATTTGATAACCCATTAGATGTGCTACGTAAGCAAGAAGAGTGGGCTAATTTCCCAATGTTGTCGGCTAATATTTACGATAAGACAACGGGTGAGCGTTTATTTCAGCCTTACCAAATTTTTGAAAAGCAAGGGATCAAGATTGCAGTCATCGGTTTGACGACAGAAGACACCGCTAAAATTGGTAATCCTGAATTTATCGGCAATGTAGAATTTCGCGATCCAAAATCAGAAGCCAAGAAAGTTATCGCTGAGCTAGAAAAAACAGAAAAGCCTGATGTGATCATTGCGGCAACGCACATGGGTCACTACGAAGATGGTCACCGTGGTATTAATGCACCGGGTGATGTGGCACTTGCACGTTATTTAGAGGATGGCGATCTTGATATGATCGTAGGCGGTCATTCGCAAGAGCCTGTTTGTATGGAAGGCCCAAATGTTGCGAAGAAAGATTTTAAACCGGGTGATGAGTGTGTACCTGATCAGCAAAATGGTACGTGGATTGTCCAAGCCCACGAGTGGGGTAAGTATGTAGGTCGTGCTGACTTTGAATTTCAGAACGGTGAACTGTCACTGGTTAGTTACGATTTGATCCCAGTTAACTTGAAGAAAAAAGTTAAGCTAGATGATGGCTCAAGCAAGCGTGTCTTTATTCAAGATGAAATTGTAAAAAACCAAGAAGTATATAACTTCCTTAAGCCTTATCAAGAGCATGGACAAGAGCAGTTAAACATTAAGATTGCCAAGTCGAATGGCAAGCTAGAAGGCGATCGTAATGTGGTTCGATTTGAGCAAACAAACTTAGGTCGTCTTATTGCTGCGTCACATATGCAACGTGCTAAAGCGGATTTTGCTGTGATGAACTCTGGTGGTGTGCGTGATTCGATTGAAGGCGGCGACATTACTTATAAAGATGTGCTAACCGTGCAACCTTTTGGCAATATCGTGACGTACACTGATATGTCAGGGAAAGAAGTTTTGGATTATCTGAATGTTGTTGCCACTAAGCCGATTGATTCAGGTGCTTATGCACAGTTTTATGGTATTTCAATGACAGTTGCAAATGGCAAAGTAAGTGATGTGAAGTTTGCTGGTAAACCGCTAGATCTGAAAAAGACTTACCGTTTCACCGTACCAAGCTATAATGCAGCTGGTGGTGACGGCTATCCAAAGATCAATGATCATGCAGGTCATGTAAATACGGGGTTTGTTGACGCGGAAGTATTAAAACAATACTTGGAAACGAACTCACCCATTGATGTAAATAAATTCACGCCGAAAGGTGAAATTGTTTATAAATAAGCAATATTAATTGCTCGAAAGCGCATCTTATATTTTTATTTGATGCGTTTTTTTGTATTTAAAATCCTTCTTCTGATTGATATAGCCGAAAACTGTCAACTCACGATATAATCATTACAGGTAAACAGATATTCTTAATTTCTTTAGTTGTTTTGAACAATAGGGGGAATTAACCACAGCTGTTTGAATAATAAATAGAGTGAAAATAATGACTCCAGCGATTCAATTAGCAAAGAAACAAAAAATTTCGTATCAAGTACATCAATATGAACATGATCCTGCCAATAATAATTTTGGTCATGAAGCGGCAGAAGTCTTAGGGTTAGATCCTAATCGCGTATTTAAAACCTTACTATTTGCATTAAATGGTGACCCTAAAAATTTAGCGGTTGCCGTAGTTCCTGTATCTGGCATGCTAGATTTAAAAGCAGCAGCCAAAGCTGCGGGCGGTAAGAAGGCTGAAATGGCCGATCCAAAGCTTGCTGAAAAAGTAACTGGGTACATAGTGGGTGGTATAAGCCCGTTAGGACAAAAAAAACGGTTGCCAACCTTTGTGGATAGTAGCGCAGAAACGTTTGATACTATTTGTGTTAGTGCTGGTCGTCGCGGCTTAGAAATAGAACTAGCGGCAAAAGATTTAGTTAGCTTAACTGGCGGTAAATTTGCACCGATTGGCAAGGAAGACTAATAACAAGAATAGAGAGTTATCGTGTGTCAGTACCGAATTTAAACTTACTTAGAACATTGCATGTCTTACTGGATGAGTGTCATGTAACACGTACGGCAGAGCGTTTGCACATTACGCAGTCTGCAGTAAGTCGGCAACTGACACAGTTGCGTGAAATTTTTTCTGATCCTCTGTTTGTGCGTGAGGGAAACCGCTTATTACCGACCCCTCGTGCGCTATCATTACAAAATAAAATTACGTTACTGCTTACCGATTGCGATTTGGTGTTTGAACCAGAACAATTCTCGCCGCATAACTGGCGCGGAAAAATAGTCTTGTCATCTTCTGATTATGTCGCTCAATATATCTTTCCTGACATCGTTGAGTTATTAACATTACACGCACCTTTGCTTGATGTGAGCTATCAATTGTGGTCACCAAGTTACACCGACCAATTAGCCGATCTTGATATTCAATTAGTATCGACTATGGTTCCAAATATACCTGCCGGATTATCAGGAATACAGATTGGCTCTGATCGTGCGGTATGTGTTATGAGTGCGACTCATCCATTAGCAAATACAAAGCTAGATTTAACGGTAAAAGACTTTATTGCCTACAATCATATTTCTGTTAGCGGTGGCGGAGATAAAGACAGTTTCGTTGATGTGGAATTACGTACTTTAGGTTGTCGGCGACATATTCAAACAACAGTGCCATTTTTCGGATCTGCTTTAAGTATTGTATCTCGTACAGAGATGTTTCTTGTTATTCCAGAACATATAGCTGTTACGATGCAAGATTTCTATAATATTGTTTATAAGCCATTACCATTTCCAAGTGTGCTGAATCAGTATTGGTTGCTATGGCATCCTAAATATAACAACGAATTATCCCACCAATGGTTACGAGAGCATGTACTAACGTTAATGAAGAACTCTTTGTATTCAATGGGGCAATAGAATCAGCATGAACAGTAATATGTTTTTACGACACAGAAAGTAATGATTTTTTATCATGACTGTAATGATTTCTTTTGATTTCTTCTTATAACGCTTACTTGGTATTTTTTCTACCAATGTAAGGAGAACATCATGACCATCAGCATTTGGCTATCATTATTATTAATTTGTATTTTAGGAGCGATGTCACCAGGGCCTAGCCTTGCTGTTGTTGCTAAACATAGCTTAACAGGTGGGCGTAAACATGGCTTAGTAACGGCTTGGTCTCATGCTTGTGGGGTAGGTTTATACGCATTATTAACATTATTAGGGCTTGCGGTTGTTTTAAAGCAATCACCAACAGTCTTTAACATGATTAGTTATGCTGGAGCTGGCTACTTAGCCTACCTTGGCGTAAATGCGTTGCGATCTAAAGGCGGAGTTGCAGAAAAACTCGCAGCAGGAAAGCCTTCTTCCCTTCTTCATGCGGCAAGAGATGGTTTAATGATCTCATTATTAAACCCTAAGTTAGCGTTATATTTTTTGGCTCTATTTAGTCAATTCGTTGCGTTGGGAACAGAAACCGGAAGTAAAATTGTTATTGTGGCGACACCACTATTAGTCGATGGCTTATGGTACACCTTAGTTGCTTGTGTCTTGTCATACCCTCGAGTATTACAAACGTTAAGATCCCGCGCTGTATTGATTGATCGTCTATCTGGTGTTGTGCTTATTGGGCTTGCTTGTCGTGTACTTTGGCTTGTGTGATTTTAAAGCCTAAAAGAAAAGAGCGGCAAAACCGCTCTTTATTGTCTTTAAATTATTCACTGCGACGATTTAGATGGCGCTCACGTGTTTCAGCTTTTTTCTCAGGACTTTTCTTTAGCATGACATATAGCGCACCAGTGCCACCATGTTGTCGTTGCGCTGAGTGAAAGCAAAGCACATCAGATATTTGTTCTAACCATGTTGTGACATAGCTTTTCATTAATGCAGGTGGATTAGCACGCTCACCTTTACCATGAACTATCATAACGGTGCGAATATCTAAACGTTGTGATTGCTTTAGAAATGCTAATATTTCATCACGCGCTTGTTGTAATGACTTTTTATGAAGATCTAAACGACCGTGAATATCGTACTTACCTTGGCGCATTTTTCTAAAGACAGCTTCTTGTACACCATCTCGTTTAAATTCAATCATATCATCAGGTTTTACCATTTTGGCATTATCTAATGATAAGTATTCAGAATCACTTTCAGCGAGGCTTTGAGCTGCAATTCGACGAGCTAGTTGAGACTCTGATACCTGATGTTTTTGTGAAATGGTCACAGTATCTTGTTTGATTGGCGCAACATCGGCCATCATTTCTTTAAAAAGGTCTAATTCATTATTATCTGGCATAGGACTTTCACTTTAAGTAACCGATGCTATTGATTATACAAGTGTAATAAAATCTTGCCTAGTTGATGATGAAAGGTAAGAAGATGAAAAAGAGAGCTTAGTAGGTATAAAGCCCCATGTAATATATAAATTGCGAAACGTTACTAGCTAGGGGAAGTTGCTGTGACTGTTTTATAGATGAAGTAACTAAAAAAATAGCATTAAGCTAAACGATGAAAAATAGCGGGCATAGAAGCAAATCCTATACTATTTCCAAATAAAAGCTCTAACCAAAAGTCCTTATAGATCCCTAGCGTTTAGATATGATGTTGGTTTATATAAGCAGTGTGTATTGTCTGTTGTTATGATCTAGAACAGGAGTAAAAAAGCTGTTTCATTGTTGTGGTTATTTGTGCGTTTGAGAGCACTTAAGTTACCGAGAATGCACAAATTTGGTTGCTTGATGAGCAAAAAAATTCGTTACAAAAAAAAATACCGTATAGGGGTTGCTAAAATCAATTTGGCGAGTATTATAAGCGACCTCGACGACGCAGAGCGTTGTTGAATTTGTCGGTGAATAGCGCAGTTTGGTAGCGCATCTGGTTTGGGACCAGAGGGTCGGGGGTTCGAATCCCTCTTCACCGACCACTATTAAAAAGTAGTGGTTTGATAAAACCATTATTTACAGTCGGTGAATAGCGCAGTTTGGTAGCGCATCTGGTTTGGGACCAGAGGGTCGGGGGTTCGAATCCCTCTTCACCGACCACTATTAAAAAATAGTGGTTTAATAAAGCCATTATTTACAGTCGGTGAATGACGTAGCTTGGTAAGCATCCTATTTTTGGAAATAGCGGACCAGAAGGTCGGAGATTCCTTCTCTATATAGACTCAGCTCTTCACCGATCACAATTAAAAGTAGTGGTTTGATAAAACCATTATTTGCAGTCGGTGAATAGCGCAGTTTGGTAGCGCATCTGGTTTGGGACCAGAGGGTCGGGGGTTCGAATCCCTCTTCACCGACCACTGATAAAAAGCCTCGTTGAAAAACGGGGCTTTTTTACATCTGATGTTTATAAACCATGCAGGTTAAATAATGCTAATTAGTCTATATTAAAGTGCTGTTCCAAAGTCATGTGTTGGTATTTATGACGTTAGCTTTTCCCATTCATCACACTGTGCTGTAACGCCTTTAGTGATCCTTTCTACAGTAAATCCTTCTTTCTCCATCAAAGCAGGAAGCCCTTGCTCTCCGATTAAATGAAACGCGCCGACAACAACCATAAACCGTCCTGATTGATAATCTTTTGATTCACTGAGTATTTTTGTCCATTGACGATTCCGAGAAAAAATTAAGGCATCGTTGGTTTCTGGATCAAATTGGGTATCGTTGAATAATTCGGTAAATTTTTTGCTATCGCCTTGTTTCCATACATTAACTAAACATTTCAGTGCTTGCTCTGTTTGCTGCCAATTGTTGATGGTTTCTAACAACATGTTAGTGCCATTTTCAGGTAAGTTTTGAAGTAGGTTTAATTGATGCTCAACCGTTTCAAATGCCTTAATTGGTAGATTTTGCTGTTGCGCTCTTTTTAATAAAACATAATCGATACCTTGATCGGTTGATAGATTTTGTTGCTTAGCGAGTGCAAGTTGGAGATAAGTTGCTGTTAACCACGGTGGCTGAGTAATAAGGTGCTCATAAGGAAGCTGTAGCGATGTTGTGATAGTTTGAAGTGTTTTGAGTTGTTTGGAATTGAGTTTTTCTTGGGTTAATGGTGGCTGGTATTGTTCTACTGCCGATGTTGATTGAGTGAGTATATTGGCTTCAACAATTAATGCATCAGCATCTTTCCATTGCGTTAAAAAAGCCTTTGGTAATGGAAACATGTCTTTTTCACCCGCATGTATCGAACCTAATACATAGAATTGGCGCTGCGTGTCATAAATTTTCCAAACAATGGGTTCTGCGAATGCATGATGAGAAATAAATGGTAGCAGTACGAGCATTTTGGAAAGTAAGGATTTAAACATTCATCGCCTTGAAATAAGAAATTATACGTTTTCTTAGTTATAACAAAATATTCCTAATTAGTAATAAAAAAGGCTACCGAAGTAGCCTTTGATGTTAGTTTGGTTAGCGAAGACTAGGATGAAGCCAGAACCACCAGATAATTAATGCAATAGCAGCAATGCCTAATAACAAGCACATATTAGTTCTCCTGTGCTGATTTAGCTTGGTAGCTAGGTTTAAATAAGCGAAGGCGATTGGCATTGGTAACGACCGTTATGGATGATAACGCCATGGCAGCCCCTGCAATGACTGGGCTGAGTAATGCACCAGTGAGTGGGTACAATACACCGGCTGCAATTGGAATGCCTAAGCTATTGTAAATAAATGCACGAAATAGGTTTTCTTTCATATTTCGCAAGGTTGCTTTAGATAACTCTAAGGCATCAACCACTCCATGAAGAGAGTGACGCATTAATGTAAACTGCGCACTTTCTATTGCAACATCAGTACCACTTCCCATTGCAATACCGACTTCTGCCAATGCAAGAGCGGGAGCATCGTTGATACCATCACCGACCATCGCTACTCGATTACCTTGTTGTTGAAGTTGTTTTATTTGTGCCGCTTTGCCATCGGGCAGCACATCAGCAACTACATCCGTAATGCCTAATTTACTCGCAATCACTTGTGCTGTTTTATAACTGTCACCCGTTAGCATCACAACGGTCAGTCCCATTTTTTGCATTCGTTTAACTGCACTTAATGAGTCACTGCGTAGAGGATCGCTAATACCAATAATTCCGATAAGTTGGTTATTTTTCGCTAAGTAAACAGGGGTTGCACCTTGAGAGGCGATATTATCAAAGTCAGTTTGGGCTTGATTGATATCAACGTTATATTGGGTCATTAATTTTTTATTTCCCAGCATCACGCTGTTTGTATCAATAGTGCCTGCCACACCCATACCCGCAATGGCTTTAAATTCTGTTACTCGACTGAGAGTCAGATTTTTTTGCTTCGCTGATTCAATAATAGCGTTCGCTAAAGGATGCTCCGAACCTTGTTCTAAACTTGCGGTTAATTGTAGTAGTTGCTCTTCAGTAAGAACGGTATAGCTCTGAATACTTACCACTTGTGGCTTTCCTTCAGTGAGCGTACCTGTTTTATCTAACACAACAGTATTGATGTTAGCTGCTTGCTGCATAGCGTCAGCATCACGAATTAAAATCCCTAGCTCTGCTGCGCGTCCAACTCCTACAGTCACTGACATTGGTGTAGCGAGACCTAAGGCACAAGGACAAGCAATGATAAGTACGGTCGTTGCAGCGACTAACATATAAACCGATGACGGTGCTGGACCGAAGTAGTACCACACCATCGCAGTAATAATAGCGATAATCATGACGCTTGGCACAAAGATACTTGAAATAGTATCAGCTAAGCGTGCAAGTGCGGGTTTGCTGCTTTGAGCTTGACGAACGAGTTGGATAATTCGAGCTAGCATTGTATCGCTACCAATATGCTCAGCTTTAAAGAGTAATGCTCCTTGTTGGTTGATAGTCCCTGCTCTTACTTTGTCACCATTCTGTTTGTGAACAGCAAGAGGCTCACCCGTTAGCATCGATTCATCTATATAGGTATTACCCTCAATGACGACACCATCAACAGCTACTTTTGTACCAGGGCGAAGACGTAACGTCATCCCACTTTCTATCTCATTAAGTGGACGCTCACTTTCTATACCATTTTCAACCACGATAGCAGTTTGCGGCTGTAGATCGATTAAACGCTCTAATGCTTTCGATGTTTGACTACGCGCTCGAGCTTCAAGGGCATGGCCTAATGTAATCAAACCTATAATCATGGCTGTTGCTTCAAAGTAAACATGTCGAGCAGACGCTGGGAACATATCTGGTTTTAGCACTACAAGCATTGAAAATAGCCAAGCAGCACCTGTCCCCAGCGCGACTAACGTATCCATAGTGGCGCGATGATGTTTAAATGCTTTCCAACTATTGATATAGAAATCTTTACCAACTGTGACGAGCAATAATAGGGTGATTAAGCCAACAAATCCCCATGCTAATTGGCTGGTGGTTGAGTCGATCATCATACTACCGCCAAAGACCCCCCAAGCCATCATAGGAACCCCTAAGCCAAGTGCAATAAATGCATTTCTTAAGTGTGTTTTGAATGTTTGGGTATTTTGTTGTTGTTGACGATGTCGTCGAGTTTGTTCATCTTCACTGATTTCCGCACCATAACCCGCTTCAGTAATAGCGGCAATAACGGCTTTTATATCAGGGGTGCCTGAGATAAGTGCTGTTCGCTCTGCAAGGTTTACACTGACAGTATCAACACCTGTGACTTGCCTAATCGCTTTTTCAACAGAGGCCACACAACAGGCACATGTCATACCTGATAATAGTAACTGTTGAACCTGAGAACTTTCAGATGAGGGAAGAGTATGTAGTGCTTTACCATCATCGCTCTTTTGTTCATTGATAATTGCTGGTTTAGCTGATTTTTCATCTAAAACTGCTTGCGTTGCTTGGTAGCCAGCCTCTGTAATAATGGAAATAACATCTTCTGCAGTAAGCATTGTTCTAACTTCTGCATGTGTTTTATCTAAATCAAGGATTTGAATCTGATCATTTGCTTTTAGTTTCTCTGTCAATTTGGCAACGCACTTTCCACATGAAAGTCCAGAGAGAGTAAATATTAGCGTGTTTTCTTCTAATTCTGGTGCAGCCGGTATTACTTGATAACCCAGTGACGTAATAATATCGGTAAGTGTTTGTTTACTTAGAGAGCCCGTTATATCAGCTGTTTCTTTCGTTATATTAGAGCTGAAAATATCATTACGGTTTGCTAGTGCGGCTTCAACTTTAGCGACGCATCGACCACATGATAAACCAGATAATGCAAGTTGATAGTGGAAACCGACTTGATAGCCTAATGCATTGATCTTTTCAGACAATATTTTTAGTGGGCTTTCACTATTTACAGTAAGTTGCTTTGTATCTATATCGATAATTTGGCAGTTGGGCAATGTTGCTAAAGCTAAACGTATTTTATTTACGCAGCTCATGCAATGGACGTTAGTGAGTGGGAGAGTAATAGCATTCATTTTGAGCCCTTACGCCTTACTATATTTAAAGAATGAAGCAAGAATAAACCTTCTAGTTACTGTAAGGTCAAGGTATGTTTAGTGTATTTTAAAGAATAGATAAAAAGTGAAAGGATAAAGATGATTAATATAAGTGAAGTCGCTGAAAAAACAGGGCTAACAGCAAAAACTATTCGGTTTTATGAAGCGAAAGGTGTGATAAGCCCCGCTCCTAGAGGTGCTAATTGCTATCGTTATTATAATCAAAACCATATTTCAGAGTTACTGTTGATCAAACGTTCTCGAATGATAGGATTCTCTCTTGATGAATGCCGTGATTTACTGACGTTATCAATGGACTCAAGTCGTCAGAGCCGTGATGTAAAAGAAAAGGCGGAAGAAAAGTTAAAAGATATAGATATTAAGATCAATGAATTACTACAGATGAGGAAAACACTTGAAGCATTAACGAAGCAATGTCCTGGAGATAAAAATTCAACCTGTCCGATATTGGAAGGTTTAGTACAACAAGAATAAACAGGCGCTAAAAATTAACCCCTGTTATTAATTCTATTATGAATTGCTGTCAGTCATTGCAAGTGTGCCATCGTAAGGGATCACTTGTAGCTTTGGTTTTGGATGCTTTGTGAAAATCACAAATTCATCTTTATTCAGTCTTTGTATCGAAAGCTGGTACCAAAAACGTTTATTCGCAAAGTTTAAGCTTTCTATCGCAGCATCAGTAATTTTCTTTGTGTGATCTTCATTACTGGTGACTAATACTGCCGCATTGCCAAAAGCGTAAAAATACAGTCCTTTTAATACGGTATAGCCATTATCTTGCTTAGGGTTGGGATAGTCTATTAAGGTGTATTGACCAAATTTACAACTACCGAACTGTTCATGGCCTGGAGTGGCTAATTTATAGTTAAAGTCACAACCCATACCGTTAATAATTGGAAATAACACCAAGGCAACTAATGCCATGATGATGTATTTAATTTTTTTCATACAGTTTACCTGCTGAATCTATATATACAGTGCCTTTCGATGGCAGGTTTTTAGGCAATTTATTTAAGTTAAGAAGCTCTATGTTACCACAGATCTGCTGATTATTAACGGATACACAGGGTGGTGTTTGCCAACTACTGGCCCAAAGGCCTATCCATGCTAACAACGCAATCATTGATATACCACAACCAATTTTTGCTAATTTTGATAACGGTTGGTTTACAGTAATGTCAGTTTCTTGCTCATCGTTATTATCTAATGATGTAGTTACGCTTTCTTCTTTATTTAAAGATGCGGTTGTATTTTGGCTAGTCGTTACATGGTCATTGTCTGATACGATTTCTGGTTGGATTTTATGCTGTATAAAAGTATTTTTAGCAATCGTAAACCCAGCCCCTTTTATCGTAATGATAATTTCATTTTTTGTTTTAAAAGCTTTACGTAAATTAGCGATAGCAACATTTAGTGAGTTAGTTACAACAACTTTATCAGGCCAACCGATCTCAAGTAATTTGTCACGGCTAATAATCTCACCATTATTATCAATTAAGTATTGTAGTATTTTTGTCTCACTAGCACTGAGTTTGGTTGTAGTATCAGGTGTAGAATAAGCGCTTTTTTGGGGTTCAAAGCTATCTTTACCCTGCTTATATATAATCATTGATTTACCTATTCACTATCTGCAAAAGACAATAGTTGCCTTCTTACGTATTTATCATTGTTATTATTTATAGTGCTAAATGTATCTTGGCGTAGCGGGATTAACTACGCAGTTTTTAGCGATTACTTTGTCTAAATTGAAAACTTAAGCAACATGTATTGGATGAAAGAAAAACAAAAAAACAATTAGGTATATTTCTTGTCAGCGATGATGCTAACAAAAAATTTTATTTATGGAAGAGATAATAAAAGTAGAAGATGCCACATTGTGCAGATGAATTAATATTTGTCAGTCTTTTGATAATTCAATACACCTATAAAAAGTAGTTCTTTTGGGGAGGGGGGGAGATAAAGAGTGACGCTGTAATTGTTTGTTTTTTATTGATTTACATTTTTTTATGTTTGATTTTTATCTTTTTTTAGAGCGGTTTTTTTTCGATAAAATTTTTTGTGTTTTCCTTTATCTTCTTTTTTCTGAAAAAAATATTTTTCAGAAGTCATTTTTTTGCGTTAGTGAAAAACGCAAAATAATTGTGAACATCATTTTTTATTATTTGCCATAACATCGTATTCGTCACAGAATGCATTCCGTTCCTGACAATAACTGCTTTGCGATACACATTAAAAAAATAGTACGCACTATAGAAGCAGACTTAAAAAGTTTAAGCATTACTCAATGGAGTTAAACATGAAATTAAAATCTCTATCTCTATCTGTACTAGCAGCTTTATCTCTAGGTGTTGCTACATCTGCAATGGCAGCTGATGCAACTACTAGCACTACAGCGCCTGCACAAACGGCTCCTTCTTACGATCAATCTGGTTTCTGGGTTGGTGGCGCACTAGGTATGGGCTACGTATCTAATAGCGATATTTCTAAGTTCCCTGGCTCTGCAAACGGTGAAGCACCAAGTGTTAAACTTGATGCTGGTTATGATTTTAACCAGTACTTCGGTATCTACGGTAGCTACGACTACATGCATGACCTAGGTAATGCTGATATGCACCTAGCAACTTTAGGTGTGAAAGGTAACCTACCTCTAACTCAAAAATTATCTGCATTCGGTAAGTTAGGTGCTACATACATCTATGCTGATAACAAGAACTTTGCAAACAACACACTTCACATGAAGTCAGACAGCTTCTCACCAACAGCTGGTCTAGGTCTGTCTTACCAAATCACTCACGCACTATCTACTCAAATTGGTGCTGATTACTACCAAGACCTACGTACTTCACACGGTCACGCTGATCTAACTCAAGCGTACTGGGGTATGACTTACAAGTTCGGTCAACCAGCAACTCCAATGGTTGTTACTAACAATGTTGAAGTAGTTAAAGAAGTTGCTGTTGAAGCACAAGTACCAACTCGTTCTTCTTACGTTCTACCATACCAAAATGGTCAAACTAAGTTAAACGACTACGGCCGTTACAACCTAGGTGAAGTTATTGCAACTATGCAAGCTAACCCAGAAGTTAACGCTCAAATCATCGGTCGTGCAGACAAAGTTGGTTCAGCTAAGATCAACGAAAAAGTTTCTGCAGAGCGTGCTGCAAACGTTGCTAACTACCTAGAAGCTAACGGTATCG
The DNA here is from genome assembly GCF_000153325.1 of Photobacterium sp. SKA34. GTDB lineage: Bacteria > Pseudomonadota > Gammaproteobacteria > Enterobacterales > Vibrionaceae > Photobacterium. Next base: position 31,062 of record NZ_CH724144.1, read on the forward strand.
ACGCATCTCGTCTAACTGTTTCTTCTGTAGGCTACAACAACCCACTTAAAACTGACACTTCTACTAAGACTAACTACGTACAGCGTTCAGTTCAGATCATCCTTAAGTAATTAAGACTGATCCATACCTATCTAGTATTTTATTACTAAGATAAATCAATGCCGGTGATATTTTCACCGGCATTATTTTTTAAATCACATTCTCATTAAATCACTTTTAATTCGTCGCTTTCAATGCGGAGGACGGTGTACGTTTCACGTAAGCGATTTAATTAGAATGAATTAAGGTATTTGTAAGGACTTATAATGAAAAAAACAACGCTATGTTTATTAGCATTAATTACCATTTCATTAACAGGTTGCTTTTCCAACCAGCAATTAGAAAAATCAGCACAAATGGTCGGTGATTGGAAGCTAAAAGGTGGAGTTGAGATCCCTAGTATTACAAAGCATCGACCATCGTTAAATATTGAATCAAACATGAAGGTAAGTGGTTTTACCGGTTGTAATCTTTTTAAAGGTAAAGTTGAGCCAATCGGTGATTTTTCACTTCCATTCGTCACGCGGAAAATGTGTTTGCCTGAGTTAGTCAAACAAGAAAATAATATGTTAAACGTGTTACGCAGTGCGACAAGTATTGAAGTCATTAACAATAGTCTCATTGTTGATGCTGGCGATAAGTTTTTGGTGTTTGAAAAAACTAATGCAAGTTAATTGTCTTATGTGATTTAATTTTATGTAGAGCCCGGCCATTGTGCCGGGTTTTTTTATAATTAGAACTAAGGATAGATGATGTCAGTTATCGCACCAACGCAAGTCGTATTTACTCAACAACAATGGTTGCTTGATAGTGCTGTACTAATGATAAGTCATTCAGGTGACGAAAATTATATTGTTACCCAGTCGACGCCTTTTCATCCTGTTAGCCATATTTGGCCTGATCATCCTGCTGATCAAGGGAAGATTATTCATGCTGATAAACAGTATCAGGTTAACAATTGTGTCGTTGGTGCCATTGACCTAGAAACAAACAGTCTTTTTATTGCCCAAGACATTCCGGTTAAACGGGATACTGATGGGTGGGTGTTTGTGGTTGTTCATATAATTACAGGAACAATAGACTTTGATATTGGTAATACAGTGACATTGTCAGTTGATAAAGAATATCAACAGAGTTTGAGTCGTGGACATAGTGCGGGGCATTTATCTTCTTTAGCGTTAAATAAAGTTCTTCATACTGACTTCTGGCGAAAGGAGCCGACTCGTAGAGATGAGCTTGGTTATTATGATTTTCATAGTTATGCCCAAGAAAAAAGTGAAGTGACGCCTGATCTCAGTACTGACACGTATCGTTTAGGTAAAACATTGCGTAAGCGTGGGCTTAACAGTGCAGATCTATTGGCAGAACTTAATCTCGTGGCTGAGCGTATTAATCTGCAACTTAGTGATTGGGTAGCATTAAAAACTACAGTGGTTATGAGGCGAGAAGGCGATCATCTGACAGATTCACGTTATTGGCAGTGTAATTTAGGTTCTGAGGGCGTTATTGAGATTCCTTGTGGTGGAACTCATATTTTATCTTTATCTGAATATCAATCAGTTACTGTTAGTTTTAAGGTGAATTCAGACCAAGAGATTGTGATGTATACCAAGAGTGTGAAAGCGTAATATTAAACGTTTATTTAGATTTTAGTCTCTGAGTTATGCTTCTAAAGATAAAGATCCTTATTTATATTATGCATGATCATTGTGTTTTAATATTATAACTTGGTTTTATATCCCGTTTTAAATCCAAATACAGCACATGTAACTTATGCTTTCGGGAAGTGTATTGATAAATGTTCTTTTGGTACCTGTTAGCTGATCAGGTTTGTTTTAAAAGACGATCACCACAAAGCATGTTGATCATTGCCTTGATCTAATTTGATTGTTTACGATGTTGAATAATGGAAAAAAGTTTATCTTTGATAATTATTTGTGAGGAATGTGAAGTTCTATACGCAAGATAATTGTATTTCTGATTACCACGCTTAATAATCACTCGAAAATGTAAATTTTGTACAGAGGTCGAAGAGCATGGCTGATAACGTTGAAAATATTTGTCCGCAATGTAGCAGCTTATTAAGTTGGAAAGATCACGGCTATTTTTGCGATTTTTGCCAACAACAAGTTGAGAAGCATGTATTTTGTCCTGATTGCAATGAGCAGTTAGAAAGATTACAAGCTTGTGGTTCTGCAAGTTATTTTTGTAATCATTGCAATGAGTTAAAGTCTAAATCTCGGGTTAAGGTACAATTTGGAATGCGTGCTGAAACACGCTAAATGAAATGAATAAAAATGGCGCTTAATAGCGCCATTTTTATTAACAGGCTCTATGGTTATTTGATGACACTGGAATGAATATCACCATCCGTTACTGTAGTGATAAGTTTATCACCATGCTTAACTTGTGATGTATTTCTGATTACATCACCTTGCTCATTTCGAGTAATGGAGTAGCCTCGAGCAAGTGTTGCGAGGGGACTTACTGTTTCTAGTTTTTCTGCAATCACCGCTAATTTATGCTTTGCATTTAGCAACTTACGGTCTAAAGCATCATAGAGTCTTCGTTCACTCCGCTCTAAATTTCGTTGTGCGTTGCTTATTAACGTAGCGGGAGAGTAAAGTGATATTTTATAGTTATTACTATCGATATGCTGTTGATGCTTTTGTATTTTTTTCTGCATCGCTTGAACTAAGCGTTGGCTAATTTCATCAAGATGTTGCTGCTGTTGATTTAAACGAAGTTGTGGATGCTGACGTTCTAAACGGTGTTGTAGTTGGGTTGCTTGGCGCAAAGATTGTGATAAATATGACCTGATTGCATGGCGTAATTGTTGTTTTTTACGAGCGAGCAATTGTGTTTGGTGAGTCATATCTCGACTGATCAACTCAGCGGCTGCAGAAGGTGTTGGTGCACGGACATCGGCAACAAAATCAGCGATAGTGACATCTACCTCATGACCAACAGCACTGACAATGGGGATCTGGCTAGCAGCAATGGTTCGCGCGACAATTTCTTCATTAAATGCCCAAAGATCTTCCAGTGAACCGCCACCTCGACCAACAATTAACACATCACATTCCTGCCTAGCATTGGCTCGACCAATCGCTTGTGCAATAGAAATTGCAGAGCCTTCGCCTTGTACCATGGTTGGATAAATTACAATGGGTAAACTCGGATCGCGACGTTGTAATACTTGTAAAATATCGTGCAGAGCCGCGCCTGTTTTTGAGGTAATAATACCTACTCGTTTAGGTTGCTCTGGCAGCGTTTGTTTGAGTGATTGAGCAAATAAACCTTCAGCAGCAAGTGACATTTTTAGCTGTTCAAATTGCTGTTGAAGACGACCATCGCCTTCTGGCTGCATACTTTCAATGATCAGTTGATAATCACCACGTGGTTCATATAATGACAAGCGCGCCTTAACTAATACTTGATTACCATTGGCTGGTTTAAACGTCACATGTCGATTACTGCCTTTAAACATGGCACATTTAACTTGGGCACGTGAATCTTTCAGAGTGAAATACCAATGACCAGAAACGGGCATCGAGAAATTAGATAACTCACCAATAAGCCACACCACACCCATTTCATTTTCAAGTACGAGACGTACTTGTGCATTTAAGCTAGAAACCGTGTAAATACGACTATTTTTTTGGCTTTGAGGGGAAAAAGTGGTCACTAGGAATGGTACCTGCTATCGAATGAAGTAGTAGGCAGGCGGTCAAAATAAAACCGAATAAGACATAAAGTATACAGGCAGATCAATGGACAGATCTTGGCCGTATTTCCTTGACCGCATCACCGGATAGTTAACCGAAATATATTACTTATCAATTAAAATGTGTCAAGAAAAAAAACAAAAAAAATCTAGCCAAACGTTTGCTTCATACGTATAATTTGACCGCAATATTTTATCCTTCTTTAAACCCCTATTCGGTGTGAGATATTGCAATGTTACGAATTAAACAAGAAGCTTTAACCTTCGATGATGTTTTGCTGGTTCCTGCCCATTCAACCGTTCTACCTAACACTGCCGATCTGCGCACTCAACTGACAAAAGATATTTCTCTTAATATCCCAATGGTGTCAGCGTCAATGGATACAGTGACTGAAGGTCGCTTAGCTATCGGTCTTGCTCAAGAAGGTGGTATCGGTTTCATTCACAAAAATATGTCTATCGAACAACAAGCGGATCAAGTTCGCATGGTGAAAAAGTTCGAAGCAGGTGTTGTTTCTGAACCTGTGACTGTTAAGCCTACTGCAACGATTGCAGATGTTAAGCGATTAACTGATCAAAACGGTTTTGCTGGTTACCCTGTAGTAACTGACAGCAATGAATTGGTTGGAATTATTACAGGTCGTGATGTTCGATTTGTTACTGATCTTTCGAAGACTGTTGAAGAAGTGATGACATCTAAAGCTGATTTAGCATCGGCTAAAGAAGGCGCATCTCGTGAAGAAGTTGAAGCTATCATGCAACAACACCGTGTTGAAAAGGTGTTACTTGTTGATGATGAATTCCGCCTTAAAGGTATGATTACCGCAAAAGATTTCCAAAAAGCAGAACGTAAACCTAATGCTTGTAAAGATGAGCGTGGCCGCCTACGTGTAGGTGCAGCGGTCGGTGCAGGTGCAGGTAATGAAGAGCGTGTAGCTGCATTGGTTGAAGCTGGCGTAGACGTATTACTTATCGATTCTTCACACGGTCACTCTGAAGGTGTACTTCAACGTATTCGTGAAACTCGTGCTGCATTCCCAAATCTTCCTATTGTTGGTGGTAATGTCGCTACAGCTGAAGGTGCACGTGCTCTGATTGAAGCAGGTGTAAGTGCTGTAAAAGTTGGTATAGGCCCAGGTTCAATCTGTACTACACGTATTGTTACAGGTGTTGGTGTTCCACAAATTACCGCAATTTCAGAAGCGGCATCTGTTGCTGATCAGTACGGTATTCCTGTTATAGCGGATGGCGGTATTCGTTACTCTGGTGATATGTGTAAAGCGATTGCTGCTGGTGCATCATGTGTGATGGTAGGTTCTATGTTTGCTGGTACTGAAGAAGCGCCGGGTGAAGTTGAACTGTACCAAGGTCGTTCATACAAGTCATACCGTGGCATGGGCTCACTAGGCGCAATGTCAAAAGGTTCTTCTGACCGTTATTTCCAAACTGATAATGCTGCTGACAAATTGGTACCAGAAGGTATTGAAGGCCGTGTTGCTTATAAAGGTTACCTAAAAGAAATCGTTCACCAACAAATGGGTGGCTTACGCTCAAGCATGGGCCTGACGGGCTCAGCAACGATTGAAGATCTTCGTACTAAAGCTGAATTTGTACGTATTTCAGGGGCTGGCATGAAAGAGTCACACGTTCATGATGTGACTATTACTAAAGAAGCACCTAATTACCGTATGGGTTAATCGTTTTCTACTCATCTTTAGGGTTAACGATTACGTCAGTAATAAATAACATCGGGAGCAGATTCTTTGCTCCCAATATATAAATTATTCGAGAACATTCACTAATGACCATGACCACAAATATTCATGAACAACGTATCCTTATTTTGGACTTTGGCTCTCAATATACACAGCTAATCGCCCGTCGTATTCGCGAAATTGGTGTGTACTGTGAACTATGGAGCTGGGATGTTGATGAAGCCGATATCCGTGAATTCGCACCTAACGGTATTATTCTTTCTGGTGGTCCTGAAAGTGTAACGGAAGCAGGTTCTCCTCGTGCGCCACAATATGTTTTCGAGGCGGGTGTTCCTGTATTTGGCGTATGTTACGGCATGCAGACCATGGCAGAGCAACTGGGTGGTAAAGTTGCTGGCTCTAATGAGCGTGAGTTTGGTTACGCGCAAGTTAAGATTGTTGAACCAACACATTTCCTTGAAGGTATTCAAGACGCAACAGCCGAAGACGGCACACCATTAATGGATGTGTGGATGAGCCATGGCGATAAAGTGGTAGAAATCCCGTCAGATTTTATCAAAGTTGCAGAAACTGAAACCTGTCCATTTGCAGCAATGGCAAATGAAGAGAAGCGTTTCTACGGTGTTCAGTTCCACCCAGAAGTAACACACACACGTCAAGGTATGAAGTTAATTGAGAACTTCGTAATGAATATCTGTGGCTGTGAAAAACTATGGACATCAGCAAATATCATCGAAGATGCTATTGCTCGTATTAAAGAGCAAGTAGGTGATGATGAAGTTATCCTTGGTCTTTCAGGTGGTGTGGATTCATCTGTGGTTGCGATGCTTATTCACCGTGCGATTGGCGACAAGCTAACGTGTGTATTTGTTGATAATGGCCTGCTTCGTTTAAACGAAGGTCAACAAGTGATGGACATGTTTGGCGACAAGTTTGGTCTAAACATTGTTCATGTACAAGCTGAGGATCGTTTCTTATCTGCACTTGCAGGTATTGATGAGCCAGAAGCGAAGCGTAAGAAAATTGGTCACGTATTCGTTGACGTATTTGATGAAGAATCAAAGAAACTGAAAAATGCGAAGTGGTTAGCACAGGGGACTATTTACCCTGATGTGATTGAATCTGCAGCATCGAAAACAGGTAAAGCACACGTGATTAAATCTCACCATAACGTAGGTGGTCTACCTGACGATATGGAAATGGGTCTAGTTGAGCCATTAAAAGAGTTATTTAAAGATGAAGTGCGTAAGATCGGTCTTGAGTTAGGCCTACCTTACAATATGCTTTACCGCCACCCATTCCCAGGACCTGGTCTAGGTGTACGCGTTTTAGGTGAAGTGAAGAAAGAGTACTGTGATTTGCTTCGTCGTGCAGATGCTATCTTTATTGAAGAGCTTCACAAAGCCGATCTTTACAATAAAGTATCACAAGCATTCACCGTGTTCCTACCTGTTCGCTCTGTGGGCGTGATGGGTGATGGGCGTAAATATGATTGGGTTGTATCACTACGTGCAGTAGAAACAATCGACTTTATGACAGCGCATTGGGCACATTTACCCTATGATTTCTTAGGTAAAGTGTCTAACCGTATTATTAACGAAGTCGACGGTATTTCTCGTGTGGTTTACGATATTTCAGGTAAGCCGCCAGCAACGATTGAGTGGGAATAATATTTCTTACTGAAAAATAGTTAGCAAATATCAAACCCTAGTAAGGTGACTTACTAGGGTTTTTTATTGCTCGTATTTTATAGAAATTCATTCAGGTGAGGATGAAAAATAGTGAAAACATACTTTTCGTACTGTTACTTGTTGGAGGTGATTTTCTAGAGGTATAACCAAGCGGTTGTTAATTGTTTTTTTTGTTGGTGTTTGTGTTTTGAATTGTTTATTGAGTTGTTGCTTTGTTGTTTATGGTTAATGCTTGGTTACAATCTTCCATAATGAGGTTTTGTTATTCGTTAGGTGATCTGGCTTTTTATCTATTGCATTTAGCTACAATCACCCGACCTAAATTCAGCCGTAGTAGCTGAAAGGCAAAACAATGAGACTTACTAAAATAAGTCCACTTTGCAGACGTAACCAATATGGGGGCACGGAGTTGCCATGAACGAGAAAACATTAAATCAAGCGCCGAAGCCATCAGGCGCTATGGATAAGTTTTTAAATGGTATTGAGCGAGCAGGTAATAAAATCCCGGATCCTGCTTTGTTATTCTTTTGGGGGTTAATCGCCGTTTGGGTACTTTCTGCGATTATGTCTCAGTTTGACTTTGGTTTAGTTCACCCTGTTACACAACAAGTTGTACAAGTAAAAAATCTTTTAACAGGTGATGCGTTAGCGAGTTTCCTTGCCAATATGGTGAAGAATTTTACTGGCTTTGCCCCATTAGGTATTGTATTGGTGGCAATGCTAGGTGTTGGTGTTGCTGAAGCTTCTGGCTTTATCAATACCGGCTTAAAGAAGATGCTGAATGTGACCCCAGCAAAACTATTAACTCCTATGTTAATTTTAGTTGCGATTGTTTCACATACTGCAGCTGATGCGGGTTATGTTCTGGTTATTCCACTCGGTGGTATTATTTTCCATGCCGCGGGTCGTCACCCATTAGCGGGTATTGCGGCTGCATTCGCTGGTGTATCAGGTGGTTTCTCAGCAAACTTTATTCCATCAGGTATTGATCCTCTTCTTGCCGGCTTTACCCAAGAAGCGGCGCGTATCATGGATCCTGATTACATTGTGAACCCATTAGCGAATCTAATGTTTACTGGTTTGTCTTCTATAATTATCGTTGCCATTGGTTGGTATATCACAGATAAAGTAATTGAGCCGCGCTTAAGCAAAACGGCGATTGATGAAGATGCAGAAGAAGCACCTGATATGGGCTCTTTCACTGAGCTTGAAAGCAAAGCGTTTTCTTACGCTGGTTGGGTAATGGTTGCTGGTATCGCACTATTAGTTGCAGCGGTATGGCCGGAATCATCACCACTGCGTTCTCCAACGGGTGAAATCGCGGCGTTCAATGCTCCGGTAATGCAATCAATCGTACCGTTAATCTTTATCCTGTTCGTGATCCCAGGGATCATTTACGGTCGAGTTGCTGGTACCTTTAAGCAAAGCAGCGATGTAATTAAAGCGATGTCTACCACAATGGCTGGCATGGCAGGCTTTATGGTCATGGTATTTTTCATCGCTCAGTTCCTAGTCGCTTTTACCCAATCTAACTTGGGAACGCTATTGGCACTATCTGGCGCGCAGTTACTGCAAGAAATGAATTTACCAGGTCAGGTAACGATTGTAGGTATGATTCTATTAACAGCGAGTGTTAACTTGTTAGTTGGTTCTGCATCGGCAAAATGGGCGCTGATTGGTCCAATTATGGTTCCAATGCTAATGGCGGTAGGAATTTCTCCAGAATTAACGCAAGCGGCATACCGTGTTGGTGACTCTGTATCTAACATAATTTCACCAATGATGGTGTTCTTCCCACTGGTTGTTGTTTACATGCAACGCTACGTGAAGAGCTCTGGTATCGGTACACTAGCGTCAATAATGATGCCATACTCAATTGCGATGTTAGTAGGTTGGACAATTTTCTTACTCGTTTACTGGGCGTTGGGTATTCCTTTAGGCGTACAAGCACCGTATACATACAGCTTATAATTTAAGTGACTGAACATTTAAATTTCAGCAGATAAAAGAAAAGCCTCGCTAAAATAGTGAGGCTTTTTTCTATCTATCAGCTAAAGGTATTGTTTGAATATCTCTATTGATTGTATGGATTTTACTTATTGAAGTGTTCTGCGTGAAAACGTAAGTGATCTTCAATAAATGTCGCCATAAAGTAGTAGCTGTGATCGTAACCATCTTGCATACGAATTTCTACAGGATAGTCATTCGCTTCTGCCGCAGCCATTAAAGTTTCAGTGCGCAGTTGACCTTCATTATAGAAGTTATCGTGCGTGCCTTGATCAACCAGCATTGGCATTTTTTGCTCAGCTTTACGCATTAGCTCGCTTGAATCGTATTGCTTCCAATTTTCAGTGTTACTGCCTAGGTAGCCGGTAAAGGCTTTTTGACCCCATGCACAGTTCATTGGATTAGAAATTGGACTAAATGCAGATGCTGATGTAAAACGCTCAGGGTTACGCATCGCAATCATTAATGCACCGTGTCCACCCATTGAGTGACCGCTGATTGCACGTTGATTAGATACAGGGAAGTGCGCTTCAACTAATGCTGGTAGCTCATTAACAATGTAATCGTACATGTTGTAATGGCGATTCCAAGGTGCTTCTGTAGCGTTCACGTAGAACCCAGCGCCTAAACCAAAATCGTAGCTACCTGTAGGATCATCTTCTACACCTTCGCCGCGTGGGCTGGTATCGGGTGCAACAATAGCAACACCTAATTCTGCTGCGATACGTTGAGCGCCCGCTTTTTGCATGAAGTTTTCATCAGTACACGTTAAACCTGATAACCAGTAAATTACTGGTACTTTTTGTCCCGCAGCCGTTTGTGGTGGCAGGAAAATAGCAAAACGCATATCGCAATTAAGTACTTCTGAGCGGTGTGTATATTGTTTATGCCAACCGCCAGCAGTTTTATTACAGCTAATGTTTTCTAAAGGCATGGGATGCTCTCTCAGTCAGATTAGGCGCAGAGGTAGGATACAGAAGATGAGCTCTGCGCATTAATTATTATGTAATTATATTCTTATTTATCGAAGTGAATAATAGTACGGATACTTTTACCTTCGTGCAGTAGATCGAATGCTTCGTTGATTTTGTCTAAGCCCATATTGAATGAGATAAAGTCATCAAGTTGGAATTCGCCAGCCATGTAACGATCAACGATACCTGGAAGCTCTGAACGGCCTTTAACACCACCGAATGCAGAACCACGCCATACACGACCTGTTACTAGTTGGAATGGACGAGTAGAGATCTCTTGACCAGCGCCAGCCACACCGATAATTACTGATTCGCCCCAACCTTTGTGACAACACTCAAGTGCAGAACGCATTACGTTTACGTTACCGATACACTCGAAAGAGTAGTCAACACCGCCGTCAGTCATTTCAACAATCACTTCTTGGATTGGCTTGTCGAACTTCATTGGGTTGATGCAGTCAGTTGCACCTAACTTACGTGCTAATTCGAATTTTTCTTCGTTGATATCAACAGCGATGATGCGGCTAGCTTTCGCCATAGTTGCACCAATGATAGCTGCTAGACCGATACCACCAAGACCGAATACAGCCACAGTGCTACCTTCTTCAACTTTCGCTGTGTTAAGTACCGCACCCATACCCGTTGTTACACCACAGCCTAGAAGGCAGACTTCTTCTAGTGGTGCTTCTTTGCTAATTTTAGCTAAAGAAATCTCAGGAAGAACGGTGTACTCAGAGAATGTTGAACAACCCATGTAATGGAAGATAGGTTGACCATCTTTATAGAAACGGGTTGTGCCGTCTGGCATCAAGCCTTTACCTTGAGTTTCACGTACTGCCTGACAAAGGTTTGTTTTGCCAGATAGGCAGTACTTACACTTACCACATTCCGCGGTGTAAAGTGGAATAACATGATCACCCACTTGAAGATCGGTAACACCTTCACCAATCATTTCAACAATACCGCCACCTTCGTGACCAAGAATTGCAGGGAAGATACCTTCTGGATCATCACCTGATAGTGTGAATGCGTCAGTGTGACATACGCCTGTTGCAACAATGCGAACGAGAACTTCACCAGCACGAGGTAACATTACATCAACTTCTTCTACTGAAAGTGGCTGGTTTGGACCCCATGCGATTGCAGCTTTTGATTTGATAAATTTATCAGTCATTATAATTCTCTTCTATCTTTTCTACGTCGTTATTTATATTCGTAGAGAGTAATTAGGTGGAATCGAAAATTTCTCTGTCTCGATTCGATGGAGACTATTGTATTTATTTCTGATTGAATGATAATTGGGTTAAAGTGCAAATAACTTTTACCTTACAGTAATAATGTTTATTGTTGGTATCAATATATAGGTAAGTAAGATGTTCCTATGGGAAGGTGTAACAGAATTTGTTGCTGTAGCTGAAACAGAAAGCTTTACAGCGGCATCTAAACGATTAGGTATTTCAACTGCGCAAGTGAGCCGACAAGTCAGTGCATTAGAGAATCGACTTAATACTAAATTGTTCTACCGTACCACGCGTAAAGTTTCGTTGACTGAAGAAGGTGGTGTGTATTATCAGCACTGTCGTCAAGTGATGGACGGTTTGGAAGAAGCTGAGCGTGCATTAAGTAATTTACGTGGCACACCGCAAGGTTTAATTAAATTAACGGCTCCTGTCACCTATGGTGAGAAATATATCATGCCGTTAGTCAATGATTTTATGCTGCAATACCCAGAACTTGAAGTGGTTATTGATATGACCAATAGACAGGTTGATTTAGTTGAAGGTAGCTTTGACTTAGCGATCCGTCTTGGTCGATTGACAAGTTCTTCAATGATGGCAAAACGTTTAACCTCACGTACGATGTATGTTTGTGCGTCTCCTGATTATCTTGCAAGATTTGGTGTACCACATTCACTCTCTGAACTACGTCACCATAATTGCTTGATCGGAAACTATGATCATTGGCGTTTTCAAGAATCAGGTAAAGAGAAAAGTGTTAGAGTCTCTGGTAATTTAAATTGTAACAGCGGTTACGGTTTACGTGATGCGGTATTAAAAGGGATCGGTATAGCGCAGCTACCTGATTACTATATTGATAAAGATTTAGACTCGGGTGCCATTGTTCCTATTTTGACTAACTACCAAGAGCCAGATGAGGGGATTTGGGCGCTGTATCCACATAACCGTCACCTATCACCTAAAATAAGAATGCTGGTGGATTTTTTAGCTGAGAAATTACCACAAATTAGCCATTACGACGTATAAGCTAAATTGTATTATTGACAGAATATGTAAATGATGACGATGCAAGTAGAACAAAACGACGAACACTTTATGCGCCGTGCAATAGAGCTCGCAGCTAAAGCAGAGGAAGAAGGTGAAGTGCCAGTTGGCGCCGTTGTTGTTTATAACGGTAGAGTGGTGGGTGAAGGCTGGAACCGATCAATTGGTCAACATGATGCAACGGCACATGCGGAAATCATGGCGTTGCGACAAGCGGGTAAAGTGCTAGAAAATTACCGTTTAATTGATACTACATTATATGTCACTTTAGAGCCTTGCCCTATGTGTGCAGGAGCAATGGTGCACTGTCGTGTTGGAAAGGTCGTTTACGGTGCAGATGATCTAAAAACTGGTGCGGCTGGAAGTACGATGAATTTGCTTAGCTATGATGGCGTCAATCATCATGTAGAGCAAACATCTGGCGTATTAGTCGAGGAATGTCGTGCTCAGCTACAAGCTTTTTTTAAACGCCGACGAGCAGAAAAAAAAGCCGCAAAGTTATTAGCTAAACAACAGATGGCTAATGATCCGTTGCTATAGTCCATAGCCTAACAACGGAAAAGTAAAAGCTCAGGAAGAACCTGAGCTTTTTTTTTAATTTAATATTTTGGGCGAGTTATTTTGAGGTCGAAACCGCCGATGAGGTTGCTGTTGCCTGAGAAGCACTACTTACGGTATTTATTTCTGCTGATGAAGCTTTTCTTAGTTCATCAGGTACGGTGATGGTCTGTAATCCATTAATAATCTTGACATCATCGCTCTCATGATTGTAGCTATGCGTCTGCTCAAAACCAATAATACTTTGGTAATAACGGCGGATCCCTTCAACATAGTTAACCGCTTCTGTACCACGAGCATAACCATAGCGAGTTTGGGTGTAATATTTTCGTTGTTGTAATAAGGGTAAACGCTGTTTTACATCAGCCCATGCATCTGGATTACCATGTTGCGCTTTCGTTAGACGACGAGCATCCATCATATGACCAAAACCAATATTGTAAGAGGCAAGCGCAAACCAAACCTTCTCGTGCCCATTAATACTGTCAGGCACACGGGCAACCATTTTTCGCAAATATTCGGTACCTCCACGAATACTTTGCTCTGGATTTAGGCGATCGGTAACACCGACAGATTTTGCAGTTGGATTGGTCAGCATCATCATGCCACGTACGCCTGTTGGAGAAATCGCTTGTGGATCCCAGTGAGACTCTTGATAAGCAAGAGCTGCAATTAAACGCCAATCAAACTCGTTAGCATATTTCTTAAATAGTCCTTGCCATTTGGGTAATTTATCATCGAGTGCGCGTAAAAATGCACGAGTATCAACGTAATCAAACTGTTCTACATGGCCGAAATATTTCTCTTCTAGCTGTGCTAATTCACCGCTTTGTTTTATTCGACCAAAAAATTCAATTAAGAGGGCATATAAGCTGTCATTATTATTGTCTTTTACAAACCAGCTAATAGGTTCATCTTCCGTAAGTTCAAGTGCGATTGCTAACTCAGGGTGTGTACGTTGTAGTAGTGCGACATCAACAGAATCAGCAACGGTATAATCTAACTCGCCATTAGCGACTTTACGTAATAGATCATCGATATCGGTTTCTTTGATCGATTGCCATGTTAGATTGGGATATTTTTTCTTGATCTCTTCTAATTGACGCTCATGACTAGAGCTAGCTACAACAGCTAACGAACGTTCGGTATTTGCTAATTCTTCAAGATCGCGAGGACGGCGTTTACCTTTTTTATAAACGACTACCTGGCTGGCATAGTAATAAGCAGGGGCAGGATGAAAACCTTGTAAACGTCGAGGTGTTACTGTTAATCCTGCCGCAACAATATCAACATCGCCATTTTTTAACGCAGGAAATAAGCCTGAGAGGGTAAACATGGTTTGCATTTCCAGTTTTACGCCAAGCTCTTTAGCAAAACGTTGGGCTAATTCATAATCTAGTCCTGTTGGCCCATCAGCCCCTATATAATAAGACAGCTGATTATTTAACGTACCTACACGTAATACACCGCTTTCACGAATGCGCTCTAAAGGATCAAGTGGCTTTTCTTGCCATTGGCAACCACTTAATAATAAAGCAAGCATTAATGATATGAGTACACGGTATATGTTGGTAAGAGAGTGAAGATATATCAACAAAGCTGACCTAACTTAAAAATGAGCTGTCATTTATATCAAAGTGAACGGTAGTGGAAAAGCTGAACCCTGTAGTTGGGTGTGTTAATTCACGGATTGAAACAAAAAAATAGCCTCCTGTTGTTTTGTTGGTTGTTTTTTGCTCAAAAAATTGGGTTAATGTCAAAATTACTGATAAATTCAGGATGTTTGAAAAAAAAACACGCAAACGGTTGCGTCAAGTGTTACGTCACAAAAAAAAATCGCTTATACTGCGCTGGTGCGAAATCGATTAATCATCTATTTAGTCAATAATCAGGGATAAATTAGAGGTGACATTGACGTAATTACCCCAGTTTTTTTGGGAGTTAGGCCAATATTACTTTTCTTTAACCGCTAATCGAGAGACGTTTGCACATGGAAATTTTGCGTGGTTCACCCGCACTGTCTGAGTTTCGCGTTAATAAGCTACTTGAGCGTTGCCGCGAATTCGATCTGCCTGTGTCAGGTATTTATGCTGAGTTTATGCACTTTGCTGATGTATCTGCTGCCCTTACTGCTGATGAGCATAGCAAACTAGCGAGTCTTTTAACTTACGGTCCAACGATTGTAGAGCACGAGCCTTGTGGCACGTTGCTACTTGTTACCCCTCGTCCGGGGACAATTTCTCCTTGGTCATCAAAGTCGACCGATATTGCCCGTAACTGTGGCTTAAAATCAATTAAACGCCTTGAGCGTGGTACCGCATATTACATCGAATCAACTTGTGATCTATCAGCATCACAATTAGCGCAAGTTAAAGCGTTAATCCACGATCGCATGATGGAAGTGATTGTTGGCGATTTTGAAGCTGCGGCTGCTTTATTTAAACAAGCAGAACCAGCACCGGTGAAAAGTGTTGATATTCTTGCTGGTGGTCGCCAGGCATTAGAGCAAGCCAACCTTACGTTAGGGCTTGCTTTAGCTGAAGATGAAATTGACTATCTAGTTGAGAATTTCACTAAGCTAGGTCGTAACCCTAATGACATTGAGCTAATGATGTTTGCTCAGGCGAACTCAGAGCACTGTCGACATAAAATCTTTAATGCAGATTGGACCATTGATGGTGTAGATCAAGACAAATCATTGTTCAAGATGATCAAAAATACTTATGAGCAAAATCATGAGCACGTATTGTCGGCATATAAAGATAATGCTGCAGTAATGGAAGGTTCGAAAGTAGGGCGTTTCTTCCCCGATCCTGAATCTCGTCAATATAACTACCACCATGAAGATACCCATATCTTAATGAAGGTAGAAACGCATAACCACCCAACTGCTATTTCACCGTGGCCTGGTGCATCAACAGGGTCGGGCGGTGAAATTCGTGATGAAGGGGCAACTGGTATTGGCGGTAAACCTAAAGCAGGTTTAGTTGGCTTTACTGTATCTAACCTTAAAGTTCCGGGTTTTGAACAACCTTGGGAAACCGATTTTGGTAAACCCGACCGCATTGTTACAGCGCTTGATATTATGCTTGAAGGCCCATTGGGTGGCGCGGCATTTAACAATGAATTTGGCCGTCCAAACCTACTGGGTTATTTCCGTACTTACGAAGAAAAAGTGACGTCACATGCTGGTGAAGAAGTACGTGGTTACCATAAGCCAATTATGATCGCGGGTGGTATGGGGAATATCCGTGCTGATCACGTACAGAAAAAAGAAATTCCAGTAGGCGCGAAGTTAATTGTTCTTGGCGGTCCTGCAATGAATATCGGTCTTGGCGGTGGTGCTGCTTCATCAATGGCATCAGGTCAATCGGCAGAAGATCTGGATTTTGCCTCTGTACAGCGTGAAAACCCAGAAATGGAACGTCGCTGTCAGGAAGTGATTGATCGTTGTTGGCAGATGGGTGACGCTAACCCAATCGCCTTTATCCACGATGTGGGCGCGGGTGGCATTTCAAACGCTTTACCTGAGCTTGTTGATGATGGCGAACGTGGCGGTAAATTCCAATTGCGTGACGTTCCTAACGATGAGCCGGGTATGAGCCCACTAGAGATTTGGTGTAACGAATCTCAAGAGCGTTATGTTATGGCCGTTGCACCAGAACATATGGCAGCTTTTGATGCGATTTGTAAGCGTGAACGTGCGCCTTATGCTGTTGTGGGTGAAGCAACAGAAGAGCGTCATTTAACACTCGAAGATAGCCATTTTGACGATACGCCAATTGATATGCCAATGGACATTCTATTGGGTAAAGCGCCGAAAATGCACCGTGATGTGAAGTCACAAAAAGTAGAAGGCCAAGCGATTGACCGTAGTGGCATTGACTTAGTTGAAGCGACTCAACGAATCCTTCGTCTGCCTGCTGTGGCTGAAAAAACTTTCCTCATTACAATTGGCGATCGCACAGTGACAGGCTTGGTTGCACGCGATCAGATGGTTGGCCCATGGCAGGTACCTGTTGCTAACTGTGCGGTGACTGCTGCTAGTTACGATACCTACCATGGTGAAGCAATGTCTATGGGTGAGCGTACACCTGTTGCATTACTTGATTTTGGTGCATCAGCACGCTTAGCTGTAGGTGAAGCTGTTACTAATATTGCTTGTAGTGATATTGGTGATATGAAACGTATCAATCTTTCGGCTAACTGGATGTCACCAGCAGGTCACCCTGGCGAAGATGCTGGCTTATATGAAGCGGTAAAAGCGGTAGGCGAAGAGCTTTGTCCTGCGTTGGGTCTGACGATTCCAGTGGGTAAAGACTCAATGTCAATGAAGACTAAATGGCAACAAGACGGTGAAGAGAAGGAAGTAACATCGCCACTTTCGTTAGTCATTACTGCGTTTGGTCGCGTTGAAGATGTACGCAAAACTGTGACGCCTCAGCTGCGTACTGATAAAGGCGAAACTAGCCTGTTATTGGTGGATTTAGGTTGTGGTAAAAACCGTTTAGGTGCAACAGCACTGGCACAGGTTTATAAGCAATTGGGTGATAAGCCAGCTGATGTCGATAGTCCTGAGCTATTAAAAGGCTTCTTCTACGCGATGCAATCACTGGTACGTGATGAAAAACTATTAGCTTATCATGACCGTGGTGATGGTGGTTTGTACGTTACTTTGGCTGAAATGGCATTTGCGGGTCACACTGGTATTGAAGTTGATATTAATACTGGTAGTGAAGATGCAGTTGATGACGTATTAGCTTCGCTATTTAACGAAGAGTTAGGTGCGGTTATTCAAGTACGTACTGACGATCTTGATTTAGTTCAGTCGGTACTTGCAGCAAACGGTCTTGAAGCATGTAGTCATGTTATTGGTACTGTGGTTGAAGAAGATGTTGTTCGTATTTGGAATGGCAATGATTTAGTGCTTGAGCAAAATCGAACAGATATTCGTGCAGTATGGGCTGAAACAACCTACCAAATGCAAGCCATGCGTGATAACCCAGCGGGCGCATTACAAGAGTTTGAAGCCAAGAAAGATACGCAAGATCCTGGTTTAAATGTGAAGCTGACGTTTGATATTAATGAAGACGTCGCAGCCCCATTTATTGCCCCTGCGATTAATCTTGGTGCTAAACCGCAAATGGCGATTTTACGTGAGCAAGGGGTTAACTCTCATGTTGAAATGGCTGCTGCCTTTGATCGCGCAGGCTTTGAAGCGAAAGATGTCCACATGAGTGATATCTTATCTGGCAACGCTAAGCTCGATGGTTTTAATGGTCTGGTTGCTTGTGGTGGTTTCTCTTACGGTGATGTATTAGGTGCGGGGGAAGGTTGGGCGAAGTCAGTGTTGTTTAACAATATTGCTCGTGATCAATTTGAAGCTTTCTTTAACCGCAATGATACGTTGGCATTAGGTGTTTGTAACGGTTGTCAGATGATGTCTAACCTTCGTGACTTAATTCCAGGCGCCGATTTATGGCCGCGTTTTGTACGCAATGAATCTGAGCGTTTTGAAGCTCGCTTTAGTTTGGTTGAAGTACAACAAAGCCCATCGTTATTCTTTAATGAAATGGCTGGCTCTCATATGCCAATTGCCGTTTCTCATGGTGAAGGTCGTGTTGAAGTTCGTAATGCTGAGCATCTTGCTGCACTAGAGCAAGCCGATATAGTTGCATTACGATACATTGATAACTTCGGTAAGCTAACAGAACGGTACCCTGCGAACCCGAATGGTTCACCAAACGGTATTACCAGTGTGACGACAACTGATGGTCGTGTAACCATCATGATGCCGCACCCTGAGCGTGTGTTTAGAACCGTTGCAAACTCATGGCACCCAGATGACTGGAGTGAAAATAGCCCATGGATGCGTATGTTTAGAAATGCACGTGTTAATTTAAGTTAATAAATATTAGCGTTGAAGAATAAAAAAGCCGCCAGAGATGGCGGTTTTTTATTCTTTTTGTGTAAAAATCACCTTTTTAATCCTTTAGTTGATAATAATCACATTAAAAATTTAAAATAGACGGTTATAATTGGAAAATAAGATGTAATGGAATTTTTATTGCGATAAAGGATTATATATGGGGGAAGGTATTCCCAGAACTTTGCGTTTATGTATTGCATCCAAAATATTGGCAGTGCTCGTTGCGCTGAGCATTTTTCGTCAACTCGATCGATTTGACCAATTTTTTATTACCTCTCAAATAGTTATAGTGCCAAATATTATCGTTTTACTTGTCTTATTTTCTGGCGTGTTAGCAATTATTGGTTTGTTAAAAGGTCAAAAATGGGGATTTCTTCCTCTTTATTTCTATATACCTGCTGCTACGATGTTCCTTAAGATCAGTATTATTCCGATACTCCCCGAACTTGTTCCTAGTATTTATCGCAATCAGATGATCTTAGGGCTAAATAGTGTGGTTTTAGTGTATTCAGTTTTTTTATTATTGCGTAGGATGGATCGAAACTTACTGCATGAAGTTTAAATAAGTTTAAATTTTGCTGTAGGATCTGCGATAATGAGAGCAATTAAATCAATTGCTTGTAAGTAAAAATATTACTTCTGCTCAGTAAAGGATGATGAGAGTGAAAAAAATTGAAGCTATTATTAAGCCATTTAAGCTTGATGACGTTCGTGAGGCATTAGCGGAAGTGGGTATTACGGGCATGACGGTGTCTGAAGTGAAAGGATTTGGACGTCAGAAAGGCCATACAGAGTTATACCGTGGCGCAGAATATATGGTCGATTTTTTACCTAAAGTTAAAATTGAAATTGTTGTGACCGATGAAGTAGCAGAGCAATGCATTGATACTATTGTTGAAACAGCACAAACAGGTAAGATTGGCGATGGTAAAATCTTCATGTTTGATATTGAACGTGTAGTACGTATTCGCACCGGAGAAGAAGACGAAGACGCGATTTAATTGGTATAAGAATACAAAAAAGGGGGGCATTACATTGAGTGTAATGCCCCCCTTTTTTATTGCTAATTCACATCAGGAACGACAGGATTATATCGTCCTGGTTTGTAGTTCATTGCCAGAACAATATTTAGGGTAATGGCACCAAGAATTGACAGTAATAAAGTGGTTGTACTAACAAAGAAAAAGGATGCAACTAAGATAGAGATATCAATCGACATTTGGATTTTTCCTGCTGAAATACCAAATTTTTCTTGTAGAAATAAAACCAGAACATTAAACCCACCAAGACTGGTGTGATGACGGAATAATATCAGCATACCAAGCCCCATCAATAAGCCACCAATCACAGCGCAGTAAATTGGATTAAGCCAACTGATTGCTAATACATGGTGCAGGTTATCTACCATAATAGAGACCAATGCGCCAGATACGATACTGCTTATAGCAAAAGATTTGCCCATTCTAAACCATGCCATTAAATAAAACGGACAGTTCATTAAAAAATACAGCTTACCAAAAGAGATATCGACAAAATGGGTGAGTAGTAACGCGAGTCCTGTAGTACCTCCCGTTAATAACTGGCTTTGCTGTAGAAAAAATATGCCCTGAGCAACAATAAATGTCCCCGTTAAAATAGCGATCATATTTTCATGAACAGGATGTTTAATTCGACTCAATGGATCAACTCCTTGTAAATAATAGAGCCATGGTAAGAGGGAATAAGAATTTATAAAAGTTTACGAGTAAAAAGCACTCTTTCTTTCTGTAATATATTTTTTACACTGTTGTAAATGATTTTATTATAAAAATACTTGCTATCTAAATTTGTTTTAATTTTTATCTCTGAGTCGTTTATTTAGATGAAAATGATTCATGCGCTGTTGAAAATAAACCGTGTTAATCATTAAGAAAAAGAACAATTAGGACTACCTGATTTAGATCAATTTATGTAAGATAGGCGATAATTAACAAGCAAGACGAAAACGTTTGCGTCTACGTGGCGCCTAGCATTGCGATTTTTCAGTTTTTGCTCAAAATGGTATTTAACTTAGCTGAGTTAGGAGATACAGATGCTAAAGCGCGATATGAATATTGCTGATTATGATGCGGAACTATTTGCAGCCATTCAGGAAGAAACAGCTCGTCAGGAAGAACACATCGAGTTGATTGCTTCTGAAAACTATACAAGCCCACGTGTAATGGAAGCGCAAGGATCTCAGCTAACTAATAAATATGCTGAAGGTTACCCAGGCAAGCGTTATTACGGTGGTTGTGAGTTTGTTGATAAAGCTGAGCAACTGGCTATCAACCGTGCTTGTCAGCTATTTGGTGCAGAATACGCGAACGTTCAGCCTCACTCAGGCTCACAAGCGAATAATGCTGTTTACATGGCACTTTTGAATGCTGGCGATACCGTATTAGGTATGAGTCTTGCTCACGGCGGTCACTTAACTCACGGTTCACCAGTAAACTTCTCGGGTAAGCTTTACAACGTGATACCATACGGTATCGATGAAAGCGGTCAAATTGATTACGCTGAAGTTGAAGCGTTAGCGCTTGAGCATAAACCAAAGATGATCATCGGTGGTTTTTCTGCTTACTCTCAAATTGTTGATTGGAAACGCATGCGTGAAATCGCAGACAAAGTTGGTGCATACTTCTTTGTTGATATGGCGCACGTAGCGGGTCTGATTGCTGCAGGCGTTTATCCTAACCCTGTGCCACATGCACATGTTGTTACAACAACAACGCACAAAACACTAGCAGGTCCTCGTGGTGGTCTTATCCTTTCTAATGAAGGTGAAGATCTTTATAAGAAGCTGAACTCTGCAGTATTCCCTGGTGGTCAAGGTGGTCCTCTAATGCATGTTATTGCGGCAAAAGCAGTAGCATTTAAAGAAGCAATGGAGCCTGAATTTAAAGGTTACCAAGCACGTGTTGTTGAAAACGCAAAAGTAATGGTAGGTGAATTCCTAGAGCGCGGTTACAAGATTGTTTCCGGTAGCACTGAAAACCATTTATTCCTTGTTGATTTGATCGACAAAGGTATCACAGGTAAAGAAGCAGATGCAGCACTAGGTGCAGCAAACATCACTGTTAATAAGAACAGTGTACCAAATGATCCACGTAGCCCATTTGTAACATCAGGTATCCGTGTAGGTACACCGTCAATTACTCGCCGTGGCTTTACTGCTG
The DNA here is from genome assembly GCF_000153325.1 of Photobacterium sp. SKA34. GTDB lineage: Bacteria > Pseudomonadota > Gammaproteobacteria > Enterobacterales > Vibrionaceae > Photobacterium. The sequence continues at coordinate 53,181 of NZ_CH724144.1, forward strand.
ATGATGCACGTCAACTTGCAGGTTGGATGTGTGATGTTTTAGACAATGTTGATAACGAAGAAGTTATTGCATCAACAAAAGCAAAAGTTTTAGATATTTGTAAGCGTCTACCTGTTTACGCTTAATCTATTAATATGCATTAAATAATATAACTGTCGAGTTATGATGATAAAGGCTTACCATTAGGTAAGCCTTTTTTAATATTTTGCGCTTTATTCTCAGCGAACAATAAACCGACTATTCGTAGCTTTTTAACCATAATGAAAAGAAAAAAAGGGCGAATATTCTCATTAACGGTTTTAAATGAGTTACACTGAAGCGATTAAATGTAGGAGGCTAAATGCATTGTCCTTTTTGCGGTGCGAATGACACCAAAGTAATCGATTCACGATTGGTTGCGGATGGCCACCAAGTGCGCCGGCGCCGCCAATGTTTAGCTTGTAATGAACGTTATACGACCTTTGAAACGGCCGAATTGGTAATGCCTCGTGTGGTAAAAACCAATGGCAATCGTGATCCGTTTAATGAAGAAAAACTTCGTGGTGGTATTCAACGCGCATTAGAAAAACGTCCAGTGAGTACGGATGACATCGAGCGCGCAATTAATAATATTAAATCTCGTTTACGCGCAACTGGAGAGCGAGAAGTACCTTCAGATATGATCGGAAACTTAGTGATGGAAGCATTAAAAGAGCTCGATAAAGTTGCCTATATTCGCTTTGCATCAGTTTATCGTAGTTTTGAAGATATTCGCGAATTTGGTGAAGAAATTGCTAAATTAGAACGTTAAGCTGAGTGTAATGTTTACTAACCTTGATACACGATTAATGCTACGCGCTATTCAGTTAGCTAAACGTGGTTGTTTTACGACAGCACCAAACCCGAATGTGGGGTGTGTTATTGCTATTGGCGATGAAATCCTTGGTGAAGGCTTTCATTATCGTGCGGGTGAACCCCATGCGGAGGTGTTTGCATTAAAACAAGCAGGTACGCGCGCGAAAGGTGCAACAGCCTATGTTACGTTAGAGCCTTGCTCTCATTACGGACGCACGCCACCTTGTGCTGAAGCATTAATTAAATCAGGCATAAGTAGAGTTATTTGCGCCATGGTTGATCCTAACCCGTTAGTGGCTGGACGTGGCGTTGAAATGTTGCAAAAAGCGGGTGTAGATGTGCAAGTAGGGCTTCTTAAAGAAGAGGCTCAAGCCATTAATAAAGCGTTCATTAAACAAATGACAACCAAGATGCCGTATGTTGAATTAAAACTGGCATCAAGTCTTGATGGTAAAACAGCGTTAGCGAATGGTGAAAGTAAATGGATCACTGGGCCTTATGCTCGCGCTGATGTTCAACGTCATCGTGCGCAAGCTGGTGCAATATTATCAACCAGTGCCACTGTTATCGCTGATGATCCATCACTGAATGTACGTTGGAGTGAGTTGGGTACACTGATTCAAGATGAATATGCGCAAGCAGATGTTCGTCAACCTATTCGCGTTATCATTGACAGTCAAAACCGATTAACACCGGCATATCAGGTATTTCACCTTCCGGGAAAAACGATTTTGGCACGTACTATGAGCGGCAATGAAGACTGGCCTGACTCCGTGTCTCAGTGGATAATTCCTACCCGAGAAAATAACCAACAACTCGATCTCACATTACTCATGCGCAAGTTAGCAGAAAATGGCATAAACCATATTTGGGTTGAAGCCGGTGCTGGGCTTGCGGGTGGGCTACTTGAAGCACAATTAGTTGATTGTTTGATTTTATATCAGGCTCCAAAATTAATGGGAGCAGATAGTCGCAGTTTAATGAATTTATCGCCATTAACCGCGATGAATCAAACTATCGATCTGAATATTACAGATATACGTATGGTTGATTGTGATGTGAAAATTACAGCCACCGTTAAACGCTGTTAATCAATAGAATAAAGAAGCAAGGATTTTCCATGTTCACCGGTATTATTGAAGCAATTGGAACCATAACCGCTTTAACACCTAAAGGCGCTGATATCTCTGTCACTGTCGACTCAGGTGATCTTGATCTGTCCGATGTTAAATTGGGTGACAGTATTGCGACAAATGGTGTGTGCTTAACTGTGGTTAAATTAACAGGTAAAGGCTATATTGCTGATCTATCATTAGAAACCTTAAAACGTACTGCTTTTGTTCATTATCAAGCCGGTCAGGTAGCCAATTTAGAAAAAGCGATGTTACCGACGACGCGTTTTGGCGGTCATATGGTGTCAGGTCATGTTGATGCTGTTGCTGAAATCATTGAACGTCACCATACCGGACGTGCTATTGAGTTTTGGGTAAAAGTACCTGCGCATTTAGCAAAGTATATTTCAGAAAAAGGTTCGGTTTCGGTTGATGGTATTAGTTTAACGGTGAATGAAATTAATGGTGATGAATTTAAGTTAACCATTGTTCCGCATACAGCACTAGAAACAACCATGGATGCATTCACGCCTGGACGAATGATAAATCTTGAAGTAGATGTGATTGCACGCTATTTAGAGCGTTTAATGCTGGGTGATAAAGCCGCAGATAAAAAACCGCAAGTCACATTGGATTTATTAGCGAGAACGGGTTTTCTTGGCTAAATATGATGATTAGCTAGTCAGCTAAGATACATAAGAATTAAGGGTAGTGTTATGGCTTTAAGCAGCGCAAAAGAAATTATTGATGATATTCGTCAGGGAAAAATGGTTATTCTGATGGATGATGAAGATCGTGAAAATGAAGGCGATCTGATTATTGCATCTGAAAAAATCACACCTGAAGCTATTAATTTTATGGCGACTTATGGTCGTGGTCTGATTTGTCTGACACTGAGCAAAGCCCGTTGTCAAAAATTAAACTTGCCTTTAATGGTTCAAGAAAATACCGAACAGTTTGGTACACCTTTTACTGTTTCTATTGAAGCGGCAGAGGGGGTAACTACAGGTATTTCAGCCGCAGATCGTTCTCGCACAGTACAAGCAGCCGTTGCTGCGAATGCAACTGCAGCTGATATTGTTATGCCCGGTCATATCTTCCCGCTAATGGCACAAGAAGGTGGCGTATTAACCCGCGCAGGTCACACTGAAGCGGGTTGTGATGTTGCGCGTTTAGCTGGCCTTGAACCATCAAGTGTGATTGTTGAGATCTTAAATGAAGATGGCACGATGGCACGTCGCCCACAGCTTGAAGTGTTTGCGGAAAAACACGGCCTTAAATTAGGTACAATTGCAGATCTGATTGAATACCGTAATAATAACGAAACCACGATTGAGCGTGTTGCTGAATGTCGGTTACCAACAGAGTTCGGTGAGTTTGACATGATCACTTACCGTGACAAGATTGATAACGAAGTGCACTATGCGCTGCGTAAAGGCGATATTAAAGCGGGTGAAGAAACACTTGTACGTGTTCACTTGCAAGATACGTTTAAAGATATTCTACAATCAGGTGCGACTCAATGGACGCTACCTGCAGCAATGAAGCGTATTAGCGAAGAAAATGGTGTATTGGTTATTCTAAGTAAGCAAGAACCAACCGATGCCATGATTCATAAAGTGAAAAACATTGCTGCAGAAGAAGCGGGTCAACCTAAAGTGAAAGTGACACAGAAAGATCCGTCTCGCCAAGTTGGTGTCGGCTCACAAATTCTCTCTGATTTAGGCGTAAGTAAAATGCGTTTATTGTCATCAAGTACGCAACGTTATCATTCACTATCAGGTTTTGGTTTAGAAGTCGTTGAGTATATTTGTGATTAAATTCACCAAATGTTAGACGCTAGTGATAAAATAACCGATATCTGCGGTAGCTAAAGATAATGATTATTTTTAACTACCGCCTTCAATGCTGTTTATTGGTCGTATCAAGGACAGATAAGCAACAAATATTAACAAATCTGTTGAAACCGACGGTTGTCCATAGCAGAGATATTGCAAAGTGTGGTAGACTCCCGCGGTTTCTCAAACCGGAAAGACATAGTCACAGGAAGGCCCATGAAGGTAATTGAAGGCGCCATCGCGGCACCAAACGCAAAAGTTGCTATCGTAATTGCACGCTTCAACAGCTTTATTAACGAAAGCTTACTTTCAGGTGCATTAGATGCGCTGAAACGTCAAGGACAGGTTAGCGAAGACAACATTACTGTTGTTCGTTGTCCAGGTGCTTACGAGCTACCACTTGTTGCTCAACAGGTTGCTAAAAGCGATCGCTATGATGCAATCGTTGCTCTAGGCTCAGTTATTCGTGGCGGTACACCGCACTTCGATTATGTTGCCGGTGAGTGTAATAAAGGTCTAGCACAAATTGCACTTGAGTATAATACTCCCGTTGCTTTTGGTGTCTTGACTGTAGATTCTATCGAACAAGCCATTGAGCGTGCCGGTACCAAGGCTGGTAATAAAGGGGCAGAGGCTGCACTAAGCGCGCTCGAAATGGTTAATGTCCTGTCCCAAATCGAATCCTAATAATGGGGGTTACTGTGAAACCAGCCGCACGTCGTAATGCACGTCAGTTTGCTGTACAAGCTATTTACTCTTGGCAACTTACTAAAGGTAATGTTGCTGATATTGAACAACATTTTCTTTCTGGCGATAAGTTTGAAGAAGAAGAACATCAAGCTGATGCGCCAGTTCTTGCTGCACCACATACTGATGTTAGCTACTTCCGTGATCTGTTCACAGGCGTAGTGCTAAGCCACCAAGAACTTGATAGCAAGATGCGTCCATACTTATCTCGTCCGCTACAGGATCTTGATCAGATGGAACTTGCGCTACTTCGTCTTGCAATGTACGAGATGGTTAAGCGTGAAGACGTACCATTTAAAGTTGTTATTAACGAAGCAATCGAATTAGCTAAGTTATTCGGTGCGGAAGATAGCCACAAGTTCATTAATGGTGTACTTGATAAAGCTGCACCAACACTTCGTAAAGAAAAGTAATTTTCGAAATAACGAAAGTAGATAAAAGAAGTCAGCTTAGCTGGCTTTTTTTTTATCTATTGTGTTGATATGAAGAAATCGTAAAGAAAAGGGCATTATAATGGTGGTTGATAATGGATGAGTTGAACGATTATGGCACAAGGTGAATTTGATTTAATTGGGCGGTATTTTGAACACCAGAATGTTAAGCGAGAAGATGTTGATCTTGCTATTGGTGATGACTGCGCATTAGTTCGTGTTCCTGAAGGCTGTCAATTAGCGATCAGTACCGATTCGTTAGTTGCAGGCACGCATTTTCTAGAAGATGCTGATCCTAAGCTAGTCGCACATAAAGCATTAGCCTCAAATTTAAGTGATCTAGCAGCAATGGGCGCAACGCCTGCTTGGGTTTCATTGGCGTTAACATTACCGACGTTTGATGAGCATTGGCTAAATCCGTTTTGTGAGGGTTTCTTCCAATTAGCTGAGCAGTATAATGTTCAACTTATTGGTGGGGATACAACCAAAGGTCCTCTCAGTATTACTTTAACGGTTCAAGGGTTTGTTCCTAATGGGCAAGCATTGACACGTAGTGGTGCAAAGGTGGGTGATGCAATATATGTTACCGGTCAATTAGGTGATAGCGCGGCAGGTTTAGCGTTATTATTAACAGATACACCATGTCATGATCTTGCTCTTTCTCATGCATTAAAAGAACGTCATTTCATGATGACACCGCAGATAGAAGCTGGGATTGCATTGCGTAGCATCGCATCTTCAGCGTTAGATATTTCTGATGGTTTAATTGCTGATCTCGGTCATATAGTTAAACGCTCAGGTACTGGAGCTGAAATTTATATCGAACAGCTTCCTTTATCTTCTGAGTTAATCGCCTTTTGTTCGACACAAGAGCAAGCACAGCAATTGGCATTAAGCAGCGGTGAAGAATATCAATTGTGTTTTACTGTACCGAAGCATCAATGTAGTGAAATTGAATCCTTAATGATGGCAAAAGGTATTCAAGTGTCTCGTATTGGTCAGTTAACTCAATCTAGTGGTATTGTTTTATTACAGCAAGGTGAACCTATCGATTGGCAAGTGTCAGGATGGGATCATTTTGTGAGTTCAGATAAGTAAGGTATCAGCGTGTCTACAAACCCTAAAGATTTATTGAAAATGAGTAACCCTTGGCATTTATTAGCAACAGGGTTTGGTAGTGGTTTAGCGAAGTATGTGCCTGGTACGATGGGAACATTAGCCGCTGTCCCACTATATTTACTGTTAGCGCAGTTACCTTTTAGCTGGTATTTAGTTGTCGTGTTTATTGCTGCGTTGATTGGTATAAAAATTTGTACCATTACTTCGAACGATATGCAGGTACATGATCATGGCAGTATTGTGTGGGATGAATTTGTTGGTTTTTGGATCACAATGGCAATCGCACCAGAAGCCACGTGGCAGTGGGTATTAACGGGCTTTATTTTATTCCGTTTCTTCGACATGGTAAAACCATGGCCAATTAGCTGGCTAGATAAACATGTCAAAGGTGGCTTTGGCATTATGGTTGACGATATTCTTGCCGGTTTCATGGCAATGATTACGCTATGGGTTGTTGGCTACTGGCTTGGTTTTTAATAACTGACTTCTTGCGTATTACGATTTTTCTAAGAACAGCCCTTTGGGGCTGTTTTATTTTGTAAATGGATATCGCTTAATTCTTTTGCTCTCTATTATTGTTCTAACAAGAGTGATAATCGATAAAAATAAAAAGGCATGTTCTAAATGAACATGCCTTTACTGCTTTTAAGATATGATCTTATTGTTTGATCACTTTTACTTTGTAGATACCATCAACATTGTAAACACCGTGGATATCTGTTTCAAAGCCTGGGAAGTGATTGCCAATTTCACATAGCATTTCAAGGAGATCTAGCACTGGACGAGATTTTTTTGTGACGTTATAACGGTAGCTGGAACCCCAGCTGCCGTTTTTTAATGTCATATATTTACCTAATACAAACATCTTCTTTGACAACATATATTCATGTGTCGCATTCCTAATAAAATCATTTATTTTTCATCATAAATCTGACGGTTTAACTAGTCTCAAATTATGTAGATAGAGAGAAGGGATCGCTCTATGAGCACCTATCTGAAAATAATCAGTATTGGTTTATTAACCTTTGCTTCGGTGACTGATGGACAAGTTTATCCATCAACGGAAACGGCTTGGGTGTTAACGGGAAACTGGCAACAGCCAACCGCAATATCGGAATTAAATACGATTAAAGAGGTTAGGCGCTGGGAAGCGGATCATGCTGATGTAGTGTTTGGTAGCTTACAGGATGTTGAGTTAAATCAAAAGACCATCGCAATGGGCTATATCTATGTGCATAAACTTGATTGTCGACCAGATGAACAGCAAGGATGGCTTCATCGTCATGCTTACATGAATGGGCATGATCCTGAAAAGGGCTACATGCATTATAAAAATAATACTCAACTTACCGTTCCCGTTCAAAGCCAAGGGTTAGATTACCTATTAAATGGCGAACCGATGCTAAGTCTACTTATTCGAAATAATAACTTTTCGACTGCGCGCTTTCCTTTAACCGTTAATGATAAAGAACAAATTATATTTCATGCTGCTTACCCGTTTGAAAACATCGTTATTGATAGCAATAAGCATCCTGAATTATGGGTCACGAGAGTGAATGATGCTGGAGATATTGGTGGTTTAGAAAAAGCAGATGTGTATTGGGTCCAACGAGAAGGGAAGTGGTTTGGTCATATTAATCAGCGCTGGTCTCCAACCAACGCCAAGTTCCAAGGACGTGAGCTGAATACTGGAAATCAGGCATTAAAGGCGGGGTATCGTAGTTGGGTAGTGGCTTTAAACTGGAAGAGCAAGACGGAGGTGAAAGGTGTCAATATTGAGCCTTGGTTATCCATTGTGAAGACTTCCGATAAACAACCTACTGCGACGATGTTGTTCCCTGGTTGGGATCCCAAAAACGATCTTAATAATGATGGCTATGTTGACGATGATGAGTTTTTAGCAAGAGCTAATCAATCGGCAAGTGCGAGGTTTAAACATCAAGCGAGAGTGATCCCCACAGGAAAAATGTGGGCAGGAAGTTGCTGGTATCGGACTAATTTTAATGATGACTCTTTTAATCAAAATCATGCTAATTGGTATAAATATGATTGGAAACGTCAAGGTTTAACCGGCGCTTACAATGATGATATGGCAAAACTGTTCAGTACCAACCAATTTAATGTTCAATTTGGCGGACAAATATTAGAAGCGCCTATTCGAGCTGGCACTTCAAAAGCGGCTGGATATTATGCTGCGAAAATGTCTGATTTTCTTGATTTAGTTAAATCGACTACGGGCAGTCAGTGGCTATCTGCTAATATCTCTGAGCTTAATTTGTGGGAATACCCTGATTGGCCAAAGCAATTAAGGGGGGTGGTTGATGTTTGGTTACGAGAGCATTATTTAAGCCCAGCGATTGGCTTAGAGCGATTACAGTCTTACTGGGATAGCTATGCTTTAGCAGCACTCGGCGATAAAAGCTTAATAATGACCACAACTCGAGGCGGAAAAAGCCAACAAACGCCATTAAGTAAGCAAGCATGGGAAGATGATATCTATACCGGATTAGCCCTGTATTATCTGTTTAATATTCCCAATAAAACCTATTACCACAGTTGGAATCAAACCTTTGTCTACGGCAGTAGTAATACCCATGCCGATCCGAAACAGTTAAATAAAACCATTTGGTATCGCACTGGAGAGCCTAAAAACTGGGCGTATCAGCCCCATAAGTTATTATCGGTTGATATTGGTACACCAACAACCATACCTAACGGCTTTGAAGCGGTTCAATGGCTATCTAAAATAGGGAAAGCAGCAACGGATGATACAAAGCTCGGAGATATTTCATTAGAGACTGCGAATTGGTTTTGGTTATATCGAACCGGGTGGTTTGACGATGTTCCCAAAGATGGGGTTATCGCGCGGCAATATACCCAAGGGCTAGTGCTATATCGCGGTTCTAAATATCGTAATCACGCTGAATTTTATCAAGTTGATCCAATACGTGTACCATTATCTGGTTTGTATCAAAAAGTAAATTACGATGGTTCACTCGGTGAGCCGACACAGTATGTTGAAGTTAATGGCTATGAGGGCGTGATTTTAAAAAAAGTAGAGAAAGGGCTGAGATGAAAAATGGATGTGGGGCTAATAAAAAAGGTTTTCCTGTTTAATAACAGAGAAAACCTTTTTCATAGCGCTTAATTAAACGGTGAGATTATTTAGCTAAATAAGTGCGAATTTGCTTTTCGATACCTGCACCATCAATTTCTAACATTTCATGCAGTTCAGCTTGTGTACCTTGTTCAATGAATCGATCAGGCAAACCAATATTCAGTACTGGTTTAAGTGTCTTCTCTTTCATTAAAAATTCAATAACGCCGCTACCCGCACCGCCAGCAATCGCATTTTCTTCAACAGTAACAAGAACATCATGAGTTTTTGCTAATTCAAGTACTAAGGCTTCATCAAGCGGTTTCACAAAGCGCATGTCAGCAACAGTCGCATTTAAGTTTTCTGCCGCTTCTAATCCATAGCTGAGCATGCTGCCAAAGTTTAAAATAGCGATTTTTTCACCTTGACGGCGAATGATACCTTTACCGATTTCAAGCTCTGTCATCGTCGGATCGACATCGACTTCCATACCACAACCACGAGGGTAACGAACCGCACTTGGTCCTTGGTATCGGTGACCGGTATAGAGCATTTGACGACATTCATTTTCGTCACTCGGTGCCATAATCACCATATTAGGAATACAGCGCATAAAGCTAATATCAAATGCACCTTGGTGGGTTTGACCATCAGCACCGACTAAACCTGCACGATCAATGGCAAACATCACAGGGAGATCCATGATGGCAACATCATGAATTAATTGATCATATCCACGTTGAAGGAAAGTTGAGTAGATAGCGACAATAGGATGATAACCACCAATTGCCATACCCGTTGCTAGTGTCACAGCATGTTGCTCTGCAATGGCAACATCGAAGTATTGTTCTGGGAACTCTTTAGAAAAGCGCACCATACCTGAGCCTTCACGCATAGCGGGTGTGATAGCCATCAATTTATCATCAACAGCCGCCATATCGCATAGCCAATCTCCGAAAATCTTAGAAAATGTCGGACTGGCATCCTTCGCTTTTGGTAATGGTTTTTGGCTTAAATCAAATTTAGGAACAGCATGGTAATTAATAGGATCAGCTTCAGCTGGCGCATAACCTTTGCCTTTTTTCGTCATAATATGAAGAAATTGTGGGCCTTTTAGGTTACGCATGTTTTTTAGTGTCTTTACAAGCTCATGTACATCGTGGCCATCAACTGGGCCAATGTAATTAAAGCCTAACTCTTCAAACATAGTGCTTGGCACAACCATGCCTTTGATATGCTCTTCTGCGCGTTTTACCATTTCTTTAATAGGTGGCGCATTTGATAGGACTTTCTTACCACCTTCACGAATAGAGGTGTAGAAATTACCCGATAACAAATGAGCTAAATGATTATTTAACGCGCCGACATTTTCAGAAATCGACATTTCATTATCATTTAAGATCACTAGCATATCACTGTGGACATCACCAGCATGGTTCATCGCTTCAAACGCCATTCCTGCTGTGATAGCACCATCGCCAATAATGCTAACCACTTTACGATTTAGGCCTTCTTTTTCTGCCGCAATCGCGATGCCTAATCCAGCACTAATTGAGGTTGAGGAGTGACCGACAGAAAGTGTGTCGTACTCACTTTCCCCACGCCATGGGAATGGGTGCAAACCGCCTTTTTGGCGAATAGTTGCCATATCATCACGACGTCCCGTTAAAATTTTATGTGGGTAGGCTTGGTGACCAACATCCCAAATAACTTTATCAAAAGGCGTATTGTAGACGTAGTGAAGCGCAACGGTAAGCTCGACAGTACCGAGTCCGGAGGCAAAGTGGCCGCTGGTCTGACTCACCGATTTCAACAAATAGGTACGAAGTTCATCGCATACTTGTGGAAGGCTTTCAGCTGGCAATAATCGTAATTCATCAGGCGTGTTTGCGAGGGCCAGATGAGGGTATTTTGAGATATCCAAAGTCATAACAGTGTCGGCGCTTATACAGATTTAGTTGTTGCGTTCGATAATATATCGGGCAAAAACTTCTAATTGGGATGTATTGTAGGGTATAGCCGCTAATGCTTGTAGTGCTTCTTGATAAAGTTGTTGTGCTTTTTCTTGTGCACCATCTAAGCCAAGCAATGCTGGATAGGTACTTTTATCCAAAGCAAGATCAGAACCTTGTGGTTTACCTAAGGTTTCGGTATCGCTGATCACATCTAAAATATCATCTTGCACTTGGAACGCAAGGCCAATAGCTTCTGAGTATTTATCAAGTTGCGGCAAAATTGCTACGCCTTTATCACCAGCAGCTAATGCTCCTAAGCGGACGGCACAGCGAATCAAAGCCCCAGTTTTGTGTCTATGGATTAATTCTAGTTGCTCTAATCCAACATGTTTACCTTCAGCATCAAGATCTAAGGCTTGCCCTAGACACATTCCTGCAGCTCCTGATGCTTTTGCAAGTTCACTTACCATAGCAATACGTTGGGTGTTGCCATCTTGGCTCAATTGACCACTCGCTAAAATGTCAAAAGCCAGTGTTTGTAGTGCGTCACCAGCAAGAATGGCCATTGCTTCATCAAACGCAATATGACAGGTAGGTTGACCACGACGAAATGCGTCATCATCCATCGCGGGTAAATCATCATGGATTAATGAGTAAGCATGAATACACTCAACCGCAGCGGCTGGGGTGTCAAGATCATCTTGAGTTAACCCTAACATCTCACCTGTTACATAGGTTAGAAAAGGGCGCGCACGCTTGCCACCTAGCAGTGTTCCGTACTGCATGGCTTTAAGTAGGGCTTTATCTGCAAATGGTTGAGTTGATAACCAGTATGCCAATACGTCATTACTACGTTGTTGATAGCACTTAAGGGATAGCGATAAAGAAGAACTATTGGTCATGGCTTGGTTCAAAATCAGTCAGTGGAGCTTCATCATCTGCCTGAAGCAAAATTTCTACACGCTGCTCTGCTTGTGTCAGTTTTTGTTGACTGCTGCGAGCAAGAGAAATACCTCGTTCGAATTTTTTTAGCGCATCTTCCAGTGGGATATCGCCAGATTCTAGTTCATTGACAATGGCATCTAGCTCATCAAGGGCGGCTTCGAATGCCATATTTTCTGGTTTTTTTGCTGCCATATCATTTTCACTCTTATCTAAGTGCACGAAAAATAACGTAGAGAATTACTGGGGTCAAATTATGTCACAGTAATCTGTGTGGCTGACAGTAATTTTAATAAATAGTCTTAATTAATTGGTTAATAAAAGCTAAATGAAATTATGAATTGGTCGATAAAGAGTTACTTTGCTGATGACATTCATCATTTAATGCTAAGAAGTACCTTAGCTAAATAGTGAATATGGCGGTGGCTTTAAAGTTTTGGCTGTCTTTAGAGCGTATTATCTCAGTGATAGATTCAAATGTGTTAATTGATGTTTAATAAACGCAAGCCATTATTTTTACGTAGCAAAAGAGGATCATGCTTTGGATTTGGCGACGCTTATAGGATTGCTTGGTGCATTCGCATTCATTGTTATGGCTATGCTGCTCGGCGGCGATCTGGTTATGTTTTACGATACATCATCTATTTTGATTGTATTAGGAGGCAGTACTTTTGTTGTGTTAATGAAATACAACATTGGGCAATTTTTTGGCGCTGCAAAAATCGCCATTAAAGCCTTTATGTTTAAGACAGATAATCCAGAAGAGTTAATTGCGAAAATTGTAGAAATGGCCGATGCAGCACGTAAAGGTGGATTTTTAGCATTAGAAGAGATGGAAATTAGCAATCCTTTTATGCGTAAAGGCATTGATATGCTGGTGGATGGTCATGATGCTGATGTGGTACGTGGCACTTTACAAAAAGATATTTCATTAACCAACGAACGTCACCAACAAGGGGTAGGGATCTTTTCCTCCTTTGGTGATGTTGCGCCTGCAATGGGGATGATAGGTACGCTTATTGGCTTGGTTGCCATGCTTTCTAATATGGATGATCCGAAAGCCATTGGTCCTGCAATGGCCGTTGCCTTATTAACGACGCTATATGGTTCGATGTTGGCAAATATGGTAGCGATACCCATAGCGGATAAATTAACCTTGCGTAAAGAGCAAGAACGTTTAAATAAGCGTTTAATCTTAGATGGTGTGCTGGCAATTCAGGATGGACAGAATCCACGAGTGATTGATGGTTATTTGAAAAACTACCTTCATGAGAAGAAACGTAGTGTGATCCTTGACGAGTAAGAGACAGTTTTATGGAAGAGCAATCTTGTAAATGTAAAAAAGGTGCGCCTCCATGGATGGCGACCTTTGCTGATCTTGCCACACTATTAATGTGTTTCTTTGTTTTACTTCTTTCTTTTTCTGAAATGGATGTACTGAAATTTAAGCAAATTGCAGGCTCAATGAAATACGCTTTCGGGGTGCAAAATATGCTTGAAGTCAATGATATTCCTAAAGGTACGAGTGTTATTGCGCAAGAGTTTAGACCGGGACGGCCTGAGCCAACGCCAATCGAAGTGATTATGCAACAAACGATTGATATGACGCAGCGTTCATTAGATTTCCACGAAGGCGAGTCTGATCGAGCAGGAGGCACACAACGTGATGCGGGTAAACTTACGGGTGGGCAAAGTAAAAAAACAGCGACACAAAATAATGAAAATGACGAATCTGAAGCCGATCAAATGCAAGAGAAACTTAAAGAAGTACTGACTAAAGCATTAGAGCGTGAGATTAGTGACAAAATTATAGAAATTGAAAATCTTGGTCAGCAGTTGGTTATTCGTATTCGTGAAAAAGGTTCGTTCCCAGAAGGCTCGGCATTTTTACAACCTAAATTTAAACCGTTAGTGCGCCAAGTTGCGATGCTAGTTAAAGATGTGCCGGGCATTATTCGAGTTACGGGACATACCGCGAGTGATAAATTGGATTCAGAGTTATACCGATCTAACTGGGATTTATCAGCGCAACGAGCTGTGTCTGTGGCGCAAGAAATGGAAAAAGTAGAAGGATTTGATCATACAAAAATGCGAGTGATTGGACTGGCTGATACTCAGCCAATTGCAGATAACAAAACACAAGATGGGAAAGCTAAAAATCGTCGAGTGGAAATATCTATAATACAAGGTAAGCCACATTTCAGTGATGAGATCAGCAGTAACTTTAATGCTCAATAGATTGTAGCACCTAATGTTATTCTCATAATGGCAGCGAGCGATAGCGCTGCCATTTTTATTTGGATAAATAGAATTGCTATGTATCAATAGCTTAAGATATTTACGCTGAATATCGTCGATGAGAGTTGCTGGCAGAGATGATCATGACTAAGGTAAATATAATTGAAAGCCAATCGCATGCGGTAAGTCTAATCGAAGATAACATCGTGAGTTTTCATATCTTTGTTTCAGTGGTCGGTAGCTTGCTGTATAATTCGCGCCTTTAATTCCGTTTGGTACTCTCTGTCAATTTTCACGACATGATCTGTTAAAAATCATCCGTTAATGAATTGATTCTGTACTGTAAGCCCTGTGAAGCGAAGCGTGTTATGAAATTTATTGTTAAGCCACATCCAGAGATTTTTGTTAAAAGTGATTCAGTACGTAAGCGTTTTATCAAAATTCTTGAGTCTAATTTACGCATCATCTTAAAGCGCCAGTCAGAGTCTGTTAGCGTTTATAACCGCCGTTTTTCATTGGAAGTTAACGAATCTGATGAATCAAAGCGCGATATGATATTAGCGACATTGACGCAGACACCCGGTATTCACCATACTCTTGAAGTACAGCAAACGGAATTTACTGATCTTCATAATGTTTTTGAACAAACACTAGCGCTTGTTGGCCCTGAGCTGGAAGATAAAACTTTCTGTGTCCGTGCTAAACGTGTTGGTAAGCACGACTTTACGTCGATTGAAGCTGAGCGCTATGTTGGTGGTGGTCTTAATCAAGCTATCGAGTCTGCAAAAGTAAGACTGAAAAAGCCTGATGTGACAGTTAATATTGAAATTGAACATAATCTATTGAACCTTGTGTTATTCCGTCATAAGGGCCTAGGTGGTTTCCCGCTAGGCACACAAGAAGATGTATTAAGTTTGATTTCAGGTGGCTTTGATTCAGGTGTATCAAGTTACTTACATATTAAGCGTGGTAGTAAAGTTCATTATTGTTTCTTTAATTTAGGCGGTCCTGCACACGAAATAGGTGTTAAGCAGGTTGCGCATTATATTTGGAAAAAGTTTGGTTCTTCAGCAAAAGTTAAATTCATCGCGATTGATTTTGAGCCTGTTGTAGGTGAGATTTTAGAGAAAGTCGATGATGGTCAAATGGGCGTTATCCTTAAGCGTATGTTTATGCGTGCTGCGGGTAAAGTTGCTGATAAATTCGGTATCGAAGCATTAGTGACGGGTGAGGCGCTAGGTCAGGTTTCAAGCCAGACATTAACTAACCTTCGTCATATTGACGGCGTAACAGATAGCCTAATTCTTCGTCCACTGATTAACTGGGATAAAGAAGATATCATTAATGTTGCACGTGAAATCGGCACTGAAGACTTTGCGAAAACCATGCCTGAGTTCTGTGGTGTGATCTCTAAGAGCCCAACAGTGAAAGCGGTGAAAGCGAAGCTTGAAATTGAAGAAGATAAATTTGATTTCTCTATTCTTGATCGTGTTGTTGATGAGGCGCGTGTGATGGATATTCGTGACATCGAAAAGCAAAGCCAAGAACAAGCTCCTGAAGTTGAATTAGTTGAGCAGGTAGCTGGTGACGCAATTGTACTTGATATTCGTAGCCCAGATGAAGAAGATGAAAGCCCATTAGAGCTTAAAGGTATCGAAGTTAAGCACTTACCTTTCTATAAGCTAGCAACGCAGTTTGGTGACTTACCGCAGGATAAGACGTACCTTCTGTACTGTGATCGTGGTGTGATGAGCCGCCTACAAGCGCTGTACTTAAAAGAGAATGGTTTCGAGAACGTAAAAGTTTACCGTCCTTTATAATCGCCATCGCTTTGTTTAAATAAAAGAAGCCTCGCAATTGCGAGGCTTTTTGTTATCTGGCGAGTTTTGATTACTTAACCTCAGCAGATTAAGTGCGTGGTAATACATCGTAATGCATATTTGGCCATACAACCATGGGCTCTGCAACTTCAGCCGCTTTGGCTTTATTTTCTAGTTGTGACACTATCTCTAGCGCAAACTCTTGAGCAGTTCCAGGGCCTTGACTGGTTAATAGACGTGTATTTTTATCATATACAACACGTTTAACGCGTAATTGGTGTGTTGGTATCTGATGTTGAAAAGCAGGATGACACGTCATGATTGAATGTGTGAACAATTGATGTGGAATAAACATCACCGCAGGTGTTGCACAGATCGCGGCGATAAGTTTACCGTCGTAATGATGCTGCTTTACAAATTCAACTACCAGCGGACTATCACGAAGATGTTCCGCACCCTTTAAACCGCCGGGTAACACAACGCAATCAAACGGCTCATCGGCAACATTGATCAAAGGCACGTCTGCTACGAGCTTGATCCCACGAGATCCCTCTAAAATTAGTGCACCATCTTCTGCGGTACTTGCAATCGTTACTTCAAATCCAGCTCGCTTTAAAATCGCAATAGTGTTAATTGCTTCCATTTCTTCGCTGCCAGGAGCAAGGCAAACTGCAACACGAGGAGTAGTCGTTATTGGTTCAAGCATGATATGAGGACTCCATAGATATAATGGTTTGCCATAACTGGGTATTCACAGGTACAGCAATATCGAATTTTTTAGCTCGGTGAATAAGATAACCAGTAATATAGTCGATTTCTGTTGGGCGCTGATAAAAAACATCTCTATTCATCGAGGAATAATTATCAGCGGTCGCATTTATTACTGTTAGTGCCTGTTGATAAAGCTCATCATTTTTTACCCGGTAGCCTTCAGCTCGCATAACGAGCGTGACTTCATTACAAACTTGGATTAATTGGGCTTGATAGTTTTTATTCGCAAGCTCACCATTGGTACATTGATAGATGGCAGTTAATGGATTAATCGCACAATTAATAGCGAGTTTCTTCCATAATGGCTCCATGATGTCATCTTGCCAATAGCACGGTGATAACGCTTGATTAAATACTTCAGTAAGAACGTTATAGCTAGAATTGGCAGAAAATAATGATCCAATAAATGTTTGCCCATTGCCGGTGTGTTGTAATTTTGCGTCAGCTTTTAAGGCTGCCTGTGATGTCGTGGCATAAAAAACACAGTGATTAGAAAAGAGGGCTTTAACCGCCTCATGACTACCTATGCCATTGTGCATGATCACGATAAGGCAAGAGTTTGGGATCAGTTTAATGATTGGCGCTAATGCGACTTCAACCTGAAAGGATTTAACGGTAACAAGCAGTAAGTCACTTTGCGATAGATGCTCAACGCTATTGGCAGTAAAGAGAAGAGGGTGGGTATTACCATTCAGATCTTGGTAATTAACCGAATATTCTGAGTCAGAAGAGCGAGTCCAAACTTGGACATCATGTTGTTGCTGTTTTAATGCAACAGCCCAAAGAGAGCCTATGGCTCCTGCGCCTAATACTGTGATCTTCACGTTTAAATCCATTATTCGCTATCTTTTGATAGATAGTAACATTGTTGGCAAATCACAGGATCAAAAAAGGCGCCATGAAAGCGCCTTTTATATCTTTTACAAGTAAGATTAGAACTTGTATGAAAGACTAACGTATTGAGCAACACCTGATGTCTTGCCAGCAATACCACCATCTTTTAGACCGTATACATCTTTGTATGCTTTAAGGCCGTAACCAACAGCAAAGCGCTCTGAGTGCCAGTAAAGACCGTTAAACATAGCACCACCGTTTGATGTATTTAGACCTGCAACTTTTTTCTTCATGCCGAATTGGTAGTCAATGTAACCTTGGTAAGACAGGAAGCTACCATTTTCAAATGTGTAGAAAGGTTTAAACCAGTTAGTCGACACTTGGTAACCGTTCCAGTCTTTAGCATTCATGTCGTATAGAGAGTATACGTTGAAGCCTACTTTACCAAGCCAAGGTACATTAACATCTGAACCAAGACCAACGAAGTAGTTATTTACACCGCCATTGTCGCCGCCCCAGTTCATCAGAGTAGCAACATAAACTTCTTGAACAGGACCAAATGAAAGATCTTTGCCTGTTAGAGCATCTAGAGAGATACGCGGAGCAAATTTCATGAACATTTTGTCTTTTGAACCAGATTTATCCTGGCTATCAGAGTTAGTTAAGTTGAATACATCAACATAGCCATACAAATCGAAAATTCCCGAGCGACCACCAAATTCCATCTCAAGATAGTCATGACCAGTATGTGCATCATTTGAGCGAGGTAATTCTTTGTAAGCGTACATCAGATTAAATTGCATCCACTTGTAATCGTTTTTGTGGATGTCATCAGAGTAGTCAGCTGCATTTGCTAATGAAGGTAAAGCTGTTGCTGCTAAAACGCTTAATGCTACTAGTGATTTGCGCATGTTTTTATCTCGCTATGATGGTCTATAGATTGGGATTTTGGCCGCCCCGTATTTCTGGCGCTGATTCTAGTGCTTTACATCGTGTTTGGGAATGTAACGTTTGCGCAAACCTTTGCTTTTTGTGATCTGGATCGGGTGGAATCGATTACATTTACATTAAAAACGTGATGAACCTTAATTTATTTTGCGATTTAAATGAACTTTTTTTGACTTTAATACTCTGAAGTGATTTTTTTGGTGGCGAAAATTTGCAATTTACATGAGAAAGGTAAGTAAAGGCTTCCGTTTTCAACAGAAACCTTACTTATTATAGGCGAAGTTATTTCTCTTCCAACGTATCAGTTGTTGCAGGAAGAGTTAAAGCATCATTTTTAGTAACGAGTTTGATTAAAAATAATACTGGAATACCTATTAATGCGGTGGTTAGGAAAAAGATGTTATAGCCGAAATGGTCGACATAAACGCCAGAGAATCCCGCAATAAATTTAGGAAAAAGTAGCATGATAGAGCTAAATAATGCGTACTGGGTTGCAGAGAAAGCCACATTGGTTAAGCTAGACATAAAGGTAATGAAAGCTGCTGTTGCAATACCAGCACCTAAATTATCTGCTGAAATAACTAAAGTTAACATCTCGAGGTTATTACCAACATAGGTAAATACCATAAACAACAGATTGGTAATTGCAGATAATAAAGCGCCTAAGGCAAGAATGCGTAAGGTGCCAAATTTACTGACAAGAATGCCGCCTAAACCAGCCCCCACTAAGGTCATGATCACACCAAAAACTTTTGATATTGATGCTACTTCACTCTTGGTAAACCCCATATCAACGTAGAATGCATTCGACATAACACCCATCACCACATCAGAAATGCGATAACAACTAATGAGTAATAAGATCAGTAGTGCATTTTTACCATAGCGCTGAAAGAAGTCTTGGAAAGGCATGACGACAGCGGTATAAAACCACGCCGCGAGCCTTGCTTGTTTTTTACCGATCCCTTTCTGCTGTAATTTTTGTTGATAATCATGTTCGATTTTTTGAATCGATGAGCTGTCGATTTTTGGCTCTTTAACAAAGAGAGTGGTGATCACGCCAATTAACATCATACCAGCCATGATAAAGTAAGCTGCTTTCCAGCCAGCTGGATCATAACCACTATCAGAACCAAACCACGCAGCAAAAGCCAGTGCGCCAGCACCCGCCATGATCATAGCTAATCGATAGCCTGCCATATAGGTTGCAGATAATGCAGCTTGTAAACGCACGGTAGCAAGTTCAATACGAAATGCATCAATGACGATATCTTGAGTCGCAGAAGCAAAGGCGACAACAATCGCAAATAAAGCAAATTGAATAAGATCGGTTTGTGGGTTGCTGGTCGCCATGCCGCACAGAGATAAAATAATGATCAGCTGCGAAAATAACATCCAGCCACGACGTCGACCAAATAATCGAGAAAAAATGGGCAAAGGAAAACGGTCAACCAACGGTGACCATGCCCATTTGAAGCCATAAGCAAGGGCTACCCAACTGAAAAAACCGATACTGGTTCGGCTAACATCAGCTTCTCGTAACCAGAATGAAAGGGTGCCAAAGACTAATAAAATAGGTAAGCCGGAGGAGAACCCTAGCGCGAACATGATCAGTGCTTTGGGGTTTAAATACACACGCCAACCGGTGGTATTATTTTGTTGTATGGCTTTGTCCATATTTTCCTCGTAACACAAGTATCGATGGTTGATACTTAGTAAAGTATAAAACTGTTATTTTTTCTTTATAAATCAGATCTTAGCAGCAATAAGTTCAGTATGCATTGCTTCATTATCAATTCGACAACAACTTGTGCTGTTAATTCATAAACCGTAAAGGAGTTATATTTGAGGGCGAATATTTAAGGACGCTGGATCTGTGTTAGTTCAGGGCAAGGGGCAAGATTGAGCAAGTAATAAGCGTGATTGGTGATTTTTTGTTGAAAATATATATTGCCTAGTAATTGATAATCTTCTAGTTGTACTACGTATTGAAGTAATAGCCAAAAAGCAGCTTCATAATCATCTATTGGATCTTTATCCGCTATATTCATGTCCCACCACTGTGCAAGACATTCATTGGCATCATTTTTTAGATGATAAAAAGAGAGATTACCCTCAATAGTTGCAATAGTGGACAAAGCAAAAGAAGGGGCTTGCTCAAAAATAAACTGCTGAATGCGTTTATTTTGACGATGATAAACAGAAGGTTGATAGATAGGTGTGATCATGTACGTCACCTGTACTTGATTGCGCACAGGTGACGTAATCAATTTATTTAATAACTTTCATTGATTCAATGATTATAGGTTGCTGAGGTACATCTTGCATACCCGTTGCACGATTAGAGCCCGTTGGAATTTTTGCCATATCTTGCACAACAGAAAAACCTTTAACCACTTTACCAAATACCGCATAACCTGGGTTATTACCTGCGGCATTTAAAAATGCATTGTCTTTATAGTTAATAAAGAATTGGTTAGTCGCAGAATTTGGATTTTGCGTACGTGCCATAGCAACAGTAGCGGAATCGTTTTTCAATCCATTACTTGCTTCGTTTTTAATCGGAGCATGGGTTGGACGTTTTACCATGTCTTTATCAAAACCACCGCCTTGAGCCATAAAGCCTGGGATAACACGATGGAAAATAGTTCCGTTGTAGTTGCCTTCTTCAACATAGCGTAAGAAGTTTTTACTACTAATTGGGGCTTTTTCTTCATTTAGTTGGATAGTAAAATCCCCTAAATTTGTTGTCACTAAGACCTGTGTTGCTGCACTGACAGGTAAAGCGATAAGTAAACATAGCGCAAGTAAAAAACGTGTCATTAAACATTCTCCGTTAAGTATTGATGCAATTCGCCATCTTTGGCGATCTCTTTAAGCACTGAATTCATCATTTTCTCTAAGCTTTGTGCTATTTCTTCGCGTGTTACTTTGAAGGCTTCCTGCTTGGTGGAGCGAGCAGAATATTTTTTACTAAATGTCCCTTTTGGTGTAGTGACAACGAGTTCAATTTGAAGCTGACTTTCGATATCGTGTTTAACTAAACCTTGGGTGACTTTTACCAATGCTTGTTGAATATTTACAGCAATATTTGATGATGCTGAAGGGTCTACTGAGATCCCCTCGCTCGCAAACTGTTTCGTTAATGCAGCTTGAAAACTTGAAGCAATATTGTCAGTAGGTTGAAATTCTTCAACATTGTTTGCACCGTTATCGATAATAGCAATATAGTTATGATCACGATCATCTTTACTAGATAGTTGAACCGTAAGGTTTGATGTCACTTGTTGTGACATAACAGGGGTTAAGGTCAAATCGAGTGGTGGTTGTGCTGGACGACTTGCACATGCACTTAATAATAACGCTGTCGCTATCACAATATATTTTTTCATGCTCTCCATTTCCTTGTAGTTATTGTTTAAATATAAACGAAAAATCAATGTCGTATTAAATATCACAGGCAATAAATTAACGTCATAAACAGGTTAGATTATTTTGACGATTGTAAAACCACAAACTTATTACTTTGGCCGATAAGTTTTACATTACCAAAGACACGTTTTAGTTTTTCATGGTAACCCAATTGCCTATTCCCGATCACGATCAGCTCGCCACCTTGACGTAATACTCGTTGTGCATCGCAGAACATTTGCCAAGCAATATGATCAGTAACCGTATTTTGCTGGTGGAAAGGAGGATTACATAAGACTAAGTCGGCACTATCAAGGGGGAAGTTATCTAAACAGTTAGCTGTTACTACTTGCAATTGCTTAGGGTTTTCTAAGTTTAAATCAGCATTTTCACGGCATGATGCTGTCGCCATGAAGCTTTCATCGACACAAACAACGCTAGCTTGTGGGTTTAATTGTGCAGTTTTAATACCTATTACCCCATTACCACAACCAAGATCGATAATGTCTTTATACTTTTTGTCTTGTGGAATGAAGTCTAGCAGTAAACGACCACCAATATCTAAGCTATCACTAGAAAATACATTGGCGTGGTTAGTGATTGTTAACTTATGCTCAGGCACATCCCATTGTGTAGGGCGGGGTAGGGGCTTTGCTAAGTTAGGATTGGTTTTACAAAATATTAATCGTGCTTTTTTAACGGCTAGTGATGTTTTGGTCTCACCTAAAAACTTTTCAAATAGTTTTAAGGTTGAAGAGTGAATCTCTTTTACTTTACCTGCTGCAATAATGGTGCAGTCTGCAGGAAGTAAGTGACACAATTGTTGTAATTGCCAGCTTAGTAACCGGTTGTTTTTAGGCTGCTTTAGCAAAACTAACTGAGGGTTTTTAGGCAAACCTGAAAGACAGTCAACAATATTAATCATTGGTAATTGGTTGTTTTCCAAGTTAGCAATAAATGCCTGTTTAGAGACAAAAGAATCCGTCACACTGGTGACCGGTGCTTGATTTGAAAACCAGCAACTCAATGCGCCAAAGCTATCGTTCATGATAAGAATTGGACGTTCAGGGTCGAGTTCCAGATCGTGGCAATAATTGATCAGATACTCATCGCCAGCATCCCATGCTTGCAGAGTTTCATTTTTCCTTACTGGAAAACGAGATAGCGATAGAGTACGTTGGTGTAAGGTTAGCTCTGGTTTCATTGCGGATAACTTTCAGGTATGTTTACAAATAGTCGGCTATTTTCGCAGAACACCACGCGAGTGCAAAGGAAATACGACATTAAAATAACAATAAAGTCGAGAAGGTTTGGCAATAAGTCGCGATATTGCGAGCGGAGGTAAATATGATTCAACAACGTATCGAACATAAACTGCATGATGCGTTTGCACCTAAGCATTTAGAAGTGCTTAATGAAAGTCACATGCATAATGTGCCCCCAGGCTCTGAGAGTCACTTTAAAGTTGTCGTTGTAAGTGATCAATTTAATGACCAGCGTTTAATTGCAAGACACCGTGCTATCAATAGCGTATTGGCCGATGAATTAGCAAATCATATTCATGCTCTAGCGATTCACACTTACACTGAAGCAGAGTGGTCTGAATTAATGGCAGCACCGGCATCACCATCTTGTCGTGGTGGCTCACAAATTGGATAATTACTGAAATGTATTAAATAAAAGGTCGTGTTATAACGGCCTTTTTTATTATTTGTCGGTAATATAAAACTGAGTGCGAATCTATAAACAACATCTAAATTTGTTAAAAACTATCTGTGCGGTCAATGTTTAATCGTATTTATGGGTGATATTTTAAATAATACTCATTTGTTAACGTTATGTATTTATTTGATTATTTCAATAAAAGTGATGATGACATTTTTGTTAAAAACATGCCTGTAAATAAATGCAAGGTTGATTGGCATTATTTTCAATAAGTGTGCGCTTTGTCAAACTTATTAAGTTATTAAACTATTGCGCTTCAATTGTTGCTTGGTTTTCAGTCGGAATCGCGCGTATTGGCATAGAAAAAACAAAGCAATTAATGGTAGAATCGCCGCCTTGAAAAACTACTTGCCGCTAATGTTTGTGGTGAAGTGGTTAACTAGATGTTGCGGTATTGGTGCTTTGCGAGTGAAATTAACTTGTAGACCGATTTCGAACTGTAAAAAGTCGTGTCTTAATTGCGCAATAGAAAATTCTTTTTTCCCTTTAATGTAGTGCAAGTGCGTATGATTACAATAAAAAAGGGTTTGGATATCCCAATTTCAGGGACTCCTACCCAGGCGATACATGATGGTAATGCCATCTCTAAAGTCGCCTTGCTTGGCGAAGAATATGTTGGTATGCGTCCTACAATGCATGCTCGCGTAGGGGATGTAGTGAAAAAAGGTCAGATTCTTTTTGAAGATAAAAAGAACCCTGGCGTTAAGTTCACTGCTCCAGCTAGTGGCAAGGTAGCGGAAATTAACCGTGGTGCTAAGCGCATTCTTCAATCTGTAGTAATTGATGTCGAAGGCGATGAGCAAATCACATTTAACAAGTATGAGTCAGCTCAACTAGCTCAACTTGATCGTGCCGTTGTTGTCGAACAATTGGTTGAGTCAGGTATGTGGACTGCGCTTCGTACGCGTCCATTTAGTAAGGTTCCAGCTGTTGGATCTGAGTCTCAAGCTATTTTTGTGACAGCTATGGATACTAATCCATTGGCTGCTAATCCAGAAGTTATCATCAATGAACAAAGTGATGCTTTCATTGCAGGTTTGACGGTTCTTTCTCGTCTAACTAGCGGTAAAGTTTACGTTTGTAAATCTGGTGCTAGTCTTCCGCGTTCATCTGAAGCTAATGTTGAAGAGCACGTATTTAACGGTCCGCACCCAGCGGGTCTTGTTGGTACGCACATTCACATGCTTTATGGTGCAGATGCAAATAATACTGCTTGGGGTATTAATTACCAAGACGTTATTGCGTTCGGTAAGTTATTCCTAACAGGTGAGCTATACACAGATCGCGTTATTTCTCTTGCAGGTCCTGTTGTTAATAAGCCGCGTCTAGTGCGTACTCGCATTGGTGCTGCTATTGAGCAACTGACTGATTCAGAAATGATGCCGGGTCAACTACGTGTTCTTTCTGGTTCAGTGCTTAACGGCTTAAAAGCAGATGGTCCACATGCATACCTTGGTCGCTATCACCTACAAGTGTCGGCGTTACGTGAAGGCTATGAAAAAGAATTCATGGGCTGGATCGTACCTGGTAAAAACAAATTTTCTGTAACTCGTACATTCTTAAGCCAGTTCTTCCCTGGTCAGTTGTTCAACATGACAACAACAACGAATGGTTCTGAGCGTTCAATGGTGCCTATCGGTAATTACGAAAAAGTAATGCCACTAGATATCGAGCCGACATTACTGCTTCGTGATCTATGTGCTGGTGATTCAGACAGCGCGCAACAACTTGGTGCATTAGAACTAGATGAAGAAGATCTAGCACTATGTACATTTGTTTGCCCTGGTAAGTATGAGTTTGGTCCATTGCTACGTGAGTGCTTGGACAAAATTGAGAAGGAAGGGTAATTCATGGGTCTCAAGAATTTCCTCGAAGATATTGAACATCACTTTGAACCAGGTGGTAAGCATGAACGTTGGTTTGCGCTATATGAAGCGTTTGCAACAATCATGTACACACCAGGTCAAGTAACGCGTACTTCTGCACACGTTCGTGACAGCATAGACCTTAAGCGCCTGATGATCATGGTTTGGCTTGCGGTTTTCCCAGCAATGTTCTGGGGTATGTACAACGTAGGTGATCAGGCTATTGCTGGTCTTAATCACTTATACACAGCAGATAAGCTAACAGCAATTATTGCTGCAGATTGGCATTACTGGTTTACTCAAATGCTAGGCGGAACATTATCCGTTGATGCAGGTTGGGGCAGTAAGATGCTGCTTGGTGCAACCTATTTCCTACCTATCTACGCAGTAGTATTTGCTGTGGGTGGTTTCTGGGAAGTGTTGTTCTGTATGGTGCGTAAGCATGAAGTTAACGAAGGTTTCTTTGTAACTTCTATTCTTTTCGCCTTGATTGTTCCACCTACATTACCGCTTTGGCAGGCAGCACTAGGTATTACCTTTGGTGTTGTAGTCGCAAAAGAAATTTTTGGTGGCACTGGTCGTAACTTCCTTAACCCTGCACTTGCAGGTCGTGCGTTCCTATTCTTCGCATACCCAGCTCAGATCTCTGGTGATCTAGTTTGGACTGCGGCGGATGGTTTCTCTGGTGCGACTCCGCTAAGTCAGTGGGCTCAAGGTGGTGAAGCAGGTGTTGTTAACACTGTCGCTGGTCAAACAATTACTTGGATGGACGCGTTCATCGGTCACATCCCAGGTTCTATTGGTGAAGTATCAACATTAGCTATCCTGATCGGCGGTGCATTCATCGTTGTTATGGGTATTGCTTCATGGCGTATTATTGCCGGTACGATGATCGGTATGATTGCAGCAGCAACGCTATTTAATATCATTGGTTCTGATACGAACCCAATGTTCAGCATGCCTTGGCAGTGGCACCTAGTATTAGGTGGTTTTGCATTTGGTATGATGTTCATGGCAACTGATCCTGTTTCTGCAGCGTTTACCAACAAAGCAAAATGGTGGTATGGCGCATTGATCGGTGCAATGGCTGTGATGGTTCGTGTTGTTAACCCAGCGTACCCAGAAGGCATGATGCTAGCGATTCTATTCGCTAACTTATTTGCACCTCTATTTGACAACCTAGTTGTTCAAGGCAATATCAAACGGAGACTGGCTCGACATGGCAAGTAATAAAGATAGCATGAAAAGAACGCTGCTTTTTGTTGTTGTATTGAGCCTAGTGTGTTCAATCATCGTATCAGTAGCAGCTGTTTCATTACGCCCTAAGCAAGAAGAAAATGCGGTACTTGACGTACAGCGTAATATTCTTTCTGTAGCAGGTTTGCTAACACCAACAACCAACATTCAAGAAACATACGGTAAGTTCATCGAGCCTAAACTTGTTGATATTAAAACGGGTACTTATGTTTCTGAAGTTGATGGTCAAACTGCAGCACAATACAACCAGCGTACGGCTTCGAAAGATCCAACTGAATCTACTAAGCTCCCAGCTAACGAAGATTTAGCGAAGATCATTCGTCGTGCGAACGTGGCAACTGTATACCTTGTTAAAGATGCAGCTGATCAAACAACCAAAGTTATCTTACCTATCCACGGTAACGGTCTATGGTCAATGATGTACGCATTTGTTGCTGTTGAAATGGACGGTAACACTGTTGACGGTATCACTTACTACGAGCAAGGTGAAACTCCAGGATTGGGTGGTGAAGTTGAAAACCCAACATGGCGTGACAAATTTGTTGGTAAGAAGTTGTACGACATGAACTTCAAGCCTGCAATTAAGATTGTTAAAGGTGGCGCGCCAGCGGGTAGCGAACACGGTGTTGATGGTCTTTCTGGTGCAACATTAACAAGTAATGGTGTACAGCACACCTTCGACTTCTGGTTTGGTGCTCAAGGCTTCGGTCCTTACCTTGCTAAGCTACGTGCAGGAGATCTGAATAATGGCTGATGTTAAAGAAATGAAAAAGATCCTATTTGGACCTTTTATTAGTAATAACCCAATCGCTCTTCAGATCCTTGGTGTATGTTCGGCGCTAGCGGTAACAACAAAGCTTGAAACAGCGTTTGTTATGACAATTGCAGTAACGTTCGTAACTGCTTTTTCTAACTTTTTTGTTTCATTAGTACGTAATCAAATCCCGAATAGCGTGCGTATCATTGCTCAGATGGCAATTATCGCATCACTAGTAATTGTGGTAGATCAGGTACTAAAAGCGTACCTTTACGATATTTCTAAGCAATTATCTGTATTCGTGGCACTAATTATTACGAACTGTATTGTAATGGGTCGTGCAGAAGCATACGCAATGAAATCAGCACCACTTCCATCTTTCTTAGATGGTATTGGTAACGGTCTTGGTTATGGTTTCGTACTGATTACAGTTGCTTTCTTCCGTGAACTATTAGGTTCAGGTAAGTTATTCGGTATGCAAGTATTACCACTAACGTCTGATGGTGGTTGGTACCAGCCTAACGGTCTAATGCTGTTAGCTCCGTCTGCTTTCTTCCTGATTGGTTTCATGATCTGGATTATTCGTACTTTCCGTCCAGAACAAGTAGAAGCGAAGGAGTAAGGAGAACATGGAACATTATCTAAGCCTATTAGTTCGTTCGATCTTTATCGAGAACATGGCATTATCTTTCTTCTTAGGTATGTGTACATTCCTTGCGGTATCTAAGAAAGTTAAGACCTCGTTTGGTCTGGGTGTTGCAGTAATCGTAGTACTTACGATTGCTGTACCTGTAAACAACCTTGTTTACACGTACTTATTGAAAGATGGTGCATTAGTTCAAGGTGTTGACCTTAGCTTCCTGAACTTTATTACATTCATCGGTGTTATTGCAGCGTTAGTACAGATCCTAGAAATGATTCTAGATCGCTTCTTCCCGCCGCTATATAACGCACTAGGTATTTTCCTTCCGCTGATCACAGTTAACTGTGCAATCTTCGGTGGTGTATCGTTCATGGTACAGCGTGATTACAACTTTGTAGAATCTATCGTATACGGCTTCGGCTCAGGTACGGGTTGGATGCTAGCGATTGTTGCACTTGCAGGTATTCGTGAAAAGATGAAATATTCAGATGTACCGGCAGGTCTTCGTGGTTTAGGTATTACCTTTATCACCGTTGGTTTGATGGCGTTAGGCTTTATGTCTTTCTCTGGCGTACAACTGTAATCAGGATAAGTAAGGAATATCAATGGATATTATTCTTCTTGGCGTAGTCATGTTCACCTTGATTATCCTGGCTCTAGTTTTAGTAATTCTATTTGCTAAATCTAAGCTAGTACCAACAGGTGACATCACTATTTCAGTAAACGGCGATCCAGAAAAAGCGATCACCACAGGTGCAGGTGGCAAGCTACTAAGTGCTCTAGCGGGTAACGGTATCTTTGTATCATCAGCATGTGGTGGCGGTGGCTCTTGTGGTCAGTGTCGTGTAAAAATTAAATCTGGTGGCGGTGATATTCTGCCAACAGAATTAGATCACATCACCAAAGGTGAAGCACGTGAAGGCGAGCGTCTTGCGTGCCAGGTAAACGTGAAGTCTGATATGGACATCGAACTACCTGAAGAAATTTTTGGTGTGAAGAGATGGGAATGTTCTGTTATCTCTAACGATAACAAAGCGACCTTCATCAAAGAACTTAAGCTTCAAATCCCTGATGGCGAATCAGTACCTTTCCGTGCTGGTGGTTACATCCAGATTGAAGCACCGGCTCACCATATTAAATACTCTGACTTTGATGTACCTGAAGAGTACCGTGGTGACTGGGATAAGTTTAACTTATTCCGTTACGAGTCAAAGGTTGATGAAGACATCATCCGTGCTTACTCAATGGCGAACTATCCTGAAGAGTTCGGTATTATTATGCTAAACGTGCGTATTGCTACGCCGCCGCCTAATAATCCAGACGTTGCTCCAGGTCAAATGTCATCATTCATTTGGTCACTTAAAGATGGTGACAAGTGTACGATTTCAGGTCCATTTGGTGAGTTCTTCGCAAAAGAGACTGATAATGAGATGGTCTTTGTGGGCGGTGGTGCTGGTATGGCGCCAATGCGTTCTCACATTTTTGACCAACTTAAGCGTCTGCACTCTAAGCGTAAGATGTCTTACTGGTACGGTGCACGTTCTAAGCGTGAAATGTTCTACGTTGAAGATTTCGATATGCTTGCTGCTGAAAACGATAACTTCGTATGGCACTGTGCGCTGTCTGATCCACAACCAGAAGATAACTGGGATGGTTACACTGGCTTCATTCATAACGTGCTTTACGAAAACTACTTACGTGATCACGAAGCACCTGAAGACTGTGAATACTACATGTGTGGTCCACCAATGATGAACGCGGCTGTTATCAGCATGCTTAAAGATCTTGGTGTAGAAGATGAAAACATCCTACTTGATGATTTCGGTGGCTAATCAATAGCACTTCTATCACAATTAAATTGGCTGACCAGTTAATGGTCAGCCTTTTTTCTTATTAATCTTTTATAAACCTGTTTTTTATTGTGGTTATTTGTCAGTAATGACTAAGTGATCAGACTAAAAAACAACATGAACGATGGAGTATGAAGTGAAGCGTTTCCTGCTGTGTAGTACGTTGGTGTTATCAACGTTAATGCTGCTGACTGGCTGTGGTGATAGTCGTCAACAAATCGATATTAATGGGCAAACAATGGGGACTTACTATTCAGTAAAACTCATTAAGCAAGAGGGGTTGCCAAGCCCTGAAGTTATCCAAAAAGAAATTGATAAGCGCTTAGAGCTTGTTAATGATCAAATGTCGACTTATCGTCCTGATTCTGAATTAAGCCAATTTAACCAGCAACAATCTTCACAACCTTTTGAGGTTTCTGCGGCAACGGCAAAAGTAATTTCTGAAGCATTACGTATTTCTAAGTTAAGTCATGGTGCGTATGATGTGACGGTTGGCCCATTAGTAAACTTGTGGAGTTTTGGTCCTGAAGCTCGCCCAGAGTCTACCCCTACAGATAAAGAGATTGCGACTCGAAAAGCCGAAATTGGTTATCAACATTTAGCGGTATTATCGAATAATAAATTAGTGAAAGATCTGCCTAACCTGTATGTTGATCTTTCCTCTATCGCAAAAGGGTATGGCGTTGATGTCGTGGCTGATTATTTAAAAGATGATCTGCATGTTAAAGATTTCATGGTCGATGTCGGCGGTGAAGTTCGTCTACAAGGTAAGAACCGTTCTGATGTGCCATGGCGTATTGCGATTGAAAAACCTGTTGCAAGTGAACGCGCAGTACAAGATATTATTCAAGCTGGCGATATGGCAATTGCGACATCGGGCGATTATCGTAATTACTTTGAAGAAGATGGAGTGCGTTATTCTCACTTGATCAATCCTCAAACCGGTAAGCCAATTGCTAACCATATTGTTTCGGTTACAGTTATTGCGCCATCTTGCATGACGGCAGATGCATATGCGACGACTTTTTCTGTTATGGGCGAAGAAGAGTCTATTGCATTAGCGAATAAAGAGAAGTTACCTGTAATGTTGATTGTAAAGACCAAAGATGGCTTCGTTGAATATAAGTCAGATACGTTTGAGCAATACGTTGTTAAAAAATAAATGAGGTAGTCATGGTTATTTACTTTGTCACATTTTCTGTTTTCTTATTAGTGATTGCCGCAATGGCAGTTGGCTACATTTTCCAACGTAAAACCGTGAGTGGCAGTTGTGGTGGATTAGACGGTATTGGTATTGCAAAAGAATGTGATTGCCCTGAGCCGTGCGATGCTCGTAAAAAGCGTGAAGCACGTGAAGCACGTGAAGCTCGTGCCGCTGAGTGGAAAAAGAATCAAATTATCTAACGATATTTTGAGCAAGAATGAAGACAAAAAGCCTGAGTTATCTTAGGCTTTTTTTGTTTTCAATTTCTAACCAATTTATTTCTTCCGTTTTTTTTAGCTGTGTAAAGATTATCATCCGCTTGTTTTATTGAGTTTTCTAATGACTCTAAACCTGTTGTTGCACCAATGCTAATGCTTATTTTCTGATCCAGGTAGGGGATAGTAATTGATTCAATACGCTGTCGAATAAGTTCCAAGGTTGATAAGAAGCTGTGGAAATGACCACTATGCTGAATGCAGAACTCCTCTCCGCCAAAGCGAGCAACAATCGATTCTGGAAAATGAGCATCAATGATTTTACTGATGCTAATGAGTACGGCATCGCCACCATCATGACCATACGTATCGTTCACTTTTTTAAAAAAATCGATATCAATCATCGCTATATTTAAAGATTCATCTTCAGTTTGGCAACAACGATGGGTGAAGAAGTAGCGACGATTCCAAAGCCCTGTTAATGCATCTTGGTTTGCCATGCGATACAGCTTATCGGAGGTATCTTTCATATTTAGAATATGATGAATACGGCAGTTAAACTCTTCTTGGTTAAAGGGTTTATAGAGAAAATCATTAGCACCTGCTTTTAGAAACTGCGCCGTCATCGTATTGTCGTCACTACCAGATAAACCCAATACCGCCATTTCATTTCTGCTGTATTCTCGTCTGATTTCACGGGTCATAGTAATCCCGTCTTTCTCTGGCATATCGTTATCGGTAATAACTAAGCTTATATCTGGATTATCGTCAATGATTTGTAGCGCTTCATTTCCGTCAGAGGCTTCATATACAGTGAGGTTCTGTTTTTTTAATAAATGACTGACATGATTTCGTACCATGTCAGAATCATCAACAACGAGTGCTTTATGTTCTAAATTGGATTCTAAACGTAGTAATAGTGGTACAAGATAGGCAACGGAAGCTGCACTGTCTTTGAGCAAATAATCTAATACTCCTTTTGCTAATACTTTTTCACGGATTGTGTCATTAAATTGGGCGGTTAAAACGATTGATTTGATTTTGTGGTTCAATACCAGATCGATGATTTCACCATCTTGACCATCCGGAAGGCAATAATCGAGTACAGCACAAAGATAACGGTGTGGTTCGGCTAATAACTTTTTAGCTTGTGATAAGTTTTCGGCAAAAATAGCCTTGAAGCCAGCCTGTCTCAGTTGGTCATCAAGATAGTGAAGAAATGCGCGGCTATCTTCGACAACAAGTACCTGATGTTGCAAAGTCAACTCCTTTTAGCAGTACGCATATTACATTAGATTGTATATTGATATATATAACATTAGATGTAATAGGTTGATTATCAAATATTTAGTTTGGTTGCATTTTTGTGATCTCGTCGATGAAATATCAAACTTAATTTGTGTTTATTATTAGATGAAAATTTTTAATTTTCCAACTATCGTAATTCATCGTTATAATAGCTGTATGTATAAACAGTGAATATTGGGCGTGAATGTGGCAGAAGTAGCAGAGCAAAAAGCTGTACAGCGAAAGATCATCCACGTTGATATGGATTGCTTCTAAACTATCCAGTGTAAATAAAAGTAAAAAAAAGTAATTAAATTTGTCTTGTATTACAATAAACCTTAAGGTGTTAATCGAGGGTTTAAATTGTATGCGAGTAACAAACGACAACATTTATAATAATCATTGGATCTACTTAGATGATAATGATGTGCCTCTTTTATTACCTTGCCTTTATTCTCGCTACACTTCTTCAAGTGGACTTTCTGTTGTCCATACAAAAACCAAAAACCGTGAAACAAAAGATTATGAATTTGGCTTTGAGGAAATTGAGATTGGTGATAATGCTCAATATGTGCGTGGTCATCAATTAGGGGAGTTTCTTAAATGG
The DNA here is from genome assembly GCF_000153325.1 of Photobacterium sp. SKA34. GTDB lineage: Bacteria > Pseudomonadota > Gammaproteobacteria > Enterobacterales > Vibrionaceae > Photobacterium. The sequence goes on from NZ_CH724144.1 coordinate 86,688, forward strand.
GTTGAAGATTATGATCATCCTTTAGTTACACTTGATAATCATACTGCGCTGCCATCTGAATATATTAATGAATACATCAATAATCATCTCATCTGTTCGATGAAAAAGAGCGAAATTGTAGTTAATCGAGCCACCGTGGCGTTAAACAGTTACTACGATTGGCTTTCTTTCTTTTTTGATAACCCCTTGAAAAAAATATTTGTCTTTTCAGTGAATAGAAAAATAGCCAAATCGAATAACAAAACTAAACTGATCGTAAAATATCTTCTTCCAGCTACGAGAGAGTTGCTATACAGGCACACAGGTACCTTGCTAGAAGAAATCGTACTTCGAAATGGTGGCGAATTGGGTTGTCGCACAAAGGAAAATCAAGGTTTTTTCTTAGCCGATTATAGAGCTGATGGCAAAAAACAAATGGGTTTATTGAGCCTTTTTAATGAGTTGATTACCGATCAAGATAAAGAAGAATTTCAATATCATCTACCATCGATAAATACCAAAGGTGGTAAAGCACGAACACTCTATATACAGCGCTCCCACTTGCAATTAATGAAACGTTATTATGATCTTGAGCGTCCTCAATCTGACTCCAATCATCTCTTAGTATCAAATTCAACGAACAGTAGTCGAGGTCATGGCATAGATGTTAGATATGGGACTAGGTTATTTCCTGTAATAGCTGAAAAAGTTCGTCAAAAAATACAGGATTATCCTGAGGTTTATAGCGGGTATCAAGAGATTGATGTGGCTCACACTTATCACCATTTCAGGCATTCCTTTGGTACGGATGTATTTTATGAAGGGTGTATACAGGCTGGAAAAAATGCCGAATCAATTACAACCGAATCCCGTGTTTATATCGAAACTGCGAGGCGAATGGGACATACGGTTACTGGTAAAAACGCCAACCAAACGACCAAAGGTTATATTCACGCAGTTGGTCAGCGCGAATCCTTGCTAAAGGAGGTTGCTAATGGATAAGCGATTAACTGAAACCGAAGTGCGTTCCAGTGCTGAAATTGAAGCAAAGTTATCTCACGACTTTAAGAAAAAACAGCCTGTTACAACAATGCAGCTACCTTTTACGGCGACCTCGATTGTAGTACCAAAAACCAATAAATACCCTGCACACACCCTCTCAATGCATGATGATAATAACCGTTATAAGCGCATCTTGTATAAAGCGATTATTGCTGCTTATAACTATGCATTTTTTGATAAAAGTGCAGCCATAACGGCAAAAGATAATTTTTCACATGCAACAAAACCTTTTGTTACGTGGTTAAATGCCCATCGCGTTGAAAATCATTACGAAATCCTTAAGCGCTATGAAACAGACCGCATGGATGAGCTGGATAATCATGGCGGTGAGAGTCCACTGAATAGACTCAGAACAGTTTTAAGCTACGCCATCGAATCAGAGGCGCTGAGAGACGAAGTAGAATCTGACGATTTTGCTTTTCTTCTTGAGCTTAAAAAAACAAAACCCACGCCTAACCTTAATAGAACGCAGTGCTCCATCGCGAGTTACTTCGGCGCATTAGATTGGTTAAGGCGAGATGACATTGGTATCGGGAGTAAGCTGTATGCTTGCTTGGCCTCACCCAAATTTGCCGTAAACTCTTTAAGCCTTACTGCCGCCACCGTGATTATTGAGCTGATCGCCTACAAACAAGCACTTACGCCGCTGCTCAATAGTATTGAGCTTCAGTTAAGGCCGTGGCTTGAATTAGACATTAAAACGCGATCTTGTTCAAAAAAAAGAATGCTTGTTGGGAATCTCACCTATCAGCTAATTTCTGCCTATCATCGACAAGCAGCGCCATCTGATACTCTGAAATCAGCGATGGAAACCTTACTATTATCAAATGCAATCTCTCAAACCGCATATTCTCGGCTATCAAGTGCCCTGGAGAGTCAAGCCGATTGCAATCGTCTTTTTTTAAATAAAATAGGTGATAAAGCAAAGGTAAACGCTCAATTTTGTGATGCTAATTTCACAGCCTCAATGAGCGGGGCTTTGTTTTCTATTGAAGTTATTCAGGCGCTGATGAGTCTTCAATCATCGCAAGCTATCACTAAGATAGAAGAGCGGATGTTCGCGTGGTTAATGGCAAGTTTAACGGTACAGCCAACAGACATCACCAAACTGACTCATAAAGATTTTAGGCAATTGAAAGTTGGGGGGCGAGCGACACACATTGAGTGTGAATATTTCAAGGGGCGGGCACGCGTTTTTCATACCACACGCTCCCTTTCCACGCGAACACCAGAAGGTCAAGCACTGTTAACGCTGATGGCGCAACAAGACGAAGGCGCACCTTTTTGTAGCAAAACGGATATTGTAATTACTAATAATATCCAATCATTTGCAGGCAGCACTAACGCCTTGCTGCAATCGAGTGGCATGTCCGCATCGCTGCAAGTGGCACACACCAAGCAACAGTTACCTTATTTAATGCCTTCAGCGCTGTGCGCGCTGATTTCCAATGGCGTTAGTACAAATAATTGTTCAAATACAAAAAATATACCGATTGCAGAGCGGAAAAAACTGGTCAGCCAGTCGCAATCACCCAGTCAAAATTCTCTCTTTGGCTTGCAAGCGGTCAAAAACAGTGCGGTTCATGCATTCAGTGATCCGTACACATTGGAATATCTGATTAATCGCAACTCCCATTCAAATCAAACAGAAAAAAGTAACTACCTGACTGAAGACAATGAAGCGTGGGTGAATAACGCTGGGCGCATTACCCGTGAGGTGATGCTGGATTTAATTCAAAACGTGTTTGATTTAGGGTTTGAACGTGATGATGACGCGCAATTAACCCGATTTAACAGTGAATTTATGTCGGTGACAGAGAATATCGCTTACAAGCATGAGGAAATGAACGCACGGCTGCGCTTAGTGACTGGGCAGGCGAAAGGACGGATAAACGAGGTCGGCGTTCTGACGTTGAATAATCAAAATGACAGTGAGCCGTTATCGCCTATCTTTGTCGCTGACAATCCAATAACCGTGCTCAAAATGCTTAACTACTTGCATGAATTTAAAAAGCATTACAAAAAGCTGTTGGCGCATAACCCTGATTTTTTATTTAAAACCGTCATGCCAACGGTGGAATGGATCGAGGACACGCTCAAAAAGATGAGTAAATCATCGCTACAAAAAGGGCAAGAGCGATTTCAGATGATGGTTGAAAATGGTGTGGTAATGACCGTTTTTCACTCAATGTAACGGGAGGAACTGATGGCACTAAAGGTATTTAACAGTCCAATAAATGATTTTTGGCATGATCAAAACTTAAAATTATTGGCAAACCCCTTTTTCCTCGCTGAAAAAGGGGATGTGTATTCCGATACATGGTTTTTCCGTAACAAAAAAGGCTCTATAAACCCCCTTGATTTTACGTGTTTTGATTTACCGGCTTTTAAACTCGAATTAGTTGCAACATATTGCAAAGACGGGCATGAATATGCGTTGAGCAGTAAAACGTTTGCCCAGTTAGCGTGTCTGTCTCAATTAACGCCAACCCGTTTAGACAGTGCTATCGTGACTTATCAGATGATGCGCCACCTCATGGCGTTTTTGAAAGAAAGCAATATCGCCATCCTTGATTTAGAAGTACTGACATCATTTTGGATATCGTTCTTGGGACGCTCGGTGGCTCAATATGGGTTCGTCAATCGTATCTCCCCCCCTTCATATTCTGCGATAAAACATGCACCTTTAGTTAAAATACGTAATGCATTAAAGGGGTTAGGTGTCGTGGGTGTGATTGATTCAACACTGACGACAAAGCGTATTGAGAGCAGCTTAGATAGCGTGTGTCAATCACTGCTCAGCACCACTCGGGCTGAGTATAAAAAAGGGGGGAGTTTTAATTTTTTAGGCTTAGAGCTTGGACAATACTATGTAGATTACTTAAATGGGGTCTATCAGCGGGACTTTCTTAATGCTTCTGTGTGTAAAAAAGCGTTAGAGGGCATCATTGATAAATATGACATAGCAAGTTTTAATGATAAACAAAAGACTCGGCTTTTCAACGTCATGCTGTCTTCGCTATTCGGTGGCGATGATGACAAGCCTAATATTCATACTAAAGGCATTAATCATAATGTGCTCAAAGCAGAGACGGAAGAGGCGCTGTTTAACCAATATGTGCAGCGTTTTGAGGCTGTGACAGCACTAAAAGACCAGCACATTGAAGCGCTGGTTATAGAACTTGGTTTGTCATCTCGCAGTGATGCGATGGAATTGATTCGAGTGCTGATGCTAAAAAAATATTTAGGTTTGAAAGGGCATAAAACACCGCATCAAGTATGGCAAGGGTATTTATTGTCGCTGGAGAAAACCTTTTTAGACAGCGCGCTACTTAATGAGCTATCGGTAGACGATGTGTATGCCAAAATGCAATCGTTTCTCAATAAAGCAAGGCTGAATAAGGCTCAATTTCGAGTCGATATTCAAAACTGGGCAAAAAACCAACAATCACTTACAAATGATAAACCGTATCAAAGTTTTAAAACCGTAATAGAAAAGCCATTTCACGCGATGACAAATTTAGTGGTTGCGTGGACGGGCTATCGACAATCAGAATTTGGCTTTCCGTTGAGTGCGATACAGCCAGAGCCGAACCTCGACATTTTAGACAATGCTCATGTCCCCTTTCGATTTATGCTCAAATGGCGTGTTCCGAAAACGGGCGGTTCAACAAAAATAAATCGAGAAATCACCTCACAGTGTTATCAAGTCGCGGCGCAACTGCATGAAGTCTTTAAACCGTTAAGTGATGAACCCTGCCTTTATCCAATAAGTGACAGAACGAAAAAAGACAAGATCCACCACTCTGATTGTTATATTAATACGAGAGTCAAAGCCAATTGGCAGGGCTTTGTTGAGAGCTATCAGCCATTTAATGATGTGATTGCGCTAGAGGAGGTCATGGAAAAAGCCCCTCAACAATTAACAGTTTCAGAGCAGGAAAAACAAACCGCATTATCTGCTCAATACACAGTGGGGAGCGCACGTTATAAGCATTTACTGGCTTGTGCCAAAGAGGTCAAAAAAGACTGGTTGCGCCTATCACAGTTAAATTTTAATAGTCCTATTGCCCAGAAAAAATTCAAAGAATCACTTGCGCAATACATCACAAATGGTTGCGTTGATAATACCGCGCACCAAGCGATAATCGACACGTATTTGTCAGACGCGACAAGAGAGTTGTTGAAAAGTGGCTCAGTAGAACTCAACGATATAAAAACAATGGGAGATATAAGCTCAGAGATACTAGAGGGAGTGCGTTATCCCTCCCCCCATGCATTTCGTCATATATGGGCTGAATCGGTGTTAACACGCTACCAAGGCGATGTGGGGGCGGTCATTCGCCATCAATTTGCCCACCTCGATGGTTCATTCTTCATGGCGTATTTGAGAGACAAAGATGCCAGAGGGTTAATGACCTCAGCCAAACAGCGCTATCTAAACTCGATAGTCGATTTGCTTATTACAGAAGCTGAGCACATTGGAGAAACGTATCTAGGTGGAATGGCGCGGTTTGTGAAAAAGGCGACCAGTGCGACGAAAGTGAGAAATGAAAGTGAGGAGCGCGCCCACAGAGAGGCAATGAAAGGGCGTATCATTGATATTCAAGTGAACCCATTTGCCACCTGTATACCTCGTGATGGGGCGGAACGCCGAGCCAAATGTGCTCAGATGGGCGTTTTAAATCCACAAGATGCCAAACCTGAATTTTGCCTCAACTGTGCCTATGCATTAATCACCGAAGGCAATATCAAAGGGATATGGCAACTGATTCAGCCGATGGTGAAAGAAGCACATCAAGAACATGCCTTTGGCTTTTTATTAGAGGCACATTTACCGACCCTAAAATCAAGCTGGAAGCGCATCAGTGAGCTACGCAATGACATGAACGCGGCCAATGTTGATAAGATTTTATCGGCGATTAATGACGCGATAAACGAGATAGAACATAAAATACAAGAGGAGGCAAAATTATATGGCTAATGAATTAGATGAAATGATGTCGGATGAATTTCTAGATTCATTAGACGATAGCCAAAGCCCCTCTACTGAGAAACCATCATGGGTGGTTGATGAGCCTGAGCACACCACTTACAAGGCTTACCATGCCATCTTGGATTTAGAGGCAGCAGTCCAAGAAGCGATCAAAAGCTTCGGTAAAGTCGCAACCGCTAAAACAAAGAAGTTTTACCAAATCAAAAAATCCAACGTGGCTAGAATCGTTGGTTTGTCTGCTCAATCTATTTTTAATACTTCGTCTTTTAGTAAAGAGATTGAACGTTACTTTGATGAGGTAAATAAAGCACTTTTAGATCTGCATGAAATTGAGCAAAAAAAACAAGTGCAAAGAAAAAAAACAGGGATACGAGTAAAGAAAAAGGAAGTGATAATCTCGAGTCACCAAGAACTGGAAAAAAAATACAACAATGTTGTTTCAAGAAGTACGAAAGAAACGTTGGATTTGGCAATAAAAAATATGCCTATAGATCTAAAGGTGAAATTAGGTTTTTTTTAGTATTAGTTGATATCGCAAAGGCAATGTCGAGAATACAATTGATATATCGTTAGACTTGTAGAGATATTATGCGGTTTAAATGCGTAAATGAGAGTCATCTTATAAATCATTATAAAATACAGGGTGAGCCTCATTTCTCCATAGATATTTGATTTGATAATGGTTCTGGAAACGAGGCTTGGTTGTGAGAAGAGAAACACACAACCTACTCATTATATCTTGCCCAAGAGTTCTCGCTAAATATAAAGAAAAATGAGAGGGATATCTTCTAAATATCCTTAGCCCAATGCAACTACCAACTATGTGCTGATAAAAAGATTAAAAAACACATTTAGAAAAGATGCGAGAGTGGAGTTGCTGGTATCTAAGATGGATGATGTGGAGATTACATCAATGCACTATGTTTCCTCATTTGATATATCAGCAATTAATTTAAGTAGTAGCTTTCTTTGTTTTATAGATAATTTTGAGATCGCAATAGTTAGCTCAGCTGAACTCTCATCCTCACAAAAAAAATAGTTTAAAGGTACGCCAAGCTCGTCAGCCATCTTTTTTAATGTGCTGATATCCGGCGTATGCTTTCCTTTCTCGTACTGATTCATTCTCGCACTTGCCGAACTTTCATCGATACCGATACGAATTCCCAATTCTTTTTGGGAGATCTTTGTTTTTTTACGGATCTCTTTGAGCCGCACTGGAATAGGGTTGTCGTTCGACATTTATAATTCATACTTTTTAGCTCTGGTTAACTAAGATTTTCTTAGTTTTACCGATTTCTGTATACTAAGCAATCCTTAGTTTTTGTTGGAATCAGTGATAGATGAGACGTTCTATAAAAATCAGTGCAGAGATGCACAAGTTATTGGTTGAAAGAACATTAGATGGCTTTTCAGTAATTGAATTGAGGGATGAATATGTTTTGTTAAATAGTTCTAACATTGATTCAGATGAAGCGAGAAAAAAAGTTTACCGACAAATCTTAAGATTTTTAAAGCAAGGGTGGCTGAGAAGTGAGGGTAGTGGTCGCCAAAAACGATACTTTCAGACTGACTCCTTTAAGGCTCTTAATGTTGAGAAAAAAATAGGAAATGTAGATGTTGAAATGCCTTCGAAACATGACTATTCACTGTTAGTTAATGAATGTAATCAATATAAAGGAGAGCTGGAAATTGTTCTTGGTGAGATTGAAGAATATCAGTCACTCAATGTTCGCTTTCCTGAGTTGGAACCTAAATTAAAAACACTTCTAGATGAGGCAAAAGAGCGTTCTGCATATCTACTAGGAAAAGTTAATGGATTAACGAAAGTGCTTAAAATGCTCTACGAAGGAAAACAATCGTGTTAAGAAAATGGCAAACGGAATGTTCTGAACAAGCGTTGCAAAAATATAAAGAAAACAAGCAACATTTTTTTTGTCAAGCAACTCCAGGATCTGGGAAAACGGTGCTCGCTGCTACCGTTGCATCAAGATTACTTAACGAAGACATGATCGATCTTGTTTTGTGTTTCTCTCCGTCTTTAACTGTCTCTGATGGAATCAAAAAAACCTTTTCTCAGATTCTAAATTGTACATTTAATGGCGGTCTAGGTTCTATTGGGCAGTCGCTAACATACCAATCTATTCAATTTCTTAATCAGGATTTTTGGAAGGCGTTACGTAACCATCGAGTATTTGTTGTATTTGATGAAATTCACCATTGCTCAGGATCTGAACTTGAAAATGCGAATGTTTGGGGGCAACAAGTACTAACGAAGATTCAAGGGCTTGCGACTTACACACTTGCTATGTCAGGTACTCCATGGCGTTCAGACTCTTTACCAATAGTTATGTCTGAATATAGTGACCCTCAAGGTCAAATCCTCGTTGATTATCAATATACCTTAAAACAAGCAATTTTCGATAAGGTTTGCCGTTCTCCAAAGTTGGTACTGGTTGATAACGAGCATCTTTCAGTGACCAGCGATGAAAAAGTTGAATCGTTTTCTTCAATTCTAGAAATGCTTAAGCAAACAAAAACTTCATACCAAAGTGTTATACATAACCAAGAAGCGATGGAGTATTTACTTGGGCTCGGTTGTAAGAAGCTTGCGGAAATTCGAACTCAATCATCCAATGCAGGTGGGTTAGTTGTTGCCTCATCTGTTCAACACGCTCAAACAATCCAAAAGATACTTTCTGAAAAGTACTCTCAATCTGTATCAATCGTTACTTATCGCCATGAAGATCCGTTAGCTGAAATAGAACGTTATCGTCAAAACGATGCTCAGTGGATTGTTAGCGTTGGAATGATCAGCGAAGGTACTGATATACCTCGACTTCAAGTTTGCTGCCATATGAGTTCGGTTAAGACAGAGCTCTACTTTAGGCAAGTATTAGGGCGGATTCTTCGAGTGAATCATGCCTCGAACCAACAGGCTTGGTTATTCACATTTGCAGAGCAAAGCCTGATAGAGTTTTCGGAGCGGATTGAGCAAGATATTCCTGATTCTTGCCTGTTTGCGAAAATAGATAGCCTGCTAGAGTTTGAGCCAGAATCTCAGCGAACTCATCTAACAAGTAATGGTGTCTTAGAAGAGCGTGGCGAAGTGAACTCAAAGCTAAGTTGGAGTGGTGCTATCAACACCGAGTTCAATTCAACGGGCTACCTTAGTACATACGATGAGCTTAGATTGGGAGCTTTTAAGCAGCGCGTAATCTCAGCCTTTCTCGCCACTTCGTAGATTAAAAATGATCTCTGCACTCTAGTTAACTCTTTATTTCAGTTACAATGCTATAAACTTGAATATATGTAACTGAGTTCTCATGGTTGAACAGTATCAAAAAGAATTAAACCTACAATTATGGCAAATTGCCACTCATCTGCGTGGTCAAATGCAAGGTGATGACTTTCGCAACTATATTCTTGGTCTGCTATTCTACAAATATCTGTCAGATAAATTGATTCGTTATGCTGATGAATTGCTTTTAGATGATGGAATTCGATTCGCTCAAATTGATGAGAAGAGCGAGGATGGTCAAGAGTATTTAGAAGCGATTAAAGAAGAAGCAAGAAATGTATTAGGCTATTTTTTTAAACCATCAGAGTTGTTTCATGTACTTGCTGAAGCTGGTGCTAACGGTAAGTTCATTCTTGATGATGTGCGTGATGTTCTTAATGATATCGAACAAAGCACTATGGGCGCAGATAGTGCCGATGACTTTGACGGCCTATTTGATGAGCTCGACTTAACATCAAACAAGTTAGGCAAAACGCCAGATGCTCGTAACAAACTGATTGCTAAAGTACTTGAGCACCTAGATAACATCGACTTCCATTTAGAAAACAGTGAAATTGATATTCTTGGTGATGCTTACGAATATCTAATTGGTATGTTTGCTAGCGGTGCAGGTAAAAAAGCAGGTGAATTCTATACACCTCAAATATTATCAAAGCTGTTAGCAAAGCTGGTTACTTTAGGAAATGAAGATATTGAGTCTGTTTATGACCCTACTTGTGGTTCCGGCTCATTACTACTCCAGGCTGCTAGAGAATCCCGCAATCTAGATGTCAAATGTTACGGACAAGAGCAAAATCCTAATACATATAATTTAGCTCGTATGAATATGATTATGCATGGGCTTGATTATGATGGCTTTGACATCAAAAATGCTGATACTTTACACGCTCCACAGCACTTAAACCTCCGTTTTGATGCCATTGTTGCAAACCCTCCATTTTCGATGCACTGGTCGCCAACTCCTCTCTATATGTCGGATCCACGGTTTGCAGAATCTGGAAAACTCGCACCCAAAACTAAAGCAGACTACGCATTTATCCAACATATGCTCTACCAGCTCAGTGATACCGGTACAATGGCTGTGGTTGTGCCCCATGGCGTATTATTTAGATCTCTAGCAGAAGGTCATATTCGTAAGTTCTTAATAAAGGATAAGAACTATCTGGATATGGTGATTGGTTTGCCTTCCAATATCGTTCTTGGGACGGGTGTTCCCGTGTGCATTCTGGTTTTCAAGAAAAGTAGAAAAGTAGACGATAACGTACTTTTTATTGATGCGAGTCAGCATTTTGAGAAAGGCAAAAACGCCAACTATCTTCGTGAGGAAGATTTACAGAGAATCCTTAACGCAGTTTCAAAGAGGGAGAACATAGATCAATTTTCCCATTTAGCTTCTATATCAGATATTGCAGAACAAGATTACAACCTCAATATATCTCGATACGTTGATGCTTCACCTCAATCTGTTTACTTGCGAGGGCTTAAGGAACAGTTACAGGAGTACGAAGCTTGTTTATTGCTTCCATACACTCTCCATTCTTTTCGTTATAGAACAGATTCGGATAAACAAGATTTAGACAATACGCTTGTAATATCTAAAACATTTGGGATGTAGTGGCATAGTGAATTTGGTCACTTAGTTAGAGGTGATATCATCACTTCATACGTTAACAGGTGACACTATGACAAATCGTACAAGACGACTATTCAGCGCAGAATTCAAGCTCGAGGCTTCACAGTTAGTGATTGATCAAAATTACTCAGTGGCAGAAGCCGCCCAAGCCATGAATGTGGGTAAATCCACGATGGATAAATGGGTTCGTCAGCTTAAACAAGAACGACAAGGCAAAACGCCAAAAGCTTCGCCTATGACCCCTGAGCAAATAGAAATTCGGGAATTAAAAAAGAAGTTAGCTCGTCTTGAAGAGCATAATGAAATATTAAAAAAAGCCACGGCTCTGTTGATGTCGGACTCACTGAACAATTCTTGATGATCAAGAAACTCAAGCAGAGCTATAGCGTAAAAACATTATGCGAAGTCTTCAATGTTCATCGAAGTAGTTATAACTATTGGCTAAAGCGTCCAACAGCGATTAGGGCGGAAACAGTCAAACTTCGCAGCTTAGTTAGTGAGGCCCACGCAGCAAGCAACGCCTCTGCGGGAGCGAGGACTATTGCAGATATAGTCACAAATCAGGGTTTAAAACTGAGCCGATACCGAGCAACAAAACTCATGAGAGAGCTTGGTTTAGTCAGTTGCCAACAGCCAAAGCATCGATACAGAAAGGCTTCTCAAGAACATGTTGAGGTTCCAAATCACTTGGGCCGACAGTTTGCTGTTACCGCCCCAAATGAAGTTTGGGTTGGTGATGTTACGTATATTTGGACAGGAAATCGCTGGATGTATTTAGCCGTTGTTATTGATCTTTTTGCCCGCAAAGTGATTGGTTGGTCGATGTCTTTATCACCTGATTCCAGTCTGACAGGCAAAGCTCTTTCAATGGCTTATGAGTCGCGTGGTAAGCCGAAAGGCGTCATGTTCCACAGCGATCAAGGTAGCCACTATACAAGTCGAAAGTACCGTCAATTACTGTGGCGTTTTAAGATAAAACAGAGTTTATCTCGCCGAGGAAATTGCTGGGATAATGCACCAATGGAGCGTTTATTTAGAAGCTTAAAGACCGAATGGGTGCCAACAGTGGGTTATCGTAGTTTTGCTGAAGCTCAACAAGAGATCATCCGCTACATTATCGGGTATTACTGTCAACTCAGGCCGCATCAATATAATGGCGGCCTAACTCCCAACGAATCAGAACGATTATATTGGGAAAACTCTAAAACCGTGGCCAATTTTAGTTGACCACTACAAAGAAACTCCTCATTTAAACTGATGGTTATGAAAAAGATAATCCATATAGATCTTGATAGTTACTATGCTTCAGTGGAAGCAAGAGACAATCCCTCTTTACGTGGGATTCCCTTAGCAGTAGGTGGTAAAAATGGTCGCGGTGTTCTATCGACTTGTAGCTATGAAGCAAGATCTTTTGGTGTACGCTCTGCCATGCCAACAGCGAAGGCTTTGCAACTTTGTCCAAATTTAACGGTAGTCTCTGGAAATATGGAGAAATATCGGTCTGTGTCTAAGCAAATCCATGAAATATTTAGACGTTATACCGATATTATTGAACCTCTTTCACTAGATGAAGCTTATTTGGATGTCACTGATTCAACCTTATTCCAAGGATCTGCCACTTTAATTGCACAAGATATTCGTCGTTCTATTGCGGCAGAATTACAACTCACCGCTTCTGCTGGAGTTTCACCTCTTAAATTTGTTTCTAAAGTTGCATCTGATATGAATAAACCCAATGGAATTTGTGTTGTCACTCCTGATGAAGTCCAGTCTTTTATCGATGATTTAGATTTAGGCAAAATAAACGGTGTTGGTAAGGTTACATTAGAGAAATTAAATACCTTGGGCTTTTATAAGGGTAGGGATATCAAAACCTCTAATCGAAATGCTCTAATTTCGCACTTCGGTAAATTTGGGAATACGCTATGGGATAGGTGTCATGGTATAGATGATAGACCTGTTATAGTTGAGAGAGTTCGGAAGTCTGTGGGAGTAGAGCGAACTTACCTAAATGATATTCACAGCTTGGAGCAGTGTATATTGTCGATAGAACCTTTGTTTGTCGAATTAGAAAAAAGGTTAGAAAAAGCGCTGGCCGATAAATTAATTAACAAACTGGGCGTGAAGTTAAAATTTAACGATTTTCAACAAACAACCGTAGAGCATAAATTCGATAAGATGGATATGCAGTTTTTTAAACTGCTATGTGAAGAAGCATATACTCGAAGCAGGGGAAGAAGTATTAGATTGATTGGTTTAAATGTTGGTATAGAACCAAAAAAAACGACTGATCAGTTACAACTCCCATTGTGATTTTTGTAAGTGGATTTTTGTCAAAAATACTAATTTTCGATGAAAGTAACCAAGATTTTTTTGTATGGGGATTTTGTAAGTGATTTATATAGTATAAATCCATGTAAAATAAATACTCTTAATCACTCACTTATAAAAATATACTTTTCTCACCAGACAGTTCCTTTCTGCTGCCGTCGAGATGAGAGACGATCCAGCTTTGCGCGATGTCCCTATAGCGATCAGTGGTCGCTCTGCCCGTGGGGTGGTGAGTACTTGTAATTACCTTGCGCGTAAATATGGTATTCATTCCGCAATGCCAACGGCTCATGCTTTAAAATTATGCCCACATTTAACCTTAGTACCGGGAAGAATGCAGGTATATCGTGAGGTTTCCCAGCAAATACGCGCTATCTTTGAACGCTATACCGATAAAATTGAACCGTTATCATTAGATGAAGCGTATTTAGATGTCTCAGATTGCGAAATCTTTTATGGCTCTGCCACGCTAATTGCTCAAGATATTCGTCGTGCAATTGAAAGTGAATTACAGCTCACCGCTTCTGCGGGTGTGGCCCCAGTGAAGTTTATTGCCAAAGTAGCTTCAGATCTGAATAAGCCTAATGGTCAATATGTGGTAACACCTGAAGATGTAGATAGCTTTGTTGCGGAACTCAAACTAGAAAAAATACCAGGGGTAGGAAAGGTAACTATCCAAAAACTCCATGAGAAAGGCCTGTATGTAGGTCGTGATGTACAAAATTATGACCGTCATATACTGCTACAACAATTTGGTAAATTTGGACAATCATTATGGTCTCGAGCACACGGTATTGACGAGCGGGAAGTGATTGTTGAACGACAACGAAAGTCTGTTGGGGTAGAGCGTACTTTTAGTCAAAATATTTCAAGTTTCGACCAGTGCTGGCAAGTGGTTGATCAGTTATATCCAGAGCTTGAGCAACGATTACGTAAAGTACGGCCTGAGTTAGATATTGCCAAGCAAGGTATAAAGTTAAAATTTGCAGATTTTCAACAAACCACGGTTGAGCATATTTACCCTAAATTAGATAAAGCGCAATTTATCGATTTGTTAAAAGAAGCGATGACCCGACAACATAATCGTGAGATTCGTTTAATTGGCTTAAGTGTTGGGTTAGAAGTTGGTTTAAAAGCACAACAGCTTTCTTTTGGTTTTGATTAAATGAAACTGAAACTATTCTGTTGGTACTTTGAATATATAAACGGGCTTAACGTGAGATAACGTCAAGCCCGTTTTTGTTATTCTGTCAGTTTATTTTTTAACAGGAATATTTTTAAGTACTGCAATCATTTGATCCCAGAACATTTGAACCGTATCAATTTTCACTTTCTCATCAGGAGAGTGCGGGAACTTGATAGTAGGACCAAATGATACCATGTCCATTTCTGGGTACGGTTCTTTAAATAAGCCGCACTCAAGACCTGCGTGGATTACCATGATATTAGGCTTATTACCGTACACCTCTTGGTACATGTCACGGAATACGTGCATGATTTCAGAATCGGCGTCTGGTTTCCAACCTGGATATGTACCAGAAAACTCACATTGTGCGCCTGCTAATGTTGCTAATGATTGCAGCATGCTTTCTACATAGCTACGACCAGAGTCAGTTAAAGAACGTACTAAGCAAAGTACGATAACTTTATCGTTTTCAGTCGTGATAACACCCATATTTAGAGATGTTTCAACAACGCCTTCAATGTCATCGCTCATACGGATAACACCGTTAGGGCAGACGTTTAGTAGATTGATTAGACGTGCTTGATCTGCCATTACCATCATATCTGCTGGTAGTTCAACTGATTCAGTAAATAAGTTGATGTCTGTTTCAACATGACCAAGCTCAGCACTTAGTAGTACTTGGTAATGAGCGAATAATGTATTTAGTTGATCAACATTTTCAGCTGGCAGGGTAACAATCGCAGACGCTTCTCGTGGAATTGCGTTACGTAGGCTACCACCTGTGAAGTTGTTAATACGTAACCCAAGATCGTCTGCGTGACCGACTAAAAAGCGAGCCAGTAATTTGTTTGCGTTACCACGACCGGTATGAATATCACAACCAGAGTGACCGCCTTTTAAGCCCTTTAGTACCAGTTTAATTGCGTGGTGAGAAGCAGGTGTTGCTTCACGCTTAATATCAAGTGTGATTGCACCATCTACACCGCCAGCACAACCCATGTAGACTTCGCCCTCTTGCTCTGAGTCAGTGTTTAGTAGGATGTCACCTTCTAACCAACCTTCTTTAAGACCAAAAGCACCTGTCATGCCAGCTTCTTCATCAATAGTAAGTAGTACTTCTAATGGGCCATGTTCGATATCTTTAGCTGCCAGTACCGCAAGACAGCTTGCCATACCCATACCATTATCAGCACCTAATGTTGTACCTTTTGCCGTTACCCACTCACCGTCGATGTACGGCTGGATAGGATCTTTTGTGAAGTCGTGTACGGTTTCTTCATTTTTCTGTGGAACCATATCGATGTGTGCTTGAAGTACCACACCTTTACGGTTTTCCATGCCTGCTGTTGCAGGTTTTTTAATGATCACGTTACCTGTTTCATCACGGCGAACATCTAAGCCTTCTTTTTTAGCAAACTCAATGATGAATTGTGCTAATTGTTCTTCATGTTTAGAAGGGTGAGGAATAGAACAGATTTGATCGAAAAATTGCCATACAGCTTTAGGTGATAGTTGACTGATTTCAGACACAGAAGCCTACCTTTATAGAATATTGGTCCAGTGGCATTTGTCAGGCTATTAGCCGCCAAATGATATGTATAAGTAGCGATTTACTCTATCGCATTTTTTTTAGCATATCATTCAGGCTTCGGTGGAGGTAGAGGAAAAAGTAAAATCTTAAACCACGAATACGATAATAAATAAGTATTAACTGTGCTGTGCTTTTATATTTTGATCTTAATGTTGCACTAATAATTCTTATCTTTATTTTTTTGATCAGAAAGAAACGTCCATTCGAGCTAAAGTGAAAATGAATTACATCGAAAGTGGTTTAACAATGTTTTTTTATAAAAAATGTGACGAGCTTAAAGAAAATGCTTGAAAGTTAATTACGGAATGGTTATGATTTCTACAGTCTCATAAAGGTATGAGAAAACACTGTACACGTTCAGGATGAGCCCGAGATATCGCCTCCATGGAACCGAGATAAGTGCGACCACGATGGTCTTTCCCCCTCCAAGGATTAAGCGCATAAATATTTATGTGGTTAATTTGGATTACTTATTTATAAGGTGATTTAAAATGAAAATTTTTGATTCAATTACACACTTTTGGAATAACCGCTCTGTATATACAGGTAACTTTACTTACCCTAACTACTTTGGTTACTAAGAATTTTGTTATCTAGTTGCTGACTAGTTAACTGAACAGCTTGTTCACCCCCTAACTTGAGAATACTAAATAATCGTGATCGATTATTTGCAACATTCGCCGCCGCTTCGTTTTGAAGCGGCGTTTTTTTATCTTTAAATCGTCACAACGAATTAGTCACAAATCGCGACCTGATCTTTAGAAACGTTTTATTGCTGTAGTTCTCATAAATAATAAATAGATGAAATATGTTAATTTGGCATGTTTTTGCTAATACCTTGATTTTATGTTGCTAATTATCTGTTCTTAAAAATCAAAAAAAAAATTAAATTTATTCGTCTTAGTTTTGTTCATTTACTCGATATTTTCTGGAAATTGATAGATCTGATGTTTATAATCGCGCTCGAATTTAAGACGCAAACGTTTTCTTTTGCTTACTACTAACGTGTCAATCTCCAAGGAACTGAGAAACATGCTTGAGAAGTTATTTAAACTAAAGGAACACGGCACGAACGTGCGAACGGAGTTGCTTGCTGGCTTAACGACATTCCTGACCATGGCTTACATCATTTTTGTAAACCCTACTATGCTAGCCAATACGGGAATGGATAAAGGTGCAGTATTTGTTGCGACCTGTTTAGCAGCTATGATCGGCTGTTTTGTGATGGGATTTTTTGCCAACTATCCTGTCGCACAAGCACCAGGTATGGGTTTGAATGCCTTCTTTACTTATACCGTTGTGCTAGGTATGGGGTATACATGGCAAGTCGCATTAGCCGCTGTTTTCTTATCAGGCTTGTGCTTTATTGTATTAAGTTTATTAAAAGTACGGGAATGGATCATTAATTCCATACCGTTGGCGCTGCGAACCGGGATTTCTGCAGGTATTGGTTTATTTCTTGCTTTCATTGCATTGCAGAGCTCAGGTATTGTAGTGGATAATCCTGCTACGTTAGTACAAGTAGGAGATCTAACCAGTTTTCCTGTTATGATGGCGGCACTCGGTTTCTTTTTAACAATAGCGCTTGTTCATCGTGGTTTTAAAGCCGCAGTATTGATTGCAATCTTAGTTGTTACTGGATTGAGTATTGCATTTGGTGAAGTGACTTATGGTGGCGTTATGTCAATGCCACCAAGCATTGCACCAACCTTTATGCAATTAGATTTTTCGGGTGCAATGGAAGTCGGCCTGATTTCAATTGTGTTTGCCTTCTTATTTGTCGATTTATTCGATACCGCAGGTACGCTTGTCGGTGTTGCTACAAAAGCAAACTTAATTGGTGAAGATGGTAAGTTGCCACGCTTAAATCGCGCGTTACTTGCAGATAGTACTGCAACCTCTGTTGGTGCCTTATTGGGGACATCGAATACCACTTCTTTTGTCGAGAGTGTGTCCGGTGTCGCAGTCGGAGGTCGTACAGGTCTTACAGCGGTAACGGTTGGTGTATTATTCTTACTCGCTCTATTTTTTGCTCCATTAGCCGGCATGGTACCTGCTTACGCAACAGCAGGTGCATTATTTTACGTCGCGATTTTGATGATGTCGGGGTTAGTGGCAATTGATTGGCGTGATCTAACTGAAGCTGCACCGGTTGTTGTGGTTTGTTTGTTGATGCCTTTAACTTATTCTATTGCAGAAGGTATCGGCCTAGGTTTTATCACTTATGCTGCGGTTAAAGCTATGAGTGGTAAGGGACGTGATGTAAATATCAGTGTTTGGGTTATTTCAGCATTGTTCCTTGCAAAAATAATTTTCCTTTAAGTTTTAGATTTTATAAAGCTTTATTTATTTATGGCGATTTTACATCGTTGATCCAGAGGTTCTTTATCTATGAGTAATAAATTCATCATCACTTGGGATAACATGCAAACTTATACCCGTCAGCTAGCTGAAAAGCTGCTACCAGCTGACCAGTGGACAGGTATTATTGCTGTTAGCCGTGGCGGTCTTGTTCCTGCTGCTATTTTGGCACGTGAACTGGGTATTCGTCATGTAGATACTGTATGTATCTCAAGCTACGATCATGATCATCAGCGTGATATGCGTGTGATCAAGAAAGCAGAAGGTGATGGTGAAGGCTTTATTATTGTTGATGATTTAGTCGACACTGGCGGTACTGCTGAAAAAATTCGTGAAATGTACCCACGTGGTAAATTTGTAACAGTATGCGCAAAGCCTGCGGGGCACCATTTAGTTGATGATTATGTTGTTGATATTCCACAAGATACGTGGATTGAACAACCATGGGATATGGCAGTTACTTTTGTCGATCCAATCGCTAAAAAATAAAGTAGCTTAATCTCTCACAGTATAGAGTAGTGTTATTCGCTACTGTAAACTAAGATTGTTTTTAAAGACGCCATAAAGGCGTCTTTTTTTTGCGTTAAATCGACACCTTCAACCCGTTTTGGGTATATCATCTTAACAATTATCACGCCTACGTTGGAGAGTGCTGTGTCAGAGCCATCCCCTGAGAATTTATCAGAAAAGCTATTTGCCCCGAGACCGACGTCAAAAGAAACCTCGAATTTAGTTAAAATTGCCCATGTGCGAAGTGGAAAAGTGAATAATGCACTTGATGGCGAAAGTGAAACTGGTTGGTACCGTGTTTTACGCCGTCCGCAATGGATTTGGCAGGGTGTCGATCCGATAGAGCTTGAAGCGGTACTTGCTCGTATTGCGAGTGCGAAATCCCCACGTACAAGTGAACATTTACTTGATACGGTGATTGGTTATAAGCCAGGCAACTGGACATACGAATGGTCGCAGTTGGGCGCAGACTATCAGAAGCAAGCTCGTCTTCTAATAAATGATGGCGAGAAGCTTAAAGCTTCTGAATTGTTATTAAAAGCGAGCACTCATTACAGTATTGCGGCGTATCCCTATATCAAAGGCGATCAATTGGCTGATCAAGCAGAGTTGCAAGCCAATCAAAGTTATCGTGAAGCGATAGAATTACGCCCGCATGATATGCGAACGATTAATGTGAAGTATGAGGGAAAAAACTTCGAAGCTTTCATTCATTTGCCTCGTACCGATAAACTATTACCCACTGTAATCGTTAGCGGTGGTTTAGATACATTACAATGCGATTTGTGGCGTTTATATGAAGATTATTTAGGGCCAGCAGGTTATGCAATGGTGACACTGGATATGCCATCCGTGGGGCATTGTGATCGTTGGAACTTAACTGAAGATACTAGTCGACTTCATCAAGCGTTATTACAGCAGATACGTGATGTACCTTGGGTTGATCACCATAAAGTTGCAATGCTAGGGTTACGAATGGGCGGTAATGCAGCCATTCGTTTAGGCTTTATGGAGCCAACGCGTTTAAAAACCTGTATTAGCTTGGGTGGCGCGATTCATAGCGTGTTGACTCAGCCTAAGCTTATTGAGCAGATCCCTCGGATGTATCTTGATGTTTTAGCATCTCGAATGGGAAAAAATGGTCAATCGGAAACCAGCATCATTTCTCATCTTCCTGCATGGTCGTTAAAGCACCAAGGGATTTTAGGTCGTCGTCGTATTGATATGCCAATGCTGGGGATAAGTTTAAAAAATGATCCTGTATGCCCTGAAAGTGATAATCAGTTAATTGCATTATCCAGTTATGGTGGTAAAGCGATAACGTTACCAGAAAAGCCTATTCATGATGGCTACCATCGTTCATTAACGACTGTCGTTGAATGGTTAAATGAGCAGTTAGGGGAATAAAATAGACAATTATTTGGCTCTGGTGGTTAAGTAGAGACAAAACCTTGACGGAATACCGTAAGGCTCTTGCTTTTTATTTTATACTGCTATGATATTGTTAATAAAATGTCATATCTTCATTGGCATTTTATCCATATTCAACCATAATATATAAATACTGATAGCTATCATGTTGCACATAAACAACATGATTAAAAAACGTTATTAGAAGTATATTATTTTGAGTATTCGCATACTCATCACTGCAGTTGACTATGGATGGATTTGCAATGACTTCGACAACTCTTTTTCCGCCTCATGGGCGTTTAATGACAAAATTAACTGCGCTTGGTCCTTACTTACGAGAGAAAAAATCAAAAGAAGGTCAGTTCTTTTTTGATTGTTTAGCCAGTTGTGTTAATGCTGATAAAGAGCCAGAACAACGTGAATTTTGGGGCTGGTGGTTAATTTTAACTGCAACTGATAATGGTTATGAATATTGCTATGATTTTGGCCGTTTTGATTTAAATGGTGAGTGGAATAACGGAAAGTTACCCGCTAAGCATAAAGATGCTGTGATGAAAACGTTATCAGACTTTCACGGTAAATTGACACCATTTATTGTTGATGACTGCCAGCTAACCTTATCTTCATCTTCAGAACTAACGCAAACACCGCTTACTGAGCTAGCATAAATAATTTGCTCTAAATTTATAAAACCCATCCAATGAAGTGATGGGTTTTTTTGTGTCTTTTTTTTACATATTGTTGTCTGAGGTAACCGAATTTAGAGGCTTAAGGATAAATTTGTGTGATTTGTAAGCGTTTCAGTTGGTTAACTAAATATTTGCGAACTTATATCTATTTAGCCACTGTTTTTCTCTTGTGCTTTATTAGCAGTATTGATAAAACAAAGTACATATTATTTCTTTCTATTTTGTTTGATCCCCATGGCAGATACCAAAAATACTAATGCTCGAGAGCAAGACCTTGCAGCATCTGCTGCATCACAAACAATTGTTGTTAAGTTGGGCACCAGTGTTCTCACTGGCGGGACGCTGAAGCTAGATCGCGCCCACATGGTTGAGCTTGTTCGTCAATGTGCGATGCTTCGTCGTCAAGGACATAAAATTATTATTGTCACATCTGGTGCAATTGCAGCAGGACGTGAGCATTTAGGTTACCCCGAACTGCCCAAAACAATGGCGAGTAAGCAATTACTGGCAGCTGTTGGTCAAGGTCGATTAATTCAAGAGTGGGAAAGCTTATTTGGTATCTATGGGATCAATATTGGTCAAATGCTATTAACGCGTGCAGATTTACACGATCGTGAACGTTATTTAAATGCGCGTGATATGTTAGTCGCCTTACTGGATAACGGCATTGTTCCTGTTGTAAATGAAAATGATGCGGTAGCGACAACAGAAATTAAAGTGGGTGATAACGATAACTTATCCGCACTTGTCGGTATTTTAGGCGGCGCAGATAAATTATTACTGATGACCGATCAGACTGGTTTATTTACTGCCGATCCACGTAATAATCCTGACGCAGAGCTTATCCGCGAAGTACATACAATTGATGAAACACTGCGTAAATTAGCAGGTGGTACTGTTGGTGGTTTAGGTACTGGCGGTATGGCTACAAAACTACAGGCAGCTGATGTGGCTCGTCGAGCTGGTATCGAAGTGATCATTGCTGCTGGTCGTCGTCCTGATGTAATCATTGATTTAGCGGAAGGTAAATCTGTCGGTACGCGTTTCTTACCACTGGAATCACCATTAGAAAGCCGTAAGCGTTGGATTTTAGCTGGGCCTCCTCCTGCAGGTGACATTGTTATTGACGATGGTGCTGTCATTGCAGTGCAACAACGTGGGAGTAGTTTACTTGCAAAAGGGATCACCATGGTAAAAGGTGATTTTGAACGCGGTGAAGTTGTGCGTATCTTTGATAAACAAAATACCCTATTAGCACGTGGTATTTGCCGCTACTCGAGTGTAGATATGGCAAAAATTGCAGGAAAGCATAGTCAAGAAATTCACCTTGTGTTGGGGTACGAATATGGTCATGTGGCTATCCATCGTGATGATATGGTAGTTATTTAAAAAACGACATGTATGTATAAATACAGATAAGTATTGGCATCTCGACAAGGATTAATAGAGGAATTATTGTGAATCTTGAATTAATGGGACAAGCGGGACAACAAGCTGCTTTCGAGTTAGCAACAACGTCAACTGCGGTTAAAAATAATGCCTTAGCGATTATTGCTGATGAATTAGAAAGTAATAAAGACATTATCTTAGCGGCGAACAAACAAGATATTGATGCCGCGCTTGAATCAGGTATGTCCGATGCATTAGTCGATCGCCTATTACTAAATGAATCACGTTTAGCGGGTATCGCAAATGATGTGCGCAATGTGATTAATCTTAATGATCCTGTTGGTGCAGAGCTTGATAGCCGCGTACTTGAAAATGGCATGCGTTTAAGCCGTCGTCGCGTTCCATTAGGTGTTGTTGGTGTAATTTATGAAGCGCGCCCGAATGTTACGATTGATATTGCTGCACTATGCCTAAAAACAGGTAACGCTAGCATTCTTCGTGGTGGTCGTGAGACATTCCATTCTAATATGGCACTGGTAAAAGTGATTCAAGTGGCATTGGAAAAAGCAGGGCTTCCAGCCGCTTCTGTACAGTACATTGAACAACCCGATCGCGAACTTGTTTCACAATTGCTCAAGCTTGATCAATTCGTCGATATGATCATTCCTCGTGGTGGTGCAGGTTTACATAAAATGTGTAAAGAAAATAGCACGATCCCTGTGATCATCGGTGGTTTTGGTATTAGCCATATTTATGTTGATGAAAGTGCCGATCTTACGCGCTCTTTAGATGTGGTTGAAAATGCCAAGGTACAGCGCCCATCAGCCTGTAACGCGTTAGATACCTTATTGGTAAATGAGAAAGTAGCAGAAGCCTTTTTATCGCGTTTAGTTGAGCGTATGAATAAAGCTAAAGTTACGTTTGTGGCCGATGAACATGCGTATAACTTATTGGAAGGTAAAGCTTCCTCATTGCGTAAGATCACTGAAGGTGACTTTGATACCGAATGGTTAAGCTACACATTGGGTATTAAAGTGGTAAACGATGTGGATGAAGCTATTTTCCATATGCGTAAACACAATGCGAGTCATTCAGATTCGATATTAACGAATAACCTGCAGTCGGCAGAACGTTTTGTTAATGCGGCAGGCTCTGCGGCGGTTTATGTGAATGCGTCTACACGTTTTACTGACGGTGCACAATTTGGTTTGGGTGCTGAAGTCGCTGTATCTACTCAAAAACTGCATGCTCGTGGCCCTATGGGCTTAGAAGAGCTAACGAGTTATAAGTGGGTTGGTGTTGCTGATTACTTAAGCCGTGCTTAATCGTTAAATAAAATGTAAAAAGCTGCCAGCTAGAAATAACTAGTTGGCAGCTTTTTTATGTCTGTAATTTTTACTTTTGTTTTATTCTTTATTGTCTTCTTTATCTTGAGATACAAGATCTTCTTGCTTACTGAGTGGGTGTTTGTCGTCAAACAGTTTGTGTTTTTTCTGCATCCCAATTTTCATATAAGCGGTATATTTTAGTGCTGCAATGTTGCTAGCTATGACGGCAACAATAATAAAAGAGATCACCCAAGGGTTAAAAAGCCATTCCATATTAGCCTCACTAATTTAGTGATAAAGAGTATTTTTAGGATAACACTTTTATCGAATACTTAGCTCATATATTAGTCATTAATGGCAATAAAAAAGCAGCCACATATTCCACTTCTTAGGTAAAAATACGTTAGCTGCTTTGAGTATTGAATGCGTTTGTAATTACAGTGCTTTTTCTAATACTTTTTGGTACATGTCGGTTAGCTTTTCAAGATCAGCGACTTTTACACACTCATTCACTTTGTGAATTGTGGCGTTAACAGGACCTAATTCAACCACTTGCGCACCCGTACGAGCGATAAATCGACCATCAGATGTACCACCGGTAGTAAGAAGTTCAGGTTGCTGGTGGTTTACTTCTTCAATCGCGCCAACAACAGCTTTTACTAGCGTGCCTTTATCGGTAAGGAATGGATGACCGCTTAATGTCCATTTTAAGTCGTAATCTAAACCATGGGCATCTAATACTGAATGTACACGACGCTTTATTTCTGCATCTGTTAATTCCGTACTAAAGCGGAAGTTAAATTGCACTTCAAATTCCCCTGGGATCACATTCGATGCGCCTGTGCCTGCAGCAACATTTGGGATCTGAAAACTGGTCGGTGGGAAATACGCATTGCCGTTGTCCCATGTGGTAGCAGCAAGTTCAGCGAGGGCTGGTAAGGCTTTATGAATGGGGTTATTGGCAAGATGTGGATAGGCAACGTGCCCTTGAATACCTTTTACGGTTAAATCACCCGTAATTGAGCCACGGCGTCCGTTTTTTACAACGTCTCCGACATGATGAGTACTTGAAGGCTCACCAACAATACACATATCGATTTTTTCATTACGGGCTTCAAGGGTATCAATAACACGCGTAGTACCATTGATAAATGGCCCTTCTTCATCAGAGGTAATGAGCAGGGCAATTGAGCCTTTGTGATCAGGGTTTTCTGCGATGAAACGCTCAATGGCAACAATCATACATGCTAGAGAGCCTTTCATATCAGCGGCACCACGGCCGTGAAGGTAGCCATCGATAATCGTGGGCTCAAACGGTGGAGTATGCCATTGCTCTAAGGGACCTGAAGGCACCACATCGGTGTGACCGGCGAAAACAAACAGTGGAGCTTGAGTACCACGGCGAGCCCAAAGGTTGGTGGTATCTTCAAATACCATGGTTTCGATAATAAAGCCTAATTGCTCAAGACGAGCGATCATTACATCTTGGCAGCCTGCATCTTCAGGTGTAACAGATGGGCGACTCATTAAATCTTTAGCAAGCGCAATAACTGGGCTATCAGACATCCTTGTATCCTTGTTATTGTTGATGGAAAATTTCTTGGTATTGAGCAGGTTTGAAACCTAGGTAGTACGCATTATTGTGTACTAATAGCGGACGCTTGATCATTGCTGGTTGCTCTAACATTAGGGCTAAGGCATTGTCACGATTTAAGCTATTTTTTTGCTCATCAGTCAGTTGACGGTAAGTCGTTCCACGTTTATTAAGCATGGCTTCCCAGCCTAGTACTGTTTCAAACGTTTCGAGTTGAGCGCGATCTAAGCCATCAACACGGTAATCATGGAAAGTGTATTCGATATTTTCTGCTTCTAACCACTTTTTCATTTTCTTGATAGTGTCGCAGTTTTTGATGCCGTAGGCTGTAGTACTCATAAAAGATCTGACTTAATTATATTTTAATGGAAAGTCTTTTATAACGAGATTACACAATGACCGCAAGTGTTGTTGTTTGTGAGGTGATTGTAAGAGATTGAAGACGGTATTGTTAACAAAAACAATAATACTTTTTTATTTTCCTATTTAATAGAAGTAAAGATAAAGCTGGCTTGATCAAACTCAACATAAATTTTCTCCACTGCTTAATAATATGTGAAGTATTTTATGGAGGCCTTAATGGAACTGAATCCGGTTTTTGCCCGTCGACTTTATTTAGCATTGTTAGTTGAACATACAGAGAGACCTAATGTCCCTCGTTTGGTTGAGCAAACAGGCTGGCCACGTCGCACTATTCAAGATGTATTAAAAGCGCTACCTAGCATTGGTATTGAGCTGGCTTTTGTTCAAGATGGTCGCCGTCATAATGATGGTTATTATACGATGAGTGATTGGGGGCCATTTGATTTGGAATGGGTCAAAGAAAAGGAACCCAACTTACTAGCGGCGTTATCCTAAAAATTAAAACGCATAAGACGTTACGTGTTATGCGTTTTTAATAGGGTATTATTGGCTTTGAGCTTGAAGGTATAAAATAGTGGCGGCCGTACGGGATTTTACTTGTAGCTTTTTGAGTAAACTTTTCATATGAACTTTAACCGTTGCCTCTGAGATAAAGAGCTGCTCGGCTATTTGTCGATTACGTTGACCTTTTGCCACTTCTTGTAATATTTGCGTCTCACGTTCTGTTAATTGTGACAAAATATTAGTCGGGGTATTGGGTGATTCAAGAGACTCTTTTACGATATCACTGTAGGCTTTCCCGCCACATAACGCAGATTTTAGCTGTTCGATTAATTCATCAGGTTCAGTATCTTTGAGTAAATAACCGTCAGCACCTGCATTGAGTACTGTTTTAATATCGCTTCGGCTATCAGAGACGGTTAATATAACAATACAGGCAAGTATCCCTTCATCACGCATCGCTATTAGCGTATCGAGACCTGACAATCCCTTCATATTCAAATCGAGCAAGATCAAATCCGGAGACTTTTCATGGGCAAGTGCGATAGCATCATTCCCATTACTGGCTTCACCCACTAATTGGAAGTCTGATTCAATACTTAATAGTTGTCCTATCCCTCGACGCATGAGAGGGTGATCATCAACTATCATGACTTTCCAACATGTCATCGTTTTATCCTTTCTATAATGGGAATCGTAGGCAGATAGCGCTACCTTGATCTATTCCCGATTGTATTTTTAATTTACCCTGTAGCCGTGATGCGCGCTCTTGCATAATATTTAAACCGTAATGATCACGTTTACTGTCTTTAATGTCGAATCCTTTACCGTCATCGATGATTGTGACCTGAATATGTTGTTCGGTTTGTTGACAGTTTACGGTAATTTCATCAGCGTCAGCATGTTTAATCGCATTTAACACTGCTTCTCGAATAATTTGTAACAAATGAACTTGGTTATGGGCATCTAATGCCATGGATGATATTTGATTATCTATGATTAAAAGTGCGTCAGTTTGCTCTTCTAATGGTTCTAACATTTGATTTAAGGCTTCACCAAAATTGGCATCTTTAATCGCCAACCGAAATGTACTGAGTAATTCGCGAAGTTGGGTATAAGCATTACTTAACCCTGCTTCAATATCATAGACTGCTTGGTGAGTATTCTCATTTTGAGCGTTTTGATTGAGTTCTCTTTTCAATAAGGCTAATTGAATTTTTAAATAGGAGAGCGATTGTGCCAATGAATCATGTAGCTCACGGGCAATGGTTGCGCGCTCTTCCATTAGCAATAAATATTCTGCTTGTTTTTGGGCTCGGTTGTAATAAATAGCGCGAGCAAGGATCTGAGATATATTATTAATTAACGCCTTATCAGGACAAGGTAAACTGTACTGCCACCAAAGTTGTCCCATTAATTCACCATCGATATACAATTCGTTATATTGCCAATGTTGACCCGCTTGTTGACCTACTTTAATGTTTGATGTGCTGCCATTTGGTTCTTCAATGATCAGTTTTGCGCCAATTAAGCCATCAATCGCAATCATGGTTTCAAGCATGTTTGTAAATTGTACTCGGGTTAAATGACTAACAGAAAGTTGTTGTGAGCAATTATAAAGAACTTGGAGTGATTCGTTTGCATGACGTAAACGGTGGGTTTTTTCATTCACACTGCGTTCTAATCCTTGATAAAGCTGTTCAAGATCTGATGACATTTTACTAAAGGTATGGGCAAGAATACCCAGTTCATTATTGCTATTGTTTAATAAGTCTAATCGAAAATTTTTACGCTTTACTTGCTTACAAGCATCAACAAGATCATTTAAAGGTGCAACAATTTGTTGGCGTGTATAGCGAATAGTGTAGAAGACGATAAGGAAAATTAAACTAACCCCTATGACGCCAATAATAGCGAGTCGTTGGAGTTTTAGTTCAGATGATTTTTGCAGTTCAGCAACAAAAGTATTAATACGATGGACGAATGGTGCAACATGTTGGATAAATACGGTGTTGTTATCCCTTTCAAGTATCGGATGCAGATCCTCCCAGCGAAGAACGATGTGATTATAGTGCTGTTGGATCTCAGAAGAGATTAACCAATAAGAGAGCCCTTTCATTGGCGCAGAATAAAGTGAGTGTTCAAATTGCTCAATATGTGCTGATAAAAGTGGAGATTTTGTTTCAACATCAAAAGCTAATCGGTAGCTTTGCATGCGTAAAGAACCCGCAATATTAATAGCTTCAACATCATTTTGACTCGAAACCAATGTCGTTAATGCTAGTGCAGTCGTTACTATCGAAATGATTAAAATTAACACTAAAGAGCGCGCGATCGTTGTTGTTAAAGAATGTGTCTTTTTTTTCCTATTCACTTCAATCCTTTCTGTTACTTACTCTGAAATTATTTATAGCTTAATTTTTGATGTAGACAATCAGAAGAATAATGTGAGCTTTATCGGCTCGATTTGTTGATCTAGAACAAATAACCCTACCAATTACCCCTTTTGGGGTATTTAAGCAATTATTTCATTATCTAGAATTATTATATAAAAATATAAATAATTATTAATAGATGCTGTTTAAGTTATTTGCTGAATGTCTTATCAGCTATGCAGTACAAACAGTAGAACGATAGAGGTAATGATGGTTGATCGTTTAAGACGTTCATTATTCACACGCAAAACACCATCAAACATTCCACACTTACCTTGGCTGAGTCATGCAGGTACTTTTACTGATCTTTGTTCACGATGTGAACGCTGTATCGAACACTGTGAGACAAACATCATAGTGAAAGGTGATGGCGGCTTTCCTCAAGTAGATTTCAGCCAAGGTGAAGGTGAATGCACTTTTTGTTATCAGTGTGCAGATGCTTGTCCTGAACCGTTGTTCCTTCCGCAATTAGAATCGCCATGGGACATCATTGCAACGATTAATGAAAGTTGTATGGCATCTAAAAATATTGAGTGCAGAAGCTGCGGCGATATGTGTGAGTCCCAAGCGATAAAATTTCAATTACAGGTTGGAAAAGTCGCGATGCCAACTATTACAGAGGAAGACTGTACAGGGTGCGGAGCTTGTCTATCGGGATGCCCTGTATCAGCTATAACAATCAATCGTGTGTAGTGGTCAACTAAAATTGGCCACGGTTTTAGAGTTTTCCCAATATAATCGTTCTGATTCGTTGGGAGTTAGGCCGCCATTATATTGATGCGGCCTGAGTTGACAGTAATACCCGATAATGTAGCGGATGATCTCTTGTTGAGCTTCAGCAAAACTACGATAACCCACTGTTGGCACCCATTCGGTCTTTAAGCTTCTAAAGAAACGCTCCATTGGTGCATTATCCCAGCAATTTCCTCGGCGAGATAAACTCTGTTTTATCTTAAAACGCCACAGTAATTGACGGTACTTTCGACTTGTATAGTGGCTACCTTGATCGCTGTGGAACATGACGCCTTTCGGCTTACCACGCGACTCATAAGCCATTGAAAGAGCTTTGCCTGTCAGACTGGAATCAGGTGATAAAGACATCGACCAACCAATCACTTTGCGGGCAAAAAGATCAATAACAACGGCTAAATACATCCAGCGATTTCCTGTCCAAATATACGTAACATCACCAACCCAAACTTCATTTGGGGCGGTAACAGCAAACTGTCGGCCCAAGTGATTTGGAACCTCAACATGTTCTTGAGAAGCCTTTCTGTATCGATGCTTTGGCTGTTGGCAACTGACTAAACCAAGCTCTCTCATGAGTTTTGTTGCTCGGTATCGGCTCAGTTTTAAACCCTGATTTGTGACTATATCTGCAATAGTCCTCGCTCCCGCAGAGGCGTTGCTTGCTGCGTGGGCCTCACTAACTAAGCTGCGAAGTTTGACTGTTTCCGCCCTAATCGCTGTTGGACGCTTTAGCCAATAGTTATAACTACTTCGATGAACATTGAAGACTTCGCATAATGTTTTTACGCTATAGCTCTGCTTGAGTTTCTTGATCATCAAGAATTGTTCAGTGAGTCCGACATCAACAGAGCCGTGGCTTTTTTTAATATTTCATTATGCTCTTCAAGACGAGCTAACTTCTTTTTTAATTCCCGAATTTCTATTTGCTCAGGGGTCATAGGCGAAGCTTTTGGCGTTTTGCCTTGTCGTTCTTGTTTAAGCTGACGAACCCATTTATCCATCGTGGATTTACCCACATTCATGGCTTGGGCGGCTTCTGCCACTGAGTAATTTTGATCAATCACTAACTGTGAAGCCTCGAGCTTGAATTCTGCGCTGAATAGTCGTCTTGTACGATTTGTCATAGTGTCACCTGTTAACGTATGAAGTGATGATATCACCTCTAACTAAGTGACCAAATTCACTATGCCACTACAGTGTAGAAAACAACTCATAGTAGTACATATCAAAGAGGGTCTGTATGTCTTTACAAGAAGTGCATATATCAAGTCTCGTGGTTCATGTAAAACCTGAGCACTTACAAGAAATAAAAGAACAGATCTTAGCAATACCAAATACCGAAATACCGGGCGACAGTGAAGAAGGGAAAATCATTGTAGTTCTTGAGACAGAGAACCAAGGCTACGTGACCGATACCATAGATAAAATCAATAATTTAGAAAATGTGTTAATTACTTTTTTGGTGTACCACCAAATAGAGCACTTTGAGACGCAACCAGAGGGCAACTCATGAAAATGACAAGACGCGCATTTGTTAAAGCAAATGCTGCCGCTTCAGCTGCGGCTGTTGCAGGTATTTCCCTACCCGCCTCAGCAACTAATTTGATTGTAAGTTCTGATGAAACCAAAATTAAATGGGATAAAGCGCCGTGTCGTTTTTGTGGTACTGGCTGTTCTGTTTTGGTGGGTACCCAAAACGGTCGAGTCGTTGCGACTCAAGGCGATCCAAAAGCGCCAGTAAACAAAGGACTTAACTGTATTAAAGGTTACTTCCTATCCAAAATTATGTACGGCAAAGATCGTTTACAAACGCCAATGCTTCGGATGAAGAATGGCCAGTACGATAAAGAAGGTGAGTTTACGTCCGTCTCGTGGGATACCGCTTTTGATGTCATGGCTGAAAAGTGGAAATTAGCGTTAAAGAAACAAGGTCCATCGGGTGTAGGTATATTCGGCTCAGGTCAATGGACGGTCATGGAGGGTTACGCGGCATCAAAAATGATGAAAGCCGGTTTCCGTTCTAACAATATCGATCCTAATGCTCGTCACTGTATGGCATCGGCGGTAGTTGGTTTTATGCGTACCTTTGGTATCGATGAGCCAATGGGATGTTATGACGATCTTGAGCATGCTGATGTATTCGTACTATGGGGGTCAAATATGGCAGAAATGCACCCTATATTATGGACCCGTATGACTGATCGCCGTTTAAGTCATCCTCATGTCAAAGTGAATGTGCTCTCAACCTATCAACACCGTTCTTTTGAGTTAGCAGATAACGGTATGATCTTTGAACCGCAAACTGACTTAGCTATTGCCAATTTTATTGCCAACTACATTATTCAAAATGACGCGGTGAATTGGGATTTTGTAAATAAACATACGCATTTTAAACGTGCACAAAACGATATTGGTTATGGTCTACGTGATGATAATCCACTACAACAGCAAGCTGCTAATCCGAATTCAGGTGATATTTTCCCAATGAATTTTGAGGAATACAAAGCTTCTGTTGCTGATTATACGGTAGAGAAAGCGTCAGAAATGTCAGGTGTTGCGCCTGAGAAACTGATTCAGCTTGCGAAATATTACGCCGATCCAAAGTTAAAAGTAATGTCACTTTGGACCATGGGAATGAACCAACATACCCGTGGCGTGTGGATGCAAAGCCTCGTTTATAACTTACACTTATTGACAGGTAAAATTGCAACGCCAGGCAATAGCCCATTCTCATTAACCGGTCAGCCATCGGCATGTGGTACCGCACGTGAAGTGGGGACGTTTGCGCACCGTTTACCAGCAGATATGGTGGTAGCAAATCCTAAACACCGTGAAATCGCAGAGAAAATTTGGAAGTTGCCAGAAGGTACGATTCCACCAAAACCTGGTTACCACGCAGTCTTACAAGATCGCATGTTAAAAGACGGCAAGTTAAATGCGTATTGGGTAATGTGTAATAACAATATGCAAGCGGGACCAAATATTAACGAAGAGCGTTTACCGGGTTACCGCAACCCTGAAAACTTCATTGTCTGCTCCGACCCATACCCAACCGTTACCGCACAAGCATCCGATCTTATTTTACCAACCGCAATGTGGGTAGAAAAAGAAGGGGCTTACGGCAATGCCGAGCGTCGTACACAAGCTTGGTATCAACAAGTTGAAGCACCAGGTGAAGCAAAATCAGATTTATGGCAAATCATGGAATTCTCTAAACGCTTCAAAGTAGAAGAAGTGTGGGGAGAAGAGCTGATCAATAAAATGCCTCAGTATCGTGGTAAAACCATGTATGACATTTTATTCCGTAATGGGCAGGTAGATAAATTCCCATTAAGTGAAGCACAAGAGTTAAATGATGATGCCAAAGCGCAAGGTTTTTATGTCCAAAAAGGCTTGTTTGAAGAATATGCGTCATTTGGTCGTGGCCATGGGCATGATTTAGCACCGTATGATACTTACCACCAAGTTCGTGGTTTACGCTGGCCAGTTGTTGATGGCAAAGAAACCTTATGGCGTTTTAAAGAAGGCTCTGATCCTTATGCTAAAAAAGGCACTGACTGGGATTTCTATGGTAAGCCAGATGGTAAAGCATGGATCATTTCAGCGCCTTATGAGGCGCCGCCTGAAGTGCCTGATAGTGAATACGATATGTGGCTATGTACAGGTCGTGTACTTGAACATTGGCACACAGGTACCATGACACGCCGTGTGCCTGAACTGTATAAAGCGGTACCTGATGCATTGTGTTATTTACACCCAGATGATGCGAAAAAGCGTGGTCTGCGCCGTGGTGATGAAGTGAATGTCGCTTCTCGTCGTGGCGAAGTTCGCTGTCGTATTGAAACTCGTGGTCGTAATCGTCCGCCAGAAGGTTTGATCTTTATACCATTCTTTGATGCACGAATTTTAGTGAATAAGCTGATCCTTGATGCGACAGATCCGTTATCAAAACAGACTGACTTTAAAAAGTGCCCTGTGAAAATTAGCAAGGTTTAACCCTGCCTATGGCGAGTGAATAGAGCACTCGCCTTATTTCAGAATTAGCCTGTTGGCGGAGAACATCATGAAAAGAATCTTATTGGCTGTATTAGCGGTGAGTGCATTAATGGCAGGGGTTGTACAAAGTGAAGAATCAACAACACCAGCCAAACCTGTTGCTGAAGCGGTAGCAAAAACAAAAATCTTCAATCCGGGTGGTATCGGTGGTCTTGAATCATTACGTGGTTCTGCTGAACTAGAAACTACGCGTCCAGCAGATCCGATGAAGCATTACCCTAAAGATCAAGGTGTGATTGATAGTGATTATGTGTATCAGCCACCTTTGATTCCACATACGATTCGTAATTACGAAGTATCGCTTAATGCGAACAAGTGCTTAGCATGTCACAGTTGGAAAAATGCTAAAGAAATGGGTGCAACTAAAATTAGCGTAACACACTATATTTCGCCTCAAGAAGGGCAAGTATTGTCTGATGTATCACCGAGCCGTTACTTCTGTCAGCAATGTCATGTACCACAAGCCGATGCTAAGCCATTAGTTGAAAATGACTTCAAACGTGTTAGTGCTTTGCAGTAGCCAAAGGTAAGGGATGATATATGAAGTTATTAAAAACATTTTGGTTACGCTTAAAAACACCCAGTAAAGTAGCGGTAGGTTTAGTGCTCTTCATGGGATTTATCGGTGGTTTATTGTTTTGGGGCGGTTTTAATACCGTTATGGAAAAAACCAATACTGAAGAGTTCTGTGCCGGTTGTCATGCGCCAATTGTAAAAGAGATCAAAGAAACTATTCACTTTTCTAATCGCTCCGGTGTGCGCGCAATTTGCTCTGATTGCCATGTGCCCCATAATTGGACTGATAAAATTGTGCGTAAGGTACAAGCTTCAAAAGAAATTGTGGCCCATTTAATGGGAACAATTGATACACCTGAAAAGTTTGCAGCGCGCCGTGGTCACTTAGCTGAACGTGAATGGAAACGAATGAAAGACAATAACTCGCAAGAGTGCCGTAATTGTCATGAATTCAATTATATGGATTTTTCAGAGCAAGCGCCTCGTAGTGCAAAATTGCATTCAACGGCATTAGCATCAGGGGATAAAACATGTGTTGATTGCCATAAAGGTATTGCACATAAATTACCTGACATGAAAAATATTGATGGTTGGCAATAAACCAAAGGAGAGAATATGAGCACATTAGAATCGGTGATCTGGCACATACTGGGCTATGCTGCGATGCCTGTGATTATTTTATCTGGTTTTGTTGCGGTTGCAGCTGTAAGCATATGGTTGCTGTCATTGGGTAAAGATAAGAAAATCAACGAATAGAAGTTCACTCTTTGAATTACTAAAGAATAAGCTGTCCTTTTAGTACGCTAGTGCGTTATAGAAGGGCGGCTTTTGTTGTTTTTTCGCGGGGGATTACGCTGCCACTGGCGATATCCAATCGTAAACAACACCCCCCAAGCAAGGTAAAGCGGTAGCCATTCAAACATAAAATAAGCGATAGAGAATGACTGGCTTTCGTTTGTGCTGATTTCAAAAAAATGCAAACCAAGAATAACGCTCAGTCCTAATAGTGTGAAGAGCTTAAACGTTTTCTTATCCATGATAGCTAACCCTGTTTCGAATGATATTAGAAATATACATGCAAATGAGAATTGTTATCAAATTATTTTTTATTGTTTAATCAGTTCTTGCTTTATTAATAGGCTACGGAATGCTTCAACTCGCTTCCTATTCACGCCAAAATCAGAATATCCAACCCGTGATTCAGAGCGTACTTGTAATTGCTCTGCTTTTTTTTCGACTTCAAAGTCATCAATAAAACTAAAAACTTTGCTGGTGGCTTCTACATGAAGATAGTGATCAGATTGATCTGCTATTTTTGCACCGGGTAACTGAAGTGCAACCTGTTTTATTTCTTCCCAACTATGCTCACCTTTCGCCGTTAAAAGAAAAGGCCTAACGCTAAATTGCTCACGCTTTTCAATCGTTGAGACACAATTGGGCTTATTATCACAAAGCTGATTTATCGAACGCGTCCATGATGTTGTCTTTGTATCGCTACAGCCTGTGAGGAAGAGTAACAGTAATAGCGTAAAGCGAAGTAACACGATGTAAATCCTTTTTTATAATAGTGGAAGGAGTAGATAAGTGATAAATCCTAGCCATGAGGCAATTAAAAGCCCCCAAGCGAGCTTACTCTGCTGGTAGATTACAGTTGTATCCGTTATGGCTTCTAAGGCGTTGTTAGCATCATTAGAAGCTTTGTTACGTGAAACTTTCTTTTTCAGTTTGTCTTGTTCACGAGCTTTGGCTTTTTGTTGCTTTTTATATTGCTCTATACCTTTTTGAATTCCTTGTGCAATCAGTCGAGTTTGCTCTTTTGTTTGCCCTACTCTCTGTGTGGCTTTTGCGATACGTATGGCTTCAGCTTGTGTTTCTGGTGAAGGTGCAGATTGTTTTCTACTCGCCATGGTATAGATCCCTGAAAATAACGTTTAAGCGTAGATTATATCTTATAAATAAGAGAGTTGATGTCCTAGCAATAAAATAGAAAGAAAAGCTGATGTGCTATCTTACTGATTGTGTAAGAAATTTTCAGAAATAGGTAAAAGGCTTGTTAACAGTATTTTCAATATGTAACTTTATGTTTTTTAAGCATTTAGAGATACCTTTCACTGTCTGTGAACTACGTTAAAAAAACAGTGTTTTTGTTTTTTTTAGATCAAAAAGTGTGACGATAGCGGCAATATAAAAAATGGAAAAGTGCGGTTCAGCACAAAACTTTATCCTTATTGTTCAAAATTTAAATGAATAGATTAGAGTCGTTTGTGAACCATAGAGATGTTTATTAAGCTCTGATCTGAACTTCATTGGATACCGATTGAGGAAAATGGCTTGTTATATCCGATAGATGCTTATGATCAGCATGGACAATTAAAAATTAATACCGTGTTGTGGTTCGTCTTGCTATTTAACGCCAAAGCTTGGTTAGTGTTTATTATGGCGGGGGTTAGCCGTACTCAAGGCGTGGAATTACTTGAGCTTATTTATCCAATAAGAGATGTTTTATACATAGGTATGGCAATAGGTAGTCCCGCAATATTATTAATGTGGCTATCAGGCCAACGAAATAAAAATAATAAATTAATACATTTTCTATGGCGGCAAGGGAAAAGAGTGTTACTTGTTGCGTATAGTTTTGATTTTCTAATGCAAATATATCATTTGATTATCAGTCATGGTGAGTTTAGCTGGATACGGGCAACCACATTACTGTTAACAGCATGGCTTGGGCTATATCTTCTAAGAAGTTCTCGAGTTAAAGATATATTTGCTGACTAGCCTGTGAAGGGGAGCTGTAATGAATGATTTTAGTCGCGGACAATTACTGTTAAGCACGTTACTGAGCCCATTAGCAATGGCTGATTGGCTGCTTGATGTGAGCTTTGAATTGAGTAGTTACTGTCATTCTAAGCATACAGTGAATACCTCACTTTCATTATTGCCTGGTGAAGAAACAATATTTTTTAATGGCTTAAGTCAGAGCCAACATAATTTGTGTCGTGAAGTGGTTGGTCGTGCTCAACTACTTGATGTTTCGCCAGATGAAGTAAAAATTGCTTTTCAGATCCAAGAGCGTTTAGATGATGGTGGTTGGCGTACTATTTTAGCTAAAACCTTATCTACTGGACTTAATATGCCAATATTGTTTGAAAGTGAAAATACTGATTTAGAAGAGCGCGTTAAACTACAAATTGAAATAATGACAGCATAATATATTAAGATAGACAGTTAATATTTCTTACTTCAATAACGCCTTCTTTTTAGAAGGCGTTTTGGTATCTAGTCGGTATCAAAATACCCGATTTCGTAGGAAAAAGAGTAAAACCTTCTACTAACGCATTAAGATCAAGTGATTTACGTTTTTATATCGTTATAATTACTTTTCATTTTTGACTAAACATCCTGTTAGGAGAAGACACCTATGAGTATTGCCCAACCAGCAATCGTTCCAGATCGTGGCGCCTTTGCCCTTTATGTGGTGATGAATGTTGTTGGTAATAAGCAAAATGTTATTGCTCAATGCCAGTCAATTCATCAGTTACTTGCGGATCTCAATATTGATCAGCAAGACGCAAAGTTACATGCAAGTGTTGCCTTCGGTAAGGCATTTTGGGAGTCTTTAGGTCAACAAAGCCCTGCAGAGTTAACAGAGTTCCGTCAGTTAGGTGACGGTGAGACTATTGCGCCAGCAACAGGTGGTGATGTCTTACTGCATATCCATTCTAATCGTCATGATCTTAACTTTTACGCGTTTCGCGTTTTCTTAGAAACACTGTCTCAAGACGTAGAAGTGTTAGATGAAACTTATGGGTTCCAATACCTTGATCACCGTGATATGACTGATTTCATTGACGGAACAGAAAACCCACAAACATCGGAAGATCGTGCTAACGTTGGTGTCATTGCTGAAGGTGAGTTTGCGGGTGGTAGCTATGTAATGGTACAGCGTTATATTCATAACCTACCAGCATGGCATCGCCTAAACGTCAAAGCACAAGAAAAAGTGATTGGTCGTACGAAAGCTGATTCTGTAGAGCTAGAAGATGTTCCAGCGGCATCACATGTTGGCCGCGTTGATATTAAAGAAAATGGTAAAGGCTTAAAAATCTTACGTCACAGCTTGCCATACGGCTCTGTAACAGCTGAACACGGTTTATTATTCATTGCTTACTGTCAGCGTCAGTACCACTTTGATGCACAGCTTGAAAGTATGTTTGGTGAAACGGATGGTAAGACAGATCAGATGCTACGTTTCTCAAAACCTGTTACTGGGGCTTACTTCTTTGCTCCATCAATGGCGATGTTAAACAACCTTTAATCTCTAAAAGATCTATTGATATAAGCATGTGATGAACAATGTTTAAGTGTGCTTTTTTAACGTTCAGATAAACAAAAAGCGCTACCGAAGTAGCGCTTTTTTATCAGCGATAGAACTTAGCTTATTTCTTAACGCGTAGTACTGGTGTTTCACCAACATTTACAGCGCCAGAAAGCTTAGTTAGCTCTTTGATCTCGTCCATGTTAGAGATAACAACAGGAGTCAGAGTTGACTTTGCTTTCTCTTCTAATAGCGCAAGATCGAATTCGATGATAGTGTCGCCAACTTTAACAGTTTGGCCTTCTTCAGCGATGCGAGTAAAACCTTCGCCCTTAAGTTCAACAGTATCAATACCGAAGTGAACGAAAAGTTCGATGCCATCGTCAGACTCAATAGAGAAAGCGTGGTTCGTTTCAAAGATCTTACCAATAGTACCGTTTACTGGTGCAACCATTTTGTTGCCAGCTGGTTTGATAGCAATACCATCACCAACAATTTTTTCAGCAAATACTACATCTGGCACATCTTCGATGTTAACGATTTCGCCAGAAAGTGGTGCGATGATTTCAACTGCACCAGCTTCACTGCTGTCGTCAGAAACCAGTTTCTTCAATTTGTCAAACAGACCCATATCGATGCTCCTAAGCGTTGTTATATTATCTGCAGCTATATTAGCAGATGGTCTTTTCTGCGATGAATTTTTCTACGTGCTCTTCGATTTCAGCAGCCGTTGGTAGAGTTAATGCATGCTCTGCCATTGCTTTAACATCAGCAAAGTTAGCGTTACGGATAACTTTCTTGATGCGAGGGATAGAAATCGCACTCATACTGAATTCGTCAAGACCCATACCTAAAAGAAGTAGGGTAGCACGTTCGTCGCCGGCAAGCTCACCACACATACCTGTCCACTTACCTTCAACGTGAGAAGCATCAATTACTTGCTTGATCACAGTAAGTACAGCAGGCGATAGTGGGTTGTAAAGGTGAGAGATTAGCTCATTACCACGGTCAACTGCTAGAGTATACTGAGTTAAGTCGTTGGTACCAATACTAAAGAAAGAAACTTCTTTCGCTAAGTGGTGTGCAATTGCTGCAGCTGCTGGCGTTTCAACCATTACACCGATTTCGATGTCAGTGTCAAAAGCTAAACCTTCAGCCGTTAATTCAACTTTAAACTCTTCAATTACAGCTTTAAGTGTGCGTACTTCTTCAACCGAAATAATCATCGGGAACATGATACGGATCTTACCGTGTGCAGATGCACGAAGAATAGCACGGAATTGATCTCGTAAAATTTCACGACGGTCAAGGCTGATACGGATTGCACGCCAACCCAAGAATGGGTTCATTTCTTTTGGTAGATCTAGGTATGGAAGATCTTTATCACCACCGATATCCATAGTACGGATAATCACTGGCTCACCGTGCATCGCTTCTGCAACTTCTTTGTATGCTTGGTATTGCTCTTCTTCTGTCGGTAAAGAATCGCGATCCATAAACAAGAATTCAGTACGGTATAGACCTACACCTTCACCACCATTACGGTTTACACCGTCACAGTCTTTCACTGTACCAACGTTACCGCAAACTTCTACTTGCTTACCATCAAGCGTGATTGCAGGAAGATCTTTTAGCTTAGCTAGTTCTTCTTGCTCTGCTTTGTGCGCGTCGCTGATAGCTTTAAATTTGTTTAATTCATCATCTGTTGGATTGATTACAACCTGATTATTGATTGCATCAAGTACTAGCATATCGCCAGATTTAACTTTTGATGTAATATCGTTTGTACCAACAATCGCTGGGATCTCAAGCGAGCGTGCCATGATTGAAGTATGTGATGTGCGACCACCAATATCTGTGATAAAACCACGAACATAATCAAGGTTAATCTGTGCAGTTTCAGACGGTGTAAGATCGTTAGCAACAAGGATAACTTCTTCGCTGATAGCACTTAAGTTGATTACGTTAATGCCTAATGCATTCTTAACAAAACGGCTACCGATATCACGAATATCACTTGCACGTTCTTTTAAGTACTCATCATCTAAAGACTCAAGTGTTTGTGCTTGTTCTTCGATAACAGAGTAAATTGCATAATCAGCAGACATTTTATCTTTAATAAGGGCTATGATTTCTTCTTCAAGCTCCTCATCTTCAAGCAACATGATGTGACCTTCAAAGATCGCTTCTTTCTCTTCACCAAAGGTGACACGTGCTTTTTCTTTGATTACTTCTAGCTGCTCAGACGATTTCTTTCGTGCGTCGAAGAAACGTTGAATTTCGTTATCGATTTGGTCTGCAGAGATTAGTGCTTTGTTTAGAACAACCTCTTCTTCTTGCAGCAGTAGTGCTTTAGCAAAAGCAATACCTGGAGATGCCAAGATACCTGAAATCATAGCCTTACCTTAAATTAACTAAAAACTGAAAACTCGTTTGTATATAAACGTAGCTTAGATTTCGCGGAACATTGCAATTGGAGAACCGTCGTGATCTTCTTTTAGCTGAATTAGAGCATCAACAGCTTCTTGAGCTTGAGCACCTTCACCAGCAATAGTGATTTGTGCGCCTTTAATTAGACCAAGAGTTTGAAGCTTGAATAGGCTTTTCGCACTAGCGCTTTTGCCATTAGCAGTTACTGTCACATCTGCATCGAATGATTTAGCTTCTTTAACGAACTGAGCCGCTGGACGAGTGTGTAAACCATTTGGTGCTGTGATTTCAACTTGCTTCTGATACATAATTCACCCCGATAGATATAGTATTTTATTTAATAATTAAATTATTTATGACAAGCATAATACAGATAATTTGCTTGTGCTGCTGCAGTATAAACTACCTAATATCATATTGTCTTAGCTTTAATCCAAGTCAAAGTTTTCTCAGAAACTTGCTTGTTAGTAACTAAAGCGCATTTTCACCCCTTTATTTCGGGGCGAAAAATAAAACGTGCGAGATTTATATTAAAGCTAAGTCCAAA
>NZ_CH724144.1:128354-195887 GCF_000153325.1 Photobacterium sp. SKA34
TATGTTTGGGTAATAACAGGTGATTCTAGTGGCTCAACGGCGATGGTAGTAATTGCTTTGCCTTTTTGCTGTTTAATAAAACGGCTAACACCTGTAAGTGTACCGCCTGTACCTACACCTGAGACAAACACATCAATTTCACCATCTGTTGCATCCCAAATTTCAGGGCCTGTGGTTTTTTCGTGGATCTCTGGGTTTGCTGGGTTATTAAATTGCTGTAGCAGTAGGTATTTACTTGGATCTGAATTTACAATTTCTTCTGCTTTATCAATCGCGCCCTTCATGCCTTTCGGGGCTTCAGTTAGTACAAGATTTGCACCCAAGGCTTTTAATAGCTTACGACGCTCAAGGCTCATGCTCTCAGGCATGGTTAATGTTAGCTTATAACCACGTGCAGCAGCAACAAAAGCAAGTGCAACACCTGTATTACCACTAGTTGGCTCTACAAGTTCAACACCTTCTTTTAAAGTGCCTTTTTTCTCAGCATCCCAAATCATGTTAGCGCCAATACGGCATTTAACACTAAAGCTTGGGTTACGAGCTTCTACTTTAGCTAACACTTTACCGTTACTTACGCGGTTAAGACGTACTAGTGGAGTATTACCAATAGTTAGTGAGTTATCTTCATAAATCTTGCTCATGCTTCGTTCCTTCGTGACACGTTAAAAGTAATATAAATTAAGAATATACTGGATAAGTTATTTGCAAAGTAATTAATGGTTATATCTTATTGTTATCAATGTGTGAATTATATTGAACTAAAGATATATAGAGGGATGAAAAGCGTCAAGTGACTAATTTACAAATATGTTTTACTCCAATAACAATAGTGTTTGAAGCAAGTTTAGTGGAAAAGAAAAGAGCACTAGAATAAGTGCTCTTTGGTGAATATTTATCGTTGATCTTAATAGCGTTTAAATTGCTCGCGGTAATGATCAACCCACATTGCTGTCGCGCCACAAACAGCAACAGGCATGACGAGTAAGTTAATAATTGGGGTCATAGTGAAAAACATGACAACAGCACCAAAACTTAACGCTTGACCACGATGTTCCTTAAGCGCATTTCGCATATCAATAAATGGCACTTTGTGGTTATCAAAAGGGTAATCAACATATTGAATTGTCATCATCCAAGCGCTGAATAAAAACCATAAAATAGGGCCAAGCGTTTGCCCGATGGCAGGGATCCACATTAGGATCAATAAGCCGATTGCTTTGGGTAAGTAATATTTTAATTTGGTCCACTCTCTGCCCATGGTGCGAGGCAGATCTTTCATTAATGTTTTAAAACTATCATCGGGAGGAGCTTTACCTGTGAGTTTAGCTTCTAAATATTCAGCTAATAGCCCGTTAAATGGTGCTGCAATCCAG
The DNA here is from genome assembly GCF_000153325.1 of Photobacterium sp. SKA34. GTDB lineage: Bacteria > Pseudomonadota > Gammaproteobacteria > Enterobacterales > Vibrionaceae > Photobacterium. Next base: position 129,728 of record NZ_CH724144.1, read on the forward strand.
TTAGCAATGGTACTGAAGAAATAAGAAAACGTAACTAATGCAGCAATGGCAAGTAACGGCCACAAGACATAAGATAGCCATTCAAGCCAGCTAGGTAGGTAACTTAACCAACCATCAATCCAACCATTCAACTGAGTAAGTAAAGTTGCAAATGCACCACCTAATAATAAGATATTGATGAGCAATGGAATGATTACAAAACGACGCGTTCCTGGTTGAGTAACCAGTTGTAATCCTTTTAAAAAGTATCCAGCACCGCTGGTTGTTGATTTGATGGCATGCTGTTGCGACATTTGGTTTCCTTAATCGGATCTCTCAAATTTATTTTGATGAGGGATGATAGAGAGACTATACAAAGAGTATGTTAACGGGCTATATAGGAAGGAATCAAATGAAAATATGGTTGTCACAGTTTTGACAAACCAATAAATCTCATGATTCATAATAAAAAATGGTGTAAAAGTGTACAAAACTCACGTTGTAAAGACTATCTTGACTGAATAGCGATATTCAACTTCTCATTATCATTTGAGTTTTGGTACAGTAAGTCATCGGCAAGAAATTCTAGCTAGAGATTTTGTCTGCCTAGTTGATTTTTTACTATTATTAACCCCGTCTAGGGATAACGAGTTAATTTCAGAGTATTCGTATGCAGGAATTGCGTCTAGTTCTAATTATTGTTGGTGCGCTTGCGATTACAGCGCTTCTTTTTCATGGTCTATGGACAAGTCGAAAAGAAAAACCGGCCAAGTTTGGTGAAAAGCCAGTAGGTAAAATCGATGAAACGGCACTTGATGTTCAAGGTGACGTTGAAGAGAGTGTAAGTGAGGCGCGTGTTGTAAGTAAGCCACAGGAAGTGGTTGAAAAGACAAAACCAACAAAGCGCAAAGAGCCAGGTTTTAGTTTTGGGGAACGTCCACAGCAAGATCCATTATTAGGTAATGCTACGGTTGATGAGGGTGATGATCTCCCTAAAATGTCAGCAACAGATAATGATGATGTACCTGCTAAAGTGACAACAGCTCAACCACAAGCTTCGACAGTTGAGCAACCTCAGCAAGTATCACCACAAACACCTGCGCAACCTAATAGCACTCCTGTTGAACCTGCTATACAGCCTCAGGTTGCGACAACGACTAACTCAGCGAGTGTAGCACCTGTTGTGGAAGCGCAAACGCCAGTGACTGAATCGATAGTACAGCCTGAAATCATTCAGCAACCTGTTGCTTCAGAGCCTGTCGTTCAGCAAGCACAACAAGTGGTCGTCGAAACTTCTGCTATTGAGCCTCAAGCACAATTTGTCCCTGCTGAAGAACCAGCGCAAGTTGAAGTAGCTGCGCCTGTTGTTGAAGAAGACGTTGTGCAAGTTACTGAGCCTTCTGTTCAAACAACACAAGAACCAAGTTTTACTTTCATGCCAGAGCCAGAGCCAGAGCCAGAGCCAGAGCCAGAGCCAGAGCCAGAGCCAGAGCCAGAGCCAGAGCCAGAGCCAGAGCCATTACCACCAACTTATATATCGCTATGTGTTCATGCGCGCAGTGGTAAGATTTTACGTGGGCCGTCACTGTTTGCATGTTTAGAGCGTCATGGTTTAATTTTTGGTGATAATTCAGTATTCCATCGTCATGCTGATTTAGCAGGTACAGAGCCTGTTATTTTCTCAGTAACTAACTTATTAAACCCAGGCTCTTTCCCTGAAACTAACTACCAACATTTTGAAACGCCTGGTATCGGCTTTTTCTTAATGTTGCCTTGTTACGGTAAAGCTGCAAGTAACTTTAACTTAATGCTACAAACAGCACAGCAAATTGCTGATGAGTTAAATGCAGATGTTCTCGATCAAGATCGTGTAATGATCACGCCAAATCGTATTACGCAATATCGAGAAAAATCAGTGAAATATAATAATGCTTAATCTTTAAAAAGATTTAGTCATTAATGAGCAGGCTCCTTTAAGGGGCCTGTTTTTTTATTTAAATTTAGGCAACAGTCTTAATCTTCTATATCGATAGGACGTTGTTTTGGCAGAAACTATTTAGATTTGTCAGGTAGAAAAAATGAGTATTGACCTTCAGCAACAATTATTAACGCTACGACAGCAACTCGATTACCACGGTCATCGTTATTACGTTGAAGATAATCCAGAAATTCCTGATGCTGAATATGATCGAATGATGCAGCAACTATTAAAGATCGAAGCTGAGCATCCAGAATGGGTAACGGTTGATTCTCCAAGCCAACGTGTTGGCGGTGCTGCGTTAGAGGGATTTACGCAAGTTAAACATGAGATCGCGATGCTTTCATTAGACAATGCGTTTAATGATGATGATTTACGTGCATTTCAAAAACGTTTACAAGATCGCTTACGTTCAGGAGCTACGTTCAGTTACTGCTGTGAGCCCAAATTAGACGGTCTCGCTGTGAGTCTGATGTATGAAAAGGGTGTGTTAGTTCAAGCAGCAACCCGTGGTGATGGCGCTACAGGTGAAAATATTACGCATAATGTACGTACTATTCGTGCTATTCCCTTAAAGCTTCAAGGTGACGATTGGCCTGAGCGATTAGAAGTTCGCGGTGAAGTCTTTATGCCTAAAAAAGGGTTTGAAGAGTTAAATGCCAAAGCGCTTAAAAAAGGTGATAAGGCATTTGCAAACCCACGAAACGCAGCTGCTGGTAGCTTACGTCAGTTAGATCCTAAAATTACCGCGACGCGCCCATTAAGCTTTTATGCTTATGCTGTCGGTGTTGTCGATGGACGCGAACTTGCCAATACGCAATATGAACGCTTGTGTCAGTTAAAAGCATGGGGACTTCCAATGTGCCCAGAAATTCGCAAAGTGGACAGTATTGAAGAGGTCATTGCTTATCATCAGAATATTGGTGAAAAACGCCAATCACTAGGTTATGAAATTGATGGTGTGGTGATTAAGGTTGATGATGTTGATACACAACAACAGCTTGGCTTTGTTGCTAGAGCACCTCGTTGGGCCATTGCTTATAAATTCCCAGCCCAAGAAGAGATGACAACCCTAAACAATGTAGAGTTTCAGGTTGGGCGTACAGGTGCAATTACACCCGTTGCTAAGCTTGAACCTGTGTTTGTGGGCGGTGTAACAGTTAGTAATGCAACACTACATAATGCCGATGAAGTGGCGCGTTTAGGCGTAATGATTGGCGATACCGTTATTATTCGTCGTGCAGGTGATGTTATTCCACAAATCGCTTCAGTGGTTGAGTCTCGTCGACCTGCAAATGCACAAGCGATTGTATTTCCAACAGAGTGTCCTGTTTGTCAGTCAAAGGTTGAACGTATTGAAGGCGAAGCCGTCGCACGTTGTACCGGTGGCCTCTTCTGTCAAGCACAGCGAAAAGAAGCCTTAAAACATTTTGTATCGCGTAAAGCATTAGACGTTGATGGTTGTGGCGAAAAGGTGATTGAGCAACTTGTTGATCGTGAAATGGTAACAACGCCTGCTGATTTGTTTAAATTCAGTGCTGGAGAAGTGACAGTACTTGAGCGAATGGGGCCTAAATCAGCGCAAAAACTGGTTGATGCGCTGAATGCTTCAAAACTGACAACATTACCTCGTTTTATTTATTCACTAGGTATCCGTGAAGTAGGTGAAGCTACTGCCGCGAACCTAGCAAATTACTTTGAGACATTAGAATCAATTAGCCAAGCAACGAAAGATCAGTTAATTGAAGTGCCGGATGTGGGGGGTATTGTTGCTGCACATATCTTTAATTTCTTTCGTGAAGAGCACAACATGGTCGTTGTGAACGAGTTACAAGAAGTTGGGATACATTGGCCTGAAATTGAAAAAATTGATGAAGATGTCGAATTACCGCTTGATGGTAAAGTAGTCGTACTAACAGGATCTTTATCTCAATTAACTCGCTCTGATGCGAAAGCTGCATTACAAAAATTAGGTGCAAAAGTTACAGGTAGTGTGTCGAAGAAAACAGATTTATTAGTAGCAGGTGAAGCGGCGGGCTCTAAATTAACGAAAGCGCAAGAGCTAGGCATTGAGATCTGGGACGAACAAAAGCTCGTCGATCTGATGGCTTAATACCTTTTTATAGGGTTGATAAACCTTGTTACAAAAAAAGTCGCTCCATTTGGGGCGGCTTTTTTTTATGAATTAAATGAAACAGTGTATATAACAGTGTGATCAATACGGGAAATAGCTGTTTTTTTATTAACAAAAGATAATAATGTTAATTATTTGTTTCTAAAAAAACACAAGTTTTTCAATAATAAAGAAAACACGATCAGGGTCACACATATACGCTTCCATGCTCATAAGTAATTGTTTGTAAATGATTAATTTGTAATTATGAAAACATTTGAACTGGATCACTATAGGCCAGAAACTTTGCACTGAATCAAATTTTTAACACAAGAAAGTAAGTTCTTATTGATGTTTTGCGCTGCGAAAGTAGTCTTAATAACGAAGTTTAATAAAGTTCAATTTCGAACGAAAAAATATGAATTGGTCGAATTGATTCGACTAACATATGGGAGATTTACTTGTAGCCTTCGGCGGCCAACCATTCAGGTTACAGGTAAACAGCTTATATCTTTAGGAGTTTATTCCATGGAAAATATGTTCAAACGTACGCTATTAGGCGCATCAATTGCTTTAATTTCATCTTCAGCTATCGCTGCAGGTGATGCCTATCAAGTAGGCATTAACTCTGACTTTAACGTTGATGTTTACGGTGTTGCTGCAATCTCTGCTTTTTATCAAGAAGATGGTAATACATACGATTGGGAAAATGAATCACGTATCGGTTTCCGAGCTTCTAAAGCAATGACTGATAACATTGAAGGTTTCATGCAAATTGAATCTGGTTATGTTGGTGATGAAGGTAAAAACGGGGCACTAGGTGTGCGTGATACATTCTTAGGTCTTCGTGGCGATTGGGGTTCTGTACGTTTTGGTCGTATGCTTACACCTATGTATGAAATCATTGACTGGCCATACTCTAACCCAGGTTTAGGTCGTGTGTTTGACTGGGGTGGTGACGTTAAATACAACCGAGACCGTCATGGTAACACTATGCGTTATGACTCAGCACAACTTGGTAACTTTAGCTTTAGTGTTGCTACAGGTGTTGGTGATACAAGCGTTAAAGATAACTACTGGTATGGTGCAAGTGCTCATTTAAAAGTTGCTGAAGTTCTTACATTACATGCAGGTTTAGAAAGTGAAAACAATCGTGAGCTTACTGCTGCTAAAGCTGCTACTTTTGAAGTAATTGATGCTGCAGGTACAGTTAAAGAAACTGCTGCTGTAGCTGGTGAGAACGCTGATACATTTGGTTATATCGTCGGTTTTGAAGCTTCACTACCTGCTGGCTTTGGTCTTGCTGGTGCATATAAAGCTGGTGAAAGTGATGTTATTGGTGGCGTTAAATCAGAGCAGGCATCTTACTCTGTAATCGCACAGTATTGGAATGGCCCAATGGGTATTAAAGTTGGTTACGCAGCTAACTTAGACTCTAAGAAAGCTGGTGTTAAACAAGATGATGCAGATTCAGTTGTTTCTGGTCAGTTAATGTATCTTATTAACGGCTTTGTACCATACGTACGTATCGGTCAACATGATGCTTATAACTCAGATGATAAATCATACTTTGCACGTGTTGGTCTAGAATACGGTTTCTAATCCAATATAACGTGTATGTAATAAATTTTAAAAAGGAGCCTAATGGCTCCTTTTTTGGTTAGTGGATCAGGCAATCAATCATTAGATTGGAAACTAAATTCCTTTGACTGATAACAAGAGTAGTTAGATTAGAGTTGTATGTAAATTAGTTTGATGTTGCCACCGTTTTTACACTGTATTGTCGGTACGATAATGTGCATAAGGTTATGTTCAAAGGCTTACGTTGTAGTTCAAATGAATAAAAATGAGTTTTAATTAAGAACTACTCTCTTAGTGAGAAGGGGAATCTGGTTTACACTAAATATTATGAGTTAAATACAGGAGAATAGACATTATAAGAGATGGAGTATATTTCAGCTAAAGATTAAGTTATCAGGAAAGTGGTCAATAATAAGTAGTATCATGAAGGCTAAAAGCCGCTGAGTGATAAATAGGAATATAATGTAGAGACTAAATGTTATATAAAATATTTATCGATGAAATAAAAATTTATTAAGTTGAAGGGCTACTATGGATAATATTTTTATGAGTTTAAAAAAATGAATATGTAAAAAATAATTTACGATATTTAAGATAAATCCTCCTGTTGCATAACAAGAGGACTCCGTCTTTTATTTGTTATAGATTTTGAACAGCCCAACTTATGAATTCTTTTCTAGTCTTTAAATCAGATTTTTTGAATAATTCTTTAAGTTGTAAGGTTACATTATCGTTATCTATTTGAGTAGCTGTAGTAGCTGTAGTAGCTGTAGTAGCTGTAGTAGCTGTAGTAGCTGTAGTAGCTGTGATTGCTGTAGTAGTTATGGCTGCAATATTTCCTGATTTATTATACTGCTCTACCAAGCGAGCGTAATCTTGAGTAATTGCAAATCCGCTTCTTCCTTTTAGCGTATCAAATTTAAATGGATAATTTTTATTACTAGAGATATCAATAAGATCTGGTTGAGGGTTTTTAATAAATGCTTTAGCTGTTAGTGAATCTGAAAAGTTAGGTACAGATAACTTTAGCGAATCATTTGAAGCCTTGAAAGTCATTACGTAAGCAGGGGATTTAAAGCGTTCACTTTGTGTTTCTCCTTTATAAAAGTATTGATCTATCCGGTAGACAATTTGATTTTGGCCATTTTTTAAAGTGATAGAGTCTGGTGTTGACGTAAAATAACTACTAATTCCTTTATCAACTTCATTTTCATTAATGACAAGCAATTTAATATTTTTAGGTAATTCTAACTTAACATCTGCAAATACATTAAATGATAAAGGCATAAGCAGTGTTGCGAAGGCCAGCTTATTAATTTTCATATTCTTTCCTTGTCAGTTACATCTAAAGCAAATTAATAATTTCTACTTATCGATTTTACGCATATAAGGAAAATGTTTCTAAGGAAATTTAGTATTAATGAAGCAGTAATCAGAAGCTTATCACAGCTCTAATAATTTATTTGATAAAGGTTGAGCATACAGATAGTAAAAGATTATCTATCTACATTAGCTCTAATGTTCTGACTTATAATGATTACATATTGGTGCGGGTAAGTATCTTATTTCATTTTTCTCTAAATAACACTCTTTAGCGCTGTTTTCAGCACCATATGATGAGTTGATTGTTGAAGTTGAGTCACATCCATAGCTAAATAAGCTGGCAAAATTAGCGTTACGATTACACATATTATTTTTCATACGCTATACCTTCTTCATATTGATGACTTTCTCTAAAGTATGATGGGATTCTATTTGTAATGATGCTTTTTGCTGTGGAGTTCTTATAACTGGTTATATGGTTACTTTTATAAGAACTTATCCGAAGGATTGTAGATTTACCTCACAGTGCTAAAATACTCCTCATTAGATAAGACACAGTAGCCCTTACTGTGTGGTCCTTCATTCATAAGGTAATTTCAATGACGGTTAAAACTCGTTTTGCACCAAGTCCAACTGGCTTTTTGCACGTAGGCGGTGCTCGTACTGCACTTTACTCATGGTTATACGCTAAACATATGGGCGGCGAGTTTGTACTTCGTATTGAAGATACGGATCTAGAGCGTTCAACACAAGAAGCTATCGATGCGATTATGGAAGGTATGGAGTGGTTAGAGCTTAACTGGGATGAAGGTCCTTACTACCAAACTAAGCGTTTTGATCGTTATAACGAAGTGGTTGATCAACTACTAGCAGAAGATAAAGCGTACAAATGTTACTGTCCAAAAGAGCTTCTTGACGAAATTCGTGAAGAGCAAATGGCAGCAGGCGTTAAACCTCGTTATGATGCAAACCACCCTAAAATTGTTGCAGCTAATGCCGCTGCAACAGAAGATTCTCCATTTTGTATCCGCTTCCGTAACCCTAAAGAAGGAACGGTCGTTTTTGATGATAAGATCCGTGGCCACATCGAAATTGCTAACAGTGAGCTTGATGATCTGATCATTCGTCGTACAGATGGTAGCCCAACGTACAATTTCTGTGTGGTTATCGATGACTGGGATATGGGTATTACTCAAGTTGTTCGTGGTGAAGATCATATCAACAATACGCCACGTCAAATTAATATCTATAAAGCGCTAGGTGCACCAGTACCTGAGTTTGCACACTGTGCAATGATTTTAGGTGATGATGGCGCGAAATTATCTAAGCGTCATGGCGCTGTGGGTGTAATGCAGTACCGTGATGATGGTTACCTGCCACAAGCACTACTGAACTACTTAGTACGTCTAGGTTGGTCTCATGGCGATCAAGAGATTTTCTCACTACAAGAGATGATCGATCTATTTAGCCTAGAGTCAGTCAGTAAGTCTGCATCTGCATTTAATACTGACAAGCTATTATGGCTTAACAATCATTACATCAAAACAGCAGAACCAGAATACGTTGCTAAGTACCTAAAATGGCACTTAGATCAGAAAGAAATTTCTATTGAAAATGGTCCAGCTATTACAGATGTGATCACGCTTGTAGGTGAGCGTTGTAATACATTAATCGAACTTGCTGAACAATCTCGTTACTTCTACCAAGATTTTAGCGAATTTGAAGCTGGCGCGGCGAAAAAACACTTACGTCCTGTTGCTAAAGAAGCGTTAGCACTTGCACTTGCTAAAGTTGAAGCACTTGATGAATGGACAACAGAAAACCTTCATGCTGTTATTGCACAAGTGTGTGAAGAACTTGAACTAGGTATGGGTAAAGTAGGTATGCCTCTTCGTGTAGCTGTTACAGGCCAAGGTCAGTCACCTTCTGTAGATGCTGTTATGCAGCTAATTGGTAAAGAGCGTATTATAGCTCGAATTAAAATGGCATTAGCATTTATTGCAGAGCGTGAAGCTAACGCATAAGCTTGTTAAACGTTAAATAAAAAAACGGAGCATTAATGCTCCGTTTTATATAGTTGAAATTTTAGATTTATTTCTTATTTTCTACGCATACCCAAAAGTTTTGAGCTGTTGCACATTGTTGCATTACTTTTAATGGTAGCTCTTTGGCCCGTTCTTCATCAGTGTTTGCATTTACTACGAAGCTTGAAGAGAACATCAAAACTAGAAACAAAAGAAATACCCTAATCACAATAACCCCCTTTATTTATTGAAAGAATCTTTTTTATTTTAGAACAAGATCACACTTCCTGTGGGGATTTCAAATAATGGGCAAGAGTGATAATTAGAATCTTGCATTCACAATAGGGAAGACAGGAAGATCTTTGCTAACGAAAGTACCAGAACGGTCGAAGTTGATTAAACCGATTTGAATACCTTTATTGATATGATTTGTTGCATTCATAAAGCCAAATTGAAGTCCATTTAAACTACCTGCATAATTAAATAGTCCTAATTGCGCACCTGTGAAATTACCTTCTGTGTAGTTTACTAGACCTACATCAGCACCTTTTGCTGTTCCTCCATTAAAGTTTGCTAAACCTAATTCAAACCCTTTCATACTTGTACGGGTTCGGTTTGCACCATAAAACAAACCAAGGTTAAGACCTGTAAAGTTATCAATATCAGAAAGACCAAGAACTGAAAAATTTAACCCTTTCACGTTATGGCTTCGACCATAAAGTGCACTTAATCGAACACCTGATACATCTGTAGTGGCATAGTGAATTTGGTCACTTAGTTAGAGGTGATATCATCACTTCATACGTTAACAGGTGACACTATGACAAATCGTACAAGACGACTATTCAGCGCAGAATTCAAGCTCGAGGCTTCACAGTTAGTGATTGATCAAAATTACTCAGTGGCAGAAGCCGCCCAAGCCATGAATGTGGGTAAATCCACGATGGATAAATGGGTTCGTCAGCTTAAACAAGAACGACAAGGCAAAACGCCAAAAGCTTCGCCTATGACCCCTGAGCAAATAGAAATTCGGGAATTAAAAAAGAAGTTAGCTCGTCTTGAAGAGCATAATGAAATATTAAAAAAAGCCACGGCTCTGTTGATGTCGGACTCACTGAACAATTCTTGATGATCAAGAAACTCAAGCAGAGCTATAGCGTAAAAACATTATGCGAAGTCTTCAATGTTCATCGAAGTAGTTATAACTATTGGCTAAAGCGTCCAACAGCGATTAGGGCGGAAACAGTCAAACTTCGCAGCTTAGTTAGTGAGGCCCACGCAGCAAGCAACGCCTCTGCGGGAGCGAGGACTATTGCAGATATAGTCACAAATCAGGGTTTAAAACTGAGCCGATACCGAGCAACAAAACTCATGAGAGAGCTTGGTTTAGTCAGTTGCCAACAGCCAAAGCATCGATACAGAAAGGCTTCTCAAGAACATGTTGAGGTTCCAAATCACTTGGGCCGACAGTTTGCTGTTACCGCCCCAAATGAAGTTTGGGTTGGTGATGTTACGTATATTTGGACAGGAAATCGCTGGATGTATTTAGCCGTTGTTATTGATCTTTTTGCCCGCAAAGTGATTGGTTGGTCGATGTCTTTATCACCTGATTCCAGTCTGACAGGCAAAGCTCTTTCAATGGCTTATGAGTCGCGTGGTAAGCCGAAAGGCGTCATGTTCCACAGCGATCAAGGTAGCCACTATACAAGTCGAAAGTACCGTCAATTACTGTGGCGTTTTAAGATAAAACAGAGTTTATCTCGCCGAGGAAATTGCTGGGATAATGCACCAATGGAGCGTTTATTTAGAAGCTTAAAGACCGAATGGGTGCCAACAGTGGGTTATCGTAGTTTTGCTGAAGCTCAACAAGAGATCATCCGCTACATTATCGGGTATTACTGTCAACTCAGGCCGCATCAATATAATGGCGGCCTAACTCCCAACGAATCAGAACGATTATATTGGGAAAACTCTAAAACCGTGGCCAATTTTAGTTGACCACTACAATCACCTGCTGGTAAGTTAATTGTTGGAACAGAAAGTTGTACTGGAGTATCAGCGTAAACGGATGGAGCACAAATTGCTGTTGCTAGTAAAAAAGAGGTTAGTTGAAGCTTCATGAAATAGTCCTTAAGGTTAGTCGTCACCATTAAAGATATTTAACCGCACTTTATTACTAGAGGTGTCAATGGTAAGTAAATGATATAGGTCGTAAATATTTTTATGTATGTGAAGGTTATATTTTGCGTTAATTCACAAATATAGTTATATCTTTGTAGTTATGTTGACACTGATGCAGTGAGATTTTATTGTAATCTTGTTTTGGGGCTATAGCTCAGCTGGGAGAGCGCTTCGCTGGCAGCGAAGAGGTCAGCGGTTCGATCCCGCTTAGCTCCACCAAATTTTAAACCTCGCCATGTGCGAGGTTTTTTTATATTTAAATTTATCTATTAAAAAGAAAGCCCCGCTCAGTGTCGAGGCTCTTTATTGTTATAGCGAAATCTTAGAATCGCGCATTTACAATAGGAAATACAGGTAGGCTCTTACTGACGAAAGTACCAGACTTATCATAGTTAATCAGACCGATCTGAATACCTTTATTAATATGATCGGTTGCGTTCACTAAACCAAACTGTAGACCATTTAGTGTTCCTGCGTAGTTAAACGTACCGAACTGCGCACCTGTAAAGTTGCCTGCTGTGTAGTTTACGGCACCAAAATCAGCACCTTTCGCATTACCGTCATTCCAGTTTGCAAGACCAAATTCAACACCAGTCATCATCGAACGAGTACGGTTCACACCAAATGCTAGACCAAAGTTTAGACCTTTGAATGTATCAACATCTGAAAGACCTAATAGCGAGAAGTTTACACCTGTTACAGAAGCGGTATGCCCATATAAAGCATTTAAGCGAACACCTGTAACGTTACCTGCTGGTAGGTTTACGCCAGGTACTGAAAGCTGAACCGGTGTGTTAGCCATAGCTGCAGCAGGAGCAAGAAGAGCTGCAGATACAATAAGAGATGCTAATTTCATTTTCATAATAATATCCTAAACAAACGCATAACATGAGAGTTATGAAGTGTTGGCAGTATAGATACAAAACTTAAAAGAACAACGTTCAAATATTGTAACGTTATGTTTCAAATAATACGTTACATAAATCCATTTTATTGATTTAAAAAGTAAATGTTATTTTGGAATGATAATGGTTTAATTACCTTCTTTGCCTTACTGAGGGGGATGGCAACTTATAAATAGATTCACTAAATAAGAGCAATTTATAGTGATATAAAATTATGCTGAATATGAGATTATCAATACAGAATCTATATTGTAATGTTGTAAACGCCCCATGAACCCACGGGGCGATATTTGTTAGTGTTTGAGGTTCCAAGGTAGGAGTGCATCGATATCGGGCTCAGCTTTCGCGAGCTCTTTCATGCACTTGACCATGTAGTCGTAGAGGATAAGGCCGTTGGCTTTCGCAGTCTCGACGATGCTGTAAAGCATCGCACTCGCATCAGCACCATTTGGCGTGTTCGAGAACAACCAGTTCTTTCTGCCAATGACCAGCGGTTTAATTGCGCGTTCAGCGCGGTTATTGTCTATCGATAAGTGACCGTCATCGATATAGCGGATCACCTTCGGCCATTGGCCGAGCGTGTATTTTATCGCTTTACCCAGCGGGCTAGACGCTATCACTTGTTGAGATGTCATCCACTCGTACAACTCGTCCAGTATCGGTTTGCTATGCAGTTGACGTTCTGCTTTTCGTGTTTCGACAGTCGCACCTTTTAAGCGCGATTCTATCCCATAGAGCTTCTGGATTTTGGCCAGCGCTTTATCTGCTTTGCCTGACTTACCTTTACCTTGAAGCTTCTTAGCCTCCATGAACTTTCGCCGTGCATGTGCCATGCAGCCAACATTGGTGACGTGATAAAGACCATCATAGGCACCATAGCCATCGGTTTGTAGATAACCACTGTAATCCCCCAAGAAGGCAACAGGGCATGCCCTCGCGCGACTGTTTTGATAGTCGTACAAGGCAATATTCTTCACATTGGGGAGTGCGGCTTCTGGCGAGTCTGCGCCCGAGCAGTAGAGCCACATGTAACACTGTTTTTCTTCCTTGAGAACATTGAGTGGCGTTTCATCCGCCTGGAACACCACTTGTTGAAGTAGGTGCTCTTTTAGAGCGGCATAGAGTGGTTTGAACTTCTCACTAACTTGGATAACCCATCTGGCATAGTGGTTCGTGATAGCTCGATCCCGACTGGGTAAACAGCGACTCTTGGCGGTAAAGTGGCATCGCGTACTGGTATTTGCCAAGAATGATGTTGGCAAGCAAGCTTTCTGTGGCAAAGCTCTTCGGGATAATGCTTTGCGGTGCTGGCTTTTGAACGATGTGATTGCTGTCTTCAGTTTGCTCGCACTGGCGGCAAGCATATTTAGGGCGAACATATTCCAGCACTTTGAGTACGGCTGGCGAAAACTCCAGCTTTTCACTGCTGTCTTCACCGATTTTATGCAGGTCATGATTGCAGCATGCACACTGCTTTTCATGGTCGTCTAAATCAAGTTCGATAACTTCACGAGGTAAGGTCTTTGGAAGAGGCTTACGCTTACCGCGTTTCTTCGTTGTGGTTGTGGTGGTCGTCGTAACCTCAACCTCTTCTTCCTTAGCGGCTTCACATTCCGCTTCGTTGAAGAGGTCACCTTGAGATTCATCGTAGGGCTTTAACGCCTCCGAGCGTTTTGCGAACTGGCGGTCGAAAGCCAGTTTGAGTTGCTCAAGCAGAGATTGACGCTCTTGTTTCCACTGAGATTCGCTGTGTTTTTGCAACGCCAACAACTCTTTCACCATCGCTTGTAGCTCGGCAACATCTTGGCTTTCTGGGTTGATATTTGGCGTCTTTTTCATGGCATTTATTATACTAAAGTCATGCCGTTAACGCTTGGTGGATATAGCTTTATTATCGATTAAGTCATTGTAAAATCGTTTATTTGAACGGGTTTATGGCCGATAATCGTGAAGCCAGAAAGCAGTCTATCAAGCTCGCATTGAGTCAGGGTAAACACGTCATTTTTCTCTTTTGACGGCCATTTATACTTGGCTTTTTCAAGGCGTTTATACCAAAGTGCAAAGCCTGTTTTATCCCAGTACAACACTTTGATTTTGTCGCGCTGTTTATTGGTAAACAGGAATAGTGCGCCGCTTCCCAAGGGTAAATCGGTGTCACTTTCGATAATCGCCGCGAGGCCATTGATGGACTTTCTAAAATCGACACTCTCACGATACAGATAAATATCTGGTGCACTTAGCATATGTTTCATGACAAGGCTCCAATGAGTTCTGCCAGGTAGGCAGCGGGCGTGCCTTGAGGAATACTCAGCTCAACGTCGTTGACAAAAAGTGTCATATTCGCGGTAGGTATTTGCGTCATATGGTAACGTGTTGTCTGCTCTACAACGTTTGCTTTGACGAAGCCGTTAGTCTGTGGTGTTTGAAGGTGTGTTAACTGTTGGCGTTTGGCATGAAACGTGGAAAGACTTAATCCGTGATGTTCACAAAAAGCACGTTGAGTGAGTTGGCTGGATTCATAGCACTCAAACAAAGTCTGCCATTCTTGATTGGTACGTCGTGTTGCCATTTTAAATCTCCTTTGGATTGGAGATTTGATCTTATTCTTCGAGTAAAGTGATTAGAATGCGGTGTTTATGGCACGCTTACATAATGTTACGACACTAAATCGTGTTGAAATGAAAAAAGGCTTAGCAATAAAAAATCGCTAAGAAATTGTAAAATATGGCTTTATCTGCTTAGGTCAAACCAATGGCCTTCCCTTAGGAGGAGATAAGTTACAAGACAGAGATGCGAAAAAACATTATTAAATAATAAGTTATAGTTTTATTATTTTTTATGCAGCACGATTTTTCTTACGTGTGTATTAGTGCTTACTAACAGTGTTTTTTTGTGTAGAAAATGGTGTCCCCTACAGGATTCGAACCTGTGTCTAAGACTTAGGAGGTCCTTGTTCTATCCAGCTGAACTAAGGGGACTTTGGAGGCTAAAATATTAACACATCAAATTGATAAAATCATCTTTATTTTCATGTAAGTATCAGAAAAAACAAAGCATTTTTATTCTTTTGTTACTGTGTTTTTTGAAGTGCTAAATAGAAGGGCTTTGCTAACAAAATAGTAATTAAACCATTATTTATTACGCTTTAATAATGAATATCTAATAAAAATAAGAGTAAAGAGTTCGATTTATCTTAGAAACTATTACTACATATTTTTATCTTTGGTAGATTGAATAATAGGAAATATAAACTCAACTTTTCAAGTCACAAATTCAAGGCTTTTACGGCTCTCATTGGCAACTGAAGTTTCATCAAGGGACTCCATGCCCAGTTTTTGAATTGGTCTAATATCAGGCTTCGGCAAACGAGCATATAATAAAAGACTATCGCTTCAAGATACTTTTCCCTAATACCTACCAATCCAAATTGAGTTGGCTGTCTAAAAAGGTAATGTCCAAATGTGAGTTAGCAATATCAGCTAACTTAATGTGATTAGATGTTACATTTTGTGTTTGATTTAGCCAACTTTATTTATAATATACTGATTATAATTTCAATATTTATTCATAATACTGAGTGCCTTTCTTATATAACTAACGAGTAATCACAGCGGTACTAAGTCATATCTTGACTGCGACGAAGCATGGCTTCTGCTCGTTCTGCTTCTTGTTCTGTCAATATCTTTTCATGAGCTTTAAAAAAAGGAAGATATAAGAAATAGGCATTAACCATAGCAAAAAGCACCATACATGCATTAATCAAACTTCCATTTGCTGCCCACGTAGCGCCAATTGGAGCTGGAACAGACCAAGGAATCATGGTAACTATCCGGTCTAATATTTGAGCCGAAGTTAAAAACCATGCAATGGTGGCATTTATGAGTGGAACCATTACAAATGGAACTAGAAATAAAGGGTTCATGATTATTGGGAAACCAAAAAGAATGGGTTCATTAATGTTAAATAATGAAGGAATAAGTCCAACTTTACCCACTGATTTTAGATGATTAGAGCAACTTTTTATTGCTAAATAAACTAATGGAAGCGTAGAGCCGACACCACCAATCAAAACAAAAAAATCCCAAAAAGCTGGCAAATAGATATGAGGAGGAACTTCGCCACTAACTTTAAGTGCCGCCTGATTTTCTAATAAATTCGACATCCAAAATGGGTTCATAATACCTGTAATAATTAACGCACCATGAATGCCCATGAACCACAGTAATTGGCACACTAAAATTGAGATCAATACAGCAGCTAAGCTATCTGAAGCAAGTACAAGAGGTTGGAATATTGCTTCAATTAATTGTGGAAAATGCACCCCAAAATCAGACTCCATCCAGGTATTAAAAATTGAAAGAGAAGTCAGAACAACAAAGATTGGTACCATCAATTTAAAACCTTGAAGCGTCAAAATAGGCACATCATCAGGCATCTTCACATACCAGCCTTTACTGATAAAAAAACGAACGACTTCGATAGAGTACATACTTGCAATAATCGCTGAAAATAGCCCTGCACCACCAAGATATCGAATATCTTCAGGTCCAAGGTTATGGAAGCCGATCAACATTAAAAATGCCATGCATCCTGTTAACCCTGATAACCGCACGGGAAGTTGATAATGTTTCGCCAAACTAGCAGAAATGCCAAAAGACACAATTAACCCAACCACTCCTAAAGAAAGCTGATAGGTTGGCAATAATATTGGTTTCAACGCATTAGCAATATTGAACCACCAAATCGAAAGATTTGAATCAGCATTTGCAAATGGAGGGAAGATGATAGGTACAAAGATACAACCAACAAAAATAAACGGCATCGCTAACTGAAAGCCATCCCTAAGCGCCATTAAATGCTGACTACGGGTCAGTAACTTGGCGACGGGATTCATGACCTGCTCAACTTGAGAAGCAAATATTCTTATAATTGAATGGTTCATTATTTAATACCGGTAATCGTAACACGGCAGAGAATACCGTAATAATGATCTGTTACGGAAACCGCTTATCCAAAATTGATGAGTTGCACACATTATTAAGCAATTTGGGCAATCATTTCTTATTTATCTCGCCATCTATCTAGTGAATTTAATCGTCCTGTATGTGCTTAAATAAAGTCATAAAGCATCGGTTAAGAGATAAAACTCACTTCAATAACGTTATCTTCATCACGAATTTTTCAGCCTCTGAGCTTTTCTTAGTGATCAAATTCACGAGTGCGCGGAAACCAATCGGAAACCGGTTTCCAAATGGTTTTCATGAGGGCATATTAATTAGGAACTCAAGAATCTGGAGAAACAAAAATGAAAAAAATTATGCTTTGCTGCTCAGCTGGAATGTCTACATCAATGCTTGTTAAAAAAATGGAAGCATCTGCTCAAGAGCGTGGAATCGAGGTCACTATTAAAGCGTTTGGTGCAAGCGAGTTTAATGAGCAGGTCGGTAGCTATGAAGTCGTTTTACTTGGCCCACAAATTAAATATATGCAGACAGATCTACAAAAAGTTGCAGACCAATTTGGCATCAAAGTTGAGCCGATTAACATGATGGATTATGGCATGCAAAAAGGTGACAAAGTACTGGACTTTGCACTTGATATTATTGGCTAATCGATTTGCGTTTTTGCACCTGGTTCGGTACAGGTTGTGTAGTATCTACATGATTATTATAAATATATAAAGATAAATATAGTACCGGAACTCTTTCACTTTTCTAATACGAGAAATAAAATAATGAGCGTTTTCTACGACAAAATGGTTAATGTTATTGAGCAAAAGGTGACCCCTATTGCAGGTAAGATTGGCCAACAAAAGTACGTCACATCAATACGTGATGGTTTCATCGCTGCATTACCTTTTATGATTGTTGGTTCATTCATGTTGGTATTCATATTTCCTCCTTTTTCACCTGATTCAACTTGGGGTTTCGCTCAAGCTTGGCTTGGGTTTTCTGAAGCATACCGTGACCAATTGATGCTGCCATTTAACCTTAGTATGGGGATTATGACGATCTTCATATCCGTTGGTATAGGTTCGAGTCTCGCCAGGCACCATAACCTTGACCCAGTCACTACTGGCTTATTAGCGTTAATGGCATTCTTACTCGTTGCTGCCCCACTTAAAGACGGCACAATATCTATGCAGTACTTCTCAGGGCAGGGGATTTTTACTTCGATCATCACGGCCATCTACGCAACCGAAGTTTATGCATTCCTCAAGCGGAATAACATCACAATTAAACTTCCACCTGAAGTTCCGACTGGTGTTGCTCGTTCATTTGAAATTCTGATCCCAGTACTAGCGATTATTCTTACGCTTCACCCTTTGAATATTTTTCTTGAATCGCAGACAGGCATGATTCTACCTCAAGCGATCATGGCTCTAGTACAGCCTCTTGTCGCTGCATCAGATTCATTACCAGCGATTCTTCTCGCTGTATTTGTTTGTCAGATTTTATGGTTTGCTGGTATTCACGGTGCATTAATCGTAACAGGTATTATGAACCCGTTTTGGATGGCTAATCTATCGGTAAATCAAGCTGCTATGGCTGCTGGTGAAGCGGTACCTCATATTTTTCTTCAAGGTTTTTGGGATCACTATCTTCTGATTGGTGGTGTTGGGTCTACGCTACCACTTGCATTCTTATTGATGAGAAGTAAAGCAGTGCACCTAAGAACTATTGGTAAACTGGGTGGTGTCCCTGCAATCTTTAATATTAATGAACCGATCCTATTTGGCGCACCAATCATCATGAACCCGGTGTTCTTCCTACCATTCATATTGATCCCAATGATCAATGCAACATTAGCTTGGTTTGCCTTAGATTTAGGCTTAGTAGAGCGAGTGGTATCTGTCACGCCTTGGACAACGCCAGCACCTATTGGAGCATCATGGGCAGCTAACTGGGCATTTAGCCCTGTCATCATGTGCTGCATCTGTATGGTGGTGTCAGCAATTATGTACTTCCCATTCTTAAAAGCTTATGAAAAAACCTTGTTAGATCAAGAAGCCCTTGAAAACGTTAAGCAAAAAGAAACTGAAGGTCAGTCTGTTACTGCCTAATCAAAGCCTATCAAATTAAATTAATTTATCGAGGGTAGTTACTTGCCCTCAATTAAAGGTAACCGTTATGAATTATCAATTTCCAAAAAACTTCCGCTGGGGTAGCGCCGCGTCTTCAACTCAGACAGAAGGGGCTTCATTTGAAGGGGGAAAAGGTGAAAGTATTTGGGATCACTGGTACAAAGAACAACCAAACCGTTTTCACAACGGTTTATCGTCAACGATAGCTTCAACGTTTTATAAGAATTTCAAGTCTGATATTCAGTTAATGAAAGAAATCGGCCATAACAGCTTCCGTACGTCGATCTCGTGGGCGCGTTTAATTCCTAAAGGAACTGGAGAAGTAAACCAAGAAGCCGTCGATTTTTATAATAAAGTCATCGATGAGCTTATCGCACAAGATATAGAGCCATTTATCTGCTTATACCACTTTGACATGCCGATGGCGATGCAAGAAATTGGTGGTTTTGAAAACCGTAAGGTACTTGATGCGTATGAAAATTTTGCTGAAGTGTGCTTCAAGCTATTCGGTGATCGAGTGAAGAATTGGTTTACTTTTAACGAGCCAATTGTTCCGGTTGAGGGGGGGTATTTATATGACTTTCATTATCCAAATGTGGTTGATTTTAAACGTGCAGCCACCGTCGCTTATCATACGATTCTGGCTCACGCAAAAGCCGTTGTAAAATTCCGTGCGCTTGGAAAGAATGGAAGTATTGGAATTATTCTCAATCTAACGCCTTCTTACCCTCGCTCGCAAAATCCTGCGGATTTAAAAGCAGCTCACATCTGCGACTTAATGTTTAATCGTAGTTTTTTAGATCCTGCGGTTAAAGGTGAGTACCCACAAGAACTTGTCGAGATACTTAAAGAGCATGGTCAAATCCCAGTAATTGAAGAGGGTGATTGCGAGTTAATCGCACAAGGAAAAATCGATGTTCTAGGCGTAAATTACTACCAACCTCGACGAGTAAAAGCCAGGGAGAACGCTGTTCACCCAGAAGCACCATTCATGCCTGAACACTTCTTTGATTATTATGAAATGCCTGGGCGCAAAATGAACCCACATCGTGGCTGGGAAATCTATGAAAAAGGCATTTATGACATATTGACCAACATTCGTGAAAACTACGGTAATTTGCCTTGTTACATTTCAGAGAATGGCATGGGCGTTGAAGGGGAAGAAAAGTTCCTCATCGACGGTCAGATTCAAGATGACTATCGCATCGATTTCATTCGCGAACATCTCAAATGGTTGCACAAAGGGATTGAAGAAGGCTCTGCATGCTTTGGTTATCACTTATGGACTTTTATCGACAACTGGTCTTGGGCTAATGCTTACAAAAACCGCTACGGTTTCTATCAACTTGACTTAAAAACTCAACAACGCTCAGTGAAAAAGAGTGGTGAATGGTTTGCAGAAGTATCAAAAAATAACGGTTTCTAATTACTCATAGAATTGAATTAACCAAATTAATCTAACTAAAAGTTGAGTTACTCTACTTGTGGGCTCAACTTATAAGGAATATAAATGGAAAACATTGACTTAGAAGAACAGGTGATGGGTATTATTATCAATGCAGGGCAATCACGCAGTCTTTGTTACGAAGCACTTCGTCATGCAAAAAGTGGCAACTTCTCAGAGGTGGATAGTTTATTAAAAGAGGCTCAAGAATTTGCCAATCAAGCACATCTTGTTCAGACAAAGCTTATTGAAGCCGATGAAGGAACTGGCAAAACAAAAATGACCTTAATAATGGTTCACGCACAAGATCACTTGATGACATCAATGCTAGCAAAAGAACTGGTCACTGAGATGATTGAACTTCACAAAAAAGTGGCAAAACAAGCGGCTTAAAAGGCACAGTTTTTCTTATTCCTTTCAAGTCTACGCTTTCATTATTGCTGTACGATAACGCCATCGAAATTTGGTAAATGTAGATGGCGCCTTATTTTTTCAAAGACCTTAATCCATAAAGATACTTCCATTAATACTTTTGATAACTTGAGTGATAACATCATTAAATAGTAGAATTATGAAAATGTTGGGAACCGTTTTCCCATTTAGAAAGTTTAAGTGTAATAAGGTTAGATTTCATGGCAACGATTACAGATGTCTCTCTATTAGCCAATGTGTCCAAAGCGACAGTTTCACGCGTGATGAGTGGTAGTCGAGGAGTAAAATCTGAAAGTCGTGAAGCAGTGCTACGCGCTGCTGAAGAGTTAAATTACCGACCAAATGCAGCGGCACAAACTCTTGCTAATCAACGTTCCGATTACATTGGTGTCATCCTCTTTTCGAGCGATGCTGGGCAGGTTTCAACTTATTTACCTCTATTGGCTAAATCACTTAAAGCAAAGGGTAAACATATGCTGGTTCAATTTGCTGAAACGCAAGAAGAGCAAGCTAGAGTAATCGAAGATCTAAATCAACGTCATTGTGATGCGATTATAGCTATAGGTTGTAACCTTTCACATATTAACAGTGATAAAATAATTTCGATTGACGGCAAGACTGCTTCTGATGAACAGTTTATTGGTTATGATTATCGATTTGCAGCAGAGAGCGCTTGCCGATTTTTGTCGAGTAAAGGGCATACAAGTATTGCTATCGTTGTTGACGACGAAAATATAGCATCTAAGCAGGTGCTTGAAGGCTACAAAACTTGTCTACAAAACTCTGCAATTCCTGTTAATCGACAATTAATCGTCAGTGCAAACGGAAATAGCGAGCAAGCTATTATGGCTTTACTTAATAGCTATCACCCTTTTACTGCTATCGTAGTTATGCGCGATAGCCAAGCCGCTGTCGCTATGAATCTATTTCGTAACTTTAATCTAGCGACACCAAGTGAAGTTTCAATTGTATCGCTGGAGGGTTCTCAACTTGCAAGTCAGCTTAACCCACCTTTAACTTGCATAAACTATCCATCAAAGCAGCTCGTTGATATTGCAATGGAGCAACTTGACTCTTGTTTACAAGATAGAGTCATGGTGAGTAAACCATTGGTCAGTGGAAGATTGATCACTCGTGAGTCAGTAGCGAACCGAAGTTAGCCATATTCAAATACCGTTTTATTCAACTGAGCTTTTACATATAAGAACATTTAATCGTTTGATAAAAGCACACACATTTACGAATCATAATATCTATTGCTAAACAACATGGATTAAGCTGATTTTTTAAATCTGGCAGTTCGTATAGTTAATAATCTTTCAGATAAAGAAAAGCTATTTCGAGAGGCAGTAGTTCTGGATCAGCTTTTACAAATGAAGTATTGGGGAAGCTGGTGTCATTATTTTTATTAGCAGGGAAAATACTAGTTGCTTCCTTAGGAGGGGCTAGTCTCTGTGTAGTGGCATAGTGAATTTGGTCACTTAGTTAGAGGTGATATCATCACTTCATACGTTAACAGGTGACACTATGACAAATCGTACAAGACGACTATTCAGCGCAGAATTCAAGCTCGAGGCTTCACAGTTAGTGATTGATCAAAATTACTCAGTGGCAGAAGCCGCCCAAGCCATGAATGTGGGTAAATCCACGATGGATAAATGGGTTCGTCAGCTTAAACAAGAACGACAAGGCAAAACGCCAAAAGCTTCGCCTATGACCCCTGAGCAAATAGAAATTCGGGAATTAAAAAAGAAGTTAGCTCGTCTTGAAGAGCATAATGAAATATTAAAAAAAGCCACGGCTCTGTTGATGTCGGACTCACTGAACAATTCTTGATGATCAAGAAACTCAAGCAGAGCTATAGCGTAAAAACATTATGCGAAGTCTTCAATGTTCATCGAAGTAGTTATAACTATTGGCTAAAGCGTCCAACAGCGATTAGGGCGGAAACAGTCAAACTTCGCAGCTTAGTTAGTGAGGCCCACGCAGCAAGCAACGCCTCTGCGGGAGCGAGGACTATTGCAGATATAGTCACAAATCAGGGTTTAAAACTGAGCCGATACCGAGCAACAAAACTCATGAGAGAGCTTGGTTTAGTCAGTTGCCAACAGCCAAAGCATCGATACAGAAAGGCTTCTCAAGAACATGTTGAGGTTCCAAATCACTTGGGCCGACAGTTTGCTGTTACCGCCCCAAATGAAGTTTGGGTTGGTGATGTTACGTATATTTGGACAGGAAATCGCTGGATGTATTTAGCGGTTGTTATTGATCTTTTTGCCCGCAAAGTGATTGGTTGGTCGATGTCTTTATCACCTGATTCCAGTCTGACAGGCAAAGCTCTTTCAATGGCTTATGAGTCGCGTGGTAAGCCGAAAGGCGTCATGTTCCACAGCGATCAAGGTAGCCACTATACAAGTCGAAAGTACCGTCAATTACTGTGGCGTTTTAAGATAAAACAGAGTTTATCTCGCCGAGGAAATTGCTGGGATAATGCACCAATGGAGCGTTTCTTTAGAAGCTTAAAGACCGAATGGGTGCCAACAGTGGGTTATCGTAGTTTTGCTGAAGCTCAACAAGAGATCATCCGCTACATTATCGGGTATTACTGTCAACTCAGGCCGCATCAATATAATGGCGGCCTAACTCCCAACGAATCAGAACGATTATATTGGGAAAACTCTAAAACCGTGGCCAATTTTAGTTGACCACTACACTGCCTATTCATCTGAGCTAAGGAAGCATTTGAGAATTATAAGGTATATTTTTAAAAATATAAGAGAATACTCTTAACGTCGCGTTTGCTTGGTTAGTAAATCTCCAGGTTGAATGCTTGCTGCTAATTCTGTTTGATTAACAATAAGTTCTGCTGACTTTTCATAAACGCGATCAACGGTTAAGCTAATTTTTGTATCAACCATACGATTCCGTGGTATACCTTTTTGGTCAATAAACCCTGCACTATGCCAAAGTTTTAATTTATCACCTTGTTTTACACCATGAACACGACCAACGTTCATTTGTGCGACATTATTATGGATGTTGATGATTTCAGGGAGGCTTGCTCGGCAAGAGAGCGCACTTTCAATATCGAGCATCATATTTTGGCTGATCCGTTGAATGCTCTGTCCATAAGGTGAAACCCAAAAACGTGCTGATTTGGTATCTACATGGCTTGAACGAGAAAACGGCCATAACCCAATTTCACGGTAGCTATTTTGGTAGATGATCTCGCCTGTTTTACCGTCCATTATTTCCAGAGAAACCGCAAACTGGCGATTGACTTGATCTTTTTTAATAAATTTTTCATCAAGGGTGGCGGTCAAATCTGTTATTTCACCACCAATTAAATATTGCGCATCGTGATCTTCAGCCAGCATCGTCATTGCTGATGCTTGGGTTGCACTAAAAGGGACGGTTGTTTTACCAGTAACAATAAAGCTTTGTGAACGTTTTTGAATTTGCTTTCCGAGTATTGAAGCGAAATCAGTGCCTATTTTATAAACGCTACCCATGGCTGCTTGTTGTGGCTCAGTAATTGAAAAACTGCCTAAAAGAATGCCTTTTTTATACTGGGTCTTGTGGCAACTTTTTGCCGATGGGTAAATATCGACACGGCTAGTGACATACATTTTGCCGCCTGCTTTTTTTTGTTCAAGAACCGTTACATTGCGTATCTCATTACCACTAAAACGGTATTGCTGTTTAGGCTCTGAGAAATAAGGTTTTAATGACGGAAGTGTCGCTATTTCACCACCCGCATGCTTCATCGCTTGATATACCGCATCTTCTAGTGCATTAACACGTGCTGTTTCTTCACTTTCTAAAATGACAGCTTCACCTGTTACTTCAACCCATTGGGCTGAGCTATTGCATGAAAAAAACAAACAAAGTGCACTTAAGCTGCGTAAAATTTTTTTATTCATAAAAGCCCATTTAGGTATGTTTTTTGCTTTTTAATAGTTCGATGAAAAATTGAATGCAAAGAGTGTTCCCAATTAGACTCTTGTATTAAAGAATTTAAATGTTCATACGATATAAAGAAAATAATATTTGAGGGCGGGTAAGTAATGAATAAGTGGATTGTAATTGTGTTGTCGTTAGCGATGACTGCTTGTGCCGCACCTCCGGTTTATAACGGTAAAGAGAAATATTCATCAGGCGCCTATTCTTTATCAGACACACCAAGACATACCGTTGATTATTTTATTGAAGGATTAGCTAATCAATTGGTAACGTCGAACCAATATTTAACGGCGAGTACGCCATTAGCAGTCACCTCGTTTGTTGATTTACAAGATATGACAGAAACTAACTGGCTAGGTAATGTAGTGAGTGAAAACTTCATGTACCAAATGCAGCAGCGTGGTTTTACAGTGGTTGATTATAAGTCAACAGGAGTAATTAAAGTGACCCGTAGTGGCGATTTTAGTATTAGTCGCAACTGGAAAGAATTAGCGTCGCAGCAACCTGTTGATTATGTACTAACAGGTACAATGCTGCGTCAAAGTGGTGGGGTACTCATTAATGCACGAATTATCGGCATGCGTTCAAATGTCGTTATTGCAACAGCACAAGGTTTTCTTCCCGCTGAGCGTATTGGTCGAGATTTAGATTTTATGAATAAAATTCAGTTACGAAATGGGGTCATTATGCGTACAGATGTGCGTAATCGTCCTGATAATAATGTAATTTTAAAGCCTTAAGGAAGTAACAATGAAATATTATGTGGCTTTAGCTGCTGCGATGTTATTACTGTCAGGTTGTACTAATACAACGTCAAGCAGTACATCGGTTCCGGGCCCTGACTTAACCAAAAGTAAAGATGTGATCCAAGCGGTAGGATATGCCTCAATTAGTGAGCAAAAAGGGCGTACAAAAGAAGAAAAAAGTATTCGTGCAATGCGCGCTTCTAAGTTAGATGCTTACCGCGAATTATCAGAGCAAATTTATGGATTACGCATCAGTGCAACCACATCGCTTGATGATCAGCAATTAGGGTATGAAAGTACGGATGGCGCAGTAGATGGTGTTATTCGTGGGGCAAAAATTATTCGCAGTTATCCTGTCGGTGACAGTTATGTTACTGAAATGGAGTTAAATATTGGTTTGATGGAACGAATGAAGCAACACGGTGAAGTACTTCATGTGCCGAATAAACAAGAAGTCATGTTTTAACGATTACGCTTTTAGGTTGGTACCTAATGAACGAACATTTTGTGCGATACCACCACAATTGTAGGTCATTTGGTGCCGCCCACGACTTTGCTGGAATAAATTATTTAGCTTATGAAAGCTGAGGTGAGCGCGCTGTAATACTTCGCCATTGATATCATTATACTGTTGGCATTCTTTAACTAGATCTTGAATTGTACTCACTTGTGTCTGGTATTCGTCGATCTGTGTTAACTGGTCACGCTCTTCATGGGAAGACAATAAATAATCGTGTTGTTGAACTTTGTAGATCAGATCTAACTTCTCTTTGGCAATTTGTTCAATTTCTAATGCCTTGCGGCGAGTAATTGCCACTCTTTCTTGTTTGAGAAGATCGATTAAAGACAATAAGGTAGTTTGTTGAACTTCAAGCAGTTGACCAAGTGTCTGTTTCATTACGCTGATCTCAATTTTAGTATGCAAATGTTATCTTAAAGCCCATTAAGCTCGTCTTCGAACTTTAACATATTTGACGCAAGTTTATCGGCATCAATAGTATATGAGCCATTTGCAATTGCTTGTTTGATCTCTGCCACTTTTCCAGCATCAAAGCTTGGCTCTGTTGCTAATTGTTGATGAATTTGTCCCACAGCTTTACCTTGAGAGCTTAAAGATACTTCGTCATGTTGCTCTTTAGCAACGTTTGACGTGGTAGTTTGCTCTTCCGTTGCGGTTGCTTTTTGTTGGCCAACACGTGTGGTATTTACAGGTTGCCCACCACGTAGGTGATCAATACTTGCCATAATGTTTTACCTTGATAATTAACTGTGATACCTAGCTATCGGCAAAGTGTGAGCAGACTTTAGTAAATATTAGTCAGATAGAATGATTTATTTATCGTCATGCTAAATCTGTTTTCTGACTAATACTTTACGGTTACTTCACCAACTGCGGTAATAATAGCATCAATCATGCGTCTTGATGTTCTATTCTGAACTCGGATTTCTTCACCGATAGCCCCATCAGACAGTGCTTTACCTTCTGTTACTATATTTAGCCCGCCTGTTCCTGCACGAATAATAACAGTGTCGTTACGGCATACTAAACAAATATCACGGGCTTGGATCATTTCTCCTAACTTTACTGAACGTTTAACTTTTGAGCCTATGATTTCATTAGGATCTTCAAAGCTATTGCCTCGTTGAAAACGACTTTCAACCATTTGAACGGAAAGTTTATCCCGAGTAATCACCATGCCTCGACCAAGAGCAACACTAGCAACAACTTTAGGCAGTGTTAATTGCACGTTTACAGGGACATAGAGCTGCCAGCTTTCGGTAGGGCATTTAACAAGCACAGTAACATTACCACTTAAATTTTGTTTGCCGGGCAGAGTCGCTTCAAGTGGAGATGAACAAGTAGAAAAGCGAAGACGGCTATCAAGTTCTGCTGCTGTAACTTTTAACTCCCCTTTTTTTGGTAAGGTAACTTGCTGTTTTATTAAGTTTTCAGCGGCTTTTTCCACGGAATCTAGCACGTTATAATCGGAAGCAAAGATATTTGTACTAAAGAAAAATAGCAAAAGGCCGATAAAAATTGGCAAGAGTTTTTGATCTCTGTGGATTGTCACGGTAAATGCTCTTTGGTCATGGTTAGAATTACTATAACATTCGCAGTTATAGGTAGATATTTTAAAATCTTGATTATTTATCAGATGTGATCGTGAGTGGATAAAGTGTGTTCGCGAGCGCGATTTATAACACGACAGGGAGTTTATCCAATGACAGGTATTTTAGATTCAGTTAACCAGCGGACACAATTAGTTGGGCAAAACCGATTAGAGCTGCTGACATTTCGTCTTAATCGACGTCAACGTTATGGTATTAACGTCTTTAAAGTTAAAGAAGTTCTGCAATGTCCTCATTTAACATCAATGCCGAATCTGCATCCATTAATTAAAGGTGTTGCTCATATTCGAGGACAAACCATTTCTGTTATTGATATGAGTTTAGCTACCGGTGGTCGTCCGATAACCGATTTAACGAATTGCTTTATTATTATTTCGGAATTTAATCGCTCTATTCAAGGCTTCCTTGTGTCTTCTGTTGAACGCATTATTAACATGAATTGGGAATCGATTCTTCCGCCTCCTCAAGGTGCTGGTCGAAGTAACTATTTGACTGCTGTGACGGAAATAGACGGTGAATTAGTTGAAATTTTAGATGTTGAAAAAATTCTCGATGAAATATCACCGGCTAATACCAACATCACAGGAACCGTGCTTGAAGAATTGGTTGAAAATGGCCCTGCAGTTCGTCGCGTTCTTGTTGCCGATGATTCAACAGTGGCACGTAAGCAGGTTCAACGAGCGATAGAAGCGATTGGTTGTGAATGTGTACTCGTAAAAGATGGTAAAGAAGCCATTATTAAGTTGCGTGAAATGGCTGAAGAAGGCTCTATTTATGATCAACTGTCTTTGATTATTTCTGATATTGAAATGCCAGAGATGGACGGCTACACATTAACCGCTGAAATACGAAATGATCCTAAATTAAAAGACTTACATGTTATTTTACATACATCATTAAGTGGTGTGTTTAACCAAGCAATGGTTGAACGTGTAGGAGCGAATGCCTTTATTCCTAAATTTAACCCAGACGAATTGGGTCGAGCTGTAAAAGGGGCAATGCCTGATAGATCAATCGAATCGGCGTAACAGTTAAAATTATAATAAATTATTGAGCATTTAATGCTGAACGTACTGACAAAGAAGAGTTGTAAATGACAGCAGTAACTGTAAATGACCAAGAATATCGTGAGTTTTGCCGATTTCTTGAGTCACAATGTGGCATCGTATTAGGCGACAGCAAGCAATATTTAGTGCGTAGTCGTTTAAGCCCGTTAGTGAATCGTTTTTCTTTATCATCGCTTTCAGACTTGTTGCAGAATGTATTATCAGGTCGTAATCGTGAACTACGTATTGCTGCCGTTGATGCGATGACAACCAATGAAACATTGTGGTTTCGTGATGGTTATCCTTTCACCGTTTTATCAGACAAAATTTTGCCTGAACTTGCACCAAATAAAAAACCGATCAAAATTTGGTCTGCGGCGAGTTCATCAGGTCAAGAACCGTATTCAATGGCGATGACTGTTTTAGAAACCCAAGCTAAGCGCCCTGGTTTACTGCCATCTATTCAAATTACAGCCACTGATATCTCACAGACGATGTTGGAAACATGCCGAGCGGGTGTGTATGACAATCTTGCTTTAAGTCGAGGGCTATCGCCGGAGCGTCGCCGTATGTTTTTTGAAGACAATGGTGATGGTCGTATGCGGGTTAACAATAAAGTTAAACAAATGGTTAATTTTAGGCCGCAAAACCTGAAAGATAGTTATGCATTGCTGGGGAAGTTTGACATTATTTTCTGTCGTAATGTCTTGATTTATTTCTCACCAGAAATGAAATCGAAAGTATTAAATCAATTAGCGGCAAGCTTAAACCCTGGCGGCTATTTGTTCTTAGGGGCATCAGAGTCGCTAACAGGGTTAACGGAAAAATTTGAAATGATCCGTTGTAACCCAGGCATCATTTATAAACTTCGTTAATTGAAGAAGCGCTACCGCTTGTTAATATTGCGTGTAGCGCTTTTTAGTTAATTATTATCCTCTCTAGTAACCAACCATCTTCTTAATTTCTCAATTCTTAAAATTGGCACTGTCTTTGCTTTATTACTGCTAAGTAATTGTGGAGGCAAGATATGTCCATTTCGTTCGATAAAGCATTAGGGGTTCATCAGTATACTGTTGGTGTACGTGAAAAACGTGCAGAAACCCTAGCGAGTAATATCTCTAATGCCAATACTCCGGGCTATAAAGCAAAAGATTTAGACTTCAGTCGAGCGCTTAAAGCGGCAACATCTGGGGCAGATATTGGCCTAAGCCGAACAAATGGGCGGCACATTAATGCCTCTACACAAGTCAGTGGCGAACAAAAATATCGCGTGCCAACACAGCCGGATACAGGGGATGGCAACACGGTGGATGGACAACTAGAGCAAAACTTGTTTATGCAAAATAGTATTGAATATCAAGCATCGCTGGACTTTTTAGGTTCGAAATTTAAGAACCTGAGCAAGGCATTGAAAGGGGAATAATAATGAGTTTATTTAATGTTTTTAATGTAACGGGATCGGCAATGAGTGCTGAATCCGTACGTTTAAATACCACATCAAGTAACCTTGCTAACGCCAATAGTGTCAGTAGCTCAGCAGAAGAAACTTATAAAGCCCGCCATCCTATTTTTGCCGCTGCATTAAATTCTGCGTCTTATCACCAAAGTAGCAGCGTGC
The DNA here is from genome assembly GCF_000153325.1 of Photobacterium sp. SKA34. Lineage (GTDB taxonomy): Bacteria > Pseudomonadota > Gammaproteobacteria > Enterobacterales > Vibrionaceae > Photobacterium. The sequence continues at coordinate 160,275 of NZ_CH724144.1, forward strand.
CTGTACAAGTTAAAGGCATTATTGAAAGTGATAAGCCGTTATCAGCTGAATACAATCCTGAGCATCCGATGGCAAATGCTGAAGGCTTTATTTATAAGCCCAACGTTAATGTGATGGAAGAGATGGCGAATATGATTTCAGCATCTCGCTCATATCAAAATAATGTTCAGGTAGCCGATGCGAGTAAGCAGATGCTAATGAAAACCTTGCAGATGGGTAAATAAGGTAAGGAGTTGTCATTATGAGCACAATTAATGGTGCAGGAAACAGCAATCTTTCTTACCTTGACCAGCTAAAAAGCATGCAAGATAAGAAAGTCGAACAAGAGCAAGAAGTCACAGGAAAAAATCAGCTGAAGCAAGATGATTTCTTATCATTGCTAACCAAACAATTAGCACAGCAAGATCCGTTTAAACCTGTGAGTAATGATCAAATGATCGCGCAAATGGCATCATTCGCCACCGTTGATGGCATTAACAAAATGAATGAGCAGTTTGGCTCATTAAATAGTGCAATGACATCAAATCAAGCACTACAAGCATCTTCTCTTGTTGGACAAGATGTACTTATTCCTAATTCAACCGCAATGCGCAGTAGCGAAGGCGAAATGTCTGGTATGACGCGTTTAACACAAAGCGTTGATAACGCCATGCTGCGAGTTGAGAATGAACAAGGTGAATTGGTCAAAACCATGAGTCTTGGTGCTAAATCAGCCGGCGAACATCCATTTACATGGGATGGCAAAGATGATGATGGCAACATTATGCCGCAAGGAATGTATAAGTTTTCTGTGTCAGGCAATGTAAAAGGCGAAAGCCAGAATTTTGAAGTGCTTACTCACGCAAACGTGAATAGCGTTTTATTAGGGAATAACGACGGTCAGGTGATGTTAAATCTTGCTGGCTTCGATAAGCCAGTTCAGTTGGCTGATGTTCTACAAATTGGCAAAGCAACACAAAAAGGATAATCGAATATGAGTATGAACATTGCGTTGAGCGGTTTAGGTGCAGCTCAAAAAGATCTAAATACCACCAGTAATAACATAGCCAATGCCAACACCTTTGGTTTTAAAGAATCACGTGCTGAATTTGGTGATGTCTACTCTAATTCGATTTTCTCTAATGCTAAAACCACAACGGGTGGGGGCGTACAAACCTCAACGGTTGCTCAGCAGTTCCACGAAGGTTCCAGTATTTACACCAATAACCCGTTAGATTTACGTGTCTCTGGTTCGGGCTTTTTTGCTGTGGCAGATAATAAGAATGAACCTGCGAATAATAACCTTACCCGTAATGGTGCGTTTCATCTAAACAACGAAAATGAGTTAGTAAACTCTGAAGGTAAGTTCTTACTGGGCTATCCTGTCAATAAAGATTCAAATACCGTGGCTTCTTATGAAGCAAAATCGATGAAAATTGATGATGTGTTTGGTCAGCCAACAAAATCAGGCACGATTAAAGTGTCTTTGAATCTACCCAATAAAGAAACAGCACCGAAAAGCAATTCATTTGATTTTAAAGACCCAGATTCTTTCAATAAATCCACGTCATCAACGATTTACGATTCATTAGGTAAACCGTATAAAATGACGACTTATTATGTCGCTAAATATGATCCTAATGCCGTTCCAACCAATGCTAATACATGGGAAGTGCACCAAACTGTTACTAATAACAGTGGTGAAGAGCGATTATTAAAGCCAGATCCAGCAAGCATCCCAGCAGCTTATCAAGTTATTGATAATACAGATCCTACTGCTCCAGTGGTGACAGGTTATCGTATGCGATTTGATCAAAATGGTCAGCCTTATCCAGGAGACCTTGGCGATCCAACGGCAACACCTCCAATACCACCAACACCAGCAAGCCCATTAAATATTCAAATGGAGACATTCGCTTCTGCTGGTATTGATGTCGGTGGTGCTGATCCTACACAATCGTTAACCATGAACTATGATGATCCGACTCAATATGCTTCAGCGTTTGAAGTGCGTAAATTCCAAGATGTAGACGGCGCGACAACAGGCTATTTATCGAAAGTTGATATCGATCCTGAAGGCAATATTTTGGCGTCTTATTCAAATGGTAAAGATATCGTTGTAGGACGTGTTGCTTTAGCGCGCGTTTCTAATGAGCAAGGGTTAGCACAGTTAGGTGGTACGCTTTGGAATACCACCCAAGAATCAGGTCAGGCGATTTGGGGTGATGCATCACAAGGCTCATTTGGCTCTGTTAAAAGCGGAACGCTTGAACAATCAAATATTGATATGACCCAAGAGCTGGTGGATTTGATCACCGCGCAACGTAACTTCCAAGCTAGCTCTCGTGCACTAGATGTGAATAACCAGCTACAACAGAATATTCTACAAATTCGTTAAGGTTTATCCTTTACAGTCCTATTGCCGTTTTACCTTTTCGTTGAAGCGGCAATTTTTTTCCCTCCAGTATTATCTTCCTTCTCTTTTTCTCTCAATACATTGTTATTAAACAATAAATATAATTGGCTTAGTTTTTGCTTTATTGATGCTGTTAGATAATAGGAGTGTCAAAAAAATGGATCGTGCTCTGTATCTTGCCATGAGTGGCGCAAAACAAGATATGTATGGTATGCAAGTTCATGCCAATAACTTGGCGAATGTCAGTACAACAGGCTTTCGTGCCGACTTACAACAGGCGCGTAGTATGCAAGCCTATGGTGAAGGTCTACCTAGCCGTGTGTTTTCAATGGCTGAACGCCCAGGTAATGATTTTGCACAAGGCTCAGTGATCAATACAGGACGGGATTTAGACGTTGCAGTAGAAGGCGACGGTTGGCTTGCTGTGATGGATGTCAAAGGCCAAGAAGCTTACACCCGTGCTGGACATTTGAAAATTGATCAAACAGGCATGTTACAAAACAGTAATGGTCAATTGGTGTTAGGCCAAAACGACAGTCCTATTTTTATCCCACTTCCGATCAGTAAAATTGAAATTGGTAAAGACGGTACGGTGTCGGTTTTACCACAAGGTGCGCCGCCTGATGCAATCGCAGTTGTTGATCGCATTAAATTGGTTAAACCTGATAATCAAGCGTTGTTTAAAGATACTGATGGTTTATTTAAATCTATCGGTGAGCGTATTCCGCTTGATGCAGATGCCAGTGTGACACTGGCCAAAGGTATGCTAGAAGGCAGTAACGTCAATGCGGTTTCTGAAATGACCAGCATGATTGATCTTCAGCGCCACTTTGAAATGCAAGTAAAACTGATGAAAACCGCAGAAGAAATGGATAAAGCCTCTTCTTCTCTTATGCGTATTGGCTAATTAAAAGGACAGAACAATGCATCCAGCACTATGGGTAAGTAAAACCGGTCTTGACGCGCAGCAGACAAATATCTCGACTATTTCTAACAACTTGGCTAACGCCTCAACCGTTGGCTTTAAAAAAGGTCGTGCGGTTTTTGAAGATCTCTTCTATCAAAATATTAATCAACCGGGCGGTCAGTCAACTCAAGATACCACGTTACCAACAGGTTTGATGTTGGGGGCGGGCTCAAAAGTGGTTGCGACACAAAAAGTCTTTACCCAAGGTAATACTCAAACCACCAATAACGCCATGGACATGATGATCGAAGGTGATGGCTTTTTCCAAGTGCTATTACCTGATGGCAATATAGGCTATACCCGTAATGGTCAGTTTACGATTAACTCTGAAGGTCAATTAGTTACCAGTGGTAGTGGCTATCCTGTACAGCCTGAGATTGTGGTACCTGAAGATGCGGTAGGCATTACCGTCGGTACTGATGGTGAAGTTTCTGCACGTATTCGTGGTGAGCAAGAAAACCAAGTCTTGGGGCAAATTACCACCGTCGACTTTATTAACCCTGGTGGTATGGAGCCTATCGGTCAGAATTTATTCTTACCAACAGGTGCTAGCGGCGATCCTCAAGAAGGGACACCGGGCTTGGAAGGATATGGCTCTATCCGCCAATCTATGCTTGAAACATCCAACGTAAACGTGACGGAAGAGCTTGTGAATATGATTGAAGCACAACGCGTTTATGAGATGAACTCGAAAGTGATTTCAACTGTTGATCAGATGTTGAGTTACGTTAACCAGCAATTGTAATGATTGGTGGTAATGAATGAATTGCGCTCAGGTAAATAAAATGAATCGTCAGTGGATGAAAAGATCATTAATTCTATTAAGTTTGGCATTAACAGGCTGTGTATCTACACCACCTGATGTTGCTGGCAGTGATATTGAAAAAGCCACCACCAATGTTGATGCGGTAGAAGGTAAAGAGAAAGAGTCGAAAGGGCTTATTGATCGGATCCGTAAACGCGAAGATCCAGAAGCGGGCGATCCCGCTTGGAATCCTGTTCGCCCACAAGATAAACCTGAGCATTACGCAACAGCAACAGGCTCTTTATTTAATCAATCACAAGTGCAAGATCTGTATGACGACACTAAGCCCCGTGGTATTGGTGATATCGTCACAATTTTACTCGAAGAAAAAACCGCAGCGAAAAAGAGTGCAAGCTCAGATTTAGATAAATCTACCGATTTAAATATGAAGCCAATAGAACTAGGGGGTAAACCCGTCACCATTCGTGATTACAGCTTGTCTTATGGCATGTCGAACAATAACACATTTGCAGGCTCTACTTCTGCCGATCAAAGTAACAGTATTAAAGGTTCTATTTCTGTTGAAGTGGTTGAGGTTTTAAATAACGGTAACTTGGCTGTGCGTGGTGAAAAATGGCTAATGCTTAACACTGGCGAAGAATATATTCGGGTAAGCGGACATATTCGACCTGACGATATTAGCCAAGATAACACCATTGCATCAACACGTATTTCTAATGCGCGGATCCAATACTCAGGTACTGGTGATCGCCAAGATATTCAAGAGCAAAATTGGTTATCACGTTTCTTTAACGTTGCTTTCTAATCAGCCAGTTTTTGTCAAAACATAGCGTCAGGGAAAGGAGAATCCATTGAATTTTCGCGCAATTATTATTACGGGTTTAATTTTATTATCTGGCACTGTGGATGCGGCACGTATTAAAGATGTCGCTTCCGTTGCAGGAGTTCGTAGTAACCAACTTGTCGGTTATGGTTTAGTCGTTGGTTTACCTGGCACTGGCGAGACAACGCCTTTCACCGATCAAAGCTTTAATGCCATGCTACAGAATTTCGGCATTCAATTGCCGGTAGGTACAAAGCCAAAGATCAAAAACGTTGCCGCTGTTGCCGTTAATGCTACTTTGCCCCCTTTTACCAAGCAAGGTCAAAGCATTGATGTTACCGTCTCTTCAATTGGTTCAGCCAAGAGTTTACGAGGTGGTACGTTATTGCAAACTTTCTTAAAAGGTTTGGATGGCAAGGTTTATGCAATAGCTCAAGGTACATTGGTCGTTGGTGGTTTTAGTGCAGAAGGGGCTGATGGCTCTAAAGTGATCGGTAATACGCCAACGGTAGGTCGGATCTCTAACGGTGCAATGGTTGAACAAGAAGTGCCTAATCCATTTGGACGCGGTGATTACTTAACCTTCAACCTGCATGATTCAGATTTTACCACGGCACAACGTATGGCAGATTCTATTAATCAGTTTTTAGGGCCTCAAATGGCATCCGCTGTCGATGCAACATCAATAAAAGTGCGAGCACCACGCGATGTGAGTCAGCGAGTTGCGTTTCTATCAACGGTTGAAAACTTAGAGTTTGATCCTGCAGAAGGCTCAGCCAAAATTATTGTTAACTCGCGCACTGGTACCATTGTTATTGGCCAGCATGTGAAGTTAAAACCTGCGGCAATCACGCATGGTGGTATGACAGTATCCATTAAAGAAAACCCACAGGTGAGTCAACCCAACGCCTTTGCTGGTGGTGAAACGACCGTGGTTGAAAACAGTAATATCAACGTACAACAATCTGATGCACGCATGTTTAAGTTTGAGCCGGGTGTATCGTTAGATGAGCTTGTTCGAGCGGTGAATCAAGTAGGTGCCGCGCCATCAGATCTAATGGCAATTTTACAAGCGCTGAAACAAGCAGGTGCCATTGAAGGACAGTTAATCATCATTTAACACTGATGATTTAAGTAAAAAGTAATTAACAAGGATTGTAATATGAAGCAAATTGATCCCGGTTTTGTCCATGATATTAGTAACCTAGACCGTCTACGTGCAGGTATTGGCGAAGATTCAAAGGGATCATTGCGTCAGGCGGCTAATCAGTTTGAGTCTATTTTTACTCAGATGTTATTTAAGTCAATGCGCGAAGCGAACGAAGCGTTTGAATCTGATTTAATGAGCAGCAATAACAGCAAGTTTTATCAGCAAATGCATGATGAGCAGATGTCATCTCAGCTAAGCACCACTGGAAGTTTGGGCTTGGCTGAGATGATTGTTAAGCAATTGGGTGGCGAAGATAACGAGCAAAAGGCACATACTCCAACGACAGATTTATTCCCGAAAAAAGACAATACGGATCCACTGCAGATTCGCCCAATCGAGAATAAATCCCAGCCATTAACACTACCGCAACGAGAAGATCAAAATAGCGTTGTGGCACAACAGGTATTAGAAAAATATAAGCAGCGATTACAAAATGCCGATGTTCAGCCACCATTACGACAATCTGAACCTGATCGTTTTGAAACGCCAGAAGCATTTGTTGATCACATGGCACCGTATGCGACTAAAGCGGCACGCGCTTTGGGAACCGATCCCGCAATGTTGATAGCGCAAGCGGCGTTAGAAACAGGTTGGGGTAAAAAAGTGATCAAAAATGCGGCAGGAACAAGTAACAACCTATTTAATATCAAAGCCGATCCACGTTGGAGTGGGCAAAAGGTTGCCACGCGTACATTGGAATATCATAACGGTGTTGCAGTACAAGAAAATGCGGCGTTTCGATCTTATGGTTCTTATCAAGATAGCTTTCAAGATTTTGTGAAGTTCTTACAACAGAACCCACGTTATTCAACCGCGTTAAAACATAGTGGTGAGCCGAATCAATTTATTCGTGAAATACATAAAGCAGGATATGCCACCGATCCAAATTACAGTAATAAAGTATTAGCAGTAATGAAAAAGGTGAAAACATTAATGTAAAAAGAAGAGGTATATAAATAAAATCGAATTAAAATAAAAAATTATATTCTATCAAATAATATTTGATGGAAGATTTTTAGTAACTGAAAAATAGGGTTATATAACAATATCAATAATATTTGATACCATTTTAATTAGGTCGTTACTTTCAAATAAAGCATTTTCTACTTCTTTTTCAGGCACTTGCTTTTCTTCTGTTTTTTTGTCATCAAAATGTTCACTCACTAGTGGTACAACAACTTCTTTTAATGCGTAACCAATTAGTCCTGATACTAATAAGTTCATAATCATTATCCTTTATGTTTATTTTAATTTAGGTTGAGCTTTTAAATTATAAACAAATAGCGATTTATTACCATCATTAAATACTCAAAAATAATCGTTTAATTTAAAATACCGTTATTATTTTCAATTGGTTCGATTTTTGCAAGGAAGCTATCATAATGTGCGCTTTACATTAATAAGCGTCATTAAGATTGATATAAAAACATCACGTTGTTAATGAGTTAGGGAATCAATATGGCGTCGGATTTAATGCAGCTTGGTATCAGTGGTTTGCGTACATCGCAAAAGCAACTTGATGTAACCAGCCATAATATTAGTAACGTGCATACCGCAGGTTATAGCCGTCAGGTCGTCGATCAAAAAGCGGCCGATGCACAATGGAGCGGCGGTAACTATTACGGCAGCGGTGCGTATATTGATAGCGTTAATCGTGCTTATGATCAGTTTGCAGCCCGTGAATTAACACTCTCTACCACACAGCTTGAAGCTTCAGATGTTCGTCAACAACATATGATGATGTTGGATGATTTTACCTCAAAAAGTGCTGTTAACACGGTTAATAGCATGAATGATTTTTATAACTCGGTACGTTCATTGTCAGATCACCCTAACGATCTTGGCTCTCGTCAAACCGTGTTAGACCATGCCAATCAAGCGGCAAAAAGTTTTAATAGCTCGCATGAAATGTTGACCAATATTCGCCGTGATGTGAATGAGCAATTGGGTGTGACACTTGATCGTGTAAACGCATTAGGGCAAGAAATTGCCGCTATCAACACCAGTTTACAAGAAATGCCTGATGGCGATCAAAACCATGACTTGCTGGATAAACAGCGTGGCCTAATCAATGAATTAGCCAAGTATACCAAAGTGACAGTACTTGCGGATAAAGGCAGCCTTGCTGATAAAGTCATTATTGGTAGCGGTGATACCTTGGTCTCTGGCGTTGAATCATCACAATTAAAAATGGTTAATGGCGATCCTGATTTAGAAGACAAACAAATAGCCCTCATCAATGGTAACCAAGCTAAGCCAATTAAAAGTGATGATATTGGTGGTGGGTTAGGTGCCATGTTATTTATTCGTGATGATGTAATAGATAAAAGCCTAGATGAAATGGGGCGGATGGCGATTGGATTTTCAAAGCAAATAAATGATTTACAGCAATCTGGTACAGATTTAACAGGTGCGATAGGCAGCGCTTTATTTAGTGATGTTAATAGCCCTACTTTAGTCAAAGAGCGAGTATTAAAGCCGCTAGGTAGTCAAACAGACATTGATGTAAAAATCGATGATGTGAATGCGCTGAAAACCGGTGATTATGAATTAACCGCAGAATTTGATGGGACTGATTACAGCTTTAGATTGTTTGATCCTGCTGGCAATGAAATGAAAAAGCCTGATGGTAGCGCATTTATTTCTTCAACAGGTACATTACCCGTTGAAGTGAATGTCGATGGTTTAACGTTAACCATGAACACCGTTATGGGCAATCCTCCAGCAACGGGGCAAAGCGAAACTGTCATTATTCAGCCTATGCGTCGCGGTGCGGCTAACATCAGTGTTGAAATGTCAGATCCTCGTGGCTTAGCAGGACACCGTCAAACCGCATTGATAGAGGCCAACCCCAACAATGCAGGAACAGCGGCATTAACTACCGTCACAGATAATACACCAGATGCTGTCGCGGGTAATTATCAAATAGATATTATCAATAGTGCTGATTTAACGGCAACAAATGGTACGGGTAATACTGGAACTGCACAATTTGATGCGATCAAAGGTGCTGCTGCGGAAGCTGCCCAAGGCGTATATACCCTTAGCTTAAATGCGACTGGGGATAAAATCAGCATGGTTGATGCTGCAAGTAATCCGATCAATTTAATTGATGAAACGGGAACGCCTGTAACTGAGCTTGATTACCCATTAACAACAACAGGCAATACATTAACTATGGTTGCCAGTGATGGTAGCCAAGTGAGTGTCGCGACGCTTGGTGCTGGGGCTGTGGTTGGTGATACTTTCACTTTAGAGATAAAAACCTCAGATAAATTAACGGTTAAAAACACTCAAACGAATACCTTAGTTGATCTTGATGATGGCAGCGGTACTCCTGTTCAAGCGTTAGCTTATCCACTAACGAATGCCAATAAAGAAATTACCTTTGCTGGTCAAGCAACCCCGACATTCTCACTCACCGATAATGGTCAGGCCGGTGATAATTTTACAGTGAGTTTAGGGAGAAGCAGTGCGGTAGGCGGCAACAGCAACTTTTTAGCGATGCAGCAAATTCAGCATGAAAAAACCATGAACGAGGGTAAATCAAGTGTGATTGATTTATTCGAAGGCTTGGCAACCGACATCGGTATGATGAAAAGTAATGCGGATAAAACAGCCGAAGTGAATCAATTAGATTTTGATGCCGCCTCTGAGCGTGTTTCTAATCTATCAGGGGTTAACCTTGACGAAGAAGCGGCAAACTTGATGAAGTTTCAACAGTCATACATGGCATCATCACGCATCATGTCGGTAGCAAAAGAAACCTTTGATACCTTAATGCGCGCAGTATAAGTAGGAGTAAATAATGATTAATCGTGTTTCTACTGCCAGTCAGTATCAAAGTTTGACCTCAAACCTAATGCGTAAGCAAGGTGAAGTAAACGAGAGCAATAACCAATTATCGACAGGTAAACGGGTTGAAACCGCAGGTGATGATCCCGTATCTTCGGTGACGATTCAAAACTATCGCCAACAGTTAACTCAAATAGATCAATATAAAAGCTCCATCACCATGGCGAATAATCGCTTAGGGGTGATGGAAAGCTCCATTGCTGGCGTGGAAGATAACCTTGATGCCACCAAGCAAAAAGTACTTCGGATGATCAACGGTGCGATGGCATCAAATGATCGCACAGCTTTTAAAGATGAATTAACCAGTTTGCGTGATGGTTTGTTAGAGCTCGCCAATAGCCGTGACGAATCAGGAAACTATGTATTTGCGGGTAATCAAATGGATACCCAACCGTTTGTAAAAGGCACTGACGATAAAATGAATTATCAAGGTGATAGCCAATCGCGCTATGCCCAAATAGATAAGTCAGTTGAAGTGAAAACCAGTTTACCGGGCGATCAACTCTTTACATCAATACCTAATCCGTATGGCGACTTTCGCCCCGACTTTAGCGATTTAAGTAGTGGGTCAAAATTACATGTACTCAGTGCAACAACCTCTGATTTTACTAAAGCTCAACCGATTGACATTGCTTTTAGTGAGGCGTTAGTCACGCAGCCTGATGGCAGTGAAAAAACAGTCATGCAATACAAATTAAGCCTTGATGGAAAAGAAGTGGTTGCAGATCAGGATTACGATCCAGAAAAAGGGATCCAGTACACGGCAGCGAATGGTAGTAGCGTGTCGATTACCCTTGATGATGTTGAAGTCGGCGATAAATTAACCCTTAACCCTGCGCAGAAAATCAATATTTTTGATTCATTACAAGATGCGATAGATAACGCTGAAAAACCAACCTCGTCAGCGGCGGCAGAAGCGACGTTACAGCGGGTAATTGATGATATTGATGGTAGTTTCTTGCACGTTAGTCAGCGCCGTTCAGAAGTGGGCACGATTATGCAGCAAGTGGAAAGACAGCAAGAACAGCATCTCGATTTTGAACTGACCTTAAATAGCGCACAAAGTGGTTTAGAAGATTTGGATTACAGTAAAGCGATAATGGAAATGAACCAACAAATGATGGCATTGCAAGCATCACAATCTGCGTTCAGCAAAACTAAGCAATTATCGTTATTTAACTACTTATAAATGATTGCTAATAACATGCGTGATATTGAAAACGGCAATTATTTGCCGTTTTTTTTGTGATCTAAATAACGTGGTTAAAGAGATGGGTTATTAATGTTGAGTGTTTTTAATTTATTGATAATTAATGATTTTGTGTTTTTTTTGCTTTTAATTGAAGTTTTTTTAAAAAAATTCTAAAGCTTCGAAAAAACGTGCCGTTAACCTTAGCACAAGTTAGAAAACCTCTTTTAACCCGGCAACACGTCTGGGAAAGATCATACCAAGGAGTGTCACCTTATGGCTATTACAATTAATACCAACGTAACAGCAATGACTGCCCAGCGTAACCTAAACAGTGCTAGCAGTAGCGTTGCCGACAGCATGCAAAAACTATCATCAGGTCTTCGTATTAACTCTGCGAAAGATGATGCAGCAGGTCTTCAAATCTCTAACCGTCTAACAAACCAAACTAACGGTTTAAACGTTGCAATGCGTAACGCCAACGACGGTGTTTCAATGGCACAGACTGCTGAAGGTGCAATGCAAGAGTCAACCACAATCATGGAGCGTATGCGTGAGCTTGCGCTACAGTCTGCGAACGGTTCAAACTCAGATAAAGACCGTGAAGCAATGCAGAAAGAAATGGGTCAGCTACAAAGCGAAATGAACCGTATTGCTGATACCACAAGCTTCGGTGGTCAGAACCTGCTTGATGGTTCATTTGGTGAGAAGTCATTCCAGATTGGTGCTAACTCAAATGAAACGCAAAGTTTAGAGTTGATGGACGTGTCTTCTCACTCTCTTGGTCGTTCATATTCAGGTGTTGCGGATGTAACAAAAGCGCTTGCAGATGAGTTTGAAGCTGGTACATCAACAGGTGATAAAACCTTTAGCCTTAAGCTTGGTGATACTGAGCATAAGATTGAAGTCACTAAAGATATGACCGCAGAAGATCTACAGAATAAACTGAACAATATCGATGGTATTAGTAATATCAAAGTAACAAATGGTGATGTTGAAGGTAAAGCTGCTGAAGCTGCTGTTCAAGCGACGCAAACCTTATCTGGTATTAGTACAGCAACAAAAGGTATGGATTTAACGATTGCTGGCTTAGATACCGCAGTGACAGTAGCGCAAAATGCTACAAACCAAGATATTGCTGATGCTATTAACGCAGAAATTGCTACAACAGAAGCAGCAACAGCAGGTTCTACAACAGGAATGAAAGCTGAACTTGATAAAGATGGCAACGTTCTTGTTACGGGTAAAGATGATGGCACACAATTAGATATTACTGCTGATTTTGCTGCTGCTTCTGTAGGCGATACAATTACTATTGGTAGTACAGCAGTCGTTGGTGCGGCAGGTGCAATTACTGGTCAGGAAGTTACGACAAATGGTGCTGCTGCTATCGCTGAAGTTGCTGGTACATTTGATATCGATTTATCAAAGGCTAAATTTGATGTAGGTATCGAAACTTATGATCTAAATGGTGCTGGTGATGAAGCGGTTAATACTGGCACAGTTACAACAGAATCTGTAGCAAGCCTTGATCTATCAACGGCAGAAGGCGCACAAAACGCGATTGATGTATTAGATTCAGCAATGGAGCAAGTGGATGAGAAGCGTGCGGAAATTGGTGCATTCCAAAACCGTATGAACCACACTATGAGCAACTTAGCTAACATCAACGAAAACGTAAATGCGTCTAACAGCCGTATTAAAGATGTAGATTTCGCCTCTGAAACCATTAATATGACTAAAGGTCAGATCCTACAGCAAGCAGGTACATCAATTCTTGCTCAAGCTAAGCAGATCCCACAGGCTGCACTTAGCCTACTAGGTTAATCTGTCTTATTGATGCCCCGTTAGTTTTAGCGGGGCATTATTGTATTTTGGCTATATCGCTAAAGGAAAATGACCATGGCGATCAATCCTACTTCAATACCTCACAACACACTTTCTCATTCATTAGTAAAAGAGAACAGTGGAAAGTCGACTACTCAAGCAACCACGTCAAACGCCGCTTCAGAGTCTCAAACATCGCTAGGCAATGATTTGCCGCCCACAGAACAAGTAAATGCTGTAAACCGAACAGACGTTGACGATCCCCTTAATTCATCTTTGCAAAATAGCCGTTCCGATCAAGAGAGAATTAAGCAGATCGAGATGGTTTTACAACAATTTAACCGCAGCTTACGTTTCTATCAAGATGAAGAAACCGGTGAGCAAATAGCCACTATTGTTGATAAAGCCAGTGGTGAAGTTATTCGTCAAGTTCCGGCACAAGAATTGCTAGAGTTAAACAAAAATTTAGCCAAGCATGCCCTGAGCTCGCTGAGCAAAATAGTTTAAGAGGTATTTACGATGGGGTTAAGTGCTGCGGGTATGGCATCGGGTTTAGATGTCGCAGGTATGACGCAACAATTAGTAGCGGCGGAACGAAAGCCTAAAGCGGATCGTATTACTGACCAACAAAAAAAGGTTGATGTCTCGCTTAGTGCTTATGGGCAAGTTAAATCGTCTATGAGCAGTATTCAAACCATGCTAGAAAAGTTTGCTAAAGACGATGCTTTCTCTAGTCAAAAAGCAACCTCTGATAATAGTGATTACGTATCGGTTAAAGCGGATGCGAAAGCGAAAAACGGTACTTATACCATTAACGTAGAGCAAATGGCGCAGTCTCATAAATTAATGGGACAAGAGTTATTTAGCGGCGATCCGGAAGCCTCACTCGGTAGTGGTGAAATGGTCATTAAGGTTGGCGATAAGTCGATGACCTTAAATATTACTGAAGACAACGATGATTTATCGTCGATTGTCGATGCGATTAACAACGCAGAAGGTAACCCAGGTTTAACGGCGACGGTGATCAACACTGGTGAAGAGGGCGGCTCTAGAATCGTTTTCTCATCTAAAGATACCGGTGTTGAAAATAAAATTGAAATTGATACTTCTGGTATGACTGGGCAATTGGCATCACTGGCTTATAAAGAAGGGATGACAGACAGTAAAGTTGATCAAATGCAAGAAGCGCAAGATGCACGCATTAAGATAGATAACTTTACTACCGTGACCAGCAGTAATAATACCTTTGAAGATGTTATTGAAGGTGTGACTTTAGATCTGAAAAAGCTGACGGGAACTTCAGGTTCAGGTAACGTTGAAACTGATGATGTTGATGTTAAATCTGTAAAAATTACCATCGAAAATAATGAAAAGAGTACCAAAGATTCACTAAAATCTTTTGTTGATGCTTATAACGGTTTAATTACTACAACAGATAAGCTAACAGGTTTTGATCCAGATAAAAAGCCGGATGATCCAAACCGTGCAGGCGCACTTAACGGCGATAGCTTAACCCGTTCAGTACTCAGCCAAATGCGTGGCTTGATGAATGAGCCGATTGAAGTTAACGGCAAATTGTATCAGTTGTCAGATTTTGGTATTTCCGTACAACGTGATGGCACGTTAGAACTGGAAGATGATAGCGATAAACTTGATGACATCATTAGTGAAAATTTTAATGTTATTGGGCAGTTTTTCGGACAGGAAGACACGGGATTTTTAGCTAAAGCTGATAAATTGTTAGATAGTTTTACTGATAAAACCGACGGTGCTTTATCAGTAAAAGAAGACACATTAAAAGAGCGTCAGAAATCATTAGATGATGATATGGCGCAACTCGATAAACGCATGAAAGCTTATGAAGATCGCACTTACAAACAGTTTTTAGCGATGGATGAAGCTATCGGCCAAATGAACAATCAGCTCAACAGTATGATGAGCCTAATGCTTTCATTTGATTAAGGATAAATATGGAACAGTTAACGCATCTAGAGCTGCAAATAGAGCAATTACTAACTGCAGATGAATATAACGATGACTTTCCGCAGCAGTTAGAAAACTTAGTGTCATTACGTCATCAAGAAGTAGAGCGTGTTTTGGGGCAACCTGATTTAACGCGCGTAGTGTTTGATGATGTGGTTGCACGAACTCAAGCATTAAAAAGCTTAATTCAGAAACACAAAGATATTATTGGTGATCGATTAGTCCGTTCTAAAAAGAGCAAACAATCGTTATCACTGTACAGCAATATTCAACAAAACGGTTCATAGTCTTCTTGGTTTTGTTGATTTTGATTTCACTTATTAAATAAGGGATTACATCATGCGTGGCTCTCTTCAGGCATATAAAAAAGTTTCAGTAAATGCACAATTAGCCAGTGCTTCTCCTCACCGTGTTATTCAAATGCTATATGCAGGGGCGATTGAGCGTTTAATCCAAGGAAAAGCGGCAATGGATCAAGGCAATATTGCGGTTAAATGTGAGCGTTTAAGCAAAGCATTAGATATCGTATTAAGCCTGCGTGACTGCTTATCAATGGAAGAAGGTGGCGATATTGCTAAGAACCTTGATGCGTTATATGAGTTTATGGCGAGTGAAATTAGCCGAGCGAATGCCGAAAACCAAACTAAGCCAATTGATGATGTGATTGGTATGCTACGTGAAATTAAATCAGCGTGGGATCAAATCCCAACTGAGTATCATCATCTAAGTGAAGCGAGTTAATGAGTAATCTTAAGTGTTAAAATGCATATAGGCAGGATAACACTATAAAAAATGGTAATAATTCTTCGAATATAGGATGAATAGCTGTAAATGAGCAATATTCGTCCTATTGTTTTATATCCTTGTATTGGTATCACACCTTTCCTCTATCAAATATTGCCTTCTCCTATGGTTTAATTACAATAGATAACAATAATATTGGTAGTGGTTCGCATTTCCATCAAATAAGCCAATAATTACATCACTTTATGAAGGCAGGCTATATCCATTCTATGCAAGGTTTAGCAAAGACACTCGTTATTGAAGACGATCAACACCAACGTCATAATCTAAGTGTAATTCTGGGATTTGTCGGTGAGCAGTGTGAAATTATCTCGTCACAAGATATTGATACTTCATTATGGCAGCAGTCATGGGGTGCATGTTTACTGGGTAATATTGAAATAAATAAAAGTTTATCTCATATCGTAGATACATTAAAAATTCATGCCCATATTCCTGTTGTATCGCTTGGAAATCACCGTGCTCATCTTTCTGGTTTAGCGAATTATGTTGGCGATCTAGAATTACCTTTGCATTATAACCAACTCGTTGATGCTTTCCGTCATTGCCAAGAATACATGGGTAAACGCGCTTACCAAGTTCCTCAGCTAGGACGTAAAAATACGTTATTCCGTAGCATGGTTGGTAGTAGTGCTGCAATTAGTCAGATCCGTCATCTTATGGAGCAAGTAGCTGCTTGTGATGCGAGTGTGCTGATATTAGGTGAGTCAGGTACAGGTAAAGAAGTTGTCGCGCGTAATGTTCATTATCACTCTTCGCGTGGTAAAGGTCCGTTTGTTCCAGTCAACTGTGGTGCTATTCCGCCAGATTTACTCGAAAGTGAATTGTTTGGTCATGAAAAAGGGGCATTTACAGGGGCGATTTCTGCACGTAAAGGCCGTTTTGAATTAGCAGAAGGTGGTACGTTATTTCTTGATGAAATCGGTGATATGCCGATGTCGATGCAAGTTAAGCTACTACGCGTTTTGCAAGAACGAAGCTTTGAACGTGTTGGCGGTAGTCAAACCATTAAAACTAATGTACGCATCGTTGCGGCAACCCACCGCGATTTAGATAAAATGATTCATGAGAATTTATTCCGTGAAGACTTGTACTATCGCCTTAATGTTTTTCCTATTGATATGCCCGCATTGCGTGAACGTATCGAAGATTTGCCTTTATTACTTCAAGAGTTACTAACTCGAATGGAAGCTGAAGGTGCGAAACGCATTCACTTTACACCGCGTGCGATTAACTCATTAATGGAGCATAGCTGGCCTGGTAACGTACGTGAGCTTGCAAACCTTGTTGAGCGTTTATGTATCTTGTATCCAGGAGAAATGGTGGATACTAATCATCTACCAATTAAGTATCGCTACAGCCAACTTCCTGACTTTACGCCAGAAAATTCTCAGTTAAGTGTTGAGGAGTTAGAGCAAGAAGCGTTAGCAAGTATGTTTTCGTCGTATGACGATGAGCAAGCAGGTGTAAATAGTGAACTTCCTCCTGAAGGTCTGAATCTAAAAGAAATGCTGGCAGATCTTGAAGTCGACATGATTAAGCAAGCGTTAGATGCTCAGTCAGGTGTTGTTGCAAGGGCTGCTGATATGCTCGGTATGCGACGAACCACGTTAGTAGAAAAAATGCGCAAATATGGTCTGAATAAAGAAGGCTAATAGAGCGCCATGAATTAATAGAAAGCCGATGCCATTAATTTGACGTCGGCTTTTTTATTTCTCACAGCAATCTAAATAGCGAGTTGTTAATTCATCATTTTCAACAGAAGTGCCTAATACTAAATTACTTTTAATTTATTTTTAGCAACAACCTCTCAAAAAACTGCTACTAATCTGTATTTTTTTAATCAATTCCATAAAACTCTAATGCAGTGTCATTTTTTTGACATTGTTTTTTTGTCATAATTAATTTGTAATCTCATGATTTAAAAGAATAATATATGGCATGTAAATTGCTTTTTTATAAATTACATTAAATTTTTTGTTATTAGGTTTCATGCATGGATGATAAAGCAATAGTGATTGGGGCATTAGAACAACAAGTTGAACGTTATCAACAAGTGCTGGAAGTGATGCCTGTTGGTGTCATTTTACTCGATCCTAAAGGCATTATTTGTGAAACCAATAATGAAGCATTACGTTTGTTGGGTGAGCCCCTTGAAGGCGAACGTTGGGTAGATGTTATCCAGCGTTGTTTTCAGCCTCAGGAGGATGATGGACATGAAATTTCACTCCGCTCTGGAGCTAAGGTGAAATTAGCTATTTCAGCATCTTCTGCTGGACAGTTAATTGTAATTACAGACATGACAGAAACGCGCCAATTGCAATCACGATTAAGTGAAATGCAGCGACTGTCATCCTTAGGAAAAATGGTTGCATCCTTGGCGCATCAAGTCAGAACGCCATTATCGAGTGCGATGCTATACGCCGCCAATTTATCGGCGCCTAACTTGCCAGCAACAACCCGTGAACGTTTCCAAGGTAAGCTTGTTGATCGCCTACAAGATCTTGAAAAACAAGTTAATGATATGCTGCTGTTTGCCAAAGGTGGTGATAATAAAGTGGTGAATTGTTTTTCATTAGAAAGTTTACTTAATAGCATGGAAAACATGGTTGAAACGCTGGTGATGAGCCAAAATGTTGATTTTAGTATTGACTGCGATGATGAATCACTGGCTATCTTAGGTAATGAAAATGCACTGGCGAGCGCTATCAGTAACCTAATTACCAACGCTATCCAAATGTCAGGTAAAGGCTGTACTGTTGCTGTGTCTTGCTATGCCGTAGGTAACGATATTTTGTTATCAGTAACTGATAATGGCCCCGGTATTGCGACAGAGCTCCAAAGCAAAGTCTTAGAGCCTTTCTTTACCACTCGAAAACAAGGTACAGGGTTGGGATTAGCTGTTGTTCACATGGTGGCACTCGCGCATCGTGGCAAGTTGTCTTTAACATCAGAGTTAGGTAAAGGGACATGCTTTACCTTAACCCTTCCTACTGCCTCCTCACAGCAGAATATGCAACCGCAGTTAGCCGCATCGTGAGCATTAAAGTGCCAGATCATACTCATGGAGAGAAGAGATGAATCAAACGAGAGTCCTAGTAGTCGAAGATGATGAAGGATTACGCGAAGCATTGGTTGATACGCTAGCGTTGGCTGGGTATCAATGGATTGAAGCGGAAAGTGCTGAACATGCTCTAGTGATCATGAAGTCGGAAACGGTTGATATCGTTGTTTCTGATGTACAAATGGCAGGGATGGATGGATTAGCATTACTTCGCAGTATTAAATTAAATTGGCCTAAAATCCCAGTGCTATTAATGACGGCTTACGCCAATATTGAAGATGCAGTCGCGGCGATGCGTGAAGGTGCGATTGATTATATGGCAAAGCCTTTTGCGCCCGAAGTATTGTTAAATATGGTTGGGCGTTATGCTCCGATCAAAAAACAAAGCAGTAAAACCGTTGTTGCTGATCCGAAAAGTATTAAGTTGTTAGCACTTGCTGATAAAGTAGCAAAAACCGAGGCTAATGTGATGGTGCTAGGGCCGAGTGGCTCAGGAAAAGAAGTACTGTCTCGCTATATCCACGATAACTCCGAGCGTAAAGGTGGGCCCTTTATTGCTATTAACTGCGCTGCTATTCCTGAAAATATGCTTGAAGCAACCTTATTTGGCTATGAAAAAGGCGCATTCACGGGGGCGATTCAAGCCTGTCCAGGTAAATTTGAGCAAGCGCAAGGTGGCACCTTGTTGCTTGATGAAATCAGTGAAATGGATTTAGGCCTACAGGCAAAATTGTTGCGTGTATTGCAAGAGCGTGAAGTTGAACGTTTAGGTGGTCGTAAAAGCATTAAGTTAGATGTACGTATTCTTGCGACCAGTAACCGTGAACTTAAAACTTATGTGGCTGAAGGGCATTTTCGTGAAGATTTGTACTACCGACTTAATGTTTTCCCAATTGCTTGGCCTGCTTTAGCTGAACGACAGGGAGATATTCTGCCATTAGCGACATTATTTGCAGAGCGACACAGTATCAAGCAAGGAAATGTGGTACCAAGTATAAGTCAGACTGCACAAGATAAATTAGTGCACTATCCGTGGCCTGGGAATGTACGAGAATTAGATAATGTTATTCAACGCGCGTTAATTCTTTGCGATAACAATCACATTCAGCAGCACGATATTTTATTAGAACATTTTGATTGGCTGGATACTGAAATACCTCAAAGTGTGCCAGAGCCCGAACCTTGCGTAGTGGCAGTTCGTCCTAAACCGACGGCTACGGGGGAAGGGCTGGGTAGTGAGTTACGTGAACAAGAATTTAGCATTATTTTAGATACTTTAATCGCCTGTGAAGGCAGCCGTAAAGATGTGGCAGAGCAGTTAGGGATCAGCCCTCGAACTTTGCGTTATAAATTGGCGAAAATGCGTGATGCAGGTATTGAAATTCCTGCGTAGTGAGCCATTAAAATAAATACATTGATAGAGAGAATCACGGAATGAAAGTAAACGGATTACAAGCAGAAATGCAAGCAATGAGACTGGATGCTCAAAATACCACTTCCCCAGCAACAGCCCAACAAGTGAGCTCTGATTTTGGCAATCTTTTGAATGATGCATTGCAATCAGTAAACCAGCTACAAGGGCAATCAAGTGAGTTAGCAACGCGTTTCGATCAAGGCGATCGTAGCGTTTCATTAGCGGATGTCATGATTGCAAGAAATAAGTCTAGTGTGGCGTTTGAAGCAACCGTACAAGTGCGTAATAAAATGGTACAAGCGTACAAAGAATTAATGAATATGCCGGTATAAGCCTGACTTTTTAAAGTATGGAAAGTAACACCGTTATTCTTGCAGTTTATGGGTAAAAGTCGTGGCAGAAGAAAACATTAATCAACCATTAGCGGTATCGGGCAATGGCTCGGCTCCTGTATTACATGATGATATGGGGGCTGATCAAGGCGTTGATATTTCAGAGAAGAAAGCCTCTTCAACTGATAGTATTTTGGGGAACTTGGATTTATTACGTCAAGTTATTCTAGTGCTATCGGTGGCAATTTGTGTCGCGCTAATAGTGTTGGTAACAATGTGGATCAAAGAGCCTGAGATGCGCCCGTTAGGCTCTTATGAAACCGAAGAATTAATTCCAATCCTCGATCACTTTGATCAAAAGAAAATTGCATATCAATTAGATGGCAATACGATTCGTGTTCCGGCTGATGAATACAGCGCGATTAAGTTAGATTTAACGCGTACTGGATTAAATGCTCAGACGGTAGAAGGCGACGATATTTTATTACAAGACATGGGTTTTGGTGTATCACAACGAATGGAAAGTGAGCGTTTAAAGCTCAGTCGTGAACGTCAATTAGCCCGTGCCATTGAACAAATTAGCCAAGTACGTAAAGCGCAGGTTTTACTGGCGACACCAAAACAAAGTGTATTTGTTCGTCATAACCAAGAAGCGACGGCAACAGTATTTTTAACCTTATCTTCTGGTGGTTCATTAGGACAACAAGAAGTTGACTCCATTGTTGATATGGTTGCAACAGCGGTGCCTGGGCTTCGTCCAACACGAGTGACGGTAACCGATCAACATGGTCGATTATTGAGCTCTGGTACTGAAGATCCTAGTACAACAGCGAAACGAAAAGAATACGAATTAGAGCGTAAACAGGAACAAGCATTACGCGAAAAAATTGATGCTATCTTAATGCCTGTTTTAGGGCTGGGTAATTATACTTCGCAAGTTGATGTTGCAATGGATTTCTCGGCGTTAGAAGAAACGCGTAAGCGCTATGATCCATCAACAGCGGCAACGCGCAGCGAATTTACGCTTGAAGATATTAATGGTGGTAACCAAGTTGCGGGCATTCCTGGTGCATTAAGTAATCAGCCGCCTGTTGAGTCGGCTATTCCTCAAAATGTGAAAGATATGCAGTCGGGTACGAACGGTAGTGATGGTTCCGTACATAGAGAATCTACCCGTAACTATGAATTAGATACCACGATTAGTCATAAGCGAGCACAAACGGGGGTTATTGACCGTCAAACGGTATCTGTTGCGGTGGATTATAAGACCATCACTGATCCTAAAACGGGCGATGTAACTCGAGTACCTGTTTCAGAAGCGGAAATTGCTAAAATTCGTCGTTTACTAATGGGCGGTATTGGTTTTTTAGAAGCGCGAGGGGATTTACTTGAAGTGCTTTCCGTTCCTTTTGCGTTGCCAGAATCTCAATTAGCAGCCGATCTTCCTATCTGGGAAAATCCGAACTTTAGTAGCTGGGTACGTTGGATTGCAGCGGCGCTCGTTATTATTGTGGTGATCATGGTATTAGTACGCCCAGCAATGCGTAAGCTGTTGTATCCAAACCAAGCACCAGACGGTACGCCATTAGACGAAAATGGTATGCCTGTTATGGCAAACTCAGCAGATTCTGTTGGGCTCATTGGCGCAGAATTGGATGGTGGTGAAGGATTTGAATTAAGCTCTAGTAGCTTAGATTTACCAAATTTACATAAAGATGAAGACTTACTGAAAGCCGTCCGAGCATTGGTGGATAATGAACCTGATCTCGCAGCACAAGTGGTTAAAAGTTGGGTGAATGAAGATGGCTAATGATATTGCTATAAGTGAAAATAAATTTGATCCAAGTACACTAAGCGGGACAGAAAAAGCCGCAATTTTACTGCTTAGTCTTAGTGAGCAAGATGCCGCCAGTATTATTCGTCACCTTGAACCTAAACAGGTGCAGCGTGTGGGTGGTGCGATGGCAAGTATGACAGATCTTAGCCAAGAGAAAGTTTCCGGTGTACACCGATTGTTTCTCGAAGATATTCAAAAATACACCAGCATTGGCATGGGCAGCGAAGATTTCGTGCGTAACACATTAGTTGCTGCATTAGGTGAAGACAAAGCGAATAACCTTGTTGATCAAATCCTGATGGGCAGTGGCTCTCGCGGCTTAGATTCGCTGAAATGGATGGATCCTCGTCAAGTAGCGAGCATTATTCTCAATGAGCACCCGCAGATCCAAACCATCGTTTTATCATACTTAGAACCGGAACAATCAGCGGAAATATTGGCGCAATTTCCTGAGCGTGTACGTTTAGATTTGATGATGCGTATTGCGAACTTAGAAGAAGTACAACCAGCAGCATTACATGAGTTAAACGATATCATGGAGAAACAGTTTGCCGGTCAAGCTGGTGCGCAAGCAGCTAAAATTGGCGGCTTGAAAGCAGCGGCTGAGATCATGAACTACCTCGATAATAATGTTGAAGGCTTGTTGATGGATCAGATCCGTGAAACGGATGAAGATACGGCGACTCAGATCCAAGACTTAATGTTTGTATTTGATAACTTAACAGAAGTCGATGATCGCGGTATTCAAACCTTGCTCCGTGATGTGCCACAAGATCTCTTACAAAAAGCACTAAAAGGTGCTGATGATATGCTGCGTGATAAGTTCTTCGCCAATATGTCCAAGCGTGCTTCTGAAATGCTACGTGAAGAGTTAGAAGCGATGGGGCCGATTCGTGTTGCTGATGTAGAAGCGGCGCAAAAAGAAATTCTAACTATTGCTCGTCGTCTTTCTGATACAGGTGAAATTATGCTTGGTGGCAGCGGTGGCGGTGCAGATGAATACCTATAAAATTATCCCAATTGTTGAACTAGCAGGTGGTCGTCATGAGTGATGAACGTCGTCGTGGCTTTTTTCGAGTTTCTGACCACCAAGCGCAAGAATTAGAACGTTGGGCATACCCTGATTATTCAGAAGAGCATCAAGATCACAGTGACAATGCTTTTAATTACCAGCCTCGTCCTGTTATTGAAGAATTCGCCCCTGAAGAAGAAGCGGGGCCTCCGCCATTAACGGCTGCTGATCTAGAAGCGATGCAGCAATCGGCGTATGACGAAGGAATAGAGCAAGGACGACAAGCAGGACGCAGTGAAGGGTTTAAAACCGGTCATGCAGAAGGGCTTGAATCCGGTCTTGTTGACGGCAAAGAACAAGGGTTACAACAAGGTCTAGAGTTAGCCCAACAACAAATAACGGAACAAGTGAACTACTTGGCGTCAGTGGCTGAAAAGTTATTAGCGCCAATTGCACAAGTTGATCGTGATGTTGAAGATCAGGTGATGCAACTGGCTTTAGGTTTAGCGAAAGAGTTGATCCGGGTGGAAGTAAAAACGAACCCACAAGTGATTTTAAATACAATTCGTGAAGTGGTGGCGACGTTACCAGTTGCCAATCGTGATATTACGATGAATCTGCATCCTGAAGATGTGGCCATAGTAAAACAAAACTTTAGTGATGATGATTTGTTAGAACGTAAATGGAAACTTATTGCTGAACCAAGTTTAAATCGTGGTGATCTGCAACTGAGTAGCCATGATACTTCGGTTGACTATTTTATTGATGATCGCATTCGTCACTCTTTAAGCTGCTTTGAAGCGGTTAATAGTAGCGTTCGAGATCAATCTAAATGACAGCCTCACTAGCCGAACGGTTAAGCCAATATAAAACGGAAGGGACAGGGTGTAAGCCTGTTGCATCTGGACGTTTAGTACGTGTGGTTGGTTTAACACTTGAAGCTATAGGTTGTCGCGCCCCTGTTGGAAGTTTGTGCAAAGTCGAAACGTTAAATGGTGAACTAGAAGCTGAAGTAGTTGGCTTTTCAGGTGAAACCTTGTTTCTCATGCCGAGTGAGCAGTTACTTGGGGTGATGCCTGGCGCTAAAGTCACGCCTATTTTGCACAATAGCGGCCTACCTGTTGGTCCAGAACTATTAGGTCGGGTTATTGATGGGGTTGGTAATCCGCTCGATGGCTTAGGGCCTATTTTTACCGAGCATCGGGCTTCATTTAATGCCACTCCTATCAATCCTCTCGCCCGTAAACCAATCAAAGAGCCGCTTGATGTGGGTATTAAAGCGATCAATGGCTGTTTGACGGTAGGTAAAGGCCAGCGTATTGGTTTATTTGCAGGTTCTGGTGTTGGTAAGTCTGTGACACTAGGCATGATGACTCGTGGCACCAATGCCCAGATTGTTGTGGTTGGCCTTATTGGTGAGCGTGGTCGTGAAGTCAAAGAGTTTATTGAAGAAAGCTTAGGTCCTGAAGGTCGTGCGCGATCGGTGGTGGTTGCTGCACCTGCCGATGCTTCACCATTAATGCGTTTAAAAGGTTGTCAAACATCATTGACGATTGCTGAGTATTTCCGCGATCAGGGTTTTGATGTATTACTCTTGATGGATTCACTGACCCGTTTTGCACAGGCACAACGTGAAATCGCACTGTCGGTTGGTGAGCCGCCAGCTACCAAAGGTTATCCACCTTCGGTATTTGCAAAGTTACCTGCGCTGGTGGAACGCGCAGGTAATGGCAATGAAAATCAAGGCTCTATAACGGCCTTTTTTACCGTTCTTAGTGAAGGTGATGACTTGCAAGATCCTATTGCAGATGCCTCTCGTGCGATTTTAGACGGTCATATTGTGTTATCTCGTGAGATGGCAGACGCGGGACATTATCCTGCGATTGATGTTGAACGCTCGGTGAGCCGTGTCATGCCTGCGATTGTGAGCGAAGAGCACATGTTGATGTCAAAAGCGGTACGTCAAATTCTTTCTATATGCCGTAAAAATCAAGATTTAGTCTCCATTGGTGCTTATAAGCCCGGAACGGATAACACGATTGATCAAGCTTTTAGTTTTAAACCGAAATTAGACGCTTATCTGCAACAAGAAATGAAAGAGTCTGTGCCCTATGAGATGTGCGTCAATATGTTGCGCTCAACATTAGGTGGTTAATTGCAGGTGATCATGGATAAGGAAATTAAGTATGTCTAACGCGCTAGGTTTAATCATCGATCAAGCGAAAGAGCAAGAGCATCAAGCAAGTTTAGCGTTAAACCAAGCCCGCATTGAGCAACAAAATTACTTACAGCAGTTAGCGCAGATCGAAAAATATCGATTGGATTATCTCAATCAGTTATCTGTCAGAGGCCAAGAAGGCTTAACGGCAAGCGAATATAGTCATTTACAAAAATTCTTAACGCAACTGGATCAAACATTAGAAAAGCAAAAGCAAGCAGGAGGGTACTTTGAAGAACAAATTCAAAAGTGCTCCCAGCACTGGCAAGAAATGCAGCAAAAAAGGCGTTCGGTTGAATGGCTGGTAGAAAAACGCGAACGCGAACATAAACAGTGGCTTGATAAGCAAGAGCAAAAAATGATGGATGAATTTGTTACGTTGCAGTTTGCGCGAAGGTTACAACAATAACCTTATTGATGAGTAACTGGTTTAGTTTTTGCATTACTCCAACTTATCTCTTTTTGTCGTTGGAAGATCAATTGGTTACGTTTTGTATTCTCCACGCCCAGCACTAGGTTTGAATTGGCTATGAATCTATTAAATCCCTTATCAACATCGCACGTAAAAGCCACACCTGCGGGATCTTCAAATACTAAAACAGTAGAAAAAAGCGAAGGTTATAAAGATGCTTCGTTTGATTCTCAGTTACAAGCGGCATCAACAGAGAAAACATCGGTAAGTGATTTAAAAATAGAACAAAAAACACAAAAATCGACAGATGTTGAAACTGGAGAAGAAGCGAGCATTGTCTCTGATGATTTAGTTATCGATGCTGAATCTAACGCTGAGTTAGTCTCTGATAATGCTGTTTCAGATGAGGTTGTATCTGTTGCTGATGGTGATGATATCGCCAGTGTTGATAATGTTGACGATGGCGAAAGTATTGATGATGTTGAAAAAGTGCTGTTTGAAGGCGCGGGTTTTCTTCAACGTTTGAATCAATCAAATCAACAATTTAGTCAACAATCTCCGGGAGGAGGCAAAGTTTTGCCGCCACAGTCAGAGCAAATGACATCATCAGATGCGTTTTTAGATGTAAAGCCGGAACTCTCAGGTGACAAATTTGTATTAGATAGCTCTGAAATCGCTTCAATCAAGCAAAATGAGTTAACTGAAAAAGAGAAAGTGCTGCAAACGGATGGTAAATCGAGTGATCTAAAAATGGGGTGGCATGCTGCAACTGCTGCAGTAAAAGCGGATGCAAGCGATGAAGCGACCCTGCTTTCAACCGATCCAGAATTTAAAACAACGTTATCTGGCGTAAAAACTGAAAATAGTGTCGTGAATGCGTTTCTTTCTGGGGAAAAAAATTCTGAATTGCTCGCAACAAATGGAATGATGGAAGCGGTTAGAAAAACACTGGTTGATGGTCAGGAAAAAGAGCAAGACAGTATGTCTTCACAACCATTATCGTCACTCATGGGTAACCAACAAACCAATTCGATGAAAATGGACTTACAACATGCGAATACGCAGGTTCAGTCGCCATTACTGCTGACAAAAGAGCAGGCGGGAGAACAAGTTTCTGAGCGTATTAATATGATGATGGCAAAAAATTTAAAGCAAATTGATATCCGATTAGATCCGCCAGAACTCGGCAAAATTCAAATCAAATTAGCCTTGAATCAAGATCAAGCTTCAGTGCAATTTACCGTTAATAATGGCCAAACACGCGATATGGTTGAACAAGCAATGCCAAGGCTACGTGAGATGATGCAGCAACAAGGCTTGCAGTTAGCGCAAGGCTCTGTTCAGCAAGACAGTTCAAGTCAATTTGCGCAACAGTTCTCACAGCAGCATTCTGAGGGGCAATCATCAGGCACTGCTCATGATGAATCTTTTGCAGGCACTAATGAGGCTAAATCAGATAAACATCTTGATACGATTGAGATGTTTGTAACAAAAAATAAAGATCGGGTTGATTACTATGCGTAATTAACAATTGCTAATAATTTAATTAATGAAAATAAAGACAAAAAGGAATAAAAATGGCAATGGGCAAGAAAAAGCTGATGTTAATAAGTGCAGTAGCTGTCATTGTAATATTGGCGGCAGGCATTGGCTTTTGGTTGCTAAATGGTGATGACGCAAAAGAATCTCCACAAGTGGCTGCAACGGTTCAAGAAAACACAGCGTCACCAGCACCTGTAATGTCAGCTTACTATGTTGTATTACCTCAGCCTTTTACTTTCAATGTTACGGGTGATACACGAGATAGAGTGGTTCAAATTAAAGTGCAATTAATGGTACGTGGCGATAAAAATGAAGCCTTGGCGAAACTGCACATACCGTTAATTGAAAGTACTCTTCTTCAAGCATTCGGGGTCGCAACCGTTGAGCAATTACGTAGTCCTAATGGCCGTGATCAGTTACGCCAACAAGCGCTTGAAGCTGTTAAAGCAACAATGGTTAAAGTGGCTGGAACACCTGCAGTTGAGCGGGTTCTTTTTACTGGTTTTGTAATGCAGTAGGTTTACAGTGAGTGATTTATTAACCCAAGATGAAATTGATGCGCTACTTCATGGTGTCGATGAGCCAGAAGATGAACTTCATGATAACGATGTAGCGAATGATGTTGCTACTTTTGATTTTTCATCACAAGACCGCATTGTTCGTGGTCGGATGCCAACACTTGAGCTTATCAATGAGCGTTTTGCCCGCCATATGCGTATCAGCCTGTTTAATATGCTGCGTAAAACGGCGGAAGTGTCGATCAACGGCGTACAGATGATTAAATTTGGTGAGTACCAAAATACACTGTATGTACCAACAAGCTTAAACATGGTGCGCTTTCGCCCATTAAAAGGCACCGCGCTTATTACAATGGAAGCGCGCCTCGTCTTTATTCTGGTAGAAAACTTTTTTGGTGGTGATGGTCGCTTTCACGCCAAAATTGAAGGTCGTGAATTTACCCCAACCGAACGTCGCATTGTACAAATGTTGCTTAAGCTAGTGTTTGAAGATTACCGTGAAGCATGGTCTCCGGTGATGGGGGTTGAGTTTGAATATTTAGACTCAGAAGTGAACCCGACCATGGCTAATATTGTGAGTCCAACAGAAGTGATAGTGGTGAGTTCATTTCATATTGAAGTTGATGGTGGCGGCGGTGATTTTCATGTCGTCATGCCATATTCGATGGTTGAGCCAATCCGTGAATTACTCGATGCGGGTGTACAAAGTGACAAGATGGACACCGACGTACGTTGGAGTAAAGCATTACGTGATGAAATCATGGATGTGCCAGTTAATCTTCGCGCCAAATTATTGGATGTAGATTTATCGTTACGTGATTTGATGGAGCTACAAGTTGGCGATGTAATCCCTATTGATATGCCTGAGCAAGCGACCATTTTTGTTGAAGATTTACCGACTTATCACGCCAAAATGGGGCGTTCTGGTGACAATGTAGCATTGAAAATTAGTGAGAAACTACAACGTCCCGATATGGTTAAAACGGACTTGGCGTTTCTCGACCGTGATGAGCTAGGCACGGCATTACTTAATATTAATAGTGATAGTAACGAATAAGAAAAGGACGATAACAATGTCAAATAATAATGACCAACAAATGGCAGATGATTGGGCTGCAGCATTAGCAGAGCAGGCGGATGATGTGCAACCAGCACCACTAGAAGAGCTGACTGATGAAACGGTACCAATCACCGATGATGAACGTCGTAAGCTTGATACCATTATGGATATTCCGGTTACCATTTCGATGGAAGTTGGACGTACGCAAATTAGTATCCGTAACCTACTGCAATTAAACCAAGGTTCAGTGGTTGAGCTTGATCGTATTGCGGGTGAATCATTAGATGTGATGGTCAATGGAACCCTTATCGCACATGGTGAAGTGGTTGTGGTCAATGACAAGTTTGGTATTCGTTTGACTGATGTGATCAGCCAAACTGAGCGTATTAAAAAGTTACGTTAAGGCGGGTCATGAAAAGGATTGTAGGCCAAATATTTACAGTATTATCGCTATTATTTTTCACGCTGTCTTGTTTCGCACAAACAGCGGTTGAGAAAACGATTGAAAAACCGGCACCGGCATTAAGACAAGCACCTGACTTAAATATCGCGACCACTCTAGCTTCTTTACTGCTTGTGATTGCGATTATTGTTTTCTTAGCTTGGTTATTAAAACGAATGCGAGTGGCAGGGATCAGTGGTAATGATTCGGGTTTAAAAGTGATTACACAGCTGGCTGTCGGGCAACGAGAGAGAGTCGTGCTATTGCAATTGGGTGAAGAGCAGATGTTGGTGGGTATTACTCAACATAATATTTCTTTGCTGAGTAAATTGGATAAGCCTTTAAACATGGACGAATCGCCAAGCAGAGATTTCGCTTCTCAGCTTAGCAAGCTAATGAAAAATAATGTTAAAAAATAAATTCACTCTTACCACTTGGATGGCTTTTCTTGCTATCTCGGTGTTGTTATCGTCAATCAATATAGCGCATGCGGTTGAAGCAGATATGGCTAATAGTACGACGGCGACAGCAATGAGCGCAGAAACGACCTCTGGTCACTTACAAGCAGCCCGTAATGCTGGGGGAATACCGGCATTATCGGTGACAGTAAACCCTGATGGTAGTGAAGATTATTCTGTCACTCTACAAATTTTAGCGTTAATGACCGCGTTAGGCTTTTTGCCTGCGATGGTTATTTTAATGACCTCTTTCACCCGTATCGTGGTGGTAATGTCGATCCTGCGTCAAGCCATGGGGTTACAGCAAACACCTTCGAACCAAGTTATTATCGGCATAGCGCTGTTCTTAACGTTTTTTGTGATGTCTCCGGTGATTGATAAGATCAATGCAGATGCCGTTCAGCCTTATATTAATGAGCAAATCACGGCGAAAGAAGCGTTGGCAAAAGCTGAAGATCCGATGCGCCAATTTATGCTTAAACAAACCCGTGTAAAAGATTTAGAAACGTTTGTGAATATGTCTGGATCAACGGCAGATGATCCGCAGACGGTGCCGTTAACGGTATTGATCCCTGCGTTTATTACTTCAGAGCTTAAAACGGCGTTTCAAATCGGCTTTATGCTGTTTTTACCATTTTTAATTATTGATTTGGTTGTTGCATCAATCTTAATGGCGATGGGGATGATGATGCTTTCACCTATGATTGTATCGTTACCGTTTAAGCTAATGTTGTTTGTTTTAGTTGATGGTTGGAACCTGATCTTATCCACCCTGGCAGGTAGTTTTGGCACCTAATGTGAATGAACATCGGATAAAGAGGATGCTTTTATGACGCCAGAAGCTTTTGTTGAGATATTTCAAGAAGCGTTATACATGGTACTTATCATGGTGTGCGCGATTGTCATTCCAGGACTGTTAATTGGTTTAGTTGTGGCTGTATTTCAAGCGGCAACCTCAATTAATGAACAAACATTGAGTTTCTTACCCCGTTTAGTGGTGACGTTACTCGCACTGATGTTCTTTGGTCATATGATGACGCAAATGCTGATGGATTATTTCTATCGCATTATTGATCAAATTCCACAGTTGCTTTACTAGCAAACGAGCATCAGTCGATTATGCATTATACCGCAAATCTTTTACTTGATTGGATAGCAAATTATTTTTGGCCTTTTACACGTATCTCATCAATGGTGATGGCGATGACGTTTTTTGGGGCGCGCTTTGTTTCACCTAAAATTCGCTTATATTTAGCCTTAGCGATTACATTTGCTGTCTTGCCTGTTTTACCAAAAGTCCCACAAGATATTGAGTTACTTTCTTTAGCTGGATTTATTGTTACTACTCAGCAATTAATCATTGGTGTAGCAATGGGATTAGTAACACAATTTATTACTCAAATATTTGTCTTACTTGGTCAAATATTAGGTATGCAATCGAGTTTAGGCTTTGCTTCAATGGTTGATCCTGCGAATGGCCAGAATACGCCCGTGTTGGGGCAGTTTTATATGTTTTTGGCCATTTTATTGTTCTTAGCAACAGATGGGCATTTAGAGATGTTAAATGCTGTTGTTGTGAGCTTTAAAACCTTGCCGATAGGTGAGGCTATGCTACAGCCAAAAGATTATTACCAGCTTGCAGGTTGGTTTGGGCATATGTTTAAAGCGGGCGTGAATATGGCGCTAGCGGGGGTGATTGCTTTGCTAACGGTGAACTTGTCCTTCGGCGTGATGACACGAGCAGCACCACAGCTAAATATTTTCTCGTTAGGTTTCTCATTTGCCTTATTACTCGGTCTGGCTATTAGCTGGTTTATAGTACTCGGCATCTTGCCACAATATGAAGCAATATGGCAAGTTGGCTTAGATCAAGTGTGTAGTTTGATCCGAATTGATTGTTAAGTTATGACTGGGGGTAAATCACTATGTCTGATTCAGATGGTCAAGAACGTACCGAAGACGCCACGCCCAGAAGGCTTGAGCAGGCGCGAGAGAAAGGTCAAGTTCCGCGCTCAAGAGAATTAGCGTCTGTTGCGGTATTAGTGTCTGGTGCTGTTGGGTTAATGTGGTTTGGTGAAGGCTTAAGTAAAGCACTTAGTCATATTATGATGGCAATGTTTAGCTTAACGCGCGACGATATTTTCGACCTTGATCGTTTATTCGTTATTATTTTAGATGCGATTGTTTATATTCTAGCGCCTTTATTTTTAGTGCTCATTTTTTTGTTTGTTGCTGCTTTTATTGGGGCGGCAGGTGTCGGTGGCGTTCGCTTTTCCACTCAGGCTGCAATGCCTAAGTTATCAAAAATAAATCCGCTCAGTGGAATAAAACGG
Organism: Photobacterium sp. SKA34; assembly: GCF_000153325.1. Lineage (GTDB taxonomy): Bacteria > Pseudomonadota > Gammaproteobacteria > Enterobacterales > Vibrionaceae > Photobacterium. The sequence continues at coordinate 192,736 of NZ_CH724144.1, forward strand.
ATGTTTGGCCTGCAAAGCTGGGTTGAATTAATTAAGTCTATTTTGAAAGTTGGGCTGGTGGGAAGTATTGCTTGTTACTTAATTTTTTCGAATTTAGAAGATTTTTTCCAGCTCAGTAATGAAGTTTTTCCTGCCAATTACTTTCATGCTATAGATATATTACTAAACTTTGTCCTTTTAATTTGTTGTTCACTGCTTATTGTTGTTGCCATTGATGTGCCATTTCAAATTTGGAACTTTAATCAACAATTAAAAATGACCAAACAAGAAATTAAAGATGAATACAAAGATTCTGAAGGAAAGCCTGAAGTAAAAGGGCGTATTAGAATGCTGCAACGTGAAATGGCTCAGCGACGCATGATGGCTGATGTGCCGCAAGCTGACGTTGTAATTACTAACCCTGAGCACTTCTCTGTCGCACTTCGCTACGATCCCAAGCTGGACTCTGCGCCCGTTGTTATTGCGAAAGGGGGAGACCATTTAGCACTTAAGATCAGGGAGATAGCCAATAAACATGATATTGATATTGTTCCAGCAGCACCATTAGCACGTGCTATTTATTATACAACTGAATTAGAACAGCAAATTCCAGATGGTTTATTTGTTGCGGTTGCTCAGATATTAGCCTATGTATTTCAGTTAAAAGAATATCGCAAAGGTAAGGGCAAAAAACCAACACTATCAAAAGCTGTGATGGATATACCGGAAGAATTACGTCATTAATTTTTTAGGTAAATTATTATTGGAATGATAATTAAGTATATAATGGCTAAAATTGTGTTGTGTATATATTAATCGTTAATTCCCTAATAGAATAAATACTATTAAGGCTCGTTATTTAATTAAATGTTTATATTAGACATGAAGTCACAAATATAGAGTTTTTTTTTATCTTTCTGTTATTAATTTGGTAGTATTTTTGTACTGTCAAAAAAATGACTTATATGTAAGGCATGATAATTGCTTTGTCTTATTTTATGCATTCATGGTTCATCGTCTTTATTAAATAACGGACTATTTAATTATCTTCTTTTGTTTATAAAACGAACATTGATACCAATAATAAAAGAATAGATCACTAGACAGAATGAAGCTTTCAATTCCCTTTGCAGATAGATTGCCGTTAGCCAGTATCAAGTCTATGCCATCAATAGGTGCGCCTATAATGGTATTGGCGACGTTAGCGATGATCATTTTACCAATGCCACCGTTGCTATTGGATATGACGTTTACCTTTAATATCGCTCTTTCATTGGTGGTGTTATTAGTGACGGTGTATACCCGTCGTCCGCTTGATTTTGCTGCTTTTCCTACCGTACTACTTATTGCCACGCTATTACGTTTAGCACTAAACGTTGCTTCTACACGTGTTGTTTTATTGCACGGCCATGAAGGACCTGATGCAGCAGGACAAGTTATTGATGCATTTGGATCGGTTGTTATTGGTGGCAACTATGCTGTGGGTTTAGTGGTCTTCCTTATTTTGATGATCATTAACTTTATGGTGGTAACCAAAGGTGCGGGTCGTATTTCAGAAGTTAGTGCTCGCTTTACCCTTGATGCCTTGCCGGGTAAGCAAATGGCTATTGATGCCGATTTAAATGCAGGGCTTATCGATCAAGAGCAAGCGCGTACTCGTCGTTTTGAAGTGACAAAAGAAGCCGACTTTTATGGTTCTATGGATGGTGCCTCTAAGTTTGTTAAAGGTGATGCCATTGCTGGTATCTTAATCCTCTTTATCAATATCATTGGTGGTTTAATCATTGGTATGGGTCAGCATGGTCTGACATTTGGTCAAGCCCTAGAAATTTACAGCTTATTGACCATTGGTGATGGTCTTGTTGCTCAAATCCCATCGTTACTCTTATCTATCGGCGCTGCAATGATGGTAACTCGTCAAAATACTGACGAGGACATGGGGCAGCAAATGTATTTTCAGATGTTTAACAATCCTCAAGCTCTGATCATCACCGGTGTGATTTTATTTGTAATGGGTATTGTTCCAGGTATGCCTCATATTCCTTTCTTATTGCTTGCCGCCATTATTGGTGGTGTCGCTTATTGGCGAATAAAGAAAGAGAAAGCAGAAGCACTTGTTGAAAAGCAAGCACCGCCAACAGAGTTAGCGACGACTCAACCGCTAAAAGAACTATCGTGGGATGATGTACAGCCCGTTGATACCATTGGTTTAGAAGTGGGCTACCGGTTAATTTCAATGGTAGATAAAGATCAAGGTGGTGAGTTGCTAGAGCGCGTGAAAGGTGTTCGTAAAAAGTTATCGCAAGACTTTGGTTTCCTTATTCCGCCTGTTCACATTCGCGATAACTTAGAGCTCCCACCTAACAGTTACCGCATTAGTTTAATGGGCGTCGCTTGTGGTGAAGCAAATATACACCCAAAAATGGATTTGGCGATTAACCCTGGTCAAGTCTTCGGCTCTATTGATGGTGAAATGACAACCGATCCTGCGTTTGGTCTTGAAGCGGTATGGGTACAAGACTCACAACGTGAACATGCGCAAGCATTAGGTTATACCGTTGTTGATTCAGCAACAGTATTGGCGACCCATTTAAGCCAATTACTGACAAATCATGCATCGCAGCTACTGGGTCATGAAGAGGTACAAAACCTATTAGAAATGTTAGGTCAAACGACACCTAAATTGGTTGATGGTTTTGTTCCTGAACAATTACCTCTTGGGGTTGTGGTGAAAGTGATGCAGAACTTATTAAATGAAGCTATTCCACTACGTGATATTCGAACTATTGTCCAAACCTTGTCAGAATATTCAAGTAAGAGTCAAGATCCTGACATATTAACAGCCGCTGTTCGTATTGGTTTGAAACGATTAATTTGTCAAGAAATCAATGGTATAGAGGCTGAGCTGCCAGTGATCACCTTAGTCCCTGAATTGGAACAAATCTTGCATCAAACCATGCAGTCTGCTGGTGGCGAATCATCAGGTATTGAACCTGGATTAGCGGAACGCTTACAACGTTCATTAACAGAAGCGACTCAGCAACAAGAATTGAAAGGTGAGCCTGCGGTATTGTTGACCTCAGGTGTGTTGCGTTCAACATTAGCTAAATTTGTTAAAAATACGATCCCAAGTTTACGGGTATTGTCATATCAGGAAGTGCCTGATGAAAAAC
>NZ_CH724144.1:196009-318048 GCF_000153325.1 Photobacterium sp. SKA34
CCAGCAGCGTCAAATACTCAGCATCGCTCTCGTGACGAAGTTTCTCAAGGGTTAAGTCAAGCAAGACGTAAACTTGCTGATGATAAGGTACAGTTGAACCAATCCACGGCGCAGAAATTTGCTAGCGTGTTACAAAACTATGCCTCCACCCAAGAGCAAAATGAGCAACCTAATGAGGTTGATTCTCTTAGTGCATTACTTGATCGCCAATCTAAATTGCGCGAGCAAGGGGATAGTCACAGCTTATATTCAGAAGTGAATGCATTTCGAAATGACAATAAGCCAACCTACAGTTCACAAAATGAACGAGCATCGCAACAAAAGGCTGGCGGATACTCTCGTTACTCTGACCAACATTTTGCAGATGCTCCATCATCAACCTCACCATTATTTCAGCGTCGTCAGCCTGAAACGAATAAGCATGATTTAGATATCGGGGATTACCGTCGCCCATCATCAAAGCAATATGAACGCGATCTATCAGTCGGCCGTGGGTTATTAAATAACCATGATCATGGTATGAATGGACGTGAGCAGTCACCGCAAAAGCCACGATTAGATCCTTCTCGTTACGAGTCTAAAGCACAACCTAGTAAAGATGAGTTGGATCAAGTGCGATCTGAAATGAACTCTATACGTCGCTTATTAGAACATCAGCTATCAGGCTTAATGTGGCAAGAAGTTGAGCGCCGCGAACCAATGCGCGCCATGATGATAAAACGTCTTGAAAAAATGGGGTTATCAGAGCAATTAGCCGATCAATTAGCGTGTTATATCCCTGAAGATATTCAACCGAATGAAGCATGGCCTGCATTACTTGATTTGTTATCGGATCAAATTATTACTACCGATGATTGTATTTTAGACACTGGTGGTGTGGTGGCTTTATTAGGCCCAACAGGTGTAGGTAAAACCACAACAATTGCCAAGTTAGCTGCACGTGCGGCAATGGAGTTTGGTCCTGAGCAAATTGCTCTAGTGACGACAGATACATATCGTATTGGTGCTCATGAGCAATTAGCGACTTATGGTCGAATTATGGGTTGTCCGGTAAGAGTTGCTAAAGATGCTGAAGAACTTGCCGATATCTTACATCAGTTGCGACATCGTCGATTGGTATTGCTTGATACCGCAGGGATGGGGCAGCGTGATATTCGGTTATCTGAACAGCTAGACACATTAATGAAAAACAGCGGAGCGCATATTCGTAGCTACTTAGTGATGCCAGCGACATCACAGCGTCGAGTGTTGCAGGAAACGATTGAACATTTTCGTCGTATTCCGCTTTCTGGTTGTGTATTAACAAAGCTTGATGAGTCATTAAGTTTAGGTGAGATCATCTGCGTGGCGATTCAAAATGCATTACCTATCGCTTATTTAGCGGATGGTCAGCGTGTACCAGAAGATATCAAAATAGCATCGGGGAACTACATAGTTTCACGTGCTAATGAATTATTGGAGATAGAGATAAGCCAGCAATCACATTTCTGGTCTAGTGATAGTTCAGATAATAAGGCGGCAGATTATTATGATTGAGAGCAGAATGTACGATCAAGCAAGCGGTTTACGTCGAATGACTCAGTTAACCTCAACCAAAGTGATTACTGTAACCGGTGGTAAAGGTGGTGTCGGTAAAACCAATGTTACGCTAAATATGGCGATGTCGATGGCACGTCAAGGTAAGCGCGTCATGGTATTGGATGCTGATCTTGGCCTTGCGAACGTTGATGTGATGCTGGGACTTCGTGCTGGGCGTAACTTATCTCACGTTTTGGCGGGTATCTGTGAGCTGGAAGATATCATTATTGAAGGCCCATACGGGTTAAAAATTATTCCTGCTGCTTCGGGTACTCAAAATATGGCAGAGTTAACACCAGCACAGCATGCTGGGTTAATTCGAGCTTTTGGTAATTTACAAGACGATCTTGATTTTCTATTGGTAGATACCGCTGCAGGTATTTCAGACATGGTGCTTAGTTTTGCTCGCGCTGCGCAAGATGTACTAGTTGTTGTCTGTGATGAACCAACATCAATTACGGATGCTTACGCATTGATTAAAATTTTAAGCCGTGAATATGATGTTCAACGCTTTAAAATTGTTGCGAATATGGTGCGTAGTTACCGTGAAGGACGCGATCTGTTTACTAAATTGACGCGTGTTACTGAACGATTCTTAGATGCTAATTTAGAGCTCGTGGCGTGTATTCCGCTTGATGATAATGTTCGACAAGCCGTTAAGCGCCAAAAAATAGTGGTGGAAGCTTTCCCTCGTAGCCCTGCTGCATTGGCGTTGAATTCATTATCAACCAAAGCGATGACGTGGCCTGTTCCACATAACCCTGGTGGACATCTTGAGTTTTTTGTTGAGCGTTTATTAATAAAACGTTCTCAGGCCATGGAGGTGCCATACAGTGAATAAAGCGATGGCTTATGGTCAATACCAGCAGAGTCCACAAGCATTTATCGAACGTTACTCATCGTTAGTTAAACGTATTGCTCATCACTTAATGGTTCGTTTACCGCCGAGTGTTTTAGTGGAAGATTTAATTCAATCAGGCATGATTGGTTTACTTGAAGCGCAACAAAATTACGATCCTACGAAAGGAGCAAGCTTTGAAACGTTTGCCGGAATTCGTATTCGTGGGGCAATGCTTGATGATATTCGTCGTGGTGATTGGGTTCCTCGATCGGTATATAAAAATAGCCGAAAGATAAGTGAAGCGATATCTCACCTTGAAAATGAATTGGGGCGTGATCCTAATGACCAAGAAATTGCGCAATATCTCGATATGCCTTTAGAACAGTACCATCAAGCATTAAATGATGTTAATTGTGGACGCTTAGTCGGTATTAGTGATCTTGGGGTGGCAGAAGATACCGTCGCTAATGAAGAAAGTATTGGTGAAAATAGCCCCTTTCAAGGTGTTGTTGATGATAACTTTCGTGCGTCATTGGCTGAAGCGATAAAAACCCTCCCAGAGCGAGAGGCGTTAGTGTTATCACTTTATTACGACGAAGAGCTTAATTTAAAAGAAATTGGTGCGGTAATCGGTGTTAGTGAATCACGAATTTGTCAGATACACAGCCAAGCAATGCAGCGATTACGTGCAAAATTAACAGCATGGACTGCTTAATAATTATTTATTTTTAGAACTAGAAGAACACTGGCTCTCAGTGGAGGCAAACTTGAATAAAAACATGAAAATTCTCATTGTTGATGACTTCTCAACAATGCGCCGTATTGTTAAAAACCTGCTTCGTGATTTAGGTTTTAACAACACCTTAGAAGCAGATGATGGATTAACCGCTTTACCAATGCTTAAAAAGGGTGATTTCGACTTCGTTGTAACGGATTGGAACATGCCTGGAATGCAAGGTATTGATTTACTTCGTCATATTCGTTCTGATGATCAATTGAAGCACTTACCTGTATTGATGATTACTGCTGAAGCAAAGCGTGAGCAGATCATTGAAGCCGCACAAGCAGGTGTTAATGGTTATATTGTTAAACCATTTACTGCAGCAACGTTGAAAGAAAAATTGGATAAAATTTTCGAACGTTTGCAGTAACGATCGCTAACAATAACCATCAGTAGTGCATAAGGACGATAAAGAAGCATGATTTCACTTGAACAGGCAAAACAGCTTGTCAGCTTGCTAGAAAATGGACAACAAGCTGAAGCCAATTCGCTTGTACAAACATTAGTTGCCGATAGCCATGAACCAATGTTTGCAGAGGTGGGTAAAATTACTCGCCAGTTGCATGATTCTTTAATTAATTTTCGCCTTGACCCCAGGGTTAACGATTTAGCGAAAACTGATATTCCTGATGCTCGTGAACGATTGCTTTATGTCATCGATAAGACGGAGCAAGCTGCAAATAAAACGATGGATGCCGTTGAAAGTACGTTACCTATTGCTGATAAACTGCATAACACGTTATTGCAAGTACACCCTCAGTGGCAGCAATTAATGGCAGGTAAGATTGGTCTTAGTGAATTTAAAACATTATGCCACGATATTGATTTATTACTTGTTCAAGTTGAAGGTGATAGTAGTACGCTGCGTACCCATCTTACTGACATCCTTATGGCTCAGGACTATCAAGATCTCACTGGACAAATCATTCGACGAGTCATTGAGTTAGTTCATGAAGTTGAAGATAGGTTAGTTGAAATTCTAAAAGCTTTTGGCATGGAGCAAGACGCGAATACTGTGATTGATGATAAAAGAGACGCCTTAAAGCCTGAAGGGCCAATCATTAATCCAGAGCAACGAAATGATGTTGTTGAATCACAAGATGATGTTGATGATTTACTTTCGAGTCTTGGATTTTAGGGGAAATTTATGAGCTTTGATTTAGACGAAGATATCCTGCAGGACTTTTTAATAGAAGCAGGTGAAATTCTTGAATTGCTTTCTGAACAATTGGTAGAGCTTGAACGAAGCCCCGATGATTCTGAGTTATTGAATGCTATTTTCCGTGGTTTCCATACGGTTAAAGGTGGTGCAGGATTTCTTTCTTTAACCGAACTGGTTGATGCTTGTCACGGTGCTGAAAACGTTTTTGATTTACTGCGAACAGGCAAGCGTAGCGTAACATCTGAGTTGATGGATGTTATTTTAGAAGCGCTTGACTGTATCAATGTGATGTTTGAACAAGTGAAAGAGCATCAGCCTCTTGATCGTGCCGAGCAACGTTTATTAGACGCCTTACATTATTATAGCCAGCCAGCAACAGCAGATGAACTAGCTCCTATTTATAAGCCCGCTGAAGTTCCATCGGTTGATATTATTGCAGAGGTCACGCCAGAACCTGCGATCACATCAAATAATGATAATGTTACTACCGGTAGCAGTGTTGATGACATGACGCAAGATGAGTTTGATCGCTTACTCGATGAACTTCATGGTACAGGCCAAAGCCCATCTAAGCCAACGACACCAGAACCAACTGCGCCAAATAATGTAGATGCACAATTAAATTTTGATAGCGGTGATATTACTGATGATGAATTCGAACGTTTATTAGACGAATTACACGGTTCTGGTAAAGGGCCGGGGAACAGTGATACGCCAGCATCAGATGTTGCAATACCATCATCTTCAATATCATCATCAGTAACACCATCATCTACCGTGCCTGAAGATACAGGTGCCGGTGATAGTGATGATTTGATGACAGATGATGAATTTGAACGTCTACTTGATGAATTGCATGGTGCCGGTAAAAGCCCATCTCTAGAAGAACAAGCGTCTGCTGCACAATCAACAGCGAATGATTTAACCGAAATTGAAGCAACTGTTCCTTCGGCTCAATCAACAGCGATGGTCACCCCCACTCCTGCAGTGCATCAACCGCCAGCAGAGCGCTCAGCTAAACCTGTTGCGGTCAAAGAGAAGTCAAAACCACAAGCGGATGCGACAGTGCGTGTTGATACCTCAACGCTTGATACCATTATGAATATGGTCGGTGAATTGGTTTTAGTACGAAATCGTTTAGTTAGCCTTGGTTTAAACACCAATGATGAAGAAATGTCGAAAGCAGTATCAAATCTTGATGTTGTAACGGCAGATCTTCAAGGCGCTGTGATGAAAACGCGCATGCAGCCAATTAAGAAAGTATTTGGTCGTTTTCCTCGTGTTGTACGTGATTTAGCGCGTAGCTTAAAGAAAGATATCGTACTGGAAATGCGCGGTGAGGAAACAGATTTAGATAAAAACTTAGTGGAAGCTCTTGCTGATCCTCTAGTTCACTTAGTACGAAATTCTGTAGATCATGGTATTGAAATGCCAGATGTTCGTGAGCTGGTAGGTAAGCCTCGCACCGGAACAGTATTACTTTCAGCATCACAAGAAGGCGATCATATTTTACTTACCATCGAAGATGATGGTGGCGGTATGGATGCAGAAAAGCTCCGCAGCATTGCAGTTGAGCGCGGTGTGATGGATGCTGATGCCGCTTCTCGTATTACTGACAATGAAGCGTATAATCTCATTTTTGCGCCTGGCTTCTCGACCAAAAAAGAAATCTCTGATATTTCTGGTCGTGGTGTAGGAATGGATGTTGTAAAAACAGGGATTAATCAGCTCAATGGTTCAATTCATATTGATTCAGTGCTAGGCAAAGGCACTCGAATTGATATTAAAGTACCGTTAACACTCGCTATTTTACCGACACTAATGGTAGGTGTAGGTGAACAACCATTTGCATTGCCATTGGCGAGTGTTAATGAAATATTCCACCTTGATTTGAATAAAACCAATACTGTAGATGGTCAATTAACGATTATTGTTCGTGATAAAGCGATCCCCCTGTTTTATCTACAAGATTGGTTGTCAAATATGACTGTCGGTACAAATAAAGATCGTGGCCATGGTCATGTCGTTATTGTTCAAATTGGTCATCAGCGAATTGGTTTTGTGGTTGATACCTTAATTGGTCAAGAAGAAGTCGTGATAAAACCACTAGATAGCTTACTTCAAGGTACGCCAGGTATGGCTGGTGCAACAATTACCAGTGATGGTCATATTGCATTAATTCTTGATGTGCCTAGCTTATTAAAACACTACGCTGGTCATTAATTAGCACGACAAATAATAATAAAAGAGGGGGGCGATGACCCCCTTTGTTTAAGCGTTTCAACGGGATGAAAGTAACATGGCAGTTAAAGTATTAGTAGTTGATGACTCAAGTTTTTTCCGTCGAAGAGTAAGTGAAATAATTAATGCTGATAGTCGGCTAGAAGTTGTTGGCAATGCCGTTAATGGCAAAGAAGCGGTAGAGTTAACCCAAAAACTGCAACCAGACGTGATCACAATGGACATCGAAATGCCCGTGATGGATGGTATTACAGCCGTTCGCGAGATCATGAAAGTTTCACCGACTCCGATCTTAATGTTCTCTTCGTTAACTCACGATGGTGCAAAAGCGACGCTTGATGCACTTGATGCTGGTGCGTTAGATTTCTTGCCAAAGAAATTTGAAGATATTGCGCGAAATCGTGATGAAGCCGTTGAACTGCTTCAAAAACGTGTTGCCGAGCTGGCACGTAAACGTATTTTTATGCGTCGAAGTGCTACTACACGTTCAACATCTATTCCATCATCGCCATTAACAAACACTCAGACATCGACGACGAAACCACCGCTAACGTCACGCCTGCAGGCTGAACCTTCATCCATTTCATCTTCAAGAGGTGCGCGTGTATATGTTGTAAAACCTGTATTACGTTTTAAAGCGTCAGGAAAAAAATACCAGATTGTTGCCATTGGTACATCCACTGGGGGCCCTGTCGCATTACAAAAAATATTGACTCAGCTACCCGCTAACTTTCCATATCCGATAGTTCTTATTCAGCACATGCCCGCGACATTTACAGCAGCTTTTGCTGCACGATTAGATCAGCTGTGCAAAATCGGAGTGAAAGAAGCGGAAAATGGAGATATGTTGAAACCTGGTATGGCGTATCTCGCTCCAGGCGGTAAACAAATGATGCTTGATGGTCGACCTGGTGCATCAAGGTTACGTATTATTGATAGCGGCGAGCGCATGAATTATAAGCCATGCGTTGATGTTACATTTGGTTCTGCGGCCAAAGTATATCAAGATAAAGTCCTATCCATGGTATTAACTGGCATGGGAGCTGATGGTCGAGATGGTGCAAGAATGCTAAAAAATAGTGGTTCAACTATTTGGGCGCAAGATGAAGACAGTTGTGTGGTATACGGTATGCCTCAAGCCGTTGCTAAAGCGGGCATATCAAGCCATGACTTACCTTTAGATCGTATTGCTGAATGTATGTTAATCGAATTAGGTTTACAGTGAGGATCAAGGGGTGATTGTTTGGAGTATTGCTAATCAAAAAGGTGGGGTGGGGAAAACCACAACCACGATTACATTAGCAGGATTGCTGAGTGAGCAAAATAAGCGTGTTTTATTAGTCGATACCGACCCACACGCATCGTTAACAACGTATTTAAATTTTGATTCAGAGCAAGTACCCGCCAGTTTATTTGATTTGTTTCAATTACCCGCAGTGAATAAAGCCAGTGTAAAACCACTTATTCTTAAAACTGCATTTAATAATATTGATATTATTCCTGCTCATATGTCACTGGCAACACTTGATCGTGTCATGGGAAATCGGAGCGGTATGGGGTTAGTGTTAAAAAAAGCCCTACATAGCTTGGTTGATGACTATGATTATGTACTGATAGATTGCCCACCCATTTTGGGGGTTATGATGGTCAATGCATTGGCGGCGAGCGATCGTATTCTTATTCCAGTACAAACAGAGTTTTTAGCCATGAAAGGCTTAGAAAGAATGATGAGAACGTTACAAATTATGCAGCGTTCTAAGCCGTCTGGTTTTAATGTCACGATTGTTCCGACCATGTACGATAAACGAACACGGGCATCACTCCAAACGTTGCAAGAACTTAAGGTTCGTTTCCCTGAACAAGTTTGGGCGTCAGCGGTACCTATTGATACAAAGTTTCGCGATGCCAGTATAAAACATATGCCACCATCATTATATGCCCGAAACTGTCGTGGTGTTTTTGCTTATAAAACGTTATTAAAATATGTAGAACGGTTAGACAATCATGCATAGTAAGCCACTTTCAAGTGATCAAGCCTTAGATGATTATTTTTTTGATTTATTAGAAGAATCAAATGAAGTTGCTGTATCTGCGGAGATTCAAGATCCTGTTTTAGATGTCGATAAACTAAGTATTGAAAATGTTGAAGTAGCACCTACATTAATTCAACCTAAGTTAAATGTATCAAAGCCACAGCCTAATGTTGCTGTTGATTATGCAGAGTCGTCAAATCGACAAGATATTGAACGATTATTGAGTAAGGTTGATGAAAATTATGTTGATGATATTCAGGAAAATGCCGTACAAACTGCAAGTTCACAACAAATTTTTTCAAAAACAGAACAAGTAATACCAGAGCAACTAACTTCTATTAAAGAAGTAGAACCTACGTGTGCTAGTGCTGAGAATATAGCGGAATATACCGTTGAAATAGAGGTTGTTGAGAACACTACAATTGCTGAAGATACAGGGTTAATTCCTCCAGAACAGTGGGCACATCATGGGATGGAGCAAGCGTTTCAAGCTCTATTTTTTGAAGTTAATGGTGTGACATTTGCCGTTGCGCTCACTGAGTTGGGTGGTATTCATCAACTTGGCGAACTTAATCGTTTACTCGGACGTCCCAATTGGTATTTGGGCTTACAGTCAACACGCGAGCAAAAGTTAGATGTGGTTGACACCGCACGTTGGGTTATGCCAGAGAAGCTCGTTGGTGATGAGTATCGTGATAATTATCGTTATATTGTGATGCTTGGCGATAGCCAATGGGGGCTTGCTAGCGATAAACTGCACGGAACCAAGGTGTTGAATGGAAATGATATTCGCTGGCGAGAGAAGGCAGGAAAACGGCCTTGGCTTGCGGGTATGGTAAAAGATAAAATGTGTGCACTTATTCATGTTAAGGCGTTGATTACGATGCTAAACAATGGATTGGATGTAAATAGTATTGTGTAATACAGGACCTTAAGAGGGAATAGCATGTCACAGGTAAATATCGCTGAGATCCAAAAAGACGGAGCGAATGATCAGGTTCTGCAATGGGTGACATTTCAGCTAGAAGATGAGACTTACGGTATTAATGTTATGCAAGTCCGTGAGGTTTTGCGCTACTCAGAAATCGCGCCAGTTCCAGGTGCACCTGATTATGTGCTCGGTATTATTAATCTTCGCGGCAATGTCGTTACTGTTATCGATACTCGCTCTCGTTTTGGATTAGTCCCAGGTGAGATATCTGACAATACACGTATTGTTATCATTGAAGCAGAAAAACAAGTGATTGGTATTCTTGTCGATAGTGTTGCTGAAGTTGTTTATCTACGTAGTTCTGAAATTGATAGCACACCAAGTGTGGGTACCGAAGAGAGTGCTAAGTTTATTCAAGGCGTAAGTAACCGTGAAGGGAAATTACTTATCTTAGTTGATCTTAATAAGCTTTTATCTGATGAAGAATGGGATGAGATGGCGTACTTGTAATGAATACTGTTCTGCTACAGTGGATACCTACTGTAATTAGTGTCTTAGCGGTTATAATCTTTACTGTGTTATTGCTTCGCGAGCGTAAAGCGCGACGGAGTTTAGAAACAAAATTTGCCGCCATTGAAACTGTATTGAAAAATGCCCGTCTTCAAAATGAACGCTTGAATAAAGAGTTCAATGAATTGCGTGCAGGTACAATGGGTATGAGCCACAAATTGGCTGATATGTCACATCAGTTAGAAGTCGTTGAAGATCGTCAAACAGAGATCATGATGAACGATCCCGAAGGGCGTTTATATAGTCGTGCCAGTAAAATGGTAGAGTTGGGTGCTGATGTACATGAACTGATGAATGAGTGTGATTTACCTAAAGCAGAAGCTGAACTACTGCTTCGCTTACAGCAGACGATGCAAAAACACCGTCGACGTTAATCGTTATACCGATATATCAATATCTTCAAGCCCTTCCCATCCTGGAGGGGTTTTTCCGTTGAGGTACCATGAAAAGGCAATCAGTTCGGCAATAATCAAATATAACTCTTGTGGGATGTCATCGCCGACATCAAAGCTATTTAGATATTTTGCCAGTACGGGATCTTGATGAATTAAGCCTCCGTGCTGTTTCACTTGTTCAATAATATGTTCAGCCAATTGCTGGTGGCCTTTGGCAGTAATATAAGGTGACTTTTCACCATCATATTTAAGTGCAATCGCATGCGTGGTTGTTTTTTTATCTGTTGTCATTAATTAGACCTTAATCAATAAGCCATTAGAAGTGGCTAGATTGTCATTAGACTCTTTATCTGAAGCTTTCAGAAATTTAGGGGATTCGCAGTTAATTCCTAACTGAGCCATACGAGAAAAAAGTAGCGGTGATACCTGCTCTATTTTATGTAACAACAATGGATTAATTGTTTCGAATAGAGTTGTTAATGTGCTGTTTTTCCATTGGGCTGTAACATTTAGTATATCTATTGCACCAATAGGTAATGCCAATTTGACCGTCCAACAGGAATTGATATTCTTGACGGCATTTGAGCTTGAATCTTCATGCTCATTTTTTATTTTAATATCAATAGATTGGTTGTTATTTATCGGCCATTGTAGATAAATGCTATTGGTATCTTGTGTACGTTGTATTTCAGGTCCTCGTTGTTCAGCGGCAAGCCTTAAAAGAGCGGGAATATCTTGCTGTTGTTCAGGGCTTAACGTTTTTAACCATTGGTTTAACAGGCTTTGTGGTTGAGATAGTTGCTGTAATAACTGAGCTAAAGGTCTTCGTTCTCCACCTTGCTGTAACCAATGGATTAAGCTAGCTTGATTTTGAGGTGCAAAAAGCTGCTGGAAAATAGTATTCAGGCTGTTAGAGGGGGGGACTAATTTAGCTGTACCTGAGTCTAACGGGGTAGATAAAAGTGTGACAAAACGTTGCAAGCTGTTTATGGATAACAATAATTGCGGTAATTGAGAAATAAGATTTTGCTCTTTTCCTCCAGGGCTATTAAATAACGGCGATTGGCTATTTATATTACCGGATAAAGGTTTCTCAATTTGAGCCGATTTTACTGGGCTAGGGGGATTAGATGGCGTTGAATTGATGCGCATTCTTTTCACATTTACTTACGTTAGCTAACGATGAATATGTCCGTAGTTTAGCTAAATTATTAGCCATTGTGGTATCATGCGGACTGATTTGTGACATCTAGGATACATCATTTATATGTTGTCTGTAGCAGACTTAAGCTGTGTTCGTGACGAACGTTTATTGTTTGATGAACTCAGTTTTACTATATCAAGTGGCGAGTTAGTTCAAATTGAAGGCCATAATGGTGCAGGTAAAACTACACTGTTACGTATCATCTCTGGGTTAGGCCGCGCTGATAGTGGACAAGTATTGTGGAATCAAGAAGATATTCAGGTTGCACGAGAAGATTACCATCAAGAGTTGTTGTTTCTTGGTCATCAAACTGGTGTAAAGCGTGAACTTACCGCCTTTGAGAACTTGGCTTTTTTTCAAGCAATGCATAAATGTAATCAGGGCTCAGATCTCAAGGGTTCATCACAAGTTATGGGTGAGGACGCATTATGGCAAGCATTGGCGCATGTCGGGTTAGCTGGACGTGAAGATGTTCCAGCAGGGCAATTATCGGCAGGTCAGCAACGCCGTGTTGCATTAGCGCGTTTATGGTTAAGTAATCATAAGTTATGGGTGCTTGATGAGCCATTAACGGCGATTGATAAGCAAGGTGTCAAGGTACTTGAAAACTTGTTTTTATCTCATGTTGAACGTGGTGGCATGGTGTTATTAACCACGCACCAAGATATGTTTACAGATAGTAATCATTTACGAAAAATTAAGTTAGGGCAGTGATCACGGTGCTTAATTCTATTGTTCAAATTATTCGTCGTGAATTGTTAATTGCTTTTCGTCGACGTGCAGATGTAATGAATCCATTGTGGTTCTTTATTATTGTGATCACTTTATTTCCATTAAGTATCGGTCCAGAGCCTAAATTGCTTGCACGTATAGCTCCTGGGATCATTTGGGTGGCAGCATTGTTAGCGGCGTTATTATCAATGGAACGCCTGTTCCGTGATGATTATGCAGATGGTTCGCTTGAGCAAATGTTATTAATGCCGACACCATTAGCGGTATCCGCATTTGCAAAAATGCTAGCGCATTGGTTATTGACAGGTCTACCACTTATTCTTATTAGTCCCTTATTAGCGATTTTATTATCCCTAAACTGGGATACATGGGTAGCTGTTGTACTCACATTGCTAGTGGGTACACCAACATTAAGCTTTTTAGGGGCAATTGGTGTTGCGTTAACTGTTGGATTACGAAAAGGTGGCGTTTTATTGAGCCTGCTCATATTACCTTTATATATACCTGTGCTTATATTCGCCACCTCTGCAATAGAAGCTGCAGGCCTAGGGATGGCATATAACGGGCAACTAGCATTAATGGCGGCAATGTTGGTGGCGTCTTTGACTTTAGCACCGTTTGCGGTTGCGGCCTCGCTAAGGATCAGTGTGAACTAAATCAAGAGTGGGAGCGATGATGTCTTCCATTTTGCTGATTTATCCAACCAACAGGTAGAAATTTATAAGGTTAAGTGATGACACAAAATCCTATTACTTTGTGACTGAACTTGGCTTTAATGACGTATTTATAACTATATAACGAGTAGAAAGCATTATGTGGAAGTGGTTACATCCCTACGCTAAAGCCGAGAATACCTATCGCTTGTGCGGTAAGTTACTCCCTTGGTTTTCCATTATTAGCTTAATTGCCATTGTTGTCAGTTCTATTTGGGGCTTAATGTATGCGCCAGCAGATTATCAACAGGGTGACAGCTTTAGAATTATTTACTTGCATGTTCCAGCTGCAATTTGGTCTATGGGCGCTTATGTATCAATGGCTATTGCTGCGTTCATCGGTTTAGTGTGGCAGATTCGATTATCGGATATGGCTGCTGCTGCGATGGCGCCAATTGGTGCGGTGTTTACCTTTATTGCACTGATCACTGGTGCTATTTGGGGCAAGCCAATGTGGGGCACATGGTGGGTATGGGATGCGCGTTTAACATCTGAACTCATTCTTCTATTTTTATATCTTGGTGTTATTGCGTTGTATAACGCTTTTGATGATCAAAAAACAGCGGCCAAAGCGGCGAGTATTCTGGCGATTGTTGGTGTGATCAATATACCGATCATTCACTTTTCTGTTGAGTGGTGGAATACCCTTCACCAAGGTGCAACCATTACTAAATTTGCCAAGCCTTCTATGTCAACAGATATGCTGTGGCCGTTGCTGATTGGTATTATCGGTTTTGCTTGTTTCTTTGGTGTGGTGACTATGATCCGCCTTCGTAATGAAATTCTGATTCGCGAAAGTCACCGCCCTTGGGTGCGTGAGCTAGTGAAGTGAGGTTAGTATGCATTTTGATTCTATGAGCGACTTTTTTGCAATGGGTGGCTACGCTGCTTATGTATGGAGTTCATTTGGCATCTCATTTGTGGCGATGCTATGGATCCTCTTTTCTAGTATGGCTACTCATCGTCGCGTATTAGGTGATATTAAAAATAAAATCGCACGTGAACAACGTATTAAAAATGCGAAAAAGATGGAGAATACCTTATGAATCCAAGACGTAAGAAGCGCTTCGCTTTAGTATTGGCGCTTGTTTTAGGCCTTGGTGCTACTATTGGTTTAGTGCTATATGCGTTGAATCAAAATATGGATTTATTCTACACACCAACAGAACTTGTTAATGGTAAGCCTGATGGCACTAAACCAGAAGTTGGTCAGCGTTTACGTATTGGTGGCATGGTGGTGAAAGGTTCTGTGAAGCGTGATCCTGAATCTTTAGAAGTGAGCTTTAAAGTGGCTGATGTAGGCCCTTCAGTGACTGTAACTTATGATGGTATTTTGCCTGATCTCTTCCGCGAAGGGCAGGGTATTGTCGCGCAAGGTGTACTCGTTGGTCCAACAACAATAAAAGCACACGAAGTACTGGCTAAGCATGATGAAAATTATATGCCGCCTGAAGTCGCTGATGCGATGAAGAAAAATCACTCAAAACTTCAATATACTGAAGAACAACTACAAGGTAGTGCTCAATGATCCCTGAAATAGGCCATTTTGCCCTTATTACTGCCCTCGCCTTATCGGTACTGGCCAGTATTTATCCGCTATATGGCGCTGCAGTCGGTAACCAAGCAATGATGCGAATGGCACGACCATTGGCATACGGTATTTTTGCTTTCTTATCTTTATCTTTTGTTATTTTATGTTGGTCATTTTATAACAATGATTTTACTGTTGCGTATGTAGCCAGTAACTCGACAAGTTTATTACCGTGGTATTATCGCATTACAGCGGTATGGGGCGCGCACGAAGGTTCATTACTGCTTTGGGTGCTTATCCAAGCGGGTTGGGCTGCTGCCGTTGCGCGTTTTAGCCGTGATATGCCACTAGAATCTGTTTCTCGTGTCTTATCGGTAATGGGTATGATCTCAGTGGGTTTCTTACTGTTTATCGTCATTACTTCTAACCCGTTTTTACGTACGCTACCGATATTCCCTGTTGAAGGTCGAGATCTAAATCCGTTATTGCAAGATCCGGGTCTAATTATTCACCCGCCAATGCTTTACATGGGCTATGTTGGTTTCTCTGTTGCGTTCTCTTTTGCTATTGCATCGTTAATGACTGGTCGTTTAGATACAGCTTGGGCACGTTGGTCTCGTCCATGGACAATCGCTGCATGGTCATTCCTAACAGTAGGTATTGCACTAGGTTCATGGTGGGCTTACTACGAACTTGGCTGGGGTGGCTGGTGGTTCTGGGATCCAGTAGAAAACGCATCATTTATGCCATGGCTTGCAGGTACTGCGTTAATGCACTCGCTTTCGGTAACAGAAAAGCGTGGCACATTTAAAGCGTGGACGGTACTGCTTGCGATCTCTGCATTCTCATTAAGCCTATTAGGTACGTTCTTAGTTCGTTCGGGCGTATTGGTTTCTGTACACGCATTTGCATCAGATCCGGCTCGCGGTATGTTTATTCTTGGTTTTCTTGTGGTTGTTATCGGTGGTTCTTTACTACTGTATGCATTACGTGGTGGTCAAATCCGTTCTCGTGGTAACTACAGCTTGTTTTCACGTGAAAACCTATTACTAGCAAACAATATTTTACTTATTGCAGGCTTAATGGTTGTACTTATTGGTACATTATTACCATTAGTACATAAGCAAATTGGTTTAGGCTCTGTTTCTATCGGTGTACCTTTCTTCAACATGCTATTTACATGGTTGATGATTCCGTTTGCCTTTATTATGGGTATTGGTCCTCTTGTTCGTTGGAAGCGCGATAATTTCAAACATGTTCGCAAGCCAATGATTATTTCGGCACTGATCACGATTCCATTTTCATACCTTGTTATTTACTTTACGGCAAGTGTGGTTGAACCGCTTGCGGTGTTAGGGATGATGATGGCTGTTTGGATCATTGTTATGCATGGCTTTGAGTTATTCGAGCGTGCGACACACCGCCATACATTTGTTGATGGCTTAGGTAAATTAGGTCGTAGCCATTGGGCAATGGTGTTAGGCCATATAGGTTTAGCGATATCTATTATTGGTATCACGCTAGTATCTAACTACGATATCGAACGTGATTTACGTTTAGCGCCGGGTCAGTCTGTTAATGTGAAAGGTTATGATTTCCATTTTGCTGGATTACGTGATGCAGATGGTCCTAACTATGACGGTTATATTGCTGATTTCAATATTAGCCGTCGTGGTATTAACGTAACAACACTGCATGCAGAAAAACGTTTCTACAGTGTTGCTGGCTCTATGATGACAGAAGCGGCAATTGATAGCGGTATTACTCGTGACTTATATGTTGCTATGGGTGAGAAGCTTGGTGATGGCGCATGGGCTGTTCGTATTTACTACAAACCATTTGTGAACTGGATGTGGGCGGGTGCATTGTTTATGGCGCTAGGTGGTGCATTAGCGATCAGCGATAAACGTTACCGTTTCCGCAAACCTGCAACAGTGAGTAATAAATCGTCAGAGGAAAAATTAACCCATGAATAAGAAATTCCTCTTTATTCCGTTAGTCCTGTTCATTGCACTGGTTATTATGTTTATGGTGCAGTTAACCCGCAATGCTGATGGTGATGATCCAACAAAATTAGAATCGGTATTGGTTGGCAAACCGGTTCCAACGTTTAAATTAGAAGATTTGTTTCAACCAGGAAAAGAGTATCAACAAACGATTTTCAAAGGTGAGCCATTATTGCTTAACGTTTGGGCGACATGGTGTCCGACATGTTATGCAGAGCACCAATACTTAAATACGTTAGCGAAACAAGGCGTTAAAATCATTGGTCTTAACTACAAAGATCAGCGTGAGAAAGCAATTGGTTGGTTAACTGAATTGGGTAATCCTTATTTACATACACTTTATGATGGTAACGGTATGTTAGGTATGGATTTAGGTGTATATGGTGCACCAGAAACATTCCTTATTGATGCTAACGGTATTATTCGTTACCGCCATGTGGGTGATGTTAACCCTGAAAATTGGAAGGAAACGCTTGAACCGTTGTACAACAAGTTAAAAGCGGAGGCAAAAGGTTAATGAAACGTTTATTTGCCCTTGTTATAGCTGCAACGATTGCGTTAACCGCGGCGTTACCAGCATTTGCATCGATTGATGTTTATGACTTTAAAAATGCGGAACAAGAAAAGCAGTTCCAAGAGTTAACAGCAACATTACGTTGCCCTAAGTGTCAGAACAATAATATTGCTGATTCAAATGCGACCTTAGCGCAAGATATGCGCCAGAAAACATTTGAGCTTCTTAAAGAAGGCAAAACCAGTCAGCAAATTATTGATTACATGATTGCGCGTTACGGTAACTTTGTTACGTACAATCCGCCGATGACAGCTTCGACTGCAATTTTATGGGTTGGTCCTATTCTGTTTATCGTTATTGGCTTTACTGTTCTGGTTTATCGTACGCGTAAAAACGGCAAAAAAGTTGAGCAGGCTCAATTAGATGAGGAAGAAGCTAAACGATTAAAAGCACTGCTTGCAGAGATGGAACAGCAAGATGCTGAAAGTGTTGATACTCAATCAAAGGTAAACAAATGACGCTGTTTTGGATTATAACTGCAGTCTTAGTGCTTATTGCGATAGCATTTTTTGCTGTGCCTATGTTGTATGGTAAAGAGTACGATGATGTAGCAAGCCGAGATGAATTGAACAAAGCATTCTTTAAAGATCGTATTCATGAACTGGAACACGAATCTTCAGAGGGCTTGGTTGAGAATCGCCAAGAATTAGTTTCTGAGCTTCAACAGTCACTGTTAGATGATATACCTGAAAGTGAAGTGAAGAAATCTGTTCATGTTAGCGCTGGGATGTTGCTACCTGGCATTATCTTAATTGTTGGTGTGAGCTATGGCATGTACGCCTCTGTGGGGGGGATTCAGAAAGTAGAAGCGTGGCATGATGCGGTAAATCGTCTTCCTCAACTTTCTCAACGCTTACTGGGTGATAATGCAGCCAATGAACCACTGTCTGATCAAGATATGTCTGATCTGACTTTAGCATTACGTACTAAATTGCACGATGACGGTGATGATCCTATGGGATGGTTATTGTTAGGGCGTATCGCAATGGCAAACCGTGATGGTGAAACTGCTGAAATGGCAATGAAAAAAGCCTATGACTTAAATCCTGTCGATGGGGACATTCAGTTAGGTTATGCACAGTCATTAATGCTAAGTGGTAAGCCAGGCGCAAGTGATATGGCTCGTCAGTTATTACGTAATGTCATTAAGAAAGATCATACTAATGTGCAAGCATTATCGCTATTAGCTTTCGATGCGTTTGAGCAAAATAAATTTGAACAAGCGATTGCTTACTGGACGATGATGAAGAAACTTATCGGACCGGATGATTCGCGTGCACCTATGCTTGAACGTAGTATCGAACGCGCAAAAGAACGTTTAAATGCTGATGATAAAGCGAAGGCAATAGCAAATGGTTCAGCTGCGTCAGTGACAGCAGAAGCTGCACCAAAAGCTAGTGCTGAACAAGCAAAGCAGCAGGTAGTGGCGACAATTTCACTAACGCCAAACGTAGTGATGCCAAAGCAGGGCGATATTATTATTTCTGTTCATAGCGCTGATGGTGCACCAATGCCAATTGCGGCGGTAAAGCTACCACTGACAACGCCTTTCCCACTAACGATTACGTTAACGGATAAAGACAGCATGATGCCGCAGCGCAAGCTATCGTCATTATCTGAAATGATTGTCCGTGCTCGTATTGATAGTGATGGTAACGTCATGACGAAACAAGGTGACTGGTATGGTGAAAGCCAGAAAGTGATGCTTGGTGGTGAGACAAAAGTATTAATTAATAGACAATATTAATTCAATACTGGAACAAATAGTGCAGGCTGGATATTATTGTCCAGCCTGCTTTTTATTGGATATATGTTTTGAATAGAATTTTATTACTTATAATTTGGCTTTCTCTGGGGTTAGTCGGTTGTGCGCAAACCCAAGATGAACCGTCAAAACAAATTACCTCAAACAATATTACTGATCATATTGATGCTGACAGTAATAGTGCTAGTAATGGCGTTTATGACCCTTTAGAGGGGTTTAACCGTGCTATGTGGGATCTCAATTTTAACTATTTAGACCCGTATGTAGCCCGTCCAGTATCAATGGCATATGTTAATTACACGCCAACGCCTGTTCGTAAAGGCATCATGAATTTTTTATCGAATTTAGATGAGCCCGCGAGTATGGTCAATAGCCTGCTGTCGTTAAATGGCAAAGCTGCGGTCACCCATTTTAACCGTTTTTGGATTAATACAATTTTTGGATTGGGTGGTTTAATCGATATCGCATCAGCGGCTGATATAAATAAACCAGCAGATCGTCGATTTGGCGATACGTTAGGTTATTACGGTGTACCAAATGGCCCTTATTTGATGTTACCTGTTTATGGCCCAGTGACGTTCCGAGGTTTTGGTGATACTGCTGATGAACTTTACCCAATGTTCAGCTTATTAAATGTTTGGGAAGGACTTGGTAAATGGCTTTTTCAGGGGATGGAAGATCGCGCTGCTTTAGTGCAACAAGAAGCTATGCTAGAAAACTCACCCGATCCATATGTATTTACACGTGATGCATATGTTCAATATAAAGACTTTATCGCCAGTGATGGCAAAGTTGATCAAGAGCAACAAGCAGATACTTTTGATGATAGTTATCTTGATGAAATTGATGATCAGTAACGTTAGTTGACTAAAAAGACCTCTTAATTGAGGTCTTTTTATATGTAGTATAGTTTTTAACTAGATTGTTTTGAGCTAAAAATGTCATTTGGGCTGCGTGTATTGGTAAAGTGAACTTTTATCAATATAAACAAAAAAACGCCTCTTAGTTAGAGACGTTTTTTATAAAATAAAGTTTATTTTACTTAGAAACGGTAGCTTGCTTGCACACCAGCTAACCATACATCACCAGATGTTGTGCCAGCGAAAGAAAGTTTAGTTGGTTGTTGAAGTAGGCCGCTAGCTAGGCCATTAATATTTTTATCTGTTTCGTTTAGGTGCGCTTTCTTCGCATAAACGTAGGTAATGCCTGCATCTAATGTTAAATTCTTAGACCATTGGTAACCCGCACCAAGACTTAACCAAGTACGATCTGTTTCTGGAATGGTTTGAGTTCGGTGGGCTTCATCAACTGCGGCCATGTCATAGGCTATACCTGAGCGAAGTGCTAGTTTGCTGTTTACTTGGTAAGTAGTACCAATCGCAAAGCGGTAGTTGTCTTTCCAGTTTTCTTCTTTAATTAGATCGTTACTGTGCGACCCAAGAGCAGGGATATTCGCTTCTAATTTTTCAAAACTGCTCCAATCTGTCCAGTTGATACTGGTATGAATAGCCCATTGATCGGTTAACTGGTGGAAGGTTGCAATCTCTGCAGATGCTGGAAGTTCAAGCGGTAATGAACCCGGTAAAGTTTGGTTGTTGTATGCAAGGCCGCTAGCGTGACCACTAAGGTTTAGGTTAACTGCTGAGCGATAGCTTACGCCAATACGGTTTGCTGAGTTAATTTGCCATGCAGCACCTGCTTGCCAACCCCATGCATTATCTTCGCCTTCCATATATTTAAGATTTTTACTAGCTAAGCCTTGATCATAAATATATTTCTGTTGCGGTGACAACATTCCAGAAACGGCTGCTGGAAGTGCGCTTGGCAGTGCTGCACCGAAGTGGCCTTTTGCCATAATATAACGTACACCGGCACCGACGCTAAATTGGTCATTAATTTTGTAACCAAGGTTAGGGTTGATTTCAACGGTATGCACTTCTGCTTGGTTACCGAACATGGACGCAGTGAAGTCAGTACCAAGATCAGTACGCATACCAAAGTTTGTGCCAAATGATAGGCCTAATGTTGCTTTATCGTTCAATTGACGAGAAATATAAAAATTGGGAATAACGGCACTATTAGCAATATCACGCGATTCAGTTTGATCTATAGTTTGATCATTAAGCTGTAGATTCCCTTTAACATCAATATTTGGGTCAACGTAAATTGCCCCCACTGATATTTGCGTACCTTCAAGGTATGTCAGCATTGCAGGGTTACGGAATTGGGCGCTGGCATTATCAGCCATTGCCGCTTCGCCCGCAAATGCACGACCAAGGCCTGTTGCGGAATATTCTGCTAATTGGAAACCTGCTGCTAGGGTGTTAGTGCTCATGCCTAATGCTAGTGCAGCAGTTAAAGATAACGTAATTTTATTTTTATTCATCATTTTTATATTAATCGCTAATTGTTCGCTGAATCTAAGTCGCGAATAATACCCTTAACAATTAATAACGTGACGATTTATCGCTATGAATTCTCGTTATTGAAGTAATAAACTATTAAATGATATTTTTAAGATTTATATCCGTTATTTTTTGTTCGCTATTTTCTGGCTGATCTTTTTTCAGCGTACACTTGTACCAGTTATTGCGTTGTTATGGTTGTTATTTTTACAACTCATGGTCATCTAAAGTGAATATATGATAATGAAAAAAGGGGGGGATGATGGAGAAAAGATCAAAAAAGGAGCCAAACGGCTCCTTAATTTTAGCGATTAGGTGTACTCTGAAATTAGAATGAACGGCTGTACTGTAGACCGTACAACCATGCATTCGCACGAGTTGTGGCAGAAACTGAGGCGTTTCCTAACACTGGTACTGGCTGAGATTCGTTTACTTTAACGTCTTTACCGATCAGGTAAGTTACACCAAAGTCGATGGTTGACTTGCTGTCTAGGTGGTAACTAAAACCGCTAGATAACCAGTTACGATCTGAATCAGGTACAGAAATAGACGTTAGTTCATTCTGTGCACTTGTGTCATACATGTAACCAGCACGAAGAGTCCACTTGTTGTTTAGGTAGTAAGTGCCACCAATTGAGTAGTGCCAACTATCTTGCCACTCGTAAGCTTTTGTGAACGAACCGCCTGTTGTTTCTAATTTGTCGAATTCACTCCAGCGGATCCATTGGATACTGTAGTGTACTGCAAATTTATCGTTTAGCTTGTTAAAGCCAGAAAATTCAGCCATATCTGGTAACGGCATTTTAAGTTTTTCATTACCAATATCATTACCTCCGTAACTCATGTCACCCTTGGCTTCAAGAGTTGGGCTGTAGCGGTAAGATAGGCCATAACGGTTGTTTTTATCTATCTCGTAAATAGTACCTAGATTAAAGCCTAGTGCTACGCCATCAGCATCAATATTTAAAGCATCTTTACCGCCTAGAATGGCGCTATTTCGGCCACGTTGAAGTTTACCTTGACCGTAAATTACGTCCAAGCCACCACCGATGCTTAGTTGATGGCTTAGACGATAAGCAGCACTAAGACCTAGGTTTATGCTTTTTACATCAGTGATTCCACCGAAGAGATCGTTTAAGCCAATTAGTCTTTGTTTACCATAATCGGAAGGGAATTCTGTTTTGGTTCCGAAATTAGAATATAGAGATGCACCGACAGATAATTTTTCGTTAATTGGCTGAATGTAGTAAATGTTTGGTGCGTAGCTTGTACCACCAATTGATGCATCATTTACAGAATCACTCATCATACTTGTTGAGAATTTTGTATCTTTAACTTTTATATCGCTATCAATGGCGATAACACCAAGAGAAAGAGCAGGCGCATCAAATAGTGTCATTGACGCTGCGTTTTTTGCCATGCTTGAGGCATTGTCTGCGATAACACCGTCACCTGCAAATGCACGTCCAAGCCCTGTTGCTGATTGTGCATTCAGTTGAAAGCCTGCAGCCATAGATTGTGATGAAGCTAAGGTAATAGCAGCAGTAATTAATGTGCGGGTGAAAATTTGCTTCTTGCTCATGTTTAGAATTATTCCTAATTGTATATATTATTGTTTTTTTATTAGCTATTTTGGCTAATTTGCGGAGATTGTAGGGGGTGTCAAGCATTGAGCAAATCTGACCAGTGTTATGTTTAGTTAAAAATATAAGTTAACGAAATTTATAGTGATTTTGGTATCAAATATCGTTATTTATGGTTGTTTTTTATAGCAGATGTTAGAAATGAAAAAACGGCAACATAGCGTTTGTTGCCATTATAAGAAAGGCTTAAAATCAATAGGAAAACTAGATTTCCCAGCTAAGGTCGTTTTTTATTTTACTGGCAACAGGCATTAAGTTTTGACCCTTATCGCCAACAATAATCAAACTTGCCTCTCTGATTGGTACGACTAAACTTTCATTA
Organism: Photobacterium sp. SKA34; assembly: GCF_000153325.1. Taxonomy (GTDB): domain Bacteria; phylum Pseudomonadota; class Gammaproteobacteria; order Enterobacterales; family Vibrionaceae; genus Photobacterium. Next base: position 219,437 of record NZ_CH724144.1, read on the forward strand.
TTATTGTCTTTAGAGTTAGAAATGGTATGACTTGGAGTAGGAACAACAAATACCGTGACTTTACCTTGAGGTGAGTCCACCACTATATGTAATGATCGTTTGCCATCAAAGCCACAATAATTCACATAATAAATGTGCCCAGGTAAATCTTTCATTTCCGTTCCAAAAGATTGCAGTTTGGCATTTACTTGTTGCAACGTTGCTTTTTCATCAATGTTATCAACAAATTGTGCTTCATAAGAAACATGTTCAAGCGCGACATTGGCAAGACTATTGATTGGCAGTTGTTGGCTTGGTAACAAATTCATTTGCCCAAAAAAGAGACCTATAGCAAAAGCAACAGAGGCTGCGAGGCCATAAGACCAATAGCTCTGAATTCCTTTCTTGCTTGTTTCTTCTCCAGCTTGATGAAATAAAATTCTATCAGCCAGATCATCAGGCACATCGACTTTTAGCGCTTGCTCTAATTGCATATCAAGCTGTTGTAATTCATCGGCAAACTTTTTATTTGCGATAGATTGATGTTTACATGCCGTCACTTTGGGATCATTATCATGTGGATCAGCTAATAATCTCCGTCTAAATTCTAGTTCATCCATTCTGATTCCCCCTTTTTGACTCTTTGTTTTCAAGTTGCTCTTTTAATTGATTACGGGCTCGAAATAAGCGAGTCATCACAGTATTTCGGTTTAGTTCGAGGATCTCTGCAATTTCATCACCATTAAAGCCAGCCATGACCTGTAAAATGAGTGGTTCTCTATACTCTGGTGCTAAATTCATGATTAAACGTTGGAGCATATGTTGCTCTGTATTCATTTCAACACTTGGGGTGGAATCTGCAATTGCATGGTCATCAATATCAACCAGATCAAATTGCTTTCTTTCAAACCGACGTGCGTTTTCACGCCGAAGTATCGTAATTAACCATGCCTTAGCGGCTTTATCATCCTGTAGGCTATCAAGGGAGCGCCATGCGCGTAAGCATGTTTCTTGTACCAAGTCTTCAGCAATATGCTGGTCGTGGCACAACCAATATGCGTAACGGTAGAGATCCCGATGCCAAGCCCTAACAAGGGCCTCGTATCTTCTTTGTTTGTCCATATTTAAAGAGACCGAGGAATCATGTTTTTTCTTACCAAAAAAATTTTTGATCATGACAATATCCGTCGTTGTCCTTACGAGAGCCTATAAATAGATAGAGCTATAGGTGTTTACGCTTCTTTTTTTAAATTAAGCTGAGAATTCGCACTAAAATTGATCTGGTTCAAAATTTGATTCTAGCAGCGCGTTATAGTGACTGCGTCATCTGATAGCGAGATGGTGGGTTGCAAAACCGGCTATTGTTATGCTATCTGTTGAGCAAGATGACAACTTCCTTTTGAAGGCTGACTTTACTTTCTCTTATCAGGTTTTCCTGATTTGCAATTAGCTTTATGTTGATTGACTTATTCATTACGCAGATTGCTTTCCGCGTGAATTATGACCATACCTTATAAGGTATGGTTTTTTTTTGCCTATTTTTCTCTTCTTTCTCTAGTTTTATATCTTTATCTAACACTTTCTTTAATTATCTGCATTTTACTGCTTAATAGCGTTTTAAAACTGAGAGGGTAGATCACAATCTTTGACACTTCTCCCGTTAAATTTAAACACTTGATTGAATTTGGTAACATTTAGCTTACAATTGTGAGGTCTGACCTCTAGTGCACGGTGTGCCAAACGGCTTACTGTAAGCCAAATTATCAAAGGAGTTGCGATGACACGTCTCCAAAATCTTACTACTCGTCAGGGGGAACGTATTGCCGTTGTTAGCGGTTTACGTACTCCATTTGCTCGTCAAGCTACCGCTTTCGATGGCGTTCCTGCTTTGGATCTCGGAAAGTTGGTTGTCAATGATATGCTACAAACGCTTGATTTTGATCCGATGCTCATTGAGCAAGTGGTATTCGGGCAAGTGGTGCAAATGCCAGAAGCGCCAAATATCGCCCGTGAGATCGTCCTCGGTACTGGTATGAACATTCATACAGATGCTTACAGTGTTACCCGTGCCTGTGCCACTAGTTTTCAAGCGGCTGCCAATGTCGCCGAAAGTATCATTTCAGGCACTATCGATATTGGGATCGCTGGTGGCGCTGATTCATCCTCGGTACTACCCATTGGTGTGAGTAAAAAAATGGCAGCTACTTTGCTTGCACTAAGCAAGGCGAAAACCATGTCAAAACGCATTAAGCTATTAAGTTCGCTTAGCATGAAAGATTTAATGCCTGTGCCGCCTGCCGTTGCTGAATATTCAACAGGATTGAGCATGGGACAAACCGCAGAGCAGATGGCAAAAACACATGGTATTAGCCGTGAAGAACAAGACGCACTTGCTCACCGCTCGCATACATTAGCGGCGCAAGCATGGCGAGATGGTTTGATCCGTGATGAAGTGATGACGGCATTCCCACAACCTTATCGCCAGTGGATAGACAAAGATAACAACATTCGTGAAGAATCTACCCTTGAATCTTATGCCAAATTACGACCAGCCTTTGATCGTAAATATGGTTCAGTCACAGCAGCAAATGCGACGCCATTAACGGATGGGGCAGCAGCAATACTGATGATGCGAGAAGGACGAGCTAAGGAATTAGGGTTAACACCATTAGGCTATATTCGCTCCTACGCTTTTTCCGCTATAGGGGTTGAAAGCGATATGCTGATGGGACCTTCTTATGCGACACCCGTCGCGCTGGAACGTGCTGGTTTAAATTTATCTGATCTAACCTTGATTGATATGCATGAAGCTTTTGCAGCCCAAACATTAGCAAATTTAAAAATGTTTGCTTCTACTAAGTTTGCGCGTGAAAAATTAGGGCGTATTGATGCGATTGGTGAAGTAGATATGGATAAATTCAATGTGTTAGGTGGCTCATTGGCTTATGGACATCCTTTTGCAGCAACAGGCGCACGTATGATCACCCAAACGCTACGTGAATTAAAACGTCGTGGTGGTGGTTTTGCATTAAATACAGCATGTGCAGCTGGTGGTTTAGGTGCGGCAATGATTTTGGAGGCTGAATAATGACGCAATCTGCATTTAGTTTATCGTACAGTGATAATGGTGTTGCTTGGCTAAAAATTGATGTGCCAAATGAGAAAATGAACACCTTACAAGCTGAGTTTTCAGAGCAAATAACGTCAGTACTCGCAGAGCTTAAAGCGCGTTCAGATATTAAAGGGCTTGTTGTTCATTCTGGGAAGCCTGATAACTTTGTCGCTGGGGCTGATATTCGCATGTTATCAGCCTGTGAAACAGCACAAGAGGCACAAGCCTTAGCTAAAAAAGGACAGATTTTATTTTCACAGTTAGAGCAACTGCCTTTTCATGTGGTTGCTGCGATTCACGGCCCATGTTTAGGGGGCGGTTTAGAGCTTGCTCTTGCTTGTCATAGCCGAGTTTGTAGTGATGGTGATAAAACGCGATTAGGTTTACCAGAAGTACAATTGGGGTTACTCCCTGGCTCTGGAGGTACTCAGCGTTTACCTCGTTTGATTGGCGTGGCTAATGCGCTTGATATGATTTTATCGGGTAAGCAATTACGCGCGAAAAAAGCGGTGAAGTTGGGGGTGATTGATCAAGTTGTCCCTGAAAGTATTTTATTAAATGTTGCCGAGCAAATGGCTTTATCGCCAAAACCTAGCCGCAAATCATCTATGCAAAATTGGGCATTGGGCGGAAATCCATTAGGTCGCTCAGTGGTGTTTGATCAAGCAGCGAAAAAAGCATATGAGAAAACACGTGGGAATTACCCTGCCGTCGATGCCATTTTAGAAGTTGTGAAATATGGCTTACAACATGGGATGGAAAAAGGGTTAGAACAAGAGGCTAAAGTATTTGGTGAATTAGTGATGTCACCGGAATCCGCCGCGCTTCGTAGTATCTTTTTTGCCACAACAGCAATGAAAAAAGAAACGGGTTCAGAGGCTGAGCCATTAACTGTCGAACGAGTCGCTGTTTTGGGTGGCGGTTTAATGGGCGGTGGTATTAGCCATGTTACAGCAACGAAAGCGGGTTATCCGGTACGGATCAAAGATATCAGTAATGATGGTATCCAAAATGCGCTAGCGTACAATTTCAAGCTACTTGAGAAAAAACGTAAGCGTAAAATTATCTCGAAAGCCACATTACAAAAACAAATGCTGACTATGACAGGTGGGACTGATTTTACTGGCTTTAATCAGGCAGATGTAGTGATTGAAGCGGTATTTGAAGATTTAGCACTTAAACATCAAATGGTAAAGGATGTTGAAGAGCATGCAAAACCAACCACGATTTTTGCCACGAATACATCCTCATTGCCGATCAATCAAATAGCACAAGCGGCAGAGCATCCTGAGAATGTTGTAGGTCTTCACTATTTTAGCCCAGTAGAAAAAATGCCATTAGTTGAGGTGATTCCACATCAAGGCACGGAAACGGGAAGTGGAACATCAGAAGAGACGATTGCAACGGTTGTCGCCTTGGCGAAAAAACAAGGTAAAACCCCGATAGTGGTCGGTGATAAAGCAGGCTTTTACGTTAATCGTATACTAGCGCCCTACATGAATGAAGCGGCACGCGTACTGCTAAGTGGTGAGCCGATTGAACACATAGATACAGCTCTACTTAATTTTGGTTTCCCTGTTGGGCCAATCACATTATTGGATGAAGTTGGTGTTGATGTTGGCGCGAAGATAAGCCCTATTCTGTTAGCTGAACTAGGTGATCGATTTGAAGCGCCAGATGTGTTTGATTTATTGCTGAAGGATGATCGCAAGGGACGTAAAAGCGGTAAAGGTTTTTATCGTTATAATACCAAGAAAAAAGAAGTCGATAAGTCGGTTTATAAGCTGCTTGAGTTGGAACCAAAGATTAAGGAATCTGAAACTGAAATCGCAGTTCGTTGTAGTTTAATGATGCTGAATGAAGCGGCGAGATGTTTAGATGAAGGCGTGATCCGTTCGGCAAGAGATGGTGATATTGGTGCTATTTTCGGTATCGGTTTCCCACCGTTCTTAGGCGGGCCATTCCGTTATATGGATCATATCGGGATAACGCGTGTTGTTGATATGCTAAACGAGTACACAGATAAGTATGGTGATCGTTTTAAACCATGTGAGCGATTACTTGAGATGGTTCAAGGTAATCTTAAATTTTACAATGACTAACTATCATCGATAGAACTAAAAAAGCCACCATGGTGGCTTTTACTTTTATTAGGTAAAACCCTTAAAACTTTAAGGTTTCATTTAAATGAAAAATGATTGTCACAAAAAGAAGGAATGATAAGCGACTCAAAAATATTAATCTTTAAAAAGAAATATAATGAAACTTTCTACTATATTTATTGCTTTAAGTTGTACATTTTCAATGCATGTTAATGCATTTGATTTATCCTTACATAATAATAGCTCTCGTGACAACCTCACTCCATATATTGACAATAGCCCCGATTCATCTTTAGGCTTTTTAAAAGTTAATGAAGTTCGACACTTTAATAATAAAACACCTTTTGTCGTAGACTCTCTTTCAGAGGGAGATATTGTTCCAGTGTCATTATGGGATCCAGTAAATCAAGAGCATATTAATTGTGGTGAAATTGAGCTTAAAGGAAGTAAAAGTTTATTCATTGAAAATAAAGAAGGATATATTGTTTGTAAGAGCGATTTAAAAAAAGAAAAAACGCCTAACTTTACTGAAATAAGCCTTTTAGATTTTGAAAATAACACGCCATATTTTTCACTTAATGATAGCCAATACGTAAAAGGTTTTCATAGTGCTAGAGCATTACGTCTCTCATCATTAAATGATACTTTAAAAATTGATTCGGCTAAACGGGTTGCAAATAATTCACTTTCTTTTTGGTTTAAACCCGAAAAAAATGAGCTGAATAATAATGAGACGCGAATCTTAATGACAGGGCCTGGCTTTTCACTTTTAGTCAATGAAAAAGGCGAAATTGGTATTTCACGTCAAGTTACAACTCATGAAGAGTGGGGGCATGTTTGGTATTTTGAACCAGTTAATAAGTTTTTTGAATTAGCATTATCAGAAAAGTGGCACCAGATAGGGTTAACATTTGATCGCCATAACGTAACACTTTTTATTGATGGTAAGTTTATTTCGAAATTTAGAAGTCCATATGTTATTGACTGTAAAACAGATGAATTTATTTACTTAGGAAAGCAATCTTTAAGAATGGAAGATGGAACCGAGAAAGCTTATCTTCCAGCTAAAGGCGCTATTGATAATTTGCATATTTTTCAGGGTAAGCTAAGCCATGAGCAAATGCATGTTCTTTTCCTCGGCGATCTAAAGAAAAAATACTCACCACTTGCGATAAGTCGCTCTTTGCCTTCAAATGGTATGAAAAATATACCATTTGAAAATGTTACACTTAAGTGGTTTCCCCATAAAGTCATCAATAGAGTTACAAATAATACCTCTTATAAAATACAGATTTCAGAGGATGCTAATTTTAATGATCTGATTGATGAACAAGTAACAACAGATACTTTTTATAAGCCTGAATCACTTGAGCCTAATACTCGCTATTATTGGCGTGTTGTAATTAATAATGAAAAACAGTCGAGTAAAAGTATTGTATGGAGTTTTAAAACCGCAAGGCTTAAACATAAACCAGATCGTCTTACTGTAATGGAATTTAATACGCTAGGAAAAAGTGCATCAGGTACGGAGGTTGCGCCTGTTCATGGTTCCGAATATGCGGCTGAGATTATACGTAATAATAATGCTGATATTATTTCCTTTCAAGAAGGTAATAATATGTGTAAAACAGTTGCTGAATTATTGGATTACAATTTCATTAAAGTACCTGATAGTAATAGAAAATATGATCCATGTCTGTTGAGCAGGTATCCGATTGTAGGAGAGTCATATCCTGCACAAGGAAAAAATAATAATAGAATATCGGCTCATATTGAATTACCTGATAAAGAAATCATAGAGTTTAGTATTTTGCATCCAAGCTCTACAAATACGGGTGAGAAGTTGGTGTGGGATAATACAAAAACCGATGATGAGTGCATCGAGGCAGAAAGAAGCTCTCGTATTGATGATCTTCAATTAGTGATGAATATTTTAGACTCTCAATCTGATATTCAAAATATGTTTATTGCTGCTGATTTGAACTCTGTATCAGTGCTTGATTTTACAGAAGAAACCCGTTCAATTCACAATGGAAGGGGGGCAATGGAGTGGCCAGTAACATCAATGTTACGTGATTATGGATGGATCGATAGTTATAGAAAAACACATCCTGATCCTTTAAAAGATCAAGGGATTACCTTCAGTCATCGTCACCCGTTTGCAGCACAAGGTCGTATTGATTACGTATTTAGTCGTGGTGAGAAGTTTATCCCTATTTCTTCAAAAGTTATTTTTTCTCATCCAGCGATGTGGATAACAGATCATAATGTCCTATCGACAACTTATAAGGTAAATAAACAAAATTAATCCTGATTAAAATTAAGGCTCATTAAATATAAATTGCTATTTAATGAGCCTTTCTACAACCTAATCTTTTAGTTAAGAAGCCGTACTTTGAAATTTTGATACAGAATCAATAGGAGTACCAATATCGAGCACTTCTGAATCGATATGAGCATTGCCCTTGTAGTACATCACTAAACGATTTGCGGTGCGGGGCTTTATGGTATCTACTATAAATTTGATCATATCAACTCGATCGAGATTTTTTAACTCATCAACCACTCGCTGACGTTGATTGAACGTTTCATCTTTGTTGCCAATACTGACCCAAAAGCGTTGAGCACGAGAACGTAAGTTCGTATCAGGTTCTGAAATTTGTGCAATTAAACCTTGCTTACTGTCTTGCCATTGCGCTTCATTCAACTCGAGCAATACGAGCGCAAAAGCATTGGTAAAATCATCAATTGCCTCTGATAAGTAACTTGGATCGGCAACAGGTGATTGAATATATAAGATCAACCCAGGATGACGATTAAGTGGTAGATTGGCTGTTCCTACCATATACCCCAGTTGTTGTTTCGTACGTAACTCATGGAAGAACGTGGTCGACATTAAATGATTAGCTAACGTATAAATTGCAATTTGCTCAGGTGTGGTTTCCTGAGATTGGTAATACATTAAGATTGCAGAATCTTCATGATTACAATCTAACTCATACGTTAATGTGCCTGCATTGTCTAAATGTACGAGTGGACGTTGTGATTCACCATATAGTTGGTCAGTCACTCGGAATGCATCTTTTAATATTTCTGCTAATGCTAACGCATCTTTTTTTAGCCAATTGCCATACACAAAGGCATCAATATGCAGCTCTGCAAACATTTCATCAACGAAGCCTGGTAGCTCATCTAACTCAATGGATTCTAATGCTTCAATCATAACTGGATAGGGCGGGTTATTGGGTTGTAGTAATCCTGTTAGCTGATTAAACAATTGTGAAATCGGTTTATCTTCAGCTGCGTTACGCCAATTACGTAGCATTTGTGCTTTGATATTGTTAAAGCGATCTTTATCAAATGTTCGCCCGGCAAAGCGCTCAAGTATCAGCTTCATAAGCAAAGGTTGTTTTTCACTAAAGCCAGATAACTGAAGCGTAACGCCTCCTTGGTGAGCATAAAGGTTATAAGACATACCTGTTATTTCAGCGGGATAAGCGGTCTCATTTATCGCTTCTAATAGCATTTCAACACAAAGGCGAGTTTTTACGATATTTCGTGGTGAACTCACTGCCTGTGGACTATCAATAGCAACATAAACAACACCTTTAGGAACACGGAAATCATGTTCTTGTTTATGCCATAAACGAAATCCTGGTAAATCTTGAATTAACTGAGGAGGTAATTCTGAGCCAGACTCGAGTGGTAAAGGCTCAAAATTATCACAAAGATAAATATTGCGCTCGGGTAGTGTTAACTCAGGATCCAGTTCAATATCTTGCCATAACGCTTTTTGTTCCGCGGTAAATGGTGTTACTGAGTAAGGCGTGTCATACCATTGAGCGGTGCGATCATAATGACCACCTTGAGCAACTAAAGTTAATCGCATATTGGTTGGCTCGAGATAATCTAAGATCTGCTCGATTAAGGAATGATCGTATTGCTCCATCATATAATCACCGTATATGATATCTTCCGGTTTATAATGCAACAGATTTAAAACCAAATAACTGACAGTATCTAATGGACGGCTTTTTTCTTGATAGCGGAAAGCCATTTCAAGTACAGCTTTCTTCTCTTGTTGTCGCCATTGAGCTAAGCCATGTAGCTTGATGAGTTTAAGACACTGAAAAACGCTAGTGACTATCTCGTCAATGTGATCTTGACCTTTCGGTGTTAAATTCAAACCTACGGTAAATTCTCTGAAATTACTGCCGCTAACCCCACCACCGGCGGTTAAGGTATTAATAAAGCCTCGTTTTTTGAGAACTGACATCAAACTACCTTGACCTTCATTGCCTAATAAGTGGGCAATATAAGATAAGGGTTTCGCGGTATAAAACTCATCTACACATGGCAGAGAAAATGAAAGCGTTAACTTTCGTAGCTCTTTTATTGGTTCAATTTGAATAAATTGTTGTTGTTCTTTTTCGGTCACAAACGGCGTAGTAAGCGGTGTTTTTACTACATCTGTTTTGGGAATATGGCTAAAAAAGTCATTCGTGAATTGTTCTAATTCATCTAATGACTGGGGGCCTAATAAGACTAAGCCCATTACATCCGCAGAATAATGTTGATGATAAAAAGCTAATAAATCATCCCGTACGGATTTGCCATCACGATCGTCTAGTGTCGTAAGATCACCGACTGAAAACTTAGCAAAAGGGTGCTCTGGATTAATGGTTTCTTTTTGTACTTGATAAAGGCGGCGAACATCATCTTTTATTTTTAATTTGTATTCAGAATCAACAGCTTGCCTTTCTTTGTCAATAGCTTCTTCATTAAATAATGGTGCGGTAAAAAACTGCCCAAAACGATCTAATCCCTCTTCAAAAGCATGAGGGCTAACTTCGAAGAAAAACGTCGTGTTTTCTGTTCCCGTCCATGCGTTGTTACTCCCGCCACTACGATTGATGAAAGTTTGAAACTCCCCAACCCGCGGATATTTTTCTGTACCGAGAAACAGCATATGTTCGAGAAAGTGTGCCATACCTTGACGATCAATAGGATCGTCAAAATGACCAATTTCGACGGATAAGGCAGCAGCGGAGCGAGGCGCTTCAGCATCATGAACCAGCAATACGCGTAGTTCATTCGCTAAAGTAAGATAGCGATACTGCTTGTGATCATTTGGGCTTATATGCACAGGAAGAGCCTATTTTTAAAGGAGAATTGGATCAATTATGACCCTCAATACACAGACTGGCAAACTGATAGTTAACTTTATTTACGTAGTTATGAGCGCGGTATGAAAACTTAACGTCAAGGCTTAATCCTACTTTAATTAATGATTTGTTCAGGTTGGCTAACCTTGTCACGGATTCGTTATCAAATTTGCGTAAGGAGTATGCGATATGAAAGGGAGTTGCTAGCATGATAGAGAGATATGTTGAAAAAATGCATTAGCATGTCAATTAGTAATAAAATGAGCTTTATTATCACAACTAATTGAACGACCTGTTTAACGAAGAGAAACGGAAACTTATGCGAATTTATATTATGCGTCACGGTGAAGCTGAAAATTTTGCTGCAAGTGATGCAGAGCGCCCGTTGACAAAGCGCGGTTCACGCCAATCAAAACAGATGGCGGAAATGCTAGCCCAGCAATTAAATCAACCATTAGATACTGTACTGGTGAGTACGTATTTACGCGCGCAACAAACATGGCAATGTATGGAAAGTGTATTACCGGGTGTTGCAAATGTTCAAGTGAGTGATGAGATCACCCCTTATGGTGATGCTGTAACGGTAGTCGATTATTTAAAAGCAATGATTGGTATTGAAAAGCCACAATCGGTTCTATTAGTTTCACATCTACCTCTTGTGGGATATTTGACCTCAGAGCTGGTGGCAGGCATACAGCCCCCTATGTTTAGTACTTCAGCCATTGCTGCAATTGATTACGATCCTGACATGGATAATGCAGAATTGGTTTGGCAAAACGTACCACAATAATATGGCTTTGATGACGGACAATAGGTAAGTGCTGGTTATGGTAAAAGTGTCGTTAATTTCTTTTCTCACTTCGATATTGCTAATGGGCTGCGCTTCTAACGCTGAGCCTATTCGTATTTCAGCAAATGGTATGATCAAGTGGTCAGATGGACGAAAAGAAGGTATGCATGTATCGAGTACGGGAAGCACATTAACCTTTGCTAATTATTCCAACGCTATCGGTGAAGGGCCTATTCGTATTTTTGCGCGTATTGATAGTGCACGAAATGATGACTGTGAATACTTTTACGATGAAACAGTGATTAAACGGCGTTTAAAAATATGCGCCACTGGAGAAGTGACGCTATTTAATCACGGTAAAGTAGTGAAGGTTGGACATATAATAAAACCAAGCTATTAAAATAGAACAACCGAGTAAGTGATATTGCGATGCGCGTCTTGCTTACTCGATGTTCTTTTATCTTTCAGGTATTTCGATAAGTACGAGTAGTGCACCATTCCCACCAAATTCAAGGGGAGCTTGGTGAAAAGCGAGTACATCGGGATGTTGAGCCAACCACATCGGCGCTTTTTGTTTCAATATATGTTTTCCAATGCCGTGCATCACACACGCACAAGACACATTCTCTTTTATACAGGCTGCAATCATAGCGGCGAGCTCTCGCTTGGCTTCTTGTTGCGTCATGCCGTGCATATCCAAATAAATGTCAGGTACGTAAACACCACGACGTAACTTTTTTACTTCATACTTAGAAACGCCATCGCGCGCATATTGCACTGGGCCATTTTCATTAAGATGAGGTTCAAACTCATCTGAGAAATAAAACTCATGGTTTTGACTTTCTTTCCCCATGACTTTTGCTTTATCAGCTTTTGTTGTCTGTTTGCGTGGCGTGATTATGGTATCATGCGAAAACTTTTTTACGCCTTTTATCGCATCTTTGAAGAGAGCCATCTCTTCATCAATGTTTGGATCTTTTTTACTCATAATGAAATTCCAACAACTATATAGCGGTAATGTCGCATTTTTCGGAGGCTATTTTGGATAAGATTTTTGTCGACGAAGCTGTCAACGAACTTCATACATTGCAAGACATGTTACGTTGGACGGTAAGTCGTTTCAATGCCGCAGGTCTATTTTATGGTCACGGTACCGATAATGCGTGGGATGAAGCGGTTCAGCTTGTTCTTCCTACATTGTATTTACCGTTAGATGTTCCACCTGAAGTTCGAGATTCTCGTTTAACTCGTAGTGAGCGTCAGAGTATTGTTGAGCGCGTTATTCGCCGTATCGACGATCGCACACCAGTATCATACCTAACAAACATTGCTTATTTCTGTGGTATGGAATTCTTCGTTGATGAGCGTGTTCTTATTCCACGTTCTCCGATTGGCGAATTGATTGAAAACCGTTTTGAGCCACTTTTAAGCCAAGAGCCTACACGTATTATGGATTTATGTACGGGAAGTGGTTGTATTGGTATTGCGTGTGCGCATATGTTCCCAGAAGCGGAAGTGGATATCGTTGATATTTCACCTGAGGCACTGGCTGTTGCAGAGCAGAATATCGCTGATCACGGTTTAGAGCAACAAGTGATCCCACTTCGTTCTGATTTGCTTCGTGATGTACCAAAAGATAAGTATGACTTTATTGTGTCTAATCCACCGTATGTGGATCAAGAAGATATGGATAGTCTACCTGATGAGTTCCGTCACGAGCCTGAACTCGGTCTTGCGGCAGGTTTTGATGGTTTAGATTTAGTGCGTCGTATTTTAGCGAATGCACCTGATTATCTAAAAGATGATGGCTTCTTGATCTGTGAAGTGGGTAACTCGATGATCCACATGGAAGATCAATATCCGCATATTCCATTCACATGGTTAGAGTTTGAAAATGGTGGTCATGGTGTGTTTTTGTTAACACGTGATCAGCTTGTTGATTGTGCAGATGATTTTTCGGCTTTTCGCGACTAATTAAAGCGCAGTTAAACACGATTAAGAAAAAACGGCATGATGGTTACTTTCTCAGTACCATCATGCCGTTTTTATATGTCACTCAGTGGTTATTATGATTATGCTTGCTGCGCTTGCTTTTCTTTCAGAGCATTCATCACAGTGGTTTTATGATCTAAGTAATCATTAAGTCCTGCTCGGCGCAAATCACAAGATGGGCAATCACCACAACCGTCACCAATAATACCGTTATAGCAAGTTAGTGTTTTTTCACGAACATAGTCTAGTTTTTGGTATTGATCTGCTAATGCCCATGTTTCTGCTTTATTTAGCCACATTAAGGGGGTTGCAATCGTTAATGGGCGATCCATTCCGAGTACTAATGATTGGTTTAATGACTTAACAAATTCATCACGGCAATCAGGGTAGCCAGAAAAGTCAGTTTCACATACACCGGTAATAACGGTTTCTGCACCAATTTGGTAGGCGTAAATACCTGCCAAGGTTAAAAATAGAATATTACGACCAGGAACAAAGGAGTTCGGTAATCCGTTTTCTTGTAGTTCATGAGAGACAGCAATATTGTCACGTGTTAGTGAACTAATGGCTAATTCATTTAATAAACCGACATCCATTACTTTATGTGCTGTTACGCCAAGATCTTTAGCAATAGCTTCTGCTACTTCAATCTCTAATTTATGGCGTTGACCATAATCAAATGTAATACAGTGTACTTCATCGTAATGCGCCAGAGCTTGAATAAGGCACGTAGTCGAATCTTGACCGCCACTGAAAACAACAACTGCTTTTGACATTTAAGTGTTCCTTTTTTGAAAAATTACCGAGAAACAGTCGGTAGATAGACATTCTTTAGAACGTCTATCTATGCTAACTCAGCTGTTGTCTGCTGCAAAGTTTTAGATGTAATAGACGAAAAAAAGCCGTACATAAAGTACGGCAAAATAACGTATCGCGTTTAATGATTATCCAAGTTAAGGCTGTACTTGGTTTATCAACGTTCAACGTACACAGACACAAAGTTTAAAATAGAGGGGGAGGCGCTGTGGCTAACCTCCCCAAGGGGTTGTTCATTTAAGCGTGATACTTACCATTGACCGAGTTTTTCCAATTGTTCTAACTGTTCGGTATATGCTGATAAATCGCCAATGTTTGCACTGATCCATTCTGGATTGTAGTAGGTGTCAAGGTAACGCTCGCCACTATCACACAATAGCGTAACGATAGAGCCTGTTTCTCCACGTTGTTTCATTTCAGCCGCGATTTGTAATACACCAAATAGGTTTGTCCCTGTTGATGCACCGGCTTTACGGCCAATAATTTTTTCTAACCAGTGAATAGTTGCAACACTTGCAGCATCTGGGATCTTGCGCATTTCATTGATCACATCAGGAATAAAGCTTGGTTCAACTCTAGGGCGACCAATACCTTCAATACGGCTGCCTGTGTTGCCTATAATTGTATTATCACGTTGCATAAAGTAATCGTGGAATACTGAGTTCTCTGGATCAACAACACACAGTTGCGTTGGTTGCATTTGGTAACGAATATAACGACCAATTGTTGCTGATGTACCACCAGTACCTGGACTCATTACAATCCAACTTGGGATAGGGAAGCGCTCTAACTTCATTTGGTCAAAAATACTGTTAGCAATGTTGTTATTACCACGCCAGTCGGTGGCACGTTCAGCATAGGTAAATTGATCCATGTAATGACCATTTAACTCTTTTGCTAAACGGCGAGATTCGTCATAAATCGCAGCAGGAGAGTCAACAAAATGGGCGCTACCACCATAAAATTTAATTTGTTCTATTTTTTTACACGCTGTTTTACGTGGCACTACAGCAATAAATGGTAACCCAAGTAAACGTGCAAAATAGGCTTCAGAAACAGCAGTACTACCTGATGATGATTCAATGATCGGTGTACCTTCTTTAATCCAACCGTTACATAAAGCGTATAGGAATAACGAGCGAGCAAGACGGTGCTTTAAGCTTCCTGTTGGGTGCGTGCTTTCATCTTTAAGATAAATATCAATACCGTCTAGGCTAGGTAACTCTAATTTAATTAAGTGGGTATCTGCTGAGCGTTGGTAATCAGCATCAATTTTACGAATGGCGTTATTAACCCATTGATTGTTTAGTTGTTGTGTCATAGCGTGACTCCACTGTATTGATTTTATTATTGTTGTTGTATTTATGTTGATTGCTTAACAATTATATTACCAAGTTATAGAGAAAAGTCTTTGCTTTGTTTTGCAATAAAACGATAAAATTTAGAAAATATTTCTATTTAATTGCTTTTCGGTGGTATGAGATGTCAAGTTTAGATGCTGTAGATAGAACATTACTGCGTTTATTGCAAAAAGATGCAACGCTAGCGTTATCTGAATTAGCAGAAGCTGTTAATTTAACGACCACGCCATGCTGGAAAAGGCTAAAGCGTTTAGAAGAAGATGGAATATTACGTCAACGTGTTGCACTATTAGATGCTGCAAAACTTGGACTATCTTTTATAGCATTTGTGCAGATTAAAACCAGTAATCATTCTAAGGAATGGTATAACGGTTTTGTTCATGCCGTTGAAGAGTTCCCAGAAGTTATGGAATTCTACCGTATGGCAGGCGATTACGATTACATGATGAAAGTACAAGTAGCTGATATGCAGGCTTTTGATCTGTTTTATAAGAAATTGGTGAACAGCATTGAGGGGCTAACGAATGTAACATCGACATTTGCAATGGAGCCCCTTAAGTACACCACAGCATTACCACTTTAGATTATATAATCAAGGCAGCCACTATTTATTACTAGTGGCTGCCTTGATTGCGTTAACCTTAAGACGATGAGTTTATCGTTGACGGATCAAACCTTCTTGAACAGCTGATGCAACGAGTTCGCCTTTTTGGTTATAAACCTCACCACGAACAATACCACGAGAGCCACTAGACGATGGGCTATCAATAGCGTAAAGCAGCCATTCATCCATCTTAAATGGACGGTGAAACCACATTGAATGATCAATAGTAGCCACTTGCATATTAGGGCTAAATAACGTTACACCATGTGGATGCATTGATGTCACAAGAAAGCCCCAATCAGACGCATACGCCAATAAATAGTGATGGATATTAAGATCGTCTGGCATCGTGCCATTGGCTTTAATCCATAAGTATTGTTTTGGTTCAGCAACGGTTGGCTTTAATGGATTAATGACGGTTACTGGACGCACTTCAACTGGGCGTTTCTTACCAAATATCTCCACTATTTTGGGTGGTAGATATTGCGCAATGGCGTCAACAAGTTGAGTTTCAGATGCTAAACCTTCAGGCCCTGCTACATTTGGCATTGTTGATTGGTGGTTAAATCCTTCTTCATTTGCTTGGTAAGAAGCGGTTAAGAAAAAGATAGGTTCACCATTCTGAATTGCTTTTACACGACGAGTACTAAAGCTTTTACCATCACGTAATTTTTCCACATCATAAATAATTGGCTTTTCAGGATTACCAGGGCGTAAAAAGTAGCTATGAAAGGAGTGTAAGTAACGTTGTTTTTCTACCGTTTGCTTAGCTGCGGATAAGGACTGCCCAATTACTTGTCCACCATAAACTTGTGGCAGACCAAGGTTTTCACTTTGACCTCTGAAAAGCTCAAGTTCAAGTTGTTCTAACTGTAGAAGATTGAGAAGTTCATTCAGTTCTTTACTCATCTAAGCACCATTAATTATGTTACTATCAGTATGATTTAGGGAAATCAAGTTCAAATAGAGATTGGATTGGTTTTATTATATTTGAGCTTTATAGCAATATAGATTAGGGATTAACAGAGAAGAATATGAAAAATTCTTTTGCATGGTTTGGAGTTTTGATTGTGGCGCTAGTGATCACTGCTTGTACTAACTTAATGCCGACTGATAGTGATGTTGGAACATTAAGTGGAACAGTGAGTTATCGTGAGCGTGTAGTGTTACCGAATAATGCGCGCATTATTGTGTCCTTAGTTGAGCGGTCTACTCAAGCCGATCATGATGCGAATAAAGTTATCAGCCAACATTCATTTTTAGCAGAAGGAGAACAGCCGCCTGTTTCTTTTACGTTGAATTATGTGAAAAGTAAATTAAAGCCAGATACCTTATATCGTGTTATTGCTAAGATTGAAATCAATGATGAAGTGCTATTCAGTAATCAATCAACAGTAGATTTAAGTATTGAACCGTTAAAAACGACACACCTAGATATTCCATTGGTGAAAGTGTAATCCAGCCGTTTTATACAATATTAGCAATGCCCGATTTACTCTATTTCTTTTTATTGAAATAAGAAGGTCGGGCATTTTGTTATTCAGGATACCCATCCCAACGATATACTTTAAGGTTGACTCGTCCTTGTTCCGTCACATTAATCCCTTCATTACGCAATGCTTCTATTTGGCGAGCTCTACCGTCACCACATAATGAGATTTTTCCTTGGCTATTAATAACACGGTGCCAAGGTAACGCTGAACCTTGAGGAAGGTTCGAGAGTAAACGGCCTACTTGACGTGCATAGCCAGGAAATCCTGAAAATTTAGCAATATCGCCATAAGTCGATATTTTACCAATAGGTATTTGATACACTTGGCTGTGGATTTGCTGAGAAAAATCGTCCATATTTATAATTAGAGATTAAAAGTCCCATCTTTTCTTAAACAACAGGATAACGCAAGGAGGTGTTGCCATGTTGTATAAAACACTATTAATCATTGTCACTTTATTATTGACTGTATTAGGGGTAAATGCTTTAGCGCATAGTCAGGGAGAATTACCTATTCTTGCCCTTGCGATCCCAGCATTATGGCTGCTACCTCAAGGTGGTGTTGCAGCATGGCTATTATTGCTTGGATTAGGTGCATTCGGTTACGTATTGCCTGAGCAGCCTGTCGCGTTGTCTGTCAGTTTATTTATGATGTTACCGATTTTGATGATTTCCACATCGCCTAAGGGATGTTGGCAATTAGGGTCATTGATGATCTCCATTGTATTAGCCATGAATGCAGGTTTAATGGCATTACAAGCGGAGGGTAAACTGCCGGGCTCTATTGGTGCGACTGTTATTCAAATTATTGGTATTGCTATTATTTGGTATGCTGCTAGAAGTTGGCGGCCGGTAGAAGGCAATACGTGGTGGCCGCTTTTACTCGTGGTCCCATTGTGGGTTGGTGGCATGGAGCATGCTGCATTATTAGCTTTATGTGTTATCGGTATTATTGCTGCACTTCAGTCTTTAAATAAATTGCACCTTGATGAATGGATTCCCAAATTGGCCTGTGTATTACCCGCTGTTGGTTTTGCCACGCTAGTCATCATGCCGCAATTTGATGTTGCTAACCCCATATTAGTGTCCTGGTTACTTGTTCTGGGGGGGGGGCTACTTGGTGAGTCTTTATTAGAAGATCCCGAGGAAGATGAGTAAGTTAAATGTATCAAGGTGATGGTTTTACTTTCAATATCTTAGTGTTTGGATAAATAACGCACACTTGAACGATTGTTGTTATATAACAACTTGCAATATCGATGCGCTTAATAGATAATCCTTCCCGTTCTCGCAAGAGACAAAGAATCTATGGAGGCCCCCATTGGTCCTCCCGCAACACTAACTTGTGAACTCGGCCAGGCCCGGAAGGGAGCAACCGCAGCAGGCGATGTGTGTGCCGGGATGTGGCTGGTGGGGGCTTCCACCCATCTGCGATTCCTGTTTTACCTATCTGTTTTATTTCCAACAAGCTATTTTAGAGACTTTGTGTTTTACAGGCTGTAAGTATAGCTACTGATAAGTTTCTCGTTTCTTTCTGAAATCTATTTCTATTTGCTACAGCAATATCGTATTAAGCTAAAGAGACTGATTCTGACTGGGTTGATGCTAAATTGACTAAACTATAATCATAAATCTTATGCTGATATACAATAGGTGCAAATAGGATCACAAAATAATAGTTAATGTGTAATTGTCTATAATTATTCATAGCAAATAACAAATAGCATGAGATAATAGTGCGAACTTTTTGTGATGAGACAACTAGTTAACAAGGTGTGGTTAAAAAGTGTTCAATTAATGCTTTATTTTTGTCAGTGAAAACGGCAGAATGGCCTCACATTTGAACTCGGTCACTCTATTTGAATTGAATTGTCATAAAACACATTGTTGTTTACCGAGTTGGTGATAATGTCTCGCCGCATTCCGAATTTATAAAGTAAAAGGTTACAAATATGTCTGATGTACCAGAGTCTGTTGCAAATGTTGCTGCTGTCGCTCAGCCGGTTGCTGAGTCTTCAGGTTCAGTTTGGGGTTATGTCGCAGGTGGCGTGGTTTTATTAATCATTGCCGGTATTTATGGTTATAAGAAAATTAACCAACCTGCATTTGTGATTAAGCAGGTACGTAAGAAAAACCTGAAAGAAATGAAAAAGCAGGGCATTGAAAACTCTGAGTTCATGGTAGATATGGATAAGCTACTAGAATCAATGCTTGCATACACGACTGAAAATAAAATGAAAGGTGGAGACGTTGTGACGTTGTTAAAGCCTTTAAATGATAAAGATCGTGTGAAAACACCAAAAGATATGTACAACTCTATGATTTATATTGCTAATGAAATTAAAGATGTGTCATTGGCTAAAGAGTTTAAAAATAAATCTAAGCAAGTGAAATCAAGCTCAGCATTAATGGCTGGCCTGTTAAAGCGTGCAGGTATCTAATTGATACTTAATATATATACGAAGGGCTGATTATTATCAGCCCTTTTTTTGTACTGTAATATGATAAAGTTTCAACGGGTTAAATATTAAGAGTAGGGCATGATACTTTAATGTAGCGCATCGTTGCCTATATTTATCCATTGTTTTTAGAACCTGTTAATTATGCTCTGTTTTAAATGCTATAAAACCGTAACGGCTAGTTGGAGCACTAAAGTAAAACCCTTGTGTAAAGTCAATCAACAAAGATTTTAGTGTATTTAACTGCGTCTCTGTCTCTACCCCTTCAGCGACTAACTTACATTGTAACTCTTCGCATAGTGAAGCGATATTATTAAAAATTAAGCTCTTTTAAGCTTGATAGGCTGGAATAACCCGTCCCAAAATCATCAAGAGCCCAACGAACGCCTAAGGTACGAAAACGCGGCATGATCTTATCTAATTTGATAAATGCATTGGTTGTGTTTTCTCTTTCTGTCATTTCAAAGACTAAGCCTTATTATAATGTCGGATTCTGCTTAATTAATAATATGACATCATCAACAAATCTGGGATCGTTAAGCATCGATAGAGTAACGTTTATAGAAACATAAAAATCATTATTTGAATGAGCTATTAAAGGCTTATCAATTGAAAGCTGTTTTAATAAATGTAAAGTTATCGGTTTTATTTTCCCATTTGATTCTACTCTTGTAATAAATTGATTCGGGGAAATTAATTGGGCATGACGATAAAGCCAGCGACAGAGTAATTCGGCTCCAATTACCTGATGAGTTTGATTACACACAATTGGTTGGTAATAAGGAATAAACTCATTATTTTTTAAATGAAAAGTTATTAGTTTGAATATAATTAATAATAAGGGTAATGAGCATGCATAGAATAAATATAAAAGCAGATAATGCGCCAATGCCTAATAATACTTGAGAAGATTTATCGCCAACAATTACTTTAAAAGGAAATTGAACAGAATGATATGACTTATGAAATAAGTATTTTTCTTATTATTAATTAGCATATTACCTTTATTGGTAACAACATAACCTCGAAGATAATCATCTGCATTATTTAACCAGTCATCCATATAGCTCGCGTTTATAAATAACTGGTAAAAGCCTTTTTTACCTTTAACAACAAGATGTAATTCATCGTTCTGATTAAGTGAGCTACGTTTGCGGTAAAGTAGTGGTAACTTATCTGTTTTAATCTTTTATTCAGGCTAGGTGATATTGGGATATGTAAAGAGATATTACGATCTGAATAGATGTAATGATTGTTTTGAAAATATGCGACACTTCGTAATGAACGAGATGAAAGAACCAATGTAATCAAATCATGCATACTTTTTGCGTCGGTTTGGTTTTCTGGTCGATGTAAAACACTATATATACGTTTATTTAAAGTTTGATTTAGTGCGATCGCAATATCTTTGCTTAAATGATCACACCTAATATCTAAATGTAATAGGCGTAGTAATTTAAATAGCTAACAAAGCTAATTGAAATATTTTTTACTATAAATAACATAATAAAATCTTTTTCACACCTTAATATAACGGCCAATCAAATAAATATTCCATTATGGTATATCATTACCATTTTAAATATTTGGTTAAGTCGATAAAAGATACTAATGGTGGCAAGTTGTATCTTTTATCTTTGGTGAAAAGTGAGCTAATTCATTAAAAATATGACGTCTATGCTTTGTTTTCAAAGTCTTTACGAACAATAGCTAAAGCTGAAAGAACGATCTCTGGGGCAATTTCATGACTCTCTAATAAATAGATCAAATCTACCGCGAGTTTTATTTCTTCTGGTGCATTCTCTAATGTATTTGTTGTTTGTTGGTTATCAGACATAATTTCTCTTTATCGCTATTTGTTGTGCACTAATAATGCTGCATGAATAAGTTGTAAGTGTAGCTCGACTAAATCTTGATGGTTTGTTCTATATCCACCACCGATGACTGCAGCTACTGGGATATTTTGTGCTTTAGATTGGGTCAAAATATAATGATCTCGTTGGTATAAACCTTGTTTAGAAATATCAAAATATCCCAGTTCATCGTGCTGGTGGATGTCAACGCCGGCATCGTATATCACCAAATCGGGTTGGTGCTGAGCCAGTAAAAGAGGAAGAATACCTTGCAATGCCGCGAGGTAATCATCTGTTGAAGTGTTTCTTTCTAAAGCAAGATCAATATCTGAATCAGGCTTACGAGCTGGGAAGTTTTTATCACAATGAACAGAGAAAGTAATAATGTTGGGATCATTGGCAAGTAGTGTTGCTGTGCCATCACCATGATGAACATCACAATCAATAATCATGACTTTGTCTATATGAGAATAAGATAAAGCATGTTTAGCTGCGATAGCTAAGTCATTAAATAGACAAAAACCACTCCCAAAGTCATGATGGGCGTGATGATAACCACCACTTAAATGAATGGCGATACCGTGCTCAAGTGCTAAATCAACAGTTAATTGCGTTCCACCTGTTGAGAGTAGGGTTCGAGTGATTAATTGATCGCTCCAAGGGAATCCGATACGGCGCATTTTTGCTGCTGGTAATCTGTTAAAGAGCAAGTCATCAACATATTCGCTATCATGAATGGCCTTAATTTTGGCAATATCAGATCTAATGGGTTGGTGAATACTTACCTTTTTACGTAATTCTGAGTGAAAAACAGCCTCAAACAGCAGTCGGTATTTATTAATTGGGTAACGATGCTTTTCTGGCAAGGTTAGAGCCGAGTATTGAGAATGATAAATAAGAGGAAGCATTGTTAGCCTTTTCTCTCTCTGTTACTGATGTCGGTTTCGATTTTGATCAAGGCTGCTTGGCAACGACTTATCCTACCTTCAAGCGCAAGAATTTCTTTTTGAAGCTGTTGCTGCTCAAATTGAGAAGCGCAGCGGCTAATTAATAATTCTTTATCACGAAGCATGGCTTTTAAGCGACGTTCCCAATCTTTATGTTGATTAAGATCTTGATATATTTCATTAATTGGTCTGCGCCAGCCTGCTTGGTTTTTTGGCTCTTTTTTACGAATGTTTAGTGTGGCTAATTCACGCTGGATAGCTTGAATTTGGCTCACGATTTTTTCACAGAGGTGCTGGGTTCTTGCGGGTAATAAGCGTCCGGCTTGTTGTTCTTTTTGTAATAATTGGAGCTCATTATGGACTTCATTAACACAGGGGGTAAGTAACTTGCTTCGTGTTTTAAATAGCGTTTCGTCAAACAGAGGCTTAAAGGATTCACCACGTTTACGGTCAACGTCAGCCGCTTGTAGCTTTAATTGTTCAATCAGTGAAATAAGACGAGATAAGTCAATCATAGAGAAACCTTGTATTACAAGCTAAGTTAGAACCAAGCTTGCCAAGCTAATTTAATCGCTAAAATTAAAACAACAGTTACAAAAACAGGTCGAATAAACTTTGCGCCAAAGCGTATTGCAGAATGAGCACCAATGTAAGCACCCAGCATTAAACATATCCCCATCGTTAAACCTAGTGCAAAATTGACTTGCCCTAAAACAATGAAAGTAACTAATGAAGTAATGTTACTGGTGAAATTCATCGCTTTTGCAAGGCCACATGCACGTAGCATGTCTAACCGATATAAAATCATGCTAGAAACTGTCCAAAAAGCGCCTGTACCTGGGCCTGCAACACCATCATAAAAACCGATACTTGTTCCTTGAAGCCATTGCTTAAGTTTTAGTATAGGGGTGACTGGGGGTAATACGTATTGCTCTTCTTTTGGCTGGGGATGCCAAATAGTATAGATAGCCACTGCAAAAATAAGTAAAGGTAGGCCTTTTTCTAGCCACTCGCTACTGATTAGATTAACAATTAAGGTGCCTGTTATTGCGCCAATAAATGTAGCGATAAAGGAAGCAAGCCAAAAGCGTGGTGAAAATAGGTTCTTTTTGTAATAAGTCCAAGCCGCTGTTGCAGAGGCAAAGCTTGCTGCAAGTTTATTGGTACCTAAAGCAATATGTGGCTGTAATCCTAGTGATAGCAAAGCAGGGACGGTGAGCATTCCGCCACCGCCTGCAACCGCATCTATAAAGCCAGCGGCGAGGGCAATAATACCGAGTATCAGTAAGGTACTCGGTTCTATCATCTCAATCATTAATTATTCTTTTTATTCATTTAGTTATATTCAATAACCCGTTTAAAAGGAGGTAGAGAGTCTAATAATGATTTTCCGTATCGACGGGTAATAATACGGCGGTCAAGTATCACTACTCTACCAGAGTCCTGCTCTTTTCGCAGTAAGCGACCGACGGATTGAATTAGCTTTTTACTGGCTTCTGGTACTGAAATTTGTAAGAAGGGGTTTCCGCCTCTACTTTCAATATATTCAGCGTGGGCTTCTTCTACTGGTGATGTAGGCACTGCAAACGGAATCTTGGTAATAATTAAATTCGTAAGTAAATCACCAGGTAAATCAAGACCTTCAGAAAAACTTCCGGTACCAAATAAGATGCTAGCTTTACCGTTCTTACAGTTTTCTTTATGTTTTTTTAGGGTTTCATTACGCGACTCTTCGCCTTGTACTAATAATTCCCATTTATTCATTTTCGCCAGCGGACGTAATGCATCGGCGACTTTATTCATTTGCCAATAAGAAGAGAACAACACCAAACTTGCGGTTTCACCTTCAAGGTATTCGGGTAATATTTCAATCAATAAGTCAGTAAACGCTTCGGCTTGTGGCTCCATTTTTAAAGAGGGGATCACTAATCGCGCATTATTTTGATAATCAAATGGAGATGCCAGTGCTAAAAAGCGCGTTCCATCAGATTCAGAAACACCAGCTTGACGGCAGAAGAAGTTAAATTGGTTTAAAGCACGCAAAGTTGCAGAAACTAAAATAGATCCTGCTGCTCGACTCCAAAGCAGCTGATCTAAACGATAACCGACTTCAAGTGGTGAAACTTCAATAATGTAGTCATTTTCCCGTTCAGGGCTTTTTTCTATCCAACGAGCTAACGGAGCACCTTTTTTATTGTTTGGTTGCGCCATCAGTGTCCAGACTTTTTCAAGATTTTCCACGCGTTGTAGATAAAAGCCCACCTCAGTTAATGCTTGCTCACCTAATCGAGGAACAATTTCGTTTTCTTTAGTCCGTTCGGAGATTAAATCTTGGATCTTGCCCAATGATTGCATGACCTTTTTACTGGCGTCTTTACAGCCTTTTGCTTCTTCTTCTAACCATTGTGGTAATTCACCATGCTCAAAACGATACACGCCATCTTTATTAAAAATAGCGGGATCAATATTGTTGGCAATCTGACTTAATGTTGGGATTAAGTGCTGGATGTTATCTTGTATTGCATTCTGAAAGCGATTAGCTTTTTGATAGTCAGCGAGCTCTGCGTATTTGCTAACATTTTGATTGAGTTTTTCAAGCCAACTTGCTGCGCCTTTCAAACTCGCTGCGGCTGATGAGAAGTCACGTGCGACTTGTGGCAGGTGGTGAGCCTCATCAATCACATAAATAGTTTGCTCTGGCTCAGGTAAGATGACACCACCACCTAGCTCAATATCTGCCATTAACAAAGCATGGTTAGCTACAATAACATCCGCTTTATCTAAGTGCTCCCGTGCTTTAGGAAAAGGGCATGTACGATGTTTAGGCATACCAGCATGACAGCTATGTTTATCCGCCATGATTTGCATCCAAACACGATCGGGAATCGTGGTCGGCCAACTGTCTCTATCGCCATCCCATTTATTTTGCTCGGTAGCCTTTAGCATTCGCTTTAGCAGATCGAGATCAGATTTTTTAGGTTTTTCTTCCCACATCGCGAGTTGAGGATCACCATCTGGTGAACAGCACGCTTCTAACTTATGGTTACAGCAATAGCGTTGACGTCCTTTGGCGAGAATAAAACTGAACTCTTTCGGGAATATTTGATTAAACAATGGGAGATCTTTATTGATTAACTGCTCTTGCAGCGCAACGGTTGCCGTCGATATCAATAGCTTTTTGTTATTGAATAACGCAAAAGGGATGCCGCCGAGCAAGTAGGCTAAAGATTTACCGATCCCTGTACCTGCTTCAGCCACCAACATTCGATTTTTCTTGTGGTATTCCCCAGCCAGCGTTTTTGCTATTTCTGACACCAAATAGTTTTGTGCGCGACGTGGAATAAAGTTATCTAGCTGTTTTCCTAAATTCTCATAGCACTGCTTGATATCGGTTTTTACTTGGCTGTGTAACATGGCTGAAATTTCATAATGGCAGGGGACGGCATTGTAGCATGAAGTATCGTTGTTCAAAGTGAATAACGTGGAGTGAGATGAAATTCAGGGCGATGAACTGTGCATAAATGATGTGTTTGCCTTAGTGCTGACATTTAAGAAACAAAGAGAACCTCCTCATAAAGTATTAAATGTGAAATTACAGGAAAGTTGATTATTGGGAATTTATTTGAGTGATTAGAACGATAAACGGAACCAAAATAATGGTTTTATTGTGCATTGGATCACGATTGCGAATAGAAATCTGCAATATTAAATACCATAAATGACGACTTATAACGATCGTCCATCCATAATGTCTTTTAAAGTTTAAATGGCTTGAGTATCTATTTTAGTGTTGGTTTTTTAGTTTTTTATTCTTTTTTTTTACACTTTTTAATAGTTTAAATAAAAGGTAAAGCGCCATTTGATAGTGTTTTTCATTTGTGTTTATTTTTCTTAACTTTCTGAAATTTAATGCTATTTATGTTTTTTTTGATTTTTTTTATGATATTTGACAAAAATATTGAACTTCTGTCAGGATGAAAAACACGAACACCAACTCCTTGTTAATTTAGTTTTTTATGTTTTAGAACTGTTGTGTAACAAGGAGAAAATAAACAGGAGTGCCGGGAATGGTTCTCCATAAATAAGATAAAGAAAGGCAGTGGACTTATCATGAAAAAAACTCTTCTAGCTCTTGCTGTACTAACAGCTGGTTCAGCAAATGCAGGCATCAACCTATATGATGCAAACGGTGTTAAAGTAGACCTATCTGGTGCTACTGAAGTTCAGTACCGTGAAGATTACGACCCATCCAAGGATGCTGAACTACGTATCGATGATGCTGACTTAGCAATTAACACAACTGTTGCGATATCTGAGCAATTAAACGTAGTTGCTGGTACTGCTTTTGAATACGAAGATGGTGATGTTCGTAACGATGAGCTATGGGCTGGCTTTGGTGGTGATTTCGGAACACTAACATTTGGTCGTCAATACTTGATTTCTGATGATTCAGGTGTTGGTAAAGATTACGAGTTAGGCTCTGAGAGCGTCGATTTCGTTCAAACGAACGGTAACGAAGTAATTAAATACGTATACGATAACGGTACATTCTACTTCGGTGCATCTCACGATCTTAAAGATAGCGGTGATGTCGTTGATAAAGATGGTAATGTATTTGCTAATGATGACACATCTATTACTGACGCACGTATCGGTTACCGTGTAGCAGGCCTTGATGCACGCGTTTACTACTACACGGGTGACCACGTAGCTGGTACTACTTTCGATAAAGATGGTTATGTTGATGTTGATGGTTACAACGTAGAAGCTGAGTATGGTTTCGGTTCAGTTGGTCTAGCAGCATCTTTCGGACAAGTTAAATATAAAAACGCATATGGTGTAGACCTTCTTCGCGCTAATGTTTACCAAGTTGCAGCAGATTACACAATCGACAAAACAACATTTGCGATTGGTTACAACAACTACGATCGCCGTGATGAGGCTGGTGACAACTACGCTGTTTACGCTAACGTAACTCAGCAGCTTCACAGCAACGTTAAAGTATACGCAGAAATTGGTAATACAGACGCTAAGTTTGACGGCCGTGATGCAGACTTCGGTTACGTAGCTGGTATGGAAGTTAAATTCTAATTATAGAGTTTACTGCTAATAAGCCGCCATTTGGCGGCTTTTTTATTATTACGTTTTTTCTATAGCTATTGATATAAATTGCTATAGAAAGAGTTTAATGATCCAACGCTGTATATAAGGGATATAAAATGAAAAAAATATTATTGTTAGTCGCATTATTTTCTGGTGTGGTGAATGCTGCAACCTTATCTGTTGGCAATAAAATTGAATTGTTAGTGATTGATGGAAAAGCCGTGAAAACAGAACGCTTTAAAAAAGCGGATAGTGTTGAACTTTCTGCTGGTAAACATCAAGTGGTTTTTCGCTTTGATGGCGAAGTGAAGCGTGGTTCAAAAACAACAATCTATACAACGCGTCCATATCTAGCTGATATCAATATGACTTCGCAAGATGCTGAAATTACTTTGCCTCGTTTAACCACAGAATCACAAGCAAAAGCATATTTTGACCGCGATCCAAAATGGATATTAGAGACTGAAGATGGTCAGAAACTATCGTTAGATGCTGTTGAACTGATAGGTGAAGGTTTTGGAGCGTACAGTGACATGCCTGCTCTTGTGGCTGAATATAATAAAAACAACGGTATTATCATTGAAAACGGTAACCCTGTTGATTTACAAAAAACAGTGGTAGAAGTTGACGATAAAACAGGAAAAGTTCAGATCACAGGTGATGCATTAACGCAATTAAAGTTATGGTATACCAAAGCATCTCAAGACGATAAAAAAGCGTTTAAAATTTGGATGGCAGAGCACGATTTTAATTAATACGAGTGCGAGTTCGTAAAAAGAAAAAGGCAGCGACTATCGCTGCCTTTGCTATATATTTCATTTGTTAATGAAGATCAGTCGTGGTGATAACGGCTATGTTCTCGGCATGCTTTACAACGAGGTTGTGCCGGATCTTGTTCTAAATCACTGTATTCAATTTCTTCTTCACAATCAGTACATAAACCATACATACCTAGTGTAAATGAGCAAACTGCAGCATCTACTTTTTCAAGGCGAATCGCAGTATCAAAAAGAGCTGGAATAAATGATGCTTTCGCCATCGCAATCAAGTCGTTAAGCTCTGCATCATTAATTTTTGCAGGATCAGTAACTAGGCTATTGAGCTGTATTTTATTTTTTAATTCTTCCGCTAGGGTTAAAAACTCTGTATTTAGCGGGCTCTGAAATTGTTGATAATTCATGTCTACCATTGCCGTAATGATTGATTCAATAGAGGAAATTAAACATCACTGTCATTAATTATGGGGATTGATATGAAATAAGAGAGCAGCGAGAAATTTCAAACATCAGCGAATACCCCAAGTTCAGTTTTAGTTTAGGCGATATTCATTGTTGAGTTGTGATTTGAATCAAGTCTTAGTCTAAATTTATATCAATAACCCTATTTTATTTCGGTTTTTGCTAAAAAAATTATCAGATGAAATGTTATATTAACAATCGCAAAGAAAAAACAACAACTGCAACGCCTCCGTTATAGCACTGTCAATTATCTTATATAAGAAACTAGAGATAGATCTTGGATTTAAAGGCTCGTATAGCGCGAAATACTTCTTTGGTTTGTTGTTAGTACTCGCTTACCTACCTTGCCTGAGATTCTGACTTCACTTGGGATTATATTAAACTAGGTTAGCTCTATGATTAATTTGCTTTTTTATCAGTTATTATCTGATTTATAAGTCTTAATCATCGCTATAATAATGTTATCTCTTGCTTCAATATAGAGGTAGCAATGGATACAAGGAATAGCGCAATAATGCGACAGAATGTCAATTTGAAAACAAGAGTTGTTTCATCTTTATATGTTGTTACAGGAGCAACCTGTGTTGTCTTAGGCGTGATAGGAATTTTTTTACCACTGTTGCCCACAACCCCATTTTTACTGCTAGCCAGTGCGTGTTTTATGCGAGGTTCACCGCGTTTAAACCACTGGCTACGTCATCATCCTACCTTTGGACCGATTTTAGATAATTGGTATCAGCATCGCGCGGTCTCTTCTACAGTAAAACGTCGTGGCAACATCATGATAGTGTGTAGTTTTGCACTGTCTATTTTTCTTGTGCCTTTATGGTGGCATAAAGTGATGCTGTTGATTATGGCGATGACATTGCTCTTTTTCTTTAATAGGTTGACAGTAATTGATAAAACAATGGCTGGAGAGCTAGTTGCTGACAAACAGGAAAACCAATAAACTGCATCAATAATTCATGACAGATAATTTTGATATTTATCTGCCGGAGTTGATGATATTGCCTGCGATTTAGTTGGCATTTTATTTCTCGCTTGATACTTATCAGCATTGTGAAAGCACGGAAACGATTATGAACCAAGAAACACTTAACTTGATTAAAAATAGTATTAAATCAATTCAAGATTACCCAAAACCGGGTATCTTATTCCGTGATGTGACGAGCTTGATGGAACAACCAGAAGCTTACCGTGCAACGATTGCTATTTTAGCTGAAAAGTATAAAGATCAGGGGATTACAAAAATTATCGGAACTGAAGCGCGCGGTTTTTTGTTTGGTGCACCATTAGCATTAGAACTGGGTGTTGGTTTTGTGCCTGTTCGTAAGCCAGGTAAACTACCGCGTGAAGTGATTGCTGAAAGTTACGAGTTAGAATACGGCAAAGATACACTAGAAATTCATAAAGATGCGATTAAACCTGGCGATCGCGTATTGCTTGTTGATGATTTATTGGCAACAGGTGGCACCATTGAAGCGACAACGAATTTAGTGCGTCGTTTAGGTGGTATTGTCGATGATGCTGCTTTTGTTATTAACTTGCCTGACATTGGCGGTGAAGCGCGTCTGCAAGGTTTAGGCTTAAATGTGTATGCTATTTGTGACTTTCCAGGTCACTAAGTATAAATAGAGCAATGAGCAGTAAGTAAGCCAGCTGTTTACTTACTGTTTAGTTGCTTAATGATTGTTCTCTCAATTATCTCTGCTCTCGCTCCAAAATACGCAATATGCTAGCATTAGCACAGGTTTCACCATCAATACATCATGTTTTACTATTTCTCTTATTTTCTACGAACTATTTGTTTTATGTGTACCTAAAATAAGGTTTAGAGAATAATAGAAATAGAGGCGAGTGTATTCATAAGACGCTGTCTAGATAGAGTAAGGTAGTTATTAATGAGTTATCAGGTTCTGGCCCGTAAATGGCGTCCATCTCAGTTTTCTGATGTGGTTGGTCAGTCACATGTGTTGACAGCCTTAGGCAATGCGTTAACGCAAAATCGCCTTCATCATGCTTACTTGTTCAGTGGCACTCGTGGTGTGGGTAAAACAACCATCGCGCGCATTTTCGCCAAAGGACTGAACTGTGAAGAAGGGATCACAGCAACCCCCTGTGGTAAATGTGCAACGTGTCGTGAAATTGACGAAGGACGCTTTGTTGATCTATTAGAGATTGATGCGGCGTCTCGTACTAAAGTAGAAGATACTCGTGAACTGCTCGATAACGTTCAGTATAAGCCTGCTCGTGGACGCTTTAAAGTGTACTTGATCGATGAAGTACATATGTTATCTCGCCACAGTTTCAATGCTTTATTAAAAACGTTAGAAGAGCCACCGGAGTACGTTAAATTTATTTTAGCAACAACTGATCCTCAAAAGTTGCCGGTTACGATTTTATCTCGTTGTTTGCAGTTTCATTTAAAGCACCTTGATCATCAACAAATTCAAACGCAATTAGAAAAAGTACTCACAGAAGAAAAAGTGGAGTATGAAGCTAAAGCATTAAGCTTATTAGCGCGCGCTGCTGAAGGTAGTATGCGTGATGCGTTAAGTTTAACGGATCAAGCTATTGCTTTAGGGAATGGTCAAGTCGGCATTGATAATGTCGCGACAATGCTTGGCACATTAGATACAGATCAAGCGTTATTCTTACTTGAAGCTGTCGCGCAAGCAAATGCAAATATTGCGATGAACAGCTTACAAGAACTGGCGAATATTGGCGTTGAATGGGACAGTTTACTGCGTGAATTAGCCAGTCAATTACACCGTGTCGCCATGTATCAAGCTTTACCTGCGAGTTTAGATGATGCGTTGCCTGATGCTGAGCGTATCAGTTTGTTAAGCCAACTGATGACACCACAAGATGTGCAACTATGCTATCAAATTGCGGTGCAAGGTCGTCAAGATTTAGGCTATGCCCCTGATGGTCGAACTGGACTTGAAATGGTGCTATTGCGTATGTTGGCATTTAGACCTGTTGTTTCATCAGGGATCCAGCCACAAGCGATCAATGTTCCTAATACTCAACCTGTGGCTGCAGTACCAGCGGTGAATCCTAATCCCACAGGGCAGCAAGGTGTTTCACGTGTACAAGCGTTAAAAGCGCAAATGCAAGCTTCGCATACTGAGCCTGTATCTCAAGTCGCAACACAACAAATACAGCAACAACCCAATGCTGCTTTTAATCCAGAGATGAATATGGCTCCAATGCAGCCACATTCTGTGATGCCAGAACCTCAGGTCGCATCAGCTCAGCCAAGTGCTCAATCGCAACCTGTTACGCCACAACGTTCTCAAGCACCAGTACAACAGGTATCGCAACCGATGAGTGTGCCTGAATCACCGATTGAAGCATCACGTTCAGGTTCAGCGGCCAGTGGGTTATTGGCGGCACGTAATAGATTACGCAGCCAGAAACAGCGTGGTCATAGTGATACACAGGATGGATCTGTAAAAAAGATTCCAACGACGTCAGCTAAAAAAGTCGCTACTTCCGTATTAGATCGCGTTGCGAGTAAGCAAAAATCGATGCCTACGAGTGCTTCACGTGCGATGCCGACGTCGAATCTTCCTGCAGAGCAGCAAGAGAAAGAAGATCAAGAATACCGTTGGAAACCGACAGCAAAACCTGATGTTGAAGAGGTTAAAAAAGTCGATGTTGCTCCACGTGTTTTAAAGAAAGCACTAGAGCACGAAAAAACACCTGAAATGACAAAAATACTTGTCAATGAAGCGGCAAATCAGGATAGTTGGGCAAACTTAGTGACGCAGTTGGATGTGGGGAAATTAATCCAGCAGCTAGCCTTGAATTCTTCTTTTGAGCAGCAAGGTGAGCAAATCACATTGCATTTACGCGCATCGCAACAGCATTTAAATGGTGAGCGTGCTAAAGAACAATTATGTAGTGCATTAAGTTCCGTATTAGGACACTCAGTCATGTTGAATATCGTACTGGGTGAAGAAGGAAAAACACCGTTAGAATTACGTGAAGAGCTATATCAACAAAAGTTGTTACAAGCAAAACAGAGCTTAGATAATGATCAAAATGTGATGTTTATTTGTCAGCGCTTTGCAGCTCAACTGGATGAAGACAGTGTTCGACCAATTTAAAGGTTTTTAACCAGACCAAGATAGAGAGAGAAAAGATATGTTTGGTAAAGGTGGCATGGGTAACATGATGAAGCAGGCGCAACAGATGCAAGAGCGCATGCAGAAGATGCAAGAAGAAGTAGCGAACATGGAAGTAACTGGTGAATCAGGTGCAGGCCTTGTTAAAGTTACTATCACTGGTAGCCACAGTGTTCGTCGTGTTGAAATTGACGAAAGTCTAATGGAAGATGACAAAGACATGCTAGAAGATCTTATCGCAGCTGCATTTAACGATGCTGCTCGTCGTATCGAAGAAACACAAAAAGAAAAAATGGCTTCAGTAACTGGCGGTATGAATCTACCTGCTGGCTTTAAAATGCCATTCTAATTAATGCGTACCAGTCACTTACTGGAGCATTTAATGGAAGCTTTACGCTGTCTACCCGGGGTTGGCCCTAAGTCAGCACAGCGTATGGCTTTTAGTTTGCTACAGCGTAATCGTCAAGGTGGTTTACAGCTTGCAGATGCACTCAGTCAGGCAATGACTGAAATTGGACATTGCCGTGATTGTCGAACATTTACTGAAGATGATGTTTGTGCCATTTGTGAGAACCCTCGCCGTCAAGAAAACGGATTAATTTGTGTTGTTGAAAGTCCTGCGGATATTGTCGCAGTAGAAGCAACAGGGCAATTTTCTGGCCGTTATTTTGTTTTGATGGGGCACTTGTCACCACTTGATGGTATTGGACCTTCAGATATTGGTCTTGACCGTCTTGAAAATCGATTACAGCATGAAAATATCAGTGAAATAATTCTTGCAACTAACCCGACGGTTGAAGGGGAAGCCACAGCGCATTATATTGCTGAGTTATGTCATGAATATGATGTACCAGCGAGCCGTATTGCTCACGGTGTACCTGTGGGTGGTGAGTTAGAGCTTGTTGATGGCACGACATTATCGCACTCATTAGCAGGGCGTCAGCGTTTATAGTTTGTCGAGAATAAATAAAAACCGCGCTAATATAGCGCGGTTTTTTTATACTTGATTAAAGTCTGTATTTTTACAGCGAGTAAAGAATATTTGAGCCGTAGGTTAAACTGGTTAATAACAGTGAATTTTTGTTGATCACATCAATCCGACGGCTTTCTTGCGCATTCATTCTGAAAATATCTTTTACAACATTAAGTTGTTTATCATCAAAATCAATATTTGTACCAGATGTTACGTCTTTAAACTCTGTTGGCTCAGTGAGCAGATAGCCACCACTGACATCCCATTGACCAGATTCAGAAATATGAATCTTTACGGGAATTGGTTTCTCACTATAAAGCTCTAACGTCGTAATACGTGAATAGGTATGGTTAGGCAAATACACCATATTACTGTTTTGTTTTACTTTACGTAATGTACCTAAATTATCGAGTTGTGTTGGCTCAATACGACTAAATGTCGTACTTTGCCATTCTCGCGACATCAGTAGTTGTTCTTGCTTGTAATCAGTTGAAAAATAAACCCAACTACAAACAGTAATAGAAATAGCAAGGATCCCAAAAGGCCAATAATTACGAATAATATGAGAGAAGCTAATAGGAGTATTTACTGGCATAATTTCACATTATCCTCATGGCTAGTCAGTAAACGTAAGGTGACGTTTTCCATTGGTACACTACTGCTATGTAAGTAATTCAAATACAGTTGATTATTTTGTCCACCAGTGACGATAACTTCGGTTGGTTTACCTTCATCTTGATGATTTTTCAAATAATCACTTACGCAACTACTGATCATATTATTCCAATTTTTCATCACTGGATTACTGATTGGCGTATAAATTTTTACGCCCTCAACTTGAAGAAGTGGACGAAAAGCTGCCGATTTTGGTGGCATACTTAAATTAACAGCAATCGGTAATATTAAGGCGATTATCAGTGCTATCCAACCAAACCAGGTTACCTTCGGTTTGGTTTCTATCGAGGGTGGTATAGATGGTTCAGGATCTGTTATTTGTTCAACGAGCTCGCTATCTTTAACATCAATACTTTGTGTATCAATAGGGGGAATATGCTCTGGATGCGCTAAGGTTTCTTGCGGTACATTATTATAATCAGTATCTTCTTCATTGACATAGGTCTCAACAGTGGCAATGATTTGGTAACCACGTTTGGGCACAGTTTTTACAAATGCAGGCGACTTAGTTGAGTCTTTTAGTGCTTTACGCAGTGTTGAAATAGCTTGAGTTAAGCTTGAGTCATCTACTTCAAAGCCTTGTTCACGCCAAACATAATCGTGAATACGCTGGCGAGTAATAATGAGGCTTGGATCTTCGATTAGAAGACTCAAGGCACGGCTTTCATTACTACCCAAACGAATTAACTCATTACTTTCCAGCTTATCAATCAAACTGTTATCGTTTGGATCAAAAATGAATCGTTGTCCGATTAAAAACTTTTTTGAGTGTGTAGGCATTTATCTAACCTTAGCAATGGTCTTCTAATTATTCATTGTTCTATAAGTTTGCTGAATGGTTTCTTAATCTAAAAATATAAAACGGAATCTGAAAAAATATAAAAAATAAAAAACGTGCTATTTTAGGTTGAAATTATGCTGTTTGACCATATTTATCTTAAAAATAACACCTAACAATTTTCCATGGAGTAGAGATGAGCAATCAAGTAGTTGATAAAAATAAGGAAACTCGTGGTTTTCAGTCGGAAGTAAAACAATTACTTCACCTAATGATCCATTCACTTTACTCGAATAAAGAGATTTTCTTACGTGAATTGATCTCAAATGCGTCTGATGCGGCAGATAGGCTACGTTTTAAAGCCTTATCACAGTCTGATTTGTATGGTGACGATTCTAACTTATGCGTTAAGTTATCAATCAATGAACAAGCGGGTACATTAACTATTAGTGATAATGGTATCGGTATGACTCGTGAGCAGGCGATTGAGCATTTAGGCACAATTGCTAAATCAGGTACGAAAGAATTCTTCTCTCAGCTAAAAGAAGATGAAAGTAAAGATTCGCAGCTGATTGGTCAGTTTGGTGTGGGTTTCTACTCAGCGTTTATTGTGGCTGATTCAGTAACAGTTAATACACGTGCGGCTGATGCTGCGGTAGATGAAGCGGTAAGTTGGCAGTCGGCTGGTGAAGGTGATTACAGCATTGAAACCATCACTAAAGCGAATCGTGGTACAGATATTATCTTGCACCTACGTGAAGATGATAAAGAATTCCTAAATGAGTATCGCTTACGTGAGATCGTTGGTAAGTATTCAGATCATATTGGTATTCCTGTTCTTATTCAAACCGAAGAAAAAGATGAAGAAGGTAAAGTAACAGGAACAAAGTGGGATCAGATTAATAAAGCCCAAGCATTGTGGACACGTAATAAGTCCGATATCAGTGAAGAAGAATATAAAGAGTTCTACAATCACGTTGCGCATGATTACGCAGAGCCATTGGTATGGTCACATAACCGTGTTGAAGGTAAGCAAGATTACACAAGCTTGCTTTACATTCCATCGACAGCACCTTGGGATCTGAATAATCGTGATGGTCAGCATGGCTTAAAACTGTATGTACAACGTGTATTTATTATGGATGATGCGCAACAGTTCATGCCGACATACCTTCGCTTCGTACGCGGTCTAATTGATTCAAATGATCTGCCACTAAATGTATCGCGAGAAATCCTACAAGATAACAAGGTGACACAAGCGCTACGTAAAGCGTGTACTAAGCGTGTGTTGCAAATGCTTGAGCGTATGGCGAAAAATGATGCTGAGAAGTATCAGACGTTCTGGAAAGCGTTTGGTCAGGTATTAAAAGAAGGTTTAGCTGAAGATTCTGCGAATCGTGAAAAAATTGCTAACTTGTTGCGCTTTAGCTCAACAGAAAGTGATTCACAAGAGCAAAGAGTATCGCTTGCCGATTACGTTAGCCGCATGAAAGAAAACCAAGATAAGATCTTTTATCTAACCGCAGATAATTTCAATGCTGCGAAACATAGCCCACACCTAGAGCAATTCCGTGCAAAAGGTTTGGAAGTGATTTTGATGTACGATCGTATTGATGAATACCTAATGGGTCACTTACCAGAATTTGAAGGTAAGCAGTTCCAAGCTATTACCAAATCAGATCTTGATCTTTCAAGCTTTGATGATGAAGAAGTAAAAGAAAAGCAAAAAGAGGCTGAAAAAGAATTTGCTTCAGTGACTGAACGTACTAAAGGTTACCTTGGTTCACGTGTAAAAGATGTACGTGCAACGTTCAAACTTCATGACACACCAGCTGTTGTTGTGACAGATGAAAACGAAATGGGTACTCAAATGGCGAAACTGCTAGCAGCAGCAGGCCATGATGCGCCAGAGGTTCAATACATTTTTGAACTAAATCCAGAGCATGCATTGGTTAAGAAAATGGCTGATGAAGTGGATGAAGAAGTGTTTGGTCGTTGGGTTGAATTCTTGCTAGGTGAAGCGATGTTGGCTGAGCGCGGTACGATGGAAGACCCTTCACAGTTCCTTGCTGCTATTAACAAGTTGCTGATTAAATAACCAAACAACTTACTTATATCAAATAGTATTCTGATAAAGCATGTAAACCAAGCCCAGTGATTGTACTGGGCTTGCGAGTCTTGCTTATTCAGTGTATTTTCACTTTTTGCAAAAATTCCACTCTATTAAAGGGGATCACAATGCGCATCATTCTTCTGGGCGCTCCAGGTGCAGGTAAAGGTACTCAAGCTCAATTCATTATGGAAAAGTTTGGTATTCCTCAAATTTCAACTGGTGACATGCTACGTGCTGCAATCAAAGCAGGTACTGAGCTAGGCAAACAAGCGAAATCAGTGATCGATGCAGGTCAATTGGTATCTGACGATATCATTCTTGGTCTTGTAAAAGAGCGTATTGCGGCAGATGATTGTGCAAAAGGCTTCCTACTAGATGGTTTCCCACGCACAATTCCTCAAGCTGATGGCCTAAAAGAAAACGGCGTTAACGTTGATTACGTTATCGAGTTTGATGTGGCTGACGATGTGATCGTTCAGCGTATGGCGGGTCGTCGTGCTCACCTTGCTTCTGGTCGTACTTACCACGCTGTTTATAACCCACCAAAGGTTGAAGGTAAAGATGACGTAACAGGCGAAGAGCTTGTTATCCGTGAAGATGACAAAGAAGAAACAGTTCGTGCACGTCTAAACGTATATCACACGCAAACTGCACCACTTATCGAGTACTACGGTAAAGAAGCAGAAGCAGGCAACACTAAGTACCTTAAGTTCGACGGTACACTCCCTGTTGCTGAAGTTAGCGCTGCGCTAGAAAAAGCATTAGCTTAATATTGTTGTTGGCTATGGTACACGTTCACGTGTTTACCGCTTAGCTTTCCAAGCAGTTACAAAAGCAGCTCTTTAATTAGCAGTTTAGGATTAAGAAAAGGAGAGCTTATGCTCTCCTTTTTTATTGTATTTTTTTATGAACTAAAACGGTTTTTATTCCAAAAGCGGCATTAACAACCGAAACTGTTGTCACGTCCATCCATCCATTAATTTATTGTCACGCCACGTGATTTAACGCCCACTAATGGTTCAAACTAGTTAAAAACCATCTGGTCTCGCTGAGCTTTTTGAAAGCAGGGCCTTGTTAGCGCCTGTGTTCATGACTGTGATTAAGCCAACAAGTATTGGTTGTGCGAAGTCAAAAAAGGTTTTGATACCCGAACATAAATAATTGAGCCCAATCTCACCATCAGGCGTTTTGATGATTCTATTTTTTGGACATTCCCCCCAGCACAAGTTTAAGTGGGGGCATCGCTTACAATATTCGGGAAGGCTGTCTCGTTTTGACATGCCAAACCCTTCTTGGCGAACAGATAGAGCCATGTCTGGTAAATCTTGATCGTTAATGTTGCCTAGCTTGTATTCTGGATAGACGAAATGGTCACAGGAATATATATCACCTGTGTGCTCTATAGCGATGGCTTTACCACAAAACTCTGAAGTAACGCACAACTGGCTTGGTTTCCCCATTGTTTGAGCAACCGCTGTTTCGAACAGATTCACCATGACGCGACCAAGATCGTTATTGATCCACTCCTCAAAAGTTACTTTGAGAAAATTACCCCAATCATCAGGATCAACGGACCAATCTGTGACGATAGACATGACGTTACCCGGGCGCGCCTCAGGGCTTCCAAGGAAGGGGACTGCGGCATCATTAAAAAATTGAGGTGCAGCTGACTTAAAGTTTTTGGTCTCTACAACAGGGGTGAACTGGATGTAGCTTACCTTCAACTCGTCGACTAAAAAACGATATACTTCGATAGGGTATTTGACGTTATGGCGATTAACGGTGACAAGAGCGTTAAATTTGACGCCATATTGCCTCAGCAACTCTACTGCTTTCATAACAAGATGAAATGTCGGTTTGTTACTGCGGGTTACTCTATACTTATTGTGGATACTTTCCGGACCATCTATTGAAAGTCCCACCAAAAAATTGTTCTGAGCTAAAAATTCACACCACTCTTCGTTAAGTATAATACCGTTAGTTTGTAAGTCGTTATTTACCGTGATTCACTCTGCGGCGTATTTTTTTTGTAGAGCGATGACTTTTCTAAAAAAATCTAAGCCCAACAGAGTGGGTTCTCCTCCTTGCCAAGAAAATGCGACTTCATTTGAGTCCTGGCTAGCAATATATTGTTCAATGTACCTCTCGAGCAGTTCATCACTCATCCTTGGTTGCTTGGGCTGATGAAGTAGACCCTCTTTGTGCAAATAGAAGCAGTATTGGCAGTCTATGTTGCACTTAGCTCCGCCGGGCTTAGCCATGACGTGGAAGCGTCTGACATGACCTTTGTCTGCTTTAGCTGTTTTGAGAGGAACAACATCCAACTCTGTCGTATTTCTAGTGAGATATTTACTCATGGATATCCTCAAATTAAAGCCTAATCAGTGCAATGACGTGATTAGGCTATTTCTTTACACTATTATTCTAGAGTTTATTGCTGCGTTTTCTTCATAGCATCCTCTATGACTTTAGTCATATCGAAGGTGGACCCACCCTGGGTCGGTGGATACTCAACCAAGCTTTTGACGTGTTCAGAAACCATTTCCGATGCTGGAGCGAGTAGCCATGACATTTTCTGAATTAAATGCCCATTTGCATCGATTGAATCAAAGCTCTCAAACGGATCTGCTCTTAGGTTGTAGATTTTTGGTTTTGAAAGTGGCAATAAGTTATCGTAGTAGTTTTCAGCAATAGCAAAGTGGAATTTCCAAGGTCCGATTCGAATGGCTGAAAGCTGATCTTCGAAATAGTAAAAGATGGACTGTCTCGCAGAGGATTCATTCTTTCCCGTCCAATATGGCAGGTTGTCGATGCCATCGATATATTGTTTTTTCTCTTTTATCATCTGCTCTTTGACGCCTTTCACACCAGCAGCAGAAGCCAGAGTTGTAAACAGATCTTGGTGGCCCTGTATGCCGTTGAGAACTTGTCCAGAAGGAATTGTGCTAGGCCATCTCACCATCAACAGAACCCGAACGCCGCCCTCATAGGTTGTCATTTTCTCGCCCCGGAATGGTGTTGTGCCACCGTAGGGCCAAGATGAATGATCAGGGCCGTTGTCAGTTGTGTACAAAACGATAGTGTTCTCAGTAATCCCACGTTTATCTAGCTCATCAAGTAGATAACCAATATCATGATCATGTTGAAGCATGCCGCTTCCGTGATAGTCGAACTCACTGGTATATTGCTCCGCTGCATAGCGCCACTTGTCGTTCAAACGAGTGTAAAGGTGCATGCGACTGGTGTTGATCCAAGTGAAAAACGGCTTGTCATCTTCAATTGATTTATCAATAAACTTCAAGGCAGCTGGTATCATTTCCGCCTTATCGAAATCTTTCATTCGTTCTTGTCCAAGTGGACCTGTATCCGTACACCTTTGTTTGCCAACCACACCAAATCTTGGATCCACTGTTTTGTCATCTTTTTCGTCAGCGAAACAATGCAATACACCTCTTGTACCAAACTTTTTCGCGTAATTTTCAACAGAACCGGAGTATGCTTTGGCAAAGTTTTGGTAGTCTCTTTGTTCGTGCTCCTCTTGGGTGTTTAGGTGGTATAGATTACCAAAGAATTCATCAAATCCATGTACGGTCGGAAGAGCGAAGTTATGATCACCAAGGTGATTTTTGCCAAATTGGCCGGTGGCATAGCCAACACGCTTAAGGACTTCTGCTAATGAAGGAGAGCCCGCTTTCATTCCAAGTGATCCCCCCGGCATAGCGACGGTGGTCATCCCTGAGCGAATAGGATACTGGCCAGTAATGAAGGCAGCTCTCCCAGCCGTTGAGCTTGGCTGAGCATAGTGGTCGGTGAACTTGATCCCTTCGTTAGCGATACGGTCGATGTTGGGGGTCTTGTAACCCATTGTGCCCATACCGTAAGCGCTTACGTTCTGCCAACCAATATCGTCACCGAATATAACAACTATATTGGGTTTATCTGCTGCATTAACCAAATTGGGGAGCATGGCTCCCAAACTTGCGACAAGTGGTTTTAATCTCATAATAAATTCCCTTTTCACCCACTTTCAGAGGTAATGAACTGTTTTATATACCTAAAAAAGCATAGATTTACATCTAAAATTGTCAAATACGTTAGTAAAATAATCTCGTTCTGCTGCGTTAAACTTAATGTGGAAGAAAAGTTATGAATTCCGACGCTTTGCGAACTTATTACAATTCTGATTTTCTCGGATTAGTTTTTGGTACTTTAGATGGAATAGTGCGGCAAGTTCTTACGTTACGTGACTTCACGTTTTTAGTTGAGGGGGCATTGAAAAAACTGATAAGTCCGCTTACAGCTTGTAAAGAGTTAGCCACTATATTTCATTGTGTTACTCTCTCGAGAAGTGATAGCAACGTTCTGGATTCTGCGTCTTTAATTCGTTTGGATGCATACTTTGTTTTGAGTGTTATTTTTACTTAATAACCTTTCTTTACATAATTCAATTTGGCTTTGGTGGCGGGTATCGATAGTCTAAAACAATGAGAAAAAACGGGCCTGCCTATTGGTATTGCCTGTTTTTTTTGGTTTTAATATTAGGGCTATGTTCAAAGTGTTTGGGTATAGTCTTTAATAAAGGCTTGGATGAGTCTTTTAAAGTTAGTGTGATCCAATAGCGATGAATATTCGTTTAGATTGGGTTATAGAATATTTCCAATAGATCTGAATGCTTTGTTTAGGACAGATAAGAGCGAAACCGATGAATAAAGACAATAAAAAATACGGTGTATTGTTAGTAAACCTAGGTACGCCTGATGCACCGACGGCTGCTGGAGTGAAACAATTTCTATCTCAATTTTTACATGACCACCGTGTCGTCGATATGACTCGCTGGTTATGGTGCCCTATTTTACACGTTGTAATTTTGCCGATTCGCTCACCGAAAGTTGCTAAATTATATCAATCTGTTTGGATGGAAGATGGCTCACCATTGATGGTGTATTCAAAACGCCAACAAAAAGCATTAACAGAGATACTTCAAGTCCCTGTTGAACTGGGTATGACTTATGGCAACCCGAGTACTCAGTCTGGTTTAGAGCGCCTAAAGCAGCAAGGTTGCGATAAGGTTTTAGTTTTACCGTTATATCCTCAGTATTCAGGCACTACCACAGCCGCCGTATTTGATCGTATTGCGAAAGATCTAAAGTCAATATCGTATATCCCAGAGTTGCGCTTTATTAATCACTATTTTGATCACCCTGATTATATTTCAGCGTTAGCCGAGTCAGCTAAAACTGTGTGGGCTGAAAAAGGCGAGCCTGATTACTTATTATGTTCATATCACGGTATTCCTAAACGTTATGCTGATAATGGCGATCCTTATCCAGATCATTGCAACGGTACGACGGCATTATTAGCGAAACTGCTTGAGATGCCACGTGAAAAAATGAGCATGAGTTATCAGTCTATTTTTGGACGTGAAGAATGGTTAAAACCGTATACTGAAGGCACGATAAAATCATTGGCAGAGAAAGGCGTAAAACGTCTTGATGTGATGTGTCCTGCGTTCTCTGTTGATTGTTTGGAAACCCTTGAAGAAATTGCCGAAGAGTGTAAAGAAGTCTTTATTGAGTCGGGTGGGGTAGAATTTAATTTGATCCCTTGTCTTAATGACAGCCAAGCACATATAGCAATGATGGAAAACTTGGTGAAACAACACGTTCAAGGTTGGGAATAATCAGTTTTATTCTGTAACTTATATTGACGGTAACGTTTACGCTCTCATTTGTGTTGATATATCTCAAAACCAATGAGAGCTTTTGCTTTTATGTTCTATATTCTGTGATAGAATTCGCAAAATTTACAACTTGATAGCGCATAGACATGAAATTTCCAGGCCAACGAAAATCTAAGCATTACTTTCCAGTACATGCTCGCGATCCACTTTTAAGTCAAACGAAACAAGAGAAGCGTCTTGCACGTACTCATGTTGTAGGTATTGACCAAACATTGGTAGATATTGAAGCTTATGTGGATGATGAATTCCTGGAACGCTATGAGTTAAGTAAAGGCCATTCTTTAGTTATTACTGATGAAAAAGCAGAAGCGCTATATCAAGAGTTAAAAGAGAACAATCTTGTAACTCATGAATTTGCTGGTGGCACGATTGGTAATACGCTACACAACTATTCTGTGTTAGCTGATGATAAATCTGTTCTTTTAGGCGTGATGAGTAAAGACATTGAGATCGGTAGTTACGCGTACCGTTACCTTTGTAATACATCAAGCCGTATGGATATGAACTATCTTCAACCTGTTGATGGTCCTATTGGGCGTTGTTTTGCTCTTATTTCAAAAGATGGTGAACGTACGTTCGCTATCAACGAAGGTAAGATGAACCAACTTGAACCTGAAAGCATTCCTGAAAATGTATTTGAAAATGCCTCTGCGCTTGTGCTTACCGCTTATTTAGTGCGTTGTAAGCCTGGCGATCCTATGCCTGCAGCAACAATGCGTGCCATTGAATATGCAAAAAAATACGATGTGCCAGTGGTATTAACATTAGGTACTAAGTTCGTTATTCAAGACGATCCACAATGGTG
The DNA here is from genome assembly GCF_000153325.1 of Photobacterium sp. SKA34. Taxonomy (GTDB): domain Bacteria; phylum Pseudomonadota; class Gammaproteobacteria; order Enterobacterales; family Vibrionaceae; genus Photobacterium. Next base: position 263,667 of record NZ_CH724144.1, read on the forward strand.
GTGTGACTTCCTTCGCGATAATGTAACTGTTGTTGCTATGAATGAAGATGAAGGTGAAGCATTAACCGGTGAATCTGATCCACTTGTGGCAGCAGATAAAGCATTAGAGTGGGTTGATCTTGTTCTTTGTACTGCAGGCCCTGTCGGATTATATACCGCAGGTTACACCGAAGATAACGCTAAGCGTGAAACAAGCTTACCGTTACTTCCTGGTGATATTGCTGAATTTAACCGTTATGAATTTAGTCGACCAATGCTTAAAGCTGCGTGTGATAATCCAATTAAGGCATACTCACACATTGCTCCTTACATGGGCGGCCCTGAACGTATTAAGAATACTAACGGTGCAGGTGATGGTGCACTTTCAGCATTACTGCATGATATGTCTGCAAACCGTTATCATAAAGAAAATGTGCCGAACTCGAGTAAGCACCAACATTCTTTCTTAACATATTCGTCGTTCTCACAGGTTTGTTTATATTCAAACCGTGTAAGCTACGAAGTATTAGCACAGTATTCCCCACGTTTATCTCGTGGTTTGCCAGAGCGTGAAGATAGCTTGGAAGAAGCATACTGGGAACGTTAAGTTTCTTATGAATATAAAAAAACCGCCAACATATTTTCATATTTGGCGGTTTTTTATTATCTGCAGTTTAGATCAAAATTACTTTTTATAAGCTTCGTTATGTACTGCCGCAATAGCACGACCTGATGGATCCGCTGCATTCTTAAAGCTTTCATCCCATTCAATCGCTTTTGCGCTTGAACAAGCAATAGATGGGCCACCAGGAACACATTTTGCTGCGCTTTCTAGTGGGAATAGCTCTTCAAAAATCTCACGGTATGCGTAAGCTTCTTTGGTTGTTGGTGTGTTGTAAGGGAAGCGGTAAGCCGCAGTTTCTAATTGCTGATCCGTCACTTTCTCTTCTGCCACTTCTTTTAGTGTATCAATCCAGTTGTAGCCTACACCATCAGAGAACTGCTCTTTTTGACGCCATGCAATAGATTCAGGTAGGTAGTGTTCAAAACACTCACGTAAGATATGTTTTTCCATCTTACCGTTACCACACATTTTGTCTTCAGGGTTTAGACGCATTGCCACATCGATAAATTCTTTATCTAGGAATGGTACTCGACCTTCAACCCCCCATGCTGCTAGCGATTTGTTCGCACGAGCACAGTCAAACATGTTTAGAGCAAGCAATTTACGCACGGTTTCTTCATGGAATTCTTTCGCGTTTGGTGCTTTGTGGAAGTATAAGTAACCACCAAAGATCTCATCAGCCCCTTCACCTGACAGTACCATTTTGATACCCATCGCTTTGATTTTACGTCCCATTAAGAACATTGGTGTTGAAGCGCGAATAGTTGTCACATCGTAAGTTTCAATGTGATAAATCACATCACGGATTGCATCAAGGCCTTCTTGAATGGTGTATGTCATTTCATGGTGAACGGTACCAATTTTATCAGCAACTTCACGAGCAGCTTTTAAATCAGGCGCGCCTTCAAGACCCACGGCAAAAGAGTGAAGTTGTGGCCACCATGCTTCAGATTGGTCATTATCTTCAATACGCATTGCAGCAAAGCGTTTTGCCACTGCTGATGTAATTGACGAGTCTAAACCACCAGACAGTAAGACACCATAAGGTACATCTGTCATTAACTGACGTTTAATAGCGGCTTCTAGTGCTTCAGTTAATTCTTCTTTGCTGGTTGAGTTACCTTGTACGGCTGCGTACTCATTCCAATCACGGTTATAATAACGCTGTGGCTCTGCATCAGCACTACCGTAGTAAGAACCTGGAGGGAATTCGCTCACTGTTTTACACACAGGCACCAGCGCTTTCATTTCTGATGCAACATAGTAGTTGCCGTTTTCATCAGAGCCTTGGTATAGCGGAATAATACCAATGTGGTCACGACCAACAAGGTAGGTGTCTTTTTCTTCATCATAAAGAACAAAAGCGAAAATACCGTTAAGTTCTTCAAGTAACTCTTCGCCCATATCTTGGTATAGCGCAAGAATAACTTCACAGTCTGAATCTGTTTGGAAATCGTATTTGCCTTCATAGCGAGCACGGATTTCTTTGTGGTTGTAGATTTCACCGTTAACAGCAAGGATTAACTTTTTATCTGGGCTATAAATGGGTTGAGCACCACTGTTTAGACCCACAATCGCAAGGCGTTCATGCGCAAGAATGGCATGTTCTGATGCATAAATACCTGACCAGTCTGGGCCACGGTGACGAAGCTTTTTCGACATTTCTAATGCAATAGGACGCAATGCTGCTGCGTCGCTCTTAATGTCTAGGATCCCAAATACAGAACACATAGTAATACCACTCCAACGTTATCTTTTTATATCCATAAATCTTAGAAACACGGATGTAACCAAAAGGTTTTTATAATGAAAACAAATATTTCTTTTTCTGTGTGCCTCTCTTTGATTGTTAAAATTGCGTATTCTGAAGTAAATTGCAATAAAAAATCTTCAACCCATTAAAATAAAACGGATAAGGTGAATATTATTCAGTTAAATTACCTTTTACTGAATTAAATCTATTGTGTGTGGCTTTTTATTTAAAAAAAATAAACAGTGTTGTTACCACTGTTTGTTTTTTGATGCGAAATAAGAGGGCGTTCTTATAGGGTTATGATTTGATTGCTGTTATGTCAGGCTTTAAATGATCACATACATTACGAGCAAAACCACTGCCTGCCTCATTGAAGATGTTGAATACAGCATCAATACCTTGTTCATACAATAACTCTTCATCATCATTGTACTGAGCGATTGCCGCAATTTTACCTTGGAAATGACGGGTTTTAATTTGCTCTAAGGCATAAACATTCGCCTGACTATGAGGCATTGCTAATAAAATAAGCGTTATGCGTTCTTTACTTATCACCCGCGCCCAAAAATCAGGGTCAGTCGCATCGCCCTGAATAACATTGCGTCCTTCTTTACGTTGTTGCTCGGCGGATTCCTCTCGGGATTCAACGCCGATGATTTGCTTGCCGTAACGCGCTTGTAACTCATCATATGCACCAGTGCCTATTCGACCCATACCAAGAATCAACACTTTTGATTGCCCGAGATCGATCAGTTTGTCATCGGCGTTGAGTTTTTCTGGTTCAAATTCTTTTAGCCATTTTGATGCTTCAGTATAAAGTTTATGGCTCATGCTATTGAGAGGGGCTGCGAGCAAAAATGAAAAAGAGACAGCAATGGCGATAGCCACTAAAAAAGTACCCGGTAATAATCCGAGCTTATAAGCCACACCACCGACAATCAAACCAAACTCGCTGTAATTGAATAGTGTTAACGTCGCGAGCATTGAGGTACGGACACGGTAACGACATAAATGGAATATGCCGTAATACAACATACCTTTAAGCGGTAATAAGAGTAGTAAAACAAATGCCATCAGCAACCCATTAAGAGTTGGGGTTTCTGACAAGCCAATATTTAAGAAAAAGCAAACAAGTAGCAACTCTTTAAAGTTAAAAAGTGATTTTGCCATTTCGGAAGACTTACTGTGTCCTGCCATTAGCATCCCGATCAATAGCGCTCCCAAATCAGGCTTCATACCAACCAGTTTAAATAACCCAGCACCGAGCACTAGCGCAAGAGTAATGGCATAGAGTACTAGTACTTCACCGTGACCTGCTTTGTCTAAGATCTTATATAGGATAGGGCGTAATAACGGCAGAGCGAAAAGCCCAAGCGCATACACTTCTGGCATTTTTCCACTTGAGATAGTCAAGAATATAACGGCGAAGATATCTTGCATAACCAGAATACCGATAGAGACGGTACCATACTTTGCATTTAACTCGCCTTTTTCTTGTAACAGCTTAATGGCAAATACTGTACTTGAAAAAGAAAGGGCAAATCCGATGAGGATAAGTTGGCTTAACGCCATGTCGCTGAACATGGTTAAACCAAGCTGTTTTAATACCAATAAACAGAGGGTAAATAAGGCTGTTGATAAGAGGTTATGTAAAGTAGCGCCACCCCAAACTTCTTTTTTAAGTAAGGATTTCACATCCAGCTTTAAACCAATGGTAAAAAGAAGCAGCGTCACCCCTAAGTTAGCTAAGGTTTCTAATGTAGGTGTAGAAGTAAAGCCAAAACTTTTGAGAGCAAAGCCTGCAATAAGGAAACCCACAAGAGGGGGGAGTTTGCACCTTAGGGTAATAAAACCAATGACAAAAGCGGTAAGTATGTAGATAAATTCCATATCTTGTACAACATCCTTGCAAGATAACAGTCTGGATAAATAACATTAAGCCGGATCAAATTAGGGGCGTATTAGTTTAATACGCCCCTTTGTTCTGAATTAATGTGGTGTTGTGATTAGTCTTCTAGAAGGAGCTGTAATAATACACCGTTTAACATGGCGCGTTTGATCATGGAAAATGCACCTATAGTTGGCTGGTTATAAAGTTCAGATGCAACAATCGGTAAGCCATGATGAAATCTTGAGAGTGATTGTGTTTCAACACAACGACGGATTGCAGGAAAAACAATGTCTTGTGCTTGAGTAATATTGCCCGCCAGAATGATTTTCTGTGGATTAAACAAGTTGATTGTCATTGCTAAGGCTTTACCGAGCTGATTACCCACTCTGATCAGTGCTTGAGTTGCCAGTTCGTCCCCCTTAATTGCCGCATCGCAAATAGCTGGCATGGTGAGATCTTCTAACTCTTGTAGTGAGCTTGGATAGCCTTGATTGAGCAACTGTTGAACATGTTTAACTATAGCGGGATCGGCCGCTACTGTTTCTAAGCAACCAAAATTACCGCATTGGCATTTATCGCCTAAAGGATCGATTTGAATATGGCCAATCTCGCCAACGTTACGGTTAAAGCCCAAGAATACTTGACCATTAACAATAATACCTGCACCTGTACCGTTGTGAACACTGACTAAAATTGAGTCTTTACAGTCGCGACTTGCACCGAAGTAATGTTCAGCTAAAGCTAAGCCTCGAATATCATTACCGACAAAACAAATAACACCGAATTGCTTTTTAATAATGTCAGCTAATGGAAAGTCATTAATATCAATATGTGGCATATATTCCACAATACCATGCTCAGGGTTAACTAAGCCGGGGAGCGTAATACCAAATGCAACCAGTTCTTTCATTACATTTTGGTTATTATTGATAAAGTTTTGGATATGCTCAAGTAAGCCGTCAACTAAGGCTTGTTGGCTGGTATAAGAAAATGGGTGTGCGGTTCCAGTTATATGGTTACCACTTAAATCATAAAGGGTTATTTCAATATAATTCCGACCAATACGCACCGCAATAGAATGAAATGCTGCTGATTCAGTTGTCAGCGATATTGCCCGTCTACCGCCGGTTGACGCTTGTTGCGCGACCTCTTTTATTAGGCCACGCTCAAGTAGTTGGCGGGTTATTTTAGTAACACTGGCAGGAGCAAGCTGACTAACATCAGCCACCTGAATACGTGAGATAGGGCCCTGCTGGTCAATCAAGCGATAAACAGCTGCACTGTTTAGCTGTTTTACAAGATCAACATTACCAATTTGTCCGCCTGTCATAATTAGCTCTGTTTGTATTCACCATTAACAACTGTCGCCTGAACATTATAATCGCGATCAAACACAGTAAGATTTGCTACCATGCCTTTTCTAATAGCCCCAAGTTTCTTGTCTACACCAATAGCGCGAGCAGGATAAAGAGTGGCCATACGAATCGCTTCGTCCAAGGCGATACCTACATGTTCAACACTGTTTTGAATCGCTTCAATCATCGTCAGTGCAGAACCACCAAGTGTGCCTTCTTCAGTTACACACATGCCGTCTCGGTAATATACCTTTGTCCCAGTAAAAAGAAAGCTATCGATGTTTGCACCTGCTGGAGCTGTGGCATCGGTCACTAAAACTAAACGCGTATTCTTCATTTTATGAGCCATGCGAATATTTGCATAGTCAACATGGTAACCATCAGCAATAACGCCTGTATAGATTTCACTGCTATCGTAAATAGCACCAACTAGACCTGGCGAACGACCTTCTACTGGACTCATCGCATTGAATAAATGCGTAGTAAAACTAATACCGAGATCAAAGCCTTGTCTTGCTTCCTCGTATGTTGCATTACTGTGTCCCGCTGAGACCACAATACCTGAATCAATCAGTTTCTGAATATGTTCAGGTGAATTCAGTTCAGGAGCGAGAGTGACTTTAGTTATAACATCTGCGTTTTCACATAAGAAAGTAATCATCTCGTTACTAGCTGGACGAATGAAATCTGGTCGGTGAACCCCTTTCTTTACAACATTAATGTAAGGGCCTTCTAGGTGTAGGCCTAATGCTTGATTGTGGTATTTTTCTTGATAATCACGAATAGCTGAAACTGCACGTTTCATGTCTTCGTCAGGAGAGGTGATAAGTGTAGGGAGAAAACTAGTACAACCTGATTTTAGGTTGGCTTGGTGCATAGTATCAATGGCTTCTGCGGTGGTTTCATTATTGAACATCACCCCACCACAACCATTTAATTGTAAATCAATAAAGCCAGGGGAAAGGTTTGTACCATGAAGATCGATAGTGTCGATGCCATCGAGTAAATGATTAATCGGGCAGATTGCATGAATGTTCACGCCGTCAATAATGACGGCGTGGTTATTCAGCACTTCGCTACCGGTAAAAATATTACAGTTGGTAAGCGCGTACATGAATATTCCTTAATAGGATTAAAGGTGGTTAATATTTTCCGCTTCAAGCTCTTGGAAGTACTTAACTGTCTTCACTTTTAGCTCTTGAGTTGATGGCTCATCACAAACAATCATTGATTTAGGGTGTAGCTGGAGTGCAGATACAGTCCATAGGTGATTAACACTGCCTTCAACCGCAGCTTGTAGTGCCTGTGCTTTGTTGTGGCCAGTGATAAGGATCATTACTTCTTCAGAATCTAGTAATGTACCCACACCGATAGTTAGTGAGTATTTAGGTACTTGGCTGATGTCGCCATCAAAGAAACGAGAGTTAGCAATACGCGTTTCTTGGGTTAGCGTCTTGATACGTGTACGAGATGCTAATGATGATGCTGGCTCATTGAAAGCAATGTGACCGTCGTTGCCTACACCACCCATGAATAGGTTGATTTTACCGTAAGATTTGATCTTCTCTTCGTAACGCTGACATTCAGCAGCGTGATCTGCTGCGTTACCATCAAGAAGGTTGATGTTTTCTTCTTGAATATCAACGTGGTTAAAGAAGTTGTTGTACATGAAGTTACGGTATGATTCTGGGTGATCAGAAGCCATGCCAACATACTCATCCATGTTGAAAGTAACCACATGTTTGAAGCTTACTTCACCAGCTTGGTATAGCTCGATAAGACGTTTGTAAGTTGCAAGTGGCGTGCCACCAGTAGGTAGACCCAATACAAATGGACGCTCAGCTGATGGTTCGAATTTATTGATACGATCTGCGATGTAGCGAGCTGACCATAAACCAACATCTTTAGCGTTATTTAGCGGGATTAGTCTCACGTTGATACCTCGTTGAAGAAAGTTAAAACAGGAAAAATCTTAGCGACATAGCGCCTTTGTTTCGAATGATAAAATAAGTTTTATGATCGAGCTAGCAAAATCACTCACTTCTAACCCCCGTCGGTGATTGAGATCACAAATGGTGAGCTTTTAATTTGCGGGGCGAAATTAATTTCTTAAACTGCGAGTAACTTAATACGGATAGCTTAAAACAGTTATTTAATTACATCTAAGAAAACCATAGGGGGAACTAAGGGTGAATATTCTTGGATATTTTCAAAAAGTAGGTAAGGCATTAATGGTGCCAGTTGCAGTACTTCCTGCAGCGGCAATCTTAATGGGTATCGGTTACTGGATTGATCCGACTGGCTGGGGGGCAAATTCTGCATTAGCTGCTTTCTTGATCAAGGCAGGCGCGGCAATTATTGATAACATGTCTGTACTGTTTGCAGTTGGTGTTGCATACGGTATGTCTAAAGATAAAGATGGTGCAGCAGCACTATCAGGTTTTGTTGGTTTCCTTGTGGTAACAACGCTTCTTGCACCAGGTGCAGTCGCGCAAATCCAAGGTATTGACCCAAGCGCAGTACCAGCTGCATTTGGTAAAATCAATAACCAATTCGTAGGTATCTTAGTCGGTATCGTGTCAGCTGAGTTGTACAACCGTTTCTCAAGCGTAGAACTACATAAAGCATTAGCTTTCTTTAGTGGCAAGCGTTTGGTACCAATCTTAACATCTGTTGCTGGTATTGTTATTGCGGGTATCTTGATGTTTGTTTGGCCAACAATTTACAACGGTCTAGTACATTTTGGTGAAAGCATTCAAGGTATGGGGTCTGTAGGTGCGGGTATCTACGCATTCTTCAACCGTCTTTTGATTCCTGTAGGTCTTCACCACGCACTAAACTCAGTATTCTGGTTTGACGTAGCAGGTATTAACGATATTCCTAACTTCTTAGGTGGCGCGAAATCTATCGCTGAAGGTACAGCAACTCCAGGTGTAACTGGTATGTACCAAGCTGGTTTCTTCCCAATCATGATGTTTGGTCTACCAGGTGCGGCACTTGCGATGTACCACACTGCGAAAGCGAAGAACAAAGAGCGTGTAGCATCACTACTAATCGCTGCTGGTTTTGCATCATTCTTCACAGGTGTTACTGAGCCGCTAGAATTTTCATTTATGTTCCTTGCACCTGTATTATACGTAATTCACGCAGCACTAGCGGGTCTATCTGTATACATCGCTGCATCAATGCAGTGGATTGCAGGTTTCGGTTTCTCTGCTGGTCTAGTTGATATGTTCTTGTCATCACGCAACCCACTAGCTGTTCAGTGGTACATGCTGATTGTTCAAGGTATTGCATTCTTCTTCATCTACTACTTTATCTTCCGTTTCGCGATTGTTAAGTTCAACCTTAAAACGCCTGGCCGTGAAGACGACGACGAAGAGACTTCATCAGTTGCAGGTTCTGCAGAAACTGGCGAGCTAGCTAAGCAGTACTTAAAAGCACTGGGTGGTCACGGTAACCTAGAGAACATCGATGCTTGTATTACACGCCTACGTCTAACGTTAAAAGACAGCAGCCTTGCTAACGAGAAAACGTTAAAAGCGCTAGGTGCTATGGGTGTAGTTAAGCTAGGTTCAAATAACCTTCAGGTTATTCTCGGCCCACTAGCTGAAATCGTTGCTGGCGAAATGAAGAAAATCCCAGCGTCAGAAGATCTATCTTCTGTAAAACTTCCATAATTACCTGAATTCTTGAGTAATTAAGTAATACCGCAAGACCTTTAATAAAACCGGCCTTATTATTTTCAAACATGGAATGATAGGGCCGGCATTTTGAGTACCCAACGTTTGGGCTCGTATTGATTTTCTCTTCACTTTTTTGAAGAGATATCGGGAGAAAGGAATATATCATGACTATTAAACTTACTGCGTTAGCATCTTTTATTACACTAGCGGTTACTGGTTGTGCAACTCAGGGAAATAATGATCAAACTGTAGTTAATAACCTAGCGTCAAACCTAGACCTTAACTACGAAGTCGCTATTCAGCATGGCGCAGAAGAAGGCTTGCCATGTAAAACTCTGGGTGCGGAATGGGCATCATGTGATTTGATTAATTTAACGCTGGAAAATAAAGGCCCAGCGGTGACGAATAAAGACTGGAAAATTTACTTCAGCAGTATTCGTCAAATCCTAGAAGTGCAGAATGAACAATTCAAAGTTACTCACGTAACAGGTGATCTACACACCCTAGAGCCAACAGATAAGTTTGATGGTTTTGCTGAAGGTGAAAAGGTTGTTATCCCTTACATCGGTGAATATTGGACTTTATTTGAAAATGATTACATGCCTCGTGCATACGTAACAGCAGGTAATACAGAAGCAAAAACAATTGTTAGCACAGATACAGTTAACCCTGCAGATTATTTAATGCCATTAAAAGGCGATCAATTTAAGCGTGTTAAAGCGGATAACAACGTATTAGCGACAGCAGAAACACGTTTTGAGAAAAACAGCGATGTAAACGTAGTGGCTTCTGAAGAAGTGGCTGGCACTATTTTACCTACACCGCTAAGTACTAAATTAACTGGCAATACTGTTTCTCTAGCTAACGGTATTAAAATTGAAAACTTCACATTACCTGCAGATATGATGACAGCAGTAGATGCTCGTTTAGCACAGCTTGGAGTGAACGCGCAGGGTGAATACCCAGTAAAATTGACAATTTTACCGGGCTTATTTAAGAAGGATCAGCAAATTGTTGGTGCTTATAAGCTAGACGTAACTAAGAAAGGCGCAACCGTTACTGGTTTTGATAACCAAGGTGCTTTCTACGGTATGCAGTCTCTGATCTCACTGATGTCTACCGGAGCAGATAACAGCATTCCAACATTAAATGTCTTGGATGCGCCACGTTTTGATTATCGTGGTGTAATGGTTGATGTGGGTCGTAACTTCCACTCTAAAGAAGCGATCCTACGTACGCTAGATCAAATGGCAGCGTACAAGATGAATAAATTCCACTTCCACCTGTCAGATGATGAAGGCTGGCGTATCGAAATTCCGGGTCTTCCAGAATTGACAGAAATCGGTGGTAAGCGTTGTCATGATTTATCAGAAACATCATGTTTGTTGCCTCAGTTAGGTTCAGGCCCAACATCTGAGAACGATGGTTCAGGTTTCTACAGCAAGCAAGATTACTTAGATATTCTAAAATATGCGAAAGCACGTGGTATCGAAGTGATCCCTGAAATTGACATGCCAGCTCACGCACGTGCAGCGGTAGTAGCAATGGAAGCGCGTTACAAGCGTCTAGCGGCTGAAGGCAAGGTGGATGAAGCGAATGAATATCGCTTGATGGATCCACAAGATACGTCAAACGTAACGACAGTACAGTTCTACGATAAGCGTAGTTTCATTAACCCATGTATGGATTCGTCTGCAAAGTTTGTTGATAAAGTCATTACTGAAATTCAAGCAATGCACAAAGACGCGGGTATGCCGCTAAATACATGGCACTTCGGTGGTGATGAAGCGAAGAACATTAAGTTGAATGCGGGCTTCCAAGATATTAACGCTGCAGAGCCAACAGCTTGGACGGGTTCTATTGATCAATCTAAGCAAGATAAGCCATACCAAAAATCACCAATGTGTCAGAAATTGATCGCAGAAGGTGTGGTAAGTGATTACGATCGCCTACCAAGCTACTTTGCTGAGCGTGTAAGTACAGTGGTGAATGGCAAGGGGATTGAGAATTTCCAAGCATGGCAAGATGGCTTGAAGTACTCGAAAGATGCGAAAGCATTTGAAACAGAGAACGTACGTGTGAACTTCTGGGACGTTCTATACTGGGGCGGTGGTGCATCTGCATACGAGTGGGCTAACAAAGGCTACGATGTTGTTGTATCAAACCCAGATTACGTATACATGGACATGCCATATGAAGTAGATCCATCAGAGCGTGGTTACTACTGGGCAACACGTGCAACTGACACTCGTAAGATGTTTGGTTTTGCACCAGAGAACTTACCTCAGAACGCAGAAACATCACTCGATCGTGATGGCAATGGTTTTGCAAGTAAAGGTACAGTTGAATCGAAAGGCTTCCACGGTCTGTCTGCGCAGCTTTGGAGTGAAACTGTAGGTAACGATGATCAATACGAATACATGGTATTCCCTCGCGTACTAGCAGCTGCTGAGCGTGCATGGCACAAAGGTGAGTGGGAAAATGAGTACCAAGCAGGTGTTGAATACTCACAAGACTCAAACCTTGTGAATAAGAAAGCTCTTCACTACGAGTGGGAGCGTTTTGCTAACGTTCTTGGTCAACGTGAACTAGCTAAACTTGATGCAGCAGGTATTCAGTACCGTGTACCAGTACCTGGAGCAAAAATTGAAAATGGTAAACTTGCAATGAACGTAAGTATGCCTGGCTTAGCGCTACAATACTCAACGGACGAAGGCAAAACGTGGAACACTTATAATGCGAAAGCACAACCAAGTGTAACGGGTAAAGTTGAAATCCGAGCTGTAAGTGCAGACGGTAAACGTTTCAGCCGTGTAACATCACTATAAGTTAAGATGTAAACACGCTTCAATTGTTAAAATATCAGCCGATGGAGGGCAACCTTCATCGGCTTTTTTCATTAAGTTAGGTAAAAATCATGGCAATCATATTAATGGTCATGTTTTTAATACGCCTAATTAGGGCATTAATGTATAGTGTCAGGATACAAACTCCGTTATTACGGGGTTTTTTTATCCATATCGACAAACAATGCATACTATTTGTTGAGTCATGAGCCATATTTATGGATCATATACAGTTCTCAATCCTGTAAGCACACGAGGTGTAATTGATGAGTGAATCTGAAGCTCGTCCAACTAACTTTATCCGCCAAATCATTGATGCGGATTTAGCAAGTGGCAAACATACAAGCGTACATACCCGATTCCCGCCGGAGCCGAATGGTTACCTGCATATCGGCCATGCTAAATCTATTTGTTTGAACTTCGGTATTGCTCAGGACTATCAGGGTCAATGTAATCTTCGCTTTGATGATACTAACCCTGAAAAAGAAGACATCGAATACGTTGAGTCTATTAAGAACGATGTTAACTGGTTGGGCTTTGAGTGGAGCGATGAGATTTGTTATTCATCAAACTACTTCGATAAGCTATACGGGTTCGCAATTGAATTAATTAATAAAGGCTTAGCGTACGTTGATGAGCTAAGTCCAGAGCAGATGCGTGAGTACCGTGGCACATTAACTGAGCCAGGTAAGCATAGCCCATACCGCGATCGTAGCGTTGAAGAAAACTTAGCTCTATTCGAAAAAATGAAGAATGGCGAAGTTGAAGAAGGCAAAATGTGTCTTCGTGCGAAGATCGACATGGCATCAGCATTTATGGTGATGCGTGATCCTGTGATCTACCGTGTACGTTTTGCGACTCACCACCAGACGGGTGATAAGTGGTGCATTTACCCAATGTACGACTTCACACACTGTATTTCTGATGCACTAGAAGGCATTACGCATTCTATTTGTACGCTTGAGTTCATGGATAACCGTCGTCTATACGATTGGGTTCTTGAAAACATCACTATCGATTGTACACCGCATCAGTATGAGTTTAGCCGCCTAAACCTTGAATACACTGTGATGTCTAAGCGTAAGCTAAACCAACTTGTGACTGATAAATTGGTTAATGGTTGGGATGATCCACGTATGCCGACTATTTCTGGTTTACGTCGCCGTGGCTTTACACCGGCATCTATGCGTGAATTCTGTAAGCGTATTGGTGTGACTAAACAAGATAACACCATCGAGATCAGCTCACTAGAATCTTGTATTCGTGACGATCTAAATGAAAATGCATCACGTGCAATGGCTGTCCTTGATCCTGTTAAAGTTGTAATTGAAAACTTTGATGGTGAAACAGAAATGCTGACAGTAGCTAATCACCCGAATAAACCAGAAATGGGTTCGCGTGAAGTGCCATTTAGCCGTGAGCTATACATTGAGCGTGAGGATTTCCGCGAAGAAGCGAATAAGAAATACAAGCGTTTAGTGTTAGGTAAAGAAGTTCGCCTACGTGGCGCTTATGTGATTCAAGCTGATCGTATCGAAAAGGATGCGGAAGGTAATATCACAACAATCTTCTGTTCTTACGATAAAGATACATTAGGTAAGAACCCAGCAGATGGTCGTAAAGTAAAAGGTGTTATTCACTGGGTATCAGCAGAAGCCGGTATTCCAGCAGAAATTCGTTTATACGATCGCCTATTTACAGTACCAAACCCTGGTGCGGCAGATGATTTTGTATCAGTGATCAATCCTGACTCTCTAACGGTTGTTAACGGTTTCGTAGAGCCATCATTGGGTGCTGCTGAAGCGGAAAAAGCCTACCAATTTGAGCGTATGGGTTACTTCTGTGCAGATAACAAAGATTCAAGCCCTGAGCATTTAGTCTTTAACCGTACAGTAGGTCTTCGTGATACTTGGGCTAAAATTGGTGACTGATAACTTTGCCACTAATTTTAGTTAAGAAAAGCCGCATTTTGATGCGGCTTTTTATTTTTACATTATTACATTGACTGAATGACTTACTGGTAACGTTGTCAGGAATATTCGTATTAATTTGAGAATAGTCTTCCTAACGGATTACCCATGTCGAGTCAAAGAAACTGTGGTTGTATAACCTTTGCTAATTGGTCTTTAAGGAGAGCTATTCTGAGAGGATTCTCGTTAAGAAAAGATAGTAGCAGAGAAGGTGAGGTTAAATATGCTAATGACTTTGAAAGTTGATTGTAAATAAAAAAGCCAGTGGAGATACACTGGCTTTTTTAAAATATTACTTTGGGTCGTGAAGTGTTTCATCTTCGGCGCAGTTGCCGTTTATGCAATGACCGTATAGGTATAGGCTATGATTTGTTAAGCGAACATTAAAGCTTTCTGCAATTTGTTTTTGACGATCTTCGATGATGTCATCTGAAAACTCGATAACTTTACCACAATCTAAACAAACTAGATGATCATGGTGGTGTTGAGTTGATAGTTCGAAAACAGATTTACCGCCTTCAAAATGATGTCGGGTGACAATGCCTGCATCATCAAATTGGTTGAGTACGCGATAGACTGTAGCTAGGCCAATTTCTTCGCCAATATCGATAAGTTTTTTGTACAAGTCTTCAGCACTGATATGTTGGCAATCAGGTTCTTGCAGTACTTCCAAAATTTTAAGGCGTGGAAGAGTAACTTTTAAGCCTGCTTGTTTTAGCGCATGATTATTATCTGACATCAAAATTTCCTATTGGCTATCCGCAAAGGTGTTGCAGTAGTCTTTCTCATTTATAACTATTATAAGTGACGCAACGATAACAATAAACCTTAAAAGCAGAGGAAACTAGGAGATATGTATAATTTCTAGTGTTTGAATGTATGTAAAATTTATGTAAATATAAACTCATCGTACCAGATGAGGTATTCACATTGTACAAAGTTTATAAACCCAGTATTGTAAAGTTTGCACTTAATCTATGGCCACCTTTCTGGGGAGCTGGCATCAAGATTGTTACGATCAGTGATGATTTTCGGTTTGTTAGAATAAAGTTGAAATTACGCTGGTGGAATAAGAATGCAAACCGTACACAGTATGGTGGAAGTATTTTTTCACTTACAGATCCTGTTTATTCTCTAATGTTAATGGGAATACTAGGTCAGGAATATTTTGTGTGGGATAAGCAAGCAAATATCAATTTCATCCAACCTGGTGATAGTGATTTAACAGCTGATTTTGTTATTTCAGAGCAGTGTATTGAAGAGATAAAGCAAGTAACAAAATCTGGAGATAAGTATTTTCCCTCTTTTACGGTGAATGTATTAAATGGCCGCGGGGAATTAGTCTCTCAAGTTGAGAGAACCTTATATGTAAGGAAAAAACCAGAATATCGAACGGAATCGAATGCGATATCTTGAGTGGAAATATCACTAAAAACACGTATAAAAAACGCGCTCGATAAGCGCGTTTTTTGATGCTCTCAATGTGATTAATCAGCAAGTTCTGCTAAGCACATTTCATCATAAATTTGCTCCACCCATTGCTTAACACGCTGTGCGGTAAGCTCTGGTTGGCGATCTTCATCAATACATAAACCGACGAAGTGGTTGTCATCAACTAGCGCTTTTGAAGCTTCAAACTCAAAGCCTTCTGTTGAGAAATTACCCACAACAGTTGCACCGCGACCTTCAACGATGTCACGTACTGTGCCCATCGAATCACAGAAATATTCTGCGTAATCCTCTTGGTCACCACAACCGAATATAGCAACAAGCTTAGTTGAAAAATCAACTTGCTCAAGCTCTGGGAAAAAGTCATCCCAATCACACTGTGGTTCACCGTAGTACCAAGTAGGAATACCAAGTAGCAATAGATCAAAATTGTCGATATCTTCTTTGCTGCTTTTTGCGATATCTTTTACTTCAACTAGCTTGTCACCAAGTTGCTTTTGAATCATTTTAGCGACAGCTTCGGTATTACCTGTGTCGCTACCAAAGAAGAGTCCAACGCTTGCCATAGTAGAGATTACCCGTATATAAATAGTTAACTGCTGTATCGCAGTTTACAGAAATCAGTAGAAACGGTGCAATGATAATTACTGTTTACTGACGTTTTGTGTGTTTTTTCGTCTAAACGGTAGCATTATCCGCAAGAACCAAGTGTTTAGGTGTTGATATAATCATCATAAGTTACACAATTAACGTTAATAATTAAATCCCAGTACCTTCTCAGCTTAGTTGAATAATACTTTTGGCTATCAATCCTGCACAGCCAAGGAATAAGACTAGCCAAACAATTTTTTGTCCAAAGGGAGGGACATTACCTTGCCTTTAAGACATTTTTATTGCCATAACTATAAAGAAAAAATAGAGGCAAAAATAAGATTGGCCCAATAGATTCAATTAAGCCCATGTATTTATAAAGCATAACAAATCCTTTTGATATATACCCGAGTAACCTCAAGATACTTGATTTTTAAAGTCGCTTAGGCATATCAATTTAATGAGACTATAGCATAGTTAAAAAAGGTATTTAACACTGTGGCTATGCAATATCTCGTTGTTAGTGAGCATGCTAACAACGAGATAAGTCATATTATTTATTTATCAAGGAAGTTTGTGATGATACGGGTAACCGTTTCAGGTTTTTCAGCATGGAGCCAATGCCCAGTATTTGCCACTATATGTGCTTTGGCCTGAGGAAATTGACGCATAATTTCATCGCGATATTTAGGCTCAATGTAGTCAGATTCTTGGCCTTTAATAAATAATGTTTTGCCTTTGAACGGTTCTACAGCAGGCTGCCAATCCATAATGGTGTTGTAGTTGGCAATAATCCCATCAACATTAAATCGCCATTGATAATGTTCACCGTGTTTAGCGAGAGATTTAAGTAAAAATTGCCTAACACCAGCGTCTTCAACATATTGAGCAAGAAAATGTTCGGCTTCACTGCGTTTGGTAATGGTATGTTTATTCACTTCTTGTAAGCCGTTAAACACATTTTGATGCCGATTTGCTTGATAGCTAAGTGGAGCCATATCCAGTACAACCAAATATTCTAAGTTATTTGGTGCTAATGCAGCCAATGCCATGGCTACTTTTCCACCCATTGAGTGACCAATCACCGAAAATTGATCAATATTTAAGTGGTTGATCACATTAAGCACATCTTGCGCCATTTCCTGATAGGTGAAATGATCACTGTGTGGCGACAACCCATGATTACGAAGATCTACGCTAATTACTTTATAGTTACTTTCAAAGATCTGGCTAAAAGCCCCAGATTAGCAGCACTGCCGAATAAGCCATGGATCAAAATGATCGTTTTTCCATCGCCTTCAACTTGATAATGAAGATTCACTGACTATTTTCTCTAATTAGTTGTGGTATTTACCGTAGAGTATAACCTCGGATCAAGCTATAATCGTAGCCAGATTTTTTAACGGAACGATAATGAATAATACGATGAAGACTATTGAAGTAGACGAAGAACTATATCGTTATATTGCTAGCCAAACTCAACATATTGGTGAAAGTGCTTCTGATATTTTGCGTCGCTTGCTTATGGTGCCTGAAGAGCAACTACAACAGCAGCCAGCTGTGGTAATGCCTGTTCGTCCGAAAGGGATCGTTGTTAGTAAAGATGCTGGCAATGCACCAACGATGGATCGTGTTAAAGAAATGCGAACAGTATTGATCTCTGATGAATTTGCAGCACAAGAAAAAGCAATTGGTCGTTTTATGATGATCTTGTCTTCTTTGTATAGCATTGATGCAGAAGGTTTTGCTGAAGCTGCTGCAATTAAAGGTCGTACCCGCGTTTACTTTGCTCATGACGAAGAAACGTTACTAGCAAGTGGTAAAACGACGAAACCTAAGTCGATTCCATCAACACCATTCTGGGTGATTACAAATACAAATACTGAGCGTAAGCGTCAAATGATTGACCAGCTGATGACTAAGATGGGATTTGGTTCAGACATTATTGATAAGGTATGTGGCGAAATCTAATCGTCAGGTATTGAGGTCAAATAACAAGGATAAAACTATGGCTATTCATCCTCGTGCTGGGCAACGAGCTCAGCAAGAAGATATGCATAACATTCCAGCACTTATCGCTAATTATTTTATTATAGAGCCTAGTGCTCAAGATGCATCTCAGCAAGTAGCATTTGGTACTTCTGGTCATCGCGGAACAGCAGATAAAGGCACATTTAATCAGCATCATATTTGGGCCATTGCGCAAGCTATTGCTGAAGTACGTGCTAAAAATGGAGTGACGGGACCACTTTTTTTAGGAAAAGATACCCATGCATTATCAGAGCCTGCTTTTACTTCAACATTAGAAGTACTTGTTGCTAATAATGTTCAAGTTGTTATTCAAGAAGGTAAGGGATATACCCCGACACCTGGCATTTCTCATTCTATCCTTTGTTATAACAAAGTTCATGATGATAAAGCTGATGGTATTGTTATCACGCCATCGCATAACCCACCTCAAGATGGCGGTATTAAATATAATCCTGTTCACGGTGGGCCTGCAGAAAGTGAATTAACTACGGCTATTGAATGTCGTGCTAATGAAATCATTGCTAATGGTTTGGTTGATGTTAAGCGTGTATCAATTACTCATGCTTTTGCTTCTGGGCTAATTGTAGAACAAGATTTAGTCGCACCATATGTTGCTGATCTTGTGAATGTTATTGACATGGAAGCAATTAAAAAATCAGAGTTGAAACTGGGGGTTGATCCTCTTGGTGGTTCAGGTATCGAATATTGGCGCCAAATTGCATCATTTTATGCGTTAGATTTGACCTTAGTTAATGATTCCATTGATCCTGCATTTCGTTTTATGTCACTAGATAAAGATGGTGCGATTCGTATGGATTGTTCATCTCCATACGCAATGGCAGGATTACTTGCATACAAAGATAACTACGATCTAGCGTTCGGTAACGACCCTGATTACGACCGTCATGGTATCGTAACACCAGCTGGTCTAATGAATCCTAACCATTATCTTGCAGTTTGTATTGATTATTTATTTCGTCATCGTAACGATTGGGCTAAGCAAGTTGCAGTGGGCAAAACGTTAGTATCTAGTGCGCTGATTGATCGTGTTGTCGCGGCATTAGGTCGTGATCTCGTTGAAGTACCAGTAGGTTTTAAATGGTTTGTTGATGGCTTATTTAGCGGTAAGTTAGGCTTTGGCGGTGAAGAAAGTGCGGGCGCGTCTTTCTTACGTAAAGACGGTACACCTTGGTCAACAGACAAAGATGGTATTTTACTGTGCCTTTTAGCTGCTGAAATTACAGCTGTTACCGGTAAAACACCACAACAATATTACGATGAATTAGCCGATAAATTTGGACGTTCAGAATACTCTCGTTTGCAAGCTGCCGCGAATAAAGAGCAGAAAGCGGTATTAAGTAAGCTTTCTCCTAAAATGGTTTCAGCTGAAACACTAGCTGGTGAGCCAATTACTGCACGCCTAACTCATGCGCCAGGTAATGGTGCTGCGATTGGTGGTTTAAAAGTGACGACTGAAAATGGTTGGTTTGCTGCTCGTCCGTCAGGTACAGAAGATATTTACAAGATCTATTGTGAAAGCTTTAAGGGCAAAGAACATCTAGCGCTTATTGAGCAAGAAGCACAGGAAATTGTCGGTAAAGTGTTTGCTGATGCTGGTTTATAATCTGCTATATGCATAAAGAAAACGCCCACAATGGGCGTTTTTTTATATGCAGGTTAAGCGAACAATTCACTATTATGCTTTGGCCAGTGATTTGGAACGATAAACCACACTCTATTTTTTCTATCAACAGCCTGCGTTGGTACGGTAATTTGGTTTGGGTCGAGATACTCATCAAGTTCCGCAAAGGTTGGTGGTGCTATCCAGTGTTTTTTCGTCAATGCTTTCAAAACTAGATGTGCAGCATCAGACTGATAACACCATAATCCAGTGTTAGCCTTTGGGTTGATATTAATCGATGAACCTTGCTGCGGCTCAGGCCAAGCGTGAAATAATCGCCCCTGCATGATTAGTCGACGTTTGGTTGGCTGTTCATCAAATGTAGTTTTAAATGCATCATGCTCACTCAGTGTGAGTTGATGTTCAATCATTCGGTTTGTTTTCTTATCTAGATTGTCTTTAGCATTTGGTCCTGGCCAGCTATTGTTATAGGCGAGATAAAATTTGATAGCGACTTCCCAATGTTCAATTTCATCAGTCAGTAAGTTTTTAACCAGAAAATCAATAGAGCCAACAGTTTTTTTATGCCAATGAAGCTGGACTTCTTCTTCCATCAGTTCGTAGTGGGGGTGAGAAATAATTAATTGCTGCCATAGCCATTGATAATAAAAGCCTAAGCGTCGATTTCCAGCATAGGGCTCTATGTGGGGAAGTTGTGCGTGGCGATTAAATACTTCAAACCAAGTGTCGTCACAGACATAGTCGTATGATGAGATCAAATTTGGCATATTGAGTACAGCGAGATAATCCTTCGATAATTGTTTATCCATTTTTTCTTGTAACATTATTACATAACTCGCTTATATTAAGGCGTGCAACACAATATTGACGAAAAATCACACGAATATCTGTAGTAATATTTCATAAACTCTATTAAAGTGGTGACAGATTTGATCATAAAGAGATTCTGTTATGTACACTCAGTATTCAAAGTTCAATATTACTTTTCGTCGCGTTTTTGTTGTACTAGCAGGATTGCTTTCATTACCTGTTTTACTTTTATTACCTGTCAATAAACGTACGCGTATGGGTAGTTTCTTACACCGCTATTGGGTGCAAACTAGCGCTCAGCCTATATGGCTTAAAAAAATTGAGCAAGGCTTAAAATAATTTCCATGTAATATGAAAAGCTGCCATTGGCAGCTTTTTTTATACCATTTATTTACTGTTAATGCAGAGAAAACTCTTAATATAAAGATAGCTTTAGTAAACTAATATCGTAGTATTAAAAAAGATTTTAGTTATAAGATTAAGGACAACATTAGATGAATAATTTTGCTTTAGAAACTGTACTTAATGAGTTTCTTTCTCCTCACTTGATCAAAGATTATTGTCCTAATGGGTTGCAAGTTGAAGGTAAGCCCAAAGTTAAAAAAATTGTTACCGGTGTAACGGCTTGTCAGGCTCTGATTGATCGAGCCATTGAAGAGAAAGCCGATGCTCTTGTTGTCCACCATGGCTTTTTTTGGAAAGGTGAGGCAGCTGAAATTCGTGGTATGAAATATCGCCGTATTAAGTCGCTGATTGAAAATGGAATTAATTTATATGCTTATCATTTGCCATTAGATGTGCATGCGCAGGTCGGTAATAATGCACAGCTAGCACAACGTTTAGATTTAGACATCACTGGAGGTTTAGAGATAGGTAACCCTCGTTCTGTTGCGATTTATGGTGAGTTAGATCAAGCGATCACAGGTGAAGATTTTGCAGCAAGAATTGCAATGGCGCTACAACGCGAACCATTACATATAGCACCGAGTTCATCTAATTTAATAAAAAAAGTAGGTTGGTGTACTGGAGGCGGGCAAGATTATATTGAATTAGCAGTACAGCAAGGTTGTGATGCCTTTATTTCAGGTGAAGTCTCGGAAAGAACTACGCATATTGCGCGCGAATTAGGTATTCATTATTTTGCTGCGGGCCATCATGCAACAGAGCGTTATGGTGTGAAAGCATTAGGTGAATGGTTAGCACAAGAATATAATTTTGATGTGATTTTTATCGACATTGATAATCCAGTATAGGCAAGCTAGCCTTTCGATAAGTGAAATAAAAAAGGTTGAGTATTTAAACTCAACCTTTTTATTTATCATAACTTGATAGAAAATTTATTCGCGCTCATGAAGAGGCTTAAATTCTCTATATGACTCACCAGTATAAAGTTGACGAGGTCGACCAATACGATTTGTTGGGTCACTGTGCATTTCGTTCCAGTGAGCAATCCAACCAATGGTGCGAGACATCGCAAAGATCACTGTAAACATTGATACCGGAATACCAATCGCTTTTAAAATAATACCAGAGTAGAAATCTACATTAGGGTATAATTTCTTACTGACAAAGTACTCATCAGAAAGCGCAATACGCTCTAGTTCCATTGCAACGTCTAGTAATGGATCTTCAACCTTCAACTCTTCAAGTACTTCATGACAAGCTTCACGCATAACGGTTGCACGAGGGTCGTAGTTTTTGTAAACACGGTGACCAAAGCCCATTAGACGGAATGGGTCGTCTTTATCTTTTGCACGCTCAATGAATTCAGGAATATTTTCTACACTACCGATTTCTTCAAGCATCTTTAGACAAGCTTCATTAGCACCACCATGTGCTGGCCCCCAAAGAGATGCAATACCTGCCGCAATACAAGCAAATGGGTTAGCACCAGAAGAGCCCGCAAGACGAACTGTTGACGTTGAAGCATTCTGTTCGTGATCAGCATGTAGGGTAAATATCTTATCCATAGCGCGAGCAACGACAGGGCTTACTTCATACTCTTCACAAGGTGTTGCAAACATCATGTGAAGGAAATTTTCCGCGTAATCAAGATCATTACGAGGATAGATAAATGGTTGTCCGAGGGTGTACTTATGACACATTGCCGCTAGTGTTGGCATTTTAGATAATAATCTAAATGCTGTAATCTCGCGGTGTGTATCGTTGTTAATATCAAGAGAGTCATGATAAAACGCAGATAAAGCACCCACAACACCACACATTATTGCCATTGGATGTGCATCACGACGGAAGCCATGGAAAAAGCTTGCGATTTGTTCATGCACCATCGTATGGCGTGTAACTGTTGTTCTAAACTGCTCGTATTCAGCTCGGGTAGGGACCTCACCGTATAACAAGACAAAACAAACTTCTAAATAGTCTGCGTTATTGGCTAATTGATCAATCGGGAAACCTCGATGAAGCAAGATTCCTTTTTCGCCATCAATGTATGTAATTTGAGATTCACACGAGGCTGTTGCTAGAAAACCTGGGTCAAATGTAAAAAAGCCGTTTGCACCAAGTTTACGCACATCAATTACATCTTGGCCCTCAGAGCCCCCGATAATCGGCAGTTCGATAGGTGCTTTCCCTTCAATATGAAGAGTAGCTTTCTTATCTGCCATAACAATCTCCTTTGCTATTTTTATAATCCTAATCCGATGCGGATGTGCATTTGTTGTACCGTCAGGCGCAACCTTTGTCAATTATTGTGCTTCTTTGTGTGCGCTTGTTAATAACTTTAAATCAAAAGTTATGAATTTATGAGAATCGTGTTTGACATCATGTAACTGGAATTGTTTTTGAATGTTACGGGGCGTATAGTGAGGCTAGGTCTCTGGTTATACTACCCGCCAGGATTTTACAAACATGTGTCATTTATTTTTAAGAGTTAGGTGATGGCGCTTACAACGTCTGCTCAACATAATAATAACCTAATATTGAATTTTTGTTGCACTTGTTTGTTGGCTTGTACGTATATCTCAGAGAATTTAATAAAAAAATAAATTGCTTCAATGGAGCTGAGTGGGCAAACCGTGAAAGTAAAAAAGCCAAGACCTGTCAATCTCGACCTACAAACGATTCGCTTTCCGCTTACGGCGATAGCGTCAATCCTACACCGCGTTTCAGGTGTGATTACATTCGTATCCCTTGCCATCTTGCTATGGCTGCTAAACCTATCTCTATCTTCTCCTGAAGGTTTTACATCTGCTGCCAGCGTTACTGATAGCTTTTTTGTGAAATTTATTCTGTGGGGAGTACTGACCGCATTGTTTTATCACATTGTTTTAGGTATCCGCCATTTATTGATGGATTTAGGTTATTTCGAAGAAATGGACACAGGCATTGCAAGTACCAAAATTAGTTTTGCAATTGTCGCTGTACTAGCAGTATTTGCAGGGGGCTTAGTATGGTAACTAACGTATCTTCCGTCGGTCGTAATGGTATACACGATTTTATTTTGATCCGTGCAACAGCGATCATTTTGACGCTTTACACCGTATATATGGTTGGTTTCTTTGCGTTTGGCCCAGAGCTAACGTTTGAAACTTGGAGTGCATTCTTCAGTCAAATCAGTACCAAAGTTTTTACTATGTTGGCTTTGGTTTCCATTCTTGTTCATGCTTGGATTGGTTTGTGGCAAGTGTTAACAGACTACATTAAACCTGCCGTTTTAAGAGTGGGTTTGCAGTTTGTCGTTGTAGCTGTTCTTTTTGTATACCTATTTGCGGGTTTTTTCATTGTGTGGGGTGTGTAAGTGAGCATTGCAGTTCGTGAGTTTGATGCCGTTGTTATCGGTGCTGGTGGTGCGGGGATGCGCGCCGCATTACAAATTTCAGAGCAAGGATTAAAATGTGCCTTGTTATCAAAAGTGTTCCCTACGCGCTCTCATACTGTATCTGCGCAGGGCGGTATTACTGTTGCACTGGGTAATTCACATCCAGATAACTGGCAGTGGCATATGTATGACACGGTAAAAGGCTCTGATTACATTGGTGATCAGAACGCCATTGAATACATGTGTCAAAATGGTCCAAAATCAGTAATAGAATTAGAGAAAATGGGTTTACCTTTTTCTCGATTTGATAATGGTTCCATTTATCAGCGACCATTCGGTGGTCAGTCTAAAGAGTTTGGTGGTGAGCAAGCTGCTCGTACGGCCGCTGCTGCTGACCGTACTGGTCACGCGTTACTTCATACTCTTTATCAGCAAAATATAAAGCATCAAACGACGATTTTTTCTGAGTGGTATGCGTTAGATTTAGTAAAAAACCAAGATGGAGCAATTTTAGGCTGTACTGCTTTGTGTATGGAAACTGGTGAGATTTGTTACTTTAAATCTAAAGCTACTATCCTCGCAACAGGCGGCGCTGGTCGTATTTATGCTTCAACAACAAATGCTCATATTAACACCGGTGATGGTGTTGGTATGGCGCTTCGTGCAGGCGTTCCAATGCAAGACATGGAAATGTGGCAATTTCACCCAACAGGTATTGCTGGTGCGGGTGTACTGGTAACGGAAGGTTGTCGTGGTGAAGGTGGTTATCTTTTAAATAAAGATGGCGAACGCTTCATGGAACGTTATGCACCGAATGCTAAAGATTTGGCTGGTCGTGATGTAGTTGCACGCTCAATGATGGTTGAGATTCGTGAAGGTCGTGGTTGCGATGGCCCATGGGGACCTCACATTAAATTGAAACTTGATCATTTAGGAAAAGATGTTCTTGAATCGCGCCTACCGGGTATTTGTGAACTATCGCGAACCTTTGCCCATATCGATCCTGTTAAAGAGCCGATCCCTGTTATTCCAACTTGTCATTACATGATGGGTGGGGTGCCGACTCAGGTTTCAGGCCAAGCTCTTAAACAAACAGCATCTGGTGTTGATCAAGAAGTACAAGGTCTGTTTGCTTGTGGTGAGATAGCATCTGTATCTGTACATGGTGCTAACCGTTTAGGTGGTAACTCATTACTTGATCTGGTGGTCTTTGGTCGTGCAACGGGTTTACATTTAGGTGAAACGTTGGCTGCACAAACAGAAGCCCGTCCTGCTACTGATTCAGATATAGAAGCCTCTTTAGCGCGTGTAAACCGTTGGAACACAACGCAAAAAGGTGACGATCCTGTTCAAATTCGTAAAGATCTTCAAAGCTGTATGCAAAATAACTTCTCGGTATTCCGTGAAGGTGATGCGATGGCAACCGGTCTTACAGAGCTAAAAGAAATTCGTGAACGTTTAAAGCATGCGCGTTTAGATGACACTTCTTCTGAGTTTAATACACAACGTATTGAATGCTTAGAGCTTGAAAATTTAATGGAAACAGCAATGGCAACGGCAGTCGCGGCTAACTACCGTACTGAAAGTCGCGGTGCTCATGCTCGTTTCGACTTCCCTGAACGTGATGATGCTAATTGGTTATGCCACTCTATTTACAATCCTGAGACAGAAGCTATGTCTAAGCGTGATGTAAATATGTCGCCCGTTCATCGTGAAGCTTTCCCGCCGAAAGCACGTATTTACTAAGGGAGGATAGATAAGATGAAACTCAACTTCTCAATATATCGCTATAACCCTGATGTGGATAATGCGCCACATATGAAAGGGTATACCTTAGAAGTGCCTGAAGGCTCAGACATGATGGTGCTTGATGCACTTATTCTGTTAAAAGAGCAAGATTCTACTCTGTCTTTCCGTCGTTCCTGTCGTGAAGGTGTATGTGGATCTGATGGCATTAACATGAACGGTAAAAATGGTTTAGCGTGTATTACACCATTATCGGCTTTAATGGATAAGAGCACGATTGTTATCCGCCCTTTACCGGGGTTACCAGTTGTTCGTGATCTTATTATCGACATGGAACAGTTCTACACCAATTATGCAAAAGTAAAACCTTTCTTAATTGATGATGGAGCAGTACCACCGGCACGTGAAAACCTCCAAGCGCCTGAAGAACGTGCGCAGTTAGATGGTTTGTACGAATGTATTATGTGTGCATGTTGCTCAACATCATGCCCGTCATTTTGGTGGAATCCTGATAAATTTATTGGACCAGCAGGTTTATTGGCAGCATATCGATGGTTAATTGATAGCCGTGATACTGCAACAGACGAACGATTATCAAATCTCGATGATGCATTTAGTGTTTTCCGTTGCCATGGCATAATGAACTGTGTAAATGTTTGTCCTAAAGGATTAAATCCAACAAAAGCGATTGGTCACATTAAATCAATGCTGCTAAAACGCGCAGTATAAAAATATAATATCGATATGCCGGTGACGTTAATTCAATGAATGAGTAATTGATCCGGCCTTAACGCTCTGATTAAACAATCGGTGTAAACGGCGATAACTAGTGGTTAAGGGAAAATAATGCAGAACGGCGTTATGAAGGCATGGCTTGAGTCTTCACATTTAGCTGGCGCCAATGCGACTTACGTAGAAGATCTCTACGAGTTGTATCTTAGCGACCCAGAATTAGTTGACGAGCAATGGCGTGATATTTTCGTTGAATTACCGGTAGTCAATGAGACTGCTGTAGAACAACCTCATTCACGCGTTCGTGATTATTTCCGACGTTTAGCGAAAGAAACCAACTTTTTAAGTGCTACCGTCAGCGATCCAGATGTTGATGCGAAACAAGTAAAGGTATTGCAGCTTATTAATGCATATCGCTTCCGTGGGCATCAAAATGCAAAACTTGATCCATTAGGATTATGGCAGCGTGATTTAGTTCCAGATCTTGATCCAGCATTCCATAATCTTACTGATGAAGATTTTAATGAAACATTTAACGTAGGCTCGTTTGCGGTTGGTCAAGAGACCATGAAGCTTTCTGAAATTTATGCTGCGTTAAAGAAAACATACTGTGGCTCTATTGGTGCAGAATACATGCACATTACGGATACTGAGGAAAAGCGTTGGATCCAACAACGTCTTGAATCTGTAATGGGGCATGGTTCCTTCTCGCAAGAAGAGCAACTTTCATTTCTTGATGAGTTGACCGCAGCTGAAGGTCTTGAGCGTTATTTAGGCGCTAAATTCCCTGGCGCTAAGCGATTCTCATTAGAAGGTGGTGATGCGCTTATTCCAATGATGAAAGAGCTGATCCGTCACGCTGGTTCTCAAGGTGTACGCGAAGTTGTTATAGGTATGGCCCACCGTGGTCGCCTAAACATGTTGGTTAATGTACTAGGTAAAAAACCACAAGACTTATTTGATGAGTTTGCAGGTAAGCACGGCGAAAGCTGGGGTACGGGTGATGTTAAATATCACCAAGGCTTTTCTGCAGATTTTGCAACACCTGGTGGCGATGTTCACCTTGCTCTTGCCTTTAACCCATCTCACCTTGAAATTGTAAACCCAGTTGTTGTGGGTTCTGTACGCGCTCGTCAAGATCGCTTAGGTGATGATACGGGTTCTAAAGTATTACCTATTACACTTCATGGTGATTCAGCGATTGCTGGACAGGGTGTTGTTGCAGAGACGTTCAATATGTCTCAAGCGCGTGGTTATGGTGTAGGCGGTACTATTCGTATAGTCGTCAATAACCAAGTTGGTTTTACGACCTCTAATCCAAGCGATACACGTTCAACAGAATACTGTACTGATATCGCTAAGATGGTGCAGTCACCTATTTTCCACGTTAATGCTGATGATCCTGAAGCTGTTGCTTTTGTAACAAGACTTGCATTTGATTTTCGTAATGAATTTAAGCGTGATGTTGTTATTGATTTGGTTTGTTACCGTCGCCATGGTCACAATGAAGCTGATGAACCGAATGCAACTCAGCCTCTTATGTATCAGAAGATCAAAAAGCATCCTACGCCACGTAAGATTTATGCAGATTATCTAACCGATACTGGCGTATTTGGTTTAGATACGGCAACAAGCTTAGTCAATGAATATCGTGATGCGTTAGATCGTGGCGAGTGTGTGGTAAAAGAATGGCGTCCAATGCATCTTCATACGGTTGATTGGTCACCATACTTAGGCCATGACTGGACTGTTGATTGGAATAACAAAGTGCCTGTTGAGCGTTTAAAAGACTTAGGTGCTCGTCTTTGCCAATATCCAGATAGCCATGTTTTACAGAGCCGTGTTCAAAAGCTATATAACGATCGCGTAGCTATGATTGCGGGTGAAAAAGCGTTTGATTGGGGTATGGCTGAAACATTGGCTTATGCCACATTAGTTGACGAAGGTAATCGCATTCGTATTACAGGCCAAGATTCAGGTCGTGGTACATTCTTCCATCGTCATGCTGTACTGCATAATCAAGAAGATGCAAGTACTTACGTACCGTTAGCTAATCTTCACAATGGACAAGGTCCATTTGAAGTGATCGATTCAGTGTTATCTGAAGAAGCGGTGTTAGCCTTTGAATACGGCTATGCAACTGCAGAACCTAGTGGTTTGACGGTATGGGAAGCGCAATTCGGTGACTTTGCCAATGGTGCTCAAGTTGTGATTGACCAATTCATCAGTTCTGGTGAGCAAAAATGGGGGCGTATGTGTGGTTTAACCATGCTGCTACCACATGGTTATGAGGGCCAAGGTCCAGAGCACTCATCGGCACGTTTAGAGCGTTACTTACAATTGTGTGCAGAGCAAAATATGCAAGTCGTTGTTCCATCAACACCTGCACAGGTTTACCACATGATCCGTCGTCAAGTGGTTCGTCCAATGCGTCGACCATTAATTGTAATGTCGCCAAAATCATTGCTGCGTCATCCGCTATGTACGTCTACGTTAGATGATTTAGCTAACGGTACTTTCTTACCTGCGATTGCTGAAGTTGATGATTTAGCACCAAATAAAGTGAAACGTGTGGTTTTCTGTTCGGGTAAAGTTTATTACGATTTACTGGAGCAACGCCGCAAGAATGAACAAGAGGATGTGGCGATTGTTCGTATCGAGCAACTATACCCATTCCCGAAAGAAGACGTTGAAGCTGCAATTGCTGAATATGAGCACGTAACTGATTTTGTTTGGTGTCAAGAAGAGCCGCAAAACCAAGGCGCGTGGTATTCAAGTCAACATAACTTCTACTCTGCGTTACCAGTCGGTGCGCGTTTAAGTTATGCCGGACGTCCAGCATCAGCCTCACCGGCGGTAGGTTACATGTCGGTGCATTTGAAACAACAAAAAGCACTTGTAGAAGACGCTTTAACAATTGCTCCTCAAGAGCAAAATAATAATTAGAACTGGAACAAAAAGGACAAAACCGATATGACAATCGAAATTCTGGTTCCCGACCTCCCGGAATCTGTGGCTGACGCAACCGTTGCCACTTGGCACAAACAACCTGGCGATGCGGTATCTCGTGATGAGGTACTGGTTGATATTGAAACAGATAAAGTAGTACTTGAAGTTCCAGCTCCTGAAGATGGTGTATTAGAAGCTATTTTTGAAGGTGAAGGTACGACTGTTCTTACTAAACAGTTGATTGGTAAAATCAAAGTTGGCGCAGTTGCTGGTGAACCAACAAAAGATGTACCAACAGAAGCTGAAGCGTCACCGAATAAGCGTAATACCGCTTCTTTAACAGAAGAAACAAGTGAAGCATTAAGCCCAGCTGTTCGTCGTTTGTTAAGTGAGCATGGCATTGATGCTGGTGCTGTTAAAGGCTCTGGTGTTGGTGGCCGCATTACCCGTGAAGATGTAGAAGCATACTTAAAGAATCAATCAGCGCCAGCTGTGACCAAAGCACCTGTTGTTGATGTAGCAATAGCGCACCGCAGCGAAAAACGTGTGCCTATGACACGTTTACGTAAGCGTGTAGCTGAGCGCCTGCTTGAAGCTAAAAATAGTACGGCGATGTTAACAACGTTTAACGAAGTGAATATGAAACCAATCATGGATCTTCGTAAGCAATATAAAGATATCTTCGAAGAGCGTCATGGTATTCGTCTTGGCTTTATGTCTTTCTACGTAAAAGCTGTGGTTGAAGCACTAAAGCGTTATCCAGAAGTCAACGCATCTATTGATGGTGATGATATTGTTTATCACAACTTCTTTGATGTAAGCATTGCAGTATCAACACCTCGTGGTCTGGTAACGCCTGTTCTACGTGATTGCGATAAGCTTAGCCTTGCTGAAATTGAGAAAGGTATCCGTGAACTTGCAATTAAAGGTCGTGACGGCAAGTTAACCGTTGAAGATTTAACGGGCGGTAACTTTACTATCACTAATGGCGGTGTGTTTGGTTCATTAATGTCGACGCCTATTATTAATCCACCACAAGCTGCGATTTTAGGTATGCATAAAATCCAAGATCGCCCAATGGCGGTGAATGGACAAGTTGAAATCTTGCCTATGATGTACCTTGCACTATCTTACGATCACCGTTTAGTTGATGGTCGTGAATCAGTAGGTTACTTAGTAACAATTAAAGAGTTACTTGAAGATCCAACACGTCTACTACTAGACGTATAATTTGGAAAATAGGATGGATAAATGCTCATTATTCAGCCTGTTACTGACATTTAGTAAAATTACCAAATATAATCACGAAGAGGTTCCAAAGAGTACCTCGTATGGATATAACAAGTCCCAAAGGGATAAGAAAACGGATAGAACATTATGAATTTGCACGAATATCAGGCAAAACAGCTATTCGCTGAATATGGTTTACCAGTACCAGAAGGTTACGCTTGCGATACGCCACAAGAAGCGGCAGAAGCTGCAGGTAAAATTGGTGGCAGTAAGTGGGTAGTTAAATGTCAGGTTCACGCTGGTGGTCGCGGTAAAGCGGGCGGTGTGGAATTACATGAAACCAAAGATGGTATCAAACAGTTCGCCCAAAACTGGCTAGGTAAAAATCTAGTAACTTACCAAACAGATGCTAATGGTCAGCCAGTAACAAAAATATTAGTTGAAGAAGCATCTAATATTGCCAATGAGTTGTACTTAGGTGCAGTTGTTGATCGTGGCTCTCGCCGTATCGTTTTCATGGCATCAACGGAAGGTGGTGTGGAAATTGAAAAAGTAGCAGAAGAGACACCTGAACTTATTCATAAAGCAGCAATTGATCCATTGGTTGGGCCTCAGCCATACCAAGGACGTGAGCTTGCATTCAAACTAGGTCTTAAAGGCGATCAGATTAAACAATTTACTAAGATCTTTATGGGCTTAGCAAATATGTTCGCTGAATATGATCTTGCACTGCTTGAAATTAACCCACTTGTTATTACTGGCGATAACAACTTATTGTGCTTAGACGGTAAGATTAATATCGATTCTAACGCAATGTACCGCCAGCCTAAGCTACGTGAAATGCATGATCCATCGCAAGAAGATGAGCGTGAAGCGCATGCTGCACAGTGGGAATTAAATTACGTTGCATTAGACGGAAACATTGGCTGTATGGTTAATGGTGCAGGCCTTGCAATGGGTACGATGGATATCGTTAACCTGCATGGTGGACAGCCGGCTAACTTCCTTGATGTTGGTGGCGGTGCAACGAAAGAGCGTGTTACTGAAGCATTTAAAATTATCCTATCTGATAGCAACGTAAAAGCCGTATTGGTTAATATCTTCGGTGGTATTGTACGTTGTGATTTGATTGCTGATGGCATCATCGGCGCGATTGCAGAAGTTGGCGTTAAAGTACCAGTTGTTGTTCGCCTTGAAGGTAACAACGCAGAAGTAGGTGCAGCAAAACTTGCAGATAGTGGTCTTAATATTATTGCTGCGACTTCGTTAACAGAAGCGGCGGAAAAAGTTGTTGCTGCAGCGGAGGGTAAATAATGTCAGTTTTAATTAATAAAGATACGAAAGTGATTTGTCAGGGCTTTACTGGCGGTCAAGGTACATTCCACTCAGAGCAAGCGATTGATTACGGAACACAAATGGTTGGTGGTGTTTCTCCTGGTAAAGGCGGAACAACACACCTAGGCCTACCTGTATTTAATACTGTACGTGAAGCGGTTGAAGTGACTGGTGCAACAGCGACAGTTATCTATGTACCCGCACCATTTTGTAAAGATGCAATCTTAGAAGCAATTGATGCTGGTATCGAGCTTATCGTAACGATTACAGAAGGCATTCCAACACTGGATATGCTAGATGTTAAAGTTCGCCTTGATGAAGCTGGCGTTCGTATGATTGGTCCTAACTGTCCGGGTGTTATTACACCTGATGAGTGTAAGATTGGTATCATGCCGGGTCATATCCATAAGGCAGGTAAGGTTGGTATCGTATCTCGTTCAGGTACATTGACTTACGAAGCGGTTAAGCAAACAACAGATGAAGGCTTTGGTCAATCGACGTGTGTAGGTATCGGTGGTGATCCAATCCCAGGTTCAAATTTCATTGATATCCTTGAGATGTTTGAAAAAGATCCAGCGACAGAAGCGATTGTAATGATTGGTGAAATCGGTGGTACTGCTGAAGAAGAAGCGGCATCTTACATTAAAGAGAGCGTGACAAAACCTGTTGTTTCTTACATTGCAGGTGTTACAGCACCTCCTGGTAAGCGCATGGGTCACGCAGGTGCGATTATCTCTGGCGGTAAAGGTACGGCTGAAGATAAATTTGCAGCACTTGAAGAAGCTGGCGTTAAGACAGTGAAAAGCTTAGCTGATATCGGTAAAGCGCTACGTGAAGTAACTAACTGGTAGTTTCTGTCTACCTGTTGAAAATGAAAGCCCTGCATTTGCAGGGCTTTTTTATTGATTAGTCATGCAGAAAGTTAAACACCAATCTCACCGCCATCTTCACGGCGAATAACTACCGTTGATGAACGCGGTCGAACTTCTATGCCGCTAGGTGCTGCTTCGGTGGCATTATCACTATATGGCCAATTGCCTGGATGTTGAATATTAACAAATAGAGATTTGTAGTCAGGGCTAATGGTAAAGCCGGTTACTTCACAACCATTTGGACCAACAAAGAAACGTTTTAGCTCCGCCTGATTTGAGCTAGCAATAACCGTTTGATTATCATCTTCATTCACTAACTGAGATGGGACTACTGCAAGCATTTGATCATTGGTATATTCTGTCACTTCATCTGCACCATTATCGGTTTGAATCCACATAATACCACGTTGGTCGAATGCTAAACCATCAGGGCTAGCAAACTGATTTAGGTCAGTTAAACCAGAACGGTTTGTTTCTTCATCACCATTACTTGGCGAGCCAAAAACAAAAATATCCCAGTTAAACTCCGTTGGATTTTCACTTTCATCCCAGCGAATGATATGACCAAATTTATTATTTAGGCGAGGGTTTGCAGGGTTAGTCGTGTCTTTACGTTTAGTGTTATTGGTTAGGGTGAGGTAAACAGAGCCAGTAAATGGATCAACTGCTGCCCACTCAGGACGATCCATCGGTGTTGCTCCAACTAAATCTGCCGCACCAGCCGTATTAACGATGATATCAGCCAAAGAGTTAAAGTGTGAAGCCAGTGTATCACCTGAAGTGGTAAGGCTATCAAGAGTCAATGGAAGCCAAGTTCCGGTACTGTCTTCATTAAATCGAGCGACATATAGTGTACCTTCATCCATATACTTATCACCGGTTAATAAGCGGTTTGAAGTTGATGCATCAGCTGGATCCCATAGTGCTGCCGACTCGAATTTGTATAGGTACTCAAAGCGTGAATCATGGCCAGAATAAAAGACGACAGGCTTTCCTTCTTCTAGCTTGCCAAAGGTACAGCCTTCGTGTCGGAAACGCCCTAGCGCGGTACGTTTTTTAGCTCGAGAGTTTTTTGTATATGGATCAATTTCAACAATGTAGCCATGACCATTAGCTTCATTTCGGTAATCGTCAAGTGATGAAGTACCCGTTGGTGCTAAATTAAAGCGAGCAAATTCATCAAGACGTTCTTCATTGTGACCTGCTAACGTTTCCCACTTATAGCGACCTTGTAAATACGTGCCAGTCCCTGAAATACCAATACGATCTTGCTCTTTGGTGCGAGTTCCAGTGTTAGTAAAATAGCCCGGCCAGTTTTCTTCACAGGTGAGGTAAGTCCCCCACGTTGTATAACCGTTACCACAGTTGTTAAGTGTTCCACGTGCTTGACTACCATCTGGTGAGAAGCGAGTGACGGTTAATTCTGAATGTGCGAGAGGGCCAGATAAATCCATTACAGTCGCGCCAGTGTAGCGACGGTTAAGTGGATCGTTGTCGATTAACTTCCATTGGTTATTTTCAAGTTGGATACGAACAACTGAAATACCATGAGCGTTGATCTCTTTACGGATTTCATCTACGTCAGTGCGTACTTCTTTGGCTCTTTCGGCGCCTTTGTCCCAGTTTGAGTGCAACGCTTGTTGATCAATGTACTCGTGGTTGATACAAAGTAATCCACTAGTAGATTGTTCGTTTAATGGAAAGAAGTGCATGCCATCATGGTGCATACCTAATGCATTTAACTGATCAGTACTGTTATTTGTACCATCATTTTCCCATGCTTTCGCAGTCGCATTTATAGGTGTCCCCCAAGGGACTAATACTTGTGCTGTGTAACCCGAAGGAATAGAAACAGCGTCAGTTAATGAACCAGGGATAGAATCAAAATTTAAAATTGCTTGTGAGCGTTCTGCTACCTTAGCCGTTGATTCAGTTGAACCTGAAGAGTTACAACCAGCAAGACCTAATGCGCCAAGTGCTGTCATTGCACTCATACCTAAGCCACCCTTTAGGATACTTCGGCGTTGCAAGTTAGCTTGAAGGACATCTTCAAATGCTTTGTTATTACTGTTGTTATAGCGGGTAGGATCGAACGTTTCCTTACTCATTACTTTACTTTCCTGTGTTTATTAATTATTTGATAAGTTGAACAGGAAAGATAGTAAGAATGGGTAGTGACAAAATTTGTCTATTATTGTGACATTTATATTTAAATAATATTATCAGCTACCCAATTAATGAAGATAAGGTTAACGCGCTGTTCGTTTTAGCTGGCTAAGTATAAACATCGCAGCGGCAGAAACAACAACAGAAGGGCCTGCTGGTGTGTCGTAATGCCATGACATTGCAAGACCAAGAACTACTGCTATCGCGCCAATAATTGATGCAAATACAGCCATTGATTCTGGACTGTGTGAAAAACGTCTTGCGGTTGCAGCAGGAATGATAAGTAATGATGTAATGATCAATGCGCCAACAAATTTCATAGCAACAGCGATTACCATACCTACCATTAACATCAGTAATAGGCGCATTAAATCGACATTTACGCCTTCTACTTGAGCCATCTCTTCACTAATAGTCATCGAAAGTAGTGGTCGCCATAGATAAATTAATAAAGCTAAAACAACGGCTCCACCGCAATATATCCATAATAGGTCATTAGTAGTCACTGCCAGTAAATCACCAAATAGATATGACATTAAATCGATACGAACATTGTCGAGGAAGCTAACTGCAACCAGACCTAGCGATAAAGCACTATGGGCTAAGATACCCAGTAAAGTATCGGTAGCCACATAACGTTGTTTTTGTAGTGTAACAAGTATAACTGCAAGCACTAAACAGCAGATAACCAATGCCAAATTTAAGTTGATATTAAAGAGAAAACCTAGAGCAATACCGAGTAGAGAGGCATGAGATAATGTATCGCCAAAATAGGCCATTTTTCGCCAAACAACAAATGAGCCCAATGGGCCTGCTAGGATTGCAATACCAATACCCGCTATAAGTGCGGGAAGAAGAAACTCAATCATGCTTTTGATTCCTGATGGTTATTACAGCATTTATGAGTTTTACCTGAATCGTCATGCTGGTGGTTATGTTTATGTTCATAGACAGCAAGCTGCTCTGTCGATGTTTGACCAAATAATGCAATGTATTTAGGGTGGTTCGTCACAGTCAGTGGACTACCAGAGCAACAGATGTGATGTTGCAGACAAATCACATTATCAGTTTTGGCCATTACAAGGTGTAAGTCGTGAGAAACCATCAAGATGGCACAGTTGAGTAAATTGCGTAATTGTTGGATCAGGCGATAAAGTTCTAATTGGCCATTTACATCAACCCCTTGTACTGGCTCATCAAGTACTAGTAAATCAGGCTTTTGCAATAAGGCGCGCGCAAGTAAGACACGTTGCATTTCACCGCCAGATAACCCATGCATATCGCTATTAAGTAGGTGATTACCATTAACCATGTTTAAAGCTTCGATACGTTGTTCTTGATTATAACGCCCAGCAAGACGCATAAAACGATCGACAGAAAGAGGCAGGGTATTATTCAAGCGTAGCTTTTGAGGTACATAGCCAATACGAATCCCTTTTTTACGAACCACTTTTCCTTTTGTGGCTTTGCTCAGTCCTGTTATGACTTTTACTAAGGTTGATTTACCCGCACCATTAGGACCAATTAAGGTGGTAATTTCACCGCGTTCAAGCTTGAGCGTAATATTATCCAAAACATCACGTTCACCAAATGAGACAGTGATTGATTGTAGTTCGATTAGGGTTGACATAAAAGAAGTTGTCTTAATAGGCTTTAGAAATAAAAGGTAGTGTTATAATATAACATTACTGATGTGTTATATTATAACATTATCATATTTGTTAGGGAATATACTGTTATATCATATAAATATTTAGCAGTATAAAAGTGCAATACTTATTTTTAGGATAAATAAAATAATGCAGCGTATATCATCATTGTTTTGTGCAGCAGCTCTGGCTTTATCAGGTTCTGCAATGGCAGACGACTTTAAAGTTGTTACAACAATTAAACCACTAAATCTTATTGTAAGTGAGTTAGTTCAAGGTGCTGCAACGTCAGATGCAATCTTACCACCAGGAGCTTCTCCACACGATTATGCATTACGTCCATCAGATGTAAAAAAATTGAATGATGCAGATCTTGTTATTTGGGTAGGGCCTCAATTAGAAACATTTTTAACTAAACTTATGGCTACAAACCCAAATAGTTTCGCTTTGACAAAACAAGCTGGTATCAATTTTCTAAATTATGGTGCTAAAGCTGGTGATGACCATGGCGATCATGAAGGTCACGATGACCATGCAGGTCATGGCGATCATGCAGGTCACGATGACCATGCAGGTCACGATGACCATGCAGGTCATGACGACCATGCAGGTCACGATGACCATGAAGGTCACGATGACCATGAAGGTCACGATGACCATGAAGGTCATGACGATCATGCAGGTCATCATCATCACCACTCTGGACTTAATCCGCATTTCTGGATGGGACCAAAACAGACAATTGAAGCCGCAAATGTGATCACGGAAGCATTGATTAAACATGATCCATTGCATAAAACTGTTTATCTCGATAATCTTTCAACGTTTACCACTGAAGTTAATCAAGCTGTAAGTGAACTTAATGCGGAACTAAAACCTATTTCAAATAAAGGTTATTTTGTTTTTCATGATGGTTATGGTTATTTCGAACACCAATTCGGTCTGAATAACTTAGGACACTTTACTGTTGAACCTGACCGTAAGCCAGGTGCTAAAACTCTGATCGCAATTCGTGAATCATTAAAAGATAAGCAAGCTTATTGTGTATTTAGTGAGCCGCAGTTTTCACCGGCAGTTGTTGATAGTGTAACTAAAGGCACAGAGGTAAACATAGGAACCCTTGATCCAATGGCGACAAATGTCCAAGTGGGCAAGGGAGGATACGTCCGTTTTATTAAGGAACTCGGACAGAGCTTTACCAAGTGTTTAAAATAGAAAATGAAATTATATCAAGCGGCAGCAACTTCTATTAAGGAGCTGCCGCGTCAGCACAAAATTGCGTTAGTTTCCACCTCTGTGCTTATGATGGCTGCCATAATGTGGCAGCCATCAAAATCACAAGTAACTTTCCCATCCTCAAGCGTTAATAAGCGCGTTGATATCACATTGCCATCTAAATTGGATTTATTATCTGAACAAGATAGTGAGCCCTTAGGTGTATCTCTTGATCAAAATGATCCTGAATTCCAAGCGCCAAAAGATGAAATAGAGCAACAACTTGATGATGCTAAAGCTGAAGTTGAGCATAAACATCGAGTGGCATCGGGTGAAACGTTAGGGATTATCTTTTCACAGTATGGTTTGCCTATTTCAGATATGTACCGCTTAATTGATGCAAATAAGTCAGTACAGAATTTGCGCGTTGGACAAACACTTGAGTGGGAAGTCAATGATGATGGTAAATTAACAGAACTTAAAATTATCCGCAGTAAAAAAATAACGGATGCTTTTACACTATCGAAAAAAGGTTATATCTATAAAGAGATAGTTAAAAAAGGTGAGATGAAACCCGTTACTCTCATCGGTCGTGTAAATGGCAGTTTTTATAATTCAGCTCGAGCTGCAGGTCTAACACCGACTCAGATCCAAACATTAGTCAAAGCCTTACAATGGAAATTAAACCTTGGACGTGATGCGCATAAAGGGGATCGCTTTGCTGTAGGTATTGATCGAGAATTTATTGATGGTAAGGCGGTGAGTAAAGGTGATGTTAACGCTTTTTACTACAAATCAGCGAATGGTAAGGATTCAACCTTTATTATTAGAGGTGATGATGATCAGTTCTATGACAGTAGTGGACACAGTTTAAATAGAGCATTTAGACGTATTCCCACATCGAAACGCTACCGTATCAGTTCACCTTTTAACCCAAATCGTCTACACCCAGTTACTGGACGTCGATCACCCCATAACGGTACCGATTTTGCGGTTCCGATTGGTACATCGGTTTTGGCAGCAGGTGATGGTGTCGTTGTAAAATCACGTTACCACCCATTAGCAGGTAACTATATTGTCGTTAAGCATGGCCGAGAATATATGACACGTTATCTACATCTTAGTAAACGTGAAGTGAAGGTGGGGGATAAAGTGAAAATGGGGCAACGTATTGCTAAAAGTGGTAATACTGGGCGTTCAACTGGCCCACACTTGCATTTTGAGTTGATAAAAAATGGTCGTCCTGTTGACGCAATGAAAGTATCCTTACCACAAGCCGATACACTCTATGGTAAAGAACGTAAAAACTTCATAAAACAAGTTAGCTTTTATAAGAATAAGTTTAAAAATGTAATATCTAGCTAAGTTGTTTAATCATAAAAAAAGCGCACATATCGTGCGCTTTTTTTATGTTCTTTATAATTGAATTTAACTAATCAAAAACTTTTTTAAAATTAACCAAGAATTGACAGTTCATCTCTGAAAAGATTTAACTGTTTGTATTTATGATTTTTTTTACATTTTAACGTCAGTTTTGAGCGATGTGATGGCAAGAAAACAAATGTTTTTTTGATTTATGACAAGACATAAAATGTATCAATATGTAAAATTCAAATCAGAAATGCTAATAATTCTTATTAAGGTAGCGATTTACTATGAAGCTGTCAGAGATGTCGTGCGGAAATTGTGGGACCGTTGTAAATATGTCTGCGTTACCCGCAGCAACACGAAAAAAATTAATGGTCATGGGTTTATTACCTCGCACTGAAATCACCGTTGTTCGCTTGGCACCTTTGGGTGATCCTCTTCAAGTGCGTGTTCGTGGTGTTGATATTGCTTTACGTAAGCAAATCGCAGAAAATATCGAGGTAGAGGCTGTATAATGCAATACAATATTCTTACTGTTGGTAACCCAAATAGTGGTAAAACAACACTGTTTAATGGTTTAACAGGAGCTAAACAGCAAGTGGGTAACTG
The DNA here is from genome assembly GCF_000153325.1 of Photobacterium sp. SKA34. Classification (GTDB taxonomy): domain Bacteria; phylum Pseudomonadota; class Gammaproteobacteria; order Enterobacterales; family Vibrionaceae; genus Photobacterium. The sequence continues at coordinate 303,947 of NZ_CH724144.1, forward strand.
GGCCGGTGTGACGGTTGAGAAAAAAACCGGTCGTTACCAACATAATGGTGATGAGTTTGCTCTGACTGATCTTCCTGGTATCTATAACCTTGATAGTGCGAATGATGCAAATAGCCTTGATGAGGCTATTGCTTCTCGCGCTATTTTAACAACACCTGCTGACGTAATTATTAACGTAGTTGATGCTTCAAGCCTAGAGCGTAGTCTTTACATGACGCTGCAACTTCGTGAGTTAGGTCGACCTATGGTAGTTGTGCTTAATAAGATGGATGTGCTTAAGCGCCAACGTCAGGTTTTAGATATTAAAGCGCTAGAAAAAGCACTAGGCTGTCCGGTATTGGCGTTATCTGCTAACAATATGGAGCGTATCGCTGAATTCAAATCTAAGTTGCACAAGATGCTAACGCAAGGAGTTGTAGTTAAAGAGTTTAAACTTGACTACGGTCAAGATTTTGAACAAGCAGTTAACCAATTAGAGTCTTTATTTAAAAACAATGACAAGTTAGAACCACGCGCACAGAGTATTCGTGTATTAGAAAATGATACTCTTGTAATAAATACGATGTCTGATGAAGATAAAGTCACAGCGTGTGGTTTGCGTGCAAACCTGATTAATACAGTTGATCCTGATATTCAAGTTGCGGATGTCCGTTATACTTTCTTACATCAATTATGCCAAAAGGTTCGCCGTCAAGAAGGACGTCTAAGCAGTAGTTTTAGCAATAAAATTGATAGTGTATTACTTAACCGCTTTGTTGGTATCCCATTCTTTTTCTTAGTAATGTACACGATGTTTATGTTTGCTATAAATATCGGTAGTGCATTTATCGACTTTTTTGATATCAGCTTTGGTGCGCTATTGGTTGATGGTGGTCATCATTTATTAGATGATCATTTACCAGTATGGTTAGTGACGGTGATTGCGGACGGTATTGGTGGCGGTATTCAAACCGTGGCGACTTTCATTCCTGTTATTGCTTGCTTGTACCTATTCCTTGCTATGCTAGAAAGCTCTGGCTATATGGCGCGTGCTGCTTTCGTTCTAGATAAAGTTATGCAAAAGGTAGGTTTACCTGGTAAAGCGTTCGTTCCTCTTGTACTAGGCTTTGGTTGTAACGTACCTGCGATTATGGCCACACGTACTCTTGAACAAGAACGTGAACGTAAGTTAGCTGCAGCAATGGCACCGTTTATGTCATGTGGTGCACGCTTACCGGTATATGCTTTATTTGCGGCGGCATTCTTCCCTGAAAATGGTCAAAATGTTGTATTTGCATTGTATTTGTTAGGTATTGCAGCCGCTGTCCTTACTGGAATCATCTTGCGTGCAACAGTGTACCCTGGTTCAAGTGATAGTTTTATTATGGAAATGCCTAATTACGAATTTCCAACGATTCGTAATGTTGTAATAAAAACTTGGCAGAAACTTAAGCGTTTTGTATTTGGTGCGGGTAAAACAATCGTTGTTGTTGTTGCTATTCTAAGCTTCTTTAATTCATTAGGTACAGATGGTTCTTTTGGTAATGAAGATTCCTCTAATTCAGTGCTTTCCAAAACAGCACAGGTTGTGACGCCAGTATTGGAGCCTATTGGTGTTAAAGCTGATAACTGGCCTGCTACTGTGGGTATTATTACGGGTATCTTTGCTAAAGAAGCTGTTGTTGGAACACTAAATAGCTTATATGCACCAGCTACAGATGATAGCGGTGAAGAGTACAATTTGGTTGCAAGCTTACAAGAAGCGGTTCAATCAATTGGCGATAACTTGGCAGATTTAAGCTTTAGTGATCCGTTAGGTATTGAGGTTGGTGATTTAGGTGATAAACAAGCAGCGGCAGAAGAGCAGGGCGTAGATGAGTCTGTATTTGGTAACATTCAGGCGAACTTTGTGAGTGGTGCTGCTGCAATGGCTTACTTGATCTTCATCTTGCTATACACACCATGTGCTGCTGCGATGGGAGCATACGTTCGTGAGTTTGGTCAGAAGTTTGCGTGGTTTATTGCTGGATGGACAATGTTAATGGCTTACTCGTTTGCTACTTGGTTCTATCAAATCGCTCACTTTACCGATCATCCTACAACCAGTGCATTTTGGATTGGTTTCTTCATATTGATCAACGTCGGTATCTTCTTGTTACTGAAACGAGAAGGAAAAAAACAAACTAATCTTGAAGGCTTGTTAGTAGAATGATCTTACAGCAGCTAAAACAATACATTGAACAGCATGGACGTGTGAGTCGTAAGCAACTTTCTGATCATTTTGGCATGTCTGAAGATGGTGTAGAAGCTATGCTTGACGTATGGATTCGTAAAGGTTCGGTTGGAAAAGAATTGGTTGGCTGTGAAAGTTCAGACTGTTGTCAACCTGCGAAAGAGATTTGGTACCGTTGTTTATCTGCTAACGAATTATCGATAACGGTAATGCGATAGAAGGTAAAAAGGCAGCTTAATTAAGCTGCCTTTTTTAATGCTATTTAGAGATAGCTGTAAAACCTTTAATCTGACTTAATTCTTCGCGAAGTTCATCAGCCAGTGCTGCTTGAAGCGCTTCACTGCGTTGAGTACCATCCGTATTTCCCCAAATTGGCCCAGGCCATGCTATATCATGACTAAAGCGTGCAATGTGGTGTAAATGAAGTTGTGGTACAAGGTTACCTAATGCACCAACGTTAATTTTTTCTGCTTGATAGTCGTTTTCTAATAATGTGGCGACTGCACTTGATTCACGCATTAGTTGGAATTGGTCTTGTTCTGGTAGGTGGTGGATCTCACGTAACTCGTCAAAACGAGGGACTAAGATAATCCATGGCCCAAGTGCTTCTTTAGATAATAAAACACGAGAAAGCGGAAAATCACCTAATACAGTGGTATCAGATTGTAGGCGAGGATGAAGAGTGAAACGCATGTAATTATTCCTTCACAGTACATTATGGCTCACAAGCCAGAGCATTATTTATCATAGTATGCCTAATTTAAAACGATTGGTATTATCCTTAACCTATTCTCTAACATTTGGTTAAGAGTTCTAATTATTGTGAGGCAACTTATGGCAAGCGAATATCAGTTTATACTCGATTATTGGTTTGGCGAGTTAGAGGGTGAAGTAACCAAAGAAAATAAACATGTGCTTTGGTTTCTTGGTGGTGAAGATATTGATGCTTACATTAAAACCCACTTTCAATCTTGGGTGAGTAAGGCAGGTAAAGGGGAGTTAAATCATTGGTGTGAAACGGCTCAAGGTCGCTTGGCTCTGATTATTTTACTCGATCAATTTAGCCGCAACATCTACCGTGGCTTAAGTGCGGCATTTCGTTATGACTTATTAGCCTTAGCATTGTGTAAACGTGGTTTAGCATTAAATCAAGATGTCGATTTATCGCCAATTGAACGCGTATTTTTCTATTTACCGTTAGAACACGCAGAAGATCTGGAAGATCAAGAAGAGAGTGTGTTTCGCTTTCAACACTTAAGGGAATCGACTTCTTTAAATAATCGTGAGCTATTTGATGGTTTTTATAATTATGCGAGAAGCCATTATGACGTGATTAAGCAATTTGGACGCTTTCCATATCGTAATGCGGTGCTGGGACGGCTTTCAACGGAAGGTGAATTAATGTGGTTGAACCAAGGCGGTCAACGATTTGGTCAATAAAGAGGTCAAACTATTGAATCTTTTTATTAACAGAGCTTAATCTATAAACACATTTCAGGGTGCGATAGATAGAAAATAAAAAAGCCTTCCATTTGGAAGGCTTTTTAATATAAAGATGTATGTAGATTACATACGCTCTAGTGTTTCGATACCAAGTAGATCTAGACCTTGCTTGATAGTTTTTGATGTTAGCAATGCAAGCTTCAAGCGGCTTTGCTTAACACCTTCTTCAGCATTAAGAATTGGACATGCTTCGTAGAAGCTAGAGAACATACCTGCAAGTTCGAATAGGTAAGTACACATTAAATGTGGCTGACCTTCACGTGCTACAGATTGTACAGCTTCTTCAAATTGAAGAAGTTTAGATAGCAGCGCTTGCTCTTTTTCGTCAGTGATAACGATTGGGTGAGTAAGATCTGAAAGCTCAACATTCGCACGCTTGAAGATAGATGCTACACGTGTGTATGCGTATTGCATGTACGGTGCTGTGTTTCCTTCAAATGCTAGCATGTTGTCCCAGTCGAAGATGTAGTCTGTCGTACGGTGCTTAGAAAGATCAGAGTACTTAACCGCAGCCATTGCAACAGTTTGTGCAATGTTTGCTTTTTCTTCAGCACTTAGCTCTGGGTTCTTTTCTTCGATTAGTTTGTTAGCACGCTCAACAGCTTCATCTAGAAGATCAGCAAGACGAACAGTACCGCCAGCACGGGTCTTAAATGGACGACCATCTTTACCTAGCATCATACCAAATGCGTGGTGCTCAAGAGATACGCTTTCTGGCACATAACCTGCCTTGCGAACGATTGCCCAAGCCATCATTAGGTGTTGGTGCTGACGTGAATCGATGAAGTAAAGTACGCGATCAGCATGAAGCTGCTCGTAACGGTATTTAGCACAAGCGATATCAGTAGTTGTGTAGAGGTAACCGCCATCACGCTTCTGGATGATCACACCCATAGGCTCGCCGTCTTTATTTTTGTACTCGTCTAGGTAAACAACTGTTGCACCATCGCTTTCTACAGCCAGACCTTTTTCTTTTAGATCTGCTACAACGCCAGATAGCATGTCGTTGTACATAGACTCACCCATTACGTTGTCATCAGTTAATGACACGCTTAGGCGATCGTAGTTGCGTTGGTTTTGCTTAAGGGTGATGGCAACAAGTTGCTTCCACTTTTCTAGGCAGTACTCATCACCGCTTTGTAGACGAACAACAAAGTTACGTGCTGTTTTACCGAATTCTTCGTCTTCATCATAAAGCACTTTAGATTCACGGTAGAAGCCTTCAAGATCGCTGATGTTCATAGAAACATCAGTACCTTCTTGCTCTTTACGCTGCATGTTAGCGATAAGCATACCGAACTGTGTACCCCAGTCACCAAGGTGGTTAGCTCGGATAACATTGTGGCCTAAGAATTCAAGTGTTCGTACAACGGCATCACCGATGATAGTTGAACGTAAGTGGCCTACGTGCATTTCTTTTGCAACGTTTGGTGCTGAGTAGTCAACAACAATGTTTTGTGCTGTTTCAGTATTAACGGCTAGACGCTCATCTTTTAGCGCTTCTTCGCCACGCTCAGCTAACCATGCTTTGTTTAGAAAAATGTTGATAAAGCCTGGGCCTGCAATTTCAACTTTCTCAGCAATACCATCTAGCTCTAAGCAGTCGATAACTTTTTGTGCGAATTCGCGTGGATTAGTACCTAGCTTCTTTGCTACGCCCATAACACCGTTCGCTTGGTAATCACCAAACTGCGCTTTAGCTGATTGGCGAACTGCGGCTGGGCTACCTGCAGGTGCGCCAGCGGCTTCTAAAGCCAGAGATACTTTATCGTTAATAAGTGCTTGAATGTTCACACGCTGATCCTTAAATCATTTGTAACGCCAATTATTAATAAAAGGCAAAAATGTCTACGCATCACAAGATCACCGTCAAAAATAATCACGAAATAAAACAAAATGACAACATAAATAAATCAAGTGTTTAACGTGAGTATTTTTGACGGGGTCGCGAATATCTAAATATGCACCGAAGTCTTGAATACGCAGTAGGTATTGTCCTAATAATACCCACAGATGGAGGTACTTTGGCAACTGGAAAAACCTATTGTTTACGTTTTTTTTTAAACTTTTTTTGTTATGGGTAAATAATGTGTAACACGCTATTGTATTGAAAAGAGAGTGCGTTAAATTCATGTTTCATTAAATCACGAAAAATGGATAATTATTCACTCCGTATAACTATAGTTATAGCTGTCAATAATGGGATAAATCTATGCACAAGCTTGAACAATATAATCTTCATCCAACGCAGATGCTTGCGCAGTTACCTGAGTTTATGAAAGCGATCAATACATTGATTGATGATTTAGGAATTTCACTCGCTGGATACCAAGCTGATCACATCGCATTACGTGTCAATGATCAAGACGTGGCGCATCAGGTACATTTGGCATGGCTGAGTTACGGTGAAGAATGGTCTAACAATATGATCAATGGTCGTCCCATTGTGATCATTGGGTTTGAACAGCCATTAGCTGTAGATGGCTGGACAATTGAAGCGTTAGAGTTGCCTTATCCGAGTGATAAAGTATATCCGCAACAGGGGTGGGAGCATATTGAGTTTGTGGTGCCATCCAGTGCAAAAACGATTGAAGAATTAAAAATAGATTTACTAGAAAAATTACCACAATTAGATTGGGATGGGTTAGATGCGAAGGGGATCAAAGTAAAAGCCAGTTCACCATCAGGTGAAGATGAGCGTTTAGCTAATCCTACTTTTGCGTTTAAACGTGATGGTGTATGTATTAAATTACACGGACACTCGTTAAGAGCAGTATTAGAAAGTGAACAAGCATAGTTGCTGTAAATACGAATAATAAAAAGCGTAGTAATCCCCAAAGATTACTACGTTCGCTTGGTTAATACTGTATTTTAATGATTATAAAATAACTGTCCGGTTACCATAGACAAAAATACGATCGTCTACCGCAAGGCCTAATGCTTTACTGAGTACAGATTTTTCTACATCACGACCAGACTTTGCCATTTCAACAGCACTGAAACTATGATCAACAGGGATGACGTTTTGGGTAATGATTGGCCCTTCATCAAGATCGTTAGTGACAAAGTGTGCGGTTGCACCAATGATTTTTACACCACGTTCAAATGCTTGTTGGTAAGGCTTGGCGCCAATAAATGCAGGTAAGAAACTGTGATGAATGTTGATGATTTTATTAGGGAATTGTGCGACAAAATTAGGCGTTAAAATACGCATATATTTCGCCAGTACTACGTAATTTGGTTGATACTGTTGTACCGCTTCTAATAGTTTTTGTTCGTGCTCTTCACGGCTTAATCCTTCATGGCAAACATGATGGAATGGAATATCAAATTTTTCCGTTAGCCCTTGAAGGGTGTCGTAATTACCTACAACCGCAGCAATGTCGATATCTAATGATCCATCGAAGGCTTTAACTAGAATATCACCTAAACAGTGCGCTTCTTTTGTCACCATGATGACGATTTTTTTGCGATCAGAACTGATTAAACGGCGCTTGCTACTTTTTGGTAAAGCATGATCAATATCTGCAAGAAAGGTTGTATCATTAAAATAGCCTTCAAGCTCAGTACGCATGAAAAATTGATTATGCGTATTATCAACATATTCCTTATTGTTGATAATATTTAGTTGGTGCTTATGACAAATGTTGGTAATTTTGGCGATTAGTCCCATTTCATCTGGGCATTCCGTGAGGAGTGTTTTCTTTTCCATGTCGTTTCCTGACTGCGATTCACGCATATAATACATTGCGTGTTACAAAGATCTTAATTAACTATTACCTAGATTTAACCTTATGGTCAAAGTATTTATTTGTTAGGTGATGTTATTAATAAGAAAGTGATACCGTTAATTTTTGTAATCGATGGATAGAAGACTAGTCGAGTACTAGGATAATTGGCATAATGAATACTGTATATATAACCAATAGTGCGAAGTAAATGATAACGAAGTTTTTTGCCTCTGGTGGCGCATTAGATAAAGCCATCCCTGGTTTTCAGGCTCGCCAACCTCAAATTGATATGGCTAATGCAGTGGCTGATGCGATCAAGAGTGAATCTCAGCTGGTGGTAGAAGCGGGTACGGGGACAGGAAAAACATTTGCTTATGTTATCCCAGCACTATTGAGTGGCAAAAAAACCATTATTAGTACAGGCTCTAAAAACCTTCAAGAGCAATTATTTCACCGTGATTTGCCATTAATGGCTGATGCGATTGGCTTTACGGGGCGTGTCGCGTTATTAAAAGGGCGAGCAAATTATCTGTGTGTGGATCGTTTGAATCGCCAAGTGATAGAAAGCCATGATGTGGAATCCGATCCGACGTTATTAACACAGTTGGTTAAAATTCGACAATGGTCCTCATCATCGAAAAGCGGCGATTTTGGTGAATGTGAAGATGTTGCAGAAGATAGCCCTGTCATCCCATTAATTACCTCGACCAATGATAACTGCTTAGGCCGTGAGTGCCCCTCGTATGATGATTGTTTTGTCGTTAAAGCTCGCCGCAAAGCAATGGAAGCTGATGTAGTTGTTGTTAATCACCATTTATTCTTGGCAGATTTAGCCATTAAAGAAACCGGCTTTGGTGAATTAATTCCTGAAGCTGAAGTATTTATCTTTGATGAAGCCCACCAAATGCCTGATATTGCCAGTCAGTACTTTGGCCAGAGCCTAACCAGTCGACAATTAATTGAACTCGCGAAAGATATTGATATTGGTTATCGCACAGAAGCACGTGATATGCGCCAACTGCAAAAAACGGCAGACAGGTTACAGCAAGCTGCGTTTGAAATGCGGATCATTTTAGGTGATCCCGGGTTTCGAGGGAATTGGCGAGAAGCATCACAAACCCCTGCTGTTCAACGGGAATTGACTCGACTGTCAGATGCATTAGATCTTACCTACGATGTACTTAAGCTGGCGTTGGGTCGAAGCCAGTTACTAGATACTGCCTTTGAACGTGCAGCAACGTTAAAAGCCAAACTAAAACGAGTATCAGATACTGCAATTACAGGCTATTCCTATTGGTATGAATGTACACCGCGCCAGTTTAGTTTAAATATCACGCCGCTCTCTGTTGCGGATAAATTTAAAGAGCAAATGGCTGAGCAAAAAGGGGCATGGATCTTCACTTCAGCAACCTTAGCAGTTGATGAGAATTTCACCCATTTTAGTCATCGCTTAGGGTTAGAGCCAAAACAACAATTTTCGCTTGAAAGCCCGTTTGATTACAACGAACAAGCTCTGTTATGTGTACCTCGCCATTTACCTGAGCCTAATAGTTATGGTCTCGCTAATAAACTGGTTGAGATGTTGGCGCCTGTGATTGAAGCGAATAATGGTCGTTGTTTTTTCTTGTGTACTTCTCATCAAATGGTACGTGATCTTGCAGAAGGGTTTCGTGAAAAGCTTAGTTTACCCGTGTTAGCGCAAGGTGAAACAACGAAACAAAAGCTACTTAATGAGTATTTGGCTCATGGTAATGCATTATTAGTGGCAACAGGGGCGTTCTGGGAAGGGATTGATGTTAGAGGGCAAGCCCTTAGCTGTGTTATCATTGATAAATTACCGTTTACAGCACCAGATGACCCATTATTAAAAGCACGTATTGAAGATTGTCGCATGCGTGGTGGTGATCCTTTTGCCGATGTCCAAGTACCTGATGCGGTGATCACTTTAAAGCAGGGTGTTGGGCGTTTGATCCGTGATACTAAAGACAAAGGCGCTTTGATCATTTGTGATAACCGATTAGTAACAAGGCATTATGGCGCTGTATTTTTACGAAGTTTACCGCCGATCCCTCGTACACGTAGTGTTGAAGGGGTTAGTGACTTTTTGTCTACTATTAATAACAATAACGTTATTGAAGATGACAACCAACATTCAGAGGCTTGAATGAGCACCAAAATTTTGGCAGTTGATACTGCAACTGAAAATTGTTCTGTTGCCCTATTAATGGGTGACGAAGTTATCTCTCGTTGTGAATATGCGCCACGTGAGCACACAACAAAAATTCTACCTATGGTAGATACTGTTCTGGCTGAAGCTGGCATCAAGCTAAAACAACTCGATGCATTGGCTTATGGTCAAGGCCCTGGTAGCTTTACAGGTGTTCGTATCGGCATTGGTATTGCGCAAGGTTTAGCGTTTGGTGCGGATTTACCTATGGTGGGCGTGTCAACATTAGCTGCAATGGCGCAAGGTACCTACCGTGTCCATCAAGCTGACAATGTATTATCTGCTATTGATGCTCGTATGGGCGAAGTCTATTGGGGTCAGTACCAGCGTAAAACCGATGGTGATTGGCAAATTATCGGTGCGGAACAGGTGATTGTGCCTGAGGCTTTAGTTGAATCTGTTCAAACCGAATCAGGTATTTGGTTAACAGCGGGTACAGCTTGGGAAGTGTATGCTGATACTCTAGGTAAGCTACCTTTTGAAATGCAGCAGGGTTCGGTGTTATATCCTGATTCACAAGACATGGTATACCTAGCGAAATTTGCTTTTGCTCGTGGTGAAAGTGTTAGCGCAGAAGTAGCAAGCCCTGTGTATTTACGTGATACCGTGACATGGAAGAAACTGCCAGGTCGCGAATAATTAAGTAAAAGAGTAGTGGCTGGCGCCGCTACTTTTTCTTTAGCCTAATTTTAAATGAATGATGAGAGGGGATTATGGTTATTATCAATCATGGTGTTATATCATTACCATCAAAACCATTCACTTCAGCCTTACAAACCTCCAGTACGAAAGCTAGCATTTCAAGTGATGCGGTTTCATCAACGTCTGCTTTATCATCGTTATCGGCAACGCAACACGCAGAGTGGGCTAGTCAAGAATATCGTCAATTACAGTATGATCGCCCTGACGGAAAACATCAGAAGGCATTATCTATGTATATGGATGTCATGCAGCACAGTAGAAAAGAACAACTTTCCGATCTTATCGGTATCAATATGGTTGTTTAAACCGACTAATACTTTCCTTATTATTTTCATCATTAACGCGTTAATTTAACGTGTCAGTAGACTACGCATAAATAATTACTTTTGCTGTTATATTGAACAGCTATGTCGAGGTTTTATATGTTTCGCACGCTATTTCTTGGGCTGATATTAATCTTTATGGTAGGCTGCGCCAGTGTTCCAGCCAGCTTGCAGACCAAAACGAAAAATCCTATCACGGATTTACGCGTTATCGCCGAGCATCCTACTGTAATGCAACATCAGGAAGTCAGGTTAGGTGGTATTATTGCTTCAATTAAAAATGAAGCAAAGCAAACACGCGTTGAAATAGTCGCATTGCCGTTAACCTCAGACGGTAGACCAATATTGCACAGTAAACCCCAAGGTAGATTTATTGCAAATGTACCTGGTTTTCTTGATCCTATGGAGTATGCCAAAGGACGTTTACTGACAATTGTAGGGCAATATATTGGAATGCAAAAAGGCAAAGTTGGCCAGTACGATTATACTTTTCCTTTGATAAATGTTTCAGGTGAGCAAATTTGGCAAGTACAACAACAAGTTCAAATGGAAGTACCAATGCGATTTAATCGTTGTATTGGCTTTAACTGTGGATTCTGGGGCGATGATTACTTTATGCCACCGATTGGCATTCAAGGGCGCGTGGTTGATCGAGTGATAATGTAAGTCATGGAAGCAATAACATTTAAGCTTGCTGAATTAGAATTAGCGGGACTCTCCAATTTCTCATTATCGTCGCCGTTAGAGAATAACAAACCCGTATTGTTATTTATTCATGGTTGGCAAGATAATGCTGCGACGTTTTCATCACTTTGGCAACGGTTAGATACTGAATTTAATCTTGTAGCCATTGATTTGCCTGGACATGGTTTATCACAATCTCGAAGTGGGGATAACTATTATCACTTTTTCGATTATATTGATGATTTATACCAAGTCATTTCGCAGCTTCCCGCCCCGCGCGTGTGTCTTGTTGGTCACTCACTAGGCGCTATTATTGCCAGTTGTTACAGTGCTGCTTATCCTCAGTCAATAGATAAGTTGGTATTAATTGAAGGCTTGTCGCCATTAGTGGAAGAGGCAGAACAAACGGTTGAGCGGCTAAGGCGTGGAATTAAAAGTCGACATCAATACCGTAAAAGTTGTGAGCGTCGAAAAGCAAGAGCAATGAGCTCTTTCACTGAAGCATTACAATTACGTGCCAATGTTAATGACTTACCTATTGCATGTTTAGAGCCCGTTGTTAAGCGGGCAACAGTTAAGCGTAACGGGCTGTGGTACTGGCGACATGACCATCGCCTGCGTTGTGAATCACTTTATAGGATGACACAACAACAAGCACAAGCAATTCTATCGTCGATAGAAGCACCCATTTATTCGATTGTAGGCAGTCATGGATTTCCTCAACTGCGTGATGATCCGCAGGATAAGTACAAGCTTCAACAGTTTTCACAGGTGGTGATTGTCGGGGGGCATCACTGCCATTTAGAACAGCCAGATACAGTATCGAATTGTATTAGGGCTTTTATTTCCCTCGAGAGAGATTAATCTTCGCTTTTCAATGAGTAGGTTCAAAGTTTCTACTCAGCTAATTTGGCAAGATGTTAATTATAAGTTAAGTATACTGTATTGAGATATAAACGCTTGTTTGATTTATACATACAGTATTTACCTGTATCGCTGTATAGGTATTAAAGCAGTCTAATAATAAGGAGAATGCGAGTGGATAAGGTTTGGCTTAGCCGCTATCCGAATGATGTACCGGCAGAAATTAATCCGGATGCATATTCATCATTAGTTGATATGTTTGAACAATCGGTACGTAAATATGCTGATCAAACCGCTTTCATTAACATGGGACAAGTTATGACCTTCCGTAAATTGGAAGAGCGTAGCCGTGCCTTTGCAGCTTACCTTCAGAATGAATTGAAGCTACAAAAAGGCGACCGTGTTGCTGTAATGATGCCAAACTTACTGCAATATCCTATCGCGCTATTCGGTATTTTACGTGCAGGTTGTGTTGTGGTTAACGTTAACCCGTTATATACCCCACGTGAGTTAGAGCACCAATTAAATGACTCTGGCGCAAAAGCCATTGTTATCGTTTCAAATTTCGCTCACACCCTTGAAGCCGTTGTTAAAAATACAGGTGTTAAAAATGTAATTTTAACTAGCCTAGGCGATCAATTGTCTCGTCCAAAAGGTACCTTGGTTAACTTCGTTGTTAAGTACATTAAGAAAATGGTGCCTAAGTACTATTTGCCGCATGCGACTTCAATGCGTATAGCACTACGTAAAGGGCGTCGTATGCAATATGTTAAGCCGTTTATTATTGGCGATGACATGGCATTTCTTCAATACACTGGTGGTACAACAGGTGTCGCTAAGGGCGCGATATTAACGCATCATAATATGGTGTCTAATGTCATGCAGGCGAAAGGTGCATATGGTCCTGTGTTAACAGAAGGACGTGAGCTCATTGTTACCGCTTTACCGCTTTATCATGTATTTGCATTGACAGTAAACTGCTTATTATTAATGGAAATGGGCGGTCAGAATTTACTGATCACGAATCCTCGTGATATTCCCACTTTTGTCAAAGAGCTTCAACGTTACCAATTTACCGCAATTACTGGTGTGAACACCTTATTTAATGCGCTGATCAACAATGAAGATTTCCAAGAGTTAGATTTTAGTAATCTACGCCTTTCTGTTGGCGGTGGCATGGCGGTTCAACGCGCTGTTGCTGAGAAGTGGCAGAAAATCACTGGTAATTACTTATTAGAAGGTTACGGTTTAACTGAGTGTTCACCACTGGTTGCAGCATATCCTTATGATTTAACACAATATAACGGTTCAATTGGTCTACCTGTCCCTTCAACTGAAGTGCGTATGGTTGATGATGAAGGTAATGTTGTGGGAATCGACGAAGTCGGTGAGTTACAAGTTCGTGGTCCTCAGGTAATGAAAGGTTACTGGCAGCGCCCTGAAGCCACTAAAGAAGTGTTAACAGAAGATGGTTGGCTATCGACGGGTGATATCGTTAAATTTGATGACGAAGGCTTTTTGCACATTGTTGATCGTAAGAAAGATATGATCTTAGTATCAGGTTTTAACGTTTATCCTAATGAAATCGAAGATGTTGTTGCGCTAAATGACAAAGTGCTTGAAGTAGCAGCGATCGGCCAGGCTCATGAAGTGTCTGGTGAAGTAGTTAAGATATGTGTGGTGAAACGCGATCAGAGCCTAACAAAAGATGAATTGATAGCGCATTGTCGTCAACATTTAACAGGTTATAAGATACCAAAAATTGTTGAATTTATGGACGACTTGCCAAAAACTAATGTCGGTAAGATCTTACGCCGCGTATTGCGTGAAGAGTCTGATAAAAAAGCACAACAATA
>NZ_CH724144.1:318464-376998 GCF_000153325.1 Photobacterium sp. SKA34
TTGACCTAACGAGGCTGTTACAATAAGTAACTAATACCTGATTACTCTTTCGTTGATCGTTAAATAGGTCAAGGAATATCCTAACAATGATTAAATAGAGACTCTTTATATGTCTTCAAAACTTAGCGTCATTTTGCAAGATCAACAGCTTGCCGAACTACTGCTCAACGAAGCGCAGACACGTGGCTTTATCACTGCAATGGCTGCAGCACCTAATATTATTGCCCCAACAGAATGGTTAGCTTTTTTATGGGGTGGAGAAGAAACATCTCCTTTTAGTACGCATGAAGAATTAGAAAACTATGCCAATGCAGTCATCGATATTTTAAATGAAGCACGTACAACTCTCTTTGACAACACTTGGCAATGGCCTGAAGGCTGTGCACTAGACGACAGCCAAATTGTTACCGAAGCGACCAGTAACTTCTGTGAAGGTATGCTTCAGGGTTGGCAACTTGCTCGTGATGATTGGGAAACCATTATGCCACCAGAAAGTGAAGATAATGCCCTACTGGGTGGCGTATTGCTTTCTTTCAGCCTACTGTTTGATCCTGAAACAGCACTTGAAGCATTAAAAGAACAAGAAGCTGATGCCTTAGCGCAATTTGAAGAGATATTTAATGCCATTCCTGTAATGCTATGTGGCTTAACACAACGTGGCGCAATGTTAGTTCAAGACTAGCAATATACACATTCCCCCAAAAACAAAGAAGGCGAACATCTCTGTTCGCCTTCTTTTTTATGACCGTTTGTTACTAATCGTCGCTAATTAAGCAATAAGCTTAAGCATTACCTTTTACTTTTAACTGCAATTCAGCCGCAAAATCTAGCATTCGGTTTAACGGGATCAGTGATTTTTCACGTAGCGATTCATCAACAAAAATTTCATGCTGCTCACCACCATCATTTAATGCGGTATAAATCGCTTTCAATCCGTTCATTGCCATCCACGGACAATGTGCGCAGCTACGGCATGTTGCCCCAGCGCCCGCTGTTGGAGCCTCTACTAATTCTTTCTCTGGCACCATTTGCTGCATCTTAAAGAAAATACCTTTGTCAGTTGCAACAATAAGCTTCTGATTAGGTAGCTCTTTCGCAGCTTTGATAAGCTGGCTTGTTGAACCCACAGCATCAGCTAATGCAACAACACTCGCTGGTGATTCTGGGTGAACAAGAATAGCGGCGTCAGGATATAAATGCTTCATATCACGTAGGGCTTTGGCAGAAAACTCGTCGTGAACAATACATTCACCCTGCCACAACAGCATCTCCGCACCTGTTTTCTTCTGAATATAAGAACCTAAGTGACGATCTGGTCCCCAAATGATTTTTTTATCTTCGCTATCTAAATGCTCAACAATTTCAAGTGCAATACTCGACGTTACAACCCAATCAGCACGTGCTTTTACTGCAGCTGAAGTGTTGGCGTAAACAACAACAGTATGATCGGGGTGAGCATCGCAAAACTCGCTAAATGCATCAATAGGACAACCTAAGTCAAGCGAACATTCTGCATCTAAGGTTGGCATCAATACATGCTTTTCTGGTGTTAGGATCTTGGCAGATTCTCCCATAAAGCGTACACCACAAGTAATTAAGGTGGTGGCTGGATGTTGATTACCAAAACGAGCCATTTCCAGTGAATCACCAACAAAACCGCCAGTTTCTTCAGCCAATGCTTGTATTTCAGGATCGGTATAATAATGCGCCACTAATACTGCATCTTTTTCTTTTAGCAATTGTTTAATTTGCTCGATATATTGCTGTTTTTCAGTATCAGTTAGTCGGGCTGGTTTTGGTGGAAACGGATATACCATCTCTGATGGATCAAATGTAATACTCATTTTTCACTTGCTCATTAGCATTCCTTTAGTGTCCGGACATTATACGCTGGATTTTCCAAATTTCACCTTTAACCAACACAGCTTCGACTTCACAGAAACAAAAAAGCCCACAACAGAAATAACTATTTCTCTGTGGGCTTTTAAAATCAAACCGTAACTGCGTTTATTTTAACTTAGTAAGCGCTGTTTTAGCTTGATTAGCATACGTTGAATTCGGGTATGCTTTGATCACTTCTTGATAATATGTTTTTGCCGCCGCAATATCATTACCACGTTCTGCAATCACACCAAGTTTCAGCAACGCATCAGCGCGCTTACTTGAGTCTTTGGTATCTGCAACCACTTTAAAGTTCGTTGCTGCATCTGCTAACTGATTCTGAGCAAAGAATAATTGCCCCAACCAATAGCTAGCATTCGGCTTGTAGACCGAATTTGGGTAAGCCGTTAAGAAACTTTGGAAGGCTTTTGTTGCGCCTTTATAATCTTTCTCTTTTAAGATCAGATTAACCGCTTTTTCATAGGCCGCATTTTCATCTGTATTACGTGAAAAAGCTTCACTTGATGTCGCTTCTTTTTTAGCGTCCTTAGGCTCAGCTTTCGCTGGTTGGCGGCTCAAATTATCAACTTCGCGATAAATATCACGCTGACGATCAACCACTTTTTTTATTTCGTAGGTATTGCGCTCAACTTTGCCTCGAAGTTCATCAAGATCTGACGACATCTGCTCTAAGCGACGCTGCATTTGTAACTGCACCTGCCCTTGCGCCTCAAGCATACGCTCTAAGCTATCTAAATTCGCTGCCGATACAGGCGCGGCGACCACTTGGGTCGCCGCGCTCATCAGCAACACTAATGCAAGTTTTCGCATTACTTTGTTACTGCTCATATTGGGTTTACCTACATTAGATTAGTAAACTAAAACTGCACGACGGTTTTTCGCATAATCAGCATCAGTGTGACCTAATACTAATGGCTTCTCTTCACCGTAGCTAACAATCGAAAGTTGAGATGCTGGTACACCTAATGCTTGCAGGTACTGTGCTACCGCATTAGCACGACGCTCACCTAACGCAATGTTGTACTCTGGCGTACCACGCTCATCAGCATGACCTTCAACAATTACTTTGATACTCGGGTGGTCACGTAAGTACGCAGCATGTGCTTCTAAAATTGCTTGATACTCAGGTTGAATCTCTGAGTTATCAAACTTAAAGAAAATGGTTTGTTCTTGACGTAATTGCTGCAGTTGCTGCTCAAGCAACTGCTCTTCACTCATGCTTCCAGATGGATCAACCGGAGTAACAATTGTTTGATCAGGTGAAGTACCGCCACCATTAGTACCATTTTGGTTTGCTGCAGAACTGTCTGCACTATCTGTTGAACTACATGCTGCCAATGTCATCATTGGTAACGCAATGGCTAAACTTTTTAAAATTTTGTTCAGTTGCATCTATATTTCCTTTTTAAACTCAGTTGTGCCTCAAAAGGCAAATGAGAATTAACTCAAATTATAAAAATGGGCCCCAAGAAGGTGCTCGTACACGTTTACTTGTTGATGGTAAGCGTGCTTGGAAACGACCATCAATGGATACCAAAGAAAGTTCGTAAGTACCACTATTTTGCGCTGAGCTATAAATAATCATACTTCCGTTAGGAGCAATACTTGGTGACTCAGCAAGGCGTGCCTTTGTCAAAATTTGCATTGCACCTGTTTTAAGATCTTGTTTCGCAATGTTGTAACCGCTATCTGAACGGTTTACAACGACAAGGTAACGACCGTCAGGTGTAATTTGTGGCCCCATGTTCTGAGCACCTTGCCATGTTACACGTTGCGTATCGCCAGTCGCTAAATCTAAATGGTAAACCTGTGGACGACCGCCACGATCAGAGGTGAAGTAAAGAGACTGACCATCAGGTGCCCATACCGCTTCCGTGTTGTTAGCACGGCCATGAGTAAGTTGGCGCAATTGCTTGGTTTTCAGATCTTTAATGTAGATCTGCAAGCTACCGCTTTCAGAAAGTACCATCGCTAATTTAGTACCATCAGGTGAAAACTGTGGTGATCCATTATGGCGAGGGTAATTAGCAACCACTTCACGCGTACCTTTATAAATATCTAAAACATAGATTTGCGCTTTTCCGCTTTCAAAGCTGACATAAGCTAACTTACTGCCATCTGGCGACCATGCTGGAGACATTAGCGGTTGTTTTGATTTCAATACTACACGTTCGTTATAGCCATCGTAATCAGCAACACGTAATTGATAAGGAAACTTCGATGAACGATTATTATCAACGTATGCAATACGCGTTAAGAACGCACCACGTTCACCTGTTAGCTTCTGGTAAATTAAATCAGAAATACGGTGAGCATATTGACGCATACGGTTAGGCTTCACTGACGCTTGATTATTCAATAGTAAATAATCGCCTTTTGCAGCCCCTTCAGTGCCTGCTGCCAGTTTGCCTTTAACAATATCGACTAGCTGATAATTAACGGTGTAATTGCCATCTTGATTCTTAACAATTGTCCCTGTTACAACCGCATCAACCCCCATTTTACTCCATGCAGAGTAATCAATTTGACTTTCATTGTGAGGTAACTGTGGCAATTTACTTTCCGGAACCGGGCTAAACTTACCACTTCGTTGTAAATCTGATGCAATAACTGCAGAAATATCAGTGGGTAGTTTACCTTCACCTTCCCATTGGAAAGGAACAACACCAATTGGGCGTGCAGAATCCACACCATCAGTGATCACTAATTCAAGTTCAGCATGTGCAAATTGGCTAACGCTTAATAGAGCTAAACATAAGCCCATTATCCAACGTTTCATCCATCGCTCCTATTTTATGTTGCACCACAAATCATTTACTGTGGCGTGACTGAAAGTTTGATATTTCTTAATTTTTTCGCAATTTCTGGATCATCAGGCATTGGGAATTGGCTAACTTTTACGACAGCAGATTTTGCCGCGCGACATAATGCACCATCACCACGAGATTGAGTAACATCCAGTACTAAACCATCAGCAGACAAACGCATAGTCAAATTACATTCTTGGCCTTTAAAACTTTGATCAACCAATAAATTTTGTTGAATCATCTGTTTATATATTGCGCCATAACGTGCCACTTCATCAGCAATATGTTGCCCTTTAGCACCACCACGCTGCTCATTTTCAGCTTCAAGACCTGCAAACATATCATTCAATGCTGCTTCTTTTTGCTGATCGAGCTTCTTCGCTTCAGCTGCTTTGCGTTTAGCTTCTGCTTCTGCTTTTTTCTTGGCTTCTGCTGCTTTACGTTTAGCTTCTGCTTTTTTCTTAGCTTCAGCTTCTTTACGTTTCGCTTCAGCTTTAGCTGCTGCTTCTTCTTGTGCTTTTTTCTTTGCTGCTACTTGCTTTTGACGTTCAAGTTCAGCTTGTCGACTTGCCTCTTCCGCTTTACGTTGTTCTTCAAGTTTTTGTTGACGAACTTGTTCCGCTTTTTCTGCAGCCTCTTGTTTTGCTTTACGCTCAGCTTCTACTTTTGCAGCTTCATCGGCTTTACGTTTTTCTTCCGCCGCTTGTTTTTGTTGCTCTGCGACTAATTTACGTTGTTTCTCAGCTTCTCGTGCTTCTTTCTCAGCTTTTAGCTGGTCGGCTTTTAACTGTCTAGCACGTTCAGCTTCATCTTTTCTTTGCTTTTCAGCCGCTTCAGCCTGATCTTCCAGCTTTTTTTTACTCTCTTGTTCAGCTCGTTTAGCCGCTTCCCGTTGATCTCTAATTTGCGTCGCTTGTTGATGAATCATTGCAGGATCGACAACCACCGCTTGAATTGTATTGCCGCCGACATCTGCTTTTTTCTTCGTAAAATCAGCGCCCCAGAGCAATAATCCAATCAACAGCGCATGAATAAATAACGATATAACGGTGGAACCTGTGTAATTGTTATTTTTCATTCTTTAACCTTATTGCTCAAGAGGCTCAGTCATTAGGCCAACAGAGCCGACACCTGCTTGGTTTAAGGCATCCAATGTTTCGATAATATGTGCATAAGGTGTACGACCATCACCTCCTACCATCACTAACGTTTTTGGCTGCGCTGCCATTTGCGCTTTCACACGAGCAAGCACTTCTTGAAGCGATAAGCCCCGTTGCATGTCCGCATTGTCGATACTGACACCAAGGAGTCCATCTTTATTGACTTCCACAATAATTGGTGGAATATCGCTATCTTTATTCAACTCTGCCACTGTTTCTGCCGTGGTGGTTTGTGGTAGATCCACATCTACACCTTGGTTAACAAACGGCGCTGTTACCATGAAGATAATAAGCAATACCAACATAACGTCGATATAGGGAACAACGTTAATTTCCGCTGTCATTTTGCGCTTTTTCGGTTGATAAGCCATTGCTTACTTCTCCTGATTAGCGGCAAATGCTTGGCGGTGTAAAATACTAGAAAATTCTTCCATAAACGTTGCGTATGTATGTTCTAGCTTTGATACTTTATTCGTTAAACGGTTGTAGAACATTACAGCAGGAATCGCAGCAAATAAGCCCATCGCCGTTGCAATCAATGCCCCTGCAATACCTGGCGCAACAGTTGCTAATGTTGGCTGTTTCATAGCACCAAGTGCGATAAATGCAGTCATAATACCCAGTACAGTACCAAATAAACCAATATACGGACTAATTGAACCCACCGTTGCTAAAAACGGTAGATTTGTCTCTAATTCATCAACTTCTTTTGAAAGTGATACACGCATTGCTCGACTTGTACCTTCCATCACAGCTTCTGGCACTTTATCGTTACTTCGGTGTAGACGTGCAAACTCTTTGAAACCTGAATAGAAAATTTGTTCAGAACCCGTTAGGTCATCTTTGCGTGCTTGTACTTCTTTATACAACTGAGATAAATCAATACCTGACCAAAAACGATCTTCAAAATTTGTTGCTTTACGGCTAGCCTCTGACAATACTTGAGATCGCTTGATGATCATTGTCCATGATGCAATCGACATGCCTAACAAAATAAGCATAACCATAATTTCAAGCGCACCTGAATTTAGAATAATATCTAAAACCGTCAACTCTGAGTTCACTTAATTTATCTCCAGTTTTAATTGTTCAGGAAGTGCAATAGGCTTCATCTTTGTCGGATCGACACAAGCAATTTTCACCAATACCTTACACAGCACTTCGTTGTTATTGTTTACTAATTCTTTGCTAAACTCGATTGAAGCTCGTCGTGTATTTTGCGCCACTGTATGTACCATTAATTGATCATCAAGCTTTGCACCACGAAGAAAATCAATATTTAGACTGCGCACAACAAAACTCATGTTTTGTGAGAACAACTGTTGCTGATTTAGACCAACCTTTCTCAAATATTCTGTTCGTGCTCGCTCAAAAAACTTCAAATAGTTAGCGTGGTATACCACCCCACCAACATCGGTATCTTCATAGTAAATGGTTACTGGCCACTTAAAAACATTAAGTTGTTTCATTTTATTACCATTGAGCCGTGGCTATCATTCATATATGCAAAAATATATTGCTGCTACTATACATCAACTTAATATAACGTTGTTAATGAGTGATGCTTTCAAGACGCTATTTTATAGAAAATTAACGCTTCCGTGTCCATTCTGACAATCAAATCACATTTCTGTTCACATACCGTGCGTAACAAACTAAATGAATGTAGTTCCTACCTAATATTTATAAAAAAACGGCTTACTACCACAGTAGTAAGCCGTTTGATTATTCTACAAATCGCCTTTTATTAAAAAAAGTACAATTTAAGAACATACATTAATATCGGAAGTGCGATGATTGGCGAGAAAAATAACTGCCAATACCAGCGATGAGGCACAAAACTCATACCAAAAACCATGGCACTGCATGTTGCCCAAATCATCAACGGCGCAATCACAGGGCCAAAGCC
The DNA here is from genome assembly GCF_000153325.1 of Photobacterium sp. SKA34. Classification (GTDB taxonomy): domain Bacteria; phylum Pseudomonadota; class Gammaproteobacteria; order Enterobacterales; family Vibrionaceae; genus Photobacterium. The sequence continues at coordinate 326,243 of NZ_CH724144.1, forward strand.
ACCAATTGCATCAGCAAACTGGTGTGGCTCCCACATAACTAACCCTGCAACAGTCACTGCCATTGCAATCGCTAATAATTTTAGTGGCAACAACATCAATGGTGCATGTATTGCTTTTATCGCACGATCCATATTACTCACTGTCGTTATCCAGGTTTTCGGTCGTTTCAAGCCACAACGCGTTGACGATACCAAAAGAACAGGCCAGTAGAACACCTAAAATCCAAGCAAAATACCACATTGTTCGTCTACTCCTTAGTACAGTGAAGTTTTGTTGTCTTCGATATATTTAGTATCTAGACGACCAAACATTTTGTAGTAACACCAAGAGGTGTAAGCCAAGATCACTGGAACCATAATAAAGGCAACTACAGTCATAATCTTAAGTGTTAGCTCAGATGATGTTGCATCCCAAATAGTCAAGCTGATGTTTGGATCTAGGCTTGAAGGCATAATGAATGGGAATGTTGCAAAACCAAACGTTAATACCACACCTACAACTGTAAGGCTTGAGAATAGGAACGCAAAACCTGCACGGTCAGCACGTGAGCAAAGCGCAGTTAGTAACGGCATAACTACTGCTAAGATTGGTGCAATCCATAATGCAGGGTAGTTTGCGTAGTTTATAAACAGTGCACCCACTTCGCGAACTACATCTTTCGTTGTTGGATCTGAAGGCGCGTTTTTCACTATTTCAGATGTGATCACGTAACCATTAACACCGTGAGCAACAAAACCAGCAATCACAAACACTACAGCCATCGCTACAGCAGACATTGCAGCCACGTTACGAGAACGTGCGTGAATAGCATCTGTTGTTTTCATCTGTAAGAATGTCGCACCTTGAGTCACGATCATCAGTAAGCTAACCACACCACACAATAATGCGAATGGATTTAGCAGACCGAAGAATGAACCCTTATAAGTTGGGATCAAGTACTCGTTTAGCTCAAATGGAACACCTTGCATTAGGTTACCGAACGCAACACCGAAGATCACAGGTGGTACAAAGCTACCTACGAAGATTGCTTTATCCCAAAGGCTACGCCATTTTGGATCTGTCAGCTTTGAACGGTAATCGAAGCCAAGAGGACGAAGCCAAAGTGCAGCTAGCGTCAGGATCATTGCAACATAAAAACCAGAGAATGCTGTTGCATAAACTAGTGGCCATGCTGCGAACAATGCACCACCAGCGGTGATTAACCATACTTGGTTACCATCCCAGTGAGGCGCAATCGAGTTGATCATTACTCGACGTTCATTATCTGTTTTACCAATAATATGAGATAGAATACCTACCCCCATATCAAAACCATCAGTGATTGCAAAACCGATACATAGTACACCGATTAGTAACCACCAAATTAGTCGCAAGCTTTCATAATCAAACATTACTTGTTTCTCCCTGCTTACGCTTCAACCTGACGTGAAACCACATCTTGTGGTGCGTCATTTTGTTCAAAGTGGTAACGACCTGTCTTCAAGCTACTTGGACCAAGACGAGCGAATTTAACCATTAGGTAAACTTCAGCAACTAGGAATGCTGTGTAAAGCGCTAAAATTGCTGCTAGTGAGAACCAAATATCAGATGGAGCCAAGTTAGAAGCAGCCATGTGAACAGGTAAAATTTCACCTACAGCCCATGGTTGACGACCATACTCTGCAACAAACCAACCGGCTTCAATTGCAATCCAAGGTAGTGGAATACCAAATAACGCAGCTTTTAGTACGAGTTTATTACCCGTGATCTTATGACGACAAGACTGGATAAATGCAGCACCAATAATTACGAACATTAAGAAACCAGCACCCACCATGACACGGAAGCTAAAGAATAGCGGCCATACTTCAGGGATTGAGTCATCGACTGCTTTTTGAATTTGTTCAGGTGTCGCATCAACAACTTTGTCGGTGTATGGCTTAAGTAGTAAACCGTAACCTAGGTCTTTTTTCACTTCATCGAAAGCTGCAATGTTTTCTGGTGTCTTATCACCCGATCGTAATTTCTCTAGTAGGCCGTATGCAACCATACCGTTACGAATACGTACTTCGTGTTCTTTCTTAAGATCACGGATACCCGTTACTTGTGTATCAAGAGAACGTGTTGCAATGATACCCATTAGGTAAGGGATCTTAATTGCGTAATCAGTTTCCATTGTTTCTTGATTAGGGAAACCAAATGCAGTAAATGCCGCAGGTGCTGGCTCTGTGTGCCATTCTGCTTCAATCGCTGCAAGTTTTGTTTTCTGAACGTCGCCTAGCTCGTAACCTGACTCATCACCAAGAATCATTACAGATACAATAGATGCCATACCGAATGCAGCAGCAATTGCAAATGAACGACGAGCGAATGCAATATCACGGCCTTTCAGCATGTAGTATGCACTAACACCCAGGATAAACATTGAGCCACATACATAACCTGATGCTACAGTGTGAACGAACTTCACCTGTGCTACTGGGTTAAGTATCACATCTGCAAAGCTCACCATTTCCATACGCATTGTTTCAAAGTTGAAATCAGCGCCTACTGGGTTTTGCATCCAACCGTTAGCAATAAGAATCCATAGTGCGGAGAAGTTTGAGCCAAGAGCGACTAACCAAGTAACAGCAAGGTGCTGACGCTTAGATAGGCGATCCCAACCAAAGAAGAACATGCCGACTAACGTTGATTCTAAGAAGAATGCCATTAGTGCTTCGATTGCCAACGGCGCGCCGAAGATATCACCAACATAGTGAGAGTAGTATGCCCAGTTTGTACCAAACTGGAACTCCATAGATAGGCCGGTAGCCACACCAAGAGCAAAGTTAATCGCGAAAAGCTTACCCCAGAACTTAGTCATGTCCTTGTAGATTTGCTTTCCGGTCATTACATAAACGGACTCCATGATGGCTAATAAAAAAGCCATACCTAGAGTTAATGGAACGAACAAAAAGTGATACATCGCTGTTAGAGCGAACTGTAACCGCGATAGTTCGACGACATCAGTTAACATTGATAACTCCTTTATTCACCAGCTGACTGGTGACAGTACTTCATATGTACCGATTATTGGGTTTAGCTTCATGTAGAAAACTTATTGCAATCTTGCCGACCTTCCTGATCACTTGCTAATAATTACAAGCATCCATGTTGTGTTGCAATATTGTTTAAATAAATTTAAAAATACGTAATTCTACAGCTAATTTAGTCGTGGCTAATATTACAGATATTAATTGCAATCTTCAAAGAGTTTATTACGCGTTTTGCTTTGACAAATATCAATAAAAAATGAGCTTGGTAGTCAGTACGCATTTATATTTGATTTAGATCAATTTACGAAAGATTTTGATAGGAAGAGTGAATTTGGAAGTATAAAACAATGAATTATAATTGCTCCTATGGTGAAATATTGTTCTTTTTCCTGTACTTAATTAATTATGATAGCTCAATGTGGTGAATCAATCTTTTGCTTTGTCTTTGTTATAACTTGATAAAATTTATGAATAATCTAAGAAGATTATCAAATCGCCCTCTATAATATCATTCATTTTCATATAAGGTATCGTGACTGACGTTCAAATATCTATGTTAAACGTAACTTTTTTATTTTTTAATAAATATCAGCCTATTAATGTATAAAATCAAACCGCCAAAACAATACAGATTAAGCGTTCCGAATTTGTGACATTGTCTCGTTTTATATTTATTATAAGTTTTCACCTAATAAAAATGAAAACTATAATCATATTTTTGATAATAACTAAAATATATAAATACTATTTGAATTATGAACAAACAATCTAATTGATATTTAAATTACTAACACGACAAATAAATACCAAATTAAAATAACAATAAATTCACAATATGACAAAATTATTAAACAAAAAAAGCGTAGCTTTAATCGCCACGCTTTATTTTTCTTGATTAGTTTTTGCTACTTCGTACTTTCCGGGAGGTCTAAACCAAAATGAAGATATGCACGATGTGTCGCTATACGTCCTCTTGGTGTCCGTTGTAAATAACCTTGCTGAATCAAATACGGTTCAAGTACATCTTCAATTGTATCTTTCTCTTCTCCAATAGCTGCTGCTAAGTTATCTAAACCAACAGGACCTCCCATAAACTTTTCAATAATAGCTAATAGGAGTTTACGGTCCATATAATCAAAACCGCTGCTATCAACATCAAGCATATCTAATGCTTTGTTGGCGATATCAGGGCAAATATGTCCGTTACCTTTTACTTCGGCATAATCTCGCACACGGCGTAATAAACGATTAGCGATACGTGGTGTACCACGAGCACGCATGGCCATTTCCATTGCGCCGCCCTCTTCCATTGATAATCCTAAACATTTAGCACTTCGGCCTACAATGTCTTTGAGATCTTCTACTTTGTAATACTCTAAGCGCTGGGTAATACCAAAACGATCACGTAAAGGCGAAGTTAATGAGCCTGCTCGAGTCGTTGCACCTATTAAGGTAAAGGGAGGTAAATCAATTTTAATCGATCGTGCTGCTGGGCCTTCACCAATCATAATATCTAATTGGTAATCTTCCATTGCAGGATACAGTACTTCTTCAACCTGAGGGCTTAGACGATGTATTTCATCAATAAATAACACATCGTTTTCTTCAAGGTTAGTGAGCAGTGCTGCCAAATCACCGGCTTTTTCAAGTACAGGGCCTGAGGTTGTACGAATACTTACCCCCATTTCATTGGCTACTATATTTGCAAGCGTTGTTTTACCTAACCCCGGAGGGCCAAAGATCAATAAATGATCTAAGGCTTCATCACGCATCTTTGCCGCTTTAATAAATATTTCCATTTGATCGCGAACATGATCCTGTCCTTGATAATCATCAAGTAATTTAGGTCGTATTGCGCGATCAATTATATCGTCTTCACGGGTTGTTTCGAAATTACCAGAAACCAGTCGATCAGCTTCAATCATCTTTAATGCCTATACCCAACTTACAGGGTTATACCATTGAGCGTAGTGCATCACGAATAATCGCTTCACTACTCATCTCTGGTTGTGTGACTTGAGAAACCACTTTCGCGGCAATTTGTGGTTTATAACCCAATGCAACCAATGCACTCACCGCTTCATCCTCAGCGCGAGCTTGATTGGATGGATCTTGGATCGGCGCATTTGATGCTGCGGTATCAAGTGTAGGCGTAAATAAGTCACCTTCACCCCACCCTTTTAAGCGATCTTTCATTTCAACAACTAAACGTTCTGCTGTTTTCTTGCCGACACCGGGTATTTTAACTAGCGTAGTCACATCTTCTAATTCAACGCTGCGAACAAATTGACTTGCAGTCATAGCAGATAGAATTGCTAAGCCTAATTTAGGCCCAACACCGTTCGCTTTAATTACTTCACGGAATAACTCACGTTCACTTTTCTTATTAAAGCCATACAGTAGTTGCGCATCTTCTCGTACCACAAAGTGAGTAAAGATAATGGCTTCTTGGCCGATCTGTGGTAACTCATAAAAACAGCTCATCGGCATCTGTACTTCATAACCAATGCCACCGACTTCAAGTAATACTTCAGGTGGCTGCTTTTCAATTACAATTCCGCGTAGTCGACCAATCAAAACATCATCTCTATAGTGAATTTAAACTGGCACTAGAATAGTAAAGAACTGGATAGACATCCAGTTCTTTATCGAATTTACGAAGAGTGAGAAACAACCTGATCAAGTTGTTGTGTTAAATGACGAACGGCAACCACTTGCTGATTTAATTCCGTACCGTGCTGTGCAACTATTGCAGCCACACTTTGAGTATTCACCACACTATTAGCAACTTCACTGCTCGCTTCATCCAGCTCTTTTAATGCGGTTGATTGAGCAGCCATCAAACCCGATAACCCTTGCACATCTTGAGAAATCGTTGTGACTTGTTGAATAATGTTATTCATCCGTTCAGTACTGGCATTAATCACCCCCTGACCGTGCCGCACTTCCTGCTCACTACGATCCAATAGATGGCGGATCTCAACTGCGGATTCACTACTTTTCGCTGAAAGCTCCCGAACTTGATCTGCGACAACCGCAAACCCTCTTCCCTGATCTCCTGCACGCGCTGCTTCTATCGCGGCATTTAGTGCAAGCAAATTTGTTTGTTCAGCAACAGACGTAATTAAGTCTGCCACTTTCATAATCTCATCATGACTATTAATGATCTGACTGATCGCTTGAGTTGAATTTTCTAAATGCGTCGAACTTTTTTGAGCTAATTCATGAACCACGTCGCTTTTTTCACGTAACTCCTCAACAAACTGACTTGAGCTCTCAATTCCGAGGACCATTTGGTGTACTTGATGGCTCATTTGTTCAGCAGCGCTGGCTTGTGATTCACTATTAATATTAAGTTCGTTGACTTGGATATCTAATTGCGACGATTGATTAGCTAAGCTATAGGACACTTGTTTTAACTGTTCAGAGTTATTATTCGCTTGGAGTAATACATCAGATAGACGTAATTCTCCTTGCGTTGCTTTACTGGCCTCTGATTCACTTTTTAGCTTTGCTTTTTCGGCACGATTAATGGCTATATCACGTTGTTTCGCCGTAAAAGCTAGTGCAATACAAATAACAACCAATGGCAATACGGTCCCAGACCAAACCTCAATTTGCTGTGCTGTTTGAGATAAAGAAAGCTGTGGAAATGAAACTCCCTGAATGTGTTGGTAAGTCATGTAAGCCGAAACACAAATGATCAAGCTACTCCAAAGAATAGCCATAAGGCGAGTTGCCGAGAGGAAGAAAGAGACAACTAACAAAGGCACCCAATAAGTCTGTGTTGAATCAACAACACCACCACTTTGATAAATGATATTCAGCGCGTGGATTGCCATACCAATGAAGCCTAAATTTAAAGACATTAAAGGCTGCTGAAGCCAACGCAGGCTAGAAATAACAAGGAATTCTAATACGATCAATATGACAGAAGTAAAAACAAGATTATCATGACCATGGTTTGACCATTTAATAAAACTATAGATACCAACGAGAAAAGCTATAAAAGTAAATAAAAAGAGGATATCGGCTTGGCGTTGTTGTGCTGTTGTCCATTGAGGCTGGCGCGGCATAAATATACTGCGCCATAAAGTGGCAGGGTTCATAATCACTTCCTTGCTTATTATCATTAGACCTCTGACCACTATAGATAGTTAACATTTCTATAACAAATATCTTAAGAAATATATGTCTTAAATGTCTCATCTTTAATAATAGTAAACCTCTTAACGATAACGCCCCTTTCGTGCACCCGTCGCTTTCCCTGCCATAGCCACTAAGGTTTTATGGGTATGCGCGTGACAAATCGCAACAGCTAAAGCATCAGCAGCATCAGCTTGAGGCTTACCTGCTAGCTTTAATACGGAACAAACCATATGTTGTACTTGCGCTTTATCAGCACCACCGTTTCCCACTACCGCCTGTTTGATTAACCTTGCAGCATATTCACTTACCGGCAAATCTGCATTTACCGCAGCAACAATTGCACTACCTCGCGCCTGACCTAATTTAATCGCAGCGCTGGCATTTTTGCCCATGAACACTTCTTCAATAGCAAAAAAATCAGGCTGAAATTGAGTGATCACTTCAGACACTCCTGCATAGATTTGCTTTAATCGTCCAGGAATACCAGGCTCTGAAGTGCGAATACAGCCGCTTCCTAAATACTCTAAATTACGTCCAACCTGACGAATTACCCCATACCCCGTAATACGAGAGCCTGGGTCTATACCTAAAATTATTGACATTTTTCACTACTATCAGTAGCAATTATTCAAGCGTAGCTGCTACTTCATCTGACATGTCACCGTTATGGTAGACTTCTTGAATGTCATCCAAATCTTCTAATGCATCAATTAAGCGTAATAATTTAGGTGCTGTTGTTGCATCTAACTCAGCTTTCGTTGATGGCATTAAGGTTACTTCTGCATTTTCTGCTGTAAAACCTGCGGCATCTAATGCATCTTTTACCGCACCAAAATCAGCTGGCGTAGTGTAAACATCGATTGAACCATCGTCATTAGTTTCAATATCGTCAGCGCCAGATTCTAACGCGACTTCCATAATGGCATCTTCATCTAAACCCACCGCATAAGAAATCACGCCTTTTTTATCAAAAAGGTAACTTACACTGCCATCCGTTCCAAGATTGCCACCCGCTTTAGAGAAAGCATGACGTACGCCGGATACGGTTCGATTTCGGTTATCAGTTAAACACTCAACCATTACCGCCGTACCCGCAGGACCATAACCTTCATAAATGACAGTCTCAACACCATCATCGCCTTCACCACCAGCGCCACGTGTAACTGCGCGGTTGATGGTATCGCGAGTCATGTTATTTGATAGTGCTTTATCAATGGCTGCACGTAATCGAGGGTTATTTTCTGGCTCACTGCCGCCTTCTTTAGCGGCTACGGTAATTTCACGAATTAACTTAGTAAAAATTTTACCGCGTTTAGCATCTTGAGCGGCTTTACGATGTTTTATATTGGCAAATTTACTGTGTCCAGCCATGTTATCTCCAATCAGGCAATGTTAATTTTTTTGCTTGCATGAAAACATAAACCAAATAAGACCTTAAAGCGAACAAAACACTTTTACCAAATCAGGTATACAGCAGAAAGTGATCAACAAAAGACAAAAAAGCCGATGTCTTATAAGCTTTCACTAAAAAGTGGCAAATAAGTCATCGGCTTTTATTACAACAAATTAATCAGATCACTCTGCGTCTTTTGCTTCTTCGTCTTTCTTAGCAATTTTAACCGCAATAGATAATTCTTCTAGTGCTGCTGGGTTTGCTAGGCTTGGCGCATCAGTTAATAGACATGCTGCTGCTGTTGTTTTAGGGAACGCGATAACATCACGGATGTTGTCTGTACCACAAAGAAGCATTACAAGACGGTCAAGACCAAACGCAAGACCTGCGTGCGGTGGCGTACCGAACTTCAGAGCGTCAAGTAGGAAACCAAACTTCAAACGCTGCTCATCAGCAGAGATACCTAAAATATCAAATACTGTTGATTGCATATCAGAGTTATGGATACGTACTGAACCACCACCCACTTCATAACCATTGATTACCATATCGTACGCATTTGAAAGCGCCGCTGCAGGGTTAGCCGCTAGCTCTTCTGGTGTTAGGTTTAGTGGTGATGTGAATGGGTGGTGCATTGCAGATAGTGAACCATCTTCGTTCTCTTCGAACATTGGGAAATCAACAACCCAAAGTGGTTTCCATGCTGACTTGTCTGTTAGATCTAGATCTTCACCTAGTTTCAGACGAAGTGCGCCCATCGCTTCTGTTACAACACGCTTGTTGTCAGCACCGAATAGGATGATGTCGCCAGATTCTGCTTGAGTGCGCTCAAGAAGATTAGCAACCACTTCTTCGTTAAGGAACTTAGCAACAGGAGATTGAACACCTTCAAAACCTGCTGCGCGGTCGTTAACTTTCATCCATGCAAGGCCTTTCGCGCCATAGATACCCACGAACTTAGTGTATTCGTCGATTTGCTTACGGCTTAGCTCAGCACCACCAGGTACACGGATAACCGCTACACGACCTTTTTCATCGTTTGCTGGACCTGAGAATACTTTGAAATCAACATCTTTAACGATGTCTGCAACATCAACTAGTTCAAGTGGGTTACGTAGATCTGGCTTATCAGAACCGAAACGACGCGCTGCTTCTTCGAAAGACATGATTGGGAATGTGCCTAGATCTACGTTTAGTAGCTCTTTCCACATTTCAGTGATCATCTTTTCAGTTACAGCACGTACTTCTTCAGCTGTCATGAAAGACGTTTCGATATCGATCTGAGTAAATTCAGGTTGACGGTCAGCACGTAAGTCTTCATCACGGAAACACTTAACGATTTGGTAGTAACGATCAAAACCAGACATCATTAGCAGCTGCTTAAATAGCTGTGGTGATTGTGGTAATGCGTAGAAGTTCCCTTTGTGAACACGACTTGGTACTAAGTAATCACGCGCGCCTTCTGGCGTTGCTTTTGTTAGTACTGGTGTTTCAATATCAAGGAATGCATTGTCATCTAAGAAACGACGAACGAAGCTTGATGCTTTTGCACGTAGCTTAATACGATCACTCATTTCTGGGCGACGAAGATCTAAGTAACGGTACTTTAGACGCTGCTCTTCAGAGTTCTTCTGATTGAAATCAAGCGGTAATGCTTCAGAACGGTTAATGATTTCAAGGCCAGTTGCATAAACCTCAACTTCACCTGTTGCCATGTCTTTATTACATTGGCTTTCAGGACGCTCACGCACTTCACCCGTTAGACGAATACAAAACTCGTTACGTAATTGGTTTGCTAGTGTGAAGATCTCAGTCATATCAGGATCAATAACAACCTGAACCACACCTTCGCGATCACGCATATCAATAAAGATAAGGCCGCCTAAATCACGACGACGGTTTACCCAGCCGCATAAATCGACTGTTTGTCCTGCAAGGGACTTGTTCAGGTGTCCACAATAATGGGTGCGCATAAGAAATTCCCAATCTATATACTTTACATTCCTGCGTTTAGTGTCGATAACGCTAAACGTCAGGTGAATTCAATCCCGACCGCTTGCTGTCTAATTTATCGTCTAAATTGGATAGCAAGAAGGCCAAGAGGCAAAAATAACGAGGCATTATACCCAAACAGCCTCAATAAGCGAAGTGATCCGACGGTAATTCATCACCAATTCGTTATGACGACTTTAAAGTCTTATTATGAGTAAATATCTACGGCGATTTAGACTTTTACAAACAAAATCACGTAAGATAAATCATCAATCTCTACTTAATAAGCCCAAGTATTATTATGTCTTCATCTTCTGATTTATCTTTACCGTTATATCTTGGGTTATCTCAATGGTCACACAATCATTGGCAGCAAAGCATATACGGTAAGGGCTGTAAAAATGGTGACCGTTTAGCTCGCTATGCTGAGATATTTCATACAGTGGAAGGTAATACCACCTTCTATGCTATTCCAAGTATGACAACAGTAAAGAACTGGAACGATTCCACACCAGAATCGTTTCGTTTTACCTTTAAAATTCCCCAAACCATCACCCATCAGCAGCAGCTTCGTCATAGTAATCAAAGCTTGGTGGATTTTCTCAATACCATGTCGCCGGTTGAGGAAAAAACTGGTTGCTGGATGATCCAACTCCCAGCACGTTTTGCACCTAACGATCTGCCATTACTTGATGCTTTTCTAGATCAATTCCCTAAACACGTTACGACTGGTGTTGAAGTGCGTCATCCGGCATTTTTCGCTAAAGGTGAAGAGGAAAAAGCACTAATCGAATGCTGTTAGAAAAAGGCAGTAACCGCATTATTATGGATAGCCGTCCTGTCTTTTCAGCCATAGCGAATACAGAAGCGGTGATTGATGCACAACGTAAGAAACCTCGCGTGCCAGTCCATGCAATCGCAACCGCTAATAATCCTGTGATCCGCTTTATTGGTCATCCTGATGATGCTTGTAACGATCCTTTCTTTGTTAATTGGTTACAGCGTCTACCGCTGTGGATAGCTGAAGGTAAAACACCGTATTTATTTATTCATACACCCGATAATAATCGGGCGCCAGAATCGGCTCTGCGTATATATAAAAGCTTACAGCAACAAATATCATCAATCATTGCTCTGCCTGATGTTAAATTACCATTACATCACCAACAGGATCAGCAAATTAAACTTCTATAATAACTTACTAACGCGAGCTATCAGTGTGGCTCAACAATGTTATATTTATTGAAAATTTTCGCACTGATACTAGCAACCACTTGGTTTAGTTCTGGTAATGTTTCAAGCTTAGAATTAGAAATAAATATTCCAATAAACAATGGCTGATGATGTTTATTCCATACCATTGCCGTCAGAGTTCGTGAGCCATTAACACCGCCACCACTACGATCAGCGATCTTCCACCCTGTAGGTAATACTGCTCGTGCCAAACCATCAGATACCATATTATTGGTCATCCAAAATTTTAATTGGACTTTACTTTCACTATCTAACACTTTTCCTGTTAGTAATTTTTTAATGGTATTCATCATGGCAATTGGCGTGGTCGTATCATTTTCCGCCCCTTTTTCAACATAGTTTAACTTAGGTTCAAAATGATCAAGGCGCGTTGTTTTATCACCAATCATTCGTAAAAACTTAGTCACTCCATGCGGACCCCCCACCTGACCCAATGCTAAATTAGCCGCATAATTATCACTCATTAACATTGCAGCCCCACAAACACTATTCAGTGACATTTGACCACCAACAAAATTTTGGGTAACAGGATTCCAATTAATAAGACCGGCTTTGGTTACCTTGATTTTATTGGTCAAACTTAACTTATGCTGTTGCACGTCATATAACACATTAGCGCAAGCCAACGTTTTAAATGCACTCATCATTGGAAACCTTTTATTTCCATTAAAATTCCAGGATGTATTTGTTTGTGAGTCAAAAACAGCAACCCCAATGTTGCCGTCAATTTGCTTTTCCATTTGACGTAATGTGATATTTAATTCTGAGGCCAAAACTGAACATGAACATAAAGAGATCAAAGTGAATAAAAAAAACTTTTTCATTGTTATATTTCCGAGAATAACTTCGTGAAAGCAAATATTAATCAATTGATAACATTCATCACAACACACCATTTCTACTAATAGATCCAAGTTTTTCTTAGGCCTAAATAGCTAGATTAACTTTGACATTGCCTTAAAATACCTCAAAAATATCATGCTTTTTACGCAAGTTGGCTCACAGAACACCATGAATCTAAATCAACTCCCATTAAATTCATTACGCGCTTTTTATGCATCAGCGAAGCATCAAAGCTTTACGAAAGCTGCAAATGAACTCTTTGTGACTCAAACCGCTGTAAGCCAACAAGTCAAGACTCTTGAGAGTCGACTTGGGGTAACCTTATTTAATCGTATGCCTAGAGGAATTAGCCTGACATCTGAGGGGGTAAAACTCTATCCTGTTGTCGAAAAAGTGTTTTTAGAGCTCACGGTTAACCTTGATAACCTCAAATTTGGTTGTACAAGAGAGCTAGTTAATATTGGTGTTGTTGGTACATTTGCACTGAATTGGCTACTTCCAAGATTGAATGATTTTTATCATCATTACCCTAATATTGACTTGAGAATATCTACCAATAACAACATTGCAGATGCTTTTTCCGAAGGGCTAGATTACGTTATTCGCTTTGGTCGTGGTCACTGGCATGGCACTGAAGCTGAATTATTGTTTAATGCCCCTTTTACTCCCCTGTGTAACCCATCGATAGCAAGCCGATTGCATCATCCCCAAGATCTACTTGGATATACCCTACTCCAGTCTTATGATGTTCATGAATGGGAGCAATGGTTAAAACAAGCCAGCTTAAAAACAAATATTAGTAAATCCCAGACAATCACTTTTGACTCAACAATCTTAATGGTTGAAGCAGCAATTAAAGGATATGGTATTGCGTTAGCACCACCACAAATTTTCCATGAAAAAATCATCCAACGTCAAATAGTGCAACCCTTTAATATTTATTTAAATAAAGGTGGTTACTGGCTAACACGTCTTGAAGCAAAACAAGAAAAAGTCCAACACATTACTTTTAAACGTTGGTTATTTGAACAAATCAGCTCATAGTTTCTATCTAGAAATAATATCCAAACTACAAACTGTACAAAGCCTCACATCCGCTCCTTAAAATGTCCCGGTTAAATATGTGAACAACAATTATTAAAGACAAATGGTGCTATTTTCTCTACAATACGCGACCTTTCAAAGGTGATGGATCGCCTGAGTATCAGCAAGGTTTGATACTCAATACATACAATGGATCCCTGTTCTTTATATATTATGAGGTTCGTGAGAAATGGCAGGCCACGACAATATTTTTGCTGCGCCAATTGAAAAACTCGGTGATTTTACGTTCGATGAACGTGTTGCTGAAGTCTTCCCTGATATGATCCAACGCTCTGTGCCGGGTTACAGTAATATCATCTCAGCAATTGGCATGTTAGCTGAGCGCTTTGCCAAGCCTCATTCTAAAGTTTTTGATCTTGGTTGCTCTTTAGGAGCAGCTACTCTTTCTATGCGTCGCCATATTCAGCAAGAAGGTTGCGAAATATTAGCAATTGATAATTCTGCTGCTATGGTTGAACGATGCCGATTATTAGTGGACGCATATCGCTCTGACACACCAGTGCAAGTACTTGAAGCTGATATCCGTGATGTTGATATTCATGACGCCTCAGTCGTGGTTTTAAACTTCACCCTGCAATTTTTAGTGCCGGAAGATCGCCAAGCACTATTAGAAAAAATCTATGCCGGTTTACGCCCTGGCGGCATTTTAATTTTGTCTGAGAAATATATTTTCGATGATGAACGTGCTAATGAATTATTGATTGATTTACACCACGATTTTAAACGAGCGAATGGCTATAGCGAACTAGAAATCAGCCAAAAGCGGAGCGCAATAGAAAATGTGATGCGCCCTGACAGTATTGAAACCCACAAAACACGTTTCAAGAAAATAGGCTTTTCTAGTTCTGAAGTATGGTTCCAGTGCTTCAATTTCGGCTCAATGTTTGCGATTAAATAAGGTTTTTTGTTCCATATGTTTAGTTTTTCTGATTTTTATCAGCTTCTTGCCCAGCATGAAACATTACGTCCATGGCTAAATACTCTACCTAAACAATTAAGTGATTGGGAAAATAGAGAGCACGGTGATATGGCTCGTTGGGTTCGCGCATTACAAAAGTTCCCAACCGATAAACCCGATATTATTGATTTAAAAAATGAAGTCAGTGTTCGTAATGAAGTCCCGATTGCCGATGGTGAAAAGAAGCGTTTAGAAAGTCTATTACGTTTACTTCACCCTTGGCGTAAAGGCCCATTCACCATGCACGATATTCATATCGATACTGAATGGCGCTCAGATTGGAAGTGGGATCGTGTACTACCTCACATTACACCACTAAAAGGCCGTAGCGTATTAGATGTAGGCTGTGGCAATGGCTACCATATGTGGCGTATGTTGGGAGAAGGTGCAAAACTCACCGTCGGTATCGACCCATCAAGCTTATTTTTAATTCAATTTGAAGCCATTAAACGATTAATGGGCAACGATGATCGCGCATTCTTGCTACCATTAGGTATTGAAGATCTGCCAGAATTGAAAGCATTTGATACGGTATTTAGTATGGGAGTCCTATACCACCGCCGTTCGCCGCTCGATCACATTATTCAGTTAAAGAACCAGTTGCGTAAAGGTGGTGAAGTCATTCTAGAAACATTGGTGATTGATGGTGATGAAAATGCGGTATTGGTTCCAACTCACCGCTATGCCCAAATGCATAATGTTTATTTTTTCCCATCAGCAAAAGCATTAAAAGTGTGGATGGAAAAATGTGGCTTTGTGGACGTGCGTATTGTTGATGAGAATACAACGACAACAGATGAGCAAAGAACGACAGATTGGATGACAAATAATTCCCTCCCAGAATATTTAGACCCAGAAAATCCGTCAAAAACTATCGAAGGATATCCAGCGCCCAAACGTGCAGTTTTAGTAGCTCGAAATCCTGACTAGTAACTAACACTGGGATGCTGTTCGCATCCCTTTTTGTAAGGTAAACTACGGTCGACATTGGAAAATAGACGCACATAGGAGATATGATGCTTCGCTTCAGCGTACCATTAATCACAATTGCAATACTGGCTGGGTGTTCAACAACGCAGCCTCAAGATCATCAAGAAACCTTAGCTGCGATCAGCAACGTAGAACAGAATATTACTTCTCGATTCGATACTGTTTCTACCCGAATGGATTCACAACAACAATATATTACCGAGCTAGAAAGTAAATTAGCGTCTATATCTAAAGATCTAAAGTTTATTAAGCAAAAAAGCTTAGAAAAGCCTAAAGTTATTGTTGAAAAACAAATTGTTCGAGTGCCTATTGAGCCTAAAATTGAAGCTAATCCAACCCAAGCCAATGGTAAAGCTATCCTTGGTCAAGAAGAGTGGGTTTGGCTTGATTCGGTTAAATCATTCTTTAAAGCACGTGTCGATACAGGTGCAACCACCTCTTCTTTAAATGCTATTGATGTACAAACTTTTGAACGAGATGGTAAAGAATGGGTACGTTTTAATCTGAGTCATGATTCAGCAGAAGATACACCAGAAGAAAAAGCACAAAACGATAAAGCAACACCGGAAACTATCGAAGCACCTATTCTGCGCTGGGTTCGTATACGCCAATCAACGTCAGAAGATGCGGTACGTCGCCCTGTAATTGAAGCCTGGATCACGCTTGGCAATTTGCATGAAAAAGCGCAATTCACGCTTGCAGATCGAACTAAGATGGATTTCCCTATTTTATTAGGTCGTGAGTTCTTTAAAGACATTGCACTTGTTGATGTTGGTAGAGAATTTGTTCAAGGAAAAACTGAGCCAAAACCTAAGCCAGTTAGTGCTAATAAATAAATGATGAGGATGTCATGACATCTAGAGTACCTTTTTATATCCTTATTTCACTGCTTATTATTGCAGGTTTAGGGCTGAGTATGTATCGCCACGATGTCTACGGTGTGCCGTGGACACAAGGCGATGAGCGTGCAGTATGGGAAGTTGAAGCACGTGTTCAATTCGATGCTGTTGGTGATCCTGTACAAGTTAAAATGGCTACGCCTGAAACACAGGAAGGCTTTACCTTAATTGATGAAAGTACTTCGTCTCCTCCGGGCTACTCAGTACTTATTCATGATACGAAAGAAGGCCACCAAGCTGACTGGGCTACACGCACCGCAATGGGTAAGCAAGTGCTTTACTACAAAACCCAGCTACTTGTTGATGATCAAGCGCAGTACAAAGAGACTCCACCTAAAGGTGAACCTGCAGCGGTCAGTTTAAGCAACCCACAACAAACAGCAGCAACAGCACTGTTAACACAGGCACGTAATTTATCTGCGAATAACACCACTTTTACCCGTGAACTTATTCGCCAATTACAAGATAAACAAAACCAAAACGCATCCGTGTTACTTGATTCTATGAGTCTGCAAGAAGCCATTACGAGTTTACTTTCACTTGAAGGTATTCATTCACGTATTGTTAGCGGCTTAAAACTTGAAGATGGTCGTCGTCGCCAAACCGTGATGCCGATGGTAGAAGTGTGGGATAACAATAATTGGAAACTCTTTAATCTTACCACTGGTGAAGAAGGCAAACCATCGGATGTAATGATTTGGAACCAACAAGGCAGTGCAATGCTAGATGTTGTTGGTGGTCGAAATTCTAACATTAGTTTCTCTATTATTGCTCAAGACATCACACCACAACGTGCCACGCAAGAGAAAATTAAAGCCGAAGATTTATTAAACTTCTCGATCCACTCATTACCGCTAGAAGAACAAGCAATGTTTAAAACCATTATGCTTGTTCCTATTGGTGCACTGATTGTGGTATTCCTTCGCGTCATTATAGGTTTGAAAACCTCTGGTACTTTCATGCCAGTGTTAATCGCGGTTGCGTTTGTTCAAACACAATTATTAACGGGTATTGTCGGTTTCTTATTGATTGTTGGTACAGGTTTAATTATTCGAAGTTATTTATCGAAGTTGAACTTACTCTTAGTCTCGCGAATATCCGCGGTGATTATTACCGTCATATTGATTATTTCAATATTCACGGTTGTTGCCTTTAAGATTGGTCTGATTGAAGGTCTAACCATTACCTTCTTCCCAATGATCATCTTGTCATGGACTATCGAACGTATGTCGATACTATGGGAAGAAGAAGGGGCAAAAGAAGTATTCGTTCAGGGTGGTGGTTCACTACTAACCGCAATTTTGGTTTACCTTGCAATGACTAATCCGATGATTCGTCACCTCACATTTAACTTTATTGGTGTTCAGTTCATTATCCTAGCTGTGATCCTAATGCTGGGTAACTATACTGGTTATCGTTTAAGTGAACTTCGTCGTTTTAAGCCGTTAACTGAGGATTAATCGATGAATCTCTTTTCACGTTTAACTTCCCCCCAGAAGCTAAAAGAACGTGGCATCATGGGGATGAACAAGCGTAATCATAGCTACATTGGTCGCTATAATGATCGCAGCCTTTATCCTCTTGTTGATGATAAATTAAAAACAAAATTTATCGCCCAACAAGCTGGTGCAACCGTTCCTGATTTGATCGGTGTTATCGATAGCCAAGGCTCAGTAAAAAAAATCCACGATATGGTAAAAGATTGGCCTGGATTTGTGATTAAGCCCGCACAAGGCTCGGGCGGTAAAGGCATTTTAGTTATTGTTAAGCACAAAGACGGTATTTATGTAAAACCGTCTGGTGCTGAAATCAATAAACAAGATGTTGAACGTCATATTACCAATACGCTCGCGGGACTGTTCTCGTTGGGTGGTAAAAATGATGTCGCTATGGTCGAAAACTTGATCCAATTTGATAATGTTTTTGATGGCTTTAGTTTTGAAGGTGTACCTGATGTTCGTGTCATCGTATTTAAAGGCTATCCTGTGATGGCGATGATGCGTTGTTCAACATCAGCCTCCGACGGTAAAGCAAATTTGCACCAAGGTGCTGTCGGTGTAGGGATTGATATTGCGTCAGGTAAAGCGGTACGAGCAGTTCAATTTAATCAGCCAATTGAACACCATCCTGATACTGATCGTTTACTCAGCGAGCTTCAAGTACCTAATTGGAACAAGCTGCTGACGCTTGCTGCAAGTGCTTGGGAAATGACAGGCTTAGGCTACATGGGTACAGATATGGTGTTAGACAAAGTGAAAGGCCCTATGGTTTTAGAGCTCAATGCTCGACCAGGGTTAGCCATTCAAATTGCGAATGGTTGTGGTTTGCTCCCTCGCCTTCGCCATATTGAAAATATCGGTACCTCTGCACATACACCAACACCTGAAGAGCGTGTCGCTTATTCTGCTCACCAGTTTGGTGTCAAACCTAAGTTTTAATCCTAACAGTTAATACCTTTTGAAAGCCCTATCGTGTTATTACGACAGGGCTTTTTTATTTTATCGATAGCATAAAAAAATTAAAGCTCTTGGTTTTAATGTCGATATAAAGACTATCACTATGATTAAGGCTTATTTTTCCATGCAACACATTTCTTTAGATAATATGCTGATCAATGAGATCCAGCTAGGCACAGGACTCAACCAAGCGGTTGAATCTGGTCGCCGTGCTGATTTCTCATTAATGCTTGCATTACTATCTTCAGAATTAATGGAAAATACACCGCAGGATAACGAACCTGAGCAGGTTAAAACTGAGCAACAACTGCGTGCTTATTTTGAGCTATCCTCTCCTCAGCCACTAACCACATCAGAGTCTTGTTATCAACGCTCTGCGGATCAGGCAAAAGCTTTTCATGAATCAGGCATTGCAAGTACCCGTTTACTACAGGGTCTGCAACCCACAGCTTTAACATTCCCAGCAGTGAACACCAAAGGATTACCTGAAAATCTCTTTCATAACCTTTCTGTACACGAACGTCGCAAGCTTCCACCAGAAGAGCCTCGCCCTATCTCTGCATCACCAAAAAACTTATATGCTTCGCTTATTCATGCCAAGCGAACTTCTGAGCTTTATCACGCTGCTTAATGTTCGTTTAACTATCTGACAAGCCAGCAATAATACTCAATAGATATCTTTGTGAGCGCAATCAAACATTGCCACATCTAATTATTCTATTGTGAATTGCGCTAACTAATATGATATTTAACGACTGTTAGATGTGATCAGTTAATGCCATATTAATATGATAATTTTTGGATGATACTACTATGCTTATTGATCAATCTGTAATAGTCATCACTGCGGCAGGTACTCTCATCGGTAAAGCCATGGCTCTTCATTTCGCATCATTAGGAGCGAAACTTGCTCTCGTTGATAATGACATCAAAAATTTAGGGGCAACACAAGATGCATGTTCTCAATTTTCTCATCATATCAACACCTTTCATTTAGAAAACACCCAACCACATTCTATTAAACAAGTATTTACCAATATTCAGCGCCAACTAGGTACATTTAATGTCCTACTCAATACATGGCCTAAATGTACGAATACACATAGTCTTCTTGAACCCAATGCGATTAATGATTTCAATGATGTAATGTGTAACAGCGCAACAACTTTTTTTAGCGTTGGGCAAATAGCAGCAACCATGATGCAAGATAACAAACAACCTGCCGTCATTATTAATTTAGCGCTACAACCATCTAGCCATCAGTCTCATCTTTCCGATACCAGTAAATCAGTGATACAAGGCTTAACCTTTGGCTGGTCTAAAGAATTATCTTCTTTCAATATCCGAGTGGGTGCCATTATTCCAATTACTTCAGATAAACAGACAATGATCCATACACGATTACAAGAAGAAATAGTCAGTTGCACGGAATACATTATCACTAATGATTCCTTCAATGGCCGGATACTTGAAGCAGAGTGTTTGATATAAACATCTAAAAGATATAAAAAAGCCCGCTAAGTTAGCGGGCTTTTTTCAATCAATGCTAGGTATTAAGCTTTTGCTTTTTTACCTTTAGTGATTTTCACTGGCTCTGATTTTTTAATCACTGTTGTGCCTTCAAACGCTTCGCCTTCAATGAAAGGCTTACCGTAGTAAGATGCCATTAGTACATCTTTAAGCTCAGAGATTAGAGGGTAACGTGGGTTTGCACCAGTACACTGGTCATCAAACGCTTCTACCGCTAGCTCATCAACTTTCGCAAGGAAGTCAGCTTCTGAAACACCGGCTTCTTGGATTGACATAGGGATCTGAAGATTTACTTTCAGTTCGTCTAACCAAGTTAATAAACGCTCAATTTTCTGTGCTGTACGGTCGCCCTCGCGTGATAGACCTAAGTGATCAGCAACTTCTGCATAACGACGACGCGCTTGTGGGCTTGCGTACTGTGAAAATGCTGTTTGCTTGGTTGGGTTATCATTCGCGTTGTAACGCACAACGTTAGAAATCAACAATGCGTTAGCAAGACCATGTGGTACGTGGAACTCAGCACCTAGCTTGTGTGCCATTGAGTGACAAACACCTAGGAATGCGTTAGCAAACGCGATACCAGCGATAGTTGCCGCATTGTGTACTTTCTCACGTGCGATTGGGTCATTAGCACCATTTGCATAGCTTGATGGTAGGTACTCTTTAAGCATCTTAAGCGCTTGAAGAGCTTGACCATCAGAGTATTCGTTAGCAAGAACTGATACATAAGCTTCTAATGCGTGAGTTACTGCATCGTAACCACCAAATGCTGTTAGCGACTTAGGCATGTTCATCACAAGGTTCGCATCAACGATAGCCATGTGAGGTGTTAATTCATAATCTGCTAGTGGGTATTTCGCACCTGTTTTATCGTCCGTTACAACCGCAAATGGTGTTACTTCAGAACCTGTACCAGATGTTGTTGTGATACATACTAGCTCAGCTTTCTTACCCATTTTAGGGAACTTGTAAATACGCTTACGAATATCCATAAAGCGCATTGCTAGTTCTTCGAAGTGCGTTTCTGGGTGCTCGTACATTACCCACATGATCTTCGCAGCATCCATTGGTGAACCACCACCGAGTGCAATAATCACATCAGGTTGGAAGCTCTTCATTGCTTCAGCGCCTTTCTCAACAACAGACAGTGTTGGATCCGCTTCTACATCAAAGAATGTTTGAACTTCGATACCTTGTGCTTTAAGCAAAGATACGATTTCATCTGCGTAACCATTATTAAATAGGAAACGGTCTGTTACTAAGAACGCACGCTTTTTACCTTCTAGATCACTCAGCGCAATTGGAAGGCTACCACGACGGAAGTAGATTGATTTAGGTAGTTTATGCCACAACATATTTTCAGCTCGCTTCGCTACTGTCTTCTTGTTGATAAGGTGCTTAGGACCTACGTTCTCAGAGATAGAGTTACCACCCCATGAACCACAACCTAGAGTTAGCGAAGGTGCAACGTTAAAGTTGTAAAGATCACCGATACCACCATGAGTCGTTGGGATATTTACAAGAATACGAGCAGTTTTCAATTTGTCGCCGAAGTACTTAATACGGTCAGCGTTAGTGTCTTGGTTAGTGTACAAGCCAGATGTATGACCAATACCACCAATCTCAACCATTGTTACTGCTTGATCAACTGCATTTTCAAATGAAGACGCGCGGAACATACCTAATGTAGGAGATAGTTTCTCATGTGCGAACTCGTCATCGAAAGAAACTTGCTCACCTTCACCGATAAGGATCTTAGTATCAGCTGGTACTTTCACACCTGCCATTTCCGCAATTTTAGTTGCTGGCTGACCTACGATATCTGCATTAAGATTACCGTTGATAAGAAGAACTTTACGAACTTTATTCGCTTCATCTTTTGATAAAACGTAGCCGTTGTGAGACGCAAAACGCTCTTTCACTTCGTCATATACTTCGTCCATAACGATTACTGCTTGCTCTGAGGCACAAACAACACCGTTATCAAACGTTTTTGACATAAGAACAGATGCAACAGCACGCTTGATATCAGCCGTTTCATCGATAACAACAGGCACGTTACCCGCACCAACACCAATAGCAGGTTTACCTGAAGAGTAAGCCGCTTTAACCATGCCTGGACCACCAGTAGCAAGGATAAGGTTGACATCATCGTGCTTCATAAGTGCGTTAGATAGCTCAACAGATGGTTGATCAATCCAGCCAATAATATCTTTTGGTGCACCTGCAGCAACAGCGGCATCTAATACTAATTTAGCAGCAGCGTTAGTTGAATCTTTAGCACGTGGGTGTGGCGAGAAGATAATCGCGTTACGTGTTTTAAGAGAGATTAAAGATTTGAAAATAGCTGTAGATGTTGGGTTCGTTGTTGGAACGATACCACAAATGATACCTACAGGCTCAGCGATAGTCATGGTGCCGAACTCTTCGTTCTCTTCCAAGATACCGCAAGTCTTTTCATCTTTGTATTTGTTGTAGATAAATTCAGAAGCGAAGTGGTTTTTAATAACCTTGTCTTCGATGATACCCATACCAGATTCAGCAACAGCTTGCTGAGCTAGAGGAATGCGCGCGTTGTTTGCAGCAAGAGAAGCAGCGCGGAAAATTTTATCCACTTGCTCTTGAGAGTAAGTGGCAAATTCTTTTTGTGCCGCTTTTACACGAGCAACCATTGCATCTAATTCAGTGATATTTGTAACAGGCATAGTAAACTCCTACCTTAAGATTGAAAACTTTTTAGTAAGGATACGGCTTCATTTCTTTCATTCTTAACTTTTTCGAATTAAGAAATTCACACACTTAGTAAATAACTTTCAAAATTGATTATATTTATTCACATTCTAAAAAGATTTGATTTAGATCACTATTATGTATGATGTTTAACTTATATATAAAATCCATCAAATTGGATAAAAAACAAACACTTAAACTTTAGTATCAATGTTTTAACTAATGTTTCACATATTAGCGACAATAACCATTCAATTAACAAGGAGAAATATTACGTAATAAACATACATTTGCTAGCCCTATATTTATCCACTTGTGATAATTATCACCTTTTTATATGCCAATTGGTCAATATTGAGCCGTTACTCTTGATAAGCATTTCGTTTCAACATAGTAGTTCATGTTTTCAATAATGAAAGTTAATTAATATCAATGGAGAAATATTTTCCTAAAATTTTAAAAGCAGGCTTTTTTTTGTGGTTAGGCTAATAATTTAAGATTAAAATATTACTGGGTGATTAATTAACACTTGTTTTAATTATCAAAAAATTAGCGTGCACAGCCTGATTGTTAAGTTATTAACTACGCCTTATATACGAGGCTTTTTTACTCTGAGATCAACTGTATTGATTAATACTATTCTCATGACTTACACATAGCAAACCTAACCGAGAAAACCATGCAAGCCATTGAATTTGGAATATTTTTACACTTTTTTGTCGGGCTTTTTGCTACGGTAAACCCTGTTGGCATTATGCCTGTCTTCGTGTCATTAACAGGTTCAATGACCCCTGAAGAGCGAAATAAAACTGCGTTAACAACCAATACCGCTGTTGTTATTATATTGGTAGTGGCTCTCGTTGCAGGCCAACACTTATTGGATCTCTTTAGTATCTCTATTAATTCGTTCCGAGTCGCTGGCGGCTTGCTATTACTGAGTATCGCTTTTTCAATGATGAGCGGTAAGATTGGTGAGGTGAAACAGAATAAGGAAGAGAAATCAGAGTCAGCCATTCGTGAACAAGTAGGTGTGGTTCCACTTGCAATGCCTTTAATGGCAGGGCCAGGTGCTATCAGTTCAACCATTGTTTATGGTTCTAAGTATCCAACAATGACATCAACGATTGGCATTGCCATTACCATCGTTGTTTTTGCTTTTGGCTGTTGGTTACTGTTTCGCTCTGCACCATTAATTGTACGCTTCCTAGGTCAAACAGGTATTAACGTCATTACTCGTATCATGGGTTTGATTCTGGCCGCACTTGGTATTGAATTTATTATTAATGGGTTAAAAGTGATGCTACCAGGCCTAGTTTAAGCGTCACAAAATAAACACCTCGCTAATAAAAGATAATAATTAAATATAAAGTCTCGATTTTTTCGGGACTTTTTATTATCAAGAACCTACGTCCATTATTAACGCACTTACCTAGTACTATTTTTGCTATACTGGATTGCTGATTGATATGCCATACAAAATAATAACCTACTTCTGCGTAAGCTTACGGCTAACTAACACTTAATTATGATTAAACTGACCCAAAGACAACGTCTTTACCAAATTATTTTTGGTACCTCTACACGCGCTGGACAGCTATTCGATATTGGTTTAATAATCGCTATTGTTAGCTCTGAACTGATCCTAATCATTTCATCTGTTGCCAGTATTGAATCAAAATTCTCCACAGTGTTGTTAGGTGCTGAATGGCTGTTCACGATCTTATTTACAATAGAATATATTCTGCGCTTGTATTGTTCACCGCGCCCTCTCGCTTACGCGCGCAGTTTTTATGGCATCATTGATTTAATTGCCATTGTACCCGCTTACATTTCTTTCTTTGTCCCAGGTTCAAACTACTTACTGATCGTACGTTTAATCCGTGTTTTACGTATTTTCCGCGTGCTAAAACTGGCTAGATTCTTACAAGACTCCAATATCCTTTTACGTTCACTACGCCATGCCCAGCGTAAAATCTTTGTTTTCTTTAGTTCTGTGTTAATTCTAGTTACCGTATTTGGCTCGTTAATGTTCTTAATTGAAGGCCCTGAGAAATGGCTTTACCAGTATCCCTAAAAGTATTTACTGGGCAGTCGTGACTATTACAACCGTTGGTTATGGCGATATTGTGCCGCAGACCGTGATGGGTAAGGCGTTAGCTTCATTAACTATGTTACTCGGTTATTCCATTCTTGCCGTTCCTACCGGTATTTTGACCGCAGAACTCAATCAAGAAATGAAAACACACCGAAACCTGAGACGGTGTCCTAATTGTGCGACCAGCGGTCATGAAGTGGATGCTGATTTCTGCAAAAAGTGTGGAACACAACTCCCTGAAAATATCTAATTATTATTAAAGCCGACTATTAACTATATGATCTTTATGACGTGATCTAATTCTTACTTTTACAAGACAACAATTATTCGCGTCTTATTTGGTCTACCATTATCTTCATTATTTAGGAAATATGAAAAATTAATGCGATTAACGATATACTCATTACTCTGTAGTTTCATTCTGATATTTAGTGCTTCAGCATCTGCTACGCTAACGCTTTTTGAAACAGACCAGCCTGAATTAACCCAAGCAGCAATGAGCATAAATACTGCAATTAATCAGCTACCTGATCAGCACTTACTCACTCATAATGATGTTAAAAAAGTTAATTCATTACTGTCTAAGACACTCTCACAACAAAAGAAACACCAAAATTTACTAGCAACAGTACTAAATGAATACCATAAAAGTGGTAATAAAGAACAAGCGTGGGAAGAACTGTCATCGGTTTACAGTTCACTTCTAAGCATTAGCCAAGATAAAGAGCGCCTTCTCAATTTAAGTTCATCTGCTATCCAAGATAAGGTGACAGGGTTTGGCCCTTTTGGCGTTCAACAATTTAAGTTAGAGCTATCAATCACAGCACTTAACTTACAATACATAGTCTTATATCAATTACGCAGTTTCCATGATTTGCTAAAAGATATGCTGATCTCACCAGTACCCATTCTTGTGGTAGCCTTAAAAGTTTTCGCTATTTTATTTTTACTTTTTTGGTGGCAGCGTAATAGCGCACGTTTAATCGAACATTTTAGATAAACACAGCTCGAACATAACCCACACCCCAGCCTTTTATTTCGTGCAATTTGGTATATTAGTCGAGCGCACCGACCAATCGGTTGGTTAATTGCAATCACGCTTTCACTTCGTGTTGTTTCTCAATTACCAAGCTTGCATCACTTGATCTACTTGGAAATATTCACCTGGTGGATTCTTGGTGGCTCAATTGCAGTGCGCTTTATTCTCGAGTTTACGCGTCGTAATAGTATCAATAATAGTGATGCTGAAGTTGTCGCATTGCGTCTTTCAACTATTCGCCAATACGTATGGGGATTTATTACCGCAGGCGTTATTCTGCAAATTTCAGCGCGTACACTGGGGCAAGGCACCATCTATGCGTGGATTTGGTCAATTATCTTTTTTGGTTTCATATTATTAACCTTAATTACGCTTCGCCGTTGGCGACATATCGTCTTTAAGCGTTTAGAAGGCGCGACACATCTGCCCCTTTCTATTAAATGGGCACTCAAACATAAAGATAAATTATTACTGTCGATTCCGGCAACAGCACTAGGCGCTGCATGGCTTACCTTACGCCGCTTTCAACATACACTGGTTGCTAACTTATCAAAGTACATTTTCTTTCGTCATGCACTCGCCTATCTATTCCGTATTGAAGTTGCTAAACAAACAGAAACCTCACGCGAACAACTCAATATGGTTCGTATCAAAGGTGCCGCTACTTATGAATATGTAAAACCAGGCAGTGACGATAGCTCAATCATTGAAGACTATGCGTTAGAAGAAATTAAACAGCTTTCAGGGTACTTATTAACAGATAAACCCGCTGTTTGTGTTGTTTCTGGTGAGCGTGGCATTGGCACAACGACACTTCTTCGTCGCTTATTACACAAAGTTAAAAACGCAACACCGATATACATTAACTGTCCTTATGATGGCTACGCAGAATTACTACAACAGTTTTCTACTGCACTTGGGCTTGCAAGTGACAGTTGTGAAGATGATATTCTTGAATACTTACGTAATAGTGAAACAACCTATTTAATTGCCATCGATAACGCCCAACGATTGGTGACGCCTAAAGTCGGTGGATTAAAAGATCTAATGAGTATCACAAATTTATTGCGTAAAACACGAAAAAGTCATCGTGCGATTATTGCGGTTGAAAAATCATGTTGGCGTTTTGTTGATCGTGCTCGTGGTGAGCGTTTACTGTTTGATTTAGTCACCTTTATGCCACGCTGGAGTGAACAGCAAATTGGCGACTTATTAAAAACCCGTACCTCTTCCGAAGGGGAGTTTGCAATCAGCTTTGAAGGCCTAGTTCTGCCTCGTCAGTGGGATGAGGATGACATCACAGAAGAAGAACGTGCTCAAAGAGGCTTCTATCGTATTCTGTGGGATTACTCTGATGGTAACCCTACGGTTGCTGTACGTTTCTTCCGCTTCTCTCTGCAACGAGATAAAGACACAGATAAAGTACTGGTACGTTTATTTAAAGCACCACAATCTGAAGATTTAGAACAAATGCCAAAGCCGATGTTAGCAGTGTTACGTTCTATTGTTCAGTTAGAAGTCGCATCCCCAAAAGAGCTCTCTGAGTGTACCCAGCTCAGCCTTGATGAAGTTATTGGTACGTTACGTTACTTCCAAAGTCGTGGTTTTATTGAATGGTCAGATGATAAAGCTAAAATCTCCGATCACTGGTTCCGTCATATAACTAATGTTCTCCACCGTCAGCACTTATTGGTGAAATAAATGAAGCGTTTATTCTGTCTATTTAGCCTAATACTTCTAAGTTTTTCACCGGCAGTTTTTGCTGATGACATGCCAAATATTGAAAGTTTGCAACAATTTGCTAGCCTGATTCGTTGGAGTGGCGTGCTCTTTTCAGCATTAACGGTTTGTGCCGCTTGGATACTACTGAGATTCATTCAATCGATTGTTGATGGTATCAGTAGCCAATTTGCTCAACGTAGAATGTTGCTACAAAAGTTGCAATCTTTCTTCCAATTCTTCATTTATATGTCGACGGGTATTGCCGTCTTTATGATGAGCTTCCGTGTTGATGATCGTATCTTAGCTTTGATTGGCGGTACTATTGCGGTATCTGTCGGTTTTGCCCTTAAAGACTTGGCTGCCTCGTTCATTGCAGGCTTAACCGTGATGATTGATAGACCTTTCCAAGTTGGCGATCGTGTAACATTTGAAGGCAATTATGGTGACATTATTACTATTGGTTTGCGCTCTGTACGTATGCGCACCTTAAATGACGATATTATCACTATACCAAACAACAAATTCTTAAGTGAAGTCACCGTCAGTGGTAACTATGGCGAGCTAGACATGCAGGTGGTGATCCCCTTCTATATCAGTATGGATCAAGATATCCGGTTAGCCCGTGATTTAATCCAAGAAGCAGCATCATCAAGCCGTTATATTCACCTACCCAAACCTGTGACGGTTTTAGTAAAGCAAACTATTACGGATAACTACCTCGCTATCATGTTGACTTGTAAAGCTTATGTAGTTGATACCAAATATGAAAAGTTATTTGAAACTGATATTACACTGCGTGTAATGGAAGAATTTGCACGTAACGGTATAAGACCACCCGCGATCGCGCTCAAAAGTACCGATGGTTAATTCGTATTTATATCAGTAATATAAAAAAACCGAGCACTAAGCTCGGTTTTTTCTTATGGGGATGTAATTACTTACGACGCCATGTTGTGCCTTGTGCACCATCTTCTAAGATAATGCCCATCGCTAATAACTTATCACGAGCTTCATCTGCTGCAGCCCAATCTTTTGCTGCACGCGCATCTAGACGTTGTTGAATCAATGCTTCAATTTCAGCCACATTATCATCTTCACCAGCACCACCTTGTAGGAAAGCTTCAGGCTCTTGAGATAAAAGACCAAGTACATCAGCAAGCTCACGCATACGTGAACCTAATGCTGAGGCTTTAGTAACATCATCTGTTTTCAAGCGGTTAATTTCACGCGCCATGTCAAACATTACTGAGTACGCTTCAGGTGTATTAAAGTCATCATCCATTGCTTCTTTAAAGCGAGCAACAAACTCTTCACCACCAGCCGCTTCAATAGATGTGTCTAAACCACGAAGTGAGGTGTATAGACGCTCTAGTGCAGAACGTGCTTGTTTCAAGTTCTCTTCGCTATAGTTTAGCTGGCTACGGTAGTGACCAGACATTAGGAAGTAACGTACCGTTTCAGGATCGTAATGATTTAATACATCACGAATAGTGAAGAAGTTACCTAATGACTTAGACATCTTCTCGCGATCAACCATTACCATGCCACTATGCATCCAAGTATTTACATACTGGGTATCGTGTGCACAGCAAGATTGTGCGATTTCGTTTTCATGGTGTGGGAATTGAAGATCTGAACCACCACCGTGAATATCAAAGTGATCGCCTAATATTGCAGAGTTCATTGCTGAACATTCAATGTGCCAACCTGGACGGCCAGGACCCCATGGCGATTCCCATGTAGGTTCACCTGGCTTAGACATTTTCCATAATACGAAGTCGAGTGGGCTACGTTTTGCCATATCAATATCAACACGCGCACCTGCTTGAAGTTGGTCAAGATCTTGCTTAGATAAACGACCGTAATCTTCATACTTGCTCACTTCAAACATGACATCGCCATTAGAAGCAACATACGCAAAACCACGCTCAATTAAGCGCTCACAAAGCGCGATAATTTCTGCGATAAACTGTGTCGCACGTGGTTCAACATCTGGGCGTTTCATACCTAACGCATCGAAATCCGCATGCATTTCACCAATCAAACGCTCAGTTAATGAATCACAACTTTCGCCATTCTCTGCGGCACGCTTAATGATTTTATCGTCGATATCAGTGATATTACGAGCAAATGTTAAATCATAACCAGAATAGCGTAGGTAACGAGAAACCACGTCAAAAGATACAAACGTACGACCGTGTCCGATGTGACACAAATCGTAGATCGTTACTCCACAAACGTACATGCCTATTTTACCAGGCTGGATTGGGGTGAATGCCTCTTTCTGTCGTGTGAGCGAGTTATAGATCTTTAACATGTCTCTTCATTACTCATAGTAGTAGGATTACAAATTTGAAGGGTAATTACACCTTTTATGCCTTTTGTTGGCAAGGAAAATCCTTTAATGAATGCTATTTTAACCATTAGCCTTCGATTAATCGGGTAATGTTTGTCTGAGCAGGCTATGGTAAGTTAATATTCAATACTCAAAGAAAAATACTCCATTAAAGGAAAAGATCATGATTACCCTTCACACAAATTTTGGTGACATCAAAATTAACATATTCGAAGACAAAGCACCTCAAACATGTGCAAACTTCCTTCAATACTGCCGTGATGGTTTCTACAACGGTACTATTTTCCACCGTGTTATTGATGGTTTCATGGTTCAAGGTGGCGGCATGCTTCCAGGTATGGAAGAGAAGGAAACTCGCGCTACAATTCAAAACGAAGCAAATAATGGCCTAAGCAATAAAACAGGCACACTTGCAATGGCGCGTACTAACGCTCCTCACTCTGCAAGCTCTCAGTTTTTCATCAACGTTAAAGACAATAACTTCCTAGATTTCACCGGCGAAAACATGAGCGGCTGGGGCTACTGTGTATTTGCAGCAGTCGTTGAAGGTATGGACGTAGTTAACAAGATTAAGGCTGTGAAAACAGGCCGTAACGGTTACCACTCAGATGTACCTGTTGAAGATGTTATTATTGAAAACGTAACAATCGAAGAATAAGTCTTCATTGATATTAAGGGTAGCGTTTGTTGCCCTTTTCTATTATGACTACACTATTTATTTCAGATCTGCACTTAAGTGCTGAGCGTCCTGATATGACTGCATGTTTTTTGCGATTTATGGCAGAAGACACCAAAAATATTGACGCCTTATACGTGCTCGGGGATTTGTTTGAAATGTGGATTGGTGATGATGAAGACTCACCTTTTTTACAACAAATCAAACAGGCCTTTAAAACCCTCACTGACTCAGGGGTTCCTTGCTATTTTATCCATGGTAACCGCGACTTTTTAATTGGTAAACGTTTTAGCCAACAAACGGGGGTTCAGTTACTTCCTGAACATTGCATTGTTGAACTGTACGGAAAACCAACCTTAATCCTTCATGGTGACACTTTATGTGTAGATGACGAAGCGTACCAACGTTACCGTAAAAAAGTGCATAACAAGTTTATTCAATGGTTATTCTTCCGCATTCCTCTTTCTCGTCGTATTAAAATTGGTGAGAAGTTTAGAAGTAAGAGTAGTAAGAATAACCAGATGAAGAGCCAATCCATCATGGACGTCACACAAAGTGAAGTGATTCGATTGATGCAAGCCTTCCATGTTGATCAAATGATCCATGGTCATACCCATCGACCAGATATTCATTCACTCACCATTGATAATAAGCCAGCCTCACGTATTGTCCTCGGTGATTGGTATGAGCATGGTTCGGTATTAGTCGTTACGCCAGATGGCTATCAGCTAGAAACCCGTAATTTTGATACTAATCAGCAGCAATAAAAAAGGTACGCAATGCGTACCTTTCTTCATTATGCGATCTTTTCTTCAAGATTGACTTGCTTGAGCTCTTTTCGATCAGCCGCCCAAGAACGATACATCGTCAAAGAGGTATATAAGACAACCCCACAAACAAGCCAAGCCAACAACTTCATATCTAGCGATTTCACTAAATAGGCTGCAATCACCACACCAATAGGTCCTGTTATTGCAACCGCCACTGACGCTCGACTATTAATTTTATCTCGACGTAAGAAACCACCAGCAGAAAAGAAACCTAAAAATCCACATGAGCACATCATCACAGGGAATGCGGCAAGCGGATTCATACCTAACATGAAGATCATCGTCATACACGGAGCATACAAACCTATCCCTACAGTCATAAGGGCGCCAAATAAAAAGTTACCGGCAATGCCAATCGCTAATTTCCAGCCACTCAACCCTAAACTCGTACCACCTAGTGGAAATAGCTTTAATTGACCCGCAAGCATCAAGCCTGCCACCACCAACAGCGCACCACTCATCACAAGACGTATATGTTGGCGATCCCAATTAGAGACTAAACGCGCACCAACTGTTGCCCCTAAACACGCTGAAACGACAAGACTTAATAAGGTGATTGAATCTACATTTACTGCAGTCAGAAAAATAAGCGCTTGAACAACGGTAGCTAACACCGCTTGGCAATTCATTGTTCCGGGAAGAACTTGATCATCAATGAGCTTAAACTGTTTATAGCCTGCCGTCATAATGGCAAAGCTCCCTACTCCTAAAGTGTCACAGAAGTTTGCAAAACCACCAATTAAGGCAATGGGAATAACTCGTGTATCTGCTTCCTGCTTTCGGTTTTTCCGCCATGCCATCAAAAGCATAACAATAAAAACACTACCACCAACAAGCAATCCCGCTTGTATCAAGGTAAATATAGACATAAATAGTACAAAAACGAATGATAAAAAATTAAGTAGGTAGCTCAAACAATTCACTCCAAGGGTGAATTGTTGAAACTCTGCTATTATGAACTCAAAATAGATTACACTCCATTTTTATTACACATAACAACCTTATTGACTAATATATTGATAATATGTAATTTTTTAAACTAAATGTAATTACAATGTGTTTATACTTCGATGCTTTATTTAAATAGTGTTAAAAACATCACTTTGTGAATTATATAAATTTGGTATGCTTTAGCTTATAACAACAATACTAAATTGATTTTATTTTTTGGACTCTTCTGTAGATAACAATGTTTTCATATATTGCTCGACAACCTATTTTAAATAGAAATAAGCAAACTGTTGGCTATGAACTTTTATTTAGGGATGGTCCAGATAACTGCTTTCCAAATATTGATGATGAACAAGCCACAAACCGTCTGCTTAACGATAACTTTTTCAGTTCTGCTGGAGAAGCTCAATTAACATCAGGTAAACGTGCATTTGTTAATTTCCCTCATAGCTCAATAGTCTCAGGTACACCTCTTCTTTTTCCAAAACAAAGTTTTATCATCGAAATACTTGAAAGTTGTGAACCAACTGACGAACTTTTTGAAGCAATAAAGAAACTTCATCAAAAAGGCTACACACTCGCACTTGATGATTTTATCCCTAATAAACAATGGACTCGTTTTTTCCCCTATATCCATATTATTAAATTCGATATTCGTATTATCAGTATTGAAAAAGCCGCACGATTTATTCAATTATATAAAGAAAAAACAAAACTACGTTTCTTAGCCGAAAAAGTAGAAACACAAGAAGAATATCAACAAGCTTATGATGTGGGCTTTGATCTTTTTCAAGGCTTCTTTTTCAGTAAGCCAGAAATGATCCAACGAAAATCATTAAAACCCTCATCTTTAACAACATTACGTTTGTTTAAAGAAATTTGTGCCGCAGATGTCGATTTTGACAAAATTGAGCAAATTATTGCGACTGATTTGACCTTATCGTACAAATTACTTCGTCACGTCAATGCACTAACATCAATACGTTCAAAGCCAGTTACCTCTTTTAAGCAAGCGTTAATTTTTCTTGGTGAAGATCAGCTACGACGTTTTGTTACGTTTGTCGCGACATCTCATGCGGTTGAAAATAAACCTCAATCTCTTTATAACTTATCACTCCAACGTGCACATTTTTGTGAGCAGCTATACCGAACACGAGTCCCCAAAGATCATGGCAACCAAGCCTTCCTTACTGGGTTATTTTCCTTATTAGACTCTTTGCTTGATCAACCATTAGAAGAGCTAATAGAGCTCCTTCCTTTAAGTGAACAGGTTAAGTTAGCATTAACTAAACGTGCTGGCCCTTTAGGAGTAATATTAAACTTAACCGATGCTTACGATCAGGCAAATTGGCCATTAGTTAGAAAATACAGTGCTGCATTGAAAATCAATGAATCAAGCATTGCAGACTACTATTTAGAGTCAGTAAAATGGTCTACTGAATATGAGCAAACCTCGGCTAAATAAACATGTCTAAAAACACGACAATGTGTCCTTGTGGAAGCAATAAGCCCCTTATTGAGTGCTGTAAACCTATCCATCTTGATCATTCAAAAGCACAACACCCAGAACAACTGATGCGTGCACGTTACAGTGCCCATGAACTCGGATTAGTTGATTTCGTTATTCAAACTTACCATCCAAGCTGTGAAGCAGAACAACACCGTGATGCAATTGCAGAATCAGTATATTTAACATGGTTAGGGTTAGATATTCTAAACAGCGAAATAGCTGAAAGCGGCGAAGGTTTTGTTGAATTTAAAGCTATGTACAAAGAAGCAGGCAATGAATATATCCTGCAAGAACGTTCACGCTTTTTACAACAAGAAAAAGATAGCAAACTATGTTGGTTTTACATTGATGGTGAATACCCAGAGCCAGCACCTGTAGAGCAATCAGCTTCACCTGTCCCTGTAAAAAGTCCTAAAACCCTTGGTCGTAATGACCCTTGCTTATGTGGTAGCGGCAAGAAGTATAAAAAATGTTGTGGTTAATATATCGTTAACATTCCAATCTCTTAAACCGATCTAAGATCGGTTTTTCTTATTTAAGTATGTTATCTCACATAAAACTATATGTTAATCCAATAATTAACCTCCCCTTATATCTTTCGGCATAATTAATTTAACTATCTAAAACTCAACAAGTTAGGGGATTTATTCTTACAATTTCGACATCGCCGAAACTATTTTCGAAAAGAAAAATAAAACAGTTAAAAGGTTAAAATTAATGTTGCATTATCCAACACTCTTGGTTAGTGTGGATAACAAGAAAATAACACCATTATGTATTAACGAGATTTTATTATGCGTATCCAAATGACTAACAATCATATTCATCACCATCCTGACTAGTCTTTCGGGAGGATACGCCTCACCCTGGAAGACAACATACTCTTCCAGTGGTCACAAGGAATAATCAAATTCAGACCCTCGGAAGATACAAGCTTCCGGGGGTTTTTTAATACCAGATTTTGAATTAAGTGAATTAGGACAGGGAAATGACTATGCAAACACAACGATTACGCATTGCGATTCAGAAAAAAGGCCGTCTAAGTAAAGAGTGTCAAACACTGCTGAAACGCTGTGGTGTGAAATTTAACATGGTAGGCGAACGTCTTGTTGTTCACGCTGAAAACATGCCTATCGACTTGCTACTTGTTCGTGATGATGACATTCCTGGTCTTATCATGGATGGTGTGGTTGATTTAGGTGTGATTGGTGAAAATGAACTTGAAGAAGTCGGCCTTGAACGTGCGGCTCGCGGTGAACCATCAGATTACAAAAAACTGCGTCGTCTAGATTTCGGTGGTTGCCGCCTATCTATCGCGATTGATAAAGATGCTGAGTACAACGGCCCTCAAGATTTAAACGGTAAACGCATTGCGACGACTTATCCGCAATTAGTAAAACGTTATATGGATGAGCTAGGCGTTAAATTTAGCACTTGTATGCTAAACGGCTCGGTTGAAGTTGCTCCACGAGCAGGGCTTGCTGATGCTATCTGTGATTTGGTTTCAACCGGTGCCACACTTGAAGCGAATGGTCTTAAAGAAACAGAAGTGATCCTGCGTTCAAAAGCGGTACTGATCCAGTCAACACAGACACTTGATGCTGAAAAACAAGCATTAATTGAACGTTTACTGACCCGTATGCAAGGTGTGATCCAAGCAAAAGAATCAAAATACATTATGCTGCATGCACCCACTGATCGCCTAGAGCAAATTAAACACCTACTACCTGGTGCTGAAGATCCAACAGTACTTCCTCTTGCTGAAGACAAATCTCGTGTTGCTATCCATTTAGTGAGTTCTGAAAACCTATTCTGGGAAACAATGGAACAGCTAAAAGAATTAGGCGCAAGCTCTATTCTAGTATTGCCAATCGAGAAAATGATGGAGTAATCGATGAAGACAGTTGTATGGCAATCCTTAAGTGAAAGTCAGCGAGAAAATCTTCTTGCTCGACCAGCCGTCAATAATGGCGCTAATATTAGCGCTATTGTTTCTGGCATTATTAGCGATGTTCGTGAACGTGGTGATGAAGCTTTACTTGAACTGACAGAAAAATTTGATGGTATTCGTCCAGCATCGATCAAAGTCAGTAATGCAGAAATCGATGATGCATGTGCTCGACTAAGTACAGAGATGAAAGAAGCGCTACAACAAGCTTTTGACAATATCAGTACCTTCCACAAGGCACAGAAGCAACCGACTCTTCGTGTAGAAACACAGCCAGGTATAATCTGTGAGCAAATGACACGCCCCGTTAATTCAGTTGGTTTGTATATTCCAGGTGGCAGTGCACCACTACCATCAACCGTGTTAATGCTAGGTGTTCCCGCTAAAATAGCAGGTTGCCAAAAAGTGGTGCTATGCTCTCCACCACCGATTGCTGATGAAATTTTATACGTTGCTAAATTATGCAGCATCGATGAAGTTTACAATGTAGGCGGATCACAAGCGGTAGCTGCTATGGCTTACGGCAGCGAAACCGTTACTAAAGTCGATAAGATATTTGGCCCTGGCAATGCCTTTGTAACGGAAGCTAAACGCCAAGTCAGCAATGATTTTCGCGGTGCTGCCATTGATATGCCAGCAGGCCCTTCTGAAGTATTAGTGATTGCAGATAGCAACGCAGATCCTGACTTTATTGCAGCGGACCTACTTAGCCAAGCTGAACATGGTCCTGATTCTCAAGTCATTTTGGTTACGCCTGATCCTGTAATCGCAGATAAAACAGCAGATGCTATTCAACGTCAATTAGCTAAGCTGTCACGTGCAGATATTGCTAAAGAAGCATTAGGCTCAAGCCTCTTAATTGTGGCAGAAACATTACCGCAGTGTATTGCGATTTCTAACAACTATGGGCCTGAGCACTTAATTGTTCAAACCCATACTCCACGTGATTTAGTACCATTACTTGATAACGCAGGTTCTATTTTCTTAGGTAACTGGTCACCAGAGTCTGTTGGTGATTATGCATCTGGTACTAACCACGTATTACCGACCTATGGCTACACACGTACTTACTCAAGTTTAGGCTTAGCTGACTTTTCTAAGCGCATGACGGTACAAGAACTATCTGAAGATGGTCTGCTAGGTTTAGCTAAAACAGTGACGACGATTGCCGATGCTGAAGGTCTTGATGCCCACAAACGTGCAGTAACAATACGCGTTGAAAAATTAACGGCTAAGCGTGAGGGATAAATCATGACGATGGCAAGACTAGCACGTAAAACAGTACGTGAATTAACCCCTTATCAATCAGCCCGTCGACTTGGTGGCAGTGGGGATATTTGGTTAAACGCTAATGAATCCCCATTTGATAACGAGTACAGTATTAACCTTGCAAGACTAAACCGTTACAGTGAATGTCAGCCACCAGCATTAATCAATGCCTACGCAGACTATGCCAAGGTAAAACCTGAGCAAGTGTTAACCTCACGTGGTGCAGATGAAGGTATTGAGCTTCTGATCCGCGCTTTTTGTGAGCCAAACCAGGACAGTATTTTATATTGTCCGCCAACATACGGTATGTACGCGATCAGTGCTGAAACTTACGATGTCAATGCGAAAGTTGTTCCGCTTACAAACAAGTGGCAATTAGATTTAGAGGCTATTTCACAAAACCTCGATGGTGTAAAAATTGTTTTCGTCTGTAGCCCGAATAACCCAACAGGTAACTTGTTAGCACGTAAAGACATTAAAGCCCTGCTCGATATGACAGTAAACTCATCTCTAGTCGTGGTTGATGAAGCCTATATCGATTTCTGCTTAGAAGAAAGTGCCAGTGATTTACTGTCAAGCTACCCTAATTTGGTCATTTTACGCACCCTCTCAAAAGCGTTTGCACTAGCGGGGTTACGCTGTGGCTTTACCATTGCCAATAGCGACATCATTGATGTTTTGCTTAAAGTGATTGCACCATACCCAGTACCTGTACCTGTCACTGAAATTGCAGTCCAAGCCCTATCAGAAGCAGGTCGTGCACGTACAAAATTTCAAGTGCTTGATATCAGTGCTAACCGCGCTTACTTACAAGCGGGTTTAAGCATGTTAGATGGCGTAACCGTATTTGATGGCTACGGTAATTACCTACTGATTAAATTCCCTAATGCAGATCAACTCTTTAAAGCATTATGGGATAACGGCATTATTTTACGCCGCTCTCCGATTGAAAACTGTATTCGAATCAGTGTAGGTAACCGTGATGAGTGTGAGAAGACTCTCGCCTTTATTCGTAGCCAATTAGAACAACAATAAGGACATTGATTGTGAGCAAGGAAAAGATTTTATTTATTGACCGTGACGGCACCTTAATTGTTGAGCCGCCAGTAGACTTTCAAGTAGACCGTTTAGACAAACTTAAATTTGAACCAAATGTCATTCCTGCCCTACTTGCTTTGCAAAACGCAGGCTACAAACTAGTGATGGTGACAAACCAAGATGGTTTAGGTACAGATAGCTACCCACAGGCAGATTTCGACGCACCACATAATATGATGATGGAAATCTTCGAATCACAAGGTGTTGTATTTAGCGATGTGCTGATTTGTCCTCATTTTGATAACGAAGGTTGTAGTTGTCGTAAGCCTAAGCTTGGGCTGGTCAAAGAGTACCTCCAGCAAGGTCGTGTAGATTTTGAAACATCAGCAGTCATTGGCGATCGGATTACTGATCTACAACTGGCTGAAAACATGGCGATTCGTGGTATTCAGTACAACCCTGAAACCATGAATTGGATGCAGATCTTAACTGATTTAACCACCCAACCTCGTATTGCTGAAGTTGTAAGAACCACCAAAGAAACTGACATTCGTGTTAAAGTGAATTTAGATCAAACGGGCGGTAATACGATTTCAACTGGCCTTGGTTTTTTTGATCACATGCTAGATCAAATCGCCACGCACGGTGGTTTCCAAATGACCTTAACCGTTGATGGTGATTTACACATCGATGATCACCACAGTGTTGAAGATGCCGCACTTGCCTTAGGCGAAGCATTGAAAAAAGCCTTAGGTGATAAACGTGGAATTGGCCGCTTTGGTTTTAGCCTACCGATGGATGAGTGTTTAGCACAATGCGCATTAGATCTATCTGGTCGTCCATATTTGAAATTTGATGCACAATTTAGTCGTGATCAAGTAGGTGACCTATCAACGGAAATGGTGCCGCACTTCTTCCGCTCTTTAACTGATACGCTCGCTTGTACTCTGCACTTATCATCAACAGGTAATAACGATCACCACATTGTTGAAAGCCTATTTAAAGCTTTCGGGCGCACATTACGCCAAGCGATTAAAGTAGAAGGTAACGAGCTACCAAGCAGTAAAGGAGTGTTGTAATGACCGCAATCAATACTCAACAGCGCGTCGTCATTATTGATACAGGCTGTGCCAATGTCTCTTCTGTTCGCTTTGCTATTGAACGTCTTGGCTATCAAGTGGAAGTCAGCAAAGATCCAGAAGTTGTACTTGCTGCCGATAAACTTTTTCTTCCGGGGGTCGGTACAGCCAGTGAAGCAATGCAGAACCTACAACAGCGTGATTTAGTTAACTTAGTAAAACAAGTGACTAAACCGTTGTTGGGGATCTGTTTAGGTATGCAATTACTTGGTAAAGCGTCGCAAGAGCATGGGCTAAATGGCAGTGAAATTATTCCCTGTCTAGATTTGTGTGATGCTTCTGTAGAGAAAATCCAAGCAGAGGGTTTACCGCTGCCACATATGGGCTGGAACACTATTACACCGGAAGATAATCACCCACTATTTAATGGCATTCCTGCGGGAAGCTATTTTTATTTCGTTCATAGTTACGCCATGCCTGTATTTGATAATACCGCGCAACAAGGTGGCAAAACTATCGCCAACGCCCAATATGGCCAAAGCTTTACCGCTGCAGTGCAAAGCGGCAATTACTACGGGGTGCAATTTCACCCAGAGCGTTCAAGTAAAGCTGGCGCGAAATTAATTCAAAACTTCCTCGAACTATAACGATAACAAAGGACTTGTTATGATTATTCCTGCATTAGATCTGATTGAAGGCCAAGTCGTTCGTTTATTCCAAGGCGACTATGGTCAAGTAACAGAATACAAAGTCGATCCCGCAGAGCAATTTAATCTTTACCACCAAGCAGGCGCTAACTGGCTCCACTTGGTTGATTTAACGGGCGCAAAAGATACGCAAGCCCGTCAGTTATCCCTTATTGAAAAACTACTCAAAAGCACACTAGCAAATGTACAAATTGGTGGTGGCGTACGCACCGAACAAGACGTCGCAGATCTGCTTAACGCAGGTGCTAAACGCGTAGTGATAGGTTCAACCGCCGTTAAACAACCAGAGATGGTAAAAGGTTGGATGGAAAAATACGGTGCTGAACACATTGTATTGGCACTGGATATTAATATTGATGACAATGGTAACCGCATTGTTGCTGTTTCTGGTTGGCAAGAAGATTCAGGCGTTACTATTGAGGCGCTATTAGAAGATTTCTTAAAAGTGGGTTTAAAACACGTTTTGTGTACTGACATTTCTCGTGATGGCACATTGGCAGGCTCTAATGTAGAGTTGTATATCGATCTTTGTCGTCAATACCCGCAAGTACAATTTCAATCATCTGGCGGCATTGGCTCGCTTGATGATATTGCAGCGTTAAAAGGCTCCGGCG
The DNA here is from genome assembly GCF_000153325.1 of Photobacterium sp. SKA34. Lineage (GTDB taxonomy): Bacteria > Pseudomonadota > Gammaproteobacteria > Enterobacterales > Vibrionaceae > Photobacterium. The sequence goes on from NZ_CH724144.1 coordinate 367,390, forward strand.
TAGCTGGCGTTATTGTCGGTCGTGCCCTACTCGACGGTAAGTTTACTGCCGAGCAAGCCTTTACATGCTGGAACAATTAAGGAGACCACAATGTTAGCTAAACGTATTATTCCTTGTTTAGACGTACGTGATGGTCAGGTTGTAAAAGGCGTCCAATTTCGTAACCACGAAATCATTGGCGACATTGTACCACTGGCAAAACGTTACGCTGAAGAAGGCGCAGATGAACTGGTTTTCTACGATATTACTGCATCAAGTGACGGTCGTGTTGTTGATAAAAGCTGGGTATCTCGCGTTGCAGAAGTAATTGATATTCCATTTTGTGTAGCCGGTGGTATTAAGTCTGCTGACGATGCAAGCCGTATTCTTCAATTTGGTGCAGATAAAGTCTCTATCAATTCTCCAGCTCTGGCAGATCCAACATTAATCTCCACATTAGCTGATAAGTTCGGTGTGCAATGTATCGTTGTCGGTATTGATTCCTATTTTGACGCTGAAACAGGTCAATATCAGGTATACCAATTTACTGGTGATGAAAAGCGTACCAAAGCTACCCAATGGCAAACACGTGATTGGGTTGAAGAAGTTCAACGTCGTGGCGCTGGTGAAATCGTACTGAACATGATGAACCAAGATGGCGTGCGTAATGGTTACGACTTAGAGCAACTCAACATAGTACGCAGTGTGTGTAACGTACCTTTAATTGCTTCTGGTGGTGCGGGTGAAATGCAGCACTTTAGCGATGCCTTTAAGCTTGCGAATGTAGACGGCGCCTTAGCTGCCTCTGTTTTCCATAAACAAATCATTAACATTGGTGATTTAAAGCAATTTCTGAAAACGCAAAATGTGGAGATCCGACTATGAGTTTATTAACCAAAATCAATTGGGAAAAAGTAGCCGGACTGATCCCTGCTATTGTTCAAGATAATGCCAGTGGTCAAGTTCTAATGCTTGGCTACATGAACGAAGATGCTCTTCAAAAGACACTTGATACTAAACAAGTCACTTTCTGGTCTCGTACCAAAGAGCGCCTGTGGACGAAAGGTGAGACATCAGGCAACGTACTGCAACTCAAAAGTATTCAGCTTGATTGTGACCAAGACACCTTATTAGTTCAAGTAGATCCGATTGGTCCAACTTGCCACTTAAACACGACCACCTGTTTTGATTCTGATGAAAGCGGTGTACAGCCACCGTCACTGGTTTTCCTTCATCAACTTGAACAGCTCTTGGCTAGCCGTAAAGGTGCAGATCCTGAGTCTTCCTATACAGCTAGCCTCTACGCCCGTGGCACCAAGCGTATATCGCAAAAAGTGGGCGAAGAAGGCGTTGAAGTCGCGCTTGCGGCAACGTCGGGTGACAAAGCGGAATTAGTGTGTGAGTCAGCGGATTTGATCTATCACCTGCTTGTACTGCTTCAAGATCAAGATCTATCACTGTCTGATATCACTGACAAACTACAAGAGCGTCATAATAAGAAATAATATTTTTATTAGTCCCAATAAAACAAAAGCCAGTTAAAATTTAACTGGCTTTTTTATGTAAACATATAATGAAAAAACACTATAGACAAGTTACAAAATTAACGGCCTAATGCCTCTTTGTAATGTAATCGACATACCGATACGTAACGAGCATTGCCACCAATTTCAACTTGTTCACCATCAGCAATAGCACGACCCGTTTCATCTTGACGGATCACCATGTTCGCTTTTCGACCACAATGACAAATTGTTTTTAATTCAACAAGTTTATCAGCCCACGATAATAGGTAACGACTACCTTCAAATAGCTCAGCTAAAAAATCCGTTCTTAACCCATAACACAACACTGGAATATCGAGTTTATCGACCACTTCGGTTAATTGATAAACCTGCGCTTTAGATAAAAACTGGCATTCATCAATTAATACGCAATCAATTTTGCCTTTATCCGATAACGCTTTTAATCGTTCGAATAAATCATCTTCTGCATTAAATAACTCAGCCTCTTCTTCTAAACCAATGCGAGAGCTGACTTTACCCACACCAAAACGATCATCAATCGCAGCAGTAAAAATAACGGGGGTCATTCCTCTTTCGCGATAATTAAATGAGGATTGCAATAATGTGGTCGATTTCCCTGCATTCATAGCAGAGTAATAGAAATACATTTGGGCCATGAGGATTCCCTAGTAATACGATTGGTTTAAAAAAACTGCGCCGATGCTACAGAAATTCACTCACAATGAAAAGTGATAGACTTAACAAGTACACATTAGTTACAAAAAAACCCATACCCTTTTTATTAAAAGTGTATGGGCTTCAGAGAACAGAGATAAAATCAGCTTTTTACTGTTAGGATATAAGTTCGTCGTGATAACCAAGCAAACAATATACAAACCATAATAAAAGTAATTATAGCCGCGATGAAGGCTACGGGTAATGAATCAGTCATACCTAGCACAAGAAAACCAATGGTAGAGACAAAAGCGACAGAAACCGCGTAAGGAAGTTGCGTGGCGACATGATCAATATGATGACAACGTGCCCCCGTTGAAGACAATATCGTGGTATCTGAAATCGGTGAACAGTGATCACCAAATACAGAGCCTGCTAATACACCCGCTAACATTGGTAGCATCAACGTAATATCGGTCGCCCCAGCTAAATCACCAGCGATAGGTAACATAATGCCAAACGTACCCCATGAAGTACCTGTAGAAAATGCCATCACTCCTGATAATAAAAATAAGATCATCGGTAATAGCATAGGGTTAATATTCCCTTGTACGAGCGTTGATAAATATTGACCCGTTTTCATATCACCAATAACGCTACCAATACTCCAAGCAAATAATAAAATTAAAATCGCACCAAACATGGATTTAGCACCAATCCATAACGTACGAATAACTTCATTAAATGCAATACGCTGTCGAATGACTGGAATAATCGCGGCAACTAAGCCAAATAAACCACCAAGGCAAAGTGACTTACCCACATCGGTATTTTCAAACGCACCTAACAGAGCAAAAGGTTTACCGTCTGCTGCTAATGTTTGGTAGCCTGTAAAAATCATAAAAAAGAACGTGGCAAATATTAAAATAATAATCGGCCAAATTAAATCGCCAACTTTACCTTTCGTACTTTCAACAATTTCTAATTCGTCCGTTAAATCTTTTGCTTGTTCATCAACATCACTGCCTTCATCAAATCCACGACAGTGCATTGCAGCCATCTCATGTTTTTTCATTGGTCCAATGTCCCATTGGAACCAAGACACAACAAAAACCATAGCTAAGGCAAAAATAGCATAGAAATTCATTGGCGCTAGCGTCAAAAAGGCACTTAAAGGTGTATATTCTGTTACCTCATGAGTAACTAAAATACCGCCAATTAATGTAATTATATACGCTCCCCAACTCGATGCAGGCATTAGTACGCACATTGGAGCGGCTGTTGAATCCAATATATAAGCCAATTTAGAACGCGAAACGTAATAGCGGTCCGTAACAGGACGAGCGATAGAACCCACCGCTAAACTATTAAAGTAATCATCAACAAAAATAAACACACCTAAAAAGGCGGCAAGCAGTTTCGCCCCCCTTTTCGTTTTAATTTTTGTTTGTGCCCATGCAGCAAATGCACGAGTACCACCAGACAATGTTAACAATGCTGTCGTCATGCCTAATATAATGAGGAATAAAACAATACTCATATTCCAGGTGTTAATACCACCATCAGATATGAATAAGTTTTGTATTGTGTCTCCTAAATAAGAAGCTGAATGATTAAATGAAAAATCATTTAAATAAAGTGCTCCTAATACGATACCCGCACCAAGAGAAACTAACACACGCCGAGAAAGTATCGCTAACCCTAATGCAACAATAGGAGGAATAATGGATACTAATGAATGGGAGTAATCTACTAAATTCATGATCTCAAAGACAACCGAATTAGGTTGGAGATCTACTGGATTACATGGTTGTTAACCATATTTGAAGAACATCTTAGCTCTTCTCTTTCACAGTAGCGCTCCATAGTGAATATGATTATATACTATGGCAGTGTTGCACTTATTCAATACAACCCCAGAAAAAGGATTTGACGTCACTTTTTCTTCGGCATTAGCTCCTTTCATTAACCGTCATTGGTTTCACCCTCTTGTTAATTACTAATAAATAATGCGCCTCTACCTTACATCAAGGTTGCGATTATTCTACGTCATGTTTCATTATTTGCAACAACATCACGTGAAACATTTAACAACACATCAAATGACACTGTTTTATAAATAAATTTTATCTCTGTATAGCTTCATTCATTAAATAGTATGAACCTATGAGCAGATATGTTTCATTTTGTAACTATGTAAACATCTATTAAGCATAAATCCGACATTCGTATTTTTATAAAAATACGAATGTCGGATTTATTAACAATAAAGAATAAAGAATGTTTAAAGTGTTTTGACATAAAGAATAAAAGCATTACTATTGTAATAAATGATTCGACACTGCTATTATTATTTACAGTTAGTTAAAAATAACAGGAAATATAAAATGTCTGATGCAATGAAAGCACTTTTAAACCTTCGTAGTCTTCGTGCGCTTTCTCGTGAATATACTTTAGAGCAACTAGAAGAAGCTTTAGAGAAATTAACTACCGTTGTTCAAGAACGTGCTGAAGCTGAAGAAGAAGAACAAGCAAAAGAAAATGAGCGTAATGAAAAATTAGCTCAATATCGTGAAATGCTATTAGCTGATGGTATCGACCCTGAAGAATTGTTAGCAAGCCTTTCAAAAGCACCAAAAGCAAAACGCGCTGCACGTCCAGCTAAATATAAATTCATCGATGAAAACGGTGAAGAAAAAACGTGGACAGGCCAAGGCCGTACACCAAGCGCGCTTAAGCTAGCACTTGAAAATGGTAAATCTTTAGAAGAATTTGAAATCTAATTTACTGCCATATATTTAAAAAGCTCAACTTAGTTGGGCTTTTTTTATACTTTCATAAACCAAAAATTACAGACATCAATCTAAAAAATAAATTTTAACATTGCTTATAGGTATATCTAAGCAAATCTTTATTAATTTTTAAATATAGATAAAACATCCTTAAATAAAAAAGCCAGGCAACAGGGCCTGACTTTCAATGCAGATAACCTAATCTATTATTGGTTAGAGCTATTAAATACGATCAGCGAGGTGACTGACAGCTAATGCAAAATAGTGAGAACGGTTCCATTTCATTAATGTTTGGTAATTACCATAAACAAGGTAAGTACGCCCATGTTCATCATCAGGTTGAATTAACCACGCATCAATGTCTTCTTTTGGTAAATTCCCACCACTCATAGTACGAACACCCAGTGTTTGCCATTGCGCTAGTGTTTTGGTTTTTTCTACACCCGTACCTTTTAAATCAGCCGATAATGATGATGGGATCTTAACTTGACGTCCCCAAGTATATTTGTCGTTCCAACCTGATTTTTTTAGGTAATTTGCTGCAGATGCAAAAACATCCGCTTTAGTGTTCCAAATATCCGCTCTACCGTCATTATTTCCATCGACGGCAAAGGTTAAATAAGATGTTGGCATAAATTGACATTGACCCATCGCCCCTGCCCATGATCCTTTCATCTCATCAATTGTAATATGACCTTCTTGAAGGATTTGTAATGCTGCCATCACTTGTTTTCGAAATAAAGCTTCACGACGGCCTTCATAAGCTAACGTGGTTAATGCTTCAACAACATGATAATTACCTTGTAATTTGCCAAAGTTACTTTCAACACCCCACAACGCGACAATAAAACGTGGCTGTACGCCGTATTCTTTACCAATACGATCTAACGTTGTTTTATTCTCTTGATATAAACGACGTGCTTGTTTGACTTTCCAATCAGTGACAGCCCGTGGAATATATTGATCTAATGTTAATTTTTTCTCAGGTTGGTTTTTATCCGCTTTTACTGCACGATGAGTAAATGTAATGCCTTTAAAAGCAGAATCGAGAATAGGCTCAGAAATACCATTACTGCGCGCTTCTGCTTTTAGTTTATTTATATATGCGTTAAACCCTTCATCAGCAGCATAAGCTGTTGAGGAAATCCCTAATCCTAAGGCCACAACGGCCGATATAAAACGCTTATGCATAATAACCTTAATTAGCTCTGCCGGCTTTTTCGGCTTTATATTGATCCAATAAATTTGTTACTGGCGGTGGAACCTGAAGATAGAAGCCAACAGTATTTAATGCTTCTTTTACTTTTTCAACATCGGCCAAGGCTAATTTTCTATCTTCTAACTTTATCACCATAACAAATTGCGGTTTACCAAATGTATTCATTAATACTTCAGGCACATCGGAGAAATCATCTTTCTTATTTACATATAAATATGTGTTATCTTTTTTTAAGCTTTTATAGATTGCACACAACATTTCAATTCACCTATTTGTTAAAGCTTATTCTTTCAGACAGCTATTTTAACGTATCATTCCCTATTGTTTTATTTTTCACCATACAGGATGAGACTTTTGTCTGAATTTCCAAAGTCAAAGCAAGGATAACTTGCCCCTTACTGCTAGGGAATATACCATGTTAGTACCTTTGTGATAATCAACAAGAATGGTTAATTTAAATATTAACCATAATAATGCCATGACCAAGACAACTGAACTTAAAGGGAGCTCATTTACGCTCTCTGCACTTCATTTAATTGATGGTGATATCAAAAAAGCGACCAATCACCTAAAAGAAAAAATTGAACTCGCACCTAATTTCTTTGCATCAGCTCCCGTTGTTATCGATATCTCTAATGCAGGCAAAGATATTAATTTTGAGCAATTAAAAGTAGCAATTGTCGACGCGGGCATGATCCCTGTAGGTATCAGCGGTTGTAAAGAACAAGCGTTACAAAATCAAGCAAAATCTGCTGGATTTGCTATTATGAATGCCGCACGCACGGTGAAAGAAAAAACAACAGCAGAATCTATTGAAGCAGAGCCCTCTTCTCAGCAAGTGCAAGGCCGAGAATCCGCACTTATCATTCGCACTCCTGTTCGTTCTGGTCAGCAGATTTATGCTAAAAATCGTGATCTTATTATTCTCAACCATGTAAGTGCGGGTGCTGAAATTATTGCTGATGGTTGTATTCATATTTACGGTACGTTACGTGGTCGAGCATTAGCTGGAGCGAACGGAGACCAAGAAGCGACAATTTTCTGTCAGAACTTGCAATCTGAACTAATATCAGTTGCAGGAAACTACTGGCTAAGTGATAACATTCAGGATGAGTTCTGGGGCAAGGGTGTTGTAATTTCAATTACTGATAATACGCTTAACATCGAGCACCTTGCTTTATAAAAGTTTTAATAAGGAATTTAGTAAATGGCACGAATTATCGTTGTTACTTCAGGTAAAGGCGGCGTTGGTAAAACAACTTCAAGCGCAGCCATTGCGTCTGGTCTAGCTTTATGCGGTAAAAAAACGGCGGTTATTGATTTTGATATTGGTCTACGTAACCTTGATCTCATTATGGGTTGTGAGCGACGCGTCGTTTATGACTTCGTAAACGTTATCAACGGCGAAGCGAATCTGAACCAAGCATTAATTAAAGATAAGCGTGTTAACAACCTTTTTGTTTTACCTGCATCTCAGACTCGTGATAAAGACGCACTCTCTCGTGAAGGCGTTGAGCGTGTGTTTAATGACTTGGATAAAATGAATTTTGATTTCATTATCTGTGACTCTCCAGCAGGTATTGAAACCGGTGCTTTAATGGCGCTTTACTTTGCTGATGAAGCTATTGTAACAACTAACCCTGAAGTATCTTCTGTTCGTGACTCTGACCGTATCCTAGGTATTCTAGATTCTAAGTCACGCCGTGCAGAGCAAGGCAAAGACGCAGTTAAACAACACTTGCTACTAACACGCTATAACCCGACACGTGTAACACAAGGTGAAATGCTAAGCGTTCAAGATGTTGAAGAAATTTTGCATATCCCTCTTTTAGGTGTTATTCCTGAAAGCCAAGCAGTGCTAAACGCGTCTAATAAGGGCGAACCCGTTATTTTCGATAATGAATCTGACGCAGGTATTGCTTATGAAGATACTGTTGCTCGTTTATTGGGTGAGGAACGCCCGTTTAAATTCTTAGAGGAAGAGAAGAAAGGCTTCCTAAAACGCTTATTTAGAGGCTAACTTTATATGGCACTGCTCGAGTTTTTCCGCCCGAAAAAGACGAAAACGGCGAACGTAGCGAAGGAAAGACTACAAATTATCGTCGCTGAACGTCGTAGTGCTGGACAACCGGCTCCAGCCTACTTGCCTCAATTAAAGCAAGATATTTTAGATGTGATCAGTAAGTACGTTCAAATCGACCCAAATCAAGTATCTGTAAACCTTGATCATAAAGAAGAAGATTTATCAGTACTCGAACTTAACGTGACGTTACCAGACGAAGAACGTTAATAAAGAAAAACCCGCAATAGCGGGTTTTTTCTTTTCCAGTGCATGCTAATAAACAATTATGCTTTTTCGTCTAATAGCGTTAATACACGTTGTTCAAATAAATCACGACGCCAGTTTTTCAACATCTCAGGTCGTTTTTCATCTTGACGTTGATATTTCCATGCCCAAGATAATACTTGGTGGATCTGCTTTTTAGAAGCTAAGAACTCAGGCGCTAAGCCGGTCTCTTTTTCAACATCGGTTACTACGTCTTTGATATGTTTTACCATCTGCTTGTAGTGAGGGAAATCAACTAATCGCTCTATTTTTGCGGGATAATCTTGCGCTGCAATGCGATCGCAATCATGTACCATTTTCAATAAACGGTTACCGTGACGTTGGATTTCCATTGGCTCAAAATCTTCTTTCTCAAGCCCTGCTCGTGATTTGATATTAAAACGCGCTAATTTCCACAAATGTAATTCTTTGACAATGAAATTTAATGCGATATCACGCTTCTGAGCTTCACGTACTCGCCACGCTGCAACTTTTTGCAAAACCGAGAGTTGCTGTGGGGTTAACTGCCATGCGTTTTTAATATCAAGATATGCTTTTTCTGGATCAACGGGCTTGATACGACGTTGCATGACAGATTGGCATTCTTGTTGTAGTGCTTCCATGTAACCTCGTTTTTCTACCTTAGCTAATAAGGTTTCAAACAACGGCTTTAAGTAATAAACATCTGCAGCAGCATAATCAAGTTGCTTTGCGGTTAAAGGACGTGCGAGCCAATTCGTTCGCGCTTCACCTTTATCAAGTTCAACACCAACGTATTCTTTCACTAATGCGCCAAAACCTGTTGAAATGCCATGTCCAAGGAAGGCTGCCATTAATTGAGTGTCAAACATTGGCGTCGGTAAGCAGCCAGCATGATGCTGAAACACTTCTAGATCTTCACCACAGGCGTGAAGCACTTTAATCACCGATTGATCTCGCAGCAGTGCCCACAATGGTTCCATGTCTTCTACTTCAATTGGATCAATTAACGATAACTGCTCACCATCGAATAATTGAATCAAACCTAAACGCGGGTATAACGTGCGAGTACGGACAAATTCCGTATCTAGCATGACAGCAGAGTGCGCTCTAGCGGATTCACAACGCAGTTCT
>NZ_CH724144.1:377137-487597 GCF_000153325.1 Photobacterium sp. SKA34
GCCTGGAAAGTGTGTATACGGCAACGTATCGAGGGTTCGAATCCCTCCCTCACCGCCATCTCTTATTTTTAAGAGATAACAATTTAGGAGAGATGGCTGAGTGGTTGAAAGCACCGGTCTTGAAAACCGGCATACGTTTATAGCGTATCTAGGGTTCAAATCCCTATCTCTCCGCCATATTAAAGAAAGCCGCTAAGTTAACCCTTAGCGGCTTTTTTGCGTTTAGATAAAATTTATCCTCAATATAAATTTCTAAGTACGAGCTTAAAGCTATTGCGTTGTATATCTATTTCAGAGGACTCTTCACCTCGTTGAATGTGGTGTAGTGTTAAGTTGTACCACACCACAAAATCTCTGTTTTCTATCGATTTATTCTTTTAAATAAAGTCAGGAAGTTGTTTTTTACCGTTACACATTTTGTTATGTGAGGCGTAACGATCACAAGCAATATCACGGGAGATATGCAGATCGTTACGGGGGGATTTCTCTTTTTTAATGCCTTTAAGAGGGAAGTAATAAGATGCTAACGCTACATTTTTAGCATCTTATGTTGTTTCATTTCAAGGTGTTAAAACCACCATAAATACGCGTAAAAGTGGTAAACCAACATGCTGACGCAAAAATATAGGCAATGACAGCGAAGTGTTGAGGGAACAAGCAAAAGAGGATGAAACAAGCGATTGTTTCTGTGCCTTCAGTTAATCCACTCATGTAATACAATGATTTATTACGATATACGGGGTTTTCAATACCTCGCTTACTGGCCATAACGGCAAAAGCAAGAAAACTGCTGCCCGTTCCAATGAATGCATAGATTAAAAATGCACCAGCTATGGCATTTTGCTCTGAATTGGCGAGTACAAAGCCGAAAGGTATTAAGGAATAGAATAAAAAATCTAAACTAATATCAAGAAAGCCCCCCGCATCAGTAATGCCTTGAATACGAGCAAGCGCACCGTCAACACCATCACAAATACGATTGAGCAAGATAAAAAACAGGGCAATCAAATAGTGCTCTGTAATTAATGCTGGAAGCGCCAAGCAACCGATAAGAAAGCCTGTGAAGGTGACTTGATTTGCAGTAATACCATAGGGATGTAGACGGGCTGCAATAATATTCAGCGGCGCTTTAATAATCTTAATACTTACACTATCGAGCATAATGGCTCTCCGTTTGCCAATTGATTACACGGCTATTGGTTGGGATGTCTTGTTTATCATGCGTCACCATTAAAGTGGGTATTTGTGCTTGCTGAATTTGGTTAAAAACCCAACTTCTAAATTGCGCACGGCGGTCACTGTCTAATTTACTGAATGGCTCATCCAATAAGATTAATTGAGGTTGGGCTAATAGCAGTCGAGTAAGGCTAATTCGCGCACGTTGCCCGCCTGAAATTTGATGAGGGTAAGTATTTGCTAACGCTGATAGCTGCAATTCTTCAAGGGCATTAAGAGCCAGCTTCTGGCGATCTTTACCTTTAATGTTACTGGGAAGTGCAAACGCAAGGTTTTCCCAGACTAATAGATGAGGAAAGAGCAAATCATCTTGAAATAACATGCCTATCTGGCGTAAGTGAGCCGGTACTTCGGTGATATCGTTATTATTTAATATAAGGCTACCTTGTGCCTGAAATGCATCACTTAAATGACCTGCAATGTAATTTAATAAGGTGGATTTTCCGCAGCCACTCGCTCCCATTAAGGTCACGATTTCTCCTTTTGCGATTTGTAAGCAAAAAGAAGACAGTAAAACATCACTATTAGGCATTGATATTGTGACGCTGTTGATGTTTAGGCTCATGATTAGTGGACTCTATCTTTAAGTGTTTATTGTTTTTCGTTGGTTTATTCGTCGAGCTAAAATAAAAAAGCATAATGGGATCAGCGCTTGGCATAAGGCGTAAATAGCGGTAACTCGCCTGTCTGATCCACTGGCAAGGGTTACGGCTTCTGTCGTTAAGGTACTTATTCGGCCAGCACCTAGCATTAATGTTGGGAGGTATTGTGCCAAACTGACGCTAATGCCAATAACCCATGCAAAAATAAATGCCGATGATAATTGTGGCAGCTTTATTTTAAGCCATACCTGCAAAGGTGTTTTCCCTAAACTTAATCCAATTTGAGTTAAACGTTGATCATAACTGCGATAAGGACCATCAAGTGCGAGATAGACATAAGGGAAAACAAAAAAGAGATGAGCCCAGCAGACCCATAATAGATAAGTATTAAGTGAGGAAAATAAAGTTAGTACTTGCAAACCGAAGAGTAACGATAGCTGTGGGATCAACATCGGAATGGCAACAATATAGTTAGGAATATGCCATTTATGTTTTATACGATATTCGTGCGCGACAATGGAAAAACATAGCCCAATCGATGCACTGATCAATGCGATCACCACACTAATGTTAATTGTACTAAGAATATGACTCCATTCTAGTTGCCAAAAGCGCAAGCTATAACGACTTGGAAGCAAATCAGGAAAGCGCCAACGTAGTGCGACCGACCATAGACTTAATACTGGGATAATCATCGCTGCTAATACCAGCATTAGACTAAAAAGTGATTTCCCTGGAAGCGCAAGGCCATATCTACCTGACCATTGCCATTGTTTAAAAAATTGGGTGAGTAACCATTCTATAGCCACCGTAATACTTAATAATATTGTGCCGATAACAAACAGTATGATTGCCCCTGCGGCAGCTCGCGGCATCAGTTGTAGGTTTGGATCAATAAACCATTGCCAGACTAAAACGGCAAAGGTAGGAGGATTGGTTGGCCCTATAATTTGTGCAACATCGACGACAGAGACACCATAAGCCACGATAGCAAATAGCGGAAAACGCATCTTAGGTAACCACTGAGGGAAAATACACTTTAGCCATGATTGAGCATGGTTATAGCCCAGAGATGCGGATACTTTGTGGGTTTGCTCTATGTTTAATTGTTGGAGAACCGGAATACTCATTAGCATTAAAAAAGGCGTTTCTTTTAAGGCGAGCATGAAGATAAGCCCTAAGCCATAAGGATCATTGATCAGTAATGCGGTTTGACTGACAGCATGAGTGCTGAGATTGGCTGGGAGTAATGAATACAATAAACGAACGCCCATACCTGTTGGTGCAAATAAAAAGGCAAAGCCAATCGCAAAAGCAACATGGGGAATAGCGAGTAGAGGGCTTAGTGCTGATTCAATACGCTGCCATAGTCGGGTGCCCCAACAGGTTTGGATGATTGCAAAGGTAAACAAACAAGCAAGAAAACAGCTAGCCGCCGTTGTATAAAACGTTAAGGCAATAGCGTGTTCGACACCTTGCCATTGTAATACTTGGTTAAAACCGATGAATGAGAATTGAGTTAACCCCAGTGGTGGCATATATCCCAATGCAGTAATCACCACACCGAGTAGCCCTGGCAATGTCGGTAAAATACACACGGCAAGTAAAAGAAAGTAAAACGCAGGTAACATACCGTGTTCTCATGGTTAAAAAAGGTTGCCGTCTTAACGTATAAGAGACGTAAGACGATGCTGATAGTAATTATAATTATGCAATAAGCAATGCGATTTTAATTATTTAATCAATAAATTACCCGTGACGATAACTATGACCCGTTTTTGCAAACTTTTCTTTCATAACCAGTGACTAAAATTATATTTCGTATAATTGCGTTTATTTTCTTATTAGTAGGTTACTTGTGTATAACGACCAATTAATGATGTTGCTAGCGGTGTTTGAACGTGCAGCTTTACTATTAATGGCACTGTTTTTATTAACACAAACCCAGCATTTTCAATCGATTGTTAAAAAACAGCATCGTCAACCTGCTGAAACTGCCATGATTTCCCTTTTATTTATCCTTTTTGCAGTTTTAAGTACGTATACGGGGGTGAAAGTTGACGGTTCATTAGTTAATGTACGGATCATTGCAGTGGTATCAGGCGGAATATTATTTGGCCCTTGGGTGGGGATTCCTGCGGGGATCATTGCTGGTATTCACCGTTATTTGATTGATATTGATGGTCCAACATCTGTGGCGTGTTTGATCACCAGTATTTTTGCAGGAGTACTAGCTACATGGATCCACGTGTCGTGTCAGAAAAAACATTATGCCCAGCTGGGGATATTAGCAGGCATGGTATGCGAAATATTAACTATGCTGCTTATTGTGGCTCTGTCGAATAATAAAGCGCTTGCCTATAACATCGTCTCGCATATTAGTTTTCCGATGATAACAGGGACACTATGTATCGGTTTAATTATTAAATTAGTCCAAGGGCTGGATGAAGAAAAAGACATTGTGGCTGCTCGGCAAGCCAAACTGGCGTTAGATATTGCAAATAAAACCTTACCGTATTTTCGGATTAATAGCCGAGAGTCGCTACAGAAGGTATGTAACATTATTCGTGAATATACTTATGCTGATGCGGTGGCTATTACCGATACTGTTGATGTACGTGCTTATGCGGGGAGTGGCGAAGAGAATTTTCTTGATGCTCACCATCAGATCAGTGGCATGACGCGCCAAGCGGTAACAACGGGTAAGCAGATTATCAGTAATAACCTAAATGTGCATGAGTTTCGATCCTTGTTGATCATTCCATTGTGGGAAAATGGTGAGGTGAGTGGCACATTGAAGATCTTTTATTGTCGTCCTGATCAGATCCGTTTATCACTGCGTGAAATGGCGATTGGTTTATCGCAGATTATTTCGACTCAAATGGAAGTGTCTCGAATTGAACAATTAACAGCGATGGCAAGCAAAGCCGAGTTTTCTGCCTTACAAAGTAAAATTAATCCTCACTTTTTATTTAATGCGTTAAATGCGATTTCGACGTTGATCCGTATTCGCCCTGATCATGCAAGACAATTGATTGCTAATTTAGCGGATTTTCTGCGATATAACCTAGAACGTGATGTTGAATTGATCGATATCCAAGAAGAATTACAACAAGTGCGCGATTATGTTGCCATCGAACAAGCCCGATTTGGTAATAAACTCGACGTTATTTTTGATATTGAAGATGTTCATCCTCTTATTCCATGTTTACTCATTCAGCCGATCGTTGAAAATGCCATTCTGCATGGTATTCAACCATCCCGAGAGCCGGGAACGGTGACGATTTCAGTGAAAACAGTTGGTGAAAGAATTGCCATTATGATCCAAGATACAGGTATTGGGATCTCGCAAAACATCATCGATCAACTGTATACAGGCAGTGTTGATTCTCATCGTATAGGTTTAAATAATGTCCATCAGCGTTTATTACTGCTTTACGGAGAAGGCTTGCATATTCGTCGCCTAGAAAAAGGCACTGAAATGTTGTTTTACGTAAAATAAAGGTTATTCCATGATGAAAGCGCTAATTGTTGAAGATGAATATTTAGCACGAGAAGAGTTAACATATTTAATTCAAACCTATAGCCATATTCATATTGAGGCTGCTTTTGAAGATGGATTAGAAGCCTTTAAGTTTCTTCAAACTAACCAAGTCGATATCGTGTTTCTTGATATTAATATTCCGTCGATTGATGGCATGTTACTCGCACGTAATATTGCTCAATTTAAACATAAGCCCCATATTGTATTTACCACTGCTTATAAAGATCATGCGGTTGATGCCTTTGAACTTGAAGCGTTCGATTATTTGTTGAAACCCATTAGCGAAACAAGGATGAAAGGGCTGTTAGCAAAATTAGAACTGCAACATCAGGAGGCAAACCAACTAGAACAACAAGCGTTTGAGCCATCGCGTAGTCATACAATAAATTTAATGAAAGATAACCGTATTGTTATCACGCCTGTTAGCGAGATTGATTATGCGGAAGCCAACGAAAAAGTTACCACAGTTTATACCGCTGATGGCTGCTTTATTGCGCCAATGGCAATTAGTGAGCTGGTGGCGAAATTACCTGAATATGACTTCTTCCGTTGTCATCGCTCGTACTGTATTAATCTTTCACGGGTGCAGGAAATCATCCCTTGGATAAATAGTACTTACATGTTGAAACTACAGCATCATGAACAGCAGGTGCCTGTAAGCCGCAGTAACATTAAGCAGTTCCGTGAACGGATGAAGCTTTAATAGGTAAACGATAAATGCATTTCATGCTGATATATTGCATTTAATTCCACTGAGCAGGCAGCTCATTTTATAGTTTTTCAATTCTATTGTTATCTTTATTAATAGTCGTATGTTGGGAACCGGAAGCGATAACTGATCAGGTTATTGCCAGCGTTATAAGTCCCCTTGGAGAGTACGACGATGAGCACTCATATCTCGAATAGAACCCGTGTTCTAACCTTAATTGGCACTATTATTATCCAGTTTGCATTGGGTTCGGTTTACACATGGAGTTTGTTCAATGCCCAACTTGCTGACAAGTTATCAGAGCCTGTTAGTCGTGTTGCGTTTTCATTCGGTATATTGAGTTTAGCGTTGGCAGTTGCTTCTTCTATGGCGGGTAAAATGCAAGAGCGTTTTGGTGTACGTAAAGTCACTATTGGCGCAGGTGTGCTATTGGGGGCAAGTTTATTGCTAACGGCTCACGCGACTAATCTTATTTTACTTTATGTGTTTGCGGGTTTCTTAATTGGCTTTGCCGATGGTACGGGCTATTTAATGACCCTATCTAACTGTGTGAAGTGGTTCCCAGAGCGTAAAGGCTTAATTTCAGCGTGTGCAATTGGTGCTTACGGCCTTGGTAGTTTAGGCTTCAAATTCATTAACATGTACTTCCTTCAGCATGGCGGTCTTGAAACGACATTTGATATTTGGGGTGTTGTAGCCATGATTATGGTTATTCTTGGTGGAATGTTAATGACTGATGCACCTAAACAAGAAATCTCAGCGGAACAAGCAGCAGAGGGCGCTCGTGATTACAGCTTAGCTGAGTCAATGAAACACCCACAATATTGGATGCTTGCTTTGGTCTTCTTAACCTTATGTATGAGCGGTTTATATGTTATCGGTGTTGCCAAAGATATTGGCCAATCTTATGTACACTTAACTGCTGGTGTTGCAGCATCAGCAGTGACTATTATTGCCGTAGCTAATATCAGTGGACGTTTAGTACTTGGTATTCTGTCAGATAAAATCGCGCGTACTAAGGTAATAGCGATTGCGTTGACGATCTGTTTAGTGGGTGTATGCGCACTGTTATTTGCTCATTTAAATATGATGGTATTTTATGCTGCAGTAGCATGTATCGCGTTTAGTTTTGGTGGCACCTTAACCGTGTTCCCATCATTAGTGAGTGACTTCTTTGGTTTGAATAATCTGACTAAAAACTATGGTGTTATTTATCTAGGTTTCGGTGTTGGCAGCTTGATTGGCTCTATTGTCGCATCCGTTTTTGGTGGCTTTATTGCAACTTTCTACTTGATGTTCGCATTATTGATAGTGTCTCTTGTGATTGCATTAACCATTCAATTACCTAACGGTGAAAGTGAGTCACTGTTAGTTGTAAGTCACTAACAGAATCATTTGTTAAACAATATCTACAAATCC
Source organism: Photobacterium sp. SKA34 (assembly GCF_000153325.1). Taxonomy (GTDB): domain Bacteria; phylum Pseudomonadota; class Gammaproteobacteria; order Enterobacterales; family Vibrionaceae; genus Photobacterium. Next base: position 384,648 of record NZ_CH724144.1, read on the forward strand.
GAGCGCTTATTTAAAATGTATGCTCGGATTTTTTGTTACCTGTATGCAGGGGGAAAGGGCGCAGCATAATTAATCTCTATATAAATAATTACACTGTCTAATTTGCATAAAGGCAGTTTAAAACACTATTTTCATATTGAAAGTTAGTTACCAAACTGAAAATAACATTAAAATACGGTGTCTTATTTTACATAAACTCTGGTTTAATACGCGAATAAACTGCTTATGAATTTAAAAGCAGTTAACGTCACTCTATGCAGTGTTTTAACTGGTGTATTGTTTGGTAAGAGATAGCCATGTCTGTAATTAAGTTTCCTTTAAAGTATAGAAATGCCGCAGCAGATACTTTTGCGATGGTTGTGTTTAGCTTTGCCGCTGGCATGATGATTGAGATCTTTATTTCAGGTATGTCGTTTGAGCAGTCGTTAGCATCGCGAACATTATCTATCCCTGTTAATATTGCGATTGCTTGGCCTTATGGCATGTTTAGAGATTACATGATCCGGACAGGTATGCGTTTTTCAACAAAACGTTGGATGAAAGGCTTCTCTGATATGGTGGCCTATGTGTTATTTCAATCACCGATCTATGCTTGCATATTATTTGTTGTAGGGGCGAACTTTGATCAGATTGTCACTGCGGTAACCAGTAATATCGTGGTTTCTGGTGCGTTGGGCATTGTTTATGGGCAGTTTTTAGAAATGTGTCGCCGCATGTTCCGCGTACCGAATGCTGCATGATTAACAATACTCGATAGCATAAAGCAGGGGCGTAAAGTTTAACTTTACGCCCTTATTGCTTTGATAGCGATAAATATCAATTAATGGCTGTTTTAAAGCGATTTTTCCGTTATTTATAACCGCCCTGAATCTGAGGTTGCTGCTGTTTTAATACGACCTTGTTGCGCGTAATTGCCGCTACAGGTAAATCGATAAAGCCATTGTCAGTGAGTGTCTGCTGCGCTTCTGGTGTCATTACGTAATTTACAAAGGCCGTTTGCTGCGGCGATAGAGAGCTATTTGCTGGCTCTAAATTAAGGTACATGTAGTAGACGTTAGCAAGCGGGTAGCGACCTGATAAAATTGTTTCATGATCTAATCCAAAACTCTCACCATTATTATCAACAATATCAATACGTTTAATATCTTTATCTTGGCTTTGATATACGGTGTAACCAATGGCATTTTCTTTTGATTCAATAGTATTGATTAAGTCTTCACGGTTGTTTAACGATGTAGTTGCCGTTTTTTGACCATCGTAGCAGGTGATCATCTTGGTGAAGTTACGGTGTGCTGATAAATCACCATTGACTGAATAAGCGTGTACTTGTGTCAGTTCAGTATTGTTGGCAAGTACAGGGCTTACTGTTTGCCATTGAATTGATTTTAGTGATGATTGACAGCCAAAAATATTAGCCAGCGCATTGATTGAAATAGACTTTATTGGATTATCTTCGTTAACCAAAATGGCAATGGCATCGGATGTAAAGTACAGCTCGGTTGGTTTATAACCGTATTTATCTTTAAAAACTGCGACTTCACTATCTAACCAGCGACGAGAGCTAATACCAATTTTTACGCCGTCTTCAATCATGATTTTTTGAACGTCACTGCTTTGTTCTGTCAGTAAATAATTGTTCAACGTCGCAGTTGAAATTAGTTCATTGACGACGGTATTGAGTTCATTTTCAACCGCAATGGTTTTACTGCTATCGGCATAAGCAGAAGAAACAAACAGCGCCAGTGGTAACATGTAAGTTAAAGTTGATTTATTCACGAGTATTCCCTCACTGTGCTGTTGATGCATGTTGTGCTGATTGCTCAGAGCTGTAAATCGTCCATTTTTTTACAGGCTCCATTTGGTTGCTGGTTATAATAGCAATGGTGCGTCGCTCACGTTTATTCAGGTGTTTAGTTAATTCGGTTACCTGCGTAAACTCTTGCTCTGAAATGCGCTCAGGTGCAATACCATTTTCAATCAATGCATCTTTAATCACGCCTGTTCGACGTTGGGCTAATGCTTTGTTGTATTCGTTAGTACCTTCAGGACTAGTATCACCGACAAGGATCACTTTTGCCTGAGGCTTTTGTTTCAATAAATCATAAAGTTGGGTATAAGTTTCATTTTGATCTAAGCGAATGTGGTCGTCATCAAAGTTAAAGTAAACTGTCTGGATGTCGTATTTCGGTTTCACTTCCCAAGGTGCACAGCCTGTAATATCAACCTGCGTACCAGCAGGTGTATCTGCACACATATCCCGCTGGTTGATCACACCATCTTTATCATGATCGCGAAGATCATCAATCTGATGGCGAGTGACTTGGGTATCAGGCATGTCTGCACAGCCAGTTAAAAGCAAAGGCAATAAAATGAGAGAAAGTAGTGATTTTTTCATGATTATTGCTCCTTCGCCTGCCATTGTTCTGGATATTCAACACGTAACGCATAGGTCAATTTACCCATAGCATTAAGAATGCGATACGCCGCTAGGGTGTGGTCATATTCAGTATTGATGTAGCTCTTGCGGGCAAGGAACACTTCTACTTTTGCATCAAGTACGTCAAGTAAGCTACGACGACCTAAACGAAATTGTTCTTCATAACCCATTTCAGCCGCTTTTGCTGCATCAACGTTCTGTTTTAACAATTTCTTCTGTTGCTCTAACATGTTGTAGGCATTCCACGCTAGGGTTGTTCCTTCAACTACTTCACGCTCTGCGCGCAAACGGATAGTACGTGCTTCTTCATGACGCCATGCAGAGGCTTCCGTATCTGCATTGGTTTTTCCACCGTTATAGATGTCGTAATTCATGGTTAGCATGACACGGGCATCTTGATCTGGACCCAGAGTATTACCCACGTTGTCGTTGGCATTTGCGTGCACTTCTAGCTTAAACTCAGGGAAGTAATTGCCTTTTTCACGGCGAATTTCTTCACGTGCCGCTTTAATATCAGCCATGGCTGCTTGAATTTCAGGATGTTGCTTAATGCCTTGTTTAATGGCAATTTCTTTGCTGCTAGGCAGTAGGGCTGTATCGACCACAGGATCGATTAAACCTGTTGCCGGTTTTCCAACTAAACGCATGAATTGGGCGTCGAGATCGTAGAGGTTATTTTCAGCGGCAATAAGTGATGAGCGCGCCGTCGCAACACGAGCTGCGATTTGTGCCAAGTCAGAATTACTGCTTAAACCTTTTGAGTTTTTATCCAGAATATCTTGGTAAATCGCTTCATGTTCACGAACGTTACGTTGGGTTAATTCATGAATGGTTTTGGCTTTCAGTACTTCCATGTATAAGCGTGTGGTATCTAATGAGATATCTTCTGCATCAGATAACAAGGTTAACCGCTCAGATTCTGCTTCATAGGTAAGGCGATCAGTATTGGCTGAGGTTTTAAAACCATCAAAGATTAACTGTGAAGCTTTTAAACCAATTTCAGTTCGGTTCATGCCACGATCGTCTTTGGGGATTTTATTGCCACTGTTGTAACGGGTTTCTTCATAACCCGCAGCAGCGTATAGATTTACCTGTGGTAAGTAATCAGCCTGTGCGCCATTGACTTCACGAAGCACTGATTGAAAGCGGGCATATTGCCCAGCGATTTGTGGGCTGTAATCAATGGCTGAGGCAACTGACTCTTCTAAAGAGATCGCGTGCGCAGCACTTGATGAAAATAGCACAGCTGCTATTAATGATGATAAACGCATTCCTTTTCCTTTATCTCTTATCCTGTATGCCGTTTTATGTAAACGGCATGACTAATTAGCTAAATGTTATGGCTCTCTTAATGCACTTGCTTTGGCGCGTAATAACGGCTTTAACCAGTAGCTCAAAACGGTTTTTTCTCCCGTTAATATATCCACCATGGCTTGCATGCCGGGAATAACTTGAAGACGAGTGTCAGGATCATCATGGAGTTGGATATGAGCACGGTAATAGGCGGTACCATCTTCCGTTTGCAGCGCATCAGCACTGACATATGTCACCGTTCCTTTACGTCCACCGTAGACAACAAAATCGTAAGCAGTAAATTTAATTGTTGCTTCTAAGCCCTTGCTCACAAATGCAATATCTTGTGGTGAAATTCGCGCTTCAACGATTAATTTGCTGTCATTGGGGACTAATTCCATGATCGGTTCACCGGGCTTGACGACACCGCCTAATGAGCGCACCAAGATATCTTTAATCGTGCCGTCCATTGGGGCCGTAATTTCAGTTCGTTTTAGCTGATCGGCTAATCCTTCTTGGCTATCTTCTAACTGGGCAAATTGGTTGGTTGCTTCATTAAGTTGAGCTTGGACTGAGGTCCTAAATTCCAACGCAAGATTACGGCGCATCACAATCGCTTCACGTAAGGCTGCTGATGTTTTTTGTTGTGCGACTTTTGAACTGGCAATTTCACCGCGTAGTTTCACCTGATCGCGACGTGTTTGGATCAATTCAACTTCTGCAACGGCACCACGTTTTACCGCACCTTCGAGCATTTTGGCTTCTTTATTGACTAAACGAAGACTGCTATAAAGTGTGGATGTATTACTTTTTGCATCACGCAGTGCTTCTGTTTGCTGTTCAATCGTAAGTTGTGCTTCTTCAAGTTGTGACTCAATTTGTCCAATACGTTCGTTATAGTTGGCTTTAGCATTAAGCTGAGCACGCTTACTTAAATCATCAAAAGCGATGGCTTGATGTGAAATAGTGATTTGTTTTTTCCAATCTTTTTCCTTGGTATTGACTTTTACGGTGTCTAATTCGGCTTTCAGGCGTTTGATTTGCGCTTGTAGCGTGCGGTAATGCTCATCTGACTCCTGGAAAGCGGTACGAAAACGGGTGTCATCTAAAATAATTAAAGGCTGACCTTTTTTTACCTGTTCGCCTGCTTTAACTAAGACTTGTTCAATAATACCGCCTTCTAAACTCTGAATTTTTTGAATGGCGAGGGTCGGCACAACTTTGCCATCGCCCACTTCTTCCAATTTGGAATAAGCAGCCCAAGTGATAATTGAGATAACTAATAGCGAACAAAGCCAAACGATTTTACGAGAACGATAGGCGTGCTTTTGATTTGCCCATTTTAAATTACTGCTCATTACCGCCTCCTTGAACAATACTGACGGAGCGAACACGACTAACTGGACGTTGTGGCTTCTGTTTGGCGAGAATAGATTTCGCATCACCATCAGCAACAATTTGCCCACGCTCTAACACGATAATACGATCGCATTGTGCCAAAATAGATTGACGGTGAGAGCTGATCACCATGGTGATATCACGAGGTAATTTATGAAGGGCTTGACGAAAATGCTCTTCAGCTTGTTGATCTAAAGCGCTAGTTGGCTCATCCATCAACAATAGGCTAGGTGAGCGATACAATGCGCGAGCCAGTGCTACAGCTTGACGTTGACCGCCTGATAAATTACGACCGTTTTCACCGACTTGGGTTTCTAGTCCGTTGGCAAGGCGATCCATAAAGCTATTTAAACCAGAAGTAGTTATGGCATGACTTAGGCGTTTTTCATCGACTTCATCACAGCCAAATAAGATGTTTTCATAGATAGTGCCGTAGATAAGGGCCGGCTGCTGTCCAACCCAACCGATATTGTTACGAAGGGCAGCAGGCGGCCATAACTGGGCATCAATCCCTTCAAAATACAACTGTCCTGAACTTGGACGATATTGATAGGAAAGTAGGGCTAAAAGAGTCGATTTACTTGAGCCTGCTGCACCAATAATACCCACACGCTCACCTTGTCGAATGGCTAGTTTGATATTGCTTAGAGCGTTGAACTGTTGTTCATGGTAAGCGAAATTCGCATCATCTAACTGAACATTACCGTTAAACTCGCCGCGATCCATGACCTGATGCTCATTACTTTCCTGCGGTAGTGCCATCACTTGGTCAAGCCCTGTAATAGCAGATCGGCTTTGCTGATAGCGCAGCATTAACATCGATAACTGGTTAATTGAACTTGCAGCACGACCGCTCAGCATCACGATAGCAATCAATCCACCCATGCTGAGTAAGCCTTCAGAAATACGATAAACACCAATAATAATTAAACCGATGGTGACGATTTGCTGACTACTCATCACTGAATGAGACACAACATTGGTGTATTTACGGGACTTAATGTGCCAGTCCGACAGCGCAGAAATCGTTTGCTCCCAACGACGTTGGATAATGCCTTCAGCATTGTTTTGTTTAATATCAGAAAGATTATATAAGCTATCTAATAATTGGGTTTGTTTCTGAGTCGATAAGCGAGCTGATTCATCTAAGGTTTGACCAATTTTTCCTTTCATGATGGTACTTAGGAGCAATAGCACCACCATAACAACGATAGGAACAAACATCATAGGTCCGCCAAGCCAACCAATTAATGCAAGGAAGAACAAGGTGAAAGGTAAATCCACCAAGGTAACTAGAGTGACTGATGTGAAAAACTCTCGCACACTGTCAAAATCTTGAATTTGACGCGCAAATGCAGCGGCTGATTGGGGACGATGTTCAAGTTTCATCCCCAATACTTTTTGCATTAAAATTGCCGATAGTTTGGTATCAATATGATGCCCAGCCATATCGGTGATAGCGCTTCGTGCCTCGCGTAATAACCAATCAAATATCAACGCAATAGATACACCAGCAGCTAACACCCATAAGGTATTAAAAGCTTGGTTGGGTACTACGCGATCATAGACGTTCATGGTAAATAACGGCACGACAAGAGCGAGTAGGTTGATAAAAATAGAGGCAATGAGAAGATCACGATACCAAGGTCTTACCTCTGAAATCGCCGCACGCAACCAATGCTTTTTCGGTTTAGGTTTGATGTCATCTACCCGAGGATCTGCAACTTGGATTGGCGAAATTTGCCAAACATCTCCACAGAGTAGATGCGTTAACTCATCGGCTGATTGTTGCGAGACAACAGGTGTTGGGGAGTGTGTTTCATTGACTTGAAACTGGACTGTTTTAAACAAACTATCAGTGTATTCACTGATAATGATTGGTGTGCCGGACTCGGTAATACCAACGGCAGGTAAACTTGCTGTGATTAGCTTTTTTTTCGGGTGCAAGCCAACGTCCAACTGAGCTTGGTTGGCTGCTCGTTCAAACAGAGAATCGTCAAGCTTACCCTCTACTAAGGGTAAACCTGAGGTGACTTTAAGACGATGACAGCGAATGCTGGCATAGCCATAATATAGAGGCTAGCCAGAGGTCATTATCTAACTGCGGATTTTTACTACTCATACCATCCCTAGCCAGTAATTAGATTATTATCATCTATCATTTTTTGTAGAACCTCTGCTTCCGTTGCAGAGCTCGTATCTGCGCCATAAAGCGCATCTTTACTTACATTGTCTAACGTTATCTCTTGTGTAACATCTGTGCCATTGTCTTTAACATGTAATGTGACGGAACCGTTATTTTCCCTAATATCAATATAGTTATCGGCTGAAATACCATTAGTCACATTTGATAAAATAGTGCTTAAGTCGATGTTGTCGCTATCTTTTGTGGTATCAAAATCTAAGATAGTATCTTGTGCTGGTGCAGAGCTAGAACCGAGATCTTCCGATTTAAAGACGAAGCTGTCATTGCCTGCATCACCAGACATTTCATCATTACCTTTACCGCCCATGATTAAATCATCACTTGAAGTGCCTACTAGGGTATTGTCACCAGCCTCTGCGACTTTGAAATCGATGTCTTGCGCTGTACCCGTTGCAGTTTGGTTACCGATACTTGAAATTGGCTCAATAGATAAAGTGAAGTCTTGAGCACTGTTAACTGTCATGGTGAGATTGGCAATATCAGCGAGATCGACTTCCCAACCACTATCTTTTGCTTTACCTGCAGAGAAGGTGTAATCACTAGGTAAGCCTGTGATCATAATACTGCCTTTTTCATTGGGTGCTGGATTTTGCATCATGAGATCAAGATTTAAGGCGATCGCTGAATCTGTTTCGGCAATAATACTTTTGTATTGCGCTGTTAATTCAGGCTCATCAGGCAGCGCATCAATGGTTAAGTTGATCTCTTCTGTAGCGATATCACCTTCATGTGTGTACTCAGTGCCTAATACGATATTGGTATCAACAGTATTGGCTGCTAACGTGATCGTCATGTCGCCATAAGCATCACCAGGATAAAGTGTGAATTCATCTAGTGTATTGGCATTAATGATGACTGTAGCAAACCAATTATTTCCTTTTTGCCCAAAAGTAACTTCTTGTCCGCTAATAACAATTTTATCCAAGCCTTGAAGTTGTGCAGGATCATTAGCACTGATCGTGACCGTGAGTCGTAATGCTTCATCACTGTTTGTTTCATAGCTTTCTAGATTAACCGGAATAGTGAAACTATCACCTTCAGTCCCAGAAAGGCTTTCTGGTACATCAAAGAACTGAACATCATCGCCAATAGGCTTAACACCTACGACTAAATCGGTGGTTGAGGTTTTAATATCATTGGTGCCAATTTCGTTGGTGATGGCTTCTAGTTTGAGCTTCATATCACCACTAAAATCTAGCGGTGGACGTATATAAACCCCGTCCATTTGGCTGGCACTGATACTCCATGATTGACCACTGTTAGGTAACTGGACGAATGTATTTCCGCCATCAGGAGAATAGAACAGCACAGCGCCTTCAGGTAATCCTGAAATACTCAGCGATAGTGTTTCTGAACCATCGTCATCAAATAAAATTGCATTTAGGCCTGTGATATTTATGTAGCTATCTTCGTCACCTAGAACTTCGATTCTATCGGGCATTTCAGCAAAGTCAGTTACTGGTGCAACATTGATTACCACTGACGCTGTTTTGGTTTGGGTATCGGTTTGGGTTGGGCAATCAGCTTCATCAGTGATGTTGGCTGCAACATTAATGGTTAACTCACCGCTGAAGTTGAGTGGTGGTGTTAAGGTTAATTCACCTAAACGGGTTGGGTCTTTAATCGTCCATGTGCTATTGCCGTTGTCTTGTAAAATAGCGGGGTCGCCGTTGAGTTTCGCCCCTGCAGGTAAGGTAATTGTCAGCCAGTTAATGGTTTCTTTACCTGTGGCTGATTCACCTTCACCGCTGATGGTTTGCCCCGCGAAAATATTATCGCCTAGTATCAATTCTAAGTTGATAGCAGATTCGGTGTCTTCCTGAATCGTGGTTTGTTCTGCATTAACAATGATGTCATCGACAACAGGGATAACTTCAATCTTGATAGTCTGCGTTGTTTTGGACGACTGGCCGTTACAGGTGGACGTTTGAGTGATCTCAATCGGAATATTAATACAGCCAGCCCAATCTTCATCGAGTCCAACAAAGACCATATTTTCTAAGCCGCTTGGTGTAATGGTATAGCCAAGAATTTCACCGACGGCATTGAATTCTGGAATAACGCCATCGCCTTCGATTTCCACACCGAGAGGTAGATCTTTGATATCAATAAAAAACGATATTTCTATTTCAGGGTTGTCATCAATGTTGCCATCCAGTAACCCTGATAAATCAATATCTTCACCTTCTTTGGCAATAATGGCGTCATCACTTTGAATGTTATCTGGATCGTCAATAGGGAGACAAGAACCACCGCCGCTGTGACCCGTAATTTGGATTTGAAGAGGGGCATCAATATAGCGTGAATGTTCGTCATCAATAACATGGGCGACAACACGTAAATCTATAATGTCAGTATCAAAGCTAGAGCGAATGGTTGCGCCTGCTAAGATATCTTTCATCGCTTCTTTTACGGTGTCACTGGTTAAGCCCGTTGCGGGAATAATCCAATTACCACTACCATCAATGGAAGCGCCATTTGGGTGTTCAACGATTAAGTTAATACCATTTGGGACGACGATGATGATGTAATCAAGGTACTCTGAGCCATCGAGATCTTCATCAAAAAAGTGTACTGCGTTGGTTAAATCGATAGGGCTACCATCGGTACTGGTGAGCACTTCTGATGTTGATTCTAAACGGGTATCACCTTCAACAATACCATTCACATCAAGCTGAATGGTTGCATTAATGTCTTTTGAAGCAGTTTGTCCTGTAGGTGAGGTATCCGTGACTTCATAGCTAATTGAAATATTAAATAAACCACTTAAATCTTCATCGGCAAGCACAGTGACACGACCGCTGTTAATGAAGTTAGTCCATGATTCGCCATTGTTTTTGTAGCCGGCAAGGTCTAATCCACCTGCAGGAACGTTAACTTCTATTCCATCAATGAAAAGTGTTAATCCTGTGGGTAAGGCTAAAATCTTATAGCCAGTCAGGCTTTCACTGTTATCGATATCTTTATTTATGACTGGCTCAATCAAAAAGCTTGCTGATTTATCCTCAAGCGTTGTTGTCTCAAGGACAGCGCCATCTTTTTCATCAACGACTGGAAGCACATCAATTTCTACTTGGTAATTGAATTCGCCACTGTCACCATCAGGCTCTGTCGATACCACGTTAACATCAAAGTTAAGTTGCCCACTGAAGTCTTTAGTTGTTTGTAAGAAGGTAGTTTTCAGTTGATCGTTAGTGATCTGGTAGATCACACCTGTCGATGCGCTTTGTCCAACGATCTCTAATGTGATTAGATTACCGTTACTATCAACAAACATCACCCCATCAGGAAGGTTAGTGATCATGATAGTGATCTGTTCAGATTTATCATCATCACTGGTGGTGATCATAAAATCTAAAGGCAATGGGCTATCTTCGTTAAAGCCTGCTGTACCTTTGATAGTGCCTTTAAAGCCTGTGGAATTATCTGTGCTATCTGCAACATACTCCCAATGACCATTGCCGCCATCTGCAACATCAGGGCGATCAATCACACCTTTTAAATTAATGGTAATAGTTTTGGTATCACTCACCGCGTTGACATTAACAGGATCAAGTCCATCAACGGAGGTTTCAGTTGATACCGCCGTGACTTCAATGGTCAGCGTTTCTGTCCATGAGCTAATATCTTCTTTTGGATAAAGCAGAGCAGAACCGTTTTCAATATCTTCAGCGCTGACAATATAAATGCCTGATCCTGCTGGTTGCTCAATAGCACTACCCCCTTGAATCGACCAGCCTTCTTGGACTTTGATGTGATAGCTTAAACTTTCAGAACCATCGGTATCGGTAAGCCTACCGATTAATACTTGGCTTAAGTTAATCGGTTGATCTTCAATACCTTTAATATTCTTCACCGATAGAGTTGGCGTATCCGCATCTGGCTTAATATTAACGATAACTTGGTGTGGTGTTTCTTCGGTTTGATGCTCATTTTTATCAATGAACTGATTACCTTTTTCGGTCGCAATAGCGGTTACGGTAAATTCAAATTTACCGGCAAGGTTTTTATCCGAAACTATCGTGATTTTATTCAATTGATTTTGATTTAATACATCACCATCTTTCACGATATTGCCATTAAGTTTTAATGTAATGCCATCTGGGATACCTGAAATTCGATATGTTAAGTTTTCTGAGGTATCGGTATCGGTAAGATTGGCAGCAAGGTCGAGTTTAATGCCGCCATTATCATCCTCAACGCCTGTGTATTCAGTTTCAGGGGCGTCCCATACAGGCGCATCAGCATTTGGATATACTTTAATAGGCAAGTTTTTCTTTAAGGTTTTATCGTCAGTATTAGTTGAAATAGTAGCGGTAATTTCAAGGTTCACCATACCTTGTAGATTGATCGCAGCATCAAGTGCTGGTTGATAGGTGAGTTCACCCTTTGGTGAGTAGAAGTTACCGTCTTGAATAAAATTGGTAATCGTGATGACACCGCCAACTGCTGTGAGTGAAGCGCCGTTTAAGTAAAGTTGTCCGCCAGCTAATGAGCTTTCACTAATAGTGATACTGGTAAGGGTTTCATTTTGATCTTCATCACCAGGGAAGACTTTAATTGAAAGCGGCGCTGTGCGCGTATCTTCCAATACTTCCATTAGTTCAACGTTGATATGACCTGGGTTATCACCCAATCTCATTGTTGCGGTCCGTTCTGCGGTATCACCATCGCCATCTTTAACGGTGTATGTCAGGCTATCGAGAATCTGACCACTAAATTCAGACGTTGAGACCGTCGTTATATCTATCGTACCGTCAGCATGGACTACCATGGTGCCGTACTTTTTTTGAGGCGAAACCGAGGTATTGATTAAATCAATCGGATTACCAATAGAGCAAGGATTACCGTTGTAAACAAAGCTGTCAATTTCACCGCCGTCAGCGCCTGTGATCTCATCGGTTAATAGTTGTAAGGTTTGGCTTTGCCCTTCAACTAAAAATAATGTGCCGTCAGTACCGCCTTTAGGAACATCATCCAAGACATTCACATCAAAGATAGTGGCAGGCGAGGTGTCGCCATCGCTGTCAGTCAGAATGGCACCAAATTCAAGGTTAAGCGTATCTTGTAATGTAACGTCTGGGTGATCGATAGGGGCAAACAGATCAAATTTCACCGTACCATCAAGGTTAACTTTAATTTGGAAAATTTCTTTACCGGCAGCGGTTGCGATATACCAACCATCAGTATTAGGTGCGCCAAGCGTGATGTTTTCGCCTGCGCTGGTGTAGTTTTTACCATTAAAGAGGGCGGTATCTAAGGTCACGGATACCACATCGTCACTGCCTGTATTAAAGTTCAGTGTTGGTGCATTAGTATTTGATGTATCACTGTCTACACCATCATCAAGTAAATCATTTTCTTGGACAGCTAAAGCGCTATTAACGATTATTTCTGGCTTCAAGCCATCCCAAATTGTGACTGTTACATTGGATGTTCCGACACTGCCATCACTATCAATGGCTTGAACAGGAAGGGTGATATCGAGTTTGGTATCTTTACCATTGAGGTGATCAATAAAGTCATTCAGTACAATAGTAATGGTTGCATCTGCACTGCCACCAGCCGCGATAGTACCTATGTCGGAAAGGTTGATAGAAAAGATCACCGTACCGTTAGCTAAAACCGCACCATAGGTATCGTTACCATCAAACTGCCACGTTATTGCTTCACCGTTATGAGTGATCGCATCACCATCACTGGTTTGAACTGCGCCTGTTAGAGCCAGTTGTAAATCAACAATCGGATCTTGCCCTGCAGTAACAGAAATTGTTGAGCTTGCTTTTTCTGTCGTGCCTGTTGGTGGCGCATCGGGTGCTACAGCAATTGGTTTTTCGGTAATTTCTAATGTGGTATCAGTAATGACTGGCGTGTCACCATCGGCAATCGTGACAGTGATATTGGCTTGGTTAACGTCGCCATCGTTATCGCGAATAAAGACTGGAATGGTAATGGTTTCAATGCCACTCGGATCGGTTTGGTCAATAGATTGATACAGGTTGAAGGTGTACTCAACCGTCGAGTTACCTTCTGCATCAGGTTTTTGTGTAATGGCAACATCAAAGACTTTTACACCATTGGCCCTAGCTTCAATCATCTGACCTGTGCCGTTAATGGTGTAAGTAATGATATCGCCGCCGCTGGTTAATCCTGATGGTAGCTGTGTTTGATCAAAATATAACGGGCTGAGAGGTGAAAGGCCATTTAAGCCATCACTGCCAACAACAACATCGATAGTGCCTGTTTTGGATATCGGTTGGCTTGAGGTGAGGTTAGCTTCATCAAAGTCGAGTGCTTGGTTGACGATTAATTCAGGATCTGCGCCATCTTCTATATACCAATCAAATTGCCCTGTTGGGGTTTTCGTACCATCAAGATCGGTGGCATCAATCAGTAGTGGTAATTTAATTACATCACTGGCATTGGTGTGATTTAAAGGACGATACTGAACAAAAGTGACAGTACCTGTTACATCATCACCATTGGCGATACCTGTTAGGGTTACAGTGAAGATGGTTTCTCCAACAGATGTTGCTGTAATGGTTTTTCCATCACTACTTAATGTGTATTCAAGGTATTTAACGGAAGTACCTGAAGTTAGATTTAAAGCACTTAAAGTGGCAATGGTTTGTGAGTTAAAGACGATGCTATTAGGATCGGGATTATCAGATCCGGCTTTAATGGTAAAGTCACCCGTAAAGATATCTGTAGGATTAGAAATCAGTCCTTCAACGTTACTATCACTGTTATTGATGATGGTATTTGCTTCGCCATCTTTAATTGTGATGGTGAGATCTGCACTGCCATAGTCATAATCTTTATCGCCTGCAATATAGCTAACCACGAGGTCAATATCACCCGCACTATGGTCGAGATTACGATTGGCGGTGAAAATCCAATGACCATTTTGCTGAATGGTTAAAGTACCTTCAGGCAGATCAAATGTTGCTGAACCATTGGTGAGAATTTTGCTTTCACCGTGTACAGTAACGCGAACCACGGAGAGTGGGGCATCAAGATCACTGTCATTATTGAGCACATTACCGGAAGTAATATTGCCTTCAATCACACTGCTATTGTCATCAAGAATCTGAGGTTCTGAATCTCGGATATAAATTAAAGCGGGCGCAACAACAGTTTCTGTTGTGCCATCGCTATCGGTTTGAACACCATCAATCAAGATAGCTGATTGAGTGCTATTGAAACCAAACTTAGTATCAATAGGTTCAAATAAAGTAATTTTAATGTCTTGAGAGGCGGTTTGAATCGTTGCCGATAAAACTGTGGCGCCATTGCTTACCGCAGTTAGTGTGAGCCCGTCCGGTGAGATGGTAACCGTAATAGGGTTACCGTTAGAGGTTAGCTTTTCTAGTAATGTTTGATTGGCATTAAAAGTAAACTCAGCAAACTCGATATTGATAGAAGCAGTTGCTGTTGCTGATCCTTGATAATCTAATGTCGTCTCATAAAAAACTGAAGAATCAGGATGTCTTAATGTCGGCATATCATCAGTCGCAGTATTACCTGCTACATCGGTAACCGTCGCTGACATCTCCCATGTTTTTTGTACATTGAGTTGGCTAAGATCGAAATCTTCAATACGCCAATTTCCCGCACTATCTACGGTGGTTGTTAAGGTAACGGTTTCAGTGCCATCACTAAAAGTGATCTCGATCTTATCACCCGCCTGAGTGCCCGTTGTTGTCCCTTCTAAAAACTCGACATAACCAAGCTTGAGCGCGGTGATATTCAATCCGCCCAAATCGTAATTGCTTGTATCAATATCGATAGTTGGCGGTGTGGTATCTTTAATGATTATATTGCTCGATATCGCTGGGTTACCAGCGATATCAATGGTTTCTGCGGTGATAGTAATTTCGCCATCATTAAAATCACTTAGATCGACATTAGCAATATTCCAGCTGCCATTGGTTACAGTGGTGGTAAACGTTAAATTATTACTGCCTTGTCCTGAAATGGTAATGGTAACGGTTTGACCATTTTCTACGTGATTAACACTACCAAAAAGGTTGGTATTTTTTACTGTTACGCTATTGAGATAATCATTAGCAACGCCATCGTTATCGCTATCAAAGGCTGCGGTGATATCTGCAAGGGTATCTTTGATAATAGTGCTGGTGGCAGAGGCAGGGTTACCTGCAACATCAATCGTATTAGCAACCACGGTGAGTTCGCCTTCGGCGAGGGAGGATAGATCTGTGTCGCTAATGTTCCAAGTACCATCAGTGTTAGTCGTTTCAAAGGTGATGGTTTTACCTTGGCTATCGGTGACGGTAATCGTAACGGGTTGGTTATTTTCTACATAGGTGATCTCGCCTAATAAATCACTAACAACGATTTCAAATTGGTTGAGATAGTTATCACC
The DNA here is from genome assembly GCF_000153325.1 of Photobacterium sp. SKA34. Classification (GTDB taxonomy): domain Bacteria; phylum Pseudomonadota; class Gammaproteobacteria; order Enterobacterales; family Vibrionaceae; genus Photobacterium. The sequence continues at coordinate 400,368 of NZ_CH724144.1, forward strand.
CTTGCCATCAAATTCAGCGGTAATTTCAGCTAAGGTGTCTTTGATGGTGTTATCTGTGGCATCAACAAAATTGCCATAGTAGTCAGTGACAGAAGCATAAACATCAAGTGGACCTTCAGCGAGTTCACTTAAGTCTTGATCGTTAATAAACCATTTTTGATCTTTCACAACCGCACTTGTTGTGAACACTTTGCCATTAATATCCGTGATAGTTACAACCACAATACGCCCATTTTCAACATCAATAGCGTCACCAAAGAGATCAACAGTAGGCACTTCAAAGCGGTTCTCATAACCGTCACCACCGTCAACAATCGTGACCGTTAAAGCGGCAGAGTTACGAAGTGACAAAATGGTATCGCCAATTTCATCTCGTTCGTTTCTCTCTTCGGAAGTTGTCGGACGGGTATTAAATCCCGCTTCGGGTAAGGTTTCAGTAAGCGTAGGCTTAATGCGGGTAATAAAAGAAATACCATCACTTGAACTGATATTAGATTCTGAGGCGTTTTGTGAGTGACGAGGTGCAGTATCAGATTGCGTCAAGTTAACAACATCGTCTTCATTATTTTGAGTTTTTATGATGTCGTTAACTTGTGCTTGCTCTGCAATGAAAGGAACAGAATCATCGATGATTTCTGATGGAGGAACTTGTATCCATTCACCTTCTGCTGTTATTTTCCAGATAACGCCTTCAACAACTACATACATGATTGGCTTCATCCTTGGCCCCTATATCTATAATTATGAAAAAGTATTGCGAGCATGTTATAAATCCAATGCACAATCTCGCAACGTAGCCAATTTTAGATATCAATAGTTAGAATGAACATTAAATTTACAAAACAGTGTTACTGATATTGCTTTTTTGTGAGCGTTGTAGCATAAACATTAATAATAGTGCGTTTAATATCAATTATTTAATCACTAACTATTTGATAGTTATATTTATAGTATTGGTATAAAACTGTAGTAAGTCTATTAATTAGTCACAGCAGCGGAAGGCTTTAAGCTGTCAAGTGGGCGTACAATTATCAAATAGATAGCAATACGCCAGAGCACCTAAGCTTAAAAGGGGGAAAATCCTAATAAAAGGATTAGCCCGCTAATAAATTATTATCATCTATCATTTTTTGTAAAAGTTCGGCATCCGTCGTTGTGCTTGAATCATTGCCATAGAGCGCATCTTTGTCCACGTTTTCTAACGTGATCTCTTGGCTAATATCCCCGCCGTTATCTTTAATATGTAATGTCAAAGAACCATAATTTTCAGTGATATCAATATAGTTATCAGCAGATATTCCATCTGTAACATTGTTTAAAATCGAGCGTAAATCGATATTGTCACTATTAGCTGTGACATCGAAATCTACAATCGTATCTTGTGCCGGACTAGAGCTTATTCCTTGATCTTCAGCTTTGAATACAAAGCGATCACTACCGTTACCGCCCGTCATGTAATCGTTATTGGCAGTACCAATGATCACATCATCATTTGCAGTACCGATAAGCGAATTATCATTTTTATCGGTGATACTAACGTCGATGGTTTGCGTGACACCCGCAGCCGTTTGCCCATCGAGAGTTGAGATTGGCTCAATAGAAAGAGAGAAATCTTGCTCACTATTGGCTGTCATCGTTAGATCAGCAATATCGTCAAATGCGACTTCCCAACCATTTCCTTTCGCTTGGCCTGCTGAGAATACGTAATCACTAGGGTAACCTGTGATAATAATACTGCCTTGCTCATTAGGCGCAGGATTAAACATTGATAGCTCAAGATTTAGCGCAATCGTCGTTTCGGTTTTAGCTATGACGCTGTTGTACTGAAGATTAAGCTCTGGCGCATCAGGCATAGGTTCAAGAGCCAAACTGATATTTTTCTCAACAGCTTGACCATAATGCGTAATTTCTGAGCCTAAGATAGTATCGGTATCAATACTGCTGGCTTTGAGTGTGATATTAATGTCACCAAAAGCATCACCGCTAAATAGGGTTAATTGGTCTAAGGTACTGCTATTTACTATTGCAGTCGCAAGCCATATATCACCATTTTTAATGATACTTATCTCTTGATCACCTATTTGAATTTTATCTAAGCCTACTAACTGAGTTTGGTCAGCTGCATTAAAGATCATTTCTAAAAATAATGTTTCATTACTATTGGTTTCGGTACTTTCAATATCGACTGGAATCGTGAAGCTTTCGCCTTCATTGCCTGAGAGACTCTCTGGTACACCAATAAATTGAATATCATCACCAATAGGATTGACGCCAATAATAACCTCTGAGGTCGATGTTATTATTTCTGTTGTACCAATTTCGTTCGTGATCGCATCCAACTTCAATGTGATATCACCACTGAAATCTGTTGGTGGACGGATATAAATGCTATCAGCTTGACCGCTTTCAAAGCTCCATGATTTTCCGGTATTTGGTAATTGGATAAAGGTCGTGCCACCGTCTGGTGAATAGAACATCACGGCACCATCAGGAACGCCGGATAGGTTCAATGAAATAGTTTCAGAGCCATCATCATCGAATAAGATAGCGCCTAGTCCAACGATATGAATGTAGCCATCTTCATCACCTTGTTCTGTGATGGTATCTGGCATGGTGGCGATATCAGTCACAGGCTGAACGTTAATAATCACAGAAGAGGTTTTGGTCTGAGTATCGGTTTGCGATATTGAATCAGATTGATCGGTGACGTTGGTTTTAACTTTAATGGTTAAATCGCCGCTGTAGTTATGAGGCGGCTTTAAAAGCAATTCGTCTAAGCGGCTAGGATCCAGTACTTGCCAACTACCATCGGGACTCTGGGTCACGATTGTAGAATCGCCAATCAATTCACCACCAGGTTCTAAGGTGATTTTCATCCAGTTGATGGTTTCTTTACCTGTCGCAGAAGTACCTTCACCCGTGATGGTTTGTCCGTTACTAACGCTATCACCTAACAGCACCGTTAAATTGATTGCGGTTGCGGTATCTTCCAAAACACTGGTTATATTTGTTGTTGTAATGATGTCATCAACAACCGGAACAACGTCAATTTTGATGTGTTGTGTGGTGGTTGATTTTGTACCATTACAGGTAGAGGTTTGAGTAATAGTGACTGGAATATCTAAAGATCCAGCCCAAGCTTCATCTAACCCAATGAAAGTCATATTGGAGAGACCACTTTCTGTAATGGTATAACCAATAACTTCACCCACATCGTTATATTCGGTAATGATACCGTTGCCTGTAATTTCAACATTTTCAGGTAAGTCATTAACGTCAATAAAAAAGGAGAGAAGGACTTCAGGATTATTATCAATATCGCCATTAAGTAGGCCAGATAAATTAATATCTTCGCCTTCTTTGGCGATAATAATATCGCCTTGAATATCATCTGGCGTTTCTGTTGGAGGGCATGAACCACCACCACCGTTTTTACCTGTGATCTGGATCTGAACGGGTGCTTCTAAAAAGCGAGAATCGTTGCCGTCAACCACACGGGCTTTAACCACAAGATAAATCACCTCTGTATTAAAACTAGCACTCACGGTAGCTCCAGCTAAGAGATCTTGCATCGCTTCTTTAATACCATCTATGGTGATATCTTTTGCAGGAATAATCCAGTTACCACTACCGTCAATATGGGCACCGTTAGGGTGATTAACGATGAGGTTAATGCCATCAGGTACTTCGATCACGATGTAATCTAGATATTCTGAGCCATCAAGATCTTCATCGATAAAGTGAACCGCATTGGTTAAATCTATCGGGCTACCATTGGTACTACTTAGTAGATCTGTTGTAGATTCTAAGCGCGTATCGGTTTCAACGACCCCTGCAACATCAACTTGGATAATGGCATTGATGTTTTCACTCGCTGTTTGTCCGGAAGTTGACGTATCCGTTACTTCATAACTAATCTTGATATCAAAAATACCACTGAGATCTTCATCAGCAAGAATGGTCACGCGACCACTGTTAATAAATTCAGCCCATGATTGGTTGCCTTTATAGTTAGCAAGATCGAGCCCATTAGCAGGAATAACAACTTCTAAACCATCAATAAACAGGGTTAACTCATCAGGTACATTGGTGATTTTATAACCTGTCAGCGTTTCACTGTTGTCGCTATCTTTTCTGATGGTCGGCTCAACTAAGAATGAGATAGGTTGATCTTCAAAACCTGTGCTTTGTAATATAGAACTATCTGTCTCATTGTCTTCATTTTTCTCATCAACAATCGGTAATACTTCAATATCCACCTTGTAGTTAAATTCACCACTCGCACCGTCGGGCTCGGTAGAAATTACAATAACATCAAATGTTAAGTTGCCACTCATGTCTTTAGGTGTGGATAAATACGTCGATGTTAATTGATCGGATGTGATCCTATAGATCAACCCCGTTGAAGCATCCTTACCGACAATTTCAAGGTTTAAAGGATTGCCATCAATATCGATAAATTTCACACCATCAGGCAAGTTAGTGATTAAGATGGTTATCTCTTCTGATTTATCGTTATCACTGGTGGTAATTAAAAAATCGAGCGGTAATGGCTGATCTTCATAAAAACCATTAATGCCTTTGATTGTGCCCTTAAAGCCAGTGGTGTGATCTTTGCTACTAACAATGTATTGCCAATGCTCATTGCCGCCGTCTGTAATGTCTGGGCGGTCAATGGTGCCTTTTAAGTTAATGGAAATAGTCTTGGTCGCACCCTCTGTACTGGTAGCAGAGGTGAGTCCGTTAATAGCGGCTTCAGTAGATATAGCCGTTACTTCAATAGTGAGTTTTTCAGTGTGTGAACTGATATCAGCTTTTGGATGAAGCTGTGCTTGACTATTTTCAATATACTCTGCACTCACAATATAGATGCCAGAACCGGCAGGCTCTTCTACCGTATCGCCACCTTGAATTGACCAACCATCTTGTACTTTAATTCGGTAACTTAGGCTTTCTGAACCATCGTTATCAGCTAATTTACTAATAATGGCCTTACTTAGATCAACAGGCTGATCTTCATGACCTTTAAGGTTTTTAACCGAGAGTTTTGGCGCATCAGCTTCAGGAATAATATTTACTGTGATAAGACGTTGCGATTCTTCTGTTTGATCGTTCGTTTTATCAATAAATTCATTACCTTTTTCGGTAGTGATTGCAGTAATGGTAAAGGTAAATGTGCCTGCTGAGTGTTTATCAGAAAATATCTTCACATCATTAATTTGATCAGCGTTAATGATTTTACCGTCGCTAATTATGGTGTTACCCAGTTTGAGTGTAATGCCGTCTGGGATCCCTGAAATACGGTATTTAAGGGTTTCTGAACCATCGGTGTCTTGTAGATCTGCTGCAACATTTAGTTGAATGCCATTACTATCATCTTCGACAGCTGTGTATTCGTAATCTTTAGTTTCATCCCAAGTCGCGGCGTCAGCATCAGGTAGCACCTTGATAGTGAGATCTTTGGTCAGTGTTTTATCTTGGTTATTCGTTGATACCGTAGCTATTATTTCAATCACAACCGTATCTTGTTGATTAACCGAAGTATCAGATGCAGGTTTATACGTCAGCTCACCGTTTGGCTTGTAGAAATCACCTTCACTAATAAAATCGCTAAGGGTAATTACGCCATTTGTTGCTGTTAGCAAATTGCCATCTAAATACAGCTGTCCACCCGCTAATGAGCTTTCACTGATTGTGATAGTGCTAAGCGATTCATTCTGGTCAATATCACCAAGGAATACTTGAATAGTGAGTGGGTTACTCATGCTGTCTTCAAGGATCTGCTCTGCATTAACTTCAATACGACCAGGATCATCTGCAAATGATAGTTTCTTGGTTCTTACCGCAGTGTCACCGTCGCTATCTTTGACGGTGTAGCTGAAATCATCACTAATCTCGCCACTACTTTCCTCACTGGCAATCGTCTTAATAATGACAGTGCCATCTGCATTAACAGCGATAGTGCCATATTTAGTGTGTGGGTCCGTTTGAGTATTTATTAAATCAATTGGATTGCCGTCTGCTGGATACTCTTTGCCACGATATTTGATACTGACAACTTCACCACCATCAGCACCAGTAACATCTCTTGAAAGTAGACGTAGCGTCTTATCAACACCTTCAACAACAGCAAGCTCTTCATCAGGACCAGCAACAGGGATATCGTCAGTAACCGTTACTTCAAATGGTGTAGTGGCTGACACATCACCATCTACGTCTGTGGCAATGGCGCCAAACTCTAAATTAAGCACACCTTGACTTGATGATGACGGGCGGTCGATCGCTTCGAAAAGCTCAAATTGCACGGTACCATCTAGATTGACTTTAATACGGAAAATATCATTACCGTTTGCCGTTGCGTTATACCAGCCGTTCGCATCTGCTGCGCTAAGTGTGATGTTTTCACCACACTGGTATAGTTTTGACTATTGAACTGCGCAGTATCTAGATGCACTGAAGCAAGCTCATCACTGCTTTGGTTAAAGCTGAGTGTTGGTGCTGAAGTGGTTGACGCATCAGCGGCTAAATTATCATCCAGTAAGTCATTTTCGTGAACGTTAAGGTTGCTGTTGGCGGTAATACTAGGCACTAAGCCATCTAAAATACTCACCGCTACATTTGATGTGCTCGAGCTGCCATCACTGTCTTTCGCTTCAACGGGTAGTAATAAATTAAGTTCGGTATCGTTACTATTGGTATGGTCGATAGACTCATTAAGCGTCACTGTGATTGTTGCATTTGCTGCACTACCCGATGGAACTGCACCAATATCTGATAAATGGACAGAAAAGATCACTGTGCCATCAGGTAATGATGCGTTATAGGTGTTACTGCCATCAAATTGCCAAGTTAATGCTTGTCCTTGGTAGGTGATGTTATTGCCATCACTACTTTTCACCGTACCCGATAAAACAAGATTTAAATCGACGATAGGATCTTGTCCTGCGGTTACTGTGATTGTGGCGTCTGCTTGGTTTGAACTACCTGCTGGTGAAGAAGCACTAATCGGCGTTTCTGATATTTCTATTGACGTTGTATTAATAACAGGGGCACTACCATCAACAATGACAACATCGATAGCAGTTTTGTTAATATCTCCGTCGTTGTCTTTAATAAAGACCGGAATAGAAATAGTTAATTTATCATTCGAGTTGGTTTGATCCAGTGCCTGATGCAGGGTAAAAACATAGTCAACGGTTGAGTTTGCTTCTGCATCTGGGCGAGAAGATAAGCTTATTTCAAAGACTTTACCTGAGCTTGTCCTTGCTTCAATGGTTTGATTATCATCAGAGATCACATAAGAGATAGCTTTTCCACCGCTGGTTAAACCGGTTGGTAGTTGGCTTAAATCAAAATACAGCGGACTTTGCTCTGTGGTGCCATTTAAACCATCACTGCCAATGGTGACGGTGATCGTGCCTGTTTGTTGCAATGGTTGATTTGACTGATTAGATAGATCTGTTTCTTTAAACTCTAATTGCCCAGACGCGGCTAATACTGGATTCGCGCCATCTTCGATAACCCAATCAAATTTCCCTGTCGGGGTAGCAGTACCATCACTATCAACTGCATCAATAAACAGAGGTAGGGTGATAGCATCAGCTAAACCTTGTTGATTGAGAGGGGAGTGTTGTACAAGGCTGACAGTGCCCGTCGCGTTATCGCCTGAGGCGGTTGCCGATAAACTCAAGGTAAAAATAGTGTCGCCACCCGCTTTGGCGGTGATAGTTTTACCATCGGAGCTGACGGTATAACTAAGCGATGATGTTGAGATACCAGAATATAAATTTAGTGCTTCAAGTGCCGTTATTGTCTGGGGATTGAATGTTAGGCTACTTGGTTCAGGATTATCTGCTCCAGCTTGTACAGTAAACTCACCCTTGTAGGTAGAGCTTCCTGCTGTGATCATACTTTCAATCGTCTTTGCATTATCATCGAGTATGACATTGGCAAGACCATCTTTAACTGAAACTGTAAGGCTTGCATTGTTCTCGTATTGATCTTTATCTGAAGCAATGTAATCAATAACAAGGTTGATATCACCTTGGCTATGATTAAGATTGCGATTGGCGGTAAATGTCCATTCGCCATCACTATTTATGGTGAACTTTCCTTCAGGAAGCTCAAAGGTAACCGATGTGTTATTCAGTGCCTTTGTCTCTCCATTAATGGTGATACTTTTAACGAAAAGAGAAGCATCCACATCCACATCATTGGTTAGTACATTACCTGTAACAACATTGCCTTCAATAACTTCACTTGTATCATCGACAATCTCAGGTGCGGCATCTTGAATATTGATCTTGATTGGCACGATGACAATTTCACTTGTACCATCATTATCCGTTTGAATACCGTTAATGAAGATAAATGTTTCAGTATTAGGGTTGCCGGGGGAGTGATCAATTGCAGCACTTAATGTTGTTTTTACTGTTTGAGTGCTAGGGTCAATAACCGCAGTGAGTACGGTTGTGGTGGCTGTTTGTACAGTTAGCGTTAAACCATCAGCTGAAATAGTAACGGTAACGTCTTTACCATTAGAAGTTAACTGCTCTAAAGCGCTCTGCGCTGCGTTAAAAGTAAATTCAGCAAACTCAATATTGATCGTTGAGCTTGATTCAATTGAAGATTCCGTTTCTAGCGCTTTTTCAGCGAAAGTCATATCGCTTGAGCTAGCGAATGTGGGCATATCGTCACTAGCAGTATTACCTGCAGCGTCTGTAACTGTGGCGATCATCTCCCAGGTTTGCTGTGGATCTAATTGAGACAATTCAATGTTATCTATACGCCAATGTCCTGAGCTATCTCCTGTTGTTGTTAAAGATACAGTGTCTACTCCGTCACTAAAGGTAACTGTTATCTTATCGCCAGCTTGGGTACCCGTTGTTGAACCTTGTAGGTAAGGTACTTGACCATTTTTTAATGCCGAGACATTTAAGCCACCTTGCTGGTAACTGCTTGTATCGATATCAATAGTAAGTACTGATGTATCTTTGATGATGGTATTGCTTGTTTCTTTGGTGTTGCCCGCAATATCAATAACTTCTGCGGTAACAGTTAACTCGCCATCAGCCAGTGCTGATAAATCAACATCATCAATTTGCCATGCGCCATTGATAACCGAAGTGGTCTGGGTGATAGTGTTACCATTATTATCTGTTACTTTTACTGTGACTGGTTGATTATCTTCAACAAAATCAACGTCACCAAACAGGGTGGTTTTAACATCGATTTCTGATTTATTTAAAAAGCTATCGCCATTAGCTTCAAAGTTCGCCGCAATTCCAGCAAGGGTATCTTTGGTAATGGTGTCAGTGGCCGAGGTTGTATTACCTGCAATATCGGTAGCTGTGGTCGTAACGGTGAGTAGACCTTCAGCGAGTGTCGTGAGATCTACGTCATTCACTGTCCACTTACCGTTATTTACCGTGGTAGTGTAAATTTTCTCAGCACCGCTGCTATCTGCGATGGTGATAGTCACGGTTTGTCCGTTTTCTATATTTTCAACAGTGCCAAATAAATCGCTTACAGGTGTTTCAACGAGGTTGAGGTACGCATCGCCTTTACCATCAAAGTTGGTCGTAATATTTGCTGAAGTATCTTTGATGATAGTGTTGGTAGCAGAGGCTGGGTTGCCCGCAATATCGGTAGTTTCAGCGAGAACGGTAAGCTCACCTTCTGCCAAGTCGGTTAAGTCGGCATTACTAACTGTCCATTTCCCAGTGCTAACAGTACTTTCAAAGGTTTTCTCTAAGCCTTGGCTGTCAGTGACAGTAATAGTAACGGTTTGTCCATCTTCAATATTTGCGATAGTGCCAAACAGTTGAGTCGTGGAGGCTTCGGCTTGATTGAGGAAGCGATCACCGTTACCTTCAAAATCCGCCGTAATGGTGGCTAATGTATCTTTGATGATGGTGTCTGTGGCTGATACTTGGTTACCCGCAATATCAATAGTATCAGCGATGACAGTGAGTTCACCTTCGCTAAGTCCTGTTAAGTCAGCATTATCAACTGTCCAGTTACCATTAATGACGGTAGTGGTATAAGTTTTTTCTGATCCGTTGCTATCGGTGATGGTAATGGTAACAAACTGCCCATCTTCGACATTTTCGATCTTACCCAATAAATCGGTGACTGGGATTTCAACGCGGTTGAGATACTCATCGCCTTTACCATCAAAATCTGCGCTAATACCTGTGAATGTGTCTTTAATAATGGTGTTGGAAGCAGAAGTTGTGTTACCGGCAACATCAACTGTTTCAGCGAGGACTGTTAGTTCACCTTCAACGAAATCGGTTAAGTCGGCATTTTCTATTGTCCATTTGCCGTCAATCACAGCGGTTTCAAACGACTTTTCTAGGCCGTTACTGTCGGTGACTTTAATTGAAACGGTTTGACTATCTTCAACATTGGATACCGAGCCAAAAAGATCGGTCACAGAGATTTCATCACGATTAAGGTATTCATCCCCCTTACCATCAAAGTTCGCCGAAATGGTAGAAAGGGTATCTTTGATAATGGTGTTGGTAGTAGACGCTGGGTTGCCTGCAACATCAATAACTTCAGCTGTAACGGTTAACTCGCCCTCTGTAAGTGCAGATAAATCAACATCATCAATTTGCCATGCACCGCTTATTACTGTAGTGGTTAGGGTGATGGTTTTACTATTGCTATCTGTTACTTTTACTGTGACTGGTTGATTATCTTCAACAAAATCAACGTCACCAAAGAGGGTTGTTTTAGCATCGATTTCGGCTTTATTTAAAAAGTTATCGCCACTAGCATCAAAGTTCGCCGTGATCTCAGCAAGGGTATCTTTGATAGTGGTGTCATTGTCCGATGTTGTATTGCCTGCAATATCGGTGGCTGTGGTCGTAACGGTGAGTTGACCTTCAGCGAGCGTTGTTAGATCCGCGCCATTCACTGTCCACTTTCCATTATTTATCGTGGTGGTGTAAATTTTCTCGGCACCGCTGCTATCTGCGATAGCAATAGTCACGGTTTGTCTGTCTTCTATATTTTCAACAGCGCCAAATAAATCGGTTATGGGGGTTTCAACGGCGCTGAGGTACTCATCACCTTTACCATCAACGCTGGTCGTAATATTTGCCGCAGTATCTTTGATGATAATATTGGTAGCAGAGGCTGGGTTGCCAGCAATATCGGTAGTTTCAGCGAGAACGGTTAGTTCACCGTCTGCTAAATCGGTTAAGTCGGCATTACTAACTGTCCATTTCCCAGCGCTAACAGTACTTTTAAAGGTTTTCTCTAAGCTTTGGCTGTCAGTGACAGTAATAGTAACGGTTTGTCCATCTTCAATATTAGCGATAATGCCAAACAGCTCAGTCGTGGAGATTTCGGCTTGATTGAGGAAGCGATCACCGTTGCCTTCAAAATCCGCCGCAATAGTGGCTAAGGTATCTTTGATAATAGTACTGGTGGCAGATGCAGGATTGCCCGCAAGATCTACAGTTTCTGCCAGAACAGTGAGTTCACCTTCAGCAAGAGAAGAAAGATCAGCATCATTAATTTGCCAAGCGGCATCATCATTGACGGTTTCAAAACGCAGTGTTTTACCTTGGTTATCGGTGATGGTGATTAATATTGGTTGATCACTTTCAACAAAATTTATCTCACCTAATAAATCACTATTTGTAATTTCAGATAGGTTTAAGTAATTATCACCTTTGCCGTCAATTTTTGCGTTTATTTCAGCAAACGTATCTTTGATTGTTGTGTCTTTGGCATCGACAACATTGTCGTAAAAGTCAGTGACAGAGGCATAAATAGAAAGCTCACCTTCAGCAAGTGCACTCAAGTCTTGATTGCTAATAATCCATTTTTGATTTTGAACTACAGCACTAGTGGTGAATACTTTACCGTTAATATCCGTCACATTAACGATAACAATTCTGCCATCTTCAATATCAATAGCATCGCCCAGTAGTATCGCCGATGGTGTTTCAAATCGGCTTTTATAACCATCGTTACCATCAACAATGGAGGCTGTTAACGTCGCAGAGGCTTTAAGAGAAGGGATAGCATCTGCAATAGATTCATTTTCTGTTTTTTGAACGGATGTAATTGAACGTGTACTAAATCCAGCTTTGGGTAAGGTTTCAGCTAATGTGGCTTTTATCTGAGAAATAAAAGAAGCACTGTTGCTTGATAGTGGCTCTTGGTCAACATTGGTATCAAGAAAAAACTGGGTACGATGTGTTGAGCTCTCGATAACAGGGGGAGCATCTTGGTTGGTTTGTGTTTTTAGAATGTCATTGATGTAGGCTCTTTCTTTAATGAAAGGAATCGACTGATCAATAACTTCTGAAGGTGGAATTTGAACCCATTCGCCTGAATCTGTAATTTTCCAGATAATGCCTTCAATTACAACATACATCATTGGCTTCATCCTTGGCCCCTGTCTTTTTATTCTTCTTGTAAAATTGCTATTTCTATTAATATTTGTATCAGGAACTATTGATACAAATATCTATATTAGAGTTAAAAATATTTTAAAAACATTAAATTAACATAATAGTTTTATCAGTAGTCATTTTATGTGATCTTGATTCATGATTCTTCGTCTAAGGTTGCGTGATTGTTGCTATATTGTTCTGTGATAACAGAGGGGATATTTAATAAGATGAGAGTTTAGAAAGGGGATTGGGAGTAGAGTACTTGAAGTTATGACTAAATGTTATTTGCCACTGGCTGGATGATATTGCTGACCTTTCATTGTTACTTCTAACTGCGGTGATGCAATATCAATATGATTTTTAATGAATTTATTCTTAATACGGCAGTGGAGATCATGGGTTAAACTTAAACGGTGCCCCGTTTCTGCTGCATAAGCACGTAACTCAAATTGTTGGCAATTAGCGGTTAAACCTAAGAAGAACACCTCAGGTGCTGGATTATCGAGTACCAATTCACATTCCTCTGCCGCTTCAAATAATAATTGTGTTACTAGCTCAGGATCGGCTTTAAATTTCACATTGATTGAAAGATTTACTCGAGTTATCGCATCGGATAACGACCAGTTAATAAATTGCTCAGTAACAAAGGCTTTATTAGGAACGATTACTTCTTTTCTATCCCAGTCGACAATCGTAGTTGCGCGAGTTTTTATTTTCGCGACTACACCAGTGAGCTCGCGAATCGTTACTGTATCACCAATACGAATTGGTTTTTCAAACAAGATGATTAAGCCAGAAATGAAGTTGGCAAAAATTTCCTGCATACCAAAACCAATACCGACACCAAGGGCTGCAACTAGCCACTGCATTTTGCTCCAGTCAAAACCAATTAATGCCGAACCGACAATAATCCCGATGAAAATGGCTAAATAGCGGGTAACAGAAGTAATCGCGTAACCCGTACCTGGGCTTAAATCAAGATGTTGAAGAATAAGTAGTTCCATGGCTCCGGGTAAATCGCGTGCCAAAATAACAGTTAAACCAAAAGCAAATACCGCCAATAAAACACTTTGTAAAGTAATGGTATGTAGCTCTTCAATGCCGTTGATGGTATTGGTTACATCCCATAGCGTTACGCCTTCTAATAGTGATGTGGCTTGATAAAAATCGGAAAACAACCAACTTAGAATAAACAGATAAATCAGTGATAATAGTGATCGTAATAAACGTAATGATTGAGCACTGATTTTATCTAAGTCTACTTTCGGCTCTTCAATTTCAATGCTGAGATCATTACTAACGTGATGCTCGTCTTTATCTTCCAACATTTCAGCTTGACGTTGAGCAATGATTTCTTGGCGTTTTGCTTTTGCACGTTCAAATGCCAATCGACGTTTTTGTATTAACATCAATCTTTTTATTAAGAAGTATACCAGTAAGACCACAACACCAATCACAGCACCTTGCTGAATACGTAGCATGATGGTTTGTGATGTGGCTAAGTATCCATTGAGTGCTGCATAGTTGAGTACCTGTGGTGTGATGATAAGTATCCACCAAAAGATATGATGACCAATATGGGCTTTTCCTTCAGGCAGATCACCATAGGTCATAGGCATTTTAAGTTTCCACAATTGCCAATGGAAAAAGCTAATAGCGATATTAGAAATAATAAAAGCCAATCGTCCAAGGGTGGCCGTTGTATCGAGTTCGCTAGTTAGCATAGTGAATTGCTGCAAGATAAGTGCAGGAATAAATACCATCATTAAGCGTCGGTAATTATCTAATGCTTTATTGGTGATTTCTTCAGACCAACCAAAGTGACTGATGAAAAGTCCATCTTTGCGGCCTAGCTCTCGAATGAAAAAGAATACAACCAATGCATAAGGTAACGATAGGGCTTGGCCTAAATGGAAAATAAAGGGTAATTGCCAAGCAAGGCTTAAAGTATAACCAGCAATAAATATGATGATTGGGATAGGCCATGCAAGGAGAAATGCAATGGCAACATTGGTGTAGCTATAACGGAATTTATCTTCTGTGACACGGTTAATTCGTTTGCTGGTTTTTTCTAAATAAAGTACCCAGTGCTTTTTGGCAAAATATAGAAATGCAAGTAGTGAGGCAATGACAAATACACTAGCAAACAATGAATAAGGGCTAATAAAATGCGGGACTTTAACAAGACCTATCCATTGTGTGGGAGAGAAGAACCATTTGATTTTTTCACCCATTTGCTTGAGTACATCAAAGCTGAGTGGGTTGGTATTCGGTGCCCAAAAAAGTAATTTAGCTGATTCATTTTTAATCTTGATCAGCATGCTATTTAAGCGATCGAAAATAACTTTAAGCTTGGCTTGTTGGTAAATTAACGTTTCAGACGCTTTATTAATATCACTATATAGTTTGAGATTATCTTGTATCAGCGCATGTAAACGATCAATTTGTTGCTGTGATAGGTTACTGGTACTGATTTTTTCTTTGTTATTTTTGAGTAAATCAGATTGTTGTTGATAATCATAAAGTCGAATTTGATTACGGGCGACATCACGATTTAGTTTATCAATCGGTGGATTTGACGGTAAACTTTGTAATCGGTTACGAAGATTCTCACTAATAATTGGGCTTATTTTAAGCCAATCTGCCATTACTCTTAATGCATCTGCTGTTTGTGTGGTTTCAGCGATCTGCTCATTGGTTGTACTAATAGACTGCTGTGTTTGCTCAATATTAGACGTAAGTGCTGCTAACTCAGAAGACAAATGCTTATTTAATGTTAACTGCTGTTTAATCACTTCTGGCTGGTTTTGAATATCGGCTTGTAGCTCTTGATTTTGTTCATCATTTTCAGAAACGTTAGAGCGTAAAACACGATTAAGTGTATTTTGTAAGTTATTGCGGTATGCCTGATGTGCTTCAATTTGTAAGTTTTCATATTGCAGGTTTAATTTTGCTAACGCACGGCGATTACCTGCACTTAGCTGTTCAGCTTCCAGCATAAATAAATGGCTAGTCGTATATTGCTCGGCGATTTGAAGCAGCATAATAGCTTCTGTGTTATTGCCCCGTTGCGCTTGAGATAGCTCTTTAGTGATATTTTGTTTTTGTATTCTTAACTTATTGGTTTGGTATGAGAAATCGTCAATACCATGCTCAATTTCAATTAAAATATTGCGGTATGATTGGCGTGCTATTTCTAGTTGGACTAGCTTGGTATCTTGCTCTGCAATTTCTAATGTTAGCTGGTCGTGATCCCAATCGTTAGATTCTGGAAATTCTGTCGCGCTAAAATTCGCTATTTGCTCTTGAACTCTTGCCTTATCTTCTGGATAGGAGTTCATTAACTTTTCATAACTACGTGTTGCTTGATTAAAGTTTTTAGTTTTCTCAAGCTGGTTTTCCGCTGTTTGATAAGCCGAAAGTTGTTTGATTATTTCAGGTGTTTTTTGTTGCGCTTCAAGCTGACTGATCTTGTTGGCAATAATGTGTTCGTGTGATGCGTTCTCTTCAGCAGATAGTGGGGCGGAAATGAAAAAGAATAAGAAGAGATAAAAAAATGAGAAAAATCGCATAAAAAACCTGTAATTGAGTACTACGGATGCATAAACAGCAAGGTATATCAGCGTTATGTTACAGTAATTGAAATTGATGAAAAACAATAGATTGGTATGAGAATAGACCTAATTGATCTATAAGTCGGCGAATGAATAAGAGAATAGGAAAATACCTTGACCGATATCGCATAAGTGATTACATTAGCCGCCGTTGAAACACATAGCGGTTCAGCAACAATATGGTGAGGTGTCCGAGTGGCTGAAGGAGCACGCCTGGAAAGTGTGTATACGGCAACGTATCGAGGGTTCGAATCCCTCCCTCACCGCCATCTCTTATTTTTTAAGAGATTACAATTTAGGAGAGATGGCTGAGTGGTTGAAAGCACCGGTCTTGAAAACCGGCATACGTTTATAGCGTATCTAGGGTTCAAATCCCTATCTCTCCGCCATATTTTAAAAAGCCGCTAACGAAAGTTAGCGGTTTTTTTGCATCTGAAGAATGAATATATTTTTCTAATCTGATACTAAAATTAGAAGGGTTTAAATCCTTTAATACCCAGAGCAGCTCCGCCATATTTAAAAAAGCCGCTAGCGAAAGTTAGTGGCTTTTTTGCGTTTGGTGTAAATGGTGTCTTCATTTAATAAACAGTGAGCAATATATTCACATTTCTCCACAGTATAAAAAGCATAAAGGTCTAGCACCATCACTAGACCTTTATTGGGTTGATCCCAGTATTAGGGTTATCCCATAAACTTCGTCATGAAATTACTAATGTTTAGTGAGAACTTTTCACTAAGTTAGTTGGATTTTGTAGAAATATTGGAGGTGAAAAAGAAAGTCGCCGAATGATGATCGGCGACGTTGAGTTTAAAGCGCTAAGATTTTAATGCCAGCACAGTACCGAAGGTAACCAGCCCTACGCCACAGAGTTGGTTTAAGCCTTTTTTCATATTTAATAAGCGTGTTTGTAGTGCTTTTGAGGTGAATAGCATTGCAACAAGGCTAAACCATAAAAAATGCATGACAATCATGTAACCACCATATATCAGAGCTATAGGGTTATTACTTGTATCATTAGAAACGACTTGGCTAAACACACTTAAGAAAAACAGCATTGTTTTAGGGTTTAACACGTTACAAAGAAAGCCTTGTGCCAGAAAGTGTTGGCTACTTTTGCTTAGCGCAGTTTCGCCTTGTAGATCGGTTTTGTTGTCAGAAAAAAAGATCCCTTTAATGCCTAAATAAATTAGATAGGCAGCACCTGCATAGCGAATGGCATTAAAGAGCATTTCATTTTGTGAGATAAGGTAACTGATCCCCAATAATGAGTAAGTAATGTGGATGGTGATCGCAAGGCTAATGCCGATAGCTGTCCAGATCCCCGCTGAACGCCCGTGATTGAGGCTGTTTTTTAATACTAATACGAAGTCAGCGCCTGGGCTTATTACAATTAATAATCCTAAAATCGCTAAGCTGATCAGTTCCATTTGTCTCTCCAATAAGTCTTTTTATGGCGTTATTGTATGCGTACGATGGCTATGTTTTAATTGAAAATAAGTGGGATAACATGTGAGAAAAATTCACAGATGAGACATCTTAAAGCTTTTCATGTATTCGATGTGTCAGCGTCATGTTCAAGTTTTAGTGAAGCGGCACAGCAATTGAACATTACGCATGGCGCAGTGAGCAAACAGATCAAGACGCTAGAAGCGTATTTAGGCGTTGAGCTTTTTTATAAGAAAGGTCGAAACGTCTTTTTAACGCAGGAAGGTGAAAAGTTAAAAGTGTCGACCCGTCAAGTGTTCACCGTATTGGAAAACACGGTGAATGAGTTGCGACAGCCTGCGCTTCATACGTTGGAAGTGTCATGTGAGCCAACATTAACCATGCGTTGGTTGATGCCTCGATTAAGTGGCTTTTATGAATCTTCAGGTATTGATGTGCGTTTATCGACGGCTGGTGGTGCTGTTCAATTAGGGACAAATGGCTTATCGCTTGCTATACGTCGTGATGATTTTGAGTGTTCTCGTGATTACTATAAAACGTCATTAGTTGAAGAATGGGTGGGTCCCGTTTTCTCGCCCGATTATTGGGAAAAAGTGAAGCACGATCTTGGCAGTATCACGACGATTCATAGTGCAACTCGAGCTAAAGCATGGAAAAGCTGGCAGCAGAGGAGCGATACAGCAACTGATTTTACTCGCCACTCCCAGCAGAAGTTTGGTCATTTTTATTTTTGTATTCAAGCGGCTATTGAAGGATTAGGGGCAGCAATGGGGTCATATCCTTTTGTTATGGATGACATCAAACGAGGTGTGTTGGTAGCGCCATTTGGTTTTGTGCCTTCGGGGTGTGATTATATTCTGATGAGTGATAAAGCAAATTTAGTCGATGAAGAAAAACAGTTTGCTGATTGGTTAATAGATAATTTATCGCAGGCTATACCGAAGTGCTAAAAATGAATGAAAGCCGCTAATTTAAAGCGGCTTTTTAGTATGGCAATGATTTTGTTAGGCTTCGCGAGCGATCAGAGTCGATTCTTGATCACTAAGCTGATAGTTATTAATCGCGATAACACGTTTTGTCATGCGTGGATGGCTTGATGTTATTTCTTGTAAAAAGCCAAACACAGCAGGCACACTCAGCTCTTGTTGTACAAAACTGTCATTATTGGTTGCAGTCACCAGTTCTCGGCTTCCTGATGCTAGAGTGATGAGGGCATTAATGCTGGCGGATTTATTATTAATAATTTCAGCCGCAATGCGATCACAGGTCAATTCACAAGCACGGCTATAAGCTGAACCTAAGAAAGGGATAAACATTGCAGGTTTCATTAATAGGTTAATCCAGAAATTTACGTGACCTGCGGCATGGTGAGCAAGCTCATGAGCAATGACAAAGCGCAGTTGATCTTGTTTTTTATCTTCCCATAATAAATCAACTAAATCGCTAAACAGTAGAGTGTATTTACGAGATAGAAATTTCACCGCTAATGCATTGGTTAAACCTTGAGAGTTTACAATAAACATTTCAGGCTTTTCTTTCATATCAAGCGTAGTTGCTATTTCGTCAGCCATATTATTTAAGTTTGTATATTGGTTTTTATTAACGTGAACGGCATTACCAAAAATACTAGCTTGAAAGAATTTACTTGATAGCCAAATAAAAAATGCTACTGGGATAAGAAAAATAAGAATACTAAAAAGTGTGC
Source organism: Photobacterium sp. SKA34 (assembly GCF_000153325.1). Lineage (GTDB taxonomy): Bacteria > Pseudomonadota > Gammaproteobacteria > Enterobacterales > Vibrionaceae > Photobacterium. The sequence goes on from NZ_CH724144.1 coordinate 419,550, forward strand.
CCAGTAATAATCCAACCCAAATTAATCCACCAATAATAATGCATAACATTTTATAAAGATTTTCTTTAGGGTGACGTAACGAAGAAACGTTCATTAAATAATTCCTTTTGTCAGTTAATTAAAATCATGAATAGGCAAAATAGTGCAATTAAGATGAATGGCAGGCAAACTTAAGAGTATAAAAATGCGACGTGTATAATGAAAAAACACATTTATTGCTTTTAGAGTATTTCTTGTTGTGCGTTAATGGCTTAATTATTCTATTTTTTAAAAATAAAATACCTTATGGAACTATCATGATTAATTCGACTTTTCACAGAGATATGTCACATTAATTATAATGTATTACAATTTATTTTTTATATTGTTTCTTTATATCAAATCTAAATTTCATAGAATAGATAATGATAAGCAAATAATGAGATCTTTATCAATTTAAAAAATTATCTTTATTATGACGTTGATTTTTTTGTTTAAGATCAAATAAATAAATTATTAAGTAGGTAAAACAATAATAAAAAGATATTTGATTGTTCTTGTGTTATTTACGAAAGCATTTTTAACAGAGTGTTTTGGTAATTAATATTATTTAAATTAAGGTAAATATTATGAGCAGTGCATTCTATATTCCTACTGTTAACTTCATGGGCGCAGGCTGTTTGACTCAAGCTGCTGATGCGATTAAATCTCACGGTTTTAAAAAAGCACTTATTGTTACCGATAAAGTATTGAACCAAATTGGTGTGGTTACTCAAGTGGCTTTATTGCTCACTGAGCGTGATATTGACTCTGTGGTTTATGATGGTACTCAGCCAAACCCAACCATTAAAAACGTTGATGAAGGTTTAGCGTTACTAAAAGAAAACCAATGTGATTTTGTGATTTCTCTTGGTGGTGGTTCTCCACATGACTGTGCGAAAGGTATTGCGCTATTGGCTGCCAACGGTGGTCACATTGGTGATTACGAAGGTGTTGACCGATCTGCAAAAGCACAGCTGCCTGTGGTTGCTATTAACACTACAGCGGGTACTGCATCGGAGATGACCCGTTTCTGTATTATCACTGATGAAGAACGTCATATTAAGATGGCGATTGTCGATAAAAATACGACTCCATTAATATCTGTAAATGATCCTCAGTTAATGTTGGCAAAACCTGCATCATTAACTGCTGCAACAGGGATGGATGCATTAACTCACGCTATCGAAGCGTATGTTTCAATAGCCGCAACACCAATTACTGATGCAGTGGCGATTAAAGCGATTGAGTTAATTCAACAAAACCTACGTACCGCAGTAAAAGATGGACAAAACTTGAATGCTCGTGAGCAAATGGCATATGCGCAGTTTATGGCTGGTATGGCATTTAACAACGCGTCACTCGGTTATGTACATGCGATGGCGCATCAGTTAGGGGGTTATTACAATCTTCCTCATGGTGTATGTAATGCAGTATTACTACCGCATGTTCAGCGTTATAACGCACAAGTATCAGCTGAGCGTTTACGTGATGTTGCTAAAGCAATGGGTGTTGATGTCGAAGGTATGACTGCAGAGCAGGGTGCTAATGCAGCACTGGAAGCGATTGTGGCGCTATCTAAAGATGTTGGCATTCCATTAGGTTTAAAAGTACTTGGTGTGAAAGAAGAAGATATCCCATTATTGGCTGACAATGCATTGAACGATGCTTGTGGTTTCACTAACCCTAAACAAGCAACTCATGAAGAAATTTCACAGATCTTTATGGCAGCAATGTAATTTAAAGTAATGAGATAATAAAAAGGCAATCTTATAGATTGCCTTTTTTAATGGTTAACTTTTGTATTCGCTTAATGGCGTTAAAGCAGTGGGCTAAACATATAGAAAAAACGCTCGATAAATTTGTTCTTCATTGATCGTTTACTCCATTGCTCACGATCGATTTCGTCAGAATCAGCAATATAGGTTTGTTGTAATTGACTTAGCTCTTGTGTGAAATCAATATTATCGACAGCCATCGTCACTTCAAAATTAAGCCATAAGCTTCGCATATCAAGATTTACAGTACCAATTAGGCAATGGCTATCATCAATCACCACCGATTTTGTGTGTAACAACCCGCCGTGGAAACGATGGATATGTACTCCTGATTCCAGTAAATCACTGAAGAATGATCGGCTTGCCCATTCCACCATAACTGAATCATTTTTACGCGGAATAACAATGTGTACTGCAATACCACGATCAGCTGCTCCTTTCATGGCATGAAGTAAATGTTCACTCGGTACGAAGTAAGGGGTTGTGATAACGACTGATTTTTGTGCTTGGTAAATACTGAGTAACAACGCTTGATGAATAATATCATCTGGCATACCTGGCCCTGATGGTATGACTTGTACCGTGTCTTTGTGTGCCGTATCAAAGGTACAGGAAGGCAGTGGGGGTAAAAAGCGTTTCCCTGTTTCTACTTCCCAGTCCCATGCTTGAATACAATTTAAAACCGAAACGGTAGGGCCTGAAATTCGCACCATGACATCGACCCATTGACCCACGCCCGCATCGACTTTAAAAAATGATGGATCGACTAAATTCATAGAGCCTGTGTAAGCGATATGATCATCAACGACAACAATTTTACGGTGTAGACGTAAATCAAGGCGACGGAAGAACATCCTAAACGGTGATACCGCTAAGGCTTCAACTAATTCGATGCCAGCACCGCGCATTAACTTAGGCCAATGCGATTGGAAAAAACGCATACTACCTGCAGAATCAAGTAATAAGCGGACTTTAACATCACGTTTAGCGGCTTGAATTAAAGCAACGCCTACTTCATCTGCAAGTCCACCAGGGTTCCAGATATAAAATTCAAGGTGGATTGAATATTGTGCATGGTTTATGTCGTTAACCAGTGAACGTAAAATTTCTTGTGGTGATGATTGCAAGGATAGGTCATTACCAATGAGTCCGGGGATGCCTAATCGATTTTCACATAACTCACTGATCGGCTTAGCAACAAGGCTCATTTGCTGAGGTTGATGCCCCGGACAATCATTGAGTTGTTTAAACCAATTACCAAAAGGCAAAAACATTTCTCGTGCACGCTCAGCTCGCTTTTTACCAAGATTTAATTCACCAAATAATAGATATGCAATTACCCCACCGATGGGTACGATGTAAATGATCATCATCCACGCTAGCGATACTCCAACAACGCGACGTTTAAATACGACGCGAACTGTAACCGATGCGATGAGTAACCAGTAGGCGAAAACGCCAATCCACGTTAAGACTTGATAAAATTGTTCCATCAAATGACTTCATTGATTCAATAATACGTTATAGATATATAGTGCATTGAAAAATGAAAAAAACCTAATATTTAGGGTGTTTATTAACAAAAATTGGGTGAGAAATCAGTTTTTAACTGTTTAATTAAATGCATAAATTGCACCTAATATTAATGACTGAAATTTATTAAGAAGAAGTATCTATTGGATTGGGATATACCCCTTTTTTCTGTGTTAATTTCGCCCGTGACTTTTCCTTTGATATTGTGCTGTTATACTCGCTCGCTCTTTTGATGTAAGGCTGCCCTATGTTTACTCTTGTATACCAACACCCTGATTTTTTAGTCATTAATAAGCATCCAGGTATCAGTGTTCATAAAGATGACAATGATCAGCCGTTACTCGCTGCTGTTGCTGAACAAACCGGTGACGAAAAACTGTATTTGATCCATCGTCTCGACAAAATGACATCAGGTTTACTTCTGCTTGGACGAAATAAAGAAGCAGCATCGATCCTGTCTTCTAATTTTGCCGAGCGTGTGGTCGAAAAGTTTTATGTTGCGATAGGCACCAAAAAGCCAAAGAAAAAACAAGTTGTGGTGATTGGTGATATGACTCGTTCACGTCGTAGTAGCTGGAAATTAGAAAGTACGAAGGAAAACCCTGCCATCACCCAGTTTTTCTCAACAGCAGCAGGGGAGGGACGACGTTTATTTCTCTGTAAGCCGCATACAGGGAAAACGCATCAGATCCGTGTTGCATTACGTAGTGTCGGTTCTGGTATCACAGGCGATGATATTTATGGCACTGAAGCGTCAGATCGTGGTTACTTACATGCTTATGCTCTGTCTTTTCCTTATAAGGGCAAAACACAGCGTTTTATTTGTCCACCAACAGACGGTAAATTGTGGCAAGTAGCTGAGACGCAACAGGCGTTAAGCGATTGGAGTCAGCCATGGCAATTAGAGTGGCCAACACTGGCTTATAAAAAGGCGAGTTTATAAAGTCTTGAAGTCATTGCTGTGTTTTTCTGCAGTTTATTTAGAACTGTAGAAATCCTCAGCAATTAGCATCAGCACATATTCTTGGTGCTATAACTATCAATAAGCTTAACGTATAATGGCTGTCTAGGATCACCTAGCAAGAGAAAAATCATGCGTATTGCCCGCTCACGAGCTCATAGAAATCAAATTCGTAATCAACGTAATCAACGTCAACTTCGTCATTGTCGTCATCGGGCCCAGCAGTTCTTTCAATTTAAGTATTCTATGTTTTATTCCCCTTACCTTCCTGTATTGAAGCAGACTAACGATGGTATTTTTCAATTATCGTCGCAATTAATTTACCGTAATTATCCAGCATTTATACCGCTTTGTTTGCCTAGAGAAATCACTGCTTCAGTGTCGCCAACGACCCTATTATTAGCGGCTTGAGTAATATAAGACGAGGATACTGGTATTCTTGTGGTCAGTGTATAAAATAGCGCCCTTAATTCACTATATAGTTTGAAATTATGGAAATAAGTGCATTACCCACTTTAGAAGCTCATCTACTAACAGCCTTGTCTTCACCGCCTAATGAAGTTCGTCGACTTTTTCATGGCCGTGGACGTTGCTGGCAAGGGTTAGAGCAAATAACGGTTGATTGGCTACAAGGTCAAGTACTTGTTTCCTTGTTTAAAGAGCCATCACCAGAATTTCTTAGCGCATTAATAACGCTATTAAATAGCCTTACGACAACACCACAATGGCAAGCGAGTGGGGCGATATCGCTATTGCTTCAGCATCGTGATCGCGAAGGATCTCCGATGGACGTGATGTGGGGAGAAACGTCAGAATATCAAGATGTGATTGAAAGTGGTTTAGTTTACAAGCTAGATCTGGGTCGTAAGCAGAATAATGGCTTATTCCTTGATATGCGTTTAGGCCGTGACTGGGTTCGCGAGCAAGCAGCAGGTAAACGCGTACTGAATTTATTCGCTTACACCTGTGGTTTCTCGGTTGCTGCGATTGCTGGTGGTGCTGAGCATGTTGTGAACCTTGATATGGCAAAAGCGGCATTAAGCCGTGGTCGTGATAATCACCATTTAAATAAACATGATTTAAAGAAAGTCAGTTTCTTAGGCCATGAACTATTTAAATCATGGGGTAAGGTCCGAAAATATGGTCCATACGATCTCATTATTATTGACCCACCATCATTTCAGAAAGGTAGCTTTGCACTAACGAAAGATTATCAAAAGATCTTACGCCGTTTACCTGAATTGTTAACCCCAAACGGCACAGTGTTAGCGTGTGTGAATGATCCTAGCATTACTTCAGCTTTCTTGATTGAAGGTATGGCAGCAGAAGCACCAGAGCTAGTGTTTGAAAAACGTCTTGATAATCCATCAGAGTTTAAAGATATTGAACCAGAAGGTGGTTTAAAGGCCTTAGTATTCAAACGCAACTAATTGAAAAATAGAAAATAGCGACAACCACTATCTTATCCCTTATGTTTTAAATATAAGGGATTTTTTATATCTAATTACTGTGTTACTAGTGATAAAAATGGGTAAAGTGTCACATAACCATATATTTAACCTTACTAACTTGTTCATAATTAAGGTAATGTTGCAATTTTTTAGCTGCTGACAAATACTGAGAAGACAGCATATAAAAATAAAAACGCAGGATTGTTATTTCATTTCGTGTAGTTACATAACAAAACATCGATTAAGGATGAGTCATTATGTTTAAGTCTTTTTTTCTCGATCGACGCTGGTTTTTATGGTCGATTTTGGGAAGCGCATTAATACTTTATGGTACTTGGTATCTTGTACAAGTAACTGTTGAAGTCAATGGGTGGTATGGTTCTTTCTTCGATTTACTTCAAAAGGCAATGACAACACCAAATTCAGTGTCGCTTGAAGAAATACTTGCAGGCTGCTTTGAATTTTTAAATATAGTGTCTGTATATGTCTTTGTTGTTGTTTTCTTAGAGTTTTTTACTAAGCACTATGTATTTAGATGGCGAACGGCAATGAATGACTATTATACCTCTCATTGGGATAAGATCCGTCATATAGAAGGGGCATCACAGCGTGTACAAGAAGACACAATGAGGTTAGCAGCGATACTTGAATCACTTGGGGTTAGTTTTTTGCGCTCAGTAATGATTCTTATTGCTTTTTTACCTCTTTTGTGGACGTTAAGTGAGAATATCAAAGAATTACCTTGGATAGGACCCGTTGATCATTCACTGGTTTATTTAGCCATCATTATTTCTATTTTTGGAACAGTGCTTCTTGCTGCTGTAGGATTTAAACTTCCGGGACTTGAATTTAATAATCAAAAAGTTGAAGCGGCGTATCGTAAAGAGCTTGTACATGGTGAGGACCATCAGGAGCGAGCGCAGCCAGAAACACTTAAAGAGCTCTATTCAAACGTTAGGAAAAATTACTTCACACTGTTCAAGCATTATTTATATTTTGATGTTGCTAGGTTTTCCTATATTCAATATACAGTGATTTTACCTTTTATCGCGATGGCGCCAGCCATTGTTTCAGGCGCAATCACTTTCGGGCTCTTTCAACAAATTAATAATTCATTCGGCAAGGTAGAAGAATCATTCCAATATTTGGTACATTCTTGGAAGACTATTGTTGAATTGATGTCGATTTATAAACGTTTGAAAGCATTTGAAATACAAATTAACGAGGCCATTGCGGCTTCAGAAATAACGATAGACGAGCAAATTTAACCATACCGATCAATATTGAAAAAGCCCGTACCAAATGATCATTGGTACGGGCTTTTTATTATTATGAAAATAAATATTAATTCAATGCTTCACAAGATTTTTTAGATACCGCTTGCTCGGCCATTGTACGACCACTGATATCTTTGATCGTAATTAGGTAATTTACACCACTATCAAACAATGGTTTTATTTCTTTGTCATTACAGTAGTTTCTCGCAGCCACTTTTGCAGCATTTGATGGTGAAATACGACTTTTCCCACCATAAATAACATTTATTTTAACGGTATTTCCTGACGCGTAAGCTTGTGTTATTTGATAAGCATCGATTTTTGGATAAGGTGCTTTACTATCAATTGCAGCCGCGCGGCTTTTTGCTAATGCTTCTGCAATTTGTTGTTTTTCATGAGAAGCACAGCCACTAAGCAGTAATAAACCTAATGATGCAGTGATTAGCGCTTTGCTTATAGTTAATTTCACAATTTCGACCTTAAATAAATTATGGAAGTACTTTTTTAAATGGCTTCACAATCACATTAGCGTATACGCCTGCATCAATATAAGGGTCAGCGTCAGCCCATTGTTGTGCTTGTTCTAAAGAAGCAAATTCTGCAATAACAGTCGAGCCTGTAAATCCTGCATCACCTGGGTTCTCACTATCAATGGCGGGCATAGGTCCTGCAACTAATAGGCGACCTTGTTCTTGTAAATCCTTCAAACGTGCAAGGTGTTTTTCACGAACGCTCATACGTCGCTCTAAGCTATTTTCAACGTCTTGAGAAAAAATGACGTACCACATTATTGTTCTCCCTAATAAAGTACAGAAATGATAGCAGTAAGGTGTGGCTATCTATCTTCGTTATTTTATTGAGCAATAGTAACTAATAACAAATGCACTAACTAGGCGTATTTTTTTATATTTGACGAATGTGATTAATGACGTCATTTTTTGTAAAAAAGAAAAGCCCTAGAAAACTAGGGCTTTGATGTTAGTTTAGAAACTCTTGGCATGTTTTAAAGTGATAAATTTTGTCTAATGGCTGCCATTTATCTTTAGCTGATTGATTTTTATCGGCACCTTGAAATTGTGCTACGTAAGCTTCCCATTCGGCTTGGCGAGGGAGAGTTGCTAACTTCGCCATTGCGATATCATGATTAAAGTCGTCGTTGGTTATCATTGTCATAATGATAGTGTCGTCATGTAAATATAATTCCATATCTAATACTTCAATCTCAGCTAAGGCTGTCACCGTTTCTGGCCACATATTTTCGGGCTGGTGTGCTTTTATATATTCGCTGGCATTAAAGTGTTCATTAATCTTAAGTACTTTGGTAAAAATTTTCATTTATCGCACCATCGCTTTTTTAAAGGCAAAGAAGCTGATCACACAGTAGCCAAAGGCTGGGGCTAATTCAGCCATCGAGAAGTCAGAAACATTGTCAGCAATGAAACCCATAAGTGGCACCATAGCGACAGAGCCTACAATCATCATTACCATAAAAGAAGAAGCGATTTTTGTGTCTCTTCCTAAATCTGAAATACCTAGAGAGAAAATAGTAGGGTACATAATAGCCATGAACATTGCTGCTGCTACTAACGAGTACACTCCAATATATCCAGGTGCAAATGATGCTGATAATGCGGCAATGCAAGATAAGATGGCTAAATATCCTAATACTAAATGAGGAGAAAAGCGTTTAATTAGCTGTGTACCAAGAATACGTCCAACAAGAGCACCAACAAGTACATAGATTAAATAGCTTGACGCTTGATCTGGTGTTAGCTCTAGTTTCATTGCACTGTATCGAATTGCGAAGGCATAAATACCGTTTTGACAGCCGTTCATTAAAAACATCGCAATGAGCGCCCATTTAAAATGAGGCTTTTTCATTACACGCTTAAATGTTTTGAAATAGCCGTCAGAAGATTCACCGGCACTGCCTACATCACTTGCTTTAGGAAATGGTGTGAAAATGACTAAAGCAACGATAAGACATAACCCTATTGCAATCACGAAATAAGGTGCTGTCGCTGTGTGTACTAAACTGTGATGATAAGCTTCTACTTGTTCTTGGGACATTGTAGCTAACTGAGTATCACTTTTATACGTAACGCCTTTTAATATATAGTGGGAGCCAATAATTGCCGTTAAAAAGCTTGCTGCCACATTAAAGATTTGTGCGAAATTGATTCTAAAAGCAGCTTCATCTTTGGAGCCTAACATTGTTGCAAGTGGGTTTGCGGATGATTCTAAAAAACCACAACCGCCAGCGATGATAAACAGACCAACTAAGAAGTAACCAAAACTAAAGATTGATGCAGATGTCGAGCATAGAAAAGTGCCTGCAGCCATGCATACAACACCAATAAGAATTGACACTTTAAAACCAAATTTATTACTGACTATACCCGCAATAATTGGAACGAAAAAATAGCCAAAATAGAAAGCACTATCAATAAATCCTGTTTGGAGGTTGCTTAATTGGAAACCAATCTGAAACTGAGGAAGAATTACATTCTGAAGTGCATTAGGGATACCCCAAGCAAAAAACATAACACAAAGGGTGGCAAACGCGAGAGTATATTTCTTAGTGGTTGAAATGTTATTAACATTCGACTCTTTTATATTTACATGCATTTAATTATGCCTCATTCCATTATTGTAAAAAATCATCATTAAGTAGGGTTGATGAAATATTACCTAAAAAAACCGCTTAATTAATTTGTGGTTTTTTTATTGTTATCATGGTCTTTATATTCTGTATTTATTCGGTTTTTTATTTTAAAAGTGTAAAAATAAAGGTTAATTAAATAACCTTTATTTTTGTTAATTATAAACTATAGAATAATGAAGCACTTTCATTAAATAATTTGTATTGGATGTTATGATTATCGCTGTTAACAGAGTCTTTGCATAAGTCTATGATTTTATTCGTATTGGCTGCAGCTTGGCATACGGGCCAGTCTGTGCCGAACATAACGCGACTTGGGCCAAATATTTCAATTACATACTTTATATATTCTATGAGTTCTTCTTCTTTCCAGTTATACCAATCGGCTTCAGTTACAATGCCTGAAATTTTACAGTAGACATGCGGGTAATTATTTGCAATTTTTTTTAAATGAAAAGCCCATGCATCCCATTCTTTTTTCTTTATATTTGGTTTGGCAATGTGATCAATAACCAATTTCATTTTAGGTAATTGTTCTATTAATTTTATAGTGTTTTCTAAGTGTTCACTTTTTATTAATAAGTCATAAGTTTAATTATATTTATCTAATAAACGTAAGCCATTAATAAATTGTGGATCGAGCATAAAGTTTATGTCTGGTTCATCATGTATAACATGACGAAACCCTTTTAATTTAGTCGATGTTTTATATTCTTTTAATTGATGCTCAAGACTCTTGGATTTTAAGTCAATCCAGCCAACAATACCTAAAATATGTTCATTATGATCTGCTAAATCTAATAACCATTTTGTTTCCTGATCCGATTGTCGAGCTTGAACAACAACACTGCCATGAATATTATTGTCTTTCATTTCTTCTTTATACTGACTAGGAAGAAAATCTTGTTGCAATACTTTCATGGAATCATCAATCCAATCAAACTCACTTTGGTTGTAGTGCCAATAATGTTGGTGAGCATCAATTATTTTCATGGATAATTTCCTTATTACAAGTGAGTTAAGGTATCAATTTCGTTCCAAAATTCCTGAGGAATAGAGGCAGTAATACCTTTTAAGTTTGACTCTAAATGATGCTCTTTCATGGCGTTAAGCATCACACTTGTAATTGCTTTATGTCTAAACGGAAATTGAATAGCAGCGGCAATTGGGTCGACATTATGTTTTTCACATACTTGATAGATCCGTTGTACTTTTGCAATGATTTCGTCAGATGCAGGTGCGTAATCATAGTTAGCTCCAGGCTTAGGACCTGAAGCTAAAATGCCTGAGTTAAATACGCCGGCAAGAATAATTGAAATATTCTTTTTTACACATTCATCGAGAAAACCATCATCTGCGGTTTGGTTCAATAATGTGTAGCGACCTGCGAGCATGAAACAATCAAAATCAGTATGTGGCATTGCTTCTTTTAGAACGTCATGTTCATTACAGCCAATACCAATTGCTGTTACTAATCCTTGGCTACGTAACTCATCCATAGCCTTATAACCGCCATCCATAGCAATCTTGAATTGTTTATTATGCTGATCACCATGCGTATAACTACCGATATCGTGCATTAATAAAATATCAATTCGGTTAGTACCTAATCGTTGGCAACTATCTTCAAATGAGCGCATCACACCACTGTAGGAGTAATCATAATGACGGTTAAATGGAGCTTCATTAGGAAAATCATTTGGCATCTGCACACCTTGCTCATGGCGAGGGTGTAAAATACGGCCAACTTTTGTTGATAGAATATAATCGTCACGATTATATTTGTGAAGGCTTAACCCGAGACGACGCTCTGCAAGGCCTGCTCCGTAGTGAGGAGCAACATCGAAATAACGACAGCCGACATCCCAAATTTTATCTAATGCAGCACACGATTGGCGAGTTGATATTTCACGATATAAATTACCAAAACCACTAGCTCCAAAACCAATTTTAGTTAAATCTAAATTTGTTTTGCCCAATTTTTTTGTTTCCATCATATATCCTTAAATTATGCGATTAATTGGTTCATAGCTTTTTTAATACCATATTGCTTAATATTGCTTATATGGGATGAAACGGTTTCAGTTAGCTTTGGTATGCTATTTAAATCTTTTCCCCAATGTTCAGTCATACCAAGAACATTCATTGTTAATTGTTGAATATTAGATTCATATAGAGGTTGCCACTCTTTGAAATTATTAAGTATTTTTAAATCATCATTTAGTTCATAGGTTTCATTTTCACGAGTTCCTTGATAGAAACAAATAAGTGCAGCTAATGAAAAGGAAATGCATGCAGGGGCTTGATGATAAGTTTTACTATATGAGATCAACTGTGGTAGAACTCGAGCCTTAAATTTGGCAAATGAGTTCAAAGAAATACTCAATAAGTTATGTTGAATGTATGGATTTTTGAAGCGGCTAATCACTGAGTTATAGAAATCAAGTAATTCTTCTTGCGGCATTTTAATCATTGGTATGACTTCATGGCGAATAAGATTATCAACAAATGATTGAATACATTCATCTTCAATAGATTCTCTAACAGTATCAAATCCTGATAAGTACGCGACAGGAACCATTGAGGTATGTGCGCCATTTAAAATAGCAACTTTTCGCTCTTTGTAGCTTTTTATATCGTCAACAACTTTAATGTTCAGTGGATATTGATCTAGCTTTAATTTATCTTTAAGCCAATCAGGCCCTTGAATAACAAATAAATAAAAATGCTCTGCTGTAACGAGAAAATTATCTTGATATCCTAAAGATGATTCTATTTGTTGTATTTCATCTTTAGGGTAGCCTGTTACAATTCTATCAACAAGGGTAGAGCAAAATGTATTTGCTTCATTGATCCATTTTTGGAATTGATGCCCTAGATCCCAAAGGTAGATATATTGTTCAATGCATTTTTTTAACTCTTCTCCGTTATAGTCAATGAGTTCGCAAGGAAGAAATATAAGCCCTTTATTGATATCACCACTAAATGTAGTAAAACGATGCAAAAGAAATTGTGTAAGTTTACCTGGAAAAGTTGAAGCTGGTTGGTCATGAAGTTTATCAGTATCATTAAATTTGATACCAGCTTCGGTTGTATTTGAAATAACCCATTCTAAATCTGGGTTTTCTGCTTCTAGTAGATACTCGTCAAACTCTTGATAAGCGAATACTTCTTTATTAACAGATTGTATTACTCTTGTTGTTGACTCCTTTTCTCCTTTTTCATTAAGTCCTCTAATTAGAGTTGTATATAATCCATCTTGATTGTCTAGTTTTGGATGCAAGCTATTAATTGGTCTTATTATTGTAATGCCGGTATTAAAGTCGGTATGCTCATTAAGTAAATCAAATTGCCAGTCAATAAATGCTCTTAAAAAATTACCTTCACCAAATTGTATTGCTTTTGTTGGGTAGTTCTTTCGTGGGTATGATGCATTATTTAATATCATAAATTTACTCTTATATTTAAAATTATTATTAGCTGTCAGGCGAGGTAAACTATGTGATGAATATACCTATGAAAAAACACCTTTTTATCTGTATGGTTATTTAATGTGTTAGTATTCATTTTTTTCGGATTTTTATCGGTATTTAATGAGAGTATTGAAGTAATATCGAGGATAATTACAATAAGTATTGATCTATATAATAAGCATTAATAAGATGTGATTGTCAGGTGGGGGCTTTAATAAGAGGCCATTACAGTGAATACAGTTTACAAAATTAGTGATAAAGACAATGTTGTTATTGCATTAAAGAACTTTAAATGTGGTGAATTATTTACTATTGGAAATGATAGTATTGAAATAAAAGAGCCTATTGATAAAGGTAATAAAATTGCCTTAACTGATATTAAAAATAGTGAATTAATTACAAAATATGGCTTTTCAATTGGTCATGCTACTGAAGATATAAAGCAAGGTTTTTTAGTTCACACCCATAATATAAAAACGAATCTATCTGATACGATTGATTATACTTATACACCTAAAATTATGAAAGAACATGTTTCTCTTTCTGAAAGAGAAATTAATGTTTATCAAAGAATTAATGGTGATGTCGCAATAAGAAATGAAATATGGGTAATACCAACGGTTGGTTGTGTAAATGGTATTTCAGAGCAGATTGTTAATGAATTTAAAAAAAGAAATACACTAGATGATATTGATGGTGTTTTTGTTTTCAAGCATCAATTTGGTTGCTCTCAACTTGGTGGTGATCATGAAAATACTAAATTGATTTTAGGCGATCTCGTTAAACATCCAAATGCTGGTGGGTGTTTAGTTGTTGGGTTAGGCTGTGAAAATAATCAAATTTCTGCATTCAAAGAAAGTTTGAATGATTATGATGAAAGCAGAGTGATGTTTTTAAACTCTCAAGATGTTGAAGATGAGATAGAAAACGGCGTTAAAAAATTAGAAGTTATTTATCAATCAGTTCGAACTGATAAAAGACAGAAAATGCCAATCGGTAAGTTAAAAATTGGTTTAGAGTGTGGTGGTTCGGATGGTTTTTCTGGTTTGACGGCGAATCCATTACTCGGTAAGTTTTCTGATTACATCATTAATTATGGTGGTACATCTGTGTTAACTGAAGTACCTGAAATGTTTGGCGCTGAGCATCTTTTATTTGAACGATGTAATGATAAAAAGACGTTTGATAAAGCGGTGAATATGGTGAATGATTTTAAACAGTACTTTATTGATCATAATCAGCCAATCTATGAAAATCCATCTCCTGGTAATAAAAAGGGTGGGATCTCAACATTAGAAGATAAATCACTGGGCTGTACTCAAAAATCAGGTTCGTCTAGTGTTATTGATGTTTTAAAGTATGGAGAAAAAATAAAGCAAAACGGCTTATTGTTATTAAATGCGCCAGGCAATGATCCTATAGCAACAACAGCTTTATGTGCGAGTGGATGTCATATTGTGTTATTCACAACAGGTAGAGGGACCCCTTATGGTGGGGTTGTACCTACAATAAAAGTGTCATCGAATAATACATTAGCCGAAAAGAAAAAAAATTGGATTGATTTTAATGCTGGCAAGCTTTTGACAGGTACTTCTATGGAAGATTTATTAGAAGAATTTGTTGATAGTATTGTCGCTGTTGCTAATGGTGAGTTGACGTGTAATGAAAAAAACAATATGCGTGAAATTGCTATATTTAAATCAGGTGTAACACTTTAAATAACGAGCAGCACCGAACGGTGCTGCTTTTTTATTTTTCAATTAGACTATTTTCAAAAGATTTTTTAGCTGTCTTTAAATGAAGATCTAATTCATCTTTTGCTTCTAAGTAATTACCAGATAACATTTTACACAATATCGATATATGTTCCGAAATGGCTATTTGATTTCTATTTCTTAAGTCGTGGTCATCCCATTGATACTGCAAATGAAATATCATAGATATAGTCTCAAAATACTCATCCATAAAAACATTATCACTAGCAGATAAAATAAGTTTATGAAACTCTCTATCTATGTTTGAAAACTCTCTATAATCATTTAATATTTTTTTATCGAAGTTCTTATGCTGCTCTAATAAATACTTTGCTTGTGCCCAGCGAATATCATTTTGAGGTAGTTGCATAAAGCTTTTTATTGAATGGTTCTCAATTAACAATCTTAAATCATATAATTTGTTTACATAATTAACATCAATTGGAGTCATTTCCCATAGCCCATGCTCTTGAAGTGTTAGTATCTTAAAACGAGAAAGAATAATTAATTGTTCATGAACTTCTTTGACACTTATTCCAATTTCAGAAGCAAGCTCTCTTTCGGTGAAAAGGTCTCCTGGCTGTATTTTCTTACTATTAACAGCATAATTAAGGTATTTTTCAACAAGCTCTTTGGGTTGTTTTATTCTTGTTTTTCTTACTTTCTTATATTTATCATTACTATCCGGTGTTCTTGATAAGACAATGCCATCGTTGGTTTCTAGAAGTAAATTTTTATCTATAAATTCATTTATTATATTTCTAATTGTCGTTCTACTCACACTATAAAGATCTGCAAGAATTGTTTGTGATGGTAATGGGGACTCGATATTTCCCTGACTTAAATCATCTATGATTTGATTAGCTATGAGTTTTCGCAAATTTTTACTTCGTGACATGTTTTCTCCTCCTGCTATATATAAAAAACCATTTAACGACTAAAAAAAAGGATTGCTGTCACACTAATTATTTATTTTAAAAATATGTGAAGTTTAAAGGTCGATAATGTTCTCAATTTAATGAGGAGCACCTGCTATGAAAACTTTAGTTGTTGAAAAACCATATACCTTCAAATATGAAGAAACTAATATTCAAAAGCCGGGGTTAAATACCGTAACCTTGCGTGTTTTAGCTGTCGGTATTTGTGGTACAGATATTCATGCTTATACAGGGAATCAACCTTTTTTTACATACCCTAGAGTATTAGGCCACGAAGTTTGTGGTGAAATTACTGAAGTAGGTGAAAATGTAACACAATGGAAAAAAGGTGACCGTGTTGCCTTAATTCCATATGTATCATGCCAAGTTTGTCCATCCTGTCAAAGTGGCCGTCCTAACTGTTGTGAAAATATTTCGGTTATCGGCGTTCATGAAAATGGTGGTTTTTGTGAGTATTTAAATGTCCCTGCATCACAATTACTTTCAGTTACTGATGTTGAACCGTCCACAGCTGCTCTCATAGAACCATTTGCGATCAGTGCCCATGCTGTCAGACGTGCAAATGTGCAAAAAGGTCAAGATATTCTTGTGGTTGGTGCTGGACCAATTGGACTTGGGGCTGCGGCTATTGCCAAAAGTGATGGTGCAAATGTTATCGTCGCTGATACTTCTGAAGAACGTCGTATGCACATTGAAAAAGTTGTCGGCGTGAAAGCAATTGCCCCTGATGAAGAGGCGGTTAGAGAGTGTTTTTCAGGCGCTCTGGCATTGACTGTCATTGATGCTACTGGTAATGCTAATGCGATGAATAACGCTGTTAACCTGATTCGTAATGGCGGCACGATTGTATATGTTGGTTTGCATAAAGGTAACTTAGAAATTAGTGATCCAGACTTCCATAAAAAAGAAACCACATTAATGGGAAGTCGTAATGCGACACTTGAAGACTTTGAAAAAGTGGCCCGTTTAATGTCGAGTAAAGACATCTCAGCAGAAATGATGTTGACTCATAGCTTTATGTTTTCTGAGTTGGCTGAAATTTATCAAGAACAAGTTATTGATAACAAGCAATTATTGAAAGCTGTTATTTTAATGTCAGAGTAATTCGAGGTAATGATAATGGCAGATATCACCATTAGCGTTATTGGAGAATGTATGGTTGAGCTCCAAAAGTCGGGGGATTTATATAAACCTAACTTTGGTGGCGATACCTTAAATACAGCCTTGTATCTCGCTCGTTTAGTTGATGGAAAAAATATCAGTATTAATTATGTTACTGGTATTGGTGAAGATATTTTTAGTCAGAAAATGGTTAAAGCTTGGCAAGCTGAAAACATTAACACTGATTTAGTACATACCTCAGCAACTAAAAATGCTGGTTTATATGTAATTGATACGGATTCTGATGGCGAGCGTAGTTTCCATTATTGGCGAAGTGATTCTGCCGCGCGATATTGGTTACAAGATGTCAGTATGTCAGATTTAGTCAGTAAGCTCAGCCAAAGCCAGTGGATTTATTTAAGTGGTATCAGCTTAGCGATATTGCCCCAAAAAGCGCTTGAAATTTTGTTTGATGTTTTACATGAATGCCATCGACAAGGAACTAAGATTGCTTTTGATAACAACTATCGAGCAAATTTGTGGTCTTCGAAAGAGGAAGCTCAATCTGCTTATCGCCGTATATTAAAGATGACAGATCTTGCTTTTTTAACTTTCGATGATGAGCAAGCATTGTTTGGTGATGCAAGCGAATCACAATCAATAGAACGAGCGCAAACAATGGGAATTGATGAGATCGTTATCAAGCGAGGTAGTCAAGCTTGTTTTGTTGTTAAAGATGACCACCTTCATGAGGTCCCTGCTAGACATATCTCAAATATCATTGATACAACGGCTGCTGGTGACTCGTTTAGTGCGGGTTATATGGCAAGTCGATTGATAGAATGTGATGCACCAAAAGCTGCTGCAATGGGGCACTTACTTGCAGGCACTGTTATTCAATATCCCGGTGCCATCATTCCGTTAGATGTAATGCCACAACTCAATGATAATTAGGAATAAATATGAATTTACTTGAAAAGCTACAAACGATGAAAGTTGTGCCCGTTATCGCAATGGAAAATGCAAGTAATGCAGCAAAGCTTGCAAAAGTTCTGGTAGAGAATGGACTCCCATGTGCAGAGGTTACCTTTCGAACACCCGCCGCAAAAGAAGCAATTATTAATATGCGTAAGGCATATCCAGATATGCTATTGGGAGCGGGGACAGTTTTAACAACAAAACACGTCGATGATGCGATTGAAGCTGGCGTAGATTTTATCGTTAGCCCTGGATTTAATCCAAACATTGTTAAATACAGTCAACAACGCAAGGTCAAAATTATTCCTGGAGTTAATAACCCAAGCTTGGTGGAACAAGCTTTGGAGATGGGAATTGATACACTGAAGTTCTTTCCTGCGGAGCCATCTGGTGGTGTTGCGATGCTAAAATCGTTAAGCGCAGTTTATCCTGTTAACTTTATGCCTACTGGTGGCGTTAATGAGGCTAACATAAATAATTATCTTACTTTACCTTCGGTACTTGCTTGTGGTGGTACTTGGATGGTCCCTAATGCTTTGATTGAAAATGAGCAGTGGGAAGATATAGCCGTTTTAGTAAGGACTGTTGTAGAACAACTTCGTAAAACAGTTGTTTAACAATGAAAAAGTCAGGTTCATTGAACCTGACTTTGCTTATTACGAGTTTTTTTGAATTGGGCGAGGGCGGCCTTCACTATTAATAGCAACATAATTAAATGTTGCTTCGCATACACGGTATCTATCACCGACAGCCTCAACATCGACAGGCTTAACCCATACTTCAAGACCGACACTCATCGATGTATTACCAATACGCTTACATTCACCGTAACAGCAAACCACGTCACCAACACCAACGGGTGCTTTAAACTCTATTTTGTCAACAGAGACAGTTACAACACGCCCGCCAGAAATTTCTTTAGCAAGGATCGCGCCTGCTAAGTCCAATTGGGACATGATCCAACCACCAAATATATCACCGTTGGCGTTGGTGTCGGCTGGCATGGCAAGCGTGCGAAGCAGAAGCTGTCCACGAGGGATATTATTTTCAGTGTTCATGATTTACAACTTTACTGGTTATTGTCACTTTTCGGTAAGTGGCGATAAATGTAGCCACCGGTGAGGAAGGTAAAGAGCAGCGTTAATGCTAATAGCCCAAATACCTTAAAGTCTACCCATATATCTAAAGGGAAATTGAATGCAATATAGATGTTTACTATAGCGCAGACAACAAAAAACACACTCCAAGCAAGGTTAATTCGTAACCAAATTGATTCAGGTAAGGTAATTTCTTTACCTAGCATACTTTTGATCAGTGGTTTACCCATAAATTGGCTAATAAGTAATGCTAGGGCAAAGATGGCGTAGATGATGGTGACTTTCCACTTAATGAAGTTTTCGTCATGGAGGAAAATGGTTAACCCTCCAAAAACAGCCACTAATATGAAAGTAACAAGTTGCATTTTTTCGACTTTTTTATAGATAAACCAAGTCAAAGCTACCTGAACCGCTGTTGCTGCAATTAAAGCGCCTGTGGCGATAAAAATGCCACTCGTTTTGAATAAAATAAAGAAAATTATAAGGGGAATAAAATCTATTAATTGTTTCATTACAACAACTCATTTTTAATAATTATTGATAGTATACCTTTTTAGAATCATGAATGAAAAACGATCAAAAAAAAGCTGCTCTTCACTATTGGATGGGAGAGTAGTTTGAGCGATATGAGCTTGGAAAAATAGACTAAGTAATATGCAGTAGAAAGAGTAATTCTGTGTAGGTAGAAATAGTTAAAAGCCTATCAACGAGAAAGTAACTCTCATTTGATAGGCTTTTATTAATAAATATTTTTAAGGTTTTTTTAGGGTTTACTTGCCGCTTTCATCGATGAAATGAATGCAGATAATTTTTCTAACATTACGGTGTTGTTTTCAAGGTTTTGCTCGATAATTTTGACTACTGCTGAGCCTGAGATTACGCCTGCTGCACCCGCAGTGATCGCTTCTTTAACTTGCTCTGGAGAAGAAATACCAAATCCTAATATAGCAGGCGGCGCGTTATGTGCTTTAAGGCTTGAGAGCAAATGATCAATTGGCATGCCTGCTTTTGTTTCAGCGCCTGTAACACCTGCGCGTGACAATAGATAAGTGTAACCACCACCGAGTTCGGATACAGCTTGGAGAGTGGTTTCGTCTGCGTTAGGTGGCGCAATAAAAATAGGATGAACACCGTATTTATTTGCTGCATCACGAAACTCTTGTGACGCATTAACGGGAACATCCGCAATTAATACTGAATCCACACCTGCTTTTGCGCATTGCTGATAAAAGTTATCGATGCCAGCGGCAAACACAAGGTTGGCGTACATCAATAATCCGACTGGCACCTCTGGGTATTTTTGACGAATTTGTGTTAGTAATTCAAAACACAAAGCTGGTGTGGTGCCTGATTCTAATGCGCGAATGGTTGAGCCTTGAATTGTAGGACCATCAGCGAGAGGATCTGAAAATGGAATACCTAACTCTAAAGCATCAGCGCCAGACTCAACCAATGTATCAATGATTTTCATTGATTGTTCTGGTGTCGGATCGCCAATGGTAACAAAAGGCACAAAAGCGCCTTCATTGCGCTCAGCTAATGTGCTAAATAATTGTTGATAACGATCCATTATAGTGCTCCTTTTTCCTGCAAAATATCGTGAACAGTAAAGATATCCTTGTCACCACGACCTGATAAGTTAACCACCAGCAATTGTTCTTTTTCTGGCTCTGCATGAATAAGTTTCATTGCATAAGCTAATGCATGAGCAGACTCAAGTGCAGGAATAATCCCTTCCTTACGGGCGAGTAATTGGAACGCATCCAATGCTTCATCATCTGTCACAGAGCCGTATTCAGCACGACCTGTTGCATTTAAGTGAGCATGTTGTGGACCGACAGATGGGAAATCAAGACCTGCTGATACAGAGTAAGACTCTTCAACTTGACCATGTTGGTCTTGCATCAGTGGTGCTTTCATACCAAAGAAAATACCTAATGTACCGTGTTTAAGAGGTGCACCATGCATGTCAGTATCTAAACCTTTGCCGGCGGGTTCTACACCAATTAGTTTTACATCGGTTTCTTCAATAAAATCTGAAAACATACCAATCGCGTTTGAGCCACCACCAACACAGGCAATTAGAGCATCTGGTAGGCGACCTTCTTTCTCTAAGATCTGGGCTTTAGTTTCTTCACCAATAATATGCTGGAATTCTCGCACAATTGTTGGGAATGGGTGAGGACCCGCCGCTGTACCTAGCAAGTAGTGTGCGTTGTCATAACTTGAAGACCAATCACGCATTGCTTCATTACAAGCATCTTTTAAGGTTGAAGAGCCTGAGTGGACAGGAATAACTTCAGCGCCCATCAACTTCATACGGAATACGTTAGGGCTTTGACGTTCAACATCTTTAGCACCCATGTAAACGCGACATTTAAGACCGAGTAGTGCACAAGCAAGCGCGGTTGCAACACCGTGTTGACCCGCACCTGTTTCCGCGATGATCTCATTTTTACCCATGCGTTTAGCGAGTAATGCTTGACCTAAAACTTGGTTAGTTTTGTGCGCGCCACCGTGTAATAAATCTTCACGTTTCAGGTATAGCTTTGTTTTCGTCCCTTTAGTCAAGTTCTGACATAGCGTTAGGGCAGTTGGACGACCAGCGTATTCTTTAAGTAGTGTAATAAATTCTTGTTGAAAACTTGGATCTTGCTGCGCTTCAATAAACGCATCTTCCAATTGATCTAATGCAGGCACTAAAATTTGTGGTACATACTGACCACCAAATTCGCCAAAAAAGGCATCTAATTTACTCATAATTATTTATCGTCCTTAATATTTTTGATTGCCGCGAATGCCGCACTCAATTTATTCGGGTCTTTTTTACCTGGCGCACTTTCCACACCAGAATTTAAATCAAGGCCATCAAATCCTAATGCTGCCGCTTGTTGTACGTTGTCTGCATTTAAGCCACCAGCCAGTAATATACCCTTGCGATCACCGCTTTGGATCAACGACCAGTCGAAGGTTATCCCTGTACCACCACTTTGATTACCTACTTTACTATCAACAAGGTGTTTATCAACTTGGTATGTTGATAAATCAGGTAAAGTATCTGATACCCCGTGCGCTTTCCAAATTTTACATTGAGCTGGAAGTTGTGCTTTTAGCTCATTAATGTATTGCTGTGTTTCTGTGCCATGTAACTGCACAACACTTAGTACAAGTTGTTTTGCCGTATCGACAATTGTTTCAAGCTCTGCATTTTGGAATACACCAACATAATCGAGTGGGGCTCCTGTCATCACATGGCGTGCTTGCTCGATATCAACACTGCGAGGGGATGCAGGGGCAAAAATTAAGCCCCCGTAAACGGCACCATTTTGGTAAGCGATAGTGGCGTCTTTTGCTTGGGTTAATCCGCAGACCTTGTTATCACCAAGTAACACACGGCGTACCGCAAGATCGAGGTTATCTTCTGCCATTAACGAGCTACCAATTAAAAAGCCATTGGCATATTGAGATAACTGACGAATTTCTTGATTGCTATAAATGCCAGACTCTGAAATTACAATTGTGTCTTGTGATAATTTCGGTGCAAGCTGCTTTGTGCGGTCTAAATCAATACTTAAATCTCGTAAATTACGGTTATTAATACCGACAACTTTCGCTTTTAAGTTAATTGCACGTTCAAGTTCTTCTTCGTTACTCACTTCCGTTAAAATGCCAAGATTTAATTGATTGGCAACATCAGCAAGAGTTTGGTATTCCTCGTCATTGAGGACTGACAACATCAGCAAAATCGCATCAGCTTGATAATGACGAGCTAAATAGACTTGATAGGTATCAACCATGAAGTCTTTACAGAGTACGGGCTGGCGTACTTGACCACGGATTTGAGGGAGAAACTCAAAGTTACCTTGGAAGTATTTTTTATCGGTGAGTACTGAAATCGCACTGGCGTAGTTGTTGTACACACTAGCAATGTAATCAAGATTAAAATCATCTCGGATCAAGCCTTTTGATGGCGAGGCTTTTTTACATTCAAGAATGAATGCAGGGCGCTCTACACCGTTATCAGTATTGGATGATAACGCTTGGTAGAAGTCGCGATCACTTGGGATGAGGTCATGAATAAATGTATCAAGTGGCTGTGATTTTTTGCGTGCTTCTACCCAAATTTTTTTGTCAGCAACAATTTTTGCTAATACTGTTTCCATGATTATCCTCGTGCTGCCAATTTTTCTACTAATTCAAAAGCTTTGCCTGATTGCATGACTTCAATGGCTTGTTGTGTATTTTGTTTAAGATTTTCCTGACCGAATAAACGTAATAGCAACGCTACGTTAACAGCAACCGCACCAACTTGGGCCGGTGTACCTTTACCCGTTAAAATGTTGGTGATAATGGCACGGTTCTCATCAGGTTCGCCGCCTTTAATCGCTTCTAATGGGTAGGTATCCAAACCGAAATCAGCAGGAGTTAGAGTGTATTCTATGATTTCACCATTAATGATTTCAGCAACATGGGTTTCACCATGAATAGCAACTTCATCTAACCCACTTCCGTGAACCACAGCCGCACGCTTCATGCCCATGGTAGCCATGGTTTCAGCAATTGGGCGAACTAAGCTATTGTCGTAAACACCCATAAGTTCGATTTTAGGTTTTGCTGGGTTAATTAAAGGCCCCAGTACATTGAAGATGGTGCGGGTTTTCAATGTTTGGCGTACAGGCATAGCGTGGCGTACACCACCGTGATATTCAGGTGCGAATAAGAAACACACGCCAAGTTCATCTAATGCGCCACGTGCGTTTTCTGGTGTCATCGCAAGGTTGATACCAAATTTATCAAGCAGATCTGAAGAGCCAGATTTGCTTGAAACGCCACGGTTACCGTGTTTCGCCACTTTAATACCACACGCTGCAGCTACAAATGCTGCTGTGGTTGAAATATTGATGGTATTGGCACCATCGCCACCCGTCCCTACGATATCGGCAAAGTCATAATCTGGGCTTGGGAAGGCGTTGGCGTTATCGACTAAAGCGCTCGCGGCTCCAGCAATTTCTTGTGGCGTTTCACCTTTAATTTTCAACGAGGTTAAAACGGCCGAAAGAATGATGGGATCGACTTCACCTTTGATAATGGCATCAAATAGGGTGTGACTCTCTTCTTGGCTTAGAGATTCTTGATCGTAGAGTTTATTGGCAATATCGTAAATTTTGTTATCCATAATCATCGTCCTTAATGCTTTGAATTATTCTTTGCGTTCGAGGTTGTTACCCAATTTAAGGTCTGTGTTAAAAGCTCCGCCCCTTGTGTCGTTAGGATTGACTCAGGGTGGAATTGAAAGCCACATACCTTATCTTCTTCGTTCAGTACAGCCATGACTAAGCCATTAACATCGGCGATAGTCTCTAGGCTGGCAGGCACTTCTGTTGCAACTAATGAATGGTAACGTGCAATAGAGAGGGGATTAGGTAAATTGCCAAATACCGCATGTTGGTTATGGCTCATCATTGCTGCTTTACCATGTACAATTTCACCTGCGCCTGCAACTTTACCGCCGTAGGCTTCAACAATCGCTTGTTGTCCAAGGCAAATACCAATCATTGGTACTTTACCTTTCACTCTTTGGATCAGTTCAGGCATACATCCCGCCTCAGCTGGTACGCCGGGACCGGGGGATAACACTAAAACGGGATTGCTTTTAGCACTGAGTGCATTTTCTACTTGCTCTGCCGTTAAGTTATTACGGTAAATCGTGACTGGATGACCAAGAGAACGAAATTGATCAACAAGGTTGTAAGTAAACGAATCAAAATTGTCGAGTAGCACAATATGGGCTGGGGTTGCATTTGTCATTGTGGTTTTCCTTAACCTTGATGTGCAGTGCGAATAGCGTTAATAACCGCTTGCGCTTTGCCACGTGTTTCATCGGCTTCTGCTTGTGGAATGGAGTCGTAAACCACGCCAGCCCCAGCTTGAACACTCGCAATACCATTCTCAACATAGGCTGAGCGGATAACGATACAAGTATCCATATCACCATGACCTGTAAGATAACCCACAGCACCACCATAACTACCACGACGACGTTGTTCAACATCACGGATAAGCTGCATAGCTCGGATTTTCGGTGCTCCTGTTAATGTCCCCATGTTCATACACGCTTGATATGCATGAAGGGCATCAAGATCGCCACGTAGTTGACCAACGACTCGAGAAACTAAGTGCATGACATGGCTGTAGCGATCAACTTTCAGTAAATCTGCCACATAGCGGCTACCCGCCTCACTGATCCTTGCGACATCATTACGTGCTAAATCCACTAACATCATGTGTTCAGCATTTTCTTTTTTATCGCAGCGTAGCTCTAATTCAATACGTCCATCTAAATCAAGGTTAATTGATCCGTCGCTGTTTTTGCCACGTGGTCGAGTACCTGCAATCGGGTAGATCTCTACTTGGTTTGAATCTGAACAATACTTCAGTGCGCTTTCAGGAGAGGCGCCAAATAGGGTAAATTCTGAGTCTTGTAAAAAGAACATGTAAGGGCTTGGGTTACCAATTTTCAATGCTTTATATGCTGCGAGCGTTGAAGGACATGGCAATGTAAATTGGCGTGATGGCACCACTTGGAACACATCACCATTGATAACGTATTGTTTAAGATCGTTAACGGTTTGGCAGAAATCTTCATCGCTAATAGATGTCTCTGGATCACATTTTGCTAATACTTGTGCTGGTGGCACAGGCTGAGGGCTTAAACAGATCTCCTTAATCGCTTGCAGACGACGACTTAAATCGTGATAGCTATTGATGTAGTGATCGCCACCAAATAAAGTCGCTTGCAGTGTGCCTTTACGACGTTGGTGATCAATAATCAACAAGGTTTCGGCAATATAGAAAATATAGTCAGGACAGTTATTGTCTTGCTTCACTTCAGGTAGCGGTTCAAAGTCAGCGACTAAGTCATAGGCAAATAGGCCACCTAAGAATAAGGCTTCTTTTGGGTGGTGTTTGGTATCAAATGCATGTTGGATCAAACGTAGAGCATCGAATGATGAGGTTTGGCGTAAGCGGCTATCCTCATCAATATCATGAGCATGGGATGGAAATACCAAGGTTAATGTTTTTCCATTTACTGCTGCATTAATATCGTTAGGCAGTTGGCTTTGTAAATGCGTAATGACGTTCACACCATTACTGGTTAATGCTTCCAACGTGACTTTTTTACCGCGGCAAACAATACGTACGGCGGCATCGACAAGCATTAAGCTCTTTAAATCTTGCTTAGAATCAACTTCTGCTGATTCTAATAAAAGGTTGTGCGGGCGATCGCCACAAACTGAAAAGTACAGTTCAGTGGGATCGGCAACATAAGGTACATCAAGGCTGAGAAGATCGATCTCATTAGCAGCTAATGTATTTTGCCCTAGTGGATGATTTCCTATTGAGTGAGTATTCACAGCGTTCTCCCTGCCGCTTCCACAAACGGTTTTAATTCCTGCATTAATTGTTCAAACATTGGTGCGGTGAATGCTTGATGGCCATCAGATAAGGCTTCACATGGATTTAAATGTGATTCGACAATGATGCCATCGGCGCCAACAGCAGCCGCTGCGCGTGAGAGTGGGATCACTAACTCACGAATACCTGTTCCATGGCTTGGGTCGACCAGCACTGGCAAATGGGTATGTTGCTTTAAATAAGCGACCGCATTGAGATCCAATGTATTTCTCGTTGCTGTCTCAAACGTTCTAATACCACGTTCACACAAAATGATATTTGGGTTACCTGCATCATAAATATATTCAGCAGCGAGTAGCAATTCCTCGATAGTGGCTGAAAGTCCGCGTTTGAGCAAGATCGGTTTTTTACTTTCACCGATAATTTTTAACAAGCCATAGTTTTGCATATTTCTCGCACCAATTTGAAAACAATCAATATATTGAGTCATTTTTTCAACTTGGCTCACATCCATGACTTCAGATACGGTAGGAATACCGAGCATGTCATTGGCTTTTTTTAACAATTTTAACCCTTCTATCCCTAAACCTTGGAAATCATAAGGGCTGGTGCGGGGTTTATAAGCGCCGCCTCGCAGTGCCATAGCGCCATGAGATTTCACCATTTCAGCAACAGATAATAATTGTTGCTCTGACTCGACAGAGCAAGGGCCTGCAATAACAGCAAAACGATCGCCACCTACCGCGGCAGAGCCAAAACGTACAACTGTGTTGTGGGCTTGGACTTCTCGGCTAACCAATTTGTATTTAGTTAAAATGGGTTTTACCGTTTCAACTAAAGGGTTTGCTTCTATATTTAAGCTTTGTAAAACACGTTCATCACCTAATGCACCTAAAACAATGCGTTCACTGCCTGGCATATATAGAGGTTTTAATCTGACACTGGCGATTAGAGCCAGTAGGCTATTGGCATCAGCTTCTGTCGCTTGCGGTTTTAAGACAATAATCATGAGGTCATCCTTGTAAATGGTCGCAGTGAAGGCTAAGTGCAGTGCCTGTTTTATTTTTTATCTGGTTAAATTCGCCGTTATAAAAAAGCCCGCATTGATGGCGGGCTCGTTGTTATTTTGCTGAATTACAGCTATTCACACTGCCCGTAAGTAGGAGTGCCACCACCAATTATTGAAGAAAACGCATTGTTGATTTTGAATTTGCTGTAACATGTAAGAGTCCTATTAGGTATTAGTTACATTTTTGCTATCAAGCTAAATGTACATGATGCCTCTCAATCAAGTATTTGATACTTGGTATTTATGTACTAGTAAACTAGTTCACGATTATAAAGTCAAGAATAAAACTTATGTTGTTTGATTTACATAGCCATACTACAGCGTCTGATGGTCGCTTAACGCCGCAAGAATTAGTTCGACGTGCCGTAGATATGCGGGTCGACATCCTGGCAATTACTGATCACGATACGGTTGCTGGCCTACATGAAGCGCATACTGTGATAGAGCAAGAAGCCTTGCCTATTACGTTAATCAACGGTATTGAAATCTCTACCGTGTGGCAAAACTTTGATATTCATATTGTTGGGCTTAATATAGATCCACAAAATCCAACGTTAGTCGCGTTTATTGAGCAGCAAGTAGAGCGTCGGCTTGAACGCGCGAAAGAAATTGGCGCACGACTTGAGAAAAACAAAATGCCAGGGGCATTTGAAGGCGCAGCTAAACTTGCGGGTGATGCATCGATTACTCGTGCACATTTTGCCCGTTGGATTGTTGAACAAGGTTATGCGAAAACTATGCAGGCAGTGTTTAAGAAATTCTTAACACGTGGAAATCCGGGTTACGTACCGCCAAATTGGTGCACTATCGCCGATGCCATTGACGTGATTCATGCCGCTGGCGGTAAAGCGGTTATTGCCCATCCTGGTCGTTACAACATGACGGCAAAATGGCTTAAGCGATTAATCCAGCATTTCATTGAAGCGGGGGGGGACGGCATGGAAGTATCGCAGCCTCAGCAAGCACCGCAAGAACGACGTACCTTAGGGGATTACGCCATACAATTTAATTTACTTGCTTCACAAGGATCTGATTTTCATTACCAATCTCCTTGGACGGAATTAGGACGTAACTTGTGGCTTCCTAAAGATGTTCCAGCGATTTGGCATGATTGGGACGTTGAGAAAAAGCGAGTAGAGGTAGAAATTCAGGCTGAGCCTGCTGCCTCAAAGGAGGAATAATGAGTCAATTTTTTTATGTTCACCCAGAAACACCCCAAACGCGTTTGATTAAACAAGCGGTAGAAATTATTAAAAATGGCGGTGTCGTGGTTTATCCAACGGATTCTGGTTATGCCCTTGGTTGTCAGTTAGAAAATAAACAAGCACTAGAGCGTATTTGTCAGATCCGTCGCCTAAACGAAAAGCACAACTTTACTTTGTTATGCCGTGATTTATCTGAGCTATCTTTATACACCCGTGTTGATAATATCGCTTTCCGTCTTTTACGTAATAACACCCCAGGTGCATACACCTTTATATTTAAAGGAACAAAAGAAGTACCTCGCCGTTTAATGAATGCAAAGCGTAAAACGATTGGTATTCGTGTACCTGATAATGCGATTGCACTGGCATTACTTGAAGCACTAGGTGAGCCACTAATGTCAACCAGCCTTATCTTACCGGGTAATGAAACAACAGAAGCGGATCCCGATGACATTCGCGATAAGTTAGAACATGCTGTTGATTTGATTATGCATGGTGGTTACTTAGGTGAGCAGCCAACAACCGTGATTGATTTCAGTGACGGTGAAATTAATATTGTTCGAGTTGGTGCAGGTGATGTGACACCGTTTGAATGATCTAGATCGTTCTAAAATTCAGTAAATCTAATAAAAGCAAATAGTTAGTTTCTAGCTGTTTGCTTTTTTGTTTTTATCCTCATTTTATTTCTTTGATTTTCCTGTAAATAACCTCGCAATCGACTATCTTTTTATAGCTAACGTTGCCTTCTTTTGGCATAATGCGCGCCCACATTCTGATAAAAAGTGAGTAGTTAATATCTCACACAGAATCCAAATTAATGCTATTCGCATAAATGGTTTTGGTTAAGCAACTCTCTGATTTTAAATTAGAAAGTATTATCCGAAAACTTTTGATGAGTATTTCGACGCCTGTGAAGGCGACAAAGGTTTGTCTATAATGAGTGAAAAATTACAGAAGGTATTGGCACGAGCTGGCCAAGGATCACGTCGTGAAATCGAATTAATGATCCAAAACGGTCGAGTGAGTGTTGATGGTGTCGTTGCTAAACTTGGCGATCGTCTTGAAGATTTATCAGTAAGTGTTCGTATTGATGGTCATAACATTGAGCTGATCTCTTCTGATGAAGAAATTTGCCGTATTCTTGCTTACAACAAGCCAGAAGGTGAGTTATGTACTCGTCACGATCCTGAAGGCCGCCGTACTGTATTTGATCGTCTTCCTCGCTTAAACACAGGTCGCTGGGTATCAGTAGGCCGTCTTGATGCGAACACTTCAGGTCTATTATTGTTCACTACAGATGGTGAACTAGCTAACCGCTTAATGCACCCAAGCCGCACAGTTGAACGTGAATACATGGTTCGTGTATTTGGTGAAGTGACTGAGCAAATGGTAAAGAACGTTGTTAAAGGTGTTGAACTAGAAGATGGTTTAGCACGTTTTGAAGATGTTGTTTACGCTGGTGGTGAAGGTATGAATCATACTTTCTACGTAGTGATCACTGAAGGTCGTAACCGTGAGGTTCGTCGTTTATGGGATTCTCAAGGCGTTACTGTTAGTCGTCTTAAACGTGTTCGTTACGGTGATGTTTACCTCACGAAAGATATGCCTCGTGGTGGTTGGAGTGAGCTTGAACTAAAAGAAGTGAATGAGCTTCGTGCTACTGTTGAGCTTCCACCTGAGACTGAAACAGCATTAACTGTTGAAG
This sequence comes from Photobacterium sp. SKA34, assembly GCF_000153325.1. GTDB lineage: Bacteria > Pseudomonadota > Gammaproteobacteria > Enterobacterales > Vibrionaceae > Photobacterium. The sequence goes on from NZ_CH724144.1 coordinate 449,966, forward strand.
GTCAAAAGCGTAAAAAAGGTATCCGTCAGATCCGTCGAGCTGTTCGTCGTCATGAAGAGCGTGTAGAAACAGGCGCTGCTCGTGGTCGTCGTGGTCGTGGTAACGATCGTCGCAACCCAGGTTCTAGCCGTAATGCTGAAGTTGAAGCTCAATCGAATGAGCGTCGTGGTAATGGTCGTTCACAGCCAGCAAAAGGTCGTGATAATCGTGACAGTCGCGATAATGGTAAGCCACAATCAGCAGGTCGCCCACAAACATCGGGTAAACCGCAATCATCAGGTAAGCGTAAGCCTTCAGGAAATGCTGCAAATCGCCGCAATCCTCTAGCCAACAAGCCTGCTAAACCACGTACTCGTAAGTAATTGGTTTAGACTATAAGAATAATTAAAAGCCGACCTAGTGTCGGTTTTTTTGTATCCAGCAATTCACGTGGTATAACTCAAATAGACACTGAGTGAAAAGTGTGAATATTGCTGTGATGCACTTTTCTGTGAAGGGATGCTAAACATATAACGAATAGTCAATGAGTATAGCAATGTTAGATACATTGAAAGAGCAACAGCGGGGACGATTGATCACGGTCTTTGGCGTGATGGTATTGAGTTTTGATACGCTACTCGTGCGTTTAATTGATAGTAATGAATGGACGTTAATTTTCTGGCGTGGTTTTTTACCTGCTGTCATGTTGTTTATTGTACAGTGGTATTCAGATAAAAAACTGATCAAGCAACATTTACTACGCCCGTCGTTGTTAACCTTAATTACAGCTGGATTGTTCAGTGCATCCACTATTTGTTTTGTGTTATCACTGAATAATACTCAAGTTGCTAGTACCTTGGTTATTACCAATACCGCACCATTATTTACTGCGGTCATTGGTTTTTTCTTCTTAAAAGAGAAGTTAGATAAAGCAACGATCATTGCGATTATTATTGCTGTTGGTGGGATTGGGTTAGTGTTTGGTTATCATCCTACTACTGATGAGCTGAGAGGGGATTCACTTGCTTTGGTTTCTGCTGTTGCGATAGCTGTTTATCTTGTGGCGCTTCGTAAGACTCAGGGACAGTTAGGTTCTATTTATATTATTCTTGCTGGTGTATTTACATCGATTATTTCGCTCTGTGTTGGGGCTAAACCGTTTGTACTGGACATGCAGCATGCTATTTATATGTTCTTACTCGGTGGGGTTGTGATCCCATTATCTTTTTATTTGATTGCTCATGGCCCACGTTATTTACCAGCGGCTGAAACCAGTTTGATCTTGTTACTTGAAGTGCTTTTTGGTCCGTTGTTGGTATGGTTGATCCTTGGTGAAACACCAACAGCCAATGTGTTGGTAGGCTCTGCTGCCGTTGTACTGACCTTATCCTGTTTATTTGCTTGGCAGTGGCGAAAACAACTTAAAACATCAAGTCACTAACACTATATTTAGCTTGTAAAAAAGCCGACATTGCGTCGGCTTTTTGTTTATATCTCAACGATAAGCTTTATTCTTATTCACAATGGCTGTGAGACGATGATGGCTTAGGCTGGGCATCAATACATTTACCAGTAACATGACGGCTTTCAGGGCCCATTAGATACACATAGAGCGGTATGATATCTTTTGGTGTTTTAAGCTGCTTTGCATCTTCTGCTGGGAAGGCTTTGGCACGCATTCCCGTTCTTGTACCACCAGGATTTATAGCATTTACTTGTACATTGGTGTTGCTTAATTCATCAGCAAGGACTTGCATCATACCCTCGGTCGCAAATTTTGAAATAGCATAACTGCCCCAAAATGCGCGCCCACTATGGCCAACGGTTGATGATGTAAAAATAATTCTGCCATCGGGCGATTTCTTGATAAATGGAATGACAGCCTGAGTTAGTAAAAACTGCGCTTTTACATTGACTTGCATGACATCATCAAAGGTCGATTCTTCAATTTGTTCTAGTGGGCTAAGCACGCCCAAGATCCCTGCGTTATGCAATACGCCATCTAGGCGACCAAATTGCTGCTCGATGGTATCCACCATATCGAGATAGTGTTGTTTAGTCGCACCCATTAAATCTAAAGGGATAATAGCTGGCTGTATGTAGCCCAAATCTTCAATTTCATCATAAACGGCTTCAAGTTTTGAGACTGTTTTTCCGAGTAAAATAACCGTTGCACCATGGGCTGCATATTGAATAGCGGCTTCGCGTCCAATACCATCACCAGCACCGGTTACTAAAATGACACGATCTTTAAGAGAATCAGCAGCGTTATGGTATTTCACGTTAGCATCCTTCCAATGTTGTTTTTTATTGTTATTTGACTGATTTTTCGCCGAAGAACTCTACCAAGTATTGAGCTTGGTAACAATTTAGATTACTACTAGACAAAACATATCAGAATTTACTCGCTGATTAAATTTCCTTTCATCTTAAGACGTGATCTATAAACCGATTCATTACATTTTTCTGAAAGAGAAGATAGCGATAAACGTGATAACACAGTTACAATAACGGTTGGCACTTTTTACTGCCAACAAAGAGGATTGGATATTGGAATTTTTATTTGATTATGGACTATTTTTCGCCAAAATCGCGACAGTGGTTGTTGCTATTGTTGGTGTCTTGGTACTAGTAAAAGCATTGAATGGTCGTCATGGTTCGCAGAAAGGTGAACTGGAAGTGAGTGATCTGACAGAACAATATAAAGACACTGTAAACCAACTTGAATCTCACTTATTTGATAAAGCGTTATTAAAAGTACGCAATAAAGCAGATAAGAAATCAGAGAAAGAAAAAGATAAAGCTCGCCAACAAGAAGTGAAACAAGCAGCTAAAAATGGCAGCTTAGAAACATCACGTGATCCCCGTTTATTTGTTATTGATTTTCGCGGTAGTATTGATGCGCGTGAAGTGTCGTCATTACGTGAAGAGATCACGGCAATTCTAGCGGTTGCTATTGAAGGTGATGAAGTGCTATTACGCTTAGAAACGGGCGGCGGTATGGTACATGGTTATGGCCTAGCATCATCTCAACTTGATCGTTTAAAAGCGTCAGGTATCAAGCTGACTATTGCTGTCGATAAAGTAGCAGCAAGTGGCGGTTATATGATGGCATGTGTTGCTGATAAAATTGTTTCAGCACCGTTTGCAATTGTTGGCTCAATTGGCGTTATTGCTCAACTACCAAACTTTAATAAAGTATTGAAAAAGAACGATATTGACTACGAGCAAATCACCGCTGGTGAGTTTAAGCGTACATTAACCATGTTTGGTGAGAATACTGATAAAGCACGTGAAAAGTTCCAGATGGAAATCGAAGAAACTCACGGCTTATTTAAGAACTTTATTGCAGCCCACCGTCCAGATCTAGATCTTGAAAAAGTGGCAACGGGCGAGCATTGGTTCGGACAACAAGCATTTGATTTAGGTTTGGTTGATCAGATATCAACCAGTGATGATTTGATCACTGAAGCGTGTAAAGAACGTGAAGTACTTAAAGTAAAATATGTTCGTCGTAAGAAGCTTGCTGAGAAACTAGCAGGCGCATCAAGCGAAGCTGCGGATAGTTTACTGATGAAGTGGGTTGCGCGTGGTCAGCGTCCATTTATGTAAATATTTATTCTCTTAGATTAAAAAACCCGCTTGTGCGGGTTTTTTTATTCTCATCCGTTTTAGCTTGCTAGCGTAAACTCAGGAGAAAGTTTGTGTGCGAGCATTTTGAACATATTGAAAACAACAGTGGTGTTTGGTGTTGGTAATCCTTGATCATCAAGGAAGTATTCACCTTTGAAAATTAATACACCATCGCGTTCTTCGACAGAAGTTGCACGCATCCCATCAATATAAGACTCTTGATCTTGAATGATTTGGTTAGCAATCATTAGTAAATCTGTTGATGAAATTGGGTTTTTATCACTCATAGTAAAGTCTCAAACAATCTAATAGCTTGCATAGTCTATTTAACTTAATTGAATAAAACAAATAAACAAAAATGCAGGGTGTTTATTATTTAATCAATATTAAGGTATGTTTTGTTTTAATGTCTTTAATTGTGTGACTAAATACATAAAAAATTTTTTACGCTAGTCAGTGATATTAGATAAATGGTAATGATCTGCGCAAATTCATGCCTAATTTATTTGGTGGTGGCGAATAGCTTTTGTAAAATCACATTTCCTTCGACTATATTTTTTTAAATCATACTGTTATTTGATGGTTTGTTATATTACATTTATGTTATACATTTTGTTAACAATTGGGGAAGGTGCAACCAAACAGACCGATTTCGTTAAAAAGCAGTTGACCTTCTTGTATTCTAGCCCAATATGTAAATAGAATTTTACGTAGTGGCAATGAAATTTTTCATTGCAAAAATGTTTGATTACGAAAAAGATCATAGGCAATCATATTAATTCACTGCTCCTATCTTTTTATGATTAGTGACTTAATGAGATTGGTTGAATGTTGCTGAATTACCCCGTAATCCAGTAATAATTTTTATTTTTATATTTAGCGAGCACGAGGACGTAATAGAGTCATTATGGGTAGATCTCTCGTTATCGTGGAGTCCCCCGCCAAGGCTAAAACGATTAATAAGTACTTGGGTAAGGATTTCATTGTTAAGTCAAGTGTTGGTCACGTTCGTGATTTACCAACAGGTGCACGTAGTAATGGCAAGAAAGCCGCGGCAACATCGACTAAAGGGTTGAGTGTTGAAGATAAAGCACGCATCAAGCAAGAGAAAGACCGTAAAGCGCTGATCAGTAAAATGGGGGTTGATCCCTATGATGATTGGAACGCGCATTACGAAGTGCTTCCGGGTAAAGAAAAAGTCGTTAATGAATTACAAAAACTAGCAGCGGACGCTGACTATGTTTATCTCGCAACTGATTTGGACCGCGAAGGAGAAGCCATTGCGTGGCACCTTCGTGAGATCATCGGTGGCGATGATGCACGCTATAAGCGCGTTGTGTTCAACGAAATTACAAAGAATGCAATTCAGCAGGCCTTTGAAGAGCCTGGTGAACTTAATATTGATGGTGTAAACGCACAGCAAGCACGTCGTTTTTTAGACCGTGTTGTTGGCTTTATGGTTTCACCATTATTGTGGAAAAAAGTCGCTCGTGGTTTATCTGCGGGTCGTGTTCAGTCTGTAGCGGTAAAATTAATCGTTGAACGTGAACGCGAAATTAATGCTTTTGATCCTGAAGAGTTTTGGGATATCCACGCTGACACACTAACAGTCGGTAAAGATGCGTTACGTTTAATGGTGGCTCAACAGGCGGGTAAAACATTCCGTCCTGTTAATGAAAAAGACACCATGGCTGCAAAAGCGTTACTTGAAAAAGCAGCGTATGAAGTGATTGATCGTGAAGATCGTCCAACTAGCAGTAAGCCATCAGCGCCATACATTACCTCAACACTTCAACAAGCGGCGAGTACGCGCTTAGGTTATGGTGTTAAGCGTACAATGGGCTTAGCGCAACGTTTATACGAAGCGGGTCACATTACCTACATGCGTACTGACTCAACCAACCTTTCTAAAGAAGCGGTTGAATCAGCACGTGAGTTTATTGGTAGTGAGTATGGCGATGAATATTTGCCAAAAGTGGCCAATGTTTATGGCAGTAAGAAAAATGCGCAAGAAGCGCACGAAGCGATTCGCCCTTCTCACGTAGAAATGAAAGCTGAAAACCTAGAAGGTATGGAAGCCGATGCGGTTAAGTTATATGACTTAATTTGGCGTCAATTCGTATCATGTCAGATGGTGCCAGCGAAATACGATTCGAGCACGATTACGGTAAAAGCGGGTGACTTTAGCTTAAAAGCGAAAGGTCGTACGTTACGTTTTGCAGGTTGGACACTAGTACAGCGTCCATCTGGTAAAAATGAAGATACTACGCTGCCTATGGTTAACGTGGGCGACGTATTGAAGCTAGAACAACTCGAACCTAAGCAACACTTTACTAAGCCGCCAGCGCGCTTTACAGAAGCTGCATTGGTTAAAGAGCTAGAAAAGCGTGGCATTGGTCGTCCATCAACTTATGCATCTATTATTTCAACGATTCAAGATCGTGGTTATGTGCGTGTTGATCAGCGTCGTTTTTATGCTGAGAAGATGGGTGAGATTGTTTCAGATCGCTTAGACGGTAGTTTCCCTGATTTGATGGATTTCGATTTTACTGCCCGTATGGAAGGTAACCTCGATAAAATCGCTGAAGGTGAGAAAAACTGGAAAAAAGTACTTGATGAGTTCTTCTCTGATTTTACGACTGAGCTTGAAAAAGCTGAGCTTGATGAATCAGAAGGTGGCATGAAGCCAAACAATATCGTATTAACTGATATTGAATGTCCAACATGTTCTCGTCCAATGGGTATTCGTACCGCATCAACGGGTGTATTCCTCGGTTGTTCTGGCTACGCATTGCCACCTAAAGAGCGTTGTAAAACAACGATTAACTTAGGTAACGAAGATGGCATTGTTAACGTACTTGAAGAAGACGTTGAAACGGCAGCATTGCGCGCGAAGAAACGTTGTCCGATTTGTAGTACAGCAATGGATGCTTACCTGATTGATAAAGATCGTAAACTACACGTTTGTGGTAATAACCCAAGCTGTGAAGGTTACATTGTCGAAAAAGGTGAGTTTAAGCTTAAAGGCTATGAAGGTCCGCTAATTGAATGTGACAAGTGCGGCTCTGATATGGAACTGAAAAATGGTCGCTTCGGTAAGTACATGGGCTGTACTAATGAAAGCTGTAAGAATACGCGTAAGATTCTGAAAAATGGTGAAATTGCGCCACCTAAAGAGGATCCAGTACATCTTCCTGAAATACCTTGTACGCAAGATACTAATGCTTACTTTGTACTTCGTGACGGCGCGTCTGGTTTGTTTATGGCGGCAAGTACGTTCCCTAAATCGCGTGAAACACGTGCGCCGTTAGTGGAAGAGTTAGTCCGCTTTAAAGATCGTCTATCGCCTAAGTTTACTTACCTAACTGAAGCGCCAGTGGCAGATCCAGATGGTCTACCAACTGTGGTTCGTTTTGCTCGTAAGAGTAAAGAAAACTACGTGCGTTCTGAGATTGACGGTAAGCCTTCAGGTTGGACTGCACTTTACGTTGATGGTAAGTGGGAAATCACGGACAAACGTAAAAAGCCAAAGAAAGAGAAAGCAGAAAAAGAGACAAAGTAATCTTGATTTCTCGCTAAAAAACGCCATCAGTTAATACTGATGGCGTTTTTGTTTTTTAGCGTACAAAACATCTAATAGCGGTGATGAGTGTAAATATAACCTTATTCAGGTACACCACTGTGGAAACGGAAAGTGTTGTCAGGCGCCTGAATTAGCTCTGCTTCTTTTGCACCAATCACATTGACACGCTCACTTATATCCTGACCCGCAATTTTTTCAGCAAGCGTTAAATAATCTTGATAATGGCGAGCTTCTGAGCGTAATAACGAGATATAAAACTTTTTGAGTTCAGGGTCTAAATAAGGCGCTAACTTGGCAAAACGTTCACAAGAGCGCGCTTCAATGTAAGCACCAACGATGAGCTTATCGATTAATGTTGCCGGCTCATGGGTTCGTACTGCTTTCATTAAGCCTTTGGCATAACGTCCCGCATGCAAGTTAGAGTAGGGAATATCACGTTTTTCCATGATCTCTAACACTTGCTCAAAATGGTGAAATTCTTCTTTAATTAAGCGCACCATTTTTTCAATGAGTTCTTCACCATAAGGAAAGTCAGGACGAGCGACCAATGGTGCAGACAAGCCATTTTTTTTGTTATGGAATAGCGCTGTAGAGCGATTAGCACCGCCGTAAACAAAATCTTCATAAGGCTTTGCCCATGCAAGTAGCGCTTCACCACTGGCTTTATCAACTGCGTATTTACGTACCATGAACATCGCCGTTTGGCTGGCTTTTAGTTCACAGTTACAGTGATCAACCAACAATGCAGTTAGGTTTTCTGGTTTACGAGCCTCTTCAATCCAGCTATCAGGCGTTTCACATTGAAGAAATTGTTTAATGGGCTGAAGTAGCTCATTGATCATCTGTTGAGTGTTATCCATAAGGCGTATCTTTTTATTGTTATAAGACGTAAAAAAGGCCGCTACTGCGACCTTGGTAGATGAAGCTATTTTAAGCCAAAGTAAATCAAATCACCATTTACGCTTTGGCTGGAATAAAACATCGAGATCGTCTTGGTCTTTATCTAGCTGTTGTTGGCGCTCTTGTTCATAGTTCATTGATTGCTTGTTATCAATTTCATCAAGCATCAGCTGTAATTTTTCTCGTGCTTGGTTAGCATAGTTGTCATTTTTAGCTGAAAGAACATCAATGCCTTTCTTAAGCAATTGCTTTGCTGTACCAATTTGTCCTTTAATACGCGCTTCATTCGCGCGCTTAACGACATTTTCAATATTAATACGTAGTTGAATCGATTCTAAACGGGCATTCTCGTTAACAAATGCCTGAGTACCCATACGGCCTTTACTGTGCTCACTTTTTATCACTGTCTTCAAACGTTTGACAAGCTGTAGCATACCAATCGCTTGTTTGTCCGTATTCGGCACTTTAAAAGGGGTAATGTCGGCATTACTGTAATTAGCTTCTAAATGGGTAATTTGCTCGCTGACATTTTTTATACGGAGAGTCAAAGAGCGATCATTAGGTGATGCTTCTGACATTTGTTGTAAAGCATCAACAATACGTTGGTTTAAGCAGACCAATAATTCTTTGCTATAAGGCAGGTGATGTGCATTACCGATTAACTCTTCAGTCGCATCAATAATCGCAATATGCTTAGCTAATTCTTGTTGTTTGATCGACTCTAAACGCTGGCGATATTGAATAATAACGTTGTAGCCAACAATAAGCGCAAGTAACAGACCAATGAGGCCTATAACTAAAGGAATACTCATAAGATATATCTATCTTCCATGCATTAATCTTGAATATTACAGGATACACTATCTCTAAAAAACAGCCTAGTGAGATGCTTATTAAATAGGAGCTTTGTTCAAATCGATATGTAATTTGTGTTGTGCGGCAAATTTAGGCGTAACAAAATATCCCGAAAGTCGCTTAATATGTGCGCTTGTTGAAATGTCGAGATATTTTACCGGTCTTGATTTATTGTCAAAACATTGAGTTAGGTAACTAAAAAACAAACAAATGCTATGAAATTAACTGATTTCAATATATAAAATGTTAATTACATGGTTGCATTATTATACCTGTCTCATTAAATACCATAAGGGCTTGATGGATGTGGTGTGAAAGGTAACGGATTATTGAGTAGGCAGGCGGTACCATGAAATTACAACAGCTACGCTATATTGTTGAGGTGGTTAATCACAATCTTAACGTTTCATCGACGGCTGAGAGTTTATATACTTCTCAGCCCGGTATTAGTAAGCAAGTTCGATTGCTCGAAGATGAGCTTGGCATTCAGATTTTTGAACGAAGTGGTAAGCATTTAACCCAAGTGACACCTGCTGGTGAAGAAATTGTTCGTATTTCACGTGATATTCTATCAAGAGTCGAAAGCATTAAAGCGGTAGCAGGTGAGCATACTCACCCTGAAATGGGAACGTTAAACATTGCGACAACTCATACCCAAGCACGCTACGCTTTGCCATCGGTGATTCAAGGTTTTACAGCGCGATACCCTAAAGTATCATTACATATGCATCAAGGAACGCCATCTCAAATTGCTGATGCCGTTGGTAAAGGTCGTTCAGATTTTGCTATTGCGACAGAAGCACTACATTTATATCAAGATATGATCATGTTGCCATGTTACCACTGGAATCGTTCAATAGTGGTTCGCAGTGATCATCCATTAGCAACCAAAACAAACATCACTATTCACGATTTAGCGGCTTATTCTCTTGTGACGTATGTTTTTGGTTTTACTGGACGCTCAGAGCTTGATAGTGCGTTTAATCGTTCAGGTTTGACGCCTAAGATTGTATTTACGGCAACAGATGCGGATGTCATTAAAACTTACGTACGTTTAGGTATTGGTGTTGGTGTCATCGCCAGTATGGCAATGGATCCTGAAACAGACAAAGATTTAGTTGCCATTGATGCCAGCCATATTTTTGAAGCGAGTACGACCAAGATAGGCTTTAAGAAAGGTACATTCTTGCGTACGTATATGTATGACTTTATGGAACGTTTTGCGCCTCACTTGACGCGTAATGTGGTTGATCAAGCAATAGCATTAAAGACCAATGGTGAAATTGAAGCGATGTTTGCTTCTTTTGATTTACCGGTACGATAACTTTTTTGTTATCTATATTTAAAACCGCCACTCTTGGCGGTTTTGTTGTTTATGGGAAGGCGTATTTAGGTATACACTAGCGCCTCTTGTTTTTATGTACCTTGAAGTTGCTATTTATGACTTGCTATGCCAACACTTTTCACCAATTAGATACGTTATTGACGAAAAATAAACAATATTGGCAGTTTGTTCCTTTTGCTGATAAGGGGTTTACATGGCATCAGCAACACCCTGAATTTTGTCGATGGTTACAGTCTATTGATGATCAAAGTTTGCAGCAGTTGAATCAAGATCATGACGCACTATTAGCAGCGTTTGAGCCATGGATCCCTGATGCTAAAATATTAGCTGATTTAGCAAAAACGCCGTCGCTACAAAAAACAGAATACGAGTATCCTAAAAACTTTGATACAGGCATTCCTGGGCGTAAATGGCAACAAATCACAGCATTTAATCATGTATTGCCACGCCTGAATTTACCATGGCTTGAATGGTGCGCGGGAAAAGGTTTTTTAGGGCGCGTATTATCGGTAACGCACCAGCAGCCAGTCACAAGTTTAGAATGGCAACCGCAATTATGTGTGGATGGTGAAGCTGCAGCGCAACAACTGGGATTAGATATCCATTTTGTTCAGGGCGACGCATTTGATGTAAGCAGCCAGCAATATATTAAAGAGCAGCAACATGCTGTTGCACTGCACGCATGTGGTGACTTGCATGTGTCGCTCATTAAACAAATTGTGGCGAAAAAAGGAAAGGCGTTGAGCATATCTCCGTGTTGCTACCATTTGATTCGAGATTTACATTATCAGCCGTTATCAACGGTTGCAAAATCGAGCCAACTACAGTTATCTAAGCATGACCTACGTTTACCGCTACAAGAGACAGTGACGGCTGGAAATCGTGTTAAGCAACTTCGGTTTATAGAGGTTAGTTTTCGGTTAGGGTTTGATTTATTACAGCGAAAAGTTAATCAATCTGATATCTATCTACCAGTCCCTAATGTACAAAAAGCGTTATTAGGTGAAGGTTTTAAATCTTTTTGTTGTTGGGCTGCAGATCAGAAAGGGATTGAGTTACCCGCTAACATTGATTTCGATTATTGGCAGCAACAAGGCGAACAACGCTTTGCGATAACAGAGCGGATGGAGTTAGTCCGTCAATTGTTTCGTCGACCATTAGAGTTATGGTTAGTGCTTGATCGTGTTTGTTATCTTGAAGAGTTTGGCTATGACGTATCGTTAGGGACATTCTGCAAAAAACAAATGACACCAAGAAATTTATTGATTCACGCAGAACGTTACTAATTTTTTATCGGCAATATAAAACCACCGTGAAATCATGGTGGTTTTATTGATATTATTTAAGCTGAACTTGCTCTTTCGTGAGTAGTGTCGAAAGAATTCCCTTTTCTAATTCGCTGACAGAAAGGGGCTTATTAAAGTAATAACCTTGGCAATAATTGAAATTACAGCTCTGGATATATTCTAGCTGCTCTTTCGTTTCGACTCCTTCAGCTACTACTTTAAGATTGAGCTTATTACAAATCGCTTTTGTTGCTTCAACAATTGCTTTCCCACTGTCATGTTCATTTTGAACAAAACTTTGGTCTAGCTTAACTGTACTGATTGGAAGGTTTTGCAATTGTGATAACGATGAGTATCCCGTACCAAAATCATCAAGATAAAGTTCAAAGCCCAGTGCAGCAATAGCATCTAAACATGGCATAGCCTCACTGAAATCATGCAGCATGGCAGACTCGGTTATTTCTAAAGCTACTTGAGCTGAGTCTATATTATATTCTTTAGTAATTGCCTTTAGCTCATCTAAAAGAGACATTTTTAGTTGTGCTCGAGATAAATTAATACTCATTACTAACTTGGTATCGTATTGTTGATTCCATTCATCCAATTGTTTACAAGCGTGTCTAAGCACCCAAGAGCCAATAGGAACAATTTGCCCAGTTTCTTCTGCTAATGGAATAAACTCAGCAGGAGAGACATGACCTAAAGAGTCGTCATGCCAGCGAATAAGCGCTTCAAAGCCTTTTAGCAACATTGTATTAAGATCAATAATAGGTTGATAATACAATTCAAAATCTTTAATTTCAATCGCTTGAGATAAGTGATGGCGTAGTGCATTTTTACGATACAGTGTTTCTGCCAAATGAGGCTGGAAATGATAGCTACAATTACGACCATGCTTTTTAGCACAATGCATTGCCATATCAGCTTGAGTAATTAAGGTCTCGAAACTATTGGCATCTTTAGGGTATTGCGCAGTACCGATGCTGCATCCAATAGATATTTCACCAATATTTTTGATATAGAAAGGTCTGTTTAGGGCCGAAATTATTTCTTGGGTTAGTTGGACTAAATTAGAAATATATCGATCTTCAACTTGGATTATAAATTCATCACCACCAAAACGGGCGACAAGTCCTCGTCCTCTCACTGTATCTAATAATCTAATAGCAACAGCTCTTAATAATTTATCGCCAATAGCGTGACCATAAGTATCGTTAATCAGTTTAAAGCTATCGAGGTCAAGAAATAATAAATGGTACGGAAGTGAAGAATGGTGGCTAGCTTTTAATGCTGTAGAAATACCGCGTCGGTTCATTAATCCAGTTAAAAAATCGTGCTCAGCATTATAACGTTCGCGCTGTAAGTTCTCTTTTTCTTTGGTGATGTTAACAATTTGAAGTAGGAGTTGAGATTTATCAGATAGCCATTTAGCTTCAATGTTAAACCAAGTATGACTTTTTCCTGTCCAACATAATCGGCTATGTTTAAGGTTTAGATTATTTTTAGCGTCAGATATCCATTGTTGGGCAATATCACTGTCACCAACAAAGGCTGCTAAGTTACTGAGATCTTCACCATATGTTTTGGTAAACACGGTATTGGCACTCACTAAGTTACCTTGTTCATTAAACAGCAGCGCTAGATTAGAGTAATCAGAAAAAGCTAGTTCACGTCGAATACTTGATTCATCACCGATAACTTCCACAAGCATTGCAACACGTTTATCAGGCAAATTGATACCAGAAAAAATGCAAAGCAAGTTTTTACCAACCTTTCTTGGATCTAAATGCCACCATGTTTTGATTGTTTTATTTTGTTTAAATGTTTCGCGGTACTCTTCTAAAGTTGCTTCTACTGCGGCTGACATATCTTTGCCAAGATCGCGCGATCGAAGTTCATCGTGAGAGGAGGACTCCCATAAAGGAAGTGCTTTGTCGTTAGCCCAAATGATTTGTTTGTGATCAAAATCAAAAATCCAAATAGGACTTTGAAGATGATTTAAAGGCGAGTAAATATCCATCACCAATATCTTTTTAATTATTATGTAAGATGATTTTAGCTGACATATAAACAACAGAAAGTAATTTTTTTTATAAATGCGTGATACTACTTCACAAAGTTGTGCTTTAATGTGGGGTATTGTATAACAAATTCATGGTTATTTGGGTGGAGCTTAACTTATTGTAATGAAATATTTTTTATTATTTAAATATATTTATGAAATGTAAAAGAATAAGAAAGTAACAAAATTACTTTCTTATTCTTTATTTATCAATTATCCAACAGCTGGAATTAAGCCGACCATTTGTAAGGCCTGCGCAGATATAATTAAAACTCCAGCCATTGTCACAATAATTAAACCAAAATTACCACCTTTTACTTTATAAGATGAAATTTCATTAGATATATTATTCTTTTTTCTCTGAGATCTAACCATTGCAACAGGTAAAAATATCGCCAAAATAACTAATGCAATGGCTGCGTACCCCAGTGCCATAATAAAGCCTTGTGGGTAAAAGATAGCAAAGGCAAGGGGAGGTAAGAAAGTGATCATGCCGGTTTGCATGCGACCATTCACATTACTTGAACGTTTCAAGCTATCAGCCATAAAGTCAAATAACCCTAAACTAACACCTAAAAAAGATGTTGCTAGTGCGAGATCTGCGAAAACGGAGACAGATTGGCTAACCATAGGATTATGGAGTAAATCACTTAAACTCGCAATAAAACTGCCCAATGTTGTACTTGCCATCAACTCTGGTTGGCTCATTACACCTTGACTTGCTAATTGCCATAAAACGTAAATAAAAAGAGGCAGTGCTGAGCCAATAATCATGACTTTTTTTAATGTCTTTATATCAATGCCTATGTAACGCACGATCGATGGAATACTGCCGTGGAAACCAAAAGAGGTAAAAACAACAGGTAATGCTGATAAGATTAAGCCTTTTTGAACAGGCATTTCAACAAGGTGTTCTCCCTCAACATGTGGAACTAACAACCCCAACATGACGGCTAGCGCAATTATTTTTGCAGCAAAAAGTAAACGGTTTACCAAATCAACAGTATGAGTACCAACAGAAACTACCGCGGCAATTAAAAGCGTAAACAATAATGCGCCTAATTGTGGAGGAATGGATGTATTAAACCAGCCACTTAACTTCTCACTTAACTGACCACCACCACCTGCAATGTAGGCTGCGCATAAAGAATAAAGAAGAAAGATCATGGCAAAGTTAGCAATGATTTGTCCTTTGCGACCAAGAAGTTGTTGAGCCAAAGTGTTTAATGTCGCATTTGTATCTGCATGTTGATGAACTTCAATCATCAATAAAGCTGTGTAAGTCATTAGTGCCCACATGCCGAACATGGCAACTAATGCGGTAGTAAATCCAAGTCCAGCGGAAGCTAGAGGGAGGGCTAACATGCCTGCACCAATAGTCGTACCTGCAATAATAAGCATACTGCCGAGTGTTTTATTTAAAGCCATTTGTGTTGCTCCCAGAGGTAAATAATTAGATCGGGAGGTGGTCGTTATTGATCACCTATCGTTGCTCCCTATGAAAATAGAGGCCACAGAGGCGTATCGAGATGAGTGTAAATTTTTTATTACATCTTGATAATAGCCACTGTGGCTATCGATAGGTATGTGCTGTCGAGGTATGCTTCATTAAATTTGCTCTATTTGTTTTTTACTAGTAGATGTCTTGCTTTTAATAGCGTATTTCACTACGAGGCCACATTAACGATAGATATCTCTTCTGTCAACATTAGTTTAATAAGTGTAAATTTATCTTTACGATTATTGGTGTGGGCATTAATAGCATGATTGATGAAAGGAAGGCTGTATAACAAATGATGTTAAGCATAGACTAATAAGAGTCAATGTTAGTGAATGATTCAGAGGGATAGGATGTTTGAAATTACAATGATAAGTACCGGTGAAGAGGTTTTACTGGGTGATATAACAGATACTAATGCAACGTGGTTATCTCGTCTTTTTTTTCAACATGGTTTTCCAATGACACGTCGAATAACCGTTGGCGATCATTGTGAACGATTAGCAAAAGAAATTGAGTCATGCAGTTTTAATAGCGATATCGTTATTGTTAATGGTGGACTTGGGCCAACAAGTGATGATTTAAGTGCTGCTGCGGCGGCAATGGCTGCTGATGTTGGTTTGGAGCAATCTGAACATTGGGTTTCGGAGATGAAAGCAAAATATAAAAAGCTAAAACGAGAAATGCCAGCGGCTAATTTGAAGCAAGCAATGCTACCTGAAGGAGCTGAATTGATCGATAACCCTGTTGGCACCGCTTGTGGTTTTTCGATTAAATTGAATCGTGCATGGATATGTTTTACTCCGGGTGTTCCCAGTGAATTTAAGTTTATGGTTAAAGAGAAAATACTGCCATATTTACAATTACACTATCCTCAGAGCCAATCGTTGTACTGTCATCGATTATTTACTTATGGCTTGTCAGAGTCCGGAATAAGTGACAGCTTGAAGCATATCGTTTTACCGCAGGGTTATGAATTGGGGTATCGTTCTTCATTACCCTTTATTGAGGTGAAATTATTCGCACCATCTAATGATCGCTATGCATTAGAACTATTAAATGAAATGGAACAATTGTTAGGCGATAACATTGTAGGAAAAAATTTAAGCTTACTTGATAACATTGAATATCTCATTGAAAAAAAACAAAAAAATATAGGGATTTTGGAGTGTTCAACGGGCGGTTTTGTTGTTAATTGGCTTAACCAAAAATGTAAGTTGAGCAAATATATTGTATCAGGCACTGTGAATCATAACGATGTGAAAGAAAAGATCAGTTCAGAAACGTTAGTGAGTGAAATAGATAAGCAACTATCTCTCATTTATAGCCACTCAAAGGTCGATATTGGCTTATATTCTGGCGTTATAGAAGGAGATTGCTTTACTGTAGGTATAATCACAATGGAAGGTCGGTGGATCCAACAATTACAGTTTAAGCGTGAATATACATATAACGATCAACGTTCGATTATTGCCACAGTACTTCTTGATATGCTTCGACGCCAACTGGAAGGTGTTAACGTTTTTGGTCACTATGAATCGTTAAATAGAATATGGAAAAACATAGTCTACAACGGTTAGGCTGACCTATATTACAGTTTATGAATCATAGTATTGATAAGTAAAACGAAAGCATAATATTGGCACGGGTTATAAAGATTGCGCCTCATTTTGAATGATGTATTATTAAATGAGATTAAAAAAATAATTGCAAATCAGTATGCTATCTTTTTGATGGCAAAGTTAACTGAGTAACATATTTCGTTGCTATGGTTATGATTTTAAAATCGCAAAGGATAGAAAATAAATGACTTTTAAATTAAAAAAGCTAGCGTTAGCCACTTCAGTTGTACTTTCTGCATTCATGCTACAAGCTTGTAATGATGCTGATACTGCGGCAAATCACAACCAGCAGCAAACAGAATCAACGGCTAAAGCAGAGAAAGCTGAGATGAAATCATTAGATGTTAATGTTATTTACCTTGATCGCCGTATGCTACCACCTGGTGCAGTCTTAAATGTTGCATTAGAAGATGTGTCTCTTGCTGATGCGCCATCAACGACAATTACAAGTGAATCAATGGATGTTGCTGGTGCGCCACCATACCCTGTAACACTTCAATATGATGCTGTGAAAATTCAAGATAATCATCGCTATAGCTTACGTGCAACTATTAAGGTTGGTGATAAGCTAGTAATGACTTCAACAACTAACATTGATCCATTTGCAGCAGACGTAAAAGAACCTATTGAAATTAAATTAGACCGTGTTGCTCATCATAAAAATGAAGTAACAGAGAATACTGCGCTAGTTGGTCAACAATGGAATTTAGTGACGCTTGAAGGTGAAACTGTAAAACCTGGTGCTGGTGGCAATGTAGCATTTATCCAATTTGATATGGATAAAAAATCGGCCCATGGTTTTTCTGGCTGTAATAATTTCCAAGGTGCATTTGAAACATCTAATGGCACATTAACGATGGGGCCAGCAGCTGCAACACGTAAAATGTGTATGGATGGTATGGAGCTAGAAAAGTCATTTTTAGAAACTATGCCTAATTTTGCCAGTTATGTGATTGTTGATAATGTACTGACAGTGAAAGATAACCAAGGAAAACAGATTGCTACCTTTAAGAATGGTAAGTAAGATTTAATATAGTAAATATTAATAGCTAATAGTTTGATAAAGCGTGTAAGTTGTAATTTTTAATTACAGTTTATGCGTTTTTTTAATTAAATTAAAGTGCCCACTAAATATCCCAAATAAGACTGTGGTTAAAACTTAATATAATTTTTAGGTGTTATAAAAATATACATCTATTCTATTATTATATTTGTTTGTACGATCTTAAATTTAAATTATTACTTATTAAAAGGTTATATAAATAATGAAACATTAAATTATAATGTAATTAATAACTTAGAAGGCTGATAATTTTATGAGTTCTACCAGTAATAAAATGGGGTTAATGGGGTTAACAACCATTGTCACCGTTAATATGATGGGATCTGGGATTATATTATTACCATCAAGTCTTGCTGCAACAGGAGGGATAGCCCTATTGGCATGGGTTGTTACAGCATTAGGTGCACTTGCAATTGCTTATGCTTTTGCAAAGTGTGGAATGTATTGTACGGATGATGGTGGGATGTCCGCATATGCTGAAAAAGCACATGGTAAATCCAGTTTTTTTATTGCCTCTTATACTTACTATGTGTGTCTAGTTATTAGTGCAGTTGCTATTGCTGTTTCGTGCGTTGGTTATTTGGAATACTTTATTCCATGGTTAAAAGAAACGCCATTCCAAACATTTATTGGTGTAGTAGTTATTTTAATTATTACTATGTTTGCTAATTTTAGAGGTGCAAAAATAACAGGAAAAATATCCACTATAACCGTATGGGGGATAATTATTCCTGTGCTTGGTTTATCCATTATTGGTTGGTTTTGGTTTGATACTAAAATTTTTGCAGAAGCTTGGAACCCAAACAACATCTCGGTTGGAAGTGCGATTTATGCTGGTATGGCACTAACGTTGTGGGCTTTCTTAGGTATAGAATCAGCAGGAGCTAACTCAGGTACTGTTGAAAACCCCAAACGTAATGTCCCTCTTGCTTGTATGCTCGCCACCGTCTTTTCTGCAGCAACCTATATTGCGTCAACAACTGTTATTCAAGGTATTATTCCTAACGATATATTGGCTAAATCTGACTCTCCTTTTGGTCTCGTTTTTGCTCAGATGTTTAGTCCATTCGTTGGGGAAATTATTACCGCAATGGCAATTATGGCATGTTTGGGATCATTATTAGGATGGCAATTTACTAATGCCCAAGTGTCTAAAGTTGCTGCTGATATGCGATTATTTCCAAAGGTTTTCTCTGATGTAAATAAGCATGATGCGCCCTTTAAAGGCATGATGATAATGTTAGCATTGGAATTAGTCCTGGCATTAATGACGATATCTCCAACATTACTTAAACAATTTAATGTATTAGTGAACCTAGCTGTATTTATTAATATGGTGCCATATATTCTCGCGCTCACGGCTCTTGGCATTATTATGAGACAGAGTCAGGTTAATCAAAAAGAATATAATACTGGTATTTTAATCGGTTCATTTGCTGTTATTTACAGTATTTATGGCTCGTATTCTACAGGTGAGGAAGCCGTATTCTATGGCACCGTCATTACATTGTTTGGTTATTTCTTCTACGGGTTCATTGCGAGCCGAGATGCTGCTCCTAATAAAACATAAAGGTTGGCATTTAATTTAAAAATAAATGATTTATCGAAATGAATTTGATTATAACAGGACCAGAATATGCTTAATTACGGAAAACATAAGAGAGTGTTAATTTTTGATAACTCGCAAAAAACTGGGGTTATTGCAAATGCAATTGATCGTTTAATCGAACAATTTAAAAATGAGTCAATTACCGTTCTTAGCGCCTCTTCTTATGATGATTGTTATTCTATTCTAAATGTTAATTTAGCGATTGATTGCTTAATGTTGACCTCGAGCATGACAGGGCAGCAACAAGAAGAAAACGATATGTTCTTTTCGTTGATTGAAAAATTAAATCAACGCCAAGATGGGGTTCCCGTCTTTTTATTAGCAGAAAGAAAAAAAGTAACCTTGACGATTAACCGTGAGTTAATGTCTCAGGTTGATGAGTTTGTGTGGATATTAGAAGATACGGCAGACTTTATTGCTGGTCGTGCCATGGCGGCGATGGAGCGTTATCGAGAGCAATTGTTGCCACCACTCGCATCAGCGATGATGAAATATGATGATATTCATGAGTATTCATGGGCTGCGCCTGGACACCAAGGTGGTGTCGGTTTCCGTAAAACACCGGCAGGTCAACGATTCTATAACTATTATGGTGAAGGTCTATTCCGCTCTGATATGGGGATCGAGCGTGGCTCACTGGGCTCACTATTGGATCATACTGGAGCGTTTGGTGAGAGTGAAGAATATGCGGCAAAAGTTTTTGGTGCGGATAAATCTTATTCTTTAGTCACTGGTACATCAGGTGCAAACCGTACCATTATGCAAATTTGCATGCGTGAAAATACGCTCGCGATTTGTGATCGAAACTGTCACAAATCTATTGAGCAGGGGTTAATGCTTACTGGTGCATTACCGGTTTACATGGTACCAACTCGAAATCGTTACGGTATTATCGGTCCTATTTATCCAGATCAAATGTCGCCAGAAGGCTTAAAGAAATCAGCAGAAAGTAGCGAGTTAACCAAAGCAAAAGCGGGTGGACAGGCAACTTATGCAGTGGTGACAAACTGTACCTATGATGGTTTGTGTTATAACGCTAAGCGCGCGCAAGATATATTAGCAGAAAGCAGTAATCGTATTCATTTTGATGAAGCATGGTATGGCTATGCGCGTTTTAATCCTATTTATACCGATCACTTTGCGATGCGCGGTGAGCCAATAGAAGATCCTGAAGCACCAACAGTATTCGCGACACACTCAACGCATAAATTATTGAATGCATTGTCACAGGCATCATGGATCCATGTGCGCTATGGTAAAGATCATATTAATTTTGAGCGTTTTAATCAGTCCTACATGATGCATGCGACAACATCACCCTTGTATGCAATTAGTGCATCTAACGATATTGCTGTATCACAAATGGATGGTCCTCGTGGTCAGTCTCTCACCCACGAAGTGATTAAAGAAGCGATTGATTATCGTCAGGCGATGGGACGTTTACATCGAGAATTTGCTGCTGATGGTGAGTGGTTCTTTAAACCTTGGAATGCAGAAATGATCACTGATCCTGAAACGGGTAAAGTCTACGATTTTGAAGATGCACCTGCAGAGCTCTTAGCAACTCATCAAGATTTCTGGGTAATGAAGCCTGGTGATAAATGGCATGGCTTTGAAGATATGCCTGCTGGTTGGTGTATGCTTGACCCAATTAAAGTCAGTATATTAGCACCTGGTATGGGAGATGACGGTAAGTTATTGGATACAGGTGTACCTGCAGCACTAGTTACACAATACCTTACTCGATTTGGGATAGTGCCAACCCGAACGACAGACTTCCAAGTCATGTTCTTGTTCTCAATGGGGATCACTAAAGGTAAATGGGCAACACTTGTTAATACCTTATTGAGCTTTAAAACACACTACGATAACAATACGCCACTAAAAAACGCTTTACCGGATCTCGCTGCTGCTTATCCTGACGTGTATGGGCATTTAGGCTTAAAAGATCTTGGTGATAAGATGTTTGGGTATTTGAAACAACATACACCATCGGAAATGCTTAATGATGCTTATTCAACGTTGCCTAAGGCAGATATTACGCCACGGGCTGCGTTTGAAGCGATAGTTGATGATAATGTTGAGATGGTACCTTCTGATAAATTACAAGGTCGTATTGCAGCAAATGCCGTTATCCCATATCCACCCGGTATTCCAATGTTGATGTCAGGAGAGAACTTTGGTGATGATAGTAGCCCACAGATTGGTTATCTTCATAGTCTTGAAGTATGGGATAAAGAATTCCCAGGCTTTGAGCATGAGACAGAAGGGACAGAAGTTGAAGACGGTGTTTACCATGTGATGTGTGTGAAAAATAAATAACGTGATTTAGCACTAAAAGAAAGGTAGCTCTACATTATTGAGCTACCTTTTTTGTTGTCTCTTGCTTTGCCGTAATTTGGTAATCAAATTCTATTTCGATATCTGATTTAGGGACTGACCGACAGGTTAATATTTCATTTGATGCAATAAAAGCGAGTGCGTCATGTTGATCGACAGCACCTTGCTTTAATTTACAGCGACAAGCACCACACATACCATTTCGACATTGGTATTCAGGTTGAACCCCTGCTTGTTCTAGCTGCTTGAGCAAAGGCTCATGGTTATTTCCATGAACCTCCACACCATTAACCTTAATGGTTAATTGATTCATAGTTCGAAGTCACCAAGATCATCAGCACTTACATCGTTATCAATTTGACCAACAAGGTATGAACTAATTTCTGCTTCTTGTGGTGCAACCTGTACGTTGTCAGAAGATAACCAAGAGTTAATCCATGGAATTGGGTTTTGCGTTGCACCTTCATAGGCTGGACGTAAACCCACAGCAACCATACGTAGATTAGTAATATATTCTACATATTGACATAGGATTTGCTTATTTAAGCCAATCATTGAACCATCTTTAAATAGATAGTCCGCCCATTCCTTTTCTTGTTCTGCTGCTGCTTTGAAAAGATCAAAGCAATCTTGCTCACACTCTGTAGCAATTTCGACCATTTCAGGGTCGTCATGACCATTACGCAGTAAGTTCAGAATATGCTGGGTACCGGTTAGGTGCAATGCCTCATCACGAGCAATTAGCTTGATAATTTTTGCATTGCCTTCCATTAGCTCGCGTTCAGCGAAAGCAAATGAACATGCGAAACTTACGTAGAAACGAATTGCTTCTAGTGCGTTCACAGACATTAGACATAGGTATAGTTTTTTCTTAAGTTCACGAAGGCTAACTGTGAACGGTATACCGTTAGCTGAATGATTACCTTCACCAAAGCGGTTGTAGTCATTCGTAACAGTAATTAGATCATCATAGTATTTAGAAATATCACCAGCACGTTTAACAATATGCTCATTCTCGACGATATCGTCAAAAACCACAGAAGGGTTGTTAACGATATTACGGATAATATGCGTATAAGAACGTGAGTGGATTGTTTCAGAGAACGACCAGGTTTCAATCCATGTTTCTAACTCAGGAAGAGAAACAATCGGTAATAGTGCCACGTTAGGACTACGACCTTGAATCGAATCAAGTAATGTTTGGTATTTTAGATTACTAATGAAAATATGCTTTTCATGATCTGGCAAGTTGTTGTAATTAATACGATCGCCAGAAACATCTACTTCTTCTGGACGCCAGAAAAATGATAGTTGTTTTTCGATAAGCTTTTCGAAAATCTCAAATTTTTGTTGATCGTAACGAGCAACATTCACTGATTGACCAAAGAACATAGGCTCTTTTAATTGATCATTACGTGTTTGACAAAAAGTACTGTAAGCCATGATTTCCTCAAATCAAAGGGGAGCCATGAGGCTCCCATTTAATAATTAAATTTTACAACTGGTGCAATCGTCTGCTGCCATATCACCCTGACTATCTGAGGCACCATCACGAGTGTTATGGTAGTAAAGTGTTTTCACGCCGAGCTTGTAAGCATTTAGTAGATCTTTAAGTAGCAACTTCATTGGAACTTTACCGCCAGCTTGCTTACTTGGATCATAATTGGTGTTAGCCGAGATCGCTTGGTCGATAAATTTCTGCATGATACCCACAAGTTGTAGATAACCGTCGTTACTGCCGATATTCCATAGTAGCTCGTAGTTCTCTTTATACTTAGCGTATTCAGGAACAACTTGCTTGAGGATACCATCTTTTGATGCTTTTACCGATACGAAACCACGTGGCGGCTCAATACCATTTGTCGCATTTGAAATTTGCGATGATGTTTCTGATGGCATTAATGCTGACAAGGTAGAGTTACGTAGACCGTGTGTTTTGATCTCTTCGCGCAATGTTTCCCAATCGTAGCGTAATTCAGCAGAGCATATATTATTGATGTCTTTTTTATACGTATCAATAGGTAGAATACCTTGTGAATACGTTGTCTCATTAAAGGCTGGACAAGCACCTTGCTCTTTAGCCAAATTTACAGATGCTTTCAATAAGTAATATTGAATCGCTTCAAAGGCTTCGTGTGTTAGGTTGTTGGCGCTACCATCAGAGTAACGAACGCCGTGTTTTGCTAAGTAGTAAGCAAAGTTAATTACACCAACACCTAGTGTACGACGGTTCATAGTTGAACGACGTGCCGCAGGTAGTGGGTAATCTTGGTAATCTAATAGTGCATCGAGCGCACGAACTGTTAGTTCTGCAAGCTCTTCTAAATCATCAAGGCTCTCAATAGCACCTAAGTTAAATGCAGACAGCGTACATAGTGCAATTTCACCGTTTTCATCTTCAACGTTGTTCAATGGCTTAGTCGGCAGTGCGATTTCAAGACACAGATTAGATTGACGAATTGGCGCAACAGCCGGATCAAATGGGCTGTGTGTATTACAGTGGTCAACGTTTTGGATATAAATACGACCTGTTGACGCACGCTCTTGCATTAGTAGTGAGAACAGATCAATTGCTTTGATTGTTTCACGCTTGATGCTGCTATCTTGCTCATACTTAAGGTATAAACGCTCGAACTCTTCCTGATCAGCAAAGAATGCATCGTACATTCCTGGTACGTCAGAAGGAGAGAACAGAGAAATGTTTTCGCCTTTAATCAAACGGGTATACATCAGTTTGTTGATTTGTACGCCGTAGTCCATATGACGAACACGGTTTTCTTCAACACCACGATTATTTTTAAGCACTAACAGTGATTCAACTTCACGGTGCCAAATAGGGTAGAATAGAGTTGCTGCACCGCCGCGCACACCACCTTGCGAACAACATTTAACGGCTGTTTGGAAGTATTTGTAAAATGGAATACAGCCAGTGTGGAATGCTTCACCATCACGGATTTCTGAACCTAATGCACGAATACGACCGGCATTAATACCAATACCTGCACGTTGTGATACGTAACGAACAATAGAACTTGCCGTAGCATTGATAGAATCAAGACTGTCATCACATTCAATCAGTACACAAGAGCTAAATTGACGTGTTGGCGTACGAACACCAGACATAATTGGTGTTGGTAGTGAAATTTTAAATAGTGATGATGCATCGTAGAAACGCTTAATGTAATCAAGACGTGTTTCTTTTGGATACTTATTAAATAAAGCTGCTGCAATCAGGATATAAAGAAATTGGGCACTTTCAAAAATTTCACCTGATACACGGTTTTGAACAAGGTATTTACCTTCAAGTTGCTTAACCGCGGCGTATGAAAAGTTCATATCGCGCCAGTGATCGATAAAATTATCCATCACTGCGAATTCTTCTTCTGTGTAATCTTCTAATAAGTGACTATCGTACTTACCTTTTTCAACAAGGTTTTTGACGTGGTCATATAGTTTTGGCGGCTCAAACTGACCATAGGCTTTTTTACGAAGGTGGAAAATCGCCAAACGTGCAGCAAGATATTGGTAATCTGGTGTGTCTTCGGAGATTAAATCAGCTGCAGCTTTAATAATTGTTTCATGAATATCATCAGTACGAATGCCATCGTAAAATTGAATATGAGACTTTAATTCAACCTGTGATACGGAAACATTTTCTAAACCTTCTGCCGCCCACTCAATAACTCGGTGGATTTTATCTAAATCGATACTTTCAGTACGACCGTCGCGCTTGGTAACTGTTAGTTGTTGAGTCATTTTTCGTTAGTTTCCCAATTTTCCTTGCCTAGGAGCTTTTTTTGTCACTTTTATAAGTATCTTAGCAAAGAATGTGATCTTTGATTGAAATTTTGTAAGACAGAAACACTACATCTTGGGGTGTTCTATCAAAGTGATTACAAGATAGTGTTGATTTCAAATTATTGCAAGATGACATTTTTTAAGCAGCTGTGGATAAGGTGGGGATTTTTTTAAAAAAGTCAGTGCCTACTTACTTAACTAGCTAATGCCATCAATTAGATAGCAAAATGCAATATTTTAGGATGAGATTTAGGTGATAAAAAAAATATATTTTTATTGAATTTTCGTGATTTTAGAGGTTCAAAAATTGTTGTGAGTGATATCAATAAATACTAAGTACCCCTTGATATAACAAGATATTCTTGAGTGACTATGTACACAGTTTATTGGTCTAATGTTACTGGCATGTTTATTGATAGGGTGGATGAAATGCAAGAGGTGGAATAATTAAGTATAGCTTCAACATTGAATAAGCAATGTTGAAGCGAAAGCATCATTTATGTAGGTTAGCTTTGTTTTTGGGTGTGAACAATATAGTTCACATCAACATTGGAGCCTAAACTATAAGCATTTGTTAGAGGATTATAATGTAAACCGGTAATATGACGCTCTTCTAATTCTGTTTTATCTACCATTGCTATTAACTCAGAAGGGCGAATGAACTTATTATGATCGTGTGTCCCTTTGGGAACGATGCGCATCACGTGCTCTGCACCAACAATAGCAAAAAGGTAAGATTTGAGATTACGGTTTAAGGTTGAAAAGAAAATATGACCGCCAGGCTTAACCATTTTGGCACAGGCTGCAATAATTGATGCAGGATCAGGAACATGCTCTAGCATTTCCATACATGTAATAACATCATAATATCCATGACGCTCATCAGCATGCTCTTCTGCGGTTGATTGAATATAATCTAACTTTGTCCCTGTTTCTAAAGCATGTAAACGAGCAACAGTTAATGGTTCTTTGCCCATATCTAGTCCTGTTACTTCAGCGCCTTCAATCGCCATGCTTTCTGCTAAAATACCACCGCCACAACCGACATCGAGTACTTTTTTGCCAAATAGACCATTGGCGTGATCAATGACGTAATTTAGACGAAGGGGATTAATTTGATGGAGAGGTTTAAATTCACCTTCCAGATCCCACCAGCGAGAGGCCATATCTTCAAATTTACTGATCTCTGCTGGATCAACATTTAGTGGTTTGCTCATTACATTGATGCCATTTTCCTTAATTGATACTGAGCATTATGCGAAATAATTGAATGATTGCAAAGCGGTAAAGTAAAGGGAGATTGATTCAGAAAAGAAATAGCCAAACTAGATGTGTTTGGCTATTTGATTACGTATTGATAGTCCAATCATATTTATTGCTGTACCCATCAGCGTATCCTAATGCACCCATGACGTAGATGTAATAGGAAGGTTTTGACCTAAAATCTACTTATCTAGTTTATTGATTTAATAACCATGTTAATTTTATGGGAATAGGGTGTGTAAAAGTTGCGAAAATTCTCAATTTCATGATTCATTAATTAATTGCAACGCGTACAGTTAAAAATTAAGTTATCACTCTAGTTTTTACAAACCGTTACATATTCGGTAAGTTAGAATGGTTACATTATGATTTGAGTTGTTTTTCCAATAGTGTGTAATTTATAAACAGGTACATATATTCAATTCACAATTGTGACATCGTTTATTTCTGTTTTATTTCATTTCCGCTAAATTACTCACAACATAAGTCGTGAAAGGTGTGCCTATTAGGGCTGTAATATGCTATATTGTTACGCCTTGCACGTATAAAAATACGACAGAAATTACCTGAGGGATATTGGCTCCATGAGCGATCTTGCAAAAGAGATCACGCCCATAAATATTGAAGATGAGCTGAAAAGCTCTTACCTCGACTATGCGATGTCAGTAATCGTTGGTCGTGCTCTTCCTGATGTGCGTGATGGCCTTAAGCCAGTACACCGCCGCGTTTTATTCGCGATGAATGTACTAGGCAATGACTGGAATAAAGCATATAAAAAATCTGCCCGTGTGGTAGGTGATGTTATCGGTAAATATCACCCACATGGTGATAGTGCTGTGTACGATACAATTGTACGTATGGCTCAACCATTCTCGTTGCGTTACATGCTCGTAGATGGTCAGGGTAACTTTGGTTCAATCGACGGCGATTCAGCTGCTGCGATGCGTTATACCGAAGTTCGTATGTCTAAAATCGCACATGAGCTACTTGCTGATCTAGATAAAGAAACTGTGGATTATGTACCTAACTATGATGGTACAGAGCAGATCCCTGCAGTATTACCAACAAAGATCCCTAACCTATTGGTGAATGGTTCTTCTGGTATCGCTGTAGGTATGGCAACAAATATTCCGCCGCATAATCTAGGTGAAGTGATCAATGGCTGTTTGGCTTATATCAATGATGAAGACATCACTATTGATCAGCTAATGGAATATATTCCAGGCCCAGATTTCCCGACAGCTGCAATGATCAGTGGTCGTAAAGGGATTATTGACGCTTATCATACTGGCCGCGGTAAAGTTTACATGCGTGCTAAAGCGGATATTGAAGTGGAGAAGAATGGTAAAGAAACCATTATTGTTCATGAAATCCCATACCAAGTTAACAAAGCTCGCTTAATCGAAAAGATTGCAGAGCTTGTTAAAGACAAGAAAGTTGAAGGCATTAGTGCTCTACGTGACGAATCTGATAAAGATGGTATGCGTATTGTTATTGAATGTAAGCGTGATGCTGTGGGTGAAGTTGTACTTAACAACCTTTATGCACAAACTCAGCTACAAACAACATTCGGCATCAACATGGTTGCACTGGATAACGGTCAGCCAAAAATCTTTAACTTAAAAGAAATGCTGAAGTGCTTCGTGAATCACCGCCGTGAGGTGGTAACACGTCGTACTATATACGAATTGCGTAAAGCGCGTGATCGTGCACACATCCTTGAAGGTCTTGCTCTTGCATTGGCTAACATTGATGAAATTATTGAGCTAATCCGTCGTGCACCAACACCAGCAGAAGCGAAAGCTGGATTAATTGCACGTGGCTGGGATCTTGGTAATGTATCAGCAATGCTTGAGCGTGCTGGTACAGATGCTGCACGTCCTGAGTGGCTTGAAGAGCAATTCGGTATTCGTGATAATCAGTACTTCTTAACTGAACAGCAAGCACAAGCGATTCTTGATCTTCGTCTACACAAGCTAACTGGGCTTGAGCACGAGAAGATTTTAGAAGAGTACAAAGCGCTGCTTGATGAAATAGCGGAATTAATGTACATCCTGTCAAGCTCTGACCGCTTGATGGAAGTGATCCGTGAAGAGCTTGAGTTAGTTAAAGAGCAGTTTAACGATGAACGTCGTACTGAAATTACTGCTGCTAGCCACGACATCGACTTAGAAGATTTAATCACTCAAGAAGATGTTGTTGTAACGCTATCTCATGAAGGTTACGTTAAGTACCAAATTTTAAGCGACTATGAAGCACAGCGTCGTGGTGGTAAAGGTAAAGCTGCAACGCGTATGAAGGAAGAAGACTTCATTGAGCGTCTGTTAGTTGCTAATACCCACGATACGATTTTATGTTTCTCTAGTCGTGGTCGTATGTACTGGCTGAAGGTATATCAATTACCATTAGCAAGCCGTACTGCTCGCGGTAAGCCAATTGTGAACATTCTACCACTTGAAGAAAATGAGCGTATTACCGCGATTCTTCCGGTACGTGAATACACAGAAGACAAGTTCGTCTTCATGGCAACCGCTGACGGTACCGTGAAGAAAACACCATTAACCGATTTCAGTCGTCCTCGTAGTGCCGGTATTATTGCCGTGAATTTACGTGAAGGGGATTCATTGATCGGTGTTGATGTTACTGACGGTGACTGTGACATCATGCTGTTCTCTGCATTTGGTAAAGTTGTTCGTTTCTACGAAAGCCCTGTAATTGATGCTGAAGGCAACGCAAAAGGCGGTGTTCGAGGTATGGGCCGTACAGCGGCAGGTGTTCGTGGTATCAAGCTTGCTGAAGGCGATAAAGTGATTTCACTTATCGTTCCTCATAACGATGGTGATGTACTAACAGTAACTGAAAACGGTTACGGTAAGCGTACAGAACTGGCTGAATACCCAGCGAAGAGCCGTGCAACACAAGGTGTTGTATCGATTAAGGTTTCTGAGCGTAATGGTAGCGTTGTTGGTGCTATTCAAGCAGAAGACGGCGATGAATTCATGATGATCACTAACGCTGGTACGCTTGTTCGTACTCGTGTTTCTGAAGTAAGTCGTGTTGGCCGTAACACCCAAGGTGTAACGCTTATCCGTACAATTGAAGGCGAAAAAGTTGTTGGCCTTCAACGTATTGATGAACCAGACGAAGAATTAATTGAAGATGCGGAATTAGTCGAAGGTGAATCTGTTGAAAATACAGAGCAGCCAGCTGCTGATACTAGCCCTGATGATTCAACTGAACAAGAATAAGTTATCTTAACTTGTTGATGATATGAAATGGCGATTACTTCTAGAGTAGTCGCCATTTTTTTATCTCTGTATTTTGATTTTATTCAAATGCATCAATTTAGTTATTAAAACGCTCAATACGTGAGTTTTTGAATAAATCTACGTTGTCGTGTTTGAAATATTTCAGGATCACTCAATAATTCCAAATATTCCTCTGCCCGCTATTTATTGTGAATAGGCTTTTTGTATTTTGTTTATTCATCAAACTAGCAATTTATAATAAAAACTTTTAAGTTGCTTAATAAAGGTGTAAAAACAAAGCATTGACACTTGCTGTAGTGGCATTGTTTTTTCTTATGTTGTTTTATAATGCTAAAAACGTTATGTGTTTGGTGTTATTAGCTTTATGAAGCAATAGGTATTATTTTTATTTCCCCAAGCAGGAGCAAAGTCAAAATTATGGATAAGGTTTATAACTTTTGCGCAGGACCGGCAATGATCCCCGCAGATGTTCTCGCCAAAGCTCAACAAGAATTGATTAACTGGAATGGCTTAGGTACTTCTGTGATGGAAGTAAGCCACCGTAGTAAAGAGTTTCTTGCTGTTGCTGCACAATCAGAACAAGATTTACGCGATCTTTTGAATATTCCTGCCAATTACCACGTGCTGTTTTGTCATGGTGGTGCACGTGGCCAGTTTGCCGCTGTACCGTTAAATTTACTGGGTGATGCAGAAACCGCTGATTATATGGATGGTGGCTACTGGGCACACAGTGCGATTGAAGAAGCAAAGAAATATTGCCAACCAAACGCTATTGATATTACTTGTGAAAAAGACGGTAAAAAGGCTGTACTGCCAGCTTCACAATGGTCACTTTCTGACGATGCGGCATTTGTGCATTTTTGTCCAAATGAAACGATTGATGGCATTGAAATCCGTGATTTACCTCAGACGGATAAACCAATTGTGGCTGATATGTCATCAACAATTTTATCGCGTAGGATTGATGTATCAAAATATGGTGTGATTTACGCCGGTGCACAAAAGAACATTGGCCCCGCTGGTTTAACAATTGTTATTGTACGTGATGATTTGCTTGGTAAAGCGAAATCTATTCTACCAAGTATTCTTAATTACACGGTTTTGGTAGAAAAAGAGTCGATGTTTAATACACCACCAACATTTGCATGGTATTTAGCTGCTGAGGTTTTTAAGTGGCTAAAAGCAGTCGGTGGGATAGAAGCGATGGAAGAGCGTAATCTCGCTAAAGCTAAATTACTGTATGACTTTGTTGATCACTCTGACTTTTATGTAAATGAAGTACACAATGATAACCGCTCGATTATGAATGTGCCGTTTCAATTAAAAAATGCTGAGTTGGATAACTTGTTTTTAGAGCAAGCAGATTTGGCTGGCTTAAAAGCATTGAAAGGACATCGTGCAGTCGGGGGTATGCGAGCGTCAATCTACAATGCGATGCCATTAGAAGGTGTTCAAACATTAGTTGATTTTATGGCTAAGTTTGAAAAAGAAAACGCGTAAAATCGAATAAAAATTAAAGCCATAATATTGGATATTATGGCTTTCTTTAATTTTTAAACTATAAAAATAACAGTGAAATGATATAAACAGAGATGCTAATTCTGTTACTTCTGCTAACAGTTTTATTATTGATGAAAAGCTTTTCATATATATAATCGCGAGCTCATACCCTAGCATGGCTTTTATCGTTATATGTGGAAAATGGCGTCAATTAAGTCATATTACAACAACTATATTAAAGATATATCGATTGTCTTCTTATTGTTATTGCCATTAACGATTTGTAACGCAATAACCATTTTTGTTGGTCACTCCTTAAATATCGCAGGCTTAACACAAGCGGCGAATACGTTTTTCTATTTCTCAGATTTACTAATAGGTATTTATCCTATTACGTTGTGTATTATCACCAGCTATTATATTTCAACGAAACATGGTGTGAATGCCATGGTTGTTGTGCCGTATTCATTGCTTATGTATATTGCGATTTCGGTGCCTAATGATCTTGTTGCGGCAAATACAGGGTTGCCTAATAATCCTCTTATTGCGTTACTGACGGCAATTGTTTCAGCAATGTGTTGTGTATCATTTCGTTTATTTCCACTTGATCCGTCTCGTTTAGATTTTGTGAAAATGCTTTATAAACAAGTGGTTAATTTTTTTGCTTTTCTATTGATGACACTCGCACTCGCAAAGTTAATGGAAAGTTTCCTAGCTTTTAGTACAGGGGCGAGCAAATTCATAACATTAAACCCATTAACTTTTTTAGGTGGTCTTGCATACCAATTTATCTTGGGGTTATTGGGTGCTGTAGGTATTAATGGGCATAATTTTTTATTCCGTGCGAAACAGCAACTATTTGAAAATACAAAATTAAACATTGCGGCATGGCAAGCTGGAGACGCACCGTTAAATGTCTTAGGGCAAGGTTTTTATGATGCATTTTTATCAATGGGCGGATCTGGAAACACAATTAGCCTTTTGCTTTGTATTTTATTGTTTTCAAAAGATCGTCGTCACATCACGTTAGCAATATCAGCGATACCATTAGTGATCTTTAATATTAATGAGCTATTACTGTTTGGTTTGCCTATTATCTTTAATCCAATATTAATTGTGCCTTTTGTGTGTGTACCGTTAGTTAGCTTTGTTGTGGTTTATAGCGCGATATCATTAGGCTTGGTAAATCATGTGGGTACGATTGTTGATTGGATGACACCACCATTATTAAGTGGTTATATTGCTACCCAAAATAGCATTGGAGGGGCTGTTCTACAGTTTGCGGTGATAACTCTTGGTGTGATGATTTATCGTCCGTTTTATTTGAATTATGTTGGACGAAGCCGTCAAAACAATATGACGATGAGTCGAAAATCAGAATTAGAAAGCTCAACACTGAAAACCTTCTTAGGTGATATAAACCAAATGATGGGAAGTTACGTGAGTAAACATGATATAAGCCGTCGGGTTAATCATATGCTTAATAACGGTGAGTTTTTGATGCATTATCAGCCACAAGTAAACGCAACTAATTCGACGAAATTATCTTTTGAGGCGTTAGTTCGTTATAAAGATAAAACGGGTAAACTAAATCCGCCAATTTTTATTAATGATTTTTATCAGCTTGGTGCAATTAAACAATTGGATCAAATGGTTATCGATCTCGTTTTAAATGATATGCAAAGTATGCCTCTAGCTAATGGTTGTAAAGTATCGGTGAATATTTCAGCTGAGAGTATTGCTGATCCTGCAATTATTCATCTGATCATTGAGCGCTTACGCTTTTATAATATTGACCCAGAAAATTTAGAAGTTGAGATCACAGAAGAAGCCATTATCACTGAAGATAAGCAGATTTCTAAAAATATAGATGCACTACAAGCATTAGGGATCACTGTTGCTATCGATGACTTTGGCTCTGGTTATGCGTCATTTCCGCATTTACTTAAATTTAATTTCGATAAGGTAAAACTTGATAGATCGTTATTGTTGAATACGCAAAAAGAGCGAGAAAAGAACCTTTACCAATTGTTGGCTAAGATCAGTGAAGTAACGGGCTGTGTTCTGGTTGCAGAAGGTATTGAGACGGAACAAGAAAAACAGTTTGTTGAACAGTGTGGTATCGATATTTGCCAAGGCTATTATTTTGCTAAACCTATGCCATTAGACGAGGCACAGGTTTGGGCTAATAATAAGATCCGAACTTAACATAAAAGCCACAGCTTAACTGTAGCTTTTTGTTTATTGTTTTGGATATATCAGTTTATCTGTATCGAAACCTGCTTTTTTAGCAATGTTGATATAACGTTCTAATTGCTTTGGACTTATTTGCTTGTGACGAGATAATAACCAGAAGTAATCGTGGTTGTAACTGCTGATCAGCGCAGTTGAATAGTCTGGCTCTAAATAGAAAATAATATAGCTGCCATAAAAAGGGCCAAAGAATGAGACTTTAAGGTAACCAACATTATTATTTTCTACAAATTTGGCTTTACCTATGGCTTCTTTCCATTCTTTTGACTGAGTGTTAAATCCACGATTAACGACTTTTACACTGCCATCTTCATTCATACTGTAAGTTGCAGTGACATAATCTAAATCACGCTCAAAGCTATGATCCAATCTTGCTATTTCATGCCAAGTCCCCAGGTATTTATTGAGCACAAAAGGTGTAACCGCTTCAATATTGTTGGGTTTACCTGTTGTGCATCCAAACATAGTTGCTAGTAACACGATAAGGCTAAGTGGTTTGAGATATTTAACCATTGATTGTTCCTTAATTCTTTGGCGGTAAAAATATGACACTAACGGTAAAGCTTATATTGTCATTAATTATATGGAAAGGCCAATTCATCCTTTCATAGATCCGCTGAATAATAACTAAACCCGATCCATAGCTTTAGTTATAAAGCTCATTGCCATCATGACGGTTAGTAATCATTAGCGCATTTGTTTAACTTAATAATAATGTCACTAACACTAGAACTAAATGCATTTTTTATTAGGTTGTTAATAATGATGGTGATGAAGCTTAGTGGTACACTGAATGGAGTATTACGTGAATGAGTCAGCTGGTATCCTGTTCAGCAAATAAAGGTATCATATCCTCACAGCCTTGATGTGAATGGTTAATCAATTGCAGGTGAAGGCTATTTTACCTTTGTAGAGATGATTATATTATTCACTGACACAAAATCGATTTGCTAAATAGCAGCGAATAGCTTGTTCGCTAGCATCAAACTGTGGTGATGGAACATGATGAGGATCGACCCATAACCAATGCTCACATTTATCAGGCTCCTTTAGTTGAACGTCACCTGTGAATGATGTTGCTAACAAAGTAACACTAATATAATGCTTTCCACATTCATCATAGGTTTCTAAGTTGTTAGTTACAGCTATAACCTCGGGATTATAAATAGTTAAATTTGTTTCTTCTTTAACTTCACGAATCGCGCACTGACGAAATGTTTCGCCAACCTCCATATGACCGCCAGGAATGGAATAGTAGGGAGCGTGACTGTTTTTTCGTTTTCCGATCAAAATCTGGTTTTGCTTATTCACAATGATAATACCGATCCCGACCATAGGAGTTGTCGTCATTACTGCTGTCCTTTAATTCGCTGTTGCATCCTATTGATTTAACCAAATAATAAATCAAATATCGTTATTGTTATAGCTAGCAATGAACGGGTACTAGCTAACTGATGCAATATTCGTTAATCTGCTTAAAGGTTAAAGAATTAGGATTGGATGAATAATCAAATGGAAAGTATAACGTTACAGCCGATAGCTAAGATCAATGGTGAAGTAAATTTACCGGGCTCAAAGAGTGTTTCGAATCGCGCCCTATTATTGGCAGCGTTAGCAACAGGTACTACTCGCCTTGCTAACTTATTAGATAGTGATGATATTCGCCATATGCTTAACGGATTAAAGCAGTTAGGTGTAAATTACAAACTATCTGAAGATAAAACAGTTTGCGAGGTTGAAGGCTTGGGCCGCGCATTTTCGCCTAATGATTCTCTTGAA
Organism: Photobacterium sp. SKA34; assembly: GCF_000153325.1. Lineage (GTDB taxonomy): Bacteria > Pseudomonadota > Gammaproteobacteria > Enterobacterales > Vibrionaceae > Photobacterium. The sequence goes on from NZ_CH724144.1 coordinate 485,603, forward strand.
TTGTATTTAGGTAATGCGGGTACAGCGATGCGTCCGCTTGCAGCTGCATTGTGTTTAGGCGGCGGTGAATTTGTTCTAACGGGTGAGCCGCGAATGAAAGAGCGCCCGATTGGTCACCTTGTTGACGCGTTGCGTGGTGCTGGCGCGAACATTACTTATCTCGAAAATGAAAATTATCCACCACTAAAGATTATTGGTACTGGTTTGAAAGGTGGTGAAGTTGAAATTGATGGCTCTATTTCAAGCCAGTTTTTAACTGCCTTCTTAATGGCCGCACCTTTAGCACAAGCAGACACCGTTATTCGCATTAAGGGTGATTTGGTATCAAAACCTTACATTGATATTACGCTGCATATTATGGCGCAGTTTGGTGTTGAAGTTGAAAACCGTAATTATCAAGAGTTCGTTGTTCGAGGTAAACAAATCTATGTTTCACCGGGTGAGCTGCTTGTTGAAGGCGATGCGTCTTCAGCGTCGTATTTCTTAGCGGCTGCTGCGATTAAAGGCGGTGAAGTAAAAGTCACCGGTATTGGTAAAAAGAGTATTCAGGGTGATATTAAATTTGCTGATGCGCTTGCTGCGATGGGGGCGGATATCGAGTGGGGTGATGATTATGTGATTGCTCGTTGTGGGGATCTCAGCGCAGTAGATATGGACTTTAACCATATCCCTGATGCAGCAATGACTATCGCAACAACCGCATTGTTTGCCAAAGGAACAACATCGATTCGTAATGTTTATAACTGGCGTGTAAAAGAAACCGATCGTTTAGCGGCAATGGCGACAGAGCTTCGTAAAGTTGGCGCAGAAGTCGAAGAGGGTGACGATTATATCACTATCGTGCCACCAACCACCTTACAGCATGCGGCGATTGATACTTACGATGACCATCGAATGGCGATGTGCTTCTCGCTGGTGGCATTGAGCGATACGCCAGTGACGATTAATGATCCAAAGTGTACCTCAAAAACATTCCCTGACTACTTTGATAAATTAAAGGGGTTAAGTTGTTAAGACTGCATTAAATTTGTCTGATAACTTAGATTACATTTTTAAAAGCCTGATCTTCTTGTATCAGGCTTTTTTATTGGCGTAAAAAGGAACATAAGGTTAGGACATTACACTATAAATTGTGATTTTTTTTCCGTATAATGTGCCACCGTTTGAAGGCACAGAGAAACCTTTGGTTCTGTCTTTCATCTGTTACGGAAACTACATCGGAGAAAACCTATGTCTACTCATGCTCCAGTCATCACTGTTGATGGTCCAAGCGGCGCCGGAAAGGGAACGCTATGTATGCTATTAGCAGAAAAGCTGGGCTGGAATTTATTAGATTCTGGTGCAATTTACCGTGTTTTAGCGCTAGCGGCTATTCATCATGGTGTTGATATCGAATCAGAAGACGCTTTAGTTCCTCTTGCAGCGCACTTAGATGTTCAGTTTATTGCAGAAGGTGAGTTGGTTAAGGTTATTCTTGAAGGTGAAGATGTTTCTGGCACCCTTCGTACTGAAGAGGTTGGTAATACAGCATCAAAAGTGGCTGCTTTACCTCGCGTTCGAGAAGCATTACTACGTCGTCAACGTGCCTTTAGTGAGCAACCCGGTCTTGTGGCAGATGGTCGCGATATGGGAACCGTTGTTTTTCAAGGCGCAGAAGTAAAAATCTTCCTTGATGCAAGTGCAGAAGAACGCGCAACTCGACGTATGAATCAGTTGCAAAAAAAAGGCTTAGATGTTAACTTTGGCAGCCTTTTAAGCGAAATCCAGGAGCGAGACTACCGCGATCGCAATCGTGCTGTAGCACCTTTACGTCCTGCTGATGACGCATTAGTACTGGATTCAACCGAATTATCGATTGAACAGGTACTTGAGAAAGTCTTAGCATATGTTGATGCTAAGCTAAAATAACGAATCCATATTTAGTTGTGTAAACAGCTAAATAACGTCAGTGTCATGGATGATAACTGACTTTATTATCAACCCCATGCGGTAGGA
>NZ_CH724143.1:0-66874 GCF_000153325.1 Photobacterium sp. SKA34
GAAGGAATACCGGTGGCGAAGGCGGCCCCCTGGACAGATACTGACACTCAGATGCGAAAGCGTGGGGAGCAAACAGGATTAGATACCCTGGTAGTCCACGCCGTAAACGATGTCTACTTGGAGGTTGTGGCCTTGAGCCGTGGCTTTCGGAGCTAACGCGTTAAGTAGACCGCCTGGGGAGTACGGTCGCAAGATTAAAACTCAAATGAATTGACGGGGGCCCGCACAAGCGGTGGAGCATGTGGTTTAATTCGATGCAACGCGAAGAACCTTACCTACTCTTGACATCCAGAGAACTTTCCAGAGATGGATTGGTGCCTTCGGGAACTCTGAGACAGGTGCTGCATGGCTGTCGTCAGCTCGTGTTGTGAAATGTTGGGTTAAGTCCCGCAACGAGCGCAACCCTTATCCTTGTTTGCCAGCACATAATGGTGGGAACTCCAGGGAGACTGCCGGTGATAAACCGGAGGAAGGTGGGGACGACGTCAAGTCATCATGGCCCTTACGAGTAGGGCTACACACGTGCTACAATGGCGTATACAGAGGGCTGCCAACTAGCGATAGTGAGCGAATCCCAGAAAGTACGTCGTAGTCCGGATTGGAGTCTGCAACTCGACTCCATGAAGTCGGAATCGCTAGTAATCGTGAATCAGAATGTCACGGTGAATACGTTCCCGGGCCTTGTACACACCGCCCGTCACACCATGGGAGTGGGCTGCACCAGAAGTAGATAGCTTAACCTTCGGGAGGGCGTTTACCACGGTGTGGTTCATGACTGGGGTGAAGTCGTAACAAGGTAGCCCTAGGGGAACCTGGGGCTGGATCACCTCCTTACCTAAAGACTTACTGTTTAATGCAGTGTCCACACAGATTGCTTGGTTAAAATGTAGAACGTAAAAAGACTTGGGTCTGTAGCTCAGGTGGTTAGAGCGCACCCCTGATAAGGGTGAGGTCGGTGGTTCAAGTCCACTCAGACCCACCACTTTCTCTCCCAGAGAAGGTGGTGGTTTAGTCTTTTATATCGTTGGGGTTATAGCTCAGCTGGGAGAGCGCCTGCCTTGCACGCAGGAGGTCTGCGGTTCGATCCCGCATAGCTCCACCACTCTTTAAACGCATTTGAATAAAGTGTCTTTAAAAAGTGGTTATCTAACGATGATTACATGTTCTTTAACAATCTGGAAAGCTGACTAGTAAATTCAATCAATAGATTGATTTTAAAAAATGTTTTTATCTTCGGATAAAAACGAGTTCTCAAACAATACACATTCAAGTGTCTTGTATCGAGTCCGGCGAAAAACCAACGTTTAATACTTTTTTGATCGAAGTGTTGAACACAAACCTTGGTTGTTTGAACATACGAAACCTCTTGGGGTTGTATGGTTAAGTGACTAAGCGTACACGGTGGATGCCTTGGCAGTCAGAGGCGATGAAGGACGTATTAACTTGCGATAAGCCCAGAGAAGGTAGTAAAAACCGGTGACTCTGGGATTTCCGAATGGGGAAACCCACGTGCATAAGCACGTATCGTGTTGTGAATACATAGCAGCACGAGGCGAACCGGGGGAACTGAAACATCTAAGTACCCCGAGGAAGAGAAATCAACCGAGATTCCGGTAGTAGCGGCGAGCGAAACCGGATTAGCCCTTAAGCTAGTTCTGCGTTAGGTGAAAGTTCTGGAAAGTTCTGCGATACAGGGTGATAGCCCCGTAACCGACAACGCATTATCAGTGAAAACGAGTAGGACGGGACACGTGATATCCTGTTTGAATATGGGGGGACCATCCTCCAAGGCTAAATACTCCTGACTGACCGATAGTGAACCAGTACCGTGAGGGAAAGGCGAAAAGAACCCCTGTGAGGGGAGTGAAATAGAACCTGAAACCGTGTACGTACAAGCAGTAGGAGCATACTTGTTAGGTGACTGCGTACCTTTTGTATAATGGGTCAGCGACTTAATTTTAGTAGCAAGGTTAACCGTTTAGGGGAGCCGTAGGGAAACCGAGTCTTAACTGGGCGTCATAGTTGCTAGGATTAGACCCGAAACCGAGTGATCTAGCCATGGGCAGGTTGAAGGTGAGGTAACACTTACTGGAGGACCGAACCGACTAATGTTGAAAAATTAGCGGATGACTTGTGGCTAGGGGTGAAAGGCCAATCAAACTCGGAGATAGCTGGTTCTCCCCGAAAGCTATTTAGGTAGCGCCTCGGACGAATACTACTGGGGGTAGAGCACTGTTAAGGCTAGGGGGTCATCCCGACTTACCAACCCTTTGCAAACTCCGAATACCAGTAAGTACTATCCGGGAGACACACGGCGGGTGCTAACGTCCGTCGTGAAGAGGGAAACAACCCAGACCGCCAGCTAAGGTCCCAAAGTTATAGCTAAGTGGGAAACGATGTGGGAAGGCTCAGACAGCCAGGATGTTGGCTTAGAAGCAGCCATCATTTAAAGAAAGCGTAATAGCTCACTGGTCGAGTCGGCCTGCGCGGAAGATTTAACGGGGCTAAGCTATACACCGAAGCTGCGGCAATGAAGTTTTACTTCATTGGGTAGGGGAGCGTTCTGTAAGCCGTTGAAGGTGAATCGTAAGGTTTGCTGGAGGTATCAGAAGTGCGAATGCTGACATGAGTAACGATAAAGGGAGTGAAAAACTCCCTCGCCGGAAGATCAAGGGTTCCTGTCCAACGTTAATCGGGGCAGGGTAAGTCGACCCCTAAGGCGAGGCCGAAAGGCGTAGTCGATGGGAAACGGGTTAATATTCCCGTACTTCTTATAATTGCGATGGAGGGACGGAGAAGGCTAGGTGAGCCTGGCGACGGTTGTCCAGGTCCAAGTATGTAGGCTGATGGTTTAGGCAAATCCGGACCATCTTAAGGCTGAGATACGATGTCGAGACACTACGGTGTTGAAGTCATTGATGCCATGCTTCCGGGAAAAGCTTCTAAGCTTCAGATTATAAGAAATCGTACCCCAAACCGACACAGGTGATCAGGTAGAGAATACCAAGGCGCTTGAGAGAACTCGGGTGAAGGAACTAGGCAAAATGGTACCGTAACTTCGGGAGAAGGTACGCTCCTAGCGGTGATGAGACTTGCTCTCTAAGCTGCCGGGAGTCGCAGATACCAGGTGGCTGCAACTGTTTATTAAAAACACAGCACTGTGCAAAATCGAAAGATGACGTATACGGTGTGACGCCTGCCCGGTGCCGGAAGGTTAATTGATGGGGTTAGACTTCGGTCGAAGCTCTTGATCGAAGCCCCGGTAAACGGCGGCCGTAACTATAACGGTCCTAAGGTAGCGAAATTCCTTGTCGGGTAAGTTCCGACCTGCACGAATGGCGTAATGATGGCCACGCTGTCTCCACCCGAGACTCAGTGAAATTGAAATCGCAGTGAAGATGCTGCGTCCCCGCGGCTAGACGGAAAGACCCCGTGAACCTTTACTATAGCTTGGCACTGAACATTGACCCTACATGTGTAGGATAGGTGGGAGACGTTGAAGCAACCGCGCCAGTGGTTGTGGAGTCAATCTTGAAATACCACCCTTGTATGCTTGATGTTCTAACGTTGGCCCCTTATCGGGGTTACGGACAGTGCCTGGTGGGTAGTTTGACTGGGGCGGTCTCCTCCCAAAGAGTAACGGAGGAGCACGAAGGTGGGCTAATCACGGTCGGACATCGTGAGGTTAGTGCAATGGCATAAGCCCGCTTGACTGCGAGAATGACAATTCGAGCAGGTGCGAAAGCAGGTCATAGTGATCCGGTGGTTCTGAATGGAAGGGCCATCGCTCAACGGATAAAAGGTACTCCGGGGATAACAGGCTGATACCGCCCAAGAGTTCATATCGACGGCGGTGTTTGGCACCTCGATGTCGGCTCATCACATCCTGGGGCTGAAGTCGGTCCCAAGGGTATGGCTGTTCGCCATTTAAAGTGGTACGCGAGCTGGGTTTAGAACGTCGTGAGACAGTTCGGTCCCTATCTGCCGTGGGCGTTGGATGATTGAGAGGGGCTGCTCCTAGTACGAGAGGACCGGAGTGGACGAACCGCTGGTGTTCGGGTTGTGTCGCCAGACGCATTGCCCGGTAGCTAAGTTCGGAATCGATAACCGCTGAAAGCATCTAAGCGGGAAGCGAGCCTCAAGATGAGTCATCCCTAGACCTTTAAGGTCTCTAAAGGGTTGTTGAAGACTACAACGTTGATAGGTCAGGTGTGTAAGTGCTGCGAGGCATTGAGCTAACTGATACTAATTGCCCGTGAGGCTTAACCATACAACACCCAAGGGGTTTTTATACGGACTCCAAGTACACTTGAACGTGTAGAGAACAACTAGTTAGATTTTCCCAGATTGCTATTTATTGTCGATGACAATAAATAAAACAGAATTTGCTTGGCGACCATAGCGTTATGGACCCACCTGATCCCATGCCGAACTCAGTAGTGAAACGTAATAGCGCCGATGGTAGTGTGGGGTCTCCCCATGTGAGAGTAGGACATCGCCAGGCTTTAAATTTAAGATATTCGTTTTGAACTACGAATATCGGATAAAACGAAAGTTTTATTTCCGTGTGGAGCGGTAGTTCAGTTGGTTAGAATACCGGCCTGTCACGCCGGGGGTCGCGGGTTCGAGTCCCGTCCGCTCCGCCATTTTATTAAAGAAACCTGAATCGAAAGATTCAGGTTTTTTTTCGTCTGTACAAATAAGCATTACAGCGTAGTAAGTTTGGTGAGTAAGGCGCTTTATCGGGAAGCTTAGCATCTTGTTATGTCGGAGTTCGTAAATTAGAGTCCCGCCTGCTTTAACATTTATAAAAAAGTTGAGTCAAAAATTCAGGTTGTGTATTTGGAATAAATCAGTTTTGGTGGGCTACTGTAAAATATCTTAAAAGCACTTCATTAAGTTGCTCTTTATATTCATCATTAGTTTGTGACCCAATTAGTTGGGCTAATTCCTGTCCTATTGGAGATAAACGATAATAGGTAAAAGACGTCCTTTTTTTGATTGGAGATAAGCTGTAAGACTCTGTATGGTAGTTGAAATTGAGCTTATCAGTATAAGTTATTAGGTTTGTTTCTAGCTCAGTGCTTAGTAGTAGCCCAAGTTCAGTTAAAATTAAAATAGATGAATAAGGTAAATGGTATTGGTTATAATCAATATGTGTTTGGTGGCTTCTATGAAAACTAAAGCTGCTTGTTCGCTGTTTGATACTTGTGAGAAGTTTTTTATGTTTATCATTACCAATGCAACAGGTAAGAGTAAGCACTTTTTGAAATAGAGTTGCTTCTCGATGTGTCATTGATAAAAGTATTTTTAAAGTGCGAAGAGAGACTGAGCCTGGTTGAATGATCTCTTGTTTTAGAATTTTTGCCCACAGTTTTTGCATTGATGGAGTATGAATTTGTTGAGCCATTTCTATAAATCTCACTAACCAATCAGGATCAGGATCTCTAGCTGTTTCATCATTACATTGGTTATAGGCTCGTTTTATGATCTGCTCTAAATTCGATTGTTGTTGTTGTTGTTGTTTTTGAAGACGAATTTGTAATCTTTCATTTAAAGTTCTCTCTTGAGTATTATTAATTTCCCCATCGATAGTATATTTTTCGGCAATGCTTTTTATTTTGTGTTTACTGTCGGTTAATGTATTTAACACTCCAAGCGCTCGACTATTTACTATTGGCTTATCTATGCTCTCTGCTTTATGGTTCATACTTTTTCATTCCCTTAACCAATGCTTCACCCGTTTTTGCTATCTTGATCTCATGATTAGGAACGAACACAATGAAATGTTATCTTTGTGTTAAATTAAAGTAAGTAATGATTACGGAGCATCCCATGAAAAAATTGAATCGATATATTACTGATCTTATTTTAGTCATTGGTTATTCAACGATCGTGAGTTACTTGCTTTGGTTTTTTAGTAAATAGTATATCGACTAGAGCTATCGTTTCTTTATTACTTTGGAAAAGTTTTAGCCACCCTAAGATAGGTGACTAAAGTATCATTATAAATTTTTATTCACTAAACCGATCACTTCTTTAATCTCACTAGGTGTCAGTTTGCCTTCTTTTGTGAATATGACTTTACCCGCCTTATTAACTACAAATACGGCAGAGCTTTCCTCTTTTAGATCCCATGTTTTTTGAACAATTCCATTGCTGTCAAGCACTATTGATGACCATGGGTATTCACGTTTACTGTCTTCTGTTGCTGATTTTACAAAGCCACCCGTACCCCAAATTGCGTCATTTTGGTTAATGATAGTGGTTGTTTGATATTTATTTTCCGGAAATTTTGCGGCAGAAATGGCTGCAACAAGTGGTGCGTTTAGCTCTTTGGCTGAACTGCGTCCAGCAATAGCAAATACTATACGCATTTTTCCTGTTAGTTTTGTACTTCTCCATGATTGGTAACTAATAGTTTTATCTTTTAAAACAAGCTCACCTTTATTGGTAACAGTAACACCAGGTAATGAATCTCCTGATTTGATGTTGGTAGCAAAACTGATTGAAGGGGCTAAAGCTGCAAGTAGGATAAAGGTTGCCTTTAATTTCATGTGTTACCTCTTTTTTGTTTGATTTGTGATTATGATAGTTAATCTTCTTTGATCTGGTAGTACCAGAATTCAATATTTGAGCTCTAAGTCGATCATTATTGTTACAAAGTTCGTATTTATTGGAAAATGGCAAGTTGTTTGCATTAAGTTTTGACGTGATGAAACAAAGTCATCGATTTGCAGTCTATACCTGTAACTGTTAAGTGAGGACAACATGCTTAGAATCTTTAAAATTTACCGACCAAACCAAGTGGCTCGTTATGTAAAAAGCTATTTTCGAGGTCGTATTTTCATTATGGGTGTAGGTGGCTTCGAATTTGATAGTGGACGACTATTACCACCTAAATCTGGTGATCTAAAAGCATTAAATGTATTAACTGAGGTGAATAAAGAGATTCAAATGCTATCAGGCATGGTCGTGTAATCACTACAAACTAGGGGCTTTATCCCAAATAATCATCGTTTATGGGATACGAGTAAGATGTATGTATAACTTTGATCCTGTTTTCTGTTAACTTTATCCTACCATATGACAATACAGATCTACCCTTCCAATATCATGTATTTAATTACAGAGTTGTATTGAATTTTTTTCTCAAAAGAAGTTATTAATTGTTCTACAGTTGTTTAGTTACTTAAAGTGGTTTGAATCGTTTTAAGTACTAAGTTTACTTCGTGATTATTCTTAATAATTCCAACTGATTATGATTCTGACAATGTAGTTATAGATAGGACTTTGCGTGTAATTTAATGCTTTTATTAAAGTGGTTGCATTGTATAGTGTTGAGCTGTTGTTTACCTTAAGTTCAATGACTTTTGGTTACTTTTTTTTAGATTCATTTTGTTAATATTTATAAATAGGTAGCTGAAAATGGATCAAAATTCTATTCGGTTCAATATTCATAAGTTTTCAGGTGACAAAAGTTGGAAGTTACTTATAGCTTTGTCAAAATGGGTTCGTAATTAATTCTAAATTTCGCAAAGAAGCACAATAGAATGAATAAAGTTTTTAAATGGTTGGGTGTGACATCATTTGCTTTGGTGCTATCGAGTCCGGTTATGGCGTCTTCATTGAAGATTAAAGGCTTAGAGGGAAAAGTAGAAGATAATGTCGATGCTTATCTTTCTGCATTATCAAAGGATGATTACAGCGCGACATTGCGCTTTAAAGATCAGGTATTAAATGAAATTAGCGACGCGCTACAGGCATTGGGTTATTTCCAGCCAAAGTTTGATTATCAAGTCTCGGGTAGTGGCTCTAAAACTAATATAGTGGTTACTGTTGAACAAGGTCCACGAGCGCATATTAGTAAAAGTAATCTAATTGTTACTGGTGATGCTAAAAATGATCCTGCTTTTATGTCACTAGTAAAAAGTAGTGGTTTAGGGCTAGGTGAACCGCTAAATCAAGGAAAGTATGAGGCTTTTAAATCATCATTAATGAGTTTAGCACTTCGACGTGGTTATTTTGATGCTGAATTAACGAAAAGTACATTAGAAGTGGTACCCAGTCGTAACGAAGTATTTATCAATATTAATTTTGATTCAGGTCGTCGTTATACCTTTGGTGAAACGACTTTTCAGGGAAGCCAAATTGATGATAACCGCTTACGGTCAATGATCCCCTATACGGAAGATGAACCTTACCTTGCTTCAAAGCTTGGAGAGTACAATGAGCGTTTGTCTAACGTTGGTTGGTTTTCCTCCATTTTTGTTGGTGGAGATGTAAAAGAGCGTAAAGATGATGCGATCCCAATTCATGTCGTTGTTTCACCACAAGTTAAAAATCAATTTGAAACGGGTATTGGTTTTTCGACTGATACTGGCCCTCGTTTGAAGTTCAATTGGAAAAAACCTTGGATTACGAGTAAAGGTCATAGCTTTAACTTGAAATCAGAAATATCGAAAGACGAGCCAAAAGTTGAAGCGGTTTATAAGATCCCACTAGATGATGTGTTGAATGATTACTATCAAGTTGTCGGTGGCATTCGTTATGTCGATACGCACGATACGATAAGTACGCAATTTGGTCTCGGGGTTGAGCGTCACTGGCGTTTAGATTCGGGATGGAATCGTACTATTGCACTTCGTTGGTTGACGGAGAAATATGAACAAGGTGGGATGGAAAAAGGTGTTTTCAATGTTTTGATGCCAGGATTGTCATACAGTAAAAGCAGTATGGTTGGGGGAATATTCCCGACCAGTGGGAGTAAATATAATTTTTCTGTTGATCTTGCTAATGAAAATGTTGGATCAAATACTACTTTCGCTCGAGTACAAGCAAAAAATGCTTGGATTCGTAGTTTCGGTGAAAATCAGCGTGGTATTTTCCGTTTAGATGGCGGCGCCATTATTAGTGATGGCATTCAAAATGTCCCACCTTCGTTACGTTATTTTATTGGTGGTGATAATAGCCTTCGAGGTTATGGTTATCAGTCTATCTCTCCTCGTAATAGCCAAGGCAAAATGGAAGGCGGTCGTTATATGGCAACTTCTAGCATTGAATATCAACACCGCGTTTATGGTGATTGGTGGGGGGCTGTATTCTATGATTATGGTTCTGCTTGGAATACTACACCTGATTGGAAGCGTGGCGTTGGAGTCGGTGTTCGATGGGTTTCACCTGTAGGTCCTATTCGCCTTGATTTTGCTTGGGGCATAGATAAGAACAAGAGCAATAATGATCGTTTCCTTAAACTGAGCAAAGATGAATTTCAGCTCCACTTTACTTTAGGTCCTGAATTATGATTTGGGTTAAGCGTATAGCACTTGGCGTATTAGCCTTATTATTATTATTAGTTATTGCTGTAGCTGCACTACTTTATACTCCTGCTGGTATTAAAGTTGCTGCATGGGGAGCGCAAAAAGCGCTTCCAGCCTTGTCGATTGGTGAATCGCAAGGTGCTTTGCTTGATGGTTTTGAATTTAAGAATGTCCGTTATAACGACGGTAATATAGATCTTGCTGTTAATAAGCTGAATTTAACATTAAATGATAGTTGTCTATTAACACCTGAGGTTTGTGTCTCTGATTTAGGGGTACAAGGTGTGAAGTTTTCAATGCCAGAACTTCCTCCTACATCGAATAAGCCTGAACAGCCTTCCGAATCTGTAACTGAAATCTCAATGCCATTACCTATTCATATTGAGAAGATAACGCTTGATGATATCGATTTAGATATTTTGGCGAATAAAGTCCGCTGGAAGCATTTCTCTACAGCAGCAGATTTACAAGGCAGTCATGTCACCTTAAAGCCAACGGATTGGGAAGGGATTTATTTAGCATTAGCGCCATCTAAAGCGGGTGATAAAAAGCCAGTAACAGCGTCTAAATCAACGAAAAAAGCTGAAGCAATAAAACTGCCTGATGTTGTGCTACCGATGTCGTTTGATATTGAGCGCTTTACGGTAAAAGACTTTGAGTTAGCTGGCGAAACGCCACAAAAGGTCTCGTTATTAGAGCTGATTGCGAATGCTAAAGATAGTGATATCAAGATTGATAAGTTGCAGGTGAATGCGCCTCAAGCATCTTTAACCGCGAAAGCGGATGTGACGTTAACGGGAGATTACCCACTCACATTAGATGCGAATGCAAAGATATCGATGAAGCCTGTTGAAGGACATCAGTTACATTTAAAAGCATCAGGATCATTAGCGAAATTGGTACTTGATGCAACGTTAAAAGGTAAATTAGATGCGTTAATTAAAGGTAAATTATCGCCATTAGATCCGAATCTTCCTTTTGATTTAGTGGTATCAAGTAAGCACTTACAATGGCCTATTGATAAAAAAGCAGAATTTACTGTTGCCAATACTGACATAAATGCCAAAGGTAGCTTAAAGGACTTTACGTTTAATGCCAAAAGCAACGTAAATGGTACGCCAATGCCAAACGTGAAATTAAATTTGAAAGGTAAAGGTAATCTTGATTCGGTGAACTTATCGGTACTGAATGTAGATACCTTAGGCGGCTCTATTACAGGTAATGCAAAAGCAAGTTGGAAAGATCTTGTTAAATGGCAAGGCCAGCTTGCTTTTGCCAATATCCAGCCAGGTAAACAATGGCCAGAAGCGGAAGGCAACCTAAGCGGTAAGTTAAATACATCTGGTGGCTTAACTGCAAAAGGTGGCTGGTTTATTAAATTGCCAGAGCTTGCTGTTAATGGCTCCATCATGAAACAGCCTCTTGACCTTCATGGTCAGCTTGATGCTTCTGATCTTACGGGTAAAGGTAAAGATCTTAAGTTTAAAACACAGGGTTTGACGTTAAAGCATGGTCCTAATGGTTTAGTCGCTAAAGGTGAATTAGACAAGACGTGGAATATTGTTGCTGATATTAAAGCGCCAGATTTATCTAAATCATTAGCAGACTTACATGGTCGTGTTAATGGAGAGGTGAAGTTATCAGGCAAGATGGCTGAACCAGATGTAAAACTTGACCTTGAAGGTGATGCGCTTGGTTGGCAAAAAGTAGCAAGTCTTGCGTCTTTTAAATTGAAAGGTAGCGTAACGCCATTACCTGCATTAAAAGCTGATATTAGTTTAAATGCTAAAAAAGGGAAATTTGATACTGTTACGTTAGATGATATGGATGTGTTATTTAAAGGTACAGAACAAGATCATCGTTTAACAGTAAAAATAAAAGGAGAGCCGGTAGGCACTGAGTTACTTCTAACGGGTAAATTAGATCGTAAGACAGGCTGGCAAGGTATATTGCAAAAAGGTGACTTTACGACCCCTGTTGGTGAGTGGGTACTAAACCATCCAACACCTATCCGTTATGATCTGAAAACCGCAATGGCAACAGTCGGTGCACACTGTTGGCAGCAAGGTAAAGCTGGAATTTGTTTAACTCAAGATCTTACTGCTGGTACATCGGGTAATGCTCAGTTAGCAATAAAGCGTTTCAATTTTGATTTGTTGAAATCATTTATTCCTAAGCAGATGAACGTTAATGGTGAGCTTGGTGCGAATGTTGTCGCTAAATGGGCGCCGAAGAGTGCACCTTATGTGAAAGCCCAGGTTTTGATGCCAAGCGGTAGTTTTACTCAACAAGTGGATACCGACGATACGCCATTAACGTTAGGCTGGGATAAAGTTACTGTCAATGCTGAGATGGAAAATGATGTTCTAAATGCTAATTGGTTAGTGGCGGTTAAAAATAATGGTGATTTATCCGGTAATGCTAAAGTCACTGATCTACAAGGTGATAAGCGCATTAATGCTAATGTGAAATTAGATCGTTTTACGCTTGCATTCTTAGAGCCTGTTATTAAGGACTACCATCAGTTTGGTGGTCAAGTTGATACTAACTTGAAAATAACGGGTCCAATCATGCACCCCGCGGTGAATGGTTTATTACAAGTCACGAAGCTAGAAGCAAGAGGGCGTAAAGTACCATTAGATGTTCAGAACGCTGATATTAAATTAGCCTTTACGGGTTATAACGCAACGTTAATGGGGAATATTTATACACCTGATGGACAATTGCTATTACGTGGTACTGGTGACTGGCAAGATATGGCAGCGTGGAAAACGGAATTAAATATTAATGGTAAAGAGTTGCAAGTGAGCATGCCTCCGATGGTTTCTCTTAAGGTATCTCCAGATCTCACTATTAAAGCAACACCTCAATCTGCAGACATTATCGGTAAAGTAGGTATTCCATGGGGACGTATTAAGGTTAACCAATTACCTAAGTCAGCAATTGCGGTTTCTAAAGATCAGGTGATCCTAAAAGATAACTTAGAGCCTGTTATACCTAAGAAGTCTGTACCGTTTGATATCACAACTAATATCATGCTGCATGTCGGTGATGACGTTAAATTGTCTGCATTTGGTCTTAAAGCTAGCTTGTTAGGCGATCTTAATGTTCGACAGGAAGGTAAAGGACCAATGATTTATGGTGAAGTGAATATTGCCAAAGGATCCTCTTACCGATCATTGGGTCAAGAATTACTTATTCGTAAAGGACAGATCTTATTTAATGGTCCACCTGATCAGCCATACCTATCTATTGAGGCGATCCGTGATCCTGATAATATCGAAGATGATGTTATTGCGGGAGTTAAAGTCACTGGTTCCGCTGATAAACCTGAAGTGAGTATTTTCTCTGATCCTGCCATGCCACAACAAAATGCATTGTCATATATCTTAACGGGTCATAACCTTGATAGTGATAATGAGGGTGGTTCGAGTAATGCGATGACGACGGCTCTGATAGGCATGGGCTTAGCACAAAGTGGCCAATTAGTTGGTGATGTGGGTGAAGCCGTTGGTATCAAGGATCTCAGCTTATCAACAGCCGGGGCTGGCGATGACTCACAAGTAACTGTAAGCGGTTATATTGCACCGGGTCTTCAGGTGAAATATGGTGTGGGTTTATTTAATGACGTCGATGAATTTACTGTACGTTATCAATTAATGAAGAATTTATATGTCGAAGCAGTGAATGGTCTCGATCAGGCCGTGGACTTGCTTTACCAATTTGAATTCAATTAATCATTAGTGATGCTATCTAATAAAAAACCCAATGCTTGCATTGGGTTTTTTTATATTTGTAACATGAGATTAGTCCTTCGGTTTCGTCTGGAGGAGTAGTTGGTAACTCATACCGTTAAATGTGTTTTTATAGCCAAGGGAATATAACTCAGCTTCTGCTATTTCAGCACGTCTGCCTGAGCGGCAGTAGAGTAATATCGGTTTGGATTGGTCTATCAAATATTTTGAAATTGAAGCGATCTGTTCAAACGGAATATTAACAGCATATGGAATATGTCCTACGGCAAATTCATCGGCTGTTCTTACGTCAACGATGATAGAATTATGTGCTTGCGCTAATTGCCAAAATTCATTTGAGCTAATATTTTTAGCAAAAGATATAGCGGTAAATAAAGTTAAAAATACCGCGAGTAAACCACGTTTATTTTTCATTATATTTTACCGCTATTAATAAGTAATAAGTGTTATTAGCTAATTACTTTTTTTGAGCGCGTTCAAAGGAAGTTAGAATTTCAGCTTTTGCTGCTTCTGCATTATCCCATCCTTCAACTTTTACCCACTTGTTTGGTTCAAGCTCTTTGTAGCGCTCGAAGAAGTGAGTGATTTGTGCTTTAAGTAATTCAGGTAGATCATTTACATCTTGGATGTGATCATATTCTTTACTTAGTTTACTGTGAGGTACGGCAACGATTTTTGCATCTTCACCAGACTCATCAGTCATCTTCAATACGCCAACAGGACGACAGCGGATCACTGCGCCCGGAACGAGTGGATGTGGCGTAGGTACGAGTACATCAACCGGATCACCGTCAAGCGATAGCGTGTGGTTAACGTAACCATAGTTACACGGATAAAACATTGGGCTAGACATAAAACGGTCAACAAAAATCGCACCAGTGTCTTTGTCTACTTCGTATTTAATCGGATCTGCGTTTGCAGGGATTTCAATAACAACGTAAATATCTTCTGGGATATCCTTGCCAGCAGGGACCTGATTAAGGCTCATGACTAATTCCTTCTAAGGTTAATGAAATGTTGTTGTTTGTTGAAATTATAATGAATGTAAACAAAAACAAAAGCAAATCATCGTCGTTGATGTATTGCACCTTTAAATGCGCGACATGTATCGAGTTAACACTTAGTTTTCTGGATAGTCGCGTAATAGACTTTCGACTTTTTCGACCATATTGGTTGAACCAACAAAAAATGGTACGCGCTGGTGTAGCTCTGTTGGCTCAATATCAAGTATACGTTGAAAACCATCCGTTGCTTTACCGCCGGCCTGCTCGATAATAAATGCCATTGGGTTACATTCATAAAGAAGGCGTAGTTTTCCGTTAGGGTAACTGGCAGTACTTGGGTAGAGGTAAATGCCACCTTTTAATAAATTACGATGAAAGTCAGCGACTAAGGAGCCTATATAGCGTGATGTGTAAGGCCTTTTTTCTTCAGGTACGGCTTCTTGGCAATATTTAATGTATTGCTTTACACCGGTAGGAAAACGAATGTAATTACCTTCGTTAATTGAGTAAATGACGCCATCTTGCGGAATGGTCATATTTTCATGTGAGAGACAAAAGCTACCTAATGAGGGATCATAGGTAAAACCATGAACACCATTGCCTGTGGTATAAACAAGCATTGTGGATGAACCATAAATGACATATCCAGCAGCAACTTGCTGGTTACCGGTTTGTAGAAAATCTTCTTTTGTAGGAGGAGAGCCTACAGGAGAAACGCGACGATAAATGGAAAATATCGTTCCCACAGAGACGTTTACATCAATATTAGATGAACCATCGAGAGGGTCCATTAAAACAACGTATTTTGCATTCAAATTTAATGGTTTATCAAATCCAACCGCTTCATCTTCTTCTTCACTCGCAATACCACAGACTTGATCTCTTGCTTCAAGAGCGGCTTTAAATTTATCGTTGGCATAGACATCGAGCTTTTGTTGCTCTTCGCCTTGGATGTTGTTCTCGCCGACAGTACCTGTAATATCGACTAATCCTGCTTTGTTAATTTCTCGGTTGACGATTTTAGCTGCGAGTTTGATTGACCCTAATAGGGATGAAAGCTCGCCACTTGCATGAGGAAAGTCACTCTGTTTCTCGACAATGAATTCACCAAGCGTTCTAATATCAGTCATAAACAATCCTTTCATCATGTTGTCATATAATCGGGTGAAGAGAGTAGAATATAGCACTTGATAAACTCATCTGTGGATGAGATGAAGTGCTAACTCATGTTTTTTGTTATATAAGAAATTGTATATAAAGATCTTTTTTATGGTAACGAAGTAACGCTAAAGCGTGAAACTAACCGAATTAATCACGGAGCCAGCAGCAATGCATATTCATATTTTAGGTGTTTGCGGTACATTCATGGGCGGTGCTGCAATGCTTGCAAGGCAGTTAGGCCATAAAGTCACTGGCTCTGACGCCAATGTGTATCCACCGATGAGTACCATGTTAGAAGCACAAGGTATTAAAATTATCCAAGGGTATGATCCAAAACAACTAGATCCAGCCCCTGATCTCGTGGTGATTGGTAATGCAATGAGCCGTGGTAACCCTTGTGTTGAGTATGTCCTTAACAGCAATCTACGTTACACCTCAGGCCCACAATGGCTACAAGAGTATTTATTACATGATCGTTGGGTAATGGCGGTATCGGGTACACACGGTAAAACAACAACAGCAAGCATGTTGGCGTGGATTTTGGAAGATTGTGGTTATCAGCCGGGTTTTTTAGTCGGTGGTGTGCTGGGGAACTTCGGTATTTCAGCGCGTTTAGGGGAAAGCATGTTCTTCGTGGTTGAAGCTGATGAATATGACAGTGCTTTTTTTGATAAGCGTTCGAAGTTCGTACATTACCACCCTAGAACCTTGATCATGAATAATTTGGAATTTGATCATGCTGATATTTTCGATGATCTTAAAGCTATCCAACGTCAGTTCCATCATCTCGTACGTACAGTGCCTGGTAATGGTCGTATTTTAGCGCCAAAAGGTGTGAAAAATATTGATGAAACGCTAGAGATGGGCTGCTGGAGTGAATTGGAATATATTGGCGGTGATGGACACTGGCGAGCTGAAAAGCACCATGCCGATGGCAGCGTATTTGATGTGTATTTAGATAGCGATATTGTAGGTACGGTGCATTGGCCTTTAGTGGGCGATCACAATGTTAATAATGCCTTAATGGCAATCGGTGCGGCACGCCATGTTGGGGTTACACCAGATCTTGCATGTGAAGCCTTAGCTAAATTTATTAATACTAAGCGTCGTCTAGAGCTTAAAGGCGAAGTCAATGGTGTAACGGTTTATGATGATTTTGCTCATCATCCAACTGCTATTGAGCTAACGTTAGGCGGGTTGCGTGCAAAGGTGAACCAATCGCGTATTTTAGCCGTATTAGAACCGCGTTCTAACACCATGAAGTTAGGGGTACATAAAGATGATCTTGCGCCTTCTTTGCATGCTGCAGATCAAGTTTTTTTCTTCCAACCGCCAAATATTCCATGGTCAGTAGAAGAGATTGCCGAGCAATGTTCACAGCCTGCTTATTGCAGTGCGGATTTAGATGATTTGGTCAATAACATTACAAGCAAAGCACAACCTGGCGATACCATTTTAGTGATGAGTAACGGTGGTTTTGGTGGTATTCATGATAAGTTATTGGCAGCACTAGCTAAATAATAGGAAAACGTAATGACAGATAAACGTATAACGCTAGCATGGACAGGCGCATCGGGTGCACCTTACGGACTACGTTTATTAGAATGTTTATTGGCAGCTGACTACCAGGTGTTTTTGTTGATTTCATCCGCGGCACGTGTGGTTTTAGCGACAGAGCATGGTTTGAAACTATCAGCATCGCCTGATAAAGCACGAGAGCAATTAGCAGCTCACCTACAGGGTAATGCTGATAAATTAACTGTTTGTGGTAAAGATGATTGGTTTTCTCCTGTCGCGTCTGGCTCTGCAGCACCGAAGCAAATGGTTGTTTGCCCATGTTCGGCTGGCTCTTTAGCTTCTATTGCTTATGGCATGTCAGATAATTTGATTGAGCGTGCTGCTGATGTAGTGATTAAAGAACGTGGTCAATTGGTACTGGTGGTACGTGAAACACCATTTTCGACTATACATTTAGAAAATATGCTCAAACTTTCTCAGCTTGGGGTGACTATCATGCCTGCCGCACCTGGTTTTTATCATCAACCACAATCGATTGATGATTTAATTGATTTTATGGTCGCAAGAATCTTGGATCATTTAGGTGTTAAGCAAGGTTTAGTCCCTCGATGGGGATATGATCAGCGCACATAATGTTAAATATTTAAGCCCGTAATTAATCTTACGGGCTTTTTAATATTGCTCATTAGGGGGCAGAAATCCAGCTTCTTGATAATAACGAATAGCGCCTGGATGGAAAGGAATCGATAACCCGTTTTGGAGCATGCCTACCTTAGTTAAATTGGCAAAAGCAGGGTGAAGCCTTTTAAAAGTATCAAAATTACTAAAAATTGATTTTGTTAATGCATAAACGGTTTCTTCAGAGACATCTGTACTTGAAATTAATGTTGCTGACACGCCAAAGCTTTCAGTCGTATCTTTAATCCCTTTATAAAAACTGTGCGGAGTTATTGATTTGGTATAAAAAGGATGATCTGCAATGATCTTTTCGATATTTGTCCCCGTGGTCGGAATTAATTTAGCATTACAATAGACTGCGGCTTCTTTTATTGCCCCGTTAGGGTGACCAACAAGATAAATATAAGCATCAATTTCGTTATTACATAATGCTTCTGAGCGTTCCGCGGCAGGGATCGAGATTAGCTTAAAATCAGAATGCGTCCAACCAAGGCTATCCATAACAATTTCCATTGTCGCTCGATCGCCTGATCCTGATTCACCAATATTGATCCGTTTTCCTTTAAGATCATCAAGACGATTTATTCCTGAATCTTCACGAACAATAATATTAAAAGGTTCATCATGCATTGAAAAGATAGCTCTCATTTTGCTGTAAGGACCTTGATCTTTAAACTGGCTAGTGCCGTTATAGCCATGAAATTGCCAATCAGATTGAACAACACTAAATTCAAATTCTTTATCTTTGAGTTTATTGATGTTGTAGATAGAGCCTGTTGTTGATTCAACCAAACAACGTAAATTATGTTGCAGTCGTCCTTGATTTACTAATTTACAAATAGCACCGCCGGCAGGGTAATAAACACCATTGATAGGTCCTGTACCTATTGTGATAAAACGTTGAGCGTATGCTATCGATGCGATGAAATAACAACTTAAACTAAATAGCCCAAGCACCATTTTTTTATTTAATGTCATGAATGAATCCTTTCTAATCATGATGGCTAATGGATACGAATGTGTGCGTATTAAAGAATATTTTTGCTATTTATTATAACAAATGTCGATGGTCTGAGGTTTTTTTGACTGTGCTCCACCACTCAAATTAAGCAATAAGCATAATGAAAAGAGACAAACTTGAGTAAGTAATAATAGTTAGAGGTAGGGGATAAAGTAGGGGAAGAGCCGGGTCTATTTGATATGTCACTCAATGATGAAAATAAATAGACCCCATATATTACTTGCTGTAATCAAATAGCTCACAAACAGAATCGTAAAGCTCTTCTGTAGTAACGCTGCTAGTTGGTGTAATGAAGATCGTATCATCACCTGCAACTACGCCAAGGATACCCTCGGCTTTACCTAAAGAATCTAATAAGCGAGCAATCACTTGCGCAGCACCAGGACCTGTGTGAATAACAACAAGTGCGCTGTTATAGCCAACATCCATGACAAGATCTTTTAATGGACTGCTTGTTGTGGGTACACCGAGTTCAACAGGTAAACAATACACCATTTCCATTTTTGCATTGCGTGTACGTACTGCGCCGAATTTCGTCAGCATACGAGAAACTTTAGACTGGTTGATATTATCGAAACCTTGCGCTTTCAATGTATCAACAATCTCACCTTGAGAACTGAATTTTTCTTCTTTTAGAATTAGTTTAAACGCTTTTACTAAGCGTTCTTGTTTATCTGAATTTCGCATAAATAAATATTATCTACAGAGATGAGGTGAGGTATTTTTGCATAACCTATCACTAAGTAGCAAACAAACTGCATGAAATCTGATTTTTGTATTATCAGGTGTTAATGAACAGCATAAGGTAAGTAATAATCTTTGTCTTTGTTTTAATTAGAGAACATCATTTCTTAACTGCTTAAATTCTCACATTTTTGCATTAAAGTTGTTTTTGTTGTGACAAGATCGAATCACAAAAAGGGGGTTTCTGCGCAACTTCGCAAAGCGTGAGGCTGAAGATTGTATTTGTTATCAGCTTGCTATAACGTCCCTTTATTATTCTTATCTTATACAATGAAAATTGGCGTAAGTAAGATGTATTAATAAAAAAAATATACTTCTATCGTAAAGGAGAACGAACATGAAAGTTGCTGTAATTGGCGCTGCTGGTGGTATAGGTCAAGCTCTTGCTCTGCTATTAAAAAACCATCTTCCAGCAGGTTCAGATCTTGCTCTATATGATATTGCACCAGTAACACCTGGTGTTGCAGCCGATCTTAGTCATATCCCGACCCCTGTAACTATTAAAGGTTATGCAGGTGAAGATCCTACTCCAGCATTAGAAGGCGCTGACGTAGTCCTTATTTCTGCAGGTGTAGCGCGAAAACCGGGTATGGATCGCGCTGATCTTTTCAATGTAAATGCTGGTATTGTTAAATCACTAGCAGAGAAAATTGCTGTAGTATGCCCTGATGCTTGTGTTGGTATTATTACCAATCCTGTGAACACAACAGTGCCTATTGCTGCTGATGTACTTAAAAAAGCAGGTGTATACAATAAGCGTAAGCTGTTCGGTATTACAACACTTGATGTTATCCGCTCTGAGACGTTTGTTGCTGAATTAAAAGATAAATCGCCTTGTGATATTAGTGTTCCAGTAATTGGTGGTCACTCAGGAGTGACTATTTTACCATTGCTATCACAAGTTGAAGGCGTTGAGTTTACAGATGAAGAAGTAAAAGCGTTAACACCACGTATTCAAAATGCAGGTACAGAAGTTGTTGAAGCAAAAGCGGGTGGTGGTTCAGCAACCTTGTCTATGGGCCAAGCTGCATGTCGTTTCGGTTTAGCGCTAGTACGTGCATTACAAGGTGAGCAAGGTGTTGTTGAATGTGCTTACGTTGAAGGTGATGGTCAACATGCACGTTTCTTCGCTCAGCCTGTATTATTAGGTAAAGATGGTATTGAAGAAGTAATGGATTACGGTTCATTAAGTGACTTTGAGCAATCAGCGATGGAAAGTATGTTAGATACGCTTAAAGGCGATATTACTTTAGGCGAAGAGTTCGCTGCAAAGTAACCAGCTTAAAAGAGTAGGATAAGAAAAAGCGGCGATTAAGCCGCTTTTTTATTGTTTGCGAGAAATCTTTTTTAATAGTAACGATCACAGCCTGTGTGAAGTTGTGGTTGATCAATGATCTCGTTGCATTCAATGGAACGAAGTTGATGATCGTTTTTATGTTCAATGATCACTGCGTTGTTTTGTTGATCAATGCCGATCACTTTTCCCACGCCATGTAATGACTCTACCCACATACCAATCTTTAATTGGGTTATCTCCATTATTCACTCCTACTTATTACCAGCAAAAGAAATAAACTAATATCAATTATAGATCATCGAGACTATCTGATTTTTAGATATAAAAAAACCTGATAAAATAGCAGGTTCTATGATAGTTAACCGAAGGCTTATTTATTACGCTGTACAGCCATGTGAGCTAGTGCAACTAAGGCTTCTTTGTACTGAGAATCTGCAATAGGTGCTAAAGCTGCAATGGCTTTCTCTGCTTCTTCTTCTGCACGTTGTTGAGTGTACTCTAGTGAGCCATGCTCGTGCATAGCAGCTAAAATAGCATCAAGCTTTTCCATCCCATTTGCTTTTTCAATAGCTTCGCGAATCATGGTTGATTGCTCTGCATTACCATGATTCATAGCATGGAGCAATGGTAAGGTTGGTTTACCTTCTGCTAAATCGTCACCGACGTTTTTCCCCATTTCTTTACCATCTGCGATGTAATCTAATACATCGTCGATAAGTTGGAATGCAGTGCCTAAATAACGACCGTATTCTTGAAGTGCTAACTCAATTTCAGCTGGTGCTTGGGCAATAATGGCTGCGATTTGAGTTGAAGCTTCAAACAAGCGTGCTGTTTTTGAATAGATAACTTGCATGTAGCTATCTTCGGTGGTGTTAGGATCATTACAATTCATTAATTGTAGAACTTCACCTTCAGCGATCACATTGGTTGCTTCACTCATGATGTCGAGGATCTTTAACGATCGTAGGCTTGTCATCATTTGAAATGAACGTGTGTAAATGTAGTCACCGACTAAAACACTGGCTGCATTACCAAACGCTGCGTTAGCCGTTTCTTTACCGCGACGCATATTTGATTCATCGACAACATCATCGTGCAATAATGTTGCTGTATGAATAAATTCAATAAAAGCAGCAGCTGTAGTGTGTTTATCACCGTCATAACCCAAAGCTCGTGCTGCTAAAACAGCCAGCATTGGGCGTAGACGCTTGCCACCACTACTAACAATGTAGAAACCTAGTTGATTGATAAGCACAACCTCTGAGTTAAGTTGTGCTTGTATCTTCGCGTCGACCTCGGCCATATCGTTGGCGGTGAGCGCTTGGATAGCTTTGAAATCCATTAATACATCCAGCAAGATTGTTGGCCACGTAGGGCGGAAAAGTGATTCGAATGGTTTATCGAATCTTACACTAAAATAGTTCTATCGTCATAACCCCAACGTGCGCTATTTCAAAGACTTTTTTTGTTGAACAGCTTTTCATCAATTTTATTTCCATAATGGCTTGCCAGAATAACTCTTTTCGCGTAACATTCGCGCCCTATTGATGACAAGATTAAGCGCATACCCATTGCCTTTTTTATGCGGCAAATGGCCTATGCGGACAAGCGGAGTAAGACATGTACGCTGTTTTCCAAAGTGGTGGTAAACAACACCGTGTAAGCGAAGGCCAAACCTTACGCTTAGAAAAACTAGACGCTGAAACTGGCGCTAGCATTGAATTTGACTCAGTACTTTTAGTAGCTAACGGCGAAGAAGTATCTGTAGGCGCACCTTTTGTGGCTGGCGGTAAAGTAACTGCTGAAGTTGTTACTCACGGTCGTGGCGATAAAGTTAAAATCGTTAAGTTCCGTCGTCGTAAGCACTCTCGTAAGCAAATGGGCCACCGTCAGTGGTTCACTGAAGTCAAAATTACTGGCATCAGCGCTTAATAACAGGAGAATTTAAAGATGGCACACAAAAAAGCTGGCGGTTCTACTAATAACGGTCGCGATTCAGAAAGCAAACGCCTAGGTGTTAAGCGTTTTGGTGGCGAA
The DNA here is from genome assembly GCF_000153325.1 of Photobacterium sp. SKA34. Classification (GTDB taxonomy): domain Bacteria; phylum Pseudomonadota; class Gammaproteobacteria; order Enterobacterales; family Vibrionaceae; genus Photobacterium. The sequence continues at coordinate 22,536 of NZ_CH724143.1, forward strand.
TCAGTTCTAGCAGGTAACATTATCGTTCGTCAACGTGGTACTAAGTTCCACGCAGGCAACAATGTTGGCCTAGGTAAAGACCACACTCTATTTGCTCTATCTGATGGTAAAGTGAAGTTCGAAGTTAAAGGTCCTAAGAACCGTAAATTCGTATCTATCGAAGCTGAATAATATTCAACTTTGACACGAAGATTAAAGCCCTGCCTATTGGCGGGGCTTTTTATATCTGGAGGGTTTATGCAAGATCGTGGCCCGATGATCGGTTTTTTCCTTGCACTAACAACGGCTGTCTTTTGGGGCGCGTTGCCCATTGCGATGAAACAAGCTGTCGAAGTGATGGACCCTTTTACCATTGTTTGGTATCGCTTTATTACTGCGTCTATTGGCTTAGGCCTATTACTCAGTTGGAAAAAGAAATTACCAACAATTTTAAATCTTGGCCGAGCTGGTGGGCTGGTGCTACTGATTGCAAGCATTGGCCTTGCCGGTAACTTCGTCTTATTTAATAGTTCGCTTAAATACCTTAATCCACCGGTTGTACAAGTTATTATTCAATTAGCCCCTGTTGGTTTATTGGTCGCTAGTGCATGGGTATTTAAAGAAAAGCTTGCTAAGCACCAGATTATTGGTGTGACTTGTTTATTGGCTGGCTTATTACTGTTTTTTAACGAACGCTTAATTGAGTTATTTACCAGTTTTTCTGGTTATACTTTAGGTGTGAGTTTAGCTGTGGCGGCTGCTATTGTGTGGGTGATATATGGCCTTGCACAGAAGTGGTTATTAAAGCAATTTTCCTCAGCACAAATTTTGCTGATGATCTATGTGATCTGTGCTTTGATCCTAACGCCAATGGCACAACCAGAACAAATCTACGTAATGGATAATCGTCAACTTGCGATGTTGGCATTCTGTTGTATTAATACGCTTGTTGGCTACGGTGCTTTCGCTGAAGCGATGTCACGCTGGCAGGCCTCACAAGTGAGTGCAGTGATCACACTGACTCCTTTGTTTACGATATTATTTGTCGATCTTGCGAGCCTTGCTTTGCCACAATACGTTGCGTCAGTAACGTTGAACATCTGGGGTTATCTTGGTGCAATGGTGGTGGTAAGTGGTGCGATATGCTGTGCTATAGGCCATAAATTTATTCGCCAGCACAAATAATCTAGGTCGATGACAATAATTACTACGCCATGATGTGTTCGTAATCATGGCTGTATGTTAAACGCCACAGTGCGGAGAAAAGAATGAAGTTTATAGATGAAGCAACTATCAAAGTTGATGCCGGTGACGGTGGTAACGGCGTAGTAAGTTTTCGTACTGAGAAGTACATTCCCAAAGGCGGTCCTGATGGCGGCGATGGTGGTGACGGCGGTGACGTGTACCTATTTGCTGATGAAAACTTTAATACCTTGATCGATTACCGTTTTGAACGTTTCCATGCGGCAGAACGCGGTGAAAATGGTCGTGGTGGTAACTGTACCGGTAAACGTGGCGCCGATAAAATACTGACGGTACCTGTGGGTACACGTGCTGTTGATGACGATACGGGTGAAGTAATTGCCGATCTGACTGAACACGGCATGAAAGTGATGGTGGCTAAAGGTGGTTTCCATGGCCTAGGTAACACTCGTTTTAAATCATCTGTAAACCGCGCACCTCGTCAAAAAACAATGGGCAGCTTAGGTGAAGTTCGTCATCTTCGTCTCGAATTACTGCTTTTGGCTGATGTAGGTATGTTAGGTCTACCTAACGCAGGTAAATCGACCTTTATTCGCTCTGTATCGGCAGCCAAGCCGAAAGTGGCGGACTACCCATTCACTACGTTAGTACCAAGCTTAGGCGTTGTACGTGTTGATGCAGAGCGTAATTTCGTTGTTGCTGATATTCCTGGCCTGATTGAAGGTGCGGCAGACGGTGCTGGTTTAGGTATTCGTTTCCTTAAGCACTTAGAGCGTTGTCGTGTATTACTACACATGATTGATCTACTGCCAGCTGATGGCTCTGATCCGGTAGAAAATGCATTCACCATCATCAATGAGCTTGAGCAATACAGTGATAGGCTAGGCAATAAGCCTCGTTGGATTGTATTTAACAAAGCTGACTTGCTTGATGAAGAAGAAGCGCAAGAGAAAATGACTGAAGTGCTAGAAGCCCTCGCTTGGGAAGATAAATACTACAGTATTTCTGCACTAAACCGTACTGGTACGAAAGAGCTAACGTATGATCTGATGGAAGCGATTGATGCTATGCCTAAGATCAAATACGAGCCTGAAGAAAAAGAAGATAAAGTTGACTTCAAGTGGGATGATTACCACGCTGAGCAAATTAAGAAAGCGCAAGATGAAGACGACGATGATGATTGGGATGATTGGAATGAAGATGATTACGATGTTGAAATCATTTACAAGCCATAATCAAGCCTGATTGTGTAGAAGAAGCCGTGCCGTGAGGTACGGTTTTTTTTGTGCTTAATCAAAATGAAAGCAGTGGTTATTCGCTACTCTAATGAGATAATAAGCACGCAAAATTAATGGATGATAAATGGCAATTCATCAGGACTGTATACTTACTCAAATCTCAGAGTCTGAACAAAGAGACATAACACGACTTGTGATATCTGCAGGTCAACGTCTTTTACAGCATGGCGCAGAAAGTACCTTAGTGGCTGATGTGACTAGTCGACTTGGTTTAGCTCTTGGGGTTGAAAGTGTTGAGGTATCATTATCTGCTAGTTCGATGGTGATCAGTACACGTCATCAGGGAAGCTGTATTACGACCACGCGACGTTGCCAAGATAGTGGGATCAATATGCAGATCGTGACAGATATTCAACGGATCTGTATTTTAACTGAGCGTGGACTGCTTGATCGTCATGATGTTCACCATAAATTAGAACAGATTCAACCTCAGCGTTATCACCGTTTATTGGTGATTATGATGATTGGTCTATCTTGTGCTTCTTTTAGCCGCTTAGCTGGGGGAGATTGGCCAGTTTTTTTCCTGACTTTCCTAGCCTCATCTATTGGTATGTTTGTTCGCCAAGAGATGGCACATTGTTATTTTAATCCCTTGATTAATTTTGCTTTCACCGCCTTTGTCACCACACTAATTTCAGGTTTTGGACAAGTTTATCATATTGGTGATAAACCTTTTTTGGCGATGGCTTCTTCTGTACTGATGTTGGTACCGGGGTTTCCATTAATCAATGCCGTTGCTGATATGGTAAAAGGTTATCCTTCAATGGGGCTGGCAAGGTGGACGATGGCGAGTTTATTAACACTTGCCGCTTGTATTGGTATTGTTGCTGCGATGAATGTGCTGGGGGTGTGGGGATGGTTACTATGAATGATCTGATCTCACTAATGCTGGCGCTAGGCAATGACATGCTTTTCGCTATGATCCCAGCTGTTGGATTTGCATTAGTTTTTAATGTCCCACCAAAGGCACTGAAATATTGTGCTATTGGAGGAGCATTAGGGCATGGCACTCGATTTCTTTTAATGCATTGGGGAATGCCTGTTGAGTGGGCTACATTTGCAGCAGCTACCCTTGTTGGTATGATCGGTGTACATTGGTCACATCGCTTTTTAGCTCACCCTAAAGTTTTTACTGTCGCGGCAATGATTCCGATGGTACCAGGCGTTTTTACTTATAAAGCAATGATTGCGATTGTTGAAATTAATCATCGTGGTTTCTCAATGGAATTATGGGGAGTGATGATTGAGAATTTACTTAAAGCGATCTTTATTGTTGCAGCATTAGCCATTGGGTTAGCTATGCCGGGATTATTGTTTTATCGTCGTCGACCAGTGGTGTAACCTATGGGGTCACAAATATTTAAAAGGAGTTTCCTGAAGATGAAGATCAGCATGATCGCCGCAATGGCACATGATCGAGTAATAGGCAAAGAAAATGCGATGCCATGGCATTTACCCGCTGATTTTGCTTGGTTTAAGCAATGTACTTTAGGAAAGCCTGTAGTAATGGGGCGTAAGACGTTTGAGTCTATTGGTCGTCCGCTTCCTGGTCGCCATAACATTGTGATCACCCGTAACCCTGAGTTTCATGCCGAAGGGATCACTGTTGTGAGAGATATAGAAGCTGCAAAACAAGCCGCTGGTGATGTGGAAGAGCTAATGATCATCGGTGGTGGTAGTATTTATCAAGCTTGTTTACCACAAGCGACTTGCCTCTATTTAACTTTTATTGATGCGAACTTAGACGGTGATACACGTTTCCCTGAATGGGGAGAGGGGTGGCATCAAGTGAGCTCAGAGCATTATACAGCAGATGAAAAAAATGCTTATGCGATGGACTTTATGGTACTTGAACGCAATTAATTATACAGTTCAATAATGCCCATGCTGGTGGGCATTATTGAATAGATAAAGAGGCGAGATTTAATAAATAGGACATTCGGTAACAAAGCGCTGTCTGTCTTCCCAGCGTAACATGGTTAAACTGTTTCCCCACACGCACCCTGTATCAATCCCAATACAATGCTCATCTTGATGCCCCATGAGCGCCGCCCAATGACCAAAGATAATGGTTTTCTCTATTGGCTCAGTACGCTTTACTTCAAACCAGGGGATCAAGTTGCCAATTTCAGGATTTCCAGGCTTTACTTTACAATGCATATCTAAGCGTCCGTTAGGCTCGCAAAAGCGCATACGGGTAAAACTGTTGATGGTATAGCGAAGCTGCTCTAATTCATTAAGTTCTTCTTGCCAAAAATCAGGGCCATCTCCATACATATTTTCTAATAGCCATACATAACGTTCAGACTGGAGGATTTCTTCAACACGACGAGCTTGTTGACGTGCCGTCGCTAATGACCATTGTGGACTAATACCTGCGTGCACCATTACTAATGGAAAATCAGGATGCTCAGCCAGCAATGGTTGATGGCGTAGCCAATGGAGTAATTCTTGGCTATCTGGAGCGTCTAAAATGGCCTGAGTTTTATCACTCGGTTTTAAACGTGCGAAGCCATTTGAGGCGGCTAATAGGTGGAGATCATGATTGCCGAGGATTAGCTGTGCACTATTACCTAGTGCTTTAACAAAACGTAATGTTTCTAATGATTCAGGACCACGCGCGACAAGGTCACCAGCAAGCCAAAGGTGATCGTGCTTGGGATCGAAACTTGCTTGAGCAAGGAGTTTTTTTAGATCAGGTAAGCAGCCCTGAATATCACCAACAAGGTAGGTTGCCATATTGCTCTCATTATTGAGGAAAGTGGAAGTAAAAAGCTAGTGGATAATGTTAGGCACAGCCAAACGAAAAGGGGCAATGTCAACTTTAAAGCTATTACCGTCCCCGTCTTCCATAATGTAATGCCCTTGCATCACACCAAGCGGGGTATCAATAATTGTACCACTGGTGTAGGTATAGTCATCACTTGCTTGAATAATGGGTTGTTTACCCACAACACCATCACCATCAATCACTAGCTTTTTACCATTGGCATCGGTGATCAACCAGTGGCGCTTAAGTAATTGTGCTTGACCTCGACCAAGGTTATGAATAGTGATGGTATAGGAAAACACATAGCGACTATCCTCAGGCTCGGATTGATCATCGAGGTAATGAGTAACGACATGACATTTGATGGTTGGGGTAGAAGTGATACTCACAGACAACATCCTTTGTTTAAATCTCTTTTCATTTTAGCGTCATTCAACCACAAATAAAGAAAAACCCCGATAACCGTGAAGCTATCGGGGTTTTTGTGTCATCCACTTAAATATAATTAAGCTTTCGCATCTTTTTGGTAATTTGCATCAAGCCAGTTAGCCATTGCAACAAACTGTTCAACAGTAATGTTTTCTGGGCGGTGGCCAGGGTTAACACCTAGTGCTTCAAGTTGCTCTGCTGTGAAGAGTGCTTTATAGCAGTTACGAATTGTTTTACGACGCTGGTTAAAACCTTCACGACATACACGATCCAACCATTTTAGGTTGGTACATGGGAACGGTAACACTTCGTAAGGTGTTAGACGTACTACTGCTGAATCGACTTTCGGAGCTGGTACAAAAGATTCTGGCGGCACTTCAAGTACTGGCATCACACGGCAGTAATATTGTGCCATAACCGTTAGTCGACCGTATGCTTTACTTCCTGGACCTGCCGCAAGACGGTTAACCACTTCTTTTTGCAGCATAAAGTGCATATCTTCAACATCTTTGTGGAATTCAAAAATGTGGAACATTAAAGGGGTTGAAATGTTGTATGGCAAGTTTCCGAAAATACGTAACTTATTATTTTCTTTAATAAGTTGCGTGAAGTCGAAACGCATTGCATCACCTTGGTGGATCGTTAGCTTAGACGCTAGATCGGGGTGATTTTCAAGGCGTTCAGCAAGATCGCGGTCTAGCTCGATAACGGTAAATTTATCAACAAGTTTACCCACTTGTTCGGTGATCGCACCTAGACCTGGGCCGATCTCTACCAAGTTTTGACCTGGTAATGGGTTGATTGATGACACTATGCCGTCAATGATGTAAGGGTCTTTCAAAAAGTTCTGGCCAAAGCGCTTACGGGCGCGGTGACCTAGATGGACTTGATCGCTGCTCATGCTTGTTTATCTACCAATTCTAGGGCGTGAGATAGCGCTGTCCAAAGGCTACCTGTATCTGCCTGTCCGGTACCTGCGAGTTCCAGTGCGGTACCATGATCTACTGAAGTTCGGATGAAGGGCAATCCTAACGTAATGTTAACTGATTTACCGAAGCCTTTATATTTCAGCACCGGTAGCCCTTGATCGTGATACATGGCTAATACCGTATCGGCATCAGCTAAATATTTTTCTTGGAAAATAGTATCAGCCGGTAAAGGGCCGATAAGATCCATGTTTTCTTGCTGGCGTAACTGCTCAAGAGTAGGAGTAATAATATTTATTTCTTCCATCCCTAAACAACCATCTTCACCAGCATGGGGGTTTAATCCACAGACATAAATTTTTGGAGATTCAATACCAAATTTACTGACTAAATCAACGTGTAAAATACGAATTACCTGCTTTAATCTGTCTTCTGTAATTTCTTGTGATACATGACTTAGAGGGATATGAGTTGTCACTAACGCGACGCGTAATCCCTCGGTAGCTAGCATCATAACAACTTGTGCAGTGTCAGATTGTTGAGCAAAAAATTCAGTGTGACCACTAAATGATACGCCAGCGCGGTTAATGACCCCTTTATGAACAGGACCAGTTACAACGGCGGCGAACTCACCATTCATACACCCTTCTGCAGCGCGTTTTAATGTTGATAGCACATACATGCCATTGCGTTCATCTAACGTACCTGCGACAACATTAATTGTTGTATCAATATGTGCAACCGTCATTGTTCCTGCTTTATGTGGCAGGATGGGCTGATCGGGTTGATAGGGCAAAATGGTTAGTGGTAAACCTAATTTAGCCGCACGTTCTACCATAACCTGCGCATCAGCACAAATAACAAGTTGGTGCGGCCAATTTTCTTGGCATAAGGCGATGACTAAATCAGGGCCAATTCCAGCAGGCTCACCGGGGGTGATTGCAATCCGTTGTTTGTTAGTCATGTCTTTACTTAGCCATTGTTGGTTGTATTCATTGGTTCAATGTAAGCACCTGCACGTAGTTCTTGTAACCATGTTTGTGCCTCTTCATTGAATTTACGGTTAAAGATAATTTGTGCCGCGCGGTTTTTCATTGCTGCATCTGTACGATCGACTTTACGACGACCTTCAACTTCAACAATGTGCCAACCAAATGAAGACTTAAACGGTTCACTGATTTTATCGACCGGTAGTGTTTCTACTTTGTCTTTGAATGCTGGTGCATACATATTAGGTACTTGCCAGCCTAGTTGACCACCATTTACCGCCGAACCTGGATCTTCACTGTAGGCTTTCGCTGCTGCAGAAAATGTTTGTTTACCGCTAATAATACTTTGACGAATTTTCTCAAGCTCAGCTTTTGCTGCTGCATCACTTAGAATCATTGAAGGTTTGATCAAAATATGACGCGCTTTTACCTCAACAACAGATACACTCGGCATACCTTTTACATCGTTGATTTTTAAAATGTGGAAGCCAACGCCACTTCGGAATGGACCAATGATCGCATTTTTTCCGTTATTTTGAATCTGATCAGCAAAGACGGTTGGCATTTCTGCTTTACCCATCCAGCCCCATTCGCCCCCTTTCAGAGCTTTAGGCCCTTTTGAGTAACGGTAAGCCAGTTGTGAAAAGTTTGCGCCTTTTTTAAGTTGAGCAACAATATCTTCAGCTTCTTGTTTTGCTTTATCTCGTGCTGCTTTATCCGCATCTTCATCAACACGAATTTGAATTTGACTAATGTTGTATTGCACATTTTGTTGCGTTTGTTTGGCCATTTGTTTAGCTAAAGACTCAACCTCTTGTGGCAGAACGTTGACGCGTTTACGAACAATAATGTTACGTGCCTCAGATGCCAGCATGTCGTTACGCATTTGCTCACGGAACATCGCGTAAGAAATCCCTGCGTTAGCAAGGCTTTGGCGTAATTGGTCTACGCTCATATTACGTTGTTTAGCAACATCAGCGATTGCTTTATCTAATTGGCTATCATCAATACGGATCCCTAGCTGTTGTGCTTGCTGGAGCTGTAAGTTTTCAAGGATCAGTTTATCCATTACTTGCTGACGTAAAATGTTATTAGGCGGTAACTGTTGGTGTTCTTCAGCTGCGTTAAGGTGAACCGTTTTTAGCATGGCGTTCACATCACTTTGTAAGATCACACCGTCGTTAACAGTCATTACTACTTGGTCAAGTTCCTGAGGTGCAGCCATGCTGGTTGCTGACATACCCATCATCATTAGACTAAGTACAGAATACTTCCACGTTTTCATTTATATTCCATCAGGTTATAAGGCGACACATGTGTCGCCCAAATATTAATTATTAAGAGTGAATGGATCGCCGTAAGACAAAATATTACCGCCATCATCCGATGATTGACCGAATGTTGGTCCGGCACCTTGTAAACCAAGTAAACTGAATGAGAAGCTGATATTGCTATCGTATTCAGTAAAATCTTGTGATAGTGAATCTTTCGCGTAACGATTGTAAGTCAGTCCTATCATCCAACATGCAGATGAGTAGGTGAAGCCCACTTTACTTTCAAGCATTTTGTTAACATTCATGTCTTGGTAGTAATCAGCTTTAATATCAACACTATCACTAACAGGGAAGCCAATGGATAAGCCTACCTGTGAAATACCATCTTTTTTACCATTGATTTCTGTATTCGGGTTGCTCACGTATTTTGTTAAGTAATCACTTGATACGTAACGGTAGCTCGGTTGAACAAATATCCCGCTGTTACGATATTCAACAGCCACATTGCCTTGCTGAATGTCATTCTCACTTGAGTCATATTGCATTGCTGTTTTTAAGAACAGACTATCATCAAGGTTAAATTCTGTTTCAACAGCTGTTGCTGAATAACTTTTCGCTTCTTTGTTATCGGTGCCTTGATTTACAGGTTTGTCGATATAGAAGATTTGACCCATAGATAGGGTAAATCGTTCCTTAAAATCTTCATCAAAGTAGCGGGTAGATGCGCCGACGGTGAACTGGTTCGCAGGCGCTATATAGTCGTTACCACTGTATGTACGATCGCTAAATAGGCCGTAGTAGTCTTGTTGTAAACGAGTTGAATCATAGCCGCCACCGACATAATCAAATGGGTTATAAATACCTTTTTGGTCAACATCTTTTACATAAAGGTATTGAATTTGTGGTTCTAAACTTTGGGTATAATGACTACCTAAAATGGATGTATCACGCTCAAAATAAAGGCTACTGTTGACGCGAAACTCAGGAACAACGCGATTAACACTATCTTTAAGAGCATCAAAATCAGATTTTTTGTCTAACTCTTTTTTATCTTGCTTGTAATGGGCATAGTTCACTTTTGCTTGTGTTGTTACAGACCACCAAGGCGTCGCGTAAGGAAGCGTTAGTGTCGGTTCAAAAATTATACGATCTGCATCTGGCTTGTTTATCGTACTATTCTCAAACTTACTGATACTCATTGGCATTTTAAAATCGAGACCATAGCCGAGATCAGTTTTATAGTAAGTTGATGAAAGTTGAGGCATTAAGCGATAAGCTGAAAGCTTGTCTGTTGATATCTCAGCATTTTCTGGATCTTTTAAAAGCTGAAAATCACGGACCATCAACATAGTATCCCAGTTCGAGTTACGGTAAGACACTTCTGCTGTTTGGAGCAGGTTATTATCTTCACGCTCACCAATACTGGAATCTAAGCCACGCTCAAAATACTTGAAATCACTGACTCTGCTGTAGTCGATATCAACTAACCAGTTCTCATCAATGATCCCACTGTGCGTCCATTGGAAGCCCCAATACTTTCCACTATTGGGTTTATTGTCTTCCAATTGGTAATCTGCGAAATCGGCCTTTTTATCATGACCCATATACTCACCAACAACTTGACCTTCACCTAATTCATTCAGGTAGCGGAATTTAGCCGTTGTTTGAAGACCACGGTGGTTCATGTATTTGGGTGTTAATGTTAAGTCGTAGTTTGGTGCAATGTTCCAATAAAATGGTGCTTCGTATTCCATACCATTTCGTGAACCATAGGTTAACGTTGGATATAGAAAACCAGTCATACGCTCTTTTGTGACAGGAATGCGCAACCAAGGTAGATAAAATACCGGTACATTAAGCACTTCAAAGCGAGCGTTATACAAATCGGCAAAGGGGGAATCACCATCGCGCTCCAAAGAGCCTGCAGCAAAACGCCAGCTTTTATCTCCTTCAGGACAGCTAGTAAAAGTACCATCCTTCATCTTATAAAATTGGGTACCATCAACATTTCGTTTGTCGATTTGCTCCGCTTCACCGCGCCCTGGCTGACAGGTCATACGATAAACAGCATCATCCATTTGTGAGTCTTTGGTGTTAAGATCACTCTGGAGTTGTTTGCCATCCATTTCTATACCACCATCGTGGTAGTAAACATTACCTTTTGCAGTAACTATTCTTTGTTGTTGTTTTTGTTGTAGTGTTACCTTATCAGCAGCAATCGTCCGGGTACCCTGCTTAACAATAACATCACCAGTGTATACGGCTTGGTGACCTTGTTGAGCTTGAACATTGTCCCCCTCAATGGTAATTGGCGTATTATTTGTGTCTTCTTTACGGTCTTTCGGTGCAATACAAACGCCACGTACCATAGCTAAAGGATCGTCAGTAACGGCTGTTTTTGTTGTTTGATCTTCTGCTACAGCATGTTTATCGTTGATATCTTTATGTAAATAAGTGGCATCTTCTGCCATTGCCGGCCCATTAAGGGCAAGACCAACCATGGTGGCAAGTAAGCTGTGAGAGGTGAGTGACATCAGATTCAACATTCCTGTATCAGTTTGAGAGCAAGGCGAATAATTGCGCTTTTTACAAGCATTCCCGATAAATGACAGCTATCATAATGCAAATTCGCCGCGACAGCATCTTTTCAGCGCATGCTGTTGGGTAAACATTGAAAAAATTTAACAAATTACCAGAGAGTATAGAATGCAGAAGACAGGTATATGGGGAAAAATTATTGGTGCGTTGCTTGGCCTCTCCATTGGAAAATTGCCTGGATTGTTGATTGGTTTATTTATTGGTCACCAGTTTGATAAGGCTTATGCTCGTCAGATGAATGGCGGTTTTGCAGGTTTTGGTCAGAACAGAGCAAGCAGCGCAGAGCAGCAAGCAGAGTTTTTCCATGCTTGTTTTGCAGTGATGGGACATGTCGCAAAAGCGAAAGGGCACGTAACAAAAGATGAAATTCGTGTTGCAAGTGCGATTATGGATCGAATGGGGTTACAAGGTGAATCTCGACTTCAAGCGCAAAATGCGTTTCGTGAAGGAAAAGAAGATAACTTCCCATTAGAAGAGATGCTAAATCGTGTCCGTAGTCGCGCAAGGCGTGCTGATTTACTCCAGTTTTTCTTAGAATTACAAATTCAAGCAGCATTTGCAGATGGATCATTACATCCTAAAGAGCGTCAGTTACTGCATATTATTGCGCGTTACCTTGGCTTTTCTGAAGCCCAACTTGAACAACGATTGCGTATGCAAGAAGCGGCGTTTCGTTTTCAACAAGGTGGTTTCCATCAGCAATATCAGCAACAGGGCGGTGGTTTCCAAGCGCCCCCTAGTCGAGATCAATTAGCTGATGCGTTTAATGTCTTAGGGGTTGATGAAAATGCCTCTGCGCAAGATGTGAAACGTGCTTATCGTAAACAGATGAATGAACACCATCCTGATAAACTCGCAGCGAAAGGTTTACCACCAGAAATGATGGAAATTGCGAAGCAAAAAACCCAAGAGCTTCAAGCTGCCTATGATTTGATCCGAAAAGAGAAAGGATTCAAATAATTGTTATCGCGCTGAATCATAAATTGCAAAAGCGAGCTTGGTGCTCGCTTTTTTGTTTTTAAAGGACTTATTATTATAATAAACCTCTTAAACGAGGTTTTGTGGTTTGTTGTTACAAAAGCGGTTAATATTTTCAATAAGTTGATTTACCAGTGTCTGAATGGCGGAATCAGATCCCCATGCAACATGTGGTGTGAGTAATAGATTAGGCAAATGCGCCTGTTTTAATAATGGATTATCATCATTTGGCGGCTCAGAAGTAAAAACATCACAGCCTGCACCCGCAATTTTTTTATCTAGCAATGCATCGACTAAATCTTGCTCATTCACCAACCCACCACGTCCGGTATTGATCAAAATAGCGTTAGATTTCATCTGTGCGAGGTCTTTTTTTGCGATAAGATCTTCAGTTTTTTTCGTTAGCGGGCAATGCAAGGTGACAATATCGGCTTGCTGTAATACGTCATTAAACAGTGTATAACCTTCACGACAGGTGGTGATGTGCTTGTGCTCTGCAAATAGAACCTTCATCCCCAGTGCAGTTGCAAGATTGGCTGTCGCTACCCCTAAGCTGCCTTTACCGATAATACCCATTGTTGAACCTGTGATATCGCTAATTGGATGAGTGAAAAAGCAGAATTGCTGTTGCTTCTGCCACTCGCCCGCGATGATATCTTGCTGATAGCCAATCAGGTTACGTTTTAGCGCAAAGATCATTGCTAATACGTGTTCAGGGACAGATCGAGTCGCATAACCACGAATATTGGAAACTGGAATGCTATGGCGATGACAATAATCGATATCGACGTTATTGCTCCCCGTCGCACCGATGGCAATAAATTTCAGGTTTGGTAGTTGAGACAAGATATCGGCAGTGAGTTGGACTTTATTAGAAATAGCGATAGTTGCGTGTTGCAGACGTTCAATTATTTGAGATGGCGATGTACGTTGATATTCAATCCATTGATGATCAGATTGTGGGAGAGGGATATTAATGTGTGCTGGAATAGTGGCGCGATCTAAAAATACAATATGTTCCACTGTTAGACTCCATGGAACGCTTGTTCCGTTTGGTGTGAAAATAATAATGCTAGTTTAGGTTGTTGCTTGTTAAAACAAAGCTAGCATTCTTTTTTCTCGTGATCTAACTTCCGAGCGATAGTTGCCGATTTATCTGTGGTTTTATTTACCTAAAATCGTTTGTGTTGGCGCTTCTGGATAAAACTCACAAGGAGCAAACAAATGCATCGGTTCATCACTTCCTGGATGGGTAAAAGTCAGTTCTGCTGCGTGTAACTGTAAACGAGGAGAAGCAGCCATTGCATCCTCATTAGCATAAAACTTATCGCCTAAAATCGAATGACCTAATGCTTGCATATGAACACGCAATTGGTGAGAGCGACCTGTTACGGGCAGTAAACGGACCAAGGTTGATTTCTCATCACGGCTTAATACTTCGTAATGCGTTACTGAAGGTTTGCCATCGTCAAAACACACTTTCTGACGTGGACGATTAGGCCAATCACAGATCAAGGGAAGATCCACGGTTCCTGTGTTTTGCTTGATATGTCCCCATACACGGGCGTAATACACTTTTTGTGTTTCTCGCTCACGAAACTGGGCTTTTAAATGACACTCAGCTTTTTTGTTTAGAGCCAGCACAATTAAGCCTGATGTCCCCATATCTAAACGGTGCACAATTTGTGACTTAGGGTATTTTTCAAGTACGCGAGCAAATATGCTGTCGTGATGCTCTGGCGCACGTCCTGGGTTTGAGAGTATGCCAGCAGGCTTATTAACTGCGATAATGTCGCTATCAAGAAAAAGAGTATCCAACCATGGATCGGTAGGTGGATTGTAGTTCAACACGGGCAATGGTTTCATGATGCGCTCGTAGGATAGATATGAATAAAAACGGGGCGAATACTAATATGAATAATAGTAAATTGGTATGTTTGGTGATGCGATTAAAGAAAAAGCCGTGAATATCAGTAATGACATTCACGGCCTTAATTTACTTATGAGGAGTTATTGATCAGTTATGACTTACAACGATCAAACGCAGAGAATCAAGCTGGATTTGTGCTTTTTCAATGTAGTTAGTTAACTCAATGATTTGGCTTTCAATTAGTTCTAATTCGTCATCACGAATATTCGGATTAACTGCTTTTAGGGCTTGAAGGCGATCAAGCTCAGCGCGCAACGTGTTTTCCATTTCAGCTTGTGCTTGGCTTCGTACGACATCAAGCTCTTTGCTGATCTCGCGCTCTGCGTGCTCAATCAGAGTGTGAATATCTTTTTGAACCGAGTTAACGAGCTTACTGCCAAGGTGACGATTGACTGGGCTAAGTTGGCGGTTAAAGCTTTCAAATTCAACGTTAGCTGATAGGTTATTGCCTTTACCATCAAGCAAAATACGGATCGGTGTTTTTGGTAAGAAACGACCAATACCTGATTGCTTAGGTGCTTGAGCGTCAACCACATAGATAAGCTCAAGTAGCAATGTACCAACAGGTAATGCTTTGTTTTTCAACAATGATACAGCCGTTGTACCCACGCCTTCACTTAGCAGTAATTCAATACCGCCTTGGATCATTGGGTGTTCCCAGCTGATGAAGTTGATATCTTCACGAGAAAGTGCAGTGTCACGTTCAAAAGTGATGGTACAACCGTCATAAGGAAGCCCAGGATAGCTTGCCACCATCATGTGCTCTGATGGGGTCACAACAATTGCGTTTTCGCCTTTGTCATCTTGGTTTAAACCAATGGTATCAAACAAGCCCAGTGCAAAAGTCACAAGGTTAGTATCACCATCTTTAGCGCTGATCTTCTCAACCAACTGCTGAGCTTCTTCACCCCCGTTAGAATGAATTTCTAATAGTCGGTCACGACCTTGCTCTAATTTGGTTTTTAGCTCATTGTGCATTTCAGCGCTGCGCTGAATAACGGATTCAAGCGCTTCAAGATCGTGTTTGTCACTGGCAAGCAAGGTAATAAGATCTTCACATACCGCTTCATAGACGGCACGACCTGTCGGACAGGTCTCCTCAAAGGCATTTAAGCCTTCGTTGAACCAACGTGCTAATAGTGCTTGAGAAGTACCTTCTAGGTAAGGCACATGAATTTCAATCTCACGCTTTTGACCAATACGATCCAAACGACCAATACGTTGCTCAAGTAGATCAGGGTTACTTGGTAAATCGAACATTACCAATTGGTTTGCAAACTGGAAGTTACGACCTTCTGAGCCGATTTCAGAACATAATAGTACTTGAGCACCATCATCTTCTTGGGCAAAGTAAGCTGCCGCTTTATCACGTTCGATAATCGACATACCTTCGTGGAACACGGTAGCGCGGATGCCTTCACGCTCACGTAATGCTTGCTCTAAGGTTAATGCGGTTTGCGCACGAGAACAAATCACCAATACCTTCTCGTTACGGTTGGCTTTTAGCATATCAAGTAGCCAGTTAACACGAGGATCAAAGTTCCACCATGTTGCTGATTCACCCTCAAATTCTTGGTAAATATCTTCAGGGTAAAGCAGCTTGATCGCTTTCTCGTTGACACCCATTTTACCGCCCATCATTGCCGCAACACGCATGGCTGTAGTGTATTGGGTTGGCATAGCTAATGGGTACATATTCAGATGACGCTGAGGGAAACCTGTGATTGCTGAACGGGTATTACGGAACAATACGCGTCCCGTACCGTGGCGATCCATCAGGTTGTTGATCAACTCAAGACGGGCCGCTAATGCTTCAGGATCGTCTTGAGCTGAATCTTCGATCACACGTAACATTGGCTCAATATCTTGCTCATATAACAGCTCAGTTAAGGTGTTTTTCGCATCATTATTTAGTTTTTCACCAGAAAGTAGTTGTGTTACGGCATCAGCAACGGGTTCGTATTGACGCTCTTCTTCAACAAAAGCTTCGTAATCGTAAAAACGGTCAGGATCAAGAATACGTAAGCGTGCGAAGTGGCTTTCACGACCTAATTGCTCAGGTGTCGCTGTTAGTAGCAGCACACTTGGTGTTTTTTCTGCTAGGGCTTCAATCACTTGGTACTGACGGCTAGGCTTATCTTCACTCCACTCAAGGTGGTGAGCTTCATCGACAACCAATAGATCCCAATCAGCTTCAAGCACTTGTTCAAAACGACGACGACTTTTACGTAAAAAGTCTAACGAACACAATACATATTGTGCGGTATCAAATGGGTTAGCGGCATCAGCAAATGCTTCAACACAACGCTCTTCATCAAAGATAGAGAAGTGCAGGTTAAAACGGCGCATCATTTCAACGAGCCATTGATGTTGTAGGGTTTCAGGCACCACGATTAGAATACGTTCAGTACGGCCAGATAGCACCTGCTGGTGGATGATCATACCCGCTTCAATGGTTTTACCTAACCCCACTTCATCGGCAAGTAGAACACGCGGCGCATAGCGACGACCGACTTCGTGAGCAATATATAACTGGTGTGGGATCAAACCTGCACGCATACCGCATAAACCACGTAATGGGCTTTTTAGTTGCTCATATTGGTTTTTCAGCGCACGGTAACGCAGTACAAAACGATCCATGCGATCAATTTGACCGGCAAACAATTTATCTTGCGGTTTATTGAAACGAATTTGGTGACTTAAGAAAAGTTCACGTAGCGCGACATTTTCTTCTTCTGTATCGGTACGCGTACCTACGTAGGTGATCACGCCTTTATCTTCGTTGATCGCTTCTACCTTTAGTGACCAACCCTCATGGCTTTCAATCACATCACCAACGTTAAACATGACACGGGTAACAGGGGCATCATTACGTGCATATAGGCGATTTTCTTCTGATGCGGGGAACATCAAGGTAACCGTCCTTGGTTCAAGAGCGACAACGGTACCTAGACCTAAATCACTTTCTGTATCACTGATCCAACGTTGACCCAAAGCAAATGGCATAGTGGTAGAAACCTTCTAATTATCTGATATCAAAAAGACTGCAATAAGCTATGCAATGTGTTTATAAGCTACACTGAAGATAAGTGTACGCTAGAATTTAAAATTTGTGCATAGCTCAAAAAGGGGACTCATGTTACTGCATGATGTGATTAAGGTCACGGTGAAAGTGATGAAAATCGGTCACAGTAAAACCATAATAAAACTTTCATCAACCGAGGGCTTAATAGGAAAGACGTCATAATTAAACCAGATGGGTAATTTTGACGTAAGCTAATAGAGTGATAGCTTTATTATCGCTGTCCAGACTACCAAGGAGGTGCCTATGGACGACGCCGAACGGAAACTGTTTGTACTTGATACAAATATTATGCTTCATGAACCTCTGGCGTTCTTTTCTTTTCAGGAACACGACGTGGTTATTCCCATGACGGTTCTGGAAGAATTGGACAGAATTAAAGACAGTAAGCGTGATGTTTCTCGTGATGCGCGAGTCGCGATACGTGCGCTTGAAGATATATTCCACGATGCACCACCAGAGCAAATTTCGGCTGGTATTCCTTTCAATGATAAAGTGGCTCATAGCGGCACTATTGCTATTTTTGCTGACTATGAAGTAAAACAAACCGTCCATGCCTTTAGTGATAAGGCGGGCGACAATCGTATTCTTAATAGCGTTCTCTTTCTGCAACAAAAACATGCACCACGCTCTGTGGTGTTGGTGACCAAAGACATCAACATGCGACTGCGTGCCAAAGGTGCAGGCGTCTTGTATGTTGATGATTATCGAACCGATCAGTTGATTGACGACGTGGCATTGTTAACTAAAGGCTTTCATCGCTATCATGGCGATTTTTGGGAAAATGTCGCTGAGTGTCAGTCGGAAAATAAAGGTCGTTCAACCTTACATACCTTACCTAAAAACTTATTTGAAACTCCCTTTGTTAATCAATATTTACTGGATGAAGGCAATGATTTTGCCGCTAGAATTCAAAGTATTGATGATGAAAGTGTCACCATTAAAGACATTAGCCAAGAGCGACTAATGCATCGACAGGCTTGGGGGGTTAGCCCTAAAAACATCTATCAGGGTATGGCACTAGATGCAATGCTTGATCCTCGGATTGATTTAGTGATCTTAACGGGTCCTGCTGGCTGTGGTAAAACCATTTTAGCGATGGCAGCAGCACTTGAGCAGGTGATTGAAAAAGGGATGTATGACAAAATTATTGTCACTCGTAATACACCCGAAATCGCTGAGTCGATTGGTTTCCTACCGGGCACCGAAGAGGAAAAGATGATGCCATGGTTGGCAGCGGTTACCGATACCATGGAAGCGCTTCATAAGCATGATGTTTGTACTGATGGCTCAATGAAGTACATTTTCGATAAAGCCAATATTCAATTTAAATCGATCAACTTTATGCGTGGGCGTTCTATTCAAAATGCCTTTGTTCTACTCGATGAATGTCAAAATCTAACAGCTTCACAAATTAAAACCATTATTACCCGATGTGGTGAAGGGACTAAAATTGTGTGTTCGGGTAACCTTGCTCAAATTGATTCTAACTATTTATCCCCAGTGACTTCGGGATTAACCTATATTGTTGAGCGCTTTAAAAACTTTGAAGGTAGCGCCAATATTTATTTAAACGGGGTGGTTCGAAGCCGTCTAGCGGAATTTGCCGAAGAAAATCTTTAATTACTAGCAAGAATAATGAGAAAAGCGAGCACATTGGGTGCTCGCTTTTTTGTTTACGGTGTTACTTATTGCATTCTGCGGTTATGTTTCTTGTTGGGTTAAACCAAGATAGCTTTTAAGTTCAGGTAGTACGGGGTTGGATAAAACATCATGAGTATCTCCTGCCGCTTTGATAGTACCTTGATTAATAAAAATACATTTATTGGCAATCTTCTCTGCATCTTCAGGGCTATGAGTGATCATCAATATCGTCATATTGCGCGTTGTGGCTAATTGCTTAACGAGGTTTAACATCTCTGCACGGAGTGCTGGATCAAGAGCTGAAAATGGCTCATCAAGCAGTAGCAAAGGGCGCTCTCGTAATAAACATCGCGCTAATGCTACTCGTTGACGTTGCCCGCCAGAAAGCTGTTCTGGTAAACGCTCAAGGTAGGCATTAATTCCCACTTGTTTCGCAGAATCAATCACACGCTGTTTTTGCTCTGCGGTGAGTTTAAGATTTGGGTTGATACCTAATGCAATATTTTCGAACACACTGAGGTGAGGAAATAAATTGTGTTCTTGAAATAACATCGAGAGTGGACGCTGCGCAGGCTCTAGCTGACAGATAGATTTGCTATTAATGGTGATCTCGCCGCTATCAGGGATGAGAAAGCCAGCTATGAGTGCGAGTAAGGTACTTTTACCCGCACCACTTGGGCCAATGAGTGCGGCGATATCTCCCTGTTCAAGTTGAACATCAAAGCTCAACGCCATAGCAACCTCATTTTTGTGTTGAGGTAAGTAGGTATAGTTGAGTTGATTAATGTTTAGCATGATGAACTCCTTGGCGATGGAGAGTAACAACGAGATATTCCACTGCGCTAAATAAACCTAAGCTGAGTAACAGTAAAACCAGTGCGGCAACAGCAGCGGCATCCATTCGATAACTGCCCATCAGCTCAAATAAATACAGTGGCAGCGTTTGAAAATCTTGACTGCCAAATAATGCAATCGCACCTAAATCACCCAGTGATAAGACAAAGCTAATAGCAAGAGCTTGGGCAATAGGAGCACGTAACGCACGCCATTCAACCAAGCGTAATCGCGATAGGTGCGTCATCCCTAAACTGCGACATAACGGATTATATTGCTGCGCGAGGTGGAGCATTGGTTGACTTAATGTTTTGATTACATATGGCAGCGCCATCAGGGCGTTGACACAGACCACAACCCAAAACGCAGCACTGTACGCATCGGTATATTGGCGCAGTAATAGGAAAATACCAGTACTTAACACTAACCCTGGTGTCACTAAAATCACTGTGCCGATCATTTCAATCCCGTCAGCAGCCAGTTTTTTACGTGCTAAGCGTAAGCTACGACTCGTGATGAGGATCATGACGCCAAGACAAAATGCTAATAAGCAGGAAAATAGTGCAATATGGAGTGAGTTAGTGATTGCTGACCATAACTGCTTTTGTTCTAAGATATTAAATAATTGATGGTTAATACCCGATACAAAGACGGCAATGATCGGTGGTATAACAAACACTAACGCACTGATGATCCAGAATACATCCCAACATTTAGCGCGCCATGTATCGTTATAATTCACTACCTTTTTGCTGATAGAGCCGTTTAGGGTAGAAAGTGGTTTAGCAAAACGTTGCGTAAAAAGCACTAATGAGCAGCAAAGTAGCATTTGCCACAAAGCTAAAATAGCCCCTGTCACTAAATCAAAGTCATAACGCAACGCTTGATAAATGGCGAGCTCGATAGTGGTTGATTTAGGGCCACCGCCAAGCGACATGATCACGGCAAAGCTGGTAAAGCACAACATAAAGACTAAACCCGCGATATGCGGCAGTTGTTGGCGTAGTCGAGGCCATGCAATTAAGCGAAATTTACTCCAGCCAGTAATACCTAAATGCGCCGCAAGCTGATGTTGCTCTGCGGGGATACCATCGAGACTTTGCAGTAGAAAACGAACGGTCAGTGGCAGGTTTAAAAATACGTGCGCCAGTAAGATCCCGCTTAAACCATAAATGTTCAATGGCGGTAAGCCTAGTATTTCTAGATTATGACTGATCAATCCACTTTTGCCATAAATCGATAATAAACCAAAGACAGCAACCAATACGGGCATCACGAGCGTCATCGCAAATAAACGTAATAGCAGGGCTTTTCCTACAAACTGTCGCCGTGAAAGAGCATAAGCAATGGGAATCGCAGGGATGATGCTGAATAGAGTCGATAAGATGGCTTGATAGAAGCTAAATCCTGTTACATGACGCAAGTAAGGATCATGCCATAATGTTGACAGTTGCCAGTTGTTAGCTTGGCTAATCAAGGCGGTGAGCGCGGCAACAACAACAAGAGTGATCAGCCCGGCACTGATAATGCCGGGCAATAGGGTAATGCGTTTGTTCAAAGTCTTAAACCATTACTGAGTGAGGGCTTGCTGCCACTCACGGATCCAAGCTTTGCGATGTGTTGCCACTTCGTCGGCACTAAATTCAAGTGCTTTGCTTGGTACGGTGAGTTCATCAAAACCTTTCGGTAGGCTTTGCTTTGTTACTGGATACATCCAGTTGTGGGTAGCGATTTGTGACTGAAAAGCATCACTAACAATAAATTGCATAAATTGATCAGCCAGCTTTGGATGTGGGCTATTTTTCATTTTTGCTGCCACTTCAACTTGCATGTAATGGCCTTCTTTGAAGTTAGCCGCTTTGTACTGGTGCTTGTCTTCAGCAATGATGTGATAGGCCGGTGATGTGGTGTAAGAAAGCACCATATCTGATTCGCCTTTTAAGAACATGCTATAGGCTTCAGACCAGCCCTTAGTGACGGTCACTGTGTGTTTTGCTAATTGCTGCCACATTTCAGGGGCTTTATCACCGTAGACGGATTTGATCCATAACATTAGACCTTGGCCTGGGGTGGAAGTACGAGGATCTTGATAGATAACGCTAATATCTTGATCTTTGATCAGTGCATCTAAACTTGCAGGTGGGTTTTTCAGTTTATCGCTGTCATACACAAAGGCAAAATAGCCGTAATCATAAGGGATGAAAGTATCATCACTCCAACCTTTAGGAAGCGTTAGCTTACTAGTATCAACATCACTTTTTGCTAATAGGCCAGTATTTTTCGCTTCT
The DNA here is from genome assembly GCF_000153325.1 of Photobacterium sp. SKA34. Lineage (GTDB taxonomy): Bacteria > Pseudomonadota > Gammaproteobacteria > Enterobacterales > Vibrionaceae > Photobacterium. Next base: position 44,758 of record NZ_CH724143.1, read on the forward strand.
GTCATTAGGTTGTTATCTAGCCCTAATAACACATCTGCTTTACTGTTTTTCCCTTCAAGACGAACGCGATTTAAAATCGATACACCATCTTCTAAAGAAACAAAATTGACCGTACAACCATTACATTGCTTTTCAAACGCTTTCTTTACCACAGGGCCAGGACCCCAGTCTGAAGCAAATGAGCTGTAGGTATAAACGTTAAGGGTATTGTCTGAGGCGAAAGCTGAGCTTGCAACTAATGACAGAGAGATTAGAGGAAGAAGAGTGTTTATTTTTTTCACTATGCGCTCCGAGATGTCCTGCATCCTTGGGACAAAAATTGAAAGAGAGAGCGGCACAGGTTTGAGTGCTGTTGCGTCATGCAATGTTCAGCGAGCTCGAAAGAATGTTCGAGCATCTCAATTCCTACGCCAGCATTACCTGGTTCAGGTTCAATGGGTTCTGCTATACAACACGTATGCCTAACAATCTCAGCCAAATGACTCCCCAATGAGAACAAACTATTGTACCTGTAACTGTATCGAAGTTATAGCTTCTGATTAAGTTGCCAATTATAGGTATAACGGATCTGAGTTAATTGCACGTTAGGCGTAACACGATAATGATTAAGGTGTTGTTGTAACTCAGTTAATGATCCAAAATCAGTTTGATACCAATCATAGATAGATGACAGCGTGATGCCATTTTTTCTTACTTTTACTGCTTTTTCACTATTAATAAAGCGTGTGGCAACTTGATCTAACTGGAAATCTAATCGATCGCTATTAAATGCTTTAGGCAGTAAATCAGGACAACCGAGGCTGGCACAGTTGACTGCGTAGTGGATCCTAGGATCTTGCCAGATAGGGCGTAAGATCCGATGTTCAATATCGTTTAAAGTTAGCTTTTTATTATTAATGGTAATAATGGTTTGATCCCATGGTCCAAAGCTAAATAAACCTCCCAGTTTAGTAATTGATTTTACAGGGTAATTATCAATAATTAACTGAACAGTTAGGGCGTTATATAAATTAACCCAATAGGCAAATTGAACATCACGATTATAGCGGTGAGGATTTTGAGCACTGAGTCGCTTAATATAAGTTGCTAGTTTTTGTTTATCCGTACTTGATACTTGGTTGTAACGAAATAAGGTTTGATTCGGTTGAATAACAAGATATTTATCGAGTAGCTGCTGCCAATCTTGATGACTTATCTTGTTTGTATTCGTAGGATCATGAGGTTGCCAATATGACCAGAGTTCGGATTTTGGCGCAGCATAGAGCGGTAAAGTGATTAACAGCAGCCAAATCGCAATAACAATACGCATATTCTTCCTATTTATATAATAAGTAACAGTATTGATTAAGACCGTAATAAGTATTGGCTAATTTCATTATCTTTTTGATATTTTCTAATAAAAACGCCCTGTTTATATTAAGCAGGGCGTTCGACTTCAGATAATATACGATTACGCTAAAAAGCTAGGAATATGGTTTTCGAAGTCTGTAATTTTATCTTCGTGTTGCAGTGTCAAACCGATATTGTCTAAACCATTTAATAGACAGTGACGACGGAATTCATCAATTTCAAAGGCATATTCTTTCCCATCAGCACTGACGATCATTTTTTCAAGATCAACTGTGATCTGTGCGCCTTCATTTTCATCGACATACTTAAATAAAGTGTCAACGTCTTGCTCAGATAGACGTACAGGCACCATTTGGTTATTGATCGAGTTACCATAGAAAATATCGGCAAAGCTTGGCGCAATCATAACTTGGATACCGTAATCAGCAAGCGCCCACGGTGCATGTTCACGAGAAGAACCACAACCAAAGTTTTCACGCGCCAGTAAAATACTCGCGCCTTGGTAGCGAGGGGCGTTCATAATAAAGTCAGGATTTGCTTGCTCGCCTGCATCATCTAGAAAACGCCAATCATGGAAAAGGTGCTTACCAAATCCAGTGCGGGTTACTTTCTGCAAAAACTGTTTTGGAATAATCGCATCGGTATCAATGTTTGCCGTATCTAGCGGTACAACTAAACCTGTGTGTTGTTTAAAACCTGTCATGTTCAAATCCTTTTGTTACACCGATACGGCATCTAGTTGGCGAATATCAACAAAATGTCCGGCACATGCTGCTGCTGCTGCCATGGCAGGACTAACGAGATGAGTACGCCCATCACGACCTTGGCGACCTTCAAAGTTACGGTTACTGGTTGACGCACAACGCTCACCGGGACCTAAGCGATCGTTATTCATTGCTAGACACATTGAACAACCAGGTAGTCGCCATTCAAAGCCTGCTTCAATAAAGATCTTATCAAGCCCTTCTTTTTCCGCTTGTGCTTTCACTTGCTCTGAGCCTGGAACGACTAAAGCTTGTACGTTAGCGGCAACTTTCCGCCCTTTTGCAATAGCTGCTGCTGCGCGCATATCTTCAATACGTGAATTAGTGCATGAACCAATAAAGACCTTATCAACGGCAAAATCAGATAGGGCTTTACCTGCTTCTAGCCCCATGTAAGCTAATGCTTTTTCAGCAGAGGCTTTTTCAACGGGATCGTTAAAGCTTTCAGGGGCAGGAATTGGCTCATCAACGGCAATCACCTGACCTGGGTTTGTTCCCCATGTTACTTGTGGCTTTATGTCTTTAGCATTGAGCGTTACTACGGCATCAAACTCAGCGTTAGGATCGGACTTTAATGATGTCCAGTATTCTACTGCAGCATCAAACTCAGCGCCTTTTGGGGAAAATTCACGATCTTTAATATAATCAAATGTTGTTTGATCCGGTGCGATCAAGCCTGCTTTCGCACCTAGCTCAATCGCCATGTTACAGACGGTCATACGACCTTCCATCGTAAGATCTGTGATTGCTTCGCCACAGAACTCAACCACATAGCCAGTACCGCCAGCAGCGGTTGTTTTACCTATGATTGCAAGGACGATATCTTTTGCTGTAATGCCTTCAGCCACTTTTCCTTTAACTTCAATCTTCATGGTTTTCGCACGAGATTGTTTTAAGGTTTGAGTGGCTAATACGTGTTCCACTTCTGAGGTACCAATACCGAAAGCTAGTGCGCCAAAGGCACCGTGAGTCGCAGTATGTGAGTCACCACAAACAATGGTCATACCCGGCAGAGTAATACCCAGTTCAGGTCCCATTACGTGTACAATACCTTGATATTTATGATTTAAGTCATACAGGGTGACGCCAAACTCTTCACAGTTTTTCGCCAGTGTTTCCATCTGGATACGTGCCATTTCACCCGATGCATTAATATCTTTAGTTTGGGTAGAAACGTTGTGATCCATCGTGGCGAAAGTTTTTGATACCTGACGCACTTTACGACCCTTTTCACGCAAGCCATCAAAAGCCTGCGGGGATGTCACTTCATGTACAAGGTGACGGTCGATATATAGGATTGGATTTTCCCCTTCTGCTGCAACGGCAACATGGGCATCGTATACTTTTTCATAAAGCGTTTTAGGTGAAGCTGAAGCGTTATTATTAGTGTTCGACATTGCTCAATGCTCCCTTATGCTTGTTGAATGTAGGCTGCGATCTTATCGCCCATTTCACTGGTGGTGAGTGCTGGCTTATCACTTGCAAGATCGGCGGTTAACTCGCCGGCTTCCAGCGCTTGTGATACAGCTTGCTCGATAGCACGCGCTGCTGTTTCTTCACCTAGGCTGTAACGAAGCATCAGTGCAGCAGATAGGATCTGCGCCACTGGGTTTGCAATGTTTTTACCTGCAATATCGGGTGCTGAGCCGCCAGCAGGCTCGTACATACCAAACTTATCTTGGTTGAGGCTAGCAGAAGGTAACATACCCATAGAGCCTGTGATCATTGCACACTCATCCGAAATGATATCGCCAAAGATATTTGAACATAGCATGACATCAAATTGAGAAGGATCTTTGATCAGCTGCATGGTCGCGTTATCAATATACATATGAGTTAACGTCACATCAGGGTAATCTTTTGCGATTTCTTCTACGACTTCACGCCATAAAATAGAGCTCTGTAGTACGTTAGCTTTATCAATAGAGCAGACTTTTTTGCTGCGTAAGCGAGCTGATTCAAACGCAATTTTTGCAATACGTTCAATTTCATAGCGGTAGTAGACTTCGGTATCGAACGCTTTTTCTTGCGCGCCTTCACCTTCACGGCCTTTTGGCTGACCAAAGTAAATACCGCCAGTGAGTTCACGCACAACAGCAATATCAAAACCACGCTCTGAAATATCAGTGCGTAGCGGAGAGAACTTCTCTAAGCCACGGTGAATTTGAGCTGGACGTAGATTACAAAATAATTGGAAGTGTTTACGTAGTGGCAGAAGAGCACCACGCTCAGGTTGATCGTTAGGTGCTAGATGTTCCCACTTAGGGCCACCAACAGAGCCAAACAACACGGCATCGGATTGTTCACAGCCTTTTAGAGTGGCATCTGGTAGCGGGCAACCATGATTATCGATAGCAATACCACCCACATCATATTCTGTACGATTAAAGGTTAGGTTAAATTTAGTCTCGATTGCATTTAGCACTTTATGTGCTTGTTGCATCACTTCTGGACCAATCCCGTCACCGGGTAAAACTGCAATATTGTAAGAACCAGCCATGGTATCTGCTCTCCATAATTGTTTAAAAGTATAAATTCGTGAGTAACTGCAAGCGTTATCAACTAGTGAGTTGCTGAGCGTTGCTTAATTTCTTCAATTTGATCTGCACGGTGAATGCTGTTGATAACGTGCAGTAACGCTTGACCAGACGCTTCTACAATATCGGTTGCTAAGCCCGTTCCGTGGTATTTTCTGCCTTTATAATTAGCGATGATATCTGCTTGTCCTAAGCCGTCTTCACCTTCGCCTTTTGCGGTTAAATCAAATTTATCCAGTACAATGTCATAACCTGTTAGGCGGTAAATACACTGGTATAACGCATCGACAGGACCATTACCGACTGCCGCTTCACATTTTTCTTCGTCACCACACAATAGCTTGATGCTGGTCGTTGCCATAACACTACCTGATTGAACACTTAGGTAGTTCAGTTTGAAGTAGTCATCTTCATCACGAAGGTTAGAAAAATGCATCAGCGCTTCTAAGTCATAATCAAACACTTGGCCTTTTCGATCTGCCAGTTTTAAGAAATCAGCATACAGTTTATCTAGGCTATATTCGTTCTCGGTGTAGCCTAATGCATCCATGTGACTTTTAACAGCCGCACGACCAGAGCGACTGGTTAGGTTTAGTGCTTGGTTTTTAAGGCCAATCGATTCAGGCGTCATGATCTCATAGGTGTTTTTATTTTTTAGCATCCCATCTTGGTGAATACCCGATGAGTGACTAAAGGCATTGGCACCGACAATCGCTTTATTGGCTTGAATTGGCATATTACACAACTGACTAACCATTTTACTGGTTCGGTGAATTTCATTGTGTTTGATATTGGTTGTTACACCCAGTAACTCCTGACGAGTTTTGATGATCATCGCAATTTCTTCTAGTGAGCAGTTACCAGCACGCTCACCTAGACCATTAATGGTTCCTTCTACCTGACGAGCACCTGCTTGAACGGCCGCCATTGAATTGGCAACAGACATGCCTAAATCATCGTGACAGTGGACAGAAATCACTGCCTTATCTATGTTTGGAACGCGATTAAATAGCTGGGTGATAATGCCGCCAAATTCACTCGGCAGGGTGTAACCCACGGTGTCAGGGATGTTAATGGTGTTAGCCCCCGCGTCGATAGCTGCTTCTACCATGCGGCATAGATTATCGATCGGTGTACGGCCAGCATCTTCACATGAGAACTCAACGTCATCAGTATAATTACGCGCACGCTTTACAGCTGCGACACCCATATCAATGACATCATCATAGCTACGACGTAGCTTGTCTTGCACGTGAACGGTTGAGGTTGAAATAAAGGTATGAATGCGGAAAGCTTCTGCGACTTTTAATGACTTAGCCGCAACATCAATATCTTTTGCTACCGCTCGGGATAGTGCACAAATACGACTGTTTTTGATGTGTTTCGCGATGGTTTGTACTGACTCAAAATCGCCTGGGGATGACACAGGAAAGCCTGCTTCAATCACATCAACACCTAAACGCTCTAATGCGTATGCGATCTGTAGTTTTTCTTTTACGGTAAGGCTTGCCGACAACGCTTGTTCACCGTCACGTAGCGTAGTATCGAAAATAATGACCTGATCTTTCATTGCTACTTCCTTTTAATCTATTACCGTTACAGGTTAGTTCGCATTCACTTGCGCTAGTCGATATATGAAAAAACCCGCGCAAGTTGCGCGGGTTTTAAAATCTTTAGTGGCGTTTCCCACTCAAAAGCAACCCGCGCGATTTAAGTCACGATAAGGAGGAGGCTAAGGAGTAAAGAGAAACGTTTTTTCATTTTATACACACTTATATAAAGTTGATTAACAAATGAATACCAAATAGACAGGTCAAAGGTCAACCAATAATTACGTTTATTTTACAATTATGGCATTAACTAATTGATTTTTAATTATTGCGATATGTTTTTCCATAAATAAGAGAAAAATACAGAGAAGATTGGGCAATAACATTTCGTGATAAAAAATTGCCAAATTATTAACAATTTATGTAATTCTCCTTTTCTTCTAGATTGTCATTGACTCTCCTTTTAAGTTTCACCTTGTTGTCACAAGCCCTTTTTATTCTAGTGACAGTTATAAAAAGGAGAACAATGATGACATTACTTACCCCCATTCAGCGTTTTGATTATGCGTTTTCAACGCTATGTCTCTGTCATCGATTTAATATTCCACTGGCTAAAATTAGCCGTATTGTTTCACGAACCGGTGATGGCCACTTATATGCAATGATTGGTTTGCTCATATGGTGGGGTGATCAACAACACGGTGATTCTTTCATTTTCTATGGTTTGTTGATGTTTTTGATTGAACTCCCATTGTATTGGTTGCTCAAAAACAGCTTTAAACGCAGTCGTCCGGTTAGTTTACCCTCCTTTATTAAACCCTCAGATCGCTATAGCTTGCCATCAGGTCATACTGCGGCGGCTTTTATGATGGCCGCCTTAATTTCAAGTTTTTATCCTTCGTATAGTGAAGTTGTATGGCTATGGGCAAGCTGCATTGGCTTCTCCCGAGTATTACTGGGGGTGCACTATCTTAGCGATATCGTTGCTGGAGCATTATTAGGTTTTACTTGTTTTGAATTAGCCAGTTTTATCTTGTAAGGAATATACAATGAAAATACTTTATGGGATCCAAGGTACGGGTAATGGTCATATTTCTCGAGCTCGTGAAATGGCGCGCGCTTTTGATGGATTAGATTGTGAGGTTGATTATTATTTTTCAGGGCGGGAAAGAGATAAGTTTTTTGATATGGAGTGTTTTGGTGATTATCAATTGGGAAAAGGGCTGACTTTCGTTACCGAACAAGGCTGTATCCAACGGTTAAAAACATGGCGTCAGCTTGATTTGCGGCAATTTCGGCAAGAGGTGAAAACGTTAGATTTATCTCGTTATGATTTAGTGTTGAATGATTTTGAGCCTATTACTGCATGGGCTGCAAAACAGCAGAAAGTACCCAGCCTTTCTTTAAGTCATCAAGCTGCTTTTTTGCATGATGTACCCAAAGCGAATGAAAGCGTATTTGATCGATTACTTACACGTTATTTTGCTCCGACTCAATATCAAATTGGTCTGCATTGGTATCATTTTAACTGCCCAATATTACCGCCAATTATTCCTTGTTTTGATACACCAAGTCGTCATCAACAACCTTTTATTCTGGTGTATTTACCTTTTGAATCACTTTCTCAAATTACTGATTTACTCTCTCATTTTCAGCAAGTGAATTTTGTTTGTTATCACCCAGATATTGAGAGTAAATCACAATGGCAAAACATACAGTTGAAACCATTAAGTCGAGAGGGGTTTCACCACGATTTACATCACTGTAAAGGTGTCGTAGCAAACGGTGGTTTTGAGCTGCCTTCAGAGGCTATTTCTCTAGGAAAAAAATTACTATTAAAACCACTACAAGGGCAATTTGAACAATGTAGCAATGTAGCAACGTTAGCGATGATGGGATTGGCTCATGTTACTCAATCGTTAGATGTGACGACGATGCGAGTTTGGCTTGATAGCGAGAGTGTTGGGCGGGTTAAAATTCCAGATGTGGCAGATGAAGTTAGTATGTGGTTACTTAGTAAAGAGTGGGATGATATTGATGCACTAAAAGAAGTGTTATGGCAGCAAGTAGAGTTCCCAGAATCCGTAGCAGAAGCAATGTCTGAGCATTACCCTGAAAGCCAATATATTACGGCAACACCTTCACTTATTAAATCATTGGTGAAATGAATCAATAGAAAAAGTTACTGATTATTCTTGAATTTGTTATGGTTTTTTATCTTAAAGTAATGTTTAAATTTTTATTTATATCTTTTTTTATTTATTTTGTGATTGATTTAAGATTATGATTTGTAATGTTTATATTTCTGAATATGTATTAATTCATATAATAATCATAATCACTTATATTCTATTATTAGTCTCATCAATCTGTTTGGATAATACTGGCCTCACCCCAAATCAAGCGGGTTTAGACTAGAAGCCAGAATTAAGCTTCTAAGTTACTGAAGGCATAGGACGTGCCGATAAACTCATAAATTTAGAGGCATAATATGACACGTAAAACATCTTCAGTTTTCCCTGCAGAAAGTTACACAATGGAATCAACATTACGTAGTGTTGATCTTAATTTATTAACCGTTTTTGACGCAGTAATGCAAGAGCAGAACATTACTCGTGCTGCACATAATTTAGGTATGTCACAACCTGCAGTAAGTAATGCGGTTGCACGTCTTAAAGTGATGTTTAATGATGAGCTATTTATTCGTCATGGTCGCGGTATTCAACCCACGCAACGAGCTAAACAATTATTTGGTCCACTGCGTCAAGCACTGCAATTAGTTAAGAATGAATTGCCATGTTCTATTTTTAATCCAATGACAACAACTCGTACTTTTAAGTTGGCAATTTGCAGCCCGTCAGACATGCGTTTTGCCCCTCAGATTTTAAAAGAAATGCACACGCGAGCTCCTCATTTACGTCTTCAACTTGAAGCAGAATTTGAAGCAGAATTAGCACAGAAATTACGTTATCAAGAAATTGATTTTGTGATTGATTATGTGCGCTTTGACGAACAAGGTTTTTGTAGCACAGAATTATTCAGTGATGAACTTGTTGTTATCGCATCAGGAAATCATCCTCGTTTACATGAAAGCATTTCCGAAGCTGAATTTAATCATGAAATGCACGCAGTATTAAAAACGATCCCTGAAGTTAAAGGTTTCGCCGATCATATTTACAATCAAGCGCACATTTACAATGAAGCTTATCACGGTGCGAGTTTAAGCAATATCATGTATGTGGTCGGTCAATCTGAATTAATTGCGGTCGCTCCTCGCTGGTTAGCAGAATCTGTGGCAGATAACCTACACTTAAAAGTGCTAGATCTTCCTTTTGCGAATAATAAAATTAGCGGTTACCTAAGTTGGCATGAATCAACACAAAAGGATAAAGGCAATATCTGGATGCGTGATCAGCTAATGACAATTTGTGGCGATTTAACGTAATAAACCCATGATATAAACGTGAAGGTCAGCACAATTGCTGACCTTTTTTGGTTAAAAGCTATCGATATTACAGTGGTAAGAGTTGTCTGCTGTTTCGCAATATGAATAATGCCGCGACGTGAAATAAGGTTGATTTTTTCGTTCTTCAACCATGTTATTTATAGATTCTTACACTTTTGCTTTTTGATTGAAAAGTAGTTTGATAGCCTTTATTCATAAGGCGTAGAGTAGCGGGTAAGCGTTGGAAAATATAATTTTATGTGCATTATGGTTGGCTTTTTATAGGCTGAATTGTAGACTGCATATCTCGAATCAGCTTACAAGTGTAAGCTAAATAAATAGAGTACTTATGGCACAACACGATTTTCATATTGTTCACCGCATTCGCAGTCAAGTTTCTCGCTTAGGTGATAAGCCAGCATTACGTCATCAAGTCGATGGTGAGTGGCAAGATATTAGTTGGAATTGTTTTGGTGAGCAAATTCAGCAATTGGCTTTAGCATTATTGTGCCAAGGCCTACAAGTACAAGATAAAGTTGGCATATTCTCAAATAATATGCCTGGCTGGACTATTGCTGATTTTGCCACGTTATACAATCGTTGTATTACTGTTCCTATTTATCCAACAAGTACAGAGCAGCAAGCGGCTTATATTCTTCAAGACGCAAGTGTAAAAGTACTTTTTGTTGGCGAGCAAGCTCAAATGGATGCGGCTGTGGAAATTGCAGCACAATGTCCTCAGCTTGAACGCATCGTTGCATTGTCTGACGATGTCACGATCCCTGAACATCCATTGGCGTGCCATTATAATGCGTTTGTGAAGCAAGCAAGTGGCGAGTATCAACAAGAATTTGATACTCGTTTAGCTGAAAAACAAATGGATGATTTGGTCACACTGATTTATACCTCGGGTACAACCGGTACACCGAAAGGGGTCATGTTAGATTATGCAAATATTGCATCTCAGATTGAAGCGCATGATCAACGTTTAGCGCTAGATGAAGGTGATACTTCATTATGCTTCTTACCGTTATCACATGTCTTTGAGCGAGCATGGACGTTCTACGCACTACATCGTGGTGTCGTAAATTGCTACCTATCCGATACTAATAAATTAAAAGAAGCATTAATCACGGTGAAACCGCACTATATGTCAGCGGTTCCTCGTGTGTTTGAAAAAATCTATTCAGGTATTCACGATAAAGTCTCTCGCGCACCCTTACACCGTAAAATGATATTTACATGGGCGGTGAACATGGGTGCTAAGATGGCTGCTGCCCGTCAAGAATGTCGTGAGCCATCTTGGTTATTGAAGAAATCTTATGTGCTAGCTGAGAAAGTAGTGTTATCCAAACTGCAGGCAGTACTTGGTGGAAATATTAAATTTATGCCATGTGGTGGTGCGAAATTAGACGCGGGAATTGGTCGTTTTTTCCACGCGATTGGAATTAACGTTAAATTAGGTTATGGCATGACAGAAACCACAGCAACGGTTTCTTGTTGGGATGATAGCTGTTATAACCCTGATTCTATTGGTATGCCAATGCCCGGTGCTGAAGTTAAAATTGGTGAGCAGAATGAAATTTTAGTTCGTGGTCCAATGGTTATGCGTGGCTATTACAATATGCCAGAAGAAACCGCGAAAAATTTCACTGAAGATGGCTTCTTGAAAACAGGTGATGCGGGTTATCTTGATGAGCAAGGTAACTTGTTTATTACTGATCGTATTAAAGAGTTAATGAAGACTTCTGGTGGTAAATATATTGCACCGCAAGTAATTGAAGGTGCGATAGGTAAAGATCACTTTATTGAGCAGATAGCTGTGATTGCCGATACTCGTAAGTTTGTATCAGCCTTGATTGTTCCGTGCTTTGAAACGCTAGAAGAACATGCGCGCGAATTAAATATCAAATACAAAGACCGTTTAGAGCTAGTTAAACATAGCCAAATTGTTGAGTTAATTGAAAAGCGTGTCGTGGAGCTACAAAAAGATTTAGCACGTTTTGAACAAGTGAAAAAATTCACCTTGTTGCCGAAATCATTTTCGATGGACAAAGGCGAGTTAACGCCGACTCAAAAACTTCGTCGAAAAGTGATTCAAGATCGTTACCACAAAGAAATTGAGCATATGTATGAGGAAAGCCATAAAAAGGCGTCTCATAAAGACAAGTAATGTTTTATTTTTAATAAATGAAGGAGCCGTTATGGCTCTTTTTTTATTTTAACCAGTAACATATTTGGTAATAAAACTATGCTGTGGTTATTAATGTGGCTTGATGGTTTTATTTACCTGTAAAAAGTCATAAAACATCAATTTTTAAGATTTTAAAATCAAAGTCGACTTTTCCTCTAGATTCAAATGCTGCAAAAGCGTTAAAGTTGTTACAGGTAGCTGCGTGTTGTTATTGCATTGCGCAGTATACATAGCATGAATTATTCATGGCGTTTATTAGGCTAAAAATAAGCCCTAACTATGTTTCATCGACCTGGAGACAAAATATGGAGATGTTGTCCGGCGCTGATATGATCGTACGTTCTATGATCGATCAAGGCGTTAAGCATATATTCGGCTACCCTGGTGGCTCTGTTCTTGATATCTACGATGCCCTTCATGAGAAAAGCGATATTGAACATGTTCTTGTTCGTCATGAACAAGCTGCTGTTCATATGGCTGATGGTTATGCGCGTGCTACGGGTGATGTTGGCGTTGTACTGGTGACCTCTGGTCCTGGCGCAACCAATGCCATTACTGGTATTGCAACGGCTTATATGGATTCAATTCCTATGGTCGTGCTATCAGGGCAAGTAATGAGTAGCTTAATTGGTAACGATGCATTCCAAGAATGTGACATGGTTGGGATCTCACGCCCAGTAGTTAAACATAGCTTTCTTGTAACCAAACCTGAAGACATCCCTGAAATCATCAAAAAAGCCTTCTATATAGCATCTACAGGCCGTCCTGGTCCCGTTGTGGTTGATATCCCTAAAGATATGTTAAACCCTGCTGAAGCGTATCCATATCAATATCCAGAATCGATTTCATTACGTTCATATAATCCGACGACCCAAGGTCATAAAGGACAAATTAAACGTGGTGTTAAAGCGCTATTATCAGCGAAAAAGCCAGTATTGTACGTCGGTGGCGGTGCCATCATGTCATCGTGTAGCGAGCAATTGATTGAGCTTGCTGAGTCATTAAACATTCCTGTTGTAAATACCCTTATGGGACTAGGGGCGTTCCCTGGCTCACATAAACAGTGTTTAGGTATGTTGGGTATGCATGGCACTTATGAAGCTAATATGGCAATGCATAACGCAGATCTTATATTTGGTATTGGAGTGCGTTTTGATGATCGTACGACCAACAACTTAGAAAAGTACTGCCCTGATGCAACGATCATGCACATAGATATTGATCCATCATCAATATCTAAAACCGTATCAGCAGATATTCCTATCGTGGGCTCGGCGGATACCGTATTAAATAGTATGCTTAAATTATTGAAAGAGCATGAAGTTAAAAATGATCAACAGGAGATCGCGCAATGGTGGCAATCAATTGAATCGTGGCGTGAACGTGAATGTTTAAGTTATGACACAGATAGCGATCGCATTAAACCACAGCAAGTCATTGAAGTGCTTCACCGCTTAACTAATGGCGAAGCTTATGTCTCTTCTGATGTTGGTCAGCATCAAATGTTTGCCGCGCTGTATTACCCATTTGATAAGCCGCGTCGTTGGATTAACTCTGGTGGTTTAGGCACGATGGGCTTTGGTTTACCTGCTGCGATGGGAGTGAAGTTTGCTTTGCCTGATGCTGAAGTGGTATGCGTAACCGGTGATGGCAGTATTCAGATGAATATTCAAGAGCTATCTACAGCGTTGCAATACGATATTCCTGTTAAGATCATTAATTTAAATAACCGATTCTTAGGCATGGTGAAGCAGTGGCAGGATATGATCTATCAAGGTCGTCACTCACATTCATACATGGATTCTGTGCCTGATTTTGCGGCTATTGCTGAAGCTTATGGCCATGTCGGTGTACGAATTTCAGATCCTAATAAATTAGAAAGTGAACTAGAGAAGGCTTTAGCACTTAAAGATAAATTAGTCTTTATTGATATCAGTGTTGATGAAACAGAACACGTATACCCAATGCTTATCCGTGGTGGTGCAATGAATGAGATGTGGTTAAGCAAGACGGAGAGAACATAATGCGTAGAATTATTTCAGTATTACTTGAAAACCAACCGGGTGCATTATCTCGTGTGGTGGGTCTGTTTTCTCAACGTGGCTACAATATCGAATCACTCACTGTTGCGCCGACTGACGATCCAACGTTGTCGCGTTTGAACATCACGACCAATGTGAAAAATGAATCGGCTTATGAGCAAATTGAAAAACACCTTCATAAGCTTATTGATATTTTAAAGGTCAGTAACATTACTGAATCAGAGCATGTTGAGCGTGAATTAATGCTAACCAAAGTTAAAGCTAGTGGCTTTGCGCGAGCAGAAGTTAAACGTACTGCAGATATTTTCCGGGGACAGATTATTGATGTTACAAGCCAAATTTATACTATTCAATTAATCGGTACAGGTGAAAAACTTGATGCATTTCTAGCGGCAGTAGGTGAAGCGACAGAAATTATTGAAGTCGCTCGAAGTGGCGTAGTAGGCATGGCTCGAGGAGAACGTGCATTAAAGGCGTAATTGTATAACGCACAATTAACAAAGCCGATTGTTGTAATAAACAATCGGCTTTTTATTTTTTTAATGAATAAACATCGACTAATCTTTAGTAAAGAGCAGAAGGCAGGGAAGCGCTTATACCATACGAGGTAAGCGATGCTGCGGCAGTTTTTGGTCCGATTAACCACAGCTATTCTAGTTATTTTAGGGTTTAAACTGAGTGCAATTTATTTTTTGTTAGTTGTACTGCTGTTAAATACCCACCATAAAGAGATTTTTGGCTGGTAAGATCAAAAAAGCTCGTTAATCATATTAACGAGCTTTTTATTTGAAATTTAAAGCTTATAGGTGGTTTTTGATGTCATCAACCGCTCTTTCAAAGTGGGTCAGCATAATTTTCTGAGCAAGCTCCACATCACGGTCAAGTACCGCTTTCATCAGGGCTTCGTGTTCCCCTTCATCGGTATAGCGATCTTCCACTTCGCGTTTTTTACTCACCCAAATATGGCGATAGCGTTTTATTTGATCATAGATATCATTATAGATATCAAGCATTACAGGAGAGTGGGCACTGGTTAAAATAGCGGTATGGAAATCACTATGTCTTTGTTCCCATTCAGATAAGTCGGTATCATCAAGGGTTTGATCTAAGCGGCTGAGCTTGTGATAGGTCGTCAAAATATTGAGTTCCCAAGCTTCATCACCCTGTGTAATTGCACGCGATAATAGCTCTCGAGAGATGACTTTATTCGCGCTAAAAAGATCTTGTAGCTCTTCAATTGAAACGGGGGCGACCCAACATCCTTTTTGTGGTGCAAATTTAACGTACTTTTTCCATGATAATTGTACCAAGGCTTCTCTAATTGGAGATGCACCTACGTTGTATCGCTCTTTAAGATCAGCGACAACGAGTTTTTGACCTGGAGTCAGTTTACCGAGCAAGATATCTTGTCGAATGACTTCCATGACCTGATTCGTTAAAGTCGGGCTAGACACGTTAATCCTCTTTAGCTTCCTAAATTCTCGTTATTATTATTATTGAGAATTTATCGTCTTGTTATATATGAATTTATTAGTCATCTGAGACTAAAGTATACATTGGTTTGTTTATCGCTTAAACATTTTAGGTGCTATTAGGTTATTTATAGAAGGGTCTCATATAAGTGATGGTTAACAGAATAATGCTGTATTCCCCAAAGTAAGGGCTATCACGTATTTATAGTTGAGGTTAAAGTAGCATCTTAATAGGGAGGATGTATAAGGTGCTAAGAGAATAAAATAAAAAGGAGCTACGAGAGCTCCTTTTTGTACATATGTAGATACTAATTAAAGTACGTGTACAGATGCTGTGTTTGTAGTACCTGAAGTAACTAGAGCGCCAGAAACCATAACAACGATGTCGCCTTTAGCACCTAGACCCGTTTCAAGCGCTAGCTCTTTACCGCGTAGGTAGAATGCATCAGTGCTTTCAATTGAATCAACAACAACAGGTGTAACACCTTTAGAAAGACATAGCTGAGCAGCTGTCTTAGTATTTGTTGTTACAGCAAGAATGCGTGCTGTTGGGAAGTACTTACGTACAGAGCGAGCTGACTTACCAGCTTCAGTTGCTACAATAATTAGCGGAGCGTTTAGTTTCTCAGCTGTATCTACAGCACCTTTACATACCGCTTCTGTGATACGTAGGCGAGGGCTATCTAGACGAGAACCTAGCTCAGGCTTAACAACGTAATCAGTACGTGCACAGATTTGCGCCATGATAGTTACAGCTTCAATTGGATATTTACCCTTCGCTGATTCACCAGAAAGCATTACTGCATCCGTACCATCCATGATTGCGTTAGCAACGTCGCCCGCTTCTGCGCGAGTTGGACGTGGGTTCTTAATCATAGAATCAAGCATTTGAGTCGCAGTGATTACAACTTTACGTGCACGGTTACATTTCTCGATCATCATCTTCTGAGCGAAGATAACTTCTTCAACTGGAATTTCAACACCAAGATCACCACGAGCAACCATGATACCGTCAGAGGCATCAAGAATAGCGTCGAAGTTATCAACACCTTCTTGGTTTTCAATCTTAGAGATGATTTGGATGTTTTCGCCACCATTAGCTGTTAGAAGCGCACGGATTTCCTGTACGTCTTCAGCTTTACGGATGAAAGATGCAGCAACGAAATCAACGCCTTGCTCGCAACCAAACTTAAGATCAGCTTTGTCTTTTTCAGCAAGTGCAGGAAGTTTTACAGAAACGCCAGGTAGGTTAACACCTTTGTTTTCGCCTAAGTCACCGTTGTTAAGTACTTTACACTTAACTTCAGTCTCTGTTGTTTCTAACACTTCCATTTCGATTAGACCGTCGTCTACTAGGATAGTGTTACCTTTTGTTAGGTCTTTTGCAAAACCTGGGTAAGTTACTGCAACGCAGTTTTGGTTACCTACAACTGAAGTGTCAGTTGTAAATGTAAAATCTTGACCAGCTACTAGAGAGAAGTCTTGACCGCCTTCTAGTTTGATTGTACGGATTTCAGGGCCTTTAGTATCTAACAGGATTGCTAGTTCTTTGCCTGTATTAACCATTACTTCGCGTAGGTTACGAATACGTTGACCGTGTTCTTCGAAGTCACCGTGTGAGAAGTTTAGACGCATTACGTTCATACCAGCGTTAGCTAGTTTAGTAAGCATTTCTACAGATTCAGTTTTAGGTCCAATCGTACATACGATCTTGGTCTTTTTCATTGAGGGTCTCTCCAGACGAACTTTTACCCGAGGGGAAATTATCATCATAGAACTAGTGTTCTCATCTGATTGCTGTATCACCACATTCTACATGAGAGAGTAGTTACTACGATGGTTGTAATAAAAAACTCGATAAACATTACTTTATAAAAACGTTGGCGCTTTGATAAAGTGGCAGTATAAAATTTTTATTGTTACTTATCGTTGGTTAGAACTTGGTACTTGCGTTAATTAATAATATCAAACAGCTTATTGGATATGAGCTTAACGAGCGCAACATTATAGCAGAACTCTAATGATTTGCACTTAGAGTTAAGAGCCTTAATTGTCTCATTGTTATGTGACGTAACGATGATAATTATGCTGAAAAATAAAAATAAAGTATTGTTATTTATCAAGACTTGAAGGGTTATTCATTATTGTTTTTACGCTGTAACATATTCTGTTGTAGTGAAGAAGTATCAAAGTAATTGATGAAATCACAATGATAGCTTTTGTGATCTAAATCTGAAATGGGCTAGATAAAACAAAAGGCAGAGAAGGATTAACCTTTTCTGCCTTTCTATGTTTGGTGGCCCCTCCCAGACTTGAACTGGGGACCAAGCGATTATGAGTCGCCTGCTCTAACCACTGAGCTAAGGGGCCAATATGGAGCAAATTATAGGGGATGGATTTGCCCTTGTCTAGCGATTAAGGCTCAGATTTTGTTTGCTTTTTCAACAGTTAGTCATCTATTCGAGATATTTGCAGCATAAATCAAATAAGTGACCTTGTTCTTTTATTGCTAGGATTGTTTTAGATACAAAAAAGCGAGCCTATCGGCTCGCTTTTTTAATGCTCAAGCTTACTCGTCGAGGAAACTACGTAGCACATCAGAACGGCTTGGGTGGCGAAGTTTACGTAACGCTTTCGCTTCTATCTGACGAATACGCTCACGTGTAACATCAAATTGTTTACCCACTTCTTCTAACGTGTGGTCAGTATTCATATCAATACCGAAACGCATACGAAGTACTTTAGCTTCGCGTGGTGTTAAACCAGCAAGTACATCGTTTGTCGCTGCACGCAGGTTGGTTGCCGTTGCTGCATCCATTGGTAATTGAAGCGTGGTATCTTCAATGAAGTCACCTAGATGTGAATCTTCATCATCACCAATTGGGGTTTCCATTGAGATTGGCTCTTTAGCAATCTTCAATACCTTACGGATCTTATCTTCCGGCATTTGCATGCGTTCAGCCAATTCTTCTGGTAATGGCTCACGACCCATCTCCTGAAGCATTTGACGAGAGATACGATTCAGTTTGTTGATGGTTTCAATCATGTGAACAGGTATACGAATTGTACGTGCCTGATCAGCGATTGAACGTGTGATTGCTTGGCGGATCCACCATGTAGCGTAAGTTGAGAATTTGTAACCACGACGGTATTCAAATTTATCAACGGCTTTCATCAAACCAATGTTACCTTCTTGGATTAGATCCAAGAACTGCAGACCACGGTTGGTGTATTTCTTCGCGATAGAAATAACCAGACGTAAGTTTGCTTCAACCATTTCTTTTTTTGCACGGCGAGCTTTTGCTTCACCGATAGACATACGACGGCTGATGTCTTTAATACGCTCGATTGAAAGACCTGTTTCTTCTTCTAGCATGCGAAGCTTAATAGAAGCACGACGAAGATCTTCTTCGTATACTTTTAAGCGCTCAGCATAAGGTTTGCCAGAATTTAGTGCTTCATCAATCCAATCTTGCTTCGATTCGTTACCTGCAAATAAAGAAACGAATGTTTTCTTCGGCATTTTGCTGTTATCAACACACATACGCATGATAAGACGCTCGTTAGTGCGTACTTTATCCATAGAATCACGTAGTGAGCTAACCAAACGGTCAAACTGCTTAGGGATCAGACGGAATTGCTTGAATACTTCAGATAATTCTTCAACTGCAATTTCAGTTGTCGCATTTTGACGACCGTTTGTATCAATTGCTAACGCCATTTTATCGTAGGCGTTGCGTAGTTCTAAGAATTTTTCGCGAGCAAGCTCTGGATCGATGCTGCCGTCATCTTCTTCTTCATCGCTATCTTCAGAGTTTTCATCATCTTCAAGATCTTTATCTTCGTCTTCAAGATCACTTTCGCTGAGCTCTGAACCAATGTGTGTTGCTGTTGGTGCAGCCGTTGCTTCTTCATTAGGATCAACAAAGCCTGAAATAATATCAGTTAGACGAAGCTCATCAGCTTCAACTTTATCAAATTGCTCAAGTAAGTGAGCAATTGCAGATGGGTATTCAGCGACAGAACATTGAACTTGGTTAATACCATCTTCAATGCGTTTTGCGATATCAATTTCGCCTTCACGAGTAAGTAGTTCAACCGTACCCATCTCACGCATGTACATACGTACAGGGTCTGTCGTGCGGCCGATCTCGCTTTCTACGCTTGATAATGCTTGCGCCGCTGCTTCAATGGCGTCTTCGTCGGCATTATCTTCAGTCATCATGAGTTCATCGGCATCTGGGGCAGTTTCAACTACCTTAATACCCATGTCATTAATCATTTGAATAATGTCTTCAACCTGATCAGAATCAACAATATCTTCTGGTAGGTGGTCATTTACTTCGGCGTAGGTCAGATAGCCTTGTTCCTTGCCTTTTGCAACAAGTAACTTTAGCTGTGACTGCGGATTTTGCTCCATAGACGGTATCCAACTTCGGGTCTGAGTGATAATTTAGTATGCAGAGTTGCAAACCGTTAATTATAACAAATTTCTTAATTGTTGACTACTTATTAAACAGGGCGATTCAGTATTAGTAACTGTAATTCCTGTTTTTCTTCGACTGATAAGCCGACTGTTCTCGATTTAGTCTGCAACTGTTCAATTTGTTGTTTGACGCACTGATCAATAATGTTGTCCATTGCGTCTAAAAATACATCTAAGCTGTTGTCTTCATCTTTCGACAACGGTAATACCCACGCAGCGAGACGAGCCATTGTGGCTTCATTCTTGGTACCGCGCCAGTGTTCTAAAAGTTGTCCAGTGCTGATATTGGGGTTACTTCGGCATTTATCAACTATCGATAGCAATAAATTTAAGCCTGATAATTCAATATTTTCAAATGCACTCATGTCAAACTCAAGTTGAGTGACAAAGTTAGGGTGCTGAATCAATAATGCGATCACTTCTCGCATTGGTGTTCGTTTAATTTGTACTTGGCCAACAGTTTTTGATGTTTTGCCATGCATTGATATTAGTTGCTGAAGCTGGGCTTCGTCTGGCAAACCTAAATTTTTGCCAAGTAGTTCACGTAAGTATAGCCTGAGTGTGCCACCTGGGACCTTATCGATCAATGGAACGGCGAGAGTACTAAGTTTTGCTTTCCCTTCGCGGCTGGTGGTATCTACTTGTCTCATTAAACTGTTGAAGAGGAACTCTGACAATGGCATCGCTTCATCAACACGTTGTTCAAATACATTTTTGCCTTCAGCACGAATACATGAATCAGGATCTTCACCGTCAGGCAAGAACATAAATTTGAGTTGGCGACCATCCGTTAAATACGGCAGTGCTTGCTCCATTGCCCGCCATGCTGCATCTCGTCCTGCTCTATCGCCATCATAACAACATACAACCGTACTGGTTTGGCGAAATAGACTTTGAATATGATCGCCTGTGGTTGATGTACCGAGTGAGGCTACGGCGTAATCAACACCAAATTGCGCTAATGCGACGACATCCATATAGCCTTCAACCACCATGATTCTTTTGGGTTCACGGTGAGTTTGTAACACTTCATAAAAACCGTATAACTCACGACCTTTATGGAAAATATCGGTTTCTGGTGAGTTGAGGTATTTTGGGGTGCCATCGCCTAACACGCGGCCACCAAAACCAATAACTCGACCACGTCGATCATGGATCGGAAACATCACTCGACCACGGAATCGATCATAACGACGACCATTATCGTTTTCGATCAGCAGGCCTGTGTTTACAAGTGCTTTTTGCGATTCATTATCTCTGCCAAAACGACTACGTACCATATCCCATTGATCAGGAATAAAACCGATCGAGAATTTTTTTACTATTTCACCTGATAAGCCGCGACCTTTAAGGTAATCGACAGCAATTTCACCTTCTTTAGTCCGAAGTTGAGATTGGTAAAATTGTGAAACTTGGCCCATTAACTCATAGTAATTACGTTTATCAGCGACTTTTGGACCACGATGGGTATTATTGCCATCGTTTTCACGTGGGACCTCTAAGCCTAGCTGTGAAGCTAATTCTTCAATCGCATCAACAAAATCAAGGCGATCAAATTCCATGACAAAATCAAGGACGTTCCCGTGCACACCACAACCGAAACAGTGGTAAAACTGCTTTTCTTGGCTAACAGAAAAAGAGGGCGTTTTTTCGTTATGGAAAGGACAACAAGCGCCAAAGTTTTTGCCTTGTTTTTTGAGCTTTACCCGTGCATCAATGACATCGACAATGTCATGTCGAGAAATAAGATCATCAATGAATGAACGTGGTATTTTTCCTGCCATAAGAAAGCAAATAACCTGATAGTGAAATAAAAGAAGATTGTTGTTGGAGTGTGTTGAGTTCTCGTTCAATCAGATACGAACAAGCCGTGCATCCCAAAAAGGATAGCACGGCTTGTCGCTGAATAGGAGAGTGATTAACCTAGTTTAGTTTTCACTAACTTGCTAACAATCCCCATATCGGCACGACCCTGAATTTGCGGTTTCAGTACGCCCATCACTTTGCCCATATCTTGCATAGTGGCAGCGCCAGTCGCAGCAATAGCTTCATCCATTAACTCAGAGATTTCCTCTTCAGTTAGTGGCTGAGGCATAAACTCGGCTAGAACACTGATTTCAGCATGCTCAACATCAGCTAAGTCTTGACGACCTGCAGCTTCATATTGAGCTACAGAGTCACGACGTTGCTTAACCATTTTAGTTAATACAACCAACACGTCGTCGTCGTTAAGAGTGATCTTTTCGTCAACTTCACGTTGTTTAATTGCTGCAAGAA
>NZ_CH724143.1:66974-119340 GCF_000153325.1 Photobacterium sp. SKA34
AAATCTATAAACCGTGCCCCCTCTATCATTGGAGCGATTTCTTTACTCTCCTACTAATGCGACCGATGTAACTATCAAGAAAATAGCTGCGTGTGTTAAGTAGATAGAATAAGACCATTTTCCCCAAGACTTGAAATACACTTCTATTTAACATTTTTGAAATCGCACCAGACTCAAAAGCAAAAAAACAATACAACAAGATAGAACAATAGCGTTGCGTATATATCTGTCTGTAATTTCATTTGAAACCAAATAAGCTACAGCACTTAAAAGCGCGACTTCAATAGCAGAGCCTGCAACAAAGGAAGGGGGATATGCTTACTTTGGTAAATACAACATGCGTGAATGCACCACCCAAAAAATGATAATCCATTAAATACATATGGTTGAAGTAATATTGAATTGTTCCCCATTAAGCCTAAAACCATAACAGCTATCATCAACCAATTCCAAAATTTGTAACGACCAAAAAAATATAGCGTCAGGAAGAGTAAAACATAGAGATAAAGCTCAATGCTTATACTCCACGGTGAATAGCTGAACGATAAAGGATCAGTTAATGATGTCCATAATGGCACCATTAATAGGTTATGGAGTATTTCAGACAGAGAGCCATGGCCAGTAAATGGAAAAGTAGATTTTAAACTAAAGAATTGAACGCTACGTTACTCGACTCATTCAAAATAATTCTGTAATCAGGTCAGATCACTTTAAGCTTAGTGTAACAATTAAATATGGCACGTATGTCGAGGAGAAGTTAAGAGTAAGTCTAATGTCTAGATACAACAAAGCCCCAATCTTTCGATTGAGGCTTTGTTTGAAATTTGGTGCCCGAGGACGGACTTGAACCGTCACTCCCGAAGGAAACGGATTTTGAATCCGTCGTGTATACCAATTTCACCACTCGGGCTTATGGCTGCCATTATACGTATACAATGTAGTGAGGCAAGCCTTTATCGTTAAGATATTCAACCAATATCTTTGACCGCTATATTTTTATTCTATTTCATTCGTTGTTGCTGATAATATCACCCCCCCCACACACATTCTGTAGCAATATCAAGCGTTCTCTGGCTTATCGTTTACTGTTACACTCAGCACATATGGACACAGTTAGATAAAATCGGATTTTTTATGTCAAAATCAACAAAAATAAAAAATACT
Organism: Photobacterium sp. SKA34; assembly: GCF_000153325.1. GTDB lineage: Bacteria > Pseudomonadota > Gammaproteobacteria > Enterobacterales > Vibrionaceae > Photobacterium. Next base: position 68,139 of record NZ_CH724143.1, read on the forward strand.
ACTTCCCCACAATATCCAACCTTATTTCGGCGTTTAGCCGCTTGGTTTTATGATGCTTTAATTGTCGCAGCTATTCTTATGTTAGCGGGCGGTATAGCGATGGCAGGAATAGCGCTTCTACTTCATTTTAATATTCTCGATTTAGCTCATTATGAAGATGTAAGTGCTTATTTAACTCATCATCCACAAGCTAACTTACTTTACTCTAGCTACTTAGGTGCCGTAATTATTGGATTCTACACTTATTTTTGGACTCATGGCGGCCAAACTTTGGGAATGCGAGCATGGAAATTAAAAGTACAAAATAAAGATGGGCGCTCAATTACTGTTACTCAAGCATTGATCCGCGCTGCAACTGCAGCCCTAGGGTTGGGGAATTTGCTCGCATACAACACTAAACGTCGGGCGTTACAAGACGTGATGGCTGAATGTGAAATGATAGTGACAAAAGATATTCGCTAATAAAAAGGAGCCGTTAGGCTCCTTTTTTTCGTTTATAGTTGCGTCTTAACAAATATATTGTAATAAACAAGAAAGCTAAACTTGGACCTAATGCAGTAAAATAGGCGGTAATCGGTACACTAAAATCATAGGACCAAACACTTGGTCTGATATATAAAATGCAAAACCAAAAATGACACCAGAAAGTACGCGAGCCCCCATCGTAACAGAGCGAAGAGGACCAAATACAAAAGATAATGCTAATAGCATCATAACAGCAATGGATATTGGCTGAAGCGCTTTACGCCAAAATGCTAAATCATAACGAGAAGCATCTTGCTTGGTCTCTTTAAGATAATTTACATAATGATATAAGCCTGACAACGATAACTCTTCAGGTTTCACCGTCACAACTGCTAATTTATCTGGTGTTAATGTTGTTTCCCAATGCTTGCTTGCTATCTGACTATTGGTTAACTGACTACTACCTATCATGTCAGTTATGGTCACATCATGCATTGTCCAGCCTGTGGCTTTATCGTAAGACGCTCGTTTTGCTGATGTTACATCTTCCAACTGACCTTTGTTGTCAAACTGCCAAATGTTAACAACATCCACTTTATTGAGATCATGAACACGTCCCATATAAATGAAGCTATTGTCATTTTTAGCCCATACACCACTTTGTGCAGCAATCACACTACCGCCATAAATCCATGCCGAACGATATTCACGTGCCATTTTCTGCGCTTGCGGTGCTCCCCACTGCCCCAGTAAAACAACCACTATCATCATTGGGACTGCCGTTTTTAAGGTCGATAAACCGATATCAAGCTTAGAAAAACCTGCCGCTTGCATTACCACCAGCTCTGAGCTTGATGCCAGCATACCTAAACCAATCAATGCACCTAATAATACTGCCATAGGGAAAAACATAATGATGTCTTGCGGCATTGATAATAAGACAAAATACAGCGCCTTGAGGAGATCGTAGCTTCCCTGCCCCACTTTTCTTAACTGCTCAACATATTTAATGATCGCAGATAAGCCCACTAAGGTTGATAGTGTCAGTGAGAAAGTTGCAATGATCGTTCGACCTATATACCAGTCGAGAATTTTAAACATTAACTGCGTCTCCGTAATTTATCTTTAAGGCGTCGCACAGGCATCGAATCCCAGCTATTTAAAGCAAGAGCAACTAACAATGTTGTAATATTAATCGGCCACATGCCAATCACTGACGGGATAATACCATCCTCAATCGCCGATTTTGCTGATGAGATCGCTAAGAAATAAGCCAAATAAATCAATACAGCAGGTGCCAATTTTGCAAATCGTCCTTGACGTGGATTAACAGCAGACAGCGGCACAACAATCATCACTAACAATGGAATACAAAACACTAAAGAGAAACGCCACTGTAATTCAGCTTTTGCTGCCAAGCTTTTATCTTTTATTAGGGTCATTGTGGGTTGAGCTTCCCAATCACGATCACCCGCTTTAACTTCACGTTGTCCTATTAGTGCTTGGTAGTCATTAAAATGAGTAATGGAGTAGTTTAGCTGAGTAGGAATACCTTCATATCGGGCGCCGTCATTTAATTCTAACATTTGACGACCATCAGATAACTCTTTGACGGTACCATTGTCAGCAACCATGACACTAGGCTGCAAGGTGTCCGTTGCTTTTAATTGCGCGACAAAAACCTTATGAAGTCTTGAGCCTTTATCAGTAATATTATCAATAAAGATAACCCCACTTCCATTTGGCGCCTGCTGAAACGTCCCCTTTACCAACATATTTAACGTTGGCCCAGCTTTTGTTTCTTCTTTAAGTTGCTCTATATGCTCTTGCGACCAAGGTGCAACCCAAAACGCATTCACAGCTGCAATTGACCCCGTAATAATGGCCAAGGCTAACGCTGATTGGAGTAATAATTTATTCCCCATCCCCGTCGCATTCATCACCGTAATTTCACTTTCAGCATATAATCTGCCGAACGTGAGTAAGATCCCAATGTACAAACTCAGAGGGAGCATTAGTAGTGCCATCGAAGGGATAGATAATCCCATGAAGGTTAGAATGAGATCACTCGGGATCGAGCCATCGGTTGCATCGGCTAAAATGCTAATAAACTTTTGGCTAATAAAGACAAGAAAAAGTACAAAAAGTACCGCTAATTGGCTCTTTAATGTCTCTCTTGTCAAATACCTAACAATAATCACGCGTTATATTCCCATAGAAAACTTGTTTTTTTGATGGAATCACTATAGTTTTTCGTTAAATCAGTTATTTTTTTATCTTTCAGCTAAATGAAAGACTGCACTATAAGCGTATACCGAAATCACGGCAGAGCAAACAAGTGTGGTATTATCCAACATTTAGCGTTAATTGTCTTTATTAGGATGTTAGGAGTACGCATGGAGTTCAGTGTAAAAAGCGGCAGCCCCGAAAAACAGCGTAGTGCTTGTATTGTTGTTGGCGTCTTTGAACCACGTCGCCTCTCTCCAATCGCGGAACAGCTAGATAAAATCAGTGATGGTTATATCAGCTCCTTACTGCGTCGTGGCGACCTTGAGGGTAAGCCGGGGCAAATGCTTTTACTACACCACGTACCAAACGTGTTATCAGAACGTGTTTTACTTGTTGGTTGTGGTAAAGAGCGTGAACTTGATGAACGCCAATATAAGCAAATCATCAAAAAAACGATCAGTACTTTAAATGAAACTGGCTCTATGGAAGCAGTGTGCTTCTTAACAGAGCTTCATGTTAAAGGTCGTGATACTTACTGGAAAGTACGTCAAGCTGTCGAAACAACCAAAGATAGCTTGTATACCTTTAACCAATTTAAGAGTAATAAACCAGAGACTCGTCGTCCACTGCGTAAACTAGTCTTTAATGTACCGACTCGTCGCGAGCTCTCTTTAGGTGAGCGCGCTATCAGCCATGGTCTGGCGGTAGCATCTGGTGTTCGCGCAAGTAAAGATTTGGGTAATATGCCACCAAACGTGGCAAATCCAGCTTATCTGGCTTCACAAGCACGTCGTCTAGCTGATGATTTTGAGACCGTAAGTACTAAAATCATTGGTGAGCAAGAGATGCAATCTTTAGGGATGACATCATATCTTGCTGTGGGTCGTGGTTCTAAAAATGAAGCCATGATGTCGGTTATTGAGTACAAAGGTAACCCCGATTCAGACGCTAAGCCAATCGTCCTTGTCGGTAAAGGGTTAACTTTTGATTCAGGTGGTATTTCGATTAAACCTGGCGCTCAAATGGACGAAATGAAGTACGACATGTGTGGTGCAGCCTCTGTGTTCGGTACCATGAAAGCATTAGCTAAGCTTAATTTACCCATCAATGTCGTTGGTGTGTTAGCGGGCTGTGAAAATATGCCGGGAGGTAACGCTTATCGTCCTGGTGATATTTTAACCACTATGTCAGGTCAAACAGTTGAAGTATTAAATACCGATGCTGAAGGTCGTTTAGTTCTTTGTGATGCATTAACTTACGTTGAGCGTTTTGAACCTGAATGTGTGATTGACGTTGCGACATTAACAGGTGCCTGTGTTGTTGCTTTAGGTAATCACATTAGTGGTTTAATGGGTAACCATAATCCACTATCCCATGAAATTATTAATGCATCAGAACAATCAGGCGATCGTGCTTGGCGTTTACCGATGAGTGATGAATACCAAGAGCAAATTGCCAGCCCATTTGCTGATATGGCAAACTTAGGCACGCCTGGTGCAGGTACCATAACTGCAGGTTGTTTCTTATCTCGCTTTACTAAAAAGTATAACTGGGCGCACCTTGATATTGCAGGAACCGCTTGGAAAGGTGGCGCAGCAAAAGGCTCTACCGGTCGACCAGTCCCTCTACTTGTCCAGTTCTTATTAAATAGAGCAGGCCAAGAGATCGTCGAGTAAAAGACCATCGAAAAGGGCCGTAAGGCCCTTTTCTTTAGGAACAAAAAACATGACTCATGCTACGTTTTATATAATCGATGACAAGCAAGAGAGTGCTGACAGTCACTTTCAGTGCCATTTTGCCTGTCATTTAGCAGCGATGAGTTACCGGCAAGGTAATAACGTTTACCTACTCGCAGAAAATAAAAAGCAAGCAGAACAAATAGATGAATATCTATGGCAGCAGGATCCTGATAGTTTCGTGCCCCACAATCTTGTCGGCGAAGGGCCTAATGGTGGCTCCCCCGTTGAGATTGGATGGTCAACATTACGTCATACAGGACGCCGTGCTACGCTAATTAATTTAGCGGAAAACGCACCAAATTTTGCGGTTAGCTTTGCACAAGTGGTAGACTTCGTTCCTTGCGATGAAAAGCTCAAGCAGTTAGCGCGCGAGCGTTACAAGGCATATCGCCTTGCTGGCATTCAAATTACGACTGCCACTGCTACTGAGACGCCCTAATTCCACATAGAATCCTTCTAAGAGCGCTATGGAAAAGACATACAACCCACAATCAATTGAACAAGCGCTATATCAGCGCTGGGAAGAGGCTGGTTACTTCAAGCCTCATGGTGATACATCTAAAGATGCTTACAGCATTATGATCCCACCACCAAACGTCACAGGTAGCCTACACATGGGCCACGCGTTCCAGGATACCATCATGGATACCCTGATCCGTTGTGAGCGTATGAAAGGCAAAAACACCTTATGGCAGGTTGGTACTGACCACGCAGGTATTGCTACCCAAATGGTTGTGGAACGTAAGATTGCTGCGGAAGAAGGCAAAACAAAACACGATTACGGTCGTGATGCTTTCATCGATAAGATCTGGGAATGGAAAGGCGAATCTGGTGGCACGATCACTAAGCAGCTTCGTCGCCTTGGCGCGTCAGTAGACTGGGATCGTGAGCGCTTCACGATGGATGATGGTCTATCAAATGCAGTTCAAGAAGTTTTCGTTCGTCTATATCAAGAAGATCTTCTTTATCGCGGTAAGCGTCTAGTTAACTGGGATCCTAAACTACACACAGCGATCTCTGATCTAGAGGTTGAAAACAAAGATAAAAAAGGCCACATGTGGCACTTCCGTTACCCATTAGCTGATGGAGTACAAACAGCGGAAGGTAAAGACTACATCGTTGTTGCAACTACGCGCCCAGAAACGATGCTGGGTGATACTGGTGTTGCCGTTAACCCTGAAGATCCACGTTACAAAGATCTGATCGGTAAAGAAATCATGCTTCCAATCGTTGGCCGTCGCATCCCTATCGTAGGTGATGAACACGCTGATATGGAAAAAGGCACCGGTTGTGTGAAAATCACACCTGCACACGACTTCAATGACTACGAAGTAGGTAAACGTCATAGCCTACCTATGATCAACATCCTAACGTTCAATGCTGATATTCGTGATGCTGCTGAAGTATTCACAACTAATGGCGAGCCAAGTGAAGCATACAGCACAGCGCTTCCAGAGAAATACCATGGCATGGAACGTTTTGCAGCACGTAAAGCGATTGTTGCTGAATTTGATGAACTAGGCCTACTAGAAGAAATCAAAGATCACGACCTAACTATCCCTTACGGTGATCGTGGTGGCGTGGTTATTGAACCAATGCTAACAGACCAATGGTATGTGCGTGCAGCACCGCTTGCAAAACCTGCAGTTGAAGCGGTTGAGAACGGCGATATTCAGTTCGTGCCGAAGCAGTACGAAAACATGTACTTCGCTTGGATGCGTGATATTCAAGACTGGTGTATTTCACGTCAACTATGGTGGGGTCACCGTATTCCTGCTTGGTACGACAACGACGGTAATGTTTACGTTGGCCGTAACGAAGCAGAAGTACGTGAAAAGCATAACCTAGCACCTGTTGTGGTTCTAAACCAAGATAACGACGTACTTGATACATGGTTCTCTTCAGCACTATGGACATTTGGTACGCAAGGCTGGCCAGAAAATACTGCTGATCTTCAAACCTTCCACCCATCTGATGTGTTGGTAACCGGTTTTGATATCATCTTCTTCTGGGTTGCACGTATGATCATGATGACCATGCATTTCTGTAAAGATGAAGACGGCAAGCCGCAAGTACCATTCAAGACAGTTTACGTAACGGGTCTTATCCGTGACGAAAACGGCGATAAAATGTCGAAATCTAAGGGTAACGTTATCGACCCTATCGACATGATCGACGGTATTGATCTTGAGTCTCTCGTTGAGAAGCGTTGTGGCAATATGATGCAGCCACAACTTGCAGCGAAGATCGAAAAAGCGACTCGCAAAACATTTGAGAACGGTATCGAACCTTACGGTACAGACGCACTACGTTTCACCCTAGCAGCAATGGCTTCAACAGGCCGTGACATCAACTGGGATATGAAGCGTCTTGAAGGTTACCGTAACTTCTGTAACAAGCTATGGAACGCAAGCCGTTACGTACTGATGAACACAGAAGATCAAGATTGTGGCTTCGCAGCAGGTAGCGAGCTTGAGTACTCTCTAGCAGATAAGTGGATTGAATCACAATTCCAGCTAGCGGCAAAAGAGTTCAATACTCATATTGATAACTTCCGTTTAGATATGGCTGCTGGTGTACTTTATGAGTTCATCTGGAACCAATTCTGTGACTGGTACCTAGAACTAACGAAACCTGTTCTATGGAAAGGCACAGAAGCACAACAACGTGCAACGCGCCATACGCTAATCACAGTGCTTGAAAAGACATTACGTCTTGCGCATCCTGTTCTTCCTTACATCACTGAATCTATCTGGCAGAGCGTTAAGCCACTCGTTGACGGTGTTGAAGGTGAAACTATCATGACTCAGGCATTGCCTCAGTTTGATGAAGCGCAATTTGACCAAGCAGCGATCACTGATATTGAGTTTGTTAAAGCGTTTATCACCAGCATTCGTAACCTACGTGCAGAATACGATATCGCGCCAAGTAAGCCATTATCAGTAATGCTAAAAGTGGCTGATGCTGCAGATACCGCACGTGTTGAAGCAAACCTGACAGTACTGAAATCTCTAGCAAAACTAGAAGAAGTGAAAGTATTGGCTGACGGTGAAGCAACACCGGCTTGTGCTACTGCACTTGTGGGTAAATCTGAATTGATGATCCCAATGGCGGGCTTGATTGATAAAGATACAGAGCTTGCACGTTTAGACAAAGAAATCGCGAAAATGGAAGGCGAAATCAAACGTACTTCTGGCAAGCTTAGTAACGAAGGCTTCGTTGCTAAAGCGCCTGAAATCGTGATCACTAAAGAGCGTGAAAAGCTAGCCGGTTATGAAGAAACATTAGTGAAGCTTATTGAGCAAAAAGCAACGATTGCTGCGCTATAATCTCACCAATCATTCTTGATTAATAAAAACCGACAGTCACATACTGTCGGTTTTTTTATGTTTCAAATCCGGCATCTCTTTTCAAACAATAGCTTTCACCTATTAGTAATATATAAAATAACAAATTTAGTTATTGCTAATATTCTATGATAATGACCTCATCGAATTGAGGATCACCTTATGAAAAAGACAATCAGTTTTGCCGCCATCCATTTTACTGTCGCTTTTAGCGTGGCTTACCTTCTTACTGGCGATATCATTATTGGTAGTTTAATTGCAATGATTGAGCCGATAGTTAATACCGTTGCCTTTTATTTCCATGAAAAAGTGTGGCAAAGCAAAACACTCAAACAATCACACTTTAATACGCCAAGTCGCAAAACAGTAAGCTTTGCTATTGTGCACTTCAGTGTCGCATTTAGTGTTGTTTACCTTCTTACTGGTGACGTACTAATTGGTAGCCTAATGGCAATGATCGAACCTGCAATTAATACCATGGCTTACTATTTCCATGAACGTGTATGGCAACGTAAAGATCACAACCAAGCAGGGACACATCAGCCCACTTGGCTAGATGCAATGGCTTGTCAGCACTAATAAACAACACGATAGATAAAAAAGATTGACATTGTTGCAGGCTGCAACTAATTTAGTTGCGTAGTGCAATTAAATTCAAGGATAAATCATGCAGCCCCAACAACTTCGCCAGCTCTCTCGCCAATTAGTCCGTCAACTCGGCATGCTAAATAATCAATGTGGACAATTCGCCCTTACCCACGTACAAGCCCACACTTTGATTGAGTTAGAACAAGGGCCTTGTACGGTTAATCAAATGGCAGAGCGTTTACGGGTCGATAAATCCAATGCCAGCCGTAATTTAGCCATGTTACTCAACCAAGGATTGATCCATTCAATTGCCAACCCTAACGATAAACGTAGCCAACTCTCTCAGTTGACACCGAATGGTATTCAAACACTCTCCGCTCTTCACCACCAACTTGATAAAGATACCCAAACGATTTTAAATCAACTGGATCAAGATGAAATAGAGCAGTTAGAAACAAGTTTACGCCGTTACCATAAAGCTTTGACAATCACAGAGCATCAACAGGGGTATGTACTCAGAGAAATCACGCCTTTAGATAATGCCGCCGTTGCTGCACTTATTCGTCGTGTTTCAGCTGAATATGGATTAACCCCAGATAGAGGCTTTAGCGTTGCGGATCCTCATCTTGATGATCTCTTCCAGCATTACCAATTACCGAAAAGTCGTTATTGGGTGATAGAAAAAAACAATCGTATTTTAGGCTGTGGCGGTGTAGCACCATTAGCGGGAGATGCACAGTGGAGTGAACTGCAAAAAGTCTTCTTCTTACCAGAGCTCAGAGGCAAGGGGTTAGCACGAGTATTAACTGTTCAGGCATTAAAGTTTGCCCGAGAAAATGGCTTTAAAGGCTGCTATTTAGAGACCACAGAGGTATTAAAAGAAGCGGTGAAACTCTATCAATCTCTAGGCTTTGTCGATATTCCAACTGCGCTAGGCAATACAGGGCACAATGTGTGTGAAATTCATATGCTTAAAACCTTCTAATTCATTAATAATGATAATAAAAAGCCTGCTCAGAGACTCTCTCAGCAGGCTTATCTAAGCAATATAATGGATTAGTAGCTTTGCTTTAAATGATAAACACGTAAGCCTTGCACGACTTCATCGTAACTGGCTGAGCCAATGTACTTCACTTGGCGTTGGTGCTCAGGGACGAGAGTAAAGCTTGAATCTTCAAATCGACCTTCCCCTTCAAATTCTAAATGAACATAGAAAGCAGGTTTGCTGCTACTCAGCATCACTGATATTTCACCATTCATTTCAGCAACTTCAAAACGTAAATCAGGATCTTCTAATTCACATTCTTTAGGTTTCGCTGGAAACCATGTGTTTTCAATCAGTTTATTGCCATTGCGTAAATGCACATGGAAGAAGCCCTCACTCTCATGACCATCAAGATCTTCGTTTAGCCATTCCCACACTACTTTAGTGCAATCAGGATTAAGGAACTCTGAAATAGGTTCACGATATAAAATCTCACCTTCCCAGCTCTGCCATACCACTTCACCTTTTAACTCAGCACTATTACGACCATCATTGATCAAGTGAAGTTTTACTCCTTGATCATCTCGAATAAAGGTCGCCATCTGTGGCGCAAAGAAACGTCGAGTATGATAGTGCAACTGCTTCCAACGACCGCTATATTCTAGCGATGACCATGAGCTTACTGGCCAGCAATCATTCAATTGCCAGAATAAAATGCCACGATTTGTCGGCTTATGAGCACGCCAATATTCTGCTGCCGTTTTAATCGCCATTGCTTGTTGTACTTGCGATAGGTACAACATATTGACGAAACCATTAGGGAAGCGGAAATAGCGGGTAAACATTTCTGTGATAATAGAGTTACCACGGCTATTTTTCTGATGACATTCAAAACTTGGTGACGTGATATTCCAATCTTGCTCAGGGGCAAACGTCTTCACTGTCGGCAGTGACGGCCATGATTGGAAACCAAACTCAGAACAAAAACGTGGTGTGACAGTTTGGTAGGCTTCAAAATCTTTACCTGAATGCCATACATCCCAGAAATGCATGTCGCCACGTTTATCATCGTGCCACGCATCGCCAAAATCTAACTCACCATTACACGGCGAGCTCGCCCAGAAACGACGAGAAGGATCTTCTTTTTCAACCACTTCTGCTAATGCACGGTTTAAGCGATCATAATTAACAAGATATTTTTCGCGGTTTTGACGCGATTCCGGATACCAACTAATCGCACCTATCACTTCATTGTCACCACACCATAAGGCTAGGCTTGCATGATCTTTTAATCGGCGGACTTGGTATTCAACTTCCTGTTTTACTTCTGCTACAAAATCAGGTGTTGAAGGGTACAGCGCACAAGCAAACATTAAATCTTGCCATACCATGATCCCTAATTCATCACACAACTCATAGAAGATATCTTTTTCATACATGCCTCCGCCCCAAACACGTAGCATGTTCATATTGGCAGCTAACGCATCTTCCAACAAAGAACGATACCGTTGATCCGTCATGCGTGAAGGCATCGCATCCATCGGAATCCAATTGGCACCCAATGCAGAGATCTCAACATCGTTAATTTTAAAGACCATACTTTGGCCAAATTCATCATCTTCAGTGATCAACTCAAGCTTACGCAGGCCAATCTTCTTATTGATATAACTGCCGTCAGCTTCAATTTTAAGATCATATAAACGAGGTTTGCCATACCCAGCGGGCCACCAACGACGAGGCTCCACAATACGGAATAAGACACATGTTTTCGTTGCATCACGATCAAGCGTTAGGTGAAAGGTTTGATCGTTAAACGTAACAGCCGCGTTTGCTAACCCTTTCTCTGATACCACTTCATAATTGAGCGTGACAGATAACTCGCACTCTTGATCGAGCCACTTTTGTTTCGTACTCACATGACTGATTCGAACATGTTCTATCGGCTGAAGCTCAATGTCACCATAAACACCAAGTACCGATAAACAAATTCCCCAATCCCAACCAGCATGACATTGCGTTTTACGCAAAGTATTCATGTGAGGAATTTGGTTATTCCCTTCAGCCCATGGCACTGGAAATGGCAGTTTATCTGCGCGTTTTTTCGCCGCTAAATCAGCACGATGTAAGACAATCTCAATACGATTGCTACCCACTTGAAGACAGCTTAATACATCCACTTTATGACGCATGAACATATTATTAAAATCAGCTACGGTATGGCCGTTTACACGGATCTCGGCAACAGTATCTAAGTGATCCATCACCAAGTCCATCGCATTACAAGCTAACTGCTCTTCGGTTAACTCAAACTGTCGACTAACAACCCAATCGCATTCACCGACCCATTGAACTTTCTTTTCATTGGTAGCCCAATATGGATCAGGGATCTCACCAGCAGCATAAAGCGCAGAATGTACGTCGCCTGGCAATTCAATATGAAGATCTTGTAGTGCCGCTCGTTGAACACAGGTTAACTGCCATTGACCATTAAGCAAAATTGTCATCAATAACTCCAGCACTGAGCACACTCAGTCAACTTGATAATAAAACAAATAAATTTACGCAATTTTTGCTAGTGCACCGTGATCGTGATTACGGTTTGAGCATCTCAAAAAATAAAAAGATCGATAACCACGGCTAAAAAGAGAAAAAGCCAGCAAAATGCCGGCTTTTAATTATTCAATCTGTTTTTTACGATTATTCTTCGTCTTCGAACTCTTCTTCGTCATCTTCATCAGACTCGAAGTAAGTGCCCCAACCGTCATAATCGATATTGTGTTTTTCAGCAAGTTTGATTAACTTTTCTGCTTGTTCGTCAATCAACTCAGCGTTCAGTGCTGATTCCATTACAGCATCGAAACAAACAACTTTACCGCCGCCATCTTCTGGTGCTAGCTCAAGCTCTTCTGCTTCTAAAACTTCAAAACCAAGTTTAAAGGCTTCTACAGCAGCACCTTCTAACTCTTCAAACGTATCCGCAGAAAAGTGGTGCTCAATCGTATAAAGAGCATCTGGCTCACTGCCATCTTCAAGTAACGCGGCAATAATTTCGCGTGTTTCTTCTTTTTGCTCTTCGATCAGTTCTGCATAAGACATGGGTTCACTCCGACTGTGGAATCAATTTGCTGGCAAATATCGCATGGTTTGCCATTAATTACCACCTGTTACGTTAGTAGGAATGCTAATTTGATTTAAGTCAAAAGTCATTACGATTTTAAATCGCAAAACTTAAAGCAATTAAAATGCATAATATTTCCATTCACTTTATAAATTCCAACGCTGATCTCCTTCTTTTTTTATAAAACTTAAAATTACTCACCAAGCTAAAGAAAGTAATCGTCACATCATTTTTGATACTCAATCCAATCATTTTGTTCGCTCTCTAACAAAAAAGAAAAAGAATAAGTAATCACTTTTTATCAATTAATTCCCATCTCGTTGACTTTCCATTCATTCAAGTGATTAGAAAACAGTAAAAAGTGTGAGTGAATACCGAGTTAGAAAACGATTTGAGTAATAATATTCCTGCACGGAAATCAGTAGTAAGCAGAAAAAAAACAAAATAAAATTAAAAAAGGATTTAAGAATGATAAAGATAAGAAATAAAGAATATTCAAAAATGGGTTATTACTAAGTTTCATCATCGCAAAGCTAACAACATATTACTGTAAAGATAGCTACACTCTTTCTGGTCATCGCTCACTTATTAATGCAATTGGCTCTAATAGCTAAATGCTGGAGATCATCATGACAACACACTCTCAAGTTAAGGGAAAAAAGAAAGGCTTTTTTACACATCTCAAGTTCCCTTCTGCCTACACCATTTTATTTATTCTTATAGCATTCGTTGCTGCTCTCACTTGGATAGTACCTGCAGGTCAATATGATCGTGTTCTTAATGAAGAACTAGGAAAAGAAGTACCAGTTACAGGAACATATCATGCCGTAGAAGCCAATCCTCAGGATCCTATTGATGTCCTTCTCGCTCCTATTGATGGTTTCTATAATCACGACACTTATGAAGCAGCAGCTATCGATGTTTCACTTTTTATTCTTATCATTGGTGGTTTTTTAGGTTTAGTTACTAAAACTGGTGCCATTGATGCAGGGATTGAACGCGTTACAGCTAAGCTCTACGGAAGAGAAGAGCTGATGATCCCTATTTTGATGGGACTATTTGCCGCTGGCGGAACAGTTTATGGTATGGCTGAAGAGTCACTCCCCTTTTACACCTTACTTGTTCCCGTCATGATGGCTGCACGCTTTGATCCATTAGTTGCCGCAGCTACAGTATTACTTGGGGCAGGGATCGGAACTTTAGGCTCAACGATTAATCCGTTTGCCACTGTGATTGCTGCAAATGCAGCAGGTATTCCTTTCACTGATGGTATTGCATTACGCATTATTATACTCGTTGTAGGTTTTATCATTTGTGCCGCTTACGTTATGCGCTATGCCAAAAAGGTTCGTGCAGATAAAACAAAGTCAGTCGTTTACGATATGTATGAAGAAAACCAAAAGCATTTTTTGAGTAATAAATCAGAAGATAATTTAGAATTTACAACCACACGAAAAATTATTCTTACTCTTTTCGGCTTATCTTTTGCTGTAATGATTTATGGTGTCTCTGTTCAAGGATGGTGGATGGCACAAATATCGGCCATGTTCCTAGGTTCATCAATTATAATTGGCTTAATTGCTCGTATGAGCGAAGAAGAATTTACTACTAGCTTCATTGATGGTGCGAGAGATCTATTAGGTGTTGCTCTGATTATCGGTATTGCTCGCGGAATTGTAGTGATCATGGATCGTGGCATGATAACAGACACAATATTAAACTCAGCAGAGCATTTAGTAACAGGTTTATCCTCCGTTGTTTTCATCAATGTTATGTATTGGTTGGAAATTTTACTTTCGTTTCTTGTGCCATCAACTTCCGGATTAGCCGTTTTAACCATGCCAATTATGGCTCCACTTGCAGATTTTGCAGGAGTAGGACGAGATCTTGTTGTCACCGCATACCAATCTGCATCAGGTGTGGTTAATTTAATAACTCCAACCTCTGCTGTTGTTATGGGGGGATTAGCTATTGCGAGAGTTCCTTATATTCGCTGGTTAAAATGGGTCGCTCCGTTATTAGGCTTAATTATATTATTAACTATGATTGTATTAAGTATTGGTGCTTTATTTATATAGCAGTCAAAATATTTAAATATATAAAAACCACCAAAGTGTAGATTTTATTAAAAAAATAATAAACCACTAACAAGGAGGGATTTAAAAAAATAGAATATTCAAAAACAAATAAAATATATTTAGATATGTGATTAAGGTCGATTTAAAATAAAAAACAAAGCGTATTGTAACTATCAAATAAATATATTAACAAGATAAAAACCACCTTAAATAAAATAATTTCGTAAGCGAGATACTATTATGAATAACTGTTATGTAGGTTCGGAAATAGGTCAATTACATCGTGTTTTAATTCATCGTCCAGGCCGTTCTATTAGTCACTTAACACCATCCAATTGCCAAGACTTATTATTTGATGATGTTTTATCCGTTGAAAAAGCGGGTGAAGAACATGATGTTTTTGCTGATACATTACGTGGACAGGGGGTTGAAGTATTACTTCTCCATAATATGCTTGCTGAAACGTTAGATATTCCTGAAGCTAAAAACTGGCTACTAGAAACTCAAATTTCTGAATACCGCTTCGGACAAACATTTGCCAATGATATTCGCTGTTTCCTAGCCGATCTACCTCACCTTAAATTAGCATCTATGTTAATCGGTGGACTTAGTTATGCCGATTTACCAATGAAGTCCTCTTCAATGCTACAAGGAATTAATCAACCGAATGACTTCATTATAAAGCCATTACCTAACCACTTATTTACCCGTGACACTTCATGCTGGGTATACGGTGGCGTTTCGATAAACCCTATGGCAAAAGAAGCTCGTCAACGTGAAACCAATCATCTTCGTGCTATTTATCGCTGGCATCCTACTTTTGCAGGTCAAGATTTCATTAAATATTTTGGTGACGAAGTCAGATCATATGACAAATCAACAATTGAAGGCGGTGATGTCTTAGTGATCGGTAAAGGTACTGTCTTGATCGGTATGTCAGAACGAACAACACCACAGGGAGTCGAACACCTTGCCTCTAGTTTATTTAAGCATAATCAAGCAAAGAAAATCATTGCAATAGAACTACCTAAAGATCGTTCATGCATGCACCTAGATACTGTAATGACACACATGAATGTAGATACTTTTTCAGTTTACCCTGAAGTTGTCAGTAAAGATGTTAAATGTTGGAGCTTAACCGGCGATCAATCCGGCAGAGTTGATATTAAGGAAGAGGGTTACTTTGTTACTGCTATCGAAAAAGCCTTAGAAGTCGACAAATTAAACCTCATAACAACAGGTGGAGATAGCTTTGAGGCTGAACGTGAACAATGGAATGACGCAAACAACGTGTTAACCGTGAAGCCTGGCGTTGTTATTGGCTACGAGCGCAATACTTATACGAATGAAAAATACGATAAAGCAGGAATTACCGTATTACCTATTCCAGGCGACGAACTCGGCCGTGGTCGTGGTGGTGCTCGCTGTATGAGCTGCCCAATTGAACGTGATGGTATCTAACAGACTTATCTATATGCACGCTAGCTGATCAATTAGCATCAGCCTGTCTCAACGAAGAGAACATTGTTATGACCAAACAAACGATTGTCATCGCTCTAGGTGGTAATGCTCTTTTGCGCCGTAATGAACCATTAGAAGCCGATATTCAACGACATAATATTGCAATTGCTGCACAAACTATCGCTGAAATAGCTCAGGAATATAATGTTGTCCTTATTCACGGAAATGGACCACAGGTCGGCTTACTCGCTCTACAAGGGCTTGAATATAAGAAAGTGACTCCCTATCCACTTGATGTTCTTGGCTCAGAAACACAAGGTATGATTGGCTATATCTTAATGCAAGAATTGAAAAACATTCTGCCAGAAAAAAATGTGTCTTGTATGCTGACGCAAATGGCCGTTGATCCTAACGATCCTGCCTTTTTAGATCCTAGTAAACCTATCGGTCCCGTTTATCAAGAAGATGAAGCGCGTGATTTAGCAGAAAAGTTTCATTGGACTATCAAACCCGATGGTGATTACTTCCGCCGTGTAGTGCCGAGTCCCAAACCAACAGGCATTATTGAATGCGATGCGATTGAAACCCTTATTAATAAAGATCATTTAGTGATTTGTACTGGTGGTGGTGGCATTCCTGTCAAACGGGAAGAGAACAAACTGATCGGTATCGAAGCTGTTATCGATAAAGATATGTCGGCAGCATTTTTAGCTAAACAACTAAATGCTGACGCTCTCCTGATTTTAACCGATGCCGATGCTGTGTATTTAGATTGGGGGAAACCAACTCAAAAAGCACTGCACAGCACTACACCGTCTGAATTAGCAAACTATGTCTTTGATGCTGGCTCTATGGGGCCAAAAATCGACGCATCCTGCGAGTTTATCAAAAAAGGTGGAAAGTTAGTCGGGATCGGACAACTACAAGATGGCTTAAAAATATTAAAAGGCCAAGCTGGAACAAATATTATTGCTCAATAGTTGAGTAAATATTCACAAACTAGTAATAATACAACAAACATATTCTAACATTGATGAGTATGACTTAATCTTGTTCAGACAAGCTACATTCAATTATAGAAATCATGAAAGAGGGATGTACCATGGCTTTTAATCTTCGTAACCGTAATTTTCTAAAACTACTAGACTTCTCACCTCGTGAAATTCAGCACCTTTTAGAGCTTTCAGCTGACTTAAAAAAAGCCAAATATAACGGTTATGAGCAACCTCGTCTTAACGGTAAAAATATTGCTCTCATTTTTGAAAAATCATCGACCCGTACTCGTTGTGCATTTGAAGTAGCGGCTTTTGATCAAGGCGCAAAGGTGACATATCTTGGGCCTTCAGGCTCACAAATCGGTCACAAAGAGTCAATGAAAGATACCGCTCGCGTATTGGGTCGTATGTATGATGGCATTGAATACCGCGGTTTTGGTCAAGCCGTTGTTGAAGAGTTAGGGCAATATGCAGGTGTCCCTGTATGGAACGGATTAACAGATGAATTCCACCCAACGCAAATTCTCGCTGACTTCTTAACTATGCAAGAGCATATACAAGGTAAACAGCTTCATGAAGTGTCATTTGCTTACTTAGGTGATGCTCGAAATAACATGGGCAATTCACTGATGGTGGGTGCCGCTAAGATGGGGATGGATATTCGTCTCGTTGCGCCAAAAGCATTCTGGCCTGAAGACGAATTAGTTTCACAGTGTCGTAAAATAGCAGAAGAAACGGGTGCAAAAATCACCATGACAGAAAATGTTCAAGAAGGTGTTCAGGGGTGTGACTTCCTCTACACAGACGTTTGGGTATCAATGGGGGAAGCTAAAGAAGCATGGGCTGAACGTATTAACTTAATGCTTCCTTATCAAGTCAATATGGACACGATTAAAGCTACAGGTAACCCACATGTTAAATTCATGCACTGTTTGCCAGCATTCCACGGTGAAGATACAACGATAGGAAAAGAACTCGCGAAAGAATACCCAGAACTCACACAGGGTATTGAAGTAACCGATGAGGTAATTGAGTCAAAACACTCCGTCGTCTTTGATGAAGCGGAAAACCGCATGCACACCATCAAGGCAGTGATGGTTGCAACACTCGGAAATTAACTAAAAGTAATCACTACAATAAAATATCAATATTAAAAATGTCGCCTATTTGTGCGACATTTTTGTTAGTACTCATATGCATAAAATTCAACAGACAGCCTTAACTTTCAATAAAAACGCACACTTATTTATATTGGAAATTGAATAAATATCCGTTAATTGAATACTTTAAGCAAACGCTTGCGTCATGGAGAAATGGCGGTATAATCCTTGCCAATTTGTCGAACACGAGCCCAGTAATGAATCTGACAAAAGTAGACAGCACTGATTTATTGTCACCGTTTACTAACATCGGTTCGCATTCCTATTTTTGAAAAAAGCCTCCTTTTATTAGGAGGCTTTTTTTTGCCTAAAATTCGGCAAAGATAACGGCTCAGGTCGTAATAGCGTTATTTTATTATTAATAGAGGGAAGAAGACATGGCTAATTCGCTGTTTAAGAAGCATATAATTTCCATCCCAGAACTAAGTCGAGCAGAGCTTGAATTAATTATCCAGACAGCAAAGATGCTTAAAACAGATCCAAACCCGGAGCTGTTAAAGAATAAAGTCATTGCAAGTTGCTTCTTTGAACCTTCTACCCGTACACGCCTTTCATTTGAGACAGCTATTCAGCGTTTAGGTGGTACTGTTGTAGGTTTTGATACCGCAGGCAATACATCACTTGCAAATAAAGGTGAAACGCTCTCAGACTCTGTTCAAGTGATCACCTCTTATGTAGATGCTTTTGTTATGCGTCACCCTCAGGAAGGTGCGGCACGTTTGGCTTCTGAATTCTCAAATGGTGTACCAGTAATTAATGGTGGTGATGGCGCTAATCAGCACCCAACACAAACACTATTGGATTTATTTACCATTTACGAAACTCAAGGCACGCTTGATAATATCAACATCGCATTTGTCGGTGATTTAAAATATGGTCGTACCGTTCATTCATTAACACAAGCCCTATCAAAATTTAATAACGTTAAATTTTTCTTTATTGCACCAGAAGTATTAGCGATGCCAGATTACATTTGTGAAGAACTGGATGATGCGGGTATCAAATACAGTGTTCATAGTGAAATGGAAGAGGTGATCCCAGAGTTAGACATTCTTTATATGACACGAGTACAAAAAGAACGTTTCGATGAATCAGAATACGCACATATGAAAGCAGCTTATATCCTGACAGCAAAAATGTTAGATAATGCCCGAGATAATTTAAAAGTGCTTCATCCCCTTCCTCGCGTCGATGAAATCACTGTCGATGTAGATAAAACCAAGCATGCTTACTTTTTTCAACAAGCAGAAAATGGTGTATACGCGCGCCAAGCGCTATTAGCTCTTGTTCTTAATGAAACGCTGTAAGTAGGAGTATTGATCATGTCTAAAGAAACACAACTGCAAGTTGAAGCAATTAAAAATGGCACGGTTATCGACCATATTCCTGCTAATGTTGGTATTAAAGTTTTAAAGCTATTTAATATGGATAACTCAAATCAACGAGTTACTATCGGCTTAAACCTACCATCATCGGCTCTCGGCGCTAAAGATCTCATTAAAATCGAGAATGTATTCATTAATGAAGATCAAGCAAATCAACTAGCACTCTATGCACCGAAAGCAACTGTAAACCAAATTGAAAACTATGAAGTGGTAAAAAAGCTAAACCTTTCACTTCCTAACTTTATCAGCGCTGTATTTAAGTGTCCAAATAGTAACTGTATCTCTCACGGTGAGCCTGTTAGTAGTGGTTTTAAAGTGATAACTAAAAAAGCAGATATTCAATTAAAGTGTAAGTACTGTGAGAAAGTTTTCTCTCGCGAAATTGTGACTGAGTGCAACGCTTAATATCTCAGTTGAATCACTAAGCCTATTTCAATCGAATAGGCTTAGTTTCCCCTCTTATAATGCTCCACCTATCAGCATGAACGATACATAGCCCCAACCCCATGCCTTTTGATAGATTAGTGATAAGCATCAAATCTCTTATTAGTATTTATTGTTACTCTACTTTCGAAAATAATAACAACATTGGAAATATGCTCACATCGCCTCTGAGTCTCGGACTTGAAACCAAAGTGCGTAACATTATAGTTGATAGCATAAAGAAAGGAGCAACCCGTGGAGGACTATGTATCACACGGTGCAATAAATCATCACTTTAAAGAGGATGACATTACCTCGGCCTGTAAACAGTTATTGCAACAGCAAAGCTTTACTACTCAAGATGATATCCGACAAACCCTGATCAAAATAGGTTTTAGTGACATCAGTCAATCCACGGTTTCACGTTTACTTTCACGGTTAAGTGTTACCAAAATACCTAACGTTTATGGCAAAAAAGTTTACTGCTTAACCACCGAAAATGAACCAGTCAAAGTACAATCCGTCATCGCCTCACAAATTGAATATATTACTCATAATCAACTAGTTATCGTAGTAAAGACACACCCTGGCTGCGCGCAATTAATCGCAAGGCTTGTCGATGTTCACCCTCATAAAGAGATCCTAGGCACAGTTGCTGGCAATGACACTGTTATGATTGCTCCAAGTGATATAAACAGAATTACCGAATGCGAAACAGCGATACGTACAAAACTAGGGTTGATATAAATAGGTTTTAAGCTTGAATCTTATAGCAAATGCCCCAATAACATTAGAAATAAGTAATATGCCCAGCATGAATTATGATTTATAAGGATAAACAATGACTAAGGTTCTTCATACAGAACAAGCTCCTGCAGCAATCGGTCCATACGTACAAGGTGTTGACCTTGGCAATATGGTACTAACTTCAGGTCAGATCCCTGTAAACCCTGCAACAGGTGAAGTACCAGAAGAGATTGCTGCGCAAGCTCGACAATCTTTAGACAATGTAAAAGCTGTAGTGGAATCTTCAGGTCTTCAGGTTTCTGACATTGTTAAGATGACTGTTTTTGTTAAAGACTTAAATGACTTCGCTGCCGTTAACGAAGTGTATGGTAACTTCTTTGATGAGCATAACGCACCTTACCCTGCACGTTCTTGTGTTGAAGTTGCACGTTTGCCAAAAGATGTAAAAATTGAAATCGAAGCAATTGCTGTTCGTAAATAATCGTCGATATTAAACGTTTAATTACGTCTTAATTTGCTATAAAAAAAGCTGCTAACGGAGTCTCGTTAACAGCTTTTTTATTAATAAAACAACGCTAGTTACTTAGTGGCAAAAGCAAACACTTGACCAAACCATGCAGTAAATAATTCAGGCTGAGTCTTTAACGTTTGTTTAATCGCCTCTTCAGACCACCAGCGATAGTCCATCACTTCATCAGCGTTAGGGACAATCTTTATCTCGCCAACATCAGCCATCAACACATGATCGAGTTCATGCTCAAACAGTTGATTATCAAGCTCTGCGTAATAACAGAAGTGACCAATATCTGATAACGAAGTCACTTGCGTGATCCCCATTTCTTCTGCTAAACGTCGTATCCCTGCTTGTTCTATCGACTCATGTTGACGAGGGTGTGAACAACACGTATTAGTCCACAGCCCACCACTATGATATTTATGCAACGCGCGTTGATGAAGTAAGTATTCACGACCAGACGTGGTATTTCGATACAACAAAACCGAAAATGCCAAATGTAAAGCACCTTGTTGATGCGCTGCCATTTTCTCTTGTAAGCCTTGAAATTCACCTTGGCTATCAACCAAGACTACATATTCTTCAGTCATCAATCTTTACACTGTTATAAAATTACCCCTTTAAATTCAGGGGGATTAAAATAAAACAAGGACATGTGATAAACATGTCCTTGTTTATTAATACTTACGAAACAAATAAATTAGCCTTTACTACGCTCACTCGCTTCTGCATTAAGCTCTGCTAATTTTTCAGCCATGACATCATGAGAACGGCTAGAGAGACTACGAACGTCTTCTTTATGTAAGCCGTCCGTTGAAATCGGCTTCATCACTTCTACAATCACCACGTCGTTATCCCAACGATTTAACCTGACATGATCAGTTGAACTACAAACAATCGGTACAACAGGAACATTCGCGCCAATTGCAGCATGGAAAGCACCTGTTTTAAACGGCAATAAACCACGCCCACGAGAGCGAGTTCCTTCAGGGAACATCCACACAGAAACTTTGTTTTGTTTAATTTTATCGACAACTTGACCTATGGTACCCACCGCTTTACTGCGGTTTGCACGATCAATTAAGATATTACCTGTTATCCAGTATAGCTGACCAAATAACGGTAACCATACTAAACTTTTTTTACCCACAGTAACGGTGCGAGGCATGATTGCACCAGAAACCGTAAAGAGATCATAAGTATTCTGGTGGTTCGCAATATAGATAGCAGAGCCGACTTTTTCAGCACCCTCTGCGTATCGGAACTCTAATTTGATCCCTAGTACACGTGACATTTTACTAAACAAACGTCCAAAGGTATAAACGTGTTTAGGGTTACGTGGGCTTAATAAACAATATCCGCAACCAAAAATAAACGTCACGATAGCAAAAATTGCGATAGCAAATATCCGCAAAACAAAAATCATTTTAGCTCTCCTCAGCGTACAAGCGTTCGCTAGTATACTCACAGCAAGAGAAAATACACGTTTTATGTGTATTCTTTATTCACTTATTATTCGCTTATCAATAGAAACGATACACACAACTTAGATCAAAAAAGCCCTCAATGTGAGGGCTTTGAATATCTCATCAGAAATAACTATTCCGATGGAATACCGGAAGATTGCTCGTTTGGTGAATCAATCTCCATGCGTGTCACTCGCTGTAGACCTCGAGGTAACATCGCTCCTCGACGCCCACGCTCACCACGGAAATTATAGAGATCCGACGGTTTCAATCCTAGTTTACGTTTACCTGCATAAAGAGTGACATGGGTATCTGCACTAATTACCGTTAAGTAGGATAAGAATTCTTCACGCGCTTTTGAACGTGCAGATGGAATGTTAATGATCTTGTTACCCTTACCTTTACCCAGTTGCGGTAAATCTTTAATTGGGAACAGTAACATTCGACCTTCATTGGTAATGGCTAATATCTGATCATTCTCAATATCAGCAACAGGCTGTGGCGGCAGCACAGCAGCATTTTCAGGTACCGTTAATAAGGCTTTACCGCTCTTATTTTTCGATACCATATCTGTGCTCTTACAGATAAATCCATAACCTGCATCCGATGCCATTAACCAAATTTGATCGTCTTCTGCCATTAACACTTGGCGCATATTTGTGCCTGGGGTTAAATTTAAACGCCCCGTGATAGGTTCACCTTGGCTACGTGCAGATGGCAAGCTATGTGATTCTAACGCATAACTTCGTCCATCAGAGCCTAAGAAAATCGCAGGCAGATTACTCTTACCTCGAGCATGCGCAAGGTAACTGTCACCCGACTTATAATTTAGCGAGCTTGGATCTACCTCATGGCCTTTAGCATGACGGATCCAGCCTTTCTCTGATAGTACAACTGTGATCGCCTCACTTGGGATCAAGTCACGTTCAGTTAATGCTTTCGCTTCTTCACGTTCAACTAATGGCGAACGGCGATCATCACCATACTTCTCTGCATCAGCGAGAATTTCTTTCTTAATTAAAGTATTTAAGCGACGCTCAGAGCCCAGTAACTTTTCTAGTTGCTCACGCTCTTTGGCTAATTCGTCTTGCTCAGCACGGATCTTAATTTCTTCAAGCTTGGCTAATTGACGCAGTTTAATTTCTAAAATTGCGTCTGCTTGAATCGCTGATAAACCAAAACGTGACATGAATTCTGCTTTTGGATCTTCCTCATTACGGATGATCTCAATCACTTCATCAATGTTAAGGTAAGCGGCCAGTAAACCTTCTAAGATATGTAAGCGCGCATTCACTTTATCTAAACGGTACTGTAAACGACGACGTACTGTTGTACGGCGATATTCAAGCCATTCAGCAATAATCTCCACTAAACCTTTTACTTGTGGACGACCATCTAGACCTAGCATGTTCAAGTTCGCACGGAAGCTCTTTTCAAGATCTGTTGAAGCAAACAGGTGATTCATCAACTGCTCGCAATCAATGCGGTTAGAGCGTGGCACAATCACAATACGAGTTGGGTTTTCGTGATCGGATTCGTCACGTAAGTCCTCAACCATTGGCAATTTCTTCGCACGCATTTGGCTAGCAATTTGCTCAAGTAGTTTTGCACCTGACGTTTGGTGTGGCAATGCGGTAATAACAATATCACCGTTCTCTTTGTGCCAAACCGCGCGCATTCTAATGCTGCCTCGGCCACTCTTATAAACTTTCTTTAGGTCAGCCTTAGAGGTAATGATTTCCGCTTCTGTTGGGTAATCAGGGCCTTGAACAAACTCCATTAGCGCATCAAGATCCGCCTTTGGGTTTTCAATCATGTGTACTGCAGCATTGGCAACTTCACGCGCATTGTGCGGTGGTATATCGGTTGCCATACCAACAGCAATACCCGTCACGCCATTAAGCAAAATATGCGGCAGACGTGCAGGTAACATCTTAGGCTCTTGCATTGTACCGTCAAAGTTTGGTACCCAATCTGCAGTGCCTTGACCTAACTCAGACAGCAATACTTCAGAAAAACGTGATAAACGTGATTCGGTATAACGCATCGCAGCAAATGACTTAGGATCATCAGGTGCCCCCCAGTTACCTTGCCCATCTACTAACGGATAACGGTAAGAGAAAGGCTGTGCCATCAATACCATGGCTTCATAACAGGCAGAATCACCATGAGGGTGATATTTACCTAATACATCACCCACTGTACGGGCTGATTTTTTATATTTTGCCGTTGCACTTAAACCCAGCTCAGACATCGCATAAATAATACGGCGCTGTACGGGTTTAAGACCATCACCGATAAACGGTAAAGCACGATCCATGATTACATACATGGAGTAATTTAAATAAGCGTCTTCAGTAAACTTCCTAAGAGGAAGTTGTTCAACGCCATCCATTGAGACATCAGTCATCGTTAGATAATCCGTCTTTAATTTTGCTTATCTGCCAGTTATCACTAACAGATGAAATAGAATAAAAAGCTGATCACACTTCAGCCATATCGCCTTTGCTTTGCAACCAATGACGACGATCTTCTGCACGCTTCTTACCGAGTAGCATGTCCATCATTTCATTGGTTTCATTGTCATCATCAATCGTTAACTGCACTAAACGACGAGTATTAGGATCCATAGTCGTTTCACGCAATTGCAATGGGTTCATTTCACCCAGACCTTTAAATCGCTGTACGTTAACCTTGCCACGCTTGCCTTTCAAGCGTTCAAGAATACTGTTTTTCTCAGCTTCATCGAGGGCGTAGTAAACCTCTTTACCTAAATCGATACGGTATAACGGCGGCATAGCAATAAACACATGCCCAGCACGGACTAGGTGTTCAAAGTGCTTCATAAATAACGCACACAACAAGGTAGCAATGTGAAGACCATCGGAGTCCGCATCGGCAAGTACGCAGATCTTACCGTAACGTAACCCACTCAAATCTTCACTATCGGGATCAATACCGAGCGCAATTGAAATATTATGTACTTCTTCTGATGCAAGAACTTGGTCAGAAGATACTTCCCACGTATTTAAGATCTTACCGCGAAGTGGCATGATTGCTTGATACATACGATCACGTGCTTGTTTCGCAGAGCCACCTGCCGAGTCACCCTCTACTAGGAATAATTCAGTGCGGTTAAGATCTTGCTGTGAACAGTCCGCTAATTTACCTGGCAGTGCTGGACCTGAAGCAATCTTCTTACGGACAACCTTTTTGCTGGCGCGCATACGACGATGGGCATTAGCAATACACACTTCAGCCAGTTGTTCAGCCAGTTGTGGGCGTTCATTAAGCCATAAGCTAAAGGCATCTTTCACCACACCTGAAACAAATGCAGCACATTGACGTGACGATAAACGCTCTTTGGTTTGACCGGCAAATTGTGGGTCTTGGATTTTTACCGACAGGACATACGCACAGCGTTCCCAAATATCATCAGCCGTGAGCTTTACACCACGCGGTAATAAATTACGGAACTCACAGAATTCACGCATAGCATCAAGCAAGCCTTGGCGTAAACCGTTAACGTGAGTACCCCCTTGTGCTGTTGGGATCAAGTTAACATAGCTTTCAGTGATCAGTTCACCACCTTCAGGTAGCCACAATAGTGCCCAATCAGCCGCTTCCGTTTGTGCGCTAAATACGCCAGTAAATGGCTCTTCTGGCAGTAAGGTATAACCTTTAACACCTTCTGCAAGGTAATCTTTAAGGCCATCTTCGTAGCACCAACGAATAGTTTCATCAGTGATCTTATTAGTGAAAACAATCTCTAAACCCGGGCATAGCACTGCCTTAGCTTTTAGATTGCTCTTAAGGCGAGAAACTGAGAACTTGGCGCTGTCGAAATATTTTGCATCCGGCCAGAAATGAACACGAGTACCTTTAGCACGACGACCACAGGTACCAATCACTTCAAGTTCAGAAACTTTATCGCCGTTTTCAAAGGCAATTTGATAAACCTGACCATCACGTTTTACCGTGACTTCAACGCGCTTAGAAAGGGCATTTACAACCGAGATACCTACCCCGTGTAAACCACCTGAAAATTGGTAATTTTTACTAGAAAACTTACCACCTGCGTGAAGCTTACATAAAATAAGTTCAACCCCTGATACACCTTCTTCAGGGTGAATATCAACAGGCATACCACGACCATCATCAACCACCTCTAATGATTGATCGGCATGAAGAATCACTTCAACTTTACGGGCATGTCCAGCCAATGCTTCATCGACACTGTTATCGATAACTTCTTGACCTAAGTGGTTAGGTCGAGCCGTATCGGTATACATACCGGGACGGCGGCGTACTGGCTCAAGGCCATTAAGAACCTCAATGGCTCCAGCGTTATAGCTTTGATCTGTCATATCACGGAAATTTACGGGAAAGTTTTGAAAATAATAGTCAGTAACCCAGCGCTATATGTCAAGTTCTGGGACACATGAAGGCTCATGACTGTGAGTAATGATGTTATTTACAAGAACATCAGATGGAACATGTCATAGAAATATAAGCAATATCAGAAAACATATCGCGGCACATAGCCACTCACGAATGCTAAACATGGCAGTATTCTAACAGTTATAATTCTAAGAATTGGATAATTGACGCAGGAAATCGTTCAAAATTGACAAAACTATGATCCCCATTAGGCTCAACAGTCAATTTTGATTCAGCATATTTCAACTCTGATTGGCGATAATCTAATACTTCATCACCTTCTTGTAATAGCACCCAAAAGTGTTGTGGAGCATTTATTGTCACCACATCTAATTGCTGTAATTGCGCCATATGCTGGGGAACAAGTACATAATTTTCGCCACTATATGGATTCTGCTGTGGTCCTAAATAATCAACTAGCAACTCATAAGGTTTTACTGCTGGGTTAATTAATACCGCTGGTAAAGCAAACCGTTCACTTAACCAAGTACATAGATATCCACCTAATGAACTCCCTACTAAACCTATCTTGTACTCGTCTTTAAAGCGAAGGATCAACTCTTCAAGATAAGTCTGCGCTTCTTCAGGATAGCTAGGTAATTGCGGTATCACAACCTTAATATCAGGTCGATGAACTGCACAATACTGCGCCATTTGCTGAGCTTTTAGTGATTGTGGCGAGCTATTAAAGCCGTGTAGATAAATAAGTAGTGATGCCATTAATACCCTGCTGAATCAAAAGTTGGTTGGAATACATCACCTTCAAGACGCTCAACCTGGGTAATAATATCCCCTGTCGCGGTTAATTCTAAATAACGCCAACCTGGGGTTACTTGATCTAATGCAAAATCATCAGAATCAGGAAGAAATTGAATGCACGTCGAAGGTGTAGCTAGCACTCTGACATCACGATGAATACGATCCAACTCTTGATGAATATGTCCACATAAAATAGCTTTAACTTGAGTATGTTTATCAATGACCTGCCAAAATGCATCACTATTGTGTAACTGATGTTGATCAAGCCATGCGCTCCCAGCGGGTAAAGGATGATGATGGAGTAATACCAAAGCATGTCGCTCAGGGTATAGCGATAAAGCATGATCTAGCAATGCTAATTGATGATGAGATAATTCGCCATGTGGCACACCAGCAACTTGGCTATCAAGTAATACAACTTGCCAATGATCACCGACCAATATTTGTTCACAATCTTTAATTTGTTCAGAAGGTAATATTGATGCCATTGTTGGTTGGTAATCGTGATTACCCGGTAACCAAAAACACGGTTGTTCCCAACGAGCAATGCCTTCTGCAAAACGTTGGTAAGAATCTGGGGTGTGATCTTGGGAAATATCTCCCGTTGCTACAATTGCATCAAATTTACGCGTAGAAGCATCTACCGCATTAAGTACGGCATGAAAGCTCTGTTGAGTTGCCACACCAAGCAGAGCGCCTGATTCATTGGCAAACAAATGAGTGTCTGTAATTTGAAGAAGAACCACACTATCAGGGTTCGTCTGTGGCAGCGAATAGGTCTGCAAAACGTCAAAAACCTTGTCTTTTAATCAATCAAAAACAATTAACAAACAGATTGGTTACTGATCCCACGGCGTAAACAATGGTTTAACCAATCGCCTAAAAAACGATTTACTTGATGTTTCTCATCTTTCTGATGCATACGCAAGTTAGGATAATCATATATTGGCTTTAAACGAGAAATCTGTTGAGCGGAACACACTTCTGCGACTCTAGCATCATGATAAAGCCTTACTGTTAATACTGGCGATAAATAATCGACAACATCTTGATCACTCTTTAATCCTAGAGAAATCATCGTAGTATAGCGTGTGGATTCTATGATTTTTAGGCGATATATATCATCACATACTCGATAAAACCTTTCATCACCTACTTCGTCACTACGAGGTAATAACGGGAGCAACTTAGCATAATTGGTTTCGTACAAGCGCATTAGGCTTGATAAGTCGACAGTATATCGAGAGTTCAATGATAAAATCCTTTAAATAGTTTTAACCTTTTATTGGCCTATTGCTGTAACTGTAAATAATGCAGCTGTAACCATTGTAAGGCAATAATCGAGGCAGCATTTTCAATTTTACCAGATTCTACCCACTGATAGGCTTGTGCTCTTGAAACAACATGAACACGAATATCTTCACTTTCCTCAGCTAAACCATGAATACCACTCGCTATTGTACTATCAACAGTGCCTACGAATATATCCAGCATTTCAGAGCAACCACCAGAGCTTGATAAATAACGCGTCACTTTTTGAAGTTCAGTGACTGTTAACCCCGCCTCTTCAACCGCTTCTCGTTTAACGACATCTTCTGCAGATTCATCTTGGTGATCAATCATGCCCGCGACAATTTCGAACTGCCAAGGCTCACATCCAGCCGCCATCGCACCGACACGAAATTGTTCAATTAAAACCACGTCATCAGTGACAGGGTCATAAGGTAATAAGGCGGCGGCATGCCCACGTTCAAACATTTCTCGGTTGACCGTATCGCTCCATCCGCCCGCAAAGAGTTTATGACGAAAACGGTATTTCACCATTTTAAAAAAGCCATTGTAGACAATATCCTTCGCCTCAACTTTTACATCATCCACACCAAACTGCAGTGGACTTTTCTCATTTTTGCTCATCATTATTCCCTTATATAAATAAAGTGCGCTAGCTCGCAATAATTAACAGGTAACTATAACAAACAGAGAAGGTTGGCTATCTTTTCATTCAATCAGATTATCAGCAATGATTAACTTCAACAAAATTAACAAAGATTACATTTTTTTTAAATCAAATTGATAAAAGTGTAAATATCAACCACCATAAATAAAAAATAAACCATCATATTTACGTAAATTTTTGCAATGATCAGTTTCAAGCAAGGCATGTTAAGGTAAACTACAGTTTGTAATTATATTTTTAGCTCCTATTTTGTCAGCAAGACCAGGAAAGGCATCCATGAAAAAATTGCTTCCAATCGTTATCAGCCTTGCATTTGGCTCACTAAGTCAATCAGCTCTTGCTGATGATCTCGCTCAAATTTATCAGCAAGCAAAACAAAATGATCCACAACTTCTAAAAGCTGCGGCAGATAAAGATGCAGCATTTGAAGCAATCAACTCTTCCCGTAGTGTATTGCTACCCCAAATTAATTTAACTGCCGGATATAATACTTTCCATTTAGATGCAAAAAACAATACCGATGGATTTGTTGGTGGTCTTCAGCTTGATCAGGAGATTTACAATCGCGCAAGCTGGATTGGTTTAGACGTATCAGAAAAAACAGCACGTCAAACTGATGCCGCATATGCAGCCGAACAGCAAGGCTTAATTCTTCGTGTAGCAGAGGCTTACTTTAATATTTTAAAAGCCAAAGACGATCTAAGTTTTGGTGAGGCAGAAAAGAAAGCTGTTGGCCGACAGCTTGAACAAATGAAGCAACGCTTTGAAGTGGGTCTATCTGCCATTACTGATGTACATGACGCCCAAGCACAATACGATCAAGTTGCTGCTGATGTAATTCTAAAAGAAAATGCAGTCGCAAATAGTTATGAAGAGCTGCGTGCAATCACTGGTCATGAGTACACCTCTCTAGATACCTTGAACACCAAAACTTTCTCTGTAAGCCCATTACAACAAGAACCCAATACGTTTGTAAAAACAGCTGAGACAGACAACCTATCATTATTGGCGTCAAGAATTGGCCAAGATATCGCAAGAGACAATATTTCACTTGCTGAGTCTGGGCACCTACCAACGTTGTCGTTTACTTCGGGTTATAAATACGATAAGTCCGGACCAAACAATCCAAATCCAGATGAGGGTGCTCTAACTGCAGGAATTCAATTAAACCTTCCAGTTTACTCTGGTGGTAATGTCAGCTCTCAAGTAAAACAGGCACAATACGCTTATGTCGCCTCTAGTGAAGAGCTTGAAGGTCAATACCGTACGGTTGTGAAAGATGTGCGTAACTATTACAACAACATTCATGCCGCTGCGGGTTCAATAAAAGCATACAAACAGCTAGTTATTTCAGCTAAATCAGCTTTAGAAGCAACAGAAGCTGGCTTTGATGTAGGAACGCGTACCATTGTTGATGTTCTTGACTCAACAAAGAGCCTCTATTCAGCCAACAGCCTATTGGCTAATGCTCGTTATGATTACATTCTTGCACAACTACAGCTTAAACAAGCAGTAGGTACCCTGAGTGAGCAAGATATTGTTGATATAAATAAAGGCTTAATTAAACAATAAGCTTTAATCATCAAAAATAAAAAAGCGCCTAAAGGCGCTTTTTTATTATCTGCAATTTTTGTCGCTATAACTTATTATCCACGACCACCACGGATCGCTTCAATTATTTTTGACGTAGAGCAGCCGTCTTCAAAGTTAAGTACCAGTACTTGACCACCAGCCGCCTCAACTTCTTTACCACCTGCAATTTCTTCAGGTTTATAATCGCCACCTTTCACCAAAATGCTCGGAAGTACTTCACTGATCAAACGCTGTGGTGTTTCTTCCGTAAACGGTACCACCCAATCAACGGCACCAAGACCTGCTAATACAGCCATACGACGATCTTCTGGGTTTACTGGACGACCAGGGCCTTTTAAGCCTTTCACTGAGCTATCAGAGTTCACCGCAACAATTAAACGATCGCCTAATTTTGCAGCTTCAGTTAAATAAGCAACATGGCCGGCATGTAAAATATCAAAACAACCATTCGTCATAACTACCGTCTCACCACGAGCTCGTGCTGACTTTACGGCTTGAATTAATTGAGGCTCTGAGATAACCCCAAAGCCACTGTCTTGACTACCATGAATAGCATCCGTTAATTCAATAGTAGATAAGGTTGATGTGCCTAGTTTCGCGACAACGACACCAGCAGCAGCATTCGCTAATTTACAAGCATCTGATAACGATTTACCTGCAGATAATGAAGCGGCAAGTACTGAAATCACCGTATCACCAGCACCCGTTACGTCATACACTTCTTGCGCTTGCGTTGGCATATGTAAAGGCTCACCGCCTTTTTCAAGTAACGTCATACCATGCTCAGAGCGAGTGACTAACAATGCTTCAAAATCAAACTTTTCAATAAGGGCTAAACCTTTCTCAACTAAGTCTTCATCTGACGTGACTTTACCTACTACCGCTTCAAACTCAGATAAGTTCGGTGTAAGTAGCGTGGCGCCACGGTAACGTTCAAAATCTGAACCTTTTGGATCAATTAACACAGGCACATTCGCTTCGCGCGCTAATTGGATCATACCTTGAACGTGCTCTAATACACCTTTCGCATAATCAGATAAAATGACGGCTTTCACATCCGTTAATGATTGCTTCATACGCGCGATGATCGGCGCGGGATCAACATTATGAAAACCTTCTTCAAAGTCTAAGCGGATCAACTGTTGTCCACGACTCATTACACGAAGTTTGGTAATTGTAGGATAGTTAGGAAGCGAAACAAAATCACAATAAACGTTCAGTGAAGACAACTTCTCAGTCAGTGCTTTCGCCTGCTCGTCAATGCCCGTTAAACCTATTAATTTTGCATGTCCGCCTAATGCTGCAATATTCATTGCAACGTTAGCGGCACCGCCCGGGCGCTCTTCAATCTGATCAACCTTAACAACAGGTACTGGCGCTTCTGGTGAAATACGTCCTGTAGGACCTGTCCAATAACGGTCTAGCATGACATCACCAACGATCAAGACACCAGCTTGGTTATAATCAGGAAGGGTCAGTTTCATTTTTCTCTCCGGGAATGTGAAAACGCTCAAATACTAGCATAAACTAAAATCAAGATGCATCAGGACAATGTTATTCAGTTAATTATCATCAATATTGATTGGCTCTAAAATTTGCTGCCAGATCGCT
The DNA here is from genome assembly GCF_000153325.1 of Photobacterium sp. SKA34. GTDB lineage: Bacteria > Pseudomonadota > Gammaproteobacteria > Enterobacterales > Vibrionaceae > Photobacterium. The sequence goes on from NZ_CH724143.1 coordinate 101,199, forward strand.
TCTACATTTTCTCGTAGCTCAACAAATTGTTGATCAGATACAAACGCATCTGATCCTAATAAATTAAGCTTGTGCGTTTCATTACGCATTTCACAGTAAGCATGCTGGAGTAAGTTTGCATCCTCAGTGGAAATAATGCCTTCTTGTGTCATTGATGAAAATATACGGATATTATCGGACCAACGGGTTACGTCAGGTTGCTCAGCAGCATTCACTAACACAAGAAATTGGGCTAGAAATTCAATATCGGTGATACCACCTTTATCTTGTTTTAAACCAAACATTCCCGCTTTTTTCTTACCTAAATGATCACGCATTTTATGGCGCATCTCGACAACGGCTTTAGTTAATTCACTTCGTTGACGAGGTATGGATAATATCTGCTGACGAACATCGGCAAAGGCGTGCTGCAATTGTTGGTCACCATAAATCATACGAGCACGAACAAGCGCTTGATGCTCCCATGTCCACGCATCTTGCTGCTGATAATCAGCAAACGCGGTGACAGTACTGACCAATAACCCTGAAGCGCCTGATGGACGTAACCGCATATCAACCTCATATAATACACCGGATGCAGTTCGAGTTGAAAATAGATGAATGATCCGTTGCGCTAGACGTAAATAAAATTGGCGACCATCTATTTCTTTAGGGCCGTTGGTATAAACATTATCAGGACAATCATGCATAAAGACCAAATCAAGATCAGAACCATAGCCAAGCTCCCAACCACCGACTTTGCCATAGCCTACAACACCAAACCCTTTCCCCTGTCGTTCAACTAAATGGCTCGGCTCACCATATTTCTGAGCAATTTGTAACCATGCTTGGTTCACCACAGCATCAACAATCGCTTCAGCTAAATAAGTTAAGTGATCACTGACCTTCATCACAGGTAAAATGTCTGCAATGTCAGCCGCGGCTATTTTCAATAGCTGAACTTGTTTAAATTGTCGAATCGCCTCCATTTGCTGCTCCATATCTTCCTCTGGAATACGAGCAAGATATTCACGCAGTTCGTCTTTATAACTGGTGAGTTCTGTCGGCTTATAAAGGTGCTGTGGATCGAGTAATTCATCTAATAAAAGTGGATATAACGCCAGTTGATTCGCAACCATTGGGCTTGCTGCACAAAGTCGTATTAATTGCTGTAAAGCAGCTGGGTGTTCAACCAATAGTTCAAGATAAGTGGTACGCGTTGCAATCCGAATGATCAGTTTGGTTAAACGCGGTAACAGTTGAGTTGCATCATCGCGCATCACAACTTGCGATAACACTTCGGGCATTAGACGAGCTAACACTTCGCGCCCACGAGGGCCCAATGTACGTTTAGATAGCTCAGTTTTAAAACCAATTAAGTGCTCTGCTAACTCAATTGATGCTGGCTCATTTAGTTCAGCTAGGATCGCAAGTAAAACTTCGTAATTGAGTACCATTGCCCACATTTCATGGTATTGAGCATCGACACTTGCTTGATCATCTTGCTCTTCCACACCGATGATATCTTCAAAAATCAAGTGAATTGCAGACATATGTGATTCGACATCTTGGATTAAAGCAGCCCAATTAGCATATCCCATTGCACACGCTAAACGCGCTTGATCAATTGCTTTATCTGGTAACGTTTGCGTTTGTTTATCGTCGATTGCTTGCAGTAAATTTTCTAAACGGCGCAAGAAACAATAGCCATCTTTTAACACCGCCACCCCTTGTGATGGCAATAAACCTAACTCACTCATCGCTGATAAAGTTGGCAGTAATCCTCGTCCTCTCAGACTCGGTTCACGTCCACCACGGATCAACTGAAATGACTGGGCAATAAATTCAACCTCTCGGATCCCACCGGCGCCTAATTTAATATTATTGCTAAGTCCTCGACGTCTTACTTCACTGCTGATCATCGCTTTCATTCGACGCAAAGCTTGTACGGCACTGAAATCGATATAACGGCGAAAAACAAAGGGGCGTAGCATTTGACGTAATTCTTGGTACTGGCTAAAGCTTTCTTTTCCCATAACGCGCGCTTTGATCATCGCATAACGTTCCCAATCACGTCCTTGCTCTTGGTAATAATCTTCAAGTGCAGCATAGCTCATCACTAATGGGCCACTGTCCCCAAAAGGACGTAAACGCATATCAACGCGATAACAAAAACCATCATAAGTTTGTTGATCTAACGCTTTAATCAACTTCTGTCCTAGACGGGTAAAAAACTGCGCATTGGCAAGACTTCGACGTCCACCTTGCGTTTCACCATTTTCTGGATAGGTAAAAATAAGATCGATATCGGAAGAAAAGTTTAGCTCTCCTCCCCCCAGTTTACCCATACCTAATACCAACATAGGTTGAGCTTCACCGCTTGCGTTCATTGGTGTGCCCCAATCAACACAACATTGACGATATAACCAATGGTACGCTTCCATGATCAGCGCTTCAGCAAGCTGTGATAAATCCTCTAAACTCTGATCTAACGGGACTACATTGATAAAGTCATGCCAAGCAATAAGACACATTTGTCGACGACGAAATTGCCTTAACACATGCATTAATTGGTTTTCATCTTTTACATCATTTAACTGCTCAGATAAGCACTGGCGGTAATCAATAGATTGAAGATGCTGACGATGATGAAGTAGCCAAGTTAGCCATTCAGGATCTTGCACTAATGACGAAAAAATAAAATCACTTAAGCCTAAAACTGAACGTAGTTCTTCTCTGTCTTGTCCTTGCCATTGCCCTAACGCTTCAGGGTGATGTTCGGCAAGTTTATGAATAGCAAGGTCAGCGGCATCAGCCAATGAAGTAAAACGAGAAATATTAGGAAAAAAAGCGGTCTTTTCTAAAGTCATGTGCTTTCCTTGAACAAGTAATCTGACAGAATTGTTTCTACATTAGCATAGAAAAACGCCCATCAAATGATGGGCGTTATAATTTTATACATTACTGGTTATCTCATTACACGAGACGCTGCATTACACCTGAAATGCCTTAATTTTTGTTTCTAAATCATTAGCATGTTGATGCATGGTATCTGACGTTTCAGCAAGCTCAGTCACCACTGTTACCGACGCTTCTACCAACTCTCGTACATTGGTTAAATTCTGGTTCATCTCATCAGCAACCGTTGTTTGCTGCTCTGCTGCGGTGGCAATATGGAAATTCATGTCATTGATTATTTTTACTTGTGCGACAATTTTTTCTAGTTCATCCCCTGCACTGGTCACCAAGTCGACCCCTTCAGCCGCTTCTTCAACACTTTGCTCCATCAACCCCACGGCTTGCTGAGCACTTTGCTGTAATTGACTGATCATCTCTTGAATTTCAACCGTTGCAGTTTGTGTCCGTTGTGCCAAATTACGTACTTCATCAGCAACAACAGCAAAACCGCGACCTGCATCTCCTGCGCGTGCAGCTTCAATCGCAGCGTTCAGTGCCAGTAAATTGGTTTGCTCAGAGATACTTTGGATTGTCACAATCACTGTACTGATCTTCTCAACACGCGCTTCAACCTGATTAACCGCATCAGCTGATTGGCGAATATCGCCAGAAAGCTGATTAATTGTGTTCATTGTTTTACCTACAAATTCTTGCCCTTCCGCGGCTTGTTCTGATGTTCCAACTGTGGCATCAGAAGCTTGCCTTGCGTGTTCAGCGACGGTTTGGACCGTAGAGGTCATTTCTGACATCGCCGAAGCTAATTGATCAATCTCAGCAAACTCTTCTTGTGCCGACGCTTTCGTCTCTACCATGCTAATAGACATAATATCGGAAAGGCTGGAAAGCTCGCTCGCCACTGTACGTTGAGCTTGCAATACTTCCTGTAACTGAAAGCGTGCTGTTTCTAATTCACGCGCTAAATCACCAAATTCATCACGGCAATCCATCTGAATCGGCTCAATTAAATTACGTTGTGCCAAATTTTTAATACTTAGTTTTAAGTAATTAATTTGACGTAACATTATCCTTGCCCCCCCTAATAGCAGCACCATAAAAGCAAGGATCATAACCCCTGTTTGCCATGCAATTTGCCATAAGTATTGATAGTAATAATTTTTAGCAACTTGAGTTGACTGAGAGCCCACGACCACTAAATCACGCTGGGGAAGTAATTCTGCATACTCATAACGGCCTTGTTCTAACGTTAAAGGAGAAGACATCGTTAATTGAGAAAGTAAAGCTGATAATGGCTGATTTGCTGATGTCGTTGCATTGAGTTGGGCGAGTTGCGTTACTGATGGGTGCCCAACGACCCTACCACTTTTACGATCAATAATATAAACATACGCATCTTGAGCTGAAGCTTGATTAAGAAAAGTCTTTGTTATATCAGCGTCGGCTTGATCCATATTTTTCAATAAATTAGCATATAAAACAGCTTGTTCTTTAGCGCGATCTTTTTGAATTTGTGAGACAGCAGAATAAAACGTTTGGGCATCCCATAACTGCTTTCCAAGCAGCAATACCGTACTAAATACCATTAATAGGATCAATTTAGGCACAAGACGGATATTTGTTAGTCCTTTTTCCCAAGATGAAAAGTGTATCGTTGCCATTTGGATCCTCCCTGTTACCCTTCAATTTTCAAGTCAAATAAATGAAGATGAAGCACAATAACTATAAATAAATTTTGCTATCGTTTTTCTTAATAGCAATATATCGACAATAACCACAAAGACCTTAGTGATGAAAGTAATTGATGACGTAAAGTATGAGCTACATCCCATGAGTTTGATGGCATTGGTTCTCTCTATCACCTCACTTATCATTGTGACCAGCACGCTTTTCCTTAATAAGCACAGTCCAACATTTCGTATTTTTATAGCCATCGACACTTTTATCTGCCTGATTTTCTGGTGCCAACTACTGATAGATTTATTTAGAAGTAAAAGTAAAGCAGCCTACCTAAAGCACCACTGGCCTGATTTTGTTGCCAGTATTCCCGCTATCGAACCGTTACGTTTTATGCGTATTTTACAAATTCTGCGCGTTATTCGCTTGTTACGTTCGAGTAAAAGTATTTACTTTCAACTACAAAACAATCGTCGAGAAACCACTTTAGCTTCGATCTTCTTATTGTTGACGGTACTTATCACCATTGGCGCAAGTTCTATCTTGTTTGTAGAAGGCAATGTAGCAGAAGCCAACATTCATACTGCAGGAGATGCACTATGGTGGGTATTTGTCACTATTTCGACCGTAGGCTATGGCGATTATTATCCGGTTACAACATTGGGTCGGATCATTGCTATCGGAATCATCATTTGTGGCGTGGGTTTATTTGGTATGGTGGCAGGCTTGATAAGTTCAATCATTTCAGACCCACAACATGAAAAAGGCTTACTCGAAAAAGCACATCGAAAAGAATGGCGAGAAATGCTAGCCAATCAACAAGTCTTACAGGCTAAATTAGATCGCTTGGAGACGAAACTTGATCAACTATCACAAGATAAAAGTACCAATACAAAAAGCCATCATTAAAAAAACAAAAAAATACCGCCATAAAAAAAGCCTTGCTTGAGCAAGGCTTTTATTTTCTATCTAGCACTTAAGGCCAATATGGCGCGAGTTCAATACTCATCTTACGTGTTTGATCCATGGCATGGATCAGTGATTCATTTTGACGCTGCAACCATCTCTCAATTTGCACAAAGTCATCACCTTCAAATAATGGTAATAACTGACGTATTGGCTCTAAGGCATAAAGGTCTTCAATACCTTGCAATAAATCAACCCATGGCATTCGGAAAGCTTGACGCCATTCCGGATCGTAAAGCTCAGCAAAAGATAAACCACACATCAAATTTCGTTGCAAACGTGGTTTCTGATCAAGGTAATCAGAACGTGTTAATTGGCGTTCAGCAGGAAAGGCATCAAGTAGCTCACGCCATGAACGAGATAACATATTATCGGCAAAAGGTTTAATCGCACCAGCAAGTTTTGCGCGTGATTTGTCATCTAAAAACGGCTGCCAACCACGGCTTAATACCCAACGACTTAAATCAAGTAATAAACCGCAATAACGTGCCGAGTTCATCAATCGAAGCATATCTTCGCTACCAGGTAGCTGTTCATAGCGCACATCTAACTGCTGTTGTAGCGATTTTCGGACATTTAACTTACGCAATACATAAGATTTATCGTCCGTTAGCGCTTGAATACTATTGGCATCTTCTAACCACGCTAACTCACCCTCTAACCATTGTAATTCTTGGCGCAACAAAGCACTGGCACGGCGCGGAATAATACCGCCGAACGTTGCAAAGGTTTGACGCAATAAGCTTAATGATTGGGAGATTTGAACTAACGCTTGCTGATCTTGCGATTCAGTATAAATTTGTTCGTGGTATAACCAATGCTCTAATGCATGCTCTAACGTTTTAATGAACGTCGATTCAACGGTATCTTGCTCCGTCGTTGCCACAAGCGTTAAAGGCTTCGGTGTATCACCTTGATAATCTGCTGCTAAGCGGTAGCCACGAGCAGCTTTACTCAAATTACCTAATCGCATACCACCATCCGCGCAAAGTTCACGGGCAAGCGTAAATAGAGCGTCGGTTTGACCCGATTTAAGCTCTAACTCAACTTCACAAATTGGCGATGATTTACCATTTGTATGGACATCACCATGATCATAAGCTAATTCAATTTGGCTTCCATCTGGCATGGCGACTAACCATTGTTGACGGGTGAAATCGGTTGAGAATAAAGGTTTAATTTGCTGTTGAGCAAGATCAACATCAAAACCTTCTGGCCAAGCATCCGCTGGATGTAAAGCCAAAGTGGGCGCATCACCATCAATTTCTACATTATACTCAGGACGTTGGTGTAAACCAGCAACGACCCGACCTGCAGTTTTTAATGTTTGCACATAAACATCGTCAAAACGACGTATCCGAAGGCCAATATCATGCTGACGCAATAATTGGTCTGGCGTATCGAAGTAAATATTGCCTAATTCTCTACTACTCTGCTGCAGAATTTTCGCTTCAGTTATTTTGCTCAATAATTGGCTAGAAAATTCTGGTGAGACGATAAACTTCAGTTCTATCTCGGTTTCCATAGTTATACCTATAAACAGTGGCAATCCAAGGATATTTGCTTCTGCGCTTTAGAGCAAGTTAGAAATATCGACAAAACCTTGATCAAAATTAGTTCCACTATACTCACATATACGTTAACATGCGCGCTTCAATGACCATCGCTCAAGATTTAGCCTTTTTCGGGCGCTCTCTAGGTTGATCGGCTATGCCAGTAAATACAATTATGGGGCTCTTTGCAAAATCCCCAATCAAACCACTGCAACGTCACGTTATTCGCGTAACTGAATGTTGTAACTTGCTTATCCCATTCTTTGAAGCATGTAATGCTGGAGACTGGGAAAAGGCGGCAGTTTTACGCGAACAGATCTCGCAACTTGAAAAAGATGCGGATGTGCTTAAGCGTGAGATCCGTCTGAAGCTTCCTCGTGGTCTTTTCATGCCAGTAGATCGTACTGACATGTTGGGACTGTTAACCCAGCAGGATAAACTCGCTAACCTCTCTAAAGATATCGCTGGTCGTGTCTTAGGTCGTCAGCTACAAATCCCTGCGATCATGTATCCAGACTTTGTCGCTTATGTTCAACGTTGTTTAGACGCTGCTGATCAAGCACGCCGTGTAATTAACGAATTAGATGAGCTTTTAGAGACTGGTTTCAAAGGCAGAGAAGTGACGCTTGTTGCCGAAATGATCAATCAGCTAGATGTTATCGAAGATGATACTGATTCTATGCAGATTGTATTGCGTCAACAATTAATGTCCATCGAAGACCAACACAGCCCGGTGGATGTCATGTTCCTGTATAAGATTCTCGAGTGGGTAGGCGCGATTGCTGATCAAGCACAGCGTGTAGGCTCACGTTTAGAGATTATGCTTTCGCGTTCTTAATCACGAGAATTAACAAAACAAGGTTTTACAATGGAAATCCTGGCTAACTACGGCACTCTTATTATTGGAGTGGCAGCTATTTTTGGTCTTTTAATGGCGATTGGTATTGGTGCAAATGATGTTGCCAATGCCATGGGTACTTCAGTGGGTTCAAAAGCACTGACTGTGAAGCAAGCAATCATCATTGCGATGATTTTTGAATTCGCAGGAGCTTACCTTGCTGGTGGTGAAGTAACAGATACAATCCGTAAAGGTGTTATCGATACTTCACTCTACACAACTCACCCTGAAGTATTAGTATACGGCATGATGTCGGCGCTACTTGCTGCTGGTACATGGCTTCTGCTCGCATCTTATATGGGCTGGCCAGTATCAACAACTCACTCAATTATCGGTGCAATTCTCGGTTTTGCGTGTGTGTCTGTTGGTACTAATGCAGTGGATTGGCATTCAATCCAAGGTATTGTTGGTAGCTGGTTAATTACCCCTCTTATTGCAGGTATTTTTGCTTACCTAATATTTATCAGTGCACAAAAGTTAATTTTTGACACAGATACTCCACTTATAAATGCAAAGCGCTTTGTTCCTATATATATGTTTATTACTGCGATGGTCATTGCGCTAGTAACAATTAAGAAAGGTTTAAAGCACGTTGGTTTGCATTTAACAACTAGTGAAGCTTGGGTTGCATCACTTGTAGTATCTCTACTTGTGATGATAGCAGGTTACTTCTACATTCAACGTAAATACACCGACGATGGCTCTTCTGTTGATAGTAATGGCTATGCCGGAGTTGAAAGTGTATTTAGCGTACTTATGGTAGTAACCGCTTGTGCAATGGCATTTGCTCACGGTTCAAATGACGTAGCGAATGCAATTGGTCCTCTTTCTGCTGTTGTTTCAACAGTACAGCATGCAGGTCAAATTGCAGAGAAAAGTGAAATTGCATGGTGGATCCTTCCACTGGGTGGTATCGGTATTGTTATCGGCCTTGCTACTCTAGGTCATAAAGTAATGGCTACCGTAGGCACAGGTATTACAGAACTAACACCTAGTCGTGGTTTTGCTGCACAGCTTGCAACAGCATCAACTGTTGTGCTTGCTTCAGGCACCGGCTTACCTATCTCAACCACACAAACACTTGTTGGTGCGGTTCTTGGAGTAGGTTTCGCCCGTGGTATTGCAGCATTGAACCTTGGTGTTGTTCGTAACATCGTTGCATCATGGGTTGTAACTTTGCCAGCAGGTGCATTACTTGCTGTCATTTTCTTCTACATTATGCAAGCCATATTTGGTTAAATAGTGGCACAGGTTCAAAAGAGGGAGGCTTAGCCTCCCTCTTTTCTTGCACCTTCCTTCCAAAATTCTTACTATCAACGACCTTAACAAAATCAAGACTCCCCAAGGATCAGATTGTGAAGTACCTCATTAGTCTTTGTTTACTTATTTGTGCGGTAATAACGCCTGTTGCAAATGCAGCACAAGTTCGTTATATCTCCGACAACCTATTTACTTATATGCATTCAGGCCCCGGCACACAATACCGCATTATTGGCAGTATTGATGCAGGAAGCAAAATCACCCTAATCAATACCAATAAAGCAGCAGGCTTTAGTCAAATTACGGATGACCGTGGTCGTAATGGTTGGGTCGATTCAAAATTTGTTTCAACCGAAATTGGCCTAAAAGAGCGTGTTCCTGCGCTACAAACAGAATTAACAGAAGTGAAAGCTAAACTAGCTGAAGCTCTTACTTCAAGCGATAGTCAAAACGCTGGGCTTAAAAACACATTAGCTCAACGTAATACACAGATTAATGATCTAGAAACACGCAATAATAAGCTGCAAAGCGAATTATCTTCATCTCAAGATCAAATCCGTGAACTTCGCGCAAAAATTGATACCCAAAAAGACGACCTCTTAATGAAGTGGTTCACTTATGGCGGTCTCGTTGCAGGTGCAGGCTTATTGTTTGGTCTTGTACTACCTCACCTTATTCCACGCCGTCGTAAACGTAATAACGGTTGGGCTTAATGCTCAAAGAGGCAGAGGTCTCGATATCTGGATCAAAAAAGGCAGCTTAGCTGCCTTTTTTATTATCTATTGTCAGCGTACATTTACCACTCTGATAATGCTGGCATACTGATTTCATAACCATCAAATTTTAATACCACATCACGTGACTCGATACGGGCTAACTTAACACCTGGAGCAATACTGTCGCCTTCATGTAACTCTTTACCGTTGACCTTAACCCAACGCTTTGCTGGCGTTGACGAATAGATATGCTGCTCAAAATTCATTTTAGGTAATTGGTTTTGAATCGATGACGGTAGCAAGCCAATAGGAATAACCTTAGTTTGTGTTTTTTTAGATGCTTTCATAACAGGTTGAGCATCTGCTTCATCAACACTGCGATCCAATTCATTGTCTTGATAGCTTTCGCCATCTGTCGCCACAATAGCGGATTTAAGCTGAGCGGCTAACTTAGGTGATAAAGCAGAAAGATCTAAATTATCTAGCTGATATGGATCTTGCTCTTCAGATTGCTTTGCTACCGGTTTGGTTACTGTCGCGTAACTGTCCGCAGGAGCATTCGCTGAATAAGATTGAGTAGGCGTTGATACTTCATAATCTTGATAAGCCGGAACAGCTGAATACAGGCTATCACCAACAGGAAGAGGCTCAGTCACCAATTGAGGGTAATCCAGAAAAACGACGTCTTTATTTAGCATTAATACAGTAGCTTGACCGCTCTTTGCGGGCGCTTGCAATACTTGCTTATTATATGTTGATGTCGATGGTTGCGATTGAAGCGCTTGCTTTAACGGCGCACTAAACTCTGTTGTTTGAACCTGCTCATATTTAGTTTGCTGATAAAACTTATATCCAACAATAGAAGCGGCAGGAAGTAATGCAATAACAAGTGGCCACGCCCATGATGTTGACATTTTCTGGGCTTTAACACTTCGCATTGGATGCACAACTTTAACGGCTCCTTGAGTCGCTTCTCGTTCAGACTGATCCGTATTCTTATTATCTGATTGTTTCAAACTATCTAGCAATTGAGACATTAGCTTTGCTCCGGCTGTAACGATGGTCCAGGTAGGTTCATAGCAGAATCCAGCACCATAAGTGTCATTGGCCCCGCGATCCCATCAGCCGCTAAATCTTGTGAACGTTGGAAACGACGCAATTTATCTAATATTGATTGATCGAAATAGCCTTTTCTTGGAGATTCCTCACCAAGAAAATCATTCAATTGTTGATCAAGCCACGCAACGCGTGGACCATTCTGACCAAAGCGAATACTGGTTTTATCACCTAATGGTGGACGCCACAATAAACTAAATTGTCCATCCCATCGTGATTCAAACCAGTTAGGTGTCACCGAGATTCGCTCTTTTCCTAAGAGTAATTCAATACGATCATCCGTAATAGCGTATAACACCGCGTAAAAAGGTTTCTGCGCACCATCTTTTAGAGTCACGATCACGGGACGATTAATTAAGCCTAATTTCGCTAAAGTCGCTTTACCACTAAAGCATGCCAAGCTGATCCTCGAACTGGTAGCACATGTTGCTTGATTTAATGCGGTATCAAAGCCCCATAGACGATATAACGTTTGCATCGAAGTTCGCTCTTTACGACTAGCATCAATCACTTTCGCTAAACGCTCTTGGGTATTCTCTGGGAGATTAAACGCTGTTGTTATTCCCTGATTTTTTAACTCACTCGATGTTTCAACGGCTGACAAATTTGCAACAGCATATAACGAATGGTTTGGTGCTATCGGCAGGACAACGGGCGCGACAGGTAATGGCCAATAATGCCAGACACCCATCACTAATGTAGAACATAATGCCACAGCGACTCCCCACGGGAGCCATGATGCCGCAGTTTTAGCACCTTGTGAGTGCGCTTTTGACTGAGCAGGAACTTGCCAACTTAAAATATCTTCACACGCTTGAACCGCCATCGTTTTAGTCACTTGATGAGTGCCAGCTTGACAAGCCAATTGCATCGACTTATCACACACAAGATTAATTAAGCGCGGAATACCTTGGGTTGCTTTCGCAATATATTTGATGCTACTTGCGTCAAACACAGGGTATAAACAATCAACAGCAGTTAAACGGTAGTGAATGTACTCACTTACTTCGATTTCTGTTAAAGGTAATAGGTGATATCGAGAGGTAATACGTTGAGCAAGCTGACGTAACCGCTCTTGCTGTAATAATTGCTGTAATTCAGGCTGACCAATTAACACAACCTTGAGCAGTTTTCGGCTATCCGTTTCTAAGTTAGTCAATAAGCGTAATTGTTCTAACACATCAGGCATAAGATGCTGTGCTTCATCCACCAGCAGCAATGTTTGTCGACCTTCAGCATGATTAGCAATTAAGTGGCGGTAAATGATATCTGTTAACTGTTTAAAGCTTGCGTCAGATTGATAATGCATGCCTAACTCATCACAAATCGCGGCTAATAAATCATGAGCAGATAACGCTGGGTTTAAAATAACAGCAACTTGTGTTTGGTGTGACAATCGAGAAATCATCGCACGTAGTACGGTGGTTTTACCGGTACCAACCTCTCCCGTTAATAAACCAAAACCACCACCATCGGTTAATCCTGACAACATATGTGTCAATGCTTCTCGATGTCGTTCACTGAGATATAAAAAACGAGCGCTGGGGACGATAGAAAAAGGCGCTTCAGTGATCCCGAAAAAGTCCTGATACATAAAAATACTCTGGTGCTTAAAATAAGTGATAATCGTTTAACGAGGTTAAATTCTCTTTGGTTCTAAAATACCCGTCAACATTGCAGTATTTATTATCATGGGTATTGATTGGGTTATTGTATACTGCCAAGCAGTAGCGCATAGACCAAGTTCACAATGAATACAGTATTATGGTCAGTTTTTAACTAAAATCGGTAGAGATTCGTCTCATTAGTTTCAGATATAAGGAGCTTTCATTGCAAACCTATCTTGTTGGTGGTGCCGTTCGTGACACCTTATTAAACCTTACGGTAACAGATAAAGACTGGGTTGTGGTTGGCACAACACCTGAAGCAATGCTAGCCGCAGGATTTGAACAAATAGGCAGTGATTTTCCTGTTTTTCTTCACCCAAAAACAAAACAGGAACACGCACTCGCTCGAACAGAGCGAAAATCAGGGCATGGTTATACTGGCTTTGTTTGTTATTCAGCACCGGATGTAACGCTTGAACAAGATTTACAGCGCCGTGATCTTACCATCAATGCGATAGCTCAAACACCTACAGGTGAGTTAATTGATCCTTACTATGGACAACAAGATCTTCACGATAAAATTTTACGTCACGTCTCCCCTGCATTTAGTGAAGATCCTTTGCGTGTGTTACGTGTCGCTCGTTTTGCCGCGCGTTTTGCCCATTTAGGTTTTACTGTCGCGCCTGAAACTATCGCATTAATGCAAGAGATGGTGATCAGTGGGGAATTAGAAAGTCTCACACCTGAGCGAGTATGGAAAGAGTGGGAAAAATCACTCTCTAGTGATGATCCACAAGTATTTATTACAGTACTACGCCAATGTGGTGCATTATCGGTTGTTATGCCTGAAATTGATGCGCTGTTTGGCGTCCCACAACCTGAAAAATGGCATCCTGAAATTGATTGCGGTATCCATACTTTATTAGTAGCTAAAAAAGCCGCTGAGTTAACTACCGATAAAACTATTCGATTTGCCGCACAGGTACATGATTTGGGTAAAGCCCTATCACCAAAAGAGGATCTTCCTCATCACAAAACACACTGTCGAGATGGTATTAAGCCTATCAAAATACTATGCCAACGTTTACGTATACCGAATGACTATCGCGATCTGGCATTATTGGTCTGTGAACAACACACCAAAATTCATTATGCAGAAGAAATGCGTGCCGATACCTTTGTTAAAATCTTTGATCAAATTGACGCATGGCGAAAACCCGACCGTATTGCTCAACTAGCAACGTGCTGCCGTGCTGATGCTCGTGGGCGCACCCACTTTGAACAAACACCTTATCAGCAAGCTGACATTCTACAAGCTGTCTTTAAGACCGCACTAACCGTCAATGTCAAAGCTATTGTCGCTGCCGGGTTTAAAGGCGTAGAGATCAGAGAACAGCTTGCCTTAAAACGTATCGAAGCCGTCGCGCAACACCTAAAAGAAACCAGAAAATAATTCCAATATTTACTAGATAATCCATACAAAAAAAGCCGACATGATGTCGGCTTTTTTGATCGTAAATCGCGAGTTAAAATTACTTGGAAATCAAGAATAAGAACAAACCAATACCCAAAATTAAGCGGTATATAACAAACGGTGTCATACCCAAACGTGTTACCAGCTTCAAGAATACGTGAATACACGCATAAGCACTGATAAATGATACTGTGATACCAATACCTAAATTACCGAAATCAATCGGATCTGCGCCTGTCACGAGTTTTAAACCAAGGTAACCGCCAGCAAGCAAAATAATTGGAATCGACATTAAAAATGAAAAACGCGCTGCAGCCTCACGAGTAAAGCCAAGATAAAGTGCAGCTGTCATAGTCGCACCAGAGCGTGAGGTTCCTGGGATAATGGCCGCCGCTTGCGCTAGACCAATAAACAGCGCACTCTTCCAATTAGCTTGATACTCGTTATCGGTTTGCTTTGCGCGTTTATCAACCCACCATAACAACAAGCCAAAGATAATCGTGGTACACGCAATCACCCATGCTGAACGCAAGTACATTTCGATAAAGTCTTTCATCACAAAACCGAAGATACAGGCGGGGATTGTCGCTATCACAATCATCCATGCCAATTTCGATTCAGCGCTATGCTCACGCTTAAAAATTGAGTTAATCCAAGCAGCTAACAACGAAACCACTTCTTTTCGAAAATAAAGAATAACCGCCATCAACGTACCAACGTGTACAGCGACATCAAATGCTAAGCCTTGATCAGGCCAACCTAAGATCTCAGACGGTAAGATTAAATGGGCAGAGCTAGAGACGGGTAAAAACTCTGTCAGTCCTTGAATAAGGGCTAACATAAATGCTTCAAAATGACTCATTAATTGTCCTTAATTAAACAAAGTATAAAAAGTAAGTAACTACTAACTTTTTACTAAACGACTCATTCAACAGGCCATAATATTTGCTGTTGAGAAAAATTTTGCCAAAGTTGCGCCAATGTTTGAGTCTCTTGTGGTATCACTAAATCAGGATTTAACTCACTGAGCGGCCACAAAACAAAAGCAAAACGGTAAATATCAGAACGTGGTAACGTCGGTAAAACATCACTCACAGCATCACCATACAACAGTAGATCAAGGTCGATAGTACGACTTTGATTTTTAACAGCATGTGCCGGACGCCCTAATTGGCATTCAATCTCTTTGAGCTGAGATTGTAATGCAGGTAACGATAACGATGTCTGTATTTCGATCACTGCATTAAAAAAATTATCGCCATCAAAACCCACAGGCTCTGCTTCAAAGATGCGAGACATTCGCCACTTGCTTGCCAGTGTCTTTACCGCTTCTAAGCCGGCTTTTAAATGATATTCACGTTCAATATTACTACCAATACTGATATACGCGGTGATCACTTACTACCTCGCTCAATTTGCACTCCAACGCCACGCGTATTCACCACAGCACCAGGTTTAGTCACTCGCACTTTGATCCAAGGCACATTAAAATCTGTCATGATTAAATTTGCCACATCTTCAGCTACACGCTCAACTAACAGAAATTGTCCCTGTTCAATCAAATTCGTGACAGCGGTACTTACCGTTGAATAATCCAATGCATAAGTAACATCATCACTGTTAGCTGCTGGTCGATTATCATGCGCCATTTCCAAATCAAGCACTAATTTCTGCTTAATTTCCTGCTCCCAGTCATATACCCCAATAGTGGCAATAACTTCTAGTTTTTCGATAAATACCGTATCCATGCTCAATCGCTAATTTTGTTAGAGGTCGGATACCCAATGTCAGCAAAAGCGCGTATTATCAGGTAATATTCGTTAACATAAGTGTTGTTAGTAACGATGCAACATTATCAATGTTAACTTGGCTGGAACTATACCACAGCCATGAACGAGTCAAAATTACTGTTCCGTAATATTGACGCAGATAAGACCCAGTTAACATTTCAATTCCTGTTGTACTGGTACTTACCTTAGATATCCGGAAAAATGCATGACACCACTAGCGCTACTGATGATCATTGCCGCCTACTTACTTGGGTCTATTTCTAGCGCCGTATTAATTTCACGGTTGTATCGACTTCCCGATCCTCGAAAAAGTGGTTCAGGTAATCCTGGCGCCACTAATGTGCTTCGTTTAGGTGGAAAAAGTGCAGCTGCGTTAGTCTTAGTATCTGATATTTTGAAAGGTATGTTGCCAGTATGGCTAAGCTACTTTTTAGGTATTAATCCTTTTTTACTCGGTATCATCGGGATTGCTGCCTGTTTAGGTCACATCTACCCACTGTTTTTTCATTTCCAAGGCGGAAAAGGGGTTGCAACAGCCCTTGGGGCATTAGCGCCTATTGGATGGGATCTAAGCGGCATGCTCATTACAACATGGGTACTCACACTGGTTGTAACTGGCTACTCTTCACTCGCTTCACTTATCACAGCCCTTGCTGCAACTATGCTCACTTGGCTGGTAAAACCGGAATACACCATGCCTGTATCCATGCTGTCTTGCTTAATCATTTTTCGACATCACGAAAATATTCGTCGCCTACTCGATGGACAAGAAACCAAGATTTGGGATAAGTTGTCTAAGAAAAGCAAAGACGCTTAAACAACAAAAGCGAAGCTCTTTGCTTCGCTTTTATATTAATGTTCCCAATTTTTATTAGTCAGCAATCGGCTTAAGTTGATCAATCGGCCAGCGTGGGAATGCTTTAACACCTAAATCCATCGTTTCTTTGTTTTTCAAACGCTGCATGCCAGCATAAGCGATCATTGCACCGTTATCTGTACAAAATTCTGTACGAGGATAGAACACTTCACCTTTTAGGTTCTTCATCATGCTTTCAAGCTCTTGACGTAAATACTTATTTGCACTGACGCCGCCTGCAATCACTAAGCGCTTTAAACCTGTTTGTTTTAGTGCTCGTTTACATTTAATGGCTAAGGTATCAACTACCGCTTCTTGGAATGCAAAAGCGATATCAGCTCGAGTTTGTTCATCGTCGTCGCTTGCACGAATCGTATTCGCTGCAAATGTTTTTAAACCCGAAAAACTAAAATCAAGACCGGGACGATCTGTCATTGGACGTGGGAATTTAAAACGCCCTTTGGTACCTTTTTCTGCCATTTTAGACAGTAATGGGCCGCCTGGATAATCAAGCCCCATCATCTTCGCGGTTTTATCAAAAGCCTCACCCGCCGCGTCATCAATCGACTCGCCTAGGATTTGGTATTCACCAATACCTTTCACTTCGACCATCATGGTATGACCGCCAGAAACCAGCAAAGCAACAAATGGGAATTCAGGAGCATTATCTTCTAACATTGGTGCGAGAAGGTGTCCTTCCATATGGTGCACAGCAACGGCAGGTAAATCCCACGCATATGCTAGGCTACGTCCAATGGTTGCACCCACTAATAATGCACCAACAAGACCAGGGCCTGCGGTGTAAGCAACACCATCAAGATCGTCATGAGTCAGTCCGGCAGAAGCAAGCGCAGCCTTGATCAATGGAATCGTTTTCTTAACGTGATCACGCGATGCCAACTCAGGCACAACACCACCGTAATCTGCATGTAGCTTTACTTGACTGTAAAGTTCATGTGCCAAGAGACCTTTTTCATCATCAAAAATCGCAATACCTGTCTCATCACAGGAAGTCTCGATGCCCAGTATACGCATAACAACCTCTATACTATTAGGGGGTTTAAATGAAAAATCGGTATAGTTTCAATAACAACCGATAACTCAAATAGGGTTAGGAAGTACTAATTAAGGGGCATGTTACCGTTGTTGACATAAATTAACCAGTTCATAGACGTAGAATGCTTTACAAATGCCCCCAGATCAGATTAGAATTTCGCACCATTTTTAATCAGCTGACACTTTGAACGTCAGCTTTAAATAGAATCACTCTGAGGTGAGTATTACATGCCAGTAATCAAAGTACGTGAAAACGAACCGTTTGACGTAGCACTACGTCG
>NZ_CH724143.1:126978-308783 GCF_000153325.1 Photobacterium sp. SKA34
CCCAAAGAGTAACGGAGGAGCACGAAGGTGGGCTAATCACGGTCGGACATCGTGAGGTTAGTGCAATGGCATAAGCCCGCTTGACTGCGAGAATGACAATTCGAGCAGGTGCGAAAGCAGGTCATAGTGATCCGGTGGTTCTGAATGGAAGGGCCATCGCTCAACGGATAAAAGGTACTCCGGGGATAACAGGCTGATACCGCCCAAGAGTTCATATCGACGGCGGTGTTTGGCACCTCGATGTCGGCTCATCACATCCTGGGGCTGAAGTCGGTCCCAAGGGTATGGCTGTTCGCCATTTAAAGTGGTACGCGAGCTGGGTTTAGAACGTCGTGAGACAGTTCGGTCCCTATCTGCCGTGGGCGTTGGATGATTGAGAGGGGCTGCTCCTAGTACGAGAGGACCGGAGTGGACGAACCGCTGGTGTTCGGGTTGTGTCGCCAGACGCATTGCCCGGTAGCTAAGTTCGGAATCGATAACCGCTGAAAGCATCTAAGCGGGAAGCGAGCCTCAAGATGAGTCATCCCTAGACCTTTAAGGTCTCTAAAGGGTTGTTGAAGACTACAACGTTGATAGGTCAGGTGTGTAAGTGCTGCGAGGCATTGAGCTAACTGATACTAATTGCCCGTGAGGCTTAACCATACAACACCCAAGGGGTTTTTATACGGACTCCAAGTACACTTGAACGTGTAGAGAACAACTAGTTAGATTTTCCCAGATTGCTATTTATTGTCGATGACAATAAATAAACCCGAATTTGCTTGGCGACCATAGCGTTATGGACCCACCTGATCCCATGCCGAACTCAGTAGTGAAACGTAATAGCGCCGATGGTAGTGTGGGGTCTCCCCATGTGAGAGTAGGACATCGCCAGGCTTTAAATTTTAGTTTTTGTTGTTATAACAAGAACGGTAAAGAATTTACTTAGCAACCATAGCGCAGCAGTACCACCTGATCCCATGCCGAACTCAGAAGTGAAATGTTGTAGCGCCGATGGTAGTGTGGGGCCTCCCCATGTGAGAGTAGGACATTGCTAAGTTCTCAATTGCATTATGCTGAATAGACACGCTGCGGAGCGGTAGTTCAGTTGGTTAGAATACCGGCCTGTCACGCCGGGGGTCGCGGGTTCGAGTCCCGTCCGCTCCGCCAATTCTTAGAAGCCTCGCTAATCATAGCGGGGCTTTTTTTCGTCTATGGTAAATATTAATTGTCTATTAATGAAAAAGCCCTGCTTGAAGTCACAGGGCTTTGGTTCTGTTTTAGTTGTCATTGAAAATAGTTAAGATGATGTGTGATACCTCCTTTCCTACTTTATCTGAGCTTTAATAAGTAAAGCTCTGAGCTTTGGTAATGTTATCGTTGTTGGTTATGTTTACCTCCTTGCTCTTATTTCAATGTTATAACTTAAACTTGTTCATAGAGACCTGTATGTAATATCTCCTTTTGTTGACTATCACTACGATCACGACGATATGCACGGTAACGTGATGCTAGGTAGGTAATGAGAGCTGAAAAAACAGTATAAGCAACTAAGAAAGTGATTGGTGAATGAATAACGTTGTTAGAAAAGACCCAAATAACGCCACTGATAGTGATAGCTAATTTTGTGAATACAGCAAGTACAAGGTAACTCATGACATATTGAGGCTGGCGAATTGCTTGATAAGCAATGAAATAACTTATTCCAACCGCGATAATGGCAAGGCTAAAACCTACTGTAAATGAGTGGAAATGTTCGGTGAAAAATATGGCTAAAAGAATAGCTATGATACTAAAGATGATCTTTTTCATACCGATTTCCTTGAGTGCGATAAATTTAACGCCTATTAATAATGGACTAAAAATCGCTATTTTTGTGTGATTGAGCTATTTATATTTATTTCTAGATGGGCTTATTACTATAAATGGGCTGGATGTCAAATTTTCATATGGAGGGAAATGGAGTGAAAGAAGATAAAAGAAAAGGGTAACTGAATGGTTACCCTCTAGCAAAGATCAGCGGTGTGATCTGCTAAAACAACAGCTATGATTGTTTAAACAGCAAGGAATGCTTTAAATTGAGCAAGTACGGCCTCTGCTTGCGTTTGATCTTCCATTTCTATGAATAAGCGCAGTAACGGTTCTGTGCCTGAGAAGCGTGCAATCGCCCATCCGCCATTTTTAAAGTAGACTTTCGCACCATCAGCGTAACTGACTTTTTCAATCTCGTAGTTGAAATCAGGTAGTGATTTTTCAATGTAGATTTTGTTATATAGACGCTCACGATCAGCAGCTTTAAAGGTGCAGTCACCTTCTGCTGTGTAGGCATAGCCAAAGCGACCATAAATTTCATAAAGTAATTCAGATAACTTCTTACCTGTTGAGCTGATCATTTCGACCAGTAAGCTTGATGCGAAAACACCATCTTTACCTTTGATATGACCACGGATTGTTAGGCCACCAGAGCTTTCGCCACCAATAAGAGAATCATCTGCTTCCATTTGTGAGCTAATATGCTTAAAGCCTACAGGTACTTCAAATGATTTCTCGCCATAAGCTTCTGCAACTTTATCTAAAAGGTGGGTAGTTGCGATATTACGTACTACCGATCCTTTCCAGCCCTTATACTCAAGCATGTAGTAATACAGCAGTAGTAGTACTTCATTCGGGTGAATAAAGTTACCTTTCTCATCAATAATACCTAAACGATCGGCATCACCATCAGTACCAATACCGATGTCATAACCTTCGTGAGCGACAAGATGCTTTAAACGGTAAAGCGTTGCAGCACTCGGAGATGGCATTAAACCACCAAACCCTGGATTTTCACTATCGTTGATCACGTCAACATCACAGCGAGCACTGATCAGTACAGTTTGTAGTGCATTTTTTGCCACTCCAAACATAGGATCGATAAGAACGCGAAGGTTTGCTTTTTTTATCGCTTCCATGTCGATGAAATCGATAATTGAGTCAACGAACTCGTTCATTGGATTAATGATTTCAACTAACTTATCGTTTTGTGCTTGTTCAAAATCAACAAGTTTAACATCTGCATCGGTTAACACTGCGATTTGTTGTTCAATCTTTTGAGTAATGATTTCATCAGCATCACGACCGCCTTCAATGAAGACTTTGATGCCGTTGTAATCTGCGGGATTGTGAGACGCAGTAATACAAGCTGAATATGTCGCACCTGTTTGTTTGGCTTTAAACATCACCACAGGGGTTGGTACGAATTTATTGATAAAGCTACATTTAATGTTGTTACCCGCTAAAACTTCAGCAAACCAGATTGCGGCTTTATCGGATAGAAAACGACGGTCGTAACCAATAATGAAACCATTTTCAGTCACTGATTCTTTGATCATGATGTTAGCAAGGCCTTGAGCTACTAAGCGAACATTTGCTTGAGTAAACTCTTCACCAATGAAGGCACGCCATCCACCTGTTCCAAACTGAATCATGGAGGAACTCCTATTTCTCTCTCAAATAAAAAGAGGGAGGTGAATTCACCTCCCTAACCGTTTTAGCCCATTACTACTGTAACAGTATTGGTTGTGCCTTCAGCTTGCGGAGCAATTGCGCCTTCGACTGTTTCACCGTTTAGCGTAATAAATTTAACGCCTTTACTTACCCCATTTGGGTTTTCAACTTTAATGTTGTAAGTCGCGCCACGCCATTCACGAGTCACTTCAAAACCAGGCCAGCTTGTTGGAATACAAGGGTTAACAGTTAGACCTGCAAAGCCTGTTTGTACACCTAGGATAAAGTTAGTCACGGCAAAATATGCCCAACCAGATGTACCTGTTAACCATGGGTGGTTTGCACGACCGTGATCTTGGTGATCACGTCCCATGATGAACTGAACGTATGAGTAAGGTTCTGCAATACGTTTCTCAATGATGTCGTTTTGGTTGTACGGGTTAAGTGCATCGTAGAACTTCATTGCGCGATCACCACGACCTAGTTTCGCTTCAGCTACCCATGCCCATGGGTTTGGATGCGAGAAGATAGCACCGTTTTCTTTCACGCCTTGATATACGCGCGTAACGAAACCGATATCATCATTAGGGGTTGCGAATGATGGTGCATTTAGGTGTAGACCGTATTCAGAGAATAGGTTTTCATCAACAGCATCCATTGCTTTCTCACCACGATCTTGTGATGCCATACCTGAAAGCACTGCTAGAGTATTTGACTCTAAGTGAATACGACCTTCAGTTTGTTGCGCCGTACCGATCTTGTCACCGTCTTTAGTTAGACCACGGATGTACCAGCCACCTTCGTCATCCCAGAGGTGTTTTTCGCACGCTTCACGTACGTTTGCTGCCATTTCAGTGTATTTAGCAACATCTGCGTCTTTACCTTGATGCTTAGCAAGCTCGATGAATTCTTGTAGTGCCCAGAAGTGAAGGAATGACACCATTGCTGACTCACCGCCACCAAGGTTTAGACAGTCATTCCAGTCTGCACGAAGACCTTTACAGATACCGGTACGACCTACATATTCTGCTGAGAAATCGAGTGCGGCTTTCATGTGATCATAAACAGATGCATGACCACCATCAGCGTATGGGATCACTTCGTCAATGAAGCTCTCTTCACCTGTTTCTGTTACGTACTTACAGATTGTTGGTACTATCCATAGGTGGTCATCAGAACAGGTATCTTCGATACCGTGGATCTTATCTGCATCACTTGGGGTTGGAACAACTGTTGGTGATTTTGATGGCTCAACATCAGCCATGTCTGGATCAAACCAATCAGGATCAAATAGGTGTAGGCCGTAACCTGCTTTAACTTGGCCACGTAGTAAGTCAACAAGACGCTTACGTGTCATATCTGGATTTGAATGAGGAACCGAGATTGCATCTTGTGCAGTATCACGGTAACCAAGACCTGTACGGCCGCCAACTTCAATAAATGATGCGAAGCGTGACCAAACAACACATGTTTCAGCTTGGTATAGTGTCCATGCGTTGATCATCGCATCTAGACCTTCGTTCGGTGATGTCACCTTGAACTTGTTACAACGGCTGTTCCAGTGTTCTTTAATTTCAGCAAATGCAGCATCGACCGCAGCAGCATCTTGGTATTTTTGACGTAGGCGTTGACCTTCGTTTTTACCGACACCTAGGATGTAGCTAAAGCGAACTTCTTCACCCGGTTGGATAGTAAATTGCTTGTGTAGGGAACCACACTGGTTGTAACAGGTTTGTACGTGGTTAGAACAACGCCCTTTTTCAACTGCTATCGGGTTGGCTTCATCACGGTAAGCACCAAGGAAAGTGTCACGTTGACCATCATAGCTATCAGGATCAAAAGTAGAAGCGAGGTAGTAGAAACCTTCTTTCTCATTGGTGTTGTAGTAAAGGTCGTATTCAATCACACCGTCTTCATAAGATGTACCTGCTGAGTAAAGGCTCATCTGGTGGTTTTGGTTATCAGATTGAATGTGGCTGAAAGAGAACTCAACAAATGAGAAGGCACTAATAGTGCGTACTTCATCTGTGGTGTTTTTAATTACAACATCCCAAACTTCAGCATCTTCACCTTTTGGTACGAATAATGTCTTGGTTGCTTCAATGCCATTGTAGGCACACTTAAACTTAGAGTAAGAGAGGCCATGACGCACTTCATACGATGCTTCATCTAGGCTTTTTGCTACTGGCTGCCATGAGATTGACCAGTAATCACCCGTCGCATCATCACGAAGGTATACGTAGTGTCCTGGGCGATCAAATGTCGCATTTGGACGGAATTTAGTGACGCGATTATATTCTGGAGATTTGTAGAATGAGTAACCACCTGCGTTTTGTGAAATTACTGTACAGAATTTCTCTGTACCTAAGTAATTTGTCCATGGTGCTGGAACATCAGGACGAGTGATAACATATTCTCTGTTGTCGTTGTCAAAATAACCGTATTTCATTGCTTTTTAATCCTTAAAAAATTTCACTCTACTGTGCGTGGTTATTCACAGTGGCGGTAATTAATACCCGCCTTGTCCAGGTAGCTAAGTTGACCTTTTAAACGTGCTTTGAAGTCATCCCAGTTACGATGTTTTGGGTCGCTCCAGCAAATCTCCGAGACTGCCAGTAAGCGGGGGTAAATCATATATTCAAATCGGCTTTGGTTATTTACTAATTCTGACCAAAGGGCGGTTTGAATGCCTAAAATGTGCTGCCGCTCAGAATTTTCCTTGGATAGATCACTGAGTGGGTAATAATTGTAAACTTTATCGAGGGGTAACTTTCCAGCCCAGTCAAAACCTGCCTCATCAGCGGAATAGCCTTGAGCTAAATCTAAGTAAGTCGCTTGCGCTGGTTGCATCACAATGTCGTAGCCTTTTTGGATACATTCCAATCCAGCCTGTTCACTTTGCCATGAGAAGATGATGGTATTTTTACTGACCTTCTCACCATGGGTTGCTTCTTCCCAACCCATCATGCGCTTACCTTTACCTTCTAGTACTTCTTCGGCAAAACGTAATAGGTGTCCTTGTAGCTCTTTGGGATCGTGATAGTCATGCTCAGCCATGAATTTTTGGCAAGCGGGACTATCAGTCCAAACACCAACAGGGACTTCATCTGCACCAATATGAACGAAAGGTGCGGGGAATAGATAGCAAATCTCAGAAAGTACATTGCTAATAAAGCTGTAAGTGCCTTTTAGTGCAGGAGATAAGATGTTGTCGTTATAGTTTTGAATGCTGCGATAAACAGATTTATCATCTGGATCAATCAACAAATCAGGGAGTGATAAAATAGCAGCACGACAGTGGCCTGGGATATCAATCTCAGGAATAATCATGATCCCACGATCAGTGGCATATGCAATGACGTCACGAATTTCTTGTTTTGAATAAAATCCACCATAGCGCTGAGCAATATGGCTAAACTGAGGAGCGATCACTTCATTTGGACCACGCCAAGCACCGATACGAGTGAGTTCAGGGTATGCATCAATTTCAACGCGCCAGCCTTCATCATCGGTTAAATGCCAATGAAAAGTATTAAATTTGTAGCGCGCTAGTTGATCAATAAGGTGCTTTATACGCTCAACAGGGTGAAAGTGGCGACCACAATCGAGCATCATACCGCGATAGCCAAAATGCGGTTTATCATTAATATCTACCATTGGGAGCTGGTAGGTGCTATCAGCTTGATGCGAGGGTTTACTTGGTATTAATTGAAGTAAGCTTGAAGTCGCATAGACAAAACCAGATGCTGAATTGGCTTGGATCCAGACGTTATCGTTTTCAATTAGTAAGCGATAGCCTTCATCTACAAGGTCTTTATTTACAGCATAATGAATATTACCTTGCTGATTAATTGATACGTTTTCATTCAATAAGGTATTGAGCTCTGCTTGTAACCAATTTACTGCACCTTGCGCTAATGTGGGTGGTGTTGAAATTGCAGTATGTTGGTTTATATGAAAAGAGCCCTGTAATTGCGTTATTTTGTTAGGTTTAGGGATCAAAGCAATATCAGCCGCTTCGACTGGTAGCGGTGTGTTATAGCGTTCAACAGCAGGTTGATCGAGATTGATAGTACTGATGTCGACTTTTAATGGCTTAATGTATTCAGCGGTCGATGCTAATGAGATAAATGCATCTAAAATACCGTCGTCATAAAGTGTAAATGGTGCAGTACCGACCGTGAATTCGGTATAAAAAAGACCATTTGCAGGCAAATTGTCCGTTGCTGTTAATGTACAGTAACTCCCCGTTTGGCTGATAGTACCTTTGCTTAACGTCTCGGCTCTAACGAAACGATTAAACAAAAAGTGTAATGACCAATTTTGTAGTGGAGTATCGGTTAAATTATGTAAGCTTAATGCAAAACGAGATTCGTTTTCTTTTTTATCGATTACAGTTAAATCAAGGCGGTAACTCATTATTCCCCCTTAAAGCTTATATAAATCGTGATTACTACGTGCCATAGCAATCGCGCCATCCATAGCATCACCTTGCGGTGTTGCTATACGTTGCTGCATAGGTGGTACTAACCATGCGTGAATACGTTCTGCAATGCTGCCCATGAGGCAAATTTTGTCAGCGCCACGCATAACTAATGCATTCATCCACATTTCTATATCGCGCGCTGTTTGCGATAGCATATCTATCGCGAGTTTATCGCCTTGTGCAGCATGGGCAAAAATGCTCGGTGAAAATTGAGCATAATCACAAGGACGCGCTGCTTTTGACCACAATACGACATTGTCGATATCATGATTAAAATATTCGAGTACTGAACGAGCAAGTGGTGTTTGTTCAACAATACCATCAACACTTAATAGTACTTGTTGAATCAAGCGCAGCCCCATAACAGCACCGCCACCTTGATCTGAAATTGGGAATTCACGACCGCCAACCACATGCTGTTGACCATCTTTTAATAAGATCCCACAAGAGCCTGTACCGGCAATTAAAATTGCGCCATCTTTACCGCCCCAAGCTCCTAAACAAGCGCCATACGCATCGGTATTTAATGTCATAGCACCGTAAGGGTTGGGGTGATTCATGAAGTTATACCAAGCTTCTTGTTGTTCAGCGCCTGCGAGTGCTAGGCCTACTGACATATAACGAAAATCGCTATTATTAAGGTTTGCCTGGCTGGCCGCTGTTGCTATCGCATCATTGAGCGACGCCATAGCAACGCTACTGCCTAATAGAATATTCGCACTACCCGTTTTTGCTTCACCTAAAGTATTACCATCGAGATCACAGATGCGTGCACGGCAAGATGTACCGCCGCCGTCAACGCCAACTAAGTAACGAATATCAGCCATGGCAACGCTCCTTAAACTGCATCGTAATTGCAAGTAAGTACCAGCCACCATGTGGGATCCATTGTTCACCCCAGCGCCAGTTTTGGAGCATGTCATCCTTTTGGCCTTCTGGATTGAATGCGATGTCGTCTTCGTTTTCAAAGCCTGAAGTGATGCCGTTACAAACGCCGCCTTTTGCGTTACTGAACCCTAAGTGAGGTAAGTAATCTGGGTTGTTATGACCATGACCATCTAACATACACATGTCATACGGGTTTAAACCGACTATCCAGTCAAGAGAGCGTTGACCAAATTGCATTAATCCTTGGCGTAATGTTGGGTCTTGAACATAGTCTTGTGCCATAAAAGCCATGGTTGCTAATGACGCGAGACGTGCATTTTCACCTTGCCACCAGTAACCTGACTCATTGTTATGAGAAACAAAGAAAGCCGTTTTCTTTTCACCATCTATTGCTTTGGTGTATTGGCGAGGGTAGTGAAATGGGTTATTTACTTCTTTTGTAATCGCTAACTCAAAATTCAGTGCATTACATAGCACTTGTTCAATTGGCTGTTTGAAATTGGAGTCTGTTTCTGCACTTAAATATTGCATTAGAGCAATGGCTGGAAGACCTGCTTCAGCTGCATGGAAATAAGGACGTTCACCGTTTTCAGTCGCAGACCAGAAATATTTAATATTCTCATCTGACATTTGGCGCTTAGCCAAACGTGCAGCCCACTCTCGCATTTCTACTAAATAGCGATCTTGGTGAGTACTACGGAATAACTCAACGGCGGCTAATAAGGCACAATATTCATCAATAATATTTTCCGTACTATCGTTTAAGTATCCAATATTGTGTTGTTTTAAATGCCAATAGCCAAGTTCAGCCGCTTGAAGGTAACGCTCGGTATCGATGCCAGTGAAAGTGCCTAAGCGAGTGCTTGATTCTAGTTTAGCAATACGAGAGAGCGTAGCTAATGCTGCAATGGTAACCCCACCACCTTGACGGAAGCCGGCTTGATAATCGTCTGACTTGATGCCTTCTTGAGTTGAATAAGCACAGATATCACGCTGTTGTGGGGATTTGCTCCATTTGTCGAATACCGTCATATAGAAATAGCCCTGCGCGTGTTGCATGCGCAGTAAGAAATCGGCACCGAAAGTGGCTTCTTCAAGTAAACGTACACGAGTAAAGTCTGCAATATCGTCTTGATTATCTAACTCGTCATAGGCTTTTAGCATGTTCCACACAATCATTGGGGTTTGTTGTGGATTTAAAAAATTACTAAAAGATAAGTGGCTTAGATACTTACTCACATCGCCTGATGCATCGTACCAACCTCCGTGAACATCTACGGTTTCATCTGAATTGAGTACAACAGCATTTTTATCTGCTTGATTAAAAATACCGCTACAACGTTGAGATTTAAAGTAGTGCAGAACATCACTAAAGGTTTGTTGCATTAACACACCTTCAGCAATGGCAAAAACAGTTGATTCGCTGTTTGCGTAGCGAATACGGAACTCACCAAGTTGTTGGCAAGAAGAGAAGTCAATAAGGTAAATATTACCAGTATGCCATTGCGCTATGTTGTCATAGGCATGTAATGGCAGCTGCATGATAGTGGTGTTCGTCTGGTTACACACAAGCTCAGCAGTACCGGTTAAAGTCTGAGAGTTAGTTTGTAATAAAGCGTGTTTTACGTTGAAACGCTCATAGCCCAGATGGTTAGTTAACAGCTGCATGGATCCTCCTAATGTCGCCAAATAAAGGTGGTTTCAGCATTGTGAAACCACCATTTAACAGCTGAGGCGACCAATAACGCAGATAGTCGTTTTTAGTAACGAGCTATTATTAATTTTCGTATAAGTAACAACGTACAAAGTGGTTATCAGATAACTGAGTCACCCCCGGTAGTTTTTCACGGCACTTATCGGTAACGTGAGTACAGCGACCTGCAAATGGGCAACCAGCGCTTTCTGGTGTCCATAACGGGATTTCGCCTTTGTTACCTTTTAATTTTTCATGAATAGACTTACTTGGATCTGGCACTGCTGATACAAGTAACTGGGTATACGGGTGTTGTGGATCGTGAATGATCTCTTCCGTATCGCCCCATTCAACCATGTGCCCAACGTACATGACGGCGAGATCTTCAGCAATGTAACGTGCTGTTGCGATATCGTGGGTGATGTAGAGCAGTGCCATTTCACGCTCAAATTTCATTTCTTCCATCAGGTTTAGTACACCTGCACGGATAGAAACATCGAGCATTGATGTTGGTTCATCAGCAAGTACGACTTCAGCACCCACAGCAATGTTACGCGCTAAGTTAACACGTTGACGTTGACCGCCAGACAGCTGGTGGGGGAATTTCGCAGCGGTCTCTTTAGGCGGGATCAAGCCAACTTGTTCAAGTAAGTTGTAAACCGTCTCTTCTAACTCTTTTTTATTGCCTGACTTCACTTTGTTGTGGATCAGTAACGGACGAGCAATATGGTGGAAAATAGTATGAGTAGGGTTTAAAGAACCGAATGGGTCTTGCCATACCATTTGCACACCTTGGCGATACTTCATTAAGTCATCATGTTTAGTGATTGACTGGATATCACGACCAAAATATTCAATTGTGCCATCTGTTGGCGCGTACATTTTTGCAATCATTTTCGCAGTCGTTGATTTACCAGAACCTGATTCACCAACAACTGAAAGACCACGACTTTTGTACATTTTGAAAGACACGTCGTTGATTGCACGCATCTTTGATTTCTTTAATGAATTACTGTTAACGGAAAAATCTTTAATTAGATTTTTACCTTCAATAATTGGATTTCCGACAGGTTTGCTCATAATGCCTCCTAAATACTGCCTATTATTTTATTAACCACGTTTAGTGAATAGGTGGCAGTTTGATAAACGTCCTGGTTCAATTTGTGTCAATTGGGTTGGTGTTTTAAAACAAGCATCGGTTGTTTTGCTACAGCGTGCTTGGAAACGACAACCTTGTGGTACTTCTAGTAAGTTCAATGGGTTACCAGGAATACCTGTTAACTTTGTTTTTGGACCAGTTAGAGGAGGAAATGAGCTACCCAAGCCCTCTGTATATGGGTGAAACGGTGTTTCTAGAATTTGCTTAGAAGGGGCAACTTCAATTAATTCACCTGAATACATAATGCCGATACGGTCAGAGAACTCGACCATTAATGACAAGTCATGGGTGATGAATAGGATTGAGAAACCAAATTCTTCTTTTAATGCATAAATCTTTTGTAGAATTTCACGTTGAACCACAACATCAAGAGCTGTTGTTGGCTCATCCATGATGATCATCTTAGGGTTTAGCGCAAGAGCAATCGCGATAACCAAACGTTGACGCATACCACCAGAGAACTGATGAGGGTAATCGCGTAAACGGCTAGGGTGGATATCAACGATTTCTAATAGTCCTTCAGCACGGCGAACCGCTTGCTGACGAGACATATTGGTGTGGCGCATGATTACGTCACAAAATTGATCTTCCATGGTTAAAACAGGGTTCAAAGCATTCATTGCGCTTTGGAACACCATCGACATTTCGCTCCAACGGAAAGCGGACATTGCCGCATCCGATTTCTTTAAAATGTCACCGTGCCCTTCAAAAATCACTTCACCACCGGTAATAAATGCTGGCGGCTTATGCAGACGCATTAGTGAGAAGGCAACTGTGGACTTGCCACAGCCTGATTCTCCTGCAAGGCCGAAAATTTCACCTTTACCAATATCAAAGCTAACATTATTGACAGCGCGAACATCACCTGCATCTGTAATGTAATCAACACACAAGTTACGAATTGAGATTTGTGGATTGGTCATTATTTATCTCCCCCTTGTAGGGCTGGCTGAGGAGCGTCCACAGCGTTTTCTTCTTTGGCATTCTTAGCATTTTCTTTTGCTAAGTTTTTCCAGCGGCGCATGCCTTTGTGAGAACGTAACTGCGGGTTAGCAATTTCATCTACAGCAAAGTTAAGCATTGCAAGACCAACAGCAATCAGTGTTAGTGCAATACATGGTGCTAATAGCTCCCACCAAGCGCCAACTAGCATTGAAGATGATGTTTGTACGTTGTACAGCATCACACCCCAGCTTACTGAATTTGGATCGCCTAAGCCTAAGAATGACAGTGTTGCTTCAGTCATGATGGCAAGCATTACCGAGCCAATGAAACTTGCACCAACAATTGAGATTAGGTTTGGTAGAATTTCAACAAAGATAATACGCCATGATGATTCACCTAATACTTCTGCCGCTTTTACAAATTCTTTTTCACGTAGCGATAAGGTCTGCGCTCGAACAACACGTGCGCCCCATGCCCAGGAGGTCATGGCGATAACCACCGCAATCGTTAGCGGACCAGCTTGTCCAATAAAGGCCGCGATAACAAACAGTAAGGGTAGTTGTGGCATAACCAGCATGATATTCATTGCCGCGGTTAATATTTCATCAACTTTACCGCCAAAGTAACCTGCTGAGATACCGATGATGGTTGCTAAGAAACACACCATGAAACCTGCACCAAAACCTACTGCAAGTGAAGTACGCGCGCCATATACTAGTTGAGACCAGATATCACGACCCATACGTGATGTGCCTAATACGTGCTCTGCATCTTTTGACATCAACAGACGACGCTTGTTATCAGCTAAGTTTTCAGCTACCCAACCATCTGGATTATCCTGTGCCGCTTTTACTACAAACGAAGGGTACTCGTGAGGTTTACCTGTTCGTTTGTCTGGTGAGTACTGGGTAATAAGTGGAGCAAAAATAGCACCTAGAACAAATATAGTGATGATGCCTAGGCCAAACATTGCCTTAGGATTACCTGATAATAATTTAAATAAGGCTTTCATAATTATTTGCCTCCTTTACGTAGGCGAGGGTCTAGCACAACGATCAGGATGTCGGCCATGAAGTTAAAGAACAGCATGAACATAGTCATAATAAGTAACTGACCTTGCAGAACTTGGTAGTCACGAGAGTGAATAGCATTAAGCATTACCGTACCAAGACCCGGGTAGTTAAAGATGATTTCAACAATTAGCTGACCACCGATAGCCATACCCAGTGCCATAGAAAGTGCAGTCACACTTGGTAGCATTGCGTTACGTGCTGCATAGTTAAAGACAACACGGTTTTCGCTTAAGCCCTTACCTTTTGCCATTGTGATGTAATCTTCGTTTAGCAGGTTGATCATATTATTACGCATATTGATCAAGAAGCCGCCAATTTGGATTACTGTGGCACAAAATAGTGGCAGAGCTGCGTGATAAAGCACATCTTTATAGAATGCCCAGCTAGACCAGTCAGGTATAATACCTGGAGTGTATGCATTACCAGTTGGGAACCAACGCAAGCCGAGGGCAAAGGTAAACATCACAAGCATTGCGATTACAACCGGTGGAACCGCTTGAATAACCAACATACCGGGGGAAATGAATGCATCATAAGTACTGCCGCGTTTCCATGCCGCGAAAATACCTAAAACAGAACCAATACAGAAAGAAATGATTACTGCAGAGCCGGCTAAAAATAGCGACCAACCTACAGCGCCACCTAGCAATTCATTAACTGATAGAGGATAAAATTTGATTGATGTACCTAGATTCCACGTAAATACGTTAGCTAGGTAGGTAAAATATTGCTCATACCAAGGGCCATCAACAAAGCCTAATAGCTTTTGCATTGCAGCAATACGCTCAGGTGTTACCTGTGCAGTTGCGTTTGCGAACATCATGGTAACTGGGTCACCTGGCATCGCACGCGGAAGAATAAAGTTTAGCGTTGCCGCGAAAATCAGCGCGATAAAATAAAACGATAAACGACGTAGAAAAAATCCCATAACTCACACCTTACACATCCAGCTTGCCTTCCTGAGCTGAATTCAGGACGTAAAACCCCCTGACGCAAGGCGCCATACCTTCTATAGAAGAAAGGATTGAGGGGAAGAGGCGGTGCACAAGGCATGCACCGCAAATATTAAGCAGATATTATGCTTTTGGTTTTAGATCCAGTACTTGAAGTAGACGCTCAGGAACACCAGCCCATACCATTGGACGGCCTTGAGGGTTCTTCTCATTCCACCAACCAGTGAAGCGAGATTCGTTGTATTGGAAGTTGCTTGCACCAGACATTACTGGAATCGTAATTTGATTTTCAGCGATGATTTTCTGGATGCCGTGAGCGATCTTCAACTGCTCATCTTTGTTAGCTGTTTTGTAGAAGCTGTCTAGTAGCGTGTCTAGCTCTGCATTCTTGAAGTAGTGCATAGCAAAACGAGGCATACCTTCACCAGATTGTAGGCGTGAGTTGTACGCGCTATCCCAGTATAGGTGTGGATCAGCACCGTGGAAGTAGTTTGTGTAAGCTACATCGTAAGTACCGTTTAGCATCGCTTCGTTGTAAACAGCGAAGTCAGGTGTACTTGCTTTCGCGTTAATACCTGCTTCTTGAAGCTGCTCTACACCTAGCTGTACAGTGTTGTTGAAGTCAGTCCAACCGTTTGGAGATTGAACTGTAAGTTCGATCTTCTTACCTGTTGGTGATTCTACAAAACCGTCGCCATCAGTATCTTTAAAGCCCGCTTTCGCTAGAAGCTCTTTAGCACCTTTCACATTGTATGTGTTAAATGCTTTGTACTTGTTGTGTACAGCTTCATCTGACCAAGTTTTGAAACCATCACCTAGACCTGACGCATAATCGTTAGGACTACCCGCACCGTAGAATGCGATATCGATAATTGTTTGACGGTCGATAGCCATTGAGAACGCACGACGGAAATCAACATTGTTGATTGCTTCTTTGTTACCCTCTTTTGGCGACTTGAAGTTCAACATGAATGATTGAGTACCCGCTGCTGGGTACCAGTATTTGTGATTTGGGTTTGCTGCAGCGTAAGTGCTGTCGATGTCAGGAATGAACGATGAAGTCCAATCTAGCTCAGAGTTAATGATTTTTGTTAGCAACTGATCGTTGTTCGCGATCTGAGGAACTCGTAGACAGTCAACGTCTAGGTTGTCGTTATCCCAGTAGTTAGGGTTACGACATTGAACGTATAGCTGAGGAGTAAATGTATCAATCTCAGTAAACGGACCTGTACCTACTGGGTTTTCGTTTGTGAAAGTTGTTGGGTTTTCAACTTTGCTCCAGATGTGCTTAGGCACTACTGGTACGAAAGAAATTTCGAAAGGTACGTTTGAATTTGCTTCAGAAAGGTTGAAGATAACTTTGTTACCATCTTGCTTAACTGATTTAACCCACTTGTTGATACCACGTTGGTCTAGCTCTGGATTACTCTTAAGTAAATCAAAAGAATAAACTACATCATCAGCAGAGAACGCTTTACCATCAGACCACTTTACGCCGTCACGAATTTCGAACGTTACTTGCATTAGGTCATCAGACATGTAGTAGTCTTTCGCCAAACGCATTACTGGCTTGTTACCTTTCATTTGGTTGAAAACAACCAATGGCTCGTAAACGAATTCAGTCGTAGTACGAAGATTTGTAGCTAGGAATGGGTTAAAGTTACGTACCATTGTAGGGTAAAAATCTGGTACGACTGTTAGCTGGCTTTTTTCCGCTGCAGATACTACTGGTGCTGTAAAAGCGGTTGCTGCTGCAACAACGGCAAGTGCTAACTTAGTTTTGTTAATATTGGCAAGCATAGCTGTTCCTTACTCTTAGCTCTGTTTCACTTAATGGAAATTAAAATTGCTCCATCATTGGAGCCCTTGAACTTACTTCATCGGAACTGAGTAACGCTGAACCGGTGAATGGCCTTGTAAGCTCTCAGTGGGTTAAATATTCGCTGTAATGGATAAATCGTCAATCAAGCTTCCCGTCAAAAACGTTAAAATAAACAATAACAACGTCAAAAACGTTAATTTCAGGTTTTGTTGTTATCGATAGGTAGATGTTAACTGTGTATTACATCACATTTTTCTCTGTCATTAACGAAATCACACCATGAATTAGTATGCGGTTAAGTGCTTGTTTTTTTTATTTATTTTTATTTTTTATTTTTCTATGGGGGCGTGTTTTTATAGTCGTTATTTCTGTGTGTAAAATTTATCGTCAATGTTTGTTGTGATTCGCTTCTCATAAACAAAAACTTATTACCTCTTCTATCGTTATGAACCTAAATTAGCTGAAGTTGCTTTAAAAATAGTCAAAAAATAGAGTGTGACCCATGTCATTTTTATGGTTTTAAATGCGATATTTTCTTATTAAAAAAAACAATTTCATCAGGTGAATAATAATAAATGTTCGTACGAAAGGGCATATAACTATGGTGTTAAATGAAGACTCCTCTCACGTAATTATTCGCTTATGATGTAATGTTAAAGAGGTAGGGAGAGGTTTCATGTTTGTATATTACAGGCATAAAAAAGCTCCCGTAAGAGCCTTAATATATTTAGTATTCAACAATACCTAATCAGCTATGTAGTGGCATAGTGAATTTGGTCACTTAGTTAGAGGTGATATCATCACTTCATACGTTAACAGGTGACACTATGACAAATCGTACAAGACGACTATTCAGCGCAGAATTCAAGCTCGAGGCTTCACAGTTAGTGATTGATCAAAATTACTCAGTGGCAGAAGCCGCCCAAGCCATGAATGTGGGTAAATCCACGATGGATAAATGGGTTCGTCAGCTTAAACAAGAACGACAAGGCAAAACGCCAAAAGCTTCGCCTATGACCCCTGAGCAAATAGAAATTCGGGAATTAAAAAAGAAGTTAGCTCGTCTTGAAGAGCATAATGAAATATTAAAAAAAGCCACGGCTCTGTTGATGTCGGACTCACTGAACAATTCTTGATGATCAAGAAACTCAAGCAGAGCTATAGCGTAAAAACATTATGCGAAGTCTTCAATGTTCATCGAAGTAGTTATAACTATTGGCTAAAGCGTCCAACAGCGATTAGGGCGGAAACAGTCAAACTTCGCAGCTTAGTTAGTGAGGCCCACGCAGCAAGCAACGCCTCTGCGGGAGCGAGGACTATTGCAGATATAGTCACAAATCAGGGTTTAAAACTGAGCCGATACCGAGCAACAAAACTCATGAGAGAGCTTGGTTTAGTCAGTTGCCAACAGCCAAAGCATCGATACAGAAAGGCTTCTCAAGAACATGTTGAGGTTCCAAATCACTTGGGCCGACAGTTTGCTGTTACCGCCCCAAATGAAGTTT
Organism: Photobacterium sp. SKA34; assembly: GCF_000153325.1. Classification (GTDB taxonomy): domain Bacteria; phylum Pseudomonadota; class Gammaproteobacteria; order Enterobacterales; family Vibrionaceae; genus Photobacterium. Next base: position 144,968 of record NZ_CH724143.1, read on the forward strand.
GGGTTGGTGATGTTACGTATATTTGGACAGGAAATCGCTGGATGTATTTAGCGGTTGTTATTGATCTTTTTGCCCGCAAAGTGATTGGTTGGTCGATGTCTTTATCACCTGATTCCAGTCTGACAGGCAAAGCTCTTTCAATGGCTTATGAGTCGCGTGGTAAGCCGAAAGGCGTCATGTTCCACAGCGATCAAGGTAGCCACTATACAAGTCGAAAGTACCGTCAATTACTGTGGCGTTTTAAGATAAAACAGAGTTTATCTCGCCGAGGAAATTGCTGGGATAATGCACCAATGGAGCGTTTCTTTAGAAGCTTAAAGACCGAATGGGTGCCAACAGTGGGTTATCGTAGTTTTGCTGAAGCTCAACAAGAGATCATCCGCTACATTATCGGGTATTACTGTCAACTCAGGCCGCATCAATATAATGGCGGCCTAACTCCCAACGAATCAGAACGATTATATTGGGAAAACTCTAAAACCGTGGCCAATTTTAGTTGACCACTACACTAGTACTTATTGTATGGTGTAGCTTGTCTCGCATTGCTACAACATGTTGACGCTCTACTGTTGTTTGAGTACATCGATCTAGGACGTAATCCATGGTGTTGATCACTGTTCGCCAGCGTGGTGTTTTGGGTAACGTATCGATATGTAGATATTTATCAAAGGTACGTGTTTGTAAGGTGCTGCGATCAAGATACACTCGCCATAACCCACTTTCCTCTGCTAATTCAAATTTGGTTTTCTTGGCGTCATTTTCCCATAATGAAAGAGTCATCGTCATTGACTCAACCATAAGTTGACGAATAAGATCCCCTTTATTTTGTCGACTACCATCAAGCTTATCAGCCAAGCGTGTGAATTCACCACCAAGCTCTCTGAGTTGCTGTAAGTTATTCTTGTCGCCGTTAAAAGCAAACTCTGACAACATATCAACAGCATTTTCTAGTAAGTTAATACGATGATCTGCCGAAGGACCTTGGTTATCAAAAACAAACATTTGTTTAAGTCCTGATTCTTCAGGAAGGTTAATAATATCGGTTGATAATGTCTGGATCTCATCATTAATAAGGAAGCTCAATTTTCCATTGTAATGGTGGCTATCGTTAGTACCTATCGGTAGCTCAGTGGCGATAATATCCGAAATGGTATGGCGCTCTAGTTGCTCTGGTGGACGTTTAAATAGCTTACCAGCGGCACTGTTAACATAGCGAATACGACCTTCATTTTGTATACAGATAATCGCTTCACTGGTGGAGTCAAGGAGTCCGAGTAAGCGGCTTTGTGCCTCTATCAAGCTGACTTCTACTTGCTCTCTACGATGAATCTCTTGTTGTAGAGTGACGTTTCTTTGCTTCTCTTGTTCGGTTTTACTGGCTTGTAAGTAAGCTTGTATACGGGCAATTAACTCTTCTTTATTAAAAGGTTTAGTTAAGTAGTCATTAGCCCCACACTCAAAGCCTTTAATGCGATCTTGAATTTGCCCTAATGCTGACAACATCATTATTGGTAATTCAAAAATCGAGTATTGCTTTCTTAATAGGGTACAGACTTCGTAGCCACTCATTTCGGGCATCATAATATCGAGTAAGATCAGATCTGGGCGTTGTTGCTGGACAATATCTATTGCTTGATGGCCACTCTCCGCTGTTTTTACTCGATAGCCAGCAAGTCGAAGAAAATTATTTAAAATTTGCAGGTTAACGGGCTCATCGTCAACCACGAGAATAAGATCACCTTCAGGATTTTCAGGTAAATTGGTGCTTTCACAACTTCTGGAATCTAATGCCGGTACTTTGAAGTGCTTAAGTATTGAGTCATTCGAGATCGCTTTGATTTGCTCATTGGTTGCAAGGTTTAAGGTAAAGCTAAAAGTTGTGCCAATCATAGGCTGACTGCTTACATATAAGCGTCCACCCATTAATTCAATAAGTTGACGACTAATCGATAAACCTAGACCTGCCCCTTGTCGGTAGTTTGCCGAATTTGAGTTTGCTTGGATGAGAGGCTCAAAAATATGCTCTAACTGCTCACTTGGAATACCTTGCCCCGTATCGACGACTTGTACACGTAATTGCTGCTCTAACACTGTGGCAGAAATAATTATTTTTCCTTCAGATGTGTATTTAATCGCGTTACCGACAAGGTTATAAAGTACTTGTTCTAAACGTTGCTCATCGGCATCAACGAGGGGCAAATTTGCAGGAATTTGATTAATGATCCTTACCGGTTTATTACCAAGCAAGTGACTAGAAAGCTCCAGTACTAATCTCACAGCTGCAGAGAGATCAATCGCATGGCGATGAATATCTAAATCCCCATAACGCATTTTGTGGTAATCCAGCAGATCATCGACAAGGTTAGTTAAACGCTGTCCACTATTAATGATCATTTCTAATTGACGACGTTGAGAATCTTTTACTGGTCCATTTGCTCCAGCAAGTAAAGATTCTGCAATACCTACCATGCCATGAAGTGGGGTGCGTAATTCATGGGATGTGGTTGCAAGGAATTCATCTTTAAGTTTATCAGCTGTTTGTAGCTCATTATTTTTTTGCTTGATAATCTTAAGGCTTTGCTCTAATTCGTCATTTTGAGTTTTTATTAAACCTATTTTTTCACGAATAGATCGCTGCATACGTGAAAAGCTTATCGCAAGACGACCAATTTCATCACTACGTTCAGTGCCTTCGATGACTTGGTCTAAATCGCCACCAGAAGCTTTTTCTGCCGCCCAAGTTAACCGTAATAATGGAGCTGTAATTGAATTAGATAATAAGTGAGAGGTAAAGATCACCAAAATAATAGCGGTGACCATTGCCACACCGAATATTTTTTCTAGTTCAGTAATACGAGCAAAGGCTTCTTTTTCTGGTAGTTCAACGATTAATGCCCATTTATTGTTAAGGATATCGAGTGGTGAAAAGGCACTAAGTACTGAGATGTTATCGTAGTTTTTAAAACTACCCACGCCGGATTTACCAGCAAGTGCTTCACTGATACTTTTACTTTTTAATGTTGTAGGCACCCCTGTTTCTGCAGAGAAGCGCAGTTTGTGATCTTGACCAATTAATAAGGTTTGGACGTAGTTCGCATTATTACCAACATCTTGAATAAGATCAGAAATAGCCTTGTTACTTAACTCCATAAATACATAACTGTGTAAATAGCCTTGCTGAATTATCGGTGCGGCGAACCATGCGGTTGTGTCGTCTGTGTTAGCAGGTTGACTAAAATCGGTAAAAGTAACCGGTACTTGATCAGGTTTAGTCTGACTTTGTTTGGTTTTTTCTTTAATCGTTTCAAAGGTCTGTTTTAATGCAGGCGATGCTTGTGTGTTCGTAAGTAAATTGACGCCAAATAATTGGTGATTGTGAACGGAGTAAACTACGTTCCCTGAACGATCAACTAACATGATATCTTTGAAGTCAGAGCGTTTTAAATACTCTTTATAAACCGCGTTGTAGCGCTTATACATTAAACGGTAACGTTCATGCCCTACATAAGTTGTCTTATTATGGGACTCATTTTTTTTTGTAAGAGTTTGCGAGAAATAATTAGCATGTCCTTGAGATGTCAGTTGCTGCTCTATGTCACCCAATTGATGGTAAGCACCTACTAAGCCATAAAAACGACCGCCACTGTTATTCGATAATTCAGAGCGAGCAAAACTCTTCACCTCGGATTCTTTCGCAGCGAAAAAACTATAAAGTTGCTTTTGCTTATTATCACGTAAAGAAGCTAAGTGATTGATGCTTTGTTCAGCAAGGTCTTTGGTATGAGAGTTAAGAAAATATAAGGCAGATAAAACCAAAGGGGTGATGCTAAGCACAATAAAGGCCAACATTAACGTATGTTGGAGACGTTTAAATCGTTTGGTATTCTGCATTCCGGTGCCTGAATAAAATGATTATCGTTTGGTTTAGATTGGTTCAGAGACTAATTTATAAATTATAAAATATTTTAAAAGTGACGTTTTTAACAATTTTTCCGTTCGTTAGAAATCACTAAGTCCATATATACTAATATAATACTGCTTATACTGACTTATTTAAAGTGATCAAGTACAGCGATAATGAAGCGTGTCATAAAACACAAAATTAACGTTTTTGACGGAGTTTTGATTATAAAAAAGGGACAATAATGTCCCTACTTTAGATAAATGTTCCGTTAAATAAATTAACGCTTATTTGGTTGCGGCGTAAATATTAAATTTGTTTGTTTTAGCCGTAATATTGCACTCACCAAGGCTTGCTTCAATTAATGGTGGATATTGTAAAAAACTGTTGGCTACAATGACAAGTTGACCGTTATGTCTAAGGTATCGTGGGGCATCATTGATAAATAGCTCTGTTGCGGCATAAAACGTTTTTAACCCAGCATGAAATGGTGGATTGCTGATCAAAAACTGGTATGGACCCGTTAATGTTTTATATACATCGGTTGCCGTGAATTTGCTTGCGTCAAGGTTATTAACCTTAAATGTTTCTTTTGCAGATTCAATGGCTAGCGCACTGATATCACATAGTTCTAAATCAATAGTGGGATATTTGGCTTTCATCACCGCGCCAATTACACCGGCACCACAGCCAAAATCTAATACTTTCCCGTGTAATTTAGGCAGATTGTTAAGCAGTAATTCTGAGCCTTTATCAAATTCACCGTGGCTAAATACGCCAGGTAATGAGCGAACAGTGAGTTGAACGCCTGCAATATCGATAGGATAACTACGGAACCAATCTGATAAATTAAAGGCTTTTGGCGTGTTATCACAACGCCCCCAGTAAAAACTGCAGCGACGTGCAGAATCATACTTAGTAATCGGGCCATATTCTGCAAATAGCTTTTCAGCACTACGCACGCCCGAGCGATTTTCACCGACGATACAAATTTCTACGCCAGTGCCAAATTTATTCAGTAGCATAGTTAACAAGTAATCTGCTTCTGCTTTTGCTTTAGGCCAGTATAGTAGGATTATATCGATATCTAATGTTTCTGTTAATTCAGCACCGAAGTAACTACTTACATTTTTAAAACGTTCGATATCTGAGTAGAAGCCATAGTTTGTGGTAAATACCGATACCGTTTTAGCAGTTTGACACAGCTCTGATGCGAAGGTATCACTTAATTCGCCAGCGATAAGGACTTTACGGTTTTCAAAAAACTCAGATTGACGAGCAACAACCTGGCTCGCGGCGCAATAAGACATGTAACTGGCCTCAATGTAGACATCATAAATTTGGGAGCGAATTGTTCCATAATTATGTGCAGTTGAAAAGAAATCAGCAGTAAAGAGGAAGATTGAATAGAAGAAAAATGCCGCTCTAGAATAGAGGCGGCATTGTAATGACGGATTAGTGAGAATCTTGTTGTTCTAAGAAGTCTTTAAATTCAACTTCATACATTTTAAATAACACGAGTGTTACGCCAAAAATGATTGGACCGTAAATCATACCTATCAAACCAAATAATTGGATACCTCCAATGATTGAGAAGAAGATCAGTAAGGTATTCATACTTGAACTGCCTTGCATTAGCAGTGGACGAACAACGTTATCGATTGAACCTACTACAATGATACCCCAACCGGCTAAGAATAATGCCCATTCCCATTGACCGACTAACAGTAAGTATAGAGATGCTGGTAGCCAAATAAGTGCGGTACCTACGACTGGGATTAATGAAGCAAAAGCCATCATTGATCCCCAGAATAGTCCTGGGAATCCGCATAGCCACATTGCAAAACCACCGGCTAAACCTTGCGCGACGGCGGTTAAAAAAGATCCAAGTACGGCAGATTTTGCGACTTGTTCAACTTCTTCCATGATCGCATCTTCTTGGCTACGAGATAGTGGGATCACATGACGGATCGCGGCAATCATCTTGTCGTTATCGCGTAGCAGGAAGAACAGGACAAAAAGCATCATCATAAAGTTAACCAATATGCTAGTGGCGTCGCCAAGAATACGTGCACTAATATTTATTGCTTGAGAGCCCACTTGAGATGCTGTGGTTGCAATTTTCTGAATGATGACTTGAGGATCAAAATCATGGAAAGGCGAGTATTTATCAATATAGAAGAGTGCTTTTTGAGCGTAAGGGTGAGCAAAGAGTTCTTTCGGCCCACCGGATGTGATCCATTGATAGCTTTCTTTAGAAACGGTTGTACCTTGATGAACAATGGATGAAAACACCACAAGCAGTGGGATCACAATAATGACGGTAAGTACAAAGCAAGATAGCATTGCAGCAGTATTTGCACGGGTTGGCATTAACGCTAATAAACGTTTATGTAACGGTGCAAAGAGTAATGAAATAATAAATGCGAGAACAATCGGCCCTAAATAAGGTTCGATGAGCTTGTAACTGGCAAATGCAGCAACAAATAAAGCAATAATAAGGAGCCAATGGCGTGGCTCTATTTTAAATGGCTGTAGCACTGTATGTATCCTTTAATTAATAAGCTTCTTCATTACTGCTGTTATTGATAAAGATTATCATTATAATCATTGTCGCTATAACTTATCGATTATACCCTTTATCGCGGAGATGGCTTATGGGATGTTGTAATTGTGGCTGTGATGACAAAAAAAAGCGCAGACCACCGATTGCACTAATTATTTTAGTCATTATGGTACTGCTTGCGTTATATTTTTGGCAATAACATAGCCTTGATCTGTGTCTGTAGTTAAATACAATTACTGTATTTTAGATACTAAAATAATGTCATAAAAAAAGGTCACTAATTGCGACCTTTTTTATTTTTATTTATTTTAGCTTTCTGAATTATTCAGGGCTGTTTTCATGTGCAAGCGTTGCAAAAGCAAAGTCAGCGGCTTCAAGTGTTGCATCAATGACTTGATCTGTGTGTGCTAGTGACGTAAAGCATGCTTCATATGCAGAAGGTGCAAGATATACACCTTTTTCTAGCATTAAATTAAAGAAACGCTTGAAACGTTCTACATCGCATTTTGTTACATTTTCGTAGCACGTTACAGTTTCTTGATCAGTAAAGAAAAAGCCAAACATCGCACCTACTTGATTAACAGCCAGTGGAACACCATGCTTATCTGCTAATGTTTTAAAGCCATCAGCAAGACGTTTAGTGGTATTCGCAAGGCGTTTTTCATTACCGTTTTCAGTTAACACACTTAAACACGCATGACCTGCCGCCATTGCAACAGGGTTGCCTGATAGCGTACCAGCTTGGTATACAGGACCTGTTGGTGCAACAAATTCCATCACTTCACGACGACCACCAAATGCACCGACTGGCATACCGCCGCCGATGATTTTACCTAGTGTTGTTAGGTCTGGTTTTATGTTGTAGTAGCCTTGAGCACCACCTTCTGACACGCGGAATCCTGTCATTACTTCATCAAGAATTAGTAGCGCGCCAAATTCATCACAGATGTCGCGTAGTCCTTCAAGGAAGCCCGGTACTGGTGGAATGCAGTTCATGTTACCCGCAACAGGCTCAACGATAATACAAGCAATCTCTTCTGGGTGAGCAGAAAACGCTTCACGGACAGAATCCAGATTGTTATAGGTTGCTGTTAGGGTATGTTTGGCAAAATCTGCAGGTACACCTGGCGAGCTTGGTTGGCCTAGGGTTAATGCGCCAGAACCGGCTTTAACGAGTAGGCAATCAGCATGGCCATGGTAACAACCTTCAAATTTTAAGATCTTATCACGACCAGTAAAACCGCGTGCTAGACGAATCGCGCTCATAGTTGCTTCAGTACCAGAGCTGACCATGCGAACCATTTCCATCGATGGCACTAGTTTTGATACAAGATCAGCCATGGTGATTTCCATAGCTGTTGGCGCACCAAAACTTAATCCTTGTTGCGCTGCATCGATCACTGCATCACGAATAGCGGCATGGTTATGACCTAAGATCATGGGACCCCAAGAGCCAACAAAATCGATGTATGCATTGCCATCAGCATCAAAAATATAAGCACCATCAGCTCGCTCAATAAAGAGTGGCGTACCACCAACACCCGCGAATGCTCTCACTGGAGAGTTAACACCACCTGGGATTTTTTGTTGTGCTTTGGCAAATAAATCAGCCGATTTGCTCGTTTTGCTCATTGTGAGATCCTATATAAAATAATCAGGTGTAGATCCAATCCACATAGTTATCTGTCCTAGGGATTGTAGGCTAGAGAAATATGTAGATTGTTATTAGTCTATTGTACCTAAAAGGATGCAATTTAGGGAGGACGATTTATTGTGGTTATTTGCGCGTATTGAACAATTAATTACAGCAATATTGTTATACAAGTCACAGTTGGAAAGCTATTTTTCAACATTAACAGTATAATAAACGCCCATCTTAGATTACTCTTTCAAATCCGATAGTTTCATTTATCCTTCCTGCATTCTAGATGCAATCTTTTACAATACGGCCGAAAAATGACTGATAAACCGCATGGAACATACATGCCTCTACATCTTCAACCGCGAGCATTGGTAAGGCAATTACTTACCCGAGACAAAACACCTGTCTCTGTTATCTTTTTATCAGCTATCGTCGGTATTCTTGCTGGGTTTGTTGGCACCATGTTTGAAATTGGTGTGGATTGGGTAACAGATCAACGGACAGAGTGGCTACGAGATGAAATAACCAGTGTTCTTCCTCTTTGGCTTGCCGCTTTTATTGTCAGTGCCTCGCTCGCTTTTGTTGGCTATTACCTTACAAGTCGTTTTGCTCCTGAAGCCGGAGGTTCTGGCATCCCTGAAATTGAAGGTGCAATGGAAGAGATGCGCCCTGTTCGCTGGTGGCGTGTGATCCCTGTTAAATTTTTCGGCGGTTTAGGTGCGCTAGGCTCAGGTATGGTACTTGGTCGAGAAGGGCCAACCGTTCAAATGGGCGGTAATATTGGTCGTATGATTTCCGATATTTTCCGATTAAAAGACAAAGAAGGTCGCCACTCTTTATTAGCCGCTGGTGCTGCAGGTGGTTTGGCCGCAGCCTTTAATGCTCCAATGGCTGGCATTATGTTTGTTTTTGAAGAGATGCGCCCGCAGTTTCGTTATAACTTAATTTCGATAAAATGTGTAATGATTTCAGCGGTGATGTCAAACATCGTATTTCGTCTTATTAGAGGACAAGAGGCGGTTATAAATATGCCGCAATATGATGCACCTGCATTGAAATCATTATGGTTATTTTTAGTCTTAGGAATGCTATTTGGTGGTTTTGGTGTCCTATTTAATCGCATGATTATTTTTGCGTTAGATGGCTTCATTAAAATCCATCGTAATGAGCGTAAGCGTTACTTAATCACAGGTGCTTTAATTGGTGGTTGTTTCGGTTTACTTCTGTTGTATTTCCCTGAATTAACCGGTGGCGGCATTTTCCTTATTCCTCACGCGACTAATGGTGATTACGGTTTAGGTATGTTAATGCTGTTGTTCTTTGCTCGTATTGCAACCACATTACTGTGTTTTGGCTCAGGTGCACCAGGCGGTATTTTTGCTCCAATGTTGGCGTTAGGGACATTGTTTGGCACTTTCTATGGCATGATCACACAAGGCATCTATCCTGATTTAGGCATTGATCCAGGACTATTTGCAATCGCGGGTATGGGGGCACTTTTTGCTGCGACAGTTCGCGCGCCTATTACGGGTATTTTGCTTGTTATTGAAATGACCAACAACTATCACCTGATATTACCATTGATTGTTACGACTCTCGGTGCGACTATGCTTGCTCAAATGTTAGGCGGCCAACCGATTTATTCGCAGTTGCTACACCGAACAATTAAAAAAGAGCGTTTACGCCATGATTCTCCAACAAGTGAGCCTAATACTTGAACAACATAGTCAGGTATTAGATAATCAGCGTAATTAACGGAAGTGTGTGAGAGGTTTGTAATGAGCGATGCTAATTTGCCGCTAACTTTTTCTGATGTTGCAGCGAATAAAGTAAAAACACTGATCGCTGAAGAAGAAAACCCGAATCTAAAGCTACGTGTTTATATCACTGGTGGTGGCTGTAGTGGCTTTCAATATGGCTTTACTTTTGATGAAAAAGTAAATGATGGTGATATGACCATTGAAAATAGCGGTGTAACGCTAGTGGTTGATCCTATGAGTCTCCAGTACCTAATGGGTGGTATAGTTGATTACACTGAAGGTCTAGAAGGTTCGCGTTTCTTTGTTAACAATCCAAATGCAACAACGACTTGTGGTTGTGGCGCATCATTTAGTGTTTAAATGTTGACTCAATAGTTATTGAGCTAAACAAAAGCCGACAATATTGATTGTCGGCTTTTTTGTATCTAAACAAAGGCTTAGTTTAATAATATGTCATTATTGGTAAGCAATGTGCTCAACTGCTGAATATACTCAAGTTGTTGTTTAGCTTGCTTTTTAAACGTTACTTGCTCGTTACCTGATAATGAGTTGGCTTGCGGTAAATCTACCGTACGAGGGTTTTTATGTTGGCCATTGACCAAGAATTCATAGTGTAGGTGAGGGCCTGTGACGCGACCTGTGCCTCCTAAAGTGCCGACAGTATCACCTTGTTTTACTCGTTGTCCTTTTTTGACCATACGCTTAGTTAAATGAAGGTATTTGGTTACATATTTAGCACTATGCTTGATAAAAACGTAGTTACCATTGTATTTGTTATAGGCCGATTCTAAGACTACGCCATCACCAGCAGCCCAAATCGGTGTGCCTACAGGAGCAACATAATCAGTGCCTCGGTGCGGCTTTACTCTTCCTGTAACGGGATGGAGACGACGTGGATTGAAGTTTGAACTTACATAGCGGAAATTGACAGGAGAGCGCAAGAATGCTTTACGCATGGCTCGCCCGTCTTTATCGTAATATTTGCCGTCGTTATTGCGAACAGCGGTAAAAGTTTTCCCCATATTGGTGAAGGTTGCGGCTAAAATCTCACCGCGATCGACTGGATTACCATCTAAATAATGCTGTTCAAATAACACTTCAAATTTATCACCTGCTCGAATGTCGAGTGCAAAATCAATATCCCAACCAAATAGGGCGGCGATTTCCATGATCTGATTGGCGGTTAATCCTGCTTTATCTGCTGCACTCCAAAAACTTGTTTCAATGGTGGCATGAGAGAAATTAGTATGAGTTTCAATTTCTTTTTTATCCATCTCACTGGTAAAGGTGTTGCCATCGTGGCGCACAATCAAGGTTTCTAAATGATTACGAGGTTGGTGAAGCTCAACTAACTTCCCTTCTTTACTAAAGCCAAATTGAAGGATGTTACCTGGACTAAGTCTTTCTAATTGTTTGGTATTGGCATCGGTATTGGCATCGGTATTGATAAGGGAATGTAGCGTTTTACCATCTAAGCCAATGTTATCAAACGCGATAGCTAAACTTTCACCACTTTCAATAACGTGCTTTTTCCACGTAAGATCTTCTGTTTTATCTTTACCTGAAAGAGGTGGAGTCGAAGCGGTTGCAATGACAATTGGGTAAGGTTTACCAATTTTAAATTTACGCTCAACATGAGATGTGGTTTCTTGCTGGGCACTCGGCAGAATTGCAAGCCCTAGCATTGCTATGCCGATCAATATGATAAAAAAGATGTTCTTCCGTGGAAAACAAGGTGATGAAGTTCCTTTCATACTAAATTTTTCACATATATTCCGAAAAAAATAAACGACCTTCAGTTTAACTGGTTTCAAAAAAGCCTGCTATTCAAGTAAGATGGACGGCTTATTATTTTTGCCAATTTTGTGGGAGCGAACAAGAATGGCCAGCATTGAACAAGCACTTGTTGAGATAAAACGTGGGGTAGAAGAACTTATCCCAGAAGCTGAGCTAATTGCAAAGCTAAAAGAAAACCGTCCATTACGTATTAAATTAGGTGCCGATCCAACGGCGCCAGATATCCACCTTGGACACACGGTTATTCTTAATAAGTTGCGTACTTTTCAGGAATTAGGCCACGAAGTCACTTTCTTGATTGGTGATTTTACTGGTATGGTCGGCGATCCTACGGGTAAGAACACGACACGTCCGCCACTAACGCGTGAAGATGTATTACGCAATGCGGAAACATACAAAGAGCAGGTATTTAAGATCCTTGATCCTGCCAAAACTACGATTGCGTTTAACTCGACATGGTTATCAGAGTTAGGTGCAGAAGGAATGATCCGTTTAGCGTCTAATCAAACCGTTGCACGTATGCTAGAACGTGACGATTTTAAAAAGCGTTACGGTGAGAATCGTCCAATTGCGATCCATGAATTTATGTATCCATTACTACAAGGTTACGATTCAGTCGCAATGGAGACAGATGTAGAGCTTGGCGGTACTGATCAGAAATTCAACTTGTTAATGGGGCGTGAATTACAAAAATCGCACGGTCAAAAACCACAGGTTGTATTGACTATGCCATTGCTTGTGGGATTAGACGGCGTGAAGAAAATGTCTAAATCTGCGCATAACTACATTGGTATTGCCGATGCGCCAAGCGATATGTTTGGTAAGATCATGTCTATTTCTGACGATCTGATGTGGAGCTACTTTGAATTACTTTCATTCCGTCCAATGGATGAAATAGCTCAGTTTAAAGCCGATGTCGATGCAGGTAAAAACCCACGTGATGTGAAGTTCTTACTAGCAAGAGAGATCATTGCACGTTTCCATTCAGAAGAAGCGGCAGAAGCGGCATTACAAGAGTTTATCAGTCGCTTCCAAAAAGGTAACCTACCTGATGAAATGCCTGAGTTTGAATTTGAAGCAGGCCTTCCAATTGCTAACTTATTAAAAGAAGTTGCACTCGTTAACTCAACCTCTGATGCAATGCGTATGATCCGCCAAGGCGCAGTGAAGCAAGATGGTGAGAAAGTAGAAGACACGAAACTGGTACCGACTGCTGGCAACTATGTTTTCCAAGTAGGTAAACGTAAGTTTGCTCGTGTGATGATTAAATAATCAAATTTATCTTGCAGAGTTATTCTAATAAAAAAGGGTGCATTTGCGCCCTTTTTTATTATCTATCAAATAGTCTTAATTAATAATAAGTTGGCTTTGAATCTTAATGTTTGATGGTTTATGAAAGCTTACTTTTTAGCTTTGATCATTATGTCGACTATAAGAGACAAGCTACTATAAAAAATTACTCTTCATTTTTATATCGACTGGCTATGGAATCGATTCAACATATTATTACTGATCTTACCCCGCTGCTGCAGCAATATGGGTATTATATTTTAGCATTGGCAATTGCTGTTGAAGGTATGGGGATCCCCGCGCCTGGCCAGTCGTTATTGATCGTTGCGAGTTTATTGGCATCGTCAGGTAAAATGTCGTTACCTATGGTGCTATCTGTTGCTTGGGCAAGTAGCTTTATTGGTAACAGTATTGGCTACTTTATTGGACGCCAATTTGGTCATATATTAACGAAGAAAGAATGGATTAAACCGCGAACGCTGGCCAAGTTACATCAGTTTATTGACCGCTATGGCATGCTAGGGCTTGTGATTAGTCGTTTTGTTGAAGGCATTAAACAGTTCATGTGTATTGGCTGTGGTATTGCGCAAATGCCAGTTCAACTTTTCTTATTAGGTAACTTCTTAGCGGTAACGATCTGGCTATTGGTATTTGGTGTTGCTCCTGCTTATTTACATGATGAATTGGGACCAATTTTAGCCTTCTATCATAAATATCAAATACAATGTTGGTCTGTTGTCGCTGTACTTGTTTGTATACTTGGATGGTGGCTTGTCCGTCGACTCAAACGCCGTAAAATCTCGATTGAAGAATAGTATAGCCTTGTTTGTATAGCATTAAAAAACCGCCAGTGTTGGCGGTTTTTTTGTTAATTGCGTAATGCAAAAATAGGCAGAGAAAGATTCCACTTAATGGCAGCGAGTCTTATTGTGAGTGTGGTAAAGATACCGATCACTGCTGCAATAGAAGGCAATACACCTAAAGATAAGCCTATGGTGTGTACCATACCACCAAGAATACAGGCCGTTGCATAAACCTCTGTACGTAACACCATTGGGATCTCACGTCCGAGTATATCTCGGATCACGCCGCCGCCACAGCCTGTTATAACCCCCATAATCACAGCAACTATTGGTGATGCGCCATAACGTAATGATTTTTCAACACCGATAGCGACAAAGACTGCTAATCCAATCGCATCAGCGACAGGAAGAAAATACCATGGCAGCCGTTTAGGGCGTTGGGTTGCGAGCATCGTGATAATGCATGTTATAAAAATCACCCATAAGTAATTGGTATCATTGATCCAAAACACAGGGGTAGCACCTAGTGCCATATCACGAATAGTGCCGCCACCAATCGCTGTTACGCTGGCTAGTACGACAACGCCAAAAGGATCCATGCGTAATCGCCCCGCCATGAGTACTCCCGAGGCTGCAAAGATTGCAGTACCAAACATATCGAGAATATAGATGAGCATGTTTATCCCTATTTTAATAGAAAGGGGGGAACGTAGGTAGGCGATTGTACTGTCTAAATGGCCGGGTACAACTATAAATTCCACCTTTAGTGAGGTTATTCACAGCAAAGGTGAGGTGTTTCTTGCATTATCCAGTAGCTGACACACCTGTTGCACGGCTTTGAGAGTACGAAGTGTCGGGCGGTTTAACCAGTCGCCATTGAGTTGATAAAGTTGATGATTATCTACCGCAGGAAGTTTACCTTGCCAATTTAACCATGGGCTATTTTCTTTTGACGTAGCATGGTTTGAACCAAAAATTACGCTGGGTTGGCGAACAACAACTTGCTCTTGATTGACTTGTGGGTATGCGGCGGTGCTGGTGGAAAAAATATTTTCTCCACCACATATATCAAAGACTGGACTCGGCCAATTGCCATCCGAGATCGTCAACATAGGGCTATCACTTAATTGATAAAAGTAACGTACCGGAATCTTGTTTTGATAGCGTGCTTTAATTTTAGTGAGTTGTGTTCTAAATGTTGTAGCAGCAGTAATCGATTGACTAGGATCATCAGCAAAGTTTCCTAGTTTGATAATCGTATCTGCAATATCGGTTAATTGCGTTGGATTTGAATAAAAGATCTTAATCCCAAGTTGCTGTAAACGCGCCATTTCACGACTAGGATTCCCTCCTTTCCATGCCAATATTAAATCAGGCTTTAAGGTAAGAATACGCTCCATTTTAATGCCACGATAATTTGCAACGCGTTCCAATTTTTTCGCCTGCTCAGGGTAATCACTGTAGTCACTAGCAGCGATGAGTTTGTCTCCTAAACCTGCGCTATAAGCAAGCTCTGTCATGTGTGGTGAGAGGCTAATAATACGCTGAAAAGCGTGTGATTGCGCAGCTATGGCGGTCGAAAATGGAAATAGAATAAACAGTGAAAGAAATAAAAATCGCATTAAGCTAGTCCGTGAAAAATAATAAGTAATCCACTTTCAATAACGATCCAACACCATAAACGACTAGTCATTAATTGCTGAATTTGTACAAGGTGCAATGATGCGGGTGCAATTCTCCCTCCAATACGAGGCCGCTCCACTTTCACTTGGTTGTACATCGCAGGACCACCAAGCGATAAAGAGAGTTTGTGTCCGGTTGCGGCTAATAACCAACCAGGTCCTGGTAGTTGCCAATTCTCGCCTTGCTGCATTAAACCATGAAAAGCATTCTTGGCATTTTGACCAAGCGTAATTAATAGAGCAAACAGGCGAAGCGGCACAATATCTAAAATAAGTGCGATGCGAATAGCGGGTAAACCAAAAAAGCGGAACTGTTCACGGCTTGGTGACCAAGAGCGAGCAAGGCTAATAGCTAAGCGATACATAATCGCGGCAATACCACCGCCGATGGCATACCAGAATAATACGCCAATGCCATTACGGCCGTAGCCAAGCAATAGGGTTTCAGCACCCGCTTTACCTAGTCCAAGCAGTGATAAGTTTTCAGTATTACGATTAACGTGATTGGCTAATAACTCACGGCATCTACCTTTGTGTTCAAGGTTATAGGCTTGGTTAAATTGTTTGCCTAATTTAGCTGATGTTTGCCAGTCTATTGCCATCCACAACAAGGTCATTTGGAAAATCGTTTGATACCAAACCAGTTGGCTAAAAGCGAACAATAAGATCAGTACCGTACCTGACATTAAAAACCAAGCGAGTGAGCCTGCAAGAATACGTTGAGAGGGATTTTCTTTCGGATGATTAACACGCTCTGCAATGAGCAGTGCGAGACGTTGCCAGATAACAATGGGATGAAGCGGGTAGGGAATGGGTAAAACCCAATGCAATAATAACGCTCCCCACAAAGCGAGTAGGGAGCTATTAGTTGTGAGTGACGCAACAAGTGATTCCATCATCCGTGACAGCTATTCTCGTTTTAGGCTAGATGCTAAGCAAGGCCACTTAAATTAGTTACTGCAATGAGGTTACTTAAGTAACTCAACCATTTTCTCAACCATGATTGATGAGCTTTTTGCTGCAAGTGGCAGGAACTCATCAAAGCTCATTGGTGATTCTTTATCTGCGACATCAGAAATGGCACGAACCACAACAAATGGTACTTTAAATTGGTGACAGGCTTGAGCAATAGCCGCTGCTTCCATTTCAACTGCAACTACTGATTGGAAGTTAGTGCGAATGAAGTTTTGTTTTTCAGCGCTACATACAAATGCATCGCCAGTACAAATCAGACCGCGAACTGCGTGTGGCTTTTCAGGTAAAGCTGTCAGTGCTTGCTCTGCTACATCCATCAGTTTTTCATCTGATAAGAAAGCTGCTGGCTGCTGTGCCATTTGACCGATTTCATAACCAAATGCCGTTACGTCTGCGTCGTGGTAGCGAACTTCCGTTGAGATCACAACATCACCAACGTTAAGGCTTGATTCAAAACCGCCAGCAGAGCCGGTATTGATCACAACATCAGGTTGGAACGTTTCAAGTAATACGGCTGTACCTACTGCTGCGGCAACTTTACCAATACCAGACTGCAACAAGACAACATCAGCACCATTTAGCGTACCAGTGTAGAGAGTACAACCTGCTTTGTTGTGTGTTTCGCAGTTTTCTAGTTGTGCTTTTAGGATAGCAACTTCTTGCTCCATTGCGCCAATAATGCCGATTTTCATTGATTCGTTCTCTTGTTGTTCAAGCGGTGCACCAAGGGTGCTGTCGTGTTAATTAGTGTACCATGAGCGATAGAATTTATACCAAAAGTTATCGAACGCTAATTTTTAATCAATAAAAAAGCGGAAGGTTGCCCATCCGCTTTAGTTTGTTTAATTAACGTATTTAGACGTTTAAATAATCGAGTATGCCATCAGCTGCTTTACGGCCTTCATCAATGGCTGTTACTACTAAATCTGAACCACGAACCGCATCACCGCCGGCAAAGATTTTCGGATTTGTGGTTTGATACGCACAGTGTGCATCGAATGAGGTTTTGATCCGTCCCCATTGATCCAGTTCTACATCATATGGTGTAAGCCATGGCATCGCGTGAGGTTGGAAACCAAACGCCATGATCACAGCATCTGCTCCTAATACGTGCTCACTTCCTGCGACAGGCTCTGGGCGACGACGTCCAGCGTTGTCAGGTTCACCTAACGCTGTTTTCACAACTTTGACGCCAGTTACTTTGCCTGAATTATCCACTTCTATACCTAATGGTTGAAGGTTAAACATAAAGTTTACGCCTTCCTCGCGGGCATTTTTTACCTCACGTTTTGAACCTGGCATATTGGCTTCATCACGACGATAAGCACACACCACATTTTTTGCACCTTGACGGATCGATGTGCGTACACAATCCATCGCGGTATCACCACCACCAAGCACGACTACGCGTTGATCTTTCATATCTAAGAATGTCGATGGACTCTCTAGTTCCATTACTTTATAGGTATTCGAAATCAAAAATGGCAATGCGTCATATACGCCTGTTGCTTCTTCATTTTCCAATCCTGCGCGCATGTTTTTATACGTGCCGACACCTAAGAACACCGCATCGTAGTCTGACAGTAGCGATTCCATCGTGACGTCTTTACCGATTTCAGTATTGAGCTGAAACTCAACCCCCATTTCAGTAAAGATTTTACGACGGTTAACCATTACATCTTTTTCAAGCTTGAATGATGGGATACCAAAGGTCAGCAAGCCACCAATTTCAGGGTAGCGGTCAAACACCACGGGTTTTACGCCGTTACGAACAAGAATATCAGCACAAGATAATCCGGCAGGGCCTGCACCGATGATCGCAACTTTTTTATCTGTCCACTCGACCCCTGACATGTCAGGTTTCCAGCCCATCTCAAAAGCTTTATCGGTAATGTATTTTTCAACATTACCAATCGTCACCGCACCAAAGTCTTCGTTTAAGGTACAAGAGCCTTCACATAGCCTGTCTTGAGGACAAACACGGCCACATACTTCCGGTAAGGTATTCGTCTGGTGAGAAAGCTCAACCGCTTCAATAATACGTCCCTCATTGGCCAGTTTTAGCCATTGAGGAATATAGTTATGAACTGGACATTTCCATTCACAATAAGGGTTACCACAATCTAAACAACGATCCGCCTGCGCACCTGCCTGCTGTTTGGTAAACGGTTCGTATATTTCAACGAACTCGATTTTACGTATATTTAGCGGTTTCTTTGGTGGGTCGATACGTTCGACGTCAATAAATTGGTAAACATTCTGGCTCATTCGGTTTCCCTCCCTTATTGCGCCTGAAGACGTAGTTCAGAAGCTGAACGACTTTGGTGACCCAGCAGCGTATTTATGTCTGCTGACTTCGGCTTCGCAAGATAAAATTTCGGGATCCATTGATCAAAGTTCGCCAAAATTTCTTGTGCTCGACTTGAACCTGTTTCTTGTAGGTGACGGTCGATTAAACCACGTAAATGCTCTTGGTGGATCTGTAGTTCGTTAAGAGGTAATGCTTCTACTAGCTCTGGGTTCACACGTCCTGTGAAATCGCCATCTTCATCAAGAATATAAGCAAAACCGCCGGTCATACCTGCGCCAAAGTTAACGCCTGTTTTACCTAAAATAGCAACGATACCGCCGGTCATATATTCACATGCATTATCACCAGCACCTTCTACAACGGTAATTGTGCCTGAGTTACGCACAGCAAAACGTTCACCCGCTTTACCTGCGGCAAATAACTTACCGCCAGTTGCGCCATACAAACAGGTGTTACCAATGATGGTCGCTTCACTTGATTTAAATGCAGAACCTTGTGGTGGACGAATGGTAATAATGCCGCCCGTCATGCCTTTACCTACATAGTCATTTGCATCACCTGTTAATTTCAGGTTTAGACCGCCGGCATTCCACACCCCGAAAGACTGACCCGCAGTACCAGTTAAGTGCAGTGTTACAGGACTTGCTGACATACCTTGGTTGCCATAACGCTGGGCGATTTCACCAGATAGACGTGCGCCAATAGAGCGGTCGGTGTTACAAGTATCAAAGTAGAAATCACCACCGCTACGACTTTCAATTGCAGGTAAGATTTGATCGACTAAAGTCTGGTTTAGCTCTGCGTTATCAAATGGCGTGTTAGGCTCGCTGCAGTACAGTGTTTTACCTTCTTTTGGTGTTGGAGCAACCAAAATTGGGCTTAAATCAAGTTTGGCTTGTTTAGCTGTAAAGCCTTCCAATGTATCAAGAAGATCGGTACGACCAATCAGGTCAGTGAGCTTCTCTACACCTAATTGCGCTAATAGTTCACGTACTTCTTGTCCAACACCGATGAAGTAATTCATGACTTGTTCAGGCAAGCCTTTAAAGAAATCACGACGCAGTTTTTCATCTTGGGTCGCGACACCTGTCGCACAGTTATTAAGGTGACAGATACGCAGGTACTTACAACCTAGAGCAACCATTGGTGCCGTACCAAAACCGAAGCTTTCCGCACCTAAAATCGCTGCTTTTATGACATCAAGGCCTGTTTTCAAACCACCATCGACTTGTAGACGGATCTTGTGACGCAAGCCATTACTCACTAGTGCCTGCTGAGTTTCAGCAAGGCCTAGCTCCCATGGGCTACCAGCATATTTCACCGATGTTAGTGGACTTGCGCCTGTACCGCCGTCGTAACCTGAAATGGTGATCAAATCAGCATAGGCTTTAGCAACACCAGTTGCGATGGTGCCAACTCCTGGTTCTGATACCAGTTTGACCGATACCATGGCACTTGGGTTAACTTGTTTTAAATCGAAGATCAGCTGAGCTAAATCTTCAATCGAATAAATATCGTGGTGAGGTGGTGGTGAGATAAGGGTAACACCTGGTACCGCATAACGCAGTTTCGCGATCTCGGTTGTCACTTTATGACCTGGTAGTTGACCACCTTCCCCGGGTTTAGCTCCTTGTGCTACTTTGATCTGAATAACATCAGCATTCACAAGGTAGTGTGGAGTCACGCCAAATCGACCTGAAGCCACCTGCTTAATCCGTGAGTTACGTTCGTTACCGAAGCGGCGAGGATCTTCACCGCCCTCACCGGAGTTTGAACAACCGCCTAAACGGTTCATTGCGATAGCTAATGCTTCGTGCGCTTCTGGACTTAATGCACCAATCGACATTGCGGCTGAGTCAAAACGCTTATAAAGTTCAGTCGCAGCTTCAACCTGTTCAACCGGAATCGATGTTGTGCCATCTTTTAGCTTAAATAAGTCACGAATAGCAGCTACAGGGCGCTCATTCACTTCTTTAGCAAAGGCTAAGTAATCTTGATAATTGCCTGATTTCACGGCTTTTTGTAGTGTGCCAACAACATCAGGATTATAAGCATGGAATTCACCACCGTGAACGTATTTCAGTAAACCACCATGTTCAATGGGTTTACGTTTTAACCATGCTTTACGCGATAAGTTAAATAGATCTTGTTGGAAGTCACTAAAGTCAGCGCCTGCAATACGGCTAGAAACACCTTTAAAGCAAAGCTCAACGACTTCATTACTTAAACCTATAGCTTCAAATAGCATTGAGCAGCGGTATGAAGCAATGGTCGAGATCCCCATCTTTGACATGATCTTAAATATACCTTTATTCATGCCGTTTTGGTAATTACTCATCACTTCACGGTAAGTCTTATTAATTGCCCCCGCATCGATCAACTTACCCAATGATTCATAAGCAAGGTAAGGGTAGATAGCGGTAGCACCAAAGCCTAGTAGTACGGCAAATTGGTGAGGATCGCGGGCGGTTGCTGTTTCAACCACAATGTTAGTATCACAACGTAGGTTATTATCAACCAAACGTTTTTGAACCGCACCTACAGCCATTGCAGCTGGAATCGGCAACTTATCTTTATTGATCCCGCGATCTGATAAAACAACTAGCACTGCGCCATCTCTTACGACACGTTCTGCTTCATCGCATAGATCTATGAGTGATTGCTTGAGATCTTTTTCATTTGGATTGTAGTTAATATCAATAATGCTGTTGGCATAATATTGATCATCTAATTCAAGTAGTTGAACAAGATCAGAATACACTAAAACTGGCGATCCAAATGCCACACGTTGTGCATGGCTATCGGTTTCACAGAACACGTTAATTTCGCGACCAATACAGGTTGCTAGCGACATGACATGCTTTTCGCGGAGTGGATCGATAGGTGGGTTAGTGACCTGTGCAAACATTTGACGGAAGTAATCGGTGATCGGTCGCTCTTTTGATGACAATACTGCCATTGGCGCATCATCACCCATAGAGCCGGTGGCTTCTTGGCCATTTTCACCGACAACTCGCAGTACTTGATCTAGCTCTTCACTGCTTACACCAAATTGCTTGTGATAAACCGATAGTTCGTTATCAGTTAGCGAGCGGCAACCTACTTGCTCATCACCCAATTGTTCAAAGGGTGTTAAGCGTTTAACGTGGCTGTCCATCCATGCTTTATAAGGATGGCGTCCCATTAGCTCGTTATCGATATCTGATGAATGCCAAATTTTACCAAACTTTGTATCAATAACTAATAATTCACCGGGACCAACACGGCCTTTTTCTGCCACTTCATCTGGGGTGTAATCCCAAATGCCGACTTCAGACGCGAGGGTGATCAATTTATCTTTGGTGATCACATAACGGGCTGGACGAAGGCCATTTCGGTCAAGGTTACATGCAGCATAACGTCCATCAGACATTACGATACCTGCTGGGCCATCCCATGGTTCCATGTGCATCGAGTTAAAATCGTAGAAAGCCCGCAGTGCTGGATCCATATCAGGGTGGTTTTGCCAAGCTGGCGGAACAAGCATGCGCATTGCACGGAATAGATCCATACCACCAGATAAAAATAGCTCTAGCATGTTATCAAGGCTAGAAGAATCAGAGCCTGTTTCGTTAACAAATGGCGCTGCTGTTTTTAAATCAGGCAGCAGTGGAGAGCTAAATTTATAGCCTCGTGCTCGTGCCCATTGGCGATTACCCGTAATGGTATTGATTTCACCATTATGGGCTAAATAACGGAAAGGCTGTGCTAACGGCCAGCGTGGCTGAGTATTGGTCGAGAAACGCTGGTGGAATAAACAAATCGAAGATTCTAATCGAATATCACCTAAATCTAAGTAGAATTTAGGTAGATCCGATGGCATGAATAAGCCTTTGTAGACAATAACTTGAGTTGAAAGGCTACAAATGTAGAAATCACTATCTTCGGTAATACGTTTTTCAATGCGACGACGAGCGATGTAGAGGCGGCGATCAATATCGCGAGGCTTCCAACCTGCAGGGGCATTGATAAAGACTTGCTCAATATTGGGTAGGGACTCTTGAGCAATCGGGCCGAGAACTGCGGGGTTAACAGGGACTTCACGCCAACCAGCTATCGATAATGTTTCTGTTGCCAGCTCTTCATTAATAATGGTGCGAGCTTGCTCGGCGAGTACCGGATCTTGGCTCAAGAAAATTTGTCCCACAGCAAATTCACGGGATAGGTTCCAGCCTTTTTCATCAGCAATAATACGGTAGAAATTATCTGGTTTTTTTATCAATAGACCACAGCCATCACCTGTTTTACCGTCAGCGGCGATACCACCACGGTGAGTCATGCGATCTAGTGCGGATATAGCGGTACGAACAAGTTTGTGGCTGGTTTGGCCTTCAATATGGGCAATCAGACCAAACCCACAGTTATCTTTTTCCAGTGATGGGTCATACAGTGACATTGCAACTCTCCCTTGCACCTGTTTGGCATAAACAGGTTTACTGCATCAATATGATAATCGTCCTGATCATCAGTATGCTTCCTGCGATTCATCAAAGTACCCATAATTTACAAAAAGGTCAAATAGACATAACAACTAGAGCTAAATATTATGATGCACATTAAAATAGTAATAACATCTTAAAGTTCAATGAAATATAGTGAATGGTAAGCGTTTATACTGATTCGAATGACGAGGTTAAAGTCTTATTGTTAATAATTAAGTGTAGGTTTTCAGGGATGTATGAGTAAATGTTGAGGCTAACATTGAATATTGAGAGTTATAACAGTAAAAAAGCCAGCTCATTTGAGCTGGCTTTAAATGAAAAATTAACTTTAAGGAGAAGTTAAGAAAGCATTAATGAATCAGCTTTTGCTTCAAGGTTTGTATTACCCATAAGGTAAGCATCAACTGCACGAGCAGACTCTCGACCTTCGTTAATACAACGTACAACCAATGACTGACCGGTACGCATATCACCTGCCGCAAATACACCAGCTTGGTTAGTCGCAAAATCTTCAGTTGCAACATTACCACGCTCATCTAATGCGATATCAAGTTGAGCTAACACACCCGTTGGCTCTGGGTGTAAGAAGCCCATAGCTAAGAAAGCAAGATCACAGGCAATGACACGCTCTGAACCTTCAACTTCATCAAACCCTGGGCGCTCGCTTGGTTTTGCTTCTTGCCAAACAATATCAGCAACACGTAAGCCTTTCACATTACCGTTATCATCAGAGATAAACTCTTTCGTCAAGATATTCCAGTAACGATCACAACCTTCTTCATGTGAAGTTGATGTTTTCATGATCATTGGGTATGACGGCCATGGCTGATTCGCTGGACGCTTTTCTGGTGGAACAGGCATGATCTCAACTTGAGTAATACTTGCTGCTCCATGGCGGTTAGAAGTACCCACACAGTCAGAGCCTGTATCACCGCCACCAATAACCACAACATGTTTACCTTGGGCGTGGATTTCTTCGGTTTTTAAATCCATATTGTTAGCACGACGGTTATTTTGACCAAGGAATTCCATCGCAAAATGCACGCCATGTAGTTCACGACCTGGGATTGGTAGGTTACGAGGGACGGTTGAACCGCCTGTAAGCAACACGACATCAAAGTCTTGGCGTAATTGCTTAGCATTGATATCGACACCAATATGCGCGTTAACTTCAAATTTAACGCCAGCTTCAGCCATTAGGTTAATTTTACGATCAATGATATCCATACCTAGCTTAAAGTCAGGAATACCAAAACGTAGTAAACCACCGACTTTTTCATCACGTTCGAACACAGTCACGGTGTGACCTGCGCTGTTTAGCTGCTCTGCGGCAGATAAACCAGCAGGACCTGAACCGATGATAGCAATGGTTTTACCTGTACGCGAACGTGGTGTTTTTGGTTTGGCATAACCTTCACGGTAAGCGGTTTCAACAATCGTTTTCTCGATATTACAAATCGTGATGGGATCTTGGTTGATACCTAATACACAGCCACTTTCACAAGGGGCTGGACACACACGCCCCGTAAATTCTGGGAAGTTATTGGTTGAACTTAGAATGTTCCACGCTTCCTCCCAGCTATCACGGTAAACCGCATCATTAAATTCAGGAATGATATTTCCAATAGGACAAGCGTTATGACAGAACGGTACACCACAATCCATACAGCGTGATGACTGTTCATTGATCTTGTCACCAAATTCGTCGTTTAAAACGAATTCTTTGTTGTCTTGGATACGAACACTCGGATCCATTTTATTTGGCAATTCACGGCCAAATTCTAAAAATCCAGTTGGCTTACCCATTGATTGCCTCCAACGCTTCCTTGTCTTGAGCTTGAGCTTGAGCTTGAGCTTTAGCTTCAGCTTTACGCTTTAGTAATACGGCTTTGTAATCCCTTGGCATAACTTTTACC
Source organism: Photobacterium sp. SKA34 (assembly GCF_000153325.1). Classification (GTDB taxonomy): domain Bacteria; phylum Pseudomonadota; class Gammaproteobacteria; order Enterobacterales; family Vibrionaceae; genus Photobacterium. The sequence continues at coordinate 170,092 of NZ_CH724143.1, forward strand.
ATCTTCTTCAAGTTATCTTCGAAGTTAGATAGGAAAAGTTCTGCAACCGTACTACCTGTTAATGCAACATGTTTAGTTAGCATGTTCAGTAGCAATGCTTGATCTTCTTTTTCGATTGGATCTAAATCGACTAACTCAGAGTTTAATTTGGTTTCAAAGTCATCAAATTGATCCCAAACATAAGCAACACCACCGCTCATACCGGCAGCAAAGTTACGACCTGTTTGACCAAGAATAACGGCAACCCCCCCCGTCATGTACTCACAACCGTGGTCACCTACACCTTCAACCACAACTTGTGCGCCAGAGTTACGAACACAGAAACGCTCGCCAGCAAGACCGCGAATGTAAGATTCACCAGATGTTGCACCATAGAAGCAAACGTTACCCACAACGATGTTATCTTCAGCAACGATGTCAGATTTCGCATCAGGGTAGAGTACTAGCGTACCGCCTGATAGACCTTTACCCCAGTAGTCGTTTGCATCGCCTTCAACTTCAAATTTCACCCCTTTAGCAAGGAATGCACCGAAGCTTTGACCTGCTGAACCAAAGAACTTCACATTCATCGGCTGTGGTAATCCGTTATCTTTGTATACTTTCGAAATTTCATTCGACAGCATAGTGCCTGCACTTCGATCGGTATTGATGATAGGCAATTCAGCGTTGACTGCTTTACCTTCTGTTAGTGCTGGCTGTGCAAGTTCAATGAGTTGACGGTCAAGTACGTTGTCCAAACCGTGATCTTGAGGACGTTGGTTGTAAATACCATCTTCAGCACGTGGTTTTTCAACATAAAGCACTGGGCTAAGATCGAGGTTCTTGTATTTCCAATGACTGACATTATCACGAACTTTCAGTTTATGAGATTGTCCGACCATTTCTTCAATCGTGCGGAAGCCAAGTTCAGCCATTACTTCACGTAAACCTTCTGCCATGTATTGGAAGAAAGTCACAACGTCTTCTACACGGCCATCAAAGCGTTCACGTAATGTTTTGTTCTGTGTTGCGATACCAACAGGACAAGTATTCTTGTGACACTTACGCATCATTATACAGCCTTCAACAACCAGTGCAGCTGTTGCCACACCCCATTCTTCGGCACCCAGTAGAGTCGCTATAGCAAGGTCTCGAGGTGTTTTCATCTGACCATCAGACTGCACAACGATACGGTTACGTAAGCCGTTCTTCAGTAGCGTTTGATGCGTTTCTGCCAGACCTAATTCCCACGGTAAACCTGTGTGGCGAATCGATGACATTGGAGATGCACCTGTACCACCATCAAAACCTGCAATAAGTACCACGTCAGCCTTTGCTTTTGCTACACCTGATGCAATCGTACCTACTCCAGCTTCTGATACCAGTTTGACGTTCACACGACCTGCACGGTTAGCATTTTTCAAATCGTAGATCAGCTGGGCTAAGTCTTCGATTGAGTAAATATCATGGTGAGGCGGTGGAGAAATTAAGCCAACTCCTGGGGTGGAGTGACGGGTTGCACCGATCCAATCATCGACTTTATCACCTGGTAACTGACCACCTTCCCCCGGTTTCGCACCTTGAGCCATCTTGATTTGCAGCTCGTCAGCGTTAGTTAGGTAGTAAGAGGTTACACCGAAACGACCGGATGCGACCTGCTTGATTGCAGAACGTTCCCAATCACCGTTGCCTTTTTTCTCAAAGCGAATTGGATCTTCACCACCTTCGCCAGAGTTAGATTTCGCACCGATGCGGTTCATCGCAACAGCCAGTGTTGAGTGCGCTTCGTAAGAAATTGAACCAAAGCTCATTGCACCTGTTGCAAAGCGCTTAAGGATATTTTCGGTTGGTTCTACTTCTTCGAGTGGAATAGAGCCTGCAGGGTTTTTGATGAAATCAAGTTGGCTACGTAGTGTTGCAGCGTTATCACCTTGATCATCAACTGCTTTCGCATATTGCTTAAATTGCGCGTAATCTTTTTCACGCGTTGATTGTTGCAGCAGTGAAATGGTTTCAGGGTTAAACAAGTGTTTCTCACCACGTTGTTTCCACTGATATACACCACCGACATCAAGTACTTGTACTGGGATTTCACGAGTAGGGTAACCGACACGATGACGGACTAAGACTTCTTGAGCAATATCATCAATCGTTAAACCTTGAATACGCGTTACAGTACCAGTGAAGTACTTATCAACCACAGATCTACTAATACCTAGCGCTTCGAAAATTTGTGCACCGTGGTATGACTGTAGCGTTGAAATTCCCATCTTAGAGAAGATTTTAAGCAGACCACCGTTAACCCCTTTACGGTAGTTATCAAATAGAGTGTCTGTCGGTAATTCAGGGTCCAGTTTACGTTTGCGTTGTAAATCAACCAGTGTTTCAGTGACTAGATACGGGTTAATTGCGTTTGCGCCATAACCAACTAACGTTGCAAAGTGGTGGGTTTCACGTGCGTCGCCAGTTTCAACTACGATGTCACATTTAGCACGAAGACCTTTACGGATCAGATGGTGGTGAACTGCGCCAACAGCCAGCATTGCAGGAATCGCCGCATGGTTAGAGTTAACCGCACGGTCAGTTAGAATAATGATTGAATAACCATCAACTACAGCATCTTCTGAATACTGACAAATACGTTTAAGCGCACGCTCTAGTTTGCCTTCTTCGCCACTTGCATTAAATACAATATCCAATGTTTTCGATTGTAGATGTTCATTATCAATCTCACGGATTTTTTCAAGTTCTGCATTAGAAAGAACAGGAGACTCTAGTTCAACTTTTTGACAATGCGCTGGTGTTTCAGCTAGCAGGTTTTGATCTTTACCTAGGTAAGTATTCAATGACATTACCATACGCTCACGAATTGGATCGATTGGCGGGTTAGTCACCTGTGCAAATAGCTGTTTAAAGTAGTTTGATAAGTGCTGGGATTGATGAGAAAGCACGGCTAGCGGCCAGTCTGCACCCATCGCACTTAGTGGCTCATAAGCAGTTTTCGCTAAGGGAACGATAATATCGTTCACTTCTTCTGAACTCATACCAAACGCTTGTTGATGATGTAATAAACGTTCAGGTGTTGGCTGATGATGCATATTATCAGCTTCAGGAAGCGTCTTTAGGCTTAATAAATTATCTTTAACCCATTGCTCATATGGTTGTGCTGTAGCAATGCTGTCTTTTACTTCTTCATCAGAAATAATACGACCTTGCTCTAGATCAGCAACGAAGATACGACCTGGTTGTAGACGACCACGGAATTGGACATTTTCAGGTTCAATTTCAACAACGCCTGATTCTGATGCCATAACAAGGAAGTCATCTTTAGTCACGGTATAACGTGATGGACGTAGACCATTACGGTCAAGCGTTGCACCTACTTGAACACCATCGGTGAAACAAACAGAGGCTGGGCCATCCCATGGTTCCATAATATTGGCGTGGTACTGATAGAAAGCACGACGCTTAGGATCCATGTTTTTGTTTTCTTGCCATGCTTCAGGGATAAGCATCATTAAAGCGTGTGGCAAACTACGACCAGAAAGTACTAATAGCTCTAGTGCCATATCGAAGTTAGACGAATCCGAACTACCTTCCTGACAGATTGGCAATAGCATATTGATTTCTTGCTGACTAAACAAATCAGACTCAAGGATCGCTTCACGTGCTTTCATCCAGTTCAAGTTACCACGAACGGTATTGATTTCACCGTTGTGAGCTATGTAACGGAAAGGCTGTGCTAAGCGCCAACGTGGGAATGTATTGGTAGAGAAACGAGAGTGAACCAATGCAAGCGCAGTCACCATCGTTGGGTTTTGGAGATCAAGGAAGTACTGAGGTACTTGCTCTGTAGTTAACTGACCTTTGTAAACTAGAGTTTTGTATGACAGAGAGTTGATGTAGAAGTCATCGCCAATGTTCGATACGCTTTCCAGACAAACACGTACGGTATAGTTACGTAATACATAAAGTTTACGCTCTAATACGGCTGGATCTAAGCTGGCGCCACCAGTGATGAATACATGCTCAAATTGTGGCTCTGTGCTCAATGGATCTTCACCGATCATTGAGTTATCAACTGGAAGCACACGGTAGCCGATGACTTCAAGGTCAAGGCGTTCAGCGTTACGTTCTAAGATCTCACGACATTGCTGGCGTTTATGTTCATCTTTTGGAAATAGCACAACACCGACGCCATATTTGTCGAAGGCCGGTAATTTAATACCTAGAGTAAGTGCTTCTTCTAATAAGAATTCGTGGGGCTTTTGCAGTAAAATACCGGCCCCATCACCACTGCATGGATCACAACCCTGACCGCCACGGTGCTCCATACGCGCTAGCATATCGAGAGCCTGAGTAACAATCTGGTGAGACTTACGGTTTTTTAGGTGGGCGACAAAGCCGATACCACAGGCATCATGCTCCATTTCAGGCACATAAAGTCCCTGAACGTTCAGCTCTTGATCTGTCATAGATACATCCTTCCAGTTGCATCAAGCCATATTCCTAAGGCTTGGTTATCCCTAATTTATTGTCACAACCATGCGGTATTGAAATGAACTATCCTGTTCTACCTAACATGATTGAGTGTCTGCACAAAGATAAAATCGTCCGTATTGGCAAACTTAATTTTGCTGTTTCGCTTTGCTATGAACGAATACACTGTATTTATTGAGAATGGTCGACACAAATCACTTTAAAGTAGGGTGATGGTGTCGCTTTCATTGTTCATAAATTGCACACAAGTGTAACTATCCTACAATTTTGATACATTAATTACCAATAAAAATTAACACTTGAATATCATAATATTGCTATTTTTTTGCATTGTTAAACATAAAAAAGCCTTTTTAGCGATGATAATTATTCGCAGTTGAGTTTAATTGCAAAAAACGTTCGTTGAGTGATGATTTATAAGAAGACAACATTGCGTTGTAAGGGAATCTTTTTTGTATTTTATTTACGATTAAGTGTCTTTTTTGTTGAGGAAAGGAAAGGACTTTGTTTGTTTTAGCACAAATTTATTACTTGTAATTGATGCTATCTTGCGACTCTTTTTTAATATTGCTCGCTAGTCATCGCGGTCTTTACAGCTATTTATTTGCAATCAGGTAAATCAATGCAACTGCACGAACTCGTTAATACATTTGGTCAAGACCTACAGCGCCGTTATGGCGAAAAAGTCCACAAGTTAACTTTGCACGGTGGTTTTAGCTGTCCTAATCGCGATGGAACGATTGGTCGGGGTGGTTGTACATTTTGTAATGTGGCCTCTTTTGCGGATGAAAATACCCAGTTTTTACCCATTCAACAGCAATTAATAGAGCGTGCCGATGAAATTCATCGTGCAAAACGTTATTTAGCTTATTTTCAAGCTTACACAAGTACTTATGCTGAAGTTCAAACGCTAAAGAAAATGTATGAAGAGGCATTAAAAACGGCTGATATTGTAGGGTTATGTGTGGGAACTCGACCTGATTGTGTTCCTGATGCGGTATTACAATTACTGTCAGATTATGTACAGCAAGGCTATGAGATTTGGTTAGAATTAGGTTTACAAACAGCGAATGAAAAGACATTAAAGCGGATTAACCGAGGTCATGATTTTGCATTTTATGCCACGATTACTCAACGTGCACGGGCATTAGGAATTAAAGTTTGCACCCATTTAATTGTTGGGCTGCCAGGTGACACCAAACAAGATAACCTTGATACGATCAGTAAAGTGGTGTCGGTAGGTGTGGATGGGATAAAATTGCATCCACTACATATCGTTGAAGGCAGTAAAATGGGACAAGCATTTAAAGCAGAACGCTTAGATCCAATTAGCCTTGAAGAGTACACAAACATTGCAAGTGAAATGATCCGATTAACACCTGCTGATGTGATTTATCATCGCGTTTCAGCAGCTGCACGCAGGCCAACCTTGCTGGCGCCGATGTGGTGTGAAAATCGCTGGTTAGCGATGACTGAAATTGGACGTAACTTAGATACTTATGGTGGGCAAGGGAGTTTAATTAATGATGCTTTTGTATATCAACGACCACAATTAAAATAGAATATAAAACAAAGCCTACGTAATGTGGGCTTTTTTATATGTAAGGTTACAGTTTCAGCCTTTTATTTTGGCGCTATTAACATCAGCGCTTATGATTAACAGGCTTACTCGTCGCTTTGACGGCATCTTTCTTCTTTTGGTATTCAGTGATGAAACAAGTCAAAATATTAGCTCAGTTTTATGTCGATCTTATGGTTAAACTGGGGATCGTTCGTTTTAGTTTACTCCTTGCGTTAGCCTTGGTTGCATTAGCCGTTGTTGTTCAGGTTAGTGTGACGTTAGTGCTAAATGGCACCGTGAATGATATTGATATCGTACGTTCGGTGACATTTGGTTTATTAATAACGCCTTGGGCCGTTTACTTTCTATCTGTTGTGGTCGATCAGTTAGAAGACTCACGTCAACGCTTATCGAAGTTAGTCACTAAATTGGAAGAGATGCGCTCGCGAGACATGGAGTTAAACAAGCAACTTCAAGACAATGTTGCGCAGCTAAATCAAGAAATAGAAGAAAGAGAAAAAGCGGAAGAAGCACGAGAAGAAGCGATGCATGATCTCGAAAATGAGGTCTATCAGCGTGAGAATGCTCAACTTGCTGTGGCAGAGCAAAGTGCGTTATTAAAGTCTTTCTTAGATGCTTCACCTGATTTGATTTACTACCGCAATGAAAAAAATCAGTTCTCAGGGTGTAATCGAGCAATGTCAGAGTTGCTTGGTAAAACAGAAAAAGAGCTTGTTGGTTTAACACCTTGGGATGTTTATCCCGAAGAAGTTGCGAAGAAAATCATTAAAACAGATGAAGAAGTGTTTAATGAAAATAGTGCAATGACGGATGAGCAGTGGTTAGTTTATCCAAATGGTAAACGTGCGTTATTTGAACTTCGTAAAGTGCCATTTTATAACCGCAATGGACGTCGCCTTGGTCTAATGGGCTTTGGGCGTGATATTACTGAACGTAAAAAATATGAAGATGCGTTAGAAAAAGCCAGTAGCGATAAAACCTCATTTATTTCAACCATTAGCCATGAATTACGCACCCCACTCAATGGTATTGTGGGTTTAAGTCGTATGTTACTGGATACAGATCTTACTGATGAGCAACGTGGCTATTTACGTACCGTACATGTTAGTGCTATCACCTTAGGAAATATCTTTAACGATATTATTGATTTAGATAAATCAGATCGTCGTCGTTTAGAGTTGATGCCAAAACCATTGGATTTCAATGAGTTCATTGATGAAATGGGAAATATTTCTCAGTTAATGGCTGAGCAGAAAGGGTTGCGTTTTGACCTAGAGTGCCTAACTGAACTGCCAAAAAATATTGAAGTCGACAGTACGCGATTGCGTCAAGTATTGTGGAATCTAATCGGTAATGCTACCAAGTTTACTAAACAAGGTGGCGTGATTTTATCGGTTAGCAGTGAAATTCATGAGCATGATGCTGACATTATCTTTGAAGTAGAAGATAGTGGTGTTGGCATACCTAAGTCTGAAATCGATAATATTTTTGCAATGTATTATCAGGTGAAGCAAGGTGACGATAATATTCACGCTGTAGGTACAGGGATTGGTCTAGCCGTTTCTCGTCAGCTCGTTCAGCTTATGGGGGGAGACATAGCTGTTCATTCTGAAGTGGGTGAAGGTAGTACCTTTACGGTGAAAATTCGTGTTCCGTTAGTGGAAGACGTTATTGAAGAAGAAATCGTGACTGAAGTAAAACCAGAACTTACCGGTTTAAGTATCTTCATGGTGGAAGATATTGAGTTAAATATCACGGTCGCTAAATCCTTGCTTGAAAGTTTAGGTCATGAAGTGACGGTGGCAATGCGAGGTGATGAAGCCTTAGCCATGTTTAAACCAGAAGATTATGATTTGGTCCTGTTAGATATTCAATTACCAGATATGACTGGCTTTGATATTGCGCAGAAACTACGAGAAAGATACCAAGATTTGCCAGCATTAGTTGCGCTAACGGCAAATGTGATCAGTGATAAAACCGAATACCTTAATAAAGGTATGGATGAAGCACTGAGTAAGCCATTAAGTGTAAAAGCTATTACTAGTGTGATTGAAAATTTAGTATTAAGTTGTAGCTATGAAGAAGATGAAGTCACAACTCTGGTTGAAACAGAAACAAAGTCTTCTAAGCCGAGTGATACCATGGTTGATAAATTACTGGATTTGGAAATGCTAACATCATATGTCGAGATCGTTGGCACTAAACCTGTTTATGCAAGTATTGAAATGTTTGAAAAAATGATGCCTGATTATATTGCTATTTTAGATTCAAATATGGTTGCAAGAGATCAAGATGGGATCAAGTTTGAAGCACATAAAATTAAAGGCGCAGCAGGATCTATCGGTTTAAAGCACATTCAGCAAGTCGCACAAAAAGCACAGTCTCCTGAACTTCCTGCTTGGTGGGAAAACATTAATGACTGGGTTGATGAAATTAAAAATGGTTACCAAAACGATATTGATGTACTGAAATTATGGTTAAAGCAGTACGAAAAATAAGGTGATGGTAATGCATTAAATATAAAAAAGGCTCCTTAGGAGCCTTTTTTATGATGGTCTGAACTTAACGAATTACTCTTCGCCAAGATCGCCACAGAAACGGTAACCTTCACCGTGAATTGTTGCAATGATCTCTGGTGTATCAGCAACTGATTCGAAGTGTTTACGGATACGACGAATAGTTACATCAACCGTACGGTCATGTGGCTTAAGCTCACGACCAGTCATCTTCTTAAGAAGATCTGCACGAGTTTGGATCTTGCCTGGATTTTCACAGAAGTGAAGTAGTGCACGGAACTCAGAGCGTGGTAACTTGTATTGATCGCCATTTGGACTTACTAAAGAGCGGCTGTTGATTTCAAGAGACCAGTCGTTGAACTCGTAACGCTCAACCAATTTTTTATCTTCAGTCGGAAGACCTTGGTTCATAGCACGAGTCAGTAAGTTACGTGCGCGGATAGTTAATTCACGAGGGTTGAAAGGTTTCGTAATGTAATCATCAGCACCAATTTCAAGACCAAGAATCTTATCTACTTCGTTGTCACGACCTGTTAAGAACATTAGCGCCATATCGCCTTGTTCACGAAGCTCACGAGCAAGTAGAAGACCATTTTTACCTGGTAGATTAATATCCATGATCACAAGGTGAACAGGGTTCTCAGAAAGCATCTGGTGCATTTCTGCGCCATCGTTAGCTTCAAAAACTGTGTAACCTTCCGCTTCAAAAATACTTTTTAGGGTGTTACGTGTTACGTGCTCGTCTTCTACAATAAGAATGTGAGGGGATTGCATTGGCAGTACCTAATATCAAAAAACAAATCTGCATGAACAGAGTAAGTTAAATTCTATAAAAAAAATTCACATATAGGCAAAGTATTAACAAGAATACTTATTTGTTACGAAATCGCTGCCTATGTTGGTACACCATCCTTTTCCCGATAATAAAAACTATCGAAATACCTCATATATTGAGGTGTTGGCTACACTCTCCCTAATTGATGCAGCGATTGTATTCACTTAACAGCTCTCTAACAATGTTGTACGTTTGTTTAGTATAGCTATTTATATATTTGTTGATTTATATCAAACAGAATGAGCAAAGATAGATTATTCACTCTTATTTTTAACAATATCGAAAAAACTATAGTAAGTAGATTACTTCCAAGTTAAATGTTCATGAAAAACATACCGATTGTGTGTTTTTCGAGCTATAACTTACATTAACTACAACATGTTATTTACGTTATGTTTTTAATTGTAACATTGGCGTCGTTATGTTGCATGTTTTATGTGTGATGAATTTAAACCTGATTTTTTATTAGATTGGCGCAAAAAAGCTGTTGATACGTCTTCTACATAGCTATTTTGTTTATAACGCAGCTTTGTTTCGAGCAGTGTTGTTTTCTGCGTTTAACCACAAAGAGGTAGGTAAGATTGTTAATTTTCTTTTTGATGTTAGACAAGGTGAGTATTGATGAAATTAACTGATACTAAGGAGAGTGAGTGATGAAAGATTTACTACCGGATTTATGCGATCACTATGAACAAGATATCTACTTTTTGCCTATCGGGTGCCATGATTATGGTGGGAGAAACATTTTTTACGGGCAGTGTGTCACGCTCCGATGCTTTGAAGACAATAGCTTAGTTCGTGATATACTGTCTCAAGATGGCACAGGTAAAGTGTTATTTATTGATGGTCATGGTAGTTGTCGACGCGCGTTACTTGGTGATCAATTAGCCTTGTTGGCGATTAAGAATAATTGGCAAGGGATCATTGTTAATGGTGCCGTTCGTGATATAGCAACATTATCGACATTGGATTTAGGCGTAAAAGCATTAGGAGGGTGTCCGATTAAGACTGTGAAGCGTCAAATGGGAGAGCTTAATGTGACATTAAATATCAGTGAAAAATTAGTTTATCCTGGTGATTATATTTATGCAGATTTAAATGGAATTATCTTGTCTAAGCAAGCGTTAGATTTATCTGTCTTAAATGGCTAATATCTAACTTTTACTTAGAAGTTAAACCCTAACCCAAACTCTATGACTTGTTCGAGTTCTTCATAATCAACAGTAGCTCTAAGGTTTAGTTGGTCTGATACATCATATTGACTACTGACCTCTATCCCTAACTTTGTATTCTCGTTAGTAGATGCAGTATTTATTTCACTTTGTAGGCTGACTTTGGGCGTGAGATTATATTTAACACCTGATGCAATACCTCTAGACCCTCGCTGGATAACTGTACCTGATGTTAATTGGGTACTTAAATAAAGTTGAGTATTTTTTGTAATAGTATAAGCGTACCCGCTGTCAATTTGCCAAACGTCAAATGCTTGTTGATGGCGTGGTTGTGACGATAAAAACCATCCTGAGGATTGTTCTTTATTGCCATTATAAGTGAGTTCGAAGTCATCGTATTCAGAGGCAAATACAGGCTGAATCCCGAATAATAAAATCATCCATAATAATAATCTCACCATACCATTATCTCTAATTATAATTTTATATTATTAACCTTAGAGTATTCGTAGATAAAATGGCATTTCAGATTTGAGAAATAGACACCCTGTTTCACATTTGTATGAGCCAGTACGCTTATTTTATGTAAAAAGCGCTTTCATTATTACAATTTTCTGGTGATTTTTGTACGGTTCATTAATGCTGATGGAATCGATATTCAGATGGATAAGGGGTCACATCGGGATAATTTTCCTCAGTTATATTCTGTTGTAGCTTTTGCCAATAGCTTGCTTCAAATAGATCACTATGTAGTTCGTCAAATAATGTGCGTACTTTGGGGTTTATTAATAAAAAAGTACGAAACTCTTCGGGAAAGACATCATTGATTCCTACGCTATACCAAGGCTCTGCTGCCAGTTCATCTTCTGGGTATCTCGGTGGTGGAATTTTACGAAAATTCATCTCTGTCATGTAGGTGATTTCGTCATAATCATAAAACACCACACGTTTATGTCGAGTCACGCCAAAGTTTTTAAATAGCATATCACCAGGAAAAATATTAGCTGCCGCTAACTGCTTTATAGCTTCGCCATATTCATTAATGGCATAGCGTAGTTCATCATCGTCTGCTTTTTCGATATAGAGATTAAACGGCACCATGCGTCGCTCCATATATAAATGCTCAATCATAACCGTATCATCAGTCAGCGTAACGATTGAGGGAGCGATAGACTGTAGTTCTTTGATTAACTCTTCACTAAAACGCTCTCGAGGAAAACAGAAATTACGATACTCCTGCGTATCCGCCATACGACCAACACGATCATGCTCTTTTACTAACTGATACTTTTCTTTGACAGTGTTGTGGCTTATATCCTTTTGAGGGGCAAATTTATCTTTAATAATCTTAAAGACAAAATCATAAGATGGCAGAGTAAATACCGACATCACCATGCCTTTTATTCCAGGGGCTATGACAAACTGATCGTCAGTAGTCGCTAAATGGGCTAAGAATTCACGGTAAAACTCTGTTTTTCCGTGTTTTTGGCAGCCAATCGCTGTGTAAAGTTCAGCAAGGGTTTTATTGGGAATTAACTGTGAAAGGAAACGCACTAATGCGGCAGGTGCTGGTGCATAAACCATAAAATATGAGCGCGCAAAGCCAAAAATAATACTGACATCATTTACATCACAAATACACGCATCCAGATAAATTTCATGACTGCTATTGTTTAAAATCGGAACGACAAAGGGACAGAAATCGCCATTAGAGAATGTGAGTTTTCCGATCAAATAGGCGGCTTTATTACGATAAAAAGGCTCACGAATAAGCTCTAGCGTTGTATCTTGATCGAACTTATTACCCAGATCCCGTTGCAAGTGTTTGAGTAGTAGCTGGGTATCTCTCGATTTATCTTGCCAAGTTAACGTAAATGGCGTGTCATCAAGCATTCTTTCAAACATCGCACTCAGCGTCGTTTTAACACGATAGTGGCGAGTTAGTGATGTTGGGTAGGGGGGAACACGATCTTCTTGTGAAGTATGAACAAACAATTTATCGCGATTAATATTTCGGTGTTTGAATATACGGCAATATACGGAATTGAAGAAGCTCTCAGCGATGTCGTAACGAGGGTAGTCTAGCAGTAAATCTTGGTAGGCCATTTTCACAGCCATTAAAAAATCATGATTGGCGTAACGTTCACCTAGCATAATTTGAATTTGGTTTGTGACTAATTCAACATGATGGTCATAAAAGTTGATACGCTTCTTTAAAGCATTATGAACAAGCCCCCAATGTTGTTTTTCAAAACGTTCTTGAGCTTCAGCTGTTACATCGAGAAAGCGACCGTACATGGCATCAAAGCCTTGTAAGATGGTATGGGCAATTAATGATTCCATGGCAGCGCTCATTTGGTACTCCTCCCGATGCAATATATTCACGCCTAACTATGCAACGTAGTCCGCATGACTGCAAATAGAATAGCCACTTTTGTTAATAAAAGTGACTGATAATTGATTAATTTTGACGCCTATAGTGTTGTGCAATTGTAAAGATGTTATTGACTCTAATGTATGATTGCTGTAAACGTAAGTTATTATCAAAAAAGAATTTGTAGACCAATGAAGAATGTATTCAGCTCTCACGCCATTACACGCATTATTATTACCATTAACATCTTCGGTGTTGGTGCGGGCTGATATACGTAAAGATTAACAATAAGCCCGCAACTCATAATGAGCTGCGGGTTTTTTTTTAACAATTTTAAATTCACATATTTGAGTATATCTAGATGCGATAACTAGATAAATCAGGATAGTCACTCGGGAGTAGGGAATGCGAGTATTTAAATTTGGCGGTTCATCATTAGCCGATGCAGAGCGATTTTTAAGAGCAGCAGATATTATTGCGAGTAATGCTCAGCAAGGTGACGTTTCTGTGGTGCTATCAGCACCGGGGAAAGTAACAAATAAATTAGTTTCAGTGATTGATAACACTGTGAAAGCCGGTGAGTCATCGCTACAGTTGGCCGATCTAGAACAGGTATTTACTGAATTGTTCAGTGGCTTAAAAGCCTTAGAACCTCAGTTTGATAAAGCCGCTTTAGATGCAAAACTGGCGAGCTCTCTAGGACAATTAAAAGAGTATGTTCACGGAATTAAACTATTAGGTTTATGTCCTGATAACGTGTATGCGACGATCATCAGTAAAGGTGAACGTCTTTCTATTGCAGCGATGAAAGCTTTACTTGAAGCGAAAGGACAGCCTGCGAGCCTGATCGATCCGATTAAATATCTTTACGCTGAAGGTGATTACCTTGAGGCGCATGTCGATATTGAAATTTCAACGCAGAATTTCCGACGAGATCCATTACCTGCAGGGCATGTTTGTATTATGCCGGGCTTTACCGCAGGTAACAGCAAAGGTGAGCTAGTGACACTGGGGCGTAATGGCTCTGATTATTCTGCTGCGGTACTTGCAGCATGTCTACGCGCGGATTGTTGTGAAATTTGGACGGATGTTGATGGTGTCTATAGCTGTGATCCTCGCTTAGTCCCTGATGCGCGCTTGTTGAAATCTTTAAGCTATCAAGAAGCGATGGAACTGTCTTACTTTGGCGCTTCTGTACTTCACCCTAAAACTATCGCTCCTATCGCCCAATTTCAAATTCCATGTTTAATTAAAAATAGCTTTAGTCCACAAGCGCCTGGGACATTGATTGGTCAAGACACAGGTGAAGATCAATTAGCCATTAAAGGTATTACCACCTTAAAAGATCTTACGATGGTTAACGTATCAGGCCCTGGTATGAAGGGGATGGTAGGTATGGCTGCACGCGTATTTGGCGCAATGTCATCTGCGGGTGTATCTATTGTGTTGATCACCCAATCATCGTCTGAATACAGCATTAGTTTCTGTATTGAATCGGCTGATCATGTTCAAGCTGAAAAAGCGCTAAACGAAAGTTTTGAATTGGAATTAAAAGAAGGCCTGCTTGAGACCGTTGAGTTTTTAGATAACGTATCTATCGTTACTTTAGTTGGCGATGGTATGCGTACTTCTCACGGCGTTGCATCACGTTTCTTTACCTCTTTGGCTGAAGTGGATGTCAATATTGTTGCGATTGCACAAGGATCATCTGAGCGTGCTATTTCAGCGGTTATTCCACAAAATAAAGTGCCAGAAGCTGTCAAAGCGTGTCATGAGAACTTATTTAATAGCCAGCATTTCTTAGATGTTTTCGTGATTGGTGTCGGCGGTGTTGGTGGTGAGCTGATCGATCAGATCCAGCGTCAGCAAAGTAAACTTGCTGATGACGGCATTGTTATTCGAGTCTGCGGTATGGCGAACAGCAAAGGATTACTCCTTAGCTGTGAGGGCTTTGACTTAGATAACTGGCGCGATCAAATGGGGGCAGTGAATGAGCCACTCAATCTTGCTCGTATGATCCAGCTTGTTCAGCGTAATCACATTATCAATCCAGTGATCATTGATTGTACGTCGGATCAAACTATTGCTGAGCAATATGCCGATTACCTTGCTGCAGGCTTCCATGTTATTACACCGAATAAGAAAGCAAACACGGCTAGCATGGCTTATTACCAGCAATTACGCCAAGCGGCACGTTTAAGCCGTCGTAAATTTATGTATGACACTACGGTAGGTGCAGGTTTACCCGTTATTGAAAACTTGCAGAATCTATTGGCCGCAGGTGATGAATTACAGCGCTTCTCTGGCATTTTATCTGGCTCAATGTCATATATCTTCGGTAAATTGGATGAAGGCATGAGCTTTAGCGAAGCGACAACCGTTGCGCGTAATAATGGCTTTACTGAGCCCGATCCTCGTGATGATTTATCAGGTATGGATGTGGCACGTAAGCTACTTATTCTGGCACGTGAATCAGGGCTTGAATTAGAGCTTTCAGACGTTGATGTTGAACAAGCACTACCACCAGGTTTTGATGCTTCAGGCTCTGTTGATGACTTTATGGCGCGTTTATCACAAGCGGATGCATACTTTACTCAATTAGCTCAAGAAGCAGCAAAAGAAGATAAAGTGCTGCGTTATGTCGGTGAAATCGATAATGGTCATTGCTCGGTGAAAATTGTTGCGGTGAACCCTGATGATCCAATGTTTAAAATTAAAGATGGTGAGAATGCCTTAGCTTTCTACAGCCGTTACTACCAACCGATCCCGCTGGTATTACGTGGTTACGGTGCGGGTACGGAAGTAACTGCAGCGGGTGTCTTTGCCGATCTAATGCGTACATTAGGCTGGAAGCGAGGAGTATAAGATGAGTGTTGTTGTTTATGCTCCGGCATCGATTGGTAATGTGAGTGTTGGTTTTGATGTTTTAGGCGCGGCAGTATCGCCAATTGATGGCACCTTATTGGGCGATCGAGTAAAGGTGGCTGCGGGTCAAGCATCTTTTAGTTTGCAATGCGTTGGGGCGTTTGTTGATAAACTGCCGCAACAGGCTGAAGAGAATATTGTCTACCGTTGCTGGCAAGTGTTTGCACGAGAGCTGGATAAAAAAGGGGGCGCGTTGCTCCCTGTTGATGTGACATTAGAAAAAAATATGCCGATTGGATCTGGCTTAGGTTCGAGTGCTTGTTCGATTGTTGCAGCACTAGATGCACTTAACCGTTTCCATGATCAACCGCTGAATGAAACAGAGTTATTAGCGCTCATGGGGGAAATGGAAGGCGAGATCTCAGGTAGCCTTCACTATGATAATGTCGCACCGTGCTTTCTTGGTGGATTGCAGTTCATGGTGGAAGAGCTCGGGATCATAAGCCAGAAAGTCCCTTGTTTTGATGATTGGTATTGGGTGATGGCCTATCCTGGAATTAAAGTTCCAACCGCCGAAGCGCGTGCGATTTTACCTGCACAATACCGTCGCCAAGATGTGATCACACATGGTCGTCACTTAGGTGGTTTTATTCATGCTTGTCATTCAAACCAACCGTTATTAGCGGCGAAGATGATCAAAGATGTCGTGGCTGAACCTTACCGTGAAAAGCTGTTACCTGGCTTTGCGCAAGCACGTCAGCATGCGCTAGATGCAGGGGCGATTGCGAGTGGTATTTCAGGCTCTGGACCAACTATGTTTAGTGTTTGCACCGATTTAGAGGTCGCTAAACGACTTGCACGTTGGCTCGAAGAACATTATGTTCAGAATGATGAAGGATTTGTTCATGTTTGTCGATTAGACAGCTTGGGCGCAAAAGTAACAGGAAGTGAGCTATAACAATGAAATTGTATAATCTAAAAGAACATCAAGAACAGGTTTCATTTGGTCAGGCTGTACGTCAAGGATTAGGACGTAACCAAGGTCTATTCTTTCCATCAGAACTCCCTCAATTTAGCGATATTGATGCATTGCTAGAGATGGATTTTGTCACGCGTAGTAGCAAGATCCTTTCCGCGTTTATCGGTGATGAGCTAAGTGAAGAAACTGTTAGCCAAATGATTGATAGTGCATTCCAATTCCCAGCACCTATCAATAAAGTAAAAGACGGCGTGTATGCGTTAGAATTATTCCATGGTCCAACATTAGCATTCAAAGATTTTGGTGGCCGCTTTATGGCGCAATCACTAGCAGCAGTAACGTCTGATAGTGAGAGTGATATTACAATTTTAACGGCGACATCAGGCGATACAGGTGCCGCTGTTGCGCATGCTTTCTATGGTATGGATAACATCAAGGTGGTGATTTTGTACCCGAAGGGTAAGATCAGTCCATTACAAGAAAAGTTGTTTTGTACATTAGGTAAGAATATTACAACAGTTGCGGTGAATGGCACATTTGATGATTGCCAAGCGCTAGTGAAACAAGCATTTGATGATGCTGAGTTGCGCAAAGAAGTGGGTTTAAACTCTGCGAATTCGATCAATATTAGCCGGTTAATGGCGCAGATCTGTTACTACTTTGAAGCTGTTGCTCAACTGCCTAAAGCAGAACGTGAGCAATTAGTTATTTCAGTACCAAGTGGTAATTTTGGTAATTTAACGGCAGGCTTATTAGCTAAATCGCTAGGTTTACCCGTTAAACGCTTTATTGCGGCAACGAATGAAAATGATACGGTTCCACGTTATTTACAAACGGGTGAGTGGTCTCCAAAAGTAACCGTTCCAACTATTTCAAATGCGATGGATGTTAGCCAACCGAATAACTGGCCACGTATCGAAGAACTTTGTCAGCTTAAAGGTTGGGGTCTAAGTGAGCTAGGTCATGGTGCTGTAACAGATGAGCAAACGGCTGAGACCTTAAAGCAGATGGATGCAGAAGGCTATTTATGTGAGCCTCATGGCGCGATTGCTTATCGTATTCTTAACGAGCAATTAAAAGATGGCGAAACAGGTTTGTTCCTTTGTACTGCGCATCCAGCGAAGTTTAAAGAAGTCGTGGATGAGATTTTAGACAAAGATATTCCATTACCTGCACCATTAGCGAAGCATAATGCGATGGAATTATTATCTTTAGAGCGTGATAATGATTTTGAAGCTGTGAAGGCGGTATTACGTTCAGTACAGTCATAACGAACAGTATACAGCGCTAATAAAAGGAGCCTCGGCTCCTTTTTTATTATTTAGTTATTACAGAAATAAAAAACGGCACATTAAAAGTGCCGTTTTTTTATTGCTACGTACCTAATAAGGCAAGCTAACAGGAAATTATAGGCTGCTAGTGAAAGTACGAGCGATAACGTCTTGTTGTTGTTCACGAGTTAGTGAGTTGAATCGTACAGCGTAACCAGAAACACGGATTGTTAGTTGTGGGTATTTTTCTGGGTGCTTAGCAGCATCTTCTAGTGTTTCACGCTTAAGAACGTTTACGTTTAGGTGCTGACCGCCTTCGATTTTTGCTGGTGCTTCGATAGCAAGCTCACGGTACTCGATGTCACCTAGATCTGCTTGAGCAACAACTTGGTCAGTTTCAAAACCAGATACTGCACATACACAACGAGCTTCGTTTGTTTCGCTGTCTAGGATCCAGATAGTGTTTAGTAGATCGTCGTTTGCAGCTTTAGTAATTTGAATACCAGTAATCATAACTTATCTCCGAGGAAGTGGTGTTAATTTAATCTGTTTTGCTGATTTATTTACTCTTAACTCAGTGCGCCTACTTGTGCATTGATGTAGATCAAATTACAACAAAAAACCTTAAATAAAGTAGGGCTGTTTTATTGAGCTAAGTCAATCTAACGCCATTTTAAGGGGGAATCAAGAATAAATTTTAAGCTATAAAAAATAGTTTAATATCAAAATGTTATTATTTTTCAACATTATTGATTGTTGGTTGTGATTGTAATGTTTGCTAAATGTTTCGTTTTGACCTGAAATGCCAAGTGATATAAATGAGGTGAAAATTGTTATGAAATTGATTGGTGCTCATGTTTCTGCAGCTGGTGGTGTATTTAATGCGCCAGTAAATGCTGAAAAAATTGGTGCAAATGCTTTTGCTCTATTTACTAAAAATCAGCGTCAGTGGGTGGCTAAGCCATTAGAGGGTGATGCTATTACTGCGTTTAAAGCTCGTTGCTCTCAATTAGAATTTAATGCCAATGCTATTTTGCCACATGACTCTTATTTGATTAATTTAGGTGCACCAGAGGCTGAAAAGTTAGAAAAATCACGTGTTGCTTTTATTGATGAAATGTCGCGTTGTAAACAGCTTGGATTGCACCTTTTAAACTTCCATCCGGGGAGTCATTTAAAAAAAATTTCTGAAAAAAAGTGTTTAAAGTTGATCGCTGAGTCAATAAATCTTGCGCATGAACAAGTAAGTGATGTGGTTGCAGTGATCGAAAATACTGCGGGACAAGGTTCAAATTTAGGTTGGCGGTTTGAACATTTAGCGGAAATCATCGATCAAGTTAAAGATAAAACGCGGGTAGGTGTCTGCATTGATACCTGTCATACCTTTGTGGCTGGATATGACTTACGCACTGAAGCTGCAACAGATCGAACTTTTGTTGAATTTAATGATGTTGTTGGAATGCAGTATCTCCGAGGTATGCACTTAAATGATTCCAAAGGTGATTTAGGTAGTCATTTAGATCGCCACCATAGTTTAGGTGAAGGAGCGATTGGCTGGGATTGTTTCCGCTATATCATGCAAGATGATCGTTTTAATCATATGCCTCTTATTTTAGAAACAATTAATCCTGATATTTGGCATCAAGAAATTGCCACTTTGCGTGCGTTTTCAGTAGAAAAGTAACTATATATAGAGCAAGTAAAGAGGAAGCAATGATCTTCCTCTTATGCTTTCCCTTTTTTTGATACCCTTATGCAGTACAGATTATAAATGAGGAACGATTTATGACCGCCAGTTGGTCTACTTTTATAGCGCAGCAACAAACGCAAGCGTATTTCACCGATATTGAGCAGGCTGTCGATGCTGCTCGTAATGCTGGTAAAGTGGTTTATCCTCCTCAAGAAGATGTCTTTAATGCGTTTACCAGTACGCCACTTGAGAAAACCAAGGTCGTGATCTTAGGTCAAGATCCATATCACGGACCTAAGCAAGCCCATGGTCTTAGCTTTTCGGTATTGTCAGGTGTGAAAACTCCACCGTCACTGGTAAATATGTATAAAGAGTTAGCCACTGATATCGACGGTTTTACTATTCCCGAACATGGTTATTTACAACCGTGGGCAGAGCAAGGTGTTTTATTACTAAATACCGTTCTAACAGTAGAGCAAGGTAACGCGCATTCTCACGCTAAGATTGGTTGGGAAACATTTACCGATCGTGCGATTGAATATATTAACGATAATACAGAGGGAGTGATCTTTTTACTGTGGGGTGCACATGCTCAGAAAAAAGGTAAAAAGATAGATACGGATCGTCATCATGTTTTACATTCTGCGCATCCATCACCGTTATCTGCATATCGTGGCTTTTTTGGTTGTCAGCACTTTTCTAAAACTAATCAGTTACTCGCTGAAATGGGAAAATCATCGATTAATTGGCAGTTATAAACGAATTTTTTCTGTAAACAAAACGCCAGCAAAATGCTGGCGTTTTATTTTTTTAGTCTGGAACGATGTATTAAAAGTCGAATTCATCGGCATTGTAACTGCCGCACATATCCATATCTTGAAGCTCACGGCGAAGTCGTTGACGATCTTTTAAGGCTTCAATTTCACGCCATTTACGTTTTTCAGGTTTTGCTCGAGAGCGACGAGAGACGGTTTCTGTTGTGAACATATCATCTAATGCAAAGCTATCCATAAAGCACCTCTTCCTATGATATAGCTAAATATAAGCTATAAGGTCATTAATTATCACACTATGGGGTAGAGTAAAATTGAAGTGTTTCTCATTTGTTGCTTAAAGATGAAATTTTTATGTGCTAAAAGTCAAAAATATCCTTTTTATGACCGAAAATAAAAGAAAAAAACTCGCGGTTAGACTTTATTTATGTTTGGATTTAGCTGGAAGATTTTAGGTATTTACTTAAAAAATATACCCTTATTGTATTTCATGTGATAATGAATAAAATTTTTTTGATATACCCACTCATAATAGAGCTACAAGAATAAGAGAGGGGATATCAATGTGTAATTGCTTTGTTTAGTTACTAAATTGTAATGATTTAGTTTGCGTTGCTGGGGTGGATACCACATCCATTGCCATTATTTATTCAATACGTACTGCGTTGTAGAAGGAACCCACTTGTCCAGCCAAATTACCTTTTTAAATGACTTACTTTGGGGCTCGGTATTAATTTATTTACTGATAGGAGTCGGTATTTACTTTACCTATCGTTTGAGCTTTATCCAGTTCCGTCATTTTGGACATATGTTTAAGGTGATGAAAAACAGTCGCAAATCAGACAGTGCAGGAATTTCTTCCTTCCAAGCATTATGTACGAGCTTAGCAGCTAGAGTCGGCACCGGTAACATGGCGGGAGTAGCTGTGGCCTTAACCTTGGGCGGCCCCGGCGCGATCTTTTGGATGTGGCTGATCGCTATGCTTGGGATGGCGACCGCTTTTGCTGAAAGTGCCTTAGCTCAGCTTTATAAAACCCGCGATGATGATGGTAATTATCGTGGTGGTCCTGCGTACTATATGGAAAAAGGGCTAGGCATGCGCTGGATGGGCGTTATGTTCTCGGTCTTTTTGATCATTGCTTTTGGTTTAGTGTTTAACTCGGTTCAAGCTAACTCGATAAGTCAGGCCGCTCTCGTCGCTTTTGGCTGGTCACCGATATATGTTGGGATTGGTCTTGTGATCATGACTGGAGTGATCATTTTTGGTGGTTTGCGTACTATCGCAAGAACGGCTGAAATTTTAGTTCCTGCAATGGCATTATGTTATCTGTTGCTTGCCCTTTATATTATGGCGATCAACATTGAAAAACTGCCTGACATTATCATGATGATTTTTCGTAGTGCTTTCGGTCTAGAAGAAGCGGCATCGGGTGCATTGGGTTATACCATCGCGCAAGGAATGATTAATGGATTAAAACGTGGATTATTTTCGAATGAAGCCGGCATGGGATCTGCACCGAATGCGGCAGCGTCTGCAACACCTTATCCGCCCCATCCTGCTTCGCAGGGATATGTGCAAATGCTCGGTGTGTTTATGGATACAATGGTGATCTGTTCATCCACTGTAGCAATTATTTTAATGTCAGGCGAATATGTTCCCCATAGTGAGGTGACAGGGATTGAGTTAACTCAGCGCGCCTTAAGCTCACAAGTCGGTGACTGGGGCTCTGTGTTTATTGCTGTTGCGATTTTCTTCTTTGCGTTTACATCACTCATTGCTAATTATTCTTATGCTGAAACCAACCTTATTTTTCTTGAGCATAACCATAAAATTGGATTGAATATTTTTCGTGTTGTAGTGCTATTTATGGTGATGTTTGGAGCGTTAGCTGATCTTCCAACGGTATGGGCAATGGCTGATGTATCAATGGGAATGATGGCACTGATTAACTTAGTCGCGATTGTTTTACTGTCAGGCACTGTGGTGAAGTTGGCCACTGATTATAATAAACAGTTATCTTTGGGTAAGGTGCCGACGTTTGATAGAAATGATTATCCAGAGCTACATGCGCAACTGGAAGAAGGGATCTGGGATAAGCAGAAATCATAATCATTGTTAAAGCCTATTATTGAAATAACTAAAGCCACCTAGTTTCTAAGTGGCTTTTTTATTGTTTAGTGTTAGTCTTTTTAAGTCAGACTTTAAAGGAAAAAGCCTTATGTTAATTGTGGTTTCCCCCGCTAAAACCCTTGATTATGAATCGCCATTGGCAACATCAACATTTACCTTACCAGAGCTTACGGATCATTCTGCTGAACTGATTGATGTATGTCGTGAACTTACGCCAATGGATATTGCAAGCTTGATGAAAGTCAGCGATAAAATTGCAGGTTTGAATGCTGCTCGTTTTGCCGACTGGCAGCCACAATTTACGCAAGACAATGCTCGTCAGGCAATATTGGCTTTTAAAGGTGATGTTTATACTGGTCTTGCAGCTGAAACGATGACAGAAGAACAGTTTGCTTATGCTCAACAGCATTTGCGTATACTTTCTGGTTTATATGGTTTATTGCGTCCATTAGATTTGATGCAACCTTACCGCTTAGAGATGGGAACGAAATTGGCGAACCTTCGCGGTACTAACTTGTATCAATTTTGGGGGGATATCATCACCGATAAATTGAACCAAGCATTAGCAGAGCAGGGCGATGATATTTTGATCAACCTTGCATCTAACGAATATTTTAAATCGGTGAAACCGAAGAAGTTGAATGCCCAACTGATCACGCCAGTTTTTAAAGATTGTAAGAACGGTAATTATAAAGTGATCAGCTTTTACGCTAAAAAAGCCCGTGGCATGATGGCACGTTACATTCTTGATAATCAAATCACATCGATTCAAGCATTAAAAGAATTTGATACCGCGGGTTACTATTTTGTAGAAGCGGAATCAACGGCGAAAGAATTAGTATTTAAGCGTGAAGAGCAATAGTAAAAAACAATTGTTTTGAAAGAAATAAGGCCAACTCATGAGAGTTGGCCTTATTGTTTTATCTCTGTTGTAAAAGAGACATTACGATTTAGCTTAGCCTTTTTTGGCCGCTTGTTTGATTTTCTTTTTCGCTTTCGCTTCTTTTACTTTTTTACTCACTTTTTTCTTTTTCTTCGCGGTGCTTGCTTTTTTGGTCTGTGGACGTAAGCCATGAATAAAGCGCTCTTGCACTTCTTCTTTCATGTAGCGGCTGATACGCTCGATCATGTTTTGATCATGTGCTTCAACCAAAGAAATTGCCGTTCCTTTCTTACCTGCTCGCGCAGTACGACCAATACGGTGTACATAAACTTCAGCTGTACGAGGTAGATCAAAGTTGATCACATGGCTTACATCAGGTAAATCAATACCACGTGCAGCCACGTCTGTCGCAATTAATACGTTCACAACACCATCACGAAAACGGGTGATCATGTTTGTACGTGCAGCCTGTGCCATTTCACCTTGGATCCAGTTACAAGGGATGCCCATGGCTTCTAGTTGACCACGAAGGATACCTAGACGCTCACGTGTTTTCACAAAGATAATTGTGCGTTCAGCTTGTTCTTTTATGATGTTTTCTAACAGAGCAAGCTTGTGATCCATGTTGTCACAACGAAGGTACATTTGGTGGATCTTTTTACGTTCGCGGCGAGAAGGATCTGCATTGACTTCAACAGGTTCATTCAAAATTGTTTCTGAAAACTCACGTACACCTTTACCTTCTAAGGTAGCGGAGAACAATAAGCTTTGACGACGCCAGCGACACTCATGGTTAAGACGTTCAACAATTTTACCAAAGCCCATATCTAACATGCGATCGGCTTCATCAAGGATCAAACACTCGACAGCGCGACAGTCAAACTTCTCAGCTTCAATGTACTCCATAAGACGCCCAGGTGTTGCTACGACGATATCCTGTGTTTTACCCAGCATTTCGGCATGTTCGTCATATGAGATACCACCTGTGATGGTAAATACTTTCAGTGTTGTATATTTTGCTAATGCTCTTGCTTGATCTGCAACTTGAATTGCAAGTTCACGCGTTGGCGTTAAGATCAGAATACGTGCAGGTCCTGGTCTTTTGCGTGGGAAATCTTGCAAGTGTTGGATCATCGGTAGAAGAAAGGCTGCTGTTTTTCCGGTCCCTGTTGGCGCAGAAGCCATTACATCTTTACCGTCAAGGGCATGAGGGATAGCCTGCGCTTGAACCACTGTTGGGCGGCTATAGCCGATTTCTTCAATTGCTCGTAACAGCTCGCTATCTAACTCTAATTCGGAAAAGTCTTTCACCAGTTATCTCTCCCAAGACAAATGCTAAGTGTCATTATCGTATGCCAATTGCAAAGAATAACAACAAGGGTATTAATATTTAAGGGGCGGCATTATAGCCACTCTTGGCGTAAGTGACACCGATTAAAACATAAAAACTTCAATCATTGATGATTATTACAACGTTTACAGGGCACATAAATGTCGTGTTAGGTTACATTTTCAGATAGAAATCTTTCGTTAATGCTTTGAATTTAATTGAATAATCACCATCTTTATGAATGCAAAGATGAGATGAATAACAGGTTTGTTTCTTTTTACTTAATTGCAGAAGCAATCGAATCGGTGCTTTTTTCTCGGTACTTTGGACATCGCAACGTTCGATACAATATAAATGATATTCAGCGGCGGCTTCAATTAAGCGCTGTCCTTCGTAACTTGGCAAGATAATGCTGGCGATCCCTTCTTCTGTGAGAAGCCACTGAAGCGTTTTAAGTAGCTGTTGATGGCTAAATGTATCGGTATGTCGAGCAGTGGCACGGTGTGATTGCTCTGCTTGTTGACCAAAGTTGAAATAGGGGGGATTACAAACAATTGCATTAACACTGTTAGGCTGCTGTGTATGTCGCCACGTAGTGACATCTTGTTCGATACAATGTAAGCGTTGATACCAGGGTGAATTTGTGAAATTTTGGCGTGCTGCCGCTGCGGCTTGTGGATCTATTTCGATAGCTTCTATAGTAATAGATGAAGCTAACGTGCTAGTTCTCTGTGCGGCCATAAGTGCTAATAAACCACTGCCAGTACCAATATCAACCACTTTACCTTGTTGAGGCATGGCAGCCCATGCTCCTAGCAATACCCCATCGGTACTGATAGGCATTCCGCAGTCTAAATCATTTACGTGAAATTGTTTAAAGCTAAAGCCGCGCGACATGGCTATTTCTTCCTGTGTTTTGAACTAAATAATGAAATAAAACGATTAATCGTAATCGTTATAACGACAACAATCACAGCTGTTTTTTGAGCTTTTTTGCTTCGATATAGTTAACTATTTTGTTTGATTTTTATTTATATTTTAATCTTTTACTATTATTTGGGTTTATACTCTGACTTTATGTCTTTACTTGGTTTTTTATTTTGGTTTCATTGCTGTGTTTATGGATTATGTAGTGTTTGTTTCGGTGCTATTGCCAAAAAAGCTGTTTTTATCCATTATGTTTTCGTTGGTTATATATGTTTAATTTTGCATCCAACGTAGATAATTATAAAAAACAACACATAACCCATAGAAGAGTGGAAGGTGCAGTTTGAAAAAGACACTCAAAGTAACAGATATTATAGCGTTAGGTTTTATGACTTTCGCTTTCTTTCTGGGGGCTGGGAATATTATTTTTCCACCATTAGCTGGTCAACTTGCCGGTGAAAATATGCTTTCGGCTATGTTTGGCTTTTTAGTCACAGCCGTTGGTCTACCTTTAATTGGCATTATCGCAGTTGCAATAGCGGGTGGTGGTTGGCAGGGGTTAACCCGTGATTTACCCTCAAAAATAGCAACATTAATGGCGGTGCTTATTTTTATTATTATTGGTCCTGCTTTTGCTGCGCCGCGAACAGGTTTAGTGGCTTATGAAATGGCAGTAAAACCATTTATGGCTGGAGACGCTGGTCAAGCAAGCTTAACGACTTTTTCTGTGATCTTTTTTGCAGTAGCCCTATTTTTTGCTTGGTCTCGTGGCAAGCTGATCGACATGATTGGTAAGTTCTTAACACCAGCGCTGTTTATCGTATTGGCTGCACTGGCCATTGCGGTATTTGTAAACCCACAAGGTTCGATTGTTGCAGCACAAGGTGAGTATGCAACATTGGCATTTACGAAAGGTTTCCTTGAAGGCTATAACACCATGGATACTTTCGCTGCCTTGATGTTTGGTATGCTGATTGTTGATGTGATCCGTAGTAAAGGTGTTAGTGATGAAAAAACAACCTGTACCTACCTGATCTACGCGGGTCTTATTGCTGCTGCAGGCTTAGCTTTTGTATATATCTCATTATTTTACTTAGGGGCAACAAGTACAGCGATAGCACCTAATGCGGGTAATGGTGGCACTATCTTAACTAGCTATGTGATGGCGTTATTTGGTGCACCGGGTCAGGTGATCCTTTCTGCAATTGTATTACTTGCCTGTTTAACGACAGCGATCGGTTTGATCAGTGCATGTGCTGATTACTTCAGTTCTTTAACCTCATTGTCTTACAAAAAGTGGGCAGTGATCTTGGCGGTAATATGTGCAGTAGTAGCTAATGTAGGTTTAAACCAGCTGATTGCGTTATCTGTACCTGTGTTATTTGCATTGTACCCAGTCGCTATTGCACTGGTAGCATTAACCTTAGTACGTAAATGGTTACCGAATCCACGTTTAGCATACCGTGCTGTGCTATTGGTTTCTTTTATCTTTAGCATGATTGATGTGGCGAAGTACTTGAAGTTTGATGTATCAATGTTCAGTGTTTTACCACTGTTTAATTATGGTATGGGTTGGGTATTACCTACTTTGATTGCGCTTGCGATTACACGTTTTTTCGGTGGCAACACGATGATATCAAAAGACAAGTTAGCGTAATTCACTGTAAAGGTAGACATAGAAAAGGGATGCAATGCGCATCCCTTTTTTTGACGGTATACTAAACGCCGTAGATCATAAGGTCTCGGCGTACTCAAGCATAATTTGCTCACACCATTGGGTGATTCGCTGGTCAGAAAGTTCATATTGACCATCTTCATCTAACGCTAAACCAACAAAAAATTGCTTATCGTCAGTGAGGGCTTTTGATGCTTCAAATTGGTAACTATCATCATTAGGCCAATAGCCAATAAATTGAACATTTGCTTCTAATAGTTTGTCATGCAGCATTCCCATCGCATCAAGGAACCACTCGGTGTAACCTTCTTGATCGCCCAAGCCAAACAATGCAATGGTTTTATTGGTTAGACGTAATCCATCAAGCTGCTGCCACACGGCTTCCCAATCTTCTTGCAGTTCACCAAAGTCCCAGGTTGAGATACCTAAAATAAGCATATCAAACTGGTTCATCTCATTGATATCTGATTCTTTAATATTATGCAGTTCAATCAGTTCAGTACCAATACAATCACGGATCTTTTCTGCTGCCATTTCGGTATAGCAGGTGGTTGAGCCATAAAACAAACCGATTTTCATGCTGAGTATCCTAGTATTTTTATTTATTGTTTGAGTGTACCTGTAATGACCTTAAAAGCTCAATAACGTGAATAAAAGCATCCGACATTTTTTCTATTATTATCTGTTGTTATAAGCCTCGTTACTTTTGCTTTAAAATATCCTATGATGGATGAAAGTACTGTGTTTTTATCCATGTGTTAAAGCTTTGCTAACACAGGTTTTGGAGTGATAAATGGAAAACGATGACGTTATTATCGAACGTTTTCTGGATGCGATGTGGATGGAGCGAGGATTATCTGAAAATACCTTGTCGTCTTACCGCAATGATTTAACCAAGCTATTACGCTGGTTAAAACAAGAGTCGCGTAATGTCATCAGTGTTTCAGTTGATGATTTACAGCGTTATCAACAATGGCTATTTGATAAAGATTATAAGCAAACCTCACGTGCTCGTATGGTTTCTGCTATTCGTCGTTTATTTCAATATTTACATCGTGAAAAGATGCGCGACGACGATCCGAGTGTGATGCTAGTGACACCTAAACTACCTAAACGCTTACCCAAAGATTTAAGTGAAGCGCAAGTTGATGCGTTATTAGAAGCGCCTGATGTTAATGATCCGATTGAGCTACGTGATAAAGCGATGCTTGAATTATTGTATGCAACAGGCTTACGTGTAACCGAGCTTGTGACATTAACAATGGAAAATATTAGCTTGCGCCAAGGTGTTGTGCGGATCACTGGTAAAGGTGATAAAGAGCGATTAGTCCCGATGGGAGAAAATGCCGTCGATTGGATTGAACAATTTATTGAAACAGGGCGTCCGCAACTACTGGGAGAAAAAAGCTCTGATGTGTTATTTCCTAGTCGCCGAGCAAGACAAATGACCCGTCAAACCTTTTGGCATCGGATTAAACACTATGCGGTTTTAGCGGGAATTGACGCAGATACATTATCACCTCACGTGATGCGTCACGCCTTTGCAACGCACTTATTAAATTACGGTGCCGATCTTCGTGTGGTACAAATGTTGCTTGGACATAGTGACCTATCAACCACACAAATTTATACCCATGTTGCAACGGAAAGGTTAAAACAATTACACCAAACTCACCATCCTCGCGCATAATTGTGAGAGAGTGTTAGGTAAATTAGTGAATACTATTTGCGTTCCGTTAGAGTTAACTTATTCTTGCCTAACAAATGATAGTAGAAAATTTGAAACTATTTTACGATGGATTAGGTCTCATAAAGATTGAGAATATCATCATTAATTAAGGATAAATTAAATGCACTTTATCAGCCGAACAATTGTGGCAACAGCGGTTGCTTTAACGGCTTTTTCAGCGGCAGCAAAGCCAGATGAAGCGGCGATTAGTCAGCAACTTGCTAAAATAGGCTTAACCCCTTCATCGATTGAAGCGTCTCCGATTTCAGGATTAAATGAAATCATGACAGAGCGTGGCATTGTTTATGCTTCTGATGATGGTAAGTATTTTGTCGTTGGCCACTTATACGAAAATAATGGTGTGCAGCCTGTTAACTTAACAGAGCAAAAAATGGCAAAAATGAACAAGGATAAAATTGCAGCGATGGGAAAAGACATGATTGTCTATCCTGCAAAGAACGAAAAATATGTCGTTACCGTGTTCACCGATACAAGCTGTGGTTACTGCCGTAAATTACATAATGAGATCAAAGGATATAATGACGAAGGTATTACTGTTCGTTATTTAGCTTTCCCTCGTGGTGGTGAGCGTTCTAGCAACTTTAATCAAATGAGTGCGATCTGGGGGGCTAAAGATCGTGCAAAAGCGATGGATGATGCGAAGAGTGGCAATTTTGATACAAGTAAGATCACACCTCGTCCAGATTTAGTGCGTGCACAATACGAGCTTGGTGTCGCAATGGGTGTGAACGGTACGCCTGCTATTGTTCTTGCTGATGGTACGATGATCCCTGGTTATCAGCCGCCTGCAGCATTACGTCAGCTACTTGATAGCCAACCAAAAAGCTAATTTATCGTAGCCGATGATGGAATAATAGAAAGCCTGAGCATTATGTTCAGGCTTTTTTGTTATAGGCTATTTCGTTACTATGAAAAGATAATAATACTGATAAGAAGCCTGATTATGATTGAAATTAAACGTCGCCCTTTAGCAGATACTGAGGGGTTCTCAGATCAAGTTCCTCCGATCTTACAACGTATTTATGCTAGCCGTGGGATCAAAAATGATGCTGAGTTAGAGCGTAGTGCCAAGGGGCTACTTAATTACAATCAGCTTCATGGTATGACTAGTGCAGTTCAGTTGTTAGTGGATGCACTTTCGCAAAATACACGAATTATCATTGTTGGTGATTTTGATGCTGATGGCGCAACAAGTTCAGCATTATCTGTGCTAGCGCTTCGTATGCTCGGCTGCAAAAATGTTGATTATTTAGTGCCTAACCGTTTCGATGATGGATATGGCCTGAGTCCTGAAGTGGTAGAGCAAGCCATTGAACGTGGCGCAGAGCTGATTATGACCGTGGATAACGGGGTCTCATCGATTGCTGGCGTTGCGGTAGCGAAAGAAAAAGGATTGACCGTATTAGTTACCGATCACCACTTGCCAGGCGACTGTTTACCGATCGCTGATGCGATTGTTAATCCCAATTTGAATGAGTGTGGATTTCCATCTAAAGCGCTATGTGGTGTCGGGGTTGCTTTCTACCTCATGTTGGCACTGCGCGCTGAATTGCGTCAGAGAGGCTGGTTTGAACAGCAAGGTATCGCCATGCCTAATCTGGCTGAATTACTCGATTTAGTTGCACTGGGAACCGTAGCAGATGTCGTCGCACTCGATGGCAATAATCGTATTTTAGTTCATCAAGGCTTACAACGTATTCGTGCGGGTAAGTGTCGTCCTGGTATTCAAGCGCTAATTGAAGTTGCCAATCGCGATTCGGCGCGTTTAGTGACCAGTGACTTAGGGTTTGCCTTAGGGCCTCGTATTAATGCCGCAGGACGATTAGATGATATGTCGTTTGGGGTTGAACTTCTGTTGTGTGACAACATTCAATCAGCGCGTCGTATGGCATCAGAGCTAGATGGCTTAAATCAGACTCGAAAAGAAATAGAGCAGGGCATGAAAGATGAGGCCTTAGCGATTTGTGAGCGTTTGAAGTTTAATCAGCAAGATATGCCTTATGGTTTAGTGCTATTCCAGCGTGATTGGCACCAAGGTGTGATTGGTATTTTAGCCTCACGCATTAAAGATAAATATCATCGTCCAGTGATCGCATTTGCCGATGCGGGTAACGGTGAAATTAAAGGCTCATGTCGCTCAATTACAGGGTTACATATGCGCGATGCGTTAGATCTTGTCGATACTCAAAATCCTGGGATGATTTTGAAATTTGGTGGTCACGCGATGGCGGCAGGGCTCACTATCCCTGAAGATAAATTAGAAGCTTTTAGTAAAGCTTTTGATGCGGTGGTTCGCAATGCGCTTGATGAAGATGCACTGAAAGGGGTATTGATGACAGATGGTGAGTTAGGTGGTCATGAATTAAACCTAGATGTAGCTGAAATTCTTCGTGCTGGTGGTCCTTGGGGACAACAATTTCCAGAGCCAACCTTTGATGGCACTTTCCGATTATTACACCAAAAGTTAGTAGGCGGGAAACACCTTAAGATTATGGTCGAGCCCTTAAGTGGCGGTAGTGTGATTGATGCTATCGCTTTTAATGTGGATGTGAAACGTTGGCCTGATGCATCGGTCCAGCAAGTTGGGTTGGTTTATCGGTTAGATGTAAACGAGTACCGAGGAAATCGCAGTGTGCAATTGATGGTTGAAGAGTTAATCGCGAAATAAGTATTATTTTCAACTTTTGACTATGAATATCTTAGTGGTGAGGTTTTCAAGGCTGATTAAGCCAAGAATCTCGCCATTTTCTTAATAATTTTCTTATAACCTTTCTCTCCCTCTGTATATTCTATCTACAATTCGATAGAATCTTGCGGTTATGTCCATTTCGACAATGAAGAGTGGCAATGTTCGAGATTAATCCTATTAAAAACCGACTTGAGGATGTGTCAGCACGTACTGATACCCTTAGGGGGTACCTTTGACTACGATGCCAAGAAAGAGCGTCTAGAAGAGGTAAACGCAGAATTAGAGCAACCAGATGTATGGAATGAACCTGATCGCGCACAAGCGTTAGGTAAAGAGCGTTCATCACTGGAAGCTGTAGTTGAAACCATTGACCTACTAGATCAAGGCGTTGAAGACGTTGAAGGTTTATTAGAGCTGGCGGTAGAAGAAAACGATCAAGAAACATTTGATGAGATTGAACCGGAGTTAGCAGAGCTTGAAGCTAAGTTAGCTAAGTTAGAGTTTCGTCGTATGTTTGCAGGCGATCACGATGCCTCTGATTGTTACCTTGACCTTCAAGCAGGTTCTGGTGGTACAGAAGCACAAGATTGGACTTCAATGATGCTACGCATGTATTTGCGTTGGGCTGATGCCAAAGGTTTTAAAACCGAAATCATTGAAATCTCTGATGGTGATGTTGCCGGTCTGAAATCGGTTACCGTTAGAATCAGTGGAGAGTATGCTTATGGCTGGTTACGAACTGAAACAGGCGTTCATCGTTTAGTGCGTAAGTCGCCGTTTGATTCAGGTGGTCGTCGTCATACTTCTTTTGCTTCAGCATTCGTTTATCCTGAAATTGATGACAATATCGTGATTGATATTAACCCATCAGATTTACGTATTGACGTATACCGTGCATCAGGCGCGGGTGGTCAGCACGTTAACACCACGGAATCTGCGGTACGTATTACCCACCTTCCAACGAACATTGTGGTGCAGTGTCAGAACGATCGCTCTCAGCATAAAAACAAAGATCAGGCAATGAAGCAGTTAAAAGCGAAATTGTTTGAATATGAGATGCAAAAGCAAAATGCTGAAAAGCAAGCCAGTGAAGATACCAAATCCGACATTGGTTGGGGTAGTCAAATTCGTTCATACGTCTTAGATGACTCTCGCATTAAAGATTTACGTACTGGGGTGGAAAATCGTAACACCCAAGCAGTATTGGACGGTGATTTAGACCGTTTTATAGAAGCAAGCCTGAAATCAGGTCTTTAACCGAATTTCGGTAAAAATTTAAGGGTTACCCCATGACTGATCAATTACAAGATGAGAATAAGCTGATTGCCGAGCGTCGCGCTAAATTAGATATGATCCGCGAAAACTGCAAAGCAAATGGCCACCCAAATGATTTCCGTCGCGATAGCTTAGCGGCAGATCTAAATGCAAAATACGGCGAAATGACCAAAGAAGAGCTTGAAGAAGCGGGTCATGTATTTGCAATCGCGGGCCGTATTATGGCTAAGCGTGGTCCTTTCTTAGCTATTCAAGATGTATCTGGTCGTATTCAGGCTTACGCATCAAAAGATGTGCAGAAAGAGCTAAAAGAGAAGTATTCAGGCTTAGATATCGGTGACATTATCGGTATCAAAGGTACGCTTCATAAGTCAGGTAAAGGTGATCTTTACGTGAATATGGATGAGTACGAGCTGCTAACTAAAGCACTGCGTCCTTTACCTGAAAAATTTCATGGCTTAACTGATCAAGAAATGCGTTACCGTCAGCGTTACGTTGATCTTATCGTTAACGACGACTCACGTCATGCATTTGTGGTTCGTTCAAAAGTGGTATCTGCGATCCGTAGCTTCATGGTAACGAAAGGCTTCATGGAAGTTGAAACACCAATGATGCATGTGATCCCTGGTGGTGCAACAGCACGTCCATTTATCACACACCATAACGCACTAGATATCGATATGTACCTACGCGTTGCACCAGAGCTTTACCTTAAGCGTCTAGTAGTTGGTGGTTTTGAGCGTGTATTCGAAATTAACCGTAACTTCCGTAACGAAGGTCTATCTCCTCGTCATAACCCTGAATTCACAATGATGGAATTCTACATGGCGTACGCAGATTACAACGATCTGATGGATCTGACCGAAGAAATGCTTAGCAGCATCGCGATTGATGTTCTTGGGTCTTCTAAAATGCCATACGGTGAGTTTGAAGTTGAATTTGCAGGCCCATACACACGTATGAGCATGCTAGATGCAATCAAGCAGTACAACCCAGAGCACGAAGAAATCCAAGCATTAACTTACGAAGGCGTTGCTGATCGTGAGCTAATGGTGAAGATTGCTAAATCTGTACACGTTGATGTTGAAGATTTCTGGACTTGTGGTCAGCTGTTAGAAGAGATCTTCGGTGAAACCGCTGAACCTCAATTAATGCAACCAACCTTCATTACTGAGTACCCAGCAGATATTTCTCCACTTGCTCGTCGTAACGATGAAAACCCATTCATTACAGACCGTTTTGAATTCTTCATCGGCGGTCGTGAAGTTGCGAATGGTTTCTCTGAGCTTAATGATGCACAAGATCAAGACCAACGCTTTAAAGCACAGGTTGATGCTAAAGATGCGGGTGATGATGAAGCAATGTACTACGATGCAGATTACATTACTGCACTAGAGCATGGCTTACCACCAACAGCGGGTCAAGGTATTGGTATCGATCGCCTAGTGATGTTATTTACCAATACACATACTATTCGTGACGTGATTCTATTCCCAGCGATGCGCCCTCAAAGCAACTAATTCTAAGCCCTGATATAAAAAGCCACCGTTTAACGGTGGTTTTTTTTGCTAAAAACAAACTTGTATAATATTTTACCTTACATTTCGTAGTGCTATTTTTAATTTATTGCATTAAAAATAAATGTGATATTTACAATCATTCATTAAGATTGTGACGTATTTCGACAATATATAACTTTTAAGATGAAAATTAGATGCATAGTTTGAATTTTATAGTAAACATGTTGCGCACTGGTGTGGCGTACATATAGTATTGTTAAGTATTTGGTTCGGTGACGATTAATACACATTACAACAACAGTCGTGCTACGTAATAACGTTATCAAGGGCGATTAGGGATGGATAAACGAAATAAGATCGGGGCAGCGAATTCAATTGTTGTCTTTGGCGGAGTGAATCAAAAGTGGCTTCCATCAATGGAGGCGGCTGGATGGTCATGTCACCGTTGCTATGATTTACGCGCAGCAGAATCTTTATTGTTAGAAATGGGCCCCTGTGTAGGTGTTGTTGATCTAAGTAATGATGATTTCAGTTTGCATAGTTTAGCCGCACTAGTGAATCGTAATAAGCAAGTGCGCTGGATAGCGATTGTGCGTGATGAACAATTAAATAATGAAGCTATAAGCCAATTTATTGTGAATTTTTGCTTAGATTATTTTTCTACTCCTGTTCCTTGTGAGCGACTAAAACAAACCATTGGTCACCAAAGTGGAATGTTAGCGTTAGAACGTCAAGTTTGGCCTCAACTAGGTCAGTTCGGACAACAAGGCTTGCAAGGTAATACGCCGGTGATGAAGAAACTTCGTGATCAAGTTAAGCGTGTTGCATTAAGTGATGTACCTGTTTTGATCAATGGTGAAATCGGTACCGGAAAATTGGTAGTAGCAGATGCATTACATCAAGCTTCGGTTCGAGTCAAAAAGCCGTTAGTACGTGTTAATTGTGAAAGTTTACAAGCCGGATGGATAAATGAGGTTGGAAAAAATTCTTATCTCGATTACGCCAATAACGGTGTGTTAGTGCTTAATGAGTTTACTTTACTTGCAGATGATCGAAAAAAAGAAGTACTGAAAATACTCAGTGATGGTGTCTATTATCATCCTGATGGCGGTATTTTAACATTAGATATCCGTTTTATAGCCACCAGTAGCCACAATTTTGAAGATCTATCAGAGTTAGATACTTTAACCCGAGATCTCTATTTTAGATTAAATGTGGTGTCACTAACAGTACCTGCTTTACGTGAAAGAGGCAGTGATATTGTACTATTAGCAGAGTTTCTATTATTAAAATATGCAAGGCAATATAATAGTGTTGCTAAAACGTTTTCTGAACAGGCTAAAGCGATGTTGCTTCAATATCAATGGCCCGGCAATGTCCGTGAATTAATTAGTCAAATTAAGCGTTCAGTATTACTGGTTGAAACTAAGTGTATTGAAGCGGAGCATTTAGATATTCCCCGTGTTACTGAAGATAAGCAAAGTTTAAAGAAAATTCGTGAAGAATCGGAACGAACGGCGTTATTAACAGTATTAGAAAATAACAAAGGGCAAATCTCAGCAGCAGCGAGAGAGCTAGGTGTATCTCGCGCCACTATGTATCGATTGCTGAATAAGCATGACTTGATCCCACCTCCTCGTTGTTTCCGACAAGGTTAATCTCATTTAGCTTTTATTGATTAATTAATACAACAGCGACCGCAAGGTGGCTGTTTTTGTTTTAGAGCTAAATATCATTCTCTCTACCAATATTACATAAACGTTTATGCTGATATTTCATGAAAATATTGGTTTTAAATTAGTCTATAGCGAATAAAAGTAGAATCTTATAGCATAAAAACATGTAGTTACACTAGCGGCGTAAATTTACTTGTTATGTGTTAATGATTAGTTAATATTGGTTTTAAGCATATCTCACCAATTTGAAAATGTCGGATTCTTTAGTAAAAGAAGAATGACATGGTTAGAGTGCGAATCTCAATTTAAAACCAAGGAGAATGTCATTATGCGCCAGTCTGTGTATATCCGATTTGCTATTTTTTTAATCCAACAAGATGTTAAACGAGAAGAGGCGGTATGGCGACATCAGCAACGTCGAGTCAGTGTATATTTACCTGTTCCTTCTCCTCACTTACTGCGGGATGTGGGTGTTGAGAATGATGGACGTATTGCATTGAGTCATCTTGTTCATGCTGAGCGTAAAGTTCGTCATCTCAGACGAACATTAAGATTTAGACACAACACGTAAGGAGTAAGGCCAGTAAGTATTTTTATTTGCTGGCCAAACTTTACGTGATATTCAAACCCTA
Organism: Photobacterium sp. SKA34; assembly: GCF_000153325.1. GTDB lineage: Bacteria > Pseudomonadota > Gammaproteobacteria > Enterobacterales > Vibrionaceae > Photobacterium. Next base: position 207,116 of record NZ_CH724143.1, read on the forward strand.
AGGGCAAGGGTTTGAGTATTGAATACCAACTTGCTCTAAATCTGTCATAACTTCTTCAGAAAGCATGAGATCAATACTGTTTATATTGTTTTCTAGCTGTTCCAGCGTAGTTGCACCGATGATATTTGCCGCAACAAAAGGACGTTGATTAACAAACGCGAGTGCCATTTGGGCAGGATCGAGCCCGTGCTTATTAGCCACATCAATATAAGCTTGTGTAGCTTGAATACCTTGATGATTAAAATAGCGCGAAAAGCGAGGAAACTCAGTGCATCGCGCCCCTTTTGGCTTGGCATTATTTAAGTATTTACCACTTAATGCACCAAAAGCTAATGGAGAATAGGCGAGTAGCTCGACACCTTCATGATGGCTAATTTCAGAAAGACCGACTTCAAAACTACGGTTAAGTAAATTGTAGGGATTTTGAATGGATACGATTCTTGGTAAATTGTGTTTTTCTGCGAGTTGTAGGTAAGACATTACTCCCCAAGGAGTTTCATTAGAAACACCGATATATCTTATTTTTCCTGCTGTGACTAACTCACTTAATGCCTCTAGTGTTTCAATTAACGTAACACCAGAATGATCTTCTTCATAATGGTAGTTTAATTTACCAAAACAATTGGTTTGCCGTTGAGGCCAGTGCAATTGGTAGAGATCGATATAATCGGTTTTTAACCGTATTAAACTATCATTCACTGCATCATGAATATGACGTCGATTAAGTGACATATTGTCACGAATATAAGGCACATTGCGTGGGCCTGCCACTTTGGTTGCAATAACAACTCTATCTCGTAATTGTGTTTTTTCTAGCCAATTACCAATATAACTTTCTGTTAAACCTTGTGTATTAGCATTTGGTGGTACGGGATACATTTCAGCAGTATCAATAAAATTAATACCGTGTTCGACGGCCAGATCTAATTGGCTATGGGCTTCATCCTCATTATTTTGTTCACCAAATGTCATGGTACCGAGGCAAATCTTACTGATCTCTAAACTAGAATGCGGGATCTTATGGTATTTCATTCGCTGTCCTTGCCATTAATGTATTTGATTTGACTATAGCTTGAAGCGTTTGGAGTGAGAAGTGTAATTAAAGATGAAATGAATATTATATTACGAACTTGATAGGGGGAGAAAACTGACACATAGTTAATGTTAGATCTTTTATTTTTTAGTGTGGATAAACAATGAAGCTATCTCAATTAAAGCCATGGATTAAAGCATCACCGAATAAGATCCCACATTGTGTATTAACATGTTACGCGGGGTATTCTGAATACCTGATGGAAATTGAATATAAGCATCAGTTACAGCCACTTAAAGATGAGCAAGATAACTTACTGCATTTTAAGACAATTGAGCAGGCACAGACGCTATTAAAGTCAGTTGGGATCAGTAATATGACGTTACGTTTAACTGATCCCTATGATGAATTCTTACCTGAAGGGATCACTGCTGCTTGTGAAGAAGATATGGTGCTGTATTTTTAGTCCAGCGGTGTAACGCAGCATACTTTTTAAATAAAGTATCGGGCTAAAATTTCTGCGGTAAAGTGTGTTTTTAAATAAAAACCACGAGGTAAGGTTTTGATAGGCTGTCCATTTGCGCCATAGGCTTCCGTTAGTACTTTACTATTTGCCGCTTTTGGTCGTAATTGCAGTACCTCGCCATGGCGTGCTGTGATGTGCTCGACTTGGCCGAGTACAATCATATCCATTAACTCTTCCCAGTCTTGTTTTAACTGAGCATCTTCCTCTATCGATGGACTCCAAATTAATGGCGATCCAACATGGCGATTTGCTAAGGGAATATCTCGCTCACCTTCGACTGGGATCCATAAGACCCGTGAGAGCTTATGACGAATATGGCTCATTTCCCAACGTAATCCTTGTACCCCAATTAAAGGAGCGACACAAACAAAAGTTGTTTCTAATGGTTTACCATTATAGCCAATAGGGATCGTTTTAAGCTCAATACCAAGATCGATAAAGTCAGGAACGGGTTTACTTCCAGCTGTTGCACCTAAATGCCATTCTAACAGTTGCCCAACCCACCCTTTATCTCTTTTCAGATCAGCTGGTGGAATAATACCTGCAAGATCGGCTAATTCTCCAAGCGTTAACCCTGCTAGTTGTTGGGCACGATTGAGTAGTTCTTGTTCAGTGAGGGGGGCCGATGGTTGCTCAGGTTTTGGCATAGTGCTACGCGTTGATCATGATCTAGATAAGAAGATTAAAGATCATAACATAGCTTTTTCCTGTTTGAGTGGGTAAATCTAGAGAAAAGGATCATTTTAAAAGATATCCACAGAATATTTTTATGAAATATTTTTTTTGATGTTAACTGTTTAAATAGACAGGCTAAAGTTGGTGTTTTATGCATCTTGGCTATCTTATGTTCGAACGTTTTTTTTGTGTGGTGTGGATAAAACTAGAATTGATTGATCTTTGACCGATCGTTTTTTTGAGATATTAATATTCTATTTATTTAAATTTATTATGTACTTTGTGATAATTTAAGATGATGATTATTAAGGATTATATTTTTTTATTGTTGGTTTTTTATTACTGTGTATCAAGCGATAATTATATATAAATTCGAGGTTTTTTTATCTTCTGCACAAATCTATCCACAGAAAGAGTGAATAAATGTGGGGGATGTCTCATTTAGATGTTTATAACCTCTAGCAGGGAGAGAAGTTATCCCAAATTTGATGTTTCGTTAGGAAAATATCACGATCTGATCGAATCTTTGTTTACCGATCACCTCTACTATGAAAAAATCACTATTAATAGATATTTATACTTGAGGTCGTCCAGTGATTGATGGCGATGGATACCGCCCTAATGTAGGGATCGTTATCTGCAATAGCCATGGCCAGGTATTTTGGGCTCGACGATATGGACAACATTCTTGGCAGTTTCCGCAAGGTGGTATTGATGATGGTGAAACACCTGAGCAAGCCATGTTCCGTGAATTGTACGAAGAAGTAGGATTAACCAAAAAAGATGTCAGGATAATTGCGTCAAGCCGTCATTGGCTACGTTATAAATTACCTAAACGTTTAGTGCGGTGGGATTCGAAACCTGTTTGTATCGGGCAGAAACAGAAATGGTTTTTGTTGAGCTTGGAGTGCGATGAGTCCAAGGTCAATATGCAGCGAGGTGCTACTCCTGAATTTGATGGATGGCGATGGGTAAGTTATTGGTATCCAGTTCGACAGGTCGTTTCGTTTAAGCGTGATGTTTACCGTCGCGCACTTAAAGAATTTGCACCTGTAGCCATGCCTTTTAAAGAATGGAAAGAGCGAAAATTCAAGCGTAATAATAAAAAGTAAATAAGGTAATACGATAATATAGAGATTATTGGCAATATAGAAGGATAATAAGGCTCGTTATGCTGACACAGCTTAGAGAGATAGTTGACAAGGTCGTCAGCGCCCAGACCTTGATTGAAGCACTAGATCAATTAGTGATGAGCACTTGTCAGGCCATGAAAACAGACTGTTGTTCGGTCTATATTGCTAATCATGAGCGTCAACTTTACACATTGATGGCAACGCAAGGGCTGCATAAATCTCAGCGGCGTGTAAGTTTACGCTTTAATCAAGGTCTAGTTGGCCTTGTTGGGCGTAAAGCTGAGCTCGTTAATGTTGCTGATGCTCGTTTACACCCCCATTTCAAACATCTCCCAGGGATCGGAGAAGAATCCTTTCGATCGTTTTTTGGCACGCCAATCATTCATCAGCGCCAAGTACTTGGTGTCCTTGTTGTACAGCAACGAGAAAAGCGGGAATTTAACGAAAGTGAAGAGTCTTTCTTAGTTACCCTTGCAGCTCAATTATCAGGTATTTTAGCCCACGCGAAAGCACAAGGAATGTGGTTTGAGCAAGGTAATAAATTACACCTTACTGGATCAGCGGCTTCTGCTGGTGTTGCTGTTGCTAAAGCATGGTGGGACGATACCCAACCACTATTAGAACATGTTGCTCCCACATCTTGTCTTGATGTGAATGTTGAGCAAGAACGTTTAACTATCGCGATAGAAGCGGCCAGTACAGAGTTTCGACGTTTACGTAAACGTTTTGATAGTGAACTACAAAAAGAAACCCTCGCCATTTTTGATTTATTCAGCCATTTACTCAATGATCCTATGTTGCGTAAAGATCTGAAAGCCCGTATTGCTTGTGGAGATCAGGCGGAGTGGGCCGTACGTCAAGTGGTTGAATCTTATTCCGCTCGTTTTGCGAATATGAAAGATCAATATCTCAAAGAGCGTGCACAAGATATTCGCGAGTTGGGTCAGCGCTTATTGTTCTTTTTACGTGATGAAGAAGTTGATGAGTTGCAGTGGGATGAACCTGTGGTGTTATTAACCCGAGAGTTAACAGCAGCGATGCTTGCGACAGTCCCTTTAGGGAAGTTAGCTGCGGTTGTTGCTCAAGAAGGTGCAGCTAATTCACATGCAGCTATTTTGTCTAGAGCACTAGGTATCCCTGCAATTATGGGGGTCGACTTTGTTCCTCATATGGTACACAACAATTTAGTTGTTGTTGATGGCTATCGTGGTGACTTTCTTGTTAACCCTAATCGTCATGTATTAATTGAATATCGCCGTTTATTACGTGAAGAGCATGAACTAGCCAAAACGGTTGAAGGTGATCTGGATAAAGAAGCCTATACCAAAGATAATCAACGGATCATGGTTCACTTAAATGCGGGTTTAAGTGCTGATACCAATATCGCGGTTAATAAAGGGGTCGACGGGGTTGGCTTATATCGTACCGAAGTGCCTTTTTTACTGCAACGTAGCTTCCCTTCAGAAGATGAACAAATTAATCAATATCGTTCTATTTTGCAGACTTATCCCGAGCAAACCGTTGTGATGCGAACGCTCGATATTGGAGGCGATAAGCCGCTACCGTATTTAACTATAGAGGAAGATAATCCCTTTTTAGGTTGGCGTGGGATCCGTTTTACCCTAGATCATCCCGAGATTTTTTTAATTCAAGTTAGAGCGATGTTACGTGCCAGTATTGGCTTGAATAATATGGATATATTGCTTCCGATGATCTCAGGGATAGCTGAACTTGATGAAGCCAAAATATTAATTGAGCGCGCCTATCAGGAAGTGGCAGGTCAATATGATGGCGAGTTAAGAAAACCCCGCTTGGGTATTATGATTGAAGTACCTTCAATGCTTTATCAGCTCCATGCGTTAGCCGATAAAGTTGATTTTATTTCAGTTGGCAGTAATGATTTAACTCAATATTTGCTTGCCGTTGATCGTAATAACTCTCGTGTCGCCAGTGTTTATGATGCGCTTCATCCTGCTGTTTTAAATGCCTTAAAACATATTATCGATAGTGCTAAGCGTTACCAACTCCCCGTTTGCGTTTGTGGTGAATTATCAGGTGATCCGATTGGTGCAATTTTATTAGTCGGAATGGGGTATCGATCATTGAGTATGAATACCCGTAATGTAGCCAAAATAAAATATATATTACGTCATGTGTCAGCACTTGATATGGCGCAATTGGCGGATGATGTTCTCGCGGTACATTTATCTTGTGAAGTAAGAGATAGAACAACGTTATTTGTCGAACAGCATGGTTTAGGTGGGTTTATCCGCGCGGGTAAGTAGAACACTTTTTTATATTGGTTACGTATTATGTATGAAACAACACTTTGGCTATTTAGCATGTGTTTGCTCTTGGGAGCTGTCGTCGGACTATTGGCTGGTTTATTAGGCATTGGCGGAGGCTTATTGGTTGTACCGGCTCTGGTTTGGTTATTACCGAAAGCCGGAATTGTATCGCATCTTGTGATGCATATTGCGTTAGCGACCTCACTTGCCAGTATTGTTATGACTTCAATGGCCTCAGCACGTAATCACTTTAAGCTTGGAAATATTGATTTTTCAGTGGTGAAAATATTAGCCCCAGGGATCATTGTTGGCGGGTTGGGGGGGAGTATTGTTGCAGAGATCATCCCTTCAGATTATTTACCTAAAATTTTTGCTGTTATCGTATTGTGTCTAGCAATTCAGATGTTGTTATCGATGAAGGTGATAAACAGTAAGCCTCTGCCAAACCCATTAGCATGTGTATCAAGTGGTGGCATCATTGGTTTGATCTCAAGTCTCGCTGGCATTGGTGGAGGATCATTAACAGTACCGTATTTAAGTTATTATGGTATTGAGATGCGACGTGCCATCGGTACCTCTTCGCTCGTTGGTTTCTTAATTGCTGTTTCTGGGATGATTGGTTTTATTTACGCAGGAGCAGGCAGTGAAGCGTTACCAGCGTTTAGTGTGGGTTATGTGTATTTACCAGCCTTGTTCGGTATTGCTGCAACATCGATGATTGCAACTCGTTATGGCGCGGCTTTAGTGAGTCGACTACCGACCCCGACACTGAAAAAGTTATTTGCGGTGTTATTGCTAGTGATCAGTATAAAAATGTTTTTAAGTTAACAGCAGGGCCAACAGGCTTCTGATAGAATAATGGTTAATAATTTTCGCGCCTAGCTTTTGCTGGGCGTATTCAGTTTACGAGTAGGACTATGAAACAATATTTAGCCTTATGCCAACGCATCGTTGATGAAGGTGTGTGGATTGAAAACGAACGTACAGGTAAGCGTTGTTTAACGGTTATCAATGCTGATCTGACTTATGATGTTGCTAATAATCAGTTTCCGTTGATTACTACTCGTAAAAGTTTCTGGAAAGCTGCAATCGCAGAGCTTCTCGGTTACTTACGTGGCTATGATAATGCAGCGCAATTTCGTGCGATTGGCTGTAACACATGGAATGCTAACGCCAATGATAACCCAGCATGGCTGAACAACCCTCATCGTAAAGGTGAAGATGACATGGGACGTGTTTATGGTGTTCAAGGTCGTCGCTGGCAAAAAACAGACGGTACGCCAATTGATCAATTAAAAAAGATTGTTGATGATTTAACCAAAGGTATTGATGATCGTGGTGAAATATTAACGTTTTACAACCCTGGTGAGTTTGATATGGGCTGCTTGCGTCCTTGCATGCATACACATACATTTTCACTACTGGGTGATACGTTATATTTAACAAGCTATCAACGCTCATGTGATGTACCGCTAGGGTTAAACTTCAACCAAGTACAAGTGTTTACTTTACTCGCGTTAATGGCGCAAATAACAGGTCATAAAGCGGGTCAGGCTTACCACAAAATTATCAACGCACATATCTATGAAGATCAGTTAGAGCTTATGCGGGATGTGCAATTAAAGCGTACTCCATTTGCCTCACCACAACTTAAAATCAACCCGAAGATCAAGTCATTAGAAGATTTAGAAACATGGGTAACGTTAGATGATTTTGAAGTAGTGGGTTACGAGCATCACGATCCGATTCAATACCCATTTTCTGTTTAAATTAATCAACAACATATACTAAAAAGTAAATGTAATCAGAATGGTAAGAAATAAAAAAGCCCAGCATAAGCTGGGCTTTTTCGTAGCGCGATATTAATTAAGCAGTTAATGCTAAAATTGCACCTGGGATAGCGATGAATACTAAGCCAAGATAACCTGCGACCGCTACTTTGTTCTTGGTTGCTAAGTCGCTTAAGAAGAATGCGCACTTCAACGGGATTTCACGTAAGAATGGAATGCCGTAAATCAGTACCGTTGCCATTACATTGAAACATAAGTGTACCAGTGCAATCTGTAATGCAAATACTGCATTATCGCCTGATACTGCAGTTGCTGCTAATAATGCAGTAATACATGTACCGATGTTTGCACCAAGCGTGAATGGGTATACATCACGTACTTTTAGTACACCTGTACCTACTAGCGGTACCATCAAGCTTGTTGTTGTTGATGATGATTGTACTAAAATCGTTACTGCTGTACCTGACGCAATACCATGCAGTGGACCACGACCAATTGCACTTTTTAGAATATCACGAGCACGACCAACCATTAGGCTACGCATTAGCTTACCCATAACCGTAATCGCGAAGAAGATTAATGCGATACCGATGAAGCTAAGCGCGACACCACCCATAGAACCAAATACTTCGAGAGGACTTTTTACTAGCTCTACTGCAGGTTTAGTTAACGGCTTCATAAAGTCCATTCCCTTCATGCTCATATCACCAGCACTTAAGAATGGAGACACTAACCAACTAGACATTTTATCTAGCAAACCAAACATCATCTCTAGTGGCAAGAAAATTGCTACAGCCAGTAGGTTGAAGAAATCATGGACGGTTGCACTGGCAAAAGCACGACGGAATTCATGCTTACAACGCGCATGCCCTAAACTCACTATCGTATTGGTTAGTGTAGTACCAATATTTGCCCCCATTACCATTGGGATTGCTGTTTCAACAGGCAAGCCACCGGCAACAAGACCCACAATGATTGATGTTACCGTACTTGATGACTGAATTAACGCTGTTGCGATTAAACCAATCATGAGCCCCGCTACAGGGTGAGAAGCAAATTCGAATAAGGTTTTAGCTTGTTCGCCAACAGACCATTTAAAGCCGCTGCTGATCATAGATACAGCAACAAGTAAAAGATAAAGCATGAACGCTAGATTGGCCCAGCGGACCCAACGCATAGAGCTGAACTTAGATACAGCAGTAGTGGCTTGGGTAGTCATAATCATTTCTCCATGACAATAGTATGTCGTTTTGGTGTCATTTTGTTGAAATCTTCGTGGATGGTAGATGGCTTTTATTTCAGAAATATTACACTGATTGTCACAAATATGATTTGTTACTTTTTTGTGATGGCGAGCGATTAATTGGCACTAATTTATTTTTGTTTTTATATTCTTAACTATCTGTTATATATGCTTTATTAAGAGGTTTTTAGTTAAAAAGGAAATTTGAGTTTTTTTTAATGTGGTATACGGAAAGGTTGTCTTTTTTTACGATAAGACGTAAAAATCGGTCAATTATGACAGTTTACCTATATTTAATAGGGAAGCACATGACAGGGAAATGCGCGCTAATGTCAAAGGTTCGTTAGTAAAGCACGGTTATTATATTGTTATGGCTCTAATTATTCGGTATTTCCGAGTTATTGCATCTAAACAAACGATTTCACAAGTGCTGAGAATGACGTTTACACTGCATTTAATTGATTAATTCATATTGTTTTATAGGAGTGACGGTCGATGACCGATGCTATTCGTAAGTTTCTTAAATTAGAATCAGCTGGTGGTATTGTGCTGATTATTGCTGCGCTTATTGCGATGATCATTGCTAATTCACCGCTAGCATCAGTGTATACCGATACATTGCACAGTTATGTTGCTGGCTTATCAGTTTCCCATTGGATCAATGATGGTTTAATGGCTGTTTTCTTTTTGCTTATTGGCTTAGAAGTAAAGCGGGAGCTAATTGAGGGGGCGCTAAATACTAAAGAAAAAGCAATTTTCCCTGCTATTGCGGCTGTGGGCGGTATGGTTGCACCAGCATTAATTTATGTTGCGTTTAATTATAACGATCCGATGGCTATTAAAGGCTGGGCAATTCCTGCTGCTACAGATATCGCATTTGCATTAGGTGTGATGGCACTACTAGGTAATCGTGTACCGGTAAGCTTAAAAGTGTTCTTACTTGCACTTGCGATTATTGATGATTTAGGTGTGATTGTCATTATCGCGCTGTTCTATAGTTCTGATCTTTCGACAATTTCACTAGCTGTTGCTTCGGTAGCTACAGTGACCTTGTTTATTATGAATGCGAAGAATGTTACTAAGCTTTCTTGGTACTTAATTGTCGGTGCAGTACTATGGATTAGTGTATTGCAATCAGGTGTTCATGCAACGCTAGCCGGTGTTATCCTTGGTTTTACGATACCACTAACGGGTAAAGATGGTCGTTCAGATAAACACTCACCATTAAAGCACTTAGAACATGCTTTACATCCGTATGTTGCTTTCTTGATTTTACCTACTTTTGCTTTTGCTAATGCAGGTATTTCGTTAGATGGCGTATCGTTAGAAAGCTTATCGTCAATGCTACCTGTTGGTATTGCTGCAGGTCTTTTCATTGGTAAGCCTTTGGGAATATTTGTCGCGTGTATCATTGCTGTGAAATGTGGTTTTGCCAAACTACCTGATGATATTAACTTCAAACATGTCTTTGCCGTATCTGTTCTGTGTGGTATCGGTTTTACGATGTCGATTTTCATCTCTTCACTCGCATTCATTGGAGCAGATGAAAGCTTTGCAACGTATTCCCGACTAGGGATATTACTAGGTTCAACAGTAGCGGCAGTTGTGGGTTACGTATTACTGAGTCGATCTCTTCCAAAGGAAGCGCAAAAGGTAGAGGCGTAATATAAATACCTATTAGCTATACTGTTTTCAACTTTCGCAGCTTCAAGTGTTGCAGCAATGAACTATAAACATTGTACAACAGCTGATAGGTCTGAGGTTTGTCAGGCTCAGGCTTATCTACAAGGTCTAAATGATGGGAAAAAGAGGTAAAAAAGCAATTACCTCTAAATCATCTTTTCAAGATCGTGTACTTGAGCGGCGATGCGGTGAGCTTTATTGCAATCTGAACGTTTAAATCGTCAACCTGCGTGTTAATAGGTTTCTAATACGCGTTTATTAGAAATAATAAGATAAAGATTGAAGACCCCAGTGGCACTGCGTAAGCTTTGTTGTTGGGGTTTTTTTATGGGTTGATAAAGGTATGTCTCACTTAAATTATAATCACTTATATTATTTCTGGATGGTATGTAAACAAGGCTCTGTAACCAAAGCTGCAGATGCTTTATTCCTAGCGCCACAAACGGTAACTGGGCAGATCCGTGCTTTAGAAGATCGTTTAAAAGGGCGATTAACTAAACGTGTAGGACGCCAGATAGAACCAACTGAATTAGGACAAATGGTGTTTAAGTATGCCGATAAAATGTTTGATTTAAGTTATCAAATGTTGGATCGGATCAACTATACCCAGCGAGATAATCAGCTTTTTGAAGTGGGGGTTGCTGATGCTTTGTCTAAACGGTTAGTCAGCCAAGTGTTACTAGAAGGCATGCCTGATGATCAGAGAATTCATTTTAGCTGTTTTGAATCAACCCATGAAATGCTATTAGAACAATTATCCCAGCATAAGCTCGATATGATCCTTTCTGATTGCCCCGTTGATTCAACCCAAAGCCCTGGTTTATACAGTAAGAAATTAGGGGAATCTGGAATGAGCTTTTTCTGCTCAGATAAACTACCAGAATCGACGTTTCCTGCGTGTATTGAAGAGTATAAATTGTTAGTACCAAGCCGACGGTCTGCGATGGGGAGAAAACTGCACCAATGGTTTGATCAGCAAGGGATCACGCCTAATATTTTAGGTGAGTTTGATGATTCAGCTCTGATGAAAGCATTTTCGTCTTATCAACAATGTATGTTTATTGCTCCCTCTAACTATGCTGATGAGTTAAAGGAATCATGCCAAGTGCATGAGGTAAAACGAGTGAGCGATATTTCAGAAGAGTATTATGTTATTTTTGCTGAACGGATGATAATGCACCCATCGGTCACGCGTATCTGTGAGGCGGACTTTAGTCGGTTATTTGTTTAACTAGCCTCATACCCATTTATGAGGCTAAAGTTGCAGGCTGATGGATAGAGCGCTTATTTATCAGCTATCAGAAAGCGTGTCTATTTCTTCTTTTGTGTCTTTATCGTTATTTCCTTTGGGCGTAGAGATCCCTGCTGTTAGGTTGTAGCGCATTGCCTCTTCGAATGACCAATCAACAAGTGTTAAGTCTTCACGCTTAACCAAGGTTGTCACTCCAGCTATTTGATAGCTAAGTGGGAACAATACAGGAACCCAATCCCCCTCAGGGAGCGCATTAGCGAGCGGTTCTGGCATGTCATCAGACATAATAAAGCCGATTACATAACTATCATTGGCCTGATGCACTAAAACCGTTTGTTGTCCTTTATTTTTATTATCGCTGCTCATGAGTGAGGCAATGTCATTGATGCTGCTGTATACCGTTTTAAAGAACGGAAAACGCATTAATTGTCGAATAATGAAATCATACAGCCAAGCAATAGGGCTAACAGAGAAAAGAAGGCCAGCAATAAACAATAGAGTCAGGATCAATAAAAAACCAGCACCTTTGAATAACTCGGTTAAATGGAATAAACCAAATAAAAAGTTACCGACTTTGTCTAATGACTCAAATAATGACCAAAATAGCCATATGCTCAAGACTAAAGGCAGGACGTTGAGCAAACCTCGTAACAACGTTTTTTTCATGTTTTGCTCTTAATGAAGATAATAATGAGAAGATAGTGTGCCATAAAGATGGCAGCAGAGAGTCAGAGAAATATAAATTTCAGGTATAAAAAAACCGACTCAAGGTCGGTTTTTTTAAATCTAAACTCAAAAATTAAAAATTAAAGAGCTTTGATTTTAGCCGTTAGACGAGCTTTATGACGTGCAGCTTTGTTTTTGTGAATCAGGCCTTTAGTAGCCATACGATCCATAACAGGTTGCATTTCAGCGAAAGCTTGTGTTGCAGCTTCTTTATTACCAGCTTCAATAGCGGTAATTACTTTCTTGAAGAAAGTGCGCATCATAGAACGACGGCTAGCGTTGTGCTGGCGACGTTTTTCTGAAGTTAGTGCACGTTTCTTAGCAGATTTGATATTTGCCAAGGGTGTAACTCCCAAATCTTGGTACGGTGACAATTTAAGGCCGAGGACTATGCCTTGGTTCTTTGTATTTGTCAAATGATTTGTGCGAATAACCGCCAGACCAATCAAGTTGGCACTTGCGGATTAACACGGTTAATATGGCGGCAGATTTTACCAGCATTTGGAATCAGAAGTCACCTTTCTGAGCCATCTTTTATGAGGTTTTTTTGTGAGTAAGCGTCTTTTACGCTCTGGAATGATAGTTAGCGCCATGACTTTGGTCTCTCGCGTACTCGGTTTAGTCCGAGATGTGGTGGTTGCTAACCTTATGGGAGCAGGGGCTGCGGCCGATGTTTTTTTCTTTGCAAATAAAATTCCCAACTTTTTACGTCGCCTTTTTGCCGAAGGGGCTTTTTCGCAAGCATTTGTACCTGTATTGACGGAGTACCATGCGGCTGGCGATGTTGATCGAACACGAGATTTGATTGCAAAAGCGGCAGGTACGCTAGGCGGCATTGTAACGATAGTGACATTGTTTGGGGTGTTAGGCTCTGGCGCTGTGACAGCTTTATTCGGTTTTGGTTGGTTCTGGGATTGGATGCATGGCGGGGCTGATGCGGAAAAATTTGAACTTGCAAGCTTGTTGCTAAAAATTACTTTCCCATATTTGTGGTTTATTACCTTTGTTGCATTATCTGGCGCGATATTAAATACGTTAGGTAAATTTGCGATATCGTCGTTTACCCCCGTTTTTTTAAACATATCGATTATTGGTTGTGCATGGTTTGTTTCTCCACATCTGGCTCAACCTGAGATAGGTTTAGCTATTGGTGTTTTCGTTGGTGGCTTAGTGCAGTTTTGCTTCCAATTGCCATTTTTGTATCGCGAAGGATATTTAGTTCGCCCTAAATGGGGCTGGAATGATCCGGGTGTAACAAAAATTCTCAAACTGATGTTGCCTGCGCTGTTTGGTGTTTCTGTTACCCAAATTAACTTATTACTTGATACCTTCATTGCCAGTTTCTTAATGACAGGCTCAATTAGCTGGCTGTATTACTCTGATCGTTTATTAGAGTTTCCTCTTGGTTTATTTGGTATCGCTATTGCAACGGTGATACTACCCGCACTTTCACGTAAACACGTTGATAAATCGCCAGAGCAATTTGCCCAAACGATGGACTGGGGCGTAAGAATGGTGCTGCTGCTTGGCATTCCAGCTATGCTTGGCATGATCACACTGGCTAAACCAATGTTGATGGTAATGTTTATGCGCGGCGAATTTAGCGTTTACGATGTTAATCAAACTGCAGCATCATTATGGGTAGTATCTGCTGGTTTATTAAATTACATGTTAATTAAGATTTTTGCGCCGGGCTATTACGCACGTCAAGATACTAAAACACCAGTAAAAATTGGTATTATCGCGATGATCAGTAACATGGTGTTTAACGGTATTTTTGCTCCGTTTTATGGTTATGTTGGTTTGTCTATTGCCAGTGTTTTATCGGCATTGTTAAACGCTGCGCTATTGTACCGAGGCTTGCATGTAGGCAATATTTATCGCATTAGCCGTCAAACGTTATTTTTTGTTTTGCGACTTGCTATAGCTGGCATTTTAATGGTGGCAAGCTTGTTATGGTTAAGCCCAACAATGGAACAGTGGTTAGGTTTTCATTTACTTGAACGTGTAGGCTGGTTGTTTGGCTTAATTGCAATAGGCAGTGGTGTTTATCTAATAATTGCGATGATTTTAGGCATTCGCCCACGACATCTGCGTACAGATAGCTGATTACAAGCGTTGAGTAGTATATAATCCGCCAGCTTTATTGTAGAAAGACAACATTTTTCGCAATAATAGCGGCGGAGTTTTTAGCTTAAAGGCGGATTTTGATTGTTTGCATCTTTTAGTGTGTGAATATTGATGAGTGGTAAGTAACTGAGCGCATGGAATTAATTCGAGGTATACATAATATTCAACCCCAGCATCATGGCTGTGTGTTGACTATAGGCAACTTTGACGGTGTTCATTTAGGGCACCAAGCATTGCTACGTCAAGTGGTAGCTAAAGCCCATGCGATGCAACTTTCCGCTACGGTAATGACATTTGAGCCTCAGCCGTTAGAATTGTTTGCAGGAGATAAAGCGCCAGCACGCTTAACCCGTTTTAGAGATAAATATTTACAGCTAAAAAAGGTCGGTATTGATCGTTTGTTATGCGTGAATTTTAATCATCATTTTGCCACCATGAGCGCTGAAGATTTCGTCGAGTGCTTGTTGGTTAAGCAATTGGGTGTTAAGTTTCTTGTTATTGGCGATGATTTTCGCTTTGGACAAGGCCGTAATGGTGATTTTTCCATGCTAGTGGAAGCGGGACGAAAACATGGCTTTGAGGTAGTAAGTACCCAAAGTTTTTGTGTTTCAGAGCAGCGAGTAAGCAGCACTGCCATTCGTCAAGCACTAGCAAAGAATGAACTTGAACAAGCTGAAATGATGCTTGGTCGACCTTACAGTATTCGCGGACGTGTCTCTCACGGACGAAAGTTAGGTCGAACGATTGGTTTTCCTACTGCCAATATACCTTTAAAACGACGTGTAACGCCGGTAGCTGGTGTTTATGCTGTTGAAGTGTATGGTGCAGATAGTCGCCCTGTTATGGGGGTGGCTAATGTTGGTCATCGGCCAACCGTAAAAGGTGTACGCCAACAACTTGAAGTGCACTTATTTGATTTTCAAGCTGATCTCTACGGACATCAGCTTGAAGTCGTGTTACGCCATAAATTGCGTGACGAAAAGAAATTTGAATCCTTCGATGCGCTTAAACGCCAAATCGAGCGAGATGCTCAAGCAGCACGGGTGTGGCTGTCTGAGCGTAATAATGTCCAACTTCGCCCAAGTAACGGAATCTAGAATCAATGAGCGACTATAAAGATACCCTGAACCTGCCTGAAACAGGGTTTCCGATGCGAGGCAACCTAGCTCAGCGTGAGCCTGCAATGCTTAAGCGTTGGTATGATGAAGATCTTTACGGTGAAATCCGTAAAGCAAAGAAAGGTAAAAAATCTTTCGTATTACACGATGGCCCTCCATACGCTAACGGTGATATTCACATTGGTCACGCACTAAACAAGATTCTTAAAGACATTATTATTAAGTCAAAGACTCTGTCTGGTTTTGACTCACCGTATATGCCTGGTTGGGACTGCCACGGTCTACCGATCGAATTAATGGTAGAGAAAAAAGTCGGTAAGCCAGGTCAAAAAGTGACGGCTGCTGAATTCCGTGAAAAGTGCCGTGAATATGCCGCAGGCCAAGTTAACGGTCAAAAAGAAAGTTTCATGCGCCTAGGTGTACTGGGTGAGTGGGATAAGCCTTACCGCACAATGGACTTCGATACTGAAGCCAACATTATTCGTGCATTAGGTAAAATTGCTGATAAAGATCACCTATTGAAAGGTTTCAAACCTGTTCACTGGTGTACTGATTGTGGTTCAGCACTGGCTGAAGCTGAAGTTGAATACCAAGATAAAGTATCGTTATCTATCGATGTGAAATTTAAAGCGGTAGATGAAGCGACAGTATTAGCTAAATTTGGTTGTGTGGATGATCAAGGCCAAGGCGACGTGTCTATTGTTATTTGGACAACAACACCTTGGACTATGCCTGCTAACCGCGCAGTCGCTGTGAGTGCCGATCTTGAATACGCATTAGTACAAACACCAGTTACAGAAGCACATCCTCAGCCTCAACGTTTAATCGTAGCGGCAGAGCTTGTAAAAGATGTAATGGGACGTGTTGGTTTTGAAGAATCAGAAATCCTTGGTTTCTGTAAAGGTGAAGAGCTTGAACTACTTCGCTTTAACCACCCATTCTACAGCTTTGATGTGCCTATTATTTTAGGTGATCACGTAACGACTGAATCGGGTACAGGTTGTGTACATACAGCACCTGGTCACGGTCAAGAAGACTTCGTGGTTGGTCAAAAATACAATCTTGAAATTGCTAATCCTGTAGGTAGTAACGGTGTTTACTTACCAGATACTGAGATCTTTGCCGGTCAACATGTATTTAAAGCAAACGAAGCGGTTGTTGATGTACTACGTGAGCATGGTTCACTACTACATTTCTCAAAAATTACGCACAGCTACCCACATTGCTGGCGCCACAAAACGCCAATTATCTTCCGTGCTACGCCGCAATGGTTCATCTCTATGGACAAAGCAGGTCTACGTACGAAAGCATTGGACGAAATCAAAAATGTTCAATGGATGCCTGAGTGGGGTCAAAGTCGTATTGAAGGCATGATCGAAGGTCGTCCTGAGTGGTGTATCTCGCGTCAGCGTACGTGGGGTGTGCCAATTGCACTATTCATCCATAAAGAGACGCAAGAGCTTCACCCTCAAACGTCTGAGCTGATTGAAAAAGTAGCACAGCTTGTTGAGATAAAAGGCATTCAAGCGTGGTGGGATCTAGAACTTACTGATGTAATGACCGCAGAAGATGCCGCACATTACGAAAAAGTACTAGATACACTAGACGTATGGTTTGACTCTGGTGTTACGCACTTCTCTGTGGTTGATAGTCGTCCAGAATTTAACGGTCACTCAGCGGATCTTTACCTTGAAGGTTCAGACCAACACCGCGGTTGGTTCCAGTCTTCATTGATTTCATCGGTAGCGATGAAAGATAAAGCACCATACAAACAAGTGTTAACCCACGGCTTTGTCGTTGATGGCCAAGGCCGTAAGATGTCTAAATCTATCGGTAACGTAGTTGCACCAAAAGATGTAACGAATAAGCTTGGTGCTGATATTTTACGTCTTTGGGTAGCTTCTACCGATTACACTGGCGAAGTGGCTGTGTCTGACGAGATCTTAAAGCGTTCAGCCGATGCTTACCGTCGTATTCGTAATACTGCACGTTTCTTCTTAGCTAACTTAAGTGGTTTCAACCCTGAAACTGACTGTGTTCCTGCTGAAGAAATGGTCGCACTTGATCGTTGGGCTGTTGGTCGTGCAATGGCGGCTCAAGAAGAAATCATCAAAGATTACGAAGATTACAACTTGCACGCAGTAACACAGCGCTTAATGCAGTTCTGTTCTATTGAAATGGGATCATTTTACTTAGATGTAATCAAAGACCGTCAGTACACAGCAAAACGCGGTAGCCATGCTCAACGTAGCTGTCAGACTGCGCTTTACTACATCGTTGAAGCATTAGTTCGTTGGATGGCACCTATTATGTCATTCACCGCTGATGAAATTTGGAACGAAATGCCGGGTCAACGTGACAAGTTCGTGTTTACTGGTGAGTGGTTCGATGGTCTATTTGGCCTTGCTGATAACGAAGAGCTAAGCAACGAATTTTGGGCTGAAATCCAACAAGTTCGTGGTGCGGTGAACAAGTTACTTGAAACGGCACGTAGCGAAAAAGTGATCGGTGGCTCACTACAAGCTGAGGTTATTCTTTCTGCTAATGCTGAATTGGCTGAGAAGCTAAATAAGTTAGAAGACGAACTACGTTTTGTTCTATTAACATCAAAAGCTCAAGTTGTTGTTGCTGATAGCAAGCCTGAAAATGCACAAGAAACCGATATCGAAGGTTTATTCGTAACGGTTAAAGCATCTGAAGCGGCGAAATGTGAGCGTTGTTGGCACCATGTTGCTGATGTTGGCACGATTGCAGGCCATGAAGAAATTTGTGGTCGCTGTGCAACTAACATCGATGGCGAAGGCGAAAAGAGAAAATTTGCATAATGACAAGTACAGCATTGAAGCAATCGCTTACAGTTAAACAATCTGGCATCCGTTGGTTATGGCTAGCGGTTCTGGTATTTATCATCGATAACGGTACTAAGCTGTTAGTGATGGACACGATGGGCTATGGTTGGCCAAACCGGATCGAAGTACTGCCGTTTTTTAATTTACTTTATGTACACAATACCGGTGCTGCGTTTAGTTTTTTAAGTGACGCAAGTGGTTGGCAGCGTTGGTTATTTGCAGCTATTGCCTTTGGTGTTTGTGGCTTATTAATGTATTGGATGCGTCGTACACCAGCGACAAATAAAATCGCGAATATTGCTTATGCATTAATTATTGGTGGCGCATTAGGTAACTTATTTGATCGTATGTACCATGGTTTTGTGGTTGATTTTCTAGACTTTTACTATGGTAACTACCATTGGCCTGCATTTAATATTGCTGATAGTGCAATATGTGTCGGTGCGGTTTTTTTGATACTTGATGGTTTAAAATCAGACAAGCAAGCGAAGTCGTAATTAGTTACCTTTATCGGTATTAATAACACGTCAATATTAAACGCAGTTCATTTTATGAGCTGCGTTTTTTTATCTATGCGTGTTGACGTATTATTCTTGATTTAACAAATTGAGTGGTACAAATGTAAAACCTTAGTGCCTGTCCGTTGATACGCACGATGGTTTATTGTTAAATGGGAACATTAAAATAAAAGTGAGCGGCTTGTTGTTAGATCAAAAAGACGATCACACAAAAGGATGTGCTATGTCGGTGATTAAAGATAACAGTGAAGTGCTGATGCATTTTTCCATTAAACTTGATGATGGATCGGTTGCAGAATCTACTTATGCCGCAGGTAAGCCTGCAATGTTTCGCATGGGAGATGGCAGTTTAACTGACAATTTTGAAAAGTGTTTATTAGGGTTGACGATAGGTGAAAAAGGTACATTTGAATTATCACCAGAAGATGCGTTTGGTTTACCTAACCCCGATAATATCCATCATCTTGATTTAGCTAAATTTGGTGCTGATGCTCCCGCCGAAGTGGGCAATATTATCGCTTTTGCTGGTCCCGATGGGCATGATATTCCCGGATTAATTACAGCCGTTGTGGGTGATTCTGTTACTGTTGATTTCAATCATCCACTTGCAGGGCAAGCTGTCACCTTTGAGGTGGAGGTTGTCTCCATTGAAAGTTAAGAGCAATTGTTGATGAAAATCTTACTCGCAAACCCACGTGGTTTTTGTGCTGGTGTTGATCGTGCGATCAGCATTGTAGAGCGTGCGTTGGAAATGTACCAACCGCCTATTTATGTTCGCCACGAAGTCGTACATAACCGTTTTGTTGTTGAAGGGCTAAAGCAGCGAGGCGCTATTTTTGTTGAGGAACTCAGTGAAGTACCTGACGATAATATCGTTATTTTTTCTGCTCATGGTGTTTCACAAGCGGTGCGTAATGAATCTAAACAACGCCAATTAACGGTGTTTGATGCAACGTGTCCCTTAGTGACAAAAGTACATATGGAAGTGGCTCGTGCCAGTCGAAAAGCGATGGAAGTGGTGCTGATTGGGCACGCAGGACATCCAGAAGTTGAAGGCACAATGGGGCAATATGCTAACCAAGACGGTGGTATGTACCTTGTTGAAACACCTAATGATGTTGATAAGTTAAAAACAATTGTTAGAGATCCAAGCAATTTACACTATGTCAGCCAAACAACCTTATCTGTTGATGAAACGGCAGATGTGATTGATCGCTTGCGTATAGTCTTCCCTGAGATCCAAGGGCCACGTAAAGATGATATTTGTTACGCAACTCAGAACCGCCAAGATGCTGTGCGTGAAATGGCTGAAACGGTTGATGTAATGATTGTTGTTGGCTCAAAAAATTCCTCCAACTCTAACCGTTTACGCGAGTTGTCGGAAAAGTTAGGAACACCAGGTTATCTGACCGATTGTGTTGAAGATATAGAACCAAGCTGGTTTGA
This sequence comes from Photobacterium sp. SKA34, assembly GCF_000153325.1. Classification (GTDB taxonomy): domain Bacteria; phylum Pseudomonadota; class Gammaproteobacteria; order Enterobacterales; family Vibrionaceae; genus Photobacterium. The sequence goes on from NZ_CH724143.1 coordinate 227,526, forward strand.
AAATAAAACCAAGGTTGGAGTTACCGCTGGTGCATCTGCGCCTGAAGAGCTTGTGAACCAGATTATTCAACAAATTCAGACAATCACAGGCTCTGATGTTGAAGAATTATCAGGTCGTGAAGAAAACATGTTCTTTGAAGTACCCAAAGAGTTACAAGTTAAGAATATCTAATAGCGTATTGATTTGTGCAGAATAAGCCTCAGTGAAAGCTGGGGCTTTTTTATCGCCTGTAAAACCGCTACAGTATTGAGATAATTATATATTCATCAAGGGAGAAGCACGCAATGGTAAGAATTGCGATAGCCGGAGCTGCTGGCCGAATGGGGCGTCAGCTATTAAAAGCCACACAACTATCAGAAAAAGCAGAGCTAGGCGCAGCAACGGAACGTGCAGGCTCAACGTTAGTCGGCGTTGATGCGGGTGAATTAGCCGGAACGGGTATTGCGAATGTGATCATTGTAGATGATCTTAGCAAGGCTCTTGATGATTTTGATGTGTTAATTGATTTTACCGCGCCTGTAGCAACATTGGCGAATATTAAGTTTTGTCAGCAACATAATAAAAAAATTGTAATTGGTACAACCGGGTTTACAGAGCAAGAGCGAGAGTTAATTGATCTTGCTGCTCGTGATATTTCTATCGTGATGGCGCCTAACTATAGTGTTGGGGTTAACCTAGTTTTCAAATTGTTAGAGAAAGCTGCCAAAGTAATGGGCGATTACTGTGATATCGAAATTATCGAAGCACACCATCGTCATAAAGTGGATGCTCCTTCAGGAACAGCAATTGGTATGGGAGAAGCGATTGCTGGTGCGATGGGCAATAAATTAAGTGATGTTGCTGTCTATGCTCGAGAAGGGATCACGGGTGAGCGTACTCGGGATGAGATTGGTTTTGCTACAATTCGTGCTGGTGACATTGTGGGTGAGCACACAGCTATGTTTGCTGATATTGGTGAGCGAGTAGAGATCACTCATAAAGCGACAGATAGAATGACATTTGCCAACGGCGCGGTTAGAGCTGCGGTATGGCTTAATGATAAATCGCCAGGTTTTTATACCATGGAAGATGTCTTAGGGCTTGATTCATTATAATCGAGACAAAAACCTGCTAATAAGCAGGTTTTTTTATACCTGAATAAAGTGCGAATAAATATTGTAAATACAAATAGAGATGAATTTTTCCGTGTTATATGAGTATATCTAGATGGTGGTCAAATAACGCACTGAGTTGGATGTGTTTGTTGTGTTAAATAGAGGTTTGATGTCTATTTTTTTGTTAGATGGTCATTTGTATTGAAATAGTAGTCACATTTGTTTTTTTTTGTCGGTGTTTTTGTTTGTTAATGGTTTGGTTTTGATTGCAATCGGTTGCGTGCTTTTTTAATTTGATGTTGATACTAAAAAACATAGCTAAACATGTTGTTTTCGCTTTTAGGATACTTAATTGTGTTGAAATGGTTATTTTTTGAATTTATTTTTGGTCTTATATTGACAGCTTGCTAACAGATCAATAGAATTTGCGCAATTTGTCAAAAATCAGTAAGACGTGGTTTTTGATATGAAAAGGAATGGGTAATTGCAAGTTTATCTGTTTTAATTGCATTTTTATTTTATTGGAGGTTGTCTTGAGCAAATCTGCGCTATTAGTCCTTGAAGATGGGACTGTGTTCCGCGGCGTGTCCATTGGAGCAGATGGTTCGGCCGTTGGTGAAGTCGTTTTTAATACTTCGATGACGGGGTATCAGGAAATTCTCACTGACCCTTCCTACTCACAACAGATCGTTACCCTTACTTATCCCCACATTGGCAATACCGGTACTAATACCGAAGACGAAGAATCCACGGCAATTCATGCACAAGGTCTGGTTATTCGTGATCTCCCTCTTATCGCTTCAAACTTCCGCTCTGAACAATCTCTTTCTGATTACCTAAAATCACAAAATATCGTTGGTATCGCTGATATCGATACCCGTAAGCTAACCCGTATTCTTCGTGAAAAGGGTGCGCAAAACGGTTGTATCGTTGCAGGTAATAACATCGATGAAGGTTTTGCACTTGAGCAAGCAAAAGCATTTCCAGGCCTGAAAGGCATGGATTTAGCAAAAGAAGTGACAACAAGCGAAACATACAGTTGGAAGCAAGGTTCTTGGACATTAGAGAACGGCTTACCAGAAGCTCAAGAAGATAAAGAGCTGCCTTACCACGTAGTCGCTTATGACTTTGGTGCTAAACGTAACATCTTACGTATGCTGGTTGATCGTGGTTGTCGTTTAACGGTTGTTCCTGCACAAACATCAGCAGAAGACGTCCTTGCGCTAAATCCAGATGGCGTATTCCTATCAAATGGCCCTGGCGACCCAGAGCCATGTACTTACGCGATTGAAGCAACTAAAACATTCCTTGATAAAAACATTCCAATCTTTGGAATTTGTTTAGGTCACCAAATTCTTGCCTTAGCAAGTGGTGCAAAGACAGTGAAAATGAAGTTTGGTCACCACGGTGCTAACCATCCAGTTAAAGATTTAGATCGTGATGTTGTGATGATCACCAGCCAGAACCACGGTTTTGCTGCTGACGAAGCAACGTTACCTGAAAACTTACGTGCGACACACAAATCCCTGTTTGATGGCTCGCTACAAGGTATTCATCGTACCGACAAGCCTGCATTCAGTTTCCAAGGCCACCCAGAAGCGAGCCCTGGTCCACATGATGCAGCACCATTATTTGATCACTTTATCGAATTAATTAAGAAACACAGCGCCTAAGCCGGGAGTAGTAAGAAATGCCAAAACGTACTGACATAAAAAGTGTACTAATTCTAGGTGCTGGACCGATCGTTATCGGCCAGGCCTGTGAGTTCGATTACTCTGGTGCACAAGCTTGTAAAGCACTTCGTGAAGAGGGTTACCGTGTTATTCTGGTAAACTCTAACCCTGCCACTATCATGACTGATCCAGACATGGCTGATGCAACATACATCGAGCCAATTCACTGGGAAGTGGTACGTAATATCATTGCTAAAGAGCGCCCTGATGCAGTACTACCAACCATGGGCGGTCAAACAGCATTAAACTGTGCGCTAGATCTTGAAAAATATGGCGTATTAGAAGAATTCAATGTTGAGATGATCGGTGCAACAGCTGATGCAATTGATAAAGCTGAAAACCGTTCTCGTTTTGACAAAGCAATGAAAGCCATCGGCCTTGAGTGTCCTCGTGCTGATACTGCAACAACGATGGAAGAAGCTTACAAAGTTCTCGAAATGGTTGGCTTCCCTTGTATTATTCGCCCATCATTTACTATGGGTGGTACAGGTGGCGGTATTGCTTATAACAAAGAAGAATTTGAAGAAATTTGTTCGCGCGGTATCGACCTATCACCAACCAATGAATTATTGATTGATGAATCACTGATTGGTTGGAAAGAATATGAGATGGAAGTTGTTCGTGATAAGAACGACAACTGTACTATTGTGTGTGCGATTGAAAACTTCGACCCAATGGGTATTCACACCGGTGACTCAATCACGGTAGCACCTGCGCAAACGCTAACAGATAAAGAATACCAATTAATGCGTAATGCATCGCTTGCAGTACTGCGTGAAATTGGTGTTGAAACGGGTGGTTCAAACGTACAGTTTGGTATCAACCCGAAAGATGGCCGTATGGTTATCATCGAGATGAACCCACGTGTATCTCGTTCATCGGCATTAGCATCAAAAGCAACAGGTTTCCCGATTGCAAAAATTGCGGCAAAATTGGCGATTGGCTTCACCCTTGATGAACTAATGAATGACATAACTGGTGGCGCAACACCAGCATCATTCGAACCAACTATCGATTACGTAGTAACGAAAATCCCTCGTTTTAACTTCGAGAAATTTGCTGGCGCTAACGATCGTCTAACGACACAAATGAAGTCGGTAGGTGAGGTAATGGCGATTGGCCGTAACCAACAAGAATCATTACATAAAGCACTACGTGGCCTAGAAGTTGGCGCGAACGGCTTTGATGAAATGGTTGATCTTGATGATCCAAATGCGATGAGCAAGATCCGACATGAACTGAAAGAAGCGGGTGCTGAGCGTATTTGGTACATCGGTGATGCTTTCCGTGCCGGTATGTCGGTTGACGGTATCTTCAACCTAACTAACATTGACCGTTGGTTCTTGGTTCAAATTGAAGACATCATCAAGCTTGAAGAGCAAGTGAAAGCAGGTGGTTTTGCAGGTCTTAATGCTGACGTATTACGCAAGCTTAAGCGCAAAGGTTTTGCGGATGCACGTCTTGCTAAGTTACTGGGTGTTAGCGAAGGTGAAATTCGTAAACTCCGTGATCAGTTTGACATTCATCCTGTCTACAAACGTGTAGATACGTGTGCAGCTGAATTCTCTTCAGATACTGCTTACATGTACTCATCATACGATGAAGAGTGTGAAGCAAATCCAACGGACAAAGACAAGATAATGGTATTGGGCGGTGGTCCAAACCGTATCGGTCAAGGTATCGAGTTTGACTACTGTTGTGTTCATGCATCATTAGCACTGCGTGAAGATGGTTACGAAACTATCATGGTTAACTGTAATCCAGAGACAGTATCAACGGATTACGACACATCAGATCGCTTGTACTTCGAACCTGTAACACTTGAAGATGTATTAGCTATCGCACGTGTTGAAAAACCAAAAGGTGTGATTGTTCAGTATGGTGGTCAAACGCCACTGAAACTAGCACGTGCACTGGAAGCGGCAGGTGTGCCAATTATCGGTACTAGCCCTGATGCGATTGACCGTGCAGAGGATCGTGAGCGTTTCCAACAAGCTGTTGATCGTCTAGGTTTACTGCAACCTGAAAACGCAACAGTATCAACGATGGAACAAGCGATAGAGAAATCACGTGATATTGGTTTCCCACTTGTAGTTCGTCCATCGTACGTGCTTGGTGGTCGAGCAATGGAAATTGTATACGACGAGCAAGATCTGCGTCGCTACTTTAATGAAGCGGTAAGCGTTTCGAATGAATCTCCAGTATTGCTTGATCGCTTCTTAGATGATGCGGTAGAAGTCGACGTTGATGCTATTTGTGACGGTGAGCAAGTAGTGATTGGCGGTATCATGGAGCATATCGAACAAGCGGGTGTTCACTCAGGTGACTCTGCATGTTCATTACCTGCCTATACGTTAAGCCAAGAAATTCAAGATGTAATGCGTGAGCAAGTGAAAAACCTTGCGTTTGAATTGGGTGTTCGAGGTCTTATGAATACTCAGTTCGCCGTCAAAGATGGTGAAGTGTACCTAATCGAGGTTAACCCTCGTGCAGCACGTACAGTACCTTTTGTATCTAAAGCGACAGGTGCACCACTAGCTAAGATTGCAGCACGTGTTATGGCGGGTCAATCACTAGAATCACAAGGTTTTACCAAGGAGATTATTCCACCGTATTACTCTGTGAAAGAAGTGGTATTACCGTTTAACAAGTTCCCAGGTGTGGATCCATTGTTAGGCCCTGAAATGCGCTCAACAGGTGAGGTAATGGGTATTGGTAATACGTTTGCAGAGGCATTCGCTAAAGCTGAGTTAGGTTGTAGTAAAGAGTATCCAGAAGGTGGTCGTGCGCTACTATCTGTTCGTGAAGAAGATAAGCAACGTGTGGTTGATCTAGCCTCTAAGCTTACTAAGCTAGGTTACCAATTAGATGCGACTCACGGTACAGCTGTGATTCTAGGTGAAGCGGGTATTAACCCTCGTCTAGTTAACAAAGTACATGAAGGTCGTCCGCATATTCTTGACCGTATCAAGAACAATGAATACACCTACATTGTTAACACTGCTGCTGGTCGTCAAGCGATTGAAGATTCAAAAGTTCTTCGTCGTGGTGCATTAGCAGAGAAGGTGAACTACACTACAACGCTAAATGCTGCATTTGCAACTTGTATGGCGCATACTGCAGATGACCGTAATACAGTTACTTCAATTCAAGAGCTACACGCACGTATTAAGTAAGTGTAACGCGAATTGAAACAGAAAAAGCCGAGCCATGTTGCTCGGCTTTTTTATTGCCATCATTTGTTGAAATTAAGTGCTTTGTTAAATCAGGTTCTATACAGGTTTGTTTGCGTAGAATGCAGGCGTCGCACAAAGCGATATATATTTTTTGGATATAATAATGAACGATACCGACCATCCTCCGAGTATGAAGCAGGAAAGCCTCGCTTAGCTTACGGTATCGAATTTTTACTCCGTGCGACTAAGTGCGGATCAGTATGTCTCACCTGCTTTTAACTCAACTCACGACATCTTTTCTTAGGTTTTCCGTTACATTTCTCATTTCATAACATTTAATAAATAATGATGACATTAGCCGTTGGTGGCTCCACTGTTATCTTTTGTTAAGGTTATCACGGTGGTCGTTACCTTCTCTTTTAAAGAGTCAGCCAATCGGGAGATTCGCCATGGCGGTAATGAACTATGCAGCTTATGCAGCAACAACACAATTAGCACAGCAAGATGCACGTGCGGTAAGAAATGCTTTTTTAAAATATGAGCTAGATGAACAAGCACAGTTGTTGGTAAAAATGCCAGTATCCAATGCTTTAGCTATACTTCATGAGTGTTCACTACGGCATGTACAAATTTTATTAGATCGTCTAGATGAATTGAAAGAAGATGTACGTGCTCGACAACTAGCTAGTGGGTTAGGTTTAATTTGTTCAGAAGCAGAACCCCCCGGGCATTATTTAGAAAATAGTGTCTTAAATCATGTCAAGGAACGCATTGGTTGGATTGTAGGGCTCGCTTTAATGGGAATTGTCTCAGGCTTAATTATCTCTCACTATGAAGATACGTTGAGTCAATTAGTCCTGCTCGCGATTTATATGCCGGTGATTGCAGCTGCCGGCGGAAATACTGGCTCGCAAGCAGCAACCTTAGTTGTACGAGCATTGGCGATGGAAGAGATAAAGTCACGGGATTGGTTAGCTGTATTGTGGAAAGAGTTTCGTGTTGCGATAGTTATTGCTTTAAGCCTTGCTATTGTGATTGTTGGTCGAGTCATCTTTTTTAGTGGTGATGTTGTTCTTCCTAATGGTATGCATCTAGAGCAAGTTGCATTAGCCATTGGTATTGCTATCTCTATTCAAGTTGTAATTTCAACGAGCGTAGGCGGAGTATTACCTATGCTTGCGAGGACATTAAATCTCGATCCAGCGGTATTAGTCAGTCCTGTATTAGCTTCAATGGTCGATATTACGGGGATGGTGGTTTACTTCAAAACAGTAAATTGGATGCTAGGTTTCGGTTCGTAAAATTGTTTGCATTAAATAGCCGCTATTGCTCGAATCTTTCTCGTTGAAAGTATTTGATAGCGGCTTTTATCTATCTAGTCTCTTATTTAGTAGCTTTTATACAGTGAGTTATAAAGCTGCTTTTCAAATTGGTAAATAGGCGGTAATACTGCTTTTTCACCATCATGCATGTGTGGATAGTAATTAGTCACTAACTGTACAAAGAGAAGTGGTTTACCGTTGTGGGTCTTAATCACACCTGCAAGGTTATAGGTTCCGAATAAAGAGCCACTTTTAGCAATAATCTTACCTTTTAACGGAACATCACGAATACTGCGACGATACTGTAACGTGCCACTTTTACCTGAGACTGGTAGATCGTTCATTAAACCTAATTGAGGGTGGTTATAAATGTAAGTCACTACTTTTATTAAATCACTTGCAGTTAAACGGTTATTACGCGATAAGCCTGAACCATCCACCATCACAGTATCAGAAAGATCGATACCGGCTTTATCTTTTAGTATCGCTTTGATCGCTTCAATGCCATTGGTGTAACTACCTGCTTGGTTGTAATACTTTGCACCAATGGTTTTGGCAATGTTATCGGCAAATAAGTTATCAGAGCGCTTCAGTATAATATCTAGCAGAGTTGATAATGGAGCTGAGCGATGCGTTGCAATGATTTTACCGCTGATTTTATCGTTACGAAGTACCTTACCGTTTAATTTTATCCCTGCGCGCTTAAGCTCTTGTTGAATAACTGCGGTCGAATATAAGGTTGTATTTTGAACTGCAAACTTTAGTGGTAGAGGCTCTTTTCGAGGTTGGATACAGCCACTAATTTGGTACATGTTACGATCATTGGAGTTCATTGAAAGCTGACAGTGCTGTTCTTTCTGCTGTGCTTTAGATACCACAATCGCAGAGGTTTCAGCTTGGATTGGTTGGTGGCTAGGTACATTTACGCGAGTGACTTCCCCAAAAGGCTTATTACTATACAGTGCTCCTTGAACACAGTTATGCTCCAAGCTGATACTACTTGATGGTGCACTGTAACAAGAGCCTAAAATATCCCACGGCCAACCAATAGCACGTTCATAGCCAGTAAAGTGTCCACCATTTAAGTACAAATTACCTTTAATCGTCGTTATGCCTTGCTGTTTTAACTGGCGAAGTAAATTTGCAATATCACTGCGTTTAAGTGTTGGGTCGCCATTAAAGTTCATGATGACATCATTGCCTTTAGTCTCAAGGTAAGTATCAAAGCGAAAGTTATTACCGAGATATAGCTTTGCAGCAAGGGCGGTGATCATTTTTTGAGTACTTGCGGGGGCTTGCAATTCATCAGCACGTTTACTGTAAATAATTTTATTTGTTGCAGGGTTTACAACTAGAAAAGCAACATCACTCCCTTTGGGGAGGTGTTCGATAGCTTGCTGAGGTGAGAATGCAGCGAAAGAAGAAAAGCTCGTTGCAATTAATGCAGAGCAAAACAGTTTTTTAAACATAACAAGGCATAGTCTTGGTTAAGAAATAGACCTTAATCTGTCAGCCCTACTTTAAAATGTCACATTCCTCCAACTTAGAAATGTCACATTAGGTGTATGATTCTTCCTATGGAAGAATCAGCCTACGGTGCTGGAATGTTACTCACGATGAGCACAAAAGAGCTTCAGAAACTCGAAACAATACAAAACGTTTGTGATAAGCGTATTAGACAAATTGATGCTTCTAAAATCCTGAACTTAAGCCGTAGGCATATTCAAAGATTGGTTAATCAATACCGACAGTTCGGGGCTAATGGTTTAATTTCAAAAAAGCGAACTAAGCCAAGTAATCGTCAATTCAATGCATCATTGAAAAAACAAGTTATTGATTTAATTCAGACTCATTACTTCGATTTTGGTCCTACGCTAGCCGCAGAAAAATTAGCTGAAATTCATGATATTAGACTCTCTACTGAAACCATCAGAAAATGGATGGTTTCGGTAAAACTTTGGAAACCAAAGGTTAAGAAAAGACGTAAGATTTATCAACCGAGAGCGAGAAGAGATTGTATAGGCGAACTTATTCAGCTTGATGGTTCCCCCCACGACTGGTTCGAAGGCCGAGCCGATAAATGTACATTGCTTGTTTTTATTGATGACGCAACAAGCGCCATCATGCATTTATATTTTTGTGATTCTGAGTCGACGTTTTCATATATGGCTGCGACTAAGCAGTATATACAACAGCATGGTAAGCCTGTCGCGCTCTACACGGATAAACACGGTGTTTTCCGTGTTAACCATGCTAGCAACGAAGACCGCAATAAACTGACTCAATATGGTCGCGCACTAAAAGAATTAAACATTGAGCTAATTTGTGCCAATACTCCACAAGCTAAAGGGCGCGTAGAACGCGCTAATTTAACGCTTCAAGACCGTCTAGTTAAAGAGATGAGGCTAGCAGGGATTAATGGGATAGAAGAAGCAAACGAGTGGTTATCAGGTTTTATAGATAACTATAACAGGCGCTTTGCTAAACCAGCTAAACGTCAATTGAATGTGCACAGACCTATCTACGAAACCCCGAAAGAGTTATACGATATTTTCTCCTGGCAAACTTCGCGAAAAGTAACTAAATCACTAACGCTACAGTATGACAAAGTCATGTATTTACTTGAAAAAAATTCAGAAAATGAAAACCTTGTGGGTAGAAATATCATGATACATGATTACCCTGACGGTCAAATAGATATTAAGCATTTAGGTCAATCATTAGGTTACAGTATTTTTGATAAATTGGAGCGAATAAATCAGGGAGAGATAGTTGAAAATAAGCGTTTAGACGCTGTTTTGAGATTAGCGATGGTAGAGCAAGAACGATTGGAATCAGAAGGTTTAAGAGAGCGTAGTCGTTCAGATACACCAAGACGACAAGAACAACGTAGACAGTCGCGAATAAATCCCGTGATGTATGACCAAGCGAAATAACAAATTTCTGTCACTTAGAAAAAGTGACATTTCTAACTTGGAGAACCGTGTGACATTTCTAAATGGTTGCAACAAAATAGACCTTAATCTGTCAGCCCTACTTTAAAATGTCACATTCCTCCAACTTAGAAATGTCACATTAGGTGTATGATTCTTCCTATGGAAGAATCAGCCTACGGTGCTGGAATGTTACTCACGATGAGCACAAAAGAGCTTCAGAAACTCGAAACAATACAAAACGTTTGTGATAAGCGTATTAGACAAATTGATGCTTCTAAAATCCTGAACTTAAGCCGTAGGCATATTCAAAGATTGGTTAATCAATACCGACAGTTCGGGGCTAATGGTTTAATTTCAAAAAAGCGAACTAAGCCAAGTAATCGTCAATTCAATGCATCATTGAAAAAACAAGTTATTGATTTAATTCAGACTCATTACTTCGATTTTGGTCCTACGCTAGCCGCAGAAAAATTAGCTGAAATTCATGATATTAGACTCTCTACTGAAACCATCAGAAAATGGATGGTTTCGGTAAAACTTTGGAAACCAAAGGTTAAGAAAAGACGTAAGATTTATCAACCGAGAGCGAGAAGAGATTGTATAGGCGAACTTATTCAGCTTGATGGTTCCCCCCACGACTGGTTCGAAGGCCGAGCCGATAAATGTACATTGCTTGTTTTTATTGATGACGCAACAAGCGCCATCATGCATTTATATTTTTGTGATTCTGAGTCGACGTTTTCATATATGGCTGCGACTAAGCAGTATATACAACAGCATGGTAAGCCTGTCGCGCTCTACACGGATAAACACGGTGTTTTCCGTGTTAACCATGCTAGCAACGAAGACCGCAATAAACTGACTCAATATGGTCGCGCACTAAAAGAATTAAACATTGAGCTAATTTGTGCCAATACTCCACAAGCTAAAGGGCGCGTAGAACGCGCTAATTTAACGCTTCAAGACCGTCTAGTTAAAGAGATGAGGCTAGCAGGGATTAATGGGATAGAAGAAGCAAACGAGTGGTTATCAGGTTTTATAGATAACTATAACAGGCGCTTTGCTAAACCAGCTAAACGTCAATTGAATGTGCACAGACCTATCTACGAAACCCCGAAAGAGTTATACGATATTTTCTCCTGGCAAACTTCGCGAAAAGTAACTAAATCACTAACGCTACAGTATGACAAAGTCATGTATTTACTTGAAAAAAATTCAGAAAATGAAAACCTTGTGGGTAGAAATATCATGATACATGATTACCCTGACGGTCAAATAGATATTAAGCATTTAGGTCAATCATTAGGTTACAGTATTTTTGATAAATTGGAGCGAATAAATCAGGGAGAGATAGTTGAAAATAAGCGTTTAGACGCTGTTTTGAGATTAGCGATGGTAGAGCAAGAACGATTGGAATCAGAAGGTTTAAGAGAGCGTAGTCGTTCAGATACACCAAGACGACAAGAACAACGTAGACAGTCGCGAATAAATCCCGTGATGTATGACCAAGCGAAATAACAAATTTCTGTCACTTAGAAAAAGTGACATTTCTAACTTGGAGAACCGTGTGACATTTCTAAATGGTTGCAACAAAATAGACCTTAATCATAACGTTTATCTTGCGTTACGTTAAATTAAATACTGATAGGACTAAAACAAAAAACTGACACAAGAGTAATAAAAAACGCCGGCCTAGGCCGACGTTTTATTATATTTTGCTTTTAATCACAAGGATTAGAAGTCGTAACGAGCACCAATAACGAATTCATCAGACGCTTTAGCTTTAGTTACATTTTGCTTCTTATCGTCAAGCATGTTGAACTTGTAAGAAGCGTAAGTGCGGAAGTTGCTGTTGAAGTAGTAAGTACCATCGATCATAACTGCATCTTGAAGATCTTTGTACTCACCGTTTTTCGCATTAGTATCTTCTAGGTAGTTGTAAGTAGTAGTAAATACTGCTTTACCCATAGTGTAAGCTACTGCTGCTTCGTAACCTGTAGTATCTGTTACATCACCAGCCCAGTTTTTAGTGTCACGACGACCGTCTTTGTAAAGACCACCGAAGTATAGGTCACCTACAGTGTAAGATGCTACTGCGAAAGTTTGCTCAGAACGTGCTTTGTGAGTGTCTTGTTGACCTAAAGCAGCTTTTTGTTCGCCGTAACCAGCACCCAGCGCAAGACCAGTATCACCTACGTTGTATACTGCACCTGTTGAGAAACCGTGCACATCATCAACTTTTTGGTCGTTAACACCAACAGCACCACCAAATACGTAGTTAGCTTTGAATGTTAGATCACCAAACGTACCAGCGTATGCTAGGTTATTTGATGTACGATCTGCTGCTGCAATCTTGTTACCTGCAAGGTTACCGTGGTATGCCATGATATCAGTGAAATCAGTTAGCATGCCTAGAGAGCCGTCAGCTTTACCGTAAACGATTTGGCCGTACTGATCGCTGCTTACACCAGCGTAAACGTAGCGAGTTTCGTTGCTTTGAGAATCAGCTGACTTAGTGCTTTTGATTTCTTCTTCTAGAAAACCAATACCTTGTACGCCATCTGCGATTTGTGTTTTCGCATCAATGTTTACACGTGCACGTGATTGATCAGTAACTTCGTCAGAGTATTTACCGTTTGAGTCTGCTTGATCAGAAAGAAGAGCTCGCGCTTCTACACGACCACCGACAGCAAGAGAAGATGTGTCATCTGAGTAAACTTGTGCTGCTGATGCTGCGCCAGATAGAGTTGCTGCTGTTACTGCTAGAGCAATAAGATGCTTGTTCATTACCGAATCCTTTTAATTTTTTTATGTGTTGCATTTCTATGCCAAATGCATGCTGTTCTTTTTACTTGTGTCTACTAATTTATGTTAGTAAAAAAAACTGAAAAATACCTCACGAGTATTCATTTTTTGTTTTTTTAGCTTTTATTTGTATTTAAATCAGTGTGTTATGTTAATCAATAAAAGTTCTAAATTAATTTGTTTTTTTAGTTGCCTTTAGTTTTTTTATGAAAAACATATGAGTGAATATTTGTATAAATATTGTTTAAGTGTGAGGTTGTAACTTTTCTCAATGAAAAAAAGATGGTAGGCAAGATGTTTATTCTTGTGGTGAATATTTTAACTATTGATTTGTTGCTATGAATTATTGATATAGTATTTTTAGCATATTCATTGTTTTGGGCTTTTATTAAAACGAAAAACAGATTAATGACGTAACGAGGATGATCTCTTGTTCATCTTTGTTTAAAATGATAGATATCGTTTTATATACCCTGTTAGCCCAATCACTATTGGGCTAGCTTTTTTATTACCTGAAATTGGCGTGCGCTATCAGGTTATTGAGGTAATTTATTTATGGAAAAAGTGCCAATGACTGTGCGTGGCGAACAAAAGCTACGTAGTGAACTTGAAGTATTGTTGAAGCGTCGCCCCCTTATTTCTCAGGCGATCGCAGAAGCACGTGAGCTTGGCGACTTAAAAGAAAATGCGGAATACCATGCTGCTCGTGAAGAGCAAGGTATTTGTGAAGCGCAAATTCGTGATATTGAATATAAGCTATCCGTTGCTCAAATTATTGATGTAAAAACAATGCCAAATACAGGCAAAGTGATTTTTGGTACAACAATAACGTTATTAGATTTAGATACTGATAATGAAGTGACTTATTGTATTGTTGGTGATGATGAAGCGAATATTAAGGAAAACTTAATTTCAGTGAATTCGCCTATTGCACGTGGTTTGATTGGTAAGATGGAAGGTGACGAAGTTGCGATTACCACACCTGGCGGCCAAAAAGAGTTTGAAATTGTAGAAGTGAAATATATCTAGTATTTTCAACGATAATTTTATTCATCAGAAAATGTAATTATTTAAATAGGCGATATCGATTAGCTGTTAATGCGGGAATGTGTATTAATAGTTGATATAAAAAAGGCCGCTAGGCGGCCTTTTTTATTTGCGAGGGAGCTCGATTTTACGATCTTCACTCTGGCGGTATAAAACCAATGTTTTACCGATAACCTGTACTTTTTCAGCTTTAGTTTCGCGAACGATAGCGTCGACGATTAAAACTTTAGTTTCACGATCTTCAGTAGCAACTTTAACTTTGATCAATTCATGATGGTTAAGTGCAATTTCAATTTCAGCCAATACAGCTTCTGTTAGGCCGTTTGCACCCATAAGTACAACTGGTTTTAGATTGTGAGCAATACCTTTTAGGAATTGCTTTTGTTTGGTGCTTAGATTCATGATGACTCTATTTTTTTGGTTATTAGGGTTGAAAACGTGACATTCTACCGCCATCTAGTCTAGAAGACTAATTTGTTTGCATTATGGCAGCATGAAAATTTGTAGTGTTTGAGTTGTACTGCACATTTTGATTGTACATTTTAATGAATTAGGTGCGATAAAGCCTTTGGCAGACGTATACTTAACAAGTATCTCAACTCATTAGGTTAGACATGAGTAGAAAAAAACAATCCGGCAGTTCTGGCCGTTGGCTAAAAGAGCATTTCGACGATAAATATGTTCAGGAAGCACAGAAACGTGGTTATCGTTCACGTGCATTCTTTAAAATTGAAGAAATTCAGAACAAAGATAAGTTATTAAAACCGGGCATGACAGTGGTTGACCTTGGTGCTGCACCTGGTGGTTGGTCACAATATGCGGCAGAAATTGTAGGCAGTGAAGGGCAAGTCATTGCTTGTGATATTTTGCCAATGGATTCCCTTCCAGGAGTGAGTTTCCTGCAAGGTGATTTCCGAGAAGAGGCAGTGTTAGATGCACTATTGGACCGCATTCAACCAGATATGGTTGACGTGGTGATGTCTGATATGGCACCTAATATGAGTGGTAATCTTGCATCCGACCAACCGAGAGCGATGTATCTTGTTGAGCTTGCACTAGATATGTGTCGACAAGTACTTGCACCGAATGGCAGTTTTACGGTAAAAGTTTTCCAAGGCGAAGGTTTTGACCAATATCTAGCTGAAATTCGTAGTATGTTCAAAGTGGTTAAAATTCGTAAACCAGATTCCTCGCGAGATCGCTCGCGTGAAGTCTATATTGTGGCTACAGGTTACAAACTGTAGTAATCTACATTCATCTTTTAGTTATCGCGAGGTTAACACCTTGAGTGACATGGCAAAAAACTTGATTTTATGGTTAGTCATTGCCGTTGTTCTTATGTCTGTATTCCAAAGTTTTGGAACTAACAGTAGTAAAGCAAGTGGTCAAGTAGACTATACAACATTTGTCCGTCAAATCGGTCAGGATCAGATAAAGGAAGTGCGATTCAATGATCGTGAAATCACTGTAACCAAACGTGATAATGCGAGCTATGTAACATACTTACCTGTCGCTAATGATCCTAAGCTGTTAGACGATTTAATTAACGCTAACGTAGCTGTTGCAGGTACACCACCTGAAGAGCCTAGCCTACTGGCTTCAATCTTCATTTCGTGGTTCCCAATGCTTCTATTAATTGGTGTTTGGATATTCTTTATGCGTCAGATGCAGGGCGGTGGTGGCAAAGGCGCCATGTCGTTCGGTAAATCTAAAGCGCGTATGATGAGCGAAGACCAAATCAAAACAACGTTCGCCGATGTGGCTGGTTGTGATGAAGCGAAAGAAGACGTTAAAGAACTGGTTGATTACTTACGTGATCCAAGCCGTTTCCAAAAGCTAGGTGGTAAAATCCCAACAGGTGTGTTGATGGTTGGTCCTCCTGGTACAGGTAAAACGTTACTTGCAAAAGCGATTGCAGGTGAAGCGAAAGTACCGTTCTTTACTATTTCTGGTTCTGACTTTGTTGAGATGTTTGTTGGTGTTGGTGCATCTCGTGTGCGTGACATGTTTGAGCAAGCAAAAAAGGCTGCACCTTGTATCATCTTTATCGATGAAATCGATGCGGTAGGTCGTCAACGTGGTGCTGGTGTTGGTGGTGGTCACGATGAGCGTGAGCAAACACTTAACCAGATGCTCGTTGAGATGGATGGCTTTGAAGGCAATGAGGGTATTATCGTTATTGCTGCAACGAACCGTCCTGATGTACTAGATCCAGCATTACTTCGTCCTGGTCGTTTTGACCGTCAAGTAGTGGTAGGTCTTCCTGATGTACGTGGCCGTGAGCAGATCCTTAAAGTTCACATGCGTAAAGTACCACTAGATGGTGATGTAAATCCGTCATTGATTGCACGTGGTACACCAGGTTTCTCTGGTGCTGATTTAGCAAACCTTGTTAACGAAGCGGCATTATTTGCTGCCCGTGGTAATAAGCGCACTGTTTCGATGGTTGAGTTCGAATTAGCGAAAGATAAGATCATGATGGGCGCAGAGCGTAAATCAATGGTTATGTCTGAAGAGCAAAAGGAATCAACAGCGTATCACGAAGCAGGTCACGCAATTATTGGTCGTTTAGTACCGGATCATGATCCTGTTTATAAAGTATCAATTATTCCACGTGGTCGTGCGCTAGGTGTAACGATGTACTTACCCGAGCAAGATCGTGTAAGTCACTCTCGTGAGTTCTTGGAGTCAATGATTTCAAGTCTTTACGGTGGTCGTTTAGCTGAAGAATTGATTTACGGCGTAGATAAAGTATCAACGGGTGCATCAAATGACATCGAACGCGCAACTGATATTGCACGTAAGATGGTGACTCAGTGGGGCTTCTCTGAGAAGTTAGGTCCATTACTTTATGCTGAAGATGAAGGTGAAGTATTCCTTGGTCGTTCAGTTACACAAAGTAAGCATATGTCTGATGACACAGCAAAGCTGATTGATACTGAAGTTCGCACTTTAATTGACCGTAACTATCAACGTGCTCGTCAAATTCTAGCTGATAATATGGATATCATGCATGCAATGAAAGATGCATTGATGAAATATGAAACTATTGATGCTGGTCAGATTGATGACTTGATGGAACGTAAATCAGAAATCCGTGCACCGAAAGGCTGGTCGGATAATGACGATACAATGAAACCATCGAGCAAAGAAGCACCTGAAACTGAATTAGCACCTGATGAGCCAATTGGCGATGGTATTGATGCGTTGACGAAAGAAGACGATACCGATACAAAACCTCAGGCTTAATTTAGCGTTGAATAAAAACCCTGGCCTTGGTCAGGGTTTTTTTTATCTTGATAAAATGGAATAGCAGATGCAGTTAACCAGTCGTAATAAAAATTTAGATCTATCTACCCCACAGGTCATGGGTATTTTAAATGTTACGCCAGATTCATTTTCAGATGGTGGACAGTTTACTCGTATCGATTATGCGCTAAACCATGTGGAAAGCATGCTACAAGCTGGCACATCCATTATTGATATCGGTGGTGAGTCAACGCGACCTGGTGCTAAAGACGTGGCACTTAATGAAGAGTTGGATCGCGTGGTACCGATTATAGAAGCTATCCGTCAACGTTTTGATTGTTGGATTTCAATTGATACCAGTAAAGCTCTGGTCATGAAAGAGGCGGTAAATGCTGGGGCTGATCTGATTAATGATGTTCGTGCGTTACAAGAGCCGAATGCATTAGAGATTGCCGCAAAAGCGAATGTGCCGATTTGCTTGATGCATATGCAAGGCCAGCCTCGTACAATGCAGCACCAACCGAATTATAATCATCTTATTCAGGATGTTTCTGATTTTCTGAGTGAGCGAATTTCAGCGTGTGAAAATGTTGGTATTTCACGTCAGCAGTTGATCCTTGATCCAGGTTTTGGATTTGGTAAAACGCTTGAACATAATTATCAATTGTTGGCGAAATTTGAACAATTTCACCAATTTGGTTTACCTGTATTAGCGGGGATGTCGCGTAAATCAATGATATTCAATTTATTAGGTAAGCCACCTGCTGAATGTCTCGCGGGTAGTTTAGCTTGTGCTACCATTGCAGCAATGAAAGGTGCGCATATTGTTCGTGTTCATGACGCTAAAGAAACAGCTGAAGTTATGAAAATTTATAATATGGTAATGCAACAAGCGAAATAAAAATGAATTGTGATGCTCACTTAATTAGTATTAGTGCGTCACAGAAGTATTCAACATAGCTAGGAGCAAAACATGTCTGAACGTAAGTTCTTTGGTACTGATGGTATTCGTGGTTTAGTAGGTGAAGCACCAATTACACCTGACTTTGTAATGAAGTTAGGTTGGGCTGCTGGTCGCGTACTATCGCAAACTGGGACAAAAAAAGTCTTAATTGGTAAAGATACCCGTATCTCTGGCTATATGTTGGAATCTGCGTTAGAAGCAGGCTTAGCAGCTGCAGGCTTAAAAGCCGCATTCACCGGACCAATGCCAACACCAGCAGTTGCTTATCTTACTCGTACGTTTCGAGCAGAAGCCGGTATTGTTATTTCAGCATCACATAACCCGTATTACGATAACGGTATAAAGTTTTTTTCTGCAAAAGGTACTAAGTTACCTGATGATATTGAGCTAGCAATTGAAGCTGAAATGGAAAAACCATTAACCTGTGTAGAATCAGCATTACTTGGTAAAGCTTATCGTATCGATGATGCAGCTGGACGTTACATTGAATTTTGTAAAGGTACTTTTCCAACCCATTTAAGCCTTGAAGGTTTTAAGATTATTGTCGATTGTGCCCACGGCGCGACTTACCATATTGCACCTAAAGTTTTTTCTGAACTAGGCGCTGAAGTTATCGCTATTGGTTGTGAGCCTAATGGTGTGAACATTAACGACAAAGTAGGAGCAACTGATGTCGCTGCGCTTCAGGCTAAAGTGCTTGAAGAAAAAGCGGATTTTGGTATCGCACTGGATGGTGATGGCGATCGTGTGATCATGGTTGATGAGCTAGGGAACAAAGTTGATGGTGACCAAATTGCCTACATTATCGCTCGCGATGCATTACGCCGTGGCGAGCTAAAAGGGGGTGTTGTTGGTACATTGATGACAAATATGGGCATGGAAGTTGCTCTTAAGAATTTAGGCATTCCATTTGTACGTGCCAAAGTAGGCGATCGTTACGTAATGGAAGAGCTGCAGAAGCATGACTGGTTGATTGGTGCTGAGAACTCTGGTCATGTCATTTTGCTTGATAAAGTGACAACCGGCGATGGTATTGTTGCTGGCCTTCAAGTTATGGCATCAATCGTTGCAAGTAAGATGAGCTTAAAAGAACTTTGTGATGGTATGGTTATGTTCCCTCAAGTACTTGAAAATGTACGCTTCAAAGGGACATCAGATCCATTAAAGTCTGATGCAGTTATTACTGCAACTAAATTAGTTGAAGAAAAGTTAGGTGATAATGGTCGAGTATTGCTACGTAAGTCAGGCACTGAGCCATTAATTCGTGTTATGGTTGAAGGTCAAGATGCGGCTGATGTTCAGCAATATGCTCTTGATATTGCAAAAGCAGTAAAAGAAAACTGTTAATTTGCATTTCGCGATAAATTTCAACTCTGAATTTTATCGAATAAAGAAAGAAGGCAGAGTAGCGTGATACTCTGCCTATATTTTTATGTCGACTTCGTTTTGGCTAAATGTTGTGCAAGTGATGTGGTGTAAAGCATTTTTCATCAAATATTACTTGTCACTACGATAGGGTTTCGCTAGTATGCAGTCGCTCCTTGGAAGATGGAGTGCGCTGGCCCTGCATAGAGCAAAGCTGGCATAGCAATTTAACCATAGGTGGAAGCCATGTACGAAATTCTACTTGTGATTTATCTTGTCGCCGCGCTTGGTGTAATTGGCCTAGTTTTGGTACAGCAAGGTAAAGGCGCAGATATGGGAGCCTCATTTGGGGCTGGAGCATCAGGCACATTGTTTGGCTCTAGCGGTTCCGGTAACTTTTTAACCCGAATGACAACAGTTTTGGCTGCAATTTTCTTTGTTATAAGTCTTGTTCTTGGCAATATGAGTGCAAAACAAGCAACAGAGGGAAGTGGTTGGGATAACCTAACTGCACCAGCGACAATACAACCTGTTGTTGAAAAAACAAAAACTGAGAAGGCACCATCAACTGATGAGATCCCTCAGTAATTAAAGATTTAGCCGAGATGGTGAAATTGGTAGACACGCTAGCATGAGGTGCTAGTGCCGCAAGGTGTAGGGGTTCAAGTCCCCTTCTCGGCACCATTATACTGGTTACTTGTAAAAGTAACGCCCGAACGATATAATTCGTTAGAATTCGGACGCGGGGTGGAGCAGCTTGGTAGCTCGTCGGGCTCATAACCCGAAGGTCGTTGGTTCAAATCCAGCCCCCGCAACCACTTTCCTGAAAATAAACTATTCTTAAATGCGAATGTTTGTTTTCTTATTGAGGCAACTTTATAGAGCCTCGGTAATCAGGGTCCAGTAATAAAAAACCCCGTAATTCGGGGTTTTTTATTATCTGAAACATGACCATTCAGGTATCTACTGGGCTTTATGCCCTTTTTTTGTTTCCAGGGGGGTTGTTTTGACAGCTTTAGAGACACAATTAACCGAGATGCTCGAACCATCAGTACTAGCTTTAGGCTTTGAATTGGTAGGTTTAGAGTTCATTCGTGCTGGTGAGCACTCCACACTTCGCGTATTTATTGACCACGAAAATGGTATCAATGTAGATGGTTGCGCAGAAGTTAGTCGCCAAATAAGTGCAGTGATGGATGTTGAAGATCCAATTACTGTGGCTTATAACTTGGAAGTATCTTCCCCTGGATTGGAAAGACCACTATTCAAAGCAGCACATTATCAGCAGTTTGTTGGCCACGAAGCTAACATAGTGTTAAAAATGGCGATGGGTAACCGTCGCAAGTGGAAAGGTGACATTGTCGCAGTTGAAGGCGAATTGATCACACTTAAAGTAGATGGCAATGAAGAGTCCTTTGCACTGAGCAATATCTCGAAGGCCAACCTGGTTCCAAAATTCTAACCGCTAAATTGGGGCATTAGAAATGAACAAAGAAATTTTGGCTGTCGTAGAAGCGGTATCCAACGAAAAAGCTGTTCCACGTGAGCGTATTTTTGAAGCACTAGAAATTGCACTTGCAACAGCAACCAAAAAGAAACACGAAGCAGAGATTGAAGTTCGTGTTGCTATTGATCGTAAAACGGGTGAGTTTGAAACTTTCCGTCGCTGGAAAGCGGTAGAAGAAGTGACTCAACCAACGCTTGAAATCACACTTGAAGCGGCACAGTTTGAAGATCCAACAATTGTTGCTGGCGATTACGTTGAAGATGATATTGAATCTGTAACGTTTGACCGCATTACGACACAAACAGCTAAGCAAGTTATCGTACAAAAAGTACGTGAAGCTGAGCGTGCTCAAATTGTTGAGCAGTTTATCGATAACGAAGGTGAGTTAATCACAGGTATCGTTAAAAAAGTAAACCGTGATGCGGTTATTATTGACTTAGGTAGTAATGCAGAAGCTGTGATCCAACGTGATGATCAGCTTCCACGTGAAAACTTCCGTCCGGGTGACCGTGTACGTGGTCTGCTATATAAAGTTGCGCCAGAAGCGCGTGGCTTCCAGTTATTCATGACACGTTCAAAACCGGAAATGTTGTGTGAATTATTCCGCATTGAAGTGCCAGAAATGGGCGAAGAGCTTATTGAACTAATGGGCGCGGCTCGCGATCCTGGCTCTCGTGCAAAAATCGCAGTAAAAACTAACGATAAGCGTATTGACCCTGTTGGTGCGTGTGTTGGTATGCGTGGTGCACGTGTTCAAGCTGTTTCTAGTGAACTTGCGGGTGAGCGTATTGATATCGTGCTTTGGGATGAGAACCCAGCACAATATGTTATCAATGCAATGGCACCAGCTGAAGTTGATTCAATTATTGTTGATGAAGATAACCACACAATGGATATTGCAGTGCAGAAAGATAATCTTGCACAAGCTATCGGTCGTAGTGGTCAAAACGTTCGCCTAGCCTCTCAACTCACAGGTTGGGAACTAAACGTTATGACAGTTGAAGATCTTCAGAAGAAGCACCAAGAAGAAGCGAAAGAGTCAATTGAAGTGTTTACTAAGCATCTTGATATTGATGAAGATTTTGCAACGGTATTGGTTGAAGAAGGCTTCACAACGTTAGAAGAAATTGCTTACGTTCCATTAAGTGAGCTAATGGATGTTGATGGTCTTGATGAAGAGACTATCGATCAACTACGTAGTCGTGCAAAAGCTGCGCTAACTACGCTTGCGCTTGCTAAAGAAGAAACGCTTGACGGTGCTGAGCCAGCTGAAGACTTATTAGGTCTTGAAGGTTTAGAGCGTGAATTGGCGTTCAAATTTGCAGCGAAAGGTATTTGTACGCTTGAAGATCTTGCTGATCAGGG
Source organism: Photobacterium sp. SKA34 (assembly GCF_000153325.1). GTDB lineage: Bacteria > Pseudomonadota > Gammaproteobacteria > Enterobacterales > Vibrionaceae > Photobacterium. The sequence goes on from NZ_CH724143.1 coordinate 250,090, forward strand.
AACTGATGACTTGACCGACATTGAAGGCGTGGACGATGCAAAAGCGGGTGAGCTAATTATGGCTGCGCGTAATATTTGCTGGTTCAGCGACGAAGCGTAATAAAAATAAAGCAAGGGAGGAGCATTATGTCAGAGGTTACCGTTAAAACATTGGCGGAAGAAATTGGTACGCCAATTGACCGTTTACTTCAGCAGCTTTCAGAGGCTGGTATTGCTAAGAATGCTGATGAAAATGTAAGCCAAACCGAAAAGCAGGCGTTACTAAACCATCTCCAAAAAGAGCATGGAGGTAGCAGTAATACTGACGGCGCTCCAAATCGTCTTACTTTGCAACGCAAGACACGCAGTACGCTTAGTGTGTCTGGTAGCGGCGGCAAGAACAAAAATGTTCAAGTAGAAGTGCGTAAAAAGCGCACTTACGTCAAACGTTCAGCTTTAGAAGACGAACAACGCGCAGCAGAAGAAGCTGTGAAGCGTGAAGCCGAAGAAGCCGCAAAACGTGAAGCGGAAGCTATTGCCAATAAAGCAGCTGAAGAAGCAGCAAAACGTGACGCTGATGAAGCGGCGAAACGTGCCAAAGAAGAGCAGAGTAAAGCAGAAGAGTCTGCAAAACGAGAAGCGGAAGAAAAAGCAAAGCGAGACGCAGAGGACAAAGCGAATCGTACCAAACAGGACAAGCGTAAAGCTGAAGATAAAGCTTTACGCGCCGTCGCTGACAAACAGGCTAAACTAGATGCTGAGGCACTACAGCGTCGTCTGGAAGAGGAAGCCAAGCGAAAAGCCGAAGAAGAAAGTCAGCGTCAGCTAGAAGAGGCTCGCAAGATGGCAGAACAGAATGAAAAGAACGGGGTAAAACCTGATCAAAACGTAAGTATGGAAAAATCTGATTACCATACAACGACATCAACTTACGCACGTGCTGCGGAAGATGAACAAGACCGCAAAGAAGAAACTTCTCGCCGTCGTAAGAAGAAAAAACCTGCTGCTAAGCAAGATGAGCGCGGTGGCCGTGGTGGCCGTAACCAACGTGGTCGCGGTAAACCTCAAATGAACAAACCAAGCTCAATGCAACACGGCTTCGACAAAACAGCGCAAGTTGCTAAGCAAGACGTTGTTATTGGCGAAACAATTGTTGTTTCTGAACTTGCTAATAAGATGTCTGTAAAAGGCGTTGAAGTTATCAAGGTGATGATGAAGATGGGCGCTATGGCGACTATCAACCAAGTTATCGACCAAGAAACAGCAGCACTTGTTGCTGAAGAAATGGGTCACAAAGTTGTTCTACGTAAAGAGAATGAGCTAGAAGAAGCCGTTCTTTCTGATCGTAACGCAGATGACTTAGCAAAAGTTTCTCGTGCTCCTGTTGTAACTATCATGGGTCACGTTGACCATGGTAAAACATCAACACTTGACTACATTCGTAAAGCGCACGTAGCTTCTGGTGAAGCGGGTGGTATTACTCAGCACATCGGTGCATACCACGTTGAAACTGACAACGGCATGATCACTTTCCTTGATACTCCTGGACACGCAGCGTTTACAGCTATGCGTGCTCGTGGTGCTCAAGCGACAGATATCGTTGTACTTGTGGTTGCAGCTGACGATGGTGTAATGCCTCAAACAATCGAAGCAATCCAGCACGCGAAAGCGGCAGGTGTTCCTTTGATCGTTGCGGTAAACAAGATCGATAAAGAAGGTGCTAACCCAGATAACGTTAAAAATGAGCTTGCTCAATACGACGTTATTCCTGAGGAGTGGGGCGGTGAGAACATTTTTGTTCACATCTCTGCGAAACAGGGTACAAACATCGAAGGTTTACTAGAAGCTATTCTACTTCAGTCAGAAGTACTTGAATTAACAGCAGCCTCTGAAGGCATGGCTAAAGGTGTGGTTGTAGAATCACGTCTAGATAAAGGCCGTGGTCCTGTAGCGACTGTTCTTGTTCAAGAAGGTACACTTCATAAGGGCGATATCGTTCTTTGTGGTCTAGAGTACGGTCGTGTTCGTGCGATGCGTAACGAACTAGGTCAAGAAATCGAAGAAGCGGGTCCATCTATCCCTGTAGAGATCTTAGGTCTTTCAGGCGTACCTGCATCTGGTGACGAAGCGACTGTTGTACGTGACGAGCGTAAAGCACGTGAAGTTGCACTTTATCGTCAAGGTAAATTCCGTGATGTTAAACTAGCTCGCCAGCAGAAAGCGAAACTAGAGAACATGTTCTCTAACATGACTGCAGGTGAAGTTGCAGAGCTTAACGTTGTGCTTAAGGCTGACGTTCAAGGTTCTGTAGAAGCTATCGCAGATTCTCTACGTAAACTTTCAACTGATGAAGTTAAAGTGAATATCGTAGGTTCTGGTGTTGGTGGTATTACTGAAACTGACGCAGTACTTGCAGCTGCTTCTAACGCTATCGTGCTTGGTTTCAACGTTCGTGCTGATGCGTCTGCGCGTCGTACTATCGAAAATGAAAACCTAGACTTACGTTACTACTCAATCATTTACCAGCTAATTGACGAAGTTAAAGCGGCAATGGGCGGTATGCTTGCTCCGGAATTCAAGCAAGAGATCATTGGTCTTGCTGAAGTTCGTGACGTATTTAAGTCACCTAAGATCGGCGCAATCGCTGGTTGTTTGGTAACTGAAGGTACTATCAAGCGTAATAACCCTATCCGTGTTCTACGTGAAAACGTAGTTATCTACGAAGGTGAGCTTGAGTCGTTACGTCGTTTTAAAGATGACGTTAACGAAGTTAAGAACGGCTACGAATGTGGTATCGGCGTTAAGAACTACAATGATGTTCGCGTTGGTGACCAGATCGAAGTTTACGAAATTGTTGAAATTCAGCGTACTCTTGATTAATTATCAACGTCGCTAACTGATTCAACAACATGATTATGGGGAGCTTCGGCTCCCCATTCTTTCAAGAGCCCTATTCTTAGAGAGAGCAACAAAATGGCAAAAGAATTTAGCCGTACCCAACGTGTAGCACAACAGCTACAAAAAGAATTAGCTGTCATTCTACAGCGTGAAATCAAAGATCCAGCGATCGCAATGACAACGATTTCAAGCGTTGATGTATCACGTGATATGAATTACGCCAAAATCTATGTGACGTTTTTCCCAATCGGTGAGCAAACCGCTGAAGGTAGCCTAGCAGCACTACGTGAAATGGCTCCTTACATTCGCTCACTATTAGGTAAAGAGATCCGTTTACGTGTAACACCTGAGCTGAACTTTATTTTTGATCAGTCTCTAACAGAAGGTATGCGTATTTCAAACCTAGTATCGAAAGCAGTACGTGACGATGAAGATCGTCGTGATGAAGACGAAGAGAAAGGCGAGGAGTAAGCATGGCACGTCGTCGTAAAGGTCGCCCAATTAATGGTGTCATTTTAGTTGATAAGCCTACGGGAATTAGTTCAAACGATACCTTACAGAAAGTAAAACGTATCTTTTTTGCGCAAAAAGCGGGCCATACTGGTGCGCTTGATCCTTTGGCGACGGGGATGCTGCCCATCTGTTTTGGTGAAGCAACAAAGTTTTCTCAGTTTTTGTTAGATTCAGATAAACGCTATCGTGTGATCGCGAAACTGGGCGAACGTACAGATACGTCTGATTCTGATGGTGAAGTGGTAGAAACACGTGATGTAAACGTTAATCGTGAGCAACTCGAAGCGTGTATTGATAAGTTCCGTGGTACAACTGATCAGATCCCATCGATGTATTCTGCGCTGAAGTACAAAGGGCGTAAATTATACGAATATGCGCGTGAAGGCGTCGAGGTTCCTCGTGAATCACGAAAAATCACTGTTTATTCTGTTGATTTACTGCGTTTTGATAATGATGAAGTCGAAATGGAACTTCATGTATCAAAAGGTACTTATATTCGTACTATCGTTGATGATCTTGGCGAAATGCTAGGTTGTGGTGCTCACGTTATCATGTTGCGTCGTACAGGGGTTTCTAACTTCCCGTATGAGCGAATGGTTACTATTGAGCAGTTACAAGCGATGCTTGATGATGCAAAAGCCAATGAGATCGAGCCTGGCTCTGTACTGGATGCTTTATTGCTATCAACCGATACTGCAGTACAAGATTTGCCTGAAGTTAATATCAATGCTGAGATTGCGGTGCATGTGCTTAATGGTAATCCAGTACATGCTGACAATGTTCCCGAAGAAGGAACGTTAGTGCGTATTTCTGTTGGTTCTGAGCGTGAGTTTATTGGTGTCGGTACTATCGATATCAAAGGTATGCTGGCGCCAAAACGCGTAATGGCGAATGAACATCAGCAAGAATAATATGTAATAATCGAAGCGCTTATTGGTTTGTTTTTAATGAATGCAATTAAGTCTTTTATTTATTGCTTTTTATTGCCGTGGTTACTAATTATTCGCTTGTAGTTCTCTATATCGATCAGTATAATCCGCGGCTTGGGTGCCGGCTGAATCAGAGATTGGCGGCACAAATTAAAACATCTTGTATTAGGAATGAGTTATGTCTCTGAATGCAGAAACTAAAGCAGCAATCGTTGCAGATTACGCACAATGTGAAAATGATACTGGTTCTCCTGAAGTTCAGGTTGCACTTTTAACAGCGCAAATCAACCACCTTCAAGGTCACTTTGCTAACCACAAACACGACCACCACAGCCGTCGCGGTCTACTACGTATGGTTTCTCGTCGTCGTAAGCTTCTAGATTACCTAAAAGGTAAGAACCTAGATCGTTACCAAGACCTAATCAAGCGTCTAGGCCTACGTCGCTAAGATTGCTTTTAGAAAGGAGCCTAATGGCTCCTTTCTTTTTGTTTTAAAAAAAGATAATACATACCGCAGTTCATACTTTTCCTTCTGTTATTTTCCTCAATTTCGTCTACTATCTGTACCGAAGTTAATCTTATGTTTGTTGTATGCATGCTAAGGCAGGAATATGATGGATAAAGAGAGATGCTGTAGTTAATCCCATTTTTATGTATCACGAGTCGTTTTCGTCGACCTTTAGGTCGCGGCTAATAAAATACCTCATCATGATGAGATATTTCCTTAGTCGCGATACGTGAAATTACATGAAAGTGAATATCATCACATGACGCTGTTGTTTGTCTTAGTTATAATTAGCAGGCAAATAGAAAGCGGAATATATTTAAGGAAATTCACGTGAATCCTATCGTAAAGACTTTCCAGTACGGTAACCACACGGTTACTCTAGAAACTGGTGTTATGGCACGTCAAGCGACGGCTGCAGTAATGGTTAGCATGGACGACACTTCTGTGTTCGTTTCTGTTGTTGGTAAGAAAACAGCAGTAGAAGGTCAAGACTTCTTCCCGCTAACAGTGAACTACCAAGAGCGTACTTACGCTGCAGGTAAAATCCCAGGTGGTTTCTTCAAGCGTGAAGGTCGTCCTTCTGAAGGCGAAACACTGACTGCACGTCTAATTGACCGTCCAATTCGTCCGCTATTCCCTGACGATTTCAAAAACGAAGTTCAAGTTATTGCTACTGTGGTTTCTGTAAATCCAGCAGTAAACCCAGACATCGTAACAATGATCGGTACATCTGCAGCACTAACTATTTCTGGTATTCCATTTAACGGTCCTATCGGTGCGGCACGTGTTGGATACATCAACGATCAATTCGTGCTTAACCCAAGCAATGTTGAGCTAGAAGAAAGCCGTCTAGACCTTGTTGTTGCTGGTACGAAAGATGCAGTACTCATGGTTGAGTCAGAAGCTGACCGCCTATCAGAAGAGCAAATGCTACAAGCTGTTGTATTTGGTCACGACCAGCAACAAGTTGCTATCAATGCAATTAACGAGTTTGCTGCTGAAGTTGCGACTCCTGCTTGGGATTGGGTTGCTCCTCAAGAGAACACAGCACTTAAAAACAAGATCGCTGAACTTGCGGAAACTAAGCTTGTTGAAGCTTACCAAATCACTGAAAAAATGGCTCGTTACGACCGCATTCATGAGATTGCTGGCGAAGTAAACGATGCAATTCTTGCTGAAGATGCGGAAGCAAATACAAAAGAAATCCACACTATCTTCCACGATCTAGAGAAGACAGTTGTACGTGGTCGCATCATTGCGGGTAACCCACGTATCGATGGTCGTGAAAAAGACATGGTTCGTGCGTTAGACGTACGTACAGGTGTACTTCCACGTACTCACGGTTCTTCACTATTTACTCGTGGTGAAACTCAGGCACTTGTTACGGCAACGCTTGGTACGCAACGTGACGCACAGATCATTGATGGCCTAACTGGTGAGAAGAAAGATCACTTCCTACTACACTACAACTTCCCTCCATACTGTGTAGGTGAGACTGGTTTTGTAGGTTCACCTAAGCGTCGTGAAATTGGTCATGGTAAACTGGCTAAGCGTGGTATTGCTGCTGTAATGCCATCTGTAGACGAGTTCCCATACACAGTACGTGTAGTATCAGAAATCACTGAATCTAACGGTTCATCTTCAATGGCTTCTGTATGTGGTACGTCTCTAGCACTTATGGATGCTGGTGTGCCAATCAAAGCGTCTGTTGCGGGTATCGCAATGGGTCTTGTTAAAGAAGGTGATGATTTCGTTGTTCTTTCTGACATCCTTGGTGACGAAGATCACCTAGGTGATATGGACTTTAAAGTAGCAGGTACTGATGACGGTATTACTGCACTTCAAATGGATATCAAGATCGAAGGTATCACTAAAGAGATCATGCAGATTGCTCTTAACCAAGCTAAAGGTGCGCGTAAGCATATCCTTAGCGTAATGGATAACGCAATCAATACTCCACGTGAAGATATCTCTCAGTTCGCTCCTCGTATTCATACAATGAAGATCAACCCTGAGAAGATCAAAGATGTTATCGGTAAAGGTGGTGCTGTTATTCGTGCACTTACTGAAGAAACTGGTACTACAATCGAGATCGAAGACGATGGTACAGTGAAGATTGCTGCGACTGAAGGGACTGCTGCGAAAGAAGCAATCCGTCGTATCGAAGAAATCACAGCTGACGTTGAAGTAGGTCGTATCTACACTGGTAAAGTAATGCGTATCGTTGATTTCGGTGCGTTTGTATCTGTGATTGGTACTAAAGAAGGTCTAGTACACATTTCTCAAATCTCACAAGATCGTGTAGAGAAAGTGTCTGACTACCTACAAATGGGTCAAGAAGTTCAAGTTAAAGTGCTAGAAATCGACCGTCAAGGCCGTATCCGTCTAAGCATGAAAGAAGCAGTTGAAACACCAGCTGCTGAAGCGCCAGCTCAAAACGAACAGCCTCAAGGCTAAGTTTTTTGCTAAAAGCATGATATAAAGGGGCTATCTAGCCCCTTTTTGTTATCTAAAAAACATCATGCTGTGTTCTATGATGTAGAGTAATACAATAGGACCGTGATTATTAAGCCTTAGGGAGAAGTGCTTTGATAGCAAATCGCTTTACATTTGCCGTTATGACTGTAGTGATGATGCTAACAGGCTGTTCGGCGATACCAACCAAGTGGACTCATCCACCGATGGCTATTCCATTCCAGCCAACTTTACAGCAGCAAATTCAATTAGCTCGCATTGATCAAATTTTGCAGCGAGACGATATTCCACAGGCAACATTAGCGAAAATATATTATGAGCGTGGGCTAGTTAATGACAGCTTAGGGTTACGCGATTTAGCGCGATTAGATTTTAATAAATCCCTCACTTTAGAGCCGAGCCAACCCGATTTATATAATGTGTTAGGGGTCTATTTTACCCAAATGGCACATTTTGATGCGGCTTATGAAGCGTTTGATTCTACCTTAGAGTTAGCTCCTAACCACCTTTATGCTCAACGTAATCGCGGTATTGCCTTGTATTACGGTGAGCGCTATGAATTAGCAAATCAAGATCTATTGCCTCATTACGAACAAGATCATAATGATCCGTATCGCGTGATTTGGCTATACCTTAATGATGTTGAATTAACCCCAGAGAAGGCTCAAGCTCAATTAAAACAACGCTATGATGCTAGTGATAAAAAAGCGTGGGGATGGCAGTTGGTACGTTTGTTTTTAGGGCAGATTACAGAGCGACAATTACTCAGTGATATTGCGGAGCAAAGCGAAAATAATGATCAACTTGCTGAACATTTAACAGAAGCGTATTTTTATCTAGGTAAGCTACATCAAAACAATCAGGATTACTCTACCGCTGTAATGCTCTATAAGTTGGCGTTAGCAGGCAATGTGTATGAGTTTATTGAGCACCGATTGTCGCTCCTTGAGCTCAGTCGATTATACTCTGAGTATCAAGATCAATCCCCTGATACTCAAAATGAAGAAACCGTCCCAGTAGTTCCTGGGGGATAAAAAGAAAAGCCGCAATAGCGGCTTTTTTATTTTTGTATTTTAGCAATTATTCTCTGGTGTTCAATCCAGCTAAGCTATGCCAGTAACCATTACATTGATGGCTATTCTCTATGTGATGACGAGTTGCACTTTGTTCATTCGCACGGAAATCATCAACCAAAGATAATGTATCAAGGCCAAGTGGGCTTAATCGCACGACATCAACGATATCTGCCATACCTTTAAGATCGTTTATCAGGTTATAGCAGTAGCCTGATTGAGTCTGAATACCATTTAGGGTAAAGACTTTTTGGTTTTCTTGGCTATTTACCGTGATCCCTTGTGGGTACTTAATACAGCAGGTTTCACAGTCATCTTTGGCGCGATTCTCTGCACGAGCGGTAAAGCAACGGGCAGAATACGCTAACGGTAGATAGCCATAGCTAAACACTTCCGTTTCAAATTTATTGCGAATGCCAAGTTTTTCACATTCAATTAAGGTGTTATTTAGCCATTCACGCGATAACTCAACGGGCATACACCAGCGGGTCATACCTTGTTTTAAAAACAGGTTCAATGTTTGGGCGTTATAACAGTTAACCGCAGGGCCAACGACAAAAGGAATTTTTGCTTCAGAAGCTAATTGAATCGCAGAGACATCGTTAGCTTCAATGATAAAATCACCATTCTCGATGTACTTTTTCATGATGCTCACTTCGCTTGGCGCTTCGAGTAGCGCCATTGTCGATAACACGACTTGTTTTCCGCTATCTGCGATATCTTTCGCGATATCTAACCATTGCGCAGGCTTTAACTCACGACGTTTAGAACACACACTTTCGCCTAAATAAATGATATCAATAGTGCTGTTTTTTGTTTGTTGATAAAATGCTTCAACATCATTTTTAGGCCAGAAATAAAGTAATGGGCCAAGAGAATATTTCATGGTTTGGCTCCTATTGCCATTTACGGTGATAAGCACCGAGTGTGGTTTGTTTACCTTCTGATACATTACCAAGACATGCATTCCAAGCAGGATTTACTTGGTAGCCTTCTGGGTTAGCTAAATAGTGATCAATCGCTGCACGCCATGTGCGGGTGACCTGTTCAACATAAGCAGGACTACGCTGACGACCTTCAATTTTTACTGAGGCGATATTGGCCTTAAATAGCTCAGGAAGAATCTCAAGGGTATTTAGGCTCGTTGGCTCTTCAAGGGCATGATAGCGTTTGCTCTCACCATCGATGTTGATATCAAAGCGACCTTTACATAATGTAGGGTAGCCAGCGTTTTCACCATGGCCATAGCGGTCAATGAGTACTTCGTTTAAACGAGACTCCAAGCCTTGTGGCGTTTCTTGCCAACGGACAAATTTTGCTGGTGAACAAGCACCTACAGTATTAGGGGATTCACCTGTCATGTAAGACGATAAGTAGCAACGTCCTTCTGACATAATACATAGGCTACCAAAAGCAAAGACTTCTAGCTCCATATCCGTATTACGTGCCAGCTGTTTTACTTGGTGAATAGATAAAACGCGTGGTAATACAACGCGTTTTATATTGAAATTTTGTTTATAAAAATCAATCGCGGCAGTGTTAGTTGCTGAAGCTTGTACTGATAGGTGAAGTTCTAAATCTGGATACGTCGTAGCGGCGTATTCTAGCACTGCAATATCAGCGACAATCAGCGCATCAACCCCCATAGCTGCTGCATTATCTACCGCTTTTGTCCAACGGTTGAAACCATCGGGATGGGCAAAGGTGTTGAGTGCAACATGTAATTTACGGTCGTGATCTTTTACGTACTGTACGGCTTTTTCGAGTTTACGGCCTGTAAAGTTTAAGCCTGCAAAATGGCGGGCGTTAGTATCATCCTTGAAACCGATATAAACGGCATCTGCACCATTATCAATTGCGGTTTTTAAGGCTGGAAGGTTACCAGCGGGGCAGAGAAGCTCCATTATTTTTTATCATCCAGTCTTTGAATAAAATTATGACCTTTGATACTAAAATTCTTTATCTTATGGTGCTTTGATTTTAGGCAGTTTTTCGTTGTTTTTATTAATAAAAAGGAGCGTTCTCGCTCCTTTTTTTGTGGTTTTTTTGACTCATTTATTTTGCAATAAAATGGCTTCTAATTCATGTTTTGGCATGGGGCGATAGAAGTGGAAACCTTGGATATAATCACAATTTAAATTAGATAGCAGTGTGGCTTGTTGACGGGTTTCAATTCCTTCGGCAACAACACTCATTTTTAGTGATTTACCTAAGTTGATAATGTTTTCAATTAAGGTTACCTGTTTGGGAATGGTGTCGATATCTTGAATAAACGCGCGATCCACTTTTAGTTCATCTAAGGGGAAGCGTGCAAGATAAGAGAGCGACGAATATCCAGTACCAAAGTCATCAATCGACAGTGCAAAGCCTAACTGTTTAATGGCATTAAGCATTTGGATGGTATGTTCACCATCACTCATTACCGCACTTTCTGTTAGTTCAAAGGTAATGTCAGCAGGGTTAATATCTGTTGATAAACGTAATTTATCGACAAAGTTAATTAAGCCTGAATTACCAAACTGTTGTGGTGATAAGTTAATCGCGACTCGTCCTGTTAGCAGTTTACGTTTTTTCCACTGACTGACGGTGGTGAAAACTTCACGCATGACTGCGCAGCCCAATTGTTCTATTAAGCCAGAGCTTTCCGCGACAGGAATAAATTGAGCAGGGCTAATATAGCCTTCAACGGGATGTTTCCAACGCACTAATGCTTCAGCGCCATCAATAGCAAAGTCACGGGCATTAACTTTTGGTTGATACCAGACTTCAAGGCCATTATTTTGCAGCGCTTTTTGTAGTTCTATTTCAAGCCATAAACGCATTCGCGCTTCTTTGCTCATGGCATCATTAAATTCAACTAAGCGGTTTCGACCTCGATGTTTCGCTTCATACATGGCGGTATCGGCATTTTGTAGCATCATGCGCGCATCATTACCGTGCCCTGGGGAGGTGACCATTCCAATAGAGCAGGCTAAGTGCTTTCTAAAATGACGTAGTTCAAACGGTTGATTAACCAGCGCTATGATTTGCTCTGAGATAATTTCGCCAGTGCGTTCATGCTCAGGGTTTGGTAATAGGATCGCAAACTCATCACCGCTTAAATAGCCCAAAATAGCCGTTTCAGGTAGTAATCGACGTAAGCGTTGTGCAATTTCTTGTAGCACTTTATCGCCAATGTGGTGGCCGAGTGAATCATTGATATTTTTAAAATTATCAATATCAATATAAAGCATCACGACAGGCGTTTCTGCTTTCATCAGTTGGTCTAACTGACGTGTAAAACCGTAACGATTGAGCAAGCCAGTTAATGGATCCATTTGTACTAGCTGTTCAATTTGCCCTTGCTGGCGCTTATTGCTTTTTTCTTGGATGCTTTCGAGTTTAACTAGTAACGCTTCAGTACCCATTTGTTTAACAGGAGATATGGTCAGCTTTAAAGGCTTAGTCTGTTCGTTATGAATAATTGGAAAGTAGTTTATTGTCTCTTTATTATCATTATTTTTTAAACGATGACTGGTGCAAGGTTGTTTCTGATTATCTTGCAGTAGCTGGTCCAGTGGGCGACCCAGTAGTTCTTTTTTTGAATGTAAACCAAGTTGTATCGCTGCTTGATCATTAGCATTAATAATAATGTTATTTTCAACTAAACAAATACCTTCAGTGATCAAGTTATTCAATTGTGTTAACTGATGTTCTGTCTCTTCTAATGAATGGATCAGGATTTGACGTTCAGAGGTATCAATTGAATGTAGAATGATATGTTGGACGGCGCCCCTGCTATCCAATAATGGGGCAAGACTAAAGTGTAGACTTGATTCGTGTCTGCTATCGTTAAGCACGACTTCAGCCTCAATACTCTCGCCATTAAATGCACGCTCATAGTAAGGTTTAAGGGAGTGATAATAATGTTGACCTAAGACATTGGTGTCGTTATTGCCGAGTAATTCTTCTCGCTCAAGACCACTGATTTCAATAAAACGATTATTTACCGCGTGATAGTTATGTTGTCGATCAAGGATGGCAAAAAAGAAAGGGCTATTATCCGTCAGCAAAGGGAACCAATAATCTAGTTGCTCTGTTGGCATGTCGTCACCATTCTCCATAATTTGTGCAGATATGTGCATTGCTGAATAGTAGTCAATCGTATTTTTATTTATCTTTGTACTCTAACTCGAATGTGCACAACATAGCGAAAATTATTATCAAATTTGTTGATACAGAAGCATTTTTTTTGACTTAAGGCATGAAACGAAATAGCGATCTTGCCATACAATCGATGTCTAAGTGCGCTTTTAAACAGGAATAAATCATAGTGATTGCTCAACTTCGAAAACAACTAGTTCAACACGGTCCTTCATTGCTACGTGTACCTGCCAAACTGACACCTTTTTCGTTTCAGAAAAAAGTGATGTTGGATGGCTTAGCTATGGTTTTCAAAGAAGCACTAGAAGATGGTGATTTTGAGTTTTTAGAAGATCGTTGGCTTAAAGTTGAAGTGCGTGATTTAGGCTTACAGTGGTTTATAAGTTACGAAGGTGAAAAGCTAGTTGTAGCAGAGTCTTGTGAACAAGAAGATGTGAGTTTCAGTGGTGAGTGTAATGATTTAGTACTTATTGCTGCACGTAAGGAAGATCCTGATACACTGTTCTTCCAACGTCGTCTTCGAATTGAAGGTGATACTGAGCTAGGGCTAGAAGTTAAAAACTTGATGGATAGTATCGATCTTGATTCTTTACCTGCTCCTGTGAAATTTATTTTGCAGCAATCTGCTGATTTCATTCATCAAGGTATGCATGATAGCAGTGCTGCCCAAGAGGCCTTAAATGCTCATTAGATCCGAAGCTCCCGCTGATATCTTAACTATTGATACGCTATTAAAAGCTGTATTTCCCACTGATGCTGAAGCGAAACTTGTTATGGCGTTACGCGAAAATGGAAAGCGAACCTTATCGCTGGTGGCATGTAATGATGAAGGTGAAGTGGTGGGTTATGCCTTTTTTAGCCCAGTAACGGTTGATGGTGTTGACACCAATTGGCAAGGCCTTGCGCCTTTAGCGGTTCGTGATGATTACCAAAGTCAGGGAATTGGTTTGACGTTGCTTGAAGAAGCAAAAAGTGTACTCGCAGATTTTGACTATCCCGTTATAGTGGCTGTGGGGAATCATGAATATTATGAAAAAGCGGGTTTTAAAAAAGCAGTTGATCATCAACTAACCTCTACTTTGCCTGATATAAAAAATGCATTTATGGTTTATGAAGTTATTCCTGAATCAGTCGTACAATATCAAGGTAAGGTTGAATACTGTAATGAATTCAACTCACTATAAGTACAGTTTGTACGTATTTATAGATTAATGTTTTAACGTCTTACAATGAAAGCACAGCCATACCACGCTGTGCTTTTTATGTTTAAAAATTATTAGTATTGAGAAGTAAGATATCTAATTTCCACATATAGCTAATTACTACATCGTGATAATTTGTTACTTATATAAATATAATTAGGACTGTCACCGATGATCCCTCGCAGCATCACATCGCCAAAAAAATTCATTATTGGTCAAGATTTACTTTCTCAACTTGATGCTTTTATAAAAGACTTTGGCAATAATGCCTTATTGATTTGTGATGATTTCATTTTAGATCGCGTTCAACAAGAAGCGGTGCCTTGTTTAGAACTCGCGGGGATCAAGACATATTGCGAGAAATTCCAGTATGAATGTAGTGATAACGAAATTGAACGTTTACGTAAGATAGTAACAGCACAAAATGCAAATGTTGTTGTTGGTATTGGTGGTGGTAAAACCATGGATGTGGCAAAGGCTGTTGCGCATTATAGCAATGCATCTGTGGTGATCTTCCCAACAATTGCGTCAAGTGATGCACCTTGTACCGCGGTATCTGTTATCTATAAAGAGAGCGGTGAATTTGATCGTTACTTGTTATTACCGCAAAACCCTGATGTGGTATTAGCAGATACTCGTATTATTGCTCAAGCCCCGGAAAAATATTTTGCCGCAGGCATTGGTGATGCGCTAGCGACCTTTTTTGAAACGCGTGCTTGTTGTTATGCCGCAGGACTTAATCTGGTACAAAAACGTGTGTCACGTACCGGACTTGGTATGGCTCTTATGTGTTATGAGCTGATTGTCGATAATGTTGAAATGGCGATGGAAGCCGTCCGTCGTCAGGAAGTTACACCGGCATTAGAAGAGATGGTAGAAGCCATTGTGTATTTAAGTGGTGTGGCGGCAGAATCTGGCGGCATTGCGTGTGCACATGCGATCTGTAATGGCATGTCGTCACTTGAGAAATTTAAACATATTCAACATGGTGAAAAAGTAACATTTGGCTTATTAGTACAATTGGTATTAGAAAAAGCCGATATTGAAGAAATCGAGAATGTTATTTACGTGATCAAAATGGCAGGGTTACCACTGACATTAGCTGATTTTGGTATTAATGAATGGGTTGAAGATGATTGGCGTCAGATTGTTGATATTGCCTGTTCTCCAAGTAATTCAATGAGTAATATGCCTGTTACTGTGAGTGCGGAGCAAGTGTACCAAGCGGTTATTGCAGCCAATGAATTAGCACAACGTTATCACGATTAACTTGATTTTATATGAGAGAGATACCGGCCTTGAGTCGGTATTTTTTATCTCCGTCTTGAGTAAGACTTTATGAGTACAACCGATACGTAATTTGGTAGGATCTGCGCTCATAGATCCTCATAGCGTGCTCAGGCATGCTGTGATTGATAGAAAAGATAGCAGGTGTGGAATGAAACAGCGTGATATTCAGGTTCTACAAGAAATGGGCCTCACTTATTGGCAGGTTAGAAAACCTGAAATATTTCCCAATCAAGAGATCCCAGTTATCGATTTACCTGAAGATTGCAAGTTACTACTGATAACTAATGATGAACTTAATGAGCATGACGCTTGGCTTTTCGGACGGATCCTGAGCAGTATGAAATTAACGCCAGAACAAGCATTATGCTTACCGCTTGAAGCCGTTGAGCAAGTCGGTGAGCATCACTTTACATGGTGCTGGTTTGCGGGTTGCCAAGGGGTTCACCCTGCAGGCTGTCAGGTATTAAATTCCGTATCTTTACACTTAATGCATAATGATCCTTCATCGAAGAAAGCATTATGGCAACAGATCTGTAGTTATGACGTATAAAATTATTCCATTAGGCACCCAGCATGTTGATGATGTTTGGCGTATTGAACAAGTAGCTCATGCTTTTCCATGGGCTGAGTCGATGATCCGTAAAGAGCCAAATCGTATTGCTGCTAATTATGTGTTAGTTGTTGATGAGCAGGTAGTAGGTTACTGCTTTGGTCAATTAGTGGCGGGTGAAGGAACACTGTTAAATATTGCAATTGATCCTACTCATCAACGAAAGGGATATGGCAAGGTGTTACTCAATGGTTTTATTGATGCGTTAGAAGCCAAGCAAGCGGAAGAGATCTGGTTAGAAGTTCGTGAGAGTAACACTGGTGCGTATAAACTTTATGAAGCAACTGGCTTTAATGAAACCAATCGCCGTATTGATTACTACCCAACGGAAAATGGGCGTGAAGATGCCTTGATCATGGCGTATATGTTTATGCCTTTTGGCTAAGTCCAAAATCTGTGATTAAGTGATATAAAAAAGCCGAGCGTGATGCTCGGCTTTGTTCTATCTAGCTGAGGTGATTAGTGCTCACGAGTTGCACGGAAATCAACTTCAGGGAAACGCTCTTTTGCAAGGTTTAAGTTAACCATAGTTGGTGCAATATAAGAGAGATTATCGCCACCATCGAGTGCAAGGTTTGATTGGTTCTTACGCTTAAACTCTTCGAGTTTTTTCACGTCATTACACTCAACCCAACGCGCAGTTGCTACGTTAACGCCTTCATAGATCGCTTCAACATTATATTCAGCTTTAAGACGGGCAACAACCACATCAAACTGAAGTACACCAACCGCACCAACGATCAAATCGTTGTTTTGTAGTGGACGGAATACCTGTACGGCACCTTCTTCTGAAAGCTGTACCAGACCTTTTAATAGCTGCTTTTGCTTTAGTGGATCTTTAAGGCGAATACGACGGAACAATTCAGGCGCGAAGTTAGGAATACCTGCGAATTTCAGGCTTTCACCTTGAGTGAAGGTATCACCAATTTGAATCGTACCGTGGTTATGTAGGCCAATAATATCACCGGCATAAGCCGTTTCTGCACGAGAACGATCACCTGCCATAAATGTTACCGCATCAGAAATACTTACATTTTTTCCAGTACGAACATGGTTCATCTTCATACCTTGAGTGTAAGTACCCGATACAATACGCATAAAGGCAATACGGTCACGGTGTTTAGGATCCATATTGGCTTGGATCTTAAATACGAAGCCAGAGAATTTCTCTTCCGTTGCTTCAACTTCACGTTCATTAGCTTGGCGTGCTAAAGGCTTTGGCGCCCAAGCTGTTAAGCCATCAAGCATGTGGTCAACGCCAAAGTTACCCAGCGCTGTACCGAAAAATACGGGGGTTAGTTCACCGGCTAAAAATAATTCTTCATCAAATTCATTTGATGCGCCCATCACAAGCTCAAGTTCTTCACGAAGTTGTTCAGCAAGCTCTGTCCCAATTGCTTCATCAAGATCTGGGCTTTCTAACCCTTTAATGATGCGTTGATCTTGAATTGTGTGGCCTTGACCTGTGCTATAAAAGATCGTTTCATCACGGTGAATATGGTAAACACCTTTGAACTCCTTACCACAACCGATAGGCCATGAAATAGGGGCACAAGCCATACCTAATTCATTTTCTACTTCATCAAGAAGCTCCATTGGATCACGGATATCACGGTCCAATTTGTTCATGAAAGTAACAATAGGTGTATCACGTAGACGGGTTACTTCCATTAGCTTACGGGTACGATCCTCGACACCTTTTGCCGCATCGATAACCATTAAACATGAATCAACAGCGGTTAGGGTACGGTAAGTATCTTCAGAGAAGTCTTCGTGTCCTGGAGTGTCAAGAAGGTTTACTAGGCACTCGTTATATGGGAACTGCATCACAGATGTAGTTACCGAGATACCACGTTCTTTTTCCATCTCCATCCAGTCTGACTTGGCGTGTTGGTTTGAACCACGGCCTTTTACTGTACCTGCTTTTTGGATAGCGTTTCCGAATAACAGTACTTTTTCAGTAATGGTGGTCTTACCCGCATCGGGGTGAGAGATGATTGCGAAAGTACGACGTTTTGATACTTCGCCCTGAAACTGAGTTTGCGACATTAGCGTGTTCTTTTTTAATAAAAGTACTCCGTTGCTGCCGTATTACATCAAGCAAAGCAACAGAACAGAATGAATGGAGTGAGTTGTCGCTTATTGTCGCTGATTTTAGCGCGAGACTCAATCTAGGTGTATAAGAATCATTAAGAGTAGGTGGAAATAATCATTAAGCTTATATTGAATCACCACTATCAACATATTAGTTACGACAGGAATATTTATGATAGATACCCACTGCCATTTTGATTTTCCTCCCTTTAATGATGACCCAGAGCAAGCATTGTCTTTGGCGCAGGAGGGAGGAGTTAAACAGATCTTGATCCCAACGGTAGGACTATCGAATTGGGCTAAAGTACAGCAGTTATGTCAGCGCTATCCTGCACTTTATTACGGTTTGGGTATCCATCCTTTCTTTAGTTCTGAGCATACTAGTGATTTTTGTCAGCGTTTAAATTTTGAGTTGAAAGAGGCCGTTAAACAACCGCATTCAAAATGTGTTGCTGTGGGTGAGTGCGGGTTAGATTTTACGATTGAAACAGTTGATAGAGAGTTACAACAAACATGGTTACAAACACAATTACAGTTAGCTAATATCTATCGGCTGCCGATTATTTTGCATTGCCGTAAAGCTTTTCCAGAATTAATGCGAGCCATTAAAGCGAAAACTCCATCTCAAGGTGGGGTTTACCATGGGTTTAGTGGCAGTTACCAGCAAGCGGTTCAATTAATAGATCTCGGCTTAAAAATTGGTGTTGGCGGCACTATTACCTATGAGCGAGCGAAAAAAACGCGAGAGACTATCACGAAAATACCACTTTCTGAGATTGTGTTAGAAACTGATGCGCCTGATATGCCTGTTTATAGCTTTCAAGGTCAGCCGAACAGACCGGAAAGAATCGCCTATATAGCGCAGTCTGTTGCATCTCTTAAAGGGATAAGTATCGAGTCTGTAACTGAGGCGACAACCTTAACGGCACATGAACTTTTTAAAATTCCATCGTGATCTTGGTGCAAAACGCAACCGATTGCGTAAAACGTTTGCTTTTTGGTCTGGCTATCTTGTGAGCAAGATCACAGACCGAGAAACTCTTGCATGGTTGTGGCTATAAAACTGTGATGATGGCATTACTTTGTTAGCGATTGCATGCGTATAATGCGCCGGACTCTTAAAGAGCCGAATTGTCGAGACGCCAAACTTAACTTAATAGGATAGACATAAACCATGAGCATGTTTATGAGCCTGGTTGGGATGGTTGTACTGCTACTTATTGCAGTTCTACTATCAGACAACCGTAAAGCAATTAATCTACGTACTGTTGGAGGCGCATTCGCTATCCAATTTTTATTAGGTGCATTTGTTCTTTATGTACCAGTGGGTCGTGATGTGCTATATGGCATGTCTCAGGCAGTTGCTAATGTTATTGCTTATGGTAATGACGGTATCAATTTCCTCTTTGGCGGTCTAACATCGGACAAAATGTTTGAAGTGTTCGGTGGTGGCGGCTTTGTATTCGCACTACGCGTTCTTCCTGTTATTGTTTTCTTTTCCGCGTTGATCAGTGTTCTTTACTACCTAGGTGTGATGCAAGTTGTTATCAATATCCTTGGTGGTGGTCTACGCAAAGTATTGGGTACTTCTCACGCTGAATCTATGTCAGCGACAGCAAACATTTTTGTTGGCCAAACAGAAGCGCCGCTAGTTGTTCGTCCATTCATTCCTAAAATGACTCAGTCTGAGCTATTTGCCGTAATGTGTGGTGGTTTGGCGTCAGTTGCTGGTGGTGTACTTGCAGGTTACGCACAAATGGGTGTTCCGCTAGAGTACCTAATTGCAGCATCATTCATGGCAGCCCCTGGTGGTTTATTGTTTGCTAAAATCATTAAGCCAGAAACAGAGCAGCCTGTAGAGCAGATTGCAGGTGTCGACGAAGAAGGCGTTGAAAAGCCAGCTAACGTTATCGATGCAGCAGCAGCAGGCGCATCATCAGGTATGCAACTTGCGCTAAACGTAGGTGCAATGCTTCTAGCGTTCATCGGTTTGATTGCTCTAATTAACGGTATGCTTGGTGGTATCGGTGGTTGGTTCGGTATGCCTGAGCTGACTCTTGAACTTATTCTAGGTTACATCTTCGCACCATTGGCTTACCTTATCGGCGTTCCATGGGGTGAAGCACAAGTGGCGGGTTCATTCATTGGTCAGAAGATTGTTGTTAACGAATTCGTTGCTTACTTAAACTTTGCACCGTACTTAAAAGACGTTGCTGATGGCGGTATGGTTGTGGCACAAACAGGTGTTGCAATGACTGAGAAGACTAAAGCTATCATCTCATTCGCACTATGTGGTTTCGCTAACCTATCATCGGTTGCAATCCTACTGGGTGGCCTAGGTGGCCTTGCTCCAAGTCGCCGTGCAGAGATTGCTCGCTTTGGTATGAAGGCAGTAGCAGCTGGTACATTATCTAACTTAATGTCTGCAACGATTGCTGGTCTGTTTATCTCTTTAGCAATGTAATTGTAGAGATAACCGAATAAAGAAGAACGCCTCAATGAAAATTGGGGCGTTTTTTTATGCCTAATATTTTTGTTTATAAAAGGTAATCAACAGTAAAAGTAAACATTATGGCTATTGTTCTAAATTAACTTCATAAAATCGATTGCGTTCCCTTTTCTTATATTCCACTCTGCCATTCTTATGCCACAGATTATGAGTGTGTGGATACAGGTAATATCAGGATCAGAAGCAATATAATGACGTAAAAAAGTGTTCATTAACTGTTTCTAATTCTCTATTTTAGTAAACACATTATCCACTGGTGGAAACATAAGTTTAATAGGCTAAAGACGGCAGTCTTGCTATTATTGAACCTAACAAATATAGCTATTTGTAAGAGCGGACGAGTTGATCGGCTCTTGCGTGGGAATAGGGATAAGTCATTTAGTAAGTATGCACTTACTGAAACTTCAAGGAATCAAGTCCGCTCATTTGTTGCAGTAGTTCTTACTGCATTCGGTAGCCTAATGAATAATCATTAGCGCTTTACCTTCGTTTATACTGATATTAGAGCCTTATAGCTAAGCGCTTTAAATGTAATATTACGACTGGAGATAGTCATGAGCGATTTAAAAACTGCTGCACTACGTGCACTTAAATTAATGGATTTAACAACACTGAACGATGACGACACTGACGCAAAAGTGATCGAGCTTTGTAATAATGCAAAAACAGTGGTTGGTAATACTGCAGCAGTGTGTATTTACCCTCGCTTTATCCCAGTAGCGAAAAAGCAACTACGTGAGCAAGGTACTCCAGATGTACGTATTGCAACGGTAACAAACTTCCCACACGGTAATGATGATATTGAGATTGCTGTTGCTGAAACCAAAGCGGCAGTGGCTTACGGTGCTGACGAAGTAGACGTAGTATTCCCATACCGCGCACTTATGGTTGGTAATGCAGACATTGGCTTTGAACTAGTGAAGCAATGTAAAGCTGCATGTGGCGATAACGTACTGCTTAAAGTCATTATCGAAACCGGTGAGCTAAAAACCGAATCGTTAATTAAGCAAGCATCTGAAATTTCAATTAAAGCAGGCGCTGATTTTATTAAAACATCAACTGGTAAAGTGCCTGTTAATGCAACACCAGAATATGCGCAAATCATGCTTAACGTGATCAAAGATATGGGCGTTGCTAAAACTGTTGGCTTTAAGCCTGCTGGTGGTGTTCGCACAGCTGAAGATGCACAGCAATACCTAGCAATGGCTGATGATATTCTTGGTGCTGAGTGGGCTGATAGTCGTCATTACCGTTTTGGTGCATCGAGCTTACTTGCTAATCTGTTACACACATTAGGTGAAGGTGAAGAAGCGGCGCAAGGCGGCTACTAATCCTTTATAAACAAGGTGGTGAAATGCCACCTTGTTTTTAACTCTCTGGCGGCATTATTAATGTCGTACTAATTCTTTAATTGGCTTTTCCAGCACTGCACTTTCGTGGTTGTTGCCTTTTTTGCACCTAAAATTTAGAAATAAAGCAAAATGAAAAATAATTAAAGCATTGGTAATCCCTACTTCGCTGAATTAAAAAAAGAGGACCAGCATGTACTTACCTCAAGAAATCATTCGTAAAAAACGTGACAATATTGAATTAAGCGCCGATGAAATTAACTTTTTCATTCAAGGTGTAGCGAAAAATACCGTCTCTGAAGGCCAAATCGCCGCATTTGCAATGGCGATTTATTTTAATGATATGACAATGGATGAGCGTGTTGCCTTAACGTGTGCGATGCGTGATTCAGGCATGGTGATTGATTGGGGATACATGCACTTTGATGGTCCTATTGTTGATAAGCACTCAACAGGTGGTGTAGGTGATGTCACTTCGCTGATGCTAGGTGCAATGGTTGCTGCATGTGGTGGTTACGTGCCAATGATCTCAGGTCGTGGCTTAGGTCATACGGGTGGCACATTAGATAAATTAGAAGCTATTCCAGGTTATAACATCACACCAACCAATGAAGTCTTCGGTAAAGTAACCAAAGAAGCCGGTGTGGCGATTATTGGTCAGACAGGCGATTTAGCACCAGCGGATAAACGTGTGTACGCAACACGTGATGTAACCGCGACGGTTGATAATATCTCGCTTATTACCGCTTCTATTTTATCGAAGAAATTGGCGGCTGGCCTAGATTATCTTGTGATGGATGTCAAAGTGGGCTCTGGCGCTTTCATGCCAACTTACCAAGCATCGGAAGATCTTGCAAAATCAATTGTAGCTGTTGCAAATGGTGCTGGCACTTGTACTTCTGCATTGTTAACGGATATGAACCAAGTATTAGCATCAAGTGCGGGTAACGCTGTTGAAGTACGTGAAGCGGTACAGTTTCTAACCGGTGATTACCGTAACCCTCGTTTGTTTGAAGTAACCATGGCACTGTGTGCAGAAATGTTAGTGATCAGTAAATTAGCAGCTGATACCCAACAAGCGCGTGCAAAACTGCAGGCTGTATTAGATAACGGTCAAGCGGCTGAGCGGTTTGGTAAAATGGTAGCTGGCTTAGGTGGCCCTACTGATTTTATCGAAAACTATGACAACTATTTAGAGAAAGCAGAGATTGTAAAACCAGTATTTGCGGAAACAACGGGTTTTGCTCATGCTATGGATACGCGTGGCTTAGGTATGGCGGTTGTTGGTATGGGCGGTGGTCGTCGTGTAGCTAGCGATAATATTGACTATGCGGTTGGCTTTAGTGACATGATCCGTTTAGGTGAGGAAGTTTACGCCGATACCCCTCTTGCAATGGTACATGCTCGTACTGAAGCGCAATGGGAAGAAGCAGCGAAAGCGATTCGCAGTAATATTACGGTGAATGAGAGCAAACCGGAAGCGACTCCTGAAGTTTACCGTCGTATCAGCAAACAAGATGTGTAATGGAGTAACAATGAAACGTTCAATTATTTTAGTGCTAGATTCTTTTGGTATTGGTGCCTCTGCAGATGCGGATAAATTTGGTGATGTAGGTGCAAATACTTTTGGTCACATAGCACAGGCGTGTACACGTGGCGAAGCAAATAACGGCGATCGCAACGGTCCATTACACTTACCTAATTTAACCAAACTCGGACTAGCAAAAGCGTGTGAAGAATCATGCGGTAGCTTCCCTGAAGGCATGGATCCAAACTCTGAGATCACTGGTGCTTATGGTCATGCTCAAGAACTTTCTTCAGGTAAGGACACACCGTCTGGTCACTGGGAAATTGCAGGTGTACCTGTATTGTTTGAATGGGGTTACTTTAGCGATAAAGCAAACAGTTTTCCTAAAGAACTAACCGATCGCATTCTTGCTCGTGCAGGCTTAGACGATTTCTTAGGTAACTGTCATGCATCAGGTACACAAGTGCTTGATGATTTGGGCGAAGAGCACATGAGAACGGGTCAACCAATCTTCTATACGTCTGCTGACTCAGTATTTCAGATTGCATGTCATGAAGAGACATTTGGTTTAGATCGCCTATTAGATCTTTGTCAAATTGCCCGTGAAGAGCTAGAAGATTACAACATTGGTCGTGTTATCGCGCGTCCATTTATCGGTGCGGGTAAAGGTCAATTTGAACGTACGGGTAATCGTCGTGATTTATCACTTGAGCCACCGGCTGCAACAGTGCTGCAAAAACTTGTTGATGAAAAACAAGGTGAAGTGGTATCGATTGGTAAAATTTCCGATATCTATGCAGGCTGTGGTATTTCAAGCAAAGTAAAAGCGACAGGTATTCCTGCTTTATTTGATGCGACACTAGAACAAATGAAACATGCGGGTGACAACACTATCGTATTTACCAACTTTGTTGATTTTGATTCAGCTTATGGGCACCGCCGAAATGTTGCGGGTTATGCGGCTGCGCTTGAGTACTTCGATCGTCGTCTACCTGAGATTTTAGCGTTACTTCAAGATGACGATGTACTGATCATCACCGCCGATCATGGTTGTGATCCAACATGGCCAGGCACAGATCATACCCGTGAACACATTCCAGTATTGGTATCGGGTCCTAAAGTTAAGCCGGGTTCATTAGGTTTACGTGAAAGCTTTGCTGATATTGGTCAGAGCCTAGCGGAGTACTTTGGAACATCTGATATGGAATACGGTAAGTCGTTTCTATAACTCAAATTAAAACAAGGGTAAATCTTATTTACCCTTGTTTATCATAAAAAAAGCATGATTATTTAGCATTTTCCACTTTATAATGCCAAACAATCACAGCATGTTTAGCTAAACGTTAGTGATTAATTTTTAACACTGACAGCTAACTAAAAATAGGAAAAGGATACAACTATGGCTACTCCACATATTAATGCTGAAATGGGTGATTTTGCAGATGTAGTTTTAATGCCGGGCGATCCGCTTCGTGCTAAATACATCGCTGAAACTTTCCTAGATGATGCAAAAGAAGTATGTAATGTACGTAGTATGTTAGGCTTCACGGGCACTTACAAAGGTCGTAAGATCTCTGTTATGGGTCACGGTATGGGTATTCCATCATGTTCTATCTACGCAACAGAATTAATCAAAGATTTTGGTGTGAAGAAGATCATTCGTGTGGGTAGTTGTGGTGCAGTACGTGATGACGTTAAGCTACGTGACGTTGTTATCGGTATGGGTGCATCAACAGATTCTAAAGTAAACCGTATTCGTTTTGGCGGTCATGACTTTGCAGCGATTGCTGATTTCGGCATGGTACAAAATGCGGTAGATGCAGCTAAAGCGAAAGGTATTCCAGTTAAAGTGGGTAATATCTTCTCTGCGGATCTGTTCTACAATCCTGATTTTGAATTTTTCAAAACAATGGATAAGTACGGCATCGTTGGCGTTGAAATGGAAGCGGCTGGTATCTATGGTGTTGCAGCTGAGTTTGGTGCAAAAGCATTAACTATCTGTACTGTTTCTGATCACATTCTACGTGGTGAAGCAACAACATCTGAAGAGCGTCAATTGACATTCAATGAGATGATCGAAATCGCGTTAGATTCTGTGATCCTAGGTGATGCAGAAGCATAATCTTTACTGATTAAGCACAAAAAAACGGAAACAGCTCGCTGTTTCCGTTTTTTTATCTTGTTAATTTGTCTGTGATTAACAAACGTATTTAGTCTTTCGCGTTTGCCGTAAGAAAAAACGGAAAGTGCCAGATGTCTTTTCTGCGACCAAAGGTAAAAGCAAGCAACAACCCAATCATCAATGAAGCCAGTGTTAAGCCTCGAATAATATGGGTCATATAATGAATTTGGTCTTTGGCATTAGCTAACAATTTATTGTGCTCAAGCGTAATACGAACAAAACCAATCACATGCTTATTTGCAAAAATAGGCTCAACAATTTGCTGGCGACCAATACTTGCCATCGCAAGCGGTGTTGATAGTCCAGTTAGTTGTGGCAATGGCATCGAGTTGTCTGTTTTTGCCAAGGTCAAACCTTCAATATTGTAGATAGTAGCGTCTAAAATTAAAGACTCCCCGGATAAGTTATTAACCAACTTTTGCAATTTATCTTGGTTATTATCCGTAATATCACTGGCTGCATTTTCTGCCGCTTGTCGTACTAACATGCGTGATAATGTTTGAGTTTGTTCACTTAGCATTTGGTAATTACGCTGGGTTAAGAGCGCGCCGTATTCCAGCATTCCAATTAATGCCAAGCTACATAATAGGAGAACAGAAAGTCGTCCTAGATGTTGCCAGCGTTTCTTTTTCCACTTTATCATCGAGTTAACCTTTGCTGTGTTCTGGTGGTATTTTACACGATAATGGAGTGGTTAAGAATATCCCCGTTTATTTGATTTATTGTTAATAAAAACAATATTTTAAATATATTTACTGATTTTTAGTCATAAATAATTACTCTTTTTATTGTATTTATTTAAGATAAGTAAGTGAAAATTAACTATGTTTTATTACAGTTTAGTAACATTTTTGGGTTGCTCTTCACTATCTGTATCGGTAGTTTGTAAAGAAGTAGCGACAAGTTGCACCATTATTATGATATTGCCATTTAAATCATCGTAATATAGCAATAAGTTACTTTTAGGATAAATAATATGGATATTGAGTACGTGCTGAAAATAAAAAAACACCCCACGCTGTATAAACGTTTCCCACAACTATTAACAGTAACCAATGGTGATAAACGCCAAGCGCAATGGTTATTTTATGGGAAAAATATTAGCCATTATGATATTGAATTATTAAACAGTGCGGTACACGGTGATCTTCAATTACTGGCTGGCTGGAAAGTGGGATCTTATGATGTTTTCACGATCGCTAATGATCTTACTGAACAAGCAGAACAAACACTGGCTGAATTACAATTAGATTACTTCCAACTTTCGGATCTTCCTGAGTTAGCTGAACCAGGGTTAGTCGTTTTCGATATGGACTCTACCGCAATTCAAATTGAATGTATTGATGAAATCGCTAAGTTAGCCGGCGTTGGAGAGCAAGTTGCTGAAGTAACAGAGCGTGCGATGCAAGGTGAACTTGATTTTGAGCAGAGCTTGCGCCAACGTGTTGGTACACTCGCAGGTGCTGATGAAGCGATCTTGGCCCAAGTAAAAGAAAATTTACCTTTTATGCCTGAGATGCGTGAAGTGGTGGCAACATTGCATGCCTATGGTTGGAAAGTAGCAATTGCTTCTGGCGGCTTTACTTATTTCTCTGATTATTTACAGCAAGAGTTAGATTTAGTAGGGGCGTTCTCGAATCAACTAGAAATCGTTGATGGTAAACTAACGGGGAATGTTCTTGGTGATGTGGTGGATGCGCAAGCAAAAGCAAATATCCTGCAAGGTCTTGCTGAGCAATATGATATCGAACTACACAATACGGTCGCTGTGGGCGATGGAGCAAATGATCTGGTGATGATGAAAGCGGCAGGTTTAGGGATTGCTTATCACGCGAAACCGAAAGTTGAACAACAAGCACCAGCAGTGATCCGCCATGCGGATCTTGGTGGTATTTTATGTATCTTATCAGCATCACTCGTACCACAACGACTAAGCTGGTAAATCATTTAGATATAGATAAAAAGTCGTTGATTGTCTCTATTTATTATAGAAACCATCAACGGCTTTTTTAATGGATAAAGAGTCGCATTATTAGCTGATCTCTAATCGAACTAACACTTCATCTGTTATATCAAATATTTCGCCACAACCGATCAAAGAAATAAATTCTGCTTCTAAAGCTCGTGCTCGATGGAGAGTTAAACGGGCTAATTCACTGAGCTTCTCACCAATTAACGCTGTTAAAGGATTAAAAACAGGTAAAGCTGTGACACGAATAGCGATAAAGCTTCCGCTTTTACGTGCAAATGAGATAAAGCGAATACGCTCTTCAACGCTATCAAACTCATAGCTGGCTTTGACTGTTATCTGTTTTATCTTGCCATCAATCTGCTCAAAAGCGATATAGAGTTCATTAACATAAGGTTCACGTATATTCTCGATAGGACGCATTGGATACGCTAACATTTCTTTTACTCGACGCTTAAACAATAAGCCAAGTTCAAAATGTTTTTGATCACCTAGTTGATAAAAAATATCAGCGAGTGGCGACAATGGAAAGTTCGATCCAACAGCTTTGACTTTTATTTTGTGATCTATTTTTTCGGCAAAATAAGGAATGCTATTTAAACGCGTTAATAGCATTTGGTGCATAGCAAGCAACATAGCAGGAGAGGGAAGTTGCTCCTCACAAAGGGCAAACTTTTCTTCATTATTTTTAATGAGTTTACGTAAAAACTTTTCACCTACACGTGATTCTTGACTATCGCGTATCGTAAGTTGGATATTTTTTCCGTTAGGGCTCGTACGAATCACTTGATAGGGCATTCGGCCTAAGATATCGAGCTTAGCTAAGCGCTGTAGTTGCTCAAATTTAATCGCAACGGGATCATCTTTTTTACAGCGAAATGGCGTATCAAGATTAATATTGAGTCCACGGCTCGAAAAGTCGATCGATTGACCATGGCTAATTAATTGCCCTTGTTGATATAACGAGATCGTTGTTTTATAGCTAAAACGTGATTCACTGCGTTGAGGTTTTGGATCAAAATGGATCGCTTCAGCTAAACAAACCGGATTTTTCGGATGCCTAAAAGGATTGATCGCTTGGCTCGATAATGTTGATTTCTGCGTTAAACGATAATCTGATTGGGTATTTTTATGGGTGATATCTTGCAGAACCCCAACATGGGTGAGATCTTGAAATTTCTCAATCATTTCGGGAGCAACATCATTGAGCTTTTCAAGCTCTTGTTGACGTAAAGGGTAAACCGTTAACCGCATTACTCGCCAGCTATCGCGGTGCGAGCCTAATTGCCAAAAAATACGGCGCTGCTCTTGGTCCATTTCAGGTAAGGCGGCAGAATAAAAATAGCGTTGACCTTGATGATCGTGATGGAAGCAATAAATTAAGGTGCTAGATTGCTTTAGCCCTTTATGTCCTAGTGAAGCAATGCGCTGCTCTGATAATAATTGATTGATCACGGGTTGATTACGTTCATCATGCCAGTATTGCCATAAATAACGGTTGTGATCGGTCAGTAAAGCGTATTTAAGCTCAGTATCAGAGAAAAAGAGAGGTAGCCCTACGGTATGTTTAAGAAAGCAATGTTCATAGCCTTGGGTACGCGCTTGAATAATTTTATCTTCATGATTATTTCGATGGCGGAGTATGCCTTTATTTTGACTTGTGACGATCAGTTTTTTTAACGCTTCATTTTCACTTAGCGCAATAAGACGAAGCCATTTAAAGCTAGCGTCTTCAGGGTTATCATCAATACCTAATACACGGTAGCGATGAGATTGCTCTAAAAGAGGCTCATTGTGTATTTCTGCCAATTGTGGGAAGTAAGCATCAATAGTTTGCCCTAATCGATAGCTAAAGGCTGAGGGGACTTTAAACTTCGCTCCGGATGACGAAAGATCCGTCGTCATTCCCCAGATCTGTTGATTGAAAGGAATACTGATAGTTACTGGTGTACTAATTTGTAGTCGATTTTCTTCCCGATGGAGATAATGACCAAAACGGATCAAATTAGCAGTAAATAACTCGGTGGTTGCTTTTTTCTCCGTCGATGTTGCACGCTCACCTTGTTGATGTAATTCTCTAAAATTATTATGCGTATTCACCAAGGCCTCATAGAGACCAACGCAATATTGATTATTGAAGACTTTACTACGACGGTGAAGAATATTAATAGCAACATCATCGAGCCAATGGGTTTGACCATTAAAAGTATAAGAGCGGCACTGACCTTTTACGCGACCACGTAAATCAATGATTTTTTTGCACGGGGTCATTAACCGATTAATTTCCATTTTGATACGGAGTTTGATTGGCCCTGATTCATTACTGGTTAAACTATCAAAAACTTGGTGGAAATCTTCACTTCCATAAGCAGGTAGTAGTTGCTCTATGAGTGCTTTGTAATCGTCCAACTGCATTTTATTTTCTGTTAAAAGATTCACTGATAGTATTATCTGCTGATGGTGATAAAAGTTTAATGAAAAGTAACAAAAATTCATATTTAAGTTGAGGTTTACATTGAATAATATTGGTTTATTCGATGGATTAGACATTTAGGGTAAAGAATGGCAAAAGCAGCAAAACGAGCATATGTTTGTAGTGATTGTGGGATGGACTTTGCTCGTTGGCAAGGTCAGTGCTCTGGATGTAAATCGTGGAATACGATCACTGAATTTACGATCCCTAACACCAAATCTGGATTAACCAGTAGCTCGGCACGTTCAAGTATTGGCGGCTATGCGGGTGTTGTGGGGGGCGGTTCGAAAAAGCTTAATGAAGTTGAAACCGTTGAAGCTGAAAAAATGCTAACGGGCATTGGCGAGCTTGATCGTGTGTTATGTGGTGGTTTAACAACGGGATCAGTGAATATTATTTCTGGTGATCCGGGAGCAGGTAAAACAACGCTATTGTCAGATCTGGTTTCTCGGATGTCACAGCTGATGCCATCACTTTACTGTACTGCAGAAGAATCACTGTCGCAGTTTAAGAATCGTGTAAATCGCCTCAAGCTAAATTGCAATGAAGATAATTTATATCTGATGGCGGAAACCAGTGTTGAAGCGATCATCGCAGAGCTTGAAGTAAAGCAAATCAAGTTTGCGGTAATTGACTCCATTCAGGCAGTATCAACAGAACTTGCCAATGGTAGTCCGGGTTCGCCATCGCAAGTAAAGGCGGCAGCGCAAGCATTAACTCAGTACTGTAAACAAAATAATGTGACGATGTTTTTGATCGCGCATGTGAATAAAAATAATGAAATTGCCGGTCCTCAGACGCTTGTTCACATTGTCGATTCTCTGCTGCACATTGATACTAATGATGGTCAAGTACGTACCCTGCGCGCCAATAAAAACCGTTTTGGTGATGTTGATACGGTAGGTATTTTCCGTATGACAGAGCGAGGTATGCTCAGTGTTGATAACCCAAGTGAGATCTTTTTATCTGGCTCAACAACGGAATCTTCAGGCTCTGCTATTACCTGTATTCGAAAAGGTAACCGTAATCTATTGTTAGAGATCCAGTGTTTAACCACTGAAACTGAAGGTGAATTTCCACAGCGTGTTTGTGTGGGGTTGAATATGAACCGGATTAAGATGCTAACGGGGATCTTACGTAAACATGCGAAGACTAAGATTTACCACGATACCTTTTTTAATATTGTTGGTGGTTTGAAAATTGACGAGTCAGAAACCTGTATTGACTTGGCGCTGGTGGCTGCGTTGTTAAGTAGCCTTAATGAATTTGTGGTACCACGTACTACGTGCATTATGGGTGAACTTAGTCTTAACGGTGATGTGCGCCCAATTGATAGTGGTGTACCTCGAGTAAAAGAAGCAGCGCAGCATGGTTTTACCGAAATTTTTATCCCTTTTCGTAACTACCATAAATCGATGGAAGGCTTAGGGGCGAAGATTACGCCTATCAAAACCATTCATGAACTGTTAGATCTGATCAATTAATGAAAAAGCGAGAGGTGTTTCTTTTGAGTAAAGAGCAGTGCCTCTCGTTTTTCGTTATAGCTTACCGTTAAGGTGTGTTGGCTTGTTTTGGGTTTGATTTCGGCTGATTAACGGTTTGAAACATAGCTTCATGATTTTGAGAAGCAAGCTGTACCTGCATCTCAACCATACTACCAACTGTGTTGAGTAAGGATGCCCATTGCACATTGGGTTCTTTTTTAAAGATGGTGTCGAAACTTTTAATATCCCAATCGACAAAGGGACGTGGATTTAATGGTTTACCTAAAAAGTGGATCTCATAATGGAGATGGGGACCTGTTGAAAGACCTGAATTTCCAGTCCAGCCAATCAATTGACCCTTATTAACAAATTGCCCTGCTTTGACATTAAATTTGCTCATGTGAGAGTAAGTCGATACAAACCCCATAGCGTGATTTAAGATTAGCTGATTACCATAACCACGTTGGCTTTTATTCACTTTCTCTATTACAGCATCGGCAGGGGCATAAATCGGCGTACCTCTTTTTGCCGCAAAGTCTAAGCCATCATGCCTTTTTCGTTGTTTGGTAATGGGATGTACACGAGTACCAAATCCCGATGTTAATTGTACATTCGGGGTGGGCTTACCATTAGGAATAAGCTGAAACAGTGTTGCTTTCATCGCCGAATCAATCGCTGCAGTATTAACGCGTTCTTGAAGATTAAGATCTTTATTTGTTTCATGTAATCCCAGCACATATTCCATGTCATCAATACGCTGATTCAGTATTTTTAATACTTGTTTTTTTTGCTCTATTGTCGCTTTCAACGTTTGATTTAATGCGGTTTCTTCAGATAATGATGCACTGAGCTCTAAGGCTTGGTTTTGTAGTTTAGAAAGTTGCTGGTGGGAGTGTTGGGCTGAGACATAAAGCTCAAACATGGTTTGTGTACTGTAGATAAGCACGCTACAAAATAGAAATAGGGCGATATAACGAAAATGGTTAGTCAGTAATGTTTTTTTATTACTATTACGTAGTTTTGTAGTAAACGATTTTATATTAAACATCATAAAAGAAGACACATTGAGCAATTTCTGAAGTTAGAGTCTATGTGTTCAGAACAATTATTGCTAGTTACCTTACTCTCATTTGTGTAACAGCTATACGGTTTTATAGTCTTATCTCCCCTGTTTTTATTAAGAAATAAAAAAGAGCAACCGAAGTTGCTCTTTATATTTTTGTTATTGGTTTAGCGCTTATTTAGCAATACGCTTGTACTTAATACGGTGTGGTTCTGCCGCATCAGCGCCCAGCGTTTTCTTCAACCAATCGGTGTATTCAGTAAAGTTACCTTCAAAGAAGCTCACCTGACCTTCATCACGGTAGTCAAGAATATGGGTTGCTACACGGTCGAGGAACCAACGGTCGTGCGAGATCACCATTGCACAACCAGGGAACTCTAGTAGCGCTTCTTCAAGTGCACGTAGCGTTTCAACGTCAAGGTCGTTGGTTGGCTCATCGAGCAGTAATACGTTACCGCCTGCTTTCAGTAACTTTGCAAGGTGAACACGGTTACGTTCACCACCAGAGAGATCGCCAATGCGTTTCTGATGATCACTGCCTTTGAAGTTAAAACGAGAGACATAAGCACGTGCAGGAATTTCGAAGTTGTTGATCTTGATGATATCAGCGCCTTCAGAAATTTCTTGGTAAACCGTGTTGTTGTCGTTCATGCTATCGCGGAACTGATCAACCGATGCCAATTTAACCGTATCACCTAGCTCAATCGTGCCTGAATCAGGTTGCTCTGTGCCACTTAGCATTTTAAATAGCGTTGATTTACCCGCGCCGTTAGCACCGATGATACCGACGATAGCACCTTTAGGCATACTGAATGATAAGTCATCAATTAATACGCGATCACCGAACGATTTAGTCAGGTTTTTCACTTCGATAACTTTATCACCTAGACGCTCACCTGGCGGAATAAATAGCTCGTTAGTCTCATTACGCTTTTGGTGTTCGTTAGTGCTTAGCTCTTCAAAGCGTGCCATACGTGCTTTCGATTTCGCTTGGCGGCCTTTAGGGTTTTGACGAACCCACTCTAGCTCTTTCTCGATGGTTTTTTGTAGTGCACGCTCTTGAGAAGCTTCTTGTTTTAGACGCGCATCTTTTTGCTCAAGCCAAGAGGTGTAGTTACCTTGCCATGGAATACCTTCACCACGGTCAAGCTCTAAAATCCAACCTGCCGCGTTATCAAGGAAGTAACGGTCGTGCGTGATAGCCACAACAGTACCGTTGTAATCAACCAAAAAGTGCTCAAGCCATGCCACTGATTCTGCATCTAAGTGGTTGGTTGGTTCGTCCAGTAGAAGCATGTCAGGCTTATCAAGCAGTAGACGACAAATCGCGACACGGCGACGCTCACCACCCGATAGGTTCTTAATCACAGCATCCCAGTCAGGTAGGCGTAGGGCATCTGCTGCACGCTCAAGTTGCATACCAAGGTTGTGACCATCTTTAGTTTCGATCAGCGCTTCAAGGTCGCCTTGCTCTTTTGCAAGTGCATCAAAATCTGCATCAGGTTCTGCGTAAGCTGCGTATACTTGATCTAAACGTATCAGTGCTTCTTTTACATCAGACACTGATTCTTCAACGATTTCACGTACCGTTTTACTTTCATCTAGAATTGGTTCCTGAGGAAGGTAACCGATTTTTAGACCAGCTTGAGGGCGCGCTTCACCTTCGATATCGGTATCGATACCCGCCATAATGCGAAGTAGTGTTGATTTACCGGCACCGTTTAGACCTAGGACACCGATCTTAGCGCCAGGGAAAAAGCTTAGTGAAATATCTTTTAAAATTTGACGCTTAGGTGGGACGATTTTTCCCACTCGCGACATGGTATAGACGTAATCAGCCATATCCGTGTGTGATCTCTACTTAAAAAATGAAAGGGAATATTTTACCTGTTCTGGACTGAAGTTTAACAGAATTGTTTATATTTAGTGGTGAGAGTAATAAAAAACTGACTCAAAAAAGCAGGTTGATTTCGCATTAATGTTACAAAAGGCTATTCTGTTATCTGAATCGGCTTATGAATTATTTGCTAATATTATTGTCTCAGATTTAGTTGCTGGTACCGTTTAGCCATAGCAACAGGGATTTTACTTTTATCTATATTGACATGGAGCTTCTAGTGCCA
This sequence comes from Photobacterium sp. SKA34, assembly GCF_000153325.1. Lineage (GTDB taxonomy): Bacteria > Pseudomonadota > Gammaproteobacteria > Enterobacterales > Vibrionaceae > Photobacterium. Next base: position 284,484 of record NZ_CH724143.1, read on the forward strand.
CGCATTCCAACTTCCCCTAATATTTTTTCAATAGCACTGTTATCACTGGGTATTGTTAGCACGTTTACAGTGCAGGCAGCATCGTTAGAGCAACAGCGTACTTGGTATGATCAAGCGCAATCAGCGTTTGATAAAAAAGACATGGCAACATTTAACGCTAACAAAAGAAAATTAGGTGGGTATCCGCTATATCCATACTTGGAATACCGTCTATTTAATAAAGACTTAGATGATAAAACACCTAGCCAAGTAAAAATCTTTGTTAACAAATATAAGGCATTGCCTTTTAGCCAAACCATTCAGCGTAACTACTTGTCTTCTCTTGCTGGAGATGACAGGTGGCGCGATTTCCTATCGGTACAGCCGACAGAGCCAAGTCGCACTTCTCTAAAATGTTCTTACTTCTATGCTAAGAGCCAAACGGGCCATGCAAGCCAAGCGTGGGCGGGAGCCGAGAAACTGTGGAAGACGGGGAGTTCATTGCCTTCGGTTTGTGATCCATTATTAGATGCATGGACTGCTGCGGGGAAACGTACTAATACATTGATCCTTGATCGTATGTTGCTAGCGTTTGAAAAAGGAAATAAGAGTTTAGTGGCTTACCTTGATAAACAATTATCGGGTAGTGCACAAGCAACAGGGGATAAAATCCTTGCGCTATTAGATAAGCCTCAAGGTGTTGCTGATTTTGCTAAACAAAGCAAAGTGACGAAGTTCAACCAAGCGTTAACTGAACCTGCATATTATCGATTAGCTCGTACTGATGTTAAGCAAGCTGTTGCTTCATATAACCAAGTGGTTTCAGGTCAGCATTTTGATAAAGCGACCAAGCAAGTATTGGCTGATGCGGTTGCATCACGACTTATGTCAACCAGCGATCCTGTGCTAGCGAAATGGCGTGATAGTAAACTGAAAACGAGCCAGAACGTAAGTATTTTAGAGCGCCGTATTCGTAATTCGATCCGTGAAGCGGATTGGAGTAGCGTACAAACGTGGATCAATCGTCTACCCAAAGAGGCGAAAGATAGCTCTCGCTGGACATTCTGGGAAGCTCAGCTGCTAGCAAAAAAAGGCCAGAAGAAGCAAGCAGATAAAATTTATCAATCACTGTTAGGCGAACGTGATTTTTACAGTGCTGCCGCTGCAACAATTTTACACAAGCCGATTGTATACCCTAATCAAAAAGGGCCAACTTCGACGAAGCTGATCCAGCCACATATAAAGACATTAAAGCGTATTGGTGAGTTGATTGATACTGATAGGTTGGTAGCAGCTAACCGTGAATGGGGCTATTTGTTATCGAAAGCTCAAGGGGTACAAACTAAACGTCAGTTAGCGGTTTATGCGGAAAAACATAAGTGGCATCACTTAGCGGTTCAGGCGACTATTTCAGGTAAATTGTGGGATCATATGGCACTTCGTTTTCCACTCGCGCATAAATGGTGGTTTGACTTCTTTAGTAAAAAACGTGGTATACCGACATCAACCATGATGGCATTAGCTCGACAAGAAAGTGCCTTAAATATTCATGCACAATCACACGTTGGTGCGCGTGGCTTAATGCAATTAATGCCAGCAACAGCAGCGCATACGGCGAAGAAATTAGGTCGAGATTATTCCGGTAAAGAAAGCTTATTCGATCCCGGCGTTAATATTCGCTTAGGCAGTGGCTATCTAAAAATGATGCTAGATAAAAACGACGATAATCGTATCTATTCTTTTGCCTCGTATAACGCAGGACCTGGTCGTGTAAGACAGTGGAAAAAACAGACCGATGGTAAGTTAGATGTGTATAGCTTTATTGAGCAAATTCCATTTAATGAAACTCGAGGTTATGTGCAAAACGTGCTTATGTTCGATGTGTACTACAACGAACTAATGGGTAAAAAGGCACCGTTATTAACACAGAAAGAATTAAAAGCACGTTATTAATAACAGCGACTTACCTATCGCGATTAACCATAAAAGCCGAGTGTCGTGACACTCGGCTTTTTATTATTTGTAATAACGAGAATTACTGGCTGATATCTTGGTGTCGATAGATTATCAAGGTACACTGCAGCAAGATGACATACCTGATGAGGTAACTATGACAACAACTTCTGACAGCCCTGACTTCACCGAGTGGCAGAATGTACTTGATTTGATCCGCCATGCTTCTGCAGAGGAGCGAGATGCGTTGTTACTCCAAGTATTATTAACCCATGATGAGCGAGAAGCATTAATTGCACGTGTGAATATCGTCCATGAATTACTGAATGGTGAACGAAGTCAGCGTAAGATCAGTGAATTATTAGGGGTCGGTGTCGCTACAATCACCCGAGGTTCTAATGAGTTAAAACATCAGGATGATGAAACAAAAGTATGGTTAGCGAATTTTCTTGCGCAGAATAAACCAGAGCAATAATTATGTTGAAAATAGGATATTGTTAACTCAACAATATCCTATTTTTTGTTAGAACAATTGCGGATTAAGGAAAGGGATCAAAGCCAAGATTAACGCTTGCTGATAAACCGAGCTTCGCGTTAATAAATGATTTGTGAGCATCGCAATTGCTCCACCTTGTTGTTTCACATTTTGTTGGTTAAACATTTCATCCATAATGTCACCTAACTCCATTCCTTGTTGTATTTTCTCAAGTGCTGATGGCGGTAACGGTAATGATGCTGAGCGTGATTCACTATATTGCCCATTATGCTCAATCACCATCCATGCAAACGTAAACTTATCGTCAATCCCCGCTTCTAATCCCACAATATAGTCAGCCTTAGGACATTGTTCACGACAGTGTTTTACCCTATTTCGTGCGCCCAATAAGGTTTCTTCATTGGTTAGGGGCTGATCTCGCACACCACTTTGAGCAGCAATACCTTCAACATTAAAAGAAAGCATAGGAAAAGCGAGAGAAAAAGCATCGCGTACAGCAGCAATTTTTGCAGGGTTAGTTGAAGCGACCATAACTGTTTGCATGAGTGAATACCTAAATCAAATCGAATGCGTCTCAGTGTACTGGAAAGATATTGAGTCGGTAAACTATTGAAATGATATTGGGAAAAGGAAAATAAAAAAGCCTGCGATTTCTTGCAGGCTTTCGTTACTTTGATTACCTCTGATAATTACAGGCGATCGTAAGCCCAATCAGATTGGATGATGTAACCGTGAATTTGAAACTCATCGTTGTTAACGAACAAGTTAGGAAAATCAGGTTGTGATGTCGAGAATACAACACCATCAGCGAGTTGCGTCATATGGTAAAAGTCAGGCTCACTCCCACGAACAGAGGCAAAAACAGGTTGCTTAGGACGGTAATCAGCATTTTTTGTCGCTAGTGCATAGCTACCAACAGGCGCACATTGTGAAATATTTTCGTTATCGATTAATAGGCCTAAACACTCTTCACGCTCTAGATGCTGGGGGATCGCACGCTTGCTGATCACCTCGACAGAGCTACCGTCGTTATATGCTGAAAAGTCTTTACGGTGAATAACAGGGATGTAAGTGCATGTTGCGGCACTATCTAACTCAGTACTGATTGTTGTTGTTGCTTGAGTACCAGTATCGACCTGACCTGTTAAAATATAACCAATAGAGGTATTTAATGTATCTGCAATTTTATCTAGTTCACGAACTTCAATGCCGTACTTACCGGATAGTTTACGGCTCATCGTGCCTTGTTGAAGATCTAGAGCTTCGCCAAGTTGCTTCTGGCTGATACCTTGTACCTTAGCCAAACGCTTAATTCTCTCTAAATATTCCATAACATTAGCTTCCTGCTTTAAAAAAGGAGAATGCAAAGGGCATTCTTAAAAGTCATAACTGAGTTTACTGATAATTGTAATAAAGGAATCACTCAAGGAACAAAAGTGCGATTTATCTAGTTAAAGAAATATACCCTGAAGGAAATATGGGTAAAAAAAGGGACAAAATACGCGATTAAAAAAAAGTGGCTATAAAAGAATATCGCTAATACTGTATGAAATGTCACTTTAATAGCGTTAATGATTATAAGGCATTGATTAAAATAATTATATTAATGAGTTTGGTTGGTTTTCATGATGTCTTATTCAGGATTGATATGTGTTTCGATGCATATTTTATTTGAAATGGAAATTAATAACCGCATTGCTTAGTGTTTATAGGTATTTAATCGGTATTGTGTTTATTAATAGATATTTAATATTAACAATTTTATTGATTCCTTATTGGAATAACTATGGGTGAGATTGTCATCATAGAAGGAATTTTAAATACAAGAAAGACTGCTATGATAATTTCAATAAAATCAATATTTAAGCTGTAGATGAGAGGTTGAGCTAAGGAATCATCGAATACACTATCACTTCGTTATGCGCATAGATGCGTATTGTGTATGCTCTTGGTTAAATTGTATTGATTAAGGGAATAGTTGGTGAGATATATAGTGGTTTCAATTATGCTTTTGGCTATGTTTGGTTGTAAGGAAGATAATGAAAAAAGTAATATTGAACCTTTATCTGATGTAGAGTCTTTTGCACGCTCTAATGAGCAAGACGTTGTTGACAGTAATGATGCCTTACCCCCAGAAAACCCTCCCGTTATAAATGATAATGTTTCTTCTCAGCCTGAAGGTTCAACGGTTGTTGATGAAGAGATGGAAGATAATGTTTTTCCTCAGCCTGAAGGTTCAACGGTTGTTGATGAAGAGATGGAAGATAATGTTTTTCCTCAGCCTGAAGGTTCAACGGTTGTTGATGAAGACATGGAAGATAATGTTTCTCCTCAGCCTGAAGGTTCAACGGTTGTTGATGAAGACATGGGAAATAATGTTTCTCCTCAGCCTGAAGATTCAATAGCTGTTGATGAGAATATTGAAGGAGATGAGACGCTTCCGATACCGGATCAAAATGAAAAAAAACAAGATATTAACTTACTTGTTTCAGTTGATGGTGTAAACGTTCCTCATTCAGATTTATTAGTATTTGATAAAGAAAACCGATTTATTATAAAAGATAATACTCAATATATATTACATAAAATTTCCGGCTGTAACGGTTACCTTGATAATGGTCATTATATTATTAATGATATAAGTAGCTGTAACATTAATGCTGAATTTAAGACGAAAAAATATCACGTAACGTCTAAAATTGAGGGCGATGGTGAGCTGTTACCATCAGATTTTCATATAGAAAAAGATAAAAAAACTAATGTAACTATATCCCCAAGTAAATTTAATAAGCTTATTTCTATAAAAGGATGTAATGGCGAATTAAAAGGTGAATTATATGCCATTGATAGCGTAAATAATGATTGTGAAATAGAAGCTTTATTTGAAAAGGAACCGTTGACATCGATAAAATATGAAAATGTAAAATATACTGAGACAAATCTTCTTGTATCACCAAAAAAAACACCGATAATTGACGCTGTTATCAGTAATATTGAAAGCAATCAACCGAGCAATAAATTTAACTTTACAGATATATATTTCAATTATATTGATGGTTACTGGCACATAGATAATAAAACATCATTACCTTTAAAAATGCTTTCTGTTAAGTTTGACGGTAATATAGTGCTAATACAATTATCACAACAATTACCACCATATAGCTCTGGAATACTCGATTTTTATTCTGTATCTCCCGCTGATATAAAACTTGAAAGCCAAACTAAAATGTTTAACCCCCAGATGATAATGGGGCCTTATCAAGATTTATGTTCTGAAAAAGAAGGCGATGGTACGGCATGTTATTCTTTACCTGATGAAGTAGAAAGAAAAATTATTGAGGTCTATTTAGCTAATATGCATTTATTAGCAAATACATTTAATTACACAAAAGAAAAAGATGATTTTTTTGAAAGACGATGCAGTCTGAATAACGAACAATGTGATAATTATAGTGATGATTTACTTCCTATTTCACAACGAAATTTAATGCGATTTGGTGCAGAGGGTCACCGATTAACATTAAAAGTGATGAGAAATAAATACAAAGCAGAAGGCGTCGGAGGGGGAAGTACGCCAAACTTATCGTTATTTGAAACAACGACAGGTGGGTGGGCTTCGATTTACTACAAGTACACTAAACCTGATTATAGTAAGTACAGACATTTTACTAATTCAGCTTACACGACTTGGTATCATGAAATCGCTCATGGCTTTGGTTATGGGCACTCGAGTGGCATGACGTACGGTTTTGCTGATTATTTTTCAGCAAGTCTCGTTTCAAATGATCTAACTGAAATTGAAAGAACGCAATTACCTTTAAATCCTATTCCTGAATTATTATTAGAAACTGAATTTATAGATGATAATAAAATTAACATCGAATTCTTATCTAATACAGGCGCCGAATTAAAAAATGTAAAACTTGATGTTTTAACGTCTTGTCCATGGAACTATTCACTTTCATATTATGACACTTATGAAAATGACTCTGCTGTTATCCATTATGATGATGCCCCTAAGTGTCCTTTGTTTTTAAGAGCGATATCGAGTGATTTAAAATTCATTGCCACTAAGAAAATAAGTAAGTTTGAACTAACAACATCGAAGCAATATAAGATAAAAAATAAAACGTTTACTATTCTTAGTGATAGGCTTTTAGATAGAGATGCAAATGGATGGGGAATTAGAAGCCTTTGCCCTTTAAATAACCATTTAGCAACGAAAGATGAGTATAGTGAATTATGGCAATACTTATATGATGCTGATAAGTTAGCGTCTTTATCAAAAAAACTATATTTGGCATCAGATGGTCCCAGAAGTTATGTTATTTGGCAACTTAACCTTACTGTGGATGAAATGATATCTAAACATTATGGAATGACGAAATTTTTAAACTACCAAGGTCTGGCTTGTGTGACGGATGAACCATTAAAATCTAATGATGAATATCAGGAACTTAATCTTGATAAAGAGTTTAATGATCCAAAGTATTGGCATACAACTGAATTAAATGATGTACTTTTTGGTAAAGTTAAAAAAGAAAACTTCTGGCATGTAAGTAAAATAGAAAAAGTATTGTTTAATAAATACTATTTCCTTAAGTTAAATAATTAATTTTTATTGTTATAATAAAAAGACCGACTCTTTTGAGTCTAATGCCGATCGTTTAAGGTACTTGAACGATCCTAAGATCGCGTGATAATCCCTACCAACTTTTGTTGGTAGGGATTTTTATATGTTATTTGATGAGTTAAACCAAGCGCATGAAACGATAGAAAATAGTAGTAACTATGAGTCTGTTGTCAATGCTATTGAGATGGAATGGATTGAACAGGCTCTTCATAATACTAACAAAGCAAGTATTCGGCGTCGCCGATTACCAGCTCAACAAGCCGTATGGCTCGTCATTTGGATGGGTTTGCAACGCAACAAATCTATCAAGGAAGTATGCAGCTCTCTAGACTTAGCTCTTCAACCTCAACCAGAGAATAGTTGGTCTAGAGTTGCGCCTAGTGTTCTCACGGACAGTCGACGTCGATTGGATGAGGCTCCCTTAGCCGCACTTTTTAAGACAGCTATTTCGGCATGGAAAGCCGATGCACTTCAGCTAAACAGCGTCCTAAAACTCAATGTTCTTGCTGTCGACGGTACGACTTTTCGATGTCCTGACTCAGAAGAAAATGCTGAATCATTTGGCTTCATTTCTAAGAGCTACAAACCTTACCCTCAGCTTCGATTAGTTGGACTGATGGCTGCTGAAACTCGCATGATGCTGGGCGCATCGTTTGATGCGTGCAATGTTGGTGAAGCGACATTAGCGCATCGCCTGCTAACAGATGTTCCCTGTAATTCACTAACCTTATTCGACCGTTGCTATTTCTCTGCAGATTTACTAATTAACTGGCAAAAAGCGGCAACTAACAGTCACTGGTTAACACCAATAAAGCGTAAGCTTCGTTATGAAGTTCTTGAGGAATACGCTCACAACGACATGCTCATCGAGATGCCAATATCGCCGCAGGCGAGAAAGAAGAACTCTGAGCTGCCTGACACCTGGCAAGCAAGGCTTATACTGTACAAAGATCCTGCGGGTGAAATTGAAGGTTTTATTACCTCTTTGGTAGACCCAAATCAATACCCACTCGAAGAGCTACTGCGTATCTACTGGCAGCGTTGGGAGATAGAAGAAGGCTTTGGTGAGATAAAACAAACTCAGTTGCAAAGCGAAGTTACCCTGAGGAGTCGGTTCCCATCTGGAGTAAAACAAGAACTCTGGGGGGTGTTGCTAGCATATAACTTAGTGCGACTAGAAATGGTACAGATAGCCGCAGATGCAGATGTGAAGCCGACTCGAGTGAGTTTTACGGCAGCAATTAACCTCATTGACAACCAGCTTAGGTGGTTAGCATTAAGTCCAGATGGAACACTCCCAGCGAAGCTCAAGCAAATGCGTGAGGCCGTGAGCCACTTTATTCTTCCAGATAAAAGAAAGGACCGAACGTTTCCACGTTCAGTCCTGTTTGTGCCATCCAAGTATCCGTTTAGGTATAAACGATGATGCTTATCCGAACGGCATTAGACTCTTTTGAGTCGGCCTTTAAAATTAATAGTTATGCTATTTATTATTTGGTACAGGGGTGCGAATTAAGTAATCAAATGCCCCTAAACTTGCTTTAGCACCTTCACCCATTGCAATAATGATTTGCTTGTAAGGAACCGTTGTTACATCACCTGCTGCAAAAATACCGTTAACGTTGGTATTACCGTGAGCACCAATTTCAATCTCACCACGTGGTGTTAATGCAACTACTGACTCTTTTAGCCATTCAGTATTTGGTACTAAACCAATCTGAACAAAAATACCTGCAAGTTCGATGTGTTTGATTTCATCCGTGTTACGATCTTTGTAACTGATACCTGTAACGCGAGTACCATCGCCAACCACTTCTGTCGTTTGTGCCATTTTTATAATATCGATGTTAGGCATGCTTTCTGCTTTATTGATCAACACTTGGTCAGCACGTAAGGTGTCAGCAAATTCAAGAACAGTCACATGTTCAACAATACCGGCAAGATCAATCGCTGCTTCAATACCTGAGTTACCACCACCGATAACAGCAGTGCGCTTGCCTTTGAATAATGGACCGTCACAGTGAGGACAGTAAGCCACACCTTTATTACGGTACTCTTGCTCACCAGGAACGTTCATTTCACGCCAGCGAGCACCAGTACTGATAATCACGCTACGCGCCTTTAGCATAGCGCCGCTTTCTAGATAAACGTGCGTATAACCATCTTCAGTATCAGCCGCTTCAACAATGTTATTAACACGCTGCTCGCTCATAATATCAACGTTGTATTGTTTTACGTGCTCTTCAAGGCTTGCCGCTAAACGGGGGCCTTGGGTTTCTTTAACAGAAATAAAGTTCTCGATAGACATGGTATCCATTACCTGACCACCGAAACGCTCAGCAACAACACCAGTACGAATACCTTTACGTGCAGCGTAGATTGCAGCAGATGCACCAGCAGGGCCACCACCGACAACTAATACATCAAATGGGGCTTTTTCGTTTAGGTTTGCCGCTACTTTCTTAGCAGCGCCTGTATCTAACTTATTTAAAATTTCAGTTAGCGACATACGACCTTGACCAAAGACTTCACCGTTCACATAAATAGTCGGTACAGCCATGATATTACGTTCAGTTACTTCATCTTGGAAAGCAGCGCCATCAATCATGCTTGCTTTAATGCGTGGGTTAATCGCTGCCATCATGTTGAATGCTTGCACAACATCAGGACAGTTCTGGCATGATAATGAAATAAAGGTTTCAACAACAATATCTTGATCTAAAGCCGCGATTTGGTCGATAACCGCTTGCTCTATTTTCATTGGGTGACCACCACTGTGTAGTAGCGCCAATACCAATGAAGTAAATTCGTGTCCCATTGGCAGACCTGCAAAGCTGATTGAGGTCTGTTTGGTTGGGTTAACCACTTGCATTACAGGCTTACGTTCACTGGCATTATTATCTTCAATAACACTAACTTTATCGTTTAGTTCTGCGATTTCGTGAGCAAGCTCATGCAGTTTTTGTGCAGTGTCACTATCATCTAAACTTAATACCAGTTGGATATCTGTTTTTAAATTTTCTAAATACGCTTTTAATTGCTGCTTCATGCTTTGTTCTAACATAATCTTGCCTTTTTAATTTATTTACGGCTTCACAGCAGATAAAGAATGCGGATCTACTGTTATACGACATATCGCCTATATAAAAAGGCTTAAATATGTTTGAAGGTATTTGAATGAATAAGGCACCAAACATGACGTTTATGCTTGATGCCTTATTACTTTTAAATAAGGGAATTATTTAAAAGTAGGATAAGTAATAAGTGAGTCTATATAGGGAATAAAATCACTCATTATTATCAAAGGTAAATAAGATTAGATCTTACCTACTAGGTCTAGAGAAGGAGTGAGTGTTGCTTCGCCTTCTTTCCATTTTGCAGGGCAAACTTCACCTGGGTGTGCTGCAACATATTGTGCTGCTTTCACTTTACGCATTAGATCATCAGCTTCACGACCGATACCTTCAGCAGTGATTTCCATTGCTTGGATAACACCTTGTGGATCGATTAGGAAAGTAGCACGGTCTGCAAGACCTTGACCTTCACGCATAACATTGAAGTTATTAGTGATGTTACCTGTTTGGTCGCCTACCATGTAGTAGTTGATTTTACCGATAGTGTCAGAGCTGTCGTGCCATGCTTTGTGAGTGAAGTGAGTATCTGTCGATACAGAGAATACTTCAACACCGCGCTCTTGAAGCTCAGCGTAATGGTCAGCTAGATCGCCAAGCTCAGTTGGACATACAAAAGTAAAGTCAGCTGGGTAGAAGAAGAATACCGCCCACTTACCTAAAACGTCTTGCTCAGTGATTTCTACGAATTTGCCTTCTTTGTATGCTGTTGCGCTAAATGGCTTGATTTCTGTGTTGATCATGATGGAATCCTTTTAAATATTATTTTAAGTTTTTATGCTGTAGTGCAAATCAAATCTCTGGATCCATTATTGTTAAAACAGCAAAATTTAGGAAATCGTTATAGTCGATACATTCAATAGCTAAAACCTATTAGGCTGAATGATTATTTTTAAACAGGTGTTTTGATCAAGATTAACGCAAGAAGATAAAAGGTAGATATCGTTTAGGGAGACGAGATTTGGTTTTATTGGTTGATAGTAGAATGGCTGGAGCAGTTAAGGAGGTTTAACACTCAGGCGTTCAAGTTTTCGATGATGTTGTGTTAAACAAGTAAGAAAAAGAAATGGCGAATTTAGATACAAAAAAGGCCACTTCCTGAGAAGTGGCCTTTTCCAAACGTTTGGTGGAGCTGGCGGGATTTGAACCCGCGTCCAAAATCAGTCTAACAGATGGCGCTACATGTTTAGTCAATCTTTATTCTCGTATCCACACTGCGAATTGACACGCTATGCTAATACATACCAGAATTCTATTTCGCGGTTCATCTCTCTAGTCAAAGAATCCCTCGCTATCTCGTTTGGGTTTGAACCCCTGTTATTCCCCGTCTTACAAGCGGAAGCTAGGGCAGGAGCGCTCTTAGCAGGGTATTAAGCTGCTAGTGCGTAGTTTTCGTCGTTTGCGACTATTTTTTTGCGGCTGTTTAACGAGGCAAACCGCACCTCGACATGCTCCACAAGCCTTCGTGATCCTGTCGAATCCTGAATCAGCCCCAGATGCGTTTGATGTTAGCAGAATAATTAACTAGGTCAACAGGTATATTATAATTCAATTACCAAGTGATTGATTACTATTCAAATGCTAACACCATGTTGTATTAAGTAACTTAACGGTTATTACCTTTCAAGATTCTCGCTTTATCGCGCTGCCAATCTTTTGCTTTACTGTCTGCACGTTTGTCATGCAACTTCTTACCACGAGCGGTACCAATTTTGATTTTTACAAAAGAGGTGCTCCAGTACATGTTTAGTGCAACGATTGTATCGCCTTCACGGTTTACCGAATCGGCCAACTTTCTAAGTTCACGACGGTTAAGCAATAGCTTACGTACGCGTGTTGGATCGGCAACCACGTGAGTAGATGCTGCATTTAATGGAGCAATGGTTAAACCTGAAATAAAGGCTTCGTCATTGCGTAAGAAAACATAACTTTCAGTCATATTTACTTTACCGTCACGGATAGCTTTTACTTCCCACCCTTGTAGTACCATACCTGCTTCGTATTCATCACCGATGGCAAATTCGAATCGAGCACTTTTATTTTTGGCAATAGTGTTACTGCCTGGCTTTTTGTTTGGTTTTTTAGCCATGATGACCTCTTAAAGTCGGTGTTGCTGTCCCAAATATGCACAAATAATGCTGTATTTGGTCGAATAAGCTATTGAACTTAACATAATTAATCTTTCAAACAATAGTAATTTTGGAAGAATGAAAACTAATGATATTATATGGCCATCTATTTTAGCTTCTAAATACTGGCTTTATAGAGAAATCTGTTCTTTGAAGGAGATTCTATGGCACAAATTAGCCGCTCTGCACTTGTTCCATTTAGTGCCCAACAAATGTTTGAATTAGTTAATGATGTAGAGTCATATCCAACATTTCTACCAGGCTGTTCTGGAAGTAAAGTTATTGAATCTTCTCAAGAACACATGATGGCATCTGTCGATGTAGCAAAGGCCGGTATTCGCAAAACATTTGTTACGCATAATAAATTGGTCGATTTTAATCAAATTGATATGCAGTTGATAGATGGCCCATTCCGTAAGCTTGTTGGTGGATGGACGTTTACAGAATTAGATTCAACAGCATGTAAAATTGAGTTTAATCTGGAATTTGAATTTACTAGCAGTTTGATAGATGCGGCTTTTGGTAAAATTTTCCGTGATCTAACTGGTAGTATGGTTCAGGCTTTTACTCAGCGAGCAAAAGAAGTTTATGCATTCTGATCAACCACTGATACACGTTGAGGTTGTATACGCATTACCCAATATGCAGCGCGTATTAAAATTAGCAGTTGTTGCTGATACGCCCATCCAAGAAATTATCGAACAATCTGGCATTCTAGGCATGTATCCTGATATTGACTTAAAGAAGAATAAAGTTGGGATTTATAGCCGAAATGTGAAGCTAGATGGTACGGCAAGAGAAGGGGATAGAATTGAAATTTATCGCCCATTAGTTGCCGATCCTCGTGAGATCCGCCGCAAGCGCGCAGAGCAGGCTAAATTAGAAGCTGATAAAAATAAATAAGCTTTAGAATAGCTGTTTACTAGACATAAAAAAGCTCGCATCAGCGAGCTTTTTTTTAAGTGTATACAAGAGCTATTAATTCATAGAGTCCATGAATTGGGCACCTTGTTTGAAATCTCCTTTCATACTAACAAGCTGGGCTTGTGGGTTGAAAGTTAAGATCAGATTCTTCTGGATCGGCTTATCATGGCCGTTCTTTTCATAGAAGATATAGTTCCATCTGTCTGGGTAACTTGGGTCTACCAACATAGGTGTGCCCAGAACATATTGAACTTGTGCTTTTGTCATACCGACACGAAGCATATCAACGCTTTTTTGTTCTACGTAGTTGCCTTGGTCGATATCAATACGATAGACCAAACGTTCAGCGATTGAACAGCCACTAAGTAAGCCTAACGCTAGGGTTAGGGCTGCAATGTTTTTCCAAGTCATAGCATCCTGGCTTTTTAGCTTTAACTGCTGCGATGATAAACAAGGTCTATGCAGAAGTAAAAAGCGGTAAAGAAAAAAAGTAAATAATTTTGATATTCGACTACTACTTCTCGTAATAGTTGCATCTGTGTCTTAGTTTATTTCATAACCGCTAAATAAGCGAAACTTAATCAAGCTGCAATGAGTAACTCTTTTGCATTGGCTAATGTTCGTTCAGTAATTTCACTGCCACCGAGTAGACGTGCTAATTCTGCAATACGATCGTCTTCTGTTAGAGATCGCATATTCGTTTCTGTCTGTCCTTCCGATGTTTTTTTCGCAACAAACATTTGTTGATGACCACAACCTGCGACTTGCGGTAAGTGTGTGACACACATTACTTGGGTTGATTCACCTAAGGTTCTTAGCATTTTTCCGACAATCGCGGCCGTTGGTCCACTGATACCCACATCGACTTCATCGAAAATCAAACTTGGTGTTTCTATTTTTTGTGCTGTGATCACTTGAATTGCGAGTGATATACGTGAAAGCTCACCACCCGATGCAACTTTACCAAGCGGCTGTAAAGGCTGACCTGGGTTGGTTGAAACTAAAAAGCTAATACTGTCATAACCAATAGGACTAAGCATACGTTCAGGATCGCTGGCGATATTAATCGAGAACTCACCGTGCTCCATACTAAGCGTATGCATACTTTCAGAGATCTTTTGATCTAGCTCTTTAGCATAACGTTGGCGACTTTTGCTTAGCTTTTCTGCGGCAAGAAGGCACTTTTGGCGTAATGCTTCTACGTTTTCTGCCATTTCTTCTAAACGTTCATCGCTACAATCAAGATTGTCTAATTCTTTAAGTAGATCTTGATGCTTTTGGTATAACTCGTTTGGCATTACGTAATGTTTACGCGCCATCGACATGATTTTAGCTAAGCGCTCTTCTAAATAGATCAATCGATGTGGATCCATATCTAAGTTATCAAGATAGCTGCGTAGCTCTTGGCTTGCTTCTTGAACTTGAATAATGGCTTCTTCAAGCATTTGCGGGATAACATTCAGGCTATTGTCATATTCACCTAAATTGCACACTTGTTGAGATGCCATTTGAAGCAGTTGCAAAGCGTTACCATCGTCATTGTCATAAAGCATTGATAATGCCGTTTGGCTTGCAACCGCTAATTCACCACTATTCGATAAGCGTTTGTGCTCTTCTTCAATCTCGTTAAATTCTTCTTCGCCGAGTGCGAGTTCATCTAATTCTTTTACTTGATATTGTAATAGCTGTTTTTGTGCTTCGTTTTCTTCGCGGCTTTGGGTTAAGCGCTTCAATTCATTATGCGCTTGACGCCAGCGTTGATACGTTTTACGGGTTTTATCCAGTAACGAATGGTGACTGCATATTGATCTAGCATGTGTTGCTGATATTCAGGACGCATTAATTGCTGGTGAGCATGTTGTCCGTGAATGTTGATCAGCAATTGTCCCAATGCTTTTTGCTGTGAAGCCGGAACAGGGCTGCCATTAATGAAGCCACGAGAGCGGCCTTCTTTAGTGATCACACGACGCAAGATACATTCTTCGCCATCCATTAAATCGTTATCTTCTAGCCAACGTCGAGCAGCTTGGTTATTAGCCAATAAAAAAGCGGCAGATATTTCCGCTTTATCTTCATTAGGACGAACCATAGTTGCTTCTGCACGATCACCAAGGCATAAGCCAAGTGCATCGATAGCGATAGATTTACCTGCGCCCGTTTCACCTGTAATGGTGGTCATACCGGGTTTAAGTTCAAATTGAAGCGCTTTAACAATGGCAAAATTAGAGATAGTCATGTGTGCCAGCATGTGTTCACCTGTTTAAATCAACACCTGTTTTTACATACAGTATATACTGTATCTATAACCAGTAAAGTCTTGAGTGAGAAAATATGCTGAAAAATTTGATTTAGGTTAAGTTAATGATATGCAGATAGAAATAAAGCCAGTACGAGGCTGGCTTTATGAAAATGTTTATTCTTGTAGAGGGTGATAGAGGATCAGAAAAGGCGGCTTGACCAACCTAGCTTTCCTCTTAGCACGTTGTAGTAACTGTAATCTTTAGGGTGGATCAGCTGTAATCTGTCTTTACTTTGGTAAATATGGATTTCATCACCAGGGCTCACAGGTAAAGAGACTTGCCCATCACAGCTGACTTCAAGCGTACTACCATTGTTAGGTGAAACCAGCAGCTTAATACAGCGATCGCCATCAACCACTAATGGGCGACAAGAAAGCGTATGCGGGAACATTGGCACGAGAGCTATCGCATTTAAACTAGGTGATAAGATTGGACCACCGCCTGACAGTGAATAAGCCGTAGAGCCTGTTGGTGTCGCAATAATCAAACCATCAGAACGCTGTGAGAAGGCAAAGCTATCATCAATATAGACTTCAAACTCGATCATATGAGCGATTTTATCAGGGTGAAGTACGGCTTCATTTAATGCGGCATTTCGACTTTTCACTTGTCCATGACGGTGCACTTCTGCTTCAAGTAAAAATCGATCTTCTTTAATAAAGTTGCCATTAAGAACACGTGTTAGTGGTGCTTCAAAATCATCAGGATCAAGATCGGTAAGAAACCCCAAGTTACCGCGGTTAACACCAATGACGGAGATATCAAAACGAGAGAGAACACGTGCTGCACCCAGCATATTGCCGTCACCACCCACTACAATGGCAAGATCAGCTTTTTCACCTAATGTGAGTAAATCACAAAAACATTCTTCAGGGATCTCAAGATCATCAGAGAGACGATGATCGAGTAATACGGTGTAGTTTTGTGCCACTAACCATTGATATAGGCTCATGTGAGTCTGTAATGCATCAGGGTTACGTGGTTTACCTATTAACGCAATGGTGTCAAAAATTCGCGTCATCTCTTTGTTCCAACATCTAATAGTGAGGGCAGTATAGCCTTAGAAAAAATAACTTGTCGCTGTTTGTTATCAATATTGGGTTGAATCATTGAACTTCATCCCCATAATATGCCCAAGACTGTTTAAAAGTAGTGGCGTAGAATAGTCTACTACTGATTATACATACCCAATTATCTTGGCGGAGAACAACGCATGACTATCAAAAACCACAATGTACAGGATGAGCAGCTAAATGATGCAGTTGACGCTGTTGAAGTAGAGGCTGTAGAGGGTGAGTTTGTTGAATCAGAACAAGAATTATACGAATCTCGTATTGCAGAGCTAGAATCGGCGCTACTGTCAAGTGAAGCACAAGCTAATGAAGCGAAAGATGCGGCATTACGTGCACGCGCAGAAGGCGAAAATATTCGTCGTCGTAGTGAGCAAGAAATTGATAAAGCACGTAAGTATGCATTAAACAAATTTGCAGAAGAATTATTACCTGTTATTGATAACCTTGAGCGTGCACTTGAGATGGCAGACAAGACTGATGAATCATCAAAAGCGATGATGGAAGGTGTTGAGCTAACGCTAAAAACAATGACAGACACCGTTGCTAAATTTGGTTTAGCGCAAATTAACCCACAAGGTGAAGCGTTTAACCCTGAATTCCACCAAGCTATGGCAATTCAAGAAAGCACTGATTTTGCACCAAACACAGTAATGATGGTGATGCAAAAAGGTTATGAGCTAAATGGCCGTGTGATCCGTCCTGCAATGGTGATGGTATCTAAAGCTGCGGCAGGTAACGTAAATACTCAAGCGTAATAACGTTTATCAGCTAAAGTATAAAAGCCCACTTAAGTGGGTTTTTTTATTTTTTTTGAAAATATTTTTGTTTTGCCCTTGAAAAGCATTCTGGCGACCTTATTTAGTAGTCATAAGACATTAAACATATTTGTCACGGGTAAAGCCCGAACCGCTAACTTTAGAATCCGTTCTAGGTGTAGCAAGTAAATATAACGAATTTCGGAGATAGTCTGATGGGTAAAATCATTGGTATTGACTTAGGTACTACAAACTCTTGTGTAGCAGTACTTGACGGCGACAAACCACGTGTAATCGAAAACGCAGAAGGCGAGCGTACAACAGCATCAGTTGTTGCCTACACTCAAGATGGTGAAACGCTAGTTGGTCAACCAGCAAAACGTCAGGCAGTAACAAACCCTGAAAACACACTATTCGCAATCAAGCGTCTAATCGGTCGTCGTTTTGAGGACGAAGAAGTTCAGCGTGATATCGAAATCATGCCTTACAAAATTGTTAAGGCTGACAACGGTGATGCATGGGTAGAAGCAAAAGGCCAAAAAATGGCTGCTCCTCAAGTATCTGCTGAAATTCTGAAGAAAATGAAGAAAACAGCTGAAGATTACCTTGGCGAGTCAGTAACTGGCGCAGTAATCACAGTTCCTGCTTACTTCAACGATGCGCAGCGTCAAGCAACAAAAGATGCTGGCCGTATCGCAGGTTTAGATGTTAAACGTATCATTAACGAACCAACAGCAGCAGCGCTAGCTTACGGCCTAGACAAACAAGGTGGTGATCGCACTATCGCTGTTTATGACCTTGGTGGTGGTACTTTTGATATTTCAATCATCGAGATTGATGAAGTTGAAGGTGAGAAAACATTTGAAGTTCTAGCAACTAACGGTGATACACACCTTGGTGGTGAAGACTTCGATACTCGTCTAATTAACTACTTAGTAGAAGAATTCAAGAAAGAGCAAGGTATCAATCTTAAGACCGATCCTCTTGCGATGCAGCGTCTAAAAGAAGCTGCAGAAAAAGCGAAAATCGAACTATCATCTGCACAACAAACTGATGTAAACCTACCTTACATTACAGCAGATGCTACTGGTCCTAAGCACATGAACATCAAAGTGACTCGTGCAAAACTAGAATCTCTAGTTGAAGACCTAGTTCAACGCTCTCTAGACCCACTAAAAGTTGCGCTAGCAGATGCTGACCTAACTGTTGGTGACATCACAGATGTTATCCTAGTTGGTGGTCAAACTCGTATGCCTATGGTTCAAGCTAAAGTAACTGAATTCTTTGGTAAAGAGCCACGTAAAGACGTTAACCCTGATGAAGCGGTTGCTGTAGGTGCTGCTGTTCAAGGTGGTGTACTTGCTGGTGATGTTAAAGACGTTCTACTTCTAGACGTTACTCCACTATCTCTTGGTATTGAAACCATGGGTGGCGTAATGACTAAACTTATCGAGAAGAACACAACTATCCCAACAAAAGCGAACCAAGTGTTCTCTACTGCTGAAGATAACCAAAGCGCGGTAACTATCCACGTAATTCAAGGTGAGCGTAAGCAAGCAAGCTTCAACAAGTCTCTAGGTCAATTCAACCTAGAAGGCATTCAAGCTGCACCTCGTGGTATGCCACAAATCGAAGTAACTTTCGACCTTGATGCTGATGGTATCCTAAACGTATCTGCAAAAGATAAGACTACGGGTAAAGAGCAGAAGATCACTATCCAAGCGTCTGGTGGTCTAAGCGATGCTGATATCGAGAAAATGGTTCAAGAAGCTGAAGCTAACAAAGAAAACGACAAAAAGTTTGAAGAGTTAGTTACTGCTCGTAACCAAGCTGACCAGCTAATTCACGGTACTCGTAAGCAAATCGAAGAAGCGGGTGACGCACTTCCTGCTGATGAGAAAGCAAAAATCGAAGCTGCAGTTGCTGAACTAGAAGAAGCACGTAAAGGCGAAGATAAAGAAGCAATTGATGCGAAAGTTCAAGCAGTTGTTGCTGCTTCTCAAAAGCTAATGGAAATCGCTCAACAGAAAGCACAAGCTCAACAAGCTGATGGTGCTGGTGAGCAACAAGCTAAGCAAGACGACGACGTTGTTGATGCTGAGTTTGAAGAAGTTAAAGACAACAAATAAGAACGTTATTAATATCTATTAATTAACATCTTATTTAAATTACGGGCGTTTGAGGTTACTCTAACGCCCGTAACTATATCTAGCCAGGTGACAATCAAGTTATGTCTAAACGTGATTTATATGAAGTGCTAGGCGTAGCCCGTGACGCAGGTGAGCGTGACATTAAAAAGGCTTATAAGCGCTTAGCAATGAAGTTCCACCCCGACCGTAACCAGGGTGACGACGAGTCAGCAGAGAAATTCAAAGAAGTGAAATATGCTTATGAAATTCTAACTGATGGCCAAAAACGCGCAGCTTACGATCAGTACGGCCATGCAGCCTTTGAACAAGGTGGAATGGGCGGCGGTGGCGGCGGCTTCGGCGGCGGTGCAGACTTTAGCGACATCTTTGGTGATGTGTTTGGCGATATCTTTGGTGGTGGCGGTGGTCGTCGTCAACAACGCGCACAGCGTGGCTCAGATCTTCGCTACAACATGGAACTGACGTTAGAAGAAGCTGTTCGCGGTTGTTCAAAAGAAATCCGTGTACCTACCTTAGTAGGTTGTGACTCTTGTGATGGTTCTGGTGCAAAGAAAGGTTCATCAGCAACAACATGTGGTACTTGTCACGGTGCTGGTCAAGTACAAATGCGTCAAGGTTTCTTTGCGGTTCAGCAAACTTGTCCACACTGTCATGGCCGCGGTCAAATCATCAAAGACCCATGTAATAAGTGTCATGGCGAAGGCCGTGTAGAAGAAACCAAAACGTTATCAGTTAAAATTCCAGCAGGTGTTGATACTGGCGACCGTATTCGTCTAACTGGCGAAGGGGAAGCGGGTGAATTTGGCGCTCCAGCAGGTGACTTGTACGTACAAGTACATGTAAAAGAACACAACATTTTCCAACGTGATGGCAATAACCTACATTGCGAAGTACCTGTAAGCTTTACAATGGCGGCATTAGGTGGGGAAGTTGAAGTTCCAACCCTAGATGGTCGTGTAAGCTTGAAAGTACCAGCTGAAATGCAAACGGGTCGTATGTTCCGTATGCGTGGTAAAGGTGTTGATTCTGTTCGTGGCGGTATGACGGGCGATCTTATTTGTAAGTTAGTGGTTGAAACGCCTGTTAACTTAAGCTCACGCCAAAAAGAATTACTTCAAGAGCTTGAAGAAACGTTTGGTGGCAAAGCTGCAAGTAAGCATAAACCAAAATCAGAAGGTTTCTTTAAAGGTGTGAAGAAGTTTTTTGATGATTTAACGAACTAAAAGTAGTTAAACACTGAATTTTAAAAGCCGACGTAATGTCGGCTTTTTTGTATCTATAAATCTTTTCGACTTACCAACAAGAAGCTGGGGTACCTGTACCATTTTGATTCAGGGTTAAATTGCCACACTCATCTTGATTCTGCCCTTTATCAGACTTTGCTGTAGCCGTGATTGTATAAGAACCTGTAGCACTCGATATACTAAATGCGTAACGATTACTGTCTGTATCGCAAATGGTGCAATTACTACTACTAATAACTGGCGAATTGTAGTTACTATTTTGGGTGAAATGCTCTTCGAGATTTAGCTGTACTTTAATCATATCTCCCATTGCTAGCGTTCTATGCCCTTTTAAAACATAAGATTGGTAAGAAGGGTAGGCTATTGCTGTTAGCACTCCAATAATCGCAACGGCGATTAACATTTCGATCAGAGTCACGCCTTTTTGTTTAGTCATCATCCTTAATCTCTTTATTTTACGAGTTCCATCGATATCTGATTTTTATCTTATCCTTGCTATTTTGCGTTGATGTTAATCTATCAATCAAGGTGCTCTTAAGGATCAAGAGCCGTATTAAAAGGGATTTGAGGAATGGCTCGCGAAAAGGCTTCCTATTTTCATTACATACATCGGCATGATAAACGACAGCAAGGATTTACCTTGTTGGAGTTGGTGCTCGCAATATCTGTAATGAGCGTCCTTCTGGCAATTGCAGCGCCCAGTTTTAGCCAATTAATTGAAACTAATAAGATTAAGCGATTAGCAACAGAAGTTGAGTGGTTTTTAGTACAAGCGAAATATGAAGCGGTGATGAGAGGTAGTAATGTATATATCCATAAAGTTACTTCTCCTGTTCCGCAATGGTGTTTATTTTCATCACTTAGTGCATCTATAGGTAGTAGTGATTGCTCTAATCCCCCAAATAATTTATTAGGCTTAGTCGCAAGTTCTAATTTTGAATTAGTGACATTAGATTCATCTTCAACTTTAACTCATTTCTATTTTGATCCTATTTATGGAAAACCTGAATTTGCAGCAATTGGCGGTAATTATACTTATTCATTAGATCAATATACTTTCAAAACCGTACTTTATAGTCCTACAGGACGAATATATAGCTGTATTCTAGCGCCTTCGATATCAGGTAAGGTGGGTAGTTATGAGCAATGCTAAAGGTTTTAGTTTAGTAGAGTTATTAATTGCATCTGTTGTCGGTTTATTAGCAATTGGCATTGTTGGATCAGTTTTCTTATCTGGACATAATGCAGCTAATAAACGTTCTTGGAGTTGATGTTGCAACAAGATGTGAATGATGCTTTACGTAATATAAAAGAAGATATATTACGGGCTGGTTATGTATCTGGCGGTTCATCAAGTTTAAAAATATCAGGAGCAATTGAAACCGTATATATAAATCCATCAAATAATTGTCTTGCTTATACATATCAAGATAAAACAGGCACACAGAAATACTATTCAATTTATTATAAAGATAGAAATAAAATTGTTTATAAAGAGTTAAGCTCAGATATTAATACAACAACAGCATGCTCTGTTAATTATGCTAACTCACTTATTTATGAAAAGAGTATAAAAGTCACAGATTTTAACATTAGTAGTGAAGTTGTAGGTTCATCTTCTGCTGCAAGCCAATATATAACAATGACACTAAAGGCTGAAGTGAAAAATAATACGTCAATAAAAACTGAAAAATTCACAAAAGTAAAAGTAAGGAATTGGCAATGAGATATAAATATCGTCAGTCAGGTATGACTACATTGTTAATTACAAGTGTTTTACTTATTGTTGCTTTATTGTTTTCATTAGCGTCATATAAAAATTTATTTTATCAAATAAAACGTACTCAGAATGAAGTTCTTGCGAGACAGGCTCACTGGGTTGCAGAAGGTGGTCTAGAGTGTGGTTTTTCAAAAATTAAGCAAGAAAGTAATTTGAATAATATTTTAGATGTTAACTATTTCAATTCGAGTTGTAATAATAGCAAGTTATCTATAACGGTTAATACCATAGATACTGGGAAATATGAATTGTTGTCGATAAGTAATATTAATCCTGCAGCTAAAAATATTAAAAAAGTGATCATCGCAGGTTCAAATCGAAGTTCTGGAACAATAAAAGCAACATCAGATTTAATTATAGATTCCGATGGCGGTAATTCTGATGTGTATCCTGATCCTGGATTAAAAAATGGTTCGGATTATGAGTGTGTTTTACTTAGATATGCTGGAACCGTTAAGATTATTGGAACATTTGCTAATAAAGGCTTGCATTATGCTTATCCGCCTTATGATGGTTTTCATACGGGTAATGCAGGATCATATCCAAGTTGTTTAGGTAGTTATCAATCAACTGTAATAAATAGCATGATAACAGCAAATAATAAACCATCTGTTTTTGGTGAAGATTATATTAAGGATATAGTTTTTGACCCTTTTCTTGACACATTTAGTGTTCAACGAGATAAATGGAAAGAAGGTGTTAGAGATAAATCTACTGTAATATCAGGATCAAGTAATTGTTCTACAGATATAGCTACGAGTATCAGCTCTGATTCTGATCGTATTTGGGTTGTCGGTGATTGTGACTTAGGTTCAAACGTGTCTGAAATACAATCAAAAATTGATAGTGTGGGTCTGGCTGGTATTATACTCGTAGTACAAGATGGAATTTTATCAATAGATGGTGCTTTTACTCTTGATGCATTAATTTATCACTTTAAAAGCCCTGACAGCAGTTTTGTTCCAACTGAAACAAAGTGGAATCTTTTATCTGCTGGAGATGAATTAACATCAGCCGAAAAAAGTTACGTAGCTTATTTCCAAAATGGTGCATTTCATCCGAAAGGTGGTTATGTTTTAGATGCTCCAGGCTTAACAGCAAAGTTTAGAGGTTCTTTAAACTTTAGTTTTAATAGCGATGTATTTAAAGATGCTCTTGATGATTTAAAAGAAGTTAAGTGGCAAAAAGGATCATGGAATGATCTATAAAAATCAAAAGGGCTTTAGCCTACTCGAAGTCATTATTTCACTTGCTGTACTTTCAGTTGGAGTACTGGGCCTTGTTAAAATGCAGGCGTATATGGAAGTGAAGTCTGAAAATGCATTAAAAACGTTAGATGCGCTTTATATAGCAGAGTCACAAATGGAGTATTACCAAAGACGTGTAAATAACGTTAGCGGTGCTACTGGTTTGATCCCATTTTCAAGTATGGCGAATTCCACTTATTGCATAGATTCAGTGGCTATAAGTAAAGGTTATTCTCTTACTTGTAACGTCTCTGAACCTATCACGGCTCTATCTGGCGCATTAAGAACAATTGATGTCAAAGTAAGTTGGGCTGATCGCCGTGGAATATCTCAAGCGGTTTCACTTAAATCAGCAATTTCTAAATATAGTGAATTTGATTAACCTGCCTAAATTTATGCCAAAAAATACTTTTAAAAGTCGTTTTGAATAAAAAACATTCAAACGATTTTTTTTTGTCAAAAAAACATTGTCAGCGAATAAAATCCCCCTATAATGCGACCTC
>NZ_CH724143.1:309986-464295 GCF_000153325.1 Photobacterium sp. SKA34
TGACGGGGGCCCGCACAAGCGGTGGAGCATGTGGTTTAATTCGATGCAACGCGAAGAACTTACCTACTCTTGACATCCAGAGAACTTTCCAGAGATGGATTGGTGCCTTCGGGAACTCTGAGACAGGTGCTGCATGGCTGTCGTCAGCTCGTGTTGTGAAATGTTGGGTTAAGTCCCGCAACGAGCGCAACCCTTATCCTTGTTTGCCAGCACATAATGGTGGGAACTCCAGGGAGACTGCCGGTGATAAACCGGAGGAAGGTGGGGACGACGTCAAGTCATCATGGCCCTTACGAGTAGGGCTACACACGTGCTACAATGGCGTATACAGAGGGCTGCCAACTAGCGATAGTGAGCGAATCCCAGAAAGTACGTCGTAGTCCGGATTGGAGTCTGCAACTCGACTCCATGAAGTCGGAATCGCTAGTAATCGTGAATCAGAATGTCACGGTGAATACGTTCCCGGGCCTTGTACACACCGCCCGTCACACCATGGGAGTGGGCTGCACCAGAAGTAGATAGCTTAACCTTCGGGAGGGCGTTTACCACGGTGTGGTTCATGACTGGGGTGAAGTCGTAACAAGGTAGCCCTAGGGGAACCTGGGGCTGGATCACCTCCTTACCTAAAGACTTGCTGTTTAATGCAGTGTCCACACAGATTGCTTGGTTAAAATGTAAGAGAGCCACTTAATGTTGCCCAACAACATTAAGTATGAACATTGTCCCGTTCGTCTAGAGGCCTAGGACACCGCCCTTTCACGGCGGTAACAGGGGTTCGACTCCCCTACGGGACGCCAATGGGTCGTTAGCTCAGTTGGTAGAGCAGTTGACTTTTAATCAATTGGTCGCAGGTTCGAATCCTGCACGACCCACCATTTCCTTTCCACGAAGGAAAGCTAGTTTGAGTTTACTTTTTAAAGTGAAAACAAATAGCAACTATCGTGGGCGATTAGCTCAGTTGGGAGAGCACCTCCCTTACAAGGAGGGGGTCACTGGTTCGAGCCCGGTATCGCCCACCACTTCTTTCTCAAGAAGTAAAATATGGGGCTATAGCTCAGCTGGGAGAGCGCTTCGCTGGCAGCGAAGAGGTCAGCGGTTCGATCCCGCTTAGCTCCACCACTTTCTAAAGACATTCTTTGAGTGTGATTAGAAAGTGGATCTTTAAATAGAAACACAATGCTCTTTAACAATCTGGAAAGCTGACTAGTAAATTCAATCGATAGATTGATTTTAAAAAATGTTTTTATCTTTAGATAAAAACGAGTTCTCAAACAATACACATTCAAGTGTCTTGTATCGAGTCCGGCGAAAAACCAACGTTTAATACTTTTTTGATCGAAGTGTTGAACACAAACCTTGGTTGTTTGAACATACGAAACCTCTTGGGGTTGTATGGTTAAGTGACTAAGCGTACACGGTGGATGCCTTGGCAGTCAGAGGCGATGAAGGACGTATTAACTTGCGATAAGCCCAGAGAAGGTAGTAAAAACCGGTGACTCTGGGATTTCCGAATGGGGAAACCCACGTGCATAAGCACGTATCGTGTTGTGAATACATAGCAGCACGAGGCGAACCGGGGGAACTGAAACATCTAAGTACCCCGAGGAAGAGAAATCAACCGAGATTCCGGTAGTAGCGGCGAGCGAAACCGGATTAGCCCTTAAGCTAGTTCTGCGTTAGGTGAAAGTTCTGGAAAGTTCTGCGATACAGGGTGATAGCCCCGTAACCGACAACGCATTATCAGTGAAAACGAGTAGGACGGGACACGTGATATCCTGTTTGAATATGGGGGGACCATCCTCCAAGGCTAAATACTCCTGACTGACCGATAGTGAACCAGTACCGTGAGGGAAAGGCGAAAAGAACCCCTGTGAGGGGAGTGAAATAGAACCTGAAACCGTGTACGTACAAGCAGTAGGAGCCTACTTGTTAGGTGACTGCGTACCTTTTGTATAATGGGTCAGCGACTTAATTTTAGTAGCAAGGTTAACCGTTTAGGGGAGCCGTAGGGAAACCGAGTCTTAACTGGGCGTCATAGTTGCTAGGATTAGACCCGAAACCGAGTGATCTAGCCATGGGCAGGTTGAAGGTGAGGTAACACTTACTGGAGGACCGAACCGACTAATGTTGAAAAATTAGCGGATGACTTGTGGCTAGGGGTGAAAGGCCAATCAAACTCGGAGATAGCTGGTTCTCCCCGAAAGCTATTTAGGTAGCGCCTCGGACGAATACTACTGGGGGTAGAGCACTGTTAAGGCTAGGGGGTCATCCCGACTTACCAACCCTTTGCAAACTCCGAATACCAGTAAGTACTATCCGGGAGACACACGGCGGGTGCTAACGTCCGTCGTGAAGAGGGAAACAACCCAGACCGCCAGCTAAGGTCCCAAAGTTATAGCTAAGTGGGAAACGATGTGGGAAGGCTCAGACAGCCAGGATGTTGGCTTAGAAGCAGCCATCATTTAAAGAAAGCGTAATAGCTCACTGGTCGAGTCGGCCTGCGCGGAAGATTTAACGGGGCTAAGCTATACACCGAAGCTGCGGCAATGAAGTTTTACTTCATTGGGTAGGGGAGCGTTCTGTAAGCCGTTGAAGGTGAATCGTAAGGTTTGCTGGAGGTATCAGAAGTGCGAATGCTGACATGAGTAACGATAAAGGGAGTGAAAAACTCCCTCGCCGGAAGATCAAGGGTTCCTGTCCAACGTTAATCGGGGCAGGGTAAGTCGACCCCTAAGGCGAGGCCGAAAGGCGTAGTCGATGGGAAACGGGTTAATATTCCCGTACTTCTTATAATTGCGATGGAGGGACGGAGAAGGCTAGGTGAGCCTGGCGACGGTTGTCCAGGTCCAAGTATGTAGGCTGATGGTTTAGGCAAATCCGGACCATCTTAAGGCTGAGATACGATGTCGAGACACTACGGTGTTGAAGTCATTGATGCCATGCTTCCGGGAAAAGCTTCTAAGCTTCAGATTATAAGAAATCGTACCCCAAACCGACACAGGTGATCAGGTAGAGAATACCAAGGCGCTTGAGAGAACTCGGGTGAAGGAACTAGGCAAAATGGTACCGTAACTTCGGGAGAAGGTACGCTCCTAGCGGTGATGAGACTTGCTCTCTAAGCTGCCGGGAGTCGCAGATACCAGGTGGCTGCAACTGTTTATTAAAAACACAGCACTGTGCAAAATCGAAAGATGACGTATACGGTGTGACGCCTGCCCGGTGCCGGAAGGTTAATTGATGGGGTTAGACTTCGGTCGAAGCTCTTGATCGAAGCCCCGGTAAACGGCGGCCGTAACTATAACGGTCCTAAGGTAGCGAAATTCCTTGTCGGGTAAGTTCCGACCTGCACGAATGGCGTAATGATGGCCACGCTGTCTCCACCCGAGACTCAGTGAAATTGAAATCGCAGTGAAGATGCTGCGTCCCCGCGGCTAGACGGAAAGACCCCGTGAACCTTTACTATAGCTTGGCACTGAACATTGACCCTACATGTGTAGGATAGGTGGGAGACGTTGAAGCAACCGCGCCAGTGGTTGTGGAGTCAATCTTGAAATACCACCCTTGTATGCTTGATGTTCTAACGTTGGCCCCTTATCGGGGTTACGGACAGTGCCTGGTGGGTAGTTTGACTGGGGCGGTCTCCTCCCAAAGAGTAACGGAGGAGCACGAAGGTGGGCTAATCACGGTCGGACATCGTGAGGTTAGTGCAATGGCATAAGCCCGCTTGACTGCGAGAATGACAATTCGAGCAGGTGCGAAAGCAGGTCATAGTGATCCGGTGGTTCTGAATGGAAGGGCCATCGCTCAACGGATAAAAGGTACTCCGGGGATAACAGGCTGATACCGCCCAAGAGTTCATATCGACGGCGGTGTTTGGCACCTCGATGTCGGCTCATCACATCCTGGGGCTGAAGTCGGTCCCAAGGGTATGGCTGTTCGCCATTTAAAGTGGTACGCGAGCTGGGTTTAGAACGTCGTGAGACAGTTCGGTCCCTATCTGCCGTGGGCGTTGGATGATTGAGAGGGGCTGCTCCTAGTACGAGAGGACCGGAGTGGACGAACCGCTGGTGTTCGGGTTGTGTCGCCAGACGCATTGCCCGGTAGCTAAGTTCGGAATCGATAACCGCTGAAAGCATCTAAGCGGGAAGCGAGCCTCAAGATGAGTCATCCCTAGACCTTTAAGGTCTCTAAAGGGTTGTTGAAGACTACAACGTTGATAGGTCAGGTGTGTAAGTGCTGCGAGGCATTGAGCTAACTGATACTAATTGCCCGTGAGGCTTAACCATACAACACCCAAGGGGTTTTATACGGACTCCAAGTACACTTGAACGTGTAGAGAACAACTAGTTAGATTTTCCCAGATTGCTATTTATTGTCGATGATAATAAATAAACCGAATTTGCTTGGCGACCATAGCGTTATGGACCCACCTGATCCCATGCCGAACTCAGTAGTGAAACGTAATAGCGCCGATGGTAGTGTGGGGTCTCCCCATGTGAGAGTAGGACATCGCCAGGCTTTAAATTTAAGATATTCGTTTTGAGCTACGAGTATCGGATAAAACGAAAGTTTTATCTCCGTGTGGAGCGGTAGTTCAGTTGGTTAGAATACCGGCCTGTCACGCCGGGGGTCGCGGGTTCGAGTCCCGTCCGCTCCGCCACTTATATTAAGCCCTAGTCGAAAGACTAGGGCTTTTTTACATTTGGAATAAATGAGTTAAATGTATTTGAGTGAGTTGCTAGTTCAGTTGGTTAGCCTCTTTATTGGAGAGCTTAGCGACCTGTCACGCTGGGGGGCGCGGGTTCGAGTCCCGTCCGCTCCGCCACTTATTAAGAAGCCTCGCTAGAAATAGCGGGGCTTTTTTTCGTCTGTAGAAAATGGAAATGATAGTTAAGCTTTTTATTAAGACGCTTAGGCAACTCCCGTAATCTCGAGTACCAGTTTAAGATCTCAGTAGTTTTTCGTATGACCTGATGGCTGATAAGGTTCATATAGTTATCAGCTCAGGCTTTTGTTTTATGTTGTGTTGGAAACGAAGGTAAAGTGTTGAGGCAACAATAAAAGTGATTAGCTCTGCGATAGGTAAAGCAAAAAGAAATGAGATACTTGGGATAACATTTGCGAAGAGTAGAAGTAGTGATACAGGTAAAACTAACCCTCTTGATAAAGCGATAATCGATGATTGAAGAGGTCGGTGCATCGCTGTGAAATAACAAGATAGTAAGACATTTATTCCGCTAAAGATAAAACAGGGCCATATAACGCTTATGTAACTTAATGCTAATTGATAGGCGTCAGACTCTGTATTTTCAATGAAAAGCTTCGTTATTGAATCTGATACAGACAGCGCACTTACTATTAATAGTGTACTAATACTTATCACGGTAACGGTGGCTAAAAGCATGAATTGGTTGATGCGTGTGAAATTTCTTGCTCCATAATTTTGGCTTACCAGTATATGAAGAGCATCGATAATGCCGTAAAACAGCATCATGCTAATAAATAACATATAGTTTGCGACAGCGAAGCCTGAGATAGCGGTATTATCCTGCTCTTTCATCAATAGCCAATGAATAGTGAAAATAACAATACCGACAGAAATTTCATTGATATATTCTGAAATCCCATTAAGTAATCCTCTGAAGTAAGGCTTCAAGCTTGAATAACAGAGCTGAAATTTAATCAATCTTTGTTTCTTAGTGAAAAAAGTACAGAGGACTGATAGCTGTATGATCTGTGCTATACCTGTTGCCCAAGCGGCTGATTGAATTCCCCACTGAAAATAGCCAAGAAAAAGAACATCAAGCATGATATTAACGACAGAGCCCAAGACTAAAGCTGTTGTTGCTAGAGTTGGAAAGCCATCTGCGCGTACAAAATAATATAAAACCATCGTGGTTAGTTGAATAATGAGTACGACTGATATTACTTGGAAGTAAGCTTGAGTAAGGGGTGTTAATTGTTTATCAACACCAAGAAATAAAAATAAAGTCTCATTGAAAAATAAACTAATAATCGCCATCAAGGTAGCGAATAAAAAAATAGAGATTAACGATAAGGTAAAAATACCATTAGCCTCTTTATAGTTTCCTTCTCCGATAAATTTTCCTGCAGTTACTGTCCCACCAATAGCCACCATTAGACCCAATGCAAACATGAATGTGATGTAGGGAATAAGAATATTGATAGCAGCTAAAGCTTGAGGACCCAGATATTTACCTACAAAGATCCCGTCGACCAAACTTGCAGTAGTAATAGCAAGTAATGCAATGAGTGCAGGAAAAGCAAACAGGAAAAAAGTACTAATGATAGGGCCTTGAGTGACCTTGTTATACGTCATGATTTTTATGTTTTATGAATGAGCTTAATTATCCATTTTGAAGCGTTTCAATCATAAGTACGAGCATTGAAGTGCCATGCTTTGCTTCCGCATACATTTTTGTGTAACAAATGTAATCATTGTTGAAATGAGAATTAATATCATTAAAAATATTTAACTAATTTCTTATTTATCAATAAATAGTCGGTTCAACATGATGTTAACAGCAAAAAAAATAGCTGAAGTCGCTTCATTTCAGGCCCTCTTTAATTGTTACTTAAAAGAATGTAAGCAAGATTTATGGTATCGAACTGATGCGTGGATGGAAAAAAATAAATTATGTTGTTCACCATCGTGTCAGTGGATTATTGAAATAAGCTTGCCTAAAGAACATGTAGTTATTGCCGTTGAAGTGACTTATAAAACCATTGTTGGTCGCCATGCTTTTGGTGATATTTGGTCAAAAAACAATGATGAAAATTGGTATACCATCTCTGAAAAAGAAGCTGCAATTACGCTTTTAGATTCTTTTTTTGAGCACAAGACAATGTCACTAAAAAAACAGGAACTATTGATTCGCCTGTTAGAAAGTATGTCGCTCATGGAGTATTTTTTGGCGGAATATATGACAAAAAATGCACCGCCTTCTCGTTGTTTTATTGATGTTGAACAGAGTTTAGTTTTTGGACATTGGCAACATCCGACGCCTAAAAGTCGTCAAGGGATGCTTGATTTTCATCATCAATATTATGCGCCTGAATTAAAAGGGGAGTTTGCACTTCATTACTTTAATGTTGCCCGCTCTTTGATTTGCCAGCGCTCTGCATTATCAATTTCAGCTGAAGAGATCATCGCTTCTTCTCTAGAAACCTCAGACTTACAAATCTCAGATGAGTTTATAGTCTTGCCTATGCATCCGCTACAAGCGCAAAAATTATTACATGATCCCGCCATTCTGGATTTAATGACTCAGGGGCTAATTATTGATAGCGGACAGCATGGTTGTAAGTTCACAGCAACGTCCTCTGTGAGATCGCTATATAGTGCGCATTTATCTTGGATGTATAAGTTTTCGATACCTGTGAAAATTACGAATTCTCTTAGGGTAAATAAACGTCATGAACTTGATGCTGGCGTAGTTATGGCTGGACTATATCGTAAGACGGGATTTAGTGGTGATTATCCTAGCTTTAATGTTGTGACAGACCCTGCATACGTCACCGTATTATTACCAGAGCAAGAAGAAAGTGGTTTTGAAACTATTATTCGAGAAAATCCATTTCAGGCGGGTCAAGATCAGGATGTTCTTACTATTGCAGCATTGACACAAGATCCGCTACCAAATCAATCATCGTTATTAGCCTCCATTATTGTTGAATTGGCTACGAAAGAGCATTGCTCTGAATCTCATGTAGCGATGCGATGGTTTGCCCGTTATTGGGATTGTGCGATAGATCCTATGATCCGTTTGTATGATGAGCATGGCATTGCTTTAGAAGCACACCAACAAAATAGCGTTATTCAATTAGAGAGTGGTTATCCATCGAATTATTATTTCCGAGATAACCAAGGTTTCTATTTATCAAAAAGCTACCGCAGTTATTTAGAAAGTATGGAGCCTGAATCTAGCCGTGTTCATGACTTGTATTTTGATGATGAAATGATCTGTGAGCGATTCACTTATTATTTAATGATCAACCATCTATTTTCGATTATTGGTCGACTAGGCGCTGATCATATTATTGATGAAGCTTTATTACTAAATTTTGTTAAGCAACGGCTCACCGCATTACATAAATCATTATTGGGTGGCGGTAAATTATTTGTCGAGCAATTACTAACAAATAAGCAATGGGCAATGAAAGCGAATTTACTGACACGTGTCCACGATGTCGATGAATTAATGGTTGAGAACGAACAGGCGATATATTGCTACATCGATAATCCATTTATAACAGCTGATACCACAAGTCAGATAAAGGAGGTATCAGATGCCATTGCCTAATTGTCTTACGCTAGAACCTGAACAGAGAATCATTAAGCAACTTTTTGAAGCCATCATGTTTGAACAATTGGTTGAAATTGATGCTTGCTCTGAGAATGGTCACAACACGTTTACTTGGATCATGGCGGAAAAGCATTATCACGTTCGTGGTCACATTGGCGATTTTGGGCGTTATCGTTTAGATATTTCAACCTTAACTATTGATGGTCAACCTCAGCTTATCTCACAATCTTGGGAAGATATTGTTCGAGACTTGCCCGCCCTTGAGCAAGTTAAGTTATCTATTATCGAAGAGTTTAAACAAACCTCCAATTTTTGTCGCTGGAATCAAGACCATATTCCAGCTCGTGTTTCACGTCGGCAGGCAAGCTTTATTGAGTTGGAAACACAACTTGATGAAGGACATCCTTATCACCCATCTTTTAAAGCGCGAACAGGGTTTAACTTTCTTGATCATCAATGTTATGGACCTGAAGCTGGGGAATCATTTTGTTTGCACTGGATCGCGATAAAAAGAACACATTTTCGTTCACATTTACCTGATGAGCATGATCGTTTTTGGTCTAGTGAATTAGATCAAGAACACTGGCAAACACTTAGCTTTATTTTATCTCAGCAGCAAGGAAACTGGCAGGAGTATGCTTTATTGCCTGTTCATCCTTGGCAGTGGCGTCAATTACACAAAGAAGATTTTCCATCTTTACTTGATCAGAAAGTTATTATCGATTTGGGAGAGTTAGGGGACCAATATGTTGCTTCGCAATCGGTCAGAACTTTACTTAATGTGAGTAATACGGCAAAAGCCAATATCAAATTGCCATTGAATATGGTGAACACCTCTTCTAAGCGAACCTTAGCAGGTTATTCCGTTTGTTTGGCACCAGAGATATCAACATGGCTTGAAAACATTGTTAGTCAAGACCCTGAGTTGTCAGGATTAGACATATTAGCCGAATACGCTGGCGGGATTTATGTACCGTTTGGGAAAACAGTGGAGTGTGATCCTTTAAGTGACCAATTGGCGGTTATTTTTAGAGAAAGCTTAGAAAACAAATTATCGCCTGAGCAAACGGGGGTACCATTTAATGCGTTGATGATGGTCGAGCAAGATGGTAAACCATTTATTGATCATTGGATTGATAAATATGGCTTAGTGCCGTGGCTCTCGCAACTTATTGAGGTGGCAGTGATCCCAATTTGGCACTTATTGGTCAAGTATGGGGTGGGGACGGAGCCGCACGGACAAAACATGGTATTGGTTCACCGCCATGGTTGGCCTGAAAAGATTATTATTCGTGATTTTCATGAAAGTGTTGAATATCACTCAGAGTTCCTTAGTACTGAGTTTCCGGCACCTGATTTAGAATTATTAGAACCAACCTTAGCCAAGGCACCTCTAGATATATTTTATGCCATGAGTTCGGTAGAGCTTCTGCGTGAATTAGTAATGGATACCTTGTTCATTTATAACCTCGCAGAGGTTTCTCACCTAATTGAATGCCATTACGGTGGAACGGAAAGCCAGTTCTGGCAACTGGTTGAAAATAAGCTCGAACAGTACAGCGCTACGCATCCAGCGCTCGCTGATCGGATAGCTCAACTCGATTATCAATCTACTTCAATTGCAACAGAATCATTATTAGCTAGAAAATTTCAGGCTAAGAAACAAGAGTGTCACCATATCGTGGCGAATGCGCTTTCGTGCGCTTTTAAATAATAGGGATATTATGATTTACGTTAACGATGATTATATCGATAGTGCTTTTTTCTCACAGTGTTTCCAAATATTTTCAGCGCACCCTCAGTTAAAAGATTGTGCAGGAAAACGCGTTGCCGTGTGCCTACAAAATCCTGCTCAGCTGCTGGCGCTTTGTTTATATTTAAAAAGAAATGGTGGGTCATTTTATCCTATTTTAGCAACGACTCCGCGTTTAGCCGCAAAGCGTTTAGCAGACAAAGCAAACTGTCATATCGTTATCTTTGATATTGAGCTGACGGGACTGACTCTAAAAAGAGAAGACAAAGATCAACAAGCAGTGTTAGTACAAACTAGCTCTGGGACAACAGGTGAGCCGAAAGTGATCACTCGCTCTTGGTTGTCTATTGATGAAGAAATTGAGAGTTATGTGACAACCTTTACTGCACCTCAGTTCATGACCCCTTTAATTGCTTGTCCAATTACCCACTCTTATGGATTAATTTGTGGCGTACTTGTCGCGCTCAAGCGTGATTTAGTGCCTGTGATCATTACCAACATTAATCCTAAATACCTATTGAGAAAATGCTTAGATAATAGTGAGCACTTACTGTATTCGTCGCCAAGTTTACTGCATTCCCTTGTACAACTATATCCCAAACAAGAACAGCTAAATGCTGTAATGACGTCAGGAACGGTACTACCGCAAGCTTGGTTTGAAGCGATAAAGGTACGAAGTCAGTATTTATTCCAGCAATACGGCTGTTCTGAAGCGGGTTGTATTGCCGTCTGCGAAAGTCCTGACTATGCCAATCAAATGGGTTTTCCACTTCCACATCTAAGGGTATCAGCAGGGAGTGATGTAACGTCCCCACAAGAGATCGTCGTATCTAAAAATAAGCGTGATAT
Organism: Photobacterium sp. SKA34; assembly: GCF_000153325.1. Taxonomy (GTDB): domain Bacteria; phylum Pseudomonadota; class Gammaproteobacteria; order Enterobacterales; family Vibrionaceae; genus Photobacterium. The sequence continues at coordinate 320,916 of NZ_CH724143.1, forward strand.
TAAAACTCAAGATCTTGGTTTTTTTGATGTGCAAGGGCAGCTATGTTTCGTTTCCCGTAGCGATGACATGATCAATGTTTCTGGGTTGAATGTGTATCCACAAGATGTGGAAAACGTTGTGATGGAATTGGCTGAAATTACAGATGCGGTGGTATTTAAGCGTGCTGATGAGTTATCTGGTGAGCGTGTGTGTTTGCAGTTTGTGGCAGATACAATGATTGAACCAAGCCGTATTCGTCAATGGTGTGGAACGCGTTTAGCGAATCACCAGTTACCTGTAGATATAGAGCAGCGCGAGATTATCGAAAAAGCGTCAAACGGAAAGATAAATCGAAAAGCGTTATCACAAAGTAGTGTTTCAATTGCAGCGATTGGTTAAGGAAGAAAAATGCAGCGCGAAGAGATGATCCAAGCTATTAAAAAAGTGCTTGAAGAAAATATGCAAAATAGCCATATGGCGCTTTTTAGTCCATCAGCCAAATTGAATGAAGAGTTGTATTTAGATTCAGTGTTGATACTTCAGCTTATTTTACATTTAGAGCTCGATTTAGGATTGACCGTACCAGAGCAACATATTACAGCTGCAGATTATGCGACAGTTGCGAGCCTAGCCGACTTCCTCTGCCAAGTTAACAACGAGTCAGAGCTCGCACAGAAAGAGCCTGAGGTTGAATTTGAAGATGTAAAAGTACATTGCTTTGTTAGTTGTGTATGTGAAGCGTTAAAGAGCAAAGGCATTGATCATCGACCATTTTATTTTGCGGTATGGGATGCGACGTTTGATGTCAGTGAGCACTACCAACTGCAATACCATAGTGACGATATTAATCACCAATTATTTATTGATTGGTACCAACGTTTGTTTGGTGGCGAGCTTATCGCTTGGTATGAAAGTGAGAAAACCAAGCACGCGAATTTAGCAAGCATGAGAGCGTTACTTAATAATAAATCGAACCAAGATCACTTGATGGTGATGCTCGATCTTTATCACCTTCCTGAGCGTGAAAATAAATTTAATCAGAACCCATTTCCCCATTACGTTATGTTGACGGAAACAAGCACGCCAGAGCATTGGTTGATGTGGGATCCTGACTTTCGTTGGCAAGGTGAAATTTCACAAGATCGTATTGAAAATGCTATCTCTCAGCCGACTGTTGAGGGGGGGTATATTTTTAATGAAAACGCTCTGCACGATGCGCCGTTAAATGTGGTGCAAGATTATTTCAAGCTTTGCTTTATTGAAGATAAAAACCCGCTGACAAATGCCGTTCGTGAAATTATCCAAGCTCACATTGATGAAAAACAGGAGATTAGTTTATCAGATCTCCCACTTGCTTTACGTGAATTAAAAGTTATCGCGGTGCGTAAATATGCCTATGAACATGGCTTTGCTTATTTTGGTAGAGCGTTAGGTCAAAGTGATGATGATTTTGAATATTGGTGTGATGTTATTGAAGAATTAATTCAAACCTATACCAGTATTCAATATCAAGTAATGAAAATGGCAGAGACTAAAGATCTTAACTTATATATAGGTATTCAATACCTGTTGGATAAGCAAGACAGAACAGAAAAGCGTATTAAAAAAGGGTTATTTGATATGTATTCCGATTGGTGTGAATTAAACGACTTACCGTGTGATTCTGTTATGGAGGTTTGTTGATATGCAATTATCTATTTGTACTATTTCGTTTCGTCATCAATTAATGTCATTAGAACATTTAGCGCAATGGGCAAGATGCCATGACTTTCAAGGTATCGAGCTTTGGGGAGTACATGCCATAAGCCTGGAGTCACAACCTCAATACGATGCTCAATGGTTAAAGGAAATGGGACTCTCGATTTCGATGCTAAGTGATTACTTACCCTTAGTGGGGGACCCAATAGTCTCTCAACAAAAGTGTGCGCATATTTTTAAGTTAGCGAATTATTGGAACACAAATAAAGTACGTACTTTTGCGGGGCATCAAGCCAGCGATAAGGTTAATAAAAATGACCGAGAAAAACTAGTTACAAGACTACGGCATATTTGTGAATACGCGCATCAACAAGGGGTAAATGTACTTGTTGAAACCCATCCCAATACTTTAGCGGATACGACAGAATCAATTCTGCAGCTTTTAGATGAGGTTTATCATCCAGCTTTAAAAATTAATTTTGACAGCTTACATGTTTGGGAATCTGGTGCTGATATTAATTATTTCCATAATCAAATTAGTGATTTTGTCGATCATTACCACTTAAAAAATATCGCTTCCCGAGAATATTTAAATGTGTTTTCACCTGATAACGTTTATTCGCCAGCAGGTAGTCGTGAAGGAATGACACCTTTATTTGAAGGGGCATTAGATTATCAACATTTTATTGATGGATTATCTCGAAATAAAAATGCAACAGCATCACTTGAGTGGTTTGGTAATAATGTAAAGCAAACCTTAATAAATGATAAAAAAGCATTAGATAGATTTAGTACGAATATAAAACAGGCTGAATTGCTGTTTTAGTTTTAATTTGTATTTAACTTATTTCGATAAATAGTCATTGATTATAAAAAAACGCTCGTATACTATCAGATGTATAAGTGATAGTGATAACCATTATCAATAAAATGACAGGTGTTTGGCTAGGGATTGGCATGAATATAGATAAGGTCCATCATTCAAGAACAATCTTAATTGTGGAACCTGATCATAATTATGGTCAGCAGTTAATTGAACTGTTTTGGCGTGAAGGTTTTGTGATCAAACGTTGTCAATCTGCACTTGAAGCTGAAAACTTTTATAAAAATGCGATAGTAGATCTTATGTTGGTCTCTAATCAATTACCTGAAATGAAGGGGCTTACGTTTTTAAAACAGTGTCGACAAGTTTCTCATATTCCTTTTGTCTTATTAGCGGATAACTATAGCGATACAGAATGCGTAAACAGTTTCTTCCATGGTGTAGATGATTATATTTCTCGTAAACAGCCGATTAAGGAAGTCTTGTGTCGTGTTATTGCGATTTTAAGGCGTATTCAGCACCGGCAATTACCGTCAAATAAAACCAAGTTATTAATTGTTGATGATTTGAAAATGGATAAGCAAAGCTTAGCAGTCAGTTATAAAGAAACCACATTATCAATGACACCAATTCAATTTAATTTACTTTGGACATTAGCTTTTCAACAGAATCAAGTACTGAGTAAAGACTATTTATACCGACAAGTATTGTCACGTGAGTTTAGTTTATATGACCGCAGTTTAGATATGCACTTAAGCCGAGTTCGGCGAAAATTAGTATCGGCAGGTATGCCTGTTGAGCGACTGAAAACGTCTCATGGCGTTGGTTACAGTTTTAGTTAATAGAGAAAAAGCTCTTATCGAAAGGTAAGGGCTTTTTCCATATTTATTAAGTGGTTGTGCAGTTGTAACAATTGTAAAAAGTATTTACATCTTAGTGGTTAGAAGCAAAATAATGATAATTATTATCATTAAGAAGTGGAAATTAAGATGTTGAAAGGATGCAAATTCAAGCTGCTACCGACAACGGTTGCTGTTTCAAGTGCGTTGTTTACACAAATTGCGGTTGCCGACTCAGAAGGTGAACATGAAAAAATGGTTGTAATGGGGAACCCATTACAATCGACAGAAGTGTTTATTGATTCTGAGCAGCTTGAACGACAACAAGCCAACGATATCAATGATATTTTCCGCACAGATTCCGAAGTCAGCATCGGTGGTGGTACTGGCGTTGCTCAAAAGATTTATGTTCGTGGTTTAGAAGATAGCCAGCTAAACGTGACTATTGATGGTGCCGTTCAATCAGGCAATATTTTCCACCACCAAGGTCGTTTATCAATAGAACCAGAATTACTTAAACAAGTTGAAGTTGCGGCGGGTGCAGGACGTGCGACAGATGGTGCGGGTGCACTGGGGGGGGCAATTAGTTTTAAAACCAAAGATGCAGAAGACATGCTGCAAGGTAGCGAACGTTTTGGTGGCTTAGTGAAGGCGGGCTACTATGATAATACCGAAGGGTATAAAACTAGCGTTAGCGGCTATGGCTACCTTACTGACAATGTAAGCGTTGTCGCTACTATGGTGTATAGCGATTTAGGCAACTACACAGATGGCGATGGTAACGAGCAGCCGTTTACCGAAGCACAAAACAAAGTTGGCTTTATTAAACTAGTTGGTGATATCACTGACGCGCAAAAAATCACTTTAAGTTATGATCATCGCGGTGATGAAGCGTATCGTAACTTCCGACCTCACTGGGCGGAAAGTAGAAAGAACTTCCCACTTGACCAAGAGATGAACCGAGATACTTTCACGTTGAACTACGGTGTAAATCCTGCTGATAACCCATACCTTGAGCTTGATGTTACCGCATATAACACTGAAACTGAGCTAAAACACAAGAGTCGTCCAGACGCACCTCGTGAAACAAATAATATCGCGAAAACACACAGCTATGGCGGTGATATTCGTAATACGAGTAGCTTTAACTCGTTTGCAATCACTTATGGTGTTGATTACCGTAAAGATACAACAGATGGTACGTTTTTAGCTTATAGCCCAGATACTTATGAGTTCAAAGGCACTGTCGCTGGCGTGTATGTACAGAGTGATTTCCGTATTGTTGAGCCGCTACTTTTAAGTGTTGGTGGTCGTTACGATACATATGAATTAGAAGATTCTTACGGTACAGAAGTCGATCATTCAGGCTTTAGCCCTAATGTTAGCCTAAACTACAGCGTTATACCGGGCTTGAATGTTTATGCAGGTTACGCAGAAGCTTTCCGTGGCGCACAGATCCCTGATTCATTTATGACTGATATTGAGTTAGATCCAAACCGTAAAGCAGAGCGAGCACATAATACTGAGGTGGGTGCGAGCTGGGTAAACGGTGGTCTTAATTTATCTGCAACGGCGTACATTAATAAAATTGACGGTGTGGTCGGTAAAAGTGCGAAAAACCAAGGCGACTTAGAAACCAAAGGTTTCACTGCGCGTGCTGGCTACACCTTCAATGATTTAAGTATGTCATTAAGCTTCAACCACTCTCGCTCAGATCTTGATGGGCAACGTTTAATTGATGAGAACTTTGGTATCGGTACCTCTACGGGTGATACATGGGTTGCGGATATTAATTACTATGTACTTGATAACTTGTTAATTGGTTATACAGGTCGTTATGTTGATCGTCTTGATGATGCGGTAGAAGTGGTTGAAATCTATAAAGGTAAAGAGGAAATCACTAACTACAGTGAAAAGCCTGGTTATGCGGTGCATGATATTTACAGCCAGTGGCAACCATTATCGGGCGAAGAGTTAACGCTCTCGCTGGCAATTAAAAATCTCTTTGATAAAGATTATCGTGATCATGCTAGCTACGGTGATGTAAACGCTATTGCGAGTGCACCACGCGAGCCGGGTCGTGATATCCGCTTTAATGTTGCGTATGCCTTTTAAATAAATGAACAAGGAGAGACATCTGTCTCTCCTTTTGTCGTTTAAGGCTAGGTGAATGTGATCAAAGGGAAAGTTATGCCGCAATTTCTATCAATAAAAAATCGTCTTATTGCACTCCTCAGTGTTTGCTTGGTGTTATTTAGTACTCACAGTGTAGCGAAAAGCATCACTGTAACGGATTTAGCAGGGCGAGAAGTCGTAATATCTCAACCAGTGGAAAGATTACTGTTAAGTGAAAGTCGCTATATTCCCGCGTTAGCGATTTTAGAAGGCGATCAAGTTTTATCTCGCATTGTCGGTATGATGGGAGACATGAAATTAGTGGATCCTGATTCTTACCAACAATATCAAACTGCGTTTCCTGACATCGATAATATTCCTCTGTTTGGTAAAGGCGCAACAGAGAGTTTTAGTTTAGAAACCGCATTAGCGCTTAAAGCGGATGTGGCTTTTTTAGGTGTAGAAGGTCATGGGCCTAATGCGCGAAATAGCGAAATTATTGAAATTTTAGAGCGTGCGGGTGTAGCGGTCGTTTTTATCGATTTTCGCAAAGATCCGGTGAAAAATACCTTACGCAGCCTAGAAGTTATGGGCAAAGTACTTGGTCGAGAAGCGCAAGCGAAAAGCTATATTCAATTTTATAACCAAGAATTAGATAAGGTGAAGCAAGGTCTTGCCATGATTAAACCTGAAGATGTCCCGACAGTTTTTCTTCATAGCCGTGTAGGTGTTAACGGTGAATGTTGTGAGACCATGGCACGGGGGATGGTTGCTCAAATGCTTGACTTTATTGGGGTGAAGAATATGGCACAGCCATTACTTCCGGGATCTGTGGGCGTATTAAATCAAGAGTATTTATTAACGCATCAGCCTGATATTTATATTGGTACCGCTGTTGGTTCAACCCAAACTCAAAAAGAAGCACCGCAATATATCGTTCTTGGTACCAGTATTAGTGCCAAAGTGGCGCACCAGTCTTTGGCTGCCATTACTCAACGACCGCCACTTAATCAATTAACCGCAGTGAAAAATAAACGGGCTTATTCTATCTGGCACCATTTTTATAATACGCCACTCAATATTGTTGCTATTCAGACGTTTGCTAAATGGGCCTACCCAAAAACGTTTGCTGAGCTTTCACCACAAAAAACATTAGAAACACTATATCGTGATTACCAGCCAGTACCTCTTAATGGTACCTACTGGATGGCGTTATAAATTAAATATCAGTGTTGTTTTAATTAATTCAATGAGCCGGATGACGTCACTGTTATCCGGTTTTTGGCTTTGTAAGGTAAAGGAAATATCATGAAATCAGCCACATTAAGTGTTGATGAAAACCATCAAACAACCAGTTTATCACAGCGTTATCGGCGCTTTGTGATTAAACGAATTCTCTTGTTAAGTATGATGGCGGTAGCACTTGTCATTGCATGGGTTATTGATACTGCAACCGGCCCGTCTCAAATTGGCTTAAACCATATTTTTTCCGCGCTCTTTCAGCCTGAAGTACTCGATCCCGTCCAGCAAGTTATTATTTTTGATGTCAGGATCCCTTACGCTTTAATGGCCATTGTTGTTGGTGCTGCATTAGGGTTAGCGGGGGCTGAAATGCAAACCTCTTTAAATAACCCGTTAGCGAGTCCGTTTACCTTAGGCATTGGTGCGGCTGCAACATTAGGTGCGGCGGTTGCTATCTTATTTGATTGGTCATGGTTGCCGTTTCGCTTTGACTACATTTTGCCTTTGTTTGCTTTTGCTTTTGCGCTTTTAGCATCACTTTTGGTGGTGGTGTTATCACGAAGCCAAGGCGCATCGGTCAATACCGTTATCCTGTTTGGTATTTCACTCTTTTTTGCCCTTAACGCCTTAGTCAGTTTATTAATGTTTGTCGCAGACAGTAATGCTTTACAACAGATAGTGTTTTGGACCATGGGCAGTTTGGTGCGAGCAAATAGCGAAAAAGTGTTGATTGTCGCGCTTGTCTTTGCGGTCTGTTTCCCGCTTTCTATGCGTCAAGCATGGGCGATGACTGCTATTCGCTCGGGAGAGGATCAAGCAAGAAGTATTGGTATTCGCGTAGAACGCATGCGCTTAATGGTACTGTTGAGAGTGAGCTTATTAACGGCTGTCGCTGTGGCTTTTGTCGGGGAAATTGGCTTTGTTGGGTTAGTCGGTCCTCATATAACAAGAATGTTATTAGGCGAAGATCATCGCTTTTTTCTTCCGGGTAGTGCCATTGCCGGTGCATTGCTGTTATCGCTGGCTTCCATCGCTAGTAAGAGTTTGATCCCTGGTGTGATTTTACCGATTGGAATCGTGACATCATTAATTGGTATCCCATTCTTTATGAGCCTTATTTTATCAAGTAAAGGGAAGTTGTAATGTCATTAAATATTAATAGCCTTACTACGGGGTATGGTCAGCAAAAGATTATTGAGCAACTTTCTGTTGAGCCGATCCAAAATGGTGAGTTGGTGGCGGTATTAGGCCCTAATGGGGTAGGTAAATCGACATTACTCAAAGCGATAGCGCGATTACAAAAATACCAAGGCGATGTGTCTCTTGATGGCAAAATATTAAGCCAGTTAGCCCTTAGCGAAAGTGCTAGAAGAATAGGTTATTTGCCACAAACACTTCCTCAAGCAACCAGTCTTGTCGCTTATGAAATTGTCTTTAGTGCTTGCCGCGCGGTAAAACCTGAACTGAGTAAAAGTTATATTGAGCAAATCATTGAAAAAACATTTTCCCAATTAGGAATAACCCATTTAGCACTTAAACAGCTTGCACAAATGTCGGGGGGGCAGCGACAGATGATTGGTTTAGCACAAGTGCTGATTCGAGAGCCTCGATTATTATTACTTGATGAGCCAACCAGCGCGTTAGATCTGCATTGGCAAATTAGTGTGCTTCAGGCTGTGAAACAAAATTTGGCGCAAACAGGCGGCATTGGTCTTGTCGCGATCCATGACATAAATTTAGCATTACGTTTTTGCGATAAAGTGTTGGTTCTCAGTCCTGATGGGTTGGTCGTGATGGGCAAAGGAGAGCAAGTATTAACAGCTGAGGTATTACGTAATGCCTATGGCGTCAAAGGGCGAGTAGAGCAGTGTTCGCAAGGTTATCCGATAGTGCTGGTGGATGAAGCGATGAGTGCGTAATTAATTGCGTGCAGCCTTTTTAGCTTTTGGTATATATAAGGTAAAAAGCTGTACGTAATATTAAGTTTATATATATCAGCTGGTTATGTTTAACATTAGAAGTTGGCCTATAGGTGGTAAAAAACGAGCTTACCTTTGCGCTGTTTTTATGAGTGAAAGGTGTACACGTATAAATGTGAGAGTTTAGTCAGTATTGCTTTGTTCTCCTCAGTGATAGAATAAACCGATAATATAAATAAATCGGTTATCCACACAAAGGGCACAAGAATGAGCATAAGCAATACTGACAGTAACCATGTAGACAGTGATTTACTTACCGAGATCGCTATTGCTTATTATCAGGATGGTGCAACTCAAGAAGAGATCTCTCAGCGCTTTGGTATGTCTCGCGCTAAAGTCGGTCGTTTACTGCGTCGTGCGCGTGATGAAGGGGTAGTGGAAATTACCGTTAAATATCACCCTGTTTTTAGTGAGAAATTAGAACAACAATTGATTGAACGCTTTAACTTAAAACGCGCATTGGTTGCACTCGATCAACCTGATGATGAAACCCAACGTCAGCAAGTGGCAAGTCTGGTTTCGAGCTATCTAACGATGACATTAACTGATGATATGGTGGTTGCGGTTGGACAGGGGCGTAATATCGCGTCTATTGCTAATCATGTTGGTGTTGTGCCGCATCGTAAATGTCGTTTTGTTTCTGGTATTGGTGGTACGCACCGTTCAGGCAATGCAATTAATGCCGACCACATTTGTCGACAATTGGCGAAAAAATATGATGGTATTAGTGAAACCTTGTATGCTCCAGCTTATGTTGACGACATTATTGTGAAAGAAGCATTTATGAAAAATGGCACGGTAAAAGAAACGTTAGATCGTGCTCGTCGTGCTGATTTAGCGTTGGTTGGTGTGGGCGATATGAATGAAAATAGTCATATGGTGAAGTTAGGTTGGTTCACACCACAAGAAATTGTTGAAGCGCGAATTCGTAAAGGCGTGGTCGGTGATATTGCAGGTTATGATTTTTTTGATAGCCATGGAAAACAAGCCGATACCATGATGAGCGATCGTGTTATTGGTTTAACCATGGAAGAGCTACGACATATTCCTACAGTTGTGGTAACGGCAGCAGAAAATAGTAAAGCCCTAGCACTATTAGGTGCTCTGCGTTCTGGGGTCGTTGATGTATTAGCAACGAGTGTAAGTAATGCGCTAACTATTTTAAATTTAGATCAGCAAATGAAGTAGATTGATATTTAATCAGTTGATATTAAAAAACAGCTGCTATCCCTGAAATTGAGAGATAGCAGTTGATAATCATACCTTTAATGCATAAAATACGTCACACAAATGAGGAAGAACGGCGTATCCGGTGATGCGTCCGGATTTCAAATCCGGGTAGGGCTGCCAGCAGTCCTGGGTAGGTTCGACTCCTATGTTCTTCCGCCACTTCATTTTTTACTCTTTGAGTAACCCTTCATCACGCAGTTCGCGATAGTTAAATTTCCTTTTTGTAAAACCAATCCTGCGCACTTACGTGAAAAGCACTATCAATGGCAAGACGAAAGCCTAAATCATTTTGCTGCTGTTTTTCATTGTCAGCTAAAGCGATCAAGTGAGCTTTAAGCACGTCAACACCATCACCAGTAAATGCTGAGCAATGAAATATCTTTGGCTCGGTAAAACCTTGCTGAAATAAGAGTTGAGTGAGTTGTGCTTCTAATTGCTGCTGTTGCTCTAAGTTGGTGAGATCTGATTTGGTGATCACCACCGTTAGGCTATCCATGGCCAATAAACGCAAAATGGCTAAATGATCATAGCTTCATGCCTTTATCACCCGCGACAATCAGTATCGCATGATGGGCTGTACCGACACCGGCGAGCATGTTGCAAAGAAACTTCTCGTGACCCGGTACATCAATAAATCTGAGGGCTTCTCGTTGTTGCGTTTGCTCTGAGTGATAGGGCATAAATACATACCCCAAACCAATGATTAGCCCACGTTTTTGCTCTTCTGGTAAGCGATTAGCATTGGTGCCTGTTAGGGCTTGAAGTAAATGGGTTTTACCATGATCAACATGGCCAGCGGTGGCAATTATCATAAAGTCGCGTTATTAGTTCTTTGTTATTCGTGATTAGAAAGTGAAAGTTGAGCAAGCTGAGTCATAAAGTCTTGTTCATGGCTGATCCCACGTAAACATAGCCACAGTTTTTCATGGTGAATGCGACCGATAATTGGGATCTCCCCGCTTGCTAAAAGATCAGCAAGATCATTAAGCGTGTGGGATGTTTGATTATTGTTAACACTGAAACATAACGCGACAGATTCAAGCTGCTCGGTGGGTAGTGCGCCACTCCCTATTTGCCCCATTGAAGGCATCACCGTTACTGTAAAGTGCTGATTAACCAACTGTTGACAGTAAGGCATTAGACGTTCACCCAAATCTGCCAGCGTATTAAGGCTGCGAGTTAGCATAGACAGGGTGGGGAGCTCACAAGGTAAACGCTCAGGATGACGGTATAAATTCAATGTTGCTTCAAGGGCAGCTAAGGTCATCTTGTCACAGCGAAGTGCACGTTTAAGTGGGTGATGTTGCAGCTGATCAATAAGTTCAGATTTACCGGCAATGATCCCAGCTTGTGGTCCACCGAGTAATTTATCACCAGAAAAGCTCACTAAATCAATGCCATCTTGCAACATCTTTTGTGGCATCGGCTCGCTCGGTAGTCCGTATTGGGCTAAATCGATTAATGAACCACTGCCTAAATCGCTGATCACAGGTACTTGCATTGCACGTCCTAACGTACAGAGTTCAGCTTCAGATACAGCGCTAGTAAAGCCTTGGATCATGTAGTTACTGGTATGGACTTTCATCAGTAACGCGGTGTTTTCATTAATCGCTTGTTGATAGTCTTTTAAGTGAGTGCGATTCGTTGCACCGACTTCAACGAGCTGACATCCCGCTTGTCGCATGACATCTGGAATGCGAAATGAGCCACCAATTTCAACTAACTCACCACGCGATACAATGACTTCTTTTCCATTGGCAAGGCTGGCTAACATTAACAGTACCGCTGCGGCATTGTTATTCACTAAGCACGCATCTTCACAACCAATGAGCTGTTGCAGTTGTTCACTGATGGCTTGATCGCGGTGGCCTCGTTTACCTTTCTGGAGAGAATACTCTAAAGTCGATGGGAAACGCATGACTTCTGTCACCGCTTTTATTGCAGCTTCTGCTTGCAGAGAACGACCTAAATTGGTGTGTAAGATAGTACCAGTTAAGTTAAAAACGCGACGTTGTCCTTTATTACTCAGCGATTGTGTAGCTTGTTCTAATTGAGTCGAAAACAATTTAATACGTTGCTGTTTTTGTTGTGTTGGCGCTAGCCCATCACAGTTATCTAACGTTAACCATAGTGGCAATTGTTGCTGTTGTTTGATTTTATCACGGGCTTGATCGAGTAATTGACGAACAAGGGTTGTTATACATTCTTTCCCGTATTGATTAATTAAAGCTTGTTGTGATTGATGATTTAAAATTAGATCAACACTAGGTAGATTTGCGTAAAGGGCTTGGGCTGTCATATTGAACTCGGTATTACGGCATTGATAAGAAAGTTAAGTAGCAGAACCATGGTGGTATCTTCGCTCTGGTATGATTAAAGATTTACCATCAATATCGAAAGGTTGCAGGCGATAAGATCAAAGGTTTGGTTATTTTTTTAATAAAATCTTAAAGTTGCCATTAAATAAGCGATATCACTAATTAGTGATATAAAAACATGCTTTTATTGGAGACATGAAAATACATAAGCTATGATCTTTTTAATTTATCTTGATTAGGAATTAAGCAGTGCTAGGGAAATTTTTGACAGGATTGTTATTTGTAGCGTCAAGCACTAGTGTTCTCGCTACGCCATGGGAAAAAGTAAAAACACCAACACTGGGTGAATCAATGTCTATCGGTTCATATTCGAATGGCTGTTTGGCGGGAGCGGAAGCGTTGCCGTTAAAAGGAGATGGTTACCAAGTGATTCGTGCTGAACGTGGACGCTACTATGGAAATCATGAAACGATAACTTTTCTAAAAGAGTTAATGAAAACCTCACAGCAGTTGAAAATTGGTAATGTGCTGGTGGGAGATATTGCGATGCCTCGTGGTGGACGCTTTTCGTCAGGTCACGCGAGCCACCAAACAGGCTTGGATGCGGATATTTGGTTACGTATCCCAGAAAAACCGTTATCACAGAAAGAGCTAAAAACAGTTTCAGCTCTACCTATGGTTGATGTAAATAATTACAAAATCATCGAAAAGAACTGGAGCAGTAAACAAGCACATTTGATCCAGCTTGCGGCAAGTGATGATCGTGTAGCTCGTATATTCGTTCATCCAGTGATCAAAGAGCAGCTTTGTAAAACGGAATGGAAAGATCGTGATTGGTTACGTAAAGTCCGTCCTTGGTATGGCCATTACTACCATTTCCATGTCCGTTTAAATTGCCCTGAAGGAAGTGCCTACTGTGAGCCACAAACACCGCCACCACCAGGTGATGGCTGTGGTAAAGAGTTAGCCTCATGGGCACCAGACTTTAAAAAGCCTGAGTCAAACAAACAAGCGGTTAAACCCAAACCTAAACCGAAGCCAGTGTTACCTGCACAGTGTAAGGTTTTGATTAATAGTTAACTTTTCTAAATTGGTTATGTGTAGGTACAAAAAAAGCGCCGAAAGGCGCTTTTTTATTGTCTGATGGTTGGCTCGAGTAAGAACTAAGCAAGACCTTGCAAGGTAACAAACTTTTCTAGCAGTTCATTGTCAGATTCTACGTGATCAGGATCGGTAATAATGCAGTTGGTGATTGGACAAACCGACTGACAGGTTGGCTTATCGTAATGCCCTTTACATTCAGTACAGCGATCTGGGTTGATTTCATAGATGCTATCACCCATGGTGATCGCCTCGTTAGGGCATTCAGGATCACACATGTCGCAGTTAATGCATTTGCTTGTAATGAGCAGTGCCATAGTGCTTATTTACCGTCTTTAGGTGCGTGAGGGTTACGTGTATCTTCGCCATTACCCAAGTTACGCATTAACAGACCAAAATCAAGATCCATATCAGCAGGTACTGGGATAAATACGAAGTGACCATTACCTTTCGCGTCATCAATCACTTCAGACTTACGGTTTTCCATGGTTTCAAGGTTGAAGATAACGTTGCCTTTTGGTGTCATTACTTCAAGGCTATCGCCAACAATGAATTTGTTCTTCACTTCAATTTCAGCAAGATCGCCACGGCGTTTACCTGTGAACTCACCAACAAATTGTTGAGAATCAGAAATTGAGTAACCGTAGTCATAATTTTGGTACGTGTCGTGGGTGTGACGACGTAGGAAACCTTCAGTGTAGCCTCGGTGCGCTAAGCTTTCTAATGTGCCTAGTAGTGAGTCATCAAATGGCTTACCCGCAACCGCATCATCAATCGCTTTACGGTAAACTTGCGCAGTACGTGCACAGTAGTAGAACGACTTAGTACGGCCTTCAATCTTCAGTGAGTGAACACCCATTTTAGTTAGGCGCTCAACGTGTTGAACAGCACGAAGATCTTTTGAGTTCATGATGTAAGTACCATGCTCATCTTCAAACGCTGCCATTTTTTCTTCTGGACGGTGAGATTCACTTAGCAGCACAACATCATCAATTGGCTTACCTAGACCTAATGTATTATCAGGGCGCTCTTCAACATCTTGTGTTTGCACTGCATCTTGAATTTCAACGATTTGACCTGCATCGTTCTCAACTGCTTTTTCAGCTTTGTATTCCCAACGACAGGCGTTAGTGCAAGTGCCTTGGTTTGGATCGCGCTTGTTGATGTAACCAGAAAGAAGGCAACGACCAGAGTAAGCCATACAAAGTGCACCGTGCACGAAGATTTCTAATTCAGTGTCAGGGCAGTGCTCACGAATTTCTTCGATTTCTTCTAGTGATAACTCACGAGATAGGATCACACGCTCAACACCTTGGCTAGCCCAGAATTTCACTGTTGCCCAGTTAACCGCATTAGCTTGAACTGACAGGTGAATAACAACCTCAGGGAATGCTTCGCGAACCATCATGATAAGACCCGGATCTGACATGATTAGTGCGTCAGGGCCCATTTCTACGATTGGTTTAAGATCGCGAATGAAGGTTTTTAGCTTTGAGTTATGTGGTTGAATATTACATACCACATACAGCTTTTTACCTTGAGCATGCGCTTCATCAATACCAATCTTTAGATTTTCGTGATTGAACTCGTTGTTACGAACACGAAGGCTGTAGCGAGGTTGACCTGCATAAACGGCATCAGCGCCGTAGGCAAATGCGTAACGCATGTTTTTAAGGCTGCCTGCAGGTGAAAGTAATTCTGGTTTAAACATGGCTCTATATTCTCTTATTCTGATTCCAGATCAGTTCATATCACCTAGTGATACAAAGTTAAGGCAGGATTTTACGTTTTTCGTGACCTAAGTGCCACTTTTCTCATTGAGTTTTTTCTTTTTTGCAATAATTACATTCTGTAAAATCGTTTTAAGGCGGGTCGTAAATTATCTAATAGTTATGAAATTACAGATAAATAGTTGCTGCTATTAGGTTTACCTCATAATCTACGTCTATCGCATTTCATTTTCTTCATCTCATCGTCAGGACAGACTAATGACAACCAAACCGAAACACCGTCCCACATTAAATGATGTTGCAAAACAGGTGGGAGTAACAAAAATGACGGTGAGTCGTTATTTACGTGACCCTAGCTCTGTGGCTGAAAGTACACGAGAAAAAATCGCGGTAGTGGTGGAAGAGCTAGGTTATGTTGCCAGTCGTGCGCCTGATATTTTATCGAATCGTAACAGTAAGGCGATTGGGATCTTACTGCCATCGTTATCTAACCAAGTGTTTGCTTCTTTATTACAAGGGATTGAATCGGTAACCCAAAAAGAAGGTTATCAAACCCTGATCACCCACTATGGCTACAGTGCGGAAGAGGAAGAAGAGAAGATTGCTTCGTTATTGTCTTACCATGTTGATGGTTTGATTTTGACTGAAAGTATTCACAGCGAACGCAGTTATAAGATGATCAATGCTGCGGCTATTCCTGTAGTAGAAACGATTGATTTGCCTGAAAACCCAATTGATATGGCGGTAGGGCTGGATCACAAACAGGCGGCGTTTGATTTAGTCTCTAAGATGATTGAATACGGACGCTGCAATATTGTTTATTTCGCTGCACGATTAGATCGCCGTACCCAATTGCGTTGTGACGGCTATATTCAAGCGATGGAAGCAAAAGGACTAACGCCACGTATTGTATCGACAGAAGAGCACTCGAGCTTTACCCAAGGGCGAGAATTAATGCGTCAAGCTCTAGCGCAACACCCAGAGTTGGATGCTGTATTTTGTACCAATGATGACTTAGCGATTGGCGCTATGATGCATTGCCAAGAGCACAATGTCGCCATTCCAAATCAGGTAGCCATTGCAGGTTATAATGCCTTAGATATTGGTAAAGCGATTTCACCGACGCTGGCGAGTGTGAATACACCACGTGAAGAAATTGGTGCGGCAGCAGCGACATTATTATTGAAGAAATTAGCAGGAAAGAAAGTGGCTAACCCTATTCAAGATATTGGTTATAGCTTGTACTTAGGCGAGAGCTTAGGAAAGCCCGAAGTAGAAAGTAAGTGATAAAAAACAGCGCATGAGAGTATCGTGCGCTGCCTGCATTTATTCATCAATCTTTATTTATTAATAATTGATTGATTTAGCATTACGCTAATAGCGCTACCGCCTCTTGAGAAAGTTTGGTGATTTCTTCCCACTCACCATTATCAATCAGATCCTTAGGTAGCATCCAAGAACCACCAACTGTGGCAACACATTTCACCGCTTTGTACTGATCAACGTTTGCAGGGCTAATGCCGCCCGTTGGGCAGAATTGTACTTGTGGTAATGGCGCAGCAATAGCGGCGAGAGCTTTAGCACCACCATTCGCTTCTGCTGGGAAGAATTTTAGTTGCTGATAGCCAAGCTCTAACGCCTGCATGATTTCTGATGGCGTACTCACACCTGGAATTAAAGGTGCGGTACCAGATTTTGCATAGCTAAGTAATTTAGGTGTCATTCCTGGAGAAATCACAAATTTTGCGCCAGCTTCAACTGCAGCGTCATACTGCTCGCAGGTAAGTACCGTTCCAGCGCCCACCATCGCATCAGGTATTGCTTCTGCAATCGCACGAATTGCCTCAAGAGCAACAGGCGTACGAAGGGTAATTTCGAATAGAGTGATACCACCATTTTTTAGTGCTTGTGCCATAGGAACAGCGTCTTCTAAGCGTTCAATGATCATTACAGGGACTACAGGCGATGCGGCAAACACATCTTGTGGATTAACTTGCCAAGTATTCATGTTTTTCTTCCTATCCAATAACTTAAAAAATAGTGACACCAGTATCGGCACTTGAAACTTGCTTGCGTAAATTGGCGAATAAGTTACGACCAAAGGTAAATGCAGGTATGTCGTTTTCAATCGGTGCGCTACGAGCTGTAAGATCAGCGTTAACCGTTAGCTCACCTGTGATCGCATTTAATTCCATCATATCGCCATCTTTAATTAAACCAATTGCACCACCACGTAGGGCTTCTGGCGTAATATGGATTGCAGCAGGAATTTTGCCTGATGCACCTGATAAGCGACCATCGGTAACCAGTGCGACTTGATACCCTTTCTTTTGGATATTACCTAAAATTGGCATTAATTTGTGAAGTTCAGGCATACCATTTGCTGCAGGTCCGTTATGGGTCACGACAATAATCGAATCTTGATCTAACAAACCTTGTTTATAGGCTTTTTCAACCTCGTTTTGGCAACGGAATACTTTCGCTGGTGCTGTAATATGTTGATGCTGTTTTGCAACCGCAGACACTTTAATCACCGATGTACCAATATTTCCCTTTAATACTTTTAAGCCACCTGAAGGGTTAAAAGTGATCTCTGGTGTACAAATAACATCACTATCTGTTGAGTCTGCACAAGGCGACCATACCAGTTTGCCATCTTGTAAACTTGGCGTGGTCATTTGGTCAGTAAATTCACCAAACGCCGTTTTCACATTGGTATTGAGTAGCCCACGTTGATGTAATGTTTTTATTAAGGTTGGTACGCCACCGGCTTGTTGGAAAGCATTAATATCAGCAGGCCCATTCGGGTACATGCGCACCAATAAAGGAACCACATCAGATAAATCACTGATGTCATCCCACGTTAAAATAATGCCCGCACTACGAGCAATCGCCACCATATGTAAGCTATGGTTAGTACTGCCACCTGAGGCTAACCATGCCACTAAACCATTCACCAAACTTTCTGCCGTCATTACTTGATAAAGAGGGCGGTATTGGCTTGATTGCTGATTTGCTGCCGCAGCAATACGACAAGCGGTTTCTTCAGTTAATACTTTTCGTAGTTCGCTTGTCGGTGGCACAAATGCAGAGCCCGGTAGCATTAAGCCCATAACTTCTAAAATAAGTTGGTTAGTATTCGCAGTGCCATAAAACGTACAAGTACCCGGTGAGTGGTATGCCTGGCATTCCATGGTTAATAGCGCAGCGGAATCGACTTCACCAGCGGCATATTGTTGACGAACATTAACCTTTTCATCATTGCTTATGCCTGTACCCATAGGTCCAACTGGCACGAATGTTGTTGGAAGATGCGCAAAAGATAATGCGCCGATTAATTGCCCCGGGGCGATTTTATCGCAGATGCTTAATAGCAATGTGGCATCAAACGCGTTATGACTTAAGGTAATAGCCGTTGCTTGGGCGACAATATCACGAGAAAACAGCGACATTTCCATGCCCGGTTGACCTTGAGTAATACCGTCACACATTGCAGGAACACAACCTGCGACTTGGCTGGTATGACCGTATTCCGCCAGCGCTTTTGCAATAATGTCTGGGTAATATTTATAAGGTTGGTGAGCACTTAACATGTCATTGTAGCCACTGACGATAGCAATATTGGCATGCAGGAAATCTAAAATCGCGGCTTTTTCTTGGGCGCAATTAGCGGCAACAACGTGAGCTAGATTGCCGCAAGAAAGTTGACTACGGCCTTTACCCGCTTGTTCCATTTCTTTGGTCATGGCTAACCATTGCGGATAACTTTCAGCACTTCTTGCTTTAATGCGCTCAGTCACGGCTGAAATAATCGGATTCATAGATTTGCCTCACGTAATTGCTGAACAGCATCTTCAATAATTTCGTTAATAGAACCATCGATAGAGACTGTGAACACATCCATCTCATCAACAGGACGCTCAAGAGTTTCAAGCTGGCTAGTTAACATGGTGTCACGCATAAAATGGCCTTTACGGGCACGCATTCTTTCAAGGATCAATTCACGATCGCCATCTAAGAAGATAAACGAAACGTTTTTATTGCCTTCACGGATCTGATCGCGGTATTTCTTTTTTAAGGCTGAACAAACAATGATCCCAACTTCGTTTTTATTCTCGATGCTATAAGCGGCATCACGAATACGCTCTAACCAAGGTTCACGATCGGTATCGTTCAATGGTGTTCCACTGACCATTTTTTGGATGTTGACTCTTGGGTGTAAATCATCACCATCGATGAACTTTGCATTTAAGCTGTGGGCGATACCTTCACCAATCGTAGATTTCCCGCAACCACATACCCCCATTACAATTATGCTTTGACCTGCCATTTTTAACCTCTATCTCACTTTTGAACATCGGTTGTTCTATTTTCTTGTAAGTTACCATGTTACGGGTAACATGTTACGGGTACCATGTTACGGTAACATAAAGCGTTGTGAAGATACTCACAATAAAAATACTCACAACGGAATAAAACATTCTTTTTTGCTGGAGAGATCCTGTATGACGTTAGACCCAACCTACTTATTGTTCATCGCAGCATGTTCTATCTTATTGTTATTAATGACAATAATGAGATTTAAGTTACATGCTTTCCTAGCTTTAACGTTAGTGAGTTTTATTACAGCAGTAGTAACTGGTGTAAATGCTGATCAAGTTGTACCTACCATGATGTCAGGTTTTGGAGGCACATTAGCCTTTGTTTCTCTGCTTGTGGGCTTAGGTACCATGATAGGGCGAATTCTTGAAGTAACAGGGGGCGCTAAAGTACTAGCGGATACCTTAATTGGTAGGTTTGGTTCTGAAAGAGCACCTTTTGCGTTAGGTGTTGCGTCGCTGTTGTTTGGTTTTCCAATCTTCTTCGATGCTGGGTTAATGGTCATGATGCCTATTTTGTTTAGTGTTGCTAAACAATTTGGTGGCTCAACAATTAAGTACGCGCTACCTGTTGCCGGTGCTTTTGCTGTGATGCACGCATTCTTGCCGCCGCACCCAGGCCCTGTCGCTGCAAGTGATTTATTAGGTGCAAATATTGGTTTATTAACCATTGTTGGTTTGTTGATTGCACTGCCGACTTGGTACCTAGGCGCTTACCTTTACGGATTATGGGCGGGTGAAAGATTTAACCTTCCTTTGCCACAAGCTTTCTTAGCAACACAAGAAGTGATTGACGAAAATAACTTACCTAAGTTCTCAACAGTTCTTGCTATTTTGTTAATGCCTTTAGTGCTTATCTTTATGGACACGGGTTTACACACACTAGCAGTAATGGGTGTGGTAAATGGTGATGCAACGTGGGTTAATGCTTTACGTATGTTGGGTAAAACACCAATCGCATTGATGATCACCTTGTTGTTCTGTTTAGCACTGTTCTCTAAAAATTACGGCATGGCTAAACTTGAAAAGCTATGTGGTGATTCACTTGCGCCAATCTGTGCCGTTATTCTTGTAACGGGTGCGGGTGCGGGTGGTATGTTCGGTGGCGTACTACGTGCAAGTGGTATTGGTGATGCGCTAGCTAACTTAATGTCTGATACTGGTATGCCAGTGATTGTGGCAGCGTTCTTAGTTTCGACAGCATTACGTGTAGCGCAAGGTTCAGCAACGGTTGCTCTAACTACAACAGCTGCGCTGATTGCACCTATGGTTGCAGCCACTACAGGTCTAAGTGCTTTAGATTTATGTTTCATCGTGATTGCAATTGCATCGGGTGTAACGGTGTTATCTCATTTCAACGATTCAGGATTCTGGCTAGTAGGTAAACTGCTAGATATGGATGAGAAAACAACCCTAAAAACGTGGACGGTAATGGAAACCCTTCTAGGTACCATTGCCTTCACAATTGCTGCAACATTAAGTATTTTCTTATAAATTAAAATAACGTGTAAAAGCCAATATGGGAGTAGTGATACTCCCGTATTTTTTTATAAGGACTGTATTATGACAATCCCGAGTGCGCCAATAACTTGCTGCGACTGGGCAACAACCGATCCACTGTTACAGCATTATCACGATACCGAATGGGGCAAAAAAACGTGTGATGACAACGTCCTTGCCGAATGTTTTATTTTGGAGAGTATGCAAAGTGGATTGAGTTGGTTAACCGTACTGCGTAAACGTCCGGCTTATCGGGCTGCTTTTCTTGATTTTGATTTAGCTAAAATTGAAGCAGAATTATTGCCACAACCACGAGAAGTGTTAGTCGAGCATATTTGCCAGCAGTTTGATGTAATAAAACATCGCGGCAAAATAGCAGCTGCTTTAAATAACCTTGCCTTATTGATTGAAATTCGCAAAAAGATACCACTAGCCGTTTTTTCTGGCAGTTTGTAGAACATAAAACGGTCGTTAATCAATGGCAAACCATGGCTGAAATGCCAGCAGAAACTGAGCAATCTGCTTACATGAGTAAGGTACTAAAGAAGCAAGGATTTAAGTTTATTGGGGCAATAACCTGCTATTCTTTTATGCAAGCCGTAGGGATGGTGAACGATCATTTAACCACTTGTCATTGTTATCCTAATAACACGTAACCTATTTGATATTTTTGCATTTTTACTAAGACACATTTGCAAAGTTAGTTTGAGTGATAAAGCGATGTAATGCTTCATGTAAGCGTACTATGCTTAGCCGATATCTCTCTTATAAATAACAACAAGGTGTCTTCATGGAAAGTGGGGATAGCAATATCATCTTTCATGTCATTTCTGTGTTTTTTAACATGTCATGGCAAATATTCTGGCCATTAGCGTTTGGCTTAATACTCTCTTCTTTTATTCGCAATTTATTACCTGTTGATACCGTGGTGAAACACTTGGGTAAAACCGATGTGAAAAGCCTCAGCTTTACCACTTTATTAGGTATGATGTCGTCGTCGTGTTCTTATGCTGCCGCATCCTTGTCTCATACCTTATTAGCCAAAAAGGCGACAGTTGCCAACGCAATGGCATTTTTAGTATCCAGTACTAACTTGATAGTGGAAATGTTTATTGTGCTGGTGGCACTCATGGGCTGGACATTCTTATGGGGTGAAGTCATTGGTGGCTTGATCTTAATCGCAACCGTTGGCTTTTTGTTTAGTCGTTTTTATCCCAAAGATGTTGAACAAGAATTACGTCAGCATATAGCCAATGCCTTGCCGCAACAAAAAGCCAGTTGTGGTATGGACATGTCTGAAATGAAGCATGACACCAGTGACTGTGGCATGGATATGTCGAAGATGAAGCATGAGAGTAATGATTGCGGCATGGACATGGTCATCTCTAACATGGCTATGCCATCAAAAAATGACACTGGCGTAATGGCAAAAATCACCAAATCTGCTAGCTTTTTCCAAATGGATTTGGCAATGATAGGCAAAGAGATCTTAATTGGTGTTGTTGTATCATCAATCTTAATTGCTTTAGTGCCACAAGAAGGTTGGCGCGCCTTATTTATAAGTAACGATGTAGGGTTACCGGCTTGGTTACACTCGTTGCTGGATGTCATCATCGGTATTTTTGTCGCGATGATTGCTTATGTTTGCTCGGTGGGTAACTTAATTTTGGCAGCAGCACTATGGCATGGTGGTATTTCATTTGGTGGGGTGATTGGCTTTATTCTTTCCGATGTATTAACTATTCCAATGATGCGTGTTTATCAAAAATATTACGGTAAACGCCCAACTAAATGGATGGTGGGTTTACTGTTCATGGCGATTTTATTTACAGGGTTATGTGTTGATGCGATCTTCAATGGCTTTGGTTGGGTCACAACTGATCAAACCTTACGTACTTTAAACCAATCTGGTTTTGGTATGAACATGACCACATTGATGAATCTGATCTTTATTCCGCTTTCTATTTGGTATTACCGTTTAGGTAAAAAAGCCAATGCAGGCTTGGGAATAAGCATGTAATCAATTCGCGAGCCATTAAAAAAGCCGTGGTGCTCTTGGTTGTAAAAATAACAGAGCATCACGGCTTTTATTTTATGTATTCGATGTTGTTTTAATAAAAGGGATTAGCCTTTATTTTCTAAACCGCCAACCACTTCAAATAGATTTGGTAAGAACGCAGAGAATTCACCACCCATCAGTGATAAATCAGCATCAATACGTTGCGCCATATCTTCACGGTCGATATCTTCGTTTTGATCTTTGATTTCATCAGAGAACTTCAAACGTTTCACGGTTAAATCATCAGCAAGAACAAAGTCGACACGGTCTTGCCAGTTTAAAGCCAGCTTCGTTACCACCTTGTTTGCTTCGATATGTGCAAGAATTTCGTCACAGTTTAAATCTTGTTGCTTACAACGGATCACACCGCCATCTTCTTCAACCGCTTTAAATTCTGCTTCTTCACCGATAGTAAAACCATGAGGCGCTTGATTGCTACGTACCCACTCTGTCATGGTTAGGGCTAATGGTTTTTCAGGTACAACAGGCACAACAGGTAGGCTACCGATAGATTTACGTAGTAGCGCCAGCATATCTTCGGCTTTTTTAAAGCTGCCTGCATCAACCACAATATAGCCAAGCTTTGGCATGATTAGAGCGAAAGTTTGCGATTGACGACTGAAAGCACGTGGCAGTAAATCCATCACGATTTCATCTTTTAGTGTATCTTTCTCAGTCTTTTTCAACTTACGACCAAGATCTTTTTCCTGCATCTCAACTTTGTTATTCAGTGATTCTTTGATCACAGAAGCAGGCAGCATTTTTTCTTCTTTACGCGCACAAATTAAAATATTGTCGCCAGAAACATGGGTGAACATATCACCATGCTTGCCTAATGCGTGTGCCCAGCCAAATTTTTGGATATCTTGGCTACCACAAGGCGTGAAGCGAAACTCTTCCAGCTGTTTCTCCAGTTGGTCTGCATTTAAATCAATTTCACGCGTAAAGCGGTAGGCTAGTAAATTCTTAAACCACATCATGGCAGTCACACTTCCTAGGGTTAAACAGTTGGGTCGCACATATTAACCTAACCACTAAAAATTACTAAGAGGCGTTTGTGATTGAAGCTTAAGATTGTGTAATAACTTGCTGAACTGTGAGTGAAATTAAATTTATACAGCGTTTTTTTTTATTTCAACTCACCCAAATCATACCTAACTTCCCCAAACTAACTCTCTGACTTATTTATCAAAAATAAAATTCCGTGATAGCAGTGTAAGTCAGTGAAATAGCAGATGTGGTTTGGGAGATCTCACGGTACAATCAGCAGATTATTTCTGGTTAGGTTGCGCATTATATTATGAAAATTATCCATACCTCTGACTGGCACTTAGGGCATCAACTCCACGGTTATAACCGCGACTATGAACATCAAGCGTTCTTAGATTGGTTAGCCGATGAACTTGAAGCTCAGCAAGCAGATGCCTTGTTAGTTGCTGGTGATATTTTCGATACTGCCAATCCGCCCGCTAGCGCATGGCGCATGTTGTATCGCTTTTTGGCTAAGGTGTCGAAAACCCTACCGAATTTAGATGTCGTAATGATAGGTGGTAACCATGATTCACCAAGCAAACTTGATGCGCCTCATGAACTATTAAAAGCCTTTGATTTGCATATGGTTGGCGGCATCCATCGTTTAGACGATGGCTCCTTAGATGTTAAGCGTATGCTGGTACCTATCACCAATAAAGACAAAAAAACTGCCGCGTATGTATTAGCTGTGCCGTTTTTGCGTAGTGCAGATTTGCGTACCGATAACCTTGATGAAAACGACGACCGCTTAATTAAAGGGGTAGAAGTGTTATATAGCGATATGACACAAGCCGCCCGTGAATTACTTGCGTCAGAACAAGCGATGATCGGTATGGGACACGCTTACATGGCATCAGGGCAATTATCTGAAATGTCAGAACGTCGAGTACTTGGCGGTAATCAACATGCGCTACCAGCTTCCATTTTTGCCGATGACATGGGTTATGTTGCGCTTGGACATTTGCATTTAGCACAAAAAGTGGCGAAGAAAGAGCATGTGCGTTATAGCGGGTCGCCAATTCCACTATCGATGTCAGAGCGTAATTATAACCACCAAATTTTAGCGGTAGAATTTAATGGCAGTAACGTTAAAGCGATTGAAGAGATCAGTATTCCTCGCTGTGTCGATATGCTTAAAGTGCCAACCAAACCAGCGCCGCTAGATGAAGTGTTAGCTGCATTAAAAGCCTTACCTGACGATGAACTGCCACGTGAGCAACAACCCTTTTTAGAAGTGCATGTATTGCTTGATAAACCACAAGCCTTATTGCGTGAAAAAGTGCTGCAAGCATTAGAAGGTAAATCTGTTCGTCTTGCCAAAATCACGCCCCATTACAGCCAACGCGAGCAACAAGATAGCTTGCAACACCGTCGATTATCAGAGGTGTCACCGCAACAAGTGTTCGCATTAAGTTGGAATAAAAAATTCGATGGTGAGCCAACAGAAGCAATGGCTGAAGCGTTTGAAACCCTATTAACTCAAGTTGAAGAACAAGAATAAGAGAGATAATTACAATGAAAATCCTTGCGCTTCGTGGTGAAAATTTAGCGAGTTTACAAACCAAATTTGAGATTGATTTTGCGGGTGGCAGATTAGGCGACGCTGGCTTGTTTGCGATCACAGGTAAAACAGGGGCTGGTAAATCTACCTTGCTCGATGCGATTTGTTTGGCGTTATTTGATCGTATTCCTCGACTTCAAGCAAATAAACAGAAAGATGCTGAAATTGGTAGAGAAGGTGAAGACAACCGCATCAAAGCCAATGATGTGCGTAGTATTTTATCGCGCGGTAAAGGTGAAGGTTTTGCCGAAGTCGATTTTATTGCCAATGATGGTTCACATTGGCGTTCGCATTGGCATGTTCGTCGTGCTCGTGGTCGTGCAGAAGGCAAAATTCAAGCCGCTGAGCAGTGGTTAGAAAACATTGAAACAGGGCAGCGTTTCGCGGGTAAAAAACAAGAACTACAAGCAGAAATTGAAAAGCTGATCGGCTTGAGCTTCGATCAATTTCGTCGTGCTGTGATGTTGCCACAAGGTGAGTTTGCGGCATTTCTAAAAGCAGGGGCTGATGAACGTGCAGCACTGTTAGAGCGTATGACGGGCGGTGAAATCTACGGTCGATTATCCATTGCAGCTTATGAACGTGCTAAAGATGAAAAGCTTAAACTGACGCAACTTCAAGGTAAGTTAGGTGATATCGCACTGTTAACTGACGAAGAGCGCGAAGCATTAAATACTCAATTGGTCAGTGCTCGTGAACAAGTAAATAACCAGCAACAAAAACTAGAGCAACTTAAACAGCATCAAGATGTGTTGGTGAATGCTGAAAAACTGACGCAACGTATTGGTGAAAGTGAGCAGCAGTTAGTACAAGCCAAGCAAGACCAACAATTAGCCGCGCCGCGTTATCTGCAATTGACAAAATATGAGCAAGCGCTTCCTGCTCGCGGTGATTTCACGCTATTAACCCAAGCACAGCAACAAGTGCTCAAGTGGCAGCAATCACGACAATCAGTTACCGCTGAATTAACGGCTAAGCAGCAACAACAAGGGCAATTACAAACCCATGTAGAGCAAAGCCAGAAGCAATTAGCGCAAAAACAACAGCTGTTAACCGATCTTGAGCCAAAGCTAAAACAAGCGGCAAGTATTGAGCAAAAGCGTGATGCTTTACAGCAGCAAAGCGCAGAGTTACAGCAACAATTAGCTGGCTTAAATAAAGACCTCACGACCCAACGTGAGCAACTTGCGAGTAAGCAACAACAGCAACACGCCGCCCAGTTACAACAACAACAAGTGACCGCTGCACTGGCTCAAACTCAAGGGGGCAAAGCCTTGGCTGAGCAGCAAAATGCGATCAAAGATAACATCAGCCAGTATCAACAAGCGCAAAGCCAAATTGCACAGCTGCAAACTGACATAAAACAGCGTGAAAAAACGTTAGTGAGCGTGTCTCAGCAGCAGATCCAATTGGATAAACAGCTTTCTGCATTGGATCAGCAAAAGCTGCAATTAACGAAGCAAACCGCTTGTCACGATCTAACTGCATTAGAACAATTGCAAGATCAAGAACGCCAACATTATGCTGCGTATCAGCAATTAAGTAGCAAACTAAAAGAGAGTTTATTTGGCCTAGATAAATGGCATGGTTTGCTTCAACAGCGTGATAAATCTCAGCTTCAGCAGCAAGGTTTAGTGACGAATATTGCTAGCAGTGAGCAACGTTTATCTGCATTAGCGCCTGAGTTATTACAACTTGGTGCTCAGCATAAAGAAGTAGAGCTTCAGCTAAACCAAAGCCGTGCTGTAATGAGCTTAACTGACTATCGCGAGCAGCTTGTTGAAGGTGAAGCTTGCCCACTGTGTGGCTCTGAAAATCATCCCTATCAGCAGCATAATCCGCAAGTTGAAAGCATTATTAACCAACAACAACAGCGATTACAGCAATTAGCCCAGCAATTGCAAGATGCTAATGCCGAGCAGCGCCAGTTAACTCAATCTGCTTTGCAAGATAAGCAACGTCAAACTGACATTGAGCAAGAAATTGCAGGTTTTAATAATACGATTCAGACGTTAGTTAATCAGCAGCAATGCCATTGGACCGATCTCATGGCAACGGATCTAAATGCCACTACTTTGACTGAAATTACGTTATCGACTGATAGCGATGTAGCTCAGCTTTCTCATTATCAAGCACATTGGTCACAAGCAGTCGATGATGCTAAATCGCAAATGCAGCAGATTAAAGTTCAGGGTGAACAGCGCAAAGTGCTGATTGAAGAGGTCAAGCAACAACAGCTTCAATTACAGCAATTAACTAAGCAAGAAGCGGAGCTGAAAGAGCAATGCTATCTGCTAACTCAGCAGCAAACTCAAGCGCAAGAACAATGTAATGCTTTTACAGCACAAGCTAATAATGTGCAAAACGTGATAGCTGAAAGACAGCAGGCGTTAATGACAATCTATGGTAATGATGCATGGATAAACGCATTAGCTCAGAAAGGTAAATCGAGCTTTATTGCCGATTTAGAACACCAAGTTCAGCAATATCAAACCAATATTGAGCAACAATTACTGCTTGAAAAACAGCTGACAGAGCTTGTACCAGTGCTCGCAACATTAACCAATAGCGTTCAGCATGGTGAGCAACAAGCCCATGAGTTAACGGCAAAAGTAGCCCGTCTTGCGAAAGAGCAACAGGTTTGTTGGCAACAACGTATTGAGCTTATTAGCGATCAGCCACTCGATACGATTGAACATTCAGCTAAAGCCGATGTTGACGCACAGCAGCAACAATGCCAACAGCTACAAACACAATTAAACCAATTGGCAGAAGTGATTGCCGCAGAGTTAACCAAACAGCAGAACGCGACCCAACAACTAGCAGAATCTAAAACGGCGCAACAGAATCTACAACAAGTGTGGCAAGCATGGTTAGAAAAGCTTGCGTTAACTGAAGCGGAATTAACGGCGTTATTAAGTCACGATGATGCATGGTTACAGCAAGAGCGCAGTGAGCTAAAACAGCTAGAGCAAGCGGTGTCTCAAGGTGAAACCATTGTTAAAGAAAGACAGCAAGCACAGGTGGATTATCAGCCGACGGTTGAATTAGCCAAGCAGTGGTTTAGCGAACATGACATTAGTGATGACGCCTTAACTCAACAGCAATTGTTTATCCAATGGAAGACGGAAAAATCGCAACTTGATGATCAAGTCTTCCAATTGCGTCAGCGCTTAGATTTAGGCGAGCAAGCCGAGAAACAAGCAGGGGATTTACGATCTGCATTAGCGACCCAGCAAACGCAAACTGAGTTGTGGATGGAAATTAGTGATTTAATTGGCCAAGCAAACGGCAATAAATTCCGAACCTTGGCACAAGGGTTAACGCTGCAACAACTAGTGATTAATGCCAACCATCACTTACAAGATCTTGCGCCACGTTATGCGTTACAACCTGTACCAGGAAGCCCGTTGGCGTTGCAGGTTATCGATCATGATATGGGTGATGAAGTACGTAGTGTGGAATCGCTTTCGGGGGGCGAGAGTTTCTTAGTGTCGTTGTCTTTGGCTTTAGCCTTAGCATCACTGGCGGCAGACACTCGACAGCTCGGCTCTCTGTTTATTGATGAAGGATTTGGCACTCTAGATCCTGATAGTTTAGAAATGGCATTAGCCTGCCTTGATGCACTTCAAGCGGATGGTCGACAAATTGGTGTTATCTCCCACGTTGGCACTTTAGTTGAGCGCATCGGGGTGCAAGTGGCTGTTGAAGCACAAGGTGGTGGGCGTAGTCATATTGCCATAAAAGGTTAATGTAAATACGTGTTAACTCATTGTAATTATTTAATATTCATCTCTTTATTTTATAAATAACGAGAATGTTTAAATCAGATATATTCAACTTGGTTTATACTTTTATTACAGTGAGTCACAAAAGTGTAATATTAAGAACACATAATGGCGCATGTCAGATGAAGCAAACGACTAGGTATATTTGATTATGGTAAGACGGATTCTTGTGGTAGAAGATGAAGCTCCAATTCGTGAAATGTTATGTTTCGTGTTGGAGCAAAAGGGCTATCAAGCGATCGAAGCTGAGGACTATGACACAGCACTAGAAAAAATGTGCGAACCTTATCCTGAGCTTATTCTAATGGACTGGATGTTACCCGGTGGTTCAGGTATTAACCTGATCAAACACCTTAAGCGCGATGAACTTACACGCCAAATCCCTGTTGTAATGTTAACAGCACGTGGTGAGGAAGAAGATAAGGTTCGTGGTCTTGAAGTAGGTGCGGATGATTACATCACTAAACCATTCTCTCCAAAAGAATTAATGGCACGCTTAAAAGCCGTTATGCGTCGTGTATCACCAACAGCATTAGATGATGTGATTGATGTGCAGGGATTGAAACTAGATCCTGTATCGCATCGTGTGACATCGGGTGATGAGCCATTAGAGATGGGACCAACAGAGTTTAAAATGTTGCACTTCTTTATGACGCACCAAGAGCGTGTTTATAGTCGTGAACAGTTACTTAATAATGTTTGGGGCACTAACGTCTATGTTGAAGATCGTACTGTTGATGTTCACATCCGTCGTTTACGTAAAGCGTTAGAATCAGGTGGACACGATAAGATGGTGCAAACAGTACGTGGTGCAGGTTATCGCTTCTCAACTCGCCCATAGTAGTGATTTACAACCCACACTCGGGTTGGTTATATAAAGAAAAATACGAGCCTTCACCCATTATCGCAGTTCGATAAGGTTGGAGGTTGTGTTGTTTATACGAGTAAAGAAATTTAATGTAACGGATCCATACCATAACTCCGTTACAAGGAGTAAAGCATGGTCGAAAGATTGTCATGGAAAAAATTGGTATGGGAATTAATTCTGTTTTATCTACCGTGGATCATCCTTGGTATGATTTTCGGTTATTTACCATGGTTTTTACTCGTCGCAACTTGGATCCAACTGATTTGGCATTTCCACAATCAATTGAAAATGTCAGATTGGTTATGGAAAGATAGAAGTCTTACTCCGCCTTCTGGCTCCGGTAGCTGGGAGCCTCTATTTAATGGCATGTATCGTTTACAACAACGAAATCGTCGTCGCCGTAAAGAATTAACCACCCTCATTCGTCGTTTCCGTAATGGTGCTGAATCATTGCCCGATGCCGTTGTTGTGTTTCGCAGTGAAGGCAATATTGTTTGGTGCAATAAATTAGCGCAGCAACTGTTGGGTTTACGTTGGCCAGATGATGCAGGGCAACCTATCAGTAACTTATTAAGAAGCCCTGATTTTGTTCGTTATCTAGCAAAACAGTCTTTTGATACGCCCTTAGAAATCACTTCACCAATGAACTATGACCGCACCCTAGAGCTGCGGATTATGCGTTATACCGAAGGTGAGTACTTGATGGCGGTACGTGATGTATCTCAGCTTAAGCAACTTGAAGGTATGCGTCGTAATTTCTTTGCTAACGTTTCTCATGAATTGCGCACGCCAATGACTGTACTACAAGGTTATCTAGAAATGTCGTCAGATCCTGATATGTTATCAGGACCGATGTGGAATCGCGCACATGGTGTGATGACGGAGCAATTAGCGCGAATGAATGCGCTTGTTGAGCAGCTATTAACCTTATCAAAAATTGAAGCGGCTCCAACCATTGAGTTAGAGGAAGTGGTGGATGTGCCTGCGATGCTAGATATTTTAGAAAAAGAAGCGATCTCACTCAGTGGGGATAAAAATCAGCTCTTTAACTTCGAGATTGATCAGAGCTTGAGTGTATTAGGTGATGATGATCAGCTACGTAGTGCGATTTCTAATTTAGTTTATAACGCGGTTAAACATACTCCAAGTGATGCTGATATTACGGTTCGTTGGTATCGCTCGCCTAACGGCGCAAGGTTGGAAGTAACAGACAGTGGTGATGGGATTGAAACACAGCATATTCATCGCTTAACAGAGCGTTTTTACCGTGTGGATAAAGCCCGCTCTCGTGAAACTGGCGGTAGTGGTTTGGGACTGGCGATTGTTAAACATGCTTTGAGCCACCATGACTCCCATTTAGAAATTGAAAGTGAGCTTGAAAAGGGCAGTACCTTTGCATTTACGCTACCGTCTCGTTTAATTGCAGATAACACTCAAACGGCTGAATTAGCAGATGATATTTAGAAGTGATTAAAGAGATGAAATGTATGGTTCAGCGATTGAAATCTTTTGCTGGGGTATTGTTGTTATTACTGGCTGGCAGCGCTCAGGCTGAAATTGAAACATCCAGTATAGAAACATCAAGCGTTAAAGCAGCAGAAACAAGCTTATTGCCTTATCAGAAAGTAAGCGGCATTTCGGGTAACTTGTCGTCAGTTGGTTCGGATACCTTAGCGAACTTAATGACTTATTGGGCGGAAGAATTTAAACGTCGCTATCCAAACGTTAATATTCAAATTCAAACGGCAGGTTCATCAACAGCGCCAACCGCATTAATTGAAGCGACAGCGCAACTTGGCCCTATGAGCCGAGTAATGAAAAATAAAGAAATTGAAGCATTTGAGCAAGAGTATGGTTATAAACCGACTGCGATTAAAGTTGCCGTCGATGCGCTTGCGGTGTTTGTTCATGAAGATAATCCATTAAAGGGGATTAACTTTGAGCAGTTAGATGCGATTTACTCACGAACATTGCGTTGTGGTGCATTAAAGCCAATTACCGAATGGGGCCAGCTAGGCTTACCGGGTAGCTGGAAAGATCGTAGTATTCAAATCTATGGACGAAATTCAGTCTCAGGAACGTATGGTTATTTTAAAAAGCATGCGCTGTGTCGAGGCGATTTTCGTAACAATGTTAATGAGCAACCGGGATCGGCATCGGTTGTACAATCGGTATCAACCTCATTAAATGCGATTGGTTATTCTGGGATAGGCTATAAAACAACGGGTATCAAAGCGATACCTGTGGCACGTGAAGGGAATGACTACGTTGAAGCGACGATAGAGAATTCAGTCAGTGGTCATTACCCATTATCACGCTTTTTATATGTTTATGTGAATAAGCACCCGAACAAGCCGTTAGCACCGATGGAAGGTGAATTTTTGAGGTTTATTCTATCGAGTGATGGGCAGAAAATTGTCCAAAAAGATGGTTATATTCCGTTACCGGTAAAGGTTGTTGAACAAAATATGGCTGCGCTTGGGCTGTAACAGTGGATAATTTTTACGGCCTAATAAACTAAATATAAATGTTCAATTAACAACGTCAGCATATCGCTGACGTTGTTGTTTTAACTGTTAGGATTAACTATTAGTCACTCAATTCATTAATTTCTAACATCCATCCCGCTTTATGCCAATATTCTTGTTCTGTACGCATATCAGCTGCGAGTAATTTATTTTCTGTTGTCCAACCTTTAGGTAAAGTTAATTGCCAGTGCTCTTTATCGGCCTTAACTTTTATATGTGGTAATGGTTCATCACTGCGCTGTCCATTTAACACTACGGCAATACGTAACGTACGAATTAATGGATAAAGATGTTTACGTTTATAGATAGTCAATTCGGGCATTTCAGTCAGTTTTAATGTTTTACGCTGATAGCGTACTAACGTTGAAAGTACCGTTTGTTGTTCGATATTGAATCCTGGCATAGTGCTATGGCGAAGTAAGTATGCACTATGGCGGTGAAATCCGGGATAGCTTATGTTTAGCCCAACCTCATGAAGTAACGCGCCCCATGATAGCAAGGGCGATAATTCGTCTTTTTTCATGCCTGGTTGAGTATCTATTTGATCGTAAATTTTAATCGCAGTTGTCTGTACACGTTTTGCTTGTGTAGTGTCGATATTGTATTGTTTTGCCATTGCATCAGCGGTACGAATACGGATATCACTGTGGCGGAATCGTTGCTCCATTTCATACAGTAGCCCCTCGCGTAATGCGCCACTGGAAAAGTGCATATCTTCAATATCAAGTGCTTCAAATACGGCACTTAAAATAGCTACTCCGGCGGCAAAAACAGGTTTTCTATCGTCGGTTAAGCCTTGAAGTTCGAGATCATCTTGATGTTTAAAGGCACTAATTTGATCAAGTAATCGGCTTAAACGAGATGATGTGATCACGCCATCGCTATGGCCTTGAGCGATTAACACTTCACGGATAGCTTTAATGGTGCCAGACGAACCCAAGGTTTTATCCCATCCAATATCGCTATATTTACTGGCGATACTTTCAAGTTTCTGCCGTGCTGCAAGTTGTGCCGCCGCAATGTTTTTACGACTGAGTTTTCCATTAGAAAAAAAGAGTTTGTTGTAGCTTACACAGCCCATATGCTTACTATATAAAATATGGGTATCAAATTCTTCACCAATGACTAATTCAGTGCTACCGCCACCGATATCGACGACCAGTTTTTTACCTTTATCGGGTTGGGTATGCGCAACCCCAAGATAAATTAAACGAGCTTCTTCCGTTCCGGGAATGATCTCAATGGGAAAGGGTAAAATACTCTCTGCCCGTTGGAGAAAAATATGTGCATTTTGCGCTTGACGTAACGTGTATGTTGCCGCGATACGGACATTTTTAGGTGTAAAACCTTGCAGTCTTTCAGCAAACATTGCAAGGCAGCTTAAGCCGCGATTCATGGCGGCTTGATCAAGGTTTAAATGCTTATCAAGCCCAGATGCAAGGTGGACTCGTTGTTTATGACGGCTGACAATTTGAAGGCTTTGACCAACAATGCGAGCCACAACCATATGAAAGCTATTTGAACCGATATCGATCGCTGCTATTTCGCGAGGTTGTGGCGAAGAATTAGTTTTTGTCATCGTATTTCTCTGTTTTTTCAGCGTGCTTTTTCAGATTCTTCTCGCTGTGTTTCAGATAATCATAAATGGCCGTTTGTGAGCGAATTTTGCGTCTATTGCCTCGCGGTACATAATGGTTATGCATGCCTTCATCGATAGTGCGTGCTTTGACGGTATCGCAAAGCTGGATATTGAGAATATCGATAATTCGTTGTTTTAACACCGGTGAATTAATAGGGCACCCAACTTCAATACGGTTATCAATATTACGGCTCATCCAATCAGCAGATGAAATATAAACGTCATTATCACCATTATTTTCAAATACCGCGACGCGAGGGTGCTCTAGAAATCTGTCGATAATACTGATCGCAGTAATGTTGTCACTGATCCCTTTAATGCCGGGGATTAATGAGCACATACCTCGAATAATTAATTTGATTTTCACACCGTTATTACTGGCTTGATATAGCATATTAATCAAGCCTCTATCGACGAGGTTATTGACCTTAAGTGTAATACCTGATGGTAACTTTTGCTTGGCGTGAGCTATTTCTCTATCAATTAGTTCATACAGCCGAGAACGAGAGTTACGAGGAGAGACGATTAAATGGTTAAATTCAACGGTGCGATATGGGTTCGCAATATAAGCAAAGACTTGTTTTACTTCATCGGTAATGGATTTATCACAGGTTAGCAGTGAAAAGTCGGTATAAATTCGGGCGGTTTTTTCATTAAAGTTCCCCGTACCGATATGCGCATATCGAACCAGTTCGCCTGACTCTTTACGGGTTATTAAGCAAAGTTTAGAGTGAATTTTTAACCCCGGCACACCAAAAATAACGTTTACCCCAGCCTCTGTGAGGCATCTCGCCCATTCAATATTGGCTTCTTCATCAAAGCGCGCTTGCAGCTCAACAACGACGGTTACATTCTTACCGTTGTTGGCTGCATCAATCATAGATTCAATAATGCGCGAATTTTTAGCGACACGATAAATATTGATTTTAATGCTACGAACTTTGGGATCGTAAGAGGCTTGTCGTACCAACTCTGTTATATGACTAAAGGTGTGGTACGGGTAATACAATAATATATCTTGCGCTTTTATAGCATCAAAGGCATTACGAGCTGATGTGAATTGATAGCTTTTAATTGGCGGGAGATCTTTGTTCTCTAAATAGCTTCTACCGACATTAGGGAAACCAATAAAGTCTTTAAAATTGTGATAACGGCCACCGGGGATCACACTGTCATAGCTTGATACTTGGAGTTTATTGCACAACACATTGATCATGTCACCGGGCATATCGCGTTGATATACAAAGCGTACAGGCATGGCAGTTAGGCGTTGATTTAACCCTTCTGACATTTGTTCTAGCAAGCTGTGTTCAACTTCTTGGCTGAGATCGTATTCTGCATCACGGGTCATTTTCATCGCAAATACGGTAAGATCGTCATATTCAAAAAAGCCGTTGAATAAATCATCGATACAAAGTCGAATAATATTATCAAGCAAAATAAGGGTTTTATGGCGTTTCCCCTTAGTTTTTGGCAATTGAACAAAACGAGGCAGTTGATCGGTTGGGATCTCTATTAACGCATAATGTGTCTCACGGTTTTTAGTCATAGCGACGGCTAGATAGGAGCATTCATCCTTGAGGACTTGCAGTATGTCGACATCGTCAGTAAGTAAAATAGGGGTAACATGAGGCAATATGGCGTGTTGGAAATAATGTTTTAACCACGCTTTCTGGCAGTCTTCTAACTGTAATTCATTGACTAAAAATATATGACGGCGCGCCATTTCTAACAATATTTCATTGTATAGCGTGTCAAAATCTTGATTTAACTTTAGTACTCGACTTTGGATCTTACTCAATAATTGCTTGGCTTGATCAATACCACCTTGTTCTTCATGAATTAAGATCTGGCGCTTCACATCAGCAAAGCGCACTTTGTAGAACTCATCTGTATTGCTGGAAAAAATACCGAGAAATCGTACTCGTTCAATGAGTGGAACAGACTTATCTGCTGCTTCTTGTAACACTCGTTCGTTAAAAGAGAGCCAACTTAGCTCTTTTTCTATATATAGATTTTCGGTAGTCATGCTCGGTGTTCGTCCTTGTTGCTTTGCATTACAAAATTAAGCTGTTTGTGGCAAATATAAGGTATTAGCGTTACAGTGAGATGTAAATTTGAGTGATTGTTTTATCAGCCAAATATTCTAATTATTTTTCAACATCTATGGTTAAATCATCGGCTAATAATTCTAATTGTTCTTGTACAGTATCAATGGTGAGATCGGTTGGCAGATCGAGTTGAAATTGCGCTGTAAAAATCGGGTATCCCCAGTTAGGTGCGCTTTCCGTTTTAGTTTTGAGCTTGTAGATGTTTATGCCTAGTTGATGCAGGTGGGTAGTGACGTCTTTAACAATCCCTAACCGATCATTACCTGTCACGGTTAACTTCTGCATTTGCTGTTGTGAGGAAGCTTTGATTTGTGCCTCGACAATGTGGATCTGTAGCCCCGAAATTTGCGATAATGCATTACTAAGCTGTTGAATATGTTGAGGGAAAACTTCAACCTGAACAATTCCAGCAAATTGGCCACTCAGTTGAGTTAATGAACTTTTTAGCCAATTTGCATGATTGTTATATACCGTGTCTGAAAGTTGCTCTACCAGTCCAGTTTTATCTTTACCTATAACAGTAATAATGAGTTGTTTCATTACAGCTCTCCTTATTTGTAATGGTTGTTGATGCAGTGACAATTAAGCAACAAACTGATTGATACTTATCAATAATTATCCTAATTACAATTTATGCTGTCTATGGCTGAAATGGACACAAATAAGTAAATGCGTAAGTTGTCATGATTTATTGATTGCTAATGACATTCTCTTTCAGTTCTGATTTATAAATCTGTGCGATATGTAATATTTTGAAAATATCATATGTAATAAAAGTGTCATGTAATAGAAATATACTTTAGCTCGTATAAATAGGTTTGAGGTAATAATGGCACACGCCAGTTCGTTTTTAATGGGAGAAAATCATCTTCGCCGAATGAAAGATAAGTTAGCGCGCTTAGGTGTGACGGCTGGCGGTATTTTTGTACTTGTAACCTTGGTACTGATTTTTTTCTATTTACTCTACGTTATTGTTCCAATCTTCTCTTCTGTTTCGGTTAAACCAACCTACCATTTCTCTTTGGCCTTGCCGGGTAACACTGCGCGGGTAGGTATTGATGATAGTAATACCTTAGCTTATCGTTTTACCACGGAAGGTCAGCTAGATTTTATTCGCTTATCGCCACCACCTGCATCAGGACAGGTGATTAAACAACAGACACTTGTTAATGATCCTACTGCCGTTGCAACCAGCTTGCCGCGGGATGGGTTGGTTGCCTATGCATTGGCGGGTGGGCTAGTGAAAATAGTGAAAGCTGATTTTAATTTCACGTTTGATCAAAACAAAAAGCACCTATTTCCTGTTATCGATTATCCTGTTGGTAAAGCGCCGTTATCTGTCGTTGCTAAACAAGATGTTATTGAGAAATTAGCCGTATCTGGACGTGATAACACTATTATTTTAGCCGCTTACACTAACCAAGATAAGCTTTCAGTGGTTAGGTTCTCTCATTCTGAAATGAGCGCGTCAAATGATAAAACATGGCAGCAATTTCAAATTAATGATGTGCCAGCTAATGTTGAGCAACTTGTATTAACGCCTGACGGTAAAACACTTTATGTATTAAGTGGTACAACACTCTTTACTTATTCTCTTCAACAACAGCAAGCGGTATTAAGAGAAACCACAAAACTATCTAATGATAAAACAGTAACGCCTGAGCGGATTAATTTATTAT
Organism: Photobacterium sp. SKA34; assembly: GCF_000153325.1. Classification (GTDB taxonomy): domain Bacteria; phylum Pseudomonadota; class Gammaproteobacteria; order Enterobacterales; family Vibrionaceae; genus Photobacterium. The sequence continues at coordinate 359,115 of NZ_CH724143.1, forward strand.
CAGGGGCGAATTCCTTATTAGTAACAAACTCTAATAATACGATTACCCAATGGTTTGAAGTGGTCAAAGATGGGAAACGTCAATTGGTAAAGGTGCGAGATTTCCTTTTTTCTTCTAGCCCTATTGTGAAAATCGTCCCTGAGTATTACCGCAAAGGCTTTTTTGTTATTCAACAAGATGGTCGAGTATCGGCTTATTATACTTCTGAGCGTGATGTGATTTATCAAGAGCAGATATTTGATACTGTCCCCCAAGATATCGCTATATCGCCAAAAGCGAATATGTTGCTCACGCTAGATAATGGCAAGTGGCAAACGTATAAAGTGAATAACTCCCATCCGGATATTGGTCTTTCATCACTGTGGCAAAAAGTGTGGTATGAGGGATATCCTGAGCCTGATTACGTTTGGCAATCAACGTCAGCAAGTGATGAGTTTGAACCAAAATTAAGCTTGGTACCGATTATTTTCGGTACATTGAAAGCTGCGGTTTATTCGCTGTTATTTGCGATACCGTTGGCACTGGCGGGGGCGATTTATACTGCTTATTTCATGTCATCTAAAGTGCGCCGATTAATCAAACCAACGATTGAATTAATGGAAGCTTTACCGACGGTTATCTTAGGTTTTTTAGCTGGAATTTGGCTTGCACCTATCGTTGATCAAAATCTGACTGGGGTTGCCTTAAGCTTTATTACCTTACCTATAAGCATGATTGTGATTGGTTTTATTTGGTCAATGTTACCTGGGCAATGGCGATCACGTATCCCTCATGGTTTTCATATCGCTATTTTGATCCCGATGATAATACTTGTCGGGTATGGTTGTTTTGCTGTTAGTCCTTGGTTGTCCCAGTGGTTATTTGGCAGCGATTTACAAAGTTATTTATCTCACCATTATGGTATTGGGTACGATCAACGTAATGCGTTAATTGTCGGCATCGCAATGGGTTTTGCGGTGATCCCCACTATTTTTACGATTGCAGAAGATGCGGTGTTCTCTGTACCTAGTCATTTAACGAAAGGCTCACTGGCATTAGGTGCGACTCAATGGCAAACCTTAACCAAGGTGGTATTGCTAACAGCAAGCCCGGGTGTTTTTTCTGCGGTAATGATGGGGCTAGGTCGAGCTGTTGGAGAAACGATGATTGTATTGATGGCTACGGGGAATACCCCTGTCATGGATTGGGATTTATTACAGGGGTTAAGAACGTTGGCAGCAACCATTGCGATTGAAATGCCTGAATCGGAAGTGGCAAGTTCGCATTATCGAGTATTGTTTTTAGCCGCATTTGTATTATTCGTCTTTACCTTTGTATTCAATACAATCGCTGAGGTTGTGAGGCAACGTTTACGTGAAAAATACAGTTCACTATAAGAGAGGGGGATGATCATGATTAAATGGTTTAAATCCGGCTCTCCTTGGATTTGGGTAACTGCGGGGGCGGTTAGCTTAAGCCTTGTTGCTGTTTTAGGATTGCTATTACTTATTGGTTATAAAGGCTTAAGCTACTTTTGGCCTTCACCTGTTTATCAATTCGATATTGATATAGCAGGTAAAAACCAAACCGTGATTGGTGAGTTGTATGACAGTAAAGCGATCCCGTTGCAACAATTGCGTGAAGCTGGGGTTGATGTTTCTCATATGCAAGGTCCGGTTGAGATGCGTTATCTCATCAAGATTGGTAATCGTGAACTAGTGGGGACTGACTTTTTTACGGTATTAAAAAGCCAAATAAAGCACCAAGAAATAGCGAAAAATATTGCTGTTGTCGATCGAGAAACGAATGGTAAGTTTTATGGTTATCCTATCGCAATAATGGCAAATGGTGTGCGTAATAGCATGGATTATTTGCCTGTTGCATTAAGTGAAGCTTCTGAAATTCGAGCCGAATTAAAGAAACTACAACAGATTGAAATTGCAGATACGAATTGGCATTTAGAAAAGCTACGTTTAGAAAAGCGTCAATTAGTCTTCAAAGATAAATTAACGCCGGATGACAAAACGCGAATTGAGCGTGAGGAACTGAACTATAAAACGATTTATAAAAACATTGAAAATCGTTTGTTTTCCCTACAAGCTCAATTAGATAGTGCTAGTTTATTACTTCGAGATAGTCAGGGTCAAACGATCACCTTATCGATGTCTCAAGTATTAGATATTTGGTATCCCAATAATTTAACCTTCATTGAAAAGTTTCAGCATTGGGGGAAACAGGTTTATAAGTTTTTAACCGAAGCACCCCGTGAAGCTAATACCGAAGGCGGTGTATTTCCTGCAATCTTTGGTACGGTATTTATGGTATTGCTAATGAGTGCCATGGTGACGCCATTAGGTGTGTTAGCCGCAATTTATCTTTATGAATATGCAGGGAATAATAATTTCACAAAGGTCATCCGTATTGCGGTGATTAACCTTGCGGGTGTACCGTCTATTGTATATGGGGTATTCGGGTTAGGCTTTTTTGTGTACATGGTAGGGGGGACAATTGATGATGTCTTTTTCTCAGCCCAGCTGCCGACACCAACATTTGGTACCCCTGGGATTTTATGGTCGGCATTAACATTGGCGATCATGACATTACCGGTTGTTATTGTTTCAACGGAAGAAGGTTTATCGCGAATTCCGAGCTCTGTGAGAAATGGCTCTTTGGCATTAGGCGCGACTCAAGCTGAAACCTTATGGCGTATAGTACTCCCGATGGCAAGCCCTGCCATTATGACGGGATTGATTTTAGCGGTCGCAAGGGCGGCGGGTGAAGTAGCACCTCTGATGTTAGTTGGGGTCGTAAAAATGGCACCAACATTGCCCGTTGATGTTCATTTTCCTTATGTTCACCTTGATCGTAAGTTTATGCATTTGGGGTATCATATTTATGATGTTGCGTTCCAAAGCCCGAATGTTGAAGCGGCAAGACCTTTGGTTTACGCGACGTCATTTTTATTAGTGACGGTGATTGTAAGTTTGAATTTAACCGCAATTGGGATCCGTAATCATCTGCGTGAAAAATTTCGCTCGTTAGAGTTGTAATCAAACGTAGTGGGATGAATAGTCGATTATTAACAGAGAGAACATTATGTATTCTGCTTCACCATCAATAGGTTTATTTGAACCCGTCGATCTCTCTTCGTTACCAGATGAGCAAACGGCATTATCGATTGAAGGTTTGAACCTACACTATGGTAAAACGCAAGCTTTGTATAATATCAATATGCGTATTCCTAAAGGACAGGTCACCGCATTTATCGGCCCTTCAGGTTGTGGTAAATCAACGTTATTAAGTTGTATTAACCGAATGAACGATTTGATTGAAGGCTGTCATGTCGATGGTAAAATCATGCTACATGGGCAGAACATCTACGATAATAAAGTTGATGTTGCGTCATTACGCCGTCGTGTAGGGATGGTGTTTCAACGCCCGAATCCATTTCCTAAATCCATATATGAAAATGTGGTTTATGGTTTACGTCTGCAAGGGATCAGTGATCGACGTATTTTAGATGATGCGGTTGAAAGTTCATTGCGTTCGGCAGCTTTGTGGGATGAGGTAAAAGACAGGTTGCATGAAAATGCGTTTGGTTTATCTGGAGGCCAACAGCAGCGTTTAGTGATTGCGCGTGCGATTGCTATTGAACCTGAGATTCTACTTCTTGATGAGCCGACATCAGCACTTGATCCAATATCAACCTTAACGATTGAAGAATTGATCAATGATCTAAAAGCCAAATATACCGTGATTATCGTGACACATAACATGCAGCAAGCGGCACGAGTGTCAGATCAAACAGCTTTTATCTATATGGGAGAGCTGGTGGAATATTCGAGCACCAATGATATTTTCACCACCCCAAGAGAAAAACGTACTGAAGATTATATTACAGGACGTTATGGTTAAGGACATACCATCATGTTAAATAACATTAGCCTTGGTCGACATATTTCAGGTCAGTTTAATCATGAACTAGAAAGTATTCGTACCCATGTTTTAGCGATGGGCGGCTTAGTTGAACAGCAGTTGGCAGATGCCTTAAAAGCACTGCATAAACAAGAAGAAGATTTGGCGAAACGAGTGATCCAAGATGATCGCAAAGTCAATGCAATGGAAGTTGCAATCGATGAGGCATGTACGCGTATTATTGCTAAGCGCCAACCTACAGCCAGTGATTTACGTCTTGTTATCGCTATTATAAAAACCATTACTGACTTAGAACGTATTGGTGATGTGGCGGAAAGTATTGCTAAAGTCGCATTAGGGAATTTTACCAACAAACAATATAACTTGTTGGCATCGTTAGAATCATTAGGTCAAAACGCAGTGCGCATGCTACATGAAGTGTTAGATGCTTTTGCTCGTATGGATGTAAAAGCAGCGATTGATGTGTACCAAACTGATGATCGAATTGATCGAGAATATGAAGCAATTATTCGTCAACTTATGACTTACATGAAAGAAGATCCCGACTCTATTCCAAGTGTGATGAAGGTGATGTGGGCGGCGCGCTCTATTGAGCGAGTGGGTGATCGTTGCCAAAATATTTGTGAATACATTATCTATTTCGTGCAAGGTAAAGACATTCGCCACACTAATCCAGAAGATATTACCAACTTCCTATAATACACTGGATATATGAATCATTAAGAAGGGCGCTTAGCTTTATTTAGAAGCTTAGCGCTCTTTTTTATTTATGTTCATTTACAGGGTTTATTCTCTTCTCAGCTTATGTTTGACAATTTTGATCGTATCTATATTTGTCACTGGGATTTGGAAATCATCAAAGACGGCGTTACCCATATGTGCACTTGAAGTGCGATTTAATATTTTACTGGATCGTGTTGTTTTACCAGAAAGATGCACTTCTTTTATTCCCGTCTCAGCAACTAAGGTTTGAACATTATCTGGTGTAACGCCAGCGCCTGCCATAATACTGAGCCTATCACCACAATAGTTGACCATTTTTTTGATCATGGCTGTGCCTTCAGGAGCGGTAGTTTGAAGCCCTGATGTCAGTACTCGCTCGCAGCCACAGCTCATTATGGTATCTAATGCTGCGAAAGGGTCGACACATTGATCTATAGCACGATGAAAAGTAACCCCTAAGCCTTTAGCTTGTTTGATTAAGCTCGAAACGGTTGTGCTATCAATAAGGCTTTGTTCTGTGAGTGCGCCAATGACTATTCCTTGTAATCCTGCTTGATGGGCTGCATGAATATCAGCAAGCATGATCTCAATATCGCCATCATTAAATAAAAAGTCACCTTGGCGTGGTCTGATCATAGCGTAAACGGGAATGTGTGCTTGTCTAGCGGCTAATTGCATAAAACCAGCACTTGGCGTTAATCCGCCAAGTGCAAGTGAGGAGCACAACTCGATGCGTGATGCGCCACCTTGTTGGGCATAGTGGAGTGATTCAAGATTATCGATACAAACTTCAAGTTGAATAGACATAATTTTTAATGAAATAAAAAGTGTGTCTGCAGTGTAGAGGATTGGCAAGATAGGAGCGAATAGAGACAGGATATAATGTGCGGTTGGTTCTAAATTATAGATAAAAAAAGGGCCTAGTATAATCCAGGCCTCATTATATCTCTTATCTTTGAGCTGACTTTAGCTTTATGTATAGCTTAGTGCCAGAATAACACCGTGAGCATGGTGTTTTAAGGTAATTACTTCTTACCTAGGTCTGCAGTGTGCTCAGATAGGTAGTCAGCTACACCTTTTGGTGATGCGTCCATACCTGCTTTACCTTCTTCCCACTGTGCTGGACATACTTCACCGTGTTTTTGGTGGAAGTTTAATGCGTCAACCATACGTAACATTTCGTCGATGTTACGGCCTAGAGGTAGGTCGTTAACAACTTGGTGACGAACAAGGCCATCTTCGTCGATTAGGAAAGAACCACGGAAAGCAACGCCTGCTTCTGGGTGCTCAACATCGTAAGCTTTACAAATTTCATGCTTAACGTCAGCAATTAGTGGGTACTTAACTTGACCGATACCGCCGTCTTCAACAGCAGTGTTACGCCATGCATTGTGAGAGAATTGAGAATCGATAGAAACACCAATTACTTCAACACCTTTTGCTTGGAAATCTTCGAAACGCTTGTCAAAAGCGATTAGCTCAGATGGGCATACGAATGTGAAGTCTAGTGGGTAAAAGAAAACTACCGCTTTTTTACCTTTAGTGAACTCTGCAAAGTTGAAGTTATCAACGATTTCGCCGTTACCTAGAACAGCTGCAGCAGTAAAATCTGGTGCTTGACGACCTACTAGTACCATTTTGGTGCTCCTGAAATATTGGGTTTTGCTAACCTTCGGTGATTAGCTCCATACTTGGACGAGACAAACTATAGCCAAACTGTTAAATTGAAAAAAGCGGAATAAACAGATTGAAGTAATCGAAAAATACGATGAATAAGTTTCCCTCGTTAAAACAATTGCATTACCTAGTTACTTTATCGGAAACACGGCACTTTGGCGAAGCGGCAAAAAAGTGTTTTGTGAGCCAGTCGACACTTAGTTCAGGGATCCAGAATTTAGAAGATTTATTGAGTTGTCAACTTATTGAACGTGATAATAAATCCCTTGTGTTTACCAGTATGGGGGATGAGGTTGTTGTGCGTTCTCGTGAACTACTGGCACGCAGCCAAGATTTAATTGAACTGTCCCATTCTGCCGGTGATGGCATGGAAGGTCCTCTTCGTGTGGGATGTATTCCAACGATAGCCCCTTTTCTACTATGTGATTTGGTGCAGGAGGTTAATCGACGTTATCCCAAACTTAACCTACTTCTACGAGAAGATACGACCACGAATTTACTTGCCGCTTTACGCAATGGTGAAATGGATGTTCTGATCCTTGCACTACCGATTGAGATTAACGGTATGCACAGTAAAGTGGTTGGGCGTGATGCATTTAAAATGGTGATCAGTAAAAACCAAGCTGAACGTGTCTCTGTACCGTTACGTTATGCTGATTTACCTGATGAATCCGTTTTCTTACTAGAAAAAGAGCATTGTTTAACTGAGCACGCTGTTTCTGCGTGTAAGCTAACAACGAAAGAAAAAATTAATCCATTCACTGCAACTAGTTTGCATACATTGGTTCAGATGGTGGCCAATGGATTAGGTACCACATTTATTCCTCAAATGGCTATTGAACACGGTATTTTAGATAACCAAAATCTGGTGGTGATTGAGCCACCAGGCCAAGCGGCATTTCGTGAAATTGGATTGGTTTGGCGACCAACGTCTAGCAGAGTTAATACCTTTGAAAAGCTAGCCTCTCTCGTCGAAACCTTATTATAAGTAAATTATCCCTATATTAGAGAAGTCTGAATGAATGTCGTTATTATTTGAGATGATAATAAGTGGTATTTTTCAGGCTTTTCTTATTTAACTTTGTCGTCATAATAAAAAATCATTAATTTAGGTTAAAGTATCGAAATTTAAAAATTAAACAGTGTTTTAATCTTTTTGTTGTGATGGGTTTAAGTTGCTGTTTTGATGGATTATTTTGTTTTGCGTTACAAACAAAGAATAGTGATATTTATCAGTATATTCTTCCTTTGTTTAACTACAGTCTTAATTATTACTTTTAAAATATATTAAATCAGATAATTACCTGCATTTGATAAAATTATTTTTGTTTAAAACAAATATTATCAATAAATTCAAACTGCCTTATTCTGTAATTAAATTACGTAACTACCTACAAAAAATATCATGATTAAAACAAATTATTGATTCCGAGTTATTTACTGACTTTTGTTTTAATTTAGTGTTTTGACTTTTTACTCTAATTTTTTTAAGTTTTTGTTTTTATTTGTATTTGTTGTTTTATTGTGATTTTGATCAGAAACGGTGAAATTTGCTTTTTGTTACATGTTGCGGCAACGTAAAGGGAAAGTTAAGAATTAACTGGTATTAAAAAGCTCTTGAGGCTTATTGATAAAAGTAGTGATTAAGTTACAAGGATGGGGCGTTATGGCAGATACAGCGGTTCAATCTAATTACCAAATGAAATTATCATTACAGCAACCGTTAACAGAAATTCAGCGTGAAGTCCTAACTGATGAAGCGTTACTTTTCTTAGAACGCTTAGTGGATCGTTTTGCAGAACGTGTTCCATTGTTGCTAGAAGATAGAGAACGTCGTCAATGCCAAATAGATAAAGGGCAATTACCTGATTTTAATCCTGAAACAGAATCTATTCGGCAAGCTGAATGGAAAATTCAAAATATTCCTGCAGATTTGCAAGACCGACGAGTTGAGATAACAGGACCTGTCGATCGTAAAATGGTTATTAATGCACTTAATGCCAATGTGAAAGTGTTTATGGCTGACTTTGAGGATTCCTTCGCGCCTGCATGGGATGAAGTTATTGAAGGCCAGCGCAATCTGCGGGATGCGGTGAATGGCACGATTAGCTATACCAATCCCAACACTGGCAAGCATTATCAACTTGCGGATGATCCTGCAGTATTAATCTGCCGTGTTAGGGGATTACACCTTCCAGAAAAACATGTGTTGTGGAATGGAAAACCCATCCCTGGGGCGCTATTAGACTTTGCCTTATATTTTTTCCTCAATCAAAAAGCATTGTTAGAAAAAGGCAGTGGTCCTTATTTCTATCTACCCAAACTACAGGCTTATCGTGAAGCCGCATGGTGGAGTGATGTGTTTAGTTACACCGAAGATGAATTCGGGCTAACGCGCGGAACAATTAAAGCAACGGTACTTATTGAAACATTACCTGCCGTGTTTGAAATGGACGAAATTCTTTTTAGTTTGAAAGAACATATTGTTGGGCTTAATTGCGGTCGTTGGGATTATATCTTTAGTTATATTAAAACACTTCGTCAGTATCCTGATCGTATCTTGCCTGATCGCCAAGTTGTAACAATGGAAAAACCGTTTCTTAATGCTTATTCACGTTTACTGGTGAAAACCTGCCACCGTCGAGGCGCATTTGCAATGGGAGGCATGGCAGCTTTCATTCCATCTAAAGAAGCAGAGCGTCAAGCATGGGTGCTTAATAAGATTAAAACTGATAAAGCACTCGAAGCGAGTAATGGCCATGATGGTACATGGGTTGCACATCCAGGCTTGGCAGACACCGCTTGTGGAGTATTTGATCAGGTACTTGGTGCTCGTAACAATCAATTAGATATTACCCGAGATGGTGATGCGCCCATTACTGCCGATGAGTTATTAGCACCATGTGATGGTGAGCGTACAGAAGAGGGGATGCGTCATAACATTCGTGTTGCGGTGCAATATATCGAAGCTTGGATCTCCGGTAATGGCTGTGTGCCTATCTATGGCTTAATGGAAGATGCTGCAACGGCTGAAATATCGCGAGCTTCAATATGGCAATGGATTAAACATGGTAAAGCATTATCGAATGGTAAAGTTGTTACTAAAGCTTTATTTGAGCAAATGTTAGTTGAAGAAATGCGAGTTGTAGAAGCTGAGCTTGGGGATGAGCGCTTTAAACAAGGGCGATTTGATGAAGCCGCAGCATTAATGGCAAAACTAACGACAAGTGAAGAGTTAGATAATTTCTTAACCCTTCATGGTTATGAATATTTGAATTAAACGCAGTTGCGTTTCATTAAAACTGAGGATCCGCGGTAGTTGAGGGTAAGAACCACTTTAGAACGTAGTATCAATTGACCATCATACCAACGGATGAATGCGGACAGAGACGAGGGATACCATTATGACATTAACACGCCAACAGCAAATTGAAGCAATTGAAAAAGACTGGGCAGAAAACCCACGTTGGAAACATGTTAAACGCACATACTCTGCGGAAGAAGTCATTAACCTGCGCGGCTCATTTGCACCTGCAAATACTATAGCCCAGCGTGGTGCTGATAAACTATGGCAATTAGTGAATGGTGATGCCAAAAAAGGCTATGTAAATTGTCTTGGCGCTTTAACTGGTGGTCAGGCTGTACAACAAGCAAAAGCTGGGATTGAAGCGATTTATTTATCAGGTTGGCAGGTAGCGGCTGATAATAATACCGCGTCGACTATGTATCCTGATCAATCTCTTTATCCTGTTGATTCAGTACCTGCGGTTGTTAAGCGTATTAATAATTCGTTCCGTCGCGCAGATCAAATTCAATGGGCGAATGGTGGCACTCCTGAAGATGGCGTTGATTACTTCTTACCTATTGTTGCTGACGCTGAAGCCGGATTTGGTGGTGTATTAAATGCTTATGAATTAATGCGTAGCATGATTGAAGCGGGTGCGGCTGGCGTTCACTTTGAAGACCAATTAGCGTCGGTGAAAAAGTGTGGTCATATGGGCGGTAAGGTATTAGTGCCGACGCAAGAAGCTGTGCAGAAGTTAGTTGCAGCTCGTCTTGCGGCAGACGTGGCGGGGACCACGACTTTAGTAATTGCCCGTACCGATGCTAATGCTGCAGACTTATTAACGTCCGATTGTGACCCGTATGATAAAGATTTCATTATTGGAGATCGAAGCGCAGAAGGTTTTTATCGTGTTCGTGCTGGGATTGATCAAGCCATTGCCCGTGGCTTGGCGTATGCACCTTACGCTGATTTAATTTGGTGTGAAACAGCAACGCCATGTTTAGAAGAAGCGCGTAAGTTTGCAGAAGCCATTCATGAACAATACCCAGATCAACTTCTGGCTTATAATTGTTCTCCTTCTTTTAACTGGGAGAAAAACCTTGATGCTGAAACCATTGCTAAATTCCAGCAAGAACTTTCAGACATGGGCTATAAGTACCAGTTCATTACTTTAGCGGGTATTCATAATATGTGGTTCAACATGTTTGAATTAGCTCATGCTTATGCGCAAGGTGAAGGAATGCGTCATTACGTTGAAAAAGTTCAGCGTCCTGAGTTTGAAGCAGCCGATAAAGGTTATACCTTTGTTGCTCACCAGCAAGAAGTGGGAACAGGGTACTTTGATACCATGACCAATACTATTCAAGGTGGTAATTCTTCAGTGACTGCATTGACGGGCTCTACAGAAGAAGAGCAGTTTAAGTAAACGTAAAAACAGTTTTAAGATAACGTGTTTATAGTAGTGACTATCCTAGCAATGTTGTTATCGACAGTACTCATATATTAAGCCGCATATAATACGAGTACTTGTTAATTACGTTATCACCGGGGAGCAATGATGCTCCCCTTTTTTATTAATTAAGAATATCAAGAGTATCTAAATCAGGCTCAATAGGATCGACCTCTTCTTGCATTTCTAGCAGTGAAATTGCAATTGTTACAAAATCACTATCTGTAATAATACCCACTAATTTTTTATTCTTTAGCACGGGCAAGCAACCTATTTTATGTTTTTGCATATAAAGTGCTGCTTCTTTTAATCCTGCACGATAATCCACACTCATTATTTTTGTTTTCATGCCTTGTTCAATTAAAACATCAAGTGGGGAAGACAGTGGATTTTCAATAATTGATTTTAGATTGGAATCTTGGGCTGACAAAATATCGCGTTGGCTCACTAACCCGATAAGTTCATTGTTGTGGTTAGTGATCGGTATATGGCGAATAGATAAAGTATCCATCATTTCTTTCGCATCAAGCAACGTATCATTACGTGACAAAGTACGCGGTTGGGGTGTCATCATATCGGCAACGGTAAACATATAAACCTCCATGCTATACTGCAAAAAATCGCGAACGGTGGATCTATTAGCTGATCTTTTTCAATATATCGGAATATGTTGTTAGAACGCATGATGAACATCAAATATTTCAATATAATTTTTGTGGTCTTTATTCCTTGATAGAATGAGTGTTCGATTAAGGCGATATGAAAGAAATTCTCATATTACGAGATCTAAATTACAGTTGGGTTTCGCATCTTAAGGGAAGTTAAGTATATAATGCCCGCTTGCTGTGATTTAGGGCGTAATACAATGCAAGTTTCAGATTTTGATTTTGACTTACCAGATGAGCTGATTGCTCGTTATCCTCAACCTGAACGTACCGCGAGTCGTTTATTACAAATGACTGGCAATACGGGTGAATTGGCACATAAAGGTTTTAAAGATGTGTTAGATCTTGTACAAGCTGGCGATTTACTTGTATTTAATAATACACGAGTGATCCCTGCGCGTATGTTTGGACATAAAGCTTCGGGTGGTAAAATTGAAGTTTTAGTTGAGCGTATGCTTGATGACAAATCTATTTTAGCGCATGTTCGTGCCTCTAAGCCGCCGAAACCAGGTAATGAATTATTACTGGGTGAAAATGGTGAGTTTTCAGCTGAAATGGTTGCCCGTCATGATGCATTGTTTGAAATTCGTTTTAATAGCGATAAAACAGTGTTGGAGATCTTAGATGCAGTGGGTCATATGCCGTTGCCTCCTTATATTGACCGCCCTGATGAAGATACTGATAAAGAGCGCTACCAAACAGTATATAATACAAAGCCTGGTGCGGTAGCTGCACCAACAGCAGGCTTACACTTTGACGATAAGCTAATGGCAAATCTAAAAGCAAAAGGTGTTAATTTTGCTTTTGTGACTCTACATGTCGGCGCTGGTACGTTCCAGCCTGTGCGTGTTGATGATATCAATGATCATCACATGCATTCTGAATATGTTGAGGTTCCTGAAGAAGTTGTTACTGCTGTTAACGAAACGCGTGCAAATGGCGGACGAATTATCGCTGTGGGAACGACATCTGTACGTTCATTAGAAAGTGCCGCACAAGATGCCATAAAAAATTGTACTGAATTTAAGCCATTTTTTGGTGATACTGAGATCTTTATTTATCCTGGTTATCAGTTCCAACTTGTAGATGCGTTAATTACTAATTTCCATTTACCAGAATCAACATTAATTATGTTAGTTAGTGCTTTTGCTGGTTATGAAAATACCATGAATGCCTATCATGAAGCTGTAGCCAATAGATACCGCTTCTTTAGTTATGGCGATTCAATGTTTATCACTCGTAAAGATGTATAAGGTTTAATAAGTATACATTTTTTATCGAGAAAAGATTGAGGCTGCTTTTTGTTACAATTGCAGCCTTTGTTGTGTCTAAAGCATAGTATAAATTCAATGATATTAAGCCAGTCACAGCGTTACGTTCTTCCGCTACGCTTTAGGTTGTCTATTGCCAGTATGGTTTGATGAATTAAGGCGCAGTTGGCAATCATATATCTATATATTGTGATTGTTTTTTTTGGGCTGATCAGGCGTTTGCCTGTGGGGCTAGGTCCTGTAATGGGAAATACGTCAGATTGTTTCTCTGGCTTTTGGAGGTTTTGTGAAATTTGAATTAGATAAAACGCAAGGTCGCGCTCGTCGTGGTCGTTTGCAGTTTGAACGCGGTACGGTAGAAACACCTGCGTTTATGCCGGTCGGTACTTACGGTACTGTTAAAGGTATGACACCTGAAGAAGTTAAAGAAACGGGTGCTCAAATCTTACTGGGTAACACGTTCCACTTATGGTTACGTCCAGGTCAAGAAGTGATGAAATTACATGGTGATTTACATGACTTTATGCAATGGCAAGGTCCGATCCTTACCGATTCAGGCGGTTTCCAAGTATTTAGCCTTGGCTCTTTACGTAAGATCACTGAAGAAGGGGTTCACTTCCGTAACCCTGTTAATGGTGACAAGATTTTCATGGACGCTGAAAAGTCGATGGAAATTCAAAAAGATCTTGGCTCTGATATCGTAATGATTTTCGATGAGTGTACGCCATATCCAGCGACACACGACGAAGCGAAAAAGTCGATGGAAATGTCACTACGTTGGGCACAGCGAAGTCGTAATCACTTTGATAAGCAAGAAAATCCAAATGCACTGTTTGGTATTGTTCAAGGTGGTGTTTACGAAGATCTTCGTGATGTTTCTGTTGAAGGTCTAACCAAAATTGGTTTTGATGGTTATGCGGTAGGTGGTTTAGCGGTAGGTGAGCCTAAAGAAGACATGCACCGTATTCTTGAGCACACGTGTCCACAACTTCCAGAAGATAAGCCTCGCTACCTTATGGGTGTAGGTAAACCTGAAGATTTAGTGGAAGGTGTTCGTCGCGGTATTGATATGTTCGATTGCGTAATGCCAACACGTAATGCCCGTAATGGTCACCTATTTGTGACTGGTGGTGTGATCAAGATCCGTAATGCGAAACATAAAACAGACACAACGCCTTTAGATCCGCATTGTGACTGTTACACTTGTAAAAATTACTCTAAAGCGTATTTGTACCATCTAGATAAATGTAATGAAATCTTAGGTGCACGCTTAAATACAATTCATAATTTACGTTACTACCAACGCTTAATGGCAAGTGTTCGTAAATCAATTGAAGAAGATCGTTTCGATGCGTTTGTAGAAGAATTCTATGCGCGTCGCGACCGTGAAGTTCCACCCTTACAAAATGTTTAAAACGAGGACGTTATAAATGAGTTTCTTTATCTCACAAGCACACGCAGCAGCAGAAGGTGCCCCTCAGGGCGGAAGCATGCAGCTATTCATCATGCTTGGTTTATTTGCTGTTATTTTTTACTTCATGATTTATCGTCCACAAGCTAAGCGTGTGAAAGAGCACAAATCGCTAATGAGTTCGATGGGCAAAGGTGACGAAGTAATGACGAACGGTGGCCTACTTGGCCGTATCACTAAAGTTTCTGCTGAAAGTGATTACATCGTTCTAGCACTTAACGACAATACGGAAGTAACAATTAAAAAAGATTTCATTTCTGCTGTTTTACCAAAAGGCACAATGAAGTCGCTTTAATATAAAAACATTCGCTTTGAAGGATCATAGCAGTGCTTAACCGATACCCCCTGTGGAAGAACCTGATGGTGTTGTTCGCACTTATCATTGGTTTGCTTTATGCACTTCCTAACGTATACGGTGAAGATCCAGCGATTCAAATTACCGGGGCGCGTGGCGCCTCGGTTAATATGAGCGCTTTGGATACTGTCACCGAAGATTTAAAAAAGAACAATATTCCATACAAGTCAGTGGTTTTTGAAAAAGGCTCTGTGCTTGTCCGCTTTAACGATACTGATACCCAAATCAGTGCTCGCGATATCTTAAATAGTGAGTTAGGTGATGACTATGTGGTCGCACTAAACCTTGCCGCTTCCACTCCTGCTTGGCTTGAATCTATTGGTGCATCACCAATGAAATTGGGTCTCGACTTACGTGGTGGTGTTCACTTCTTAATGGAAGTGGATATGGATGCTGCTATGGATAAACTTCTTGGTCAACAAGAAGAAACATTCCGTACAGAGCTTCGTGAAGAAAAAATTCGTTACCGTGCAATCAGTAAAACAAAAGATAGTGTTCAAGTTCGTCTTCGTGATGAAGCGCAATTGGAACAAGCTGAAGTCGCGTTAGAAAAATTGCATCCTGATATGCTGTTCACAACCAGTAAAATCAATGGTCGTTATGTATTAACGGCGAAGTTTACTGAAGAACGTTTACAGGAGATTCGCAATTATGCCGTCGATCAAAACATCACCATTTTACGTAATCGTGTAAATGAACTCGGTGTTGCTGAGCCATTGGTACAGCGCCAAGGCGCAAACCGTATAGTGGTAGAGCTTCCGGGTGTTCAAGATACGGCACGTGCAAAAGAAATTTTAGGTGCGACAGCAACGCTTGAATTCCGCGAAGTTGATAGTGAGGCTGATTTAGCTGCAGCTGCGGCTGGACGTGTTCCTGCTGGCAGTGAAGTGAAAATGACACGTGATGGCCGTCCTGCGGTACTAAAAAAACGTGTCATTCTAGCAGGTTCACATATTACTGATTCAAATTCGAGTGCGGATGAATATGGTCGTCCACAAGTTAACATCTCGCTAGATACCGAAGGTGGTAGCAAGATGACGGCTTTCTCGAAAAATAATATCGGTAAGCTGATGGCAACGGTTTTCACTGAATATAAAGACAGCGGTAAGCGAACGCCTGAAGGGAAAGTTATCCTGACGAAACACGAAGAAGTGATAAACCAAGCAACGATTCAATCAGCACTTGGCCGAAGCTTCCGTATTACAGGTATCGACTCTCAAGCTGAAGCGCATAATTTATCATTACTATTACGTGCAGGTGCATTGATTGCGCCAATATCGATAGTTGAAGAGCGCACTATTGGTCCATCTATGGGTCAGCAAAACATCGATATGGGTGTACAAGCATGTATCTGGGGTATGGTTGCGGTAATGCTATTTACGCTGCTTTATTACCGTGGATTTGGCATGATTGCTAACTTAGCATTGATGATGAACTTAGTGCTTATTATCGGCATTATGTCCATGATCCCTGGTGCTACCATGACCTTACCAGGTATTGCTGGTATCGTACTGACTGTCGGTATGGCGGTTGATGCTAATGTACTTATTTTTGAGCGTATTCGAGAAGAGCTTCGTGAAGGGCGTAGTCCGCAACAGGCGATTCAACAAGGCTATGGAAATGCGTTTAGCACGATTGCCGATGCAAACATTACAACCTTAATTACAGCAATTATTTTGTTTGCTGTAGGTACGGGCGCAATTAAAGGCTTTGCTGTGACATTATCGATTGGTATTTTAACATCGATGTTCACCGCAATTATTGGCACACGTGCCGTTGTTAACTTGATCTATGGCGGTAAGCGCGTAGATAAGTTGTCGATTTAAGGAGTCGCAGAGATGAGAGAATTATTGAATGCGAACAAAGTCGTCGATTTTATGCGTTGGTCAAAGTTTGCCTTTATCTTTTCATTGATAATGATCATGGGATCGATTGCCACTATCTCGACCAAAGGGTTAAATTGGGGTTTAGATTTTACAGGCGGAACGCTGATCGAAGTTAGCTTTGAAAAGCCGGCTAATTTACCCTTGATACGTGAATCATTAGAGAAAGCGGGATTTGGTGATGCCGTTGTGCAGAACTTTGGTACTGCGCGTGATGTGATGGTGCGTTTGCAGCCTCGAGAAGGTGTTAAAGGTGAAGTACTTGGTAACCAAATCCTTGATGCCCTAAAAGATGGTACAGCACAGTCGGTTGAAATGCGCCGTATTGAGTTTGTCGGCCCTAATGTTGGTGATGAACTAGCAGAAGCCGGCGGCATGGCTATTTTAATCGCTTTGTTGTGTATCTTACTTTACGTATCACTGCGTTTTGAGTGGCGTTTAGCGGCCGGTGCTGTGTTGTCGTTAGCACACGATATCATCATTACTGTTGGTATTTTCTCAGTGCTGCAAGTAGAGGTCGATCTAACGATTGTAGCAGCATTGCTAACGGTGGTTGGTTACTCACTTAACGATACAATCGTTGTGTTTGACCGTATTCGTGAAAACTTCCGAAAAATGCGTAAAGGAAGTCCTGCTGAAATAATGAATAGTTCAATTTCGCAAACATTAAGCCGTACCTTAATTACATCCGGTACAACTTTGTTTGTTGTTATTGCGCTATTCGCTCAAGGCGGATCAATGATACATGGATTTGCATTAGCACTTCTGATTGGTATCACGATTGGTACTTATTCTTCTATTTACGTTGCATCAGCATTAGCGCTTAAATTGGGTATTACCCGTGAACACTTAATGCCAACGCCAGTAGAAAAAGAAGGTGAAGAGCTTGATGCAATACCATAATCAGTTGCTATAAGTTCAGAATGAGAAAGGACCGCTTGCGGTCCTTTTTTTATTTATTTAATTCAAGAATATAAGAAAGTGTGTTTTTTATTTGATCGAGCCATTCATAACGACGTCGATACATTGCACGTTTAGGGCGTGATATGTCTTCAGGATTTCGACGTACATCATCAGTAGGAAGTTGGTAAAAATGGTGATCATAACTTAACCCACCAAGGGCTTCCCAATGGCGGTTATAATCCGTTTTTATTCGAGAGCTTCCGTACCTTTTTGACTTATAACGCGCCACGCAATAGGAATGCGATTCTGTTTTTATTGCTAGTAAACGGTCAACGTGCCAACAATTAGCGATGAATGTCATTATTTTTATCATCAAATCTTTAGGGCGTTGACCATGAAGTGTTTTTGTTAGTTTCTTTATTTTTAGGTTATTTTCATCACTGCTCGAAGGCCCTTGTATTCCGCCGATAATGAGGTGACGTTCAGCGCCTGTTTCATTTATCACAAAGGTAACGGTATAGAAATTATCACCTTGAGCATCAAAAAGGACTAGGCTCAAATCCCCTTCTTTTTGAAAGCGACCATCAAAGGTAAGGTTTAATGAATACTCTTCTTCATCCACAATAAAAGAGGTAAGTTGTAACCCTTTTTCATTAGCGAATATTTGCTTGCAGGTGTCTTGAGGGAGTACCTGTGTCATGAAACGATAATGATTAGTAATATAGTCAACACGTTGATTGGGAGTTGCGGAATTAGTTATGTACGGGCGAAAAGGTTTTTCAATAAAGCGGTTATGCTTCGTACATAAAACTTCGAGCAATGTTGAGTCTATCCCATTAACAAGTTGTGTTAATGAAGACTTATAGAAAAGCCCACGAGCTAGAAATTTGAGGCGATAACGCCATAGCGGATTATATTTCTCTTTTAGATGCTCTGGATAGACAGTTTTAGAAAGTTGGTGCAGTGATAATGTCTTTTTCATGTTTATTTGGTATTTTTAATGCTTTTAGTGATTATAATGCACATGGTTTTATTGTGACACTGTTTTATTGTGTCATTGTTATAAAAAAACGCCCTGCTGTATAAATAACAGCAGGGCGTTTTTAATCTTACTGGATAATCAGCGGATTATTTCGCTAATGCGTCGCTACCGAATTCACGGATTTTTGCAAGCATAGGCTTAACTACACGTGCATTACCAGCAACAATGTTGCCAGAAGTTAGGTAGTTAGTATTACCAGTAAAGTCAGCACAGATAGCACCAGATTCGCGAGCGATTAGTTCGCCAGCAGCAAGTTCCCAAGGCCTTTGACCTAGCTTGAATACACCGTCAACACGACCAGCAGCTAAGTAGCAAAGATCCAATGCAGTACAGCCTGATTGACGCATGTCATCACAGTCTGCAAATAATGCATTTTGGATTTTTAGGTAGCTTTCTGCATGCTGTTTAGCTGCAAAAGGAAGGCCTGTAGCTAAAACAGTTCCTGTTAGATCACGAGGTTGTGATGAGCGGACACGCTGGCTGTTAAGCTGAGCGCCTGCACCGCGAGTCGCAGTGAATAATTCGTTACGTACAGGATCGTAAACAGCAGCAACTTCAGTGCGACCACGCATACGTAGTGCAATAGATACTGCAAAGTGAGGGTAACCGCGAACGAAGTTCATGGTGCCATCCACTGGGTCGATAATCCATTGACACTCTTTGTCACGTCCTTCTTTGTTACCAGACTCAGCTGCAATGATGCAGTGATCAGGGTAAGCCTTAAGGATAGTTTCGATGATGATAGTTTCAGCTTCATGATCGATATTGGTAACAACATCATTACCTTTATTAGCAACCTCAATAGATTGAGGTTTTTCTAGAGATTTAATGACATGGTCACCAGCCTTTCGCACAGCGCGAATGGCAATATTAAGCATCGGATGCATAGGATCTTCCCAACGGATGTTAAAGAACTAAAAAGCGGCGGCGAGTATAACAGAGCTAAAAAAAAAAGGAAGTGGTTATTTTTTCGACATTGTTCCGTTTGTATTGTGCGTTTATGCTAGGTAATACGTATAACTTGCTAATAAATAGTGCTGATTATCGTCATCTGATTATTGAATAGCGGTAATAGATAATTACTGGTATCAAAAACACATGTTTTCACCACTTTTATTATGGCTGTGCTAAAATCTGTCAGCTTTAATTAATTGTTGGAATGTTGCTTCATCATGTTAGATAAAATTCGCGTTGTTCTTGTTGGTACGTCACATCCAGGTAATATTGGTTCAGCTGCACGTGCAATGAAAGTTATGGGTTTAACAAATCTGGTATTAGTTGATCCAGCTTGTGAAATTGACAGTCATACTATTGCGCTAGCGGCAGGTGCTGCTGATGTTGTTGAAAACGCAAAAATCGTAAAAACATTAGATGAAGCGGTTGCAGATTGTGGTTTTGTTGTAGGTTCAAGTGCTCGCTCTCGTACACTTGAATGGCCACAGTTAGACCCACGAGAGAATGGTATTAAAGTTGTTGCTGAATCTAATCTGCATCCAGTCGCTATTCTTTTTGGTCGTGAGCGTACAGGGTTAACTAATGAAGAATTACAAAAGTGTCATTGCCACGTTTATATCCCAGCGAACCCTGAATATAGCTCATTAAATTTAGCTATGGCTGTACAAACAGTAAGTTATGAAGTCCGTATGGCTTATTTAGATTCTCAAAAGTATACGGGTAAAACGGAAGTTGAAGAATATCCTCGCGCTCAAGAACTGGAAATGTTTTATGAGCACCTCGAAAAAGTCACTCGTCAAACCCGCTTCATAAATAAAAACCATCCAGGCGTAGTCATGGCTAAATTACGCCGTTTATTCACTCGTGCTCGCCCAGAGCAGCAAGAGCTGAATATTTTACGCGGTATTTTGTCGTCAGTAGAAAAGACGATAGAAACGCTGGAAAAGAGTGGAAAATAGCCACATAACATAAAAGGACTAATAACCAACCAAAACAGTCGGGTAAATACTTGACCACTTTAGTAGGTTATGAGATGCTTGCTTTAAATATTCAAGCAGGTAGCAGTGTTATGAAGTTGACTTCAAAGGGAAGATACGCGGTAACGGCAATGTTAGATGTTGCATTACACTCGCATAATGGACCGGTTCCATTGGCGGATATTTCAGAGCGTCAAGGAATATCGCTGTCTTACTTAGAACAATTATTTTCGCGTCTTCGCAAAGCAGGGCTTGTAACCAGTGTTCGTGGCCCTGGTGGTGGTTACCGTTTAGGCGAAGAAGCATCTGATATTGCTGTCGGTATGGTGATCGCAGCAGTTGATGAATCAGTTGATGCAACCAAGTGTCATGGAAAAGGGGACTGCCAAGGTGGTGCTCGTTGTTTAACTCATACGTTATGGCATGACCTAAGTGATCGCATTAGCGGCTTTTTAAATAACATCACTCTTGGTGAGTTGATGAAAGATAATGATGTACAAAGCGTTTCTGATCGTCAGGATGAAATCCTACAAGGAAATAGCAAAGCATCTTTTGGACATAAAAAATCACACGACAGCGCCACAATAGGTGTCGATGTCCGCTCCTAGAGACCAGACGTTCGTGTTTTCGGAGAAGAAAATGAAACTGCCAATATATTTTGATTACTCAGCTACTTGCCCTGTTGACCCTCGCGTTGCCGAGAAAATGATGCAGTGCTTAACTATCGAAGGCAACTTCGGTAACCCAGCATCACGCTCTCACCGTTATGGTTGGCAGGCAGAAGAAGCAGTGGATACTGCTCGTGAAAATATTGCTGATTTAGTAAATGCAGATCCACGTGAAATTGTATTTACCTCTGGTGCAACGGAATCGGATAATCTCGCGATTAAAGGTGCTGCGCACTTTTATAGCAAAAAAGGTAAGCACGTTATTACCTGTAAAACAGAACATAAAGCGGTTCTTGACCCATGTCGTCAGCTAGAGCGTGAAGGTTTTGAGGTAACGTACCTTGAGCCTGAATCAAATGGTCTGATTGATTTAGCTAAACTACGTGATGCTATGCGTGAAGACACAGTTCTAGTTTCAATCATGCACGTGAATAATGAAATTGGTGTGGTTCAAGATATCGCAGCAATTGGTGAGCTTTGTCGTGAAAACAAAACGGTTTTCCACGTAGATGCAGCACAATCAGCGGGTAAATTACCTATTGATGTACAAGCAATGAAAGTCGATATCATTTCTTTCTCTGCGCACAAAGCTTACGGTCCTAAAGGTATTGGTGCCCTGTATGTCCGTCGTAAACCACGTATTCGCTTAGAAGCGCAAATGCATGGTGGTGGTCACGAGCGCGGTTTCCGCTCAGGTACGTTACCAACGCATCAAATCGTGGGAATGGGTGAAGCATTCCGTATCGCGAAAGAAGAAATGGACCAAGATTATCAACACGCGCTTAAATTACGTGACCGTTTGTTAATGCGTCTAGAAGGCATTGAAGAAATGTCTATCAACGGTGACTTAGAGCAACGCGTACCCCATAACTTAAATATTAGTTTTGCTTTCGTTGAAGGCGAATCATTGTTAATGGCGTTAAAAGATCTTGCAGTATCATCAGGTTCAGCTTGCACATCAGCAAGTCTAGAGCCTTCTTATGTACTTCGTGCATTAGGTCTTAATGATGAACTAGCACATAGCTCTATTCGTTTCTCATTTGGTCGTTTCACGACGGAAGAAGAAATTGATTATGCAGCAATCCAAATTAAAGGTGCAGTAGATAAACTACGCGAAATGTCACCACTTTGGGATATGCATAAAGAAGGTATTGATTTAAACACAGTTGAGTGGGCGCACCACTAATCTGCGGTTAGACTGTTTTCGAGGAAATTTATCATGGCATATAGTGAAAAAGTCATCGATCATTATGAAAATCCGCGTAACGTGGGTTCATTTGACAAAGATGATCAAAATGTAGGTAGTGGCATGGTGGGAGCACCAGCATGTGGCGATGTAATGAAACTTCAGATTAAAGTAACTGAAGAAGGCATTATTGAAGATGCAAAATTCAAAACCTATGGTTGTGGCTCTGCAATTGCTTCTAGCTCACTGATTACTGAGTGGGTTAAAGGTAAAACATTAGATGAAGCTGCATCAATCAAGAACTCTGCGATTGCTGAAGAGCTTGAGTTACCACCGGTTAAAGTTCACTGTTCAATTCTTGCAGAAGATGCAATTAAAGCAGCAGTTAGCGATTATAAAAAGAAACACGAGCAAAAATAACTTTCTGAGGGTTGCAGTATGGCCATTACTATCACTGAAGCGGCAGCAGGTCGCGTATCGACTTTTTTAGCCAATCGTGGCAAAGGTCTTGGCTTACGTCTAGGTGTGCGTACTTCAGGATGTTCTGGAATGGCTTATATCCTTGAGTTTGTTGATGAACTCGATGAAGGGGATCAAGTCTTCGAAGAAAAAGGCGTTAAAATTATTGTTGATCCGAAAAGTCTCGTTTATCTTGAAGGTACAGAGTTAGACTTTGCTAAAGAAGGTCTAAATGAAGGCTTTCAATTTAACAACCCTAACGTTTCAAGCGAATGTGGTTGTGGTGAAAGTTTCAACGTATAAACGTTTTTAGTGTTTCAATTAAACCTGATTGCTGATCGTCTTTGGCGAGTTGGTTATCAGGTTTGATTTTTATAAATGGTCGCAATATGAATCATTTCGAATTATTTGGGCTACCTTTTCAGTTTGAACTGGACGGTGGCCTTCTTTCCAGTCAGTTCCGCGAATTACAACGTCGTTTTCATCCCGATAATTATGCTACAGCATCCGAGCGTGATCGTTTACTGTCTGTTCAAAAAGCTGCACAAATTAACGATGCATTTCAAACGTTAAAGAATCCTGTATCGCGTGCTGAATACATGTTGGCTGAACGTGATGAAGATATTCGTGGCGAACAAAAAACACTGCAAGACATGGCTTTTTTGATGCAGCAAATGGAGTTGCGTGAAACATTAGAAGCTATTTCTGATTCATCCGATCCTGAAAGTGCGTTATTTGATTTTGAGCAGCAAGCTTCTGCGATGTATAAAGAGCAATTGGCGCAACTTGCTGAGCTATTGAATAATGAACAATGGGTTGAAGCGGCTGATGGCGTGCGAAAATTAAAATTTATTGTAAAATTGCGTGATGAAGTTGAGCGCCTTGAAGAGTCGCTATTCGATTAATCATCCACATGCGTTATTTAGATAGGAATGACAATGGCACTGTTACAGATTGCTGAACCGGGTCAAAGTGCTGCACCACATCAACATAAGTTGGCGGTGGGTATAGATCTAGGTACAACGAATTCACTTGTTGCTGCTGTTCGCAGTGGCGTTGCAGAAACATTAGATGATACAGAAGGTCGTGCAATTCTACCTTCTGTCGTTCATTTCGGTGACAATGAAGTCTTAACCGGTGATGCAGCCCGCGCTTTTGCTCAACAAGACCCAACCAACACGATTCTATCAGTTAAACGTCTTATGGGACGTTCACTGGCTGATATTGAACAACGTTACCCGCAGCTACCATACCAATTTGAAGCATCAGATAATGGATTACCTCAGCTTATCACGCGTAGTGGTAATATAAATCCTGTTCAGGTTTCTGCTGAAATTCTTAAATCATTAAGTCAACGTGCGGTTGATACGCTGGGTGGTGATCTTGAAGGTGTGGTAATTACGGTTCCTGCTTATTTTGATGATGCGCAACGCGCGGGTACAAAAGATGCAGCGAAATTAGCTAACCTCAATGTGCTTCGTTTACTTAATGAACCAACAGCTGCAGCGATTGCTTATGGCTTAGATTCAGGTCAAGAAGGTGTGATTGCCGTCTACGATTTAGGTGGTGGTACGTTTGATATTTCTATTTTACGTCTTTCTAAAGGTGTATTTGAAGTATTAGCGACTGGCGGTGATTCTGCATTAGGCGGTGATGACTTTGATCACTTGTTAGCTACGTGGATCTTAGAGCAAGCGGGTTACACTGATGCACTTACAGCACAGCAACGCCGCGCGCTACAAGATACAGCTCAAGCGGCAAAAGTGACGTTGACTGATGCAGATAGCGTTGAGTTTGATGTCTTAGGGTGGCAAGGTGAGATTAGTCGTGAGCAGTTTGACGTACTTATTCAACCACTTGTGAAAAAAACGCTAATGGCGTGCCGTCGCGCATTAAAAGATGCTGATATCACTACTGATGAAGTGATTGAAACAGTAATGGTTGGCGGTTCAACACGCGTACCATTGGTTCGTGATATGGTAGGTGATTACTTCGGTAAAACACCGTTAACGTCTATCGATCCTGATAAAGTGGTTGCGATTGGTGCAGCGATTCAAGCTGATATATTGGTGGGTAATAAACCTGATTCCGATATGTTATTGCTTGATGTGATCCCACTTTCACTAGGTATTGAAACGATGGGAGGCATGATTGAGAAAATTATTCCTCGTAATACGACGATCCCTGTTGCTCGTGCGCAAGAGTTTACTACTTTTAAAGATGGTCAAACGGCAATGTCCGTTCACGTCGTACAAGGTGAGCGTGAAATGGTGAGTGATTGTCGATCTCTAGCACGATTTATCCTACGTGGTATTCCTGCAATGGCTGCAGGTGCTGCTCATATTCGTGTTACTTACCAAGTTGACGCTGATGGTTTATTGTCAGTCACAGCAATGGAAAAGAGTAGTGGCGTACAGTCCTCTATCCAAGTTAAACCTTCTTATGGCTTATCTGAAAATGAAATTGCGACTATGCTTCGTGATTCAATGACCTATGCACAAGATGATAAAGATGCACGTGCATTGGCAGAACAGCAAGTGGAAGCTGATCGTGTTTTAGAAGGGTTAATCGCAGCACTTGCCGCTGATGGTGATACCTTATTGAGCACACAAGAGCGTGCCGAATTAGAAACAGTAATGATGGAACTAGTTCAATTGCGTCAGGGAGCAGATTCTCGCGCAATTGAAGCTGGAATTAAGAAAACAGATAAAGCAAGCCAAGAATTTGCTTCTCGTCGAATGGATAAATCTATTCGTCAAGCATTGGCTGGCCAATCTATTGATGAGGTTTAAGCATGCCTAAGATCGTTGTACTTCCCCACGAAGAACTATGCCCTGAAGGTGCAGTATTAGAAGCAGAGTCAGGCGAAACAGTCCTTGATGTTGCGCTACGTAATGGTATTGGAATTGAACATGCGTGTGAAAAATCTTGTGCATGTACTACGTGTCACGTTGTGATCCGCGAAGGTTTTGATTCATTGAATGAAAGTGATGAACTAGAAGACGACATGCTTGATAAAGCATGGGGGCTAGAGTCTGAATCTCGTCTAGGTTGTCAGGCGCGAGTCGCTGATGAAGATCTAGTGGTAGAAATCCCACGCTATACGCTAAATCTTGCCTCTGAGGCTGCGCACTAATTATAAAAAAGGTTACCATTAGGTAGCCTTTTTTTTCATCTCAGCGTTATTATTAGGTTATCTGTCAATATAATAAGAAGGTATTTTTAATGAGCTTAAAATGGATTGATTCGCTCGATATTGCAATTGAGCTGTGTGAACAACATCCTGATATTGATCCCAAAACAATTCGCTTTACTGACCTCAGCGAGTGGATACTTGCACTGGATGATTTTGATGATGATCCAGCCCACTGTAGTGAGCGAGTACTAGAAGCTATTCAGATGTACTGGATTGAAGAAGCTGAAGAATAAAGCGTCGTAATAGAATAAGCATCTAATTGATTGTAGAAACAATTGAATTAGATGCTTTTTTTGTTTTTGTCCGTAGATTAATATTTTAAATCTAATTGCAATCAGCGTACTTTACCCCCATAACTATTTATCAATAACGCATGTATTTGTTTAACACTGCGTAGTTGCTACATTCAAGGAGTTTTTAATGTCGACTATCATGGCTGTTTCTCTCACTCAACAAGCAGCAAATGCACAATGGGGTGTCAATGCCTTACTGAGCTTTAATGCTGAAGGTGCTGTTATTCATTTAATGGAAAATGAGCAACTTGTTAATATCCAACGCGCAGCCCGTCGTTTAGATACGCAGGGTATCAAACAGGTAGAACTTTCAGGTGAAGGTTGGGATTTAGATCGAACGTGGGCATTTATCCAAGGACATCGTACATCTAAGTCTGGCAACAGTGTGGTTTGGTCGGCGTTAAATGAGACTGATGAAGCGGAATTACAAGCACGAATCAAAGCGACTGAATGGGTACGTGAAGTTATTAACCAGCCAGCAGATGTTGTGCGCCCGTCACAGTTAGCGACACGTGCTGGTGAATTTATTAAATCGTTAGCACCAGAACATGTGACTTATAAGATCATCAAAGGTAATGATTTATTGGATGAAGGTTGGAACGGTATTCATGCTGTAGGTCGTGGCTCAGAGCATCGTCCAGCGATGCTTCGTCTGGATTATAATCCAACGGGTGATGCTAATGCGCCAGTGTTTGCATGTTTAGTTGGTAAAGGGATCACATTTGATTCCGGTGGTTACAGTATCAAACCCTCTACTGGTATGACTGCGATGAAAGCCGATATGGGTGGTGCAGCATTAGCGACAGGTGGTTTAGCATTAGCGATGGCGCGCGGCTTAAACAAGCGTATTAAGTTGGTGCTATGCTGTGCTGAAAATATGATCTCAGGTCGTGCACTAAAACTTGGCGATATCATTAAGTATAAAAATGGTACTACAGTTGAGGTTTTAAATACCGATGCGGAAGGACGTTTAGTCTTGGCTGACGGCTTAATTTACGCGAATAGCCAAAATCCTGAATTAGTGATTGATTGTGCAACATTAACAGGCGCAGCCAAAATGGCGCTTGGCAATGATTACCATGCGCTGCTAAGCTTTGATACTGAGTTGTCTCATGCCGCATTAACAGCTGCTGTAGAAGAAAATGAGGGTATGTGGCCGTTACCACTTGCCGATCTTCACCGTAACATGTTGCCATCAAATTATGCCGATCTTGCCAATATCTCAAGTGGTGATTTTATGCCAGGTGCAAGTACTGCAGCAGCATTCCTATCTTACTTCGTTGATGATTATAAAAAAGGTTGGATGCACATTGATGCCAGTGGTACCTTCCGTAAAAGTGCTAATGATCAGTGGTCAGCAGGTGCAACAGGCATGGGTGTAAGAACACTTGCAAACATCCTAACTAAATAAGTTCAGTTTCAAAATTAAAAGCCTTCTTATGATAAGAAGGCTTTTTGCATTATCAGAATAAGAAAGGAAGGCTTTATCATGCTCAATGTTTATTTATCAACTGAAGAGTCTAACGGTCCTTGGGGATTAAATTCTCTACTAAGCTATCAGCCAGATAGCGCGACAGTTCATTATTGCAGTGATTTTCCATTACGCCGTATTCAGCAGGCTGGTCGTCAAATTCAATCACAAGGTGCACAAGCTGTACGTTTAGTGGGGGAAGGTTGGAATTATGAGCGTCAATGGGCGTTTTACTGTGGTTTTGCTGCAACTGTTATACCAGTAGATATTCAATGGGCCTCCATTGATGAAGATGAATTAGAACTATTAAATGCTCGTCGTCATTGTTCTGACTGGTTACGTAAAACGGTTAACGCGACTCCTGAAGATATGTCACCCGAGAAATTAGCGCATGAAGCAACCTGTTTTCTAAAAAAAATCGGTGGTGACAATATTCATGCGCAACAAATTGTGGGCGATGAACTATTAGCTGATGGTTGGGTGGGAATATACAATGTTGGACGCGGTAGTGTGCGTCCTCCTGTAATGCTTGAAGTAGATTACAACCCTACTGGTGATCCTGAAGCGCCAGTATCGGCTTGTTTAGTAGGTAAAGGGATCACCTTTGATTCTGGTGGTTACAGTTTAAAGCCTAGCGCAGGCATGGTTGCGATGAAATGCGATATGGGAGGAGCCGCTACGGTTACTGCGGCGTTAGGTTATGCGATAGAGCAAGGACTACGTCAACGTGTGAAGTTGATCCTATGCTGTGCTGAAAACCTCGTATCAGGTAACGCTTATAAGCTTGGTGATGTGCTAAGTTATAAAAATGGTGTTACGGTTGAAATAGTTAACACTGATGCTGAAGGGCGCTTGGTATTGGCTGATGGCTTAATTGCAGCTTCTGCGACAGGTGCACCACTGATCATTGATGCTGCGACGTTAACCGGTGCAGCAATGGTTGCAGTAGGTAGTGACTATAATGCAATTTTTGGTTTAGATAAGCCATTATTACAACAGGCACAGCAGTTATCTGAGCTAGTAAATGAGCCCGCATGGCCATTACCGTTAGAAAAATGGCATCAAGAATATTGCCCTTCACCTTATGCTGACACCGCGAATAGTCGTGTACAAAAAGGTGGTGGTATGGGAGGCGCATCCAATGCAGCGGCGTTTTTGTCTCGTTTTGTTGACACAGAAAATAGTCGTTGGATCCATTTTGATTTAGCGGCATGTTTCCAAGATGGCGGAGATTCTCGCTGGGCCGCTGGCGCTACAGGGTTAGGTCTTGCTAATATTGCAGGTTTGTTGCTGTAACTTAAATTCATGAGTTTGTTTTTGACTCGTAGAAAGCAATAAGACTCAAAAGGAAAATATAATAATGACAATCGAAAGAACTTTCTCAATTGTAAAACCAGATGCGGTTAAACGTAATTTGATTGGTGCAATCTATCAGCGTTTTGAAAATGCAGGTTTGAATATTGTTGCAGCTAAAATGTTGCATCTAGACAGTGCGAAAGCGCAAGGTTTTTATGCAGAGCATGAAGGTAAACCTTTCTTTGATGATTTAGTGGCATTTATGACATCAGGTCCTGTCATGGTTCAAGTACTTGAAGGTGAAAATGCTATTACACGTTACCGTGAGTTGATGGGTAAAACTAACCCTGAAGAAGCGGCTTGTGGCACTATCCGTAGTGATTTTGCATTAAGTATGCGTCATAACTCAGTACATGGTTCGGATAGCCCAGAATCTGCCGCTCGCGAAATTGCATACTTCTTTGCTGAAGATGAAATTTACCCACAAGGTGAATAAAGGTTTTAAATCTATGAGTCGTCAGTGAGAAGCACTAATGTGAAACACTGAAAGAATAGATTAATCATATTATTAACGGGAAGCATTGACTTCCCGTTGTTGTATGTGGCGTTTTGAAATCAGCAACACTAAAATAACCTTAGAGTCTAGGTGTGGAAACCATGCCACAAAGGCTGTACAATTTCGCGCCTTAAACCCGAGATAACAGAGCTATCGATAGAGCTTGGTTATTAAGGCGCAGCAATAGTCATTTTTAGTGAGGCACCAACCGATGACAACTGTCAAAATCAATCTGCTGGATTTCGATCGCAAAGGTCTACGTAAATACTTTGCAGAAGAACTTAATGAGAAGCCATTCCGTGCAGATCAGATCATGAAATGGATTTATCATTTCGGTTGTGATGACTTCGATCAAATGACCAATATTAACAAAAAGTTACGTGAAAAATTAAAGCGCGTAGCTGAAATTCGTGCGCCGCATGTATCTGAAGCTCAGTATTCAACTGATGGTACGATTAAATGGGCGATGCGTGTTGGCGATCAAGATGTTGAAACCGTTTATATTCCTGATGAAGATCGCGCAACATTGTGTGTCTCTTCACAGGTTGGCTGTGCATTAGAATGTAAATTCTGTTCAACAGCACAACAAGGCTTCAACCGTAACCTACGTGTATCTGAAATTATTGGTCAGGTATGGCGTGCTGCAAAAGAAGTGGGTATTCAAAAGGATACAGGTCGTCGTCCAATCACCAACATCGTAATGATGGGAATGGGTGAGCCATTATTGAACATGAAAAACCTGATCCCAGCATTAGAAATCATGCTTGATGATTTAGGTTTTGGTTTATCTAAACGTCGCGTTACAGTTTCAACCTCGGGTGTCGTATCAGGCCTTGAGCAAATGATTGATACGATTGATGTGGCTTTAGCTATTTCATTGCATGCACCAACGGATGAGCTACGCTCTCAAATCATGCCAATCAATGATCGTTGGAATATTGAAGCATTTTTAGATGTTGTGCGCCGTTATGTGAATTCAACGAATGCGAACCGTGGTCGAGTAACGGTAGAATACGTATTGTTAGATCATGTTAATGATGACATGGAGCATGCTCGTCAATTAGCGAAAGTATTAAAAGATACGCCTGCAAAAATTAACTTAATTCCGTTTAACCCGTACCCTGGCTCACCATACAAAAAGCCAAGTAACTCTCGTATTGATCGTTTTATGAAAACACTAATGGAATATGATTTCACAGTGACGGTTCGTAAGACTCGTGGTGATGACATTGATGCAGCTTGTGGTCAGCTAGTCGGTGATGTTATTGACCGTACTAAGCGTACTCAAGCAAAATTAAATGCGGGTGAACAAATTGCAGTAAAAGCTGTCTAAAAACAGACTACTATAAATAACTGCGAAATTTCACATGGATGTTGAGGTGAGCGAAAATGGTACGATGGAGCGTATATCCACTGTTGTTATGCCTATTATTTACAGGCTGTGCCACAGTGGATGTGGTAGATAATGGTAAAGAATTTGATGCCAAAGCTGCCTCAGAAGCGAGATTGAACCTCGGGCTAAATTACTTAAAAGATGGCCAGTGGGAGCGTGCACGAGAAAATTTGGAAATCGCATTAAAATATGATCCTGATTACTACCGTGCACAAATATCGATGGCTTATTATTATCAAAAAGTTGGCGAAAAAGACGCTGCAGAGAAAATGTACCGAAAAGCATTAAAACATTCACCAAAAAATGGCGATGTTTTAAACAACTATGGTGTATTCTTGTGTAGTGAAGGGCGTTACGATGAAGCCATTGCCGCTTTTGTTAAAGCGATTGAACAACCTTATTATTATCTGATTTCGGCAAGTTATGAAAATGCAGGCTTATGTAGTCGTAAGCAAGGTAATTTAGAAACCGCGACGGGTTATTTTGAAAATGCGCTTTCCCATGACCCGTACCGACCGAGATCTATGTTGCAACTGGCGCAAGTTGAAATTGAATCTAACAATTTTAAAGATGCTCGCGTACAGTTATTCAAATTTAATAAGAGATATGGGTACACAGCAGACAGTTTGTGGTTGCTCATTCAGTTGGAAAGACAAGCTGGAAGTTTAACGCAGTCAAAAAAATACGCTATTTTGCTGAAAGAGAAATACCCAGATTCTCTGCAATATCAGAATTATTTGGCCAATGAATACTGAAAATAATGAAGAACAAAAAATAACAGAAGAAACACTGTTTCCAGGTGACGTACTCCGTCAAGCTCGAGAGCAACTTGGCTATTCACAAAAGGACATTGCGAACCGTTTGAGGTTGCGACTTTCTGTTATTGATAACATAGAAAATAATCAATTTGATCAAGCTCAACTAGCCACGTTCACACGTGGCTATGTGCGTTCATATGCAAAATATGTCGGCTTGGAAGAAGAAGCGGTATTAGCATTACTTGACAAATGTGGGCACAGAAAGCCGAAAGCTCAAGATATGCAAAGCTTTTCACGTCGAACGAAACGCGAAGCGCATGATAGTCGCATTATGGGATTAACATGGATTCTTGCTGCCGTTTTTGTTGGTGTGACAGCAGTTTGGTGGTGGCAAAATATTCATTTAGAACAAGCACCTGTTGCTACAACAACAGCAGATCAAACCGTTGCTCATGAAAAGCAAGAACAGGGTTCTGATGACACAATAGTAACCACATTAAATGGTGATGATGCATCAATCAGTGCCACTCAACCAGCAACGGTTGATACCGATGTTGATCACTCTTCATCAACGAACACTGAACAAAATACCGCTGCATCGACAACTTCTGCTGATGCTGCGACAGATTCATCTCCAATAACCACATCAACGGCTGCAACTGGTACACCAGCTGAGAATACTGAAACAGCAGTATCAACAACAACTGATGTTACTGAAAATGCAGAGACAACAGCTAATGCAACACCTGTCGTTGATACAACTGCACCACAGCTACAGCTAAAGTTTTCAGCTGATTGTTGGATAGATGTTCGTGATGCAACGGGTAAACGATTAGAGTCTGGTATCAAGAAAGCTGGTCAAGTATTAGATTTAGAAGGTAAAGCACCATTTCGTGTTCGACTTGGCGCACCTAGTGCCGTTAAAATTAACATTAAGGGTCAACCTTTTGATTTAAGTCGTTACCCTGCGTCTAAGCCAGTAACACTTAAGTTACCGCAGTAATGTAGAGAAAAAGCAATGCATAACGAATCACCAATTATACGCCGTCAATCGAGCCGAATTTATGTCGGTAATGTTCCTATTGGCGATGGTGCACCTATCGCCGTTCAGTCGATGACCAATACTCGTACAACAGATGTTGAAGCGACTGTTGCACAGATCAAGGCATTAGAAAAAGTTGGTGCTGATATTGTACGTGTCTCTGTACCGACGATGGATGCCGCGGAAGCTTTTAAATTGATCAAGCAACAAGTGAATATTCCACTGGTTGCTGATATTCATTTTGATTATCGCATTGCACTTAAAGTGGCAGAATACGGTGTGGATTGTTTACGTATTAACCCAGGTAATATTGGTCGTGAAGATCGTATTCGCTCTGTGGTTGAATGTGCTCGTGATAAAAACATTCCTATCCGTATCGGTGTAAATGGTGGTTCACTTGAAAAAGAGATCCAGCTAAAATACGGCGAGCCGACACCTGAAGCACTGGTAGAGTCCGCAATGCGTCATGTGGAAATCTTAGACCGTTTGAACTTTGACCAATTTAAAGTCAGTGTAAAAGCGTCAGATGTTTTCCTTGCTGTTGAGTCATATCGTCAGCTTGCTAAACAAATTATTCAACCACTTCACCTTGGTATTACTGAAGCCGGAGGTGCTCGTGCTGGTTCGGTTAAATCAGCCGTTGGTTTAGGTATGCTTTTGTCAGAAGGAATTGGTGATACCTTACGTATCTCGCTAGCAGCTGATCCCATTGAAGAAATCAAAGTTGGTTTTGATATATTAAAATCATTACGTATTCGTTCTCGTGGCATCAACTTTATTGCTTGTCCGACATGTTCACGCCAAGAGTTCGATGTTATCAATACGGTAAATGAGTTAGAGCAACGTTTAGAAGATATCGTTGTTCCAATGGATGTTTCTGTGATTGGTTGTGTGGTTAATGGACCAGGTGAAGCGGAAGCGTCTCACTTAGGCATTGCCGGTGGTAACCGTAAGAGTGCTTTTTATGAAGACGGTATTCGTCAAAAAGAGCGATTCGATAACGATAATGTGATCGACCAGCTTGAGAGTAAAATTCGAGCAAAGGCATCAATGTTAGATAAAAACAACCGAATTGATGTAAAACAGCAAGATATATAATCAAAAAACCATGCTCATATTGCTGAGCATGGTTCACTATTTCAAAAAGAAATTATATATTCGATTCTAATACCCAGCGGTTAACGAGAATAAACGTGGCGAAACAAATTCAAGCAATTCGAGGCATGAACGATTGCCTTCCAACACAATCTCCACTTTGGCAAAAAGTCGAAGGTACTGTTAAACAAGTGATCAGTGCATACGGTTACAATGAAGTTCGTATGCCTATTGTTGAATCAACACATTTGTTTAAACGTGCTATCGGTGAAGTGACAGACGTTGTTGAAAAAGAAATGTACACTTTTGAAGACCGTAATGGTGATAGCTTAACGCTACGTCCTGAAGGGACTGCAGGCTGTGTACGTGCTGGTATCCAAAATGGTTTATTATACAACCAAGAACAGCGTCTTTGGTACATTGGCCCAATGTTCCGTCATGAGCGCCCACAAAAAGGTCGTTACCGTCAGTTTCACCAAGTAGGTGTGGAAGTATTTGGTCTTAACGGTCCTGATATCGATGCTGAACTCATCATGATGACTGCACGTCTATGGCGTGAGCTTGGCATTAATGAGCACGTACGTTTAGAGTTGAACTCAATTGGTTCACTAGAAGCACGTGCCGAATATCGCAAAGCACTGATCGCATTTTTAGAGCAACACTTAGATGTGCTTGATGAAGATGCAAAACGCCGTATGTACACCAATCCATTACGTGTTTTAGATACTAAGAATGCTGCAATTCAAGAAATTTTAGAAGATGCACCTAAACTTTCAGAGTACTTAGATTTAGAGTCTAAAGAACACTTTGCGGGTTTATGTGAACTATTAGACGCTGCTGGCATCAAATATCAAGTAAATGAACGTCTTGTTCGTGGTTTAGATTATTATAACCGTACTGTATTTGAGTGGATCACAGAGAGCCTTGGATCACAAGGTACTGTTTGTGGTGGTGGTCGTTACGATGGTCTAGTTGAACAACTAGGTGGTAAAGCGACACCTTCAGTTGGTTTTGCTATGGGGCTTGAGCGCCTAGTATTACTAATGAAAGCATTAGAACAAGACGAGGTTCGTCGTTCTGTAGATGTATACATGGTTACAGCAGGTGAAGGCACATTAGCTGTGGGCATGAAGTTAGCTGAAAAACTACGTACTGAAGTACCAGGTTTACGAGTGATGACTAACTTTGGTGGTGGTAACTTCAAGAAGCAATTTAAGCGTGCTGATAACGTTGGCGCAGCGGTTGCATTAGTTCTTGGAGAAAATGAAATCGCTGAAAACTCCGTAGTAGTAAAAGATTTACACGGCGGTGAGCAGACGACCATTGCACAGGATGAGGTTGCCGCAAAGCTGGCAGCATTGATTTAAGAGAGGACAGGAAGTGAACGACTACGCCACAGAAGAACAGCAGGTTGAAGCGATTAAATCGTGGTGGCAAGAAAACGGCAAAGCCGTTGTTCTAGGTGCCGTGATTGGTTTAGGTGGTCTTTGGGGCTGGCGTTACTACCAGTCTGAAGTACATGTTGCAAAACACATTGCATCTGATAACTATACACAGGTTGTTTCTGCGCTTGATGAAAACAGCAAAGACGCAGTCGCTGAAGCAAAAACGTTTATTGATGCGAATAAAGATAGTCAATATGCGGTACTGACAGCACTACAACTAGCGAAAGTTCAGGTTGATAATAAAGATCTGGATGGTGCGGTTGAGCAACTTCAATGGGTGATTAATCACACCAAAGATGAAGCCATTTTGCCATTAGCAACAACACGTTTAGCTCGTATTTATGCTGAGCAACAAAAATTTGATGAAGCATTGGCTGAGCTTAAAAAGGTAACAGTACCAAGTTGGAAGTCAAAAGTCGCTGAACTGCGTGGTGATATCCTGCTACAAAAAGGTGATATCAATGGTGCACGTGAAGCATATGTAGAAGCTCAGCAAGAAGGTTCATCACCTGCGCTGCAAATGAAGCTTGATGATTTAGCGCAATAAGGCAGATGATGATGCATAAGGTGTTAAAACGTGTTTTGGCTGTTGCTGTTGCAGTAAGCGTGCTATCGGGTTGTGCAAGTGAAGTCGATTCAATTCAAATGGCACCATTGCCAAAGGTTGATAATACTTTCACACCAAAAACAGATTGGAGCCGTAGCGTAGGTAACGGTGTTTCTGGTTATTACTCAAAACTCACGCCAGTTGTTGGGTTAGATAAAGTGTACGTTGCAGATCGTGATGGTTTGATCGAAGCACTGAACCCAGAAAATGGTGAAGTTGAATGGGAAACTGACCTAGAAAAAGACAACAGCGCGTTGTTGGCTGGTGGGCTTGTTTTAGGTGATGGTAAAGTTTTTGTTGGTACAGCCAATGCAAAAGTCATTGCACTTGATGCTGAGACGGGTAAAGAAGTATGGCGCACCAATGTTGCTGGTGAAGTTCTATCAAAACCACTTGTTTCTGATGGCTTAGTTGTTGTCAATACTAGTTTGGGTGTGCTGCAAGCGCTTGATGCTGAAACTGGTGCTTCTAAATGGCAAGTCAGTAATGAAGTTCCAACGTTGACATTACGTGGTGATAGTTCACCTGTTTCTGTTTCTGGTGGTGTGTTCTGGGGCTTAGCGAATGGGCGTTTAGCTGGCGCGTTAATGACTGATGGACGTATGTTGTGGCAACAATCGATAGCGGCACCAAAAGGTTCAACAGAAATTGATCGTTTAGTTGACGTTGATGCGTCACCTGTTATTGATGGCGATCGTTTATATGCCGTTGGTTATAATGGCTCATTGGTATCGATCGATCTACGTTCTGGTCAGATCGCATGGAAACGTAACTATTCGTCAGCAACTGACTTTGTGATTGATGGTAGTGAGCTGTTCTTAGTTACAGCGAAAGATCATATTGTTGCTGTTGATGCGCGAAGTGGTACAGAGCTATGGCAGAACACTGATTTACAATATCGCCAACTAAGTGCGCCAGCTGTGATTGATGGTTATGTAGTTGTGGGTGATGCAGAAGGTTACTTACACTGGCTTGATACCCAAAGTGGCGAGTTTGTTTCTCAAGAATCAGTAGACGGTAGTGGTATTGCTGTACCGCCTGTTGCACTAGACGATAATGGCTTTATTGTTGTGACCCGAGACGGTGAAATCAACAAAATGCAAATACCGCAATAAAACGGTATAATGTCGCTAGATTAATTTTTCGGCTCCAGCTGCGATACGTAGTTGGAGCCGTTGTTGTTATATCCGTTGAATATATTATTGTCGGATGAAGGTTTACAAAAATGTGAACTGGAGGCAAGAATGAACGGTAAAAATGTCAATAAGACTATGAAAAGTAAGAGGTAGTTATGATTCCTGTTGTTGCCCTAGTCGGGCGCCCGAACGTGGGTAAATCGACGCTATTTAATCGTCTTACTCGCACAAGGGATGCACTTGTTGCTGACTTTCCTGGCTTAACTAGGGATCGTAAATACGGTAGAGCAGAGCTAGAAGAGCATGAATTCATTGTTATCGATACCGGTGGTATTGATGGTACTGAAGAAGGCGTTGAAACAAAAATGGCAGAACAGTCATTAGCAGCGATTGAAGAAGCTGATGTTGTTCTGTTCCTAGTAGATGGTCGAGCTGGCTTAACGGCAGCAGACGAAGCAATTGCTAAGCACCTACGCAGCCGTGAAAAGCCAACGTTCCTTGTGGTAAACAAGGTTGATGGTATTGATGCAGATAGTGCTTGTGCTGAATTCTGGCGTTTAGGCGTTGATGCAATGTACCAAATTGCAGCAACGCAAAACCGTGGTGTTACTGCATTGATGGAGCGCGCATTAGCACCGTTCTCTGACAAACTGAATGCAGAGCTTGCAGAAGAAGGTGAAGAGCAAGAACTTCAACTTGAAGATCTTACATCTGTTGAAGATATCGAGAAAGCAAACCTTTCTGAAGCGGATGCGGAAGCTGCCTATAAGCGTCTTCAAGAGCAGCCAATTAAGCTTGCAATTATTGGTCGTCCAAACGTAGGTAAATCAACACTAACAAACCGTATTTTAGGTGAAGAACGTGTTGTTGTTTACGATATGCCAGGAACAACGCGTGACTCTATTTACATTCCAATGGAACGTGATGGTCAAGAGTACGTATTGATCGATACTGCGGGTATCCGTCGTCGTAAGAATATGCACCAAGCGGTTGAGAAATTCTCGGTTATTCAAACGTTAAAAGCGGTTGAAGATGCTAACGTTGTATTGTTGATTATCGATGCTCGTGAAAACATTTCAGATCAAGATCTAAGCTTATTAGGTTTTGCACTAAATGCTGGCCGTTCATTAGTGATTGCTGTGAACAAGTGGGATGGTTTAGATAACGAAGTGAAAGAGCGTGTTAAGTCTGAACTTGACCGTCGTTTAGGCTTCGTTGACTTTGCGCGTATTCACTTTATTTCAGCACTTCATGGTACCGGTGTTGGTCACTTGTATGAGTCAGTGATTGAAGCATACCAGTCTGCAACTAAGCGTATTAGTACATCGTTACTAACGCGTATTATGCAAATGGCACAAGATGATCACCAACCACCAATGATCCGTGGTCGTCGTGTGAAGCTTAAGTATGCGCACGCAGGTGGTTATAACCCACCGATCATCGTGGTTCACGGTAACCAAGTTAATGATCTTCCGGGGTCATACAAGCGTTACCTAATGAACTACTACCGTAAGTCATTAGAAATGATGGGTACACCTATTCGTATTCAATTCCAGAATAGCGAAAACCCATTTGAGACTAAAAAGCAGAAGCTAACTGTTTCTCAAGAGCGTCAGCGTAAGCGTTTAACGTCTGCACTGCGTGATCGTAAGAAGTAATATTTTACGATAAATGAATACGAAAGAGCCCGATACGTGAACTCTTAGAGTTAAAAGCGTATCGGGCTTTTTGCTATTTATACTTTGTCGAATTAATACATCAAAGAGTAAAGCTGACGGCGGTAAGAGGCTGCAATCGGATTACCTTGACCTAATGCTGCAAGAATATCCATCATGGTTTTCTTTGCATTACCATCAGAGAAGTTCATGTCTTTACGTAAAATTGCAATCAATAACTCTAGCGCTTCTTCATTACGTTTTACTTGGCTGTATTGCACGGCGAGTTCATAACGTAAATCAACATTGTCAGGATCGGCTGCTAGCTTTTGCTCTAGTTGTTGGATCTCTGGCGAGTTACCTGCTTGCTTGTGTAATTCTAATTTAGCGACTAGGCCTTTGTATTGTGAATCTTGATCTTGCATTGGAATTGTTGCAAGAATCGGCTCGGCTTCATCAAATAAAGCAGTTTCAATCAGGCATTCAGCAATAGCGAGTTTTACTAAGCTATCGTTAGGTAGTTGTGTTGACAGTTGGCGAAGTAGGGGGAGAGCTTGAGCGTACTCTTTATTATCAACTAATACCAATGCCTGTTTTAATGCGATCTCTTCTTGGCTTGGTAGATGACGAGTCAGCATTTCACGTAACGTTTGTTCTGTTTGTGGTCCCGCAGAGCCATCAGCAGGTTGACCATCTTTAAACAGAGCAACAGTAGGTAAACCACGGACACCGAACTGAGAAGCGACCATTTGTTGGGTTTCACAGTTTAGCGAAGCAAGAATAAATTGTCCTTGGTATTCGCGAGCAAGTTTTTCTAGCGTTGCATTCACTTCTAGCGTTTCAGGCATCGATGGCGCCCAAAAACTGATCACAACAGGCGTTTGCATCGATTGCTCGATAACCTGTTGCAGATTTTGTTCATTAATTTCTAGCG
This sequence comes from Photobacterium sp. SKA34, assembly GCF_000153325.1. Classification (GTDB taxonomy): domain Bacteria; phylum Pseudomonadota; class Gammaproteobacteria; order Enterobacterales; family Vibrionaceae; genus Photobacterium. The sequence continues at coordinate 398,877 of NZ_CH724143.1, forward strand.
CAGTATTTTGGTACATGTAATTCGATCCGTTGACTATTTGAAAGGCTATATCAAATATATGGGGATGAATCGATGTGGATCAAGTTGAGATAATGAAACAGAAATTAGTAAGTGTTTAAATAATGAGAAAGAACAGTATTAATTTCCGAATACCAGCAAAAGCGCTAACGTAATACATGCACACAGTAAGTTAATTTGGCGCAATGTCATATATACACCTTAAACGTAATGAAGAAAGAGCTAAGTTTGATAGTTAGCTTAAGTTATGGGATCACATTACATTTGTTATATGACAGTAATATTACGTTTTATGGGAAATGTAATACTGGGTGAGGTTCTTAACTGGAGTGAGTATTTTTTTATGTTTAGTGGTTATAAATCAGCGTATTAATCATTGTTGATTTTATAAATGTTGTTTTTATCACCACTTTTATAGGGTGAGAAAACTGCTTAAAAACTATGGAGTTTAAGCAGCTTATTTATTTTTTAATTGCTTTTTATCAATAACTTATCAAGGGTTGATGTTGGTAGGATACGACGTAAAAAACCAAAAATATAAGTCGGTTGTGTCACGTAATAGCGTGATTTTGGGCGAGAGCTATTAATGATGTCTAATAGTGGGCGTAATACTGCATCAGGTTTTAAAGTGAATTTGTTGGTTACCTCTTCTTTACCAAGACGAGATAGGGTGTCTTGGTAGTTGTCATAATGACGAGAGTTGTTCATATCAATATGGCGTTCAAACATACGTTTTGCGTTAGCGCGAAATTGGCTTTCAATTGGTCCCGGCTCGATCAAAGAAATACTGATCGGCGTATTGTCTAACTCTAAACGTAAGGTATCGGTATAGCCTTCAATAGCAAACTTACTAGTGTTATATGCGCCACGATATTTCATGGCGACTAATCCCAGTACTGAGCTGTTTTGTACAATTTTACCGTGACCTTGGGCTAGCATCAGTGGGATAACTTGTTTAGTCAGTTCATGCCAGCCAAAGAAATTCGCTTCAAATTGCTCACGTAAGGCAGATGTCGGTAAATCTTCTAATGCGCCGGGTTGTCCGTAAGCTGCATTATTAAATAATACATCTAATTTTCCATCTGTGATGGCTAGGGTTTGGTTTAAACCTTCAGTAATGGATGACTCAGAAGTGACATCTAATTGAACGCAGCGAATACCTTCTTGATTGAGTCTTTCCACATCTTCTGATTTGCGACAACTAGCAACCACGTTGAAGCCTTGCTCGGTCAGTATTTTTGCGCAGTAATAGCCAATACCAGAGCTACACCCTGTAATTAAAATAGATTGTGTCACTGTGAGCTTTCCTTGTTGAGATAAGGTTGAAGATGCTTTGCCATAAATTGAGCGATCAGCGGTTGTGCTTGTGCGGTTGGGTGAAGGCCATCTTTCATCATCAATTCTGGCTTTACAATAATATCGATTAGAAAAAACGGCAATAAAGGCACATTGGTGTCTTCACTCAATGATGGATAAGTATTGCGAAACAGTTCGTTATAACGTTTACCATAATTGGGTGGGACTTCAATTTGCATTAATAGTGGCTGAGATCCCACTTTTTGGATCTCATTGATCATTTGATTAAGGTTATTACGTAATATTTTAGGATGAAACCCACGTAAGCCATCATTTGCACCTAATTCTATCAAAACAAAATCAGGCTTATGTTGTTCTAATAATGCTGGTAACCGAGCCAACCCGTTACCACTGGTATCGCCAGAGATACTCGCATTCACAATGGTCGTTGGTTGTTTTTGGTGTTCTAACAGTGGCGGCAGAAGTGCAGGCCAACTTTTCTCTGCTGGCATCTGATAACCAGCACTGAGGCTATCGCCAAGAACTAACAGTGTTTGACTCAATGCGGTGGATGAAAACACCAGCATCAACAATGAAAGGATTCGTATCATGTCTGTCTCCGTAATTAAGGCACACTCTGTTTCAAAACAAGTCACGACTACCTTGTCGCCCATGACTATTTTGCAGGATGTTTCGCTTGAGGTCGAGCAAGGAGAATCTATTGCCCTTGTCGGTGTTTCTGGCGCAGGAAAATCAACTCTGATGACATTACTGGCAGGGCTAGATGTACCAACACAAGGTGAAATAGAACTGCTTGGTCATAATCTTTCTACGTTAGACGATGAACAACGTGCTCAATTACGTAGTGAATCAATTGGTTTCGTGTTTCAAAACTTCCTGTTACTACCGACCTTAAATGCACTTGAGAATGTCACTTTACCGTGTTTGATCCAAGATAATGAGATGGATGTTGAGCGAGCTAAAGAGCTACTTGCTGTTGTTGGCTTAAAAGGTCGAGAAACCCATTTACCAAGCCAGTTATCCGGTGGTGAGCAACAACGCGTCGCATTAGCTCGCGCTTTTATGATCAAACCGAAAATCTTGTTTGCTGATGAGCCAACAGGCAACCTTGATCAGCATACGGCAGCCATGATCATTGAGTTGTTGTTTGAGCTTAATAAAAACAGTGGCACAACACTGGTACTTGTCACCCATGACGATACGTTGGCGGCTCGTTGTGATCGTATTATGCGATTAGATAACGGCAAACTCGCGAGGGATGAACGTCATGCAGAGTGATTCACTTTCGATGAAAAAGCGTCCATTCTTTTTGCGTTGGGCGTGGCGTGAAATACGACAAGGTCAGTTGTGGTTAGTCACCTTGGCGCTGGGCTTAATTATAGCTTGTGTATTTGCGTTATCGGCATTGGTAAGCCGTGTTGAAGGGATCATTGTTTCGCAAGGTCGCTCTGCGTTAGCGGCAGATATGGTATTGAAGTCATCGCAAGCGGTAGATTTACAACAGTTATCAACAAATAAGGTCGCCATCTCACAGCAAACTCGTTTTGGCACTATGGCATTTAGCGATAACGGTATGCAGTTAGTTAGCGTTAAGGCTGTTGATGCGAAATTTCCATTACGTGGCGATTTACGATTGCAAGCGGTTGGTCAGTCTGTGCACCATCATGTGAAACCCGGTGAGTTGTGGTTATCAGAACGTTTATTTTCTCTACTTGATGTCAAAGTGGGCGATACACTAATGCTGGGTGATGGGGAGCTAACCATCACTGGGCGAATCTTAGAAGATCCTGAGCTGTCTTTTAACCCTTTTAGCCAAATGCCAGCAGTATTGATCAACAATCAAGACATTGCTGTCATTGGCGGGATTCAAGAAGGTAGCAGGATCAGCTATCGCTACTATTTTTCCGGCTCAGATCCTGATCTTGCTGATATTCGTGAAACGATGAAGTTAACCCCAAGTCAGCGCTGGTTAACTGAAAATGATGCTGGGCGCAGTGGCGATTTTATTGAGCGAGCAAGGCAATACTTATCGCTGACTCTAGTGCTGGTGGTGCTCATGGCATCAGCAACCTTAGTACTTACATGTCAGCACTATGCGTCGACGCGGATCACGTCAGTCGCGATGATGAAGAGCCTTGGCGCCAGTCGAGGCTTTTTATGGCGATGGTTATTACAACAGATTGCGGTTGTGTTTTCAGTCGCGATTGGTGTCGGTTTGTTATTGGGTTTTGGGCTCGAATGGTTACTGCGCTATCCACTGCAACAGTTGTTACCTGATGAATTACCGACTATTGGGTTTGCTCCGTTAGTGATTAGCTTACTGCTTGCTCTTTTCATTTCATTGCCAGCGTTGGGTATACCTCTATCTCGCTTGGTCAATGCTTCTGCAATGAATACGGTACAAGCAACCCAGACTCCAACATCTAAGTTCTCAACTATATGGTTGTTGTTGATCTTCCCTGTTTTTGCAGCGGTATGGTGGATTGGTAGCAATGTATTTGTGTGGCTCACCTTATTGGGCATGGTGGCACTGTTAGTGTTGCTGGCTTTAGTTGGCCTTGCTGCCATCGCATTACTTAAGAAGATTAAGCTTGGCTCTGCTTATGCTTTAGCGTTAAGCCGTGTTAATCGTAGTAAAGCGAAAACCGCGACACAATTGGCGGCATTGACGTGTTCGTTAATGCTATTAGCAGTAATTGGATTATTACGAAATGAGCTACTAGCGGATTGGAAAAATACCTTACCTGCTGATGCGCCTAACGTGTTTGCACTTAATATTGCACCAGAACAGCAACAAGCTTATTTAGCTTATTTGGATGAGAACAAGTTGGAGCGTTCAGAGGGCTACCCAGTGACGCGCGGGCGATTGGTTGCGATTAACGAAGAACGTTTTTATTCGAATGAAGAAAATAATAAAAGTGGAGCACAAGAAGCTGATAGCTATTCTGAAAATAACCGCTCTCGGGATGAATCTTTACGCCGAGAGCTAAATTTTACATGGGCAAAAACACTGCCGACTCATAATGAAGTGATTGCCGGTAAGTGGGGGAGTAGCTCTGGTGTTTCAGTCGAATCTGGTGTAGCGAAACGCTTGAACATTGCATTGGGTGACAAGCTGGCTTTTACCGTTGGTGGGTTAGAATTTAACGCCACTGTAAACAGTATTCGTGATGTGGAATGGCGTAATATGAAGCCGAATTTCTATTTCATTTTCACCCCAGATGTATTGCAGTCGTTTCCTGCTACATGGTTAGTGAGTTTTAGAGTGAATGATCAGCAAAGCGATTTACTCAATACCTTAGCTAGTAATTATCCAACCGTGAGTGTGCTTGATTTACGTATGATGGCAACACGGATTCAAGCTTTATTAGCCCAAGTGAGTTGGTCACTTACGGTATTAGCTGGCTTAGGTGTACTGAGTGGATTACTACTCATTATGACCTTGTTACGCTTGAGTATTTCAGAGCGTCAAAGTGAAATTCAGCTTTATCGCACACTCGGTGCTAGTCGCAATCGCATTGCTGCTACCTTGTGGTTTGAATACGGCATTATTGCGTTATTGGCTGGCATTATTGCGGCCATTGGCGCTGAATTTGTTGTCGGTTTGCTGGTGGTGAAAGGCTTTGAACTGCCGTTTACTATACATCCATTTATGTGGTTAGGCTTACCTGTGCTGGCGATTGGGTTGGTGTATTTAGTGTCACGATCGCAGATCAAGAAGCTGTTGTTGCCGTTGCGTTGATAAGGGTAATAGCCCTATTTTTATTTGTTAATTATTCTATCTGTTATCACATTACTCGGTAAGTGAATAAGTTATTATGAAATCGAGTAATAACATTACTTATTATATTAATTCTCAGGGCGGGGTGGAATTCCCCACCGGCGGTGTACTTTTTTAAGTGAGCCCGCGAGCGCTCGATATTTTTGAGGTCAGCAGATCTGGTTAGAAGCCAGAGCCGACGGTTATAGTCCGGATGAGAGAGAATTTAACAACAGGTGCTTTTGCATATTCATGCAAAAGCATATTTTGTTTGTCATTTATAAACTCTCAACTAGCCCTGATTCTGGTTATATTTTTTGGAGAAACCATGAATCAGATTTCCTTATTAGCCGAGTTTGGCTCCCCAATAACACGAGTAGAAAATGCACTTAATGCCTTACGTCGTGGGTTAGGTGTCATGTTACTTGACGATGAAAATCGAGAAAATGAAGGAGACTTAATTTTCTCTGCTGAACACATTACTGCTACTCAGATGGCACTTATGATCCGAGAGTGTAGTGGTATTGTTTGTCTTTGTTTGACCGAAAAACATGTCAAACAATTAGATTTGCCAGCGATGGTAGAAAATAATAATAGTGCTAATAAAACGGCATTTACAGTCTCTATTGAGGCAAAAGAAGGCGTTACGACTGGTGTTTCAGCTTCAGATCGCGTCACAACTATAAAAACAGCGATTGCATTAAATGCACAGCCTTCAGATTTAGCTCGTCCTGGTCATGTCTTTCCACTATGCGCGAATGAGAAAGGGGTATTAGGACGAAGAGGCCACACTGAAGGCACAATTGATTTAATGACATTGGCAGGTTTGGAGCCTGTTGGGTTACTTTGTGAGTTAACCAATATTGACGGTACAATGGCAAAAGCAGATGAAGTAGTATATTTTGCTAAGCAACACAATATGCCAGTTTTAACCATTGAAGATATTGTGGCTTATCGCCTTCAGCAGAAGAAAGATAAATCTCAAGAATTAGAGATGGTTTTATAAAGAAAAGGGGGGCTAAGAATAGCCCCTATTTTTATTTCTCTTAATCACACAATGTCTGCTTCAATGCTTGTTCAATACAAGGGAAGCTAAAGTTAAACCCTTCTTGCTGTAACTTATTCGGTAGCGCACGTTGGCTATCTAGTAATAGCTGTGCTGACTCCCCAAGCCCCAATTTTAAAACCCATGCTGGAGTGAACAAAAAGTGCGGGCGCTTTAGGGTTGCCGCTAAGGTTTGGCTAAACACTTTATTGGTCACAGGTGTTGGGGCGGTAAAGTTAAATGCGCCATGCGCTTCTGGGTGATTAAGTAAGAACAGAATGCCTTTGATCATGTCCTGTATATGGATCCACGGGAAGTATTGCTTACCATCGCCAATTTTACCACCTAACCCTAGTTGATAAGGCAGTAACATACGCGCTAAGGCGCCGCCTTGTTTGCCTAGTACGATACCTGTGCGGATAAGGCATACACGGGTTTGTTCAGATTGAGTCTCAAGGGCAATTTGCTCCCAGCGGTAACAGACGTTTTGCGCAAAGTCGTTATCGTTAATATCAAGCGGGGTCGATTCATCAATGCTTTTATCTTGATTATCACCATAAATGCCCACCGCTGAACCACTAAGAAAAGTATATGGAGGATTACTACTGGCTTTAATTTTATCAACGAGTTGCTGGGTGATATCCCAACGACTTTGACAGATTTTTTCTTTTTGTTTTTCACTCCAGCGCTTATTGATGATCGGCTCACCAGCAAGGTTGATAATGACGTCAAATTGGTCGAAATTGTCGAAGCTATCTAGGTTATCAACGGCGTGGATATGATGACCAAGTTGGTTGTAAGCACGAGTAGGGTTACGTGTAAGTATAGTGACGTGATCATGATTGAAATGGGGAATAAGTGCTCGTCCAATAAAACCTGTTGCGCCTGTCATTAAAATATTCATGTCGTTATTCCATTATCAGCCATCATCTAAGTTTTGATGTGTCGCTTATTTCTATTATATATCGGTTAAATTATCAGTATAACGAGTCACTTAAAAACCATTTTATTAATATTGTGACGCAAGAGAATTATCACGAACATTATGTACATATAAGCACTTAGTTGCAATCGGTGGTGAGATGTCAGTATTGCTAACATGGTAATTAGATGAAACAACGAGTAGACTTCGAGCGTGTATTTATGACTGGTTTTTGATAATGAAACTCTTTTTTGCCTCTGATATTCATGGCTCTTTGGCTAGTGCTGAAAAGATGATTGCAGCGTTTGAACAAAGTGGTGCAGAGCACTTAATTCTATTGGGTGATATTTTAAATCATGGTCCGCGTAATCCATTGCCTGAAGGTTACGATCCCATCAAGGTATCTGAGCTGTTAAATCGCTTCGGCGATCGTATCACGGCGGTACGTGGTAACTGCGACAGTGAAGTAGACCAAATGCTACTTGAGTTCCCTATTATGGCAGATTACAACCTTGTGTTATTGCCAACGGGCCAGCGTTTATTTTTAACTCATGGTCACTTGTATAACGCCAATAAACATCCTCGTTTACGCGCTGGTGATGTGATTGTATCGGGTCATACTCATATCCCTGTAGCAGCAGCAAAAGATGAGCTATTTGTGTTTAACCCAGGATCTGTCGCTATTCCTCGTAATGGTTTACCTGCAAGTTATGGTTTGTTAGATGGCAATCAGCTATCTGTGATCAGTTTTGATGGTGACGTACTGGTTCAAACGCAGATCTAAAATGAGCTAAGTTATAAAAAGTAACGCCCTGAATGCATCTCTCTGGCTTTAAAGTTAAGAGAAAGCATATTCAGGGCGATATTGTATCTAGAACGAGGTATATCGGTTATGACTCACTGTGGCGATCTACGTGTCCTAAGTCGCGCTCTGGGTCGATAACATCACGAATACGTTGCTTTAGTTGTTTTGCATCTGGAAAGCCACCATCGGCTTTACGTTCCCAAATAAGCTGACCATTACAGCGAACTTCAAAACGTCCACCAGTGTCTGGGTGAAGGCTGATGGTTTGGATTTCTTCACTGAACGTATGCAGTAGCTCTTGGGTCATCCATGTAGAGCGTAGCATCCAATTACATTGACGACAGTAGTAGATATCAATGATCGCTTTATCCATGAAATACTCCTTACATAGCGTGGATTAGAAAGCTGAGTAAAGTAACTTAAAGCCAATAATAAAAGTCAGGGCTTCAAAGCAACTTTTGATGAGTTGATTACTTTTTTGATGAGCAAGGTGAGCGCCTAAATAGCCGCCGAGTAATGAGCCAAGTAATAACACAGGGATCCAAGGCCAGTAAATCGGTGCACCTGCTTGGTAAATAGCGACAGCGCCAATTCCATTCCAAAATAATCCAACGCTGACCAATGTTAGGGCTACCGCTTGTTTGTAGTTAAAGCCAAACCAACGGATTAAAAAGAGGGTAACAAATAGCCCAGTTCCAGCGGTCAGTGAGCCATTTAATACCCCAATAATGGCAAGCCCTAAGCCACCAATAACCATGCCTTTCATGTCGCGATGTTGTGTCGTTTCTGTTTGTCCTAATTCTTTTTTCGTTAGAGAATAAATACCAAGGCAAAGGATTAGCATACCGAGGGCAGCTTCAGCGATGTTTTCAGGAAAAGAGAGGATCAGGTTTGCGCCAATAATCACGCCTATTGCGCCTGTAAGGATCACATATACCGTAAATTTCAAAGACAGGGTGCCTTGACGTAAATGTTTAATAGCTGCACCGACACCTAATGCCACACTCGCCACTTTGTGGGTTGCAAGGGCGATACTAAAGGGTAAGCCGAGAAAGATAAGTAGAGGAAATTGAATTAAGCCTGCGCCGCCACCGGAGAGTGATGCGAGGGTATTGGAGATCAATGAGCCAATAAATAGCCCTAGGGAGTTGAGTAAATCCATGCTAACAGGTTGTCCTTAACCGTTAATTAGCTTGTCAGCATAAAGGGTTAAAACACCTTATTCCAGTAATAAAAAACGCCCCAATACACATTTCAATAAAAATTGAAGGCATATACTGGAGCGTTTTATCAGTCGATTAAATAAGTATCAAAACTTATTTTTCTGTAGCTTGTTCTGCCTGAATCGCAGTTAGTGCAACGGTATAAACGATATCGTCTACTAGTGCGCCACGAGAAAGGTCGTTAACTGGCTTACGCATGCCCTGAAGCATTGGACCGATAGATACTAGATCTGCTGAACGCTGTACCGCTTTGTATGTTGTGTTACCAGTGTTTAGGTCTGGGAATACAAATACAGTTGCTTTACCTGCGACTGGAGAGTTAGGTGCTTTAGAAGCAGCTACGTTTTCCATGATTGCAGCATCGTACTGAAGAGGACCATCGATCACTAGATCTGGACGTTTCTCTTGAGCGATCTTCGTTGCTTCACGTACTTTATCTACGTCTGCACCCTTACCTGATTCACCAGTAGAGTAAGAGATCATAGCAACACGTGGGTCGATACCAAATGCTTTTGCAGAATCTGCAGATTGGATAGCGATTTCAGCAAGTTGCTCAGCTGTTGGATCTGGGTTGATCGCACAGTCACCGTAAACCAATACTTGGTCTGGTAGAAGCATGAAGAATACAGAAGATACGATAGATGCATCAGGTGCAGTCTTGATGATTTGGAACGGAGGAACAATAGTGTTTGCTGTAGTGTGAACAGCACCAGACACTAGACCGTCAACTTCGTTGTTCTCAAGCATCATTGTGCCTAGGAATACTGAATCTTGTAGCTTCTCACGAGCAACAACGTCAGTCATACCTTTCGCGCCACGTAGCTCAACTAAACGAGCAACGTAGTTTTCACGTACTTCGTCAGAGTTGATGATCGTTACGCCAGTACCAAGAACTACGCCTTGTTGCTCAGCAACGCGACGGATTTCATCAGGGTTACCTAGAAGTACACATTCCGCGATACCGCGCTCAGCACAGATAGCTGCAGCTTTAACTGTGCGTGGCTCGTCACCTTCAGGAAGAACGATACGCTTAGCCGCTTTACGAGCTAGCTCAGTTAACTGGTAACGGAATGCTGGTGGGCTAAGGCGACGCTCACGGTTTGAACCTTCAGTTAGAGACTCAATCCAGTTACCGTCGATGTGGCTTGCCATGTACTCGTTAACTAGCTCTACACGCTCTTTATCGTCTGCAGGTACTTCTAGCGTGAAGCTCTGTAGATTTAGAGAGGTCTGCCAAGTGTTACCTTGAGCCGTCATTACTGGAAGACCAGTCGAGAACGCGCGCTCACATAGATCCATAACAGGTTTTGGTAGGTCGTAACCACCTGTTAGAAGAAGTGCACCTAGTTCAACGCCGTTCATTGCAGCAAGACATGCTGCAACGATTACGTCTGGACGGTCAGCTGACGTTACAAGCAGTGAACCTGGACGGAAGTGCTCAACCATATTAGGGATAGAACGTGCACAGAAAGTGATGCTCTTAATACGACGAGTTTCGATATCACCTGCATTGATAATTTCAGCATTTAGGTGCTGAGCAATATCAGTTGCACGTGTAGCGATTAGCTCTGCGCTCCAAGGTGCACAACCTAGTACACGAATTGGGCTTGAGTTGAACACTTGCATGATTTCAACATTTGAAGGAACAGTACCTTCTGCGTCATCAAAGATCTCAGAAAGATCTGGACGAGTACGACCTTCAGCATCAACTGGTGCGTTAAGTTTGTTAACAATAACACCAGAGATTTGTTTGTTCTTGATACCACCGAAGTTAGAACATGCTACTTCGATACGCTCTTTAAGTTGAGCTGGGTTATCAGTACCTGGAGATACAACGAACACGATTTCAGCATCTAGTGTTTTTGCAATTTCAAAGTTGATTTGGTTTGCAAAAGGGTGCTTACGAGTAGCAACTAGACCTTCGATTAGCGTTACGTCAGCATCTGCTGTTGCCGCTTTAAAGCGTGCAACAATGTCTTCTAGAAGAACATCAGTTTTGTCGTTACGGATCAATTCTTCAGCGCTTGCCATTGAGAATGACTCAGCAATTTTCATATCGCTGTTAGCACTAATAATTGTTGTTGTTAGATCTGGTTGATCGCCACCTTTACGCGGTTGCGCAATAGGCTTAAAGAAAGAAACGCGAACGCCTTTGCGTTCCATTGCACGAAGTACACCAAGGCTAACACTTGTTAGACCAACGCCAGCGCCAACTGGAACAAGCATAATAGTACGGGACACTATGAATTCCTCAAACTATTGAATGATAAAGCACTGTTCAATAACAATTCATTTTAATGAGTAGAATAACTATAGAACAATACCACATGAAAACATGACGGGATGCCATGAAGAAACGGCTGACTTAAAGCCAGCCGTTAAGATAATCGTTAGATTAGATTTCAGCTAGAAGCGCTGTATCTTCTGCGATTACTAACTCTTCGTTAGTAGAAACAACCATTGCAGGGATGCGGCTGTTTGCAGAAGTAATAACACCTTCTTTACCGAAGCGTGCTTTAAGGTTTGCTTCGCTGTCTACTTCGATACCGAAGATAGATAGACGCTTAAGTACTTCTTCACGGATAGGAGCTGAGTTCTCACCGATACCGCCTGTGAATACGATAGCGTCTAGACGACCGTCCATATTTGCTGCGTAGCTAGCTACGTACTTAGCAAGACGGTGACAGAATACGTTCATTGCACGCGTTGCTTCTTCTTTTTCGCCGTAGTTTTCTTCAACGAAACGACAGTCAGAAGTCACACCAGTTAGACCTAGTAGGCCAGACTCTTTAGTGAACATAGTGTTGATTTCAGCAACGCTCATACCTAGACGATCGTGTAGGTGGAACATAACAGCTGGGTCAAGGTCACCACAACGAGTACCCATTACTAGACCTTCAAGAGGAGTTAGACCCATAGAGATATCTACAGATTTACCGCCTTTGATTGCACATACAGATGCGCCGTTACCTAGGTGACAGTTGATGATGTTTAGCTCATCAAGAGGCTTGTCTAGAAGGTTCGCTGTTTCACGAGCGATGAAACGGTGAGAAGTACCGTGTGCGCCGTAGCGACGGATACCGTTTTCTTTGTATAGATTGTAAGGAATAGCGTATAAGAATGCTTCTTCAGGCATAGTCTGGTGGAAAGCAGTATCGAATACAGCCACGTTCTTAAGATCAGCGAAGTTGTGTTTAGCAGCTTCGATACCGACAACGTGTGCAGGGTTGTGTAGTGGTGCGAAATCAGACGCATCTACGATACCTTGAAGAACAACATCGTCGATTAGAGCTGAAGCAGAGAACTGCTCGCCACCGTGAACGATACGGTGACCGATAGCGCCTAGGTTCTCTTTAAGCTCAGGTTTAGAAGCAAGGATAGTATCAACCATGAATGCTAGAGCTTCTTCGTGAGCCGCGCCTTCACCTAGTTGTGCTTCGTGCTTGCCATCAAGTTTCCACTTGATGCGTGCTTCAGGAAGACCTAGACATTCTGCTAGACCTGAAAGGTGTTCGTCACCAGATACAGGATCGATGATTGCGAACTTAAGAGATGAACTACCGCAGTTTAGAACTAAAACCAGCTTAGACATGAGAGTGACTACCTATAATCTGTCTGAAAGTTGATATTCATTTTTGAATAAAAAAGTACCCATAGAATAGACGATGATGTATTTATCGGTCTAGTCGGGGTGAAATTCGTGCTCATTCTTGAGTATTTGAATTGAGTTACCTGCATTTCTGGTTCATCCTTGAGGGCGCTTAACTTGCAGTTAATACTATTAACAGCAACAATTACCTTTAAGCGCGCTTAGGATAGCGATTGTTAAGCAATATAACAAAAACATTTTTAGATAAATTTAATTTTAATCAAGTTTATTGCTTAAAAATTTTAAAAATTATATTTTTTTTTGATAAATGGTGCTTTATGACTCAACAAACAAAGTGGAAGTATTTCCAAGACGGTCAGCATTACATGAGCACATGGCCAATGCGTAAAGAGTTGGCTGCCGTTTTTCCTGAACATCGCTATATCAAAGCAACAAAGTTTGCCACTAAGGTGATGCCGGCCGTCGCAGCTATTAGTATTTTGACTCAAATGGTATTTAATAATTATGCAGCAATGCCACAAGCTGTTGCGATTGCGTTATTAGCGATATCGATGCCATTACAAGGTTTGTGGTGGCTAGGTAAACGTAGCCAAACCGTGCTTCCACCATCACTGGCGAAATGGTACAGCGAGATCCACCAAAAAATAGTCAGTGAAGGTTATGCTATGCAACCGAAAAAATCACAGCCTCGTTACCAAGAGCTTGCTGATGTACTTAGCCGTGCATTTAAACAATTAGACCGAAGTGCATTAGATCGCTGGTTCTAATTTAGAGTTATTAAACGAACAAAAGCAGCTTAATGAGCTGCTTTTTTTCGTTTAATATTTCACAGATCGTTTTCTATATATTTCGCCATTATTTAGCGTGAGATCTCATCTTATATACCGATGCTGCTTTCTATGCGTACTACTTTGTATTTATAGGACAGTTAACAAAGACCGATATATTTATTTCTCTTAACCTATAGGGATAAAAAATAACGCTTAAATATGTCGCTTTTGAGTTGTAATTTGATTTAACTTGTTGAATTTAAATCTTGTTGTTGAGTTTTTTTCTTTTTATATCATAGCAATATTAGTTTTCTATCGCTTTTTAAATAAAAGGTTATTTAAATTTCATGATATTTAAAGGTTTGTTCTTTCTATAAAAAAGAGCCACCTTAGTGACTCTTTTATCGTAAAGGATTTAACCTAAAACTTTATGTAATTATTCTTCGTCGAAATCAAAGTCTGGACGCTGTGCGCGTGTTGCAGGCTTTGCCAGGATCTCTAAGTATAATGATGGTAGTGCTAACTTCTCAGCTTCATCGATGTACTTGTTGATTTCTTTTACATGAATAACTTTTGCTTCTTGCTCGGTATGACCAAACTTACAATCAAAATCCCAAAAGTCAGCGCCGGCTGGAAGTGCTTTGTTGCGCTCACGACGTAGGTATTTTTTAACTTCAAATTTCACTGCTTCAACAACGCGAGGAACAGCTTTTTTAGGGTGGGTTAAAGCAAATGTTTTTTTCATGGTTTTCCTAGTTTTCTTTGGCTCAAAATTGGGAGAGCTGTATTTTTCCTATTTTACTTTAATTTGTGATGGGTAGCGATGGCAGAGATAAGATTTCATGCGTTTTTCATTTGGGGAGAGAAAGCGAAATGTCGTCGTAAAAAGTTTTTTCAAAAAACTAACGATAAATTGCAACCAAATATCTACATGGCTGTCATATAAAACACATAGAGAATTATTAATATCTACGCTGCTTTTTCACTATGGATATTAATAAACGCTATGTTGGTACCTTTACCTATCGTTAATAGATATTGAATGGGTATGCCATTCAGGTACTATAAAGGTAGTTATGGCACTATAATATGGCTACTAAGAGATATAGCTGTTATCTCCCTTAAGAACCCCAACTGCTTGGCCGCCGATGGGGTTCTGCTCTATCTGGGCTATGGTAATTTATTACTTTAAGCTATTTATAACACTTCAAGTCTTTGTTTCTTTTCATCATATCCATCATTGCTTTGTTCTGTTTTTCTTTTTTTACGTAACGAACAGGCAGCGATACCATCGTAACTTTATAATCTAGAGCATTATCAGAGAGTACTTCTGAGGATGTTATTGGAGTGACAAGTGCGACTTTTAAATTGGGGTTACGCGCTTTAATGCGAGAAGCCGTACCCAGTCCTTCCATTGTATGAAAACGACCTGCGACATGAATAATTTGTTTATTTGGATGCGTCTTTAAATACGCGACCATACTTTCTGCCATGGTATCGTCCCATGCAGTTTGGGCTGCAAACATACGTAGGTTTTGCTCTTCATTACCGTGATGCATTGAGTTTAAAAATTTGCTTTGATACGCATCTTTATCAAGAGTCAATGATTGTGCAATCCATGAACGCTCAGATGGTGGTAATTTATTTAAGTATTCAGGCCCTTTTTTACTAATACAACGAACGATGCCTTTTGGCGCATTAGCGGCAATTACGTCTAAGTTATTTTGTTTGGCAAATTCAACCAGCGGACGGTAATCACTGTCGTAGTTTGGCCACGCATTACCTTCTGATACCAATGTTCGCTCACCAATTTCCCCTGCAAGGTATTGATCAAAAATAGCTTGTTTATCCCGGGTGAACTGCTCCATTGATAATGTTAATTGCGAATTTTGTTGGTATAACGCAGCGAATAATTGGCTTTGTAATAGGTGAGCTGCAGGGTGGCTATGCCATTCACCAACTAAAATAATATCGGCGGTCTTTAACTCTGATGCTAATTGATCGACCGTTAAGGTCTTTCCATTTGGTGATGTAATGCTGTAGTCGTATAGCGTAGTTAGGTTTGCTGAGGATGAAGATGTTATGCCGGAGGTGTTAGATGCACAACCTGTTAAAAGTGTGGCAAAGCTGAAACTCAAAGCGAGCCATTTATTCATTATTGATATCCCTGAAAGTGAGCCTATCGATTAACAATAAGCAAAGTTCACAACAATAATAAATAATATAGTCAATACGAATTATTATCAATTGCGTATGGTAATAACTCGTATTAATGTGGTGTTATTGGCGGCGATATACGCGGATTGCGAAATCAGCCTCACAATGGAAATTATTGGCGTTAGCTAATTGTTGCCATACTTGCTCTGATGTTTTCCAAGCAAACGGTGTCATTTGCATCAATACAGTGGCTTCTTCACCGCTTAATGTCATGTCGTAATGTAGCTGTTCATCGGCAACCAGATCAAAGCCTGGAATCGTTTCAACAGGCATATCATGAAGGCGTACACCATCATAAATCAATTCTTTTAATTGATATAAGTGGCGTGGTGCAGGGGTCACTGCCACTAAGATTCCACCGGGTTTGATTGCGCGTTCTAATTCTTCACTTTTACACGGTGCATAAATACGTACGACACCATCAAACAATTGATCGGCAAAGGGTAAGCGGTGACTTGATGCAACACAGAAATCACATTCAGGGTATCGCTTAGCTGCGTATTTCACTGCAACTTTTGAAATGTCTAAACCATGGACGGAAAGTGCAGGAAATTGTTGGCGTAGTTTTACAAATTCAGAGGTGTAGTAGCCTTCACCACAACCAATATCAAGTAGCTCAGTCGCGCCATCAGGGAGAAGTGATGCTAATTGTGCGATGACAGCATCACGCAGTGGTTGATAATGCTCTGTATTTAAAAATAGGCGACGAGCTTGCATCATCTTTTTATTGTCACCAGGGTTTTTCGAACCTTTATGGTGAGCAGGCATGAGATTCACATAGCCTTCTTTTGCCAAATCAAATTGGTGATTATTACAACAACGGTAGGTTTTAGGTTGTTCGCTATGAGCGTCAAGAAGGAGCGACTCATGGCATAGAGGACATTGATAGGACATAAGAGTAAACCAAAGCGGAAAAACAGCCGCTAAGTGTAATGCTTATTGATGGTTGTCGCTAACGTATTTTTGTTCTGATAGTAAAAAGCCTTCGTTAGAGAAGGCTCATATTCAAGGAGTGTTGATGGGCAGAGCTGCTTAATGGCTTGGTCTTACTTTATATTCAGCTTTATCAAGCCCATGCTTTTTCATTCTTAGATAAAGCTTTTTACGTGGGATTTGTAAATATGATGATACTTCATTGATACGTCCTGCAAACAGGTATAGTGCATCTTCAATGACTTGTTTTTCATAGCCATCAACTAAATCATCTAGTGGGCTACTCATTTGCTCAAGAGGTTTAGAACGTTCTTGTCCGGCTAATTTCACAATGCCAATGGCGTATAACTCTGCAACATTTTTTAGCTCTAATACATTCCCCGGCCACTCATAGCGACAGAGTGTGTTGATGTAGGCTTTATCAATAGCGGGTAAGGCTTTATTGAGCTTTTTACAGCTCTGTTTTAAGTAGTGCTTAAAAATAAAGGTAATATCGCTACTACGTTGACGCAGTGTCGGCAGACTAAAACGTACTTGGCTTAAAAAATAAAATAGCTCAGGTAAGAACTGTTCACTTTCCACCGATGGCTCGGGTGAACCTGTGAATAGAGCAAGTAAACGCACTTCTTTTTTGCCTTGTCGCTCTTGTTCTAATAAGAAACGGCATAACCATTGCTGGCTTTCGATAGGCATAATATGTGGATTACTTAAACACAAACAACCGCTGCGAGCTGAAATCATGCTACGTTGAAGATCGGGTGTACAAGTAATACTTGAGCCATCAATCTCGATAAACGGGCCTTGATGAAGTGGGCTATTTTTATGCAAAATTTTAGCGACAGTATGACGCCCTGTGCCGTTTTCACCTTCAACTAAGACATCTTTGGTTGAATTAACAACCAGTTTTAATTGTTCGCGTATTTTTACAATTAATGGGCTCTCACCGAGAAGTAGCTCGGTTGCTGTATTGTGCAATGTTTTACGTTGTTCAATGATTTGTTTACGCTGAGGTAGATGCTTTTCGAGTAGCTTGATCAGTTCTTTAGGCTGTAATGGCTTTTGTAAAAAATCAATTGCACCTTTTTTAAGCGCGTCAACAGCCATTGGAATATCGCCATGACCGGTTACGATGATGACTGGAATTTCGTTATCAAAATCTTGAACTTTTTCTAATAGTTCCATGCCATCTAAACCGGGCATGTACATATCTGTCACAATGACTCCTGACCAATTATGATTTAACATATTAATCACTTTGCTTGAGTCTTGAACCGTTGCTACGTTGTAGCCTGAAAGCTCTAATAACTCTTGGTAGGCATCTAATACATCTTGATCGTCATCGACAATCAGTACATTTATTTCATCACTCATCATCTTTTTTTAACTCCAAAACAATCATCGCTCCACCTGTGAGACCAGAAGCGAGGAAGATGTTACCTTTTAACCTTGTCATAATTGAACCACAGATGCTTAATCCTAAACCAAGACCAACATCTTTTGTTGTTGTAAAAGGTATGAATAATTTTTCAATAATGTCATGACTAAAGCCATTACCGCTATCTAAAACTGCGATCCTTATAGTTTTTTTTGTGCTTTCTAGCTGAAGTATTGTTATTTGACGTTCTTCACAGCTAGCGACAGCATCACAGCTATTAACCAGTAGATTTACGAGTACTTGTTCTAGTTGTACCTGATCTGCTTGTGCAAAAAGCGGTGTGGTAATGGTGTTTGTTATGGTTGTCTTTTGTACTTTGGCGCGACTTTCAACGATGACGATAGCTTGCTTGATTGAGTCTCGAATATCAACTCGCTTTAACGGATTAGTGGCTGACTGTTTTTTTGCGAAATTACGTAAACTAGTAATCAGTTTACTCATACGCGTCACTAAGTCTTCTATCTTTTCGAAATTATCCGGTAACTTGTCATATTTTTGGTTATCAATTGCAAGTTTCGCACTAAATAGACGTGTTGAAATAGCAGAAAGAGGCTGGTTCAACTCATGAGCGAGTGATGTCATGGTTTGTCCAACGGTTACCATTTTCGCCGCTTGGATTAACTCATCTTGAGTAGCAATTAAATCTCCTTCGATGCGTTTACGATCTTCTATCTCGGCTTTTAGCTGTTGGTTTCTTAAGATCAATGACTGCGTTTTTTCAGTGACTTTACTTTCAAGCCAACGGGTGGTTTTTTCTTGTTCTGTAATGTCGGTCATAGTGATTATGACTTTATCCTGATTCCCTTGTTTGAATACGCGAAAATCGAGTCTGAGATAGAAGATACTATTTATATCTGTACTAAAGGTAACCGTGAGTTTGTAAGCACCTAATTGTCTTAATGGGCTTTTTTGATGAAAGAGTTGGATCAGTTTATGAGAAACCGAGCTATCAAATAAATCCCATAACTTTTGATGTTGGCTTATACGGTCAAAGTTAAATTGCTTCAGGGCCTGTAAATTTACAGATTCAACAATACCTAGCATGTTACAAGTGATGATGCTCGCTTGAGTGTTATTGATCAGGTTGAGAGCATTGGTGGTTTGGATATCTTGCATTTGCTGACAGAAGTCACGCAAGTTATCGCCAAGCATACCGATCTCATCTTCGCCTGTCGTTGCAATTTTGGCATTAAGATCGCCTTTTGCAACCGCGTATAAATCTTTACTCAATAAATTTAAGCGATTCACAATACCGTTACCGACAAGGTAAACCGAGAGAAAAATAGTGAGTATGATAGTGATAAATACAACGCCAAATAACATTGTGTTACTCAGGAAAATAGCACTATGTGTTTCATCGTTTAGATTTTTAAGAGAGTTATCTGCATGTTCAACCAATGTTTGGATCATTTCTTCTTGTTGATAGAGACGCTGTTTAATATCCAACTTAGTGCGATCTATTTGCAATCCTAAAACGACATCTTGTTGTAATTGTTGTTCGAGTTGACCACCTGGTTTTAAGATCGTGGTAAATCTCTCTAATAATTGGCGAAATGGAACAGATGAAGGGTAATTACTAATATTTTTACTAATAGCATTAAGCTCTGTAATTTTATGGCCAATAAAATTAAAGGCATTTTCAATGTCTCTATTTTTGCGTTGTTGAACGATCTCTTCTACTAATTGATGAAGTTCATTCTCTTTAATGGTGATCGATTGGATTAATGAGAATTCATTCATGACATTGTTAACAACATCAAGTTGAACGGCGTCTTTTTTAATTCCGTGTCGGTTCATGTTATTGAGTTTCCACTCAACTTCTTGGCGTAGTGGTGTCAGTTCATCAATAAGATCGTGATGGATCCATTTTAAGCTGTTTTCTGTTTGCTTTAAGGCAAACAAGCCACTATTTCTCTGCTGTAACAGTATTGTGTAATTATTTATTTGTTTTACAAGCGTTTGTTGACCTGATTTTATTGCAGGATAATAGTGTAGATTAGCAATGTTATTAATGGCTAAGCTTATATTATTGAGAATATGTGTGATTTTGTTCTTGATGGTTTCGTGCTTGAGCGGATTTGTATTTTGGCCCAAGTTATTCAATGCCGCCTGAAGCTCAGCGGTGTTGCGCTCTAACTGATAACTGGCCTGTAAGGTTGGCATATTGTTATCTGTAATCGTTTCAATCTGTGTGCTGAGCTTTTCCCAATTAATGACAGCAATAAGGCTGACTGTAATGGTGAGAAATGCCATCAAAATAATAGCCATAATAAGACGACTACCAATGGTTCTCTTGTTGATATAGCGGATCATTGCAATGCCGGATTCCTGTTAATAATCTTTTGGCTTAATGCGATAGCTTGCTCAAGTTGCGCTGCCATTTTTCCCCGCCATTGCTGTCTAAAATAATCAACTTGCGGGTTATCTCTAAATAAAGGTAACTCATGATATATCTTATTTTTTAAATCATCTATGCCAATTGGTGAGGTCGAAGCCAAGTGTTTTGCATGAAGAAAATCAACATGTTGTTGTTTTGTTAATTTATTTGATGAGGCTTCAATCGAATGCAGCAATTGCCATACTTGGTTTAATTGGGGCAGTTGACTACTGATGGTTTGTTCAAAAAGGTGCTTTACTAAGCCTGAACGTTGCTGAATTACATCGTAATCTAGTGATTCAACGTTAAATGTATTTTTAATAAACTCGTCTCGATTAATATCGCTATTATTGGCGAGTTGCTCGTTAATTGTTAATTTGGTTTGGCATTCTTGTGAAAGTAATAAACTCACAAAATCTCTCGTAAATTGTGAATGGTGACTGTTTTTTACCATGGCTACATAATGCGGTAATAAATGGCTTTGTGGTTGATAGCTAAAATCAATAAATGAAAATTGTTTTTTATAAGTGTGTGCATATCTATCAACAACAGGCCCTATACCGATTAAACCACGAGAGATAGCCTCACTGAGTGAAAACGCACTGGTTTCTACTGATGCAAGGTTTCCTCCTATTTGATAGAGCAATCGCCAACCTTCAACCCAACCATATTGCTGCAATATATTTTCAATCATTAGATGGGTGGTATCTGAACGATAAGGACTGCTAATACTAATGTGACGGTAGTAATAAGGTTTTATCAAATCTTTTAAGCGGCCAGGTATTGGTAAGTTATTCTTATTGAGATAGTTATTATTCCAAAGTAATCCGAACCCAGTGTATCCAAAGGAAAAAACATTACGTGAAAGGCGCTGAGGCGCTTTTCTAAGTTTAGCTTCACTAAGCGGTAATAACTTTTGGTTGTTGATTAGAGGTTGGAAGAAGGTTGGTGATGATGAAATGATAATATCAATATCATGGTTGTTCTGTTGCAATAACCGAAGCCCTGATTCTTCACGTCTTACAATGACTCTAACTTCGCTTTTTGGATACTGTTGTTTAAATTGTTTGACGATCGGGTTTAGTACAGATTCTGAAAATGTCGTTAAAATGATTAAATTCTGAGTTGGCTGGGCAAGTACTGGCGCGGCGAAAAAAAAGAGGAAGGAAAATAAGCGTACCATGTTAAACCGTAATCCCTAGTGTATCTCGATTAAATTTTTTATTTTTAAATAATTAGGAATGTACCTATATCATTCAGTAACAATCTCTGCCTTATATCAATAACATTTTACGGTATAGCTCACAAAAAATAGGTGCATATTGCGCGTTATGAGCGTTTTATAGCGATTAATCAGGGTAAAGGAAATAAATGACGGCTATAAAAAAACCGAGCATAGGCTCGGTTTTTTAGGAGGAGGTGAAAAATTACGCCGTGATTATTTGCTGAATCTCGTTACAAGATAAATGGTATTGGCGTGGGCAGTTGCGCCACACTTTAAGCATGCGTTGGTATTTTTCTAGCATCGGAACCTGACTATTGAAGCGATGCTCTGTTTTTTCAAACTGAGGATATAAACCTTCCTCATCGACGAGAAAGCGGACGTAATGCATGAGCGGTGCTTCGGTAGCTGCATCAAAACCAAGGAATTGTAATCGGCGTTGATCAATATCTTTAGCGCCATCACAACGACAATCTTCGAGGTTAAATGATTCTTGGAGAGCGTGGTACATCTCCATAAAGTCGATAACTTGACGACAATCATCTTCAGGTAAATTACCAAAGTCTTTATCTAGTTCACGCATTTGTAATGCATAGCCACGTTCAACAATAGTTTGAAGGCGACGATAATGAGCAGCGTTTTCAGGTGTCAGTTTTGACATCAAGTAGTACTGATTAGATAAGATTAAGCGTTGAGCATGGGTCATTTCCATTTGAGTTGGCCTCATTAATATTTTATTTTCTGCTGTTGAGATTAGCAGGTTAGGTATAAAATAAATTGATCTGACACCGTATGGGCATCTTTTTTTGTTACAGTATGTTGTTAAAAATGAAAAACCATATTTTTTGCAAGGTATTGATTTTTAATTATTGTTGTCTTTTATTGTTAAAACAATATAGGTATCTCTGTATTCAGGCGAGTATAAGATATCGTCGTTTAAAAGGTTGTTATTGCAGGCACTCGGCAACAACAACCTTTATTGTTAACGTTTAGCCCTTGTTAGCTTAAGCCGATAATATTGCCGCTCTCATCGATATCAAGATTCATAAATGCAGGCTTTTCAGGTAATCCTGGCATTGTCATTACATTGCCGCATAAAGCATAAATGAATCCAGCCCCAGCACACAGTTTTAACTCTCGTACTGGGACGGTAAAGCCTTTTGGTGCTCCTTTAATACTAGGGTCGGTTGAAATTGATAACGGTGTCTTCGCCATACAAATAGCAAGTTCATCAAACCCTAGAGCTTTAAATTTTACTAATTGTTGTTGAGCTACCTCAGATAACTCTACATGACTTGCCCCATACCCAACTTCAGCCACAGCCATTATTTTTTCTTCTAGTGGCTGGTTTAGTTGATATAACGGAGTGAAGTTTGCTTTATGTTGGCTGGCTTTCACCACACATTCTGCGAGTTTAATCGTACCTTCTCCACCTTTATTAAAGGCTTCACTGATAGCAACGTCTACATAGGTTTGAAAGCTTTCTGCTTTGATCATTGCTTGTAGTTGCTCTAATTCCGCATCTGTATCTTGTGGGAAACGGTTAATTGCGACAACAACGGGGACACCATAACGAGCTGCATTACTGATATGCCACTTTAGGTTTTCAAAACCTGCAACAAGCGCGTCATGATCTTCGGCCAAAATACCGTCAGGTAAGCCTTGTCCTGGACGTATATCATAAAGGCCAGAGTTGGCTTTTAAGCCTCGTAATGTTGCCACAACAACGGCACAATCAGGACCTCTTTTTGCTTGCTGAGCTTTGATATTACAAGCTTTTTCAAATCCCATATCAGATCCAAAGCCGCCTTCAGTAATGGTGAAATCACTGAGTTTTAAGGCGATTTTGTCTGCGATAATAGATGAGTTTCCGTGTGCTATATTGGCAAAAGGACCTGCATGTATAAGAGTGGGAACGCCTTCTAATGTCTGCATTAGCGTGGGCTCAATGGCATCGCAGAGGGTAACAGTCATGGCTCCTGCCACTTGCAGATCTTCTGTAGTAATAGGGTTACCATCAAGATCATAAGCTACGACAATGCGGCCAATGCGTTTTCGCATATCATGGAGATCACCCGAAAGCGCTAAAATAGCCATGAGTTCTGAGGCGGCTGTGATATCAAAGCCGTCATGGCGCTCTAAACCATTAATGGTTTTATCAGGTTCATTTTGACCTATGGTGACCATTCTCAAAGCACGATCATTATGATCCATCACGCGTTTCCAAGTGATGTTATTAATGTCGATACGTAGTGCGGGTAATCCCGTTTTTTCACTGAATAGATCATAACCTAAACGTGACTCATGATATAAGCGAGCATCAATTGCAGCTGCTGCAAGGTTATGCGCTGCCGTTACCGCATGAATATCACCTGTAAGGTGCAGGTTCAGCTTATCCATTGGTGCGACTTGGCTATAACCGCCGCCAGCAGCACCACCTTTTACGCCAAAAACTGGCCCCATTGAGGGTTGTCGAATACAAGCCATCACTGAGCGATCAATTTTTGCTAACCCTTGTGCCAAACCAATCGTTGTAACAGTTTTTCCCTCTCCCAGAGGTGTTGGTGTAATCGCGGTAACGACCACCAGTTTCCCTTCTTCTTGATCCGCCAATCGATTTAAGATGGCAGGTTTTATTTTTGCTTTTAATGAACCTTGCGGTGTCAGTTCTTGTGGTTGAATTCCAGCTTTTTTGGCAATGTCTTCAATCGGAGAGAGTAGGGTGTCACGGCAAATATCGATGTCACTTTTCATATAGGCTATATCCTCACTGTGGAAATCATGCGTATCTGCGTGATATGAGAAGTATTGGTTTTAAATACTATAAATATAGAAATTTATAGTAACGCAATCGTTTGCTTTTGTTTTGAACTAGTATTTTAACATGGTTGATTTGTTTTTGTTGTTATTACTCGCTAATGGATTTAGTTGCATTTGTAATGTATATAAGGTTTGTTGAAAGAGTATTAAAGGTAGGTAATAAAAGAATAATAAATTGGCTATTTAGTCACTAGAGTTGAAGTAGTATATCGATATATAGAGTAGAAGTAAGAATCTGATACTGATTAATAATGCAAACTCTGCTTGCATTATTGGCTGTGTGTTTGCTCATCATTACACTTTAAAATTTGATACATATCAAAATCATTAAAAATATTAAAGGAAGCTATCAATGAACGAGCCTGTGACTAAGTTAAAACATACAGCACCAATTTCGATTGGCATTATGCTGTTTTTTGTTACATTTTTGACAATCATTTTGCCATTGTCTCGTTAAGATAGTTACTACTTAACGAATATTAAAAAGCGAGCTTATGCTCGCTTTTTTTATTTATCGTTAAGTGAATTAGTACATCACTTTATGACCATAGCTCGCAATGATCTCTTTGATCGTTTCCATGGTCTCTTTCTTTGGTGGTTTAACCCCTTTTAGTTGGTATTCAAACCCCATAGCTTCCCACTTGTGCTCACCGAGTTGATGGTAAGGAAGTAGCTCAATCTTCTCTATATTGTCCATATCTTTAATGAATTCACCAAGAAGATGTGCTGAGCGCTCATCATCGGTATAGCCAGGTACGACAACATAACGAATCCAAGTTTTCTGGCCGCGTTTGTGAAGGTAACGAGCAAAATCGAGCACGCGTTTATTAGGAACGCCAACAAGATTATGATGAATATCATCATCTATTTGCTTTAGATCTAGCATAACAAGATCGGTTGCATCTAATACTTCATCCACCACATCGGTATGCTTACGAATATAGCCGTTGGTATCAAGACAAGTATGGATCCCTTCGGCTTGCGCTGCGCGGAAAAAGTCACGGACAAATTCAGGTTGAAGCATGGCTTCACCACCAGAAGCTGTAACGCCACCACCCGATGAGTTCATAAAGTGTCGGTATGACTTTGCTTCATGCATTAGTTCTTCAACTGTCGCCTCACGACCACCATGGGTATCCCATGTATCGCGGTTGTGACAATAAAGACAACGCATTAAACAACCTTGTAGAAATACGATAAAACGGATACCTGGTCCATCGACGGTTCCACAAGATTCGAAAGAGTGAATTCGACCTGTTGCTGACATAATACTTCTCCGCATGCTGCGTTTATTTAATTGTTATCTTATTACAAATTTCATTGTTATTGTAACTAAATATTATAAATAAAATGAGTGTTTTTGGTGTTGTTTTTGTCAACTTTTCATCTATTTATTGGGTGTTTTTATATTGCATTTTTTTCGTAATTAAATAGATAAGAATGACTGTCAATTATGGCTTGAGAATAGAGAATGGAACTTATTATAAAAAGTATAAACATAAAAAAACCGACCTTAAAGGCCGGTTTTTATCAGAAAGCTTACTTTCTGCGTACTAAGCTGTCCGCTCTAATTATAGAGAAGCAGTGAAAGTACGAGAGATAACGTCAGCTTGTTGCTCTGGAGTTAGAGAGTTAAAACGCACTGCGTAACCCGATACACGGATAGTTAGCTGTGGGTATTTCTTTGGGTGCTTAACTGCGTCTTCAAGAGTTTCGCGGTTAAGAACGTTCACGTTTAGGTGTTGACCACCTTCAATGCCTGACTCATGGTGGAAGTAACCATCCATAAGGCCTGCTAGGTTGTTCTCTTGAGTATCAAGATCTTTACCTAGTGCATTCGGTACGATAGAGAATGTGTAAGAAATACCATCTTTAGCGTGAGCAAATGGTAGTTTACCTACAGATGTTAGAGATGCCACAGCACCTTTCTCATCACGACCGTGCATTGGGTTAGCACCTGGTGCAAAAGGAGCACCTGCACGACGACCGTCTGGAGTGTTACCCGTCTTCTTACCGTACACAACGTTAGATGTGATAGTTAAGATAGACTGAGTAGGGATCGCATCACGGTACATCTTGTGAGTACGGATTTTGTTCATGAAGGTTTCAACTAGTTCACATGCGATATCATCAACACGTGCATCGTTGTTACCAAATTTAGGGTAATCGCCTTCGATTTCGAAATCGATAGCTACACCGTCTTCATCACGAATTGGTTTAACTGTAGCGTATTTAATCGCTGATAGTGAATCAGCTGCAACAGATAGACCTGCGATACCACATGCCATTGTACGCTTAACGTCACGGTCATGAAGAGCCATTAGTGAAGACTCATAGCTGTATTTATCATGGCTGTAGTGAATAGCGTTTAGTGCCGCAACGTAAGTTGTTGCTAGCCAATCCATGAATGGGTCAAGTTTGCTCATTACTGTATCGTAATCAAGAACTTCGTCAGTGATTTTTTCACCAACTGGACCTACTTGGATTTTCAGCTTCTCATCAATACCACCATTGATAGAGTAAAGCATCGTCTTAGCTAGGTTCGCACGTGCACCGAAGAACTGCATTTGCTTACCAACAACCATTGGCGATACACAACAAGCAATTGCGTAGTCGTCAGAGTTCATGTCTGGACGCATTAGGTCATCGTTTTCGTACTGGATAGAAGATGTATCGATAGATACCTTCGCACAGAACTTTTTGAAGCCTACAGGAAGCTGCTCAGACCAAAGAACAGTGATGTTTGGCTCTGGAGAAGGACCCATAGTGTATAGGCTGTTTAGGAAACGGAAGTTAGTACGTGTAACTAGTGTACGTCCGTCTAGACCCATACCACCCATTGATTCTGTTGCCCAGATTGGGTCACCAGAGAATAGGTCATCGTATTCAGGAGTACGTAGGAAACGAACCATACGTAGCTTCATTACGAAGTGGTCAATCATTTCCTGAGCTTGTGCTTCAGTGATCTTACCAGCAGCGATATCACGCTCGATGAAGATGTCTAGGAAAGTCGATGTACGACCTAGAGACATTGCTGCACCATTTTGTGATTTAACCGCAGCTAGGTAGCCAAAGTAAGTCCACTGGATAGCTTCTTGTGCTGTTGTTGCTGGGTTAGAGATATCGAAGCCGTACTTAGCTGCCATCTCTTTGATTTGAGCAAGTGCACGGTGCTGCTCACAAATTTCTTCACGACGTTGCATAGTCATCTGAAGATCTTCGCCATTCAAGAAGTCTTCTTCTAGAGAAGCAAATTGAGCAAGCTTATCCTTCATTAGGTAATCAATACCGTAAAGCGCTACGCGACGGTAGTCACCAATGATACGACCACGACCGTATGCATCTGGAAGACCAGTTAGAACACCAGACTTACGACACTTAAGAATTGAAGGAGTGTAAACATCGAAAACACCTTGGTTGTGTGTTTTACGAAGTTCAGAGTAAACCTTCTTCAATGTAGGATCTAATTCACGACCGTACACTTTGCATGAGTTTTCAATCATGCGAATACCACCGTTAGGGATCAAAGCACGCTTAAGAGGCGCGTCAGTTTGAAGACCAACAATAGTTTCAAGTTCTTTTTCAATGTAACCTGCATCGTGTGCAGTGATAGTAGAGGCAACATCTGTATCGAAATCAACAGGTGCGTGAGTTGCGTTTTCCTGCTTGATGCCTTCCATAACAGCGTCCCATAGTTTCGCTGTTGCTGGAGTTGCTTCTGTTTCAAGGAAAGAGCCGTCACCCTCGAAAGGAGTGTAGTTCTTTTGGATAAAGTCACGAACGTTTACTTCGTTCTGCCAATCACCAGAGGTGAAGCTTTCCCATGCAGTGAATTGCTCTGCCATTGTATACCTACCTATTACTATTCAGTAGAGAAAAAATAAGTGTTACCGAATCATGAACTTAGTGTTGATTATTGCCCTTAAGTTCAGAACGACGGTGAATAACCCAGTAAGTTAGACCAACTAAGAAACCACCACCAATGATGTTACCAATGGTTACTGGAATTAAGTTGTTCATAATAAAATGATTTACGGTTAAATCTGCGAACTCTGAAGGGTTTACACCTGTCATAGTCCAAAATTCTGGTGTTGCAAAATGATGGATAACAATACCCATTGGGATCATAAACATATTTGCAATACAGTGCTCAAAGCCACAAGCAACAAACATTGCTACTGGAAGTAACATAACCATGATTTTGTCTGTTGCGCTTCGGCAAGAAAATGTCATCCATACAGACAAACACACCATTAGGTTACAAAGCATACCAAGTACTACGGCTTGACCAAACGTATGGTGCAGTTTGTGTTGAGCTATTTTCATCGCTGTAATACCCCATTGACCGTTATCGCCAAGGTGCTGTTTTGCTATCCATATACAGATTACGAAGAATGAAGCGCCGATGAAGTTACCAATATATACAACGATCCAATTTTTTAATAATTGACCGGTCGTGATGCGATTACTTGCGCGAGCAACAGTGGTGAGAACAGAAGAGGTAAATAGCTCGCCGCCGCAAATAACGACTAAAATAAGACCAAGGCTGAATGCTAACGCACCAACAAATTTTGCCATGCCCCACGGCATATCGCCTGCACCTGTAGTAACAGTTGTGTAGAACACAAATGCAATAGAGATGAACACACCAGCGGTGATTGCTAAGAAGAAAGACTGCAGAGGATGCTTAGTGGCTTTGTAAACGCCAACTTCTTCTGCTTTTTTTGCCATTGCTGGTGGCATCAATGAATCGAAAGGATTATTTTCCATATTCTCAGGTGCTCTTTTATTGAGTTGAAGTGAGATTAAATCGTCCAATAGATAGTACCAAAGGTGTCCGATCATAAATTTGATCCAGATCATTGCGGTGAAAATTTATAACACTTTTGCGCATCTTATAAAATAATAATTTATTTTAAGTTATTGTTTTTTAAGGTTATAATTTTTTTGAAAAAACTAAAAAAAATTTTAATGTAATTTTATTACATAAAAAAATAGAATTTATTTTTTTATAAAAATCCTTTTTAATCAATGGTTTATTTTTTTTGTACTTTTATCGTATGTGTGTCATTAAAAAATATTGGTGAATTTTAAAAAAAATTTAATCTTTATTAATAAATATTAATGACGGTTTTATTCTATCTGGTGACAGTAATTGTTGTGGTTATATTTTGATTATTTTGTTAGTGAGCGGATAGGTGTGTGCATCTAGTGGCATTTAACCTATAAGTATATGCAAATTAAAGTCATCTTACTCTCTGACAAAAACATAGCAGAGCAATATAGGAATGCTAGTTTTTGTGCTTTATTTGTAAAGCAGATGATTACTCTTAAGTATTCATCTCATTATTCATTACTATTTTTGATAAAAAATAGAATATTGGTTAAACCTTGCCTGTTGTTTTTTATTTTGTAATTTATCCCATTAAACCACCAACCTATCTAATCGTGTTTAAAGTAAATAAGAAATATTTCGACTAAGTATGCGGATTATGTAAGTACTTAGTCAGTTTGTGGTGTTGGTTAATATGTTTCATCTGGGTTAATGAGATGTTGCAAAACCAAATTCCAGATGATACTTTCAAAAAAATGAATTTGAATGAAATGTCATGCTTTACTGTTGGACAAGCATTCGAGTGAAGGACGATTTCAAAAATGACAGGAGTTTGCGCACATGAAGGATGACGTGGCGCTTGAAGTTAAAAACCTGCACAAATCTTTTGGTGATAACGAAGTATTGAAAGGCATTTCGCTAACGGCTCGCGGAGGAGATGTTGTTTCAATCATTGGGTCATCAGGCTCTGGTAAAAGTACTTTCTTACGTTGCATTAATTTACTGGAAACACCCACCCAAGGAGAAATTTGGGTGAATGGTGAATTAATTAAAATGAACAGTAATCGTAGAGGTGAATATTTACCTGTTGATGATAAACAAGTTCAGCGTATTCGTGCCCGTTTAGCCATGGTATTTCAAGGTTTCAATCTATGGTCGCATATGACGGTATTACAAAATGTGATTGAAGCGCCAGTACATGTGCTTGGGCTTCCCAAAGCAGAAGCGATAGAAAAGGCTGAAGCCTTACTCAAAAAAGTTGGCTTATTTGAACGCCGTAATTATTATCCTGCCCACTTATCAGGTGGTCAACAGCAGCGTGCTGCGATTGCACGAGCCCTTGCTGTTGACCCTGAAGTTATGTTGTTTGATGAACCTACATCCGCCTTAGATCCTGAACTGGTAGGTGAGGTTTTAGGTGTAATGCAAGATTTGGCGCAAGAAGGTCGTACTATGCTGGTCGTCACTCATGAAATGGCTTTTGCTCGTGATGTCTCAAATCAAGTGATGTTTTTACATCAAGGCGTTGTTGAAGAGCAAGGTCACCCCGATAAGTTATTTACCCAACCTGAGTCTGCAAGATTACAGCAATTTATTTCGTCTATTTACTAAACTTAGTGTTGTCGACTAAGACATAGAGGCTATAACTCTGTGATTAGATAAGCGTACGAATAGTACATGGTTCACAGCATAGCTTGGTGTGAATAATTAAACGTAGCAGGAGAAGCGATATGAAAAAATGGATTTTAGCCGCAACACTAATTTCAGCGATGAGTGCGTCAGTTGTCCAAGCAAAAGAATGGAAAGAAGTACGATTTGGTATTGAAGGTGCTTACCCTCCTTTTAGCTGGACTGAGCCAAACGGTGAGCTAAAAGGTTTTGATGTGGATATGGCAAACGCGCTTTGTACGCAAATGCAGGTGAAATGTAAAATTGTATCCCAAGATTGGGATGGCATAATTCCATCTCTGCTTGCTCGTAAATACGATGCAATTATTGCTGCGATGTCTATTACTGAAGAGCGTAAAAAGAAAATAGATTTTACAGGTAAGTATGCTCTTATCCCGAACAAGTTTGTTGCAAAAAAGGGCACAGAACTTGATTTTACCAAAGAAGGTCTTAAAGGGGTAAAGATTGGCGTTCAACGTGCAACGACTCATGATAAATATTTAACGGATAATTTCGGTGAATCTGTTGAAATTGTTCGTTATGGCTCATTTGACGAAGCCTACCTAGATTTAAAAGCTGGTCGTATTGTTAGCGTATTAGGTGATGCATCGGCATTAGAAGAAGGTTTGTTAAATAAAGATGGTGGTGAAGGTTTTGAATTTATCGGTCCATCATTAACAGATCCTAAATGGTTCGGTGAAGGTTTTGGTATTGCCGTGCGTAAACAAGACAAAGATCTAACCAAAAAACTGGATGAAGCTATTCTCGCACTACGTGAAAGCGGTCAATACAAGCAGATTGCTGATAAGTATTTCAAATATGATGTCTACGGTCAGTAAATCATAAATGAATAAAGAGTACCTAGTTTTTGATGTGGTGATCTCGTCAAAGGATTAGCTAAGTGCTCTCTTATTCGGACAATGAAGGAGTATGACGTTGTTCGATTTATATGGATATGGATGGTCTTTAGCCCAAGGGGCGATGATAACAATACAGGTCGCACTGCTTTCTCTTTTGTTAGCAGCAACATTGGGTATGTTAGGCGCTTTAGCCAAATTATCACCTTATCGTTGGGCGCGTGCTATTGCCACTCTTTATACTACAGTTATTCGCGGTATTCCTGATCTTGTCTTAATGATGCTGATTTTCTTCGGTGGTCAGATGCTGCTTAATGATAGCTTGTATAACATTAACGAATGGGTAAATAATTACTTCACTCAGTCAGATCCTACTCATGAATGGACGAGTTATTTACCCGACTATATTGAGATCAGCCCATTTTTCGCGGGCATTTTAACGATTGGTTTTATCTTTGGCGCGTACATGGCGGAAACGTTTCGTGGTGCGATTTTAGCGGTGGATAAAGGTGAGCTAGAGGCAGGTAAAGCTTATGGTATGAGTGCATTTTTATCCTTTCGTCGTATTTTACTGCCACAGATGGTCCGTCATGCTTTACCTGGTTTTGGTAATAACTGGTTAGTGTTATTAAAAACCACCGCACTGGTTTCTATCATTGGTTTAGATGACATGGTGCGCAAAGGGGCATTGGCTGCAGGAACCACCCAAAAACCGTTTACGTTCTATTTTACTATTGCGGTTGTGTTTTTGATCTTTACCTCTATTTCAACCTTGGCCCTGAATTGGGCCGAGCGTAAATACAGTATTCCTACGAGGTAGAGCCGATGGACTTTAGTATCTTTACAGAAAGTTGGGAAATCTATCTAGAAGGTTTTTACACCACAGTGTGGATGGTTACCGTTTCGTTAGTGATCGGTTTAATTTGCGCGATCCCTATTGGGATGATGAGAAATAGTAGTAATAAACTTATTGCGTTTCCAGCTTGGGCATACATTTATTTTTTTCGTGGTACGCCGCTATTGATTCAGCTTTATCTTATCTATTACGGATTAAGCCAAGTTATCGATGTTCAGGGTACAATGTGGCAAGAGGCATGGTTCTGTGCTCTCGTCGCTTTCATCTTAAATACTGCTGCATATACTGCTGAAATTATTCGAGGCTCTATTAATAGTATGCCGCAAGGTGAGATAGAAGCAGCGAAAGCTTATGGCATGAGCCCATTTCAAGCGTTTCGTCGTATTATTCTTCCAAGTGCATTACGACGAGCGTTACCAGCATACAGTAATGAAGTGATCTTCATGGTTCATGGCTCAGCTGTTGCTGGGATTGTGACAATTGTTGATTTAACAGGGGCTGCGAGGATTGTGAATTCTCGTTATTACGCACCGTTTGAATCTTTCTTGTTTGCTGGGCTTTGTTACATGGTGCTGACGTTTGCCATCATCTGGGTATTTAAAAAACTTGAAGCGCGGTATTTACGCCATTTACAGCCATTAACTGAGATAACAGATTAATAGGTTGAATAGAAAAGCTCAGCAGGCTAATAATAGATGCTGAGCTTTTTGTTTTATAAGCTCTTTCTCTTACACCGCCACATCATCGTAAAGTGGGACAGAAGTCTGTGAAGCTACTTCATCAATGTATTGACGTACACGAGTTGGGTATTGGATCCCTTTCACGACAGTTAAATTACGCAGCATTGGAAATAGATGAATATCATCATAGCTAAGTTGGTTGCTACGCTCAGAAGGTAGTGTTACCCATTCTAATGTTTGCAGTGCTTTATTTGCGAGTTCAATGTAGTGCGCAGAGTCTTCAAAAGCTTGTTCAAAGCTGACTGATAACATTGTTTTTTTCTTGTTGTGGAACCACGTTTTTGCTTCTTCAACCTGAAACTCTGGTAGATCTACTTTTAGCCAGCGTGGATAGAGTAGGTAAGGCACACAATCTCGTGCCGCTTCAGCCCATTGTACTAATTCATCTTGATGTACTTCCGGCGCTAGAACAGGATTGCCATCGTTGTTGTCGATAAATTTGACGACATCTAAGCTCTCAGCCATATAGTTACCATCTGGCTTTTGTAAAATAGGTACCATGTTAGCGCCTACTTTGTCTATACGTGCATCAATATCGTGGTTTTGTAGGTAAACCAATTCAATATCGGCTTTTTTTAAGCCCGCAATCATCATTGCTTTTACGCAGAAAGGGCAATGATCAAATACAAACAACT
The DNA here is from genome assembly GCF_000153325.1 of Photobacterium sp. SKA34. GTDB lineage: Bacteria > Pseudomonadota > Gammaproteobacteria > Enterobacterales > Vibrionaceae > Photobacterium. The sequence continues at coordinate 432,941 of NZ_CH724143.1, forward strand.
TCATAGTTAGTCCCTTGTGGTGAAGTAGAGTGAAGATAAAAAGGAGAGTAGATACTCACCTTTATTCATTATTTGAAGACAGACCAAATAGGTGCGTGATCAGAGGGTTTTTCGATGCCACGTAATTCGTAGTCGACATCTGATTCAATACAGCGCTCAGCCAGTGATGGTGTAGCAAGAATAACATCAATGCGTAGACCGCGATTATCAACAAAGCCTTTTGATCGGTAGTCAAACCATGAATATTTATCATCTACCGTAGGGTGAAGTTGCCGGAAAGTATCGGTAAAGCCCCAGTCTAGTAAGGTTTGTAACCACTCACGTTCAATTGGTTGGAATGAGCATTTACCTGTTTTTAGCCAGCGTTTAGCATTAGCTGGGCCAATACCAATATCTAAATCCATAGGACTGATATTAATATCACCCATCACGATTAGTTCTTCATCGTTAGTGTGGGCAGTATTGAGGTAATTCATCAGATCAGCGTAGAACTTCTCTTTTGCAGGAAATTTTGTTTCGTGCTTAATATTATCGCCCTGTGGGAAGTAACCGTTCATCACAGTGATATTCTTGCCGCTGTCTTGCTTAAAGGTTGCCATGATCATTCGACGTTGAGCATTTTCATCATCGGTTGGGAACCCTTTTTGTACGCTAATTGGCTCTTGCTTACATAGCATTGCAACACCGTAATGAGCTTTTTGACCATGGAAGTAAACTTTGTAGCCCATCGCTTCAACATCCGCTAAAGGGAAGGCTTCATCATGAACTTTGATTTCTTGTAAGCCGATCACATCCGGCTGATGCTTTTCAATTAAGGCTTGAAGTTGGTGAAGGCGAGCGCGTAGCCCGTTGATATTGAAGGAGATAACTTTCATCATTTATTCCGATTACTGTCAGTTTTTAATTACGGATAAGAAAAGATACTAACATAGATATTTAACGCTGGTAGAACCTATTTCTTTTAAATAACCGATGAGGTTAATCGATATAAAACGAGGGGAAGCGGAAGCGGTAACACCACCATCTACAGGTAAGTTTACAAAGCTTGTATCATCACTTGCTAAGAAACTCATTACCGCTGCAACTTCTTCAGGTTCTGCTACACGTCCTAGCGGGATACGTTCGTTAATATCGTCAGGCCAGCCATTAGTCATGTTGGTTTTCACTAGGTTTGGGCATACAGAGTTAACACGCACACCTTCTAGGCCAAAATCCATTGCAAGTACACGAGTTAAGTTGACTATCACACCTTTTGACACGCAGTAGTAAGCAGCGCCCCAGTCAGCACCTAAACCAGAAACAGAGTCATTATTAACAATACAGCCTTTACTTTCGATCAAGTGAGGTAATGTATATTTAGAACAGTAAATAGCACCGTTAATATTTACGCTAGAGATTTTTTCCCAATATTGAACGCTACTGTCTAATATTGTGCCTGGAATATGTACGCCAGCATTATTCATTAAAATGTCAACTTTATTGAAATTCTTAGTGGTTTGATCAATAAAGTTTTTCACTTCAGCTTCATTTAAAATATCGGTTTTAATACTCAGTGTTTTTCTGCAATTTACTCACTGTGTACTTTATCTAGTGCGTCTTGATAAAGATCTGCTAGAACAGCAATTGCGTCTTCAGAGGCAAAACGGTGTGCTCAGCTTTACCCATGCCATTACCTGCACCTTTGATAATGACTACTTTTCCTTCAAATCTGTTCATAGCTAATTCTTATGTCATATAAATAGTGGCGTTATCTTAAGTCTCTTATTAATACTATTTTGTGATGATGAACACTTGTTATTTTAGGTATCAAGAAGGGATGAATAGCTAAATACAATGTTGTTTTTTGGGAAATATATTTGAATAATTTATTCATATTTACGTAATGGTATGTATGTCAAATAAATAAATCAGTGTTTTATTTTTGTGTTGAAGAATTAATTTTAATTGGATGGTTAAATATAGTTATTAAAATCAATAGATTAGATTTTTAATAACAGTCTATTTTTAGCTGTAATTCTAGGTCATGATAAAAAGAGATAAAAAATACGTACTTTACTTGTACTGAATTCGTTATCAGGTCTATGCTAGATGAATACGAAATACTACAACATATTGTTTTAAATAGTATTCGGATGAATATAACGCAGTAATGATATTGTTACTGCCACAGACGAAGGAAAATATAATGTCTATTATCACTTGGATTATTGTTGGTCTTATCGCTGGTGCGTTAGCTAAATGGTTAATGCCTGGAAATGATGGTGGCGGTTGGATTGCTACATGTGGTTTAGGTATTGCTGGTTCTTTTGCCGGTGGTTTCCTTGGTTCATTGCTGGGTATTGGTGCTTCAGGTTTACTTGGTACCATTATTGTTGCAACTGTTGGTGCTTTGGTACTGCTATTTATCTATAACCGATTTATTCGTTAATTGACGAAATAAAGGGTATAAAAAACCTAGAATACGTATTGTGCTCTAGGTTTTTTATTATTTAATCGATCTGATTTATCACTGTTGTATATGTTGAACTATATCGCTTTATCAGTGTTTTCTTCCAGTTTGCTAGTGGTTGCGGCAGCGGTATTTTTTTTATTTGTTTTAAATACTCGAGCGCCTCGCAATCATTATATTGATGTTGGTTAAGTAAACTTTCGCAATAACCTATCATAGCTTCACTACATTGTGGGTAATCATGCAAAATGGTGCTGTACAGTGCTTCGGCACGTTTTGAATCTTGGATTAAGTTCACTTTTGCGGTTTCTAAATGACTAACCAGTAGTCGAACATTTTCAATAATAAGTTGTTTTTCTGTCAGTTCACTTAAACGAAATTGACTGTGACCATCTAATTCTGAGCGTGTCATGAGTACCTGATAGATCTCCCCAATTAATCGTGTTTCCCCGTAACTTATAAGCATTGGTAGAGAGTCCACCATAATAATAGTGGGAGCTTGACTCATCGCACCAAAAAAGGGGCTCAGTCCTTGAAGTAATCGTCTTTTTGCTTTTTGTTTGTGTCGATCGGTGTGATTAATACGTGCAAGTGCAATATTAGCAAAGGCATCCAATAAGTATTTTTGATCGTCTTGAAGTCGCTGTAAGGCAAAACTATGAATGATTTTGATTTCATTGTGTAAGCGGAGGTTATGTTGAAGTGATAGTTGACTGGTATAGATTTGCTCAAAAATAGCAGTGTATTCAGCAAAGTTGACTAACCACCATTGATCGATAATAGGTAAATGTGTTGCTAACGTTTTTCCAGCATATAAAAAAGTCTCGATATCATTCATATCTGCCGCGAGTTGAGCAACTAACAAGGCTCTATGTGGGATTGTAGGCGTTAATGTAAGTACTTGCTGAGCGATATCTAATGCGTTTTCTAATTGCTTATCGTGCTGATAAAGATAAGCCAGTTCATCATAAGCGGTAACACACAAAGGTACTTGTTTTATTAGCAGCTTAAGTTGATTTATAGCATCAATAGTATTTCCTTGTTTTATGGCTAGCTGAGCATCAATAAGCACTAATTTATGGTGTTGAGTACGTTGTTTAAATACAGCCAATAATTGTTCTGCTTGTTGCCACTGCTTTTGTTCTATTAATAGCTCAAGTAATAATGCTTCAATATGAAGATTATGGCCTTGTTCGAGTAATAATTGACGACAACCTTGAATAGCAAGTTTAATATCTTTTTTATCTAAAGCATTATAAATCGGTTGGCGGAGTAAGCACATTTTGTAAACGTTGATCACTCGCTGCTTTAATGTTCCAACATTGATGGGTTTGGTCAAGAAGCTATCTGGATCAATTCCCATTGTGGTTGATATGACTTCTGGAGAACGATCACCTGAGAAAAAAATAATCCCACAGTTAGAGCTAATAATATTTCTTTTGCGTAATAAAGCGAGTAATTCACCACCATTGATATTTTGGTTAAGATGAAAATCAAACAAGATCAAATCGTAACGTTGGTTCTGACAGAGCTGTATTGCTTGTTGGTAGTAGGTTGCAATATCGATTGATTTTATCGCAATTTTAGCTAATACACTTTTGACAAGCTGGGCACAAGAAAGCTGATCGTCAACGATCAGTACTTTTATGTTGTTCCACCTTTCCTGTTCTAACTCCGTGAAACCTAGCGGCATAAGCTATCCATATATTTGCTTTTATTGAATTTATCGTAATCAATATGACTTTTAGTGCTTACTGATTTAATGCTGTAAAAATAACTATAGAATAAAATTATAGCAATTTCTTAAAACTTAAATTTAGAGCTGGGATAGGGAAATGATGAAGGTGTAAAAGGTATAGATAGAAAAAAACCAGCAGCCTAGGCTACTGGTTTGAATGATGGTGGTGGGGGAAGGATTCGAACCTTCGAAGGCAGTGCCGGCAGATTTACAATCTGCTCCCTTTGGCCACTCGGGAACCCCACCACGGGGTATTGCTCATTTTGGCTTTCGCCAGAAAAGACGTCAGTGGCGACAGCTTTTCGAAATAGATGGTGGTGGGGGAAGGATTCGAACCTTCGAAGGCAGTGCCGGCAGATTTACAATCTGCTCCCTTTGGCCACTCGGGAACCCCACCACGGGGTATTGCTCATTTTGGCTTTCGCCAGAAAAGATGTCAGTGGCGACAGCTTTTCGAAATAGATGGTGGTGGGGGAAGGATTCGAACCTTCGAAGGCAGTGCCGGCAGATTTACAATCTGCTCCCTTTGGCCACTCGGGAACCCCACCACGGGGTATTGCTCATTTTGGCTTTCGCCAGAAAAGACGTCAGTGGCGACAGCTTTTCGAAATAGATGGTGGTGGGGGAAGGATTCGAACCTTCGAAGGCAGTGCCGGCAGATTTACAATCTGCTCCCTTTGGCCACTCGGGAACCCCACCACGGGGTATTGCTCATTTGGCTTTCGCCAGAAAAGATGTCAGTGGCGACAGCTTTTCAAATTAGATGGTGGTGAGGGAAGGATTCGAACCTTCGAAGGCAGTGCCGGCAGATTTACAATCTGCTCCCTTTGGCCACTCGGGAACCCCACCACAAGTGAGGAGCGGATAATAGCAAACATTCTGATCCTGTAAAGACTTTTCTTTTAAATACTGAGTGTTTGCCTGAATTTTCATCAGATTACTAATTGTTGCTTTTATTTACATTTCTTGACGTTGCTTAACCGTAGATTCAGATATTATTACGGCAGGATTATTTATGGTGTGTTGATAATGAAAAAAATGTCCGTAGCTGTATTAGTAACTGCAGTGTTATCTGGTGGTTACTTCTACTTTCAGGGAACCTCTCATGCTGCACAAGAAAAGAAGGATGCGCGATCAAGCCGAGTTGTGAATGTCACGATGGGAACGGTCTCTTCTATGCCTATTGCTCAATCACTTTCTTTAACCGGAAAGTTACAAGCTGAGCACTCTGTGAATATTGCAGCAGAAACATCTGCACAGATTAAAAATATAGAAGTTAAGCCAAATCAAAGTGTTCAAAAAGGCACACTATTAATCCAACTTAATGATGACAAAGCGAAAGCGGCCTTTGATGAAGCTCTAGCCTATTTAAATGACGAGCAACGTAAATTAAACGAATTTAAACGCTTAGTGAAACGTGGTGCGATCACCCAAACAGAAATTGATGCGCAGACGACCAGTGTCAATATCGCTCAAGCTCGTTTAAAAGGGGCGCGTGCCGAGCTTAATGATCACATGATCCGCGCGCCTTTTAATGGCACAGTTGGACTCTTTGATTTCAGCCAAGGTCATCGTGTTGCTGAAGGTGTGGAACTGCTGACGTTTGATGATCTTTCGACAATGCGATTAGACATTCCTGTTCCTGAGCAATATCTCTCTCACCTTATACCGGGAATGAAAGTTATCGCAACAAGCCAAGCATGGCCTGATCGTGTGTTTAATGGTGAAGTACAAGCGATTGACTCACGTGTGCAAACCGATTCTTTAAATATCAAAGTTCGAGTGGTATTTGATAACAAAGATAATGCACTTAAGCCTGGGATGTTGCTAGCGGCTGATATTGGTTTTTTACCACAACCTAAAGCGGTAATTCCGGTTCAAGCGATTGAGTACTCAGGTACTAAACGCTTTATCTATCTTGTTGATGATAAACAAAAAGTACATCGAACTGAAGTTGAGATTGGTGCCCGTATTGATAATACCGTGGTAGTTAATAAGGGCGTAGAGATTGGTGATCGTATTGTTGTTCAAGGATTAGTGAATATGCGAGATGGAATAAAAGTTTCGGATATAACAGCAAAAAAGAATAATTCACAGCATGGAGCAAGTAGCTAATGTGGTTATCAGACATTTCGGTTAAACGCCCTGTTGTTGCAATTGTTTTAAGTTTATTGCTGTGTGTGTTTGGTGTGGTGTCTTTCTCTAAATTAGCAATAAGAGAAATGCCTGATGTGGAAAGCCCTGTTGTTACCGTGATGACTACATATGACGGCACATCAGCGACGGTAATGGAAAGCCAAGTCACCACTCCGATTGAAGATGAGTTGTCAGGTATTAGTGGCATTGACAATATCACCTCGGTCACACGAAATGGAATGTCACGTATTTCGATTGAATTTTCGATGGATTGGGACCTTACCGAAGGTGTTAGTGATGTGCGTGATGCGGTTGCCCGGGCTCAACGACGTCTACCGGATGATGCGAGTGATCCTATTGTGTCGAAAGACAATGGTTCAGGTGAGCCTGCCGTTTATATCAATTTATCCTCATCAGAGATGGATCGTACTCAGTTAACTGATTATGCCCAGCGAGTATTAGAAGATCGTTTCAGCTTAATTAATGGGGTGAGTTCAGTCAGTTTAAGTGGCGGCCTGTATAAGGTGATGTACCTAAAACTGAAACCTGAATTAATGGCAGGTCGTGGCGTTACCACAAAAGATATTATTGACGCGTTACGTGATGAAAACGTTGAATTACCCGGTGGTGAAGTACGTAATGATCAAACCGTTATGGCTGTGCGAACGGCCCGTTTATATCGCACGGCCAATGATTTTAAATACCTGACGGTTAGAACCACAGAAAATGGTACGCCCATTTACCTAAAAGATGTGGCTGATGTTGCAATTGGTGCTGAAAATGAAAATTCAACCTTTAAAAGCAACGGGGTTGTTAACTTAAGTTTAGGTATTGTCACTATGTCTGATGCTAACCCGTTAGAAGTGGCAAAAGATGTTCGCGCAGAAGTCGCGCGAATGCAGAAGTTCTTACCTGAAGGAACAAGCTTAACGGTCGATTACGATGCGACGGTATTTATAGAGCGCTCAATCAGTGAAGTGTACAGCACATTATTAGTCACGGGTGCTTTGGTGATTTTGGTGCTTTATGTCTTTATTGGACAAGCACGTGCAACCTTAATTCCAGCGGTAACTGTGCCAGTATCGTTAATTTCAGCGTTTATTACCGCGTATTTCTTTGGTTTTTCAATCAACTTGCTGACCTTAATGGCATTAATTCTTGCTATCGGGTTGGTGGTCGATGATGCCATTGTGGTGGTGGAGAATATTTTCCATCACATGCAGCGCGGTGAGTCACCATTGCTTGCTGCGTATAAAGGTACCCGTGAAGTGGGGTTTGCGGTGATTGCGACCACAGCGGTACTGGTGATGGTGTTCTTACCGATTTCCTTTATGGAAGGTATGGTAGGACGCTTATTTACTGAGTTCTCAGTATTACTTGCGATGGCGGTCATTTTCTCTTCATTAATTGCGTTAACTTTAACGCCTGTGATGGGCAGTAAAATCTTAAAAGCCAATGTAAAACCAACTCGCTTTAACCTATGGGTTAATCGTCAGTTTGATAAGCTTGAAAATGTCTATCGCAAAGGCGTTACGTTTGCTGTTAAAAAGCGCTTTATCGCACCGATTGTTGTATTAGCGTGTATTGGCGCAAGTGCAACTTTGATGAAAGTGATCCCTGCCCAATTAGCGCCGCAAGAAGATCGCGGTGTATTGTTTGCCTTTGTGAAAGGTGCTGAAGGTACCAGTTATAACCGTATGATCGGCAATATGGATGAAGTTGAAAGCCGTTTGCTGCCAATGTTGGGCAAAGGCGTATTGAAATCTGTCAGTATTCAATCACCCGCGTTTGGTGGTCGAGCAGGGGATCAAACTGGCTTTGTGATCATGCAGCTAGATGATTGGCAAGATCGCAGTGTAACGGCACAACAAGCATTAGGTATGGTGAGTAAAGCACTAACAGGTATTCCTGATGTGCGTGTTATTCCAATTATGCCAGGTTTTCGCGGTGGTTCTTCTGAGCCGGTTCAATTTGTACTCGGTGGCTCTGATTATCAAGAGTTGTTTAAGTGGGCATCGGAGCTAAAACACATTGCAGAAGACAGCCCAATGATGGAAGGGGTTGATTTAGATTATGCAGAAACCACACCTGAATTGATGGTTAATATTGATCGTCAACGTGCGGCGGATTTAGGGATTCCGGTTTCAGATATTGCAGAAACACTGGAAGTGATGTTGGGCGGACGTAGTGAAACTACTTTTGTAGATCGTGGTGAAGAGTACGATGTTTACCTGCGTGGTGACGAGAACCGCTTTAATAGCTCCGCTGATCTTAGTCAGATTTATTTACGTGCGAAAAATGGTCAACTTGTCACGCTTGATACCGTTGCTTCGATTGATGAAGTCGCATCAGCGCAAAAGCTTAGCCATAACCAGAAACAGAAATCGATCACGTTAACGGCGAACCTGTCTGAAGGTTACACCTTAGGGGAAGCGTTGGATTTCTTGGATCAACAAGCGATAGAGAAGTTGCCATCGGATATTACGATTAACTATGCGGGAGAGTCGAAAGACTTTAGAGATAATCAAAGCAGTATTGCCATTGTCTTTGGTTTAGCCTTGCTAGTGGCTTACTTAGTTCTTGCTGCGCAGTTTGAAAGCTTTGTAAACCCGCTGGTAGTGATGCTGACGGTTCCTATGGGGATCTTCGGTGGCTTAGCTGGTTTATGGTTAATGGGGCAAGGGCTTAATATCTACAGTCAAATTGGTATGATCATGCTTATTGGTATGGTGACCAAGAATGGTATTTTGATTGTAGAATTTGCCAACCAGTTGCGTGATAAAGGTATTGAGTTTGAACAAGCGATCATTGATGCATCAGTACGTCGTCTGCGTCCAATATTAATGACTGCATTTACTACTTTATTTGGTGCTATTCCGCTGATTATCTCAACGGGAGCGGGGGCTGAAAGCCGTATCTCTGTGGGTACTGTGGTGTTCTTCGGTATGGCGTTCGCGACCTTAGTGACCTTGTTTGTTATTCCTGCAATGTACCGCTTAATGGCTGGTAAGACTAAATCACCGGGTTATGTCGAGAGCTTGCTAGAAAAAGAGCTGCAGCATGATTACACAGGGCGTATTAGCCATGGTGATTTACCTAAATAGATGATCTCTTTATAGAACTCGCTATTAAAGCGTTAGTTTAATAAAAGGCGATAAGGATAAACCTTATCGCCTTTTTATTTACCTTTTTATAGGTGTAAGCTTACGGCGACTACCTCTTTAGTGAGCAATCAGTTAAACTTCTGCATAGATAACTATCGAGTAATTAAACTGCACGTTTGTAGCTTTTTACCCTGATCGTCCTAAAGCCCATTATAGAAGAAAACCATGTCACAGAATCCAACTGAACAGCAGAGCCCAAAAGGGGTTCGTCTTAATAAATTCATCAGTGATACAGGCTATTGCTCACGCCGTGAGGCGGACAAGCTGATTGATCAGGGACGCGTCACTATCAATGGTCAAAAACCAGAGATGGGCGTACGAGTAATGGATAACGATGATGTGCTTATTGATGATAAGCCACTTCGTAGCAAAGAGCGTCCAATTTATATCGCACTAAATAAGCCAACAGGGATCACGTGTACCACTGAACGTCATATCGAAGGTAACATCGTTGATTTTATTGGTCACCGCAAGCGTATTTTCCCTATTGGTCGTTTAGATAAGCCATCAGATGGCTTGATCTTCTTAACTAATGATGGCGACATCGTTAATAAGATCCTACGTGCGGGTAACTCTCACGAAAAAGAATACGTAGTCCGTGTTGATAAAGTGATCACGCCAGAATTCCTAGAGAAAATGGCGTCAGGTGTTGAGATCTTAGATACGGTAACCTTGCCTTGTAAGGTAACGAAAGAAACGAATTTCTCTTTCCGTATTGTGCTAACTCAAGGTTTGAACCGTCAGATCCGTCGTATGTGTGAAGCGCTTGGTTATGAAGTGTATAAGCTTCGCCGAGTACGCATTATGAACATCACTATTGATGGTTTACCCAATGGTAAGTGGCGCTACTTAACTGATGATGAAATCGGTGAAATTAACCGTTTAATTGCACAATCATCAGGTACTGAAGAAGCATCAAAAGTTGATGCTGAAGGTCGTAAAATTGCTAAAGCCACCGATGCGAAACTTTACGATCACCGCCAGCAAGAAGCGCGTAATGAAAAGCGTGCTCAAGAAAAAGCATTTAAAACCTACAGTGGTACGGGTGAATTTACTCGTCGTCCTGGTGGTCAGCGTCAAAATCGCCGCAATGAAGAAAGCGGTGAATCGCGCCAACAGCGTAGTCAGGGGCGTAATGATAATCGTCGTCCAGCGCGTACTTCAGATCGTGATTCAAAACCAAGTTTTGGTGGTAAAAGTACTGGCATCAAAAAGTGGAAATCTAAAAAAGAAGATTAATACACTTAAATAGATAAATAACGCCCTTTAGTTTCTTATACATTCTCTAGACAGAGTGGATAGTTTTAAGGGCGTTTTTATTGGTGCGTAAGTCGATGTGTAAATAAGGAAATAGCATGAAAATTGTTGCTGTAACAGCTTGTCCTACGGGGATCGCCCATACTTACATGGCAGCAGATGCGCTAAATAAAACAGCGCATAAAATGGGAATTCAGATCCACGTTGAAACGCAAGGTGCGATGGGGATTGAAGATCAGTTAACACTGCAAGATATTGCTAAAGCAGATTTAACCTTGATAGCTTCAGATATTGAAGTAGAGCAGCGTAGCCGATTCACAGGCAGTAAAATCCATTGTGTTACTATTGAAGAAGTCTTAGTTGATCCAGAAGCTGTGCTAAAACGCTGCCAGCAATTAATTATCCAATAGCAGAGCATTACGATGTTGGAAAGACGCCTTACCTTCTATTGTGGTCACACTGGATTACCCCTTTATCAGTTAGACAAATTGAAAAAGCTCGCCAGCTATTTTACTGCCGATGTGCAGGTGTTTAACTTGCAATTGTTACGCTCTGAGTCGGTAACCAAGCCTTTGCGCATTTCAACTCTTGCAAGTAAACCTTATCAATTGTGTCAGCTTGTTATCACAGGCGTGGATGCTGAATTAGCCTTATTGGTGCTGACTGATTTTATTCACGAATATGCTTGTCCGTTATTGTTGCCATTGAGCGATAGTAAGGGGAATAGTATTTTAAAACAGCGTATGACATTGCTAGATTTTCCTCTTTCTTTTATCACGCCGAAAAAAATTCAGGTCGATAATACGAAAGCACAATTATTAGCAACGATGACACGCTCGCTGGTGGATGAAAAGGTGATTAAAGTCGATGATTATCAAGAGGTGTTAGCTGCGATAGAAAAGCGTGAAAGTATTTCTGCGACTGTGATGGGTAATGGTATTGCGATGCCCCATGTGATGATAGAACCCATTACTCAGCCTGCAATGGTAATTTCCTGTTGTCAGAAAATGGATTGGCACAGCGCACGAGGAGATGTAGGTAAGGTATTAATGATGGTATTACCCAAGCCCTTATCACGTTCAGTGCTAATGGCTTTTTCTCGGTTTTCAAAGCAACTATTACAAGATCGTTATGCAGATGCTTTGCGCCAAGCCTCTGATAGTAATGTCATACAAGCGCTGATCATTGAGGTGATGCTAGCGTCTGATTAAGGTTGCGATATTCAGTTGGTGTACGAGCTGTTTTGTTTTTAAATACTCGACAAAAGTAATTCATATCTTGAAACCCGCATCGAGTTGCTACTTCCGCTAAACGAAAATTGTATTTCTTGAGCATAAATTTTGCGCGTTCTAACCGTACCCAGCAGATGTAATCTGCTAATCGCATATGCCCCTGCTGTCTAAATAAGCGCGAGAGGTGATTAGGGGTAATGTTAAAGCGATGAGCGATGGATTCTCGGCTGATCGCGCGGTGAAAATTCTCTTGAATATAAATACAAATCCCTTGATAGAGATCTTCACAACGATTCTTTTTTACCCTATCAGGGGTATTGAGCATAGAACGGCTATAGCTAAGGAGCGCCAACAATAGGTGTTCATCCATTGGTTTTTTCGTTGGTTCTTTTGCCAGCATATTCAATGCCGATAAAATAGGATCAATAGCGTGTCCTGTCGCGGCTTGGATTGAGTGTTTTTGCACATCAAAAAAGTGAGGATTGTCTTTGCTTTTGCTGACTAAACTAAAACCAATTTGTCTTTTACCAAACAGTAGGCTCAATACCGAGCATTCCGTATCCCAATTGGGTTTATTCCAACAGTTTGGTGGGATATACAGAGCATCACCCAGCATCAAGTTAATATCACGAATGCCATATTCACCATCTTCTAATTGATTCATATATTCGCCTTTAAGTACCAATTCAAGACGAGGAAAATTCACTTGATAACTAAATTGTGGTGGTGTGGTGTGATCATTGGCAAACAAAATATGGTTAAAGCTTTCTCGCTCTTCGAGAATAGAATCAATAAGGTTAAGAAATACAGTATCCATTATTGCCGCCAATAAAACTGAGTTGTAAGGATTGTGAGTTAGGAATGAATCTTTACGGTTTCTTTTGCTATAGTGCAGCGCAATATATTGTAAAACATGAGCCAACCAATGGATTATATCGAATAAGGTTGTATTGTGACCTTGATGGATGTTCCACTTTTTGATTTATGTACCATTTACGATCGTTTAAATGGTATTCCTCTTTGTAATTTTTATGATTTGCTAAGTGGAATACGATTTCATCGATGCACAACGATAATAAATTTAGGAATTAATATGGCTGGTACTCACCGTTCTGTGTTTTTTAAAATGAATAATGTGATTCAAGATTATGCATGGGGAAGTAAAACCTCGATTAAATCTTTGTTTGATATCGCGAACCCTGATGCTAAACCACAAGCAGAATTATGGATGGGCGCCCATGCGAATGGTTGCTCTAAAATTGAAGTACAGGGGAAGTCGGTAAAGTTGTCTGACTTCATTGCAACGGATCCGGATGCGATCATTGGTGTGCAAACCCAGCAACAATTTAGTGAGCTGCCGTATTTATTTAAAGTGTTAGCGGCAGAAAAAGCACTGTCTATTCAGGTTCACCCAAATAAGCAGCAAGCAGAAGTAGGCTTTGCGAAAGAAGAGCAAATGGGCATTGCTCGTAATGCGGCGAACCGTAATTACAAAGATCCAAACCACAAGCCAGAGTTAGTCTTTGCGTTAACACCGTACCAAGCGATGAATGGTTTCCGCCAAATTGAAGACATTGCTGCGCAGTTCAATGCACTTGAAATTCAATCTATCAGTGAGTTAGTAGCAGCATTTAATGCCAATCAAACGGAAGCGGGCTTACGTGATTTCTTTACTGCAATGTTATCGCTTGAAGGTGAGCAAAAAGCTTCGGCTGTAAACGCATTATTGGCTTACAGTGAAGCACATAACGATCTACCATTGTTTGCTTTATTATTAGAGTTAGCCGAGCAATATCCTGGTGATATTGGTTTATTTGCACCATTAATGCTAAATGTATTAACCCTTCAACCGGGTGAAGCGATGTTCCTTAGTGCCTGTACGCCACATGCCTACATTAAAGGTACGGGTTTAGAAATCATGGCGAACTCCGATAATGTATTGCGCGCAGGTTTAACGCCAAAATACATGGATGTACCAGAGCTCGTTACAAATACTTATTTTACACCAATGGCTTTTGATTCATTGTTGTTAGCCCCAACACAAGCTGAAAATGGTCTACATTACGCAATCCCAGTTCCTGACTTTAAGTTCAGTGTTTACAAGCAAGTAGACAACATTCGTCTTACGGTGAATAGTGCTGAAATAGTCTTTGCCATTGATGCACCAGTAACATTGACCCATGGTGATGGTGATGGTGTCGTAATAGAGAAAGGTCAGTCAGTGTTTATTCCTGCTTATACTGAGCTGTATCAAGTAACTTGTGTTGGTACATTTGCCCGCGCCTATAACTAAGCATATCTAACGACTTAGCACTTATTTAAAGCGACAGAATTTTCTGTCGCTTTTTTGTTTTTGATAGTGTGAAGTATTTCACTAAAAGTAGGTTGATATTGAATATCAGATGCGTGTTATTTCTAGTTGTTTAAAATTTAGCGTTACAGGTTGTCATATGTGCTTGAACTTCTTTTCTTATTTAAATTGCTGATAAATAATGTTTTTCACCTTTATTTGAACCATTTTATTACGTTTTAATAAAGTGTGTGATAGTTCACATCCTTATTGTTAGGTTACATTTATCCAGCTAAAGCCTTTTTTATGCTCTATTTTGAAGCTGCCAAACACCAGACAATATTCCCATACTCAAATCCATCAAATTCAGTGTGATGGACGATAAAAATAATTCTTGGGGATAGAACATGATCACTTCCTTGATCAACGAAAGCTTAATTAACCTTAATCTTAAGGCGAAAACCAAAGATAACGTGTTTAATGAAATGGCTGAAATATTAGCAGCGCAAGGGCGCGTGGCTGATAAAGCTCAATTCATTGCTGATGTAAAAGCACGTGAAGAATTAGGCAATACAGGATTTGAAGAAGGGATCGCTATCCCTCATGCCAAAAGTGCAGCCGTTGCACAACCTGCTGTAGCGATTGGTGTTAGCCGTACAGGTATTGAATACGGCGCAGAAGATGGTAAACCATCACAATTGTTTTTCATGATCGCATCACCTGATAACGGCGATAATCATCATATTGAAGTATTAGCTGAACTCTCATCAAAGTTGATTGAAGATGGTTTTGTTGAGAAGTTCTTAGCCGCTAAGACTGAAAAAGAAGCCTTAGCTTTATTACTTGAAGAAAAAGAGCAAGCCGTCACGCAAGCACAAACGAAAGGTTTGATCATTGGTGTGACAGGTTGTCCTGCCGGGATTGCTCATACTTACCTTGCCGCAGAGGCATTGGAAAAAGCAGGTGCTGAGCTTGGCTATGAAGTAAAAGTAGAAACCAATGGCTCAATTGGTGTCAAGAACTCCCCAACAGCTGAAGAAATTGCTCGTGCAGAAGCGATTGTGGTTAGCTGTGATAAGCAAGTAGACATGGCTCGCTTTGCTGGTAAAAAACTGATTAAAACCGGTGTAAAAGCACCAATTAAAGATGCAAAAGGCTTAATTCAACAAGCGTTAGTGGCGAAAGCTTATGAAGCTGATGGTGATGACACTTCTGACTCTAGCGAAAGCAAAGTCGCGCAAACCCGTTCAAACTTATATCGCTATTTGATGAACGGTGTATCCCATATGATCCCATTTGTGGTAACAGGTGGATTGTTAATCGCATTGTCACTGGCCATTGGTGGTCAACCCACTGATTCTGGTATGCAAATTCCAGCGGGTAGTTTATGGCAAAAAGTGCTCGACGTTGGTGTTGTTGCATTTACCTTAATGATCCCAATTCTTGCGGGTTACATTGCTTTTGCGATTGGTGATCGTCCTGCATTAGCACCGGGTTTCATTGGCGGTTGGATTGCTAATAACGGTTCATTTTATGACGCAAGTGCGGGTACTGGCTTTATTGGTGCCATTGTTGCAGGCTTGCTGGTGGGTTACTTCGTTCGTTGGGTTGCAACACGTAATTACCATAAGATGGTGCAGCCATTAGTGCCGATTCTTATTGCGCCAATTACTGGCACCTTGTTTATTGCTAGTTTATTTATCTTCGTTATTGGTGCGCCAATCGCTGGATTGATGGATAGCATGAATAGCATGCTTACTGAAATGAGCACAGGTAACGTAGTATTACTTGGTATTGTACTGGGTGGTATGGCTGGCTTTGATATGGGCGGTCCTTTTAACAAAGTCGCGTTCTTGTTCTCTGTCGGTATGATTGCCAATGGCCAAACGCAATTCATGGGTGCTATGGCATGTGCAATTCCAGTCGCTCCTTTAGGCATGGGCTTAGCAACAGTACTTGGTCGTAAGTTAAATATCTTTGAGCAATCAGAAGTTGAAGCAGGTAAAGCGGCGGGTGCAATGGGCTTAGTAGGTATCTCTGAAGGTGCAATTCCATTTGCTGCGCAAGATCCATTGTCTGTGATTCCAGCAAACGTCTTAGGTAGTATGGTTGCTGCAGTGATGGCGTTCTCTTTTGGTATTACTAACAGTGTGGCACACGGTGGTCCAGTGGTGGCATTACTGGGTACGATGAACAAACCTGCGCTTGCAATACTATGTATGGCATCTGGTATGGTTGTTACTGCTCTTGTTGCGGTAACACTCAAGAAAGTACGTAAAGCTAAGGCTGAACGAGCGTTAGCAACCGCTTAATTACTAATATAAAGAGCTAAATAAAAGCGATGGGTAAAAGCCTGTCGCTTTTTTGTTTCTGAAAAACTGGACTGGCGGTAATTTGCACACTTGTTCTTGCAATCTATCGGACAACTTTGCACTATGTCAGTATTAGTAAAATTAAAAATGCATGTAAGCATAGAGATATCACAGAGGAAGTAATGGCAGGAAATACGATTGGACAACTATTTCGCGTCACCACATTTGGCGAAAGCCATGGCTTGGCGCTGGGCTGTATTATAGATGGCTGCCCACCGGGACTCGCATTAACTGAAGCTGATATGCAGCATGATTTGGATCGCCGTCGCCCGGGAACATCAAAATATACTACGCAACGTCGCGAACCTGATGAAGTGAAAATTCTATCTGGCGTATTTGAAGGTGTAACAACGGGCACATCTATCGGTTTATTGATTGAAAATACCGATCAACGCTCTAAAGATTACTCAAATATTCAAGACTTATTTCGTCCAGGACATGCCGATTACACCTACCATCAAAAATATGGGGTACGTGATTACCGTGGTGGTGGTCGCTCATCTGCTCGTGAGACGGCAATGCGTGTTGCTGCTGGCTCTGTGGCAAAGAAATACCTAAAGCAAGTACATGGTATTGAAGTGCGCGCTTACCTATCACAAATGGGCGATGTAAAAATCGATAAGGTCGATTGGGATCAAATCGAACAGAATGCATTCTTCTGCCCAGACGTTGATAAAGTTGAAGCTTACGATGAACTGATCCGTAAGTTGAAAAAAGAAGGCGACTCAATCGGTGCGAAAATTACCGTGGTTGCTCAAAATGTCCCTGTTGGTTTAGGTGAACCCGTTTTTGATCGCTTGGATGCCGATATTGCGCACTCTTTAATGAGTATTAATGCGGTAAAAGGTGTGGAAGTTGGTGACGGCTTTGATGTGGTTGAACAACGTGGAAGCGAACACCGTGATGCGATGACACCGGAAGGATTTAAAACTAATCATGCTGGGGGCATTTTAGGTGGTATTTCATCTGGTCAAGATGTTGTGGCACATATTGCCCTTAAGCCAACATCAAGCATTACGGTTCCGGGTGAAACCATTACTAAGCAGGGTAAATCAGCGGAAGTTGTGACGAAAGGTCGCCACGATCCATGTGTTGGCATTCGTGCGGTACCTATTGCTGAAGCCATGTTAGCGATTACTTTAATGGATCATCTATTACGTCATCGCGGTCAAAACGCAGATGTTGTTACTGATACACCGAGGATTTAATTTATATAAAACTGATATATAAAAAAGCCACGCCTTGATGTATTCAGCGTGGCTTTGTCTTATCTGGGAATAATATGGTGAATATTAATGAAAGGATTCTTCTTTAAACTCAAACACAGGTAAGCTCCAGCTAAAGTACACTGCAGCCATGCGTAGGCTAAAACCTGTAATCAAGGTACATAGTGTGGTGATATCTGGGTGTACACCTATATAAGACATGACGTAATACATGATGCCAGCAATGAATGCGACTGATGCATAAAGCTCTTTATGCAGCACCATAGGTTTACGACGAGTGATCATATCACGTAGCAAACCACCAAATACGCCTGTCACAACAGCCGCAACGACACAAATTATTGGAGAAAGCCCCATTGTCATCGCGACTTGACATCCAATAATACTAAATACGATTAAGCCGATAGCATCGAGCAAGATAAACACTTTATGAAAACGTACAACCCAACGGGCAAAGTAGGTAGTTAAGATCCCTGCAACGCAAGTGACCACTAAGTATTGTGGGTGTGCAACCCAGCCTAAAGGGTAGTGACCGAGTAATATGTCACGAACTGTCCCTCCACCAATTGCAGTAGCACTTGCAACTAGCATTACTCCAAACCAATCCATGTGGCGTTTACCTGCAGCTAGTGCACCGGTCATCGCTTCTGCCGTAATGCCAATAATGTATAAAACTGAAAGCAGCATGGTAATAATCGTCCTAAAAGAAATTGGGCTGATTGTATTTGTGATAGTCATCTACTTCTAATGAAAAGAAAATATTTATACATGAATTTAATTAATCCTATATTGATAACTTAGTATTTAGGTTTATTATTCTTCAAGTGGCGTATACAGTCTTTTATTAAAGTAGTTGGCTGAAAAGCAATCAAAAATTGCTGTGTTATTTATAAAATGACAAGAATATGACGTTTGTCATAGTCTGTAATCTTAAGAATATTCGCACTTAGATTCACTGCATTGTATAATCGATAAGTTATGTATTTTAGAAGTTACCATTAGTATGAGACATGATTACAACGACTTAATCTTCATTTTTAATGGGTTATTTTTAGAAAGCCTCAATACAGAGTTACTTCTAGGCGGTGAAGAGCCAATTTATCAGCCTGCTTCTAGTGAGCGACAGCATAATCAGATAATTTTTGCCCGTGGCTATTTTGCCTCGGCAATGCATGAGTTAGCACACTGGTGTATTGCAGGTGTAGAAAGACGAAAATTAGAAGATTATGGTTATTGGTATGAACCTGATGGACGTTCAGAGGCAGTTCAAGCAGCGTTCGAGAAAGTAGAGATTAAACCACAGGCCATAGAGTGGATTTTATCAGCAAGTTGCGGGTTTAAATTCCAAGTAAGTTGTGACAATTTGAGTGGTGACTGTGAGCCTGATAGGGTAGCGTTCACGTTAAAAGTACGTGAGCAAGCACTAACCTATTTAGAGTGCGGAATTTCAGGGCAAGCAAAAATGTTATCTGATGCTTTTCGAGCTTTTTATGATATCAAACAGTTAACAGAACAGGATTTCATACAACCCTCTCGATATAACGAAATGTGTTGTGTATAGGATAAGAAATGATAATTCAAGAATACGAAGAGAAGCTATTATTGCTTATCGACGATGGAATAGACACAGCAACAGATGATGAGTTGTTTGCTGGTGGTTATTTACGTGGGCATATTTCATTAGCGGCAGCTGATTGTGAGTCTGAAAATGAATCACTACTATCATTAATGAAGGATAAAGTAGAACAAAGCATTGCTGATGCAAAAAGTGAGCTTTCTCCTTCTGATTATGTTCTTGTATGCCAAATGTGGCAAAAGATTTCGGCTTAGTTTTTAGGTTTGTGGAAAAATAATGAGTAATATTCAAGCTGTAAATAACTCATCAAATGATGAAATTGATTTAGCTGAGTTAGTCAAAACACTTTGGCAAGGTAAGGTGACAATTGCTTTATGTTCAATTGTTTTCACTGTCTGTGCAATTGTTTATGCACTGACTGCTCAGCAGTGGTGGACTTCAGATGCTACTGTAACCAGAGGGCAGTACAAGGATACAGCTAACATTCGTAGTCAAGTGACGAACCTATACTCTGTAATTGATGTTTCAAAAGTCAATAATATTTTTGAAAGTGGTCGTCTACTGAACGAATTCATAACAGAATTTAATGCATTCGATAACAAAAAAGCATTTTTAGAGCAAAATTCTATCATTGAACAATATGCAAAAGATGATGGTGTTAATAAGGAAGATAAAGGCAAATTTATTGCTTTTTGGGCGAAAAAAATTGACGCCTCTCTGAACGATGAAAAAAAACGACCAAATGTTTACAAGTTGAGCTTTGAAGCTAGAAGTTCTGAAGCAGCACATGATTTACTCAAAGCATATTCCTCATTTATAACAGATCAAGTTCGCGATGAAGCTTTCTCTGTTATCGCATCAAAAATTGCACACAATAAGCAAATTTTGTTAGCTTCAAAAGAGTCTTTAGAGTTGAAAGCGAAAGAAAAACAGAAAGCGCTTTTATTGAAAACTAATTATGCTCTAGATATTGCTCGTTCTGCGAAGGTTAATAAGCCGTTGGCAGACGTAAATTTAACGGGTGTATTTCCTATACAACTTGGTACTGAAGGGTTAAAAGAACAAAGTAACATATTAAAATCAATGAAAGATCTTAGTTTCTTTGAGCCAAGTTTAACCCAAATTAAGATTAAGTTAGGGCTACTATCAAAAATTTACTTAGACAAAGATACAGCAATGAAAAGCGTGCGTTATCTAAAAGATATTGATTACCCAATCAGTCGTGATAAACCAAAGCGTTCACTCATTGCTGTACTAGGTTTCTTACTTGGTATGATGCTTGGTGTTGCAATTGTTTTATTAAAGAGCGCGTTTAATAAAAACGCTAAATAAGATAATTTAACGCAGAAGAAAGTTAGAACATAAATGAAAGGCTAAGTACTATATTACTTAGCCTTTTTGTTTATTGAATAAAATTAAACGGAGTTAACCATGTTCAACAAAATCCTCGTGGTATGTGTCGGCAACATTTGTCGCTCTCCTTCGGGTGAACGTATATTGCATAAAAAGTTACCGGCCAAACACATCGCTTCTGCAGGTATTGCAACCCAAAAAAGCGGGTTAGTTGGTAAGGGGGCTGATGCGATGGCATGTGAGGTGATGGGGAAATATGGTGTTGATTTATCTGATCATAAAGCGAAGCAACTAACGCCTGAGTTATGTCATGAATATGATCTGATTTTAGTGATGGAAAAGGGGCACATTGAAGCTGTGACCAATATTGCGCCTGAAGCTCGAGGTAAAACCATGCTGTTTGGACAATGGATTGGTCAACGTGACATTCCAGATCCATACCGTCAAAGTCGTGAAGCGTTTGAGCATTCATTAATGTTAGTAGAGCAAGCCTCACAAGCGTGGTCGGCTAAACTTTAATTTTTCGTTTATAAATATGGTTTACTTGCTTACTGAGTAATACGTTACTTATGTGTTACATAGCTGTTTTTCGTTGATTTCGTGAGCCGGCTCTGATTCTAGTTGTTAATATTTCTATCATGGTAATAGCTCTGTCATTATCAAAAATTGGACGAAATATAAACACAAGGAATGTTCGTGGATATTATTCACCATGGAGCCAAAACTGGCGTAACAGGCTCTTGTCATGAGTTAGTTATTGGTAATAGCAGCCTATTAGTTGATTGTGGTCTTTTTCAGGGCGCTGAAAATAAGAATAATAAGTTTGATATTGAATTCGATGTTAAACGTATTGAAGCGCTCTTGATCACTCATAGCCATATTGACCATATTGGTCGTATTCCATGGTTACTTGCCGCTGGTTTTACCGGTCCAATTTATGCGACAGAAGCAACGGCAGCATTATTGCCGTTAATGCTTGAAGATGGTTTAAAAATCCAATTAGGATTTAACTCTCAGCAATGTAAGCAATTTATACAACTGATTCAGCAAAAAATACGTCCTGTCCCTTATGATTGTTGGGCGAAAGTCGTTTTATTAAATGGAGACAGCGTCTCTGTTCGCTTTCGTCAAGCTGGTCATATCTTAGGCTCTGCCTATATAGAAGTAGAACTTCCTGACCAAAATATTGCCGTATTTAGTGGCGATCTTGGTCCTTGTAATACGCCGTTATTAACTGATCCTGTATCCCCTGAAAAAGCAGATTTGCTTGTGATTGAAAGTACTTATGGCGATAAAGCCCTACATGATACTCAGCAACGTGAAGTTCATTTGCGGAAAATTATAGAACATTCATTACAAGATGGTGGAGCGATCTTAATTCCTGCTTTCAGTGTGGGTCGAACACAAGAGCTATTGTTTGATATCGAGAATATATTAGCAGATGTATTAACAGGTTCGAGTCATGATAATACTTATCGATGCTGGAAATCGTTACCCGTAATCTTAGATTCACCGTTAGCCTTGAAAGTGACAGAGCAATATCGCCATTTTCAAGAGTTATGGTCAAAAGAAGCAAAAGATAGTCGTTATATGGGGCGTCATCCTCTTTCTTTTGAGCAATGCGTGACAATAGAAAAACATCAAGATCATATCGAGTTAGTTAATCGCTTAAAGCATTCAGGGGAGCCTGCAATAATCGTCGCGGCTAGTGGGATGTGTGCAGGTGGGCGTATCGTTAATTATTTAGAAGCGTTATTGCCAGACTCCAGAACTGATGTCATTTTTGCTGGATATCAAGCAGAAGGAACACTGGGGCGCGAGTTATGTCATGGCGATAAACAAGTTGAAATACATGACCAAGTTATAGATGTTAACGCCAGTATCTATCAAATGTCTGGCTATTCAGCTCATGCGGCACAAGACGATTTAGTCCGATTTGTTGCTGGGATTAATGATGGTCCCTCTGTGATCCGTGTTGTTCATGGTGATGTTATTGCGCAAACACAACTGGCAAACTGCTTACAAGAGTGTAAGCCTGAAGCTCATATCATTATTGCTGCTAATGAATAGCAATATAATTAAATAGAGTTTCTAATGTCTTTTTTGAGAGTGATTACGCTGTTTGCTCTCAATACAATAATGTGCATCGAGTAACATAATATTAATGGTTTTAATTTCATTTCAATTATAAATAAGAGCTGAATCTGAAAAATATCTAAAATTTAGTCTTTACGCTTTTTATTTATCACTTCTTATCAATATTCAAACTAAGGTAGTCATCACCCTATATTTGGCTCATTGTTATCTTAGCTGTTGTTCTTATTTTTATTGTGAAGCTAGAAGCATTAGCCGCTAGTTACAATGATAAATAAGGACACTCATGAAAGCTATTTTACCTCTTATGATAGTCGCTCTATTAAGCTCTTCAGCAATTGCTGCTGATTCTCCTGTTGTTGCGGGTTACTTTGCCGACTGGCAATACAATAATGAAGCTAATCCTTACACTGTTAAAGATATTCCTGCAGATAAACTTACTCATGTTATTTATGCTTTTTTAAGCATGTGTGGTCCACATCAAGGCGCGATTGATGCGGTTCAGAAACAAATTAAAGAGGCATGTGAAGGTAAAGCACCGTTTAGTGCAGTGATTGTTGATCAAGTATCTGCATTGCAGAAAGACTTTGGGCCGACGAAAGCTAAGGTTGCTTATAAAGGACATTTTGCTCAGCTTAAAGATTTAAAAAATGAAAAGCCGGAACTTAAAATATTGCCTTCTTTTGGTGGTTGGACAATGTCTGAACCTTTCCATGCAATGGCGAAAGATAAAGAGTCGATTGAACACTTTTCCAAATCAGCCGTAGAACTGATTGCTGAGTATGACTTTTTCGATGGTATTGATTTAGATTGGGAATACCCAGGTGGTGGCGGTTTAACAACGTCTCCTTGGAATCCTGATACTAAACTATCGGATGAGCAGAAAGCATCAGAAAAAGAAGCGTATACTCATTTAGTGAAAACACTACATGCTGAGTTAGACAACTTAGAGAAGAAAACCGGGCGTCAATATGAGCTTTCTACTGCTGTTGGTGTAGGAAGTAAAGCTGAGTCGATTGATTGGGTTGCTGTTGCACCGCACTTAACCAATATGTTTGCGATGACTTATGATTATTTAGGTGGCTGGGGGATACAAACAGGGCATTTAACGAATCTTCATGCTACGGATAATGGTTGGTGGGGAATGGGCACCGATGTCTTTGTGAATAAAATGATTTCTCTTGGTATCCCTGCCGATAAATTAGTCGTTGGTGCGGCGTTTTATGGTAGAGGCTGGGAAGGAACCAAAGGATTCGATGGCAAGGCTATTCCGAAAGAGCTTTCTTCTACGCAAGGTGCAAGTTTTGGTACGTCAGCACAAGAGCCTGGTTACTTTATGTATTGGGATTTAAAACGTAACTATACAAAAGCACAAGGCTATATCTCTGGCTATGATGAGAAAGCTGAGGCGCCTTACTTGTGGAATGAAGAGAAACAAGTTTTTATTAGTTATGATGATTCACACTCGGTAAAAGCCAAAGCTGATTGGGTAAAGAAAAACAAGCTTGCAGGTCTTTTTGTATGGGATTTATCTGGCGATGAAAATAATGAATTAATGAATGTTATGTCGGCAGAATTGAAGTAACGGTACAACAAAGAAAACGCAATAAATTATCCGCCAGTAATCAGAGGATAGTCATTGCGCTTTTTTATTAATTTACAGTACTTGAATTGCTTTGCCTTTAAGTAGCTTTCTGACCCACATGCGTCCAGGATGGAGCGCTTCAAGTACGTCAAGTGGTAGTGGTAATGGATCGCCGCAAATTTGCGATGCTAAGAGTTCGCCGAGTAATGGCGCTGAGCTTAATCCTCGAGAGCCTAAACCAACTATAGCAAAAAGATTATTATAGGTTGGGACAGCTTTCGCTGACGTTTGATTATCTCTAAGATCATCGTATTGTTGTAATAAATCATCATAACGACAAACATTACCCACATACGGTAAGTGATCACGTACCGCACAGCGAATGCCAACACGTGCTCTGTTTTGAATATCAAAGCCATCTATATCTATCTGTTTAGGCCACTCAATATTAGGTAAACAGTTTACTAACCGTTGTTTGTTATCTTGTTGATCATTTTCATTAAAGTTAAGGTCTATATTACTACGATCGTAGCTGGCTCCAATACAATGACTCTGTGTCTCAGGGTTCATTGGTGTGAGATAGCCGTTATAACAAAGTACAGTTTTTAGCTTGCCCAGTGATGGATCTGTCGGCACATGGCTGACTTGCCCGCGAACAGAAGATGCAGGGATCTGCTGGGTTTGTGGATATTGATTAAAGCGGTGACCATTAGCCAAAATAACCGTGCTATGTTGTGCTTGACTTCCATCAGTGAAGGTAAGCTGCCATTGCGTTTTTTTAACTTGATCTAACTGACATAATTCTTTTTGTGTTTTTAGTGTCAGTTTCCCTTCATTCACGGCATGTTCAATTAATGCTGTGGTTAACTCTTTAGGTGATAACCAGCCGCCAAGCGGGTAATGAACACTTTCAAAGCCCGTTTCAACCCCTGTGATTTGCTCAGTTTGTTCTTTATCGAGTTTATGAACAAGTTCAGATGCAAAACCACCATTGATGATATTTGCGAGTTTATGGCTTGATTTATCATCCCATGCTAATTGGGTCACGCCGCACCAGTTATGACTAAAATCGACGTGAATTGCGGATTGCTCTATAAGTTGTCTCGCGAAGATAAAAGCGCTAGAGAAAAAACGAGATAGCCTATCGTTACTACCATTTAATAATGGGTAGACAGCACCTTGTCGGTTCCCTGAAGCGCCTTCAGCAAGTTCATTGTCAGCGCAATATAATGTGACATGTTGACCACGGCGGATCAAAGCTAATGCGGTAGTTGCAGATGCGATACCACCACCAATAATAGCAATATTTGAGTTTGACTCTGTTTGTGCTTCACGATTATACCAAGGCGTAATATTCGTTTTATGTTGGCGTTCAGCAACGTGGCCTACGATCATGTCACGTTTAGTACCAAAGCCTTTGGTTTTGCGCATATCAAAACCGGCTTCAATTAACCCTCGACGAACAAAGCCCGCAGCTGTAAAGGTTGCTACGCTACAACCTTTACGTGCCATTTTAACCATGCCGTTAAATAAGTTTTGGTTCCACATTTCAGGGTTTTTGCTAGGGGCAAAACCATCAAGGAACCATGCATCGATGATACCCTCATCGCCAACCCATACTTGAGGCATACAATCTTTGATATCACCAAACCAGAGATCTAAGGTGATCATGCCATCTTCTAATACGATACGATGACAATCTGTAATAGCTGGAGGGTAATGAGTATGAAGCTGCTCTGCAAGTTCTGCAAGTTCAGGCCATGCTTGATGTGCTTTAATCAAATCTTGTTGAGTAACCGGGAATTTTTCAAAGCTAATAAAATGTAGCTCTGTGGTTGTCGCATCTGGGTGTTGAGAACGGTAATCTTTAAATGCTTTCCATACGGCTAAAAAGTTTAATCCGGTACCAAATCCTGTTTCAGCGATAACAAAACGACGACGGTCGCCGTCAATCCAGCGCTCAGGTAAGCCATTTTGCTTAAGGAAAACATAGCGTGTTTCTTCTAATCCATTAACGTTGGAGAAGTAGACATCATCAAAGTTATTTGAGACGGGGGTTCCCACATCATTCCAATCAAGAACGGCATTTTCAATTTGTAAGGTGGATTTTTCTTGTTGTGAAGAAGACAAAAGGGAAACCTCTTTTATAACGGACAAACGATTATCGAAAACATGGTTTAAATATCACCACTTTTAGGCGTAATATAGAAAGAAATGGCAATTTTGAACCGATTGTACCCGAATATCAGGAAAGCTGACCACTTTTTACCGCTAAAGCCGTTATAGTCGGTAGCTCTGTTATCTCGGTATAACAAACGCCAAACCGCTTTAAGATATGATGTTCCGTTAAAGACGGTATAATTATTGTTATGAACGCGCATCTTAAAGCCGTTTGGGAGTAAACCCGCCGTAGAGAGAGCTCACGGTTAGGCTATATCCAATTAATTTTAGTAGGAAGTCATCATGAAACGAGCCGTAATTACAGGCATGGGCATTGTATCTAGTATTGGTAACAACGTTGCAGAAGTACTAGAGTCATTGAAAACAGGCAAGTCAGGCATTAATTTTTCTGAGCAGTTTGCTGAAATGAAACTACGTTCAAATGTTTGGGGTGATTTAAAAATTAACCCAGCAGAGCATATTGATCGTAAGAAAATGCGTTTCATGGGTGATGCCGCGGCTTTTGCTTATCTGTCAATGGAGCAAGCTGTTGCCGATTCAGGTTTAGCTGAAGATCAAGTTTCTAACGAACGTACAGGTTTAGTTGCAGGTTCTGGCGGTGCATCATCACATAACCAATACCTTGCTGTAGATACGTTACGTGAAAAAGGCGTTAAGCGTGTAGGTCCTTATATGGTACCACGTACGATGTCTTCAACGGTTTCTGCATGTTTAGCAACACCGTTTAAGATCCGTGGTGTTAATTACACCATGAGCTCAGCATGTGCAACATCAGCACACTGTATTGGTCACGCATTAGAGCTAATCCAATTGGGTAAGCAAGACGTTGTTTTTGCTGGTGGTGGTGAAGAGCTAGATTGGTCATTAACAATGATGTTTGACGCAATGGGCGCATTATCAACCAAGTACAATGATGATCCATCAAAAGCATCACGTACTTACGATGCAGATCGCGATGGTTTCGTGATTTCTGGTGGCGGCGGTATGGTTGTCGTTGAAGAGCTAGAACACGCACTAGCACGTGGCGCAAAAATCTACGGTGAGATCGTCGGTTATGGCGCAACATCTGATGGGTACGATATGGTTGCACCTTCTGGTGAAGGCGCAGTTCGTTGTATGAAGATGGCGATGCAAGATCTTGATGCACCAGTTGACTACATTAATACTCACGGCACATCAACACCCGTTGGTGATGTAAAAGAGTTAGGTGCTATTCAAGAGCTGTTTAGTGATAATTGTCCAGCAATCTCAGCAACAAAAGCAATGACAGGTCACGCACTGGGTGCTGCAGGTGTCCATGAAGCCATTTATTCAACACTGATGCTAGAGCACGGTTTTGTTGCACCAAGCATCAATATTGATAACCTAGATGAAGCAGCACAAGGCCTTGACATTGTGACTGATAAGCGTGATGTTGAACTGAAGACGGTAATGTCTAACAGCTTTGGTTTCGGTGGTACTAACGCCACGCTAGTGATCAAGAAATACGAAGCGTAATCGTATTTAATTAATCACCGTTTATATTAAGAAAGAGTCATAAGAGATTATGGCTCTTTTTTTATTCATTCTTTTTCAATAATACAGTGAGATAGTTGTTAGATATTGCTGCTTTTGTTTTTTTTATATGTTTTCAGTTACACTAAAGTCAGTAGGCAAGGGTTTAATTACAGTTACTTGCACATTTATTCATTGAGGTTAATTAATGAAAATTACTGTGGTGGGAACCGGCTATGTCGGTCTGTCTAATGCGGTGCTTTTATCTCAGCATAATGAGGTTGTTGCACTCGATATTATCGAAGAGAAAGTTGCGTTAATTAATCAAGGTCTCTCTCCAATTGTTGATACGGAGATTGAAGCGTTTTTACAGCAGAAAGCTTTGAACCTTGTAGCAACAACGGATGCATCACATGCTTATGATAGCGCTGAGTTTGTCATTATAGCGACCCCAACTGATTATGATCCGATCACTAATTACTTTAATACCAGTTCAGTAGAAGCAGTTATTAAAGATGTGGCCAAGAAAAATCCATCAGCGACCATGGTGATTAAATCAACCGTGCCTGTTGGATATACAGAAAGTATTAAAAAACAGTTTGGCATTACGAATATTATGTTCTCACCAGAGTTCTTACGTGAAGGTCGTGCACTGTACGATAATTTATATCCCTCTCGTATTATTGTCGGTGAACGTTCTGAGCGAGCTGAGATCTTTGCTGGATTATTAAAACAAGGTGCTGAAAAGCAAGATATTGCCGTTTTATTTACAGATTCTACAGAGGCAGAAGCGGTAAAATTATTTTCCAATACTTACCTTGCGATGCGTGTGGCTTATTTTAATGAACTCGACAGCTATGCGGAAGCATTAGGCTTAGATAGTCGTCAGATTATCGAAGGTGTGGGTTTAGATCCTCGTATTGGCAATCATTATAATAATCCATCTTTTGGCTATGGTGGTTACTGTTTACCTAAAGATACTAAGCAATTACGCGCGAATTACCGTGACGTACCTAATAACATTATAGGTGCGATTGTGGATGCGAATACCACACGTAAAGATTTCATTGCTGATTCAATTCTTGCTAAACAACCGAAAGTTGTGGGGGTTTATCGCTTAATAATGAAATCAGGGTCTGATAATTTCCGCGCATCCAGTATTCAAGGCATAATGAAGCGTATAAAAGCCAAAGGTATTGAAGTGGTGCTGTTTGAACCAGTACTGGAAGAAGATGAATTTTTTAATTCAAAAGTAATCAAAGATCTTGAAGAATTTAAAGCGATGTCTGATGTAATTGTTTCTAACCGTATGGCGGTTGAACTTCAAGACGTACAAGAAAAAGTATATACCCGAGACTTGTTCGGGGCTGATTAAGTAAAGCAGGGAAGCCGAAATGAAAATCCTTATTGATGAAAATATGCCGTATGCGTTGGAGTTGTTTAGTGAACTTGGTGAGGTCATCGCCAAACCAGGTCGAAACTTAACGGCTGATGATTTGGTTGGGATCGACGCCCTCATGATTCGCTCGGTGACAAAAGTTAATAACTGTCTGTTAGAAAAAGCCGATAAGCTAAAATTTGTGGGAACGGCAACAGCGGGACAAGATCATGTTGATCAATCGTTATTAGCTGAGCGTGGCATTACTTTTACAGCAGCGCCAGGCTGTAACAAAGTGGGTGTTGCTGAGTATGTGCTTAGTAGCTTAATGATATTAGGGCAGCAACAAGGTTTTTCTATTTTTGACCGTACTGTTGGGATCATTGGCGCTGGTAATGTGGGCTCATATTTGGCGAAGTGTTTAGATGCATTAGGCATTCGTTATCTGTTGAATGATCCATTAAAGCAAGCGGAGGGCGATGATCGTAAATTTGATTCAGTTGAAACTCTACTTGCTGAGTGTGATGTTATTACTACTCATACGCCTTTAACACGTGATGTTGAGTTTCCAACTCATCATTTAGTAAACGAAACTTTTCTTAATGCATTAAAACCCAATACCATATTAATTAATGCAGCTCGTGGTCCTATCGTTGATAATAATGCTTTAAAAGCCGCTCTAGTGGCTTCTCAGAATGGTGCAGGGAAATCACTCACAGCAGTACTTGATGTGTTTGAGCAAGAGCCATTGGTGGATTTAGAGCTACTACCGTATTTAGCTTTTGCGACACCGCATGTAGCTGGATATGGGCTTGAAGGTAAAGCTCGTGGAACAACCATGGTATTTAACCGCTTTTGTGAGTTTCTTGGGGTTGATAAGCAAGTAGATGCGAGTGAACTATTACCTGTTGCGCCAATCCCTCTGGTTGAATTGAGCCGTCAATGGGATGAGGCAAGTTTATTTAGCCTTACCCAATTGGTGTATGATGTACGTAAAGACGACGGTATCTTCCGTCGTCAAATGCAGCTAGCTGGTGACGATAACAGCAAAATGGCCACTGCTTTTGATATGATGCGAAAAAACTACTGGGATCGCCGTGAATATAGTGCAATTACAGTAGCAGGCAAGGCAGATTTTGAGGTAGAGTCGCTGGCTAAATTAGGTTTTACAGTAGTAGAGGTCACTCAATGAGTCAGGAATATGATATCGCAATACTAGGCGCAACAGGTGCTGTCGGCGAAGCTATGGTCGAGGTGCTAGAAGAGCGTAATTTTCCTGTTCGCAATCTTTACTTGCTGGCAAGTGATCGTAGCTCTGGCAAAGTGTTACGTTTTAAAGGTAAATCAGTCCGTGTGAAGAACGTGGAGGATTTCGATTGGGGCCAAGTTCAAATTGCTTTGTTTTCAGCAGGTGCTGAAGCATCACGTCATTGGGCGCCTATCGCCACTGATTTTGGCGTCGTTGTTATTGATAACACATCTGAATTTCGTTATGAATATGATGTTCCCTTAGTGATCCCTGAAGTAAACCCTGAAGCGATTGCTGATTATCGTAACCGTAATATTATTGCAAATCCCAACTGTTCTACGATTCAAATGTTAGTTGCACTTAAGCCAATTCAAGATGCTTACGGTATTGATCGTATTAATGTCGCGACTTATCAATCTGTATCAGGCTCTGGTCGTAAGGGGATTGATGAGCTTGCGGGTCAAACGGCAAAATTACTGAATGGTCTGCCTGCTGAGAACAGCGCTTATGACAAGCAAATTGCATTTAACTGTATACCTCATATCGATGAGTTTATGGACAACGGTTACACCAAAGAAGAA
>NZ_CH724143.1:464395-591569 GCF_000153325.1 Photobacterium sp. SKA34
TTTCTGCTTTCTTTGGACATGCTGAAGCGGTGCATGTTGAAACCCATCAGCCTGTTGTCATCGAAGATGCGATTAATCTACTTGAAAATACTGATGGTATTGAAGTCTTCCATGGTACTGATTACCCAACACAGGTAACAGACTCTGTGGGTAAAGATCACGTGATGGTGGGTCGTATCCGAGAAGATATTAGTCACCCATGTGGTCTGAATATGTGGGTTGTAGCTGATAACGTACGTAAAGGTGCGGCAACAAATAGTATTCAAATTGCTGAAAAGCTAATTGAAGAATATTTGTAAAAGAAATAAAACGAAGGGGCAAAAGATTGCTCCTTCATCATTTCCATGATCTTGCTGGTAAAACCCTAAGTAGTCACTTGACATACATCGCTAGCTAGCAAAAATTAGCCATAACAACCTTAAGATTTTCTTTATGTTGTCGTCATATGTGCATTTTGTGCAATATGCAAACAACTCGTATTATTTCGAAATGCGTTCATTGAATTAACGTTTTCGGCTTATTTATCTCTGCCAGAGAGGAACGCAGGCAGTGTCTGATATCCCTAAGATAGTAAAGCGCTTTATTGTACCGGTAGCTTTCGTTACTATTTCTTCTTATTTGCCTATGGTGAATGCGAGCACTGTTCGGATAATTGGCCCGTCGAGTGAGGATGGATCCTATTCGCAAGCGAGCCGAGGTATTGATATACCTGATCTGCGTTCAATTTCGCAGTCAAACACCACTCCGCTTTCTGCTCGTCGTTATGGTCCTACAGGTGAAAAAGAAACCTTGTGGTCAATCGCATCTCGAAATCGTCCTAATGCTTCAGTTTCTGTATACCAAGTTATCGGTGCTATTTATCACGTTAACCCACAAGCATTTGAAAACAGCAATATTCATGGTTTGATCCCGGGTAGTACCTTGGTTATGCCAACATTAAGCCAGATTAAAAACGAGAAAGTGAGCTTGATCCGTCGTCAATTAGAAGCGGATAAAAAGCGGGCGCCATATATTAAAGCAAAGCCTACTAGCCCCAAACGTGTTGTAAAATTAAAGCCTAAGCCTGAAGAACTACAAAAAATACAAACAGAACTGGTAGCGAAAAAAGACGTAAAAAAAACACAGCCCGCAGAGCCAGTAGTTAAGCCTATGGCGAAAGTTGCTGAAACGGCTAAGCCAACACCAACAACAGATGTCCCTGTAAAAACAATAGAAAAAGCGGTAGCTGTAGCAACAACCACTGATGTAAATAGTGCTGCGACACCAGCAGAATCAATAGCTAATACTTCTGAAGCACCTAAAACTGAAAAAGTTGAAGTTACAGATAATACAGAGAATAAGGTTATTCCAGCCAAGCCTGAATTATCAGAACAGCAAAAAGCGATGACTAATGAGCAAATGACAAAGCTGGTGGAAAGTAACCACATGCTTCGTTTACGCTTAGCGGAAATGCAGCAAGAAGTGTTAGCACTTAAAGATCAAGTGCAAGACAGTGATAAAGTTCGCCAAGAAATATTACTGTTTTTAGAACAACAAAAAGAAATTCAACAAAAACCACAAGTTGTGACACCACCAACGACAACATGGTTTGACTCTCTTGCCAATAATCCTTGGGCATTAGCTGCTGCAGGTATTATTCCTGGCGGTTTACTTGCTGCATTGCTGGCATTCTTCTTATTACGTCGTAAAGAAGAAGAGCAAGATGAGGTGAAATCATTAAGTGCTCCTGAGGCGTTAGCAGCTGAAACGTCACCTGTTGTGATCCCTCCTATTGATAGTAATGAGCAAGCTCTTGATACTTCAGATGACTTAGATGATCTGTTTGCGGATGATGACCTATTTAATGATCCTGACTTTACGTTAGATATTAATGATAAAGATGATCCGTCAACTAAAAATGAGAAAGAAGAGGTCAAAGAGTCTGTTATTGAGTTTAGCGATGACACTGATACAAAGACAGAGCCAGCGGTTGCTAATGATACAGAATTTGATGAAGTTTTTGAAAATAACTTAAGTAGTAGTATTTCAGTTAAAGGTGATGATGCTATTGGTTTAGAAGATATGGAGCGTGCTCTTGATGAAATGGATAATGAGAGCGAGCCAAGTTCAGATGAAGCCTTAGCATTAATGTGGGAGGAATCTCTCAATGAATCCGCGAAAGATAAAGATACCGAAAATAGTATCGATGACTTTGATTTATCTCATGATGACTTTGATCTTAGTGATAATAACGATGTTAAGCCATTGCCTGCAGGTAACGAAGGTGAAGTGTTAGATAACGGCTTGTTAGAGCAGTCGTTATTAGATGAAATTTTGCAACAAGCAGAAGAGCAGAGCCAAGATAGTGTTACGTCTGAAGTTAATGGTGAGTTAAATGATGTTGAAGTCAAAGCCTCTGAGAATATTGACCAAGATGAATTGGATGCATTATTTGGTAGTTTTGGTGCTGATTTACCTGAATTAGAGCAAACCGTTTCAGATGAACTGACGGATAAAGCGCAAGATAATGAACATGTTTTTGAAGAAGGTAGTACTGCATTACTGGATGAGTTAGTAGAAGATGATGAATTAAGTAGTGATATTGAACTTGAAGAAGACAGTACTGCATTACTTGATGAATTAATCCTAGATGAGGATGAACCGGAACAATCTAATTCAACGATAGAAGTGGCTGAAGACAGTACTGCATTGCTTGACGAGTTGATCCTAGATGAGGATGAGCCTCAACAATCTGATTTAACGATAGAAGTTGCTGAAGATAGTACTGAACTGCTTGATGAATTATTAAAAGACAATGATGCTGAAAGTGATACTTTATCATCACAAGATGACATTGTCATTGATGAATCCAGTACTGAATTATTAGATGAAATATTATCTGAGCAGTTAGCAGCAGTCGATGAACAAGCTGTTCCAAATAATGAGAATGAACATCTTGATGACATTATCGAGTCGCAGCCATTAACTTCTCATGAAGATCAGGAATTACAGGATGTTATTGATCCTGTAAATGAGGTTGAAAAAAATGCTCAATTGGAAAAAGAAATATCGCTGACTGATGAAAGCGATGTCGATACTGTAGAGCTTGATACATTAGGGCCTGAAATTGTAGCTGAATTGCCAAGTGAAGAAGTGCTTAATGATGTCTCCACTTCTGAATTTGTCAGTGACACTCGTGATACGACTTCTCAAGAAGTCCTTGAATCACAAAATACAGAAGAGCTGCAAACATTATCGCCAAGTAGTGAACAGAAATTCGATGAGATCTTAGATGATGTTTTAGATGAAGACTTTTATCGTCAATCGCTAGACAGTGATGTTAAACCATTAACCGTTTCAGATCTTGAACGTGAACTTGATGAGCAAGATGCATTAGCGAGTCATGTTACAGCAGAGCAGCATGAACCGTTGAATGTAGACGATCTTCCTTCATTTGATGAAGAGGATGCACTAAAAGCATTTGCTGATAATGAGTATGAATCACCACAAGAAGATGCTGTTCATCAAGATGTATTATCACTCGATGATTTACCTGAATTTGATGAACAAGCGGCATTTGATGATCCTGATGCTGAGTCTTTTAACGAAACAGAACTTAATAACGACATTGATGAGCAAATCGCCCTTGATAATGTTATTCGTCAATTGCAGCAAGCTGCGGAAGCTGCAGACAAGTATTCACCTAAATCTGAACTACCTGCTGAAAATACAGTAGATATTGTTGCTGAAACCACTCCTGAATTACCTGATGAGTCATCATTATCAGCATCATCGGTTGCTAGTGAAAATGAAGTTTCACCATTTGATACCGCTCAAAGGGATGTTTATCCTTTTGAAAAACTCGATCCAACGACCATTCCTGAGTTTGATGAAGGTGAAGCGCTACAAGCCTCATTGGATGAACAACATGAGCTTGAGCAATATGAAATTGAACAAGGTCTACGTTTACCCAATGAAGAGCCTATCGACGCAACAGAGAAGCCTGTTGTATTAGATAAGTTAGATCAAACCATGGTGGATTCTGCAGGTCTTGATATGGATGCATTACTGTTTGATGATTCATTAAATGATTATGCAGATAATGAAGGTCCGTCTCAGTCAATACAACCACAACATGTTAGCGACAGCACGAAGGATGTTGAGACTGATTCATCGTTAACTAATGAATTACCCAAACAGCAAGTGGAGCGCTCTGGGCTGGGTTTAGAAGACGATGAACGTGATGGATTATTAACACAAACTGAAGATGAGTTAGTTGCAGATCATACATTTGACGATGAGCTGTCTGATGATGATGCTAAAGTATGGCAAACCTCAGTCTCTGAGCCTGAATTAGCTCAAGAAGATTGGACTCAACAACCGCATTTGGTAAAAGACGACGTGAAGTCGGTTTCCTTAGAGTCTGACTTCTCATTACATACCAGTGATTTCGAAAGCGTAGCAACCAGTGAGTTACTGGCTGAAAAACCAATAGCTGAAAAACCATCTTATATTAGTATTGATGAATTAATGAAAGATGACCCATCACATCAACAAGTCGATCCCGATGCCAATCCTTTAAATTTAGAGGTAGGGCTTGATGAGTACCCTGATATGTTAGCCAGTGTTGGAGACTATGATGTTGATACAAATGGTGAATATGCAAGTAAACTTGATTTAGCCAAAGCTTATTTAGAAATGAATGATAGCGAAGGCGCTGTTGGTTTATTAGAAGATATTGCGAAAAATGCAGAACAAGAGCTTCAAGCTGAAGCTCAAAGACTGCTTTTGAAGCTGTAACATCACTCTTGTGTAAGATAGAAAAAGCACGATAGAGATAATTCTATCGTGCTTTTTTCCTTTTTACTTGCCGCATTATGTTATCCATATCGCGCTTTTCTTTCCCTTATCTTGTGAATTACTTATAATTCGGAACAGTTTCGTAAATTACGTGCTAGTGGTTTACATAGGTTTGATTAATCGAAGTTGAAAAATTATGCGAATAGCTTTAGGTGTTGAGTACGATGGTGCTAAGTATTATGGCTGGCAACGCCAACGTGATGTAGATAGCGTACAAGAGCGTTTGGAAAAAGCTCTCTCTAAAGTCGCCAATCAACCTGTAGAAGTCTTCTGTGCAGGGCGAACTGATGCTGGCGTTCATGGTACAGGGCAGGTTGTTCACTTCGAGATTAATATTGATCGCAAAATAGTGGCGTGGACGATGGGTGCTAATGCGCATCTTCCTAAAGATATTGCGGTACGTTGGGCAACAGAAGTGAGTGAGGATTTTCATGCTCGTTTTACCGCAACAGCGCGCCGTTACCGTTACATCATTTTTAATAATGCCTTACGTCCCGCTATCTTAGGTAATGGTGTTAGCCATTATCATGGGCACCTTGATGAGAAAAAAATGCATGAGGCTGGTCAGTATTTGTTGGGGGAAAATGACTTTACTTCGTTTCGTGCTATGCATTGTCAATCGCGCAGCCCATGGCGTAATTTAATACACCTAAATGTTACTCGCCAAGGTGACTTCGTCATTATTGATATCAAAGCCAATGCCTTTGTTCACCATATGGTACGTAATATTACCGGTAGCTTAATTAAAGTTGGTAAAGGCGAAGAAAAGCCAGAGTGGATTGAGTGGCTACTTGCACAAAAAAATCGCACATTAGCAGGGGCAACAGCCAAAGCTGAAGGCCTCTACTTAGTTGATGTTGACTACCCTAAAGAGCATAATTTACCACGTGTACCACTAGGTCCGTTATTCTTAGCTGATTGAGTTACAATGGTTAGCTTGATAAGGTAGTACCAGTTTTTTATCTACAGATTAGCAAGATTGTGTTTTAATCTCTGATCGTTATCCAATGAATTTGTATCTTCGGCCATTGACGGCGGAAGCATTAAGAATAAAGGTCATTCATGAGCTGGCTTGAAAAGATTCTAACTAAAAGCAACATTGTCTCTTCACGAAAAGTGTCGATTCCTGAGGGCGTTTGGACGAAATGTACCTCTTGTGATCAAGTACTGTACCATGCAGATCTTGAAAGCAATCTAGAGGTGTGCCCTAAGTGTGATCATCACATGCGTATGAAAGCACGTCGTCGTCTTGAAACTTTCTTAGATGCCGATACGCAAGTTGAGATTGCCGCAGAGCTAGAGCCGCAAGATAAGCTTAAATTCCGCGATTCTAAAAAGTATAAAGACCGTTTGTATAGCGCTCAAAAAGCTACGGGTGAAAAAGATGCATTAATTGCAATGAAAGGGGAAGTGTTAGGCCTACCTATTGTTGCATGTGCTTTCGAATTCTCTTTTATGGGGGGTTCTATGGGCTCTGTTGTTGGTGCTAAATTTGTACGAGCAGTAGATGCGGCAATTGAAAATAACTGCCCATTAATCTGTTTCTCCGCAAGTGGCGGTGCACGTATGCAAGAAGCATTGATGTCACTGATGCAAATGGCGAAAACCAGTGCGGCGTTAGAGCGTTTATCTGCGAAAGGCTTACCTTTCTTCTCTGTGTTAACCGATCCAACTATGGGTGGGGTATCAGCATCTCTTGCAATGCTTGGTGATATCAATATTGGTGAGCCAAAAGCACTGATCGGGTTTGCCGGTCAACGTGTTATTGAGCAAACCGTTCGTGAGAAGTTACCAGAAGGCTTCCAACGTAGCGAGTTCCTGCTCGAACATGGTGCGATTGATATGATTGTTGATCGCCGTGAAATGCGTCAGCGTGTCGCAGGTCTTGTTGCAAAAATGACCAACCAAGCGTCACCGTTAGTTGTTTCTGTTGATAGTAAGCCTGAGCTTGTTGAGGCTCCTGTCCAAGCTGAAGATTCAGAAAACGTCTAATTAATTATATTGATTGATGAATATAGAGACCGTTTAGCTAATCGCTAGGCGGTTTTTTTTTGAGTATGTCATAGTACTATTGCCATTAACGTAGCGTTTAATCGAATTTATATCGTCATAGGTTTAAGTTATTTTAGATTCGATGGTAAATTATGGCTCAAGTAATTTATAAACAAGTGAATGATTTCTCATGTCAGGATTGACTGCTCCACAAGCGACAGCCTCGCTTTCAACATGGCTGAAATATCTTGAACAATTACTTACCAGTGCAATCGATCTTGGGTTAGATCGCGTCAAAGCTGTGGGTGAAAAGGCCAATCTTATTAAACCAGCCCCCTGTGTTATTACTGTTGCAGGTACTAATGGTAAAGGCTCAACCTGTGCCATGCTAGAGGCTATCTTAATTGAAGCGGGTTATAAGGTTGGTGTTTATAGCTCTCCTCACCTTGTACGTTATAACGAGCGTGTTCGTATCAATAATAAAGAGCTTGATGACAGTGAACACAGCAAAGCATTTGCAAGCGTTGAAGCGGTGCGTGGTGATATAAGTTTAAGCTTATTTGAATTTGGTACGCTTGCTGCGTTAACACTGTTTAAAACACATAAAGTGGATGTGGTTGTATTGGAAGTTGGCCTCGGTGGACGATTAGATGCCACAAATATTGTTGATCATGATGTTAGCGTGATAACCAGTCTCGCAATCGATCATGTTGATTGGCTTGGTGATAATATTGATGTGATTGGTTATGAAAAAGCAGGTATTTTCCGCTCAGGTAAACCGGCTATTTGCGGGCAACCTCATCCGCCTGCAACGGTTCCTGCTCATGCGGATGATATTGGCGCAGAATTACATCAGGTTTGTTATCAATTTGATTATCAAGTAGCCGATGACCATTGGAACTGGCAATGTGGTGCATTTGATTTATCTCACTTGCCTCTCCCGAATTTACCTCTCCCTAATGCAGCCACAGCCTTAATGGCTTTAGGAACCGCAGAGCTTGATATCTCGGAAGAGAATATTATTCAAGGTTTAGGCAAAGCCCAATTACCGGGACGTATGCAGCGTGTAAGTGATTATCCATTGATCATTATGGATGTCGCGCATAATCCCCATTCTGCCGAGTATTTCGCTCAGCAATTAAATCGAATTAGGCAAAAAGAAAGTAAGAAGCATATTCATGCTGTCGTTGCGATGCTCCACGATAAAGATATCGCTTCGACTATCGCAATGATGAAAGATGTAGTGGATCATTGGTATCCCGCTTCTTTAACAGGTCCAAGAGCGGCGACTGCCGATGAGATATTGCAGTATTTACCAACAGATTGTATGGGTTTTGATAAGCCAGATGCCGCATTTGACCAAGCGCTAACACAAGCTAACTGCGATGATATGGTAATCGTCTTTGGCTCGTTTTACACTGTCGGGCAAATAACGAGTCATTTACGTTAATGAGTGAAAAAACACTTTATTATAAAGTGGTTAAATAGCATAGGAGTCCATGTGGCTAGCCAATTTCAAAATCGACTGATTGGTACCATTATTTTGGTAACTGTTGGCGTGATTTTTCTTCCCGATCTTTTTGATGGACAAAAGCAGCACTATAAAGAGCAGTTCGAAAGTATTCCGTTGCAGCCTAAAATGGGTGATCAAAAGGAGTTTACTCAAATACCTAACCCTGAAACGGTAAATTCGGAGTTACCTAAAGATCCTGTCACAGTAACAGTGGATAATGGTAAAGATACGGTTTCAACATCATCAAGTGATAATAATGAAACCTATACCGTTGAAGAAGACAAAACGCCTCAACCAGAACAGCCTGTTGTGCCCGTTGAGAAACCAAAACCTGTCGTAAAGCCAGAGCCTGCAGTTGTGTCTGATCAAGGGTTAAAAAATAGTGGCTGGATGATTCAATTAGGGACTTTTGGTAATTTTAAGAATGCGAGCGCACTGGTTGCGAAGTTGCGTTTAAATGGTTACCAAGCACATTTATTACCTAAAAATGCGCAACCAGGTCAGTATGTAAAAGTTGTTGTGGGACCAGATCTTTCAAAAGATAAGCTTCTGGCTAAGATTGATGACTTGAAAAAATTAACCGGGTTAAGTGGCAAATTGTATCAATTTAGCCCAATAAAACCTTAAGTAAACGTTTGCTTCTTCATTTTTTCTGTTAGAATACGCATCAACAAGACGAAATACACATGATGATCTGGATTGATTATGTAATTTTAGCCGTGATTGGCTTTTCCGCTTTGGTAAGTTTAATCCGTGGTTTTGTTAAAGAAGCACTTTCATTAGTTATCTGGTTTACTGCGTTTTTTGTGGCGAGCAATTTCTACCCACAGCTTGCAGTTTACTTTACAAACTTTCATGATGAAATGCTTCGCAACGGTAGCGCTATTGCCGTTTTATTTATCGCAACGCTGATTGTTGGCGCGGTAGTTAACTATGTTATTGGTCAGTTAGTACAGAAAACAGGGTTATCTGGTACTGATAGAGTTTTGGGCGTAGTTTTTGGTGGGGTTCGCGGCGTGTTAATTGTTGCGGCAGTATTGTTCTTTCTCGACGCCTTTACGGGGTTTGCAAGTGCTGATTGGTGGAAACAGTCAAAACTCATCCCACAGTTTGGCGTTGTCATTGAATGGTTTTTCTCCTATATCAAACACAGTTCAAGCTTCTTACCTAACATGAAATAGCGCCAAATTAATAGCAGTTACCAAGTTTATTTGATTTGGTAACTGTATTTTTATGCACGACGAGGATTTTGGAAATGTGTGGTATTGTTGGAATCGTGGGCTCAACCCCGGTAAACCAGTCTATCTATGATGCACTTACTGTGCTGCAACATCGCGGCCAAGATGCTGCGGGTATTTGTACCTTAGAAAGCAATCGTTTCCGTCTGCGTAAAGCGAATGGTTTAGTGCGTGATGTATTTGAAGCTAAACACATGCAACGCTTACAAGGTAATGTAGGTATCGGTCACGTGCGTTATCCAACTGCGGGTAGCTCAAGTGCATCAGAAGCCCAACCGTTTTATGTTAATTCTCCTTACGGTATTTCACTGGCTCATAATGGTAATTTAACCAACGCAGCAGATATCCGTGAAACTTTATTTGAGCAAGCTAAACGTCATGTCAATACAACCTCAGATTCTGAGATTTTACTGAATATTCTGGCAAATCAACTTGAGCATTGTCCAAGCTATCCTATTAGCCCTGATGAAATTTTTAAATCAGTCAGTGAAGTTCACCGAATTGTAAAAGGTGCGTATGCGGTTGTTGCTATGGTTATCGGTCATGGCTTAATTGCATTTCGTGATCAAAATGGTATTCGCCCTTTATGTATTGGTAAGCGTGAAGAACAGGGTAAAACAGAATACATGGTAGCTTCAGAGTCAGTGGCTCTTGATGCTGTTGGTTTTGATTTTGTCCGTGATATCGCGCCTGGTGAAGCCGTTTACATCACTTTTGATGGGCAATTATTTACTCAGCAATGTGCCGATAATCCACAGTTAAATCCATGTGTGTTTGAGTTTGTTTACTTTGCTCGTCCGGATTCATTTATTGATAAGGTTTCTGTTTATGGTGCTCGTTTAGCGATGGGCACTAAGCTTGGTGAAAAGATTAAACGAGAGTGGGGAGATATTGATATCGATGTTGTTATTCCTATTCCAGAAACTTCTTGTGATAGTGCGCTAGAAATTGCACGTACGTTAGA
Source organism: Photobacterium sp. SKA34 (assembly GCF_000153325.1). GTDB lineage: Bacteria > Pseudomonadota > Gammaproteobacteria > Enterobacterales > Vibrionaceae > Photobacterium. The sequence goes on from NZ_CH724143.1 coordinate 474,942, forward strand.
TAAACCTTACCGCCAAGGTTTTGTTAAAAACCGTTATGTAGGCCGTACGTTTATCATGCCTGGACAGCAAATGCGTCGTAAGTCTGTGCGTCGTAAACTCAACGCTATTCGCTCTGAATTTAAAGATAAAAATGTATTGTTAGTTGATGACTCTATTGTTCGTGGTACCACATCAGAGCAGATCATCGAAATGGCAAGAGAAGCAGGCGCGAAGAAAGTTTACTTAGCATCCGCAGCGCCTGAAATTCGTTTCCCTAATGTCTATGGTATTGATATGCCAAGTGCTAATGAGTTAATTGCTCATGGTCGCGAAGTGGATGAAATTTCGAATATTATTGGTGCTGATGGCCTAATTTTCCAAGATTTACAAGATCTGGTTGATGCCGTTGCCGAAGGAAACCCTGAAATTAAATTGTTTGAAACATCAGTGTTTAATGGTAATTATGTTACAGGTGATGTGGATCAAGAGTACTTAGAGTATTTAGATTCACTACGTAGTGATGACTCCAAAAAGCAGCTTGAAATTCAGCAAGATTTAGCCAGTTTAGAGTTACATAATGAAGGCATTTAAGCCTATATGTAAATAAATATAGCCATAAGCCGGAGTGTAAAAACTCCGGCTTTTTTTTAATGGATAAACTCAGGCCCAAAACCATCGATTCATAAGATCACTGTAATTGAAACTAACAGTACCAGTCCTGCGGTAAAGATTGAGCTTGCATAAATAAATCCTCGCTCTTCAGGAATGCGCATCAAAATTGAGACGCCGGTATAGAGTAAATATACTGAGTAAATAAGTCCTATAAGACCTGTGAGCATGAGAAACCAGAGATGCAGAAAAAGTGCGCTATTCTTGTTTCGGGTGTGGATAAATATCTCATAGGTGTCCAAGAACTATAGTACGCCTATGCCATTATATTATGTTTGAGTTCGTTATATGTTGTGACTGATAAACTTTGAGCTGTCTTATAACATTTAGTCGGGATAGGTGGGGGAGCGCAGGGTTTCTAACTGTTTGTTTTTTAATCCTGATGACTATTTTAACGAGATAAAAAACAAAATGCCATATTAATGGATTAATATGGCATTTTTCTAAAAGATTACGCTATTGATAAACGTTTTTAGTGTTTTTCTAAGTCAAAGTAGTGACTTGCAAAATCAATAAATAGACGTAATTTTTCTGGTTGATAATCACGGTGATTATAAATCAAATATACATCACGTGGGTTTGCAGACCAGTTTTTAAGTACTTGTGTCACTTCACCGTCTGCAATGTATTTTTCTAGCATGACATCAGGCATAAGGGTAATACCTAAGCCAGCACAACATGCTTTACGAACAACGTTAAGTTCGCTTGCTTCAAAGCGACCTCGTTCATTAATCGTAACTGTTTCGCCGTTGTGGTTGTTTAGACGCCAGCGTAGTAAAGGATTACCCTTTAATAAAACATGGTCGTGAAGATCCTGAGCATGTTTAGGTTCTGGATTTTTCTTTAAATACTCAGGGCTAGCAACAAGAATATCTTTTACTTCATTGATACGGCGAGCGATTAGTGTTGAATCTCGTTGAGGACCAATACGGAACATGACATCCCAGTCCGTTGGATCAAGCTGATCTGGCTCATTGCTCATATAAAGCTGAATGCTAATTGCTGGATGTTCCAACATGAAGGCATTCAATAAAGGTTGAAGCATTACTTTGGTGATATTGGTTGGTGCGGCAATACGTAGCTTACCCGCAGCACCTTTACACTCTTCACTAATATGTTCAGTCGTATCAAGTAACTGTTGTAGTAAAGGCGCACAGTCATGATAGAACTTTTGACCGGCTTCAGTAAGTGACAGTTTACGGGCATGACGATTAAGCAGGCGAATATTAAGGCCTTCTTCAAGTGCTTGAATTCGACGTGTCAGTGTCGCAACTGGTACCTGGGTTTTTCTAGATGCAGCGGTATAACTGCCATTTTCCACAACCATGCGGAATAAATTTAGATCGTCAAGTTTCATAAAAAAGTCATTATTGAACGCTTATGATGGACAATTGTATAACAAAACGAGTCAAATGCATCTCTTTTTCTTTGTTTTGCCTACTAAAATAGTATTTCAATCATGTTTATTAAGATTAATTTACCAAAATAAAGGTTTACGATAATTTGAAGTGTATTACATAAATGAATTTATTTTTATTAAATGTTCATGAATACATATTTTTTGTGGTGTTTTTTCTATGCTTAATAGAGTCGCAAAAATTAGACAGTCTTTAAGGTTTTTAATTTCAGTTTGTTTGTGCCTTAAACTATGTAGGTATTTGTGGAGGTGGTTTTGCTAGAAGGGAAAGATGTTCTCGTTGTAGAAGACGACCCAGTATTTAGAAATATGATTGTTGGCTTTCTTGAGAGCCAAGGATGCTTGGTGCAAGAGGCTGATAATGGCTTAGAAGGACTGCGTGCATTAAAGGAGCATATTCCAGATCTGTTACTCTGCGATCTCGCGATGCCTGTTATGACAGGGATGGAGTTTGTTGAAGAAGTGTCTATTCAATATCCAATGATACCAATTATTGTGATTTCAGGAACAGGAGAAATGACAGATGTTGCTTTGGCATTGCGACTTGGCGTTAAGGATTTCTTAATAAAGCCATTGGAAAATATTTTAATGCTGAAGTCTTCTATAGTATCGGTATTGAAGGGGCAGGACAGTGCGACACATCATCGACAAGATTTTTCTAATCGATGGTTTGCTACCACAGAAGATACAGAGCCTGTTGAAGAAGAATTGGAATGGCATATTAAAGATTTGCAAAATAATCCGAAAGCGGCACGTGAGCTATTAGTGGGATTAATGCCAGAAACACAATCGATTTATGGGCGATGGCAATTAAATTATTGTGTTTTACAATCAATTGATTCTCTACCAGTTATTCTTGATTATACGTGGCTATTAGATGGTCAATTAGCCTTTTATCTTCTTGATACCAGTAGTGGCGATCATAATGCGACGGCAACAGCATTATTAATTCGTGCTTTTTTTAATGATTATTTACGTAATCAGGGTAATTGTTTAGAAAGCTTGAGCCACTTAGTCTCATTGATTGAAAAAGGGATGAAGCACTCAGGTTATGCGTCACCCATTAAGGCCTTGTTTGGAGTCTTTGATTTATCGGATAGATGTTTGCATATTCTTCCTGCGGGTATTGAAGCACAACTTCGAACAAGTGATGACTCTTTTGAAGTCGCATCAGGTGAGTGGCTTGGACGAGAAGCAAAGCACAATATGTTATCGAAGCTAGCATTGTCTCCATCAGGTGGGCGCTTATCACTAAGCCAATTGGGGCATGCGAGTTTTAGTGTGAACTTTAAAAATATCAAGATGTAAAAAGGGTAGTGTTAGCAACACTACCCTTAAACGATTTTTATCAGTATGGTATTAAGCTTCTGCTGTTTTAACTTCTACTGTTTCATCATTAGATGACGATTCTGCACCATGCATCCAATTAATTAATGTATTGGATAGTAACAGCAGTAATACACCAGCAATCACTGCAGTAATTGCAATACCTGAGAAGATTGCTAAAGGGCCTGCTTCACCAATGCGTGAACCAATCTCACCTGCAATGTAGTTAGCAATGGCGTTAGCACCAAACCATGCACCCATCATTAATGATGCTAAGCGAAGAGGGGCAAGTTTTGTTACCATTGATAGACCAATCGGTGATAAACATAACTCACCAATAGTATGGAAGAAATATGCGCCAATCAGCCATAGCATGGATGTTTTAACGGTCATATCACCACCTTGCTCAAGCGCAGCACCAATCATACAGCCAAAGCCAATTGCAAGAGAAAACATAGCTAGTGCAAATTTCACTGGTGAATTAGGTTCACTCTTGCCCATTTTTACCCAAAGCGCAGCAAGAATAGGGGCACAAATAATAATGAAAAATGGATTAAGTGATTGGAACCAAGCAGCAGGTACTTCGAAGCTACCGATCATACGGTTTGTGTATTCTTGAGAATAGATATTCATTAAGCCGCCAGCTTGTTCAAAGCCTGCCCAGAATACGATAACAAACGTACACATCACCATAATTACTTTCAGGCGATCGCGTTCAATTTTGGTTAGTGGCTCTTTTTTACCACTTGCATTGTTTGCAGCATCACGAACAGCAGCAGGAACGGTACCAATATCACCAAGGTAGCGTTGTGCGAAGAATAATTGGATCAATAAGCTAAATAGCATACCGATACCTGCACATAAGAAGCCTGCTTTCCAGCCATAAACGGCAGAAGCTGTACCTGCAATAACACCTGCAAGTAATGAACCTAGGTTGATACCCATATAGAAAATAGTAAACGCACCATCACGACGGTTATCGCCTTCCTTGTAGAGATCACCCACCATTGTTGAGATGTTTGGTTTAAATAAGCCATTACCAATTATCAGGAAAGTCAGGCCTAAATAGAAAGCTTTTACAGCATGAGGGTCAACGACACTGTGTGGAAGTGCAAGAGTAAATTGACCAATAGCCATTAATACGCCACCAATAATAATTGATCGACGTTGGCCTAAAAAGTTATCTGCAATCCATCCACCAATCAAGGGGGTAAAGTAGACAAGACCTGTGTAAATACCATATAGGCTTAATGCTTCCTGAGTACTCCAGCCTAAGCCGCCATCGATCGTTTTATCTGTTAAATACAAAACTAAAATAGCGCGCATGGCGTAGTAGGAGAAACGCTCCCATAGCTCAGTTCCAAATAACAGGAACAAGCCTTTTGGGTGGCCCAATAAGGTACCACTACTATTATGACTCATAGGATTCTCTATATTATTGTGATGGTGTGTTTGCTAATACCCGTAGTTTTATAAAGCACAATATATACGACTGCAAGTTTTTACATTTAAAGAACAAATAAAAAACATTTCAAGTTGTTGAAATATAATTAATTGTTCTTTTTTTATTCAAATTTGAAAAGTTAATTTTCAGTATAAAAGTAATTCTATTGTGTTGTTATTTTTTTGTTTTTTGGTTTTTTATAGTGTTTTTTGGGTTTTTATTGGTTTTTTTGTTTATTAATTTTGATTATTCATGAATGTTACAAGGATTGACTATGAAATTACTGTAAAAGTAGTTTCTGTCGTCGCCTCTATAAACGAGTTGAGTCATAATGAGTGCTAAATAAATACTTTATCCCTAATTACCCGCAATATAAAAAGTAGCTATTTATGTATATAATGGTGATGAAATTTAATGTTTAGGATTGATGATGAAAGATTGGTATTTGCTTTATTGTAAGCGCAGTGAACAAGAGCGTGCAGTGATCAATCTTGAGCGTCAAGGTGTGGGTTGCTACTACCCTCAGGTAACAGTAAAAAAAGTGAGTCGAGGCAAACGAATAGAATCAATTGAACCATTATTTCCAAGTTATGTTTTTGTTCAATTTGATCCTGAAACGGTAAGTTATACGTCGGTACGATCAACGCGTGGTGTGGCTGACTTTATTCGCTGTGGCGCAATGCCACAAAAAGTACGTGAAGAACTTATTTATAACTTAATGATGAATGAAGATAGTGAGAAGCATCAACGTTTGTTATCAATATTGCCTCAGCCCGGTGATACATTAAAATTAGAGCAAGGTAAATTTCAAGGCCTTGAAGCTATTTACCAAGAGCCTGATGGTGAGAAACGCTCATTTATGCTGATTAATTTGTTAGGTAAGCCTGTAAAAGTCAGTATTGAGAATACGGATTTACTTAAAAAATAATCATTATCCTCTATAAATTAGAACTCTATTTTGCATATTCGAAGGCCATCTAATACGATGTTTGCAAACATAATATATTGGAAAAATATTGAATACTTCATTAGTGCGTAAAGCTGTTATTCCTGTTGCTGGTCTGGGTACTCGAATGCTACCTGCAACAAAAGCTATTCCAAAAGAGATGCTTCCAATTGTCGATAAACCGCTTATTCAGCATGTAGTGAATGAGTGTGTTGCAGCAGGAATTAAAGAAATTATTTTAGTGACGCATTCTTCAAAAAATTCGATTGAGAACCACTTTGATACCTCATTTGAATTAGAAGCGACATTAGAAGTGCGCGTGAAACGTCAGTTACTTGAAGAAGTACAAGCGATTTGTCCACCAGACGTGACCATTATGCATGTACGTCAAGGACAAGCAAAAGGTTTAGGTCATGCTGTGCTATGTGCACATCCTCTTGTTGGTGATGCGCCTTTTGCTGTTGTTTTACCTGATGTGATTTTGGATGATGTTGCGAGCGATTTACGTTGCGATAATATGGCAGCCATGGTGAAAATGTTCAACGAGACTAAAGTTAGTCAGGTGATGGTTGAACCTGTTCCAATGTCTGAAGTGTCTAATTATGGTGTGGCGGATATTAATGGCGTGGAATTGCATGCTGGCGAATCTGCACCTATGACGAAAGTTGTGGAAAAGCCCTCAGTTGAAGAAGCGCCTTCTAACTTAGCCATCGTTGGTCGTTACATTCTTCCTGCGGAAATTTGGGCATTATTAGCCCGCACTCCTGTTGGCGCGGGTGATGAAATTCAATTAACTGATGCTATCGATATGCTGATGCAATCTCAGCAAGTGAATGCATTTCATATGTCAGGCGTAAGCCATGATTGCGGTAGTAAAATTGGTTACATGAAAGCGTTTGTTGAATACGGTATGCGCCATAATCAATTTGGTGAAGAATTTACAGCGTATTTAAAGCAACGTGCTAAAAGCTCATAGCCGACGTTATAAATTGTGCTATCAAAGAAAAAGCGATGGTATTCCATCGCTTTTTTGTCTATTCATGCCACCTGATAATAAAAGAAGAGGGCTGCTCATTAGAAATAGCATTGTTTTGAAAAATAAAAAAAGCCATAGGTGTCACTCTTTTTATTACAAATTATTCGCCGTGGTACTGCTCGCAAGCTAACATCGTATTTTCTATTAATGTTGCGACTGTCATTGGGCCGACACCACCAGGAACTGGGGTAATGTGTTTAGCTTTTTGGCTGGCAATATCAAATTCAACATCACCACATAATTTACCGTTATCTAAGCGGTTAATACCCACATCAATGACTGTTGCACCTTCTTTAATCCAAGCGCCAGGAATAAAGTTAGGTTTACCTACTGCAACCACAAGAATATCTGCACGACGAACATGACTTTCAAGATCTTTAGTAAAACGATGACAAGTTGTTGTTGTTGCACCAGCTAATAATAATTCGAGTGTCATCGGGCGACCGACAATATTAGAAGCGCCAACAATAATTGCTTCTTTACCTCTTACCGGAATATTGTAACGATCTAATAGGGTTATTATGCCTTTAGGGGTACAAGAGCGTAATTTGGGTATACGTTGACTTAAGCGTCCAACATTGTATGGATGGAAACCATCAACATCTTTTTCGGGATCAATACGCTCTAAAATTCGCGTGTTATCCATACCTGCAGGTAATGGAAGCTGGACTAAAATACCATCAATCGTCGGATCGAGATTTAATTCGTCAATAAGAAGTAATAGTTCATCTTCTGAAGCTGTTGGTGGCAGATCAAATGATTTAGAGACAAAGCCGACTTCTTCACAGGCTTTTCGCTTACTACCGACATAAATTTGAGAAGCAGGATCTTGACCTACGAGCACAACAGCTAAGCCGGGTGCACGAAGACCTGCATCTTTACGAGCTTTCACTCTAGCGGCAACTTCCTGTCGAACTGTTTGGGATATTAATTTCCCATCAATAATTTGGGCGGTCATGGTAATCCTTTCTATATAGGCTAAGCATGTGGACGCTATTATTGTGTCAGAAAATGATAACTTTAGCTATAGCGCAAACGTTTGCTTTTTTGTTTGTTCAATAATAGCGATGGTGGGCATACCAATCTTTAGTGTTTATCGTTGAAGGCAATACGTATGTAAAATTGCGATGAAAAAACTGAAATTAAAACAGATTGCTTTAACTTTAATCGGTTGGTTGTTTAAATCATGATATTTAAAGTAAACGTATTGACCTAAATGATTAGAAACGTATAATCCTGCCTCGTAACGTTATGTTACACAATGATGCGCCCTTAGCTCAGCTGGATAGAGCACGTCCCTTCTAAGGATGTGGTCGCAGGTTCGAATCCTGCAGGGCGTGCCATTTTCCTTTCCTCTTGGTAAATATCTAAAACTAGTCCATTACTATTCCCATCAATACAGAAATAACCCTTTTTGTTAGTCTTAAAACGCCTAAAAATTATTTCTATTTATCTCTTAATTTGTGTTAATTCGACTGTTTTTCCAACATTTGAACCTAAAAAACGCAGAGATCTATGATTATTTTCTCCTTACCCCTTGAAATGCTCGTTATAGACCCTATCTTGTGTTTCAGTTGTAGAGCTAGATAGCAGTTTAGTCTATCTCATCTCGACGTCACCTAAGTGTGCCGTTATAATAACGCGCTTTAATTTCTAAGTTGGATGAGCAGATCTGACAGTTTAGAAATAAAGTAAAAGAATTGAGGCGTTATGGTTTTCGAGCCGTAACACGAAAAGGATGCCACCGTCAGTAAATGGCTGTTCGGCAACATCACTCAGAAAGCTGAGTAAGTTTTGAGGTTAAATATAATGCAAGTTACCGTTGAAACCACTGAAGGCCTAGAACGCCAACTAACAATCACTGTTCCTGCTGCAAATATCGAAGATGCAGTTACAGCTGAATTAAAGAAAATTGCTAAAACTCGTCGTTTCGACGGTTTCCGCCCTGGTAAAGCACCAATGAAGATGGTTGCTAAAATGTTTGGCGCATCAGTACGTCAAGACATCCTTGGTGAAGTAATGCATCGTCACTTTATCGAAGCTATCGTTAAAGAGAAAATCAATCCAGCAGGCGCGCCAACATTTACTCCAGTAGACGTTGCTGAAGGTAACGACCTAGTATTCAAAGCGACTTTCGAAGTATTCCCAGAAATCGCACTTCAAGGTCTAGATAAAGTTGTTGTAGAGAAGCCACTTATAGAAGTAACTGAAGCTGACGTTGATACAATGCTTGATACTCTTCGTAAGCAACAAGCTACGTGGACTGAAGTAGATGCAGCAGCTGACGCAAACAGCCAAGTAACTATCGATTTCGTTGGTACTATCGACGGTGAAGAGTTCGAAGGCGGTAAAGCTGAAGGTTTCGCACTTGCTATGGGCCAAGGTCGTATGATCCCTGGTTTCGAAGAAGGTGTTGTTGGTAAAAAAGCGGGTGAAGAGTTTACGGTAGAAGTAACTTTCCCTGAAGAATACCATGCTGAAAACCTAAAAGGTAAAGCTGCAACATTCGCTATCAAACTTCACAAAGTTGAAGCACAAGAGCTTCCAGAACTAACTGAAGAGTTCGTTGCTAAGTTCGGCGTTGAAGACGGTTCTGTTGACGGTCTTAAAGCTGAAGTTCGTAAGAACATGGAGCGTGAGCTTAAGCAAGCTGTTAAAGGTCGTATTAAAGATCAAGTTCTTAACGGTCTTGTTGAGCAAAACGACATCACTGTTCCTGCTGCACTTATCGATCAAGAAATCGAGACACTTCGTCAGCAAGCTGCACAGCGTTTTGGCGGTGATACTAAGAACATGCCTGAGCTACCGCGTGAGTTGTTCGAAGAGCAAGCTAAGCGTCGTGTAGTTGTAGGTCTTCTAGTTGGTGAAGTGATCAAAGCTGAAGAGCTAAAAGCAGACGAAGAGCGCGTTAAAGCAATCATCGCTGAAATGGCTTCTGCATACGAAGATCCATCAGAAGTAGTTAAATACTACGAAACTAACGAACAGCTAATGAATAACATGCGTAATGTTGCTCTAGAAGAGCAAGCGATTGACGCACTTCTAGCTAAAGCACAGGTTTCTGATAAAGATGTTAGCTTCAATGAGCTAATGAATCCAGCTGCTTAATTTGCTGAAATTAATGTAGAGATTTGACATTATCTCAAGTCTTCTGCTAACAATGGTCCGTGTGAGTCATTTCATTCGGGCCATTTATTTTAGGGAAATAACGTTATGAGCTACCAAGAAAAAAACGCCATGTCACCAATTTTGGATGCGCTGGTACCTATGGTGGTCGAGCAGACTTCTCGTGGTGAGCGTTCTTATGATATCTATTCTCGTCTCTTAAAAGAGCGTGTGATTTTCTTAACTGGTCAGGTTGAAGATCACATGGCTAATTTAGTAGTGGCACAGCTACTATTTTTAGAGTCAGAAAACCCAGATAAAGACATCTTCCTTTACATCAACTCTCCAGGTGGTTCTGTTACTGCAGGTATGTCAATTTATGACACTATGCAGTTCATCAAGCCAAATGTGAGTACTGTATGTATGGGTCAAGCATGTTCTATGGGAGCATTCTTACTTGCTGGTGGTGCGAAAGGTAAGCGCTACTGTCTGCCGAACTCACGTGTAATGATTCACCAGCCATTAGGTGGCTTCCAAGGACAGGCATCGGATATTCAAATCCATGCACAAGAAATTCTAACAATCAAACAACGTCTAAACGGTTTATTGGCTGAACATACAGGCCAACCACTAGAAGTTGTTGAGCGTGATACTGACCGTGATAACTTTATGTCTGCAGAACAAGCTGTAGAATATGGTTTAGTGGATGCCGTGTTGAGTCAACGTGACTAAGTACTTATTTAGCTGATTAACTCTAGATAGTTAACGCAGCAAAATAAGCCGACTTGTTATACACTCAAGACAAGGCAATGATGGGAATACCCCAATAAGAGGTTAGCGAATGACAGATAAGCGAAAAGAGAGTGGTAGCAGTAAGCTATTGTATTGCTCTTTCTGCGGTAAAAGTCAGCATGAAGTTCGCAAGCTGATTGCAGGCCCTTCTGTTTATATTTGTGATGAATGCGTTGATTTATGCAACGATATTATTCGCGAAGAAATTAAAGAAGTGATGCCTAAACGCGATGGCGATGAACTGCCGACTCCGCAAGAAATTCGTAACAACCTAGATGATTACGTAATTGGGCAAGCACATGCGAAAAAAGTGCTAGCCGTTGCGGTATATAATCACTACAAACGTCTACGTAATGGTGATACAACAAGTGAAGGTGTTGAACTAGGTAAGAGTAACATCTTACTTATCGGCCCTACTGGTAGTGGTAAAACGCTATTAGCTGAAACACTAGCACGAATGTTAGATGTTCCATTTACGATGGCTGACGCAACCACGCTGACTGAAGCGGGTTATGTGGGTGAAGACGTAGAAAATATTATCCAGAAATTGCTACAGAAATGTGATTACGACGTGGCGAAAGCTGAACGTGGTATTGTTTACATTGATGAAATCGATAAGATTTCTCGCAAATCAGATAACCCATCGATTACTCGTGATGTATCTGGTGAAGGTGTACAGCAAGCATTATTGAAGTTGATTGAAGGTACTGTTGCATCTGTGCCACCACAAGGTGGTCGTAAGCATCCTCAACAAGAATTCTTACAAGTTGATACTTCTAAGATCCTATTTATCTGTGGTGGTGCATTTGCAGGCCTTGATAAAGTTGTCGAGCAACGTGTAGCAACGGGAACTGGTATTGGCTTTGGCGCAGAAGTGCGTTCAAAAGACCAAACAGATACGTTAAGTGATCTGTTTGAAAAAGTTGAGCCTGAAGATCTTGTAAAATACGGCTTAATTCCGGAGTTTATCGGTCGTCTACCAGTAACTGCAACATTAGGTGAGCTTGACGAAGAAGCACTGGTTCAGATCCTTCGTGAGCCTAAGAACGCACTAACTAAACAGTATGCAGCGTTATTAGAGCTAGAGAATGTTGAACTTGAGTTTCGTGATGATGCACTGGTTGCTATTGCACGTAAAGCAATGGATCGTAAAACAGGTGCTCGTGGCCTACGTTCTATTGTTGAAGCGGTACTGCTTGATACTATGTATGAGTTACCGTCTCAGCAAGGTGTAAGTAAAGTTGTTATTGATGAGTCAGTAATTAAAGGTGAATCTGAGCCTCTACTGATTTATGAAAACACGGAAACACCAGCAGCTGCAGCTGAGTAAGTGTCTAATAAGTGCACATAAAGGCTAAAAAAAGGAGGAATAAGCCTCCTTTTTTATTTTCTGTTACTTCTTTCGTTGAATAATCATGTTCTACCCCCATATACTCAATATAAGCTAACTTTCTAGTCGTATTAAGTAAGTGACTCAATCAGTTACTTAATACGATTAGTATTGACAGGAAGAGAGATGAATATGAACCTGGAGCGTTCTGAGCGCCTTGAGATCCCGGTTCTGCCACTACGTGACGTAGTGGTGTACCCTCATATGGTTATTCCATTGTTTGTGGGACGGGAAAAATCTATTCGTTGCCTAGAATCGGCAATGGAGAACAATAAGCAGATTCTGTTGGTTGCCCAAAAAGAAGCAGCGACAGATGAACCGTCAATCACTGATCTTTATGATGTCGGTACTGTTGCCACTATTTTACAGCTATTGAAGTTACCTGACGGTACAGTAAAAGTATTGGTTGAAGGCCAACAACGTGCCAAAGTTGAAGATTTAGCTGATGATGAGTTCTTTACTGCTCATGCTGAATATTTGGTTACACCTGAAATGGATGAGCGTGAACAGGAAGTACTTGTTCGCACCGCTATCAGTCAGTTTGAAGGCTTTATCAAGTTAAATAAAAAGATCCCGCCTGAAGTATTAACTTCACTTAACGGTATCGATGAAGCGGCTCGCCTAGCAGATACCATTGCTGCGCACATGCCGCTGAAACTGGCTGATAAGCAGAAAGTATTAGAAATCGTTGATATTACAGAACGTTTAGAGTTCTTAATGGCAATGATGGAATCAGAGATTGATTTACTTCAAGTTGAAAAACGTATCCGTGGACGCGTTAAGAAGCAAATGGAAAAATCTCAACGTGAGTATTACTTAAATGAGCAAATGAAAGCTATCCAAAAAGAATTGGGTGAGCTTGATGATGCGCCAGATGAGTTTGAAGCGTTAAAGAAAAAGATTGAAGAATCTAAAATGCCAGCCGAAGCTCGTGAAAAAACCGAGCAAGAACTGCAAAAGTTAAAAATGATGTCGCCAATGTCAGCGGAAGCAACTGTTGTTCGTGGCTACATTGATTGGATGCTAAGCGTGCCTTGGTATAAGCGCTCTAAAGTGAAGAAGAGCCTTGCAAAAGCCGAAGAAGTGCTTAATGCCGATCACTACGGTCTTGAGCGTGTGAAAGAACGCATTCTTGAGTATCTCGCAGTACAAAGCCGTGTAAACAAGCTAAAAGGTCCAATCCTGTGTTTAGTTGGTCCTCCTGGTGTTGGTAAAACTTCTCTAGGTCAATCAATTGCGGCAGCTACTGGTCGTAAATATGTACGTATGGCCCTTGGTGGGGTGCGTGATGAAGCAGAGATCCGTGGTCACCGCCGTACTTACATCGGCTCTATGCCTGGTAAATTGATCCAGAAAATGGCTAAAGTTGAGGTTAAAAATCCACTTTTCCTATTAGATGAAATTGATAAGATGTCATCTGATATGCGTGGTGATCCAGCGTCAGCATTGCTAGAAGTATTAGATCCTGAGCAAAATAGTGCGTTTAATGATCACTATCTAGAAGTTGATTATGATTTATCTGATGTGATGTTCGTCGCTACATCTAATTCGATGAACATTCCTGGTCCATTGCTTGATCGTATGGAAGTTATTCGTTTATCGGGCTATACCGAAGATGAAAAGCTAAACATTGCTAAGAACCACTTACTTGACAAGCAAGTTAAACGTAATGGTTTAAAAGTGGGTGAGTTGACTGTAGATGATTCTGCGATTATTGGCATTATTCGTTACTACACGCGTGAAGCGGGTGTTCGTAGCCTTGAGCGTGAAATATCTAAACTTTGCCGTAAAGCAGTGAAAGAAATTTTACTTAATAAAGACATTAAACACGTTGAAATCAGCCAAGATAATTTAAAAGATTACTTAGGTGTTCAGCGTTGCGACTACGGTAAAGCTGACGAAAGTAATCGTATTGGTCAAGTGACAGGACTTGCGTGGACAGAAGTTGGTGGTGATTTATTAACCATTGAAACAGAGTCTATGCCAGGTAAAGGTAAGTTAACTTACACAGGGTCACTGGGCGATGTCATGCAAGAGTCGATTCAAGCGGCAATGACAGTGGTACGTTCTCGTGCTGAGCGTTTAGGTATTGCAGCTGATTTCTACGAAAAACGTGATATTCATGTTCACGTACCTGAAGGTGCGACACCGAAGGATGGCCCAAGTGCGGGTATTGCAATGTGTACAGCACTTGTATCTAGCCTAACGGGTAATCCTGTTCGTGCCGATGTGGCTATGACAGGTGAAATTACACTTCGTGGTGAGGTTTTACCTATCGGTGGGTTGAAAGAAAAACTATTAGCAGCACACCGCGGTGGCATTAAAACAGTGCTTATTCCCAAAGAGAACGAGCGTGATCTGGAAGAGATCCCAGAGAACGTAATCGCCGATTTGGAAGTTCGTCCAGTGCGTTGGATTGATGAAGTGTTAACTGTTGCACTTCAGAATAATCCGACAGGTATTGAGCTGGTAAATGCTCAAAATAGTGACCTGTAGCAAAATTAACTAAATAAAAAACGCTTTCAAAGACAAAAGTCCTTGTCAGCGTTTTTTTGTCTGGCTATAAGTTAACTCTAATCCGCGCTAAGCGATGTATTATTAAGACCTGTTAAGTTTCTATCAATACAATCAGGTCTAGAAACAATTTATTGTCTACTATTTACAGCGTCTCAGTGACGAGTACGGGTAGGCAAGTTCATTAAGGGGATTTAATCGTGAACAAAACTCAACTAGTAGATAAAATCGCAGAAAGCGCTGACATTTCAAAAGCATCAGCGGGTCGTGCTTTAGACGCATTCATTGAAGCTGTGTCAGATACATTGAAAGACGGTGAGCAAGTTGCATTGGTTGGTTTTGGTACTTTCTCTGTACGTGAACGTGCAGCTCGTACTGGCCGTAACCCACAGACAGGTGCAGAAATTCAAATTGCAGCTGCGAAAGTACCTGGTTTTAAGCCGGGTAAAGCGCTAAAAGACTCTGTTAACTAAGAAATAGTCGGTTTTTTCTGACTGTTTTGTCATGTTATCATGGCTTAAATATTGCTACTGGAAAGGGTATACTGATCCAGTACAACAAAGGCGCATCGGTTGATGCGCTTTTTTTACTTTATAATGATGCCTATTTGACTAGGGATTTATTCTTTTTAACCAGAGCAAAGAACATTTCATTAGTCAAATCGGTATCAAGTTATTATGCTATGCGCTTTGTGGCTTATTGTGTTAGTGCTATCTTTAGTTTAAAAGCTAATACAACAGGTTATTTACGTTTTAGTCAGTAACGGCTTAATAATATTGAAGGTACAGCTATCACGTTGATACCGATATTTTTTGCACACATTTGTAGTTCGAAACCGTGCCAGATCGAACAAGTAGGAGAGACGGCAAATTATGATGGAGCGATTGCGCGAAGGCGCTAACAGCATCTGGGTTAAGATTATTCTTAGCTTAATTATTTTTTCTTTTGTATTTGCTGGTGTCGGCAGTTATCTGGCTGGCGGTAATGAGCAAGTTGCAGCAAAAGTTAATGATAAAGAAATTAGTCAGCGTGCATTCGAGCAGGCTTATCAAAATCAACGTAATCAAATGCAGCAACGTTTAGGTGATTACTTCTCAAAACTAATGGGTGATCCTGCTTACGTACAGCAATTCCGTAATAGCGTGCTTGAGCGTATGGTTAATGATGAGTTGATTGAGCAACGCGCGACAGAGCTTGGTCTTGGCGTGAGCGATGCTCAAGTTAAGCAAGCCATTGTTGCAATGCCAGCTTTCCAAGTTGATGGTGTGTTCAATAATGAACAATATAATTTAACGTTACGTCGTGCTGGATTTTCTCCTGAGCAATTTGCAGAGTCAATCCGTAAAGACATGCTACGTCAACAATTCTTAAGCGCATTAGAAGGCAGTGATTTCGCACTTAATAATGAATTAAATGAACTTCGTAAGCTTGAATCACAAGAGCGTGTTGTTCGTACTTTGAAGTTGAATCTTGCAGACTTTACCGACAAAGTAACGGTAACGGATAAAGAAGCTAAAGCTTATTATGATAAGAATAAAACGCAGTTTACGCGCCCAGCTCAAGTAAAAGTGTCTTACATTGAACTTTCAGATAAAAATCTAGTGAACAATATTAAGATCACTGATAAAGAAACTGAAGCGTATTACAACGAACATAAGAGCAAATACAGCACTGCTGAAAAGATTCAAGTTAGCCATATCTTAGTAAAAGGCGACAGCGATACTTCTAAAGCAAAAGCGGAAGCATTACTGGCTGAATTGAAAGGTGGGGCTAATTTTGCTGATGTTGCGAAGAAATCATCAGATGATACTTTCAGTGCCAAAGATGGCGGTAAGCTTGATTGGTTTGGTAAAGGCGTGATGGATCCTGCGTTTGAAGAAGCAGCTTTCTCATTAGCAAAACCAGGTGATATGTCTGGCCTTGTGAAGTCTTCTTTTGGTTACCACATTATTTTACTTGATGGTATTGAAGAGCCAAAGGTTAAACCTTTTGCTGATGTGAAAGCGAGCATTGTTGCTGAACTTCAAGAGCAGCAAGTAGCGGAGCAATTCTATAAGCTACAAAGCAAGCTAGCAGAAACGGCATTTGAATCACCTGATTCTCTAGATGATGCAGCAGAAGCTGTAAAGGCGAAGATTATCAAAACAGGCTTTATCTCATTACAAGATGAGAAAGGCGTGTTAAGTGATAAGAAAGTGCAAGAAGCATTACAAAGCCCAGAGGTTCATGATGACGGTATGAACTCTGATGTAATTGAGATTGCACCTGAGCATGTAGTAGTTGTTCGTGTTGATGATGCACGTTCTGAATCAGTGCTGCCATTTACTGATGTTGAAGCAAAAGTGAAAACACTGCTTGCTCAACAAAAAGGTGAGAAGCAAGCAACTGAGAAGGCTGATTCAATTATTGCGGCATTACGTGACGGTAAGTCAGATGTTATTGCAAAAGATGGTCTAAGCTTCTCTGGCGATCAAACCATAACACGTTCAGGTCCTGATGCTAATGTAGCACGTGTTGCGTTCACATTACCTAAACCAAAAGACGGTAAAGTGTCTTATGGTATGTCACGTGATAACAAGGGTAATGTTGAAATCATTGCTTTAGATAAAGTTGTGAATGTTACGACATCGAAAAGTGATGTTGATACTCAGTTTGCAACTCAAGTTGAGAATATGTTTGCTCAACAAGATCTATCAGCAACGCTTCAGACATTACGTGAGTCAGCGAAAGTGACTTACCCAATGTTGGACAAGCCAGCAAATTAATTGAAATTTACATTTCTATTAACGGGCCGCCATTGTGCGGCCCGTCGTTTTTTTATCTTTTATTTTTAAATAATATCCTCATAGTCCTTATTTTCTTTTTATCCTTTTCAAACATTCATATCAAGAAAGGATAAAAAGATGTACGCATATCGCTTGTTTAAAGCCATTACACTCGTTGGTGGATTAGCACTCGTCCCTTTAAGTCACGCTGCTGACAATATGCATGAAGGTATTGATATCAAAATTAATATTAATACAGCTAATGTTGAGCAATTGGATACATTACTAATCGGTATAGGTGCTGAGAAAGCACAAGCGATTATTAATTATCGAAAAGTGAATGGTAAATTTGCGAGCGTTGATGATTTAACTAAAGTTAAAGGGATCGGTGAGGCGACTGTTGATAAGAATAGAAAACGTATTGAACTGTAATTATTAACTTTAACGGGAGCGACCGTGCTCCCGTATTATGAGAGTCATTTAAATCGGTGATCTTCAACTTGAGAGTTGATTTTTTGCTTGATAAGTAAGGCATAAAGTATGCCTGTGATTGCGCCAATAAAATGGGCCTCAGTTGCTACACGTACTCCTATCAATTCTTCAGAACTTACAGAGCCACCAAAGTATTGTTCCCAACATATCTTAATGATAAGTGCTAGGAGTAAGAGCCATCCCCCCCGAGTTTTTGATTGTATATCACGAATACAACCCCAAGCAAAGATGCCATGTAATACACCTGAAAATCCAGCATACCAAGTAATATTCGTAGCAAATAGCCCAATACCTATAGTGAATGATAAAATTAAGATCAATAAGCTATAAGACTTAGCATGAAAATGGGCACGGAAAATATAGCTAATGATTGCAAAGGCACTAGCATTCATTGCAAGATGGACCCAATTGGTATGTGTAATATTTCCTGATAGGATCCGCCATAGTTCACCATTAATAATATCTTGGCGATCCCAAACTAATAATGGCTGACATTGTGGTAATTGAGCTATAACCATCATGATTATAGCAATAACAATATAATTTCGAATAGACAAGGCAACCTCAATGAGTCGGTACTGTGATAACTGTGGTAAAGCAAACAAAGCCTGCATCTGCCACTGGATAAAACCTATTGCAACTCAAACTGAGTTATGGATTTTGCAACATCCATCAGAAGTTAAACGAGCAATTGGCACTGCAAGAATACTATCACTTTCTTTACCCAATAGCCGACTTTGGGTAGGTGAAGATTTTTCGAAGCATGAGGAGTTAAATGCAGCTTTAGCTGACCCAGAAAGTGATATTTATGTGGTTTATCCAGGTGAGCGTGCGACAGCACTGTCTGATATTGTAGAACATGCTAAACCGTCTCGAAAAAACGTGATTATTTTACTTGATGGGACTTGGAAGAAAGCCTATAAAATGTGGCAACTATCGACCAATTTACATCACTTACCGTTAGTCCATTTAGACAATGTAGAGACCGGAAATTATCGTATTCGAAAATCGCCAAAAGATCAGGGGGTATCAACGGTTGAGGCGGGGTATTTAGCATTATCAGTGTTAGAGCCAACATCTATAAATCTTCAGCCATTACTTGATGCGTTTGAAAATATGATTAATTTTCAAATTCAACAAATGCCGCCTGGCGTATTTGATAAAAATTATAAAGGTTAGTTGGAACACCAAAGGGAGTATGTGAGCCCTTTGGTGTAAAATAAAGCTTATTGATTAAAAACCATAGCCATTATTACTTATACCTGTTTCAGAGGTAGGTAAGAATAATGTGCTATAGAGACGTTGAGAGAACCCATCCGTCATCCCTGAAATGTAATCGGCGATGATCCTAAGCTCGTTATCTCCTTGCTCTTTAGCTTCTAACCACCGTAAGCGAGTATTATCTGGTAACAATCTTTCTGGATCAGAAGCAAAAGCTTCAAAGAGTTCCATGATCAATTGTTGCCCTTTATATTCCGACAGTTGTATCTCAGGTTTTTTTACCACATAGATACTTACGAACTGTTTAAGCACTTCTAAAGCGCGCTCCATCGGCTCGGATAAAAATGCATTCCATTGTAATAATGGCTCATCAAAAAAATCAGTACCGTTTTGAATCGTAGGACTAATGGTTATAGAGGTGAGTAAACCATTGACCAGCGCTCCAATGGCATCTTTGCGCTGATGATGGCTAGCAAACATCAGCTCACTGATATCACTAATACGTTCTTCTAACCATGGATCACCACATTCTGCTATTTTTGAGGCAACAGCTTCTTGCCAATCATCGCGTGTCACAATTCCCATCACGATGGCATCTTCTAAGTCATGGACACCGTATGCAATGTCATCAGCTAATTCCATGATTGAACAATCTAATGATTTAAAACGTGTCTTACAGGGTTCTCGTGGCGATAAACGCTCACACCGCATTTGCGCAAAGAGAGCTTTATCTTTGTCTGATAACGGGCTTAACACCCAGTCAAAGACCTCTTTATCATCCACATATAAGCCTTTAGCTGGATACCAGTCTTTTGCTTTAAGGTGACGAAAGTTCACGACATCAGGTGCGCGCTCTGGAGCGGTAGTTTCACTGAGTAGAGCTGGATATTTTAGTAAACCAAGCAAGGTACGTCTGGCGAGGTTCATACCATACCCTTCGGTATAAGGTTCGAGTAAGGTTACGATTCGAAAAGTTTGTGCATTCCCTTCAAAGCCGCCATGATTTCGCATCATGTAATTTAAGGCGACTTCACCACCATGACCAAATGGTGGGTGACCGATATCATGCGCTAAACACAAACTTTCCATTAAACTTGTTGAAGGGAGTAATGATTTAAATTCTGGTTGCTTTAATTTGAGTTGCGCAACGATCCCTGTACCGATTTGTGATGCTTCTAGCGAGTGGGTGAGTCGAGTCCGATAGAAGTCGTGATTACCAGCGCCATGTACTTGAGTTTTTGCTTGTAAACGACGAAAGGCGGCAGAGTGAAGAATTCGGGCTCGATCGCGCTGAAAAGCAGAACGATGATCATCACGACGCATTTTTTGCTCGTTATAAAAGCGTTCTTCCCATGCTGGTGAGATAGTAAATTCTGTCATTAACTAATATCGTCCAAAGTAAGATTAAAGCTATCAGCAAATGTCTCAAGAAAATAGGTCATCTCAGGTGTTTTTCGCTGCTCAAGGGTTTCTTCCAATCTTTTCTTCGCACGAGTAAATTCATGATTCCCCGCACTGAGCTCTTCAAGGCATTTTATATAAGCGCATAATGTATCGGCTTGCTTAACAATAGCTGCATTCTCAGCATCAATTTTATGGCTATCAAGTAGAGAGGCATAATCATCCTGAAATTCTTCAGGAAGCATAGTAATAAGTCGTTTCTCTGCCGCTAATTCAATCTTCTTATATTCTTCAGCAATCGCAGGGTTGTAGTATTTTATAGGGGTTGGCATATCACCTGTGAGTACTTCACTGACATCGTGGAACATGCCTTGAAGCGCAATACGTTCAGGGTTTAGGTTCCCACCAAATTTACGATTTTTAATTAACGCAAGTGCGTGAGCGACAAAAGCAACTTGAAGGCTGTGCTCGGAGATATTTTCAGCTTCGACACTTCGCATTAATGGCCAGCGTTGAATTAAACGCATACGAGCAAGGTGGGCGAAGAAATGACTTTTTTCCATGATGTTCAATTCTCTTAAACTAAATGTGCTGATCAGCAGCATCTATAGACGTTATGAACTAAAGGTAACAGAAGTTAGGGAAATATTGACAGTTTTTACTTAATAAAAAGCCCCGGCTTACCGAGGCTTAAGAATTGTTTGCAAGGGCTATTGGCGATAGCTATGTAAGAAGCGCTCTAAGCGTCCCATTGCTAGTTCAAGATCATCGACATGGGGTAAGGTTACAATGCGGAAGTGATCTGGTTGTTTCCAGTTAAATCCGGTTCCATGTACAACAAGCACTTTCTCTTGTAGTAAAAAGTCCATTGCCATTTTTTGATCGTCTTGAATATTAAACTTCTTCTGATCTAATTTAGGGAATAGGTACAACGCGCCTTTTGGCTTAACACAAGAAACGCCAGGGATTTGGGTTAATAGATCATAAGCTTTATTGCGCTGTTCTAGCAGGCGTCCACCCGGCAAGATTAATTCATTAATACTTTGGTAACCACCTAATGCGGTTTGAATGGCATGCTGCATAGGTACGTTGGCACACAAACGCATTGATGACAGCATTTCTAACCCTTCGATGTAACCTTTAGCGCGGTGTCTTGGTCCTGAAATGATCATCCAGCCTGCACGGAAACCACATACTCGATATGATTTTGAAAGGCCATTGAATGTTACACAAACCACATCTTCTGCTAATGGGGCAATAGAGGTATGTTGTGCACCATCGTAAAGAATTTTATCGTAGATTTCATCGGCGAAAATAATCAAATCGTGCTGACGTGCAACTTCAACCACTTCGATCAGAAAATCTCGGCTATATACCGCACCCGTCGGGTTATTCGGATTGATTAATACAATACCGCGAGTGTTTGGCGTGATTTTTTTCTTTATATCATCAAGGTCTGGATACCAATCTGATTGCTCATCACACGTGTAGTGAACGGGGGTACCACCAGATAATGAGACCGCTGCAGTCCATAATGGGTAATCAGGTGATGGGACCAATATTTCATCTTTATGGTTTAGCAGTGCTTGCATTGCCATAACGATTAATTCAGAGACACCGTTACCGATATAAACGTCTTCGACATCAAGATCAAGTAAGCCGCGCTTTTGGTAGTGTTGAACAACGGCTTTACGCGCAGAATAAATACCTTTTGAATCACAGTAACCTTGGGATGTTGGTAGATTACGGATCACATCCACAAGAATTTCATCAGGGGCATCAAAACCAAACGGCGCTGGATTACCGATGTTTAGTTTGAGTATTTTTTGTCCTTCTTCTTCCATACGCTTAGCGTGTTTCAGAACGGGACCACGTATGTCATAGCAAACATTATTAAGCTTGGATGACATCCCGAATTTTTGCATATGAGGCTTTCCTGATGATTATTAGGTATAACCACAAATTACACTATAAAAGAGGGAGATAGGAACACCTTTTAGAAGATAATTATGTAAAAGAGTGTTTTATTTTATTTTGGCAGAATGAAAAAGGCGTGTTTAGCTAGAATAAGCAAAGTTGAATAGAGGTTTCTGCTAGTTAGGTAAGTAATACAATTGTGTTACTTCATTAGTCAGATGCTTCCTTGTGAGGTAGAATAATGCATCATTCTTCTTTATTAATAGAATTAGTAGTAATTCTCTCTCTTTTAGGGAATAAGTGTCTATTCTTAGTAAAGAAAATATGTCGAAGAGAGTGACATATGTATCTTTCAGCCAGGGATGAGCCGTATTGGTGTAATAGAGCTGAGCGAGGTTATCTTGACTGCGTTACAACAAGCCGTTAAACGATTAATTGCTAAATTAGAGCAAGCATCTGCAACAACCCAGCGTATATTGGTTAAATTAGATTTACCAAAACATATCGACCTCATTGATTGGATGGATACACAAACTTTGTATCCTAAACTCTATTGGCAATCACGTAATTGCCGAGAAGAGGTTGTCGCGCTAGGCCAAATAAAAACATTTACTGATCCTAAAGCTGCTGAAAAAGTGATTTCTAATGAGCAGCGAATTTGGGGCGGGCGATCTTTTGATGGAAGAACAGAGCGAAATAAACGTTGCCTATCTTCTTTTTTCTTTCTACCGCTGCTTGAATTGAGTCGTCTGGATAATGAATGGCACATTGCGGTTAATGTTGGTGAAGATCGTGCACGTATTGTGACTGCATTACAACAATTGATGTTTGATACATCGTTGATCAGTGGTATTCACAGTAAAATTTTAAATCGCAGTAATACGCCGGATTTTACTGGTTGGTCAAATATGCTGATACGAGCATTAGATGCGATTGAAAATAAAGAATTTGAAAAAGTAGTGCTTGCTCGACGAACAACGTTACAGCTAGATAAACCTGTATCACCCGCCCAATTACTGAAAGCTAGCTGTGCTAATAATAGTAATAGTTTTCACTTTTTAATGGCGCTTGATGAAAAGCATGGATTTATGGGTTCAACGCCTGAACGGTTATTTCAACGTCATGAACATGCCATTCAAACAGAAGCATTAGCGGGTACGATTGGCCGTGGTAAAGATGATGTTGAAGATCAGCAATTAGCACAATGGCTATTGTCTGATAATAAAAACCGCTATGAAAATCGTTTAGTGGTTGATGATATTGTTAATCGATTAGTGCCTTGTAGCCAATCGATGAATGTGTCTCAAACCCCAGAATTAGTTCAACTACGTAAAGTCCAACACTTAAAGCGAAGCATTGATGCTGAGTTAAATAGTGGCGTTTTTAGTGCGGATTTATTAGATAACTTACAACCAACGGCTGCGATTGCTGGATTACCTCGTGATCCTGCTCTTCATTTTATAGCTGAAAACGAACCTTTTGCTCGCGGTTGGTATAGTGGTGCGATGGGTTATATTAGCCAGCACCATAGTGAGTTTTGTGTGGCTATTCGTAGTGCATTAATCATTGAAGGTGAAGTCCATTTATTTGCAGGAGCAGGTATTGTACCGGGCTCAGTTGCAGAAAGTGAATGGAAAGAGCTTGATCGAAAGACATCAACACTCTGTAGTTTATTTGAGCAAGAGACAGATCGTTCGTTAGCTGCTGAAATGGGGTATAAAAGCGCATCATGCAATTAACCTTATCGAATAGTCTTGCTTATAGGGCTGCATTAAATAGCTGTTGGGCAGAGCTGATACTTGAAGAATTAGTTCGACAAGGTGTTCAGCATGTTTGTATTGCACCTGGTTCTCGTTCAACACCGTTGACGTTAGCGGCAGCAAAACAGTCAGAACTGACTATTCACACTCATTTTGATGAACGCGGTTTAGGCTTTCTCGCATTAGGTTTAGCCAAAGCATCGCAAACACCCGTCGCGGTGATTGTGACATCAGGTACAGCGGTCGCTAATTTATTACCTGCTGTTGCTGAATCTGGGTTAACAAAAGAAAAATTAGTGCTGTTAACCTCAGATCGCCCGGTTGAATTATTGCAATGTGGCGCGAATCAAGCCATACGTCAGCATGGTATTTTTTCACTGCATGTAACAGAGTTTGTTGATCTACCAGCCCCTACACTTGATATCTCCCCTAATTGGTTGTTAGGTGTGGTTGATGAGTTAATACATCAACAACAGTTACGCGGCGGTGCAATCCATTTTAATTGCCATTACCCTGAGCCGTTATATGGTGAGACGGTAGATTTTTCGACCTATCTAGCATCGGTTAAAAAGTGGCAGGCAACGGTATTACCGTATTGCCAACATCAACAAGCGACCAGCACTGATATCGTCATTGATTCAGTGCAATGGCAGCAGTTGTGCAACAAAAAAGGCTTAATCGTTGCGGGTAAGTTAGCGATTAATGAACTTGCTGATGTAAAAACGTTAGCAGCCCGATTAGGCTGGCCGTTATTGGTCGATCCCCAAGCTGGAGGCTCCAGCGAATATGCGGGGTTTGATGGTTGGTTACAAAATCCAGCCTGTGCTGACGTTTTGTCTCAAGCACAAGTGTTACTGCAATTTAGTGCACGGATTGTTTCTAAACGTTTATTACAGTTTATTGGCGATCAGCCGTGGGATGATTATTGGTTAATCGATCCACAACAAGGACGTCTAGACCCTCATCATCATTCTGGTTTTCGTATCCAAGCGAATGTGAGCGCGTGGACCTGTGCAGCGCTTCTTGATGAAAAAACATCATCACATAGTGGATGGGCATTACCTCTAGTGGGCGCGTCTAAGCGTTATCGTGAGATAGCGAATCGGCATTGTGACGATTTATCTGAAATCTCATTAGCAGCATTATTGAGAGATTGGCTAGTACCTGATTCTGAGTTGTTCCTCGGTAATAGTATGATTGTTCGACTGCTAGATATGTTTGGTGATTTACCAACAACGGCGACATTTACCAACCGTGGTGCATCAGGTATTGATGGATTAATAGCAACAGCTGCTGGTGTGCAACGCGCTAGAAAAGCACCATTAGTGATGCTATTGGGTGATACGTCATTTTTATACGATCTCAATTCTCTCGCATTATTAAAACAAACTGCATTACCTATGGTCATGGTTGTTACGAATAATGATGGTGGCGGTATTTTTGATATGTTACCAGTACCAGAGCAGCAAAAAGATGATTTTTATCGTATGCCTCATGGTTTTGAATTTAGCCATGCTGCAGCCATGTTTGAATTGAATTATCAAAGCCCAACAACAATAGCTGAAGCCCAAACTACAGTAGTGAATGCTCAACAAGTTAACCAGACAACGATCATCGAAATTAAAACGCCTACTGGAGAAGCTGGGCAGATGTTAAAAGAGATCTTTTCTGAGGTAAAACGTGCGTCTTTACTCTGAAGTATTTGGAAAACGCCCGCAAGCAAGCCAACCCGTGATTGTTTTTCTTCATGGGCTATTAGGCTCAGGGCGTGATTGGCGATTAATTACTTCAGCATTAATGCATAACTATTATTGTGTAACTATCGATCTGCCTGGGCACGGTTTTAGTGCGTCAGTATCTATTCCACTAGATGACTCTGATATTGGCTTTAAGCAGAGTTATCAGGCGATACTAAAAACGTTGGAACACCGTGGTATTCAGCGTTTCGTGCTAGTGGGGTATTCGTTAGGTGCGCGACTTGCTATGTATCTGGCTACGCAATTAGAAAATGGGGGTACCACTAAGCGCCAGCCAAGGTTGCAAGGTATCTTTTTAGAAGGTGGGCATTTTGGATTGTTGTTCTCAGACCGTGCGGCACGTCTTGATAATGATAAAGCATGGGCTGCACGTTTTTCTCAACAATCTCTTATATCAGTGCTGAATGATTGGTATCAACAATCTGTTTTTTCATCACTGAACCATGACCAAAGACAAAGCTTAGTCGCTAAACGTAGTGATAACCTTGGGCAAGGTGTCGCGAATATGTTGCTAGCAACGTCATTATCTAAACAACCATTATTACTCACACCGCTACAAAACTTAAAATTACCTGTTCGTTATGTTTGTGGTGAATATGATGCAAAATTTCGTCAGATCGCTATGCAATCAGAGCTAAGCGTAGAAGTGATCCCTGACGCTGGGCATAATATTCATGTTGAACAACCACATGCATTTACATCTGCCTTATCTGCTTTTATTCAAAAGTTGTAACGAGCCATTGTAATTAAAGTGATTTAATATGCCGTTAGACTAAGGTTTAACGTGTTTTATGCTCTGGTATTAATTAAAGGTTATCAAGAATGCGCAGTGTTAAGTTATATCGATATCAGTTACCTATGGATTCCGGTGTCATTTTACGTGATCAACGTTTAGTAACGCGTGAAGGTTTGGTTGTCGAACTTATTCAAGGTGACAAAGTT
Organism: Photobacterium sp. SKA34; assembly: GCF_000153325.1. Classification (GTDB taxonomy): domain Bacteria; phylum Pseudomonadota; class Gammaproteobacteria; order Enterobacterales; family Vibrionaceae; genus Photobacterium. Next base: position 501,816 of record NZ_CH724143.1, read on the forward strand.
GGTCTAGGTGAAATAGCGCCACTGCCTGAGTTTAGCAATGAAACACTAGAGCAAGCGTTAGAGCAAACAAAAGAACTACTTGAACTTTGGCTTGACGGGCAAGACATACATATAAGCGATGCTTATCCTTCTGTTGCCTTTGGTTTTAGTTGTGCAATGGCAGAGTTAGCGGGAGAGTTGCCTCTTAGTGCTAACTATGCGGTAGCACCGTTATGCTCAGGTGATCCTGACGAGTTAATTGAACGTTTGAATACCGAAAATGGCGATAAAGTCGCTAAAATCAAAGTCGGTATGTATGAAGCGGTGCGTGATGGTATTGTTGCTAATATGTTTATTGAAGCGATACCAGAGATTCAGTTACGTTTAGATGCAAACCGTAAGTGGACACCGCTTAAAGCACAACAATTTGCTAAATATGTGAAGCCTGAAAATCGGCAAGGGATCGCGTTTTTAGAAGAGCCTTGTATTGATCCTCAAGATAGCCTGATTTTTGCAGAGCAAACAGGTATTAATATTGCTTGGGATGAAACTGTCCGCGATCCTCATTTTGAAGTAAAAGCACAGCCAGGTGTTGCTGCAATTATTATCAAGCCCACACTAACCGGTAGTTTAGCCCGTTGTATTGAGCTGGTGGAGCAAGCTCAAGCGGCAGGGCTAACGGCAGTGATTAGTTCAAGTTTAGAATCAAGCCTAGGGTTAAATCAGTTAGCACGTTTCGCCCAGTGGCAAACACCCAATGTTATCCCCGGTCTAGATACCATGCAGTTGTTTAAAGCACAATTGGTGACACCTTGGCCGGATAGTGAGCTTCCAATGATCTCTTTAGCAGAGTTAGACCTAGTATGGCAGAAATAAAACACGATTTTCTAACATGGCCTTGGCAGCGATGGGCTGCAGAGCGTCCATCAGATATCGCCATCTCTTTAGGTGATAAAGAGCATAATGCACAAACGTACACGTGGGCTGATGTCTCCTCAAACGTTGATGATTACGCACAAGGTCTAGTAGAGCAGGGCGTTAAGCGTGATCAACTTGTGGCTGTAATCGCTGATAATTCGATTCAAGTATTATGGTTGATGCTAGCTATTTTTCGAGTGGGGGCACGCTATGTAGGGTTAAACCCGAAATTGTCTTCTTCTGAATTGCAGCAACAGCTAGTGATACTCGATAATGACTATATTTGGTCGGATACTGAACACGATATAACATCGCTAACTGGGCAAAATATTGTTCTGCAATTACCCACTATCGCACGTATGGTGCCTGTGACATGGCAAGAGCATCGCCCAATGACACTGACACTAACATCAGGTTCATCGGGTGTACCCAAGGCTGTGGTTCATAATGCCGAGTCACATTTAGCCAGTGCTTCTGGCTTGCTAAGTCAAATGACATTCACAGCAGAAGATAGTTGGTTATTGTCATTACCGTTATTCCACATTTCGGGGGTAGCGATTGTATGGCGCTGGTTATATCGTGGAGCATGCTTAGTCATTGTCGATAAAGCGCAGCAGCAGCAAGCATTGCATTGGGTGACTCACGCATCATTAATACCTACTCAATTACAACGTTTACTCGATAGTATTGATAATACTGCAACACCATCATCGATGATGCTAAAACAAGTGTTATTAGGTGGCGCACATATCCCTGTTACTCTCACTAATAAAGCGCACAGTGCTGGTATTGGCTGTTGGTGTGGTTACGGCATGACGGAAATGGCATCAACAATATCGGCTAAACAAGCCAATGGTAGTCGTGGTGTCGGTAACGTATTACCAAATAGAGAATTACTTTTACGTGATGGTGAGATCTTAGTTCGAGGTAAAAGCTTGTGCTTGGGGTATTACCGTAACCATACTATTTTTTCTATTTTAGATAACCATGGGCACGATGGGGAATGGTTTGCAACCAAAGACATGGGGGAGTGGCACGATGATGAGCTATTTATTCATGGTCGCGCAGATAACATGTTTATTTCTGGTGGAGAGAATGTTCAACCAGAAGATATTGAAGCGGTACTGTTACAGTATCCAGAGATAGAACAAGCTGTTGTTTTACCCATTGATGATTATGACTTTGGTCAACGACCGGTTGCTATTGTGAAAACAACTTGCCCGCTGGATGCGTTATTTATTGATCATGTGATGACTTATATGGCAGATAAAGTGGCTGCGTTTAAGCGTCCAATTCGTTATCTCGCTTTACCTGATGGCGATATTTATCAAGGGATAAAACTCTCTCGGACGAAGTTAGCCAACTGGTTATCTAAGCAATAATAAAAAGGCGAAGCTAATATCTAGCTTCACCTTTTTAATCTATTTGCTAGTTAGAGCCTAACAAAGATGAACGTTATTTTCTATCGCCACGTAATTGCGTCACTTGTTGATATAACAATTGGCTATTTGCCTCTTGGGAAGACAGACATTCCCCTGCGACGATAGTGACTTGTGACCAGAAACGTTTGGGCCATTTTAATAATGCAACGCCACCCTCTCGACTAAAATAGCTCCCCCATAGTCCCTGCAGTGCCACGGGGATCACCGTGACATTCGAACGTTTAATGATTAAATCAATTCCACGCATAAACGGGGCTATTTCGCCATCAAAGGTGAGCTGTCCTTCTGGAAAGACACAAACTATATCGCCATTATCTAAATGTTCTGACACTTTGGAAAAAGCATTACGTATAGATGTACGGTCATTCGCATCGACAGGAATCGCCTTACATGCTTTACAGAAGGATTTGACCAATGGCAGGTTATAAATATTACGGTCCATCAAAAAGCGGATAGGGCGTGGGCAGCTGCCTGCTAATAGTAATGCATCCATGTAACTGACATGATTACAGACAAGTAGCACCCCTCCTTGTTCAGGAATATTATTCAAATTCTGTTTTTTTACTCGATACATCGTATGGGTGATCATCCAAACCACAAAGCGCCAAAAAAAATCAGGGGCTTGGAAGTAGATATAGACAACAACTAATGAATTCATCGCAGCTAAGATTAAGAAGAACTCTGGAATTGAAAGTTTTAAAAGAGATAAGAAGACAATGGCTGAAATAGCACTGACAACCATAAATACAGCATTCCATATATTATTTGCTGCAATGATTTGTGCACGTTCATCTTCTTTAGAGCGCTGCTGCATTAAGGCATAAAGCGGGACAATAAAAATACCACCAGCAATACCAAGTAATAGCAATGATGCAAAGATTGGCCATAGACTCGGTGCCGTCATAAACGCCATTAGGCTCTGAGTTTGTACTGTAGTTGCTGGAGCGAGGAAAAATAAACCTGAACCAAATAATGTGATCCCTAAACTACCAATAGGTACTATTCCTGGATCAATTCGGTGTTGAGATAAGCGATCACAACACATAGAGCCAATAGCAATACCAATAGAGAATAGCATCAGTAAGAAAGAGACAGAAGCGGCATTACCACCTAGGCTTATTTTTGCATAATTAGGGAATTGCGTGAGGTAGCAAGCCCCTAAAAACCAAAACCAACTAATACCCAAAATACATTGGAAAATTGTTTTATCTTGTCGTGCAATCGCCATGGTTGAACGAGTTTGTTTAATCGGTTGCCACTTGAAGGTTGCTTTCTTTACCGAAGGCGGTGCGCTCGGAATAGCAAGGGATGTGAGATAGCCTAATATCGCAAAAAAGATCACTGATCCTGCCGCAATATAGTGAGCGTTATGGCTGTCGGCAATAAAACCTGCGAGCAATGTGCCAAGTAAAATAGCTAAAAAGGTACCTGTTTCAACTAAAGCATTACCGGATATTAACTCTTCTGATTTTAAGTGCTGGGGGAGTAAGGCATATTTTGCTGGGCCGAAGAAGGCCGATTGGGTTCCCATTAAAAAGAGTAACACCAGCAGAGCAGAATAACTTTGATAGAAGAAGGCTATTGCAGCAAGACTCATTATCACAATTTCTGCCAGTTTTACTCGGCGCATGATCATTGCTTTATCGTATTGATCGGCAATAACACCGGCAGATGCTGAAAATAAAAAGAAAGGTAAAATAAATAGCCCTGCGGCAATATTAATCAGTAAATTTGCACTCAGTGGAAGGCTATCAACAGAAGCGTAAGCGATCAGGATTAATAATATATTTTTGTAAACATTATCATTAAATGCCCCAAGTGCCTGCGTTAAAAAATACGGTAAGAAGCGCCGTTTGGTTAGAAGACTCGATTGGGGCTGTGTGGTCATTTACGCTATCTCTATTACTGTTTCCACTTATTTAGATAAGTATTTAAAAGATTATCAATAAGTGCTTTGCCGTCAACAGGCGTTGAGGTAAATAGCTTATCATCAACAGTAAGTAGCGTAATACCGTGAACACCAGCCCAAATAACACGGCTTGTTTCCAGTACTTCTTCTTTAGATATGTTACTGCTAACTTGACCAATCAATGATTCCAACATACCCGTCATATTATTGATTCGATCTGATTGCCATTCTGGTAAATCTTCACCATTCATTGTGTGTTGGAAGATTAACTGCCAGCGGTATGGGTGGGCAATTGCAAAGTCGAGATAACAATATGCGAGACTACGAAGTGCCTGCTCTGGATTGGTTGCCCCTGTTAGACACGATTGTACTTCTTGAGATAATTCATCAAGTGTTTGGGCAACAGCGTGTAGTAACAGTAAATTATAATTACCGAATACATTTACTAATGTACTAGGAACATAACCAATCATAGCTGCAACTTTACGTAAACTTAGCTCATGGTGAGGGTGCTCATTGAGAAAGTTTTTTACCTGCTCCAGTGTCATGCTTACCAACTCTTCACGAGTATGGTCATTTCTTCTTGCCATGGATATTACTCTTTGATGTGTTTGCTTATCGTATGTTAAAAACTAACGTTTTTAATTATAGAACAACGTTCTATATTGTTATTATTATCTAATCGAAACCATAGTTGTTAGGAATTCGATGTCAGAAACAAGTTGTGACAATTTTATTTCTAAAGATTTGAAATGATATCTTGTCACAACAAAAATCACCAATACTAAAAGCTATACAGTTTTATTCTTGGTATTTTCTAAAGAAACTTGATCATTTAACGTCCAAAAATCGATAAGAATACCTATTAGGAAGAAACCAAAGGTACAAAGATAAAGTATACCAGTGATCCATTTACCCATGTACATACGGTGGACGCCAAACACACCAAGGAAAGTAAGCAGCAGCCAAGCGATATTATAATCAATATCACCACTAGCAAAACGCAAGTCAGATTCTCTATTCATTGATGGAATTAAAAACAAGTCAATTAACCAACCAATACCGAATAGACCTAAGGTTAAAAACCAAATAGTCCCTGTTACTGGTTTGCCATAATAAAAGCGGTGAGCGCCCGTAAAGCCGAATATCCAGAGTAGATAACCAATGAGTTTACTGTGAGTGTTATTCTCTTGCATAAAAATATCCATGTTAGTGTTGAAAATATCGTAAGATAAAAAAACAACAAAGGCTTAACGTTTAATTACTTATTAGAGACCACTTTTGATGGATAAAGTGCCATAAAATGAGGAATATTTTATAAGTATATTAAATAAAAAACAGGATACAAAAATATTGAGGTGCTGTATTCAAGAATGATGAAATTATCATCGATAGATGTTAAGAAACAGTAACAATTTAGCAACGGCTTTGAATTGACATTCTCCGTTATATAGCTACGATGCTTACAGGATATGGATAAGGTACTTCAACAATGATGAAACGCTTTTTTACTGTATTTGCTTTAGTGTTTGTGGTCGCATTGTCGACACCGCATGCTGAAGCAAAGAGATTTGGTGGTGGTAAGTCATTTGGTAAAAGTTTTAAAACTGCGCCAATGAAAAAACAACAGCCACAACAAACAGATACTATTCGTAAACAAAATTCACCTGCGTCATCGAGCAAGAAAGGCTTAATGGGTGGCCTATTAGGTGGTTTACTTGCAGGTGGTTTACTTGCTGCTTTCTTTGGTGGTTCATTTGATGGTATCCAGTTTATGGATATTCTCATTATTGGTGTGATTGCATTCGTATTGTTTAAACTATTTAAAGCAATGCGTACAAACAAAGGCACTTCAATGGGGCATCGTGAATCTTACGCAGGAAACTCTCCTCGTCAGCAGCCACAGCAAGCACAACAGCAATACCGTCAAGCGACAGGTTCGCAGTCTCAACCACAAAATGGTGGTTTTGAGTCAACTGATAGTGATGTGCCATTTAATTTACCGCCTAACTTTAATATGAATTCATTTTTAAGTGGTTCTCGCGATCACTATCGTATTATTCAAGGCGCATGGAACCATAACGAATTAGCGAAAATCAAAGAATACGTATCATCTGCGTTATTTGCTGATTTACAAGCTGAACGTGCCAAACTTTCAGGTGAGCAACATACCGAAGTGATGTACGTTGATGCCGAACTTGTACGTGCAGACTATGACGCGAATTCAGCACAGCTAAGTATTCAGTTCTCTGGCCGTTACAAAGATAGCCAAGAGGGGATTGAAGAAGATATTAATGATGTATGGCATTTAGAGCGAGATTTAAAAACGCCGAACGCGCCATGGTTAATTGTTGGTATTCAAGCTTAATTTAAAAAGCCGCTTTTATTAGCGGATTTTTTATATCTCTCAACAGGTTAGGGTGTTTTTTGTACAGATGTAAATATCTGAAAAAAGAGTTCTAAAATTATGAGTTTGATCGCGTTTTACTGATATAAAGATCGTAAGATGTTGATCTTGGCACCTAGTTTTATCACCAGCAACAGCTAGTATTAACTCATGATATTAAATAGGTCAGTCATTAGACATTGAGATCTAAATAGAAACTAATAAGAGGTCGTTATGCCATACACTCAAGATATTGTTGAAGAAATGAATCTATTAGTGAAATTCCCTATTCATAGCAACATGGAAGGGGTAAAAGTTCATAGTGATGCAAATCCAGCATTGGTTTCAGCTGCTCAACGCTTATATGCGAAAGGATTGGTTACTCAATTTGATGGTGGTTATTTAACACATACAGGTCATCAGGTTGCGGAAAACGCAAAAATTGCATTACGTATTCTGACGGGGAAAACGACAGAATAACGCAGTCGCAAGATAAAGAGCATTGATCAAGTCATTTGCTCTAATTCTGTAATTATCGTTAAAGCTTGCTCATTGGTTTTTCCACAAATATCAGGGCAAGCTTTAAAATGGTGGCATACAGCAGGGCGTTCAGCTTTGCCAAAAAGTTTACATAAATTCTGTTCATTGAGTTGAACGCAAGGTACACCTGCAGGTTTGCCGTTGGGCATTCCAGGTATGCTTGATGAGATACTTGGAGCTATACAGCAGGCACCACAGCCAAGACGACATTCCATCAATCACTCTCTTCATTGGTTAAATTGGCTGCGCAAATTATCACTCCTTATTCATAAGATCAAAAATTAAATATCTATTTCAGTGTTATATTTATGTTGACCGTATTCTTACTAAATAATAATAGCTCTCATTTCGATGCAATTATTGATTAATAGGTAATTTGAATTTGCAGTTTACCGTCAGGGTCGCTATAAACACCGCGCTATAATAAAATAGTAAATGGTAATTTAGCGCTGTTCTAAAGCGCATAACGTGAATTTAGTGTAGGTATCATGACGCATTTTTGGCAAGAAAAAGACTTAGCAACAATGACAGATCAGGAGTGGGAATCACTTTGTGACGGTTGTGGTAAGTGCTGTCTGCATAAGCTTATTGATGATGATACAGATGATATCTATTACACCAATGTGGCATGTAGTTTATTAGATAATAAAACATGTTCTTGCAAAGATTATCCTAATCGTTTTGAATCCGGAGAAGAATGTCTAAAATTGACTCGTGATCGTATTGATGAGTTTGTTTGGCTTCCTGAAACGTGTGCATACCGTTTATTAGCAGAAGGAAAGCCATTACCTGAGTGGCATCCACTGATTACTGGTTCAAAAGAAGCGATGCATAAAGCTAATGAATCGGTACGCGATAAGATTGTGTATGAAATCGATGTTATCGACTGGGAGGACCATATCTTGAATCATCCCAATCGCATTATTGATTAATTAATCGATAACGATACGCAAAAAACGCCTTATCTGTACAGTATGATGAGGCGTTTTTTATTGCGACAATAACTGGTTACTGTTGAAAGGTATTACATTGACGAGGATCGCCAGTTGTTAGTCCTTTCTTAAACCATTCAATGCGTTGTGCTGAGGTGCCATGTGTAAAACCGTCAGGTTGAACTGCATGGCCTGCCATTTTCTGTAAATGGTCATCGCCTACCGAGCTGGCAGCGTTGAGCCCTTCATCAATATCTCCTGCCTCAAGTATGCCTTGTTGATTGACGTAATGTCCCCATACGCCGGCATAGCAGTCTGCTTGTAGTTCAAGTTTTACACTTAAGCGGTTGGCTTCCACTTTGCTGCTACGTTGCTGCATTTGATGTACTTTAGTACTTGTGCCTAATAAGTTTTGTACATGGTGTCCCACTTCATGAGCAATAACATAAGCAAAAGCAAAATCACCGGGGGCTCCTAGCTTTTTAAGCTCGTTCATAAAGCTTAAATCTAAATACACTTTTTTATCCGCAGGGCAATAAAATGGGCCAGACTGCGCTGAGCCTGTGCCACAAGCTGTTTGGGTTACATTATTGTAAAGCACTAGCTTGGGTGGTTGGTATTTACCATCAAGGATCTTATTCCAGACGGTTTCAGTTGTGCCTAATACCGCAGCGACAAATTGTTTATTCTCATCATTTTGGATTGTTCGTTGAGAAGGTATAGCTGATTGCTGCTGTCCCATCATGTTACCGCCAGTAAAGTGTTGATACGCTAAAAATAAGCCACCGACAACCATAATAACTCTACCTATTTTTGTTTTAATTAAAAAAGGAATAAAGCGAAATAAAGCACCAATCGGCAACCCAGCTTTAGACGAGCCTTGGCCTCGACGATCTTCAATATTGGTACTTCGACGGGAGTTTTTCCAACGCATAGTGGATCCTTAATAAACAGAATTTTATCAATAAATAATGGCCTAAATTTACGCGCAAGTGTGAATTTTCCTTATGGTAAATAAGCAAGCCGTTTTAGCGGGATAAATGGGGAGTATTCATGATGGTGGAAGGTAAAAAAGACAGCCCAATAAGATTGGGCTGTAAATGAAGGTTATTGCTGATGCGCGCGCTGAAGCACTTCGATGATTGGTGCCGCTTTATTTAAGGCACGGATATCGGTAAATAATAATTTGGCTTGTGGGTACTCATGACGTAGGTAAGAGAACCATTGCTTTACCCGGTTAGGGTAATAAAGCCCTTTATCTCCTTTGATCTCAAATTGAGAGTAAACTAGAAGTAAGGCGAGTACGTCTTCCCAACTCATATGCGCTTGATTATGTTTTACCACATTGCCTAAATTCGGCAAATTAAGTGCGCCTCGACAGACCATTAACGCATCAGTATTGGTAGCGGTAAGGCATGCTTGACCATCGTGATAATTCCAGACTTCGCCATTTGCAATAATGGGAATAGCGACACTATTTTTAAGCTGTTTAATGTAATCCCATTTGATGGTCTCTGCGCGGTAGCCATCTTCTTTAGTACGCGCATGGACCACCATTTCATCGGCGCCGGCTTGGGCAATAGCATCTGCAATTTCAAAACATTGGGCAGGATCATCCCAGCCTAAACGTACTTTTGCCGTTAAAGGCTTAATGGGATTGACAGCAGCGCGACAAGCTTTAACTATTTGATAAATACGCTCTGGCTCTTTTAGTAAAACTGCGCCACCACGACTTTTATTAACCGCTTTTGCTGGACAACCAAAGTTAATATCAACGCCTGCTGAGCCTAATGAGCATGCACGCTGCGCATTTTCAGCCATCCAGTTAGGATCTTGTCCTAAAATTTGTACCCGAACAGGAGTACCTGAGCGTGTTTTTCCATCTTGACGTAATTCAGGACATAGACGATAGAAAACACTGCTCGGCAATAGGCTATCAATGACACGGACAAATTCAGTGACACAAAGATCGTAGTCATTAATTTCAGTCAGCATCTCACGCATTAAATGGTCTAAGACGCCTTCCATCGGGCCTAAAATAACTCGCATAGTGGTTATAGCTCTGCTCGGTAATTACATATAAGGGGCAAGATTCTAGTGCGAGAGGGTTAATTTGTCACCATTGATTTTAAATTGTGCGGAGTTGATGACCCGAAACTATGGTTTTTTGTTCAAGTTGATGTTTTTGACAAGATAGTGCCATTTTTACCATGCTACGTGCCACGTAATCAGCTGGTATTGGGGAGAAATGTTTTAGAGGACCGACAACCAGTGGATTGATCACATCAAACACGTGTTGTAATAATTGCTCGTCAGTACGAATTTCACTACGTTCACCTTTTAAAGGGCCTGGCCGAATAAAAATACAGTGTTCAAATTCCATCTTGGTTATTGCTTGCTCCATTTTTCCTTTGCAGCGTAAGTAATGGGAAGGAGAGTGGCTTGATGCCCCAAGGCTTGATACTACAATAATGTGTTTAACACCCAGGTTTTTCATTGTGGTGGCGACATCTTTTACCAAATCGAGATCAACCGCAGCAAGTGCTGATTTACTGCCCGCTTTGCGCTTTGTCGTACCTAAACAAATAAAGCCATATTGCGGCTGAGGCGTTTCGTGCTCCCAGCTATTTATCCGAAGAAGCGGATCTATGATTTGGTGTAATTTACTGCTGTGAAACGGTAAGTCACGACGAGATAAAGTATAAATATGTTTGAATTTATTATTGGCAAGTAGCTGGTGTAAGAGTTCATCTCCAACTAAACCACTCGCGCCAGCAATGATTGCATTTAAATCGTGATTATCCATGGCTATTCCCATCGCATAGATTGTAAATGATGACATTTATCTGTAATTAAACAGAATATATGTTTAATTTCGCTGAACTGCATCAAATATCAAGAAATTAGCATAATAAATTTTTAATCGGCACCACTTACACTGTTATCAGAAACAATCATTATTGCGTTTTTTCTACTCATTAAGTGATGATATGAAGATAAAGGGTGAGTTCAGGTATAATGGCGATAGAAACTTTTATTGGAAATTATCATGAATACATTAATAACACTCCCAACTGGCTGGGATGGTATGTCAGCTCCTTTTATTGAAGGCGCGTTATTTGCCGCAAATGCAAACCCGAAACCTATGGAGCCAGAGATTTGGTTACCTGTGTTATTAACTGGTGCTGTCACTGAAGGTAATGATATAGCGCTATCAGAGACCGATAAAGTTGCCGTATTAAATCACTTTGAAATGCAGTATCGCACAGTAAAAGCGGGTGAATACCAATTACCGATAGAGCTTAAATGGCAAGAAAGTGGTGATACAAATGAGGCACTTTCACAGTTTGCTCAAGGCTTTTTAGCTGTTTGGCATTACATTGAACCAAACTGGGAAGAGATGTCTATTTCAGATGGCACAATGCGCATGCTATCAGCATTACTGACAACGCTTATGCTATGTGTTGATGAAGCCGGTACTCTGGAACAAATGGAGCAAGCGGGCGTGACAGGAATGCCAGCACCGAGTGAGCTTTATTCGCAACTACCATTGATGCTAACTGAAGTGATGATGGCAGCGGATCAATTTCAGCTTGGCGCAGGAGCACAAGCGATTAACCCTTATAAAAATATTGGTCGTAATGATCCTTGCCCATGTGATAGTGGTAAGAAATTCAAACAGTGCTGCGGTAAGTCACATTAATGCAAAAGCTTAAAACAATCCTTGTTGTTGCGGGAGTTATTGAGAAAGAAGGTAAGTACCTACTTGCTCAGCGGTTAGATAATGCGAGCCAAGGTGGTTTATGGGAGTTTCCTGGCGGTAAAGTTGAAGTGGGGGAATTACCAGAGCATGCATTAGAGCGTGAGCTCATGGAAGAGTTAGCGATCACGACTAAAACACAACAATGGTTGGCTGATAGCGTGTTCGATTACGGTGATAAAATCATTGAATTAAAAGGTTATTTAACTCTATGGTGTGAAGGCGATATTGTATTAAATACGCATCAAGCAATGGTGTGGGTGAGTTTAAACGAATTTAAACTCTATACATTATGTCCTGCTGATTACCCTATTCTAACCGCCTTAGAACAAAGCGCATTAACGAAGTAAGTACTAACAAAAAGCGAAGCCTATATTGTAGTCTTCGCTTTTTCTGTCTTATTATTCGCTACTAACTTAAGCTGATTTCTTACCGAAGAACTGCGCGATAACCATGACTGCCCAAACAATAAGATTTCCAGCAAAAATAACAACTAACCATTGTGGCATTGTTAGTGTTAAGAAATGCCAAACAATTTTGGCACAATCACCGTATGCTTCAAACATCCAAGGAGCCCAATGGTTTATTGGCGCCCAGGTTGGAAATTGGACGAATAAATCACAGGTTGCAAACGGTGATGGGTTTAGCTGAAAACCCACATGTTGATAGGCCAATACAACACCTCGGTATGCACAATATCCCCAAACGGCTAAACCAATCCAACGGAAAAAGACATTTTGAGGGGCGAGAAGGCCAACAATAGCGGCAAAACCGATCCCCATCATAGCGACACGTTCATAAACACACATCACACACGGTGCAAGGTTCATTATATGTTGGAAGAATAGGGCACAACCTTCAAAGATAACAATAGAAAGAAGTAGTAGCAGCCATGCTAAACGTGATTTTGAAAAGGTATTGAGGTATTGCATCATCGATACTCTACGTACTAATTAAGATAAAAGAAAACCCCGAACTATCAGGGTTTTCATATACGTTATGACACTAATCTAACATCAATATTCAATCATAGCTTTATAGAGAAGTAAATCATCTGTAAATTTCGCTATTGTGAATTAGTGAGCAAGTGCCGGTATTGTTGCGGCCGCTGATGATGCATCAGTGATCCAGCCCATGGTATAAAACCATTCTGTCATTGGGACTAGCATCAGCTCAATGCCGGCCAAACCCACGGATGCAAGTACAATGGTGTAAGGCAACGCCATGTATACCATACGACCGTAAGAAAGACGGATAAGTGGTGCAATTGCCGAGGTTAAAGCAAACAAGAACGCTGCTTGACCATTTGGTGTTGCTACTGATGGTAGGTTAGTACCTGTATTGATAGCAACGGCTAACATATCAAACTGACTTCGGTTAATAACACCGTTTGTTAGCGCAGTTTTTACTTCGTTAATATATACCGTTCCAACGAATACGTTGTCTGACACCATAGATAGCAAGCCATTAGCAATGTAGAACATAGTAAGCTGTGAACTACCTTCAAGGCTTAATACCCAATTAATAATAGGTGCGAATAGTTGTTGGTCAATGATTACCGCAACGATAGAGAAGAATACCGCAAGTAGTGCTGTAAAGGGTAGCGCTTCTTCAAATGCTTTACCCAGAGCGTGCTCTTCGGTGATACCAGTAAACGATGTAGCCAAAATAATCACTGTTAAACCGATTAAACCAACCGCAGCTAAGTGCATAGCAAGGCCGATAATTAGCCATACTGCAATTGCTGCTTGAATAATTAATTTAGCGTAGTCAAGGTTAGTACGTGATTTACGTTCTTCATTATCAAAGTCGACTAAAATTTGGCGAACATTTTCAGGTAATTCTGCACCATAGCCACAGATTTTAAATTTCTCAACCAGTGCACAGGTTAACAAGCCACAGAAAAAAACAGGGACAGTAACGGGCGCCATACGAATAATAAATTCACCAAAATCCCAACCTGCTTGATCGGCAATGATTAAATTTTGAGGTTCACCTACCATTGTCATTACGCCACCTAATGCTGTACCCACACCGGCATGCATTAGCAAGCTACGGAGGAATGCACGGTAGTTTTCTAAATCATCACGGCTTAGCTCTGGAACGTGATTATCATTGGTATGATCATGATTAGAGTGAGGATCTTGCCCTGAAGCAACCTTATGATAAATACTATAGAAGCCTACCGTTACACTGATAACAACCGCAATAACGGTTAGTGCATCAAGGAAAGCGGAAAGAAAAGCGGCCATCACACTAAATGCGAGAGAAAGTAAAATTTTAGAGCGGATGCCGATTAATATTTTAGTAAACATGAACAACAATAGCTGTTTCATGAAGTAGATACCCGCGACCATAAAGACCAGTAAGAGTAGAACTTCAATATTTGCAACAAGTTCATGTTTCACTTGATCTGGACTTGTCATCCCAATAGCAACAGCTTCTATTGCCAATAAACCACCAGGCTGTAATGGATAACATTTTAATGCCATTGCTAGCGTAAAGATGAATTCGATTACTAACAACCAGCCAGCAACAAACGGATCAATAAGAAAAAATACAATAGGGTTAATGATCAAAAAAGTAATGATTGCAATTTTGTACCAGTCAGGTGCCTTACCCAAAAAATTTTTGATAAAGGCATTCCCTAGCGATATAGCCATGTGTTGATCTCTTTATTATTCGCGCAAAATAGTATGGATCTGATGTCGGCTAAATGCCTTGATTGATCAATCAGCAGGGTAATCAGTCGCTTCTTGCAAAAGATTATTGGTCGAGATTGAGGTATCAAAGTTAAACAAGAGTATGGTTCTCGGATGTTTTAACTTTCTTAGGCAGCAGCTTCCATTCGCTCCCAGTTCATCTTTATATAACTCTACCGTTTAAGAGAAATTAGTCAATAAGTTAAACAAAAATGCAATTATTTCGTTACATTTTCATCTTGAAATGGGAGTTGAATATGTCAGTGTAATAAACCGCACAGTATACAGAAAATGAGGCTAGAATTGTTAGAAGCATTCAATATCCCATTTTTTAGTGAGCGGTCTAACAATATCGTTGTATTTTTATACTTCTCTTTCATGTTCATGTCAGAGTTAGTAGTGAGGTTTCTTCTCAGAAGAAACTAGTGGTATGATGAGTGCAATTATAAAAGTGCAAGAAGCGAACTGGATTTTACTTAAATGGTCATTAAGGCAGATAGCCCAGCGACATTTGCTGAGAAATATATTATTGAAAGCATTTGGAATAACCACTTTCCTCAGGGGTCTATTCTTCCTGCTGAGCGTGAACTTTCAGAGTTAATTGGAGTAACTCGAACAACATTACGTGAAGTATTGCAGCGTTTAGCGCGTGATGGATGGTTAACTATCCAACATGGTAAGCCAACGCGTGTTAATAACTACATGGATACGTCAGGTTTAAATATTCTTGATACCTTAGTGACACTAGATGGGCAGGATGTTCAACGAGTATTAACCGATCTTCTTGCTGCTCGAACTGATATTAGTAGCGTATTTATGCGTTACGCTGTAAGAAGTAATGCAGAAGAATCAAGTCTTTTAATTCAGCATGTCATTGATTCAGTTGAAAGGCTTCGTAATGCTTCAAGCTTTGCTGAGTTTATTGAAAACAGTGATGATCGTATTGATCTTATTCAAGAAGTTAAAAAAATCGTAGATAAATACGGTAAAGATGATCCACAGCTTTGTGAAGAAATTTGTTTAGCTCGTGCATTCAACTATTATGATTATCGTCTGTTTCAAGGTATGGCGGGTAAGTCTGGTAATACACTTTATGTACTAACTATTAATGGCTTACGTAAAATTTACACGCGCGTTGGTGGTTATTACTTTATGAAGCCAGAAGCATGTGAATTAGCATTAAGTTTCTACCGCGATATGAAATCATACTGTGATGGAAATAAGCCAGAGCTAGTTGCTGATCGTATTCGTTTATATGGACGTGAAAGTGGTGCGATTTGGTATAGTCATCGTGTTGAAATCTCAAAATACATGTACGAAGAAGAGCAATAATTTAAAATTACTGCGGCGAACATTAGACCAAGTGTTAAGCACTTGGTTTTTTTATGTCTGTATTTCTGTTTTTTAAATCAGCATCTTGATGTAAATAGGAATACTTGAAGATGAATAACTCGATTGTAAGTTGATTGTATAGTTAGCATAACTAATAATTAAGGATCAATTATGTTAATAAAATGGTCAGTATGACAAGCAGTGAAGTGTACCGAATTGGTTCCGTAACCTACGACAGTTCAACACGAACTCTTACTCATGACAATGGACAGACAGAGTATTTTACGCCCCGAGTGAGTGATGTATTTTTACTTTTACTAGCACACCAAGGAAAATGTGTAGCAAAAGAGTTTTTATTATCTCAGTGTTGGGGAGATACGATTGTATCTGAGCAGGCCTTAACGAATGTGATTTCTAAACTTAGAAAAGTATTCGCTAAGCATGCTTTAGAGATGATTACGATCACAACAGTCAGTAAGTCTGGCTATTTACTTGAAGTCAAAATGGATGATAGTTGTGTTGTTGATGAAGAAAAAAAGCAAGTAAAACAACAACCAGAACGCAAAACTATAAAACCTTCTTTATTATCTGACGATATTATTAAAGTTAATGAAAATGATATAACGAAATCCGTAGAATCCAATATTCTTTGTCGAAAAAGTGTTTCATATTTATTAATTATACTTATTATTATTACTGCATTTTTAATTTATTACATTAATAGTGTAATAAATACCACACCATATTTCATTGATACTAATTATTATATTCATGAAATAAATATTGGTTCAAATAAAGTTTACTTTAATGAAGTAGATGACTACGACGTAGATAAAGAGCTTTTTATAAAAGGTATAACAAAAAGCCTATCATCAGTTTGCCATTCAAATATATATGCCCACTTTTATTATAATACTCGAATAGCGAATAATAGTTCGATAGTAGTCTTTATTATGCCATCTGATGGAAGGGCATTTAATTTTAGGATGTCTAAATATACATATGGTAGCTTTTATAAACAGTTGAGTAGTTACTTAAATAGTAAGAATATAAAATGCTAAAAAATACAAATACATTACTAGTTTTTATTTTAGTTTTCTTAATGATAGCTGTTTTTCATTTAGCAACAAATAAAGATAATTTGATCTCAACAACTTGGATTTGTGATCAGAAAAAAACAGGGTTTATATTTGATTCTTTTTCTAAATATAATCAAGTTTCTGAAAAAATGATTTTAACTTTTAGCTCTAAAGATCGTTTTTTTATTAATGAGCTTATCCAAGTGCAAGGGAATGATGAGGATGTTAAGTTAATGGAACTTTATTATGATGGTGATTATCTACAAAAAAGAGATCACTTAACACTAAAATTCGAGAGTGTTCAAATACAAAAAAAACATGATGATATTAATCTAAATAGAGCTTATAAAGAGTACGAAGGCCACAGCATTTTATATCGGTATAAAAATATTAATAATCGACTATATTTTTATACTGATAGTGAAAATGAATCGTTTGATATGGTTTGTTATAAAAACAAGTAAGTATTTTATTTTTAAAATGCTGATTTTAAATGTTTTTTATTGTATTTGTTTTTAGTGTAGTTAAGGTTTTTTTTTGTTTGTTTTTTTTAGACATGATTTACTAATCTGGGCATCTCTTTTGTAAAGCAGTTTAAAAAGTAAAATTATGAAAAAAATATTATTAGTGACACTTATTGGTACGTTAACGTCTTCATACGCATCAGCATATGAAAATCCATCTAATAAATATAATGGGTTTTATATTGGTGCTGGTGTTGGTACTACTGATTTTCATTATGATAAATCACTTACAAGCAGTGTTGAAAATAACCACGAAATTAATTATTCAAATAAAGCTGATGGTGAAAGCTATAAACTAATTGCGGGTTATCAGTTTAATCGTATTGTTTCTTTAGAAGCACAGTATACTAAATATGGCGATGTTAAAGAAACATTAGAAGTAGAAGGTCACAAGTTAACAAGTAAAGCAGAGCATCAATCTTTCAGCCTTGCTGCAAACTTGGGTTATACTTTTGATAATGGTTTACGTCCTTTTGCTCTTGTTGGTTTAGGCCAAATTTCTCTTAAATCACCTGGATTTAAAGATGATGGCGGTTTAATTCGTTTAGGAGCGGGTTTAGAGTATCAAATTAAACAAGTACCTGGTTTAGGTATTCGAACAGCTTATGAAGCAGACTTCTATACTCTGGAAGCGACTAATAAAGATTATGATATGTCTGTTGGCTCTTGGTACTTAGGTACAACATATCAGTTTTAATTATTAATTTAATCAACAAAGAGCCACTGAGGTAAATTTTTCAGTGGCATTGTTTTTATCTAGAGATGAAAATTTAAATCTCAGTATTATATTGTGTCTTAATTGGACACGTCGCAATAATTTGGGTGCGTCCGTCCGGAAATTCTTCTTCTAATGTGACATCAAATCCCCAGAGACGATGAAGATGTTTGATCACTTCTTTATGGCTATCAGCAAGTGGAATCCGATTATGGGGAATATAGCGTAGTGTTAATGAGCGATCACCGCGCAAAGCAACATTCCATACTTGAATATTGGGTTCATTATTACTGAGGTTATATTGTGAAGAGAGTTTTTCTCTGATCGCTCTATAGCCTTCTTCATTATGTATTGCACTCACTTCAACATAGTTATGACGATCATTATCGTTAACTGCAAAGAGTTTAAAATCTCGCATTAGTTTGGGCGACAAGAATTGGCTGATAAAGCTTTCATCTTTAAAGTTTTCCATCGCAAAATGTAAGGTATCAAGCCAATTAGATCCTGCTATATCAGGAAACCAATGCTTATCTTCTTCTGTAGGGTCTTCACATATTCGACGTATATCTTGAAACATTGCAAACCCTAAAGCATAAGGGTTTATACCACTGTAATAGGGGCTGTTATATTCAGGTTGGGCAACAACATTAGTATGACTATGCAGAAACTCCATAATGAAGCGCTCAGTCACTAAACCTTCGTCATAGAGATGATTAAGAATCGTGTAGTGCCAAAATGTCGCCCAGCCTTCATTCATGACCTGAGTTTGTTTTTGAGGATAAAAATATTGGCTGATCTTTCGTACTATTCGTACTAATTCACGTTGCCAAGGTTCAAGCAACGGTGCGTGTTTTTCGAAGAAATAGAGAATATTTTCCTGTGGTTCAGAAGGAAATCTTGTTTCTTCAATAATGGTTTCTTTTTCGGCTTGAACAGGAATGGTGCGCCATAGCGAATTGACTTGAGATTGAAGGTAATCTTCACGGGCTTTTTGACGAGCCTTTTCTTCGACTAATGATATTTTTTGCGGACGTTTGTAACGATCAACTCCGTAATTCATTAACGCATGGCAGGAATCAATGAGCTTTTCGACGTCATTGACGCCGTATTTTTCCTCACATTCAGTAATGTATTTCCGAGCAAAGAGAAGATAATCAATGATTGAACTTGCATCGGTCCATGTTTTAAAAAGGTAATTACCTTTAAAAAATGAATTATGACCATAGCAGGCATGCGCCATGACTAACGCTTGCATTGTGATGGTGTTTTCTTCCATTAGGTAAGCGATGCAGGGGTTCGAATTGATGACGATCTCATAGGCGAGCCCCATTTGCCCATGCTTATAGCCACGCTCTGTTTCAATAAAACGTTTACCAAAAGACCAATGATGATAATTGATTGGCATACCGATACTTGAATAGGCATCCATCATTTGTTCGGCAGTAATGATTTCAATTTGGTTTGGATAGGCATCTAGGCGATAGTGCTCTGCAACTCGCTTGATCTCGACATGGTATTGTTCTAGTAAGTCAAAGGTCCAATCTGGCCCATCGCTGAGTGTTTTTGTTTTTGTCTTTGTATTCATGACTAAGATCCCCTTAAAGCGCGTGATATCGGCCAGAAAGAGTAGCGATATTGTTTCAATATCGCTGACTATCGTTTAGTAAGCTTTCAAATATTAACTTACTTGTTTTTTAAATAGCTCTCTAAATACTGGGAAAATATCATCTACAGTCCGTATGTTTTGCATCGCAAAGTTATCATGGCTGTTATGTAGCGCTTCATACTCACGCCATAATGTCTGATGTGCTCGTCGTGTGATTTCTATGTATGAGTAATAACGTGAAAATGGCAATATATGCTTATCTAATAGCTCTCGACAACCGGGTGAGTCATCAGCCCAGTTATCGCCATCAGAAGCCTGAGCCGCATAAATATTCCATTCTTCAGGACGATATCTGTCTTTTACAATATCGTTCATCATACGTAGTGCGCTTGAAACAATAGTGCCACCAGTTTCCTGGGAATAGAAAAATTCGTGTTCATCTACTTCTTTTGCTTGGGTATGGTGGCGTATAAAAACAACATCTACATTTTTATAGGTACGGTTTAAAAAGAGATAAAGCAAAATATAAAAACGTTTAGCAATATCTTTTGTGGCTTGATCCATCGAGCCTGATACATCCATCAAACAAAACATTACCGCTTGGCTTGATGGTTGTGGTCGGCGTTCATAATTTTTATAGCGAAGATCAAAGGTATCAATAAATGGTGTTCTATTTATTTTTTGTTTCAATGACTCAATTTCTCGCTTTATCCTTTCTTCTTCAAAAGGTTGAGCAGGTTCGGTGTTAAATAATAAAGTGAGCGCTTGCTCTAAATCACGCAGTTTTCTTCTTTTTCCTGCGGTCATTGCGGTACGTCTCGCTAATGAATTTTGTAAGGTTTTCACAATGGCAATATTTGCGGGAACACCTTGTGATTTATAGCCTGAACGGAAGGTTTTCCACTCGACTATTTTGTTCATTTGTTTTTTTTGTAAATTGGGTAATTCAAGATCTTCAAATAAAAGATCAAGATATTCATCTTTAGATATTTGGAAAACAAATTCATCATTGCCTTCGCCATCAGGACTTGCATCTCCTTTACCAGCCCCACCTTGACCAGCCCCACCAGGCGGTCGCTCGATACGATCGCCTGGTGTGAATTGGTCGTTGCCAGGGTGGACAACATCACGTTGTCCACCTTTACCTTGATGAAAGCTAGGTTCTCGGATGTCACGTGATGGGATAGTGATATCTTCACCACTATCAACATCCGTGATCGAGCGTTTATTTACCGCATCAGCAATAGACTCTTTAATTTGCTGCTTATGGCGGCGTAAAAAGCGCTGGCGATTCACCGTACTTTTATTTTTACCATTGAGCCTGCGGTCGATAAAATATGCCATAGCTCCCCCTTATCTCATTTGCAGCTGGTTTACGACGATTTACGTACGCGTAAATACCATTCAGACAATAAACGTACTTGCTTGCGGGTATAGCCTTTTTCCATCATACGAGCGACGAAATCATCATGTTTCTTTTGCTCATCTGTTGATGTTTTAGCATTAAATGAAATAACAGGAAGTAGCTCTTCAGTATTAGAGAACATCTTCTTCTCTATTACTGTTCTAAGTTTTTCATAGCTGGTCCAGTTAGGGTTTTTGCCTGCATTATTTGCTCTAGCACGTAAAACGAAGTTAACAATTTCATTTCGGAAATCTTTAGGGTTACTGATCCCCGCCGGTTTCTCTATTTTCTCTAATTCGTTATTGAGTGCTTCGCGATTGAAGAGTTGTCCAGTTTCAGGATCACGGTACTCTTGGTCTTGAATCCAGAAGTCGGCATAACTGACATAGCGGTCAAAAATGTTTTGACCATATTCGGAGTAAGATTCGAGATAAGCAGTTTGAATCTCTTTACCAATGAACTCGACATACTTAGGTGTAAGGAAGCCTTTTAAATGTTCAAGGTATTTTTCTGCAATATCTTGTGGGAATTGTTCACGTTCAATTTGTTGCTCAAGTACGTAGAACAAGTGAACAGGGTTTGCAGCAACTTCTGAATGATCGAAGTTAAATACCCGTGACAAAATCTTAAAAGCGAAACGAGTTGATAGCCCATTCATACCTTCATCGACACCTGCGTAGTCGCGATATTCTTGGTACGATTTTGCTTTTGGATCGGTATCTTTTAGAGTTTCACCATCATAGACTCGCATTTTTGAGTATACACTTGAGTTTTCAGGCTCTTTCAAGCGAGAAAGAACGGTGAATCGAGCAAGAATCTCAAGCGTACTTGGTGAGCAAGGTGCGGCTGATAGCTCACTGCTTTCAATTAGTTTTTGATAGATTTTTATTTCTTCAGAAACCCGTAAACAATAAGGGACTTTTACGATATAAACACGATCTAGGAAAGCCTCATTCGTTTTGTTATTTCTAAAGGTTTGCCACTCTGATTCATTAGAGTGGGCAAGGATCATTCCATCGAAAGGTAATGCGGATAGCCCTTCAGTACCGTTGTAGTTACCCTCTTGCGTTGCGGTAAGAAGTGGGTGAAGTACTTTTAACGGCGCCTTAAACATCTCAACAAACTCCATTAAGCCTTGGTTAGCTTTACATAGAGCGCCTGAATAACTATAAGCATCAGGATCGTCTTGAGAAAAATGTTCAAGTTGACGTATATCTACCTTACCAACTAATGATGAAATATCTTGGTTATTTTCATCACCCGGCTCAGTTTTTGCGATACCCACTTGATCAAGAATAGAAGGACGAACTTTCACAACTTTAAATTGTGTAATATCGCCCCCAAATTCATGGAGTCGTTTTGCCGCCCAAGGCGACATGATGGTATTTAAGTATCGTGACGGAATATTGTATTCATTGGCAAGAAGATCACCATCTTCTGATTTATCAAATAAACTGAAAGGGTGATCATTAACAGGACTGCGTTCCCCATTTGCAGTCAGAATATAAATAGGCACTTTCTGCATTAAACTTTTTAATTTTTCTGCTAGCGATGACTTACCACCGCCGACAGGGCCCAATAAATAAAGAATTTGCTTACGCTCTTCAAGCCCTTGGGCTGCATGTTTTAGGTAAGACACGATTTGTTCTATTGCATCTTCCATACCATAGAAGTCTTCAAACGTTTTATAACGAGAGATGACACGGTTAGAGAAGAGACGGCTAAGATATGGGTCTTGTGCGGTATCAATCATTTCTGGTTCGCCAATCGCCATTAATAGACGCTCTGCGGCGTTAACGTAGGCGCTGCGATCGTTACGACAAATATCAAGGAACTCTTGTAATGAAAGTTCTTCATCCTTGGATTCTTCATAGCGATGACGATAGTGGTCAAAAATACTCATGGTATGCCCCCTGAATCGTTCTTTGATCATTTAGACAGGACGAAAATCAACCTCTTTTGCATCCCTTACTCTAAGCCTAGTCCGAACTAATCAATTTGCTGTACTGAGTTAATGATTTTTAAATAAAAATACCTTGTGATAACGGTTTTAAACTGGATGTTTTTCAACCGTATATTTTTACTATCCTCTTATGGGATGGGTTCTGCAAGCGCTTTTGACGCTAAAACATTTTTGTTTTTTGTTGAGGATATGCAAATCCACTGTTAATTATAGTAATTAATGAAGAATCTTGTTTTTATAGGCTATGTTGAAGTAAAAGACCGTAAAAGTTTTTTGTGTTGAATTATTATTTTGATTAATTGTCTTTGTTTGGTTTTATTGGTTTTTTTTTGAAATTTTGATAGAGAAGGATAATTATTGAGAATTTTTTTGTGTATTTGAACCTAAGATATTTTTTTTCCACGAAACAGCTTTCTCTGACATAAGCTGAAAAGAAGTCCTAAAAATTGTATAGGTAGGTGGTTTTATGACAATTTCACGTGTCGATACTGTTTCTATTCCTGTTTCGGATCAAAATCAGGCTTTGAAGTTTTATCGAGATGCACTTGGTTTTGAATTGATCCGAGATCATTGTTCGAATAATCAAAAACGATGGCTGCAATTAGCGCCAAGAGGTGCAGAAACGACAATCAGTTTAGTGACGCCATTTGGTGGAATGAAAGCAGGTACGGTGCAAGGGTTAGTGGTACAAACGGATGATATACAGCTAACGCATAAAGAGCTCAAGCAACGTGGTGTATTATTATCAAGTATTGTTAATTTAGTAGGTGGCAAGTTTGCTACGTTTAATGATCCCGATGGAAATGGCTGGGTATTGATTGAAGCTTCTGCAAAAATGTATGCTTGAACCACGAGCAATAATATTGCTCGTGGTTCGTTTCTAATTAACGGCTAGAAATCGTTGTCGCTAAAGTATGAGACTGTCCTGGCGCTAGTTCAATATTTGGCTGGTGGATTGTTGACTCTACGCATACCATGGTTTCAAAACTATTATCAGCCATATCACTCATACTAATAGATAGCGCTTGCCAAGGGTTCCAAATTACAGCGGCATTGTGACCTTCGTTAGTGACCAAAATTTCACGATTATTGTTTTTATCATTAATAGTGATAGTGGATTCTGGCTGAGTATATACACGATCAGTTTCGCTGGTGAAGGTCAGTGTAGTACCACCTTCACACGCTCTACCTTGTTGTGTACTATCAAGGTAGTTTGGTCCCATTCCTGTAATATCAATATTGTTAATATTGGCAATATCGAGGTAAGTATGCAATGCGCCGCTGTACGACCATGGTTGATTGTCGGTATTCGTTGATGTCAGGCTTACTTTGAGATCTTGACCGACTTCAAATGTTAGGACGTTTTTAAACTTATGCGGCCAAATAGCGTAAGTTTCTTCATTATCTTCCAGTGCTAGACTGACAATAACGACATTTTCGTTTTCACGGTGTTCCAATAATGACCACTGTGATGTGCGGGCAAAACCATGAGAGGGAGTGCCAGCTTGGCCAAACCAAGGCCAACAAATTGGAATACCGCCACGCACCGCTTTTGACTGATCAAAAATGGCTTTTTCACTTAACCAAATAATGTCTTTCTCACCTTGTGGTTTGAACCATAATAGGTGGCCACCATGCAGTGAAATTCCGGCTTCAGCAAGAGGGTGGATCACTCGAATGATATTAATCCCTTGATATTCACAAGCAGTGACGTTGTCGGATAAAGCGTTAACAGTAGAAAGTTGACGTAGATTCATCTTCATTCCTTAAAAGTTAAAAGCAGGAAGTGCTCATTTGTTTAGCGCTTATTAGAGCATTAAGCAATAAACAAAAAAGTACTTATTTTTCGCTTTAAAATATCAAAAAATATGAAAACTAATTTGTGAAGAGTTCTGATTGTTTTTTTATCATTTATACTAGATACAAAAAAGGCGCCGCAAAATGCGCCGCCTTTTTAATTGCTTACATTACTTAGAGATGTGAGCGATTAGGTCTAGAACTTTGTTTGAGTAGCCGATTTCGTTGTCGTACCAAGATACAACTTTAACGAAGTTATCAGTTAGTGCGATACCAGCTTTAGCATCGAATACTGAAGTTTGAGTTTCGCCAATGAAATCTTGAGAAACAACTTGATCTTCAGTGTAACCAAGAACGCCTTTTAGAGCACCTTCTGATGCTTCTTTCATAGCAGCACAGATAGTTTCGTAAGAAGCACCGTTCTTAAGATTAACTGTTAGGTCAACTACAGAAACGTTAGCAGTTGGTACGCGGAAAGCCATACCAGTTAGTTTGCCGTTTAGCTCAGGAAGAACAACACCTACAGCTTTAGCTGCACCAGTTGATGATGGGATGATGTTCTGAGAAGCACCACGACCGCCACGCCAGTCTTTAGCAGAAGGACCGTCAACAGTCTTCTGAGTAGCTGTAGTTGCGTGAACTGTAGTCATAAGACCAGATTCGATACCGAACTTGTCGTTAAGAACTTTAGCGATAGGTGCTAGACAGTTAGTCGTACAAGAAGCGTTAGAAACGATATCTTGACCTGCGTAAGTGTCTTGGTTAACACCCATAACGATCATTGGAGTTGCGTCTTTAGATGGACCAGTAAGAACAACTTTCTTAGCACCAGCAGTGATGTGCTTACGTGCAGTCTCGTCAGTTAGGAAAAGACCAGTTGCTTCAGCAACAACGTCAACGTTGATTGCATCCCACTTAAGATCTTCTGGGTTACGCTCAGCTGTTACACGAACAGTTTTACCGTTAACGATTAGGTTACCGCCTTCAACTTCAACAGTACCGTTGAAACGGCCGTGAGTTGAATCGTACTTAAGCATGTATGCCATGTACTCAACATCGATAAGGTCGTTGATACCAACAACTTCAATGTCGTTGCGCTCTTGCGCTGCACGGAAAACAAAACGACCGATACGGCCGAAACCGTTAATACCTACTTTAATTGTCATTACAGTTGCTCCACAACTTAATTTCTAATGAAAGATAACTGGTAGTAAAATTACATAATACTACGTGACCCTGCAAGCAAAAAAATCGTTTAAATTGCTTAAAATCAAAAAAAAGATCGGATTTTATTTACATTTCGACTACACCGGCGGTAAATCATACAAATATTGTGTGATTTAACAGCGTCGTAATTTTAAACTTTATATTGCTGATAAATACATTAGACGGTTTTTTTTAAAACTGTGAATTTTTAAAACAGGCATATGTGTTAAAATCACTATAAATAAAAATAAGTTTTTAAAATTAATATTGAGGGAAATAAAGGACGGCGGAAATGAAAAATAAATCTGATGCTTATTGGCAAGAGAAATTATCAGAAATGGCTTATCAAGTTTGCCGACAACAAGCGACTGAGCCACCCTATAGCGGCAAATTACTTCATAACCATAAAACAGGTATTTATTCATGTACTTGTTGTGGTTCGTCGTTGTTCTCTTCTGACAGTAAATATGACTCAGGCTGTGGTTGGCCTAGCTTTGATGCACCACTGAATGATGATTGTATCAGCTATATTGAAGATAATAGTCATGGTATGAAACGAATAGAAATTCGATGTAAGTCTTGTGATAGTCATCTTGGACATGTTTTTAATGATGGTCCACAAACAACAGGTGAACGTTATTGTGTGAACTCGATATCATTAATATTTACGGACGAATAAAGCGTATGAGTGACGGTAATATATAATTATTTACCGTCACTGTAATACATATCTAAAATGGTACTTTAAAACAAAATAATTTTAACGATTAAACCCTATATGTATCTATTATAAATTTATTTGATATTTACAATAAAATTTTAATTAATCATATTTCGCTCGTAGCTGCCATTTTGTAAATTATCTAAAATATTGACTGCTTTTTTATTTAAAACCTTCTGTTCATCTTCTGTTAACAAAAATAAGCGGGCAATATTTTTCGCCTTTACTACGGGCATATTCATATCATTAGCAATTAATACCCATATATAAGCTTCTTTCAGTTTTTTTTGCTGTTGAGATAATGTTGCTAATGATTTAATTATATCTTGGTTTACGTTTTCATTTTTCTTATAAAGTGAAAGCGCATGATGGAGTAATTGATAGGTTTTATCTTTATCTTTGCTGATGTAGTAGCTAGCAAGTGCTAACTGAAGATCGGGCGTTTCTAATTCCTTTTTACCTTCGAGAGCGAGAAATTGTTGTTGTGCTTGTTCATCACCTTGACTCCAGCGATAGTAAATAATTTCTGGATCGGTCGACAACGATAGCTCTTTGTTTAAGCGTGTTACATTGTGATAGCTATCGTATAGTGCGTTCATACGAATAGTCTTTCGATCTTTTAGCTCTGTTGGTTCAATACGAGCTGCATATTCCAAGCAAAAAATATACTTTTGCGTCGCTTCAAGTTCTTTAAATTTTTCTTGATCGGTTGGATTTTTCAACACATCATAACGTTGCCAAATTAACCCTGTTCGTTGAATACGGCATTGACCATCATTGACGTTGAGCTGGGTACACAAATCAGGGTAACTTTTACATAAGCTATCTGTGGTACGGTGGCGTTCAAAACAACCAGTTAATAATAAGCTAATACTGATCGTTGTGAGAAGACGTTTAGTACTGTTTAAGAGTAACCTTGTCGGTACTACTCTTTTTGATGTTTCTTTAATTGAGAAGTAATACGCCATAGTGACCTACATGTTGGTTACGAATAATGATAAATATAACGATGTCATGTGTTGTTATCGACGGATGCTCTCGAAAATGGTGAATTTATTTTGATAGACCTATCAACCTGTGATCGCTATTACAGTTTAAGGGGAAAGCATTGACTGTTATTACGTATTTAATAAGCTACAGCGATGTATTTAAACAAGCCTGTTAGTATCAAAATGAGGAGTGGGTATGGATGTGTCGCAATTATTGAAGGCAATGACGCCAGAAGTCTTTGAGCGTATATCAGCCGCAGTAGAAACGGGGAAGTGGCCTGATGGTACAGTATTAACGGCTAATCAAAGAGATTCTGCGATGCAGGCTGTGATGCTTTATCAATCTCGCCATAATAGTGATGCGCAACATATGACGGTTGCGGAGGGTGGCGAAATAAAATTTAAGAGTAAAGCTGAATTAAAACGTGATTTTGCTAATCAAGGTACTCTTGGTGAGTCGCCAGAGATAGCTCGTTTTGAACATGATGATATTTAACGTTAGACCTTCTCATGCAGGTTAGGCAATATCATAGCTTCACAATAGAAGCTTTGTAATTGATGATCTTCTTCTGACACAATATTGGCTATCCATGGCTCTTGCTCTATACGCTGTAGATAGTGGTGTAGAGTCGGGTAATGGGGTTGCAATCGTAACCCTGCCATCCACCCCGTTCTAAAAATACTCCAGATACTTATTTCAGCCATGGATAAATGATCGCCAACATACCCTTGCTCGGGTAGTTGTTCTTCGAGGTATTTCAACACATTGGGCAGGTGGTGAGAAAGGCATTGCTCCACCGCTTCTTCATCACATGGCTTATTTTGCATTTTATCGCGTAATACTTTTTGGTAAAACAAAACGCCACCGAGTAATGATGTCACACGTGTCGCTGCATAGGCTTCAAACCAACGAATTTTTGCACGTTGTTTGGCATCGCCCGGATAAAGTGGGGGAACGGGGTAGGTATCGTCAAGATAATGGGCAATAACAGTTGAATCAATGATTGTTGTATCGTTATGTTCAAGTACAGGGACTTTTCCCATTGGGTGGCGTTTGTGCGCAAGCTCTTTTTCTAAAAAGGGGTTGAGAGGCTGGAGTTCATAACGTATCCCTTTGTAATTAAGTGCCAACATGATTTTTCTGACGAAGGGCGAAATAGAGGCACCATGTAAAATCATCATTGTTCCAACCCATGAAGGTAGATTGCTATTAGCTGTAATTGTAGTTCGGCTGGAAAATTTTTGGGGAGTGGTGTTTTTATTTTATGATAGCTAAAAATAAAAAAGAGCCTGTTCGGCTCTTTTTTTTATTAAACAAGTACTACTAATTACAAGGTTAACTCACCACGGAGATCTTGTTGCATCAGCGTACGCATTGTCTCAATCGGTAAATCTTGGCTGAGTAAGTAATGTAATTTAGCTAATGCCGCTTCAGGTGTCATATCATAGCCACTCAGCACGCCAGCATCAGCTAGCGCACAACCTGTTGCATACCCACCCATATTAACTTTACCTGATAAACATTGGGTTAAGTTCATGACAATCACACCACGATTTGATGCTTCTTTTAACTGATCAAGTAGTTCTTTATTTTGAGGTGCATTACCTACACCAAAAGTTAGTAGGATCATAGCATTAACAGGTTGGCGTAGGGTATTACGTATAACCTCTGGTGAGATCCCAGGATACATGGTGATCACACCAATAGGTTGTGGCGTGATGGTATGAACTTTAAATTCACCATCCGGTTTTTTGTTTAATTCCGTTCCGCTATTAATGGTGATGTTAATGCCTGCTTCTAACAATGGTGGCAAGTTTGGTGAAATAAACGCACCAAAACCATCGGCATGAGCCTTAGTACTGCGGTTACCACGGATCAATTGGTTGTTGAAAAATACCGTCACTTCATTGATTGGGTAATTAGCAGCAATATGTAACGCATTCAATAAGTTGCTTTGACCATCAGAACGAAGTTCAACTAATGGAATTTGAGAGCCGGTTACAATGACAGGCTTATCTAAATTCTCGAACATAAAAGACAAAGCAGAAGCGGTGTACGCCATGGTATCTGTGCCATGAAGGATCACAAAACCATCATACTTATCATAATTATCTTTTATATCGTCTGCAATGCGTTGCCAATCCGAAGGTGTCATATCTGATGAGTCGATTAAAGGCGAATACTCATGGATAGTGAACTCAGGCATTTCTGGGCGATGGAATTCTGGCATGCTAGCTAATTGCTTTTGCATAAAGCCTGATACAGGAATATAGCCGTGATCAGATTTTTGCATACCAATGGTGCCGCCAGTGTAGGCGATATAAATATGTTTTCTTTCCATTTTTCAGCACAGAGTTAACGGTTGGTGTGCGCATTATACGCAAACTGTATGAAGATGCGAGTTAAGGGATTTTTAGAGGGATACTTCTTGCTTTGAAATGTGAACTAAGATTGATGTGCTTATATTTTGAGTTATTGTGGATTTTATCACTGATCTAGATTGGTGGGGTTATTTAAGCATTGTTACATAATAAAAAGCTCGACATATAGCCGAGCTTTTTAACTATTTATTACTGATAACGTTTTTGTTACTAGTTAACAGTGCTGCAATTTAAGCAGAACGCATAACGACCATTAGGATCGTTAAAGTTACTAAGAGAAGTCAGATCTTTTGCAACTTTAGTCACTGGAGCTAATGCATTTGGTGTGTCACCAATAACCATCGCCACAACCTGTGCTTTAACTTCACTCGACATTTCTTTAAAGAATTGCTGGATAGGAGAAAGAGGCTGTTGCATCCATACTAATTGGTAATCATCAATTTTTGCAAGTGACACGGCTTCAGTTATTGCAGTATCAAAATCACCGAGCTCATCGACTAAACCGCGTTCTTTAGCGTCTTTACCTGTCCATACTCGGCCTTGAGCAATTTTATCTGCTTGTTCAAGTGACATGTGGCGGTATTTGCTGACTAAACCAATGAAGCGCTGGTAGCCATTATCAACCCCAAGCTGGAAAACTTTGCCGATATTTTCAGGAAGTGCACGTGTTACGCCGACACCCGAGAAAGGAGTCGTTCCAACGCCATCACTGTAAACGCCTAACTTTTCCAAACTTTTCTCAAATGTGGTTAAAATGGCAAAGATACCAATAGAGCCTGTAATGGTTGTTGGTTGTGCGATGATCTTATCGGCACTTGAAGAAATCCAGTAACCACCTGATGCAGCAACACTCGACATCGAAACAACAACAGGTTTCCCGGCTGCTTTTAAGGCATCGACTTCATTACGGATCACTTCAGAAGCAAAGGCGCTGCCTCCTGGGCTATCGACACGTAAGATCACAGATTTTACATCGTTATCAAAGCGAGCTTTACGAAGTAGTGCTGCAATCGTGTCACCACCTGCTGTACCTTGGCTACTCTTACCATCAACAATAGCGCCACTTGCAACAATGACAGCTACTTTGTTATCGGATGGTTTTTGATCATCAACCAGCATAGATAAGTAATCGTAGTAGCTGATCTGTTTAAAGCTGTGTTCACCATTATCACCAAATTCTTTCATTAAGATTTGGCTTAATTGAGGACGAGTTACCAACTCATCAACAAGACCCATCTTTTTACTCAATTGCGCAAAATCACCATTAACGGCTATAAGTTGTTCAATAAAGCTGTTCATTTCAGGAGTCAGTGTTTTTGCATCGATATTACGATTTTTTGCAACATCAGACGTATAAGCATCCCATAGTTGATCTAACCAAACCGTATTGGCTTCTTTCGCTGGGGTTGACATGCCATCGCGGATATAAGGTTCGACAAATGATTTGTAAGTACCTACACGGAAAACATGCGTGGTGACATCTAGCTTTTCTAATAATGTTTTATAGTAAAGCGTATAGGTGCCATAACCCTTTAACATGATACCGCCATCAGGTGACATAAAGATCTTATCGGCATAACTTGCAAGGTAGTATTGGCTTTGGCTGTAATGACCACCATAAGCATAAACAGGCTTACCAGATGCTTTAAATTCTTGAATGGCTTTTGCAATATAGCGCAGTTTAGTCAGACTCGTTTCAGGCATGTTTTTAAGATTTAATACAAGGCCAGTAATAGAGCTATCGGTAGTTGCAGTGCGGATGGCTTCGACAATATCAAATAAAACGTTTTGCTCAACAGGTGGTTGCCCCATCACATCACTAATAACGCTATCTAATGGATTGTCATAGTTTTTCTGCTCAACAATCGGACCAGATAAATTAAGCACAAGTGCCGATGCCTCTGGTTTTTCAGGACTTTCATCATTGTCACTAAAAGCAAAAATAATGGCACCTACAATCAGTAGGAAAACTAAGTTAAGAATAAACTTACGGGCGAAGTTGATTAACTTCCAGATTGTTCTGAAAAACGCTCCAATCCCTGTGAATATGGCTTTCATGGATGCTCTCTTTAATGATTCTTGAGACATATCGTATCGTACTCATTAACTAATTTCAGTAAATTTACTATTAAGAAGAGATATCAAAACAAGGTATTGAATAAATAGCCGTGTTGTTAGTCATCGAAGTGATAAGAAAAGTGCGCGAAAGCACAATTGTTAACTTAATGTAAACAAATAATTGAAATGGCATAGCAGGGTTAATATACTGGTCAGACCATAATAAAAAGAGAAGCAAAAGCCATGGACAATAAAGCATATCCTCATTTGTTAGCGCCATTGGATCTTGGTTTTACTACCCTACGAAACCGTGTGTTAATGGGCTCTATGCACACAGGGCTTGAAGAATCACGAGATGGATTTAAAAAGTTATCTGCGTTCTATGCAGCACGTGCGCGTGGTGGTGTAGGATTAATTGTCACTGGCGGTTTCTCTCCCAATTTTCGTGGGCGACTACATCCGTTAAGTGCTGAATTTAGTTCATCACGTGCAGCTCGGGCGCATAAAAACATTACAGATGCAGTGCATGATGAAGGTGGAAAGATAGCGCTTCAATTACTACATGCAGGGCGTTATGCAATGTCGCCTTTTGCAGTGAGTGCCTCTGCTATTCGTTCACCTATTTCTAAATTCACACCAAGTGAAATGTCTGAACGTCAGATTTTAAAAACCATCAATGCTTTTGCTAAAAGCTCAGAGCTTGCTCGCGAAGCTGGCTATGATGGGGTTGAGCTGATGGGATCTGAAGGCTATCTGATTAATCAGTTTATCTGTCAGCGTTCAAACTTACGTTATGACGATTGGGGTGGGAGTTATGAAAATCGAATTCGTTTCCCATTAGAAGTTGTGAAAGCGGTTCGTGCGCGGGTTGGACGTGACTTCATAATTATCTTTCGTCTTTCTATGCTGGATTTAGTTGAGCAAGGCAGTACTCATGAAGAAGTAGTGATGCTCGCTAAGGCTCTAGAGCAAGCTGGCGTAACCATTTTAAATACGGGCATTGGTTGGCATGAAGCACGTGTTCCGACGATTGCTACGCAAGTCCCACGTGCCGCATTTGCTTGGGTTACAGAAAGGCTCAAACAAGAAGTCTCTATTCCTTTAGTTACCTGTAATCGTATTAATACCCCACAAGTGGCTGAAGATATTCTATCTTCAGGGCAAGCTGATATGGTATCGATGGCACGACCATTCCTTGCTGATCCTGATTTTGTCGAAAAAGCAGCGCAAGATCGTGCTGATGATATTAATACCTGTATTGGTTGTAACCAAGCCTGCTTAGATCATGCTTTTGTTGGAAAACGTGCCAGTTGTTTAGTCAATCCCCAAGCGTGTTATGAGACAGAACTGGTATTAACTCCGACAGCACAAAATAGAAAAGTGGCGATTGTCGGAGCTGGGCCTGCTGGAATGGCATGCGCTGTTGCTGTTGCAGAGCGAGGTTTTACCGTCGATGTATTTGAGAAAAATGATCACGTTGGTGGACAATTTAACCTTGCGATGCAAATACCAGGTAAAGAAGAGTTTAAAGAAACGATTCGTTATTTTACCCGTCGTTTAGAGCAAACAGGTGTAAACGTAAAACTTGGTTATGCTGCAACAGAAAACGACTTAGCTAAATATGATGAAGTGATCATTGCAACCGGTGTTAAACCACGTATTCCGCCTATTCCTGGCGTCGATAATCCTAAGGTTATCGATTATCAAACTTTGATCAGAGATAAAGTACAGTTAGGACAAAAAGTTGCCGTTATTGGTGCTGGTGGTATTGGGGTGGATGTATCTACCATGCTAACGGAGCCTGAAAATCAAAATCTTGATCAATGGCTTGAAGAGTGGGGGATTGATAAAACATTAACGCATGAAGGTGGTTTATTGCCGCATGATGAATACATTAGCACGCGACAAGTATGGTTAATGCAGCGAAAACCGGGGAAAGTAGGTAAAGGCCCTGGCAGAACAACAGGCTGGATCCACCGTAGAACATTAGAAAAACGCGGTGTTGAACTGCTTGGTGGGGTGAGTTACGACAAAATCGATGACGCTGGTTTGCATATTACCGTTGAAGGACAATCTCGAATATTAGATGCCGATAATATTGTTCTTTGTACAGGGCAAACATCGGTTGAAGAGCTATCCGACAAGCTCATAGAGCAAGGCATTAATGTTCATGTTATTGGTGGGGCGGATGTTGCCGGGGAGGTAGATGCTAAACGTGTAATTCGTCAAGGTGTTGAACTGGCGGCAAAGCTATAAGCTGTAATTAAAGCATTATTGAGCTAACAGGTGAGATTAAAATCTCACCTTTTTTATCTGTCAAAATAAAGAATCGAATTTTAATTATTTTAAGAGGTATGTTACTGGTTTTACTTAATTGTCATGTTGATGTGTTTTTTTTGATTCTAGATTGTATTTAATTGGTTTTTGTGACGTTGGTTCTTAAATGTATATCTATACACTATGCAATATGTTTTTATCATTACTATTTGGTATGGTTGTTGTCTTTATCGATTTATGAATGTTTAAATAATGCCCCTCTATAGATGCAAAGTTTTACAAAATGTATGTTTAGTTACTTTTTTTTGTCTGTTTTTTCTCTCCGGTTGCAGTATGCCTGGAATGCATTTGAATATAAAAAGTAAAGGGCTAAAAAATACTAAAAATGAATCCATTTTGAGCAAGGTAAATGTTTATTATTTAGATAGTAGTGTAATCAATAAAATAAGAAAAAAAGAAGTCAAAGCTAAGACGAATGAAGAATTACAAACTGATATAAATAATTATAGTTATATTGTTGGACCCACAGATGTATTAAATATCACCGTTTGGAATCATCCAGAGCTAACTATTCCTCAGGGACCAGATCGAACGCCCGAAGAATCGGGTACTCGCGTGCATGCTGATGGGCGTATTTTTTATCCTTATGTTGGCTTTATTCATGTTGCAGGACACGAATTATCTTATATACAAAATGTGTTAACAAATAAGTTAGCTAGATACATTGAGATGCCACAAATTGAAGTTTCAGTAGCTGCCTATAAATCAAAGCAAGTTTATGTCACCGGCTCAGTGAAGTGTCCTGGAGAACAAGCTATTACAGATAAGGCATTAACGTTATTGCTTGCTATTAATAAGGCTATGGGGTTTAGTGCTGATGCCGATTGGCATAATGTTACTGTCACAAGAAATAATAATGTTATTCATTTATCGGCTTACGATCTTATTCAAAATGGCGATTTAACCCAGAATATACTATTAAAGAATAACGATATTATACATATAGCTAATAATGACGATTTAAAAGTATTCGTAATGGGGGAGGTGAACAATCCTCAAACGCTTCAAATTGACCGCTCAGGAATGAATTTAACTGAGGCGCTTAGTACTGTTGGCGGGATTAATGAAATCAGTGCTGATGCTGAAGGTGTCTTTGTTATTAGAATGAATAACGAGAATAAAAATAATAAAGTTGCAAATATATATCAACTGAATATGAAAAATGCTGCTGCTATGATTCTTGCCAATCAATTCGAATTAAAATCTCAAGATATTATCTATGTTACCGCTTCACCCATGGGAGGGTGGAATAGAGTGATGACACAGGTTCTACCAACCATTACAAACTTTACCACACTCACTCAAGGTGTGAATTATTATACGGATCTTAAATAACGTAATTAAATTAGGGATGAAATGAAATGGATGGTAACAGTAATTTAAATCTTGATGACATTAATCTAATGGATTTATTTAAATCGCTGCTTGAGTCTTGGAAGCTGATTTTAAGTATCACGTGTTTCTTTATGATATTAGGTGTGCTCTATGTGAAGTCAACACCTTTAACTTATCAGGCTGAAACAAGACTACAAGTAGAAACACAACATCAGCACTTAGATTTTCACGTGAATGATATTTCAAACTTATTTATTTCACAGTCTACAGCAAAGACAGAAATAGAAATTATTAAGTCTCGTATGGTGCTGGGGAGAACTGTTGATAATCTAAACCTAACTTTATATTCATCACCAATATTTACACCTATCATAGGTAAAAAGATCGCGTATTTCTTAGGTAATGTGCCTGAGATTAAAGTTTCATTATTGATAACACCTGAAAATGATAATAAATCAAGTGGCAATAGCGAAGGTAACTATATTGTAAAAATAAGTGATGATAAAAAAGGGTTATACGATTTTTTAAATGAAGACAATAAACTGATTTTCTCTGGTGAAGTTGGAAAACTAGAAAATAAAAATGGATATGAAATACTTATTTCAAAGCTGGATGGAAAGTCTGGGCAGAAGTTTATCATTAAGAAACTTAATCGTTACAATACAATATCATCGCTTAGAAGTCGTTTATCTATAATGGAGCCTGGAAAAGATACAGGTATTTTATATCTCTCATTAAAAGGTAATAATCCTTTACGAATGGAAGCTATTTTAAATGATATCGTTAATAATGAATTGACACAAAATATCGATCATAATGCACTAGAAGCAGCTAAAAGTTTAGTT
This sequence comes from Photobacterium sp. SKA34, assembly GCF_000153325.1. Classification (GTDB taxonomy): domain Bacteria; phylum Pseudomonadota; class Gammaproteobacteria; order Enterobacterales; family Vibrionaceae; genus Photobacterium. Next base: position 538,678 of record NZ_CH724143.1, read on the forward strand.
TTTATTGAAAATCAGTTACCTGAAGTTAAACGGGAGTTGGATATTGCTGAAAATAAACTAAATACATTTAAAGTGTCTAGCGATTCTGTTGATATGGATTATCAAGCTAAGTCGACGCTTAATATTTTAGCATCGGTTGAAAGTAAATTAATCGATTTAGGTTTCAAAGAGTCTGAACTATCTAAGTTATATACTAAAGAACATCCTGCATATGTTGCGTTATTACAACAAAAAAGATCACTATTAAAAAGAAAAGTTGAACTAGAAAATGAAGTTAGCACGATGCCTAAAACAAACCAAAGAATAATTACGTTAAATCGTGACGTAATGGCAGCTCAACATATATATATGTCGTTAATAAATAAAGTTCAACAATTAAGGATAAGTCAAGCAAGTACTGTAGGTAGCGTAAGATTAATTGATTCAGCAGAAGCCTCACCTATTCCGATTAAACCAAAAAAAGCCCTTATCGTTGTTCTCGCTACCTTGTTTGGTGGGATGCTTTCTATTGTAATTGTTTTATTAAAGAAAAATTTTATAAGTGGTATTGATGATCCTCGTCAAATATCATCATTAGGACTCCCTCTTTATGCAACTGTGCCATATTCCGATAATCAAAGTAAATTGCTTAAAAAAAATAAAAACAGTAGTGAATTTAATAAAAAGGGTATGTTACTTGCTTGCCTTTACCCAAATGACTTAGCGATAGAGGCGATTAAATTGTTAAGAACCAGTTTGTATTTTTCAATGTCTACTGCAGGAAATAATATATTAATGATTTCAGGTTCAAGTCCCGAGCTTGGTAAGTCATTTTTATCTGCAAATTTAGCGATAGTATTTTCTCAAGCTAAAAAGAAAGTATTATTCATTGATACTGATATGCGTAGAGGGAAAAGTGCAAAAATATTTGATTTAAAGTGTGAAAGTGGACTCTCTGAATATTTAAGTTATCAATTGGATTTAGATGAAACTGTACAAAATTCGAATATTGATAACTTAGATGTTATTTCTTGTGGCAGTACACCACCTAACCCTTCTGAGTTACTGATGGGCAATAGGTTATCAGACTTAATGCAGTGGGCTAATGAAAATTATGATATTATTATTGTAGATACCCCATCATTATTAGCGGTGACTGATGCAGCATTAGTTGGTAAGTATGCGGGGACCAATTTCTTAGTTGGTCGATTTAAAAAGACATCTGTACATGAAATTGAAGTCGCAAAAGAGCGATTTAATCATGCTGGCGTAGGGATCAACGGCTTTATATTTAACTCGGTAGAGAAAAAAATCAGTAATACCTACGGATATTATAATTATAGCTATGCTGATAAATAAATATTTTTAAATAGTAACGTACTAAATATTCTAAAAAAGGATAAGGTAAATTTCTTATCCTTTATTATTTTACTCTACGGTTACTTTCACATATTTGATGTATGCATTTCTTAAACGTTGAATATTCACTTTAAAGTAAGCAGGAGAAAGTCGGCCACGACTCTCATATTGACGAACAATATTATGTTGAAGATCCGATGAAGCCCCTAAACCAGAGTTTAAGTTATTGTGGCTTTCACCGATGCGTGTTTGCAATGAGTATACAAACTGATCGATACCACGAACTTGTATATAGTCAGGCTTCATATCACGCCAAGGTGTTAATGAGATAGCAATACTCACGGCAACAAAGTCTTCATATTCACTGCTACCTTTTGCTTTGGAGGTCAGGTAGTTAATACTTAATTTAGTATCTCCTAACCAGTGATTAGAAGTTACACGCGCACCAATATCACCTTGGAAATATTCGCCAGCCTGAAGCCCTAATTGCCAATTATACTTTGGAAGTGAATAGGTATAGTTAGCTAATAGACTTTGTTTATCTGTAATCTTTCTTCCTCGAGTATCATATTTATCTTTAGATATGAATTTACTCGCTTCAAAACCCAGCATGTGATCGCCTTGTGGTGAGTACCATTGAGTTTCATTTATTCCCCCCCAGTAACCGCCCATCATGTAGCCACCACTAAATTGAGTAATGATATTTTGTGGTAGTTTAAATGCTTGATGAATAAGTGCGCGATCAAGCTTGTTTTCAAACGCTTGTTGATGCCATAAGCCACCTTGGTCAAAATCGTCACTATTATCAATGGGCGCCATATAACGTAGATCAACAGCAGCACCTTGCCATAGTGGTGTATAAAGGTTGGCAGCAAGTGCTAAAGAATAATCAAAGAAGCCGTATTCTGTTGCAGTTCGGTGATTTAATGCGGGAGATAAGATCACTTGGCTACGACCAAAACCGCTATTCATGGTTTGGTATAACCAAGTCGTTTGGTCAAAGTTAGGCTTTGCACTTATGGTGTTAAAGCTAAGTTGCTTACACGGGATATCTGATTGAATGAATTCACGATAACATTGTGTTTCCGTGTTTACTGCAAACATTGGTAATCCGTTAGTCAGTAAAATTAGCTCAACATTTTGTTCTTGGTTTTGTTGGATGTTAGCTTTGCCATCTGATTTTTTGATGAGTTTAGCAAGATCACTAAAGACGCCATCGCCAGCTTTGCTAGCAATAATACCCAGAGCAACACCCACACCATCTATTTGGTTATGGTTATAACGGCGATTTTCTAACGCAATAACCATTTTATTATTACGATAGCCGACATTTAAATTAACAAAGCCTTCTTCTTTTAACGCATTGATTAAGTTTGCAAGGCTTGCAGTACTCGCCTGCGCTAATTGTTGGTTAATCTTTTTGGCTAATTGCTCATTCTTGTTAATGGTAAGATTAAGTGCTGTATTATCGTTATAACCCATTAAAGGAACAGAAAAATTAACGCCCCATACATCCTGTTTACTGTGTTCATGCCCTGTATAAACTTGGTAATCAAGGCTTAATTGACTGCCCCAAGGTAATAATCCCTGAGGTATAAACAACTTAGCATTGCTATTAAATTCAGCGGCATCGTATTCCGCTGTGAATTGCATAAATGAAAGCGGTTGCCATTCAGCGCCAGCAAAAGGGCCATTCATAATGCCGTTAGAAAGTACTGAACTGCCGTAACCACCACTCAAGCGCAGCGATAAACTGTCAAAGGTTTTATCGGCCACAATATATTTAGTATCAAAGTTATTGGCAGCGCCACCAATATCTTGCGCACCAACAGCGACATTGAAACCTGTAAAGTCATAAACATAAGGTAATTGAAATTTTGCTGACGCCGATAAATCACGGATCCCACCGTCTTTTTCTGTATATAAATTAGTATCGTAAGTTTTGGTAACAATACGGCCGCCTACTTCTAAATAAGGAAATAATCCTGTAGCAACGAACCAGTTATCGAGCTGGCTAATGGACTGACGATAAGGCACACCTTGGTGGAAAGAAAGACTAATGTCGCCTGTTTTAATCACTTGAGCATTAGGTGTAAACATTAAGCCAGTATAACCTTGGCTTGATGGGAGAGTATCAACAGATGAAGCGTGAACCTTTGGTGAGGCGAATGCTGCCAATATGCTTAATGTTAATAATGAATGAGGTAGAAAAGGGAGTGAATTCATGATCGACTTCCGTGTAGCAAGATAAATATATCGCATATAAAAGAAACAACAAAAGGCACCCGAAGGTGCCTTACTTTTTTATAGTAATGATTAGTTACCAGTACCACCGCCTGATGAACCGTCACCACCGCCAGTACCACCGCCAGTACCACCGCCAGTACCACCGCCAGTACCACCGCCAGTACCACCAGTAACGGGTTCACCTGTTTCTGGATCTCGTTCTTTGCCAGTACTTGGGTTAGTTACTTTATCTTTTAAAGTATCAGGCAGTTGTTGTTCAGGATCTGCAATTATCTCAAAACTACTTTTCAAGTCTGATACAAAACTATCATTAATTAGCTGTCCATTACTCGAAGACTTAGGAAAATTTGGATGTGCAGAAATTAATGCTTCCGTGATTTTCTTTGTTGCTATTGCCATATCTTTGATGGTTGATGTTTTACCCTTTTGAGATGTTAATACATCAGAAAGAACAAATATTTTAGCTAATAAATCTTTGTGAGCATCAGGAGCAGCGGTCGCTAATTTTTCTAATGCAGCCTTAGGGGATTGCAAAAATTCAATGATATTTAAATTGTTTGTATCAATCTCTAATAGGCTAAATACTTCAGAAGCTGTTGAGTTATCAAACTCTGCAATTTGATTATCTTTCATATATTTTGCTATTAAAGAAGAAATCGGTGTTGCAGCAGCAGGTTTACCCGCAGCCATTAATCCTTTTGGAATTGAATAGCTAACGTTAGACATATCCTTACTGTTAGACATGTCGATAGCTCCCGAGGTCGGGATAAACTCGACAGTACATTTTTCAGGCTCTGTTGATAGTGTGTTATTTGAAACGTCAGAATTACCATAACCATTAGTCTTAGCAACTTTTCCAGTTTCACCATTGGCACAACTAAATGTCCCTTCAATACCTTTAACGGCACCATCGAAAGCTTGCAAGGTATATGTTTTCACTTTAGGCGTTGTAACGCTGTTGTCATTGTCACTACCGCAACCAGCAATAATTAGGCTTGCAATAATTGTCGATAATAATTTGATCTTCATATCTATTCCTTATTTATGAAGTGATACATTTAATTAAATGAGTAATGGGATTATTCCGTAATTACTTGCGTTGAAGTTTCAATATCAAGCGATGGCGAAATAATGTCGACACGGCGGTTCTGCGAACGACCATCCTCGGTTTGATTTGATGCAACAGGATCGGATTCACCACGGCCTTGAGCAATAATGCGTGAGCTATCCAGATTTAGATGCTGGCGAAGTGTGTCTGCAACAGCTTCTGCACGTTTTTCTGATAAGGTCTGGTTATAAGATTCAGATCCACGACTATCGGTATGACCGACCACATAAATTTTTGCCGTATCTTGCTCTTTTAAGCGCTGTTCAAAAGGCGCAAGTTTTGCTGCGTCATCCGTTGTGATGGTGCTGCTATCAAAAGCGAAAGGTACTGTCAGCCTAAGTTCTTCAAGCGTGACTATAGTGACTTGATTAACATTGATTGTTTCTTTAATTTCAACGGTTGCTGGCGCGCCCCAATGAAAAGCTAAACCTAAACCTGCAAAGTGAATATCAGGGCCAGCAACATCGTTGTAGTATTGGTACTCTAAACGAGTCGAAAAGCTTTTATTAATAAAATACTCAAGGCCAGCTCCCGCTGTAGATGACCAACCGTTATCACTTTTGATTACACCAGAACCAATTGCATTCCAGTCGTAATAAAAAGCCCCCGCTTTAGCGAAAATATCAACGTTATCAGAAATTGCATAAGAGAACTTAGTAACAAGGTCAGCACCTTGCGCTTCATAACTCCCCTGCTTGTTATCTAGTTTGGCATTACCTAAATGGGTGTAGCCCGTTTCTAAAGCAAACCAGGGTGTGACTTGATAACCCGCAAACACACCACCTGTAAAATTTGTATCTTGAATTTCGGATACAGAGGTCACAGCGTCATCCATGTTAGTCAGGAAGCTAGCACCAGCGCGAGCACCTATATACCAAGGGTTATCTGTTGATGCGTGTACGGAATTAGATACAGAAAATGCAAGTGGAATCATCAAGAAGATTTTTTTCATTATTGCCACCGTATTTGAAAAACAAATAAATAGAGAGATAGTTATTAATGCGGGAGTATATATTTGTTGCATATGGTGGTGTATGTATTTTTTTGCTGTTAATCATTTTTTACTAAAAAGTGATATATGAATCACAGTAGAAAACTGTATGTAACGTAGGTTAATTAAAGTGTAACAAACTGTAATGTTTTTTATTTTGTTTTCATGTCAATGCTTTAGGTGTGAGTTGATTTATTAAAATATTAAAAGTGTGAAGTGAAACGCGTTTGTTTGATTTAATTGATCTTTGTTTTCTCTTGTGTGTGATTATGAATTAATATGCGCCAAAAATTCTATTTTATTGATTAAGTGGGTGTAATAACTTTATTTAATCATCATTTATAGCAAATGAGGGGCTGTAACCTTAGGGCGGTAGCTTGCCCTTTTGCCTACTTGCCTACTTGCCTACTTGCCTACTTGTCTAGGCCTTTATCTTTTGCTATTGCCTATAATCTAGCTGTGAGCTAAGCATGACTTTATCAATAAAAATAATATCGACAGTATCCATTTCACTACTTCTTTCTGGTTGTAGTGTTCCAGGTTCTAATATCAATATAGATAATAAACAAGTAATAACTGCAGGAACTGAAGATTCTTCGCTAGATAATATTAATGTTTATCCCTTAACGGCTTCGACTGTTTCCCAATATAAGAAAGCGCCGATTTCTGCTCAGGTTAACAGTAATCATTGATAATGAGCTGAAAGATTATGAATACCATATTGGTGTTGGTGATATTTTAAATATTACTATTTGGGATCACCCTGAACTAACAATACCTGCGGGCTCTTATCGTAGCGCAAGTGAGGCGGGTAACTGGGTACATGCTGATGGCACTATTTTCTATCCTTATATTGGTAAAGTGAAAGTTATAGGTAAAACTGTTACCCAAGTACGTAAGGAAATTGCCCGTCGGTTAGCCGCTTACATTGAAGCACCGCAAGTCGATGTTAACGTAGCCGCTTTTCGTTCCCAGAAAGTATATGTTACAGGTGAAGTTAACAAACCTGGTCCTGAAGCTATAACCAATATTCCACTAACATTATTAGACGCTATTAATAGAGCTGGTGGTTTGGCGAAAGATTCTGACTGGCGAAACGTAACTTTAACTCGCAATGGTAAAGATCAGAATATATCTCTATATGCGCTAATGCAGCGCGGTGACTTAAAACAAAACCGATTACTAGAAGATGGCGACATTGTTCATGTTCCTCGTAATGATTCACAAAAAGTGTTTGTGATGGGCGAAGTGAATAAGCCACAACTGCTTAAAATCGATCGTGCAGGTATGAGCTTAACTGAGGCGTTAAGTGATGTGGGCGGTATTAATGAGTTAGAGGCTGATGCAACAGGCGTATTTGTTATTCGTTCTAAAGATTCTCAAAAAACAAGTGATCCAATTGCTGATATTTACCAATTAAATATCAAAGATGCGACAGCGCTGGTGATAGGCACCGAATTTGAATTACAGCCTTATGATGTTGTTTATGTAACCGCAGCACCAATTACACGTTGGAACCGCGTAATCAAACAGTTATTACCAACTATCACTGGGTTTAATAATTTAACTGAAGGTGTTCAACGTTTTGTCGATTTAAAGTAGACAAGATTTTATCTTAATAATTATTGAATAAAATATGACTGAAATGGAATATTATTCATGAGTTTAACTCAAAATTTAACGAACAAAGCAGCACCTAATAATAGTGATGAAATAGATCTTGGTAAGCTATTTGGCATCTTAGTTGATAACCGTTGGAATATTATTGTTATCACCTTATTCTTTACTTTTATTGGTATTGCTTACGCACTTCTCGCTACACCAATTTATAAAGCCGATGCCTTAATTCAAGTTGAACAAAAAAGCACAGGAATGCCAGCCCTTGGTGGTGACATGGCTGATCTTTTCTCTTCTGAATCAACCGCCACTACTGAAATCGAAATTATTAAGTCTCGTATGGTATTAGGTGAAACCGTCGATAAACTAAATTTAACGATTGTTGCTACCCCTAATTACATGCCCGTTATCGGAAAAGGCTTGGCAAGACTTACAGGAGACAGCGAATCCATTGCTGTTTCTCGATTCCTTTTACCTGATTCAGCGCTACAAAATGGTTATGTATTAACGGTTACTAACAGTAAAGACGGTGATTACACGTTAGCAAATAAAGATGGCCGAGATGTATTAAAAGGACAAGTCGGTAAGCTGGCTGAAAATAAAGGTATTAGCTTACTAGTCACCGATGTGAACGCAAAAAATGATGCGACGTTTACCTTAAGCAAAATTAGCCGATTGGATGCGATTCAAGGTTTACAACGTGATTTATCAGTGAGCGAGCGAGGAAAGCAAACTGGTATTCTTCAGCTTTCAATGACAGGCGAGAATCGCACTAAAATAAAAGAGATATTAAATGACATCAGTCAGAATTACTTTTTACAAAATGTAGAGCGGAATTCCGCCGAAGCTGAAAAAAGTTTAGTGTTTCTAAAAAAACATTCACCTGAAATTAAAAACCAATTAAATAATGCTGAAGATAAACTTAATCATTATCGTCAATTAAATGAATCAGTGGACCTTAATTTAGAAGCGAAATCAGCATTAGAAGTGATGGTGAATGTTGAATCACAATTAAACGAATTAACCTTTAAAGAAAGTGATATTTCACAGCGATTCACGAAAGAGCACCCAGCATACATCGCTTTATTGGATAAGCGTAAAACCTTGTTATCAGAGAAAGCACGCTTAAATAAACGTGTAGAGAAACTACCGAAAACACAGCAAGAAATTTTACGCTTAACCCGTAACGTTGAAGTAAATCAGGAAATTTATGTTGAATTGTTAAACAAAGTTCAAGAGCTGAGCATTGTAAAAGCGAGTACTGTGGGTAACGTGCGTATTCTAGATTCAGCACAAAGCTATTCACAGGCAGTGAAACCGAAAAAAGCCTTAATTGTTGTTCTTGCAACACTACTAGGTGGCATGTTGTCGGTTACTATTTCTTTACTTAGCGCAGCGTTCCATAAAGGGGTTGAAACGCCAGATCAAATTGAAGAAATTGGCTTACCTGTTTATGCTTCAATCCCATTATCTGACTCACAAACCGAGCTACTGAAAAAGCAAAAAGGTAAAAACTTAACGGTAGAGCAAACCTTGTTAAGTGTTTATAACCCCGCAGATTTATCGGTTGAAGCACTGCGTAGTTTACGTACAAGCTTGCACTTTGCGATGATGGAAGCAAAAAATAACGTGCTAATGGTATCTGGCCCGAGCCCTGGTATTGGTAAATCGTTTGTATCTGTAAACCTTGCCTCAGTGATTGCAAAAGCAGGGCAAAAAGTTTTAATTATTGATGCTGATATGCGAAAGGGCCGAATGGAAACACAATTATGTACTGACAATAAACCGGGTTTATCTGATTACTTATGTGGCAAACAAGACTTTAGCCATGTTGTCCGTGAAACAGGTGTGAGCGGTTTAGAATTTATACCTCGTGGTGACACGCCGCCAAACCCATCAGAGTTGATAATGCATCCGCGTTTTAAAGCATTAATCGAGTGGGCAGGTCAGCATTACGATATGTTGATTGTGGATACTCCCCCTATATTAGCTGTAACAGATGCTGCTATTGTTGGCGCCCATGTAGGAACCACCTTATTAGTGGGACGATTTGAGCAAAATACCGTTAAAGAAATCGAGGTTGCTAAACAACGCTTTGAACAAAATGGCATTGAAGTGAAAGGCTTTATTCTTAACGCCATTGTCCGTAAAGCAAGTAGCACCTACGGCGGAAATTACGGCTACTATAATTACAGCTACGACAGTAAGTAACTTTTTAATAGCTTTAGAAAGTCGCTAGTTGTTGTTGTCTTAGTATGGTTAATATCAGTTTGAAAAATGAACGTTCAAATAGAGTTATCATGTGAAAAGAATGACATAACTATCACTTACAGATAGGATACCTTTCCTGATTGGAAATGATATAATACTCTTAAAAATACGACTGGAAAGATTTAGCTGCTAATTGGTAATAGCATATAACCAATGGGCGGTAGCGTGTCTGTATCAGGCTAATTGGTGGTATTTCTAGCCTAGAAATGTTGTAGTATGATATATGAGTTAGATTGATTATGATTTTTAGGATCTATTCCCTTAAAAGCACTAAATCTCAGCCTTTATATGATTTTTCAAAACATTAGCTTATAAAGCTAGTGTTTTTTTTATGCCTCAAAATTGGCAAAAATCGTCTCATGGCAATCAAAAGTCTGACGATAAAGAGTTAAAAATTCAATTCAATTATAGAATGGAAATAACAATGAAATATTCTTTAGAGAATACAAAAATTGGTATCATAGGCCTAGGTTATGTTGGATTACCATTAGCCGTTGAATTTGGTAAAAAACAGCAAACATTAGGCTTTGATATTAATGTAAAGCGTGTTGCTCAACTTCTCGATGGCAATGACTTTACATTGGAGTGTACATCTGAAGAGTTATCAGAAGCTACCTTACTTGAATACAGCGCTAATATTGAAGATCTAAAAAAATGTAATGTTTATATTGTAACGGTTCCAACACCGATTGATGAATATAAACAACCAGATTTAACACCTTTAGTTAAAGCTTCTGAAACGTTGGGTAAAGTGTTAAAAGTGAATGATGTCGTCATTTATGAATCTACGGTTTACCCTGGCGCTACAGAAGAAGTATGTATTCCTGTGTTAGAAAGTGTTTCTGGTTTAACTTTCAATAAAGATTTTTATGCAGGTTATTCACCTGAACGTATTAACCCTGGAGATAAAGAGCATCGTGTTACGACAATCAAAAAAGTAACATCAGGATCAACACCTGAAATTGCAGAATATGTAGATGCGATTTATCGCCAAATAATAGTTGCTGGTACTCATAAAGCATCTTCAATTAAAGTTGCTGAGGCAGCAAAAGTTATTGAGAACACGCAGCGTGATTTGAATATTGCTTTAATTAATGAGCTTGCAGTAATTTTTAATAAACTTGGTATTGATACTGAAGAAGTATTAAAAGCGGCAGGAACTAAATGGAATTTCTTACCGTTCCGCCCAGGATTAGTTGGCGGACACTGTATTGGTGTTGACCCTTATTACCTTACTCATAAGGCGCAAGCTATTGGTTACCATCCTGAAGTTATTCTAGCTGGACGCCGTATTAACGATAGTATGGGGTCTTATGTCGTTTCTCAATTAGTAAAAGCGATGCTGCAAAAGTCGATACTTGTTAAAGGTGCAGACATTCTTATTATGGGTTTGACGTTTAAAGAGAATTGTCCTGATCTTCGCAATACTCGAGTGGTTGATATTATCAGTGAGCTTTCTGAATATAATACCAATGTTGATATTTATGATCCTTGGATTTGTCCTAAAGAAGCAAAGAATGAATACGATGTCGATGTGTTAACTGATAAACCAAATAAGCAATACGATGCTGTAATTGTTGCGGTTGCACATGATAAATTTAAAGCTATGACTATTGAAGAATATCAAGCGTTAACAAAAAAAGAGTCCGTAATTTATGACCTTAAATACGTACTCGATACTTCAGTTTCTGATATTCGTTTATAATATTAATTAATAATAGGTAGCCATTTAAGTAATTAAATGGCTTTTTATCATGACAAAATACGAACAGATTAATAAAGAATTATTAGCGTCACCAAAGACGTGGTTAATAACAGGTGTAGCTGGTTTTATCGGCTCAAACTTATTAGAAAAATTGCTTAAACTTAATCAGACTGTGGTAGGTCTAGATAACTTTGCAACAGGCCATCAACACAACTTAGATGAAGTAAAAAGCTTAGTTACAGAACTCCAATGGGATCGCTTTACCTTCATTGAAGGTGACATTCGAGATTATAAAACATGTCAATTAGCTGTTAAAGATGTTGATTATGTATTACATGAAGCGGCATTAGGTTCTGTTCCTCGTTCGATTAATGATCCTCTGACTACTGATTCTGTAAATATCGGTGGTTTTTTGAATATGCTAACCGCATCTAAAGAAGAACAAGTAAAAAGCTTTACTTATGCTGCATCTAGTTCAACATATGGCGATCACCCAGCATTACCTAAAGTTGAAGAAAATATTGGTAATCCACTATCTCCGTATGCGGTTACTAAATATGTAAATGAACTTTATGCTGGCGTATTTGCACGAACATATGGTTTTAAAACTATTGGATTACGTTATTTTAATGTATTCGGAAAGCGCCAAGAACCAAATGGCGCTTATGCTGCGGTTATTCCTAAATGGACATCTGCCATGATTAATAATGAAGAAGTTTTTATTAATGGTGATGGTGAAACTAGTCGTGATTTTTGTTTTATCGAAAATACAGTACAAATGAATATTTTGGCAGCAACAGCGTCTGAAGAAGCTAAAGATAGTGTATATAACGTAGCTGTAGGTGATCGTACTACACTTAATGATTTATATCGTTCAATTCAATCTGCGTTAGCTGAAAATAATATTTCACATACGATTGAACCTACTTATCGTGATTTCCGTGCTGGCGATGTCCGCCATTCTCAAGCTGATATCACAAAAGCAACAAATCAGCTTGGCTATCAGCCTGAATATCGAATATTTGCAGGGATTAGCAAAGCAATGCCTTGGTATAAAAAGTTCTTAGGATAATTATTGATATGAAAATTTTAGTTACTGGTGGTGCTGGTTTTATTGGCTCGGCTGTAGTTCGTCATATTATAAATAATACCCAAGACAGTGTTGTTAACGTTGATAAATTAACTTACGCAGGTAATTTAGAATCATTACTTACTGTTGAAAATAATAATCGTTATGAATTTGAGCAAGTAGATATTTGTGATCGTTCTGAGTTAGATCGCGTGTTTGCTGAGCATCAACCCGATGCAGTAATGCATTTAGCCGCTGAAAGTCATGTTGACCGTTCTATTGATGGTCCTGCGGCATTTATTGAAACTAATATCGTTGGTACCTATACCATCCTAGAAGCCACTCGTGCTTACTGGGGTCAGTTAGACCAAACACGTAAGACTACATTTCGTTTTCACCATATTTCTACTGATGAAGTGTATGGTGATTTGGAAGATACTAATGATTTGTTCACTGAAACAACGTCGTATGAGCCATCAAGCCCGTATTCAGCCTCGAAAGCATCAAGCGATCATTTAGTGCGTGCATGGTTACGTACTTATGGCCTTCCATCAATTGTGACTAATTGTTCAAATAACTATGGTCTGTACCATTTCCCTGAAAAACTGATCCCTCTTATAATTTTGAATGCTCTAGATGGAAAAAATCTACCCGTCTACGGTGATGGTGCGCAAATCCGAGACTGGTTATACGTAGAAGATCATGCATCAGCACTTTATACAGTAGTAACTAAAGGTGAAGTTGGTGAGACTTACAATATTGGTGGCCACAATGAAAAAGCCAATATTGAAGTTGTTAGAACTATTTGTTCTCTACTCGAAGAGTTAGTGCCAAATAAACCTGACGGTGTTGAGCAATACCAAGATTTGATCATTCATGTCAAAGATCGTCCAGGTCATGATGTTCGTTATGCAATCGATGCATCCAAGATTGAACGTGAATTAGGTTGGAAGCCAGCAGAGACATTTGAATCGGGGATTCGTAAAACTGTTGAGTGGTATTTGAATAATAAAACATGGTGGAGCCGAGTATTAGATGGCTCATACAGTTTTGAACGTTTAGGCACAACAGTTAATAAGGAAGTGAACTAAATGAAAGGAATCATTTTAGCTGGTGGATCTGGCACTCGTCTTTACCCTATTACTCGAGGTGTTTCTAAACAGCTATTGCCAATTTACGACAAACCAATGGTTTTCTATCCGCTATCTACACTGATGTTAGCAGGTATTAAAGACATCCTTATTATTACAACGCCTGAAGATAATAATAGCTTTCGTCGCTTGTTAGGTGATGGTTCTGATTTTGGTATCACTTTAGAATATGCTATTCAACCTTCTCCTGATGGTCTAGCACAAGCATTTTTAATTGGTGAAGACTTTATTGGTGATGATAGTGTCTGCCTTGTTCTTGGTGATAATATTTTCTATGGCCAATCTTTTAGTAAAACCTTGTTAAACGCAGCTGCTCGTGAAAATGGAGCTACGGTATTTGGTTATCAAGTACATGACCCTGAACGTTTTGGTGTCGTTGAATTTGATAGTGAAATGAAAGCTATTTCAATTGAAGAGAAGCCAGCGGAACCAAAATCAAACTATGCTGTTACTGGGTTATATTTCTATGATAATCGAGTTGTTGAAATGGCTAAAAAAGTTAAGCCATCACATCGTGGCGAGCTTGAAATTACTACCTTAAATGAAATGTATCTAAACGATGGCTCGTTGAATGTTGAGTTGTTAGGGCGCGGTTTTGCTTGGCTAGATACGGGCACGCATGAAAGTTTACAGCAAGCTTCTTCTTTTGTTGAGACAATTCAAAATGTTCAAGGTTTAAAGGTTGCTTGCTTGGAAGAGATTGCTTGGCGAAATGGCTGGCTAACGACTGAACAGGTACAAGAGTTAGCAAAACCAATGATGAAAAATGAATACGGTCAGTACTTGATACGTATAACTTCTGAAATTAAATAAGAGTTGATTTCTTGTGAAAGTATTAATTACTGGTAGCAATGGTCAAGTAGGAAGCTGTTTAGTAAAACAGCTACAAAACTGCACCAATACCGAAATTTTAGCTGTTGACCGAACAGAATTAGACATCACTTCAAAATCTGATGTTATAAAAATAGTTGATGAATTTAAGCCTAATATTATCATCAATGCTGCAGCTCATACTGCTGTAGATAAAGCTGAAACAGAAATTGAGTTATCTTTTTCGATTAATCGTGACGGTCCATTATATCTAGCACAAGCTGCTGAAAATATCGGTGCTGCGTTATTACATATTTCGACTGATTATGTTTTTGCTGGAGACAAAGAGGGGACTTATTCTGAAACTGATACTGTTGATCCGCAAGGCGTGTACGGTACAAGTAAGTTAGCTGGTGAAATTGCCGTTCTTGAAGCATGTTCACGTACAATTATATTGCGAACAGCTTGGGTATTTGGTGAAAAAGGGAATAATTTTGTTAAGACCATGCTTCGATTAGCACAACAGCGAAATGAATTGAGTATTGTTGATGATCAATTTGGCGGCCCTACTTATGCTGGTGATATTGCCGGAGCGCTAATTATTATAGCTAAGAATATAATGATTCAAGGTGCTGATTTCGATAGTAGTAAGTATGGTATTTATCATTTTTCTGGTTTCCCTCACACAAGTTGGTGTGGGTTTGCTCAAAAGATTTTTAATAAGGCTGTTGAGCAAGGAGTATTGAATAAAGCGCCGTTGGTTAAAGGAATTAACACTGCAGATTATCCAACACCAGCTAAGCGACCAGCAAACTCAAAGCTTGATACGAAAAAAATTATTGAGATATTTTCTGTTCAAGTCAGTGATTGGGAACGAGCTTTAAATAAGTTATCTAATTACCAATAATTATTAGAGAAGAAATAACATGAAAGTAATTGAGACAGAAATCCCAGATGTGAAAATTATTGAGCCCAGTGTCTTTGGTGATGAGCGTGGTTTTTTCATGGAAACATGGAACCAAAAGAAATTTGAAGAATTAGTGGCAGGCAGACCAACAAGATTTGTACAAGATAACCATTCTAAATCTAAAAAAGGTATTTTACGCGGCCTACATTATCAGACAGAGAACACTCAAGGTAAATTAGTGCGCGTTGTCTCTGGTGAGGTATTTGATGTGGCAGTCGATATCCGCAAAGATTCAGCAACATTTGGTAGATGGGTTGGAGTGTATCTATCTGCTGAAAACAAGCGCCAATTGTGGGTACCAGAAGGTTTTGCTCATGGGTTTTATGTTACCAGTGATGAAGCGGAATTTGTTTATAAGTGCACTGATTATTATAATCCATCTGCTGAACACTCTATTTTATGGAACGATAATTACCTTAAAATAGAATGGCCTATAGAAGGTGAAGTTATTGTATCTGAGAAGGATAAGGCTGGTAACTATTTTGACGATGAGCATATTAAATGTCTTTAGTGAAAAATAGCTTATGGACTATGTCATCAATAGTAATACCTACAATAGTTGTTATCCCTACTTTAGGTGTTATTGCTAGAATCCTTGGAGTTGAATTATTTGGTATATATACACTAATATTTGCAATCTATGGTTATGCTAGTTTATTTGATCTTGGACTATCAAGATCACTTGTTAGGTGTGTATCTATAAATAGAGATTCATTAATAGATACAAAAGAGTATGTGTATACAGCAGGTTCTTTTGTGTTTTCTTTAGGGCTCGTAATTGGTTTATCCTTGTATTTTAATTCTGATACATTAACAGAACTACTAAACGTAAATAAGGATTATTATCATCAGGTATCTTTATCAATAAAGATTATGAGTGTATTTATTCCATTCTTACTATTAAATTTGATTGTTATATCTTATTTAGAGGGAATGGAAAGGTTTAAAGAATTAAGTATCTTAAAAACTATAATTAATATTTTACTATCATTATCACCATTTTTATTTATATTGAAAACTAGCTCAATTGTTTATGGTATTTTGGGGCTATGTTTAGCTAGAGTTATAAGTTTAATTATTGTATATATCTATATTAAGAAAGATTTTAAAAATATAAAGGTGAAGTTTTTTGATTTGGTAAAATTTAAAAAGTTAATTTTCTTTGGTGGATGGTTGACTATAAGTAATATTATTAATCCTATAATGACATACTTTGATAGATTTATTTTATCCTCATTAGCTGGTTCTAATTATTTAGCATTGTATATAGCTCCATCGGAAGTTGTATCTAAATTACTACTAATTCCTAACTCTGTTGGTAGGGTGTTATTTCCTAAATTATCTAGAGATAATGACTTTAATTTGAATGATATATATATGTATATGTCATTGATCTCTATTTTTGTAGCACTTCCATTTTTTATTTTCCCAACTGAAATAATTTCAATTTGGTTAGGAAGTGGGTATGAAAAAACAGGATTAACATTACGTATATTATTAATTGGATTTGTTTTTAATGCAATATCCCAAATACCATATAGTTTTATTCAAGCTAAAGGTTATTCAAAATTAACGGCAAAAATACATTTATGTGAGGTATTGCCATATCTTTTATTATTATATTTTTTAGTTAAATCTTATTCTTATAATGGCGCAGCAGTAGCGTGGTGTTTAAGAGTTACTATTGATTTTTTTATATTAATATATTTTTATAAGAAGTTAAAATAACAATAAAGATAAAAAACCGTTTATTATAGACACTTAGTTATAGATTTATTTTTACTTAATTTTATATTATTAAATATAAATTAAACATTCCTATAGTTAGACTTTTTATTAAGTAAACTTAAAGTGACTTATTCCAAAAAACTTAGTTGTAATTAAACTAAAGTTATTCAATATATTGATTATTTGATTATTTGATTATTTGATTATTTGATTATTTGATTATTTGATTATTTGATTATTTGATTATTTGATTATTTGATTATTTGATTATTTGATTATTTGATTATTTGATTATTTGATTGTAACTATTTAAATTTTATATTAATCGGGTTTAGGTATTATCTTTGTAAAATTATTTCTTCAGATTGAGTTTTTATTTTTAGTATCAATATTTTTAGCGCAATAAAAAATTCTATTAATTCATATTTGTATAGTTATCTGATAGGTTAGATTGTACTGGCTATTATAAATATTATTACGTTATGAGATTTGATTTATATGTTATATTCGTTAGCTGGTTTTTGTATACTATCATTATACTTTTTATTTATAACTAGAATAATTAAAGATAAGCTATCACCACCATTTGTTTTTACTGGAACTTGGGTTGTATGTTTGTTTTTTCTTTCTTTTATCATGCCTTACATGGGTTTTTATGAAATAAGTTCATTCTCTGTAGTTCTATATATTTTAGGTAGTATTATTTTTTCTACCGTAAGTATTATAACTATTAAAACATGCAATAATGTTAAGTTTCCTGTCTTTTTTGATATTGATACAATCAACTTTAGAAGGTTATTGATTTTTTTTGTTTTTGCTTCTTCTTTAACACTTCCATTTATATATTTAGATGTGACTAAGTATGGTTCTAATCTAGTTGAAATAGGACAAAATATAAGATTTGAACGTATTCATGGTTCCGGGAGTGTAATATCACCAATTTTACAGAACTGGTATTTGTTATCGTTTTTAATTATTTTTATATTGATTTACGCTGTACTGAAGCAAAAAATTAAGTCCAAATGGTTAGTATTACCTGTTGTGTTCACTTTACTTCCATACTTAATTTTAGAAGGGCGTTCTGCGATTATTATTCAAATTTTATGTTGGTCTTATTTATATGTACACGTTAATAAAAAAATAAGTATTAAAGCCGTTATCTTCAGTGGGCTGATATTATTGTTTTTTATTGTTTCAGGCTCTTACTTAGTGTCGAAAGTTAACGTATCAAACTCATCATTGATTGATGATATCACATTATATACTCGACATATCTTATCATACCTCTATCAAGGACCTATTTTATTTGATAGATATTTTTCTTTACATGATAAGGTTGCTGAGAATTGGAATACATTAAATAGTTTTTACTATGTTATGTCAAAATTAGGGTTGTATTCAGGAGAGATAATTCAAAATTTAGAATTTAATCGATTTGGATATGATAGTGAAGATTTAGGGAACGTTTATACATTATATTTTTCTTTATACCCTCATTATTCATATTTAGGAGTTGCCTTCTTCTTATCCTTTTATTCTTTTATTATTTCACTACTATATATAAATTCTAAAAAAGGTAGTGTGTTCTCTTTATATATGACATCAGTGTTTTTTTCTTCCATGGTTTTATCTGTTTTTATGGATGGCTTTGGTTATCAATTTTATTTCTTATTAAAAATGCTTTTTTTCTGTATTTTAATAAAATTCTTTTTTACTAAAAGATAGGTCGTTTATGTTTGAAAAAAGATTTAATTTTATATGTGTTAATTATAATGGAGCACACTTTTGTGAAAAATTACTAGATAGTTTAGAAAAACTATTAGTTTTAAATGATCAAAAAGTAAGATTGATAATTGTAGATAATAACTCAAAAATCGAAGATAAAAACGTTCTGAATGAGTTGATTACTCAAAGTAGCAATGTAGAGATTCAAATATTATACCTTCCTGAAAATATAGGCTACTTCCCAGCTATGAACAAAGGTATTAATTTTATTGAATATAATAATAATGAAGTTGTTATTATCGGTAATAATGATTTAGAGTACTCAGATGATTTTTTAATAGAGTATGAGAAGCTAAATCTAGATAAAAATACTTTAGTAATATCACCAAATGTGATAACTATTGATGGTAAGTATCAGAATCCAATATCAGTTAGAAAACTGTCTAAAATTGAATTTTTAATTGAAGAGATATACTACTCAAATTATTATGTTTCTCGTCTGATGATTAAATCTAAAGCCTTATTTAATAAGGTGTTTAAAAAAGAAAAAAATATTCTTAATGAAAAACCACATCGAGGGATTATTAAACGGGGGATTGGAGCTTGTTATGTCCTAACTGATAATTTCTTTAAATTTTACAATGAGTTAGATGCTCCTGTTTTTATGTGGGGAGAAGAAGCTATACTCTCAAATCAAGTTAATAAGGCCGAAGGTCATATAATGCTTGAACCTACTTTGCTAGTTACACATGCTGAAAGTGGTACTGTTAAGAAAATTCTTAATAAAACTAGATATGAAATGGTTAGAGCATCTTTTAAAATTTACAAAAAATATTTATGAGTATTTAAATGTTTAAAAATAAAACGCTGTTAATTACTGGTGGCACAGGTTCTTTTGGTAATGCTGTATTGGATCGCTTCTTGGATACCGATATTGGTGAAATTCGTATTTTTTCTCGTGATGAAAAAAAACAAGATGATATGAGAAAAAAATACAATAATCCAAAATTGAAATTTTATATTGGTGATGTACGAGATTATAACAGTATCTTAAGTGCTACTCGTGGAGTTGACTTTGTCTATCATGCAGCAGCTCTCAAACAGGTTCCATCTTGTGAGTTTCACCCTATGGAAGCGGTTAAAACAAATGTTCTAGGTACTGAGAATGTTTTAGAAGCTTGTATTGTTAATAACGTTTCTCGCGTTGTTTGTTTAAGTACAGATAAAGCTGTTTATCCAATTAATGCGATGGGTATATCAAAAGCCATGATGGAAAAAGTGATTGTTGCTAAATCACGTAATGTTGATCCATCTAAGACTGTCATTTGTGCTACTCGTTACGGTAATGTAATGGCATCTCGTGGTTCAGTTATTCCTTTATTTGTTGACTTAATAAAAGAAGGAAAGCCATTAACAATTACAGATCCAAATATGACGCGTTTCATGATGACTCTTCAAGATGCAGTGGATCTTGTTTTATTCGCATTCGAGCATGGTACAAATGGTGATATTTTTGTTCAAAAAGCTCCTGCTGCTACAATTCAGGTTTTAGCTAAGGCTTTAACTGAAATGCTTAATGTTCCTGAACATTCAATTGATGTTATTGGCAGTCGTCACGGTGAAAAGTTGTATGAAGCACTTTTGAGCCGCGAAGAGATGGTTGGCGCTCTTGATATGGGGGATTATTATCGAGTAATGCCTGATAATCGCGATTTAAACTATGGTAAATATGTAGAACAAGGTGATTTACGTATCACTGAAGTTGAAGATTATAACTCTCACAATACTGAGCGTCTCGATGTTGAAAGCATGAAAACATTGCTTTTAAAACTTGCCTTTATTCGCGCTCAGATAGCTGGTGAAGAATATGTATTGGAACACTAATATGAAGATTTTAGTTACAGGCGCTAATGGCTTTATTGGAAAAAATCTATGCTTGAAGTTATCTGAGTTGGGTTATCAAGATGTCATTAAAATTGATCGAACGAATAGTGATTCAGAACTGAATCTTGCCCTAAAAGAAGCAGATTTTATCTTTCATCTTGCAGGTATCAATAGACCAAAAACAGAAGAAGAATTTTATATCGGTAATAGTGGTTTAACTGAAAAAATAACAGCAACATTAGAGTCTCTTGGTCGTGCTACACCTATTTTGTTAACTTCATCTATTCAAGCTGATAGAGATAATGCTTATGGTTTGAGCAAAGCTTCGGCAGAGCAAGCAATTAGTGCTTACCAAAAGAAACTAAATGCAGATGTGTTTATCTACAGGTTACCAAATGTTTTTGGTAAATGGTGTAAGCCTAACTACAATTCGATGATTGCGACTTTTTGTTATAATGTTGTAAATGATCTACCGATTGAGATTCATGACGGCAGTACTTTAGTTAATTTAGTGTACATTGATGATGTATGTGAACAATTTTGTTTGCACTTAACTCAAGCTAATGTTGATACTGTTGTTGAACCTGTTTATAAAAAAACTGTTGGTGAAGTTGCTGAGCAGTTAAATAAGTTTAAACATTCAAAAGATAGCTTAATTACTGAAAACGTTGGTAAAGGATTTACTCGAGCGTTATATTCAACGTATCTTAGCTACTTTGAACCTGAGCAGTTTTTCTACGATGTCCCTGCCTATACTGACCCTCGAGGCACTTTCTGTGAAATGTTGAAGACACCAAATGCTGGACAGTTTTCATATTTTACAGCCCATCCAAGTATAACACGTGGTGGACATTACCATCATACAAAAAATGAAAAATTTTTAGTCATAAAAGGTAAAGCAAACTTTAGGTTCGAAAATGTTCTTTCAGGGCAAAAAGAAGAACTTATTGTTTCAGCAGATCAACATAGAATTGTTGAAACAGTACCAGGCTGGTCTCATGATGTAACAAATATCGGTGATGAAGAGTTGATTGTAATGTTGTGGGCCAATGAAATTTTTGATCGCGAAAAGCCAGATACTATTACAAAGGAAATTAAATGAAAAAGTTAAAGGTGATGTCTGTTGTAGGAACTCGACCAGAAATTATCCGTTTATCACGAGTACTGGCAAAACTTGACGAGTATTGCGAACATGTCATTGTTCATACTGGTCAAAACTACGATTTTGAGCTCAATGAAGTTTTTTTCAATGATTTAAGTGTACGTAAACCTGATTATTTCTTAAATGCGGCTGGTAAAAATGCTGCGGAAACTATTGGGCAGGTGATCATTAGTGTTGATCAGGCTTTAGAGGAGATTCAGCCTGATGCTATGTTAGTTCTTGGTGACACTAATTCTTGTTTGGCTGCAATTCCAGCGAAACGTCGTAAAATTCCTATTTTTCACATGGAAGCTGGAAATCGATGCTTTGATCAACGTGTACCTGAAGAAACTAACCGTCGCATAGTAGATCATACTGCCGATATTAATTTGACCTACAGCTCTATTGCTCGTGACTATTTGTTGGCTGAAGGTCTTCCTGCTGATCGAGTTATTAAAACAGGAAGCCCTATGTTTGAGGTTCTTAATTATTACATGCCTCAGATTGATTCCTCGGATGTATTGGTTCGTTTGGGACTAGAAAAAGGGCAATTTTTTGTTGTTAGTGCTCACCGTGAAGAAAATGTGGATTCTCCTAAGCAATTAGTTAAGTTAGCTGAAACATTAAATACGGTTGCTGCCCATTATGATTTGCCCGTAATTGTCTCAACACATCCTAGAACTCGTAATAGAATTGAAGCTCAAGGGATCACGTTCCATAATAATATACAATTATTAAAACCACTTGGTTTCCATGATTATAATCATCTTCAAAAGAATGCTAAAGTAGTACTATCTGACAGTGGAACTATCAATGAAGAATCATCAATCATGAATTTTCCTGCATTAAATATGAGAGAAGCTCATGAGCGTCCTGAGGGGATGGAAGAAGCATCTGTGATGATGGTTGGACTTGGTGTGGAGCGAGTAATGCAAGCTTTGCAAGTTCTTGATACTCAGCCTAGTGGTGCCGAACGATTATTACGCCCTGTATATGATTACTCAATGCCAAATGTTTCAGATAAAATGGTTAGAATTATTCACTCATATACTGATTATGTAAAGCGTGTTGTTTGGAAAAAATATGAGTAATATAAAAAAAGTATATTATATTGGACCATTCTCATTTCCTGATGGTGGGGCTGCAGCTAGGAGGATTCTGGGTAACATAGAATCTTTGAATCAAGAATGTATCGTAATTGATGGTAAGGATGAAGTTTTAAAATCTTCTTATCAAGGTATTGAAATTATTAGTTGCGCAGAAAGACCTAATAAAGAGTCCAGCTTTCTTACAAAATTAAAGAAGTATTTTAATATATCAAAAAATACAATTTCTTATATAAATGAACAAGAAGAGTTACCTGATACAATTATTCTATATAGTGGATATTCTCCTTATCTTTTTAGATTAATTCCATTTTGTAAAAAGAATAATATAAAACTTATATTTGATTGTGTTGAATGGTACCAACCTAAAAGCAAAATAGAATATCTATATAAGCCATATTATTGGAATATAGAATTGTCTATGAGATATTTGTTAAAGAAATGCGATTATATAATATGCATTAGCAAATATTTAGAAAATTATTATAAAGCATCAGGGAGTGGAGTCGTTAGAATTCCGCCAACAATTAAATTTAATAAAAATATTATTCCAGTTCCAAATGAAATTGAAAATAATAAAATTAAACTTGTTTACGCTGGTAACCCTGGCCATAAAGATTTACTTAATGATATTATTGAAGCAATTAATGGTTTAGAAGATTATTTTGAACTACATATTGTAGGTGTATCCGGAGTGAATCAAAAATCTATTTACTATTACGGCTACCTTCCACACTATAAATCCTTAAATATTGTAAAAAGTTGTCATTTCTCTATATTGCTTAGACCGAATAACAAAGTATCTAATGCTGGATTTTCTACAAAAATAGTCGAGAGTATGTGTAATGGAATTCCTGTTATAGCAAATAATACTGGTGATATAAAAGACTTTGTTAATAAGGAAAATGGATTTTTATTCGAAGGTGAAGATTCATCTGCACTTCATGTTATTTTGAAAAAAATATCAAATATAAGTGATGCGAATTATAATAAATTATCTAAAAATGCATTTATGACTGCTGTTGATTTTTTTCATATTGATTGTTATAAAAAAGTATTGAGAGATATTGTATCATGACGAGGATAGTTAATTTAATAAAAGGTGTTTTATGGCCTTTTATTTGCTGAGGTATTTGCTTTAATAAAATAAAAATATCTAATATTAAATGTTGCTTAAACTCATCAGTTAATATTTCTAATAGTACTTTTTATATAGGTGGCTCTTTTATAACTAGGCCGTTGAGTAATATTAATATAATGGCGGTTCTATTATTATAGGCGGTTGGCTCAAGAATTAATTAAATGAATGGGCAGAACAGTTATTAGATTTTTATAAAATAAGTTCTTAAGGCTACTTAAATCTAGAATTAGTGATGCAATTATGGAATGAGCATCTATCTGGAAAAAGGAATTGGGCTTCCGTTTTATGGAGTATTCTAATGTTCCAATCTTGGTTAGAGAAACGACGATAATGAAGTTATTATATATAGTTAATGTTGATTGGTTTTTTATTTCTCATCGATTACCTATTGCTTTAACTTTAATAAAGAATGGATATGAAGTACATATTGCTTGTGGGATAACAGATAGAAAAAATGAATTAGAATCTTTAGGGATTATAGTTCACCCGTTATCGATAACTCGAAGTGGGACAAGTTTTTTCAAAGAAGTCAAAGTAATTAAAGAAATAAATACAGTTGTTAATGAAATTTCACCTGATGTTGTTCATTTAGTAACAATTAAAGGTGCTATTTATGGTGGTTTAGTTACTAGAAATAAAAATATTAAAAAAAGAATTGTTTCTATATCAGGTTTAGGTTTTGTATTTATAGATGAAGGTATAAAAGCTCGACTTATTAGATTTATTGTAACTAAATTGTATAGGTTAGCTCTAAATACTCAGAATACTAAAATTATATTTCAGAATGAGACTGATAAGAACACATTTATTGAAAATAAAATAATTAATTATAAACAATGTGTTCTTATCAAAGGGTCTGGAATTGATCTAAATGTTTATAAGTATATACCAGAGCCTCAAGGTGAAAAGGTCGTGATGTTTTTAGCTCGGTTGCTAAAAGATAAAGGTCTTATAGAGTTTTGTGAAGCTGCAGTTATTCTGAGAAAATCGGGGTTTACAGGTAGATTTGTCTTAGTTGGCGATATCGATCTAGATAACCCAAATTCTATTTCTCAAGTTGAATTAAATAATTATATTGATTCTGGTGTTGTTGAGCATTGGGGGTTTTTACGTAACATCCCAGATGTAATATCTAAAGCAAATATTATGGTTCTTCCATCGTATCGCGAGGGTTTACCAAAAAGTTTAATTGAAGCTGCTGCTTGTGGACGAGCAGTTATAACTACAGATGTTCCTGGATGTAGAGATGCGATAATCCCCAATGTTACAGGTGTTTTAGTTCCAGCTAAATCCTCAGAAGAGTTACAAAATGCTATTTTGTCTTTATGTAATGATGATAAAATGAGAATTAAAATGGGAAAAGAAGGAAGAAAACTTTCTGAATTATCTTTTGATATAAAAGATGTCATTAATACTCATATGAATTTATATAAAGGGAATATATGAAGATTGCTATTACAGGTAGTAGTGGTTTTTTAGGTAATCATTTAATTAAATCTATTTCAAAAGAAAATTTAGTTATTTTAGGCCGTAATGATTTAAATATACCTAATGTATCATTTCATAAATGTTCGATTGATAATCGATCTAATTTTTATGAAGCATTAGATTCAGTATCTGTTGTTATTCATTGTGCAGCACGTGTACATATAATGAATGATAACTCTACTAACCCTCTTGATGATTATCGAGAAGTTAATACTGAAGGGACATTAAATTTAGCTAAACAAGCAGTAGAAGCTGGCGTTAAACGATTTATTTTTATCAGTTCGATTAAAGTAAATGGTGAATCAACTCAATTAGGAACACCTTTTAGATTTGATGATCAACATTCCCCTGAAGATTTTTATGGTCAATCTAAATCAGAAGCTGAAGAACAACTATTACAACTTGCTGAAAAAACTGGTTTACAGGTTGTTATTATTCGTCCTACATTAGTTTATGGGCCGGGGGTTAAGGCTAACTTTGCATTACTTCTAAATTTAGTATCAAAAGGGTTACCACTTCCTTTTGGATGCATTAAGGATAATAAGCGCAGTTTAGTATCGGTTGATAACTTAGTTGATCTTATTGTTACTTGTATTGCTCATCCAAAGGCTGCAAACCAAGTATTTCTTGTTTCTGATGATAATGATGTTTCAACCAATGAAATGGTTCAGCAGATGGCAAAGGCTCTGGGTAAATCACAATGGCAATTACCAATACCTAATGCTTTTTATCGTTTAGTTGGAAAGGTTGCTGGTAAAGAAGATGTAATAAATCGTTTGTTAGGCTCTCTTCAAGTTGATATTACTCATACTAAAGATACGTTAGGATGGAAACCGCCTCAAACTCTTGAAGATGGTTTCAAACAAACAGCGGATTTTTTTCTTAAAAGTAAATTAAAGGATTAAAATTAATGTTTCGGTTAATTGACTTTCTAGCTGCATTTTTCGGTTTATTATTTTTATGGCCGATACTGTTAATTGTAGTGATTATTGGCTTGTTTGATACGGGATCACCTGTGTTTATTCAAACTCGCGTAGGTAAAAACAAACAACCATTTAAATTAATTAAATTTCGCACTATGTCAGTTGATACTAAATCAGTGGCTAGTCACTTAGCTAATAATGCATCTATTACTAAGTTTGGATCTTTTTTAAGAAAAACAAAAATTGATGAGCTACCACAATTGATTAATGTCGTTAAAGGGGATATGAGTCTCGTTGGTCCAAGACCTAATTTATTTAATCAAGAAGATTTAATCGCTGAGCGTGATAAGTTAGGTGTTTATAATGTTCTTCCTGGAATTACTGGTTTAGCTCAAGTTCAAAATATCGATATGTCTACACCAGAACTACTAGCTAGAACAGATCGTGAGATGATTGACACATTGAATATAAAAAAATATTTTAGGTATATCCTTAAGACCGCAACAGGCAGTGGTAGCGGTGATGCTGTTAAGTAAGGTATACGGAAAATTAAGTAGCGGCATTTGCCGCTACTTTCATTTTGGGACTTATAAATTATTTTATGTATAATCCCACCCTAATATAGATATTTTATAGTTTTATCGAGGGTTTATGTCGTTCATAGATGCATTTTTCTCAATACCGCGCGTATATAAAAGACTTGTGAGCGTGTGTGTTGATCTATTGTTTGTACAAATTGCTTTTTGGGGGGCTTTTTGGACACGATTGGGTGACTTTGATGAACTCTATAAAGCTGAATACTGGTATCTTGTTGCTTTTCTTTCTGTAGTAACCATTTTTTGTTTTAGTCGAATTGGTTTTTATCGCGCAATTCTTCGATATCTAAGTATAAATGCTTTATTTACATTGATTACTGGTGCGTTAGTCTCGACTGTAGTCTTTGTGCTCACTTCTTATTTCTATAGTATTTGGTTACCAAGATCTGTTTCTGTAATTTATTTTGGCTATCTTTTCGTACTCACTGGCGGAGCTAGAGTATCTATTCGCATGCTTTTTGCTCAGAGGAGTATGAAACGAAAACCAAATGTGATGATTTATGGTGCGGGCGTAGCAGGTCGTCAATTAGTAAATTTACTACGTCAAGGCGATGAGTTAAATCCAATCGCTTATATTGATGATAATAAGAAATTACAAAACTCCGTAATTCAAGGCTTAAATGTTTATCATCCATCAAAGTTAGCGCGTGTGGTTAATAAAGGTGATGTTAAACAAATCTTATTAGCTATTCCGAGTGCTAGCCGTTCCCAACGCCGTGCGATTGTTGAGTCATTAGTTAATTTACCTGTAGAGGTGCTTTCTATACCGAATCTTGATTCTATTATTCATGATAATGTATCTCTTGATCAATTAAGAGATGTCGCTATTGAAGATCTTTTAGGGCGTGAATCGGTTAAACCTCGCGAAGATTTAATGTCAGCGAATATAACTGATCAGGTTGTTATGGTTACAGGTGCCGGTGGTTCTATTGGTTCAGAGCTATGTCGTCAGATTGTCAAGTGCAAGCCTAAGACATTATTATTATTTGAGCTTTCTGAGTTTGGTTTATACAGTATTGACAAAGAGTTATCTGAGTATATTTCGAAACGCGGATTAGACGTGGAAATCGTACCTTTAATGGGTTCTGTTCAGCGTATCAACCGCTTAGAAACAATAATGAAAACTTTCCATGTTGATACTGTTTATCATGCTGCTGCATATAAGCACGTCCCTATGGTGGAGTATAATGTTGTTGAGGGTGTTAGAAATAACGTTTTTGGTACTTTTTACACAGCAAAAGCAGCAATTAATGCGGGCGTATCTTCTTTTGTTTTAATATCAACAGATAAAGCTGTACGTCCTACTAATGTAATGGGTACAACAAAACGTATGGCAGAGCTTGGTCTTCAAGCATTAGCTTCTGAGGAAGCTAAGAAATCATTTGGCACACGTTTTTGTATGGTACGATTTGGTAATGTTCTCGGTTCTTCTGGTTCAGTTATTCCACTCTTTAAGCGTCAAATTAAAGAAGGGAGACCAATTACGATTACCCATCCTGATATTATTCGTTACTTTATGACAATACCTGAAGCAGCTCAACTTGTTATTCAAGCTGGTGCTATGGGGAAAGGTGGTGATGTTTTCGTTCTGGATATGGGGGAGCCAGTTAAGATTGTCGACTTAGCTGAGAATCTAGTGAAGTTATCTGGACTAGAATTGAAGACTGAAGATAATCCATTTGGTGATATTGAACTGAAATATACTGGGCTTCGACCTGGCGAGAAATTATTTGAAGAATTACTTATTGGGGATAATGTAGGCGAAACCAGTCATAGTCGAATCATGACGGCTAATGAGTGTTTCTTATCTTTAGATGAGTATCAGCATATTCTAGATTTACTGGATAAAGCTTGTCATGACTTTAAACATGAAGATATTCGTCAGATCTTGCTTGATGCTCCAACTGACTTTAAGCCAACAGATGGTATTGGTGATGTAGTCTGGAAACGAAAGCAACAGAATTGTTAACTTTTGACATCTTCATTTATATGTTCAGTTCTGTCACTATTGAATAGAAAGGCAGAAGTATAATTATATAATCTAGCCTAAATAAAACAGCCTGATATTATTTAATGATATCAGGCTGTTTTGTTTTGGGCGTAAACTCGGTTTAATTACGCTATCCGATTCCGTTATGGTGATCAGCGTTAAACACATAAAGGGCATATGTGTCTAAGTAATTGTGAGATATGAAGTGTAAGCGCTCAATCAGGCTTTATCGGCTTGGAAGTTTCAGGAATAAGATTAGTACGATTCGTAAGATTAAGTGGATTATGATTGATAGTAATGGGCAGCAAGTCCGAGACGGGTTGCAAGTAGACGATCACGCAAAAACTGGCGAGACTTATAATATTGGTGGTAACAATGAACAAACAAATATTGCTGTTGTTCATGCTATTTGCGATGTATTGGAGAGCTTAGTGCCTAATAAATCGCAAGGGGTTAAGACATACCGTGATTTGATCACTTATGTAGATGATCGCCCAGGTCATGATAAACGTTATGCGATTGATTCCGCGAAAATTGAGCAAGAACTTGGGTGGAAGCCGCAAGAGAGTTTTGAGTTTGGTTTAAGAAAAACGGTTGAGTGGTACTTAGCCAACCCATCGTGATGCTTAATAATAGCTACGAATTAATTTGTGAGAAGCTAGATTACTATTTGTTCTTCCTTGTATTTTTAACTGAATCTAACCTGAAATATGTGTTTTTTTATAAGAGTCAAATTCATAATAAATATGCTTTGTGAGTATAATCACAATTCGATGTAATGTGAATTGTTAGCATTTCATCATCTTATTTCTCATTAGAGCGTTTTTCAGAAATTGCTATGACAAATACAAACCGCAACCTTCTGACATGGCTCAGTTTTTTATCTTATGCGCTAACTGGCTCACTGATTATTGTCACAGGTATTGTGATGGGCGATATTGCCAAGTACTTCGACTTACCAATATCAAGCATGAGTAATACCTTCACTTTCTTAAACACAGGTATTTTGATCTCTATTTTCCTCAATGTGTGGTTGATGGAAATTGTACCTTTGAAACGCCAGCTTATCTTTGGCTTTTGTCTCATGGTATTGGCGATTTTAGGGCTAATGTTTGGGCATAACTTGGCGATTTTCACTGGCTGCATGTTTGTATTAGGTGTGGTGAGTGGTATCACCATGTCGATTGGTACCTACTTAATCACCCATATCTATGAAGGTAAGCAACGCGGTTCTCGTCTTCTGTTTACCGACTCTTTTTTTAGTATGGCAGGGATGATTTTCCCAGTGATTTCAGCGGCAGTGTTAGCGCATCATCTTGAATGGTACTGGGTGTATGTCGCTATCGGCGGTATCTATTTAGCGATTTTTGTTTTGACGTTAATGGCTAAATTCCCTGTACTGGGTAAAAAAGACGAAGAAGAATTTGAAGTTATCCCTGAAAAAGAGAAATGGGGCTTAGGCGTTGTGTTCTTGGCGATTGCGGCCCTATGCTACATTCTTGGTCAACTAGGCTTTGTTTCTTGGATCCCTGAATACGCGATAAAACAGCTTGGTATGTCAATCACCGATGCAGGTCACTTAGTCAGTTACTTCTGGGGCGCATACATGGTTGGTATGTGGATCTTCAGCGCTATTTTGGAAAAGTTCGACTTGCAGCGACTTGTGATGGCGTTATCGGCATTAGCGACGGTATTAATGTATTTGTTTAATAAAGATACTGATGCGAAAACATTACTGTATGTGATCTCTATTCTTGGCTTCTTTAGTAGTGCTATTTACACCTCTATTATTACGCTAGGCTCACAGCAGACTAAGGCATCATCACCGAAGTTAGTGAACTTCATTTTGCTTTGCGGCACAATAGGCACTATGTTGACATTTGTGGTAACCAGCCCAATCGTGAAGAGCATTGGTACGCATGCGGCATTAGTTACCGCGAACGGTTTGTATGCGGTTGTTTTCTTGATGTGTTTCTTAGTCGGGTTTGTCACTAAACACCGTATCTATGGTCACACTGACGCGGTATAAAACCTAAGATTCAAATTAAAGCCACCGCATATCAAAGTGCGGTGGCTTTTTTATTTTAAGCTATACCAAATTATATAGAATCGCAGAGATAGCAATTAAACCAATAATAGTAATGAAAATATTACTTATCTTTCCACGATATTTCTTCATTGATTCAACATTTTTAATCGCATACATCGGCAGAATAAATAAAATCAGGGCGATCACAGGGCCTGAAAAGGTTTCCATAATACCCAGCACACTTGGATTTTTTACTGCGGCATACCAAACAGAGAAAAATAAAATACCAATGGTGAGTTTATTAACCACGTTAGGTTTTAGGTTGGTGTGCTTGGCAATGATCCCGTCTAAACTTTCTCGTCCACCAAGGAAGTGACCAAAGAACGATGAGATGATCGCAATACAAGCAATGAAGGGACCAAATGACGCAATCAAGCCGCTTCCTGTTACATTTGCAAGGTAAGATAAAATAGAAATATTTTGTGCCTTAGCTTCGGCTAACTGAGCAGGAGTTAAGCTTAGCGCACAAGAGAAAACAAAAAACAATACAAAGGTGATTAACATCATCGATGTGTGTTTTAAGATAAAGTCGACACGCTTACCAGCCTGATCTCCGTAATGTCTTTTCTGGGCAACAGAAAAACTGGAAATAGCTGCTGTGTGGCTGAAGGCAAAAATAGTGGTAGGAATAGCGAGCCATAGGGTTTGAGTAAATGTTTTTGCATCTGGTATTTCAGCAAAGTTTGGCATTTGCCAGTTAGGGATCATGTAAAGCGAGATCCCAAATAAGATGAATACTAATGGATAAACAATTACTTCAAAGGCACGTAATACGGTTTTCTCACCTGCCGTCATAATACCAATCATTGCAGCAACCAGTACACCCGACAAAATAATGCGTGGTGGCGCTGCCATCCCCATTTGATTGACTATATAACTTTCAACTGTATTGGTTAATCCCACCCCATAAATCATTAAAATCGGAAAAATAGATAAGAAGTAGAGTAGTGAAATCAGAAACCCGAAGCGATGACCAAAGTGCTCTTCAACAACATCGGTGAATTCTGCTTTCGGGTTATTTGATGACAAAATAAATCGTGCCAAACCACGGTGGGCTAAAAATGTCATTGGGCCAGCTAATAGAGCCATGGTGATCAAAGGCCATAAACCGCTGACACCGATATTAATGGGTAGGAATAAGATCCCTGCGCCAACGGCTGTGCCAAATAGGCTTATGATCCAGGTTTTATCGTGTTTGTTGAGGGTAAGTTTTTGTTCTATGTTATTGGAAACTTCAATGTTATTGGAAAACGACATGTGACTGACCTTATTGGTTAATGTATTTGTTATAGGTTTTTTCATATCGGATACAATGCTAACAAATTGATAACCATTGCAATATTCCCATTAAGAATACTTGCTACTTAGATCGCATTAAACTGTTTATTAATCTATTTTTTTTGAAGTTTTATTTTGATTTGTTTATTTATAATGGTGGTTTATTTTGAGTGAGTGGGTTTTGCGGGGGAGTAAAAACTCCTGCTGGAGAAATGAATTAGATAACCAGCAGGAGGAAAGCGGGGGGAATGTTATGAATTATGCGATAGCAGAGTCTGCATCAACGTAAGGTAAATCCAGTGATGCTGCTACGCTTTCACAAGTGATTTGTCCACGGTAAACATTTAGACCATTTAATAGATGCTTATCGTCTTGTAACGCTTTTTTGTAGCCTTTATTGGCAAGGTTAACAATGTAAGGCAGTGTTACATTGTTAAGTGCCACTGCTGATGTACGAGCAACTGCCCCCGGCATGTTTGCAACGCAGTAGTGAACCACATCATCAACAATGTAAGTAGGCTCGCTGTGAGTTGTAGCATGAGATGTTTCTACACAGCCACCTTGGTCGATAGCAACATCAACAATTGCAGCGCCTGGCTTCATTTTCTTGATCATCTCAGCAGTAACCAGTTTCGGAGCCGCAGCACCGACGACGAGAACGCCACCGATAACAAGATCTGCTTCAAGCACATGTTTTTCAATTGAATCATTGGTTG
This sequence comes from Photobacterium sp. SKA34, assembly GCF_000153325.1. Classification (GTDB taxonomy): domain Bacteria; phylum Pseudomonadota; class Gammaproteobacteria; order Enterobacterales; family Vibrionaceae; genus Photobacterium. The sequence goes on from NZ_CH724143.1 coordinate 571,757, forward strand.
AGTAAACCGTTTTCAGTTGACCATTGAACTGTGCATCTAGTTGGCGCAGTACATCGATATTACGGTCAATAACAGTAACATCAGCTTGTAGACCTAATGCCATTTGTGCTGCATTTGCGCCTACAACACCACCACCAATAATGACAACTTTTGCTGGCTCAACACCCGGTACGCCGCCAAGTAACATGCCACAGCCGCCACGAGATTTTTCTAGTGCGAATGCGCCAGCTTGGATTGACATGCGACCAGCCACTTCTGACATTGGTGCAAGTAGTGGTAAACGACCGTTTTTATCTGTTACGGTTTCGTAAGCAATACATACGGCTTTGCTATTAATTAGATCATGCGTTTGCTCTGGATCCGGGGCTAGGTGTAGGTAAGTAAATAGAATTTGCCCTTCGCGAAGCATGGCACGCTCAACAGCTTGAGGCTCTTTTACTTTAACAATCATTTCTGCTTCTGCAAAAACGTCAGATGCTGTTGCTAGGATTTGTGCGCCTGCATCAATATAGTCTTGATCGCTAAAACCAATACCTGTACCTGCGTTGGTTTCGACATAAACACGATGACCATGAGAGACCACTTCTTTAACTGACGCTGGGACCATACCTACGCGGTATTCATGTGTTTTGATTTCTTTAGGGATACCAATGATCATAATTTAAGCCTTAATATCTGTTGTTTTGTTTATTACTTGTTATTGGAATGATTAATAGGTTAAACAATATCATTTGAAATGTGTCACTCTTTTTTAACTAATATCCAACAAAAGAAACCAGTTTTTTGTTTTTTTCTGGTGTTAAAAACCAAATTAGATCTATGTCACAGTTGAAAGTTTTACATTTTTGGTTGTTTATTGGTTCTAATGACTGGTTTTTATTTAATATTGCAGTGTTTAGGTCTTTTATTGATTTAACTTTTAGTTTTTATGACTTATTGTAGTTCTGTTTTTTGTGTTTTTGATGTCATTTGTTACTTTTAAAGAAAATGTCGTTTTTTAATGTTAAAAAATAACGTTAATTAGTTTTATATTCTGATTGGGTAGGTGAGGATTTAATTTTTTGTTGATATAACAGAGGATTGTACTTTTAGGGATGAGCTTTTTCGCAGGTTTTTTCGTGAAGAATAGGGCAAAATTAAATGAGTGAAGGTGAAGGTTGAAAGAAATAAAGAGAAGGCAATAAAGAACCTCGCTGCTTGTACAGCGAGGTTGCTCATTTGTTAAAACATATAAGTAAGAGCTGCTTGAGCAAAGATGCCCAATGCGATAGTGGCAAAAGCACTGACACTGATCACTGCAGTTGAACCAAACTCTACGCTTTCAACATCCGTAGATTGGCTGTGGTGGTGATATTCCTCTTTAGCGAAAAAGGCCAGTAGGATACGAAGGTAGTAAAATACAGATACTGCAGAAGCTAATGCTGCCAGTACAACCATGCCTAAATATCCGTTGCCAAGTACACTCGAGAACAAGAAGAACTTGGCAAAAAAGCCAGCAGTAGGGGGGACGCCCGCCAATGAAAGCACAGCAATCGCCATCGCAACACCGGCGAGTGGGTAACGTCGACCTAAACCGCGGTAACCTTTTAATTCACCCGTTGGGTTATGTTTGTTTAGCATTGCAATCACAGCAAACGCGACCAGATTCATCACGGCATAACTCAGCCCATAATAAGCGGTAGCATGAACCGCTTCTGATAATGAGGCGCTACTGTTCGGGATCACACTAGTTAGTGCCATGAGTGCGTAGCCGAAGTGGGCAACGGATGAATAAGCCAGAATACGTTTAATATTGGTTTGGCGGAAAGCCAACAGGTTACCAAACACAATGCTAAATAATACAAAGCCCCAAAGCACAAACGAGATTTGATCCCAAATTGGTTCAATCTGAATCACGAAGTGAATAACAAATGTCAGCATTGCAATTTTGGCGATACTACCAATAAATGCCATCACAGGCGCAGGTGAGGCTTGAAGAGTATCAGCCAGCCAGCTATGAAATGGCGCTAAAGCCAGTTCAAAGCATATGCCTACAAATAGCATCATAAAGCCGATCAATGCGACCATCGGCATCGCGTTAGCACTGGTGAGCGCTTTTGGTATTTCACTAATAACGATGGTGCCCGCACCAAAATAGATCAGTGCAATACCAAACATAAAGAATGCTGCAGCAACAGTGGCTGTAACAGCATATTTTAGCCCCCCTTCGATAGCTCCTTTACGTTGAGGGTTCCATGCGATTAGCGCAAACATTGGAATGGCAATGGTTTCCATTCCTAGGAATGCAGCTAACAAGTTACTTGCTGAGGCCAAGATAAATGTACCGAGTACAGCTATCAGGATCAGGGCGTAAAACTCTTCTGCAACATGCTTGTTGAGGGCGGGGTAGTTTTTAGCCAGTAATATGGTTGCCAATCCACCTGCTGCGAATAATTCAAAAGCAACGAGTGTGAAGTGATCAATAACCACAAAGTTTTCAATATTTGCACGGTGTCCGAATAAAGAAACCACTGACAACATGGTCGCTAATAGCACCACAATAGATCCCATATAAGGGAGTTGTTGGTTGTTCTTACCCGGCAGAACACCTAATAGTAGGACACCTAAAGCACCTAGTCCTAGGATGGCAAAGGGTATTGCACTAATTAACTCATGAGATGACATTGATAACCCCTTCAATCAATGAATATGAACCCGAATGAATGGATGCCAGTGTTTTGGTTGATGACATCATAAGTTGCAGTAAATAGTTCGGCTCTAAGCCAACCCAGAACAACCCAATTACAATGATGGATGCTGTTAGCTTTTCTCGTGCTGTCAGATCAATCAATTTACGTTGTTCATTGTCGTCAGAGATTGGCCCTAAGAATGCCAGTCCATAGGCTCTTAAAAAGTAAACCACACCTAACACTATCGAGAATGCAGCCAAACTTGTCCAAAGAGGTGAGACAGAGAAACTACCTGCGAGTAGTAAGATCTCACCTGCAAAGTTACCTAATCCTGGAATGCCCACACTTGCTGCAACAATGAATAGTAGGAAGACGCCAATACCCGGGAGGACTTTATATAAGCCGCCCATCTCATCAAACTTACCGCTAAACCCGCGAGCTTGAAGCATACGTACAACAGCAAACAAACCTGCCACTGAAAGGCCGTGGGCAATTAATTGGATCACTGCACCATTCAATGCTTGTAGTTGCCATGCAAAAATCGCCAAGACCACTAAGTTCATATGGCTGATACTTGAGTAAGCAATCACATTACGGAGATCTTTTTGACGGAAAGCGAGTAGGGCGGCGTATAAGCTACCTATTGCACCCAGTGCCATACCGATATACATCATTTGATGCATGGCTTCAGGGAAGATAGCTAAACAGAAACGCAAGATACCGTATGCGCCGACGTTAGCCATAACACCTGATAGCAGTAGTGATACCGCAGGTGCTCCTTCGCGGTAGGTGTCAGGCGCCCAAAAGTGAAATGGGAAACCTGGGATCTTAATTAAGAAGGCAATTAAGAACCCACATACAACTGGAATAGCCAGTTCGCCCATGATTGGATGGGAGGCTAAGTAGAAGTAATCAAATGTCCATACACCTGTATTGTTACCATTTATGATGTAAAGGGCTACAAGCGATACAAGCATTAATAAAGAACCTGTGATGGTCACAAGAACAAATTTTAATGCTGCTTGCTTGGTGCCTTTACCGCCCCAGAAACTCAACATGAAATAAATTGGAATTAACATGAGTTCCCAAAATACGTAGAAGAGCATGAGATCAAGAGCAAGAAATGCCCCCATAATGCCACTGAGTGTTAATAGCATTAGTGGGCCAAAAGCCTGCCAACGATTCACTTGGTGCCAAGCAACAAGCATTGCAACGATGAACAAGGTACAGGTTAAACCAATCAGGCTTAAGCTGATCCCATCCATGCTGACTAAATATTTAATGCCAAAATCAGGGATCCAGTTGAGGCTTTCTGTCATGGAAAAACCATGAACTTGATGAGTGATAAATATCCAAGCCACTAACATTGACTCAATAACGAGTGTGGTTAATGTCATGGATCGGGCAATAAATGGTAGCTTACGGCAACTTGAGCCGATAAGTAGTGCAGCTACCATGGGTAAGAAAATCAATAAACTAAGCATATATCAAACCTAAATAGCTCAAACCAAGTAAAAAAGCAGAAGAACAGAACCTGCAATCATCATAATGACATAACGAGAAAGCTGGCTGCCTTGTACATCACTAACGGCTTCGCCTGAGTGAGATAACATTGCCGCGATCCCTTTCACAATGGCCTGATTCAGCACCCATCGTTCAATAACCGTTTCGAGTAGTGCGGAAAGACCTTTGAAGCCACGAATAATTGTCAGTTTTGACAGGTCGTCGATATACCATGCTGAGTTCAGGAATTGACAATTAGCAATGCCATGCCCCTGTTTAAGCTCTTGTTTTACTAAGATGTATGCAATCCATACCCCAGCAATAGCGACTAATGAGCCGACTACTTGCAGCATAAGACCTGCAGAGGTTGCAATCTCTGGCGCTGTACCTAATTGGCTATCAATCCACGGAAGGAATAGGTGAGGACCAAAAGACCATTCGTTAGGAAACTGCATCCAACCAATAGCGATTGAGCCAACGGCTAAAATACCCGTTGAAACTTTCATCTGCCAAGGAAGACCATTATTTTTCAGGTAGCGAGGTTCACTAAACGCAGTGCGGTTTTCACCATTAAAGACCATAAAGTACATACGGAAGCTGTAGATACTGGTAAATAATGCACCCGCTAAACCAAGTGCACCCAGTAACCAACCTAAATGGCCAGTTTCCGTTGCTGCTATGATGGCATCTTTTGAGAAGAAGCTTGCAGTGATGACAGGCAGTGCCGCTAAACTTGCAGAGCCTGCAAGGTAGGTCCACTTAAGCCAAGGAAGTCGTTTGCCGAGACCGCCCATTTTGCGAATGTCATGATCGTGATTAAACATATCGATAATGACACCAGAGCTGATAAATAGCAGTGCTTTAAAACATGCATGAACAATTACGTGGAAAATAGCTAAATCATAAGCACCCACACCTAGCGCAGCGAACATATAGCCAATTTGGCTGATGGTTGAGTAGGCGAGAATACGTTTGATGTCGTTCTGCGCCAGCGCACATGTCGCTGCATAAAACGCCGTAAATGCCCCCACAAGTGATACCCACCATGTGACATCAGGGACTAAATTAAAGAGCACATGATTACGAGCAATCAAGTACACCCCAGCCGTTACCATGGTTGCTGCGTGGATCAGTGCCGATACCGTAGAAGGACCAGCCATTGATTCAGGAAGCCAGACATGGAATGGGAACTGGGCTGATTTCGCCATTCCGCCGAACAAAAATAAAAGACAAATCGCGCCAATTAACCATAAGTTCATCGATTGCTGGCTGGCAATAGTATAAATCTCGTTAAGGTTAACGGTTTTGAACACGGTAAATGCCAGTAAGATACCAATCGCAAGTAAGGTATCGCCAATTCGTGTTACGACGAATGCTTTACGCCCTGAGTAAACATTCTTTTCTTTGTTGTAGTAATGAGAAATCAGTCCGTACGAACATAGCCCCATGATTTCCCAACCTGTGTATAGCAGGATTAAATTATCCGCCATCACAAAGAACAACATGCCAGCAACGAATAGATTTAAATAGCAAAAGTAGCGTCTTTCACCAAAATCACGTCGCATGAAGGGAACGGAGAACAAGTGGATAAGAAATCCCACCCAGCTTGTCACTGTTATCATTACTAGCGAGAGGCGATCAACCGATAAACCAATGTTGACGTTCCAATCACCAACGGCCATCCATGTCCATAATTGCTGGTGGAAAGCTGGGTTAAAATCACTTGATAGCCATAGCATGCCTGTGAGTACAGCCGACACTAAGACGGAGAGCGAAGCGAGTATACCGCTTGCACGAGTCGGAAAGTGCTTGCCAAATAAGACAATTAAGGCGGCGCTGAAAAGCGGAGCGGCAGGAATTAACCATAACCATGTATTCATTACAGTTCTCCCTTACTAATTAATGTATTGCTAAGCTGGTTAAGTTGGTCGATACGGGTTGTTTTTAGGTGCTTGTACGACAACATAGCGAGCATCAAGACAACAGAAAGCTCACAGCCTGCCGCAATCATTAAAAAAATAGTAATGATTTGTCCTGTTGGATTTCCCCAATGTTGACCGGCTTCAACCGCGGCTAACGCAACGCCATTAAGCATGACTTCGATACCCATAAGAACGAACAACAGCTGTCGGCGAACAACAACAATGAGTAGGCCAATAATGAACATGGCAAAGGATAAAATTAAAATAGTCAGTGGACTCATGCGTAATCCTCCACTTTCTTATCAGTCTCTGAGTGGCGAACTTTCATTTGTGCCGCGAGATAAATCACAGCGACTAATGCGCCAAGTAAGAGCGTTGATAGTGCTTCTATTGCGAGTTTGTAATGATTAAATAAATCAGCACCGACAGCTTTAGGACTGATGGTTTTGATCGTTTCAATTGCGTAGAACTGATGACCGTGATTTAGAACGATGAAAGCCTCAACTAACATAACGGTGAGTAAGATCACCGGTAAAATGACAGTGCGATTGGCCGTGAGTGGGAAGGTGCGGCTTGCCGGACTCAACATAATGAAGAAGACAAACAACACCATGATTGCCCCGACGTACAAAATAATTTGTAATGCGGCAATAAATGGCGCACCCAATAAATAGAAAATAACAGCCAGTGCGAGAAGCGATGTGGTTAAATACACCGCACCATGCATAGGCTCTTTGACAAACAGTAAACTGATTGCCGCCAATAGCATGATGGCACTACTGGCATAGAAAATAATATTCCAAGTTAACATGAATGATGATGTCCTTATGGCAGCAGAGAGTACACATCGATTGGTGGTTTTTCATTTTCACCATCGCCGATAGCTTTACCTGTAATTGCTACACCTGCTTGCTTGTAGTAATTAAAGTCTGGGTGTTTACCTGTGCCATCAATGAGTAAGTCTTCTTTTTCATAAAGCAGCTTGTCACGAGAATATTTACCCATTTCAAAATCAGTGGTGCATTGAATCGATAGGGTTGGACATGCTTCTTCACACATTCCACAGAAAATGCAGCGACTGAAATCAAGCTCGAATGTTTTGGCATATCGACGCTCATCTTCTCGCTCAGCACCTTGAATAGTGATTGCATTGGCAGGGCATACTGAAGAGCATAAATAACAAGCAACACAACGTTCATCACCGTCAGGATCGCGCGTTAATACAATGCGACCGCGCCAGCGTTCAGGTAAGTCTGGTTTTACCTCTGGATAACAAACCGTGTCGCGTGGTGCCCAAACGTGCTTAATGGTTGCCGCAAAAGCCCCTGTGACCTCTTGTAAAATCTGTATAACTTTCATGATTGTCTCTCTCTAATGTTGGGGGGCTACATCCAGAATGTACCGACAAGAGCGGTCACAATGATGTTGACGATGCCGATTGGAAGTAAGAATTTCCAACCAAATGCCATGAGCTGGTCGTAACGCGTTCGCGGCAAACTTGCACGCATCCATACAAAGAAGAAAACTAATAGGAAGGTTTTCAATACAAACCATAAGACGCCAACAAGCGGATAGACTTCAGCCCATGGTCCGTGCCATCCACCGAGGTACAAGGTTGTTGCCATTGCACCGACTAAGATCACACCGAGGTATTCACCAAGGAAAAACATCGCAAAAGGCATACCGCCATATTCGGTATTGAAGCCAGCATTAAGCTCGTTTTCGGCTTCAGGCATATCGAATGGCAAGCGGTGAGTTTCTGCAATACCTGCGATTAGGAATACAAGGAAGCCAACCGGTTGAAGGAGGATATAGGGTGTCGTTTGTGCATCAACAATTTGCGTTAAGCTAAAGCTGCCAGCAAGCATAACCACACCCAATACAGCCATACCCATTGCTAATTCATAACTGATTAACTGAGCAATGGTACGAATTGCGCCAAGCATGGTGTATTTAGAGCTTGATGCCCATCCGCCTAAAAAGACCCCATAAGCGTGAATTGAGCTTAATCCCATCAAAAAGAGCAGGCCGATGTTTAAGTCTGCTGCCCAAGAAATATTTTTACCTATAGGAAGTAAAGCAAAGCTAACAAGAATCGATACCACGACAAGGATTGGTGCTAAAGCGTAGAGCTTTTTGTCGACAAACCCGGGCATGAAATATTCTTTTGTTAGCAGTTTTGCTGCATCACATAGTGCTTGGAATAACCCTAATGGCCCAGCTCGGTTAGGGCCGTAACGGTCTTGCAACAAGGCTAGACAGCGACGTTCAAACAGAACGGTGTAGCCTGCAACTAAAATCAAACCAAAGATAGTGATGACCATACCGACCAGAATAAAAATCCAGTACTGCAATGAATCCATTAGGCTTCTCCCATCATGATGACCGATGCACTACCAATAATGTTTTTGATTTCCTCCTTTTTATCTGCATCAATAAAAAGCTCAGAGGTCCGCTCAAGACACAATGGTGAAGCTATATCAGCCTGAAGTAGGCGCATATCTGCTTGATTTAAAGCAACCGTGAGGTCTGCAATTTGAGAGGAAATCACCGCAGGGCGTACCAACTTCTGATCACCACAGATGATCATTAATTGATCACCATTGCTAAGGTTTAGCGAGGCAGCCAGTTTGGCGTTTATTGAAGCGGAAGATGCTGGTTTGAGAGAACGGATTTCAGGTGCATGATCGGCAACGTATCCTTCACCAAACCATTTACTCAGTGCTACTTGCGGCTGAGTACTTTGAATTGCTGGTGGAGTTGTTTTCTGTTCAAGTGTTAATTGTGTACACTTAAGCTTGTCTTTTTCGATGAAGATCCCGTCATCACCGGCTTGAGGTAGCGTCGGTGTGAGTTCAGATAGCCATTGCTCGATTGTCTCAGGTGATTTCATTAAGGTTTCAATCATGCCATGAGCGTCAATCGTAGCTGTTTTTCTCGCGAAAGCCTTGCTAAAACGCTGTAGTCTACCTTCATAGTTAATCGTCATACCGTCCCTTTCTGGCCATGCTGCGAGTGGCAATAAGGTGTCGCTTAAGTGTGCTGTTTTGGTTAAGACTTTATCGATCACAATCAATTGGTCTAGCTTGTCATGTAGTGCATGCCAATGTGGGTTATTGGTATTCAGTGGATCGCTGCCGACAACAACCAATGTCTTTATTTTGTCACTCTCTATTTGCGTCATCAGCTCAGCACATGAGTTTTCTTGTGCTGTTAATGCAGCATTAACAGAGCCGGCACTCGGTAAAGCAATCGCCATTTTGGCTGTAGGGTCAAGTAACTCTGTAATGGTATTAAGTAGAGAGATATCTGCAGTGTTAAGCAATTCAGCCACACCAATAATGACGGGTTTTTCTGCCTGCTTCAGTGCATTGGCAACATCCATTACCCAAGCATCTTCCACAGTACTATCATGAAGTGCTGTTTTAATTTGTGTTAAACAGTCTTGCCATTGGCTTGGTGCTAAGGCTTTAATATGGCCTCGCTGAAGTTTATTTAAGGCTGTGACGAGGTGAGAAGGTGTTGCATGTAATACATACACATCTTTTTTAGCCTTGATCACTTGGCGTACCGCAAGATCAAGCATAGGCGCATGTTCAGTGAGTTCTCCCACCACGAAAACCGCATCTGATTGCTCTATATCTGATATAGAAGGCGCATTGTGATTCGCTGCTACAGCTGATTTCGTCAAGGCTTCTTGTTGCGGTGAAATAAATGGTGAGAACGGCGCATTCATCTCTTTTGCAATAGCTTTGAGTGCCAAGTTAGTCGTGAGATCTTCTTCTACTGAACCTAAAATACCCACACTGCCTTTCGCTCTTTTCAGGGCTTTTTTTAGATTCTCTAACGGTGATGTTTTTACGATTTTGCCTTGCTCTGATACGTATTTAGGTCTTGAGTGTGATTCGGTGCCATGAGAGCCATAACGACCACGATCACAAATGAAATAAGGATTAACCTTTGATGCTTCGTTGTTAGGTTGTACGCGTCGCAGAGTTCCTTCACGTCCACCGACTTCGATATTACAACCCACACTACAACCTGAGCAGATTGAAGGGGCCTTTTCTAACATCCATGTACGGCTGTATTTACGGCGGTAAACCTTATCGGTAAAGACGCCGGTTGGACATACGCTGACTAAATTACCTGAGAATGGACTATCGAATGCGCCATCTTCTGTACGGCGGAAAAGTACGTGGTTGCTTGAACCCATCGCACCAAAGTCATCACCAAGTGCATAATCTTGATAAAAGCGCACGCAGCGATAACAAGTCACACAGCGGTTCATTGTTTGGTATACCAACGGACCTAAGAATTGATCTGGCATAGTACGCTTTTGTCCATCATAGCGACGGTAAGCATGGCCGACACTGATGGTTGTATCCTGAAGGTGACAGTCACCGCCTTCATCACAGACAGGGCAATCATTTGGGTGGTTGGTCATGTAAAACTCAACCACCGCTTTTTGGATTTGTTTTGCTTTTGGCGATTTAAAACGAAATTGCTGGCCATCTTGTGCTGGAACGCTACAAGTCATGACAGTACGCGGTTTCTCACCTTCTTTTTGTGGCACGGTCTCCATGGCACAAATACGACATGAACCAGCAGCCCCCAATGCTGGGTGGTAACAAAAATAAGGAGTATCGATCCCCGCTTTTCGCGCAGCGTCTAACACATTTTGCCCGGGCTCAAATTCGACAGCTTTGTCATCTATATAAATGGTTCCCATGATCAACATGCCTCCGCAGTTAGCTGGTGGTTGTGAGTACAGCGCTGCCCTTCAATGTGGGAGTCAAAAACATGCTTGAAGTGTTTTAATCCAGTCATGATTGGCATCAGTGCCCCCGGTGCAAGCGCACAGAAGGTGTTGGGATAGATGGTTTCACAGAGCTCATGAAGCAGATCCAGATCTTTGGACGTGGCTTCTCCTGTTTCAAATTTTTTCAATACATGGACGACATACGGCAAGCCATCACGACAAGGTGTGCAGTAGCCACATGATTCTCTTGCGAAAAATTCGGTCAGGTTGATCATGAAGTCAATTGGACAAATCGCATCGTCCATCACAATGATCCCGCCAGTACCTAAACGTGAACCAACAGTCGCTGGGCCGTCCCAATCAAGTGGGATGTCGAGATGTTCAGGGAGCATAAATTGCGTAGAGGCACCACCAGGTAGAAAACCGACAAGCTCACGATCGTCAAGTAATCCGCCAGCGTGCTCGAAAATAAGCTCTCTGGCAGTTGTCCCTAATGGCAGCTCAAAGAAGCCAGGCTTTTTGACCGGACCAGACACTTGGTAAATATGGCTTCCTGCGGCATCACCTTTACCTTGAGATTTAAACCACTCGGCGCCTTTATGAACGATCCAAGGAATATGACAGATTGATTCCACATTGTTGACAATGGTTGGCTGTCCCCACAGACCTTTTACAATAGGGAAGGGCGGTTTAGAACGCGGGTTACCACGGTAGCCTTCAAGGGCATTGAGTAGGGCGGTTTCTTCACCACAGATATAGCGCCCAGCACTTAAGTGAACGTCAACATCAAGATCCCAGCCAGAGCCCATGACATTTTCACCCACAAGCCCTGCCGCTCGTGCTTCTTGTACCGCTTTCTCAAGACCTTTTGCCCCTTCGCGATATTCTCCACGAATGAAAACAAATGCTTTGTCTGCACCAAGTATGTAACTACTTGCGATAACGCCTTCTAAAATAGTGTGCGGATCGCGATAAAGCACTTGTCTATCTTTAAACGAGCCCGGTTCTGATTCATCTAAATTCACCACCAAGTAAACGGGGTGACTGGCATCTTTTGCAAGAAAGCCCCATTTCACGCCAGTTGGAAAACCACCACCACCACAGCCACGTAGACCAGATGCTTTTAGTTCTGCCAGTAAAGGCTCTCTTGGTTGACCAATAATAGAATTAAGGCTTTGGTAACCACCATTTTCACAGTACTCAGCAAAATTTAATGGTTTTGAGTGATGAAAGTTACGTGAGAGTACTAAGTCCATTACATCACCTCTTTATTCGGTTTTGCTGGCGCATCTTGAGGAGTCAGCATCGAAATAATATTTTGATAGTCGGGCTTCTCTGATAGCTTGATCTCTTCTTCTGCTAATTCAGTTAAGATCATTCTCATGCGTTCAGGTGTTAGTTCACCTTCAACACGATCATCATTGATCAGAGCTGCGGGAGCGCGATCGCATAATCCTAGGCAAATACTAGGTAGAACGGTAATGCTGCCATCATTAGCGATCTCTCCTAATGCTTTACCTGTTGCATTTTCTGCAGCTTCTAGAACTTTTTTCGCACCTCGGGTATGGCAAGAAATGCTGTCACAAACACGCATGATATTGCGGCCAACAGGACGTCGGCGCAAAAGCGTGTAAAACGTGATAAGTTCATCTAGCTGTGTTGTTGATAGGTCTGTGAGCTCACTGACAAGGTTGAGACTTGGTTTCGTGATATAGCCATATTTATCTTGCATAAAATAAAGACAATAGATGGCACCGGCTCTTTTTTCTGGGTAATGAGCAATATGCTCTTCCAGATGAGCTCTTTCTTGATCTGTTAACATGATTTCCTCACATTGCGGACTTTATTTGTGACGAACGACATTCGTGTTATTCGTCTCAACATCTACATGGGATGTTGTTTTTATTGTTTAGCGATCAATATCAGCGAGTACGTAATCGATAGAGCCGATTAAACAGATGATATTGCTCAATAAGTCGCCTTTAGAAACGGCTTTAACGGATTGGAAATGTGTAAATGAAGGTGTTCGGATTCGGACACGGTAAGGACACCCCGTTCCATTACTGATCGTGTGATAGCTTGTAACGCCTTTAGCGGTTTCCGTTGCATAAAAGGTTTCAGCAACAGGGAAGTTAAAGCCTCTACCTGTATCAACAAAACTGTGGATCAGGGTTTCGATGTCACGTAATGCGTTTTGTTTTCGAGGAAAACCAAAGCTAGGCGCATTGTCAGCAAGAATTGGACCTTCAGGCATACGTGCAGCCGCTTGTCGAATGATCTTTAAGCTTTCAACCACTTCTTGAACACGTAGAACGGTTCGGGTGTAAGCATCACCATCTTGGCCAACAGGAACATCAAAGTCATAATCTTCGTAACCCATGTAAGGGAAATCTTTACGCATATCGAAGTTAATACCTGTCGCACGCAAGTTGGGTCCTGTTAAGCCCCAATCAAGTGCCATTGACTGACTGTAAACCGCAATGTTTTGTGTCCGTATTTTGAAGATCATTGAATGGGTCATTAACTTTTCAAGATCAGGAACAAGCTGTTCGATACCTTGGCAGGCATGTTCGACTTTGTCTTGCCAGCCATCAGGTAAATCTTGAGAAACACCGCCAATTCTGAAGAACGCGGGGTGCATACGACCACCACAGATCAACTCGATAACATCGAAGATCTTTTCACGCTCGGTGAAAGCATAAAAAGCTGGAGCCATACCCCCTAGGTTATGCGTGATACTGCCAAACCATACAAGATGGCTCGAAATTCGGAATAATTCGCATAACATAATCCGCATGGTCTTGGCGCGTTCAGGGACTTCAATTCCAGTCATAGCTTCAAGCCCCAGTAAGTAGGGCAGTTCACCTGCTACACCACCTAAGTAATCGATACGATCGGTATAAGGAATGTAGTTATGAAAAGTATGACGCTCGGCAATTTTCTCTGCCCCGCGATGGTGGAAACCAATCTCTTGATCCAAATCTTCGATGAACTCGCCTTTCATTTTAACTTTTAGGCGGATAACGCCATCGGTACCGGGGTGGTTAGGGCCGATGTTTAGTACCATGCTGCCATCGTCTTGCTTCCCTTGAATATCATAGGACTTCATAACATCATCAAAGTCAGGTCCTTCAAGATCGAAAGGTTCATCCATTAAGGTTGCACGACAAGGATAAGACTTACGTAGTGGATGACCTTTCCAAAAATCAAAGGTTAAGATTCGACGTAGATCGGGATGATCCGTGAATTTAATCCCGAACATGTCATAGACTTCGCGCTCATACCAATTCGCATTAGGCCAAAGCCCAACTACGGTAGGCACTTCAATGGTGTCATTAGCAATGTGTGTGCGAATAGAAATAAATTGTTTATTTTTCACACTCAGCAGGTAATAAAACACACTGAGTCCGCCACCACGCTCACATTCATCAATTGCTGAAAGGTCAAACAACATTTCAAATCGTGAAGAAGCCTCATTTTTTAGAAAGTGTAAGGTATCGATGAGGTGTTCTTTTTTTACCTCAAAGCTTTCACAACCAATGATTTCGTGGTTTGGCGCTTTAGCATCGAAACGCTCGATGAGTAATTGACGATCGTTATTATTCATTATTCGACCCTCAAACCGAGTGGTTTACGGTTTTTACTTAGCACAGATACAGGGTTAGCTTGAACGTGCTCTTGAAGCATGATCAAACCCTCGAGTAGGGCGTCAGGACGAGGAGGGCAGCCAGGGACATAGACGTCTACGGGCAGAATTTTATCGACACCTTGTACGACACTGTAGATGTCATACATACCGCCAGAGTTTGAACAAGACCCCATTGAAATAACCCATTTAGGCTCAAGCATTTGATCATAAATATGCTTCATCAGCGGTGCCATTTTCACAAAGCAGGTACCAGCTGTGATAAGTACATCGCTTTGGCGTGGCGAGCCACGAAGTACTTCAGAGCCAAACCTTGCCATGTCATAGCGAGGCGTCGCTGCAGTCATCATTTCAACGAAACAGCAAGATGTTCCAAAGTTGTAAGGCCAGAGCGAATGCTTCCGGCTATAGGAAATAAGATCATCAACTTTACCAACAATGTTGGTAATGACGTTGTTGCCTTTTTCATTCGAGGAATTACCGACGTTAACGGTTTTAATTATATCGCTCATGACTCATACACTCCAATCTGAAAGACACCTTTACGTATCATGTAGATGAACCCTAAAAGTAAAATCACCAAAAAGGTGACGCCAGCAATGACCCCCGGTATACCGAGTTGCCAATAGTCGACTCCCCATGCAAAAAGGATTGCGGCTTCTAATTCAAAAATTAGAAACGCAACAGCGATGAGGTAATAACTAATAGAGAAGTTATGCTTTGTCGTTCCAGAGGGTAAAAGTCCACACTCGAAAGGCTGTTCTTTATCAAAACGACGACCAAATCCACCTATAGACTTACTAATAAATAAAATGGAAGCGATCACCGCAAAGACGAGAAGGCTGAAGACACCGATCATGATTCCTGGGTTGAAATCACTCATTTGCACTCCTTGTCGAATTTGATGCATTAGCCATCAAGCACACTTGATAAACCAAGGTGCTAACAGCGTGAGCTTACATCTCATTCGTACTTCAACATTACTTTCAAAAGAGCTTAATTTAATTGGTCGTTAAACTAGCCCTGTCGTTATTTTTATGCGTTGCATATTTAGTCATTATTTCTTATTGGTACTTTGTTAAAAATAAACAAATAAATGCAACTAATTGAACCTAACAGTTACTTTCTGAACAAGTACTTAACAAAAAAATGCAAAACCTTTTCATTTTTGAAATGAAAAAAATCGATTTTAATTAATGATTTTTTTATAAAAACATTAAACTTAATATATTCATTGATTTATATTTGATTAAGTAAGAAATAAATATTTTAGAGTTAATCCATTTCACTAATTATAAAACGCTGTTTGTTTAAAAAATTAAAGATATATATTGAATGAATGAATTGTTTTTTTATTGAATAATAGTCAGTAAGATAAATTTACCTATCTGTAATTGATATAAAAAACACTTAGAAATATTCCATTTTTAAAATGAAACGCATCAATATATTTACTTAAATATGTGGTGTAGATCTTAAAAAAGCGTGTGCAATTAATGGTTCTTCAGAGTTCATAATGAAATATTGCTTCTATATTTATGTTTTTTATCTGGTTATTTTTTATTTTTTCTTGGTGAGAATAGGGGCGGAAACTTTTGTGTATTTGATAATATTAATCGAATATATCCGAATAAACATTAAAATAAGATGTAAAATAAAGTGAAAATATAAATGTGAAATTTATTTCCCTTCCCAATAGATTCAATGATCATAGAATAAAATAGAATATTTTAGCTAGTAATACCGTGTTAATAAAAGGTTGTCGTTATTGACCTACGACTTTATGCAATGCTAAAATTATATAAGTAAACGCTTCTGGTTAGTTACCTCTACTTCAGCATTATTAATGTTACCACTATAAAACCACTTTTTTATTAATGTTAATTTTTTGAATTCCCACTTTGGATAGCATTGGCTGCTTTTAGTTCTAATAAGAGCAGTTTGTAACGTCGGTATTAATAACAGGATGGATAACTATAAATGAATAATAATTTAGAACTAAAGCCTAAAAGGAAGATGGGCTTAGTATCGTTAACAATGACAGGTATTGGCTCGATAATTGGTTCTGGTTGGCTTTTTGGCGCTTATCACGCGGCAAAAATTGCGGGACCTGCTTCACTCGTCTCATGGGTGATAGGCGGTATAGCTGTGTTGGTTGTCGCGTTGACTTATACTGAGGTCGCAACCTTGTTCCCTAAATCTGGCGGTCCTGTTCGATTTTTAGAGCTGACTCATGGCTCCATTGTCGGCTATATGGCGGCTTGGGCTACTTGGCTTTCAATTGTGACAGTTATTCCCATTGAAGCTGAAGCCTCTGTACAGTACATGCATTCTTGGCAGTGGGAATGGGCTAAACCTATTACATCAACAATATTTAATACTCAAACACAAAGTTTGTCGTTCGTTGGGTTACTTATTGCTGCGGGATTAATGCTGATTTACTTTCTGCTTAATTACTGGAGTGTCAGTTTGTTTAGTAAATCTCAGACCAGTATTACGATCTTTAAAATAGCGATCCCTATTTTCAGTGTCGCTTCGATTGTTGCGGCAGGCTTTCATCCGCAAAACTTTACCGCGGTAAATCATTCTTTTGCGCCCTATGGATGGGCTGGCTCACTAACTGCCGTAGCAACAGCAGGTATTGTCTTTGCTTATAATGGCTTTCAAAGCCCGATGCACTTTGCTGGAGAGTCTAAAAATCCCGGTAAAGATTTACCAAGAGCAATCATTCTAACGCTTATCATCGCTGTGTTTTTGTATTTAGGATTACAAGCCGCTTTCATTGGCGGTGTTGAACCATCAGAGCTTGCTATAAAAGGTTGGAGTTTGGATTTTTCATCGCCATTTGCTCAATTAGCGATAGCACTAAACCTTAACCTTGTTGTGATGTTGCTTTATGTTGATGCTTTTGTTTCTCCGTCTGGGACAGGTATTACTTATATGGGGACAACAACGCGGATGTTATTTGCGATGAGTGAGTATGGTCACTTACCAAAGTCATGGTCGAAATTACACCCGAAATATCATATTCCTCGTGCTGCATTGTGGGTGAATTTATTTGTCGGCTTTATTTTCTTATACCTATTCCGAGGCTGGGGACAATTAGCAGGGATTATTTCTGCGGCAACGGTTGTAACCTACATTGTGGGTCCGATGGCAGCGATGTCACTGAGAAAGCTTGCTCCTGATGCTGAACGTCCTGTTCGTTTAAAAGCTTTACAAATCATTGCACCATTAGGCTTTGCTATTTCATCTGAAGTGCTTTATTGGTCTCGTTGGCCGTTGACGGGCAAAGTGATCTTTATCCTACTGCTAGGATTTGTGATTTATGCTTACTTTCAAAATAAACGCGGTTGGAAAAATATTAAACAACACGTGAAGTCGAGTGCTTGGTTACTCGGTTACTTTGTCACTATGGTTGTTCTTTCGTTTATTGGCAGTGATCAATTTGGTGGGATCAATATTATTCCATTTGGTTATGATATGGCTGTTGTTGCTATAGTCAGTTTATTTTTCTTTTACTGGGGAGTTAATTCAGCTTGGTTAACACCAAAATTAGAGCATGAGTTAGCGCAATTGGAAGTGAAATCTGAACCAGCAAAAGAGCTGTTGGTTAAGCACTCTATCTGATAATGCTGAGATAGCCCTCTATATTTAGACAGGTTATGAATATGCTAAAAATAAAGGGTTAGAACCTTAATCTATTGTAGTGTCCATGATACATTTAAAAAATAATTATTTTCATTTGAGGTTGTCATGGACGCGTTATCACTGTTACTCAATCGTCGCTCTATTCCTAAACTTGTTGAGCCTGCACCTGAAGGTGGAACATTGGATAATATCTTTCGAGCGGGTCTGCGTGCCCCCGATCATGGTGGTTTAATGCCATGGCGTTTTATTGTCTCTCAAGGTGATGGACTACAACGTCTTGCTGATATTTTAGTTTCAGCGGCTAAAGCAGATGATCTCGAAGAGTTTGTAATTGAAAAAGCGTCTAAAGATCCATTTCGTGCACCAATGGTAATTACGGTTGTTAGCAAGGTAACAGAAGGGCATAAAGTCCCTGTGATTGAGCAATATTTATCAGCGGGATGTGCGGTACAAGCGATGCAGATGGCGGCGGTAGCACAAGGCTTTTCTGGATTTTGGCGCACGGGTTCATGGGCTTATCATCCCGTTGTACGTGAAGCATTAGGTGTAGAAGGTGAAGATATGATCGTTGGCTTTTTATATTTAGGTTCAGCTAATTGCCGTGAAGCTAAACTGCATGATCGTGACTTAAACCAGTTCGTTGAATACCTTTAACGATTAAACATTTCAAAATGACTTTTTAAAGAGGTGATACTTATTCGGTGATGAATACCGTGAGAAGTATCACCTTTTTTGGCTAGGATTGATTGTTTTTAGTGCTATTTTTGATTTATATCAATGGAAAAATAGCGTGATATTCGCTCTAAAGATGACAGGTGTTAGGGGCAGGAGTAGAATCCTTGGCTCTTTCCCTTTTTTGGAGCGTGTCATGGAAAATGTTCGCCTAACTCAATACAGTCACGGTGCCGGATGTGGTTGTAAAATTTCTCCCCAAGTTCTCGACACCATTTTACGCACCCAGTTAGCCCCATTCTCAGATCCTAACCTTTTGGTGGGTAATGAAAGTAAAGATGATGCTGCCGTTTATGATTTAGGTAATGGCACTTCGGTGATAAGTACTACCGACTTCTTCATGCCAATCGTTGATGACCCATTTGATTTCGGTCGTATTGCTGCAACGAATGCGATCAGCGATGTGTATGCGATGGGCGGTAAGCCTATTATGGCTATTGCTATTTTAGGTTGGCCTGTCAATATTTTAGCCCCTGAAATTGCTCAACAAGTGATTGAAGGCGGTCGTTCTGTATGCCGCGAAGCTGGTATATCACTTGCTGGCGGTCACTCTATTGATGCCCCTGAGCCAATTTTTGGTCTTGCTGTTACAGGTATTGTCGATACTACTCGTGTGAAACGTAATGACAGTGCAGAAGCCGGCTGTAAACTTTATATCACTAAGCCGTTGGGTATTGGTGTATTAACAACAGCAGAAAAGAAATCTAAGTTGGCTGATGAGCACCAAGGATTAGCACGCGATTGGATGTGCAAATTAAATAAACCGGGCGCAGATTTTGCTGACGTTGCGGGTGTTAAAGCACTAACGGATGTCACTGGTTTTGGCTTAATGGGTCACTTAACTGAGATCTGTGAAGGCAGTAATTTAAAAGCAAAGCTGTGGTTTGATAAAGTGCCAACATTGCCTGGCGTGTATGAGTATATGAGCAAG
>NZ_CH724143.1:591714-619358 GCF_000153325.1 Photobacterium sp. SKA34
CGGTATTATGCGATCCACAAACATCGGGTGGCTTATTATTAGCTGCAACACGTGATTGTGAAGCTGAATTAATTGAAATTGCGACAAAATATGACATTTTGCTGGAAGCTATTGGTGAGTTAGAGCCGATGGATGGCGATACCTTAATCGAGATTTGCTAATGCAACGTCCCAATTGCGAAGATTTTCGCAGTCTGTTTGTTAATGATATACCGTTAATGGATATGCGTGCGCCAGTTGAGTTTACTCAAGGCGCATTTCCTACTTCTGTTAGCCGTCCTTTGATGACGGATGATGAGCGAGCAGCGGTAGGTACATGTTATAAAAATAAAGGCCAACAAGAAGCCATTAAACTGGGTCATGAATTAGTGCATGGCGAAGTGAAAGCCCAGCGTGTAGCTGAGTGGAAAGCGTTTTGTGAAGCGAATCCTAGCGGGTATTTATATTGTTTCCGTGGTGGTCTGCGATCTCAAATTACCCAACAGTGGCTTAAAGAAGCGGGGATTGATTTTCCTTTTATTACTGGTGGTTATAAAGCGCTTCGTCGTTTTTTAATTGATACCATTGATGAAATTGCGCAAAAGCCTACTGCGATTGTGGCGGGTAATACGGGCAATGGTAAAACCATTATGGTCAATGAGCTTACAAGCGGTATTGATCTTGAAGGTGCAGCCCATCACCGTGGCTCATCATTTGGTCGATTTGTGACACCACAGCGTCCTCAAATCGCGTTTGAAAATGACTTAGCTATTCAAATGTTGAAAAAACAGACGCGTGATGTTGAGCGTTTTATCTATGAAGATGAAGGCAAAAGTATTGGTTGCGTGATGGTGCCATTATCGCTTCAAGCATCGATGCAACAAGCGCCAATTGCTATTATTGAAGATCCAATGGACGTGCGTTTAGGCCGTTTATTGGATGATTATGTTATCACTATGCAACGTGATTATGTCGCCCATTACGGTGAAGAGCAAGGCTGGATCTTGTTTGAAGAATACCTTGAAAAAGGCATGTTTAATATTCGTAAGCGTTTAGGTTTAGAGCGTCATCAAGAAATACTCGATGCGCAGAAACATGCGATTAAAGTGATGCAATCAACGGGATCTGTGTCAGATCATTATGGCTGGTTAGTGCCTTTACTTGAACAATACTATGATCCAATGTATACCTATCAGTTAAGTAAAAAGGCAGCTCGCATTGTTTTTCGTGGTGATTATCAAGCAGTAAAAGCGTGGTTTGAAACGTAATTATAATGTGATTTGGTAACGTGAAATAGAAGCTGATCAGTTAATATCATCATTAACGATCAGCTTTTTTTATATCTATGAAGAAGACGTGGTAGGAATAAGATCTTTATTTGAGTTTATCAAGTCTAATAAGCGTTGGATGTATTGATGCCCAATTTGTGAATATTCGAGTAAGCCATGAGCTAATGCTTGTGCGGTGATTGGTTTATTGTCCTGTTGCAGTTGTGCGCGAATATTACGTAGTTCATTATAAGCATCATTGGTATTGATGTTATTAAAATAAGACTCTACTGCAGCATGGACAGAAGGAAAACTTTTCACTTCATGATAATGTTCAAGATCAACATCTAATGGTGGAATACCACACCCTTTGGTAAAGCACCATTCACCAAAATAACTATTTCCTTTTTCAGCAAAGCGTGATGTTCCCCATGATGATTCTAATGCTGCCTGCGCGAGAACTAATTGTGCAGGTATAACATTAACGCGTTTTAATAGCTCTGTTAGCCATTGCTGAGTAATTGCTTTTTTGGGTAATGGCAGGTCATATTGCTGACTAAGAGTAACAATGAAGTCATCATCTATTTCGATCTTGGCTGGATCTTTATTCAGGATTTTTAGTTGTTGGCGATCTTCTAAGATTTTTTGATTAGTTTCTTCAACAAACGGGTATAGATAGTCAAAGAAGACTTTCTTTTTTTCATCAATGTTGAGGAAGGAACCAAAGTTTGGTTTAGCTGGATAGCTGAAATCATTATGTTCAATAAAACTATGTAATAAGTCTTTCCCACCCCAGAGTAAGCCTAGCAGCAATACAACAGCGAATAGGGGCGTCAATGTTTTTAGGTTAAGCATTTATCTCTCTTATAAATCGACTGTGCAGTATTGATCAAAAAATATTTTATCACATTTTGGAAACAAAATTCGGCTTTGCTAACTGGTTTTATATCCAGTATTTCTTGCTGAGCTGCGCTGTTTTAGGTACAGTTTTAGCATTATTTACTGTCATTTAAAGATTTTGATGAGCCGTTTATACATTGCAGAAAAACCAAGTTTAGGCAGAGCGATTGCCGCAGTTCTCCCTAAACCTCATAAAAATAATAATGGTTATATCGAAGTTGGTAATGGCGATATTGTTACGTGGTGTATTGGACACCTACTTGAACAAGTCGAGCCTGATGCTTATAACGAGCGTTATAAAAAGTGGAATTTAAATGATTTACCAATAATTCCTGAAAAATGGCAGCTTATTCCACGTAAAGCGGCGAAACAACAATTAGCGGTAATTAAGAGGCTAGCAAAATCGGCTTCAGAAATAGTCCATGCTGGCGATCCTGATCGTGTACTGTTACGATCTTTCTATGGAATTCACTTATTACAATAAAAATAGTAAAAAGTGTGAAATCTTATTGAGGATTTTGAAATGGACTATGTGATATGGGTTCTTCCAAGTTTGAAAATAGATCAAACTTTTACCAGATGTATTAATCGAGATACAGGTGAAATAAATTTTAGTTGGAATGGGAAACCAAACATTATTAATAATATGCCTTTGTTATTTGAGGATACAGGAACTCCAGTATCAATTGTTAATAATTGGCTTATTTATTTAAAATCGACTAAATATAGAAAACAAGTTAATACTCAAGCTCAAGCTCTTCTACACTATTTCTATTTTCTTGATAAATTAAATATTAAATGGGATGAAATGCCAATAATTTCTCGCCATAAACCAACTTATCAATTTAGCCGACATCTTCAGGACTCTGTTAAAAGTGGTAATTTAGCCCGAACCACGGCAAATAATTATTTAGGTTCTGTTGTGAATTTTTATAAGTTTTATTTGGCTAAAGGTTATCAGTTTACAAATCCACCATTTAATTATGAAATAGCTAAAGTTAGGCTGGAAGGAAATCATGAGTATATGCGAGACAATTTTATTTATGTAAATACGACTGATATTAGATTGAATCTTCCTAAAAACACCAGCTTTGGGGGAGTATCGAGAGCCTTAATTCCTTTAAGTGACAGAGAGTGGGAATTAGTGGATGATGTCTGTCGTGTTAAATGTGAGGTTATTTCAAATCAAAATTATAAGAGCATTTCAGTAAAGCTTTCCCAAGAATATAGACTAACTATAGCCTTAGCTCGATATACAGGATTAAGACGAGAAGAACTGACTACATTTAGGGCTAAATTTGTTTATAAACCATCGAGCGAGCAACTTAAAAGTAAATATTTGATTCATACGGATGGTATTTTAATTTCACCTAAATTTGGCGTTAATACAAAAGGTTCAGGCAGTAGAACAATTGAGATGCCATCTGAATTAATGATCAACTTACATAAATATATAAATTCAAATAGATATATTAAACGTCGTAAATTATTTGAATTAAATTATCCTGATGAAATGGATAATCCTCCATTATTAATTACTCAAACTGGACATTATTATGCTCCTCACACTTTTAATGCTCGATGGGGAGAAGTTCGTAATACTGTAAGAAATAGTATTCCTCAATTCGATCATAAATTTCATAATCTTCGATCAACTTATGCTGTTAGTCGTTTAAAAGAACTTTTAAATAAAGGGGTTAAAGAAGGTGATGCTCTTGATTATATTCAATCTGTTATGGGGCATAAATCAAGAACTACGTTATTACACTATTTGAAATTTTGTAACGAAGATATTGGTGCTAATGCTACTTATGAGCAAGCATTGGAAATTATTTTAAAGGATTAATGGTGATTTGATTGGCATTTATTGGAAAAAAAACACGTAAAAATATAGATGTTAATATATTAGCTGATATAGATGTTATTTCTATACCTGTTGAAAACATGATTTTGAGGAATTTTGGTCATACTGTTTACTTTAAACGACTAGGCTATAAAAATTGTCCTACTGTTAAAGTCAAATCACAGGGGGCTATTTTTAATTTGAAGTCGAATGAACCTCTTATAGATATGAATCGATGGGATCAAGTTAGAGATATCTACTCTGCCTTAATTAAGATAGAGCGAAGTCCTCGAACAAAAATTAATATATTTAATGCAGTTGTTACATTAATCCAAAATTGTGATAAAAAAAATATTGAGGTAATTTTTTCTTCTGAGTCTATTAAGTTATTTGTGAGTGAGTTAAAAAGTCGTTATTTAGATGGAATTAAAGGGAAAACACTCATGCAAATTCAAAGTTCTATAAAAGCTCTTTTATTTGAAATTAATCCAGCTTTACTTGATGATCTTAAAAATGATTTTTTGTGTTTATCTGATGATACGTCACCAGTAGAACCTTATACTGATGCCGAAATTAAACAGATTGTTGTTGCGTTATATACAATATTTAACGCCTATAGAAAATCAATCCTAGCAAATGAAATACCTACTGTACATCCACTTTATGATGAAGATTTATTGCAAAATAATGGTAACTTCAATGAAAGTTTTACCGACTCCTCATGGAGGAAAAAAATCAAGTCTGGCAACAGTCCTGATACATGGAAAAATGATTTAATAAAAACAGCTTTCTATTTAACAAGTTTTTATACAGGTGCGAATGAATCTGCTCTGATTAACTTAAAGTTTTCTGATATTACATCTGAATCATTCAGTGAAACATCAAGAGGAAATTTTAAATTAAAAACCGTTAAAAATAGGCAGGCAGGTAAAGAAAATATATTGGATATTGGCTTTAGTAAAAGATCGAAGGAGTTTTTTGAAACTTGGTTAATATTAAGTAAATTGGTGACAAAAAATCAATCCGATTATGTATTTCCGAATATCATCAAAGGTAGAATTAGGCAATCATCCCCTGCAAATGCTGCTGTAACGATGAACAACACGTTTAAATTACTCGGTTTACCGTTACTCAGCACACAACGATTTAGAAAGACTAAAGCAACTCTTATAATGAGGGCGACTGAAAGTATATTTTCTGTTGCTGAAGGGTTGAATAATTCACCAGCTACAGTTTCAAAATATTATAGTAATGGTGATCCTATTAAAATGAACTTCTCTATTGCGAGGGCTTTAGATGTAAGGCAAAGGACTGTTATTGGTGAGCCATTAGATGAGGCAATTAAAAATAGCTCTTTTCAGTTTTCTGATCCAGTTAGAGAGAATTTTTTTATAAAAAACAACTTAGATAAACCAAGTATTCTTTCTAATGGATTACGGTGTAAAGAACCTTTTGGAAAAAAAGCAGAGAGGTTAAAAAGTAGTTTAATAAAAGCTGGTTTAGCAGAAAGTAATAGTAAGGTTGCTTGTTATAAATTTCTTGAATGCTTTGGCTGTGAACATCATGCTGTAATTGCTGAGGTTGATGATATTTGGTTATTATTATCATTTAGAGACATTATTTTAGATGCGTCATCTATGCCATCAATAAATACTGTACCTACTAATACTTTGACAAAAATAGTAAATACGATTGAATCTATTTTGGGAAGATTAAAATCTGAATATCGTGAAAATTACGATATTGGAGTGAAAAAATATAATGTTTCACCTCATCCATTGTGGTCTGACACAACTGATTTGACAACAATGATGGAGTTATTTTAGTTATGAAAAAGGTAATTATATCAGTATTAAATACGAATCAAGAAGATGATAACTCTAAGTTAAAAATAATTTCATATGATTCAGACGGTAATCCTTTTAGTTATTATAGTGATGACAAATGGATAATAATGAAGGAATCTGTTCATTTGAATTTTAAGAATCTTACTGGTGACTTTAAAAGTAAGTGTAAAGAACTTATTTATAATGAATTTAATAGTAATCGGTTGATTAACAAAAAAGGTATTGGGACTAAATATATTCAAGCTTTTGTTCTATTCGAAAAATGTATTACTAAATGTGGTGGTAATAGTATTAGTTATTTGAATTCAGACAAAGGTTTTCGTAATTTTATATTAGTGGCGAAAAAAAAGAAACTTAAATTAAAAACATGGAAAAACTACTTAATTATTTTTCCACTACTGAATGATGATGGTGTTCTCACTAGAAAAATTGAGAATGCTAATGCATTAGCTGTAATATTAGCAAGTGAAGCAAATATTACGCAACAAACCGTAGCGTTACCTGAGAATATTGCTTCATGTTATTTTAAGTCTGCATTAGAGGTAGTATCTAAATACCATCCTCACCGTAATAAAATTAGTGAAGTTTATCGTTCATTTCTTATTGATTACAATAA
Organism: Photobacterium sp. SKA34; assembly: GCF_000153325.1. GTDB lineage: Bacteria > Pseudomonadota > Gammaproteobacteria > Enterobacterales > Vibrionaceae > Photobacterium. The sequence continues at coordinate 598,167 of NZ_CH724143.1, forward strand.
TAATATTAAAGAAGGATATGGGATTCCAACTGCTAGAGGATATGCACAAAAATCGAATAGAAGCTATTTAAATGATATTGACATAACACTAGATCTAACAGGTCAATGGCTATCGTGGCTTAGGGGGGCATGTTACATAGTTATAGCTGGATTTACAGGCTGTAGAGATGGTGAAATTAAGTCTTTCAACCTTGATTCATACCAAGAGAAAGAATATGCAGGTATGACTATTCCTGTATTACATGGAGTCCATACAAAGCTTAATATTGCTGGTGTTGCTAGAAAAGCTAGTTGGGTGACTATACCAGCAGTAAAAGATGCTATTGAGCTTGTTTGGTGTGCTTATGAATTTGTGCGTGAAATGTGGAAAGATCGTGCTACTACATTAACTCACATAGATGAACAGAATAAAATGATTCGAGATGCAGAGAATCTTTTCTTATCATATAGCCCAACAGCAACCTATGCAGCAGCAGGAAGCCAAGCAATTGATAAGTCAATAAAAAGCTTTGTTAAATCTACTGGCTATGTAGCTAGTGCTAAAGATATCAAAGAATTTGAACTTTTGAATCCAACGAGAAAAGGTGAACTTAAATTAGGTGAGGTATTAATCCCTAATCCTCATTGTTTTAGGCGTACTTTTGCGGTTTATTTAGTGAGAAATAAATTGGCTTCATTACTCGATCTTAAATATCAGTTTAAACATATGAATATTGCTATGACATCTTGGTATTCTAATCAAGCCAATGTGGCTGGCTATTTTGATATGATGCTGGATAAAGAATTAAAAATGGATATAGCACAGGAAAATCATGATTTTATGACTGATACGCTTTATTACATTTACAATGAAGCCGAATCGCTATCAGGTATTGAAGGTAAGCGCATTATGTCACTGCGAGGAGAAGATAAATCATCTATTTATTTAAGTAGAGAAGAAATATCTCAGCAGGTGAAAAATGGTCAAATGTCGATTATTGAGACTCCTGTTGGTCATTGTACTAATCCTCAGTGTAACCGTATTTGTGATATGCCTGAATGTAAATATGAAGTTATAACGAAAAAAACAGCGTTATCTCTTGTCTCTAAGCACCAATTACTTATTCATAAGTTTGAACAATTGGTTGCCCATGGCGTTAAAATGCCTAATATTTTGTCTAAAATTTATTATGACATTAAGTCCATGGAAAAATGTTTTGATGAACATAAAATAACAGTAAAAAAATTCACTCATGATATTAACGTAACGCTTTTATAAGAATATTTATGGTAGATCAATCAGATAGAGGTAAGGAAACTTTAATTCGGCTTGAACAAGCGTTACAGAGACTTGTGGATGGTAATCCAATCAAGACTAAGCCTGATGGTCGAATTAGTTTAAAACGCATTAACGATGAAGCAGGATTGAGTTCTGGTGGTATCTATTACTATTCATCTTTTGTTGAAACGGCAAAAAAAACGATTCAATTACGTCGTCAACAAGATAGTACAGATAAAACCAAAGTTAATAATGAACGACTTAATAAACTCAGAGAGCAAAGAGAAAAAGAGAAAACTTTAAAGGAAAAATATAAAGAACAACGAGATCAGATTAAAACGTTTTGCGATCAAGTGGTTGCTCACAATGCTCAGTTAGAGTTTACCTTATTTGAAGCGTTAGAAAAAATATCCTATTTAGAACAAGAGCTGGCTTCATACAAAGTTAGTTCTATTAATGGTAAGAAGTAATGAGATTATTCATAGCTGAAAAACCGAGTTTAGCTCGTGCATTAGTTGATGTACTGCCAAAACCACATCAAAAAAGTGATGGCTTTATAAAAGCAGGTAATGGTGATGTTGTAACATGGTGCATTGGTCATCTTTTAGAGCAAGCAGAGCCTGAAGCTTATAATCCTGAATATAAGAAATGGAGCATTTCTCATCTTCCTATTATACCTAATGAATGGAAGTTGGTCGTAAAACCAAAAACCAGAAAACAATTTACGATAGTTAAAAAGCTGATTAAAGAAGCTGATGTTCTGGTTAATATGGGCGATCCTGATCGTGTTGGTCAAATATTAGTAGATGAAGTTATTAATCATGCTGGTGTTTCTAAAGCAAAACGCGAAGCTGTTCAGCGATGTTTAATAAGTGATTTAAACCCTGTTGCTGTTAAGAAAGCATTAAATAATTTACGAAAGAATACTGATTTTATTCCATTAGCGACTTCTGCCTTAGCTCGTGCGCGTGCAGATTGGCTCTATGGTATGAATATGACTCGGTTATGTACATTACAGGGACAAAAATCAGGTTATAGTGGCGTTCTTTCTATTGGGCGAGTTCAAACACCCATTCTTGGATTAGTTGTTTTTCGTGATCTAGAAATTGAAGACTTTGTTTCTAAGCCGTTTTATGAAGTGCTAGCGACGATTACTACAAAACAGGGTGAAACATATCAAGCTAAGTGGAAGCCAAGTGCTGCCTGTGAATCTTATATGGATGAAGATAATCGAGTCTTATCTAAAGCATTAGCTGAAAATGTGATAGCCCGAATAAAGGGAAAAGAAGGTAAAATTACTGCTGTAAAAGAAGATAAAAAAAAGCAGGCACCTCCTTTACCGTATAGTTTATCGACTCTACAAATTGATGCTTCAAAACGCTTTGGAATGAGTGCTCAAACGGTACTTGATACATGTCAGCAACTTTATGAGCGTCATAAACTAATTACTTATCCTCGATCTGACTCTCGTCATTTACCGAAAGAACATCTTAATGATGTAAAACAAGTTACTGCCGCTATTGGTTCAACGTGTGCAGGTTTACGTAATGCTGTTGAGAACGCAAATTTAACTCTGAAAAGTAAGGCATGGAATGATGCAAAGGTGACAGCCCACCATGCAATTATACCCACATCGAAATCATCAGATACGAGTCGTTTATCGTCAGCCGAAGCTAATATTTATGAACTTGTTGCTAGGCAATATCTAATGCAGTTTTATCCAGCTTTTGAGTATATGGAAAAGCAGGTTGATACTGAGATTAGTGGCGGTTTATTTATAGCTAAGCAAAAAGAAGTTGTATCAGATGGTTGGAAAGTCTTATTTCCAACGAAAAATACAACTTCAAAAAATAGTGATGATGATTTTTCAGCTAAAAAACTGCCGAATGTTAGAACGGGCGAACATGTCCAATGTATTAATGCCGATCTGATTAGTAAGCAAACGACACCACCGAAGTATTTTACTGATGCTACGTTACTTTCTGCTATGACTGGTATTGCACGTTATGTAACCGATCTAACGATAAAAAAGGTATTAAGAGATACTGATGGATTAGGCACTGAAGCAACAAGAGCTGGAATTATCGAATTATTGTTTAAGCGTCAATTTTTAGTACGTAAAGGAAAAGAAATTAGAGCAACAGATGTTGGTCGTCAGCTCATTACTACATTACCGAAGCAGATGGTAATTCCTGATATGACGGCTCATTGGGAGTCACAACTCGAAGCGATTAGTCAGCGTGAGATGAAGTATAGCGATTTTATGAACCCATTAACGGATAGATTAAATCAACTACTTAACGATGTTCAGCAAGTAAGTTTTCGAGGATTACAAGGGAAAGGAAGTTTTAAGTCTAAGCCAAAGAGAAGAGCTAAACGTAATTGATACTTTTTTAAACTGGTTTATAGGGGTACATAGTTATATTAACAATCAAAAGTAAATATAACTTATGTGAGGTAATTATAAGATATAAATTAAAATTCTTGACAAATCCACCGCTTAAATTGAAAATAAAAGATAATCTTTACGCGTTAGAAGCGTTGCTGACTTCATCTGGTGTATCACTAGAATATTTTATTGTTTATATTTTGATCACGGTCACGACAAAAATCGCTTCGCGATTTGTTGCCGCAACCGTGCCCATCTAGGTAAAGATTAAAACGGCCTCATAATGAGGCCGTTTTTTTTAGTGTTGGTTGAATGAAAAATATTAAAGAGCTTACCTCTACATTCCTTGCTAATGTTGAAGTAGAAAAAATTAGTTTAAAAAACCTCCCAAACTACATATTTTTTTGTGGTGGTGGGCTAAATGGTAACGACTTGTCAAACCTTAGCAAAGATCAAGAATGCCAAGTTAAATCTTTACGTGGTGCAGTGTTGCATTACCTTAGCTGTAAAGAAAAAGAATTATTTCAAGATGTTATTCTGGCAGAGAAATTTCATGATTGGTTAGAAGATGCAAATATTAATAATCTTATTGATTTTGAAGTATTATTAGCTGGACTTGCAGCAGCTGTTATACTCGTAGTTGAAGGCCCAGGAGCTTATGCTGAGCTTGGGGTATTTAGCGTTATGCCACAGATATCTTCTAAACTAATAACAATTTACAATACAAATAATGTTAGTGATGGTCAAAAGACATTTATAGAGTGGGGGCCGATTAAGTATCTTGAAAAGAATGAGAAAAAGGTTTTACGACATGAATGGATAGTTAACTATCAAGTAGAAAACAACATAATATCTCAAACAATTGAAAATGAAGATGAATTTAAGGCATTAGTAAATCTCATTGGTTGTCAGTTAGTGGCTGATATTCAAGTACAGAGTAAGCAGACTTCCACTTTTTCAACAGATAATCCTTCTGATATATGTCTATTAGTTGCTGATTTAATATATATTTTTTCTGCACTTAAGCTAAGGGAAATTAAAATGTATATAAATGAGTACTTAAAAATAGATCTTGAAGAGAAAGTTCTAAAAGAGTACCTGTATTCTTTAAAAAACTTAGGACTAATAAAAGAAAAAAATGCTGGGGCAAAGTATTTTTTACCTACAGATAAGAATCAAGGATTTATTAAATACCACTTTAGAAAAGAGTTTGGAAATGAAAATAATCTTTCTGCTAGTTCAGTAAAAGGGATGTTGCTTAATATGTATTTAACAAATAGTGGTGAGAAAGAAAGACAGTTTGCTATGGGGTTTAATTTTTGATATGAAAAGTTTATTAGAAATTTCAAAGTTTACAGGAAAGGATGTTACAGAAATAATATCTAATTATCTAACTGCGCCTAGGAAGTATAAAGAATTTAAAATAAAAAAAAGAAGTGGTGGATTTAGAACTATTTCTCAACCTTCAAAAGATGTCAAAATTTATCAGTATGCAATTATAGAAAATGTTCTTAATAATTTGTCAATTCATGATTCAGCTACTGCATATCGAAAAGGGAAATCGATTTATCATAATGCTTTTCCTCATAAAGATTCGATGTGGATTCTTAAATTAGATTTTAAAGACTTTTTTCATTCAATAAGACCTGAACATCTTAAATCTTACTTATTGGATGAGATCAAAGGGATTTCGAGTATAGAGGTAGATATTTTAAACCACTATTTGTTCTGGATGGATAAAACTGACAGAAAACTTAAACTTAGTATTGGTGCTCCTTCTTCTCCGATCGTTTCAAATATTATAATGTATAAGTTTGACGAAAATGTAAGTAATATCTGCTCCAAATTTAATGTGATTTATACTCGATATGCGGATGATTTAACCTTATCTGCCAATTCAAGAGAATGTCTCCTTGAAACCGAAAAAGAATTAAAGGCACTCGTTGAAGAAACACAAATACCGCTGTTAGTTTTAAATGATAAAAAACGAGTACTTATTGGTGAGCATAAATCAAAAAGGATAACGGGAGTTGTTATTACTCATGAAAGTAAATTATCTGTAGGACGGTATAAAAGGAAAAAAGTGAAAGCGATGCTTCATTTATACGCAAATGGTAAGCTGAATGAGGAAGATATTCCAATTTTACATGGAACATTAGCATATATAAAAAGTATCGAAGATAATTACTATAGATCTCTTCGAGATAAGTATAGTGATGCTTTTTTTACGAAACTGTATCAGGAATCTTTTAGTATTTCCGAACGAAAATATTTAGGAAAAGAATAAATTATGGAAATAAAAAAGTATAATAAGGATTACGATAATGTTATTTTTTAGATCTTTCTTTTATGTTATTGGGGTCGTCAGTGCTGTATTGACGATACTTAGCTCTGTTAATAAAGACTTTCCTCGGTACTTCGATGGGTGTGCTATACAGATTTATATTACTATAGCTATTATTTGTTTTATTGTATCTTTATTTCTTACAAGAGAAAGAAAGAGTATAGGAATTAAAGTTTCTGATAGGGTTCATTTAAAAGTAAAATATGGAGATATCTTTTCAGAAAAAGGAATTATTGTTATACCTGTAAATGATTTTTTTGATGTACTAGCTGACGATAAGATAATATCTAGAAACACTTTACATGGGAAGTTAATAGAGAAATATTTTTCAGATGATATTGATTTTTTGAATTCAGAAATTGAGAATAGATTAAGTATATATACGGGAGAACTTGTTTCTAATAGACAAGATGGTAATAAAGTAAGATACCCATTAGGTACAACGATAAAAATTCAAAAAGATAATCAAGTTTTTTTTCTTGTTGCTTTTACTCGATTTGATAAAAATAATAGAGCTCAGTTAACAAACTTAGAGTATCAAGAGACAGTGATAAAACTTATTGATTTTATTGAAAACAATTCAAATGGTTATATAGTTAATATGCCTTTACTTGGCGCTGGTCATTCGGGAGTTAAAGCTTCAAAACAAAGGTTGCTCGAGTTCTTGATTTTTTCACTAAAGATAAAAGATAATTTAACTTTGGTAAATGGAATTAATATCATTTTATATAAATCTCCTAAGAAAGATATTAGCCTTAAATTGATAAAATATTATTATGATGTAACAAAGTAATTAAGAAAACTTATTTTATTAGATTAATTATATTTAATTGTAAGACTTTTCATTATCCTATCAGATCTTAAATTTTTTCTGTAATGCTGTAATGCTGTAATGCTGTAATGCTGTAATGCTGTAATGCTGTAATGCTGTAATGCTGTAATGCTGTAATGCTGTAATGCTGTAATGCTGTAATGCTGTAATGCTGTAATGCTGTAATGCTGTAATGCTGTAATGCTGTAATGCTGTAATGCTGTAATGCTGTTATAAGGTTATTTTTCATATAATTTTTGGTTTAATTAGGCTTAATGATGTTAGATGCTTAATATGATTCTGTTGTGCTTTAATTTGAATAGTTAGACATATTATTATCAGTGCTATATTAAAGGTAATCATAAAAACAAGAGAATGTAGTAGATAGCTCTAATCTTTGTTCCCTTCGACGGAAGGGATTTATGAGTTAAAAACAGCAAAAGTATGAAAATGGATATTTACCTTTAAAATCAGTTGATTAAATTATTTGTCAAAAATTACTTGTAATATTGATCGTGAAGGGCAATTGCTGGTGGATGAGGTAATAGATTACGCTAAATTACCAGCAACAAAGAAAAAGACTGCATTACGGTTACTTATTTCTGATCTTAACCCTGCCGCGGTTAAAAAAGCGTTATCTTCCATGCGCAGTAATCATGATTTTGTACCATTGTCGGTATCAGCATTGGCTCGCTCGAGGGCTGATTGGCTTTATGGTATGAACATGACTCGAGCTTATACGTTACTTGGGCAAAAGGGTGGTTATCGAGGGGTATTGTCTGTTGGGCGAGTACAAACACCGATTTTAGGTTTAGTGGTGCGCCGTGATGATGAGATCGCGAATTTTATTCCTAAGCCTTTTTATGATGTGTTTGCACTTATTCCTTATGCAGAGCAAGAGATTCAGGCGCGATGGCTGCCAAGTAAAGCTTGCGAGCCTTATCAAGATGAAGAGGGAAGAATACTCAGTCGGCAGCTTTGTGAAAATGTGGTGAGTCGTATAAAAGGGCAACCCGCGGAAGTCACAGAATCTGAGCGTAAAGAAACCAAGCAAGCTGCGCCTTTGCCTTACTCTTTATCAGCATTACAAATTGATGCTGCTAAACGTTATGGTATGAGTGCGGCTGATGTTTTAAGTACTTGTCAGTCGTTGTATGAAAAGCATAAAGTGATCACTTACCCACGTTCTGATAGTCGCTATTTACCTAATGATCATTTCAAGCAAGCCGGCGAGGTTTGCCGTGCTATTGCTAATACTGACAATAGCTTATCGAATGCAGTCTCTGGTGCAAATACATCATTAAAATCCAAAGCATGGAATGATAAAAAAGTGGATGCTCACCATGCGATTATCCCCACGCCAAAAGCGGTAAACCCACAAAGCTTAAGCTCAAGTGAAGCGAAGATTTATCAACTAGTGGCAAGACAATATTTGATGCAATTTTACTCTGCTGCGATTTATGCGGAAGCTAAGTTAGTCTTTACTATCGCTAAAGGGCTTTTTGTAGCCAAAGGGCGTCAACTAATGGATGTGGGCTGGCGGGTATTATTAGGACGAGATGATAAAAGCGATGATAACGATCTGGCAGATAAAGTACCGCCATTGAAGAAAGGGACGGTATTAACCTGTCGAGATGGTGTAATAAAAGACAAAATGACCGAGCCTCCCAAAGCATTTACGGAAGCGACCTTATTGCAAGCAATGACGGGAATAGCTCGCTTTGTTTCTGATCCATCGTTAAAGAAAATCTTACGTGATACTGATGGTTTGGGCACTGAAGCAACGCGAGCCGGTATTTTAGAGATTTTATTTAAGCGTCAGTTATTACATCGACAAGGTAAAACAATTCATGCAACAGAGGCTGGGAGAGGCTTAATTTATGCTTTACCGCATGAAGCGACCTATCCTGATATGACTGCGCATTGGGAACATCAGCTACAGGATATGGCAGATAAAAAATATGCTTATCAACCCTTTATGGGCGCATTAGAGGTACAGGTAACAGCCTTGATGGAAAAAGTTAAAGTTACAGATATTCCACAAAGCTTACGCGATCTAAAGTCACCTGAATGGAGTAAAGGAGGAGCTAAGCGTCGATACTCAAAGAAAACAGCAAGTGCAAAATCTTCATCTAATACAGCGGGTAAAACAAAAACAACACGCAAACGAAAGCCAAAAGAAAAATAGAAGGTACAGAGGACACAAAGTGGTTATGCTATTGTGTAAGTAACCACTTTGTATTGAACTAGAGTAAGAGTCTATAACAGTTTCTCCCTTCACCTTTTGCACGGTACAAGGCCTTATCAGCAGTATTAAATAACATTTTATAACTACTACCTTGAGTCGGTACAGTAGAGCTAACACCAATACTTAGGGTGACTATAGGATTTGTTTTCGTTTCTGACTCTTCATTATGGGGAAAAGGTAATGCCATTTCATTCATTGTTGCTAAGATTTTTTTCGCTGAAAAAACAGCGGCTTTACTGTCTTGACCTGGAAGTAATAAAACAAACTCTTCACCTCCGAAACGAGCAAATAACGCGCCTGCACGTTTTTCAATATCAGCCAGCCCATGGGCTATTTTCTTTAAGCAGACGTCACCAGCGTCATGGCCTAAATGATCGTTATATTGCTTGAAATGGTCAATGTCCATGATCAATAAAGATATGGGCAACTGGTGCCTTTCAGCTCTACGCCATTCATCAGCAATCGATTCATCAAATACGCGACGATTAGCGATATTGGTTAATGGATCAAGACGAGAGATTTTTTCCAACATCTTATTAACGTTATTAAGTTCTTCAGTACGGGTAAGTACGCGCTTTTCGAGATCTCTATTGAGCCGTTTGAGACGATCTTCAGCCTGATGGCGAACGAGATGCTGCGAAATGATAAATCCGTATTGTTTTAATAACTGGTGGTGATAAGGACGGAAAGGTCGACCTGTTAAGAGATTATCGCAAGCAATCCAACCTATTGGGGTATCTTCATCCCATAAGGCAATATAGGCACTCCAGCCAAAGCCAACCTGCTTTAAATCGTGATAAAGCGGGGTGTTTTCTTGAACGGCGAGGTATTCTTTTTCTTCAAGCGTTCGTGACGCGTACCATTGTTCTGGGATCACTGACTCAAAATAATGTTCATCAATAGTATTGCCAGCAATGTCTGTACCATAGGTACCATGCATACGGTATTGTTTATCAAATAGGAAGACTGCCATACGATCGATTTCGAGTTGTTTTTTTCCTTCATCAACGGCAATAAAGAGCATTTCTTTGATTGATTTTGTACGCCATAACATGAATGAAATACTGTGCATGGCTTGAAGTTGTTCAAGTAGCAGATCTTGCTCGTATTGGCTGTTTCTTAATTCTTGCTAGACATGTTGGCGAGAGCTATTTTCTGTTTTGATTGTTTGCGATAAAAGATCGGCATCAATTTCAGTGGCGAGTAGCGTACACAATTGACTTAATGTCTCAATATCAACTTTTGCAGTATGAGGGAAATCAATAATTAGCCATCCGATATGTTGCTCACGACGGAGTAGTGGTAGCCACGCACGATGAAAATCACAATGAGAAGTAGTGAAGGGGTGTGTGCTGTTTTTCCCTATAAGTGATTGGTAAATATCAGCATGTGTTTCTTCTGAAATCACAACAGGTGGGAAACTATACTGGATACCTGCTTCATTCAGTTGTACTAAAGACTGCCAATGTCCTTTGTAAGCAACAATAAGCTGGCAATGATGAACGTCAAAAAACTCAATAAGATTACGGCAAGTCAGTTCACATATGGTACGTAAGCTATGCGCACTTCCCCATTGCTTTGTAATGTTTTGATAAAAGAGATCAACATGCTTCTTCATTAAAGGACAAATTCCAATTGAGCCTAATTCATTTTTAATATTATTTTTAATATTTATAACAGTTTATATTTTAACTATTCACTGATAAATAGGCGCGATATAACCCACAAAATTGTATTGTTATTTAAATTAAGAGCAAAAAGTGCGAGCAAAGTAATACTCGGGCTGTACTTTTACTTAGACAATTAAAGGTAATTTTCTTTATTATGCTTTTTGGGTAATAAAGATGCTAATTAGGGATGCGGCTATTGGGGAGGAAAGAGTATTTAGCGAGTATTTTTAATGATATTTCGTTTTTTTACTTTCTAATGTATATATTTCTAGGGATGAACTGCAAAATTAGCCGTAAACAACTTCTTTCATTCTTTAGCTTACAATCACTAACTTTAATCGATACTAATACAATTATAAAAGTCGAAAACTTGATTAAATGATTTATCTAAAAGACTAAAGATAAGGTTATTAAGGCATAGTTTAGTAAACACACCATATTAAAAAGGGTGATTCTTAAAAAATATAAATAATTTTATTTGTATTTTTTAGTGGCGTTGATCTTAACATTTATCAAACCCTTCTAGCTAAAAATACATGATTCAGAGAAAAAAATTCTTCTTGATGTAAGGATGACTTGCAAAAGAGCAAAAATATTCCCTGAACGTGAAATCCGGCAGAAAATAAAGTTTGTTTAATAACTAAATGTGCTATTGCACTGTAACTTTCGGAGATATATATTCATCATACAAATCTGTTGAGAGAGTAATTATGCAATATCAGTCTTTTGATCCAAATTTTGATTCAGATTCATATTCACAAAAAGCAATAGGTTATATCTTAAGTGGCATAGAAAAAAAAAGTGAAACACCAATACATAGTCACAAGAAGTGTCAACTTGTTTTGCCATTAAGTGGATATGTTACATGTAACATATTTGATAGAGTTTGGATGATGGCATCAAATACTGCTGTATGGGTACCAACAGAAACACCTCATAATATTCGTATATCACCAGGTGCGAAGGTGTGTAATCTATTTATTGATCCTTGTATTGACGGTTTACCTCAACAACCAGTGATGTTGTCAATTTCTCCTTTATTACGAGAGCTAATCACTTATTTGTGCCACCTTGATCATCAACATTCGAAAATAAAGGAAACAGCTCGTATAGTCGATGTATTAATAGATCAAATGGTTTTAATGCCTACTGAACAGTTTGACTTCCCAATACCTAAAGAACCTAGACTACATAAGATTGCAGAATCTCTGTTAGACGACCCTTCAAATAGAAATACAGTAGGTCAATGGGCTATAAAATTTGCGATGAGTGAAAGGACACTTAGTCGACTCGTAAACCAAGAACTTGGGATGTCTTTTGCTCGTTGGCGTGCACAGTTACATCTAATTCTAGCTTTTAAAAAGCTATCGGATGGAGTGCCTGTACAACGAATATCAGATGATTTAGGTTATGAATCAGTTAGTGCTTTTATTACATTCTTTAAAAATAAAATGGGAATACCACCGAAGCAATATGCAAAACAGCAATCGATCTTGAATAATCGATAAATCCAATAATTAACAATTAAATTACGTTACTGATGAGTCGTTTATAATAATTTTTATAACCGATTAATAATAGCTTAAGTATCAAAAAATAAATAATACGAAAGTTTTCTTAAGGTGTTTAGAGTATTGTTTTTCCTGCTTTTTTGTGCTTTTTTGTGCTTTTTTGTGCTTTTTATAAAAAATATCAATGTTATTCCTTAGTCAAGGAAATATTCCAATTGAGTCTGATTTTATTGTTAATATAAGTTTCATTATTTGTAATATGTCTTATCCAAACTATCGATTAATAAATAGACGCGATAAATCCTACAAAAAATATTATTTTTCAAAGTAAGAACCAAAAATACGATCAAAGTAATGCATTTGTTGTCTTTTTATTTAGACAATTAATGGTGGTTATTTTTTCTATCTTTAAGGGAAAGCTCATATTTCAATCAGTAATAAATTTCTGGATTAAAGAAAGCGAGGAGAGCACTTACTATGATATATCGTCAGCTTTTCTTTTGTTTGTGCTTATATTTTTTATTAATGGGATGTACAACAAGTCGTCATCAACAACTTTCTGAGTTAGGCTTTACACGCCCTTATCTTGATGGTTACCAAGATGGATGCCACAGTAGAAAGCTTGATGAAATGACGTATAAAAAAGGGTTTAGACGAGAACCTGAACGAATGGCAAAGCAGGGAAAGTACTCCTATGGTTGGCAAGATGGATTTGATCATTGTTATAACGATACAAGAGATGATTACCACTAAAAAAATAAAAAGCAGCGATTAATTCACGCTGCTTTTTATTTTGTAGTTTACGATAAATAATTACTTGTCATTCTCTTGATGACGCTTCGGCTCATAGAAACGTTTTAATTCATTCATGACCTGCATTAATGTTGAAAGCTTAGGCTTGCCTTCATCTTCTAATTGGTAATTTTTATCGTAAACATTGTAATTACCATATTTATCAACCACGGTTGTTTGCTTATTTTGAACAACAACAATATCAGAATCATTTCCAGCTAATAACCAACGACGATTATTATGGTTATCAAACAAACTCACACCTGAACTGTAATTTGAGCTCGCTGAAGCTACATTAAGTAATGACTCCATCAGTGTCGGCACCAGATCTAAATTACTGGTTAGGCGTGTCACTTCTTGCGCAGAATGATCTGGCCAGTGAATGATCAGCGGTACTTTTATTTGGTATTGGCTGTAATTACTGCCAGATCCCCAAGTATTGTTACCTGTCTCATTAAATTCAGTGCCGTGGTTTGAAGCAATCACCACAATGGTATTTGCCATATCACCTTTTGCTTCTAACTGAGCAAACACACGCCCAAGCATTTCATCGATATGATAAGCCGCATTACGGTAACTATTTTTGAGTAGCAGTGTGGAATCCACCCCTTTTTCATTAATGGCATTGCTGCCTAATGAAGGAGTGAAGCGAGGTTTATAATGTTCACCTTCTTTAAATTGCTGAACAGAGGTCAATTCAAGGAAGCTAAACCATGGCTTATTTTGTTTTTGTTTACTTAACCAGTGATCCCAATCTTTTATTGCATGTGAATCGCTTTCAATATCGCGAGAGTGTCGTGAATCTGTTACTGCCAATTTGGTATTGGCAAAAATAGCGGCACGATAAATTGGTAGATCAAAATTCTCACCACTAAATAAACCAAAATGATAACCACGATCTTGTAAAGTATTGAGTAATACAGGAGATTTTTCCTCTGCGCGAATACTATTGACATAGCCACTTGGCAAACCATATAGCAGGCCAAATACGCCAGTCGAATCGCTATTACTTGAACTGTAGTTATTGGTGAAATTCAGATTGTTTTGAGCAAATGCGGTTAAATTAGGCATAACCGTTGATGTCAACATATCACTGCGTAGACTATCAACCATAATGATCATCAGATTTTGGTCTGTGCCTTGATCATTAAAACTTAACTTGCTGATCGGATAGCGAACAAATTCGCTGTTCTGCACGCCTTGCTCTGCACGGCGTTTAGTGTATTCCTGTCGATCAAGTAAACCATGCTTTTCCATGAAAGTTTTAGCTGTCATAGGATAAGAGAAGGGAAAATTAGAACGCTGCATGGTTACAGGACGGTATAAATTTGCATCCGCCCAGATGTAAATTAGGTGGCTACCTAGAAAGCAAACACCAAAAACAAGCGCGATAGGTCCGCCAACATGTTTACGGGTTAGCTTTCTAAGTTTACGCCATACCCACTCTGAGCACATTAGCTCAAATAGGAAGATGACTGGAACAACGACAAATAGATATTGCCAGCTGGTATTTAATTCTGTCTTATCGCCACTTAACAATAAATCCCACACCAATGGGCTTAAATGTAAATCTACTGTTTGATAAGCATAGGTATCAAGCAATAGGGCAGTTAAACCAACGGTGCTGACTAGTACCCCAAATAAACGCATTAAACGTTGTGAGGGGATCAAAAAGCTGGCTGGAAAGATGATCAGAATATAAATGCCAAAAACAAGAAAGCCGAAATGGCCAACCCAACTTAATAAAAGATAAAGTTGTCCGATCAGCGTTGCTGGCCAGTCTGAATGTGTAATATATCGCGTACCCAATAGCATGGCTGCGATGATATTAAAGAAACTGAACCAATGCCCCCAGCTAATCAGCTGTGAGACTTTCTCTTTGTAGGTATTTCCGCTGGCGACCATAAATGTCAATTCTTCTCAGTCTTCAATGCAAGTTTAATATGACTATTAAACTTAGTCTTTTTTAATTGAGGTCTGCAGAGCTTTAGCAAATTTTTCTGCAATCACTGCGCGTTGAGCAGCCGGCACATTCGCGTTAATAATATTGGTTGCAATATCACCAACAACCATCAGTGCTAATTCTGGTGATGTTTTATGTTTTTCAAGTACATCGAACATTTCATCAATGATTTGTTCAACTTGTTTAGTGCTATATTTTGAAGTAATTGGCATAAGAAATCTTGTTTAATGTTTACATAAGCGTCTTATGATAACCTAGAGTTCACTTTTCTTGAAAACCTTTTCATTATGAGCCTAACACTTTCTAATGTCATTCTTCATCAATTGACAAAAAACGACCAAGATGAACTAGAAATACATCTAAGAAATCAGACTCTTGAGAACGATGCATCGACTGAAGATCTCGTGGCTGAACTCCACCGCATTTATAGTAGCAAAGGGGCGAAAGGTTTTGCACTTTTTGCTCAAGACAGTGAGTTTTCTCATTGGCTGAAGCAATTGCGTCAAGGTGAGTTAGATTTCTTAACGTTTTCAGGTATGGCTGTTAAGCGTTTACAAACTGAATTGGCTAAATATCCTTTTGCTGAAGCTGGCACGGTTGTGATGGCGGAATACCAGTCATTAGCTACTGATTACCTGTTTATTGGTATGTTGCCGACGTGTCACAGTATGAAAGTGACTGAGCAATTAAGTATTAGCGCTACTGACTACCTTGATATCGCCAAAATGGATATTGTTGCGCGTATTGATTTGTCTTCATGGGAAACTGATCCTGAATCTAAGCGTTACTTAACGTTCGCGAAAGGGCGTGTGGGGCGTAAAATTGCAGACTTTTTCCTAGACTTTATGCAAGCAGATGTTGGTTTAGATGTGAAAGAACAAAACCAAGTGTTAATGCAAGCTGTGGAAGATTTCTGTGCTGATTCGCGTTTAGATAAAGAAGAAAAACAGCAATACCGTAAGCAGGTTTATGATTACTGTAATAGCCAACTGCAAGCAGGTGATGAAGTCGCAGTGAAAGAGCTTGCGGGTGAATTACCGAGCTCAGACGAAGGTACTAACTTCTATGAATTCACTTCAAAGCAAGGTTATGAACTAGAAGAAAGCTTTCCTGCTGATCGCACTGCAATGCGTAAACTCACGAAATTTGTTGGCTCTGGCGGTGGTATGACCCTTAATTTCGACAGTATGTTACTGGGTGAGCGTATTTTCTATGATGCAGAAACAGATACGTTAACCATTAAAGGCACACCGCCGAATTTAAAAGATCAACTTCTACGTCGTTTAAATTCGGATAGCTAAACATTATAAGCGACATCGGCTATACCATTCTCTTTCTCGTTGAAAATATGGCCGATGTTGAACAAGCTATTCTGATCTCGATTTACTTATCGTAATACCCAAAAACACGTCTTAATCTCTTCTCACGTTTGATTATTTTCCTTCGCTTTAGCGTGGCATAAAGGAGTCAAAATTTTGGCGATTAGTTTTATATAACTCGTTCTATAAGAAAGTAATTTGCTGTAGATCTCTAAACTCAGATAAATGTTACTTCTTTTTTTTATTTTATTTAACAACTTGTAAAATTTGGCTATATTTTATTAATGTTTTTATCAGGAGTTTATGGATGAAACTTACGATATCAAGGAAGTTACAACTGAGTTTTTCCTTATTGGCATTGCTTTTTATTATTTCTTCGGTACTTACCTATCGAAATATATCGACGGTTGAACAATATGTATCTTCTTTGCTGACTTCTGATATACCGACTGTCGATACGAGCCGAGGTATACAGCAATCGGTTCAAGCATCGCTATCTTCTATCCGTGCTTATATGTTATTGGGAGGAGATGATCAGCATAGTCAACAATTGAATAAGGATGTTCACAAGACTATTGCTTCTATTGATGATTCTTTGCCAACGCTTCAAACTTTGATTTCAGCGCAAAAGTTCAACACCATTCAAGAACAATGGCAATCTGTTAAAAAATCATTGAATCAATTACTAGTTTTAAGTCATAGCCGTGAAAATTTACCCGCCCATAATCTTTTCATTAATGAAGCGGCCCCCATTGCTGAGGTTGCATTGGATCAGATCCAAAGTTTGATTAATGAAGAATCCAGTAACCCGTTTGGCGGTGAGAGAAAAAGACTCTTTAAGGTTTATGCTGACAGCTATGTATCACTAGCAAATGCATTGGCTTCACTTCGCGATTTTTTGTTATATGGGCAACAAGAGTATTTGGATAAGTATCGAGACTTAATTAAGTCACATAAAAAATCAGTAGCTGAAATTGATAAAAAGTTAGATCGACTAACGGAAGAGCACGCATCGTTATGGGCACTTTTTAAAGAGATGCAGCAACTTTACTTTCCTTTAGCAGAGAATGTGATAGCCCTTCGTCTTTCACCAGAATGGAATAAATCGAATCAACTCATGGCAAATGAGTTGTTACCTTCAGCCGTAGCCCTTGAGCAAAGTCTAGAAACGGTAGTGCAAGCCCAGCAACAGCGTGCAGATCAAAGCGGGCAAGGAATAAATCAATCGATTCAAAATGTACTAACGACGATGTGTATTGCCATTGTATTAATTGTTAGTTCAGCTATCGCTATCTCAAAGTATATGGGAAATACGATTGGCCGCCGTATTTCATTACTGTCTGAGAGAGCAAAGACGATTGCCTTTGGTGATGTATCTCAACCGCCTCTTAAAGTCGTTGGTAATGATGAGCTGGCCGTTTTAACTGAATCAATAAATAGAATGAATTCTTCACTGGCAGAAATTGTTTCTGGTGTTACGGATAAAGCTCAACAAGTTGATGTAAGCATGGAAGATTTGCTTACTTCTGCGCATGTCACATCATTGAATGTGGCGAACCAACAAGCGAGCATTGAGCAAATGGGAAGCCAACTGGAAGAAATCGCTTTTGCCACTGCCAATACTTTAGAGCAGGTAACGTTATCGGTACAAAAATTGTCAGACTCCAAAGGAGAAATCGAGTTAGGGCGTGATGCACTAGAGCAAAATAAAATCACAATGGAAACCTTGCACAATACTATTGCTACGGCGAGTACTCAGGTAACGCGATTAAGTAAAGAAAGTGAAGCGATTGGTCGGGTGACTGAAGTGATTGAAGGCTTGGCTGAGCAGACGAATTTACTTGCACTTAATGCGGCTATTGAAGCTGCAAGAGCGGGAGATCAAGGCAGAGGTTTTGCTGTGGTAGCAGACGAAGTTCGAATGTTAGCAACAAGGACAACTCAATCGACGACAGAAATTAACGATATTATTAATGCGATTCGACACTCAACACACTCTGTGGTTGAAGAAATTGATAGTAGCCAATCCCTTGCCGATCAAGGCGCTGAACATATTGAAAAAGCAGTGTCACGTTTACTCTCGACCACACAAAAAATTGGTCAATTAAATGGTCAAATGGTAGACCTTGCGGCAGCCGCAGAGCAGCAATCACATGCAACAAATTCAATTACGGTGCTCATGTCAGATATTACTGATTCTGTAAATCAGGTATCCAATCATAGTCAAAGTGCAGCAGAAACTTCTTCTAAGGTAAAAGAACAAGTGACTGAACTTAATCGTCAAATGGCAACATTTGTCACCCAATAAGTGGCTGATTACGATAACTTACTTAACAAGACTATCTTTAATAATGGTCTTGTTAGTTTTTCTTTAATAATTGAAATTGAGCAAGTAAATCGCTTAGCTCATTTAAAGCCAATGAAGCTGCATGGCTAAACGTTAATGTCTTACCATGATGAACCAAGCAAGACGGCATCTTAGCGTTATAAGCAGCTTGCAAGTCATAAAAATAATCACCAACGTAAAGTATTTCATTACTCATCAGCCCCCAATCCTTTGCTAATGACTTTAAAGATGATGGATTGGGTTTCGGTGGGAAACATTCACGGGTTATGACACGTTCAACACTGATTTGATTCTGTTTGAGTTTCTTGTGAGTTGCTGCCAAGCAGTTTCTGGTAATGATTGCCGTTTTAATCTCATTTTCTTGCAAATGCATCAGGAGTTCCTGACAGCCAATCATGGGAAAAGAGCTTTCTGCATCAGAAAGTTCATGTTCAAAAACAATATTATTGGCATGCGCTTTTTCATTAGCGTTCAGTGTTTCAATATAACTTAATAAATCGATATCTTGGGGGCAGCCTAGTTGTTGGCGTATCTGAGAAAAATTTATGTTTGAAGTAACCAAGGTGTTATCTAAATCAAAAATAACGGCTCTGATTGTTTTTAAATCGAGAGAAAATGGAATCATAGAATCCTCAACAATATTGATTAGCAACAAAGGTAATAAATGATTAAGAGGTATTACTTTAAGGTATGTACTTTTCCCGTCAACACACATAAAAGTAGAGTATAAATCCAATTTAAGTATCTATTAAACTAGCTAGAAGGTAATTTTTACATTTGGTTCTTTTTTTGAACAATGTATTAAAGTATGTCTTTTAATCAATATTTTTGGTTGTATTTCGATATTTGCTCATAAATTTACGATTTCTTCGAAAAATTGATCTTTATCATTGGATCTTTATAGTCCCAGTGGATAATAACGCCACTATGATAGTTCAAAACAATCATTCAGTTCGTTCGCAACGTGAACTGAACGCAGTGAAAGCGATGATTCGCCTATATTGTAAAACGTTGCACCGTGGGGCAATTATTTGCCCTGAATGTGAAAGTCTTATCGAGTATGTTGAGGAGCGCGTAACAGGTTGTCGACTGGGTGATGATAAGCCAAGTTGTACGCATTGTATTGGGCACTGCTATCAATCTGCCAAACGATTACAAATGATCCATGTGTTACGTTGGACATTTCCACGTTACTTATGGCGTCATCCAATTAGGGCTATACAATTTAAATTAGATAATTTACATAGTGCCCAGATATCAGCAAGCAAAACAGAGATCTTGACAAAAACGGGCTAATCCAGGATCGGTTTAGCATAAGTATGAACAGATGTATTTTGATCTAATCAGTGGATTATGTAGAACTCTAAAGTAGGTATATAACTTTGAGTTCTCTTAGTATCAAATGGTGTTGAACTAAGAATAATCCACCGTCTTATCAATATTATCAGTGCTGATTAAAGTTAGATTTCTTCCTAATTCTAAGAAGCATAATATTCCAATACCTTAGTCACTTCTGAGATCCTTCTCTCAATGCTTTTTTTTGATACTCGCTCATGCTTAGTATGATCGCCATCGCCATAAGGGCCAAAGCCATCAAGGGTAGGTACGCCCATTCCAGCAATAATATTAGCATCACTGACACCTCCTCGTTTTTCAGTTTTTAACGTGATACCAATAATGCTCGAGAGCCGTAAGCGTGCCATAAACACCGCATTCTAATCACTTTACTCGAAGAATAAGATCAAATCTCCAATCCAAAGGAGATTTAAAATGGCAACACGACGTACCAATCAAGAATGGCAGACTTTGTTTGAGTGCTATGAATCCAGCCAACTCACTCAACGTGCTTTTTGTGAACATCACGGATTAAGTCTTTCCACGTTTCATGCCAAACGCCAACAGTTAACACACCTTCAAACACCACAGACTAACGGCTTCGTCAAAGCAAACGTTGTAGAGCAGACAACACGTTACCATATGACGCAAATACCTACCGCGAATATGACACTTTTTGTCAACGACGTTGAGCTGAGTATTCCTCAAGGCACGCCCGCTGCCTACCTGGCAGAACTCATTGGAGCCTTGTCATGAAACATATGCTAAGTGCACCAGATATTTATCTGTATCGTGAGAGTGTCGATTTTAGAAAGTCCATCAATGGCCTCGCGGCGATTATCGAAAGTGACACCGATTTACCCTTGGGAAGCGGCGCACTATTCCTGTTTACCAATAAACAGCGCGACAAAATCAAAGTGTTGTACTGGGATAAAACAGGCTTTGCACTTTGGTATAAACGCCTTGAAAAAGCCAAGTATAAATGGCCGTCAAAAGAGAAAAATGACGTGTTTACCCTGACTCAATGCGAGCTTGATAGACTGCTTTCTGGCTTCACGATTATCGGCCATAAACCCGTTCAAATAACGATTTTACAATGACTTAATCGATAATAAAGCTATATCCACCAAGCGTTAACGGCATGACTTTAGTATAATAAATGCCATGAAAAAGACGCCAAATATCAACCCAGAAAGCCAAGATGT
>NZ_CH724143.1:619548-741671 GCF_000153325.1 Photobacterium sp. SKA34
GCCCTACGATGAATCTCAAGGTGACCTCTTCAACGAAGCGGAATGTGAAGCCGCTAAGGAAGAAGAGGTTGAGGTTACGACGACCACCACAACCACAACGAAGAAACGCGGTAAGCGTAAGCCTCTTCCAAAGACCTTACCTCGTGAAGTTATCGAACTTGATTTAGACGACCATGAAAAGCAGTGTGCATGCTGCAATCATGACCTGCATAAAATCGGTGAAGACAGCAGTGAAAAGCTGGAGTTTTCGCCAGCCGTACTCAAAGTGCTGGAATATGTTCGCCCTAAATATGCTTGCCGCCAGTGCGAGCAAACTGAAGACAGCAATCACATCGTTCAAAAGCCAGCACCGCAAAGCATTATCCCGAAGAGCTTTGCCACAGAAAGCTTGCTTGCCAACATCATTCTTGGCAAATACCAGTACGCGATGCCACTTTACCGCCAAGAGTCGCTGTTTACCCAGTCGGGAATCGAGCTATCACGAACCACTATGGCCAGATGGGTTATCCAAGTTAGTGAGAAGTTCAAACCACTCTATGCCGCTCTAAAAGAGCACCTACTTCAACAAGTGGTGGTCCAGGCGGATGAAACGCCACTCAATGTTCTCAAGGAAGAAAAACAGTGTTACATGTGGCTCTACTGCTCGGGCGCAGACTCGCCAGAAGCCGCACTCCCCAATGTGAAGAATATTGCCTTGTACGACTATCAAAACAGTCGCGCGAGGGCATGCCCTGTTGCCTTCTTGGGGGATTACAGTGGTTATCTACAAACCGATGGCTATGGTGCCTATGATGGTCTTTATCACGTCACCAATGTTGGCTGCATGGCACATGCACGGCGAAAGTTCATGGAGGCTAAGAAGCTTCAAGGTAAAGGTAAGTCAGGCAAAGCAGATAAAGCGCTGGCCAAAATCCAGAAGCTCTATGGGATAGAATCGCGCTTAAAAGGTGCGACTGTCGAAACACGAAAAGCAGAACGTCAACTGCATAGCAAACCGATACTGGACGAGTTGTACGAGTGGATGACATCTCAACAAGTGATAGCGTCTAGCCCGCTGGGTAAAGCGATAAAATACACGCTCGGCCAATGGCCGAAGGTGATCCGCTATATCGATGACGGTCACTTATCGATAGACAATAACCGCGCTGAACGCGCAATTAAACCGCTGGTCATTGGCAGAAAGAACTGGTTGTTCTCGAACACGCCAAATGGTGCTGATGCGAGTGCGATGCTTTACAGCATCGTCGAGACTGCGAAAGCCAACGGCCTTATCCTCTACGACTACATGGTCAAGTGCATGAAAGAGCTCGCGAAAGCTGAGCCCGATATCGATGCACTCCTACCTTGGAACCTCAAACACTAACAAATATCGCCCCGTGGGTTCATGGGGCGTTTACCGAGAGCCTATCAATTAATGCTGCTTGATCTGAGGTGGGTACCATAACATCTCGCTGTAACCCGCCATCAATAGATAGGGTAATACCATCTTTGTTATAGTTATTAACGAGTTTAGGAATATCATCAATAATTCGTGTTTGCTCATTAAGACTAGTAAATCGAGCTTCTACGGTGAGAGTTGCGTGTGGTGATATTGTATTGGCACCAATACCACCATTTATTTTTCCGACATTGATTGTGGTTCCATTATCAAGATCAGTTTGTTCGGCTAACTGAATAAGAAGTTTTGCAGCGACTAAATTGGCATCCGCACCATCGCAAAAATGGTTACCAGCATGTGCTGCCTTACCCTCAATATTAATGGTGTAGGTAGCAATACCTTTACGTGCTGTTACTACTTCATGATTTTTTCCTGCCGCTTCAAAATCAATACAAGCACTGTAATTCGACGCAATAGTTCGAAGTAGAGACTTACTGTCATCACTGCCTGTTTCTTCATCACTGACGAGTAAGATATCTATATTTTGAACTTTCCCAAGTCTTTCGTAGATATTATGTAGCGCCATTAAAGCAACAAAGTTCCCACCTTTCATATCACATGCACCTGGTCCGTATAGCCACTCTTCATCCTCACTGACTTCTTCAAACGTATTTGGTGGAAATACGGTATCAAGGTGACCAAGAAGAAGAAGGGTTGGAGATTGAGCTTTATGTGAAGAGCTAAAGAGCAGGTGATTACCTACTTCTGAACGCTGAAAACACTGAAGTTCCATACCTAGTTCTGTTAGCCAACCTGCCATCAATTGACCATACTCATCGACCCCTTTTTTGTTTTTGGTCCAAGAGTTTTTTTTCATCATTGTCTTAAGAATTAAATAATCATCGTGTTTCATAGGTAACTCCACATAAATGCAATTTTAATATGCTACTAATTTATTATTAATTATTGCATTTTGACAAGATTATATGAAACCATGTTTACATAGATTGATGAATTTTATGTTTATGGCGTATTTACAGTAGGAGTTAAAATGGAACGTCGTATTGGATTATGGATGTATCAAAACGGTGGCGGTGAGCAGATACAGGAGCAATTAGTTTCTAAGTTAAATGAACGAGAGATCAGCGTTGTTACCAACCTTGATCTTGGAAATGCGGTTGCACATGACGGAGGTATTTTCTGTAATGATCAGGATATGGGCTCGCTAGATCTGTTTTTTTCATATAATGCAGGTCAGCAAACGCCTTACCAAACGTATCTGTATCAAACTCTTAGTACTATTATTCCAACTATTAATAACTATGAAGCATTTGAATTAACGGAAGATAAATTTAAAACAGCTCAATTGTTAAAAAGGCATGGAATTAATACGCCAGACTATGTTGTTTGCAATAAAAGAAATATAGATAACTTAAAAAAGCATTTCAATTTTTGGCAAGGACAAGCCATTTGTAAACCAATCAATGGCTGGGGAGGCAACGGGATCATCAAACTCGAAAGTGAACGTGATCTTGACTTGATCTATCCTTACATCGTGAATCAAGCATCACCTCAGCTATATCTAGAGCGCATCATTGAAAATGACTTCACTGATTATCGTGTTGATATTGTCGATGATCAGTTTATTGCTTGTTACGGCAGAAAAGCGGCTGAGGGTAGTTGGAAAACTAACATCACAAGCGGTGGTAATGTCATACAGCGAGAAGCTCCGCCAGAGGTAATTGAACTCGCTCTTAAAGCAGCACGCATTACTGGTTTAGAAATTGCGGGCGTTGATATTATTTATGATATCAAGCATCAAAAGTATGTTGTTCTTGAAGTTAACGGTATTCCTGCTTTTGCAACACCAGCTCAAGAAAAAATGGGAATCAATTTTAACGCTAAGAAAATTCAATGCATCGTTGATCTTATAGATAGAAAAACAAGAAAGGATAGCAACCGTTCAAACTACGCATCCACTAATTCAAACGTTGCTACTGACGTTAACTTCACTGATTTCGCATAATTTAGGGAGGATATATGCTAAACGGTAATACAAATTCTCGTCCAAAACTTGGGCTACTTTACCTTGATCATGTTTTACGCTTTTTTGATCGTTCAAATTTTAAAGGGTGGCCAGATAAGATAGAGCAGGTGACCTATCATTGGGGGAATGATAAACAGCGCTTTATCAATGAAGTGAAAAGAAAAAATATTGATGTACTGATTGGAAATATTCCAGCTACTGCTTACGAAACATTTCGTGATATCTCAAGAGCGCTTCCGAATGTGAAGTTTATTCCGTCTTTGGATGCGCAGTTTTGTAATAAATCTAAAGAGAATGTCACTCGCTTTTGTCATAAATATCAATTACCTATACCTAAAACAAAGATATTCTACAATGTAGAAGAGGCACTTGTTTATATCAATGAGACAAGTTATCCGAAAATCATTAAGCGTTCTTATGGACCATCAAACTACGGTGGGTATTTTGTCCACAAACTAGATAGTGCTGATGAAGCAATAAAACTATTTTCTGAACGTCGCTACTTCCCCGCTTATATTCAAGATTTTGTTCCAATGAAAGCCGATATCCGTGTGATGTTAATTGGGCATAAACCTGTTTGTGCTTTTTGGCGAAGACCGCCAGAAGGTGAGTGGTTAACCAATACTAGCCAAGGTGGCAGTATGGATTATCAAGCCATTCCTGAGAAAGTATTAGAAATTTCAATTAAAGCTTCAAAAGCTGCGAAAGCAGAATATTGGGCATGTGATATCGCTGTTAGCCACACTGATGAATACAGTATTTTAGAATGTGCGACAGCTTTTGCCGCTTTTCCTTATATTCGCGATTGGATTGGGCAATATTTAATGTGGCAACTTGTGCCAGAGATGTTTAAAAAGCCTTATTTCCCTCATAAGAACTGGGAAGAGTTAGGAAAAATTGATGCTTCACTCTTAAGAACGATGCGTAATATCTCATTTGGGCAAGCTTCAATATCCACTGATACTGGCGAATTAAATCCTCAAGATAAGTTATATGCACTTGAAAACATTCAAGATGACTTAAATGAAGAGTGGCCGAGTGAAGTTTGGAACTTACAAGGTCTACACAGTGGCGATAACGGGTTAAATCAATTTTTAGCGAAGTTTTTAGAGCCTAAAGCGCAAACGGAATTAGAGAAAGCGCTAGATTTAGGCGTCGAGCAAGCGCAATACCCAACAGCGGCTATTGCTTCAGATAAAGTTGATGATACGCTAAATCAGCAAGAGATAATCGCGTTTTTTACTTCAGTTAAAGGAATCGGGGCGAACCTTGCTAACAACGTTGTTGAGCGTTTTGGTGTAGCAGGAACCTTGGATGTATTGAATAATCATCCTTTACGATTACTTGAAATTAGTAATTTAAAGCAGAAAAAGCTAAATGCAATCATTACTGCTTGGAATACTCTTCCAAGTGAGGTTGAGTAATGAAAAAACAATATCTCTCTTATCAAAATACTATTGATTTTCTCACCGAGGCGATGGAGAAGTACCCACACCTTATAAGATTACAAAATATTGGGCAGACTCACGAAGATCGTCCTATCATGATGGTGACTTTGTCACAGGATGTGGCTTATGCAGATTTGAAGCCCGCATTACTTTATACAGGAACGATTCACGCAAGAGAATGGATTGGTATCGAGTTAGCTGTGAATTTTATTCAGTATATTCTTGATAATTATCCTTCCAATCCCGATGTTGTTGAAGCATTAACGCGAAACACACTTTATATGGTGCCTTGTCTTAATCCTGATGGGTTTGAATATTCAAGACAGCACTTTTCATTTTGGCGCAAGAATAGACGTGATAATAAAGACGGTACGTTCGGCGTTGATTTAAATCGAAACTTTGGCGTGAATTTTAAGCGTAGTTTTGATACTCAGTCGAATATTTACAGTGGACCTGAGGCATTTTCAGAGCCAGAAACACAAGCTATCAAAACGTTTGTTGAAGAACATAAAAATATCAGTATTGCGTTAGATTATCACTCGCAGGGGAACGTGTTTTTCCCAGCGCATAAGTTTAACCATGAAGCGGAAATTGAAGGTACCGATTTAAATATTTTATGCGCTAATATGGCGCATAAAATTCATAAAGTAACAAACAGACAATATGGCATACACAGAGGTAAGCCACCTGCTAATTTGATCCATGGAAGTGGTCGCGAGTACTACTATGATCGCGGGATTCTCTCAAGTGTTGTCGAGGTCGGTAGCCGAAATATACCTGACTATTTAGTTAATATGACGCAAAGTGTGAATGAGAATATTCCTGCTTTGCTATATGCGTTAAATAGTGCGATTGATTATTCTGATCTTGCCCCGTCTCGACCTGAAAACTTCACGGTAAAACAAGTAGAAGATACCCAAGTTGAGTTGATTTGGAATAGCAACGATGATGACAGTAATTGTTATTATCAAATCTACCGTAGTGATACACCAAAATATCACTGTACCCCTGAGACGTTAATCGCTAATACCTCCGAAAGCAGTTTCACTGATAGTCAATTACAATCTGGTCATCGATACTTTTATAATTTGAGAAAAGTTAATAGGGTGACACGAATAAAATCACCTTTCGCTCCAGAACTTAAGATAAAAACAAATTTGGCAAAAGATGAGTTTTCTTACATCTTATTCCCTGCAGCTGAACAAATTGGCTATGTAGGGGAATTAACAAAAGAGTTTAATGCGGAGCATTTTGGATATAATTCTTTGTTTATTGGTGTCAATAAAACTAAAGGTATCTGTTATGGTGTCATTGCTTTTGATATTGATAGATTGCCCGAAGATGCGATTATCAAAGATGCATGCTTTTCGCTATATCCAATGAACCGTGTAGGTGCCAAAATAGAAAACTATGGCGAATGGTCAGTTTCTATTCTTGATCCTGAAGAAATCACCAACATTCGAAGTTTTGATCAAATTCATCAAGCTGTACCGCAACAAACCCTAGGTGATGCCATTTGCTCCGATCAAATTACGCAAGGTATTTGGAAGTCATGGTGTTTCAGTGCGATAGAAAAACAATTACTGCAACAACAATTAAATCAAGGACGTTTACTTCTTAAAATTCAGGGGCCGACTTCGCTTCCAATTGGTAATGATTCCCAAATTATGCAATTTGATATCGGTTATGGTCGTTTTGGTGGTGGTATTCATTACCGCCCAAGCTTAGAAGTAATCTACACTAAAAAAACATCTAAAGTCGCGATATCTGCAAGTGACTGTCATACCTTTACCTTGCAAGAACCACCACAAAAGAATGTTATCCAATGTGGCTTTGATAGTGATGAGAATACAGTATTTGGGCAAGTCATGTTTTCATTAGACTGCCTCAATCAGGAAAAAGATATTGTTATTACTCAAGCCTATTTTGAGATAGAGCATGAGCAATCGAGAGAAATTTCACAACCAATGCGTTTTACCGTCGATATTGCGGAAATTGATAACCTTGATTTTGATAGCGTAAAAAATCGTGAAAAAATCGAATATCTAGGTTATGAGGCAAGTAGTATCGGTTTATCTAAAGCACCTAGAAAGAGCTTTATGTTTGATAGCTCTGCAAGGCAACATTTAGAAGATGTTATAAGCCGTGGACTGCCTCTTAATTTGATCATCCGTGCTACTTCGGCTTCAAGGCACAAAAATGCCATGGTGACTTGGTTCAATTGTGATAGCGAAAAATGCCCGCAGTTGGTTATTGAATACATGGAACGTCGAAAACAACCAGTAGCAGCACCGACAGATTTAAATGCCACACTCGTTGATGGTGCAACGAAATTGACCTGGAAGAAGCCAGAGGATCCAGACTTAGTGGGTGTTTATGTGGTTAGAAATTGCTTTCATCCTCCTCGAACACCACTCGATGGCGTAAAGCTTTATGCTGGCAAGGATGAGTATACATTTGACCGATTTGGTAATGCGAATATACCGAAATTTTACTCGGTGTTTAGCTATGATAATGTTCCGAATTACTCTGAGCCTGTCACATTGCAATTTAGTAGTGATAACTCTTCACCAGTGATATTTGATGAATTGGAACCACAAGATGAGGCTGAACATCTATATCGAAATGGTGATTAATTGATGGCATATGCTGGCGTTAAAAAAACTGCTTAATAAAAGTATATAAAAAAGCCCCAATATATGGGGCTTTTTAGTTTGGAAGTTATGACGTTAATTGTTTCACTGCTAATGCTTCTTCTTCGTCATCTTGTGCTAATTGAGCTTCAGTTGCTGGTGGACAGCGATCCACAAACCATCCCATGAATGAACAGACAATTGTTACGATAATACAAACGAAGCTTAACCACATAAAAGGTGCGTATGAGAACGTTGCAACACCTAAAATGCTCGCCATGTAAATACCGTTATCACTCCACGGCACCATACCAGAGGTTAACGTACCACCAAACTCAGCGTTACGAGAAAGGTTCTTACGTTGGTAGCCTAGACGGTCATAATTTTTCGCACAAATTTTAGGCGTTAGGATCAGTGATACATACATCGCAGAACCAAATACGTTACCAAGGAAAGCAGTAGCAATAGTAGTAACGGATAGGCTACCTGCAGAATTTACCCGCTTTTCAAATAGGCGAGCAATAGTTTGCAGTACACCGACTTTATCTAATAAGCCACCAAAGCCTAGACCAAAGATGATCACAGCAACAGAGCCAAGCATTGAAGACATACCACCACGGTTTAGGATCGCATCAATAAACTCAATACCAGAACTAATAGAAAATGGAGCCCATGCAGTATTAAAGGCCACTAAAGGATCCATACCTTGAATCATCACCGCCCAAATAATACCCAATAGAGAACCTAGCGAAATAACAGGGAATGATGGTAAGCGTAAAGCCAGTAAAACCAAGACAATAGCCACAGGGATAAAAGACCATGGTGAGATAACAAATTGCTTATCCATTGCTTGCATTACTGAATCAACTTGAGACATATCCACGTTACCGGCGTAGTGGTAGCCCACAACAGTAAACATAATACCAGTGATCACATAACTGATTAATGCAATCGGCAACATGCCTTTAATGTGCTCCATAATTTCTACGTTAGACATAGAAGATGCAAGGATCACAGAATCTGAAAGTGGTGACATTTTATCACCAAAGTAACAGCCTGAAAGAACAGCACCAGCTGTCATAGGTGCGGGAATACCTAAACCTTGGCCAATCCCCATCATAGCGATACCTGCCGTACCTGCTGCACCCCAAGAAGTACCGGTTGCTAACGCTGTTAATGAGCAAATGATCATTGTTGCTAGCAAGAAAATGGATGGGTGGATGGCTTTTAGACCGTAGTAAATAATGGTTGGAACAATACCACCTGCAATCCAAGTACCCACAAGAGCACCAACGGCAAGAAGAATTAATACGGCACCAAGACCATTAGCAATACCTTTTGTTGCGGCTTTTTCTAATGACTTGTAATCATGACCTAGTTTTATACCTAGCCCGATAATGATGAACCAGCCGATGTAGAGTGCTAGCTGAATAGGCAAATTTAACTTAGCGGTAAATGAGAATGCTAGTGCAAGGAAAATACCGAGAGCAAAAAAAACTTGCATCAACGAGGGTAGTTTCACGACAGTCTGTTTTTCCATACTTCTAACCTTGTTTATCGTACCTGTAAATGAGCTGCTAGCCCAAAGTCAGTAATTAATATTTCTATACTGGTTAATAAATCACGTGCATCACAGCTTGTAACAAAGTTGGCTACTCTAGCAGGTGGCTCTAAAACCGCGATAAATAATGTTTCTTTATGTGATCTGAGTCTTTTGCTTTGAAAGATAAACAAAAGCACTGCTTTTCTTGTGTTTTTTTTGTTAAATAATGTTTTTATTTTGTGTTTGCATCTTGGTTTTATTGTTCTAGTTATTTGTTTCAAAACATAATGGTAATGTTCTAATTAGTTTAAAAAACTAAAATGACCTCAATTAGTAAATAATATATCTAACAAAAAACGACTGTGGAGATTATCAGGATAGTCGGGTGTTTTCAAAGATATGTATTTGATTGAATTATATGGCCTTGAATGTTGAATTTCATATTTATAGGTAAAAATACACGTTAAGTACTAGTTTTTAAGTCTTTTTGCTGCTTTATTCTTCTTTGTTGTTGCATTTTTGAACTTATAAAAATAACTAATACCAGTGATAAGAAATTCAAATATCGATAAATTAACAAAGATTGTTACTCTTTTTTGCGATAGTATTTTTAACTAGATATTAAAATTATGCTTGTTTTTAAGCCGTTAAATCTCTATAGATGGAAACAGCAGTTAAATTACGACAGGGAGTGTACTAGCAAATGATGAAAGTAGGTTTAGTTGGTTGGCGTGGTATGGTTGGTTCTGTGCTGATGCAACGTATGGTCGAAGAGGGCGATTTTAAACTGATTGACCCTGTATTCTATTCAACCTCTCAGATTGGTATCCCAGCGCCTAATTTAGGTAAAGATGCTGGTATGCTGCAAGATGCTTTTGATTTAGAAAGCTTAAAAAAACTTGATGCCATTATTACCTGTCAAGGTGGCGGTTATACTGAAAAAGTATACCCAGCATTACGCCAAGCTGGCTGGAAAGGTTACTGGATTGATGCGGCATCAACATTACGTATGAAGCCAGAATCTATTATTACACTTGATCCTGTTAACTTTGATCAAATTCAGCAGGGCATTCACAATGGTACCAATACGTATGTAGGTGGTAACTGTACTGTGAGTTTGATGCTGATGGCTGTCGGCGGCCTATATAAGGCTGGACTTGTTGAGTGGATGACGTCACAAACGTATCAAGCTGCCTCTGGTGCTGGTGCTAAGAACATGCGTGAGTTGATCAGCCAAATGGGTGTGATTAACGATACAGTGACAAGCGAGCTTGCGAATCCATCAACATCGATTCTTGATATTGACCGTAAAGTTGCAGATACCTTACGTTCGAGCAATTTTCCATCACAAGAGTTTGGTGCGCCATTAGCCGGTTCTCTGATCCCTTGGATTGATGTGAAGCGTGACAATGGTCAAAGCAAAGAAGAGTGGAAAGCGTCTGTTGAAACGAACAAAATTCTTGGCTTAGAGGATTCTCCAATTCCAATTGATGGTACTTGTGTACGTATTGGTGCGATGCGCTGCCACAGCCAAGCACTAACATTGAAGCTGAAGAAAAATGTGCCGCTAGATGAAATTGAAGAAATTATTGCATCGCATAACGATTGGGTAAAAGTTATCCCGAATGATCGTGATGTAACAGTGCAAGAGCTTAGCCCAGCTAAAGTAACAGGCACACTATCGGTACCTGTAGGTCGTCTACGTAAACTTGCGATGGGTGATGATTACCTAAACGCCTTTACTGTTGGTGATCAGCTACTGTGGGGCGCTGCTGAGCCACTTCGTCGAACACTACGTATTATCCTTTCTGAAAAAGCATAATATTAGTCAGTTGATTATAAAAGAACGCCTGCAGTGATGCAGGCGTTTTTGTTTATAGCGGTTTTTATTAAGTGTTATTTACGCTGGCGGAAACCACGACCACTTAAGATCGTTTTTAGTACGTCTTTTTCTCTTAATTTACTCATCCCGACATAAGCAACTGGAACAAGAAATAGTGAGAAAAATGTACCAGCGGTTAATCCACCCACTAATACCAAACCAATATTAACGCGACCTAATGAGCCAGGACCTGATGCAAACGCCAATGGTAAAGCGCCTAAAATCATGGTTAATGATGTCATTAAAATTG
Organism: Photobacterium sp. SKA34; assembly: GCF_000153325.1. Lineage (GTDB taxonomy): Bacteria > Pseudomonadota > Gammaproteobacteria > Enterobacterales > Vibrionaceae > Photobacterium. The sequence continues at coordinate 630,730 of NZ_CH724143.1, forward strand.
GACGTAAACGTGAGCGCGCACTATGGATTGCAGCCTCAATGGCTGTTTTACCATGCTTACGTTGCTCATTGGCAAATTCAACCAGCAAGATACCGTGTTTAGTGACCAATCCGACTAAGGTTAATAAGCCTATTTGTGAGTAAATATTGAGGCTTTGGCCAAAGACCCAGAGGGTCAATACAGCACCTACAATACACAAAGGGACTGTCAGCAAAATAATCAATGGGTCAACGAAACTTTCAAATTGCGCAGCTAAGATCAGATAGATGAAAATTAGCGCCATTAAAAATAACGTTTGTGTACCATCTTGTGAGTCCATTAACTCTTTAACCACACCGTCATAGGCGTAGCTTTGTGAGTCATCAAGTAACTCAGGTACATTTTCATTGATGTAATCACGTATATCACCCGCGGTATAACCTGGCATTAATGTCGCTGTGATTTCAGCACTGTTTTGTCCCATATAAGTCTTAAAACTGGACTCAGATGTTACTGCTTTAATTGAGACGAATTCAGACAACGGGATATTCTGCCCTGACTCTGACGCCACATAAAGCTTATCGATAATATCGAAGTTACCCAGATCTTTACGGTTTACTTGAACGCGAATAGGGTAGGTATAACCGTCATCAGCCTGTAAGTTTGCCGCTTTCAATGAACCAAGGAAGGTTGAAAGAGCATTGGTCACATCGGTATAAGCTACGCCTGATAAAATTATCGCATTGCGGTCAATTCGTAAGTCATAACGCAATTGATCTCGAAGTAATGAGCTTTTAACGCGAGTTAAGCCTTTATACTCACTCAATTTTTTAACGATACGGTTAGCCGTATCATTGAGTTCAGTATTGTCTCTATTGACGGTTTTAAGCTGTAACTTCAAATTAGATGTAGCGTTTAGGCCATCAGCTGAGCGTACACTAAATGACATACTGTAAGCTGATAGTGTTTTTGCTGCCTTTTCAGTAAGCTCAGCAACGATCTCATCTGCCGGTTTAGTACGTTTACCCCAAGGTTCGAGTAAAATATGATTTGATGGTGTTGCTTCGATATAAGATAAATTCGCAGCAATATCTTTGTTATCTTCCATAACCGTATTTAGCTCAGAGTTATGTTTGATATGATAACGACGACCTACACCAGTCGGTGCTTCTGAAGTACCATCAATAAAGCCTGTATCTTCTGTCGGCAACAATACTTGTGGCATATACCATACAGCGACACCCGAAAGTGCGATAAGTGCGAGTGCGATACCACCCATCAATGCTTTTCGATCAAACCATTTAGATAGTTGTTTCGTGTAACCTATTGATAGTTTGTGAATCTGCTTATCAATTGCAGCAAACCATTTAGGTTGTTGTGCTACGGGTTTAATTAAATAAGCACACATCATCGGTGAAAGTGTTAGTGCGACCATACCTGAGATGATAACTGATGCTGCAAGGGTAAAAGCAAATTGGCGGAAAAGATCAGCTGTCATACCTGACATCAAACCAATAGGCAGGTAAACCGCTGCAAGGGTCATTGTCATTGCTATTACTGGGAAGATAATTTCATTACTACCCTTAATGGCTGCATTAAGGGGTGTTTCACCTTCTTCTATATAGCGATAACAGTTTTCAACCACCACGATAGCATCATCAACCACAAGGCCGATCGCAAGAATAATTGCTAAAATAGTTAGCACGTTAATGCTGAAACCAAGAAATGACATCACAGCAAAAACACCAATAATACAGACTGGGATGGTGATAATTGGGATTGATGCAATACGCAGTGAGCCAAGGAAAAGTACCACAATTACTGATACTAAAACGATAGCTTCAAAGAGGGTATGGAAGCCTTGGTCAATAGATTCTTGAATGAAATCGGCTTGGTTATAGACCATCTTCATTTCTAAACCGTCAGGCAAGTGTTGCTGCATCTTGGCGATTTCAGCTTTTACACGTGCGGCAACATCAACAGGGTTCTCACTTTTCAGTGGTAGTACCTGCAACGACATTGCGGTTTCACCATTCACTTTAAGTTTGCTTGGTGTCAGACTGTTTTCACCCATTTTGACATCAGCAATATCTTTGATACGAATGATGTTGCCATCATCGACTCGGATAACAAGATCTTGTACATCCTTAACACTGGTTACTTGAGTAACAGGGTTAATTTGGAAGTTTCGTGCTTCACCAACGATCTGACCAACAGTAAATGATGAGCTGTATGCACTTAATGTTGTTACAACATCAGCAGCTTTTACATTGAGTGCCATCATACGGTTTGGGTTAAGCCAAACACGGACAGCTTTTGCTGCACCACCATACGGTCCATATACCCCACCGACACCTTGAATATGTCTAAACTGAGGTTTAATTTGCTGACCAATGAAGTCGTACATCTCTTGCGAGCTCATCTTCCCTTTATTGACAAAGGTAATAATGTTACTTGCTGAGCCCTTATCACCTGAATCATCGGTAACAGTCGGCTTATCAACCATACTTGGTGGAAAATCAATGATAGCTTCAATGCTGCTACGTAACTTATTCATTAAGTTCGCATATTCAACATCAGTAATGCCGTCGTCAAACTTTACATTTAATGTACATTTACCTTGGGTACAGTCAGTCGTCATAATATCGACGCTCTCTAACCCTGTTGCGGCATTAATTAAATGCGTCGCAACATTTCGTGACATGAAGTCTGCACTAGCACCATCAATGCTGGCTGTAACTGTCGCTTTAGGTGTACTGTGTTCAGGGAAATATTGAATTGCAAGTTTTTGGAAAGAAAACAAACCAATAAGAATAATTGCAATACTTAAAACTGAAGCAAAAACAGGGTGCTTAATACAGACTTCAGGTAGCCTCATTGCTCTGCTCCTTCACTGGTTTAGTTTCTTCTTTTCCTGCTTTTGCTGGATCAGTTGTTTTCTTTTTCTTTTCAGGTACTGGTGCATCAGCTGTTGATGCTTGAGTCTTGATAATATTTACTAAAGTTTCATCATCGATTTTTTGATGACCGGTAACCACAACAACTTCATCAACTTTTAAACCTTTTTCTATAATGACATAGCCATTATTAAGGTTTTTACCTAATGTAAGGTATCGCTTGGTTGCAACATTGTTTTTATTAACGACCCACACGTAACGATCTTCATTGTGGGCAATAATAGCGTTTTGTGGCGCAACAATTCGATTAGTGCGACCATTTACCATCTGGCTTACTTGTGCAAACATACCTGGTGCTAAAACGTGGTCAGGGTTCTCAATACGAGCATGAATTGCTACACGACCAGTATTTTTATTAACGGCAGGTGCAACGTAATCTACAACACCCTTAAATGTCATATCTTTATATGCTTCGACCGTTACTGTGATGGGTTGCCCTTTCACAGCTTTACCTAAATCGTTTTGGCTGATGGTATAGGTAACTTCAACTGGATCTAGATTATAAACACTCACCAGAGGTGTCGCAGCATCTATCATGCTGCCCTTTGATTTTGTGAAATTTGTGAGCTCACCATCGAAAGGGGCGGTTAATGAATAATCTTTTAGAATTGCTTGTTGTTGGCGGTAGTCTGCGGCTGCAAGGTTTGCAGCATCTTGAAGTTCTTCAAAGTCTTGCTTAGATAGTGCGCCAGGTTGCTTTTTGTTTAGTTCAATAACACGTCGAACTTTATTCTTTGCGGTAGTGAGCGAGCTTGATGCTTTATCAAGATCTGCTTTAACTTTACTGCTGTCTAGTTTGGCAATAACCTGCCCTTTTTTTACTACGTCACCGTCTTTAAAATTGATAGCCACGAGTTTACCGGGAGTACTAAAGGTGAGTTCTGCAAAATCAATCGCATTGATCTTACCAACCTCATTTAATGTGGCGACAAACTCTTTGGTAGAAATGGGTTCGACAGTAACAGGAACCGCTTGTGGTTTCTCATCGTCTTTAGCGTGAGCAAAGTTCGATATTGTTAAAGCCATTAGGGTAAGTAGAAGTGGGGATAACTTTTTGTAGTGCACGTCGTATAACTCTCTTATTTCAGGATAAGGGTGTCAGTCTTAGTTAATGTATATTAAATAGCCATATGAATTGTCAGTGAATGGTTAGCTTATAATTGCATCTTGGTGCGTATCTATTTAGACGTAGGTTATATGTCTAATTTAGCCCATAAAAATTCAGATACAAAAAAACCGTAAATAGATGCTTCTATTTACGGTTTAATTTCGGTTTACGCTTATTTTTTAGAAATTAAGCAGCTAGATTTTTAGCAACGAAATCCCAGTTTACTAGTGACCAGAAACCATCCATGTAGCTTGGACGTAGGTTGCGGTAGTCGATGTAGTAAGCGTGTTCCCATAGGTCAACAGTTAGTAGAGGTGTAACACCTTCTTCTGTGATTGGGCAGCCAGCGTTAGAAGTGTTAACGATCTCTAGAGAGCCGTCAGCTTTCTTAACTAACCAAGTCCATGAAGAACCGAAGTTGTTAATTGCTGAATCTGTGAATTTTGCTTTGAAATCAGCGAAAGAACCGAATGCTTTTACGATAGCTTCAGCTACTTCACCTGTTGGTTCACCGCCAGCATTTGGTGCTAGACAGTTCCAGTAGAACGTGTGGTTCCACACTTGAGCTGCATTGTTAAATACGCCGCCAGTTGAAGATTTGATGATATCTTCAAGTGACTTTTCAGCAAGCTCTGTACCTTCAACAAGACCGTTTAGCTTTACAACGTAAGTGTTGTGGTGCTTACCGTAGTGGTATTCAAGAGTTTCTTGAGAAATGTGTGGCTCAAGAGCGTTCATTGCGAAAGGTAGAGCTGGTAATTCAAATGCCATTGCTCAATTCTCCATATTGGTTTGGTGGCTTTCGCCACGACATCATTGCTTCCAGTAAGCATCAAGGCTTACTTCATTATTTTTGAATCTGACCGATTCATTTTAGCAACTTTTTTCTTTATTAAAAGGCTTGGAAATAAAAAAATACCCTATACCTCGTTTATCAAAGCGTCAATGACCTTTAATAAAGCGAGGGTATTAAAACTGAGATCTGGTATTGCATCAAAAGCATTCGCTTAGGACGGGAAAATATTTTTATTGGTGACGATAACCAAGTAGAATGGTAGGGTTTAAATTATTACTATTAAGATTGTACGAGGAAGTTATGGAAACTATCGACAAAATTAAGCAGCAAATCGCAGAAAACCCAATTCTACTTTACATGAAAGGTTCACCTAAGCTGCCTAGCTGTGGTTTCTCTTCTCAAGCTTCACAAGCACTAATGGGCTGTGGTGAAAAGTTTGCCTACGTTGATATTCTACAAAACCCAGATATTCGCGCAGAACTTCCAATTTACGCGCAGTGGCCAACCTTCCCACAATTATGGGTTGATGGTGAGCTTATCGGCGGGTGTGACATTATTCTTGAGATGTTCCAAAAAGGTGAGCTTCAGCCATTACTAAAAGAAGTTGCTGAACGTCGTGACGCAGCCTCTGCTGAATAATTTTTATGACTAAACGTTATTGTTAAATAGTGTTTAGCTGATAAATAAAAACCGCCAAATTGGCGGTTTTTTTTGTTTGTATTGATAAATAATGTATGGCTTATAGCACCATAGAAGCTAACCAACCAAATCCAATTAATGGCAAGTTATAGTGGATGAACGTTGGTACAACCGAATCCCAAATGTGATCGTGCTGACCATCAGCATTCAAGCCTGATGTTGGACCTAAGGTCGAATCTGAAGCTGGAGAGCCCGCATCACCTAATGCTGCAGCAGTACCTACTATTGCGATTGTTGCCATTGGTGAGAAACCAAAAGATAGACAAAGCGGTACATAAATCGTAGCTAGAATTGGAATGGTTGAAAACGAAGAACCGATCCCCATGGTTACTAATAAACCCACAACCAGCATTAGCAGTGAAGCAAGAGGTTTGTTATTACCAATCACAGCTTCAAGGGAATTCACTAAGGTTTCTACGCCGCCTGTTGCTTTCATTACCGCAGCAAAACCTGCTGCTGCAATCATAATAAAGCCGATCATTGCCATCATATGAACACCTTTGGTGAACACATCATGGGTTTCTTTCCACTTAATGACGCCCGTGAAAGTAAACACCATAAAGCCAACAAGGCCACCTATGATCATCGAACCACTATATAATTGTGCACCTAACGCGGCAAAGATAGCGGCAACTGCGACATAGACATGACGCATGTCGATTTCTTTTTTCTCAGGCTCACTGGCAAGGATCTTTTCAACGGAATATTCTCGTGGTTTACGGTAACTGATAAAAATAGACACCAATAAACCAAATAACATGCCACAAGCGGGTAAAAGCATTGCTACGGGTACTTGGCTGGCTAATACATCTAAGCCGTTATCGTGTAAGTTTTTGAGTAAGATGTTATTTAAAAAAATACCGCCAAAACCAATAGGTAACACCATATAAGGAGTGACTAGACCAAAAGTTAATGTACAAGCGATTAAACGACGGTCTAATTTTAGTTTGGCAAAAACATGCAGTAGCGGTGGAATTACAATTGGGATGAAGGCAATATGTACCGGAATAACGTTCTGAGAAGAAATGGCAAGTAAAACGAGAATGATAAGAACGCTATATTTGACGCCCGTTGCAGCAGCGGCGTTATTATGACCGCTAATGCGCTTGATCACTTTTTGCGCCAGTACATCTGTGATACCTGAACGGGAGATTGCAACGGCAAACGTACCGAGCATGGCATAACTTAGCGCAGTGGTTGCACCGCCACCAAGGCCACCTTCAAAGGCTGATACGGCATCAGTGAGAGACATTCCACCGATAAGGCCGCCAACAATGGCACTAAAGGTTAGCGCGACCACCACATTCACTCGCATTAACGCGAGTATCAGCATGATACATACCGCTATAACTACAGGGTTCATAAAACTTTATTCCATCCGTTTTTAATGAGGAAACTGTTAACTTCGTTTTCAATGGTTATTTCAAAGTGTGTGACTACTCACAGAATTGTTGATGTGAAATAACACGGTTTTCACCAGTTTGCTTAAATTTTTGCACATGTCGAGGACAAAATGTGTTTTGAACTACATTTTATTAAGGTTGCTTATTTTTAACACAGTAAAACAATGAGAAAAAAGCGGATATTCAGTAAATAAAAAGGCTAGCATAGTGCTAGCCTTTTGAAGAGCTTCGTCTTTCACATAGTTTATTGGTTTGTGTTTATTACATTATTATTTTCAATCGATAATGTTTTACCGTCACTATTAATAAATGAATGCATTTCTTTTTGCATTTCAACCGTTACAGATTCATAAGCGGATGGGTCAAGTAATGAAGAGTGAGCTCCCCCATTAAATAGCACGGCATTTCTCACTAAGGTGCCATTAATTGAAACATCTGTTGGTGTCAGGTTCATCGTTTTTAAAAGCGGTGTTGTCCCCGTAAACGGCGAATATGGAACAGGAATGTTTGTGCCTGTCACAGTTTCGCCAATAGTCGTCATGTTTGGAATTGTTTCATCATTTTTTACTTGGGTGAGGTATACCGAGGCCGTACTTGGTACGAGTAATGAATGGTTAATTGGATCGACGCTATCAAGCACTGTTTGCCCGGCATAAGCAAACTGTGTAAATGAGTCATAAATTGTGCTTAGCGTTGCTAATGAGGTTTCACTACCATTACTAATTAATCCCGCTTCATAACCTTGATAACAAAGTGGAATCGGTGTGTCGCCACATTGGTTTTTAAAGTCGGCATTTGAGCTTGCTAAAATGTTCCCTTTGATGAGATTGCCAAAACTGTCTGAATTTAAGAGTAGGTAAGGGATCTCAGCGCCAGGATTAGCAAAAGCAAATTGATCAATCGCGAAGAGTTGATCTGCAGCGTCGTTGCCTGTTGGACGATTTGTCACATTAGCCACATTAATCCCAGTCATTGCACCTAATGAGTGACCTACGAAATTAACACTGGTTGTTGGGTTTAATTTTGCTAATGGACCAAGGGCAGCAAATTGTTCAGGTGTGAGTGATGAAAATTGACTAAACAGTCGAGTTATTGATGCTTTTAGGTTGATCACATCAATCGTACTTTGGCGTAAATTATCACGGGCAACCGTTAGTGCACCAAGATTTAAATAAATAGATGGGTTGTCAGCTGCGGTCACGCCACCGATACCTCGATCACCATGCAATGGAAGGTTAATTGCAAAAATGGCACGACATTGATCGCCAATGATACTGTCAGCAAGTGCTGATTGAGTCAGTGTATCTTTATTGCTAGTTACGCCATGCTGATAAATAGTGACACTGTTAGATAAAGGAGCGCTACAGTTAGAATTATTAGGTAGTACTAATGTGTACTCGATTGAAGCGATTGAGCGCAGCTTAGGTACAGGGCTATAACGAGTGATTAGCCTTGTTTCGTCTAATTGTTTGCCATCAGGTAAAATGATTTCAGAACCAGTTAATGCGGTCAATACGCGTTGTTGTGCTGCGGGATCTGTTGCGACATTAGCAAAGTCTGTGGGATCGATATTTAGCTCTGCAATTTTTGTTTGAACGGCAAGCTTTTCGGCATCGGTACCATTTGCTAATACGTATTGGATTTTAGCAAGGCTTGGCATACCACTTTGCCAAGGTGTGGTTAAGAAATTATTGGGATCGGTACTTAAGAAATAAGGTAGATGAATAGTTCCCTTGAAGATTTCGCCTTTTCCGCCTGGAGTATTTCCTTTAGAGGCTGGGACATCAATATTAAAGAGGGTGGTATCTAAGGTAGTTGTATCAATACTGCTGTCGATTGCCGTGCCTTTCCAAATATCAGACGGCTTACTATTTATCGCTAATGCTGTTGCTGATTTAGCGGCAAAAAGCACATCACCAACAGAGGCGGTGGTAAACCATGATGAGAAAATAATACTGTCTTTATCAACCCCAACTTGTGCAAAAGCAGCTTCGGTTGCTTGGGTCACTGCTTGAGCTGGAAGTAAGGCTGGAGAGGGGGGCGTTGTTGTTGATTTCAATGTGGCGTAAGAGCCGCTGGTGCCGACAGGGTTATTTTTATCGTCTTTTAATGTATTAGTGACTGCAAACATATAGTTACTTGCAGGATCTAAGGGTTTAAGTAAGACTGCTGTTAATGTATCACCTGAGGCTTGAACAACATAATCTTGCTCTTCAACCAGCTTAATAGGCGCAGTGCTATCAGAGGTGTCAGTAGGATCGCCTGATTTTATTAGATAAAAACTGCCAGCCGCACTGTCTGGGTTTAATGGATTACCTTTAAAGTTTACCAAAATTGGTTGACTGGTACTCCAACCATCGGTTGTACCCATAGCAACGACAGGATTTGAAATATCAGTAGGATCATCAACGGTACTCTCAACGCTGAGTGTGCCATCTTCTTGATCCATTGCTAAATAGGTCGGCGTTACAATAATTGGCGAACTTGGGTTTGAGATAATATCAAAGTTTACTTTTGTTTCTGCATTTAGGCTGTCAGCAGTATCGGGATCAATCGTAGGGGCGCCTGTTATTTTACTGTCGCCACCACATCCTGTTAGTCCCAAGCTAGCAGCTATAATGATCGATAAAAAATGCTTGTTCATAGTATTCCTTACTTTCAATTTTTAGTTCAGTCTTGTGTTAAAAAATGTAATTAACTTGTGCGGCACCGATGAAAGCATCACTGGTTGCGGTAAAGCTATCACCCGCTTCAGTAAATGTGCCGTCTTTGCCGTAGACATAACTAACACCTAGATCAAAACTTAATTGGTCGCTGTATTTATAGCTTGCTCCTGCGGAGTACCAGAAGCGGTCAGTATCTGGAATACTTAATGTTGCTTTACCGCCTTGCTCATCGTAGGCAAAGCCGGCACGTAAGGTAACTTGTTGATTAAGATTGTATGTACTACCAATAGCCCAGCGGAATGCATCGTCATATTTTTCTTCTTTCAATAAGCAGACACCGGGTAGTTGTCCACCAAAGTTACATTCACTGCTGGTGGCTTTTAGCTCAGTGAATTTACTCCATTGGGTCCAAAATATACTGTAGTGCAAAGCGAATTGATTATTGAGTTGGTGAAATCCTGAAAACTCAGCGGTAGCAGGGAGGGGAGCTACAAGTTTTGCGTCAATGGTTGAACCGCGACGATTGGCACCGAGAACTTGCCCTGAGTAATCAGTAAAGTCACCGTCAAAATCAAGATCAACTTGTGAACGGTAAGCTAAGCCAAAACGGTTATTCTCATCAATTTCAAATAGCGTGCCTATGTTCCAGCCAAATGCCCATGTATCTCCTTCCATATTAATGGTTTTGTCGCTTGGCTTTATTGCAGGGTAAAACGGTAGTGCATTCTTACCATAGTGGCGGTAAAGCTCAGCTTGTGCATAAACAGCACTAATGCCAACACCGATGCTCCATTGGTCATTGAGTTTATAGGCAACACTTGGGTTTAAGTTTATGGTGAGAAGTGAGGTTTTACCTGCGGATGTTCCGTCATAAAAATCATCAGGGTAATCGGTTGTAACTCCGTAATTAGAGAATAAGGCCATGCCCCAAGACAAACGATTATTAAGCGGTTGAACAAAGTAAGTTGAAGGAACAAATGCCAGAGGTGCGACATCTTCGGCTGTTTGTTCACCCGTTGGTGCATCATGTGCAGTGACATCAATATTCGGTAAAACAAGACTTCCTTGTGCAGAAATAGCCATTTTATCGAACTTTGTCATGCTTGCAGGGTTACGTGCGAGAACACCAGGATTATCAGCAATAGCTGCTTCACCTGCAAATGCACGGCCTAAACCCGTTGCTGATTGTTCTGATACTTGAAAGCCTGCGGAATTGGCATGTGCTGATAGCATCGAAGTGGTAATTGCGATAGCGATATAACGCTTTTTAAAGGTCATTAAATAGTCTCTTTGTTTGGCTTCTTTTTTATTGTTGTTCATTCTGAAATAGTACTTTTTTTAAAGAAGCAAAGTAAAAAAACGTAATGTAAAACAAATAATCATGCTTAAGTTTATAATCTATAAACAAAAAGCTATTTTTATAGGACTCATCACGAATGGATAAAAAAAGGTAGAGACTCAGAGACATAAATCTCTGAGTCTTTGAGGGGGATTTAAAAGAAATTAGAAGCTACGGCTATATTGAATGCCGTAAAGCCAAGCATTTGCTCTTGTAGTAGCAGTCAGCGTTCCCAGAGTTGTTGTTGATAATGCTGATTGTTCTTTAACGTCAACATCTTTACCCATTAGATAAGTAAGGCCGAAGTCGATATTAGATTTGCTATCCAAGTGATAAGTAAAGCCGCCAGAGATCCAGTTTCGATCGGAATCAGGTACTGAAATTGAGGTCATTTGGTCTTGAGCACTGGTGTCATGCATATAACCTGCACGTAACGTCCAATCATTATTTAGGTAGTAAGTACCACCAATGGCGTAGTGCCAGCCATCCTGCCACTCATAGTCTTTAATAACTGTACCACCAGTAGTCTCTAACTTGTCGAAGCTACTCCAGCCTATCCATTGGATACTGTAGTGGATTGCAAATTTGTCGTTAAGTTTGTGGAAGCCAGAAAATTCAGCCATGTCGGGTAGTGGCATTTTTAATTTTTCACCACTTAGATCATAAGGCTTACCAAGAGAGGCATTGGGAATATAAGTCATATCGCCTTTGGCTTCTAGAGTAGGACTAAATCGATAAGTTAAACCAAAGCGATTATTATCATCGACTTCAAATACACTGCCTAAATTAAAGCCCAATGCAAAACCATCGGCATCAATATCAACTAAATCGCTTGTGCCAGTTACTGAACTTGGAAGTGGAGAAAGTCCTCTACCGCGTGTAAATTTACCGCTACCATAAATAACATCGATACCGGCACCAAGACTTAGCTGCTTGTTTAGACGGTAAGATGCACTCAGGCCAAGGTTTAAGCTTTTAACTTCGGTTGTGCCACCAAAGATATCAGATGGAACAGCGCCGCCGTATCCATTAGGAAACTCAGTTAACGTACCGAAGTTAGAATAAAGGGAGGCACCTACTGCAATTTTTTCATTGATAGGGTGAATGTAGTAAATGTTAGGAACATAACTGACACCACCTATTGATGCATCATTAACACCAAATGATTGAGTACCTAGCGGACTTGTTATTGCTAGGCTTGTATTTTTTACTTTGATATCAGTGTCTATTACTGTCAGACCTAGCGACATTGCAGGTCTGTCGAATAATGCCATTGCAGCAGCATTCTTCGCTACGACTGACGCATTGTCAGCAATAACCGCATCGCCAGAGAATGCGCGACCTAAGCCTGTTGCTGATTGAGAGTTAAGCTGGAAACCAGCGGCTTGAACATTAAATGAAGATACCAGTGCTGCTGCTATTGATACGGTAAGAAAGCGTTTATTTACGGACATTATACTGCCTCTCTGTAAGTTATTGTATAGCTTCTTATTCATCCATGTAGGAAAAACAAAATGTAAAGTACAGAAAGAGTATAGAGCTGTTTAAAAAAATGTTAAATTTTTGTAATCACAAAAATTAATACTTTAGTTCCAATTATTTAGCATAGTTTTGTAGTAAGTGTTTAAAACGTTTAATTTAAATGTTTCGAAATAAGAGCTATATAAAAAAAAGCTCATATAAAATATGAGCTTATCAGTGCGTTTAATTATATTTGAGACAGATTGAATTAGTTATTGTCACTTTCGTCTGTTTGAGGTGCAGTTAAAGGCCAGCCACCTAATTTTTTCCATTTGTTAACTATCTCACAAAATAGTTCAGCGGTACGTTCTGTATCATAAAGCGCTGAATGTGCTTCACGATTATCAAATGGGATATTTGCCGTTTGACATGCTTTCGCTAATACCGTTTGACCAAATGCAAGCCCACTTAATGCGGCTGTATCAAAAGTTGCAAACGGATGGAAAGGGTTACGTTTTAATTTTGCACGTTCAGATGCCGCCATAACAAAGCTGTGATCAAATGTTGCATTGTGCGCAACCATAATGGCGCGAGAACAATCAGAGGCTTTTTGTTCTTTACGGATCTGCTTATAGATTTCTTTTAAAGCGTGTTCTTCAGATACCGCACCACGTAATGGGCTAAAGGGGTCACGGATCCCGTTAAAGTCCAAAGCTTCTTTATGTAAAATCGCGCCTTCAAAAGGAGAGACATGGAAGTGAATTGTTGTTGCTGGCTTCAGCCATCCATCTTCATCCATTTGTAATGTAACGGCACAGATTTCAAGTAATGCATCTGTTTTAGCGTTAAACCCCGCGGTTTCTACATCAATGACGACGGGAAAGTAGCCGCGAAAGCGACTTTTTAATGTATTGAATTCGTTATCTTGGCTCATAACACTGCTGTCAAAATAGAGGAATAGACTATTATGTCAGATCCATCCCTTGATACCAATTTGATCTGATGTATAAACAAAAATACCCAGCCTCTTTTTTCTTAACGTGAAACGGGTTCTGAATCGTTAAAGCAATGGATGTTATGGTCGATATAAATAGAGGTTTAATTTTTATCGATTAAAAGTCAGCTTTTATATTTCGAGACGTTAGATTAAGACAGTTGGATAATGATATTTCTTACTTTTAAAAAATGGCCTAGGGTCATTGTATATATTTATTTTATTGTTTTCATTGCCAAGTTGGGCTGGGAAGCAATATATCGCATCGCCTAATCAGTCACAGTGGAATGTTATTGTTGATACGCCGCTAGAGTGTCGTTTGTCACATCATATACCGGGCTACGGTGAAGGTGAGTTCGTAGCACGTTCCAGCAAAAAACAATCTGTTGCCTTTGAATTAAAAATGTATCGCCCGATGGGAGAAACACGAAACGTCCGCCTAACTTCTATGCCTGCGCGTTGGATGCCTGGAGAGTCAGCAAATACCATGACACGACTCAAATTTTTTAAGCAGTTCGATGGTTATATTCAAGGGAAAACGGTGTGGAATATGCTTGCTGAATTAGAGGATGGGAGAAATCCTACATTTATGTATCAAGATTGGCAGCGACAAAATCGCTCATTAGAGGTTGGATTATCTGCCGTTGCGTTTCAAAAAGGTTATCAATCATTTAGCCAATGCTTGAGTAAGCTATTACCCTATGGATTTGAAGATATCGCATTTTCTGTCCTTCACTACAGTGAAAATAGCGACACATTAAATAAAATTTCACAACAGCGTCTTGCTCAAATTGCCGACTTTGTTCGCTATTCTGACGATATTGATTTGGTTTTAGTTGCTGCGTTTAATGACTCTATTTCCGGTACAACGGAAAGCCAAGAGATGTCAGAACGACGAGCGGAAAAATTACGTCAGTATTTTCAATCGTTAGGGTTACCTGACGAGCGTGTTCAAGTAGAAGCGTACGGTAAGCGACGTCCTATTGCTGATAACTCAACCCCGATGGGAAGAAATTTAAATCGTCGAGTTGTGATTTCATTAGGACAAAGTCCGATTTATTAATCAGTAATGGAAAGTGGGTGGAATAAGGATCGTTATTATCGAATGATATAACGAGCTTTATTTTTATTAATGCAGTTTAAAGGAAGCAATTAGCTCACAACTTGAATAGTTGTTAATGGTTTTTACTTGATTAGCAATTGCAGGGTTAGGGTGTCGTTTTAAAAAACCAATCAATGCCGATTGGCAACACCCTAAAGAATTTATATAGCTATGGCATTGCGTTTGTTTGCACTGTGGGATCAATGCAATAACTTGTTCAGAGGCAAGTTGTAAATATTTTAGCTCGTAGTCTGGATCGCCATGTTGTCGCCAAAAATTGGCAAGGTTATGGCAAGAAACGACTTTCATCGTTAAGAGATCCGTTAGTTGTTCGGTGTTCGTTGAATCTGCCGAGATTTCCTGAGCAATTGATAAGGCGAGTTGATAATGAACAATAGACATCAAGGGGTTATTGTTAGTCTTAGCATCATCAGCCATTAAGGTGTGTCTTTCCCACTCTGAAATATCCATGTCATTATCCTTTGTAAGTGGTATTGCTTTTGCAGTTAGAAAGCCTGTAACGCGCTAAGGTAGTTTATTTCAACTTGTTCCCAATCGATTAAATGCCACCATGCATCAATGTAATCAGGACGAACGTTTTGATAACTCAAGTAGTAAGCATGTTCCCATACATCAAGCGCCAGAATTGGAGAACCTTGTACTGTTACCGTATCCATTAACGGGTTGTCTTGATTCGGCGTTGATGAGATCTCAAGTCGTCCATCTACAACAGAGAGCCAAATAAATCCGGCACCAAAATGATTGGCAGCTAATGTTGAAAATGACTCTTTGAACTTAGCAAAACTTTCAAAATGGGCATTAATTGCTTCTGCAAGTAAACCTGATGGATGACGAACGCCTTCGGGTGACATACATTGCCAGTAAAGGTTGTGATTATAGAAACCACCGCCATTATTACGAACTGCTGCAGGGTATTGAGATATATTGCTTAAAATAGTTTCAATGGTCTGGTCATTGAGATCTGTATTTTTAATCGCAGCCATAAACTTATCAAAATAACCTCTATGGTGTTTGCTATAGTGGATCTCAACAGTTCTTGCATCAAGATAAGGTTCTAATGCATTAAAGTCATAAGGTAGTTTTGGGAATAAATGTTTCATAAATTAGACCTAGTAAAAAATGCTCAATAGATATTAATGATAATTATTATCATTATCAACCGCGGTTTTGTATGGATATTAATGAATTTTTAGCTTTTAAATTATGAATTTGATGATTAGTTAACAAAGAATGCATGGTTTTTGGTTATGATTTACATTGTTTAGATAAGGATTTTCGTTATGAATAAAGTTGTTTTAATAGCTGTTGTTGTATTGGTTGCGGTAGGTGTAGGTATTTTTAGTGTGGGTAAATTTACTGAAAAAGCAGCGAATGAGACGACAAAAAAAGTATTAAAAGAAGTGGTAAGTGCTGATTTAGCGCCTGTCGCAAAAGCAATTGGTAAGCTAGAAGCCTGTGAATCTGGTGCAACAGCAGAACTTGAAGCGTTAGGACATACAGCAACACCGCTGGGTCGTAGTTTGGCTTATATTGCTTTAGCGCAAAATAGTTATTTGATGGATGATAAAGATAAGGCGCGAGTGGAATTGCAACAAGCGGTTGATGCGAGTACTGACAAGCCCTCAGCGGAAGAGCGTAATGAGATGTTTGCCAAGTTGGGTGAAGGCGCAAAACAAATGGCAGAAAAGCGTAAAGCATATGGTTTTAAAGTAAATTGTGAACCACTTTAATTGCTGATGGCAGAGACGAAAAAGGAGCGTTCAAGCTCCTTTTTTATTGTGTTAAATCTTTTACTAATTAAATATCTACCTTATCTTTGTAATCACAAAGGTCCTCGATTAGGCAGCTGCCACAGCGTGGTTTCCTTGCAATACAGGTATAGCGTCCGTGTAAAATTAACCAATGGTGAACATCGACTTTAAATTCCTTTGGGACCACTTTAAGTAGTTTCTCTTCAACTTGGTCGACGTTTTTCCCCATTGCAAACTTCGTTCGATTACAAACTCGGAATATGTGGGTATCCACTGCAATCGTCGGCCATCCAAATGCCGTATTTAAAACAACATTTGCTGTCTTTCGACCAACCCCTGGGAGTGCTTCTAATGCTTCACGGTTTTCTGGGATTTCACCATTATGTTTATCTAAGAGAATACGACAGGTTTTAATGACATTTTCTGCTTTAGAATTAAATAACCCAATGGTTTTTATATATTCTTTAACGCCGTCAACGCCTAAATCGTAAATAGCTTGAGGGGTATTTGCAACAGGATAAAGCTTGTCAGTTGCTTTGTTTACGCTGACATCAGTGGCTTGAGCTGAGAGTAATACCGCAATCAGTAACTCGAAGGGCGTGCTCCAATGAAGCTCTGTTTCAGGGTGTGGGTTTTCAGCGCGTAAACGTTCAAGAATTTGGACGCGTTTTTGATTATTCATTTTCTATTCCAAATAAGGCTTATTGCAATGTAAGTAGGGAGTGACAGAGTGAGCATCTGTCGTTGCAATTAAGCATTTTACTATTCCATTATTTTGTCGCGATATGTAATAAAAAGAAACCCAATAAGCATGATACTTATTGGGTTTGATCTTTAGTCTACGGTAGTGACGCGAGCACGTTCAACCGTTGGCTTTGATTCTTCTTTAGGCAGTTTTTGTTGACGACGTTTATCAATCGCATTCTTGGCAGCAATCATTAAACCGACACCGATGAAGGCACCCGGCGGTAGCATTGCAAGCAAGAACCCAGAATCAAAGTGGAATACTTGGATTCGTAATACCGATGCCCAGCTGCCTAGTAGGCGATCAGCACCGTCAAACAAGGTTCCTTTGCTTAATAGTTCACGCATTGCGCCAAGAATGAATAAAGCCGATGTCATACCTAAGCCCATCCATAAACCATCGAGTACTGCAGGTAATGGTTCATTTTTAGAGGCAAAGGCTTCAGCGCGACCAATGATAATACAGTTGGTTACAATCAAGGCGATAAATATACCTAATGATTTATACAGACCAAAAGTAAACGCATTCATTAATAACTGTACGCAGGTTACGAGTGAGGCAATGATCATCACGAATATCGGAATACGGATTTCCGACGGTACCCAATGGCGAATTAAAGATACAATAAGATTTGAGCCCATTAGTACCAATGTGGATGCTAAACCTAGACCGAGGGCATTGGTCACTGTTGATGAAACGGCGAGTAAAGGACAAAGACCAAGCAGTTGAACAACTGCAGGGTTGTTTGACCACAGGCCATTTGTCATCAATTCTTTATTAGTTGTCATATCATTCACCTGCACAATCAAGTGGTTGGTTGATGATTTTATCCTGGTTTTGATCCCAGTATAACGAAATGTTTTTCACAGCTTTGACGACAGCTCGTGGTGTTATGGTCGCACCTGTGAATTGATCAAATTCACCACCATCTTTACGTACTTTAAATGATGGATCGTTATCACCATTTACATGCTTACCATTAAAGCTGTAAATCCAATTACTAACAGTGGCTTCAATTTTATCACCCAATCCTGGTGTTTCGTTCTGTTGTAATACACGCAAGCCAGTGATCACGCCTTTCATGTCTAAACCAACAATAATTTTAATTGCGCCGCTATAACCGTCAGGGGCAATACCTTCAATAGCAACACCAACAGGCTTATTATCTTTTTTAGCAATATAAGCTGGCATCTGAGCCAATGTACCTAAACGTTTATGATCTTTAACTAAAGTACAACTTTTGTAGAGTAAGTTATTGTGGTTTGCTACGGGAATCACTTGGTTTAAAGTATCCAGTAACTGTAGGCGCTGTTGCTCTGCTATGCGATCTTCCGTTAGGTAGTTAGTCAGGGCTACTAGCGCTGTCGCTAAACACGCAAAAATTGCAAGAATAGCACCGTTTTTTTTCATTGCATTAAACATGGCTGCTCTCTTAATTAGTGCCCGTAAGTACGAGGACGAGTGTAATAATCAATAAGTGGTACACATAAATTTCCCAGTAAAACGGCGAAGGCAACGCCATCTGGGAAGCCACCCCATGTGCGGATCAGATAAATCATAACACCGATAAAACCACCAAATATTAAACGGCCTTTTACAGTTGTTGATGCTGTTACCGGATCGGTGGCAATAAAGAAAGCACCTAACATGGTTGCACCAGAAAATAGGTGGAACAATGGAGAGCCCGTTGTATCAGGGTGCACAATGTAAACAAGGCTACTGATCACAAATAGTGACGTAATCATTGCAACTGGGATATGCCATTGGATAACACGTAGCTTTAATAGAATTAAGCCGCCAAGCAGGAAGCCCATGTTTACCCATTCCCAACCAATACCAGCAATCGCACCATAAACAGGTTTTGCCATTGTTTCTGCAGTTGTAAAGCCTGTATGTAACGATGTTTTTAAAGTATCTAGTGGTGTTGCCATAGTGTAGCCATCAACTGACATTTTTAGTTGTGGAACACTAAATCCATCTTGAGTAAAGCCAGTAAAGATAGCATAAAGACTATCCATAAAGTTGGCAGGTTGTGCGCTCAATGATGCTGGTGGTAACCATGTTGTCATTTGTACTGGGAATGAAATGAGCATTACGACATAAGCAATCATCGCTGGATTAAAGAGGTTTTGACCGATACCGCCATAAAGGTGTTTTGCTATAACGATCGCAAAGAACACACCAATAACAGTTAACCACCAAGGGGCTAATGGCGGGATTGATAAGCCAATTAATACGCCAGTAAGTAGGGCTGTATTATCTCTTAAATAAGGTACAACTGGACGTTTACGCAGCTTTATAATAATTGCTTCAAATATGATTGCAGAAATAGATGCTAGTAAAATTTGGATCAGAGTACCGAAACCAAAGAAGTAGCATTGAGCAATAACGCCAAATACCGAGCATAATATAACTGTACGCATAATAGCGCTGGTGCTACGGCGGTTATGGTCATGGGGTGAACTGGCAATATTAAACGCCACGATTAATCTTCCTCAATGTTTTGTTGTTCTTTGGCAGCTTGTTGTGCCGCTTTTCTTGCTTTAGCACGTGCAACGGCAGCAGCAACAGCGGCTTTTTTCGGATCCACGTTTTCGGTTTCAACTACAGGTTCAGGTGTTAATTCAGCTTGTTGTGCGGCTTTTCTTGCTTTAGCGCGAGCGACGGCAGCAGCGACAGCCGCTTTTTTCGGATCCACGTTTTCTGTTTCAACTGAAGGTTCAGGTGCTGATTCAGCTTGTTGTGCAGCTTTTCTTGCTTTAGCACGTGCAACGGCAGCAGCAACAGCGGCTTTTTTCGGATCCACGTTTTCTGTTTCAACTACAGGTTCAGGTGTTGATTCAGCTTGTTGTGCGGCTTTTCTTGCTTTAGCACGAGCCACTGCAGCAGCGACAGCAGCTTTTTTCGGATCCACCTCTTTTGTTTCAAGCACTGGTTCAGGTATTGATTCGGCTTGTTGTGCGGCTTTTTTTGCTTTAGCACGGGCAACGGCAGCTGCGACAGCATCTTTTTTACTGTCATTTTCAGCTACTGGTTGGTTATTTGCTGCAGCTTCTTTTTCAGCTTTACGTTCACGAGCTTGGCGTTTACGCTCTTCACGTAATTTCGCCATTTCACTGTTATCTGGCAGGCTCTCTGAAGTTGCACCTTGTGCTGAAGCGGCTTGTTTTGCTTTTGCTTTTGCAATCGCAGCAGCAACAGCAGGTTTCACTTCAGCTGTATCTGCTTTAGCGGCTGCCGTTTGTTTGGCTTTTACGCGGGCAATAGCCGCTGCGACTGCATCATTACCCCCAGTTTTCGCCATTTCGTCACGACGAGAATCTGCCGCTTTTTTAAAGCGGTTTTCACGTTCAGCCTTATCACGTTCCATGCGTGCTTGTTTGGCTTCAAAGCGTTGACGAGCTCGCTCTGCATTCATTTCATCTTGGCTACGTGCCCAGATCTCAGCTTTTGCTTGGCGATAGTACTGAACGAGAGGGATCTCACTTGGACATACATACGCACAAGCGCCGCATTCAATACAATCTTGCAGATTATATTCTTCACACTTGTCGTAATTTTGATCCTTGGCGTACCACTGTAATTGCTGTGGGAGCAATGATGATGGGCAAACATCAGCACATGCAGAACAACGGATACATGCCATTTCATAGGTATGTAATGGTAGCTCTTTGCGTTTTGGTGCCAAAATACAGTTGGTTATTTTGGTGATCGGCACATTGGAATGTGGGAGTGTAAATCCCATTAACGATCCACCAATAATCACACGAGGGTGCTTTTTATCGGCTTTATAGCCAAACTTATCTAACAAGAAGGCAATCGGTGTACCTAACATGGCAAAAACATTACCGCGTTTCTTGAAGGCTTCACCGGTTAGCGTAACAACACGCTCAATCAGTGGTTCACCGTCGATAATGGCGCGCTTTATTGCAAAAGCAGTACCTATATTTTGCATGATAACGCCAACAGAAGTTGAACGTGACTGACTTGGTACTTCTCTGCCTGTTAAGATTTTAACTAACTGTTTTGAGCTACCTGATGGATATTTTGTTGGTACAACACGTATAAGGATGTTGTCTGCTTCGGTGACATGATGCTCAAGGGCTTTAATCGCTTCAGGTTTGTTATCTTCAATACCGATGATTGTTAGTTTTGGACTAATAATATGGCGAAGAATACGAACACCTTCGATCACTTCTTCAGCATAATCGCGCATGAGTCGGTCATCAGCAGTAATATATGGCTCACACTCAGCTGCGTTGATAATTAAAATATCAACATTACCTAAACCACCTTGAAGTTTTCTTGCAGTAGGGAAACCAGCGCCACCTAATCCAGCGATACCACTTAAACGGATTGTTTCTATCAGTTCTGCGGGATCACGATCTTGATAATCGGCATATGTTTTTTTCTCTCCCCAAGTATCGGTGTGATCTGGGTTAAGAACGATACATAAGTCGCTTAAACCTGATGGGTGCGCAGTCGTACGTTGTTCAATGGCTATTACTGTGCCAGATGTAGGCGCATGAACAGGGACACACATTGCAATGTCACCTTGTGTCAGAGCTTGACCTTTTTGCACTTTGTCACCAACAGCAACGATAATATCGCCTTTTGAACCAATATGCTGTTTAAGCGGTAAAACGAGTTCTTGTGGAATGCCAGCACTAACTATAGGTGCTTGATTTGAGATTTTTTTATTTTCAGCAGGATGAATGCCGCCGTGGAAATCCCACAGCTTACCTTGTTTTATTTGCTCAATGATAGATAGCATAACTACGACTCTACCTTTTCTGTACTCGGTGCATCACTGATATTTACAATTGGAATTTGGCTTAATTGCCATTTCCAATTATCAGGAGTTTCTTTAACTGGGATCATTTCGATACAGTCAGTAGGGCAGGGAGCTACACAGAGATCGCAACCTGTACATTCATCTTTGATAACCGTATGCATAGATTTAGTGCCGCCAACAATGGCATCGACAGGGCACGCCTGAATACATTTAGTACAGCCAATACACATATCTTCATGAATAAAAGCGACTTTTTTAATGTTTTCTTCTGCACCTTGGGTTGAATCAGGAACATCAACACCCATTAAGTCAGCTAACTTTTCAATAGTAACTTGACCACCAGGAGGACACTTGTTGATCACATCGCCATTGGCAATCGCTTCTGCGTAAGGGCGACAGCCAGGATAACCACATTGACCACATTGGGTTTGCGGAAGAATATTGTCGATTTGTTCAACAATAGGATCGGCTTCAACTTTAAATTTAACTGAAGCAAAACCAAGAATTAGTCCGAAAATTGCTGCCAGAATAACAATAGCAATGACTGCGATAAGGATCCCACTCATTACAATTTCACCAATCCAGTAAAGCCCATAAATGCAAGAGACATTAGCCCTGCGGTGATCATCGCAATGGATGCGCCTTTAAAGGGCTCAGGTACATCAGCTGCAGCAATGCGCTCACGCATAGAAGCAAATAAAACAAGCACAAGTGAGAACCCCACTGCAGCACCAAAACCATAAATAACAGATTCAATAAAGTCATGATGCTCATTTACGTTTAATAAGGCCACACCTAGTACAGCACAGTTAGTGGTGATAAGTGGTAGGAAAATACCTAATAAACGATAAAGCGTTGGGCTTGTTTTATGTACGACCATTTCTGTGAATTGCACAACAACGGCAATGACTAGAATAAAGCTAAGTGTGCGTAGGTACTGAATCCCTAATGGATCCAAAATGTAAGTTTCAACAAGATAAGCACAAACAGAAGCAAGCGTTAGCACAAAAGTGGTTGCTAAGCCCATTCCAATAGCTGTTTCTAATTTTTTAGATACGCCCATAAAGGGACATAAACCTAAAAATTTAACGAGTACAAAGTTGTTAACCAACACTGTACCAATAAGTAATAGGAGGTATTCAGTCATACCGGCTTCATTATTAATAAAAGAGATCTAAGCATTATCTGATTTTGTTGGCGTTATAACAACTCCTGTAGCGTAGGGTTTTAGGGATTATTGTGTTTTTCATAAACATAAATCGTGAAATATTAGTTTTTAATTTAGGTATTACGTCTTTATTTAGCTGGCCGATCAAAAAACAGCGACTACATATGACACAGAAGTTATCAGCTTTTGGTTTTGTGTTTATTAATTGTTAGTTGGCTGTATGCCTTAGCCATAAAGCTTGTGATGGTAAGTTAAGTTTTCGCAAAATATGTTTTGATAGCTTGTAAAGCAGTTTTAAACCTCGTTTTATGTAAGGATACTTGTGATCATCGTGTGAGATGATGGCATCATTGAATGAGCATAGGATAGAAGTGATGGATATTTTATTATTGAGTAACGGTAAAATTGCAGGTAATACCCATGTAATGGAATTTGCGGGTGATGCAATTGTTGAGCAAGTTAAGCGAACAGGCGCTAAACATTTTCTTGTTATTCCTTATGCTGTGATTCGATCGAGTCATGATGATCGTGTGGCTATGGTACAAGCGACATTTGATCGTTTAGACCTTGATTGTGTTGCAACAGGTATTCATCAAGCAGCAGATCCTGTTAAAGCCATTGAAGAAGCTGAAGGGATTATTGTAAGTGGCGGCAATACTTGGGTTTTAAATAAAACACTTCATGACTTAGGTTTAGTTGGGCCACTTCGTAAGGCGGTATTGGCTAAAGGTATTCCTTATATTGGTTGGAGCGCAGGCACCAATATTGGCTGTCCAACTATTCGTACCACTAATGATATGCCAATTGTCACTGGTGCAGTATTGAGCTCACTTAACTTTGTTCCTTTCCAAATAAACCCGCATTATCTAGAAGCATCGGTTGAAGGACATATGGGAGAGACCCGTGATGAGCGTATTCAAGAGTTTTTAGAAGTGAATAAGCATGAACCTGTTGTGGGCATCCCTGAAGGTACATGGCTGCAATTATTAAATGGAAAGTTAAGTTATCACACTGCAAATGGTAAGCCATTGAAACTATTTCAGTATGGCGTTGAACCTGTTTATTTTGAGGAAGGGCAAGATATCCAATTTATGATGGAATATAGCTATTAATACATCAGACGATATCTGATCAAAGAAAAGCCAGCGTTATGCTGGCTTTTTTGTTGTGGTTATATAGAAGGTTTTATTTTACGCTTTTGCTTCTAGATGCATATAAAATAATGCTTGATTTTTAGAATAGTAGATTTGACCAGTATTTAACTTAGTTATCCACAAAAACTGTGGATAAGTGTGTTGATTTCATCTTGTAAACGTATTGGAGAGTGGTGGTTCGAGCATATCGCTTTATTATGTTTGAGGTGGATGAACGATAAAAAGGTAATAATTTCAGATACTATTATTAGCTATATTCATATCTATAAGTATTATTGCTAAGCAAACAGATATTATTAATGGTTGCTTTTCATTGAGCTAAAAAATTGAACAGAATAGGTATAAGCTGTGGATGTAAACGTTAATGCTTAAATGTTTTTGAAAGGTTAACAGTGTAAGATTTAGATGTTTCTTTGGGGAGAAGAATAATACGCCTTACAGCTTAGTTGGTCAATCGATCTAAATTCATTTTTCTGCGTTATTTTGATATTTGGATAATAATTTCATAAAAAGAGATAAAAAAAATTATATATATTTTAACATTTTTGCTCGTTGTGAAATTCACAGTTTAAAAATTTCAAATTAAATGTATTACTAATTAATGAGTTAGAGTTTTATTTCTACGATAGAAAGTATCAATATTCTGAAATTCAGAACAACACATAAGTCTGGTTTATTTATCCTTCCTTTATATTCATCTTGTCACTTTTACCTTATCCATCTTTCCCTTTATGATTCATTCCACATTAAGTTCCTGGATTCGGGTAAGGCATTTCAACTTATGATTAAGATAAGGGAGCTTAATGATCTACACGTCAAATTTAGCTTAACGTTTTGCTTATAAATTGAGTTAGCTTATTACAATATAATGTTGTTTGCTTCAATATTAGTTAGTTAAGACCCAAAGGGGGCTATTTGCAGATTGTTGTAAATAGTTGTGGTCTTTTATTCTGTGAGTCATGTTTAGTGTTCAAACTCTCAGTGTTAATTTAACTAATATTGAAGCTATTTTTTTATCTGCAATTTAGTTTTTTCATCTCAAGTATTTCCAGTAGTTGACATTACTAATGGTCTATCCACAATGTAAACAGTAATTTATTGCTGGATATGTAATTTATGAGCGACTTATTTTCTCTTGCTTCTGAATATTCACCATCAGGCGATCAACCTACTGCGATTGCTCAATTGGTTGATGGTTTAGACTCAGGACTCGCACACCAGACGTTACTTGGCGTAACAGGTTCAGGTAAAACGTTTACCGTAGCTAATGTTATTGGCCAAGCTAATCGACCGACTTTGATCCTGGCACCCAATAAAACGTTGGCAGCACAGCTATATGGTGAGATGAAAGAGTTCTTTCCAAATAGCGCCGTAGAATACTTTGTATCCTATTATGATTATTACCAGCCTGAAGCGTATGTGCCTACAACGGACACATTCATTGAAAAGGATGCGTCGGTTAATGCTCATATTGAGCAGATGCGACTATCAGCAACCAAAGCATTAATGGAACGACGCGATGTTATAATTATCGCTTCTGTGTCTGCGATTTATGGCTTGGGTGATCCGGACTCTTACTTAAAGATGATGCTGCATGTTCGACGTGGTGATTTTCTTGATCAACGTGACATTCTTCGTCGATTGGCTGAGTTGCAATATACCCGTAATGATATGGCCTTTGAGCGTGGTACTTTTCGAGTTCGTGGGGAAGTGATCGATATTTTCCCTGCAGAGTCAGAAAAAGAAGCGATTCGTCTTGAGCTATTTGATGATGAAGTGGAGTGTATTTCATCTTTTGATCCCCTGACTGGCAGTATCACGCATCGTGATATGCCACGTGCCACTATTTACCCTAAAACACACTATGTGACGCCACGAGAGAAGATCTTAGACGCGATTGAAGGGATAAAGAAAGAACTGGTTTTGCGAAAAGAGCAGTTTTTAAGTAACAATAAACTCTTAGAAGAACAGAGAATTAGTCAGCGCACACAATTCGATATTGAGATGATGAATGAGCTAGGTTTCTGTTCTGGTATTGAAAACTACTCACGTTATCTTAGTGGGCGTGCTGAGGGTGAGCCACCACCAACCTTGTTTGATTACTTACCTGCCGATGGCTTACTGATCATTGATGAGTCACACGTAACAGTGTCGCAAATTGGCGCGATGTACCGTGGTGATCGCTCTCGCAAAGAAAACTTAGTTGAATATGGGTTCCGTCTTCCTTCTGCACTTGATAACCGACCGATGAAGTTTGAAGAATTTGAATCGTTAGCGCCTCAAACGATTTATGTTTCAGCCACACCGGGTAATTATGAGATTGAAAAGTCGGGTAATGATATAGCAGAGCAGGTGGTACGCCCAACGGGATTACTTGATCCTGAAATTGAAGTACGTCCTGTTGGCACACAAGTGGATGATTTACTGTCTGAAATTCATATTAGAGAGAAAAAAGGTGAGCGAGTATTAGTCACAACCCTTACTAAGCGTATGGCAGAAGATCTCACTGAATACCTTACAGAGCATGGTGTGAAGGTACGTTACTTACACTCTGATATTGATACCGTAGAGCGGGTGGAAATTATTCGCGATTTACGATTGGGTGAGTTTGATGTGTTAGTAGGCATTAACTTATTACGAGAAGGGTTAGACATGCCCGAAGTGTCATTAGTGGCGATTTTAGACGCTGATAAAGAAGGTTTTTTACGATCTGAGCGTTCATTAATACAAACGATTGGTCGAGCTGCTCGTAATATAGAAGGGAGAGCCATTCTTTATGGTGATCGTATTACGGGATCAATGGAACGTGCAATTAACGAAACTCAACGACGTCGTGAAAAGCAAATTGAATATAACCTTGAGCATGGTATTACACCTCAAAAGTTGAACAAGAAAATTGGTGACATTCTTGAACTTGGTGCTTCGAGTTCTCGAGGTAAGTCGCGAAATAAAGCGGCAGATCTTCACAAAGTCGCAGAAAGTAAAGGAACGTATTCTGCGCTCTCTCCACAAGAACTAGAATCACAAATTCAAGTATTGGAAAAACAAATGTACGACTTTGCACAAAATCTTGAATTTGAACAAGCGGCAGAAACACGCGATAAGATCCATAAACTAAGACAGCAATTTATCGCAAATAGCTGATTTTTTATTGGCTATTTTTCTTGTGAATCTTGAATTTTAGGTAAAAAAAAGCCAACCGATAAAAAGGTTCGGTTGGCGTCATTGTTTTAGTGAAAAAAATCCACAAACAACGTCAGTTGGCTAGGTTGACTCTTAACTTAAGAGTCATTTTATATAAAGCATGTAGTGTGCCAACTTTTAAAAATCGTGTTTTTTTATACAATCCTGCGTGTTTCCTGTCTTTGAGTAGCACTTATTTGTTCACGATACTGCACAAATAAAAACAGGCATTCGCATTATGCGAATTAATTTGCGAATTAATATGAGACAATTGAAAAAAGAGAAATCTATCCCCCATATTTTTTTCTATTGATTACAATTAGTTTAAGGGGCTTGTTTTAGGAGGAGCAATGGAGAGCAGAATGCAGCAACGCCAAGTATTAATGGTTGAAGATACAGCGTCAGTTGCGGCCTTGTACAAATCTTACTTAAACCCTCTTGGACTTAATGTAAGCATTGTTGGTACAGGGAAGGAAGCACTGAGCTTTATTCAAGATATTATTCCTGATCTAATTTTATTAGATCTCCGTTTGCCTGATATGACGGGAATGGAAGTGCTTGAACGTGTAAGAAAAGAGCACGGTAATGTTCCTGTTGTAATAATGACCGCTCATGGTTCTATTGATATAGCAGTTGAAGCTATTCGTTATGGCGCGCAAGACTTTTTAATTAAACCCTGCGAGGCTGATCGATTACGAATTACAGTAAACAAAGCGCTTAAATCTGAAAGTAAATCGAATACAAGTAATCAATCTAAGCAATCAGATGGAGCACAATACCAAGGATTTATCGGTAATAGTTTACCAATGCAGGCGGTATATCGCGTTATTGAATCTGCAGCTTCAAGTAAAGCGACGGTATTTATTACTGGTGAAAGTGGTACGGGTAAAGAAGTGTGTGCAGAAGCGATTCATGCAGCCAGCCCACGTCATGATAAACCGTTTATTGCTCTAAATTGTGCCGCTATCCCTAAAGACCTAATTGAAAGTGAACTTTTTGGACATGTAAAAGGTGCCTTTACGGGGGCTTCAACGGAGCGACAAGGTGCAGTTGAAATGGCACATCATGGTACGCTAATGCTTGATGAGCTGTGTGAAATGGATCTTGATTTGCAAAGTAAATTGTTACGATTTATTCAAACGGGAACCTATCAAAAAGTCGGCTCATCAAAAATGAGCAGTGTCGATGTCCGTTTTGTTTGTGCGACTAATCGAAACCCTTGGGAAGAAGTGCAAGAAGGCAGGTTTCGAGAAGATCTATACTATCGTTTACATGTTATTCCTATCTCTTTACCGCCATTAAGGGAACGCGGTGGAGATATTATAGAGATTGCTCATGCACTATTAGGTTTGATGTCGTTAGAAGAAGGAAAAAGCTTTAGTCGTTTTTCTGAGCCAGTTTTACGATTATTTGAGTCCTACTCTTGGCCTGGTAATGTACGTGAATTGCAGAATGTGATCCGTAATATTGTGGTTTTAAATACTGATGATGAAGTCAAACTTGAAATGGTTCCGCCGCCTATTAATTCAATAAACGGCGTAGAAATTGCATCTTATCCTAAGGCTATACCTGAAAAAGTACAGAGAGAAAGCCTTGCTGATGAATCTATTTATTCACATGATCATCATAAAAATAAAATAGAGCCGCTCTGGGTTGTAGAAAAAAGAGCGATACAATGGGCGATTGATGCTTGCGATGGCAATATTCCAAGAGCAGCAGGCTTACTGGAAGTAAGTCCATCAACGATATATCGTAAATTGCAATCTTGGCAAGACACTAATGCCAGTGCTAGGGAGATGGATTAAATGGCAACAACGATAAATTCTGAGACAATTAAACGCCTTGCTGATGAAGTTGGTAAGGACACCGTGTCATTGCTATTAAATGTTTTCAGTGATGAATTAGAACAATATTCAAAGCAATTATCGGCACATCCTTCCGTTGATCAAATTGGTGAAATTAGCCATGCAATAAAAAGTAGCGCTGCAAGTTTTGGTGCGGACGATTTAGCATTAATGGCACAAGAATGTGAATATCGAGTAAAACAAGGACAAGATGATTGGATGATTGACCATTTGTCTGAATTTAGACAAATGGTCGAAGGTATGGTGGTTGAGTATAAGCAATTAGCAGGAAGTAATGAGCTTATCAACCGCATGCTTTAACTTATCTCGGTCATGTCTCCATTCATGATTACTGGATGCAAGATCTTCAATTTGCAAATTAAATTTATTGTTTAAATCTGTATGAAGTTTATCGGTCAAGATTGTATCTATCTTGCGTCCATTCATTGCTCTTTCGCACCAATGTAACATGGTTTCTAGTGGCATTTTTCCTGCTGGGCCATGTTCTTTATCGAGGTTAGTAATAAATACGATTTGTGCGTTGCTGTTTTTTAACGCAATACCTAAATCACGTAAGAGTAAAATAGGCATAACGCTTGTTAAGAAACTACCCGGGCCGAGTAATATCAAATCAGCTTGATTGATTGCGTTTAAGGCTTCTTTTGTCGCCGGCACTGCGGGTTCAAGATAAAGGCGTTTAGGTACTTCTTGTAATTCATCAACACTAGTTTCACCATTTATAATCTCGCCACTATGGGTAATTGCAGCGAGATCTGATGGGTGTTCTGACATTGGAATGATCTGAGTCTCAACATTTAACATATCTCGGATCAGATTAATGGCATCAAGTGGACGAATCGAGAGGTTATCTAATGCGGTAAGCATTAAGTTACCTAGGTTATGACCATCCAACTCACCGTTACCTTTAAAACGGTATTCAAAAATCATCGAACCAATCGATGGCTCTGTAATTAATTGATTAATACAGTTGCGCATATCGCCCCAAGCAATACCGCCTTGGCAAGCTCTAATACGCCCCGTTGAACCACCATTATCTGTTGTCGCAACAATACCTGTTACTTTTGAACCGTAACAAGATAGCGAGGATAGGATTCGTCCTAGGCCGTGACCGCCACCGATGGCAACAATATTCTTTTTTGATTTATCTGCTTTAAGCATAGTGTTGGCTTTGTGATATTTTTATAAGAAATCAGATTAGCAAATAAAGTATTATGTTGCATTTTTTGCTGTGTAAATTACCTGTGATATCTCACATAAAAAAGATTAGTGGCTTGTTTTAATCATACTCATTAAATAATCGTAAGTATTTAAACAGGTTGGCTTATTGAGTAAATGCTGCTTATCGATAGTGGGTAACGGTAATATTTCTAACCAACGTTGACATAACCAGCTGAGGTTATTGAAGTCTTTGCATTTGTAGAGCTCATCAAGATCAGGAAACTTTTCAAACATTTTCTTCAGACGAATCGCAAGTAATTGTTGTTCTTTATTGATTGCGATCTCTTCCCAGCAGGGTAAAGACGTTGTCTCTCCCCAAAATACACCATCTGTTGTTTGTTTTATCGACTGGATCTTAAAGTTATTACGACCTGAAACGGTGAGTTTGATTAACGGGGAGCCTCTCTCTTGGTTGAAATCATCAATCGTGACACGAGTGCCTATATGAAATAAATGTTGAGCTTCCTTTTTATCGCTATACATACAGATACCTAACCCATCTTTTGAAGCGAGTGCGGCTTTCAAGGTAGGTGTTTGATCGACTGGCGAGATATAGATTTGCATCCGACCAGAAGGAAGAACATGGCGCTTTTGAAAAAGTAGCGGTAAGACTTTAGCCATAATGAACTCCATAGTAAGATTTGCAATGCCTAGCTATATAGACAATGCAAAACTGATGCCGACTAAAAGTTAAGGCGTTCACATAGCTTTGTCGTTGACTTTATGAGTATTTTAATTGAAGTACGCTCGTTATTGACTCTATTTTAAGTTAATAAGGCCTGATATTGATTGCAGTTTGAAAATCAATATTTGCAAAATCACATTAGTTCAGTGTCATTTTTGACGCTCAATTATTGATAAAGCCGCATCGGTAGGAAGCAGTTCTAAATGGCCTAATTCATCAAAATACCAACCTTTTATGAGCCCTTTATCACGCATATCTATAAAACCATCCACGACTTGCTGTGCAGCAGTTTGTGCTGAGTCTGCATCAATACCATCTTCTCGTTGTAAATAGAGTGCGATATCTTCGATTGAAGCCGATTCCATTATATTTGCCATAATATCCTCACTTTTTATTGGTGAATCGCGGCTTAAATTATTAACTAGTATTGTCGTGATCCTACTCGAAAGGTAGAATACAGACTGTTTTTTTCCAGTATTTGTCAAATATGGAAAAACTCTGATACTTTTATATTAAGAAATGCTGTTGTGTAATATTCTCTCAAGGAATGATTTGCTTTGCATAACTGCCATAACTCCGAGCATTCTTCACTAAGTTACTAAGCGATGTTGGACTTATATATATATACGTTCAAAAGTTGATAGGTGATTAATGCCAGTGACGATTTGTCACCAGGGTTTATTTAGAAATGAATTGACCTCCCGTATTTGGAAAGGTGTTCCGTGGCGAAACAATTAGAAGATAGTTTTCATCGTAAGTTTTACTACTTGCGACTCTCTGTTACAGATGTCTGTAACTTCAAATGTACCTATTGCTTGCCAGATGGCTATCATCCAACAGAAAAGAAAAAACCTTCCTTTCTAACATTGGGTGAGATTCAGCGAGTTGCCTTAGCATTTGCTGAGTGTGGCACTAGTAAAATCCGTATCACAGGTGGTGAGCCGAGTTTACGTCGTGATTTTACTGATATCATCAAAACGGTGGCTGAGATCCCTGGGATTAATAAAGTAGCGACAACCACTAATGGTTATCGTATGGCTAAGCACGTCCACGAATGGCGTGATGCTGGCTTAACGCATATCAATGTGAGTGTTGATAGCCTTGATCCTAAGATGTTTTATCAAATTACCGGTGAGAATATGTTCCATCAGGTAATGAATGGCATTGATGCGGCTTTTGATGCTGGCTTTGAGCAAGTTAAAATTAATACGGTACTTCTTAAAGATCTTAATTCACAAGAGTTACCTAAGTTTTTAGAGTGGATTAAAACTCGTCCAATTCAATTACGTTTTATAGAATTGATGCAAACTGGCGAAATGGACAGTCTTTTTCAAAATCATCACCTTTCAGGGGTGAGTATTCGTAATCATTTGATCGCTAATGGTTGGCTACTGAAAATTAAAGGTAGTAATGACGGCCCAGCACAAGTTTTTTGTCACCCTGATTATATGGGCGAAATTGGCTTGATCATGCCTTATGAAAAGAATTTCTGCGAAAGCTGCAACCGTTTACGAGTTTCAGCTAAAGGCAAGTTACATCTTTGTTTGTTTGGTGAACAAGGTGTTGAGTTGCGTGATTTACTGGCAAGTGATGATCAAAAAGAATCGTTAATTGCACGTATTCAAGCAGGGCTAGGTGAAAAAGCGGTTAGCCATTTCTTGGATGAAGGCAATACAGGTATGACGCCAAACCTAGCATCCATTGGCGGTTAATTCAGTCTACTTTTCCTAATTTTAGTGAGCCTAGTTGAGATAAATATCTCTACTAGGCTTCGTATCGCTTCGTTGAGGAACGATTAAATAATGAATCAATTTACACATATTAATGCATCAGGTGAAGCCAACATGGTTGATGTTTCTGCTAAAGCGGAAACCGTACGTGAAGCACGTGCAGAAGCTTTTGTTCATATGGCAGCAGAAACATTAGAGCTGATTGTGTCAGGTCAGCACCATAAAGGTGATGTGTTCGCAACAGCGCGTATTGCTGGCATTCAAGCAGCAAAAAAGACATGGGAGCTGATCCCACTTTGTCACCCGTTGCTACTTTCGAAAGTTGAGGTACAGTTAGAAGCGATTCCAGCTGAAAACAAAGTACGTATTGAGTCTTGCTGCAAGCTAGCGGGTAAAACTGGAGTAGAGATGGAAGCATTAACAGCGGCTTCTGTTGCCGCATTAACGATTTATGATATGTGTAAAGCGGTACAAAAAGATATGGTGATTAGCCAAGTGCGTCTGTTAGAAAAAACAGGCGGTAAATCAGGTCACTTTAAGGTAGAAGCATGATTAAGGTTCTTTTTTTTGCACAAGTAAAAGAGCTTGTCGATACTGATAGCCTTGAAGTTGATGCCATTTACTCTACTGCTGATGTGTTACGTGAAGCATTGTCAACGCGTGGCGAAAAATGGCAATTGGCACTAGAATCAGGCAAGTTGCTTGTTGCTGTCAATCAAACTATTTGTTCATTAGATACACCATTAACTGATGGTGATGAAGTTGCATTTTTTCCACCAGTAACAGGGGGATAAGTGATGATTTCTGTTCAGTTTGATGATTTCTCTGTTGCTAATGAATATGAAAAATTAGCGGAAGGCACAGAAGCTGGCGCTGTTGTAACTTTTATCGGTAAAGTACGTGACTTTAATCAAGGCGATGCCGTGACAGCTCTATCTTTAGAGCATTATCCTGGAATGACGGAAAAATCGCTTCAAGAGATAGTTGATCAAGCATACAAACGTTGGCCATTGCTTAAAACACGTGTCATTCATCGTGTGGGTGATTTAGCATTAGGTGATCAGATTGTATTTGTGGGTGTAACAAGTGCTCACCGCGGCGCTGCTTTTGAAGCGTGTGAGTTCATCATGGATTTTTTAAAAACACGTGCACCTTTTTGGAAAAAAGAACAAACACCAGAGCAAAGCCGTTGGGTCGATGCTCGAGAAACGGATACATCAGCCGCTGATCGCTGGAAATAGCGAATGAATAAAACAAAAGGAGCCGAAAGGCTCCTTTTTTGTTAAAAAAGTAGGTGGTTCTAGGTTATTGCGATTGGTTATTCTTTTTGTACTTGTTACGTGATATCACGCTAGTTGGAACGTAATTAGGGCGAAAACGTGATGGGCTTGGGCGTGATGCGCAACCTACTGGTCTCATAAAATACTCTTAAAATGGAATAAAGGGGTTATTCTTTGATATTTGTTAAATTTATAATTGAAGCCTAAATCTTAACATTAATAATTTTACCCCTCTTTTTTATGTTACGTACGTAAAATTATGGATAAATATGTCGATATAATAAAACTATCTATCAGTGAAATTGTTAATCATTTTTAGTTATGTAAAAAATATGAAATAAAGTTTTATGACAGATTAGAGGCGAACTATGTAGATGTGTGCCATATTTTAAATGCGGTTAGTTTTTAAATAAGAATTGGTTGCTAGTGTTAGACCAAGCAGGACAAGTGATAATTGAGGTCTACTGGCATAGCTTGACAGCGGAGGGTTCAATGAAGCACAGACGCGTATCCAATAAAAAAATGAAACAAATTATGCATGATATTGGCATGACAGATCAGCCAGAGAATGATGATTCGCAATTGCTATTAGAGCGAAGAGAACAAGCAGTAAATGAAGATAAACAACTGATTAAATTAGATAGCGAAAATAAATAATTTACTCATAATATTTGAATAAAAAAGCATCGATAATATCGATGCTTTTTTGTGTGTGAAATAAAATTGAGAATGGAATGTTTCATTTTTGTATGATATTTATTGCGATCTTGTTTTGTTTTGTGGGTTTTATGTTCTGTTATTTTGGTTTTGATTGATTTTATTTACTGCCTTTTATGTAGTTTGTTGGTTTTATATAGTGTTATTTTCTTATTTATTGGTTTTTATTAAAATTAAACGTTAACAATAGTATTATTGATAGTGTTATTAGCTATTGAATAGTGATCTTCTCAGCATAAAGAATCTTTCAATTGTTAAAATATGGTAAATATATTTATATTCTGGTAACGTTTTGAATAATTCTTCGGTTTGATTGGTTAGTTTTAGGATAAAAACTAGCCGATAAAGCTATTTAGAGTAGCCAAATGAAGAACGTCACGGACGTAATAAACTGATGTATTGGAGTAATGCATGTACAAGAATAAAATCACTAAAGCACTCATGGTGAGTGCAAGTTTTGCCGTAGCTGCCACTTCTTTTTCTTCTTTTGCGGCACAAGTTCCTTCTGATGTAAAACTTGCTGACAAGCAAGAACTTGTTCGCGGTAATGGAACAGAGCCAGAATCACTTGATCCGCAAAAAGTATCAGGTGTACCTGAATCAAATGTTATTCGCGATTTACTCGAAGGTTTAGTAAATCAAGATAGTAAAGGTAATTTAATACCAGGCGTCGCTAAGTCGTGGGAAACAACAGATAATAAAACTTGGATTTTCCACCTTCGTGAAGACGCAAAATGGTCTAATGGTGATCCTGTTACTGCGGATGATTTTGTTTATACATGGCGTCGCTTGGCGGATCCAAAAACAGCATCTCCTTACGCGTCATATATTCAAATGACAACAATGGCAAACGCTGAAGATATTATTGAAGGGAAAAAACCAGCAGATACATTAGGTGTTGAAGCGGTTGATGCACATACTTTAAAAGTAACATTGGATAAGCCAGTGTCTTACTTCGCATCCATGCTTGTTCATACTTCAATGAAACCAGTAAACCAAAAAGTAGTTGAAAAGTTTGGTGATGATTGGACGAAAGTAGGTAATTACGTATCTAATGGCGCATACAAGTTAGATAAGTGGGTGGTTAACGAGCGTATTGTACTGACTCGTAACGATAATTACTGGGATAACAAAGATACGGTTATCAATAAAGTTACTTATCTCCCAATTGAGAACCAAGTGGCTGGAATGAACCGCTTCTTGGCGGGCGAATTAGACATAACTTATGAAATGCCAAATGAGCATTTTAAGCGTCTTGAAAAAGAGTATCCGCAAGACGTAAAAGTCACTCCTTATTTATGTTCTTATTACTACGAATTTAATACGAAACGTAAACCTTTTGATAATGCAAATGTACGTAAAGCATTGTCATACGCTATTGACCGTGATGTATTGGCGAAATTTATTGTAGGTAAAGGTGAGACACCAGCTTATAACTTTACACCGTTAGCAACTAATGGCTTAGAAGTTGCGATGCCTGAATATTCGAAGTTAGATCAGAAACAACGTCTAGCTAAAGCAAAAGAACTTTTAAAGGCCGCTGGTTACGATCAAAACAACCCTCTTCAATTTAACTTGCTTTACAATACTTCTGAGAACCATAAGAAAATCGCTGTAGCAATTTCATCTATGTGGAAAAAGGGACTGGGTGTAAAAGCAGTACTTGAAAACCAAGAGTGGAAAAGTTACCTAGACTCTAAGCGTCAAGGAAACTTTGACGTGTCACGTGCAGGTTGGTGTGGTGATTACAACGAAGCATCAACATTCCTAGCTATCATGCATAGTGGTCACTCACAAAATTATCCGAAATACTCTAGTGTCGCTTATGACAAAGCGATCGATGATGCAATTCTAGCGAAATCGGATGCACAGCGAGCGGCTGATTATAAACAGGCAGAAGCGCAACTTGCTGCAGATATGCCTATTATGCCGATCTACCACTACGTAAACGCACGATTAGTGAACCCGCAATTGGGTGGTTACCCAATGGAAAACCCAGAAGATAATATCTACTCAAAAGATATGTACTTCAAAGCGAAATAATTCGCGATAAATAAAAATAATAATATGCAGTCTTCGGGGAATGGAGGCTGCTCTTTGCACTCACAGCAATTACGGTAGCGTTTATGTTTAAATTCATAGCTAAACGGATTTTAGAAGCCATACCGACACTCTTGGTATTGATCACTATTTCTTTTTTCTTGATGCGCTTTGCGCCAGGAAATCCTTTTTCAAGTGATCGTCCACTTCCACCTGAGGTTATGGCAAATATCGAAGCGAAATACGGCTTAGATAAACCAGTTTTAGAGCAATACACCACCTATCTCGGCAATATTGTCCAAGGTGATTTTGGTCCGTCTTTTAAATACAAAGATTTCACCGTTAACGAGCTGGTCGCAAAAGCCTTGCCTGTTTCGGCAAAAATTGGCTTTTTCGCTTTTATTTTTGCGTTAGTGATGGGGGTCGCTGTTGGCACTATTGCGGCATTGAAACAAAATACCTGGCTCGATTATACCATTATGTCCACTGCTATGGCGGGAGTGGTCATGCCGTCCTTCATCCTCGCCCCTGTTCTTATCTACATATTCTCGATTAAGCTGCAGTGGCTACCTGCTGGTGGTTGGCAAGATGGCTCTACAAAATTTGTGTTGCTACCGATGTTTGGCATGGCGCTTCTCTATGTAGCCACGTTTGCCCGTATTACTCGTGGTAGCATGATTGAAACGTTGAATAGTAACTTCATTCGTACTGCGCGTGCGAAAGGTTTAAGTTACCCTTATATCGTAATTAAACATGCTTTAAAGCCTGCACTTCTTCCTGTTGTTTCTTATATGGGACCTGCTTTTGTTGGCATCATTACGGGTTCTGTCGTTATCGAAACTATTTTTGGTTTACCGGGTATTGGTAAGTTATTCGTTAATGCAGCGTTTAACCGTGATTATTCTTTAGTACTTGGTATTACTATTTTGATTGGTTCATTAACCATCATCTTTAACGCCATTGTGGATATTGTTCTCGCAACAATTGATCCTAAGATCCGTTACTAAGAGGCTAATAATTATGATGTTAATGAAAAAAGATAGTGTAGAAGCCTTAGAGAACTTTTCAGAAAACTTGGAAATTGAAGGCCGTAGCCTATGGCAAGACGCGCGTGTGCGTTTCATGCGAAATAAAGCGGCAATGATTTCTTTAGCAATTTTATTTCTAATTACCTTTGCCGTTATTTTCGGCCCAATGTTTAGCCAATATGCGTTTGATGATACCGACTGGTATGCACTACATGCCGCGCCATCACTCGGTGCTGAAGGGCATTTTTTTGGTACTGATAGTTTAGGTCGTGACTTATATACTCGAACCCTTATTGGTGGGCGGATCTCACTGATGGTCGGGATTTTAGGTGCGTTAGTCGCGGTGGTGATTGGTACGCTATATGGCGCTGCATCGGGATTTATTGGCGGTCGAACTGATCGCGTTATGATGCGTATTTTAGAGATTTTATATTCAATCCCATTTATGTTCTTCGTGATTGTTTTAGTGACGTTTTTTGGTCGTAACATCATGTTGATCTTTATTGCGATTGGTGCCATTTCATGGCTTGACATGGCCCGTATTGTTCGCGGTCAAACCCTATCTTTACGTGGCAAAGAGTTTATTGAAGCAGCATATGTTTGTGGCGTGAGTCGCTGGCGTATTATCACTCGTCATATTGTGCCTAACGTATTAGGTATTGTGGCGGTTTACTCAACGTTACTTGTTCCGTCAATGATTCTCACAGAATCGTTCCTGAGCTTCCTTGGCTTAGGAGTACAAGAGCCGATGACAAGTTGGGGCGCACTGTTACAAGAAGGCTCGCAAACAATGGAAGTGGCTATTTGGCAGTTGATATTCCCTGCAAGTTTTATGGTTGTGACATTGTTCTGTTTTAACTACGTGGGTGACGGTCTACGTGACGCATTAGATCCAAAAGATAGATAAGGATGAAGCAAGGCAAGAAACAAAATGGTTAACAATAATAAAGTTTCCAATGCTTAGTTTCATTTATAAGGAAGTAATATGAGCTTATTAGATGTAAAAGATCTGCGTGTCGAATTTACTACCCCTGATGGTATTGTTACTGCAGTTAATGACTTAAATTTCTCGCTGAACCTTGGTGAAACCTTGGGTATTGTTGGTGAATCAGGTTCGGGCAAAAGCCAAACTGTATTTGCCATCATGGGGTTACTCGCCAAAAACGGCAAGATCAGTGGCAGTGCTAAATTCGAAGGCAATGAAATTTTAAATATGCCTGAAAAGGTGATGAATAAAATTCGTGCAGAACAAATAGCGATGATTTTCCAAGATCCCATGACATCGCTAAATCCCTATATGAAAGTGAGCGATCAGCTCATGGAAGTATTAATGCTGCACAAAAATATGAGTAAGTCTGAAGCGTTTGAAGAGTCTGTTCGCATGTTGGATGCGGTTAAGATCCCTGAAGCACGCAAACGGATTAGCATGTACCCGCATGAATTTTCAGGCGGTATGCGTCAGCGCGTGATGATTGCAATGGCGTTATTGTGTCGTCCTAAGTTGTTGATTGCTGATGAGCCAACAACAGCACTTGATGTAACCGTTCAAGCGCAGATCATGGAATTACTGAATGATTTGAAGAAAGATTTCAATACATCAATCATTATGATCACTCATGACCTTGGTGTAGTCGCGGGAAGCTGTGACAAGGTACTTGTGATGTATGCCGGCAGAACGATGGAATACGGCAAGATCAATGATATTTATTATCAGCCTAGCCATCCTTATACCGAAGGTTTGTTACGTGCTATTCCTCGTTTAGATACTGAAGGGGAGGAGCTACCTACTATTCCTGGAAACCCGCCGAATTTATTACGTTTACCTACGGGGTGTCCATACCAAGATCGATGTCATCGTGTATCTGCACGTTGTAAACAAGAGTCTCCGATCTTAACTCCGTTCGATGATGGTCGCTTACGCGCGTGTTTTTCTGATATGGGGGCATGGTAATGAGCACAGAAAAGAAATTATTATTAGATGTAAATGATCTTAAAGTTCACTTCAACATTGCTGCTAAATCAGCATGGCCATGGAAACAGCCACTTAAATTAAAAGCGGTTGATGGTATTAATATCCGTATTTATGAAGGTGAAACACTTGGTGTAGTGGGTGAATCGGGTTGTGGTAAATCCACTTTTGCTCGTGCTGTTATTGGGTTAGTTGAAGCAACAGATGGGCAAGTTGTTTGGCTTGGTCAAGATTTGACAAAGTTAAAACGTGAAGCCTTACGAGAGAAACGTAAAGAAATTCAAATGATCTTTCAAGATCCATTGGCGTCATTAAACCCACGTATGACTGTGGGTGAAATTATTGCAGAGCCATTAAAAGCGTTTTATCCAAAGCTTTCAGCTGATGATGTTAAGCAGCAAGTACAAGCGATGATGACGAAAGTGGGTTTATTACCTAATGTGATTAACCGTTATCCTCATGAATTTTCAGGTGGGCAGTGTCAACGTATTGGTATTGCACGTGCATTGATCTTAAAGCCTAAAATGATTATTTGTGACGAGCCGGTATCAGCACTTGATGTATCGATTCAAGCTCAGGTTGTTAATTTACTTAAATCACTGCAAAAAGAGATGGGGCTTAGTTTGATCTTTATTGCCCATGATCTTTCGGTTGTGAAGCATATTTCTGATCGCGTGTTGGTGATGTATCTTGGTAACGCAGTTGAGATGGGAGAAAGTGATGCATTATTTGCTGATCCTAAACATCCTTATACTAAGGCCTTAATGTCAGCGGTACCTATTCCCGATCCAGAGCTTGAGCGTAATAAGCACATTGAGTTATTGGAAGGAGATTTACCTTCACCAATGAATCCCCCTTCTGGCTGTGTATTTAGAACCCGTTGTCCAAATTCAACGTCATTATGTGCAAAGCAAAAACCAACTTTGCAAGGTGGTGATGTACATGCGGTATCATGTTTACATGTAGCTTAGTGAGCTTTTGATAATACTCTCCAATAAAAGAAAACACGGCCATTGTGGTCGTGTTTTTTATATTCTAGCTGTTGTTTATATAACGTTTTTAGATTGATATTTTTTTAATATCTTCGTGAATGGTTGTGGTTTGCTATAAAGAAAACCTTGGTGGTAGTGAATTCCCATAGTGAGTAAACACTCTGCTTGTTCAATTGTTTCTACGCCTTCTGCGACTACCTCAACTTCAGCTTTATCAGCAAATGCTACCAATGATCTCACAATGGTATTTTTGTTATTACAATCTAGTTCATCAATAAATATTTTATCGATTTTAATAGTGGTGGCTTGTAGTTTTTGTAGTGCGAGAAAATCACAATAGCCATTACCAACATCGTCGAGCTTGATTTGAATTCCCATATCATTAAGTTTCTGGCATACATGGCTGGCAAGTTCGATATCTTTTATTGGTGCTCGCTAAGTTAATTCAAAGGCTAAGTTGTGGGCTTTAACTTTGTAATGTAGTAAAGCATTACGTGTGATTTTTACTAGTTCAGGATCTTGAAGCACACTTGCACTTAAATTAATACTGAAGTAATAAGGCAGCGGTTTACCGTGATGAAGCATTTCCAGTTTTCGAATATCTTTCGCAACCCTATTAATGAGTTGAAAAGTCAGTGGAGTGATAACTCCGTTCGCTTCACATTGCGGAATAAACTCATCAGGTAAAATGACTTTACCTTTTTTTGTTTCCCAGCGGATCAACACTTCATAGCCACAAATCTGCTGTTTCTTGGCATCAACAATAGCTTGGTAATAAGGAATAAGATGGTTTTGTTTAATCGCATTTTCGACTAAGAATTTAATAATTCTGGCACTGTGATAGCGGCGATAACAGAGGTAAATTAAAGCTGTTGTGAATAGTGCGAGTAAAAAGATAAGGTATGGACGAATTTTCGTTTGATATGAATCAATGGCAGTATCAGTGACATAATATTTTAGCCATGCTTTATTATTTAATGACATGGTTAAAATCGGTTTAATAATATTTTGAATAGTAGCGCTTATTTTCTTATTCGAGAAAATTTTTGAGATGGCGGTTGTTTGATCACCTGTAATGAGAGTGGTCTGGTTACCTTCAATCATTTGTAGCCAACTACTTTTGGGTAGTTCTGCAAGTAACGCGTTACTTGGCTGCTGCACGATATCAACAGTGATTGTGCCACCAATAATGTTCTTGTTGTATTGAACAATTGACTGGCTATTATTTTTGTTAGCAATCAGCATAATTTGAGGATCTAATAGAATATATTGAAGCGGGTGCGAATGCAGTGTGCTTCTATCACGGTGATCACTACATTTTTTACCACTCTGTGTAGTCAGTTGAATAGAGGCAATTTGAGGGGAGTAATAGCTTATTTTTTCAAGCTCTGTTATGTCATGCTGGTCGCAGGTATATGACAAACTGTATTGCAAATTATCCAGTAATATAGAAGTATTTTCTATTTCATTAATATAAGAATAAAAACGTTGATTCTCTAAAAAATTCAAATGATATTTAAATATTTTAGAGCTGACTTTTTGTGAGGAAAGCGTTATTAAAATAGTAATGATAGCAATAGCAAAAAAGCTAATAGCAAAATTAAAAAAGGTAAAAGAAAGACGCTTTAATTTCACAGTTAGTATACTCTATTAGTTATAGTATTAAATAATATAATTCATGTGATAATAAGACCCTACTTAATTATTCTGAAAAT
This sequence comes from Photobacterium sp. SKA34, assembly GCF_000153325.1. Lineage (GTDB taxonomy): Bacteria > Pseudomonadota > Gammaproteobacteria > Enterobacterales > Vibrionaceae > Photobacterium. Next base: position 673,290 of record NZ_CH724143.1, read on the forward strand.
AACGTATGAAAGAGGAATACTAATAAAATAAAGTTTAATTATTTATGATTTGATTGAGTAACTGATTTTTAAATGAATATTTCAATAACAATAGCGTTAAGATATATTTAATGTTGTAACGTTGACGTTATAATTTTCACTTCTTTTTTTTAAATAGTCATGATTATAGGTGTATGATAACTATAGTGAGTAACCTGACTATCGTAATGTAGAACTATTATTAAAAGAGTATGCGCAGTTAAACTTTCCATATTATTTTTTGTATAAATACCAAGTTTTAGTTTTTTTTATCTTAAATGTCAAAGTTTTAATTTTAAGGTGCTGTTTTTTAATTTGTTTTTATCATTAACTCTGTTTTTATCACATGTTGTAAATTACTTTTATTATTGTTTTCTCTCTTCTGATTTTCAGATTCAATGTTATTCATAACATATGAGTTAACCATATATCTTTACCTTGTTAGCCTACACACATAGGACACCTAGTCAGCAGAAATAGAGTGTAGTAATAATTAAGAAGAAGATATACAGGAAGCTTATGCATTTGTTTTCAAAATTAGCAAGAATTATATTATCTTTATTGATATGTATAACTGGTTTTTCGGTACTTCCAGTACAAGCAAATATTATTGATAATTTGGTTGTATCTATTAATGCAACTAAAAATTATGATTCTGGTTCGTCAGTTAAATACACCATATCAATAAAAAATAACTCTACGGACCATTTTTATAAAAATGTAAAATTAAATGCACTTATTGCTGATATTACCACTACCTTAGATTCTAGAAGTGAAGGGTTAGCTTTTTCTTCTGTTTTAAATAAAGCTGGAAAAAGTGGTGAAAATAGCAGTGCTGGTACATTTAACACTACGGGTAATTTAGAAGCGAATGATATTATTATCGCCCCCACAGAGTCTGTGAAATATATTATTACAGCAAAGACAGTTAATAATGCGATGGGTGATATTAGTACTGATGGGAAAGTATCTGTAAAGAAATTGATGTTTTTCCCTATGCTCGATATTGAACCTGTTATTACGAAGTATTTACAGCCAAATGTTTCCATTACTAAAACAGTAACAGCAAATTATACAACAGGTAAAAATGCTCAATTTACCATTGTTGTAGAAAATGCGGCTGACGCGGGGACTGCACGTAATTATCATGTTGTTGATGAAATTTCGTCGATTATTGCTTTATTAGACAATAATAATGTTGATGATAATAGTCATTGGACAGAAAAAGACATTACTGATCAATCGCCAATCGCTTCATGGTCTATTGATGCGATGATTGAGAATAGCGCTGAGTCAGCCTTAACATCCACTGCAACGAATACTGATCTTAATGATGTTATTACTCTTCCTCCTGCTGGAAAAATTACCTACGTTATCGATGTAAAAACCAAAGATGTCGCTATTGGTAATATATCAAATATAGCTACCTTATTAGACTCACAAAAGCATGTGGTAAAAACGACAGATACGGTATCGAGTAAGGCGCAGTTAGTAACCACGACCAAAAATACCAAGCAAGTTGTTGAGAAAGAGTACACATCGGGGCAGTTGATCACTTACAAACTAAAAGTAGCAAATACTCAAAAAAACAAGTTTGCCAATAATATTTCTCTCACCGATAAGCTTATGACATGTCCTAAAACGACACAATTAATCGGCAACGATGAAACACCTTTTGAGTACTGGTATATCGATTCTATTAATGCAACTAATACCGATAAAGGTACTGATGCTGGTAGTGAAGCGAATGCTCCAAAAACTCAACGAACAGGTGATATCAATTTTGTCGTTGATTTAGCGCCAAGCTCCTTTGTTGAATATACGATTAAAGCGAAGGTGAAAGACACGACGGTTGGCCATATTCAAGATAGCAGCGCTTGTGGTGATGATTTTAATGAGTCGGGGTCAGGTCTTGATATGCCGAAAGGTAAGATTCAGATCAAGAAATCGGTTGATCAAGACAAATTCACACCAGGTCAAGATATTACCTACACCATTGTTATTAAAAATCCATCAAATGGCTTATTGATGAATATTCCAGTGGTAGATGACTTAGCTGCAATTACTGCTGAAGATGTTGATAGTAATAATATTTACCCATTTACCAAGATAAAGGTCGAAACAGAGCAAGGAACGCATTCTAATGCAGATGTAGATAACCAACTAAATACAAATCCGATTAATGTAAAAGCTACGATCTATCCTAATGAAGAAGTGAAATACATTGTAACCGCGACAACACGTAAAGATATTGTGGGCGTCATTAAAAATACTGCGGTTGCAGGTGAAGGTAGTCAACAGGGTAAATCTACTGTTATTACTACGCCTCGTTTAGAAAATTTAAACATAGAGAAGCATGTTAAAGGCGCGAATAGTGATGGGTGGCGTGCGTACGGTTATAAGGATGACGAGTTTACTTACACCATTAAAGTAACCAATCCATCTCCAGCTGGCTTTGCCAAAAATGTGACAGTGACGGATGCTATTTCTCAAATAAAAGCTGAGTTACTTGAAAAAGCGGGTGAAGAGGTGCCTGTATTCACGTCATGGACAGTATCAACGGATACTGACGGTGGGGCGAAAGTTGTTAATGCGCCTGAAAATAATAAAGATTTAGAGAGCGTTGTTAATGTTCCAGCAGATGGCTCGGTAACATTTACTGTGACAGCCAATATTGACCCACGTAGAAAAGATCATGTGATTTGGGGGAAATTTACTAACCAAGCACAAGCTAAATTGGCGCGTACAGGTGAAATTATCAAAACAGCTAACGTTGATGTCGTTCCTGCTGAGCCGCGTATTCGTTTACGTAAATTAGTTTCAACAGAAACATACAACGTTGATCAGCCACTTGATTACACCATTGATATTCAAAACTACGAGCGTGATGGTTATGTGAATGACGGTTATGTCACTGATTCTATTTCTACTTTGGGTATTTTTGATTCGTGGAAAATTTGGTGGGAAGTGATTGATGATGATAAAAACTCATCAACGACATATCGCGGTCAAGGTACTGAACTGTTTGGTTTTCCTAACTCTGAACCTTCGACAAAGGGTACGAAAGATTTAGATCGTGCTCGTTTTGATTTAGCCCCTCATCAAACGCTTCGAATCCACGTTAAAGGGGTTGTGTCTCATAATGCGATAGGCAAAGGAATAATCACTAACGTTGCAACTGTTGATGACAATTCAGGTGAACATTTTGATGCTTTGTGGATGTAAAAGAAGACGGTGTGACGGGTAATAGCGTTAGTATTTATAAGTATGGCGATCCTGATTTTAAACGTTACCACCCTGGTGATAAGTACACTTGGACTGTACATGTTGTAAATAACAGTGCACATCAAGTTGATAATGTAATTGTTAACGATCAGATCTCAGGCCTTGATATTGCGCTAGCAAATAATGGTGATAACCATAACGCCGATACGACAGGTACACCTTATCGTTCTTGGAAAATAACCAAACAGATTGGTAGTGGTAGTTATCAAGCATTTGATGTAGATGTTGATTTAAGCGATCACATTTCACTGAAGGCAAAAGGTGAAGATGGTGATAGCGTTACTTACCAAATTACAGCCATCATTAAAGACAATGTCGTTGGTGATTGGTTAAACAATGTTGCTGAAGTTATTTATCGTTCACCTAAAAATGGACGAATGGAGGAGATTACAGCTTATGCTGAAGCATCGGTAGAACGAGCATCAACCGGTGGAAATATCACGCGTAAATTAAGTGACTCTCATTATATTCCGGGTAAAACTGAAATTGTTTATACCATCACGGCTTCTTCAAACTTGGGCTACATGAATAACAAAGTCATTTTGGAGAACCTAGAAGGTCTAACGGTAAAAACTATTAATAAAGACGGTACAACTTCAGAAGGTAACCCGTTTGAACATGGCTTAGGTCCTGAGTTCACAGTATCAGTAGAGAAGCCCAAAGAAACAGGGCACGACCTGCCATCGACTTCTACTGATGGCACGTTAGACGGTACTGTAGCTAATAATAAAAATATTGATACGACGATTGATGTCGCGCCAAAAGATAAAGTGATTTTCACCATAACAGGTACGGTACGTGAGGATGCTGTGGGTGATATTATCTTCAATAACGATTCTGATTTAGTAGTGGAACCTTACGAGCCAAAACTAGAGATCACTAAACAAACACAAGAGAAAAGTTATAAGCCAGGTCAACAATTAACCTATTTATTGACGGTTGAAAATACAGGTAAAGCACACGCATTTAATGTACATGTTAAAGATCTTATTGCAGATATAAAGGTTTTAGATATCAATGGGATTGAAGCGACTGCATTTTCAAATATTAGCACGTCAGATGAATATACGGGTGATTATAAAGATTGGTTCTACCCCGGTAGTTATGATCCTTATACTAGCCTTGATACGACAGATACCATCATCCCATTAGGTGGTAAAGCAGTGTACACGGTAAAAGCAAGCGTAAATAAAGATGCGGTAGGTTCTATTACCAATGCGCTTGATGTTAATGGCAATACAACGGAAGTTGTTACTAACCCAGTAACGGGTAAGTTCGAAGCGAAAAAGACAATCCTTGCTTACTATGATGATGAAAAAAATAAGCTGCCGAATTTAAAAGGTTATATGCCTGGTGGTTACATCGAATATGAAGTTGTGGTGACGAATAAAAGTGAGGCCAATATTGATGATTTATCGATTAAAGATGACTTATCAGCCATTACATCTAAAACATTCGATGGTAAGGATAACGAGCCTGTCTTTGATGAAGTGCTAATTAAAAGCAGCATCGTTCATAAAGATACTTTCACTAACGTCGCAGGTTTTGATTCGTCAGATTTAGATTTGAATACGTCAGTTGATATCGGTGCGCTAAATACTGTGACATTTAATATTAAAGCGCACATTAAGCCTAACATTGTTGGGACATTCCAAAATGAGGCAAACATTGGCGATCGTATTAAACCTAAATCACCCATTTCTCACATGCTACCGTCTGATATTGAGCTGGTGAAAACAGCACTGGATTCTAATGGAAAAGCGATCTCCACTTATACTCCTGGGCAGTTAATTCAGTACAAAATTGAATTGATAAACACAGGCTACGGTACTAGCTACAACACAGAATTAAAAGATGAATTGAGTAAGCTTGTTACTAATGTTGCAGAGTTATCTGGTGATGGTAAGCAAGATCCTGAAGCTACACCGTATAAGACTTGGTCTGTAAATGCGCCAATAACGGAAGGGGGTATTACTACGCTTCCTGTAACAACAGGCGAGCAAGACATTAAATCTCAAGCTGTGCTTGCTCCTAAAGTCGGCAAAATTACGATTTTAGTGGATGCAACCATTAGCGATGATGCATTGGGGGATATTTCCAATACAGCAGTGTTCGGTAAGAAGAGTGATGACGCTGTATTAATACCTGAACCTAAACAGTTAAGCTCATCAAAAGCTGTAATCAAACTTGATGAAACGCCGTTTACATCAAGTAGTTTTTATACTCCGGGGCAAAAAGCGGCGTACGAAATAAAAGTAGTCAACAATTCAGAGAGTTGGGCCAATGATATCAAAGTGAAGGATGTTGTCGCTGATGTAAATGTCGATGTTGCAGGCGATAAGAACGAACCTGCTTATAGTCATTATGAAATTAACTACCGTGTTGAAGGTGGAGTTAGCGGGTTACCCGACACGTTTGTTCCTGTGCAATCACCACTAGTGAACAAAACATTGAATACAGAAATTGATATCGCGCCACAGCAAACGGTTATTTTTACCGTTGAAGGGAGTATTAAAGAGACGGCTGTAGGCGTGATTGATTCAAATCACGCGATGGTGGATGGAAAAGAAAATGCATCAGAAGTTATTCCACCACAAAACAGTGATTTTGATATTCAAAAAACGGTAGATCAAGACACTTTTGTTCCGGGACAAGAAGTGACTTACACCATAACGGTTAAGAATATTGGTGAGGCGTGGCTCAATGATTTCCCTATTAAAGATGAAATAACGACTATCATGGCTGATATTGCCCATAATGCTACATCAGCCACAAGCGGTACTGCATTTAGTTCTGTATCAGTGGATGCTAAAGCATCTGAGGGTTCATTTATCACAAGTAATTCAACAGATAATATTGATGCTATTGCAGACATAAAACCCAAAGGTTCGGTGACATTTACAGTAAAAGCCGTCGTTGCTGATAACGTCATTGGTCCAATTGATAATACAGCGTATGCCGGTAGTAAAAATATACCGTCACAAACTGTCACGATTGATCCAATTGAAGGTGAATTTACGATTGAGAAAGCGGTAAATAAATCTACGTTTGTACCTAGCGATATCATGGTCTATACCCTAACGCTTGTAAATAAGTCAGCGACATGGGTAACAGACGTAAAAGTCACAGATGCTATTGATGCCATTGAAGCGGATGTCGCTGGTGGTAAACAAGGTCCTGCGTTTGATAAATCATCCATAAAAGTAACATCTGGCAAAGTAATTGTAGGTGACGGTTTTGTTGAAAAAAATCCTGATGGCACTATCTCAGCGTTAGTTGATTTAGCACCAAGCAGTGAAGCAGTAATAACCGTTGATGCTCAGGTTGCAAGCGATGTTGTCGGTAATATTGCCAATACTGCTTATGCTAATGTTCAAGCGTCGAATGAGGTAGTAATAACGCCTGAATCATCTGAAATCACGATAGAGAAAACAGTTGATATTAGTACGTTTTTTCCTGGGCAAACGGTGAATTACACAGTGACAGTGAATAACACCCAAGCGAGTTGGGCGACAGGCGTTAATATCAAAGATGAAGTGTCAAAAATTGAAGCTGAAATTGCTGGTGGTACACAAGCGTCACCATTAACAGGCAATGCTTTTGATGCCAATTCGATTGTGACGAAAATTGCTGACTTAGGTGATAGCAAGGTTGTTAGGCAAGAAAGCAATGAAAGTATCATTTTAGATATCGCGCCTAATTCATCGGTGGTGGTAAATATTGCTGCGAATGTGAATAGGAACGTGATTGGTTCTATTACTAATGTAGCACATGCAATTGGTAAAGATGGTGGCGATCACCAAGCTGAAGTAACGATTGATCCTATTGATGGAGCCGTTGTTTTAACCAAAGAGGCAATGAACCCTACTTACCAAAATGGTGGTGAAGTTGGTTTCGAAATTAAGGTTAAAAATTCAGGGGCTGGGTTTGCCGCGAATGTGGCGCTTGAAGACTTAATCAGTGAGATTGAAGCGACAACAAACTTAGGTCAACTAACTCCAGCATTTACACATTGGAAAGTGAGTTATGTCGCGGGGAATGAAAATACCAAAGTGATGGATGTTGCTTTAAACAAGCTAAAGAAAAACTTGCCTGAAGATAAAAATGTAAATGTAGTAATGGATATTGCACCGCAAGATACAGTGACATTTACAGTAACTGGTATCGCTGCAGACAACATTGTTGATGATATTACAAACACAGCTAACATGACATTTGGAGAGAACAAGCAGGAAGCAACGGCAACCGTAAAGCCTGAGCAAACCAGTTTTGAAGCAACCAAAGTAAGTGTTGAATCACATTACATTATTAATAAGGATTTGAGTTTTGAGTTAAGCATCACCAATACATCGAACAACATGATTGATGACATGGTTGTTAATGATGATATGAGTGCGATAGAGGTGAAATACCGTGATGGCTCAACAGGTCCTGCTTTTGTAAAAGGCAATACTAAGTTTGTCGTAGAAACTGTTCCACAAGGTGCACTGGTTCAAGCGCAAACAGAAACGCAGTTCTTGGTCGATCTGCCTCCAAAGCAAACTATTACCTTTAGAGTAATTGGTACTGTGGTTGATAGTGCTAATGGATCTTTGCAAAATATTGCAACGGTGAATGATCAGGATGTACCAAGTAATCTTGTACCGCCATTACAACCTGACATCACAGGTACTATTGTCACGACAACGGACTATGATGCGAATAATACGGGGGATGACGAATTCATCTATGTGCCGGGTGGAACTGTGGTTTATACCATTACTTTAGAAAATAACACGGATGCATTTGCTAACAATGTTGGCTTTATGAGTGAGTTTTCAAAAGTGAACACTGCAGATTATAGCGGTCGTCAAATCCCAGCTTACACAGATTGGAAAATTGTAACGAAAGCGACAGGAACTGACCGTGGTACAACGGTAGGTAGTTACACTGATGGCAAAGATGTACAAACAGGATTGCACATCGCTCCACACAGTAAAGTGGTTTATATTTTTACGACGACGGTAGATAAAAATTTGGTGAATGTTATCGACTATGCTGCCTTTTATTTAGATAACAAGGCAATAGTAAAAGCGACACCTCGTAATATTAATATAGGAAAGCTAGCATCAACAGTAAAACCTATGCTGCCAGAGTACGATTTGAAACTGACAAAAACAGCATCAAAAGAAACAGCGCAAGTGGGTGATGTGGTTGAATACGAAGTGATGGTAGAAAACGACAATAAAGCGAATTTCTACGATGTATCTGTTGTTGACCACTACCCAGCAGGTTTCCAATATGTAGCGGGCTCAACCCAAATCGTACATAGTGGCCCTGATGGTGAGTTTGATACGAAAGATGATGAGCCTCTAAGCCAAGAGCCTGTGATGTCAGGGCAATTAACCTTTAGAAAGGTTAACCTGAAATCAAACGAGAAAGTACGTGTCCGTTATTTAATGCGTGTTAGCACAGGTGTGACATTTGGTAAATATGTCAATACCGCCGTTGCGCAGATCCGTGGTAAAGATAAATCGAATGTCGATAAAGCGGTGGTTGAAATTGAAGCGGATAAGTTATTCGATACCGCATCTATCATAGGTAAAGTATTTGAAGACTTAAACGGCGATGGTTTCCAAGCTGATGCAACTGCTAAAGGCATTACTGTAAAAACGGAGTTACCGAAAGGGGATTATGTTGCTAATTCAACAACCTTAATGGGTGACGGTAAAACGACAGTAGTGAATGATGTGAAAAAAGCAGCCCCTATTAGTAGTGGTATTACAGTTAAAACGTTGATGGGCCAATCGCAAAACCGAACCTTGAAGCAAAGTAATAAAGCTGTGATCCGTTTTAAAACGACAACAGCTACACCGTTTGCCTTTAGCGTAACAACAAGCAATGGTACTCATGTTCATTTTGGAACTGATAGTAAGATCACACGCACATTAACTGGTGATAGCAAACAAGGGCTTTCAGCAGAGAACCTCAATGTGACGCGTAATCTATACCAAGCGAAAAGTGGGTATGTTTGGGAAATCGTGATTGAAAACTTGGGTATCTATGAAGATGGTATTCCTGGGGTTCGCTTAATTACCACTGAAGGGATTAAGATCGAAACCGATCAATTTGGTCGTTACCACATTCCAGATCAGTGGGTGAAAGATAAAAAAGGTAAGAACTTCCTTGTGAAAGTAGATACTGATTCTTTACCAACAGGAATGAAAGTGATCAGTGAAAACCCGAAAGTGCAGCGTATAACACCAAATGCACTGGCTAAGTTTAACTTCAGTGTTCAGACCAAACATTAATTAGTTAAGCGATAAATCAAAGGCTGATGCATTCTCATCAGCTTTTTTTATATCTATTTTTACAGACTCTTTTTGATATCAAAGAGTCGCCCCCATACCCATTAATTTAATGAGTACTGGTTCATCATTTATATAGTCATGAATAACAGTGCACGTATTAATCTATCTTTTCCTGCTGTTTTATATCTCTAGATATATTTCACTATACGCTTTGACGAGTATTAACACCTATCTATGAGATATAAAATTTTTAAAAAATAAATCGATACAGCGAAATAATCTTCATTTTTATGATTAAAGAACGGAAGGGTTTTAATCGTAATTTTTTAGAGAAAAGAATAAGAAATAGTAAAAATTTACTGTAGTTCAGGTTGCTAATACTATTCTGAAAATTGGATTCAAAACTTTTTGTTATGATAAATCCATACGATCTTGTTTGTAAGGTTATGATTTTAATTGTTTATGTTTTTTTATATGAAGAGGGGTAAATTCTACTTCGCTTAATTTTTCATGATAATTTATCTTGCCCTGTATTTTATATTAATTGACGTAAACAGTGTTTTTTTCTCTGAAATTCAAAATCAAAACATTTCAATATTTATGAGTTAACCCATTTAACAGCAATTGTTAGCCTCTTCATATCAGCCTTTACGTAATTTTGCTTGTACAGAACACCAATATATAGCGAGCAAAATAAAGGGATAACAAATTCAGAATAAAGTGCTCGTATCAGTGTTACTACGTTTTTAAATCAGCGTAGTGACCGACAAGAGGTTCTAGTGAAAACGTTTAAATTAAGTCAAATAACAGTATTAATCATTTCAGCGCTCCCATTAATGGTACAAGCGCAATCTGTAATCGATCAAAATACGACTCAAACGTCAGAGCCTGAGTTGACATTATTAAGCTCAGAGTCAACCAATATTAAAACTGATATCCATACTCAGAAAGACAATTCTCGTATCTATCTCGATGAGGGAGCTATCTGGGCTACTCGTGATATTACCAAGTTTTCACCTGTGCTTAATGTGGATCTCAGTGATGAGGTGGAAGTTGAGCATAATAAGGTGACAGATAGCCTTCGATTTAATATCCAAACTAATTACTCTCATTATATTAAGCGTTGGCAGCTTGCAGTATACCGTGGCAAAGATCGTCATTTATCTCAGCCATTGAAAGTGCTGGCTGGTGATGAACTGAGTAATGATTTTGATATTGAATGGGACGGAAAAACTGAAACTAGCTATCAGTTCAAAGCTGGGGAGCAACTGATCTTTAGACTCAAGATTTGGGATAAAGATGGCAACATGGATGTATCGACACTCGGTATTACCGATTTAGTTCATGCTGATAAACAAGTGGAAATCGATAAACTTGATAATGATGATAACAATGAAAAGCGCAGTTACAGTCGTGCAACATTGATGCGTCATAACATTCCCACGTCTTCAGGCATGGCAAAAATGATGGTTACGGGGTTAAAGGGCGTTGATACTGTTACCATTGGTGATGATGAGTATGATGTTGAAGATGGCAAATTGTATGTTGAAAAGTATTTGCCAACAGATGCCTACATGTTTCCAGTTAAAGTGAAATATGACGATGGCAAAGAGCGAGATTACCAGCTATTTGTTCGTATTCCCGATACTTACTATGCTCAAGCTGGTTTAGTGGATCTGTATTTTGGCCGTAACCATGTTTCTGGTAATAAAGACGTACTTGCTGTTGATGAACAATACCAAGGTGACATTTATAACCGTGGTCGATTAGCGTATTTCGGTCAAGGTAAGTTTGGCGACAAGCTTCAGGTTGTTGCCCATGTTGATACGAAAGAATCAGCGTTAAAAGATATGTTAAAACATCCGTTTGCTGCAGATGACACAACGGTATTTGATATCTTAGACGATGACGACGAAATGTATTACGGCAACTATGGTGATGAAGCCAATATTGAAAAAGTCGTTAATACCAAAGGTAAAGTCTATCTGGATGTGCAATATGACAAATCTAGTGCCATGTGGGGTAATTTCAATACAGGATTAACGGGTACTGAAAACACAGACTACAGCCGAAGCTTATATGGTTTTAAAGGGGATTATCGTACTCGTCAAACCACGTCATTTGGCAATGATCGGCTTGCTGTCACCACTTTTGCTTCACAAGCTGACACCTTATCTTCTCATGATGAATTCTTAGGTACTGGTGGTAGCCTATACAATACACGACACGGCGAAATTGTACCGGGAAGTGACAAAGTCACTCTCGTTGTGCGTAACAGTAAAACAGGCGTGGTGGAAAGCCGAAAAACCTTGCAACCGGGGCGTGACTACACCATTAACCCGTTCCAAGGTCGTATTGTGCTGAATAAACCATTAAGTCAGCAATCACAATCTGGTGGTGATGGGGTATTAGATTCATCAACCAATAACGATCTAGAAAACTACTTATCGGTTGATTATGAATATGTACCAAACGGTAGCGAAGCACTAGAGCAAATGACTGCTGGTGGTCGTGTGAAAGGCTGGCTTACTGATAATATTGCGCTTGGCAGTACTTACGTACAAGAGCAAAAAAACAATCAGGACTACCAATTATCAGGCGCTGATTTAACTTTAAAAGCGACGGAAGGAAGCTATTTAACTGCGGAGTTCTCTCACTCTGAAGGGCAGCAAACGGACAGTAACTACTTATCAAAAGACGGTGGTTTAAGCTTCGATAAAATTGAAAATACTGATCCAAGTGCTAAACGTCAAGGTGACATGATCCAAGTACATGCAGTAGCGAGTTTGTACGATCTTATGCCTGATACCTTTGGTGCTGTCGGTAACGATATTGAAGCTTGGTATCGTGATAAAGATTTAGGATATTCCTATGCCAGCCAAGGCGATAACTTGGCACAGTTAGCTTATGGCTCGAAGCTACGTTTGCAATTTGGCGATCGTACACAATTAACCACTCGATTTGATCATTTAAATGAGCAAGAAAGCAGTGGTAAAACGGTTACCGATACCGAACGTGTTGAGGTTGAAGGACAATACCGTATTACTGACAATGTGAAAATTGCAGCGGCTGGACGACATGTTAACGAACTTAATTATGATGACCAAAAGAGCTCTGGTAATCTCATTGGCGTTCGTGCTGATTACGAATTTAACGATGACAACAGTTTATATGTTAAAGGACAAAAAACGGTTAATGCCAGTCAGAGTTTTGATCAGGATGATAGCACTGCAGTGGGTGGTGAGTTTGCACTAAATGATGATTGGACGTTATCAGGAGAATATGCCACAGGTGATCGCGGCGATTCTCTGCAAGCGAAAGTGGACTATCAAGTTAACGACGACTATTCCACTTATGCGAGTTATATCCAAGAAGATTATGATAACGAAAACAATATCGTTTTTGGGCAGAAAGCCGATCTAACTGACACGTTATCGTTCTATCAAGAAAACCAATTTGTTGATGATAACAATGGCAAAGGGAAAGTGAATTCCTTTGGTTTTGATTATGATGTGAATGATGATGTTGATGCGGGTATTGCATTTGAAAAGAGTCAGTTAACGAGCACAGATAACGGTGAGGTTGAACGCAGTGGTATCAGTTTTTACACCTCTATTGATAAAGACGATTACAGCTTAAAGAATAAAGTTGAATACCGTGTCGATAAAGGTGATAGCAAAGTCACTCAGCTTGTGACTACTAACCGTTATGTTCATCATCTTACAGATGAGTACACCTTGTTTGGCAAATTCAATTACTCGAAATCTAAAGATGAAACCAAAAACGAAGTCGTTGAACGCTACACCGAAAGTAGTGTGGGCTTAGCTTATCGTCCTATTTTTAACGATCGCTTGAACTTTCTAACCCGATACACCTTTTTAGAAGACTACGATCAAACTGACCGTTTAAAAGAGCAAGATACCAATAATGAGAAGAGCCATATTGTTGAAGGTGAAACGATTTATTCGGTTAATGCTCATGTTGATGTTGGTTTGAAAGGGGCTTATAAGAAAAAATCTGAGCTTTATAAACGTAAAGACAGTAGTGATGTGCCAGTGAAGAACGAGATTTTGCTAACAGGTATCAGTGCAAGCTATAAAGTGATGAAAGACTGGGATGTAACAGGTGAGTATCACTGGAAAAAAGATCGTGTCACTAATGACTTAGAACAAGGTGCCTTAGTGTCTGTGAATAAACATATTAACGACAATATGAAAATTGGTGTGGGTTATAACTTTTCTAAATTTGATGATGATTTAGTACATAACGATGATTACAACGCGAAAGGCGTCTTTATTAACTTAGTGGGTAAATTCTAATGAAAAAATCACTCTTCGTTTTATGTTTATTAGCGTTATTTACTGGTTGTTCAACTGATACTTATGTTAGCCAAGAAAACATCAATAAGTTTGATGATCTTACCGTGAAGAAGTTTTTAATTGCAGAGCTTAAGCCGAAAACAATAGCGGAAGATAAGAAGATATACTTGTCTTTGATCTCGCATTTTGACTTTGATAAAGCGGTTTTAAAACCAGAAGATATTAAAGAGTTAGATGATTTTATTGCTAAAATTCATTCACTTTCAGGTGATATCTTAATTGCAGGTCATACCGACTATCAAGGTAGTGATAGCTACAATGAAGCTTTATCGCTGCGTCGTTCACATGCGATTGAAAGCTATTTAAAAGCGCGAATTGATGAAAGTCATTATCATTTTGAAGTGAAATATTTTGGTGAGAAGAATCCCATCGTAAAAGGACACAGCTTAAAATCTAATGCATTGAACCGTCGTGGGTTGGTGATGTTCACGGAAGTCTAATCGATAAATTAGAGATAAAGAAAAGGCGAGAAAGGTACCCATCTCGCCTTTTTTTAATCTCGTTTATAACGAAATTATAGATTGTCAGTTAGCTTAACAGCATCACCAATGTAATTTGCTGGTGTTAGCTCTTTTAGACGTGCTTTTTCATGCTCTGGAAGATCAAGGCCATCGATGAATACACGCATGCCTTCGCCATCAACACGTTTACCACGGGTTAGTTCTTTTAGCTTCTCGTATGGCTTTTCGATACCGTAACGACGCATTACTGTTTGTACTGGCTCAGCCAATACTTCCCAGTTCTTATCAAGCTCTGCAGCTAACGCATCAGCGTTAACTTCTAGCTTGCTAATGCCTTTCAGTGTTGATGTGTAAGCAATAATTGCATAACCACAACCTACACCTAGGTTACGAAGTACTGTTGAGTCAGTAAGGTCGCGCTGCCAGCGAGAAACAGGCAGTTTCTGTGCTAGGTGACCGAAGATAGCATTTGCTAGGCCAAGGTTACCTTCGGAGTTTTCAAAGTCGATTGGGTTAACTTTGTGCGGCATGGTTGATGAGCCGATTTCACCCGCAATCGTCTTCTGCTTGAAGTGACCTAGGGCAATGTAGCCCCAAACGTCACGGTCGAAGTCTAGAAGGATTGTGTTGAAACGTGCGAATGCATCGAATAGCTCTGCGATGTAATCGTGTGGTTCAATCTGTGTTGTGTAAGGGTTCCAAGTGATACCTAGAGAGGTCACGAACTCTTCACTGTATTGGTGCCAATCGATTTCAGGATAAGCTGAAAGGTGAGCGTTGTAGTTACCTACAGCACCGTTGATCTTACCAAGAATTTCAACGTTTTCGATTTGCTTGTATTGACGTTCCATACGGTACGCCACGTTCGCCATTTCTTTACCCATTGTAGATGGAGAAGCTGGCTGGCCGTGAGTACGAGTAAGCATTGGAATATCACGGAATTGATTTGCTAGATCTTTGATCGCATCAATCACGTTACGTACTTCTGGAAGCATTACTTTTTCACGTGCTTCAGTTAGCATAAGCGCGTGAGAAAGGTTGTTAATATCTTCTGAAGTACATGCAAAGTGGATGAATTCGTTAACCGCGTGAAGCTCTGGTAACTCAGCAACTTTTTCTTTTAGGAAGTACTCAACCGCTTTAACGTCATGGTTTGTTGTACGTTCAATCGTTTTAATGCGTAACGCATCTTCTTCACTAAACTCAGCGGCAACACGATCTAAGAATGCGTTAGCTTCAGGGCTGAATGCAGGAACTTCCACAATAGCGTCAGTAGCGGCTAATTTTTGTAACCAACGGATTTCAACGATTGTGCGGTACTTTAGCAGACCAAATTCACTGAAAATGCTGCGTAGTGCGCTTGTTTTACTTCCGTATCGGCCATCTACTGGGGAAACAGCAGTCAATGCTGACAGTTCCATATTGGGTCTCTCCTGATTTATAAGGGTTAAAACAATTTGTTCATCTAGCTAAGGGTTAGCCAAAGCTAGATGTTATGAATATTTACATCGTCGTTTTTAGTTTCGCGCAAGCAAGATTTTTGCTTGCTCGATCATTTGCTTACGACCAAACAACAGGTGGCGACGTTTACCACCGACTTGACGCCACAGTACCGCACCACGAACAGCCGCAAGTAATAACGCACGGACTTTATGCTGTACGTGAGATTGTTGTAGCTGCGCAGGTGTGCCTGATACTTGGATACGAGGGCCAAGCGGGCTAATAATATCTAGATAAACACTCGCGATGTTGCTTAGCATTTGCTCGTCAAGTAGCTCGAAATGGTCACGTTGGCGTTTAAGCATATCAATGCGATCCCCAAGCTGTGACATGCTGTCTCGACGACTTTCTAATTTACGTTCTAATGCCATCACACTGACTAAGTAGCGAGTAATTTCACTACCTGACGTGCTATTGTCGATATCACGCACCATGGACTCTAAGCCCGTGCGCAAGTTTTCTTCATTTCCATAGACGGCAACAGTATTGTTTGGCGTTGTTTCAACAATACTATTTAATGTTGCGGCTAGAATATCGTCGTCACAGTTACCATTTTTGGCAACTTCCTGAACCAGTTTTACCGCTTGGCAAATACCAGCAAAGGCGATTGTTCGGTCATAAACAGTGTAAGCCACGGTGAAACTCCTTTAAATTCGCTCTTCAATAATGCCGCCACCTAGGCAGATTTCACCGTTGTAGAATACCGCGGATTGACCTGGAGTAACTGCAATTTGAGGCTCATCAAAAATCACTTTAATGGTTTCATCATCCACAGGAATGATGGTGCAAGGAATGTCTTGTTGGCGGTAACGTGTTTTCACCGTACAAGCCATTGTTTCACGAATTGGTTTACGAGCAACCCAATGTAATTGCTTCGCAATCAACCCGTTTGATTTTAGGCGTGGGTGATCTTTGCCTTGGCCAACAATCAATAGGTTGCTTTTAACATCTTTATCAACCACATACCATGCATCTTCGTGACCATTACCACCTTTTTGGCCTCCAATAAGCAAGCCTTTGCGTTGACCAAGAGTGTGGTACATCAAGCCTTGGTGTTCACCAATTTCTTTACCTTCGTCAGCGGTAACAATTTTACCTGGCTGAGCGGGTAGATATTTGCCTAAGAACTCAGTGAATTTACGTTCACCGATAAAACAGATACCTGTTGAATCTTTTTTCTTCGCTGTAATTAAGTCTTGCTCCTCCGCAATGCGACGAACTTCAGGTTTCTCGAGTTCACCAACAGGGAATAAGCTACGTGCGATCTGCTCGTGACTTAAGGTGTACAAGAAGTAGCTTTGGTCTTTGTTATTATCTACACCACGTAGCATTTGTGGCTTATCACCTTCCGCCGTTGGGAAGCTACGACGGGTGTAGTGACCCATAGCTATGTAATCAGCTTCAAGTACTTCGTCTGCAAATTCAAGGAATGCCTTAAATTTGATTTCCTTGTTACATAGAATATCTGGGTTTGGTGTTCGACCGGCTTTGTATTCAGCTAAGAAGTACTCGAAAACGTTATCCCAGTATTCTGCTGCAAAGTTAATGGTGTGCAGAGGAATACCCAGCTTGTCACATACAGCTTGTGCATCAGCGAGATCTTCTGCAGCAGAGCAGTATTCGTCGTTATCGTCTTCTTCCCAGTTTTTCATAAATAAGCCTTCAACTTGATAACCTTGTTGAAGGAGTAGGTAAGCGGATACCGATGAATCTACGCCGCCGGACATGCCGACAATGACTTTCTTTTGGCTGTTATCTGACATATTTCTCTTCAGTCGCTAATTTAGTGTTAAGAGCGTAATTCTAACAGAAAGCATTGAGCTGAAACAGATCGAGAGCAGAATCACACTTCAATAAATAAGTGACGTAGCGTAATGCACTGTCTTATATCATTGTTAAAATTGAAAAATCACCACTAATACAATAGGTAACAGCCAAATAAGCAGTAAATATAATGTATAAGTAGACTGTTTTACTAGCTGCGCAATCGTTTGCTATTTTGGTGGATAATAATAGATATAGTTATGAATGTGTAGTTTTTTTGAAGAGAAAGAGTGTTTTACATTTCAGTTGGTAATCTGTGTGATTTGAGATAGAAACAATCACACAGATGAATCGCAGCGTTTACAATTGTTCACTGGCGGCTAATGTGACCTCTCGCCACTCACCCGGAGCAAGATCACTGACCGTCCATTGTGCCATTTGATAGCGGATTAGACGTAATGTTGGATGGCCGATATGCGCGGTCATACGACGAACTTGGCGATTACGTCCCTCTTTTAATGTAATAGCAAGCCATGTGGTCGGAATGTTTTTACGTTCGCGAATTGGTGGATTACGATCCCATACGATTGGTGATTCAATGACTTCAACACCCGCTGGCAGTGTCATACCGTCTTTTAATTCTACGCCATCACGTAAAGCTTGCAGATTAGTTTCTGTTGGTGCGCCTTCAACTTGTACCCAATACACTTTCGCTTGCTTTGATTTGGGTTGCGTTAACCTAGCTTGTAACACACCATCATTGGTTAAAACTAACAAACCTTCACTGTCTTTATCTAAGCGCCCAGCAGGATAAACATCTTTTACCGGAATAAAATCTGCCAGGGTGCTATCGCCCGGTTCACCAGAAAACTGGGTCAAAGTGTTAAAGGGTTTGTTAAATAAAATGATCTTTTGTGGGCCACGCGATCGTTTGGGTTTATTTAATTTTCTTGATGCCCTGCGCTCATTATTGGCACGTTTAGGTTGACGAATCATGGTATTTGGCTTCATAAATACTGCCGTAATGGAGATCTGTAGTATAGACAGGTCTATTATACGTGAAAATAACACAATTGGCGTGCCGTTAAAATTTCAAGTATGATTTGCTCGCATCTTACAAAAAGATAACAAATGGACGCTAGGAGATTAAAATGGATAGTAAAGTAGTTGTACCAGTTGAAGGTCAGAAAATTACCCTAGATTCTGATGGTAAATTGGTCGTTCCTAACAACCCAGTCATTCCTTACATTGAAGGTGATGGTATTGGTGTTGATGTAAGCCCTGCAATGATTAAAGTTGTCGATGCAGCTGTAAAGAAAGCCTACGCTGGCGATCGTAAAATTGAGTGGATGGAAATCTACACAGGTGAAAAGTCGACACAAATTTACGGTGAAGATGCTTGGTTACCTCAAGAAACATTAGATTTTATCCGTGACTACAAAGTAGCAATTAAAGGCCCACTGACAACGCCTGTTGGCGGTGGTATTCGCTCACTGAATGTAGCATTACGCCAAGAGCTAGATTTATATATCTGTGCTCGTCCTGTTCGTTATTTTGATGGTGTTCCAAGCCCACTTAAGCAACCAGAGCTAACTGACATGGTTATTTACCGTGAAAACTCTGAAGATATCTATGCGGGTGTTGAATTCCAAGCCGGTACTGCGGAAGCGGATAAAGTGATTAAATTCCTACAAGAAGAAATGGGTGCAACTAAAATCCGTTTCCCACAACAATGTGGTGTAGGTATCAAGCCTGTATCTGAAGAAGGCACAAAGCGTTTAGTCCGTGCTGCAATTCAATACACAATCGATAACGATCGTGATTCACTAACTTTGGTACACAAAGGTAACATCATGAAGTTCACCGAAGGTGCCTTCAAAGATTGGGGTTACGAAGTTGCGCTACAAGAGTTCGGTGCTGAACTACTTGATGGCGGCCCATGGATGACTTTAAAGAATCCAAATACGGGTAAAGAGATCGTCGTTAAAGATTGTATTGCTGATGCATTCTTGCAACAAATTCTGCTTCGCCCTGCTGAGTACGATGTTATTGCAACGATGAACCTAAACGGTGATTACGTTTCTGATGCACTTGCTGCACAGGTTGGTGGTATTGGTATTGCACCTGGCGCAAACATTGGTGATGGTATTGCACTATTTGAAGCAACGCACGGTACTGCGCCTAAATACGCAGGTCAGGATAAAGTAAACCCAGGTTCACTTATCCTTTCTGCAGAAATGATGCTGCGTCACCTAGGTTGGGTTGAAGCCGCAGATCTAATCATTAGCTCAATGGAAGCTGCGATTAGCAACAAAACAGTGACTTATGATTTCGAGCGTCTAATGGATGGCGCAACATTACGTAAGTGTTCTGAATTTGCTGATGATATGATTGAACAAATGTAATTCAATCATTACATAGAGATATGAGCCCAGCAATGCTGGGCTTTTTTGTATGCAAAAAATACACTTTGTTTGCTTGTTAGGCATTCAGTGTGGTGGTTCGTGCTTAACTTCTCAAAGGTGATCTTTGGGAATGATTCAATGGTTTTCAACGCTAATTATTTCGCATATGATGAAAACAGAGCAAGAGAATTGTAAATGATATGTTTAAATTTAATCGGTGGTGAGTGCATTTTTAGCTATTCACTTTTTATGCATAAGGTGATTCTGTCTTTCTCTTGTACCGAACAAGATTATTGGATAATCATGTGATAGCAGTACTTTAAATGCCCATTGAGTCATCAGAACATAGACAAGTAAACACATTATTATTATGGTCTGTTAGTAATGCGGTAGATGTTGAGATAGAAGGGAACAAAAATTAAAGGCGAGCTAAACTCACCTTTATTATACACAATGTGGTAGATACAAGATTACTTAGCTTCATCACCTTCAGCGAGGATGATTTCGCTAGCATGATAGCCTTTAGGGCCTGTTTGCACTTCATAGTTAACTTGTTGTCCCGCCTTAAGTGTTCTGTATCCTTCCATCTGGATTGTAGAGTAATGGGCGAAGATATCGTCTTCTCCATCCTCAGGGCAGATGAAACCAAATCCTTTGGCGTTATTGAACCATTTCACTGTACCTGTTGCCATGCTATTACATCCCTCTTGCATTCAACTTCCATTTTGCATTAGCTATATATCAATATATTTGACAGTTTGCATACTAATGCGTTTTGATGCAGATTATATCTACTACAGGTAACACTTTAGTAAAAAGAGCAAGTCAGTCAAGTGTTCTTTGTAACATTTTAATAAAATCTTTTTTGTTGGCTTCGCTATAGCCAGCTTGTGAACTAATGAACTAAGATGAAACTATGAGTAAGTTATACGAATGGATTAGCCCTGACTCCGATATTTTAGAAGAGGAAGAGATTCAGGTTAAGCCACCATCGATGTACAAAGTAATTTTGAATAATGATGATTACACTCCGATGGATTTTGTGATAGAAGTGTTACAAACGTTCTTCTCCATGGATCTGGAGAAAGCTGCTCAGTTAATGCTCGCTGTACATTATGAAGGTAAAGCTATTTGCGGAACCTTCACAGCAGAAGTAGCAGAAACAAAAGTAGCGCAAGTTATGATGTACGCACGCGAACATGAACATCCGCTGTTGTGTACTATGGAAAAAGCATAATCTTTTTCCGGCACGCCACTTTTAGTGGTTTTTAGGGGAGGTGCCTTATGCTAAACAAAGAACTTGAAGCGAGCCTAAACGGTGCATTTGCTCGTGCGCGAGAAAAGCGCCATGAGTTTATGACTGTAGAACATCTATTGATGGCTCTATTAGAAAATGTAGCAGCTCAAGAGGCTTTATTAGCGTGCCGCGCTGATTTAGACCAATTGCGTCGTGAACTTGATTCCTTTATTGAACAAACTACGCCATTAATTCCGGTTGATGATGAAAGCCGTGAAACACAACCTACGCTAAGCTTCCAGCGTGTCTTACAACGTGCAGTTTTCCATGTTCAATCATCCGGGCGTAGCGAAGTTACGGGTGCTAACGTTCTTGTTGCTATTTTTAGTGAGCAAGAATCTCACGCTGCTTACCTTCTCAAGAAAAGTGATATTAGCCGTCTAGATGTTGTTAACTTTATCTCTCACGGAACTGTAAAAGACAGTGATAATGATGATGTTAATTCATCAGATATGGGAAATAACGAAGAGCAGCGTGCAGAAGCAAATTCTGAAGATAAGCTTGAGAACTTTGCAACTAACCTTAATCACCTTGCAAAAGCCGGCGGTATTGATCCATTAATTGGGCGAGATAAAGAGCTAGAACGTACCGTTCAAGTGTTATGCCGTCGTCGTAAAAATAACCCACTATTGGTTGGTGAAGCTGGGGTCGGTAAAACAGCGATTGCAGAAGGGTTAGCATGGCGTATTGTTGAAGGGCAAGTGCCAGAGATTATTAAAGATTGCGTGATCTATTCTCTTGATATTGGCTCGCTACTCGCGGGAACTAAATATCGTGGTGACTTTGAAAAACGTTTTAAAGGTATTTTAAAGCAGTTAGAAAAAGAAGATCATGCCGTATTGTTTATCGATGAGATCCACACCATTATCGGTGCAGGTGCGGCATCAGGTGGTCAAGTTGATGCTGCAAACTTAATTAAGCCGTTACTAAGTAGTGGTAAGTTACGTTGCATGGGGTCAACCACGTACCAAGAGTACAGCAATATTTTTGAGAAAGAGCGTGCACTTTCACGCCGTTTCCAAAAAATTGATGTGATTGAACCTTCGCTTGATGATACAACCAAAATCTTAATGGGCTTGAAGCCCAAATATGAAGCGCATCATGAAGTACGTTTTACCAATAAAGCAATTCGTGCTGCAGTAGAGCTTTCAGCCAAATACATCAATGAGCGCCATTTACCAGATAAGGCGATTGATGTGATTGATGAAGCGGGAGCCCGTTGTCGTCTAGCTCCAGCTAACCGTCGTAAGAAAACGGTGAATGTAGGTGATATTGAAGCCATGATTGCTAAGATGGCACGTATTCCTGAAAAGTCGATTTCATCGAGTGATCGTGATGTACTTCAGCATCTTGATGACAAACTGAAGATGCTAGTCTTTGGTCAAGATAATGCAATTGATGTACTTACAGAGGCAATTAAGCTCAGTCGTGCAGGTTTAGGTGCGGAGAATAAACCTGTTGGTTCTTTCTTGTTTGCAGGTCCTACAGGTGTTGGTAAAACAGAAGTGACCGTACAACTTGCACGTACGCTAGGCATTGAACTGTTACGTTTTGATATGTCAGAGTACATGGAACGTCACACCGTTAGCCGTTTAATCGGTGCTCCTCCTGGCTATGTAGGTTATGACCAAGGTGGTTTATTAACGGACGCCGTGATTAAAAATCCACATTCAGTAGTGCTACTGGACGAGATTGAAAAAGCGCACCCTGATGTATTTAATCTACTACTACAGGTAATGGATAACGGTACGTTAACAGATAACAATGGTCGTAAAGCGGATTTCCGTAACGTGATTTTTGTTATGACGACCAATGCGGGTGTTACCGAAACAGTTCGTAAATCTATTGGTCTTATTCAACAAGACCATAGCCATGACGCGATGACTGAAATCAAACGAGTATTTACACCTGAATTCAGAAACCGTTTAGATAATATCATTTGGTTTAATCACCTAGAGAAAGATGTTATTGGTCAAGTGGTAGATAAGTTTATTGTTGAACTGCAAGCCCAACTTGATGCGCGTGGTGTATCGATGGAAGTCTCTGAGCGTGCACGTAACTGGATGTCAGATAAAGGTTACGATAAATCAATGGGTGCTCGTCCGATGGCTCGTGTAATTCAAGATAACTTGAAAAAGCCGCTGGCGAATGAATTACTGTTTGGTTGTTTAGTGAATGGTGGTTCTGTGCGTGTTGACTTTATCAATGATGAGCTTGATTTCCAATTCAGTAGTGAGATGGAACCTGCACATTAGTGATTAAATGCGATAAAGCTAGAACGCCGTAGGCTTAAAGTCTACGGCGTTTTTTTATCTACGCAAAAAATTATTTGATAGATAAAATAAAACCCAGCATTTAGCTGGGTTTCACTGCATCGTTAATTTTGAAAGAAAATTAACGTGCGCGGAAGACGATGCGACCTTTAGTTAGATCGTAAGGAGTCAGTTCCACAGTTACTTTGTCACCAGTAAGAATACGGATGTAGTTTTTACGCATCTTACCAGAGATGTGAGCAGTAACTACGTGACCGTTTTCCAGCTCAACACGGAACATTGTATTAGGTAGTGTATCTAGTACAGTACCTGCCATTTCAATTACGTCTTCTTTTGCCATTAAATCCTCTTAGGCTACCAGCCATTCATCTTGATCGGGCTGGATAATGCCTCGAAACTGTTTAAGTGTAAAGTTTAGGAGGTAATTTTACCCTTGCCAGTTGTCTTTGTCAGCTTTTGTTCGCGATTAATGCGCATTTTCTACGTAAATTGACTTTTGTTTGATGTGTTCCGTTTGTATTGCTTTAGATTTAAGCAAACTTATTGCCATATACCATCAATAAGTTTTTGATGAGGAGCAAAACGTGTTTTGTAATTCATAGCCTTACAAGCATCGATTTGAAACCCTGGATATAGCCACTGACGCTTTGATTGACGACAGAACTCTATTTGAAAAAGTACGCATAAGGTTCCGAGTGAAAGAGAATGCTCTGGTTCAAAAAAGCTATACACTGCGCTCAATGCGTCAGGAAATACATCTGTAACTGCAATGGCGATAAGTGTGTCATCTTCATAAACATGCAAAAAGGCGGTTGCCATCCAAGGGGCAGTTACAAATTCAAAAAATTGCTCTTTATTGGCTGGAAACATGGATCCTGTGGAATGACGAATACGAATGTATTTTTCATATAATACAAACCAGCTTTTATCTAGATCTGTTTTAAATTCGAAGCGCAGTTTTCGCATTTGAGCTTGCTGACGCTTTTGACTTCTTGATGGCGTGAATCCTTGGCAATCAATACGTAAAGGTGTGCAGGCTGAGCAAGCAGCACACATAGGTTTATAAATGGCACGGCTACTGCGACGGTAACCTGAGGCTATTAATAAGTCGTAGCCTTCGGGTGATAGCCACTGTGGCTCTATAACTACCCCTAATCGCTCCATTTCATTCGGTAAGTAGCTGCAATTAGATTCTGGTGTTAGACCGATTTGTAGTGATAACTGATTCATTGGTTAGGCCTGTGCAATCGGTAAAACGTGAGAAAGATAGGTTTCAATTGGCAGTATAATATCTCGCTGCTGGTAAAGACGGTCTAAAAATAACGAACGCTCAAAGGTTTCTGCGCCTAAGGATTCAAGGTGTGGGTTCATCATTTGACAATCAATTAATGTACCACCAAGCTCCGAGAAATAACGACAAAACTGCCATAATGCAATTTTAGATGCATTATCTGCCAATGAAAACATCGACTCACCACAAAAAACAGTTCCTATTTCAATACCATAAAAACCGCCTACTAGTTTTCCACTAGACCAAACTTCCACGGAATGACAAATACCTAGGGTATGTAGTCTTTGATAGGCTGAAATCATTTCTTCAGTGATCCAAGTTTGTTCAGGCCCTCGACAACTAGCACAGTGACGAATCACATCATGGCATCCCTTATTAATCGTAACGGTATAGCCTGATTTGCGGAAAAACTTCTTCAAGCTCTTACTTGGCATAAAGGTATGTGGATGAAAAACGCCACGAGGGGTAGGACTCCACCAAAGAAGAGGTTCACCTTCAGAAAACCAAGGGAAAATACCTTCACGATAGGCAGTTTGTAAGCGTTTGGGGCTGAGATCTCCTCCCATTGCCAGTAACCCATTAGGTTCTGATAAGGCGTTTGATGGGTGTGGGAATTGGTAAGTGCTGCTATCGAGCTCTGGTAAATAAATAGTCATACTTTACTGATAGTAGTGGTAAATCTTAAATCATTATATCTGTAGTGGCATAGTGAATTTGGTCACTTAGTTAGAGGTGATATCATCACTTCATACGTTAACAGGTGACACTATGACAAATCGTACAAGACGACTATTCAGCGCAGAATTCAAGCTCGAGGCTTCACAGTTAGTGATTGATCAAAATTACTCAGTGGCAGAAGCCGCCCAAGCCATGAATGTGGGTAAATCCACGATGGATAAATGGGTTCGTCAGCTTAAACAAGAACGACAAGGCAAAACGCCAAAAGCTTCGCCTATGACCCCTGAGCAAATAGAAATTCGGGAATTAAAAAAGAAGTTAGCTCGTCTTGAAGAGCATAATGAAATATTAAAAAAAGCCACGGCTCTGTTGATGTCGGACTCACTGAACAATTCTTGATGATCAAGAAACTCAAGCAGAGCTATAGCGTAAAAACATTATGCGAAGTCTTCAATGTTCATCGAAGTAGTTATAACTATTGGCTAAAGCGTCCAACAGCGATTAGGGCGGAAACAGTCAAACTTCGCAGCTTAGTTAGTGAGGCCCACGCAGCAAGCAACGCCTCTGCGGGAGCGAGGACTATTGCAGATATAGTCACAAATCAGGGTTTAAAACTGAGCCGATACCGAGCAACAAAACTCATGAGAGAGCTTGGTTTAGTCAGTTGCCAACAGCCAAAGCATCGATACAGAAAGGCTTCTCAAGAACATGTTGAGGTTCCAAATCACTTGGGCCGACAGTTTGCTGTTACCGCCCCAAATGAAGTTTGGGTTGGTGATGTTACGTATATTTGGACAGGAAATCGCTGGATGTATTTAGCGGTTGTTATTGATCTTTTTGCCCGCAAAGTGATTGGTTGGTCGATGTCTTTATCACCTGATTCCAGTCTGACAGGCAAAGCTCTTTCAATGGCTTATGAGTCGCGTGGTAAGCCGAAAGGCGTCATGTTCCACAGCGATCAAGGTAGCCACTATACAAGTCGAAAGTACCGTCAATTACTGTGGCGTTTTAAGATAAAACAGAGTTTATCTCGCCGAGGAAATTGCTGGGATAATGCACCAATGGAGCGTTTCTTTAGAAGCTTAAAGACCGAATGGGTGCCAACAGTGGGTTATCGTAGTTTTGCTGAAGCTCAACAAGAGATCATCCGCTACATTATCGGGTATTACTGTCAACTCAGGCCGCATCAATATAATGGCGGCCTAACTCCCAACGAATCAGAACGATTATATTGGGAAAACTCTAAAACCGTGGCCAATTTTAGTTGACCACTACAATCGTAGTTGATAGTGAGATGAGACAGATAATAAAAAGGCGATACACTCAGGTATCGCCTTTATTTAATTTTAGCTCTTACAGTACTTAAATACGATTACACAATTCTGCGTAACGACCATTTTGTGCCAGTAATGCTTGGTGTTTACCGCGTTCGATGATTTCACCTTCATCCATTAAGCAGATTTGATCCATTTGATCGAGTCCAACTAATCGGTGGGTGATAAAGAGTACGGTTTTATCTTTTGCATGTTCGAGTAACAAAGCTAATATTTGTTGCTCAGTTCGGCGATCAAGACCTTCTGTTGGCTCATCCATTAGTAGGATAGGTGCATCATGAAGCAGTGCGCGAGCGATACATAAGCGGCGTCTTTCACCACCAGAGATTTGACGTCCACCTTCACCTAACCAAGTGTCTAACCCTTTATCTTCAAGTAGAGGGGAAAGGCCGACTTGAATTAATGCCTCTGTAAATTCAGCATCAGTGCCGTTGGGTTTTGCTAACACAAGGTTTTCACGTAATGAACCATTAAAGATATCAACACGTTGGCTAACTACTGTGATTGCTTTACGTAGAGCACTTTCACTCCATGTTGGAAGTGGTTTGCCATCAATTGAAATTTGACCTTGCTGAGGATCCCAACTACGCGTGAGCAGTTGAAGTAGGGTTGATTTACCACAACCTGTTCGGCCTAGTAATGCCAGTTTTTCACCTTGTTTTAAGTCTATTGATACATTCTTCACAACAGTCTGAGTGCTACCGTAGTAGGTGTAGCTGACATTTTCAATCTTCAGTTCACCTTGTGCATCACCATGGTAACCGCTTGGATCAAATACCGTATCGGGTGTTGCTTGAATAATTTCATTTAAGCGTTTTGCTGACGTTAAGGTTTGGCCTAGGTACTGGAAAGCACCAGCAACGGGCATCATCATTTCAAAGCTTGCCATCGTTGTAAATGCGACCATAGCAACAAATGGATCTGGCGCATGACCACCAATACCATCAGCAGCAATCCAAAGAATGACTACTAAGGTCCAGCCTGTGGCTGCCATCAACATGCCGTTAGCTAAACCTGTTAAACTCGCCATTTTACGTTGAGCTGCCAGTAGTTGGTCTTGCTCTGCTTCTGCTTGTTGGCGGTAACGAGATTCTGCATTAAACAGCAGGAGCTCTGCATGGCCTTGCAACCAATCTAGAAGTTTTACACGATAGTTCGCTTTTGCAATTGTCAGTTGCTCACCGTTACGTTTACCTAAGCGGTAAAAGACAACAGGTAATATAAACATTAATGATAGTAAGATCCCACCAAGCGTTAAGCCTATCGTTGGATCAAACCATGATAAAAATGCGGTAATCGCAGCAATACCCAGTACGCCAATCACTAAAGGACTAACCAATCTTAGATAGATGTGATCCATCGCATCAACATCAGCAACTAAACGGTTCAGTAAGTCAGCATCACGTAGGTTAGCTTGACGACCAGGGATCAGCGGTGTGAGTTTTCTAAAGAAAAATAAACGTAAATCGGCAAGGAGCTTAAACGTTGCATTGTGGCTAACAACGCGCTCCCCCCAACGACCAGCCGTACGTGCCATAGAAAAACCACGAACACCTGCACCGGGTAACATGTAGTTGAATGTTTCTCTGGCTATGGTTAAACCCGCAACAGCAGAAGCAGCAATAAACCATCCCGATAGGGTTAATAGACTAATAGCGGCAAGAATTGTAGCTAAACCTAAGAGCATACCAAGTGTTAAGCCAAACCAATGCTTACGGTAAAGTTTTAGGTAAGGGATTAAATCACGCATCGAGATCCCTCTTATCTGTATGGCTTAGCATATCTGCCAATAAGCCATGTTGACTAATTTCTACGAACGAACCATTTTGAACAAGTTTGCCATTCTCCATCACAAGAACACGATCCATAGCATGTAATTGATCTAAACGATGGCTAACCATCAATGTGGTGTGTTGAGCAACAGCACGACCTAAACTTTCAAGGACTAAGCGTTCACTGTTAGCATCAAGACTTGCTGTGGGTTCATCTAAAATCCAAAACGCACCTTGTTGTAACATGGCGCGAGCAACAGCAATACGCTGTGCTTGACCTACAGATAAACCACCGGAACGATCCCCCACATGATGTTGATAACCTTTTTCTAAGCGATTAATGAATTCGTCAGCGTAAGCTTCTTTTGCAACTTGAGTCACTTTGGCTTGTTCCGCTAACTGATCACCTAATGTGATGTTTTCATAAATCGTACCGTGAACAAGTAATGGGTTTTGACCAACCCAGCTAATCGCTTGACGCCATTCACTGTGGTTAAGCTCTTTTAATTCAATCCCATTAACTTTGATACTACCGCGGTAGGGAAGGAAGCCCAATAAGGCGTTTAATAAACTGGTTTTACCTGCGCCACTTGGGCCAACCAATGCCACATGCTCATTGGCATTGATATCAAATGTCAGAGGACCTGCAAGCTTTTGACCTTCAGGACTTAGTACTTCTAACTCGGTCACTGATATTTGTATTTTATCTGGCGTTGTTAATGCTTTTGAGCCATCTGTCAATTCGTCTGCTTCAATATTAAGAAACTCAACGATAGATTCTGCAGCACCAATAGCTTGTGCCTTGGCATGATAGAAAGTACCAAGATCACGTAGCGGTTGGTAAAATTCAGGTGCAAGAACCAGAATGAACAAACCAGTAAATAAAGTAATAGGGATACCGTAGTTACCGAAATTTAATTCACCGATAAAAGCAAAACCGAAGTAAACCGCAACAATAGCAACAGAAATAGCAGAGAAGAACTCTAATACTGCTGAAGATAAGAAAGCAAGACGAAGGACTTCCATTGTACGTTTACGAAGCACGTGTGAAGCAGCATTCAGGTTTTCAGCTTCAGCCTCTGCACGATCAAATAAACGCAGGGTAGATAGTCCTTGAAGACGATCGTAAAAGTGGCCCGATAAGCGCTGTAATGCCTTAAAGTTTCGGCGGTTAGCATCTGCAGCACCTAAGCCAACCAGTGCCATGAATAAAGGTACGAGTGGTGCGGTGAATAAGAAAATTAACCCTGCAGCCCAGTTTAGGGGGAAAACGACAAATAAAATGACGACAGGAATAAGAACGGATAGTGACATCTGAGGTAGATAGCGCGCAAAGAAATCTTGCATCTCTTCTACTTGCTCAAGGACAAGACTTGCCCATGTACCAGCAGGTTTTCCTTTAATATAAGCGGGGCCTAAGCTTTGTAAGCGATTAAGAATTAATTGACGTATATGTAAGCGTATTTGTTCGCCACAACGGTAGCCAAAAATTTCTCTTCCCCAACTACATAGAGAACGCAAACCGATAATAACAAATAAACCAATAAATTGATTAATAAGAGAGTATTTATCAGCATGTTCAATAATCAGTTGATGCAGAATACTTGCAAGTAATGCTGCTTGTCCAACAAGCAGTAAACCAGACAAAAAGCCTAATCCAATACTTAGCATAAGCCAGCGTTTTGCTAACTTACTTTGGGATTTAAGCCATTTGGTTAAATCGCGATATAATTGTTTATCCATATAAGGGTTTCATTACGGTATTAACGGTGGGTAGCTCATAGTTAAATGGTGAGCATACATTTAACTATGAGATAAACAAACCGCCACTCATTAAGTCGCGGTTTGGGCGTTTACTGATTATTGGGCGTCAAGGTAGCGTTCAGCATCAAGCGCAGCCATACAACCAGTACCTGCAGAGGTAATTGCTTGGCGGTAGTTATGATCCATAACGTCACCTGCGGCAAAAATACCTTCAATGCTTGTTTGTGTTGCATTACCATTTAAGCCTGACTGCACTTTAATATAGCCATTTTCCATGTCTAATTGACCTTCAAAAATAGCGGTATTTGGCTGGTGGCCAATTGCAATGAACACACCCATAACCTCTAACTCTTCAGTTGCGTTAGAGTGAGTATCTTTTAGGCGAAGACCAGTAACACCCATATCATCACCAAGTACTTCATCTAAAGTGCGATCTGTGTGAAGTATGATATTGCCATTAGCGACTTTATCCATAAGACGATCAATCAGGATTTTTTCTGAGCGGAAAGAATCACGGCGGTGGATAAGGTGAACTTCAGAGGCGATATTTGATAGATAAAGCGCCTCTTCAACAGCAGTATTACCGCCGCCGACAACCGCTACTTTTTGATTGCGGTAAAAGAAACCGTCACAAGTCGCACATGCAGAAACACCACGGCCTTTAAATGCTTCTTCTGATTCTAAGCCAATGTATTTTGCTGAAGCGCCTGTTGAGATAATTAGCGCATTACACGTGTAAGTATTACTTTCGCCTTTTAATAAAAAAGGACGTTGGCTGAAATCAGTTTCAACAATGTAGTCGGTAATAATTTCAGTATTGAATTTTTCTGCGTGTGCTTTCATGCGATCCATTAGCGCAGGACCGGTTAGATCTTCAGCATCTCCAGGCCAGTTTTCAACTTCTGTCGTTGTGGTTAATTGACCACCTTGCTGCATACCAGTGATCATCACAGGGTTTAAGTTTGCACGTGCCGCATATACCGCAGCGGTGTAGCCCGCAGGACCAGAACCAAGGATGAGCAGTTCACAATGTTTTACGTTACTCATTTCTTCTCCAGGCTGAATGAGATTATTGTTATTGAGAATTGATTGTAGGTAAATTGCAGACGTAAAGGAAGAGTCGAATTAAGAATAGGTTATTGCTAATTTGTCGTTATATATGAAAAAAAAGCATTAAGTAAATACAAAGAGGTTAATAAATAAAACGTTACATAGGTCACAAAAAAATACGAAAGAGAATGAATGAGTAAAAAAGATAAAACTGAAAAATCAGATTATATTTTTATCGCGTCATTTTTTTATTATTAATTGTTTTATATTTAATCGCATGAGCTATCTTTAATGTACAAGCTAATGCGTAATATCTTGTTAACATGTTGATTTTTAGTTTTAATTTATCGTTATATATCAGAGTTCAAAGGAAAGAACGTTAACAAAGAAACCTTGATTAGAAAATGGTCGACTATAGATTAGGTTCTTTTATATGGTTAATTATTCATATGATAATGCTCTTTGTTGCAAATAAAATGGAGTCAAAGATACATGTTTTAGGTGTTTTCTACGCGTTTTCGTAGTGATTAATACGAGTTTTACTGCTGTTTTACTTTGACAATCATTTCTTATCTGGTAAAAATTTCTATAACTACATAGCGATGCGCACCTTAAATTATAGGGTGAGCAGATGATAAATATTCAATTTTTAGCGTGCGGCAAAACTGTAGCTGGTAATATTGGGCGAGGAACATGAGTTGGTAGCGGGTCATAAAGCTCAAATTGCCATGAAAATAATGTTAGGCAGTCAATTTGTCTAAGTTACACGTCAATTTATAGGTGATTATTAATTATAAATTTTGACTTGTGGCTTATTTGATTCTAAAAATAGATAAAATGTAGTATATTTTTTTGCAAGGAAGTAAGAAGGTGGAATAAAAAATGGTAGATACCAAAAAGAAACCATCCAAGGAATTGGATCGCATTGACCGTAATATTTTGAATGAACTTCAAAAAGACGGCAGAATTTCAAATGTTGAGCTTTCAAAGCGTGTTGGTTTATCTCCAACACCTTGTCTCGAGCGTGTGCGTCGTTTAGAGCGTCAAGGTTATATCAGTGGTTACACCGCATTGCTTAACCCACAGTTTCTTGATGCTTCATTATTAGTGTTTGTAGAAATTACACTAAATCGTGGTGCGCCAGATGTATTTGAACAGTTCAATAAATCAGTTCAAGAGCTTGAAGATATTCAAGAATGTCATCTTGTATCTGGTGATTTTGACTACTTATTAAAAACACGGGTATCTGATATGTCAGCATACCGTAAGCTTCTTGGTGAAACGTTATTGCGTCTACCGGGTGTAAATGACACGCGTACGTACGTTGTAATGGAAGAAGTTAAACAGTCAAATAATCTAGTGATTAAAACACGATAAGTGTATTGCTGAGTATAAGCAGAATAAATAAACGAGCGGCTATTAAGCCGCTCGTTTTGTTTGTACGATATATTAATTTATTCATAGTGATGGTTAATTGGACAAAAAGTGAATCAAATTGACATAGTGATGAATTTTTTTATCTATCGGGCGTCTAAAATAGTTATCTGATATGAACTATTTGTACCTTATTATCTGGGGCGAGAGAAAAATTTTCACTAAAAGCTTTTTCGGTACACAGACAATGCGCGCATTTAGTATAGAATAGTGGCATTGAGACAATGACATTGTATTTCTTATATTTGGCTAAGCTTTATAGTGTATTTGGCTGTAGAGATTAGTATTATTCGATGAATGTCTTAGATTTCTGGCAAATTTTTGAGTTTTATAGAGACATCGGAGTTATCCTTGAGGAAGATTAAAGGTAAAAAACTGTCCCAGATGCGTTTGTCAGGTACACAACGCATTATTGAAGGTTTTTTAATCATCAGTATTTTAGCTGCTATTTATATTATGGTGGCATTGGTAACATTTAACCCTGCAGATCCATCATGGTCACAAACTGCTTGGGAAGGGGTTGTTCAGAATAAAGCTGGCGCGTTTGGCGCTTTAGTGGCTGATACGTTCTTCTTCAGTTTTGGCTCATTAGCCTATGTTTTTCCAGCCTTAATAGTCTTACTTGGCTATTATTTATTTCGTCGCCGTTCAAAAAGTTTATCTCACGACTATATGGTTTACGGCACTCGTCTTTTAGGCCTTATCTTATTGTTATTAACTAGCTGTGGTCTTGCTGATTTAAACTTTGATGATATTTGGTACTTTTCATCGGGCGGGGTCGTGGGGGATGTTGTTTCAAACATTTCAATGCCATTACTTAATGTGCTAGGTACAACATTAGTATTGATGTTTATTTGGGCAATTGGCTTTACATTGTTCTCGGGTATTTCATGGACATCAATTGTTGATACATTAGGTGAAAAGACACTTGCTTCGTTAACATGGTTTCTAAATAAATTTCGTTCAGATAAACATGAGGTTATGCGACCTTTTGCAACCGAAATTCCTGATGAATCAGAAATGCCTTACATGGCACACTTAGATGACGTTGATGATGAAGACGACCCATTATTATCATCTTATGTTAATAATAATCCATCAGATAATAATGCAAAAGAAGTCGAATCTTCACCTTATAAGATTGTTCGACCTAACTCTGATATGGCACGAGATCCATTGTTAGACATGAGTCAACCAGTCGTAAGTCAGCCAGTGGGACACCCGCAAACTGCTGTTCAACAACCTGTTGTAAGTCAGCCAGTAGGTCAACCGCAAACTGCTGTTCAACAACCTGTTGTAAGTCAGCCTGTGGGCCAACCGCAAACTGCTGTTCAACAACCTGTTGTAAGTCAGTCAGTGGCACAACCACAAGCTGTTGTTCAACAACCAGTTGTAAATCAGCCAGTGGCACAACCACAAGTTGCTGTTCAACAGCCAATTGTTAGTCAGCCAGTAACGCAACCGCAAGCTGCTGTTCAACAACCTGTTGTAAGCCAGCCTGTAGCACAACCACAAGAGATAGTTCAGCAGCCAGCGACTCAGCCTCGTGGCCTTTCGATTGAAGATTTAGAACGTGAACTGGATAGAAATGAAGATTTTACTGTTCCAGTGGATGAGTATACGCAAAGTGCAATTGAAGCAGCTGAATCAGCAGTAACCGCAGCTCCTGATTCTTCCTTGCAGCAAAATGTTTCTGATATAAGTAAAGACGTAGAATCTATCGCTATTCAACAGGCGACACCTGAAGCGTCACAAGCTGTCACTCCACAATCAACAACATCACAGCCAGTTCCTGGAAGTGATATTGAAATTGGCGTACAAGATGGTATGTCTGAACTAGAGCGTGGTGAAGCTGTTGAGTTAACACCAGAGCAAAAAGAAAAAGCGGATCAGGAAGCGTTTTTACAAAACATTCGTGATTTACAAAAAGAACAAGCCCATTTAGCAGGATTAGACAATCCGTTTTTGATGAAAACAGAAGTAGACCTTCCTGTGCCTTCTTCTCCAATGCCGACATTGGATTTATTGCAACCTGCTCGTCGTACTGTTGAGCCAGCCTCTGAAGAAGAGCTGCAAGCGACAGCTGCGTTAATTGAATCTAAGCTAGTTGATTACAAAATTAAAGCACAGGTGAAAGGGATTTATCCTGGGCCTGTTATTACCCGCTTTGAATTAGATTTAGCGCCAGGTGTGAAAGTTAGTCGCATCTCTGGTTTAGCAAAAGACTTGGCTCGCGCGTTGTCTGTTATGGCTGTACGTGTAGTTGAAGCTATTCCGGGTAAACCATATATTGGTTTAGAATTGCCTAATAAAGGTCGAGAAACGGTATACATGTCTGAAGTGGTCGCCAGTGAGCGTTTTCAGAATATGGATGGTCCATTACCGATTGTTTTAGGTAGCGATATCGCTGGTGAAGCTGTTGTGGCTGATCTAAGTAAAATGCCTCACTTACTGGTTGCGGGTACAACGGGATCGGGTAAATCTGTTGGTGTAAACGTAATGATCTTGAGCTTATTATACAAGTGTAGGCCTGAAGATTGTCGCTTTATTATGATCGATCCAAAGATGTTGGAATTATCTATTTATGAAGGTATACCGCATCTACTAACGGAAGTTGTGACTGACATGAAAGATGCAGGTAATGCCCTGCGTTGGTGTGTTGGGGAAATGGAACGTCGTTATAAGCTAATGGCGAAATGTGGTGTACGTAATCTAGCTGGCTTTAACGATAAATTAGAGGAAGCGGCAGCA
The DNA here is from genome assembly GCF_000153325.1 of Photobacterium sp. SKA34. Taxonomy (GTDB): domain Bacteria; phylum Pseudomonadota; class Gammaproteobacteria; order Enterobacterales; family Vibrionaceae; genus Photobacterium. Next base: position 709,036 of record NZ_CH724143.1, read on the forward strand.
GCGGGGTTCCCTATTCATGACCCATTATGGCAGCCGGGTGATACCATGGATGAATATCCACCATTACTTGAAAAAATGCCAAGTATTGTGGTGATCATCGATGAATTTGCTGACTTGATGATGGTTGTAGGTAAGAAAGTTGAAGAGCTTATCGCGCGTCTTGCTCAAAAAGCACGTGCGGCAGGTATTCACTTAGTGCTTGCTACTCAGCGTCCGTCTGTGGATGTTATTACAGGCTTAATTAAAGCAAATATTCCAACCCGTATGGCATTTACTGTATCTACCAAAACCGATTCACGTACCATTCTTGATCAAGGTGGCGCTGAATCATTACTTGGTATGGGTGATATGTTGTATTTACCACCAGGTCAAAGCCATACAACACGTGTCCATGGTGCATTTGCATCGGATGATGATGTTCATAACGTAGTAAATGATTGGAAAGCACGCGGTAAACCACAATATATAGATAGTATCCTAAGCTCTGAACAAGGTTCAGAAAGTCTATTACCTGGTGAAACATCAACGGGTGGTGATGATGATATTGACCAACTGTTTGATGAAGTTGCAGCATTTGTTACTGAAACGCGTCGCGCATCAGTATCGGGTGTTCAGCGTCGTTTTAAAATTGGATATAACCGTGCAGCACGTATTGTTGAACAATTAGAAGCGCATGGAATAGTTAGTGCTCCAGGGCATAATTCAAACCGAGAAGTACTCGCGCCTGCGCCAGTACAGACCCACGATTAATGAATAAACTGATACCTTGCTGTCAGTAAATTTATAGCGTAATTTTAACCGCTGCGACATCGTATGTGCGGCGGTTTGTTTTAATAGAGGTTAGCGAATATGATGAAAAAGTTATGGCTAAGAATGTTAGTTGCCGTTCCATTGCTCGCAGTAACAAGTGCGTGGGCTACACCACAACAAGCATTAAGTAGCCGACTTGATAAAGTGAATGCTTTTAGCGCTAACTTTACCCAAAAAGTGATTAGTCCCGACGGTGAAACCTTAGTTGATGGGACTGGCGATTTATCTATTAAACGTCCTAATTTATTTCGCTGGGATACTAAACACCGGATGCAAGCTTGTTAGTCTCAGATGGCAAAACAGTATGGTATTACAGCCCATTCGTTGAACAGGTTACGGCAATGTGGCTAAAAGATGCAACGGAACAAACACCGTTTGTTCTATTAACACGTAATAATGAAAAAGATTGGTCGCGTTATAATGTTAAGCAATTAGCAGATACTTTTACGTTAACGCCGAAAGATAAAACCTCTTCGATGGATGAGTTTATCGTGACAGTATCTAAAGATGGTCAAGTACGTAATTTCTCTGTGGTTGAGAATGACGGGCAACGCAGTAATTACACTCTATCTAAATTTACACGTACTACGCCCGCGGCAGACTTATTTAAGTTTACGCCACCGAAAGGGGTGGAACTGGACGACCAACGTCAATGAATAAAACAATCGATATGATGCTATGAGTTAGCGTTTATGTATTGATAATCTCAATTGTATAGGTGGCTGTTAGCCACCTTTTTCTGTTTATGGGAGTGGTTATTTTGAATAACTTCAGTCTTGATTTTTCTACTGACTTCAGACCGCTAGCCGCAAGAATGCGACCTCGAACAGTAGAAGAATATATCGGTCAGCAACATATTTTGGGACAAGGAAAACCCTTACGTCGAGCCTTAGAAGCCGGACAACTACATTCAATGATTTTGTGGGGGCCCCCGGGAACCGGAAAAACGACATTAGCAGAAGTCGCTGCTCATTATGCCAACGCTGAAGTAGAGCGTGTGTCTGCTGTAACATCAGGTATTAAAGATATTCGAGCTGCGATTGATAAGGCTCGTGACAATAAAATGGCAGGTCGTCGCACTATTTTATTTGTTGATGAGGTGCATCGTTTTAATAAAAGTCAGCAAGATGCATTTTTGCCGCATATTGAAGATGGTACTGTGACGTTTATCGGTGCAACTACGGAAAACCCATCGTTTGAGCTTAATAATGCATTACTCTCTCGATCTCGAGTTTATAAGTTAAAGTCACTCGAGGATGATGAGATCTTACAAGTGATTGAACAAGCTTTAATGGATAAAGAGCGAGGTGTAACAGAAACGAATTTACACTTTGCGGATGATATTAAAGATAAATTAGCTGAGTTTGTTCGTGGTGATGCCCGAATGTCTTTAAATTATCTTGAGCAGTTAATTGATATGTCTGAAGAAGATGAAAAAGGCATTAAACAAATAACGGTTGAATTATTGGCGGAAGTCACAGGCGAAAAGGTTGCGCGCTTTGATAACAAAGGTGATCTTTGGTACGACATGATCTCGGCAGTACATAAATCAATTCGAGGTTCTAATCCTGATGGTGCTTTGTATTGGTTTGCACGTATGCTCCAAGCTGGCTGTGATCCGCTATATGTTGCTCGTCGTCTACTGGCTATCGCTTCAGAAGATATCGGTAATGCTGATCCTCGTGCGATGCAAGTCGCGGTTTCTGCATGGGATTGTTATACCCGAGTTGGCGCCTATGAAGGTGAACGAGCTATAGCACAAGCGATTGTGTACTTAGCTTGTGCTGCGAAAAGTAATGCGGTTTACGTCGCGTTTAATCTTGCTAAAGCTGATGCTCGTGAATTTCCCGATTTTGAAGTCCCTCATCATTTACGTAATGCGCCGACCAAGTTAATGAAAGAATTAGGTTATGGTGAAGGGTATCGTTACGCTCATGATGAAGCGGGGGCTTATGCGGCAGGTGAAGTGTATCTACCGCGTGAAATCCGTGATCGGGTTTATTACCAACCATCAAACCGTGGTTTAGAAATGAAAATATCCGAAAAGTTGGATTATCTTGCTTCATTAGATGCAAAAAGCCCGTTAAAGCGCTACCAATAATAAGGCTTTTTGGGTATCGTTAAACGACTGGCAGTTCGATGAAAGAACTGCCTTCCTAATAACAGACTATTTTGATAAAAATCGTCTATATAACGTGCATTTCAGAATATTAAGAGCACAGGATTAGCATGCTAGATTCTAAATTACTTCGAACAGAGCTGGATGAAACAGCTGAAAAACTCGCGCGTCGTGGTTTTAACCTTGATGTAGAAACTTTACGTAACCTTGAAGAGAAGCGTAAATCCCTTCAAGTGAAGACAGAAGAGCTTCAAGCTCAACGTAACTCGCGATCGAAGTCGATTGGTCAGGCAAAAGCGAAAGGTGATCACGAAGAAGCCGAGCGTATTATGGCTGAAGTGGGTAACTTAGGTTCTGAGCTTGATGACGCGAAAAAAGCGTTAGCTGAGTTACAAGCAGAACTTGATGTTATTACACAATCTGTACCAAACATCCCAGATGATTCTGTACCTGCTGGTAAAGATGAGTCTGAAAACGTAGAAATTTCTCGTTGGGGTGAGCCAAAAGCTTATGACTTCGATGTGAAAGATCACGTAGATCTTGGTGAAATGGCGGGTGGTCTTGATTTTGCGAGTGCTGTAAAAATTACCGGCGCACGCTTTATCGTTATGAAAGGTCGATTTGCGCGCTTACACCGTGCAATTGCACAGTTTATGCTTGATCTTCATACAGAAGAGCACGGCTACACAGAAATGTATGTACCGTACCTAGTAAATGCAGACAGCTTATTTGGCACAGGTCAGCTTCCGAAGTTCGGTGAAGACTTGTTCCATACACAGCCTTTGACTGAAAAAGTCAATGATGAAGAGCCTCGCGTTCTATCATTGATCCCAACAGCTGAAGTGCCTGTAACAAACATGATGCGTGATACCATCACTGATGAAGCGGATCTTCCTGTTAAGATGACTGCACATACACCATGTTTCCGTTCTGAAGCTGGCTCTTACGGTCGTGATACTCGTGGTCTTATTCGTATGCACCAGTTCGATAAAGTTGAGCTTGTACAAATTACGAAACCTGAAGATTCAATGGCTGCACTAGAAGAGTTAACAGGTCACGCTGAGAAAGTACTACAGCTTCTAGAGCTTCCATACCGTAAAGTGGTTCTTTGTACTGGCGATATGGGCTTTGGCGCATGTAAAACATACGATCTTGAAGTATGGGTTCCTGCTCAAGAAACGTACCGTGAAATTTCTTCTTGTTCAAACATGTGGGATTTCCAAGCTCGTCGTATGCAGGCACGTTTCCGTCGTAAAGGTGAGAAGAAGCCTGAGCTTCTACATACATTAAACGGTTCTGGTCTTGCAGTTGGTCGTACAATGGTTGCTATTTTAGAAAATAATCAGCAGTCTGACGGTCGTATCGAGATCCCTGAAGTACTACGTAAGTACATGAACGGTATGACACACATTGGTTAATCACTGATTTGTCGTTTGAAAACCCAGCCATCATGCTGGGTTTTTTTATGTCTGCTTGTTGTGATCAAAATTAATAGCACATGTCGTTATGTCTGGGACTGTTATTGCAAGATCGTCAGCAATATCATTAATAATAAGATCGAAGAACTGGAAAATAGTGTCTGATATCTGAATAGAATAAAGGTAAAGCTCCTCTTTAAGTTTATTTTCATCTTGGCTATGAAATTGTATTTCTTGAAATGTTTGCATGAGCTTTTCAATAGGCCAAATAGGTGGTGTTTGCTGGCTTATCATCGATATCTGTCCAAGTCTTCGTTGGATCATCTTTACATGCATTTCTAACTCTCGCGCATAGCTTTTATTTTCTAAAGGGTGGTGTTCAATCGTCCAGCGGAATCTATTTAAACTATCTAGTGCATTTAATGTAACAGGCCAAGCTGTTTGATAATGTTCGAAAGTGGTGTCTTTTTCAGCCGTAAGCAAGCTTGAACTAATGACATCATCAATAAGATACATAATGTGTCGAATAATTCTGCCATGTACGGCTTGACTGCGTTGTAAAGAGTAGTGAGGACAATCTGTAAATAAACGTTGTATTTCTTGTCTTAAGATCCGAAACATCGGTTTGTGATTGGTATTAGCTTTATGAATTAATATCGAGAGTGTTTGTTTTAAGGCATGCCTTTTATTCTTAACCGATTCATGGTTCTTATTATTTGTTTTATTACTCACAATATCTTGATGGTAATGGCGGCGATGATAGCGAATAAATTGTATCAGTTGCCTGAGCTGCATTATTTGATCAAATTGCAGTTGTAATTGGGTGTTATTTTTCTTTGTTTTCCAAGTGATATATCCAATAGTTAATAGTGAAATAATGAAAACTATGATTAACCACATAACTAGCCCTTTAATTGCTCTTATTCTTTTAGTGAGTAAGCAATCGTTATGCCGTTAATATTGATCTATCAAAACAGTGGGTTAGGTGGTTTTAGCTTGTGCTTTATGAGCTAGCTTGGTTCAAGTGCACCAAAATAGTGAAATAAAAAAGGCGCCATGAAGGCGCCTTATGCAATGAAAATAGCTGAGTTATGAGCTTTGCTTTAGAGGATGAAATTTAACTTCTTCATCTTTGGCTCCAGCTTTAGGATCATTGAAGCGTTCAATATCAAGCTCATTTTCACTCTTAGCGACAATACATGTCACTACAGAGTCACCCGTAATGTTGACAGCGGTACGGATCATATCAAGTAGGCGGTCAACACCCATGATGATTGCAATACCTTCAACTGGAAGACCTACTTGGTTTAGTACCATAGCCAGCATGATTAAGCCGACACCAGGAACACCAGCAGTACCAACAGAAGCAAGTGTTGCAGTTACAATGACAGCAATGTAGTCACCCATGCTTAGGTCAATGTTGAACGCTTGAGCAATAAATACTGTCGCGACACCTTGCATGATAGCCGTGCCATCCATATTAATGGTTGCACCTAGTGGTACTGTAAATGAAGCGATCTTGTTATTGACACCAAGACGTTTGGTTGCTGTTTCCATGGTAACAGGAATCGTTGCATTTGATGATGCAGTCGAGAAAGCAAACATCACCGCATCTTCCATTTTCTTTAGGAAAGTCATAGGGCTTAGACCGGTAAAGATCTTTAGCATCGCACTGTATGTTACTAAACCGTGGATCAGTAGAGCTGCAACAAGTACTAAGAAGTAGTTAATCAGATTAAAGATTGCATCTAGACCTAATCCTGTAAATAGCTTAGCCATTAGGAAGAACACACCGAATGGTGCAATGTTCATTAGTAACGCTACAAGCTTCATGATCACTTCATTAAGATCTTTGAATACTTCAGCAATACGTTCACCAGGTTTACCCGCAGCACTAATTGCGATACCGAATAATACGGCAAAGACAATAATTTGTAGAGTATTACCATTTGCCATAGAACTTATTGGGTTAGTTGGGAACATACCCACAATAACGCTACCTAGCGTTGGTGCTTCTTTTGCGGCAAATGTTGTTGCTGCGCTTAAATCTGCACCAGCACCTGGTTGGAAAACATTGGCAAGGAAAAGTGCTAGGGTAATGGCCATTGCAGTCGTTGCAAGATAGAACAAGACTGTTTTACCACCAAGGCGACCTAATGTTGCGATATCTTTTAATGAGCTAGTACCACAAACCAGTGATACAAAAACGAGAGGTACTACAAGCATCTTTAAGCTGGCAATGAAAATTTTGCCACCCACATCAAACAAACCGTTAACGATGTATTCGTGGATAAAAGTGATATCAGCTAAAAAGGTGCGAATTAAAAATCCTGTTAGAATACCCAGTACCATACCGAGGATCACTCGGGAGGTGAGGGACATTTTTTTCTTTGTCGTTGACATTGAATTTTCCTTATAATTATTCACTCTGTCCATCTGTATATCAGAGCCACAAAGAGACTATCAGGACTTCAATGTTTCAACCAAAGCAAAAATAAGATCAAATATTAACTATATGGCTCAAGTCACGTTTTTTATATTTTTTTAAAGTTTGAAAGAAGTAATATTAACTATGTTTTAACATTTAAATGGTTTTTATCTCGAATTAGTCACGATTTTATCTTATATATAACTCTACCTAATAGACGTTGTTAACTCTCATTCTGTAAGAGAATAGTACTATTTCAGAGTATTCAGCTATTTTACTAATGATTAATTTATAAAGTAAAAATATTTTACCAGTGATAGATTGAATATATATTCTTTATATTTGAATTTAAATCCAAAGATAATAAAAAAGGGCACATGCTGTGCCCTTTCTATATACGAGAAGTGTAAATTACATTACGCGCATACCTGGCTGTGCACCTTCATGTGGCTCTAAGATCCAAAGATCTTTACCACCAGGACCCGCAGCTAGGATCATGCCTTCAGACATGCCGAACTTCATTTTGCGAGGCTTTAGGTTAGCAACCATAACTGTCATTTTGCCAACTAACTCTTCTGGTGTGTAAGCTGACTTAATACCTGAGAATACTTGGCGCATTTCACCGCCAATATCTAATTGGAATTTAAGCAGTTTGTTCGCTTTTGGCACTTCTTCACAAGATACAATCTTAGCGATACGCATATCAACTTTAGCAAAATCGTCAAATTCGATTTCAGCTTCAATTGGCTCATCAGCTAAAGGGCTTGCTGGTTTTGCAGCGGCTTCAGCTGCCGCTTTATCTGCTGCTGCTTCTTCTTTCGATGATTCAACCATAGCTGCAACGTGTGCAGGATCGATACGATTAAATAGTGCTTTAAACTTCGTTACTTCGTGAGCAGTTAACGGTTGTTCAATGGTTTCCCAAGTAAGTGTTTCGTTTAGGAATGCTTCACTACGCTCAGTCAGCTTTGGCATGACGGGTATCAGGTAAGCCATTAGCACGCGGAATAGGTTGATACCCACAGTACAAATATCTTGTAACTCTTGGTCTTTACCTTCTTGCTTCGCTACAACCCAAGGTGCTTTTTCATCAACATATTGGTTTGCTTTATCAGCAAGTGCTGTGATTTCACGAATTGCGCGACCGTATTCACGGCTTTCGTATAGCTCACCGATACGATCGGCGGCTGCAACGAATTCTGCATATAGCTCAGGTTCGACGAAATTATCAGATAACTTGCCATCGAAACGTTTAGCGATGAAGCCTGCATTTCGAGATGCAAGGTTAACAATTTTGTTTACTACGTCACTGTTAACACGTTGTGTGAAGTCTTCTAGGTTCAAATCTAGATCGTCAATACGGCTGTTTAGTTTGGCAGCGTAGTAGTAACGTAGACATTCAGGGTCTAAGTGCTTCAAGTAAGTACTTGCTTTAATGAAAGTACCTTTAGACTTAGACATTTTCGCGCCATTTACTGTTACATAACCGTGTACGAATACATTGTTTGGCTTACGGAAACCCGCACCATCTAGCATTGCAGGCCAGAATAGGCTGTGGAAGTAAACAATGTCTTTACCGATGAAGTGGTATAGCTCTGTTGAGCTATCTTTATTCCAGAACTCATCGAAGTTTAGATCGTCACGCTTGTCACATAAGTTTTTAAATGACCCCATGTAGCCAATTGGTGCGTCTAGCCATACATAGAAGTATTTGCCTGTCTCACCTGGAATTTCAAAGCCGAAGTAAGGAGCATCTCGAGAGATATCCCATTGTTGAAGGCCTGACTCGAACCACTCTTGCATCTTGTTAGATGTTTCTTCTTGAAGTGCACCAGACTTAGTCCATTCTTTTAACATGCTTTCAAATTGAGGCAGGTCGAAGAAGAAGTGCTCAGAATCTTTCATGACTGGTGTTGCACCAGAAACGGCTGATTTTGGATTGATTAAATCTGTTGGGCTGTATGTTTCACCACAGTTATCACAGTTATCACCGTATTGGTCTTCAGCTTTACACTTAGGGCATGTACCTTTTACGAAACGATCAGGTAGGAACATTTCTTTCTCAGGATCAAAAAGCTGAGAAATAGTACGGCTAGTAATAAAGCGATTGTCTTTAAGCTGGGTATATACAAAAGATGCTAACTCACGGTTTTCTGGTGAGTGTGTACTGTGGTAGTTGCTAAAATCAATATCAAAGCCAGCAAAATCAGTTTGGTGCTCTTTGCTCACTTCGGCAATCATTTGCTCAGGTTCCATACCCATCTGCTGGGCCTTAAGCATGATTGGAGTTCCGTGTGCATCGTCAGCACAAATGAAATGAACTTCGTTGCCACGTAGGCGCTGATAGCGAACCCAAATATCCGCTTGTACATGCTCAAGCATGTGACCTAAGTGGATAGAACCGTTAGCATACGGTAGGGCACAGGTAACAAGAATTTTTCTTGGATTGGCAGCCATAATTACTTATTTCGCTCATGATGGGTAAAAAACGTAGCTGTAAATACTACCTGATGGTTGCCGTTATTCCTAGCATCAGATACGGTTTTATCTACTTAAAAGCTTGTGAAATCGGGCAGTTTTCATGCTTTGGTGGTAGCATTAGGCAAAACAGGTAAAATTAGCGCAGCAGCAAGTTCTTAAATGACTAATTAAAGGTAACTTGTTGCTCGTACGATAATAGATTATGTGGAGTGTTAACTTATGACTAACGATGTGACTCATCGTTTTCAGAATGTTGCTGATATATGCCAATGGCTAAATCACTTTGAGCATTCTCTTTTGAATTCAGGGTGGGCGGATATGCCCAATGTTGTTTCTATCTCTGCAGATGGTTTAATTACCATCACGATTCCTTTTGCTGCGGCTACATTGGTTAATGAGCTCGAAGAGTGGATTGGCGGCGAGCACCATAATGGTGTTATTCCTTCAAATATTACCTTTAATGTACGCGCAAAAGTGGCTACCTTGGCTGTTGAGAATAAGCAACCATTACGCGGTGTGAAAAACATAATTGTTGTGAGTTCGGCGAAAGGTGGGGTTGGTAAATCAACAACATCAGTTAATTTAGCTTTAGGTCTTCAGCAACAAGGGGCTAAAGTTGGATTACTTGATGCGGATATTTATGGTCCATCTGTCCCTATGATGTTAGGCACCATGGATCAAAAGCCACAATCTCCTGATGGTAAAATGATGCTGCCAATTGAATCATGTGGGCTTTATACCAATTCAGTGGGTTATCTTGTACCAGCTGAAAGTGCAACTATTTGGCGAGGTCCTATGGCGTCAAAAGCGTTAGCACAAATTATCAATGAGACATGGTGGCCTGATCTTGATTACCTTGTGATTGATATGCCACCAGGTACAGGTGATATCCAACTGACGTTATCACAACAAATACCAGTAACTGGGGCGTTAGTTGTAACGACACCACAAGATCTAGCCCTAGCTGATGCTATTAAAGGTATCAGTATGTTCAATAAAGTGGATGTGCCGGTACTGGGTATTGTTGAGAATATGAGTTACCACGTTTGCAGTAACTGTGGTCATCATGAGCATATTTTCGGTACCGGCGGTGCAGCGAAAATGGCGCAAGAATATTCAGTGCCATTATTAGCGCAGTTACCACTTGATATTAAGGTACGTCAAGATATTGATAACGGTAAACCAACTGTGGCAGTATCTCCTAACTCTGAGCAAGCGATGGCTTACATTGAATTAGCCGCGACTGTTGCGAGTCGTTTGTACTGGCAAGGCGAAACGGCGTTAGAGCAGATTACAATTCGTACTATGTAACAAAAATATGAGACGGCCTTTGTCCGTTTTCTATTCAAACGTGTCAGATGTCTCGTTTTTATTGGCATCTGACATAACAACTGCTTATAATTAGGCGGTTTAATTATTTATCTCGCCACGTGGTCTAACAGGTGCCTTCTGATATGTCTGAAAATTTACACCAATGCGTTATTATTGGTATTGCAGGTGCTTCTGCATCCGGTAAAAGTCTGATTGCCAGTACTGTATATAAAGAGCTAAAAGAAAAAGTAGGCGATCATCAGATCGGTGTTATTACGGAAGATTGTTACTATAACGATCAAAGTCACCTGACCATGGATGAGCGGGTCAAAACTAACTATGATCACCCGAATGCGCTTGATCATGATTTACTTTGTGATCATCTAGAGCAGTTAATCAAAGGTGAAGCAGTAGAAGTTCCACAGTACAGTTACAGTGAACATACACGTATGAAAGAGACGACTTTATTAACACCTAAAAAGGTGATTATTTTAGAGGGTATTCTTTTACTTACTGATCCGAGACTACGCGATATTATGCATGCAAGTGTATTTATGGATACGCCTCTTGATATCTGTCTACTTCGTCGTTTACAACGTGATGTTGCAGAGCGTGGTCGTACAATGGAATCTGTGCTTGTTCAGTATCAAAAGACGGTGCGTCCTATGTTCATGCAATTTATTGAACCGTCAAAACAATATGCTGATATCATTGTTCCACGTGGTGGTAAGAACCGTATAGCTATCGACGTACTTAAAGCACATATAGCGAAGTTGTTACGTTCTTAATTTTTTATAAGGCTGGCTTTTGCCAGCCTTATTTTTATCTTTCGGGAAACCCTGTTAAGATTTGCCTACACTAGTATTATTTTATTGATAATACGTGTGTTTTGTTATTCAGGAGAAAGCTCAAATGAGACTTTGTGACAAGGATATCAAGGCGTACCTTGATGAAGGAAAAATCAATATCGAGCCACGTCCAGCTGATGATTGTATTAGTGGTTTAACTGTTGATGTGACCCTTGGTAATAACTTCCGTATTTTTAATGATCATGGTGCACCCTTTATCGATCTTTCAGGAAAGAAAGAAGATGTAGCAACGCAACTTGAGAAAGTCATGAGTGATGAAATTGTTGTTGAGGAAGGAGAAGCCTTTTTCCTTCATCCAGGACAGCTCGCTTTAGCCGTGACACATGAATCAGTGACATTACCTGCCAATATCGTAGGTTGGTTGGATGGACGTTCATCATTAGCGCGTTTAGGCCTAATGGTACACGTTACTGCACACCGTATTGATCCAGGTTGGTCTGGCCGTATCGTACTTGAGTTTTATAATTCAGGTCGCTTACCACTGGCATTACGTCCACATATGCCAATTGGTGCGTTAAGTTTTGAAACCTTATCTGGTGAAGCTGAAAAACCGTATAACAAACGTGTAGACGCTAAATATAAATATCAGCAAGGTGCAGTAGCAAGCCGTATTAACGAAGATGATAAAGAAAGTTAATTTTGGTCTTCAATAATTCGTATTTTTAGAGGCAATCCATAGTGATTGCCTTTTTATTATGTGTCATATTTTATCGCCGATAGTATTATCATGATGTTTAAGGGCGAAACTATCATTATAAATCATTGTCATAACGCAGAGCTTAATAATATTAAGTTTATATTTTAATAGTTTATATTTCTTATGCAGATTCCTTATCGTGATAATGGGTGCTATGGAAAGAGGGTAGTATGAAAAAATTACTGTATGTTTTAATCGGTATTATTATCGTCGTTGTACTTGGGATCACAGCCCTTGTCACGTTAGTAAATCCTAATCAGTTTAAAGCTGTGATTGCAGAGCAAGTAAAAAAGCAAACAGGGCGTGAATTGGATATTCACGGTGATATTAACTGGCGTTTTTTCCCAACATTAGGTTTAAGTGTGGGGGAAACAACGTTAAATAACCCTCAAGGCTTTGCTCAGCCAAACCTGATTCAATTTAAGCAGGCTGAGCTGTCTGTTTCAGTATTGCCACTCTTATCTCATGAGCTTGATATTGGCAAAGTTCATTTAGATGGTGCGCATGTTTTTGTTCAAACACTTAAAGATGGTCGTAGTAATTTAGATGGCTTAGCTGAAAAGTCATCAACGAAGGAAGTGAATGACTCAACAGTACCAAAAGCAGATAAAGATGCTGTTAATAATGTTCAGGATGAGAAGTCAACTGCATCAAAGGTAACGGCACAGCCGTGGAAAATATCGCTTGCTGGGGTTGAACTTATCAATGCTAGTGTTGATATTATTAATGACAAAACCGCATCAAATATCGCGTTATCTAAGGTGAACTTCACCTTAGATAAACTGGTACCAAAGACATGGACGAAGGCGACATTTGATATTTCGGGCAGTGCAAATGCGCTACAATTTGCAGCTAAAGGCAGTACCGAGTTGAATTTGTCTTCTACATATCAATTAGATGAATTAAAAAATCTAGATTTATCTCTGACGGCCCAAGATGGAAAAACAGAGATAAAACACGCTCAAGTAGCGTTGGATCATTTTAAGTATGGTCAATGGGCAACAATTAATTTAAACATAGATGGACAATTACCTGATTTGGCTTTTGTTACCAAAGGGCAAACCCAGCTTAAACTGTCGTCGGATAGAAATATTCTAACATTGGAAAACCTCTCAATAGATAATGCATTGTCAGGCAAAGCGTTACCTCGCCCTAAGATGCAGGTAAACATTAAAACCAATGCTAGTTATGATTTAACAACAAAAACAGTGAAGTTATCAAAACTCGATGCAAATGCTGATGAGCTTGCATTAATGGGAGATATGTCATTTATCAATCGTGATGTTCCCGTGATCCGTTTTAACTTATCCAGCGACAATATTAATGTTGATAACTGGCTTAAAAAGCAGCACGGAGTGGTTTCATCTGAAAAGACAGCTGCATCAGAACAAGCTGCGAATAACACATCAACCGAAATCGCTGCGTCAACGCCACAACAATTATCTTCACAATCGGCATCAAATACTCAACCTGTAATACAAGAGCCGGATCTTTCAGTATTAAAAGGCATTGATGTTGACGGAACGATAATGGCGAAAAAGTTTACTATCTCAAATGCACATTTGTCTGATGTGAAACTGTCGGTTGTCATTCTAAATGGGATTGCAAAGCTAAATTCGTTTACGGCAAATTTATATAAAGGCACAGTGAGTGCATCAGCACAATTGAACGTTAACGCACCTTTAGCTAGCTATCAGCTCCATAATCAAATAAAGGGCGTTGATATCCAGCCATTACTTGAAGATGTTGCTAATAATAAGCAGTTAGCTGGACGTGCAAATATTACCGCCAATCTTGCAGGTAAAGGTTTATCTTCACAACATTTGAAAAATAATAGTACAGGTACGATTAATGTGAATCTGACCGATGGGGCTGTTTATGGTGTGAATATATCTGAGATGATCCGTTCAGCGAAAGCGCGTTTAAAAGGTGAGAAGTTAGCTGATAGTCAGAAGCAAAAGAAAACAGATTTCTCTTCTTTAACGGCATTGCTGCAATTAGGACAAGGCCAAGCTAAGATCGATAATCTTCATCTCGCTTCACCATTACTTAATATTAATGGGGATGGTACGACTGATTTAAATAATGAGTCATTAAACTTTTCTGTCGATACCGCTATTGTAGCAAGTGGTAAAGGGTTAGATGAATTGAAAGGGATTAATGTTCCTATTAGAATAAAAGGCACATGGCAGCAGCCTAAATATCAATTAGACTTAAAAAACCTCTTTAAGCAAAATAGCGGATTAGAGCAGAAAGCGAAGAAAGAGCTAAACCGAGGTCTTGAAAAGTTATTGGGTGATAAAGCTAAAGATGAAAAGATTAAAAATGTAGCGGATCAATTGCTTAAAGGTTTGTTTAACTAATAATACTTTTACGTTGGTCACGTTATTACTTAAAAGGTTTGCTTATTAAGGCAAGCCTTTTCTATTTTATATGATACTAAAAAGTAAATGGCGACTTTATAGTAAGAAGGTGAGCAGTGATTACTGTAACTTGATAAATGAATGACGCCATGATGATGAATTATGATAGATAAACCGACGTCGAAAGATGAAAAAACAACCTTGATGTCAAAAGTAAGGGTGATTGTTACTTTTGTGGTCGATAAAATAAAAGCATTACCTCCCATTGATCACTTGATTCGCGCTGCTGACCGCTTTAATGATCGGTTAGGGAGTCAGTTTGGTGCAGCAATCACTTATTTTTCTTTTTTATCACTTATCCCTATTTTAATGGTGTTGTTTGCAGCTGCGGGTTTTATATTGGCCTCTAATGCCTCATTGTTAAATAGTATTATTGATAAAATAGTTGCGGGTGTTACTGATCCAAATTTAGCAACGACATTAAAAAACACCGTTAATATTGCAATTAGCCAGCGTACAACCGTCGGTTTAAGTGGTTTAGCCATTGCTTTGTATTCTGGTATTAGCTGGATGGGTAATTTACGTGAAGCCATTCGAGCACAAACCCGAGATGTATGGGAACGTAAACCTGAAGATAAAGATCATTTTTTACTGCAATATGTTAAAGACTTAGTCGCACTGACTGGGTTAGTGGGGGCATTAATTTTTACCGTTGTGCTAACGTCAGTTGCAGGCTCTGCACAAGCAACGATTGTTAATGCGCTAGGCTTAGGAAATATTACTTGGTTACGCCCTGTTCTTACCGCAACAGCTTTAACAATATCGATCTGCGCCAACTATCTTATGTTTTTATGGATCTTTTGGATGTTACCAAAGCGCCGTTTTAATCGCTGGGCATTGATGAAAGGAACACTACTTGCCGCAATAGGCTTTGAAGCAATTAAGTTTGCCATGACATTTATGTTACCTAAACTGGCAAGTTCACCATCAGGTGCAGCGTTTGGTTCAATTATAGGCTTAATGGCATTTTTCTATTTCTTTGCACGTCTAACGTTATTTTGTGCCGCTTGGATCGCGACAGCGAATGAACACCGAATAGTAACAGTCAACGATGCTGAAAATTAATAAACAGTGCTAGATAAGAGAGAGGGGTGACAAAAAATGTCATCCCTTTTTTGTGCGGAAAGCTCTAGAGCCGTTAGGAATTGACTGATTTTATTACATTCTATGCCAATAAAAGGTTCAATGGTTTAATGACAGATCAAAGCGTAACTAACGACAGAAATAGCCATCGTTATAAAGGCATTAATATCAATAGAGAGTAAGATAATACTAACAAATGTAATGTATGCGATAGCGTAACCTAGAACTTAATTTTCATTATGTTAAAGGGGAACATTGCAATGTCCGCGGTTAAAAGAGAGTCGCCCTTGATTAAGTTCTGGAACGGTGTTTTTGCTGACAGCGAGGGCAATATTTTTTCATTATTATTACCTCTAAATAGACTTACAAGGCTTGATATGCAGGCTACATCCATGTCTATATTAGTGATGCTTATACTACAAAAGGCAGGAGTTTTGTTTAAACGATTAATTTAAATATTTTGTTTTGGTATGGTTAGCTGAGTAATATGTTAGTAGTTTATTTGTTGAAATGACAATAAAAAATTTCGTATTAATAAATAACGACATGCAAAGGAGTGAATGTGGATTCAATAACGCAAGCAGCATTAGGCGCATCTGTTGCAGCGGTTGTGGCTGGACGTCACTGTAAACCGAAAACGTTAATAGCAGGAGCCGCTTTAGGCACTTTGCCAGATCTGGATGTATTTATTAGCTATGGCGACGCTATTTCAGATACGGTGAAACATCGTGGTTTTAGCCATTCACTTTTTGTGTTGTTACCGTTTTCTTTATTACTGACCGTATTATGGTACCGCTTTCGACCTACAGTATTAACATTTAGCCGGTTATGGTTACTGATAGCGGCCTGCTTAATCACCCATCCATTACTAGATTCGTTTACCACTTATGGCACTCAGCTTTTCTGGCCTTTAGATGTCAGCGTAGCCATATCCAGCATCTTTATTATCGATCCGCTTTATACCTTATCTCTACTGGTTATGTTGATTGCGAGCCTAATGTGGCGGGAAAAAATGGCTAAGTTATGTGGTCTTGGATTATTAATATCAAGTTCCTATTTAGTATGGTCTGTAGTGGCTTATTCAATCATAAACCAGCGCCTCCATGATGAAGTTAAAAGTACGCCTTTAGCCAATAAACCGATATTTATTAGTCCAACACCGTTTAATACTGTGTTGTGGCGGATCATTATTTTAGATGGTAATAAATATAATGAGGGTTTTTCCTCATTATTAGATAGTAAAAAGAACGGCGCATATTCCATTCAATGGGCTCAGCGAGAGCGGGGATCCTGGCCGCTGGAGCAAACTTCAAAGCATGTTAATGATCTTATAAAATTTTCAAATAACTTTATGCAATACAAGACCATTGATAACCAAGTAGTAGTAACAGATTTACGGCTAGGCTTAACTGAGTATCTCCCCTTTCGATTTGTGGTTGCGAAACGAGCACCTCAAAAAGATTGGCAATTAATTCCCCCGATTAAAATAGAAAAACAAAAGGTAAAACCGGAACACCTTCCTGCTTTATGGCTACGTTTGCTGGGTAACCAAGATGTGAATGCCGATCTTTGTCATATTAATGAGTGTCCAGAGGTAACCGCAAGTCAAAGTTAAAGATTAAAAGTAAAAAGGCACTATTGAGTGCTTTTTTGATTTTTATATCAACAGATTAGTCATCAGATTGTTTTTTGGTTGGATCCTCTTGCGTTTCATAAGGCCAGTAATGATGACCGATACGAATAAGTACTGTTGCCGCGGCTAAAACAAATGCGGCTAAGGATAACCAAATAATAAAAGTGCCATCTAGTTCTTTCATACCCAATGTGATGTAGCGAGCAATCGCCATTATTGCAATATAGATAGGATAGCGAACTGGAATTTTACCATTAACAACAAACTGTTGAACCATGGCCAATATTTCCAAATAGATGAACATTAAAAGAATGTCCGTTAGTTGAATATTTCTCTCTACGATGACATGTATAAATTCATTAAACATGGCAACGACGGTTGAAAGTGTTATCCCAACCAAAAGAATGGCTTCTAAGGTATGAAATATTTTAAGAAAAGGTTTGCTAAACGCTTTTGGTAAATGGGAAGGCATAATTGCTCCAAAAATAGCATTAATGGCTGATAAGCATGCGGTTATTATATGAAGCTATAGACTCTGTGACAGTAATAAATGTAAAAAATTAACTGGATGTTGGTTATTTAGCCATTAAAAGTAAGGTTTATTACTTTTAATGGCTTTTTAGTATTTACCAATCAATCCCTTTTCGTGCTTTTATCCCGCTTTCGAAGGCATGCTTAACATTACGCACTTCTGATACAGTATCGGCAATGTCGAGTAATTGTCGGTGTGCCGCTCGTCCTGTAATGATCACCGACTGTGTCGTAGGACGCTGTTCTATAGCTTCAATAACGTCATCTAACGCAATGTAATCGTAGGTGATCATATAAGTAAGCTCATCGAGTAATACAACATTATAGCTATCATCAGCTAGCATTGCTTTACACTGTTGCCATGTTTCTTTCGCAGCAGCCGTATCGGCTTCTTTGTTTTGGGTTTCCCATGTAAATCCAGTCGCCATTACTGCAAAGTTGACACCGTGTTGCTCTAGTAAATTACGCTCACCACAATCCCATGTGCCTTTTATAAATTGCCCGACACCACAGTGCTGACCATGACCGACAGCTCGCGCAATCATGCCAAATCCAGAAGTAGATTTTCCTTTACCATTACCAGTGATTACCAGAACCAGTCCTTTCTCTTGTTGGGCTGCATCGATACGAGCATCGACTTGCTCTTTTAATTTTTGTTGGCGCGCTTTATGGCGATCATCCTTGTTAGTTGTATCTGTCATCTGAAATCCTTAAAAATGATAATGACTCGCAAAGGTCAATAATGTCAGGTATCCGGTTATCTCTGCAAGTTGTTGTGTCGCTCCTAAACAATCACCGGTATATCCACCTAGTTGCCGTTTGAACCAATAGCCACAACTTTGACGAATAAAGACGGTTGTTATAAGACAACTTAATGCGAGAGATAGAGGTAATATTGAAAGTATTAATATTCCAGTCGTTAGTAATATCCCAATATCTAGCAAAGATTGCTGATTGGCTAAAGGTTTAACTTTACTGTCCTGATCTGCGCGTACATAAGGGTAAGAGAAGATAAGACTTGCAGCAGCAATTCGACTTATACATTGAATCACAATGAAGGCATAAATAGGGAGGTAGAGGTTTATATCAGCCAATGAGACCAATGTTACCCATTTTAAACCTAATGCCATTATTAGTGCTGAAGCGCCATACGTACCAAGGCGAGAATCTTTCATTATATTGAGCTTTGACTCAATCGTCCAACCACCACCAAAGCCGTCAAACACATCAGCTAGTCCATCTTCATGGAAAGCTCCCGTGAGTAAGAGGCTTGAAATCATTGCTATACCAATCGCAATTGTAGGGGGGAAAAGCAGAATAAATATTAGGTATATTAAGCTACATATCCCTCCAACAATAAGACCAATAACACCAAAATAGCGATTGGCATGATTTAATCGCTCAGTGCTAAATGGAGTACTGATTGGTATAGGAATACGAGTGAAAAACGCGAGTGCGACTAAAAAGAGTTGCCATTGATATCGATAACTACTTTCCGTTAGTGATGCTTTGTTCTCAGTTTGGTGTTTGGTGCTCACACAGTAACCCCTGCATCATCAAAACTCGCCATATCATTGTAAAAGGCACACGCAGCTTTAATTAAAGGCAATGCCAATACTGCTCCAGTTCCTTCACCTAAACGTAGGCCTAAGTTAAGTAATGGCGAGGCATTAAGATGTTGAAGCATACGGTGGTGTCCGGCTTCTTCTGAATGATGACAGAAAACAAGATAATCGATAACATGTGGATTGAGCGCGACAGCCAGTAAGGCAGCTGCAGTTACAATGAAGCCATCAACCAATACAATCATGCGGTTTTCAGCCGCTTGTAATATACCACCTGTGATTTGCGCAATTTCAAAGCCACCAACAGCGGATAACACTTTTAACGGATCGCCTGTCGCACTATAGTGATGTTTACAGGCAAGACGAATAAGCGCTAATTTCTTTTGATATTGGCTGTCATCAATACCTGTACCATGCCCGGTGCAAGCATCTGCAGGAAGATTTAACAGTAATGCCATAATCGCGGCAGCACTGCTGGTATTACCGATCCCCATTTCCCCAAAAGCAATAAGGTTGGTCCCTGATTGATGTAGAGAATCAACAACGCTCGCTCCTGAAGATATTCCTTGTTGTACGGTATCAAGCGACATTGCATCCTGAGTGGTGAAATCTTGAGTTCCTTTGCCTAATGACTGTCTGATTAAATCTGGATGGTCATCAACATCGCCTAAAATCCCAGCATCAACAATTTTAAGCGCCATATTATTGCTGCGGCAAAAACAGTTCGCTGCTGCACCGCCGGCCAAAAAATTATGTACCATTTGGGTGGTGACTTCTGCGGGCGCAATACTTATTCCATGATGTGAAACTCCATGATCTGCTGCAAAAATAAGGAGATGAGGATTATCAATGGTTAGTGTATCGCTTTGTTGGATTAAAGCGAGTTGTTCAGCAAGTGGTTCTAATTGGCCTAAAGCACCAATGGGCTTCGTTTTATTATCAATGCGTTTTTTAATGTGGATAGATTGAGTTTTATCAACAGGAGAAATGGTAAACACAGTGCGAATCCTTTGCCGAATGTTTGAAATATTAATCACTTAATAAGATGATTGTTTCAGAAAAACGGACATAAGGGGAGCCGAAACGAGAAAAAAAAGGAAAAACATGATCTACAGGTAAAAAAAGCCCACCTTGTAAGTGGGCTTGTAAATATATCTTAGCCGAGTACGTCGGAAGCAACTTTATAGGTTGGATCTTCAAGAACGTTAACTTCTACCAAACTGCCTGCTTTTTTCAGCAGTTTACTGCACTCAGGGCTTAAATGACGCAAATGAATGGTTTTATTACGATTAGCATAACGTTCTGCAATTGTATCAATCGCTTCGATAGCGGAATGATCGGCAACACGTGATTTAGCAAAATCAATGATCACTTCTTTTGGATCATTTTGAGCATCAAATAACTCAAGGAAATGTGATACTGAACCAAAGAAAAGTGGACCATTTACTTGGTAAACTTTTGCACCATTATCATCAATGTGGCTTGCCGCATAAATTTCTTTAGCGTGATTCCAAGCGAACACGAGTGCAGAGTAGATAACACCGACAAGGACTGCAACCGCAAGATCTGCAATTACCGTAACGCTAGTTACTAAGATAATGGTAAAGAAATCGTGCTTAGGCACTTTACGCATCATCTTGAAGCTTGCCCATTCAAAAGTCCCGATCACAACCATGAACATTACACCAACAAGTGCTGCAAGCGGGATCATTTCAATAAATGATGAACCGAATAAGATGAACAGTAGTAGGCCAATGGCAGCAGTAATACCGGATAAACGACCACGACCACCTGAGTTAATATTGATCATTGATTGACCAATCATGGCACAACCGCCCATTGCACCGAATACTGAACAAGTAACGTTTGCAACACCTTGGCCAACACATTCACGGTTACCATGACCACGTGTATTTGTCATTTCATCAATAACAGTTAGCGTTAGTAATGATTCGATTAAACCAACGGCTGCAAGAATTAATGAGTAAGGCAAAATAATTTTTAGGGTTTCGAGGTTAAAGCCAACATCCGGTAAAGCGAATGTTGGTAAAGAGCCTGCAAGTGTTGCATTTGCGTCACCACTCATGGTGCGAACAAAATCGACGACAGTGCGAGAGTCTAAACCTAAGATATGAACTAATGCTGTAACAGTTAAAATGGCAACAAGTGAAGAAGGGACTGCTTTAGTTAGTTTTGGTAAAAAATAAATGATAAACATGGTTAACGCAACCAAGCCTAACATGATGTAAAGCTGTGTGCCGTGCATCCATTCTAAGCCGCCATTAAGAGCCGGAACTTTAAACTGGCCTAACTGAGCTAAGAAAATCACAATCGCAAGACCGTTAACAAAACCGATCATAACAGGATGAGGTACCATTCGAATAAATTTACCGAGACGGAACACTCCCGCTAGAATTTGTAGTAAACCAGCAAGCATGACGGCAGCAAAAAGATATTGAATTCCGTGCTGGGCAACAAGGCTAACCATTACAACGGCCATTGCACCTGTGGCACCTGAAATCATACCTGGACGACCACCTAGAATGGCAGTAATTAAACCTACTATAAAGGCTGCGTATAAGCCAACCATCGGGTCTACGCCAGCAACGAATGCGAAAGCAACGGCTTCAGGTACCAGCGCAAGTGCAACGGTTAAACCTGAAAGTACGTCGTTTTTGACGGATTGATGAGTTTTTTGGGGAAAATCTAACATGTTAGTTGAGGATTCTTCTATTATTGGCTGTATTTAAAGCGCATTTTGGTTAACGGAATGCTACAGAAAGTTGTAATTAGCTTCAACTTTTGTTGGCTAATAACGGCATTTACTCCGCTTACAAGTAAAAAATTAGAGCTATATGTAATCATTAAACATAAAGTGCGCTGGTTTTGACTCATAATTAGATAATAAAAAAGCCATGCAAGAGCATGGCTTTTTCATTGCTAAACGTAACTTTTAGTCAAAAGAAGGTTTAGTCATTGGTGCTGCAGCACTGTTTGTTGCTGTTTGGCTACCCGCTGCACGAGTATTGGTACGCTCGCGTAATGGTGCCGCTTGAACAACAGATCCTGAAACATGCTCTTCAGGTGCTGGCGCTTTTGTCATTGCAGAAGCAGCATGGAAACCACGAGGTGAGGTTGCCATTACCGCTGTTGCTACAGCAGGTAAATCAACAACTGGAGCTACAGGTGACTTAATTTCAACTGTCTCTTCTATTTTGATTACCGGAGCTGCTACTTCTTCAACAATAACAGGTTGCTTGATTACTGACTCTACAGCAGGCTCAGACTTTATTTCTACTGTTGTTTCTTCTGCTGTAAAGCGTGGGAAGACTTTACCCATCGCCATTTCAGGAATAGCAACACCAGAAAGTGTCCTTGCTTCAACTGCAACTACTTCAGATTTAGCTTCTACTATTGGTGTATTAATGATGATGTCATTTGTTTCAACTTCATCAATTACATCTGCAGTATCGGCTTTCTCTTTTGTGATGTTTTTCTCAACAGTTGCTTCAACGGCTGGCTTGATACGAGACCAAACTTTACCCATTGCCATTTCAGGAATTGCAACACCTGAAGTAGGACGCATTGTTTTTGGCTTTTCAACGATAGAAACAACATTGACCATCTCGCTAATACTATCGGCAGCATCAACAGCTGCTTGCTCAATAGCATTTGCTTCTTCATTGGTAACAAAGTCAGATTTCTCTACGCGTGTATCACGCATACGGCGACGGCGTTGACCACTTGCACGTAAATGACGTGGTGAGCGGCGATTACGACGTTGAGTGCCCTCTTGCTCTTCATTATCAGTTTGCTCGTCAGTCACACTTTGAGTTTGTTCAGGTTTGTCTTGTGCTTCTTTAGCAATGCTAGTACCCAATGCCATTAATGGTGATGGCGTTTGTTCTACAACAGTCTCAACAGCTTCAACTTTTTCGACAGCATCAACTGCTACATTTTGTTGTTCAACTGATTTTTCAACATTATCTGTGATACGTACTTTTTTACGAAGTTGACGACGCTGGCGACGTTGCTTCACTTTTACCGCTTTTTCTTCGCTATCACGTTGTGCATCAGCAGGTTGTTCAGTTGTGGCTTTAGCTATTTGCTCGCCTTGTTGTTGACGTTGCTGTTTTTGCGCTTGAATTTCTTCTTTACGAGACTGACGCTTTTGCTCTTTCGCTTCATCGTTATTACGGTTTTGGCGAGGAGCTTTTGCAGCCTTATCGTTTTGCTGTTGACGGTTTTTGTCGTTACGGTCATTGCGGCGACGATTTTGGCGTTGCTCGTTATTACGTTCTTGACGTTCGTCATTGTTCTCAACATCGTTGTTATCTTGTCGACTATTACGACGGTTGTTATCACGACTGTTGTCACGGTTATTACGACGGTTGTCAGAACGATCGTTGCGACGATTGTTGTTGCGACGATTATTTTGATTGTTGTTTTGTTCTGCTTTTGCTTCAACAGGTTTCTCTTGTTGCTGTTCAGGGCTACCAGAGAAGAATGATGCTAATGCAGAGAAGAAACGGCTCAAAAGACCAGGTTTCTGGGTTGATTCAGTGACAGGCTTAGCCGCTACTTTTGGTGTCGGCTTAGCTGCAGGTTTTGCAACAGGAGCTGGTTGTTTTGGTGCAGTGAAACCTTGAAGTACTGGCTCTTCACGTTTTTTGATAACGCGCTCAGGTTGTGGTATTTCAATCGCTTCAGCTTCTTTTAACGCTTCTAACGTTTTAGGAATATGGTATGAAAGTGTGTCTTGCTCTTCACCTTCACGAATACGCAGAACTTCAAAGTGCGGCGTTTCCATATCAGAGTTAGGAACGATAACAACACGTACACCGTGGTACTTTTCAATGTGTTGAACTGAACGACGCTTTTCGTTTAGAAGGTACGAGGCAACAGGCACAGGCACAATAGCAAGTACTTGTGAGCTGTTATCTTTCAGTGCTTCTTCTTCGATTAGTCGTAGGATTGATAATGATAGTGATTCATTATCACGAACCACACCAGTACCAGAACAACGAGGACAAACGTGGTGGCTCGCTTCTGCAAGAGAAGGGCTTAAACGTTGACGAGACATCTCAAGTAGACCGAAACGTGAGATTCGACCGATTTGAACACGTGCGCGATCCATACGAACAGCTTCACGTAAACGGTTTTCAACTTCACGCTGGTGGCGAACAGGTGTCATATCAATAAAGTCGATAACAACCAGACCACCTAAGTCACGTAGACGTAATTGACGTGCAATTTCATCGGCAGCTTCTAAGTTTGTCTGTAATGCTGTTTCTTCAATATCGCCGCCCTTTGTTGCACGAGCAGAGTTAATATCGATAGACGTTAATGCTTCTGTTGGGTCAATAACAACAGAGCCACCTGAAGGTAAACGAACTTCGCGCTGGAACGCAGAGTCAATTTGGCTTTCAATTTGGTAGTGGCTAAATAGTGGAACCTCACCCTCGTAACGCTTAACGCGAGACAAGAAATCAGGACGAACTAATTTAATATGATCACGTGCGCGGTCGAAAATTTTCGGGCTATCGATTAGAATTTCACCGATGTCACGACGTAAATAATCGCGGATTGCACGAGCAATCACATTACTTTCTTGGTGGATAAGAAACGGAGCTGATTGTGAATCGGCTGCTTCTTTTACAGCATTCCAATGGTTAAGTAGAACGTTTAAATCCCACTCAAGCTCTTCACCTGATTTACCCACACCAGCTGTACGTACAATTAGGCCCATACCTTGCGGTAAGTCTAATGTGCTTAGTGCAGCTTTAAGTTGGGTACGCTCTTCACCTTCGATACGACGAGAAATACCGCCAGCACGAGGGTTGTTAGGCATTAAAACAAGGTAACTACCCGCTAGAGAGATAAAAGTAGTAAGGGCTGCGCCTTTGTTTCCACGTTCTTCTTTATCAACTTGAACGATAACTTCTTGGCCTTCTTTTAGGACTTCCTTGATATTAGGACGACCTTGGTAAGAATAATTGGCAGGGAAGTAATCTTTCGCAACTTCTTTAAGAGGAAGGAAACCATGACGCTCAGCACCATAGTCAACGAACGCTGCTTCCAGACTTGGTTCGATGCGTGTGATGCGGCCTTTGTAGATATTTGCTTTTTTAGATTCGTGACCAGGGCTTTCGATATCAAGATCAAATAGCTTTTGGCCATCAACTAATGCGACGCGCAACTCTTCCTTCTGAGTCGCGTTAATCAACATTCTTTTCATTATATTGTACTCATTTATTGTCGTTGTATTAGTATGCTAGTTACATCTGTTTTTTGATGGCGCCGGACTCCAAGTCTGATGTACGGTTGCAACCTCACGGTTGGAATGCAGGAGTGCTTTCTGGCCACACTTATCAGCCAACTGTATGTGAGATGGTTAGATCTAAAAAATACAGCTGGTATCACCACATTGAAGTGGTTGTATCTGTCACATCAAAAAAAAATGTAATTTGACGCACTAAAAAACTCCGATAACCCTAACGTCTTACGCCATTTGCTGCGTTTATTATCTGAGTTGTATAAAAAATAGCCATAAAGATGATTATATGCTCATCTTGTCAATGAAGTAGGCAAAAAAACCTACCTCAGCACACAATGATAGCAGGCTCACTTTTTTGCGGCAATCTGCTTTATTTGCGTGATACAATCAAACCCATGACAGAAGATAAACCTAAAGTGCAATTCATCGACATTAGCGATGACTTTGCAGGCCAGCGGATTGATAACTTTCTCCGCGCGAGGCTTAAAAACGTACCAAAAAGTATGATTTACCGCATTTTGCGTAAAGGCGAGGTGCGAGTAAACAAAAAACGTATTAAACCTGAATATAAATTGCAGGATGGTGATCTAGTACGCGTACCGCCGGTTTTTGTTCCTGAAAAAGAAGAACAAGCACCAGTAAGCACTAAGTTGAATAAAGTCGCTGAATTAGAGCATTGCATCATCTATGAAGATGATCATCTATTAATTCTGAATAAACCATCAGGAACGGCCGTTCATGGCGGCAGTGGCTTAAAATTTGGTGCTATTGAAGCATTAAGAGCGTTACGTCCTGATGCTCGATTTTTGGAACTCGTTCACCGAATTGACCGTGATACCTCGGGCATTTTGTTAGTGGCAAAGAAGCGTTCAGCTCTTCGTCAACTGCAAGAGCAATTTAGAAATAAAACGGTGCAGAAATATTACTTCGCTTTAGTAATGGGAGAATGGAAAGCGAATTGCCGAAAAGTCACTGCGCCGTTGTTAAAAAATGAAGTAAACAGCATTGTACGTGTTAACCCACAGGGGAAAGCATCCGATACGCGTTTTAAAGTATTAGAGCGATTCCCTCTGGCGACATTGGTACAAGCTAGCCCTGTAACGGGTCGTACGCATCAGATTCGTGTGCATTGCCAGTATGAAGGTCACCCTATTGCTTGGGATGATCGTTATGGTGATCCACGTTTTGATGCCTACACTAAAAAAACAGGTTTAGGGCGTTTGTTCCTTCATGCTGCAAATATCAAATTTACGCATCCAAGTACGGATGAAGCGATGGATATTAGCGCGCCAATGGAGCCGGCTTTAGAACGTTGTTTGGAAAAACTACGTCAAATGTAACCAAAGTGAAAGGCGAGAAAATGGTCTCGCCTTTTGTTTAGCATAAATGTTAGTGATCAAGCCTTATAAGACAGAAACGCCCTCATTAGCTAACATATCAGTTAATGCAATCAAGGGTAATCCTACGAGCGTGTTAGGGTCGCGCCCTTCGAGTTTATCAAATAGAGCAATTCCTAAACCTTCGCTTTTAAAACTCCCAGCACAATATAAAGGTTGTTCTTTTCTCACGTAATTTTCAATTTGTTGTGACGTCAGTATTTTAAAGTGAACATGAAAGGGGTCACAAATGACTTGAGTTGACTGTGTTTTTGCATTGTAAACACATAGCCCTGTATAAAAGGTAATGGTTTTGCCACTTGCGGCTTGTAATTGCTTACAAGCATTTTCTTCAGTATGGGGTTTACCTAATATTTTTCCATCAATCAAACAAACTTGATCTGATCCTATAATAAGAGAGTCTGGGTAAGAACTAGCACAAGCTTTGGCTTTTAATTGGGCGAGCCGACAGACTAATTCTTGGGCGGACTCTGTGGGTAATACCGTCTCATCAGTTTCAGGGTTTGCCGTTTCAAAAGGGAGCGCTAACTTTTCGAGTAGCATTTTTCGGTAAGGAGAGGTTGATGCCAGTAATAATGGTTGTGTCATAACAGTACTCTACACATCTAGAGAAATTTTAATAGAACAATGATATAGGAAGTTTCATTAGGATTGCTGCAACTTTTATTCGGATTATATTAAATTGTGATTGTTGTATTACAGTTGTTTCATTCCACAATTCGGTGTATGTTCCCGCGTAATTTGCTAGATCCTCAACCAGACCAATGAGAAGACCCATGTTGATTAAAAAGTATGTGGGTTATCAAAAGCGACTGCGTCATGATCATAGGTCTGTGTTAGTTGCTTTCTGCGCTATGTTGGGTGTTATTTCATCGATTGTTCCGACACGATCAAGTGATTGAGTAGCAGACATTTATAATTTTATTACTGAGATGTGGTGTTGAAGCGTTTTGTAATTTTCATCACAGCATGAGAATTGGTCAAAAGCTGTTAAATCGCACACATTTCCTTTGACTCAAACAGACTATAAGGCTAATATTCGCGCCCTATGCAAAAGGTAAAATTGCCGCTAAAGGTAGATCCAGTACGCACAGCACAAAAAAGACTCGATTATGATGGCATCATCAAAGCCGATCTTTTGTCTCGCCTAGCTGAATCAACCCAGAGCGTAATAAGTGATGTAAACGTCAACTTGTCTTTTGACCTTGACCAACGTCGTATTCCTTTCATCCGCGGTATCGCAGATGTAGACGTGATGTTGACCTGTCAGCGATGTCAGGGAGAATTTCCACACCATATTCATGTGGAATTCTGTTATAGTCCGGTTCGCAACGAAGAAGCCGTAGATGAGTTACCGGAAGCCTATGAGCCGACAATCGTCGACGAAAATGGCGAGATCAACTTGATTCAACTCGTTGAAGACGAATTGATTCTGGAATTACCACAAGTCGCAATGCACGACGATGCTGATTGTGAAATTGGCTCGAAGAACATGTCTTTTGGTGAGATTCCCGTTGCTGATGAGCGTCCGAATCCGTTTGCAGTATTGAAAAATCTTAAGAGTTAAATTTAACAGGAGTAGGGTTAATGGCCGTACAAAAGAGCAAAAAATCACGTGCAGCACGTGGTATGCGTCGTTCACACGATGCCCTAACTACAGCAGCAGTTTCTGTAGATAAAGCATCTGGTGAGACTCACCTACGTCACCACGTGACAGCTGACGGTTTCTATCGTGGCCGCAAGGTTATCAACAAGTAAGGTTGAACCTTGATGGGTCTTACCGTTGCACTTGATGCAATGGGCGGGGATTTCGGTCCTCAAGTAACAGTGCCTGCCGCCGTGCAGGCACTGTTGCATTCGCCTGAGCTCAAACTTATTCTTTTTGGTGATCTAAGTGCAATCACTGCGCAATTAACTCTCCTCAATAAGCTTAACCATCCTAGGCTAACGATCGTGCATTGCGATAGCGTTATCGCCAACGAAACACGTCCATCACAAGCCCTTCGACATAGTAAGGGGTCATCTATGCGTATGGCATTAGATGCAGTTGCAGCAGGTCAAGCGGATGCATGTGTCAGCGCAGGTAATACTGGCGCACTCATGGCATTATCACGTTTTGTGTTGAAACAACTTCCCGGTGTTGAGCGTCCTGCATTAATCTCAGCGATACCCAATCGTGGTGCACATCCGACATGGCTTCTTGATCTTGGCGCGAATGTGTCTTGTGATGCTGATACTTTATTCCAGTTTGCTGTTATGGGCTCTGTTCTTGCTGAACAAACCTTAGGCACTACGCCGCGTGTCGCATTATTAAATATTGGCGAAGAAGAGATCAAAGGTAATGATTTGGTCAAACGTTGTGCTGAAATGTTGATTCAATCGCCGGATATCAACTATGTTGGCTACGTTGAAGGTCACCAACTTTATTCAGATAAAGCCGACGTTATAGTGTGTGATGGTTTCGTTGGCAATGTGAGTTTAAAGACTAGTGAAGGGGTTGCAAACTTATTTATTGAACGGATAAAAGGTGCAATAGGTAGAAACCCAATTCGACGCATTATTGCTAAATGGCTGTTTAGTGAGCTCTTTGAGGGCTTGCAACAGTTGAACCCCGACCAGTATAACGGTGCAAGTCTGTTAGGATTGCGCGGTATTGTGATTAAAAGCCATGGAAGTGCTGATACTGTCGCTTTCGCTCAGGCGATAAGTGAAGCGGTTTACGAAGTTAAACGGCAAATACCGAACAAAATCAGTGACCGTTTAGAAGAGGTCCTACTCGAGAGGCACTATTAGTCTTCATGAATAGCAAAATTCTAGGAACTGGCAGCTACCTGCCACAACAAGTACGCTCGAATGCGGACTTAGAAAAAATGGTAGAAACAAGCGATGAGTGGATTGTGACACGAACAGGTATTCGTGAACGTCGTATTTCGTCTGAAGATGAAACTGTTGCCGTGATGGGCTACCAAGCTTCATTAAAAGCAATTGAGATGGCGGGGATTGATAAAGAAGATATCGATCTGATCATTGTTGCCACCTCTAGCGCCAGCCATTCATTTCCATCAGCAGCTTGCCAAGTGCAAGGTATGCTAGATATTAAGGGCTGCCCTGCATTTGATTTATCAGCGGCATGTACAGGTTTTGTTTATGCGTTAAGTGTTGCTGATCAGCATATCAAAACGGGGATGGCGAAAAATGTACTCGTTATTGGTTCTGATGCGCTTTCTCATTGCTGTGACCCAGAAGATCGCTCAACCATAATTTTATTTGGTGATGCGGCGGGTGCAGTTGTGATTGGCGCTAGTGAAGAGCCTGGCATTATTTCAACGCATTTATATGCTGATGGTCATTTTGGTGGTTTATTAAGTCTAGCAGTACCAGAACATGGTAAAGATTTTGATGCCAACAAGTGGCTTTACATGGCAGGTAACGAAGTCTTTAAAGTAGCGGTTACCCAGTTATCGAACTTAGTGAAAAGTACGCTTGCTGAAAATAATATGGATAAGTCAGAGTTAGATTGGCTTGTGCCTCACCAAGCAAATATGCGTATTATCTCAGCGACAGCGAAAAAATTATCAATGTCGATGGATCAAGTTGTGGTTACGCTTGATCGTCATGGTAATACATCAGCAGCAACAGTCCCAACAGCATTAGATGAAGCGGTTCGTGATGGCCGTATTCAACGTGGTCAAACATTATTACTAGAAGCGTTTGGTGGCGGTTTCACTTGGGGCTCAGCATTAGTGAAGTTTTAATCGAGTGATTAAATGTTTCTGGTTGTTTTTATTTTTAGTGTATTAAAACGAGTAAGTAATATATTAGTTTTAATGCATATTAATCGACTAATGATTAGTCAATAAAGAAGGATTCTCGAATGTCTAAGTTCGCGATTGTTTTCCCAGGTCAGGGCTCTCAAACCGTTGGTATGCTAGCTGAATTAGCAGAACAATTTGATGTGGTTAAAGAAACGTTCTCTGAGGCATCTGATGCGCTAGGTTACGATCTTTGGGCGCTGGTTCAAAATGGCCCAGTAGAAGATTTAAACCAAACACAACGCACTCAGCCTGCATTGTTAACAGCATCTGTTGCGATTTGGCGTGCATGGCAGCAGCAAGGTGGTGATCAACCAACTTTACTTGCTGGCCACAGTCTTGGTGAATACTCTGCACTAGTTTGTGCTGGCGTTATTGATTTTAAAGTTGCGGTAAAATTGGTTGAACTTCGTGGTCAACTAATGCAAGAAGCAGTACCAGCTGGTGTTGGTGCTATGTCTGCAATTATCGGTCTTGATAACGATGCAATTGCGAAAGCGTGTGAAGAAGCGGCTCAAGGTGAAGTATGTTCCCCTGTGAACTTCAATTCACCAGGCCAGGTTGTTATTGCGGGTAATAAAGAAGCCGTAGAGCGTGCAAACGTACTATGTAAAGAAGCAGGTGCTAAACGTGCGCTTCCTCTTCCTGTTTCAGTGCCTTCTCACTGCGCATTAATGAAACCTGCGGCGGATAAACTTGCAGTAGCACTAGAAGCTATCGAATTTAATGCGCCGTCCGTACCTGTTATTAACAATGCTGACGTGACAACAGAAACTGATCCTGCAGCTATTAAGCTTGCACTTGTTAAACAGCTATACAGCCCAGTTCGTTGGACTGAATCTGTTGAGCTTATGGCTGCAGAAGGTATTGAAGAATTATTAGAAATGGGTCCAGGTAAAGTATTAACTGGCCTAACTAAGCGTATTGATCGCGCACTTAGCGGTGCTGCAGTTAATGATATTGCTTCATTAGAAGCGGCTATGGCTAAGTAGTCATTAAGCTTTAAAGAGGATTTACAATGAGCCTGGAAGGTAAAGTTGCACTAGTTACAGGTGCAAGCCGTGGTATCGGTCGTGCAATTGCTGAAATTTTAGTAGAGCGTGGCGCAACAGTTATTGGTACTGCAACATCTGAAAGTGGTGCTGAAGCTATTAGTGCGTATCTTGGTGACAAAGGTAAAGGTCTCGCTCTAAATGTGACTTCACCTGAGTCTATTGAATCAGTTTTAAAACAAATTAAAGTAGATTTTGGCGATGTTGACATTTTGGTGAACAATGCTGGTATCACTCGTGATAATCTGTTGATGCGCATGAAAGATGATGAATGGCAAGATATCCTAGATACGAACCTAACATCTATCTTCCGCCTTTCTAAAGCGGTACTGCGTGCAATGATGAAAAAACGTAATGGTCGTATCATCAGTATCGGCTCTGTTGTGGGTACGATGGGTAATGCGGGGCAGACGAACTACGCAGCAGCAAAAGCTGGCCTATTAGGTTTCACAAAATCAATGGCACGCGAAGTAGCTTCTCGTGGTATTACTGTGAACGCAGTCGCGCCAGGTTTTATTGAAACAGATATGACCAAAGCGTTAAATGATGACCAACGTGCAGCAACACTTGCAAATGTACCTGCTGGTCGTTTAGGCGATCCGCGTGAAATTGCAGCAGCAGTTGCATTTTTAGCCTCGGATGATGCTGCTTACGTAACGGGCGAAACTTTGCACGTTAACGGCGGTATGTACATGATTTAATCAAAAGATTTGCAATACTTAATGACGCA
>NZ_CH724142.1:0-94047 GCF_000153325.1 Photobacterium sp. SKA34
CTGCTGCTAAAGCGTTATCCACACGTAACGATGATCCTCAAGCAGCTTCTCGTCCATGGGACAAAGATCGCGATGGTTTCGTCTTAGGTGATGGTGCTGGTGTGATTGTATTAGAAGAGTACGAACATGCAAAAGCACGTGGTGCCAAAATTTATGCTGAGCTTGTGGGCTTTGGTATGAGTGGTGATGCGTACCACATGACGTCACCAAGTGCTGATGGTTCAGGTGGCGCGCTAGCAATGGAAGCATGTATCCGTGATGCGGGTATCAATGCAGACCAAATTGGTTACATTAACGCGCACGGGACATCGACACCTGCGGGTGATGTTGCTGAAACATTAGGTATTAAGCGCGCTATGGGTAATGCGGTTGATAACGTGATGGTGTCTTCAACTAAATCAATGACAGGTCACCTACTAGGTGCTGCTGGCTCTGTTGAATCAATCATCACAATTCTAAGCCTTGTTGATCAAGTGGTTCCGCCAACAATTAACTTGGAAAATCCAGGTGAAGGTTGTGATCTTGACTATGTTCCAGGCGAAGCACGCCAAGCAAATCTAGAGTACGCATTGTGTAACTCATTTGGCTTCGGTGGTACTAACGGTTCATTATTATTTAAGAAAATGTAGTTACATTTGTCTTTAAATAGCATCAGGAAAATCATGTGATAACCTGATATGATTAGCAGCCCGATATCTTTGTAGGTATCGGGCTGTTTTTTATCATAAAAAAAGGATAATCGATGGGGTTTATTAACAGTCAGAAGCAAGGAGAGTTAGCAATAACTGATCGTGCTACACAATATGGAGATGGCTGTTTTTCGACAATAGGCGTTAAACAGGGAAAGCTGTTGTTATGGTCACTTCATGTTGAGCGTCTACAACAAACGTTACGCAGGTTGGCGATTAATGAACCTAATTGGGATCAAGTATTCTTGCAAGCTGAACAATCTGCGGCGACATTTACAGATCGCGGTGGGGTGAAAATATTAATCAGCCGAGGTTGCGGCGGTAGGGGATATAGCTCAACGGGTTGCGATGACACAACAGTTATTTTTAGTACGTTCAACTGGCCTGCTCATTACGAACAATGGCAGAAAGAGGGCATCTTACTGGGTGTATGTCAGCAGCAACTTGGTTATAGTCCAATGCTTGCGGGTATGAAGCACTTAAATCGACTTGAACAGGTGCTTTTAAAACAAGAAGTCGAACATAAACAATGGTTGGATGCGGTGGTACTCAATACCAATAATCATGTTATTGAAACAACAGCATCTAATATCTTCTGGCGTAAAGGAAATATTGTCTATACGCCTGATTTAACTGGATCGGGAGTTGAAGGTGTAATGCGTCGACATGTCATTACATTGCTTTCAACTTTGCCATATACGTTAGAATTAGGTAATTATTCATTGCCAGATTTGCTTTGTGCTGATGAAGTATTTATAACCAATGCGTTAATGGAGTTAGTGCCAATAAAGGTGATTGACTCTACCTATTATAAAGAACAGTCACTACTCGACGTATTAAAAAAGAGGCTATATACGTGTTAAAGAAGTTGATTCTTATTGTTTTCATTCTTGCTGCAATGGCGGCAGGTGCTGCTGTCTGGGCGTATACTCAAGTTAAGAACGAGCTAAATCTGCCTGTCATTAATACTGAGCAGGTAATGTTAACAGTTAAACCAGGGACATCGTTTAGAGGGTTAATTAATCAGCTTGTACAAGATAAAGTGATCAAGACATCACAATGGACGCGCTGGGTCGGAAAGTTAGAGCCATCTTTAACGGATATTAAAGCAGGGACTTACGGCTTAGAGCCAAAGATAACATTGCAAGAAGCCTTGGCATTGATTGCTTCTGGTAAGGAGTTTCAATACTCAATTACCTTGGTTGAAGGTGAGCGTTTTAGTGAATGGTTAAAAAAAATTCAAGCCGCGCCTGAATTAAAGCATGTTAGTGATGGTATGGAAGAGTCACAAATTGCGAAAGCAATTGGTATTGATAACATGAAAATTGAAGGTTACTTATTGCCTGATACTTATCATTACACGGCGGGTACTACCGATATTGCGGTACTAAAACGTGCTTATCTCGCGATGAATAAAGAGTTAGCCAAAGCGTGGGAAGTACGTGAGAAAGATTTGCCTTTAAAAGATCCTTATCAAGTATTGATCATGGCTTCTATTATTGAAAAAGAAACTTCTGTACCAACAGAACGAGGTATGGTTGCTTCTGTTTTTATGAATCGCTTACGTAAAGGGATGCCTTTACAAACAGACCCAACGGTTATTTATGGCATGGGTGATAAATATGACGGTAATATTCGTAAAAAAGATCTCAGAACCCCAACGCCTTATAACACTTATACCATGAAAGGTTTACCACCAACGCCGATAGCAATGCCAAGTAAAGCGTCAGTATTTGCAGCCGTTAACCCTGATGAAAGCAATTACTATTACTTCGTTGCTGATGGTAAAGGTGGGCATAAATTCTCTGCAACTTTGGTTGAGCATAACCGAGCGGTTCGTGCATACCTAAAAACATTAAGAAAATAGTCACAATGGTCGGTAAATTTATTGTCATCGAAGGCCTTGAAGGGGCCGGTAAAAGTACAGCGATTAAGCAAGTAATCGCTACATTGGCACAGCATGGTATTCATGCTCCTGCGTCAACAAGAGAGCCTGGCGGTACACCCTTGGCTGAGCAAATGCGCGCACTTGTTAAAGAAGGGCATCCTGATGAGCCATTAACAGATATGGCTGAATTATTACTTCTTTATGCTGCACGTATTCAATTGGTTGATAACGTGATTAAACCTGCACTGAACCAAGGTCTGTGGGTTGTTGGCGATCGTCATGATATGTCATCCCAAGCATACCAAGGGGGCGGTCGTGGTTTTGATAGAGCATTAATGGAAAATTTACGTGATACGGTACTGGGTGATTTTCGTCCTGACTTGACGATTTACATGGATATTGATCCTGAACTGGGGTTACAACGTGCCCGCGGGCGTGGTGCGTTAGATCGTATTGAACAAATGAATATCGATTTCTTTCATCGTGCACGTGCGCGTTTCCTTGAATTATCAGAAAATCAGCCAAACGTCATTATTGTCGATGCAAGCCAAAGTTTAGAAAAAGTTACTGAAGATCTACAGTCTGCGCTGAATGCGTGGTTGGAGCAGCAATAACATGTTGTACCCTTGGCAAGAGTCGTTATGGCAGAATTGGCAACAGTTGTTAGAACAAAAGCGGCTTCACCATGCTATTTTGTTATTGGCGTTAAAAGGCAGTGGTTGTGATGTTCTCGCGCGCCAGTTAGCTAAAACCGTTTTGTGTCAAAACAATGAAACAGAGCCATGTGATGTTTGTCATAGCTGTAAATTGTTTGAAGCCAATAGTCATCCTGATTTTCATACTATTAAGCCTGAACAAGAAGGTAAAAAAATTGGTGTTGATGCGGTTCGACAATGTAACCGCTGGGCTACAGAAACCTCTCACTTAAATGGTCAGCGTGTGATTTTAATTGAACATGCCGATGCAATGGGAGAAGCGGGATCGAATGCGATTTTAAAAACGCTTGAAGAGCCGCCGAAAGGTTGCCAGTTTATTTTGACGGCGCAAAGTTTAGATAGTTTATTGCCGACTATTGTCAGCCGTTGTAACAAATGGCGTTTACCCATTCCTGCTGAAGCAAATGTAAAGCAGTGGGTTGAGCATAAATTAATGCAATCTATTAACGTTGAATCTATTCGTCTTAATAGCGGTGCGCCGTTGTCAACGTTAGCGTTTGTTGAAAGTGGTATGAATATTCGCCATGCTAATTTGATCAAAGCTTTTGCCGAGTTTTTACAGCCACCAAATATTGGCATCTATGATGTTACCGCGATGTGTACTGCAGACGGTATTGCTACATTAAAATGGTTGAGCTATTTTTTAGTCGACTGTTTTAAGTATCAGCAAGGCGTAAGTAATAGTTTTGTGCATAAAGAGTCTTTAGTGGTAGTACAACAGGTTGCTTCAAAGGTTTCGGGTGCTTTGTTACTTGAGCAATCAAGAAAAATTAATACACTTTACCGTAAACTAGAGCAGCATACAGGATTGAATATTGAGCTGTTAGTTGTAGAGTGGCTAACTGGCTTTATTCAAGATTAAGCGTAGTATTGAGCTTTGTATTTATAGTCATATTCAGAAATAAAAGAGGAACGCCCGTGTTAGTTGATTCACATTGTCATCTCGACAAACTTGATTACGATAAGTTACATACAGGGATTGATGATGTACTTAATAAAGCCAAAGAAAGAGGTGTAGAGTATTTCCTTTCTGTTGGTGTAACGTTGGCCGCTTTTCCTAAAATGATGGAAATGATCGCCCCTTACGAAAATGTTTTTGCTTCTTGCGGTATCCATCCTTTAGATGTTGAGTCTGGCTATAACTACGAACAGTTTAAGGCTTATGCACAACATGAAAGAGTTGTGGCTATTGGTGAAACCGGGTTAGATTACCATTATCAGCCTGATACGGCAGAGCTTCAGCAAGAGATCTTTCGCCAACAAGTTCGTGTCGCGGTTGAATTGAATAAGCCACTAATCATTCATACACGTATGGCACGTGAAGATACAATGCGTATTCTTCGTGAAGAAGGGGCTGAAAAATGTGGCGGTGTATTACACTGTTTCACGGAATCGCTTGAAATGGCATTAGATGCGATTGAACTTGGTTTTTATATCTCGATTTCAGGAATTGTAACATTTAATACAGCTAGCGATCTGAAAAATGTGGTAAGCCAGTTACCACTGGATCGTTTGTTAGTTGAAACTGATTCTCCATTCCTTGCGCCAATTCCATATCGAGGAAAGCAAAATCAGCCTGCGTATACACGCGAAGTTGCTCAATACATTGCGTTGCTAAAAGGCCTTTCCGTTGAAGAGGTTGAAGAAGCAACCACTGAAAATTTCTTTACGCTATTTTCTTTAGCAAAGAAATAATATTGATATATTGATTTTAAAAAAGAGAAGCGTTGGCTTCTCTTTTTTTTTGAGGGGCTTAAATATAGGCAAGAGTAAATATATAAATTAATAACTTTAATTATTACAAAAGTAACAAAAGTAACAAAAGTCACTGAATTTATATCTTCAGTATAAAATGTAAGGGAATTAATATTGTTTGTATTTCTATAGATAAGTGGGTTATTTCCTTCACTATTAAATATTACAAAACTTTAATAATCTCTAATAGTTAAAATATTGTATCAACTCGGTTTTATATTTGTCATCCAATCTTAATAAAAAGTGAATTTTTATGTTTATTATCAGCAATTCAATGCTTTATTATTAATTAATGTGATCAATGTTTTATATTTCTGATGTTATTTACGTATGTTCTAGCGAAATCGGTCAAAAACGCGCAATATTAATATCGGGGGTAATGCTTTCAGGGAATGCTTTAATCAATTTATCATTACGTGATGTTAAAGATAAATTAATTAAAGTAGACAGCATTTTATATTAAGTCCTAATTATACTAATCAAATTAATTAGTTATTAAAGATGTCTCTGTGAGTGTCAATGACATTCTGCAGTTATAAATTTAGATATATAAAGGGTAAATAATTATGTCGAATGGCAATAAGTCTTCAGCTGAGAAGATCCTTGAAGGGGTTGGCGGCGCAGGAAATATAAAATTCTTCACTTGCTGTGCAACTCGCTTACGTTTTGAATTAAATGATAATTCTATTGTTGATAAAGCAGCATTAGATGCCATTCCTGAAGTAATGGGGTGTATTCCTCAAAGCGGTGAACGCTACCAAATTGTTGTCGGCGGTGGTGTTGCGACTATGCATAGTGCAATCCAGCAACTGATCGAAAATCAAGCGGGTAGTGGCACAACAAGTACGAATGAAGTGAAAGCTGATAATGCATCAAATGATGATATCAAAGCTTCTATGCGCTCTGGTG
The DNA here is from genome assembly GCF_000153325.1 of Photobacterium sp. SKA34. Taxonomy (GTDB): domain Bacteria; phylum Pseudomonadota; class Gammaproteobacteria; order Enterobacterales; family Vibrionaceae; genus Photobacterium. Next base: position 5,958 of record NZ_CH724142.1, read on the forward strand.
GTGTACGAGGGAAAGTCGCTTGGGTTGATGGTTTCTTTGAATACCTTTCAGATTCGTTCCGTCCAATTTTAGGTATTTTATTAGGTGCGTCGTTAATTATTGCACTATGTGCCGTATTAGATGCTCTTCATATTGTTGACTTTAGGGGTGATAAGTCTGCTGGTTGGGTTTTCGTTGACTCAATGTGGCATACAGTATTTTACTTCTTGCCTATTATGGTTGCTTACAATGCCTCGAAAAAACTGAAGGTTGATCCTTGGTTAGGTGCTGCAATCATGGGCGCACTTATGACGCCTGAGTTCCAAAAGTTATCTTCAATGGCATCAACAACGTCGATTAAAGATACGACACTTGGTACTGTATCTCATGTTGCTGATATCTTTGGTTTATCAATGCAGCTTAATGATTACTCTGGTAACGTATTTGTACCGCTAATCATGGTTGCTGTATTAGCTGTTCTTTATCGATTCCTGAAGAAGATTATTCCAGAGAATCTGCACATGGTATTTGTGCCGTTCTTATCTTTGATTATCATGATTCCGCTTACAGCGTTCTTAATTGGTCCTCTAGGTGTTTGGATTGGTACTTACTTAGGTCTTGGTTTAGCTTGGCTAAATACAAATGCACCATTTGTGTTCGCAATTCTAATTCCATTACTGTACCCATTCCTTGTACCTCTTGGTCTTCACTGGCCTCTAAATGCATTGATGTTAATGAATATTCAAACATTGGGCTATGACTTCATTCAAGGTCCTATGGGTGTTTGGAACTTCGCATGTTTCGGTGCAACAGCGGGTGTACTACTAATTTCATTACGTGAAAAAGATAAAACCATGCGTCAAACAGCTTCTGGTGCATTGGCTGCTGGTTTATTCGGTGGTATTTCTGAGCCTTCACTATACGGTATCCACTTACGCTTTAAGAAAGTTTACTCACGTATGCTTCCTGGTTGTCTAGCTGGTGGTTTAACAATTGCAATTCTAGGTTCTCAATACGGTGGTATTAAAACTCAGGCGTTTGCATTTACTTCGTTACTGACTATCCCTGTGTTCAACCCAATGTGGGTGTACGCAGTATCAATTGCAGTAGCATTTATTGTACCGATGTTACTTATTTACTTCTTCGATTATCGTACTCCAGAAGAAAAAGCGGCTCATAAAGAATAAGTTTAATCTTATTTGCTAAACGCTCATAATCCCGTAATGAAAGTTACGGGATTTTTTTTAACCGCTTTGAAATAGCTAACGATGATACGGTGGTATTTCATTTAAATTCAAAGTCGTGACAACGATCTGCATTTGAAATCGTTTAACTATAGAGTGGATAGCGTCTCAACAACAAGAAACCTTTTAAGGTCATAGTACTGTTATTATTTTTATCATCTACATTACTTTAAGCGAAAGAGTCGTTTAACCTCACTTTTAAGTTATAAATTATCATATATAGCTACTCTAATTAGAATCGAGATGTGAAATTCTCAATCAATATTCACGTATTCCAGTAAATATAAAGTGTTATTACCCTTACGAATGTTACATTGGTAATATAAGTAACTATTTAGAAATTAATCTATTATTTTTAATGGTTTTTTTTGTTTTAAAGTTGTTTTTTATCAACCTCTTGTAAGTTTGTTTCTGCTTTTTAATATCTTTATTTCGATGTGATCTCTATTATATATTCTGAATCTTGTATGACTATCCAGTAGTAAGTATGACAATCATCAAGTTATATTACTTATCGAAAATTATATTTTTCAGAAATAACAAACAATAAATACTAACATTATGACTACGGGGGTATGTCGTTAGTGTTTTTATTATTTTAGATAAATATAGCACTCAGGAAATAATGTTCACTATCACAATCAATTACCTCGGTAATTTGAGCTTGTCTCGTGTGAGTGTGCATTACTACGCTTATTGAAGTAATTAAAATAATGGTTATAAAGACAAACAAAGTCTTAATTATTTTTGATACAAGTTTAGATCCCATATCGAGGAGATAAGGTAATGAAAGCCTTCTTTAGTAAACTATCGCAAGCAGTGATGCTGCCGATAGCGCTATTACCAGCTGCAGGTATTATGCTAGGTCTTGGTGGTAGTTTTACCAACCAGAGTATGATTGACGCATACAATATTGGTATTTTGCAAGACGGAACACTTTTAAATAGTTTTCTACAGGTGATGACCGCTGCAGGCGATATCATTTTTGCAAATCTACCTTTACTGTTCGCGCTTGCGATTGCAATCGGCTTTGCTCGAGCAGAAAAAGGCGCAGCAGCATTAGCAGCAACAATTTCTTATTTAATCATGAATACTGCGATTGCGAAAACGCTATCAGTTGCTGGCATGGTCGATACAACAAATAACACTGTAATCTTAATGGGCACTCATTATGCGGGAGTGTTAGCTGATGTATTAGGTATTCACAACACGCTAAGTATGGGTGTATTCGGTGGTCTTATCGCTGGTGGTATTACCGCTGTTCTTCATAACAAGTACCATGACATTAAGCTTCCTGAGTTCTTAGGTTTCTTTGGTGGTGCGCGTTTCGTTCCTATCGTTAGTGCGTTTTCTGCATTGTTCTACGGTATAGCACTTGTATTCATTTGGCCTTACATCGGTGCAGTATTCGGTTCTATCGGGGCAACATTGGGTGAAATGACAGCTTCTGGTCATGGTTATATTGCTTCTTTCATCTTCGGTATTATTGAACGTGCGCTTATCCCTGTTGGTCTACACCACGTATTCTATCTTCCTTTATGGCAGACAGAGATAGGCGGTACTGCTGAAATTGCAGGTCAGGTTTACAAAGGAACACAAAATGTCTTCTTTGGCTCTTTAGCTAACGGTGATTATTCTCAGTTCTCTTCAACTAACTTTATGACAGGTAAATTCCCATTCATGATGTTTGGTCTACCTGCAGCTGCATACGCGATGTACACGCTGGCTGATAAAGAGAATAAGAAAGAAGTTGCGGGTCTATTGTTCTCTGTTGCGCTAACAGCGTTCCTAACAGGTATTACAGAGCCGATTGAATTTACATTCCTATTCTTATCTGCACCGCTTTACTACTTTATTCACGTACCACTAGCAGGTCTATCATTTATGATCATGGACTTACTAAACGTGAAAGTTGGTATGACGTTCAGTGGTGGTTTCATTGACTTTACACTGTTTGGTATGCTTCCTGGCCTAACGGGGACTGAAAACCACTGGTACTACATCCCACTACTCGGTCTAATTTATGGTCCTGTTTACTTCTTGTTGTTCCGTTGGTTCATTCTGAAGTTTGATATCAAGACACCGGGTCGTAAGGGGAGTGCTGTTGCGGTTGTTCGTAAGAAAGATTACCAAGCAGCAAAAGGGAGTGGTTCTGATGACAGCCAAATCAATGAAATGATCGAAGCATTAGGTGGTAAAGATAACATTGTTGATGTTGATGCATGTATTACACGTCTACGTATTACAGTTAAAGACGGTGAGCTTGTTAAAGATAATAAATACTGGACTGAAAACCTAGGCGCTAAAGGTTTAGTAAAAGTAGGTGGTACGGGCATTCAAGCTATCTATGGTGCACAAGCGGCAGGCTTTAAAGCTCAAATTAATTCAAAACTTGGTAAGTAATTAAGCAATGAGCAGCTTTTCATTGAAATACAGACGTATTGGTACGTTTATGATTGATATGGCTATCGTGCAGATGTTTGCAATGATCGCCAAAGATATCTTCCTTGGTGTGGTTGGTTATATTACCAATGGTACAGGAGTATCGTTATCGCTTAACGATACAATGGCACTACCAGTATTGTTACTGTTAATTATTGGCATCATGGCATTATTTGTTGGTGTCTTTATGGGCTATCACTGGTTGTGTTATCGGTTACTTGGCACTTCATTATCACGCGCTTTGTTAAGTGTGAAAGTGATATCTAGCGATGATGAGCTGTTCACAAAGCAACGTTATTTAAAGCGTGAGTTTGATAAGATTTATCTATGTATTGCAACATTAGGGCTATATCCCCTCTATGCTGGTGCGCAATATCTGACGTTTACCAATCCACCTTGGCATGACAAAAAAAATCATACAAAAGTAGTAGAGCGATAAATAAAAACCGCAGTGAAAACTGCGGTTTTTTTTCACTTATTTTTATCACTGTTATAGCGATAAGAAAAATAATATGAAAACTGGAACTAACAGGCTAAGAATAAAGCCACTGACAATGGCGATAGGTACGCAGCGCACACCTCCTGTGTTTTGAATCACGGGTAGGGTGAAATCCATAGCCGTTGCCCCAGCATAACCAATAGCTGTATTGGGATAACGATGGATGAGTAGCGGAATTAATATTAGCGCAAGGATCTCTCGCAGTAACTCGTTTAAAAATGCAGCGCCACCAAATACATTACCTAAGCCGTCGCCAATTAAAATACCCGCGAGAGAATACCAACCAAAACCCGAAGCCATGGCTAAGCCATGATTAAGTGGGATACCTAGAATAAGTGCGCCGATTATCCCGCCTAGAAAAGATGTACTGATAATCACAGCAGCTATAATCATCCCTTTTTTGTTGAGCACTATTTGTTTTAACGTCATACCGCTATTACGTAATTGGATGCCAATAAAAAACAGTAATAGTAATAAAATGGCCTCACTTGCTTGATCAACCCATGCCAAATTAATATTAAGTATTAAACCTACGATCAACCCGGCTGCTACAACAAAGACCAATTTAACTGATTCCATCATCATCTTTGCCATCGGTAAATGATGGTGTCCATCAATCGTTTGTGTTGGCCATAAACGATCTAAAAAAGGGAGTGCAGCAAGGTTACATACACTGATTGAGATAAAAAATGTTGTGGTGTAGATAAGGATTTGGTTTAAGTTTTGGCTGAGATTATCTAGCGCAGCTATGCTTAATCCCATTAATGTCAAAATCACCAAGACTAAGCGGCTAGTTTGAGCATTAATAAAATCGAGGTGTTTTTTATTATGAAGAGGGATGAGATAGCCAATAATAAGCGGCAAAAAGATAAGTAGAATCCCAGACAACACATTAGTCCTTAAATATATTCAGAGAGTTAGTGATTTATTTGCTAGAGGATTTGGTTATGTAACACAAAGTAACCAGCAATAATGAATTCATTTATTTATATTTTTAACAGAAATCTAATTTAACACAGTGATAAAGAGGGAGTATATAGGCAAGTGGGGGCTTATAGATGGATGTTTCCCCCTTCTTTTTAAGTAAGAAAAAAAGAAGGGGTGAGGGTTAGGTCAGAATCCACTTTCACGAACGATGTTTTTCACTCGTTGATTAAATTCGTGAGCGGGTAAGTTAGTTAATTCATATATAACCTCAGCTCCTACAAGGTCGAGCTCAACATCATTTTCGTCGATAGCATCATCGTTATTTTTAAACAACAATAAGTGGTGTGCCATACGGGCGATATCAAGATAACTTAACGCATCGTTATTATTTCCATAAGGCTGTCGTTTATTAGAGGCGATTTCAAGATAATCATTATCAAATCCCCACTCTTTTAATACGATCAAACTTGTTTTCATACAGGTTTCTTTGAAAATATATTTGGCAATATCGATATCAAGATAATTATCGTTTGCAATATAATTAAGATATTCGTAGATTAAACTAAAGACACCAATATCAGCCAGTAAGCCTGTTAATAGAGCTTTTTCCGGTTCTATTTTTAAGGGCTTTTCACTGTGCTTTATTAAGCTTTGACAAATTAGAGCCATCGTACCTGCAAATTGACGTGAACGAATCGCACTTTGACTGAGCAGTTGATTACAAGCAAGATTTTCAGTTTTTAGGTTTCGTAATTCAGCAATTGCTTGCGCGGTAGCGATATCACGTACCCGCAACAATCCAAGACGAGAGACCGCAGTTAGAAGATCGTTACAGACAACATTACGGCGGTTAAATAATACCGTATTAGAGGTTCGAATAATGGTAGCGGTTAGGGCGGGATCATCAAGTAGTAAATCAGCCACGTCATGAATGGTGCTTTCATCATCATTACATAATTGATTTAGCTTCATTAGCACATCAGGGATAGGAGGAAGCTTAAGCTTATTTTGTTGCGCAGATTGTTTTACTAAGTTACAAAACTCAGATTCCAACGCTTTTATTTGATGATCACGGCTATGTTTTAACCAAAAAAAAGATAAATGCGACATGTAAAACTAATCTTATAAAATAATAATCAAATTCTATCGTTTGATAGCGTAATCGAGTAGTTTGTCTCGTAATTTATTTGAAGTGAGTAGGTTATAAATTAAAAATAAATGATGTTCATCCCACTAATGGTTTAATTTATTATCTTGAAGTAACTTTATTAAAAAACGAATGGCTAGATTGGGCGTTTTTTGATGAATCAGCATTTGCTTATACTTTACTTCTATCGGTAGTACTTCTAACCAACGTTGACAGACCCACGTCATATCATCAAACAATGCGGTAGGATATAAATGGCCTATTTCTGGTTGAGAAGAATAAAGTTGCTTTAATCGTTTGGCTAAACACTCGTTACTCATTGTAATTTGAGAGGGAGCCCAAGTGTTAAAAGGCATACATTCGGCCACTAAAAGCTTATCATCATCAATCTTAATTTGTTCTATTTTGAGTAGATCGATACCTTCTACCGTAATACCTAATAAATCGCCCTCGAGTAGGTTGAAGTCTATGATTTTAACGTGCGTACTTAATGCAGGAACATCTTTAACTTCGCTGTGCTCACGTTCGCTATCTATCATTGCCATTACAAACCCTTTTTTAGAAATAAGGGCTTCTTTCACCATACGAATATGACGAGCTTGTGCAATTTTTAGCTGAGTTCTTCCATTGGGAAGAATGTGGTTTACATATGGGAACAATGGAATTTTTTTCATAGCTCCAGCGTATACTCTATTAACTGTAAATATCTTAAAGATAGTCGGCACTGATAATAATGATGATAGATATGCAATTCATTATTGATTCTTGCGTGATAAATGCTGCAAATCTAGTTTGATATACATTATTTTTCGACAAAAAATATGCGAGTAATCTCATATTTGACTGCTGCTTATTTAATCTATAATGATTAGGAGCATACAATTGCTTTGTCGAATAATTAACAATCTAATCTATTGTTTGGCTAGGTTATTTGACGTGTTTGGAATAATTGATTAATACCACATTATGGAGAATTAGTTGTGACATCACCAAAGGAAGATTATTTAAATTATTTAAACAAGTTCGGACAACAAGAAAAACGATCCATGTTTGGTGGAACAGGAGTATTTATAGACGGTGCGATGTTTGCGATAGTTACACCGGCTTCTATGTATATTCGAGGTGGCGAAAAACTGGATCCGGAGTTAATAAAGTTAGGTTGTGCGAAATTTAAACATATAAAGAAAAGCAAAACGGCAACAGTTAATTATTACGAAATAAGAGAGCTTTTAGAAAAAGATCCGCAGGTTTGTAATCAATTAGTAGCTAAATCGATTGAGTTTTCATGTAAAGATAAGGCATTTAAGCAGTCTGGTGCGAGTAAACGTTTACGTGATTTACCCAATATGCGATTAACGCTTGAAAGAATGGTTAAACGAACAGGTGTATTAGATGTACCTACTTTTTTAGAGTTGGGTGCTGTTAATGTTTATCGTAAAGTATGCGAACACCATGGAGAAGAAGTCAATCGTAATTTGTTATGGATTTTTGCGGGGGCAGTCAAAGGCTGTCACTGGCAATTATTAACTGACGAGTATAAATCAGGCTTGCTTGAGCAATACCGTAGTATGGCTAATTAGTTGACACTATTCGGGGACTCATATTTATAGCTGAGCCCCGATCATTTTCTTGTTATGCTTGCTACTAGATTTTTAATGTGGCGGTATTATGCAACTTTCTAACCTTTCTGGTTCTGTACTTTCTGGCTTACATTGCTTTCTTATAGCAGCTGAACAAATGAGCTTCACACGTGCGGCTGAAGTTTTATTTTTAACTCAAAGTGCGGTTAGCCATAAAATCAAAAATCTTGAAGAAGCATTAGGCGTCCAACTCTTTATTCGTCAGCCTCGCAAACTGATACTCACAGATGAAGGACTTCTTTTAAAACAAGTGCTTGCAGCTAACTTTGGCGATATTGCACACGAAATACGTGATTTGAAAAATGTTGAGCTAAGCGGTGATATAAATATTTCTGTACCACCAACGTTTGCTCAAACTTGGTTATTACCCCGCTTAAAATCCTTTATTGACCTTTATCCCATGCTACGTATTCATTTGCGAACCCGTAATGAACTTGTCGATTTTCAAACAGAAAGTTTTGATTGCGCGATTTATTTTGGCAAAGGGGAATATCAAGGTTTGCATTCGTGTAAATTAATGGATGAAGCGATGCAGCCAGTGTGTAGCCATGATTATGCTATCGCAAATGATCTTTATGATAACCCTGAAGGTTTAATGCAATGTTTATTGCTCCATGATGCTGCGCCGTGGGCAAGGGCTGGGCGAAATGATGAATGGCAGCTATGGGCAGAGCAATACGGTACTCAATTACCTGGATCGGAATGTACATTTGATCGTTCCGATTTGGCTTTACAAGCGGCTGAATGTGGGATCGGTGTTGCCATGGGAAGGCACTCATTTATTGCTGAAAAGTTAGTGGAAAAACGGCTAGTTACACCTTTTGATATGATGGCACCATCACCTTTTAGTTATTATGTTGTGTGCCGGCATAACATGCAAAACACCCCTAAAATAAAAGCTTTTAGTGATTGGTTATTCAGTGAGATTGGTTAAAATAAGCAGAGTGTTATTTTTAAAATCAATACCATAAATAAAAATGCCGCTAAATTTTATATATTTAGCGGCATTATTTATTAATCTAGCACTTCATTTCCTGATACTTTACCTTGATCAAAATCAGACAGATTTTTCAGCGTAGTTTCAGCTATATTGCCCAAAGCTTCTTCCGTTAAAAAGGCTTGGTGTCCAGTGAAAAGTACGTTGTGACAGGATGATAAACGGCGGAATACATCATCTTGAATTACATCATTTGACTTGTCTTGGAAGAATAAATCTTTTTCATTTTCATACACATCAACACCCAACGCACCAATACGTTGTGATTTTAATGCTTCAACAGCATCGTTTGAATTGATAAGTCCACCACGGCTGGTATTAATGATCATGACGCCATCTTTCATTTTGTCGAAAGCCGCTTTATCAAGCATATGATAGTTTTCTTCTGACATAGGGCAGTGTAATGTGATCACATCTGCCACTTTGTAAATCTCATCAAGGCTTGCGTAAGTGACACCTAACTCAATCGCCGCTGGATTTGGATATGGGTCAAAAGCAAGAATATTCATGCCAAAGCCTTTTAAAATACGGATTGTCGCTAAGCCAATTTTACCCGTACCTACAACACCAACGGTTTTACCGTGAAAGTTATAGCCGGTTAAGCCATCTAAGGAGAAGTTAGCATCACGAGTACGTTGATATGCTCGATGAATACGACGGTTAAGGCTCAGCATTAAGCCTAGTGTGTGCTCTGCGATAGACTCCGGCGAGTATGCTGGTACACGCACGATCTGCATCCCTTGTTTTTTCGCTTCTTCTAAATCGACCAAGTCGAATCCGGCACAACGCATCGCAATGACTTTAATGCCCTGTTTTGCTAAACACTTTAAGACAGGTGCACTCAAATCATCATTAACAAAGGCACAAACTGCATCAAACCCTTCACTCATTTTAGCTGTTTGCTTATTGAGCGGGAAATCAAAGTAAGCGATCTTGTGGCCGAATTGTTGGTTGATTTTAGAGAAGGATTCTTCGTCATATTTTTTTGCGCTAAAGAGTGCGATTTTCATAAGACTAACTACCTTAATAAACATAATTATTATTTGTATTTATTAATACCATATCAAATAACTCAGCTATTAGTATAAGAAAGGATCAAAAAGACAAATTGCAAACTTGATCTGTTTTCTTATTAATCAGTGAGTTCTAGTTGACGACAGCCCTTTAAAAAGTTGATGATATAGTCATATATTTGCACTTAAATTTATTAATCAGGATTCAATATGTTGTTGAAGAACGTTGTAGCAGGAGCAGGTGCGGTTACCGTGATCCTTTGTTGGCCATTAGCCACAGGACAAATAGGTCAAAGTTTATATATGGGAGCCATTAAAGATTATCACAGCCCTTATATGACCATTACGAATCAAAGTTTTGAGCGCGGTTATCTTTCTTCTGATGCAGTCTCTCGTATTGAATTAAAAGATACCTTAAAAACAACATTTGAAGAGGAAGGTTTACCAACTACATGGTTAGTTAAGCATCATATTAAAAACGGATTCTTAGGTGTTAAGTCGAGCAGTGAATTAGAAATTGATAAACAAGTCGCCCCACTGATCAGTAGTATTTGGGGTGAAAATGTTCAACCTATCACCTTAGTGACCGATTCCTCTTTGACGGGAAATACCGATTTTACGATGACGATTAATCCGATTGATTATAATCAGTCAGGAGCTTTTGTTAAAAGCCAAGCTTTTGTGTTAACGGGCAGTGCAAATGCAGATGGTGCAGGTAAATTCAATTATACGTTACCTTCTATAAATGTGAAAACAGATAGCGGTGAAGCCATGCAAGTGAATGCCTTTGAAGGTCAAGGTAGTGGTCAAATGCAGGGTAATTTCTGGATCGGTGATCAGACATTCAATTTAGGCAAAGCAAATTTCGCATCGGCAGATAATCAGCATCATGTTGAGTTAGAAGGCATGAGGATGATGATGAAAAATGCGTTAAGTCAGCCGAAAGATGAAAAAACACCGACAGATGAAACACAGCAAGTAACGAATACGAATAATATTTCGATTAAGAAAATTGTGACCCTTGATGGTCAGCAATATACCGATTTCAATTTTGCACTGGCATTAAAAGATCTTAACTATAAAGCGATTAGCCGTTTAGCAGTAATGGAAGAGGCTACAACGGTAGAGCAGCAACAAGCGCAGATGCAAGATGCAATGCTTGCTCTAGATTTATTAGTTGCTAAAGGTGCCACTGTTGATTTATCTGATCTCAGCATGATGACAGAACAAGGTAAAGTGAATGCATCTCTTTTACTTGAGCTTAAACCAGGCTTAGCGCGTGCGTCTGAAAACTTAGCTGCATTACCAAATAAATTAGTGGGTAATATTAACATCTCAATGCCAAAAGGTTTTGTATCTAATGAACCACAGCTTGCAGCAAAAGTACCAGAACTACTGCAACAGAAGATCATTACAGAAGATCAAGATAGCTATAAATTAACTGTGAAAGTGGAAGGCTCACAGCTTGTCTTTGGTTCAGGTTTGAAAATCCCGCTAGCAATGCTGTCTATGCTGATGATGCATTAATAATAAACAATTGCTTAATGAAAAAGCGTCTCTAATTTTGAGGCGCTTTTTTGTATCAATGTATTAATTATGAGTCAAAGAACCTTAACTGTTGATAAAAATACAAATTCTAATTTAGTAAATTTGAAGAAATAGGCTTAAATGTAATAAGGGGCAGGTTTTTAGCTATCAATAATAACTACAAAGGCTTGTCAGGTTTACATACTCAAAGGTAGTTTTGGGGGATACATGGAATCATTAAAAGTAAAAGATTATATGAACGTCCGCCCAGTGACATTCAGCGAATCAATGTCATTATCTGTAGCACTCGACAAGTTGCTGACAGCAAAACAAATTGGTGGACCTGTTATTAATGAATACAAGCAGGTTATCGGCTTTTTATCAGAACAAGATATGATCCATACATTACTGAAAGTGGGTTATCACTGCCAAGACTCTCATACTGTTAAAGATTGTATGCGTGATGATGTATTAACGGTCTCGAGTGATGATTCAATTATTGAATTAGCACAAATTATGACGGGTCAAAAACCTAAGATTTATCCTGTGGTTGATAATGGACAATTACTTGGTGTGATAACGCGTCGTGATGTTCTTACCGCGATCAGTACTCACTTAGGGGATTGCTTTAAACATCCACTTTAATGCTATATATTTAAGTCTTAATTGATTATGTAAAGGCGCTATTTAGCGCCTTTATTTTTTAGTTGCAAATATGGATATTCGAGCTGTTTTATAAGGTATAGAGGTTTTAGTGAAACAACATTCATCAACAGAAGCACCTGAAAACCATCAAGCTAAATTCGTTACAGGTTCACCAATGCGCCACATTGTTGTGATGTCTGGAACTGGTGCAATCGGCTTGATGGCGCTGTTTTTGGTTGATTTATTAGATATGTTTTTCATTAGCCTGTTGGGTGAAGTTGAACTGGCAGCTGCTATTGGTTTTGCAGGTACGTTAGTCTTCTTCTCTACTTCTATATCGATAGGTACATCAATTGCCTCTGGCGCACTTGTCTCGCGCGCTTTAGGTCAAAATGATCGAGGGCAGGCTAAAAGTATGGCGACGAATGTCATGTTGTTTGCTGTCTTTATTAGTATTGTAATGGTTGCAGCTATGCTGTGGAATTTGCCTCTATTACTTGATGCAATTGGTGCAAAAGGACATGTCGCAGAAGCCGCTAGCCAGTATCTGATTATTCTACTACCAAGCGCACCGTTAATGGCTGTATCTATGGCGGCAGGCGCTGCAATGCGTGGTGTGGGTGATGCTCGTCGTTCAATGATGACAACGCTGATTGGCGGTGGTGTGAATGCAGTACTTGATCCATTATTTATTTTTGGTTTTTCAATGGGCATGCAAGGTGCTGCGATATCTTCAGTTATTGCACGCCTAGCTGTGACCATCTTCTCGTTATATGTTGTTATTTATAAACATAAATTATTAGCAAAGCCTGATTTTTCTCAGTTTAAATTGGCGATGCCAACCATTGCTAAAATTGCGTTTCCTGCCATTTTAACCAATACCGCGACGCCTATTGGTAATGCGGTTGTTACAAGTAATATTGCACAATTTGGCGAGAGCTTTGTGGCAGGTTATGCCGTTATCGGGCGTATTATGCCAGTCTGCTTTGCTTTAGTTTTTTCGTTATCAGGCGCCGTTGGCCCTATTATTGGGCAAAACTTTGGTGCTGAACGCTGGGATCGTATTCAACAAATTCTACGTGATGCAATGCTCTTTACTGCAGTATATTGTGTTTTGGTGTCTATCGTTCTATGGCTAGGACAAAATCAGCTCATCGCTATCTTCAGTTTAACGGGAGATGCTGCAGAAATTGTCGGTGTGTTCTGTACCTTCATTGCTGTAACTTTTATTTTTAATGGCGCACTCTTTGTTGCCAATGCAGCATTCAACAACCTCAATCGTCCAACATGGTCAACAGCATTGAATATGGGGAAAGCAACAATAGGTACGATCCCTTTTGTACTTATTGGGGGACATCTTGCCGGTGCGAGTGGGGTGTTAATCGGCCAAGCGGTTGGCTCCGTTGTCTTTGGCTTACTGGGTTTTTATTTAGTATTAAAACAAGTTAAGAAAATGGGCTTAGCGCATGAACATCAAGATGTGGCTGATCATGAAATATTAACGCCATCTGTGCCAGTAACACCGTTCTGCTCATCTCGTACTTATATGGGAACCGAAGGGGTACTAGAAGAAGCACTGAATAGTGAACACCTTGACGATGATGTAAAAGCTGAAAAAAACAAATAATAAATACGCTCTGAATCAGACCTTATGAGTACCTGTGATTCTGGTGATGAAGCTTTAGCGGTGATAGATGAGCATATAGTATGAGTTGACTGCAAAAGCCAAACCATAAAAGTTTGGCTTTTTTTATTGACCTTAGACATTACTCCAAGGTTTATATTGACTACAGATAATCAAAGCACTCAAGGAGAACGATTATGTGTGCTCAATGTAATAATAAAAAACTGCATGTTCATGCTGCAAAACCAACAGCGGTAACAAAAGCGACAGTCACTGTTGAATCTTGTGAGTCAGCGACATGCTGTTCATCAACCGCTTCTGAGAGTGTACAAAAACACACCGAAGGTTGTGGTGAGTCTGATACCGACGGCCCTGCTTCCTGTTGCTCATCTAAGAGTGACAAAGTACTTAATGCAGCAACACTATCAGCAATAGATGCCATTCACCCAAATAAAAAACAATCAACCTTTACAGTATCTTCTATTGGTTCATCAGACACTGAAAGCGCCTCTCAACACGCGCACGTAGAGTCAGAGCACCAGCATTCAGAACATGACGACTCAAGTCATTCATCTTCAGTAAAAAGTTGTTGTTCAACGTCAACCTCATCAAAAGAGCAAGCGATTGAAGCGTCTCTAGCACAATCGGCTCACGGTCAAACATTTAGCTGGAAAGTGATAGGCATGGATTGTCCAAGCTGCGCGGCTAAATTGGAAAAATCAATTTCGAGTCTTACTGAAGTTGAAACGGTAAAAGTGATGTTTGCGACGGAAAAGCTAATCGTTAACATGCAAGCTAATCAGCAAACCGATAACAATAAATTAAAAAAACAGATTGAAGATAAAGCACAGGCAACTGGTTTTACCTTAGTGTCTAATGTTGCAGCGGCTGAAGCGTTACCAAAAAAATCATTTATTCAAGAACACTTAGAAGTCATTGTTATTGCGGCAATGATGATTGCCTCTTTCTTAATTGATAAAGTGTCACATTCATGGGGTTTAGCGGCATTTACTTTAACCACAGTTGTTGGCTTAGTGCCCATTGTGAAAAAAGCTATTAGCTTAGGTAAATCAGGTTCACCATTCTCGATTGAAACCCTAATGAGTATTGCTGCCATTGGTGCACTGTACTTAGGGGAAACCGCAGAAGCGGCAATGGTCATTTTACTGTTTTTAATTGGTGAACAATTAGAAGGGTATGCCGCATCACGTGCACGAAGTGGTGTAAAAGCATTAATGGATTTGGTGCCTGAAGATGCCAATGTAGTGCTGCCAAACGGTGAGAAGAAACAAGTTCCAGCAAGCGAGTTAAAACCCGGTGATGTGATTGAAGTCGTACCCGGTGAGCGTTTACCGGCTGATGGCCAAGTTTTAGATGTGGTCGCGAGTTTTGATGAAAGCGCGCTAACAGGGGAATCAGTACCGGTTGAACGAACACCTGGCCAGAAAGTAATGGCGGGTAGCATGGCATCAGACAAAGTGGTTCGATTAACGATTGTGTCTGCGCAAGGTGAAAATGCGATCGACCGTATTCTTCATCTCATTGAAGATGCAGAATCACGTAAAGCACCGCTAGAGCGCTTTATTGATAAATTCAGCCGTTGGTACACTCCTGCAATGATGCTATTAGCAACACTTGCCATCATTATACCGCCGCTTGTTTTTGGTCAATCATGGGATGAGTGGATTTATAAAGGTCTAGCGTTATTACTTATTGCTTGTCCTTGCGCACTTGTTATTTCAACGCCAGCAGCAATTACTTCAGGTTTAGCAGCAGCAGCGCGTCGCGGTGCATTAATCAAAGGTGGTGCTGCACTAGAACAACTTGGTCATATCGAAACTGTTGCGTTTGATAAAACAGGTACGCTAACGGAAGGTAAACCTGTGGTGACGGATTTAATTAGCTGGGATAACAATCCCGATCAATTATTACGTCAAGCTGCGGCCGTTGAATCAGGCTCGTTACACCCATTAGCAACAGCTGTGGTTAACCTTGCTCGAGAAAAATCATTATCAGTTGTTGAGGCAGAAAATCGTGAGGCACTAGCAGGTCGCGGTATCCAAGGTGTTACCGAAGGCGATAACTTTATGTTATGTGCTGCCGATCGTCTACCAGAGCAAATTGTGTTAACTGATAATCAGCAACAGCAAGCGTTAGATCTAGAAAGCGAAGGTAAAACGCTGGTGGTAGCCGTTCGTAATCAGCAAGCTGTAGGTTTGGTTGCATGGCGTGATAATTTACGAAGTGATGCTTTAGAAGCGATCACTAAGCTGAAAAGCATTGGCGTGAATTCAGTGATGCTAACGGGTGATAACCCACGTGCGGCAGCTGCGATTGCTAAAGAAATAAATATTGATTTTCGTGCAGGGCTATTACCTGAAGACAAAGTAACAGAAGTCCGTAAGCTAAGTGAGCTACATTCTGTTGCCATGGTGGGTGATGGTATTAACGATGCGCCAGCAATGAAAACAGCAACAATTGGTGTCGCGATGGGCGGTGGTACAGATGTAGCGCTAGAAACCGCTGATGCAGCAATTACGCATAACCGTGTTTCTGAACTGCCAGTGATGATTGAATTATCTCGTGCAACATTGAGCAATATTCGTCAAAACATCAGCTTAGCATTAGGTTTAAAAGCGGTGTTCCTTGTCACAACCTTATTGGGCTTTACAGGGCTTTGGGTTGCAGTACTTGCAGACAGTGGTGCAACAGCGTTAGTAACACTGAATGCATTACGTTTATTGCGCTTTAAGCCGCAGAGCGAAAAGTAAAAACTAATTGCTCTGAGCATTAGTGACTAGTCCAAACGGTATGATATGAACAATGATGTATTGTTTATCATGCCGTTTTTTTCGTTATAGGACTGGAAAACAGAGTAAAGAGTACATGCGTGAGAAAACGAATTTTTGTGATTTCGGCAATAAGATATCGTTTTCGTGTGATTAAGATCGTATTTTTGTGTAACGAATTTTTAAATTGCTTTTTGTTGGTGTGACAGTGCTCACTAAAAGTAGTTGAATCATTGGTTATTGTTACCACGTGTTTTTGATAGAGCATGTTGCAGTTTGTTTGACTCTTTCTATCAAAAAATTGATTAAAATAGTAATAACTCATAAGAATCACTCTGAACCTACAACAGAGCTGTTTAAATTAAAGGGTAACATTATGTCTGATAATAAAGTCTTCCACTTAGGTGTTAATAAAGCTGATCTTAATGGTGCAGAATTAGCGATTATTCCCGGTGATCCAGCACGTGTTGAGAAAATTGCAAACTTAATGGATAACCCTGAGTTTTTAGCTAGCTCTCGTGAGTATACTGTATTTCGCGCTAAATTAGACGGTAAATCAGTGGTTGTGTGTTCAACGGGTATCGGCGGTCCATCAACCTCTATTGCTGTTGAAGAATTAGCACAACTAGGTGTAACAACCTTCCTACGAGTGGGAACAACAGGTGCAATTCAGCCTAACATTAACCCAGGCGACATGATCGTAACGACAGGCTCAGTGCGTTTAGATGGTGCAAGTTTGCACTTCGCACCAATGGAGTTCCCAGCTGTTGCTGACTTCGGTGTTGCAACTGCAATGAAACAAGCATGTGATGATGAGCATGCAGTAGTACACACAGGTGTAACAGCATCAAGTGATACGTTCTACCCAGGTCAAGAGCGTTACGACACGTTCTCGGGTCGCGTAGTTCGTCGTTTCCAAGGCTCAATGAAAGAGTGGCAAGAAATGGGCGTGCTTAACTTTGAAATGGAATCAGCAACGCTATTAACTATGTGTGCAAGCTCCGGTTTACGTGCGGGTTGTGTAGCGGGTGTTATTATTAACCGTACACAAAAAGAGACACCAGATCACGCAACACTAAAAGAAACCGAAGCAAAATCAATTAAGATCGTGGTAGAAGCTGCACGTAAAATACTGGCTGAATAAGATTTAATTCTTAAAAATATATATTAAAAAGCCGCTCTTAGGAGCGGCTTTTTATTTTCAATAATACTGTCATGAATAAAAAGGTTTAAATAAAATGGGTTATGATATGAAAATTCTTTTTAGATTAAACGGCAAAGTCTAGAGAAATATAAAAAGTATCAAGTTGAGACATATTACGTGTTTTCCAAACTCTTCTTGTATCATGAACTCTGTAACCAAATTCAGTATTAAAGTTCTTATTGATTCGATAATTAATCCCTGTCTGTGCGCCTAAAATAAGATCATCTTTGCTCGATTCTGCAATTTGGACTCCCGTACTCGCACCAATAAATCCTCGCCAATCTCCACTCTTCGTAAAGGGTACTAAGTAGTCATAAGACGCTACAAAGTTGTAGAGTTCTTTTTTTATCTCAAGGTAGCCATAGAGCCGGTGGTTATCGTTAATATTAGCGCCGATCCTTACACTTGGATTAAAATCCCAACGATTGTTGATACTACTGACACCATCATTAATACCGACACCAATAAATGCTTGTGGTTCTGAGGCTTGGACAGACATACTGGCAAATAAGCCAAATAAAACAGGTGCAAATTTTAATTTCATTCTTCCTCCAAATTATTTAGAGGACAATACATTATTCGCTAAAGGGATGCTGAGGGTTTGTGTAAGATAATGTTAATGCGATTAATTGATCTGTTAGTCTATTTTTATTATTTGTTTTACTTCAACCAAACTTGAGGTTTTATGCTTTCACTACATCAATTTTGTTGGTGGCGAGATAACAGAAATAAAGTAAGAAATCAGCGATGAGAAAATTTGTTGATAAAGGGGGGCGTTTAGAATTATGTATGTAAAACTTATTTTGAAAGATTCACCACTTAAAATAGTCTCTAACTCAAACACTAAATTGGCTCAACATCACACAATGTAATATAAATGACCATGATATTGATTATCATTTGCGTTTAAACCTTGTTCTGTCATGATATGCTACATTAACTCTTTATTTGTGTGTTTTTTGCTTATTATGATGTTTAGCTTAGACAATGTATCTTTCTGTATTAAAGACAAAATAATACTTCATCCTCTTTCTTTGGAAATAGAAAAAGGGAAATTTACTACTTTTCTAGGTCACAATGGTTGTGGTAAATCGACACTCGTTAAATTACTCAGCAAACAAAATAGACCGACAAATGGTACAGTTTATTTACAATCAAAACCGATAGAGCAAACTACACCTAAAGAATTTGCTCAAAGTGTCGCTTATTTGCCTCAACATCCACCTGTTACGGAAGGTATCACTGTTAAAGAGTTAGTGGAGTTTGGTCGTTACCCATGGAAAGGTGTCATGGGACGTTATACGGCTGAGGACCATCATTTTGTGAATGAAGCTATTCTCAAGGTTGGATTAGATAATATGAAAAACCGCTTTGTTAGCACTTTGTCTGGTGGTGAGAGGCAAAGAGCTTGGGTTGCAATGTTATTGGCCCAACAAAGTGAGTGTATTGTTCTAGATGAGCCGACTTCTGCATTAGATGTTGCCCACCAATTCGAGCTATTGAAACTTATTCGTCAACTAAATTGCGAACTCGGTTTAACTGTTGTGACCGTGTTGCATGATATCAATATGGCATCCAGGTTTAGTGATACTCTTATTGCATTGCATTCTGGAAAGCTTCTTTTTAAAGGTTCTTCAACAGAAATGATGGAAACGTCAGTTCTCGAGAGTGTATATGGTGTCAAACTTGGTTTGTTTGAGCACCCTTTATCAGGTCAGCCAATAAGTTTTGTTCTATGAAACATTTCGTTGAATGCTAAAAGAATATTTATTTTATGTTTTTATATTCGTAAATTAAGGTGAGTATTTTGCGAGTTATTATTTCTATTTTACTTTTATTGAGCTCAAATTGCTTTGCTGAAATATTTAATCATGAAATGGGAAAAGTTGAATTTAATAAAACACCTAAAAAAGTGGTCGCATTGGATTGGGTTATGGCTGAGACACTCCTTTCTTTAGGTGTTATTCCATATGCTGTCGCAGATTCCGACGGATATAGAAAGTGGTTACAGGTTCCTAAATTACCAGATAGTGTTATTAATCTTGGTTCACGTAGGGAGCCAAATTTGGAATTGCTCAGTGAGATAAAACCAGACTTAATTTTAATGAGTGATCAATTAGCGCCAGTATTACCAAAGTTACAAGTTATTGCACCAACGATGGTTTTTACCGCTTATAATAATGATAAAAGTCCGATCTTAAAATTGAATAAAATATCCCTTAAATTAGGGCGGGTATTAAAGAAAGAAAAAGAAGCTCAAAATCTAGTTAATAAAACAGAAAAAGTATTTACAAAAAACGGAAAGCGATTAAAAGGAATCGGATTTAATAAGGAAATATTAATTGTTCGCTTCCTTGACGAATCACATCTTAGGGTGCATGGGGAAAACTCTCTATTAGGAAATGTTCTTAAAGAAATGCACTTAAATAATGCTTGGCAAAGCTCAACGAACCAGTGGGGCTTTTCTTCAATCAGTTTAGAAAAACTTGCCCCGTTACAAAAATCCTTTTTGGTTTATTTAGGTCCGATGAGTAAATCAAAAAAAGATTTAGTCTTTAATACACCAATATGGAATGCGTTGGCATTTAAACGTGAAAATAGATGTCATGAACTAAAAACAATGTGGACATTTGGAGGATTAGAATCCGCTCAAAACTTTAGTAATAAATTAACTCAGTTATTTATCAAATAAAATATTATGACTAGTAAAGCAATTAATAATAAAGTGAAAATTAAGACTAGCAATATTGGACTTATAGTTGGCGTAATAATAACTACTTTTCTTGTGTCTTATAATGCACCTTACTCTTTGTCTTTTAGTGAATGGATTTCTGCAATCTTTTCACCGAATAATGAAGATTACAGACAGCTTATTGTGCACTATAGTTTTCTTCCTCGCTTAAGTATTGCTTTAGTATGTGGGGCAGGGCTCGCAGCTGCTGGTTCAATGATGCAATATGTTCTTCGCAATCCATTAGCCTCTCCGATGACACTTGGTGTTGCTGCTGGTTCCGAATTGGGTGTGTTAATTGGAACTTTATTTATTCCTTCACAGTTACAACAGTTTAACTTTGTTTTTGCTTTCATCGGCGGTTTATTTGCAACAGGATTAGTTTTTTTACTTAGTGCTCGAAAAGGCTTTTCTCCTTTCCAGCTCGTTCTTTCCGGTATGGTTGTAAGTTTGTTTATTGGTTCACTTAATATGATGTTGCTGTTAGTGAACGAAAACCAACTAACGAGTGTCTTTATTTGGGGAGCTGGTGCTTTAGATCAAACAGATTGGAGCAAAGTCCAATTAGTAACTTTACTCATCGGTTTTCCTTGGATAGCTTTATTTCTTTTAATAAGACCACTTTCAATTTTACAGTTAGGAGAGTCGATTGCATCAGCGATTGGTGTTCGTGTTATTGTTTTAAGAGTATTGGCATTATCTTTATCTGTTTTCATTACATCTTCAATCGTTAGTCAAGTTGGTATTATAGGTTTTGTCGGTTTAGTCGCGCCAGTGTTGGCTAAAATGCTTGGTGCTCGTAAGCTGTTTACCAGATTAGTCTTAAGTACTTTCTTAGGTGCAGCAATACTGCTGTTTGCCGATTTGTGCTCGATGATTTTTTCGAATCTCGAGGGAAACTTACTACCCACAGGTGCTGTAACGGCTTTAATCGGTTCCCCATTTCTTATTTGGATAATTCACCGCAATACTTTTCCATCCAGTTTTCGTGCTGAAGAGCAAGAAGAGAAAACGTATGTAAGTTATCAATTTAAAAATGTAGTTATTGTACTGGCATGTGTTGGTACTATTGTCTTCATTGGCTCTCTTACCATAGGTAAAAGTGCTCTAGGGTGGCTATTTACGTTTTCAAATGTTGTATATGATCTTCGATTACCTAGAGCTTTAGTGGCTTTTTTTGTTGGTGTTGCACTTGCCTTAGCAGGTACTATTATCCAACGTATTACACGTAATGGGATGGCAAGCCCTGAAGTGTTGGGGGTTAGTGCTGGATCTGCTTTAGCTTTAGTTTTGGTAACATTATTGGGCTTCCACATCTCAAGAACGAGTCAGCTTTTAGTGTGTGCAATAGGGGCATTACTAGTAATTAGCGTGATTGGGTTAACCACCAGAAAGGAGGGGTTTTCACCGGCGAAGGTATTACTTACAGGTATCGGTTTAAGTGCTGGTCTCGATGCCATAATCAGAATTGCCATGGCTTCCGGACAGGATAATGTAAAAGGGCTACTAAATTGGATGTCTGGTTCGACTTATCTGGCATCATTATCTGACTTTTATCTTATATTTTCTGTTACTGGAGCCGTTAGCATCCTCCTAATCTTATGTCATCGTTGGCTAGATATCATAGCACTTGGTGATATATCAGCTTGCTCCGTTGGAGTTCCTCTTAAAAATGCTAGGAAAGTACTTTTTCTTTTAGCTGCAATACTTACAGCGGTCGCAACCATTGTTATGGGACCTTTGAGCTTTATTGGGTTACTTGCTCCTCACATGGCACGATCTTTAGGGCAATATCAGTCTAGAAGACAATTAATTGTCGCTTCGATTGTTGGCGGAAATATCATGATGCTTGCTGATTGGGCTGGCCGCAATATTTGGTTTCCTTGGCAGTTTCCTGCGGGGTTATTAGCCTCAGTTATTGGTGGAGCTTATTTTATTTATTTAATAAGAAAATAGCAGCTTTAAGGTTAAGGATATATTTCGTTTTTTTCTAAAGAGTAATGATAATAGCTAATTATTAATTTAAATCATAAAGAATTTATTTAGCTATATAAAAACGAAAACTATTGCACTAGCAGATGGTAATAATTATCATTATCGAATGCTGGTGCAATATTGCTCATATTCTTTCTTCAACCAGAGAGAAATATGACAATCTTATAAATATTAACCCGCATTTAATATGTGGTAAAAAAGAGGTGGATTTAAAATGTTTTCTCAATTGCGTGATTTTATCCCTAATAATTCAGAAAATATAAATCTCGATTCTTTATTACTCTCTATAAATATTGATTGGCAATGGAAAGAACAAACTTCAAATAACATTGTTCCTCTCTCTCATTTTATAAAAGATGAAAAGTTTCTACTTGATTTGGCGATAGATATTAAGAAAGAAGTTAGGGCTCCAACATTAAAAGTTGCAGCATCTCTACTTCAAAAGCAATGGCTGAATAAAATTATATCTTTGGTTGTAGCTGTATTTAACCTATCAGGAATAAAGCCACAGCAATGCCTCGACTTTTTAATTGTAGATTTGAATGATAAAGAGTGGGGCTGGATAGACTCTCCTTATCAAAAACAGGGTAGAGATTTTCATGATTGGTTAAATAGTTTGCTTATTTCACTTTGTTCTACTTTTAAGCAAGTTTTTAACTTACCACCACGTATTTTTTGGGGGAATGCTGCTTTGGCTGTTGCTTCTCCTTGGAGTCAAATTTCGTTAAAGAGTGAAAGAGGAAGTGACCTTGCAGAGGATGCTCGCTTTTTCTTTTCTTATCTATGTATTGAATTACAAGATGCTATTGAGTGGCTGGAAATATCTCAATCAGAACGCTCTTTCTGTACTCCTCGCCGCCGCAGTTGTTGCCTTAAATATACTTTACCCGGCAACGAGTCCTCTCTATGTGGCACTTGTAACAGACGTTCTTACCATGAACAAAAGCAATTACTTATTCATAAATCTATTAAAAATATGAAATAAGAAACTTAATAAGTCAGAAAGTAATCAGGGAGAAGTAAGTTGAAAAGTAGTAGTAAATTCATAATGACCCCAATAGCGGTATTTGTTGCAGTTTCAGCATTACCAGTTGCCGCTAAAAATATCAATTCAAAAGATATACAAACAATGGATACTGTTGTTGTTACAGGAAGTTCGCCTAAGAGTATCAATGATATACCCGGATCGGTATGGGTTGTAAATGGAATGGATATTGAGGAAGAGTATAAAGGAGGGAAAGATCTTTCGGCTATACTATCATCGAAAGTACCAGCTCTGGATATCGGTAGTGGAGGTCGTACGAGCTATGGACAAAACTTACGTGGTCGTAAGATGCTCGTAATGATTGATGGTGTTTCTCTTAATTCTTCTCGCTCTATTAGTCGCCAACTCGATTCTATTGATCCTTTTAATATTGATAAGGTTGAAATCCTCTCGGGGGCTACGTCTGTTTATGGTGCAGGTGCAACGGGTGGAGTTATCAATATCATCACCAAGAAAGGCGAAAGTGGTAAGACTCGATTTGAAAGTTATGTCAGTACATCTTCTGGTTTTAATGCTAGTGATGATTACGACTATAAGTTAGCTCAGTCAATAAGTGGCGGAACCGACAATATGTTTGGTCGAGTATCGGTTGTGTACGGTAAAAATAATGGTTTTTATGATGCGAAAGGAACCATAGTAACGCCAGACACAACTCAGGGTTCACTTCAATTTAATGATATGGTTGACTTGCAGGCAACAACGACCATCATGCCTGATGATGACAAAACAATTACCTTCTTAGCACAGTATTATAATAGTCAGCAAGACAGTCCTTACGGTTTATATTTTGGTAAAGACTTTGAAGATGCATCAGATCCAGAAGTAAGAGAGGGGTTCGACTCTGATCGTAATATGGGTACTGAACGTTATATGTTTAATGCTCAGTATCACGACGCTGATATATTGGGACACGAATTATTACTTCAAGGTTCTTACCGAAAAGAAGTATTAACTTCTACACCTTATTTTTATGGAGATTATTTAGCGGCTTCAGAACAGACAACAGATGTTGTAAGCATGCGAGCTGCTATGATCAAATCATTTGAAAAAGCGAAATTAACATATGGCTTCGAAGGATATATAGATAAATTAAAAAGTGATCAGGCTATCTTTGATCAAAGCACAAGCTTCGAAACTGGTGGCTTAGTAAATAAAACATCTGACCTTATTGGTCGTTATCCTGGGACCGAAGTTCAAGGACTTGCTGCTTTTATACAGGGTAGTTATGACATTACGGATGCATGGAAGTTGGAAGCTGGATATCGCTATCAGTATGTTAACAATAAAATTAATGATTTTGTAAAGGCAAGCATTCAAAAAGAGATTGCAATGGGTAACGGTACTTCTGCCGATATGCTGCCTGGTGGCGAAAATAACTATGGATTAGGGTTATTTAATATAGGCACGATTTACAAGTTAACTGATAAAAGTCAAGTATGGGCAAACTTCTCACAAGGATATGATCTTGCAGATCCTGCCAAGAATTATGGTAGAGGAGATTATACTTTAATTGGTGATCATTGGACGTTAGATAGCGCACCTGATATCAATAATTCAACTCAAGCGGGTATCAAAACTGATAGTTATGAGATTGGTATGCGACAAGAACTAGGAGATTTTACTTGGCAAGGTGCTGCCTATTACTCATATTCGAATAAGAGAACAAAAATTAATTCAGATTTCACAATTGATCTTATCAATGATCCTAAACGAGTTTATGGTTTGGAAGCAGATGTATCGTATTGGCTAAGCCAGAACTGGCAAGCTGGGGTTTCGGGTAATTTAGTTAAATCTGAACAGAAAAATACAGAATCTGGAAAGTGGGAAAAGATGAGTGCCGCTGATGCGAGCGCATCTAAAGCAGGTGCTTGGCTTGGCTGGTATGAGGACTCTTATTCAGTGAAATTACAGAGTCAGACATTATTTAATTTATCGGATGACCAAGGACAGAGTATTGATGGATACACACTATTTGACTTAGTTGGATCCGTTGATCTACCAAAAGGAACGTTAGGGTTTGGTATTCAGAATCTTTTAAATGAAGAGTACACAACGATATGGGGGCAACGTGCCACATTCCTTTATAATACAAACCCTGCATCTATGTTTGATTATAAAGGGCGAGGAAGAACCTTTAGCTTAAATTACTCATTACGCTACTAATTGTAATTACTTGCGGCAGTTTTAAACTGCCGTATTTATATCGAGGTTTTAAATACCCCCCAAAGATAGAATATCTTCACCAAATTATTAATATATATCCACATCTTTATCTTTCTTTATTTTTCCTGCGTATTTAGCTGCAAAAATACAACATATTCCACCAGAGAGTACACACAAAATTAAAGGATACTTAGCGCCAAACTCACTTGTTACTGCAAGTAAAGCTGCAATACCGTAACCGCATGTGTGAGCCATTGTAATATAACCAGAACTTATGCCATGCTGGCCTTGTGATATTTCTGACGCTTTACTTGTATAGGCTGGTACAAGTAAGGCATTGCCGAAAGCAACAAAGATCATGGCGATAAAAAATAAGATCCATGATGAGGATAGAAATATCGTATATCCGAGAAAGATTGAAAAAGCGCCTAATTGATACATTTGTGCAATATTAAGCTTTTTAGATTTAACTATAAATAGTTGCGCCAGCAGAGAGATCGCAGCTGCAAGTGTAAGAATATATCCGACTAAATCAGAAATACGTTCTGCTTTTAAATTAGTTATTTCAGATAAAGCGGGAGAAAGAACGTAATAGAGCAATGCGAGTGCAGCGCTAGCACTTAGTGCTGTGGTAAGGTAAGGCAGATATCGCTTCGAGTGACTTACTGACAATATTGTCTCATTCTGTTTTTTCTTTTTTTGATAAGGAGGAGAAGGCAGTGTACTTGTGATAAATAACATAACTATAGGTAGTAAAGTTAAGAGGATTAACGGAGCAATAGCACTTACTTTCAATGCAGCAATAGCCACAATAGGACCTAGTAAACGCCCAGTACTTAGGCCTGCACTAACTGTAGTGATGGCTTCAAGCCTTTTATCTTCTCCCAATATTAATATTGCCCAATGTTGTGTCGCTGGCACCATTCCTGACACAGTTAAACCATAAATAACTCGTCCTAAACAGAGGCAACTTATTATCCAAATAGAATTAAGGTTAGTTTTACTTCCTAAAAAAGAAAAAACACTGAGTATGAAAAAGCATGCTGTAAAACCTGCTAAAGATTGGATAACAACTGACTTAGGACCATTAATATCACTATAACGTCCCCAAAAAGGCGCGGAGGGGAGAAATAAAATACTTCCTATCGAGATAATTATCGACCAAGTTGAAAGGTTAATTCCCGTTTTATCAACTAATAGTGGAAGAGATACCAGTAATCCATTTTGCCCAATTCCCATCAAAGTAGGTATGACAGCAATAAAAAGTAGAGGTAACTTTGATGAACTTTTTTGATATTTATGTAGATACATCATAAACCAATTAATATTAAAGTTATCGGCCCAGAGTAAGTTATAAATCACATAAAATGCAAATGATAATCACTATCATTTGATGTTTTTTATTTTAATAGGGAATTTAACAACACAAAAATGAATTAATTTTATTTACATATACCTTTTAGGTTTTTTAGTCCGAAGGGAAAACATTCTCCCTATAAAAATAAGTGTTATTTTTGGGTGCAATTTAATGCATATTTTGTTTTTTTGTGACCGATATCTCAATAGATGATGAATAAACCAATAAATCACAATTGAAAACGTAAATGATAATCATTATCTTTTACATCATTGGTTTTTAAGGTGGTTTGGAATTACGAAATGCTTAAAACATTTAATGATATTGCGTCAGCCTGTTTTTTAAATTCCTTACAGAGAGAGTCTTCATCTCTTTATTACGTTACTCAACCCGAAGGTAGTTGTCATTTACACATTCCTTTAGAGCAAGATAAATATATTCTTGTCCCTGTACACTATTTTTCATCTTTAGGTATTAGTGAGTACAGGTGGCCTGCTTTCCTAATCTCTGGTCAAGAAAGAGTGGAAATTAGTTTTCGCCAAGTTGTAGAGATAATCATAAATAATAAGAAGCTCGTAGGTGACCAAACAAATAGCAATAAACTGAAATTTATTGAGAGAGTGATGGAAAGCCATGCAAATACACATGCTGCTATATCAAGGATATCTTCTTTCAACTCTTTATTTGATGGGGCGCTAAAATTCGAAAATGCGGAACAGGGCCTCTTGGCTGGGCACTCTGTTCATCCTGCACCAAAGAGTCGCGAACAATTTAGCGAGGAAGATGCAAGCCTATTTACTCCTGAATTTCAGAGTTGCTTTCCACTCCGGTGGTTTGCTGTTTCAAGACAATTAGTCCTTAAGGACAGTGCTGGAAAGGACAGCGCAACAGCTCTTTTAGGAAAAGTCTTGGCTGTTGATAATAAACTACGCAAAGCCTTACTTGGAAAAATACCAGAGGGTTTTTGTCTATTCCCTGTTCATCCATGGCAGAGTAAAGTGCTATTGAAGCGTGCCGATATAAAGGAATATATCAAGAACAATCAATTGATTGATTTAGGTGACCATGGCACTAATTGGCTTCCTACATCTTCAACTCGAAGTCTTTATAGTCCGGGTCTTCCGCTGATGCTGAAGTTTTCATTGAGTGTTAAATTGACTAACTCAATAAGAACTATGTCTGAAAAAGAAGTTCGAAGGGGTCTTCGTCTGAAGACCATTGTTGAAGCGGATGAATTTCAGGCGAAAACAAATAAATATACCGGCTTCACTATTATGCAGGAGCCAGCTTTTCTAGGAATTATAGGAATAGATGGAAAAGTAATTGAAGAGTCTTTAGTTTCCCTAAGAGATAACGTTATCAAAGATACACCTGAACAAGAAGCTGTTGTTCTTGCCACCTTATGTCAACAACACCCAACGGGTAAAAATAGTTTATTAGCTTCGCGCGTATCTTATCTTGCGAAGCGTAAATCAATTTCGCTATCTGAGGCTGCTCTGAAATGGTTTGAACAATATTGCCAACACGCAGTAGTGCCACTTTTTGATATGCAGGCTAATCATGGCATTGTCTTTCTTGCGCACCAACAAAATATTGTTATGAAGCTTGAAGATGGTTTACCTGTGGGGATGTACTTTAGAGATTGCCAAGGCACAGGGTATACGGATATAGCGTATAAATTGTATCCAGAGTATTTAATTGATGATGCTTTCGATCGTGAAAACTATTGGGATGAGAGTAAGGTTAAACGTTATTTTCCTTATTATCTAATAATAAACTCTACGTATAATGTTATTTCAGCATTGGCATCTCGTTGTAATATTTTAGAAGAAAGTTTAATAAATATATTAAGAAATAGCCTTAAATCATTAAGAGCTGACGGAGTCAATGATAGAAGTTGTTTAAATTATGTACTTGATAGTCCAACATTATGCTGTAAAGGTAATTTCTTTTGTTATTTGCAAAATTTAAATGAGAATTCAATTCCTGAACCTTCGGTAATTTATTTTGATCTTCCTAATCCCTTATTTAAAGAAAAAGATAAGATTTTTAATAATGGAAATAATGAGGAGTTAAGTCTTGTCTAATCTCATGTTTAATTGGATTGAAATCAAAAATAATACACCAAAAGAGTCTTCTTTATTAATTGAAAATCCGCCTACTTCTCAACTAGATGCAAATACATTAATTAGTGAGTTTGATAAGTTATTTTCAAGTTATCCGAATATAGAAAGTATTAAATTTAGTAAGGATAGTTGGCCTAAAATAGTTGATATTCTTCCTGAGTGTAGATTGTTTAATGAAAATACTCTATATCGTCAGGTATTTTATCAATTACCAATTACAGGTATTCGTCACCTGCCATCGGATCGCTTTCCGTTCCAAATGGAACAAAGTAATTCAGCGGTAAAATATCATCCTGTTAGGCCTAATAAGCCGAAAGGAACAATTTATAGTCGATGGGATTATAGATTAGGAAAATTAGTTTCCTTCAGAGTGATTGATCCTCAAGTCGACACTAAGCTATTTACCAAATGGATGAATAATCCTCGTGTTGCAAATTTTTGGGAACAAGCGTGGCCGGAAGAAAAACAAGCTGAATATATAAATAAACAGCTTAGAGATCCTCATATACTTCCACTCGTTGCTGAATTTGATGATAATGCCTTTGGTTATATCGAGCTTTATTGGGTAAGTGAGGATCGATTAGGTAAATACTATGGTGTTCATCCTTTTGACAGAGGTATTCACCTTTTAGTAGGAGAAGAAAAATTTCGTGGCGCAATGTTTTTTGATAGTTGGATGCGTGCAATTAGCCACTACATATTTCTTGATGACTGCCGAACAAAGAGAATTGTTTTAGAACCTCGAAACGACAATCACCGTTTATTTAATCGAATTTCTCAAGTTGGTTATAAAAAACTATTTGAGTTTGACTTTCCCCATAAACGTTCTGCTCTATTAATGCTTAATAGAGAGAGCTTCTATAAGGAGCAATGGTAATGAACCAAAAAGCGATAAAGCGTTTCTGGTCTAGAGCAAATAGAGAATTAGTTGCCAAAATGATCAGTGAATTTGATTATGAGTAGGCTTTTTTAATTCAATCCACTGTAGGAAAAAGAAACCATTATTATCTACAACTTCAAAGTGGGGTTCGTTATGATTTTTATGGCACTAGAAATATTTGGGGCCAAGTAAATATAAAAGAAGAAACCGTTACCAGAAATAACGATGTAGATAGTACATATGATATTGCCGCAGACCAATTTATTATTGATGCCCGAATTGATCTTGACATGTTAGATGAAGGAATAGCAGAACACCTTGAGGATCTTTATGCAACATTATCTGCTGATTGTGAAATTATTTATTTAAAAGATTCTCTGAAAGCTGAAGATATTACAAATCTATCTTGTGAAAAGCAGCAACGTTTCTTAAGTGGGCATCCAAAATTTGTTTTTAATAAAGGACGTAGAGGATGGGGAATTGGAGATCTTCAAAAGTATTCACCTGAAGCTGCTAATACGTTCCAACTTGGATGGTTAGCTGTTCATCATGAGTTAATAAATGTAGCTGTTTCAACAGACATAAATTGGCAAGTGTTGATTGATTCCGCAATGGATGAAAATTCTCATGCTGGATTAAAGGCTGAATTAGGGAAGAAAAACTTATTAGTTAAAGACTATTATCTTGTCCCTGTACATCCTTGGCAGTGGGATCAAAAGTTATCTATTTTATTTTCTTCCGAGATTGCTTTGGAAAAAGTCGTGTACTTAGGGATTGCAGGCCATAAGTATTTACCTCAACTGTCGTTGCGAACGTTAACCAACATGAGCAACGTTGGTGGATATGATATTAAACTTCCTTTAACAATCATGAATACATCCTGCTACAGAGGGATTCCTGAGCGTTACATTCTTGCTGGTCCAGATGCATCTAATTGGCTTCGTGATGTATTTGAAGATGATCCTTTTTTAAAGCAAAGTGGAGCTGAGATTTTAAGAGAGCCCGCCAGTGCTTTCATTAGTCAAAATAAGTATAAGCATTTAAAAAAAGCGCCTTACCGTTATCATGAATTATGTGGAGTGATCTGGCGTGAAGCTGCATCTACTAAATTATGTTGTGGTGAACAGGCATTATTAATAGCGGCTTTAATGGAGCGAGATGGCAATGGGAAACCATTACTCGAAAATTATATTGAGAGGTCGGGATTAAATGCAGATGAGTGGCTACGTTTATTATTTAAAGTAGTCGTCGTTCCGCTTTATCATTTACTAGTGAAATATGGCGTATCACTGATTGCACACGGACAAAATATAACTCTTGTTATTAAAGATATGATACCACAACGCATATTATTGAAGGATTTTCAGGGCGATATGCGTCTAATAGATAAAGACATACCAGAGCAGGCGGATTTACCTGAGTCTGTAAAAAAAGCAACAGTTCGACTTTCAGAGTCATTAATTATTCATGATTTGCAAACAGGGCATTTTGTAACAGTCTTAAGATTTATCTCGCCAATTGCTGCAGAGCTTGGCGTAAGTGAGCATCAATTTTATCAAATATTAGGGCATGAATTAATTGATTATATGAATGCTCACCCCGAGCTTAAAAATAGATTTGAACTATTAAGTTTGTTTGAACCCCGAATGCTTAGAATTGGACTTAACCTTGCAAAATTTCGACATGAGACCGATAACAGTTCAACTCGAATGTTACCAGAAATGGATGAGCAAATAGATAACCCGTTGTACATGGCCTTGCATTTAGAAGGATAAATAATGAACAATAACAAAAATGAAATTCTTGACTTAGCAGGCATCGGTGCTGGCCCTTTTAATCTCAGTGTTGCTGCTTTGGCAGAAGAAGTATCGACCTTAAAAACATGTTTTTTTGAAGGAAGGGATCAGTTTACTTGGCACCCAGGACTTCTTCTTGATGATACTCATATGCAGACTATGTTTCTTAAAGATCTGGTCACTGCAGTCGCTCCTCAGAGTCCATATTCCTTTGTTTCTTACCTTGTAAGTGAGAAAAAGTTATATCGATTTCTCTCTACAGAGCTTACTTGTATCAGTCGTCATGAATTTTCTAATTACCTTAAATGGGCTTCGGAAAAACTGCCTAATGTACAATTTGCCACTAAAGTAGAAAAAATTAATTTTGATGAGAAGAATGCGATTTTTGAAATACATACTAATAAAGGAATGTATCGAGCGCGTAATATTTTCCTAGGAACAGGTAAGGTTCCTTATTTACCCGAATGCGCTAAACCACATATTGGTGAACGGGTAATTCATGCTGTCGAAATCGGATTGAGAGAGAGAGATTTATCAGATAAGAAAGTTGCTATTATTGGCGGTGGGCAAAGTGGAGCTGATATTTTTCTAAACGTTATGCGAGGAAAGTGGGGACAACCTGCATGTTTAGATTGGATTTCAAGGCGAGCAAACTTCCAGCCTTTGGATGAAGCCGCTTTTACTAATGAGTTTTTTACCCCTGAATACGTAGAAGTTTTTTGTCAGTTAAAAGATGAGGTGAAACTCAAAGAGCTAAGTTCTCAAAAATTAACTTCGGATGGGATAACACAAAACGCATTACTCAATATTTATCGAGAGCTCTATCATCGATTTGATGTTCTTAAGGAAAAGCGATGGGTTCGGATGCTTCCACATCGAGAACTACAGCAACTTTCATCTGAAAAAAATAGTTATAAGATGACAGTCAAAAATGCATTAAGTGAAAATGATGAGTTGTTAAATGCAGATATAGTTATTCTAGCAACAGGTTTTAAATCTTCATTTCCACCTTGCTTGGATCATATGAGGTCTCTTATTGAACTTAATTGCTGTGGAAATTTAAGCCTAAATCGCCATTTTGAAGTGAATTGGGCCGGGTCATTGAACAATCGTATATTCGCTGTTAATGCTGGTATTCACTCTCATGGTATTGCGGAGCCTCAACTCAGTTTAATGGCGTGGCGTTCAGCTAATATTATTAATCATTTATGTCAAAGAGAGATATTTGATATTGATTCAGAAAGGGGAGTGATCGAATGGTTAACTCAAGAATATGAATTAGAAGCTATTTGCTAATACTTAAATTAAAATAAAGGCATCAAACTGATGCCTTTTTATTTGATGGGGATATCTTAGAAAGATATACAATATTTACGGTACGGAATGATAGGTGACTATTTATTACAAATAATTTGATAGGTCACTTCTTTCTACAATAATTTTAATTTAATAATGTTGACCTAAACCTAACTTGAGGTTTTATCCTTGCATTACATCAATCTCGCTAGTGGCGAAATTATAAAAATTAAGCAAGGAGAGAATAAAATGAAAAAGTTTTTAAATAACGGGATCTTAGCGTTAGCCAATGTGGTGGAAGCTGACAGCACCGCATGGTTTCAAGGACATACGGGAGCGGCATTATTAGCAGGTGATTCATTACTTAATAGCGGAGCACTCAACAATGTGTCTAAAGATAATTTAAAAGCAGTGTTAGTGCAGTTTACCGATGATAATCAGCATTTAATGAATCCATTAGCCGATAGCCTTGAAACGACCGACTATAGTGAAGTGGTAAATGCCATAGCACTTAACGCACAGCAATTATGCCACTCAGGGCATGGGATCATATATGGCGCATTATTTTTAAATGCTGCCACCAATAATAACGTTGTTGTTACTCAGCGTATGGTTTCCAATATCGCTAAGCTTATTCTAAATTGTATGGATGATAATTGGGGACGTTATTACGGTTTAGCTGATTATCGTCAATATCAGCCATCGAACTTATTAAATAAAGGTGAGATAGATATTCAGCAACATTGTGTTATTGCTGTTGAGCTAAGTACACAAGATATTTACCACAATACTGATGATTACTTTTTCGCTGGCGATAAACTTCATGGAATTACTCATGCCCATGCAATATTTTTACTCGATAAATTGGGCTATAAAGAATTAGCGCAACAAGCGGCACAACAATCGCTTATTCAGTTAGAGCTTAATGATCGCAAACCTGAGTCAGGGCTCAAAAAGGTAATACCACAACCTTTTGACTTATCAGATCCAAATATTTGGGGACCTGGCTTTAATGATCATCAAATTAAGCTGGCATACAGTTATGTAGAATTATCGGCCCAGAGTCATCAACTATTAGCGAAATTAGATAACTTATGGGGGGCAGTGGTGTAACTTAACTGCTTTTGCTTACATACTCCTCAATCACAATATATTGGCGCAAATCTTGTTCAGAGCTATGATGTAATGCTTACTGATTAAGAAAGGGATTGATTATGTTGTGGTTTTTGATGATTACGTTACCATTGATTTTGGTAGTAGCGCATGTGGTGTTACTGACTACTAATCTTTATTCTTCAGTAAAACCTGCCTTGATTATTCCTGTCATTATTGTGGTGTACTGCGTTTACTCCATCCTCAGTGTCTCAGATCGTGATGCGTTACCAGCCATTATGCTAGCGGTATATTATTTAGCCTTAACCATCTTTACTTTACGCCGCAGTTACTTGTGGTATTGCAGTCGTCATGCGTAAGATAACAAACAATATTTTTTGAAACTCATCACGTTAGTCGTGTAATTGCTGTGTTAGGTTCAGGTAGCGCAATTTTTCCTTTCGATGTATTGGTGTGATGATGACAAATAAAAACGAACTACAGCTCAATGAACCTTTGTTTTCTAACTTTATTCAAGGTTACTGGCGAATGGCTGAGTGGGGAATGACGGCGCAGCAGCGATTATCATTTATCAAGCAACATTTAGAACTGGGAGTAACATCTGTTGATCATGCGCCGGTTTATGGTGCAACCGCGTGTGAATCTTTATTTGGTGAAGCATTGCAATTACAGCCAAGTATTCGTGATGAATTAACGATAATTTCTAAATGCGGCATCGTTGGAGGTAAAGAAGTTAACGGTACTTCGCAAGTCGCCTATTACGATAGCCGAGCAAGCCATATTCTTGCTTCAGTCGAGGGCTCTTTACAGCGTTTAGACATCGAGCAATTGGATGTATTGCTGATTCACCGTCCTGATCTATTAATGGATGCTGATGAGATCAATAGTGTGTTTGAACAACTGCATCAGACGGGAAAAGTGAAACATTTTGGGGTGTCTAATTTCTCAAATGATGAGTTTTCATTGTTGCAATCTCGGGTAGAGTTTCCACTGATCACCAATCAAATTGAAATTAATCCATTACATACTGATGCGATTGAAGACGGTACATTAGCGCATCTACAGCAGCATAGAGTACGACCTATGGCGTGGTCATGTTTAGCTGGTGGCGATATTTATAACAGTCCTTCAGAACAAGCTCATCGAGTACGTGAAACATTGAATGTACTAAAACAAGAGCTCAATGCTGATTCTATTGATCAGGTTATTTATGCTTGGTTAATGCGACTGCCTACACGTCCCGCTTTGCTATTGGGTACGGGTAAAATTGAGCGCGTGAAGACTGCTGTTGCGGCCGAACAGTTACAACTTACCCATGAACAATGGTATCGCTTGTTAGAAGCGTCTAAAGGGCATGGTGTGGCGTAACTGTGTTATAAACAGAAAATAAAAAAGACCTCTATTGAGGTCTTTTTAAATAGTAACGTTATGCTTTAGGCTGGGTTGTGAGAATGATCTCCACCACCCGCACCTTTTAGCCATTCATGCAGATGGATGCGTAAATCACCTAACTGATCTGGGCCAATAATCGCTAAGCCTAAATCTTGAGCTCGAACTAAATCGTGATGACGTAGAGGACGGAAACTGACTAGCATCGCACGTGCTTGTAAGCCACCTAATAAGTCTCGTAGTGATTCCAGCTTGTAGAGTGTATCGTCACCATCATCACGCATGCCTTTCGTCTTACATTCAATGATGTGCAGCTTATTATTAACGATAGTTGCAACATCCAATTCATTACGTACTTCACGCTCACCAATCTTACGGTAAACCTGCACACCTAATGAGTGATCTTGAATTGTTGGTAGTTCATTTTGAATAGCGCGAACGGTGCTATGGACAAGGTTCTCTAACCATTCACCATTTGCAAAACGACGAGCTTCTTCGTGTTTAAAGGTTAAAACACCGTCATGGTACGTAGCTAATCCTGTTTCTTCTAAGTCCGATAGCAATGTGCCTAGCTCTTTGTAACCTTGCTGCTTATCACTAAGCTCCACATGAAGAACTTGTTCTTTACGGCATGTGGTCGCGAGGTAATTCAAGGTTGCTAAGCCTGGACCTAATTCAAGTGCAGAACTTGCCCAGCGTTGACCTAACTCCCAAAGCTGATCGTTAAGTGATTCAGGCATAGGGTTATCAGAAAGCTCACAACGGGCACCGAAAATAGTTAAGTAATCGGTAATTTGAATACGGTCTTGAACTTGTTGTTGTTCACAGTCAGCAGGGAACAACCAGCACATTTCATCACTGTAAGGTTCGATAACATAAATTGGCCAGTGATAAGAACGAAAAACTTCGTAAGCAGAAAGAAGACGGTGACGTAAACCACAACTTGCGTTAAACCAAACTTCGCAACCTGTTGCTTTAATCTCTTCAGCGAGTTGGTGAATCTCGCTTCTAATAAGCGTGATGTTAATGCTGTCAGGGATCACAAAAAAATCAACATCTATGTTACGTGGAGTTAAAATAGAAGCTAGGCGGTCATACTGCTCTCGCTGATGTTCAGTACCAATAAATATCATTTTTGTAGCCGGAACGGCTTCATCAAGCAAAGGGGTGATCAAACGGACAGGGTCCTGATCGATAATACCAACATGAATAATCATAATAATCCTTAATGCGCCAATTTGTTATGGGGCATATTATGTCTGCGCATTAATTAATAAAAAGTGAATCAAAGAGTGTACGCAACACTTATTATTAAGATATATGAGGATATTTAGAGTGAAATTCAAGGTAAAAATGGTGAGAGATTTTATATTTCACTATTAGATACACATAAATGAAAGATGTATTTCCCATTATTGAAAGTTAACAGAAAACTGCTTTTAATATGAGCATAGCGTCACCAAAATAGGTAACGCTATTAAAAGAGGATAATTAGTGTGTAGCAGGTGTTGGGAGTTGGGATGCTAATAACCAAATAGCTAAAACAAAGAAGATCAGCCCCATAAATTTATGTTGATTTGATCGGAATTTTTCACTTTTTAATAGTGATTTACCAAACGTACCAACAGTGGTGACAAGGAATAAATTAAACAGTAAACCTAATACATTTAGTAATAAACCAAGCACTAACATTTGTTGCCCAGATGTTGCAGCAACGTGAGCCGAAACAAATTGTGGCAAGAATAGAACAAAGAAAATAAGCGCTTTTGGATTAAGTAAATTAGTGAACACGGCACGTCGGTATAGCGTCGTTGCCATTTTATGACTTTTAGCGAGCTCTTCCGGCGCATCGGCAGGTTGTGTTCGCATACAGTCCCACCCCATCTTTAATAGATATGCGCCGCCAAGTAAACGAAGAACTTGTAATGCTATAGGGTTTACGGCAATTAAGGCTGAGACACCTAAAGCTGCCAAAATAGTTAATAAAATACCTGATGTTGCATTACCTAAACTTGCAAAAATACCTACCTTGCGACCGTAACTGAGGCTTGAACTGGCAATCAGTAACATGTCTGGCCCTGGAATTAATAATAAAGCGATAACAGCTGTGAGGTAGAGAGGTAATACATTTAAATCAATCATGGTTCTTTAACTAAATAGAGCAAGGGAGTGTATTTTACCTACTGAATGACATTAAATCATGCATTTTGATTATTTATTGGTTTATGTTTCTGGATTTTTATTTAATTGTTAATGTTATGTTCTGCTTGTGGTGGTTTATTTTGACGCTTTGTTTCTTTTTAGGGGGTGGGGCAAACAAATACGTTACATTCTTATGTTTAAAAGTCTCAGGTGTGCCGAAGCTTATGTCGCTGATTAATACTTAAGGCTTCCTTTTTATTGAGGGCAAGGTGCTGTGTTTAAAATTTATGTTGATCAAGCGATTGTTTTTGAAAAAGTAAAAGGGCTGGTGTTTGTTCTTATGCCGTTAGGAGAATATTTTCCTGTTAAAAGATAATCGTCAAGGCGCCGATCTGGGTTTAGCGGGCTCGGCATCAGTACTCAATTGGTCACGGAATTGTTTAACCAATCAGGGTTTACTTCAACCTAAAAGATAATCCTGTTCTCTTATTAAAAAAAGAAAAAGACCACAATTAAGAGTGATCTTTTTTAAACTCAATAAGAAGTAGATGTCTTATGCTTTATTGCTGTGAAAATGAAAACGCTTATGGAAATATTCTTTTAGGTGTTCTTCCATTTCATGTACTTTTGCATCAATTGCATCACACAATACTTTATCGTTATTCATGGCGTTAATACGATCAGTTACCATAGCTTCAATCGCTTCTTTTTGCGCATCTGTTAGTTCTGTTGTGCTGGTCATTATTGTTATCCTACATACAGTCTGTTGTGGCAAGTTTTTTACTGCTTCTTATCAATACTTATCATATCGATTTAAGCTCTTAGTTGGAATGAGTGTAATCAGACTTTACTGTTATGAAAGCGATTATAGCAATACCTTTCTTAGACGATTTATTTTTTCTTCTAGTACGGATTTTGGGCAACCTAAATTAAGGCGAATAAATCCGCTACCATCACTGCCAAATCCATATCCCATTGTAGGGATTACACCTGCTTGATGTAGCATCTCTTCTAGCATCTGATCATCTAAATTCATTGCACGGCAATCTAACCATGCTAAATAGGTTGATTCTTGAACACGATAAGTTACTTTTTCTAGCTCATCACGAACAAAAGCTTCAAGAATTTTATTATTCTCTTCTAGATATTTAACGGTATCATCTACCCATGCATGACCATTACGGTATGCTGCTTGGTTCGCAATAATGCTAAATGCACTGTATACATCAATACCATAGGCAAGCAATTTAGTTTTTAATGCTTGGGCTTCTTGCTCATTTGGGATCATGGTATTAGTTAGACGCAGTGATGGTAAACCGAATGTTTTGGTGCCAGCAATACATACAGCAAGCTTATCGAAATATTGATGGTCTACCCTTAGGCAACTGTAGAATTTATTGTCGCCAAATACGATATCTGCCCATATCTCATCAGAAATAAGGTATATACCGTATTTGTGACACAACTGACAGACCTTATTCACTTCCTTCTCAGTCCAAACACGACCACCTGGGTTGTGGGGGTTACAAAAGATCATAATTTTTACACCATTCTGAAACTGTGTTTCCAGATCGTCAAAATCTATAGTGTAATAACCGTCATTATTGATTAAACGTGATTCAGCAAGAGTACGGCCTGTATTTTCGATTGTACGATAAAAAGCATGATATACAGGGCTTAACACTAAGACTTTATCCGACGTTTGAGACCATTGTTCTACTAGCATAGCAATTGCAGGCAAACTACCAGGTGTAGTATGAAACCATTCTTTTTGTAACCTGACTTGATGTCTCTCTGCCCACCATTCAATCACTGAGTTAAAGTATTCGTCGCCACGTTCTGAATAACCAAAGATGCCGTGATCTAAACGCTTTTGTAAAGCATCAGTAATAAAATGAGGTGCTTTAAAGTCCCAATCAGAGACCCAGCTTGGTAAAGCTTCTCCTTCGGGTACTCCTAGCCACTTCTCCATGTAATCCCATTTTAAGCAGTCTGTACCATAACGGTTAATGATAGTATCGAGTTCGTGCACCGTAATTCCCTTATAATATAGAGAAGAAAGCCCTAAATAGATGGGCTTTCCAAATTTGTTAATTTAAATTATTGCTTTGGTCTGAGTTGTTTCTGTGTCTTCTTTTACATCTTTTACTGCTTTAGCAATACCAATTCCCGTGATTGCCCATAACATGGCAAAGAAAATAGCTGAGTAGTTTTGAATTGTGTTGCAACCATTTAGAAATGTCACACGGTTCTCCAAGTTAGAAATGTCACTTTTTCTAAGTGACAGAAATTTGTTATTTCGCTTGGTCATACATCACGGGATTTATTCGCGACTGTCTACGTTGTTCTTGTCGTCTTGGTGTATCTGAACGACTACGCTCTCTTAAACCTTCTGATTCCAATCGTTCTTGCTCTACCATCGCTAATCTCAAAACAGCGTCTAAACGCTTATTTTCAACTATCTCTCCCTGATTTATTCGCTCCAATTTATCAAAAATACTGTAACCTAATGATTGACCTAAATGCTTAATATCTATTTGACCGTCAGGGTAATCATGTATCATGATATTTCTACCCACAAGGTTTTCATTTTCTGAATTTTTTTCAAGTAAATACATGACTTTGTCATACTGTAGCGTTAGTGATTTAGTTACTTTTCGCGAAGTTTGCCAGGAGAAAATATCGTATAACTCTTTCGGGGTTTCGTAGATAGGTCTGTGCACATTCAATTGACGTTTAGCTGGTTTAGCAAAGCGCCTGTTATAGTTATCTATAAAACCTGATAACCACTCGTTTGCTTCTTCTATCCCATTAATCCCTGCTAGCCTCATCTCTTTAACTAGACGGTCTTGAAGCGTTAAATTAGCGCGTTCTACGCGCCCTTTAGCTTGTGGAGTATTGGCACAAATTAGCTCAATGTTTAATTCTTTTAGTGCGCGACCATATTGAGTCAGTTTATTGCGGTCTTCGTTGCTAGCATGGTTAACACGGAAAACACCGTGTTTATCCGTGTAGAGCGCGACAGGCTTACCATGCTGTTGTATATACTGCTTAGTCGCAGCCATATATGAAAACGTCGACTCAGAATCACAAAAATATAAATGCATGATGGCGCTTGTTGCGTCATCAATAAAAACAAGCAATGTACATTTATCGGCTCGGCCTTCGAACCAGTCGTGGGGGGAACCATCAAGCTGAATAAGTTCGCCTATACAATCTCTTCTCGCTCTCGGTTGATAAATCTTACGTCTTTTCTTAACCTTTGGTTTCCAAAGTTTTACCGAAACCATCCATTTTCTGATGGTTTCAGTAGAGAGTCTAATATCATGAATTTCAGCTAATTTTTCTGCGGCTAGCGTAGGACCAAAATCGAAGTAATGAGTCTGAATTAAATCAATAACTTGTTTTTTCAATGATGCATTGAATTGACGATTACTTGGCTTAGTTCGCTTTTTTGAAATTAAACCATTAGCCCCGAACTGTCGGTATTGATTAACCAATCTTTGAATATGCCTACGGCTTAAGTTCAGGATTTTAGAAGCATCAATTTGTCTAATACGCTTATCACAAACGTTTTGTATTGTTTCGAGTTTCTGAAGCTCTTTTGTGCTCATCGTGAGTAACATTCCAGCACCGTAGGCTGATTCTTCCATAGGAAGAATCATACACCTAATGTGACATTTCTAAGTTGGAGGAATGTGACATTTTAAAGTAGGGCTGACAGAGTAGTTTTGAATTGCCCATGGAAGGTAATCCAGCGTAGACACGCCTAGTGTTGCTGTCATAAAAACGCCGGCATTGGTCCAAGGGATGAGAGGCTCAATAACGGTGCCTGCGTCTTCTAGAGTACGAGATAAATTTTTAGGATCGAGTTGCATTCGCTTATAGGTATCACGGAACAGTTCTGAAGGAATAAGTAGGGCTAGTTTGCCATCTGAGGTTGTACAAACCACAGTAATCGTTGTCACAATAGTTGCACCAATTAGACTTGCAGTACCTTTGATACCTTTACTTAGTAGATCAACAAGTACCTTTAATGCGCCGGTAAGAGCGAGAGTGCCTGCAAAAGAGAAAGCACAGAAGACTAATAGCACGACACCCATCATAGATGTCATACCGCCTCGATTAACCAAAGTTAATACATCGTTGACGACGGTTACATTGCCTAAACCAGCATCAGCAAACATATTTGCATTAAAACCATTAAGCATTGCTGTAAGTGCGGTATCTAGACTAAAGCCTTGGAAAATTACTGCATTTAATACCCCAATTACAATAGCTAATAACATTAGAGGAATAGTTGGTAGCTTCCGGATTGCGCCCCATAAAATCAAAATAGGAGGTAACAGTAAAAAAATATTAAATGAAAATAACTGTTCGATATTTGCAAGCATTGTAATTACTTTTTCTGGTGTTCCAGCTGTTACATTGTTGCTACCAACGAAGAAGAAAACTATAGAAGACAGAACAAATGCTGGAATCGTAGTCCATAACATATGTTGAATATGTGAGTAGAGATTTGTTCCTGCGACAACTGGTGCAAAGTTGGTTGAATCTGATAGTGGAGAGAGTTTATCCCCAAAGTAAGCTCCAGAGACTATAGCACCTGCAACTGCGGCAAGGTTCGCATCCATGCCGGAAGCGATGCCCATTAAGGCGACACCAATAGTCCCCGCAGAACCCCATGATGTTCCTGTGCATAGCGATACCATACAAGTTACTAAAAATGATGTTAGGACTAAATATTCAGGGCTGATTATTTGAAGACCATAGTAAACCAGCATCGGAATAGTACCGCCAATCATCCAGCTACCAATTAAGCCCCCGACTAATACTAAGATAAAAACAGCGGGTAAGGCTTTCGTTAAACGATCAATAATCGCATTTTGAATATCATCCCAACTGTAACCAATTTTCCATGCTACAAGTGCTGCAATGACAGCAGAGGTTAACAAAAGACTTTCAATAGGTAGGCCATATACACCGAAGCCAACAACTAACAACCCGATCATCGCTATCAATGGTAGAAGAGATAGTCCTATCGGTATCTCTTTCACATTATCTTCTTTCATGTAATTTACATCCACACGTTATATTGTAAATAGAAGTTATTTATTATATTCATTGCTTATAACCACAGATTAAGGGTATTGATTAAACCCATATCGATCTGTGATGGAATTCACTTCTATAAAAAGTTAATATCATATGTAATTTACATGGCAGATAAATGGGATCTTAAGCGCAAATGGTAACCATTAAAGACGTGGCAAAAGCTGCAAATGTTTCGACTGCAACAGTGTCTCGAGTGATTAATCAATCTGATTCTGTGTTGCCAGAGACAGTCAAAAGAATAGAAACAGTAATGGCTCAATTGGGCTATAAAATTACAGATAATAGACGCTTAAATATTAATCAAGGGCAAGATACTATTGGCTTGATTGTTAGTCGGTTTAATTCTCCGTTCTATGGATTGCTTACACAAGGAGTAGAAAAAATTGCTAAAAGGCATGGACGAAAGTTAATTGTTGCGAGTGGTAACTATGATCTCGATTGTGAAGAAGATGCGCTTAAATTTATGTTAAGCAAAGGCTGCCGTAATATTGTGATGCATAGTAAAGCAATGACAGATGACATGTTGATACGTTATGCCAAGCAGGTTTCTGGTCTTATTTTGATTAACAGGTGTGTGAGTGAAATTGAGTCACAATGTGTTTGGTTAGACAATTGCGCCGGAACATATTTAGCGACTAAACATCTTATTGAAGAAGGGCATCGTAAAATTGCTTATCTTTCCTGTGAGATGGAAGTCGATGATAAAGTTGAACGATTAAATGGATATCAGAAAGCGTTAGCTGAAGGGGGAATTGAATTTAATCCAGACTGGGTTGAAGAGGTACCTTTTGGTGAGATTGGTGGAACAGTAGCTGCAACTAATTTATTAAATAAAGGATTACCAGTTACTGCTTTAGTTTCATTTAACGATTTTTACGCAGCAGCAGCGATGCAAGTATTTAAAGAACATGGTATTGATATTCCAAATCGTTTATCAATAGTCGGATTTGATGATGTACTTCCACAATGCTACTTCAGCCCTAAGTTAACGACTATTCGTAACCCTATCGAAAGTATGGCAATCAATGCCGCGCGTTTGTGTTTAGGTGAGATGAATCATCCAATCTTAAATGCTTTTTATCCTCTTTTAATCAAAAGGGATTCTGTGCACAAAATATAAAAGTTATCTTTGATAGTGTGATTTAACTCCCACTGTTGGACTTTATTGAAAGCTTGCGCGTAAAATAGTCGTCCTTACATTTAATGCGGTTATACAAGGTACAATTGTTGATGAGCAATGTTGCGAAAACTAAGAATTTTGAGTTATTGGCGCCCGGTGGTGATATTGAATCCATTAAGGCTGCCATTGCTGCAGGCGCTGATG
This sequence comes from Photobacterium sp. SKA34, assembly GCF_000153325.1. Classification (GTDB taxonomy): domain Bacteria; phylum Pseudomonadota; class Gammaproteobacteria; order Enterobacterales; family Vibrionaceae; genus Photobacterium. The sequence goes on from NZ_CH724142.1 coordinate 50,107, forward strand.
CTATTTATTGTGGATTAGATAGTTTCAATGCTCGAAATCGAGCAACTAACCTGACCTTTGATGTATTAAGTGGCATTATTCGTTTAGCACATCAGAACAATTGTAAGATTTTTCTTACCTTAAATATTGTCGTATTAGATAGTGAAATTCCTGCGGTTATTCGCTTATTGAACAAGTTAGTGAACACCAAAGTTGATGGTGTGATTTTGCAAGATTTAGGCTTGTTCCACATCATTAAAGAGCACTTTCCTACATTAGATGTCCATGCTTCAACGCAGATCAATACCCATAACGACGGCCAAATTCTATTTTTAAAACAGCTCCAAGCAAGCCGTGTTAACTTATCGCGTGAATTGAACATTCGTGAAATTAAGCATTTGGCTCAATTTGGACATCAACATGATGTCCTTATGGAAGTGTTTGTTCATGGTTCCTATTGTATTGGTTTCTCTGGTTTGTGTTATATCAGTTCGGTGAAAAATGGTAACTCGGGTAACCGTGGTCGTTGTAGTCAACCATGCCGTGATCAATACCAAACCACCGCCGCTGGTAAAGATTTTCCATTAAATATGAAAGATAACTCAGCTTTTTCTAATATGGTTGAGTTGGCTGATGCTGGGGTATATTCGCTGAAAGTGGAAGGGCGAATTAAGAAATCACACTACGTGTATACCGTGGTCGATCAATGGCGTCAGCAGATAAATCGTTACTGTGAGCAAAAGCCGTTACTAACCGATACAAGGTCACTTTTTACGGTCTTTAATCGCGATTTTTCTAACTCGTATCTCCAAGGTGATATCAATAAGAGCATGTTTATTGATAACCCTCGTGATAACTCTGTGAGTCATTTTACTCAGGTCTATCAAGCAACCACAATTGATGCAGTAAATGGCGTCAAACAGAAATTGTACGATGACAAAACAGCGATTATTAATATCGTTGAAGATGTCACGAAAGCCATGGATGTTAACTCGCTACCTATGACCATGATCTTTAGCGGTGAAGAAGGTCAATGTTTAACGGTGATAGTGACAACGCCGGATCAAACGATAGAGTTACAATCAGAGTCAGCACTTATTCGTGCACAAAAACATGTATTAACTCATGAGTTATTAGAAAAACGTTTTCAAAGTTTGGCTAATGAAGGTGAGTATCAGATCACCCACGTTGATATTTCAGGGCTAGCCGAAAATACGTCAATCCCTTTTGCGGAATTAGCACAATTAAAAGAACAAATTGGTTATCAGTTAAATGGTGAAAAAGCGCTGGTAGCGCCGATTGATACGCCAAAACCACGTAATAGTATCAATCACCGTAAACCAACAGGGATCACGCCAGAGCTGGCGATATTAATATCTGATCCAAGTGATGTGGTATTAAATCAAGATAACAATGCCGTGCTGTATTATACCATTCCTGAAGGTTTATCGATGGAATTGGAAAAAACGGTAGCATTGTTTGAAGCGCATCCTCATCTTGTACCATGGTTCCCAGCAATTTTAATTGGTGAAAATTACCAAGCTGCAATTGAATTTATTGAGCGTGTGAAACCTAATTGTATTGTGGCAAATAACAGCGGTATTGCGCATGTGGCTTATCAGCAAGAGATTGATTGGATTGCAGGGCCTTACTTGAACTTAACTAATTCATTTAGCCTACAGTGCATTGATGATGAATTTAATGCGAAGGGCGCATTCGTTTCTAACGAGATCAATCGTAAGCAAATTAATCCAGTGGTATGCCCTGAAAACTTTGAATTACATTACAGTATTTATCATCCATTGATGATGTTAATGAGCCGTCAATGTTTATTCCATCAAACAGTAGGCTGTAAGAAAAAGTATTTTGATAATAAGTGCTTACGTAAGTGTAATAAGTCTGCGTCTATCTTGAGTTTAAAAGACGCCTCGTTCGTATTAGATAAACAAAGAGGCGCGCATAATACGCTATATAGCCAGCAGAATTATATGAATTTACAAGTGGTGACAGACTTCCCTGATAAGTTTACTCGCTTTATGATCGATCTCCGTGATATTAAAACGGAAACGGAAGTAAATACTGATAAAGCAATGTTAGTCTCTTTGTTTAATGCGTATATTCATGGTGATATCAACGCGAGAACAACATTAGAGCAAACCATTGTTGGCACTATTTCTCAGCAATATAAAAAAGGTCTGTGATTCAGATAAATAGGATATTTCATGTTAGATGTAAAAATTGTTGCTTTTGATAGTGCGAATAAAGAGAGTATTCGCTTAGTACGCGAGCAGGTGTTTATTAAAGAACAAGAAATTGATCCTGAAATTGAGTTTGATGGTTTAGATACGCAAGCGATGCATGTACTTGTGGTCGATGGCGAACAGCCATTAGGGACAGGGCGTATTCTTGCTGATGGTCATATAGGTCGTATTGCAATCATGAAAGCTGCTCGTGGACAAGGTTTAGGTGTAAAAGTCGTCCAAGCATTAGTGGATTATGCTAAACAGCAAGGTTATCCCCGTGTGGACTTAGGTGCGCAAACCCATGCTATCGATTTTTACCGTAAACTGGGTTTCACGCCATACGGTGATGAATTTATGGAAGCCAATATTCCTCATCAGGCAATGGAGCAAATGTTAGAGCAATAACTAACGTTTTAATGTTTGGTTTGAGAAAATAAAAAACGACCTTAAATTAAGGTCGTTTTTTGCATTAAAAGTATTATTCAGCAGCTTGTGCCGTATAGTTTCCAAATTGAACCAAGCCATAGTCTTTACAGAACGTACGGAATTGGTCTTCTTGCGTCCATGATGCGCTCATAGTTACGATAATACAGTCCTCAACGGTAGTATCGCCCATTTTAAATGATGTTTTATCTATAACTGTTAACTTTTGATAATCTGAATTATTAGTAATACTATTAATTTCTATATCAGGGTGATTGGTTGCAATAACTTTACTTGTATAGATATCGGCACGAGTCATATTCACGCCAATTCGTGCTAACGGATAAGCGGATGATGTAGTAAATTCATCTTGATAAGTTGTGGTAATAGGAGCTTCTCCGCCCCAATCACTTAAAATCGTACGTTTATGTGCTAATGGTGTTGTGGTGCGTTCTTCCCATTTTATTGACCAAACTAGTTTATCGTCAATGAAGCTTTCTTCTTTATATTCTCTTCCAGTTTCGTCATAGAAAAATTTATAAGTTGAAACGGTGCCGTCTTCATTTACAGGAGCTGAAAATGTAACAACACGATTTGGTGTGGCGTTAGCGTAATCATCAATGTTAATAAGATCGCTCTGATCTTGAATTAGGTTACCTTTGTCATCGATAACCGTTTTACCGTTAATTTTAATCTCGCCATGAACATCGAGTGAAGTAGCAGAAGCGGCAGTTGATAACCCTGTAAGTAGGGCAATTGCAGAAAGAGAAAAAAGTTTTTTCATTATCAATATCCTTATTTGATGATTAAGTTGCCTTTAATCGTTAAATCCTTGTTTAAAAAGTATATCTCACCATCGGGAAGATCTAGTGTTATGGTTTGATCTTCTTTTATCTCTCCATTTTCAGCTATGTATTCATCAAAGCTATCAACAGAAGTAAGTGTTTTATCTTTCTCGACTGAAGGCTCGGTTGTTGCCGAATCAGAACTTGAACCGTTACAACCTACAAGCAACAAAGTCGATAAGATGAGAGCGTATTTATCACGCTTACTAAACATGGCGTACCCTTATTAACTTAATGGTCTTGGTAAGATAAATGTTAAAGCGTGCAAGTAAATACTTGCCACTTACATATTGATAACTATGTCGTAACTTTTTATTTTCATTATTTGTAAATTCGACACATATAAAAAAACATACTGTAACTGATTGTTATTTTTTGCATTTACAAATGGAGTGCGGAATGTAAATAACTGTAAAGCTACATAGTCCTGACTTAACCTCACAAATATCCTTGTTAATATATATAATTCTTTATAGGTATGTTGAGAGGTGCTGGCAATTAATATAAGCGCCTTGCTTATATTGTTTAATTTCCAGGTAAGTAGATGATAATGAAACAAAAATGCATTTCTGTGATGGTTTTCGCCGTTGTAGCTTTTATGGTTGTTGGCTGTAAGCAAGAAAGCCAATCAGATTCTCATTCGCACAAGCACTCTTCTAAAGTCGTTCAAGTAGAAACCCAAACGGTGTCAGCTCGCACATTGACTCATCAAGTTACGGGTTATGGTGTGGTAAAAAGTCATAATTCGGTTGCATTGAAAACGTTAGAGACCAGCCAGATCACCGCAATTTACTTTGAGGCTGGGCAAACAGTAAAGAAAGGACAGGTTTTAGTGCAGTTTGATTCCAGCGAGGCTAAAGCTAAAGTTGCAAGAGATCAAGCTCAATTTGATGCAAAAAAGCAAACTTGGTTACGTCAAAAAGAACTGGTAAATAAAGGTGTAGTTGCGCGAAGTACTTATGATGACAGCGAGAGTGACTATAAACAGGCTTTAGCGCAGTTAGAGCAAGACAAATCAAAGCTCACAGAGTTGGCTGTTAAAGCACCATTTGACGGTGTTATTAGCCAAACCGACTTTCATGTCGGTGATGTTGTTACTGTTGGTAATACACTTGCAACCTTATATACCCCTGATCAACTAACTATTGAATATCAACTACCTGCTGCTCAAAAAGATGATTATAAATTAGAGCAACATGTTACCGTTTATTCAGAGCTTAAACCCAAAAAATATGTGGACGGTAATGTGAGTTACGTTTCTCCTAATATTTCAATGGGACTGGTGACTTTAAAGGCTCAACTACCTAATGCTAAGCAGTTTTCACCGGGCCAAAACGTGAAAATTGTCCAATATACCCGTGAACTACTTAAGCAAGTTACAATCCCTACGTCCTCATTAATCACTAATATTCAAGGGGCGCAGGTGTTTATTGTGGTTAACAATAAAGCCAGATTGCGTGATGTAAAAGTAGGGCAATACTATGATGGGTATGTGCAGATCTTATCGGGATTAACCGTGGGTGATCAATTAGTTATAAATGGTCAAAACTACTTACGCACAGATCAAAAAGTCGAAGTAATGCCTGCTCAGCAACCTGATCAAACGTCGAAAAAAGTTAAGCATCTACAACATATACCATTACAGTCACAGACGGCGGATAAATAATGAAATTAACGGATCTCTGTTTACGCCGTCCAGTGTTATGTACTGTATTGTGGTTGATCCCGGTATTTATTGGGTTGATCTTTTGTCAGAAACTACCTTGGCGCTATACCCCACAAATCAGTCAGTCAAAAATTCAAGTTACCGTCCATGATAGTGCATTAGCTGCACAAAATATGATGACTGAAGTTTTAATTCCTATTCAAAATGCCATTGCTGGTACTGAAGGGATCAGCCATTTATCAGCGACTGCAAAACAAGGACGAGGCAATATTATTATTGATGTGGCATCGACTATTGATGACAGTGAAATCGATACATTAGTGAGCGAAATCCATAATGATATTGGCAACATTGAAAATAAGTTACCCGATGATATTTCTCCGAAAGTGACTAAATCTGACGATCAGGGAATGCCAGCGATGCTGATTGGCTTAACGCCGGGGCCTCATCAAGTTGAGTATGAATTTCATCAATATGGTATTGATACGCTATTGCCAAAGTTAGAGCAGTTACCTGCTGCGGGGGCGGTAAGTGTTGCACCGAGCTCAAGCCAGTCAGTATTGATTACTTTAAATCCTGACAAGGTTTTTTATTATGGACTTACAATAAACAATGTTATTAACAAAGTTAATGACGTAAACAGTATTTCGGCAATTAGTGGTAAAACATCAGGGACGGAAAGTCAGTACCAGCTTATTTCTACTGGGGCAATCTCAAGCCTTGATGATATTAAAAACACTATTATTGCGACTTATCAACAGCAGCCTATTCGATTAAAACAAGTGGCTGATATCACGATTGGTACCCCAAATAGCCAACGAGAAGTAAAGCCGTTGGTGGACTTTTCGACCAAAAACTCAATGCTGTTTGTATTGAACCCCCAATATACAGCAACAGCAAACCCACTGGTTTTATCACAGCAAGTTCATGGTTTATTAGACTCTATGACCTTGCCGAGTGGCATGAAAGCCAAGGTGTTACTGGATAAATCGACTTTTATAATTACAGCACTAAATGATGTTTACCTTGCTATTGGTTTAGCGGTGATATTAGTTGCAGGTGTTATATGGTTGTTCCTTGGTAATTTGCGTATTGCACTTATTCCTATTGTAACCATTCCTGTCTGTTTATCGTGCTCGTTTATCATCCTGAAACTGGCAGGCTTTAGTATTAACTCCTTGACATTGCTCGCGATGTTATTAGCTGTGGGGCTGGTGGTTGATGATGCCATTGTTGTGGTGGAGAACGTACACAGGCAGTTGCGTTTTCATGAGTCGGTCTATAAAGCTACTGCTATTGCCTGTCGTCAAATTGGTTTTGCCATTATTGCTACAACGTTAACTTTGGCTGCCGTTTACATACCAGTTGGTTTGGTTGACGGTATTACAGGGCAGTTATTCCAACAGTTCGCATTTACCTTAGCAGGCACTGTGATTATATCGGGTGTAGTGGCATTAACACTATCACCGATGATGTGTAGTAAAATGATGAATCATAAGCCGCCTAGTCGTTTTGAAACGTGGATTAATGCTCAGTTAGATCGACTTGCCCAGGCTTACCACCATGTTTTGTCAGCCACTATTGATTGGCGTAAAACGACGTTACTAGTTATGGCAATTATTTTTGCTAGTAGTTATTGGCCTTTTACTCAAACACCATCACAAATGTTACCTACTGAAGATTCAGGACAAATATTCTTATTTCAGCCATTAGTCGGTAGCAGCGATGATGCTAGTCAACAAAAAATGATTGCTAATATGAATACGCAGTTAAAACATATCCCTGATATTGATCATGTTGCTATTCTGGCGAGCTCTGACTTTATTCGTGGTTTCGTGACGTTAAAACCATGGGAAGAGCGCTCATTATCAGCACAAAAAATCAGTGAGATGATTAATGCTCGGCTTAAAGATGGCGGTAACCGTGTTTATACGGGGGTTATTCCAGCGATAGAAACGGGTGGTGGACGCCGGGGTAATAGTGGCGGTATCGATCTTAATGTAAGTAGTAGTGTTGATGAGCAAAAGTTGGCTAAAGAGCTCACAGAAGTGACTTACAAAATCGAGCAATCACCACTATTTTCAAATGCGCGAAGCAATCTTAAATTCGATCGCAATCAATTTAAGATCAACATTAATCGAGTGTTAGCTTCACAATATGATGTGCCGCTGCGTAATATTCAGCAGATACTTAAACTGGCAATGAGTGGTAAGAGTTTCAGTAATGATATGAGCTACCAAGGAACGAATTACTCGCTTCACATGCAGCTAGAATCGTTATTTACCTTAACGCCAAGTTCATTAAAACAGTTGATGATCGCTAATAAAAAAGGACAACTTGTGCCGATGTCCGCGTTGATCAGTATTGAAAATGAAGTTGGCCCTCGTTCACTTGAGCAATATGATAGAGCGACCTCAGCCTCGCTTTCTATTCGATTGGCTGATGGTGTCAGCATGGGTGAGGGTATTGATGCCTTAAACGAGATGTTGCCAGATATTTTACCAACTAACGCAGACTACACCTATGTAGATGAAGCTAAACAGTATCTTGATGCTAATCAGCAAATGCTGTTTGTATTTATCGCAGCATTAGTCTTTATCTATATGGTACTTAGTGCGCAGTTTGAGAGTGTCGTTGACGCGTTAGTGGTTATGTTGTCACTGCCAATTACATTATCAGTGGCGCTATGGGCGTTGTACTTTAGTGATTTTACCTTAAATGTGTATTCACAAATAGGACTGGTGACCTTGATTGGTTTGATTTGTAAGCACGGTATATTAATCACCGAATTTGCGAATGAATTACAAGCAGAAGGGTTAGCACCGCGTAAAGCGATCCTTACAGCGACGAAAACACGTCTTCGTCCAATATTGATGACATCATTAACGATGATTTTAGGTTCATTACCACTGCTATGGGAAGCTGGACCAGGCGCTAATGCGATGGGCTCGCTGGGGATCATTATTATTGCTGGAATGGCACTAGGTATCGTTGATCCCTTGTTTGTTGTGCCTAGTGTATATTTGATGCTGCAAAGGCTAAAGCGTAAGAAGAAAGTAAAAGTTATCGAGTCTTAATCATCTAACTCATTCCTATAAATATAAAAATGCAGCCAATAGGCTGCGTTTTTATTTGATAGTTTAACTATTCAATTACTCAGTTTTTGCATTCTTTTTCAAGAAATCAAGAACAAGTTGACGGTCTTTATCATTTAGACCTGCACGTGGGAACATCGAGGTTGTAATACCTTTCCACTGCTTGTAAGTGAAGTCACTTGGGTGTGGTGCAGCGTGACATAATGTACAGCTACCGTAGAATAACTTCTCACCTGGTGATTGCCGTGGCCCTTGCTCTGCAGCAACTGCTTTTAGGCGCTTACCTAGTTGTAGTGCCCAGATATCCACTTGGAATTTAGACTTAACAATTTGTGGTGGCTCATACGCTTTGTTTGGTGTCAGTACATCAGTACATTTCTTGAAGTAAGCCAAACACGTATTTGCACTGGTTGCTTGCGCTAAACCACTGGTTGTTTTACTACTTGTCAGCATGTTGATAGAGCCTGAGTTACAACGGCCTTTTTCATCAAGCTGTAGCCATGCGCCTTCGTGAATGTAGATAACACCTGGCATTGCTTCATCAGTAATACGTGCGCCAGCAAGTAACGCACCGCGGTCATTGTGTACTTCAACGACATCGCCATCTTTAACACCACGTGCTGCTGCATCATCTTTGTTGATAAGTACGATTTGGCGACCATCAACAGACTCGTGGCTGTTTACATCAGCATTCGCCATTTGTGAGTGTAGGCGCATCCATGGGTGTGGACTTAGTACGTGAACTTGATCTTTCTTCGCGTTACCTAACCATTCAAATGGAGGCATCCATTGTGGCATTGCTGGACACTCATTTGCTTTAAACTTAGCAAGTGTTTCACTGTAAAGCTCGATCTTACCACTTGGTGTATGAAGTGGGTTCTTTTCAGGATCAGCATAGAAATCACCATGACGAACAAAGCTATTAGCATCATCAGGTGTTGATAGGTGCGTAATACCACTTTGCCAGAATGTTTTGAAATCATCTGTTGCATCAGAAGATTCGTAAGACGCTTTGATGTGTTGGTACATTGTCTTACCGTCAGTAAACTCTTTATGTACGTTAAGCATAAAAGCTAGACGAGAGAAGATTTCGTAATCATCTAGGCTTTCACCTACAGGCTCAACCACTTTACGCATCGCATAAATTTTATTGTTGCTGTAAGTACCGCCAGAAGTGATGTCATCACGCTCTAGTGTAGTCGTGGTTGGTAGCACGATATCTGAGTATTTTGCTGTTGCACACCACCAAGGGTCTTGACAGATGATAGTGTCAATATTCTTGTTCAGTGCATCAATTAACTCGTTAGTATCTTGCTGGTGCGATAGTAGGTTGTTACCTGCGTTATAGATTAATTTAGCTTTTGGTAACGAAAGGTTTGAACCATCACGGGTGAATGCTTTCCCTGGGTTATTCAACATGTCTGAAATCATAACAACTGGACATGTTTTAGTAATTGGGTTACGACCTTGAGATAGACCGATAGGCATACGCTTACCAGACGTTGGCATACCACCATTACCGTAGTGCCAGCTAAAGCCTGCACCTTCACCAGGCTTACCAATTTTACCTGCAATCGCTGCAAAGTTGATGATAGACCAGTGGATCATTTCACCGTGGTCAGCACGTTGTAGTGCCCAGCCCGCTGCAATTTGTGTACGCTTAGTTACACAAAGCTCTGCAATTTCAATGATTTTAGCAGCAGGGAGACCTGTAATTTCTTCAGCCCACTTAGGTGTTTTTTCAATACCGTCTTCTTTACCCATTAGGTAATCAAGGTACTTATCAAAACCAACCGTGTACTTATCTAGGTAAGCTTTATCGTTCTTACCTGTTTTACATAGATGGTAAGACATAGCAGTAAATAGCGCAGTATCCGTGTTAGGACGGATATTGATCATTTCACTGTCTAGAGCTTTATCTGTTTGGGTTTTCTGAGGGTTAATAGAGATAAACTTTATGCCTTTCTCTTTAAACGCTTCCCAGTGCTTTTGCATTGAGTGGTCTGCAACACGGAATTCAATACGGTTTGTTTTCCAAGGATCACAGCCAATGAATAGAACAGCTTCTGTATTTTCTTCTACAATCTTCCACGCGGTTTGTGGTGAGTACACTTCCATATCGCCAATAACGTGAGGAAGGATAACTTCAGATGCACCTGCTGAGTAGTCACCCGCACAGATACTTTGGCCACCAATAAGGTTAAAGAAACGACCTTGTAGTGTTTGAGGACGGTTTAAACCACTGTGAGACCAACCTCCGTAAGAAGAACTGAATACGGCTTCATTACCATGCTTTTCAATTGTACGAGCAATACAGAATGCAGTTAGTGCGATGGCAGTATCCCAATCAACACGAACAAACGGTTCTTTGCCTCGTAAATGCGGATTGTGATCGCCTAATGGATCTTCAAGTAGAGACTTACGTACCATAGGGTATTTAATACGAGTATCAGCGTAAGTACGGCTTAGTATACCTTTTGTTAACATTTCAGTAGGGAAGGGGTCAACGTCGTTCAGAGGTTGAACGCCAATTAACTTACCTTCTTTTACAACCGCTTTAAAAGGACCATAGTGAGATGCAGATGGAATAACTTGCGTGTCAGCCGCAAATACCTTGCCTGCAGGAAAAAGTGTGAGTCCGTTAGCAGCAATTGCGGTTGCTACTGAACCTTTTAAAAAGTTACGACGTGATAGGGTCATATTTATATTCCGAAGACAGTCCGAGCAATAAATAAATTAACGCAATATATACGCCTAATATTTATTCGGTTTTGATGCCTATATTTTTAATAATTCTTGATAGGCTACACGGAAATAAAAAATATATTATAGGGCCAAATGGGAAGTAAGTTTTCAAAAATAATCGTCCTAATTTAATATGTTTAATGGTCGATATAAATCCGATAATATTTAGCGTATTAATTAAAGATTAATTGAAAAGCATTATCAACAACAGTTTGACTCATATCAAACAAAAGTAATTATGATAAATTAAATTGGTTCAAAGTGCTGATTATAAATAAAAATTAACAAGGTGTTTAAGTTGGTGGTGATTGTGTAACAAGTGGTAAAAGTCTATTGACAGATAAAAACCATTTAGAGTTCTAAATAAATCAGTTGAATAAGTAAGCATTAAATTAAGGTAATAAAATATATTAATAATAAGTTTTTTTTTATTAATAACTTACATTGCCGTATTCATATTCGACTGATATTTTTGTACACAACATTTTCTTTTAACGTCATTTTGACGTTTAATTCATTTTGGACCATCAATGAAGAAGTTCTGGCACTTTCTTATAAAGCCAAGCAGTCGCTATTCCGTTTTAGCAATTGCAGTTGTTTGTGTATTAATTACACTTGCAGGCGTATTTACTTTCCACAAATCGATTGAATTCACTTCTACTAACGAGTTTTGTACTGCTTGTCACTCGATGAAGGAAAATTACAACGAATATAAAACAAGTATTCACTTTAAGAACGCTTACGGTGTTCGTGCACAGTGTCGTGATTGTCATATCCCTGAGAATAACCCAATTGATTTTATGAAAGCCAAAATGGGCGGTATTGGTGATATTTACAGTGAGTTCATTGGTAAAGATATCGATACGCCGAAGAAGTTCGAAGAAAATCGTCTACGCATGGCACAAAATGTATGGAAAATGATGAAGGACACCAACTCTGCGACGTGTAAGAGCTGTCACTCTTACTCTGCGATGGATCACGCTAAGCAATCACCTGCAGCTGCGGCTGCAATGACAGGTGCTGCAGCGAAAGATATGAACTGTATCGAGTGTCACAAAGGTATTGCTCACCAGTTGCCACATATCAACAATGACTTCCAAGCAACGTTTAAGCAGCTAAGCATCAATGCAGCGAAAGCACCTGAAGCGACAACACTTTATTCTCTAACATCTAAGCAGCTGTTTGTGAAAGATGCTGCTTCTGACGATGCACAAGGTCAATTGTACCCAGCATCAGAAGTGAAAGTCGTTGGTCAAAGTGGTGACATGCTAAAAGTCGAACTAACAGGTTGGGAAATCAAAGGTTCAACAACAGGTATGCTAGTTCAAGATATGGCGATGCAAATTCAAATCGCTTCGATTGATCCTGAACTACAGAAAACACAAAAAGTACTTAACACCCAAACCGCAACTGATGGTCAAGTTTGGCAGCAAGTACAAGTTGCAGCGTGGATGACACAACGTGACATGCTAGCAAGCATCAAGCCTATTTGGGGCTATGGTAAAGAAATCCTAGATGCAAGCTGTAACCAGTGTCACGCAACGCCAGATCCAAAACACCTAACTTCAAACGCATGGGTTGATGGCCTAAAAGCAATGCAACAGTACTACAAGCTTGATAAGAACGAAGAGCGTGTACTACTTAAATATCTACAAGCTCACGCTAAAGATGCAGCAGCAGAAACTGCGGTAGAGCAAGCAACTGAGTAAGATCATTTGCTAAAAATAGATAGCTTGCGGTAACGCAACACTGAAAGGGGAGCCGGTACATTCAGGTCCCTTTTTTGATATATTAATTACTTTCTCTGTTAACCATGTCTCTTGAGAAAATACACTTATTTATATTGCTGAGTCTTTTGTTTCCTCATCAACACGAAATTGAATTCCAGTGTCTAATAGAATTTCTTATGAAGCGAGTGTACAAATGTTAATGCTGGTTTGAGAGTAGAATAAATAATAAACATTAAAAAAGGACTGAATGTAGATATTCAGTCATTCTGTGTTTTTCACAATATGAAATATTACGCGGGCACTTCTTGTTTTTTCTCTTTAGGTGCGAGCTGCTCCGCCAGTTTGTGCATTTCAGGGAGCATACGGTGGATCAAGTGAAGTTGCTGTAACACCATTCTTACCGAGGTACAGTCTTCATCACGCCACTGCCCTAGTCGATGATCCAAATCGAGATCTAATGCTGGTGCCTTTTGATATGTTTTACCAGCCAGTTGAGCCGCTAAACATTCTAAGTGCGCGTGAATAATACGGTGCGCTTCAGACACTAACTGATGGGTTTTATCATCATCGAGCTGTGTTCGGTGTGCACCTAGTGCTGAGATATAACTGAGCAAGGCATGGTTTAAGGTTAAGAAGCGGAAGCTTTCATTAGCATCAATCTGGTAACGCTCAGGCTCTGCCAGCATATTACTGATCGCCGTATTTAAATGGGCATCGGTATTGTGGGCGTCACGACGGGCGATACGATAGCTTAAACTGTCTTTTTTACCGATTCGGTACTGCCCAATAATTTGTGCTAAGTAATCTTTATTAGCATTAATAGCACCTGACATAGCTTTATGTAATCGTTTAGACTCCCAGTCAGGTAAAATAAAGGTTACGGCTAAAACGGCTAATAAACAGCCCATTAAGGTGTCGCCTAAACGCGGAAGAATAACCGCGTACCCTTCACCTAATTGGTTAAAACAGAACAAGACGAGTAAGGTAATAAAGGCCGTTGCCCAGCCGTATTTAACCATTCTAAAAGCAAAGAAAAGCACACCAGCAATAACCATAAGTACGAGCTGACCTTCTTGCCCTGGGAATAAATAAAGCAGCGGGACGCCTGCTAGAATACCGGCTAAAGTGCCAATAACACGTTGTCGTAGTTTTTGGCGAGTCGCACTATAGTTAGGCTGACAGACAAAAAGGGTGGTCAGTAATATCCAATAACCACGTTCAAGATCGAGTGATTGAATACAGCCATAGCCCACAGTTAACGCTATTCCCATACGTATCGCGTGACGAAAAAGGATGGAGTCAGTATTGAACTGAGCGCTGATGCGTTTACCTAACTCTTTAAAGCCATGTGCTTCGTTATCTGATAACTGGATCTCGTCGTTGTCTTCGTTATAGGTTGCATCAGGGTTATTAATGTTCATTAACTGACGTTCAACCGTTGCGAGGTTGTTGAATAGGAAATCGAGTTGGATCAATAACATTTTCCATTCTGGTATATTTTGGCTATGAAGGTACTGTAATGAATCCTGCAGTTCATTTAAGGCTTTCATGCTCTTTCCATCGTGGGTGTACGATTTCCCCATTGCTAATGCATTTGAAATATCACGGCAAGCAACGGCTTGAGAACGTAATAAACGTTGGAAACGAAATAGCACATCACTACGGTTAAAGTTGGCAGCTAAATCTTGGTAACGATAATGTGAAGAACTGGCACGTTCGTGAATATCTTGTGCCATAAAATAAATCGTTAAGAATTTATCGCCTGTCGTGTTAGGTTGCCCGCGTCTTGCTCGATGTAACAGGGTGGCTTTTGCTGAATTTAGAGCGTTAACAACTCGTGCGTTTTGGCTTGCTGCTTCTAAACGAAGAGGTTGTGGCACTAAGTCGGCAACAGGTTCAAAGAGTTGGCTTTTATGATCTAAATAATCGGCAAACTCGCTAAACACATTAGCAAGGCTACGTTGTACGGGTTGGTTAGGCCAAAGGATGTGCCATGTTAATGATAAACAGCCATACCAAAATGCACCGCCAAGTAACAACATAGGTTGGGACCATAAATCGACACTATGGTCAGCACCTAGCATGGTGTAAACCGCCAGCAATAATGAAGCAAATGCAATACTTGCGTAGCGTGATCCCATTGCACCTAACATGATGAAACAAAATGTTGACGTGAACAGTCCTAGTGCAAAAAAGAGGGGATAAGGAAATAGGACTTCAATCGAAACAGATGCAATTAAAAAACAAAGTAAAGTGAGCGAAAGTGCTTTAATTCTACCGATAAAATTGTCATCAGTTTCAGCTAGCGCAGCAGCAATAACCCCCAGTACTAAGGGTGTTACTTCGTTATTTGTATTGTAATACCAGCAAGGTAGTACGACGCCAACTAACGCAATGAGAACACGAATCGAGTAGTTTATTCTATCGTTCACCCAGTAACGGCGAAAATTTAGATGTAACTTGTTAGTTTGCATATAGATATTAACAATCTTCTGATAAATAATTACAGAGAACGACTAGAATAACCTTGTCGTAAATTTGATCCAATGGAAGTTCTATAAATACTTAAATTATTGGGTTATCTAGCTTAGAAATCGGCTTAACGATAACAGAGTTTGGTTATAGATACTGCATCGACATCTCATGAAAGAACATTCGTTTGATAAAAGCGAGCAAGTTTTGTTCATTGGTTGAACTTTACTATTGAAGCAGAATCCAAAAATACATTTGTTTGTTCTGCTAGTGGAATTAATAAGCAAATAAGTCCTAGAACGCTATGGCATAACAGGAGTTATTGGTACTCTATAGCGATATAAACCCAAGAAATTTGGGTATATATCCGATCATAGGGTGATTGGACCTTTTCTATTTTAGCTGCACGTTTTTTTACGCGGCTATGTTCAATATTACGCCCATATAAGAATATGGAAAAGTTGGTGAGATAATGCAATTAAATGCCAGTTGGTTAGCACAATGGTTAGTGCAGGGTGATTATTACAGTATCGCTTTAGATGACAATTCATTGGTTTTAGATAGCCAAGTTGGCTCAGAAGTGATCTCGTTTGACGATTGGGATGGCTCAATTGAAATACATCGCGGTGTGTTATGGGGAGCGTTAGAGCTAACCTCTTCTGATCAGCAATATTGCTGGACTATTCATGGTTTGCCTTGGAGCGAATGTAAGCCGTTTGCCGCTTTTCTTATCCGCACTTATCAAGATTGGGCAAGAAATCGCGTTGATAAATTAGACGCTGTTTTACCTGAAATCTTACAGCGTATTGGCAAATTTTCATCACAGCCGGGCTATTTACGTGGCTCTGAGCATGAATCGTTACATACTTTTCTTCATCAATCGCTTGCTGATACAGATTTAACACCAGAGTTAGCGGCATCATTCCGTCCTCGTAGCTTTGAAAAAATTTCGCCTTGGCTAGAAGAACATCAAGATTGGGTTGAAGAACACAATAAGACTTGGATTAAACAGCAATCTGAAAAATGGGGCTCATGGTTTGATAGCTTTGAGCGTTCAGCATTAAATGACTCTCAACGAGAAGCTGCGTTAATCAACCAAGATCATAACCTAGTACTTGCCGGTGCAGGTACGGGTAAAACCAGTGTTTTGGTGGCTCGTGCAGGCTACTTAATTGCGAGTCAGCAGGCTGTACCTGAAGATATTTTGATGTTGGCCTTTGGCCGAAAAGCGGCAGAAGAAATGTCGGAGCGTATGGGTGAGAAAGTCAGCGATCGCGTTAAAGTGGCTACCTTCCATAGCTTAGGTTCGCAAATCATCGCAGAAGTTGAAAAAGAAAAGCCTAATGTAGCAGGTGTCGCTATTGATGCACGTGTTCGTTCAGCATGGATTGCTCGTATGTTGATTGAACAATGGAATAAATCATCGTCAGCGAGCAAATGGCAACGTCACCTTACGCAATGGCGAGTTCCGGGTTTTAGCAAAGAAAACACGATGGAACAACAGGCTGAAAATGAGCAATTGCAAGCTTGGGTTTGGCGCCATATTGAATTATTAGGTCAATCGATATTGTCGAAAGAAGCGCTAATAGAAGAAATTCAAAATAACAAGAACCCAGCGATGCGTCCGCGTATGAAGAGTGAGTTAGAGTTATTATGGCCTTGCTATCAAGCTTATCAGCAGTACTTAAAATTAAAGAAACAAATTGACTTTAACAGCATGATTGATGTGGCAACTCAATATGTTAAAGAAGGTAAGTTCTTGTCACCTTGGCGTTTTATTATGGTGGACGAATACCAAGATATTTCGCCACAACGTTTAGCGCTCATTGAAGCGTTATGCGGTCAGAAAATAGAAGCTAAGTCGACCCCAACCTTATTTGCCGTTGGTGATGATTGGCAGGCTATTTACCGTTTTGCGGGAGCTGATGTAAACTTAACGACTGACTTTGAAGGACGTTTTGGTTCATCTCATATCACTGAGCTATCAACGACGTATCGCTTTAATAGCATGATTGGCGAAGTGGCAAATTTGTTTATTCAACAAAACCCAAGCCAAATTAAAAAGCAGTTAACCAGCTTTACGAAACAAAGTAAGAAAGCGGTAACTTTGCTTGATAGTGATTTAATGCTGCAAGATTTAACCCGTTTAGCCAAACTTTATGATAATAAAGAAACGAGCGTGATGATCTTGGGTCGTAACAATAAGCAGAAACCAGCAAAGTTTGAAGACTGGAAAGCACAGTGGCCACAACTTAACTTGGTATACATGACATGCCACGCGAGTAAAGGGCGTGAAGCTGATTATGTATTTATTGTTGATGTTAACAAAGGTATTTTCCCGTCTCCAGATCGTGAAACAGGTTTAGCTGCTGTGATGCAACCACGTACTGAAAACTATACTGATGCTGAAGAACGCCGTTTGTTCTATGTTGCGTTAACACGTGCGCGTAAACATGTATGGGTATGTGCTGGCTCACATAATACATCTTCTTTTATCAATGAGTTAATCGAAGATAAATACCCTGTAAATAATAAGATTAAACGCATTAAGTAATGATGTGATTATTAAAAAACCGACCTATTAAAGGTCGGTTTTTTTATTTCTGTAAAAGTAAGTTGTGGGCTTTTATCGTTATTAGCCGACTTTATGAAAACTAACGATATTGTTTGATGGAGCATTGGCATCGATATACTCTTTGACCTGTAATTGCTGCTCATCGGTTAGATATAACCCTAATTTAGTTCGGCGCCACAAGAAGTCTTCGACCGTTTTCACATGTTCATGTGCGATAACATAATCAATTTCTTTTTGGTAAACGGCATCAGCAAATTGAATGCCCATATCGTCAATACAAGTTACATCTGCCAGCATCTTATAGCAGTAACTTCCAAATTGTTTTACATAACGTAGTGCTTGTTTATCACTTAGCCATGGGTAACGGCTTTGTAAGCTTTCTGCGAGTTGTTTTCGTGAACAGCTAAAGTTTCCACCCGGTAGGGCTTGATTGGCCGTCCATGACTTACCCATTTGCGGGAAGAAAGGTTCTAGGTGTTTCATAGCTGATTCTGACAGCTTTCTGTAGGTCGTTAATTTGCCGCCAAAAATTGAAAGCAAAGGTGCTTGGTCGAGCTCTTGCTCAAGTTCTAATGTGTAATCTCGTGTGATTGCTTGTGGTGAATTTGATTCATCATCACACAGCGGGCGTACGCCACTAAACGTCCACACAACATCTTCTCGACCAAGTTGATCAACAAAGTGTTGGTTTACAATATCAATGAGGTAGTCGATTTCAGTCTCATCAATTGCCACATGACGAGGATCACCCTTGTATTCCAGATCTGTGGTGCCAATGATTGAAAAGTCATCAAGGTAGGGAATGACAAAAACAATTCGGTTATCTTTATTCTGAAGAATATAGGCTTGCTCTTCATTATGAATTTTTGGCACTACAATGTGAGAGCCTTTGATCAAACGAATATTACGGGGCGACGGCGTTTCTAAACCGTTATCAAAAAATTGTTTAACCCAAGGTCCAGCCGCATTAACAAGCGCTTTAGTTCGTCGCTCAAAGTGCTCACCTGTACGTTGATCAACCATGGTAACGCGCCAAATGTCACCTTCTCTTACCGCATTTTCAACTTTGCAGTAGTTAGCAACTTCGCCACCATTTTCTTCGATTGCCATAATGTTTAATAGCACTAAACGCGCGTCATCAACCCAGCAATCAGAGTACTCAAAGCCAACTTTCATTTCCGGTTTAAGTAAACCTGACTGCGCAAGATTAATTTTTTTACTCGCAGGTAAGGTGGTTCGTTTGCCTAGATTATCATAAAGAAAGAGACCACAGCGGATCATCCAAGCTGGACGTAGAAAAGGGCGATGAGGAAGGCGGAATCGCATCGGCTCGGCAACATGAGGCGCCTTTTTTAAAATCACTTCACGTTCAGCAAGTGCTTCGGAAACAAGGCGAAACTCATAATGTTCAAGGTAGCGCAGACCACCATGAATGAGTTTTGAGCTTGCAGATGATGTGGCAGAGGCGAAATCATTTGCTTCGTATAAAGCAACATTTAAGCCTCGACCAGCCGCATCAGCTGCAATACCAGCACCATTAATACCGCCACCTATGACGATGATATCGAGAAGAGGGGTTGCGCTATTGTTTTTAGTGATATCCATAAAACGACCTTAAAAATGAGCAAACGAACATAAGAGAGCATAATTCAAGCATAACTTAAGTTTCGTTTGTGGTCATTTATTGTTTTCGTTTATTGTTCGTTTTTGCTCGTTTATGTGATTTGTATAAAAAAATACGCTTTTATATTGAATTAGTTTTGCGATTGTTAGCATGTTTTAGTCATTATGATCATGCTCTGATACCACCTCAATTTTTAACTGATGTTCATTAATAATTGAAAGAATATTTTCAGGTGGTCGCTGATCGGTAAAGAGTGCATCCACTTGCGAAATACAGCCCAGTTTGACCATCGCATTACGCCCAAATTTGGAGTGATCTACAGCAAGGAAGACTCGGCGACTATTTTCAATAATAGCTTGTTTTACGCGTACTTCATGATAATCAAAATCAAGTAATGAGCCGTCATTATCGATACCACTGATGCCTAAGATGCCAAAATCTAAGCGAAATTGCTGGATGAAATCGAGCGTAGCTTCACCAATAATGCCACCGTCATGATCACGAACTTCACCACCGGCGAGAATAACTTTAATTTCTGGGTTGGATAACAAAATCGTAGCAGCATTTAAGTTGTTGGTCACAACACGTAGTTGTTTGTGTTGGACACACAGCGCACGTGCGACAGCTTCAGGTGTAGTGCCAATATCAATAAACAGCGATGCACCATCAGGGATATGTTTAACAAGTCTGTCGGCAATTAAGTCTTTTTCGCTGAAATTAAGTGATTTACGGGTAATATAAGAGGTATTTTCAGAGCTAAGTGGCGTTGTTGCTCCACCGTGATAGCGACGAATTTTATTGGCATCGGCGAGTTCATTAAGGTCGCGGCGAATCGTTTGAGGGCTGACGTTAAAACGTTCGACTAACTCTTCGGTACTGACATAGCCCTGCTTTTTCACCAACTCTACAATTTCTTGGTGTCTTGGTATTTGTTTCACTAAAAAGTTCCCTGTCTTATTTGGCATTGCCAGATATACATTTAAATATAATGATATCTATTGTGCTTTAATTTTCCTTTTCATAGAAGTGATTCAATTCTCTTATCTGTATTCAAATAAAAAAGAGCGTTGCAAAGCACGCTCTTTTTCTCTTTTATTCGTTTGATGAATAATTAATCTTCGCAATCATGCATTTCTGCCCATGTTTGCGCGCATTTTACTGCGCGTTTCCAACCTTTATAGCGTCGCTCACGCTTATCATCACAAGCGTGGGGACTGAAAGTGCGGTTAAGTACGGCTTTATCTTTAAGCTCATCAATATTATTCCAGAATCCGACAGCTAAGCCAGCAAGATAAGCGGCACCTAATGCGGTGACTTCGGTGACCTCTGGACGCTGAACTTCAGTATCTAATACATCAGACTGAAATTGCATTAAGAAGTTATTGGCAACGGCGCCACCATCAACTTTCAATGCGGCAAGCTGAATACCTGAATCAGCTTTCATGGCGTCAATGACATCACGGGTTTGATAAGCAATACTTTCAAGCGTCGCGCGAATAATATGGTTCGAGTTCACACCACGGGTTAAGCCAACAATTGTACCGCGTGCGTAAGCATCCCAATATGGCGCACCTAGACCCGTAAAGGCTGGCACGACATAAACACCGTTTGAAGTATCAACCTTGGTGGCAAAATATTCGGAGTCTTTGGCGTCAGCTAATAACTTCATTTCATCACGTAGCCACTGAATAGATGCGCCACCCATAAATACTGCACCTTCAAGTGCATAGGACGCTTCACCAGATGGGCCACAGGCTAATGTAGTGAGTAGACCATGAGTTGATGATACTTTTTCTTGTCCTGTGTTCATTAACAAGAAACAGCCTGTTCCGTAGGTGTTTTTAGCTTGCCCTGGCTCGACACACATTTGACCGTATAAAGCGGCTTGTTGATCGCCTGCAATGCCCGCAATTGGAATACGTGTACCACCTTTACCACCAATATTGGTTTTGCCGTAGACTTCCGATGAGCGTTTTACTTCTGGCATCATAGAGGCAGGAATACCTAACTCATCGAGCAGTTTTTGATCCCATTCAAGGGTGTTGATATTAAATAACATGGTACGAGAGGCGTTGGTGTAATCTGTTACGTGAACGCGGCCTTGAGTCATTTTCCATACTAGCCAAGTATCAACAGTACCAAACAGTAATTTACCTGCTTCAGCATCTTCTCGTGCGCCATCAACATTATCTAAAATCCATTTTACTTTGGTACCAGAGAAATAAGGGTCAAGGACAAGACCTGTATTCTCGCGTACATACCCTTCTAAACCACGTTGTTTTAACACTTCACAGATCTCTGCGGTTCGACGACATTGCCATACAATGGCGTTATAAACTGGCTTACCTGTTTCTTTATTCCAAACAATGGTCGTTTCACGTTGGTTTGTAATACCGATCGCTGCAATTTGATCGCTACGTATACCTGATTGGCCTAGAACTTCGACTAAGGTTGAACTTTGGGTGGCGTAAATCTCTAGTGGATCATGTTCAACCCAACCCGCTTGAGGATAAATTTGGGTAAATTCTCTTTGTGCGACACTTACGATATTGGCATCGTGATCAAGAATAACTGCACGAGAACTTGTTGTGCCTTGGTCTAACGCTACGATGTATTTTGGATCGTTCATGTTTTTGTCCTTTGTTTCAAACTATTATAATTATACTAGGAAGTAGAGGTTAAGCTTGCGTGCGAAGTTCTTCTTCTGTGTTTTTGTCACATTGATTTGGAATTGTACAACCTTGTCCTTGTTGAGGTAGATGCGCTGCAACAACTTTAGGGTATAACCAGCCACCAAAACAGGCGCCAGCAATGGGAGCAAAAATCGGCACAATAAAGTAAGGAATATCAAGACCGCCTGTCAGTGCTTTATCCCAACCGGCAAAATAGGCAAACAACTTAGGGCCAAAATCACGGGCCGGATTCATTGCAAAACCTGTAAGAGGGCCTAAAGAACTCCCAATTACTGCAATTAAAATCCCGATGAGTAGTGGATTTAAAGCACCACGTGATGCACCATTATCTTCATCACCCAGTGCTAAGATGGCAAACATCAATATTGCTGTAATCACAAACTCAACAGCAAAAGCACCAAAAAAAGAAATCCCAGCATGAGGATAAGTAGAGAAGATCCCTGCGGTTGCCAAAGCTTCATTACTGCTGCGTACAAATTGATGGGTAATTTCATATTGGGTAAATAGGTTACTATATAGAGCATAGATAAGCGCAGCAGAGCAGAAGGCCCCAAGAAGTTGACTAATAATGTAGGGGGCGACTTTCTTTTTATCAAAACCGTGAAATGCAGCAAGAGCGATAGTAACGGCCGGGTTAATATGTGCGCCAGACACGCCTGCGGTGCAATAAATAGCAATAGTAACACCTAACCCCCAGATAATACTGACTTCCCATTGGCTGTAACTAGCGCCTGTCAATACTAAAGCAGCGACACAGCCGACACCAAAAAAGATTAACAGTCCTGTGCCGATAAATTCAGCGATACATTCGCCGAGTAGTGAGGGGTGTTTCGTTATGGTCATTTTAATTATCCTTATTATTCACATCGAAGGTTATTGACTGGGAGCACGGCATATCTTCTACAATATTCCACACTTCGAAAACAAAGAAACATTAAAAATGAGCGTTCGAGCATTTATTAAAATAAAATGTATTTGTTTTGTTAAATGGCTCATAGTTTTTAAACGAATAAATTAATGAATAAAAATGAAAAGAAAGACGTTACGCGTATTTATATCTTCTATGAAGGTATGAAGTGGATAGTATTGATGAGTCATCGTTATAAAAAAAGGACTCATATGGAGTCCTTCGTTTTTGTTCTATTTGAAAGCTAAGCATTAACATACACAATCACTTTACCGCTATGCTTTTTATTTTGAATACCAATTAGTGCGTCAGGAAGTTTGGCAAATGGGACGATTTTTTCTACCATACTTTTAAGCTCACCATCAGCGACAAGTTCACTGAGTTTGTTACCAATATCTGCGAGATGAGCAATATGCTCTGGCGCTCCATGGGCATAGGTGCCATGTAATGCCACTTCATGAATACTTAATGCTTTAGTTGTCGCGAGTAGCGGCACTTGAGTAAACTGATCGGCGACCATTACAATATGTCCATTATAACGGACTAGTGCGCTCATAAGGCTACCGGAACGTGCTGATACACAGTCGATGACACCATGCAGCATTTGATCTTCAGTTAGGTTGATTATTTCGAGAGCAATATTTTGATCAGGTGAAAGTACTGCATCAAGTCCATAACTTAACAAGCGTTGGTGGTGTTGACGTTCAGCGATCGCATAAACCGTAGCCCCGGCTTTTTTGGCGAGTTGCGCCGCAAATCCACCGACACCGCCACCGGCTCCAGTGATAGCAATACGTTGACCTTTCTGGACTTGTAATTTGTCGTGAACGGCTATCCATGCACTATATCCCGCACAGGGTAAGGCGGCGGCATCAGTGAAAGATAACGTAATAGGAATACGACTTGCGGCGGAAGCTTTTACGCAGGCATATTCGGCAAATCCACCTGCAGTTCGAGGATCGGCAAAGAAGATGACTCTGTCACCGATTGAAAATTGTTTTACATTCTCGCCTATACTTTCAACCGTTCCCGCAACATCTAATCCGATTATTTGAGGATAATTCCATGTTGCGTAACCCCATTCTGTTAATTTGTAATCCATGGGGTTTAGCCCTACAGCCGAGACATTTATACAAACTTCGTCTGCGGTGGGAGCGGGTTTATCGGTTTCTTTGAGAGATAGTGCACTTATTCCATTTGGCTGTTCTAACATCCACGCTTGCATTGGCAACTTCCTCTACTACATATAATCTATTTAACAATATAACGCATTACATGTATTTTCATAATTTAGTTGGTGTAATTGTGCCAAAACGGAAGTAATTTCAATTAATTGTTATTTTCTCGCAAAGGTGAGGCTGTTTTAGCCTTTCACGATGAATGCAAAAGGCTAAAAGTAACAAAGGACTAATTTATACGTTCTTCTAGGTAAGCATCGTAATCAGGAACTTCAATACTTACTTCTTGATCGAGAAGTGGTGAGGTGATCATGAAGTTTGCGCTCGCACGGTTAGTCGCAACGGGGATGTTCCATACTGCTGAAATACGGAGTAACGCTTTTACATCTGGGTCATGAGGAACGGCATTGAGTGGGTCCCAAAAGAAAATCATCATATCGATTTTACCTTCTGAAATCAGAGCGCCTAATTGTTGGTCTCCCCCCATTGGACCACTAATTAAGCAAGTGATCGGTAAGCCTATTTCTTTTGAGAGGAGATGTCCTGTGGTACCTGTTGCGTAAAGCTCGTGAGATCTCAGTTTATCTTTATGTTCTTTAACCCAGCGAAGTAGATCAACTTTACAGTTATCGTGTGCAACGAGGGCGATATGTTTAGACGATGCCATTGTGCGGGTTGTTCTGTGCATCATATTTCCTTGCTAAGACGTTATAATAGTAATTATGAAATTAATAGATATCAGAACCTTATAAATGAGTAAAACACAATAATCTAAATTTTAGCGGTGACACAAAAAATTATATTTTAGAACAAAGTGTCCTGCGTCAAATAACCTATGACGCAGGAAAAAGAATTAGTGTTTTACGTGCTGGTCTTTAACATAAAAAGAAGGGCGAAACTCAGCCGGTGATAACGACTCTGCAATCACTTTTTTAGGTAAATATTCTGGTGTGAGATTGACAATTGAAGGTGCAACATCGAGTACGACTGGTTTATGTTCAAGATAACGAACAGCTTGGTCGATAGATAACATGGCTTGTTCTGCCATTTTATCAGTAGGGGAAAATAAAATGCGATGACGTCTTAAACCACGGTAAACACCATGACTGAGATAGGTTGATACAATTTTTATATTGTGAATATCGTGAGTACGTAGCTCACTAATTGCCACTTCTGCAGCCACAGCACCACCAACAATGTAGCTAATATCTTCATTTGATGCGAGGACTTGTTGAATTAAATTACGTTGTAATTCTTTACTATTATCGGCCCATAAGGTTGTCACAATTTCTACATCACTGTTTTTAATTGCGTCTTTAAACCCACGAGAAACAGGTTTGGTTCCACCTTGAAGTTGAGGGCCTGGTAGCCAAGCGACCTTTACTACACCTGAACCTTTTGGATGACGTTTAGCGAGGTATTCTCCTGTAGCTTTCCCCATGTCGTACCAATTTACGCCTACTTTGGCCTTCACATGTTGTCGAATATCAGGATCGGTAAAATCAATATTATTAGTCATCAAAAATACAGGCGTATTACCGATGAGTTTAGAAAGTATTCCGTTATAGGCTTCGTCATCTACCGTGCCTAGAATAATCGCATCTGCGCCCCATTGATGGCATTTTTGTAACTGCAATGTTTGCTTATCTAAATTGGGATAACCGCCAGCTTCCATCACTTTTAGTGTAATGCCTAATTTTTTTGCTTGTTTAACCATTCCATAGTTGATCGATAACCAATATGAATCTTTTAAATGCGGGTAAACTGCACAGACTTTCCATGGCTTAGTGACGGAGGTTAAAAAATTATATTCGATTTCAGTTGCTTTTTTATCAGCCTGAAAAGGGGGCTGATAGGATATCACTTCTTGTGCAGAAGCAACTTGGATGGAAAATAAAAACAAAACAAAATAAAAAATGCGCATTTCTACCAACATTATTTTAGGTTTAAAGCTTTATCGCTGGCAAAATAGTACCGCTTTATTTTTCTCTATGAGATAGCGAGCATAACTGAGCAACGACAGATATACGGTATTATATACCCAAGTAACCTTTAGATGTTTAATTGAGTGATAACACGCTACTTTTGCTGCTTGAAGTCACTTCGGTATATCTGGGTTGCAAACATTTAGATGTAGAGATTATTTATGACGTTTACCCTAAAAGGTATCGGAACGAAATTGTTAATAGCCTTTTCTGCAATGGCAGGCTTGATGATTATTGCAGTAATGATTGGTGTTGCAGGTTTTTCATTAGTGGCTAAAACTGAGCGTACGGTAATTAATTCTGCCGTGCCTGCATTAGCAGAAGCGCGTCAGTTATCAGATTTAAGTTCTCGTATTATTTTTAATGCACAAGTATTGGCAAAATCTAAAGCCGAATCTGAACGTATGCGACAAGGACGTGCGTTAACCATTCATATCGAAGCATTGAATCGAAGTTTGCATTCACTGGAGCAATTTTCTTTTGATCAACCGTTAATGTTGAAATTAGGAGAAGATGTAAAGCGTATTGTTGATAATTTAGCATTATTAGGTTTACTGGTAGGGCGTCAGATTGATCTTCAAAGTCAGTTAGATAAGCTAACCACTGAGATGACGAAAGCCACACATCAAATTGATAATTTATCCCAATCTCAGGTTTCAAATGCCAATACCATTGCGATAGCGAATGTATCTCGCATTTATGATTTAGTGGCAGATGGAAATAAGCCAGCTGTCTATAAAGCATTAGATAGTCTCGTTGAAGTAGATATGGACCTATCTGAACGTTTATTTGAACTGCGTTTTTTATCGTTACAAGTGATAAATATGCTAGATGATTCTAATCGTATTGTTGATATTAAATCGCTCGTGGCACTTAAAAAACGCTATAACGACGCGGTAGGTATTATGAGTCAGCGAGTTAAATCCGTAGAAGATCCTAGTCGTTCAGAACAATTAGTTGGACTCACTTCTCAGCTTAATCGTGGGCGTTTATTGTTTGGGATTATTGAGCAACTTATTTATGCAAAGCAAGATGTCGAGCGCCTTGATCAACAAAATTTGGTGTTATTCCAGCAGTTAAATAATACCGTTGATGACATTATTGATTTTGCAAATGTGAATACACAGCAAGCGGTTAAACGTGTTGATCATACTTTAACACTTGCCCGGAATACGTTAATTGTGATCTCTGCGATTGGTTTATTAGCGTTAGTGCTCATTATGTGGCGATTTGTTTATGCACGAGTGATTTGCCGTATTAATGAATATAGTCGCGCATTATCGGCTTTAACCCGAGGTGATTTAGGGGTCAGAATTAACGTTAAAGGGGATGATGAATTAGCGCAAATGGGCCGTGCGATTTTAGTGGCTCGTGAAACCGCTAATGAGCGATATCGTTTAGCGCAAGCTGAGTCAAAAGCTAGGCAGGAATTACAAGAACACAAAGCTAGCCTTGAACGATTAGTCGCAAAACGTACTGGCGAGCTTGAGAAAATAAACCGCCGCTTGAATGAAGAAGTTTATAACCATTATAAAGCGCGTGATGAAGCAGAAAAAGCAAACCGCGCGAAGTCTTCATTCCTTGCAACCATGAGTCATGAGATCCGAACACCAATGAATGGTGTCTTAGGCACGGCATCATTATTAGCAGATACACAATTAACATCACAACAGAAACGCTATCTCGATGTGATAAATCGCAGTGGTGAAACTTTACTTGATATTTTAAATGACATTCTTGATTACTCGAAAATTGAAGCTGGGCATTTAGATATAAGGTCAAGTAACTTTTCCGTCGTTCGGATGGTTACTGATGTGTCCAATATGTTGGAAGGACGTTCGCTTGCAAAGCGTATTGGTCTTGAGTGCCATATTTCACCACAAGTTGAAGGAGTGTGGTTTGGCGACGAGAGCCGTATACGCCAAGTGCTGGTCAATCTCGTCGGTAATGCGATTAAGTTTACAGATACGGGTAAGGTCTCTATTTTTGTAGAACCTCATCCAGATATGCCAGATGAATTACTGTTCTCTGTAAAAGATACGGGTATTGGTATTGATGAAGAAGCGCAAAGCCTTTTATTTAGTGCTTTCCAGCAAGCTGCCGCGGGGCGAAAATCAATTGAAGGTACAGGTCTAGGTTTAGCAATTAGCAAACATATTGTCGCGGCAATGGATGGAGAAATTGGTTTAGAATCAGTTGTTGGTGAAGGGAGTTGTTTTTGGTTTGCATTACCTCTAGAACATGGCGAAGGTAGTTTAGAAACCGATGATAAAAGAGTGATTATGCGCTCTGCTCATATTTTGTTGGTAGAAGATAATCCAGTTAACAGTATGGTTGCTGAAGGCTTCTTAACTCGTTTAGGACACACTGTTGTCACGGCTTCTGATGGTGCTGAGGCTGAAGAAATATACAAAAACCAACGTTTTGATATCGCGTTACTAGATATTAACTTACCCGATACTGATGATGTTCAGCTACTCAGTCGTTTACGCCGCTTAGAAGATAATAACCATGAAGTATGGGAAGAGCCGACGCCTATGGTGGCGTTTTCTGCTCATGTTTTTCGTGAAGAAGTTGAATTATATTTAAATGCTGGTTTTGCAGGGTTCTTACCTAAACCATTAGTTGAAAAGCAGTTGATTGATACGATGAGCAGTATCTTAAAAGGTGAGAAACGCGTGATTATCGAAAAAGGTATTGGAGAAGAGAGCGTGGAAGTTCAGCAAACAGAGAATACGATTCCACTATTAAAAGAGTCAGTATTAGGCAGTGATCTCCAAATATTGGGCGAAACGCAAGTGAAACAGCTTATTTACTTATTTGGAGAATCGTCGAGCTTAACATTAACAAAGTTACATCAGGCTATTGATGATGAGAATTTATCAGAAGTGGCTAAACAAGCGCATACATTAAAAGGCGCTGCTGGAACCATGGGGTTAATGCAGCTTCATCAGATTTGCTCTGAATTTGAAAAAAATGCTAAAGAAGGTTCGATTAATAGCTTAGATCTGAGTTCGCTACAAAGAGTGTTTGACCAATCTGTCGCGATATTAGAAACCACGTTTATCAGTGCATAAGCAAAGCCATTAATATAGGAAAGGGGCACATAGTGCCCTTTTTTAATGCCTATAAAATGAACAGTACTATTTAGCACTTACTTGAAACGATATCGACTTCAGTTGAGGTGGCAGCGTTACATGTTTACCATGTTCACAGCGATACTAACGAGAATAACAGTAATGATTCCAATTCGATCAACGTTATTATCGAGCTGTTTTTCATACATCATTAATTGTGGTTGTTATCAATAGGGTTAGAGATATGCGTGCAAGATAAACTACGTGAAAGACTAGAAAAGATGATATGGATAGAAGGGGGATGGTGATGTGAAATGATTTTTACTTGATAAAAATAACCCCGAGAACAAAGTCCTCGGGGTTAAAAAGATTACTTAGAGTAATTAAAAATTACTTCTTAGCGTTCTTTTCTTTCTGCTCAGCGATTACTTTTTCAGCAACGTTTGCAGGACATGGTGCGTAGTGTGAGAACTCCATAGAGAACTGACCACGACCAGAAGTCATTGTACGTAGTGAACCGATGTAACCAAACATCTCTGAAAGTGGTACGTCAGCTTTAATACGAGAACCTGTTACGCCAGCTTCTTGATCTTTGATCATGCCACGGCGACGGTTAAGGTCACCAATAACATCACCAACGTGATCTTCTGGAGTAAATACGTCAACGTGCATGATAGGTTCAAGCAGTTGAGCGCCCGCTTTTGGCATAGATTGACGGAATGCGCCTTTTGCTGCGATTTCAAATGCTACTGCAGATGAATCGACTGCGTGGAATGCACCATCAAGAAGTTCAATTTCAACGTCAAGAACAGGGAAACCAGCAAGAACACCAGTATCCATCATGCCTTTAAAGCCTTTCTCGATTGCAGGCCAGAATTCTTTAGGAACGTTACCACCAATTACTGATGATGTGAACTTAAAGCCAGAAGCAACTTCACCTGGCTTCATGATGTAGTCGATCTTACCGAACTGACCAGAACCACCAGACTGCTTCTTGTGCGTGTAGCTATCTTCAACAGGCTGAGTGATAGTTTCACGGTAAGCAACTTGAGGTTGACCAACGATTAGGTCTACACCGTATGTACGCTTAAGGATATCAACCTTAATGTCTAGGTGAAGTTCACCCATACCTTTAAGGATTGTTTCGCCAGTTTCTTCGTCAGTTTCAACTTGGAAAGATGGATCTTCTGCAACCATTTTACCGATCGCGATACCCATTTTCTCAGAGCCGCCCTTATCTTTAGGCGTAACTGCGATTGAGATTACTGGTGTTGGGAAGATCATTGGCTCAAGAGTACACTCGTGCTTAACATCACAAAGAGTGTGACCAGTTTGAACGTTCTTCATACCAACGATAGCGATGATGTCACCAGCTTGCGCAGAAGTTAGCTCATTACGCTCATCAGCTTGCATCTCAACCATACGGCCGATACGTTCAGTTTTACCAGTAGCACTGTTAAGAACTGTATCACCTTTGTTCAGTTTACCAGAGTAAATACGAACGAAAGTTAGTGCACCAAAACGGTCATCCATGATTTTGAATGCTAGCGCTTTGAATGGTTCGTCAACAGAAACAGTTGCCACTTCACCAGTTGGCTCACAAGTTTCTGGATCAGTTAGCGGCTGTGGATCTACTTCTGTTGGAGAAGGTAGGTAATCTACAACTGCGTCAAGAATAAGTTGCATACCCTTGTTTTTGAATGCTGAACCACAGAACGTTGGGAAGAAGGCACAATCACGAGTACCTTTACGGATACAACGCTTGATGTCTTCGATAGAAGGCTCTTCACCTTCCATGTAAGCTTCCATTAGATCGTCATCTTGCTCTACAGCAGTTTCGATCATTTCTTCACGGTAAGCTTCAAGATCATCAACCATGTCCGCAGGAACATCTGTGATTTCGTAGTTTTCTGGAAGACCAGTGTCATCCCAAACGTATGCTTGACGGTTTAGAACGTCAACAACACCAACGAAATCATCTTCACGACCGATTGGAAGTGTCATGATTAGAGGAGTTGCGCCAAGAACGTTTTTAACTTGATCCGTAACACGGAAGAAGTCTGCGCCCATACGGTCTAGTTTGTTAACGAAGATGATACGTGCAACTTCAGATTCGTTAGCGTAACGCCAGTTTGTTTCAGACTGAGGTTCAACACCACCTGAACCACAGAATACACCGATACCGCCATCAAGTACTTTAAGTGAACGGTAAACTTCAACTGTGAAGTCAACGTGTCCCGGAGTATCGATAACGTTGAAACGGTGATCTTTCCAGAAACAACTTACAGCTGCAGACTGGATAGTAATACCGCGCTCAGCTTCCTGTTCCATGAAGTCAGTAGTAGATTCACCATCGTGAACCTCACCAGTTTTATGGATTTTACCAGTAAGCTTTAGGATACGCTCGGTAGTAGTAGTTTTACCCGCATCAACGTGGGCGAAAATACCAATGTTTCTGTATTTAGATAAATCTGTCATTGTTTTTCTCTATCAACAATTACGGTCACATGTGAGGTCGCGGATTATAGCACTACTTATATCAACCAGAACATAGCTATGCGTAATAAAATCGTTATTCGCTTGCTTTTTACTCTAGCTGTTGGGCTTGTTGCCCATTTACACAGCAAATCAAGCTATAAAAAACAAGGTTAGTTCAGGTTTTTAGGAATTGTAAGTTGCTAACGTTATATTTTTGTCATGTTTTTTGGGATGAGAATCATATATTTTATGTCAGGCTTTACGAATATTTAGCTGTTTACTATCAATGATTTTTATTAATTTTTTACGAAATACTATTCTACGAGCTCATTTTTTTCCTTCATATTGTAATGTGGGGTAGAATTAGAAATATATTCCTTTTTATTATCTTATTTGAGTTATCGACATGTCTGAAGAAATTGAAGTTGAAGCAATTGGTGTTGAAGTTTCAACTCAACCTATCGAATTATATAAAGTGTTAAAGATAGCCAATCTGGTAAGTGGTGGTGGTGAAGCGAAATATGCCATTTCTGAAGGTTATGTTGCAGTAAACGGCGAGCTTGAATTGCGTAAGCGCTGCAAGATATATGACGGTGATGTTATTGAGTTTAATGGTGAGTTTTACGTTGTGCTGTGTGACCAACCAGTACAAGAAAAAGTGACTCGTGTTGCAGAGTCAAAATTAACAGCATCTCCGAAAGCGACGCCAAAAAAAGCCAATAAAGCTACCGATAAGAAAAAGAGTGCTAACAAACCGAATGTTGCAGGTAATCGTTCTGTTACGAAAAAAGCAGCCAACAAAGCTGCTGATGTAAAGCCAGATACAGCGACTGGTCGTAAGCCAATTAGTTTTTAATATAAAACATTACTATAAACAAGGCGCGCAATGACCCGTCTTTTTCTTGCCTGATTAATGAGAAGGGATGATGAATAAACAATTTATTACGCTAGGTCTAATAATTAGTTTTAGCTGTTTTAGTAAAAGTGTGTTGGCTGCAACTGTTTCACCGCTAACAACAGCTGAATGTCAGGCAATGTCAAAAGTTGGCGTGATGTCTAGCTCGGCACCAGTACAGTGCCAACGATTGAAAAAAGTGACATTTAAATATCGTGATTTTTCTAATCGTATTCACACTAATGGTCAAATTATTGTGATGGATGCTACAGCGCCTTTTGTGGGAAAAATTTTTGATGAATTATATCAACAAGATTTTCCAATCCATAAAGCGGTTCCGATTGAAAAATATCGTGGTGATGACACGATATCTATGACAGATAACAACACTTCTGCTTTTAACTATCGCCCAGTAGAAGGGACCACTAGTTTATCGCTTCATGCCTATGGGGCGGCGATTGATTTAAATCCGGTGCAAAATCCATTTGTGACTTTTGCACGCGCAGGTCAGGCAAAATATAGCCCTGTAGAAGGAACAAAATATGCTAACCGTGAAACCTATCGTTATGGTAAACCAGATAGAAAAGGTATGGCTGAAACAGTCGTAGATATTTTTGCGCGTAATGGCTTTTTATATTGGGGCGGTTTTTGGAATTCGCCAATAGATTATCAGCATTTTCAATTATCTAAAGATATGGCAGTAATGATGTCGAAGATGTCAGCACAGCAAGCAACACTCTTCTTTAAACGTTATGTTGAGTGGTATGACAGTTGTAGTCGTATGTATCCCAAAGCTTATAGCCAATATAAGTTTAATGATTACACCAATTACCTGAAGCTTAAGCTGGGCGTGTCTTCGATAAGTAAAGCGTATCTGGATAATCCAAGTAAGGTGATGTCGCAGATCGAGCAAGTCCCTTTGCGTTCAGAGATTTGTGTTAAACGTTAATATTAATCTTACAGCCTTTAGTTGGCGCTTTAGGCTGTATCTCTCCATGGTTATCATAACCACTGAAAGTCGTAATAGTAGAGTTTTTATTCTCTGAGTTTTCTTGGTTAACTTTAGGTTGAGTCTGCGGTATTTCGGCTTGCGCATAACGCATTTTTTTCGCGTTATTATTTACTAAATATACGGGAGCGATAGTAAATGTTGACATATGGCCTCCACAACTTAGATATTGTTTAATATTTGTAAGACTAATAGTTGGTTAGGTTTCATTCAACGCAATGGCTGTTAGTGTATGGTCATTTTTTGGTCAGAGGAATGTTAGCTCATTGTTATTTAAATAAAATAGCACACCCTTGTGTAGGCAATTAAAGCTTGAAAAAGTAAAACGGCAGCCAAGGGCTACCGTTTTATGGCAGAGCTTTAACAATGCTATTTAGGGACGCCTTCTGCTATAGAATTGTTTTTATCTGCGCTCCATTGATACCACCCCCCATCAAAGACGCTGATATCTTTCCATCCCATAACATAAGCATAGAAAAATGCCTCAGATGCTCGCCAACCAGTACCACAGAAAAAGGCGACTTGTTGGTTTGGTTTAATATTCCATTTCGCCCATTGTTTCGCGATGAGGTAACCACTTTTCATTGTGCCATCTGGGTTATTAAAATCTTGCATATGGTAAGAGTCACTACCAGCGTGCCCCCATTTAGCCCCTTCGATACGACCTTTAGGCTTGATGTAATCATAGCCACTTGTTTGTCCAATATACTCTTGCCAGGACCGAATACTCACGAGTGAATGGGTATTTTTGGGGTGTTGTAGCATTGTTTTTGCTTGCTGGAGATCCGTCAGGTATTGAGGGTTTGCTGGAATCGTTTTGCCGAAACTCACATCGTCGTGGTTTTCATTAATGAAAGCTTGGGTAGGGTAATGCGCGTTTTCCCATGCATTCCAGCCGCCATTGAGTAGTCGTACATCTTCAACCCCAGCATACATTAGAAAGTTAGCAAAGCGTGCTGCTGATATATTATTACGAGCATAAACAATGACAGTGGTGTTATAACGAATACCTAAATCAGTAATGACTTTTTTAAGATCATTATCACTGACTTTATTCCACCAAGGCTTGCTTTCAATATCATTGGTATTGACATACAGCGAGCTGGGGATATGTGAAAGTAAATAAGTAGACGGTGGGCCCCATTCAACTTCAACAATTTTATAACCGTGCTGTGGTGCATACAATGGTTGCTGGTGATTGATTAGTTGATCTAACCATTTTGCAGATACTAAGTGTGTAAAGTTTTTAAGTGTTTTAAGTTTGCCAACATAATCAGTAACGGGCTGATTAATTGTAGATATAGCGCTAAAGCCTTGTTGTTTGAGTGCTTCACTCATTGGCGTCGTTGAGGTTTTATCACCATAAAGGACAGTTGCTATTTTCGGAGATAGCTGACGACTTTTAAGTAAGCTTGCTAGCTGGAGCGGTGTTAAAAGAGTGAGCCATTGGCTATCAATATTGACGGCATTAGGAATATGACCACCTCGGGTTGTATCTCCCTTTGGCCAACCGTTGAAGCCATTGCTGTCTCGACAATCAATAATTTGTATTGCTTGTTTTGTCTGTTGAACTTGAGCAAGTTGCTCAAAGGTTTGAATCGGAGGTGTGACAGTATTTGCTACCGTTAAACACGGCGTACTAATCACAAAAAGGCATGTAATAAAAATTTGAGTTAAAGAGCGCATATAGAACCTGTTTAATCTGCCATCAAGGCAAACGAGGCAACATTCTAACGAAAATTATTTGTAACATAATTGATGGTGATTAATTAAATGATGAATTATTGCTGTAAAAATAGATGTTGTTGGTAAAAAAGTAAGTGAAAATGAAGAAAAGAGAATACATATCTATCTATTTTAATAAAAGTCATATGAATGGATTGTTTGACTATATGATAAAACGTTTTGTCATTATTACTTATTCAATAACTTATAGGGTGTGTGGGAACTAAATAATAAAACGTTGGTCGAATTATTCCAATAACTGTTTATATGATTGCAGTAAGTGGAAAATAAAGGAATGAAGATGAGATGTTTTGTGCTCTTATTTGTAGGAGCTATCGCGACATTCAGTACAACGCTGATGGCTGCAAATAATGATGGCTCATACTGTCATTCCGTGACCTCTAATATTGTTCAGTTAATTTGTAAAGATCCTAAATTAGCGCTGTTACATAAGCAGATGTCAGAGATATATCAGCAGGTGCTCACTCAGTCGATGGTCAGCGAAGCTTCTGTGATAAAAGAAACACAGAAAAACTGGTTAGAATCAAGGGCCAGTTGCTTAGATCAAATTGATGTTCAACGTTGCTTAGTATCAGCTTATGACTCTCGCTTAGATAACCTGACTGCGATTAATGACACCATTCTTGCACCAGTAGCAACCTACAGTTTTCATGATTTAAAAGATGCTCGCTATAACGGCATAGAAGATATTGGTACGCCCATTAAATTACAGCATGGTTTATGGGCTGGTGAGCCTTATCAACCTGGTGGTTCAGTCATGCCACAAGTAATATTTATTGATGATATCAAAGCCGTGGGTTCACTGACGGAAAGTAATGAAAAGATGGCCGTGGTTTTATTAAATTACTCACCTGGCGGAATTGGGCAATATTTGTATATAGCTGTTGTTGATAATGAAAGTGGTCATTTAAAAAATATTGCGACGCAATTTGTCGGCGATCGTTTCCGAGTTAAAGATCTAAAAATAATGAATAAGAAAATTATTTTAGATGTTATTCAGCCGAGTAAAAACGATTCAGCTTGTTGCCCTGGTGATGTTGTTCAACATGTCTGGCATCTAGATAGTAATAATCAATTAATAGAAGAGCCGAGCACACGGAAAATTGTTCGTTTAACGCCAAATATTTTATCTAATACTGAATGGAAACTAGAAAGCTGGCGTTATGGCGATCCGGTGAGTGCCGAGAACGATATTCGATTACGTTATATTAATGGACATTTTACCGGTTCAGTCGCCTGTAATAATTATACGATTAGCGTTAAATCAGAGCCGCGTCCGGGCTTTATTAATGTATTAAAGCAGCATTCATCGGTGACAGAAAAACAGTGCAATAATCCTTTCGCCGCAGAGCAACAACAACGATATTTAGAGCAATTAGTTGGGGTGAGTCAATTTACTTATTTCGCAGGTAAATTAGCGCTTTCATATCAAGTAAATGGTCAGTTGGGTGTTATGATTTTTTCCCGAGAACCAGACTCATATGATCAATAATCTTTTGTAACGCATTGATAAGAAGTATCAATAGATGTTGATACTTCTTTTTTATAACTTAGTGATTATTCAACCATAACTCAACAGCACGTTGCGTTGAGGTAAAAGCAAAGTTTTCTAGTTTTATATCTGTTTTTTTTACCCACAAAATATCGGCAACATCATCCCGCGCGGTTAGTGTCGGTTTACCTAATAATTGATGGCTAAAAAAACTATCACAAGTTTTATATTCAATATTTTTGTAGCAATACGTATTACTGAATGAGCATTGGTATGTAAAATCAGTCAGCGTTAAGTTGAGTTCTTCCTGTATTTCTCGTATTACTGCTTGCTCTAATGATTCATTAGGGTCAACAAATCCGCCAGGTAAATCCCATAATCCTAATCCTGGATTTCTACCTCTTATTGCTACCAGCAACTCATCTTCATATGACAGAGCAACCATAACAGCAGCTGCTGGGTTGTGAAAATAGGTAAAATCACAGGCGTTACAAGTAAATTGCTTATTGGATAAATGGATTAAGCTTGATTTTCCACATTGTGGACAAAAAAGAGGTGTATCTATACCCACGATCTTTCTACTGACCATTTTCTTCTAACCAAGTAAGAATAAATTGCGCAATAGACTGAGGATTATTGATATCTAGCTGTGGTAGCTGACATAGTTGAGTATCTGCGTCAGTAGCAAATGCAATAATGTGAGGGTCATTAGGATACAATAAGGGTTTATTGTAAGACGGACGATGAATTTCTATTTTAGGAAAAGCCTGCTCTCTGAATCCCTCTATTAATACAATATCGAGTTTGCTGTGATCGAGTTGATCTAAACAGTCATTGAGCTCAGGATCCTTTCGTTCATCTTCTGGATACTCAAAATAAAGCATGTGGCGTGATTTTGTTGCTAGCAAAGTTTGGCCACAACCTGCATGACGTAATCGATAAGAGTCCTTACCTGGCAAATCGGGTTCAATGTCATGATGACTATGTTTTATTAAACCTAATCGAATACCACGTTGTTTGAGTAACGGGATTACCTTTTCTAATAAAGTTGTTTTTCCTGAGCCACTAAAGCCCACAAAGCCAATCAGAGGAGTGGGAGAAGTAATCATAGTCATTTTTAGATCAAAATATAGTGTCGGTAATTATATCGTTAAATCATGAGTAAATGCAGCGATGCGCTGTATTTGCTAATGAATAATTAAAATAAGTCTCTTATTACTTATATGTAGTGTGTCTTAAAAGTAATCCTTATCAATGAAAGTGTTGTTGTGTTATGAGTGAGGGTCTAAGGTTAAAAGGTAACGAGTAAATCGTTAAATATTTGTTGGGTTGTTATTGTCATAGCAAGGAAGTTGATGATTAACAGCATAGGTATAAAAACAGGGAGTGTGTAATGTGGGCAATACTTGATTTTGAGGCCTCAGGTTTATCTGAACATTCTTATCCGATTGAAGTTGGGTATTCTTTACCAGATGGAACAAACAATAGCATGCTAATTAATCCGTTATCTGCATCAGATAACTGGTCTCATTGGGATAAGGATATTCAACACAACATCCATAAGATATCTCGGTCAATGATTGAAGAGACAGGGATGCAAGTGGTGGATGTTTGCCAACATTTAAATACGACTTTAGGTCAATATGAATTAGTTTTATGTGACAGTGAATGGGATCTATTTTGGCTTGGGCGTTTGTACCATGCTGCACACATGCGGCCATCTTTTGTTCTTACGGAGATAAGCCATTGGTTAAAAAATCAAAAGGGACTTGGTCAGGTACACTTTAAATCGGCTTTAGATAATTTAGGAGCGATGAGGCATCAAGCAGGGTATGATGCAAAACAGATCCGGTTAGCGATTGATACATTGGTTAAGTCATCTTAATTAATGTTTTATATTTAGAAAAATTAAGTTACGTGGTTTGTATTTGTAAACACGGGGGGGATGTTTACAATGCCGTTTTCAATTATTGATAACGAGATAGCGTGTGGCAGAGTTTTTACCAACCGTTTTAGAAACAAAACAATCCTTACGTGTAGCAATGTTTAATGTCGCGATGTCTGAGCCAGAGCAAGGGCGTATTTTTCAGCTGACATCGAGTTTAACTAATAAAAGATTTCAGCGACTCGCAGCTATTATTCAAAATGTTAATGCTGATGTTTTGTTACTGTGTGAATTTGATCACCCTGGTAATGGGGGAGAT
This sequence comes from Photobacterium sp. SKA34, assembly GCF_000153325.1. Classification (GTDB taxonomy): domain Bacteria; phylum Pseudomonadota; class Gammaproteobacteria; order Enterobacterales; family Vibrionaceae; genus Photobacterium. The sequence goes on from NZ_CH724142.1 coordinate 89,168, forward strand.
GACGGCAGCCTTGATAATTTCTGTCTGAATTATTTATCTCATTCTCAATATCAACAACCGGTGATCGATTACCCTTATCGTTATTGTCCTTCATCCAATACTGGCCTATTAACCGAAATAGATCTAAACGATGATGGTGTCTGCTCTTTACCAGAAGATGCCCAAGGTTACGGTGAATTTCATGGTCATTTTGGTTTTGTTGTTTTATCTAAATACCCACTACAACAAGAGAATATTCGAACGTGGCAGCATTTTCTTTGGAAGGATATGCCAAATAACTTGATGCCTGTCGATTATTATTCAAAATATGCGCAGGATATATTACGTTTATCTTCTAAAAATCATGTTGTTATACCGATTGTTGTTAAAGATAAAGAAATTAATTTACTGTGCTGTCATCCAACGCCTCCTGTGTTTGACGGCAACGAACGTCGAAATGCAAAACGTAATCATGATGAAATCCAGCTATTAATCGACATTATTAATGATGCCCCCTATTTAGTTGATGATAATGATCAAGTTGGTGGATTAAAACCTGATGACGCTTTTATTGTAATGGGGGATTTAAATGCCGATATAGATGATGGTGATGGATATAAAGCGGCAATTAAACAATTACTAAAACACGATAAAATTAATAAAACAGTTAGCCGCGGTAAATATACCCCAAAGAGTGAAGGTGGGAGGCATTATTACTCTAGGCAAAAGCGTACTGGTCGTAAAAATGAATGGACGCATTTAGCTGGGTTGCGGTTAGATTATGTATTGCCATCTGAAAATTTAGAAGTGATAAAGACGGGGGTTTTTTGGCCGGATAAAAGTGATGCGTTACGTGAACTTATTTTAGATTGTAAAGGTAGAGAAAAGCCAGTCGCTGGCTCAGATCATCGAATGGTGTGGGTTGATATTAATATTGCGGATTAAATGACGATGTGATCATGTTGGCATATTTATATTATATCAATTACTAAGAGGTAAAAGTTAACCGAGGTAGTAATACATAATGTTACTCTTCATGCTCGTTATTTTTTCGGGAGGTAGTCATTATGCGTTTGGTGTTTAGTCGCTACTGGTTTTTCTATCTTTTATTTTGTTGGTCTGTTGCGGCAAATAGTTTACAGCTTAAGCCGGCATATCAACAAAGTGCTAATCAGATCCGCCAAACCTTTGAGCCTCAATTATATACATTTCCAGCCTATACTGCGGGGCATTATGGCTTACGTATGTATCGACAGTCGTTAGATCCTAAATACGCAGCAGCGATATGGATGGACATGGCGCGAGTAGTGAGTAACTTAAATCGCTACTCGACAGAAGTAGTGACACCTGAACAAGTACAGCGATACAGTCTAACGCGATTAGCGAATTATAAAGCATCACCTAAAGAACGTAGCCAACGTCGATATAAAGCGACTCAGACTATGCCTGAATACGTATATTTAGGTGTTGGGTTGCTCGGTTCTATGGCGCGTGCCGATGAGTATGGTTTAAAGCATCAAAATGATGCGCAACTAAGGCAGGTTCTTCGCCGTTATGATTTTAAAAAATATGTTACTGATCCTGAAATGATCCAAGCTTGGGCAGCACAACTTGCAAATCAAGTCTATTGGTTAAGACAACTGGGTGAGCAAGATGTGGTGAATGATTTTATTATCGCTTTTCGTGAAACTTATCCTGATAGCCAAGACAATCAATTATCTTCTCAGCAATACAGTAATAAAATTTATGGGTTAACGCATATTATTTTTGCGGCATCGAAATATTATCAATTACCGATCCATGAAAAAGATTATCAATGGATTTTTGATTACTACCGTAAAAATATAGATAAGATTATTGCTGAAACAAAAGAGGATGTTATTGCAGAGGTCGGGATTAACTTTTTATTGGCAGGGTTAGATGCAGATCCCGTAGTAGATAAAACCCGCAATGTGATTCAGAAAGCAATAAATCCCCAACATGGAATGATCCCATCAGTAACGGGTGATATAGATTTAGTCACTGGCGAGCACCGAAATGTACTTGCGATAATGTTACTCGATTGGAAAGGAGCGAATTTAGCACCGACGCTCAGCCTGCATCCCCAAATGTTCAAAAGTATACCGTATGGCTTGATTGCGAAATAGCACTCAGGAAAAGGTGGAAGGTATCGTTACTCATAATGAAATAGATTGAGAATCAAGCATTATGACAAAAGTACCGAAAAGGTTTGAATAAGCAAGCAACAGCAATTACTACTGCTTGCCTAACTATTAGAAATATTTACTACAAATTTTGGCGTATTTTTCTTTAAGTGCGCTAGTTGTAAAGGTTTTAACAATTATATTGGGTGACCAATAACTTGGTGGCCAACCTGCCTTTTGTTTTAATTGCTGAATAAAATGATCTGGTGTGATTCCTTTTTTCCACGCACTAGGCAGCATTATGGTTTGCGTGTAGCGATCAATTAATACAATACCTTGGCGATTGTTAGGTATTTGTAAGTGTTCAACTAAGGCCTGATGAGAGTGAATAGCCAGCGTTTCAAGTGATGATAACACTTCGACTTCGATTGTTAATTCATCAAGTTGTTCTTCAGAAAGAGGCATAAAACGACGATCTTCGTATGCACTAGCAACTGCTTTATTATGTACTTCAATGACTAATGGGCGCGAGGCTATGATCGTTCCCATTGAGCCCTGCAGTACATTATTCACTTCTAAAGTAACAAAACACGCCGCATGTTGTTGCATCTTACGAGTGTAGTGATTAAGCCTAGGTGCATTTATCGGACGATCGGAAAAGTGGTCTTGAATCGCATTACGCGCTATATCAAGTAACTGAGTTAACTCACCTTTATTATATGTTTGTGGTGTAGCTATTATGTCCACAATTCTCTCCTTAACTCTGCAATGACAGAGCAGTTAAATTCCGTGATAAAAGCGATTTATTATTCATTTTGATGCTTTTGATTATCCGTTAATGTTTGAATGCAAAAGGATTGACGAAACAGTTAACGGTAGTGAGGTAATTAATATCATCTATTTTCAATTAATGTTCAATATGTGAAAGGTTAAAATCTGTTAACTTTCTCACCGTCAATTTATTCAGCGTTAGTGTTTTTTATTTTATATAAAACAGTTGTTTATGATTTTTCCGTTGATTGTTTATTTTTACCTGTTGGTTATCGATTAGTAATTGCGAATAGAAAGTGAACAGTGCAACTAAAATTAAATATTGTTTAGATAGTAAACAGGTGTGAAGTAGATATTTTACTATTAAGCAAGTTTCAATTATCTTGACCACCTTACATTATAGAAGAAGTGGCAATGTGATGACTGAAGTAAAAAATCTAACAATCGAACAGCTTGAGCAATACGATAATTTAGTAATTACGCAGCCGAATTGTCCGTTTTGTGTGAAAGCCAAAGCACTACTTGATGAACGTGGTATCGAGTATACAACACTTGTTTTAGGGCTAAATTTATCAAAATTAGTGATGGTTGATTTCATCGAACAAAAAATGGGACTAACGGTTCGTACTGTACCTCAAATTATTTTAGATGGTAAATATATTGGCGGTCATGATGATTTAGTCGCTTTTCTTGAGCGCCAAGTTAATGCAACTGAATTTGATGATTTTGAGTTATAAAAATGGGCTGAAAAGCCCTTTTTTTTACCTATTAATATTATATGTATGAGCTGACCTTATGAAACTTGATTTTTCTCAATTAAACAAACAGGCTAAACAATCGTTTGGTGATCAACAAGCTATTATTAAAAAAGTCATGCAAGGGAAAGTGGTTAGTTGTAATGAATGCGGACAATCATTATTCCTAGTTCCGCCTGAAAAAAGTGAACAACCCGGTATTGCATGTAAAAAAGGGTGTACCCATATTCATTTAGATTTTGCGTAGTTGCAGATGCCTTTTTAAATTGTCGATATGTCTAAAAATAAAGCACAGAATTGTTTTTGAGAAAATATTCTTTATTTGTTTATAAATAATAACAAAAAATAGAACATCACATTCGGCCTGTTTTGTACGTTGATTAACCGTAAGCGTGCCATAAACACCGCATTCTAATCACTTTACTCGAAGAATAAGATCAAATCTCCAATCCAAAGGAGATTTAAAATGGCAACACGACGTACCAATCAAGAATGGCAGACTTTGTTTGAGTGCTATGAATCCAGCCAACTCACTCAACGTGCTTTTTGTGAACATCACGGATTAAGTCTTTCCACGTTTCATGCCAAACGCCAACAGTTAACACACCTTCAAACACCACAGACTAACGGCTTCGTCAAAGCAAACGTTGTAGAGCAGACAACACGTTACCATATGACGCAAATACCTACCGCGAATATGACACTTTTTGTCAACGACGTTGAGCTGAGTATTCCTCAAGGCACGCCCGCTGCCTACCTGGCAGAACTCATTGGAGCCTTGTCATGAAACATATGCTAAGTGCACCAGATATTTATCTGTATCGTGAGAGTGTCGATTTTAGAAAGTCCATCAATGGCCTCGCGGCGATTATCGAAAGTGACACCGATTTACCCTTGGGAAGCGGCGCACTATTCCTGTTTACCAATAAACAGCGCGACAAAATCAAAGTGTTGTACTGGGATAAAACAGGCTTTGCACTTTGGTATAAACGCCTTGAAAAAGCCAAGTATAAATGGCCGTCAAAAGAGAAAAATGACGTGTTTACCCTGACTCAATGCGAGCTTGATAGACTGCTTTCTGGCTTCACGATTATCGGCCATAAACCCGTTCAAATAAACGATTTTACAATGACTTAATCGATAATAAAGCTATATCCACCAAGCGTTAACGGCATGACTTTAGTATAATAAATGCCATGAAAAAGACGCCAAATATCAACCCAGAAAGCCA
>NZ_CH724142.1:94156-235393 GCF_000153325.1 Photobacterium sp. SKA34
AGCCCTACGATGAATCTCAAGGTGACCTCTTCAACGAAGCGGAATGTGAAGCCGCTAAGGAAGAAGAGGTTGAGGTTACGACGACCACCACAACCACAACGAAGAAACGCGGTAAGCGTAAGCCTCTTCCAAAGACCTTACCTCGTGAAGTTATCGAACTTGATTTAGACGACCATGAAAAGCAGTGTGCATGCTGCAATCATGACCTGCATAAAATCGGTGAAGACAGCAGTGAAAAGCTGGAGTTTTCGCCAGCCGTACTCAAAGTGCTGGAATATGTTCGCCCTAAATATGCTTGCCGCCAGTGCGAGCAAACTGAAGACAGCAATCACATCGTTCAAAAGCCAGCACCGCAAAGCATTATCCCGAAGAGCTTTGCCACAGAAAGCTTGCTTGCCAACATCATTCTTGGCAAATACCAGTACGCGATGCCACTTTACCGCCAAGAGTCGCTGTTTACCCAGTCGGGAATCGAGCTATCACGAACCACTATGGCCAGATGGGTTATCCAAGTTAGTGAGAAGTTCAAACCACTCTATGCCGCTCTAAAAGAGCACCTACTTCAACAAGTGGTGTTCCAGGCGGATGAAACGCCACTCAATGTTCTCAAGGAAGAAAAACAGTGTTACATGTGGCTCTACTGCTCGGGCGCAGACTCGCCAGAAGCCGCACTCCCCAATGTGAAGAATATTGCCTTGTACGACTATCAAAACAGTCGCGCGAGGGCATGCCCTGTTGCCTTCTTGGGGGATTACAGTGGTTATCTACAAACCGATGGCTATGGTGCCTATGATGGTCTTTATCACGTCACCAATGTTGGCTGCATGGCACATGCACGGCGAAAGTTCATGGAGGCTAAGAAGCTTCAAGGTAAAGGTAAGTCAGGCAAAGCAGATAAAGCGCTGGCCAAAATCCAGAAGCTCTATGGGATAGAATCGCGCTTAAAAGGTGCGACTGTCGAAACACGAAAAGCAGAACGTCAACTGCATAGCAAACCGATACTGGACGAGTTGTACGAGTGGATGACATCTCAACAAGTGATAGCGTCTAGCCCGCTGGGTAAAGCGATAAAATACACGCTCGGCCAATGGCCGAAGGTGATCCGCTATATCGATGACGGTCACTTATCGATAGACAATAACCGCGCTGAACGCGCAATTAAACCGCTGGTCATTGGCAGAAAGAACTGGTTGTTCTCGAACACGCCAAATGGTGCTGATGCGAGTGCGATGCTTTACAGCATCGTCGAGACTGCGAAAGCCAACGGCCTTATCCTCTACGACTACATGGTCAAGTGCATGAAAGAGCTCGCGAAAGCTGAGCCCGATATCGATGCACTCCTACCTTGGAACCTCAAACACTAACAAATATCGCCCCGTGGGTTCATGGGGCGTTTACGATTAACCTGTGTTTACTCGTAGTTATATTATGTTAATAACAAAGTAGAAGTATTATGGTTAAAAAGTGACAGGAATTTGACGAGTGATGGGTTTGTAAATAAGTTATTAGCTATAAAGTGCTGAATAAAAAGAAAAATAGATCGATTAATGATTAATTTATATTTGTCGGTCAACAATAAAAAAATAGTCTAAAGTTGAGATAGAAGTGATTAGAGTACAATATAAATTACTACTAATTTATCTTACCTATGTCACTGTCTTTTTATAGTGAGTGTTGTTTTTTTATAACAAATGTATTGTTACTAGACGATTAACCCGTCTATTGACAGTTATAATGATCAAATGGTTATATATTGCGGCTCAGATTTTATTTACAGGACTAAGTATTTTTGATTTGAGCTGTAATCATAACGGGACTTAAGAAATGAGTAAGCACGATAAATATAGTATTAATAATACCGACTATACAATTGGACAAGATAATGTCCAAAAATGGGGCTTTGATGTCCATAATGCGGTTTTTGGCGTCAGTGCAGGGTTAATTGTTCTCTTTTTAGCAGCAATTCTTATCAGCGATCCTGCAACAGCAAAAGCAACATTAGATAGCGTAAAGAGCGCGATTGTAAATAAATTCGATTCAATGTTCATCTTAGCTGGTAACTTTTTCGTTATTTTCTGTCTAGGATTGATAATTTCTCCATATGGTCGTATCCGTTTAGGTGGTAAAGACGCAGAAGCTGAGCATTCAACGATGTCTTGGTTAGCGATGCTATTTGCCGCGGGGATGGGGATTGGTTTAATGTTCTGGAGTGTAGCAGAACCAGCTGGCTACTACACAGGTTCTGGTGGCTCACCATTGGGTGTGACTCCAGATACACCGGAAGCTTTTAAGGTAGCAATGGGTGCAACTATGTATCACTGGGGTTTACACCCTTGGGCTATTTACGGCGTTGTTGCATTATCAATGGCATTTTTTGCTTATAATAAAGGCTTACCTCTTTCTATTCGCTCGGTGTTTTATCCTATCCTTGGTGACCGAACTTGGGGCTGGGCTGGGCATATTATTGATATTCTTGCTGTGCTTGCGACGCTATTTGGTTTAGCAACATCATTAGGGCTTGGTGCCCAGCAAGCAGCAAGTGGTATTAACCATATATTTGGTACACATGGTGGGTTAGAGTTACAAATTGGTATTATTATCGGTGTAACAATCATTACCATATATTCTGTCGCTCAAGGTATCGACTCCGGTGTTAAGTTATTGAGTAACATTAACATGTTAGTGGCGCTAATCTTATTAGTGTTTGTCGGTGCTGTTGGTTTCTCAGTGTCTATGCATACTATCCCAACAACGATAGTAGGTTACGTTGAAAACTTTATTCCATTAAGTAATCCATTTGGTCGAACTGATCAGGATTGGCTACATGCTTGGACTGTAGTTTACTGGGCGTGGTGGATTTCATGGTCACCATTCGTTGGCTCATTCATTGCCCGAATCTCTAAAGGTAGAACGATCCGTGAATTCTTGGTTGCTGTGTTGATTGTACCAACACTAGTTACAACTGTGTGGATGTCTGTATTTGGTGGTCAGGCTATTCATCAAATTATCGATAAAATTGGTTCTCTAGGCCAAAATGGTGTGAATGAAACGTCACTAGCAATGTTCCAAATGTTTGATGCTTTACCACTCGGTACTATTTTATCAGTTATTGGTGTTTGTTTAGTTTTAGTTTTCTTCATTACTTCTTCAGACTCAGGTTCTCTAGTTATCGATAGTATTACTGCTGGTGGTAAAGTTGATAACCCAGTAACGCAACGCGTATTTTGGGCTGTTATTGAAGGCTTAATTGCGATTGCATTGTTGTGGGTAGGTGGTACTCAAGCAATTCAAGCGCTTCAAGCGGGTACTATTTCAACGGCACTTCCGTTTACCATTATATTATTGCTGATGTGTGTAAGCCTATTGCTTGGCTTTAGAACAGAAAAGTACAAGTAATTATCATAAGATGGTAATAAAAAACCGCAGTGTTAATACTGCGGTTTTTTTTATTCCCAAATTTGATTAATTGGCGTATCTGGGGTTAAGTGATATGCGATTTGAGCTTGTAATAACTCAGCTGTCGCTAATGCATCTGTTAACGCGTGGTGAGGTTGGTAAGCTGGTAATCCATATCGAATTCTACATTTTCCTAATCGAACCGATCCTGGCTTTTTCCCTTTCAATCTTGCTAAAAAACCACTGTATTGCTGGGTTTGGATATGTGATTCAAGTGCTAAAGTATCAACAACAGGAAATTGGATACCTTCGTTTAATCGCACTCTTAATGCCTTATCCATAAACTGCCGTTCGATGGCTTTGTAATGCACTACTACGACTTTACCAGCTAATGAATCTAATACAGCTTCTAAAATTCGACGTATATCGGGTGCAGTTTGTACATCTGAGTGTGTAATGCCATGAATGATGACAGAGTCTTCATCTAGTTTTGCTTTTGGTTTTACAACCCAATGCTGCGACTGTTTGCAAAAAATACGATTGATATTGAAGGGAACAAGCCCGACACTAATAATGTCATCCTTGTTAGCATTAAGCCCTGTTGTTTCAAAATCTAATGCAACAAATTCAATGTCTTTTAATGGGGTGTCACCACTAAAAATACCCTGTTTATAATATTGTTTAATGCGTTGATCGTTAGCATCATGGGCTAGTACCGTAAACTTTTTCTGCCAATCCACTATTGGCGTATTACGAATGAAGTGGGTTGATGATGTTTTTTTGAATACTTCTCTAAACATGCTTAGTTACCCTTATCGTGTTGCTTGATAGCGATATTTCACGAAGTTTTGGGCTTTGCTTAAAATTTGGAAAGTATCTTTAAGATTGCGACGTTCAAAATCAGACATATTTTCAGGCTCAATACTATTATCAGGATCTTGTCCTTCTTCCACATCCAATGCTTGGTGGCGAATACGAACTAATGAAATATACTCCATGGCATCGCGAAGATCTTGAGCACGTCCTGGTGGTAAAATTCCACTATCGATAATGTCGTCCAAACGTTCCAGCGAGTTTTGTGAACGAGAGCCTACCGCAAGAGCGTGGACACGAATTAAATCTGCTAATGGCGCTGTACCACGACGCTTTAGATTAATCGAGTTATTGTGACGTCCATCTTTTTCCATTACGAAATCTTTAAAGAAACCTAATGGTGGCGTACGATTGATTGCGTTGCGTGCAAGGCAAGCTAAAAATCGAGGGCTATTACGGGCACGACGAACGATAAAACCATTAAGTTGTTTTGCCCAACGTAATCTACCCCAAACACCACCTAAGTCAAAAAAGATAGAGCTGTTTAATAAAGCTTGAGGTTTTGGATTATCGATCCAATCAGCAAAACATTGCTCCCACTCATGACGGGTTTTACGCCATTCTGGGTTTGTCGCCATAATGCCGCCAGTACAATAGCTGTAACCACAGGCAGCAAGGCCATCACAAACAAAAGTCGCAAGAGCTTCAAAATACGCATTATGTTTATCATGATCGAAGGAATTATCCAGAATAATGGCATTATCTTGGTCTGTGACAATTAGTTGCTCATCTCGTGCCATAGAGCCTAAGGCCAAGAAACAGTATTGAATAGGTGGTGGCCCGAGTTTTTCTTCTGCTAATTCTAATAAACGCTGTTTAAAGCTACGTCCAATTTCTGCCATTGCACTGCCAATCATATGCGAGTTAGCATCTTCATTAACCATGCGGACAAAGCAGTCTTTAACTTGCGCTGATAATTGAATGAGCTCTTCTACAGATTGCTGCTGATAAATACTACTAACCAGTAGTAAGCTATTTTGTGATTCATAGCGAACAATATCAGAAACGCTAATTACACCTATAGGTTGTTTGTTTCTAAGCACTGGCAAATGGTGAATGTTATATCGCAGCATAGTCAACATCGCTTCAAATACATAAGCATTATGATCGAGTGTAATGGGCTCTGCTGTCATGACTGAAGAAACAGGATTTGAGGTTGAAATACCTTCTGCTAATACTCGGGTACATAAATCACGATCAGTAATAATACCCGTGACATAATCGTTATCATCATCGTCATCGGTGGCATTACTGTCACTGAGCAATAATGCAGAAACGCCTTCTTCAGCCATTGTTTGTGCTGCTGTTTGTATGGTTTCGTTTTGATCAATGATGACGGCATCGCGAGTGATCAAGGTTCTTAGTTTTGATGTGGTGAGATCATTTTCATCATGTTGGCTTGATACGGCATGACGTAAACGAGCACTGTCTTCAACTTCAACGAAATCAGCAAAGCTATCGTATTTATCGCAAAGCTCAATAAAAAGAGTATTGGGAATACAGTAGAGTAGAGTATCTTCAAGCGCTTTTGCTGGCATTCGGACACGGTTGTTCATCAACAAGCCCATTTGACCGAAAATATCACCTTCATCAAGACGGTTGTAGAGCTCGCCTTTACGTCGGTATATTTCAACAGCACCACTTCGAATTAAAAACAGATCATGAATACTATCGCCAGTATTCAATATCATGGTGTTCGCACGGTAATAAGCGACTTCGATTTCAAGAGCAAGTTGATGAAGTTGCTCTTCAGGCAAAGTATCAAAAGGCGGATACTGTGAGATAAAATTTAGAATTTCTATTTGTTCCGCTTCCATTACATCTTCCGTTATCTAAGGCAAATATTTAGTTGGCGTTGTATTATTCAATGTTCTATTGCTCATTAAAGCTAAGAATCTAAGATAGCTATTAAGTAATAGATAGGTGAAAGTTTAACGTATAAATGAGGTTAAAGCATACGGAAGAAGAATTAAACGCTTATCACGGGGACAAGCGTAAAAGATTGGTCAAATTATTCTGAAAATTTAATTACATCAAGAGATAAGCGATAACAGCGCTACAAATAGACATGCCGCAGAGAAAAAACTCGCTTTAATTTTGCTTTCAGCTACATCTTCAACCTCATAATACTTTATAGTCATAAATGAAACTGCAAACCTGCTGAGATTGCAAAAAGAAGAATACCAAGACTAAATAAAATTGCTTGAATAAAATCTTACACTTCCATGTAAATTAAATTCCTTAGTTAAACAACATAATAACAAATAAATATCATATCTTGTGGATTAGGTGCCGCAATAAAAAATATAATGATGAGATCTTTTCAATAAAAATAGCATAGATAATTCCCCTGAATTTAAGACGCTTCTTTTAAATAATGAGACAAAAATATCTTCGCAGTCGTTATCTATTTTCATCGATGAGAGCTGATAAAACGTTATTAATAATAGTAATAATGGAGATTGCGTTTATTCCATATAATGAACTGAAAATACTTTAAATCTAGATGATTGTATTATCAATATTTGTGGCATTTGTATTAGGCTTTAATAAACAATATAACGATGAGTATGAATGGAAGCATAATCTTAGATATCTGACGATGGGGTATCCGTGTGAGAATTGTTTTCTTTGGTGAAGCGCTTGTTGAAATAAATAACACCAATAAGTATGCAACGTATGGTGGGGATGTGCCTAATACAGCCTTGTATTTGTCTCGGCTCGGACAGTCTCGAGCTATCTCTGTCAGTTACGCGACAGCCGTAGGAACTGATAAGTTATCGTTATCATTATTATCGTGTTGGCAGCAAGAAGGTATTGATACTAGTTTAGTTCGGTATCTTTCGACTAAATTTCCTGATCTTTGTTATATAGAGACAGATAGAGAAGGGCATTGTTATCGCCATTTTTGGAATAAAGATAATGCAGCTCGTTATTACTTTTCAAGGGAGTCATCGCCACTTGAAATAGCATTAAGTAACTATAATTATCATGCCATTTATATCAGTGCGGTGAGCTTTGCATTATTAACCGATGAAGCAAAAGCAACGTTATTAGTACTGTTAGAAAAATATAAAATAGATGGTGGCAAAGTTTACTTTGATAATCGATACCGCCCTCATATGTGGACACCACAGCAAGCAAGATACTGGATATGTCAGTTATTACCTTACATTGACATTGCGTTTATTGAGATAAAAGATGAACAACGAATCTGGGGCACTAGCCTTGGTATTGTTGAACGATATAGCCATTCGAACTGTTGTGAATTAGTTATCAAACAATATAACGACCATCCGATAAGTGATCTTAAAGCTCATCATACACAGATGAAGATATCTGTGATCCAATCAATAGGGCAGACAACGGATTATATTGCAGATAATGCGTTTATTGCAGGATATCTTGCCGGAAGGAGTAGCGGTAAAAGCATTCGTCATGCACTCAATCTTGGAAAAGAGCTCACTTTAAAAGTTCAGAATCATTCTAAAGCTGTGATCCCTGCAGCAGCAATGCGAGATATGATGTAGCGTTATGATGTTTTATATCTCATGGTGACTAAATCACAGGCTGAATTACATAATTTGGTTGTAAAATAATCGCTTAGCATTATTTTTTTAAAATAGTATTGACTCAAAAGCTACATTACGTAGAATGCCTCCCATACCGAAGAGCAACTCAGTTATCGGTAGAAATAAAATGGCGCGTTGGCAGAGTGGCTATGCAGCGGATTGCAAATCCGTGGACCTCGGTTCGACTCCGGGACGCGCCTCCATTCTCTTTGAGAATATTATGCGACACTAGCTCAGCTGGTAGAGCGCAACCTTGCCAAGGTTGAGGTCACGAGTTCGAACCTCGTGTGTCGCTCCAAATTAAAAGATATGGCTAATAAGCGGTATCTATAGATGGTGTCTTACCCATCGCAAGTAATTGCGTGCCCTGGTGGTGGAATTGGTAGACACAAGGGATTTAAAATCCCTCGGCGTTCGCGCTGTGCCGGTTCAAGTCCGGCCCGGGGCACCATCTTAATTTTACCTAACAGGTAAAATACAAATAGAATTAAAAGTTATTGCTAATAAGCGATATCTATAGATGGTGTCTTACCCATCGCAAGTAATTGCGTGCCCTGGTGGTGGAATTGGTAGACACAAGGGATTTAAAATCCCTCGGCGTTCGCGCTGTGCCGGTTCAAGTCCGGCCCGGGGCACCATCAATAAAAAAAGCTCATCATTAGATGAGCTTTTTTTTCGTCTGTAATGTGAATACATTAAATAAAAAGAGCCTAAAGGCTCTTTTTTGTTATTTATCGCTATCAGTGCCGAAGCGAATGATGCAACTTTTAGCAAATTCGGTTACTTCGTTCGCTGTCCAATCACCTTTTGGTTTTTCTTTTAATTGGTTACACCAATCTTCACTGCCTACCTCCGGTGTACATGCAGAAAGCAATGTCACAGCACCTAATAAAATAAATAACTTTTTCATAAAAATCCTATATTACTGATTAATCATCAGCTTTAGCTTTAAATTTTTGCGATTACTCACAATGTTGCAAGAATGGCTGAAAGGTCACGTATTAGCAAATTTAAAAAAGTGTTTTATGTAAGAATTATGTAATATTTCAATAACAAAGGAAAAGATATTTTTGCTAAACACAAAGACTCTGATGCTTCGGAGGGCTAAGATAATTATTGATAGCCAGTGTTCTGGCATGATTGCAAGGAGAGCATGATGAAATTAAATTGTGATATGGGCGAAAGTTTTGGTGCTTGGAATATGGGTGATGATGCATCAGTGATGCCATGGATCAATATGGCGAATATTGCTTGCGGTTTTCATGCATCCGATCCAACGGTGATGGCAAGAACGATTACTTTAGCTAAACATCATGACGTGATCATAGGTGCTCACCCTGGGTATAACGATAAAGAAGGGTTTGGACGACGACCTATTCCCCATACGTTAGATGAAATCAGTCATATTGTGGCTTATCAAATCGGGGCACTAGATGCCTTATGTCAGCTGAATACTATGGCTATTAGGTATGTGAAGCCTCATGGCGCATTATATAACCAAATGATGCAAGATCCTGCTATTTTCGAAGTAATTGTTTCAACTATCGCCAAGCTTAATACTTCTCGTGCTCTCCCTCTTTCTCTTATGGTCCTTTCACGAGCAAATAACGATGCATATATTAAAATAGCCAAACAAAAAGGGGTTTCTTTACTTTTTGAAGCGTTTGCAGATAGGGCTTACACAACAGAAGGGCTATTGGTTCCACGTCATGAAACTAGTGCAGTACATCACCATCCTGATTTGATAAAAGCGCAAATATTACAACTCGCTCAAGGTAAAGTGAAAACCCATAGCGGGAAATTATTAACATTACAGGTTGATACTATTTGTGTGCATGGTGATAACCCTGAATCAATTGCGACAATTAAAGAGATCGCCCAGTTATTGCAGTCAGCAAATGATAATAAATAGGACGTTATTATGCTTATTAGTCGGTTAACTGAATCAGCCATGATGGTGGAATTTGGGCAGAAAATTACCTCTGAAACAACAGCCATGATTGCTGACTACGTGACGTTTATCAAAACACAATATGTCCGTGAATTAATCGATGTTACTCCCTCGTATACTAAAGTGATGCTACATTTTCGGCAGGACAGTGATTGTTATTCTTTATTGGTTGTGGCAAGTGAGCAATGGTTTGCTGAACATCAACAGAGTCATAAAGGATCTTGCTATTTAACACCAAAATTGCATCAATTACCTGTTTGTTATCATCCAGATGTTGCGCCAGATTTAGCAACTGTTGCCGATCATAACCAGTTAACAGAGCAACAAGTCATTACGCGACATAGCGATAAAATCTATCAGGTAGGTGCGATTGGTTTTACTGCTGGCTTTGCTTTTTTATCTTCGGTGGATGATGAAATCGCAATGCCTAGACTTTTGTCACCTCGACTTCAAATACCAGCAGGAAGCGTCGGTATTGCCGATAACCAAACCGCAATATATCCCGATCAAAGTCCTGGAGGTTGGCATATTATTGGTAACTGTCCGCAATCCTTATTTTTAGCTGATCAGTACCCGTTATCTATTTTTTCAATTGGCGATCAGGTGCAATTTTTCGCGATCACCAAACAAGAATTTTTAGATCTAGGAGGGCAGTTATGGAAGCGTTAGAGATCATTGAATCAGGGGTGCTAATGCAGTTGCAAGATCTTGGTCGTTATGGTGTTGCAGAGCATGGATTAAGCCAAGGTGGCGCAATGGATCTGCATGCTTTCTGCTGGGGGAATTTATTGTTAAATAATGATCCTAATGCGGCTCAAATAGAGATCACATTAGGGCAAGTCAGTTTTAACGTTCTCACCGACTGTACTATCGCTCTCACTGGGGCTGATATGCAAGCCAAAGTTGATGGAAAAAAAATTATGCCTTGGCAAACGGTACGCCTATTGCGAGGACAAGTGTTGCAGTTGGGTTATGCACGTCAGGGATTAAGAGCATATTTGGCAATTGAAGGTGGCTTTTGTGTTAAAGAAAGTCTAGGTAGTGTATCGACAGTTGTTAGGAATCATCTGGGCGGTTTAGATGGTGCGGGTCAGTCACTTAAAGAGGGGCAACGGCTTTCTAAATATGGTGGAAATAACGTTTATCATTTTCAAGCAGTACCCGCACGCTATATACCCAATTATGCGGAAAAGTTAACGGTATCTATTATTGAATCATATCAAGCAGAGTGGTTTTCTCCACAGCAAAAGCAGCAGTTTTATCAGTCAGAATATCAAGTGAGTCAACATAGTGATCGCATGGGTTATCGGCTTGTAGGGGAAAAGATCCTCCCAAATAAGACGACATTGATCTCTCAACCCATAGCAAAGGGAGCGGTTCAATTTCCAGCAGCAGGAGAGCCCATTATATTGCTCAATGATCGACAAACGTTGGGGGGATATCCTATTTTAGGTTGTATAACTCAGTGCGATCTTAATTTGGTTAGTCAATTAAAACCGGGTGATTCAATCCGATTTTTACCATTAAGCCCAGAGCTATTTGAACTTGAGTTAGAGAAATGGTTTACTTTCTGTCGATTCTTTAATGTTTTCAATTGTGGTAACGAAAAGAGAGAAAGGTGATTGGATGTATATTTTTGGCTATGGAAGCCTGATCAATAAATACTCGCGAAAGCGTACAGGTAATACAGGTAAAACCTATCCTGCATTAGTACATGGCTTACAGCGCTCATGGGGTAATGTTGATGGTAGCTATCCTATTGCACCTTTAGTCGTAAAGCCGGGACAAGGTGTATGTAATGGCGTGTTAATTGAAGTTGATGAAAAAGGTTTGAGAGATTTTGATCAAAGAGAGCATGGCTATCAACGTATTCAAATTACTGCACAACAGATTGAATTATTAGAAAATCCGCAGCTCACATTATCAGAACCAGTTTGGGTGTATATTAATAATAGTGCCTTACCGCCTTGTCAGCAGTTTCCTATTACACAAACCTATGTTGATACGGTTTTAGCCGGATGCTTATCTATTTCACATCAATTTGCTGAGATGTTCGTCGCAACGACGACTGGCTGGCAATATCCTTATCTAAATGATCGTCATGCACCTAAATATGGCAACTTAGCTGGCGTTTATGATATTGATAGAAAACAGATTGATATACTCATTGAAAATACGATTTCAGGTAATTAACGATCTTCTCATCGTCATAATTTAAGCGAGATAAACGGTGGCAAAACCGAATAAAAAAGGGCCGACAAAAACAGTCGATATCTTTTGCGCTAAATGTAAAACGCCTTTATTTAAATATCGAAAGGGTGGAAAAGGGGCGTTAGTAAAGTGTTTTAAAGAAAGAATTGTAAAAGATTTTACGGTTGAGTCTGCAACATGCCCTGAATGTGGTGCGGTATTTGGACGCGATACACTAGTAAGAGGTACACCTGCATTTAAAATCATTGGCGGCAAAGTGACGATGAAGTAAAAATAAAAAGCCGAGTTACTTATAACTCGGCTATTCGATACTAATGATGGTTACTACTTGAATAACTGCTTTGGTGGGCAATCAATCTTTTTACTCATAAGTATCGCCTCTAAATCAACAATTTTACGGTGATAAGTTGCTTTTACGAGTTGATAATCAAGTGATGGTGCAAACCATAATGAAAGTTGGCGATCGCTTTTTCTCGTTTGATTAACCCTAATAGTATTTAGAGTACCAAAATTAGTATTAATTGTTTCATTACCTACTACCGCAAAGAAGTAGTGGCTAGTTTCGTCACTGTTTTGCATGATAAAATCAAAGTTCTTTTTACCTTCTATTAAATCGAGACGCATTTGGCTTCCAATCGTGTCACCATCAAGAATAGGCGCTAAAGCGTTGGTATATTTCTGCGTTTTTCCATCTTCAGTCACTGTTGAGTTATGACCATCGTTACTAAAAGCTACACTGACATTACCCGACATTAGTCCAGTGATCGTTCGTTGAAATTTATCCGTGACAAAGTGTTGGGCAACATCTGACCAATGTAATTGAGTATGAGAGTTCATTTTTGATTTAGTAATCAAAACATCAACTTCACTGTTGGTATAAATATCAGCGCTATCGCCTTTCCAAACAATGTGACGTTGATAATGACCAATTTTCTGACCTTTAAAAAAGACATTGTAATTTAATGTCTTTTTGCATTGATGAAATTGGTTCGGAAAAGAATAGGTAGCATGACTCTCTTTTTGTAGTGCCGTTGGAGTATTACTTGTCGGTGCTGCAATGGCTGTCACACTCAATAAAGATAAAACCGACGAAGTAAATAAAGACAATAAACGCACAGGTACTCCTAAACATTTAGATATAAAGAACAATAACGTCTTATAGTTTAACAGGTTTGGTAACAAGATGATCACATAGCATGTATTTAATGCACGAAGACACTCCGATTACATCGCTTATTTTGTAAGTATATTTTTAGACATAATTATTAACAATAGGACCAAATGAAATAAAAAATTAATAAATTATTAATTTTATTTAAATCAATTGGTTATGTGTTTAATTATATGAGGTAGTAATGTTTTTCTTTTCTTGAAAAAATAACGTGTTGTTATTTATAACATTTCATTTCGATTCAAATGCCTGACTGTTATGACATTAGCAATACAGTTATTTGACGTTTGATGTTGGTGCGCCTATTTTTTAAACGTTTATGTCTAAGAAAGAGGAGTGTGTGATGAAAAAAATGAACTCGTCATATCGATTACAAATTATCAAAGAAGTTGCAACTCGGCATCAAATGAAATCGACAGGTGATCCTATGGCGATGCATATATCACAGCTACTAGAAAGTCATAATAATGAAAATCTCATAAAGCCAATAACGACATTTAATGATAGTCATTATGATGACAATGTGGGCGGTTGGGTAAGTAATTTATGGGGTGAAGAAAAATAAAACAGGATAATTATAATCACGGGAAATGATGGATGAGGTACGATTATGGTCGTACCTTTTTTGATACATTGAGAGCAGCGATTAAGAATTCTTTTTCTTAGTCTGTAACTGGAACAAATTTTGTGTCTGATGTACATTGCGGTGTCATTATATATTTAGGCTAATTGATGAATTACACCGAACTTGATAATTACACGCGTAAGTGGATTTTTACCCATGCTTCGATGCCTGTTCCTACGGCAGATCTTGAGCAAATAAAACCGTTGACCCAAGCACGTTCTTCGCAATTGTGGCAGGAACATATTAGTAAACAGAGTCCGGATTCTGATCACTTTGAGCACGGTGATTGGGCTGCAGATACAAAAGTCTGGTCAGAGCCTGAAGACTGGCAAGATGCTTGGGATAACGATGATGATGTTTCATTGCCAGACGCTATTTTGGCTGCTTTGCAATGGGAAGATAATACAACGATTTATTTTTGCTACGAAAAGTACAATATTGTAGAAACTAAATGGGGTGTATTTAAACGTAACTGGAAAAACTTTTTGTTTTTTGATGATGGTCCAATTCTATTGGGTCGCAAACAAAAACAAACGCTATGGTTTCAATCAAATGGCACTTATCAGTTAGCATCACGTCCATAACTTTCTAACGCCCTGTAATATATAGCCCTTTTTAAATTACAGGGCGTTGTTATTTATGTTTTTTCTTCAACAGGCTGTAATTGCTTTATAATCTGTTGAATATTTTTTAATGCAATGTGTAAATTATTACTTGAAGAATGAACAGAGCCTTCTTTTGTTATTAAAGGTTGTTTTAATGGCTCACCTAACGCAATAAAAAATCGTGCACTGTGGTTTGTGGTTGTGACGGTAATGGGCAATTGTGAGTGAGCAAAAATTCCCATTTGATTCGGATGTAGCTGATTATTTGCGATATAGGCGTGCCCTGAGCGTAAATAAATAAAACCTGCAACATGGGTCTCTGGTGGTGTAAACGTCCAACTACCGTATGACGTGACAATAATATCAAGATAGATAATATTGCAGTTGTGTTTTATCGGGCTTTCAACACCATTGTAGTGACCTATGAGTACTTTTGTTGTCGCGTGTGTGCCTTCAATGAGAGGTAGTTTTTCACTGGCAATATGCGTGCTTGATGGCCTAGCCATTTCACCTTTTTTCTCTGAAGGCGAAGCGGTCCACATTTGAAATGCTTCTACGATACCATTGTGAGGTTTCATCAATGATTTATGTGCCATGCCATAGCCACAAGTGGTGAGATGAATATCACCCGTTTGAATGTGATTTTTACCGTTAATACTGTCATCGTTTTGTATTGAACCGACAACGGGATAGCTGACAGCTTCGATACCTGAGTGGCCATGAAAGCCTAGTTCATTATGTGATCGGTTAGTGGATAAATAATGATCCCAAAGGATAAAGGGGTTGGTATCAGGAAGATGGGGAGTATCGATATAAGTTATGATGGCGCCGTGTTTTATACCGTGCCGAATTACTGCAATTTTTCTAGTCATTGCTATTGTTACCTGTTTTCGTAAGGCTAGAAAACAAGCCTATGTATCATGCCATTACAAAATAATATTCAAATCTCTTTTAGCCTAGTTGCTTACTCGCTGCTCTGCCGCATTATTAGCAACAAAATTTGGCAACTGATAAAATGATAGCGGAATATTAAACGCTTAATAGTTATTTGTATTACAATATCAAGATTAAATAGATACTCAATATTTACGGAATAATAGGAAACACGACTTTTTCTTTTGGTGGCTTGTTTAAACAGCAAGCATTTATTAATGGCCAATGGAGTGACGCTTTTTCTGGTAAAACGGCAAATATTACCAATCCGGCGACAAATGAAGTTATTGGTCATGTTCCACTTATGGGTGTAGAAGAAACAAATATCGCGATTGATGCGGCAGATAAAGCGTATCGATTGTGGTCAAAAACAACAGCGAAACATCGCTCGATGATCTTACGTCAGTGGTATGAGTTAATTGTTTCACACAGTGATGAATTAGCTAATATTCTTACTGCTGAGCAAGGTAAACCATTGGCTGAAGCTAAAGGTGAAATTGCCTATGCGGCGAGTTTTGTTGAATGGTATGCCGAAGAAGCTAAGCGTCTAAACGGTGAGATTATTCCAAGCCATAAAGAAGATGCCCGTATTTTAGTCTCTCGCCAGCCTGTTGGTGTGGTTGCTGCCATTACACCATGGAACTTTCCTGCTGCAATGATCACACGTAAATGTGGTCCAGCTTTTGCTGCGGGTTGCTCCGTTGTATTAAAACCGGCGCCAGATACCCCTTATACTGCATTTGCCCTTGCAGAACTCGCGCATCGGGCGGGTATTCCTGCAGGTTTGTTTAATGTAATTACGGGAGATGCCGTCAAAATTGGCGCAGAGCTTATGAGTAATAAGCGCGTTCGCAAAGTTTCATTCACAGGCTCTACTGCAATCGGTAAGCTTTTGATGGCACAGTCAGCAGCTACCGTTAAGAAAGTGTCTTTAGAGTTAGGTGGTAACGCGCCATTTATTGTGTTTAATGATGCCGATTTATCTCGTGCGATTGATGGGGTGATGGTCTCTAAGTTTCGTAATGCAGGTCAGACATGTGTGTGCACTAACCGTATCTATGTTCATAGTGATGTGTACCAGCAATTTGTAGAAAAGCTAGCAGAAAAAGTATCAGCACTAACGGTTGGAAATGGTGTTGATAATGGCGTAACTATTGGCCCGTTGATAAACCGAGCTGCGGTTGAGAAAGTCGAAAAACATATTAATGATGCGATGATGAAAGGGGCTAACCTAGTCATAGGTACACGAAAGCCTTCTATAAGCTGCTTTGTTCAACCTACGGTACTCAGTGATGTAACCGATAATATGTTAGTGGCGAATGAAGAAACTTTTGGTCCTTTATCGGCTGTGTTTAAGTTTACGGATGAGCAAGATGTTATTACACGTGCTAATAATACCGACTCAGGACTTGCTGCATACGTATATACTCAATCATTATCACGCGTTTTTCGTGTTAGTGAAGCACTGGAATATGGCATGGTCGGAGTTAATGAAGGGTTAATTTCTACTGAACTCGCACCATTTGGTGGTATAAAAGAATCAGGTATTGGCCGAGAAGGTGCGCATCAAGGTTTAGAAGAATATACTGAAATGAAATACACCTTGATGGGTGGCTTATAGCGTTTTGTGATTCTTTTAGCGTCATGTCTAGTGAGCTGAGTTACACTGTGTTTCTCAGCTCTCTTATTTCTATTCTTCTTGGATGCTATTTTCCATGGTACGTATTAGTACACCTTCTCTCTCTGCAATAAAGCCTGACAGGGCTATTTTAACTTTACTTCTTATTATCTTTTTTTCGTTTCCAGCTCAGGCTACTCCGTTGGTTGGCTCAGCATGTTTGATCCGTCACGGTGATAAAGTTGTCGTTATAAAAGAAGAAATATCAAATAAATTAGCCTTACCAGGCGGGCAAATCACTTCTGAAGATTCTCCTGAGCAAGCGGCTGTACGTGAAGTCTATGAAGAAACTGGTATTCATGTTGATGCGGTGAAATTGCTAAAATTGCGAGGTAATACGACGTTATTTGCGTGTGTAGCGAAACAGCCCATTCCAACAATACTGATCACGCCTTATACCCAACCGTTAACAACGACAGAAAGTGATGATTTGTTAATTAGTACTTGGCAAGCGAAGCATTTTACCAAAGAGGTAAAGCGTGCCTATATACTGACAGCTGAAAACATTACGCCAAAAGATTATCGTTACCCAAATGATGTTCCACTGATCCAACGCTTATTATCACAAGTACCCAATAGTGAAATTACGACCAATGCTGCAGATTACTATGCGGTGAGTAGGTTACACCAATGGGAGCTGACACAGATTAAGTCGTTTCAACAAGAAATCAAATCGCTGCCTAACAGTTACCAATCACTTTTTCAACGAGTGATGTCTGTGTTTAACTTACCTGGTGAGAAGTTGTTTATTGGTTTGTTATTGCTCGTTGTTACCGTCAGTTTTGGTGTGACAGCAATGTTGTATTTATCAAGTGTGCTTGTGTCTGCCACTTTTATTGCTTCGGTAATGAAATTAGCATTAGCATCACCTCGTCCATTTTATATTTGGCCTGATTTACAACAAACTGCTGCCAGTGGTTTTGGTTTGCCGAGCGGTCATACATTAATGGCAACGGTACTATGGGGACTGCTTTGGTATAATTTGCCGTTGTTGATTAATCGTTATCGACTTAACTTTACTTCAAACCTAATAGCGTTCCGCTTAAAGACACTACCGTTGTTGGTTATTGCTATCAGTTTACAAGCTATAGCAAGGATTTGGCTAGGTGTACATTTTATCTCAGATACCGTACTTGGTTTGAGTGCTGGGATAGTGCTTTTAGTCTTGTTTATTTGGTGGCAACACTCAGGCTTAGCCTATCAGCATGTTCGTAATTGGCGATATTGGACGCTACTAAGCATAATAATAGCTGTGGGTTTGAGCTATTTTCAAGTCCCTCAGCAAGTGTATTTATTGGCTTGTACGCTTGCAATGAGTACCGCTGTCTTATTTGATAGAGGTCGATCACGACAGACAATTACTTACACTCAAAAAATAAAATTAGCAGTGTCTCTACTAAGCTCTGTATTGGCGATGGGATTTTTGAGCTCATTATTTGTAGATCTCGTGATAAGTACAGTCGCTATATTATTGATAAAAACATTAACTATTATCGTAATGGTTATGGCGTGCGTAATGATGACTGTGCATAGTTACCGTTTTAAATAAGTACTTTCAAGGCAGAAGCGGTAGTGACAAGCAAGGATTGTTTGTTTTGTTCTATCGCGTTGTAAGGTAGAGTAAAGTGATAATAATACCTAAAATTGATGTGCCGATGATCGAATTTATAACGATCAGGCTATAAATATTAAATGAGAGAAAGCCAATAGTCGTAGGACACGACTCCGCTATAAGTGATAGCGTACATTGGAGAAGGAGCACAATGTTACCAGCATTAACCCATCAGCACAGTATCGAGCAACTGGTGCTGTCATTCCTTGACGATTTATTCGCGGCAGGTTTTCGTGGTGAGATAGAGAAAACCTATGCGAGTAGA
Source organism: Photobacterium sp. SKA34 (assembly GCF_000153325.1). GTDB lineage: Bacteria > Pseudomonadota > Gammaproteobacteria > Enterobacterales > Vibrionaceae > Photobacterium. The sequence continues at coordinate 113,049 of NZ_CH724142.1, forward strand.
CTCGCTGTTGCGACGGATAATAGCGTTTATCAAGTTATTCCTCAGGCGGTTGTCTTACCGAAAGATATCGATGATCTGGTGTTAATTGGTCAAATTGGTCAACAGAAAAACTATCAAAAAATCACTTTTTCTCCTCGTGGGGGCGGTACGGGAACTAATGGCCAATCATTGACACCCGGTGTGGTTGTCGATATCTCACGCCATATGAATAAGGTACTGGAAGTTAATCCTGAACAAGGTTGGGTTCGAGTACAAACAGGTGTCGTAAAAGATCAACTTAACGATACGTTACGTCCTCATGGCTATTTTTTCTCTCCTGATTTATCAACCAGTAACCGTGCTACCGTGGGCGGTATGATCAACACTGATGCTTCGGGTCAAGGGTCGTTAAAATACGGAAAAACGTCTGATCATGTATTGTCGTTAACGGCAGTCCTTGTTGATGGCTCAGTATTAAAAACTGAAGCATTAAATGAGGTGCAAATAGAGTCGATAACAGGTGATGATCTCGCTGCAAAAGTTGTTAAAACCTCTGCGCAAATATGTCGTGAAAAACGCCAGCAAATTATCGATAAGTTTCCACCTTTGAATCGCTTTCTAACGGGTTATGATTTAAAAAATGTTTATGACGATGAACTAACACAATTTGATATTGGTCGTTTGTTGTGTGGAGCAGAAGGTTCGCTTGCGTTTATTGCAGAAGCGAAACTGAATATTACGCCAATCCCGAAATCACGTACGCTTGTAAATATTAAATACGATAGTTTTGATTCAGCGCTACGTAATGCGCCAATGATGGTTGAAGCTAAAGCGCTATCGGTAGAAACCATCGATTCCAAAGTATTGAATCTCGCAAAACAAGATATTGTTTGGAACACTGTTAGCGATTTATTAACCGATGTTCCTGGCAAGGAAATGCTTGGAATCAATATGGTTGAGTATGCAAGCAACGATATTGCCGAGAATCAACAACAAGTGAAAGCATTATGTGAACGACTCGATGCCATGATAACGGCGAATGAAGCAGGCATTATTGGCTATCAAGTCTGTGAAGAGCTGGCGAGCATTCAAAAAATTTACACTATGCGTAAAAAAGCTGTGGGTTTGTTGGGGGCAGCAAAAGGTAGTCAAAAACCTATCGCATTTGCTGAAGATACCTGCGTACCTCCTGAAAACTTAGCTGATTTTATTGCTGAATTCCGTCAGCTACTTGATGAAAAACAATTAAATTATGGCATGTTTGGCCACGTTGATGCGGGGGTTTTACACGTTCGCCCAGCACTTGATATGTGTGATCCTGAGCAAGAGCGCTTGATGAAAGAAGTCTCTGATCAAGTTGTTGAGCTGGTGGCAAAATATGGAGGATTGATGTGGGGCGAGCACGGTAAAGGTTTCCGCTCTGAATATGGTCCGGCTTTCTTTGGTGATGAGTTATTCACAGAATTACGTCGTGTAAAATCAGCGTTTGATCCACACAATCGTTTAAACCCGGGTAAAATTTGTACGCCATTAGAGAGCGATGATCAATTAGTGAAGGTTGATGATCGTAAGCGTGGTTTTTATGATCGCCAGATCCCTGTAACAACGCGAGATAGCTTTAAACAAGCGATGGAATGTAATGGTAATGGCTTGTGTTTTAACTACGACACAAGCTCACCGATGTGTCCATCGATGAAGATCACCGCAGATCGTCGTCATTCTCCGAAAGGGCGGGCAGGGTTGGTTCGTGAATGGCTACGTCAATTAGCAGAGCAAGGTGTTAATGCAGACGAGTTAGAACATAAGTTATTGACTACGACACCGACGATTAAACAGATTATCGATCGTCTAAAAAATACGTATGGTAAGCGCCGTAAGCAATATGATTACTCTCATGAAGTGATGGAAGCGATGAATGGCTGTCTAGCATGTAAAGCTTGTGCAAGCCAATGTCCAATCAAAGTAGATGTTCCAAGCTTCCGCTCCCGCTTTATGAATATCTATTACAGCCGCTATCAACGCCCAGCTAAAGATTATTTAGTTGCGTATGTTGAATACTATTTACCCTTAATGGCGAAAGCACCTGGGGTGATGAACGCCTTAACACGTCTGGAGTGGTCGAAAAAACTCACTGAAAAAGCGATTGGGTATGTTGATATGCCGTTATTGTCATTGCCGACATTAACTGAGCAACTTGATGGACACCATGCACTGCGTTTTGACCTGCAATGGTTACAAGCGTTATCAGAGCAAGAGCGTAAGAATTATGTACTGATTGTTCAAGATCCGTTTACCAGCTTCTATGATGCCGAAGTGGTAAAAGATTTTATTCTCTTGACTGAAAAGCTGGGCAAAAAACCAATTTTGGTGCCATTTAAACCAAATGGTAAAGCACAGCATGTAAAAGGGTTCTTGCGCCAGTTTGCTAAAACCGCTCGTAATACCGCTGATTTCCTAAACCAATTAGCTGTGCTGAATATTCCAATGGTAGGTGTTGATCCTGCACTTGTGCTTTGTTACCGCGATGAATACGCTGAAGTATTAAAAGAAACCCGTGGTAACTTTGAAGTGTTAACCGCACATGAGTGGTTATTACCATTACTGCCAGAGTTAAAGCAATATCAAGCGACAGATGAAGAACCTTGGTACCTCTTTGCTCATTGTACTGAAAAAACCAAGATGCCTAATGCTGAAAAGCAGTGGGGAACGATATTTAGTCACTTTGGTATAGCGCTTCAATCTGTTGCTGTTGGTTGTTGTGGTATGGCTGGAACATTTGGTCATGAAAAAGATAAGTTAGAGACCTCTAAAGGGGTATATAATTTAAGCTGGAAACCAAATATCGAGCAACTTGATAATTCACGTTGTATGGCAACGGGCTATTCTTGCCGAAGCCAAGTAAAACGTTTTGAGCACATTAAGTTTAAGCACCCAGTACAAGTGCTATTACAAACGGTGCAAGAAGTTTAATTATTAGATTAAGCAAAGATACTAAAAAAGCGAGCTGATGCTCGCTTTTTTAGTGTTTGATATAATAACGATATTAGTCGTTATTTGGTGCTAACCAACGGTATATCCAACCAGCTAGAACCGCACCGATAAGTGGCGCAACCCAGAACATCCAAAGTTGAGATGTTGCCCAATCGCCAACAAACAAAGCAGGACCTGTACTACGTGCAGTGTTAACCGATGTGTTTGTTACAGGAATACTGATTAGGTGAATAAGTGTTAGGGCAAGACCAATGGCTAAACCTGCCATTTGTGGTGATGCTAGTTTGTGGGTCGCACCTAAAATCACAAATAGGAACATAAACGTCATGACTACTTCAGTAACGAAAGAAGATAATAATGAGTAGTGACCAGGTGAGTGTTCACCATAACCGTTCGATGCGAAACCGCCAGCTAGATCGAAACCAGCATGACCACTTGCAATAACGTAAAGTACAGCAGCACCAGCGATACCGCCAAGTACTTGAGAGATAATATAAGGTACAACTTCACCAGTAGGGAAACGATTACCAGCCCATAGACCAACAGTCACTGCTGGGTTTAAGTGGCAGCCAGAAATATGACCAATCGCGTATGCCATAGTTACAACAGTCAAACCGAATGCTAGTGCTACACCGAGGAAACCGATGCCTAAATCAGGATAAGCAGCAGCCAGAACCGCACTACCACAACCACCTAGTACTAACCAGAATGTACCGATAAACTCGGCAACCAATTTTCTCATCATATTTCTTTTTCCTTATTTTATAAAAACGACGCACATAATGGGTTAAAAACACCGTTCAATCTAGCTATGTCCATATATTTTAAAGATAAATTATCATTATTTATCTTAATTCAGCTGAATTCACAGAAGTGAATGACTTACAATAAGCATAATAAGTGTAGCAATCGTTTTGTAATTGTCTGATGTAAATTCATTAATCAATAAGTTATGTGTTACTGGTCCCATTAATGACTAGGCGACATTTTTTTTAAGTGGCTGTTTTTTATTCTGATTAAATAATTTACGACTATCTGTAATTAATTCACAATGGGTATCTGTCCAATGTCGTAGTTGTATTGCACCATCATGGGTTTCAGTTAAAAGGGTGCAATTTTCGACCCAGTCACCGCAATTGGCATACATAATACTGTCACAATATTGAAGGTCTGGCTGGTGGATATGGCCACATATAATCCCATCAACCTGATTATTTTTAGCATGATTAATTGCAGCTTGACGAAAACGAGCAATAGCTTGATGCGCCTTATCGACCCGTTGCTTTAAGTATGTAGCTAAGGACCAATAAGGTTTATTTAATTTTCGGCGAATATGGTGTAGCCAACGATTGAGAAAAAGTAGGAAGTCATAGCCTTTATCACCTAAATAAGAATGAAAGCGATTAATGGTAATCAAATCATCAAATTCATCACCGTGTAACGCCAGTATTTTATTTCCAGTCGCAGTGGTATGAATATATTGGCGTTCGAGTTGTATATGACCAAAATCATAGTGAAGAAAGTCACGGATTTTTTCATCGTGATTCCCTGGAATATAGATTATCTTACAACCGTGGTGTGCTTTATCGAGTAATAGGTTTAGTAATGCATTATGGCTCTGAGGCCAATAAGAACGATTTTTTTGAGACCATAAATCAATAATATCACCAACTAAAATAATGGTTTCAGCTTGGTTATGTTCAAAAAAGTTGAGGAGATAATCAATTTTACAATCACGGTTACCTAAATGGAGATCAGATAGCCATAAGGTGCGATAGGTATTGATATTCATGATTCTTAAACACTCTGTTTAGGATGAATTTTTACGCTATCGCGGTTTTATGACTTTTCAGTGGCTATTTGATTAACTTCTAATGTTGCTTTTTTATGCTTCTAATCACTTTCATCAAACAAGTAAGCTTCTATTTGTTCTGAAAGCCATTTTATAACTGGTGTACGGCGTGATTCGGTTTCTACTACCTCACCATAAGCTTGCCAGTTCATGGCTCGGTTATACTTGATGACTTTAAGTGTGCCGTCGCGCAAGTAATGATTAATGAGAATTGCAGGTAAATAAGACCAACCAGTTTGATCTAACACCGCATCTCGAAGGTGCTCGTAAAACGATAATGCAATGTATTTACCAGCCTTAGGTGTAACAATTTTCAGACTTTCTTCATCGATATAGGCAACGGCAATTTCAGTAAAACGCTCAAGATCGGCTGCTGTCACTTTACGTAATTGACTAAGTGGATGATCTTTATGGGCAACGGACATCATGCGAATTTGACCTAAATGGATCTGATTCACACGTGAAAGCTGATGGGTATCTGGTAATAACCCATAGGCGACATCAACAAGATTTTGGGTCACCATTTCTTCTAGCTCTTGTGGTGGAGCGCTATAAATAGAGACACTGGTTTGTGGGAATTGTTTACGAATATCACGTAGTAGTTTACGCCACACAGATTCTGGTAATGAGTCATCACGTGCGATACGAATGCTGGATTCAACACCAGCTAAATGCTGATCACAGCGGGTTTCAATATCACGGGCAATAAGTAGCATTCTTTCGAAATCATTAGCAATTGCATCACCGATACCAGTAGGAATTATTTGGTTTCCTGTTCGATTTAAAAGCGCAATACCGAGCTCATCTTCCAGCGCACTTAAAGCAGCACTGACGGTAGTTCGACTTTTTCCTAACTTTCGTGCGGCTTCTGCAATAGACCCTGTCTTAATTGCATATAAATACATTTCAATTTGATTAGTTCTCATGCAGATTTTTGCCTGTTAAATATACCAACCTATATGCCAATATTAGCGACGAAAAAACTGTCGCTCAGTGATTATATTATTAATTTAAGTCACAGTATTATGTACCTAGGATAATTCAACAACAAAAAACGACGAATAATTTGTCGATTGAGGTATATATGTCTAGCAAGATACAACAAGAGCGTGGATTGCTATTGTTGTCAACAATATCATCATTTTCATTTGCGGTAATAGGGATTGTTTTAGGGTCTATTGTTGGCTCGTTAGTAATTGTGTTTGATGGTGCCTATTCACTCGTCAGCTTAGCCTTAACCATGTTATCACTGGGTGCAGCGCATTATATTCATAAGCCTGAAGTGGATAAGACAACCCCTCAATTTGCAATGATTGAGCCTGCGGTAATTGCGATTAAAGGTTCTGTTATTGCCGTTATGTGTTTATGGTCATTTTATTCAGCCGTTGAAGCAATTTTAGCGGGGGGTCGTGATGTCAATGCGGGCGTTGCACTTGCATTTGGTATGGTAAGTGTTACTGGTTGTTATGCGACTTATCGTTATATTAAGTTGAAGAGCGAGAATATTGAATCAGCGTTAGCAGATGCTGAAGCAAAACAGTGGATTATGGACACTGTGATTAGTGTTGCTGTACTTGCTGGTTTCTTTATCGCTAAATTATTAATGATGACGCAATATGCTGGATATGCAGTCTATGCCGATCCAACAATGGTTGTATTAGCGTCGGTTTATTTCATTATTGTTCCTGTAAAAATGGTATGGCATTCAGTACACGAACTATTAGAAATCCATGGTCAGCCAATGGCACATGTAATGAGTAAATAAAGAGAGTAAAAGAGATAAGGCCAGTTTTATTGTTTGATAGAGCTGGCCTTATTTATTAAGGTATATAGCGACTAACGTCCAAGTAACAGGGTATCTTCAATTTCGCGGTAATGTGTTGCGGTATTGATAAGTGATGTCGCCGTTAAGCCCGGTACGCCATACACTTCTACCTTGGTATTATATTTGGTCTGTACTTTATCCACTAATAAATCAAAGTCACCATCGCCTGATAGTAAAATAATACGATCAGCATCTTGTGCATGCTCGATAACATCTAGTGTAATACCCACATCCCAATCTCCCTTAGCAGAGCCATCACTGCGTTGGATAAACGGTTTTAGTTTTACTTCAAAGCCAATCGCTCGCAGAATATTTTGAAACTGTCTTTGCTTTTCATCTCCTTTATGGATGGCATAAGCGTAAGCTGCGATGATTTCTCTATCTTGTGATACTTCCGCCCAAAAAGCATTGTAGTCGAAGTTAGCGCGATACTTTTCTTTTACGGTGTAGTAGATGTTTTGTACATCAACAAATATTGCAACTTTTTCCACGAGAATTCCAAATCGGTTGAATTTAAAAGCTATGTTGAAGAAATGATGGGGATAATTCAACTGTTATTGAACAATGTGCTGTTATTATTAGTTTTTTATTCAAAGAAAGACAACAAGTCGTTACAAGTAACAAATCGCGATAGAATATGGAGTGAAAATGGAAAACTGTGGTCTTAATAAAAAGGCAATCATTCGCCTAGATGATTTCAAGAGATAAAGTGATGAACAAGTTATTGATCGGCATACTGCTATTAATTTCAAACTCAGTATTTGCACAGAGTTGTCCTGTGGATGTGCCAAATCCAATTCACATTGATAATGGTAATATTTCTGTCTATGAACAAGGTGAGCCTAAGTTACTGATTAATAAAAGTAATGAAGTATATGTTAATGGTGGAAAAGTTGATTTAACGGCAATGCAGCAAAAAGCAGTCGAGGCCTATAGCCAGAATGTTCAGACTTACCTACCGCAGATGGCACAACTAGCACAAGAAGGCGTTGGAATGGCATCAGACGTATTGGGTGAAGTTGCCAATAGTTTTGATTCACAGGATGCGTTTAAAAACGTTGAGATCTTAATTGCTCAGTTTGGTCAGCAAGCTCATGGGAAATTTTATAATCAGCAAGGTGAGTTTGTTATGCCTGCTGATGTGTTTTCTAATATGGATACTAATTGGAAAACCGAGTTTGAATCGGCAATGAAACAAGTCAGTGTTCAATCGTTAGCGAGCTTATTTGCAGCGCTTTCTGATGAAATGAAAAATGGTAATGTGGATTTTACACAACTTCAGTCAAAATTTACTGCATTAAAAACACGATTAGGCGAACAAATGACACATCGTAGCCAGCAAATGAAAGTAAAAGCAGATAGTTTATGTGGTTCAATTGACGGTTTGGCTGAGCAAGAGAAACAACTTCAACAAGTGATACCGCAATTAAAAGGTATTCCAATGTTTGAGATTTAATCTCTCTTTCATATATCAAAATAGCGCTGCTCTGCGCTATTTATATTTGCGTGTTTTTTGTCCTAAATATGAACTATGTGTTAAGCTAAAAAGATAAAATAAGTAATAAGATCGTGTATTTAAAGGAAGATTTATACATCATTAAAGAACGCACTTTGACCAATAGGGGATAAATATGTTGAAGATTGTTGTGATAATTGGTCTATTACTGTTTGCTTATTGGGTTATGCGCTATATGTCGCCTACGAATCAAAGAAAGGTTGTTGTAGGTCTTTTTTCCATATTAGGTAGTGCTGCAATTATCTTTATGGGGTTTGAATTATTTAGATGAAACAAGCATGACGCTTCTTAAAACGTCATGCTTATACATATTTTATAAAATATCGGTCAAGGCAATACCCACACCAATACGTTGCTGTTTGTGGTTATAATCAACCAAATTTTCACCGTAACCCGTTGAATATTTAGTATATCCACGCAATTTACCCCATAATGGGAAGGTCAACCCGATCTCACCATAGCCTTTATGAGAAGCAAAGTTTTCTCGTCCAGTAAAGCTGAACTCATAGTCATCCCATTTGTAAACCACACCGACTTGGTAATGTCCCATGTAATCTTCGATATCAGGGTTATCATCACCAGATGGCGAGAGAGGTTCTTTTTTCTTGTCCTCCGGAATACGCCACCATGGTCTAAATGAGAATGCAAAGTTTCCTTTTTCAAAGATAAAGTCGGTATATACACGATTCCAACTTCTAGATAACCCTTGTGTACGACCATTCGATTGGTGCTCGATTCCCAATGTAGCCCAAGTATTGCCACCAAATGGGGTCCATGGTGTTGGTGCTAAGTAAAACATTTCAGGTCGATAGTTAGTCTCTCTGAATGGGCGTGAAACCCCACTTGCGTAAACCTGCCAATAAGAATTGAGCGTAAAAGCAAGGAAAAGACCATCGCCATCAATTAATAGATCATCGTAATTTAGCGGCGTTTTGAAACTAATCTGGAATTCGGCTTCTGCATTTTTAAAGTGGTTACCCCATTCTGTACCTTTATAAGCTTCATGGTTAATGCTGTCGGTTATAGACAAAGGAAGGAAGTAGTTCATACGGTGCGGTGTGATCACAAAGGGTTCAAAGCTCGTTTCACGTTCGCTTTGTAATCGCTGAGTGATCATGGGTTGATCTTTTACCGTTTTAGAATGAGTAACAATGGATTTACAGCGAGAACGGATTTGATTCACTGTTAATTCACCACTTTGATTTTTTACAGCATTTAACAAACACGCTTCATAATCATCATCTGAAGCATAAGTTAAGGCGGGCGTGGTAAGTAACGTGAATAAGCAGAATTGAGTAATAGATTTCACAGCGAATTGACGTCCTTGAAATAAATAAATTAGTTAATAATAAATAAAATATGTTTATTTATGCTATTAATGTCAATAAGTTCTTATGATACATGGAAATTGTCAACATACGATTAAATAAAAACGCTGCATTGATACAGCGTTTAATACTAATATAGTTGACGATGTGTCAGTTTATGCACCAGCTCGACTGCGTGTCGGTTTATTTGGTCGCCCCGCTTTTCCGTTGCGATTTGTATTGCCTGCTGGTTTGCCATTACGGGCACCTGCATTGCTGCCATTATTAGGGCGCTTATTGCCGTTTGTCTCACTTCGGTTGCCTGTTCCAGCAGGTTTACTATTAGCCGTAGGTCTTCCATTGGCTGAAGGTTTACCTTTTACTGTTGGCTTTCCGTTACGCGCTGTTGAGCTACGCTTTCCGTCTTTACGAATATCAGGTTGATTTGGGTGCTTAGTCGCAAATCGCTTAGCACCATGGCGACCCGAGCCACGACGCTCTGCTGGCGTTAGCTCAGCTTCAGTACCTGGTGGTGGAACTAAACAGCTTGAACGATTACCGATTAAATGTTTTTTACCCATCGAAATTAGCGCGTCACGGATCAATACCCAGTTAGCTGGATCATGGTAACGTAATAGCGCTTTGTGTAAGCGACGCTGACGCTCACCTTTGGCAACTGATAAATCTTCGCGGCCTTTATATTTCACTTTCTTCAGTGGGTTTGTTTCAGAGTGATACATCGCCGTTGCATTACACATTGGTGACGGGTAGAAGTTCTGAACCTGATCACACTGGTAGTCATTTTGCTTTAACCATAAAGCAAGGTTAAGCATGTCTTCATCAGTAGAGCCAGGGTGTGCTGAAATAAAGTAAGGGATCAGGTATTGCTTCTTGCCTGCTTCCTGACTGTATTGTTCAAACATTTCTTTAAAGCGATCAAACGTACCCATACCAGGCTTCATCATCAGATCAAGCGTGCCTTTCTCGGTATGTTCTGGGGCAATTTTTAAGTAGCCACCAACGTGGTGAGTCACAAGTTCTCGAACATACTCTGGTGATTCAACTGCTAAGTCATAACGCACACCTGACGCAATCATAATCTTTTTAATGCCTTTTAGATTACGCGCTTCACGATACAGATCGATAGTGTGTTTATGGTCAGTATTTAGCTTTTCACAGATCTTAGGGAAGATACATGATGGACGACGACAGTTGGCTTCTGCACGTTCATCAGAACAGCCTAAACGATACATGTTTGCTGTTGGGCCACCAAGATCAGAAATGGTACCCGTAAAGCCTGGTACTTTTTCTTGAATATCTTTAATTTCGTTCAAAATAGATTCTTTTGAACGGTTTTGGATGATTCGACCTTCGTGCTCTGTGATTGAACAGAAAGAGCAACCACCAAAACAACCACGCATGATATTAACCGAAGTTTTGATCATATCATAAGCTGGGATCTTTGCTTTGCCGTAGCTAGGGTGTGGCACACGCGCAAACGGTAAGCCGAAAACGAAATCCATCTCTTCAGTTGATAGTGGGATCGGCGCACGGTTTACCCAAAGCTCACGATCAGCGTGTTTTTGAATTAGAGCACGACCAGAGTAGGGGTTGGTTTCTAAATGCATCACACGACTAGCGTGGGCATAGAGAATACGGTCATTGGCTAATTTTTCATATGATGGTAAACGAACAACTGTTGTTTTTGCATCGTGACGTGATGGTTGTACACGTACTACTTTGGCTTCGTTTTTTTGTTCTTGTTTATTCGTATCACAGTTTTCTTCGGTCGCGTATGGGTTTGGCATTACCATTGCGCGGCCGGGCTTTTCAATACGTGAAGAGTCAATTTCTTTATACTCTTCAGGAGCCTCTTTCACCATTACCGCAGTACCAGCGATACGCGTTAATGACTTAATATCTTCGCCATTACCCAAACGGTGCGCGACTTCAACCAGCGCACGTTCAGCGTTACCAAACAATAAAATATCGGCTTTTGCATCCATTAATACTGAACGACGCACTTTGTCAGACCAGTAATCATAGTGTGCAAGACGGCGAAGGCTTGCTTCAATACCACCTAATACAATAGGAACGTCTTTAAATGCTTCACGACAGCGCTGAGAATATACGAGTACTGCACGATCGGGACGTTTGCCCCCTTCATTGTTCGGGGTGTAAGCGTCATCATGACGAAGCTTACGATCGGCGGTATAGCGGTTGATCATCGAATCCATGTTACCTGCAGTAATACCAAAAAAGAGATTCGGTTTACCCAGTTTCATGAATTCGTCTTTATTGTCCCATTTAGGTTGGGAAATAATACCAACACGGAACCCTTGGGCTTCTAAAAGGCGTCCAATTACCGCCATACCAAAGCTAGGGTGGTCAACATAGGCATCACCAGTAACAATAATAATGTCACAGCTATCCCAACCTAAAGCATCCATTTCTTTACGGCATGTTGGTAAAAATGGCGCTGTGCCATAGCATTCAGCCCAATACTTAGGATAGCTATCAATAGGTGTTACTTTCGTGTGCATGTTTTGACCTCTATATTTTGAGGCGGGAATTATAACGGTTAGCGGTATCACTGACTAGCCCCTATAAAACCAGATATTTTTTAAGGATAAATCACTACTGAAACATCATTTTTATAATAGTTAACTATGCTAAAAATATTTCATATCGAACGTTAAATTAAATATATAGATGAACAATAAATTATAAAACATAAAAATGTTTACAATGGACGAAAAAAGAGAAGAGAGAAAATGGATGAAGAGTGATGAGCAGGAGAATAAAAAGTTATCAATATTAACAAGCTTTACAGACAAACATGCATATTGCGAGAAAGTTAAAATGGCTAATTTTACGCAAAGTATGCGGTTAGAAGGTTATGACATTAGTGTGCCTTCAAAGATAAAGAGTACTCGAGAGCGTAATGCATTGCGAATGCAACTTATTAGGTATTATCAACAAGAGAACACTGAAAAGGTGTAAATGTGGACGATAAGTACGGTACAGACCAAGATCCATATACTTACGAAAACTCTGATGTATTGATTAATAAGCTCAATATTAGAGATGAAGCTTTATTTGATGAGGCAGAAACTCAATTTAATATATTGGCGGCGATGGGAATTGAATTTGATACGCCACCTTATGATTTCGCGTATTTTTGTTAGCTTCACAAATGGCTTTTTGATGATTTATTTGAGTGGGCGGGTCAATGTCGTAAGATTGATATATCAAAAGACGATACACGTTTTTGTCACGTAAGCCGTTTACCACAAGAAACAACTCGTATATTTAACCAACTTGAAGCTGAACACTATCTGGTAGGGTTACCATTTGATGAGTTGATTGAGCGACTGGCACAATATTATTGCGATATTAATGTATTACATCCATTTCGAGAGGGAAACGGTCGGACACAGCGGATACTGTTTGAACATATCGTCATTAATTGTGGTTATAATATTAATTTTAGTGGTGTAACGGCAGAGCAGTGGCTTAACGCTAACATTCAAGGGGTCGTGTGCAACTATAAACCGATGCAGGATTTGTTCAGACGCTGTGTGATAGTGCCTTAATGTACTAGCAACTTTCAGATAAAAACAGCAAGCTATACGCTGAGTGTATAACGTTAAATCGCTTGCCATTTTTAAGTTCGATAATTAAAAGTTTTGTTTTTTAGCAATAGTCTGTTGTTCCATTGCTGTAATTGGCTGCAAACTTCTAATATCTGACGAAGCAGGGCTTTGGTAAACCGATAGACCAAATTTAGGGATCATCGCAAAGACATGATCAAAAATATCTGATTGCACATCTTCATAAAAAGCCCATCGCGTATCATTCACAAAAACATAAATTTGGATAGGTAATCCATTAGGTGTCGGCTCTAATTCACGCACGAGAAAAGTCATATCCTGACGTATTTGAGGATGTTGTTTGAGATACACATCAAGATAACCTCGAAATATCGCGACGTTGGTTAAGCCAGTATTTGGTGGTAGGTTTTGTTTTTTCTTTGCCAGAATTGCAGGAACAAAATCTATTGTTGCTAACTGTGCTTCATCATTGCTGTCGATAAACTTGATGGTATCAATATCGATTAACACAGAACGTTTAATACGACGACCACCAGATTCTTGCATTTGACGCCAGTTAATAAAGGAATCTTGAACAAGCGCATATGCAGGAATATTTGTCACGGTGTTATCCCAGTTTTTAACCTTTACCGTGGTTAATGAGACCTCTTCAATACTGCCATTAGCACCATATTTATCCATTTGGATCCAATCACCCACTTTTACCATTTGGTTTGCTGATAACTGGATACCAGCAACAAAGCCTAGAATAGTATCGCGGAAGACTAATAACACTAAGCCTGTCGCAACACCTAAGCCACTTAAGAAATAAACGGGAGAGCGATTTGTGAGCACTGAAATAGCAATGATAAAACCAATTAAAAAGATGATTAACTTAAATAATTGAACAAAACTTTTTATAGGTAGATCACGGCTCATTAATTTGATGTCAGCAATATCATTACTGGCATCTAAAAAAGCATAACTACTTCGAATAAGAGCCAAAATAAGCCATAAACTTAGAAGACGGTCTATTAATCCACTAAGGATAATATGTTGATCAAGCACTAATGGGATGAGTAAGTTAAGCACAACGGCAGGAATGATAAGTGACAGTTTTTCAAATACCGCATGTTTGACGATCACTGAACCCCATGAGGCTTTTGAACGCCTAAGCATGGCATTAACAATTTTCAGTAATCCCCAGCGAACGATCACATAAGAAATAAAAGCGGCCCCACAACACAATACTAAGAAAAAGACCGTTGATATATTGTCATGTGGTTCAATATTGACACCAATTTCGGATAAAATGTGGGCAATATCAACTCTAATTTCCTTGCTCACAGGCTCACTCCACTTAATAACGTTTAAACAATAAATTATTACCGCATCATACCTGAAAAAAATAGCTAATGACTGTTAGTATATAACTGAATACTTAATGATATGTGCTGGAGATTGGTGTGGCGAAAAAGTTTTATGTTGTATGGCAAGGACGAGAGCCTGGAATATATACTGATTGGACGAGTTGTAAACAGCAAGTGGACAAGTTTACTGGCGCTAAATACAAATCATTTCCTAGCCAAGAAGAAGCAAAAGCCGCTTTTAATGGTAAAGCCTCTGTATATCGGACATCAACCGCCACAAAAAATGTCTCGAAAGCAGTCAAAACCAGTAAAGGATCTCTGACTGCAGAGCAAGTACATGCGGTTAAAGCAGAGATTAAAATCTTCACAGATGGAGGTTGTGATCCTAATCCCGGTAAAGCAGGCTCAGGTTTAGCCCTGTATAGAGAAAACCATTTAAATGAGTTGTGGTTTGGTTTATATAATCCGAAAGGTACCAATAATACCGCTGAATTAAATGCGTTATATCAAGCATTACTCCAAGCTGAAAAGTATATTGCTGGTGGAATAAGTGTCGCGATATTTTGTGATTCACGTTATTCGATTCAGTCCATTACCCAATGGGCGGTATCATGGAAAAAGAATGGTTGGAAAAAATCAGGAGGAGAGATCAAAAACCTAGATTTGATCCAACTAATGTTTGAGTGCTATCAGACAATTAAAGATATGCTCCAGATTTACCATGTGAATGGACACGTAGGCATCGAAGGCAATGAATTAGCTGATAGGATGTCTATTCTTGCAGTAGATGAGCAAGAGGTTGCGTTTTCGCTATATCAGTATCCCTTAGATATTAAAGCGATTTTAGCACTACGAGCGGGCTAAAATCGGTGATGCATTATTCTTGATTGTTTAGTAAAGCGAGCATACGTTCAATGTTCGCTTTTTTATTTCCGTTATTTCCCATCATTTCTTGATTGCCTAACGCATAGAGCCAATCTTCAATCGCATCGCCATCAATATCGTCACGAAAATTGATCAAATTAGCCCATTGCTCAAGATCGTTATCATCAATCTCTTGTGTTAAGTATTTATTCAGTACTTGAATTAGCAAAGATTTAGTGACAACAAATGGTGTATCTTGGGCTGATGACTCTGCATTAAGATAGACAGAAAAGGCGCTGTCACGTTCAGAGCCAAAACTCATAATTTGATAAATAGCTTGTTGTTTATCCACTGTCATTATCTTTAATCGATGATTGAGTCGTTATTCTGCCGTTTTAGAAGCAATTAAAAAAGCCTGTAGTTCGCTCTACAGGCTTGAGTTTTTATAATGCTCAGTTTCTATTAAGCGTACATAGGTACAAGCACGACAGTACCTAAAATAACGGTGATTAAGCCACAAACTACAGGAACAACAGTACGTTTAACCACATCGAATGGGCTGATTTTAGCCATACCAGATGTTGCTACAATAACACCTGATACTGGTGAGATAGTTCGGCCTAAGTTTGATGCTTGAAGCATAGGGATGATAAGGAATGCAGGGCTTAAACCTAACTTACCCGCAAGTTGAGGTGCAAGTTCAACAAAGGCATAGAAAGGTGCATTACCCGAGCCTGTTGCAATTGCAGCGGCAACAGTTAGTGCTGTTAGTAATAGCATTAGAGCGACGCCACCGGCACCGGCTTTATCGGCTAAGGCTAGTAGGTTATCAATGGCACCCACAGACATTAATCCTTGCGCAAACACACCTGCTGCGACTAATAGCATAACTACGCCTTTGAATGCATCACCCATACCGGCGTAGCAAGATTCTAGGTTTTCAAGTGTAACTTTACCGTTCAAACGATTAGTCAGAAAATCGACAATCGCACCAATGGTAATAGATAACACAACAATGGTGTAAATATCGATTTTTAGACCAGGGATAGTTTCACCGTTGAATAGGAATACCCCAATAATTGGCATGAAAGGTAAGATTGAGTAATACCCAGGAGCCTTTACTTCCATTTCAGAAATATCAACACGCTCCATTGGTGTGTTGTTTTTCTTATCAAGATATTTGTTCCAGAAGTACGCCGCTGCCGCCATTACAATAATAGCACTGATAGAAACAGGTAATACGGTTTCAACGGCAAAGACATGTAATGGTAAGCCCGCCTTTTCCGCTGCAACAACTACATCACCTGACGTTGGTGATAAAATGATTGCAGCAGGGGATGCGCACACTGCCGCAGCTGCTGGGCGAGAAATACCCATTGCAGTCATCATTGGGAATAGTGTCGCCATTAATAATACGCCAAGGCCAGTTGCAGAGCTCACAGCCAGAGACATTAAACAAGCAACAATATAAGCTGCAACTAATAATACGTAAGGCGATTTAATAAATGACAAAGGTTTTGAAAATTGTTTAACCACGACATTATTAGCACCAATATGGGTCATGTATGATGCGAAGCCACATAACAACATGATTTGTAGACCTAAGCCGCCGCCACGGTACTGCAGCATGTATTTTACATATTCAAGAGAATCGGTGAATAAATTACCGGTTGAGACAACTTTTTCAGGTAAAACAGAATGCCCTAATAAGCCTGCAATAATTAATAACGAAACTCCTGCAGTTAATAATACTCCTGCAGCTTTATATCCTTTTACAATGTAATAGCCAACGGCGATGGTGATCACCAAGCCTATTAATAGCTCCGTCATGAAGACTCCTTATTTTAAATCTAAAGATAGAAAATTATTACTGAATAATAGTTTTTGCTGCGAGTAATTTAACTAAAAATAAAATTATTAACGAGGTTTTATCAGAAAACTTATGATCTAAAGCAGTATTTACCGTTTATTGTTAATTATTTGCTGTGTAAATGATAATAATATTTTCTATCAGTGGTTATTTGACGTTAAATATTGATATTCATATTGTTTTCTATTAAAAGATAATAAGATTTAATATCAGATCGATTAATAAAATAAAGCGACTTAACTATTTAGTTGTTGAGTGGTCTTTATATAATGTAATTATTGTTGGCAGCAGTGCTGCTTTACATAATCAATAAATGCTTGATCTGCTATTGATAAATATCCTGTTTTACGCCATGCCATTACAATATCAAGCAAGATCGGTTCTTCAAAAGGAATAGGGATAAGCTTTGGTTCATACTCTGTCACCATTTCTAACAATGTAGTGATGGCGAAATCTTGTCTCACGATTTTAAAAATCATCGCCAGTAAGTTAGTTTCAAATGAAATGTTAGGTGTGAAATGGTATTTCTCACAGATGCTATCGATTGTTTCTCGATGAAAATAACCATGTTTAAACATCACTAGCTCTTGGTTAAAAAAATCAGCAAAAGAAAGGGATTTATATTTTGATAATTCATGATTTTCTGAAACAACAGCAACCATTTGTGATTTTAATAGTGGCTCTGGATGCAATGAATCAGGCAGATCATGATTAATGATTACACCAAAATCTAACTCGCCATCAATGATCATTTTTCTAATTGATTGAGTGCCAGCTTCAACAATACTGAGCTTTAAGTTTGGGTATTGACTTTTAAAGCCCATAATAATTTCAGGAAAGAAGTATGATCCTAGCATGCTTGGAATACCGACACGTACTTCTCCTTTTTCTAATCCTCGTAATTCAGCCATTGCAGTTTGTGCATCATGAATTTTTTGAATAATCACTTTTGCATGAAGAAGTAATACTTTTCCTTCATTAGTCAATTCTACTTTGCGTTCATTGCGTGAAAATAAGCATAAGCCCAGTTGTTGTTCTAGCTTTTTGATTGTCATACTAAGCGCGGGTTGAGCAATGTGTAACTTTTCAGCTGCTCGCGTAAAATTATTTGTTTCTGCTAGTGCGACAAAATAGGTAAGTTGTCGAGAATCCATAGCTATAAACCAAAGTTATTATGATTATATATATTATATATTTTCATTATTACAAGGCAATTGATACCGTAAGTGTCACTTGATAGATAATTCTTTCCTACGTTAATGCTTACATCAATGTTTGAGCGTTGTATTGAGCATGAATTTCTGGTGAATACATGATTGAACTTCATTCATCACATTATAAAAAAGCCTGTTTTGCTCTGGCATTAGGTTCGTTTATTGTGTTTTGTAACCTTTATTTATTTCAGCCAATGCTGCCGCTTATGGCACGAGAATTTGGAGTGAGTGCGACAGCTATTAATTGGGTATTAGCGGCAACAACATTAATGTTAGCTGTGTGTTTGATCCCTTGGGCGATTGCTTCTGAAATTGTCGGACGGCGTGTGATTATGTTAATGAGTTTGTCATTATTACCTGTCGTTGGCTGTATTATGGCTTTTAGTAATAGCTTAATCACACTCACGATTTTAAGGGCGATAATGGGGGTTTCTGTTGCTGGTTTTATTGCTGTTGCTGTTGCTTATATGGCAGAAGAGTTTACTCCAAAAGCGCTTATGGTTGCAGTGGGGAGCTATATTAGTGCTAATTCATTAGGGGGGATAGTGGGGCGATTATATGGCGGTATTATTAGCGAGCATTTTAGCTGGCATCTCGCCGTATTAGGGTTAGCTGGTTTTAGCTTGGTTGGTGCAATCATTGTGATTAAGTTATTACCTAAACAGCAACACTTTAAGCCTAATCGTCAAGGTTTTCGCATTCATGGTAAGCATTTGGTACAACATATAAAGCAACCGTTACTATGGATAGCGATGTTGATTGGCGGTATTAACTTTGCACTCTTTGTTAACCTTTATTCTGTCTCTGGTTTTAGATTGGTCGCTGCACCATTTAATTTACCATTAAGTTGGGCTGCCTTAATTTTTCTTTGCTATTTGAGTGGAACATTAACAGCACGACTCAGCGGTAAATGGGCGAACAGATTTAGTCCTGTGAGTGGCATGTTTTTTGGTAGTTTAGTTAGCTTACTGGGCATGTGGTTAGGTTTGGTTGAAGCACGTGCAATGATCCTCATCAGTTTGTTACTTATTAGTTCTGGCGCGTTCTTTACTCATTCACTGGCTTATGCATGGGTGAGTAAACATGCACAAGTTGCTAAAGCTACAGCAACAGCGATGTATCTAGTGCATTACTATGTAGGCGGAAGTATAGGGGGCTTTTTATTAATTTACTGTTGGCAGCATGGTCACTGGGAAAGTGTCGTTGCAGGTGGAACGGTACTTTATAGCGTAATGTTTATTTTATGTGGATTATTAGCCCGAGAAGCTGAAAAAAGTAAAACGCACATGATAGATCAACTTGGATAAAGGTTTCGGGCATATTGTTTGTACGTTCTAGCGAGGATCTATAACGTACTTTTAACTATTTTATTTCAATCGATAATGTGAAATCACTATGCTCACCACGACGAGCAAAAGCACGATATTGACCAACACGAATGGTGTATTTACCGCTGTATGGCAAAGTATAAGCGCCCTGTTTGTTGAGTGATTCAGAGTATTCACTGAGATCAACGCCTGATTCTAAGTTCTGATTAGATAGGTTAATCCATAATTTGGTACTTTTTGTAAGAAGTTTTGCTGTTAGTGCCTGCCCTTTTTTTGCATAAAAAACATAATCATTAAAATCATAGCCTGTTATTTTTGCCGGATATTCAGCACTAGTTGCCCCTTTTTTAAAGCGTACGTCCTGTGTTTTATTTGCTGCCAAGGCAGGAGATGAAAAGAAGCTAAAACATAAAACAAAAATAGTGAGTGATAAGCGGGAAAAGAATTTCATAGTCCTGTCCTGTAAAGAGAGATAAAGCTTATTGTATGATTATATCAGGGTATTAAAATGATGATAAATCTATCGATAGACAGTTATGCTGATATATAAAAATTTTATATATACTCTATGCAAATATTAAGGTAAGTTATGTGAAATTAAGTGTATATGGACAGGTGCATTAAAATGGAAAATAAAATAAAAGATCTTACCGTAAAGCAGCGCTTGCTACTGGCTCAGCAAGGATTATTTATTCGCATTTTATCGACAGATTCTGATCGCCGAGTACGAGCAGCTGCAACAGAATATAATCTTGATATATTGATTGATGATGATGCTGCTTTTGATGCGCTTATGAAATTAGATTAAATACTTTTATTTTATTTTCTCAACGACAGAATCTAATAATGTTGAACCATGATAAATTTTAAAACTGAGAAAATTAACAAACGGATATTGTTTATTTAAAATCGCTTTATCTGAGTGCATATTTTTTAGCATTTCTTTCGCTAAACCATGTAGCTGTTCTGAGTTAAAAGAAGCTGGGTTATATTGATAACTATAGGTTAACGTTTGCTCTGAACAATTAATGACATAAAAGGCATCAATTCCTGAGTCGTTGGTTTCTAGTGTATTTTTACCCGACGGTATGTCAGCGCAAGAATAAATAGCGGAAAATGCAGTTGTACTGCTAAGTAGTAATAATAGTGGGAGTAGTTGTGATTTGTTCATATAAACCTCCTGCAGTTTGAATAATCCTGATGATTAGAAGTAAAGGCTAAATAGTTAAACCTCTTTTTAATTTTATCCCTTTCACTATTAAAGATAGCCTAATCATTAAAAATTCTTATTATTAAGACTTTTTTAATAAAATATGCAAAATGCGTCTCAAATAGAATAAATGACGTTATTGGTTTATTTTAAAATGTCGTCTCAATTTAGAAAATCTAGCCATATATTCACATCACTGAATAACTCGGTATAATCGCTTTACTTTTTCTCTACTCAATGACGTTTATTATGGCAGGCTACTTAACCTTTCTTGTGCCCGCGCTACTTGGGGCGCAACTTATCCTTACCATTGTTTTGATGAAGGGCGAAATTTGTCCAGGTCAACGTGGTCGTGTTCATAAAATGTTACCTGTACTGCTTTTGGGTTGGTTACTTGCTGCAATCGCGCAACCCTTAGCCGTTTTACCGTTACTGGCATTAGCGTTCTTTACCATGAAAGTGAAAACAGGAAAAACACGTGATGCAGGGCCTATCAAAGTTTTATATGGCAGTGATGTATTCGCATTTATTTGTTGGCTTGTATTACTTCCAAGCTTAAATATGCCTGAAATCGCAATTAGCCTAGTCGCTATTGCGTTATATGGTAGCGCACTGGCCCATGTTTTACTGACTTTTGCTCGTACGCGTCTACAGGCATTTCACCGGATATTACCTTTTGTCGGCTTTATCAGTGCAATATTAACAATTTTATTTATGATCTGGCAGATCATGACTCTCGGTCAGTCAACAACAAGTCACCATATGATAGAAATCATTACTGCATTAGCATTAATGGTGATTGGCTTAGTGATTTGGGCAGGTCACATATTATTAAATAAAAAAGCGAACAATTGGCAGTTAGTGATTGCGCTTGCTGTGTTGATGTTTTCTGCGGGTTTACAGTTAGTTTTGTTTTAATAATAGGTATTGTAAACATTGAAATAGAGCCGCTTTTATAGCGGCTTTTTCGTATTGGTTATCTGCGTCTATGCTTAATAAGTAACATGAACACTTTGTGATTAAGTTATTTATGTAGGGAGTTGGACGGTGTATGGAAATTAACAATCTATTGAGTATGGATGGCAATATTGTCATCGGTATAGTGAATGAACGCTTACGTTTAGAATGTAGTAGCATGTCTGAATTATTGAGTCGTTATGAGCTAGATGAAGGCGAATTGACAGATAAGTTGGCACAGCTAGGCTACCAGTATGATCCAATAACAAATCAATTTCGCTAGTAAACTAATTTATAAATTAGCCTCATTAATGAGGCTTTTATTCTGTATGGATTATGCCGATTTAATGCCTTCTAAATGAAGCTGACATTGTTGCCTTGCCGTTGCAAAAAAAGCTTGTAGATAGTGACGTTGCTGTTCTGATGCTCTAATAGCGGCAAATAAACGTCGCCATAAACCTTGTTCTAACGGTTTACTTACGACTAATCCCTGCTGTGCAAAATCATGAATAGCCCAATTGGGTAGTGCGGCAACGCCTAATCCTGCTGACACCATTTGCACAAGCATCAAGGTATTATCCGCCTGTTTCCAAGCTTTCGGCTCTATGCCAGCAGGTTGTAGGAAATGCTTGACTATATCTAAGCGATTTTTTTGTACGGGATAACTTAGCATGGTTTGATCGGCAATATCTTGCGGCGTGATAAAAGGCTTTTCTGCTAAAGGGGAGTTAACACTAACGATTAATCGCATTTCAAAATCGAATAAAGGTTCATAATGGATTTCACTACGTGGCTGAATATCGGATGTGATCACTAAATCGAGCTCACCGCAAGCCAAAGCTGGTAACGGCTCGAAGCCAAAGCCTGATGAGAAGTCTAGTGTTACAGCTGGCCACTGTCCCTGATACTCCTTTAGCGCAGGCATTAGCCATTGAAAACAAGAATGGCATTCGATTGCCATATGCAAGCGACCATTAGCATCTTGTTTTATATTGGCTAGTTCATGTTCTGCATGAGTGATTTGCAGAATGATCGTATCTGCAAGGTTTAATAAAATATCACCTTCTGCAGTAAATTTGACAGGCCGAGTTTTTCGTAAAAATAGCTGACCACCAAGCCGCTGCTCAAGATCTTTTAATTGATGAGAAAGAGCCGATTGGGTCAAGCACAAGGTATTGGCTGTCGCCGTTAATGAGCCTGTATCACGTAATACTGACAATGTTCTAAGATGTTTTAGCTCAATCATGCTTATCTACGTCCTTGTGAAAGCGTATTCTTTTATAAACGTATCGTTTTTTGATACAGACGTAAACATCTAGATGGCTAAACGGCTATATTGGCGTGAATTAATTCATATCGCCATACTATCAACTTGATAAACATCCATAATCAGGGGGAATAGTTAAAGGTTGTTCAATACCACTCATTCTTTCAATGTTTAGACAACAGAAAGTACATCACAAATTTAAACCCTGATAGTAGTTTGAAAACACGTAACTAGTATGAAACTAAAGCTGAATTTGAAAATATGATCAGCCCAGCCGAAAAATCACACCAATAGTTACATTAAAACGGCAGTATAAATAAGTAAAATATAGAAATAAAAAAGGCAGCTTCAAGGCTGCCTTTCTGTTTTTTGTAGCAAATACTTATTTAACGTCAGCAACTTTTTTTGTGAACGTTAATGTGTGTTTTGTATTTGTCAGCGTTAGCGTGTCGCCAGAAATAGCAACTTTGTTCCAGTCTGATAGTGACTCAGAGAATGTTTGCTCAACTTTCATTGCATCGTCAGGACAAAGCATCATCGTCATCCCCATTTTTTCAATGCGTAGTTGACCATCTTTAAGCTCTGCTTGACCAAAGTAACGGTTGCAACCTGCGTTACCGTTAGCTGCAAGATCCGAACCTAGCTCTAGACTAGGAGCTTGGAAAGGTTCTTGTAATGTAAGAGCTTTGTCATCAATTTTAACTAATTCCCAATTGCCATTACTGATTTCGTTTGCAGTGGCTTTATGTGGTGCTGAGTTCATAGCACTGTTACCTGCACAAGCTGTTAGCATCAAAGGAAGTACCAAAACTGATAAAAGACGCTTTTTCATAATAATCATTCCTGAATAAATTCTATTTAAAAAATAGTAAAGCGTGATAAACACATTCTATTTTTAGGTCGGCGTTATTGTACGCCGTTTCTTTGAGTGAATAACTATAGCTTAAATTACCCTACCAGAGTATTACTTTACATTTTTTTAAGTAACCAAATGTAATTCGTTAAGCGAAGTAAAATATTATTGAAAGATTTAATTATTATAAACCCCTTATAATATTGTAACGTGTTATCGCTGATGAATCATTGTTTTAAGAGAAGAAGTGGATGTAACAGGGCATTTATAAAGTATGCTTAATAAAGCAAGCGCTAAAAGAAGGGCAAGGTATTACAGAGGTGATGTAATACCTTGCCCTTACTTATTTAAGCTTTGTTAGATTCAACTGCTTTTTCAACCATATGTAGATGTACATCTTGTTGCGGGAATGGAATCGAAATACCTTCACGATCAAAGCGCATCTTCACTTCACGTGTGATATCCCAGTATACTTCCCAATAATCGTCTGTTTTTGCCCAAGGACGAACAACGAAATCAACTGATGAAGCATTTAGGGTGTGAAGTTTAACTGTTGGTTCAGGGCTTCTAAGTACAGAAGGGTGTTCAGTCACAATTTCATTTAGCACATTTTCTGCTTTTTCAACATCATCGCCATAGCCAATGCCAAAGACCATATCAACGCGGCGTACTTTCTCGTGTGTCACATTTTTTATGATATCACCCCAAATTTTACCATTGGGTATCATTAGCATTTCATTTGTGAATGTTTTAATTGTGGTGTTAACTAGGCTCATATGGCTTACTTTGCCAGTAATTCCGCCTGCCTCAACAAGATCGCCTACATCAAATGGACGATAAATGAGAAGCATCACGCCAGCGGCAAAGTTTGCTAGGGTATCTTGTAAGGCAAAACCAATAATAATACCAGCAACCCCAAAACCAGTGAGTACGGGAGCAAGGTTTAGACCGACTTGAGATAAAGCAATCAATAAGCCAATTCCAAATACAATTTTACCTGACATCGAGATAAAAAATTCTTGCATTAGCATCGTCATTTTGAGGTTTTTGGCAGATACGGCCTTTTTCACCATCTTTCTAACAATATTTTTTAATGTTCTAAAAGCAAAGATGATTAAAACAAAAATGAATACTTTAAAAATTAGTTGGGGCAAGTTTGCTAGAAGCCAGTCTTTGAAATCTATTGTCCACCCTGAAGCGATTGACCAAATCACTTTACTATTTAATAAATCGTTAGTGACGTTACCAGTTTGTTCGAATAATATTTTCTTAAACTCAGCAGTATCAATGCCAATTTTATCTGCTACATCAATTAGTTGTTCTAGGGTCTCAGTGTCACTTTCTACTAGACGTTGCGCTAAAACCTGTGTGAGTTGCAGTGAGCCAGTTTCGCCTTCGGTTCCCGATTTTAATTGCTTGTCAGCAAGTTCTAGCGCTTCGCTATCAAAAGTAAGTGAAGCTGACATAAACTCTAAGCGATGTTCGACTTTATTGGTCAAATCCTTTACTGCTTGAGGTACAGGTTTTCCTAGTTTTTCTAACCATTGATAATTTTGCCACTCTTGTCTAATTATCATCGTAGAATTATTACGTGTTTCTTGTAAAGACTTTAATGCAACGAGTTTATCTGCATCTTTTGCTTTATCGAATGCTTCCTGATCTTGTATTGATTTATCATCAAGATATTTATTGGCTCGTTTCATAAAAATGACTTGCTTCTCAACTTGATCAAGCAGAAGTTTTTTATCCGAGTTTTTCTTGACAATAAGTGACGATAAAATGTCACGAACTTCATCATTTTTATTTAAAATCTGTGAACGAACAACATCTTTTGAAGAACCCTTCGCTTCCACTGATTCGTCGATTAATGATGATATTTCACTACTTAGTTGAAGTAGTTGCTCCACTTGAGGGGGCGCTGTAAGTTTAGGGGCGTCTGTTTTGCCCTCTGCAAAGCTAAGGGAAGACACAAGTAATAATATTAATACCAGAAAGCGCATAACGCGATTAACTCCTACTGGTTTAAACATAATTAAAGAAAAGCCATAGTGTACATTTTAAATTATGTAATTTTTTGCTGGCTATAAAAATAGGCGCAGATTATATATTAGTTTTAATGCAGATTGTTAGAAAATTGGAAGTTATAATTTGGGGTATTATAGTTAGATTTAAAATTTAACTATATGTAATATAGATAAAAACCACGATAATTGGTTGTTTATCGTGGTTTGATAATGATCTTATTATGAACGTTCATTTAAGTTCTGGCGCACTATCTCACTGTCTTTGTCAGCATAGAAATGTACTTGAAATTGTGTATCAGGCGTCATTAACTCAACTTTATGCCAATATTGAGGCGGGCTGATGAGTGAGTCGTTTGCTTGAACAACAACTTCTTGTTCGATTTCTCCCCGCCTTTCAGTAAAGCCATAAAATTTTAGAGTCCCAGATATAACACTAATTTTTCCGTATACACCTTCACGAGTGTTGTGCTCATGAACTAACATTTTCGGCACAGTGTCACGATTAAATATTGAGGTTGATTTATAGTTAACAAAGCTATTAGGAATCGATGGCATAAGTTCTCTCCAATATTTGTTCTTGATTAGGCTTGGTGAGCAGGTAACTCTTTGTTTTGATAACAATCAGCAAAGTTATGATTGCGATCGCGATGTTTAGCTTCATCTTCTCTGATTCTTAATACAACATCTCGCAGTTTTGCATCATCATGTAACTCATAGTAGTTAATTGCAATTTGTGGCGCTGCGACATTTTCAAGTTCACCACTATCAATTTTTTCTAAAAATTCGGTATAGCTTTTACAAGCTTCCTCTTCAAAGTATCCCACGACACGGTGTGCAATTTTGGATGAAGTGAGGTAAATAATACTGTACACACAGATGAAAACGGCTTGTCCTAATAATACGAGTCCACGTTCAACCCAGCTTGGTTTAGCGATGTCTAAAAAGATCATTAAGTGCATACGTTCATTATCTGCTTCACTTAATAACTCTTTGATCCAACCCTCATCATCTTTCATTCGGCGAAGGGCTTTTAAATGGTTAAACATACCAGCAACCATACCTGGTACTGCGGCAATAGTTTCTAAAATCACTGCACGTTTAGCGTATTTTTTTCCATAGAAAATATTAAGAGAATACTTGAGAAGCTGTGTGATTTTATACGCTAGGCGTTCAGAAAATTTATTGGTTTCTCTGTGTGTTAAAGCAAAATCTGACATTGGACTACTCGCTCTTTCTTAAACATGTATCAATGATACATGTTTAAGATATTAAAACAAGTATTCCAAATGCAACATAAACAAAAAAGCCTCTTCACAAGGAAGAGGCAAAAGTACCATCGCTATTATTATTCTAAAAAATGCGAAGAGGAAGAACGTTAATTAAATTCTATTAATTAACCAAAATCACCATTTACATAACCACGAGTGCGATCATCTTGAGGGTTAGTAAACAGGTTTTGCGTTTCATCATGTTCAACTAATTCACCC
Source organism: Photobacterium sp. SKA34 (assembly GCF_000153325.1). Classification (GTDB taxonomy): domain Bacteria; phylum Pseudomonadota; class Gammaproteobacteria; order Enterobacterales; family Vibrionaceae; genus Photobacterium. The sequence continues at coordinate 140,556 of NZ_CH724142.1, forward strand.
ATAAGGAAGAATGCAGTACGATCAGAGATACGACGTGCTTGCTGCATTGAGTGAGTAACGATAACAATGGTGAAATCTTTCTTCAGTGACTCCATTAAATCTTCAATTTTCTTGGTCGCAATAGGATCAAGTGCGGATGTTGGTTCATCCATCAAAATAACTTCAGGTTTCATTGCGATTGTACGTGCAATACATAAACGTTGTTGCTGACCACCAGATAAACCAAAGGCATGTGATTTCAAGCGATCTTTTACTTCTTCCCATAATGCTGCACCACGAAGCGATTGCTCTACAATCTCATCAAGGGTTTTTTTATCTTTAACACCTTGCGCTCGAAGACCATAAGCAACGTTTTCATAAATACTCATTGGAAACGGATTTGGCTTTTGAAATACCATGCCGACTTTAATACGCAGTTGAGCCACATCAATATTGCCATAAACATCTTCGCTATCCATGGTCAGTGAACCTTTGATGCTTACGCCTTCAATAAGATCATTCATGCGGTTAAGGCAACGAAGTAGGGTAGATTTACCACAACCTGATGGACCAATAAGAGCCGTTACCTGACGATTTGGAATAGGTAAGTTAATTTGTTTTAGTGCTTGGTTCTGACCGTAGTAAAGATCTAGGTTTTCAATATTAAATTTATTCATTTTATCTTCCTCAGAATTAGTAAGTCGCAGTGTTGAAACGGCTAGCAATTAGTTTGGTAATTAAGTTAATGATAAGAACAATTACAATAAGAACAGTGGCAGTACCGTATGCCTGATTCCATTCATGAACGGTGTAAAGTTCTTGGGTTAACTTATAAAGGTGCACGGTAAGCGTTCGACCAGAGTCGAAAACACTTTCAGGTATACGTGCAACCATACCTGCGGTCATAAATACCGGTGCGGATTCGCCAATAACACGACCGACACTGAGGATGATAGCAGTTACAATTCCTGGCATTGCGCTAGGAAGAATAAGTCGCCAGATGGTGTAAATTTTAGATGCGCCTAAACCATATGAACCTTCACGGTAGGTTTGAGGAACAGCCATTAGTGCTTCTTCTGTGGTTCGAATAATAACAGGCAGAATCAAAATACTGAGTGTTAATGCGCCTGATAAAATTGAATAGCCAAAACCCATAACCACAACGAAGAATGTCATACCAAATAAACCATAAATAATTGATGGAATACCGGCGAGTGATTCTGTACAGAATCGAATGACTTTAACTAAACGACTGCCTACTTTTGCGTATTCGGTTAAGTAGATAGCCGTCATAATACCTAATGGTGCTGCAACTGAAATAGAAGCAATAACCATATAGATAGTTGAGACGATCATTGGCCAAATTCCTGACTCTTTACCAATCGTGGTGTAGCCAGAAGTAATAAAGGACCAATTAACATGGGCTAGACCATTACTTAAAATGTACCAAATAACCCAAAGTAAAAAACCAACCGTAATACCTGCTGATAACCAAATTAAAGATAAAGCGATCTGATCTTTACGTTTTTGTGCTTTAGGATTGGCTTTAGCCAATGCCGATGTATTTGCTGTTAATGACATAACTATTACCTCGCACGCTCACGGTTTAAAAATAAAAGCGCACCGTTTAGCATCATGATGAAAACCAGAAGGACAATACCTGTAGCGTACAATGCACTGGCGTGAATACCGGTTGCGTAAGACATTTCGATTGCAATATTCGCTGTTAAAGTACGTGCAGACTCTAATAAACCTTCAGGCATAGCAGGGGAGTTACCCATCACCATGATGATAGCCATCGTTTCACCTAGAGCACGAGCAACACCTAAGATGACGCCAGTCATGATGCCTGAGCGAGCTGCCGGAACCAGCAGTTTGAAAATGGTGAACATCGATGATGCTCCCAATGCTAAAGACCCTTCTTTATAAGCACGAGGTACAGCGCGGATAGAGGTTTCAGATACCGTAATAACTGTTGGTAAGATCATTACTGAAAGCACGATGATACCGGCCAGAATAGTGTTACCGGCAGGGACATTAAACACTTCTTGGATAAGAGGCACGATAATAACTAAGCCAAAGAAACCATAAACTACAGAAGGAATACCAGCTAATAGTTCGATCATTGGACGAATTAAATCGGCTAGACGTTTTGGGGCTACTTCTGCGATAAAAATAGCAGTTAAAACACCAATGGGTACACCTAACACGACAGCACCAGCCGTTGAAACGAGTGATGCGACAATCATTGGTGCGATACCATATAGCGCTGGTGGTAACCAATCAGTACCAAGAACGATACCTGCTACACCAGCTTGAGCAAAGGCTGCATAACCTTCGCGGAAAATAAAGTAGCCAATGGTAACTAGAGATAATATGCCGATAGCGGCACTTAACATAAATAGATTTTTAAAGAATATTTCTCGCCAATCAATTCGTTTTTTTGATTTTAGCGAAGAAGTGTTCTTTGCTGTTTTTTCAATATTCGCGATGGTCATTACTTACTCCAGAACCAGTACAAAAGTGACCAGTTACTGACAAACAAAAACACGCTCAGCCCTAATGAGCTGAGCGTAAAATACTAATTAATGTGTAGAGATGAAGCCTTTGTTTTCAACAATTTTTTGTGCGTCTGCTGTTTTCATCCAAGATAGGAATTTTAGAGCTTCAGCTGATGGACGACCTTCTTTGTAAACAACAAGGAAAGGACGCTGAACTGTGTAGTCACCAGATTTGATTGCAGCAACAGATGGTTGGTGACCGTCGATAGCTAGCGGTTTAACAGTGTTATCTACTGAACCTAAAGAGATATAACCAATAGCAAATGGGTTGTTTGCAACTGTTGTTTTCAGCTGACCATTACCACTTGCAACTTGTGCTTTTTGTGAAATAGCTGAAACTTTTACGCCATTGATTTCTTTCTTTAGTTTCATGATGTCTTCAAAAGCACCACGGGTACCTGATGCTGTATCACGTGTAGCAACAACGATTGGCTTATCTTCACCGCCAACTTGTTTCCAGTTAGTTACTTCACCTTTATAGATTTTTGCAACTTGCTCTTTTGTTAGGTCTGAGACAGAGTTGTTGTTATTAACAACAACAGCGATACCGTCACGAGCAATAACTACTTCTTTTACTTCTGGCGCTTCTTCTGATGCTTTAAGTGCACGAGAAGACATACCAAAGTCGGCTGAGCCATCGTGTGCAGTACGAATGCCTGCTGATGAACCTGGGCCTTGAACTTCTACTGTTACGTCGTTTGCTTTCGCGTAAGTCTCACCAAAAACTTCCATAAGCGGTGTTACTGAGCTTGAACCTACAACAGAGATAGTTTCACCTGCAATTGCTGCAGAGCTAGCTACCATTGTTCCTGCTAAAGCGATTGCACCGATAATCTTTGTTTTCATTTCCCTAGTCCTTCGTGGTTGCTTATTACTGTAGATTTAAATGAACGTGACAAAGGTTAAGAAAGTTTTATGACACTTATGTTTCAGAACTTTGAAGACTCTATGAATGTTGTCATAAATACTTAATAGGGATTAATTAGAGCTTTAATTTAATGATATTAAAGCGGTGGATGCATTTTATTGCTATTTGGTATCTTGTTGTTATGAGTTAATCTATATAGTTTGAGCTGGGTGTGAGCGATTTTTCACCTATTTACTTGCTCGAAAGTTGAATGTTTCGATATGTCGTACTTAATCGTTGCTTGATAGAAGCTTATTTATGAAGTGAATTGAAGACGATATATCAGAAAGTTGTTTGACACTTTATCTATAGTAAAATGAGCTATTGTAATGGACAGTTAAATTGTAATTACTTCCCAAACAGACTTTTTATGTTAATAAAGGCTATCGATGTTAAAAAAAGCGCAGCAGATGGTGGTGTTTAATGCTCTAACCAAGCAGAAGAGTTTTACAAGGGCTGCTCAATTACTGGAAATTTCGCGTACCCAAGTGAGTAAACTGGTTCAACAATTAGAGGAACGTCTTGGAGTACAGCTAGTACAGCGTACAACACGATCTTTTGCGTTAACGGAATCGGGGAGAATTTTTGCGAAACATTGTGAAACCGTTGTCGATGAAATTAATGAAGCAGAAAGTGAACTGTTGATATTTGGTGATAGCCAGCAAGGATCGTTACGAGTGGGTATTGCCCAGTCATTTGCTTCAAATCATGTGGCGCCTTATATCAATGAGTTTCATGAACAAAACCCATTAGTTGACCTTGAACTTAGCTTATTTGATCATCGTGTTGATTTGATCTCAGAGCAATTAGACTTATGGATAGGTTTTATGGATTCTCCTCCTGAAGGTTTTGTTGCTCGCCACTTAACAAATTGTGATTTCGTTTTAGTCGCGAGCCCTGATTATTTAGCAAAGCATGGTGTGCCTTATCATCCTGATGATTTACAACATCACAACTGTATTACGTATTTTAGTCGTGAGCGTAAAGACAATATTTGGAACTTTAGTCTAGGTAATGAAGAACAACATGTGAAGGTAACTGGCAATTATCGAGTGGACTCTGCTGATGCGATACGTGATGCAACCATTTCTGGTAATGGTATTGGGTACTTAGCGACGTATTTATTAAAAGATGAGATCCGCCAAGGTAAATTAATTCGGTTAATGCCGAATTGGCAGTTAACACAACATATGCCATTGTATGCTGTTTATCCTCGTCATAAGTATTTACCATCGAAGGTTAATCTTTTTATTGAGTTTATTCGTGAACATATTGAGTTAGGGAATATCTCATGTCAGCTTTAATGAGTCATTAAACTATTTCTGCTAGTAAGTCTTTATTTTCACCAATCATATGATGTAAAAAACAGCAGCGTGACGCAAACGGTTAGCTAAACGCTGTTTTAAACGTTCCTGATTGTAAACTATGGAAACAATAGTATCCCCTATAGGAACCAATCAAACGCATTTCGTTTGCTTAGCTTGAAAAATACTCATTTTCTGTGTTTTTTGTTTCTCAATTGTTAAATCCAATAACAATTTGATCCTTGTCACATTTTTATTTCTCAATAGAATCCCCCCGCAATCGTTTACTACTACACATTGGAGAATGACCATGCATTATTTGGTCGGCATCTTAGGCATTATTGTTATTTTTTCCGTTGGTTTTTTATTTTCAGAAAATCGTCGTGCAATTAATTGGCGCAGCGTGTTGGGTGCATTTTGTATTCAAGTTATTTTTGCTGGCTTCATTTTATATATTCCTATTGGTCGTGTAGTTTTAAACAGCGTATCCGGTGCTGTGTCAGGTATCCTTGAATATGGCCATGAAGGTACGGAATTTCTTTTTGGTCAATTAGCACAATTTAAATTGGGTTTCATTTTCGCTGTTAACGTTTTGCCTTCAATTGTGTTTTTCTCTGCGTTGATCTCTGTACTGTATTATTTAGGCGTTATGAAATGGGTGATCAGTAGTATTGGTGGTCTATTACAAAAATTATTGGGCACAACACGTACAGAATCAATGTCAGCAACGGCTAATATTTTTGTGGGTTCTGTAGAAGCCCCTCTAGTTGTTCGACCATTTCTGTCTCGAATGACACGTTCAGAATTATTCGCAGTAATGGTTGGCGGTTTAGCATCTGTTGCTGGTGGTACTATGGTTGGCTACGCAGGTTTAGGTGTTGAACTTAAGTATTTAATCGCGGCAAGCTTTATGTCTGCGCCTGCAGGTTTGATGATGGCAAAATTGCTTGTTCCTCAAACTGAAGGTGTTCACACCATGGAAGAAGAAGACGATGGTGAAGAAGACGAACCGGTAAATATGGTTGATGCAGCATCTCGTGGTGCGTTAAGTGGTTTACAAATTGCAATGGCAGTCGGCGCAAGCTTACTGGCGGTTATCAGCTTAATTGCGCTTGTGAATGGTGGCTTAGGTCATATTGGTAACTGGTTAGCCTCTGTTGGTCAGTGGTTAGGCTTTAACTGGGATGGTTTACATCAACTAAGCCTTGATATGATCTTTGGTTATCTATTTGCGCCTGTTGCGTGGTTAATTGGTGTGCCGTGGTCAGAGGCAACAACGGCTGCCAGTTTGATTGGTACTAAAATTGCGGTAAACGAATTTATTGCATTCGCTGATTTAATGAAGCCTGAAACTGTAGCTAAATTAAGCGAACACTCCCAAGCGATTGTGACCTTTGCATTGTGTGGTTTTGCTAACTTAACCTCAATTGCAATGTTAATGGGCGGTTTAGGGGGTATTGTCCCACAACGTCGTCCTGAGATTGCTCGCTTAGGTATGAAAGCTATTTTTGCCGCAACACTTGCAAACTTAATGAGTGCGACACTGGCAGGTTTATTTATTCCTCTTTCATAGTAATATATGAAGAGTAGAGTTGAACAAAACAGAGAGCTTTGGCTCTCTGTTTTTGTATATGTTGTTTCAAGTCGCGATTAAATAATAAAAGGAAACGAATATCATGAAATCTGATGTGGATAAGCTTGTAGCAAAACATGCTGAACTCATTCATAGCGATGGATTGAAAGTTCGCTCACATACTCAGCGAGAAGAAGGTGAGTGGATCCTGCATACTTTGATGATTGAAGGTTACGATGTTCCATTTAAATTTAAGCGAAAGAAAAAATATAAAACCTTAAATGGCTGTAAGGTGAATATGACGTATTACCCTGAAGTGATGAATGTGGCAGGATTTGAGATTGAAACGATGAAAGTAGTTCGAATTAAGCGCTATTAATTGATTTTCCTTATTTCAAAAAAACGCCAAGATGCATTAGTAGCAATCTTGGCGTTTGCTTATCATGTTTACGGGTTAACGTTGGCTATTCATTTGTTGAAGCTTATCTCCGATAGGACCAGAGAAATTAAAGCCATCATGAACATCCCAGTTTATTGACCAGGTCATTACACCCCCAAAGTTAGGATAAAGCTTAGTCGGTACTACCGAGCCACAGCTACTGCCTTTGGTTACACAATCTAGTGCATCAATAATATTTTGTGTTGGTGCTTGTCCAGAATTCGCGGAACTTGATCCTGACGGCAAGCCTATCGCAACTTGATCATCGCGAAGTGGTGAAAATTGACTGCCATCTGCCAGTTCAAACCCTTCTACTAACATTTTGACTGAAGCCACCATCATATCAACCGATCCTTCAGGGGCTACTCCTGACGTATATGGATTTGCTAAGCCACCGTTGTTATATAGCTGTACATGCAGCAGGTTTAGCATGTCACGTAACTCATTTATCATCGGGATGTAAGCGCCCCAAATTCCTGAGTAAGCAATCATACCGCCTTGAACATAAGGATGTTCTGGTGCCATGGTTAAATACATATCACCACCAATGTTGGCTTCTATTTGTTTTAACGCAACAGGTAAACGAGCTTGGATCTCTGTACCATGAAGTAAGTTCGATCCACTTTCTAAATCAATATCTAGCCCGTCAAATCCCCATTCATTAATAATATCGGTCAAGCTTGAGACAAAGTTTGCTTGGTCTGCATCGTTATTTAAAGTGATAGTTCCTTCAGCACCACCAAGAGAAAGAACGATGATTTTACCTTGTGCGCGTAATTCACGAACATCATCTTTAAATTGTTGTGGATTAAGCGGTTCACAACTACTGCGAATGTCACCGTTGTATAAATTAAAGTGAACAGTACCGTCGCTGTTGCGGTCATTATCAGCAAATGCGATATCGATAATATCCCAAGCTGGCGAGATATCACGAAGACGAATCGGACAGCCAGAGCCATTAACGAAGTTATGCCAATAGCCAATTAAGTTATGTTGAGTCTCAATCGGCTCTTGCACTTTTACACTTGCTGCGGTTGATAGTGCGGTTTCACCGTTACCATTCGTAGAGAGGGCTGTGACAGTGTAATTACCTGCAGATTGCGCCGTCCAAGAACTGCTGTAAGGTGCAGTCTTATCGGTTGCAACAACATTGCCGTTAATAATGAAATCAACTTGTCGAACATCACCTGTTAGTGCCGTCGCTGTTGCAGAAAGGGTGAGTGATTTACCTAGTGTGACAATAGAGCCACTACTTGGAGATGTTAAGCTAGTGACAAGAGCCTGATCGCTTACAGTAACCGTGGCGCTAGCTTCATTCGTGTTCGCTTCATTATCAGTGGCAACGGCTTTAATTGTGGTATTACCTAAATCTGATGCTAACCACTGTGTGCTATAAGGGGCTGTGAGATCGGTGTCAATAAGTTGTTCGTTAGCATAGAAACTGACTTGTTCGATAGTACCATCGGCATCAGTAGCATCAGCATCAATCGTCAGAGTTGTTCCTGCTAATACCGTTTGCTGAGCATTAAGAGAGGTGATCTTAACGTCAGGAGCAATGGCGCAAATTCCTAAATCTGTCCATGCATCTGTCCAATACTGTCCCTCACCAGGCTTATAAGCCCAATCAGATGATGATGAACACCAACCTGCGACGTCACATCGGTATTTATGATTATTACTCTTTACTAAATCGCCAGTTAGATAATCAGTACCAGATTTAAAGGTTGGAATATCACCACAACCACCACCAACAATAACGTTATCAACAGTGAGAGTTATCGCGCTTGACGTAGTTGTACTATTTTCATTATCTGTTGCTTTGGCTGTAATTTGATGATTACCAGCCGTTGACGTCCATTGTGCAGTGAATGGAGCAGAAGAACTTGTTGCGATTAGTTGGTTATCAACAAAGAACTCTACCTGAGTGACTGAGCCATCTTTATCTTCGGCATTGGCTGTGATCGTTACCGTATCGCCTTCAGAGATAGTGGTATCAGATGTTGGTGAACTAATTGAAATACTTGGCGCAAGGTTTTCACTCGCTGAAACGACACTAATATTCACAACATCTGTTGTAGTGGCATTTTCATTATCCGTTGCTGTGGCAGTAATAGCGTGGTCGCCAAGCACCGTTGTCCAGTTAATTTGGTATGGGGCTGTATCGACAATTGCAATAGATTGTTGGTTTATGAAAAACTCAACATGTTGGATAGAACCATCTTTATCACTTGCGTTGGCAGCCAGCGTAATACCTGTTTGCACAGTTAATTGTGCATTGTTAAGCGGTGAGAGTAGTGTCACGGAAGGAGCTTGATTTCCACTGCTCGTGCAGCTATCAACAAATGTCCATTCTTGCCAAGGGCCTGAGTGGCTCGATGGCTGATTGCCTTGAGACCACCAATTTGCATTATATATGTTATTGTCTTGTTGGACTTGGCTACCGCCACTATAGGCTATATCTGCCAGCCATTCAGCCATATTAGAACAATCTGCTGCATGAGCATGCGATGTGCTAAAGGCGACGGCTAACGCACAGGTAATAAGTGTCTTTTGCATTGTCTATCCCTATTGCAGTTAAAATTCCTCGAAAGTGAGTAAAAATAATAATGCGAGATAAAGTGAATAAATGTTAAAAACAAGGTGCATGTTTTTTTAGGCTTTACTAAGTCACTCACAGTCTAAATAGAATACAAATTGAATGTCATTTTTATTTTTGAGCTTTCTCACAACAAAGAGGTAGTTAAAATTGCTTGGCTATAGTTATGAAAAGGAATACATTTTGTGTAAGAGGCTTATTAGCTTTGAAATATCGGACTAAAGGAAGAAAAATGGATTGGTATCTTGCTGTTTTAAAAAAATATGCGCAGTTTAATGGTCGTTCACGCCGAAAAGAGTTTTGGTTTTTTACACTCTTTAGCGCTTTGATCAGTATGGCATTGGGGTTTGCCGATAGTGTTTTAGGTCTACCATCAATTGGGGATGGTTACGGAGTATTAGCTGCACTATATTCACTGTTTATTGTTATTCCTAATATTGCCGTGATTGTGCGTCGTTTGCATGATCAAGATCGTACTGGTTGGTGGGCACTGATCATGTTTGTTCCGATTGTTGGTATTTTAGTGCTTCTCTATTTCATGGTACAAGACAGCAAGCCAGGTGATAACCGATTTGGTCCAAACCCAAAGCATAATGAAGGTTCATTCACGGTGTAAATACCAATTAATCATCATATTTAACGTAAAGCTCAGACAAAAGTTCTGGGCTTTTTTGTGCGCAAAATTTAAGCAGCTAATTAAAAAAAGTAAAAATTGCTAAATGTACCCTTGCATATCTTAGTGTGTTTGGTAAAAAGAAATGAGCGAATATGGAAAGCGCGGTTATTTTTGTAGGAGGCAACGATGCTTATTGCTGATAAATTATTAAGTAAAGCAATTCAAGAGCAAGTAAAGCGTGAAGGTGCTTTGAACGCCTTAGAAACCGTATATTCAAAAGCGCGTTATGCACACTTTTAAGCGTGTGAAATGGGGCTCTCAGTTCTTTGATGGGATTCAGTTTGGCGATGGTAGCTTGATTGCTGTAAAACCAGGCTCATTTAACAGCTTAACTCTCGTTAGTCTTGCTTCAGAAAAGCACATGGGGTGAATAAACCATCCTTCTTAGTATTAATCTCGTTAAAGCACTCTATGAGCCTTTAGTTAATAAGCACTGAAGGCTTATATAAGCAGATTGCTGGTCTGAGGATATAATCTATTATTTCATTCTTTAGAAATGTGTTTTAGTATGGCAACAGATGAGCGATGTTCGTTTTGACCGAAATGAAGCATCATGACCACTCATCATTATTAATATCGTTTTTGGAGTACGATTAATGTTGTGTAACTTTTCTATTCATCAAGTTCAGCGACAATGCTCGTTGGCTGTCTTTTCGAACCTATCTTTATATTCATCTCGATTTAGTCACGGCTATTAATTAGCCGCCAATCTAAAGATTAAAAATCATTTGATAATGAGCAGCCATAAGCTGAGGCTTTGTGTTGCATATATAAAGTAAGGGTATTGTGTGAATTTAAAATTAATAGGTAGCTCGCTGATTATTGCGGGTACGGCACTTGGTGCAGGAATGCTCGCTATTCCAATGGTATTGGCTCAGTTTGGCTTATTGTCAGGCACAATTTTAATGTTGATTATTTGGAGCGGAACTACGTACTCAGCGTTATTATTACTTGAAGCCAGTATTAAAGTTCGTGGTGGTTTAGGTATGAATACTATCGCGAAGCAATCATTAGGAAAGGGTGGACAGTTAATCACTAATGGATTGTTATACGCACTATTAATCTGTTTATTAATGGCTTACATCATTGGTGCCGGTGATTTAGTCCATAAAATGATACTGAATTTAGGTTTAGATATCTCGTTAGTTCAAAGTCAAATTCTGTTTGCTGTTATTGCTGGTGGTATTGTCGCAGCTGGTACTGGTGTGATTGATAAGCTTAATCGAGTGCTGTTCCTCTTAATGCTAGTAGTGCTTATTATTACCCTTTTTGCTCTTGTCCCTAATATGACATTGACGCATTTCTTCACAGCTTCAAATGACAATAATATTGATTTAATTAAAACAAGTGCAGTTCTGTTCACCAGTTTTGGATTTTTCCCTGTTATTCCATCCTTAGTGTCTTATAACGACAAAGCCACACATGCTCAATTACGTAATATGGTTTTATTGGGTTCTCTCATCCCATTGGTGTGTTACTTACTTTGGCTTTACGCTGTTGTGGGAAGTTTATCTTACGAACAGTTAACACAGTTCAATAATGTTTCCGAGTTAATTAATGTACTGGCAACTCGTTTTGAAGGCATCCATGTCATTCTTTCATTATTTACAGGACTTGCACTGCTGACTTCATTCTTTGGTGTTGCGCTTTCATTATTTGACCAAAATATTGATTTATTTAAACAAAATCGTGCGGTGACGTATGTTTTAACCTTTATTCTTCCATTGTTAGGCGCCATATTTGCTGCAGATAAATTTTTAGCCGTATTAAGTTATGCGGGCTTAATCATGGTGTTTATTGCAGTGTTTATCCCTATGATGATGGCTCTTAACTTGAGAAAAGCTGATGGTAAGACACAAACAGCAATAAGTAATGATGCGTATTACGAAGTTGGAGGTGGGCAAATTGCAATGATGGTTTGTTTTGGCTTTGGTTTGTTCTTGATTGGAGCGCAAGTTATTTAAATCAAGCATAATCACAAAACTTGGGGCTGATAGATTGACCGATCTTTCAGCCCCTTATTCTAGGTATGTATTAAGTGACCGACTTAGACATACCATACAGAGAATGACTATTGGAGTGCGATAAGCATATCGCTAGCAAACACTGTTATTTTTCTAAATAATACAAAGTTTCTGGGAGTAGGGCTAGATGATGAGAATTTTAGGAAATCTTACAGCGTAAAGAAATGATTACAGAAAAAGGGAGCATGATGCTCCTTTATCGCTGAGTTGCTCGATTATTTTCTCTACATTTTGATCACTGTTAAATAACGCTTTGGATAACCACTTTTATAATAGTCGGTCTCAGTTACACCAAAGTGTTTTTTAGATGAAGAGCTATGAACAAATTTCAATGTATTTTTACCCACTTCAGTAATAATACCGGCATGACCTGGTTTACGAATTCTTGGATTTGTTCCTGTAAAAACGATGAGGTCGCCTACTTTGGCATGTTTTAGTGATACTTTTTTATTATAAAGACTAGGGTAAGCCGCAGTGGTACGAGGTATTGAAATATCGTACTTGTTATAAACATATTTAATGAAACCAGAGCAATCAAAACCTTTAGGTGTTGTACCACCCCACACATACTTTGTACCAAGATACTTACGTGCGAAGTTGATCATATCTTGTTCTTTGTTTAGTTCAGTTTTTGAAATAGGTGTAACGGATGGTTTAGCCACTGTTTTAGATATCAGAGGTTGTTTTGAGAGCGTCTTTGGCTGCGGTGATGCATTTACCGTTGTTTCACAAGCAGTAAGAAAGCAAAGTGAACAGGTGATAAGTGCTAATGAGGATTTAGGTAATGTCATAACGTTATGTGCGCTTGCAGTTTAAAAAGGGTAAAGATGTTTCATCATAACGGTTTGATGAAAATAGTGTTAATTTTTTACTTGAATCACTTCACATTAAGGTTATTAAGTCATCGCTGCTCAATAAAAGAGTAATAAATTTATAACGTAAATTGTTGTATTAACTATTAATGTTAGTGCTTTAAGGTAATAAAGTGAAATCCATAGTTTGTTTTATTACTATAAGTATTATGAATGCCAATTAGGTTTTTATTGGTCGGTGTTTGATTCTTTTTTGGAATGATTTATCATACCGTAAATATCGATAGGTGTGTATTATATTAATAATATTGTTCGCTTTTTATCGATATCCTCAAAAGGTATTTAGCGTGGTTATGTTGAGAAGTATAGTATTGTTTTTGATGATGTTTCTTTCTTTATCAGCAAAAGCTGAAGAAAGATTAACGCTTTGGTATTCGAATCAAGATAATAGTTTTATTGAACTATTGGTAAGTGAATTTCAAAAAGAAAATAATATAAATATTTCTCTTGTTCAATTTGATCCTGAGAAGATAAAAGCTGAAATTTTACTGGGTGCACAATATGGCGGTTTGCCTGATCTTGTCATCTTCCCCTCTGATTTTATTGGCTTACATAGTTTAATGAAACTATCGAGTATTCCTAAAGATTGGTTATCGCCAGAGCTTTCTCAAAAAGCAATAATGACAGCGTATGTTGATGATAAATATTGGGGAGTTCCTGTTATTCAAGGGAATAACCTATTGCTATATTACAATAAAAAGCTAGTTTCTCAGCCTGTGAGTAGCTGGCATAAGATTATCGATAATAAGCAAAAGTGGATTGATAAAAATATTTTGCCTATTGGGTGGAATTACCTCGATATGTATTACTTTATACCATTTTTGTCAGCGTTTAATGGTTGGCCAATTATTGAAGGTGAAATATCACTTAATACACCAGAAATGATTAAGGCCTTAAAATATTATCGTTATTTATCAGAACAAAAAATTGTAAACCCTGAATGTAATTATACTTGTTCACAAAGTGATTTTATTCAAGGTAAAGAGGCGTACGCGATCAATGGTGATTGGGCATATCAAGATTTAAAGAGGGCAATGGGCGATGCTTTAGGCGTAGCTTTATTACCTAGTGTTGATGGTAATGCAATGCGCCCAATGAGTAGTACATTTGTTCTGTCATTACCTAATTACAATAGCCACGCGACAAATAAAAAAGCATTAATTAAAAAGTTTGCCAAGTTTATTCAACGACCAAGTATTCAAAAATTGGTCTACGAAGAGACATGTTTATTACCTACTTCCGGTAAATTAATGAATCGCTATCAGCAGCAAGCTACTGGTGACGAGCAAATATTGTTTAAGCAATTTGAATTATCTAAACCAATGCCGTCAACAATAAAAATGTCGATAGCATGGCAAGCAATGGCTATTGGATTTAAGCGTTATGAAGATGGTCTATCGGCAGAAAAAACGGCTGAATTTATGCAACATATCGCTATTCAGCAATGTAAGCGGTTAAGTAAATGATGAAACTAAAATTAAAGTCATCACTGGCGCTATTAATGGTTTTCGTTGCGGTTTTACCAACATCTATTATTGGCGGATTATTAATAAAGCAGCAAACAGAAGTCGAATCTAATTACCGAATTGATCTAATAGACCGTTTATCCACAACATTAGCGCAAGAGTTTAATTATCGTTTTTATTTATTATCTACTGCGCTAGATGTGTTATCACGAGATAGGTTATTAGTGCAGGGAATTGATGACTTTTTTTTGACTAGTCATGTCGATGCTACATTAGCAAATTTAGTTGATAACACGCCATTAGTACAAGCGGCATATTTGGTTGATGCGAAGTGGGATGAAGTAGAAAATTATAATGGTATTAATGGAGTTAACTCATTCTCTGGTTTAAAAGTATTACTAAGTCAAAAGGTGAGTACCAGTAAAAATACCGGTGATCAATGGGTATTCAATTATGCTGATGAGTCTTTAATGCCTGATAAATTCAATCCTAGTCATAAAGGCGTTGTTATTGGTGTGCCAATATATCAGTCAATGTTAACTGAGGGGCTGAAGCGTAAACCGTTAGGTTATTTAATTGTTATCGTACCTGTTGAAAACATTATTAAGGTTCTTCGTCCTTATTTAAAAGATGGCGAGCATGTTATCTTTCAGCATAATGGCATGGATAATATAGTTGTCTATCAAGGGAAAATAGATCCATTGACCCCAACAATTTCTAAAACAGAGGTTGTGACGATAGATAACAAATATATTACAGAGCCAATGTCATATAACGGGCAAGTTTTTATGAATAAATACTTGGGTGAAAACCCCTTTACGAATTCATTAAAAATATTAACGATTGTCGCTATTATTGTCGTTATTCTTGCATTATTGACTGCGACGATCTCCTATCGTTGGTTCGCCAAGCCTTTAACTTATCTTATGGATAGTGTGAGAGCCTGTTTAGGGGGTAATTACAATATTCCAAGTAAAGATCTTAGGTTTTCTGAGTTAATAATGGTCAATAACTTAATTCAAAAAATGGCGATGACAATAAAAGCACAGCTAATTGATTTAGAAGATAAAAATGTAAAGCTGATGACTTTTAATGATCAACTAGAGCAGAAAGTACATGACAAGACACTCGAGTTAACTCACTCATTGCAGCGCGAAGAAAAGCGTCGAACAATGCTTCAATCATTATTGTCATTTAGTAATAAATTACAACATGGTGATATTCATTCTACTGTGATGACGCAGTTAGTGAGCCTATATCCTTATTCAGGATGGGGAATGCAGCTATATATAAATCAGAATAAAAATTGGGTTAGTGAAGGCTTGTCTAACATTGATTTAGACAGCATCAATGCAGATGCGCATTGTAGTGATTACTTTCGCATTAATAGTAACGATAAAGTGCTGCAATGTTTCAAAATTGTAGATACGCATAGTGTAGTGTTGGGGATTATTGTGATGGAACATCCTAATATTGCACGAGATGACTATGAAATTATTTCGTTATTTATTCGTCAACTATCTGCTGAACTTGAAGGTCGATTGTTGAATGAAGAGTTGGAACGAAGTGCTATTACAGACCCATTAACGGGCCTCAGTAATCGTAAAGCGTTCGATGTTGATCTTGATGAATGGATAAAAACCGCACATCGCTATCCAGAACAATACTTTGGCTTGTTTATGATCGATGTTAATGGCTTGAAGCAAGCCAACGATGAATATGGTCATCATATGGGTGATCAGCTGTTAATCGAAACGGGTAGGCTTATTCAAAGTGTTTGCCGAAGTACCGACAAGGTATATCGTCTGGGTGGAGATGAATATGCGATTATTATCAAAGGTGGTAATAATGAAGGCTGTGATAAGTTAACGTTGCGTTTACAGCAGTTACTTACAGATGAGCATTATGCGCGCTTATCTTCAGGAGAGAAAGTGGCTATTCATTTTGCTATGGGCTGTGCTAGTACTGAAAATGTTGATGCGTGTACGCTTTATCAAGTAGCTGACAAAGCAATGTATTTAGATAAAAAAGCATATTACGAACGAATTGGACAGACGCCAAGATAGCTTAAGATCACTATCTTAATGAAAAGCCATAGTATAGCTATGGCTTTTCATAGCACTAAAATCAAAAATAAAACACTAGTAATAAAAGGCTTAGTAGATAACTGTTAAACCTTGTAGCAAGGATTCAGCAACCGCCATGGAATGGTTATATGATACAAGCACAAAGTATTCACAGTTGGTTATGGCGATGGCATATTATCGCTGGAATGATATCGTTAAAATTGGTTCTTCATGTTTGGCATTAGTGTGATGACTGCAATATTAAGCCTAAGTGCTTTAATATCATATTGTCTGCGTAAACCGAAAAGGAGTTTAGGTTTACCGAAAGTTGCAGAAGATAAGAAAGTAGGACTGTTACTATGGGGGGGAATAGTATTACTTGCTGTTACTTTACCTATGTTTGGTATTAGTCTTTTGATTATTTTGACGGTATCTTTAATTAGAAGAGTAATGTACAAAACAAGGAAACTAACATCAGAAACGTCATTAAATTAAGCCACGATAGCGGATTAATTAGTTATCGTGGCTTTCATTACTTATCGCGTTATTTGTGATTTGAAAAGTTATCGCCTTTAGCTAAACGATCATAAAGAATCACATTAACGGCAGCGGCAAGGTTCATTGAGCCATTTGTCGGTACATAAATTGTTTCACGACAAAAATCAGTAATTTCTTTTTTTAAGGTGCCGTCTTCAGGACCAAAGATATAGAAAGCACGTTTTGGGTGCTTGTAGTCAGGTAATGCTTTTGCACCTTCGATTAAATCAACAGCAACGGGTACACAACCGATAGGAATGATTTTCTTTAAGTCTTCAACACCTATTAGTGGTATATCAAGTGATGCTTTTTTTGTATCAGTACAAAACTGTGCGGCATGATCATAACGCGATCCCGTATAAAACACCGAGTTAACGCCATAACAGCCAGCTGCACGCATAACAGACCCAACATTTTCAGGTGTTTTAGGATTAAATAGGCCAATACAAGAATAGCCTTGGCTTTTTTTGCTCATACTTCTATCTACTTTAAATTAAAGATAAACAAGTGTTTAACAGATGCGAATTAGACATTTATTTGAAGCTAAAAACAAAGCAGGTACTAATACCTGCTTTTTGTTATTACTTACCACAGCACTTTTTGTATTTTTTACCACTATCGCATGAACATGGGTCATTACGGTTGGGGGTCTTTTCAAAAACAGTCGTTTGGGGCTTACTTAAAATACCATCTAGCTCAGCAATATTTTCTGCAATGTCGGCGTTGATATTGATATTTGCAAACAGTTGGTTGTCATTAACTTGTTGCTGCACTTCTTGTTGACGCTTTTCGCTGTTAACAATCAATGTTAGTGGGTTGGTTTCCGTGCCCAGTTTTGTTTCGCGTTTCGTATTGTAACCAAAGCTTTCATATTTTGGTTTCTTTTCGATACGACCTTTAAAGAAGAATTTAGACATGGGATAACCTATTTACCATGAATTAACCCAAACTATAATAATGGGTTAATCGTTACGAATAAAAAACCACCGCAAGGGTGGTTGAAATTGCGGGCATAATAACCGTCATTAGTGAGCTTATCAATAGTAAGCAATATGGGTTATAAGGTGTTTTGGACGGCTAAGCGGGTGATAGAGCATGAATGATAATGTGAATTGGTGAACGTTTAAACGTTTGCGTCAGTCTGGGTATCTTTTAGATTGACGATCGTTTCTAATAAAGAAAATTGAAAGAAGAAACGGCGTTCAAAGGCTTAGCCTATTAGCATAATAGAAAATTTCGACTGGTACTGATAACAAATGTTGTTAACATAAGCCGTAATAATTTTCTGTATTAGTGATTTATCGTTGTGTAGTCAGCGAGTTATGCATCTATTTGATGTTGATAGTCATTATGCTTTTTAACAAAATAATAAGGTATAACGAAATTTTTTATTTTTTTTCAAATTTTTTCGTAATGATTGAAAAAAATACGGCATAATAAGGCCCCGTTATACCAAGCAATAGATTGCTGTCGCAGGTCTGAAGATCTGAAATTAATGGGAAAATGATATGGTTCAACCAGAAAATAACTCAATTGTAATTTTTGGTGCGTCAGGCGACTTGACACACCGAAAGTTAATACCTGCGTTTTATCACCTTTATGCTAATGGTTTATTGCCTGAAGATTTTGCAATTCTAGGGGTAAGTCGTACATCATATAGCGATCAAGAATTTCGTGATAAGTTAAAGCAATCTTTGACAGAAAATGAAAAAATCGATGAAGAAACATTGGTTAACTTTTGTCAGCACCTTTACTACCAAGCATTAAATACGTCTGATAAAGATGAATATGCAGTATTGAAAGAACGCTTAGACACATTCAAAGAAACGCATAATACCCAAGGTAATGCCGTTTTCTACCTCGCGACACCACCAAGCCTTTACGGCGTGATCCCTGAATGTCTAGCCGCGCATGGCCTAAATGATGAAACTGAAGGTTGGAAAAACCTGATTGTTGAAAAACCATTTGGTTATGATCTAGAGTCAGCGATCTCATTAGACAAGCAAATTCATGCTTGTTTCCAAGAACATCAAATCTACCGTATCGATCACTACCTAGGCAAAGAAACGGTGCAAAATCTTCTTGTATTCCGCTTTGCAAACGGCATGTTTGAGCCGCTTTGGAATCGTAACTTTATTGATTACGTTGAAATCACTGCGTCTGAATCATTAGGCGTTGAAGATCGTGGTGGCTACTATGACGGTGCAGGTGCTGTTCGAGATATGTTCCAAAACCATTTGCTGCAAGTATTAGCAATGGTCGGTATGGAATCTCCTGCTGCAATTAATGCTGATTCTATCCGTGATGAAGTGGTTAAAGTGATGCAAAGCTTTAAACCATTATCAGAAGATGATCTTAAAAATAACTTAGTGTTGGGTCAGTACACTGAATCAGATGCTCGTGGTAAGCATTTCTTAGGTTATCGCCAAGAACCAGGTGTAGCAGAAGACTCTCGTACTGAAACTTACGTTGGTATGAAGATGTTTATTCAAAACTGGCGTTGGAATGGTGTGCCATTCTACGTTCGTACAGGTAAACGACTACCAACGCGTGTGACGGAAGTGGTTATCCACTTTAAGAAAACACCGCACCCAGTCTTTGGTGAAAATGCACCTGAGAACAAGTTGATTATCCGTATTCAGCCTGATGAAGGGATTCTAATGAGCTTCGGTCTTAAAAAACCGGGGGCAGGTTTTGAATCTCAAGAAGTATCAATGGATTTCCATTACGACAAGCTTGAAGAAACTAATATGCTAACGGCATACGAACGCTTACTTCTTGACTGTATGAAGCAAGATGCAACTTTGTTTGCACGTACAGATGCTGTTCGCGCTTGTTGGAAATTCGTTCAACCAATTCTTGAATACAAAGAAAACCCAGAGCACTTATTTGGTTATGCCGCAGGTACGTGGGGACCAAAACAAGCTGATGACTTACTTGCATCAAGTAATCGTGAGTGGCGTTTTCCTTGTAAGAATTTAGCAAACACTGACTATTGTGAGCTATAAGCATGATTAATTATCGCGTATTTGAAACACCGCAGGATGTTGTCGTTTCATTAGCTGACACCATGATAGCAATGAGCAAACAGGTGAAGCCTGTCCATATATCGCTTTCTGGTGGTAGTACACCAAAACTGTTGTTTAAAACATTATCGCAAGCACCTTATGTGAAAGATGTTAATTGGAGCAATTTACACTTTTGGTGGGGTGATGAGCGTTGTGTTGAGCCAACCGATCCGGAAAGTAATTTCGGTGAAGCGAATGAACTATTGTTCCATCAAATCGATATTCCAGCCGGTAATATTCACCGTATTAAGGGTGAAGATGATCCTGCTGTAGAAGTGGTTCGATTTGCAGAGGAAATGGATGCAGAAATTCCACATAAAAATGGGTTGCCTGCATTTGATTGGATTTTATTGGGTATGGGAACTGATGGGCATACTGCATCATTATTCCCAAACCAAACAGACTTTGACGATTCTGAGCTTTCTGTGATTGCAACACATCCAGATAGTGGTCAAAAACGCATTTCAAAAACAGCGCGCTTACTTGAAAATGCGGATCGTATTACCTACCTCGTGCTAGGTGAGAGCAAAGCTGAAGTATTACAAGAAATTAATAATACACCTGCAGAAGTTCTAGCTTATCCTGCAGCGAAAATTAAAGCCGTAAATGGCAAAACAGAATGGTTTTTAGATTCAGCAGCAGCAAAACTGCTGGCGCAAGGAGAATAATATGAAAGGCGATATCGGCGTAATTGGCTTGGCAGTAATGGGCCAAAACCTGATCCTAAACATGAATGACCACGGCTTTAACGTTGTAGCTTACAACCGTACAGTAGCGAAAGTGGAAGAATTCCTTGAAGGTCCAGCAAAAGGTACAAATATCATTGGCGCAACGTCTCT
This sequence comes from Photobacterium sp. SKA34, assembly GCF_000153325.1. Lineage (GTDB taxonomy): Bacteria > Pseudomonadota > Gammaproteobacteria > Enterobacterales > Vibrionaceae > Photobacterium. The sequence goes on from NZ_CH724142.1 coordinate 161,463, forward strand.
TGAAGATCTTGTTGCTAAGTTAGAAGCACCACGTAAAGTGATGCTAATGGTGCGTGCTGGTGACGTTGTTGATGCGTTCATTGATCAACTCATTCCACTATTAGACGAAGGCGACATCATTATCGATGGTGGTAATACTAACTACCCAGATACTAACCGTCGCGTAGCGCATTGTCGTGAGAAAGGTATCTACTTCATCGGTACTGGTGTATCAGGTGGTGAAGAAGGTGCACGTTTTGGTCCTTCGATCATGCCTGGCGGTGCACCTGAAGCTTGGGAAGCGGTTAAGCCAATTTTCCAAGGTATCTCTGCAAAAACTGACGCTGGTGAGCCTTGTTGTGACTGGGTTGGTAACGACGGTGCTGGCCACTTTGTTAAGATGGTTCATAACGGCATTGAATACGGTGACATGCAGCTTATCACTGAAGCATACCAGTTCATGAAAGATGGTCTAGGTATGAGTGCTGATGAGATGCAGGCAGTATTCGCTGACTGGAATAAAACTGAGCTAGACAGCTACCTAGTTGAAATTACAGCTGATATCCTTGGCTACAAAGATGAAGATGGTGAAGCACTAGTTGAGAAGATCCTAGACACTGCTGGCCAAAAAGGTACGGGTAAGTGGACTGGTATCAACGCACTAGACCTAGGTATTCCACTAACGCTTATCTCTGAGTCTGTATTCTCTCGTTGCCTATCTGCACTGAAAGACCAACGTGTTGAAGCTGCAACTTTATTCGGTAAGACAATCACGCCAGTTGAAGGTGATAAGCAAGAGTGGGTTGATGCACTACGTCAAGCACTACTAGCATCTAAGATCATTTCTTACGCGCAAGGTTTCATGCTAATGCGTGAAGCATCGAACGAAAACGGTTGGGATCTAAACTACGGTAACGTAGCACTAATGTGGCGTGGTGGCTGTATTATCCGTTCTGCATTCCTAAGTAATATCCGTGATGCGTACGAAGCAAACCCAGACATCGCGTTCTTAGGTTCTGATGAGTACTTTAAAAACATCCTACAAAGCAGCTTAGCAGCATGGCGTAAAGTAGCAGCTAAATCTCTAGAGTCTGGTATCCCAATGCCATGTACGATTTCTGCGCTATCTTTCCTAGACGGCTTCACAACGGCACGTCTACCAGCTAACTTGCTTCAAGCTCAACGTGATTACTTCGGTGCTCACACTTATGAGCGTACTGACCGTCCACGTGGTGAATTCTTTCATACAAATTGGACTGGTACCGGCGGTAACACTGCTTCTACTACTTACGACGTTTAATATCTAAACGCATTAATTACACTAAGCCATCGTTCGCGGTGGCTTTTTTATTTCTAGTATTTTCTATTTAAAGAATAAGAATAGCGGATAACCGTTATCTAATAAAAAGAAGAGGTATGTGAAAAATTAAAGTTTTACCGAGTTTAAGAGTAAAAAAAGCCCTAACAATGTTTAATGTTAGGGCTTAATATTATTCAGGTACTACTGGTAATTAGCTTACTTCAATTGGACCACCGAAGGAGGTTACTGGTGGCAGTTCACCTTTAAACTTCTCGAAGTTCACAATACACGTTTGTGCGCTCGTAGCCTGCGCAAGTTCAGATGATGGAATATCTATAGTAAGAGTGTTTGGATCACCATAGGTATCTATCGCACCAATTTTCTCGTTGAGAGGGCCGTACCATGCACCTTCTTCGATACGTACAACACCGCGAGGATAGCTGTCAGTAAGCACTGCTCCTGCTAATAGCTGACCACGGTCGTTAAATACACGTACCACGTCACCATCTTTAACGCCTTTTTCAGCCGCATCTTGTGGGTTAATGTAAACAGGCTCACGACCTTGGACAGTGTAAGTTGCACGGAACTCTTCCGATTCACACATTTGTGAGTGCAAACGCTTATCTGGGTGACAAGATTGCAGCCAGAATGGGTGTTTATCAGAACCTGGACCACCGTGAGAACGTTCTGTTTTTTCGAACCACATTGGGTGCTCTTGACAGTGTTCGTATTTGTAACGACCAATCTTACGGCTGGTGATTTCAATAAAGCCTGATGGTGTACCTAGAGCGTTAATTTCAGGATCTTGACGGAAGTCAGCATGACGTACCCAAGGTTGGCCTGTACCAAAATCTAAGAAACCTTGTTTCCAGAATACATCAAACTCAGGCATATCAAACTTACCCTTGTTCGCTTTACGACAATCATTATAAAGCATACTAACCCATTGCATTTCATCCATACCACGGGTGTATTCATTGTTTTTACCAAAGCGACGTGTCAGCTCAGTAAAGATCTCAAAGTCAGTTTTAGATTGGTAAAGCGGATCAACCAGTTTATGCATAGCCAGTAAACCACGACCGCTGTATGAGCCCATGACATCAATATCATTTCGTTCAAACTGGGTACATGCTGGAAGCACAATATCTGAGAAACGACAGGTTGCTGTCCAAGCAAAATCAATCGTAACAACGGTTTGTAGTTTTTGGAACGCTTTCTTCATGCGGTTACGATCTTGGTGGTGATGCCAAGGGTTGTTACCACTGATCACCATCATTTTGTAATCAGGAAGAATAACTTTTGAACCATTGTATTTAATTTCTTTGCCTGGCTCTAAAATACAGTCAACGAAACGTGCAACAGGGATAGTGCGGCTGTAACCGTTAAAATCATTGTTATCCCATTTCGGCTTTTGACCTTCATCGACGTTACGAGGGAAGCCACCTGGTGCAGCAAAGCCTGTTGAAGGTACACCGATACCAGAGTAGTGGTGACCATACGAAATACCACCACCAGGTAGACCAATTTGACCAACCATAGCGGCAATAACCGCACCCATCCAGTATGGCTGCTCACCGTGCTCTTGACGTTGAATACACCAACCAAACAGAATTTGAGTACGCTCTTTAACCAGCATACGGGCAAAATCTTTAATTTGATCGGTTGGTACGCCACAGATCTCAGCAGCCCATTCAGGCGTTTTCTCAATCTTGTCTTTGGTTTCGCCTTTTACGTAACCAATGAACTCATCGAAACCAAGGCAGTACATCTTGATGAACTCTTTATCGTAAAGGTTCTCGTTGTACAGGGTATGCGCCACACCTAACATAAATGCCACATCGGTTTGTGGATTAATGTATAGGTGTTTGTTGTTTAGGTAACGTTGGGTCTTGTTCTTAACCGGATCGACAGAGATCACATTGATCTCACCGTTATCGACTTTCTCTTTCAGTTTCGCTAAGTATGGGAAAGATTCATGGGTTTCACAGTTCCAACCTACCTGCAGGTTTTTCACCGGATCATTTGCCCATAGCACCACATTTTTACTGTGATCAAGGATCTCAGACCAAGAAGTACCTTGTGCGTAAACTTCTGTTGAGCCAAGCACGTATGGCATGATGGTTTGACCAGCACCTGTTGAGTAGTCGCCTACTTTGGTGATGTAGTTACCATGCATACCTACAGCACGTTGCATGTGGCTGGTACAGCTGTGGAACTGACCCGTTTGACGCCAGCCAGTTTGACCTGCATGTAATGCCCATGGACCGTAATCTTTTTGAACACGTTCCAGTTCACGATAGAACAAATCTAATGCTTCATCCCATGTCACACGGATGAAACGGTTATTACCGCGAGTCTCACCACTAAATTTATGTTTCTTAAGCCAATCTAAACGCACCATAGGGTAGCGTACACGAGATGGATTGTAGATTACGCCTTTGATGCCTTTTAGCATCTCTGTTGGGTTCTTATCTATTTCAATCGCTTCGATTTCTTGTACTTTACCGGCATAGATATGGGCGCGGAATGCGCCCCAGTGTGAGCCGGAGTAGCGCCATGTACCTTGACCAATTTGATCGTCTGCAAACACTTTTGATGATGCGAGTAGGCTAGGACCGATAACAGAAGCAGCACTTGTTGTTGCAAGGCCTTTAAGAAAACTTCTTCTTGATACAGACATATTTATTTTAACTCCATCAATACTTAGTGCTGTGCGTCAGAAAAATCAGAAGAATGTTTCTGAAGGTATTTACGCACGACAGCTTCACTATCACGGTCAAAGTTAACGAACGCTAACATACCGTTGAACATTCCAGGCCAAGTATTGGCATCGAAGTGGCTTTCAGCAGGTTGGGTATGACAAACTGAACAGTTAGTGGTGTAAGCTGATTTCGCTTTTTCCCAAACTGGTGTGATGTCATTAACAAGCGAGTCTTTTGGCATCCATACTTTTGCTGTTACACGTTGCCAAGGAAGGCCTGTTAAGTCATCAACTTTCTCTTCGTATTTATCGACAACCTTGTCGTTTTGCGCTGATTCTTTTAGAAGCGATGCAACAGGAATATTCATACCGAAGTCTTCTTGAATAACTCGGCCATAGCCCTTGTCTTTACGCCAGCCTGCAATTTCAACTTCAACTGCGTTGTCAGTTTCATCGATAACTTTTACGCCAGAAGCAGGGTTTAAAAGGCCGGCTTCTACTTTCATGTCTTTATCTTCATAAACAGGAAGGAAACGCACGCTATAAACTTCTTCGCCTTTGTTGTACTTAGTGTCGTGAGATAGCTGTACTAACTCAGATATCATGCCACCACTGGTATCCATATCTTTCGGTAGGTGGTGAGCAATACCTTTGTGACAATCCACACAGCTTTGATCACGCTCTGCTGCGTTCTTCATTTGAACGCGAGCAATAGGAGACATCTTAGTGAAGTCCATGCCTTTATAGTCATGGCAGTCTCTACATTCTTGAGATCCATTAGCTTTAAAGCGTTCCCACTCGTGTTGAGCCAGAACAATACGGCGGTCTTCAAATTTTTCAGGAGTATCAATGAAGCCGGCCATGTGGGCGAAGACTTCTTTACTTGCTTGAACTTTACGCGCGATTTTATCTGTCCAGTCATGCGGAACGTGACAGTCAGGACAGGTTGCACGAACACCAGAACGGTTTTTGTCATGAATAGTGTTTGCGTATTCAGGAGCAAAGTTTTCAGCGTGACAACCAACACAGAACTCTTCAGTATTGGTTGCTTCTAGTGCAGTATTAAAACCACCCCAGAAAATAACGCCAGCAATAAAGCCGCCAAGGGTGAGTACACCTAGGCTAATATGAACGCTTGGACGTGATAGAGTCTGCCAAGCTTTAAGCAAAAATGATTTCATTATAGATTCTCTTATATGATGCTAACGGTGATTAATTAGGGATTAACCGCCATGTCCTTGTAGTGGCATAGTGAATTTGGTCACTTAGTTAGAGGTGATATCATCACTTCATACGTTAACAGGTGACACTATGACAAATCGTACAAGACGACTATTCAGCGCAGAATTCAAGCTCGAGGCTGCACAGTTAGTGATTGATCAAAATTACTCAGTGGCAGAAGCCGCCCAAGCCATGAATGTGGGTAAATCCACGATGGATAAATGGGTTCGTCAGCTTAAACAAGAACGACAAGGCAAAACGCCAAAAGCTTCGCCTATGACCCCTGAGCAAATAGAAATTCGGGAATTAAAAAAGAAGTTAGCTCGTCTTGAAGAGCACAATGAAATATTAAAAAAAGCCACGGCTCTGTTGATGTCGGACTCACTGAACAATTCTTGATGATCAAGAAACTCAAGCAGAGCTATAGCGTAAAAACATTATGCGAAGTCTTCAATGTTCATCGAAGTAGTTATAACTATTGGCTAAAGCGTCCAACAGCGATTAGGGCGGAAACAGTCAAACTTCGCAGCTTAGTTAGTGAGGCCCACGCAGCAAGCAACGCCTCTGCGGGAGCGAGGACTATTGCAGATATAGTCACAAATCAGGGTTTAAAACTGAGCCGATATCGAGCAACAAAACTCATGAGAGAGCTTGGTTTAGTCAGTTGCCAACAGCCAAAGCATCGATACAGAAAGGCTTCTCAAGAACATGTTGAGGTTCCAAATCACTTGGGCCGACAGTTTGCTGTTACCGCCCCAAATGAAGTTTGGGTTGGTGATGTTACGTATATTTGGACAGGAAATCGCTGGATGTATTTAGCGGTTGTTATTGATCTTTTTGCCCGCAAAGTGATTGGTTGGTCGATGTCTTTATCACCTGATTCCAGTCTGACAGACAAAGCTCTTTCAATGGCTTATGAGTCGCGTGGTAAGCCGAAAGGCGTCATGTTCCACAGCGATCAAGGTAGCCACTATACAAGTCGAAAGTACCGTCAATTACTGTGGCGTTTTAAGATAAAACAGAGTTTATCTCGCCGAGGAAATTGCTGGGATAATGCACCAATGGAGCGTTTCTTTAGAAGCTTGAAGACCGAATGGGTGCCAACAGTGGGTTATCGTAGTTTTGCTGAAGCTCAACAAGAGATCATCCGCTACATTATCGGGTATTACTGTCAACTCAGGCCGCATCAATATAATGGCGGCCTAACTCCCAACGAATCAGAACGATTATATTGGGAAAACTCTAAAACCGTGGCCAATTTTAGTTGACCACTACACCTGGTGGACCAAATACGAAGAGTTGAAGCATCCAAACGGTAAAGCCGTAGCCTCCGACAAAGATGACGCTGAGAATTGGAAATAAAAAGACGACGATAAAAATGAACATCTTCCATTCTCGGCTACGAGTTTGCTTGGTTTCTTGATCAGTCGCACTGCTCATACAACCTCCTAATTTGTAAAATGAGTAGTTATAAATATTTTTATTAAATCTATTTATATTACGATCATAAAGTAACCACTACATACAATTCAATTAATACTTTAGAGATATCCTTATGTTTTAAAGTGTTTTTTGATTTTGACCGTGTACATTAATGGTAAAAGACATAATAAGTAAAGATGTTAAGATTTATGATTGTATATTTTAATTTTAAAGGATGGGGATTATTACAGATCGTATTGTTTGTTGTGTGATTGTAATAAAAAAAAGTAAAGTTGTATTCATCGTTACTTGAATATATGGATGGAGTTGTGTTATGGCAATTAATTGCTGCTGGGAATGTGAATAGTATTAACAAGGCTGTTGGTGAAAAAATAGGCACCATATGAATGCCTATTTTTATTGAGGTTTACTGTTCTCAAAGTTTAATCAATAAGCTGATATTCATTACGTAATATATCAATAATTTCAGCTTTAGGGTTTTGGCTTAGTGTGATATTTTTCCCTGTGATCTTTTCGGCAATACCCGTATAAACACGTGATATTTGCATTAGTACTTCTTGCGGTAATTCGTTGTCACGAGCTAGAGCAAAGCGTTCTTTCATACGATCTTTATTTAATAAAATATCTGGCTCTGGAAATGTGTTAAGCAGTACTTGGCGGAAATCTTCTTTTGAATTTTCGACAATTTGACCGTCGCGGTAAGCTGCACCATCCCAGATACGAGAAGAATCAGGTGTACCCACTTCATCCATGTAAATGAGCTTTTCATTACCACTCGCGTCTGTTACATAACCAAATTCAAATTTGGTATCAACAAAGATTTGATCAATGTTTGCGAGTGCATTACTGATTACATTAAACCCTTCTGCCAATAACTTCTCATACTGGGTAATATCATCTGCATTACGGAAGTTGAATGCTGCGAAATTATTGACTAGATCATCACGAGTTACATTGACATCATCGGCTTCAGGAACATTCGGAATGCCTTTTAGAATGCCTTTGGTTGATGGTGTCATGAGTAGTTCAGGGAGCTTTTGATCTTTTTCTAGACCTTCAGGTAATTCTATACCGCAGAAATGGCGTTCACCTTTGCTGTATGCTCGCCACATTGAACCTGTAATGTATTGGCGACAAATGGCTTCAACCATAACGGGTTTTGCTTTTTGTACAATCCAAACAAAAGGGTGGGGGATATCAAGAATATGGCTATCAGCTAACCCATTATCTTTAAATAATTGAAACCAATGATTAGATATCGCATTTAACGCAGCGCCTTTCCCAGGGACTCCTTTAAGCCCTCCCTCACCGTGCCAGATACAATCAAAAGCAGAAATACGGTCGCTGATCACCATAATAGCGAGCGGTGCGTCGGGTTGAACGTTATAGCCTTTTTCTTTAATCAAACGTTGACTGTCAGCTTCTGTAAGCCAATAAACAGAGCGTACCTTACCACTATGAACGGGTTTGTTAGTACGGATAGGGAGATCATCATTAACAGCTAAAACTTGATCGGCAAGGCTCATCGTGAAAGTCCTATTCAAAGATTACACAGAAATGCAGAAGGATAATGACATGAATAAAATCACGTTGTTATCAATCATCGTAATCGCATAATACAAGGATAAGTTGGTGACTGCCAGTAAAATGGCAAACGTTTGCCTTTGATTTGGAAAAATAAAAAAGGCGATAGACGTCGGGATATTTATCGCCTTAACTATGTTTAAAATAGCTGATGAATACTGCTTAATTTTTGTGGTGCTTGATGGATAAAGTGGTTTACCCATACTTGAATATCAGTCCAGTTAAGCCATACAGGGCTAAACCTAAAGTGATGCCAATTAGTTAAAATATGCAATGTCTTATGATAAGACGGCGCGGTTGTAAAAAGTAAAACAATTGTCACTACCTGCGCCAAGCTGATGAAAGGATTGCTAAAAGAAAAGGGTTTTAATGCTGTTCCAAATGATTTCTTTAGACGTTGATTGGAAATATCCACACTGTAAATTTCATCCAACAACAAGTGTATAAAACCACCAAATAGAACAAACCCACCTGCGAGCCAGCTGGTTTCTGCGGTATGTCCAATGATAGAGCTTATATGAACGCAACATAGAGCAATGAGAAGAACAAAGGCAATTGAATGACAGCAACCACGGTGGACTGTACGGCGTTCAAAAACCGTTTTTCCCATATAGCGAATAGTAATAAATAGTGCTGCTGTATAAAGCAGTAACTCAAGCATTGTCACTTGATTATATATATGACTAATTAAAATAAAACAGCAAAAACCAGCTAAGATGTTAAACAAGGCTTTCATCGATGTTGAATGATCTGAATCTATGTCAGGTAATAAACCACCAATAGTGCCAAGAAATGTCATCCAAATTGCCGTCGAAGGCGAAATATGATCAGCTGATAAGAAGGCGGTGGCAGTTAAACCACTAACAACGGCTGCAATACTAAAATGAGTAGAAAAGTTAGCCAAGAAGAAAATTCCAACTGTATTTATATACAGTCTTTTTATCATTATATAGTCATAAACTTCAATCAATATCACAATTTTAGCATGGGCTTTATGTTTGTTCGGATAAATAAACAGCGAAGCGGAGTATTTATCTGTTAAGTGTGTTGGAGCATTGGGGGGAGAAAAAGAGAGAAAAAAGCCTTAGTAACTTAACTAAGGCTCTAATTAACAGAGAGAAAAAACTTATGCGGCGATAAATGCCGATATAATACCGATCACACCACCAAATACACCGCCCCAAACGACTAACCAGCCTAAATGTTCACTGATCATCTTTTGCACCATTTCTTTGACCATTTTAGGGGTTAATTCATTTAGACGCTGATCGATAATCTCTTCAATCGTATCTTCGATGTCATTGAGCGATTCAGGCTTAGCTAGTTGATCTTTAAGTGCTGCTTTAAAGTTATCTTGTTGGCTAATTTCGTTAACAGAGTCCTGCATTTTTTCAATGAAAGGTTCGCGTAATGGTTGGAGTGCTTCTACGCCACCCATCATGGTTAACATGCCACCAAATTGTGAATTCATGATCACGTCAAGTAACGAATCATAAGCTGGCGAAAAATCAATTTTTTGGATCACAGGCTGCAAGTTTAAATTGGTTGAACTTGTCATTTCTTTATTTAGGAAGCGGCTAATGTTTTCCTGAGTAAAAAACTGCTCCATCATCAGATTTTTAATGGCTGTTTTAAATTCTTCGAAACGCGCTGGAATAACGCCTGATCCATAGAGTCCTGGTACCTTTTCAAATAGCATATGAATGGCAAGCCAGTTTGTTAATGCGCCAGAGAATGCGAATAAGCCACAATAAAGGATGACTTGCTGGTTAGTAAGGTAACCAATAGCTAGCAAGATAAGTGAAATAAGATTTGTGAGTAAGCTTTTATTCATACGGGTTTATTCTCGGTGTGGAATACACAGCTAATTTTAAAAGAGGTGAGCCAAATCTTTATGGCTTATAGAGGGAAGATTTTAACAACAGACCATGTGCAATGCCACAATTAGCAGATTGATAGGTAATAGTTAGGTACATGATATGTTCAACTGCTGTATATATCACCAGCAATGAATGTAAACCTAATTAAGGAATTGTTATACTCGCGCATTCACTTATCTACCATCACGTGGTGTTGTCATGACAAGCTTTACAGCTGAACAAACGGCTTTTATTAATCACCTATCTGGTAATGCGTTATGTGTTGCAGGGGCGGGGACGGGTAAAACCACCACTTTGGTAGGACTAGTTGAGAAAAAATTAGCGACAATTGCACCACAAAATATGTTGGTGTTGATGTTTAACCGTGATATTCGCACTGATTTTAAAGCTAAGTTAGAGCGAAATAGTCATGGGGTGAATGTCCCCGTGCATACATTTCACAGTTTTTGTTATCAATTATTACGTCAATCTGGCTATTTAGCTGAGACGGGTTATCAAATCGATTTCAATAATGGTGAAAGTGATAAAACCATCGCGAAACAAATTTTGCGACAAATGGCAGCGCAAGAGAAGTCGTATCAAAAGCAACAAACATTCAAAGATCCGCGTACCATTGAATTATTGATGAGTTTTATTGGTTTAGTAAAGGCGCATATGTTGCCGCCAAAGGAAGTGTTTGAGCTGTCTGATATTAGTGATGAATATCATTTTATCATTGAAGCTTATTGGAACTTTGAAACTATTCGTAAAGAGCGTAAACAGTTATTCTTCGATGACTGGTTAGTTGAAACGGTTAACTTATTGGCTAATAATGAGGCGTTACGTGCTTATTATCATCAACAAATCCAATTTATGGTCGTTGATGAATTTCAGGATATTAATACCGCGCAATATCGATTATTAAAGTTGTTACTCGGAGAGCAAGCGCAATTAGTGGCTGTCGGTGATGTCGATCAGTGCATTTATAAATGGCGTGGCAGCGCTCCCCAATTTATGCTGAATTTTGAGCAAGATTTTACGCCTGCAACCACCTATAGCCTGTCACATACATTTCGTTTTGGTCATAGCTTAGCGTTAGCTGCGAGTCACTTAATTGCAAATAACAAGCAACGTTTCCACGATTTTCAAACGATCTCTCATCAGTCAGTTGCTGATACACCCATTGAAGTGATAGGAACTGCGCGCCAAGTAGGTGAGATCGCACAATCAATTGCTGAATATATCGAACAAGGTGGAATAGCTTCGGATGTCGCGATTTTAGTTCGTCGTTGGTCACAAACCATGTTGTTTGAATTAGCGTTTTTAACTAAAAACATTCCCTTTTATATGCCTGTTGGCTCGGTGTTATCCAATAGTCGTGAAGTGAAATTATTGCTTGATGTGATGCGATTTGCCACTGGTCGCTACAATCAGTTTCAACCGTATGAGAAAGCGACATTAGTATTTAATATGATGTCTTTTCCGCACTGTTATGTGCCAAATGCGAGTTTACGACCGTTATGTGATGAACTTGCTAATACGCCAATTGAGCAGTGGTTAGATATTGTGAAGAAAACGGAAAAGTTACAGCCTGCATTAAATCATGATAATTTTACCTCGCGAGTAGAATTGTTAATGATGCTTCGCCGTAAAGGTGGCTTTAAAGCTTTAGACGTTTATCGTCAGTATCGTCGTGATAGCGAGTTAGATAATTGGATATGGAAAACAGAAGCAACAGCCTCAGAAATTGAAGAAGCGGTTGAACGGCTTGATAGTGTTGAAACGGTATTGGCTTCGATGGATCAAGATTGTGAAAAAGCACTACAGTATTTTGAGTATTATACGCAACGTTCTGATTCGTTACGCCAATTAGAATCCACCACAAGTAATGTGCAATTAACCACGATATTCAGAGCGAAAGGTTGTGAGTATAGCCAGGTGCATTTACCGTATTGGGATAAAGATGCTTTTCCTTACGTCAATCGATCTTCTGTTGGTATTTCTGCGGATACTGAAGAAGAACGACGATTAGCGTATGTCGCGATAACGCGTGCGAAGCATAACGCTAAAATTTACTATTCAGTTGAGAACAGTAAAAAAGATACGTATGTTCGTAAAGATAAAAACGCGAGTCAGTTTATTCTTGAATCGAAGGCAACACTTGCACGAGAAATTGGTCCTCAGCTTTATCTGGAAGGGGCGTTACCATTTAATAAATCGCCGATTGTTCAAGGGTATTACCAGCGCTTAGGGCGTATTGAACAGATGCAAGCAGCACCAGAGCCTGTAGAGATAGAGCTGCCAGCTGCCGGTAAGAATGGACAGTTAAGCTTCAGTTATTTGTGGGCAGTTGAACAACCATTGCCTCATAATGCTGAAAAACTTGTTCGTTCAATGGTGAAAACCAAAACAGCAAAATATTTAGAGACAGAGTTAAATAGAATATTACGAGAATTAAAAAAATCAGAGTTGAAGAAAGAAAAAGTGTTGGTGAATCGATTGATCGTAATAGCTAAAGCAAAAGCGAGAAGATATAGCTAAATAGAGAAGTCATTTATAATTTTACGATCTTAAAAGTGCTATTCATAGCTTTAGCTTGTTTTATGACTGTATTTATGAATATGTTATTTCTGTTGATACTCGTAATTAATTTACAGATGAATTATTTCAATAGTAAAGGTTTTATTTGATGATATTTGAATGATAAACGTTTCATTATGATATCTATTATTAATCAACAAAATAACGTTGTTCTCTATTATATCGTGCTTCGCGTTGGCCTAAGTTTTGTTGAATAACAAATTCAAGACGAGAGCGTAATTGTTGTGACTTATTAATTTTTCGTCTATGAAAAACGGTGTGAAGTAATTGTTTTAACATTCTAAACCTACTTATTTTTTAGCTTTATAAGAAAAGTTCTGTTAGTTATTAAAAACATCGCATTTAAGCTTCCCAATACGATTCAATATATCGAAACGCTTCTGAACCTAAGTTGTATTAAATAACATAGGTTCTGACTTCCTAATTCAATAGAGGATGTTAAAAATGGTAAATATAAAGGAGTTTGACCTCAATAGCACTTATATTAGGTAATGAGAGTTACCATGTCAAAACCGAAAAATGCATCATAATATTGTGAAATTATGATGCATTTCCATGCTTAATTAAGGTTACTTATTCTGCCACTTATCAATAACAAGCGCGGCAATTAAATCACCTTCAACGTTAACGGCTGTTCTAAAGGTATCTAATGGGCGTTCAATAACCAATAAAATTGCGATTGCCTCTAGCGGTATACCGACAGCAAGTAAGACTAATTGCATACCTGACATAGAACCTGATGGCATACCCGGTGCGCCAATAGAGGAGACCATTGCCATGATGAAAATCATGATTAAACCACCAGTTCCAAGATCGATACCGTACATTTGAGCAAGGAAAATAGCAGCAACGCCTTCAAAGAGAGCGGTACCATCCATATTCATAATCGAACCTAGTGGCAGTACCATACTGCTGGTTGATTGCGAAATATTAAGCTCTTCTTCTGCTGTTTGCATTGAAAGAGGTAAGGTGGCAGAGCTTGATGATGTTGCAAACGCCATTGCCATTGGCGCTGATAGGGCTTTAAACAAATGGCTGAATTTAATTCCAGTAGTAATTTTAGCGATAATTGGCAGTACGAATCCACCGTGGATCAGCGTTAGTGTAAATACCAATAAAGCAAAAAGAGCTAATTGCCCAAAGATGGCATTACCGCTTTGCAGTGTGAACTGGAAAACAATAGAAAATACGGCTAGTGGTGCTAACTTAATGATCCACGAAACAACACGGTTTACTGCTATATTGAGACCATTAATCACATCAAAAACTGGATGTTTTTCAGGTAGACTGGCTAACAGTGCGATACCTAATAACAATGCGAAAACAACAATAGCGAGTAAATTAGTTGTTGCAAGAGCCTGAAAAGGATTGACCAATGCCATGTTAAATAACTTTTCAACAATCGCACCACCTGACGCTGATGTTTGATCTATAAGCTGAACATGCTCACCAACCTTTACCGTTGAGGTATCAATAAGCTGCGGCCATTTAGGCAACGATAATGAAGTACCTAATGCTAAGCCAATCGCGAGTGTTGAAGTAAAAGTGTAAAAGGCTATGGTTTTACAGCCGAGCTCTTTTAGGCGAAGAGTTGAGCCTATGCTTGTTATTCCTCGTAATAGAGAAAATAAAACAACGGCGCCAACGAGCATTTTTAACAAACCAATATAGGTGGTCTTAGTTAACATCAGTAACTTAAATGTCGTTGAGCTTTCAAACTCTGCTGATAATGGCAATGCTGATGCTAATGCCCATGCTAACAGCCCTGATATGAGTAGTTGAAAAGGTAGTGATTTTAGTAATCTACGATGCATTAGAAACTCTTATACGTTCGTTGAGAAATTAAAAATGGCGCAATAATAAAAATATAATAGTTATAATAAAAAACGCTCTGACACAAAGTGCCAGAGCGTGGCAAATGCCAATTCTCAATTAACGATAAGCTGATGTCTTAAAAAATGACAGTAAGAATAAGTTTAATAATAACTTTCGCTAAATGAGGAAGTGCTATTCCATAGCATTATATTGAACAAAGTTTGAGATATATGCATCTCACTTGTCTTCACAACAAGCAGTTGTTGTGAAGACAAGATATTGCTTAAATAAGAGGCAAATTACTTATCAAAATGAATGATAGTACGGATGCTCTTACCTTCGTGTAGTAGGTCAAATGCTTCGTTGATTTTGTCTAAGCCCATGTTGAATGAGATAAAGTCATCAAGTTGGAATTCGCCAGCCATGTAACGATCAACGATACCTGGAAGCTCTGAACGGCCTTTAACGCCACCGAATGCAGAACCACGCCATACACGACCCGTTACTAGTTGGAATGGGCGAGTAGAGATTTCTTGACCTGCACCAGCAACACCGATGATTACAGATTCACCCCAACCTTTATGACAACACTCAAGTGCTGAACGCATAACGTTTACGTTACCGATACATTCGAATGAGTAGTCAACACCACCGTCAGTCATTTCAACAATCACTTCTTGAATTGGCTTGTCGAATTTCATTGGGTTGATGCATTCAGTAGCACCTAATTTGCGTGCTAATTCGAATTTATCTTCGTTGATATCAATAGCGATGATGCGGCTTGCTTTTGCCATAGTTGCACCAATGATAGCTGCTAGACCGATACCACCAAGACCAAATACAGCAACAGTGCTACCTTCTTCAACCTTAGCTGTATTAAGTACTGCGCCCATACCCGTTGTTACGCCACAACCTAGTAGACAGACTTCTTCTAGTGGTGCTTCTTTGCTAATTTTAGCTAAAGAAATATCAGGAAGAACAGTGTACTCAGAGAATGTTGAACAACCCATGTAATGGAAGATAGGTTGACCATCTTTGTAGAAACGGGTTGTGCCGTCTGGCATCAAGCCTTTACCTTGAGTTTCACGTACTGCCTGACAAAGGTTTGTTTTGCCAGATAGGCAGTACTTACACTTACCACATTCTGCTGTGTAAAGTGGAATAACGTGATCGCCTACTTGAAGATCGGTAACACCTTCACCAATCATTTCAACAATACCGCCACCTTCGTGACCAAGAATTGCAGGGAAGATACCTTCTGGATCATCACCTGATAGTGTGAATGCGTCAGTGTGACATACGCCTGTTGCAACGATGCGAACGAGAACTTCACCTGCACGAGGTAGCATTACATCTACTTCTTCAATAGAAAGTGGTTGTTTTGGACCCCATGCAATCGCAGCTTTTGATTTGATAAATTTATCAGTCATCGTTAAATCACTCTGTTAAGCCAACTTGATTGGCAATAATTATTATTAAAATACGACAATTAAACGATATTGCTCATGCCGTTTTGATGGAACCATTATATTTATTTCTTGCCTATTGATAATCCCATGATATGGAAAATTATTATTACCATTTGGTAATAATTTAAGTTACCAATTGATTTTTAAGCATAAAATTAATACTAAATTTTAGTAAATAACTATACGCCATTGTAGTTTATGTTTTAAAAGAATTCTTAGTTATTCTTTTTTTATTGTTATAAACATTTATGTCAAACCTTATCTGGTTGAATTTATAGCTACTTTATATGCGAAGAAGTGCCTTCATTGATTATGAATGAACAATTTTATTAATTTTTATTCCCAAGAAGTATTTATCTGTGGGTGGTTATAGGAGAGCTGTTCTGTTTAAAGCGTTATGAAGAAGTTGTTCTTTTGTACTCGATTAAAAAAGAATAAGCATGAATGTGGTCATGTTAGAGGTGGTTATAATGCAGTATTGCATCGTTAAGTTATTTTTTCAGTGCAAATAAAAAAGCACATGCAAACCGAATGGTCTACATGTGCTTTAAACGTTATTGGATTTATTTTATCGCTTATGCATTTTTATGATTTTGTGCATAAACGTGAGTTGCGATAGCATCCATTAGTGCTGGAGATAGGCAATCGTATGGCTTAAGGCCAAGTTCGTTTAGACGAGCACGGATTGCATCCATACCTTTTGGATCAGTACCCGTTTCGATGATAGAGGAAACAAATGCTGCAAACTCAGGAGTAGACCAACCTTCGTCAGTTGATAGTTCAGTGTGAACAAAGTCTAAACCGTGGAATGGGTGGTTAGTATCTTTGATACGACCATACATGTGGACACTACATTCTTTACAAGCGTGACGTTTAATTGCTGCATTTTGGTCAACAACAACGAGTTTGTCTGCATTAGCGATAACTGCAACATTATCACGAGAAATCACAGTGATTTGAGAGAAAACTGCGCCTTCAGGCTTCCAACATTTAGAACAACCACAAATATGGTTATGTGCAGTTTAACCTTCTAAAGAAACTGTTACTTTATTTGAACGGTAGTGGCATTGTAATTTACCGTCATTTAAAGTGTTATTCGTTGGAGTAATACCACGATTAACTGCTGGGTGGATGTTAATGATAGTAGGGCGGTTGTTTTGGTTAAATTGTTTAGTGAATAGTTTTAGACTTATTAATTTAACGTGTGGCTGTAGACGACTAATAAAAATAATAGATGAATATATTTTAAAAACTTTTATTTTTAAAATGGTCAATATTTTTCGAATATTAACCATTGTTGAGAACCTGAATTAGCGATTAAATACCGTTAGGTTTAAATACAGCTTTAAGGCGTTTTGCAATCATCAAGCGTGAAACAGTAAACATCCCCGTAACAGTACGTTGGTGAAGACGGAAAATGGTATCGTATAGACGACGAATTAGACGTCCTTGAAGAACCATTTTCCCTTCCAATTTTGAACCAGGTGCAAATGAACCGACTGCAAAATGGTGACCAACAGCAACAACCATACCGCCATCTTTAAATTCGAAGTCAGTTAATGGTTTACCACGTAGCATCCCACCAAGGCTTTTTGCTAAGTGAACTGCTGCACGGTTAGCCGCTTGTGCTTTAGGTGGAACAAAGCTGCCATCAGCTTGAGGGATTGAAGCACAATCCCCTAAAGAGAAGATGCTGTCATCAACCGTTGTTGTTAAATTGGCATTGACCTGAATTTGGTTCATACGATTATAACTTAAACTGCCAATACCGTTTAGCCAATCCGGCGCTTTAACGCCTGCAGCCCAGAACTGTACGTCAGCATTTAACTCACGGTTATCAACTGTTAGCATGCCTTTTTCAGTGACTTCACGAATACGTGTATCAAGAAGAACATTCACGTCATTACGCTCAAGCTCTTTTTGCACTTTTTCAGACATTTTTTCAGGGCTATTTGGTAAGACACGGCCAGCAGCTTCAATCAAGTTGATATGCAGTGGTGCACCATTATAGCGTTGAAGTTTCTGGCTAACACGTGCAAGCTCTGCAGCAAGCTCAACACCAGTTGCACCAGCACCTACGATGTTTACTGTACGATCTTCACTTGCTCGAAGGATCAGGCTCACTTGATGCCATGCCTGACGCGCTTGACTTGCTGAATCGAGGAATAAGCAATGATCTTTTGCACCGGTGGTATTAAAGTCGTTACTTACCGCACCAATCGCAATAACAAGGTAATCGTATTTTAAAGCGGCCTCTGTTCCATCCGGACGACGAACAGAAAGCATTTTATTATCACGATCAATATTTGTCATCGCGGCTTGGTAATGTTGATAGCCATGACGGGCACCATGGGTGAAATAACAAACTGTATCTAAGTCACTATCAAAAGTTCCTGCTGCAATTTCATGCAAACGAGGCTTCCAGAAGTGATGCGTTTCTGGCTCTACAAGAATAATTTCATCTTCTTTTCGTACGGTTTTTGCTAATAGAGTTGATAACTCTAAGCCTGCGGCACCGCCACCTACAATAACGATTCGTGACATACGAATTCCTCAAAGGTACCCTGGACTTCATTCCACAGGGGATGGTTTGACCATCATTAAATTAATGAGCTAATCCGTTGCTACTCTATTATTTTTTAGCATACCTATATGGAATGGCACGCTATTTCATTTATTAGATGAATTTCCTTGATATAAGACAATGAAATCCACCAAAATTCAAGTTTTGTGAGCTATAGCAGGGTTTTATTTTCAAAATCATACTTTTCTTCGATGGAAGGTATTATATTTATTTCATTAAAGGTGATAATAGTCATAAAGATAAAATTACCTTTACCATTAAGTAATAATGCAAATTCCTTGAAGGTATTTTTCGTTACTGTCGTGCGCATTTTAAGTCTTTTGTTAATAAAAGTTACATCTTACTCAAACAAGAACGTCATAAAGACATGCGATATTCCGCCTGGTTTGACCAGTTATTATATTTAAAGGAATAGATATGTCGTTATCACGTCGAGGATTTGTAAAAGCACTATCATCAGCAGCGATGGTCACTTCGCTTACAGGATGTAATAGTAATGATGAACAACAAGAAAAATCGAAGATTAAGGTTGGCTTTAATCATGGAGTTGCTAGTGGTGATCCTTTACAACATGCCGTTATTATTTGGACGCGTATTACGACAGATGCACGCTTAATTAACGTTCAGTGGCAAGTCGCGACAGATGAAAAGTTTACGCAGGTTGTTGCTTCAGGTGATGTTACTAGCGATAGCGTAAAAGATTTTACAGTAAAGATAGATGTTAACGGTCTACAACCTAATCAACATTATTATTATCGTTTTGAAGCAAATAATAC
This sequence comes from Photobacterium sp. SKA34, assembly GCF_000153325.1. Taxonomy (GTDB): domain Bacteria; phylum Pseudomonadota; class Gammaproteobacteria; order Enterobacterales; family Vibrionaceae; genus Photobacterium. The sequence continues at coordinate 180,795 of NZ_CH724142.1, forward strand.
CTTAAGCCCTGTAGGGCAGACTCAGACTTTAGCTGAAGGTGAGCTAGATAAAGCGGCTATTGCTGTTGTGTCATGTTCTAACTTTCCTGCTGGTTACTTTAATGTGTATCGAGAAATAGTGAAACAGCACCAAACTTCACCTATAAATGCAGTACTACATTTAGGCGATTATATTTATGAATATGGAGCTGGGGAGTATGCCACTGAAGATGCACAACGTTTAAATCGCATTCCAAGTAAAGAGACTGAATGCCTTACTTTAGATGATTATCGCAAACGTTATGCGCAATACCGTAGCGACAGTGATCTTCAAGCCTTACATGCTACATTACCAATGATTGCTATTTGGGATGATCATGAAATAGCCAATGATACATGGCGAGAAGGCGCTGAGAATCATCAACAACAAGAAGGCGACTTTTCTCAACGTCGAGCTGCAGCTGCACTAGCTTGGTTAGAATGGTTGCCTGTTAGAGAAAACCCTGTTTCTTCTATGATCACCTATCGAGATTTTAGCTTTGGTGATTTGTTTGACTTATATATGTTAGATACCCGCGTTGTTGCACGAGATGAACCACTTGATTACTTTTCACTGACAGATACATCGATTGAATCTATCTCTGGGTTAATTCAACAGGCACGTTCACCTGAACGTAGGTTACTCGGCAATGATCAAAAGCAATGGCTTAGTGAGCGTATGGCAACGAATACAGCTAAATGGTCACTGTTAGGACAACAAGTGTTAATGGGTAAGATTGAAATGCCAAGTAGTGTCATGATGGGGCTATTTCAATTATTTCAGGCAACTGATGAAAACAAACCTGCGGCGATGAAAGCGGTACAGAATGCCATTAGTGCGTATTTAGCTAATCCAAGTTCAGACCCATATTTACTTCCATATAATTTAGATGCTTGGGATGGCTTTTATATGGAGCGTGAATGGCTATACGGTGTAACAACAAAACTCAACAAACAACTCATTACACTGGCAGGCGATAGCCACAATGCTTGGTGTAGTGAATTAAGTGATCATAAAGGGAAGGGGGTGGGGGTTGAGTTTGCGACAAGCTCGGTGACCTCCCCTGGATTAGAAAAATACTTAGGGTTAGACTTGAAAACTATTGGGCAAATGGAATTTGTCCTACCGCAATTAGTTTCAGAGCTTCAATGGGTTAATTTAAAACAACGCGGTTTCATTCGTTTAGATATTGATCATCAGCAAGTACTTTCAACGTGGCACTTTGTTTCGACAGTAAAAGAGAAAGAGTACCAAGTAGAAACACAGCAGGTGGTGACCAAAAATGGATTAATGGTCAGCTAAACCTATTTATATTTAACAATGAATAACCTGATGAATTGCCGTTTGGTGAATGAGTCAGGTTTTTTTATTGACTAATAAAGAAATTACCGTTTCATTACCTAGTAATCCAGCGCAATTGATGACAAAGAATAATTTCTGGTACGTTATCACAAACGGCATCGAAAACTGCATCCACTTCTGCACCTGGAATATCAAAAATGTGTGGAACGTTATAAGCGTTTAAAGTTTCAACAACTAGTTCAGCACCAGAAAAGGTTTTATCCGACATATAAGCCTAAAAATTATATTTATTAAGTTAATAGGCTCAGGACATTGTTCGTGAATTCGAATTTTATGTGATGAGTAGCACAATTGTATATATTCATAGTACAAATCAAATAACTGAAAATGATAGTTAAATTCTCAATTTAAAGATGAGGTGGGTGAGGGGGAACTTACGATGTAATATAAAATGCCAGCTTTCATATTATAAAAGACCGGCACTTTAAGAGGGAAATGGCAATGACAGCGATTAGATCATGATACCTGCGATTAACGCTGATAGAAAACTAACGAGCGTGGAACCGTAAAGTAGTCGTAAACCAAAACGTGCCACCATATTACCTTTTTCTTCGTTAACCCCTTTAACAGCACCAGCAATAATACCGATAGAGCTAAAGTTAGCGAATGAAACAAGGAAGATAGAAATAATACCTACGGTGTGCGGTGTTAATTCACTTAATTGTTTTTGTAGTGACAACATTGCTACAAATTCGTTAGCAACAAGCTTGGTTGCCATGATACTACCTGCTTGTAGGGCTTCATGGGCAGGGATACCCATGATCCATGCAAATGGATAGAAAACGTAGCCAATAACATCTTGGAAGTTTATGCCAAACACAGCATCAAAGCCTGCATTAATCATTGAAATTAGTGCGATAAAACCAACCAGCATTGCCGCTACAATAACCGCGACTTTAAAACCAGTAAGAATATATTCTCCTAACATTTCAAAGAACGTCAGTTTCTCTCCACTTTCAGCCGCCATCATCTCATCAATATTCATCTCTGCTTCGTGGTCATATGGATTAATGATAGAGAGAATAATGAAGGTACTAAACATGTTTAGAAACAAGGCTGCAACTACGTATTTAGGATCGATTAGCTTCATATAAGAACCGACAATAGACATCGATACGGTTGACATGGCAGTTGCCGCTAACGTGTACATGCGACGCTCAGACATTCTACTAGGTGATAAAGTTTTCAGACTGACCGACCATTAAGGCACTAATAGCGTTAAAGGATTCAAGTTTACCCATACCATTAACTTTTGATAATAAATATCCAAGACCTTTGATGACATATGGCAAAACTTTGATGTGCTGAAGAATACCAATCAGTGCTGAAATGAATACGATTGGCATTAGAACACTTAAGAAGAAGTTAAAGCCATCATTGTTAGATAGGTTACCAAAGACGAAATTAGTCCCTTCTGCAGCAAAGTTAAGTAATCCATTAAATCCATCAGCAAACTCTTTAACGATCCCTGTACCAATTGAGGAGTTAAGCAAGAAGTAGGCTAATCCCATTTCAATAAGCAGTAGCTGAATAATATATCTGTACTTGATGTTTTTACGGTTATTACTTGCAACAAGTGCTAGGGCAGCGATAACGACTAAACCTAAAGCGAAATGTAGATAGACCATGTTTGGTTGCTCTCAGTGTGATTCTTGTCAATCAATGTGTTTATGTTTAAACATTTCTTTCTTACTAAAAGTGACCAGTATCTCACTTTTTTATTGGCGTAATTTTCTGTCATTATTAAATGCTTAGATGAATTACGATTGCGGCAAACGATTGCACTTCGAAAGAGCCCTGTAGTTACAGGGATGTCGTTATACGCTTAAATGAGTCTCTCATCAATATGCTAAATTAGTATAACTGTGAGCTGAATCTCACCTGTAATATGATTAAAAAAGGCTTTATTTAGAGTTTTTAAAATATAACAGTAGGATAGTCGTTAAAAACTCGATGATTAAATAGACAGTTGTGGTTTATATGTATATCTAATGTTATTTTTAATTGTGTTCATTAAATATGGAAAATAATATTTTAGATAAACAAATTTCAGATTTTTGTAAATATGATTCAATACTGCGCTTAATATTTATTTATCTTACGAAAGAAAATATTATATTCGTGATAAGTTAGTTGAATCGAAACGATGAAAAAATCCGCTAAAAATCGTAAACTATGGTACTTCCATCAACACGATCAGCGTAATGAAAAAAGACTGAATAAAAGCCTAAAGTCTAAATAATGCATGGGTAGCTAACTTACGTTGATCGTCTAAGTTAGATTCGGTTCAACGTAAGTAAAAATACTTATTCTAGAATAGTAGGGCTATTAAATCGGTAGGGTGGCACAAAATGTCGTATACTTTTCTCTCGATGTTTTTTTAAACGCATTAATTGCTTATAGACAATATAATAACGATTTATATTCGTAACATAGATAATAGGTTGTTTACCTATATATCTCCTTGTAATAATTTCAACATTATTAAACCATATGTCAGGGTTATAGCCTTTTTCCTTTGCATAACGGCGCATTTTTCTAATATTGCCAGGACCAGCATTATAAGAAGCGAGTGTCATATACATTTTATTATCAAAGGTTAGACGGTTATCATTTAAGTAATTATTTTGGATATAGCGCATATATTTTATACCCGCATGAACATTATTACTTGAGATATAAATGTTAGGAATATCTATATAGCGATCTCTTGCTGTACTTGGTAGTACTTGCATGATGCCCACAGCACCTTTATTTGAGACTTTATGTTGATTAAGCCCTGACTCTTGAAAGCCCTGAGCCATCATTATTAAGTAATCAAAGTCATATTCCGTAGAATATTTAAAAAACAGATCTGAAAGTTTCTCCATTTTATCAATATTATTATGACTCAATAGGTTTGTTATCCAACTTTGATTATCTAAATACTTGTTATAAACAACATTCCCTAATAACGTCCCTGACTTTATTTGTTCAATATACCGATTAACCAATTTCATTAATTTTGGATTATCTTTTCTCATCGCCCATGCTATTTCACTGTTTTTCCTTAAAACGAAAGCAGAATTCATACGTAATTTAGGTAAGATTTTCTTCCATATTTTCATCTTATGATCATCTAAAACGGTCATATTCATCAATCCGAGATTAACCATTTCTAATAATTCATAATCTTGCAGTGTTTCTTCTATAAAATGGATCTTCATTGGTGCAAGGCGTTGGAGTAATAGACGGTTATTGACTTCAAGCAGGCTTTGATAGTAACTCGAACTTTTTCTTACCCAGATTTCTTGATCGCTCAGTTGCTCTATTTTGGTTATTTCAGGCGAATCGATATTATTAATAATAACTTCTGAAATATCGCTAAGTACAGGATCGCTAAACGCGACTTGCTTTTTGCGTTGCCCAGTAATAGTTAAATTTGCGACGGCAAGATCACCATGTCCGGCAATTAAGAATTTGATGAGCTGATCTCTATGTACAGGGATCACTTGAATATTAAGCTTTGGATAAGTTTTATGAATATCTAACTCAAAGTGGTGAAGTAATTCAGCGATAATACCTTTAGGAAGGCCATCTTCAATATAATAAAAACCTAAGTCAGCCGAAACTAATACTCTTATCACTCTTTTTTTTTCAAGGACGCTAAGATCGCCTGTGTAAGTTGGGCCTATAAGGGGGGATAGTGTTAAGCCTAGAGCTGTACTAGAAGTAAGGAGTAAAGCTAGGTAGAGCAATAAAGGTAATAACAGCCTTTTTAGTTGGTTGTTCATGGGAAACTAAAGCCTTTTGATTTAGCTTGATCCTGTATGGTTAAAATAATCGCATTTCCCAAGTCATCTTTTGACTTTGTATTCTCACTTTTTGATTGTTTAATGAAGGTTTTTCGCTTTTGCTCTAACGTTGATATTTGTTGTTGTAGTTGGACTCTTTGTGCAATTTGTTTTTTTAGCTTTTCGGTGATTTGTTGATCATTTAATCCATTATAGTGCTGTTGATCTTTTTTCGCGTACGTTACACCTTGCTCTAAATTTTCTTGAGCCAGAGAAATCAGATCCCAATCTTGGGTTTTATATTGCTTTCCTGCCTTGGCAATACTGCGCTCTGTGCTAGTGGATTTAGAAAGGCTTGATGCATTAGTGTCTTGAGCGATTTGCTGGCTTTTCTTACTTGCCCCTTTTGCACCATAACCTATGTAAGTGTCGTTAAGTTTTCTACCTAGTTCGATGATATCATCGTCGTAAGGGGTCTCAATATGGGGGGCCTTCCTCTTATGATCGATATTCAGATATTTGCCATGGCTCAGTAGTGAAGGTGTTGCCCACTGTAATTTACGACCTTTTAAATGGGGACCGCAATATAAGGTGTTGATGATGATACCTTTACTTACTGCCAGAGGAATAGCATGGCTAATCGGAATATCCCCTTGTTGAAACTCTTCATTACCTGCAATGATGATTAAACGTAGATCGTCTTGATGGGGGCTCCACTGTAAACGGTTTGTAGCTTCTTGAATTACTTGTGGCGCATATTCTTTACTCCCTCCAATCTTTATTGCAAATAGTGCTTCTGAAAATTGGTCAAGATCTGAGGTAAGTGGTGAGAGTAGACGTAAATAACCATCGTATTTTGATTGATGTTCAACACCATATTCAAACAATGCAACTTGTAATGTGACAGGGTGGTCATGTTTATTGGCTGATGAAATGGCATTGATGATTGACCAGATCTGCTCTCTTGCCTGATTAATTAATCCTCCCATAGAGCCACTAGCATCGAGTAAGATCGCGACTTGAATTGTGGGGCCTGTACGAGTAAAAGGTATGGACGTGTTTATATTTTTTGTTTGTTCAGGTTGTAAAATGTCAGGTAAGACGAGTGCTGGTGGTTTTTTATCACTCCTACTATAGGTAGGAAGAGAGACCACCAAAAGAAAACTGAGCATTAATAGACGTATCAACATAATATCTCGCATATCAATATGTTATGTACTGAATTTCAGCATAATTACAAAAATGACTATTTAATTATGGCTGCTAAGCATCTTTTTTGCAGAGTTTTGACAAGTTGTTTATCTGGTAATATTGGTGTTAGAGATTGATGAGTGTTTGTAACCTGTAGCCCTTGGCCTTAATATAATCTTCTACTTGTTCTGATAGTTATTGATAACAATGATTTAAATTTATTGCATCATGTTTAATAGTGTTTGTCGATTTTACAAATGTCCCTCTTATTTTTATTATAATAACGATATGCTTCTAACAAAACACCTATACTTTAAACGTGAATTCGTTAAGGTTTGTATATTCATGGCAAAAATTGGTGCTTATGGTTTATATGCTGGAGTACAATATATCGTATTTACTAATCAGACTAGACACGATGATAAATTTAAATCTAAAGTTATAAATTTATAGTCCTTAAGTAATAACACCTAAAAGATATTAAGTTACTTTTTGTTTTCATTTAGTAAAGCTTTTTTAAGATGAATTATTTAATTAATATAGTAATAATAGTATATTAAAATTTTTATTTAAGTATTGACATTTAATATTAATGTATGTCTCTATTGTTTATTAAAAATAAATTATCATAGATGATTAAGGAAACCCCTAATTTTACTAATTTTTTCATGATGGTATTCAAAGTTTTATTGACGCATGTATTTTATAAAATACAATTAAAAGTATGAAGTAAAATGATTCAAAATAATTTTTTCAATTTCAGCTTATGTTTAGGAATGCTTGATACGCTATTTATTCTTGGGTATTTAAACTAGCATCACTAAAAATTGGAGCTTAAAGGATGAATAGCAGAATTACACAGTGGCTTTTGCAAACGCTTTCAATAAATGAAATAATGGCAAATTACTTATCAGCTTTAATCGTTTTTTTAACTATTTGTTGTGTTAGCTTTATTTTAAACTTCATTTTGAAGCGATATATTGTGACCACTGCTGAAAAAATCATAGCTAAAACTAATAATAAATTACTAACAATAATTATTAATTTTAATGTAATTAAGGTCTTATCACATTTAGGTCCTGGTATTGTTTTTCTAAAAGCAGCACCGTTTATTTCGAGTGAAAAGTTGCCATTAGTTGACCTTGTTAAAACAATTGAAGTATTGGCTGCATTGTACTTATTGTTTGTGGTGATTATATTTTTATTTCGCTGCTTGGATGGCTTAAAGAAACTGCCCCGAAGCGTTAAGTCACTAGAAAAACAACCTATGCATGTTTATGTACAGGTATTAAAGATTATCATTGCAGTTTTTGCTTCCATTCTTGCTATATCCATTATTATTAACAAAAGTTTGCTGTCATTAATGGCTGGTATTGGTGCTTTAGGTGGTATTGCATTAATTGTTTTTAAAGACTCAATTATGGGACTTGTTTCGAGTATTCAAGTATCTCAAATGGATATGGTTAGAGTAGGAGACTGGATCACTATTCCATCTCAAGGTGTTGATGGTGATGTTATTGAATTAAATCTCAATACAGTAAAAATTAGAAACTTTGACAAGACTATTGCAACAATCCCTACGACTTCATTAACGACGTCAACTGTTCAAAACTGGCGAGGGATGTCTGAGTCTGGTGGTAGAAGGATAAAACGTGCTCTATATATAAATTTAGACACTGTAAAGTTTTGCTCTGAAAGATTAGTTGAAAAACTTAAAGAGATAGAATATTTAAAAAAAATTATTGATGATAATTTATCCCAAGCAGCCAGTGATCATAATGGTTTTAAATATACAACATTGACCAATATTGGATTATTTAGAAAATATATTGAAGTCTATTTAAGAAGTCGACATGATATTAAACTTGATTTCACTTTTCTAGTAAGGAGCCTTGAGCCGACATCAGAAGGTCTGCCCATAGAAATTTATATATTTACGAATGATACAAATTGGATCAACTATGAGTACATACAATCAGAAATATTTGATCACATTTTATCTTCGTTACCAATATTTGAGTTAAAGTCATTTCAACATATATCAGGATATATTGATAATAGCGATGCCTCTATATTATATAATCATTGATATATTTATCAAAACTATTATAGGAATATCTTTTTTTTCCGTTTACTTTACTGCTTATAGGTATAATATATTTGAGAAATACCGTGACTATGTGTTTTATGATTAAAGATATTATTATATAGAATGCTATGATGTAATATGTTTATTATCGAACATAAAAAATCACAGGTATCCGTTTTTTATGGCTAATAGAGTTCATTTCCCATTAAACAAGCATGTTTATTGGTTGTTAGGCTTTTTGTTTTTGTCTGGCTGTAGCACGGCCTCAACTTATGCTGTCCGTAAGCCATTAGATGTTAATGTTATAGCGAATTTGCCTGAGGTTTTAAATGAATCATCAGGTTTGGCGGTGATTAATGGGCATGTATGGTCACATAATGACAGTGGCAGCCTCAATCAGATTTATCAACTGTCTTCTAATTTTCAAACTGTCACAAAAACGGTGACGGTTAAACGCAGTAAAAATTATGATTGGGAAGATTTAGCACAGAGTAAACGCTATTTATATATTGGCGATACAGGGAATAACTCAACACGCCGTGATGGTGGTGTGATTTATAAAGTACCACTTGTCTCGCTTGAAAAAGGATCGTCAGTTACGCCTATCACGACTATTCGATACCGTTTTAAAGATTTTAAACCGGGTAAGACGTATCAACATAACTTCGATAGTGAAGCGATAACAGTCGTGGGTGATCAATTATGGTTATTTAGTAAAAATTGGCAAAATGAACATACCAAGTTATACCGAATCAGTACGACTAAATCTAACCAGACTGTCTCACCGGTTGGGGATTACTTAACAGAAGGACTAATTACGAGTGCTGATTATAATGACAAGACCTCAACACTGGCGTTATTGGGCTATCGTAAAGATATCTTTTTAGGTTATTCATTTATTTGGTTGGTTAAAGTGAAAAACAATCAATTGGATTGGTCGACGGCAAAATATAAGCGTTTACGTATTTATTCTCAGTGGGAAGCTGTGAATTGGTATAAAGATAAAAAGCTCTTGATCACTAGTGAGAAGAACCCATTAACTAAGGCGATGATAGCAACGGTAGATGTGTCATCTTTGAACAATGCAAGTGAATAACCCTGCAACATCTGCTAGTATCAGCCGAAACTTAGCTGTGATCCCGATGAAGGGGCAGCCTACTAAACTGGAAAAACTGTGACTAATAACGATATTTTACGCCGTGTACGCTACATCTTTGATTTAAACGATAGCCAAGTAATTGAAATCTTTGCACAAGCAGATGCAACTGTAACTCGTGAGCAAGTATGTAACTGGTTAAAGCCAGAAGACAATGACGATTACAAAAGCTGTTCAGATGAAGAATTTGCAACGTTTCTAAACGGCTTTATCAATCAAAAGCGTGGCAAGAAAGAAGGTCCACAACCAGTACCAGAGCAAAAGCTAACGAATAATATTATTTTCCGTAAGCTGCAAATTGCCTTAAATCTAAAAGCAGATGATGTATTAGATTTGTTTAAGCTGGTGGATTTCCGTTTAAGTAAGCATGAATTAAGTGCGTTTTTCCGTAAGCTAGATCATAAACACTACCGTGAGTGTAAAGATCAGGTGCTACGTAACTTTTTACAAGCATTACAAATTAACTTACGTGGTGAAGAGTCCACTTCGGTAGAAGCCGAATAATTGTGTTGTCATCGTAGACATAACACATGAAATAGAAAGTGATAAAAAGCAGCGTTGGCTGCTTTTTTTACATCTGTAATACCAGGTTGCATGCGATTTTTATCAGAAAGAGTAAAATTTAGTAGAGATAAAATAATGGCTAATGGGTCACTCACACGAACTCAATGTTTCAAATTACAACTCCGCATTTGCCATAGGGATTATATTTAACGTATCTTTATATTTACTAAAAATGCGTTAGTCTTGGTGATTGATTGGTTGATGGTTTTATTTCTGATTATTTGGCGTTACTAGCAGATGCAGGGCATAACCTTTAGTAATGAACTGACTAATAGGATAAATTTACTTAAATTAAGCTAACGTTTATTCACCACAGTGATTTTTCTTGATAACCTGTGCCTATTGTAAGTCGTCCATCTTGTTTGGGCACTATGTTACTGAGAAGGTAATCTCGTTGGATCATTTTGTTTGGAATGTCGACCCCGTTATGGTGTCAATCTTCGGTTTGAAGATTCATTGGTATGGTGTGTTATTTGCGTTAGCAATTACCGCTGGTTTCCAAGTTATGAAGTCAGTGTATGAACGTGAAGATAAGCCAGTAGAAAGTCTAGATTCATTATTAATGTACGCAGTCGTTGGTATTATTGTTGGCGCGCGTTTATTTCATGTTGTGTTCTACGATCCAGGCTATTACTGGGCGAACCCTGGTCAAATTGTTGCGGTATGGAACGGCGGGTTAGCGAGTCACGGTGGTGGTTTAGGTGTTATTCTAGCTGTCTACTTCTATACTAAGCGCTACAAAATTAACTTCATGTGGTTACTTGATCGTTTAGCTATCGCAACAGCATTGTTCGGCTTCTTTGTTCGTACGGGTAATTTCTTTAATTCAGAGATTCTAGGTACACAGAGTAATCTTCCATGGGCCGTTATTTTTGAACGTGTTGATATGATTCCTCGCCACCCTGTCATGTTGTACGAAGGGTTCTCTTATTTAGCCATCTTTGTTTTATTGTTTGCGCTTTACCGTAAAACAGATATTGGAAAGTATAAGGGGCTACTATTAGGCTGGTTCTTAGTATTAGTCATGACAGTACGCTTCTTGTTAGAATTTATTAAAGTACATCAGGCTGACTACTCAACAGATATGGTGCTTAATACTGGTCAACTGTTAAGTATTCCATTCATTATTGTTGGTATTATCCTTGTGATTAAAGGTCAAAAAGCGCGTCGATTAGCGCGAGAATCACAAAGTTAAAAACGATTGTTTGTACTGTAGATATCAAAAGCCGATCTCGTGATCGGCTTTTTTGTTGCTGTTAACTGATACTACAAAGCTAAAGTAATTAGTGGAATGGATACCAAAATAAGCTGGTAGATTCAACACGGTGGAAAATACCAAAACCAAGTATTGCTACAATAATTGCTAAAGCAATAAAGTCATTTTTAGTCATTGGTTTTAAACTATACCAAGTACGCTGTTTATTGCGTCCAAAACCACGTAAAGTCATTGCATTGGAAATGACATCTGCACGATCTAAGCTTGAAAAAATTAATGGGCCAAGAATCTTTGCGACATTGCGGATACGTGTCATCACCGGTGCATTTTTTGAAATATCTACCCCACGTGCTTGTTGAGCATGCATAATGTTGGTGAAGTCTTTCATCACTTCTGGCAGATAACGTAAGGTTAAACTAACAGCGTAAGCAACACGATAAGGTACACCCAGTTTGTTTAAACTTGCGGAAAACTCTGTTGGATGAGTTGTGAACACAAACACCAATGCGATCGGGAACATGCTGAAATATTTTAGTGTTACTGTTAACAAGTAAAACAATGTTTCAAGCGTAATATCGTAATGACCAAAGAGGTGGATCAGAACGGTTTTACTATGCATGTAATCTGTGCCTTGCTGCGGCGCAATCAAGAACATAAATAATGCGTTCATCAGTAAAACGACAGCTGTACCCATGAGTAACGGTTTATATACCTTAAAAGGTATTTTGGTTTCTTTAAGTAAGAACAGACCTAAAATAATCAATCCACAAATTACACGTAGATCGAACGTCAATAATACCATGGTAACCCAAGCTATAAATAGAATGAGTTTCGTAATACCGTTTAGCGAGTGTAGCCATGAATGGGTATTAATATAACTAATACCAAATTTGAATTTATTGGTTTTCATGATTATTTCGTTTTTGCTTCGTGCTCAATAAAACAACGGATGAAGTTGTCGATACGTGTAATGCCCATAGCTTTAGCTAAAGTGTAAAGGCTTGTCACTGTTAAGTTAGCTTTATCAAGTAGGGTTGGCTGGCTAAATATACGGTAGACACTATCATCTGCAAGCAATTGGCTGTCAGCAATAACAATGGCGCGTTGTGTGTATTCCAGTACTAAATGCATATCATGCGAGATAATAATGATGGTAATACCAAGCTTTTCATTAAGTTCTTTAATGAATGCCATCATTGCGGTGTAGTGGTGGTAATCTTGTCCTGCTGTTGGCTCGTCAAGGATCAACAATTCAGGCTCCAACACAAGCATAGTAGCAATAGTGACACGTTTCTTTTGACCAAAACTCAGCGCATCAATAGGCCATTCACGGTAACGACCTAAGCCACAGAGCTCAAGCATGTGATTAACTTTGTCTTTGACTGTATTTTCGTCAACACCACGGTTACGAAGCCCAGATGCGACTTCATCGAAAATCATATGGTGAGAAATCATATGATTGGGATTTTGTAATACAACGCCAATTTTATGGCTGCGTTCAAAAATAGAACAATTGGCGAGGTTATCACCATTTAACGAAATAGTACCGCTATCTTGCTCTAATACTCCCATGATTAAACGGGTGATGGTTGACTTGCCCGAGCCATTTTTACCCATAATAGAAACAAATTCGCCTTTATGGACATTAAAGCTAACATCATTAAGGGTGTTTTTTACGCCATCATAGGAGTAAGACAAGTTTTTCACGCTCAATAAGGTATTGCTAAGTTCAGGCTTTTGTACTGGCGTAACTTGATGAAACCATTGCTCTAGTTGTGGCTTAAATTTATCTAGCGAAAGGGTAGAGAAATAAGCGGGGTGATCGTCTTTTGAAAGTGTACAACCTGCCGCTTTAATAGCAGAAATATACAAAGGTTCACGAATACCGTGCTGTTCAAGCACCGTACTTGCTAATAATTCATCAGGCGTCATATCTGCGACAATTTCACCACGATTCATCATAATGATGCGATCAACAGGACGATGGAGAACATCTTCTAAACGGTGTTCAATGATAATCACTGTTTTGCCTGTATCTTTATGCAAGTTATCAATGATTTCTATTGCTGCTTTGCCTGTTTTAGGGTCAAGACTTGCTAAAGGTTCATCAAATAAGAGGATATCAACATCATCAACCATAACGCCAGCAAGTGACACTCGTTGTTTTTGACCACCACTTAAATCAAATGGTGAGTGATCAATGATAGCGTTCAAATCAACCATATCAGCAGTTGCTTGAACAATATCGTGCATCTCTTTTTGTGGGATCATTTGATTTTCAAGCGCAAAAGCGATGTCTTCGCCGACACTTAATCCTACAAACTGACCATCAGTATCTTGCAATACTGTACCAACCATACTTGTACAATGGTCGAGGTCCATTTTTTGAGTATTTTGCTGATTGATAGTGAGTGTTCCTGAACAGTCACCTTTGATTGCATGTGGAATTAGGCCATTAAGACATTGTCCCAATGTTGATTTACCACTACCACTAGGACCAACAATCACGATTTTCTCACCAGTATTAATGGTGAGGTTGATATTTTTTAGCGTTGGCTTTTCAAGCGCCCAATATTTGAAGGAGAAATCAGTAAATTGAATAGCCATGCTTAGTATGCCTCTTTGAGGTTGTAGCTTTGCTGCTTACGTTTGGCAACAGATGTCAAAATAAAGTGTCCCACAACGGCAATTAACGTTGTGTTACCTGCAGCAATAATGACAAGTTGCGCTAAGACTTTGGCAAAAGGTTCGGCATAAAGAATAGAGTCTAAAAAGGCAGAACAGCCGTAGCCAATTACATTGCCTAAGAATGCGAGTACTACAAATAGAGTGAAATCAAGCTTAGAAAAAAGGCCTTTTTCCAAGCGTTCACGGGTTAGTTTGGGGTATAAGCCAATGATCATACCGACGATTCCAGAGCCTAAAACCCAAGTGAACCAAACCCCCCATCCAGCAAACAGGTCTGTCACCCAGTGGCCGATAAAACCAACAAGAAAACCAACTAAAGGGCCAAATAGAACAGCGAATAGTGCCAGTACAGCCATTGCTGGCTTTAAAGTTGTGTTTGCAAAAACAGGAATACCAAACATAGGTAACCCTCCAATGCCGTAAAGTGCAGCACCGATAGCAATCAGAACAACCGTTTTGGCTGAAAGACTCATAACTAAACCTTGTAAACTCTTGATAGTTATTCAACGTATATTGAACAACACATATAAAAACTAGATTCGCGTATGCTTTATGGTTAAGTAAATGCACCGGTTCAGCTGCCATGCCAAAGTTGATGATAATCAATAGCAAATTATGCTAAATGTTGTCACTCACGCGAATAGTCCATTATAAAATAAGAGCGGTGGCGGCCTAATTTCTGAGTTCGATATATCGAAAAAAGAGTAGAACCAAAAGCGGCGCACATAATACTCTATTAAGTAAGCGAAGGGAATGCTTTACATCTAGACGTCTAAAGAATGAACGACTTTATTTAAATTAATATTAAAAACTAAAATTTAGTCGGTGTTTGATATGGTTTTATTAAATTTTTCAATATGTTATAGAGCTGATAAAACTCGATTTTTAGTACGCGTTCTTTGTTTTTATAGGGGGGTTTGGAAACAATAATGTGAAAACTTGAGTCAGAGAGGTTTAATAGGTCGGAGTGTATTCATTTTTGGTGTTTTTTTGCGCTTTTTTTTCAATTTAAGTAAAAAAAATCACATAATCAATTACACTCATATAGTCAATACAGCAAAAAGCATGACAAATCTAGTGTTAGATCTAAACTTTATAAATTATAACTGATGTAACAAATTGTTATTTGATTGATAATTATAACTAATTGGAAATATTATATTTTTCGCTTTATTTTTTTTTCTAAATAGGAAATAATTGAGGCGCACCTTTATTTTGAAGCGTGTAATAAAACAACGTATTGTCAAGCTTTAACTTAACACTAAACTTTGCGCTGATACACAGAATCAGCATTTGGTGAGGTATCAAGTTAAGGTAGAATTATGTAGTAGTAGCTATCCTGCCATTCTGGCTGGGTGCAGAGCCAAATCATTGGAGATACAGCTTGATAAATGTATTCCTTGTAGATGATCACGAACTGGTTCGCACAGGGATTCGACGTCTTCTTGAAGATGTCCGTGGTATTAAAGTGGTAGGGGAAGCCATCAGTGGTGAGGAAGCCGTAAAATGGTGCCGTAGCAATCATGCCGATATCATTCTTATGGACATGAATATGCCTGGTATTGGTGGACTTGAAGCGACCCGTAAGATTTTACGATTCAATCCCGATGTAAAAATTATTGTTTTAACGATTCATACCGAAAACCCATTTCCAACAAAAGTAATGCAAGCAGGTGCTGCGGGCTACTTAACGAAGGGAGCGGGACCTGATGAAATGGTTAATGCGATAAGAATGGTAAACAGTGGCCAGCGTTACATTTCACCTGAAATTGCGCAGCAGATGGCGTTAAGCCAATTTGCTTCAAATTCTGAGAATCCTTTTAAAGAGCTTTCTGAGCGCGAACTTCAGATAATGATGATGATCACGAAAGGGCAAAAGGTAACAGATATTTCGGAGCAATTAAATTTGAGTCCGAAAACCGTTAATAGTTATCGCTATCGTTTGTTTAACAAACTGGATATTAGTGGTGATGTTGAATTAACGCATCTTGCCATTCGACACGGAATGCTTGATACAGAGACCTTATAGTGTCAGATGTTCCAACAGAAAAAAGTTTTGATTCTCAAGCTTTTCTAAAAACAGTAACACACCAGCCAGGCGTTTATCGAATGTATGACGCCGCTGGTGTGGTTATTTACGTCGGTAAAGCAAAAGATTTAAAAAAACGCCTTTCTAGCTATTTTCGAACTAATGTTGCGGGTGAAAAAACACGTGCCTTAGTTAAAAATATCTGCAATGTGGATGTGACGGTAACCCATACTGAAACTGAAGCGCTTATCCTTGAACATAACTACATCAAGCAGTATTTACCTAAATATAATGTATTACTGCGTGATGATAAGTCTTATCCTTATATTCTTCTAAGTGCCAGCAAACATCCACGCTTGTCGATTCACCGTGGTGTTAAACGTCGCAAAGGTGAATACTTTGGTCCATATCCTGATGTTGGTGCAGTTCGCGAAAGTTTGCATCTCATACAAAAAATTTTTCCGGTTCGTCAGTGTGAAGACTCAGTATATGCTAACCGAAGTCGTCCATGTTTGATGTATCAAATTGGGCGTTGCTCTGGGCCTTGTGTAGAAGGGTTGATCAGCGATGATGACTATCAACAACAAGTGCAATTGGTGCGATTATTTTTACAGGGTAAAGATCGCCAAGTGATTAGCATTATGGTTAAGAAAATGGAGCAAGCTAGCCAAGCGTTAGAGTTTGAGCAAGCGGCACGATATCGCGATCAAATTCAAGCACTAAGGCGTATACAAGAACAGCAGTTTGTAAGTCAAGACAATGAAGATGATATTGATGTCATTGGTATTGCACACAGTAATGGGCTTGCATGTATCCATGGGTTATATATTCGTCAAGGTAAGATCTTAGGTAGCCGCAGTTATTTTCCTAAAGTGCCAATTGATGCAACGTTAACAGAAGTTCTCTCAGGGTTTGTTACTCAATATTATTTTAACCAAGTAGAAGGTCGAGTGATCCCGAGCGTTATTTTATTAAGTGAAACGCTGGGAGAAGAAGGTGAAACCATTGCTAAAGCGTTAACGGAAATGGCTGGGCGCACTATCACTTTTAAATACAATTCACGAGGAACTCGTGCGCAGTATTTAAAATTGGCAAAGACGAATGCAGAAACCGCACTGACGAGCAAAATTAATCACCGTCTAACGATACAAGAGCGTTTCTTTGCGCTTCAACAAGCTTTAAACTTAAAGCCGATTTCACGTATGGAATGTTTTGATATTAGCCATACGATGGGGGAAAAAACGGTTGCCTCATGTGTTGTGTTTAATCAGGAAGGGCCATTAAAGCAAGAATATCGTCGTTATAATATAACGGGTATTACTGGTGGTGATGATTACGCAGCAATGGCACAAGTTTTGGAACGTCGTTATAGCAAAAATATGGAATTAGATAAAATTCCAGACATAATTTTCATAGATGGCGGTAGAGGTCAGTTATCAACAGCGTATGATGTAGTGAAGCCGTATATTGCTGATTGGCCAAAACGACCTTTGCTTGTTGGTGTGGCAAAAGGCACTACACGTAAGCCTGGTTTAGAAACGCTCATATTTGTTACAGGCGAAGAGTTTTCTATGCCAAGTGATTCACCAGCGTTGCATCTGATCCAGCATATTCGTGATGAAAGTCATAACCATGCTATTAGTGGTCACCGCGCCCAACGTGCAAAAGTTCGTAAGCGTAGTAGTCTTGAAGATGTAGAAGGTATTGGGCCTAAACGACGTCAAGCGTTGCTCAAATATATGGGTGGTATGCAAGAGCTGAAGAAAGCAAATAAAGAAGAAATTGCTAAAGTACCTGGTATTAGTCCTGCTTTAGCAGAAAAAATAGTCGATGCATTGCAACATAATTAGTTCGCTGCACTTTTTTGGTTTAATTTACTGATAAATTCGCACCTAAGCAGACTTTGGAGTAGGCTAGGGGAGTAGATTAAACTCTGATTTTGAACATAAGAATAATATTATGCGTTTATCAATACCTAACATCTTAAGTTTCGTCCGGCTCATTCTTATCCCATTTTTTGTTATTGCCTTTTATGTGCCGTACGAGTGGTCTGCTTTTGCAACAGCGTTCATTTTTTGGGTCGCGGGTGTCACCGATTGGTTCGATGGCTACCTTGCTCGTAAATTAAATCAAACAACTCGGTTTGGTGCTTTTATCGATCCTGTTGCTGATAAACTCATGGTAGCAACGGCCTTAGTACTCGTGGTTGAGCATTATCATTCAGTATGGGTTACGATCCCTGCTGTCACTATGATTGGTCGTGAAATTATTATTTCAGCACTACGTGAATGGATGGCTGAAATTGGTAAACGTGCAAGCGTAGCTGTTTCTTGGGTAGGGAAAGTGAAGACTGCCTCTCAGATGTTTGCTCTATTATTGTTGTTATGGCATCCGCATGAATACGTTGTATGGTTAGGTTATGTATCTTTGTATGTTGCAATGGTATTAACGTACTGGTCAATGGTGCAATATTTAAAGGCAGCCAAAGGTGATTTGCTTAACGCAGAAAATCACTAGTAAGCCATATTTTTAAAAAAGGTCTGATTAATCAGGCCTTTTTTTATACTTCTAGTATTTCTTAAGACACCCTCTCTTAGTTATATTGAGTGAAAATCAAACGATTAAGGATGAGGGATCAGTGCAATGGAATATGCTCAAGAATACTCAAAGAAAGAAAAAGGGGGGTGCAAGTTCCTAATTTTCCAGCACTGGATAAGCAAGCGTTAGATCCTAATCTGTGTATAAAAGATAATACTCATTAATGTTGGACATGCAGACTTATTACTCTTTCTTGTTGAAAGTATATAACCTGCATGTTGTTATCTTGGTTTAAACGTAAGTTCGCATTCAATGTCACGATATTCTTCGTGATATACACCCTGTCCGTAATAGCGTTCCATTTTCAGGTGCTTAACTTTTAGTTTTCTGAGCTGTCATGAACGCCTCTGTTATCAGAAGATTTTATTTATTAGTCGAGTTAACAGCTATAAAAAACGTCTATACCATTTACGACTTACAAAAGTGCTTAATACTTTTCATATGTTCGCTGCATCCCGACGTTTAATGTCTTTGTGACCATCTTCTGACACACCGTTTTTCCAATAACTGCTTATGTAAATGAACTCTTTTTCAACGTTTTTCTCATTACGAAAATATTGTCGTAATTGACGCATGGTATCGAATTCACAGGCTGACCAAACAGAAACCTTGCCATCTTTCCAAGGTAATGACGTTACAGTATCTGTTAGCGAATCAGAGGCTGTTATCCATATCACTTCAATATTTTTAGGCTTAGATAATTCCTGTATATCCTCTTTATCAATAACTTGAATAACGGCGTATCCCTTCGCATTTATTGGCAGCCTTTGTATTTTTGTCGTCAATGATGGTAAGGCAGTCATATCGGCAACCATAAAAAACCAATCTGCATCATGATTGAGGTCTTTAATTTCCCCTGGGCCTAATAGACTAATTTTATCGCCTAATGATGCTTGCTTCGCCCATTTAGCCGCATAGCTGTGATCGCCTTGATCTGTATTATGACGAACAAAATCGACTTCAATACTATTTTCTTCCGGAATATATTTTCTAATCGTATAGGTACGCATCACTGGTCGTTGCCCTTTCGGCACAAGACTAATATCAGTACTGCCATTTTCAGCAAAAAGTAATTTTATATAGTTTCCTGCACTATTCTTAGAAAATGCAGATAAGCACTCTCCTTGTAAAGTAATTCGTTGCATATTGGTTGTGATGATTTCGCTGTTTCTTACTTTTACTTCGTTATTCATGCCTTACCAATTGAGAATGATTTTTGTTTATATTAGCAGGGCTCTGTACAATAGGATATTTTATTTACTATTTTTACGCATATGGCTGACAGAAATTATATGGACGAATATCTATTTTAATTTTCTATAATGACCAAACGGCTCAATGTGCAGCCGTTTTTTTTATAAGTATTCGTGTATAACTAGAAAAGGGTAGTGATCAACAAATTAAGGAGTGATGATGATCCCGATTGATTCTTCGATTGTAGCGGGCGTTGCGTTATCAGAAATTGATGGCGTGATGAAAATGCTACTAATGAAGCGCGTGAAAGGTGGATATTGGTGCCATGTTGGTGGGTCTATCGAAGGTAATGAAACGGGTTGGCAAGCCATTGTCCGTGAGTTTAAAGAAGAGACCCAAATTGAAGTGGTAGATCTTTATAACGCTGAGTATTTGCAGCAGTTTTTTGAAGCCAACGTTAATGTGCTGCAAATTATTCCGGTTTTTGTGGTGATGTGCCCTCCAAATCAAGCCGTAACACTTAATCACGAACATACAGATTATCAATGGTGCACATTAGAAGAAGCAAAAGCACTAACGCCATTTCCCAATCAGCACCATGTTTTTGATCATGTATGGGCTTATTTTGTTGATAAGCCGATTGAATCTCTTTTTAAAGTAGATATTAAGCAGAACATTCCAGATTATTGAGGAAATTGAAAATATGGGAAAAGTGATATTAAAAGGATTTATTGTCGTTCCTGAAGAAGAACTTAATTTTGTTAGCAAAGCACTTGAGAAGCATGTCGAATTAACGAAGAAAGAATCTGGTTGTTTAGTGTTTAATGTTCATCAACGTTCTCATTCTCTTTGTTATTTTGATGTTTACGAAGAGTTTTCTAGTAATACTGCGTTCGAACATCACCAAAGGCGAGTCAAAGCATCTGAATGGGGGAGAGTCACTTCAAATGTTGAACGCCATTATGAGGTGTGGCAAACCGAGAATGAATAAAAAAGGACTATTCAATCGAGTTTTTGCTTCCCTATAAAATGACAATTTGGGTTATTGGCTCTTTGGGATTGTTGTTACTATTGCAATTAGTCGTATTAGATATTGTTATTCTTAGTGCAAAAGCACGCCCCTGGTTTTACTATTGAAGCTAACCATGAACACTTTTTATTCCGTGCTAATAGAGCATTAGCTAATAGCAATGAAAGCCTTGGGATCTTTATTTTATTCGTTCTTTTTCCATTATTTTCTCAGCCGATTGCTCACTGGATTAATGGCTTCGCTGTGGTTTATTTATTCGTACGAATAGGGCATATGTTGTGTTATTACTTTAATTTAAAAGTATTACGCAGTATCTTTTTCGCGGTGAGTTTACTGGGGCTTATTGGACTATTTGCTACAGCAGTTATCGCTTGGCTGTAAATTGAGTTATTTTATTGTAATGTTAAAGGCTGTTTTAACTCTCGTAGTCGTTGAGTTATGGCTAAATTTTCGAGAGTGGTGATTTGTAAAAGTTTGTATCTTTTTATTTTTCAATGTTGTTTTTTATTAATAGATTGTGGTATTTTTGCCCCGTCTTAGCTTGAGTAAGATAATAACGTAGTTCACTTAGCAATTACGCAGTAGGTATTTGTGCTTATTTGCATAAATAGAAGGGAATTTATACGGTGTTCAGTTTTGTAATAGCTAACACATATTTAAGGAACCCAACAGTGGATCTATTATCACTTTCATTTCATTTTGGTTTTCATTTACCGAAATACCGTATTATTACGGAGCCTTGATCGTTCCAGATCGAAAATCACACTAAACCTTGAATTGCATGTTGTTGCAAATGCTTATTGCTTCTGCACATTTGTATTTTTAGTATGATTTTATATTTAAAAATATCTTAACTCGGTATTTATATCGTTATTAATATGGTTTTTACTTATCTTTTGTTACGTTTATTGTGCAAAAGCTAAGTGATGACAGGAACGAAATATGTCTACACTTTTTAATTTTGGCGACACTGATCTATCAACAACAGTACCTGTTGTTAATGGTTTATATGACTTAACTCTTGATGAATTGTTATTAAGCCAAGAGCACTACGAATCGGATGTACGCTCATACCCAAGACGTTTACCTTTAGCAATAGCGAAAGCGGCAGGTGTATTAGTTGAAGATACCCGTGGGCAATTGTTTATTGATTGTTTAGCTGGGGCGGGAACGTTAGCACTTGGCTATAATCACCCAGAAATTAATAAGTCAATTGTTGAACAATTAGAATCAGGCCTACCATATCAAACCCTTGATATAACAACGGTTGCTAAAGATAAATTTATTAAGCAATTGTTGAGCTTTTTACCCGAGTCGTTTGCAAATAATGCCTGTGTGCAATTTTGTGGCCCAACAGGGGCTGATGCCGTAGAAGCTGCGATTAAACTTGCCAAACAAACGACAGGTAGAAATACCATGGCAGCTTTTCATGGTGCTTATCATGGAATGACAAATGGCACGATGGCGATGATGGGAAATTTAAACACTAAATCTCGCCGTCAAGGGTTAATGGCTGATGTACATTTCTTGCCATTCCCATATTCATTGCGCTGTCCGTATGGTTTGTCTGGTGATGACGGCGCAAAACAAAGCTTACGTTATATCGAACGCATGCTGAGTGACGATGAAAGTGGAGTTCAAAAACCTGCTGCCATCATTGTAGAACCTGTTCAAGGTGAGGGTGGAGTTATTCCTGCGCCTGCTTTTTGGCTGCGAGAATTACGTCGAATAACGCAAGAGCATGGCATTCTACTTATCTTTGATGAGATCCAATGTGGTATTGGTAAAACGGGTCATAATTTTGCGTTTGAAGAATCAGGGATCACGCCAGACATTCTTTGTTTATCAAAAGCTGTAGGCGGTGGTTTGCCAATGTCAGTCCTTGTTTTTAATAAAGAGATTGATAATTGGAATCCTGGAGAGCATACCGGCACATTTCGTGGCAACCAGTTAGCAATGGCAACAGGGGCTAAAACGTTAGAAATTATTGAACGAGACGGTTTAGTTGAGCATGCTCAAAAAGCGGGTATGTATCTGCGTCGTGGTTTAGAAAAAGTGGCAGCACAAACTAGCTGTATTGCTGAAGTACGCGGTAAAGGCTTAATGTTGGGCATCGAAATTGTTCAATCCGATGGTAGTAAGAATAAGTTTGATGAGCCGATCGCCGCTCCTGAGTTAACCGCTGCGATTCAACGCTCTGCATTAGAGCGTGGTTTGATTATTGAAAAAGGTGGACGTCAAGGCTCTGTATTACGTTTTTTACCGCCTCTTATTATTAGTTTCGAACAGCTTGATTTTGTTATTAATACGATTAAAGAGGCTATTGAGGTTCATGTTGAACCGATTGAACAAGGATTGGTTTTAGAGTCGGATCATAAAGTTAATTGGAAAGATTACTTTATTCAAACGGGTAAAGGTGGCTCTGAGAGCTTTGAAACGGCGCTGAATCAAACGACTCAAGTACTGAAAAAAGTCTTTGAACAAACTAATCAGCCTTATTCGGGGATGGATCCTCAATTACTAAAAACGCTAATAAATGGTATTGATTTAAATCGGCCGCAGTCCTCACTTGATGCCGTGATTGAGCAAACAGGCGATCTTATCGCGAAGCACTCAATTATGGTGCAACATCCACACTGTATTGCGCATTTGCATACCCCGCCACTTGTTCCTGCTATTGCTGCAGAAGCTTTTATTGCCGCATTGAATCAGTCAATGGATTCATGGGATCAGGCCAGTGCAGCAACGTTTGTTGAACAGAAAATCATTGATTGGTTGTGCGATGTTTATCAATTAGGCCAACAAGCAGATGGTGTGTTTACCAGTGGGGGAACGCAAAGTAATCTGATGGGACTATTGTTAGCACGTGACTGGGCTGCCGACACTATCTCTGGTCATAATATTCAGCAACAAGGTTTGCCATCATACGCGGATAAACTACGTATATTATGCTCTAAAAAATCCCATTTCACCGTGCAAAAATCAGCGTCGTTGATGGGACTTGGTGAACAATCTGTAGTCTGTGTTGATACTAATCCTGATGGCACTATTCAATTAGCATCATTGATTACCACGATTGAAGCATTAAAAGCAGATGACCTTATTCCGTTTGCAGTTGTTGGAACAGCAGGTACAACAGACCACGGTGCAATTGATGATCTTACAGGATTGGCAGATATTTCCGCTCGTCACAATCTTTGGTTCCATGTTGATGGTGCATACGGTGGCGCACTCATTTTAAGTCGTCATCAAAGTCGTTTGCATGGTATTGAAAAAGCTGATTCTTTAAGCGTTGATTTTCATAAGCTTTTCTTTCAACCGATTAGCTGTGGTGCAGTGTTGGTGAAAGATAAAGCACACTTTAAGTATCTGCTCCACCATGCAGATTATCTTAACCGTGAAGATGATTTACTGCCAAATTTAGTGGATAAATCAATAGCGACAACTAAGCGTTTTGATGCTTTAAAAGTGTTAATGACGATGCAAAGTGTTGGCGCTGATGCATTAGGTGAAATGTACGATCATCTTATTAATCAAACGCAACATGTCGCTGATTTAGTTAATCAACAATCGCAATATGAGTTATTAGCCGATCCTGCTTTATCAACGGTACTATTCCGTTTTGTAGGTGAAGGAGCAAACTTAACTGAGCAGCAACTTAATCAACTGAATAAACAATTGCGTATAGATGCCTTAGTGCAAGGACAAGCAGTACTGGGTGAAACTGTTGTTGACGAGAAAGTGGCATTGAAGTTCACGATTTTAAACCCGTGTTTAACTATTCACGATTTCAAAACCTTATTGAATAAAGTTTCTCAATTAGGCCAATCGCTATTGTCTTCAACTCAGTAAGACAACCACACAGATAAATGAATTTAGAAGGAAATAAATAATGGCTATTTTACAAATTGGTGCTGGTGGTGTTGGCTGGGTTGTCGCACATAAAGCGGCTCAGAATAATGATGTGCTCGGCGATATTACATTAGCTTCTCGTACAATCAGTAAATGTGAAAAGATTATTAGCTCAATTGATAAGAAAAATAATCTAAAAGATCCGACGAAGACAATTCAAGCACGTGCTGTCAATGCAGACGATGTTGATGCATTAGTTGCTTTAATTGAAGACGTGAAACCCGACTTGGTAATTAATGCAGGGCCTCCTTGGGTCAATATGGCGATAATGGAAGCGTGCTACCAAGCGAAAGTTTCTTATCTCGATACTTCTGTTGCTGTTGATTTATGCTCTGAAGGTCAGCAAGTACCTCAAGCTTATGATTGGCAATGGGGTTACCGTGAGAAATTCAAGCAGGCAGGTATTACAGGGATTTTAGGTGCGGGGTTTGATCCTGGTGTAGTGAGTGTTTTTGCTGCTTATGCAGTAAAGCATTTGTTTGATGAAATAGACACCATTGATGTAATGGATGTAAACGCAGGTGATCACGGTAAGAAGTTTGCGACTAACTTTGATCCCGAAACCAATATGTTGGAAATCCAAGGCGATTCTTTCTATTGGGAAAATGGTGAATGGAAACAAGTGGGCTGTCATAGCCGTATGCTTGAATTTGATTTCCCGTTAGTAGGTAAGCATAAAGTTTATTCTATGGCACATGATGAAGTGCGCTCTATGCAGGAGTTTATTCCAGCAAAACGTATTGAGTTTTGGATGGGTTTTGGTGATGCATACCTGAACTATTTTAACTGTATGCGTGATATTGGCTTATTAAGTCCAGATCCACTAACGCTTCATGATGGAACTGTCGTACAACCACTGCATGTTTTAAAAGCGTTATTACCTGATCCAACATCATTAGCGCCGGGTTACACGGGAAAAACCTGTATCGGTACTTGGGTACAAGGTAAAAAAGACGGCAAAGAACGCAGTGTGTTTATTTACAACAACGCTGATCATGAAGTGGCGTATGAAGATGTAGAGCATCAAGCAATTTCATACACAACAGGTGTTCCTGCTATTACTGCCGCATTACAGTTCTTTAATGGTAAATGGGCGGATAAAGGTGTGTTTAATATGGAGCAGCTAGACCCAGACCCATTCTTAGCGACAATGCCAACAATCGGTTTAGATTGGCATGTACAAGAATTGCCAGTGGGTCAGCCTGATATTCAAATCTTGAAATAAGACACATCTATTTAAGCGAGCTTGTATGTAGAAGCAAGCTCGCTTTGTTATTTATATAAAAGAGTAAGCCGCATTGAAAACGCCATATTTCATGATTGATGAGCAGAAGCTGATCAATAATTTAGAGCAAGCCAAAAAGTTAAAACAATTATCTGGTGTAAAACTGGTACTCGCGTTGAAGTGTTTTTCAACATGGGGCGTGTTTGATGTCATGAAGCCATATCTTGACGGCACAACCAGTAGTGGGCCATTTGAAGTCAGGTTAGGTGCTGAAAAATTTGGTGGTGAAACTCATGCTTATAGCGTTGGATATAGCCAAGAAGATGTAGAAGAGGTCCTACAGTACTGTAATAAAATCATTTTTAACTCTGTTTCTCAATTGCAAGCCAATCGCCATTTGGCTGACGGCAAGGCGTCAGTTGGTCTTCGTTTAAATCCGGGTATAAGTTGTGCAGGGCAAGATTTAGCTGATCCTGCTCGTCAATATTCGCGTTTAGGAGTGCAAGAAAACCTATTAATAGATGAACTGTTTGATGATCTCGATGGCGCGATGTTTCATATGAACTGTGAAAATAAAAGTGCAGATGCGTTTATTGCGTTATTAGATTCTATATCAGAACGTTTCGGGCGTTATTTGGAAAAACTTGATTGGGTGAGTTTAGGTGGCGGTGTTTTCTTCACTTGGCCGGATTACGAGTTAGAAAAGTTGGCTGCGGCTTTAAAAATATTTGCAGAGCGATTTGATGTGCAATTATATCTAGAGCCTGGTGAAGCAATTATTACTCAAACTACTGACTTAGCGGTGACCGTGGTTGATATTGTCGAAAATGGTATTAAAACAGCGATTGTAGATAGCGCAACAGAAGCGCATCGACTCGATACTTTAATTTATAATGAACCTGCCACAATTAGTGAAGCATCTGAAAAGGGGAACCATCAATATGTGATTGGTAGTTGTTCTTGTTTAGCAGGCGATCAATTCTGTGTGGCGAATTTTGAACAGCCATTAGCTATTGGGCAGAAATTACACATAGCAGATAGCGCGGGTTATACCATGGTGAAGCTTAATTGGTTCAATGGATTAAGAATGCCTAGTATTTATTGTCGTCGAATCGATGGCGCTGTAGAAAAATTAAACGAATTCACTTATCAAGATTTTGAGTCTTCATTATCACGATTTCTTATTTCGTAAATGAGACAAAGTTAATAATTAAAGATTGTCTGGTTTTTGATCATTTACGGGCTGAAATATAGGTTGATGTAATGGAAAGTGACCAATTAAATAAAAAGTCATAATTTTTCGTTGACTGATTCTGTAAAATCAGTAAATTACACCACGTACCACAACGAGGTGACTCGTAAAGGACAAAAGATTCTGGAAAAGTTAACTTCTTCAGAAACAAAGTTGGCGCGTTGGCAGAGTGGCTATGCAGCGGATTGCAAATCCGTGGACCTCGGTTCGACTCCGGGACGCGCCTCCATTCTCTTATGAGAATCTATGCGACACTAGCTCAGCTGGTAGAGCGCAACCTTGCCAAGGTTGAGGTCATCGGTTCGAACCCGATGTGTCGCTCCAAATTAAAGATTATGGCGAAAGCGGTAATCACAGATGGTGTCTAACCATCGCAAGAAATTGCGTGCCCTGGTGGTGGAATTGGTAGACACAAGGGATTTAAAATCCCTCGGCGTTCGCGCTGTGCCGGTTCAAGTCCGGCCCGGGGCACCATCTAATTGAGAAGTAAAAATGGCGCGTTGGCAGAGTGGCTATGCAGCGGATTGCAAATCCGTGGACCTCGGTTCGACTCCGGGACGCGCCTCCATTCTCTTATGAGAATCTATGCGACACTAGCTCAGCTGGTAGAGCGCAACCTTGCCAAGGTTGAGGTCATCGGTTCGAACCCGATGTGTCGCTCCAAATTAAAGATTATGGCGAAAGCGGTAATCACAGATGGTGTCTAACCATCGCAAGAAATTGCGTGCCCTGGTGGTGGAATTGGTAGACACAAGGGATTTAAAATCCCTCGGCGTTCGCGCTGTGCCGGTTCAAGTCCGGCCCGGGGCACCATCTAATTGAGAAGTAAAAATGGCGCGTTGGCAGAGTGGCTATGCAGCGGATTGCAAATCCGTGAACCTCGGTTCGACTCCGGGACGCGCCTCCATTCTCTTATGAGAATCTATGCGACACTAGCTCAGCTGGTAGAGCGCAACCTTGCCAAGGTTGAGGTCATCGGTTCGAACCCGATGTGTCGCTCCAAATTAAAGATTATGGCGAAAGCGGTAGTCACAGATGGTGTCTAATCATCGCAAGAAATTGCGTGCCCTGGTGGTGGAATTGGTAGACACAAGGGATTTAAAATCCCTCGGCGTTCGCGCTGTGCCGGTTCAAGTCCGGCCCGGGGCACCATCTATTTGATAAGTAAAAATGGCGCGTTAGCAGAGTGGCTATGCAGCGGATTGCAAATCCGTGTACCTCGGTTCGACTCCGGGACGCGCCTCCATTATCTAAAAATAAGCCCGAGTGGTGAAATTGGTATACACGACGGATTCAAAATCCGTTTCCTTCGGGAGTGACGGTTCAAGTCCGTCCTCGGGCACCAGTAAAAACGATAAAGCCTCAGCTCACACTGGGGCTTTGTTGTTTCTAGTCTAATCATAAACTTAGCCCTGTCCTTTTTCTGGTCGTTTTCCTGTTCTACTCTGTTAAGACCATTTCTAAAAACTGCAGTTTTATAGCGACCTTTTGCCAGTTCAATAATGCTTCCTGCTTCCGCTTAAGATAAAGCTTTCTTTAGGGTGTTATAAGATAGAGTGGATGATCCGTTATTATTAACGTTGCCATCATGGCTAACAAAAATAGCTTGTATTACAGTGCAGCTACCATAGTTTTCGGCTATAGTGCCGTCAGGGCAAGTAACTTCTTTTGGTGGTTCAGTATGACATTCTTCAATCGTTGGTGCGGTTATATATTAAAAGATAAATTAACATCGTTCTGAAATACGATAAGGTCATACTGAGAAATTAAATCATTTTGAAGAGAATAAGAATAAATTGATTTCAATACTTGTTAAAAACTCAAAGCAAGTGATAATGCGACAAAATTTAACACTTTACTCTGTAATTAATTAATGTAGGTGCAATGAAGATACCCCCACGATTACAACCCCTCGTAGAGGATGGCCTTATTGATGATGTTTTATCACAATTGATGAGTGGCAAAGAAGCTTCCGTATATGTTGTTCGCAGTGGTGGAAAAATCTGTTGCGCTAAAGTTTATAAAGAAATAGATCAACGAAGCTTTAAAAAAGCGGTCTCCTACCGTGAAGGGCGAAAGGTACGTAATAGCCGTCGCGCACGAGCTATGGAAAAAGGTTCTAAGTTTGGTCGTGATGAGCAAGAAAAAGTGTGGCAGCAAGCAGAAGTTGATGCGCTGTCGTTGTTAGCCAAAGCTGATATACGAGCCCCTGTTCCTTATGGCTGTTTTGATGGCGTATTATTGATGGAGCTGATCACCGATGCAAATGGCAATGTTGCACCTCGACTCAATGATATCACGCTAACTAAAGATCAAGCACTACACCACCATGAGCTAATGATTAACTACGTTAAACGTATGCTATGCATCGGTCTTATTCATGGTGATCTATCTGAGTTTAATGTGTTAGTGGATGCTAATGGCCCTGTTATTATCGATTTACCGCAAGCAGTAGATGCTTCAGCCAACAATAACGCCAAATGGATGCTTGAGCGTGATGTTAAAAATATGGCTAGCTATTATGGCCAATATGTACCTGAGTTGCTTGATACACAATACGCAAAAGAAATGTGGGCATTATTTGAAGCAGGAACATTAAAGCCTAAGACTGAACTAACGGGTATTTACGTTGAAAGTGATGCCGACGCAGATATTGATAGCGTGATGGCTGAAATTAATGCGGTAATGGAAGAAGCAGCGCTTCGTCGTGCGCGTATTGCAGAGCAAGAACAAGTAGACTAACGACTTGAAATATTTCTAATGAGTCAAATAAAGGCGCTCGGATCATTCTGGGCGTTATTTATCTTTTTTAATTTATTACAGCCCTTTTTTATCTATTGAACTTTCTAAATATAGTCATCTCAACGCAATATAATGTCCTTATAATTTTAAAATTAGGTAAATATGAACATTCTTTATTGTAAAAATAATATCCAATAAAAATGAAATATTTGCCATAAAGTGATATTCACCTCATATGTAAAAGAAATGCAATGTTTATGTATATATATGTGTGATCTGTGAGGTGTTTAGTTGATCAAAAATTAACGATAATTCTTTCCTTAAATTTTCATAAATTGAACTGTTCAAGATCAGTAGCTGATCTTGTCAGTACTTTAGACTGTTTCATATGTCACAATTAAGGAAAGATGATGAATCTAAAAACGTTAGCTGCTCTATGCATATTTTCTTTTTCAACAAATACATTTGCTGATGTGGTCGTAAAAGATACAGACAAATTCCAAGATGTTGCTGTTAAGGTAGATGAGCTAACGTCGAAAGGAGAAAATCCTCTGATTGTTATCGATATTGATAACACGTTGTTGACGTCAACCTCTGATATTGGTGGTGATATATGGTATCAATGGCAAAGAGGAAAGCTTGCCGTAAAACCAACTAAGGATGAGAAAGTTGATTGTCTTTTTGAAGATTCAATCGGTATGCTCTACGAACTTTTGCCTATGAAAGCTATTGAAGAGAAGGTACCTTCAACTGTTCGTGGTTGGCAAGACAAAGGGCTAACTGTCATTGCGCTAACATCCCGCTCGCCTAATTACCGTTATGCTACTGAAAGAGAAATGTATCGTAACCACTATGATATGACTGTCTCTCCTTTGAAAGAAAAAGGGGCAGATAAAGCTCCTGTTTATATTGATAAGCTCGACCGACCTCTTAGTTATATCAATGGCATTATGATGACAACTGGTATGAATAAAGGCACGATGCTTAAATACGTTCTTGATAAAACAAATCAAAAATATGATGAGATCGTGTTCGTAGATGATAGTCAAAAGAATGTTGTAAATATGGAGAGTGCTTACAAAGCTGATCCAGAAGTGGATATGACTATTTTCCATTATACAAAAGTAGAAGATGACCGCATTAAAGCTAATGGATCTGTATTAACTCAGAAGCAAGCGGATAAAATGGCAAGTGATTGGAAACAATTAAATGCTGTATTAAAGACAATTGCTCCAGCAAGAGCAGGAGATACTTGCTTAGGTAAATAACCACTATTCTTATCCCTTTTTAAGCCGTAAAATTAGTTTTTACGGCTTTTTTATTAACTAATGAATTTGATTTAAGCTGTTAAGGTAATTAAAGGTACACAGGAAAAAATGAAAGATACGTCAGTCATTATTGGATTAAGTAATCCTAAAAGCCCTACAAATGTTGGAGCGGTACTTAGAGCTGCTGGGTGTTATCAGGCGGATGCGGTTATATATACAGGAACCCGTTATGATAAAGCGGCAAAGTTTCAAACTGATACGAAACAAATGCTGCAGACAATCCCTTTGTCTGGCGTAGAATCAATGCTTGATGATCTACCTGAAGATATGAAAGTTGTGTGTGTCGATTTTGCAGAAGGCGCAACATTACTTCCTCATTTTACGCATCCAGAAAAAGCAATTTACATTTTTGGTCCTGAGGATGGCTCAATTGCACAAGATGTTGCAGATAAAGCCGATCATGTTGTTTATGTACCTACTGTAGGGTGTATGAATTTAGCCGCTTCAGTCAATGTTGTGCTGTATGATCGCCTAGCAAAGCAGGAGAATATTGTTCAAAGTGATGAGCATATTCGCCAAAATAGAGATAATAAAAATAATCTGCGTGTAGCAGCTAAATAACATAGAACAAAAATGAAAACGTAATGGTACGCCCTATCTTGAGGGCTATCATTGAGGATTTAGAGATTAATGATCACTTAACCCTTCCTTAAAAATATTTATATTTCTATCTCATAGTCAGTAGCGTATGCTTTTTGATTATTATATAAAATAGAAAGAAGCATGAATATTTGTTTAGATAACAACCGACACTTACGTAAGTTTTTTCACCAAAATGCCTGTTACGAAGAAACGATTATGTGCGATCTTCGTGAACTATTACCGCTCTTACTTACGTTACATAATGGTAAAATTAAATCTGTACCTCACGCTTTTTTTTCTAAATTGCGAGTTCTAGAATATAAGATTATCGTGAAATCAGATATAGCATTTAGAGTAGCTTTTACAGTGAAAGATGAAACGCTGACAGTGATTTTTATTAGTGAAGTACTAATAAAAGCTCACTTTTGTAAGCTGTTAGCGAAAACAGATTTACTTGATTAAGAGGTTGCTATGTCAAAGTTACATATTTCTCAGGTTGAATCTGGTTGTGAACGATTTTTAAAGTTGATGCAGATTGGAGATGCATTTGAAGTACTGACTTTTAAAAAAGATCGTGGTTTTAAAGTATTGAAACATTCATCAACAGACTATGTGTTTAAACAGTTTGGTTATATGGATAAAAATATTATAACTGAATCTAGCGTATTGAAAAAACACATCAAAAAAGCCATTAAAACAGAATTTCCTAGAAGTAATATGGCATGGATTGAACACTTCTACGGGGTAGATTCGATTGATAAGTTAAGTAAAAACCGACAAACACAATACCATCTATTTTAATCATAAATGTTGTTTTTATTAATGGTGTAACAAAACGTCATACTAGTAGAAAAATTGCATTTGAGTATAAATTTTATGATTTGTTCTAAACATCAACAGGCGATATAAATCATTTTTTATTGCGATTGGAACGAATATGAATTACGACAAACTTATTGATGCTTTATTCACGCAAGGTTGGTTTGTCTGGGATGACTTTTTAGCTCAGGATGAGGTCAAAGCACTTAAAGCTTGTATTCCCGATGATTGGAGCCAAGCGGGTATTGGTCGAAATGATGAATACACCACCCAAAAATCTATTCGAAGTGATAAAATTCAATGGCTCTCGGCTGAAATGGGAGAGCCTGTTGTGAATTATTTAAAACGAATGAATGAAATTCGCCTAGAGGTGAATCGCCACTTTTTCCTTGGTTTATTTGAATATGAAGCACATTTTGCGAAATATGAGCAAGGTGATTTCTATCAAAAGCATTTAGATTGTTTTCGCGGTCAAGAAAATCGTAAATTAACAACGGTATTTTACCTTAATGATGATTGGCAACCAGAGCATGGTGGTCGTCTAAAAATGTATGATTTAGATGATAATGAATTAGCAACATTAGATCCAAAAGCTGGGCGTTTAGTTGTGTTCTTATCTGAAATGTTCCCTCATGAAGTACTGCCTGCAACACAGCGTCGATTTAGTATTGCAGGTTGGTTCCGAACTAACGGTGTTACTGGAAATCAATTAGATATTTCACGTTAATTCATGCAAAAGGAGTTTAGTTACTCCTTTTTTATTTTCTCTCGTTATGGAAATGAGTTGAAAGCTAAACCTAGATGTTGTCGCTGAAGGTGTTGAATCTGAAGCTCAAGTCCGTATTTTATAAAAAATAGGCTGCCATTATATTCAAGGTTTTTATTTTAGCCCTGCCGTTGAAATTAAACAGGCAATGAGATTACTTGAACAGAATAAAATTTGTACGATACCTGCATATGTTTAATCACCAAGCTACATGGATAATCATAGCCGTGCTATAAAGTAGG
Source organism: Photobacterium sp. SKA34 (assembly GCF_000153325.1). Taxonomy (GTDB): domain Bacteria; phylum Pseudomonadota; class Gammaproteobacteria; order Enterobacterales; family Vibrionaceae; genus Photobacterium. Next base: position 214,572 of record NZ_CH724142.1, read on the forward strand.
CGTTTTTAGTATTTTTCAGGTAGTACATGCAAACGATTTTTTTTGATTTTGATGGAACACTCGTTGACTCTGAGCGCTTTCATGCTGTGAATTGGAGTCAGTATTTAGCTAGCCATGGTGTTGAATTAAGTACTGATACGTTCATGTCTCAGTTCGCTGGTGTTACTTGGCCTCAGATCGCAGAACACTTTATCTCTCAATACAATATACTGATAACAGAAACGGTAATGATTGAAGAGGTGGAAGCTTTAACAGAGATGATGATCATTGAAAAAGGTATACCACCGATGCCTGGCGTGGATGAATTGCTCAAAATCTTATCGGGTAAAGTGCCGATGGCAGTCGTCACTGGAGCTCCAAAAGATTACGTAGAAGGTGTTTTAGCGCAACATGGCTGGTTATCACTCTTTGAACATGTATTTAGTGGGTATGAAGTGGCTAAAAATAAGCCTGCGCCAGACGTATATTTAAAAGCCTGTAAAACAATGGACGTGCTGCCTGAAAAGGCGGTTGCTGTCGAAGATAGTCGTACTGGGTTAATGTCAGCAATGAGTGCTAATATTCATGTGGTCTTTGTAAATAGTCACAATATGAAATTACCCGCTCACGCACAGCATTCGTTTACATCAATGAAAGAGGCAACACCTGCGTTGTTATCATTGCTTAAGGTCAATAGTTAAATTGCTTAGCATACAGGTCTAGGTTGGCTATTACCTAGCGAGTTAAGCTAGAATAAGTTCAAATTTTAGATAGGCTGATATAAATGGAAAACGAAGATATCATGACAGGCGATATGCTTGTTGAGACGGTTGAGAATCAACTTGCTGACGGCGAGCCATTAGTTGTTAAAGAGACGCTGATGCGTCTTGTAATGACAGGCACACCCCGTGATGAAGCTATTCAAATGATAGCGTGCGCATTATCTATTGAAGTTTTCGATGTAATGAAAAACGATGGTAAATTTGATCTAAAGCGTTATAGCGAAAACTTAACAGAGCTTCCTGATATGCCTTGGGAAGATGATATCTAAATCATAAGATGAACCGCATAATCTCCTTTTGGTATAAATATGATTATGCGGTTATTTACTTCAGCCATCCTACAAGTATAAAACCCTCATCCCTTTTATTTTACATCTGTCGATTGGTGTATTGTTGCAATACGGGACAATGTTGTGAGTGAGGTATTGTGTTCTTCTTCTGTTGCAGCTGTACATGCATCAGCAATTATATGCACCTGATAATCTCGATCATGGGCATCTCTGGCCGCTGATTGAATCGCCCATGTTGTACTTACCCCACAAAAGTAAATATCAGTGATCTTATTTGCACTTAATATGCTATCTAATTGTGTGTTATGGAAAGGATTGACTCTTGGTTTATTGATCACAATATCGTCTTTACCTATAAGTAGATTTTGATGAAATTGTGTTCCCCAATCGTTCAAGTTTAATGCGTTGATAGATTGTGCTTTACCAAACATTGGTGAGTGTAGGGGGAGATCGAGAAAATTATTATGAAAACCTACTTTGATATAAATACAAGGAATGTGTTGGCTCTGTGCCCATAGAATTGAGCGGTTTGCATTTTCAATTGTATTATTATCAATAACTTGTTGAGCACAACTAGGAATCTTCCCATTAAGATCAACAATGTCATTAATAAAATCAATAATAACAAGTGCCTTTTTCATAATAAACCTCGAAAAATTAAAACAATTCTAACATTACAAAGTAAATCACAACTTAACGGATGGGCTGGAATGAAAGGGCTGATAAAAAATAGAGATAAAAAAAAGCTGTTAGCATTTAACTTATTTTAGCTAAATACTAACAGCCTGTTTTAATAAATAAATTAAGCGTAAGCAAAAATAACACTACCGCCTTTGATAGTATCAATAATTTTCTTTGCAATTGCTTCAGGTAGGGCTGGGCAACCCCAGCTACGACCTAAATAGCCATTACGTTTAATAAACTTTTCAGAAACATACTTTGCGCCATGAATAACAATATAGCGTTTTAGCGCGTTGTCATTTTTACCACGGGTTAAACCACTTAGTTTAAGAGAATAACCATTTCCACCTAAATAAGTCGATTCGGTTAAAAATGTACCCAGTGATGTTTTGTGCGAATCAACTTGATTAGAAAACTTATCAGCTTTAAGCAGGCCGCTATTCATACCATGTGATACGTATGTCTTGTAAAGTAATTTATTTTGTTTTAAATCAATTACGTAAAATCTTTTTTGTGTTGATGGTTTACTATAATCAATGATTGTTAGTAATGATTTTTTTTTGCCTTTAGTTTTGTTATACGCAATAAAGGCTTGTTTAAATACGTCGTAGTTAATCTTGTTTTTCAAATGTGCTTTTTGGTAAACATAATCAACAACGATATCAGTATTTTTTCTTTCAGTATGTAGAGCATGTGCTGAGGTCTGAAATGACAAAGAACACATGAACAGAATTATTAGACATATCGCTTTTTTCATTAAGTCAGTACTACCATCAAACAATGCTTACGAGGCTTTTTGGAGAGTAGAACTTTAGCATAAAAATAACGAATTAATAGGTAGAGTGAATGTAACCCTATGCTTGGCAGGGATAGTATGGGTGGTATTTATTTTATAAATATTAAAACTTAAATATTAAATAACAGTAAGTTATAATAAAGAACAGCATTTAATTATATTTATAGATATCAGCTTTAGCTGGAATGTTTAATTCTTAAATTTAGTCGTTGATAGGTTACTAAGCACTTGTTTTAAAATATTAAAAATATGCCCATACACACTAAGGTAAAAAAAATATTTTTTTTTAGAAAAAGCGATTTTTTGTGTAAAAAGCAATCAAGTAATCGATTGTATTTGTATAAGTGTCTGCTTTTCTAGATTTCAGTGAATAAAAAAGCAGGTAGTAACTACCTGCTTTTATAATTACTGTTTACGTCGTTTGATTAAAGGTTACAAACCTTAGCCCAGCTACCGTCACTTCCTGGTACTGATGACGTCCACCAGTTAGCTTTGTAGACAGCACCATCATGGATGATTTCATCGCCGCTACCTGCATGAGTTGGTGTACCTTGCCAATCAGTCTGAGGCCAGTTAGGGTAAGTTGTTAGGCCATCTGAATTACAGTTGCCATTATTACCACCCGTATCGTCGCCTCCGTTATTATCACCGCCACCAGCATTTAAATCACCAATAGGTAGGCTTGGTTGCTCAAACTTAAACGCATACTCATTACCATCAACATTCACTGAGTAGTTAGCAGGACCTGATATTGGTAGGTAATAAATAAAGTCTAGCTCGTAGCTTTCACCTGCTGGTAGTGTTTTCCATTTAGGTAGAGTAAAGGCTACACGGTGCATTGTTCCGTCTAAACCACCAATGTTATCTCCACGAGTATGGCCAGAAGAGATGACTTTCAGACCACCACCAGATTGATCTTTTGCGTTATCTGGTGCAGACACTGGAATATCAAACTGGAATTCAGTACCACCTGGTAAATCAGTACCTGTGTTATTGGTAAAGGTTACAGTTGGGTTGATAGGGTAGTTTTGGTCACCAACTTTAAAGCCACTAATATTAACTGCAATATCAATTGCCTGAGTTGGGATTGCACCTGTTGCTATAGTATTACCGTATGGAGTTGCTGACTTAAACTTATCGTAGATAGCTTTCGTCATAGCATTACCCATGTGGTACTCACCGTTACCAGATGCACATGCTTTTTCAGTTGCATCAATAGTGTTAGTACGCTTTCCGTTTGCATCGAATAAGTAACAGTTGTAGTCGCCTGCAAGCTCCCAGAACATGATACCACCGATTTCTTTATCGATTACGTAGTCGGCTTTCACGCCAACCGAGGCTTTATCTTCTGTTGAGATAAATACGCTTTTCTCTGCATTCCATAACCATGGAGCAACAGCGACATCATCGTAATTACGTGTGTACGAACCAACAAGTTTATCTTGTGGATCATTAACTGGATCTAAACCATAAGCGGCTGTATACGAACCGAAGATACCTTGCTCAAGGTTTTTCGCGTGCCACATTGGGTTAGAACCTGCTCCCATTTCTTTACCATCAGGGTCAAGATCGTGCCACATATTGTCGATACCGATAGCACCGTAACCACAGTTGTTCTTCTCGCCTTCACCAGTACCTGCCTGACACTCTGATTGGTTAGGAAGTGCTGCACGTCCCCATAGACCGTTATCAACACCTTTAACATCTTGCCAGCCACGAGTGTAGTATGGAACACCGATATTGATACGACCTGCAGGCATTGAACCGCGGAAATAGTGGTAAGCCCAGTCAGTATTTAGGTAACCAATACCACCGTATGCTGCTGTGCCGTATACGTTCCACTGTGCTAATTCTGAATCTTTACCTGTATCGAATAGCGCAGCATTATGACCAACGTGGTCGTTCCAAGCACCGTGTAAGTCGTAAGACATGATGTTTACATAATCTAAGTATTTCGTTACATCAAATGTTTCCATACCACGTAGTAGGTAGCCAGATGATGGTGCTGCAATCGTTAGCATGTAGTGAATATCGTCTTCAGCAGAAGCAACATCCAGTTTTTCACGAAGGACTTTCATCAGTTCTTGGTAAGAAGCCCATAGGTATGGACGACGTGGTTCCATGAACTCTTTATCGTATGGGTTACCTGCACCCGCCATAGAAGTTGGGTATTCGTAATCAATATCAAGACCATCGAACTTGTACTTACGTAGCATTTCAACGGCAGATGTGGCGAATTTCTCAATGCCAGCGTGGTTAATAGAACCATCAGCATTTGTTGTCATTGTGTAGAAGCCACCATCTGGTGCTCGACCACCATCAGTGCCAAAGTGACCACCTGTTTCAGCCCAACCACCGATAGATATTAATGTTTTAACATCGTGTTTAGCTTTTGCTGTTGCAAGTGCACCGAAATGACCTTTAAAGCCAAGTGCAGGGTCAATTTCAACCCCATCCCATTCCATACCCACTGCAGCATTGCTTGGATCTGATATATCACCGATGTTTACTTTGCCGTCAGCACCAATACTTACGAATGCGTAGTTAATGTGTGTTAACTGTTCCCATGGGATATCGTTAACTAAGTAGCTGCTTTGAGGATCATCCCCTGCACGCCAGCTAGTGAAGTAACCAATAACACGGCGAGGGTGATCAGCACCCATCATTTCACGGCCATCTTCATCATAGATAGAACAGTAAGGAACATTTACACCTTCTGTTTGGTATAAACCGTCAGGACGACAACCATTTGATACGACAGTACCATTTATAGCAACAGAACTAACGGCTGAATCAGATGTTTTGTTCTGGTTATCAGTTGCACGAGCAAAAATTTTTGCATTGCCTGCTTGAACCGTTGTGTATTCAAGAGCATAAGGGGCTGTAGCTACGGTGCCAACCAGTGCGCCATTTACGTAGAAATCAACTTTTTCTACTGTACCGTCAGTATCTACTGCGTCAGCAGTAATAGTAACAACTTCACCTAATTCAACACTTGCTGCTGAAACAGCAACAGAAACGGTAGGTGCTATGTTAACTGGTCCTTCTGGTGCGACATCGACGCTAACACTTGCTTGGCTACTTGCTGCATTTTGATCATCGTAAGCCATAGCTGAAAGGCTATGTACACCTTCTGTTGCTGTCCATGCAAACTCGTATGGTGCTTTCGTTGTTGAACCAACAACTTGTCCGTCGACTAGAAAGTCAACTTTAGCAATGGTACCGTCAGTGTCGGTTGCATTTGCTTTGATTAGAACAGTTTCACCTGTTGTGATAGCAGCCGTCGCTGTTGGTGCTGTGATACTTGCTGTTGGTGCTGCATTTTCTACTGGATCAACCGGTGGGTCGATAGGCGGCTCGCCACCAGAACAAAGATCGAGTTGAACCCATTGAGAATACTCACCGTTGTTGTCTGCCGGTGAATTATTTTGTGTCCAATAATTTGCTTTATAAGCAACACCGCCTTGTTGAACTTGATCACCGCCCGTATAAACGCTGTCACTTTTCCATTCTGAAAGGTCAGTACAATCAACAGCAGCTTGTGCGTTGAGTGCAAATAAGCATGACATAGTTAGAGTACTAAGAGTGAAAATCCCTTTCCTCATCGTTCCATGTTTACCATTATCCATTAGGTATCCTTTTAGTTTCAGTAAAATAATCAACACTCAGTTTGTCCGTTATTCTTGTGTGAATCTTTTTGAGTGCCGTAAAAAAACTATAATGCTGACAGCTAAATTTGCACGATGAGATGTACTGATCTTCAGACATGCTCTCGGAAAGATGTAAATAAAATGTAAAGAAAGTTGCTTTTATTGAATTAAAAGCAAGTCTTCAACAGTATTTAGGGCTTTTTTTTGGTCGGAGAAGTGGTGGGGAAATGCTTTTTTTACGTTGTGTTTTAAAATGCAATATGTAGGATAGCTACAAGTTGTAGTCTATCCTATTGATTAGTTTGGATTTTATAAATTACTTATTTGTTAATAGCAGATTTGAATTGTTCTTGTGTTTCCTTGTCTGCTTTTTTGTACCAGTAATTTAACATTTTAGATACGTAGGCTTGATCGACTTTTCCACTTTTTTCGACGGCAACTTGTTGTACTTGAGGTACAGAAACTGAAATTGCAGAGGTTAGAGCAGCAGGTGCATTGCTTAAATTATACTTAGCGATTTCTTGCTGAAAATCTCGTCCTATTTGAACGCCATTTTTGATTAATACATCTTGCTTAATGGCGATATCATTTTTTTGCTTGTCTGTAATCACAACATTTGGCTGCTTGTTAAATGCTTTCGCTTCATATTGGCTATGAATTTTAGGCAGATTTAATGTGTAGTTTGCGTCTGTGCCATCGAATGTGACGATCACAACTTCAGATTTGAAAAGATGAGTATCACCGTTTTCACGATAGTTAGTTTCATAGCGAAAAGCGATTTGATTATCACCATCTTTTAATGAAAGCGGGCCGTTACCTTCTGTTTTTGTTCCATTAACAAGCACAAGATCAGCTGAGTCGGGTAGAGTAAGCGAAACGTTAGCAAAAGATGAGAAGCTCACACCACAAACGGCTAGAGTTAAAAGTGCTGTACGAAGTTTCATGTTAATTCCTTGTATTTGTCGATAGCAAAATACGCTATTGGTATTTTCATATTGTATTCTTTTATTAATACCAATGACAAATAATGTCTGTTTGTAATTAAGCATATAGACAGATAAAAAACAAAAAGCCCAATGAATTATGTTCATTGGGCTTTCGTTAAATTAGGTATTAATTAGTGCTAATTTGGTGATTACTTAACGTAACACGCAAATCCTTTTAGGTAGAAACCCTCAGGGTAGGCGCTATCTAATGGATGATCTGCCGCTTGACTAAAGCGCTCAATAAACTGAACTTCACGTTTCGCATCAAGTGCCGCATCTGCAATGATTTTTTGGAATAAACCGTTATCCATTAAACCTGAGCAAGAGTAAGTCAGTAACGTACCACCAGGATTAAGAATTTGCATTGCTAACATATTGATATCTTTGTAACCACGGCATGCACCAACAAGCTGAGATTTAGATTCAGCAAATTTTGGTGGATCCATAATCACAACATCAAATAACTCGCCACGATCACGGTACTCACGTAGCAGTTTAAATACATCAGCATTTAAGAATTGTGCATTTTCAACAGGGAAGCCGTTGTCTTGTGCATTTTGTAATGCAGTATCAAGCGCGTGTTGAGACACATCAACGTTAACCACCTCTTTTGCGCCACCCTTCAGTGCATAAAGACCGAAACCGCCGGTGTAGCAGAAACAGTTAAGTACACGTTTTCCGTTAACGTATTTAACCGAAGCTTCACGGCTATCACGTTGGTCAAGATAGAAACCTGTTTTATGACCACCAACGATATCAACGTTAATTTTAACGCCGTTTTCTTCAATCATTACAAATTTAGGTGGCTCTTCACCATGAAGAACGCCAGTACGTTGTTTCAAGCCTTCTTTTTTACGAACAGAAACATCAGAACGTTCGTAGATGCTGCATTCTGGGTAGCAGTGTTGAAGCGCTTCAATCAGCACATCACGTTGCGCTTCAGCACCTGCACTGAGTAACTGACAAACTAAAAAGTTTTGGTAACGGTCAATAGTAATGCCTGGTAGACCATCAGACTCTGCTGCAATTAAACGATAACCAGTTAAGCCATCACGCGCAGCTAAAATATCGCGCAAACCTTGTGCTTGATTAAGACGTTTAATAAAGAAGTTAACGTCGATATTTTCGTTTTTCTCAAAATTCCATACGCGAACGCGAATTTGTGATTGTGGTGAATAAGCGCCTTTTGCTAACCATTCGCCTTTATTGTCGTAAATATCGACGGTTTCGCCTAAGCCTGGTTTACCTTCAATGCGATCAATACCGCGAGAGAAAACCCAAGGGTGACGATGACGTAGTGATTTTTCGCGGCCTTTTACCAAATAAATAGAAGCTGTCATGAACATGCCCAGTATGGAATTCGAGTGGGGGCGTATTATCTTTCTCTAGGCATATAAAATCAAATGAAAAAGCCGCCATCTTATCGGATACAAACAAGATAGCGGTATAAAAGGGGATTTAATTAATCGAACAGCTTATGAGGCTTTTAGGCCACTCATTAATTGTTCAAGCGTTTGGGCTTGCAGACTCAATTGTTCAATCTCATTACTTGATTCACTGATCATCTGTGCTATAAGACTGGACTGGGTGCGAACTTGTTCTACGCTGCTCGCTATATTTTCAGCAACTGCACCTTGTTGTTCTGCAGCTGCTGCAATTTCAGAACTACGATCAGAAATCCCTTGGTTACGTTCATTAATTTGACCAATTTCGTTATCAACAGAATCCATCAATTGTTCACTGTTAATGGCGTTATCAACCGTATTTTTCATCACTGCAATGAGTTGTTGGCTATTTTGTTGTAGTGATTCAATCATTTGTTGAATTTCAACGGTAGCACTTTGGGTGCGCCCTGCAAGGGTACGTACTTCATCAGCAACCACGGCAAACCCACGGCCTTGTTCACCAGCGCGTGCAGCTTCAATTGCCGCGTTTAATGCAAGTAGGTTAGTTTGTTCTGAAATACCATTAATGGTTGTGACAACATCATCAATTTTTGCAGCATTGCTATCTAACGCTGATACAGCTTGAGCGGCGGAATTAATTTCATTAGAAAGAATTGAAATCGCATTTTTAGTTTCGCTTACTTTTACACGACCATTTTCACTCACCGATTGTGCTTCTTGAGTTTGTAACGATGTTTCATGGGCGTGAGTTGCAACTTCACGAATTGAGCTTGCCATTTCTTCAGTCGCACTGGCTAATGAATCTAAATGACTTTGTTGAGATTGCGATAAATCACCACTGTTATCACTGCGACGATGTAAATCCACACTGATTTGTTGCATAAGTGCTACAGCTTGTTGTGTTGCGAGTACTAGCTGTTGTTCACGTTCTGCGACTTTATCAATTGTGATAGCAATCAGGCTAAATTCATCACGAACAGGGAAGAAATTTAAGCGCTTGGTGAGATCACCATCAGCTAAACTTTGTAGTGCCTTTTGCATGTTAAACATCGCACCACCAATAAAGGTCATGATGTAGTAGACCGAAGCAAGAATAATAACGAGTAGAATACCTGTTACAACTAATTGTGTTATTGATAAATAATCAAAGAATCCAGTCTGTGTGACAGCTTGCAAACTATAATTTTGACCATTCACTAATACAGAATCTGATGATGAACTTGTCACTTTTATTGCACTGTTTTGCAGTAAAGTTGCAGCATCAGCAGAAGAAATATTTTGTTGTTTGAGAATATTCGCGGTCAGGTTTAGTTGTTCTTGTGTTATTTCTAAGCGTTGTTGAGAGGCGGCATCAACTAAAATAGCACTAACAAAGATAATAGCGGCAAACGGAAGAAGAAAAAGTAAGTAAAATTTTTCTGTAATTTTTAAATGTATAAGGTATTTATCGATCCATCGAAAAGCGACTTCTTTCATACTTACATCCTAATTAGCATAGATAAGTGGTTGCGAGATAACATTGGTGGTGGAACTACATATACATCGACAAAATTGCTTATAACTTGAGGTGATGAATGTCACAGTTATGTATAAGAGCGATTGTTACAGGTCGTGTACAAGGTGTGGGTTTTCGTTTTCACACGGCTCATGAAGGGTTGAAATACAGTCTAAAAGGTTATGCGAAAAACCTACCTGACGGCAGTGTGGAAATTTTAGCTTGTGGTGAAAAAGAAAATATAGATGCGCTATTAGTTTGGTTAGGAAGTGGGGTAAAGCTAGCAGATATTAAATCAATAAAAACTGAAGAGCTTGAATGGCGGCATGTTGATGGATTTACGATTAAGTAGCCATTGTTGTCAATAAACAGAGGGTCACAAAATACTAAGTAAAGGCGTATCCTGTGACCACAGAGGATTAGCAACAGTAGCGTATTAAATACATTTTACTGGTTTTGGTAACCCTGCTAATTTTGTTGCTTGCTTTGCTGGCCCTTTAGGGAATAGGCGATAAAGATAACGAGAATTTCCTTTTTCTTCGCCGTATTTTTTTGCCATAGCTTTAACCAACATACGGACTGCCGGAGATGTATTAAATTCTAAATAAAATTCGCGTACAAAATGGATCACTTCCCAGTGTGCAGCAGAAAGGTCAATCCCTTCTTCTTCTGCAAGTAAAGGGACAAGTTCTTCACACCAGTCACTAACATTTTTCAGATAGCCTTGTGCATCTGTTTCGATTTCTTTTTTATTAAATTCAAGCATGGTGAGCCTCGGTATTCATTACGGCTCAAAGCATAGTGAGTGTGGTGCAGTGCTGCAAGTAAAACTGTTCACTATGTTCATGTATCTGGCTACTGCTGATATTAAAATGCCCGCAAGATAGCGGGCATTTAGAATGAGAAGAGCGGCTGCTACTAGTTATTATCGCTATTGATAACACCAAGAATTTGCAACAAGCTTAGGAACAGGTTGTAGATTGATACGTACAACGTTACTGTTGCTGAGATGTAGTTTGTTTCACCACCACGAACAATTGACTGTGTTGTCAATAGAATTGCAGCTGATGAGAACAGAACAAACATACCGCTAATAGCAAGTGACAGCATTGGCATCTTCAAGAAGATATTAGCAACCACAGCAACAATAATTGCGATAAAGCCTGCCATTAACATACCGTTTAAGAACGATAGGTCACGCTTAGTGGTTAGTGCGTAAGCTGAACAACCAAGGAAAGTTACCGCTGTACCGCCTAGGGCTGTCATTACAACATCACCCATACCCGCGCCAACATACATGTTTAGAATTGGACCTAAGGTATAACCCATAAATCCAGTTAGTGCGAAGACGAAAACTAAGCCCAAGCTACTCTCTCGGTTACGTTCGGTTAAGAAAATTAAACCATAGAAACCTACAAGTAATACAATCCAGTGTACTGGCGGTACATTCATTGCCATCGCTACACCTGCAATACCTGCAGAAAATAACAAAGTTAACGAAAGTAGGAAGTAGGTGTTACGTAGAACCTTGTTGGTAGATAGTAAGCCTTCGTAACCGCCGTCACGATTAACTATACGATCGTTCATAAAAATCCCCTTAGGGTAGTTATATTGAGTCTATTAATTTATATATGAGGCTAAATTACCATAAAAGCAAGATTAACTAAGCACTCAACCTCAAAATATTTGTACTGAAGCACGTTATCATCACTTAGCTCATATATTACTTAACCGCAGCGATGAAAATCAGATTAATGTGTAAGTAAATGTTTCAAAGTAACAATGAGCAGGGGTACTAATCACTTGTTTTATTTGAAACATTTATATTATACGTCTTAATGTAATATTTGGCTTAAGAACAGTTGAGTACGATCAGATTTTGGATTATCAAAGAAATCATGAGGATTATTTTCTTCAATGATTTCACCTTGATCCATGAATATTACGCGATCAGCAACTTGTCGTGCAAAACCCATTTCGTGAGTCACACAAAGCATCGTCATGCCTTCATTTGCCAACTCTACCATTACATCAAGCACTTCTCTTACCATTTCAGGATCGAGCGCTGATGTAGGCTCATCAAAAAGCATAACTTGCGGATTCATACAAAGTGAGCGGGCGATAGCAACACGCTGTTGCTGGCCACCAGAAAGTTGTCCTGGGAATTTATTTGCTTGATCGGTAATTTGAACGCGCTCAAGGTACTTCATCGCTAAAGCTTCTGCTTCTTTCTTTGGCATTTTCTTTACCCAAATAAGAGCAAGGGTACAATTTTCTAATACCGTTAGGTGAGGGAAGAGGTTGAAGTGCTGGAAACACATGCCGACTTCCTTTCTTACCAACTCGATATTTTTCAAATCATCAGTTAGCTCTGTACCACCAACAATAATTTGTCCTTTTTGGTGTTCTTCTAGGCTGTTAATACATCTGATCATGGTTGATTTACCTGATCCTGAAGGACCACAAATCACGATCTTCTCACCTTTCTTTACCTGCAAGTTAATATTTTTAAGAACATGGAATTGACCATACCATTTATTCACATCAGTTAGCTGGATCATAAGATCAGAGCTGGTGTTATCCGTGTTAGGTTTTGAAGTACTACTCGTCATAATGCTGTCCTTGCTAACGTTTGTGCCCAGTGTGCAATTTGTTTTCTAAATAAATACTGTAACGCGACATACCAAAACAGAAGATCCAGAAGACTAAAGCAACGAAGACATAGCTTTCAGTTGCAAAGCCTAACCATTCAGGATCGCTGGTGGCTGCTTGTCCTATACCCAATACATCAAACATACCGATAATGAGTACTAAACTGGTGTCTTTAAACAAGCCGATAAACGTATTTACAATAGAGGGAATGGTAATTTTTAATGCTTGAGGTAAAACGATAAGGTACATCTTCTTCCAATACGTTAAACCTAATGCATCCGCGGCTTCATATTGCCCTTTAGGGATTGCTTGTAATCCTCCGCGAATAACCTCTGCCATATAAGCGGCACTAAACATCACCACACCAATGAGTGCGCGTATTAATTTATTGGTTTCCATTTCAGCTGAAAGGAAAAGTGGGAGCATCACCGATGCCATAAAGAGTACGGTGATCAGCGGTACACCACGCCATAACTCTATATAAACCGTACAGATACTACGAATTATAGGCATTTCTGAACGTCGCCCTAAAGCAAGGACGACGCCGATAGGTAAAGAAACCACAATACCGACAATCGCAATCACCAAGGTAATTAATAGTCCGCCCCATAAGTGTGTTTCAACAATCGGTAAACCAAATACGCCACCGTAAAGAAGGAAACCTGCAAGAAATGGATAAATGTTGACAAAAAATAGCCATATCCATCCACGATAAGGTGTTTTTTCGTAAGCTAATAGTCCAATGAACAGGGCTAATGTTGCGTAAAAAAGTTTAGGTCGCCACAGCTCTTCTGTTGGGTAAAAACCAAACATAAACTGATCAAAGCGGACGTTGATAAATGTCCAACACGCACTACTACTGGTACAAGCATCACGGCTATCACCTGTCCAGTCAGCATTAATAAATGCCCATTCAACGATGTACCAAATGCCTAAAATAGCAAAGTAACCTAAGATAAATGTCGCGATACTACTGGTCAAAGAGGAAAATAAGTTGGTACGTAACCAGCCTATAACCCCTACTGTATTGGCTGGTGGCGGTAGATCGGGTTGAAATTGATGTTTATTCATAAGTAATTACCTCTCCACCAACGCGACTTTCTTGTTATAGATATTCATCACCAATGAAGTGAGTAGGCTTAATGTGAGATAGACAGCCATAGTCATTGCGATGATTTCGATAGCTTGACCTGTTTGGTTTAAAGTCGTTCCTGCAAAGACAGAAATAAGATCGGGATAACCAATAGCCATCGCAAGCGATGAGTTTTTAGTTAAATTCAAATATTGGCTGGTAAGTGGCGGAATAATAATACGTAGTGCTTGCGGAACAACGACAAGACGTAAAGTCTTATTTCTTGATAATCCTAATGCTTCAGCCGCTTCTGTTTGACCATGGCTAACGGCATTAATGCCTGAACGGACAATCTCAGCAATAAAAGAAGCGGTATAGATACTTAGTGCCAGTAAAAGGGCTGCAAGTTCAGGAAGGATCGTTATTCCACCTTTAAAGTTAAAACCTTTAAGTTCTGGATATTCCAAATCAATAGGCATACCGGTGATAAAAAAGGCAATCAATGGCAAGCCTAAAACTAATCCTGTTACGGTTAATAATACTGGAAGTTGCTGACCCGTTTGTTGTTGCTTTTTCTTCGCGTATCGATAAAAGAACAAAGAAATAACAACGGCAATAGCTAAACACCAGCCAACAATTTCAGAGCCAGAGCCATATATAGGGCTAGGAATTGATAGTCCGCGAATATTTAAAAAGACAGCTTCGCCTAAGCTGATACTTTGTCGGGGAGAGGGAAGTGCTTGGAGTACAGCAAAGTACCAAAAAAAGATTTGCAGTAATAAAGGAATATTACGAAATACTTCAATGTAAACAGCGGCCAAACGGCTGATTAACCAATTTGAGGATAGGCGAGCTATACCCATGATAAATCCGATGATTGTAGCAAGGATAATCCCTAACACTGCGACTAACGCAGTATTTAATAATCCAACAACAAAGGTCCGCCCATAAGAATAAGTTTCATCATAATCAATCAGTTTTAATCCAATACCAAATCCTGCTTCCTGGCTAAGAAAGTCAAATCCTGTCGAGATACCTCGTGATTCTAAATTTGTAAGGGCATTATTAACGATGGAGTAAAAAAAGAAGACTAGCCCAATGACAGCAATAAGTTGAAAAATAACAGCCCTAAAAGTAGGGTTGTAAAAAATATTCTGTTTGGACTTTGGATTAGATACATCCGATGTATGTGGTGTAGGAGCCATACAACAACCTCAGTTCCTATTGAGATGTAAAAGTAGGGACCCGTTGCCGAATCCCTATATAGTGCTACGTTGTACTATGTTTCTTTCAATAAATATCTAAGCCTGAAATTAACGGATTGGTGGTGCGTATTGAATGCCACCGTTAGTCCAAAGTGCGTTTAAACCACGTTTGATTTTAAGTGGTGAGCCTTCACCAACAGTACGCTCAAAGCTCTCACCGTAGTTCCCCACTTGTTTGATAATCTGATAGCCCCAATCATCTTTAAGTCCTAAGCCTTTACCTTTTGGTCCATCTAGACCAATAAGACGACGGATATTTGGATCTTTTGATTCTTTCGCTAATTTATCAACGTTGGCAGAGGTGACATTAAATTCTTCAGCATTGATCATTGTGAAGAGCGTCCAGCGAACAACGTTGAACCATTGATCATCACCTTGACGAACGACAGGGCCTAAAGGCTCTTTAGAAATAATTTCTGGTAGTACAACTGCTGAACTTGGATCTTTTAAGTTTAAGCGAAGAGCATATAGTCCTGACTGATCTGTTGTTAATACGTCACAACGACCAGAATCAAAACCTTTAGATGTTTGAGGAGCTGTATCAAATACAACTGGTTTATAAGTCATGCCATTAACACGGAAGTAATCAGCAAGGTTTAGCTCTGTAGTTGTTCCTGATTGGACACAAACAGCCGCACCATCTAATTCTTTAGCACTTGTGATGCCCATGTCTTTTTTAACCATAAAGCCTTGACCGTCGTAATAGTTAACGCCGGTAAAGTTGAGACCTAATGAGGTATCACGGTGAAGAGTCCATGTAGTATTTCGTGATAAAACATCAATCTCACCAGACTGTAGTGCAGTGAAGCGCTCTTTTGCTGTCAGTGGGATGTATTTAACTTTTGATTTATCGCCAATGGTTGCTGCCGCAATGGCTTGACAGAATTCTACATCAAGGCCTTCCCATTGACCTTTTGCATTAGGGTTTGAAAAACCAGGTAGACCAGCACTTACGCCACATTGGACATAACCTTGTTTCATCACTTTGTCTAACGTAGCTTCAGCATTGGCGTTTGCAGCAAAAAGGGCAGTTGAAGAGGCTAACGCCGCAAATACCACTGATAATTTATTAGCCATTTGTACCTTCCTTTGTCGGTCTTGATGTGAAATTAAAAATGCATTTGTTAATAATTTTAATAATATGTTAACAGTTCTTAATTATAGGAAGAGAAAATAAAAGGTCTAGTGAACGAAAAGATGTAGATCACGAAAAGCTAACAAGATGAAAATTAGAATAAAATAATAATTATTATTATTTGTGACTAATTATTCACGAAGACTAATTTTGATAGTGTAGTGTTTGGGATGGTAATAGTAAGGGTGTATCGGCGTCTTTATTGCGTTTTAGCTTTATTTAAACGGTTGTTTGAAGTTAATAATAGTGAGGTGTAAGTTGTAAGTCGAGATGTTTTAAGATATTAGATTTGCATAGGTGTGATTTATTATGCAGTAAGGTTGGAGTGTCGGCTTTTAGTTGAATTGTTCAGTATTCTGTTTTATTTTGAATTTAAATATCACATTTAATCGATTAATAAAGTATTTAAATCTGATAATATTCTCTTTTTTGAATTAGTGTTGTTAATTTGTTGCGAGTTGGAAATACTGTCTTACAAACAAGAAAGGCTCAACAAAATTGAGCCTTTCTTACGTATATTTTAGTTCGTTATGCGTTTGTCACTTTTGCTGCCAGTGCGACTGAATCTACTTTCTTCGTCACAAACGAAAGAATAACTGCTACACCAAGCATAATAGAACACACGGTATATGCTAGCGTGTAAGTACCATTCGTATCAACAGCGAACGCAGCTACGACTGGGCCAATAAAGCCACTCACACCCCAAGCTGTGTAAAGTACACCATAGTTTGCACCATAGTTTTTCAAACCATAGAAATCAGCAATGATTGATGGGAATACCGCAAGCAGTGTACCGTAACCAATACCTGCAACAGCAGCACCAATAATTAATGTGAAATCGGACTTAAACGTTGCGAACATTACCATATTGATTGCTTGCATAATAAAGGCAATCATGAGGGTTTTAATGCCACCGATCTTGTCAGATAGGATACCGGCAGCTACGCGACCACCAGAGTTGAATATTGCTAAAATTACAACTAAGTAAGCAGCATCTGCGATGTTTGCTTGTGTTGCTGCAATAGAGGTGATGTTACCAATGATCATCAAACCTGATGCCGAAGCAAATGCATACATTACCCAAAGAGAGTAAAACTGTGGTGTTTTTAGCATTGAACGCCAGTTTAGATCTGCAGCATTACCTGATTTATTATTTACATCGAAGCCAGCAGGTACTTCTGGTGTATAGCCTGCGGGTGGATTGTTAATGGTACAAGCAAGAGGTACTGCAATAATAAGTACAGCAATACCTAATACTAAGAAACTTGTGTTTATTCCTACTTCTTTAATTAAGAAAGATGTTAGCGGGGCTAAGTATACAGCAGCTAAACCAAAGCCTGCTGCAATTAAGCCATTAACTAGACCTTTCTTCGAAGGGTGGAACCATTTCATTGCTGATGGGCTAAGGCATGCGTAGCCAAAACCGATACCACTACCCGTTAAGATACCGAATGTTACGATCAGTAGCATAGGAGTGGTAGCAAAGCTTGAAATGATCATACCTAGACCAACCATCACTGTGCCAAGGATGAGCACTCGACGTGGGCCCATCCGGTCTTGCAGAATACCTGCCACTAATAATGATAATGAGAAGGTAATAATAGCAACAGTATAAGGTAGTGAAGCGTCAGCATTTGACCAGCCTAAATCAACAACAAGTGCTTTTTTGAAAACACTCCATGCGTAAAGAATACCCATACACAAATTAATGCAAAATCCAGCAAGTAAGATCTGCATTGCTCTATCAAATTTTTTCATACTTATCTCAATTAAGACGATGTCAGCAGATCACTTTGCCAACAAAGATAATGTTATATCTAAATGGGTTTTTTAAAGTGCGCGAATCTTATCAAGATTATTTAAATTTAAAATTGGCTAGAAATTGTTTGTTACAAATGAGTCGAAAGTATGGAAGTTAGAGTGTAACTGAATTTGAATAGCGTTTTAATTGAGGGGGAATGTAACTAGGGTGTTATTTGTTTGAGGTAATATTGAGTATTAAAAAAGAATAAAAAGGGGAAAGCGTTCTGTCTTTCCCCTTTATAAAGCATTAAGAGTGATTATTATTAGTGACCAAGGAAACTCATATAGCCCTGTAGTACAAGTAAGTTAGTAATATCAATAAAGAAAGCACCAACAATAGGTACTACCATAAATGCTTGTGGTGATGGTCCATTTCTCGATACAAGCGCACCCATGTTCATTACAGCTGTTGGTGTTGCGCCCATACCGAAACCACAGTGACCACCAGCAATAATTGCGGCATCGTAATTTTTACCCATTACGCGGAAAGTCACGAAATAAGTAAATAGTGCGAGCACAATGGTTTGTACGAAAAGAATCACCAACATAGGTAATGCGAGATCCATTAATTCCCATAAGTGCAGGCTCATCAATGCCATTGCAAGGAATAGGGATAACGAAATAGTACCCAAAGCATCAACGGTTTCTTTATTGATTTTGTAGCACTTAGTTCCTTCACAAAAGTTAGTAATGAAGACACCAATGAAAAGTGCGTAAACAAATTCAGGAATACGAAGTGCGTTAATACCGAAGCTATCAACAAACTCTTTAGCATGTGATGCACCTGCAACACATACAAGAAGAATAAATAACACTTCAATCGTATTCTTTGAGGTAATACGATCTTCTTCTTTATCACTGTATGTTACAAGATCTGGGTGATCAATATGGTGATTACCGCTTTCACCAAAATCTGATTTTAGGTTGTATTTATTAATAAGACGCTGTGCTACAGGTCCTCCAATAATACCACCCATGACTAAACCAAATGTTGCACATGCCATCGATAGCTCAAGCGTATTTATGCCGTAGTCAGTCGAGAAGGTATGTGCCCAGGCGGCACCAGTACCATGACCACCTGATAACGTAATCGAGCCAACTACAAGACCCAGTAATGGATCTAGACCAAGTAACTTACTCAAGCTAACACCAACAGCATTTTGAATAACAATGAATACTGTTGCTAAGGCTAGGAACAAGAATACGCGTGATCCACCTTTGGCTAAAAGTTTGTAGCTAGCAGCAAGGCCTACTGTTGAGAAAAACATTTCCATTAATGCATTTTGCATACTGAGCTTGAAGCTAATATCAAACCCTTGGAAATGAAAAATTGTTATAATAACAGCAACAACTAAGCCACCAACAATCGGCTCTGGAATGTTATATTTTCTTAAAATCGCAACTTTACTATTAATAAAGTAACCTAGAAAAAGCACGATTATTGCTATGAGCAATGATTCGAGCTCATTAATTTGAATAGTTGTGTTCATCGATAATCTTCAATTGTACTTCTTTGATGCTAATTTTAACGTTTAAAAGGTATTCTGACCATATTGCTATTCAAATTATAATGTAGTAGCCAATTAAGCTTTAAGTGATGATTTTGTATAAAATATCGAATATACCTACTTTAAAAAGTAAATTAAGTTACTTTATGGTGTTTTTTTGTTGGTGAATTGTTTTATTTTTAGGCTTTAACGGTTGTTATTTTTAGAAGGTCAAAACTGCAAATAAATTTTTATAAATATCATCTTTAAAATTTAAAATTTATTATAAAACAGGTGTTTATCTGATTTTTTTTGGTTAAATGAATAAGTGGAGACATATTTATAACGAAATATGCACTGTAATACGAAGGTTAAAATGAAATTTTAGTTATTATGAATGCAATTGAAAAAAAAAGGAATTTTCTCACAGTATAAGATTGATTGTTTTTCATACAGATATTTTTGGAATTATTTGGATAAAAAATTAAAATAATTGAGCGATTTACACTTTAATAGTATTCAATGCTGTAATTTATGCTTGTTTTTTGTGTTATTTTTATTGGTATTAAAAATTTATTGTAATTTTATTTGGTTAGTTACGAGAAGAAAAAAGGAAGTTACAAGATAACTTCCTTTTGATGAATGAAGATAAGATCAATTACTGTATTTTTTGAGTTTTAGATCTTTTTTAAGCTGTTGTATATATGCGATACGGCTAGGATCTGCCGGTCGTGCTTGTAATTTGTTGTTTTCTAATGTTTGTGCTTCATCTGGCAAAACACAACGACCACTAACACGTTCATGGTGTTGTTTGGTTTCAAATTCAGCACGTTTTGCAGCTAATTCTTGTTCACGAGCCATCGACTCACGGGCTTTACTTTGATCCGTTGCATCGACAACGACATAGCTATTACGTTTCTGCTGTCGTTGTTGTACTGTGCCACCAAATTGATCGCGCTGCTTGATAAAGTTATTTAAGTGGTCATCAAAGCTCATCAAAGCATCCTACATAACAATTCTATTACCACAATAATAAGACACATTAAGGATGATGAGAACCTTGTTTTCAACTTAAAGTTGACCTTATTTCATTTGTTGCTAAATATTTATTCTCAAAATCTGATAATGGTAATGGTTTATCAAAATAATAGCCCTGTAATTCTTCAACACCTAGAGATTCTAAGAACTTAAGTTGATCTTCTGTTTCAACACCTTCAGCGACGATTGTTAAATTCAAATTATGAGCAAGCTCTATAATAGAACGACAAATTGTAATACTGTCTTTATTAAAAGGTAGATCTTTGATGAACTCTCTATCGACTTTTAAAATTTTTATAGGAAAG
>NZ_CH724142.1:235454-353051 GCF_000153325.1 Photobacterium sp. SKA34
TATGGTTTCAACTAAGTCGGCTTCTAATAACTGTCTTGCTGAAATATTTATTGCAATGTCAAAGAAATACTTGTTGTCTTGCCATGATTTTAATTGAAGGCATGCTTGGTTTATCAAGTAACGCCCTGCATCGATAATAAGCTCTGATGACTCTAAAACTGGGATGACATCGAGGGGTGAACGATATTCTCCTTCGTTGTTTTTCCAACGCAGCAGGGCTTCAACACCGCACAGTGTGTGAGTGTTGGCATTCACTTTAGGTTGATAGAAGAATTCATATTGATCACTACCGACAGATTTGCGTAGGTCAGACTCAAGTATTAAACGCTGAATGTTTTCTGCTTCCATTGATTCAGTGAAATAGCAGTAGTTACTTCCAGATAATCCTTTAGCGCGATATAATGCAATATGTGCGTATTTTTGTATCAGCTTAGGGTCTGATTCGGCATCTGAACTTAATGCAATACCAATGTTAGTTGAAATAGAAAGTACTTGGCTATCGATAGATAATGGTGCATTAGTACTTTTTAGTAATCGTTCAGCCACTTGCGTGATTGTTTGTAAATCATGAAATGATCTGATTAAAATGCCAAATTCGTCACTCCCAATACGGGCTAGAACATCCGTTTCACGTAAATTAGATTTAATCCGTTTTGAGACAATTAAAAGGATTTTTTCGATGTCTTCATTGCTCATGGATTCATTCAGTTGTTTCGTTAACTCTAAATCGATCACCACGATAGCAATTTGAGCCTTATGCCGAATAGCTTCTTTCATACTGTGAGCAATATATTGAGTAAACATTGTTCTATTAGGTAACTGGGTTAATGCGTCATAGTGTGCAAGACGGTGTAATCTATTCTCATAACTGACTCTGTCTGTTATGTCTTTGCTTGTTGCTATGTAGTTAGATATATTGCCATCATCACCGCGGATAGGTGAAATGGTATAATCCATATAAATTATATCGTTATCCTTTTTTTTAGTAATAACATGGCGAATTGATTGTCCTGAGACCAATTTGCTAATGAGTTCATCTTGTTCATTCTTATCATCGATATAATCATTAATACTAATTGAGCTGTGGCTACCAATAAGCTGATTTAAAGGCTTGTTACTCATTTTTATATAAGCTGTATTTACATACTGAATAAAGCCATTTTTATCGGTAATGATAACGGATTCTGCGCTTTGCTCTGCTGCGCGAGATAAAGCTTGTAATTTCTTCTCACGATTAACCCAATAAGTCACATCAGAGATATGAAGTAAAATGTTATCTTCAACATTATTAACTTGCTTAGTTGCGATGACTTCGAGATGTTTTGAGCGTTTATATTTAAGTTTTATATGGGTCTTTAAATGCTCGGTGTTAGGTAATTGATCAATAGTATTGAGTAAGGTTGTAAGTTCATCTTTAATTTGTTTTGAATTAAAAAGGCTAATTAATGTTTTTTGTAAAGCACGAGAGTGAATATTAAGTATTTTGAAAGCGGCGTCATTAATCGCTGTAATCTCTCTATTTTTATTGAGTACTACAATCCCATCTTCGCTGTTTTTAATTATCGCTGTATATCTTTTAAGGTTGTCATCACGTTGCTTGCGTAATATTTGTTCATTTTTGCGATTTTTAATTAATCGTCGAACCAGCAATACTGAGCTAGTAATTAAAATAAAAAAAGTAATATAAAGTGCCGCTAAACGTATTCGAGTAAAGTTAGAAAAATACAGGTTGTTTAGTTCTTTATCTAAATTTAGTGATGAAACTAATACCCACTCAGATGTGTTTTTATCTATATTTTTATTTAGTTTTTTATTCCTAAATATCAGAGGGGTATAAGTATAAAGATAGTCACCAATGATCGTTTGTCCTTGGTTTAATCGTTTTACAGTATTCCATAAATAAGGATATGCAACAGAGAAAAGTACATCATTATAACTTGTATTATCATGCATTGATGGGTTAAGTGATTTATTTAAGTAAGATTGAGTAATCCATTGTGCATCTTTATTAATAATAAAGTTTGTACGCTCTTTATTACTTGCCATATTACTAACAGGGATCTGGTGGTAACTTAACTGCACAACCCAACTACTGTGTTCAAATTTTAAATGTTGATAAAATGATACTTTATTTTGATGTTTATAAATATAGCTTATTTTATTATTAAGAGTAAATGTATGATTAATATTTCTTAATTCTTGTGGTTCTTCAATGATTTTACTGTAATCAATATGAAAGCCATCTTTCATTTTTTTTAGGAGAAGAACTTGGCTGTTTTTATAGTCAATTAATCGAATGGAATCATAGAGCTCTGAGTTAACAAGGGTACTCTTAAATTGTTTTAGTACATAAGCTTTTTCCAAGACCCGTAATGGTTCGTGAAGAGGTTTTAGTTGCAATTGATAAGTGAGACGGTTTAAATCTTCAGTGATAGTATTGAGATGCAATTGACTAATTTGTACAAGAGACTCTAACTGACGAAGTTCATTTTCTTTTATATGCTCTGCAAGCTGAACACTATCTTTCTGATAAAAATAGAGACTTAAAATAGTCACCATAGCAACCAAAGGTACTAAAATGGCAAGAAGATACGGTTTTAACCCATTCACATTGATACCTTAATATGAATACATAGACATACAAGGTATAAGTCTATGCCAAAGTGTTCATATAGTTAAGGAAAAATAATGAGAAACGTGATGAGGTAAATATTTCAAGTTGGTTACGAGTGAAAGTTACTAGGCAGTAGTAATGCTAAATTTTGTAAATCTAAAAATAATTAGTTTTTACTACCGCATTTTTATTGATTACTGTTATAAAAACGATTTAGTTGCTCAATAATAAAAGTCTTTCCTTCATAATTAAAAATTGTTTTTACAGTATGATCTGGCGCTTCAAAAATATGCTTTATCGCGTCTGCACTTTTGTTAGAAATACCATTGATACGATACTCTAAACGTTGGTGAATCAATGAGTCTGTTGCAGTGACATAAATCATATCTATGTCTGCGATATTTTGACGCAGGAAATCACGATGTTGTTTTTTATAAGCACCTTGTGTAACCACTATACGAGGATAAAGAGTACGAAAGTGATTTACTTTTTGACTAATACGAATAAAAAAATCATCTCTCATTTCATCCGTAAAAGGCTTGTTCGCACCAATAACTTCACGCATTTCATCAGTTAAATCATCATCTGCATGGTAAACAAACCAATCGTCATGAGCACCAATGACATCACCGACATAAGATTTACCTGCACCAGAAAGACCAAATAAAAATAGGACTGATGGTGCATGGGCTAGTTGAAGACGATGACTCATTTTATGTTCTCATTCTAAAGGTTAAGTACACTTCAGCTGGTATAAATAACCGTGTTAAATCAACTGAGGCAGTAATGTGCCAAATTATTCGAGCTGAGAATAGTAGAATATGCATATAACGTGAATTTGAGATAATAATGTGCAATAACTGAATGTTTTGTAAACGCACAGCGACGTAAAGACATTAGAAATCTGAACTGTAATATTAATTGATTATTGCTATTCGTGATAAATAGTGAACGAAATTTTTAAACATTTAGACTCATTTTGTGTGACAATAATAATAATCAATTTTTTTATATGAGTATTTGATGCAAACTATTTTAATCGTTATCAATGACGCTCCTTATGGCTCTGAGCGTCCTTTTAATGCTTTACGCTTAGCAATTAAACTTAATGAGCAGGAAGAACAACCTGTGAGTCTCAAATTGTTTTTAATGTCCGATGCTGTGATGTGTGCAATGAAGCAGCAAAATCCGGTAGAAGGTTATGATATTCAACAAATGCTTGAAATTCTTATTGCACAAGGGAGCGAGGTGAAATTGTGTAAAACCTGTTGTTGTGCGCGCGGATTGTCAGAGTCATTACTCATTGAAGACTGTGAAATAGGAACGTTAGACGATTTGGCAAGTTGGACGCTAAATGCAGAAAAAGTATTAACGTTTTAATCGTTTTTTTCGGTTATACAACACAACAAAAAAAATGCTATTTGTGTACAGGAATCACAGAAAGTAAAAGAACTCAGTTATTAAATGTATTTATTATCAAAAAGCTGATCGACCTAAGAGTTATCTTATTTATATATGCTAGTGTCATTAAGTAAGCTATTCATAGATAGGAGATAAGCTGTGCCGCATTGCATTATTGAATATGCCAAAGATCTTGAAACAGAGATTAATTTAAATGAATTAATGGCAACAACTCATTACGCGACGTTTAGTTCAGGGCTTTTTGATGAAGAAGATATAAAAACCCGTGCCATCCCTTATGAGTTATATCGTACAGGGACAACAGAAAAGCCTTTTGTTCATATTACTGTAAGGGTACTTCCAGGTAGAGATCCAAAGCAAAAAGATAATCTATCTGAAGTCATCTTGCATCAAGTGGCAGCAATGTTTCAAAATGATATTTGTGTCACAGTAGAGATTGAAGATATCAATCAACAATCTTATCGCAAGTATGTTATATAAAACGCAAATATAGTTGCACTTAATGATTGATTAAAGTAATGAATCACTGTTCGAATAAAGTATATTTGCACTTTATCACGTTTTCTGTTGATATATATACAGAAAACGTGAATTAGGATTTGATGATGAATAAGAAAGTTTTACTAATTGCTTTAAGTTCAGTAGCGTTAGTTGCATGTAATTCTGCAAAAAACGTATCTTCAGATGAGGCGAATATGCAAGAAAGTTGTAATTTTTCTCACGCAATTGTTGGTGGTTGGGCACAAGGTGATATAACACCTGAAGTAGAACAAGCAGCAAAAGACGCCGTTAAAGCAATCCCTGGCGATCATCAGCTAGGTAAAATTTATCATGTAACACAGCAAGTTGTTGCTGGTATGAACTATTCAATTACGTTTAGTATTGAAAATGGTGATTACTACAATGCGACTGTTTTCCGTAGCCTACAGAATACTTATGATGTTAAAGATGTAAAACAAGTACCTTCAGCAACTTCGAACTGCGATACTCATAAGTAACTAAATAATAAGTTATAATAGAATTTATAAAGCGCTATTATTGAGCCATCAGTAATTGCGCTTTTTTCTGTTTGATTCAGTCGCAGAGTAATAGAAGAGAAAATATATGCATGTTGTAGGTCAGTGTTACCAAGATGAAAGCTTTTCTAAACAAGAATTTTCTGAGGCTATTTTTGAAAACTGTCAGTTTTATCGTTGTGATTTCTCACGTGCAAATTTAGTTGAAGCAAGTTTTATCAATTGTAACTTTATTGATGTAGGGGATGACAAAGATTGTAATTTTTCCTATTCAAAACTCAAAGATGCGAGTTTTAAGCAGTGTAATTTATCAATGGCTAGTTTTCGTAATGCGCAGTGTTTTGGTATAGAAATGCGACAATCTAATCTCCAAGGTGTTGATTTCCAATATGCTTCTTTTTCAAATTATATTACCCATAACACATTATTTTGCTCTGCATATATAACCGGTTGTAATTTACGTTACAGTAATTTTGAAGACATAAAATTAGAGCAGTGCGAACTTTTTGAAAACCGATGGAACGGAGCTAATTTGCTGGCTACATCCTTTAAAGGATCTGACTTAAGTCGCGGTGAATTTTCCTCTGAACAATGGAGTCAATGCGTTGTAGAAGACGCAGATCTCTGCCATGTAGATTTAGAGGGTGTTGATATTCGACGTGTAAATTTAAGTGGTGTAAAAATTTGCGATTGGCAACAAGAGCAATTATTAAGTCAGCTTGGCATTATTGTGCTTTAAAATACTCTAAAAAGGTCGGTATTAGTAAATTACTCTTTCTAGTTAAAATAATACCGACATGCAGTTCTATTTTTTACCATTCACCTTGGTTTTGCATCGAAACCCAAGGTTCGGCTGCTTCTAGTGCGTCACCTTTTTGAAGCAGTTCAATCGAAATACCATCAGGTGAACGTACAAATGCCATATGTCCATCACGGGGTGGGCGATTAATGACAACACCATTATTTTGTAAATGAGCACATAAATCGTAAATATTATCGACGGCAAAAGCGAGGTGACCAAAATTACGACCACCAGTGTACGATTCTGGATCCCAGTTATAAGTTAGTTCTAATAAAGGCGATTGTGTTTCTTTCGCCGTTTCTGCCTGATTAGATGCGGCTAAAAATACTAATGTAAATCGTCCACGTTCGCTTTCTTTACGTCGAATTTCTACCAAACCAAGTTTGTTACAGTAAAAATCCAGTGAAGCATCTAAGTTGCTCACTCGTACCATGGTATGTAAGTATTCCATTCTATTTCCTAACGTTTAAACAAAAAAATCCCCATTGTCTTAATACTTAGCATAAAGCAATTGAGTATTAAAACGAACGGGGATAGATAGATTATTGTGCTCTAATTTCTATATTTAAGCGGTAACAGCTTGTTGTTGGTACTTTCTATTTCGGCGTAGGTGGACGGTACAACACGCAAGGAACCATACTGAACTTACAGCAATACCCGCAAGTGTTGAAGACATAATACCCATAGCTAAGTAACCTAGAAGTGCACCAAAAGCGACAGTAATAGCATATGGGAGCTGAGTTAATACATGATCCATGTGGTGACAACCTGCACCTGTTGAAGATAGGATACTTGTACTTGAAATAGGTGAACTATGGTCACCAAATACTGAACCCGCAAGTACAGCTGATAGCATCGGCATTAATAAGCTGGCATCTGTTGCTACAGCCATATCACCTGCAAGTGGTAGCATGATTCCAAAAGTTCCCCAGCTTGTTCCCGTCGCAAATGCCATACCACATGAAAGAACAAAGACTAGCGCAGGTAATAATTCACTAGGGAAACCACCTTTCGTTAAACTCGCAAGATACTGACCCGTTTGCATATCACTTACAACAGTACCAATAGTCCATGCAAATAGTAGAATAATGATAGCAGGTAGCATTGCTTTTACACCTTGTGGTGCTGCTGTTAGCCAAGTTTTCATTGATAGCTTTAAGCGAAGCGCTAATAAAATTGAGACTGCTAGGCTACATAATGAGGCGTTAACTAAGGACGCACCAAGATCTGTATGTTCTAAAGCAGAAATAAGGTGAAATGCCTCACCTTTAGCACTTAGTACTTCAGCACCACTAACGATCATAAAGATAACGCTTGTTACTGTAAGTGTAAGGATAGGAAGTACCATATCTAGCATAGTACCTTTACCTTGCGATTCAGTTGTGATCTCAAGGCCTTTAGGGTGACCTTTTGATTCATCCCAAAGCTTTCCTTCTTCAGCCCAGGCTTCGTGTTGACGCATTGGACCAATATTAAGCTGAAAGAAAATAACAACAATAACCATTAGTAGCGTAAATACAGCATATAAATTCATTGGGATCATTTGAACAAACAATGAAATGGCACTGATATCTGTAATATGATTCGTTGCTAAAATACCGCCTAAAATAGCAATAATGTAAGCACCCCATGAAGAAATTGGAGTAATTACAACAACAGGTGCAGCTGTTGAATCAAGTAGGTACGCAAGTTTAGCTCGTGAAATATTAAAGCGATCTGTCACTGGTCGACAAATTGGACCGACTGATAAACTATGGAAAAAGTCATCAATAAAGAAAGCAAAAACCATTAGTCCGGTTAGCATATTTGCGCTGCGGCGATCTTTACAGCGGCGAACACCCCATTCGGCAAATGCTTTGGTTGCCCCTGTAGCTGTCATAAGGCTAATCAAGCCTCCCAATAACAACATGAAGATAAGCATATCTGTGTTACTGTGGTTAATTGCACCATCGGACCACACAAGGCCAATAACCTTATTTACTATGTATTGAAGCGCCGCTAAAGGGCTGTAATCATTTAAAAGGATTGCGCCAGCAACAATACCAAGGCCAAGTGATAACAATACACGTCGTGTAGTGATAGCTAAAACAACAGCCAGCAAGGGTGGTATTACAGATAACAGGGAGTCAGAATATTGAACAAGATTCATGGATCTCTTAAACACCTATATTAGGTGGAGATCTACCGAAAGGATAGAGAAACAAATTTCAGGAGAAAAAATACTTCTTATCCCTTAGGGTAGCGCTCCATAGAAAAAATAACTATGGCAGTTCTGCACTTATTTAATGCAGACCCAGCGATTGTTGACGACACAACAAACACTTCGGCGCCGACTCCTTTCCCCAGACTTCAAAGGTGTCACCCTCCATCTGGATACTTTTAGGCAGCGCGCCTCTACTCAAAGGATTGAAGTTGGATAATACCTATTAATTTTGCTTAGGCAATAAAAAGCAGACAGAAAATGCATATTAATTGTAAATATTGATACGCTTGATGGTATGTTAACCAATTAGAAGCGTTATATTCCATTGAGATAATCGCTTATTCTATTATGCTATTCGGCTGATTTTGTTCTGGTGTTGTTGTGGCATGTATATTTCCAGCATAGCCACCTTTAATTAAATCTTTTCTTACCTCAGCCACTTCTTCTAGGGTCACAGGTACAGTTCTATCACCTAACTTATTGCGGACAAAGCTAATTAACTTCGCGAGGTTGGCATCACTGATCACCGAATTAAAGCTACTCATCGGCATAAAGTTACTGTCTTGTTCCATGAAGTTTGGCGATAATCCACGAATGGTAACGGCAATGGTATCGTAAGGATCACTGTGCATAATTATCCCGTTGTTAAGCAGTGTAGGGGCGATACCTTTTCTACCTTTTCCGTCTTTACCATGGCATGCGCCACAAGTTTGAACATATAAACCATATAGTTTGGCTTCGTTTTCAGGATCGTTGCTACTCAACGGTTTTAGTTCAACTGTTTGAATATCAACATTGGCTGGCATCAAATCACCAAAACCTTGTGGGTTGAGCTGAGGAACTGACCTATCTAACTCGTTATATTTATCACCAGTTATCAGGTATTCCGAAATAGCTGCGACGTCTTGTTCTGTTAAGAAGCTAGTACTGTTTTGTACCACTTCCGCCATACCACCAAATGCGGTTCCCTTATCTGAATGACCTGTTTTTAAAAAGTCGGTTAATGTTTTTACATCCCAGCGATCTTGATATAGCTCTGTTGCAGTAATATTCGGGGCCTTCCATCCGTCAATTAAATTACCTTGGAATAGTTCTTTTTCTATCAAGGCTTGCGCAACGTTTCGTGGAGTATGACATTCCGTACAGTGACCTAACCCCATGGTTAAATATTTACCCCGTTTCCATTGTTCGGTGGCATCGGCTGGGTATTGCAGAGGGTCGGTATTAAGAAAGGCAATATTCCAACCAAGTAGCCCTAATCGGATATTACTTGGGAACATCATCTTATTTTCTTCATTTCGAGTATTCACAAAGTTAAGCGATTGCATGTAAGCCCAAAGCGCTTGGGTGTCTTCGTCTGTCACATACTGATAAGACGAGTAGGGCATGGCTGGATAAAGGTAACCATGCTTGCCTTTACCTTTGTGTAGCGCGTCGTAAAATTCATCGTAGGTATAATCTCCAATACCATAGGTTGGATGCGCTGAAATATTGGTTGAATAAAGCGTACCAAATGGCGTTAAAAACCCTAGACCGCCGCCAAACGGTTCACCACCCTCACTAGTATGACAAGCAATACAATCTCCTGCATAAGCAAGATATTGCCCTTTACTGACCAGATCCGGATCAAGTGCTGAGAGTTTCTCGTTTTGATTATTTCCTTGATGGCGAATATAAGCGCCTAATGCTTGAATTTCAGTATCGCTGAGCTGCTCTTCAAAAGCAGGCATGAGATTATTTAAGCCATATTTTACCGTAGCAATAATGCCTTCAACACTGCCATCGTGAAGCCAGACATTATCGGTTAAATTTGGCGCACCAATCGCAGTATTACCTTTTGCATCACCGCCATGACAAGCCGTACAGTTAGCATCAAATACGGTTTTACCCAGTTCAAGGTTGATAGCAGGCTCTGCGATAATGCGACTTTTTTCAAGCGAAGCGACATAATATGAAACGTGCTCAATTTCTTCTTCAGTCAGAATATCTTTCCAGCCAGCCATGACACCGTTACGACCTTTAACAATCGAAAGATGGATCGCTTCGTCACTGCCACCATATAGCCACACAGTGTCACTTAAATTAGGGAAATGAAGTTGACCTTGTGCTTGATTTAAATGACAAGCCGCACAATGGGTTTGAAATAAAGCACGCCCAGCGACCACAACTTCAGGAGAAGAGCTTAGGGTTTGATATGATGCTTCACCATTAGAAAATTGACTAATTTGTTTGACTAACGAAGTGGGAGAGGTTGAAGCAGCTTCACTGCTTGATTGCCACTTCATGAGTCCTTGCCAGTTTCCCATACCAGGGTAGAGTAATAAGAAGACGGCAGCGATAATGAAAGCAATAAGATAAGAAAGGAGTAAAAGATTTGGTACGCCGGCATCGTTTTCATCAATACCATCAAAGGTATCGACCGTTCGATTAGCGTTGGCTGCACTGTTTTTCTTCCAGTAATACGCAACAACGACGATCATTATTGCGAGAAAAATCAGGGTTAGGATAATGACCCAACCACTCCAAAAAGTACTCATGGTCGTACTCCTTGATCTTGTCCCAGACTTTGTAGATAGGCGATTAATGCCTGTGCTTTTGTTTTACCATTTACTTCTAGTCGTGCCTGTTTAATTTCCTTATCACTGTAAGGTACACCAAGCTTACGTAACGCTATTAGTTTTGCATCAATATCTTCACCATCAAGCACTTGCTCAAAGAGCCAAGGATAAGAGGGCATGATTGAAGTTGGTACAACATCGCGAGGATTTCTTAAGTGGATGATATGCCATTGATCTGAATATTTCCGACCAAGATTGGTGAGATCTGGTCCTGTTCGTTTTGAACCCCATAAATTAGGATGTTCATAAATGTCATCACTTTCTCGGCTATATCGACCATAACGTTTAATTTCTGCATTTAACGGACGAACCATCATGGTATGACAAGTATGGCAACCTTCACTGATATAAATATCGCGACCAGCGACTTCTAATGCTGTCAACGGCTTCGCACTTGACTCAGCAATTAACTTGTCTTGGTAAAAAAAAGTAGGAAGTACCCATACTAAGAATGAAAAGGCGGCAACCAAAGTTGTTGAAACAATGAGGATCACTACAGATGAGGTAAAATCTTTATTAATCATGAGTGTCTACCTTTTCTGTTGCTGCATTCTGGTGCTTAACCGATCTAGGCTTTGGCTGTTTTAGCGTTCTGTATAGGTTATAAATCATTAAAACTATACCTAGTACAAACAACGCACCACCGATAAAGCGAACTAACATCCACGGTGCACTGAAGTTCATCGCTTCGACAAAACTATAGCTAAGTGAACCATTAGAATCTTCTTTTAGCCACATATAGCCTTGTCCGATCCCAGCAATCCACAGTGCAACGGCATAAAGTACAATTCCAATATGCGCAAACCAGAAATGCCATTTAACTAAACGGTTTGACCACAATTGCTCGTGACCATATAAACGAGGGATAAAGTAATAGAATACGGCAATGGCAGACATGCCAACCCAGCCCAAGGCACCTGAATGCACATGCCCTATAATCCAGTCGGTATTATGAGCAATCATATTAAACCAGCGAATGGCTAATAGAGGTCCTTCAAAAGTTGCTAACGCATAGTAAACAATGGCAGAAAAGAAGAACCACATAATGTAGTCGTGTTTAAGTTTCTGCTTGTTGTTAAGCAAGGTCATGATGCTATTAAATGCTCCACCCCAAGAGGGAAGCCATAGAATTAACGACATCACAATGCCGAGATTTTGTAACCAATCAGGAACAGAAGAGTAAATAAGATGGTGTGTACCTGCCCAAGTATAAAAGCCGACTAAGCCCCAAAAGTGAATAACAGATAAACGGTAAGAATAAATAGGGCGCTCAGCAATTTTGGGTATGAAATAGTAGTTCATTCCAATGATGCCAGCGGTTAATAAAAAACCAACCGCATTATGTCCCCACCACCATTGCACGATGGCATCTTCAGCCCCTGAGTAAATAGAGTAGGACTTCCACATCGTGACAGGCAATTCGAGGTTGTTAGCAATAAAAATCATCGCAATAACAATAATGAACGCACCGTAAAACCAATTAGCAACAAAGATATGATGAACGGTACGTTTGGCAACAGTCATAAAAAACACAATGGCGTACATCACCCAGATAACAGCAATTAAGATATCAATCGGCCATTCAAGTTCAGCATATTCTTTCGAAGTAGTAAAACCTAGCGGTAAAGTAATAAGGGCAAGAAGAAGGATAAATTGCCATCCCCAAAAGACAGACCAAGCAGCGGTATTGTTATATAGCGGGGTTTTACAGGTGCGTTGAACAATATAAAAGGATGTCCCCATTAAAAGATTAACGACAAAGCCAAAAATGACGCCATTAGTATGCAATGGACGGAGACGACCAAATTGAAAGTATTCAGAATTTAGGTTAAGAGCAGGCCAATAAAGTTGTGCTGCTAAAATAACACCAATTAACATAGCAATGAACGCCCAACTAACACTAGCGATCATAAAATACTTAACGATTTTATAATTATACTGAGTATCCATCGACATAACCTTAAAAACTATTGCCGTTTATTGTGATTGATGAGTGGAATCTGTTTTTACGTTACTAAAGTAATACGCGAGATCCTTCATATCTTGATCACTTAAGTCTTTTGCATAACCCTGCATTAATATGGCTAAACCATCAACACGTTGATTTTGTTTATATGCTTTAAGTGCTGCGACCAAATATTGTTGCTTTTGTCCCTGTAAATTGGGGTAGGTTTCTGTTGCAGAAATACCATCGGCACCATGGCAAGTGATACAAACAAGAGCTTTTTGTTTTCCGATCTCAAATTGTTGTTCCGGTGTCATTTCATCGGCATAGGAAATGAGAGGAGTTACAACTAAACCCACAAACAAAAAACGCTTCATGCATAGGATTAAAGACATGCTCATCCCCCTTTTTATTTTATTTATAGAAGCCGTAATATAAACGTATACTAATAAAGATAGATGATTTTACAATTTCGCAACATTAGTTTTTAGAAATATCATCATTAATTAAAGGAATAAATCCAAATATATTCCCGTTTGTTCTAAAAGCAGTCATTTCGTGTGACTGTTTTTGAATATTTAATGGTATTTCTTCAAATTGTTAATGATAACTATTTTCGTTACTGTTACTGAAACATTGAAAGGAGTAGTAGCGCGAATGTTTAATTGTCGACCATCAGTTTGGATGTCCACTTATCAATTTATGTTCTGGTTCTCGTATGGGGTGTATTTACCCTTTAGAGGATTATGGTTAGAAAAATTAGGGATCTCAGATGCAGATATCGGGATGCTGATCGGTTTTGGTCTTGCCGCTCGTTGTGTCATCAACTTTACATTAACACCTTTATTTCACAAAGTTGGGCATCTCATACCATTCCTTCGTTGGTCAATGTTTTTAAGCTTACTCGGTTTTATTGCTTTTATCTGGATAGGTACGATTACGCCAACATTCTGGGTACTTGCATTATTACTCGTACTATTTAATTTAGCGATTGGTCCTGCGGTCGCTATTTCGGATGCGATATCAAATCACTATGCTCGAGATAATCGACTCGATTATGGATATACTCGTTTATGGGGAGCGGTTGCATTAACAGTAGCGTCGGCTTGTATGGGATGGGTTGTTCAGAACTTTGGTGTAAGTTCTGTCCCAGTTATGGGAGCGATCGGTTTAGGCGCAACTTTACTAGGTACTCTAATGAAGCCAACAGTACCTATGGTATGCCACCATGATGAGCAAAAAAGAAAAAATATTTTCAAAGTATTATGTTGTAAAGAAACACTGTTGTTTTTATTGGTTGCATCTTTGTTGGAGGGTAGCCATGGTGGCTATTATTTCTTTAGTACCGTCTATTGGAAAGAACAGGGGCTAGATTCGGATACCATTGGTTATTTATGGAGTTTGTCGACAGTTTCAGTGATCGTTTTTTACTTAATTAGTCGTAAAGCGTTCTCAAATTGGAAAGTGTCAACATTATTTAGACTTGCTGCAATTGCTGTCGTGGTACGTTGGGGATTAACCGCAGCGACAAATGATATATATGTTCTTGTTTTCTGTCAGATTCTACATGGTATTACGTTCTCTGGTACGATTTTATCTTCGGTTCGTTATGTGGAAGAAAATCGGAAACATAATTATGTTTCTTTACAGTCGTTATACCATGCAATTCCTGCAGGTTTTATATTAGCGCTAGTATCTGCACTATGCGGATGGCTAATGCATCATTCTGAAATAAATATGTTCTGGTTTATGGCAGCGATGGGTATACCTTGTATTTTCTTAAAAGTAAAAGACGCTGTTCCAAATAAAACACAAGAGCAACAAAGATTGAAAAATGAATCATTTGCTTCAGCTTAAAATTTAGAAATTAAAAAAGCCGATAGTCATAAAATGTATTATCGGCTTTTTTATTTGGTGAGGATGAAGTTTAATTCGCCACTTCAAACGCTAAGGCTTTTTTCTCTATCAGTCTAAACACAATAGAAAGCAATGCATTAACGGTAAGGTACATTGCACCGGCAATTGCAAACACAGTTAACGTATCGTAAGTCTGGGCATTAATACGTTGGGCGTAGCCCATGATATCCATAATAGTAATAGTGCTAGCAAGCGATGTACCTTTAAACACCAGAATTACTTCATTAGAATAAGCAGGCACAGAACGACGAATGGCAAAAGGTAACAAGGTCCTTAATGTCGTTTTGGTTTCCATGCCTAACGCACGACATGCTTGCCATTGACCTTTAGGAATGGCATCAAACGCACCTTTAAACAGTTGAGTACTGTAAGCAGCAGTATTTAATGCTAGTGCCAACATCGCACAGAACCATGGTTGGCTAAGCCATTGCCATACAAAGCTTTCACGAATACCTTCAAATTGCCCCGGTCCGTAGTAAATCAAAAAGATCTGAACTAACAAAGGTGTACCCGTAAATAGGGTAATGATGCCACGGCTTAACCAATGTAAAACAGGCGTTCTTAAAATCAATGTCATCGTCATTAATAGAGCGAGAGTACAGCCAACTAATAACGATGCAACGGTTAATTGTAAGCTGGTGGCAAGGCCATCCATTAATTGCCAAAAGTGTTGTTCATTCATGCCATCGCTCCTTCAACAACCGTTTTGTTGTTGCTTGAACCTTCTTGAGCGCTATATTTCGCATCAATTCGTTTAATAATTTGTTGAGTAATTAGAGTGATCACTAAATACACCGCCGCAGCTGTTGCATACCAGGTAAAACTTTCATGAGTTGCTGCAGAGCTTAACTGTGCTTGTTTTAGAAGATCCGTCACACCGATGAGCGATACCAATGCGGTATCTTTTAATAGCACTAACCATTGGTTAGTTAACCCCGGTAATGCATGACGGATCGCTTGCGGTATTATAATCGCGACAAATGTTCTTGATTTGCTTATTCCAAGCGCACTAGCTGCTTCTCTTTGTCCTTTAGGTACTGCTTTAATAGCACCACGGATAGTTTGCGCCGCATAAGAGGCAAAAATCAGCGAAAGTGCAATAACACCTGAAAGAAAAGGGCTGATCTCGATATAATCACCCGTGATGTAAAATAAAACCTGACCTGAACCAAAAAAGATAAATAAAACAATAAGTAGTTCAGGTAAGCCTCGTAATACTGTCACTAAGGCTGTCGTCGGCCATGCCACGAAGCGAAATCGAGACATCTCACCGCCAGCAAACAACATAGCCAGCACTAATCCAACCGCTAAACTGGTAAAAGCGAGCTGGACAGTCATCCAGCTAGCTTCTAACAGGGAAAGAGAATATCCCGATAACATCATAATTTACTTACCAAAGTACTTATCAAAAATAACTTTATACTGACCATCTTGCTTAATTTTAGCGAGTGCCGTATTCAACTGTTTAACCAATTCTTGGTTGCTTTTGTTTACTGCGATACCAAAACCGTTACCGAAGTATTTAGGGTTCGTCACCGGTTTGCCAACATACGCAAGGTTATCGTCTTTTTTCAACCATTCAGCGATAACTGCAGTATCACCAAATACCGAATCAATACGGCCATTTTTCATATCAATAAAGGCATCTTGATAACTTGTGTAAGGAACCGTAGTTACACCTGACATTTGATCAGTTAAATAGTTCTGGTGAGTGGAACCATTTTGTACACCAACACGCTTACCATTAAGGGCAGCGACATCAGCGACTTTACCTTTGATTGAAATAAAGCCAGCAGCGTTATCATAATAAGGTTGAGTAAAGCTCACTTGTTGTTGACGTGCTTCAGTAATGTCCATTGCTGAAATAGCCGCATCGTATCGTTTGAATTTAAGAGCTGGAATTAAGCTATCGAAAGATTGGTTATGAAAAGTACAGGTAGCATCCATCTCTTTACATAGGGCTTTAGCAATATCAACGTCAAAGCCTTGGATTTGATTATTCTCATCCATGTATTCAAAAGGGGCATATGTTGCTTCCATCGCAAACTTAATGTCTTGCGCCATAGCTTGAGAAGAAACTAAACCGATAATGCTAGCTAATAAAATTTTATTCATCGCGATACTCCATGCGTCTTTTACGAACGAATATATAAAGGGGGATATAATTCGTTAATGTTTTAAATAGTCAGCAAATTGTGAGGTTTTAGGATGACTAAACGCCTCGTTACTGCCATGTTCAATAATTTTGCCGTTTTCCATGTAAAGCACATGACTGGCGATTTTTTTTGCAAAATCCACTTCGTGGGTAACCACAACTTGGGTAATGCCTGTGCCGCTTAATGTTTTGATGATCTGTACAATTTGGCTTGTGATCTCAGGATCAAGCGCCGCAGTAGGCTCATCAAATAACAACACTTCTGGCTTCATCATCAACGCACGTGCAATTGCAACACGTTGTTGTTGACCGCCTGACAGTTGCAAAGGCCATGCATCGGCTTTGTCTGCTAACTGTAATTTTGATAAATGCTCTAATGCTTCTTTTTTCGCTTGAGCTTTATCGATACCGAGCACTTTTACTGGTGCTTCTATTAAATTTTCCAACACGGTTTTGTGGGGCCACAAATTGTATTGTTGGAATACCATGCCAACTTTTCGACGCAGTTTTAAACCATCTTTTTCAACGATTGTTTTTTTAAAATCGAAATAATTTTCTGCAATACTCAGCTCGCCAGCAGAGGCATCTTCCAATAGGTTTAATACCCGAAGTAAAGAGCTTTTACCTGCACCGCTTGGGCCAAGTAAAACCAGCGTTTCACCTTTATTACATTCGAAGGTTACATCGTGTAAAACCTGATGCTGACCATAGAATTTATTAATGTTTTTTACTTGAATTCCCATGCGATTATTCTGCATTTGTTCTCAC
This sequence comes from Photobacterium sp. SKA34, assembly GCF_000153325.1. Classification (GTDB taxonomy): domain Bacteria; phylum Pseudomonadota; class Gammaproteobacteria; order Enterobacterales; family Vibrionaceae; genus Photobacterium. Next base: position 252,915 of record NZ_CH724142.1, read on the forward strand.
TTGTGGTTTATATTACTTAAGTTGGAATTCTATGCAATAAAAAATTAAAAATAATTTAATTTGTTAATTTTTTGTTTAATTATTAGTCTTTTGATGGTTTTATATTCTATTTAAAACCAATGGTTAACGTTTAAATATAGCTGGCAATAATTTTTGTAATAGCATATTAACAACTGTCCAAATGGTATGCCATTTAAGAAAAACTCTGACTGGATAATTATTCAAGTTGTGTTTGTGTAATTATGATTGGCAAAAGCTGAGAATATACTCAGCGAGAGAACGAGACTCACTGAGGTGTATTAAAGAGAGAAAAACGATAATAAGAGTGCGACATCGTTAAGATGTTGAACATTTGTTTTTCAACAAGGTTTATTAGAATAAACACCATAGATAGATACGTGCGAGTAGCATCTAGATAACTCATTATTGTTATGTTATAACATAACAATAATATTTGATTTACTGCTTTAGTAGTGACTGAACCATTTTCTGTGCGATTTTGCTGAAAGGTGGGTGGTAATTAAAGTTGCGAGTTATTGCGCCAATAGTGAAGAGAAAAGAGATGCTAAGAAGAAACCCAACAGGGCATATGCCAACGATATCTGAAACTGCGTTTATTGATCCTACAGCGATTATTTGTGGCAAAGTAATTGTAGAAGATAACGTTTTCATTGGGCCTTATGCCGTAATCCGTGCTGATGAAGTGAATGAGCTGGGTGAAATGGACGCAATTGTGATTAAACGCGATACTAATATTCAAGATGGTGTAGTTATTCACTCAAAAGCGGGGGCTGCAGTCACTATTGGTGAGCGTTCTTCTATTGCTCATCGCTCAATTATTCATGGGCCGTGTGAGGTGAGTGATGATGTGTTTATTGGCTTCAACTCAGTAGTATTTAATGCCGTCATTGGTAAAGGGTGTGTGATCCGACATAACTGCGTTGTAGATGGATTAGATCTGCCTGAAAGTTTTCATGTACCGCCAATGACCAATATTGGTGCTGATTTTGACTTAAATAGTATTTCGAAAGTCCCACCTGAATATTCTGCATTTTCTGAATCGGTTGTATCTGCTAACCATGAACTGGTTCAGGGATACAGGAGGATCGCCAATGAGCTTTAATATATCATCGCCAATTTTAGCAGTGCCAACCAATATTATTACAGGTTTTCTTGGCGTCGGGAAAACCTCTGCTATTCTTCATTTGATGAAGAATAAACCTGATTCTGAGCGTTGGGCTGTGCTAGTTAATGAGTTTGGTGAAATTGGTGTCGATGGTAGTTTGCTGCAAGGTCAAAGCGGTAACGAGCAACAGATTTTTATTCAGGAAGTACCCGGCGGCTGTATGTGTTGTACCGCTGGTTTACCAATGCAGATTGCGCTTAATCAATTACTTTCAGAAGCAAAGCCTGATCGTTTGATCATCGAACCCACAGGGCTTGGTCATCCTAAAGAAGTGATGCAAGTGCTTTCTACTGAATACTATCGTGATGTCCTATCGTTACAGAAAAATATCACATTAGTGGATGCAAGAAAGTTATCCGATCCTCGCTATACTTCACATGACACCTTTAGACAACAAATTGCGATTGCCGATACAGTGGTAGGAAACAAGACCGATCTTTATCAAGCTGAGGATAAAGAAAAATTAAAAGCTTTTGTCGCACAAGTTGCTAGCGTAACAACGAGAGTGATTTTTGCCAAACATGGTGTGATCCCATTTAATGAATTTGATGGTGAAACACGTATAGAAGTATTACCGCCGTCTTATCTCCATCGTGATAGGCAGACAAGTGAATCTAAAGAAGCACTATCGGAAGATCTGATACCTGAAAGTGGCGTGATAAAAGCCACTAACCAAGGTGAAGGTTTCAAAAGTATTGGCTGGCGTTTTGCTTCTGAAAAAGTCTTTGAACGTCAATCATTACATCAGCTTTTTCAAACACTGAATGTTGAGCGAATGAAAGCCGTGTTTATCACTTCTGATGGGATCTTTGGTTATAATAAAACGTCAGATGGAATCACAGAAGTTGAACTTGATGAGCGTGCTGAAAGCCGTGTCGAAATTATCGCAGATACATTAGATGATGAATTGGAAGGCAAGCTTTTAGATTGTTTGATTGTTAATAATATGAGTGAAATAACATGAACAATACTGAAATTAGAATGCTAACTGAAGAGCAAATATTGCAAGAGCCTGAAGACCATTACATGGATGATTCTCAATTGGCTTTCTTTAAACAAAGATTGATAGATCTTTATGAGTCGACATCTCATCACATTCAATCTGCGAGAGAGGAGATGGGGCACACGGCAGATGCGAGTGATTTGAGTGATGTCAGTGATCGTGCAACGTTAGAAGAGCAATCTGGTATTGCTTTAAGAATTGTTGAACGTGAACAAAAACTTTTGCCCAAAATCAAATTGGCATTAGAGCGAATTCGTTTAGGTAATTACGGTTATTGCTTAGAGTCCGGTGAGCCGATAGGTATTCCTCGATTACTGATAAGACCGACCGCAGAGTACAGTGCCGACGTAAAATCTTTGATGGAAATGAAAGAAATCCAATACAAAGATTGATCCTATTTTCTATTATCACTAGGTAGGCTTTATGAACACGGCGATCATTCCGCAAACTTATCAAGAGTGGCATCACTGTATTACTGTTATTTGTAAACAACCTTTAACCTTATCGTATGTTGAAGAGCGTATTATTGCCCTTAACTCTCCTAAAGATTACATGACGAAAAAATTCGTTCAATTGTATGGCGAATCACAAAGGAAAAAAACACTGCAATGGTTTGAGCAAGCAAAAAATGAGCTAAAGTGAATCAAAGATGTTTCGAGCATTTAGGCTCTACCTAATACGCTAAGTGTAGATAAGACATAAAAAAGACCACACATATGTGGTCTTTTTTCACTATGGTTTAGCTATTAGCATAGCGAAATAGCGATTTTATTTTCACACCATTTGTACACCGTATCTGTTGCCTGCGTTTGACAATTTTGGCAATGTTTCCCGCAAGCCAAAGAAGGCGGTGAATCACACTTCTCAACTTTCCCACGTAAAATTAATTCATCTAATAATGCGCTTAACCAACGAGTCTCACACTTCAAATGCTTTCTAAGCTGGCTAAAGGAAATGACTTTTGCATCACGTACCGTATTTCTTACTGTAATTAGCGATATCATTAATGGCATCCTCCGCAGTTTTGTGTCGCTGGCGAGTCAGGTATCGACATTTGCCAATCGACTTTATTACACAAGCGCTTAATCCCTATAATAAATGCAGTGACGATACTAAAAGCGAAAAACAACCAAAGCAGGCTTTCTAATGGATGTGCTGTGAAAGTCGTGGTTTGATAGAAGGCGATTGAAAGCGCGTAGGCGACAACCACTCCCCATGCTGTCGATAACCAAGCCCAATTTCGACCAATTTCTTTGGCGATAACACCAATAGTAGAAACGCAAGGCACGTAGAGTAAAACAAAGATTAAGTAAGCATAGGCACCTGACATTGAACCAAACTCTTTGTGCATTTGACCCATTGCGGTTGTTCCCATAGAGCCATCGGCTTCACTGGCTTTTATCGGGTTTTTAAGTGTTGATAAAGAAAAACTATCGGCAACACCATCAATGGTGTCTTGCCATGCCACTTTTAACTCTGACAGTAGATGGAAAGATTGCCCATCATCTGCGGCTTGATTGTTGCTTAATTCTGAGGTGTATAGGGTATTTAAAGTGCCGACAACCACTTCTTTTGCTAAAAATCCCGTTAATAGTCCCACACTGGCTGGCCAGTTTTGCTCATTTACACCAAGGGGAGATAATACAGGTGTTACCCAACGACCAATTTCTGATAAGGCTGAATTTTGTTGGTTATTGTTTTCAATAACTTGTCCTTCAAAATTTACGCTATTCAATGCCATTACGAGCATACAAATCGGAATGATGATCTTACACGCTTTGACTAAAAATCCACGTAAGCGACTCCAACTGTGGATAAGCGTCGTTTTAACGCTTGGAAGGTGGTAGGTTGGTAACTCCATAATATAAGGTGATGCTTCACCCGTTAATAAGGTTTTCTTCAGCACAAAGCCGGTAATGACAGCGACAAAAATGCCAAGCAAGTAAAGCGAAAAAACAATAAAACTGCCCATACCATGGAAGAAAGCTGCTGAGAAAACGCCGAAAATCGCTAACCTTGCGCCACATGACATAAAGGGTGCCATCATGGACGTTAAGATACGATCTCTTGGTGTATCGAGGGTACGTGAAGCCATTATGGAGGGGATGTTGCAACCAAACCCTACAATAAGTGGAACAAAGGATTTTCCTGGCAATCCAATCGTAGACATAAAGCGATCAATAACAAACGCTGCTCGCGCCATATAACCGCTATCTTCTAATATTGATAGATAAAGAAACATTAAACCAATTTGAGGAATAAAGGGCATAACGGTATTTATACCGCCACCAAGCCCTTGCGATAGAATTGCAGTAAGCCAGCTAGGAAACCCGAGTGACGAACATAACCATGCAGTGCCATTAATGAATATTGCTGCAGAGCCTTCATCAAAAATAGGTTGAAGCCCACCACCAATATTTATTGATAGCCAAAACATTAAATACATCACAATGAGGAAAATCGGAATTCCCAAATAACGGTTAAGCACAATCTTATCTATCAATTGAGTCAGATTATGTTGCCCTGCATGGTAACTTGAGATGCAATGATGAATGATCTCGGCGACAGTTTGGTAGCGCGCATCAGCAATTAATAAGTCAATATTTTCATCATGTGTGTTTGAAAAATCGGCTTGTAATTGAGAAACAAAAGGGGCGATATCTGTACCGTTGATATATTTGTTGGCAGATGAATCTGATTCAAGCAAGCGTATAGCAAGCCACTTCTTTCTATTGTTAACGATTAGTTGATCTTGGAATACGTCAGAAAGTTGAGAAATAGTCAGGTCTAATTCGGGAGGAAATTGAGTAAATAGACGAGGCAGTGATTTTGTTTGTAAATGCTTTTCAATCGAGTCCTTTAAATCTTCGAGTCCTTTAGATTTATTTGCAACTAAAGAAACAACAGGGCAACCGAGTTCAGATTCCAACTTTTTTGCATCGATATTTATATTTTTTTGTTTAGCAATATCTAACATGTTAAGTACAATAATACATGGGATTTTCATTTCTAGCAGTTGTAATGTTAAATATAAATTTCGTTCAATATTGGCAGCGTCGATAATATTAACGACAAGATCAGCTTCATCTGAAAGTATATATTCACAAGCGATGCGCTCATCGAGTGAACCTTGTACATCGGATGAAGACATAGAATAAATACCAGGTAAATCGACTATATTTATATTCTTTTTATGATAAGAGTAGTTCCCTTCTTTTTTATCTACAGTAACTCCAGCCCAGTTGCCTGTTCGTTGTCTTGCGCCAGTTAGGGCATTAAACAGTGTTGTTTTTCCACAGTTAGGGTTACCTAGTAAGGCAATAGTATTTGCCACTATTTATTCCTCCAAACAATTACTTATAGATAAAAGAATTTATTAAATGATCGATAAGTGAAATGATATCGCTTATCACTTTCACTTATAAGAATAATACTAATTTCAGTCAATAAATATCTGTATTAAGGAAAATAAAAAGATGAATGAAAAATTAATATATTGTTTAGTCAATAACTTAGAATATGTGATATTTATGAGTAATTAAAAATCAAATTTGATGCGAATTATATTTCGCCTTCATTGTAACGCTTTATTGCATTTAATTATAAAAATCTTAAAGTAGCTTTCTGTAAATAAACGATGAGTAAGGTAAATGTAATTGAATAAATATTCATACTTAGTAGTTATATTTCAATCGTTATAGAAACCGTTTTAACTAACCATCTGAAAAAAATTGATACGTATTATCACAATTAATAATGCGACTTAAACATTATTTGCTACGTTAAAATAGGTTGCTGGTAAAGCAACAAAATTTTCACAGTTTAGGTGGTGATAGTATGAGAAAATTGTTGCTCGTTTTATTGTTTTTTCCATCGTACTTATTAGCTAAAGAGTACAGCTTTAATGTGGATTTTAATCGTGGTGATATAAGTACTTTCTTTATTGCAGAAGGAAGCAAAGTCTATCGTATTACCCAAAGCATTGATGCAATCTACATATTTAGTTCTCCCGCTCGTGCTCAAAGCTTTGTTGCTCAACCGAATACACGATCAAAACCCAGTACCGCAGTTAATGTCGGTGATACACGAGTGTATGTTTATAAAATTGACGCGATTGATTATTACACTTCTAATTCGATGTCAGGTAGTGCAGGGCAGGTAAAATCTATTAATGGACTCAGCTTTAGTTATTTACCGGATAATAGCATTTATAAAAATGCTGGTGTGGTGGGTAAGCTAAGTAAAATTGGTAACACTAAGATCTCGTATTGGGTTGATGCTGGCTACACAGTAAAAGGAAAGTATCGAGGCAAAATTAGAACGTTAGGAAGTCAGTCATTTAAGTATGAAAGCTGGTCAAGTTGGGGCGAAAAAAATGGCATGGTCGGAAAGTTGATATCACTAGGCTCTATCAATATCGACTACTACGATACTGACTATGATTTGGGTTATAAAGGAAAACTTAAATCAGTAGGTAAGGTCAATTTTAGCTATTACCGTGACACCTCTACCAATCAAAAAGCTAATATCGTCGGTAAGTTTAAAGAACAGATAGGTCAAGATCTACGCTTAACTGTATATTAAATTAACGGTAAGAGATGGAAGGAAAGGGCTCATTAATAGCCCTATAGCACGCGTTTAACGCTGTTTGTATTGCGTCGGACAATATCCACGGCTGACATCTGGTGAACGCAATTTTAAGTGTTTGGTTTTTCTTCCTGATACGCGCTTTCGCCATAGTTTAAAGCTACTTGGCTTAAGATGTTGTCGCATTAGCTTGATCACACCTTGTTCATCCAGACCATATTGTATTGCAATCGCTTCAAAAGGGGTTCTATCTTCCCAAGCCATCTCTATGATACGTGATACTGACTCTTGTGTGCTTGTCATCAATTGCTCTCCATTTACATACAAAAATCACTACGTAATTGGTTGATAAAAAGTTTAATTTTGTGATTTTAATAGAGGCAATTATAAAAAATAGAAATCCGGCACGAGTAATTTTGCATCTTTTTAATCTGGATTTATGATTAAATAAATTTCATACGGCACAACTACTCGGGGGCATACTTCTATATCATCGCACAACAAGTTCGCTAACACTGTAGCGAGAAAATATTTCGCAAAGTCTGTCGCTAATATTTTGATGTAAGAGATGTACGTCTCTAGTATTTGAAATACCTTAGTCGCTCAATAGATTGGTGCTGAATGAAAGCCATATCATCGTACTAATGTTAAATTTAGTATCATGTAATCAATGGTTTGTGAAACCTGCCTCTATTTACGCTTTTATTCTGATCTTTCATTTCTAGTTCTGTATTTTGCGAGTTGCTTCATGTCTAGCAGAGGTAGACTATCAAGCTAAATAGATTGGAAATAAAAAGCCTGACTCACGTGTGGTCAGGCTTTAGTTTCATTTTATCTTGTTATGGGGCATTACGAGCTTTCGTTAAGAAGCTCTACACGTTTTAAAGATATCCAGCTTACCGTCATAGGCATTGGTTTCAACATCCATAATCCCCAGCAACGAATGGAATACATTATCGTGTGAATGCGTTGCCGTTTGCTGAGATTCTTGTGCTAAGCAATCGGTATTGATGTGTTTAGCTTGTTTAAAGCCAGGAGACATCCAAAGCATCATAGGTACACGTTTTTGAAAATCTGGTGCTAACCCATATGGCATGCCATGTAAGAACAAGCCATTTTCGCCCAGAGATTCGCCGTGGTCAGAGACGTAGATCATCGCAGTATTGTATTTGTACTCTAACGTTTTCAATTTCTCAATGGTTTGAGCCAAGACGAAGTCTGTGTAGCGAATCGTGTTGTCGTAGGAGTTAACGATTTGCTCAACGCTACAGTTTTCAATATCTGCGCGAGGACAGTCTGGTTGGAAAAACGCTTTGTCTTTTGGGTAACGTTGGAAATAAGTTGGACCATGACTGCCAATCAGATGCAATGCAACAAGGCGGTTACCTTTCATATTTGCAATTTGGTCGTCAAGTTTGTCAAGTAATGCAATGTCATAACAGGTTTTACCGTTGCAAAATTCATTTTTTTGTCTGCGGTCGACTTCTATCTTTTTGATATTATGAGCAACGTCTTTGTCACCTCCATCATTCTCTTTCCACAGAAAATCGATACCAGCGCGCTGCATGATATCTATAGCATTATCTTGGTTGTCTGCTTTGCTACGGTCGAAATCACTATGCGGTAATTGAGAGAACATGCAAGGCACCGAAACCGCGGTTGCAGTCCCGCAAGAGGAGACGTCCTTGAATGAAACTACATCTAACATATTGGTATAAGGGGTGGTTTCACGACCATAACCATTGGTTTGGTAGTTCTGAGTACGAGCCGTTTCACCCAGTACAAAGACAAGCAGTGTCGGTTTCTCTTTGGCTTGTTGCTGTGCAAGTTGGGATTGTTTTGCATCCGTACCAATTTCGCGGTAGGGCTCTGGTGTCGTAAGGTAATTTTCTTTTACATAGCTAGAAATGGCATACACATACTGAGTAGGTATGATGATTTTCTTTAGGTAGCTATTATTTCGGCCGATAGATGCATAGTCTTGGTAATATAAGCCTGCAATCACGGCAATGACAGCCAATGAAGCTAGCATTGATATGACTTTAGTTAACGTGAATCGAAGCCATTTACCACCTATAGGCTTGAGTTTTACTTTGAAAACCAAAAGAGCAGGTACAACTCCCATTATAAGTGTCCAGATAACTGAGTAGGCACTTAAGTATGAACTGGCTTCACTGGTGTCTGTTTCTACGATATTGGTGATCATACCTGTATCGAATAAGATGCCATAGTTGTAGCTGGCGTAGCTCACCATACCTGATGTTATCAACAATAGGATAAAGAAAGGTTTGCTGATCCAAGGCCAGCTGAATAGGTTAAACAGGAAATTCAGCGCGGCAAAAAAGAAGATAGGAATCGTAATGATAAAACCGATCTTCACTTGATCAAGGCTTGAGAAGATGTTGACTAGCTCTTTGTAAATAGGAATGTTTACTACAATAGCAAAGTATAAAGCGAGTAAAAGGGTAAAGGTAACATAGGAGATACCTCTATTAAGGAATTCAGTTGTTTTCATGATGGATCCGTTTCGGTGTGATTAAAGAAGAATCGATGCCCAAACAAACAGGGCGAGAGCAATCGCAACGAAAACCGCTGCGGAACCTATATCTTTGGCTCTTCCACTGAGTTCATTCCAGTTATCACTGACACGGTCTACAACCGCTTCTATGGCGGAGTTTAGTAATTCAACAATGACGACTAACAGTAAGCTGCTTATCATTATTGTTCGTTCGAGCATGGATACAGGAAGTAAAAATGCACAGATAGATAGTGCGAGTGTAAGTATCAGTTCTTGTCTAAAAGCAGCTTCGTGAATCCACGCAGCTTTCAACCCTTGAAGTGAGTAGCCGGTTGCATCCAATATCCGACGTATACCTGTTTTACCTGGTTTCAAAATATGACCTTTAATTGCTTAGTCTTAAATAATAGGGGCCTCGAGAGATAAGCCTCCTTGATTACAGAAGTGCATCGAATTTGGAAAACACGAAACTATTGGCTCGGCGTGAAAATTTATGAAAAAAATGAGCACCGACACCAAATTTTGTTTAATTGATGCGGGGTGATACGCACGGCGTAATTACGAAAGAAAAAGTAACAAGCAGAAGTGGTTTATACATTGTACTGGTCCGTTAACGAATGAATTGGTGGAGCGAAATGTACACTGTTTTAAAGAGGGATTCTGTCATTCGATTGTATGGAAATGTAGCTTTTTGTAATCTTGGCGACGGGGATATTGACAAGTTATGAATTTAAAATGGAAAGCAGAGGGTATAGAGAAACCTAAGGTATTGCCTCAGTTTTAACGCCATAAGTAAGAAAGGCCGTTTATTCGTTGTATTTATATCAAAAGTGCAAAAGGGAAATGGAAGATTATTGCTCCTTTTAACACTCGCAAAGGCTAGACACGGGAAGAGTCAGATGAATGACTACATTGACCATTGCTGGTGGAATCAGGTTTAAGGTAAAGGTAATGAAGGCGTCAGTTTTACGAGATTTTATGATTTGGAAGTCCTCCCAGAAGGAAGATAGGAGCGTGCTATTCGACATGAAAGCGGCGGTTATTAAGATATTTTTGTTTGGCGTCTAAAACATACCATCACCTAACTAGTAGTAATGGTAGGAACGGTCGCGCTGGAGCAATTTATAGAGCAGAAGTTGCGGATATGATCAATTCTGGGAACATGAGAGGAGCGATGGCAAAAGAAATACGTGATGTTCGTCGTGCATCACTTGAGGGTTCTGGAAGTCGAACCAAGTACAATCAAGCAATGGGCCAAATGCTGGACTATGCAAAATCACAAGGCATGCTTAATAAATAGGATAGGTGTAATGAAGATCGAAGCTTATAAATCATTTGGCCCAGTTAAATTCGGCATGTCTGAAACTGAGGTTGTTAATCAACTCGGAAAGCCAGTGAGTATTCGTACTAATAACGAAAATGAATTGGAATACTATTACGATGAACTTATTGTTCGGTACGATGCTAATAGCAAGCATGTGCGTGAAGGCACTCTATTGCCGCAGATTTTGGGCCGGTTTCAAGTTAACGATCTGACACTAAATTGGAAAGACGATCTATTTGCTACGCTTTGCCAGAGAGATGGCGATCCCTATAAGTTCTATGGCTATATAGTACTATTCAAGCTGGGTATTACGCTCACGGGATTCTATGATGGGGACGATTCTCAAAAAGCTATTTCAGCTTTTAGGAGTGGTGACTGGGACCAATTAAAAGGCGATATGAAGGCTTTTAAGATCTGATGATCTAGTAATGTTACAAACAAGGTAAACAAAAACTCCCGCTCTTATAAAGGTGAAACTCATGTGTATGCGGTGAGAGGTCCCTACGGAAATGTGCATAAAATAGGTGAAAGTGCTGCAGGAACACGCTTGAGAGATGGAGCTTCAAAGCGGGCCGAAAAGCAGGTTAGAGCATTAAATCGTATAGATGGTCCTGGTTATACCTCTGAAATTCGGAAAACATTACCAGATAAAGACTCGGCCAGAGCATATAAAACCAAGTTAATATAAAGATACAGAAGCATGTATGGTCAAGATAAATTACCAGGCAACAAAACTAATCGATAAGGAATAAACTATGGCCGACCAAAGAATATTATTGATTGGTGGGGTTTCTCTGATGAAGGGACGAGTAAAAGAAGCAGGTCCCGTAATGAGAGAGATTTGTGATGAGTTGGAGCCGATGCTCCAGGATATTGGATTCTTGAATGAAGCTCCATTCAAAACTATAAGTATGATTATTCGTTTTGGCGAGAAAGATGACCTTACGCCTCAGTACGATCCAATAAATAAAAGACACAGTGAGCTTCCTGTGGGAGTAGAGCTAGAGTTGGCAGGATTAAGAACTGCCAGCAAAGATGTAGTAAAGGCAGCTTTTGTAACGGCGACAATTGATGTGTTGTTAGATGTATCTGAAAAGTATGGGTTGCCAAATGCGCCACTAAAAACTATCGCTGGAATGTAACTCACTAGTCAAAATGCTAGTAGCCTGGGCTTTTTATGTCTACGATATATGGGCATAAACTAATGTGATAAGTAATGAAGCTAAATAGTATTACGTTAATGAACTCTTAACTGCCAGAGTTAATGAAGAAAAAAGGGGGAGCTGTATCAGCTCCCCCTTTTGTTAAACCAGTATGTAGATGGGTTAAAGCATATTACGCAGTTTGTAGTTCAACATCTTGCTCATCTTTACGAGCTTGAACGACGAGGACAAAACCAACGATTGCAATAAAGCCAGTAATGAACATGCCAGTTGTTACTGTTAGCAGACCATGTGCAGCGAATGCTGAAACTAAACCACTAGCCGCAAAACATACCATAGTCTGCATGAAGTTAAGCAGGCCTGCAGCTGTTGCGCTACAGTTTTTAAAGTCAGACAGAGCTGCGCTAATAACAATCGGGTAAATCGCACCGTTCGCTACTGCTAGGAAGCAGAATGGGATTAAGATAGGCCAGATTGTTGTTACTGTTGTTGTCGTAGAGATAACAAACATTACTGCTACGCTTGCAAAGAATAGCGCTAAAATCCACGGTAGAAGTTGCTTACCTGAGTAACGGTTTAATAAAGTACGACAACCGTAACCACCAACGATGAATGCAACGGTTTGTGGAGCGTAGCTTAGGCCAATATCTGCACCTGAGTAACCCATTGCAGACATAACAAATGGTGAACCTGTTAAGTAAGCAAAGAATGCCGCAGAGCACGCTGCGAAAATAACCATGTTACCCCAGAACTTTTTAGAGCGTAGGATTTGGCTATAATCTTTACGTAGTTGAACCGTTACGCTTTCTTGCTCTTTATCTAATACAGCACTTTCTTTTTCTTTGAGTGTTAGCATTGCTAAAAAAGCACCAAAACCGACTAATGCAATAAAGATGCTGCGCCAGCCTACGTGATGCTCAAGTAGTGCGCCCAGTAATGGTGCTAATGCAGGAGATAACGCGACAAGCGGCATAATCGTTGCGAATACACGCTCAGAAGTTTTGCCTTCGTAACGGTCAACCACCACGGCCTGCCAAATAACCGTTGCGCTACATGCACCTAATGCTTGAGCGAAACGTGCTAATAAGAACACTTCAATGTTTGGCGAAAAAGCAGAGGCTAAAGAGCCAAGGCTAAATAGTGCAATACCGCCAAGTAGTACCTTAATACGTCCAATACGATCGGACAGTGGGCCGTAAACCAGTTGGCCTAATGCCATACCGAGTAAGAAGATACTTAGCGAAAGGCCGATAAGAGATTGGGTTGTAGCAAAGTCAGCACGAATCATTTCAAACGCAGGTAAATACATATCTGTGGCTAAAAAGCCCAGCATGCTTAAGCAAGCGAACCAAAATAGGGTGAGTTTTGATGGTTTAGCGTGTTGTTTATTCATTGTTATTATAACTATATCTATATGACATATGTGTAGTGTAATACTGGTTTAAATCGCTGTGAAACGCTAATATTTCAACATTGCTTTCAAAAAATTTGATTTGATATGTTTTCATACAACGATCTTCAAGTTATTGACGTAGTTGCCCGTTGTGGCAGCTTCTCTGCAGCGGCTGAAGAATTACATAAAGTTCCTAGTGCGATTAGTTATACAGTTCGGTTAATCGAAGAGCGATTAGCTGTCGAATTATTTGTTCGATTGCACAGGCAGGTTAAATTGACACCTGCTGGGGAGTATTTTGTAGAAGAAGCGCGCAAACTTATTAAACAGATGGATACCATTAAATATCAAACCCAACGGGTAGCAAATGGTTGGTCAGAAAATGTCTCTGTTGCGCTTGATACCGTGGTACGCCAAAGTCGAGTGAATACCCTAGTGCGAGATTTCTATTTACACTTCCCTGATGTAGAGCTGCACCTGACAATGGAAGTGTTTAATGGGGTATGGGATGCCTTAGCTGATGGGCGGGCTGATATCGCCATTGGTGCAACTGCTGCTGTGCCAATTGGTGGCAGTTTTGATTATCGTGATATGGGTGTTTTAACGTGGAAGTTTGTGGTATCGCCAGATCATCCTTTAGCAATGGCAACACATCCGTTAGAACCTTCTGAATTAGCGCAATATCCTGCGATTTGTTTAGAAGATACCTCACGAACTTTACCTAAACGAACGACTTGGCTAATGGATAACCAACGTCGGATCATGGTGCCAAGTTGGCACAGTGCATTTCAATGTTTACAAGCAGGGCTGGGTATTTCTGTTGTTCCTAGCCATATGGCGATCAGTAAAATTGAATCAGGAGAGCTGATGGAAAAAGAGCTCGCGGTGAAGCCTTCAGTAAGTCCTTGTTGTTTAGCGTGGAATACGGAAACCTTGAGCCCAGCGGTCAGTTGGTTACTCGATTACTTAGGCGACAGTGAGCAGCTTCATCATGAATGGATGCGTTAAAAAAGTGATATTGATTCCATTCATAATACCCTCACAGAATATAATGTGTTTTGTAAGAATTGTTTAATAAACGCAATGTAGGTTGCTCGCATTCAATAAAAACAGCGAGTTAGCAATGTCTATTTTAAAGCCCACTTTAATTGCATCATCTTTACTTCTTTCTTTAAGTGCTCATGCAGCAGATGCTCCGAAATATGTTTTCTTTATGATTGGTGACGGTATGGGCACAGCCCAACGTCAGATCAGTGAATACTACTTGCAGCAACAAAATGGGGATGAGACACAACGTTTAGCTATTAATTCAATGCCTGTAGCAGGGATCATTACCACTCATTCAGCCAATACCTTAGTGACTGATTCAGCAGCTGCGGGTACAGCATTAGCTACGGGTGTAAAAACCGATAATGGCGTAATTGCAATGGATCCAAAAGGGCATAAGTTACGCTCAACATTGGATGCAGCTAAAGACAAAGGTATGGCAACAGGTATTGTTACCACTACACGTTTAACACATGCGACACCTGCAACTTTTGTTGCTAAAAACATTAGCCGTGATAACGAAAACGAAATTGCCAATGATTACCTAGCATCGAATGTCGATTTCTTTGCTGGTGGTGGCTATCGTCACTTTATTAATGGTGAAGGCAGTAAACGTAAAGATGGTAAGAACCTTGTTGATGGGTTTAAACAAAAAGGCTACCACACTTTTGTTGGTGCTGATTCGTCGTCTGATTTCTTAGCATTTCATCCAACTAACTCGCAAAAGGTTTTCGCCTCTTTTGCCTCATCGCATCTTCCTTATGAAATTGATCGTAAGAAAGATCTTAGTACGCCATCTTTAGCGCAGATGACGTCAAAAGCGATTGAAACATTGAAGTACGATCCTGACGGTTTCTTCATGTTGGTTGAAGGCGGTCGAATTGATCATGCGGCACATGCCAATGATGTATCAACGGTAATTCAAGATACGATCGCATTCGATCAAGCGGTAAAAGCGGCAGTAGATTTTTATGAGCATCATAAAGATGAAACGCTAATTATTGTTGCGGGCGATCATGAAACTGGTGGTATGGGCTTAGGCTTAGGTGAGAACTATTTTGTACAGTTAGATAAGCTAAAAGGTGTTGATGAGTCTATCGAAGACAAGCTTCAAGGTGTTTATAAAGGCGATCGTAAAGCCTTCATGAAGCATATTGATCAACACTTTGGTTTGAAGTTGTTGACTACAGAAGAGCTGCAAACGTTAAACCATGCGATGGATATTGATGATGAGCTTCGAGCTAAAAACATCACCGATTTTGATGGTTACAGCACGCATAATGACGCGACTTATGGTGGGTATGATCCGGTAGCTATCGCTGTAGCGCACATCACTTCACAACGAGCAGGTGTTTACTGGACAAGCTATGCGCATACCGCGACACAATTACCGCTTTCTGCAGTCGGTGTCGGTGCTGAGAAGTTTGGCAACTTTGAAGATAACACCCAAGTGGCGAAAACATTAGCAACATTAATGAACACAAAAATTGGTAGTTAAGTACTGATTTTTAGGTAAAGGCTGTCTTGGACAGCCTTTTTTCGTTTTCCTTAAAGAGAGTTGGAAACAAACATGCGCGGTGTGATTTTAGCCTTTATCGTTCTTCTGGTGACGTGTTGTGAAATGTTTAGTCAAGGTGTGATTGGGTCACAATACAAAGTAGGCGAAGTTACTGCAGTTGATAACAGCAAAGTCACTATTATTGGCAGCAATCGACTGGGAGAACAGGCGTTAGATTTAACGCTGAGTAATGATAAAAAAGTCGTCGCATATAATTTGATAAATGGTGCGATGGAATATGATGAATATTATCAGGTTGGTGATAGCGTTTTAGTTGCGATAGCTGATAATGATCACACACGTACAAGAGTGATATCTCGTTATCGTCTTCCTGCATTAATCGGTTTAGCAATCGCTTTTAGCTTAGGCTTGATACTTTATGCACGAAAAGTAGGTGCCAAAGCGTTACTGTCGTTCATTGGATCTATTGTGATCATTGTAGAGCTTCTGATCCCTGGACTTATGGCAGGTTATTCACCTTTGTTAGTAACTGCCGTGTGTTTATTAATGTTGTGTAGCTTGATCATTTTGTCAGTTGCGGGCTGGACGGCAAAAGGAAAGTCGGCATTGGCAGGCACGATTATTGGATTAATTGTTACTATGATCTTGTGTGTGCTGGTCGGCAAGTTACTCCATTTAGACGGTATGACACAACCGTTAGCTCAACCCTTATTGTTTGAAACGGGCATGTATTTAAACATGCTAGATATTTTGTATGCAGCCATTTTAATTGGTGCGAGTGGGGCGGCAATGGATGTCGCCATGGAAATGGCTGCTACGATGGAAGAGCTAAAAATCAATGCGCCAGAAATGAATCAAATGGATTTGCTTAAATCAGGTTTTCGAGTTGGCAATGCGGTGATCGGTACGATGACAACGACTTTATTGTTAGCCTATTCAGGCAGTTTTTTGACAATGATTATGCTGTTTGCAAGTCGTGGTAATGATGTGATGCAAATCATTAACATGAAAGTCGTGGCAGCAGAAATTGCGCGAACGTTAATTGGCAGTTTGTCACTTATTATTGTGGCGCCCATTACAGCGTGGATAGCATGCTGGATGATAAATAAAGAGTTTGAGCCTAACACACAAATCGAATTAGAAAAGGCTTAATAAAAAAGCCAGTACATCACCGAGTTTGCTGATTAATAAGCAGAGCAAAGTAATGGGCTGGCTGTTTTAATAAGAGTTAAACCAACAATTATAAAGCTTAGTGTCCGTAACGCTTTTGCCACTCATGCTCAATAGCCATTAGCCATGTAGGGTTAGGCTCAGCAATAGATGGATAAAGCTCAAAAGATTGACTCTTATAAGGTTCAGCTAATTGGCTAAAGGCTTCAGCTTTTAGCACTGTTGGATCGCCCCAAATCTTGGTGTCTGATTTACGCGCTTGTGCTTCTGGGCTCATTAAAAAGTTTATCGCAACCAGTGCCCCTTCTTTTGCTGATGCATTCCACGGTACCGCTAAAAAGTGAATATTCGTTAATGCTCCTTGCTTGAAGGCATAGGTTTTTGCTTTTTCGGTTAAATTACCGTTCTCAATTGCAGCTGAGGCGGCGTTGGGATTAAAGGTAACAGCTACTAATAATTGTTGATCGTCAAGCAGTTGTACGGTTTCTGCAGTGCCCGCTGGGAACTGTTTACCGCCACGCCATGCCACTTTATGAAGCTGATCTAAATAGTGCCAAAGCGGTGCTGTCACGTTATCAAATAGCGTTTTTTCAGCTGGTAACGACAAAGGTTGGTATAACGCTTGTTTATCTGTTGTGAGTTCAAGCAAGGCTGCTTTTAAAAAGCTACTGCCGTGAAACTCTGGCGGGCGAGGGTAGCTAATTTTACCTGGGTTTTCCTGTGCCAATGCTAATAGTTGTTTAAAGCTTTGTGGTGAATTTTTTAACTTAGTGGTATCGTAAATGAATACCAATTGCCCAACCCCCCAAGGCGCTTCATAGCCTTCTGTAGGCTCGCTGAAATCTTGATCAATAGGTAGCTTAGTATCAACATACTTCCAATTGGGCAGTTGTTGAGTAAAAGGGCCGTACAAGAGGTGGTGTTGCTTCATTGAACGAAAGTTTTCACCATTGATCCAAACTAAATCAACTCCACCATTGGTATTTTTCCCCGCTGTTTTTTCTGCCAGAAGGCGTTGGGTCGTTTCAGCGATATCGGTGACTTTGACTTGTTTTAGAGATACGTTGTAACGTTTTTGTAATTGTTTATCGGCCCATTTTAAGTAGTCGTTGATTTCTTGACTGCCACCCCATGCATTGAAGTAGACCGTTTGACCTTTGGCTTTATGTTCAATCTGTTGCCAGCTTTGACTTTCATTTGCAGGTGCTTTCGTTTCTTCAGCGTAAGCGAAACTAGAAATTGTTAACGATAACGCGATACCTTTTGACCAGGTTTTTAATACATTTTTTTTCATCATCAGAGTTTCGTCCTTTTTAATTCCTTGTATCGAGTGACTTATTTACGCATCCATTGATGATAACGCTTAACTATTGCCAATAACTTTTGTGGGGCGTTGGCTTGTTTCCATACACCAGCCGTATATTTAGTGGCTTCACTCATGGTGGGATAAGGGTGAATCGTCGATAAAATCTTATTCAATCCCAGTTTATAGCGCATTGCTAAGGTAAATTCTGCCAGTAGTTCACCACCATGATGACCGACAATCGTGACCCCTAAAATCTTATCGCTATTGGGTGGCGTTAGGACTTTAACGAAACCTTCAGCAGCATTATCTGCAATTGCACGATCTAAATCGGATATAGGGTAAGTATATGTTCGATAATCGATATTTTGTGAAATAGCTTCTTTTTCATTGAGACCAACTCGAGCTAACTCTGGCGCAGTATATGTAACGGCAGGTAATACCGAGTAATCAGCTTTAAACTTTTTGAATGTACCAAATAAACTATTAACTGAGGCATACCATGCTTGATGCGCTGCAGCATGAGTTAATTGGAAAGGACCTGCCACATCACCCACAGCGTATATATTAGGATATTGCGTTTGTAGGTAGTGATTAACTTTGATAGTACCTTGTGGGTTTGTTGCTAATTTTAGGCGCTCTAAACCAAAGCCTTTGGTATTAGCAACGCGACCTAACGCTACAATAACCTGATCAAATTCAACGTCGATCGTTTGCTCTGTCGTAAGATCATCAAGCTTAACGTGGTGATATTGCGCAGCCCCTTTCTCTACAAAACTAATGGCTTTGTGTTTAAGAAGAACTCTAACACCTTCATGCGTTAGTTTTTGATAGATTAAATCGGCCGCGTCTTTATCTTCACGATTAAGTAACTGTTCTGCCATTTCAACTAAGGTGACAGAAGCGCCAAGACGATTAAACGCTTGAGCCAATTCACAACCAATAGGACCACCACCTAAAATCAATAATTTTTCAGGTAAAGTATCTAGTTGCCATAGGTTATCGGACGTTAATGGATTAACTGTGTTTAAGCCTGAAATACTGGGCAACAGTGGGGAAGCTCCTGTTGCGATAATAATGTTACGAGTGGTGATCACTTTGCCGTTAACTTCTATTTCCCAAGGCGACAAAATCGTCGCGTCACCTTGGACACAATGCACACCAAGCTTGCTGTAACGTTCAACTGAATCATGCGGTTCGATATCTTTGATAACGTTGTGAACACGTGCCATAACAGCTTTAAAGTCAATTTTTCCAATTTTAGCTTCAATACCAAATTGTTGTGCCTGTTGCAGCTCATAAGCACTATGAGCTACACGGATCAATGCTTTAGATGGCACACAACCTGTGTTTAAGCAGTCGCCACCCATTTTATGACGCTCAATTAATGTGACCTCCGCTTTTACGGCTGCCGCGATATAGGAGCTAACTAAACCGCCAGCACCCGCACCAATCACCACTAGGTTTTGATCAAATGCTGTAGGCTTTTGCCAACCGCTATAAACCTTTTGGCTTTTGATGTAGTTAATAAGAGCTTTTGCGAGCAGTGGGAAGATCCCGAGTAATACAAGAGATATCAATACTGAAAATGAGATGATTTCACTCAAACTATTAATGTTACTCAGTTGGGTACCGGCATTCACATAAATAGCGGTTCCAGCCAGCATGCCAAGCTGACTGACAAAGAAGAAGGTACGAGTTTTAATCGGAGTTAAACCCATCAGTAAATTGATCAGAAAAAACGGCACCACAGGGATTAAACGCAGCGTTAATAGATAAAATGCGCCTTCGTTTTCAATCCCTTGATTAATGGTAGTGAGGCGTTGTCCAAACCGCTGCTGTACCCAGTCCTGTAAAATGTAGCGGCTTGATAGAAAAGCCAATGTTGCACCTATCGTGCTGGCAAAAGAAATAATAATAAGGCTAGGCCAAAAGCCAAATAATGCCGCTCCAAGCAGCGTTAAAATTGCAGCGCCGGGTAAGGAAAGGGCTGTCACGGCAATATAGAGTACAAAGAAAGATAAGTAAGCAGTGAAAAGCTGACTTTCAATTTTTGCTTGTAGGGCTAATTGCTCTTGCTTGATGAACTCAAGGGTAAGGTATTGGCCTAGGTCAAAATGTAGCCATAACGCAATAAGGCTGACAATGACCAGTAGCAATAGCGTTTTTTTCTTATTCACTTGCCTGATCCTTCTTCGTTATGTTTTTATCTGATGCTTGCACGTTATCTTGGGCAATATCGTTAGGCGTAATAGGAAGAGAACAAAAGCCTTGCGCTGGCACATCGAGCGCAGTGTTAAATTTCGCGGACAAATTCTGAAAGCTAACTAAAGCCGTTAGCTCAATAATATCATCGCTGCTATACCATTCTTGTAGTGCGACAAGCATTTCATCTGTTACTCGTTTACCTGTTATCGTCATCGCTTCAGTGTAAGTCAATACAGCACGCTCTTGATCTGTAAACAGCGGTGAGTGCTGCCAATTGGCGAGAGCTTTAATTTTATCTTCTGAATCACAACGTTCGGCGAGCTTCATACCATTGGCATCAACACAAAAGGCACAATCGTTTAATTGTGAAACACGCACACAGACTAAAGATCGCATGACATCTTGAATTGGTGACTTTTTTCGGTCGAGAAAACCAAAAAATCCAGCGACTAACCAGAATAAGGTAGGTTTACGTCCCCATAGCTTGGCTGGGTTTAATGCTTGGCCATAATGGCGGGCTTGAAGCCATAGCAAGGGCTTTACCCATAAAGAATCAATTTTTTTGATCGAAATACGCATGTTTCTCCTTAAAAAACGTCCTAAAAATAGGGTTTTATACGATCTTAGTCAGTAGCAGTCGTAAACATGTAGACCTTGAGAAAAGACATTGTATTTCATTTAATGATAAATATTTCTTTTTCTTCAATTGGTTGATGAAAAAAGCAGCAGGAGATAAGAAAATTTAAAACGTTAAGTTCTCTCTCAGTGAAAAGATATGTTATTGGTTGTATTAACTAATAATTAAGCATGGAATATAAATAAATATAATTATCATTTATATAAATCAAGGAATTTAAAACGGGGAGGAATTAAGATAATTGCAAAATTATATCACTATGAAGATAAACTAAATAAGTATTAAAGTTTATAAAAGGAGAAGTAAGGATAATGATAAAATTATATCTGAAAGGTATACTTAGAAATAAAAGAATGAGAACCTTTTATTCCTAAGTATTGTATATTTTGGATAACTTATATTTTTACGATAGCGCAGATAATAGTTCATTTCGACGTTGTTCAGGAATAACTGACCAATGCTGTCCGCTAATTGCGCCTTCCAATGCCCAAAGCAGTTCAATACTCAATGGACTTTTCTGTGATTCCTGAAGTGCTTTATATGCGCCAAGAGAGCCCACTGTTAGAAGTTGTTCAATAGTGTTTATGCCTGCTTTTTTGAGCATTCTCTCATTTGATAATCGTAGATTAGGTAAATCTTTAATTCGGTCAGGTATGCAACTCTCCTTTTCTTGCTTGTCTTTTTCTGCTGCATCCAGTGAATACCTACCTTGAGCTACAATCCTTGTGGGTTCATCCCACCATTGATCGGGTATTGCATAGTGCTTGGTTACAACAGGGAAACCACGTTTCTTATAAACGTAGGGTTCTAAGCCAGCTTGTTTGAATTCCATTTCAGTTTCAGCATTTGCACGTAAGTGAAGTTTATCGTTCACAACTAATGCAAACATTGTATCACCAGAAAAAATGCCAAACATCGACCGTGATTTTATTGAACCAAAATGGTCAAATAATTTTAATGAATCTTTTAATATTGGTTTATCCATGCTTCTACTCGGTGAAAAAATATGAGTGTCACCTAAACATTAAGAGCGAGGAAATAGATTAATTAATCTATACATTGATACTGTCAATATATTGTTAAGTTTACGTCATCATATTGTCGGTTCAATAATAATCCTTCGGTAACCCCGCTACCTTGAATTATTAACATAATTTTTAGGCCGGTGGTTTTGCGTCTTAATCTTTCAATTAATTTGCCAGTTCGTGACTATATAAAGTTATATTAAATAATACTTTTAATATTAAATCTAAGCCCTCAAAAGTGTGATATTGGTTCAGGTATTTTTCTTGGCTTATTTAAATAAGCTTAATAATTATAAATACTCATGATTGTTTTTTTATCAGTAAAAAAAAGCCAACAAGGTTAACTTATCGGCTTTTCCTTAACATAGAAAGATAAATTTTATTAGTTGAGATCTTTAACCGATTTTCTCTCAACAAGTTCAGGTGTCATCTCAAAAGTTTGGCGCTCATGATTCTTGTCTTTCACGCGCTCTAGCAAGATTTCGATAGCCTTTTTACCTAAACGACGTTTAGGTTGGTGGATAGTTGTTAGCGGCGGCGCAAAGTAGGGCGCAAGATCAATGTTATCGTAACCAATGATTGAGATATCATCAGGAACACGCAGACCTGCCTGCTCAAAGGTACTGATCAGAGCCATTGCCATAATGTCGTTAAAGCAGAAGATAGCAGTAGGGCGATCTTCCATTGCGATAAACTTCTGGGCAGCTTCAACGGCTGACTCACACTCAAAATCACCGTCAAGTAGCCAATCATTATTAACAGTGAGATCTGCTTCTGTCATCGCTTTACGGAAGCCCTTTAGGCGCTCTTGACAAGTAGATTTATCAACTTGTCCAGATAAACAGCCAATTTTGTTATGACCATTTTCAATAAAGTGTTTAGTCGCGATGTAACCGCCGTTTTCAGCGTTATCTAGAATATTATCTGTGTGTGGACTTTCTGGGCCCCAGTCCATGATAACCATAGGCAGATCATTTTTACGCTCAAGTAAATCGAGTAGCATTTGATCCAGATCGCTGCACATTACCAATAGGCCATCAACACGTTTTTCAGAAAGCATACGAAGGTAATCGCGTTGCTTTTCTAAGTTACCTTCAGTGTTGCATAGGATTAGTGTGTAACCTGCACCATAACAATACTCTTCAACACCATGCACAACTTCGGCAAAAAATGGGTTCGTTGATTTAGTGACCAACATACCGATAGTACGTGTAGTGTTACATTTTAAGCTACGTGCTACTGCACTTGGGGCGTAGTTTAGTTCATCAACTGCAGCCAATACTTTTTGTTGCGTTGCTTCTGCAACAAAGCGTGTTTTATTAATCACGTGCGACACTGTTGTAGTTGATACACCAGCCATACGTGCAACGTCTTTAATGGTTGCCATATTTATTCTTCTTATCATGGTCAGATTTGGATCTGACAAAGGTTTTGATACCGAGTTATTGGGTATTGCAATTACATTGGATCATAAACAGCTAAAGCCGCAGTAAAATGCGGCATTAGAAGATAGAAACTTTTCTTACACTTTTTACATGTGTAATCGCTTGCGCTCACATTTTACTGTGTGTTTTGCGTTGTGCAATCTTTCTATTCAACTTGATTGAATTAATTGATCATTAAACGTAAAAACTCGATGTTTGTCATGCTAGTAGCGATATTTTACTGTCTACATATAGCCATAAACAGTTAACACATTAAAAAGCAGAATGATTGGCTGATAAAAGGTAAGGAAAATCAGCCGTTGGATGGGTATGAACACTTACGGGCCAACCATATAACATATCTATTATTTCAGGAGTAAGCACTTCTGTTGGTGTGCCATCGGCTTTTATTTTTCCTTCATTAAGGAAAATCATCCGATCAGTGTATTGTGCTGCAAGGTTCAAATCGTGCAATACCACAATCACAGCAGCGCCTTGCATAGCCATATTTTGGGCAATTTGTAAGGTGTGATGCTGGTGGGCGAGATCGAGTGCTGAGGTTGGTTCATCTAACATTAAGATACATTTATCACCTGCTTTACTCAGTTGAGTTAAAACTCGAGCAAGATGTACACGCTGTTTTTCACCACCCGATAAGGTGGGGTAGAGACGCTTAGCTAAATTGCTAATATCAACGTATTGCATGCTTGATGCTGTCGCATCTTTCAGCTCAGGCGACGTGAGTTGCAAAGGAATTGCGCCTAGCTCGACAACTTCTTTAGCGGTAAAGGCAAAAGATAATGCGCTATGTTGTGGGAGTACACCTAAGTGACATGCCAATTCCTCCCGAGCCCAATTATTAAGAGGTTGATCAAAGAAAGAGACCGTGCCTGATTTTGGTGTGATTTCACCACATAAGACTTTTAAAAGGGTACTTTTACCTGCACCATTTGGCCCAAGTAATGCGGTGACTTCTCCTGCATGAATATCAATATCAAGATGATCTAGTAGGACTTTATCACCAAATTGTAATGATAAGTCGCGAGCCTGAATAACACAGACTTTGTCGCTACTTACTGTAAAATCGACCTTTTCTGAATTACTTAACATCATGACATCTGACTCTTTTGATTGACTAACAAATAGATAAAGAAAGGCGCGCCTAACATGGCGGTGATGATCCCAACCGGCAGTTCTTGCGGTGAGAATGCGCTTCGAGCAATCATATCGGCAACCAAGAGGATTAATCCGCCAAGTAAAGCTGAAATTGGTAATAAGGTTTTATGATTTGGACCTGTTAGCATTCTACCCACATGAGGAATAACCAACCCAATAAAGCCAATTGGTCCACAAACGGCAACAGTAATACCCACTCCCGCAGCACACGTAATAATTAAATTACGCTTTAGTTTTTGCGTGTTAACACCCATATGTCGAGCTTCAGCTTCGCCTAATAACAATGCGTTTAAATTGCTGGTATGACGATAAAAGTAGATAAACAGTAAACCGAATGTGCAATAGGCTAGAATAATGCCTGTCCATGTTGCGCCAGCCAGTGAACCCATTGACCACAATGATAAGTCACGTAAGGCTTGATCGTCGGCAACATAATTGAGTAACCCTAATCCTGCGCCTGAAATCGCGGTTATTGCGACACCAGCGAGTAGCATGATCATCACCGATGTCCCGTTTTTATCAGTACCAAGGCGATAAACTAAAATTGTGCTGATTGCGCCGCCAACAAAGGCAAAAATAGGCACAATAGCGAAGTTTAAAAGCTGAGGGAATGACGCGGTGAGTGGAGCAAATAAGACAATGGCTAATGCAGCACCTAAGCCTGCACCGCCAGTGATACCGATGATCCCCGGATCAGCAAGCGGGTTGCGAAAGAGTCCCTGTAGTACAGCGCCACATATCGCTAAAATTGCACCAATAGCAAAGCAGAGTAGGGTACGTGGTAAACGAATTTGATGGATCACTAGGCTGACATGTTTAGCAAGTTCATGATCACCAGGTAATAGTGCTAACAAACTTTGTTTATAACTGATCGCCATAGGACCAATAACAATAGATGAAAGCCCAGCAAAAATAAGTAAAGCTGTACTTAATATATAAATATGATGGGCTGAGAAGCGTTTTGCATGCATGTAACAACAACCTTACGCACGAATAAATAGGGATGATAGAGGCGTAATTTAAGGATAAATAGCCTGATTAAGCTTTAAAGCTTCATCAACACTTTCGAGCCCTAAACCACCGATTAGCGCAGTACCTTTTATTGTAAGTAATGCATTATTTGTTGCAGCTGGTGTTGCGGCAATCAATGGCATTTTGGCAATAAGATCTTGCATGTTTTTGATCTTACTGGCAGTGCGCGTGCTCAACAAAATAATATCTGGTTGCATGGTAACAATAGCTTCACCTGAAATAGGCTTGTAGTTACTGATTGATGCTGCTGCAGGGTTTTTAGCACCAGCAAGTGTAATGATGCTATCTGCTGTGGTATTGCTTCCAGCAATGGTAATTGGGCGTCCATCATGGATCATTAAGAACAAGACTTTTTTAGGGGTCTTAATATTGGTTGTAACAGTATTAATTTTATTGAGCTGAACATTAAGTTTCTGTTTCAGCTTTTCAGCACGATCTTGATGATCAGTGAGTTTAGCAATCTGATCGATACGTATGAGTAGATCTTTGACCGTCTCCCCTGAATTAACAGTGTCAACTTCAACACCTGATTGCTCAAGCAGGTTAAGCGTGCTCTGTGGCCCCATTTCATCAGAACCAATAAGGTGAGTTGGAGATAAAGACATTAAGTTCTCTGCTGAAAGCTGGCGGTGGTAACCTACTTTAGGGGTAGATTTATCCACAAATCCTTTACTTGTTAAATCAACGGCGACTAATTGATCTTTAGCACCTAGGGCGTTAATGATTTGAGTAACTGAAGCACCAGCACTGATGATTTTATTTTTCTCAGCTGCTGAGTCAGTATCTGCTTGTGCGTAGCTACTAAGTCCTAACACTAGCGTCAATAAAGAGGTTTTTAATAGAGAGTGTTTATTCATTGTTTGATTCTTCCATAAGTAGCTGAGTCGCTTTGATATTATTTTCTTGCAAGAAAGCGAGTAATTTGAGCATTTGTTCAACAGAGGCTGCTTTATCTGCACCAACCACAACGGGTTTCGTTGGGTTAGCTTTCACTTCTTGCAACAAGGCTGTTTTGAAGTCATCCCATTGATTGATTTTCTTACCTTGTAGTGCCCAATAAGGTGCTTCTGAGACTAAATTAATAGCGATAGGATCGGCTTGGGTTGTCTGTAATGTTTTCGTTGCTGTTTGTGGTAAATCAACATCGAGGGCTTTAATTTTTACTGTGGCAGTTAACAGTAAAAACACCATGACAATAAAAATAATATCCAGTAATGGAGTCAGATCTGGATTCATTTCCTCAGTTTGGAAAACGCTACTGTTGGCTTTGATCATGATGCAGTCCCATTAACGGCAGGGTTTTGCTCACAGGTATCACAGGCTGATGTTTTCCCGTTTTCAGCGTCAACATTCATTCCTTCAAGCCAAAGGTTACAACGGTTTAAGCTGTGTTCTAATTTAGCCGTAATATTATCTGCCCATAGCCCAAGTAGTTGTGCACCAGTAATGGCAGGTAGTGCGATGATCAAACCAGCAGCCGTTGTTCGCATAGCAAGACCAAGGCCATCAGCAAGGTCGCTGGGAGTCACAGAGCCTGTGGAATGGGAAATACCAGTAAACATATCAATTAAGCCAAGTACTGTACCGAGTAAACCAAGTAACGGACTAATAACACCAATCAGACTTAATAGACGTAAACCTGAACGTAATTCAGTACGTTTTTGTATTAACCAAATAGCAGCGGCATCTTCACGTAAGGGTTTCGTGAAATTGCGATGCGCAATTAACATCGCAATCCCTTTATAAAGCAAAGGACGTTGCTGTTTTAGCTCTTCGGTTAACTTATCAAGCGCGTGTTCGTCGTGACGATTTTGTCGAGCAAGGAGTGCTGTAACTTTTGTTTTGCCTACACCGGTACATAACAAAACTTGAAACAGACGCTCAATTAAAATCATAACAGTGAGCACAGAACAAATAACAAGAGGCCAGGCCATTAGGCCAAGTTGTTGGTTAAGGTTGTCAATAAAAGGCATGATTTAATCCAATTTGAAACGAACGGGAATTTGAACACGGTGTGCAATAGCAATACCGTCAACAATATGGGGTGAAAAACGCCACTTTTTAATCGCTTTAAGTGCCGCATTATCAAGCACACTAGCGCCAGACGATTTAATCAATTTCTGTTTAACTTGATGACCATCTTTTGCAATCAGTACTTCAACTAAGACAGTGCCTTCAATTCCACGACGTTTTGCTAATCGTGGATACTTCACAGGGGAAGGTTTAGTGGCAAACGTGGGTTTTGAGACAAGTTGAGGTGAATTTGCTCCAACCGTTGTTTTTTTAGCTGTAGCTGGCTTATTTAATGCCAGTTTTGATGATACAGGCTTGCTAGAATTTGTTGGTTTAAGTTCAAATTTCTCAGTTTTTCGTTGGGCATTTGTTACGTTTTTAGTCGCTGTTTTTTTCTCAACTTTCTTCTGAATATTTTTCGTTACTACTGGCTTCTTTTCTATTTTTTTCGGGGCTTTCTTCTTGGTTTGAATAGGAGCCTTAAGTGTTTTCTTTTCAGGTTCTGATTTTTTTACCAACTTTTTCATTGTTGTTTTTGGTGTTGGCGTAGTTTTAGCAACAGGTTGAGGAGTCACTACGGCGGGTGGTTGCACCCTAGCAGGTTCAATGATGGGTTCTGGCTTTATATTAGGCAGTGATACTAAGTTGACGGCCACGCTTGTCGACTGTTCAAGAGGGACTGTAATGATCTTCTTCTCTGGCATTGCTGACACAATAAGGCTGTTAAAGAGAATAGAAGCACAGCCAGCAATGAGATAACGTTTAATATTCACAATATAAGCCTTATTGAACAGATGAAGGAATGTGAACTAAATGTTTAATTGCGGTTTTTAGCATGGTGTATTTCTTAATATAATTAATTTTATTCAATGGGTTAGGTTTATTTTATAAATGTAATACTAACGTTTATAACACGTATAACCTCATTATCCATGAAATGCGAATAATATCAATTATCATTTGCAATATTATTTAATCATTAATATCATGAGCAAAGCTAGCCGATAATGTAAAACTTAGACTTGCTCAATAAAGAGCGTGTAAGTAACAAAGGTTAAAGTAAAAATGCATAGAATTTATGGACGCAATAAATAGTTTTTTTCTATAGAAGCAAGCTATATAGAAAAATATCTAAAAGAAGGAAAACCAAGGTGTTTGAGCAATACACTCGTGAAGAATTGAAATTGAAAGTCGCTGCTTTATTAGCTGAAAATCCTAAGCTTCATGCTGTTTCGATCTCAGAGCAATTAGGCGTAACAGAAGGTGAGATTGTTATGTCTTACCCTGATGAGATGGTGTGCTTATTGCCAGGCCATTTAGCAAAAACAATTTTAGAATCGTTACCTGAATGGGGACCGGTGACTACGATTGTGCATTCAATGGGCTCTATTTTTGAAGTAAAAGCAGCATTCCCGAAAGGCAAAGAGGCGCGTGGATATTATAATTTAATGGGTAAAGAGGGCGAGTTACATGGTCACTTGCGTTTAGAGCATGTCTCGGACGTCGCGCTCGTCAGTAAACCCTTTATGGGGCAGGAAAGTTACTTCATCGGTTTTTTTGCCGTAACAGGTGAATGTGTATTTAAAGTCTATTTAGGTAGAGACAAACAACGTAACTTGTTCCCAGAGCAAATTGAGAAATTTAAGTTGTTAAAACAAATTAAATAAATTTAGTCGAAGAACTAGGTCAAAATAAAGCTAGTCAAATTGAGGAAGAAATATCATGAGTGAAGTAAAACAGGAACGTTTGCAAAATCGCCTTGGTCCTGAGATTAAAGAATTCCGCGAAGCATGCCAAACGCTACAATTAGCAACGGTAGATGCGAACGGTAAACCCAATGTGAGCTATGCACCGTTTGCTTTGCTTGATGATGGTTATTATGTGCTAATTAGCCAAATTGCTAAACATGCAAGAAATCTACTTGAAAATCCGCAAGTCTCTTTAATGATGATTGAAGACGAATCTGCATCTAAAGTACTTTATGCCCGTAAGCGTCTAACCTTTGAAGCTGATGTAAGTGTGATTGAGCGTAAATCTGAGCGTTGGCATCAAGGGGTGGCTGCGTTGCAAACTCGTTTCGGTGAAATTGTAGAAGGCTTAAGTGGTTTAGAAGACTTTTCATTGTTCCGTTTAGCACCGACTCAAGGTTTATTTGTTAAAGGCTTTGGCCAAGCATTCCAAGTGAGTGGTGATGATTTAGTAGATTTTGTTCATCTACAAGAAGGTCACCGTCGCGTTAAAGACGGCAGTGAGATCGAGTCGGCAGAAGAAAAACTATAGCATTTCAAGCCACTCTCTTATAAATGCCTGTGCAGAAATGTACGGGCATTTGTTTGTTTAGGGTGTTATAGCAGACTTTAGTGAAGTGTAAATAGCCTGTTTTGATCCCGATCATTCTAATTTTCAGCGATACTTGAAGTCGCTGAAATACCTGTGATAATCGGAGGGAAATCATTACCTTTATTGCAGATTTGGATTAACGTTATGACACAAGATAATAAAAAAGGCGTGTGGTTTGCGTATATTGCAAGCTTTCTTACTCCGTTTACACTGCTTACCTCAGGTATTGTGGCAATCATTTATGCAGGGTACCAATTAAACAAAGGTACTGATGAGCTAACATATAGTCACTATTATTCCATTATCCGTAGCTTCTTTTTGTTCTTTACATTTTTCGTGTTATTGGGTGTAACAGCGGCAACAACAACGGGTATAGCTGCCGGCGCTGATTATTGGTTGCAAGGTTCAATGCTTCACGATGTCATGAATAGTGTGTTAAATGTTCTGCCATTTGTAGGTGGTACCATTGCTATTGTAGCTGCGTTTTATTGGTTATTTAAAATTGTTAAAGGCATGAGAATGCTAAGTCAAGATAAACCTTTGTGCTTGTAACTTATTAGAATAAAAGAAAAGAGTGGCTTTATAGCCACTCTTTTTTTGCTTTGAGTTAATTGAAAGAGCTTATAAACAACATGTTTAACTCATTAGCAGTCGGTTATTAATCGTCATTACGCCATTGTTGATGATGTATGGTGCACGATACGCTGTAGATTCAACTGTGATCACTTCCGGAACAGAGCAATTATTCCAATCACATACATCACCACAATCTAGTACACCCTCAGGACACTCAGGATTAACGTTCAACGCAGGTACCTTCAGCTTCACAAGCAAGCGTATCTAATAACGTTTGGCGATCAATCCAATTGACTGTTTCACCAGAGTTTTGGCGAATAATACGGTCGATTTTATTCGCAATACTGGCTGTTTGAATTGCTAGGTAACGAGTGTGAGTCAAACCAATTTGTACATCACCCAAGTTATGCGTTTTTATTACCCATGCACTACCTTTCAAATCTTTCTCGAATTCAACAGGTCTTGTATTATGGCGAAGCGTTTTCTTTTTTTTACCTTTGATGTTAAATGTTGTGCTTTCGTAGCGGTCTTTAACAATTTCTGCTGAAAAACGACCATGCTCAGGTAAAAGAGGTTCACGTAAAAGGGTAATGTCTGAGAGCATAACGTTTGAACTTGTTGTAATAGGTTCATCTAATTGAAGAAGAACAAATTTTTTCTTCTTAAATTTATAGGCTTTTTTGACTGATATTAGATAAGTCACATCGAAGTAATCAGCCATAGCAGCGACATAGGTTTTAGCTGAACTGTCATTTTCAATACATTTTAATCCGGTTAATACCCAACTAGGACTGATTAACGTACCTTGGCAGTTGATGCTTGTTAATGTATTTGTGTTATAGGTATCAACCTGAACGCTATATTTATATTTTTCAGGGGGATTGATGGGAGGAGATATAGCATAGGAGAATGCTGAAAAGGTGAATAACAATATTGATATTGATAGTTTTACTAATAAAATCATAATATTACCTTTCTGTTGGAATGATTGTAACAGTTGGGGTAGTTATTAAGCTCTTTCGTGATTAACCTTAGTAATAATAATGTTTATTAGCAATGAGAATATGATTTTTTTTTTTAACTTTTTTGTCATTAATAATTTATAGAAAAGCTAATAAATAAAAAAAGGATAGCCATGGCTATCCTTTTTTATTCATTAATAGTAATAATTAACTTTTAAATTGTTTCACTAAGCTATCTAATTCAGTAAGCAGTTTCTCTGCTTTAGGATCTTGCTTTTTCATCGCTGTAAGTACATCTTTTTGTACTTGTTTGTCTTGCTTGCTAATTGCAGAATCAGACAGGATAGATTTCTGTTGTTTCGCTAATTCCGTACGAATGCTGGTAAATTCTTTGATAAGCTCAGTACGCTTCGCATTAGATAAATCACCTTTACGTGCTTCAAGTTGGATTTCTTGAGCGCGTTTGATTAGCTTCTCTGGGTTGTAACCTTTCTCTTTTACTTTGTTGTTAAAAGCTGTTTCGTAAGCTTTTAGCTCTTTCACTAATTCAGGGTGAGATTGAAGAGTCTGATGACGGATACCCGCAAGCTCTTGTTGAATTACACCAATACGGTTAGCAATATTTTGCTGCTGAGCTGTAATTTGAGGAGCAGCAGCTGGAACAACGGCAGTCTCTTTTGCCATAGCAGGAGCTGCGGTAAATACGCATGCAAGTGCTAGAGGAACAGCAGCTTTTAGTAGCTTTGATTTTAAGCTTGATGTTTTAGTATGCATATGAATTTCTCTTTAATTATGTTGATATCGCTAATATACGATGCGTTTCAATCTGTATTGTCAGATGATAGTCAGTAAGCCTGAATATAATCTGACAATTGCTCGTATTGCTTGCGCATTAACTTTTATTACTAATATCGTAAATCATAGTTCTACACAAATAAATCGTCATACAATTGCAATATTCTTCTATAGCATAGATAATTAAAGATAAATTTTTGGTTATGGTTGATTAAATAACCACTTTATACCTTTTAGTATTTTAATGTTTACCTCTTATCTCTTTTAGTCGGTAAACTGATGTTGGTTGGAGCTCCTATGTGTCAAGATTGCGGTTGTTCACTCGCTGGTGGTGATCATCACCAATTACAAGCAAACCCTCAGCTTAATGATAAAAAAACATTATCAGTTATTCATAAAATCCTAGATAAAAATGATGTAGAAGCGGCACATAATCGTGCACATTTTAATGCAAAAAATGTGACTGCATTTAATTTAATGAGTAGCCCTGGCAGTGGTAAAACTTCGCTATTAGAACATCTGCATCAGTATACGCCGCTGAAATATGCAGTTGTTGAAGGTGACTTAGAAACATCACTCGACGCTGAACGATTAAAAGCACAGGGTATTAATGCATACCAAATTCAAACAGGCTCGGCCTGCCATCTTGATGCGTTTATGGTGCATTCCGCACTTCATCATATTGAATTAGATGATCTTGATATTTGTTTTGTTGAAAACGTCGGTAATCTTGTTTGTCCAGCGAGTTACGATGTGGGTACTCATAAAAATATCGTTTTGCTCTCAGTACCAGAAGGCGATGACAAAATTGAAAAATACCCAGTGATGTTCCGCCGCGCTGATGTAGTTCTTATCACTAAGTGTGATTTATTACCGTATTTTGATTTCAGTATTGAAGAAGCAAAAGCGCAACTACAAAAACTTAACCCTAATGTTGAAGTTATTTCATTATCAACCCACGATCTTGAAAGCTTCCAACCGCTTGTATCATGGATTAACAACAATCTTATTGAAGGATAATTATCATGTGTTTATCGATTCCTTCTCAGGTTGTTGAGTTACATCCAGAAGAAAATAGTGTCACGGTTGATACCATGGGAGTTAAGCGAACAGTAAGCTGTCATCTATTAACTGAGCCTTTGGCGTTAGGGGATTATGTATTAATCCATATTGGTTTTGTGATGAGCAAAATTGATGATAAAGATGCTCAAGAAAGTTTAGAAATGTATCGCTTACTGTTAGCAGAAGCAGGGCCATTAGCATTATGAGTTTTGAATTAAAACAGCTATATCAAGGCTTTCGTGATGCTGATACTGTACTGAGTTTAGCCGAGCAAATAAAAGCCATTGCGCCACAATTACCAGAGCCTTTAAAAGTGATGGAAGTGTGTGGCGGCCATACACATACCATCATGAAGTATGGTTTAAAGCAGTTACTGCCTGAGAATATTGATTTTATTCATGGTCCCGGTTGTCCTGTTTGTGTCATGCCCAAAGAGCGTATTGATCATGCCGCCGCACTGGCATGCCAACCCAACGTTATTTTAGTTACCCTTGGCGATATGATCCGCGTTCCGGGTTCAAAAGGTAGTTTGGCGCAATATCGTGCTAAAGGCTGTGATATTCGACCGATCTACGATCCGCTTGATTGCTTAGCTATTGCGACAGAAAACCCAGATAAAGAGGTGGTTTTCTTCGCCATTGGTTTTGAAACCTCAACACCTATGACCGCAGTTTTAGTTGAGCTGGCCGAGCAACGCCAAATCAATAATCTCTATTTTCACATTAATCATGTATTAGTGCCGCCAGCAGTTGATGCGGTAATGGCTGATCCAGGGGTTAAAGTGAATGCATTTATTGGTCCGTCACATGTGAGTGTGATTGAAGGGGCGAAGATTTATCGTCCATTGGTAGATAAATACAATACACCTGTTGTGGTTGCAGGTTTTGAGCCCGTTGATGTCATGGAATCTATTCTACGTATCACTAAACAAAAAATCGCAGGCGAACCGGAACTCGATGTGCAATATACGCGTGCAGTAACAGAAGAGGGGAATATGATTGCTCAACAAGCGGTTAAACGTTGTTTTGATGTGCGTGATAGTTTCCGCTGGCGTGGCTTAGGGCCTATTGCTAACTCAGCTTTAAAACTCAATGCTGCTTATCAACACCGTGATGCTGAAATTATTTTTGCAGACTGCTTACCTATGACACCGATTGATGATCATAAAGCATGTCAATGCGGTGATATTCTTCGCGGCCTAGCTAAACCTCAAGATTGCAAAGTCTTTGGACGTGGTTGTACACCGCAAACACCACTAGGTAGCTGTATGGTGAGCTCTGAAGGTGCATGTAATGCTTATTTCCGTTACCGAGGTGTTTAATAATGACTGATATTGATTTAACAACCCTATCTACGTCCAAGTCGATTCAATTAAGTCATGGTGGCGGTGGTCAGGAAATGAATAAGCTAATCAAAGGCTTATTCTTTAAAGCGTTTGATAACGACATCCTTCGTAATGAAGAAGATGCTGCGGTTTTAACACTGGATGGTAAAACAGCTTTTACTACTGATTCTTTTACGGTTTCGCCATTGTTTTTTGCTGGTGGCAATATCGGTAAATTAGCCATTGCAGGTACGGTGAACGACCTTGCAATGATGGGCGCAAAACCTCAGTATTTGAGTTGCAGTGTGATCATCGAAGAAGGCTTTGATGTTGCTAATCTAAAAACGATTGTTGATAGCATGGCAAATGAGCTCAGTATTTCTGGCGCTAAAATCGTGTGTGGTGATACTAAAGTTGTGCCGAAAGGTTGTGCGGATGGTTTGTTCATCAATACCACTGGTGTTGGCACTATTACTCAACCTGATATTTCGGTACGTAACCTAAAACAGGGTGATGCAATCATTGTTTCTCGTGATATTGGTCGACATGGCGCCGCTATTTTAATGGCACGTGAAGGGCTAACGCTAGAGTCTGAACTTATCAGTGATTGCAATACCTTATGGCCTGCTGTTGAGGCATTAATTGCCGCTGATCTTGATATTCATGCAATGCGTGATGCCACGCGTGGTGGTTTGTCTGCGGTACTTAACGAATGGGCGCAGGCGTCTGACATTGGCATCAATGTGGTTGAAGATGATGTGCCTGTTAGTGAAGAGGTACGTGGGCTTTGTGAGTTATACGGTTTTGAACCGTTTGATCTTGCAAACGAAGGAACATTTATTATCGCACTACCACAAGAACAAGCAGAAAAAGCATTAGAAGTATTAAGCGCATTTGCTGCGTGTGGTGATGCTGCCATTATCGGTGAAGTCAGTGACGATTATGCAGGTCGCGTAATTTTAACTAGCGGATGGGGCAGTCGTCGTTATTTAGATCTACCGTAAGGTGAGTTACTTCCGAGGATCTGTTAATGCATGAATATTCCATTGTTGGTGCTTTAATTGAACAATGCGAACAACATGCAGAAGATAATGAGGCGACTAAAGTGACTCGTGTTGCTATAAAAGTCGGCATTTTAAGTGGTGTTGAACCTGCGTTATTAGACACAGCCTTTCAAACCTTTAAGTTAGAAGGGGTTTGTCATGACGCTATATTTGAAATGCAGCTCCAACCATTAGTATTATCATGTTTCGAGTGTGGTCAAGAAACCACCCATAACGAGCGCAGCATTATTTGCAACCATTGCCAAAGTAATCGTACACAGGTTATTGATGGAGAAGATTTAATGCTAATGCAGCTAGAACTTGAGTAACATCACGTTTAAAGATGTTTTCTAATAAAAAGGCAGTACTGATTTAATCGGTACTGCCTTTTTTATTCGTTCTGTTTGTTATTTGTTATTCAATCCAATTGATGCAAGATTGATTTGTGCCGCATAACCTTGTTTGAATCATCTCAAATCTCGAGTTCTTAGTGAGCTTTAGGAATATAGCGCGCGAGAAGAGAATTTCTAACCCATAACCATTAACACTTAGGGACTATTATAAAGTCTAATGTCTATATTTATGATTTTGCATGTGACAATGTCACTTAAATTATTACGGAGCCTTTGTGAGTACAATTGAAAATATTTTTGATTAAATATCTTTCAATTGGTTTAAGAGATTTCAAGGGTAACGTCGTTATGCAATTCAAGATTATATTACCAGTTAATGAATTTACCTTTTATTAACAAGTTAAAGCTACGCGTGAGTATTGGCTGACTATTTATTTTGACTTTTCTATCACTATAAAGTGTAGTGATATAAGAAAGATGTGTTGCTACATTATGCTATTAAATGAAAAATAAGCCATATTAAATGCAAGGGAAATCATGGCTTTGATAGGGGTAAAAAAAAGCCCCATCGTTAAATGAGGCTTAATAATCAATGCATTCTGATTATTTCTAGGCAAAGGGCCTAATTACCGGCTAGGTATGAAATCAATCTAGATGATTCTAAAGATAATTAAAATCACATTATAATTATTTTGAGATCTTGGTGCCTTGGTGTCTAGTTTTTTATGTTGATCATGTTGCGTATTTGTAATTAATACACAATCTTCGTCAAAATAATGACGATATTTTAGCTGTTCTCATTATTAAATGAATGACTGATTATAAATATTCATTTGATTTCTTTATCTTGCACCATGCTGCTTTTAGAGCAAGCTAATCTTAATGTGACTAACGTTATGTTCATAAAATGCCTTTTCTACGCTCAGAAGTATCGAAGCCGAGATCTATAAGGTATTGTTCCATTTCTTGATTATCTTGCTTAATTTGTTGATATAGCCAGTTAAGATAATTCTGCTGTAATGCCTGATAGTGTCTATTGGGTTGACTGAGAAGCACATATCGTAATCCTGTTACTATTGGCATGCTAAACGGGATGACGAGGCGCCCATTAGTGAGTGCTTCAAAAGCAAATAGAAAGTCACAGACTAAAACGCCTAAACCATTTTCTGCAGCAGACAATGCCATATCCAATGTTTCAAACTCATAACCTATTGTTGTATCTAAATCATGGAGGTGCATAGCATTAGCCCACGCTTCCCAATGAATGTGACCATCTAATCGAGTATGCAGTAAAGTATGATTAACAAGATCTTGTGCTGACTTTATCTGACCATTGCGTGCAAGGTAATCAGGTGAAACGACGACAAATAGCGATTCTTCGCGTAGTAATTCAGTTCGCAAATTATTAAATGGGTAATTAATACAAGCATGAATGACTAATTGATTGGGCTCTGTTTGAATATAGTCTTGGATAGTCCGTAACCACGTCGTTTCGATATGCAGTGATAGTTCAGGTAGGTTTTTGTGAAGTAGCTCCATACGTGGAATTAACCAGCGACTCGCAAAGGTTGGCGGTGCCTGTAAGCGTAATTGACCAGCTTGCCCTTGAATCGTGTCAATAGCTTGTTGAAGGCAGTCTAATGCCTCTATGCAGCCTGTATAAAATAAACGTCCAGTGTCTGTTAAATCAATCTTTTGCCCTTTTCTTATAAAGAGAGATGTATTTAAAAATCGTTCTAAACCTTTTATTTGTTTGCTAACACCACTTTGTGTAATCGAAAGTTCTTCTGCCGCCAGTGTAAAGTTCAAGTGGCGTGCCGCAGACTCAAAAACACGGATGGATTGCTGTGATGGTAGCTGTTGATAACGATGCCTAGTATAACTTTTTGTCATGATTGAATAACCATAAGTCGTTTGTTCATAGCATAATCATCGCATAATCTTATGCCATTAGGTAGTTTGATGATTATAAGAATGACTGAGAGGAATAATATGAGCTTGGCATTTTTTAATGGTAAATACATGCCTTTAAATGAAGTTGCGATATCACCGTTTGATCGCGGCTTTTTATTTGGTGATAGTATTTATGAGGTTATACCTGTATATGGCGGAAAGATGCTAGAGGGCGAACTTCATCTTCAGCGTTTATTGAATGGTTTAAGTGCAGTTGGTATTAAATCACCTTATAGCTTACTCTATTGGAGAGAGCTGATAAGTAATATAATTATTGAAGTTGAAGCAACTCAGATGATTTATATCCAAGTAACACGAGGAGTTGAAGAATCGAGAAATCATCGTTTTCCTATCAAGGTTGCGCCGTCAATTTTGATCTTTACAACTCCATTTACTTCTACTGTTGATCTTTCATATCCAGGTTGTTCTGCAACATTACAAACTGATAAGCGATGGCAGAATTGTCATATAAAAGCAACGAGCTTATTAGCGAATGTGATGGCATATCAGCAACTTTATTTAGAGGGGAGACCACAGGATGAAGCGTTATTTATCCGTAATGGATGCGTAGTTGAAGCTGCTAGCAGTAATTTGTTTATGGTCAAAGATAAGGTCATTTATACTCCTCCGATTGATAATATTTTACCGGGAATTACGCGGCATATCATTCTTCAAATAGCTAAAGAATTGCGTTATCAAGTCTATGAAATAGCCCCTGATGCAAACACATTGAAAAAAGCTGATGAAGTATGGGTCTCTAATTCTATTGAAGAACTTAAACCTGTAATAAGGATTGATGATCACTGTATTGGTTCTGGACAGCCTGGTGAGGTATGGCGTGAGTTTTGGTTACACTATCAAAGTAAGAAATAGGATGGATATGAAGTATAACAATCAATTGAGTTTTGACAGTGGATTAAAATTGCGAAATATAATTATAGTGATGGTGCTTGCTCTTTTAACAACTAAGGGAAATGCAGCATCATTTAATTCAGAGGTATGGAAAAGCAATAAAGTTGGTTTATTTCCTATGGTAATTAGTAATATGGGAAATAGTGTTGCAGCTTATGATGCCGATTTTAATATGATTACATTTTTTACTCAAGAGAACAAAGAAACGTGTTTAAATATGAATAACACTGATCTTATTATTAATAATAAACCGATAAAAGTTAAATCCATATATAGTTATCATAACTGTTTAATTCAAGCGAAAAATAAAAAAGATTCAGCTTATATAGTAAGTCAGTTTAAAGATAAATCAAAAGTTGATGTTGGCCCACTGCATTTTAGTGCCATTGGCTTTAACGATGAGGCTGTTTTAACAAATATCGATGAAACAGTTAGTTGGGGTTTTAAAAAGGAAAAAGAATTAAATTTTAAATCTATAGGTGCAATGGATGGATGGGAAGGTGAAAAGGTTGAGTTATATCAATATAGCCGTAGTAATAATATTACTTTAGATGTTTTTGAAGCAGAGGTATTAGATCAACATGGAACGAATTGGTTTGAAGTCTGCCAATTTAAAAACTTATTGATGTTAAGTAGTGGCGATAAAGCATGTAAAGCCTTAATGCATCATCTATAGATGTTCATCATAATTTAAAATAACCATTGAATATAAATATTAGAACGTAAACTTAATAATAAAGCTCTATAACAGTAGAGCTTTATTATTTTTATTTAATTAACGACGACGCATTTTTAAATATAACGCGCCAGCACTTAGGTTACTACCGTCGAGTTCTAATTGACGGTTAACCGTAATGGTAAAGTTTTTACCCACACGGAGTGATAGACGTTCAGTCAACACTTCATTGGCAAAATCACTGCCAGCTAAAACAACAGCATTTAAACCTGTAGTTTCATCTATACGCTCGAGCCAATTAGCAATATAGTCAGCGAGTGAATCCATGATACCAAAAGCAAGTTTATCGAGCTCTGATTCATCAACAACTAAACAAAAGCTCATTAGGCTCCCCAATGTTTTTGCCCATTCAATCGTGCGCTTGCCATCCACCATATCTAATGAGTAATCAACACGATGACCTTTTTGACCACTGTTCTGTAATGCTTTAGCGATCAGTGCATCGTTTAAGTATTGAATACTATTAGTACTAGATGTTGATAAGCCAAGAATGGTGGCCGCAACAGCAAATAAACCTGATAGCTGATTATGACTATCAGTAAGGTTAATTTGGCTTAGGGCTTGATAGTTATAAGGTAGCGACTCTTTAAATTTGGCAAGAATCGCTGCTTGTTCTCCTGCTGCCATTAGGCGAATAATTTCATGACCTGTTTGTGGCAAGCTAGGTAAAACTAAAAAGCTATCTGTACGGGTAAATTTATCTTGGCAAACAATTTCACCTGCAGCGTATCGACCAAAATAAATAACAGCGGTATTTCGTCCATTTCCTGATTCAATATTACCGCCATGTAATGCACAAATAGGCAGCGCATGAGAGGGGACATCGTTTGGATGATTTGGCTTATAATCGAAATGAATTCGACGTTTATGCCAATAGGCATTTAAGCCATTAATGCAAGCTTGATCGTGTAAGGGTTCAAGTGCTTTGATAGACAAAGGAAGATCAAGTTCAGGATCGCTATCGACTTGGCTCCAACCTTTTTCTATCCATGTAATTAAAGGTTGCCAATGGTTGGTATTAATAAATACGAAATCAACGCCTTGTTGACGTAAAATTTCAGTAAATACTGTTAGTACGCGATTATAGCTAAAACATAAATCATACAAGGGGGCTTGTAACTGTCGATGTTGTGTTCTGGGTTGTACCGTAACGCGCGGTTTCTCAAGGCTTGATAACGCGAGTACGTGCTCTGATGGAGTAAAGAAATGCAAAGGTACATTATTAGGATTACAGATCAGAATTTGTGGGCGTTCTTGCGATGAGGTTAAAACCGGTGTTGTACTGAGTTGGAATTCCTGATGCTTACCTTGCTCTGTGGTTAAGGTAAATAACACATTGCCAGTGGTAAGAATATCATTAGCCCAAACTTTTAATTGGCTGATGCTAACTGCTTGATGTAAACGCTGCTCACCATGACAACATGCACAAGGTAATGCTAGCTCACCAAATCGTGGCGATTGGTTATCGCCTAATAATGGCTCGCAATGTTGGCAAAAAGGTAAGTGATGTTGAGTATTAATCAGAGGAACAACACTGCCTTCACGATGGATGATTTCTTCCACTTTAGATTCAACTAACCAAATGGAAAGCAGGAAATCATTGGCAATTTTTTCTGCTAATGCTTCAAGTTGTGCTTGTTCACCAACCGCTTCAATTAGATAACGATTTTTAACAAAACCAATGGTCATTTCATAAGGTTCATTGGCTAAATAGTCATTACATAATTGCGCATAAAACGGCACTTGGCGTGAGCATTTAAAAGAAAATTGAACTAATTTCATGCATCTACTCCTCGTTTATAAGCGGTTGGGATCAAGCTATTAATCTCAATATTGTTTACGCGTTCGCAGCTAATACCCAGATCCGTTAAATGCTTCAGAATGGCTGATTCCATGGTAGGAATAGCAGCATAAATTTTAGGTGTTAGTCCTAAATGCATCGGTTCGAGTACAGTAGGGGTAACACCTAATACGAATGTTTTAGGGCGATCGCCGACCAATTCCATCATGATCAATGTTTGAAGCATTTCTACTTCATGGGCACTGCCTTGCCAGTCGATCTCAGGTGGCGCTTTATCAAAATCGAAAAAGTACACTTCGCCAGCATCTACACCAGCAGCATTAACAGTATCAATCACAATAAGGTGATCATATTGGGTTAAGGTTGGGATCAAACTATGCGCAAGGGTACCACCATCCACGAGATCAATCTGATGTTCTGGGTGTGAAAAGCGGTAGTTTTCGGTGAGGTAATTGACGAAATGTACGCCGACTCCTTCGTCGGCGTACAAGACATTGCCAATACCAAGTAGCAATATCTTCATTAGTGCTAGTGGCCTTTATGGTCAGTATTTTTGTGGTGAGTATGATGTTGAACTGGGTGATTACCCTTGTTCTTATCTTTAACGTGCACAGGGTGGTAATCAAAACCCGACATAATGGCGTCAGCGGAGCCATTGCGGAATCGAATACCTGTCCAAATCACCATGTAAACGTGAATTAAGACAAACACGATGAATGCCCAAGTTACAATGTGATGCCATTCACGGACGTTAGCTAATCCGCCCATCGCATAGGTTACCCACTCAGCAGGCTGCCAGAATAGGCCTCCCATACCAAGGTGATACACGTTGGCATACAAGGTTAAACCTGTTATACACATGAAAATAGCGGCGATAGAAATACCCGCATAAACCACTAACTGTAACGGGCCGTAAGCTCCGTGATGGGGTGGTTGTCCAACCCAAAAGTAGGCTTTAATTTGTTTTACCCAGCTATTTGGACTTACTGCATCTTTTATTGAACGTCTTTCGACATTACTGCGGCTAAAGAAGAACAAATAAGCACGAACTAACGTGATAGCGATAAGGACAAATCCCAGTACTTCATGGGCAAAACGTATCCAGCCTTGCTCCAATACGTTGGTGCTATCTGGCGCAACCAAAAATGGCCAAGCAATATAAAAGCCAGTGATCACCAAACCAAATATGGCAAAAGCTCGGAGCCAGTGACATAGACGTATAATAAAAGAGAAAACATAGGATCGTTTGTACAACACTGTATCTGTTGACATAAATTCCTTCCTTACACTGCTTGTGCCGGAATACGGAATTCACTCAAAGATTGGCCTTTGTAATCCATCACGTGTACTGAACACGCCATGCATGGGTCAAATGAGTGGATCACACGAAGAACTTCAAGAGGCTTAATTGGATCTTCTAATTTTAAGCCGACTAAAGAAGCTTCATAAGGTGCAATTTTGCCGTTGCCATCTATTGGGCTTGCATTCCATGTAGTAGGAACAACTGCTTGATAGTTTTCAACTAAACCGTCTTTAATACGTAGCCAGTGACTTAATAAACCACGAGGCGCTTCAATCACACCTACACCTTTGTATTCTTTTTTAGGATCAATGGTTGGCTCAATGTACGTAGTTTGATCTGAATTTAGGTTTGCGACCATAGATTCAAAGGTGGTTAAACCATGACGTGCAATGATTAAGGTATGAAGCATACGTGCAGCTGTACGACCTAATGTTGTAAATAGCGCACCAGCAGGTAATCCTGTTGTTTTTAAGAACTCGTTAACAACAGGGACAACGTATGGATTACCTTTTGCGTAGTTTACTGCAATAGTGGCTAGTGGACCTACTTCAACAGGCTCACCGTTATAGCGTGGCGATTTAACCCAAGAATATTTACCGGCTTCGTTAATAGTTGGACGTTTACCTTCTAAGGTGTCACGTTCAATAAAGGGAGTGTGCTCAGGAATCGTTGTACCATCAAATGGGTGCTGTGGTTTATCAGCGTTGAACCATGAGTGGGTCACATCTTCAGCAATGAGGCTAAGGTCAACATTTTCTGCTTTAGTAAGATCTTTGTTACGAATAACGCCGCCAGTAAATAGCTGTTCTTCTTCATTTAGCTGAATAGATTCACTACACATGAAAGTGCTTATGTTACAGCCGCCTAAGACACTCGGCTCTCTACCAAATGCAGCTGCCGACATTAAAATGTCCGCTTGGTAGGCACGTTCAATAAATTCAGCGATATGAACAAACTTTTGTTTAAACTCTTGCAGGCGGGCAGGATCTAACATGTCACG
The DNA here is from genome assembly GCF_000153325.1 of Photobacterium sp. SKA34. Lineage (GTDB taxonomy): Bacteria > Pseudomonadota > Gammaproteobacteria > Enterobacterales > Vibrionaceae > Photobacterium. Next base: position 296,803 of record NZ_CH724142.1, read on the forward strand.
AACACAAGTTACACCACCAACAACAATAGATTGTGGGTGCGGGTTTTTGCCACCCCAAACTGCCATCATTTCAGCGCCAACACGTTGAACTTCTAATGCTTTAAGGTAGTGAGATAGACCAATTAGGTTTTGCTCTGGCGTGAATGCATAAGTTTTATTGCCCCAGTATGCGTTAGCAAATGGACCTAACTTACCTGTGTTAACTAAGCCTTGTACTTTTTCTTGTACTGCGTGTAGTTCACCTTCACCAGCCGCCATTGGCGTTTTAGACCATTTCATTGCTTCTTTTGCCGCTTTTGCAGGATCGGCACTTAATGCAGAAACCACATCCACCCAGTCAAGGCCGTGAAGTAGGTAGAAGTGCACAATATGGTCGTGCATTTCAAGTGACGTTAAAATCAAGCTACGAATGTATTTCGCGTTAATAGGCACTTGAGCATTAATGGCATTTTCAACCGCTAATGTGCCACATAGGTAGTGTGATGATGTACATACACCACAAATACGCTGCATTAATAGGCCTACATCATAAGGTGTACGGCCTTTCATGATGATCTCTAAACCACGGAACAGGGTAGAAGAGGCATAAGCTTTTTCAATAACATTGTTAGCATCAAGTTCAACTTCGATGCGTAAGTGGCCTTCGATACGAGTAATGGGATCGATTACGACACGCTTGCTCATGAATTATTCCTCGACTTTCTTTGCAAAAATACTACTCACTGCGTGAGCACCAATACCTACAGCAGTAACGCCTAATGTCACTGCGCCAATGGTATCGGCAGTGGCATCTAAACCATGTAAAGGCTGACGGCTTAATGGTTTTTCGAAATACGCCATTTCATCCCAAAAATCTGGTTCAGAACATCCAATGCAGCCATGACCTGCAAGAACAGGCCAGCTTGTGTGCGCGTTAAAGCGCTCTGTAGGACAGTTGTTGTAAGTGTATGGACCTTTACAACCCATCTTAAATAAGCAGTAACCTTTCTTAGCGTTGTCATCACCAAATTCAGTTACAAATTCACCCGCATCAAAGTGACCACGACGCTCACAGTTATCATGTACACGTGCGCCATACGCCCACTTAGGACGGTTAAACATATCAAGAGCAGGAAGACGACCAAACATAATGTAGTACATCAATGTACCCGTGATGTTGGCTGGGTTTGGTGGGCAACCTGCAACGTTTATTACTGGGCGATCAATCACAGCACCTACGCTTTTCGCACCCGTTGGGTTAGGACGAGCTGCCTGTACACCACCGAAAGAAGAACAAGTACCCACACAAATAACGGCTGCAGCATCGTTAGCCACACGTTTAATCAGTGACATACCGGTTTCAGCTTTGCTGCCAAGCGTAAGATAAATACCGTTATTAGCAGTAGGAACCGCGCCTTCTGCTGCTAATAGGTATTTGCCTTTGTACGCTTTCATTGCGTTTTCAAGGTTTTCTTCAGCTTGTTGACCAGCCGCTGCCATTAATACTTCTTGGTATTCAAGAGAAACATGTTCAAATAAAAGGGTACTAATATCTGGAGTGGTTGTACGTGTTAGTGATTCAGAACAGCCAGTACATTCTGCAAGGCTTAACCAGATAAGAGGCACGCGATCGGAAAGCTCTGCAGCTTCTGCAACCATGGTGCTAAACGGTAAAGGTAAAGCCAGTAGGGATGTAATAGTGGCACTCCAAATCATGAAGTCACGACGGGTAATGCCATTTTGTTCTAATTTATCTTTGAATGATTCCTCACGAAGAGGTTTCATTGCTCGTAACTCTGCAAGACGCTTCTTGCCTAGTTCGAAAAGGGCTGCATGCGAGTTCATCTATCAACCTTGTTTATTATGAATACTTATACGTTAAGGGAATAGCGTGCAGATTTTAGGCTTGTAATGATGAGAGGTGATTGATCTATATCAGATTTTTTATTTTTGTATGACAATATAAAAAATCAAAAATGAAGGGATGCATAAATAACTCATTGATATTGTTAATGAGAATGCTTTGTATTATTCAATCGTGGTAATGAAGACTTTAACGTATTGAAATTTATAGAGTAAAAATATTAATGCAATAAGTTACATTGATTTCAAATGCGAATAATATGCTTGGATATGCAACATAATTTTCGGATAAAAAATAAATAATATTTAAGCGAGAGAAGAAAAATAGAAAATTAGAAATATTTAGTTTTTTTAGCGTATTTTTAAGACAGATATAAAAAACCTCAGTCGAGACTGAGGTTTAATTATTAATAGATTGCTTAATTATTCACCAGTAAGGAAGGCGGCATCAAGTTTACAGAATGCCAATAATAAATTAGCCGCTGCAGCATAGAAGCCAAATTGGTCACGGTTTTGACACTCTTTCACAAACAGTGGCAACCAGTTAAGCAGCATAGTTTTGACGAAAGAAAGCTGTGCTTGCATTAGCTCTTCACGCTTTTCTTCGGTCTCTTGTTGGTTAGCCATGATGATAAGATTACCCATGAAATCTAATTCAACAGCAAGGTGATCGGCTGGCTCATTGAATTCCTTTCGCTGTGCAATCGCGTAATCATTCATTAGCACATTCATATCTTGTGCTGGCTTATCGTTAAGTAAACCAGATGTACCTACATACATAGATGCGTAAGGTAGGGCGCCTGTTTTTGGTGTACTTAAGAATAAACCACAGAAATCTGCCGCCAATTCAAGTTGCTCATCAGGACGTGTGTTTGATTTATTAATTACTTCGCGAAAAGCTTCAACCGGTGCTTTCAATTCCTCGGTCATGCCTAGGCCTGAAAGGAATGTGTACATTTCACCACCGTGGTATTCATGCAGATCTGCATCAGTGAGTTCGCGAGCGAAAAGTGATGACATCCACCAGTAGATCTCTGCACGTTGTTCGTTGAAAGCAATAAATTCTTGCATTGTCACTCCAGACAGATAAAACACATTCAAATATAACCTGAGGCATTATATTGGAATCTATTTTAAAAAGGTGAAATAAAGGCGATGAATTTTCATTCATCGCCTTATTTTAATCAACTAGTTAAGTAAAATTACTTATCCATAGCTGGGAACAGTGGGTCGATACCTTCTTCGTAGGTAGGACCGTTAAAGCCTGTTACTGCTGGTACAACACCTGTGTACTTCTCGATCTGAACTAGGGCAGCAGCAGCTGATGTTGCTTGCGCTAGGCTAGAAGTACCGATGTCTTCTGTTAATACGTTTGGATCACCGTAAGTACAGATAGTACCTACTTTACCGCCTTCTAATGGGCTGTACCATGCGCCTTCTTGTAGACGACATACACCAGGAAGGTAATCATCAGTTACAACAGCGCCTGCTAATACCTGACCACGATCGTTGTAGATACGTACGATATCGCCAGATTTGATACCACGCGCAGCAGCATCTTCAGTATTGATGAAGATAGGCTCGCGATCCGCAACAGCGTAAGTTGCGCGGAAATCAGTTGATGAACATAGCTGTGAGTGTAGACGATCTTTCGGGTGCGTACTCTGCATGTTGATTGGGAAGCGATCAGAGCGAGGACCACCGTGACTACGTTCAGTCTTTTCAAACCACATTGGGTGACCTTGACAGTCTTTATAACCCATATCTGCGATAGTCTTACAGTAGATTTCGATCATACCTGAAGACGTACCTAGTGGCTCAAGATCAGGTTCTTTACGGAATGATTCGTGGCGAACCCACTCTTTACCCGCAGGGAAGTCGATGAAACCTTTACCTTCCCAGAACTTCTTAAAGTTAGGCATACGAACACCTAGCCCACGACCTTGCAGACGCGCACCGTTGTAGATCTCTTCAATGATTTCCATTTGCGTCTTACCGCCAGTGAATGCTTCTTCGCGATTGTAGCGAGAACATAGCTCACGGAAAATCTCAAAGTCATCTTTAGATTCGTACATAGGCTCAACAATCTTACGCAGGGCAATAATACCTGCGTTAGAGTGGTTACCGTACTGTTCGATATCGTTACGCTCGTATGTTGTTGTTGCAGGTAATACGATATCTGCAAAACGACAAGTTGCTGTCCACTGGTGCTCAATCGATACAACCGTTTCTAACTTAGTCCAAGCTTTTATCATCTTATTACGATCTTGGTGGTGACCAAATGGGTTGTTACCACTGAAGATCGCCATCTTCATAACAGGGTACTTAATCTTCTGACCATTGTAGCTAATAGTCTTGCCTGGGTTGTCGATACAATCAACAAAGCGGGCAACTGGAATGAAAGTAGAGTAACCGTCGTATGAACCGTTATGAATTGGATCAACACCTGTAACACCACTAAAGCCTGACATTAGTGGACCATTCGAGGTGATTGAACCTGCATCATTGTAGTGCCAGCCGAAACCGAAACCGCCACCAGGTAGACCGATTTGACCTAGCATTGCTGCAAGTACAACTAACATCCACGCGTACTGTTCGCCGTGTTGCATACGTTGTAGACACCAGCCACCGATGATTTGCGTGCGGCCGCTTGCCATTGTGCGCGCAAGAGCACGGATATCATCAGCTTTAATACCACAGATCTTTTCAGCCCATTCAGGGTTTTTAACAACACCATCAGTCTTACCAAGAACGTAAGGCATGAACTTATCAAGACCTGTTGTGTAATCAGCAATGAAGTCTTTGTTATATAAGTTTTCAGTGTATAGCGTATGTGCAATAGCAAGCATTAATGGAACATCAGTCTGTGGGTTAACACGGACCTGCTCACCACCAACCACTTTTTGGGTGCTAGAAACCACAGGATCGACGTAGATCACTTTGATTTCTTTGTTCTTCACTTTCTCTGCAAGTTGATCATAGTACTGGTATGGGCTGTGGTCTGGTACTAACCAACCCACTTGCAGGTTTTTAATTGGGTCAGATGCCCAAATAACGATAGTGTCAGTGTGCTTAAGCACGAGCGGCCATGATGTTTGTTGCTCGTAAACTTCCATTGCGCCAGCAACGTAAGGAAGAATTACCTGAGCAGCACCTGTTGAGTAGTCACCCATCTTACCTAGTGTAGTACCGTGAAGGCCAACACCACGCTTCATCATGGTACCTGCGTTATGCAGCTTACCAACGGATTGCCAGCCCGTGTGACCAGAGTACAGTGCGCTTGGACCGAAGTTGTTCTGAACACGCTCCATCTCATGGTAGAAGAAGTCTAACGCTTGAGACCATGGCACACGTACAAAACGGTTATTACCACGTTGTGTTGTATCTGACTTATAGCCTTGCTTTAGCCAATCAATACGTACCATTGGGTATTTAACACGTGCAGGGTTGTAAACCACTTCACGTACTGCTTGGATCATATCAGTTGGTTTTTTGTCTTTTTCAAATGGCGTTGTTTCAGTCCAAACACCGTCAACAACTTTAGCGCGGAATGCACCCCAGTGAGAGCCAGATAATACTTCGCCAGAGAACGCAGCTTTTGCTTCTTCTGCTGCCATAGCTTTGCGAGGAGCAAGAAGGCTTGTACCGACAACCGATGCTGCACTTGCCATTGCAAGGCCAGATAAAAAGCGGCGGCGTGAGATGCCAGTTTTATTAGTTTGAGTCGCCATATGTTGGAGAATCCTTAAACTTTAATTTTTATCGATGGGGCGGGGATAGTGATATCACCCGCCTATCATTTATTTGTTATTAGGCAGCAGGATTAGTGCGCGCCTGCACCGCCAGTATCGCTACCGTGGTTCTGAAGGTATTTCAGTAGCGTACGTTCTTCTGTCTTAGACAGACGGTAGTAAGCGCTCATGGCTTTCAGACTTGCTATCCAGCCATTTGCAGTAAAATGGCTAGGTGCTGGCGCCGCGTGACAGGCGTTACAAGTAGAGCCGTACATTTCTTCTGCGTAGTTCCAGATAGGCTGGATGCTATCGATCATGTCAGCTTTAGTGATCCAAGCTTGTACGGTTACGTTTTGCCATACAATATCAGTTGCTGGATCTGTTTCTTCTTTAACAATCTTCTCGTTAGCTTTGATGTCACCACGGATAGTCGCTTTAAATACGCGCTTACCCATGTACTCTGTCATAACTCGGCCTTTACCCGCTTTCTCTAGCCAGCCATTTACTTCAACTTTTAGCATGTCGCCTTTACGTTCAAGTACCGTTACTTCAGACGCTGGAAGTAATTTACCTTCTGATTTAGCGTTAGCATTGTCAGTCGCAAATAGATCTTTTTCACCTAGAGAGTAAAGCTTGTCAGCTGTTGCACCTTGTGCAGTTGCTTCAGTTTGTAGGCTTTGGAAGTCTTTCTGGAAACCGCCAGCCATGTTAGGTAATTCGTGTGCAATACCTTTGTGACACTCGATACAGTTCATGTCTTTTGCAGCAGCATCTGTCATTGCAGCAGCAGCTTCAGGTGATTGTTTAGCGTGATCCATTGCAGAGTAATTGTGACAGCTCTTACAGGTGCTCGAATTTTGCTTTTTCATTCGATCCCATACCATCTGAGCTAATTCTAAACGGTGTTCTTCAAACTTTTCAGGCGTATCAATCTTTTTAGTAACAAACTGGTTATATACGTCTTTTGATGCCATCAACTTAGTTTGAACCATACCAACTAAATCTTTAGGTTGGTGACAGTCCACACAGTCAGCACGAACACCAGAAGCGTTTTTAAAATGTACAGATTCTTTATACTCGTCGAAGTTTTGCTGCATGGTATGACAACCGATACAGAATTCATTGGTTGATGCGTGTTCAAAGCCTTTATGTACAGCAAAGATACCAACAAGGGTGATCACAATACCAACAAACACAAGAGCAAGAATCGAATACTTGCTACTTGGCTTTGTCAACATCTGCCAAAGTTTTTTCATGTTGAATGATTCCATTTAAAAATGAATGCCCGCCGTAAGCTACGGTGACGTTATAAATTTTATGGGGTAATCTTATGTCCACGATGTGAATAAGGTTAATGCTACGAATGAATAGCAAACGCATGTTTATGACAAATTGTGAATAACAACGGTTTGTGCTAACGTTTCGTAAGAACACCTAAAAAACTAAAAGAGACAAACATGACTCATCACGTACTTGTTGTGGAAGATGAAATTGTTACCCGTACTAAGTTGGTAGGGTATTTCGAGAATGAAGGATATAAGGTTAGCCAAGCGGATAGTGGCGCACAGATGCGAGAGATCATGGCGACCGAAAAAATCGACCTTGTCATGCTTGATATTAACCTTCCTGGCGAAGACGGTTTGATGCTTACACGTGAGCTTCGTAGCCGCTCTGAAGTGGGTATTATTTTGGTCACAGGACGTACTGATAGTATCGATCGTATTGTGGGTTTAGAAATGGGTGCAGATGACTATGTTACTAAACCTTTTGAGCTTCGCGAACTCCTTGTTCGAGTGAAAAACCTGTTATGGCGCATGACTTTAGTGGAAAAAGCACGTGACGAAACTATGGTCGAAATGCAAGAAGATAACATCATTCGCTTTGGCGAATGGCAGTTCGATATTAACAAACGAGCGCTGACTCATAATGGTCTTCCGGTGAAGCTAACTAAAGCGGAATATGAGCTATTAGTAGCCTTCTCTTCACACCCAAATGTAGTGTTGAGTCGTGAACGTATTTTAAATATGTTAAGCCATAGAGTCGAAGCGCCAAACGATAGAACTATCGATGTTTTAATTCGTCGTATGCGTTCTAAAATGGAGCTAGATCCAAAGAACCCACAGATTTTTGTTACCGTTCACGGTGAAGGATATATGTTTGCAGGGGATTAATTTTCTTCAATAATACATATAATTGATATCAAAAATCGCATATTGAAGCGAAACATTTTGAAATAAAAAGGCCATATCATTCAGTGATATGGCCTTTTTTTTAGAACAAAATACGCTAATTTATTGATATAAATCAATCAATGAATAGATATTTTTTTGCTTAATTTTTAGTCAAAAATGTCAATTGATAAACATTCTCAAGCATTATCTTGTTTTTAAACGTTCCATTAACATTGTTAATCTAAACAAAGAACAACAACAAGATCATATCGTTAACAATACAAAAAAATAATGACAGAATATGAAAAAGGCAATTTATTGAACGACTCTCAAAATCAAGTAATGAATATTTATCTTAGAAATAGGAAACACTATGCGAGAGATAGAAGTAGATATTTGACCGATTATTGAAGCTATTCATACTACAATAATGTGCTGTTAATAGTTGATTTGCAGATTATTAATAAGATAGACATAGAATTTTTTGGTTGTTAATGGTTATAAAATACAAAAAGCCCAGTTAAACTGGGCGTTAACGCTAAATAATCAAAAAAAGAATACAGATAAACATTCTATTTATATCGATCTTGGGTCATTTTTCTTATTATTTCTGTGGTTAAGTTTTCTATTTTTGGCAAACTTATCGTGCTTTCTTTGGCTAATTGACGTTGCTCGCTTAACACGTCGTGTAAGATAGTTTCTGTCGTGAGTGGGTTTGCTAACACGACACGGAATACAGTTGTGATCTTATGTTGCCATCTCTCCGGTGTAATGCGGGTTCGAGATACAAATGATTTACCGGATTCACGCTGACGTTTCTGAATGAACTTGGTTAAGTCATTCAGTAGTTCCTGTAATGTCTCTCGTTCTTCATCTGTAGCGATTAATAATGCTTGCTGCGTCGCTTCAGGAACATAACGGTAGGTCAGTAAGCAAAGTTCAGGTTCAGTGACTAACTCAAAATCTATTTGTTGTTTAATTAAATTTGCAAAATAACGAGCATTTTCAATACTATTGTTAATCAACAATTCATAACCAGGACGACTAATAATATTCATGCTAGCGTACAGCAACATAGCCATACCGCTACGTGAACCCTCTAAGGTGTGACTACCTAAATCTTTCGATCCTTTTCGCAAAATATATTCGGCATGATGTTCAATTGCTGTCATGAGCTCTGGGTTTTTAAAGATCACCATGCCAGCACCCATAGGAATATATAACTGTTTGTGAGCGTCAATTGTAATAGAGTCGGCGCGTTCAATCCCTTTTAATAAGTGACGGTATTTATTTGACATTAATGTCGCGCCGCCCCAAGCTGCATCGACATGGAAATGACAATCGTGCTCTGTGGCAATATCCGCTAATTGATCTAAAGGATCAACATTGCCTGTTTCTGTTGTGCCGGCAATACCAATAATGGCGAAGGGTTTAATGTTACGCTGTTTAAGATCAGCTAATGTCGATTGTAAGTGGTCGATGTTGATACGGTTATTATCATCAGTTTTGATTGAAATAAGGCTATCACGACCAATACCTAATACATCTGCTGATTTTTTTAAAGAGTAGTGACCACGTTCCGAAACTAAGATCGCTAAATCATCATAGCCGTAGTGCTTCATAGCACGAAATAATCCTTCTTGGGCAATGCCTTTAAAATCCCCGTCAGGTTTTAAGACCGTATTTCTTGCTACCCATAAGGCTGTGATATTGGCAATTGTGCCACCAGAACAAAAAGCACCTAAGGAATGGTCGGCACTATGCATCCATTGCTGATAGAAGCTTTCATTTTCATTGAAGATGAGCTTATGAAGCATGCCTAAAACTTGACGCTCAAGTGGAGTAAAAGCTTTAGATGTTTCGATTTTTACGAGATTTTGATTCAGCGCGATCATGATTTTAGAGAGTGGCATCATGAAGTAAGGCAGGGCAGAAGTCATGTGACCAATAAAGCTTGGCGCTGAGGTGTGGACTGATTGTGAAACCAGCTTATTTAATAGAAATTGCGTGTGATCAGAGACAAAGCTCGGTATCTCAGGAATTGCTGGATCGGAAAAATCTTTCTCTATTTCGAGCAGTGGTTTTTCTGTTGCAGCAATGTGAGTACGCAGAAATTCATTTAAGTTTTCTGATAGCTCTTTTTCTATGATACCCAGTGTTGAATCTGGGGCTTCCGGTACTGTAAAAATTCGATGCAGAGATTCTTGTGATGCATCGGCAGTGCGATTATTAACAGCCATAATACTCAGTAACGTTTCTTTAACTTGGGTAAAGTGCTGTTAATCTAATAGAAAAGTAGTGTTATGTCTCGTAAAATTTATGGCTCTGTATTATGACAAAGCCACAAACTGCTTAGCAAAGGAAATAAATGCTTATTATCCTGATATCAATTAAAAGCGGTAGTTCATACCTAAGCTAACAAGCATTGTGTCAGCATCATAGAAATCAATGTTTGATTGGTTAGTGTTATAGCCAATTAAAGATACTACGCCCCAATCTTTCCAGCCGAATGGTTGTTTGTATTCATAAGCAAGGAAAGCACCGAATTGATCGTCTTCTTGAGTTTTACTAAATATTGGGTTTTCTGCATCAAAAAGTGCTTTCTTATAACTTAGTGTTAGGGCTAAGCTTGATCGTTCGAAAAGTTGAATAAAACTAGCAGAACCACCAAAGATATCACTAGACATAGCTTTGCCTGAAGCATCAATTTTACTGTAATTTAATGCAGTGCGAAGCATTTGTGTTTGGCTTAATGGTAAAAGATGGCTGCCTTCAATGAAGAATACATCTGAATTACGATCAAGTAATTGAGTGTTAACTTTTAAGCTTGCACCACTTTTCTCATTATCAATATCGTATTTACCATAGGCACTATCAATAGAGAACATGGAACCTGCAATGTTATCTAACTTTACGCGTATTGCTTTTATGTGGCTGTCGGTTTTTTCGCGAGCTTCGTTAGTTAAGAAAGGGTCCTGCCATGTTTTTATGTTGAGTAAACCTGGAATATAACTAATAGAGAAAGTGCTGCCGTTATCCATTTTTTGGCGGTAACCAAGTTCAGCGTGAAAACGACCTAAAGCAACATCAGAACGATCTGTACCAAAAAAGAGTTGTTGCTTAGAATTATCAAGCGTATATGAAATAGTGCCCAATGGTGCAACCATTGTTGAACTTTGATCTTCACCATGGGAATTTAGATTAGATGTTGTTTCATTATCATCACTAAATTGAGAATTCGTATTAGTATATGCGGCCATTAGTGAGATATCGCCACCAAAGCCAGGCGTCCAATCTGATGGCGCAGCCACAACGTTAAAACTTGTTGCTGTAGCGATTAAACCTAAATAAAGCGGTTTCATTTTAAGCATCCTTTGTTCAATTACTCCTTAATTTAATAGTAGTTAACCTAAGGAATAAAAATAAAGTTTAAATATAGGTTAATTTTATATCAGCAATGAGTGTTATTGAATGAAAATATGAAATTTTGTTTCTTTTTGATAATAGATTTATAAACTCAATGTAAATTAGAATAAAATCCAACCACGCAATGTTGATAATTGCTTTTATTATTTGAGGAAAACAAGAAAATAGTAACAATATTTTAAGGGGTATTTACATGCTATTGTAGCTAATTTCTGCTTTTTGACATTAGAGGTATCTAAAGATTGTTTGTATTGGCAGGGGGAATTAATAACTCAATATGCGCTGCGTAATTAATAATTTTTTCAATTGATGAGGATTGACGATCATTAAATGTATTTTTCGTCGTTATACCTAGTGTGGTTGATTGCGTAGTAAGTGTTTTAATATCGGCCTAGGAGAGTTCGAACCTCGAATCAACCGAGCTATCTAAATTGAAATAGATTGGCCCATTCGCTAAACACCAATTGAAAGCTTCACGATTTAATTCAAAATGATATTTATTACTTTGACATTGTTGAGCTTATGCAAAAGCAGACGTTAAAACCATAATAAGCAATGTTGTCGCAAGTTTTATTTGATGTTCTTGTTAATACTTGTAGAAAGCAAAGTGTAACGATTTCAATGGCATTCTAACACAACAAAATAATGCGCCTACTTCTATTATGTCTCAAACGATAATCCGTCATAGTAGTAGCAAATTTAATGCAACATATACAATATTGATATTCGCGTGATAAATATCTTAATTCCGCCCAAATTAATTGATAACAAAGTTGTAACATAACTATACTTAAGTTAATAAAATTTTCCATGTGGAAGTGTTAGGGATTTTAAGGGTGAAGTATGGATGGTAATTTTAAACTTGCTGTAGTTACAGTAACACTAACGTTAACGACAATCTTTAGTTACGCAGCTATAGCTTTATCGGCATAATACAATGACTAGTTAAAAGAGTTAAAATCTCTTTAACTTGTTTTTATAGGCTATTTCAACTCTTACATAAAATACGTATATTACGTCAGAGTGTTTTCTAACCTTTGGGGGAGAAATGAATTATCTGCCGTTTAGTCTAGGGGCCTTTGATGAAGAATCGATATCGCATTTTTCATCACAGCTTTTTGTTGCACATAATAAGAAAATAGCATTAGTTGTTCAGGGCGGTGGACAGCGAGGTATTTTTTCGGCTGGTGTATTAGACAGTTTCTTAGAGAACGAGTTTGATCCGTTCGCTTTGTATATAGGCACTTCTGCAGGTGCTCTTAATTTATCTTCATTTATTAGTCGTCAACCACGTTTTGGTTATAAATTTATTCATAACTACACGACAACAGATAAATTTTTTAGCTTATATAAGTACTTAAGTAAACAACAGCCAATGAATCTTGATTGGGCGTTGCAAGTTGTTTCTCCCTCTGGTGAATTAGCCCTCGACTTTCATACTGCCAAAAGAACTCTTCAACATAGACAGGCATTCGCCTGTGCAACACGTAAAGACACACTTAAAGATATCTATATGCCGATGTACCAAGATGATTGGTATGAAGTTTTGCGTGCAAGTTGTGCTATTCCTGTTTTATACAATTTACCTGTTAATATGAATGAGTTGGAATGGGTCGATGGTGGTGTGAGCGCTGCGATACCGGCAAAAGAAGCATGGCGACAAGGGGCTGATCTGGTTATTGTTATTAGAACTGAACCTCTAGATCATGACAATCATACCGATAAGGGGATCTTTGACGATTGGCGTGAAAGTGTTGAAACCTACTTACCCTATTATATTAATAAGCTTAGCCTTAATGAATCTGTCGATAGAATTAAAACGGTTCATAATGAATTAAGTCACCGTTTTGAACAGTGGCGTGAACAATATCGTAACGACACTATTCCTATTAAAGATAAAGAAGATATACAGAAAGAGCTTTCATATTTAGATAGTCAAAGTGAAGATACATTGAAACAGTCTGTTTTTGGTAATAATAGTTGGCTATCACATATTAATATTGAACGCTTATTAAAATTAGCAGGGCAGAGTAATAATATCGACGTAATTGAAATGTTGGCTCAATATTATAAAACTTACCAAGATGTGAATGATTTTTTAGTTAACCCGCCGGAGGGGCTGCAAGTTATCCAAATAGCGCCTGAAAAGTCATTGAATAGCCGAGCACTATTGAGTAGCAAAGATGATTTAGAAATGGATTATCGAGAAGGAAAGATAATAGGACGTAAGTTTCTAGATTGTTTTTCAAATATTTTAAATGAAAAAAGCAGTTTAATGCAGTACATGCGAGATGAGTAAGTCGCAATAATGTGAGTAGAACAAAGCCTTGATATCTTCCCCAGTTATTGTGATTGGAAAGAAACCAAGGCTTTATTAGTTGACGATATTAGTTATTTAAGAAATTGGCCATATCGTGCTGCATTGTTATTGTTGTCTCTTTAGATGAGGTTGCATCTAACAAAGAGGTATGTGTACCAACGGCATACTCTTGCCATGTTTTATGGCCACCATTTGTTGATAAATCGAGTTGTTGAATCAAAGGTTCTGTGTCTGTATATGGTGAATACGGTAATTCAGTTGGCTTTGTAATATTTGGAATAGTGGAGTCACCTTTGACCATTTGCTCTAATATCAGTCGTGTAAACTATTAATTGTTTAAAAAGCACTGAGAGAAAGAAGGGAGCAGCGTTGGATTAAGACAAACTCACAGGTAATTACGATAGTTTATATAGGTAACTATAAATGTGTTTGAATAAAAAACGCGATAAGAGAGCTCTTATCGCGTAATATTTAGGGCTAATACAAAAACTTAAGGATTAAGCTAGTACAGTTTGTAGCCAAGGCCAGCCTTGTTTCTTACGGCTTAGCGTATTTTCCATCATTAGAGCGCCGTCTTTTGCGTGCGTATCTAGAGTGTCGTTCCATTCACCTTTGTAAAGCAGGCGAGTTGTGCTTGTTGTGATGTCAGTTAGCATTAGTGCAGCCATTGCTAGTTTCTCTTCGTCACAACGACGCTGTAGATCAGCTTCTAATGCTTCGATCATGTCTTCTACTTGCTCAAGTGTAGCAAGCTCGATTTGGCCAACAACAACGTCACGGTTGTTGAAAGGGTAGCCTTTAAGATCTTTTTCAACTAGCTCAGATGCAGATAGACCTTCGATGTCAGTCTTAGCGATTAGTAGTGCTTTTATGAATGCGTCTAGATCTTGAACGTCAGCGATTTGAGCAAGCTCAGTAACTGCGTCTTCATCTTTTTGAGTACATGTTGGCGATGCGAAGCCAACAGTGTCAGATAGGATTGCAGACATCATAAGAAGCGCTAGTTCACGAGTAATTTCGTGACCTTCAATTTTAAAAATGTTGAATAGTACAGTACAAGTACAACCTACAGGCCAGATCCAAGCTTCTAGTGGGTTGATTGTCATTACATCACCTAGGCGGTGATGGTCAACAATACCAACAACTTCAGCTTCTGCAAGGTCGTCAGGTGCTTGAGCTAGATCTGAGTAGTCAACTAACCATACTTTCTCGCCAGCAACGCTTGTACGTAGTTCAGGTGCGGTAACGCCAGCAACTTCTAGGATGTGCTGAGTTTCACGGTTTAGTTCGCCTTGACGAATTGCAGTTGCTTCAAGACCGCGAGCCTTGAGAAGAGCTGTACAAACTAGTGCAGAACAAATGCTATCACTATCAGGGTTTTTGTGGCCTACTACTTGGATCATGATGTTTCCTTAACTAAGTCATCCAGTTCATCACTGTATGACGTAATACGATTTAACTTAATTACAGCCGATTATACCTATAAGCCTGCATTTTTATAGGTATAAGTGTTATCAAGTTTATTGAGTAGCGAGGATTTTAGAGATTTTTTTGTTATATTCAACAAAATTAACAATTAGCCGAAAAAATAAAGGCATGATTAATTAAACCATGCCTTTTGTCGTTATTTGAAGATAAAGATTTTCAATTTCTGCTTACGCGTCTTGCGCTTGCTCAATTGCAACTGCAACAGCAACTGTTGCACCAACCATTGGATTGTTACCCATACCGATTAAGCCCATCATTTCTACGTGAGCAGGCACAGATGAAGAACCAGCAAACTGAGCGTCAGAGTGCATACGGCCCATAGTGTCAGTCAGACCGTAAGATGCAGGACCTGCCGCTACGTTATCTGGGTGCAGAGTACGACCAGTACCACCGCCTGACGCAACTGAGAAGTAATCTTGGCCAGCTTCTAGACGTTCTTTTTTGTACGTACCAGCAACAGGGTGTTGGAAGCGATTAGGGTTAGTCGAGTTACCAGTAATAGAGATATCAACATTTTCGCGGTGCATAATCGCAACACCTTCACGCACATCATCAGCACCGTAACAGTTAATTTCGCCACGTTGTGTTTGAGAGAAACGACGCTCATTAACGATTTCAAGTTCACCAGTAGTGTAGTTGAACTGGGTTTGTACATAGTTAAAGCCGTTAATACGAGCAATAAGGTAAGCCGCATCTTTACCCAAACCGTTAAGAATAACGCGAAGTGGGTTAGTACGAACCTTGTTTGCGTTTAGTGCGATTTTGATTGCACCTTCAGCCGCTGCATATGATTCGTGACCGGCTAGGAATGCAAAACACTGAGTGTCATTACTTAGAAGACGAGCACCTAGGCGACCATGACCTAAACCTACTTTACGTTGGTCAGCAACAGAACCTGGGATACAGAATGCTTGTAGACCTTGACCTAAAAATTCAGCCGCTTCAGCCGCAGTTTTTGCACCCTCTTTAAGCGCGATTGCAGCGCCTAAAACGTATGCCCATGATGCGTTTTCAAACGCAATAGGTTGGGTTTCTTTTACGATATCGTAAGCCTTAACACCTTTATCTTCGATGTATTGACGCGCTTCTTCAAGAGAAGCAAAACTATATTGTTCTAGAACGGGTGTGATTTGGTTAATACGACGATCAAAGCTTTCAAATAAAGCAGCCATGATAAAATCCTCAATAAATTTAGCAAATTAGGTGTAATTAAATATATGGATAACAGCTTGGCTGCTTATTCGTGACGAGGATCTATTGTGCGAACCGCTTCGTCAAAACGACCATATTGACCTGTTGCTTGTTCCATTGCTTGATCTGCTGGAACACCTTTACCGATTGATTCCATCATCTTACCGATGTTAACAAAACGGTAGCCGATGATTTCGTTGTTGTCATCAAGTGCAATTTTAGTAACGTAACCTTCAGCTATCTCCATGTAACGAGGGCCTTTTTCACGAGTACCGTAATGCGTACCTACTTGACTACGTAAACCTTTACCAAGATCTTCAAGACCAGCACCAATTGGTAGGCCGTCTAAAGAAAAAGCTGTTTGTGTACGACCGTAAACGTATTGAAGGAAGATCTCACGCATTGCAACGTTGATAGCATCACAAACAAGGTCTGTGTTTAGTGCTTCAAGGATAGTTTTGCCAGTGATGATTTCTGAAGCCATTGCTGCAGAGTGAGTCATACCAGAACAACCGATAGTTTCGATTAATGCTTCTTCGATGATGCCGTTTTTCACGTTTAAAGTTAGTTTTGCAGCACCTTGTTGTGGTGCACAAGTACCACAACCGTGGCTAACACCAGAAATTGCAATAACATCTTTAGGTTGTACCCAGCGACCTTCAACAGGAATGGGTGCGGACTCGTGATGTGGACCACGAGAGATAGGACACATATTTTGTACTTCACTTGAGTATTGCATTGCTCTGCCTCACTAGACACCGCGTTACTAATTATAAACTCAGAGTAGGGAAGAGTTGTATAACGCTCAGCCGTGTTGAATTGATAATTCTTTATCGAGCAGAAAATAGAAGAGGACAAAAATGAACTAACAACGCGACGAATGCAAAATTAATATAATTAATTAAAATTATAAATTTAAACAAATACACGGTCCTCGACTATTTTAAGTCGAATGTTGTTAGACGTCATTATCCTTGATTGAAAGGCGGTTTAAGGAGGAACATCATCTCCCGCCATAATATTTATTATTTATGGCAAACGATATAGAGATATAAATATCTCCTTCGCTTATAGTATCAATATACTCTTTTATTTTAATACTGTGTGATTTAAAAAACAGAAAAAAGATTTCAAATATGAAAAATAGAGTGAGAATAAATATCATTTATTCTCGATGGTATCTATCCTTTATCTTATTATATTGTTTTCAATATATTTTTCTAAATCAGAAAAGGGCATTGGTTTTGCGTAAAAGAAACCTTGAATTAGAAATATTCCTTGGCTTTTTAGATAATTAACTTGTTCTTCTGTTTCTACACCTTCAGCAATCATTGTTAATTTTGCTTTTTTACCAAAACTAATGATGGCATTTAAAATGTTTGCTTTAACATCACAAGTACCGATGGTGTCTATAAACATTTTATCTATTTTTAATGTCCTAATCGGTAGTTCTTGAAAATAGCTAAATCCACCAAAACCTGTTCCTGCGTCATCTAATTTTATGCCTATATGGTTATCAACAAGGCGCTGCATTACGGCTTTTGCCGATGCTAAATCCGTAAAAGGGGTACGCTCTGTTACTTCTATCGAAATACGACGATGAGATACTTTATTTGCTGATAGAGTATTCAGTAGTTTTGTTGCAAATGTTTGATTTTGAAGTTGGCGAGGGATAACGTTTATACTGATATAAAAATCATCACTAATATTATTTAGTTTTGTAATATCGTTGGTAACTTGTGATATCAGAAGATCAGTGATCTCGTAAATTTGTTTATTCTGCTCGGCAATATCAATAAATATAGCAGGAGAAATAATTTCACCATTTGCTTTACACCATCTGAGTAAGCTTTCGCAACCTACAATCGAGCCTGTCATTGAATTAATAATAGGCTGGTAAAAAGGGATAAACTCTTTGCGCTTTATACCCCGATCAATAGCCATTTTAATTGTTCGTTGCTGAGGACGAAGCCCTAAAAATAAACATGTAATAACAAGTAGAATGCATAAAAAAACATTAACGATCAAAAGTTCTGAATGAACAATATCCGTTAACCCTTTTTGTGTTACATAAATTTCAAGATAAATAACAACATTATTATCTTTTGTATTATTAAAATATAGCTGACGATTTAATGGATCGGTAATTGTGATTAGATGGGTATCATTAGGCAAATTACGAATTATTTTCAAACGACTGCCTAAATATGGAGTAACCACATAGTCTTCAAGCGTGATTGCATTTTCTTTATTGTAGTTATCATTTATTGGTGAATTTATCCCGTAATTGGAACAACGACTATAAGGGGTAATCAATCCAATATAATGAATGTTACTCGACAAATCATTTGCTAATCGCATTTCTTTAATGTCATGTATTGAACATGTAAAAGTTAGCTTTGGTATTAACTTTTCTATACCTGTAGATAGAGCAACACCCTCATTATCAGAAAGGTAAAATGAAGGCACTAACGCGTTTATGCCTGAGTCAAATACCATGGAATCTGGTTCATTGACTAAATTTTTCAAATTAACACGGTGATAAAGTCCATATTGGAATAAACTAACTTTTATAAAATATTGCATTAAAAAGATAGAGCCTAAACCTATAATGAGGATTATGAAAGGTTGCTTACAACGAAGTAATAAATTGTTATTCATGATATTGAAATTAGCATCGATTGAAACTAGGTATATTCTATTATTGTTTAGCTATTTATTCCAAACATAAATACATTTATTAAATAAACGACTAGAAAACTGGCACTTATAGTTATATATTTTAACGCTTATATAACCTTGTGTTAAATGTTGTATTATAAATTAACCTAATAATGGAGTTGCAGTAAATGCAAAAGATATATAAAAGTGATGGTTTACTATTTAAATCACATTGTTTTACTGTTCCGCTGAATTATAGAAATCCTCATCAAGAAAAAATTATTGTTTATGCTAGAGAAGTGGTGAAGCAAGACCACGAACATGATGATTTGCCATGGTTAGTTTATTTACAAGGAGGACCAGGGTTTCCATCACCACGCCCGACAGGGAACTCTGGTTGGCTTAAACAAGCACTAACAAAATATCGCGTATTACTGCTTGATCAACGAGGCACAGGGAAAAGTTCTCCGATTTCTCATCAAACATTGTCTGATAAAACGTCAGTGCAGCAAACAGAATATTTAAGCTACTTTCGTGCTAATAATATTGTTAAAGATGCTGAATTTGTTCGTGAAGCTTTAAATATTCAACGATGGGCAATTTTGGGGCAAAGCTTTGGTGGTTTTTGCGCATTGCATTATTTATCTTATTATCCTCAGTCATTAACACGTGCTTATTTAACCGGAGGGATTCCGCCGATTACAGGGCATGCTGATAACGTTTATCGTGCTACTTATAAACGTGTAATTGGTGAAAATAATGGTTTTTTCTCTCGCTTCCCGAGTGCACAACAGCAATGTGTCGATATCGCTAATTTCTTATTGGATAATGATGTTAGGTTACCTAATGGCCAACGTTTTACTGTTGAACAATTCCAACTGTGGGGGATTAATTTAGGTCGAGGTGGTGGTGACTTAGCCATGTACTATATTCTTGATGAAGCATTTATTGAAGTCAGTGGTAAACCTGAATTGAGTTACAGCTTTTTAAACCAAATGTTATTAGAGCAAAGCTATCAGACAAATCCTATCTACGCTATTTTGCATGAATCTATCTATTGCCAACATGATGCATCGAATTGGTCAGCACAACGTGTACGTAGAGAATATCCGCAATTTAATTATGCAAAGGGTGATGATTTCTTCTTTACAGGAGAGATGGTCTATCCGTGGATGTTCGATCAACTGCATTGTTTACAACCACTAAAAGTCGCAGCCGATTTACTTGCAGTGAAAGATGATTGGTCTAGCTTATATGATGCTAAACAATTAGCGAAGAATACCGTTCCCGTAGTTGCTGCTGTCTATGTTGATGATATGTATGTTGATTATGATTTAAGTTGTCAAACCCTGGTAGGGTTAAATCACGCTAAAGTGTGGGTGACTAATGAATATGAACATAATGGGTTAGGTGTTGCTGGCGATGTTATTTTATCTAAACTAATGACGCTAGCGGATAGACTATAAACTATAAATAGTCGAGCAAATTGCTTGGGTATTAAATGTGTTATAATATAACACATTGAGGTAGTACACGTGAGTACCTGCTGTACAGTACGATAAATTCAACCTGCTAGTGATCTTTTTAAACGATTAATCACGTATTATCTTTGTTTAAAGCGCGGTACTGTTGTCATGTGGTAATTTTCGCTATTATTTACAGGTTGAAATTAAGTCGATAGTCATCATAAGCAACAGCATTCCTTATGATTGAGTATTAGCAAATGCTTAGGAAGAATATGGTAAATGTTAGGGCGAGAGTGCCTTTTAAAGTTGGTTTAAAAAGCAATATTCCTGCAGATTTGCTTTCGTTCAATGGGCTTGAATCTGGTAAAGAACATGTTGCCGTTATTTTTAAAGATGCAGAAAAAACGACAGCGCCCTTGGTGCGTATGCATTCTGAATGTTTAACTGGTGATGTTTTCCACTCATCTCGATGTGACTGTGGTGAGCAGTTAGATGAAACTATTGAAAAGATGGGTGAGTTAGGTGGTATCATTCTTTATCTTCGCCAAGAGGGTCGTGGTATTGGTTTGTACAATAAAATTGATGCTTATAAGCTTCAAAGCGAAGGTATGAACACATATGAAGCGAACAATCATCTAGGTTTTGGTGACGATTTACGCGATTTCAGTGAAGCGGCATACATGCTAAAAGCACTAGGTTTAACAGAAATTCGACTTGTTACTAATAATCCAAAAAAAATTCGCGAATTAAGTGAAAATGGTATTAACATTGTTGAAGTTGTTGGTACTAAAGCACACATAAAAGATGGTAATGAAAGTTATCTAAAGACCAAAGCAAGTCATGGTCATCATCGTTTTAATTTCGAAAATTAAGCAATATTATTTGTTTAAAAGAAGCCCTGTATTGCTTACAGGGCTTTTTTGTATCTGTACAATTTTTCTGAACATTATTTCCCAAACTTAAGCATTAGAAAATATAATCCAAATTAAAATTTAATTCGTGCTAAAACAAGCAATATCTTCTTGTCTTAATCCAGTATCAGGATTAACATCTCGTCTCAAATTTAGTCATAGGTTCTAATATAAGAATACATATTGAGTTTTCTATTCATTATTTATTGTTAGGTTAGAGTTTTATTCTGTTTTCTGGGCTCGTTTTTATTTAATCGGGTTATTTATGAAATATTATTCTGTCTGAGGGTAAGGGTTGTGGTTAAGCAATCGTCTTCGAATATGGGCAAGTTCCTATTCTTGCTTATTATATTTATTGCTGTTGGGCAAATGACCCAAACAATGTACGTGCCAGCGATCCCAGAAATGGCGACGTTCTTTGGCGTTAAAGCCGCTTCTTTGCAGGCTGTGATGGCCGCGTATTTGATCCCTTATGGTTTGTCACAGTTTGTTTATGGCCCGCTATCTGACCGTATTGGACGACGTCCTGTAATGATCAGCGGTATGATCATCTTCTTGATCGGTGCAGCTATTGCATTAGTGGCACCTAGTTTTGATGTACTCCTACTTGCTAGTTTTATACAAGGTATGGGTACTGGTACAAGTGGTGCAATGAGCCGAACAGTTACACGAGATTGTTATGACGGTGATGATTTACACAAAGTAAATAGTTTAGTCAGTATGGGGGTGATCTTCTCTCCATTGATTGCACCACTACTAGGTGGCTATTTATCAGAGTATCTTGGCTGGGAATCTATTTATATTTTCCTACTCGTTTTTGGTGCACTTGTAACGCTAGCTCTGATGCGTTCTTTTGGCGAGACATTACCTGTTGAAAGTCGCCGAGCGGAACGAGTATGGGTAAGTTATCGTTACGTATTATCTAATCGCCGTTTTCAAGGTTATGTGGTGTGTTTAATTGCCACTTTTGCCGGTGTCGCTACGTTTGAAGCATCAGCAGGGGTATTACTGGGTAGTGTATTAAAACTTGATCCAAGTACCGTAAGTTGGCTATTCATTCTGCCTTTACCCGGTTATTTGTTGGGTTCTTGGGGCTCAAATAAACTGATGAAGCAATTGGGTACAAACCGCGTTTTATTCTTGGGTATGTTTGCATTACTTGCAGGTGCTATTACGATTATTATTCCAGGCATGGAAGGGCTGGTGACGGTTACCAGTTTAATTGGTGGTGCGTTTATTTATTTTATAGGTGCTGGCGTTTTATTTCCTGCCGCTACCACATTAGCTATTCAGCCGTTTCCGCAACATGCAGGTACAGCAGGGGCTGTACTTGGTGGGCTTCAGAATTTAGGCGCTGGTATAGCTACATTAGCAGCATCAGCAATGAGTGCGCAAAGTCAGTTTAACTTAGGTGCTGTACTTTCAGTCATGGCAATTATTGTCGTATTGAGTTTGATCTGGATCCGACGTAGTGAGAAACATGACATTACAATACTTGCGAGTTAATTAAGCTCTATTACTCGGTATAACAGTAAAAAAGGCGATATCACATCAATAAATAAATATGTGATATCGCCTTTTTTATATAAGGAATACGATAATTAATCGCGTTTCCATAGAATATGGCAGCCTTTGTTTTCAGGATCACGGCTGATTAGCATGCGAGCAAACACGTCATCTAGCTCATCATTTTCTTCGTTAACAAGACCAATGATAACTTCAGCGAAAAGCTCTTTATCCACATCAAAACCAGCATGCTCTGCCCAGTCATCACGTGTTTCAACGATTTCAGCCGCACCACGATCTTCAAATTGTGCAGTGAATAGTAATACGTCTGCTGGCTCTAAATTATCTTGTGCCATTTCTAAGAAAATATCGTATGCCGCATCGATAACGTCATCGTAAGAAATCAGGTTTTGAGTTTCCATAGATTAAGATCTGTCTCTTTGTTGGTAAGAGTGGTGATTATACTAAAACCGCAGTAAGAAGCGATGCCTATAATGGTTTGAATGAAAATTTAAGCAGAAAAACAGTGAATGTGAGTTTTTACTATCGATAGGTCGAATTTGGTAGTATATAGAGAGAATAAAGCATAAAAATCTACATTCTTATGACGATTTGTTATTGCTGCTTTTACTGATTAACGTTGTCGATGAGTTGTATTTGTAATGAAAACACTACCTGTTCTTGATGAATTAACCCCATTTCAAGCTCCTTATATGCCAGCGTTATTAGCTTTGGTAAAACAATTACAGGCTGAGCTATCAGAGCAGATACACAGCATATACTTAAATGGCAGTGTTGCCGCTCGTTGTGCGATAACAGAACGTTCGGATCTTAATATAACACTGGTTGTTAATAGCCCCTTATCGGCATCAGAAAATCGCGTATTAGACTTACTTTGTAAACAAATAGCCTATCGTTATAACGTTATCACTCAGGTTGATATTGCGGTGGTTACGAGAGATGAGGCGATGACACTCTCATCGATTTTTAAATGGGGTTTCTGGTTTAAGCACTGTAGTGTATGCCTTTATGGTGATAACTTGGCAACACAATTTGGCTTGTTTGAACCGAGTTGGGAGATAGCAAAAGCGTTTAATAGTGATATAAAAACGGTATTTGCGGATTGTCGTAGTAAAATCATGGCAACGAAAAGCGTCACTGAATATAACGCATTGTGCCGAAAGGTGGGTAAGAAGATGTTACGGAGCTGCTTTATGCTGGTGGCGCATCGGACATCGAGTTTTGCTTATAGTGAACAGCAATGTGCTGACTTCTTCCTTCATTTTTATCCTGACAAAACGGTCGATATTGAACGTATTCAAATTCTTATTAATGGTCCGCAAGTGCCCAAACGTGCCGCTTTGTTTTTAGTTGAACATGTTGGCAATTGGATTGTGGCAGAGTTTGAAAAAATAGAAAAAAAGATCGGGTGATCATATCAACAGCAGAGGTTTTATTTGCAGTCGTTAACAACGGGTTTTGTTTTAACTCGCCAAAGTCGTGACATTAATGGACAAACAGAAATCATTTTCTGGGTTAAAACAGAAAATGGTCCATATCGTTTGTCCATTATAGGCGACAAGCCTGTTTTCTTTGTTCGTACGGAGCAAAAAGCGCAAGCCCAACAGGTATTAACGAATGCAAGTATCACGACAGAGTGGAAAGATCTGCCACTGAAAACGTTTCAGCATCATGTTGTTTCTGCCTGTTATTGCCAAACTATTCGTGATGGTTTCTCTGCGGTAAAAGCACTTTCTGCTGAGCTTATTGATGTTTTTGAATCAGATATTCGTTTAGCTGATCGCTACTTAATGGAACGTTTTGTACGTGGTGGCTTAGTTTTTACGGGTGATCAACGCCAGCGTGCTGGTCATATTGAAGTCACAAAAACTAAAGTAAAACCTGTTGATTATGTGCCAACACTGAGTGTCGTGTCGTTAGATATTGAGTGCTCTGAGAAAGGCGTACTGTATTCTATTGGTTTACACAGCGATGCTGATAGCCGAGTGATCATGGTAGGGCAAGCACCTGACGGTTATAGCGATTCTAATAAATTGTTCATCGAGTGGGTAGAAAATGAAAAAGCATTATTGCAGTCGTTAGAGTCATGGTTCATGGCTTTTGATCCTGATGTGATCATTGGCTGGAACGTTATCGACTTTGATTTTCGTTTATTACTGCATCGTGCTGAATGGAATAAAGTTAATTTACGTATTGGTCGTGGACGACAAACGCCGCATTATCGACCATCTTCGCAAAACCCTAATCAAGGTTTTATTACTGTTCCTGGACGAGTCGTCATGGATGGTATTGATACGCTAAAAACAGCGACCTATAACTTCCGTTCGTGGTCGCTAGAGTCGGTTTCACAAGAATTATTGGGTGAAGGTAAAGCGATTCATAACGTACACGATCGGATGGCGGAAATTAATGATATGTTTCGCCATGATAAACTCTCTCTTGCAAAATATAACTTACAAGATTGTGCGTTAGTGACTCGCATTTTTGAGCATACTCATTTACTCGATTTTGCTATCGAACGTTGCCGTTTAACGGGTGTTGAATTGGATCGAGTAGGGGGGTCCGTAGCCGCCTTTACTAACCTTTATATGCCGCAATTACACAGAGCAGGGTATATCGCACCAAACCTTGTTAGTGATAACTGGATAGCAAGTCCCGGCGGCTATGTAATGGACTCAAAACCTGGGTTGTATGATTCTGTATTAGTTCTTGATTTTAAATCACTATATCCTTCGATTATCCGATCTTTTCGGATTGATCCTATGGGGCTAGTAGAAGGGTTAAACCAAGATGAAGGTAAAGCCGATCACCAAGCTATTAATGGATTTCGTGGCGGACGTTTTCATCGTACCAAGCATTTCTTACCGAAGATGATTGAAGAGTTATGGGCTGCACGTGATCAAGCCAAACGTGATGGCGAAAAAGCGTTTTCCCAAGCAATTAAAATTATCATGAACTCATTTTATGGTGTATTAGGATCGTCAGGTTGTCGTTTCTTTGATCACCGTTTAGCTTCTTCGATAACCATGCGTGGTCATGAAATCATGAAATTAACTCGAGAGTTAATTGAAGCTAAAGGTTATGAAGTAATTTATGGTGATACCGACTCAACTTTTGTATCACTCAAAAAAGCCCATTCACAAGATGATGCAAATGCTATTGGTAATGACTTAGTGGCTTATATTAATCAGTGGTGGACAGCACATCTATGTGATGAATATGGCTTAACATCGGCCCTTGAGATTGAATATGAAACCCATTACCACAAGTTTTTAATGCCCACTATTCGGGGACAAGAAACAGGCAGCAAAAAGCGCTATGCAGGTCTAGTGTGGCGAGGAGATAAAGAAGAGATCGTATTTAAAGGATTAGAGACGGTTCGAACTGACTGGACACCATTAGCTCAGCATTTTCAGCAGTCATTGTATCAAATGGTTTTTCATGATCAGGATGTTGATGATTATGTCCGTGATTATACTCAGCGAACGTTAGCAGGGGAGTTTGATGATCTACTTATTTACCGTAAGCGATTAAGACGAAATTTAGCTGATTATCAGAAAAATATACCACCTCAAGTGCGTGCAGCCCGTTTAGCTGATGAAATGAACCTAAAATTAGGTCGCCCTCGTCAATATCAAAATAAAGGGACGATTGAATATATCTTTACGGTATCGGGAGCAGAGCCAAGTGAGTATCGTCAAAGTCCTATCGACTATAACCATTATATTGATAAGCAATTAAAGCCGGTTGCCGATGGTATATTGCCGTTCATTGGTAAATATTTCGATGATATAACAGCGCCACAGTTAGGTTTGTTTTAACTATACTTTTGGTTTGTTTATATTCCATATTCACATTAAGAGTTGCTAGATGTTTATGGTTTATTCTTTATAATGTGAAAAAATTTAGATTTATCTCATTATGAAAAAAACATTTAATGCTTTTCGACATGTAGGCTGGCTAGCCATCATTTGCTCTACACTTGGTTCATTGCTACTTTTCATTGTTGGTGCAATGAAAACGTATACTGCGTTTGCTGTGGTATTTTTAAATGAAATACCGCACAACAGCCTAGCGCATTTAGATACTGCAGACATAGCGACGTATTATTTAATCAAGTCACTCGATACATTCTTAATCGCTTTTGTCTTGTTTATCTTTGCGCATGGCGTATTCACACTATTTATATCAAATAAGAAGTCACCAGACGCTGATAAAACAAATGTATTAGGTTGGATCAAAACACCTAATATTGGGCATTTAAAGAATGTATTAGCAGAAGTGATTGTAATTATTCTTTTTGTTAAGTTCTTAGAAGCCGTATTGGTCAATTTCGATAATCTTGATTGGAAGATACTTATTTTACCTGTTTCAATTTTATTACTTAGTTTAGGCTTAAAGTTTTTAAACTTAGCTGAAGAATCTGATGATCGCGTTGAATAAAACAACTAGTATTTGAGAAATGACATAAAAAAACGCGCTATATAAGCGCGCTTTTTATTGCTAATAAATAAAGACTATTTAAAGAATTCAACTTTAGATACATCTTTAGTATTAGCAAGAATAGGATCAAAATTGATCACACCACGGTTTTGGGTGCAGATTTTATATACATCACCACATTCAAAAATAGCTAAAATCTCTTCAGGTGCACGGAATATTTCTGGTGGAAGTTTACCTACCTCACCAATACATACCGTTCCTTCATGTAACCAAACTAACTTACTTACACGTTTACTACTATCGCTCGGAATAGGGGCTGAGACGTGTGTAGCAATAGAGGAATAAACAGATTCCGCTTGTTCAAAGTTTTTAGCCGATGGTACAAAAAAATCCATGGTTCCCTCCTTTAGTATATCTATTCAGGGACATGACTAGATATATAATGTAAAAATTAGTTATCAGCCATGACAACTCAAATAACCTTATCAGAGTTGAGGTGATGAAAGCAACTAACATAACTGACTATTTTTTCATAAAATCAGTACAGAATTAACGAATTAGCAAAATTTTGTCAGTGTTTTTCACTTAATAACAGCGCGATTGACAAAGATCTATTATTCTCATTAAAGGTATGATGACGAAATTTAGTAGGCATGGAACAGAAAGACTTTTTTGATATTCCAAGTCCCTGTAAGCGCATATGTTAAGTGAATAATAAAGGGTATTGCAAAGGATGCTTCCGTAGTAGGGAAGAGCGTTTGTATTGGCTTAAAATGACCGATGATGAAAAACATTTGGTACTTGATATATGTCGTCGACGTAAACAACAAGTATTAAGGCGTCATCGGGCTAAATTGCAGCAAGAGTTAGACAAGAATATTGAGCAAGAGGATGATCCGCAACAGTCGCTGTTTTAGTAAATATATCGACGCAGCTATTTAGATATAAAAAAAGCACTCCGAGGAGTGCTTTAGAAAAGTGTTTATGAACCCGCAATTAGATGCGTTTGAAGTCCATGTGTTCAACTTTAGGCTTGAACGGGTGACGTTGAATGTCTTGAGGCTTAACTTTAACTTCTTGACCGTCGATTACTAGTACGAAACCTTCGTAGAACTCAGGCTTGTCCATTTGGTTGATAACATCGCTGTGCTTAAGAGCGATAGCAACTGGTGCTGCTTCACCACCGTAAATGATACCTGGGAATTGCTCTGCAAGACGTAGGCGGCGGCTCGCACCTTTACCTAGGTCAGTACGTACTACTGCGTTGAATTTCATAATCAATACTCTTCGATATAAATGATTCACTAAGTAATGCGACCTTACTTAGTGTCGTAAAACGAGCGCGCATACTAACAATCATATTGCTGTTTATCAAGCATATTAAAGTGAAAAATCATACTTATTAAATAACGAATAAATAGATGGGTTAATTGCTTTCTTTTTGTACTAAAAACACACGTTAACTATACCTTTACCTCTTTTTTAATTTTCAGTGCTCAGTGTTAAATAGCTTATAGAGCAATAAATATTCTCTCTAATAATGTAAAGTAAATAAATCTTATTTCTTAATCTAAATGATAGTAATTATCGTTTTTATTTGTAATAATGTTTTGCGGATTTTGTTACAAATAAAAAATTGTGAAGTAGGGATATATGAACAAGCAATTAACTCTGATCGCCAGCTCTTTAGTAGCGGCTCTTTCTCCATCTGTTTATGCCAGCAACGATGTGTCTCAATTTGATGAGGTTGTTGTTTCTGCTTCTAGGGTTGATGAAACTAACCAAGATAAAACAAGGACGGTTGCAAAAGTTAGCAGCGAAGAACTTGATGAAATGCAGGTTAATTCAGTCGCTGAAGCGGTAAAATTCATACCAAATGTATCTGTTGCTGGTGGTAATGTTGCGAGTAATCAATCTATTAATATTCGTGGCTTAGAAGGGAATAAAGTCTTACAAATTATTGATGGTAACCGCCAAAATGCCCAGTTTGATCACCGACCATCCTTTTTCTTAGACCCAACTTTGATCAGTGACATTGAGGTAGTAAAGGGCCCTGTGAGTTCTTTATATGGCTCAGGTGCAATTGGTGGTGTAGTTATTCAAAATACAATCACTGCAGATGATTTGGTAGAAGATACAGGCTTTGGTGGCAAAGTTAAGACTGGCTATCAGAGTAACGGGAATGTTGTTACCACTGTTGGCGCGATTGCTAACAAACAAGATAATGTTGATTGGTTACTAGCTGGTAGTTACCAAGATAGTGGTGTGATGGAGCAAGGCAATGGTTATAAGCTCTATGGTACTGAAGCGATTAATAAGACGGGGTTAGCTAAATTTAATTGGCAGTTTACCGATAGCCAAAGCATTGGTTTAGATTACCGCATTTCTGATTATGACGGGCATCCACCTGTTGTCGGTTCGGATGAGCCATTAATTACAGAAGATAAACTAATTGATCGTACGTCCACGGATCAAAATATTACATTAAAGTATGCTTATAACCCTGAAAGTAACTTAATTGATAGTGCCTTTAGAATTTATCGTAACGATACAGATATTAAAGAGTTGGGTAATGGGAGTTCTGAAAAAGATATCAGTTCTATTACCACAAAAGGTTTCTCTGTTACGAATAAATCGGATTTAGACCGTTTCCAAGTATTTATTGGTGCAGATGGTTATGAAGATAAGTTAGATACTAAACGTCCAGTAACAACCTCGGGGCGTCCAACACCTCCTGATGGCGCTAAAGCAACAACCATAGGTAGCTTTGCTCATGTTAATTACTCTTTATTAGAGTCACTGGAACTAGATGCCGGCTTACGTTACGACACGTTTGAGTCAAAAGCTGAAGGATTCGAAAATAATAAGCAAGATGCTTGGTCTCCATCTGTGGGTGCTAACTGGCAAGCGACAGACTGGATGGCATGGTCATTAAGATATGACGAAGCATTTAGAGCGGCAAGTACGTCTGAACTATTTATGGACGGTACTCACTTTGCAATGGGACCTATTACCAATGTGTTTGTGCCTAACCCGAATTTAAAGCCAGAGCAGGCACATAATATCGAGTTAAAAGGTACTTTTAATTTCGATCACCTTATTGGTGATGATGAGTTACTGATCACAGCTAGCGTTTTCCAAAACAAAGTTAAAGACTTTATCAATTTAGATGTAACAGTACCAAGCCGTAGTGAAATGATGGCGTGTATGATGGCAAACCATGGCTCTGGTGATGGTTGTGGTGGTACAAGTACTTCAAATAACATTGATAATGCTAAGTTAAAAGGTTTTGAAGTTGTTGCCCAGTATCGTTATGACAGATTAAATACATTGTTATCGTACGGTCAAACACGTGGCAAAGATGAAAAAACAGGTGAGTGGTTAAGTAATATCCCTGCCGATAAATGGGTAGCGCAAGTTGACTACGGTATTTGGGAAATTGATACCAAGGTAGGTACACGAGCTATCTTTGCGAGCACTCAAGATCGACGTCCAAAAGATAATAACGAAGGTCCTTATAAGTCTTATGAACTTGTTGATTTCTATGCCTCATGGGAGCCAACCTCAAACATGGAAGGTTTAACGGTTGATTTCACTGTCGCAAATGCGTTTGATGAGAACTACCGTACACCGTGGACACAAGTTTACGAGCCAGGTCGTTCATACAAAATTTCTGCGGAATATAAGTTTTAACCGTTTAATACTTATATAAAAAAACGCACAGTTTCACGTAAGTAAACTGTGCGTTTTTATCATATAGAAATAGGCTCATTATTTTCAAGAATGCACTATCTTCTAATACGAAAAAAGTCTCGATATCGCTGTCTTTTTTGATTACAAGTGAATCATCTGAACGCAAACATACACCGCCATAGTTCCCATTGACAGTAAAAGTACAAACCTGAATATATTTATTGGCTACTTTAGACAATATAGCCACCTTGCTCAGCCCATTTCTGAATGATCAAACACGCTTTGGTGTGACAAGACGCAGAATCAGCATTGTATTCATACATCTTTAAGTTATCGATCGAAACAAAAGCAAAGAGCTTTATGTTTTGATGGTTAAACTTTCTATAGCGACCGACAATATCGCTCAGTGTTGAGCAAGTAAGATATGCATTCGCATCAGGCGGGTATGGAAATCCCGTTGTTCATAAAGCTAAACTTTTATCAAAACCTTGCAATGTAGAAATGTGAATTGTGGTGATTCTTCAATAATTTGAGCGTTCTATAGAATAAATTTATTGTTAGTTGCTATACCATTGTCTCATTAGTGATGTTTATTGTCTGAATGTTGTTATTGATATTTTTGTACAGCCTGTATGATCAATTCGTCACATCAATATGAGGATAAAAAATGTTAGATGCTCAAAGTATTCGTAATATTGCGATTGTCGCTCATGTTGCACACCAACAAGAACTCTGTAAATAGACAGATGTATCGACGCAAAGAAAAAACTCTTAGCGTCAAGTATCACTTAGAAAGTAGCTAGATTCATATTAAGAGTGCTCATAATAAAGCTGATTTATTGGTGAGATTTAATGTGTAATTAAATGCATATCAAAAGCCTACATAACATCACATTGGTTTCCGAATATATAAAGAAATCGGTAAAAAAATTAGCCGATAGAAATAGTGTCTGAATCATCATATATAGATGATACCTATTAATTAAATAAGTAAGGTGCGAGCTTGGAATTTTTATTATTATTTATAATTTTAATATCTTCATTATTAGTTATCTTTTATCCAAAAAGAAAAAAATTGAGTGATATTTCTTTGTTTTTTTCTGTCATTTTTAGTGTTTTATTATCTCTTGTTGTTTGTTGGAATATGATATTACCTATGGGGAATTACTAATTGAAACGTTTAAATAGTTCTCAAATATCCCTGTTTTTATCTGCTTTATCTTTAGGATTAACTGTGATCCCAATTGGCATTGCAACTGTGATACTCGGTTATATTTTGGGTGATAATCCTTGTATATTATGTTGGCAGGAAAGAATTACAATAATACTTCTTTCTCTTTGTGCTTTATATATGTCTCGATATGGTTTGAGATTGAAATATATTAGTACCTATTATTTTATATGTATTTACGGGTTATGGTTAAGTATATTACATAGCTCTGTGCATCTTGGACAAGATATTGGACAGGGGTTTGGTGGGTTAATATTGGGTGCTCATGCTTATACATGGGGAGTGCTCTTATTTATAGCTAACTTACTAATTATGTCTTTATTACTAGGTTTTTCAAATGAAGATACATTAAAAAATACAACACAGATCCAATGGGGGAATTTCCATAAATTCTCAGGATATAGCTTTATTATAGTTATCTTTTTAAACGTAATTCAGGCATTCACTCAAGTTGGTCCACCTCCATATATTGGACAAGGTAGCCCGCAAAGTTTTAGTTATGATTTAAGTAAAACGGTTTGGAAAACAAAACATTGGCCTACGTGGAGTCATTTTTCATTTAGAGCCAATAATTACATCGAACAACCTGAATTTAATACATTAACGGCTAATGTAAACACTAAGCTTGAACATGCTAACGAACTACTGAAGATAGAAAATACTGATCTTCCAGCCGATGTTATCGGTAGAGTTACAGCGATAAGTTATGATGAGAAAAGAAGTGTAGTTGTTATTGCTACCAATAAAAACTGGATTTATTTACTGGATAATACGATATCAAAAATATTAAGCAGTTATAACGTTGATCCAAAATTTGATAAAGATGTAAGTAATATTGCTGGCGTTTTTTTTGATAAAAATGGAGAGATTATTGTAACGTCTGCTTATAAAAGTTATGTAAAACTATCCGTTGATGATTTATATCGTATGAAAGAAGTAGGTAGAGGTAACTTAAAGACAGTTCGGGCTAATAAAAGTTATATAGGCAGCAGTGCGTTATCCTTATTAGATAATGAATATCTAACCTTGTCTTTGCCTAATAAGGTAAATAAATATA
This sequence comes from Photobacterium sp. SKA34, assembly GCF_000153325.1. Classification (GTDB taxonomy): domain Bacteria; phylum Pseudomonadota; class Gammaproteobacteria; order Enterobacterales; family Vibrionaceae; genus Photobacterium. The sequence continues at coordinate 329,964 of NZ_CH724142.1, forward strand.
TTGTTTTATCAAGATTTAGCCGTAAAGATATGGTGTTAAACGCTGAGCAGATCATACCAATAAAGACTAAAGATGCTCCTGTTATAACAGGTATGACAGTTACAGATAAGGCAATAATTTTATTGAACAACTCAGGTAAGCAACTAATAGTTTTAGATAAAAAATCAAACAAACCTATAAATGTTTATGATATTGATGATGCTAATAACCCGCAAGGGATGACAATTATTTTTAATAAAGTCTTAATTACAGATGAAGACTCTGGTAAAAAGATAGTGAAAACATATTTACTACCTATTTAAGCAGTCAAACACAGGGTGAATAAAAGGTTAAGTTATTACTTAGCCTTTTTTTCGTCTGTATGTATAACCAGTTATAATAAAATATAGTGATTTTATCGCTTTAATCCTATTCATATTAAGAAATACTTCTTACTTTCCATATTGTAAAAAATCATATAAAAGGTCAAAAATGCTATCAGGCTCATAATATATAGATTGTATCGATAATGATAAAGGTATTATATTGGTATATTTTTGCATTGAAGTAAGAATGCTTATTAATACCCAGTTAGGGCTCAATCACGCAAGTTAGTACAAGGATGATTATAAATGTTGGAGCAATACTTATTTCTATTGCCAATCGCTACGCTGTTACTCTTTGGAGCAATGACACCAGGCCCTTCATTTATCTTGGTTGCGCAAACAGCTATGTCAAAATCTAGAGCAGAAGCCATGTGTATTTCAATAGGTCTAGGTTTGGGAGCAAGTACATTTGCATTTATTGCTTCAATGGGTCTTATCGCACTTTTTGATGCTGTGCCAGAATTTTACGTAGCTTTCAAAGTTCTTGGTGGTCTGTATCTATGTTATCTGGGGGTTAAAATGTGGCGCGCGAGCAAAAGCAACGTTGTTTCCGATGACGCAGAGCTAACTAACAAACCTGCTCATTTTAAGGCGGTAGTTCTTGGATTGACGACACAGTTAAGTAATCCAAAGACTGCAATTGTATTTAGCAGTGTGTTTGCAGCTATGTTACCCATGAAAGCTCCTGTTTATACAACATCAATATTAGTTGTGGGCGTGTTTGTCTTAAATTTTTCTTGGTACTTCCTAGTTTCTATTTTGCTATCAAGCCCAAAGGCTCAAGCAAGTTATTTACGATTTAAGTCCTACATCAACAAAGGTTCAGGTGTCTTAATGGGGTCAATGGGCAGTAAGTTTGTTGCTGAGAGTTTCAAGCCCTAACAAAGCCTGCAAGTGGGGGGCACGCGTGCATTTTTCGCTACGCTGCAAAGTCTGGCACACTAAGTTTTCACGTTAGCAATGTGTTATATGACAGGGGAGGAAATCATGAGTGAATGGGATTCTGTGGCAGATCGAGTCAATTTTAATTTAAAAATATCAACTGATGATTTTGTCGCATCTGTACCTCTTGAATCTAAAATTTTGGACTTTGGGTGTGGATATGGACGAATCACAAAACAGATATTAGAGCTTGGCTATCGTGAAGTCGTTGGCATCGATTCATCGAAAGAAATGGTGAGCCGAGGTTTGAGCGAATGTCCAGAGCTTGATTTAAGATATCTATCGGCTGAGGTTTTGCCTTTCTCTGATGGCGAATTCGATTCGATAGTTTTGTGTGCCGTACTAACTTGTATTCCAGAACAAAGCTATCGTGACAATATACTTAGCGAACTACACCGAGTGCTCAAACCTCAGGGTATTATTTATCTAGCTGAGTTTTGTTCATACCAAAGCTTATATTTTGTCTCAGGTACAGGTGTATCTATGTGGCATAGTTCAAAAGCAGAGTTTGAAGCGTTACTAACAGACTTCAATATTGAGAATTCTACACTGGTCGACAACTCGACTATGTCAGGTCAAAAAAGTATGGCAATCCATATCATCGCGCGAAAAGTCATATAACAGCTAAGTAAATATGTCGCGCCGACGACACCGATAATTATACTCAATACCTCAGTATTAATTTTAAAAATGTAATCTATTCTGATTAATTTACACTTCACTAATGATTTTTAACCAATAACACGAAATGATGCTTAAGATCTTCGGTTATTAAAGTGTCTGATAATTTATCTTGTTGATGTGTAATGCGACGTAAAGCACGACTATAAGCATCAATCGTCGTTGGGCGTTTACCTTGTAAGGTGAGATGGGTAATGTGTTGGCGTTATATTTTTAATCACATTTTGAGTAAACATCATGGATGAAAGAAGTAAATTATACCTCGATCAATATCTTAGTTCTCTGTCTTGTGAAAGGGCATCACAGTACACCTCATTTAGTTCAGACTATTTTTGTGCCGACGAATACAATGCAAACCTATGCGCTGATCTCATATTACGCGGTGAAAAACGAGCCTCATGCAGTTTATATATTTGGTACAGCGAACAAGGTGAACTTATGCCTGAAGTGGGACATCTTCAGGTTGTCACTAATTGGTCTGGTGAACCCGTTTGCATTATAGAAGTAACCTCTGTATCAAAGTGTAAATACAATGAAGTAACAGCTGAGTTTGCAGCATTAGAAGGTGAAGGTGACAAAACACTAGGCTGGTGGAGAAAAGCTCACTGGAATTTCTTTTCAAAAGAGTGCGACGAACTCAATATCAGTCCATCAGAAGATATGGTGCTTGTCTTAGAGCATTTTAAAACTGTGTACTCAGCGAAAAAATAACAAGTTGTTTAGAGTGATTCACCATGCGGGCATTTTAATGTGTGCTGGTTTTAGTGTTTAAGGTGGTTTGCTGAGGCTTTGGTATTGCTAGCCTCACATCGTAACAAGATTTTATGTCCAAATGCTTCAGATGTTGATAAAACTTTATTATCCACGGGCATTCGTCTTGGCAAATCGTTCAATGTTAACCAAACTTAATTAAAATTTGCGATTGGTGAAACCATGGAACGACGACACTTTTTAGCGCTTTGGAGTTTGATTTTTACGACAAGTTTAAAAGCCAAAACGCCAATACAGTTAACACCTGAACAAGCAGAGGGACCATTTTATCCGGTCGTTCGTATTCCTCTTCGATCAAATTTAGTACTTCATACTGAAGGATTAATTGGAGAGCCCATTATATTACAAGGGAAAGTACTGGATACAACGGGCAACTCTGTTTCAGGCATCAAAGTAGAAATCTGGCAGTGTGATGGGCAAGGAATTTACACTCACCCAAACCAGCCAAATAACGATATGTTTGATGCTCACTTTGCAGGGTTTGGCGCGGTTGAAACTCAATCGGATGGGCGCTACTTATTTCAGACATTGTATCCTGTACCTTACGCTTCTCGTCCGCCACACATTCATGTTAAGTTGTGGCGTGATAATCAAGAGCTACTTACCACCCAGCTGTACTTAAAAGGTAATACTGGTAATGAATGGTGGGGTGGAAAAGCCCGTGATCATCTACAGTTTGAAACCATCCGAATCGACGGGCGTTTAACTGGTGAATTTACCTTTGTTATTGGCTAGCGAATCTGATTAAGGCATTAGCTCAACTAACTGTGCCATGCGTTCTTTTTCCAGTATTGGATTAGATTCTGCTTCCGTGACTAGAACGATATCCACGGAAGGCTGCTACGACATATTGTCTTAGATATTAAGATCGTCTGTAACGCTAGAATGCCCATGCGCTTATTGCTATTCCCGAGCTTACAATCGCTCTTTGTGTAGATGCCATATTGCAGCCTCGACGCAGGCCCGAGTCTATTATTTCCCTAAGCCACTTCTTTAACGTGTAATTAGAATCATGTTATTCGTCGATATTTTGCTGTCTAGTATTCTTTAAGTTACTAAGTCTCGTTGAGAATACACCTATAAGCAGCTGGGCAATAATTGGCTTGCAATTCAAACTTGGTCATAGCAATAAAAGCCAGAGTTGATGTTCGTCATTCTAATAACGCTATAAAAAAACCGCCCATAAAGAGCGGTTTAGTTGAAAAAAAGATTCGTTATCGAACAACCTCTAGGATAACTCGGTGAGCTTGAAATCGAGGAGCATCTTTTAAGTCATCGATATACTCTGTTTCAAAAGTATCATTAAACTTAGCGAGCACACTTTCTATTTCTTTAAGCTTTTGTTTCGGAATTAGTGAAAGAAAAAAGCTCTCTTTTGTATTAATAAAAGATTTACAGCTTTCATAATACTCGAGTTGCGCGTACCCATCGAACAAACATTGATGTTTATATGGCTTAGGACGAAAGTTTGTCATACCAAATGACATTAATGCCGCACCGCCAGCCCCCACAAATGCGATCGGCCCAATGAATATTGCCGCAAAGATACAAATAGCGCAGCCTACCCATGCCGAGCGTCTTACAATGGTGTAAGCAATTTCGGGAATTATATCTTCTCTTGTTAAATAAATGCCATACTGATTGATGGCGTAATAGTAACGTTTGTCTGCGTTAAGTAAATAACGCCACCAAGGAGCAGCCCATAAAGCAGTCAATGCACACGCTCCTGCAAATAAAAGTCCTACGCTATCCGGATGAGTATATAAAATAATCAGACCAATAAGCATTGGTACAAGAAAAAAACATATGTTAACTTTGTGCGAGTACTATTTGGATTCACGATGAGCTCCCACTCATAGACGGGAGCGGTGGCATATAATCGTTCAATTTGTTGTTCTTTATCGAGTGTTTCCATTCATATCATCTCGGTGTAGGCGTACTTAACCTCGCTGAGAATACACCTATAACCAGCTGGGCAATAATCGGCTTGAAATTCAAACTTGGTCATAGCAATAAAAGCCAGAGTTTATGTTCGTCAATCTACTGACGCTATAAAAAAACCGCCCATAGAGAGCGGTTTAGTTGAAAAAAGATTCGTTATCGAACAATTTCAAGGATAACTGGACGAGATTGAAATTTAGAATCTTTATATAAATCAACAAATTCTTCTTCAAAAGTATCGTTATATTGTTTTATGACCTTAATAAATGGCGCTAATTTACTTTTTGGAATAATTAAATCAAATCCATAATGGTAATTCGCTGTGCATAATTCGTATATATTTCCGTCAATGTTGTCTAATTTAGCGTAGCCATCAAACAAACATTGGCTTTTGTGCGGTTTAGGACGAAAGTTTGTCATACTAAATGACATTAATGCCGCACCGCCAGCCCCTACAAATGCCATCGGCCCAATGAATATTGCCGCAAAGATACAGATAGCGCAGCCAACCCATGCTGAGCGTCTTACAATGGTGTAAGCAATTTCAGGAATAATATCTTCTTTTGTTGAATAAATTCCGTACTGATTGATGGCGTAATAGTAACGTTTGTCTGCCTTTATTAGGTAGCGGATCCAAGGTGCAACCCATAAAGCAGTCAATGCAAACGCCCCTGCAATCAAAAGTCCATGACTATTCCAAGTAGAAAACAAAACGGTCAGACTAATAAGCATTGGTATAAGAAAAAAAACAAATGCTACTTTTGTTCGACTACTATCTGGATTCACGATGAGCTCCCACTCATAGACGGGAGAGGTGGCATATAATCGTTCAATTTTTTGTTCTTTATCCATTTTTCTTTATCCTGCGGTAGGGAGCTTTAGACCAGCCACGCCATTATGATGACGTATAACGTCTTGAGTTTTCTTTAAATCAAATGTGCCTGTTGAGGTCAGTTTCCCCACATAACTTTGGCAACTTTCCGTCCATGCCCTGTCATAGTTTATCGCAATAACAACAGTATCACCTTCGTCATAGGTCACAGGAACTGTAATATAAGAGACACCGTTTGACGTTTTCTTGCGTTTACGTTGAGTGACGTCAACTTTCAGCTTCGATGGTTTTTTCATTTCTGTTGCAATGTCAGCATAAGAAGTACTCTTCTTTTTATTTACCACTACTTTTAAATCGTAATGTTGCTTCTCATCATCGAAGAGATAAGACGGTAAATAAATATCGACGCTCTTTGTAGTCAGTTCAATATTGGGCTTCCAAATAATGTCTTCTAATCCCATTAACTCCTGTTTAGCTGTTTGTTTTATTGGTGATTTCCCCCAACTTGAACCTCGTAACCATTTTTGCATTTCATCGCGATGAAAATAGTTATACAGACCCGAGAAGATGAGATAGGCAATACCTGCATAAAATAGGGTACTGACCATCCAGGCTGCAATAATTTCTCCGAGAATAACAGTCTGGCTCGCCAAGTTAAATAATTGAAAGCCTGATACTATACCTTGAGCCCCAAGGGCAAAACCTTTACCTGTTAATAGTGTTGCCTCAAACCAATCATCCGAATTATAAGCTTGCTTAAAAGTTAAATAACCTTCCGTACTCGCCGCAAAGAACCCAAATATCGCGGTCACTTTCGCAGCTGCTGCAAAGCGTTTTATCGCCACTTGTTCAATATTGCTAGCTTGTCTCAAAGCAGATTGAACTGATTTGTTTACAAATTCATTAGCAATCACCTGCGCATCACGTCCCACTCCGGCAAACGCAGAAAGTGTCCATGAAACCGTCGAAGCAAGTTCGATATAGACATCCACTTGCTCTTGTGGGGTACCGGCTTGTTTAAGCTTTGTAGTAACTTGTTGCGAGACAACCATTAAGTTCCATAAGTTACAGATCGCGGCAAACCCACCGATAACAGTATCGGCACCGTTAATGCTTTCTAATGACTTATTCGCTTTTCCAACCATCGAAATCGTGCGCTCTCGCAGCCCTGAAAAATAGCCTGTTAGTTTGGTTCTTACAGCCGTCATGGCTTCTTTATCGAGCTTAATCAGTAATGGCATTTCACTGGCAATAAGATCTGCGATTTTTTGTTTCGTCGCCCCCAGAGCATCACGCATTGCCGTCGTATTTTGGGCATGAAGATGACTAGATTGCCGTTGAGCTGTTTGCAGAAAAGGGGTCAATTTACTATTGAATGCTTCAAGGTTTTTGACATAATCTTTAGAAAACGTAATCTTGCTATCATCGCTGATCAGACTGCGTGCAACAATAAACCTGAGCCCTGAAGCGAGGTTATTTTCTCCATGTGTCTGAAAAGGAAATAAACCATCAAGAAGCCCTTCCCAAGCTGAGTTACCTGCCTTTGAAAATGCTTTTTTAGCTGCACTTAGAACGTTATTAATTGCAGCCTTTATCGTATCATCGGTATCAGGAATTCGTCCGTCATCAAGCCATCCGTAGATTTCACCAAGACGAGAGACCATATTAGTATCATCACTAGCATTTGAAAATGAAACCGCATCATTCGATATTTTTTGGAATATCACAGATTGAAATTCAGGGCTGTAATAATAAGGCGCAAGTGCCATCAATGACTGATTTTTTGGAGCTTTCCAGTCGCTTGATACTGCTGTCATTAAAGTAAATAATTGTAAAAAAAGTTGATTGAAGAAGCTTTGTCCTTGCTCGTTTTCAATATCAACACCAACACGTAATGCATTAACGCCCAATGAGATTATGGCGTTGTCGAGATCTTCTTTTATTGGAGCAACGTCGCCTTTTAGTTCATCAAGCTCACTATACTTGCCATTTAAAAAAGTAGACATTCCCTCCCAGTTGATCTCACTAATATTTTTGTTACGTTGTTCATAATTAGCCGTATCTTTAGCTGTAGGTTGATAAGAAAATTGATTTTTCAATTCAGCTAACAGCTCTTGTTTTCTGGGCTCTAATGTTTTCACGCCTTCAAAAGCATTATGATCATACTTGTACTGATTTAAACCGGATTCTATGACTAAGTATTCATTTAACGTCGCTTCAAATTTTAACGTTTCTTGAGGGTTATCTTTCAGTTTTTTCTGTAAAGCAGATGGCGCATTTTTTGGGTCATACGGAACATGTGCAATAGAACGAACGAGATCTGACATCAACAGCTTGTGCTTGTCTTCATCATCACCAAACACCAACTCTTTCTGCGCATGTAATGTGCCTAATTTCAATGCAATATCAGTGATATCTGCCAGCGGATCGTCTAGAGCAATGAATAAACCATTTTCGATATTTGCTTGCGGAAGTGCGGCTTGATGTGTCGGTGCTGAGCCGGCTTGTTTTACTTTGATAAATTCACTGTTTGGTGATGACGTCTCTGCCTCTAGTGGGGTAGAGGTTACGGTAAAGCTATTGATGATATCTTGACTCACAGCGCCAATATCAGCCATAGACGCTTCTAGATCTTTCGCTAAACCACAGTGAGGCGCCACCATGTGCTGCTTAAACGCCTTGATATCTAATTTTCGCATCCACTGATTACGATGCGTTTTACCCTCATCGATGCCACTAAACAGTGTGATAAGTCGCTCGGTCCATGCATTAGGTGCAAAGCTGAGCCAAAGCGTATCGTCGCTATCATAGGTTAAACATGCTGCACAAGTCCCACCTTCATGATGCGCTGTGAATATGTCACCTTCAACTTTGTAGGTGTGCAGCTTACCGAGTTTTTTACTAAACACGTATAACCAACCATCACGCAATTGGCGCAAGTTATATTGCTGATTAAGCTTGAAAGGTGGTTTCCAATTTGCACCATCAGGTAATGGGTATAATGGTTCATTGTCAATCGCACCATCTAGTGCGTATCGAACCGGAATAATACCCACTTCTTTTAGTTGAAACGGACAGGTTCCTGCCGGAGAACTCGGGTTGGTTGTTCCCCCTGTTTGGGCAGCATTGTAAGCATCAGTTGGCATGGGAGACCTCCTTATGAGCGAGTTCATCAGCAATAGCTACGCGCATTGACGGCGTTTGTGCTGATGGGGTTTCTAATAAATGCTTGATATGTGGAAACCGTTCTGTGTTGAATACCTCTTCCCCGAGGAGTGCGAGAATATTGAAAAAATGCAGGACATCACTATCAGTTTCAAATTGCATGTTATGGGCATTGTGTACCCATTCCTTTATCCATAAAAAAGGAGCATTGTGCTGGTGAAGGACCGCGGGAAAATAAGTATTTAAATGTTGATTGACTTTCTCTACGGTATTGCGGCGAGTGATATCACCCAATTGCTGCCATTGTCGTTCAGACAATTTATAGGTTTCTGGTCGTGATTGTGTTTTCACAGTTTCATCGTTATTCAGTAAAACTCATCCCTCTCGTGTAGGTAGCCAAACCTTCGATAAACACGCCCAAAGATGACATGCTTGGTCACTTAACATCACATTCATCGCCTCTGGCTGGCCTACTTTAAAAAAGACCTTAGAGCCATAGACCGAAAGCACTTCAAAGCAGTCCGACAGTTTATTAGCAAGCTGTTCGATATTGGTATCACTTTGAACGATATACCCAACATTGGCATGGTTATATCTTATAAACCAAGCAATGGCCTCGGGTGTCAGCGTTACAATAAACGCTGAAACCTCCCTTAATGGTAAAAAGCGCGTTGGACAAATAACTTGTGGTTGAAAATCTTGTTGAAGCAATAACAGCTCGAGTTTATCAATTTGGCTGCCATCAAGAATAAGAAAACAGTGCTGTTCATCGCTGACATTAAAATCAGGGATCGGCAAAGGGAGCTTAGTGGTAAAACTCATTGAGCATTCTCCATACATACCTCACAAACTGGCACTTTACCTTTCATGGCCTCAAGCTGCTGGGGCCAATTAATCGCAGTTGTTGCATCTAATGCTTGAGCTGGCTCTACGGCACCAGGCAACATTGGGGCAATACCGCCATAGCTCGTACCACTGCCAGCACTTCCCCCCGCATTTATATTGACTGCTGCCCCTGAGAGCGATACGCCTGATGCGTCGATTTTGATGAAGCTGCCGCCGGCTTTTAAGGTAAGCTCTGCACCTGCCTCTATCACCACTTTTGAACCACCTTTTAAATGCACTTCATTTCCTGCATCCACAAGTAATGCTTGGCCTTGTTTCATGTGTAAGCTGCCATCAACCGCGACAGTTTGATCGGCTTTTACATGAGTACGGCTTTCACCGTCTACGGTTAGGTGGTCGTGGGTTTTGATGTGGGTGAAGCGTTCATTGTCTACATCTAGGTGTAAATCGTGTTTGATGTCGTCTTTGCGATCATTTTTCACCAACATGTTCACGTCTTTTTGCGCGTGAACATAGATTTCTTCTTTGCCTGCTTGGTCTTCAAAGCGCAGCTCGTTATAGCCATCACCTTGGTGAGTTTCCGTGCGCAATACCGTGCGGGTTTTATTCGCCGGTAACGGGTAAGGGGGCTTGTTGGTCGCATGGTAAGTACGGCCTGTGATAATAGGTTGGTCTGGATCACCCTCCAGAAAATCAACAATCACTTCATGACCAATACGCGGTAGTGCGAGCATGCCATATTGGCTACCAGCCCAACCTTGGGAGACACGTATCCAGCAACTCGCATTATCATCACTGTTACTGTATCTGTCCCATGGGAACTGGACTTTTACCCGACCGTATTCATCACAGTAAATCTCTTCGCCTTCAGGGCCCACCACCATCGCAATTTGTGGGCCGTCTACACGAGGTTTAGCCGTGTAGGGTGCTCGCCATGGACGATGACCGGGTATCACAATAAAATCATTGTTATAGGTGGTTACACCTTGTCCGCCCGCTTCTTCTAATGCTTGCGGTTGCGTACCCATATGGTTAACCGCCACCACGAGCCATTCGTCATTACATTGCTCATCATCGTGCTCTTGCAAGGCAAAGTTCACCCCTGCAATTAAACCGTGGGTGTTACTTTCACCATAGGCCGTATTGGCATCACGACGTAATGCTTCGAGTCGAAAAGAAGTAAACGGCTTACCACTGGCATCGTCTTTGTAACGCCCTGGGTAATCGTAATGTTCGTAATTGGCTTGCTGGTAATCGGCTTCTTTCGGATTGGCAGTTTGTAAGAAGCTATAAGCCGGCTTTTTAAAACTGTAATCTTTGAGTTGCGCAGACGATGGGCGAATTTGCGTATGGCGAGCAAAGGTGCGCACAAAAGGCACGCCACTTTGACCACCACTGCGGCTGTTATAGGGCAGTGGTTCCGTCAGTCGAGCGGCACTTTGGGTGTCATCAGAAAAGCGCAGGGTATTCTTTTTATTATCATGGACAAAGCTATAAAACAGGCCTTCTTCTGCGGCAATGCGGTCGATAAAGGCTAAATCTGTTTCACGGTACTGGACGCAATATTCACGCTGTACGTAATCTCGCGTTAAGACGAAATCAACATCGGTAATCCCTAATTCTTGTAATATCACCGAGATAATTTCAGGCACCGTTTGTGTTTGAAAAATTCGGCTATTATGGCGCAACGCGAGGCGGGCTGCTGGCGGTACAAATTCTACCTGATACAAGGTGTGGTGATGGCCTGTGTCACCCTGGGTAAAACGTCGAATAATGCCATGCCATTGTTGTTGCTGCTCACCGTCTCGCCAGACCGTGAGTGTGGCCGTGTTATCAACGGTCTCTTGCGGCGTATAGGCAGGGTGACGACTGGCTAAGTCGATGGTAAAGGCGAAAGGCAAAGACAGACTGTCAGTGCCTGAAAATTGCGTGACGGCAAAGGCATCAGTATCTAGCCCATCGACTTCAAAAGTAAATTGCAAACCCGTTTTTGTTGCCATACTGACCTCGTGATTAAACCTTTGCTAACGTCGGCCTTTCGGCGTATTTAGCAAAGGCATAAACGAAAAGCTGCCTACACAGTGTGTGTAGGCTGAGACATAGTGGGGGGCGATTACGCTTCTAGCGGTGCACGCCAGTCATCTGCACCTGATGTGCCCGATACCGTGTGATCCCAGTTAATTGCACGGTAAGACATTGATACTTCGATAAGCTGAGTGAAGTCTTCTTTTGATGAGTCTTGGCAGTGTGGCATGTGGGTGTTGATATCAACAATCGTTGCATCGGTCAGCGTTGTAGTGAAGTAGTGCTCTTGCTTACCTTCAACCGATGTGCGGTACCACTTCAGCTCTACAGACGGTAGCATTTCACCTGATGCCAATGAGTTGTACATCAGAGGAACAGCTTTGTTCAGTGCCACGGTAAATTTAAATGGTTTGTGAACACGTTGACCTGAAGGCTGACCTGATTGTGGGTCTGTAGGAACAGTAACAACGTGCTTGAATTCTTGAACAAGCATTTGGTCTTCGTGACCTTCAACATAGATGTTACCGACAGAATCAGCCGTGAATGCACCCGCTGTGATGTTACCCTGAGTTTGGCCTTGGATTGAGATATAACAAGGAGTTGGCATCTTAGTATCCTATTTTATGATGGATTAAATTACACAGCCTGTGCTGTGACGACGTGCTGTTAAAGCATGAAGTGTGCCAACTTTTAGCTGCATGAAAAATATGAGCTTTTCTTTTTTATGCTTTTAAATATTGAGCAATATATTGCCCGCTTGGGCAATATGTTGCTCGGTCTGGGCCATTTCTTGCTCAGTGGCTTAATATAAAATGCTCGAAATATGAAGTTAGAGAGGGGATGGTCGTTACTGATATGAGTTTGGCAGTGTGATGTGTAAAACCTACTGTTCGAGTATGACTTATTGGAAATCTGTGACGAAGGTTTTTACGATAAACCAAGAGTTAAAATAGATTTTCCATATATTTTCTAATACGAATCGCCCCAAATAGAGCAAAGAATCTAACTCATTTATGTCCACAAATGAGTTAGTAGTTAAGTTAACTCACTAATGACTAACTTCTAGATCTTTCAAAATATCCGTTCATTTTCTATCTCGAAGAACTTTCATGATCATGGCTCTTTCAATGTTTGCATCATTATTGTGGCAGCAAGATAGGCTACGATTTTTGGTCGTGATTGACGGTTAAAGCGAACAGTCTCACCGCTTTGCGTTGTGTCTTTGACTGGTTATACTCGGCATACCTGTATGAAATTACGTGTGTTTATTTATGTCTGATACGAAAAACAGCCTTAGTATTCGTGCTTATACTAAGCAACTAGAGACGCACTCGCATGAGAGTTACCATCAATTGGTATTGCCTATTCACGGTAATATCGCGATTGAGATGCCAAACTTTGCCGGTAAGGTGACAGTGGGTGAATGCGTTGTGATTCCTGCAGGTATTCAGCATAGCTTTAAAGCTGATGAAATGGCGCGTTTTATTGTGGCAGATTTGGATATTTTACCAGAGCATTTTATTAGCGGGGGCTTGGTTGTATTTTCAGTCACACCACCACTGTTAAGCTATCTCCATTTCGTTGAAAAACAGTTACAACACCAAGTTGATAATGGATTAGAAAGCTCGATGATGAATGTCTTCTCAATACTTTTAGAACAGCAGACCCATGCTAAACCTGTTGATCCCAGAGTTCGAGACGTACAAAGCCATATTATCGAAAACATAGGTGAAAATTTGTCGATTAATGAATTAGCTAAGATTGCCTGTTTAAGTCCGACTCAGTTTAAAAAACTATTTAAACAGAATGTTGGTGTCAGCACATTACAGTACATTAAAGTTCAACGAATGGAGAAAGCGAAGGCGTTACTTACGCACACTGATTTACCCGTTCAATTGATAGCAGAGCGAGTCGGTTATACCGATTCATCTGCGTTTAGTCGCCGTTTTTCAATTCACTTTGGTTTGTCTCCGCGTGAGTTAGCTCGACAATAGCGTCTATATAGACGTTTTTTACGTCTTTTCTGCAAGGTATCTCTTCGTCAATCTCCGTATTCTTTTCTCTATTCAATATCATTGTAGAGAAAAAATCATGTCTTCTTTAGCGATTCAAACAACAAGCCAATACAAATTTGGAGTGTTAGCCATATTATTTGCCTCTTTATTGTGGGGCACAACAGGTACTGCTGCCAGCTTTGCAGATCAACTTAGTCCATTAGCGATTGGTGCCTTTGCAACAGGCGCAAGTGGTGTTATTCAAGCTGCTTTGTCTTGGCGAAGTATCATGCATCATTTCAAACAGATCATGGCGCTCAAGTTATTGTTAGCGGTAAGTTGTCTTGCTTTATCGGTATATCCGTTAGCTTTTTATACCTCAATGAAGTTGTCGGGAGTTACTGTTGGGACAGTGATATCGATTGCGAGTGCTCCTTTTTTTACCGTTTTTCTTGAGTGTCTTTTTAGCAAGGTTAAAAGGTTTTCAATTCAATGGTATGTCAGTTTCGTTTTTGGTTTGGGGGGGATCATAATGTTGGTAGCGGCTAAGTCGGACGGGGCAGTAGAATTTAATAATATATCCTATTTATTTGGCATCGTATTAGGTTTAGTTGCTGGTTTAAGTTATGCCATTTATTCATGGATAGCTAAGCGAATGATTGATAGTGGTATTAAATCGCAAGCGGCGTTAGGTAGCATTTTTGGGGGCGGCGCTCTATTGTTGTTGCCGAGTTTATTGTTCACAGGTGAGAACCTTTTCAACAACTTCAATAATACTTCTGTGTTGATCTATATGGCGATCATTCCAATGTGTTTAGGCTATCTTATCTACGGTTATGGGTTAAGGTATGTTGATGTTAGTAATGCTTGTCTACTTACTCTATTCGAGCCAGTGGTTGCAGCAGTATTGGCTGTTGTCATTGTTGGTGAGAAGGTGTCTATCTCAGGTTGGATTGGAGTTGTTTCAATTGGTATATGTTTGATCCTTCAAGCCTTAGATAGTAAGGCTTCTGGTCAAAAAAGTTAAATGAGCCAAATTTGCAGGGATAAACCCAGCCACGTTTCTGTTTTTGTGAAATTGGCATTACCTATAGGCAATGCCGTTACAAACTAAAATTAACTTAACGACTTTAGTCTTTTTGATATTGATCTAAATCGAACAACTTGTCTCGAATAGCCCAAAATCGACCATTTTTACGGGCGATTACAATTTCAGGTGGACGTAAACGGTGCTCGTTATTTGCCACTTTTGTTGGTGCGGTATCGGTAAATGGGCGGTGATGATCCACTAAATGAGGATTGATAAAACGCTTCAGAAATTCTTGCTTCTGGGTTTTATTAGAAAGCGTCCACACTTCGTTAATTTCATTACCTTCATCACCGACATAAATCACTTTTAACTGAGGCTTCTCGAATTTATTTTTGCCTGGCTCTAAGCGCATGTCAGTACACTTCATGATCATGGCGTCTTTAAGTTTTAACGCCTCACGCAGTTTTTTATCAGGATCAACCATAACAGCATCACAAAGGTGGCAGCGTCTTGTGGCGATATCGTTATCAGCGCCACATTCTTCGCAGTATTTGGCGCGGAAACGATAACCACATTCTTCACGTTCGCCTGTTTCATCATCTTCAAAATAGCCTTGGCAACGACGTCCATAGTGCTCAACTAAGAAGCCTGCGGGATCGAGTTTGCCCCAGAAACTGTTTTTAAAACCACAAGCAGGGCAAGGTACCATCACGACTTCACTGTCTGAGTTGGGTTTTGGATCACCCACTTCAGGTTGGTATAAATCGTAACAGTTACCAGCATATTCAAGAACTAAACAGTCTTTTTTACCATCAGCTAAACGTAATCCTCGACCAACAATTTGTTGATATAAGCTGATAGATTCAGTTGGGCGAAGAATAGCAATTAAATCAACATGCGGCGCATCAAAGCCAGTCGTTAATACCGAAACGTTAACTAAGTATTTAATCTTTTGCGCTTTAAAATCATTGATGATGCGATCGCGTTCATCAAGAGGGGTATCACCAATAACCAACGCGGCATTTTCACCTGATAAATAGCCCATGATTTCTTGGGCGTGATTGACTGTTGAGGCGAAAATCATCACACCTTTACGATCTTTTGCGTAATCAATCACTTGTTCAATGATCATTGGTGTTGCACGCTCTGATTTTCCAATCACGCTATCTAAATCGGCTTCTTTGTAATGGCCTGTCGATGAAGGAGTAATAGATGAGAAATCATAACCAATCACTGCCATATCCATGATTTTAGGCTCAGTTAAGAAACCTTCGTCTAATAAATAGCGGATCGGTAATTCAAAAATACAGTCGCGGAAGAAACGATCTTGCTCGGTACGAACCTGACCTCGGGTATGGTATTTGTAGATCCAACCCATGCCTAAGCGATAAGGTGTCGCGGTTAAGCCAAGGATTTTAATGTTTGGATTAACATCTTGAACGTGTTTGATGACTTTGCGATAAGCACTGTTTTCGTCATCAGGTACACGGTGACATTCATCAATGACCAATAATGAAAATTGTTCTTTGAATTTATCTAAGCTGTTTGCCATTGATTGCACAGAAGCAAACACCACTTGTTGGTCGGTTTCTTTTCGCCCTAATCCAGCAGAAAAAATAGAGGCTTTTAAACCATAACTTTCATATTTTGCATGGTTTTGCTCTACCAACTCTTTAACGTGGGTTAACACGAGAACACGCCCACGAGCAATTCGGGCAAGCTCTGCGACAACAAGGCTTTTACCTGCGCCTGTCGGTAGGGCTAATACTGCTGGGGTGTTGTGTTTACGAAAATAGTGGATAGTCGCGTTAACACTGTCTTGCTGATAAGGGCGAAGGGTATACATAGAAAATATTCTGGCGTAACTGAAAACGTAACTAGTGTACATTTAACCAGTGATTTGGCAAAGCCTTCATTCATTGTTAGGGGTCACGTTAGATGCGGTGTTTTGCCTTTGTCTAGTAGTATTTGGTAACTGTTGGTAAACTTTACATATATTTATATATCAATAAGGTTTTTGTATGTTTGCGAAAACGTCGAATGTTTTCCTAAAGCCAAGCTGCGCTGTTTTATTTACACTGTCTGCAACTATGATGTTGTCGGGCTGTAGTGAGCCTCCAAAATTAGAAAAAATCGCAGGCTATGCAGAAGGCACTAGCTACCATGTAAGTTATTGGTCTAAAGATGATGTTTCATCGACGAAGGTACAAGCCCAGTTTGATAAAGCATTAGACGCGATTGATAAAGAATATTCAACGTATCGCGGTGATTCTTATATTTCTAAGTTCAATAAGAGTACCTCAACGGAATGGCAACCCGCCTCGAAAGATTTTATTTATTTGTTGTCTATAGCAAAGGCGATCAATGAAGAAAGTCATGGTTGTTATGATCCAACTATTCAGCCTTTATATAAACTTTGGGGTTTCCAAAGTGATAAATTAAATGTGCCAACAGCCGTCGAGATTGCAAAGGTGCGTGCTGATATTGGTATTGATAAAATTGAAATAGATCCTGAACACTTACGTATCAGAAAAACCATTCCCCAGTTGCAAATTGATTTATCTTCAATGGGTGAAGGTTATGCGATTAGCCGTTTAAGCCAAATTTTAGAGTCGGATGGTGTTGAGAACTACTTGGTTGAGTTCGGTGGCGATATGAAGATCAAAGGTCATAAGCCAATGGGTGAGAAGTGGCGTGTGGCAATTGAACAACCTGTAGCGCTAAAAGACGGTATTCATCCTTATCAAATCGTAACGATTAATGATGAGAATGGCGTATCACTAAACACTTCAGGTACTTATCACCATAACTTTAAGGATGGCAAAAAAGATTACTCACATATTCTTGATGCAAGAACAGGTGCACCGATCACCCATGATCTTGTTTCAGCATCCGTGTTTGGTAATGATCCTATTCAAGGTGATGCGTGGGCAACAACCATGCTGTGTTTAGGTCCTGATGAAGGGAAAGCGGTAGCAAATGAAGAATCATTACCGGTTTACTATATTCAAGATGTTGATGATGCATTTAAGAACTCAAAAAGTAATGCGTTGATCCAAGATACAAACATCACATTAAGCCAGAAGAAATAAAGTGTTAGTTTAGAAATTTCAACACGATTTTAAAATTTCTGATTTAAGAAGAAGCCTTATTTAGAGTAATTATCTAGATAGGGCTTCGCCTTTTAACAAGCTCACTAAAATTTATACATAGTATTGAAATCTTTCTCAGTAATTATAACGATGTGCGTTACCAAACTAAACGTCATATAGGAACGTTTACGTTTAAAAGGTAGGTTATTAATGCTAAGGATTAATCGAAGTTATGGCTTAGTAGGTTGTAGGTTCTTTTTATATGGATTTAATATTAATGGAAATAAAACCAATCACCTGGCAGCAGGCAATAACAGTTCGGCATCGTGTTTTATGGCCGTCTAAACCTGAGTTTTTTTGTAAAGTGGAAGGGGATGAGACAGCAACGCACTTTGGGGCGTTTATTAATAATGAGCTCGTCTGTGTGTCTTCGGTTTATATCGAAGGAAACGTTGCCCGACTACGTAAGTTTGCCACCCTCACTGAATATCAAGGTAAAGGTATTGGTACTGTGATGATCCAAGAGCTCTTTACTTATCTAAAAACGACTAATGTGGAATATTTCTGGTGTGATGCACGAACGAGTGCCATTGGTTTTTACCAGCGTTTAGGGCTTACCACATCTGGCGATACGTTTTATAAGTCAGATGTGGAGTGTGTCAAAATGGCGTGTAAGTTAAGCGCGTTGTGAAGCTTTTATTAACTTTACGAGTAGCGCTAGTTGCTCTTTTGCCTGCTCTATTGGATAGCCAATATTAACCCTGATGTAGTTATCATATATTGGCAAAGAACTAAAAAGAGAGCCTTCTCTTATATCTAGTTGGTTGGTGTTGACGAGTTGAGAAAACATTTCTGCATTATGATTCTTTATTTCTATCCATAGTGTCATACCGCCATTGGGATTGCTCATTTTGATGAGCTTAGGTAGATGGTGATTAAGATAGTGGCGATATTGATACATGTTGTTTGATAGGTTAGTACATTGACGTCTGATGTATTTATCATACAGCCCAGTATTAAAGTACTCGGTAATGGCATTTTGGATCTGCTGGGAGACGCCACGCGAGCTTGCTGAATAATAATTACTAAATTCAGAGAAATAGCGTCCAGACAAGCACCACCCTAAGCGGTAACTGGCAGACAGTGATTTAGAAATGGAACCACACCAAATAATATAGCCATCTTTGTCATAATATTTCGCAGGTAATGGCATTGTTCTATCATGTGATAGTTCAATATAGACATCATCTTCAATGATTGGTGTTTGATATTGAGCTGATAGTGTTGCTAGTTTTTGTTTTTGTTCAACACTTAACGTGATTCCTTGAGGATTCATAAAAGTAGTTGAAAACAGCCCTATTTGTATATTCCCCTGTTGTAAATGATGTTCCAGTTGCTTTAAATCTATCCCGTCTTTATTTGATGGAATTTCAATAACCTTCAGCTGTAAATTAACCAGAAGATCCATATAGCCACTAAAACAAGGTGAGCTAATCGCAACGGTATCACCAGGTTTCGCAATGATCTTTAATGCTGTATTGATTGCCGACATAGCCCCTTGGGTGATCACAAGATGGTTATGATCAACGGGGAAGCCTTTTTTACAGAAGTGACTTGAAACTGCTTTTCTTAATCTTTGTTCCCCAATAGGATCAGGATAACGATTTGTTTTTAAGCTATAGCGTTTCAGAGTACGAATAAAACAGCGATCTAATTCAGAAATGGTCCCATTATCAATGGGCATACAGGTGACCCCAAGCACACCATTATTTGCCCTGTAAGGCGTCTTATTTCGACGTGGAGAGGTTTGATAACTATCAAACTGTTTAAATTCAGGTTGAGCGACTCCCAGATCCATTGAACGAACAAAAAAGCCTTGCTTTGGTTTAGCAATTATCCAGCCTTGAGATTCAAGCTCATGATAGCAATTTACTGCAGTTGAAATGCTGACTTCATGTTGTTTTGCCAATTGTCGCAATGAGGGTAATTTTGTATTAGCGACAAGCGTATTATCTCTAATGTCTTCTATTATCGACTTAACAAGTTGCTGATACTTAGCCATAAATCACATCTGTATTGGTTTTTATCTTTAAAACTGTATCTGTATTGGTTGTGTTGTTGAGTAACGCGGCGATGGCTCAAGCGTTTGATAATTATACGATCAATTATCAACTTAGTAATGGTGATAAAACTTATCAGTTGTCCCAAAAATTGAATGAGCCGGAATTATTAGTTTTTCCCCAGATGAATATCAAGACGATACTATCTGTATTTCAGAAAACAAGTTGGCCAACAGGCGAATATTTACATATCACTTTATCGACAGAAACAGTTGATAAGCATTCAGTATTAAGTAAACGCTACGCGATAGCGCTTTGTCATAGCAAAAAAGTAACGTTATCAGGTGAAACTTTATGGATTAATGTGTTACCACCTAATGGCTGCGATCATAGTTAACAGTTAGATGGAAGAGGAGCGTGGTCAGTTAGCTAATAGTAGAAGTAATAAGCTGATGATTAAATAAAAGACTCACTTCCAGCAGTAGAAGCATGAGGGGATTGTTTTCATGCTTCAAATATAGAGTATTAACTCTGTCAGTGTAGATTAGTACGTATTTTTTGAAGTTTGAGCCAAAAAGACTCTTGGCATTGGCTAGTAAATATTTTCTTCTTTGGTGTAATTAAACCTTTGTTTGGCTGGGTAATAATTTCGTAATTGATCCAACATTCAGGGCATACACTATCGTCCAGTTCATCTAGCGTTTCATCAAACTCAGTGGTTTTTAACATCACAGTGCCATTGCTGAATGTCACACGTTCTTCGGTGTAATGAATGTTCGTTTCGTTTTCTTTCACTGTTTGCTGATGTTTTTGTCGATCGATAATCTCAGGGGCATCATCGTTAAAAGCAAGAATATAAGTAATAAGGTTATTCATAAATAGTGTGCCATTACAGTTTTAAATGTATGGATTAGCGCTTCGTCCAGATGCGAGTGTTGAGATCTAAATCGCTGACAATATCGATGACAAACTTTAAGTCCCGGGCAATCGCTTGAACAGATTCCAGTGAATCCGAGGATGTAAATAATGCGGGCTCAAAGTAGTTTTTATGACTACTTATCGCGATATAAATATTATTATCAATTAATGATAACGAGATACAATTTTTAGCTTTAGTAACAAAATCGACTAGTCGTTCCATCATCGCAGGCGTTAATAAGTATCGTGCTTCAATTTGATCGCTGCTATAGACTGAAAAATGTTGCTCAAAATGGGGATTTTCTAGATCTACACGTTTATTTTCGCGGTTAAACAGATGAGATACGGCATCAGCAATTGCGGTAATAAATGTATTTTTCGCTGGTAAAATGAGTGTTTGGTTATTGAAGTGCTTATTGGCATCGGCAATAAATAGTATTCCATGAAAAATGGTTTCCCATTCCTCGCGGTTTTCTTTTTGATTCACGCGGTGCTTTTTAACTTGCGTCTCTAATTCTGAAAAACGCAGTGTCGTTTTACCGATTGTACCTTGGACAAAGTCTTCACCACGAAAGCTATCATAATGCTGTGGAAAGAGTTGGCAGGCTTTATAGTCTTGTTCGGAAATAGAGCCGAGAGGCTGATAATCAAAACTCTCATTGATGTTGGCTAGTAGGGCAGTGATCACCTTCTGTTTATAACTTACGCAGTATTGTTGCTTCTGTTTTGAAAACCTACCCAACATGAAAATAGTAACAATAAAGGTCGCAATAATGCCAAAAGGTAACGCATTGAAATGGAGTGCCGTTGGGATCGCAATAGCAGCTGTAATAACTCCAACCGCAAGCGCAATCCATAACTGTTTGACGACATCTAAGCGAGTAGACTCTAATGAGGATAGCTGTGTTCTCAGCTTTTGTTCATATAAGGCTGAAATACGATCTTCCATGGTGAAACCTTATTGTTGGATTATTTGTTATTAAACAGTTCAGCTGCGTTCACGTTTTGGTGTTCTACTTCTGGAATGTCAAACAAAGGTAATTTCGTTAGGTTCATACTATTAGCAATTATGCTTGATGGGAACATTTCTACAGCGTTATTGAAATCAGTAACCGAGGCATTAAAATTACGACGTGCTGCAGACAGTTGAGCTTCTACTTCATTCATGGAACGCATGACAGTATCAATATTATCGTTCGCTTTTAACTCTGGATAGGCTTCAACAGCTACGCGGAAGTGAGATAGTGCAGTGCTAACTTGCTTGTCTAAAGCGGCTTTTGTATCAGTGCTGGTGGCATTGCTCGCTTGGTTACGAAGCTCTGTTAATTCAGTTAATACCGACTTTTCATGTTGCATATATGCTTTAGCGGTTTCAATTAAATTTGGTAGTAAGTCGAAACGTTTTTTTAACATCACATCAATACTTGATTCTGCATTGGCAACTTGGTTTTTCTTACCAATTAAACTGTTACGTAGGCTGATGTAGGCAAGGGCAATAATAACAATAATGCCGATAGTGATGAAAAGACCCATTTGATTCCTTGGTATTTAAAATGAAAAGGCGTGATGTAACGATTATAAATAAGCAGGCAATTAATTGATATGCTTGTTATAAAAAAGCCTTGCAAATGGCAAGGCTATAAAAGTAGTTCAATACATGTTTTTATATAAAACGAAAGGGTATCGCTACGATGCTACATATAGTGGCACTGCTTTTTCAGCAAGGTTTTTAGTCATAACACAGAACTGGCGACGTGGTACAAAGCCATGGCGTTCGTAGAAAGTACGAGCACCAGCATTACCGATATTCACTTCCAGTGATAGAGCTTTAACACCATCGTTCATAACACGATCTTCAACTTGTGGTATTAATGATGCGCCAATCCCTTTTTGTCGCCACTCTGGCTTTAAATAGAATTGATCAATAAAGCCTACCTTACCGCCATGTTCAAGGCTAAAGGCATAACTTACCACTAGGTGTCCTGCGACACAGTTTTCGCCATTTTCTTCCACTTCAATAAACCAAGCTTGTCCAAGCTCTGGTGTTGCTAATAGCTGTTTAACCGCTGTTGCAGTTTGCTCTACCTTTTGCGGTAGGGCTTCGTAAGCAAATAATTCGTCAATGAGTTTTAGAAAAGTATCAAGAGATGAAAGCACAGGTTTCGTTAACGAGATTTTCATACGGTGTCCCTAAGTAAGATCTATACACAACCAATTAGGCTATCAATGAACTATAGATCTGAAAGTCTGAATGTAAGCGTAATCAAAAATAAATGATTTATTGTTCTGTATGCTAATAATAGATTGTTTGCATAATAAATAGATTTATAACTCTTCGATAATGAGACAAGAGACACGAAAAAATGTTCATATTTTTGATTGTCACATCATAATTTTTTTATGAAGTCTCTCGGCTGACCGTATCG
>NZ_CH724142.1:353151-459463 GCF_000153325.1 Photobacterium sp. SKA34
GTTCAAAGCCGAGAGTCATTTTTCTATTTTTAGTGCTTTATTTCTAGAAATTAGATAACACCAAGTTCACGTAAACGTTCCATTAAATACTCATGTGCGGTGTATTTTTCTGAAAGTACAACGTCTGGTTTAGGGTGTAAAAACAGAGGTAATGAAATACGCGATTTTGTTTTATCTGCGCCTTCTGGGTTTATCACACGGTGAGTTGTTGATGGGAAATAACCGCCGGAAGCTTCTTGAAGCATATCTCCGATATTAATAATTAGATGACCGAAATCACAAGGCACATCAATCCAACTGCCATCTTTGGCTTGTACTTGTAGTCCTGGCTCATTAGCTGCAGGCAAAATGGTTAATAAGTTAATATCTTCATGGGCTCCAGCACGAATTGCACCTAGCTCTTCGTCGCCTTGTAGCGGAGGGTAATGCAGGATGCGAAGTAATGTTTTCTCACTGCCTTCAATCATACTTGATAGTGATTGAGTGTATTTGGCGGAAACATCATTAGGTGAATATTGTTCAACCCAACTTAATAATTCTGTCGCAAGCTCATTGGCTTCTTGGTAGTACTGTTGAATATCTTGTTTTAGTTCAGCTGGGCACTGACCCCAAGGGTAGTAGTGGAAGTATTCTTTAATATCCTTTTGGGTATGTCCCTTAGCGGTTTCTGAAACTTCGGTAGGAAAGAGTCCGTCTTGGGTTTCTACATTAAAATGAAAAGCAGTTTTTTCTTCACTATTAAAAAAGTCATACCACTTATCATAGATTTTTTGGACTAAGTTTTGTTGGATAGGGTGATTTTTTAGTACCCCAAAGCCTGTCTCTCTTAATGATTCGACAAAAAGCTGCTTTGCATTTTCTGCTGTGTAATCTACCGCTTCCAGTTTCATTGACATGATTCTCCAACTGTATCTTTTTATTTATAGCAATCGTTTAGCTGAGCTAGTTATATTCTATTTTGGATACAATCGTGTAACAAGTGTAGAGATCAAACCTTTGAGAAACAGAGTGTCCACTACAGGAAATAATCAGACATATTTCCAAAGATTTTTTTTAAGTGAGTTATTTGGCTTAAAAATTCAATCCCTATGAAATATTATTCATTCTTTAAGTTTAAATTAGATTGCTTTATTAAAGGTGTTTTTATTTTATTTACTATAATGAAAAAATAAACTTTTATTTTTTAATTATATAATTTAGTTATTATTAAGGAGTAATTAAGGAGAAGTATAATAGCGCAATGCTTTGATTGTAATTTATTCATATTTGACATGGAAATAACATGGATTTTACTTTTATTGACATTTAACGATAAAATAATGACGTAGGGTTTTTATCGGCGGTTGCTATTAAATGATGTAAATATTTACATTACATATATATACATTATTTAAAATGAATTTGAATGGCGACTATCTTAATTATTAAATGATTAATATTAGAAAAATAAAATAGGAATTGAAGATGTCAATTAAATATGCTCTACCTTTATTATTACTAGCGACATGTGCTGCTCATGCGAGCGAAGATACACCGCAACAATTTATTTTTGGTAGTTATGCTACTTATCTTGATAACCCTGCATTTAAGGTTGATTATGGCTCTGGTTCTACAGATACACTTTATGGCCATACAGCAAACCAGTATACAATAGGTAGTGGTGTGATTTTACAGCAACATCACCGTGTTAAATTTGGCTATACTTTTGGTGACTTTAAAATACGTGGTGAAGATCAACACAGTAATTACGAACACACAAATACATTATTTACTCAATATGATTATATATTACCACTTAATAAAAACATTAATTTACTAGCAGGAGCTACTGCTGGCTATCAATTTGCAAGTCATAAAGATGAGAAGGTAATGTTTAATGGTCCAGTTGTTGGTGCGCAAGTTGGAGTCGAATATCGTTATCAACAATTTGGTTTTGAAGTTGGCTATCATTATAATGTCCATCTTAAAGACCATAAGTATGATGAAGATGGTAATAAATTAACACAGAATGATGATCAAACATTAGCTATGGGGGTTAATTACTACTTCTAAATATAATAATTATAATTTTCTGAAAATATATTAATGAGTTGGGTTTCCAACTCATTTTTAATGAAAACAAGATTTATTTTTGAGAAAAATATATTAGGTAGTCATATTTATACTTTAATTTAAGTATTCCCGGATGAGAGTTCAAATCAAAAATATCCTTCTATGTTTAACACTACCATATGCAATAATGCTCATTTATTTTAGATTAGTGGTTTAAGTCGTAATTTTTTGATGCATATTTGTGGTTTGGTTCTTATAATACCGCTCTTTTGTAGCAATGAGCGGAGCCAGTTAATGAGGCTTGATAAATTCTTAGGTACCACATTAGGTATCACCCGTAGAGAAGCCAGTAAACTTCTTCGAGATAAAATGATTGAAGTTGATGGCGAAATCGTCCGTAGTGCTTCGTTTGCAGTCAGTGACGATAACGATGTGGAATTTAACGGTCGCCCGCTAAAGCTGCAAGGTCCTCGTTACTTTATGCTTAATAAGCCGGAAGGCTTTGTGTGCTCTCATGTTGATGACTTCAACCCAACTGTTTTTGTTTTGTTTGATGAAGTAAGCCCAGAGAAAATGCACGTAGCAGGTCGTTTAGATGGCGATACAACAGGTTTAGTGTTGGTGACAGATGATGGCCAATGGTCTCACCGTATCACTTCGCCACGTCATTTATGTTCAAAGACCTATTTTGTTGAAGCGGCCGATCCAATCACTGAAGATTACATCAAGCAATTTGAAGCAGGTGTACAACTTCGTAGTGAGAAAGAATTAACACGCCCTGCCAAATTAGAAATTCTTAGCGAGCGTGAAGCATTGCTGACAATATCTGAAGGTAAGTACCATCAAGTAAAACGTATGTTCGCAGCGATGGGTAATCGAGTTGTTGGCTTACACCGTGAGCGTATCGGTACGGTTGAGCTTGATGAAGATCTTGCTCCTGGTGAGTACCGACTATTAACAGCAGAAGAAATTGCATCATTTCTAAAATAATTAGCTTGTGATGTTAATTTTATAAATTCTGTGCTGTAATGAGAGGCGTAAATATAAAGACTTGTTTTAGTCTTCAGTGTTTATGCCTTTTATTTTATCTGATAAATACAATACACGTATAGCAAACGGTCCACTGATAAGGAAATCGCTTTTTTCCATATTAGAAAGGTTCTGTATAAGTGTTTTATCATAAAATATAAGCTTAATATGAAATATTAGCTCATAAGAGGTGCTATGAACCAGCAAGACAGCCCAAGGTTGAGCCTGCAATTGATATTGATCCTTGGCGCAATAGCTGCGCTTACGCCTTTAGCGATTGATATGTACCTGCCCGCAATGCCGAACATTGCCAAAGACTTTTTAGTTTCTCCTAGTTTAGTTCAGGTTACATTAACCGTATTCACCGGAGGTTTTGCCTTTGGTCAATTGATTCATGGGCCTCTGGCAGACAGCTATGGACGGCGTCCAATGTTGTTACTCGGTACTATCAGTTTTACTGTTTTAACAGTGTTAGGTGCATTGAGTACGAGTATTACAGAACTTACCGTTATTCGTGTTTTACAAGGTTTTGCTGGTGCTGCCGCAGCCGTCATCATTAGTGCATTAGTTCGTGACATGTTCGAGCGCGAAGAATTCTCTCGTACCATGTCGTTTGTTACTTTGGTAATGACAGTGGCACCGCTACTTGCACCTATGATTGGTGGTCATTTATCGGTATGGTTTGGCTGGCGAGCAGTATTTTGGTTTTTGGCTATTTTTGCCGTTATTGTATTACTTTCCATTGTTTTTAAAATTAAAGAAACATTACCAAAAGAAAAACGTATACCTTTCCACTTTTTATCCATTATCCGTAATTATATAAAACTACTGTCTAATCCAGTAGTACTCGGTTTGATACTGTGTAGCGGATTTTCATTTTCAGGCATGTTCACTTTCTTAACGGCGGGTTCGTTTGTTTACATTGATCTTTATGGTGTGAGTGTTGAAAACTTTGGTTTTTACTTTGGTTTAAATATCATTTGCTTAATTCTAATGACCAGTATAAATGGGCGTTTTGTAAGGAAGAAAGGCACCCATTGGATGTTACGACTTGGATTAGTCATTCAGCTGTTTGCCGGTGCGTTAATTGTTATTGGTCAGTGGCTCGATTTTGGACTTTGGGGCGTTGTAATCCCTGTTATGTTGTTTGTTGGTGTTCTATCGATTATTGGTAGTAACGCTATGGCTTGTCTACTAGCGCGTTATCCTCAAATGGCTGGTACTGCTTCTTCATTAGGTGGCACATTCCGTTTTGGTGTTGCATCCATTGTCGGAAGTATTGTTGCCTTAATGCCAGATAGTACGGCATGGCCAATGGCAGGAACGATGGCTGTTTGTGCAGTATTGTCTGCTGGTTTTTACTGGTTCTTAGCAAGAAACGCATAAAAAATTTTTCTATTTCTACAGGTATTGCTGAAAAAAGTACGCCAGAGGTAATTCTCTGGCGTACTTTTTTCGTAATTAAAGAAGGCAAATGGTAACTTTAAACACTGTTTTAATTTACCAATCGTAATGCTTCATTGGATCATCTTCACGGTAAACAATCCAGTCTGTATCGTCTTTATTTTTATCGCAAATGTTGCGATAAGAACTGTCCTGTTTAATGGTGGCACTGATGGTTTCTATAATAGAAAGGTCCTTATCTTCTGGGTTAATATCATCGCAAGGCAATTCCCATAACATGACACCACCTAAATGATAGTCATCTTTAGCTAAATGAACTTTTGAGCGGATCGTTGGCAAACCATTATAATAATGTGTTGTGTTATTCTTTGTTACAGTATCTCGACAAGCATAATGTTTATTTTCCTTAACTAATGCGCCGTAAGTGGGGGCATGACGAGGGTAGGCGGGTAACCCTAAGGTAATACGTTGTGGATCTAAGTGGCGCTCTATTAACCAGTAATTTAAGGCATTGACTGAATCTTTATAGCTTGAGTGATCTTCATTTTGCATGTCATAAGTCATTAAATGGACAGTATCAAAGGCATTTAATGCAACATCGAGATAGCCAGCACCTTTTCCATCGTCATTAGGTTTGTCTTTACTGCCAATGATCGCTGCGGTGAAATATTTACCTTCAGCATGAAGCCTATCTGCTAAACGGTTTACAAAATCAGCATATTGATTAGCACCATCACCAATTTGAGGGTACTCCCAATCAAGATCAACACCGTCAAAACCGTAGGTATTTACAACATCCATCATGTCGTTGATAAGGTTTTCTCGGTATTCTGGCGAAGCGGCTACTTTTTCATAAACAATGTCACGGCCAATGATGTTATCGTCACTTTCATTTTTCTCGCTATCTCGCCAGCCACCAAATGAAATGAATACTCTTCCATCAGGGTTCTGATCTTTAAATTTTCGAATGGTGGAAGTAAGCTTATTTATTCTATCAGTTGATAGCGCTGCAACGTGTCCATCGGGGTGATATATACCATCTTCATCCATATTGGCACTAGGGTTCATGAAGGCAATATTTAGATCACTGATTTCATTTGAATGCGGATTATCAAACCACTGATCATTGGCATCTTTCATATAGCTCGCATATACCACATTACGAAACTCTGTAATTTTTGCAGGTTTTGGTTCCTGAGCAACATATCCACTATAGTCATCCGAAGAGTTGCTACTACTGTTACATGCGGTTAGTGATGTGGCAGCAATTAAAGCGGCTAAAAGAGTGTATTTCATCTATGAACCTTATTCCTTGTTAATTGAAAACGTTTACACTTATTATTCACAAATATGCATTCACCGCCCGAATGGATGTCACAAAGCTTTTTTCTTTTGAAGTAATGTTATATTGCAATTTTAAATTTTTATTTATTATAATAAACCGGATTAATCGTACATATGATGTTTTTTTGTAGATTAATATTCTGTTTTTGGTGGTTAATTTCATTCTATTTGATAGATGAAACCAGTTTGAATTTTCAATACATTCCTACTTTTTTATTAGGGTATAACTCGTTATTATTGGCACCTATCTCACCTGACAGTAGCGTACGATAAGTGGACATTTCTAACTGGAACGTTGGTTCTTGGTTAAAAATTCGTAAGCTTGCTTTTAGCCGTATTTATTTTTGATTTTCTAAAATTATGACTTCTTTTTATAACGAAATTCTACATGTGGTAACGGAAGGGTTATCAACACTGGTTACTGCGCAAGAGTCTGGTAAAGCCCAGAAAAATCCAGTCAGTGAGACGGTTTTTTTAAGCGCGTGGGTGACGAAGATGATCAAGCAACAATGTTTTGATCACTGTGTATCTAAGACATTACTGCAATGGCAGAAGCAATCTCGCACAATGGGGAAAAATGCGCAGCTTAAAGTACAATTTGAGCGTATTAAAAATACCCTTAGCGGGTTAAATGATGCTGATGGTCATTCAACGGTTATTACCGCTGAACTAATAGCTGATTTCTATAATGCTTTAGAAGTCGCAGATTGGTTAGTGACTAAAGAGTATGAAGTTAACCGCAAAGTGTCTCACCATACAGATGGTCAAGCATCATTAGTGGTTTGTGCTGCGCAATACAAGTCTGCTATGAATGAGCAGGGTACATTAATAAAACCACTTTCTTTTTATATTCGTGGTAATGCACAGCAGTTTATCGATTTGGCTTATCAGCAAGGTCTCTTGCTGTTTAAAATCACCGACTACAAATCTAAAGTGAAATTCCATGGTGAGTATGTGATTTATCCTGATAATACAGGTACACATTTACCTGAATTACCAACTGTTACAAATTAATCGTTTACAGCAAACAAAGAAAAGCCGCATAAGACCCTTTTAAAAAGGTTACCTTATGCGGCTTTTTTTGTTATATAGAAGTTAACTATACGCTGAGTTTCAACTCACTTGTCGATTAACTTGCTGTTGCGTTTTCACTGGTTTGTTTATTGGTTTTCGCAGCGATCAATTTTAATAGTACAAGTACAAATGAACCACCACCACAAACGAGTAATGTTAATGCTAGATTGCCGATATGCGCAACATGATCTAGACCAAAACCGATGATTAAGTAATAGAACAAGCCAAGTAATGCACCTGCTGTTCCTAAGTGGTTTCGGTAATTTACTAAAGCAGTACTTAACAAGTTAGGTAATGTTAAACGAAAAGACAGTGATACCAAAGCCATTGGAATAAAGAACCAAACAGTTTCCTGTAATAGATAAACACCTAAGCCTGATCCCAGCATCATAAACGTTGATATCATTACGATGATATCGCCGCGAATATGTTTACGTATCAAGCGAATGTTTAGCAGTGAGCCTAAAATAGAACCAGCAGCTAAAACAAAGCTCGTATTACCAAAAAACTTTACGCTAGCCCCTAAGTGTTCAAACATAAATGGTGCGATGCTGTAATAAGAGAATAGGGCGATATTTGCCAGTCCTACCATTAAGCAGATGTACCAAATATGACCATCACGTACCATCTTGTTTGCTACTAAGAATAAACTATCACGTTTAATGTGGTTTGGTTTTGTCTCTGGTAATGCAATACCACCCCAAAGTAATAGTAGCGATAGCATTATCACCATAGCAGCGAAAACCCAAGTATATCCACCGTGAGCCGTCAACCAGCTACCAAGTAACATACCAATCACAGGGCTTAGGCCAATACTTGTTGAGGCAATAGAGAAGATTCTTGCTAAACTTGCCCCTTCAAAGCTATCTCGTAAAATGGTTTGAGTACATACAGAGCCAACAGCTGCACCAAAAGCACACGCACCAAAACCGAAAAGTAACCCCTGAAATGTTGGTGTAAAGTAACAAAATAGCGCGGCAGCAATACAAACTGCTATACCTAATAGGGTTGATAAACGTCGTCCAATCACATCACACATGGTTCCCCAGAATACGACGCCAACGGCAAAGACCATAAAGAAGATCGATAGCGCTTGAGCTGCTTCTGATGTGGTTACTGAAAAGTGATTCTTAATAGATGTTAGTGCTGGGCTATACATTGTCTCTATGAGCTGTGGAAACATTAACAGCGAAATCGCCAATAATGTCGATATTGTTTTTTTATTCATGACTTCCTCTTTGACGCTTGATTATCCACCGATGAAAGACTGGCAAACGATATAAATCAGTAGATGATACGTATTACAGCCATTACTTTTATGTGAAATACGAGACTGATATTTCAATGATGCTGAGTATACATTTATCAAAGATAGGTATGGTATTAACATAAGAACAACAAATATCACTATAAGGACATAATCGAAAAAAGCCGCATGAGCTTCTCTACAAATAGAGTATCTCATGCGGCTTTTTTATTAATAGAAGTTAATTATGCGGTGAGTTTTAACTCACTTGTTAGTTAACTTGTTGTTGCATTTTCACTGGTTTGTTTATTGGTTTTCGCGGTGATCAATTTCAGTAGTACAAGTACAAATGAACCACCACCACAAACGAGTAACGTTAATGCTAGATTGCCGACATGAGAGGCATGATCAATACCAAAACCGATAATTAAGTAATAAAACAAGCCAAGTAATGCACCAGCTGTTCCTAAGTGGTTTCGGTAATTGATTAAAGCAGTACTAAACAAGTTAGGTAATGCTAAACCAAAAGACAGTGATACCAATGCCATTGGAATAAAGAACCAAACAGTTTCTTGCAGTAAGTAAACACCTAAACCAGCTGCCAGCATCATTAATGTCGATAACATTACGATGATATCGCCGCGAATATGTTTACGTATCAAGCGAATGTTTAGCAGTGAGCCTAAAATAGAACCAGCAGCTAAAACAAAGCTCGTATTACCAAAAAACTTTACGCTAGCCCCTAAGTGTTCAAACATAAATGGTGCGATGCTGTAATAAGAGAATAGGGCGATATTTGCCAGTCCTACCATTAAGCAGATGTACCAAATATGACCATCACGTACCATCTTATTTGCCACTAAGAATAAGCTATCACGTTTAATGTGGTTTGGTTTTGTCTCTGGTAATGCAATGCCACCCCAAAGTAATAGTAGTGATAGCATGATCACCATAGCAGCGAAAACCCAAGCGTAGCCACCGTGAGTCGTCAACCAGCTACCAAGTAACATACCAATCACAGGGCTTAGGCCAATACTTGTTGAAGCAATTGAAAAAATTCTTATTAAACTCGCACCTTCAAAGCTGTCACGTAAAATAGTTTGAGTACATACAGAGCCAACAGCAGCACCAAAGGCACACGTACCAAAACCATAAAGTAAGCCTTGGAATGTTGGCGCGTAATAACAAAATATCGCCGAAGCAATACAAATAGCTATGCCTAAAAGTGTTGATAAACGACGTCCAATCACGTCACACATGGTGCCCCAGAATACAACGCCTACCGCAAAAACCATAAAGAAGAGTGATAAAGCTTGTGCTGCTTCTGATGTTGTTACTGAAAAATGATTTTTAATCGATGTTAGCGCTGGGCTATACATCGTTTCTATGAGCTGTGGAAACATTAATAGCGAAACAGCTAATAATGTTGATATTGTTTTTTTATTCATGACTTCCTCTTTGACGCTTTATCATCCACCGACAAAAGACTAGCAAACGATATAAAACAGTGGATGATGAGTATTACTGCCATCGCTATTTCGTGATGTACGTGACTGTTATTTCAATGATGATAAGTATATAGTGAACATAATTGGTGTAATATTAATATAAGAACAATAAATACCCTTTTAAGGACACGTTGTAAAAAAGGCTCATAATATGGCTTATATTCGAATGGAAGATCAGTTTTGTGCTGATGATTACTATGGGTTAGTTATCGGGCTTGCTGCTGACTTAGCGGAGCATGACTCGGGTTTCCATACTCATAATAAAGATCAGTTATTATTCTCTCACCATGGCTGTATGGTGATCAGTTTAGATGGTGTGAAATGTGTGTTGCCGCCAATGCGTGCAGCTTGGATCCCTGCAGGAGTAGAGCACAAAGCACAAACATCGAATGTGACGCATTATCGTTCTTTGTATTTTGACCAAGATTTACAACCGCAATTGCCGAGAGTATTAAAAATATTTGATATTAACCCTTTAATGTCGGCATTAATGGAACGTATGGCGTTTTGGGCGTTTGATAAACCAAATAATGAGCAAGTTAATTCGGTGAATCTATTGATTGAAGAGTTAAATCTTGCGAAAGATAGTCACTTGAATTTACCTATTCCAGCAGATCCTCGTTTATCCTCATGGTTAGCAGATATTGATGATGAGGCGTTTGTTGCTCCATCATTAGCTGAACTCAGCCTTATCGTTGGGGCGAGTGCAAAAACTATCACCCGTATTTTTAATAAAGAAGTGGGTATGCCATATCAAAGTTGGCGCCAGCAGTGGCGTTTATTAGCTGCAATTGAATTGCTGTCGTCAAATTGGCGAGTTACTGATATTGCTCACCGGCTAGATTTTTCA
Source organism: Photobacterium sp. SKA34 (assembly GCF_000153325.1). Taxonomy (GTDB): domain Bacteria; phylum Pseudomonadota; class Gammaproteobacteria; order Enterobacterales; family Vibrionaceae; genus Photobacterium. Next base: position 363,659 of record NZ_CH724142.1, read on the forward strand.
AGTGATAGTGCTTTTATTCGTTTTTTTCATGATAAGGCTGGTGTTACACCCTCTAATTTTATTACTGAACATAAGTAATGAGTTTCGATTGTACTAGGTTTACCCAAGCAAATCTTATGCGTAAACAGAAAGGCTAATATTCAAGCTACGAAGTTTATTGTTTGATATTAATACAAATTTGACATTATTTTAGCTAAAGAATAACGACCAGCAAACAGTTGTTTTTTTTATCTATTGTTTAATATATTTTTCGTACTAGGTTCTCATCCTTGCCGTTTTTCAGTTGAATCTTCACTTCGCTAAGGCATGATATATTTATCAGTTGTTATTGTGTTTTATGTCAAAATTAACTGAGTAGATAACGATAATAATCATTCAAGGCTAACAGATATATATGGATATTTATGCTTGCTTGTTGTGCTGAGCGCAAAGAGTTTCATCACTCAACCCCGTTAGTTTTATCATTTGATGAAGCCTTAACCTTTTTTCCTTTTCAGCTTGAATTTTATGACTGGCATGATTGCCTTGCTATGTATCGTGCTTACCCAGATGGGCATCGAGAACCATTAGAGGGCAGTTGTTCATTCTATATTGAGCATATTGAATCATTAGAAGGGGGGAAAGCATGGATAGATAGCATTCCTACTGGATTAGTTGAAAAAGCCCGAGGGTATGCTGATCTTGGGGTGTACATGCTTAAGGTTGCTGCATTGAGCCAGAAAGCCCGAGATCTATTACTTCAACGTCCTACCTTATTGTATTTGGCATGCGAACAATATCCGTTAGATCAAGATGAAGTGTTAGCACTGTGCGAATTAGGTCAACGTAAGATCCTTGCTCAACTTGGCTTGGCTTCGAGTCGTTCAGCATTGCGCTTTCTTGATCGGATAGAAGGGGATTTTTCAACCCGTTCGATTGTGATTATTATTCACCGTTTGCTCGATCCTGAAGTGATGTCGTTTAAATTGTTCAAACATTATAAAACGATCACTAATTTAACCTTGCAGATCTATCTACAATGGCCAACGTTAACAGGTACGCCTCTTGGACGACATCTAGCACAAACCAATCAGCGTGAACGTTTCCAAATCAATCAGATTTTATCTGATGTATTCCAACTTGGTTATCGCGTATTAGATGTTGATTCAATCAAGCGCATTCATGCTGTTACTTCTTATGAAGAGTTAAGAGTGTTACACGACAGGTGGGTGGTCGCGCAACACAGGATCAATTTTATCCCCGATGCTAATTCAAATAAGCCTTACGTGATCCCTTTTGAAGGTAATAACAACATTGTGCCTATTCGTAACTATCAAGAACTAGAGCTAGAGGGAGTTGAACAAAACCATTGTGTTGCGATTTACCACAATCGGATCATTAAAGGCGAATATTTGGTTTATAAAATGTTCATGCCAGAGCGTGTTACGATAGGTTTGAAAAGACATTACGTCGTTAATGGACGATGTAGTGAGACGTATACTGTAGATCAAATTCAAGCCCGAAATAGCCGTATGCCATCCACTGAAACACTTGAAGCGGTATATGGTTGGTTAGACAGTATTAAGTCAGTTAAGCCATAATACCGGTTGAATTTATCGGTTTATTCTCAAAGGAAAGAAATGCGGTTACTTCATTCGATAAAACGTTACGCACCAACAGAAGAAAAAGCGCCGCATTCTCACGACGATTTTGTACAACTCTTTTATATCCACCAAGGCTGTGGTATTGCTAGAACAGAGGATAAAAGCATACTGGCTGTTAGTGGACAGCTTATTTGGGTGCCGCTGAATCATCGCCATCATTTAAAAGTGCTAAAGGATTCCTGTTTAAGTATTATCCATGTATCTCCAGACGATATCCCATGTTTCCATGACAAGATGGGGATTATTTCAACCAATCGCTTAATGGTACAGGTGATGGCAGAGATTGAGTCGAATGATATTAGCCGTGTGCAAGATCCTGACAGTAACTGCGATATTCAACACCATTACTTAGCAGTATTTCTCGATCAACTTAAGAAGCAAAGCTACCAAAACGATGCTTATCAAAGTAACGATGATATTGATAAACGACTATTGCCGATCATTGAAACTTTAACTTTACAGCCTGATATCAAACTATCTTTAGAGTGCTTTGCTGAGCATTGTGGTGCATCTTCTCGCACTCTCAACCGTTTATTTATCAGTACGTTTGATAAGCCCTTCCGTGAGATAAGACAACAATTGGTAATGGAAAAAGCATGGCAATTGAGTCGAGCGGGTGTCGCACATACAGATATTGCATTAGATCTAGGTTACAACAGCTTATCTGCCTTTTCCCATGCCTTTAATCGTTTCAAACAAGACAAAGCTAGTCAGAAGTTGGCGAAAAATCACAACCCGTTGACGTCAGTTCAACAACAAGAGTAAACGTACTTCTTTAAGCTAAAGACATCAACTAAGGAGGTTGTTGTCATGTCTTTACTACGTTTACTCTCTATCAGTTTATTAATGGCGTGCAGCTATTTCTTTGCTTCTGATATGTATGCACCTAGCTTACCTGTGATGTCTGAAGCATTGAATGTGTCATCGACATCAGTACAACAAACGGTGAGCGCGTTTTTTATTGCGTTAGGTTTAAGCCAATTAGTGTGTGGTTCTGTCGCAGAACGCTTTGGCCGTCGTCCTATCGCGATCTTAGGCGCGGTGATATTTATTACCGGTTCAGCGCTTTGTTTATATGTTGATCAACTATCAGGTTTAATTATTGGACGTGCCGTACAAGGTATTGGTGTTGGGGCGTTGTTTTTATTATGCCGAACCATATTGCAAGACTCATTGACTAAAGAGCAGTTAGTGGATGTGATGTCATGGTTTAGTATTTTATTTATGTGTTTACCCGCGTCGACACCTGCAATTGGTGGCTATTTAGAAAGCCATTTTGGCTGGCATAGTAGCTTCTGGTTTATGTTGGGGTTAGCAGTACTACTATTTGTAGTTATTGTCTTAGGTTTAAAAGAAACCCACTTAGAAAAGAATATTCATGCAACGAAACCAAGGGTTTTTGCTCGTGATTACACCATGATTGCAACTAATCAACAGTTTTTACGCTATTTAATCATGATGGTGATGGCCAATAGTGGTGCGCTGGTGTTCTATTTGATGGGCGCGTTTATAGCAAAAGAGCAATACCATTTACCCGTGCAATATTTTGGTATGTCTTCATTGTTGCTAATCGGTTGTAGTTTGTGCGCGCGTATTGTTTATATTCGCTTTCTAAAATATACCACAACAGAGGGGCGAATCATTAAAGCGGCAAGCTGTATTATGTTGCTAGGGGCGTTGACGATATTATCGAATGCGGTGTTTCACAGCATGGCGACGATCATTATCGGTATGGGAATCTACTGTTTTGGTGCAGGGTTAACAACCTCAGTCGTAGCGGTCAGTGCGCTTTACTTATTCCCTAAGTATAAAGGACAAACGGGTGCGCTATTTGGTTCATTACAAATGGTTGGGATCTTTACGTTAACCTTTATAGTTAGCCATTTAGCAAGTGTTGAGTGGGAGATGGCATGTGTATTCATTTCCATGGCGTTAGTGAATATTTCCGTACAACGCTGGTGGAATGATAATTCTGTCGTATTGGCAAAAGCGTAAATAAAAAGCGCCTATTGGCTTAAAAGCTGATAGGCGTTTTTATGTATACAGATTAATCTAAATCGCTTCGTTTTAGGATCAGATTAGGGTTTGGGCAGTTATCTTGGTAAAAATCCAAATGCTCCGGATCAATCACACCAGGATAATCATTATTGTAATTACCCATGTCTTTGATGATCTGAATATGCAGATGGGGCGCCCAACCACCATTTTCTTCCATTTTACCTATTGCTGTAAATTGCTGACCTGCTGTTATTTTCTGTCCAACTGTAAGCGTTGATAAAAACTCAGTGGCGCAATGTCCATACAGAGTATAAAAAACATGGCCTTCTAACTGATGTTTTAGAATCACGGTTGGACCATAGTCACCGTCAGCGGTGTGGTTAGCAATACCAAAGACTTCACCATCAAGTGGGGCATAAACAGGTATGCCAGCAGGTAAACCTAAATCAATAGCCATATGAACAGTACGATCAGGAGAATCGGTAAAGTTAGCTTTATCTTGATAGATCAAACGATGTTCAGCATAACGACTAATCACTACCATAGCATTATCTGCAACAGCACGGTTTACAATTTCATCAGCAAAGCTATGCTCTGCGGTAACCGTACTCCATAAATCACTACTTGGTGTTAAATCGACAATATATCCTTTACCAAATTGTAATTCTTTCGGTACAACAGGGTGAAAGTCATGGGCTTTAAGGACTTGTTCTAATGATGTTTTGCTGTTTGTCATGCTGCATCCAATTCTGATGGTGTTTTCTTCTCTGTAGTCGTATTTTGAGTTGGCACCATTATCATTGCCGCTAGGTAGCCAATAATCGCGATGCCTGTTGGTAATAATAAGTGCACATTGACCATCATAGCAGTTAAATAACCGGTTAATGTCCACGCCAAGCCAACCATTGCACTTGAAAGCGCCATTGCCCAACCTTGGTCGATATCACTTGCTCTGTCTGAAAGGGCTGTGATGTAAAGAGGGAAACACAGTGCCACCATGGTTGCAGTAAAGATCATCGCTAATACATGGCTGGTTGGTGTCGGCGTTGTGGCTAGAAGCAACATACCAATTGCTGAAAGTGCTGTTGTTACTCTGAGTGCAGAAGACACAGAAAAACGTTTTAATATCAGGCGAGGGAGTAATAGCAAAGAGAAAATCATTACGATACCAATACCTATCATAAAGTATTGGTAGAATTCACTTTCTACCGAAATATTCCATTTCTGCGGGAAGATAAATGCAATGTTTTGGAAATAGAGGCTCCAGCTAAACTGACAGATAAACACAATAAATAGACAGTTCAGCAAACCTTTTTGGCTACGCTTTAATGGTTTAGCAAATGAGAACGGGTTTTCTTCTTTTACCGTATTTTGAATAGGTAAACGAACAATAAACAGCAAAGCTAAGCTAACGATAGCAATCAGCAAACAAGCATAGAATGGTGCTTGAGCACCATAACTAGCAGATAATTTACTGCCAAGCGCAGGACCAAAAGACATTGCTGCCGTCATTACCACAGCGACCAAACTCATCAAGGTTGCTTTGTTTTTCCCTTCGCTGTTATCCGCTAAAATCGCTTGTGCAATAGGCTGGCTTGCAGAGCCTAAGCTGTTGATCATATTTCCTACAAACAAAATGATCACCGAGCTAACGATAATCGCATAAATAGGTAATGCAAACCCTATTGCTGCGATCATCAAACAAATGGCAATCACGGTCTTACGGCTGAACTTGTCAGCAAAGCGGGCAATAAAAGGGGTAAAGAACATCGAAATAAATGGGGCGGCAGACATTACTGTACCAAACAACATGCGACGTTGTTCAATTGGCATACTCTTAGCAAATTCCAATGAATGATCAGTTAAAAATAAGCTAACGTATGCAGGGATCGTAATAAAAAATCCGGCAGACCCAAGAAAAATAATGATGTATAGCGTTATAAGCGTAAATAAGGGCAGCTGTTGAGCCGTGCGATGTTGTTTGCGCATCTTATTCTCCCAGTGAATGTGCGCGCTATTCTAATTCTCTTGGGGTAATTGGCAAACACTATCGTTAAGTTTTGAAATTAATTTTTAACAATTACAGCTAAAAAGCAAAGTTATGCAACTGAAAGTGATTCTTATTCAGACTATTGTAATTAACTACGTTGTGTTTTTGAGTTATCTCTTATTTACCAGTAGAAAGAAGCCAAAGGATTAATGAGGAAAAGTAATGAAACTTAAAAACCTATCTCTGTTGGTTATCGCAACTTGTGTTTCAAGTTCTGTATTGGCTTGTGATTTAACGGTTTCGACGTCGACAACGTTACAAAATCTACCATCTGCATCAGGTATAGTGAATCATGACAATCACATTTTGGCCGTGGGTGATGACAGTTCACAATTATTTACGTTGAATGATAAATTTGAAGTGATGAGCGAGTCACCGATTGCGCATTATAAAACAGGTAAAGATGGCAGAATCGTTAAAAAGGTAAAACCCGATTTTGAATCGATGGATGTTCAACGTGTTAATGGAAAACCTGCTTATGTGATTTTGGGCTCAGGCAGTAAGAAGCAGGTGAGAGAAAAAGGATTTGTTATTGCGCAAGATAATAGCTTTAAAATTGAGCGTGACTTAGCACCTTTGTATGAGAAACTTCACCAAGTAGGACACTTCACTGAAAAGCAAGAAATTAATATTGAAGGCTTAGCGAGCAGTAAAGATAAGGTCTTCATTTTTAATCGCGGCAACAGTGGACCAAACATGTTGTTTGAAGTGGATAAAACAGCATTTGAAAACTACATAACTGGCAAGCAAGATAATATCGATAAGATTGAAGCTTACTTAGTCAAACTTCCAGCTATCGATGGTATTGAATCTGGTTTATCTGGTGCAACATATGATGAGGCTACAAAGACGTTGTATTTAACCTCATCAGTTGAAGCAACAGGTGGTGCTTATCAAGATGGTGAGATTTTAGGAAGCTTTGTTGCTGAATTACCGTTAAGTCAACTTGCTAATGGTAAAACGATTGATCTGACAAAGGACGCAATGCCTGTTGAACACGATGGTAAGAAAGTCATTACAAAAGTAGAATCGATCGCAATTACTTCCCATGAAGGAAATATCACCAAAGGTGTATTAGCCTCTGATAACGATAATGGCACAAGCCAGTTCTTTGATTTTAAAATTAAAGAGTCGTAAGACTAAAGTGATTATTCCGTAGGATATAATGATTTTTCATTTGTCTTCATGGTGTATTACTAATATATAGATGTGAGCATCAGTATTTTTAATACAGATGCTCATTTATTTCATCGAGGGTATGAATGTTATCTGTGTATTAAGTTATTACCATCAGAGCGGTGCAATGATAAAAATGACAAAGCAGAGATAACGGTTAATAGCCCCATAGCAATGAATGTCTGGTGAAAATGAGACATATCATTGCCAGCGTAATAGGTAGAGAAAAAGTGTAAAACACACGCGCAGATAGCAAGACCAAAGCTAATTGAAAGTAGTTGTGTTACTGCTAGCATACTGTTACCAGCACTTGCATGTTTATCATCTAAATCAGCTAATGTTATGGTGTTCATTGCCGTAAATTGTGTTGCGCGAACAATACCTAACGCAAACAGTAATGGTAGTGCTAACCAAAGGGATAGCTGGCCTGATATAAGGGCAAAAGCTGCTGTAATAATTCCAATAACAATAGTGACCCAAAACAATGTTTTGCGATAGCCGAGACGCTTAAGGGTTCTTTCGACATATGATTTACCTAATAATGCGCCAAAAGCTAAGGGAACCATCATCAATCCCGCATACAAGGCTGATGCTCCCATTCCAACTTGCAACATAAGTGGTATAAGAAAAGGAATCGCACCTGTACCTAAACGAGAAAATATATTTCCACCGATACCTACAGAAAAAGTCCTTGTCTTAAAAAGTGATAAAGGAATAAGCACATTTTGTTTTTTTGAGGCGTAATAAATATAAGTGATGAGAAGAGAAAAACCTATTAATAAAGTGATAACTGGAATCAAAAAAGTCTCTGATTTAGTTAAAAGTTCAATGCCACTTAAAAGAGTAATTAAACTTGAGCTAAATAGAATAAATCCCCAACCATCAAACTTATTAGCAGTCGAAGTAAAGTTAGGCATATAGCGTTTGGTCATCCATAGTCCAATAATACCGACAGGGATATTAATTAAGAATATCCAATGCCAACTTGCATAAGTGACTAATACACCACCAAGTACAGGACCAACAACGGGACCGATTAATCCCAGCATAGTTGCAAGGTTCAACGCGTGAACAAATTCATTACGAGGATAGCTCCGTAATAATGCTAAGCGTGCAACAGGAACCATCATAGCGCCACCAACACCTTGGAGAATGCGAGATAGAACCAATTGAGTCAATGTGTCTGATAATCCACACGCTAACGAGCCCAGTGTAAATAAGCCAACAGCCCAGCCAAAAATAACTCGGGTGCCAAATCTGTCAGCAAGCCAGCCACTGATGGGTATTAAGATCGCAACAGTAAGGGTATAGCTAATGATGGTTAGCTGCATGGTTAAAGGCGATTCGTGCAAGCTCTTCACCAGTGAGGGGATTGCGGTGTTAATTATTGTAGCATCAAGGGTTTGCATAAAAAAAGCAATCCCCGCAATCCATGGTAGCCATGTAAGTTGTTTTGATGGTTTCGCCATAGTCACCTCAATAATGGTAACGATATTCCGCGCGCAGAGTAGCCAGAAGCATAAAACAGAGGAGAGGAAATAACGATGGTTATACGTAATGTATTATTACTATATCAGTTGTAGCTTAACCTGAAGTGAATCATTTAAACATACTATTACACCATAACATAATAGAAAATATGGAGCTAAACTGGTGTTAATGATATGAAAAGGAGAATCGGTTAATGAATAAAAAACGGATTTTTTTTATCGCATTTATAGTGCCTATTATTTACGGCATACTTTGGTTTTTATCTTTATTTATTAATACGGCTCTTAATCATTTCTTTTATGAAAACCATATCGTTTTTTTATATTTAGCATTGCCATGGTCTTTCTTTACTATAGAAGTTGGCGCAATTTGTAGTACCTATACCAGTAGTTATATCTGCAACCCACTAGTTATTTTATTAGTAAGCATTGGTTTTGCTATAAATGTCGTTGTAAGTGCCATTGTATTAGGTGGGTTGGGTAAGATATTTAAAAGATAACGTGATTAGTACGACCTAATGAACCTAACCACTGTATTTTATAATCAGCGGCAGACAATACATAACCAAATACTTCGAATTATCGCCGCCTCCACATAACGCCAGAAACTAGCATCATTAGAGTAGCAAGTAATAACTGATGGTGGATTATAAACCTATATAATTAACATGTGGTTAATTAAGCTTTTGATTTTTTGGGGGAATAATAAACGACTGCCTTAAGACAGTCGTTTATTAAAAATTGAAGACTAAACGAGGTTTACTCTGGCACGTACTCTAATGGTGCTTCTAAGTCTTTAAGTACCATTTTTTGAATATTAATTCCTAACATCATGATGATTAAACACCAATTAAGGAAAGGAAGTTTGCCTGATTGGATGCTTTCAACAAACTGACTTGGGTTCCAACTAAATAATTCACAGATATTCTGTGCTGTCATTTCTTCAAATAAGCCGCTATCAATTAGCTTGCCAAATTGTTCGCTGGTTGGACATATAAAAGTATTACGAGCAACAAATGCTGATGGTTTAAATAAGCGTAATACCCGACGAATATCCTCAACTGGGATCACTTTGCCATTAGTTGCAATGCTTTGTTTGCCAATTAATGCCGCTAAGAAACACCAACATGGGTATGGAATAGTCGACACATTGAAAGGTTCTTTTTTGTATTTCGCTGTCCAGCTACTTACATTTTTCTCTTGCAAACCAGTGACTAACGCTAACTTCTTTGCATCATAGCCATGATCTTTCAGTAGGTTAATGATTTCAGCGACTTCTGATACGAAAGGCTTTGTCCAATTTTCGTATGAGGTAAATACATTTTCTCTAATCAAAATGCTATTCCAATATGGGATTCAATAGATTGGCGCTGATCATACGTGTTCACGCGACGATGTCCATTAATATCCCATTACCTTATTAAAATCCTTAATCAATTAACAATTAAATTTTTTACTTCATATAGTTAATCGGTTTGCTTGGGGCTAAGTTCTTGGATTACCTTCCAATCATCAGCAGGTAAAGTAAATGAGTCACTAAGCTCTATGGTTTTATTGCTTTCTTTCTTGGCGTTAACAAGTGTGGCTGTGTAGTGAATTTTTGCACTATGTGTTGTTTTATTAACATTTTCTAGGCTTAACACGATACCGGATGCTCGCGCTTTATCGATAATATAATGCCCATCCCAAGTTAAGTTAGCATCAAGGTTTTTATTTTTTTGATTGAAGTTTTGGGTATTTTGATGTGTAAGTAAGGTTTGAAGACTGTGCTGATTGAGTGAAATAGTTAAGTAATGTTCAGTATCTTTTGACAAGATAATACTGACAGCTGGGGTATTATTTAATTCGAAGTCAGTGGCAATGCCGACGTGAGTTAATGTACCGTGGATTTGGTGATCGTGTTGCTGATTACACCCAGTGAGTAATACGGTTGCAAGTAAAACACTTGCGATGGTTATTCCTTTCATACTATCTCCTCTGTGACGCACTGTATTGTGCTGTTAGCAAAACTAACTCTTTGAGGATATAGACCTCATAGCACATTATGTCAGCAGATTGTATGAATTACACGTAGCTTTCATATTATTAGGTTAGATGATGATGAGTAAAAGTGATAATGATTCTCGTAAACATACTAGCATAGTGCGCAAATTTGATGGTATATGACAAAAATTATCTGTCTATTAATGGATGATGAAATTAAAAACAAATACCAACTACATAGAATAAGCTATAGAAATAAATAAAGCCGATTACAAAACCAAAGAGATGGTGTAAAAATGATGGTATCTCAGGTTTATGCTTGCGCGTTTTGCTTTTTGTTACGCGGTAACATGGCGTTTGGAAACAATGATGGTGACAGCAAGGAAATAAAATACGTTTTGTTGTAACTTTGATTGCGTTGATTCTGCTAGTACAAGGGGAGAAAAAGAGCGGCGCTAGTCAGAAGATAGGATAGTTTCATTGTGGTTAACTCATAAGAAATAAAACTTACTGTTATTAGCGGCAATTATTGTTATTACAGGCTGTTATTGCAAAAGTGTATGTTCAGCAGATAAAAAAATATCGGCGTCCCGCCGATATGAAATTAATAAGATATTGGCGTCCTTGCCAATTAAAGAGAGCTTTAAAATTTTGCGTTAAATGCTTTTTTAAGTTCGTTACGTTCTTCAGTCACTAGCGCTAATTCATTTTTTAAGCGTTTAAGTTCTTCATGGATACTTTCATGAACAGGTGTGTCGATAATGATATCTTTACCACTTTCGCTACGAACGATAACGTGTGAACGACCAGCAAACAGTGCTAAAAATCCCCAAACCACACAGACTGAAAGTGTCATATATAATGGTACTTCCCAGCTATGTGTTGATTCATGTAGCGAGCCAAAAATTATAGGGCCAGTTGCTGCAAGTAAGTAACCCATACATTGTGCCATACCAGATAGTGCGGCTGCTTGGTGAGCATCATGAGTACGAATACCAACAAATGACAGGCCAAGTATAAAACCACCACCACAGCTAAAGCCAAAGCAAATTACCCAGATTAACGCGTGTTCAGGCATCATAAGTAGGCCAAGAATACCGATGAAGCCCAGTACAGCCATAGCAAAGCTCATGCCGCGTTTGTCTTTCATTTTTGCCATTAGTGGGATAAGCACTAGTGCTGGAATGGCAGTTGAAAGCTGTAATACACCATGTAAGTAACCCGCTTGGTTCTCTGTGTAACCATTATCAATAAGGATACTTGGTAACCAGCTGATAAAGATGTACATGATGAAAGAGTTCAAGCCTAAAAAGATAGTTACTTGCCATGCAGCAGCTGAACGCCATAGATAACTGTGGCTATCAATCTCAGCAGTATCTGCAGAAGGGCGAGTATGGCCTGATAATTGTGGCAACCATACAATAATTGAAATAATTGGGAAGAGCAGTACGGTTGCTAAAGCAAATGCCCAATGCGGAATAGCAGTAATTCCCATTGAACCAGCAAGCTTCATCATTGGAATAGCTGTACTTGAGCTTAATGTTGAGCCAATACCCATGATTAATACATAGACAGCTGTTAAAGTAGTGACTTTTGTTGGGAAGTCTCTTTTTAGTAAGCTTGGTAATAGTACGTTACCTATTGCTATACCGAGACCTATTATACAGGTACCCAAAAATAGCATTAAGGTTGATCCACCGGAGCGAATAAGTACACCGCCGCCAACAAGAACAAGGGCTATCATAAGAGATGGCTCTAAGCCAATTTTACGCGCAAGGCCTGATGATACCGGTGAAAATAGTGCAAAGGCCAACAAAGGCAAAGTAGTTAACATACCGGCTTGTGTTGCACTTAAACCTAAATCTTGTGAGATGAACTCTAGAATAGGTCCTAATCCTGTAAGTGGCGCACGTAGGTTACTTGCAATAAGTAAAATACCCAGGATAACCAATGCTGGTCGTGCAACTTTAGGGACTGTTTTTTTGTTTTTATGTGACATAGGTCTCTCCTTAAATCTTTAATGACATAATACCTCTCCTAATTTTTTCTGTATTAAGTTATATTGACAGTAGATATCTAAATTCGGACAAGTTATGAAATACAGTATCCATTTCCCTGAGTTTGACTCCGATCTTTACCCACAAAAGGTTGTTGCACTGCGCCTTTCTGGATTAGAGAAGGATGAAGAAATCCCAGTCCATCAACACCGTAAAGGACAACTTGTTCTTCCTTTAAGTGGTTTTGTTCGCTGTAAAATTGCTGACGCTATCTGGATGGTTCCTGCGAATTGCGCTGTTTGGATTCCAAGTCAAGAGCCTCATAGTAATAGTGTTTCTCCTGATGCCGATACCTGTATGCTATTTGTTGATCCAGATGTAGTTGGAATGCCTTCTAAAGCGTGTACATTATCTATTTCTCCACTTTTACGTGAGCTTATTGTTCGTTTAACGGAATCAGATCTCTCCTATACACCCGAATCTAAAACCGCAAGGTTAGCGGATGTGTTGATTGATGAATTAACGAGCATGCCATCTGAACATTTTGATTTTCCAATTCCGAGCGAGAGTCGATTACATAGCATTGCCTTAGAGCTTATTAATAATCCTAGTGATCGCAGTACTGTTGGTGAATGGGCAAGTAAATATGCGATGAGTGAAAGAACCCTAGCACGTTTGGTGAAGCAGGAATTAGGGTTAACTTTTGGTAATTGGCGTGGACAGCTTCATATTGTGATTGCATTGCAAAAATTGTCATCAGGGGAGCCTGTGCAGCGGGTATCGGAAGATTTAGGCTATGAATCGGTAAGCGCCTTTATTACTTTCTTCAAGAAAACCTTAGGACGACCACCTAAGCAATATATTAAAAAACGGATTAATGATTAAAATTTTTAGCTGTTTGTTTATTTAGGGACTTAGACCTGATTTTATTAAAGGTAAATAGTCTGTCTCTTTACCTGTATGGCAAACCGGTGTGTTATGTCTCGTTGGCTGGCCTCTCACGTCACTTCAGCGACGACGTATTTTCTGAAAAACTTAAGCTTGAAGGTGGCGGAAGCCAAAGCTATGTTCCTACTTATCTAAGCCGTTCATCCAAGGTTATCAACAAAACTGTCACATGGCTGGATACGAACTGGTCAAGATAAAGTGATCGAAACAACAGGTAATCGTAGCAGACTTAACATTATTGGCTGTCTGTACCTGTCGGATATTGGGGCAAGCATTGTTGACGATGATGACGGCATTCACAGCGACACTATTGTCCGCTTTTTCTGTAAGATAGAGTGATCCTTTAGATTATAAGCTTCATATCCTCTTGAACGGTGAAGGATATCAACACAGTGTCAGAGACAAAGATGCGGCATTTGTCCTTAATATTGAACTGCATTATTTACCACTTTACTGCCCAAACCTTTATTCAATAGAGCGGCTATTGCAAATAATGAATGAGGCGTCGAGGAAAAGCGTTGACTTCAGGATGTTAAAGCGGCGATAGATCAATTGTTTGCTGTGGCTCTTCCAGAGAGCACAAGCGCTTTGACATATCAAGTTAATGATAATTTTCAGGTCTACATCTTCAAGTCTATTCGGTATAACGTTTTATTTTTATGTGATATACATGTTTTGTTAAGCTTTTAGTGTTATTAATTATTCCATCAGGAGATTCTTGTATTAAGTTATGATAAAAAATATGAATTTAAATAAAAGTATTCCTACGTTTGATTCAGATTCGTACTCTCAAAAAGCTGTGGCAATGAGATTCTCTAGGGCTGATGCCGATGAAGAACTCCCATTTCACACTCATCGTAAAGGTCAATTGGTATTACCCTTAAGTGGTTGTGTTCGATGTAAAATTGCGAATGCGATTTGGATGGTTCCTACAAATTGCGCCGTTTGGATCCCAAGCCAAGTGCCTCATAGTCTCACTATTTCAGATGATATCGATATTTGTAATTTATTTATTGAGCCAGATGTCATTGGTCTACCTGAAAATGCCTGTACTTTATCAGTGTCTCCTTTATTACGTGAGTTGATAGTTAAGTTAGCAGAACTCGATCAGTTTTATGAAGACGAAGGGAATACTGCGAGATTGGTTGACGTTCTAATTTATGAATTATCGACAATGCCTTCAGAACAGTTTGATTTTCCGATTCCAGAAGAGCCTCGCTTACAAAAGATCGCCTTAGCTTTAATTTCGAATCCAAGTGATCGTAGTACAGTTGGCGAATGGGCAAGTAAATATGCGATGTGTGAAAGAACCTTAGCGCGTTTGGTTAAGCAGGAATTAGGGTTAACCTTTGGTAATTGGCGTGGACAGCTTCATATTGTAATTGCATTACAAAAACTGTCATCGGGGGAGCCTGTACAGCGGATATCAGAAGATTTAGGCTACGAATCGGTAAGCGCATTTATTACTTTCTTTAAGAGAACCTTGGGGCGACCACCTAAGCAGTACATTAAAAAAAGGGTTAATGATTAAGTTTTTTAGGTGTGTGTTCATATAGGGATTTAGACTTGATTTTATCAAAGATCAATAGTCTATTTTTTATTTATATGGTAAATGGATGGGGCTATGTCTCATTGGCTGACATTTCACAAAAAACGATTTATCTCGTTGAATTGTGATTTATCAATCAGAGCACTCGTTAATTAATAAAACGTTAGAAGAACAAAAAGCGGTTAACTTTGTGAACGGTGATGGTTTCGGTCTCGGCTGGTATTAGGATAGCGATACTCTCGGTCGTTATCATGCAATATCACCCGCTTGGGCAGATGTTAACTTACGTTCTTTAATACATCATATTTGTTCTCATCGTTTCATGGCACATATACGTTTCTCTCCTTGGGCTGAAGTTTCACATGTTAATTGCCATCCTTTATATATGAACAATGGATGTTTCTGCATAACGGTCAAACCGGTGGCTTTGATAAAGTCAGATTTACTATAGAGCGATGATTAACAGGAGCACTTTACAATAAGCGGGTAGGGACTATCGACTGTGAAATTATCTTCTTAATAATGATCAAAAATGGATTACAAACCGATCCTATCGCGGTTATTAATCAAACCATGTATGAAGTAGAACAGGCAATACTTGAAAAAGAGGTTGAGTTGCCGCCATAAGCTACTATTTGTATTTCAGATGGTCATAGCTTTTGGATCGTGCGTTACAGTACAAATAATACTGCGCCAACGATATATATTAAGCAGAAACCAGATAGTGTGACAATGCCTTCTGAACGACTAGAGCAAACGAATGATTGGTTTTTAATAACTAAGCAACAAATTCTACATATTGAGTATACTAACTCACTGACTTTCTACGATCTAATTATCGATTAATCTGCTCTTACATATTCGGATTGATACTTTTCTTCTCTATATAACTTATTTCATTGCTTACCTCTTCGTCTCTCGATTAAGTGATATAGAAACGCATATCATTATACTTAGTCGAGGAGGTGAGCAATGAAAGTGATGCCTGTTCTCACTATTGTGCCTATAACTACAAATGATGTTGATAGTCGTTAACATGCAAAAGAGACGACTATTTCTGCATGGTTATCTATTGTATTAAATAAGATCAAATGAAAAATGGTTAGAGTAGTAAATACTTTCAATACTTAATAATTACTATCCTATCAACAAGGCTTGTATAATAAATATTCAATTTTTTATCGCTAATCAAAACTTGTAACATCATGATCTACCAATTAAAAAGCTATACAATGATAGAGTTGCATGGTTTTTTAATTGAAAATAAAGGAGTTTTTGACTGGTATTTATGATTTTTAGCTGCTAATCTCTCGTCCCTCACAAACAACGTGAGATATTTATGCCAAGTAATGCATGTCAAATAGCTGATAGTAACAACACATCTTTGAACTCAGATTCTTCTCGTTTTGAGGCAAAACTAGTTCCAATTCTAACTATTGGTTTCATTTCCTTATTCATTTTTGCTGCACTGGCTGATATGTCCAGTTTTACAGCATTAATTCAAACTAGCTTTGAATCTGCAGCCAATACTTTTGGTTATAGCTGGCAGATCTTAATGCTAGTTAACTTTCTTATTGCTTTAGTCATTGCTTTTAGCCCTTTGGGCAAAAAGGTGATGGGAACCGTTACAAAACCAACAATTGGTACATTCCGTTGGTTAGCCATGATCATGTGTACTTTATTAGCGGGTGGTGGCGTATTTTGGTCTGCCGCTGAGCCAATTTACCATTTCATTACACCACCGCCGATATTTGGAGGTGTTGCTGGATCTACACAACAAGCTGTCGATCCTGCACTTGGTCAAGCGTTCTTGCATTGGGGCTTTTTAGCGTGGGCGGTATTGGGTACGTTAGCAACTATTGTACTAATGTATGCACACCATGAACATGGCGTTAAATTTCGTCCTCGTGCTTTGCTTTTTCCTATCTTTGGTAAGAAGTTGGAAGAGCATTGGCTAGGTAGTGTTATTGATGCTTGCTCAATTATTGCCGTTGCAGCGGGTACAATTGGTCCTATTGGTTTCTTAGCATCGCAGTTAGGCTATAGTTTAGAATTATTAACAGGGTTTGAAAATAATGTTCAATCTCAGTTAATGATCCTTGCCGTCGTTGTGTCTATTTATTCTATTTCTGCTGCGTCAGGAATGGATAAAGGTCTGCAGTGGCTATCACGCTTAAACGTGATTGGTGCATTTGGGCTATTACTTGCAATGCTATTCTTAGGTCCCACTAAATTTATTTTAACTGAGTTTGGTAGCGCGTTTGGTGATTATATTCATCATTTCGGCGAGCTTAGCTTAGCGAATGATAAGCCTTCTTGGAATGTATGGTGGACATGGTTCTTCTGGGGGTGGTTTATCGGTTTTGCGCCGATGATGGCAATCTTTATTGCACGTATTTCGGAAGGGCGTAGCATTCGTGGTTTAGTCCTTGCAGTTGCTATTGGTGCGCCTATCGTGACGAATTTCTGGTTCGCCGTATTAGGTGGTACAGGTATTTTCCTTGAGCTACAAACACCGGGTGTGATTTCTGGCCCACTGAATGACGGTGGTTTACCGGCGGTATTATTAGCATCACTGTCTAACTTGCCATTTAGCAGTATTTTATTACCTGCGTTTCTTGTGCTGACGACAACGTTTGTTGTTACCACTGGTGACTCAATGGCATATTCGATTGCGATGGTAGTTTCTGGTGATAATGAACCTGATAGTAAGCATCGTTTATTCTGGGCGATCATTATGGGTGTAGTGGCTGCGGTATTATTGCTTGCAGGTGACGGTGGCTTAAATGCACTGCAATCGTTCATTGTGATCACTGCTGTACCTGTTTCTATCTTGATTGCTTTCACACTGATCAGTGGCCCAATCGCTGCATATAGAATGACGTGTGCAAAAAAACAAGTGGCTGCATAATACGGTATACCACCCATAGATGGTGACATACGGTAAATGAAAAACGCCCGATATTGCTGTTAGAAATAACATGCACTATCGGGCGTTTTTATTACGGATTATCAAATGACAACCACAGATTTGTTAGAAATGGCAACTAAGCGAAAGTTATACCGTATCAATCTGTCCATCTTTTGCTTTCGCTTTACACCGTTTGACTAACTGCAATGTCATGCCCCTAAAAATAAATAAGTGTGCAGGCATCATCGCGAACCAGTATAAAAGGCCTTTAAAACCTTTCGGATGCCACCATGCTCGAATATCAACAGAGCGGTGATCACCGTGATCATTAATGGTAAATTCTAATCGTCCTAAACCAGGCGCTTTCATCCCAAACAGGAGTGATAAGAAATGGTTTTCTTCAAGACTGATCACTTTCCAAGAATCAATGCGATCGCCCAATTGTAATTGTTGAGGATCCCGACGATAACGTTCTAAAGCATTACCACCAATCATTGAATCCATCCATTCACGAATACGCCATAGGCTGTTGGCAAAAAAGTAGCCTTCTTCTCCACCAACCAGTTGAACTTGTCGCCATAAATCTTCAGCACTCGCATCGGTTTTTAATGTGTAGCCAGCTTGTTTAGGATAGTAGCCATAATCTGGTTTCCAGCGTGATAATGCATCAGGGTCAAATCCCCAAATTTCACTATCAATGATCTCATCATTCATTTCTAACGCTTCTGATACCGCATCATCATAACTTATTAAGATTTGAGGGATATATTGTTGTAACTTGCTACCATCAGCCGGTAAATCATATTGCAATCCGTTGATCAATGCTCTCGCAATATTGGTGGGTACAGAAGTAATAAAGCGTAGCCAGTAAGCTGCCATCGCAGGACTTAAGAATTTTAGCGGTATAACTCGAATCTTCTTATTAAGCAGCGTACCTAAGCGCACCATTTGATCGCGGTAGGTAAGTTGCTCTGGGCCTGCAACATCAAAAATGAGGTTATCATTATTGGGCTTTTTAATCAGCTCAGTTAAATAAAATAGCAAGTTTCTAAGCGCAATAGGAGAATTGCGAGAACTCACCCATTGTGGTGTTAGCATCACAGGGATGTGACTGACAAAATCGCGCATTACTTCAAAAGCGGCAGAGCCAGGGCCTATAATTATTCCAGCTCGTAATTCAACGATAGTTTTTCTACTACTACGAAGAATATTGCCTGTTTCTTTACGGGCGAGCAGGTGAGTTGAAGCTGCGTCTTCAGATTGTAGTGCACCTAAGTAGATAACTTGCTCAACCTGACTCTTTTCTAGATATTGGCTAAAGTGGCGCGCGCAGTCTAATTCAAAATCAATAAAATCATGACCATGATTCATACCATGTACAAGGAAGAAAACGATATCAACATCGTGAAAGAGATCCGTAAGATCACTTCCATCATTGAGATCGAGGCAAATTAATTCAAGATTATCGAGATCATTCCAGCCGCGCTTTTTTAGTAGCTGTAAGTTGCGCCCAGTTGCTTTAACATGATGACCTTGATTTAGCAATTCTGGCACTAAATGACTACCAACATAGCCTGATGCGCCGACCACTAAAATTGTTTTTTTCATTACCTCATTGCTCCATTTCCTTATGGTGTTTCTCAAGAAAAGTTGTCGTAGATATAAAAAATTATATTTTTGTTAATTGTAACCAAGTTCAGAATAAAAGGTATGGCATCAAGTTATTTTCGCGATTAGCATAACATTTCACGTCAAATTGATTCTCTATCTGTGTGCTTTATTTTAGATATTTATTCTACTTTTATCACGATAGGTCATCAGTAATTTTTACCAATGGTTATTCGATAGTGAGTATTACACTATTGATTGCTGTTATTAGGGATAATTGCAATGCCAACACTCATTCTTCAGCAATTTGATCGAGGCTTTCTTCGTTCGTTATTTTGGATTGCTTTACCTATTGCGTTGCAGTCAATGTTGTTTTCGAGTCGAAGTCTTGTTGATATTTTGATGCTAGGTCAGTTAGGCAACGCCCAAGTAGCTGCTGCTGGTATTGCCGGTAAAGCCTTTTTTGTTGCCATTATTATGTTATTTGGTGTCTCGACAGGCGGTGCGATGTTAACTGCTCAATATTGGGGTGCAAATAATAAGCAAGGAGTACGAGAAGCAACAGCCTTAACAGTGATGATTAGCGGTTGTTTTGCTTCAGTCGCAGCGGCATTATTTTTATTTGCGCCAGAATGGATCATGGGTCTTGCGACTCAATCGCCAAAAGTTATCACGTTAGGTTCTGAGTATTTACGTATTACGGCATTTAATTTACTCGGTGCTGCATTTGGTATTGGTATTGCTGTAGGTTTACGTTCGATACACCAGCCCGGCGTCAGTACCTTTTTTAGTGCGATTGGTATTGGTACCAATATGATCCTTAATTGGATATTAATTTTTGGTAAATTTGGTTTGCCAGCAATGGGAATTAGCAATGGGAATTAAAGGTGCGGCATGGGCGACGTTGCTTAGTGGTGGTATTGAACTGATATTACTTGCGTCTTATTTATATGGACGCAAACATTTATTAGCGTTTAACTTTAAAACGGTTGTAACTGTTTGCAATAGGAAAGATATTCAGCGCTTTCTTAAACTATCGCTACCGATTACCTTTAATCACCTTGCATGGGCGGGGGGAATTTTTGTTTATCATGCAATTATTGGTCAACTAGGTGTTAATGGGCTTGCTGCAATGTCGGTGATCACACCGATTGAGTCACTGTCACTTGCAATGTTGATCGGTATTTCAAATGCGTCAGCTGTATTTATTGGTAATTTACTCGGTGCCAATAAAAATGATGAAGCCTATTTAAAGGCATGGGCATTTTCGTTAATTAACTTAGGTTTTGCTTTATTAACGGTATGTGTGATGTTTTTAATTAAACAACCTTTATTAACTTTATTTTCAGGACTAACTCAGGATGTGCGCGCGTTAACTGGTCATTTCTTTGATATTTTTGCAGTTATTCTGGTATTAAAAAGTATTCCAATGGTGATGATTGTTGGTGTCTTACGGGCTGGTGGTGATATTAAGTTTTGCTTCTATCAAGATATTATTGCGCAATGGATGATCGGTATTCCCGTAACGGCATTTTGTGCTTTTGTTTTACATTTTCCGATAGAGTGGGTTTATGCTTTAGTTGGCTTAGAAGAGCTAATTAAATGGTTTACATCATCTTTTCGTGTACATTCACGTCGTTGGATTAATAATTTAGTGGCTTAAAAATGGCCTAATAGGAGAGATTGACTCCGACATATTTAGGCCATTTTTAGGTGATAACATTGCGTTATTTATTCTACTAAGTACCAATATCCAAGATTTATGAGCTGTGTTAATAGCGTTAATACAGCAGGGTGGTGAATCGCATTGCCTAGTAATTCAGCAGTGACGACTTGCTCATTACAAAATTGTTTTGCGGTATCTGCGCATTCATCGGGTAATGCGTATTCTTCACCATTGATAAAGATGATCTCAGGTTTTGCTTCATGATAAAATGCGCGTAAGCCGCCAATGCGATTAAAGCTATCCCCATTCATTAAGCATTGATACGTTTCTTCATTACTCCACTCAGGCTCAGACGGAACAATATCTAACTCGTGACGATTTTGGCTTAAATGTTCGCCCATCCATTGTTTTAGTAAGTGCGGGTGGTCAAGTAAGCTGCGCATCATGGCTTCTAGATCATGGTAGTCTTGCTCTGAAATGGCACCATTACAACCACGGGTCGATAGCGCTGGATTGTGGTAGTGGACATCACCAATATCATTTGAGATCACGAAATCAGCAAAGGTGCTTAATAACTCTTGTTTTTTCGGTGAACGGAAACCGACAGAAAAGCTCATGGATGTTTCCACAGAATAGCCATCATGTGGGAAACCGGGTGGAATATATAAAATATCGCCTGTATCTAACACTTCATCAATGATCGGTTCAAAACCTTTAATCTGGCGTAATGCCGAATGACGAAATTCTTCCTCATAATCATCGCGTTTCTCACCGACGCGCCAATGACGTTTACCTGAGCCTTGAACAATAAATACATCATACTGGTCTATATGAGGACCAACACCGCCCCCGGGGGTTGAATAGCTAATCATTAAATCGTCAAACAACCAGCCAGGAAGTTGGCGAAAGGGAGTGACTAATTGTGCAGCACCTTCATGCCAATGATTAGCAGCTTGTACGATAAATGACCAATTATCTTCTGGTGTATCATCAAAGGTTAATGGGCCATGCTGCACTTCCCATTGGTCATCTTTTTTTGCAATGTAGCGGGAATCAACTTCTTCTTCCATCGCGAGCCCTGCTAATTCGTCAGGGCTAATAGGATCGACAAAGTGCTTAAAGCCACCTTTAATGATGGTTGGTTTTTTTTGCCAATATTTGGTTAGAAATTCTTCTAGGGAGAACGTTAATTGATACATTCGCAAGCTACTGATTATGAAATAGGTGATGAGTATAACGTAATTTAAAACATCGACGGATATTTATGTTACTAAGGGTGATAGATATGTAAATACGATATGGAATGAATATCTTTATATTCATGATAATAGATGACATAACAGTAAATATATTGATGATAGTCATAGTTATAAATGCAAAGTTTAGGTTTGAATTTTTTTAAAAATCTAAGATTATTAATAATATGTTACTTAAGTTAAGTGATACCATTTATCGCGACTTTGACAATTGAAATAACTTTAATGACAGTGCTATTTGCTGTAAATTTGCCGCCTAAATGCGTAACGTATTTATTCAGTTATTTTAATTAATTGCTCAAGTGATAAGCAATTGATGTGATCTCAAGTGTTGGTGATATAAATGTTACGACTCGCAGGACTCTGCAAAGGATACCGTGACGGCTCCGAATTTCATTTTGTGCTTCAAGGAACGAATTTAGAGCTTGAGCCTGGTGATCAAGTTGCGTTAATGGGTGAAAGTGGTTCAGGTAAAAGTACGTTGTTAAACTTAATTGCTGGGCTAGATACTCCTGAAGAAGGGGAAGTTTGGCTTGGCAATACACCTATACATTCTATTTCAGAGCGAGAACGAACGGCCTTTCGGCGTGATAATATTGGTTTAGTTTTTCAGCAATATAATTTATTACCGACATTAACCGTTGCTGATAATATCAAATTTTGTCGTCAGCTTAAGGGGTTAACGTCAGATGATAAGTTATGGCGTCAGTTGATCTCTGCATTAGATCTTATGCGGTTGTTAGAACGTTATCCTGAAGAAATATCAGGAGGTCAGCAACAACGTGTCGCGATTGCACGAGCAATTTACATGGAACCTAAGATTCTGTTAGCCGATGAGCCAACAGGTAGCCTTGATGAACGCAATGCTGAAGCCGTTATTCGGTTACTTCTATCACTAACTAAAAAACTACACTGCACCTTACTGGTAGTAACACACAGTAAGAAAGTTGCATCACATATGCAGGGTCATGTTCGTCTGCAGGGAGGGCAGCTTCATGTTACGCCCCGTAGTTAATGCGTTATGGGGGCATTATCGACGTCACCCGTTTCAAATTATTCTCGTATGGTTAGGTCTAACGTTGGGTATTGCCTTACTTGTTGGCGTTATGGCTGTAAACCAGCAAGCAAAAGAAAGTTATCGCGAAGGTGAACAACTTTTTTCTAACCCTTTTCCTTATCGCATTCGCCACGTACAAATAGGGATGAAAGTCCCACAGGGTTTTTATATTCAAATGCGTCGAGCAGGATTGAAAACTTGCTCGCCGATGGAAGAACTTCGCATCGTGACAGATCAGCAACGTGACTTTCAATTGCTAGGTATTGATCCCGTTACAATGATGTCTGTATCAGGCTCGAATGGATTAGATGAAAGTAAAATAAAACTACTGGAATTAATGCGCCCACCATATCCGATCATGATTGGCCAGCAGCTCGCAAATTATATTGGTTTGTCTGATGGCAGTATGATCACGTTAGATTCTGGAAAGAAAATTGGCCCAATCGAGATTATTCAAGACGAGACAATGAGTCAACCTCGTATGATTGCAGATATTGCACTGCTGCGAGAATTGAATCCAAGTTCTGGTTTTACCGCTGTTGTTTGTGGAGAAATGAGCCGAAAACAATTAAGTAAGTTAACCCATATTCTTCCTCCAGGATTAACTTTAGAACGTAAACAAAGTGCGAAACTAGAGCCCTTAACTAATGCATTTCATTTAAATTTGTTTGCAATGGGCATGTTATCGTTTGTGGTAGGGTTGTTTATTTTCTATCAAGCGATGTCATTATCCTTTGCTCAGCGTCAGCCATTGATTGGTGTGCTACGTCAATTAGGCGTTACTAGTGGGCAAATCGCGAAAGCGCTAATTTTTGAATTAATCACTTGGATAGTTTTAGGGCTTATAGGTGGTAATTTACTGGGCTTGTTATTAGCTCAGCAATTACTGCCTAGTGTCGCAGCATCTCTCAATGATCTTTATAGCGCTAACGTTAACTTACAAATTCAGTGGCATTGGATGTGGGGGCTGGCAAGTGTGGCTATTGCATTCTTTGGTTGTGCGTTTGCCTGTACTTGGCCTTTGATCCGTTTAGTTAGATCCCAACCATCGCGACTCGCAGCACATTTGTCTTTAATCCGCTTTAGTGGTCGGGAATTTGCGTGGCAAGCATTATTTTCAGGTATTTTCATGTTGATTGCTTTTGGCATCTATCAACTGCCTCATGGACAACTTGCTGGCTTTGCACTGATTGCGTTTATCTTGATCGCTTCAGGTTTATTCATGCCATATCTGATGTGGAAATTATTTTTATGGCTTGGCAAGCTTTGTCGATCGGCACAATTGCGATGGTTTTTCAATGATGCCGCGGCAAGCTTGAGCTACCGAGGTGTGGCAGCAATGGCATTCATGCTGGCTTTAGCGTCAAATATTGGTATGGAAACTATGGTGGGGAGTTTTAGAAACACCACAGAAAGCTGGTTAGAGCAACGGTTAGCCGCTGATATTTATATACGACCGTCCATGAACATGGCACCACGTATTTCTAAGTGGTTACAAGATCAACCTGAAGTTGCGCAAGTTTGGTGGAGCTGGCAAAAAGAAACGCCGTCTGACGCTGGTACTATTCAAGTCATGAGTATTGGTGATACTTCTGGCGAGAAAAAAGCGTTAGTCGTTAAACAAACAGCTTATGACTATTGGAAAACACTGCACAAAAGCCGCTCGGTTATGGTGAGTGAGTCTATAGCACTTAAAAATCATTGGAATGTGGGTGATACCATCAATTTACCCGCACCGATGAATAAAGGCTGGGAAATTGCGGGTATTTATTATGACTATGGTAATCCTTATGGTCAGGTATTGATTTCACAGTCTAAGTGGCAGCGTTTTTGGCCCCATTCAGGGCAAGTTGGATTAGCCATTCACCTTAATAAGAACGTAAATCCAGATAAGTTACTTGCAGATCTGGGTGCTCGTTTCCGTTTGCAACCGGAACGTATTCGTAATAATGCAGCCTTGATGAAAGAGGCGATGGGGGTTTTTGATCGTACTTTTGTTGTTACCTCAACACTAGGACATTTAACCTTGTTCATTGCGGTATGTGGTTTATTCTTTGCCACAATAGCAGGGGAAGTATCACGTCAACGTCAGTTTGCGTTGCTACGTTGTATGGGAATGACTGGTCGAGAATTGGCGTTATTTGGTGGTGGGCAGTTGCTGTTTATTGGTGTGATTACGTCGCTGATAGCATTGCCGCTAGGTTTGTTTCTTGCTCAGCTATTAATTGATGTGGTACTTAAATATTCCTTTGGTTGGACAATGCCAGTGCAATATTTCCCTGTGGATTATTTTACGACATTGGGTACAGCGTTATTAGCCTTGTTAGTGGCTGGAGCGTGGCCTGTTTGGCGTTTGGTTCGTCGCTCTGCAATCTTGTCTTTAAGGGAGTCATTCTAATGGGAATATCATTAATACGGCTCTGTCGCGTTGTGGTTGTGGTAACGATAGCGTTGTTTTTAAGTGCTTGTGATAACCCAAAACCACCCAGTAAATCTGTAGAATCACTGACTCAATCAACCGATTATGTGTTTGAGCCTGTAGTGAAAGGTAACAAGCTAGAGTTTCCTAAAGATTATGGTTCGCATCCAGAGTATCGTGCCGAATGGTGGTATTTCACCACTAACCTAGAATCTGAAAGTGGGAAACAGATAGCGTTACAATGGACACTATTCCTAATGGCGACAGGGGATGAAGAAACTAAAGGTTGGAAAACGCCGCAAATGTATATGGCGCATGCGGTGATCACAACCGATAAGAAAATATGGCGAGCAGAACGTTTTGCTCGTGGTGGTATCGGCCAAGCAGGGGTGATTTTAAGCCCATTTCGAGCGTGGTTAGATAATTGGACATGGCGTTCAAAAGATAACTCACCGTTTCCCGGCAGACTTGAGTTTGCTGATGATAATATGAAAGCGATTTTAGATATCACACAAGAGGGAGCGATCGTTTTACAAGGTGACAATGGTTATAGCCGTAAACACCCACTGTTAGATATTGCATCTTATTATTACAGCGCACCATTTTTGAATGTAAAAGGGATGCTAGAGCTTGATGGCGAAACCTATCGTGTAAAAGGCAAAGGTTGGTTTGATCGTGAATGGAGTAGTAGCATGCTTAGCTTGCAGCAGCAGGGATGGGACTGGTTCTCTATTCACCTTGATGATGGCAGTGCATTGATGGTTTCTCAATTACGTGAACACGGTGAAAAGCCTTACTTTTTTGGTTCTCGTTCATGGAAAAACGGTAAAGTGGTTAAACTTGATAATCATCAGATCCGCATGAAGCCGATTAAATATTTTTCCGTTAAAGGAAAGCAGTTCCCGTTAATATGGGAAATCGAGATACCATCACAATCTATAAAAATTGAAACAACAGTTGTTCGTCGAGAACAGTGGTTACCCTTTATTTTCCCTTATTGGGAAGGTCCTATTCGGGTCAGTGGTAGTCATAAAGGAAAAGGCTTTATGGAGCTTACCGGATACGAATAAGATTGATAAAAGTCGACTAGTTCGGCTTTTTTATTATCTGATATTTGTGGACAAGATCTAAACTTAAACCTGTTGCTTGCGTTGATGATGTCATGTTTGAGCCACAAATGCATGTTTGGGTAAGTGAAAAAGTGAGCTGGTATCAATTACCTGAAAATGTACCGTGTTATCCAAAGCAATCACACTAAGCCCATTAAAAAGAGATTTTAATGAATTTTACTTTTATTGAAGGTGATGAAATCTTGCTGTTAGCAACACCTATAATGGATAACTTAATGGATGCATCAACAAGACAAGATCATTCAGCACACGTTCGCGATTTTACTCCGCGATTAAAGGCTATTGTTACGAAAGATTACCTCAAGCAAGTATGTGAAAAGTACCAATCTGAAAAAGGCTTCTTTACTGAACGCTTTCCTGTTGCTGTGTTTAAAAGGCCAGACTCTGTTGTTATTGTGTGGAAGCAATTTTTCAGTAAAGCAGAAGGTGAGTTTATGGCTGAAATGGTATTAGTTTGCCAAGAGGATCGTATTTTCTGCGATCATGTAATGGTGCTTTAGCCTCTTCACTTCGTCTTTCTATCTAGGTCTGATCTGGCATGAGCAGTTAATGGTGCGTTTAGCGATATAATACGCTTCCATTTAGTAATGTGTTGTATTCATGCCAAAACTTAACTTACATCGTCCGGATTATGTGACCTCCATGTTAGGTCAGCTTTCTTCTTCGCAATTACATCAACGTCTTGATCCTATTGTAGCACCACTAACAAAAAAGTTACCACGTAACCCATATGTCAGTGATCGTATTATAGCCAAACGCTGGGAAGTCTTGAATAACATTAACTCTCAAACTGTTTTGTACGATACCGAAACCCAGCAACAACAGCATTGCTACGAAAAGAACATAGAAAACTTTATTGGCTCAGTAAAGTTGCCGCTGGGCGTTGCAGGGCCTTTAAAAGTGAATGGCCTATTTGCTAGCGGTGAGTATTTTGTGCCATTAGCAACAACAGAAGCGGCATTAGTTGCATCCTATCATCGTGGGGCTTTACTGATCAGTGAAGCGGGGGGAGCAAGTGCGATATTGTTAAATGAAGGCGTAACACGAGCACCAGGCTTTGCGTTTGACTCACTTGTGCAGGCGAGTAAATTTATTACTTGGGTCACAACACAATACGATACTTTTAAAACGATTGCAGAATCAACCACGCGCTACGGTAAGCTATCAGACATTAATTTGAGCATGGAAGGTAATCATGTTTACTTAGTCTTTGAATATCTAACCGGTGACGCATCTGGTCAAAACATGGTGACGATATCAACCAATGCCGTTTTTGAATATATTCTTGCTAATACGCCGATTAAACCTGTTGAGGCCTTCTTAGACTGTAATTTATCCGGTGATAAAAAAGCAACGGCACAAACGTTGCGTTCAGTTCGCGGGAAGAAAGTGACTGCTGAAGTACATTTAAGCCGTGAGCTAGTGAAGAAATATCTTCATACTACCCCAGAGAAAATGGTCGACTTTGGTAAAATGACCACAGTTGGAGGTGCATTAAGCGGTACTATCGGTGTTAATGCACATTATGCAAACGCACTTGCTGCATTCTATATTGCTTGTGGGCAAGATGCTGCATGTGTGGCGGAATCTTCTGTTGGCATAACGCGAATGGAACTAAATCAACAAGATGGTCTCTGTGTATCTGTAACATTACCAAATTTAATGATAGGAACTGTAGGTGGAGGAACACACCTTCCGAGTCAAAAAGCGTGTTTAGAGTTATTAGGTTTATACGGAAGTGGCCAATCGCAAGCATTAGCAGAAGTGTGTGCGGCATTATGTTTAGCAGGTGAGCTTTCAATTATTGGAGCTTTTTGTTCAGGCCATTTTGCTAAAGCGCATCATCGATTAGCACGAAAAGTCTAACCAGGTCGTTCATTGCATGGAGGATAGAACGCTGTGTTACAAAAAAAGATAGAACAGATTAACTCGCAGAATAATTTCTTTTTTCTGACGATAGCTTTAATAAGCTTATTAATTAGTGCATCACTCGAGAAAGTGATCCCCCATGGCTTTGTTCAATATGCGTTAGAAGTCTTTACTGTCGTTACGTTTGTTGTCTGCTTATTAAGTTTACGTTTTGATAGATCATGGTTTCGTTTTTTAACATCTTTGGTCGGATTCTGGATTATGGCAATGATAGCTAGAATCCTTTTAGGTATTGAAGAAATTGAAATTATTATGCTATCGCTAATGTTTGTTTTCTTCTTTGGTACGTTTAAATCTATTATGCGTCAGATCTTGTTCACTGGCTCAATAAATACCAATAAGATCATTGGCTCTATGGCATTATTTTTATTGCTCGGCTTAATGTGGGCGATTGCATATTTGATCCTTATCCGTGTTTTTCCCGATTCAATTCATGGTATCAATTCAGGACCATGGCATGAAAATTTCTCTGATGCGGCGTATTTTAGTTTTGTTACTTTAACGACATTAGGTTATGGCGATATTTTACCGGTTACTCCGATTGCGAAAGTCTTCGCATATTTAGAAGCTATTGTCGGTGTATTTTATATGGCAATCGTAGTATCGAGTTTAGTCAGCTCTAGTGGCAGTAAGCATTTAGGTCGAGATAAGTAGTTAACTATCGTTTGATAAAAGCGATAGTCGTTGTTTTTGAACGTTATTGAGTATTTATAAACAATGAATCGTTTATTCAAGAAAGTTTATGATTATATTAATCCGACGGTTAATTCAGAGCTTGAGCCTGCATTCGATGAATGGCAAAAGCATATTCCAACATTATGGCTTTTAGGTAAAACCGGTGCGGGTAAATCGACGGTTATTCAAGCCATTACAGGCAGTAGTGCGGTTGAGATCGGTAATGGTTTTCAACCGTGTACACGTACTGCAGAAGTTTACCAACATCCAACAGATAGCCCATTAGTCCGTTTTCTAGACACGCGTGGTTTGGCAGAAGCTAATTATGATCCTTCTGAGGACATAACGATGTGTAGTGGTAAAAGCCATGCACTGATCGTTATCATGAAAGCTGAAGAACCAGAACAATCATCAGTTCTTGACGCGTTAAAAACTATTAAGCGTTCAGGAAAAATTAAACATTTATTAGTTGTTCACACGGCAATTAATAGCCTGACTGATAGCCAAGAGCGCGAGCGAGCCATTTTCTATAATCATCAGCGAGTTATGGAAGTATGGGATATTAAAGAGTCCGTATGGCAGGCGAAAAATACGGACGAGCAACTAAATACTTATCAGCCAATTGGTGTTGATTTTATCCCTGATGATCAACAGTATATCGGCTTAGATATCTTAAATGCTGTGCTTTGTGAAACGCTGCCTATGTTGAGCTTGCTTTCAAATAAACAGGCACACAGTAATAGAGAAGAGCAAAACTTCGAGCGATTACGTAAAGAAGTCTTATGGTATGCGGGTGCAGCAGGCGCGAGTGATGCTATTCCGGCTATTGGCTTATTGACGGTTCCTGCGATTCAAGGAAAAATGTTACACAGCCTTGCCAATCAATATGGTGTAACGTGGAATAAGAAGGACTATGCAGAATTCATTAGTATGCTTGGATCTGGTTTCTTATTGCATTATATCTCCAAGTTAAGCGTTAATCAGTTAGTGAAGTTTATTCCCGCTTACGGGCAAACTGTCGGTAGTGCGACGGCTGCCGCAATGAGTTTTTCATCTTCTTATGCGATCGGTCGTGCAGCCGCTATGTACCTTTACCACCGGAGTAAAGGAGAAACCGTATCGAAAGAGTTATTAAAGACAACGTATCAACAAGCGTTCAAATCAGTTAAAAAAGTGGCCGAACAGCAAGTTAATCAAAATAACGTTGATAGTAAGGATAGCGATGAAACGCTTAAATAAGAGTTATCAACTCATTAGTCAACTATCAGATGGTTTTATCCCGCTGGTGGCTGTTGCTATATTATTGCCAATTATCGTGTTATCAGGTTTTGGTATTGTTACTTTAATTAATAATGGACAATGGATACTTTTTTTCGCTTTAATTGCAATATCGTGTTTGATTGTTTTTGTCCCTTATTGGCTTATTCGCCGTAAAAAAGTGGTGAGTGAGGCGATCAGTGATGATTTAGCCCCGTTGCATGTGGAAGGTAACCCACAATGGGGAGCACATGAAAATCAAGTGTGGCAAGAAGTAACATTAATCATTCAAAAACAACTGAGTGATTCACCTGAATGGGAGTCATTACAAGCTCATGCTTACGTCATAGTTGCAGAAGTAGCGGATCGTTTTAATAAAGGTAAATCAGCCCAACGCCTGTCATTTTCTGCTCCCGAGTTTTTACTTATGGTGGAAGAAGTGAGTCGCCGTTATCGGTATTTTTTACAAGAGCATGTGCCATTTGCTGAGAAAATAGCCTTAAAAAGCCTTCAGCAAGGTTATCAGTTAAAGGATAAAGTCGGCTATGCGAAATCTGCCTATGATGTCTATCGATTATTTCGTATCGCAACCCCAACAGGATGGTTAGCAGAGGCGCGTGGATTAGTTTTAGGTAAACTGTTTGATGATGTCAGTCTAGAAGTGCAAACCAAACTAAAAGCGACTTTGCTTCAAGAAGTCGCGTCTGTCGCTATCGACCTTTATAGCGGTCACTTTAAACTTGATGATGCTTCCGTTCCGCACAGTAAAATGCATGAAAAAGATCAACAGGCAGGAGCGGTTCCTATTGAACCACTACGTGTTGCAGTAATAGGACAAATTAGTGCGGGTAAATCATCGGTTGTTAATGGTTTACTAGGGGAGATGTCGGCAGAAATTAGTGCTTTACCTTCAACAGATAAAGCAACAACATATCGTTGTGAAGTTGAAGGAACCGATGTGATTAATTTAATTGATCTGCCAGGTATTGATGGTACTGAAAGTATTAATCAAATGCTGCTAAAACAAGTCACGCAAAGTGATGTGGTGTTGTGGGTACTTAAAGCGAATCAATCATCGCGCCAAGCTGATATTACGTTAAAACAAATGATTGAAGAATTTTATACTGAACCGAAAAATCAGCATCGTAAAGGACCAAAGATTATCGTTCTTGTTAATCAGGTTGATAAGCTAAAGCCTATTGATGAGTGGTTACCTCCTTATGATTTGAATGATATCCAAACGGATAAAGGGAGCATCATTTTAGAAGCCGTTAACTACAACCAAAACTTGATGAAAAGTGACAGCATCATTCCATTATCGGTTAGTAGTGAAAAACTGACCTATAACTTAGATGTGCTGCAAGAGAAGATTCAAGAGGTGTATCAAGAGGGCATCAACACCCAGCTAAATCGTCGTAGAATTGATGGTGGTAGTATTGGTTATACAGAGCAAGCTCAACGATTGTATCGATTAGGCAAACTAGTTTTTGATGCAGCAGTAAAATAAAAACATATTAAAGAACAAAGCCCTCAAGTGTAAACGAGAGGGCTTTTTTCTTGTTGTTAGCGAACTAATAGATACCCAAAAGGGAGCTTTCTTAATAGCTTCACTAAGAGGAATGAAATAATAAAAGCAAAAGGTAGTGCTAAAAAGCTGGATAATATCGGGTTGATATTAAGCATGAAAACCAAATTAAAAAAGTAAATAACAATAAGTAAGTGACAGAGGTATATACCCAAAATATCTTTACTAAATGCTGTTGGCTTTAACTGCTCTCCAAAGTTAGACTTTTCTTGAAGAAATAAGAAAATCCCTACAGCCCATACCGGTGAACTCAATAAGAAATCATGGTAAAAGGCACCATTAGCGAAAAAATAGAGGTAATTTGCCTCAATTAAAAATACAGCAAAACCAATACTAGCAATAATAAGGCTTAGCTTGGTGTTCAATGTTATCTGGCGACGATGTATTTCATAGCCTAATACAACAAATAACGTACTAAAAAAGGGACCGTTACGGGTTAAGATTGGTGCTTCTAAATTGGTAATTGGAACATAACTGCCCGCAGCACAACCGTAAATGAACAATATAAAACCAATAGGTAATAATAGGTTATCAAGGCTAAATTTATGTAACAACGTTATGATACCTATCGCGCAAATTAGAGCGGGTATGTACCACAAGTGTACAAGAGAGCCTTCAAACAAAGTATTTAGTGGATTTGCTAGTAAATTATTCCAGTGATTACTGCGTTCGGCAAAGTAACCGTCACTAAGAAGTATCGAAAAATTAAAAGGGATTATTAGAAAAACTACACTCCAACTTAGCCACATAATGATAAGTGGCTTTGCGTACTTTGCTAAAACATCATCTTTTGACGTGCTGGCGACTAATTTGGGGTAATAAAAATAACCCGAAATAATGAAAAATAACGGCACAGCAAAACGACTCATTTGATTTAAGAACATCCCAATAATTGGCTCTCCGAAAATCAACGGTGTCTTCATAAATACTTGACTGTGTAAGCCGATAATTGCGAGTAAAGCAATAAGTCGCCCAGATTCAAAACTAGTAATACGCTTGTGTGACATTACAGCATTCTCATCAAATAATTTCGCAGAGAAGGTAAACTTAAAAGTGTATTTTGTAAATTAAACAGAAGGAGAAAAGAGTAGTTAGGTGAAGAAATAGATATAGAATGTGACTAACATCTCATGTCGATATTTATTTCGATAAAAGGCAACACGTGAGAGTATTGTATTGCCTTTTTAATATTTATTGAATATTTTTGGATTAAATGCCTAGCTGGTCAAATATATCTTGGTCATTAATATCTTTTAAAAGTTGATTTTTAGCATTTTCTTTCTGTTTTTCAAGCTTAGCAGACTCAAAAATGCTGTCTGTGTCTTGGGTATCTTGTTCAAATTCTTCCAATTGGATAAATTCAGTTTTATCCATAGCAAGTTCAAGATAGAAAATGTTGTTTTTAGCGGTAGTAAAGCTAACACGTCGAGCTTGAGGACGATCTAAGTTGGTATCAACAGATAATAAGATTTGTTTGTTGAGTGCTAACATCTTTGGTTGGTTTTGAGTAATTGAGACTTTTAACTCACGTCCGATCTTACCCGTAAAATCTCCAACAACTTGATTCATTAATTCACCAAGAATATTCGCAACCTCATCAGATGTATGATGTATGGCGAGTTCATCTTCAGAAATCCCCATACGTAGCATATATTCTTTATAAAGCTCCATTGCTGCTTGGCTGGTAAAGTTTGTAACAACTAAACCAGTAAAACCGCCATCGAATAGAACAAAGCAACCAATATCAGGTTTTAAACTTGTTTTATTAATTTTTTGTACCATAGCAGAATAGGAAACGTCAGTTTCCGTTGCTTTAGACAAGACATCGGAAAGAGATTGGCATAGTTTTAATAGAATATCATCAGTAGTGACGGTTTTTAATTTTCTCATTGTACGTCCTGTTGTATCAAGATGTTGAAGGCAGCCACTAAATAGTTACTTTAGAAGTGGAGAAGATGCCAATAAACAATAACAAGATGTTTATCGGCATCAAAAGAGGGAACTTTAGTCGTTGTTATTGAAAGGTTATTTGGGGGAGTTTTAACTCTGTAACCTAGCTATTAAAACGTTTTTGAAGATAGGCAATAATATCGCTAGACTCATACATCCATTCAACACCGTCTGCTTTTTCAATGCGTAAACAAGGCACTTTACGCTTACCTCCTTGTTCGATTAATTCTTGTTCCCAAAGTGATACTTTTGCATCACGTGTTTCTAACGGTAAGCTCAGACGTTTAGCTTCACGACGTACCTTTACACAAAATGGGCAAGCATCAAATTGATATAGCTTGAGTTGAGCGACTGATTTGTTGATCTCATGTTGCTGCTCGGAAGACCGTTTTATCCCGCGAGGAGAAAAAATAAAATTTAAAACAAGAATAATACGCCCGAGAATCCAGCGAATAACCTTCATACTGACAAACCTTACATAATTAATATAGCGTTAATTTATTTTCATACATCCCAATGGACAGCATTAGAATACCGCGAAATTATAGTTATTTATACAACGACAACATTACTAAACGAGTATAAATCGAAAGTTATACGAATATCATCGATAAACTTATCACTCTCTTGTAATGTAATTTTTGGAACCAAAGTCAAAAATTCGACCAGTGTCACTTATCAACTAAATTTCATAAGCAAACGATAGATATTTGTAGCAATATCTTTAAGATATTTTTATTAATGTTAAAAATATCTTAATCTATTGTTATGGCTAAAAATATACTTATTTGTGATGATTCACCGCTAGTCCATAAATCAATGACGCGTTTGTTGAAGGATAGCTATGACATAAATTTATATTATGCTGAAAATGGTAGTGATGGTCTTGATAAAATAGCTAAAAATAATATTGATGTCGTTTTTTTAGATCTTACTATGCCTATAATGCATGGTTTTGAAGTATTAAAACGGCTTCCGGCCCTCGCTTATAAGCCTACGATCGTTATTATTTCTGCTGATGTTCAAAAAGAAGCAGCAAGACGTTGTTTGATGCTTGGCGCCGATTATTTTTTGTCAAAGCCATTTGAAAAGAAAAAGCTCAAACAATTATTATTGGACTTACACATCACGGAGTTAACAAATAAAGCCGCGAATGAAAATGTTTTATCTATAGATTATATTGAGGGTTTTAGGGAGATCGCAAATATCTCACTCGGTCGTGGTGCTGCAATTATTTCAGACCATCTTGGTGAGTTTATTAAAATGCCATTGCCGTATGTCGCAACAATGCAAAGTAGCGATCTTGCTATGACAATTGCTGATATTCGAAGTGATCATCAATCAATTGCAATTGCTCAACGGTTTGTAGGTGGTGGTATTCATGGTGAAGCTTTAGTTGATTTACGTGGTAAAGATATACTTTTATTTGGCGAAAAATTGGGTTTTAGCCAAACAAATAAAGATAAAAATGAAGTTGTTATTGATATTAGTAACATCATGGTTTCTTCTTTTCTCGTTGCTTTATCAGAACAAATAAGTATTCCATTCTCAGTTCGGCAACCAATCATTTTGGAAGAATATATGAATTTGAGCCATAAAGAGTATGAAGATAGTGATTATTTTACCGTGGAATACGTATATAAAGCTGAAACACTGGATCTTGAATGTGAAGTGCTATTTATGATGGATAGCCACTCCACTAAAGTTATTCATCAGATTATGGAAACATTAAATTGAGTGATATTTCATTAGCTGATTTTCATTTAACCATGCAAGTCCTTGACCATTTGGATGCAGGGATTGTGATATTGGATAAAGATTATAATGTATATGCATGGAATACATTTATGCAGGCATATAGCGGTATATCAACTGATCAAATAATGGGTAAGCCTTTATTTGATGTCGTAGATAATTTACCTGAGAATTGGCTAAAAAATAAGATATCTTCAACATTTAAATTACGAATGCGATCTTTTTCCGTATGGGAAGATAGGCCTTGGGTATTTAAATTTAGTAATTTCAGTCCAATTTCTGGAGGCGCTGATTTCATGTATCAAAACATGACATTAACGCCTTTGAAGTCTTTGACTGGTGAATATACTCATATTTGTTTAACGATTACAGATGTAACGGACATAGCAAAAAATAAAAATCACCTCAGGGAGTCAAACGAGCAATTAACGCATCTAAGTATAACTGATCGATTAACCCAGTTGTATAATCGTGGGCACTGGGAGAATTGTTTAGTTGAAGAATTTGAACACTATCAGCAAATGCATCAACCGATGACTTTAGTTATGTTTGATATCGATCATTTTAAAAAGGTTAATGATACTTATGGTCATGTTGCTGGTGATACAGTAATTAAAACTATGGCCGATATTGTTC
Organism: Photobacterium sp. SKA34; assembly: GCF_000153325.1. Lineage (GTDB taxonomy): Bacteria > Pseudomonadota > Gammaproteobacteria > Enterobacterales > Vibrionaceae > Photobacterium. The sequence continues at coordinate 400,327 of NZ_CH724142.1, forward strand.
GAAAAGCCAAACGTCAAAGTGATATAGCTGGGCGTTATGGGGGGGAAGAGTTTGGTGTGATCCTACCGGGAACAACGGCTGATATGACCAGCTACTTTACTGAAAGATTACGTAAAAAAGTTGAAAAGGAGAATGTTGTTGTCGATGGTAAGACAATTAATGTCACTATAAGTTTAGGTGTTTGCCAGTTACATCCCGGTATTACCAGCTATGAATCATGGATAGAACAAACAGATTCTGCTCTGTATGAATCTAAGAATAAAGGACGAAATCAAACGACAATAATGCAAGCTGATGGTAGATTTATCTCACTAGCGACAAATGTAAAAAATATCAATGAATTCAATAGAAACATTGGTTAATGAAAAAATAAATAGTACAGTATATAAAATTTTGCTGATTATATATGGATAGTATTGTGGAAAATCTGGTTGTAAATACAGAAGGATATGAAGCTTTAGTTGAATATTTAGCGTCAAGTTTAACCTTGTTTGAAGGTTTATCTGTATCTGCAAATAGCATCACTATCGAAGATGTTGTTACTGATTTAATTGCAACGCAATTGATGACAGTCTTTTCGCAAAATCCTGATATTGAGCAAGACGTTCGTTTTCAGTTAATGCAAGAAGCCGATGCTGTTCTTGCTGACCTCAATCAAGTTCTTGAAGGAATTTGGTTATGTGAAGCTTCTGATATGCAAATTAGTTTCCTAGAAGATTTTATTAGTTTAGTGAAAAACTTATTTGACTCAGCAATTTCAAAAATATATTAATAAATTTTAATGTAGTTAATCTATTTAGTGAATGCATAAAAGGAATGAAGTATTTAATATCCCATTTTATTTTAACTTTATTCTATATCTATTCAAATGAATGCCTAAATAAATCCCCATATGGAATATTAGTTAAGTGTAATTTAATTTATGTCGATTATCCTTGCAAATAATAATGTTAACAAATAAAGCAATTGAAATATTTCTTTAACAAAAAATTATTACCTTAATGCTCCATAGAGAGTATTCATAAAATTAATAATTGGTAGTTAGCATTTTGCTTATTGCTTTTCTCTCTTAACAATGTTCTGAGGATAGGTTCATGAAGCAAGTACATCGCGCAAAAAAATTATCAGTTGTTTTAAGGATTCAGTTTGTTTTAGCAATACTAGTAACAATCAGTGTTGTGCTTTCTTTTTCAGGTAATAATGGCTTAAATAACATGACCCGAGAGTTTGATGTATTAAGCAACCAAGCGGTTCCTGTATCATTAAAAAATGCCACCATTGTGACAAGTGCATTAGAAGTAGAACAAAGTTTAAGTGATATGTTAATGAGTGATAATGAACAGTCACTGAATCAAACATTTGCTATTTATAAGAATATGCATAGCCAAGGTGAAAATGCAGGTAAAGAGTTAGAAGTATTAGCAACAAATTATAATATAAAGTGGTTAAAACAATATGCAGAAAAATACTTGTCTGAAGTTGAGTCTATTAACCAGCTAGCATTTGATATTTATTCTATTCAAAAAGAAATTATTTTAAATAAAGAAAAGCTATCAACTGAGCGTTCAACGATGAACTATGCGGTTTCATCTGTACGTTCAGAAATGAGCCGTGTCGGTATAACGTTATATTCTGATAACGAGTATGCGATGAGTAATGTCACTAACTTTTTAAATCATGCTGTTGAGTTAAGCGGTAACTTGATGTTGTTAGTAACAGAACCTGATTTAGTTAAAGCAAGATTAATAGTAAAAGATCTTAAACGTACGAACTTATCAGGGATGAAATATGCTTGGGGTGAACTGGTGCGTGAAAACGATGCGATAAATGATTTTTCAAGCCTCACAGTGCCTTTTGAAATGGTAAAAAAGTTGTTTGCCGAACAAGGGTATATTGAACGTTATTTAAATGTATTGAAACTCGATGAAGAACAAAGCATTAAATATACCGAAGTTAAACACCAAACAAGTTTGATTATGGATTTACTCCAAGTGATCACCCAGCAATCACATGGCTTAATTAAAAACGGTGAAAATGGTTTTACACATGCAAGCAATGAAGCGCGACAAATGTTCCTTATTTTTAGCATCATTGGTTTAATTATTTCAGTACTTGCAGGATCGTGGATAAGCCGGGTAGTGAAAAAGTCGATTGAACATATTACTGATGTTGTGAATAAAATTAGTGAAGGAAACTTAACGGTTAAGGCAAATACAAGTGCTGCAAATGAATTTGCTCAGTTAGCAGAAGTGCTCAATGATTTGTGCGATCACGATAGAGAATCACTACAACAGTTAATTACTAACAGTAATGAGTTAACCAGTGCGGCTGAATTAAGTATGCGTGCTTCCACAACTTCCCGTGTTGCACTACAAAATCAAAGTGAAGAATTGGCTGTTGTAACAACATCGATGACACAACTTGAAGGATCTATTCGAGAGATATCGCAAAGTAGCTCTGAGTCAGAAAAACAAGCGCAAAAAGCTCAGCAACTGGCATTAAATGGTGTCGGGATCATTGAGTGCAGTACCCAAGGCTTATTAGCGCTAGAAGAGCAATTCGCAATTAATGAAAAGCGAATGCAAGAGTTAGATAATTACGTAAAAGAAATTACAGAAGTGGTTGAGCTTATTAGTTCTATCGCGAATAACACTAACTTACTGGCTTTAAATGCAGCCATCGAAGCAGCAAGAGCTGGAGAACAAGGACGTGGCTTTGCTGTTGTTGCAGATGAAGTTCGTCAATTGGCAAGTGAAACGAATCAACAAACAGAGTCTATCCGTAATACGATAGCCTCGCTTCATAAAGCGGCAGATGACGTCAATGAAGCGATGTTGGTGAGTCGTAAAGAAATGATGTCGTCTATTGAACGTAGCAGTGATGTGCAACAAGCTATAAATTTGATCAAAAATACTATTTCAGATATCAATCAACAAATGGTGACGATTGCAGTCGCGACACAACAACAAGAACGAGCGTCACAACATGTTGCCCAAAATTTGGAGCAGGTTGCAAGTCGTGCCCAACAAAATAATCACCAGCTTGATACGCTTGTCGATGAAGCTGAACGTGTCGCTGTTATCGCGCAACAACAACAAGGTATGTTGAGCCGTTATCATTTAGAGGATGAAAATTATTCCGTCGAATCATTTCAAACGCCAGTATCGACTACTTAATAATCAGAGACGAATTGGATAGAGTTAATTTTTGTATGTTGCGCATGGTATTCGGTAGAATGCGGCAGTTCATTTTGTCTCAGGTTATCCTTCATGCGCATACATGCTGTACATACTTTATATGACGAACGTTTAGCGCGTTCGACTCGTCCATTTTTAGCTCGCGGTTGTAAAGTTGAGCGTTGTCGTCAATGTATGCTGCGAACTCATCTCTGTATTTGTGAGTATCGACCATTAGCAACATCGAATGCTGCGTTTCTACTTGTAATGTTCGATGACGAGATCTTAAAACCAAGCAATACAGGCCGTTTGATTGCTGATGTTTTTGAAGATACCTTCGCTTATATTTGGTCTCGTACTGAGCCGAATACAGAGATGTTAGCACTGCTTAATGATCCACAATGGCAACCTTATGTGGTTTTTCCTGCTGAATATGCAGAGCCTGAACGTGTTGCCGAAAACGTTGAGCTGCCAGACGGCAAACGTCCATTATTTATCATGCTGGATGGAAGTTGGGCTGAAGCAAAAAAAATGTTTCGTAAAAGTCCCTACTTAAATAATTTCCCTGTCTTATCGATAAACCCTGATAAACCATCACGTTATAAAATGCGTGAGGCGTCTAAGGATAACCAATTAGGTACAGCAGAAGTTGCTGCTAAAATTGTTGATTTATTTGGTGAGCATGAAAACGCTGAAATTTTAGACCTATGGTTTGATGTATTTCGTGAAAATTACATCACAGGTAAAATGAATCGACTATTGCCTGATGACTCTGCCTTAAAAAAACTTAAAAGTTTTATGTTTGATTACGGAAATTAAAGATAAACGTTACATTGTCACCTATTGTTAATGAGAGGCGTTGTCATTTAACCAATGATGATTATGTAATTTAGCTAAATTTTTTCTTTAAACGAGATCTTTACACCTGATCATGAGGCTAAATTTGCTATTAGTCACAGATAGAGCGGTGCTTAGTGTGGATAATTTTCAAAGTAGTGAAAGTTTTGTACACTGGTCGGGTGTTGTTGAGCATTATTTGTGAGGTTATAGGATGTACTACGGCTTTGATATCGGCGGTACCAAAATTGAATTTGGGGCATTTAATGAAAAGCTTGAGCGTGTAGCAACAGAGCGTGTGGCAACACCAGGTGATGATTACAATAAGTTAATCGATATAGTTGTTACTTTGGTTCAAAAAGCCGATGAAAAATTTGGTTGTGAAGGCTTGGTAGGCATCGGTATTCCTGGTATTGAAGATGCACGAAATGGGATTGTATTAACGTCTAATATCCCTGCATCAAAAGGGCGTACGTTACGTGCAGACTTAGAAGCGAAACTGGGTCGTAAAGTGGCACTTGATAACGATGCGAATTGTTTTGCATTATCTGAAGCGTGGGATGATGAACATAAAGATTCGCCATCAGTTCTAGGTTTAATCCTTGGTACTGGCGTTGGCGGCGGTATGGTATTTGATGGCAAGGTGTTTTCTGGCCTAAATCATGTAGGTGGTGAACTAGGTCATGCTCGATTACCGTTAGATGCATGGTTGTTTTTAGGTGAAAATGCACCGTTACTGGGTTGTGGATGTGGTCAAAAAGGCTGTATTGATAATTATCTTTCGGGTCGTGGTTTTGAATTGTTATACCAGCACTATTACGGTGAAAAGTTAAAAGCAATTGAAATTATTGGTCATTATCGTGAAGGTGAAGAAAAAGCAGTTGAGCATGTAGAACGTTTCTTAGAGTTGCTTGCTATCTGTTTAGCTAATATCTTTACTGGTTTAGATCCGCACGTGGTTGTACTTGGTGGTGGTTTATCTAATTTTGATGTTATTTACGATGAGTTGCCAAAGCGTTTACCTAAATATTTATTGTCTGTGGCTGTTGCGCCAAAAGTAGTGAAAGCAAAATATGGTGATGCGGGTGGCGTGCGTGGTGCGGCATTCTTAAATATTAAATAATATTTTTAGATTCAATCAAAAAGGGCTCTTATAGAGCTCTTTTTTGTTAAACGAGCCTCATAATTTTACCTCTGTTTAAAATTCTTATTTTTAAATTGCTAGTATGGATATACTTCAATAAGGAAATGAATATGGACATTTCAGAGCTTGAGCAGGAATTAAAAAAAATCTCGCAGCCTTATGAGATAAAATCTTATGGTTTAGACATTAAGTTTGGTTTTCTCTTAGGCAGTTTTTCAGTGTATTACGATAAGAAACGCGACGGTTTACGATTTGGTTCGCCACTGAGGTGGATATTAGATTTAATTTCATTCAGTGTATTAGGCTATCTTATGGTGAGCTTCGACTCTTCTCCACTACAAGCATCTTTCCTGTATATCATTGTGATTATAAATTTTGTTTTTTCTATTATAAGAGAACTGAGAATTTATAGACTAAAAAAACGGCTCTATATCCAATAACATCCTTTCTTTAAATGTGCATTGTTGACGATTTTTATAGATTGTTTCAATTGATAAAAGATCGCTTATTTCCTTTTATGGTAGACTCACGGCTCTTATTTGTATCGAAAGTTATAAGTGTTTTTACTGTTAGGAAATCATTATGTCGTTTCAATCCCTAAACCTTCATCCCAATTTGTTAAAAGCATTGACTGATTTAGGTTATTCAACACCTACAGATGTGCAGCAACAGGCAATTCCATTGGCATTGAAAGGTGACGATGTAATGGCTGGTGCGCAAACTGGCACAGGTAAAACAGCAGCATTTACACTTCCACTATTACAACGCTTAATGACTTTACCATCGCAAGCAGAGCAGGTGTCTACAGCGGTCGAAAATAATCAGAAATCACGTAATAAAATTCGTGCTTTAATTTTGACTCCAACACGAGAATTAGCTCAACAAGTATTTGATAGTATTACAACGTATGCCAAATATACTGAGATAAAAGTGGCGGTTGCTTATGGCGGTACGAGTATGAATGTACAAGTTAAAGCCTTAAATGCAGGCGCTGAAATTCTAGTAGCAACACCTGGACGTTTACTTGATCACGTCTTTAATGGTTCTGTTTCTTTATCTGAAGTTGAAACGTTTGTATTAGATGAAGCTGATCGTATGTTAGACATGGGTTTCATTGTTGATATTCAACGTATTATGAAGCGAATGCCGGCTGAGCGTCAGACATTATTTTTCTCTGCGACATTTTCAAAGCAAGTTAAAAAACTAGCATTTGATATTCTTACCAACCCTAAAATGGTAGAAGTAACGCCAGCAAATACTGCCGCTGAAACCGTTGAACAAATAGTTTATCCCGTTGATAAACATCGTAAAGCTGAATTACTTGCATATTTAATTGGTTCTCGTAATTGGCGACAGGTACTGGTATTCACCAAAACCAAACAGGGTTCCGATCAATTAGCTAAAGATCTCGGTCTAGATGGTATTAAAGCATCATCGATCAATGGTGACAAAAGCCAAGGTGCGCGCCAACGTGCATTAGATGATTTCAAATCAGGTAAGACTCGCGTATTAGTCGCGACTGATGTTGCTGCCAGAGGTCTGGATATTGAGCAACTCGAATATGTGGTTAACTTTGATATGCCCTTCAAAGCGGAAGATTATGTTCACCGTATTGGTCGTACAGGTCGAGCCGGAATGACAGGGCATGCGATTACTTTGATGAGTCTTGATGAAGAGTGGGCATTAAAAGCAATTGAAGAGTTATTAGATAGCCGTTTACCACAGCAATGGTTAGAAGGTTATGAGCCTAATCCGGCATTAATAGAAACACAATCTGTTCATCGTGGTGCGGCAGCTGAAAAGCGACGAGCGAAATCGAAAAGTAAAATCCACCAGAATAGAGGTAAGCATAGAAATCGTCGATAACATACGGCTAAGCGATAATGATAAATTAAAGGTAACTTATTGTTTTATTAGTGTTAACATTGGGCGTTAAAGGTATAATTGTGCTTATAAATTGACGGTTATCTTATTGTTATTATCGTTAAGCTTTGTTAATTTAAATATTAACTTATACGCATATTTTTTCTTTAATTGTCTCTGAGGTTTTCATGGCAGGTTTAACAAAACCAGTCCGTTACACTTTATTCTTTCTTATTATTTTCACCTGTATTGTTTATGTGTGGTTTATATTTGGCGGTGCAAATAAAGAGTACGTTGTGACACCTGTAAATAGTACATACAATCTTATTGATGATACAGGGCAGAATGGTGCAACAGAGTCGTCTTTGACGATAGATAGAAGCGGTGCATTACTTGAGTGTAATATAGTTAATAAAGCGCAATGGCTTTTTGTGAGATTGCCATATCACTGACAGATTCAGTTGATAAAGGCATTAATCTTAGTGATTATAATAGTGTTGGAATTGATATTGATTATGACAGCCCTTTAGATGGAGAAAGAGTTCGTATTTATTTACGTAATTTTGATCCAGCTTACGCAAAGTTATCAGACCCTATTTCTTTAAAGTTTAATGCAATTGAGTATGCGCCCGGAGAGGATAAAGGACTCATAAAGTTTCCTCTTCGTTCTTTTCAAGTTTTATCATGGTGGATAGCGGATTACGAAGTACCTGTTGATAAATCAAGTAGACAGTTTGATAACATTTCAATCATTGAAGTTGCGACAGGCAGTTATGTAAAAGAAGCAAATTATTCCATTAAATTAAATAAGCTGATTTTTTATGGTGAAAGAATTAGTGAACAAGCGTTAGTAAAAATATTGCTATCACTATGGGTGATAACAGCAATATCTTTTATTATTATTGATCGTATTTATCTAAGAAAACAGATTAAAGAAACGGAAGAACGTACACAGCGTTTACGTGACGCTAACCGTGTTTTATACGAGAAAAGCTTGGTGTTTGAAGAGCTCGCATTTACTGATCCATTAACACGTACCCGTAATCGACATGAGATCAATGATTGGTTAGCAGAGTTTACAACACACTCTATTGATAACAAAATTTCCTTCTCAATGATGTTTATCGATATTGACAACTTTAAACAAGTGAATGATAAGTATGGTCACCGATTGGGTGATGAAGTATTAAGACGATTTGCAAGTTTGATCAATAAGCGCGTTCGAAAATCTGATGTTTTTGCTCGTTGGGGAGGAGAAGAGTTTGTAATTTTTTGCCCAGCAACCCCTTTAGGTGCAACCGCTAAATTAGCTGAATCTATACGTGAATGTATTGAGAATGCAGTATGGGATAACGGGATGAAAGTGACTTGTAGTTTAGGTGTCGCAGAACTTGAAAATGAAGATTATTGCCACTTTATTGAGCGTGCTGATGAAGCATTAATGAAGGCTAAGGAGCGAGGTAGAAATCGCGTTGAGATAGCTTGGAACGAACGACAATTATAAGTTAATTAGATGATGTAAAAAGCCGTGTTGATCATATCAACACGGCTTTTTTTGAACTTACAAATTAGATGAATAATTTTCCTGTTGCAAGTAAGTAGATGCCAAATCCTGAAATGGTAATAAGGAATAAAACAAAATAGATTTCTTTACCTATAAAAATAGGTTTATTTTGTTCTCGTTTTGCTTTGATATAGAAAAATAGACCTGGTAAATACAAAATTGCAGATAATAGCAAATGGTGTAAACCAGATGCGTATAGAAGCCAAATACCGTATACGGTTGCAAAGATACCAACCCAAAGTAAAGTGCCTCTATTTTTAGTTTTTATTGCTATTTTTAATGTATATGCAGCAACTAAAAAGTAGGGGATTAAAATCATTTCAGAAGCAATGACCAAAATGTTATTGTAGGTTCCACCTGCAAAAGTCACCGCAAATAAAGATACCTGAATACAAATAGTAGTGAGTTTTAATGAGATAACAGGAGTACCGGCTTCATTTTGTTTCTTATAAATTTTAGGGAATACATTGTTATTAGCGGCAAGGAAAGGTGCTTCTGTTGCTAACACCGTCCAGCTAAGGAAAGCACCACATACTGAAATAAGTAAGCCACAGCCTATTAGCACGGCTCCCCACTGGCCTAAAATATGTTCTAATACTTTAGCCATTGATGGATTTTGTAACTTAGCGAGATCTGATGTGCTGATAACACCCATAGAAAGAAGCGTTACAAAAATATAGATAATAAGAGCTGTTAATAGACCGAGAATAGTTGCTCGACCGATATCTTTACGATCTCGAGCTCGTGATGAAACAACGACAGCGCCTTCAACACCAATAAATACCCATACTGTGATTAACATAGTGGATTTTACTTGATCAAGAAGATCATGTTTGGAACCAAATTCAATACCGGTAAAATCAAAAATGAATGTGTGCCATTTGAAGGCAAGCATGGTGAAGAAAATAAATAAGAAGAGCGGAACTAATTTAGCGATGGTTGTTACCATATTAATTTTTGCTGCTGTTTTAACACCTCGCAAAATTAAAAAGTAGACTAACCATAAATAATAGAAGCGCCAACAACGGACTGCCACGTATTACCAAGTCCAAAAATGACATCATTAGGATTATCGAAAAACATGCCTAATGTGCCAAATACAATCACCAAATATGAGACATTTGCTAGCATTGCACTAAGCCAGTAACCCCATGCGGAACAAAATCCGATGTAGTCACCAAAACCAGCTTGCGCGTAGCCAAATACACCGCTATTAATTTCAGGTTTTAGAATTGAAAGGTATTGAAATGATAGAGCGAGAAAGATCATACCAATACCGGTGATAATCCATCCAATCATTACAGCCGCTGGACTTGCAACGAGTGCCATATTTTGAGGAAGGCTAAATACGCCGGCACCAATCATTGAGCTGATCACGAGTGCTGTTAGCGCTCCTAATCCAAGCTTATTATCCATTTGTAACCTAATCTTTAATTATCATATTAATAAGATTATATGAGCTTTTTATGTACCTAAAAACTATTATCTTAATAAAATGATCGTTTGTATGTTTATTTAGGATAGAACAGGGGGGGTTATTTAAACTTATTAACGTTAAACATATTAAAAGCACGTTAATTTAACCATTTTGTTACGATTTTAGTCCAAGTCAGTGCACGGTTAAATGGGTTGTTGTATTTTTATTTAGAACAAATGCCATCGCTTTTCCGTTTGTCGCTGCAGAGTTTATAAGGGGTGTATCAAACTGTTTGATTTCACCTGCAACAATAACGGCACTGCAATTTCCCATTTCTAATGCCTTAATCATTAAATTATGTTTACTTTGATGGGCCGGTGTTTTCAACAGCAAGACTTTGTTGATGTCGATACCTGCATTTTTCAATAATGATTTATCGATTAATGCGTCATAACCTATAAACATGATCCAACGACTTTCACTATTTGCTTTTTTTAATAGTCGTAAGAAATATGCTAATTGAGTTTGCTGCTCTGCACTATAACTCACTTCAATTGGTTGTCCGACTGCGGCCGAAAGTGGTTGTTGGGTTGAATCTGCTGCAAATGTTGACTTGTATACTTGTGAAGCAGTAATTGATGAGTGGTAGTTCATTATTGCTTTCCTCAACTAGTGGTTATACATACATACTGTATGCCTATACAGTAGTTTTATTTATCCCTTGATGCAAGTGTTTTTTGTGTGATCTTTTTGTCTCCTGTGTAGATTTTCATAGGGGGAGCTCGAACTAATTTTAATTTAAACTGTTGATTTTAATGTGTATATTTAAATTATTTTATTTGTGTTATTTTATTTCATGAAAACTGAAAAATATCATTAGTTAAAATGTTGCGCTATATCACAGGTGTTTATACAGTAACTCATACAGTGTTTTGTACAGTGGTTAGGTTAAACTAGGCACAGTAATAAACGGTTAATTTTCTGTTTAGGCTGTCTCCAGATGATTAATCATCGTGGTTAATGGTAGTAATGAGAATAAAAGATGGCTCTGTGACACATTTATCACGGCATTGAACAATCGAAGGGTTTTCTTGTATGAGCATCACATCATCAAGCGATGGCATTTATGTGCATCAATAAAGGCTCGTGTGTAAGTTTATAGATTAATGAGATCTAATGCGGTGGGTAGGCTACTATGCATTTACCTGATCTATAATTGCGAATTGAATTACTATTATATTTTTAGAAAATGAACCTTGGTGTGCTAACAGATATTGAAAAATGGCATTGACCATTGATTGGATCTGATGTTGAAGATGGTTACTCATCTTCATCAATCGCACAATTAGGTTGAGTCGAAAAGCTGCGTAAATATAAAACAATAGATCCTATGGAGTGTTAATCGAAATGAGTATAATGCGGCATTGATATGCCTTGTCGGCTTTCTTTTATCGTTGCTAAAATAAATGGGAATGAAAAATATAACTGACTGATTAATTTAAGCTATTCAACAAAACTATATTTATCAAATACAATATAAATGTAAAATAAAACATAAAAATAGTATTAGTTTTTAATGTCTTTTAATTATATTATTTTAAATAAAGAGTATTATACGAATGTAATGAGGTTTAATTTTTAGGACTTATAAGGATAATTTTATATGAATAAAAATAATAATTATTGAATAGAGTCGCATTGATATGATGAGAACAATAAGCACCCATTATTTAGATGCTTATATATAAAGTAATTAGACTATAAACAATATGCGACAACCGCTTTTTCGTAAGTAAAGCCTGTGTCATTTTCAACCCAGCAATCAATACAACTGCCTTCTATATCATCTGTCGTAATACAGTCTTCAACAATACCGAATTTTCCATTCGTTAAGGCAACAACAATATCCATATTATACCCCTTAAATAACTTATCAAAATCAATGTTTTCAACATATGTTTATCAAGTTGTATCGGTAATGGTCAATCATTTTGTTTAGTTTTCTTGATGCTGTAGGCACTAATCTTAGTGATATGTGATTTTGAATACACATTTACTAGTGGATACTTTCATAAATAGCAATAATGCCGCAGATTAAACATAAAATTAGAGCAGCGTATCGAATTTTTTCTTTCGGTAGCGACTGGGTAGTTTTGAGTGCTAACCAATATCCAAGCCATGCACTTGGAATTAATGGAAGAGTGATCCAAAGTTTATCCAAGGAAAGAAAACCAACTGGAATTTGCGCTGCTAAAGAAACAATAGAACTAAAGACAAAGAAAGCAGATAGGTTACCACGTAATTGATTGGCTTCTTGATGTTGTAACAATATAGCCATTGGTGGTCCACCAATAGCGGAGCTTGTACCGAATAAACCAGAGAAGAAGCCAGCAATAACCATTCTACGAGGTGTAGGTTCAATCCTATAAGGCAAGACACTCACAACTACTGCAAGTAATACCAGCAAACCAATCCACAATGTTAGGACATGAGCCGAAACGTAAACGAGTAAAGCAGCACCTGCAATAGAGCCAGGTACTCGCCCTAAAATTGCCATTTTTAAAGCACCAAGTTCAATACTACTACGATGTTTTAAGGCGTTAAGTAACGAGATAAATAATGCAATAAGGCAAATAGGGGCAGGAACATATTGTGGAGCATAAACAATTAAAATAGGAGCAGAAACAATCGCTAGACCAAAGCCGATAGCTGTTTGGACGTAAGATCCGACAAAGATAGCTGTAATCGCAAGTAAGGTAGTAGGTTCAATAGTCATTATATTTATGTAGTAGTTTAAATATGGATGGTTACATAGATTATGTAAATACTAAATCAAACTAATACTAATAATGTATAAAGTAAAATAGTAAATGAAAATATAGGTGATTATCCAATTTTAATTAACTTTATATTGAAAACGTTACTTTTAATAGATTTTTTTACTGATAAAATGCGAAAGCTATTATCAGAGGTGCACATGCGTTATTTATCAAAAAAAGTATCAAAACACATTATTGGTTCAGTATTAACTGCCTTTCTGTTGGGCTTTTCTAGCGTAAGCCTAGCGGAAAACATCACGGTTAATTCAGCGATTGAACATGCTGAAAAGCAATTAGGTGCAAGAATTGGTGTCTCAGTATTAGATGGTAAAGGAAAGCAGTTGTATGGCTATCATAGTGATCAACGTTTTCCATTAATGAGTACCTTTAAAACACTTGCTTGTGCAAAGTTGCTACATGATAACCAAATTAATAATGGCATGATGGATAAACCCTATCAGATCACCGCCGATGCAATTTTAGATTATGCGCCAGTATTTAAAGATAAAGTCGGGACTGAAGTGTCATTAAAAGAGGCATGTTTTGCCACCATGACGACCAGTGATAATTCAGCTGCAAATTTAGTACTAAGTCACATTGGTGGCCCAGTAGGCGTAACGACATTCTTAATTAATAGTGGTGACAGCGTAACAAGATTAGATCGTATTGAACCATTACTCAATGAGGCAACACCAGGCGATAAACGTGATACTACTACGCCTTATGCGATGAATAAAACCATTACCAATCTAGTATTAGGTAATGCTTTAAACAAGTCTTCAAAACAACAATTGAAAGACTGGATGGAAGCAAATAAAGTCTCGAATGGTTTATTGCGATCAGTTCTACCTAAAGGGTGGGAGATTGCAGATCGCTCAGGTGCTGGTGGTCATGGCTCTCGTGGTATTACTGCGGTGGTATGGAATGAACAAAAACAACCTTTAGTGATCAGTATTTACCTAACAGGCACTAAAGCGAGTATTCCAGAGCGTGATAAAGAAATAGCTCAGATTGGTCAGGCCATTTTGCAGCAGTTTGGTGCTTAAAAGCAAGAATACGAAAGCACAATGTAATTTATGTTGTGCTTTTTTATCTATTGATACTGGTAACGTTTTTCCAACACTTTGTTTGCTATTTATTGCTCAGTCAATAGGATATAAAAATACGCCATAATAAACTGATGCACATAAAGGATAACGATAGTGAAAATTAGAGGTTTTAGTCTTATTGAACTAATTATCATCATCGTTATTGTTGGAATTATTGCTGTTTTCGTCGCCCCTAAGTTTTTAAATATCAGTAGAGATGCTCGTATTACTTTATTAAAAGGTGTGAAGTCTTCACTGATAACGGCAAGTGATTTTGTTCATACTCGCGCCATTGTTCTTGGTGTTGAGCATGATCCCAATAAATCAGTGATAGATGCAGGTGATGTTGATATCGAAATTGTTATGGGTTATCCAACCGGACATTGGACATATAGTATGCGCTATTTACTGACTTTGAATGATGTATCGTATACCAGTGGCAGAGATACCCAATGCCAGACCGAGTGGTGTGGTTTGGGTAATCAACGTACAGTACCTAGTGGTCAAATTTCCTCATTACCAGCAGGCAATACCACACCTAAAGTCGGTAAAATATTTCCTCGTGGCTTTAGTTATAACGATCAGTGTGGCGTTTACTTTGTAAATTATTACGATGGGGAACCACCTGTTGTCGGTATTGAAGATAAAGATTGTTAACCCAGTATTTGCTTTAAACAGTCTCATGGATATTTTCATTAATCTCCAAGCGGCTGTCGCTCTAAGCCACCTCGATGGGCATCAAGGGCTATTTTTAACCGTCGCAGTTTATCTCTTGAACGTCGTTTGTTTTTAACCGCAATGGCCATTGAAATGACATCAACCAGTGCCAGCATGGCATAGCGTGATGCTGATGGTTTATAAATAAAGTCTGTTTCTTGATGTTTGATTGGTAAAACTAAACTGGCCAGTCCCGCGAGTGGGGTATTATTCGGGGTAATAGCAATAATTTGTAAGCCATACTCTTTGGCTAACTGCGCGCTTTCTACTAACATTGGCGTGTAACCCGTTGATGAAATCATTACCAAAACATCATTGTTATCGGCTGTTGCAGCTATCATTCGTGATAAAGCCCATCGTTATAAGCCACAACAGGGTAGCCTAATCTAAATAAACGGTGCTGCATTTCGAGCGCGGCAACCGTTGAACCGCCGCCCATTCCAATAGCGATGATCTGCCGAGCGTTATGTAACCAGTCTGCAGCGGTATCGATATCTTTTTCGATAATTAAACTGCGGTTAACATCTAATGACTGCTTGATTGATTCATAAATACCTTGATAACCACTTTGATCTGGTGGATCTAGAATAAATCGGTGACCGACAGATAAACTTTGTACGAGTTTAATTTTCATGTCACGCACGTTCTTACATCCAATCGCTTTAGCAAAACGAGTAATAGAAGCTTCACTAACGTCAGCGCCTTGTGCTAATTCACTAATACTGGCATTGGCTGCGCTTTGAATGTCATCCATGATCCATTGTGCGACTTTCTTTTCTGCATCACGAAGGGCATTATAACGCTCTGTGATTTGAGAAATAATATCGACATCTACACTCATATTGTGTTCCTTTTGTTAATTAGAGCGTTTAAAACCACGTTTTTACCCAGTGAGTAACGCGATCGTTATCATCAGATACTGCGACAGAACGCCATTTATCAAAGGTTAGACAAGGGTGATAAGTTGAAAAGACAAGGACATCACCTACTTGTAGGTCGCAATCACTTGAAACAGAGAGAAAAGCATGTTGATCCATCACTGCCGTTGTTTTTATCTGATCAAAAGCAACAGGTTTACCATTACGATAAGCTCTTTCAAGAATAGGTAATCCTGCATCAAAAGCAGCATCACGTTTGCCAAAGCCGACAATCACTTTATTGGGCTCTGGTCGAGAAACTACATACGCCCAAAGCTCTAGTGCTGATGCTAAATCACCACCTAAATCACATGCTATTCCTTGATTTTGCGCATCAAGATAAATCCCCGTGTCATGGATAGCATAACAACCGGGACGAATAATAGCTTCTAACTCTTGCTGCTTATTAAAACATTCAGCAACAATGTCATACCAAGCAGAGCCAGCCCCTGTAACCAATGGTATTTCTTGAATGAGCTGTTCTTGTTGTAATTGGATGGTGATTGCAATAGCACGATTGAGAAAGTCTCTAACTTTTTGCTCTGCGTTATCGCCATGAATAACCCTTCGTAGACTTCAATACCTTTCAAGTTTAAGTGGGAGCTTTGGTGAATATGTTGAGCTAACGTCATCATTTCTTGCTCTGTACGACAACCACAGCGACCACCATCAACACCCATTTCGATGAGTATATTCAGTTTTTGCTTATGGCTGGCAAAGAAGTCTTCCAAGGCTTCAATATTGCGTTTTGAGTCGACACAACAATAAAAATTCACATCATAATGTTTGATTAATTGTGAGATGATCATCATGTTTGTAAGACCGACTAATTGATTCGCCATAATGATATTTTTTGCGCCACTAAGTACTGCTACTTGGGCTTGAGCAGGACTTGCAATCGTGATTCCCCAGGCGCCATGTTCAAGTTGTTGGTGGAAGAAGGCTGGTGTTATGGTCGTTTTACCATGTGGTGCCAATTTCACGTTATGTTGATTAGCAAATCGTTGCATCCACTGGAGGTTATTATCCAGTAAAGAAGCTTTGATCAGCAGGTAACGCATTTCTTCATTAATAAAGCTGTAATACTGATTTGACTCAGTCGAAATCGGTTGCGATTTATCACCAAAATTTGGTGTTGTAAAACAGTCGTAATGATAGTTTGTATCATATATGAAGCTTTTTTATCTATGTTGTACTTTTTCTAACATTAGTTAAATGACTAATAATTAAAGTTTAAATTTGTGGTGCGTGAGTTATGTGTTAGAAACTATCAAACTTTCATTGCCTTTTTGTGTGTTTTATCACTGATTAAAATTCGCATTTCTTTACTATGACTGCATCTTGAAAACTTAGAGCGTGTTTGGAATGCTGTGCGATACCATTATTAAAAAAGCAGTCATTGTTGATGGTACTGGCGCGGCATCGTTTATTGCCGATGTCGCCATTTGCCAGGGTCGTATTCAAGCGATTGGTCAATTAGATGGTTATGATGCTAAGCACGTTAATAAATTGACCATGGTGGGGTCTGATGGATTACCGAATGATCCTAGTCCGCATCCTCGTTTATGGGGAGCGTTCCCACGAGTATTAGGTCAATACTGCCGTGAAGAGCAGCTATTTTCATTGGAAGAAGCCGTCCATAAAATGACGGGAATGTCGGCGAATCGATATAAATTAAAAGATCGCGGTGAAATAAAAATAGGAGCGTTTGCCGATTTAGTTTTATTTGATCCTGATACCATAAAAGACACCGCCACATTCCAAAATCCAATATCTATTGCTAAGGGTATAGAAAACGTATTTGTAAATGGACAATTAACATATTCAAATGGCAACGTCAGTGGCAAAAGAAAAGGTGTATTTTTATTTAGAAATAACACCCATCAAAATAATTAAAAAAATATATTTTAAATAATAACTAATTACCGGTGGAGAGTAGTATGTCAATCAAACGTTATGGTGTAGAAGGTGGGGTAGGCACAGGAGGTCAACATTTGCCATTTGCTCGCGCAACCGAGGCTGGAGGGTTCCTTTATGTCTCTGGTCAAACACCGATGATTGATGGTGAGGTAGTCGAGGGTGGAATCGTTGACCAGTCGCGTTTAGCGATACAAAATTGTATAGATATCATGGAAGAAGCAGGCTATACCCTTGCCGATGTAATGCATGTAAAAGTTGTGCTTACTGATGCTCGCTATTTCCAATCTTTCAATAAGGTGTTTCGTGAATTCTTTGGCGAACATCCACCAGCACGTATTTGCATGGTGTGCGATTTGGTCGTTGATGTAAAAGTCGAAGTAGACGTGACTTGTTACCGAGAAGATCGCCGTTAACTAAGGATTTAATGTTTATTTGGAGTGCCTAAATGCCATCTCTTCGATTATTTAGGCACTCTTTTTTTATTTATATATTTACATATCGAGCTTTCAATTGATGTTTAACTCCGCTGAAACCAAGATCGCATTTTTTGGTGAATGTATGATTGAACTAAGCGGCGATCCTATTCGCAAAAGCTTTGGTGGCGATACATTAAATACTGCGCTTTATCTTTCACGATTAACTCGCCAACACGCAGTACATGTTTCTTATGCGACAGGATTAGGTGTCGACACATTATCTCAAGAACTGCTGGAATCATGGCATCAAGAAGGTATCCACACTAATTTGGTTGAAACCTTTGCTAAGCAATTACCCGGTTTATACATGGTACAAACGGATAAAGTTGGTGAGCGTAGCTTTCTCTATTGGCGAGATAACTCGCCAGCAAAAAACTATTTTTCAACCTCATCGCTGAATAAATTAGAAATTGCATTACGAGATAAGCAATACGATTACTTTTACCTGAGTGGTATTAGTCTTGCCATTTTAGACCAAGCAAGCCGCCTGCGACTTAAACACCTGCTTGAAGCTTTCTCGCTAGCAGGTGGAAAGATCATCTTCGATAATAACTATCGTCCTAAATTATGGTCGAACCAAGAAGCGAAATATTGGTATAGCCAAATCTTACCGCTTGTTGATATCGCGTTAATCACACAAGACGATGATGTATTGGTGTGGGGGGATGATGAAAGCGTTGCTGCTCGTTGTCTACGTATGGGCTGCAATGAAATAGTGATCAAACGAGGTTGTGAACCTTGCCAGCTTATTTGGCGGCAAGATCAGTATGTTTACCACACTTATGTTGCGGCAGAGCAAGTTAGTAATGTGATTGATACCTGTGCAGCAGGTGATTCTTTTGCTGCGGGTTATTTAGCTGGGCGAGTTACAGGGCAAAGTTATCAAGATTCAGCAACGTTAGGGCATACTTTAGCGGCGATTGTGATCCAACATTCAGGTGCGATTATCCCCGAAAATGCAATGAAAAATTTAACCTTACCCTCAAAAAGTGAGTAACGTTATTCTTTTGAATACGAGAAGTGATTGAGTCAGTGGCTGAATTTTCAGACGCTGGTTGATATTGGTGAAAACAGTAATTCGGATTGGTTGCATTAAAATGCAATACGGTTTCAGTTGTTCAATAAAATAAATAGTAGGTTCTGACGCATGTATAAAGGGACATTAGCATTACTTATTTCTAGTATATTCACTCTTCCAACGGCAGCGATAGCAATGACGCCAAATAGCGATTTAAATTTAATGCCTTATCCACAGGATGTGGCGATTAAACAAGGCAAAGTCACTTTGGATAAATCTTTTTCGATTTATATCAAAGGTTATAATTCGCCCCGTGTTCAATTCAATGCTAAAAGAACCATGGAGCGACTTTATCGTCAGACAGGATTGCCCATGTTGAATTGGCAAGCACAATCTGAACAAGAC
Source organism: Photobacterium sp. SKA34 (assembly GCF_000153325.1). Lineage (GTDB taxonomy): Bacteria > Pseudomonadota > Gammaproteobacteria > Enterobacterales > Vibrionaceae > Photobacterium. The sequence goes on from NZ_CH724142.1 coordinate 419,688, forward strand.
GCGACATTAGTGATTAATATTCATAATCGCCCCAAATCTGATGTTCAGAATATTGATAGTGACGAGTCTTACACGCTTGATATTGGTAACGGTAAAATAATAATTAATGCAGAGCGCCCTTATGGTGCATTTCATGGCCTAGAAACCCTGCTTCAAATGGTTTCTACTGACGCTACTGGTTATTTCGTTCCCGCTGTTTCTATTCAAGACAAGCCACGTTTTCCTTGGCGTGGGGTATCTTATGATACTTCAAGACATTTCATTGAGCTTGATGTGATCCTTCGTCAATTAGATGCAATGGCATCAGCCAAACTCAATGTTTTTCACTGGCATCTATGGGACGATCAGGGCATACGGATCCAACTTGATAAATACCAAAAACTTTGGCGTGACACTACTGATGGTGATTTTTATACCAAGGATCAGATTCGTAAGGTTGTTGATTATGCGCGTAATTTAGGTATTCGTGTTATTCCTGAGATCTCATTACCGGGTCATGCATCTGCGGTGGCTCATGCTTATCCTGAATTAATGTCTGGTATAGGAAAACAACAATATCTTCAGCAACGTGGATGGGGGGTATTTGAACCCTTAATGGATCCAACTAATCCAGAACTTTATGAAATGCTGGCGAGTGTGTTTGATGAAGTTGTCTCACTATTTCCTGATGAGTATTTCCATATTGGTGGGGATGAGCCTAATTATCAGCAGTGGCGTGATAACCCGAAAATTCAGCAATTTATTAAAGATAATCATATTGATGGTGAACGCGGTTTACAGTCTTATCTTAATACTAAAGTAGAGCAGATGTTGGCTAAGCGCGGTAAGAAAATGACTGGATGGGATGAAATCTGGCATAAAGACTTACCCAAATCGATAGTGATCCAAAGCTGGCAAGGTCATGACAGTATTGGTCGTGCCGCAAAAAAAGGGTATCAAGGTATTCTTTCTACAGGTTATTACCTTGATCAGCCACAACCGACAAGCTATCACTATCGAAACGACCCTATGCCCAAAGGGATCACTGTGGATGACAAACTCCACCAAGGCGAGGTATTCGAAACTTATGAATGGGTGAAGCCTAGAGGTAAAGGCGGTCCTCGTAAAGGTAACTTAACTATTATTACCGCTGTTGACGGTAGTTATCGTGCGTTTACAGACTACAACGGTAAATCTCGTGAAGAGGTACACATTCTTGAGTATGTGCCAGGCGTGAAATTCCGAGGGCATTTCGATAATTTCATGTCATATACCGAATTTAATTACGATTTTGCCAATGACAAACTTGCAGACAGCAGTTATCAGTTAATCGGTAATGTGCGCTGGCCGGCAACAGGGCAACTTGTTGCAAGTAGTGATATTAAAGGAAGTCTTATCCCAGAACCTAATGGGGGCTATCCTGCAAAATTAACTGAAAAAGAACAAGCATTGATTTTAGGCGGTGAAATCACAATATGGGGCGAAAACCTCGATTCTATGACGATTGAACAGCGTTTATGGCCGCGAAGTTACGCCGTTGCAGAGCGTTTGTGGTCAAGCCAAACGTTAACCGATGAGCGCAGCATGTATCAGCGGATGAAAGCAATAGATACGTGGTCAGAGGTATCTGTTGGGTTACGCCATCATGCAGATGCAAACATAATGCTAAAACGTCTTGCTAACGGTGCTGATTCAAGCCCGTTACAAACCTTAGCCAAGTACGTTGAGCCAGCCCAGTATTATGCACGTCATTGGGAAAAGTGGAATTCGACACCAACGAAAGGCGATTTATATAACCAGTATGAACGTTTAAATCGCTTTGCTGATGCATTGCCTGTTGAAAGTTTGGCTGTGTATGAGATGAACGATCTGGTTTCACGTATTAATAAGGGAGATATGTCAGCCCTTGCTGCGCTAAATATGCATTACTTAACAGTTAAGTTATCCGCGCAGCAAGCAAAACTGATCTTTGCTAACAATATTGCTTCTGTAAATACTATTCCTATGACTGATGCTGTTATAGCGGTTGCAGATCTCGGTATGAACCTGATTGATAAAATAAAACAAGGAAGTCAGTTATCAGAGCAAGAGATTACTGCTTTTCATCAAATTATTGATAAAAATGCCGTCATATTTGACGAAACCATCGTTGCTATCGTCTCGCCAACTAAGCAGTTACTTCACACTTTAGAAAATCATTAAACGAAGTCGTTGCCGTCTGTTTATTCAGGCGGCATTTTAATGATTGATAACGTATTTATTTATGAAGGTTTCAATGACAAAACAATCCCCCTTACATTTTTATGTAGGCACTTATACCGATGCACCGAGTGATAGTCATGGTGTTGTAGGCATTTCCCTTGATCCTCAATCTGGCGCATTAACGTTAAACAATGAGATAGTGCCTGATACGTTGCAACATCAGCATAATCCATCATATCTTGCTTCGAATCAAAGCGGGTTATATACCTTTAATGAAATTGATCGACACAGTGGTGCAGAGCTTCATTTTTCTGATAATCAAATATGTTGTTCTTTAGCTATAGCTGGAGATTATCCTTGTCATATTGATGTAAAAGATAAGCTTTTGGCGGTGGCGATTTATGGTTCAGGCAATGTCAGTGTTTATGTTTTAAATGGAGAAGGTCAACCGACGGAGTGTATCGCAGACTTATTTGTTGATGGCTGTGGACCAAATGTTGATCGTCAAGAAGCTCCTCATGCACATCAAGTTACATTTCTTAAACATACCAATCAGTTAGCCGTTGTTGATTTAGGCAGTGATTGTATTTATTTCTACGATTATGACGTAAACACGTTAACGTTTTCCTTAAATCAAACGCTGAACATGCCAGCGGGTTCAGGCCCTCGACATCTTGTTTTTAGTCTCGATGAATCAATCGGCTATGTTGTGTGTGAACTGTCTGAAACGCTTGTGGTGATCACAAAAAAAAATGGTTGCTGGGAGCAAGCATCACAACAAGCATTGCTTGTTGATGAAGAAAATAAACAAGCGGCATCTGCTATTTACTTATCACCAGATGAACGCTTTTTATATGTTTCTTGTCGTGCGCAAAACAAGATTAGTTGCTTTAATGTAGACGGTGAAAATGTCACTCAATTAGTCGCTGTTGATTGCGGCGGCGCATTCCCTCGTGACTTTGTGATTTCCCAAAATGGGGAATGGTTGCTGGTGGCGAATCAACATTCTAACGATATTGGTAGCTATCACCGTAATGTTGAAACGGGCGATATTAAAGCAACAGGTTATAGTTGTAAGGTCGGTGCACCTGTGTGTCTTATCGAGGTGTTTTCACGGTAATTTAGTTGCTATTAACGTCTAAAAAGCCATAGTGTTGACTGTGGCTTTTTTGTACATTAAAAACGTATAGTTTGTTGTTAAATGAACTTAGGAAACCGCGATGGATTTGTTTGCTGATCAAGGTGAGTGGATAAAAATCAACAATGGATTACTTTATTGGCATCCACAGTTTTTGAATTTACAGCAGTCTGAACAGTATTTTCAGCAACTGAAAAGCGAATTGAATTGGCAACAAGAACACATAACACTATTTGGTAAGTCAGTGCTTCAGCCTAGGTTACAAACATGGCTCGGTGATGCTGTTTATACTTATTCAGGGCTTACTATGCATCCACAGCCTTGGACATCGGCAATATTAGATTTAAAAACACAGTGTGAACAGCAAGCGCAAACAAGGTTTAACTCTGTGCTTGGTAATTTATATCGTGATGGTGAAGATTACATGGGGTGGCATCAAGACAATGAGCGTGAATTAGGTCATCAACCTGTTATTGCTTCTTTAAGTTTTGGTGCAACACGACAGTTTGTGTTTAAGCATAAAATAACCAAAGAGAAAATAGCCTTCCAATTAACACCGGGATCTTTGTTAATAATGGCGGGAGAGACCCAGCAGCATTGGCAACATGCACTACCTAAAACTAAACGTGTAAATGAGCCACGTATAAACCTGACTTTTCGTTATATTAACCAGTAATTGTTGGTACGGTCACGTTCGATTGTAATGACTATTATCAAAACGTCCTAATTTGATAACTCACTCTAATTAATCAATTATTACAATCACTATCTCCACCTTCATAGGATAGGCTTATTGACAATAAGGGAGGGGGATATGTATTTTTTCAATTTGAAAGCCTTGTTAATTGATTTAAAACACAATAATGTCACTGAGCGGGAATCTGCGCTGTATGTTTTGATTCCGACTATTTTGATGATGCTGTATTCGTATTACTTACCAGAAACAGATTCGTTAGAATCACTCGCTGATAACGTCATTATTATAATTAACTTTATTATTTTATTTATCGCAAATGGCGGAAATAACGGAAAGAACTTTTTTTCAAATACTTTTCGTTAAGCTGGGTTGTAGGGTGGCGAGTTGTAATCTTTTATTTAATTCCATTTACGTTTGTATTTTTTGGTCTTATGTATTTTGTTTTTCCTGATTCTTTGAAACATGATACCTACGGCTTATTATTATATGGTATTGCTTTTGAAGTGTTTTATCTGATTTTTATGATCAAGGCATTTAGATCAACATTACAAAAAGTAGTCATAGCTTATGACTAGTAGAAAAGAGTAATTATTTTTATTTATGTTACATACCTAAATAACGTAAATATCAGCTCTATTAATGTATTAAGTTCTGCATTTAAAAACAGGGTAAAATACTGCCTTTAATTTAAACAAAAATAACACTTTCAAATTATCTTATAAAATAGTTTATATATTAATATTTTCTTAATATATCTGGTTTTTATTATTATTAATTAAATCAGTTACTTATGCTTATATTTTGTAATTCATTAGTTTTTTTATTTATATTATCTTTACATGACTCAGTTCTCGCTTTGATTGTATGATGAACAGTGAGGTGACTAGAATAATGGTTACCCTATATCAGAAATCCTAGGCTAAATAATTTAGAAATGGCTTAAATATATTCCCCCTTATTATAAAAGAGCCAGATAAATTTAACTGAGGTCAATAATATAATGAACTTTAATAGTCCTTCATCAAAGCAGTCATTAGATTCAGAAGTGATTCGCTTTGCAGGTGACTCTGGCGATGGCATACAATTTACTGGAAATAGATTCTCAAGTAGTGTCAGTTTGTTTGGTAATTCGCTTGTAACGCTACCTGATTATCCCGCTGAGATTCGAGCGCCGGCGGGCACCGTTTCTGGCGTTTCGTCTTTTCAATTGCAATTCGCTGATCATGATGTTTATACCCCTGGCGATCAGTGTGGTGTTTTAATTGCTATGAATGCCGCAGCACTTAAGAAAAATATTGCTGATTTAAAGGTTGGTGGTCTGCTTATTGTCGATAAAGCAGGGTTTAGAGATTCGCTAATTAAACTTGCAGGCTATGATGCTAATCCACTGGCAGATGGGTCATTAAAGGCTTACCGTATAATTGCTGAAGACTTTACACAACTGACTCTTCATTCTCTTGAGGGTTTAGGACTTCCTGGAAAAGTTGCTCGTCGATGTAAAAACTGCTTTATGTTAGGTATTGCGTTATGGATATTTAGTCAAACGCTAGAAGAAGCTGAAAGCTGGATTAAAGATCAATTTTCTGAACAACCACAGATAATAAATGCTAATATTTCAGCATTAAGAAGTGGTTATAACTATGCGGATACGACAGAAATATTTGGCGAGAGTTGGCAGGTAGGAAAAGCAAATATTGAACCTGGACGATACCGTTCAGTGTCAGGGAATGAATCATTGTCATTGGGCTTAATAACGGCATCCTATGCTGCTGATAAACCCTTATTTTTAGGTTCTTATCCGATTACTCCAGCTTCTGATATTTTGCACCAGTTATCGAAATATCATCAATATGGTGTTACCACTTTTCAGGCTGAAGATGAAATTGCAGCTGCAGGGGCAGCATTAGGTGCATCTTATACTGGAGCTTTAGGTGTTACCACGACATCAGGTCCGGGACTATGCCTAAAATCTGAAATGATCAATTTGGCCGTTATGGCAGAGCTACCTCTGGTTGTTGTTGATGTTCAAAGGGGAGGACCATCAACGGGACTTCCGACCAAGACAGAGCAATCCGATCTCCTCTTCGCACTGTATGGGCGTAATGGTGATTCGCCTCTTCCTGTAATAGCAGCATCTTCACCGGGTGATTGTTATGGGATGGCCATTGAGGTTTGTCGATTAGCAACTACTTTTATGACTCCAGTCGTTCTCCTTACCGACGGCTATATTGCTAACGGTACTGAGCCATGGAAAGTACCATCAGAGGAAGAGATTCCTTGTTGGGATAAACCAGAAATGAGTGTCGCAGGGTCTTATTATCCATATTTACGCGATCATGACACTTTGGCTCGAGAATGGGTTGTACCGGGTACTGAAGGTAAGCAACACAGAATTGGTGGGTTAGAAAAGAAAAGTATTACGGGGGAAGTGTGTTACGAGCCAAATAACCACCAGAAAATGAGTAATGAAAGAGCATTAAAAATTAGCAATATTTCCCGCTTTATTCCAAACCAACCTTTATTGGGTTCTGAATTAGACGAGTTATTGGTTATTTCTTGGGGAGGGACACTAGGATCAGTCAAAACAGCGGTGAATGAGCTTCGAGAACATGGCTACTCTATTGCACACACTCACTTACAATACATTAATCCGCTACCTAGTAATTTCTCTGAATTATTGAACAATTTTAGCCATATTTTAGTTGTCGAGTTAAATAACGGACAACTAAAACAATACGTTCAATCACAAGTTCCAATACCTATTGAAGGTTTCGCTAAAACTGATGGAACACCCTTCAAAGTTGAGGAGTTAACCACAGCAATTAAAAAGACGTTAAAAGAGATCGAAACTGGAGTTAAGCGTGTTGAATCGTAAAGATTATATTTCAGATCAAGAAGTAAAGTGGTGCCAAGGCTGTGGCGATTTTAATGTATTAAAAACCATGCAGTCAGTCTTAGCTAAAATGGGAAAAACGAAACACAATACGGTATTTGTTTCTGGTATTGGATGCTCTTCTCGATTTCCATATTATATGGATACATATGGCTTCCATACTATTCACGGAAGGGCACCAACAATAGCAACTGGCATTAAAAGCGTTAATCCTGAACTCGATGTATGGGTTGTTACCGGTGACGGTGATGCATTGAGTATTGGAGGTAACCACTTTATTCATGCAATACGCCGTAATCAAGACATAAAGATTTTATTGTTTAATAACGAAATATATGGATTAACAAAAGGACAATATTCACCAACCAGTTCACAAGGTTGTGTGAGTAAATCGACGCCAGAAGGAAGTATTGATTATCCACTGCGTCCTTTAACGATAGCTGCGGCAGCTAATGCCAGTTTTATTGCGAGAACTTCTGATAATGATCCCAAGCACATGGCTGCAATTTTTGAAGCAGCAGCCAACCATAAAGGATGTGCTGTTATCGAAATTCTCCAAAATTGCGTTATTTTCAATGATAAAGTGCACGAACCATATAATGGCCCAAAACAGCGTAAAGAAAACTTATTATATTTAGAAGACAAACAGCCAATGTTGTATGGAACAGACATGGCACTTAAGTTATCAGGTCTAACACCCGAAATTACGCATAGTTCAGACAAATCTGTATTGGTTCATGAAGTTAATACAAGTAACACATCACTTGCTTATATGTTGGCGAACTTAAGCTATCCTCAATACCCTGTACCTGTTGGTGTTTTTCATCAAAAGCAGCGTGAAACTTATGATCAGTTGCTTGATAAGCAGCAATCAAAGGTCAAGCTTAAAAAATCACAATTAATGAGACTACTTATACAAAACAGTTATGTTTTATAGCTCTTATTAAAAAAGCCGCATTTGATGCGGCTTTTTACGAAAATAGTATTAACTTTACTTAGTAATGTATTCGTTCTTATAGCGGTAAGGGTTATTCGTAGCGTTGGGCTAATATCCTATCTATACGGTTATTTTCTAATGTTAGAATGCGGAATTGCCAACCTTGCCAGCGAATACAGTCATCCAATTTAGGTAAATCATCTAATAGCCACACTAACATTCCGCTCAGTGTGTGATAGCCACCGTCTTCTTCGTCTGGCAATTTATTAATATCTAATAAATCTTTAAATACAGTGATTGGCATCATGCCATCTAAATTCCAACTGCCGTCTGGGTTTTGCTTTGACCAAACATCTTTTGGGTTATCAGGGGTAAATTTACCGGCTAATGCCTCTAAAATATCTTGAGAAGTCACGATACCTTGAATATCACCATATTCATCAACCACGAAGGCAAAATCTATACCTGATCCTTGGAACATTTCTAGTAGCGATGTACCTGTCCAGTTTTCTGGAATGAAAACGGGAGGGGTTAAGTAATCTAAAATTGATAGTGGATTTTCAGCCGTATTATCATTGATAAATTGTAATAACTGCTTGGCATTTAATGTGCCCTTTAAATCGCTGAAGCCGTTATTTCCAACAGGAAGGCAAGCATGCGTGCTTGAGAGTAATTTTTGTAAATAGCTCTCAGGCGAATAATTTAAATCAAGATACGCAATTTCATTTCGTGGCGTCATCATTGAAGATACTTTTCGGTCATCGAAATTAAATACATTACGCATCATGTTATGTTCATGCTGGTGAATCACACCAGATTGAGTGCCTTCCGCGATTACTGCACGGATATCATCTTCTGTTAGTGCTGAACTGTCGTCTTTTCCTTTGCCCAGTAAACTCAACAGTAAATCGGTAGAATTTGCTAATAGCCATACAAATGGACGAGAAATAAAAGCGATAACTGCAATTGGGCGAGCGAAAAATATCGCAATAGAAACAGCGTTTACTTGACCTAATCGTTTAGGGACTAATTCACCAATAACAATCGATACATACGTTAAAACAATGACCGCAATTGCTGAAGCAGTAAAGCCAACAGATTTTGAAGGAAAGCCTAACTCAATTAACCAATGTGAAATAGGGCCAGCTAAGGCAGCTTCGCCAATAACACCGTTCATAATACCAATAACAGTGATACCGATTTGCATTGTTGATAGAAACTGAGTCGGTGATTCACCTAGCTCTATTGCTTTTTGAGCAGAGATATTCCCTTCACCTGCTAATCGTTGTAACCGGTTTTTCTTTGCTGTGACCAGTGCTATCTCAGACATAGCAAATAATCCATTAATAATGATCAAACAGACCAAAATAATGATACTCATTTATTTCTCCTAGAAACCTGGGGGACACCATAGGGTGGGAATAAAAATAGGTGCGCCTATAACGTGAACAAAGGAAAGTTTATTCACACATTGTAGGTGATTATATCTATAGTATGCCTATAAGGTTAATTGAAAATTAACCTTTATTTCTTACCAATAAGCAATAAATTACGCATTCGTTTAGCCAATAGACAGAAGTGAAAAAAATCGGTGTCATTTGTTCAAATAAAGAAAACAAATCATGGCAGACTTGTTCTCTACTCTTAGTTGATAGTTATTAGATCTGTCTCGGCAATGCTAATTCATTGAACTTGTTATGTTTGATATAGTCTACGTAAAACTTTCTTTGTTATAGTAAACAAATATCATTGTTAAGTGGAATACATGAGGATATCAGTGTGAAGAAAATCCAACTTGGCCTTGTTGCAGTTACAACGGCATTATTACTAACAGGCTGTGGGGAAGCAAAAATCACCGGTACGCCAATTAAGAATGTAGATTCTATCGCGGTGACATCCGCAGAAGATATTGATGTATTTTGTCCTACCGGTATTTGTACTTTTGAATTAACGGCGTCTAAACCTGTTACCGCAACTGTAACGATGCATTACGATTACACCAAGCTATATACCAAGATTGAAGGTGTTGACGTGATTGGGGAAGGGGCAAAAAATGCTAAAGTTGTCGATGAAGATCAATTTACTGTCGATATTAGCAGTGCAGATAAGCCTGTGAAAATTCAAGTGATTGATTATTAACGAAATTAAATAAAGCTCACGCGTTATCAAAAAGCAGCGATCATCAGTCGCTGTTTTTTATCGATAGAAATACACCAAATATTTAAAACCCATGTACCTCTACTAATAAATGTCAGCCATTTGTTACTACAATTCACATGTTGTCTGTTTTATTTATAAAAAGTCATGAAACGAAATATTTATGCACATACGGGCTGTTTTCAATAGTTTCCTTTTTATATCGGTATTTTTTGTCATTACAGTAATGTGTGTTTTTTGCACAGTGGTAAATGGGGTGATTATAAAGTAAACAAGCTATCTGGCTGTTTTAAAAGTGAATGAAATATAAAATTAAAAACATCTCGTATGCATCATTTAATTTTTACTTATTGTTTATTCACTCTTTCTTACTTTTCTGTTTGAAGACATCACTTGATTTAGTGCTTTAACTTTTCTTTTATCATTAATTAAGTGTGTAATGGCCATTATTGGATGTTTATACATCATTATAGGGCCTGAATAATGCATAATTGTTTGTGATTTGACCTTTTCTTGAACTTTGTAGCAATGAATAGGGCACTGTCGACATGTTGGCTTTTCAATACCATAAGGACAACGATCTAGCCTTTGTTTTAGGTGGTTTTTGAAAGATTCACAGTTTTCACATAAATTAACTTTTTTATATTTATCGTAATGGTAATGTGAGCAGTAAATTTCAATCATTGCTGAAATAGTTAAAAATTCACGATTTAATTTACCTAGCAGCTTAAAGTTAGTATTTATAGACATCGATTTGTATTTCTTAATTAATTCTATCTAGGACTTCAATTCTACAAATATGCATATAAAATGAAATTTAAGTTTTTAGAAGGGGAATATGAAATTAAATCGAGTTTTTAATGATGAATAGCATCATCTTTGTTACCAAATTGAAAAAAAGTATCAGTTTTTTAAAGAAACATAAGGCGATGGGTTGATTTAAATAGGCTAGAGCAGTAGTATCCACGCCTCGATTTTTATGGTGGTGTATATGAGCAGATTTGAGTGCCTTGAAAGAATTGTCGACGAATATCGTAAAAAAGTTCGTGACGCTGAGTTTAACCGTCAGAACGATAGCGAAGTTGCTAAAGTTCTTGTTTTACTAGTCGGTAACTCTATGTTCAGTCTGGCTGATGAATTTGCTGATTGGGTTAATCGTGGTGGCGATCGTAGCTACGGTGGTAAGTTTTTCGTTTCTAAGCAACTAATGACGTTGTTAGAGCCTGTAACTTTCCGTGGTGTAACAGTACGTCGTGATTCGATTAAACTATTCAGAATTTCGTAAGCTGAATGGATTCAATCGGTATTCCATGACTCCAATGTAGAATTGGAAAACGGATTTTTGATCTTGATGCTTATCGAGATCGGTAGAAAGGGATGCGAGTGTATCCCTTTCGCTTTTCTAGCGTTATGTAATATCGGTTTTAACAAAGTCACTATTTGGTATCAATGACTGTTGTTTAGATAAAATTAAACCGTTTTATTGAAAGCTTTAATTAAAACAGATGTATCCATTCTGCCTAGTCCTTCGTTTTGTAATAACCCATAACGCTTATCCACTGCGTCCGTTAGTGGTAATTCAAGATCATGTTTTTTTGCTTCATCTAAACAAAAGCCCAGATCTTTACGCATCCAATCAATAGCAAAGCCAAAATCAAATTTATCTTCAGCCATCGTTGTAGCGCGATTCTCCATCTGCCAAGAGCCCGCCGCACCATGTTTTAGAACGCTAACAACTTGTTCGATATCAAGGTTTGATTTTTGTGCTAGCGTTAATGCCTCACTCAATCCTTGCAGTACACCTGCAATACAAATTTGATTCACCATTTTACAGCGTTGACCTTGTCCATAACCGCCAACCAATACCGCTTGTTTCGCGTAGCTGTTTAAAATAGGTAATACGCTATCAAAAACAGCTTGTTCGCCACCGCACATGATAGTCAGTGCACCATTTTCAGCACCTGCTTGGCCACCAGAAACTGGCGCATCAATAAAGTTAATACCTTGAGCTAAGCATGTTTTCGCTAACTCTTCTGCAAGTTCCGCAGAGGTTGTCGTATGATCAACAAGCGTAGAGCCTGCTTTCATGCCTGCTAAAATGCCGTCAGCGCCAAATACAACGCTTCGAACGTCATTATCGTTACCAACACAAAGCGCAACCACATCTCGGTTCTGAGCGGCTTCACGCGGCGTTTCACTGTATTGTCCAGAAAACTCCAATGCCCATTGCTGTGCTTTAGAGGTAGTGCGGTTATACACCGTAGTGTCGAAACCTGCTTTAAACAGGTGACGTGCCATTGGGAAGCCCATTACACCCAAACCAATAAAAGCGATACTTGTTGTCATAGGTTTTTCCTTACCAAATACAGTAAAATTGAGTTATGTCATTATGCGATATGTTGTAAGCAGGCAATGCCTTTATTCATAAAGCGATAGCGAGCTGAACGTTTGTTCTTAAGGGTTGTTACTATGTTTTTAAATATGGTTTTTTCCATTTACCCTAATCGTTAGCGAAATGGTTAACCATGATGGTTATGTACACTAGAGCTTACATTGACATATGTCAATTTGTTTGTTTAAGGTATCATTTTTTATTGAACTTGGTTAAAGTTAGTTAAGTGATTGGTGGTAATGATAAATATAGGATCAGACTGTGAGTGTCGCTAAATATAAACAAATAGCAAAAACAATAGAGGCACGCATAGAAAGTGATGAATATCCGAAGGGGTTTAAATTGCCGACACACCGCGTACTTGCGGATGAATTAAACACCACACCTGCGACGATAGCTAAAGCATATCAGTTACTGGTAGATAAAAAGCGCGTGGAATCGTTTGTTGGGCGTGGGACATTTGTATGCTCACCGTCAAGACTCAGCGATGTCATTCAACCCGCTGACGATGAAACTGATTTTAATTTTTCTATCTTGCAACCTTGCTTGTCTCAAAACCTGTCTCCGCTGCGTGATGCCATGATGAATGCAGCAGATCACCTCAGTTGTCATTTAATGGGCTACACGGAACATTCAGGTCACGAGAGCCACCGTTTGGCTGCTGTAACATGGGCCAAAAAATTTGGTTTAGAAGGGGGAAACGCCAATAACACGTTGCTGACAAATGGCGCGCAGCATGGCTTATCGTTACTTATTCATACGTTAACTAAGCCTGGTGATACCATCGCGGTAGAAGCCTTAACTTATCCCGGTATTATGGCGATCGCTCAAGCAGCAGGCCGCCATGTGGTAGGGGTTAAACTTGATGAGCAGGGGATGTGCCCTGATGATTTGCAACAGGTGATCACTCAACACCAGCCTAAATTAGTTATTGTCGTGCCATCTCATCAAAATCCGACTGGTATCACCATGCCGCCTGAAAGACGGGATGCCATTGCAACAGTGATTGAACACAATAATATTTGGTTAGTTGAAGATGATATTTACGGCTTTTTAAATCCAGATCCTATCGCCGCGATCAGTAATCGCATTCCATTGTATAGCTTTCATATTTCAGGACTATCAAAAGCCCTTAGTCCTGCTTTACGTTGTGGCTTTCTAAAAGTACCTGAATCACATATCGCGGTTTTACAAGCCACTATTCGCGCTAATATTTGGTTATCGTCACCGCTAAATTATATTGCTGCATCGCAATTAATTGATAGTGGTGAAGCCTTTGAATTAGCAGAAAACCAGCGTGAAATCGCCTGTAAAAGACAACAACTAGCCCGCGATATTTTAAACCATGACGGTAATGAAACTGGCTTTCAAATCTGGTGGCCATTGCCTCAACATTGGCCGCAGGAAAGCTTTGTGATGGAAGCAAAAAACCAAGGGTTAATTGTCAGTAGTGGGCGTTATTTTAATGCAAATGGCGACGATCCCCAGCATATTCGTTTGTCACTGATGGCTATCAATTCTGAGCAACGGTTACAACAAGGTTTAACATTATTACGCGATTTAGCTCGCTCTGAAGTTAGCAGCGTTATCCCGTTTTAAGCGCAAAGATAGCAAGATTGACAGTCACTGCGTTGTTATAAAAAGCGACTGTTAGCAGTCTTTGAAAGCCAGTGACATATGTTATTATTTCAGCATTATTATTTTAATTAGAAAAAGTCGAGTCATAAAATGGATGCAGAATTTTGGCACTCACGCTGGGCAGAAAATCGAATTGGTTTTCACTTATCAGATGTTAACCCGTTACTTATCAAGCATTGGTCGGCGTTAAATACACAACGTGATGATCGCGTGTTTGTCCCTATGTGTGGCAAGTCGGAAGATCTTGTGTGGTTAGCACAAAAACATGACCACGTGATTGGGGTTGAGCTGAGTGATATTGCAGTTAAAGCCTTTTTTGCAGAAAACCTGTATACACCTTTAGTGACAGGTGTTGGTCATCAACATCTTTACGAATTTGATGAAATTTCGATTTACCAAGGTGACTACTTCACGCTAAATATCGATCCTGTTGATGTGGTTTATGATCGCGCAGCATTAATTGCAATGCCAGAAGAAATGCGACAAATGTACGTCGAAAAACTATTGTCGTTGGTTAAAACTGGCGGTCGTATTTTGTTGGTAACGTTAGACTACCCACAAGATGAATTAGCTGGGCCTCCTTTCTCTGTACCAAAAGCAGACGTTGAAGCATTATTTGCGGGTTGTAAAGTGACGCATCTTGAGCGTGATGATGCTGATGAAAGTCATCCTCGTCGCCAACGTGGTTTATCGCGATTTGCCGAAGAAGTATGGCTAATTGAAGTGTAAGTTTATGCTATAAAACAAATAAAAATAAAGGCATGGTTTCTGGTTATTAGAAAACATGCCTTTTTGCTGACAGAGAAATTGTAATATGCTGGGCTAAGCGTGGTTAATCGAAAATTACTTCAACATCATCAGCAGCATTGACGGCATCATTTACTGCGCTATCGATATCTTCTCGGCGTGTAAGTGCTACACCTAAACGACGACGACCATTAATTTCAGGCTTTCCAAATAATCGGATCTGCGTTTGTGGACGAGATAGTGCAGGTAACAGGTTATCGAAACTGATGTTTGATGATACACCTTCAGCAAGGATCACTGCAGAAGCCGATGGGCCATATTGGATGATGTGCTGAATGGGTAAACCAAGGAAAGCACGAACATGCAGTGCAAACTCAGACAATTCTTGCGAAATAAGCGTGACCATACCCGTATCATGTGGACGAGGGGAGACTTCGCTAAACAATACCGTATCGCCTTTAATAAATAGCTCGACACCAAACAAACCAAAACCGCCAAGTGCGTTAACCACTTTCTCAGCTACATCTTGTGCAGCTTTTAATGCCGTTTCAGACATCTGTTGAGGCTGCCATGATTCACGGTAATCCCCATCTTCTTGACGATGACCAATAGGTGCACAGAAATGTACACCATCTACCGCACGAACAGTTAATAACGTGATTTCGTAATCAAAATCGACAAAGCCTTCAATGATCACACGACCCGCACCTGCACGACCGCCTTCTTGTGCGTACTGCCAAGCCGATTCAATATCAGCCGCAGTTTTAATCACGCTTTGACCTTTACCTGATGAGCTCATAATTGGCTTTACGACACATGGCATACCAACGCGATGTACTGCTGCTGAGAAATTATCGAATTGATCGGCAAATTCATAAGGTGATGTCGGAATAGATAAGGTTTCAGCAGCTAAGCAACGAATACCTTCTCGGTTCATCGTTAGTTTCGTCGCATTCGCGGTAGGAACGGTGTTAACACCTTGCTGCTCTAATTCTACAAGCGTGTCAGTGGCAATGGCTTCAATTTCAGGAACAACGAAGTCGGGCTTTTCTAGTTCAATAATGTGTTTTAGCGCGTCGCCATCGAGCATATCAATCACATGACTACGATGTGCAACTTGCATTGCAGGAGCGTTGGGGTAACGATCTGCGGCAATCACTTCAATGCCTAAACGTTGGCATTCAATCGCGACTTCTTTGCCAAGTTCGCCAGAGCCTAAAAGTAAAACACGTGTTGCATTTGAACCATTAGCTGTACCTAACATTATTATTCCTTACTATTTATGTTGGATAGTGTTGGTTGAGCGTGATAATACCTTTTTTTCTTATTTAAGCAAACGTTTGCGTCAGGATTTAAATAGAATTTAATAGTAGATATTAGAAAGGCTCTAAACCTTATAATAAAAAAACCGCCAAGAAGGCGGTTAGATGAATCTTTTATGGGTTACAGTTATTACTAAGCTATTTGCGCTTTTCCCACTGGGTGATAAAGGCCACAGAAGCAATAATAATCGCTGCACCTAACCATAATCGACCAGGTGGAACCCAACCAAATACAAGCCAACCCCCTAACACGTTTAGTGGTAATTTTGCATGGTCGAAAGGTTGAACAAATGATGCATCAGCCACAGCATAGGCTTTCGCTATCGCCCATTGTGCAAGTGCGGTTAACAAGCCTGCGGCGATTATTAATGTCCATGTCGTGCTGCCCGTTGGCATATTAAAATCAGGTAGAGCCAGTAACAAGTTAAATGGCGTGATCAGAATAAGCAAATACATCACAACAGTGGTTGGTGATTCTGTATTAGATTGCTTTTTCACCATTAGAGAATAACCCGCCCAGAAAACGGCAGCGCCGACAGGCAGTAACGTAGCAATACTAAATGAATCAGACCATGGCTCTAAAATGATCATCGCGCCAATAAAGCCAGCAAGAGTTGCACACCAACGTGCTGCGCCCACTTTTTCTTTCAGCAATACGCCTGAGCCAATGGTTGCAAATAACGGTGAAGTCATAAGCAGCGCAATACCTTGCCAAATAGGAACAGGGTAGGCAAGTGCCCATAGCCAGAGTTGGATACCAATCACCGCAAGAAAGACACGGAAGCAGTGCTGGAAGAATTGTTTTGTCTTTAGTGATCGGCGAATACCCATGGTTCTCAGCCATGGCAGCATAGCCACCAGTGCAACAAAGTATTGGATCAACGCAAATGTGGTTGAAGAGACATGGAGTTTAATACTGAGAAATTGTGCAAGGCTATTTACAATCGCAAAGGCAAGGCCTGCGGAAAGCATCCATCCGGCACCTTGGACTGGATTATGAGCTGGGTTGTGTGAATCTGACATTAAAATTGGTTTCATCAAAAAAGCATAGCGAGATAATACGCTTTTGTTTTTAGATAGCCAATATAACTGATTGAGTTGAATGGATTAGGCAATAAAAAACCGCCTATTATGGCGGTCTTACATCAACAGATATTGCTATAACTAACGGTTAGTAAGCAACATAAGTCATTTGAATATCAGGATTTAGCGCTTCTAAGAGTGCTTGAGTACGCGCTAATTGACTGATTCGGCTTTCTGCACTTTCTACTAATGCCGCTTCGACAAGTTCAGATAGCTTATAGCCTGACATGTTCATATTAACCAGTGCGACTTGTAGCGGAGGAAGGCTTGGATTAAATGCCGCGTTTTCAGCATACATACCAACAAAAACACGACCATCTTTAGCTTTTAATGCAACACCACTGAAGTTATTAGAGTACGGTGCATGAGAGCGGTTAGCTGCATCACAAGCGGCAACAGCAAGCTCTGATTGCTCTGCAATCGTAATACCATTATTAATGTCGCTTAATAGCGCATCTTTAATACCAAGATCAGCAGGACCGAAAGATTCAGGAAGGTATTGTTGCAGCGTCATTGGTTGACGTTCTGGAAGTTGAATAACTAAATCTTGTGCCGTATTCAATTCATTCATGAACTGACGGCAGTGGCCGCAAGGGCTATAATTAATTGTTACGTCTTTAATACCTGTTTCACCTTTGATCCAAGCATGGCTGATTGCAGATTGCTCTGCATGGATCGTACACGCCATACTTGCGCCTTCAAATTCCATATTTGCACCGAAATATAGGCGTCCAGATGTACCGCGAACAATAGCACCAACATAGAAATTAGAAATAGGAACAACAGCGTAAGCAGCAGCGACAGGAAGGAGAGCAAGGCGAAGATCAGTATCAGATAAATTAGTTTGGGAAACTAACTGTTCAAATTGTTCAGGACTAATTGTTGAATCGAAACCTTTATCTTCAATAATTGGTCTTAAAGCTGATGCAAGCTCTTTAGGTAATTGACCTAATGCATCCATAACTTTTGCGTGCATTGGGGTGTTACTCCGTATTGTTGATGGAGAAACATTCTAAGTTAATTACTATCAATCTAGTGTGATGCGAATCACATTAATAATGATAATGTGGTTCTTCATACATTATCGAGAGCGAACTCACACATATAAATGTAATTCTTGATGTAGTAAATCGTCATCAAAGCATTATGAACTTAAAACTAATAAGAATTTGTGTTTAAGCCCATATACGTGAGGTAAGTTTAACTTAATGGAAAAACAGGTGTTCCAAAATAGGGAACATGATGGGTGCTAATAACGTTGTCATGATCCCACAGATCACTAACGCTAATGAACTAAATGCCCCTTCCTTATAATCTTCTTCGACAGCTTTTGCCGTACCTAGAGCATGAGATACCGTACCAATGGATAACCCTTTTGCTAATGGGTGATGAATACGAAACAGCTTCATTACAGGATAACCGAGCACTGCACCAAATAAACCAACAATAATCACCATGGCTGCTGTAATAGCAGGAATGCCCCCAATTTGCTGAGAGGCAGCCATTGCTAGTGGTGTAGTAATTGATTTAGGTAAAATACTCGCGGCCAGTTCGGCATCGGCTCCCATCAAAAACGCAATACCCGTACCAAATGTCATAGACAAGATACTACCTACAAAACAGGCACTTAAAATGGTTTTCCATTTACGTCTAATCAATGGCAGTTGCTGATATAAAGGCAAGGCTAATGCCACCACCGCAGGACCTAGTAAATAGTTAATAATTTCGTTATCAGCAAAATAGGTTTCATAAGGCACCTGTAACCAACGCAGTGCAGCAATTAAAATAATCAGTGAAATAAGTAATGGATTAAAAAGTGGATTACGAATTTTCATCGCTAAATAGCGCATGCTGTAAAATACCACTAGCGTTGCAACTAACCAGATCATTACTCTTTTTCCTTATGGTGAAGCGCAAGGCCGATCACAAGCAATACAATTAATGTGCTACCTAATGTGCTCGCAAAGATGATAGTTGCATTGTGCTCAATTAAACCGAGGTAGTTCATTAAGCCAACCCCAACTGGCACGAATAGTAATGCCATATGCTTGATGAGTAAATTACAGGTTTTATCGACCCATTTTGTTTTGCATATTCCAGTAACAAGGCCAAAGAATAATAAAAACAAACCAATAATGCTGCCTGGAATCGGCAATTGAGTCAGATGTTGTATGCCTTGACCAAGTAAAAAGCAAAACATAACAATGGCAAAAGATCGAATGTAATCCATAGTAAAAAGGGTAATGCTAGAGAGTTTGATTTATCATACAAATAAATGCGCTGTTTGTCACACTAAAAAGAGCATCATTTAGATAATTGATAAAAAAATATAGATAAAGAGATATTTGTTGGTGGTTAACTCCACAATAATAGACCAATGAGCGCGGCGAGTGTCAAAAGAATTGAAACTTTTAGCCAAATGAAATCAATCACAACATATTTAAACCATGCTTTATTGTATAATGATGGCTTTTTTATAGAGGAGGGAGCCGTTGGACGCGGACGAGTAGTAAAAGGCAGTCGACGTGATGTTTTCGTCGGTAGCGGTACACGAAAGCCATAGTGAGGTACAATATGGATAGGTATTGCCATTAGTCCATTACATTGTAACTTACCTGTGAGTGATACCAGCAATAAGTTCAAATCATAATTGTGATCACTGGTTTCTTCAAACGCATCTAATGACGTAAACGTTTTACGATAGAGTGAATCGGCCCCAATCACTTCGCCAGCAAAGAGACATAACACTTCCAATAACCGAGATTCCTCTCGTGTTAATAACGTTTGCGTATGATCTTTCCATATCAATAGATGCTTTTCAGGAAAAAAATCTATTTTCTCGTAGCTATAACATTTCAATAAGGTTTGCGTTGTCATTCTGCACACCTACCGTTTAATAGATCAAGTGCGTAACGGTATCAATAATCGCTATTCCGATATTGATAAGCTCAAATCAAAGAGCTGCTTATTGCTGTCTTTAATTGTTAGCGTTAATGATGTAATCATCAAATAAATCACTACATCATAATCTTAAAAAAAGAAGCCTATTCGCGACATTCCAAAAGAAAGTCACGTAATAGGCTTTTTTTATCGCAATCTTATTAGTAAAAAGGCTTAAACCAATTTAGAAACATAATCATAGAGAGATTGTAAAACTTTCATCTTACTTTCGTCAGATTCATGCTCGTAGGCGACGGCCTCAAAGTTTTCCATATACTTTGTCATATTCATTTCAAAGAAATCTTGGCAATGGTGCTTCCAGCGTACTTGCTCTTCATAACTTAACGTCATCGGGAAGTTACGGGCACGATAGCGGAATAACAACGGCTTAATACGCTTGTCATCTACATTGATTTCAAGTGACGCTAACTGGTCGGGCGTTGTTTCACGAATAATATCCATGGTTGAACGATCCGCTGTTGAGAAGAACCCATCGTAAAGCATCGCATCAACATTATCGTTAGCTGCATATTCACGTTTAACACTAACCATTTCGATTAACTTTTCACGAATTTCAGGGTGCTGTTTAATTAGGGCAAGGTTCTTTAAACATTGCTCTCTATCAATCCCTAAACGCGCAGCATCTTCAGCTTTTAATGTTTTAGCTGGGGCAAGAACAGGGCACTTATTCAAATGCACTTCTTTAACGGGCACTGGTAATTCATCTGGCGCTAAATCAACACGCTTAGTATATAAACGGTTACGCAGTTGGTCGGCATTAAGCTCAATTAATGGGGTAGGATCAAGCGCAAGGTTCACAGTAATAACGGTGTTCTTATTGTCAGGGTGCCATGCCATTGGCACAATCCAGCTAGTATTGCCACAATCGGTACCAAACATGCCAGAGATATGCACTAACGGCGTTAAGTTAACAATATCGATTAATTCTTGTAGCTTGCGCTTATGACGTAAATCAAACAGGTAATCAAACAACTTCGGTTGATTCGTTTTAATGATTTTTGCCAGCTCGATTGTCGCGTAAACATCAGCCATTGCATCATGGGCATTGGCGTGTTCAATGCCATTAGCAACAGACAGTTTTTCAAGTTTAAAGCTAGGGCGATCTTCATCATCAAGCGGCCAGTTGATACCCTCTGGGCGCAATGCGTAACAAGTACGCATAATATCTAATAAATCCCAACGCGAGTTACCATTTTGCCAAGCCCAACCGTATGGGTCGAAGAAGTTGCGGTATAAGGTATAGCGCGTCACTTCATCATCAAAACGAACGTTGTTGTAACCAATGACACAGGTATTGGGTTTTGACAGTTCAGCATGAATTGCTTCAATAAACTCAGGCTCTGATAAGCCTTTTTCCATCGCTTCTTGCGGTGTAATACCTGTGATTAAACACGCTTCAGGTGACGGTAAGTAATCTGCTGGTGGCTTACAGTAAATGACAAGTGGCTCACCAATAATGTTCATGTCCATATCAGTACGGACACCCGCAAACTGGCAAGGACGATCATTGGCAGGGCTTGCGCCAAACGTTTCGTAGTCAATCCAATAAAGTGTTGCTTGGTTCTTATCGTTCATAAATCATCCATAGCCATTACGGTTGTTATTATTACTCTTTATCTAAGCAATGGCTTGTTGTTAAAACCGCTTATCAATTCAGCAGTTTATTGTGTTTAAGTCGTTAAACGCTTCAGAGTAAAACCCTAAGTACGTATAACATCAAGTATCCCGTATTTAAGGGCAAATAGGCAAGGTGGGAGGCGGATAAATTAATTGTGGTGTTGAGATAGGTGAGTCGACATTCCAATATTACACTCAATGATGAACTGTAATCTGGCAACAATGAATTAACTAAACACTTTTTTCTGATTTAGTTAAAGTGAAGTATCGCTATATACACCTAAACGGTGCTGCTTTGCATGATACATTGCTTGGTCTGCTTTCTGAATGAGTTGATCCAAGGATTGATTTTCTTCCGTTGAAGTTGCGACACCAATGCTTACACCAAATCCCAGATCTAATATATTGGATGGTACTTTGGCCATAATAGCTTCGTGAAGTCGGTTTGCGACTTGAGTACCATCTCTTGTATGGGTGTTTTCCATTACAATAATAAACTCATCGCCACCAAAACGGGATGCAATATCACAGCTACGTACTTGTTGTGATATAACATCTGAAACTACAACAAGTAGATCATCGCCAACTTTGTGACCAAGATTATCATTAACTAATTTAAATTTATCTAAATCGATAAATAACAGTGAGCTCTTTAAATTTTTTCTTTCGCACAGTGATATAAATTTAGTCGCTACTTCATTTAAATAAGTTCGATTATGAAGTTTGGTTAATTCATCATGCGTTGCGCTAAAGCGAAGTTGTTCTTCGAGTATTAATTTCTCGTAAGCGACTGATATAATTAGTGCTGCCACATTAACGATTTCTTCTTCAATTTCCGAAGGTGATTTAGGTTCATTATGGTAAATGGCGAATGTGCCTAATACATTTGAGTTTGAATCGGTATAAGGTACAGACCAGCAAGAGTGTAGATTTGCTTTTTGTGTAATGGCTAAAAACGGCTTCCAGTTCGGATGTTCATTGATATTACTAGCAATGACGGTTTTGTTAAGAAATGCAGCCGCCCCACAACTTCCTACATTTTTTCCGATTTTGATACCATTAACCGCCTCATTATAAAAATCAGGCAGGTTGTTCTTTATCCCTGTATGTAAAGTGCCTTGTTCTTGATTTAAAGTGAGAATGGATACTTTACTGCCTGGTAAAAAATTTTCTACCATATCAACCATCCGCTCTAGGAAAGGTTCAATTTTTGAGCTCAGTACAAGGTCACTCAATAAAAAATTGAATTTGCGATGTGCAGATAAAAGTATCGATTCTTTCTTCACAATAGGCATATCACTTTTAATAAGTTTTCTTAATATTAGCATTTATTTATCATTTTTTTAACATCATTAAGATGAAAGTACATTATCCGTTTTATTTGTTAACAATTTCACTTAAGTTATTCAATTTAAAAGCCATTAATTGCCTTTAAATGGTGGCAAGTTTTTGTTGGAGAAGTGAATGAACTTTTGGAATAGTAGCGTGATAGTTAATGTATTTGCTTATTTCTTTTCTTGTGTATGATGCGATACAACGCATGACTATATGTATCTATGGTTGCGGGACGTTTACCTTGCGACACTAGGTGCGTAAGGTGCTGTTTTAAAGTTAAATGGCAGGCAACTTGTCTTCACGCCTACACCAAGATGGAGTAAATGTGAGTACTGCAGCGATATTTCTGATTTTATATCTGATTCCCGTACTGTCTTTTGCGGGTACAACTGGTACTTATATGTTGCTTCATGGTGAGAGTCTTAGCCATCCTCTCATCAATGTTGTTTTGCTGATAGTCGTCTCTGGTTTTATCGTTTCATCTTATCTTTCTGTAAAGTTGATCTCTAAGTTCGTTAGCGAGAAAGTGATGTGTTTTGGCATCGTTTTTACTGTATTAGCTTGGCTATTAGGAGTGATCGCGGTGATGTTTTATCTTGTGATGTTTAAAGATATCTTCAGTATCTAGGTAATAAAAATACCCAAACACAGGTAAATCGTATTTGGGTATTCATTTAAAAAGAAATGTAAATTACAGGCAGCTTTCAAACCCTTCAAAGTTTGGTGCGCCTAAATAAATGTCTTTATTACCGCGAGCATTAGCATGAGCTTTACGGAATGCTTCTGATTGTGTCCAGTCTTCAAACGCTTGGCGAGAATCCCATACTGAGTGCGATGCAAACAGCGTGTACTCATCGTTTGATGTACCTTGAAGCAAGTTGAATGATTGAAAACCCGGTACGGTATCTAGGTAGGTATCGCGGTTCTTCCAGATATCGATAAATTCTTGCTCAGAGCCTAAATGGATTTTAAAACGATTCATTGCTATATACATGATGACTTCCTTTATTAACTTCAGTTTTTATTTTTGTCTTGCCACTATTACAGTATTGGCTAATGCAAGCTAGCAGCAAAAATACAATATTTGTTTACGTATTATGTTCTCTGTAATGACCACTATAAAACATGGAACATAATGTACGCTCGTTGAATAAACCAAAAAGACGCCATGATTCCCATAATGTATAAAGGTGTTTTTTGAAACAACTTATGATGAAATACAGGCACTTTAGCGCACAATTTCAATAGCATTATAAGAAACGATAAGAAGATCAATTGCCCGAGTTCAACACCGATATTAAAACAGGCGAGGGCTAACGGAATGCTGGTTTGGCTTAATCCTACTTCTTTTAATGCGCTGGCAAAACCCAATCCATGTAATAAACCAAAGGAAAACGAAATTAGCCACGGAAACTTTCGGCTTAACGTTGGGTGCTGTTTGTCATAAGGGCGAGTAAGCTGTAAACGCCCCATGAACCCACGGGGCGATATTTGTTAGTGTTTGAGGTTCCAAGGTAGGAGTGCATCGATATCGGGCTCAGCTTTCGCGAGCTCTTTCATGCACTTGACCATGTAGTCGTAGAGGATAAGGCCGTTGGCTTTCGCAGTCTCGACGATGCTGTAAAGCATCGCACTCGCATCAGCACCATTTGGCGTGTTCGAGAACAACCAGTTCTTTCTGCCAATGACCAGCGGTTTAATTGCGCGTTCAGCGCGGTTATTGTCTATCGATAAGTGACCGTCATCGATATAGCGGATCACCTTCGGCCATTGGCCGAGCGTGTATTTTATCGCTTTACCCAGCGGGCTAGACGCTATCACTTGTTGAGATGTCATCCACTCGTACAACTCGTCCAGTATCGGTTTGCTATGCAGTTGACGTTCTGCTTTTCGTGTTTCGACAGTCGCACCTTTTAAGCGCGATTCTATCCCATAGAGCTTCTGGATTTTGGCCAGCGCTTTATCTGCTTTGCCTGACTTACCTTTACCTTGAAGCTTCTTAGCCTCCATGAACTTTCGCCGTGCATGTGCCATGCAGCCAACATTGGTGACGTGATAAAGACCATCATAGGCACCATAGCCATCGGTTTGTAGATAACCACTGTAATCCCCCAAGAAGGCAACAGGGCATGCCCTCGCGCGACTGTTTTGATAGTCGTACAAGGCAATATTCTTCACATTGGGGAGTGCGGCTTCTGGCGAGTCTGCGCCCGAGCAGTAGAGCCACATGTAACACTGTTTTTCTTCCTTGAGAACATTGAGTGGCGTTTCATCCGCCTGGACCACCACTTGTTGAAGTAGGTGCTCTTTTAGAGCGGCATAGAGTGGTTTGAACTTCTCACTAACTTGGATAACCCATCTGGCCATAGTGGTTCGTGATAGCTCGATTCCCGACTGGGTAAACAGCGACTCTTGGCGGTAAAGTGGCATCGCGTACTGGTATTTGCCAAGAATGATGTTGGCAAGCAAGCTTTCTGTGGCAAAGCTCTTCGGGATAATGCTTTGCGGTGCTGGCTTTTGAACGATGTGATTGCTGTCTTCAGTTTGCTCGCACTGGCGGCAAGCATATTTAGGGCGAACATATTCCAGCACTTTGAGTACGGCTGGCGAAAACTCCAGCTTTTCACTGCTGTCTTCACCGATTTTATGCAGGTCATGATTGCAGCATGCACACTGCTTTTCATGGTCGTCTAAATCAAGTTCGATAACTTCACGAGGTAAGGTCTTTGGAAGAGGCTTACGCTTACCGCGTTTCTTCGTTGTGGTTGTGGTGGTCGTCGTAACCTCAACCTCTTCTTCCTTAGCGGCTTCACATTCCGCTTCGTTGAAGAGGTCACCTTGAGATTCATCGTAGGGCTTTAACGCCTCCGAGCGTTTGCGACTGGCGGTCGAAAGCCAGTTGAGTTGCTCAAGCAGAGATTGACGCTCTTGTTTCCACTGAGATTCGCTGTGTTTTGCAACGCCAACAACTCTTTCACCATCGCTTGTAGCTCGGCAACATCTTGGCTTTCTGGGTTGATATTTGGCGTCTTTTTCATGGCATTTATTATACTAAAGTCATGCCGTTAACGCTTGGTGGATATAGCTTTATTATCGATTAAGTCATTGTAAAATCGTTTATTTGAACGGGTTTATGGCCGATAATCGTGAAGCCAGAAAGCAGTCTATCAAGCTCGCATTGAGTCAGGGTAAACACGTCATTTTTCTCTTTTGACGGCCATTTATACTTGGCTTTTTCAAGGCGTTTATACCAAAGTGCAAAGCCTGTTTTATCCCAGTACAACACTTTGATTTTGTCGCGCTGTTTATTGGTAAACAGGAATAGTGCGCCGCTTCCCAAGGGTAAATCGGTGTCACTTTCGATAATCGCCGCGAGGCCATTGATGGACTTTCTAAAATCGACACTCTCACGATACAGATAAATATCTGGTGCACTTAGCATATGTTTCATGACAAGGCTCCAATGAGTTCTGCCAGGTAGGCAGCGGGCGTGCCTTGAGGAATACTCAGCTCAACGTCGTTGACAAAAAGTGTCATATTCGCGGTAGGTATTTGCGTCATATGGTAACGTGTTGTCTGCTCTACAACGTTTGCTTTGACGAAGCCGTTAGTCTGTGGTGTTTGAAGGTGTGTTAACTGTTGGCGTTTGGCATGAAACGTGGAAAGACTTAATCCGTGATGTTCACAAAAAGCACGTTGAGTGAGTTGGCTGGATTCATAGCACTCAAACAAAGTCTGCCATTCTTGATTGGTACGTCGTGTTGCCATTTTAAATCTCCTTTGGATTGGAGATTTGATCTTATTCTTCGAGTAAAGTGATTAGAATGCGGTGTTTATGGCACGCTTACGTTTGATTTACAGTATGTTTTGAGTATTAAGCCTGTATTAGCTGAAAGTTGAATGTTCTTGTTTAAGCCTTGAGCAAAGCTATGAGTAAACGCAAAAAATTAGTATTTGTACTACTATAACACTTGCTATAAATCTGTATCTTGGTGTAATTTCTCACCACTATTTTTATTTGGAATTATGATCATGCCAAAGGCTAGCGATATTAAAAAATTTGCTGCTATTGAACTTAACGGTAAAGTAGCTCTTGTAAAAGAAATTACTAAGCTAACACCTAGTGGTCGTGCTGGCGCAAGTCTTTACAGAATGCGTATTTATGATGTAGCTACTGGTACTAAATCAGACGTTAGCTTTAAAGCTGATGAAATGGTTACTCTAGCAGACTTCCGTCGTACTAAAGCTTCATTCTCTTACATCGACGGTGAAGAGTATGTGTTTATGGATGATGAAGATTACACTCCGTATTCTTTCAACAAAGAAGCTATTGCGGAAGAACTATTGTTCATTACTGAAGATACTAAAGGTATCGAAGTTCTTATTGTTGATGGCTCGCCTGTTGCTATTGAACTTCCAGCGACGGTTGAACTAACTATCGTTGAAACGGATCCATCAATCAAAGGTGCTTCTGCAAGTGCACGTACTAAGCCTGCAACACTTTCAACGGGCCTAGTTGTTCAAGTTCCAGAATACATCGCGAATGGCGAAAAAATTAAAGTTAACACGGCTGAGCAAAAATTCATGAGCCGCGCTGACAAGTAATAGATTACTTATAATCTATACTGCATATAACCAGTCTACATTTTGCTGACTTTTAGTTAAGCAGATGGGCTGGTTTTTTTTGGGTACAATATGTTACGAAGTAATGGGTAGTGCTATATCAAATACGACAAGCCAAAAAATCAGATCTTACTGCAATATACCATTAGAGAAGTGAGCTATTTGGCGAGCACTGTTATCCCGATGTTTTATTTCGCCAAGCATATGATTGTTGGCCAAGTGGGTTATTGGTTGCCATTTCTGAAAGTGAACATGTAGTAGGGTATGTACTCGCAAGCCTAAGTTTTAATAAGCAAGTCGAAACAGAGCGTGAAGTGTAGACATTAGGTATTGCTGTTGCGAATAATGTGTAAGGTAAAGGTGTCGAAAAAGCCTTGTTGAATGAGGCGTTAGCGCAGCTAGCTGATTACAATCGTGTGTATCTAGAGAACACTGCAAGGAAGTTATATCAGTTACTAGGCTTTGTAGAGATAGAGAAAGAAGAGGATTAACTTGGTTGTGGCACACCAATAATTAATATGGGCTTCAATCGCAAAGAGATGGTATATGTTGTTTAAGTAGGTTGATATTATTTTTACGGAAATAAAAAAGGGCATCCTAAGATCCCCTTACTTCTTCAACTGTTCGTTGTAGATTAGATGCGCTCAACGTTAGCAGCTTGAGGACCTTTTTGGCCTTGCTCAACGTCAAAAGAAACCTTTTGACCTTCTGCTAGAGATTTGAAGCCTTCACCAGCGATAGCACGGAAGTGAACGAATACGTCAGCGCCGCCATTGTCTTGAGTGATGAAACCGAAACCTTTCTCATCGTTGAACCACTTAACGATACCAGTTGCTTTAGACATGTTATGTCTCCTGAAAATAAATTAATGTGTTACTTATGTACAAAAGAATATTGAAGCGCTTCAGGACAACTGTGTACGTTTGAACAGTGTAACGAAGTTTTTCTTTCACTTTGTTTCATAAATAGCCCTGTTATACAGGACGTTGATATTAAGCCATTTTCGATTTTAAAGAGCAAGTGAGTTACTGATTTATCGCGTTATAATGTGAGCCGTATTACAAAAATAAAAGCAAAGAATAATATGAAATAGGTGTCTTATTGAGCAAGGTGGTTAATACCTATCAGGAATTTTAATAATAACAGGGCTATCAATATCTATAAGCGTGCTCTAATCTTGTGTTTTTAACTGATAAATTACAAATAAATAGTCGATTATATCTATTTGGGTAAGGTGGGGAGATGATTGTTTGTAAAAAAAAGGGCCGCGAAGACCCTTTTATCAAGTGCTATGTGAACTAACGCAAGCGATAGATAAGCAAGTGTTTATGCTTTTTCAACATTTGCAGCTTGTAGACCTTTAGGACCTTGCTCTGTTTCGTAAGAAACTTTTTGCCCTTCAGTTAGGGTTTTGAAACCGTCGCCAGTAATCGCACGGAAGTGTACAAATACGTCAGCACCGCCGTTATCCTGAGTGATAAAACCAAAACCTTTCTCTTCGTTAAACCACTTAACGGTACCTGTTGCTTTTGACATGTTCTCTCCTGATAAACTTTACATCAAACACTGTGTTGCCAATATCGGGTTACTACGCTATTTGAGCTTGAACACTTCTAGGAAGTTATCTTTGTCCAGATTACATAGTTGTAAACGAGTACTGGTCTATCTCAAGAGTAGGCGTTGATATGCCATTTGCAAATACAGGAAGTTTTTTTTTGTGGGAGATTTCACAAAAGGTACCATTTTGTTATTGCACATTACATCTATTGTCTGATTGTCATAATTATTAATAAAAATAAGGCGATTTATTGTAAAATATCAAAAAGTTGTTGATCAGCTTGTGCGATATTTAAGCGAGAAACATAAGTTGATGTTCATAGAATCATCATTGAGCATTTAATCATGAGTATTGCTTGAGTTTACGAATGACTTTCTGATATAACGATTTCAGTAATAAACTGAGACTCGACGGTTATGTACTAGGAAGTGCATTATTTTATCCCTTGCATTAAATCAGTTTCACAAGGTTTTATTTTCAGACTAAGGACTACACATGAACAACATCCTTGAACTCGTTCGTCAAACACGTCGTAAAAACAAACTAAAACGCGAAATTCTAGATAACGATCGTAAGATTCGTGATAACCGTAAGCGTGTTGAGTTATTAGAGAACTTGATGGATTACATTAAGGCCGATATGAGCCATGATCAAATCGTTGAAATTGTTGAAAACATGAAAGGCGATTACGAAGATCGTGTTGATGATCATATCATTATCAGTGCAGAGCTTTCGAAAGAGCGTCGTGAAGTAAGCAAGTCAGTAAAAGAGCTGAAGAAAGCTGAAATCGTTGCACATAAACACTAATTCTCAGCACTCAAAAGTTGAGAGTGTGCAAAAGATATAGCATGCTTATATTAGTTAAATTAAACCGAGCGTAATGCTCGGTTTTTTTATATCTATCTTAAGTAACAACAATATCTATAGTGCTGAGCTTTAAAATTTTATCGCTGATTGGAAATATTACTTGAGGCAAAAAATAGCCCGAAACGACTCCTGTCTCGGGCCTAGGGGAATGGCTCTCGTAAGAGCCTTGCGCTAACTGGTTAGTAAATGGAGTTTGATTACACTTTCAATGTTAGTAGAATAATGTTTATTTTCCAGTTATTGCATTTAATAAAATTACCATTAACGATGCTATATGACATTAACGATATTTTTATCTTAAATATCAAACAGGTTAGTGTCGCGAACTAATTCACGGGGTAAGCCGTTTTTAATACGGTTGCTTACCCATTTACCAATACCAATCGGGTAATCACGGTAAGTAACAATCACTTCACCTTTGCCAGCTGGTATTTCTGGGCGAATATCGCGTCCCATGAACCATTCTTTAGCTTGTTCAACATTAAGTTCAATAGCTGTAGATTCTTTTCCTGTTGCCAATGTCATCACTGCTTCATGCTGCCAGCGATAGCCTTTCTTATGTTGTTCTGCGAGCTTAATACCAATACGTTGGAAACGAATCTCACCAATTAAAGTACGAAGCAGAGAAGGGAATAGCCAAACTTCTTTATCACGTAACCAAACATCGTGTTGCTCAGGTAAGGTAATATCTAAATTTTGTTTTAGCTGTTGGGCAATCTCTTGTTGTTCTTTTTCTTTTAGCTGAGTAAATGGGAATTTACCCATACGCTTTTTAACGCTGTCGGTTTCAACAGGTGCTAGCTTGCGAATACGAGCGACAAAGAAACCTTCGCTATCAAAAACCTGTGGGTAAACGTGTAGGAAACCGTCTTCAGTGAGTGATTTATCAGCGCCATCAAATAAGGTATTGAGTGGTTCAAATTCTACAGCATCGCCAAATTTTTCTTTTAAGAAATGACAAACGTCTTGGTTTTCACTTTGGTTTAATGTACATGTCGAATACACCATAACACCGCTAGTTTTCAGAGCTTGGAAGGCGCTAATAATGAGGTTTCGTTGTACTTCGGCAATTTCATCAATAGAAGCTAGGCTCCAATTTGCCATCGCATCTTCATCTTTACGAATTGCACCTTCACCAGAGCATGGCGCATCTAATAAGATCGAATCAAAAGATTCAGGTGCCCATGTGCCAAATACACAACCATCAAAATGGGTCAGCGCCGCATTGTGAACACCACAGCGTTGTAAGTTTGAATGAAGTACTTTAATACGGCTTGCGGCCAACTCGTTGGCAACCAGTGCGCCACGGTTTTGCATTGCAGATGCGATTTGGGTGGTTTTAGAACCTGGTGCTGATGCCATATCTAATACACAGTCTAATGCGTTATTATCTTTTAACAACGCGGTGACTGGCATCATCGAGCTTGCTTCTTGAATATAGAAAAGTCCTGCCATGTGCTCTGCGGTATTGCCAAGAGACACAGTATCTTCATCTTCTCGTTCAATCCAAAAGCCGGTATCACACCAAGGAACTGGCGTTAATGTCCACCCTCGATTTGCAACACGCACTAAGAAATCCTCAACACTAATCTTAAGTGTGTTGACGCGAATGCTGCGACGAAGAGGTGTTTTACAACAAGCAATAAATTCATCGATATCTAAATGCTCAGGCATGGTTTGCTTGATTAAATCGATAAATGCGTCAGGGATGTGAATATTCGGATGCAAAGGAAGGATCTCTATTAACTAGCTAATGATGCTGATTTTATAACAGATTGGTATGAATTGCAGTTTTTGCTAATACAAAGCGTAATAAAGGCTTTTCTGAATAAAAAAGAGCACCGAAGTGCTCTTTATTTTGTTTGATTTAGCTGTTAACGCTCAGGAATAGCAGTACGCCATGCTAACCATTTAGGGTTTGCTTTTTTATGTAGTAAGAAGTGTGTTCCTGCTTTAACTTGTGGTTCAAGTGGTTGCTTTTCGGGTGTAGCAAAGGCAATTCCGCCACGTAATAGGCTATCAAACGTGCCTGCTTTTATATTGGCACCTGTAATACCGATATCAACATTCACACCAGAGGTATTCCAAAATACAGTGTTTTTACGCACTAGATGGCGGTATTGCTTCTCAAGTTGGGCTTTTATAATGACACGGTCCGCTAAGTCACCGAGTGAAACATCAACAACTTGTCCAACTTGAATATCACGATAGAGCAGTGGTGTTCCTTCGCTGATTGAATCACGCTCTTCACTTTCTAACACGATTGTGACACGGGAGTTAAACAACTCTGCAGAGCCTAGCTTAAAGGTATCAGCAAAGTGGCCTTTACCCGGTTGAACAGCAATGTAAGAACTCAGTAATGAATCTAAGTTTTCACTACCGCTTAAGCTGATCTTCGGTTTAACCACCCAAAAGTAGCTATCTGATTTTGCGATTTTTTGAGCGTATTTAGGATATAAACGAGCCTGTATTTTCACTTTGTTTGTATGAAATTCGGGTTCGATGTTAATGATTTTACCAATGGTTACGCCTTGGAACTTGATCTCAGTATTGTTAGAGACAGAGCGTGCATCATTGGCTGTTAAAGTAATCAGCTGTCCGAAATGTTGCGCTGAGCTTAAGCTTGGGTAAAGTTTGTATTTAGAGCCTATACGATTAGTCACTTGCTCGATGTTATCAAAGGCAATACCCCCTTTGATAAGTGTAGAGAGGGGATCCGTGACTAACTTAACACCATTTAATCCAGCTTCTACTTCAATACCTGAACGGTTCCAGAATACGGTGTGGTTAGTTATCAAATGACGGTATTTTTTCTCGATGTTTAATTTAATGCTCACCCCGTTATCTTTTAAGGCAAAATCACTCACTTCACCTACTTGTAAGTTACGGTACAGTACGGGACTACCTTCTGATATGGGAGGTAACTTTTCAGCAAATAAACTAATGCTGCTATAGCCTTTAAGTTTTTCATCCGCAAGATCGGCAAGATTACGGCTTTTAAATAGGGTATAGCTTTTGTTTATTTTTTTGCTGCCGATAGAAGTGAAGCTAATCGCACTGCTGATCAATTGATCGGCTGGCGGAATAGAAACATCAATACCTTTGCTTGAAATACTGGCATCGACACCACCATCAACGAAAAAGCGGCTACCGCTTCGGATCAAATTGGTGTACTCAGGTTGAACTAATACATCAAAGCTTACACGATCACCAGATAACTCAACGTTAGTAATTCGTCCAACATCTAATCCCTTAAAGCGTAATTTGGTGCCACGTTTAATACCAAAACTTTTATCAGCATACAGTTTGAAGGTTGCTACGCCTGGTTGCTGCTCTTCTAATGTGTCACGGGTAATTGCTGTAAATTTGCGTGTATTTTCGCCTTTACCTGGTATTAAACGTAAGAAATTACCTCGTACAAGATTACCGATATTCTTAACACCATTAAGTGATACTTCAGCTTCTTCGAGTAATAAACGAGAGCCGCTATTTAAGTACTCACGCATGCTAGGCTCAATCGCAGCATGTGCGATAATCTTATTAGTTTTTTCATCAAGGCTTACATCGGTGATTTTACCTATCTGTAAACCACGATACATGATTGGCGAGCCCGAATCGCTAATATCACTGTTATCTGGCAGGGTTATTGTGATAGCAATACCACGACCAGCTGTATTGATATCAGGGTAGAGTTTAAACAGGTGATTTGCTTCAATGACTTTACCTTTATCAGGCGAATCAAATGCGATAGCACCTGCAATTAATGCTGATAGGCTTTCAAACTGGACATCAACACCATTAAAACCGATATCAGCACGCATTCCACTCACATTCCAGAAACGGCTTTTTTCTGTAACGAGGTTGGCATACTTAGGTTTGATTAACGCATCAATAATGACTTCTTTTTTGTTATCACTAAGGGCGTAATTGAAAACCTCACCGACAGGGATCTTCTTATAGAAAATTTGTGAGCCAATACTGATCGAACCAAGATTCGGTGCTTTTAATTGCAGCTTTAAACCATCTTCTAATGGCGTATCTGCGGGCTGGTTTTCCAATGCAGTAAATTTGGTCGCTTCTGGACCATCACCTGGTAGTAAAGCGATATAGTTTCCTGAAACTAATGTATCTAAGCCTGATATACCTGTTATTGAAGCTTTAGGTTTAACTAGCCAGAACCGGGTGTTTTCACGAAGAATGTTTACCGCTTCAGGATAAATGTCGGCAGTAACGTAAATACTCTTAAGATCTTTTGATAGGCTGACATCTCTTACAATACCGACTTCAAGACCTTGATAACGAATTGTCGTTCTACCTGCGACTAAACCCACAGCATCGCTAAAGTGAATTTGAATACGTTCACCAGCTTCGTTCACTGATTTATACAGTAACCAACTGGCAAGTATTAATGCTAATAGCGGTAACAGCCACAGCGGTGATAGACCCCGATCACGGCGAATTTTCACCTTCTTGGGTTGTTCGTTATTTGGATCGTTGTTCATAATTGTCCCATATCAGGCGAGAATCTAAACTTTCTGCTGCTAACATTGTTAATACTACCACGACGGCAAAGGCGATTGCCCCTGGTCCCGGCGTGAAATCAAGAACTTGTCCACGATCAATTAATGTGACCATGATGGCGATAACAAAAAGATCCATTACCGACCATTTACCTATCCAGTGCACTGCACGGAATACTCGCATGCGTAATAGATGATGTGTTTTTCGTTTGAACTGAATGGCTAAAAGGATATAAGCCAAACTTAAAATTTTCGCGACAGGAACAATAATACTGGCAATAAAGATTATTGCTGCGATCCCTGTCATTCCCGTTCTGACGAGTTCAGCGACACCTGAAAAAATAGTATCTTCAATACGTTTACCGTTATTCATAAAAATTGAAATGGGATAAAGGTTAGCAGGTAAAATAAAAATACTCGCTGAAATTAAATACGCCCATGTTTTTTGAATTGAATGTGGAATACGATCATGCAATGCACTGTTACAGCGGCGGCAATGGGTCAGGTGTTCTTGCGTTAAATGACATGTAGTACAAAGGGTGTCTAAGTCATCACTAATATGTTCATCTTCAGGTTGCCATGCATCCCAATACCGACGAACACTGATGCGAGTCAGTAAGACTAGAAATAATATCTGTAGGGTAATTAGACAGTACAACCCAAGACCGATATTAATCTCTGCGACCTCTTGGACTTTAAAACAAGCAATGGCGAGACTGACTAAAAAGACATCGAGCATAACCCATTGCTTTAAATGGTTAAGAACCCATGTTGATGCTTTAAATAGGGCGAAATGACGAAATTTCAGTGAATATTGGGCGCTATAAACCGATCCTATGACTAATAGTGGGGCAATAACGCTACAAAATAAGATTAATGCGGCAACACCAGGAAAATTTTCTGAAAGTGTGAGGGTGCCAGATGGGAGTGTCGCTGGGATCATCTGTCCGAATAATCGTATTGTGATTAACGGTAAAGTCATGGTTGGAATAAAAAGAATTAAACCCGCAGCGGCTATCGCTAGTTCCGCATTAAATCTTGCTGTTCCCCCACGATACAAACGTGTTTGGCAACGGGGACAGTAAGCACTGTGTCCTTGTTGAGCCACCTCTGGGAGCACAAGTAAATTGCAACCGGGGCAGCGTCTGGCCGTCGACATAGTACGTTGTTTCCTTTGCAAAAGAGCGAGATATAAAAACGCTCACGAAATAAAAATTCACACGTTTATAAAAATACAGTGAATGATAGCCCATGAGCGTCAAGGAAGGATACTATATTATTTTGTACCGATTCTTGCTACTGGAAGTTGTTGATCTGTTTGTTCAACATCATTATTAGGTGACTGAATTGAACCGTAAAGTGTTCGATATAACCCATGTTGGCTCACTAACTCAGTATGTGTACCTGATTGACTGACTAGTCCATCTTCTAAAACATAGATTAAATCGGCTTGTTTTACAGCCGATAATCGGTGGGCAACAATCAAGGTAGTTTTATCCTTTAAAAAACCATTTAGTGCTTTATGTAATGCAGCTTCTGTTGAAGTATCTAACGCTGATGTTGCTTCATCTAAAATAACAAAGTCAGGGTTAGATAAGATCATGCGGGCAATCGCTAAACGTTGACGCTGACCACCGGATAAACGAATACCTTGCCGACCAATTTCAGTATCAAGGCCGTGTGTTAAACGCTCTGTCATATCTGTAAGTTGAGCAATGTCTAAAGCATTCCAGAGTTCATCATCAGTATATTCACCACCCAATGTTAAGTTATGACGTAACGTATCGTTGAATAAGACGGGCTGCTGGAGCACGACAGCCATACGTTCACGAAGAGATTCATAACTGACCGCTTCAATTGGATGACCATTAATAAAAATATCACCTGATTGCTTTTGGTAAATTCCAAGCAGCAATTGAATTAAGGTTGATTTACCGCCACCTGATGCCCCCACAAGAGCAACACGTTTTCCAGCCGGGATATCAATATTTAAACCTCGCAGCACTTCTTTATCGTTGTCATAAGAAAAACGTACATTTCTTACTTTAATGTCTAGAGCTTCATTATTGTTAAAAGGATATACGGTAGCGGTAGGGCGAACTTCTTCTTCTAAAGCTAACAACGTATTCAAACGTTGCATGGCTGCAGACGCACTGTACCAAGAAAATTGAATCCCCAATAACTCTTGTACAGGCCCAAGCATGAACCATAAGTAACTAAAGACAGCCAGCATTTCACCGATAGATAAGCCACTGAAAAGCACCATTAACATTGCTGCGGCGCGAAACACTTCAAAACCGGCTAAGAACAATAAGAAAGAGATACGTCCTGCAGCCTCTGATTGCCACGCAAACTTATCAGCACTGTGGCGTATGTCATTCGCTTGCGATTTTAGTTGGGATAAAAACTCACGCTCACGATTAGATGCGCGTAATTGGTATATGCCATCTAATACTTCGACTAAACGCTGTTGGAATTTTTCATAAGATTGATTTTCTTGACGCTTTAGGTTTTTAACGCGGTTGCCCATCATCTTCGATGCATAAACAACAATAGGGTTAATGACAAGAATGAATAACCCGAGTCGCCAATCTAACCATAGTAAAACACCTGCCGTACCTACGACGGTGAGCAAACCGATAATAAAGCGACTTAACGTATCTCCGACAAATTTATCGATAGTCTCAACATCAGTTACAAGGTGCGAGGTAATACCACCGCTGCCTTTTTCTTCGTATTGGCGCATGCTAATACGCCCTAATTTATCCAATAAATGCTGACGTAAATTAAAGGTGATTTCTTTTGATACAAGTGTGAACTGACGGCTTTGTAAAATGTTCAATGCTTGGCTTACTGTACGCATTAAGACAACTAAAAATAACACTAATAAGATATAGCCAGTGGGCGATTGCCATTGTTCGGGAAGAAGGTGGTTTAAATATTGGATCCCTTCAGCAGGCTTATGCAGCAATACTTCATCGACCATTAATGGCATAAGTAATGGAATTGGTACGCTAATCAACGTGGCAATAACAGCAATAATATTAGCGGTGATAAGACGGGGCCGATGTTTTTTTGCTTGAATAAAAAGCCAAGACCAATTAATCATAGTGGGGAATGAATGCTTCACAGTGATAATGATTCCTATTATTGTTAAGTGTTTTCATTTTAACGATTATGTAAGGCGTATGCTATGGAAAATACAGGTTCTTTTTATAACCGTCTGACACTTCAAGCTTTAGCGATAGTTGAAGGTGAATCAGATCTCATTGCTAATCTTTCTAATATTAGCGCGTTGTTGAATATGGAGTTAGAGAACATAAATTGGGTTGGCTTTTATTTATTAAAAAATGATGAGCTTGTACTCGGTCCATTTCAGGGAAAACCTGCTTGTGTTCGTATTCCTGTTGGTAAAGGGGTATGTGGTACAGCGGTAAAAGATAACCGAGTAATGCGTATCAATGATGTTTATGCGTTTCCTGGACATATTGCTTGTGACGCGGTAAGTCAGTCTGAAATCGTTATCCCATTAAATATTGGGGGAAAATGTATTGGTGTGCTGGATATTGATAGCCCAGATTTGTCAAGATTTGACCAAAATGATGAACAAGGTCTAGTTTCTTTTGTTACAGAGCTACAAAAAGTACTCTAATTTCATGCTTTCGGTGGTTTTTCCTTATTAGGTAATTATAATAGCCCCCACTATTTCTTTTTGAACAAAGCACTAATAACGAGCAAATCTCGTTTATGTCAGGAAAGTCCATGGAAAACTCTGAAAAGTTAACGAACAGTAAAGAAGTTATTGCATATATTGCTGAGCGTTTCCCTAAATGTTTTACTATTGAGGGTGAAGCTAAACCACTTAAGATCGGTATTTTTCAAGATCTTGCTGAGCGCTTAAGTGATGACCCAAAAGTAAGTAAGACGCAACTACGTACAGCATTACGTCAATACACATCTTCCTGGCGTTACCTTCACGGCGTTAAAGCTGGTGTAAGTCGTGTTGATCTTGATGGAAATGAGTGTGATGTACTTGAGCAAGAACACGTTGATCACGCACTTAAAGCCTTAGAAGAAAGCAAAGCAAAAGTACGTACTCGCCGTAAAGAGCAGGCTATCGCTAAAGCTGCTAAAGAAGGCGATGCGAAAAAAACTCGCGCAAAAACTGCTAAACCTAAGAACATTAAGCCAAAAACGGCTAAAGTTAATAAGAAGCCAGTTGAGACTACACCTGTACTAAAAGCTGACGAAGTTATTGTTGGTAAGAACGTACAAGTGAATATGGGCTCAGGTAACATGCCGGCAACTATTGTTGAAATTAACAAGGACGATGTGCGTGTTCGCTTAAATAACGGCTTAGTAATGGCTGTTAAAGCGGAGCACCTGCGTTCATAAAGGGAGAATGCGCGACGCATGAATTGTCGATTCCGTTTCTCACTGATAGCTGCCGGCATGATGCTGGCAGCTTCAGCGCAAGCCTTAGAGGCTAAGTATTCATTAAGTAATTTGCCGCAACTTGCACCAGAGCAACAACATGCAACTGCGAGTAAGAGGGTGGCATCACGCTTTACCCGATCTCACTACAAGCATTTTTCACTTGATGATAAATTCTCTAGTCAGGTATTCGATCGTTATATCGAAATGCTCGACTATAACAAAAGCTTTCTAACTGCTTCTGATGTAAAGCAATTCGAACGCTGGCGAAATCAGTTTGATGATCAATTGAAATCTGGTGATACATCGGGTGCATTTGATATTTTTAATAAAGTCCTTCAACGTCGTTTTGACCGTTATCAGTTTGCGATCTCGCAATTAGATACGGAGATTAAATTTGATAAAGATGAAGACTTTGTTATTGATCGCTCGGAACTTGAGTGGCCAAAAAATCAAGCAGAGTTAAATGAAATTTGGCGTAAGCGTGTTAAATACGATGCGTTGAATCTAAAGCTAGCAGGTAAAAACTGGAATGAAATACAGGAAACACTAGGTAAACGTTATAACAACGCAGTTAAACGTTTAACTCAAACGCATAGTGAAGATGTATTCCAGTTGTACATGAATGCTTTCTCGCGTGAAGTTGATCCTCACACTAGTTATCTATCTCCTAGAA
>NZ_CH724142.1:459929-487760 GCF_000153325.1 Photobacterium sp. SKA34
TATTTATTTCAAGCGGGCCTATTGTTCAAGTTCGTGATAGTTATGGTCGCGTAAAAGTTAACAGTGATTCAGATAATCAAGTTTTCTTTAATGGCCCGTTAACTGTTTTAATTAACCGTTATAGTGCATCTGCATCTGAAATATTTGCTGCGGCAATGCAAGATTATGGTCGAGCAGTGGTACTTGGTGAACAATCATTTGGTAAAGGTACTGTACAACAGCATCGTTCTCTAAATCATTTGTATGATTTATTTGATAAGCCACTTGGCCATGTTCAATATACCATTCAGAAGTTCTACCGTATTAATGGTGGTAGTACTCAGAATTTAGGTGTTGTGCCTGATATCTCTTTCCCAACAGCGGTTGATCCATCTGAAACAGGTGAAAGTGTTGAAGATAATGCATTACCGTGGGATAGCATCAAGCCTGCTAAATATAAGCAACTTCATAGTTATTCGTCAATTCTTCCTAAGTTGAACGAAGAACACCTTGCACGAATTAAGAGTGATATGGAGTTTGGTTTCATTAATGAAGATATCAAAACCTATAAAAAGGAAAAGGATATCAACAGTATTTCAT
Organism: Photobacterium sp. SKA34; assembly: GCF_000153325.1. Lineage (GTDB taxonomy): Bacteria > Pseudomonadota > Gammaproteobacteria > Enterobacterales > Vibrionaceae > Photobacterium. The sequence continues at coordinate 460,509 of NZ_CH724142.1, forward strand.
TAAATGAAAAAACGCGTTTAGCTGAGCAAGATAAAGAAGATGCTGATCGATTGGTACGTTTAAACAAGCGTCAAAAAGCACTAGGTAAAAAACCATTTGCTGATTTGGATGCGGTACCAAAAGATTATGAAGCACCTGATGCTTATTTAGATGAAGCCATTGGTATTACGGCTGATTTAACAAAAATTAAATCATCGTAATTTGCTGACAGTATCCAGCAATATATAAATAAGCGCTCCTTTAAGGGGCGCTTTTTATTTCTCTTTGTTACTGTAACAATCTCACAACTAAGATTTGTTGCATATTCAAGTGTGACCTACCGCATATTTTTCATCGCAAAATAGCTTTACCAACTAGTTTTAAAGTACATGCACTTTGTTCTAGTAACAGGGGAAGCCTATGAAAAAGCTATTCTTTATTATCGTACTATTCTTCTTTAGCACATTTAGCCGTCCAATCATTGCCGACGATATTACGGAGTTTGACTATCCATTTTTATTAGGTAATTGGTATTGGTTTAGCTCAACAGAAGCTGGCGTTGAAAGTGAAGGTGAAAGTTATCGTGCAATGCATGTAATGTTCAAATCTGACTATGCATTTGCAATGCGTTTACTGCGTATTGATGGAAAAATAGAACAATGGTCTGGCGAGTATAATATTGACGAAACCAATATTACTTTTGTCACAGAAGGCGAAGACGATCAAATGCATACTTATATGCTTAGTTATAATCAGTTCGTGCTAGATGGTGCAAGATTTACGAAGTTAGCACCTGAAAATCTACCCGGTAATTGGAAAACTTCAACGATATCAGGTTCTGATGTTGACCACAGTATTTCAGAGCTTTCGCTCACGTTACGCCCTGATTTCTTATTTTCCGCTGAAGTTTCAAATGATAAGGGAAAATCAAAAGAGCATCGCGGTATTTATTACATTGAAGATAATCAACTGGTTTTATTATATGAAGATGGGCAACACGATTCTGAATTTAAATTAAGTAGTAATGACACCTTAACATTAACCAATACTCATTTTGGAATGGAAGCGATATTACAACGAGAATAATTTTAACTAATGTAGAGACTATGCTCGTTGTGAAAGGGAAGGTCATTCTATAATTTTTATAATATTAAAAAACGTAGCATTGGTTATGATATGCAAACAAAAAGGCGAATAAGATAACTTGTTCGCCTTTTAAATTTAAATTAGTTTAAGCTTTATTCGTTAGCTAGATTAAATGCAGTACGAAGCTGATCTAAATAGTCTTCATCTCGACAAATGCTTTTACCTGGCTCGTCTGAAATTTTTGCTACAGGACGACCTTCACATTCTGTTAGTTTCAACACAATGTTCAATGTTTTTACATTTGGTAAATCACAGGTTAGCTGTGTACCAATACCAAAACTTACATTTATTTGATGATTGAAATGTTTAAAGATGTTCAGTGCTTTATCAAGTGTTAGGCTATCAGAAAATACCAATGATTTTGTTTTTGGATCAATGCCTAACGATTTGTAATGTGCAATGGCCTTTTCACCCCATGAAATAGGATCACCACTATCATGGCGTAAACCAATGAAACGTTCAGATAAACGTTTATCAAAATCACGCAAGAAAGCATCCATATTGATACAGTCAGTGAGCGCAATACCTAAATCATTAGGGTACTCTTGTAGCCAACGGTTCAACGCTAATTGTTGAGAATCAGCAAGTTCACCCGCTAATTGTTGATGGCCTTGGAACCATTCGTGAGCTTGAGTACCAACAGGTGTTAAATTACGAGTATATGCAAGGTAGTAGTTTGAAGTACCTTTGAACTCTGGCATATTTTCTTTTAAGTAATTAACAACTTTATGATGAACTGTTTTAGAAAAACGACGACGAGTACCAAAGTCTACCAGCGCAAATTTACTTAAATCTGTATCTTGTGCATTGTGGTAGAAGCGTGAAATTTTTTCTTGTAATTGTTTGATAGCATCTTCGGGCGTTGCATCTGGGTATAAGTGTGCACAGCGCACCTCACAAATAATCGCTAGAAGAGGAACTTCCCATAAGATCACATCCAACCATTTACCACGAATGGTAATAGATAATTGTTCACCAGAATCATCAACACAAACATCATCTGCATTTAGTTGGAAATTGCTTAAATACTCAAGATAATCAGCACTGAAAAAAGTTAATGTTGATAGATAATTGATTTCATCGTCAGCAAAAGAAAGAGCTGCGAGTTTTGCGATTTGATGTTTGATCTCTTGAGAGTACGGGCGGAGATCTTCGTCGCTTCGGCAGTGGAATTCAGCCACAGCTTCAACGTCTGGGTATTGATGAAAAATTGCCTGTTGCATATGCAATTTATACGCATCAGTATCAAGCAGGGAGTTGATAACCCCAATATTGTGTTGGTTATTATTCATATCTGACTGTAGATACTTATTAGAAGTGATAATAAATCTATGTATAACTTGATTTTATTATTATTCAATGGGTTATATTATTGAATAATAATAAAAAATAGAGTTTATTAATGCCTTAAGTTACGACTGATTGTGAACTAAGATGTGATGTTCGTCAAGTATAAGCATTCTCATTAGGCTTTATGGACTCATGAAGTTTGCTTTTTAAATCTATAGCTTACGCATTATTTATAAGTTTTTAATTCTCTTATCGTTATGGACAATATATCAATAGGTATGGTCTATTTGAGTAGTAGCTTGATTGAGGTGTACTAGTATATTGTAAATTAAAGAATATATTTACTAAGTGATTTTAGACAATATATAAGCTAAAGACTGACTGGTTGTTTATTCATCAATACTGAGTATTTAAAAGTTATCTAGTATCTGACAGTTAACCACTCATGCATTATCGAGAGAAAAAATTATTATTAATGGTAAGTAAAACAGTATTTCTTTATTTTAAATTGTACTTTATATAGAAATATTGATTAATTTATATCCTATAGCAGCGAGATTTAGATATGCTGATTGAAATTTGATTTATTTTTAATCGTTTAATTGTGAAAACTAAGATATTGAACGTTAGAGACAAAACTATCGGATATATTTGATATTAATTCTTGTTTGAACGTTATAGTATCAAACAACAAATATTGTTTGTCGTTCTATTAACACCTGTCTATTAATGCAAGGTTTGGTAGACCGTTTATAAAAGGAAATATAATAATGACAGAGCAGGCATCTTTACAACCCACAGCTAAATATCGTTCCGATTATCGTCAACCAGATTACACTATTACAGATATCGATTTAACGTTTGATCTTAATGACACTAATACAGCGGTGACAGCGCAAAGCAAGGTTATTCGTGTTAGTGATAATGATGCTGCTCAACTTGTACTTGATGGTGATGAACTTGCTATTGTGAGTGTTTCTGTCAATGGCAAAGTCTGGATGTCATATATTCAAGAAGGTAGCCACTTAACATTATCAGATCTGCCTGCTCAATTTGATTTAACGATCGTGACAACCGTTAATCCAGAAGCAAATACTGCATTAGAAGGGTTGTACAAGTCAGGCGGTGGTTTCTGTACTCAGTGTGAAGCGGAAGGTTTCCGTCGAATTACTTATTATCTTGATCGTCCTGATGTACTGGCTCGTTTTACCACTAAGATCATTGCGGATAAAGCAGCATTCCCATATTTACTTAGTAATGGTAACCGTATTGCTGAAGGTGACTTAGACAATGGTCGTCACTGGGTACAATGGCAAGACCCATTCCCAAAACCTTCATATCTCTTTGCTTTAGTAGCTGGTGACTTTGACGTTTTACGAGATAACTACACGACAATGAGTGGTCGTAACGTAGAACTCGAAATCTTCGTTGATAAAGGTAACCTTGATCGCGCAGATTACGCCATGACTTCATTGAAAAACTCAATGAAGTGGGATGAAGAACGCTTTGGTCTTGAATACGATTTAGATATCTACATGATTGTGGCCGTTGATTTCTTCAACATGGGCGCAATGGAAAATAAAGGTTTGAATGTCTTTAACTCTAAATTCGTTCTTGCAAACCCTAAAACAGCAACGGATACTGATTACCAAGGTATTGAAGCTGTGATTGGTCATGAATACTTCCATAATTGGACTGGTAACCGCGTGACTTGCCGTGATTGGTTCCAATTAAGCTTAAAAGAAGGCTTAACGGTATTTCGTGATCAAGAGTTTTCATCAGATCTTGGCTCTCGCCCAGTAAACCGTATTGCCAATGTCCGTATTGTACGAGGTCCACAGTTTGCCGAAGATCGTGGCCCAATGTCTCACCCAATTCGTCCTGAAAAAGTGATTGAGATGAATAACTTCTACACATTAACTGTGTATGAAAAGGGGAGCGAAGTGATCCGCATGATGCACACTTTACTAGGTGAGGCAAACTTCCAAGCAGGCATAAAGCTGTACTTTGATCGCCATGACGGTACAGCTGCAACTTGTGATGATTTTGTTCAAGCAATGGAAGATGCATCAGGTATTGATTTGTCTCGCTTCCGTCGTTGGTACAGCCAAGCAGGAACGCCGATTGTTACTGTTGATACAGTATACGATGCAGATGCCAAGTGTTACAGCGTCACTATCAAGCAGCATACCGCTCCAACAGCAGGGCAAGAGGAAAAGTTACCACTTCATATTCCATTTGATATCGAGCTATACGATAGCAAAGGTGAGGTTATTGCACTGCAATTAGATGGTAAGCCAGTTCACAACGTGTTAGATGTTAAAGAAGCAGAGCAAACTTTCGTATTTGAGAATGTTGCTGAACAACCTGTGATGTCGATGCTGCGTGAATTCTCTGCACCTGTGATCTTAGAATATGATTATTCAGATCAAGAGCTGATCTTCTTGATGATCCACGCGCGTAACGAGTTCGCTCGTTGGGATGCTGGCCAAATGCTATTAGCGAAATACATTCGTAAGAATGTGGCAGCTGTTCAAGCTGGTGAGTCAGTTCAACTACCTGAAGCGGTTGTTGATGCTTTCCGTGGTGCATTATTGGATGAAAACCTTGATCCTGCATTTATCGCTGAAATGCTGACACTACCGAGTGAAAATGAAATTGCTGGTTGGTACGAGCAAGTTGATGTTGATGCAATCAATAATGTTGTTGGTGCGTTAACTCTAATTTTAGCAACAGAAATGGAAGATGAGTTACATCGTAGCTTAGTGCAAGGTGAATATAATCTTGCTCATGATGCTATGGCTAAACGCGCATTGCGTAACAAGTGTTTATCTTATCTAGCACATACGGCTGAAGGTAATGATTTAGTGACTGAGCAATATGCAGCTGCTGACAACATGACTGATACAATGGCTGCTATGTCTGCTTCGAATAATGCGCAATTAACTTGTCGCGCAGCACAAATGTCAGACTTTAGTGATAAGTGGACGCACGATGGTTTAGTTATGGATAAGTGGTTCATGCTACAAGGCACTAATCCTGCTGATAATGCGCTAGAAAATGTGCGTAATACTATGAATCACAAAGCGTTTAGCTTGAAAAACCCTAACCGTACTCGTAGTTTAGTTGCGAGTTTCTGTGCGAATAACCCAGTACATTTCCATGATAAAGATGGTTCTGGCTACGCGTTTTTAGCTGAAATATTAACTACGCTAAATACCAGTAATCCACAAGTGGCTTCCCGTTTGATTGAGCCATTCTTGAAATTCCGCCAGTATGATGAGGCTCGTCAGCAGTTAATGCGAAAAGAGCTTGAGAAATTAGCAGCACTTGATAATTTAGCTAAAGACTTATTTGAAAAAGTGCATAAAGCGCTTGAACAATAAATAATAGTTCGCTAAAAAATAGAGCCAAGTACCTTATTACTAAACATTTTCTATTAGGGAATGTTTAATCGGGACTTGGCTTTTTCTATATTAGGCTATTGAACGAATTAATGAGATAAAAGGAATTATGCGAAGTTTTACTTTTCGAGTGAATATTAGTTATCAAGTTTTCTTACAGCATTATTCTGGTGCAGCAAGTAGTGCTGTCGTGGTGACAGAAAATGGATTAAAACTCCAATTGCCCGCTGTGCGTTTACGTCCGTACCTAACGCAAATGGGTGTACGAGGGCGTTTTCAAGTTGCTGTCGATGATAATAATAAATTGACTACATTAACGAAATTGTCTGATTAGTGTATATATCTATTATTATAACTTAATTGTGATCGAGTATTTTATTTGAAACACGGACAGAAAATTGCATATCTATATCTATACTTACCTAAGATAGTAAAAGTTATGGGATTTTCTTATGAATGCGCCGGAAAATGTAGTTCCTGTATTACTAGAAAAAGTATACGGTTTAATAAAATCCAAAGTTGATAATACTCAGCAAGCACTGGTTGAGGTGTTTGCTAAAAGCCTTCTAAATCAATTGGCTGATGATGATTTATTACAGCGAAATGAATCTGATTTGTATGGTGCAGTGCTTAGCCTATGGCATCACCTTGTTAAAAATGACCCTCAGCAAATATCAGTCCGAGTTTACAACCCTACGTTAAGTCAACATGGATGGAAATCAACACATACTGTTGTTGAAATTGTAATGCCAGATAAACCCTTTCTCGTGGATTCTGTTCGAATGACTTTAAATAGGCTCGGACTAACCAGTCATTTAATGTTGAATGGCCCTTACTGTTTTGAACGTGATAAAGATAACAATATAGTGACTGCTTGTGGTCTAAAAGGAAATTTACAAACACTTTTTCATATTGAGGTAGACCGTTTAACCAAAAAAAGTGAAATGAAACTGATTCACGATGAGTTAGATACTGTTTTAAGAGATATTGATTTGGTTGTTCAAGATTGGGAACCAATGAAGAATAAAATGCAACAGATCATAACTTCATTAAAAACTACTTCACTCCCTATTAATGAAAACTATTGTGAAGAAGCAATAGAATTCCTCGATTGGCTACTAAATCATAATTACACATTTATGGGATACCATTGTTATGATTTATTGGCAGTAAAAGGTGACTATAAATTAAGTCCTAATAAGCAAGCTGGACTCGGGCTTTTAAGTAAACCAGGGCACGCCCGAACAATGTACTTATCCAGTTTACCTGAATCTGCCCAACTTGAAGCTAAAAATACAGAGCTCTTAATATTAACAAAGAGTAATGCTAAATCACGTATTCATCGTTCAGCATATATTGATTATATAGGTATAAAGAAATTCGATAAATCGGGTAAGGTTATCGGTGAACATCGGTTTATAGGTCTATATACATCAGCAGCTTATCATCAAACTGTTATCCATATTCCCCTTATTAGAAACCGAGTTAAACGTATTTTAGAGGCCAGCGGATTTACGCCGGGATCCCATTCTTGGAAAGCACTTAATAATGAATTAGAAACCTACCCAAGAGATGAGTTAATCCAAGCAAAAGAAGAGGAGATGTTAGAAGTTGGCATAGGTGTTGTTAGAATGCAAAACAGAGATATGCTGCGCTTATTTGTCAGGAAGGATCCTTTTGGAAGGTTTTTCTCCTGTATGGTATATGTGGATAAAGAGCGTTATGACACAGAGCTTCGACAAAAAACACAAAAGGTATTAAAAGAATATTTAGGTTCCTATCAAGATTTTGAATTTACAACATATTTTACCGAGAGTTCATTAGCAAGAACGCATTATATCGTGCGGGTCAATAATAATAACTTTGATATTGATATTAAATTTATAGAACATAACTTAGAAGTGGCAATAGCTTCGTGGGAAGATCGGATAACGCAATCTCTTATTGCTAATTATGGAGAAAGCTTGGGAATTCCTATTGCAAAAAACTATTCAAAAGCGTTTCCTCGCTCTTATAAAGAACAAATGTTACCAGGGTCTGCTGTTGCAGATGTAAAGCAGTTAGAAAGTCTAGATGAACATAATAAATTAGGTATGTTGTTTTATCGTCCACAAGAGGAATCTACAGACTCATCGATTGTGAAGTTAAAGCTTTTCCACCGTGATGAACCTATTCACTTATCTGATGTGATGCCTATGCTGGAAAATCTTGGATTAAGAGTGATTGGAGAGACGCCTTATCAAGTGATCACAGCAGATGGCGTGGTGAACTGGATTTTAGATTTTGCAATGCTACACCATGTTAGAAATGGTATTGATCTATCTGAGGTAAGGGAGCGTTTTCAAGATGCCTTCTCAGATATTTGGTATGGTCATCTTGAGAGCGACGGATTTAACCGATTAGTTTTGCGTTCAGGTTTATCAGGAAGAGAAATTACAATATTACGAAGTTATGCTCGCTATATGCGACAAGTTGGCTTTCCATTTAGTCAGCAGTATATAGAAGATACGCTGTCTAATCATTGTAAGTTGGCTTGTTATTTGGTGTCGTTGTTTAAATTGCGATTTGATCCAAAAGCGAAATATAGTGAAAAAGCAGAGCAGTTGTTGATCAAAAAGATCGTAGGGCGACTGGAGAATGTCGAGAGTTTAGATGATGACAGGATCATTCGTCGTTATATGGATATGATCTTAGCAACACTCAGAACGAATTTTTATCAAAAAGCTGATACCGAAAAACCGAAAGCATGGCTATCACTCAAACTAAATCCATCTTCTATTCCTGAAATTCCAGCTCCAATCCCTCGTTACGAGATCTTTGTTTATGCTCCTGATGTAGAAGGCGTCCACTTGCGTGGGGGAAAAGTTGCTCGAGGTGGTTTACGTTGGTCAGACAGGCAAGAAGACTACCGCACAGAAATATTAGGACTAGTTAAAGCACAGCAGGTTAAAAACACGGTAATTGTACCTGTTGGTGCGAAAGGTGGCTTTATATGCAAACGGCAGCCTCAATTAACAACACGTGAAGATATAGCAGCAGAGGGATTGCATTGTTATCAACGCTTTATATGTGGTTTACTTGACGTAACAGATAATATAATAGAGGGAAAACGGTATCCACCAGCAAATGTAGTTTGTCATGATGAAGATGATCCTTACTTAGTCGTTGCGGCAGATAAAGGTACGGCAACGTTTTCAGATATCGCAAATTCATTGGCTGCTGATTATGATTTTTGGTTAGGTGATGCCTTCGCTTCAGGTGGCTCTAATGGTTATGACCATAAACAAATGGGGATAACAGCGAAAGGGGCTTGGGAGTCAGTCAAGCGGCATTTTAGAGAGATAGGAATTGATTGCCAAACAACAGATTTTAGTTGTGTCGGTATTGGTGATATGGCTGGCGATGTGTTTGGTAATGGGATGTTGTTATCAAAACACATTCGTTTATTAGCCGCCTTTAATCATCAGCATATCTTTATTGATCCAGCGCCGGATCCTGCAGCAAGTTGGTTAGAACGCAAACGCCTTTTTGAACTAAAACGATCAAGTTGGGAAGATTATGATCGTAATATTTTATCTGAAGGCGGGGCGATATTTTCACGTAAAAGCAAAGCGATAAAACTTGAACCTATTTTACAAACCTTGCTAAGAACGCGTAAGCAAAGTTGTACACCTAATGAGTTGATACACCTTATATTACAAATGCAGGTCGATTTATTGTGGAATGGCGGTATAGGAACATACATAAAATCGACTAAAGAGACTCACACCGACGTTGGTGATCGTGCCAATGATGCTGTTAGGGTTAATGGTTCTCAACTTGCAGCAAAGATTATAGGTGAAGGGGGGAACTTAGGCTTAACCCAGTTAGGTCGAGTTGAATTTGCGAAAGCTGGTGGTCGAGTGAATACCGATTTTATCGATAATGTGGGTGGCGTTGATTGCTCAGATAATGAAGTGAACATCAAAATTTTACTCAATAGTCTAGTGGCCGCAGATGAGCTGACATTTAAACAGCGTAATAGCATTTTAGAAAAGATGGAAGATGAGGTTGCTGAAATTGTATTAGATGATGCTTATCGCCAAAGTGAATCTATTTCAGTAACAGAGCAACAGCAAGTACAACTATTGAAAGAACAAACGCGGTTTATTCATTTATTGGAACGACAGGGTAAATTGGATCGAAGCCTTGAATATATACCAGATGATGAAACATTAGTAGAGCGTGAGAAAGCAGGGATTGGCTTAACACGACCAGAAATTGCTGTACTGGTGGCTTACGGTAAAATGGTGCTAAAAGAAAAACTCGTCAATCACGATATAGCCAGCGATCCATATCATTCTCGTCTTTTACCTGCTTATTTCCCTCAATTCTTACAAGATAACTACAGATCTCAAATGGAAAATCATCCATTACGACGTGAATTAATCGCAACATCATTAGCTAATTTGATGTCGAATGAAATGGGGTGCAATTTTGTCACTCGGCTGCAAGAAGAAACGGGGGCAACGATAAATGAAATTTCAGCATCTTACTCAATAGGACGTGAAATTTTTAAGTTTGAACAAATTTTTACAGAAATTAGAGCATTAGATAATCAAGTCTCAGCGCAAACGCAATATGATATGTTTTATCGTTCAAGACGCATGCTTCGTCGAGTTACACGATGGTTCCTACGTAATAGAGAACACAAGTTAGGTATTGAACAACAAATTGTATTCTATCAACCTTTTGTTGAGCAGTTACGAAATAAATTAGATAGTTACCTTGTAACCGAAGAAGTGATAGAGCATGAAGAGCAAGCGAAAGAAATGATCATTAAAGGTGTGCCTGAACTGTTGGCTAAAAACATTTCGCGCTTAACCAGTTTGTATTCAGCAATGGATATAGCACAAATTGCAAAAGAGACGGAAATTAACATATCTCATATTGCAAGAGTGTACTTTGTACTAGGGGCGCAATTATCACTTCATTGGTTCTTAAAGCAAATTCAAAACCAAGCTGTTGAGAATAATTGGCAAGCGTTAGCAAGAGCTTCATTTCGTGAAGATCTTGATTGGCAACAAAGACAATTAACAACAGCTGTTTTAATGACAAGCACCGCTAAGCCAGAAGAAAGTATATTACTATGGATGGAACAACAAAAAAAAGCAGTTGAACGATGGGAGAGTGTATTGGCTGAATTTAAAGTCGGTAATGTGCATGAGTTTGCAAAGTTTTCTGTCGCCTTACGTGAATTGACGATTCTTAATCTCAACTCACGGTCGATCCAGTAATAAGTGTATTTATCGTAATTGTCTAATGAGTTTATTAAGCTACGGCGTAACATTTTTAGTGACGGTGTAACTTGTTGTGATGTTATTTTGTTACATTGTCACTATTTAAGTGTTAACAACAAGGTTATAAAAATAACGAGTTACATTTTTCATAACTAAAAAGAAAACGATTGCTTATATGTGTAATAATTTGTGAAATTACGGAGCTATAACTTATTGTTAAACAAGGATTTAATTTCTAAGTCACTGTTTTATTGACAATAATCAAGAAATAACGATTGAAGTTAACAGAATAACTGTGAATAATACCATCCCGTTTATTCGGGACTTATTTTGGAGTTACAATGTTATACCGCATCGCACGTTCTGCTATTTTTCAGTTGGATGCTGAAAAAGCACACGACCTCGCTATTGAGAACTTTTCTCGCTTTACTGGCACTCCATTAGAACTTTTCTACCGACAAAATCTTCCAGCTAGTCCTGTCGAAGTAATGGGGCTTACATTTAAAAACCCTGTTGGCTTAGCAGCTGGTCTTGATAAAAATGGCGAATGTATCGATGCATTTGGTGAAATGGGTTTTGGCTTTGTTGAAGTAGGGACTGTAACACCTCGTCCACAGCCTGGTAATGATAAACCACGTCTTTTCCGTTTGATCCCAGCAGAAGGCATTATCAACCGTTTTGGTTTTAATAATCTTGGTGTTGATAATCTTGTTGAGAACGTAAAGAAAGCAAAATTTGACGGTATCATTGGCATTAATATCGGTAAAAATAAAGACACGCCGATTGAAAAGGGCGTTGAAGATTACATTATTTGTATGGAAAAAGTTTATCAATATGCTGGTTATATTGCAGTAAACATATCGTCACCGAATACACCAGGATTACGTACCTTACAATATGGTGAAGCTTTAGATGATCTGCTTTCTCAGCTTAAAGCGAAACAAGCTGAATTAGCGAAACAACATGATAAGTATGTTCCTTTAGCGCTTAAGATCGCTCCAGATCTTGATGATCATGAGATTCAACAGGTTTGTGATTCATTGATCCGTAATAATATAGACGGTGTGATTGGCACAAATACCACATTGGACCGCTCTTTGGTTCAAGGAATGGAACATTGTGATGAAGCGGGGGGATTAAGTGGGCGTCCTTTGCAAAACAAGAGTACTGAAGTTATTCGTAAAATGTCAGAAGCATTAAATGGTGCAGTACCAATCATTGGTGTTGGTGGTATTGATTCAGCAATGGCTGCTCGTGAAAAAATGATAGCAGGTGCAAGCCTTGTACAGGTTTATTCTGGCTTTATTTATCATGGCCCACGTTTAGTTAAAGATATTGTCAACGGTCTTTAACTGTTGCGAGAGCTTTATAAATAAAGTATTAAATTTTAAATATTGTCTGACATAAGAAAACCCAACTTGGTGAATACTAGGTTGGGTTTTTAATTATATGCTCAATCTATTTGTATAAAATATACATCTTATTTACTTGTAATTGAGCCGATATTTTCCCCTTTTATTTTATACATACGCGAGTAGAATTAAGCTAAAGTTTCATTATATGGTCACAGATACAAAATAAATCACTGTCTTTCAGGAGTAGGAATGTGTTAAAGCCAGATAATTCATGGAAATGGTATTTTGACGCTGAAATGAATTCACTCATGCTTGAGTTGAATGACGATATGCTTTTTCGTGTATCGTTACCAAGCAAGCTGCTTACTCCAGAAGCGAAAATAAGTGATATTTTTAATGTTGATGATATTGAAGCCTATCAAAACTTCCAAGAGCAGCTCGCTCATCTGCCAATTTCTGCTGCTAGAAAATGTGAATTAGCATTAAATGCTACAGCTGCACGACGTTTCCATAAGCCTATAATGCCAAAAAGTTGGTATTTCGCATCTCAACAAGGTTTAGAGCCATCACAGGGACAAGTTATTACACTAATGACTGCGTATTGTACTGCTCATTACGTTGTAATTGAAAACAGTGGGGTAGCGAGTCTCTGCATGCTTGCTGATGTTATTACTGTTGATTTAGATGGCGTTAAAAGTATGGAGTTCTGCGAGACCATTAAGGTAATGAATGATCGAATGGCCCCTTACTTTGTACAATTAGAACAGCAAAATTTTGCACTTGTAGGTTAGTTTTTCTTTATTTTAGATTTTGCCTTACATCCTTCCCAATCGCCCATAGCTAACAGCTTTTGATATCTATATAGTAATAAGGTTATTACTCCAAGCCTAATTTGCTATCTTTCTCTTTCTATCTAGTACCGCCTCGTTTTGTGCACCTGCATGCTTTTATCAATTAGATGGTAAAAAATCTCCTTTATAATTGAGATGGTTATCGTCCAAACCTCTCATTTTGTATATCCATTTTCTTCTTAGCAAGCTATTACAATAGTTTCTACAAAGCACATCATCAATTCCCATCTAGCGTGATAGTAATGTTCCCTTTAGGTATTTCAGGTGATTTAAAACGTATATTCATGTTCACCAATTAACTTAATAGATATTCATCAGGGCATATTTACCACTCTTAGTTTAAAAATTGCACTTAAATGTGCAGTAGGTCTCAAAGTTTTCGTATAAAGAAAGGCTGTTTTTACTGCTTTACTCAGGGAATATAGCTGGATTAAGGCGCTAATTCCTTTATTACATTACGTATTATTGATGTTTGCTTCCTCTTTTTTTTATCATTTATAGTTAAATAGTGGTCATGAAATAATGTTGGAATAATTTATTCCACCGGAGGGGTGTGAAAATATAAAGTAGTAGCTTTGATTGTTTTTTATCTTTTAATTGATTGAATTTAATAGATATAACAAGTGTTTTTGCTGGTGGATAATTGTTTTCTTTGGCCGTTTGATTATTCCAGATTAACTTTTTTGTTTTGTTTGATGAAAACGGTTATGCATTACTTTTTTATCTTTGTATTAACGGCAAGCTGTACAGTTAAGAGAAGATGTTTGTTGTTACATCATTTTTGAATGAGAACTTACTGATTGAATAATGAATTTTTTTTCTTAAATGAGCCATTTCATTACTGTTTGACGAGGCATTTTTTGTGATTTCGGTTATAATTCGACGCAATATTAGTGTGAAAAGAACTCCATGAATCAATATCTAGCGATTACTTCCCGCGGCCTTGAAAATTTGCTGGCGGATGAATTAGAACAATTAGGTGCACAGAACATTCAAGTTGTGCATGCCGGTGTCCGTTTCAAAGCAGAACAAGCAACAGCTTATCGTTGTTGTCTATGGACACGAATCTCATCACGTATCATTCAAGTACTGAGTGAATTTAACGTTCGTGATGATATGGATTTGTACTTAGGTGCAACAGCTATCAACTGGATGAACTATTTTGATAGCAATACACGTATTGTGGTCGATTTTAATGGTACTAACCGTGAAATCCGTAACAGCCAATACGGTGCAATGAAAATTAAAGATGCGATTGTAGATCGATTTACAAAAGCTGATTTACGTCGCCCTAATATTGACCGTGAACGTCCTGATCTACGTATCCACATGCGTCTATCTGGTGAGAAAGGTATTCTTGGCCTTGATATGGCAGGTAGTGGTTTACACCAACGTGGTTACCGTAGTGAAGCGGGTAAAGCACCACTACGTGAAACCCATGCGGCTGCACTTGTTATGAAAAGCGGCTGGACACCAGATCAAGCATTGTTAGATCCAATGTGTGGTTCAGGTACATTAGTGATTGAAGCTGCGATGATTGCCGCTGAAATTGCACCAGGTCTTAAACGTAAGCGTTGGGGCTTTGAATCTATCAAAGACTTTGATCAAGAAGCTTGGTTAGAGATCCATGCAGAAGCAACCGTTAAATCTCGTCGAGGTCCTGCAAAAGTCACCACCAAGTTCTTTGGTCGTGAAATGGATCGTCGTGTATTAGCGATTGCTCGTGATAACGCTGGTCGTGCCGGTGTCAAAAATCTGATTGATTTTGAATATGGTGATGTAACGCAACTTGTTCGTACAGAAGGGTTCGAAACAGGAATTATCCTGTGTAACCCGCCATATGGTGAACGTTTAGGTACAACTCCTGAACTTATTGCATTGTACAAAGAGTTTGGTAACCGTTTAAAACTTGCTTTTGCGGGTTCTGTTGCTGCCATTTATTCAGGCTCGAACGAATTGTTAAGTTGTATGCGTATGCGTGCAGATAAGCAATTTAAGCTTCGTAACGGCGCATTAGATTGTGTCCTTAAAACTTACCTGATCACTGCGGGTAGTGTTCAGAAAGAAGAAGGTCAATTTGAAGGTGTGGTCGTTCAAGAAGAGGTGGCGCCTGATTTTGCGAACCGTCTTAAGAAGAACATGACTAAGTTAGATAAATGGGCAAAACGTGAAGGTATCGAATGTTACCGTATCTATGATGCTGATTTACCAAACTACAATGCCGCGATTGATAAGTATAAAGATTACTTAATCATCCAAGAATATGCAGCGCCTAAGTCCGTTTCTGAAGAAACAGCTCGTCGTCGTATTATGGATGTGTTGCGTGCGACAATTGAAGTTACGGGTGTAGAAAGCAATAAAGTTATTCTTAAAGTCCGTGAGCGACAAAAAGGTAAGAACCAATACCAGAAGCTATCAAGTGCAGAACGCCACATGATTGTAGAAGAGTACGGTGTTGAACTTAAAGTTAATCTTTATGATTATTTAGATACGGGTTTGTTCCTTGATCACCGTATTACACGTCGTATGCTGGGCCAAATGGCAACAGGTAAAGATTTTCTTAACTTGTTCTCATACACAGGATCTGCAACCGTTCATGCCGCTGTAGGTGGTGCAAAGACAACAACTACCGTTGATATGTCGAATACTTACCTTCGTTGGGCTCAAGAGAATATGGAGCTTAATAATCAGATTGGCCCACAACATGAATATGTTCAGGCAGACTGTTTACAGTGGCTACAAGAAGTTGATGATACTTTTGATCTGATTTTTATCGATCCACCAACTTTCTCTAACTCTAAGCGTATGAAGCAGACGTTTGACATTCAACGTGATCACATCATGTTAATGGAAAACCTAAAGCGTATGCTTCGCCCTGACGGTCAAATTGTTTTCTCAAACAATAAACGTCAGTTCAAGATGGATTTAGATAAAATTAATGAACTTGGCTTACAGGCGAAGAATATCTCAAATAAAACACTGCCGATGGACTTTGCTAAGAACAAGCAAATCCATAACTGCTGGATTATTACTCACAAGGAAGACTAGTGTTAATCACACTTTATAGCACGGAAGGCTGCCACCTTTGCGAGCAGGCATATCGTCTGCTCGTAGAGGCTGGGTTTAAAGATAAAGTAGATATTGTCGATATCGCATTTGATGACGCACTGTTTTCTCGTTACGGTGTAACTATACCTGTACTTTCTATTCAAAATCATGATCGTAATGTTCCTGAGTTAGGCTGGCCCTTTGATACAGATTCATTAAAAACATGGTTAATAACAAATAAGCTTGGTTAATTTCGATGGCACTTATAAAAATTAGTAACGCTCAACTAGCGTATGGCGATCATGCTTTACTTGATAAAGCAGAATTCCTTCTTCAGCCACATGAACGTGTTTGTCTTGTTGGTCGTAATGGCGCTGGTAAATCAACGTTAATGAAGGTGATTGCTGGTGATGTATTACTCGACGACGGTAGTATTCAGCGTCAAAATGAGCTGGTAGTTTCTCGTTTAGAGCAAGATCCACCACGTAATGCAGAAGGGTCTGTATTTGATTACGTTGCGGAAGGTCTTGCTGATGCAGGTCGTGTTCTGCGTGAATATCATCACCAACTGGATCTTGTAACTACGGATCCTAGTGAAGCGAACATTAATAAACTGGCGCGTATTCAAGAACAAGTTGACCATCATAACGGTTGGCAGTTAGATACGCGTATTGCAGCAGTCCTTGAAAGTTTGAAGCTTGAGCCTCATACACTTCTGACTGACTTGTCTGGTGGTTGGCAACGTAAAGCAGCACTTGCACGTGCGCTTGTATGTGATCCTGATATTTTGTTACTTGATGAACCAACAAACCACCTTGATGTGACAACGATTGAATGGTTAGAAGGTTTTCTAAAAGACTTCCGTGGTTCAATTATCTTCATTTCGCATGACCGTGCCTTTATTCGTTCTATGGCAACACGTATTGTTGATTTAGATCGTGGTCAATTAGTGTCTTTCCCTGGTGATTATGACGGTTACTTGGAAGCAAAAGTTGAATTATTGCGTGTTGAAGAAGAACAAAATGCATTATTTGACAAAAAATTAGCACAAGAAGAAGTGTGGATCCGTCAAGGTATTAAAGCTCGTCGTACACGTAATGAAGGTCGTGTACGTGCACTTAAGGCTTTACGTAATGAGCGTGCGGAACGTCGTGACGTTGTTGGTAAAGCGGATATGCAGTTACAAGACGCGAACCGTTCAGGTAAAATTGTCTTTGAAGCGAAGAATATCGGTTATAGCTATGGCGAGAAGCAAATCGTTAAAGATTTTAGCTTTAATGTTATGCGTGGCGATCGTATTGCCTTAATTGGTCCTAATGGTTGTGGTAAGAGTACCTTAATTAAACTGATGCTTGATAAACTGCAAGCAACAGAAGGTGACTTCCATTGCGGTACTAAGCTAGAAGTGGCTTATTTTGACCAGTACCGTGAAATTCTAGATCCAGAGAAGACCGTAATGGATAACCTTGCTGATGGTAAGCAAGAAGTGACAATCAACGGTAAAACTCGTCATGCGCTAGGTTATTTACAAGATTTCCTATTTCACCCACGTCGTGCTCGTACACCTGTTAAAGCACTGTCTGGTGGTGAGAAAAACCGACTATTGTTGGCAAAACTATTCCTAAAACCAAATAATTTACTGGTTCTCGATGAACCAACGAATGATTTAGATATCGAAACATTGGAACTTTTAGAAGATATACTTGCCAACTATCAAGGAACGTTACTTTTAGTGAGTCACGATCGTCAATTCGTTGATAATACTGTGACTACAAGCTGGATTTTTGAAGGTGAGGGCGTTGTTAACGAATACGTTGGCGGTTACCATGATGCACAATCTCAGCGTGCGAATTCTTATGCTAATCAAGCAAAAGAGCAGGCTGCAAAAATCGAATTAGAGAAGAGCAAGAAAGCTGCTCAAGCACAAAAGCAAAAAGACGTAACACCTAAACGTGCAGGTAAGAAGCTATCATTTACTCTTCAACATGAGTTAGCTGGCTTGCCGCAAAAAATTGAAGACTTGGAAAATGAAATCGCAAATATTCAGGAACAAATTAATGATCCTGCATTTTTCTCCGATCCAAAGAATGACACACAAGCAGCCCTTACTGGTTTAGCTAAGCTAGAAGAAGAGTTTGAAGTTGCCTTTGAACGATGGGAAGAATTGGAAGCGATGCAAAAGGAATCCTAATGCCACATAAGATGTTAAAACTATCAACACTTGCAATCTTAGTTGCTGGTGCATCTCAAGCTAGCGCTGCTGTTTATACGATTCAGCCTATAGAGCAAAATAGTACACTTGTTGATCAACCTTATCCTGTTCAATCAGATCGCTCTTTAACGTATGTCAGTACAGGTATTGAGTCATCAGGTACAGATGAAAGTTGTTTCACTACAGAGTGTAAAGATAATAGTTATAAAGTGACAGGTCAGGCTCTTCGTGGTTCTCAAGGAAAACCACTTCAGGATACTGTGGCTTATAACGCCAATGACCAGCAGGCTAACAGCGAAGATTCATTATGGCGCTACTGTGATTATAATCTTGGTTATCAAACATGTCAGGACTGGGCTAAACGTGAGTTCTTTGGTCTTGATTTTAATGATGACGATGAGTTTAATGCGCCTGGTCTTGGTGGATTGCAAAAGAAATCGGCAGCATGGGTAAACGGTTATTCATCTAATTCTCAAGGTTTAGTTGATGGATCACCTGTAACGACTTTTGCTTCTGATTTAACAAAGTACCATGGTTCCCAAACAGACAAACTTGGAAGCTTTAAAGGTTCGGCAGAAGAGAGTACCGATAGCACAGTAAACGGTGTAGTTGGTGATTTTGTTTACGGTATAACCTCATCAGCATTGTTTACTAATAGTTCTGGTAATCCACGTGCATTTGATAAGCGTGGTTTTGTGAATGCTGGTGGTAATGACATCGCACTTGATCCCGTAGCAAAAGATGAAAGTCCTCTTGTATCCAATATGGGACAAACACAAGCTAATGCCGGTGTTTTATTCAATGATAAACTATTAGTGGTTGGCTCATCCGCGTATTCTCCAAGTTTTTATGAAAAAGATGCTAATGGCGGTGAGCGCTATGATGAAAGTAAGTTACCAAGCGCTAAAGATATTTTAAACACAGACACACCATCTTTAGATTTTAATGATTTTAAAGCGTGTACAAATAGCTCAACTAATTTATACGCGAGCTGGGAATGTCAATTTAGTACTTTTGCTAATGAAGCTGCTTTTTGGTTAGTTGATGCAAATGGCGAGATTAAGTCAGGTTCTATTTCTAGTGGTACTGGTGCTCAGCGTGATGGCCTAGCTGTTTTTGATAGTGATAATGATAGTTTATCCTTCCAAGCATCTGCAAAATCTGTTGCATTAGTTAATGGTTCACCGCTTGCTGCGGGTTATTCTACTAGCGATGTTAATGGTGACTTCTATGCTATGCAAGCAGCATATTTCACTGCCGACAATGCTGAATTAACATCTTGGAAGCGTACATTTGTTCCTGGTTTATCAATTAAACCAGGTGATGATCGTGACTTTACTTACACAATTGCCAATGCTGTAAATAACCAGTCTATGATTGTAGGTGATGCAAAAGGTAATGGTCAAAAACCACTTCGTGCATATGTCTATAAGGTTGGCGCTCCAAATGCAGAATTTTTAGATCAGCTTGCTCCTTCACTTTTCTTTAAAAATTCAAATAGTCATGCATCGGCAGTTAATAACCATGATCAAGTAGTGGGCTGGGTTGATGTATCTACAGAAACGAAAGCTGAACGTAGACATCGTGCGTTTAGTTACATGGCTGATACAGCTCAAGGACCTTTAGCTGCTAAAAAGGCTTGGTTACTTGATGATCTGACTAATGATGGTAAACAAGATTCAAATGCCAATAAATACCGTATTATAAATGCAACAGGTGTTAATGATGCAGGTGTTATTTCAGCAACAGCGCTTTACTGTGAGAATGGTTATGATAACACTAGCCAGAGTTCTTTCTGTAATGGTGGTGAAACTGGTGCAGAGAAGTATGTATCCGTTAAATTAACGCCAATTAACGGAGCTAAGGAATCAGACATTATTGTTCGTAAAGCACAAGATGATGAGCCAGTAAAACGCTCTGGTGGTTCACTTGGCATTTTGGCTTTGACAGCGTTAGGCTTTATTGGTTTCAGACGCCGTAAGTAATTTTTAAAATAAATTACGTAATACCAACAAGCTCACATTTTGTGGGCTTGTTTCGTTTTTAAATTTGATAAATTGTTCGAAATAACCCATTTTTATTAGTGGAGAAACAAAAACTCCATCATTACTTCATCGTAATGAAAAGTAATATACAGATAAGGATGAGGACCGAACTATGAAGAGACAAAAGCGGGATCGTTTAGAACGTGCGCAGGCTCGAGGTTATCAAGCCGGATTAAATGGCCGTTCTACTGATGCATGTCCGTACCAAGGTACAGATGCCCGTACTAACTGGCTAGGTGGTTGGCGAGACGCAAGAGAAGAGTTACAACAAGGTCTCTACAAATAATAACCTCCCTCATGGTTAACCCTATTCTGCAGCCCCTTAGGAGAAGGGGCTTTTTTATGCATAATAAGAACTGATAGCATTGTTGATTTATCTATTTAATGCACATTGCGGAAATTGCAATCAAATAGGTGCTAATGGCTTTATCCTTATATTTATGATTGCAAATTAAAGAGCTTTATTCTTTTTAATACATTGATTCTGCATAGTAATGTAACTGATCAGCACGTAGAAGAGATAAAAGGTTATTATGCTGGTGGATATAAAAAGCCCCGAAGCATAAATGCCTCAGGGCTGAGTATTTAGATTAGTCACGCGGATTAGAAGTTGTCAGTATCTTTAAAAAGACCCACTTTTAAATCTTTAGCAACGTAGATTTCTTTACCGTCTACAAGTACACGGCCATCAGCAACACCCATGATTAGCTTACGGTTGATAACACGCTTAAGCTGAATTTCATAAGTTACTTTTTTGGCTGTCGGTAGAATTTGACCTGTGAATTTAACTTCACCCACACCCAGTGCTCGACCTTTGCCTTCACCGCCAGACCAACCAAGGAAGAACCCTACTAGTTGCCACATTGCATCAAGCCCAAGGCAACCAGGCATTACAGGATCACCTTTAAAGTGGCAGTTGAAAAACCATAAGTCAGGATTGATATCTAATTCAGCGACAATAAAGCCTTTACCGTGATCACCATCTTTATCAGTGATATTTACGATACGGTCAATCATTAGCATGTTATCAGATGGTAATGATGGGAAGTCTGGACCGTGTAGTTCGCTGTTGCCACAAGCGACAAGTTCTTCGTGTGTATAAGAATGCTGGCGTGTCATTAGAATCAATTACTCCTTCAAAAGTATGGGAGCAATTTAGCTTACACGTGTAAGCTAAACAACTCGGATCAGTTCTGGACAAACCAGTTAGATATACGTAAACGTAGGCGATTTAACAGACCAATCTCATTTGAAAGGTCACCATGGTGAAAATAATCAATTCTTTCTTCAATCAAAGATAAAATAGTTTCATCTTCATCATTCTCGCTACGAAATGGCTTATCCGTTAAAAGAGGGATCGCTTCATCAACGTTCTCTATTGCCCAGATGTGGAACTGTTTGGCTTTGATTGCTTCAATGACTTCATCATTTAAACAAAGGTTGCTCAAATTAGTTTTTGGTAAGATAACACCTTGATTACCTGTTAAACCACGATGAACACACACTTTATAAAAGCCTTCGATTTTTTCATTAATCCCACCAACAGCTTGTACACGACCAAACTGGTCAACAGCACCGGTTACCGCTATTTGCTGATTAATAGGCTGTGAAGATAATGCAGACATTAATGCGCATAGTTCTGCAAGAGAGGCACTGTCACCATCAACTTCAGAGTATGATTGTTCAAAAACAATGGATGCCGAGTAAGGTAGGGCCTGATCTAAATCTAACGCTGTTGCCACAAACGCTTGCATGATCATCATGCCTTTCGCGTGAATATTTCCACCCAGTTCAACTTTACGTTCAACATCAGAAATATCACCATCACCAAAGTGCACTACGCAAGAAATACGAGCAGGTTCACCATACGCTGTTGGGTGTCCTGGCATTTCAACCACGGTTAAACCATTAACCTGACCAACTTCTTTACCTTCACTAGCAATAAGTACTTGGCCATGGTGAATATCAGCAATAGCGCGTTCAGGTAAATAAGACTCACGATATTCTTTAGCACGAAGTGATGCTTTAATATTCGTAGCTGTTAAAACTTTGCCGTCTGTCTCTATACTTGCTTCAGATAATAGATTTAGGTGCCAAAGCAAACAAAGTGGTAAGCGTGTTTGATCTTCAGCATAACGAGCACCTGCACATAGCAGTGCAGTGACAGCGTCAGTATCAGCCAAGTCTGGCAGTTTATGATGGGTAATAATCGCCTTTATATAACGAAGATAATCTTCAAGATTGGATTCGTTTAATAATAGATCTTGTTCAAATTCACCATACATAGCAAAACCCGCCGCAAGATCAGGTTCTGCCTGATCAAGTTCTGCCATTAAATGGCGATCACCTATGATTACCAGTTTAACATTTACTTTTTCAGCTGCTGGTAAAGGACATAATACTTTTTTGTTGGCCGCTTCCCAATCTAGCATGCCGTCCATTAGTACGCTTTTTAAACGCGGCCATAGCGATGGATTACTTAGAAGGGCGGTGATTGATAAAATCAAGTGCCCATTATTTGCTTGGTGTAATAAACCATGCTTAACGCTTGGTTTTGCTAAGCTATTTGATTCTAGAGCGGGATAGACGGCACCAAATAGTTTTTCAGCAGTAATATCATCACCCGCTATGATGATGGGTTGCTCATTTTCATTCGTTTGTGAGCTAGATGTATTATTACAACTTTGAGATTGGTATTTTTTTATGAGTTCAATAATATAGTCACGATACAACGTGTTATCAGGCGCCGTAATACGTAGAATACGAGGCTGTAAATTAAGCGCGCTGAAGCGGCGTACGGCATCTGATAGTCGAGGTTGAAGAGTACCAACTGTTGCGGGTTCAAGGTTACTATAATGATCTAGAGTTGTTTGGTACTGGCTATAATCAGGAAACATGGTACGCCAAGATTCTTCATGCATAAATTTAGTTTCTATTGTTACTGTGAAAAGGTAAGCAGTATAAAACAATCAAAGACCTCATAATAGAAACTTATGAGCTATATTTAAGTTTCATAAAAACAATCGGTTATTCTATATAGATGATTGTTATTTAAGAATACTAGGGTTACACTGTAACGTATTTTTCGTTAACGATGAGAAAATAGTAATTTTATGAAATATCAGCAGCTTGAAAACCTTGAAGCCGGTTGGAAATGGGCTTATTTAGTAAAAAAACACAAGGAAGGCGAATCAATTACGCGCTTTATTGATCGTAGTGAAGCAGAAGCTGCTGTTGAGGCCCTTTTAGATATAGAACATGAGCCAACAAAAGTGATTGAATGGATAAGTTCAAATATGTCTCCTGCGCTTGAAAATAAGCTAAAACAAGCGATTCGAGCAAAAAGAAAGCGGCATTTTAACGCAGAACAAGTACATACACGTAAGAAATCAATCGACTTAGATTTCCGTGTTTGGGAAAAGTTGGCAGAAAAATCGCAAGAGTTAGGTTCTACATTATCCGATACTATCGAATATTTGATCAGTGAAAGTAACCGAACTGAGCGAGCTAACAAACAGGTTAGTGATATCAAAAATAACCTGACAGAACTGCTAAACATTGAATCCTTTGATAAATAACGCTTTTTGGTGGTTGCTGTTCTTTTGAAGGTTACATTTAAGGAGTAAGCAAATGGAATATGTACTTGTTTTAGCAGTAGTTGTTATTTTTATCGTTTTCAAAGATCGTCCTATTATGGTTTTAAAATTTGAAAATGGCGAACTGATAAAAACGAAAGGGAGTGTACCTACTGGCTTTCAAACAGCGTGTAAAGAAATAGCACATAAAACACCTTTTAGTGGCCATATTAAAGTTTATAAAAATCGATTCACTACAAAAATTGATTTTTCAAAGGATATTCCAAGTAAAACGAAACAACGTATTCGTAATGTTTCCCCTCATAGTTCTCATTCAACTAAAAAGGGTAAACGTGCTTAATTGTAAGTAAGTGTAATAAATAATGTATTGCACTTGCTATTTAAAAGAGTCTATTGTGATTATTCCATACGCATTTCGATTAACCCAAGGTACAGATCTTAAAAAGAGTATTCTTCACTTTGTACAAGATAATAAGATTCAAGCAGGAAGTTTACTTTCTGGTATTGGATGCTTATCTAAAGTGAATATACGATTGGCTGATGAATCTAAGATAATAGAGGTTTCTGGTCCTCTGGAAATTCTCACATTATCAGGGACATTAACACCACAGCATGTCCATCTTCATATATCGGTAGCCGACAAAAAAGGGCAGGTGATAGGTGGTCATCTTGTTGATGGAAGTATTGTTTCTTATACTGCAGAAATTTGCATTGCGAGTTATACAAATTTATCATTTAGCCGAGAGTATGATCAGTTAACTCGATTTGATGAGTTGAAAATTTGTGCGAAGTAAAACGAATAATAACAAGTTAAAGATAAGTTTAACTTGTTATTAAATCTACTTTAATGCATCTAATAACTCTTCTTTACTTTTGATATAAGATGAAAACTTTTGTTTTAATTCCTGAAGTTCACTCTCAGCCTTTATTCTTTTTAGGCGTTCTTTTTCTAACTTTTGCCCTAAATCTACGGCTAAATAGCCACCGTTTATGAGGGCTTTGGTCGTAACATTACTATTCGTTAACGATTTAAGAGACTCAATCATATAATAATGCTTATCTATATCTCGGATTGTTATTGCCATTAGATACTCCTTAACTCGATATAATATATCAATTTTTAATAAAAACGTCACTATTCTAATGCACTATAACTATATAATTTAGTTAAAATTAAACCAGCTTACACCAGCTTAACTTCAACGTATCTTTTGACCAAGTAATAAGCTACTTAGATAAATAGACTTACCTGAATCTAATTCTAGAATACCTCTATCATCTGAGATATAAACAGCTTCTTTTGTACGAAGAGAATCAATATAAAAGTTCCTAAATGTAAAATCTACTTCACGACTTTTATTTAATCGCTTAATACCGAACGTGTAATAATGATTTTGAACCTTAAGAAATACTCCGCTAAATAACGATGATGAAATAACTCGATTTTCTTTACCTTTTCGAATTACATTAATCTTAATTCGTCCATCATTTAGGTTAACCTTTATAACTTCAGAGCCAAAAGCAGGGTATTCCTTAGTAAATAAATAAGCCGATTGTGTGTTGATAGCATTAAAAATTGCTTGGACACAAATAAACAATAGAGCTAAGAATATTCCAAGGAAAGCTTTTTTAAGCATCGCATTGCTCCTGGTTCACTTGTGAAGTTAAGTTAATATAATGCTCATTATGTACACCTATTAATTTATAACGCTCACATAATCCACCGATGGGGAATGCGTACCATTGACTAATATCACCCATTTTATGATTAATGATTGCCTGTGTCACGGGATTTGGCAATTCCATGCCATTATAATTAACAGGTATACCGTCAACATCTGTTGTATTAACAAAAAATAAGTACTGGTAACAGACAAATAAAGTCGCTAAAAAGAAAAAGCTAACAATCAGAAAATCAAATAGGCTGGCTGTATTTGATTTATTGAGTAAGATGTATTTTTTTTTCTTCCCAGTAATTTCTTGTTTCTCAATGACGCTTTCTTGATGCTCTTGTAATTCTAACTTTTCTGCAATTTCATGTGCTTCTATATGTTTACTAATATCAACCAGCAGAGGCGGATGAGAACCATCGTCAGCCAGCGAGGTTTCTCTAATTGAGTAACCAAGTTTAGGCTCGGTTGTGATGATATTATGTTCACCGATTTTACTAAATGAGGTGCGAAGATTTTTTATCGCTACAGTTAACGAATTATTCGTTACTATTTTTCCTTGCCAACATTCTTTTAGTAATATTTCTCTATGAACTGTATTGTTTGCGGTGTTTGCTAGTAAAGCAAAGATATGGGTCTCTGAGCGTGATACTTTTAAAACAGCATTATCACTTATACGAGTGATCGTTCTTCGCGAATAATCAACATCAAAACGACCAAAACGTTCGACTTCGTTGTTTACTTCATCGTTCATTATTTACTTATCAATAATAGAGTTGTCAAAGGGGATAACTACTCAAAAGAGAGGTTATTTTATACAAAAAAGGTATCGAATTCTATATTGATGCAACTATATGCTTTGCATATTATCATTTTTTTATAAGTTCTTCTGTTTTTCAATCAAATTGATAGTGAAAAATACTGAGGTAGAAGCTTTTAATAACATAGGTGACAGTGTGACTTTTTAGTTTGGTGGTTATACAAAATAAAAACTGCTGCAAACATTAATTAACTGAAAGAAGAAAGCTTTTTCTATTCCTTAGGTAGTATTGAAGAAGCACCAACAAGATATTTGAAACTATGAAGAGCACTCGAGGTACCGCGGCTACATGGATGATCTGGTTGGTGAGTTTAAACACCACAGTTATGTTTTTCTATTTAAAATGCCCTCATTATTCCCTGATTAAATGTCTCCATGTGGATAGTTCATAATGACGGAAGCTGGGTTATAGAGTAGGGAAGTCATAACTTGTTAGAGGTGAATGTTTCAGAGGTAATAAGCTGATAACGATAGCATTACGTTGCCTAACTGCTTAATTGTTTTTGCAATCGTATTGCAGCTGTTTCCTTAGAGAATATTTAGTCCCTAATCTAAGC
>NZ_CH724142.1:487984-500206 GCF_000153325.1 Photobacterium sp. SKA34
ACATTAGCTAGCTCGAGATTTATTACAGTTAATAATTTGGCTCTCGAGAGCTTAAACGCTATGGACTAAAAATTGTTGGTTTGGAAGTTGGGAAATTATTGTGGAAGCGTTCCAATTATAAAAGTTAATCGCTTGGTTGAAATCAGAGATTGGTAATTCATTGATAGATACTGAGTAAGAGATCACTGAAAACTGTGAACAAATATTTAAGGCGCTTGAAAACTACAGATCAATTCTGGAGAACTATCGGCAAGTGGTTTTAATCAAAAGTTATTGAAGGACATCAGTTTGAGATTTACGGTCAATTCGAGTCAGCCGATGCAACAATTAAGTTTACTCATTACTAGTTACTGAAGTGCGCCTGAATTTGATGATGGTATGGAAGAGTTGCTTGAAGCTCTTAAAACTCAGTAACCAACAAATCTAAACAAGCCAAATCTCCATCATTTTAACAATATATTCATGTCAGCCCTACTTTAAAATGTCACATTCCTCCAACTTAGAAATGTCACATTAGGTGTATGATTCTTCCTATGGAAGAATCAGCCTACGGTGCTGGAATGTTACTCACGATGAGCACAAAAGAGCTTCAGAAACTCGAAACAATACAAAACGTTTGTGATAAGCGTATTAGACAAATTGATGCTTCTAAAATCCTGAACTTAAGCCGTAGGCATATTCAAAGATTGGTTAATCAATACCGACAGTTCGGGGCTAATGGTTTAATTTCAAAAAAGCGAACTAAGCCAAGTAATCGTCAATTCAATGCATCATTGAAAAAACAAGTTATTGATTTAATTCAGACTCATTACTTCGATTTTGGTCCTACGCTAGCCGCAGAAAAATTAGCTGAAATTCATGATATTAGACTCTCTACTGAAACCATCAGAAAATGGATGGTTTCGGTAAAACTTTGGAAACCAAAGGTTAAGAAAAGACGTAAGATTTATCAACCGAGAGCGAGAAGAGATTGTATAGGCGAACTTATTCAGCTTGATGGTTCCCCCCACGACTGGTTCGAAGGCCGAGCCGATAAATGTACATTGCTTGTTTTTATTGATGACGCAACAAGCGCCATCATGCATTTATATTTTTGTGATTCTGAGTCGACGTTTTCATATATGGCTGCGACTAAGCAGTATATACAACAGCATGGTAAGCCTGTCGCGCTCTACACGGATAAACACGGTGTTTTCCGTGTTAACCATGCTAGCAACGAAGACCGCAATAAACTGACTCAATATGGTCGCGCACTAAAAGAATTAAACATTGAGCTAATTTGTGCCAATACTCCACAAGCTAAAGGGCGCGTAGAACGCGCTAATTTAACGCTTCAAGACCGTCTAGTTAAAGAGATGAGGCTAGCAGGGATTAATGGGATAGAAGAAGCAAACGAGTGGTTATCAGGTTTTATAGATAACTATAACAGGCGCTTTGCTAAACCAGCTAAACGTCAATTGAATGTGCACAGACCTATCTACGAAACCCCGAAAGAGTTATACGATATTTTCTCCTGGCAAACTTCGCGAAAAGTAACTAAATCACTAACGCTACAGTATGACAAAGTCATGTATTTACTTGAAAAAAATTCAGAAAATGAAAACCTTGTGGGTAGAAATATCATGATACATGATTACCCTGACGGTCAAATAGATATTAAGCATTTAGGTCAATCATTAGGTTACAGTATTTTTGATAAATTGGAGCGAATAAATCAGGGAGAGATAGTTGAAAATAAGCGTTTAGACGCTGTTTTGAGATTA
The DNA here is from genome assembly GCF_000153325.1 of Photobacterium sp. SKA34. GTDB lineage: Bacteria > Pseudomonadota > Gammaproteobacteria > Enterobacterales > Vibrionaceae > Photobacterium. The sequence continues at coordinate 489,748 of NZ_CH724142.1, forward strand.
GCGATGGTAGAGCAAGAACGATTGGAATCAGAAGGTTTAAGAGAGCGTAGTCGTTCAGATACACCAAGACGACAAGAACAACGTAGACAGTCGCGAATAAATCCCGTGATGTATGACCAAGCGAAATAACAAATTTCTGTCACTTAGAAAAAGTGACATTTCTAACTTGGAGAACCGTGTGACATTTCTAAATGGTTGCAACAATTAACAATATATTCAAGTACGCATTATGTTTATTATGTTAAATAAGGTCTTGTAGTAATGGTATGTGTTCTTGTTTTTCCTATCTCATATCTAACATCCCTGTTCCACTTATAGGTTTATTGTTGTATTTAACAGTATTGGCTATTTACCATAAAATAGGTAATTAACATCAATTTTAAATACTGCTGCAAATGTTCAGTTTGCCTTGTACTTAAAGCTTACTGTTAATTACTAGAGATTCGATTATGGCGAATCTCTAGATCGTACTTTCTGATTGCTGATTTTCTTTAAGTTCTTGGTATTTTTCCAGCAACGCATCTAACTCATTAGAACAGATTGGTTTTGCTAAAAAACCATCCATACCAATATCATGATAGATTTTCTGATCGCTTTGCATTGCATTCGCGGTTAATGCAACGATTGGAATGCTGATTTTTCTTTGTCTAAGTTGTTTTGTTGCTTCTAAGCCATCTAAAATAGGCATAGATATATCCATCAGCACTAAATCAAACTTATTGTGACCCTGTAACAGTACATTTATCGCTTCCTTTCCGTTGTTAGTTATCGCAACTTTATGTCCTCGCCGCTCCAACATTAACTTAGCAACTAACTGATTGGTTTTACTATCTTCTGCTAATAAAATATTTAAAGAGCAATCCGACTTGTTTTTAAATTTAATGTCGGCTTCGCAACTTTTTAATGATGGATAAATAATAGGAATAGAAATTTTAAAACAACTTCCTGTACCTAATTCACTTTCCAGTGATATTGTTCCGTCCATCTTTTCGATTAAATGTTGGCTAATCGCTAAGCCCAAACCTGTACCACCATAACGACGTGTGATACTTCCATCAGCTTGATGAAATGGATTAAAGATATTGGCTTGCGCGTCTTTAGCAATACCAATGCCAGTATCGATGACTGCTATTTCAATATTGTCGTCAACTTTACGAGCAACAACACGAACCGAACCGATGCTCGTAAACTTAACGGCATTACCGATTAAATTAAATAACACTTGAGCAATTCGATTTTTGTCACCGTAGATTTGTTTGGGGATTGCATCGTCAATTTCGCATTGAAATTGGACATTATTTTTAGTTGCTTGTGGTGCCAATTGATCAGCGACAAGTCTTATACTTTCCACAACATTAATATCACTATTGAAAAGTCTGAAACTCCCCGATTCGATCCTTGATAAGTCTAAGATGTCATTGATAATAGTCAGTAATAAATGTGCTGATTGGTCCATCTGTGATAACCAAAGATTCTGCTTGTTATTTAACCCAGATAAAGATAACGATTCCATTAAACCTAACACCGCATTAAGTGGTGTCCGTATCTCATGACTCATCATTGCTATGAATTGAGATTTAGCTTTGTTAGCTGTCTCTGCTTGTTTTTGCGCTTCCTGTAAATCAAATAAACGTCTTTTCCTACTCGTTATATCTTTAGCAGTTCCTCGAAATCCTTGTAGTTTTCCATACTTATCAAAATAAGGAGTACCACTAAAGCTATACCACTGATCTGTATTATCAACGCTACTAAGATTCCATTCTAAGTCTTCAAATACAACTTGCTGTGAGAGTTTACTCGTCAGTTTATTTTGGAATAATGGGTAGTTGTTAAAGAATTCTATAAAGTTATCACAGGATATTTGTGTATTAGCGACTTGAGGTTCTGAAATATAGGTAAAATTATAATCAACATCAATTTCCCAAAACCAATCACCTGCTGTTTTGGCAAAATCTTTAAATCGCTGCTGACTAAATGTCAGTTGTTGTGTTCGTGCGGCAACTAAGGATTGCAACCGTTCTCGATAATCTATATCGATGATCGCACGAGCGAGTAATGGTCTAAATCTATTAAGCACTCGCCTGCATCTTGGTGTGAACTGGCTTTTATCGTGGCTCATTAAAATCATAACAGCATCACTAGAGCTTACTTTGACTCCGGTTAATAATGCTGAACTGAAATCATTTAACGCTTCAACCGATTGTGTACTAAATTCAATAATATCTTTAGGGGAATATAGCGCGATGCATTCACCATTGATTGCACGTCTAAATGTACTTTCCATGAGCCAAGAATTTGTACCAAAACGATTATCAGTACTGACCAGCACATCAAGCATTTCTTGTTCGTCTTCCCTAGTAAGAACTAGCGCTTGATCAAAACCTATAAACTTGCGTAGGACTTCTAATAAACTATTGAATACTTGACGTTTATCATTCGCGCCCGCCATTGCCGAGATACCTTCTAAGATGGCTTCATTCTCATCTTGTAATTGGTTTTCTCGTTCTTGACTGCGTAATAAATCAATGATTGTTTCTTGTAGCTTTTCAGATTCAGAACTTATCATCGTATTAACAACCTACCCTTTATGAAAAATAGCTGCTGAAATCATTAAGTTACCGTGTGCATTTTCACCACTGATGAATTGCCCTTGCTCACCAAATGTAAATGGAGAAATATAAGGCTTATTTAACATTGCAATATTTACACCGGTAGCAACGTCATCCATACGATTTTTTATTTTTAACATGCATCCGGCACAAAAAATCGTTATTCCGCCTATTGGATTCAGCTTATTACCATTCGATGCTTTAACGACTCGGCTTGCTCTAGAAATCAGTCTTTCATCAGTGCCGTTCATAAAGTACAAGCGTTCCCCCTGCTTTACTTCAGCAAACATTTCGATACCCTTGCGCTGCGTAATATGTGCGGGATGTGCTAATTTAAAGTAAGGAAGATCAAAATATTCTCCAGCAAAACGCCCTAATGGGTTTAGACTGCTTTCACTTATTATATTGCTATTAGTATCAAATGGAATATTCATCCATTGTTGATAGACATCTGCTGCGGGTTTATTATCGAGCTCTATAACTTCCCTATGCTCAACTTTGGTCGCTATAGCTGATAAACCAGTACTAGCATAACCAGAATGAAATGAGAGACTTACTTCGCATGTTGGATAAAAAACAGCGATACCAATTCCCTGACTTGTTTCTTGTTCAACGTTAAATATTTGCCAGTTCTCTGCAATAAAATCATCAGCGGCTGTCCCCCCAATAATAGGTACTGTACAGCCCAACTCTTTTTCTATTCCTTGAATTATTTGTTCTTCATAACCCGGTGTTGCGTGTAATAAGATTAGTGATGGTAACTCGCCAACTCGCCCACTATTATGAATCGCTTTTAGTGTTGCTTGCCTTGCCATTTCATAAGGCGTATCAAAGTTTGAAATTATGGCTGTGCCATATGCTCCGTGATAATCATTAATCGCCCATAATGCTAGACCTGTTCCGCTAAAGTAGCCTTCATTTGTCATAAAACCTTGGCATGAGGTACAACCTAAAATAGCGGTATTAGGAAAGGATTTTTTTAGCACAGCTTGGAAAATACTGATGTCATAATTTTCAGAATAATAGATAAGCAGTAAAGAAGGCGTTGCAATTTTTAGATTAAGTCTATCAATAGCTTCATTAATAGCTTTGATAGATGAAGGCTGTATTGAGTAACTTGTTGTTATATCCATATCAATAGACTCATCCTTGAATTAATTTGTGATTAATATTATCAGTTATTTGCACTTTTTAAGTCAGAATTTTACCTACCTCTTATTAGATTAGCTTATCTTGTCGTATCATGTTGCAAAGATCTGTAAGTAAGGGATTATTAAAGTGGATTTAAGCTCAAATAAAATCGTTATTGTCACCGGTGGTGCTAACGGTATAGGCAAAGGGATTTGTAAATATTTAGCACAAAAAAATTTTATCGTTGTCGCATTAGATATCAATGAGCAAGCCGGATATGATTTAGTTAATGAAGAACCACGTATTCGTTTTCGTTTAACCGACGTTACTCAAATACCTGATATTAAAAACACGTTAGATTGGGTTAAATGTCAATTTGGACGGCTTGATGCTCTCATCAATAATGCCGCTATTTCTAATCCGTACAATACTCCTTTACACCAATTACCGTTAGATGAATGGCACCATATTTTAAATGTTAACTTAACATCCCCTTTAGCCATGAGTCAGCAGTGCCTACCTTTACTTGTTGAAAGTAAGGGTCATATCATAAATATAAGCTCAACAAGATATGCACAATCTGAACCAAACACCGAAGCATACGCTGCAAGTAAAGGTGGATTGGTTTCATTAACTCATGCACTTGCTGTGAGTTTATCTCCCGATATAAAAGTAAACTGCATTTCACCTGGTTGGATTCATACAGATGCGAGTCAATTACACGCTATCGATCATCAGCAGCATTTATCTGGACGAGTTGGAAATGTGAATGATGTTGCTGAAATGGTTGATTTTTTACTTTGTAGCCAAGGCTTTATAACGGGGCAAAATTTTATTGTGGATGGTGGGATGACAAAAAAAATGATTTATTGCGAGTAAATAGCACTTCAGTAAATATTCATATTAAGAAGTGCTATTTCTAATATTATTTACTGACGGTAAATTGAGAACTCATTGTCGTGCTTTTAGCCGTGATATCTAAAGCCCAAACCATTGGGTTATGGGTACATTTTGGAACGGTAAACTCTCCCACCCAAGTGTTTTTATTATACTGAGTAAATACAATGGGTACCGTACCCATATTCATAGAAACACCCGAAACAATAGCTGAAGGCTTAACATCTATATTGGTTATTTCTAGGCGAATTGGTGTTTGTGCAGTTAAATCTTTTGTTAAAAGTTGTACGTCAACGTTCTTATCATCTAATAAATACTGACAATTAGTTGTATCTAGATGACATATTTTCACTCCATTATTAGTACCGTCATCACTTTCGGAAGATGTATATGTCACTGTTCTCCATACAAAAGCTGAAATTAATATAGTCATTAATACTATTATTTGGATTAAACGACCACGGGTTAATTTTTCTGCTGCCATTTTTACAAATATTCCTGTTTTACAGAGTTCAAAATAGTCACATAATGTTAATTAAGCATAAATGTAATGTGGCCATTCCACCTGTAAAAATGTGTTAACTCAAGTATTATGCTCAGTGAAAGTGCCACTTTTATAATAAAAAAGCAATTTTAATCTTCTTTAATGAGTCGTCAGTAAACGTCACAACGCATTGATAAAACAATAAATATGGTATTTGTCAGTGATGTTTTGATAAATCAACACTAGAAAGTAAGTGGTGCATGAATACGATTGTATTCGTGAGATAAATAACCTACTACCTAAGTGGTGTTCTATATATATTCTGAGTCATAATTCTAGTCGTCTAATTTATCAGTTCTATTTATGACTTAACGGCTGTTTTTTTATTTATTTCTAATAATCAAGTTGATTTAGTCGCTTAGCATTACTATAAAAAGTAAAGCAATCAATATAGATCACTCTCGTTTACGGCTAGCTGATGCTTTTAATATTCATGCAATTATAAACATCAATCAGGATATAAATGCCATTATCAATTTGTTATACCTGAGTCTTTAGATGGACCATGATTTGTTGAAATTGAATCTTTTACAGTTGATTGAATGCTACAAGGACTTGTAAACGTACCAACATCCTCCCCGATTTCGTTGTGCGGAAAGAGAAAGGAATGACAGTAGAAAAGCATATACATAATGAGTGCTACCACTGCGGTGATCCCGTTCCTCATGGTAGCCAGTTTGAAGTCGAAATATTAGGCCAATTGAGACCTATGTGTTGTCCTGGCTGTGAAGCCGTTGCTACAACTATTGTCCAAAGTGGCCTTACTTCGTACTATGAGTACCGAACAGAACCTGCTGAAAAAGCTGATTTAGTCCCCGAACAGCTTAAGTCTCTCTCCCTTTATGATCACGCTGATATCCAGCAAGACTTCGTTCGTAGGATAGATCAAAACTTTAGTGAGGTATCCCTATTTATTGAGGGGGTATCCTGTGCTGCTTGCGCATGGTTAATTGAAAAGCAATTAATACGTGAAGATGGTGTTATTTCTATTCGTGTGAATACCACGACTAATCGTGCATTACTTGTTTGGGACACTGAAAAAGTTCAACTAAGTCATTTATTAGCGGTTATTCATCATATTGGTTATAAAGCCTCACCCTTTGAAGCTGATGCTCAAGAACAGCAATACCATAAAGCCATGAAGCAATACCTTTATAAGTTAGGTATTGCAGGTATTGCAACAATGCAGGTGATGATGATTGCTATTGCGCTTTATTTTGAAGTCTTTGGCAATCTAGATATAGAATTTAAAAATTATCTACGTTGGGTAAGCCTGATTTTTGCTACCCCAGTTTTACTGTACTCAGCACTCCCTTTTTATCTTAATGCATGGAGGAGCCTAAAAGCTTTTTCATTAGGCATGGATGTTCCTGTTTCAATAGCGTTACTGTTTGCTTATGGCGCAAGTCTATACGCAACTATGATGGAAGAAGGCGAAGTATTCTTTGAATCTATTTCAATGTTTACCTTTTTTTTACTACTCGGTCGATTCTTAGAAATGCGTGCTCGTCGACAAGCTGCGGCAGCCAGTGCCAATTTGCTAAAACTCATACCAAGTATGGCAACGCTTGCTAATGGTGAACAAGTTGCAGCAAAAACACTCAAAAAAGGTGACATTGTCACTGTATTACCAGGAGAACATTTCCCTGCGGACGGCGAAATTGATAAAGGATTAACAACCGTTAATGAATCTATGCTAACGGGAGAATCAGTGCCTGTAACAAGAACGATTGGAGATAAGGTTTATGCAGGGACTATTAATGGTGATGCCAATATCACAATGACAGTTACAGTAAACCGAAATGACTCTCTTATCTCTACTATTGTACGCTTGCAAGATGAAGCCCAAGTATCAAAACCAAAAGTAGCAGAGTTGGCTGATAATGTAGCTCGCTATTTTGTTGCTGCCATACTGATTATCGCTGTTGGCACTTGGTATTATTGGTATCAAGATAAACCTGATGATGCATTATGGATTACATTGGCCGTCTTAGTCGCTACCTGCCCTTGTGCCCTTTCTTTAGCAACACCAACGGCTATTACCTGTTCAACGTCTACACTTGGTAAATTAGGGATACTACTCCGACGAGGTCATGTATTAGAAACGCTATGTAAAGTTAATCGACTGGTATTAGACAAAACTGGCACCTTAACAGAAGTAACGTTTGCTTAATTGAAACGCACATGTTTAGTGAATTAAAGCAAGAAGAAGCGTTGATGATTGCAGCGGAATTAGAAAGATACGCCAATCACCCTATTGCTCAAGCTTTTAGCCGATATCGCCAAAAAAGTATACTTTTTAGTAATGTCGAAAATGTAATTGGTTGTGGTTTGAAAGCAACGCTAAATGGTGATGAGTGGCGCATAGGTAAATGTGATTTTGCTACTGATATAGAAAATAATAAATCGTTTAAAAATAGTAATGAATTCTCGGTATGGTTAACTTGCAATAAGCAACCTATCGCAGCATTTAAATTAGACGATCCAATCCGTCAAGAAAGTACCCAATTAGTCAAACAATGTCAGCAACATGGTATTCAGGTAACAATGTTAACAGGTGATAATACTATTCATGCCAATAGCGTTGCTAAAAAATTGGGTATTGATGAGGTTATTGCTAATCAAACACCACAAGGAAAGTTAGCATATTTAAACGAATTATCAGCAGATGACGTAGTATTAATGATAGGTGATGGTGTCAATGACGCCCCAGTGCTTGCTGGTGCTCATCTTTCCGTTGCTATGGGTAGTGGGACAGATATAGCTAAATCTTCAGCAGATATGGTACTACTTGGCGATAAATTAGAACGTATTTTAGAAGCGCGTACTTTAGCGTTGAAAACTCGAAAAATTATTCGAGAGAATTTATCTTGGGCGCTTGGATATAACTTGATAATCCTACCTCTAGCTGTATCAGGACTAGTGGCGCCATATATTGCCGTTGTGGGTATGTCATCAAGCTCGATCATTGTTGTATCAAATTCTTTAAGGTTATTAAAATAAATGAACAGTATTTACATATTAATACCTATCGCCATTGTTTTTGTCTGTATTGCTATTGGTATATTTTTATGGGCAGTAAAAAGCGATCAATTTGATGATTTAGAGCGTCGTGGGTACGATATTTTGTTCGATGAAGATGATAGTAAACACAAAAGCGCAGTTTCCAATTCTGAAACAATAGAAAAAGAACCACGTAACGATCAAGATAGCAAAAATGATTAATTTAGATTTTTATGCTGCCTTTTTAATTGGCTTAATGGGAGCTGGTCATTGTATTGGAATGTGCGGTGGTGTTGCTGCTGCGATCACTATTGGTATGCCGGAGAGTACTAAAAACAGTAAACGATGGATTTATCTTTTAAATTATAATTTTGGAAGGTTAGTCGCTTACACCGTTGCTGGGGCAATTATTGGTGCAATGCTTGCGGGTGTTGCCACCATTAATGGTTCCAATAGCCCACTGATATTTATGCGCTTTTTTGCAGCAATAATGATGATTGTTTTAGCGTTACATATTGGTCAATGGTGGTTTGGGTTAAACAAACTAGAACGTATTGGGCAAGTTGCATGGCGATATATATCACCGTTAGCCACATCATTTCTCCCCCTTAAATCGCCGATAAAAGCTTTACCCTTTGGTTTTCTCTGGGGCTGGCTACCCTGTGGTTTAGTTTATTCAGCTTTAACATGGGCGGCGGTTTCTGGAAGTGCTCTAAATGGTGCAATAATTATGCTTGCTTTCGGGTTAGGAACATTGCCTGCAATGTTAGCTGTCGGCGGTTTTGCTACACAGTTAAAAGTATGGCTAAAGAACCTTCATTTTAGGCGTGTTAGTGCATTATTATTAATGGCTTATGGTATTCAAACTGGTTACATAGCAATCAATCAAATGTAGTGACCTTTTTATTTCTCGTAATAATGCTTCATAATATGTTAAAATATTGACCTACATCAAATTGGTTAGACAGCATATGATTTCAGACAAGCTTACAACAAAACGTATCCAATCCGGCGGGTGTGCTATTCACTGCCAAGATTGCAGTATTAGTCAGTTATGCATTCCTTTCACGCTGAATGAGTCTGAGCTAGACCAACTGGATCAAATTATAGAACGAAAAAAACCGATCCAAAAAGGTCAGGAGCTATTTAAAGCAGGTGACGAGCTAAAATCGTTATATGCTATTCGTTCAGGCACCATTAAGAGCTACACCATTACCGAACAAGGTGACGAGCAAATCACTGCCTTCCATCTTGCTGGTGATTTAGTAGGTTTTGATGCGATCAATGAAATGCAGCATCCGAGTTTTGCTCAATCACTTGAAACATCAATGGTGTGTGAAATCCCATTTGAAATCCTTGATGATCTTTCAGGTAAAATGCCAAAGCTTCGCCAACAAATCATGCGCTTGATGAGCAATGAGATTAAAGGCGATCAGGAAATGATTCTGTTGCTTTCGAAAAAGAATGCTGAAGAGCGTCTTGCTGCTTTCTTATATAATTTATCACTGCGTTTTTCTCAGCGCGGTTTTTCACCACGTGAATTCCGTTTAACAATGACACGCGGTGATATTGGTAATTATCTAGGTTTAACGGTCGAAACTATCAGTCGTTTATTAGGGCGTTTTCAAAAATCGGAGATGTTAAGCGTAAAAGGCAAATACATTACGATCATTGATCATGATGAATTGGCTCGCCTTGCTGGAGTGGCTAAAAGTAACACATTATCTCAACAATAATCTTATTCATCTCCCTTATCTTTTATGATTTTAAAGCATCGTTTATACGATGCTTTTTTATTTAGCTGAACGGCTATTTCTCGTATTTATTTGTTCAGCGTATCAAAGTTTGCATAATTTTCTCTATTATCGTTCCCATATATTTCTATTCTAGGTTACAGTATTTATAGGGATTTAATTAATCTCTTGATATCTAAGTACATAGCCGTTGTTATACCTGTTTTAAATTAAACTTATCAAGAGATTGCCTACACAGTTGTGTAAAGGAGGCATTATGCAAAAGTATAAAAATATCTTAGTCGTCGCAGATCCTGAAAAAGAACAACAACCGGCGATCTCGCGCGCTGTTCATCTTGCCAAAATAAGTAAAGATGTAAAAATTATTATTTTCTTAGCTATTTATGATTTTTCTTATGAAATGACGTCGATGTTATCGACAGCCGAACGTGATGCTATGCGTCGCGGTGTGGTAATGCAGCGAGAAGAGTGGTTAAAGGAAATCGTCCAACCTTACTTAGAACAAGGCATTGATATAGAGA
>NZ_CH724142.1:500288-519838 GCF_000153325.1 Photobacterium sp. SKA34
TACTCGTCAAAGCCACTCATGAACATGATCGCCTAGGCTCTGTGATTTTCACACCAACAGATTGGCATCTACTTCGTAAGTGCCCTATTCCCGTACTTTTAGTCAAAGGTAATAACTGGCCTGAACAAGGTAAAGTATTAGGTTGCGTCAATATCTCTACCGATGATGAAACTCACGATAAGCTTAACGATAAAATCGTCAAAGAATCATTAGCGTTTGCTTCTATTGCTAATGCCGAAGTTAATTTAGTTAATGCCTACCCTGCAACACCGGTAAATATTACGATTGAATTACCAGAGTTTGATCCTGCGAGTTATACCGACGCTGTACGTGGACATCACCTAACAACGATGAAAGCACTCCGTCAAAAATATGGAATTAGTGAAGAACAAACCCATGTGCTTGAAGGTTTACCTGAAGATATTATTCCTCAAGTTTCTGAAGATATAAAAGCAGAACTAGTCATATTAGGAACAACAGGTCGTACTGGATTATCAGCCGTCTTTATAGGGAATACCGCCGAAAATACGATTGATAGTTTAAATTGTGATTTATTAGCTTTAAAACCTGATGGGTATGTCAGTCCATTAGCACCCAACATCGATTAAGTAAGAAAGGCCTCAATTGAGGCCTTTCTCTTATAGAGTACTTTTTATTTCTTCTCAGATTCTTGTAGCGTTAGCCATTTTGCGAATTTGGTAAGATACCACTCATTGGCTTTTTCTTTACAATATGCTCGACTTAACTTACGACGACTCCATTCAGAAGCAATAGCTGCTCGTGTTTGATTTGAAGCCCGCTCTTTTAAATAAATGCTGCATAATTGAGCATTTGTCATATTCTGCGCATAGCCATTAACTTGCCCACCACCGAGCCCTAGCTCTTGTGCTTGATGAGAGCTACAACCAACCATGAATACAAAGCCCGTTGCGATTAAAATACTGCGTAACATGAATGTCTCTATCGTCGAAATATTTCCAGTCATGTTATCAGCTTCAAAACACAAAGAATATTGTTAAGCTTGTATTGTGCCGCTGACAATGTCTTATTTTTGATAAAAATGCCTCGCTGTTAATAATCTACTCTTTAAGTTACACAGTTTTAGGCTGGTTAACGTCATGAATAGTTATCATTTTTTTAGTCGTTATACATGCTGTCTTACCCTGTTATTTTCAATTTCAGCCTATTCATTAGGTATTAACGATAGTAAATACATTGAATTAGGAGGAAGTTTAGATCCAAGTATCGTTAATAATGTTAGTAGCGTATTAGAAACAAATACGAATGTTGAACAATTCCGCTCTGTCGGGTTATTAATTGGTAGCGGATATTGCTCAGGTACATGGCTCGGGAGTGATGGATCTCATAGCTATGTATTAACAGCTGCGCACTGTTTATCAGGTTCTGATTCAACCGAATATTCAGGTCAATATGTCTCGTTTAAACAACAAGATGGGACGGTTATTGCTGCAGGTATTTCAACTAACTACTTTCGTACCTTTACTGGTTGCAGTAATGACATCGCAGTCGCAAAAATTCCGAAAGTCTCCGATCCTTTAGATGTAAATGGTGACGTCATTAAGCAGCCGTTTGTCGATAATAATTTAAATACTGATTTACTACTTAACCCTACTACCTTCACTGGATTTGGTATCTTTGGTTCACGTTCATTAGGTCAACTTGCTAACATCGGTAAGCGACATGGTGAAGGTCACATTCGTTATTATTACCAAGACTGCTTAATTAATCAGGCCGTTGAGAATACAGACTCATGGGCATTTGCTAGCCCTGGTGATAGTGGCTCTGCCATTTGGCAACAACGAAATGAACACCCTGTTGCTGTTGGTATTTCGTCATGGTGGTATGGCTGGCAATATGGATATTCAGGTCACGTCCCTATTGCTTTACATATTGATTGGTTAAAAGGCGTTGTTCCTATATTGAAAACCATAGATGACATTGAAGATGAACCGCCAATTAAAGAACCAACATGGTTATTAACCCAAGAAGGACCATTAGAAACCGACCCTCTAGAACAAGATGTAAGAGGCTCTGTTTATTATGTTAAGGGCGACAACGTTGTTTCTGGGCCAACTCGTTTTATTTGGCGTTATCCACGAAATATTACAAAATTTTCCGTTGTATTAACCCAAAATGAAAATAATACAGTGCATGAAGTCTGGTTGCGAGGTCAACGTAAAACCCACTGCGGCTGGGGACATATTAATAACAGTGCATGGTGCTACCCTGCACCGAATTTAGGTCAACTCAAACTAGAATTTATTCAAGCAGATAACCCTAAATTGCCCTTAGGTACTTACAGTGGTGACTTTAGTTTAATGGTGAAAAGTCTATATAACCGTACTTATTCTGATGAGGTAAACGTAGCAACAAATATCGCTATTACTTCTGTACTGCCAAGTGACGGAATCGTTACTGACTCAACACCTTATGTGTCTCCTCGTTATGAAAAAGGTGTTTACGGCACTGTATATTATCTGTCAGAACATAAAATGAGTCGTAATCGTGTGGTTTGGCGTCGCTATAACCGTGGTTACAGTCGTTTGAAAGTAGATGTGACGAATACTGAAACTGGAGAACAACAAACTATTATGCTGCGCGGAGAACGCTATATGGGTTGTGGGTGGACAATAATGAACAATGCCGCTTATTGCCGTTATATGCGCCCTGTCTATGGCGAGTTACGTGTGAGCTTTATCGCTGATGATAATAAAGAGTTACCTATTGGTGGATACAGTGGATCTTTATCCGTTAACGTGAAGGGCTTACATAAACGAAATTTCACTAAAGATTTAAACCTTGATATTAAATTAAATATTACCGAGTAATGTATGAAAAGAGTGATCCAATATACTGGTTTAGCTCTGATTATTGTATTGCTCTGTGTATTTCTGTTTAAGCCTGACAAAGCAGCCAACGAAATACAAATACCTGAAATACTAAAAGAGACATCACATGCAATAGATGAGAAAAAATTGGCAGAAAAACTTGATGAGGTTGCTGAAGTACCAAAAGATTTCAAAACACTGAGCATTGAAGAAGAAATAACGATTGATGATCCTTCTTATGTTGCTGAAGAGGATCTTGAGGGCAACCCACAACTTCATCGTTATGGTCATCAAATAGCAGCAACAATTGATACACCTATTAATCTATTAACAGGCGAAGATCTCTGGCTTTACCGCCCCAACTTACTAGACAAAGTGAAACAAGAGCAAGGCATATCATTGCTACCGATTGAAAGCATTGTGGAAATGAATGATGAATTGCTCAGCGATTTAGCTATCGGTGATAGCTTAGTTTTCACCATGCCAGATGGTGTTGAACAACAAATAATAGTCTCAAAGATAAAAAAAATAAGTGACAAGGTAACATCATGGGATCTTCAAAACACACAACGCAAGGATATAGGGAAAATTACACAGATAAGTAATTTAACAGAAGGTTCGTTTATTACAGACAGTAAAGACGAATACCATTTAAGAACCGTGAATAATAAAGGATGGATAACCAGTAAAAGTCAGTTGATGAGTAACAATGATAATGCAGTAAAAAGAAACAGTGAGGCGTTTTCTGAGCTTCTTGAATAAGGGCTAAATTCTTTGTCGTATTTGGCAAAGTTTATTAGCCCATTATTTTAACAAGGTAGTGACTAAACGTTAGTCACATCAATAAACAGAGACTCATCAATGTTTGTTGAAGAAACCGTCGCTTCAGTAAAGGCATACTCTGCCTTCTCACCTTCACGATCTAATGGCAAGTTAACAAAATCAAATAGATTCTTATCCGCTAACTGGCTTGGGCTAATGTTTTGAATAGATTTAAAGATAGCATCTACTCTACCCGGTGTTTTCTTATCCCAATCAATTAACATCGCTTTAATACTTTGACGTTGTAGATTTTCTTGAGAGCCACACAGGTTACAAGGAATAATTGGGAACGCTTTATGTTCTGCGTACTTAATTAAATCTTTTTCACGGCAGTAACTTAATGGACGAATAACAACGTTACGACCATCATCTGAACGTAACTTAGGTGGCATTGCCTTTAAACGAGAGCCGTGGAACATGTTTAAGAACATGGTTTCAACGATATCATCTAAGTGGTGCCCTAGTGCAATCTTAGTTGCACCAATTTTATCAGCAAAAGAGTACAGCGTACCACGGCGTAAACGAGAGCAAAGACCACAAGTTGTTTTGCCTTCTTCCACTTTCTCTCTCACTACAGAGTAAGTGTCTTTATCTACAATATAGTATGGGATATTTAAGCTAGAAAAGTACTCTGGTAGAATATGCTCAGGGAAACCTGGTTGCTTTTGATCTAAGTTAACTGCAACAACGTCAAAATTGATCGGTGCTGCTTTTTTCAGATTCAATAAGATATCCAGCATCGCAAATGAGTCCTTGCCGCCACTGATACATGCCATTACAACATCATTTTCTTCAATCATGTTGTAGTCAATAATGGCGTTACCGACATTACGACGAAGACGTTTTTGCAGCTTATTAAATTCAAGTACTTCTTTACGATTATCTGTCTGATTCATTACTACTTCTCTCACTATCGGTAATCCCGACAGTAGAATTGCTGGATAAGAATTTATAGGGCGTGGATTATACGGATTTTAGGCTCAACAGGAAATAGTAATCTGCGGAAAAGCGTAGTTAGATAAATAGAGACAAAAAAGCTCGGACAGAGCCGAGCTTTTAGTATACGAATCTTTAACGTTAAGAGTGATTAAATTAACTAAATAATCCAGCAAAGAACTTCTTAACATGATCAACAAGGCGGCTGAAAATACTACCTTCTTCAACTGAATTTAGTGCTACAAGTGGTTGAGACGCCACTTCTTTACCATCAACCGAGTAAAGTACCTTGCCAACTACATCACCTTTCGTGATAGGAGCATCAAGTTCACCGTTAAGCTCTACACTTGCTGTCAGCTTCTTAGTGTCATTTCGTGACAGCGTCACATAACTTGAGCTATCAACACCTAACTCAACGTTTTCTTTGTTACCAAACCATACGCGCTCAGATAAGATTTTATCGCCAGCTTTATGCGGTACGACTGTTTCAAAGAATCGGAAACCATAATTTAATAAAGCTTTACTTTCACTTTCACGGGTTTTGGTACTTTTTGTTCCCATCACAACCGCAATTAAACGCATGTCACCTTCAGTTGCAGAGCTTGTTAAACTATATCCTGCACCGCTTGTGTAGCCGGTTTTCATGCCATCAACATTCATACTTTTATCATACAACAAACCATTTCGGTTACGTTGAGTAATATTGTTATATGTAAATGATTTCTCACTATATAGCGGATAAATTGATGGTAAATCGCGAATTAACGCTTGGCCTAATAATGCAATATCATAAGGTGTTGTATAAAGATCGCTGTGATCCAAACCATGAGGATTAGCAAAGTGTGTAGAATTCATTCCTAGCTTTTTAGCCCATGAATTCATTAACCCCACAAATGCTTGCTCAGATCCTGCTACGTGTTCAGCCAGTGCAACACTTGCATCATTACCTGATTGAATAATCAAACCACGGAACAAGTCCATCAGTGGTACTTCACTGCCCACTTCAATAAACATTTTTGAAGAATCAGGGAAATTACGTGCCCAAGCATTACGGCTAATAACGACAATATCATCTTTACTAATATTGCCTTGTTTTATTTCCTGACCCGCAACATAGCTAGTCATTAATTTCGTTAAGCTTGCAGGGTTTAATTTTTCGTTAGCATTCTTCTCAACTAATACTTGGCCAGTATTGTAGTCCATCAATACATAACCCTTTGCACTTAATGTCGGTGCATCAGGAATAACAGAAGGTGCTGCTAATGATGAAAACGACACAGTACAAAGCGCAGTTACACCAACGAGAGAAAAAAGCGGTGATGTCTTTTTCATTTGAGGTAAAATCCCTTAAAAATACGATAGAACAATCTAATATAACTATTTACAACATCATCAGTTTGCAAAATAGTTTAAATAGGTATATTGATTGACGTTCATTATAGCGTTTGCAATATGAAAAACTTCCTTTTGTAACACTGTTTTACTATTTGCAGACCATCTTTACATTTATAGCGTTAATAAAAAAAAATATAAACGTTTAATACTGCATCTATTGCGTTTTTTTATTATTGCTCACGTTGTTATAATTTTTTCCATTTCTTAATTAACCCTTCTTATTTTTTACTGGATATTCAACAGGTAATACATAAGATAGATTTGTTTATTAACAGCCAAATATTAGGACAAATAAATGAGCTATTATCAAAAATTAGAACAGCATGCTCGTAAGTTATCGCGTCTAGACCATCTAAGCGCAATATGTGGTTGGGATCAATCAGCAATGATGCCAAGTGGCGGGGCTGAAGCTCGCTCTGAAGCAATGGCTGAACTTGCCGTTATTGCACATGAATTATCAACCGCGGATTATCTTGCTGATTGGTTTGAAGAAGCAGAAAAAGAGCAACTATCTGATGCTGAACTTATCAGCCTTGCTGCATTAAAGCGTCAATGGATGATGCATAACATTTTACCTGCCGAGCTAGTGGAGCAAAAATCCTTATTAGGCTCACAATGTGAGCATGCTTGGCGTACCCAACGTGAAGAAAACGACTGGGAAGGATTTAAACAAAACTTAGCTCCTGTTGTGAAACTTGCACGCCAAGAAGCGGCTATTCGCTCTAAAGCAACAGGATTAAGTCTGTACGATGCCCTGCTCGATCTTTACGAACCAGGAATGACATCTGAAATTCTTGACGGTATTTTTGCTGATGTAAAATCGTGGTTGCCGCAGCTTATTCAAGATGTGCAAAAAAAGCAGAAGAATGAAGCCATATTGCCTTTAACCGGAACATTCCCGATTGCTGAGCAAAGTGCCCTTAGCCTAGATGTCATGAAGTTATTAAACTTCGATTTTAATCATGGGCGGTTAGATATCAGTACTCACCCATTCTGTGGTGGTGTATCAACTGATGTACGTATTACAACGCGTTATGATGAAACTGATTTTACATCGGCGTTAATGGGCGTTATTCATGAAACAGGTCATGCACGTTATGAGCAAGGTTTACCGCATCAATGGCGAGATCTGCCAGTAGGCCAAGCTCGTTCAATGGGGATTCATGAAAGTCAGTCGCTGTTTTTTGAAATGCAGCTTTCACGCAATATTGATTTTGCGAAAAAACTGGCGCCATTAGCACAGAAAACATTTAGCCGTGAAACCGATAGTGCGCTGACGGCTGAAAACCTCAACATTATTAATAATCGCGTTAAACCGGGTTTTATTCGTGTTGATGCTGACGAAGTGACTTACCCTGCCCACGTAATTCTGCGTTATGAGATTGAACGCGATCTTATTGAAGGCAATATCGAAGTTGATGATATTCCAGAAATTTGGGATAAAAAGATGCAAGCTTATCTTGGTATTGATACGAAAGATAACTTTAAAGACGGCTGTATGCAGGATATTCATTGGACAGATGGTAGTTTTGGCTATTTCCCATCATATACGCTGGGTGCTATGTATGCCGCACAATTTATGGCTGCGATGAAGAAAGTAGTAGATATTGAAGCTACAATCACATCAGGTGATTTGTCACCTATTTTTACATGGCTTGAAACTAATATCTGGTCAAAAGGGTGTACGCTTTCAACGGATGAATTAGTTAAACAAGCGACGGGTGAGACATTAAACCCTTGCTTCTTTAAACTGCATTTAATGGCGCGTTATAACCAGTAATGTATTAAATCAGGTTAGATATTAGCCATAGTGTTTTTAGTAAAAAACATAATTCACTATGGCTTTATAACTCTTTTATTTCTTTATTATTCACATTATTAAAGTGATCCACACTCAGTTATTAGGCGTAATAAAATTTACGTTTAAAAACCTGAGGTAATATATGGATAATATTCGATTATCATCATGTGATATTCAAACAATGGAAAAACGCCAAAGAGTTCAATTAATAAACTCTTTGCCAGGTTTTAAAAGCGCTAACCTTATAGGAACTACAGATAAGGATGGAAATGAAAATGTAGCCATTGTTAGCTCAGTTATTCATCTTGGATCATCACCTGCATTATTAGGTTTTATATTACGCCCTGATACTGTTGAACGGCATACGTATACAAATATCCAGCAAACAGAACAATACACGATTAACGCTGTGTCTGAAGAATTCTACCAACGAGCCCATCAAACATCCGCTCGCTATCCTAAAGAAGTGTCAGAGTTTAGTGAAACGGGCCTCACACCTTTCTATGACAATCATTTTGATGCGCCATTTGTATTAGAGAGTCCTATAAAAATAGGCTTGAGACTAGTAGAGATTATACCGATCCCATCGAATGGTACGCATATGATCATTGGAGAAATTGAACGAGTGATTTTGCCTAAATACGCGCTACGAAAAGATGGATATATTAATATTGAAAGCCTAGACTTAATGACGCTTTCTGGACTCGATAACTACCACGTAACGCAAAGTGTCGGACGTTTAAGTTATGCAAAACCCGATAAACCTATCGTACCACTCGATATTGACGGCAACGCTTTTTATATTAAAGAGTAAAAAAAGAGCCTCAATGACTGTTAAATACAATATATTGAGGCTTATAACTTTAGATTAAGATGCTGATTATAATATTGTCTTCTTAATAACCATCATTACACCCTGTTCGTTATTACTCGGCGCTTCAAATCGAGCTAATTTTTTTATCTCAGGATGTGCATTTTCCATTGCATAGCTATGGTAAGTTTCTTTAAGCATTTCTACATCATTGAAAAAATCACCAAAGCTCATACTCTCTTCGAACGTAAAACCGAATTCTTTTTGTAAGTGCTTTATTGCGGCGCCTTTTGACGCTGTTTTATGCATTAAATCAAGCCAAATCTTTGCACTAACAACAACTTGGTGAGTTTCACCAAACACTGGCGCTAAAACAGGGTAAATATGTTCTTCTGTACCATTGAAGTTTAATACTGCTATTTTGATAAATTCATCATCGACAGAAAACAAATCATCAACCAACTTTAAGTTATGATAATACTTACGAATTTCATTAAGTGCTCGTTCGCTGGTGGCTTCTGTATAAGCTGAGTTTTTACCGCACAACACGATGTCACAATCGGGCACTTGCTGAACAGATTTTAAAATGGTGTGGATTTCATCGGTAGGTATAGTAGAACTGTAAATCTCTTTTCCTTTATACATCACCAAAGTGCCGTTTTCGGCAATAAACACCATCTCATCTTTTACTGATTCAAATGTATCAACAAGGCTTTGATATTGGCGACCTGAGGCTGCAGAGAATAAGATGTTTTTTTGTTGAAGCTGTTGAAATACGTCATAGAAATCTGAAGGTAACTGCTTATTATCACAAAGAAGCGTGCCATCCATGTCGGTAGCAATAAATTTGATAGATGCTGTCATTAGGGTTACCACTTAATTATTATTACTGCCATCTTACCTGTTTATTGCGCATTTATGAGTGATTAAAACAAAGTATTTCATAAAATTAACATCATTCATTTTGCTGTAAACCTGCCACAAAATTGTTTCAGACAGTTCATATCACACTATGCATTAATAATTGGTTACATTCACTATAATTATTGTACATAGATCACGGTTTAGTGAACTGATTTTCTATATTGTTCTGACATAACTGACTATAAAATAAAGGATAAAGTATGGCTTACCAAGCTAAAGATCTTAACTACCGTGGTGAAAACTGTGGTGTACACAATTGGATCACAGATGGCGGTCAATCTTTTTACTGGCATCCAGACTGGCTTCATATTGCTGAAGAAGAAACTGGTTTATACGGCAAACAGAAAATTGAAGTAGAGCAAGGTGGTGAGGTAACAAAAGGTCACGCTGTTCATACTATTTTGAAAAAGCTAAATGAAATACTTAAAGGTACAGATCACGAGTGATCAATACGCTTTTTATGGTTCCAAGCTAAGGCGCAGCTATTTATTCTGCACCTTAGTTTGAATAATCTTTTTAATTTTTTCTGATAACCATACCTGCTTCGGATGAAGTTGATTACGCTTTAAACCTATCATTTCGACATCAAAATCAGGAATATCGATTGGTGGCTCACATAAAGTCAGTTGATCGTCAATCAAATCAGAACGCCCGACCATTTCAGCCATTACTGCGAGCATTTTTCTACCTGATAACATACGTCGAATTGTTAAAAATCTTGTTGTTCCTAAAACAACATTTCGCTCTACCCCATAACCAGCTAAGGTTTCATCTACTTTTGTAGTTAAGCATTCATTTGCCGTAACGATGACTTGCGGTATTTGTAAATATGCCTCTAACGATATCGGTAGTTGAGTTTCTAATTTAGAATTGTCAAAGGTACAAAGGTGCTTTTCACGATACAAGAAGGTTGACACTACACTTTCGGGTAATGAGTTAAATACCCCAATGCAAAGGTCGGTATTGCGCTCTTCGAGCAAATGAACCCCATTTTCATTATCCACAGGCTTAAATAATATTTTAGCTTTCGGTGAAACCTGCTGTAGATAATCGAAAATATCGGGTCCGAAAATTTGCTCAGCATAATCATTTAGACCAACAATAAACATGCCATCAAAGTTTATGGGCTCGAACTTAGATACCGGCAAAATATCTTGACGAATAATAGACAGAATGGAATCAATTTTAGGCGCTATTTCATTCGCTCTTTTAGTGGCAATCATGGTATTACCCGCCCTTTCAAATAAAGGATCATCAAGTAACTCTCGTAATCGTTTTAGATTATAGCTCGTTGCAGGTTGTCCTAAATTCATATACTTAGAAGCAGCAGAAACACTTTTAAATTGAAACAATGCATCAAAGGTCAAAAGCAGATTTAAGTCTATACCACGCCAATTTATCTTATTCATTTATCCTAACCAGTCACTTACCAAGGTTATCAATATTACTAATATAGCTTATTAAAATGTTCAATTTTATTGATGCCTATTATGTACCTAAAATAAAAGAATAACGAATTATCAAAATAACCATCATCCACTTATTGGTTGTTATATGAATTATTTTTGATGCGATGTGGCTAAACCTTATACGGACCCCTTATGCAAGCAAGCAGTCAGAACACTTCAATGTGGCGCAATACAAACTATGTAAAGTTACTATCAGCTCAGGTCATTTCATTAAGTGGAACAGGGATAAGCTCTATTTGTTTAGCACTGCTCGCCTATAATTTAGCGGGTGAAAATGCAGCAATGGTTTTGAGCATTTCTTTCGCCATAAAAATGTTGGCTTACATTGGCTTAGCTCCTATTTTTGGCGTCATTATTCATCGCTTGCCTAAGCAAAAGACCTTAATTACACTCGATATTATCCGCGCAGTGATGTTTATCTCATTACCCTTTGTGACACAAATATGGCAGGTCTATGTACTCATGTTTGTTATAAATGCGTGCTCAGCAGGTTTTACACCATTATTTCAATCGACGCTGCCTACTATTTTGCCTATTAAGCATCAATACACAACAGCATTGTCTATTAGCAGAATAGCTTATGATTTAGAGCAGTTATTAAGCCCACTTCTTACCGCTCTTTTCTTACTTGTTGTTTCGTTTAAGTCTTTATTTATATTTGATGCGGTAACATTCATTGTTTCTGCCGCATTAATCTTGACGTGTAAACTTCCACAAGTCGTAAGCGATCGTTCTGACACGGTTAGCATTTCATCAGTAGTAGGAAACATTAAGAATTATTTAAACCACCCCTCTCTTAAATCATTGTGGTTTGCTTACCTATCAGCAGCGAGTGCATCAGCGATGGTTTTAGTTAATACCGTGGTTTATGTGCATAACATTCTGAACGGTAATGAGGCACAAACTGCAATAGCGATGATGATTGTGGGTTTAGGCTCAATGATAATTGCATTTATGTTACCCAAGCTACTGGATAAATATCGACCACAGCGTTTTCATTGGCTTGGCATGTTGACGTTAATATTTGGTTTTGCACTCGGCTCGTTCACACCGAGTTGGATTGGCTATACTTTAGTCTGCTTCGCTATGGGAGTGGGTATGTCTTGTATTCAAACATCTGCAGGATTATTAATTACTGAATCTTGCTCTGACAATGACAGCGGTCCTTTTTTTGCTGCGCATTTTTCACTGACCCATTTTTGGTGGTTATTAACATACTTAATTGCAGGATTTAGTGTAACGACATGGGGCTTATCTATAGGGTATTTAACAATGGGAAGTCTGTGTTTAATGAGTTTAATTAGTTACTTATATATCTCTATATATAAGAAATAATCTGATAAATTTAAAAGTTATCATTTAGATCGTATATCTGTTCCTAAACATGCACAAGGTTGTATTGAGCATTAGCTTTCGAGTGTTCACTAGAAGCTAAAATTAATGATGCTAAATTTGCCCCATTAGGAAATCTTAATGATAAAACGGTCCTAGTTGTTGAGTAAACGCCCCATGAACCCACGGGGCGATATTTGTTAGTGTTTGAGGTTCCAAGGTAGGAGTGCATCGATATCGGGCTCAGCTTTCGCGAGCTCTTTCATGCACTTGACCATGTAGTCGTAGAGGATAAGGCCGTTGGCTTTCGCAGTCTCGACGATGCTGTAAAGCATCGCACTCGCATCAGCACCATTTGGCGTGTTCGAGAACAACCAGTTCTTTCTGCCAATGACCAGCGGTTTAATTGCGCGTTCAGCGCGGTTATTGTCTATCGATAAGTGACCGTCATCGATATAGCGGATCACCTTCGGCCATTGGCCGAGCGTGTATTTTATCGCTTTACCCAGCGGGCTAGACGCTATCACTTGTTGAGATGTCATCCACTCGTACAACTCGTCCAGTATCGGTTTGCTATGCAGTTGACGTTCTGCTTTTCGTGTTTCGACAGTCGCACCTTTTAAGCGCGATTCTATCCCATAGAGCTTCTGGATTTTGGCCAGCGCTTTATCTGCTTTGCCTGACTTACCTTTACCTTGAAGCTTCTTAGCCTCCATGAACTTTCGCCGTGCATGTGCCATGCAGCCAACATTGGTGACGTGATAAAGACCATCATAGGCACCATAGCCATCGGTTTGTAGATAACCACTGTAATCCCCCAAGAAGGCAACAGGGCATGCCCTCGCGCGACTGTTTTGATAGTCGTACAAGGCAATATTCTTCACATTGGGGAGTGCGGCTTCTGGCGAGTCTGCGCCCGAGCAGTAGAGCCACATGTAACACTGTTTTTCTTCCTTGAGAACATTGAGTGGCGTTTCATCCGCCTGGACCACCACTTGTTGAAGTAGGTGCTCTTTTAGAGCGGCATAGAGTGGTTTGAACTTCTCACTAACTTGGATAACCCATCTGGCCATAGTGGTTCGTGATAGCTCGATTCCCGACTGGGTAAACAGCGACTCTTGGCGGTAAAGTGGCATCGCGTACTGGTATTTGCCAAGAATGATGTTGGCAAGCAAGCTTTCTGTGGCAAAGCTCTTCGGGATAATGCTTTGCGGTGCTGGCTTTTGAACGATGTGATTGCTGTCTTCAGTTTGCTCGCACTGGCGGCAAGCATATTTAGGGCGAACATATTCCAGCACTTTGAGTACGGCTGGCGAAAACTCCAGCTTTTCACTGCTGTCTTCACCGATTTTATGCAGGTCATGATTGCAGCATGCACACTGCTTTTCATGGTCGTCTAAATCAAGTTCGATAACTTCACGAGGTAAGGTCTTTGGAAGAGGCTTACGCTTACCGCGTTTCTTCGTTGTGGTTGTGGTGGTCGTCGTAACCTCAACCTCTTCTTCCTTAGCGGCTTCACATTCCGCTTCGTTGAAGAGGTCACCTTGAGATTCATCGTAGGGCTTTAACGCCTCCGAGCGTTTTGCGAACTGGCGGTCGAAAGCCAGTTTGAGTTGCTCAAGCAGAGATTGACGCTCTTGTTTCCACTGAGATTCGCTGTGTTTTTGCAACGCCAACAACTCTTTCACCATCGCTTGTAGCTCGGCAACATCTTGGCTTTCTGGGTTGATATTTGGCGTCTTTTTCATGGCATTTATTATACTAAAGTCATGCCGTTAACGCTTGGTGGATATAGCTTTATTATCGATTAAGTCATTGTAAAATCGTTTATTTGAACGGGTTTATGGCCGATAATCGTGAAGCCAGAAAGCAGTCTATCAAGCTCGCATTGAGTCAGGGTAAACACGTCATTTTTCTCTTTTGACGGCCATTTATACTTGGCTTTTTCAAGGCGTTTATACCAAAGTGCAAAGCCTGTTTTATCCCAGTACAACACTTTGATTTTGTCGCGCTGTTTATTGGTAAACAGGAATAGTGCGCCGCTTCCCAAGGGTAAATCGGTGTCACTTTCGATAATCGCCGCGAGGCCATTGATGGACTTTCTAAAATCGACACTCTCACGATACAGATAAATATCTGGTGCACTTAGCATATGTTTCATGACAAGGCTCCAATGAGTTCTGCCAGGTAGGCAGCGGGCGTGCCTTGAGGAATACTCAGCTCAACGTCGTTGACAAAAAGTGTCATATTCGCGGTAGGTATTTGCGTCATATGGTAACGTGTTGTCTGCTCTACAACGTTTGCTTTGACGAAGCCGTTAGTCTGTGGTGTTTGAAGGTGTGTTAACTGTTGGCGTTTGGCATGAAACGTGGAAAGACTTAATCCGTGATGTTCACAAAAAGCACGTTGAGTGAGTTGGCTGGATTCATAGCACTCAAACAAAGTCTGCCATTCTTGATTGGTACGTCGTGTTGCCATTTTAAATCTCCTTTGGATTGGAGATTTGATCTTATTCTTCGAGTAAAGTGATTAGAATGCGGTGTTTATGGCACGCTTACGTTGTTGACGATATACACGCTAATAGATTGCTAGTGAAAGCATATCTATCTAAAGAAGGGAGCACTGTTATACAAGCTGTATCAGGATATGAGGCAATAGAAAAATCCAAACAAAATGATATTTTTCTCATTTTTATGGATATTCATATGCCAGGAATAAATGGAATTGATACTGATAAAGTTAAACAGATATAAAAAATAGACGCTACTATGCCAATTATTGCAATATCAGGCGAACATGGAGAACATGGAGAACATGGAGAACAAATTGTCCTGACATTCATGAGATAATGGACGACTATATTGTAAAACCAATAGAGAAATCACTTTTGGTTTCGTTAACGTCTAAATGGCTGATAATTATTAAAGTGATGGAATGACATTTATATGTACTTTAAATCACACAACGGCTTTTTTTCTTTTCCATCTCTGCTTTTCTTAAGGGCATATCATCAACAAGCAACATCAATGAAGACCAATCTGGCTCCCCTGACCAACGATGCTTCTCTTTACCATCTTTGCCAATAAGAATGCCAACATGGTTACTTTCTTCCAAATTATAACTCTTGAGCATATCTTTAATTTGTTGTTGATTAAACAAGTTATTTGGAAGTTGGAAACCATTTCGGGTAACAACCATAAATTTTATATCGCGCTCATCTAATAAACATTTATTTTGGTTTAATTCATTTATAAAATTTTCAACTCTTTTATCTTTTAAGTCAGCAACATAGAAAATACTCCTATGACTATTAAACTGATTATATTCTGGGTAAGCTGAAGCGTTGAGGGTTAACAAACTACTAATAAACAACAAATTAATATATTTCATAGCATTATCCTAAGTAATTGCATTTTATACGCTATAAACTTAAGTTTAGATTGCTACTTTTTGTCAGGAAAAGCTTTTAATTTGGCTTTGCTCTAATATCTCATATTTAAAAGCCCTTTCAAAAAAGGGCTTTTATTACTTATTAATCAGCTATATTTTTCTGCTGTTTTCTCAACCAGCTTTATAATCACATTCACTGCTTTTTCCATCCCTTCGATAGTAATAAACTCATGAATGCCATGAAAGTTATAACCGCCAGTAAAAATATTCGGGCATGGTAAGCCTTTAAATGATAAACGCGCGTCATCAGTACCACCTCGAATCGGTTTGATCTCTGGCTGTACATCGCATTCAATCATCGCTGCTTTCGCTAGTTCAATAATATGTGGGTATGGCTCTACCATTTCACGCATATTGAAATATGAATCGGTTAACACCAACTCTACACGCCCTTTTTCAAGTTGTAGATTTAGTTCATCAACTTTCTGTTGAATAAACGCTTTACGTTGTTCCTGACCTTCACGACTAAAATCACGAATAATATAACCTAACTCTGTTTTAGCAACAGATGGCTTCATTGATTTTAAATGGTAGAAACCTTCATACCCTTCTGTAGTTTCTGGTGTTTCATTGCTCGGCATCATTAACTGAAACTGTGCAGCAATGTTCATTGAGTTCACCATCTTACCTTTCGCAGTTCCAGGGTGAACATTGGTTCCATGACAAATCAAATCAGCAGAGGTTGCATTAAAGTTTTCGAACTCTAATTCACCTATAGGACCACCATCTATGGTATAAGCCCATTGTGCATTGAATTTTTCAACATCAAAGAGATTAGCCCCACGTCCGATTTCCTCATCAGGTGTAAAGCCAATACAAATATCACCGTGTTTAATTTCTGGATGTGCAACAAGATAAGCAATGGCGGTCATAATTTCAGCAACACCGGCCTTATTATCAGCACCTAGCAATGTTGTACCATCTGTCGTGATAATATTGTGACCGTGTAACTTATTTAAATCGGGATATTGAATTGGAGATAGCACTTCATCACCAATGCCTAATGCAATATCACCACCTTGATAGTTTCCTACAATTTGTGGTTTAACATTTAGACCTGAAGCATCAGGTGCTGTATCCATGTGAGCAATAAAACCAATAGCTGGAATACCAGCAGAAACATTTGAAGGAAGGCGTGCCATTAAATAGCAATGTTCATCTAATGAAATATCAGATAACCCCAATTCTTCCATTTCAGATTTTAGTTGTTGTGCAAGGTTAAATTGCCCTGCAGTACTCGGACATGATGCAACATCACCATCAGATTGTGTTTCGATGCGAACATATCGTAAAAAACGTTCAAGTAACTTATCCATCATTAACCTTACATAGCTTATTTATTTGCGTAATAAAATTATGACGGATAAGTTAATCAATGTTTTTGAGATGTATCAGTTTTAATATGAATAAGCGAGCATTTACGTCACCTGTTCCTATTTAAGCTTTTAAAACTATTGAATCACGATTTTTATAGGTACTGTTTGTTATTTTATTAATCATATATAAAGTTATAGTGCATTAGAGATAATAAAAAAAGCTCCTAATTTAGGAGCTTTTTTTATTTAGGCTTTAGGCTTTAAAAACATCTTTATTTATCCTTTCAACCGTTGGTTTACCGCCACCTTTAGGTGGTTGATCATCATCACTTTTAGCCACTGAGGTGACTTGTAATGTTACGCCAAACATATTGCGGTAAATAATCCCTTTCACGTTAAAGAAGAAAGGTAATGTCCAAATCAAACCGATACCTGCAGTAGCAATTGAAATAAAGAACATCAACATGATCACAATATAGATTGCCGTCATTGGCATTACTTTACGGATCGTTGCCATGAAAGAGTATTGGATTGCTTTTATTGGTGATACTTTCTTTTCACACACTAATAAAATAGCCATGCTTAATGCCATTGTTAGGAACAAGCCAATTAATGGGAAAACACTGCTGCCCAATCCTTGAATTGAAGACAGCAGTAACATGGTAATTAATGAAACAAGGGTGAAAGAAAACCCTTTAATAATCTGGCTTGGTTTACTTGGTAAACCTACTGCATGGTTTAATGCCATTAAGCTAACACCCACATAAAGTGGCGCAATAAGCACATCAGACCAAAAGTTAGCCATAAAGCCCGCTTTTAGTATTTCTGGTGTAAAGCCCTGCCCTGTAACGAAAGCATCAAAAAATACCGTTGGGCTACCTAATTGAACTTCAAGTCCTAAAAGTAATAATGCAACTTGCGCAAGAAACAAACAAATGACCGCAGGTAAAAAACTAAAGATGTTTTTCCCGGTGATTTTCCATGCTTCAGCTAAAACGGTGACAGGTTGAAGTTCAACCTCCCCTTTCAATGCTTTTTCAATAGACCCACCAATGTGGAAGCTTCGATTAATTGGCTCTTTCATACTCATGTCAGTTATTGGTGTAATGGCGGCATTGTACGTCAGAGAAGATAAGACAAAAACATTTCTAAGATAAAAAATCAGTCGAACAGACTATTTTGTGTGTTTTTCATGCAAAAAACTCAAAAAAGCTGATATTAAAATCGTCTTTCACTTAAAGATCTACCATTAAGACTAAGCTGTAATAAGGATTTTTATTATAAGTAGAGTTTTTTGAATAATCATATTACCAACATCATAGTAAAAGATTGTTTATAAAATCGATAAAGTGACTGACACCATATAAGGGATTTCGCTACTTAACGATGAAAAATATTACATCTTTGCATTAAATTTAGTGAAAAAACGCTTTAATTTGAAAGACTACAGGTCTATTATGCGCCCTTTATTTTTAAGCCAAAATGTTGGGATTTAACCAAATAATCCCAGGTGGAGATAACGTAGAATTGAACGCTGAAAAAACATCTCAGAAACCTGTCATTCAGCTGAAGGGTCTTAGCAAAAGCTTTGACGGTAAGCAGATCATTTCAGGTTTGGACCTAAACGTAAACCATGGTGAGTTTCTAACCATTTTAGGTCCATCAGGCTGTGGTAAAACCACAGTACTTCGTCTAATTGCTGGATTTGAAACTGCAGATAATGGGCAGATCACCATTGATAGCAAAGATGTTACAGACATTCCTGCTGAACAACGCCTAGTAAATACGGTGTTTCAGAGTTACGCACTGTTCCCACATATGACAGTGTTTGAGAACGTCGCGTTTGGTTTACGCATGCAGAAAGTACCCGCGAGTGATATTGAACCGCGTGTAATGGAAGCATTGCGTATGGTGCAGCTTGAAAAGTTTGCCCCTCGTAAACCTCATCAACTGTCCGGTGGTCAGCAACAACGTGTTGCGATTGCTCGTGCCGTTGTAAATAAACCAAAAGTTCTTTTACTTGATGAATCACTGTCTGCACTTGATTACAAATTACGTAAACAGATGCAACTTGAGTTGAAACAACTACAACGTAAATTAGGCATTACCTTTATTTTCGTAACACACGATCAAGAAGAAGCCTTATCAATGTCTGATCGCATCATTGTTATGCGTGATGGTCACGTTGAGCAAGATGGTTCACCTCGTGAAATTTATGAAGAACCAACTAATTTATTTGTTGCTCACTTCATCGGTGAAATCAACGTGTTTGATGCAACAGTTAAAGAACGTTTAGACGAAAAACGTATCATGGCTGATGTTGAAGGTCGCCACTCATTGATCCACTGTGATTTAGATGTGAATGTTGGTGATAAGGTTAAAGTATTACTTCGACCTGAAGACATCCTTATCGAAGAGATCCATAACGGTGATGAAACAACCGGC
>NZ_CH724142.1:519974-521748 GCF_000153325.1 Photobacterium sp. SKA34
AGTTAGAGTCTGGCAAGTCAGTGATGGTTAGCGAATTCTTCAACGAAGATGACCCTGACGTAGACCACTCTCTTGACCAAAAAGTTGCCATTACTTGGATTGAAAGTTGGGAAGTGGTACTCGCTGATGAGCAAGAAGTTTAATTTACAGAATTTCATTATCGCGTTAGTTGTTAGTTGGTTAGTACTGTTTGTATTTGTACCTAACTTAATGATTATAGGAACCAGTTTCCTAACTCGTGATGATGCAAATCTAATCAAAATGGTCTTCACGTTTGAGAACTATGAAAGACTATTTGATCCACTGTACGCAAAAGTACTTTGGCACTCTTTTTACATGGCAATCACAGCAACTATTCTGTGTTTAGTAATTGGTTACCCTTTTGCTCATGCCATTGCAAAAATGCCAGAGAAATGGCGTCCATTTATGCTGTTTTTGGTTATCGTACCATTTTGGACTAATTCTCTAATTCGTACATACGGCCTGAAACTGATGTTAGGTACACGTGGTATTTTAAATAACACATTAATGTACCTCGATATTATCGATAAGCCACTGCGTATAATGTACACAGAGTACGCGGTAATGATCGGTTTAGTGTATATCTTGCTACCTTTTATGGTGCTACCACTCTACTCCGCTATCGAAAAACTTGATAATAACTACATTGAAGCAGCACGAGACTTAGGCGCAAATAAGGTTCAAACCTTTATTAAAGTGATCTTCCCACTAACCATGCCTGGTGTTATTGCAGGTTGTTTATTGGTATTACTTCCAGCCCTAGGCATGTTCTACGTTTCCGACCTTTTAGGCGGTGCGAAGAACTTACTGATTGGTAATGTTATTAAGAGTCAGGTTTTAAACGCGCGAGATTGGCCATTTGGTTCTGCAACAAGTATTGCCCTTACGTTAGCAATGGCAATTATGCTATATGCCTACTACCGTGCTGGTAAGTTGCTGAACAAAAAAGTGGAGCTTGAATAATGGGACGCTTGTTTAAATTTAGCTTTATGACTGTGGTATATGCGTTTTTATATACCCCTATCATTATCCTGATTGTTAACTCATTCAACGAAAGCAAATTCGGTATGAAATGGGGTGGCTTTACCACTAAATGGTATGAGCAACTGGTTAGCAATGACAGTTTAATGCAAGCGGCAGGACACTCGATTACTATCGCCGTGTTCTCTGCTACAGCAGCGTCCCTAATTGGTAGTTTAACGGCCGTTGCTCTGTTTCGTTATAACTTTAAAGGTAAGAAGTTTGTATCGGGTATGCTATTTCTCGTTATGATGTCTCCAGACATCGTAATGGCAATCTCGCTACTTGCGCTGTTCTTACTATTGGGTGCTAACTTAGGTTTCTTAACGCTATTG
Organism: Photobacterium sp. SKA34; assembly: GCF_000153325.1. Classification (GTDB taxonomy): domain Bacteria; phylum Pseudomonadota; class Gammaproteobacteria; order Enterobacterales; family Vibrionaceae; genus Photobacterium. The sequence goes on from NZ_CH724142.1 coordinate 521,351, forward strand.
CTTTCTCATATCACATTCTGTTTACCTTTTGTTGTTGTGACAGTTTACAGCCGACTAAAAGGCTTTGATGTGAAAATGCTTGAAGCAGCACGTGACCTTGGCGCTAGTGAGTGGGTTATCTTAAAGCAGATTATCCTACCATTGGCTAAACCCGCAGTTGCTGCAGGTTGGCTACTAAGCTTCACACTTTCGCTAGATGATGTAATTGTAAGCTCGTTCGTTACGGGTCCAACTTACGAAATCTTACCATTGAAGATTTACTCAATGGTTAAAGTCGGTATTTCACCTGAGGTGAACGCCTTAGCGACAGTGATGTTGATTGTTTCTCTTGTTCTGGTTATTTGTTCACAATTGCTGGCTCGAGATAAAATAAAGTAAGCATCAACAACATCTAATTC
>NZ_CH724142.1:521848-524329 GCF_000153325.1 Photobacterium sp. SKA34
AAAATGGGGATTAGCGCTTTAAATTTAATAGACATCATAACCTTATAACTTACATCTTAAATGGTTGTTATAGGATATATAAATAAACTTAATCAAAACTGTATGAACAAGATGTTACATATAATGAATGGTTAATGTAAACACGTAAATGATTGATAATAAAAAACCGAGCACTAAACTCGGTTTTTTTATTATTCAGTTAATAGTAACTATTATTCGCCAGCTTTTAGTTTTTGGTAGTATTCTTCATAAACTTCAGTCATAGGACCAACACTATTTTGCCATTCACCTGCATCCATTACAGACTGTGGTGGGAAGATGCTAGGGTCGTTTACAAAATCGGCTGGAAGTAACTTCTTAGCGGCAGCGACTGGTGTTGGGTAACCTATTTGTAGTGCGATTTTCGCAGCGATATCAGGACGAAGAAGGAAGTTGATCATCTTGTATGCATTATCAACGTTTTTAGCATTCTTCGGTATTGAAATGTTGTCCATCCAGAAAATTGCTCCTTCTTTTGGCCAAACGATATCAATTGGTGCGCCATCTTTACGTGCCATGTAGGCAGAACCATTCCAAAGCATACCTAGTGATGTTTCACCTGCCATGTATGGGTTAGCAGGGTAGTCTGAGTTGAATACTAATACGTTTGGCATTAGTTTTTTCAACTCTTCATAAGCTGCTTTAATTTGTTTAGGATCTTGTGTATTACCAGAGTAACCTAATTTACGAAGTGCAATATGAAATACTTCACGTGCATCGTCCATCATCATTAATTGGCCTTGCCATTTAGGATCCCAAAGGTCTGCCCAGCTAGTGATTTTAGACTTATCAATCATGTCGGTATTAACACCGATACCCGTTGCACCCCAAATATATGGGATAGAGTAGTCATTATTTGGGTCAAAAGGTTTGTTAGTAAAGTTAGGGTCAAGACCTGAGAAATTTGGGATTTGAGCTTTGTCGATTTTTTTCAACATGCCTTCTTTACGCATTTTTGATACGTAATAAGCAGAAGGTACGACAAGGTCATAACCTTTATCATAGGTCTTTAGTTTAGCGTACATGGTCTCATTCGATTCATAAGTCGAATAGATGACTTTGATACCTGTTTCTTTTGTAAACTCTTCTAACACTTCTGATGGGATGTATTCAGACCAGTTATAAAAGTACAGTTCATTAGATTTATCGTTATTATCATCAGCAGTGGCAATGCTCGAAAACATTGACAATGCGCATGCAGCACCGGCCATTAATAAAGACCATTTTTTCATTGTGTTAGCTCCTAACTAAACAGGATATTGAGAGTGTTCTCTAGCGGTTTTGACCGCTTCTCCTAATTGGTTGTCAACGCATTAGACATGCAAAAACAGATGTTGGTTATAAACAAAGTTATTATAGCAGAGAATATTCGTTGACCGCATCACTAAACAAGAGGAATTTGTCTGTTAAATTCCGCTATCATATTGATTAATAACAAACATGATAAGTAAAACCTTAAAAAATAACACAACTAACCATGTTTATTAATAAATACCAAATATAAAAAAGCTGCCAATGGCAGCTTTCTTTTTCGTTATTGACCCGCTTTTAATTCAAGGAAATAATTTTCGTAACGGATATTCATGTCACCGACTGAATCTTGCCACTCACCACGATCAAGATCAGCTTGTGGCGGGAATAGAGTTGGGTCATTTTTATATTTAGCGTTAGATTTTTCTATTGCCGTTAAGTAGCCGGTTTGCTCTGAAATTTGAGCTGAAATAACTGGGCGAAGTAGGAAGTCGATCATCTTATGTGCCGCTTCTACATTCTTTGCGTTTTTAGCTATTGCTAAACTATCAACCCAGAAAATACCACCTTCTGTTGGCCAAATTAGCTTAATCGGTAAACCTTCTTTCTGTGCTGCTGCTGCCGAGCCATTCCACAGCATACCAAGACCAACCTCACCTGCAAGATAAGGCGCAGCTGGGTTGTCTGAATTAAATACCAGTACGTTTGGCATTAGTTTCTCAAGCTCTGCTTTTGCTTCGTCAATTTCTTTTTGGTTAGTTGTGTTACCTGAGTAACCTAGCTTACGTAATGCAATATGGAAGACTTCGCGAGTATCGTCCATTAGCATTAATTGACCTTTGAGCTCAGGGTTCCATAAGTCTGCCCAGCTGTCGAAATCTTCTGGATCGTACATATCAGTATTAACCGCAAGACCTGTCATTGCGATTACGTGTGGGATTGAATAATCGTTATTTGGATCAAAAGGTTTATCTAAGTAATTCTTATCAAGTTCAGTAAAGTTCGATAGCTTTGATTTATCAATCTTTTGTAACATACCTTCATCACGCATTTTTGCAACAAAGTAAGTTGATGGAACAACCAGATCGTAACCTTCTGGGTGAGCACGAAGTTTTGCATACATGGTTTCATTCGACTCATAAGTCGAGTAGATCACTTTAATACCTGTTTCTTTCGTGAATTGTTCACGAA
>NZ_CH724142.1:524796-608617 GCF_000153325.1 Photobacterium sp. SKA34
ATTAGTCGAGAAAGATACTCACCTTTTCGTACTCATAATAAAAAAGCCTCAAATTTGAGGCTTTTTTATTAAGCAGATAATATTTCTTCTACATAAGCTGGCACTAATTCAGAAGCTTTACCGTAGCGTTTTTCTTCAAATTCGTTTTCTACGTTGCTTGGCTCAAGGTTTAATTCAATCGTATGAGCACCCTGTAAAGCAGCCTCATGTACAAATCCTGCCGCTGGATATACATTGCCAGATGTACCTATAGAAATGAATAAATCAGCCTTCACAATCGCATCATGAATTCTATCCATCCCAATTGGCATCTCACCGAACCAAACAATATCTGGGCGCATTGGTGAAGGGATTTGACAACAATGACAATGATCACTGGTCGTTAAGTCACCATGCCATTCAAGTGTTTGTCCTGATTCACAGCATCGAGCTTTTAATAACTCTCCATGCATATGAATAACATTTTTACTTCCTGCTCTCTCATGCAAATTATCAATGTTTTGCGTAACAATGGTCACGTGACCATCTAATTCTTGTTCAAGCTTGGCAAGTGCAATATGCGCGGCATTGGGGGCAACAGAGCCATTCTCGATTTGAGCTCGACGAGCATTATAAAAACATTGCACAAGCTCAGGATCACGTAAATAACCTTCTGGTGTTGCAACATCTTCAACACGATGTTCTTCCCATAAGCCATCAACAGCACGGAAAGTTCGGATGCCCGATTCAGCCGAGATACCTGCACCCGTAAGTACAACGATATTTTTGTAGGGGAAAAGCATATGAACATCCTTTATTTCGGTATTTATAGTGCCTTTATAGCACTGAAATACATAGAATTTAACCCTATCAATCTAGGTTCTTAATTATGCGTGATTTCGCCCTACAAATCCGTGTAAATGAACTATCAATATCACTGTTAGATCAGCAACCTGAATCAATAATAGTAATAATAGGCTCATCACCAGTGTTATTTTCTTTGTAACGTAAATAACAATTGGTTGCTTTGATTTTTTCAACATTATCAGACTCACCTTTGGACACTTTTTTCATAAATGTCATAACATAAGTTCGATAGCCTGGTTGGTTTGATATCGATGTATCTTGATTAGCGGCCCAATTCTCTTGCAGATCAACAATTGTCTTACCAATACCGGCATAATTACCTTTTGGATAACCATTCCAGATAGCTATCCCGTCTACCTTTTTACTGCCAGTAATATCATTTTCGTCGCCTTGAATTACAGCTTTTCCATAGATAATTCGTGATATTTCAGTCATAGAGCCTTTTAGATCATGTAGCTTGGCGCGATACGTATCTGAAGAAATATTGAGGAATTTGGGAGCCGCAGTAACAGCAAGGATGCCGAGAATGACGATAACAATAACAACTTCAATCAGGGTGAATCCTGCTTTATTCCTCATCAATTGATCCTTTTCAATGTTTTATTATTGATATTATTAGCAGTAGTATTTTACTTTATCGTGAAAAAGCTTAATAGCGATAAGTAACAAAAAACATTAAGCTCGAATTTTTGGTATAAAAAAACCGACACGAATGTCGGTTTTAAAAATCACTAACGATGATTATGCATTAGACGAAAGTTTACTCTTTACTTCATGCTGTTGTGATTCACTGTATCCTGGTTGGTTTTCAGGAAGATCTTTTACTTCTTCAAACCATTCGCTGTGGTGTTCACGCGCCCACGTTTCATCCACTTCACCGGTTACCATGCCGTCAAGACCCGCTTCCATACCGAATAAACCAATATAGATGTGGAAAATAAAGCCACAGATCAGAATAAGTGCTGAAATCATGTGTACTAGATTTGATAATTCCATATGACGACGCGTTTGGTCGAAAATTGGAAAGTCTAAAACAAAGCCACTCACTACAATGAAGACACCAAAGAAGGCAAGTAGCCAAAACAGTGCTTTTTCACCACCGTTAGAGAAGCCAGCTTTAGGGTGTGAGCCTTTATGCTTGCCCACCATACCGCCCATTTTCTTAAACCAATCAATATCCACTTTACTGAAGATACTCTTACGCCACCATTTAATGACAACGAAAAGAAGAATGATTCCAAACAATGGACCTATATAGTTATGGTACTGCTTCGCTGCATAAATGATCCAGCCCCACACTTCTGTTGGTACGATAGGTTTAATAAAGTGTTTACCGTAAACAAGTGTTAAACCGCTAAAACCTAACGTTAAGAATGTGAATGCTAAGCTCCAGTGTAGAGCACGATCTATACGGCTCCAACGCTGAATTTTACGGCCTGTTTTAGGTTTACTTAATTTAAGAGGACCTACAACAAAGTATGCTAACGTCACCATCACTAGGCTACCAAAAATAGCCATTGCACCGAGAGGTGACATCCATTTTTCTTTTAAGATATACCATGTTTGACCTGGCACACTGATCAAAACATCATGCTCAGGCCAACCTGATGTTGTATAACCTTTTTCGCCATCTTTGACCGCACGCCAATAATCAGCACCCGCAAAACCTATGACTTCTTTTTTTACCACAGATTCGCCAAGTTGCTCACTACTGGTTGTTGTAGTAGCCTCGTTTGCCATCAATTGTACAGAAAACGCCACCATTAATGCGGTAACGAATACCGTTAACCAGCGTTGAATTCTCTTAGTCATTAAAGCTCCTGCCTGCTCAATTTGAACAGAAATTTGTTACATCCGAGATCTGAAATTTAGGCTCAACACATAGGTTGAGCCCAAATAAAGACAATTACGCTTTACGTACTTTTGCCGCGTCGTACGCTAGATCTTCAGTACTTGCCCAACCTGCATCTTTTGCACCACGAGCAACAACACGCTTGCTGAAGATTTCAGAAATCTTCTCAGCGTCACCTGCAAGTAATGATTTAGTGGAACACATAGAAGCACACATTGGTAACTTACCTTCTGCAATACGGTTTGCGCCGTAAAGTACACGCTCTTTTTCTGAGCCAGGCTCCGTATTTGGACCGCCAGAACAGTAAGTACATTTGTCCATTTTGCCACGCTCTGCAAACGCTTCCTGTTTAGGGAACTGAGGTGCACCAAACGGACAAGCAAATAGACAATAACCACAACCAATACAAAGATCTTTATCGTGCTGAACGATGCCATCTTCTGTTTGACTGAAACAATCTGCTGGACAAACCGCCATACAAGGCGCATCACTACAGTGCATACAAGCAACAGAAATAGATGTTTCACCTGGTAGACCATCGTTTAATGTCACAACGCGACGACGTTGAATACCCCAGCCTACTGCTTCTGAGTTAGCATTTTTACAAGCTGTCACACAACCGTTGCATTCAATACAACGCTTAGAGTCACAAAGAAATTTCATACGTGCCATTTGATGAATCCTTACGCTTTAGTGATCTTACAAAGGGTGACTTTTGTTTCTTGCATCTGAGTTACTGGATCGTAACCGTATGTCGTTGCTGTGTTAGCAGCTTCGCCAGAAACATAAGGAGAACAACCTTCTGGGTAATGACTACGTAGGCTTTCACCTTCGAATTCACCACCGAAGTGGAATGGTAAGAATGCTAAGCCTTCGCGAACACGTGGGGTTACCATCGCTTTCACTTTAATACGGCCTTTTTCTGCACCTTCAACCCAAACCATCTCGCCATCTTTAATGCCACGATCGTTTGCATCTTTTAGGTTAAGTTCTACAAACATTTCTTGTTGTAGCTCTGCAAGCCATGGGTTTGAACGCGTTTCTTCACCGCCACCTTCATACTCAACCAAACGACCAGACGTTAGAATAATTGGGTATTCTTTCGACATATCTTTGTCTTGAATTGACTTGTACAGAGTTGGTAAACGGAACAAGTGCGCCTTATCATCCCAAGTTTGGTACTCAGGAAGAAGATCACGACGTGGTGTGTATAGTGGCTCACGGTGAATAGGCACTGCATCTGGGAATGTCCAAACAACAGTTCGTGCTTTTGCGTTACCATAAGGAATACAACCGTGTTTAATCGCTACGCGCTGGATACCACCAGAAAGGTCAGTTTTCCAGTTTTTGCCTTCAGCAGCCACTTTCTCTTCTGCTGTTAGATCGTCCCACCAACCAAGTTGCTTCAGCATCTTAGCGGTAAATTCTGGGTAACCATCTTCTAGCTCACAACCTAGTGAGTAGCTATCATCAGCAAGTAGGCTTACACCATTGTGCTCAACACCGAATCGTGCGCGGAAGTTACCGCCACCCTGTGCCACAGTCTTAGATGTATCATAAAGAATGTGTGTACCTGGGTGTTTCATCTCAGGCGTACCCCAACAAGGCCAAGGTAGACCGTAAGTTTCACCATTCGCTGGGCCACCAATCGCTTCAAGAGAAGTACGGTTGAATGTATGCCAGTTTTGTTGGTGCTCTTTTAGACGCTCACGGCTTTGACCTGTGTAACCAATCGTCCACATACCTTTGTTGAATTCACGTGTGATGTCTTCAATGTGTGGGCGGTTGTTTTCAACTTTAATGTTCTTAAATAATTGATCCGCAAAACCAAGACGCTTAGAAAGTAAGTACATGATTTCGTGGTCAGGTTTCGCTTCAAATAGCGGTTCAATAACTTGATCACGCCATTGAATAGAACGGTTAGTTGCCGTTACTGAGCCGTATGTTTCAAACTGCGTAGTTGCTGGGAATAGGTATACATTGTCTGTACGACCATTCATTACAGCAGCAACACCTGGGTATGGGTCAACGATAACCATCATATCCAGTTTTTCCATCGCAGTTTTCATTTCAGGACCACGAGTCTGTGAGTTTACAGCGTGACCCCAGTAGAACATGGCGCGGATGTTATCGCGCTGTTCAATCTTATCTTTATTTTCTAAAACACCATCTATCCAACGAGAAACAGGAATACCTGCACTGTTCATTGGTTTTTTGCCGTTGTAAGTGTTTTGGTCGAAACGACCTTGTAACCACGAGTAGTCTACATCCCACACTTGCGCCCAGTGTTTCCAAGCTCCTTCAGATAGACCGTAGTAACCAGGTAGGTTATCAGAAAGCACGCCAAAGTCTGTTGCACCCTGTACGTTATCGTGACCACGGAAGATGTTTGCACCGCCGCCTGATTTGCCCATGTTGCCAAGTGCAAGTTCAAGGATACAGTAAGCACGTGTGTTGTTGTTACCTGTTGTATGCTGAGTACCACCCATACACCAAACAACACAGCCAGGACGGTTTTCAGATAGCATTTTTGCTGTTTGGTAAACCTGCTCTTCTGGCACACCAGTTACGCGCTCAACTTCTTTTGGATTCCATTTCGCCACTTCTGCGCGAACTTCGTCCATGCCATAAACACGTTGACGGATGAATTCTTTATCTTCCCAGCCATTGTTGAAGATGTGGTATAGCACCCCCCAAACAAAAGCAACGTCAGTACCCGGACGTAAAGAAACGTAGTGATCTGCTTTAGCAGCAGTACGTGTACGACGCGGGTCAACAACCACAATCTTACAGCTGTTAGTTTCTTTCGCGATAAGGATGTGCTGCATTGCTACTGGGTGAGCTTCAGCTGGGTTTGAACCAATGAATAACATCGACTTACAGTTATGCATGTCGTTTAACGAGTTAGTCATTGCACCGTAACCCCATGTATTCGCTACACCTGCCACTGTTGTTGAGTGACAAATACGCGCTTGGTGGTCAACGTTGTTAGAGCCCCACATAGAAACCATTTTACGGAACATGTAAGCTTGTTCGTTGTTATGCTTTGCAGAACCTAGGAAGTAAACAGAATCTGGACCTGACTCTTCACGGATCTTAAGCACTTGCTGGCTAACTTCATCTAACGCCTGTTCCCAGCTCAGTTTCTTCCACTTGCCATTAACAAGTTTCATTGGGTATTTTACGCGACGTGCACCGTGACCATGTTCACGAAGTGCTGCGCCTTTCGCACAGTGTCCACCAGCATTAAAAGGGTGATCGAAAGCGGGTTCCTGGTGAGTCCACACACCGTCTTGCGTCTCTGCGTAAATACCACAACCCACTGAACAGTGTGAACAAATAGTACGTTTAACCACTTTCGGTGCGTCATATACATCTTCAGATGCAGCTTGTGCTTTTTTCATCATACCAGGAGCAAACATGCTTACCCCAGCAACGCCACCAGCTGCAGCTAGAGATGTATTACGAATAAAAGAACGTCGAGAAATACCCAGTTGGTTTTCTACCTTGCTCACTTTATCGGAACGTTTAGTAAGTTTCATTTAGAGCTACGCCTTACAAAGTGTTGTAGTAATCACGAATGTGTTGGGTCTCGTGATAACCTTTAGTTGTTTTTGTTTTTTTCTCTTCTGACTTTTCAGCAGCTTGCACTGCTGTTGTCGTTCCAGCAGCAGCCACAGTTAAGCCAATGTTTTTCAACAATTGACGACGGCTTTCATTGGTTTTTTGCTCACTCATAAAGTTTGCTCCTTTATCGTCACTAAAATAAGTTACGATGGGTTTTGCCTTAGTTTTATTGCTTTGAATCAAACTGTTGCAATCAACGTATAGGGTTTAATTTGATTCTAAAAAGCGTGTTTTCTCTACAGTTAAGAACTGCAAAGCGAGCTCACCAACAGCGGTATAAAAAACAGCGCTGTTAGCAGCTTTAACATCGGTACAGAACTTTTCACACCACTCAGCTAAGTGACGATTAAAGAACGTTTTTTGAAAGTGCTCATCGCCGCCTTCAACTAGCATTGCCATGACTTCAAGCAAAGCCGCAATATGATCTTCCGGTTCTTTCACTGACTCATCACGTTCAAAACCTAATTGTTTAAGATCTCGACGAAGGTAAGCCAGAGGCATTTCCATAAGTGAACCAGTTAAATACCATGATCCAAAAGGCACAACTTCACCGCGACCAATACCAATAAAGACGTCTTGATATTCTTCTTCAACCGCAAGTGGCATGCTCTTTTGTGCTGCAAGTTTTAGTAAAGGCCAAGCAGCAGTCATAGTAGATTGTTGAGCTTTATTAGCCGTATCAACATCTATATCAGCTAAAAAATTCAATACATTTTGATCTGGCGCTTGACGAAATAAATGTGCAAGCATGTTATAAATTTCAATACGAAGTACTGCGTCTTCATTCAATGACGTTTGAGCTGGGCTCATAGCAATTGTTTCCATCTTCGTTCCTTAAACTCGCGCCTGACTTTCTGGATCTTTTTCCATTTGCTCAAAAATATCGCGAACACGACAATCTTCACACATAGATAAACGACGAATAGCATCACCTTGGAAGTGAGAATGTCCCTGAAGTTTTTCAGTTAACATTTTCACCATAGATGCTGGCGCAAATGCATTACCACAACTGATACAACAAGCTGCAGACTCTTCATGAACAAGACGTGCTTCTTTACGAGCATGCCAATCCCAATTAAAACGAGGTTCTAATGAAATGACTTTTTCAGGACATGCTTTTTCACACATACCACATTGAACACAGTCCTCTTCAATAAATAGAAGCCCTGGACGATTACCAATAGCATGTAAAGCGCGAGTTGGACAAACCGCTACACAACTCATACATAACGTACAATCCGTTGTGTCACATGAAACAGAACCATAAGGCGCTTTTTCTACAACTGTTGATTCCGTCGGTTTTGCGCTACCTTGCGTGTAAAGCATTTCAAGTGAAGAAAATAGTTTTTCACGTTTAGAGCCAGTTAAAGCCTCAGAAACAGGAGCAACTAATGCATTGTCATAAGGAACAAAGTTTTCAACATCACTAAAATCAAACAGGCAAATACGATCTGCGTCATAACCCATTTCCGTTAAGAAACGTTGAGCCATAGCAAGCTCATTCGATAAAACGCGATCAATCGTGGCAGGAATATATTTTGTGTTAGTCGCAAGAAGAACTTGATGCGCACCATAAACCAATGCACTAAACCATGTATCAACACCAACAGTTGCAAGTTCTTCTAATGCAAGCGTAATGACTGAACTTGGAAAAGTTGCTAATGCTGCAGTTACCGCTTTCTCATCACGATTACCGTACAATAGTAATGTAGGTTTCTCACCGCCCTCTTGCTTATAACGAGTAAGAACACGATGAACAAAGTTTTGTGTATTTTGAGGATCTGGTAATGCGTATGTGATTGCCTCTGTTGGACAAGCTGTAGCACACGAGCCAACCCCCTGACAAAGGTAAGGATCAATCGCAACTTCCACACCATCACTACTTAATGCGCCAGCAGGACATGCGTCTAAACAACGATCACAGCCTGAAACACCACGCGATGAATGCGCACAGAGAGCTAAATTTAAGCGAAAGTATTTGGGCTTATCAAAGGTCCCCATCATAGCGGGTAGATCTTCCACCAGCTGAGCCAGTTTATCTTTACGACTTCCTACCGCGTAATAACCTGGAGCAGGAATTTCTAACGACATAATGCCGTTTTCTGTCATATCTAAGATCAAATCAAAGCAATCACGACCAATAGCCACTTTTGCTAAATTCGCTTTGGTTAATTGACCTGCAACCTGACAAGTTACTTCAAACGCGCCAAGGTAACCTTTTGCTGATACGTCTTGGCAAAAGTAAAGATTAGACAAGCCTGATTTTTCGCCTGTTGCATCAGTTGACAGCAAAGTTACGCTATTGAGTTCTGAAAACTGTTCAGCAAGTGCAATGATGTTTTCCTGAGTACCCACGATCAATAAATCCCCACGGCTTTCATAAGTAATCGTAGGTGGAATTAAATTTGTTAGCTCTACTGTGCCATTAATTGCAACAGCACGTGCTTTACCGTTTGTATCAGAAAATGCTTCTAGTGTACTTTTTAACATTCTTATTCCTGTTTGCCCGTCACCGCTAGTCAGTGCCGATTGAAGAAGCTATGTGGGTTACGTCTTAATACTTAGAAGTCATAAAATATAACTAACGTGTTCTTCTCGCCCCTATAGAGCAATAACCGATCCAACTTTTCACGGAATAAAATGACCTAAAAGGAACTAAAATCGGAGATGGATTAATACCCACACTAACATTGAGACATTTTGTCCTAGCGCAAAAGACCCATAGCGCCAAAATGTCCCAACAATTAATAAGGGTTTAGTTCCCTTTTTGTCTCACTCTATAAATTTAAATGTCTTGTGCTGAATTTTTCTCTGGAGAAACCGTTATAGGGTTAGGTTCATCCTCAGCACCATTATCCGTAAATGAAGGTATTGTTGACTGGAGGGTATCTTGAGAAGTTAAGGATATTTCCTTTATTGCTGTTAGTGCTAATTCAGACTGTTCAGCCTTATTGTCTAACTCAGAGTTGTACATCGTTTCACTGCTTAAATCTTCAACCATATCAGTTACTTTTTCTACCGCTTGATTTACCCAACCACGCATTTGAGCAGCGATGGCAGGATCTAACGTTGGGATGTTGCTAAAGTCTTCAGTACAATCATCCATGTCACTGATATAATTAAATTCTTCTGAATGAAATAACTTACGTAATGCTGCTTTTTTAACTGATTTTTCAACCGATTCTTTCATAAACGATGCAACGCCAGAATCATAAGTCACTGTTGATACATCATCATGCGTCAGTGCATTATCAGGGATATTATCAACGACCAAATCAGCCTTATCCAATTGATTACATATAGCTTTATCCGTTCCAATAGGTTCAATAACATCTGCATTTAAAGCCGTATTTTCTGAAGCAACTACATCTTGTTCAGGAGCCGTTTCAGCACTTTCGAGAATTAATGTCTCATCAACAGATTCATATTCTGTTTTGGTTAATTTTCTTTGAGACCAACGTTGACAAAAATTAGTTGCCACTTGAACGTCCTTTCTGCTTTTTACCTTTGCCACCGCCTCGACGTTTAAACTCTTCTAATTCACCGTGTCTCCCAAGATACGCTTCCATCCAGACTTGAATAGGTAATGGGATTTGAATGTGAAGTACAACATAATCTCCATCCATATAACGCGCTGCAACACCTTGAGCTGCCGTCATTAATACAGGTTTAAGTTGTTCATCTTCTTCAGCACAAACAAAAAATAAATGCGGATCTTGTGCGTTTAAGTTAAAGCGATACTCCATACGTTCATCACGAAATAATTCTAACGGCAGCATGTAATTACCAGCACCGATTTCCGCAAGTGTTACGTTTGAGTCTTGTTCACCATTCAAACAAAGATCTTCAATCGTCCATGCGTATGTCGTCCAACGCCCAACTTGTCTCTCTTCTGCTTGAAGTCGAAAATAAATAGGCCAAATACTTTCATCTTTCTTTATTTCTAGCGTTACTTGTTCTGGCACAATTACTCCTTACATCTTGCTTTTACACACTCGCCTATCGCGATATGTTGAGAATATTCGTCCGTAACAAGCAAAATTTAGACCAAGTTCGAAATAAAAATCAAAATATAGCCAATAATGGCAACTAGTAGCCTCTTTCCATCGGTAAATATAATTTATGGAACAATATTTGCTTTATGGCGCTAAAGACAAACTTATTTGCCTTAATACATGCCATTTAATACTGCTTAATAAGCTGAAATCACTCTGTGTATGACGGGCTTGTTTGAAATCTCGATACGTTTCTTAACCACTGGACATCCTAATGAGTCAACTTCCCAAAATTATAAAAACTAAATCCACCGTTAAACAGACAATGTCTGTGGATATCATGGATGAGTACGGTGATCTTCAAACCAAAGAAATTGCCTGTGAGCATCCCCTTACGGTTTATTTAAATTGGATTGAGATCGTGACCCTAATGACTCTAGGTGAACGACCTTCTGCACTTGTGCTCGGTTATCTAAAGAACCAAGGATTTATCGAAGATATTGATGCCATTGAATCGGTAATTATTGATTGGGATACCAACTCTGCTGCGGTGATCACCCGTGAAAGTACCCATGGCTTAGAAAAGAAATTAGAGAAAAAGACCGTTACCTCAGGCTGTGGCCAAGGCACCATGTTTGGTAACGTCATGAAAAAGCTTGAAAATGTAACACTGCCACAAGTACAAATAAAACAATCTATGTTGTATAGGCTTCTTGAAGCGTTAACTCACCATAATGAAACTTACAAAGCAGCAGGCGCCGTTCATGGTTGTGCCGTTTGCCGTAATACAAAGATCTTATCGTTTGTCGAAGATGTAGGTCGCCATAACGCCGTTAATACGCTTGCGGGTGAAATGTGGCTAAATGGCGAAAATGGCGAGGATAAGATTTTTTACACTACAGGACGCTTAACCTCAGAGATGGTGATTAAAGTCGCACAGATGGGTATTCCCGTGCTTCTATCCCGTTCTGGTGCAACACAAATGGGCTATGAATTAGCGCAGAAGCTAGGTATCACTATGATTGCCCGCGCAAAAGGCCACCGTTTCCAAGTTTATAATGGCGGCCAGAATCTTATTCTTGATGTGAAAGGTGCTGATGCTTTTCAACAATCAAATAACACAGAACAACCTTCTTCTAATAAAGAGCAAAACTAATGTCTGACTTTCCAGAATTCATGAACGCGAAGCTTGTTGCTGAGTATTTAGATCTTAATGAGAAGAAAGTCTATGCCCTTGCTAACGATGGCTTACTACCAGCAACAAAAGTAACAGGTAAGTGGTTATTTCCTAAAGCGATGTTGGATAAATGGCTATTAGAGTCTTGTCATAACGGTGTTTTAACCGATCGCTTATTAATAGCAGGCTCAGACGATCCACTATTACAAATTGTGGTGGGTAAAATGGCGAACCAATTAGGCAGTACTGCATTAATTGGTTATACCTCAACAGGTACACGACAAGGCTTGGCCATGTTAAGTAAAGGCCACGTTGATATGTGCGCCATTCACTGGGGAAATGCAGAAGAAGCCAGCCTTCGACACCCTGCGCTTTTACAACAATACCCAGGACATAAGAGCTGGGTATTAATCCATGCCTTTGAGCGAGAACAAGGTTTAGTGGTTAGCAAAGAGTTAGCCGGAGCGATAAATTCAAAATCTATCCAACTTCCTGAATTGCTATCTTCTCGCTGGCGCTGGGCATTACGTCAGGAAGGTGCTGGTAGTATGCGAGCATTAGAAGAATGGTTACACGGTCACGCTTATAACCTCTCAATGCTCAATCAATCTGATGTGTGTAACAGTGAACGTGAATTAGCTTCATCCATTGCTCGCGGTCATACTGATGCAGGCTGTGCTAGCCAAAGTACAGCGGGTGAATTTGGTTTAGGCTTTATTCCACTCTGCACAGAAGCATTTGAATTGGTGATCCCAAAAAACATTTACTTTAGAACGCTTCAACAACAATTACTGCAAGCAATTTCGGAAGAAAATGTTCAAGCTCACGGTAAAGAACTCGGTGGTTATAACTTCGCTCGTACAGGTAAACAAGTATGGAGTGCTAACTAATTCAGCCACCAGCTAACAAAACACACCCTGAAGTAGATGAATAGTAAAAAGCCCTGATAATAGATGATGATTATCAGGGCTTTCATTTAGTTTAAAACCACATTGCTATTGGCTTAAGAGAATTAATAAGAGCGAGTAAGCAAACCAATAATCGAAGCGTCTGTTTCATCAAAATACAAGGTTACTGACTTTGTTTCACCTTGCGCAAATTTACCCTTTTGCTCAATTCGCGTTGGTTCAACATATTTATTATCACTGAAATACGCTTTGATCTGCTTAGGTTTTAGTGCAATACCGCCACCGGAATGGTTTGTGATTACTGCTTGGATCATACGCTTTCCACCTTGACTACTATAAATGTCATAAGAGACTATTTCATAGTAACTATAGGCTGGTTTATCTTCATTGTGTTTTGGCATAGGAACTGGAATCGAACCAGATACAGTCCGAACGTAATGCATTGTATCTTGTGACTTTTCAATACTATTTTTAATATCATTTAAATCTGAATCGTCTGTTGTTGCATAAGATGATAATGACATCAATGATACAGAAGCGATAAGTAAGCAACGAGCAAGCATAGTTAGTCCAATCAATCGATTTTAATTAAAACACCCTAAACATTTGAACGGCGTTTTTCATCTCTTTTTGTGCGAAATTTATGTCAAAAGATATTTTTATTTGGTTTAGATCACATCTTTTAATGTTCAATATTATTTCAGAAGTGTCTATTTAACTCTTTAAGTCCTATACACACTATTCCTCACAAACTTGCGTTGCAGATAATATGCCTAATGGTTTAATCATAGCTATTTATAATATTTAGTGAGTAACTATTTTTAAATAACCACAAAAATGCAATCAAAATCTCAAACAAAGTAGGACATACATGGTAAATAAATCCATCCAAATGAAAGAACAAACGAACAGCAATGTTAATTTGCAATCATAAATCAAGTTTCACCCACTCCAAACTGATAGCCATTATCTTATTTACAACTATCCTCTGTATTAATCGATCACATTTATTTTATTGAATGTTGTCTAATTACAAATGTTTACTCGTTGATAATTTTTGGTGAAAATAAATGAGCTATTTACATAAACATGACTTGCTTAACAGTGCGGCTTAAGTCAACAATAGCGACATTAACAATACTGTTATTATTTCCCTTTGCATTATCAAGGAGCCGTTGTGCGTAACGCTTTCATTCTGTTTTTTACTCTTGCTAGTATTAGCTTCTCTTCCATGGCAAGCATCAACACCAGCAAGCTGGATCCTAATAAGTTACAAACGGCATCAGTCAGCAATTATGTGATAGACCTAAGTACAGGAAAGACGCTGTACCGAAAAAATTCAAATGTGAAAATGCCCATTGCTTCATTGACTAAGTTAATGACAGCGATGGTAACACTTGACGCAAAACTCCCACTAGACGAAAAACTAACATTTACTCCTACTGATAAAAAGCACATGTACAATACATATACTCGTATTCGTATGGACTCAACGCTAAGTCGTGGTGAGACAATCCATATTGCTTTAATGTCATCTGAGAACCTTGCCGCAGCAACACTGGCAGGTAACTATCCTGGTGGCTATAAGGCATTTATCAAAGCGATGAACCGTAAAGCTAAATCTTTAGGTATGACCAATACTCATTTTGTTGATAGCTCAGGTCTTGACCCTCATAACCACTCTACAGCATCAGATGTAGCTAAGATGGTACGCGCTGCTTACAAATACCCTGAAATTCGTAAGTACAGTACATCACCTGTACATACTGCTTACTTTGGTAAACCTAATTACAAACTTGGCTACACTAATACAAATGCCCTAGCACGTGGTAAGAAGTGGACGGTTAACTTAACGAAAACAGGTTACCTTGATGAAGCTGGTCGTTGCTTGGGAATGGTAACAACGATTGATGGTAAGAGAATCCTGATGGTTATGTTAGATTCTCAAGGCAAGCTAACGCCTATTGGTGATGCAGGCCGTATTAAGCAATGGTTACAAACAGGTAAGAGCAAACCAATTACTGCTGATGCAAAATACTACCAACAGCAGAAACTTAAAGAATTAACGAAATAATCATTACTGTTAATTGATAGAATTAAAAGCCAGCATATATTGCTGGCTTTTTGCTTTTAGAACTATCATAAACCATGATTTGAAAAAACTTCAAAGTATGTAGGTATACTGCTTTTTAAACCTGTATTAAGTATTTTTCTCACAAACTTCCTAGCCTATTATTTTTTAAGAAAAAAACTCACATTTACGACATTCTTCGACTATGCTTAAGTTATAATAAATAAAAGGAGTGTCTATGCAGCATCAAGAAATGATCAACCCTACCCACCTGAGTTTAATTACTCGTATTTCTCTTACCTCTCTAGCCTTTCTACTTATTGGCTTATCGTTCATGTAATTTCTAAAGTACACATATAACAAAGAGCCCCTTGGTATTTTTCTTATTTAGATAAATACCAAGGGGCTTTTGTTGTAATAATAACTAAGACATCATCAATAGTTCTAGATCATTGCTTGTAGATGCTTTTTGTCTTAAATAGACGGAAAACGTTGTACCTTGACCTATTTCAGATTCAACCGTTATCTCTCCGCCAATATCTTCAATTAAACTTTGGCTAACAGAGAGACCAAGCCACGTACCTGAGCGACGAGTAGTAAAAAATGGATCAAATATTCGTTCTAAATTTTCTTTCGCAATACCACAGCCATGATCAATAACACGAACAATTGCACCGTTGGATTGCCCCTGCTCATCAATCCAATCTTCAGTTCTAATGATTAATCGCCCCTTATCTTCCATGGCATGAATACCATTCATTTGAAGGTTCACTAACACTTGCAACAATTGGTGGCGATTAACTTCCACGCTGCATTTCGCATTAAGTTCAACGACAAAAGTGACTGATAGCTTTTTTGTTCCTGAACGTACTAAGGTTAAACTCTCTTCAACAATCTGGTTCAGGTGATGCCATGTCACTTCATTTTGTACGCCACCCTGACGACTGTATTGCAACAAACTTCGAGTAATATTACGTATACGATCAATTTGAGCATGGATTGCATCTAACTCTTCTTGAACTTGAACCGTATTATCCCCTAACTCAAATTGGATCAATTCCACATTGCCCAAGATAACCCCAAGAGGGTTATTAATTTCATGGGCGATACCTGCAGTCAATTCACCTAGAGCGGCTAACTTTTCGCTAATCACTAGCTTAGATCTTGCTTGATTAAGCAATTTAATATGTTGTTCTAATTCTTCGGTTTTATGATGCAAACTATGAGTACGCTGATCAACCTTTTCTTCTAATTCTGCTGCAGCCTGCTTTATCACTTGATTACGCTGTTCAAGCTGATCCAGCATGGTATCAAACTGAGTCCCCAAAATTTGCAGTTCGTGATCGGGGTAGACATCTAATTTACCCACTCGACGATCAGAACCCATCTGAACTAATTTTGCTACTTGATAGATTTTTTCAATGGGTAAAAACAAATCACGAGATCCCCGATATACGACAATACCAGAGATAATCAGCACCAATATGATACCGATGCCTAGTTCAATAATATTAGTTAAAAAGGTTTTGATCAGCGGCCATTGTAAATAGCCGGTATAAAGCATACCAATCACTTTACCGTTTATATCGCGTAACGGTTCATAAGCAGAAACATACCAACTATCATAGACATAAGCTCTATCAACCCAGATCTTTCCAAATTTAAGTACTTCACGGCTTACTTCGTCTGAGACGCGAGTACCTACTGCTCGCCCAACCAGATTTTTACTATCCAATGGTACATTCGTACTGATACGAACATCATTCATAAAGATAGTAACTGTGCCAATACTGCCCGTTGGTAACGTATCAGACGCAAAAACTAAATCACGAATTCTATCAACCAATAGCGTACTATTATTGAGCAATATGCCGCCATCAAGAATCCATTGAAGGTGCCCTTCATTATTAAAAATGGGGATTAAACTCCGACTAACTAACCCTTTCTGCTCTGTCTTATTTTCTTTGAGCAGTGGCACTTGCGCACGAGCAGGTAAATCACTATTCAATGCCGCTAGTTCTCTACGATTTAGTACTTGAAAAAATGTTTGTTCTTTTCCTTCTAGTAATAAACGGCGTTCTTGCTTAGAGAACTCGCCCAATGCTGATGCAGGATGAAGTACAATAAAATCCAGTTTATATTGTTGGTTTTCAGAACGTACCCAGTTACTCAAGGAGGACTCATCAAAACGTAAACGATATTGGAAATCGTAAGAGTCAGCCATTGACTGCAATTCCATGCGCTGCTCTTTTTGTAATAACTCCAGACTATGGTGAGAAACGGCTAAATCAGCCCTTACATTCATTAACGCATTTTGCCAAGTGTAAGTCACTGTCCAATAAAAAGTTAAACCAATTAACGTAAATAATGTAATGATAATAGGGACAGACGTTAAGAATAATAGACGATAACGAACCATAGTTCGAAACCGCCTTAACCATAACAATATAAATGCTTTAGGGCGCATTAACACTTTGGTTATTCGCATAATGCAGACTCTTCAGCCCATTCTTTATATTTACGTTCTAATGTTTTACGTGCGACACCAAGCTGACGAGCAGCTGCAGACTTATTACCCTCATTAGAGTCTACTACTTGCATAATATGCGCTTTTTCGACATCTTTTAACGTCCAATTTACTGGGTAACAATATTGCTCTTGTTCACCGTCGTGACACTGACATGGTTGTTTCTCATCACTATGAGATTCTGTTGGCGTTTTATCTGGTAATGATATTACAGGCATATCTCCATTTAATTCCTGCCAATATTCAGAAGGCGATTTACCTAATAAAATACAACGTTCCATCATATTACGTAATTCACGAATATTACCCGGCCATTGATAGGCTTGCATCGCTAGAATATCTTCATGAGCCCAACTGATTGGCTTCATTCCTAAATCTTTCGAAAGTTGCTGAGTAAAATGGTGTGCTAATGCTGGAATATCTTCTATTCGCTCACGTAATGCGGGTAATTCAATAGTAAGGACATTTAAACGATAATATAGATCTTGACGAAAGCGTCCTTCTTCCACTTCTTTTTTAAGATTTCTATTCGTTGCAGCCACAATACGCACATCAACATTCACTTCTCGCTCTGCACCTACTGGTCGTATCGCTTTTTGCTCAAGCGCACGTAATAACGAAGATTGCATGGATAACGGCATTTCACCAATTTCATCTAAAAACAGTGTGCCGTTATTTGCTACCCGAAATAGACCATCACGCCCTTTCTTTGCACCTGTGAATGCACCAGAAACATGACCAAACAATTCACTTTCCAATAAATCAGGCGCAATCGCGCCACAGTTTAGAGGTACAAATGGTCCGGTACGTTTACTTAGCTGATGAAGCGCACGAGCCACCAACTATTTACCTGTACCAGATTCACCTTCAACCAATACAGCAGCAATCGATGGTGCTAGTTGAGTTATCAACTTTTTCATTTTTTGCGTACTTGCAGCATCCCCGATAATATCAACGGGATAGCTACGTTCCACATCGCGTTGTAGTGCGAAATTTTGACGTTCAACTAATCGACGTTCAATACAACGGCTTACTGACTGCATCATTTGTTCTAAATTGAACGGCTTTAAGATGAAATCTGATGCCCCTGCGCGTAGTGCTTGAATCGCCATCTCTAAATCTGCGTAACCTGTCATAAAAATAACATCACTGCGACGTGTATTTGGATCAAACGCTTCATGCCATTCAATCCCTGAACGCCCAGGTAAATTTATATCGACTATTAATAAATCAAAGTGGCAGCGTTTTCTGATTTCTTCCGCTTCTTCAATGCTGCCAGCGGTATCAACCTGAGCAAACTTCTTACTTAATGCTTTTTTTAAGATGGCACGCATACCGGGTTCATCATCAACTACCAGTACAGACACGGCAGTCCAAGGCGTATTTAATTCAAGATCAGACATAAGGGACATTATTACCCATAAAAAAGATGCGACATTTTGTCTCACCGCCTAGATAAAAGTCAAAATACATTTAAAGCAGAATAATGATACAGCGCAAAAAAAGAAAAAATAGCACTTTATAATCAATGGTTTACACAATCCAAGATCGCATAATATAACTCTTATATATTCTGGCATTTTATTTGCTTATAGGCGCATAAGCTATTTATTGAGACGAAAGGTCTCACATTGTCTCTTTTATTTTACGTTGAGTCTGTAAACCAAGGAACCGTATGAATTTTTTTAAAACGAGTTTAGTTATTTTAAGCTTAGCCGCAGCAAGCCTTAGTCATGCCGCAACCGATAATAAAGAAAACAAAACAATTCGTTTAGCAACAACAACCAGTACTTATCACTCAGGGCTACTTGATTTCCTTTTGCCTGCATTTAAAAAAGACACGGGCTACACTGTTGAAGTTCTAGCTGCAGGTACAGGCAAAGCATTACGCATGGGGGAAAATGGTGATGTTGATTTGGTAATGACTCACGCGCCTAAAGCGGAAGCCAAATTTGTTGATGATGGTTTTGGTGTTCTTCCTCGAAAGTTAATGCACAACGACTTTGTACTTGTTGGTCCAAAGGCAGATCCTGCAAAAATTAATGGTGATAAAGACGTTGCTAACGCACTAATAAAAATAGCTGAAACAGATTCTGTATTTGTTTCTCGTGGTGATGATTCTGGCACCAATAAAAAAGAACTAAACCTTTGGGCACAAACAAAAATGGAGCCTAACTTCGGTGGCTACAAAGCTGTCGGTCAAGGCATGGGCCCTACATTAAACATGGCGTCTGAGTTACAAGCTTATACTCTAACTGACCGTGGTACATGGCTTGCTTTCCAAAATAAGCTACACCTAGAAATCATGGTTCAGGGTGACAAACGTCTATTTAACCCATACCAAGTGATCTTAGTTAATCCAAGCCGCTACCCTGACATTAACTACCAAGGCGCAAAAACATTCAGCGATTGGTTAGTCAACTCTAAAGCACAAACAATGATTAACAATTACCAACGCCATGATGAACAACTGTTTGTTGCAGATGCGATTAGACAATAAATGAACAGTTGTATTTGATTTTGTAACATTGTACGCCGAACACATCCTCATCTCTAACTAACACTTCTGTTATGATGGATCAAGTTCATGTTCGGCGTAACCAATTAAATATTAGATAAAAATAACAATGAATATTTGGCAAACAACACAACAAGCAATCCAACTTCTTTTTAGTGGAGATAGTTCGCTATGGGGCATTGTAGGTGTTTCTTTTTCAGTTTCTCTTTTAGCCATTGCTATTGTATTAATTCCTTCTCTATTAGTTGCTTTCGCCCTTGCTTATGGAAAATTCCCAGGTAGATGGCTAATCCTATCTTTTGTTAATACACTACAATCAGTTCCAACTGTTGTTATTGGCTTGTTACTGTATATGTTGCTGTCGCGCTCAGGTCCTTTAGGTGACTGGCAAATGCTGTTTACGCAACGAGCAATGATTCTTGGACAAATATTAATTTGTTTTCCAATCTTAATTTCTATGATGCATGCCGCCTTTCAAAACAGTGATCGCCGGGCATGGGAAACCGCAATTTCATTGGGGGCCAGTTACCCACGAGCTTTAATGAGCCTTATGTGGGAATGCCGTTTTCCCTTATTAGCTGCAATTGTTGCGTCTTTTAGCCGTATCATCACTGAAGTAGGTTGTTCTATGATGGTTGGTGGTAATATCTTAAATTCAACCAGAAACATTCCGACAGCCATTGCATTGGAAAGTTCTAAAGGTGCGTTTGCACAAGGTGTCGCCTTGGGAATGGTATTATTACTTCTCGCTCTCGGTCTAAACTTTATTTTATCGTTCTCTCGTGGCAAAGCCCACTTGCGTACGAATTAAACTGAGGGTATTGGTATGATGCATATTTCAATTGAGGCAACAGATCTTTCTGTTCGTTTTAAACATCGCCTACTTTTCCATATTCCTCAGTTAAAGTTAGAACCGCAAGATTCGATTTATCTCACTGGTGATAACGGTGTTGGAAAAACAACGTTACTAAAAGTACTCGCAGGATTACAGAAACCAACATCTGGAAAAATCAATACTCAGCACCATTGGTTGAATCGCTTATTTGGTGGATACTATCAAAATGGCATTATCTACATGCATCAAACCCCTTATATGTTTGATGCCACAGTGTTTGATAATGTCTGTTATGGCTTAAAATATATTATTAGAGATCGTCAACAACGCCGCAATGAAGCCATAAATGCCTTAAGAATGGTTGGGTTGGAAACCCTTGCCGATGAACATATCTCTGTATTGTCAGGCGGTGAGCGCCAACGTGTAGCAATGGCACGAGCATGGGTATTAAAGCCAAGTGTATTACTGATGGACGAATCCAGTGCAAGTATGGATAAAGAATCTATCAGCCGCCAAGTTGTATTAGCAAAAGATTTATTAGAACGGGGCTCTAGCCTTGTCATCACTAGCCACCAGCATAATGAACTCACCGACTTATGTCGTCGCCAGTGGACAATCAATGACACAAAATTAATTGAGCGTGCAGATTTGCAGCTTGTTAAAAAAGATAAGGATAACTATGCCTACGCCTGAGCAAACTCAGTGGGTTATTTTGGCTGGTGGACAAGCCAGCCGTATGGGAGGCAATGATAAAGGGTTAATTAAATTGGCTAATAAGCCATTAATTCAACATGTTATCGATACGCTGCGCCCACAAACATCTCATATCACCATCAATGCAAACCGCAACCATGAAGGTTACGCTGAATTTGGAGAAGTCTTTGGTGATACCATTAAAGACTACCCAGGCCCTCTGGGCGGTATGCATGCCGCACTTTCTCATATTGATAACGATTGGATCGGTTTTGTGCCTTGTGATAGCCCTAAGCTTCCGCATGATTTAGTTGCAAGAATGGCAAAGGCTTGTACAGAAGAAACAGATATTGCCGTCGCTCATAATGGCGAGCATATTCAGCCAGTAGTAACACTTATACACCGCCGTATTTTACCTAAGCTTGAAGCCTTTCTCACTAATGGAGACCGTAAGATTATTCTGCTTTACCGTCAATGCAATATGATCACGGTTGATTTCAGTGATCAAGCAGAGGCTTTTGTGAATCTTAATACCCCTGAAGAACTCTCTCAATTTGGAGTGCTACATGAGTCAAATTAACGCTTCTTTACCGCTACTTGGTTTCGCTGCATTTAGTGGTACAGGTAAAACCACTTTACTTGAAGCAATGTTGCCTAAACTTGTAGAGCGAGGACTTCGTGTAGCCGTGGTAAAACACGCTCACCATAATTTTGATATTGACCAAGAAGGCAAGGACAGCTATCGCCTTCGTAAAGCTGGCGCAAGCCAAATGTTGATCTCTTCTCGTTACCGTCGTGCATTAGTGACTGAAACACCAGGAGAAGAAGCGCAACTTCCCTATTTGCTTAGTCAATTAGATCAAACCCAATTAGACCTCATTTTGGTGGAAGGTTTTAAAAAGCTCGATTTCCCTAAAATTGAATTGCACCGCAAAGAAGTCGGCAAACCTTGGCTACACCCAGAAGATGGCAACATCATTGCCATCGCAGCGAATATCCCAGCTGAAAGTACATTGCCACAAATGGATATCAATAATCTTGACCAAATTACTGATTTCGTCATTGATTACGTGAAAAGCAATGCGAACACTGAAGCGCAAACATTAAGTTGTAGCGATATAAATCCAGCAGGCATGTTATCGGTTGCTCAAGGTCGAGGAAAAGTTCTTGAGCAGATTAAGTCATTAAATCACAGCGAGTCTGTGAATCTACATCAAGCACTAGGACAAATTGTCGCACAAGACATTTTATCGCCAGTTAACGTACCTCAGCATACAAATTCTGCAATGGACGGATATGCGATTCGTAGCGATGATTTAGATCGTGAAAACTATCATGTTGTTGCTCAAGTAATGGCTGGCCATAGCTACGATAACACTCTACAAGCAGGTGAAGCCGTACGCATTATGACAGGTGCCCCCGTTCCACAAGGTGCAGATACTGTAATTATGCGTGAGCAGGTGAACCAGAAAGGTGACACGGTCACGTTTGATAAATCAATGGGAAAAATCAAAGCAGGCCAAAACGTACGTCAAGCAGGTGAAGATCTCGCATTAGGTCAAATTGCCGTTGCAGCAGGCACGACAATCACAGCACCAGAGCTTGGTATGGTGGCATCACTGGGTATTGATAAAATCATAATCAACAAGCCTATCCGTGTTGCAATTTTCTCTACCGGTGATGAAGTTCAGCAACCGGGGGAAGTGCAGAAACAAAACTGCATCTATGACTCAAACCGCTATACATTGTATGCCCTACTCACCAACTTGGGCTGTGAAGTTGTTGATCTCGGTATTATTGATGATAACGAAGCGTCGCTTGAAAAAACCTTAACACAAGCGAGCACTCAAGCTGATTTGATCTTATCCTCTGGTGGTGTATCTGTCGGCGATGCAGACTATATAAAAACCGTATTAGATAAGTTAGGTCAAATTAACTTTTGGCGAATCAATATGCGGCCTGGTCGCCCTCTTGCTTTTGGAACTATAGGTAAAGTGCCATTCTTTGGATTACCAGGTAACCCAGTCGCGGTAATGGTTGCGTTCTTACAATTTGTTGAACCCGCTATTAGAAAACAGCAAGGCATTATCAATTGGCAGCCGAAGACGCATCAAGCTATCGCGATTGAAAAACTTCGTTCCCGTTCAGGACGTACTGAGTATACTCGTGGTATTTCGAGTTTTGATGCTAATGCTCGTTTAGTGGTGAAAAGCACAGGCTCGCAAGGCTCAGGTATACTTCGTTCGATGAGTGAAGCAAACTGCTTGATTGAAATAGCACCAGAGCAAGTAAATGCAGAAGTCGGTGATAAGGTTACAATTATTCCATTAGATATACGTATGTGACGTTTCAGCTTTTCACTATATTAAAAGCCAAGCTACTTAAAGTAGCTTGGCTTTTTTATTTTTAGATGTAGCTTCCATGCTACTTTTTTATTTCCCGTCTTCTACACGTTAGAAGTCGACAAAAACCTTTTATTATATATTAAGTTGTAACAAAAGATTTCTTTATTCTTCAGGTCAATGATAATACCGAATAATTTATTGATATACACACCAATCATCGATTTCATGGAAAAAACATTAAAAAAATAGTGGTTAAGCATATTACGCAATCAATATTATCATTATGTTGAAAATTTCAAACAAAAATGCAGCCATTTCTATATAATTAACATTAAAATAAAGATGATACTAATCGCAATAAAAAGTCATTAAGTATCAATTATAAATGCTTGCATTTATACATAAGTTAAGAGCTACTCGTTTTTCATCTGGCTAGACCATTACACAACACTTTATGTTGTAGAATAGGCGCAGTCTCTATTTTAGGTATTCATACGTAACATGTTTTTAGATACATACTATTCAGATAAAAGTGGTCAGTTTTCTTTTACTCGTGAACAAGCAAGTGATTTTGCGAAACGAATTGCGGGTGATTTCAACCCTATTCACGATCCAGACAATAAGCGCTTTTGTGTTCCTGGCGATCTACTTTTCTCTGTCTTACTTGCCAATGTTGGTATCAGCCAAAAAATGCGTGTAACGTTTGCAGGTATGATAAATGAGAGTACAGAACTGAGTATTTCAGCTGAATCCGATACCGACTTGTCATTGGTCGATAGTAAAAGCAAGGAATTCCTTCACCTTGCACGTTCAGGTGAAATAACCCATGACCAAGATCTAATTGCTCAAATAACTAAAAGTTACGTTCAGTTTTCAGGAATGAATTTCCCTCATATCATGGTGCCTTTGATGAAATCTAAAGACATAATGATCAACCCTACTCGACCATTAGTTATTTACGAAAGTATGGAACTTGAGTTCTGTCGACTAGATTTAACAGCACCTCATGTAGAACTAACGAGTTCAAATATTGATGTTGATGGAAAGCGTGGAAGTGTAGCACTGAACTTCTGTTTTAAAGAAAATGGAGAGATTGTAGGCACTGGCCGTAAACGTATGCTGATGAGTGGCTTAAAACCTTATTGCCAAGATGGTATCGATGATTTGGTTTCTCGTTTTAACGCTAAAAAAGAACACTATAATAATCTTCAAACAGAAGAAGTTTAAACAGAAAAAGTGATATTTAGTATTCAAAAAAGCCCGCAATTAGCGGGCTTTTTTTATCTCTCATTCAATCTATGATCATGTTTTAAAGGAAAATATAATCGCGCTCGTAAACCAGGGTTATTATCACTAAAAGCCAAATCACCACCATGACTTTTCATCACCGCTTCAACAAGCGATAACCCTAAGCCAAAACCTTGATGCGTCCTACTTTTATCGGCACGATACATCGGCTCTTTTATACGCCCTTTATCTTCATCCGATACGCCAAGCCCATTATCAATCACGACCACACCAAAATGATCGACGACAACGTCTATAGCTCCTTCATCAGGTGTATATTTAATCGCGTTTTCAACTACATTATAAATCGCACGAAAAAGTAGACTAGGCTCTCCTTTTACACGGTATGGTTCATCTTCACGAAATGATAAAACTTGTTTCTTTTCATCCGAAATAGGTAATAAGAAATCAACAACATCTTGGCAAACTTGAGATAAATTAACCCATTGCTTATCAATTTTATGTTTACCCGTATTGATATGAGAAATTTCTAACATGCCATTGAACATACTAAGTAGTACTTCCAAATCATCATGGCAAGCTTCTAAGTCTTTGGTAAACGGCGCTGTGTCTTTTGCTAGTAAGCTTTCAAGCCGAAGTTTCATTCTTGCAATTGGTGTACGCAAATCGTGTGCCATACCAACCGAGAGTTCCTTTAATGACTCTTCTTTTTTTTCAACTTGTTCAATAAGAAAATTAAGGTGAATAGTCAGTACATCAAATTCATCATCATTTTTACTAACAGGGAGTTTCACCCCTTTCTCGCCAAGGCTGACCCGGTTCATACCATGATTAACACGTTCTAATTTCTTTAAAATAGAAATCGCAAATAATAGAGCGCCCGCAAGCATCAAAATTACGGGTACAGCAATGCCTGAAACTAGCATTGGTGTTATATTCTCACGGTATGAGCGCATTATTTCAGGATTAACACCAATAATAAGCACCTTATCATTAGGTAAATTTAACGTCTTTTGAAGGCGATTAACACGAAGCTCTGTATCTGATAATGCAGCTGGATACGTTAGCGTAGTATTCGTCTCTGGCCTGTTGATAATCCTATACTCAAGCTCATTTTGGATTTGCTGATGCTCTTTAACAAGATCAGGAATCGCATTAATATGACCTTTTTGAACCATACGCTCAAACAATGTCATTTCAATATTTAATTCTTTTGCTAACTGTTTATGGTAAAAAATTTCTGAATTAACATAGACTTGGTTAATAAACAGAATAAATATAATAGCAACACAACAAATAAAATAGAGTAGAACTTTAAAAATACTCGAACGCGATAACCGATCAGAGCCTGCGTAAGACATAACCTGCACCTCGTACGGTATGGATCAAACTGGTCTCTCCACCTTCTTCTAATTTTTTTCGTAAGTTTGCGATATGTACATCGATAACATTCGTTTTAGGATCAAAGTGGTAGCTCCATACCGACTCAAATAAACTCATACGCGAAACCACACTTTCAGCATGCTCCATTAAATATTGCAGGAGTAAGAACTCTTTTTGCTGCAGATTTAATAAGCGAGATCCGCGCCATACCCGATGAGATTTAATATCAAGTCGTAAGTCGTCATAGCTATATTCAGATGAAATATTTACACTAGACTGATGACGCTTAACTAATATATTGGCACGAGCAATGAGTTCAGCTAAAGCAAAAGGTTTGGTTAAGTAATCATCACTGCCTGCAGTTAATCCAGCAACACGATCTTCTACACTATCCATGGCACTTAAAATTAAGATGGGCGTTTCATTTTCTGTTGCTCGTAATGCTGCAAGTACTTTTAAACCATCAAGTATCGGTAGCATTCGATCTAAAATAATCAGTTGATATTCACAACTTGTTGCCATCATTAATCCTTGATGACCATCCTCTGCTTCATCAACCACAAAGCCATGCTCTCGCAATCCTTGCGCAATAAATTCACGCGTAGTGACATCATCTTCAATAACGAGAACTTTCATTTAATACCTAATTATTTTCTTATCACCGCTTATTTTCGCATTATATACACAAGAGATATAATTTTCAGGTAACAGGATCATGGCTTTACCTTTTAAAGACAAAAAAACGGTCTACCAAAAGGTAGACCGTTTAACGTGACCATAGGGGGAAATTATGAAATCACGAATCTCTTAGCGCTAACGTCTTAAAGTGACTTCATCTGGTTAGCAATAATTTCAGCTTGAGGACCAAGGATAACTTGAAGGTTATTAGAACCTACATTCACTACGCCTTTAGCACCAAGTTGTTTAAGTGTTGTATCATCGATAACTGAACGGTCAACAATACCTAAACGTAAGCGTGTGATACAGGCTGAAATATCAGTTAAGTTATCTTTACCGCCTAATGCTGCTAGGTAAGCTTTTGCTAAATCTTCTTTGCTACCGTCATTAGCTTTTGAAGGGTTTGAATTTTCAGCTGGTGTATCTTCACGACCCGGTGTTTTAAGATTAAACATCTTAATTACTGCAACGAAGATTACGAAGTAGATTGCGCCAACCACAAGACCCATTGGGATAATTTCCCATGAGTTGTGTGCAGCTGGTGCGTTGTAGTTCAAGATGTAGTCAATCAAGCCTGAAGAGAAGCTAAATGCCATATGAATATCAAGTGTTGACGCTACAACAATGCTCACACCCATTAAAATAGCGTGTACTAGATATAATGCAGGAGCTAGGAACATGAACATGAATTCGATTGGCTCTGTAATACCAGTTAAGAATGCAGTTAATGCAACACTTAACAACATACCACCAACCACTTTCTTGTTTTCTTTCTTCGCTGTTACATAGAATGCAAGCGCAGCACTTGGCAAACCAAACATAACAACTGGGAAGAAACCACTTAGGATTCGTCCTGCCGTTGGGTCACCAGCAAAGAAACGAGAGATTTCACCTGTTACAACATGCCCATCAGCAGCAGTGTAGCTACCGAATACAAACCAAACCATGCTGTTTAGGATGTGGTGTAAACCAAGTGGAATAAGTAGACGGTTAGCAACACCGTACACAAACTCACCAGGCGCACCACTTGATAAGATCCATTGACCAAGGTGGTTGATACCATCTTGAATTGGTGGCCAGATAACGCTGAATGCAAAAGCAAGCACAAGTGCAACAAGACCAGTAATGATAGGCACAAAACGCTTACCGCCAAAGAAGCCTAAGAATTCAGGTAATTTGATTGCATGGAAACGATTATATAGTAAGCCAGCAAAGACACCTATAATGATACCGCCAGCGACACCAGGATCGACATCTGGGTTTAATGTTTTAAGAGCCGCCATTAAGATAAAGTAACCAACAGCAGCTGCAATTGCTGCAGGAGCCGAATTGTCTTTAGAGAAACCAGCGGCAACCCCCATAGCAAAAAGTAAAGCAAGGTTGGTAAATACAGCCTGACCACCAGCGGCAATAAATGGAATGTTTAATAGATCAGGTTGACCTATACGCAGTAAGATACCGGCAATCGGTAATACTGCGATAGGAAACATAATTGCATTTCCTAATTTTTGGAAATTTCCGAGAATACTCATCCTCTTCTCCACGTTAAAAGTTAAATTTAAGGTTAAATTTTTTTGATAACTTAATGATACGCTTCGATTCTTAATTGAAATTAAGCAAAAGATTAAGGATTCTTAATGTTTGCTTCTAAAAGCACAATCCTAAGTGACAGATATCACAATTTTATAAATCAGCCGATTTAGCACGTTTAATATGTAAAAGAGTCACCAGTAAAACCACATCCTAAAATGACATTAAATATCCCTTTTAACGTATTTTTGAAAATAAATATCATTACAATGGCACTTTCAGTAGAATCCACGGTCAACCTACTCATACTCTATTACTGATTGACTGTAACCATGATGTTTTTTATCTCTCAAAAACTTGTTAATTATCTGGCATTAGCTTTTTTTGCATTAGCACTTTTTATTGCTATCTCTATATTCCCAGTACCTCTGTTAAGCGATCCCATTAATGATGCGGCTGGTTTATCATTTTCTTTATTAACAGATACGGCAGGTAACCCCTTCTTCCTTATCACAACCGTCTTACTGTGTTTATTACCGGTCTTATTCCGTTTACCTAAAAAACAAATCATTAAATTGTGGATTCAATTCGCAATTTTATTGGTATTAAGTTTTGGCGCGAAAACAGTTTTAAAGCATGAAACGGCAATCCCTCGTCCTTATACCTATGAACTACAGCGTTTAAACTTAATCCCATCACCTGAAAACTTTTATCAACTAAATAAAAGTGAAAAAGACAACGTTGTTAAAAGAGCATCTGCCTATGTTAGCCAATGGCGTATTCGTAGTTGGGAAGGTGAAACTAACTATTCTTTTCCATCAGGGCACACAATCTTTGCAGCGATTTGTATTCTGTTTTGGGGCGGCTTCTTATTACGTACTCGCCACTATTTATTAGCTGGTGGACTTATGACATGGGCCGTAGGTGTGGGTATTAGCCGTTTATGGCTAGGTATGCATTTTCCAGCGGACGTTATGGGTTCAATACTATCGGCCGCTGTGCTCTATTTATTTGTCCCTGAATGGCAAATTGATTCAGAAAAATAATCAAAAGGGCTCATTAAGAGCCCTTTTTACTATTTATTTAGCTTTATTGTGTCGACGTTGCTTTATGTTCGTACTCAACAACTAATTGGTTCCCAGAATACGTTACATTAGTAATTTCACCATCAAAGATAAATGTGTTTTTAATCGATGAATTTGTACTCTGACCAGTGGACATTCTTTCGCGCATTGATGGAAGAATTAAAACAGGATCAACGCCAATTGCTCCACAAAATTCATTAACAAACTGTTGCTCAATTAATGTCGAGCCACGCAAAATATCTGAAAACTCCAGTTGTGTTAATCCTAATTGTTTAGCCATTTCTATTTGAGTTATACGCATTTTTGCTTTATAGCTCATCCATGTATCATGCAAAATTTGACGGTCTTTTTCGGTATACAACATAATTAGCCCTAACAGCGCATTTTTTATTTTAAACAGAGTAATTTCCTATAGTCAGAATAGTTTACGCCTAGTTAGTAGGTATTAATGTCAAAATCGCGTTAAGCTCTGCTTCAATAACACAACTTGTTACAAGCTCGATATTGTACTTACATTATGTTCATATATACTTTCTAATAGTTAATATCTATAAGCGAATGTAATGTAAGGAATGCTTGCTTTTATATGATTACGTTGTGTCGTCGTTCAATCCTCACACTATTTATCATTTTCAGTGTTTTTACTAACGCTGTAATTGCACGCACCATTAGCTTTGATCAAGTACCTAAAACACATTGTCTTCAAATGACAACAGCATTAATAGAAACCGTCCAACCAGAACAATGCTGCGATAAAGAAATGCCGATGTTGTCAACGAAGATCACAACACTTTCCTCTTGTGATACAAATCATATCGAAGATACATCACTCGCTAACACCGAAATGGTTAAAGATAAATCATCATGCTGTAATGACGATGATTGCAATAGCAAACAAACACAAGCCGCACTGTTAACTTTCTTCGCGTTTTCTGCGATTGTTGATAGTGTTCAATTATATGCAAGTCAAACAAATACACCTGTTTATTTTAGTGAAACACAGCTAAGGCCTCCTCTCGTTTAACGAAATAACTAAACGGCATTTTTCCACAACTTTATTTGGTTATTTAGCGCGACAATATTCGCGCAACTTGAAGGATTTTACAGATGAAAATTTCACATATCTTTGCTGCCACCTGCTTATTTATCACCTCATTAGCTCAAGCAAGTGCACCGATTTCAGGCACTAACTATCAGTCACCTTACTGTGGTTGTTGTAAAGAATGGGTTAAGCACATGGAAGACAATGGCTTTAAATTAGATATGGTGTACGAAGAAGACTTAACGCCTATTAAAATTAAATTAGGTTTACGTCCTGAATATGCGTCATGCCACACTGCACAGATTGAAGGTTACACTTTTGAAGGACATATTCCAGCAACTGAAATTAAGCGTTTCCTAGAAAGTAAGCCTGAGCGTATGATTGGCCTTGCTGTAGGTGGTATGCCAATGGGATCACCAGGTATGGAATATGGTGATAAAAAAGATCCTTATGAAGTGTTAGCATTTGATAAGGATGGCAACACCATGGTCTGGTCACGCCAGAATCAGTAAACAGAACAAGTATAAATACATGTAATAAAATAAAAGCCCGTTCTTACTAACGGGCTTTTTTATCACTATTTTTACACTACGATTGATAACGTGTTAATGCTTTATTAGCTCTTAAATTATTGCTTTTCTTTAATGTCATCAGAGATACGCCTTTATCAACACTTAATACTCCACCACTTTTATCCCCCCTAACAGTAAAGTTGTTATTGGTGATTTTTTCATATCCGTTAGCTACTTTCTCGATTGATTCCTGTTGAGTAAATTTAACTTATAAATGCTCCGGTTGATAAACCGGATTCTTAAAATGGTGTTGAACATAAACCGGGCTGATATAATCATGATTTACAGCACAATAAAAAAAGCTCTATATTTAAAATAAAAGACTTAGATAAAACATTGACCAAGGTCTTTTTATTAATAACAGCCTTAACTTTTACTTATATATACTATTCGTTATAAATTGAGAACTTGTTTTCAAATATTCAATATCGTTGAGATAAGCAAGATGATGTCCATTATCAATATTCTCAATAAAGTCAACATTACCCTTATTGGCTTCACTTTGCATAAAGTCAACTAAGGTTTGAATCCTATCAATCATTGTTTCAACTAACTTCCCGCGCTCTTTATTTGATAAACCATAACCATCACAAAAAAGACGAGCTCTAGCGGATTGAGCTGTTAAATCCCCTAAAGCATCATATTGATTGGTTTTAAATGGTGCCCAACAATAAATAGCATAAGCAATATCCCAAAGCCTTGGAGCTGGATGAGCCGTATCAAAATCAAAAATGCCAATTGTTTTATCACCATCTAAAGCAACATTGTAAGGCGCAAAATCACCATGACAAATTACCTCATACGGTGCTCTACTTGGAAGCATCCATTGCGAAGATTCAAATGATGGACTAGTAATAAATGAAGCAGTAATATCATGGTATTGGCGTAAAAGCTTACTGGCAGAAATTAAAGCAGCATCTGTCGCAATATTTCCCTTTAATGGATAATTGTAAACATCCCCTGATACGAAAGACAATATCTCGTTCCCATCGCTGTCGTAGCCTAAAAACTTTGGCGCGTCATCAAAGCCGTTATTTTCAAGATGCAACAACAACTGATGAACGGACTCTGACCAGAAACCACTAGGACGATACACTTTATCTTCAGTAAAAAAAATTTGCCCTTCTCGTCCACCTTGAAGCTCTTCCATCCTAATTCCTTTCATTAAAACCCATTTAATAAGAATGTATTAATCAACAAACTGCGCCAGCAGCTAACATTAACAAGAGTATTTCAATACTTACGTTAAGTTTAAAATGACCAAGGATGGATGAATCTTACCCTTAGGCTCGTAACTTAACCGCAGTACCAAAGGCCATAATCTCGGATGCGCCATCAGTAACAGCGCTAGTAGTAAACCTCACGCCAACAATGGCATCCGCACCAAGCTTCTCAGCCTCTGTCACTAATCGTTCGGTCGCGATAGCTCGTGCTTCAGTCAGCATTTCGGTGTAGCCTTTCAATTCACCACCAACAATACTTTTCAACCCCGCCATTAAATCTCTACCAACATGCTTAGATTGAACGACATTGCCATTAACAACACCTAATATCGTTTCAATTTCCCGACCTGGAACTGTTTCTGTTGTTGTATAAATCATAACTTGCCTCTTGACCATAGTTAAAAAATTATCAATACCTTATCAAAGTAACATTGCTATTCATTTAATACGTCATGTTTTTTAAAAATTTTATCTCATTATTTCTAAAGCTTTTATTAATGATTTTGAGTGATCAGTTAATATCCTTAAATCGTACTATCTTTGATTGTATATAATTAATTTAATCATAAAGATATTTAGGATCATAATGGAGAGAAAACTGACTATTAAAGAGTTTCTTAGAGTGTTTGACTATACTCGCTCTACAGGAGAACAGCTCAATAATAGATATAAACTTGGCGATATATACGCGTGGCATGATTATAACGGTTACACATGCTGGCTTAATTATAGAGACGTTACGGTAACACTGATGTTTCATGGTTCTCTTAACGTTGAGTACGACAAACTTGCTAATTATTCCGATTTTACTCATCAATGCTTGGCTATGCTCGCCACGAACGATAAAGGTATGTAGGTTTTCTATGAAGCTGTTAAGTATCTATCGATATAATCCATCTAAACACTTTTTATTGCTATTGGCATTAATCTTTACGTGTATTACTTTTTCTAAACACACGTTGGCATCAAGGCTTAATATGATTGATTTTACTCAACCTAATGAATATCAGTACTGGACTGCTGTAAATGATAATGTAATGGACGGTATTTCTACCGGTCTATTCACCTATGATGGCAACGTAAGTCAATTTACTGGTGAGCTATCATTAGCTAATAACGGCGGTTTTAGCTCGGTAAACAGAACAATATCACCATTAACTATTGACATTAATGCGGTAAACCTTATCTATATTGGTGATGGTAGAACATATCAATTACGGATTACTACTTGGAAAAATGACTACCGTATAAATTACAAACATGAATTTGAAACGATCAAAGGACAGCAACAAATTAAAACTTTTAACTTTAATGACTTTAAAGCTGTCTTTAGAGGAAGGTTACTCAGTGGCGCCCCCGAACTTCTTGCAGAAGACATCAAACAAATAGGCTTTTTAATTGCTGATAAAAAAACATCCCCGTTCACATTGAAAATTCAGAGTGTTGAATTTCTTAATTTTAAATAAGTCGTCATTTACACATAAAAAATTTGGGGAATGAAATAGTTGTTATTTTCCTAACTTCACGATTGATTAAAATATTAGACAGTTTATCGTTCTTGAATAACGACAACGTAAAATTATGTTCAATATTGGTTGAACTTGTGCTGACAACCTCCCCTTTTTATAATATCAAAGACTTTTTCATGAATATTCTTGATGTTTTCAATATATTTTTGATGAAGCAGTCCCACTAGAACGGCTTATATAAAATTCACACCCACTTATTCGATTGTTAACAACACATTGTTTATTTTTATCATATCTTTTAAATGTTTGTAACAAGTCACGGTATAAAAGTCATATTTCGCAGATAATATTCTTAATTTACTTATTAGTACCAAGTATTAGTTTCATTATGGAAGATTCATTGTATTTCACGGCTGAAAAATAAAGGTTTAATAACTATGTTTGGACGAAAACGAGTAGAGACAGAAAATAAAGCGCTAAAGCAAGAGTTAGCGGACCTTAAAGAAAAGTATCAAGCTGATGTCATCGCCTTAGAAGATAAACTTCAAGAAGCACAACAATTGGTTCAATTGACTAAGCAGGATAACCATAAAAGTAATGAGTTATTGTCGAGCAATCTAAAAGGTGGCGACATGCTTACAACTATCCGTAATGAGATGGTTGAAAGTGCTCAATCAATGGAACATGAAAACCGTCAGCTACAACAACTAGACGAAATGTTTGCACAAACTCATCAGGCACTTTCTCGCCTTGATAACCGTGCTGTTAACATTAGCTCTCAAGCCACTCAAAGTACTGACTCTGTAAAAATACTCGATACCACTGCCACTTCAATTTCTCACCTTGTATCGACAATAAAAGAGATTTCTGACCAAACAAATTTGTTGGCACTTAATGCCGCCATTGAAGCTGCTCGTGCGGGTGAAGCTGGGCGTGGTTTTGCAGTCGTAGCTGATGAAGTTAGAAATTTAGCAGGTAAAGCAAGTGAAGCCAGCGAGCAGATAGACACACTTGTTAGCCAAGTGCTTACGCAGGTTAATGAGATTAAATCATCGATTGATGAGAACCAGTCTTGCGCAGAAGAAGTGTCAGCTTCTTCCGCTCAAATCGGTGCCATTGTTAATGAGGTGGTTGGCCAATCTGAACATATGCAGCATGTTATTCATATTGCATCGACGCGTGCTTTTTTAGATACAGTTAAACTTGATCATGCTATCTGGAAAAACAATATTTACAGCTTCCTACAGCGTGGTGCATTTAATGAAGTTATTAATAACCACTCGGAGTGTCGTTTAGGTCAGTGGTATTACCATGGTGAAGGCAAAGTATTTAGTCACTTGAGAAGCTATGCATTAATGGAAGAACCTCATAAAGCGGTTCATGAAATGGGCCGTGAAGCGATGAGCCAAGCAAAATCTGGCAATATGTCAGAAGTGGTAACGGCAATAAACGCTATGGAAGAAGCAAGTAAAAAAGTGGTTGTCCAAATCGATAATTTAATGCACGAAATTTCGCAAAGCTAGTTGATTGGGTTACTTTATTAAATTTCAGCGTTTATATCGAGTGCTAAAGATTACTTCAAACATAAACGGTGTATAGCATTTTTTACGCGCTACACACCGTCGGATAGGTAATAATCTGTTTAATTAAGATTCAAATAGCTGCTTATTTGGATCAAAATTAACGACCCACTCTGGATCGGTTTCTCGTTGCTCAAGGTAAATTTGTAATCCATTAAAATAAGTAAAGGCTGTTAATTCAGATTCTTTATTGAAGTGCTCGAAAAACGCCTCTTCTTGTTCAGCTAACAATTGCAGTGTGGTTGCACCATGCTCTAGAGCCCATTGAATGGCATAAGGTGAAATCATCGTTCGATGTAAAATTAGCTCTTTAATTTCGGAAACAGCGACTTTGTTGTTTTTAAGACGACGATTACTGCTAGTTTCAATCTGTTTGTTAGCTTTTTCTTCCGCTAATAATGCACGTAAACTCGCTAAACTTGCGGTAATTTCAGCACTTGAATAACCGTAACTTGTTTTACAAAAACGCAAGGCATACGCCATTTTATCGCGTCCAACCAATTCAATGACCTGTTCCAAATAGGGCTGTGGGATCGCATATGCCGTCGCCAGTTGGTTCACGGCATGATTTAAACTGGTATACACAATGCCATCAAATTCAAATTGGAACGCGGTTGTTAGCCCTTCAACAGGAATACCATCAATACTTACCGCCCATCCACGGTAATTGACTCGCCCCTTTGCAATTTCAAACATTGCCCAACCGCTTTCACGAAAACCTTCAAGTGCTTTGCCTTCAAATTCACACTCTTCAAGCTCTTGCTTAGTCCAATTAACACCAATTTGTAAATGCTTTTGGTACTTCTTATGCAGTTTCTCTTTCACTTTATCGCGCAAAAGATCAAGGCTGCTTACTTTAATCTCTTTTGTAAAACCAAAACACTCTTGGCAGCAAGGCACCATGATCGGTGCAGATTGCCCATCATAATTAGGCTTTGCCATAAAGGCATGGCTTTCATAATAAGGTTCGCCACAAAACCAACAGGTATGACGAAACTCAAAAGGCACATCAATCGACACATAATCGGTCGTCATATGGGAGTACTCATTGTTGTGGTTATCGTTGAGGTTGACATGATTTCAACCTAATTTTCCTATTTATACTTAAAGTCTGTGTTTATGGCTAATTTGATTTTATCTTTCATTACATATCTAGATGTTAGATAAAAGAAAAGCGTTTAGTTGCTTAAAAAGCGATCTATTTTGGCGAGTGCTCGTAATACTACATAGGAGGAAGTGTTATGAGTCTTAAAAGTTATTTAGATAAGCTATCACCAAAATTCAAACCTGGTGGACGATACCAAACTTTTTATCCCTTGTTTGAGGCGGTTGAAACTATCTTCTACACCCCAGGACAGGTTAATAAAGGTATTACTCATGTTAGAGATAGTATTGATTTGAAACGTATTATGATCATGGTTTGGTTAGCTGTTTTTCCCGCCATGATTTGGGGTATGTACAATATAGGGCAACAATCTAGTAATGCGTTGTTATACGGACTTGATGCGACAGCGGCTCAGCAAGCATTGGATTCCTCATGGCGACTTAGCTGGGTGTGGGGGTCTCTTGACGCTGTTCAGCAATCAAGTTGGATCAGTGATCTTTTAGTTGGTGCCAGTTACTTTTTCCCTGTTTATCTTACTGTCTTTATTGTTGGTGGATTCTGGGAAGTATTATTTGCCATCATTCGGCGGCATGAAGTGAATGAAGGCTTCTTTGTCACCTCCATATTGTTTGCACTTATTCTTCCTCCGACAATTCCACTTTGGCAAGCAGCACTAGGTATTACCTTTGGTATTGTTGTCGCAAAAGAAATCTTCGGTGGTACTGGTCGAAACTTTTTAAACCCTGCACTCGCTGGGCGTGCTTTTTTATATTTTGCTTATCCTGCGAATATGTCAGGAGGCGCTGTTTGGGTTGCAGCTGATGGTTATTCAGGGGCGACACCACTCAGTCAGTGGTATGAAGGTGGTCAAAATGCACTGACGAATAACATGACCGGTCAATCTATCTCATGGTTTGATGCTTTCATTGGTAATATTCCCGGTTCAATGGGAGAAGTCTCAACCTTGTTTATCGCACTAACAGGTTTAATATTAATCTTTATGCGAATAGCATCGTGGCGAATTGTACTAGGTGTTTTCATCGGCCTAGCAGGTACCTCTTTACTACTTAACACCGTTGGTTCAAATACCAATTACATGTTCTCAATGCCCTTCTATTGGCATTTTGTTATTGGTGGTGTCGCTTTCGGTACTTTCTTTATGGCAACCGATCCAGTTTCTGCCGCATTTACTAATAAAGGGAAATGGGCATACGGCATTTTAATTGGTGTTATGACCATATTCATTCGCGTACTTAACCCTGCTTATCCAGAAGGTATTATGCTCGCAATTTTATTTGCCAACTTGTTTGCACCACTATTCGACTTTATGACCAAAACAGGAAATATCAAACGTCGTGCTAAACGGGCGGCATTAAAATAGCATCCTCTACTTTTATTCCTATTAACTTTCTGATTACACGATAACTTTGTTTCGTGTAATCAGATAATAAGGAAAATATATATCAGCAAAAATTTTTGCCGTGGTAAGTTGTTATAGTAAATATTCAATTCTTAGTATTAATTC
Source organism: Photobacterium sp. SKA34 (assembly GCF_000153325.1). Lineage (GTDB taxonomy): Bacteria > Pseudomonadota > Gammaproteobacteria > Enterobacterales > Vibrionaceae > Photobacterium. Next base: position 562,631 of record NZ_CH724142.1, read on the forward strand.
CCCTTATTAATAGCCGTTACGCTTGATGTAGTAGCAACTAAAGCGGTAAAATACGCGCCCTGTTTAAATCGTGAGTATGTTGAATGTCTGAACAAAAGCGAAAGGCGCTAAAGAAAATAGCAAAATGCTTAGAGTTAGGTAACTCGGCTAACGTTAATGAAGCCGCGCAAGCTATTCGTATGGCCCATCGCCTCATGCTCAAATATGGTCTTGAGAAAGACGATATTGAATTCATCAAAATGGGCAAAACAAAATCTCAGACCTTACTACCGAGTGATATTAGTGCGCAGATTTTAAAAATTATTCGTGGTATCAACCGTCGATTCGGCGTGGAATGTGTACTGACTAATTATAAAGGTTTAAAAAAAGCGGAATTCATTGGCATGGCAGAGCGTGCAATTTTCGCCGCTTTTGCTTTTGATGTTGTATATCGAGAAATGAACCAACAAACAGGTCAATTCAGAAATAGTTTTGCTGGTACTAGCACTAGTACACAAGAAGTAACACGTCGTGTGAACTCTTTTTTAGCAGGCTGGCTTGAAGGGGCATTGGAAAAATTACCTGAGTTGACGACAGACGATGACCATGATCAACGTATGGCCAACTATATTGATAAACAATTTGAAAACCTTGATCGTGAAACGTTTAAAAAGCAACTACAAGAAGCAATGAAAGCACTCACTGATGATTATGAGAAAGGCATGAAAAAAGGCCGCTCTATTTCGGTCAGCCGCCCTGTTGGTGGTAAATCAGCACAAGAAGAATTAAAAAGACTTAACTGATTCTGTCGTTTTATCGTAAAAAAGCTGCTAGTGCGGCTTTTTTTATAACTTTCTAATTTTTAAATTACCATAATAGCTAATATAACTGCTATTTCATGCCTATCAAAAACTAACGCACAACACTGATAAATAGCTTAAAAGCATAGTTCTTAGCCTCTTTTCATGTAACTTTATTTGACTCGTTTAAAAAAACAGCAAAAGAACAACTATCAACACGATATTTCAAAGAAATGAGATTCCAGTCGCATTTTCATGTTAGAATAAATCAAAATCCCTTAATTCCATAGCCATCAAGACATGAAATTTCCTGGTCAACGTAAGTCAAAGCATTACTTTCCTGTCAATGCCCGCGATCCATTAGTTGTTCAAATTCAACAAGACAATCCATTAGCAAAATCACATCTAATTGGTGTTGGTCAAACCATAGTTGATATTGAAGCTCGCGTTGACGATGACTTCTTAGCCAGACATGCTCTCACTAAGGGACAATCTGTCGTTCTTGATGTAGATAAAGCTGAATTGCTTTATAAAGAATTAAAAGATCGTAAGCTTATTAGCCACGAATATCCTGGCGATACTATTGGTAATACATTGCACAACTACTCTGTATTAGCTGATGATAAATCAATCTTACTTGGTGTAATGAGCCAAGATCTAAAAATCGGTTCATACGCATACCGCTATTTATGTAACACTTCTAGTCGTATGGATTTAGATTACCTACAGCCAGTAAATGGTCCTATCGGTCGTTGCTACACGCTTATCAGTGAAGATGGTGAACGTACTTTCGCGATTAACGAAGGTCAAATGAACCAACTTCGTCCAGAAAGTATTCCTGAATCTGCATTTGAGAAAGCCTCTGCATTGGTGCTATCAACTTACCTTGTTCGTGGTAAGCCAACAGACCCAATGAAAGACGCTGCGCTTAAAGCTATCGAATACGCGAAAAAATACAATGTGCCAGTAGTACTGACTATGGGCACTAAATACGTTATCGAAGATAAGCGCGAATGGTGGATTGAGTTTCTAAAAGAGCACGTAACCTGTGTTGCGATGAACGAAGAAGAAGCTGAAGCATTAACCGGTGAAACAGATCCACTGACAGCTGCTGATAAAGCACTTGATTGGGTTGATATGGTTCTGTGTACTGCAGGTCCTGTTGGTTTATACATGGCGGGTTACACCGAAGATTCATTGAAGCGTGAATCATCACTGCCACTTCTTCCAGGTAAGATCCCAGAATTCAATAAATACGAATTCAGCCGTCCAATGGCGAAAAGCGAGTGTGAAAAACCTATTCGAGTTTACTCTCACATCGCCCCTTACCTTGGTGGACCCGTTGAGATAAAAAACACAAACGGTGCAGGTGATGCTGCGCTTTCTGCACTTCTACACGATATGTCTGCCAACCGTTTTCACAAGGTTAATGTACCTAATTCTGAGAAACACACAGCGAACTTCTTGTCGTACTCGTCTTTCTCTCAGATTTGCCAATACTCTAACCGTGTTAGCTATGAAGTATTGATCCAACACGCACCTCGCCTATCTCATGGCCTACCAGAGCGTGAAGACTGTTTGGAAGAAGCATACTGGGAACGTTAATTTCAGTTTGTAGCATTATAAAAAAGGAGCTGATTAGCTCCTTTTTTATATCTTTCATATGGGTTAAACACCGTAACCATTTACATCAGCAAGTTGCTGTTTACTACGAACGAAAACACCATTACCTCGTCCTATTTCTCTGTTTTCTGCATCATAAACCACTGCTTCAACAATAAATTGAGATTTATTTTTGTTCACCACCTTCCCCACTGACCGCATAGCCCCTTCTGAAATTGGTCGGGTTAAATAAGTCGTAAATGAGGTTGTTAATACAAATACTTCACTTTCTAGTGAGCTTGCAGCAAAGAAAGCTGCATCATCAAGCATTTTAAAATACACCGAGCCGTGAACAGCCCCCGCAGAATGATGTAATGATGAATTGGCATTAATTTCAATCTCCGCCACCCCCTCACTAACGGTCATTATTGGTGAATAAAACTGATTGATAGGTGCAGCAGCGTACATATTTTCAAGTTTTCTATAATGGACATCCATGTTGAGACAACGCTCCTTTTGCTAAGATTTAAGGCTTATTTTTCTTATTTATGTTTATCAGTATATTCAATCAATGCTTTTACTGATGTGATGAATATAAAAAAGCCGATAATGCGTCAACACTATCGGCTTTCATCTCTTTTCAATGAGCGTTAATTAGCACTCATTAATCGCATTACGTACACGTTTATCAGATACAGGGTATGGCGTACCCAACTGCTGAGCAAAGTAGCTAACACGAAGCTCTTCAATCATCCAGCGGATCTCTTTTACCTTATATGGAACTGGCTGCCCTTTCGGGATCTTGTTCAGTAGCTCTTTGTATTCGTTAACTACTGACTCAATCTTCAAAATATGTACACGATCTTTGTTTGGATCGATTGGCAGTTTTTCCATTCGACGCTCAATGGCACGCATGTAACGCAAAATATCAGGTAGACGCTTCCAGCCACACTCTGTTGCAAAACCCTTGAAGATCAAGCTTTCAATTTGTGCTTTGATATCAGACATCGCAAATGCCATGTTTAAATCAATACGGCCTTTCAAACGCTTACTGATGTTAAATGCTGTGGTTAAGATTGCTTCTACTTGTTTAGCAATATCAACAACGGTGTCACCAAGTTCAGCACGAACAAACTCTTTCAATGCTTCAAATGATTCTGGCTGCCATGCTAATCCGCCTTTCTCTTCTATCAGCTTATCAACACCACAAGCAATACAATCATCAATCAGATCAAGTACACGACCATATGGGTTAAAGTACAAACCTAACTTTGATTTATTTGGCAAGTTAGAATGAAGATACTTAATTGGCGATGGTACGTTCAAAAGAATCAAACGACGTTGACCCGCCTGCATCGCATTGTTTTGCTGCTCTTCAGTTTCAAACAATTTGATACCAACAGAATCTTTGTTATCCACCAGCGCAGGGTAAGCTTTTACTTCAAAACCCCCACGTTTCTGTTGGTAACGTTCAGGTAGCTCACCAAAACTCCAGGTTTTCAAACCATCTTGCTCGATATCATCATCAGCAACTTGCGATAACGTCTCTTGAACCTTCTCTTTTAAGTTGTCTTTCAGGCCATAGATATCTTTGCTTTCACGTAACTTACGATTGCGGTGATCAACAGCACGGTATGTGATTTTCAAGTGATCAGAGATCTGATCTAAGTTCCAATCTTCACGCACAATTGTCACGCCACTCATACGCTTTAATTCTTTTTCAAGCGAATCTAGCAATGGCGCTTCCATTGGCTTAACGCGCGCTAAGAAAGCATCGGCATAGTTTGGCGCAGGCACAAAGTTACGGCGTAACGGCTTTGGTAATGATTTGATCAACGCAACAACCAACTCATGACGCAAACCTGGGATCTGCCAATCAAAACCATCAGGCTGAATTTGGTTCAAAATAGCCAATGGTACATGTACGGTCACACCATCGTTATCTTCGCCCGGTTCAAACTGGTAGCTTAGTTTTAGCTTCAAGTTACCTTGATGCCAGAAGTTAGGGTAATCTAAATCAGTGACATGACTTGCATCACCACGGAATAGCATCTCACGCTCAAAGTTTAATAACTCAGGATCTTCTTTCGAAGCTTTTTTCCACCATGAGTCAAAGTGACGACCTGATGTTACTTTTAAATCAATACGCTGATCGTAAAAGTTAAACAGCTCGTCATCATCGATCAAAATGTCACGACGACGTGATTTATGTTCAAGCTCTTCAACTTCGCGTAATAACTTACGGTTTTGTTGATAGAACTTATGACGCGTATCCCAATCCCCTTCAACTAAAGCTGAGCGAATAAAGATTTCACGTGATAACGTTGGGTCAATATTACCGTAGTTCACTTTACGTTTGGCGACTACAGGAATGCCATACAATGTGACTCTTTCAAACGCATGAACAGCAGCAGACTTCTTCTCCCAATGCGGTTCGCTATAACTACGTTTAATCAAATGACCCGCTAATGGCTCAACCCACTCAGGCTGAATTTTTGCGCCAATTCGCCCCCATAAACGTGACGTTTCAACCAACTCTGCAACCATCACCCACTTTGGCTGTTTCTTAAAAATGCCAGAGCCCGGGAAGATATTAAAGCGGGCGTTACGTGCGCCTTGGTATTCATTTTTCTCTTGGTCTTTCATACCAATATGAGAAAGCAAACCACTTAATAGCGAAATATGAATACTGTCATAACTTGCTTCGTTGCCATTCATTTTCAACTCAAGCTCTTTAATCACTTGGTTGACTTGGAAATAGATATCTTGCCACTCACGAATGCGTAAATAGTTTAAGTATTCTTTCTTACATAAACGGCGGAATTGATTACTAGAAAGCTCTTTTTGTTGCTCTTGGACGTAATTCCATAAATTAACGAACGCAACAAAATCAGAATCTTTGTCGTTAAATCGGCGATGTTTCTCATCAGACTGTTGTTGTTTATCTGATGGGCGCTCACGTGGATCTTGAATAGACAGTGCCGATGCAATGATCATTACTTCACGTAATGCACCTAATTTAGGCGCTTCAAGTACCATACGAGCTAAACGCGGATCAATAGGAAGACGCGCTAATTGTCGACCCATTGGGGATAAACGTTTACGCGGATCTGTCGCTTTAGAGTTAATCGCACCTAACTCTTCTAATAATCGAATACCGTCTTGAATATTGCGATTATCTGGTGCTTCAACAAATGGGAAAGCTTGGATATCACCCAAACCAATCGCGGTCATTTGAAGAATAACTGACGCTAAGTTAGTACGTAGAATTTCCGGATCGGTAAATTCTGGGCGAGATAAAAAATCTTCCTCAGAATATAGACGAATACAGATACCTTCTTGAACACGACCACAACGACCCATACGCTGATTGGCACTGGCTTGTGAGATGGCTTCAATCGGGAGACGCTGTACTTTAGTACGGTAACTATAGCGACTAATTCGTGCCGTACCCGGATCAATAACGTATTTAATACCCGGAACAGTTAGTGAGGTTTCCGCTACGTTTGTTGAAAGTACAATGCGACGACCAGAGTGCGATTGGAATACTCTGTTTTGCTCACCCGCCGATAGACGTGCGTACAAAGGTAGAATTTCTGTATGGCGTAATTTACGCTTTTCTAACGCATCTGCAGTATCACGAATTTCACGCTCACCGTTTAAGAAGATCAGGATATCACCCTCACCTTCATCACATAGCTCATCGACCGCATCAAAAATTGCATCTAACTGATCGCGATCGGTGTCATCACCGTCTTCAACCACAGGGCGGTAACGAACTTCTACTGGGTACGTACGACCTGAAACTTCAATAATCGGTGCATTATTAAAGTGCTTAGAGAAACGCTCAGGATCAATGGTTGCTGAAGTAATTATGACTTTTAAATCTGGGCGTTTTGGTAGTAATTCACGCAGGTAACCCATGATGAAATCAATATTTAAGCTACGTTCGTGCGCTTCATCGATAATGATAGTGTCATATTGACTTAAGAAACGATCGTGTTGAATTTCAGCCAGTAAAATACCGTCTGTCATTAACTTTACGTGGCTATGCTCAGAGACCTGATCGTTAAATCGGACTTTATAACCTACGTGAGAGCCCATTTCACATTCCATTTCTTCTGCTATACGAGAAGCAACAGAGCGTGCAGCCAGACGTCGAGGCTGAGTATGACCTATCATGCCGTAGGTACCACGACCGATTTCTAAACAGATTTTAGGTAGCTGAGTAGTTTTACCTGAACCCGTTTCACCCGCCACAATAACCACTTGGTTATTTAAGATCGCTTCAGCGATATCATCTTTCTTCTGGCTTACGGGTAGCTGTGCTGGGTAAATGATTTTTGGACGCTGAGTACGGCGACGTTCTACCGTTTGCATTGATTTCGCAATCTCTAATGCAATTTCGTCAAATACAGCGTGCTTCGATTTTTCATTTTTAATTCTTGATGCGCCTTGTACACGTTTGTGTAGACGAAAACGATCGCGCATCATGCAATCTTTAATCGCAGACTTTAATGTTTTTTCGTTATTCAACACATCTGCTTGAGTTTGATTCGACTGACTCAAAGTAATTCCTGTCTTTCAATGACTAATGGATACCGAGAACATCATGATGAAAACTCGCTCAGTATCACTTGGCGATTCGAAATTTTTGTTAATTCTATCACAGTTAAAGCGGTGTGAGAGCAGGTTAAAAGACAATTACTGGGGTGTAATGATGGGATATTGTGCATGAGGCGTAATTAATAAAAAAAGAAAGCCGACTCTTAAAGTCGGCTATTGATTACGCTTTAATTCTAAGCGGATTCTCGTTAGATAAATCGAGTACTTCCCCTCGCGACGGGAAAACCCTGAAGTGTGTTGTTGGTTCTGTAATTCTGAACATGTGGAAAATTCTGGCCAACGCAGCCAAACGTAATTTTAAGTTTGATAAATTATCTTTGTTATTATCAAACTCTTCATGAGAGCCGGCTTCAGGATCTGCCTCTATATAGTCTTGAGAATAATCATGATTTTCGAGATTATTGTCGATATCACAACGACCAAAAAGCTCTGCAACAACACTGTAGCCCACAACCTTATCTAAACCAATGTCTTGTAATGCAAGCTCATCACCGTTTCGAATATGTAGCATTGCATTACAGTAATCTGTAAATATAGCCTGATTTAATTGCTGACGGCTGAAGTTCATATTGATTAAGTGCTGATTAACATCTTCAATTGCGTTATTAACACTCACTTGTTCTAAGCCCGCTTCAACCAATAAATCAATAACCTTAGTATCATCGGTATCTGGGGTGATGTTGTCTACAAGCGTTGAAAGTTCCGTTCCTGATAAATCGTCATCAATCAAGCTTAAAACCATTAGCCAATAGAGTGGAAATTTTGATTGGTAAAGATGGCGCATATCCCAGCCCCAATCATCAGACTTATTATTAACAGTCAAGCAAATCAGGTGTTGATACATTAACTCTCGGTAAGAAGACACCTCAAGCATCGATTTCCAATGCGTGTCTAAACCTTTAGCTGTTCGCCAGTCTATTTCATTTTCATAATGATTAAATAAAGAATCAAATTCAGGCACATCTTCAATGACTTTGGTTTCTATCTCGAAGTCGTCGGGACCATAACAGGTGATTTTTTTATACGCTGGAATATAAGCGGCTAATGACGGTGCTTGAACATTAACTAAGGTTTGTCCATTGCGACCAACATATTTAGCGGTATCGTTAATATGAATATGGCCGGCAAAATGCAGTTTTAAACCGCAATCAATGAGTTCTTCAGTAGTTTCTGATGTTGGGACTCGCTTGTGGTTATACGATGAGTCAGCGAACAAATAATAAAAATCGTCAGCACTATAGTTTAAATATTCGATGGCTGGGTAATGCGAAAAAACTAATAACGTTTTTCCTTGTTCATCCGCTCGCTTAATAACATCTTTTAACCAAGCTAATACCTGCGGTTTCTGAACTTTGCCATCTTCATACCCTTTTGCATCATGATCCCATTGACTTCCCAGCGGATCCAAAGGTACATGAGTGTTCATGTCAACGGAGCAAATCCAAAAGCCTTCTATTGGTTCGACAAGGTAACTAGAATCAGGACATTCAACTATATAGGTTCCATCAGCAGATGTTGCTTGATATACGCGATCTTCAAGTTTGTCCGATTTCCATGGCGTTTCATAGTAGTGATAATGCGGCTGCGATTGAAAACCAAATCGACCTAACTTTTCCATTAATGGCATGAAACCTAGAGATTGCATTTTCGGGCTATAGAGTACACCGTCTACTTCATCACTAGGAATAAAGTTTTCGACATCGCCTTGATTGCTGGTTACTTTTATACCAGCACCATCTGAGCGTAAGAAGGTCTTATCACAGTCTTCGCCATAGGGTGTTGTTGGATCGTGATTGCCATGGGTTAAGAAGAACTCTAATCCATATTCGTCACTGTATTGATCAAGCACTCTTTTCAAGCCATCAACATGCGCTTCTTGTCCATCATCAGAAAAATCGCCAACAAGAATAACGAACTTAATGCCCTCAGCTACAATGTCATCTAATGTCGCTTTGAAGACAAAGTAGTTTTCATTAAACATACGGGTAGAACCAACAGAGTCTTGCATCGTTCTGATACAAACTTCGTTGTCGTTAAAACCAAAATCTCCATGAATATCATGAAAATGGACATCACCAAGTAAAGCAATTCTATGTGTTTGATCACTCTGGTTATTATTACTTTGCATTTTACAACCAGGTAATACCGTTGCTGATGTTGCAGCGACACTTGCTGAACTTAATAAAAACTGACGTCTTGATAATTGGTAACTCATATACAACCTTGGCAAATACCCTAAAAAGTTGGTGGATATTAAGAAGCTGTTATTTCATTTCTATTATCTAAAAATGACAGATTTATTAAACACTTACGCGTGGCAATATTCTGCTTGCGAATTTTACTTGCGTAATAAGCAATAAATCACGTTGAATATTGATATTCTTAGACGAGTTAATTACAAATAAAAAAAGCTAAACAATCACTGTCTAACTCTTTTTATGCAGACTTTAATCAGCCGTTATGTATTGTCTTATTTTTTACGCGGTCATAGAAGAGGATTCTATGTCATCATTAACAAGATTTTTTAACCACTTACGTCCATAAATACGATAAGTTGTCAGTCCAACTTTTACTACTTCTTCTGCCAATATTGCAACAAGCACCCAATGTAGGGGCCAGCCTAAAACAATACCCGTGAGTATGGCTAAAGGAATACCTATTACCCATTGGCCGAATAAATCGATAAAAATACTGTATTTGATGTCGCCACCACTACGTAATACCCCACCAATGCCCACCATATTGAATACTTTTAAGAACATACCTAACGCCATCACTAAGGTAACATTCAGCGACATTTCAAGGTTCGGTGCTTGAGCCTTTGCCAACCACTCCCCAACAAGCCCACTCGATAGCCAAATAGACACACCAAGCACAAAAGCGATAGACACACTCAAAGCTAAAAAGAACCACGACTGATGAAACGCTCGTTGATAATTTTCAGCGCCTAATTCGTGCCCCAAAATCGTTGATGCAGCAACAGCAAAACCAATAAAAGCAGAGATCAATACCGCTTCTATTGGCGATAGTAAGCTAATGATGGCAAGCTCTGTCACACCTAATTTGGCAAAAATAACACTATAAACAAGTATTCCCATTGCCCATGCACCGTCATGAACAATCATAGGCCAAGCGACATTAAAATAACGCTTCCTTGCCTTAGCGTTACTTGCTGGCTCTATATCTTCTTGTGTTGGCAATACTTTTTTATAGGCTTTATAAGTAATAAACAGCAAAATAACTGTTTGTGCACCACGTGAAATCGTTGTCCCCAGCGCGGCACCAGCAACACCCATTTCAGGAAAACCATATAATCCAAAAATTAATAGCGCATTAAGTACGCCATTAATAATGACAGCCACCAGCCCAACATACGTTGGCATTTTAGCTTCACCTACCGCACGTAAAGCAGATTCAAGCGGTACAACAATTGCTGTAAAAATAATGCTCCAGCCGCAGACATACAAATAATCACGTGCATAGTGAATAAAATCGGCTTGATCATTAACCAAAGAAACAATTTGATCAGGAAAAACACGGTATGCCACAGCAAAAGGTAAAGTTAGAAAGATTGCGCATACCCAAGATTGTAACAAGGTGCGCCTTACCCCTTCCATTTTCCCTGCGCCAAAATATTGTGCCGCGAGTACACCAACAGCTCCACTGACACCCACAACAAGCAATAAATTAAAGAAAAATATCCGATTACCAATACCTACGGCGGCAACTTGCGACTCACCGAGTTTAGAAACCATGATGACATCGACTAAACCAAGTAGTGAAAACAACATTGATTGCATTGATACTGGCAACGCTAGACGCCATGTTTTTTGCCAAAATGTTTTATCTGCTGAGTATCGCCAGTGTTGCATGACCGCCACCTATTTATTATTTTCTTACTGTGAAGCAGATCATACCTATGTTTAATCAAACACGTTTATTCTAAGCAATCAAAAAACTTTGCCAAACTATCATTTTTTAATTTTGGAGTTCTGTAATGGCGTATATTGATAATTTTACTATTTCGCCAAAATGCCAATCTATCATTATTGATCAAGTACAATCGATTGAACTTGAAAAGCAAAAAATTCTTCAATGTGGCATTAATTATGGCAAAGAGGCATTCAGTATTTATCGAAGAAGCCCAGACATGTATATGCTGCTTTATACGACGGGTGGAAAGGGATTATTGAAAACACCAGACGATGAATGGGCATTAGAAACAGGCAGTGTTATTTATGTACCACCCAGTTATGAAAATGGCTTTTTTATCAACCCAGACGATAACCCGGACCTTATTTGGGATGTTGCATGGATAATGCTTGAGAAACATAAGTGTTGGGATGAGAGCTTACCTCATGATATTACCTATCAAGATTCACAATCAGGCTCATTACTATTTAAAACTATCATTTGTTTAAGTGAATCTTTAAGTTTCAATTATCCATTGGGAGATGCGCTATGTAAGGGTATTACCGAACAAATTTGTTTATTGGTGAATACCCAAACCGCCTCTCACTCCCCTAAAGCACTTACCCGTTTAGAACATGTTTACCAGCAAACGAAAAGTCAGTTACACCACCCATGGCAAGTCTCCGATCTTGCAGCCTTATATCCATGCTCTGAGCCGCATTTTCATCGATTATGCCAACAATATTACCAACAATCTCCCATAGCCTATTTAACTCAAATTCGAATGGAACATGCTGCTGGGTTACTGACTACTACCAATTGGCCGATTCAACATATTAGTGACTTATGTGGTTACCCAAACCCAACAAATTTTAGTACTCGATTTAAAAATTGGAGTAGTTTTACGCCTCGACAATTTCGGATTCAATTTCAGCCACAACTTTAAAAACCAAATTACTTCGCATAATTAAATAATTTTTCTCTCTAAGGTGTTATCAGTTAAGCTAGTAAAAAAACAAAGTGATGATTAGTCTTATTAGATATAAACGCCTTTAACGATGAAAGGATCACCAGATGCAAAACTGCTTTACATATAGTTATCAACTTGATGCGAGTAATGGCGCTTCACCGCTCTCACTTGATCAAATAAATAACTGGAGCAGTAATAATGGGCTAATGTGGGTGCATTTAGACTATACTGATGAAAATGCACTAGCATGGATTAACAATAGCCATTTGCCAGATGTAGAAAAAGAAGCCCTTACTACTCAGCGTATTCGCCCTCGTTTAAATCAAACGAAAGAAGGTTTTTTCTTGTCATTACGAGGAATAGATTTAGATTCGGATAATCAATCAGACCAACCATCAGAAATGGTCTCTATTCGAGGTTACTATACACACAACACCATTATCACCACCTCAGATCGTCCTGTTAGAGCACTTGATCGAGTCGCGGCACATATTAATGGTGGCTTTGGGCCCAAAACCATTGGCGCATTCATTCTCTGTCTTTGCGATCACCTTACGAGCCATAAAATAGAAGTGATTGATTCCCTCGATGACAAGTTAACCCACCTTGAAGATCAGGTAATGAATAATAGTGATGACAACCTCCGCAATAACATTGCGCAATTAAGACGAGAAACGGTTTATCTTCGTCGCTATGTCAGTCCACAACGTGATGCAATCGCTAAATTACTCACTATTGATACTCCACTACTCTCACTATCAGACAAGCAAAAAATACATGAAGTAAATGAAAAATTACTCCATGTCATCGATGACTTAAACGCGATTCGTGAACGTGCCAATGTGACACAAGAAGAATTAATGAGCTTACAATCTGAGGCATTAAACCAGCGTTTATATTTTCTTTCATTAATTACAACCATATTTTTACCTCTAGGTTTTTTAACTGGTTTACTGGGTGTTAATTTAGGAGGTATTCCTGGTTCACAAAATCATTGGGCATTTTATATATTCTGTAGCCTCTTATTCGGTGTATTAATTCTTCAACTTATCCTTTTTTATCGTAGAAAATGGATATAAATAATTTAAAAAAATAAATTGATTACATATATGTAATCCAATATTGTTATTTTTAATGTTGATTTATTGAAGATATTATTAATATTATTAATTTAAACTAGGAAAATAATAAGGACAATAATGTTCAAATCGCTACGTACACTATTTCGGCAATTGACGAATGATCCTAATAGTAATGAAGCCGTTGATACTCCGACGCTTCATTTAGCTATGGCTTCTTTATTATGTGAAGTAGCTATTGCCGACCACGATAAGGATCCACGAGAAGAGCAAGCTAAAATTCAACTTCTAATGAAATTACTTGAAATTGATGAAGTTACATCAAAACAATTACTTGAGAAAGCTCAGCAACAAGCAGAAACTTCTGTTTCTCTTTATGATTTCACTAATAAATTGCGTTCACTTGAGCAACCAGAACGCTATCAATTAGTTGAAGCTATGTGGCAAGTTGCCTACGCTGATGGTGTGATTGACCCACAAGAAGAAGCAGTGATTCGTCAAGTTTCTGATTTAATATATTTAGATCATTCTGCGTTTATAAAAGCCAAACTCAACGCTAAAAATACCACTAGCTAACCTATTTAAGAGCTATGACCATAGCTCTTTTCTTTATTAGTCCTTTCTTGATAGTTTTAATATCAACACCTATCCTATATAGAGAGTGCAAACTTAACATATTCTAATATTTATGCATCTCTACATGTTTTACTAGACAATTAAAGCAATCATTTAATAGGCAATGTTTAATAACACAATTAAGTTATTAACAGGGAGTCACAAATGGCTAATATAACCATTTGTGCTTTTTATTTTGAGAAAAGACAGGTGTAAATATATAGACACTCCTGTCTACATTATATTTTTATATTGATACTTATTTTTGTAAGTTCGCTATATGCTACAAACTATGGAAAAGTATTAAAAACTTTCCATTTATAATCATATAGATATAAACACTGATATTTCCGCCTTATTAAATATTTGTTGGCTTGAAACTTGTACATTTTATCAATGATGAACAAAACAATGAATGTCCATAAGTATTTTAAACTGAGTGAGGCAAAGATATGAAGTGTTTACGACACTCTTTACTAGCATGCTCGTTAGCCTTTGTTTCTAGCTCGGCCTACAGCATCATCCCCCACGCTTTTACGGATAACGGGGGGTGTCCTAGCGATGCCTTCCTTTTCCAAGGTAACCCAACAGTTGTGTATCAAATGGATTTATCTTCTGGTTTTTATCAATTATCAGATACGATGGCTTCCTCCATCAATGCTGTAGGTTTTAATGAATCGGACAGATACATCTATGGATACGATACGACTAATCTTGAAGTAGTACGTATAAACCAGTTGTTTGACTTTGAAAATGTTTCTATAAGTGGTTTAGATACATCAGTTAGTTATCCAACTGGTGATGTTTATAACAATAAATACTACCTCTATAAGAAAACTGTAGGTATGTATGAGGTTGATTTAACGACATTCACAGCCACATTAGTGATGACCTCAGGTAACGCTACATTAAACCTGACTGACATGGCATTTCACCCAAATGTAGCTGGTCGATTATTTGCGGTCGATAATACCAATAAAAAACTCTATGAAATTACCAATTATACCGTAGAAAATGGAGCTACATTCACTGAAATAGGTGACACTGGTGTTTCGGGTACATCAACATTCGGAGCGCAATATTTTGATTCTAATGGGTTCATGTACTTAAGCCGAAATCAAGATGGCTTAGTATATCAAGTTGATCTTAGTGATTTATCAAGCATCACATCGACAGCGGTTCAATTTTCAGGGGGGCCAGTTTCAGGACTTAACGACGGTGCCCGCTGTGCTAACGCGCCAATTGTCGCAGAAGCTACTGACTTTGGTGATGCTCCCGATTCTTATAAAACATCACTATCCACTAATGGTGCTCGTCACTACAACATTTCCGGTGTTAATTACTTCTTCGGACCTTCTGTTGATACCGAGGGTGATGCATTGGTGTCTCCAAGCTCTGATGATGCTGATGGATCTAATGATGAGGATGGTGTTTCTTTCCCTGTTAACTTTAAACAAGGTTCTGACGCCTTAATTAATCTAACCATTGGTGGTGCTGCTTCTGGATTTGTTAACGCCTGGTTTGATTGGAACAATAATGGTGAGTTCGATGAAGCAACAGAGCACGCTATAAACGATGAATTCCTCAATGCGGGTGATGGTGTTACTCCAGCTAGTCACACCTTAAAAGTAAGAGTCCCAGATGATGCTACCACAGGTCAAATTTGGGCTCGTTTCCGTATATCGAAAGATGCTGGCACACTTGCATTTGGTGGTGTCTCTTATGGTGAGGTTGAAGATCATCAAGTCACAATCGATGCTCAGCCTGTCACTCATACATGGTATCCAACATCAAGCACATGGGTAACTCTGGCATTCGAAGATGACTGGCCAGAAGAAGGTGATTTTGATTTTAATGATATCACGATGTTTTACCGTGTAGATAAAGTGGCTGACAGTAATGGTGACATCCTTCGTTACGATATTTACGGTAGTTTACAAGCTTACGGTGCAGACTTTGCCAATGGTTTTGCTGTTAAAATAGATGGTATTGCTGCTGGTGCCGTTGATTCAGCAAGAACAAAGCTTGTTATTAACGGGGCTACTCAACATACAACTCAAATCCTTGAGTCTGGAACTACTGATGTAGTTGCTATTATCAGTAATAACCTGAAAACTGAAATATCAACGCCAGCTTGTACAGGTGCTCTCGGTCCATATTATCGCGTATGGACAGGATGTACAGATGACGCCGCAGATCAATTTGTATTTGAGGCAAGTATTCCATTCACGACTCCACTCGATCCAAGTACAGTACCAAGTATGCCACTTAACCCATTCATCTTTGGTACACCAGGTATTGACCACGGTGATGGTCTTCGTTCTTCTGATGGACGTGCCATTGAAATTCACTTGAAAAACTATGATGTTACCAGCAAAGCGAACACCACTTATTTTAGTACCGAGCAAGATACTTCGGTTTACGTTGATGGTGACTGCCCAGGATCAAGTTGTGATACTTACCACAATACCAACGGGGTACCATGGGCAGTAGTTATTGACGCAGAATGGGATCACCCAAGCGAAGGCTCTAATATTTTAGATGCATATCCTGATCTATCTGGCTTTGCTACATCTGGTGGCTCAACTAATACTGACTGGCATGATAGAAATAATGCTGTTGTCAGCAAACTATTCGAATAATGGCGAGGAGTATTAATGATGAAAAGTTTATATGTAACGCTTTTTAGTGCTGCTCTCTTATTCGGCTGCGGCGGTGGTGGTGGTGGAGATGATGCCGCAAGTGCAGACGCTCCTGCTGCCGCATCACCGGCTCCGGCTTCACCAGCCACACCGGTTGAAACGGTACCAGATGTGGGTACTGCGAAATTTGAGGATCTAGTTATTCCTGATGGATTTGATTTGATAACCACATATGATATGCCAATTAGCATAGATTTAGATACTTCGGAGCCAATGAGCTTAAGTATCTACAGTGATTTCAATATCGCTGATGATGGAACTATCATGCCTATTGCAGGTAGTCGAATTATCTCAGGTCAAATTGCTAACGGCGATTTTAGTGGTGTGATTGCAGCGACGGGATCTCTCAAGAACTTACTAATTGAAGCTTGGTATCCCGATCCAAACATACCACCGTTTCAAACCGTCGTGCCAGTAAATGCTGATGGCATAAATATTAGCAACTAACATAAGACAAAATCGGCTTATACAGTTCTCACTAGAAACCGTGCTGTATAGGCCGATAATATCTCTGTAATGAAACCTGTATTGACAATATCTTTCGTATGTTTTCTATTTACTCAAATTGCTTGTAATGGTCAAGATGCTGCCGAACAAAGTCGTACTCCTGAAAGCTCGACTGTGGATATCGAACCAAGTAGTGAAGACACTCTATTACCCATAGAACCATTACCAACAACGACGCCTGATAGTGATAAAAGTGACACGAATAGTGACGTTGAGACAATTATTGAACCAGAATTAGAGCAGGATACATTAACTATAAATCCAGTAGATGAGAACAACGAGCAACGTGAATTTGATGAACCCAATATAACCCTACCTGAACCTGAACCTGAACCTGAACCTGAACCTGAAAAGCCTACGCTACCAGCGTCACCTGGTGCAAACAATAATTGGAGCGATTTAGTTGTTCCTGACGATTTTGATTTCAACACTTCTTACGATATGGCAATCACCATCAATTTAAAAACAACAGAAACATTGAGTATCGCTATCTACCATGACTTCAATAAAATAGAACCTGGTTACATTATTCCAATTGCTGGGAGTAAACTTGTCTCTGGCACAATTTCGAATGGCAATTTTAGTGGTACAATAAGAGTCACGGGCTCAATGACTTCAGTTTTAATTCAGCTTTTTAACCATAGCGGTAAAACACTTTTTTATCAGTCTGTCGAAGCAACTAATCCTGACGGTATTAACATCACTGACGAAACCCCATAATCATATATTTGGGACTAAAGTAAATTCTTTAAAGATCTACTTAATATCTATAATGCGGCTCGCTTTTCTATATTGCACTCGCCATCCTTGCCATCGTGGTAATTCCCATCGTTTTGGATCTGGCTTACGGTTGCCCGACAGATAATTTGCAATAACAAGTTTACGATGAATGTCATATTCTATTGTCATCACAAGATCTGTGAGTTTCACTTCACGCGGATAACGCTCATCAAACTCTTGACGTTCCCATTCAGGTATTCCCTCAAAGATAAAATCTGTAGGTTCAAAGAGTTCAAGGTCATCAATATGTTCAATGCCTAAATCTTCGATTTGTTGCGATAGCCATTCAGTCACATCAACAGGCTCTGGTGCACGTTTAACAAAATCTGCATTATATAAACCCAATGCGAGATATAAATTCCACTGCGAGATATCTGAGGTAATTCGAGGTGCAAGCTCAGGCATTACTTCACCCACAAGCAGCATATCGACTATAGCTGAGCGTGCTGATTTCCCTTCAGGTTCAATCCATTTAGTATTAATCACCCGTCCCGCATAGATCCTTTGCACCGCAGTTTTAAAAGAGCCGTCTTGTTTTTCAACAGTCTCGCCTTGAACTAACTCGGCATCATTTATTTGTGACAATGTAACGGGCGCACTACAGGTTGCCAAAATGCGGTTTTGTTTAACCCCCTTACCAGGTAAAGCAAATTGATCAAATACGATCATAGCTTGAGATAGTGATCCATCTATCGGCTGATTATCAATTAATGAATCTTTTGCACTACTGACTTCAATAATACCGTTACTCATTGCCTGCTGACGTTTTTCCCGACGAAGAAAAACCAATTCAGGTAACGCCTTAATTACCGAACCTTGCCATAAATCTCGTTTAAATCGGCTAGCAACGGACAGCTCTGGAAGTTCAAGTAACTCTCGCATTTGAACTGATAACAAACGCGCTTCTGCTAGCATATTTTCATCTACCGCTAGCCATTCTGGACACTCATCCATGCGCACCATTTTAATTAAGGCGGTCGCATCGCAAAACACATTACCCAGCCATCGATACAATTGTTCAATATTTTCTTCTGAGCGTGGTGGCTGCCATAACCGTTGCGGAATAGACAATGCAGCAGCAAGATCAACCATCGCTTCTTTATTTGCTCGGGTATCCATTGCTGTTATCAAGTGTGAAAATAAAGTATCGATAGGAAGTTGATATAAGCAACGGCCATAATCAGTAATAACTTCATTCTCCGTCATAGCCCCCATAGACAACAAAGCCTGCTGCGCTGCGACAAAGGTTTTTTCAGGTAAAGGATCAATAAACGAAAGTTGGCTAAGTCTTGCGTTACAACATAAAGCAGCCAAATAGGCTTCTACCAACTCTTCGCGTTGCAACTCTGGTGGTGTTAATAATTCTAACGCTGCGGCTTTACCATACAACCGAATACACACACCATCTGTTACACGCCCAGCACGCCCTTTCCGCTGTTCTGAACTTGCGTTGGAAATAGCGTGTAATGATAATACTGTTCGACCGTTTCGCTGGTGGGTACGACGCTCTAAACCAGAATCAATGATCAACGTAATCCTAGGTATGGTTATCGAGGTTTCAGCTACGTTTGTTGCAACAATAATACGTTGCTTATCACTTAGTGTTAAAGCTCGCTTTCTTTCATCATCTGTAACAGATGCATGTAATGGAATAATATCGATTAATCCTGCTTGTACTTGCTCACTAAACTGTTGCTTTAGTGCGTTTTGCGTTGATGCTATCTCTTTTCTTCCGGGTAAAAAGATCAAAATATCTTGATGACTATCAGCATGTGTTTGAACCAAACGGGTTATCCGCTTATCAAGGTTCATCGCATCAGGCATATCTCGACTATCATGGGCATGATGCAACACATTTACCGCAAAATTACGTCCTTTAGCTTGTAAGTGCTGTGCAGATAAGTAGTTAACTAACCGTTGGCTATCAATCGTTGCTGAAGTAATAACTAAACGATGAGATTGTTGCTGTTTGAGTAACGCGAGCAGAAGATCAGTATCCCAACGTCTTTCATGAAACTCATCAATAATAATTGTTGAAAACTGAGCTAAATTGCCTTCACTTAACCAACGTAATGCAACACCGGGTGTCGCGTAAATAATGTCCGTATTTTCATTAAAGTGATGTTCAAAACGAATCGCATAACCAATGGATAGCTGGTTAGGATTTGCATCTTCAGTTAATAAATATTCTGCTAGCGACGTACAAGCAACCCGTCGAGGCTCAACCACCAGCACTTTTCCATAAATAGCCGCCCATAATGGCAAACGGGTTGATTTTCCCGAACCCGTTTCAGCTTCAACAACAATATGTTCATCACGTAACAAGGTCTTAAATTGTTGCTCAATGCTATCTATAGGTAAGTTGTTCTGCATATTTAATATATCTTTAATGAATTCAAAGCTATTTTCGCAATTATTACCTACATTGTCAGTGAGAATCATAATATTCATTAAACTGGCTATTCATATCAGCCTAATTGTTTATTCCATCATCAATTACGTTTTATTTCTTTATGTAAAGACTACAAATTTCATCGAAAAATTGACTTTTTTTTGTAACTCCCTAGCCTTACAGCATCAACTTATGGAGGCAACGCCACATGACAACGAAAACCATATTTAATCCTGATCTTTGGAACGAAGTTGAAGGCTTTGATTTTGAAGATATTACTTATCATCGCGCAAAAGATCAGGGTACTGTTCGTATTGCAATTAATCGTCCGGATTGTCTTAACGCATTTCGTCCAAAAACAGTTGATGAGCTATTCACCGCACTCGATCACGCTCGTCAATGGTCAGATGTAGGCTGTGTATTACTAACGGGTAATGGCCCATCTCATAAAGGCCAGTGGTCATTCTCATCGGGTGGCGATCAACGTATTCGTGGTAAAGATGGCTATAAATATGAAGGTGAAGAAACGGGTACTGCTGACGTTGCGCGTATGGGTCGACTTCATATTCTCGAAGTTCAACGCATGATCCGCTTTATGCCAAAAGTTGTTATCGCGGTAGTTCCAGGTTGGGCTGTTGGTGGTGGTCATAGCTTACACGTTGTTTGTGATTTAACGCTAGCATCTAAAGAGCATGCCGTGTTTAAGCAAACAGATCCTGATGTCGCATCATTTGACTCAGGTTACGGCTCTGCGTATCTAGCTAAGATGATCGGTCAAAAGCGTGCTCGTGAAATCTTCTTCTGTGGCTTTAATTACAGCGCACAAGAGGCCTATGAAATGGGGATGGTGAACAAGGTTGTCGATCACTTTGAATTAGAAGAAGAAGCACTTCGTTGGGGTAAAGAAATCACAAGTAAGTCACCAACAGCAATGCGCATGCTAAAATATGGTTTCAACCTTCCAGATGATGGTTTAGTCGGTCAGCAACTCTTTGCTGGTGAAGCAACGCGTCTTGCTTATGGAACTGAAGAAGCACAAGAAGGTCGCGATGCGTTCCTAGAAAAACGCGATCAAGATTTTAGCCGCTTCCCTTGGCATTACTGATCAACTCAACTTATAGACAAATAAAAGCCACTTACTTATTATCAATAAGTGGCTATATCCATTTTATTTATTTTCGCTGTGAATTCTTGATGTAAAATAATCAATCGAGACAACACTATCTCGAGGACCGAGATCTTCTTGAAGCCCTGCTACCTTCCTATCTCGCTCCAAAAACGATTCAGCTTTAACATCTGAAGAGTAAACATTACCATCGACTAATACTGAAACCTTCGCTAAATAGTATTTCATGACACACCTCCTTGCGTGAATGTATTGTTACTCTACCCCATAGTTGGATAGTTTTATTGAATTGAGTATCAAGTCGTGACATAAACGATATTGTTAAATGGAAAATTTATAAAATATTGCATTGGTTCACAAATATAAAACTAATTACATTATTTACTCGCAATAAAACGTCACAAAACCAACAATTAGTTAAAAAAACAGCATTTTATTAAATAATATGACACGACTTGCTAAATAAGTGATCATACCCTTTGTATTCTTATCATTGACGTTCTAGCATTAGTGACCAACTGAAAACTCACGCTTGTTTTCAATTTTAATCTTCTAGCTACAGAGTCTATTTGCATGAACAACGATAAAAGACCTTTATATATCCCCTATGCAGGTCCTGCACTGCTTGAAACACCTCTTCTAAACAAAGGTAGTGCATTCTCTGTCGAAGAACGTATGTACTTTAACCTTGAAGGGCTTCTTCCTGAAGCTATTGAATCTATTGAAGAACAAACAGAACGTGCTTATCAGCAATATTTAAAGTTTGATAACGATATGGATAAGCACATTTATCTCCGAAATATCCAAGATACCAATGAAACCTTGTTTTACCGTTTGGTAGAAAACCACGTAACAGAAATGATGCCAATCATCTATACCCCGACAGTGGGTTCTGCGTGTGAAGATTTCTCAAATATTTACCGTCGCGGTCGTGGTCTATTTATTTCTTACCCAAACCGTGATCGCATTGAAGACATGCTAAACAATGCTTCACGTCAGAACGTAAAAGTGATTGTAGTAACCGACGGTGAACGTATTCTTGGATTAGGTGACCAAGGCATCGGTGGTATGGGTATTCCAATTGGTAAGCTTTCTTTATACACCGCGTGTGGTGGTATTAGTCCGGCTTATACTCTACCTGTTGTACTTGATGTTGGTACTAATAACCCGCAACGTTTATCAGATCCTATGTACATGGGTTGGCGCCATAGCCGTATTACAGGTAAAGAGTACGATGCGTTTGTTGATGAGTTTATCCAAGCAGTTAAACAACGTTGGCCTGAAGCATTAATTCAATTTGAAGATTTTGCACAAAAAAATGCAATGCCTTTACTTGAGCGTTACAAAGATAAAGTTTGTTGCTTTAACGATGATATTCAAGGTACAGCGGCGGTAACTGTTGGCTCTCTACTCGCAGCATGTAAAGCAGCAGGCAATAAGCTGTCAGAGCAACGTGTAACCTTCCTTGGTGCAGGCTCGGCAGGTTGTGGTATTGCAGAAGCGATTATTGCACAAATGGTGTCTGAAGGTATTTCTGATGCACAAGCTCGCAGCCAAGTATTCATGGTTGATCGTTGGGGCCTACTCATTGATGGAATGCCAAATCTACTTAACTTCCAACAAGCACTTGTTCAGAAAAATACACAATTAGCAGATTGGGATGTGGCAGATAATAACATCTCACTCCTTGATGTTATGCGTAATGCAAAACCGACGATTTTAATCGGTGTATCAGGTGTTCCGGGACTATTTAGTGAAGAAGTGATCCGTGAAATGTACGCGCACTGTGAGCGCCCTATCATTTTTCCACTTTCTAACCCAACAAGCCGTGTTGAGGCAACACCATTTGATATCATTCGTTGGACGGATGGTAACGCATTGGTTGCTACAGGTTCACCATTTGAGCCTGTGGTTTATGAAGGCAAAACTTATCCAATCGCACAATGTAATAATAGTTACATTTTCCCAGGTATTGGTTTAGGGGTATTAGCGGTTAATGCTCGCCGTGTTACCAATGAAATGCTAATGGAAAGTAGCCAAGCATTAGCAGAGTGTTCACCACTTGCTATTCATGGTCATGGTCCTCTATTACCACCGTTAGAAGAGATTCAGAAAGTCTCTCGTAAAATTGCTTTTGCCGTTGCAAAGAAAGCGGTTGAACAACATAAAGCACCTAAAAACTCCGATGAACGTATCAGAGAAAAAATCGATGCTAACTTCTGGAAATCAGAATATCGTCGTTACAAACGAACTTCGTTCTAAACCTCAATTAAAAAAGGTGCCAATCAGGCACCTTTTTTTGGTGAAAGTAATACTTCTCTTTTTACTTGTTATTATTGAATATTATTTCAGCAGTCATAAAATAAAATGACAAAACGCAGACATTTACCCCTTAATAAATAGACATTTTATTAAATGATTAAGGTAAGATATAAATTAAGAACTTTGTACTTTCGTGGATAATTATGAAACTGCTCAATCTAATCCGTATTTCTGCAGTTATCTGTATCTTATTTGTTTCAACATTATTGTTATTTGATCGTTGGGTTTCAGCTCGTACATCTGATCGCATTTATCATGAAATCTCTACAGTACCAAAGCATTCTGTGGGATTAGTTCTTGGAACAAGTAAATATATAGCTAAAACATTAAACCCATATTATGAATATCGTATTACAGCGGCATTAGATTTATATAAGCAAGGTAAAATAGATTATTTCTTGCTCAGCGGTGACAATGCACATCGCTCTTATAATGAACCTTGGACGATGAAGCGAGATTTATTAAAAGCAGGTGTTCCTGACGACAAGATTGTTTTAGATTACGCAGGGTTTCGAACGCTTGATTCTATCGTCCGCGCAAAAGAAGTGTTTGAAGCTGATAATTTTACAATTATTACCCAACAATTCCACTGCGAACGCGCACTATTTATTGCTGATACCTATAAAATTAAAGCAAGATGTTTGGCAGTACATGAACCCAATGGTACTGCGCAACTTAAAATTCGTATTCGAGAAGTACTTGCTCGTGTTAAAGCATTAAGTGATCTGTTTATACTAAATGTACAACCTAAGTTTCTAGGTCCCAAAGAACCTATCATTAAACCCGCACCTGCTACTGTTATCAGTGAAGATACTGTGCCATCTTCTGCAATTAATAATCAAAAACAGTTAGATAATTTGACACCGAAAGAAAGCAATACTTCAGAGTAAAACATAAAGCCAGTGGTTTCACTGGCTTGTACTTCTGTCTTTAGCTTTTTTTCTTTCATCATCTTCATAAACCTATGCTTTATATCTTTCATATAATGAAGAACGTCAGCTTTAATTTTCTTATTTAGCTCTGCACTTTTCATTTGTTTCTGCATCCTTAAATATTACCGTCCATTTAAACGTCAATATCTTGTCGATAAATATATTAGCACAAGTAACTAAAGTTACAGCGGCCACTTTTTGTGAACGACACCCAAGTTATTACTCATTTAAGAATGATATTGCTCTATTTTCATAAGGATTAGAACGAAAAGTAAAATGTCATTTTATTTCAACAGAGTAGAAACAAATAAAACACTTAATTATTACTTAAAATTAACCAATTATATGCATATGTCTCAAACTATACCGTTAACAACCCTTATATTAGCAGCGCAAATTGATGCATTAACTACTGGCCTCTTGCTATTGGAGAAACGCAATGACAGCGCTCACACTCACGATTAAACAATGGATATTGAATCGCAATAGTTTAATTATCCTTGCTGATATACTTTTATTTTTAACGCTACTAAACACGCTACCATTTGAAGCCAATGTCACATTAGGACTTAGTATATTAAGCTTTATCGCTGTACTTTGGTTAACTGAAGCTTTACATGTCAGTGTCACTGCCATTCTAGTTCCTTTACTCGCCGTATTCTTTGGTGTTTTTCAAACTCAGCAAGCATTAGCTAACTTCTCCAATCCAATTATATTTCTCTTTCTAGGAGGCTTCGCGTTAGCTGCGGCACTGCATAAGCAGCAACTCGATCAAGTCATTGCAGACAAAGTATTAATCGCGGCAAAAGGCAAAATGTCTATCGCTGTATTAATGCTATTTGGTGTAACGGCAGGGCTTTCAATGTGGATAAGTAATACAGCAACAACCGCAATGATGCTGCCATTAGTTTTAGGCGTATTGAATAAGGTTAATAGTAAAACAGGCCATAACACTTATGTGTTTACCCTACTTGGTATTGCTTATTGTGCAAGTATTGGTGGCATTGCCACGATTGTCGGCAGCCCTCCTAATGCCATTGCTGCCGCAGAAGCTGGGTTAAACTTTACCGAGTGGATGTACTTTGGTGTACCTGTGACTCTTTTCTTGTTACCGCTAACCGTTGGCCTGTTATATGTTCTTCTCAAACCAAATTTAAATCATACCTTTGAGATTGACCACACCCCTGTATCTTGGACAAAAGGAAAACTTCTTACTTTAGCTATCTTCCTTCTAACAGTTAGCTGTTGGATTTTCAGCAAACCAATTAACGCATTTTTAGGTGGGTTCGCTAAATTTGACACGCTTATTGCATTAAGCGCCATCGTATTATTATGTGTGTCACGAGTGGTAAGCTGGAAAGATATTCAAAAGTCAACAGACTGGGGGGTACTTATTCTATTTGGTGGAGGTATATGTCTGAGTAATATACTAAAAGCCACAGGAACAAGTGTCTTCTTAGCACAAGAGTTAAGTACATTTTTAAACCAAGCGGGATTATTTCTTACTATTTTAGTTGTTGCTATCTTTGTTGTTTTTCTCACAGAGTTTGCAAGCAATACAGCCAGTGCCGCATTGTTAATCCCTGTATTTGCAACTGTTGCAGAAGCATTAGGGGTATCACCTGTTGTGTTATCAGCACTTATTGCTATCGCTGCTTCTTGTGCCTTTATGCTGCCTGTTGCGACACCACCTAATGCGATCGTATTTAGTACAGGATTTATTAAACAACAAGAAATGATGCGCGTAGGTATTTATCTCAATATATTGTGTATTACATTTCTAACAATGTTTACTTGGTTGTTCTGGTAATTTTAATAAAAACACATATAAAGAAGGTGCCTACAACACCTTCTTTATATATTATTTCATAATAAGGTAATGAGTAACCTTTCACTATTGCCATTTTCTTTTTCTAATTTACACTTTCCTTTTTGTTCTATTTTTTTTAATTGTTCTTCTTCTAAGGCAAAAGGTAATAATAACAAAATACTTTTAATGCCTTCATTTCGTGATAATACTAATAATCGAATAATATTATGTGTATCACTGGCACTACTTGATAATACTTTCAATGCCTGATGATGTAACTTTTCTGCTAGGCTTAATTGTGAATCTATGCCTGTTTTAATATTTAATTTAAAAGATGGAATGATGTTTTTAACAACATCAATAAATGTCCATTTTTGATTACAAAGAAGCGAGAGGAAGTGCGTATAATCAAATATGATTAGCTCTTTTTCTGATGTGTTCAACATTGTTTCCATAACTATCCTTAGGTAGAAACATAACATCTTCTATCATTAACTAAGTGCTCCTATGACTATACGACTACTTTAATAACAAACTAAATCACCCAAATTCAATTTGCGATCAAGATCACATCAAATACTTGATTTAACATTATAAAAAACACCTTAAAAACATATATTTAACAATGTGAAACCTTTTATTATCACTACCAAATTACGATTGTGCATGTTACATAACCATTTATTCTGTGAATACAAAAATAAAAATCCATTTAATACGCCAACATACACCTTTAGCTATTCGCTCGAACTGTTGAGAATAACAGTCAATCGATATATTTAAATCATCAATGTTACCTATAAAAACGCCGTATCATTATTTAACATCTTTGTATGGTAATCATTTTGAAAAACGACTGGAAAAATTGTTAATAGAAGACTAAAATTGCCCTGTTTTGGGGAGTAGTCACAATTGTTCGTCTGTCGTCATCTCGAAGTTTACACTTCCGGCAGCCGTGAATGGATTTGCATTATTATTCATGCACCATTTTGACGAGACCAATGCCATTATCGCTTGCACATAAGTGCAATCATACTCAAACACTCAGAGGTTTGAGTTTTTTAATGCGCGTAAGGTTGATTGTGAAACACCCTTTTACCCTGCCTTCCGTGTTTTTAATCTTTATGCGATAACTGATTGTTACCAAACTATATTGCCTTTTTTATAGGCATATAACTTTATATTTATAAAACACTTATATTTATTGTTAATTTTATAAAATAGCAATGCGTTATCGTTTTAAAGTCGATTTTTAGGAGAGAGACTCTATGAGCCTTTTTAGCTATGAAGGGTTCGCTGTATTAACAGTGTTAATGTTTGCGTTAGATTTATATCAAACACGTGGTGGTAAAGTGTCCATTAAGAAAGCAGCTATCTGGAGTGTATTCTGGGTTTTTCTCGCTTTCTTATTTGCGGTATTTATCTACTTCAATTGGCAGTTGATGGCACCAGAAAGTACCTACAGTAATTCAAAAGCAGCAACTGCTTTTGTAACAGGATACTTATTAGAAAAATCATTAAGTGTTGATAACTTATTTGTTTTTGCCCTAATTTTTAGCCAATTTATGGTACCTGAGCGTTTACGTCCGCGCGTATTAATGCTCGGCGTTGTCGGTGCGCTTATTTTACGTGGTGGTATGATCGCAGTCGGCGCTCAACTATTGGATGACTTCCATTGGGTTATGTACATCTTTGCTGTTTTCCTTCTTTATACTGGTTTCAAACTCTGGAAAGAAGATGAAGAAGAACAAGAAGATTTCTCAGATGCGTTACCTGTACGCATTGTAAAGCGCTTCTTTAAAGTCACTGATGATTATCACGACCATAAAATGTTCGTTAAAGGGGAACATGGTTGGTTAGCTACACCATTACTTGTTGTGGTTGCAGTCATCGCTCTTACCGATGTCATGTTTGCACTCGACTCTATTCCTGCGATCTTTGCGGTAACACGTGAACCATTCTTGGTGTTCACTGCTAACGTATTTGCATTGTTAGGCTTACGCTCACTGTATTTTGTACTTGAGGGTATGTTAACGCGTTTCTGCTACCTACGTGTCGCACTAGCATTTATTCTAAGTTTTATTGGCTTGAAAATGCTTTTAGTAGGTACTGCTTGGGCTATCCCAACAGCGGCATCACTGTGTGTAATAATTCTTACTATTTCCATCGCTATTGGCGCCTCACTATGGAAAACACGTAACGATGAACATACACCTATCAATCATTAGTAAAAAGTAAAAAAACGCCACAGTAAATCTGTGGCGTTTTTTATCGTTATTGTCTAAGCTAATTTAGCGATAATAGCTTGAATGTCAGCAGGGTTTGCAACAATATAGTCAGGCTTAATAATCGCTAATTGCTGATGATCGCTGTCTTTTTGAGTATCAACCCATATACTTTTAATGCCTGCATTTTTAGCGCCTTCAATATCTGCCGCCAGAGAATCCCCCATATGGATAACCTCTTCCGGTTTACAGCTCACCAAGCCTAGTGCTTTTTCAAAAATACTTAATGCTGGTTTTTCCTCAGGCTCTTCCCCACCCACAATAATATGATCAACATATTGCTGCATTTCTGTTGCTGCTAACTTGGGATGTTGTGAAAAAACAGGGCCATTAGTAATAACAACCAATTGGTATGATTTGCGTAATGCCACCAGCGTTTCTTTCATCTGAGGAAAAAAGTCAAAGCTAGCCATACGCGATTGATCAAAGCATGCTTGAATAGCAACTGCGGCTTCAAAAGATAGCTCAATACCCTGCTCTTTAAATAACACAAGAATCAGGTTTTGACGGAAATAAAGTTCATCGGTTAATAGTGGCACTAACTCAGGTAACTCATCATTAAGTTTTTTATATACACCTGCAATATAGCGTTCTAAAAACATGTCTACATTTAATTGTGGGAATAAATCACTGACATATAATTTCAATTCATTCGCGGCATGTTTGTCAGCTAAAGACGTTGCACACAAGGTTTCATCCATATCGAGAAAAATAGCTTTTAACACGTTAACCTTCTTTATTTTTGATTACAGGCACACTTATAGTAACGAGGATGGCACGCTTAACCTAGCATTTATCATGCTTTCATTACGCAAATTGATGAGTATCACTTATTTTAAGTATAAAAAAACCAGCAACCTAGTGCTGGTTTATATCTTTATTACGATTTAGTTTTTAACAAAATCTTTCATCGTAATAAATTTATTTTTAATCTTGTTTGCACTTGGTGAGTCATAACCGTAGATATCTTCACGCATTTGTACATTGCCATCATGATCAACCCATGCTGTGAGATATACAAAATCGACATCAATACGTTTAGATAAACTCACTGTTTTTTGCTTTTGTGCATCTAACATTTGTTTGAATTTTGGAATGTTGCCACGATTTTGGTACTCAATCACATAATTAGCAAGATCATAAGCACGTTCAACCCTTACACAGCCAGAGCTTAAATCACGCTTGTTTTTGCTAAACAATCCTCGTGATGGTGTATCATGCAAGAAAATCGCATAATCATTTGGCATAAGGAATTTAACACGACCAAGAGAGTTACGTGGGCCAGGGCCTTGCTGAAACTCGTGTGGGAATGTTTTTGGGTTCACTGTTTCCCAATTAATGCTACTCGGTGAAATCACAGTGCGATCACGCCAGCTATTTAAAATCTGCATATTATGCTGCTTTAAATAATCGATGTCGTGTTTCACTTTCGGAATAACATCATGCTGCTTGATTGTAATAGGCACGTTCCAGTATGGGTTTACAACCATAGTCGTAATCGCAGATGAGAATAAGTTTGTTGGTCGGTTATCACGACCAACAATCACTTTAGATTCAAATACAACGTTACCTTTATCAAACACTTCTAACTTATAGTTAGGAATATTAACCCAAATATGAGGACGACCTTCAGTATGCTTATTTAAGGTAGCTACACGTAGCTTATTCAATGCTAAACGACGCGCAATATCCCCATAAGGCATAACAAGTTGCTGAACAGTTGCTGCACCAATAATACCATCATTTGCTAAACCATGACGTTTTTGGAATGTTTTCAAGCTTTCAAAAACAGCACCTGTATTCGTGATATTAGGTTCAACAGATAAACGGTCATAATCAGCCTGATCCATATCACCAAGCGTATATAATACCTTAATCAGCTCATGCCCATTAGGCAGTGTTGCCCCTTTGCGGTAAGCCTGCTTAAAGTTCGATTTTACTAAGGTGTGAGCGGGCAAATTCTGGTATTTGGCAATCGCATCCATTGTTGGTAGGAATGAAATATAACCAGGACGGAATTGTTCAAGTTTCGAAAGTGTCATTGGATAAGCATCAACGCCATTGGCGTATTTGGTCATCGACTTACTCATTCGAATAGGTTTAGACAAGAACAATACATCACGGTGAGTTGCAATATAATTTTGGAATGCGCGATACACATAATAAGTATCAGTCGCTAACAAATCATAACCTTGTTCGTTATGCTCACTCTCAAGTTTATTCAGCTCGGAGAGACGTTGCGCTAACCCAGGTAGCATTTTTGTATCTACAACGGCTTTTAACTGTAATTCAAACTCATCGCGCAGTGCTTTGTTTTGCCAAAAGGGGTAGAACTTATTCTCAGTATACGCTTGTTCAATCTGAGGCTTAAAACAAACGTTATTTACCGAATCTGAACAAAGTGTGTTGGTGCTAAACACTGTTTGGTTATTTAAAGAAGACCAATCAACATTACCTGTACTTGCTACAGGAGCTTCTCTATCACTTACAGGGGGAAATACCACAGAAGCTTTATCCGTGCCTGTAATATTCACATAGTTATGCGGTGCAATGTGTGCCGATTCAACAGCAAAAGCACTACTCGGAAGAATCAAAGATAAAGCAAGAAGCTTGCTGAAACGTTGAGTGACAACACGCTGAGAATTAAACATCTTCAAAGCGATCCTTATCTAATAAAAGAAGAAAGATATCCGTATTAAAATAACCAAACGTACATTTACTACTTTGTAACGCTCATATACGGTACACAAAAAAAATAGCCTGCATAAAGGCCAATATGGGTATATTTAGTCAAATTTTCAATCACGATACAATTCAAATAACGCAACTTTAAACGATAAATATACCCTATCACGATTTTTTATATTGAATATCACACATAACATAAAATTATCGCATTGATTTAAAAGGCAAAAAAAAACGCAATTTAAAATGGTGTTCATAAAAACACCATTTATCTAAAATATTTATTAGTGCGAGTGAGTCCGCATTTTATAGTGAGAACGCCACAATTTTGCTCAAAAATAAATCTATTTATTGTTTTCGCGGTAAAAAGCCCACTCTTCTACAACTTTACCATCCGCTAAGTGACAGTATCCCACCTCACCTTTTTCTTCTTTTTTAATTTCAAGTTTTCCGCCCTGCTCTTCACAGTAAACAGAAGCTGGATTAGCCATACCAACTGCTTCCTTTTTTGGTTGTTCTGGTTGTTTTTGCTCTTCTTTATTACACCCAACTAGTGCGATACCCAAACCGATAGCGGCGAATAAAACTGTCCACTTTTTCATATTGTTCCCTTATATAACTCACTTTTCCATTTTGGAAAATATACTTTAATTCTTTTTCACTTCTGGAAATGAGAAATCTCATCTAAAGTGCCGGCAAACTATAACAATGCACGGTACTAGTAATGTCATTACAATCCAAAATGAAACAGATTATTACTTCTTCTACACTAAGCCCGAAACAAAAAACATTGTTTCTCTCTCTCGAGGCTGAAGCTATTGTAGACTATGTGTCAGTGAGTGACGAAATTTTAGTAGCAAAAAATGAAGGTATTATCTGTGATATGTTCGAAGGTAATGCGCCTTTTAAGCCTCGCTACGTACTACCCGACTATGCTAAATATTTACAGAATGGTTCACGCTATTTCGAGCTAACCCCGGCACAAAATCTGGATGATGCACTCAATGCGCTCACCATTATTTATCATCACGTCCCTTCTGTAACTAACTATCCCGTTTATATCGGTCAACTTGATGATTTATTGTTACCGTTTGTTCATAGTGAGTCTGAAGCTGATATTTACAACAAGTTAAAGCGTTTTTGGATTATGCTCGACCGCACACTACCCGATGCGTTCATGCATGCCAATATTGGGCCAACGGATAATATTATTTGCCGTACCATTTTAAAAATCGATGCAGAGCTTAAGCAAGTCGCACCTAACCTTACTTTTATGTACGACGCTGAAGTATCGCCAATCTCTTTACTCGAACAAGCTTGTCAAAATATTTGTGAATGCAGTAAGCCCCACATTGCCAACTATCCAATGTTTAAAAATACGTTTGGTAAGCAAGGCTTTGGTATTGTTAGCTGCTACAACTCACTGCCATTAGCCGGCGGTGCAAATACTCTTGTTCGCTTAAACTTAAAAGCGGCTGCAGAAAAAGCAATAGATGTAGATAGCTTCATCAACCAAGTGCTACCGCATTATTGCCAAATGACTTTCGGACTCATTGAGGCGCGTTCAGCATTTCTTCATGAAGATTCAAACTTCTTTGATAGCTTTTTAGTACAAGAGCAATTAATTGATGAAAACCGTTTTGCTCCAATGTTTGGTATCTATGGTATGGCTGAAGCGGTCAATTTATTATTGGAAAAATCAGGCTCAACAGAAAAATATGGTCACAGTGATTCAGCTAATGCATTAGCATTATCTATTACTCAACTATTAAGTGACATTGTCACGAATACACCAGTGAAATATGGTTATAAACAACGAGCGCTATTGCACTCTCAAGGTGGCATTAGCTGCGATCAAAACGTAACACCAGGAATTCGTATCCCTTATGGTACAGAACCTGATCCTGTTTTACATATTAAAGCGTTGGCTGCACATCATCAGTATTATCTATCAGGGATCAGCGATATTTTAACCATTGATGAAACCATTAAACAAAATCCACTTGCCATGGTTACGTTATGTAAAGGCGCACTAAATATGGGGTTCCGTGAATTTACTGCAAACGTTCACTCTAACGATCTTGTTCGAGTAACGGGCTATATGATTAAACTTTCTGATGTTGCTAAATTCAAAGAAGCAGGCTCACGGACCAATACAACGTGGTTAGGCTCAGAAGCCAGCGAACAAACCGACATTTTAAAACGTCTACCTCGTGTGTTAAGTCACGAGCAAACACCTCATTATTCACATTTCTCTATAGAGAATTAAGAGTTAACAAGTAAATGATTTCAGCCACTATTAGTAAGATACTTAATTTTTCGTGTGTTGATGGACCAGGCAACCGAATGGTGATTTTTTTTCAAGGATGTAACTACAACTGCAAAAATTGCCATAACCCACAAATCATCGGTATTTGTAACCATTGTGCAGACTGCGTTAAGCATTGTCCAACACAAGCATTACAAACAATTCATACGGAAAATGAAAAAACTAAAGTGGTGTGGAATAAAGCGTTATGTACTGAATGTGATAAGTGTATTGAGGTTTGTCCTCATCAAGCGAGCCCCAAAACCATGACAATGACTGTTTATGAATTAATTGAAAAAATTCGTGAAAATAGATTATTGATTAATGGTATTACCGTTTCAAGTGGAGAAGCATCACTTAATTTACCTTTTATTATTTCGTTGTTTCGTTTGATAAAAACAACTGCATCACTGAAACATTTAACTTGCATGATAGACAGTAATGGCAGTTTAAGCGTAACGGGGTGGAAACACCTTAACCCCTACCTTGATGGTGCGATGATTGATTTAAAAGCTTGGCATGATGAAACGCATAAATGGTTAACCAACAGAAGTAACCATCGCGTTTTTGAAACGATGAACTTTCTCCATGCTCAAAAAAAATTACATGAAATAAGGCTGCTACATATTCCTAATAAAACAGATTTTATGGAGCAGATTGAAAAAGTGGCGTATTACTTACGTCCATTTTCAAGCAGTGTGAAAATAAAGCTCAACGCCTTCAGGCATCATGGTGTTGTGCGTGATGCGCTCAATTGGGAAGAGTGTAACCAACAAGAGATTAATAACTTAGCTGATGGATTATCAAAGCGTGGCGTACAAAGTCTCGTCACGCCAGCTATGTATTAAATATAGGTTGAGTATATTCCGCCTGCTGGAGGTATTCGCAATATTAGCGAAGAGATTCAGCAGTCGGTATATGCTGTTCTATTCGTGATTTATCGAAACCTTGCACAGCAAATATGACGATAGATTAAAGGCTCTCTTTGCCATCGAGATGGCTATTTATTTATTGTAAACAAAATAAAGAACGGCTCATCCATATTTTTTGTCGTAGTGATAAATGAGATCTGCATAACGAGTCCAATAACAATGACGTCAGAAGCGCGTCATCAAATAAGCGCTAACCTATTGTAAATAAAATTAATTTAACTCTCAATACCACAAAGAAGCAAAATTTGTTGATGTAACCAACGAACCGCTGGATCATTCATACTCGGTTGATGCCACACTAAACTATAAGCAACCTTACCATAATTAAAAGGTAACGGCTTTGCTACCAGCGCCTTTGACTGTAAGGCGGTACTGGCCCATCGTTTAGAACAGGTAAATAACAGATTACTGTTATGGCACATCGTTGCTGCACCACCAAAATCCGCGACATTCACAACCACTTTTCGTTTGTGATGCTGTTGAGTTAATTGCATTTCAAAAAATGGCACACTTAAATCACTATCTAAGATACCAATATGACCATAATTTAAATAATTCTCTATGGTCAGCTCTTTATCAGCGAGAGGATGATCATGCGCCATTAAGCAAACCATCTCATCGGTAAACAGTGTCTGCCAAACTAAGTTATTTTGCATCAATGGTGGTTGACTCAGATCGTGTGGCAAAATCACAAAATCCAACATGCCTTTGGTTAAACCATCAAAACCAATACTGTCTTTAGACCAAATATCAAAACGGACATTCGGCGCCTTTTTTAAGACATGAGCATAAAGCCCACCAGCGATTAATTCAAAAGTACTTTCACGCATCGCAAGTGAGAAACTCCCTTCATACTCCTCAGGCAGAAACGCCTCTTTGGTCATGATCTGATTCATATCGCTGATCATTTGGTGAACCGTAGGGCCTAACCTACGAGCTAAAGGAGTAGAAATTAGCTTATTGCCATGACGATAAAAGAGCTCGTCATTTAAATTATCACGCAATTGACTGAGGGTTTTACTAACGGATGAAGGGCTTACACATAATCGCTCTGCACATGCCGTAACACTTAACGTATCTAGCATTACGTGCAACGTAATTAAGTGTTTCATACTTATACGAGAAAGTTTAATTAAATCCATCTGCGACCTTTAATATATAAGCCAGAAAATCGATAATTCAGTAGTATGAGATAAAAAAATGCTAGTCAATAAAGGACTAGCATTTCTGTTCATTTATTAATAGCACATGCTGTTTTTTTTAATTTCAACAATAGCGCAAACTATTGTTTAACGAATACCGTTCAAAAACTCTGCACGCGTCGCTGAATTTTTCTTAAAAATACCGCCAAGTGCTGTGGTAGTGGTTACACTGGTTGCATCCATAACACCACGCGCTTTCACGCAATAATGCGTTGCATCAATAGTTACTGCAACATCATCACTTTCTAATAATGTTTGAAGAGCGACTAATACTTGTTGTGTTAAACGCTCTTGAACTTGTGGACGCTGAGCAAAGAAACGAACAATACGGTTAATTTTGGATAAACCAATAATTTTCCCACGTGGAATATAAGCAACAGTCGCTTTACCATCAATCGTTACTAAATGGTGCTCACACGTACTGGTTAACGTGATGTCTTTAACTCGCACCATTTCATCACACTTCATTTTATTTTCAATGACAGTGATTTTAGGAAAATTGGCATAGTCTAGGCCAGAAAACACTTCATCAACGTACATTTTCGCAATACGGTGCGGGGTTTCAACCAAGCTATCATCAGTCAGATCTAGCGCGAGTAACGATAAGATCTCACGCATGTGGTATTCAATCTTTTCTTTTTTCTCTTCGCGGCTAACATTTTGTTCAACCATTGGGGTTTCAAGACCACGGGCTGCTAATGCATCACGTACTAGTACTGCAGATTCACTTAATGCTGTCATTCTTTTCCTCCAACTGGCACAGGCTGAAATGCAATAAAACAAGCCTGTTTTCGCTCGCCAGCGCTAAAAACATACGCAGAATACCTCCAAATGGAAATAATTACACCTCCCATTTATTAGGGATTAGTCCAATTGGCCTAATTTTGGCATAATCAATCCCTTACAGCCCTTAACAATAAAGGGTAAAATCATAATTAAGTGATTTAATGCGTGGCTTTAAAGGCTATTAATATTTAGCATTTTACTGATGCTCTTGCTTCAACGCCACTATGATTCAAATTAAACAATAACGAGATGGATACCATTATGGGATGCTGCGACGTACCAGGCCTTATGCCCGTTGAAACTGCCATTGAAAATATTCTTGAGCAAGTTTCCTCTACAACTACAACATCAACGGTAGCATTAGCCGATGCAATGGGATTAGTGCTAGCGCAAGATATACTTTCGCCTATCAACGTACCACCATTTGCGAACTCGGCAATGGATGGTTACGCGCTACGTGCGGAAGATTTAGCGAATTCAGATACATTGGTTTTAGCAGGTAAATCTTTTGCAGGTGTTCCATTTGAAGGTGAATGTCAGCAAGGTCAATGTATCCGTATTATGACGGGTGCTGAAATGCCAGCCGGTACTGATACCGTTATAATGCAAGAAGAAACCTCTGTTGATGGTGAGAACATTACATTTAATATCAAGCCAAAAGCGAACGATAACGTGCGCCCAATTGGTGATGACGTTAGCCTTGGTGAAACTGTACTGGTAACAGGTACTCGTTTAACAGCACGTGAAATGCCTTTACTTGCATCACTCGGTATTGCAGAGCTTGACACTTACCACCGCCCGAAAGTCGCTTTCTTTTCTACAGGTGACGAATTACGCCCAGTAGGTGAAATATTAGAATCCGGTCAAATCTACGATAGCAACCGATACGGTATTCGCGCCCTACTAGAAAGATTTGGTTGCGAAGTATTAGATTTAGGCATTATTCCCGACTGCCCTGAAAAACTGCGTGACGCATTTTTAAAAGGCTCAACAGAAGCTGACGTATTAATCACATCGGGTGGTGTGAGTGTCGGTGAGGCGGATTACACCAAAGATATTTTAGATCAAGAAGGTCAAATCGGTTTTTGGAAAATTGCCATGAAACCAGGTAAACCTTTCGCGTTTGGTAAAATCAATAATGCATGGTTCTGTGGCCTACCGGGCAACCCAGTATCAGCAATGCTGACTTTATACCAGCTAGTACAACCTATGCTGGCGAAACTAGCAGGTAACAGCCAATACCAACCGCCTGTCCGTGTAAAAGCGAAAGCGACAACAATGTTTAAAAAACGCCCTGGTCGAACCGATTTCCAACGTGGTATTTACAATATTAACGCTGAAGGCCAATTAGAAGTAGCGACAACAGGCAATCAAGGTTCAGGTGCCTTTAGTTCAATGCACCTTGCAAACTGCTTTGTAGTTCTAGAGCAAGATCGTGGTCGTGTTCAAGCGGGTGAAGATGTAACTATCGAAATCTTCAACCACACCTTGTACTAAGCAACCGGTATTTTTAATGACAACAGATAACATGAATAACGTTGAACTGACAGATGATGAAATGCTGCGTTATAACCGTCAAATCATTTTGCGTCAGTTTGATTTTGAAGGCCAAGAAGCATTAAAGGCTTCTTCTATGCTTATTCTTGGTGCTGGTGGTTTAGGCTGTGCTTCAACACAATACTTAGCCGCTGCTGGTGTGGGTAAGTTAACCCTGATTGATGATGATAAGGTTGAAGTTTCTAACCTTCAGCGTCAGGTGTTACACCATGATGCTACGGTTGGCCTATTAAAGGTCGATTCTGCAAAAGAAGCGTTATGTCGTATTAACCCATATCTTACAGTAGATACCATAGCCAAACGCTTAACCGATGAAGCGTTACTACCACTCATTGAAAGCCACGACATTGTTTTAGATTGTAGCGATAACGTTGATACCCGTAATCAACTTAACCGCCTATGCTTTAAAACCAAAACGCCGCTTATCTCTGGCGCAGCAATTCGTATGGAAGGTCAAATCAGTGTTTACACTTACCAAGATAACGAGCCGTGTTATCAGTGTTTAAGTGCCCTATTTGGTCAACAAACATTAAGCTGTGTTGAAGCGGGCATTATGTCGCCTGTTGTCGGCATCGTTGGTGCCGTTCAAGCTATGGAAGCAATCAAAGTGGTTGCCAACATGGGGACACCACTAACAGGTAAACTACTCATGCTAGATGCGCTCACAATGAGCTGGCGAGAAATGAAGTTAATGAAACAACCAACTTGCTCAGTTTGCGCTAGTTAATCATATCCGCTGTATATATCACTCCATGGCATATACAGCGGTAACTCCTTTTCCCCATTACCACTTAACTGACCACTTATTCTAAGTCTCCTAGCCGATCGGTTTCACACAACTTATACTCTAGTTTATATCTAGAGCATTTTTTTGCTAAGACCCCTAATACACATATAAATTACGGTATGAATATGTTTATTAAAAAGATCATAACAGCAGCCTTGCTTGCACTGTCATTTAATATCTCAGCAGCCATTAACGACATCCCAGCATCCAAAAAACTACTGATAGATAATCTATTAGCACAAACGGGGCAATCCGCCGTTGCTGTCGGTAGACAGTATTCAGAATTGTTCACTCAGCAAATGACTTTGATCTTGAAGCAATCTAAACCCGATATTAACCCCAAAGCGTTTGACATTGTAGAAGAGGAGATCATCGCCATCATGGATGAAGAGTTTTTAATCAATGACGCCTTCAAAACCATGATGTACCCAATCTACAGTAAGCATTTCACTGAAGGTGAACTACGTAAGATGATTGAAATTAACAATACAGAATTTGGTAAAAAGATAATTCGAGTAATGCCTCTTATCAGCAAAGAAGGCATGATAGCTGGACAAGAGTTTGGAAAGAAATTAGGTCCAAAGATTCAAAAACGTATAGCCGAACGATTTAAAGAAGAAGGGATAAAGTAAGCCGTTTATTCATCTGCTATTAAAAAGCCGACTGTGACTATTTTTCTAGTGCTCAGTCGGCTTTTCTATTCAATACTATTTTTTACTCTGCTACTAGAGCAATAAAATAATACTTACAATTGCTGCACTCATTAAGTTTGCGAGTACACCTGCCGCAACGGCGCGAATACCATATTTAGCAATAAACGAACGGCGCTCAGGAATTAGACTTCCCATACCACCAATCAAAATAGCCAGCGTTGTAATGTTTGCAAAACCACATAATGCAAAAGTAACAACAGCAAGGCTGTGTGGCGATAAGGTATCTTGCACATTCATCATATCAATGAAAGCAACAAACTCGTTCATCAACACTTTCTGACCAATTAATGAACCCGCTGTTACCGCCTCGCTCATTGGAATACCCAGTAAAAGCGCAACGGGGGCAAACAAGTAACCAATCAGCATTTGGAACGTTAAGCCATGAATACCAAAGAACTCACCTATATCACCTAGCAAGCCATTAAATAATGCGATCACACTGATAAAAGCAATCAATGTTGCACCAATAGTCACCGCCATACGCAAGCCAGACA
Organism: Photobacterium sp. SKA34; assembly: GCF_000153325.1. Classification (GTDB taxonomy): domain Bacteria; phylum Pseudomonadota; class Gammaproteobacteria; order Enterobacterales; family Vibrionaceae; genus Photobacterium. Next base: position 602,534 of record NZ_CH724142.1, read on the forward strand.
TTGCACCATCAGCTAACGCTTCAACTACATTGGTTGCTTTAGGGATTTCAACACTGGTAATTTCATTGGCTGGTAGCTTATTCTCGCTTGGTGGCATAATGATTTTTGACATTAATAAACCAGCAGGCGCAGACATGAACGCAGCGGCAATCAAGTAATTTAAATCAACACCAACAGCGGCATAACCCACCATCGTAGAACCTGCAACAGAAGCCAAACCACATGTCATCACCGCAAAGAGTTGTGAATCATCCATAGATTTTAAGTACGGTTTAATAACCAGTGGGACTTCAGACATGCCGACAAAAATATTTGCACCCGCAGATAATGATTCAGCACGACCCGTGCCTAAAATACGTTGTAGCGCGCCACCAAAAATATTAACGACTTTCTGCATAATGCCTACGTGATACAGCATAGAAATCAGAGCAGAAAAGAAAATAATAATACCAAGTACATTAACGGCAAATACAAAGCCGATACTACCTGTTGCCAAACCACCAAATAAAAATGACAAGCCATCTTTACCGTAATCGGTTACGTACGTTACGCCATTACTGACAGCTTGTAGTGCTGTTTTACCCGCGGGGATATATAAAACAATTAAAGCAAACAGTACTTGTAACGAAAACGCGATAGACACCATTTTTACAGGAATACGCTTTCTATCTGTTGATATAAAAAACGCAAGTAAAAGTAGAACGAATATACCTAATAAAGCAATCATGAGATCTTTGTTGTTACCCAAAAGAGGGTTGCATTGTATTTGCATTAAAAATACAAGCAATATCACATTGTTAGTGAGTTGTTACTCAGAGAGTGATACTTCTAAATATATTGAACCAATAACAAAATACACATTTAAATATCAATACATTAGCTTTAAACGCTGCTTTATTATTTCCATATAAAAAAAATAATTTGCTTTAATGCAATAAAATCGAAAATATCCGCGTATTTAACAAGCATATCTGTGCTGTTATTTTCAACAAGAGAGACTAATTCATTACAAGACAATCTATTACTTAGGCCAGCTTTACTTATTCCTAGTTAACATTACCAGTTTATTGCTGAGAGGAAATAGTGAGAACTGCCCTCCACTACTGGCTCAAAGCAGGGCAAAGAAATATAGAATCAAGGCTCTAAGTCGTTTAAATCAAATTATATCTGGAATCCTCAAATGTTTTACTAAACAGCTATTTCCCGCAGTTTTGCATTTGCTAACAATACAATTGAGTCACCTGAAATACGCCTTACGCCAAAATAGCCACCTGACGACGAAAGTTGATGTACCTGAAGTGAATCTGAGTTAAGTTTGTCAAACCAATATGGAGCTAAAGAACATTGGGCTGAACCTGTTGCCAGATCTTCAGATATACCAATTTTGGGTGCGAAATATCTTAATACGTACCCATTTTCACCATTCGCTGCAGTCACAATTAAAGCATGATACTTACTAAGCTGTTTAAAGCGCATATCATCAGGTTTAAAGCTTCTTACAGATTCTATAGAAGGTAAGACTAAAACTAAGTCTCGAGTTGAAAACACCTCAATAGCATCCACAGTTAAGTCCGATATTTCTGATGGAACAACACATATTTTACCTTTCCAACTAGGTAACTCAAGAGTATATACACCACTCTTTTTAGCAATTGAGACGCTTCCGTATTTGCTGTTAAAAAGTACACTGTCGAGTTTGTACTTAGAGATGATCGCAGCACCAGCCCCTAAGCTTCCATGACCACACAGGTTAATTTCTCCATCCAATGAAAACCAGCGTATGTGAAATTGTCCATTCGTTTCCATAACAAAAGAGGTAACTGGTAGCCCTGCTTCACAAGTTATTTTTTGTAATTCTTCATCAGAAAGCCAGCTATCTAGCTCTAATACACCACAGGGGTTACCAGAAGCCAATTCACCACTAAACACATCATAAATATATAATTTGATAATCCACCACCCTCTTTACCATTTAACGCCTTGTAAGGCTTAAGACACGCTATACCGAAGCCGCGCCATACTTGCTATAACGCTTTGTATTAAGAAACTTGAAGGGATAATGAAAGGAAGTTTTCATCGCTTTCAGTCACTTTATAGCCAAGAGATTTGTAAAACCTTACTGCTGACACATTTCTCGTAAAGCTTGATAAGGTTTCGTGACTACGCCCTTGCTCTCTCGCTATCTCGTGAATCATATTCATTACCCTTTCACCCAATTTTTGGTTTTGGTATTCTGGAAACACAATCAGTAAATGTACATGAAGTGCGTTCTCGTAAGGCTTGAAGCATAACATCCCAACTTGTATCTTATTGAGATAAATCCAATAAAACCAATGCGGCCCATAGTCATTTTTTAAACGATTGTTCTGAAACTCATCACACCAACCAAAAACGTCATCAATATGCGTATAAAGCCCTTGTTTCACAATAGAAAATAGACTTTCAAAATCATCTCTTTCGATTTGTTTTAATTGAATATTCATATATTTGTGTTAAACGCATTTGTTACAAGTATTGTGCAATGTAGTCTGCAATCTTGTGGCTAGCTGAGAAATATTGGCTTATGGGTAAATCCAAACTTAACTTATCAACATCCACGGACAATGAATCATACTTTTCTTCATACTCCAACCAGCTGACCTTAATTGCGTGTTGAACGTAAACGCCCCATGAACCCACGGGGCGATATTTGTTAGTGTTTGAGGTTCCAAGGTAGGAGTGCATCGATATCGGGCTCAGCTTTCGCGAGCTCTTTCATGCACTTGACCATGTAGTCGTAGAGGATAAGGCCGTTGGCTTTCGCAGTCTCGACGATGCTGTAAAGCATCGCACTCGCATCAGCACCATTTGGCGTGTTCGAGAACAACCAGTTCTTTCTGCCAATGACCAGCGGTTTAATTGCGCGTTCAGCGCGGTTATTGTCTATCGATAAGTGACCGTCATCGATATAGCGGATCACCTTCGGCCATTGGCCGAGCGTGTATTTTATCGCTTTACCCAGCGGGCTAGACGCTATCACTTGTTGAGATGTCATCCACTCGTACAACTCGTCCAGTATCGGTTTGCTATGCAGTTGACGTTCTGCTTTTCGTGTTTCGACAGTCGCACCTTTTAAGCGCGATTCTATCCCATAGAGCTTCTGGATTTTGGCCAGCGCTTTATCTGCTTTGCCTGACTTACCTTTACCTTGAAGCTTCTTAGCCTCCATGAACTTTCGCCGTGCATGTGCCATGCAGCCAACATTGGTGACGTGATAAAGACCATCATAGGCACCATAGCCATCGGTTTGTAGATAACCACTGTAATCCCCCAAGAAGGCAACAGGGCATGCCCTCGCGCGACTGTTTTGATAGTCGTACAAGGCAATATTCTTCACATTGGGGAGTGCGGCTTCTGGCGAGTCTGCGCCCGAGCAGTAGAGCCACATGTAACACTGTTTTTCTTCCTTGAGAACATTGAGTGGCGTTTCATCCGCCTGGAACACCACTTGTTGAAGTAGGTGCTCTTTTAGAGCGGCATAGAGTGGTTTGAACTTCTCACTAACTTGGATAACCCATCTGGCCATAGTGGTTCGTGATAGCTCGATTCCCGACTGGGTAAACAGCGACTCTTGGCGGTAAAGTGGCATCGCGTACTGGTATTTGCCAAGAATGATGTTGGCAAGCAAGCTTTCTGTGGCAAAGCTCTTCGGGATAATGCTTTGCGGTGCTGGCTTTTGAACGATGTGATTGCTGTCTTCAGTTTGCTCGCACTGGCGGCAAGCATATTTAGGGCGAACATATTCCAGCACTTTGAGTACGGCTGGCGAAAACTCCAGCTTTTCACTGCTGTCTTCACCGATTTTATGCAGGTCATGATTGCAGCATGCACACTGCTTTTCATGGTCGTCTAAATCAAGTTCGATAACTTCACGAGGTAAGGTCTTTGGAAGAGGCTTACGCTTACCGCGTTTCTTCGTTGTGGTTGTGGTGGTCGTCGTAACCTCAACCTCTTCTTCCTTAGCGGCTTCACATTCCGCTTCGTTGAAGAGGTCACCTTGAGATTCATCGTAGGGCTTTAACGCCTCCGAGCGTTTTGCGAACTGGCGGTCGAAAGCCAGTTTGAGTTGCTCAAGCAGAGATTGACGCTCTTGTTTCCACTGAGATTCGCTGTGTTTTTGCAACGCCAACAACTCTTTCACCATCGCTTGTAGCTCGGCAACATCTTGGCTTTCTGGGTTGATATTTGGCGTCTTTTTCATGGCATTTATTATACTAAAGTCATGCCGTTAACGCTTGGTGGATATAGCTTTATTATCGATTAAGTCATTGTAAAATCGTTTATTTGAACGGGTTTATGGCCGATAATCGTGAAGCCAGAAAGCAGTCTATCAAGCTCGCATTGAGTCAGGGTAAACACGTCATTTTTCTCTTTTGACGGCCATTTATACTTGGCTTTTTCAAGGCGTTTATACCAAAGTGCAAAGCCTGTTTTATCCCAGTACAACACTTTGATTTTGTCGCGCTGTTTATTGGTAAACAGGAATAGTGCGCCGCTTCCCAAGGGTAAATCGGTGTCACTTTCGATAATCGCCGCGAGGCCATTGATGGACTTTCTAAAATCGACACTCTCACGATACAGATAAATATCTGGTGCACTTAGCATATGTTTCATGACAAGGCTCCAATGAGTTCTGCCAGGTAGGCAGCGGGCGTGCCTTGAGGAATACTCAGCTCAACGTCGTTGACAAAAAGTGTCATATTCGCGGTAGGTATTTGCGTCATATGGTAACGTGTTGTCTGCTCTACAACGTTTGCTTTGACGAAGCCGTTAGTCTGTGGTGTTTGAAGGTGTGTTAACTGTTGGCGTTTGGCATGAAACGTGGAAAGACTTAATCCGTGATGTTCACAAAAAGCACGTTGAGTGAGTTGGCTGGATTCATAGCACTCAAACAAAGTCTGCCATTCTTGATTGGTACGTCGTGTTGCCATTTTAAATCTCCTTTGGATTGGAGATTTGATCTTATTCTTCGAGTAAAGTGATTAGAATGCGGTGTTTATGGCACGCTTACTGTTGAACTACACCATGAGTGACTAATAGGCTTGCAAACTGTTCTGGAGTATATCCTTTGGTCTCTGCAATAAAATGCTGCCTTTCTGTTAAGGTGGTATTTTGTGTTAAGAATAAATAATAATTTGCTACATCTAAAACATGTACATACTGGTTATACCCCTTACTTGGAATAGCAACCTCTATTGCTGAATTAGATTTTTCTGCAATGATTCGTTTGAGTTGGCAGGACTCGCCACCGTAAATGATGCTGGGGCAATAGACGATATGCCAGTTGTCAGATAGAGCCTTTTCTAATGTTTCAACGTCCAATTTAACACTATCAAACGGCTTAAAATTAAACTCAACTAAATCCTTTTTATTCGCGTACCCAAATAACCATACACCTGATGTATGTATCTTAAGAGACTTTCTTGAAGCAAATCTATTCAAATCGGAAAAGAGTTTTTGTTCGATCGTAAGCGTGCCATAAACACCGCATTCTAATCACTTTACTCGAAGAATAAGATCAAATCTCCAATCCAAAGGAGATTTAAAATGGCAACACGACGTACCAATCAAGAATGGCAGACTTTGTTTGAGTGCTATGAATCCAGCCAACTCACTCAACGTGCTTTTTGTGAACATCACGGATTAAGTCTTTCCACGTTTCATGCCAAACGCCAACAGTTAACACACCTTCAAACACCACAGACTAACGGCTTCGTCAAAGCAAACGTTGTAGAGCAGACAACACGTTACCATATGACGCAAATACCTACCGCGAATATGACACTTTTTGTCAACGACGTTGAGCTGAGTATTCCTCAAGGCACGCCCGCTGCCTACCTGGCAGAACTCATTGGAGCCTTGTCATGAAACATATGCTAAGTGCACCAGATATTTATCTGTATCGTGAGAGTGTCGATTTTAGAAAGTCCATCAATGGCCTCGCGGCGATTATCGAAAGTGACACCGATTTACCCTTGGGAAGCGGCGCACTATTCCTGTTTACCAATAAACAGCGCGACAAAATCAAAGTGTTGTACTGGGATA
>NZ_CH724142.1:609521-621083 GCF_000153325.1 Photobacterium sp. SKA34
AGAGTCGCTGTTTACCCAGTCGGGAATCGAGCTATCACGAACCACTATGGCCAGATGGGTTATCCAAGTTAGTGAGAAGTTCAAACCACTCTATGCCGCTCTAAAAGAGCACCTACTTCAACAAGTGGTGGTCCAGGCGGATGAAACGCCACTCAATGTTCTCAAGGAAGAAAAACAGTGTTACATGTGGCTCTACTGCTCGGGCGCAGACTCGCCAGAAGCCGCACTCCCCAATGTGAAGAATATTGCCTTGTACGACTATCAAAACAGTCGCGCGAGGGCATGCCCTGTTGCTTCTTGGGGGATTACAGTGGTTATCTACAAACCGATGGCTATGGTGCCTATGATGGTCTTTATCACGTCACCAATGTTGGCTGCATGGCACATGCACGGCGAAAGTTCATGGAGGCTAAGAAGCTTCAAGGTAAAGGTAAGTCAGGCAAAGCAGATAAAGCGCTGGCCAAAATCCAGAAGCTCTATGGGATAGAATCGCGCTTAAAAGGTGCGACTGTCGAAACACGAAAAGCAGAACGTCAACTGCATAGCAAACCGATACTGGACGAGTTGTACGAGTGGATGACATCTCAACAAGTGATAGCGTCTAGCCCGCTGGGTAAAGCGATAAAATACACGCTCGGCCAATGGCCGAAGGTGATCCGCTATATCGATGACGGTCACTTATCGATAGACAATAACCGCGCTGAACGCGCAATTAAACCGCTGGTCATTGGCAGAAAGAACTGGTTGTTCTCGAACACGCCAAATGGTGCTGATGCGAGTGCGATGCTTTACAGCATCGTCGAGACTGCGAAAGCCAACGGCCTTATCCTCTACGACTACATGGTCAAGTGCATGAAAGAGCTCGCGAAAGCTGAGCCCGATATCGATGCACTCCTACCTTGGAACCTCAAACACTAACAAATATCGCCCCGTGGGTTCATGGGGCGTTTACGTTCGATCAATAAGATTTGTTCACTATTAAATTCTGACCAGTGTGGGCGTGCGCAATTTATAACAATACCAAACTGTCCATACATTTCACGATTTGTTGGTGTAATACTGCCAGTTCCACCTTTGATTTTTGAGTTTTCACGTTGATAAGTGTAAACATCAAAGCCTTTGTCCCTAAACAGTCTCACGACATGACGCCCCACATAACCATTTGCACCAGCCACTAGTACTTTCATGTTACCTCGAAGTTTAATTTACACATTACGCCTTACTAATAGACACATACATACTTGACTAAAATTCTCGACAAAAGAGCACAAGCCAAGCGTTTTGCGTCCATTTAAGTAACTTGTTAGGCAACTGATTTTCGCCTATGCGCCACAGCACACCACTCGGATCTGTTAAACAAAACTCGAGCATTCCCCAAGGCTGCTCAATAAGCTCTGTGACATTTATACCAAACTCTTTGTCTAGATTTAGCTTTAAAACATGTGCGTACCAACTTTGAGCATCTTCAACAAGTAGGTGCATCAGAAAATTGTTGCTGTGAGCAGGTTCATAAAAGTCTTGAAGCAAGAAAGAACAAGAGCCAGATTTGAGATAAGCGATACCGTCAAACTCAGACGCTATTTCAAAGCCCATTGTCTGATAAAAGCGCTTTGAAAGCTCAAAGTCTTTAGCGGGCACAAACGATTTTATTTCTACTGTATTCAGGTTTTCCATTTCCATCTCCATTTTATAAAGACTGGTTTTAGCCTAAGAGTGTATTAATAAGCATTCTTAATGTAATGCAAAAATATACTCATGAAGTACCTTTATACTCGATATAATCTTTATATATTTTAAGGTTGATAGCTTTTTTACACTCAACTCTTTGTGAAAGCATGTGAAAAGTAAGAAATATATTTAATCAGTCTTATTTAAATTTCAGTTTGTTATAAAATTTTATATACACATCAATAAGACTTATCTTAATAAGAATGAAAGAGTGCCCATTCTAAACGGTTTCAGCACCATCCTTTCGCTACTGACTTCGATACTTTTTATGCTAGTGTTACGAAAAATAGTAATAAGAAGCACAATTTAATGAAACGTATTGTCTTATTTAGCCAGAAAAGCTGCTCAAACTGTAAAGATGCACAACAGTACATGACGAGTAAAAAATACAGTTATCGTTTGGTTGATATCAGCTCACCCAAAGGAAGAAAAGAATTTAACAGTACTGGTGCTAGGTCTGTACCTGTTTTAAAAGTTGGTGATCAGGTGTTAGTTGGCTGGAATATTACCAAGTTTGAAAAAGCATTAAAGTCGAAAGACTAAGAAGCTATTTAACTGAATTTTCCAGTGAGTTACTGTTATTTCAAAAATAAAAAAACCGACAGCCTGTGTCGGTTTTCTTTTACTCAATTTATATAGCAAGTATTAATCGTTATCGTTTAAGCGAATACCTTCACGCTCAATAACAATTAGCCCTTTCTTATATAAGCCACCAATGGTTTTCTTAAAGGTTGCTTTACTAGTACGGAAAACTTGGAAGATTTCATCAGGGGTAGATTTATCACTTACAGGGATAAAGCCACCTTTACGCTCTAACGAGGTTAAGATTTTATCCGCTAGATCGTCAACACGATCTTTACCCATTTTCTGTAGTGAAAGGTTTAACTTACCATCAGGACGAATCTCTTTAATGTAAGCTTTTAATGCTTTACCAATAAATAGCTTACCAAATGATTCTGTTTTAAAGAAAAGTCCCCAGTGTTTACCTTCAACTACGGCTTTAAAACCAAGATCAGTTACTTCAGCAATAATTACCTGCACTTCTTGACCGATTTGGTAAGTTGCCGGTGTTTTATCTAAGTAACGGTTAAATTTGGTAGTACCCACAATACGACCAGACGCTTTGTCTGTATATACGTGAATAACCACTTCTTGACCTTCTTCTAAACGACGGCGTTGCTCACTAAATGGAATGAGCAAATCTTTCGTTAAACCCCAATCAACAAACGCACCAATGTTGGTTACACCCACAACACGTAGTTTTGCGAAATCGCCTACTTGTGCATAAGGTTCTGTTGTTGTTGAAATTACTTCATCATTTGAGTCGAAGTATATAAACACCTTTAATTTATCGCCTAGTTCGGTACCTGCTGGAACTGAGTTCTTAGGTAACAGGATATTACCGAAGTCTTCACCACCATCAAGAAATACGCCAAAATCTACTAGTTTGACGACTTCTAGTGTGTTGTATTTTCCAATTCTAATCATGTATCAGGTACTCTCTGCGTAGGCAACGACACGCGTTTGGTGATGTTGCTTCAATATCTTTATTAATCAATTTATTAGCTGCCTGATGAATTAGCTATATCTCGCTAATCAATCGGCTATAATGCACGTGTTGTGCTTAGATTTCTGCATTATACGTGATGTTGGTTCGCAACGCCTGACCTATCTGCATTTATTTGATGATTTTTCATGCTATCAGCGCAAACTTATATAGTTAACAGTAATATTTAAAACCAACTTATTCTAAAATTAATAGACTAAGTTATTGTTGTAGATCTTGGAGGGTATCAATAAGTGATCACTGTCGATAAAAAAGATGGGCATAAATTAAAAATATCCCATGTTATTCAAGAAACAACTAATCGGCAGCTCGATATGTACATCTTCATTCCCGGTGAACTTGGCTTAAATGCCAATATCATTTCTGAAGAAGAGTTCTATCATAACGCTATCCACGGTAAACGTACTTATTTCAGTGATATTAATCACCTTCCTCTTGTTCATAGTCGCCTCGCCAGCCGTGGAAAATTATCTATCGAACAATACCGTTTAAGCTTAAGCCTTTACGCTTATCAGTATGCACTAGCGCTAGAAAAAGCCACCAGTGAGTTATTAAGTCAAAATAATAACCTGACATTTGAAGATGTTGAAGAATCTGCCAATATCTCTGTTCGCATTTTAAAGCGTTTACGTCGAAATATTCCAACCGACAAAAAGCTGCTTAAGTATTACGAGAATATTGATAACTATCTGTCTTGGTTTACTGAGCAGCGTTTCCTCCAGTTAATTTCTCATCTTCCGCGCGGCAACGATTACAACACCATTAAAGCGACATTACTTGAAATCTGTGAATCTGAAACACAGCACCGCATTAAGCATAATTACAACTCAGCTAAAGCGATGGAAGATCCAACCCGTATGTCGAATAAAATGCGGCTATTACGACGTTTGATTGAATACCCTGTTACGATGAGTGAGAAGACCATTGAGCTGGGTAAAAGCACAAAAAAAGTGGTGACAGGCGCTGCTGCCGGCATTGTGATGATTTTTGTCACCATGATGCTGATAAAAGCACGCGGTATGCTGGGTGACATTACCGCGTCATTTATTTTGGTGTTATCGCTAATTTATGCGGCACGTGAAGTATTTAAAGATGACTTAAAAACCATGCTTTGGCGGTGGTTACGTAAAGGAAAAGCACGTTGGCGTAAGCAGTTCTTTGATGCCAATACAAGCCATTTAATTGGTCGACAGCTCGAATGGCTTGAATACATTAGCTTCGACAGTCTACCAACCGATATTCGTAAAACGCGTAAACATAAGGTATCTCACCGTGAAGAAACCATTCTTCACTATAAAAGTACCAGCCGTATGTCACCAACAAAGTTTTTAAGTGGTTATGAGCAAACGCGAGAATCGATTATTTTAGATTTACGTACTGTTACGGCGTTAATGGAAAAAGGCTCTCAGCGTTTATACCAACTTAATGATGGTCAAGTAACAAAAGAGTCAGTGGAAAAACGCCACCTATTTAACTTGATCACCAAAGAAACCGACGAAGATAAAACAGTGCGTATTCAGCGTTGGAAAATTATCATGAGTCGTTCCAAAATTGTGGATATTGAGCCGATTTTTCCTCCAGAGAAAAAGCCAGTTGCAGAAGCTCAAGCCGCGAAGGAAAGTGAAAAAGCACAAACAGCCTAACGCTAAAAAAGCTCACTGTTGACGATATTAATCGCGTAATAGTGAGCTTTTTACTGTGACATTGAAAATTATGCAGCGCGAACAGAAATACGCTCATCATGAATTTTAATATCCCAAGGACGATTACCATTAATTTTTAGTTAATAATATCAATCAGTAAATTAGTAATATTACAGAAAAACACTTTAACGACTTTCTAATTAATAATTGAATGATATTTCTTTTCAGTTAACGCTCATCAACGTATATTTAACTCAATTTCTTTCCATTATTTCGACATAATCATGTTTAGCTCACAAAGCATAAAGGAGCATGCAATGCGTCAACCAATGACGTCTTTACTTATCATTGATCCTCAATATGACTTTTATGATGTTCCCGTTAATGAACAATTCACATCTGGTTCAGCATCTCAGAAGATTACTATTTCGCCAGCACTTCCCGTTCCTGGTGCATGGGAAGACGCTAACAAACTTGCTGCATTTATTACAAAGCAACAAAAGCATATTAATCAGATTATCGTGACACTTGATAGCCATCATGAATACGATATTGCTCATGCGCCCTATTGGAAAAATGAAGCAGGCGAACACCCAACACCATTTACTCTAATTAGCCATCAAGACATTGTGGATGGTATCTGGCTGCCTACGGATCCAGCACGTTTAAATCATGTCCTTAATTACACCCAGTCATTAGAACAAACGGGCAAATATAGCCTTCTTATCTGGCCGACCCATTGTGTGATTGGCTCTGTTGGACACGATATCGTTAAACCTATTCATACTGCTATTTATGCTTGGGAACAGCAAGCGAATACACAACATATCAGTATTGCTAAAGGCGAGAACCCGCATACTGAGCATTACGGTGGATGCGAAGCTGAATATCCGTTAGAAGACGATAAAAAGACCCAATTTGATCCTCAACTAGTAGAACTAGTTAAACAAAATGATCAGGTTTATATTTCAGGCCAAGCTCTTTCCCACTGTGTTGCCAGTACGGTAGAACAAATGGTAGAAAAACTCACACATGAAGAGATTAAAAAGCTAACAATTTTAATCGATACCACCAGCCCTGTTACTGGGTTTGAACAGCAAGCAAAAGATTTTATGAAAAATATGTCATCTATTGGTGTGAATTTTGTAACCACATCTAACTTATAAGACTATCATTGGTCTGGTAAATGTCTGAGTTTTAATTATTTAAGGTGCCAAATGAAAAGAATACTGTGTTTATCTCTTATGATTAGTTGTGTTTCCCCTGCGTTTGCAGCTAAACATAATAATGATGAAATTTATGTCTGTACCCTCTCTCCGTTTACCGACACTTTTGCAGATGCCGCCAGAACTGAAGATGCTGCCCGCTATAAAGTTGCACAGCGCTGCTTAAAGTCGCAAAGTGATATGTTTTGTCGTGCACAAGAAGCGAATTGTTTTACAACTTCGCTATCAGCAAATAATGACCACAACTCCCATAAATCAGTGAAGCTATTTAGTAAAAAGAATCAAAAAGGCCATTCCATTGATATCAGTCGCGATAAGCCTAACTTTTTTGATACTGATTTTAACGACAAAATGGTGTCATTTAAGATCCCATCAGGCTGGAAAGTTCGCTTTTACGAAGATATTAACTATCAAGGTAAATCCTATACCTACAAAGGTGGCAAAGATAATGCCGATGGTTTTGAGCACGCTATCAGTTCAATGAAGATTTTGAAAAAGTAATATTAAGAATATAAGCCCTATAATCATTGGTTATAATGGGGCTTTATTTGCATAATTGACGAAACACCTTCGGATATTTAAATACGTTAACGGTGTCATTAACATTAACGAAAATCCATTCACTGCCCTTTGTTAATGGGATATACCATTTTGCATCATTTTTTATAATGACTAATGCAGGCAATGTTTTTATCTTCATAATAAAAGCATCATTTTCTTGATACATAGCCTTTAATGGCAGCAACTCTCTTCTTTCAATTTGTAGATAAAGTTGAGCAATATTTTTATCTACTGCCTCTAAATCACAACCACTATTATCTTTATATTGATATAAGACTTTGCCTAAATCTTCTGACTGATAAACCACATCAGATTTAACGTTACAACCATAAACCAGTATCAATAAAAATAATAATGGTGCGCACAAAGAAAATATTTTCAGCATATGCGCACCTCTCTAATTATTTAACTTCTATGTTATCAATCAATATTGCACTAACGAATTCAGTATTACCTTTATCTACCGCTTCTATTTTTAGCTTCCCACCTTTATGGGATAAAGCTGTACTGACAATAAGTATGTTTCTTATTAAGCTCATTGTATTCCCTTCAATAACATACCAGTAGAAATGAACAAAGGATCATATTGGTTAGTTAGATACTATTCTATTAAGCGATACCCCTACTCGATTCACTTCATGATTAGAAATGTAATAGATGTAAGTACTTAACTATAATGTATGGTTAGATCTATAATCCTTGTTAAACCCAACGAATACCTTTGTTATGAAATCATTACAACAGCTTGTTTTTAATAATACTTACAGCCAACTCCCTTCCCTGTTCGGCACCTTCGTTACTCCGCAACCGCTGAGTAATCCTTACTTAATGAGTGTGAATCCACACATTGCGAAATTATTAGAACTCGATATAAACGCCATTCAATCTGATGATTTTATTAATATATTCAGTGGTAACGACACCTTAGCTGGGTTTGATCCCATTGCAATGAAATACACTGGGCACCAATTTGGGCAATACAACCCCGATCTTGGTGATGGTCGAGGTTTGTTATTAGGGGAAGTACAGACGAGTCAGGGCAAAAAATGGGATATTCACTTAAAAGGATCTGGCCTTACACCTTATTCACGTATGGGCGATGGCCGTGCAGTTATTCGTTCAAGTATTCGAGAATATTTAGCTAGCGCAGCGATGGCAGGTCTGGGTATTCCCACCTCACATGCACTCGCAGTTATTGGTAGTGATACCCACGTGTACCGTGAAAAACAAGAATTTGGCGCAACCCTGATCCGAGTCTCAGAAAGCCACATCCGATTTGGCCATTTTGAATATCTGTTTTATACCCAACAACACGATCAATTACGCTTATTAGCAGATTACGTTATTCAGCATCACTTCCCTGAATGCCAACAAGTCGAAAAACCTTACGCCGCACTATTTGAGCAAGTATGTGAAAATACAGCTAAAATGATCGCCCATTGGCAAGCAGTAGGATTTGCTCATGGCGTGATGAATACCGACAATATGTCGATTTTAGGCTTAACCTTTGATTATGGCCCTTATGGTTTTCTGGACGATTATAATCCGGGTTATATTTGTAATCATTCCGATTATTCTGGTCGTTATGCCTTCAATCAACAGCCATCCATTGGGTTATGGAACTTATCAGCACTAGGTTACGCCTTAGCACCTATCATTGATAAATCAGACATAGAACATGCATTAGAAATTTATCAGCACCAACTACAAATGCATTACAGTAAACTTATGCGTCAGAAATTAGGTTTGTTCGATAGCCAAGAACAAGATAATGAGTTATTCCAGCAGTTATTTAATTTACTCAAGCAACAATCAATCGATTACACCCAGTTCTTCCGCACGCTTTCGACGCTTTCCCAAGACGAACTCGATAACACCAGTTCTCATTTTTCATCTCTCACAGCAAATACAACACCAATCGATGAATGGTTAGCTGATTACAAAAAACGTATCTCAAATACCGATGATCAGCAACGTTTGGCATTAATGCTTAAAAGTAACCCGAAATATATTCTCCGTAACTATTTGGCACAGCTTGCTATCGATGGTGCTGAGCAAGGGAATTTCACATTTATAGAGAATCTATTAACCGTTTTACATGATCCTTTTGGTGAACATCCTAATTTTGAAGATCTTGCTGATCTACCACCCAAATGGGGTAAAGAGTTAGAAATTAGTTGCTCTTCTTAAGTCATTATCTCGTTTTTGTTACAAAAAATGCCCTATTCAATAGGGCATTTTTCTCTATATTCAATTTAATGAGCATTACAAATAATAGCTCTGTACAGGTTTCATCTGCTTGTTAAATTCATAAACTAATGGTGCACCTGTTGGTATTTCTAATTCTGTAATTTTGTCATCAGGAATATTATCTAAATATTTAATCAAAGCACGTAAGCTATTACCATGAGCGGCAATTAAAATATCAGAGCCTTGTTTAACATTAGGGACAATATTCTCATTCCAGAATGGTATTACCCTATCATAGGTATCTTTCAACGATTCACCATGTGGAAGTTGGCTGTGTTGTAGTTCTTGGTAACGTCTATCATTACCTGGGTAAAAAAAGCTATCTTCACTTACTTGTGGTGGCTCAATATCATAACTACGACGCCAAATGTGCACTTGTTCGTCGCCAAACTCTTCTGCTGTTTCTGTTTTATTCAATCCTTGAAGATCACCATAATGACGTTCATTCAATTGCCAGTCGTGCTCAACAGGGATCCATAAAGAATCAAGCTGTTCTAATGCTAAGTTAGATGTTTTGATCGCACGATCAAGCATTGAGGTATAGCAAAAATTAAAGTTGAAACCATTCTCTTTCAATTTAATGCCTGCATTACGCGCTTCGGTTTCGCCTAATTCAGAAAGAGAGACATTCGCCCAGCCAGTAAAACGGTTTTCTTTGTTCCAAACACTTTGACCATGACGAAGTAGAACAATACGTGTATTTTTCATAACAGCCCCTTGTAACTCAACATCATGAGTTAAGTAGATTAGTATTTTTAATCGCTGTCATTTCCATATGGCATTTAACAATTATTTTCTAATTGATAATCATTATCATATTTAGTTGTAGATTAAATCCATTCCGCAACGATTACAATACTGACTATAAAGAAAAGTTATTAAATAAAAGTGCTACATACCGTCATAATATGTATCTATAACGTCATTATTGAGTTTGAATAGAGTAACTACAAAAAATAAGCAACTGATAATATTGATTATTTTTAACTTTGAGGGGATGTTTGGAAACTCATTCGTAAAATATTATTTACACAAGTAATAAAAAATCGCTTTTTCAAATGTCATAACATATGAAAAAAGCGATTTAATTTGTAGGATATATTTAAGGTTAATTAAGCGATGCGGCTAAAGCCATTGGCTAAATCTTCAATTAAGTCGTCGCAATCTTCTAAACCAATATGTACACGAATAAGCGTGCCATCAAAATCTACTTTGCCCGCAGGACGAATACGATTTAACTCTTCAGGCTGACTGGCCAAAATAAGAGACTCATAACCACCCCAAGAATACGCCATACTAAAATGCTCAAAGTTATCTAAGAAATTAGAGACTTCTTCATTCGATAAACGTTTGTTAAGCACAAATGAAAACAAACCACAGCTTCCTGCAAAATCACGCACAAAGAATTCATGGCCTTTACAACTTGGTAATGCTGGATGATTAACCGTTGCAACTTCTGGACGCTCTGCCAGCCATTCTGCTACTTTGATACTGCTTTCATGATGTTGTTTTAAACGAACGCCCATGGTGCGCAATCCACGAGCAGCCACATACGCGGTATCAGCATCAACCATTTGCCCCATTAAATAAGAACGTTCACGTAATTGATCCCAGCAACGCTCATTACTTACTGCCGTACCTATCATCGCATCAGAGTGACCAACAATGTATTTCGTACCGGCTTGAACAGAGATATCAACACCGTGCTCGAGCGCTTTAAATAGCACCCCTGCCGCCCATGTGTTATCTAAAATAATCACAGCATCAGGGTTAACAGCACGCACTGCTTTCACAATTGCTGGAATATCTTGCACTTCCATTGTGATAGAGCTTGGTGATTCTAAGAAAACAACTTTGGTATTTTGCTGTACAAGTTCTGCAATCCCCTCACCAATCAAGGGATCGTAATAAGTAGTACTAACCCCTAATCCATTAAGGACAATATTACAAAACTCTTGGGTAGGCTCATAGGCTGCACCTGTCATCAATACATGATCGCCAGAAGTGACAAATGCTAAGATACTGTTAGATACCGCAGCCGCACCGCATGGATATAAATAACAACCAGCACCGCCTTCTAATTCCACCATCGCATCTTGAAGCGCAAAGTGGGTTAACGTGCCACGACGTCCGTAAAACAACTCGCCTTTCGCGCGGTTCTTAATAGCCTGTTTTTTATCTGCAACCGTATCGAAAACTAATGACGATGCACGTTGAATAACACTGTTCACCGCACCGTGAGTATATTTTTTCTTTCTTCCTGCACTCACTAATGCAGTATCAATTTTCTTACTAGACATAACTTCGTGATTCCCTTACTCGTCTATCTATTCTGTTTCTTGTATAACATGAATAAACACAACAAACTAGCAAGTTATCATAAGTATCAAGCACTAAACTGATGAACGATTAGTCTTAACGTTTGGTGTTTACTTTGCGGTATTGTTGCGTTTTTCCCTCGAACAACAACTGCTGTGATATAGCATTAAAATAACTTCCCTCTGCAAAAAGAGATTCACTCCAAGCTTGCTCTGAACACACTAATGTTTTTTTAGTCACAACATCATTATCAATATCAAAACAAGAA
>NZ_CH724142.1:621183-723088 GCF_000153325.1 Photobacterium sp. SKA34
CCAGTAGCGCTATCTATCTCAATACCATGATCTTTAGTGAGCCAAAAGAAATTCGTGCCATACGAAAAGCTTGAGCGACCATTGTAGCTATCATCAAATAGTGAGTTACCAGTGAACCATGGAACATAACCACCAAGCCAATCAATAATAGTGGGTGCAATATCTCTCTGAGATGAAGTGATCGACCTATTTTCATTGGGTATAGATTGATCGCTCGCATAGATGAGAAGTGGAATAGAATTTTTAACGAATCCGCTCGATATCGTTTTTGCCGTATGATCTGAGAGCAAAATAACTATAGTGGGCTTATCTAGCTGAGCGAGCTTCGCATCCAATTTAGGAATAAAACGTTTCAGTGCATCATCAGCGTACTTCATCACACTTCTACGCTCGTTGATTATGTTTTCGCGACCAAAAACATAATCAATGTTATCCGGTAATAAAGAACCATGGGTGGTACCCGTATTGATCGTAATAAGAAAGGGTTTACCCGTTTGGCTGAATTTATCGATTTGGTTTAAAGAAAAACGATAGATATCATCATCCATAAATCCCCATTCATTGTGCACCGCTTTGAATGGGTAATCATACTTACCGTAAGACTCTTCAAACCCTAACGTTTGTGCGAAAGCCCCAACCGATCCTCTTCCACTTCCCTGAATAAAGGCGGTTTGCCAGCCTCGCTCAGCTAAAATATGTGGTAAACATGAATAAGAAGCATTCTGTAACTGGCTATTTGCCATAAAGCCGTTTATGGGATTTGGGTAAGAACAAAATGTAGAAAACGTCCCTTGTACTGTTCGATAAGCATCGGCATACGTTGAATAAGTCGAAAAAGAACGTGATCTTAGTTGATCAAAGAATGGTGTGACATTCACAACACCTGAGTAACTTTGCATATCAAAAGCCAGCCAACTCTCAAGCAGAACGACAATGACATTGGCCGATTTAAGTGATTTAAGTTGCGCAGGAGGAGCTGTTCTTTGTGTATTTTCTAAAACCTTAAGTTGCTGCGTCGTTGGACTTTAGTGATTTTCTCTATAGGTGCAAGATCGCCTTTAAAGAGATAATAACCAATGCTATAAGGAGCATCCCAAGCAATGAACGCTTTCTCGGAATCACCAATTTTATACACACTCATAGGGCTCTGAGGTGAGTCTTTCCAGCCTCCGCGAACAATAATAAGTGTAATGACTAACCACAAAAATATAAACAGACAATTAAAATACCAACGGGCTTGTTTTCTATTGGATAGTGGCAAATATCTCCAAATGAAAAACAATGATATCAATAAACAAGTAATACCAAGCACGACTGTCCCAAAGTAATTTTTAAACGCAGTCAAAATAAGTGAAACTTCCATTCCTTGTGCGTTAAACAGTTCAAATGTGACATGCTTACTGGCTTCTTTGGCATAAATTGCATCAGAAAAAGTAGTAATAACAACCCAACAAATCGCAATGCTGAGTGAGAATCGAATTAAGTAATTGGGTGTACGTTTAAATAAATTAGCAATAATTAAACTAAGAAAAATGGGGATAGTCAGTAAAACAGCTGCGCTAGCATCAAAGTTAATACCAAAAAGCAAAGCATCGATGCCATCTTGCGAACTAAGTTCGATGGGAAGTTCAACAAAACTTAATAGCGCAAGCAACTTAGTAATAAAGATCGCTACTATTAAAAAGGCAAAAGATGTAATGGTATTTATGACAAGCACAAATATTTCCTGCTAAATAAATAATACTATTTAGCAAAGCAATAATTTTGCCATTGTCCACTTTATGTGCTGATTTAGGTTAAGTTGACCATCTTCATTTCTTCCATCTTTTGAAAGTTAATACAGTATTGATAATCAATTTTGTTGAATATGGGGTGAGTGTTTTTGCAAATAATAGCGATATTATTCCAAATCTTAAGTAAGCCTTAAGTTATAAAATAGATGATATAGCTATTCGCTAATTCATAAGAGCCAGTAATGCGTCAAATTTTCCAAATTAAGATGACAAGCTTCATCGTGGTGATGTCAGTTTACTTCACCCTATGCTTTAACTATCCGATCCTCGCTAAGATTTTCGATTTAAGCCATTCCGTATCTAATGTTTTTTTTCCATATACTGCACCGATTGTATTAATGGCAGCATTTCTGATTATCTTCACGGTGTTATGTTGGCCATACCTGTTTAAGCCAGTAATGATTTTCTTAACCATTACTTCATCGATGGCACTTTATGCAGAGGTGAATTATCACACCTTATTTAATAATGCCGTAATTGAAAGTATTTTCGAAACACGTTCAGATGAAGCGCTGTCTTATATCAATGCCGATTCCATTATCTACATCATCGTATTTGGTATTGTGCCAAGTATTTGGATTGCGATGGTAAAAATTACCAAGCGAGAGTCTTTTATTAAAGATATCGTTGCCCGTGTCGCGTTAATCGGTATCGCTTGTACAGCTATTTTGCTGGTAGGTTTAACGACATTTAAAACCTATGCAGCTGTGGGTAGAAATAACCATTTCTTAAATCGTATGATCATTCCAGGTCATGTGTATGCGGGTGGTAAGTACCTCTACAATAAGTTTATTTACAAGCCACTACCATTTAAACAGCAAGGATTGGACGCAAAACTAAGCCCAAACAAGAACCATAAACCTACTTTGTTTGTGATGATCTTAGGTGAAACTGCACGTACTTATAATTACGCCTATAACGGTTACAACAAAGACACCAATCCGTACACCAAAAGTGAAGGTATTATTTCGTTTAAAAACGTTGAATCTTGCGGTACCTATACTGCCCTTTCTGTACCTTGTATGTTCTCGAATTTAACTCGTGCTCACTACAATCAAGATCGCGCATATTCTCAAGATAATGCTGTTGATATTATTCATCGTGCTGGGGCGAAAGTTCTGTGGCTTGATAACGATGGCGGCTCGAAAGGCGTAGCCGATCGCGTTAACTATCAAGCGATCGATCCTTCACAGCATAATCAATTCTGTAATGGTACCAGTTGTTACGACAGTGTAATGCTAGATAAAGCCCAACGCTTTATTGATAATGGCGATACAAACAAATTTATGTTGCTGCATTTAATCGGTAGTCACGGGCCGACTTATTTCAAACGCTACCCTAAAGCGTTTGATAAATTTAAACCATCATGTAATCGCAGTGACATTGAAAATTGTACTGACGAAGAAATTAGGAACGTGTACGACAATACCATTTTGTATACTGATTTCGTGACAGAGCAAATGATCAAAATGCTAAAAGCCAAAGAAGATAAATATAATGTTGCTTTGTTATATATGTCAGATCATGGTGAATCTTTAGGTGAGAACGGTTTCTACCTTCATGGTGCGCCCTTCTCAATTGCGCCTAAAGAGCAAAAACACGTGCCTTGGCTACTGTGGCTACCAGAGCAATACGCTCAACAAAAAGGGATTAACAAAACATGTTTAGCCGCTAAAAAATCGCAGCCAGGACTTTCACAAGACAACTTATTCCCTAGCCTACTGAGCTTATATGGAGTGAAATCAAAAGTGATTAATCCAAAACTCGATATCACGGCAAGCTGTCGAGTCAAGTCATAACCATTCAGTAATCCCATTGATTTAATGTATACTTGTAAGGCATTACAGGTATACATTTTTATTTGAGCTCTCATTCCATGAAAATACTGATTATCGAAGATTCCTCGGCATTACGTCGTAGTTTAGCTGTGGGGTTTCATAATTTAGGATTTTCCATTGACGAAGCAGAAAATGGTAAAGAAGGGCTCACTTTAGCATTAGACAATGACTACGATATTATTATTTTAGATCTCATGCTCCCTGGTATTGACGGTATGACGATCTTAAACAAACTACGTCAAACAGGTATTGAAACACGCATTATTATTCTTTCAGCCAAAACACAAAGCCAAGATCGTATTGATGGCTTAATGCAAGGTGCTGATGATTATGTAACTAAACCTTTTTCATTTGATGAACTCCATGCTCGTGTGGTTGCAATTTCTCGTCGTTGCCAACCTGTAAGTATCGCCAATACCATTGAAATTGAAGGTTTTCTATTAGATCTTAATAATAAAACGTTATTCTATGGTAACTACGATTTGGACCTTACACCGAATGAATTTAAGATCATCGATTATCTCTTCAATCACCGAGGCCAAATCCTCACCGCTAGCATGATCAGCGATAATATTACGAATAATTTCGACTATATTTCTAAAAATACCATTGAAGTACATATCTCTTCGATGCGCAAAAAATCGAAAAATATCGAGGCTGTATTGCCAATAAAAAATAAACGCGGTTTTGGTTATTACGTAGAGAAGTAAACATGACGAATCCTCGCTCAATTAAAAAGAATTTAATTAACGCAATCAGCGCCGTATTTGGCTTCTTTATTATTATTGTTTTTACTTTTGTTGATTTCAGTGTGGATAATTGGGTACAAGAGCAATTTGAATTAGAAATCCAAAAAAAAGCAGGCCAATTCAAAACCATCAACAACATTCAAACATTTGCTGAAAAAATCAGGGATGATACAGATTACGCCTATTATCAAATATGGAAAAATGATGATGTTATCTATCGTTCTACATCACTCAATGATTACCCCAACATTAATTTACTACACAAAAAGTTACCACTAAATAGCTATCAAATCGTCGATGTCACTTTACCAGACCATGAGGTAGGTAAGGCATTTCTATACTCTTATCTCGCAAAACCTAAAGATAAAAAGCCAACTCCTATTTATTTAACCATTTATGCATCAACGACAGGGCTTGATAAGGTTACGGGTATTCTTGATATTTTACTGGTAGGTGGCTTTTTACTCTCGATGATCATTATGCGTGTAGTCGCTAAAATCATTGTAACTAAAGGGCTCGATCCTCTCGTAAACTTAAACGATCAAATAAAACTGTTTAACGAAAATAAACAACAACGACCAAATAACCTCTTTACGTTTAAAGAAAATACATCTGCCTATATTGAGATTGATTTGATCCGCAGAGAACTTAATAGCTTTCTCGAAACTAACCGAAAAATGGTCGACAACGAAAAACGGATCACCTCTGATATCGCCCATGAAATTAAAACCCCTATTGCTGAAATCATCACCCTAACCGAAGTGCATCAACGCTTTCCAGATGATGAACGTTTAGCCAAAACCTTTACCTCGGACATTCTCCAAATATCGAACCGAATGAAAGTAATAGTAGAAAACCTATTATTACTACAACGCACGTCTCATTCGCTTTCTCTTTATAAACAGCCGATTGAAATCACAACCTTATTAAGTACCATCGTTCACGATTTAAACTTTAAATATGACGACATTAAACAACGAGTAGTTTTAAATAACACACTTCAGCACCCTATTCTCGCTGATGAGTTTTGTTTAAAAACTATCATTACAAACTTATTAGATAACGCGCTATTTTACAGCGAGCCTAATACAGATATTAATATTACGATTAATGATGATACTCAGGATGTGGTATTCACTATTACCAACCCATCAACAATTAATTACTCACAGCAGGAAGTCGATAAACTGGTGCAACCGTTATTTCAACATGACGATTCACGTTCTAATAACGATCGCTATGGTTTGGGGTTATCTATCGTTGATAACATCTGCAAAATAAACGATTACGAGTTATCAATAAACCAGTTAGATCATGGGGATTTTAAAGTATTAGTAAGGATTACGAAAAAGAATTGTGATGAATTAAGTCAATCATTAAACTGAAAATAAACATGCATTAAATGCCACTTCAAATGCTTTTTAAATAATGTAGAGCACAATAAATGCATTTAAATTTGAGTTAGCCCAAAAGCTAACTCATCTATTAAGAGTTACATTAAAAATTAAACTTACTACCCTTTAATAAACTCATATTTCTTTCCTTGAGTGAAGATTGTAGGGACGATAATGGAAGTGTCCGTATATTTTACTTTCATAATTGGCATGTTCAAAAGGTACTACATAGAGATAGAATCCTTGCGGCAATTTGGCTGTTAATGCCTGATAAAACTTTGTTGAATCGAGCTGATTAGCAGATTTCATTTCAACTGCTGCAAACATGGTGAATGGGTTACCAATCAGATGCTTGCTGATTTCAATGTTATCATTAAATCCAATTGTATAGGCTTGCTTAACAGTGCCATCGATCAATGTCGTTAAACCTTCTTTTGCCTTTGTTCCCGTTGGACTAACTGATGTTAAACCATATGGCACTAACTTTTTGTTAATATCGACAGCAACAAATTTAATTCCGTGTCTTGTATCTTCTCTATTACTAACAATTTTAGCATCAAACCCCATGTCGAATAGAGTTTTAATAGCATTTTCTTGAATTGTGTTTTTAATATAACTTTCCGCATCAAACGCCGATTTAAACTTATTCTTTTCAACAGCAACTATCCAGCGAGACTGACTAGCTATGTGATCGCTCGTTGCCATACCCGCTACAGATCCCCCAACAACATCAATTAAACCTGTAAAATTTCCTGTCATAATACTTAATACACCAAAAAACTTGGATACACCACCGACGTTACGTGTTAAAGCCGTTTTCGCTTCTTCAATTTCCTCTTGAGTAAAATCTTTCAATGGAGATTGATAAGTCGTAAGACCGTACTTATAAGGTCGAGTTAATACAGTTTGAGCTGCAATGTTATAAGCCTTACTTTTATCGACCTGATATGGTGCAGGTTCAATTTTAATTGGTGGGTTTTTGACTGCACAGCCAACGAGAGCTAATGATAGCGTTCCTAATATCATTGATGATAAGCGCATGATTTCCATCCCTTCTTAATTTTATTTATATTATTTTTTCTCGCTTTTATATCGCACAAATAGATAATCGAAATTATCCTAATTCCATATATTGTCGACAATAAAAGATAAATCTTTAATTAAATCCATATTTTAATTATTCGATTAGCATTAGTTTCAATAACGGTTTTAAAGAGATTTATTGCCAGGAAGGTATCATTCTGAATTTTATAAAGCTCCTTTAACAGTGAACAATGTCAATTTATATTTTTATTAATAAAGGTATTTTTTTTAAAGAATATTCATGACTATTATATTAATGTAATAAAAAATCAACGTCAGATAAAATTACTATATTTGTTAAAAAATGGAGTATAAATCATTTAAAGTATTCGTTTTATTTCCATATAGAAATCAAGGGTAATGACCGACTCCTTCAGGCATCCCCTCATAAAAATTTCAATACGTCCTTATGTTAGATGGCTTAAGCTTGAATATCTATCGACTATACTGCACCTATCCTTATTTTTTATGTTCTTTTGATGAACTATAGGCATTAAATATAAACCAATTTATAAGGCTAACAACTCGTTCCTTGGTGATACTTTAATTGCCACCTTAAGCTAGTTTTTACCCAAATTGATGAACGTTTTGCAAGGTGATTAACTTCTCCATACTCGTCAATGACTGCCGATTTATATAGCAGCAACTTGGTTACATGTGCTAGCTCAACACACTCAAAATCTTGAGAGTGTACTTTAGAATTTGATGGAGATTCCGACTGCATCATGTCGACAATGGATTAGAAATCATAAGTACAACCAGACTTACCCACTTCAATAAAACTATGATGCAGCAAGCGATTAATTTCGGATAAGTTTTGCCTTACTTCATAATGATGAAGTGCGATTTCTTGCTCAATTAGAATATCCATTATTTCTTCTACTTTTATAAATAAACATGATTACTTTTATGCCAAAATAAAAGCATAAAACACCAATATCATAATCGATATATTATTTAAATATTTGTACATACGTATTTCTAAACAGCGCAAATAATTATTTATTTTAATAAAAAGTTAACAATTAGGGTTTACAGGAAAATAAGGATAGTGATACTCACGCTTGAGCTTTAAAGAGGATTTTATTATAAATCAGAGTGTCACATAAGAAAGATTTAATGTCTTTTTAGCAAAATATATACAATTATGGTCATGTTAGTATCGTTTTTTTACAAAAATCGAATGACTAATGAAAAAAATAACCATCGCAGATTTAAATAACTGGAAAAAATTAGGCGAAAAATTTGCATCAATAACCGCTTATGATGCGAGCTTTTCTAAAATATTTGAAGAGCAAGGCCTGCCTGTCATAATTGTCGGAGATTCACTTGGTTCAGTAATACAAGGTAAACCAACAACTTTGGATGTGAGTATTGATGAATTGGTATATCACACAAAATGCGTTAGAGCAGGAAGCCCAAATGCTTTCATTATTTCAGACCTTCCTTTCATGAGTTACCACACCCCTGATTCAGCATGTGAATCAGCAGCTAAATTAATGAAAGCAGGTGCAAATATGGTAAAGATTGAAGGCGGTAGTTGGTTAACCAGTACTGTTAAAATGCTAACTGAACGTGCAGTTCCAGTTTGTGCTCATTTAGGTTTAATGCCACAAGCCGTAAATCTATATGGCGGATATAAAGTTCAAGGTAAAACAGAAGAACAAGCTACAGAAATGCTAGAAACAGCCAAAGAGCTTCAGCGCGCAGGTGCTCAGATACTGGTACTTGAATGTATTCCTGCGAAATTAGCACGACAAATCACATTAGAATTACACATTCCAGTAATAGGGATTGGTGCAGGTAATGATACCGATGGTCAAGTTTTAGTTATGCACGATATTTTAGGTGTATCAGCCAATTATATTCCAAGATTCTCTAGAAATTTCCTCGCTGAAACCGGGTCGATTGAAGCCGCTGTGACTAAGTATATAGATGAAGTCAAACAACAAACCTTCCCAGAGGAAAAACACAGCTTTTAATGTCAATAAAATAGAACCGATTAACCAGATCGGTTTATGGTATAAAACGTTAATAAATTTGTATAACTATTTTGTGAATTGCTTGTTGCGTGGTCATGGAAAGGAGCTGCTTCAAGTGATCCAATTTATGTTCATGTTCGCCGGGCAACTGATGTTGCCCTCACCGAATAAACGGTACGTATAACAACCCTTTTGCCCCTGCTGCCAACCTGTCATGCAATTAACGGGGATATTTCGACCCAGCAAATCGACGTTCAATAATAAGAATAATGGCTTTCACGCTTTAGAATTAAAGAGGGTTTTATTATAAATCAGAACATTAAATTTATTGGTTAACACCAAGGATAACGCTAGACTTCTTTTTGGCATCACCCTTCATGATATTTCCAATATTTACTTATATAAGGTGGTTTGGGCTTGTCCAACACTTCGGATAGGTGTCGGCTTCGCGACACATACCCTTATTTGTTATATGCCAGTTTTCTTAAGCTTTAATTATGTTCTAGCTCGAAAGGCAAGCACGGTGTGCCTTGGTGATACTTGAGTTGCCAGCAAGTACAGGTAAATGCCCAAATTCAACAACGTTTAGCAAAATCACTAACTTTGCCAAATTCACTTACCAGAGCTGACTCGTACCTTAGAAGTTGAACGGAAGGTTCTAACTGAATACATTCATACCTCTGTGAATGTATGCGAGTGCTTGAGAGTTCCTCACCTTCCATCATGTCTATGATTGAGTCGAAATCATAACTCGTACCTGATTTACCGACTTCCACAAAACTAGGATGGATTAGACGCTCAATATCCGTTTTACTTTGGCGTATTTCATATTGATTTAACTCGACCTCTTGCTCAATGAGAGTATCCACTTAACCCTCAAGACCTCAAAAGCATATAACGCTCTTGTTAACTTGCTAAAAGTAGTGAGCTAAAATTGAGCGGAACAAAAGCCCGCTGTTTTTTGTCCAGTTGAACCGCTTGTTATACGTTAAATCCAAACTTGCTCTTCGGCTGACACTGTTACTTCACTTTTATCTTCGCCAGTATGTGCTGTTGAAGATGGCTCTATCATCATAAAGTGTGTATCTGGTTGCGCTTTAGGACAATGTTCAACCCCTTTGGGAACCACATATATTTCCCCCGGATTAAGAACAACATCTCCAGCTTTCATCATCAAAGTAAGCTGACCTTTAAATACTATAAAAAGTTCATCTTCATTATCGTGTTTATGCCAAACAAGTTCGCCACTTCCTTTTGCAATTTTTACCAGTTGTCCGTTGGATTCGGCTATAATTTTTGGCGTCCACTCTTCAGAAAACAGACTAAATTTTTCATTGATACTTACTTTATTCACGTAACTTACCTAAGGTATAACAGTATATTAATAAGCATTCTTATTTTTACGCTTTATTAATACAGCAAATATTCAATATTCTAATAAATAAAAACATTTATTTTCATCGCCTTAATCGCAAAAAATCACATTCAATCGATATATTTTCTTTGGTAAAAGTAATAATGGTATTTCGTCCGTCGGATTAAAAACATATACAGCAAAGCTAGCTATTTAATATCAATAAGTTAAAAGCATCTACTGAGATAATTAAGAAATTTTTCTTATTTAAAACGAAGCCTAAGCGTCAACTTTTACGCTTTTCATTATAACTGGGTAAATACACAGGTAGTCTCATTACCAGAAAACGAAAGCATTTCGTCTAAATTGGAATAGGAATAACGGAAGTACTATAGAAAGGAAATAGAGATAAGAAAAATGGAGACAAATCAGCGTTCATCTCCATATTTAGGAGTTATTGTGGCTTGTGGTTCTTAGCTAAAAACGTATCCAGTTTGTTAGCGAAGTTCTGGCGATCCGCTTGGCTTAATGGTGCAGGGCCGCCCGTTTGTACGCCACTGCTGCGCATGGTTTCCATGAAATCACGCATTTGTAAACGCTGCTTAATGGTGTCTTTAGTGTACAATTCACCGCGAGGGTTTAACGCGTGTGCGCCTTTGGTGATCAGCTCGTCAGCCAATGGGATATCTGCAGTGATAACCAAATCCCCTGCTTCGGCTTGTTGCACAATATAATTATCAGCGACATCAAAGCCTTGCTCTACTTGAATCGAACGTAAAAACGGTGAAGGTGGCGTGCGAATGTATTGGTTAGCCACCAGCGTTACGTTTACTTTTGCTCGATCAGCAGCGCGAAATAGAATCTCTTTTACGACGTTTGGACATGCATCAGCATCAACCCAAATTTTCATAGACAATCCTTTCATTTTTTCTATACGTGCCATAAAACACGTAAGCTTTATTTGTAAAAAAGCCGCCCTATCTAAAGGCGGCTTTCAATTAACTTTTTGGCTTAGCCTGTTTTATTAAGTAAAACTTAACCAATAAGACCTTTCTTCGCGATGTACTCATCGTAAGTACCGTGGAAGTCTTCTACGCCATCTTTAGTGATCTCAAGAATACGTGTTGCAACGGATGTTACAAACTGGCGATCGTGAGATACGAACATTAATGTACCTTTGAAGTTCTCTAACGCAAGGTTAAGTGCTTCAATAGATTCCATGTCCATGTGGTTTGTTGGTTCATCCATAAGTAGGATGTTAGGACGTTGCATGATTAACTTACCAAACAACATACGACCTTGCTCACCACCAGAAATAACTTTTACAGATTTCTTAATGTCGTTTTGTGAGAACAGCATACGACCTAGGATACCACGAACAGTTTGCTCGTCGTCACCTGGATTTTTCCACTGGCTCATCCATTCTAATAAGTTAAGATCTTCTGCGAAATCAGTACCGTGGTCCTGTGCGTAGAAACCAATGTTATTGTTTTCAGACCACTTAACCATACCCGCCATTGGCTCCATTTGACCCGCTAGCGTGTTTAGAAGTGTTGATTTACCAATACCGTTCTCACCGATAATCGCGATGCGCTCACCTACTTCTACTAGTAAGTTAACACCGTTGATTAGGATATTTTCGCCGTAACCTTGTTTTAGGTTTTCAACTTCTAATGCGTTACGGAACAGTTCTTTTTCCTGATCGAAACGAATAAATGGTGTTTGACGGCTAGACGCTTTCACTTCTGTTAATTGAATTTTATCCAATTGCTTTTGACGAGAAGTTGCTTGTTTCGCTTTAGATGCGTTAGCAGAGAAGCGGCTTACGAACGTTTGTAGTTCAGCCATCTGTGCTTTCTTCTTCGCATTATCGGCATGTAACTGCTCACGTGATTGCTCTGCAGCCATCATGTATTCGTCGTAGTTACCAGGGAATAGACGAAGCTCACCGTAATCTAAGTCAGCCATGTGTGTACATACGCTGTTTAGGAAGTGACGGTCGTGCGAGATAATGATCATAGTGCAGTTACGCGCTAGTAGGATCTGCTCAAGCCATGCAATGGTGTGAATGTCCAAGTTGTTCGTTGGTTCGTCAAGTAGCATGATGTCTGGGTTAGCAAACAATACCTGAGCAAGAAGCACACGAACTTTAAGACCTGGTGCAACAGCACTCATTAGACCAAAGTGTTGATCTTCAGTAATACCAAGACCAAGAAGAAGTTCACCTGCACGCGCTTCTGCTGAGTAGCCGTCCATTTCTGCAAACTCTACTTCTAGATCAGCTACACGCATGCCGTCTTCTTCAGACATATCAGGCATAGCATAAATACGATCGCGCTCTTCTTTTACAACCCATAGCTCTTTGTGACCCATGATCACAGTGTCTACAACGCTGTAGTTTTCGAATGCAAATTGATCCTGACCTAATTTAGCCATACGCTCATTAGGATCAAGTGAAACAGTACCTGCAGACTGCTCTAGCTCGCCACCCAAGATTTTCATGAATGTCGATTTACCACAACCATTCGCGCCGATTAGGCCGTAACGGTTGCCGCCACCAAATTTTACTGAGATGTTTTCAAACAATGGCTTATCGCCGAACTGCATTGTGATATTAGCTGTTGAAATCAATGTACTGTTCCAAAATTTATGAATATATCAAGCATTAAAAAAGCCGCTTACTACAAGCGACTTTTCTCTAAATTGGCGCGGAGTATAACAGATTTAGTGACTTACATCACCTTTAAATTAACAACAAAATTGTAACTAGTAATATTGCTCATGACTGCCCTCTTTTTCTTATTTTCATACTTACCTTATTTTAATTAAGTATTTATTTACATTGCGTTAATAAGATTTGAAAAAAGAATAATGAAATATGAAGTTATGTTTTTGTGTGATGATTATGTTTGTTCAAGGCGTATAGTAATTTTCAAACATTAGGTTAATAAATAGAGAGTTATTATGAATATCCATTCTTTCGGTAACTGGCTACCAAAAAGCAAAGCACATATTAATGCTTGGATCCAACACTTAAAAGCACACACAGAGCAACATCCAGCAGAGCTTGTTCAACCTATCCAAGAGTTTAAAGATTTGGTTAATAATGATGACAGCCTAAAAGAACTCGCTGAACGTATGTTTAGCTATGCGGGTAATCAAAAAGAATTAACGCCACTAGGTACACCAGAAGTCATGAGTTTTGATGAATTTCTTGTGCTATTAAACGCAATTATGACGCAGGCGCCTGAATGTACTGAATATACCGACCCTAAAACGGGTGAGCTAAACCCTTGTGGTTTAATTGGCTTTCCTATTAATGCGTTATTAGATTGGCCAATGGCAACTCCCGCTGGCTATACTTTCTTCTCAAATGCATTAGTAAATCAGCAAATTAAGAAAATATTAACTTACTGGTCTTCTTTCCTTGCAAGTTCTGATTCTCGCTATGTATTAGTAAACGATGATCTTAATCGCACACCGAAAGTATTAGGCTGGTTAAATCCAACTGCGCAACGTGAAATGGTCGGTGTCGCTTGCCAAGCCACTTCTGATCCAGCACTAAAAGCATTACCGTTTGAGCACTTTTTCCAATGTGATCCTGATGATAAGTATTATGGCTTTACATCATGGGATGACTTTTTCACTCGTGAGTTCGTAAAAGGTGTTCGTCCAATTGCTGAAGGTGATGACATTATTGCTAATGCATGTGAATCAGCACCGTTGCAAGTTGCAGAAAACCTAGCTGAATCATCTGAATTCTGGCTAAAAGGTCAACCTTATTCACTACAGAATATGATGGATTTTGATCCACTCGCGAAGCAA
This sequence comes from Photobacterium sp. SKA34, assembly GCF_000153325.1. Lineage (GTDB taxonomy): Bacteria > Pseudomonadota > Gammaproteobacteria > Enterobacterales > Vibrionaceae > Photobacterium. Next base: position 635,202 of record NZ_CH724142.1, read on the forward strand.
TTCGTGGGCGGTACAATTTATCAAGCATTCTTAAGTGCATTAAGTTATCACCGTTGGAATAGTCCTGTTTCAGGGACAGTGAAAAAAGCCTTCATTGTTAACGGGTCATATTACTTAGGTAATAAATACCAAGGTTTTGGAAATCCAGAAGGGGCTGATGACAGTGCGCCGAATAACTCTCAACCTTTCTTATCCGCAGTTGCAACTCGAGCAGTGATCTTTATTGAATCAGATAATCAAAGATTGGTTTAATGTGTTTTATTGCTGTGGGTATGGCAGAAGTATCGTCTTGCGAAATTACAGTGAAAGAAGGTCAACACTTAGATAAAGGTGATGAATTAGGCATGTTCCACTTTGGTGGTTCAACGCATTGCCTTGTATTTGGTCCGGATGTGAAGTTAGCGTTTGACTTCCACAATACAATACCTGGCTTAGATGCAACCAATATTCCTGTTTGTTCACGTATTGCAACCGTATTATCTGATAAATAATACCAAAACTTAAATTAGCTGATCACTAAAAACAACAACGCCTTATTACGATATTACTCCGTAATAAGGCGTTTTTTATTGCTTAAATAACAGTATATTCATAACCGATACTGAGTAACCAAGATTAACGACGGTTACGACCACCGCTACGGCTATTACTGCGACCACGAGAGGAACGTTCTTTGTAAGCTGAAGCCGCTTTCGCTTGTGATGCTAAGATTGATTCAACCGTTAGCTCCATTGGCTCTTTGGGCACAATGCCATCCGCAAAGGTACGCATACGTGGTGGAATTTCTAATTCAGCGGCTGTTGCACGTGGCATACGCTTAAAACGTGATAGGTAGAAAGCTTCTAGTTTCTCTCTCGCCCACTCTGTTTTCTTCAAGTACTTCACACTACTCGCAATAGACGGTTTAGTATTGAAACAGTTAAAGCGCATTGCCGTATCTAAAATTTCCCAACCGTAGTGATCGACTAATTCGGTTAGCATTTTTTCAAGGCTCAAGCCATGAAGCGGATTATTTTGTAAAAGTCGCTGCTCTAGCGTTAATTCTTTTTCTTTTTTTGCTGGTTGAGCAGATTGCTGTTGTTCTTGCATTACCATTCCTAACAGATATTGGCGAATTCTCGTTTTATTATACTTCTAATCGTCATTTAACAGGAATAAAAGTAAATGTTTTATATTTTTGCGCTTAATAAATATTCACATTGAGAATACCAACCGCATAAGATACCCTCCCCCAATAAACATTCGTATCGCTTACATATTTGAAATAAATCTTGGAGTCAACAATGAGCATGGATATTTGGCTAACCTTTTTATGTGCATCTATTTTGTTATCTCTTATCCCTGGTGCAGGGGCAATCTCTACGATGTCGAATACCATTAGGCATGGTTTTAAATCGACGTTAATTAACAACCTTGGCTTAAAAACAGGCAATCTTATCAATATTATTATTGTTGGTGCGGGACTTGGGGCACTGCTTGCAGAGTCTGAAGCCGCATTTAGTGTCATAAAATGGGTTGGGGTTATTTATCTTATCTATCTTGGCTATCAAAAGTTCCGCGAAGCAGGTGAAATAAGCCTTAATCAAGGCAACAATGTCAGTACCTCTTATGTAAAACTTTTTAGTAAAGCTATTATTGTTAATATCACTAACCCCAAAAGTATTATGTTCTTGGTCGCCTTACTTCCTCAATTTCTTACAGCAAGTGGTTCCCATTGGTATCAACTCGCAGTATTAGGGTCAACAATGATAATCGTAGATTTATTGATAATGATTGGTTATTCATTGTTGGCAACACGTTTAATGCGCGTAGTAAAAAATGCCCGTCATATGAAGCTGCAAAATCAAATTTTTGGAACGTTGTTTATTGGTGCTGGTGCATTATTAGGCTTAAGTAGCCATTAGAACTCTTAAATTAAAAGCGGGCTTAAAGCTCGCTTTTACTCAGCTGATATATTCTATAAATCAATTAATAAAGCCTCCCTTTAAAGAAAAAACATTTTTTGGAACTATTGTTTAATTATTGTTCCTCGGCTTTGAATCAATATCATATATTAAATATATAGTTATTCTTGTCTCTATAAAAAACAATTCTTCCTGCTATATTTTTATCGCTTGACCCAACTATTAAATTAGATTCTTTTATTTATGGGCACTCTCGCCGATAAGGATATTACATGCCTGCATTAGATGTGCTTTATCAAGAACAGCCAAAACAAATTTCTGCATTCTTATATAGAAGTACTTTTGGTACAGTTTCTGAAGATATAACTTTTATTGAACAAGCTGGCGTTACACGTTGGTTTGAAGAACAATATGAATTATCACCAAGTCTTCATTTACCAATTGTTCAAAGCGTAACAAAACAACTTAATCTCAAAAAAACTAATTCACAAGTTCGTATTGGTACATGGCTTCAACACGCTATTACTGCACCTGATCAACTTCGCCAACGCATGGCTTACGCGTTAAGCCAGCATTTTGTGGTTTCTTCAGTCGGTGTTGGTGGCCGCCATGAAGATCTTTCAGGCTATTACGACCTATTAGTCACTCACGCATTAGGTAACTATCGTGATCTGCTTAAAGCCGTGACGTTAAACCCAATTATGGGTCGGTATTTAACGTTACGAGGAAGTCGTAAGGAGAACCTAGAAGATAACACCTTCCCTGATGAAAATTATGCGCGTGAAGTCATGCAGTTGTTTACTATTGGTTTGTGGGAAATCACCGAGAAAGGGAAACCCAAATTAGATGACACGGGCAACCCCATCGCAACCTACAATCAAGATGATGTAGAAAACATGGCGCGTGCACTAACGGGTTGGAATGGTGGTGACTTATATCAACCAATGCAAGCACAAGAGCAATTTCATGATACAGATGAAAAATACATACTTGGACACTCATTGCCTGCAGGGCAAACTGCAGAGCAAGATTTAGATAGTGTTGTCGATATACTCTTTCATCACAAAAACACACCGGCTTTTTTTGCTATCGCGATGATTAAACGATTTGTCATGAGTAATCCTCGCTCAGGTTATATAAAGCGTGTTTCAAATGCCTTTAAAGATAATGGTCACGGTGTTCGCGGTGATTTAAAAGCAACCTTATTTGCAGTGTTAACCGATCCAGATGTTACCAAACAACTAGCTGATACAGGCAACCAAGGTAAACAATCACGTAAATATCATTTTGGTTTAATCACCGAACCTCTTATTGTGGCGACCAACCTAGCAAGAGCATTGAAGATGAAACCTGCCGGTGATTATTGGAATAATTGGATCCATGCATTAGATGATTTTGGCCAAGCACCATTATCCGCTGATACTGTTTTTAATTTTTACATGCCTGATGATGCTCCTCGCGGTCTGATTGAAGATCATGGTTTAACTTCACCAGAAGCAAGCTTGCTCACTACCCATCAAATGCGGATGATCCACAATCAAGTCTACACCTTGATCAAAAGCTACCGTTCAAACAAGCCTAATCGTTGGACTTATGATGCTGTTACATTAATGGAATTACATACGTCGCCAGAAGCTTATGTGGAATACGTAGATAAAGAGTTAATGGGCGGTATTATGTCGTCAAAGGTGCGCCAAAGAATGCTAACTATTTTTGATTCAATCGGGGTTGAAGATGGTCTTCATCGAGTTGAGTCGACCTTGTACGCAGCTTTCACTGCGCCAGAGTTTTTCACTCAGGAGGCTTTAAAATGAAAATAACTCGCCGTCAATTTATCCAATCTTCAGCCGCATTATCAGCGACATCAACAATGAGCCTCTCAGGGATCGCACAGGCAAAAACTCAGCCTCATGATGATTATAAAGCCCTCGTAGTTATCTTTTTATCAGGCGGAAATGATGCTTTTAATATGGTTGTGCCAGCTGACGGATCTGAATACGAGCAATACATCTCAATTAGGCCGAAACTAGGACTCAAAGAAGATGAGATGTTGCCACTTAACATTAAAACGGACAATCATACTCCGCTTGCTCTTCACTCTTCATTAGCAGAACTTGTTCCGCTATTTGATCAGAACCAAGCAACTGTTATCGTCAATAGTGGGCAATTGTTAATGCCAACAAACCGCTCTTCGATCAAATCTGGTGAGGCGCAGTTACCTTCATTTCTCATGGCGCATAATTTCCAGAGAATGATGTGGCAAACCGGCGCGGAAAATACTCAAAACCCATTAGGCTGGGCCGGGCGTTTATTTGATATTTTAGCCACTAAAAGTGAAATATCCCCCCTATTCGCAATAGATAAGCCGCAACGTTTAACAACCGCTAAAGTTCAACAGCAAACCGTTATAAGTCGAAAAGGTGTTGGAGATTATAGTGGCTGGCGTGATGATATTAATGTAGATAGTTATTTCGAACACTTTAACCAAGACTATACAAATATATTTTCACAGCATTTCGCAAACACAATGAAATCAAGTGTCAGTGAAAATGAAACACTAAAAGCTATCTTGAATAATCATCCAGAACCATCAAGTTACCCAGATACTAAATTAGGTGAAAGACTAAAAATGGTTAGCCGCTTAATTGATGCTCGTTCAGACTTTGGGCATCAACGACAAGTATTTTTCGTTAGCCTAGGCGGTTTTGATACCCATTCAAATCAAAAAGAGACTCATAAAGCCTTATTTACTGAACTAAGCCAAGCAATGGCAGCATTTCAAACCGACATCAATAATAAAAACTTAGCGCCGCAGATAACCACTATGACAATGTCTGATTTTGGTCGTAGAATTCCTGCCAATAGCTCGGGTACAGATCATGGCTGGGGCGGACACCAACTTGTATTTGGTGGTGCCATTAAAGGAATGCAGGCATATGGGAAATGGCCAGATCTTAACCCTGGTAGTGAAAGAGACTTCAATAATGGACGTATGATCCCTGAAATCGCCGCCGATCAAGTTAACGCATCAGTATGTCGCTGGATGGGGCTAAATGATAGTCAGCTTTTATCATTATTCCCAAATTTAGCTAATTTTGAATCACCAATTATTGACTTCATATAAGTTCCTCGCCCAGGCTCAATGAGTTTGGGCGTTTTCTTCATCTTTTATAAATACTAATTTAATTTGATAAACCCATGTAAATACATGTTGTTTTAAATAGTAATACACCGCCATTTATTGCCAACAAAAGGCTAACGCGTTTTTAAAAATAAAGAGTTAAGTAACATATAATAAAGCTGCATTTATGGCTTTTATATAACCCTAAATACAGCTTTTAATTTGATTTAAAGTACAAGACTAGCTGTTATTCCCAATCAAGAATAACCTTACCTGATTGACCAGAGCGCATGACATCAAAGCCCTCTTGGAAATCATCGATCTTGTAATGGTGAGTAATAATTGGTGATAGATCTAAACCTGATTGAATCAAGGTTGCCATCTTGTACCATGTTTCAAACATTTCACGGCCATAGATACCTTTGATGATCAAACCTTTGAAGATCACTTGGTTCCAATCGATTGCCATGTCTGATGGTGGAATACCTAGCAGTGCAATTTTACCGCCGTGGTTCATGCTTGATAGCATGCTGTTAAATGCCGCAGGATTACCCGACATTTCCATGCCCACGTCAAAGCCTTCTTTCATGCCAAGCTCTGCCATCACATCCGTCAGGCTTTCTTTAGCAACGTTAATCGCACGGGTCACGCCCATTTCGCGTGCAAGATCTAAACGGTATTCGTTCACATCAGTGATCACTACGTGACGCGCACCCACGTGTTTTGCTACTGCCGCAGCCATAATGCCAATTGGACCTGCACCTGTGATCAGCACATCTTCACCCACTAAGTCGAACGACAGCGCGGTGTGAACAGCATTGCCGAACGGGTCGAAAATAGACGCTACATCATCTGAAATATCATCAGGAATTTTGAATGCGTTAAATGCAGGGATCACTAAGTATTCCGCAAATGCACCTTCACGGTTTACACCAACACCAATGGTATTTCGGCATAAGTGGGTACGGCCACCACGACAGTTTCGGCAGTGACCACACGTAATATGGCCTTCACCTGAAACGCGATCGCCAATAGCAAAGCCACGCACTTCCTGACCCATCCCAACCACTTCACCGACATACTCATGACCAACAACCATAGGTACAGGGATCGTTTTTTGTGACCATTCATCCCAATTGTAGATATGAACATCAGTACCACAGATTGCTGTTTTCTTGATGCGGATAAGCAGATCGTTATGACCAACTTCAGGCTTATCTACTTCAGTCATCCAGATGCCTTCTTCAGGCTTTAACTTAGAAAGAGCTTTGATTTTCATTATATTATTCGCTTATTTCTTTAGGATACAACATGCTTTTCAGCATCCATCTACTACTGCATGTTATTGAAACTTTGCCTTACCATGCAGCAGTAGCAATATGTTTTTGTCACATTGAATAACGTGATTCTTTAATTAGATAATGCCCATCTCTTTACCTACTTCGATAAAGGCATCAATCGCTTTATCCAGTTGTTCTGGTGTATGTGCTGCTGACATTTGCGTACGAATACGTGCTTTGCCTTTTGGTACAACAGGGAATGAAAAACCAACCACGTAAATACCTTTTTCTAGGGCATGCTCGGCAAACTCTGCCGCAATTTTTGCATCACCTAACATGATAGGAATGATCGCGTGATCAGCCCCTGCCATCGTAAAGCCAGCTTCTGTCATGCTAGTACGGAAATGCGTCGAGTTACTCCATAAACGATCGCGAAGTTCGCCGCTTTCCGCTAATAAATCAATAACGCGATTTGAAGCAGAAACAATTGCAGGCGCTACTGAGTTAGAGAACAGGTATGGACGTGAACGTTGACGTAACCAGTCAATCACTTCTTTCTTACCTGCAGTATAACCGCCTGATGCACCACCCATCGCTTTACCTAATGTGCCGGTAATAATGTCGATACGATCCATAACGTTATGGTATTCATGCGTACCACGACCATTTGCGCCCATAAAGCCAACAGCGTGAGAGTCATCAACCATCACAAGTGCGCCGTATTTTTCAGCTAAATCACAGATAGCAGGTAGGTTCGCGACGACACCGTCCATTGAGAAAACGCCATCAGTCACGATTAATGTATTACGCGCACCTGCTTCTTTTGCTGCAATTAATTGTTGCTCTAATTCTGCCATATCATTGTTGGCATAACGGAAACGCTTCGCTTTACATAAACGTACACCGTCGATAATTGACGCGTGGTTTAATGCATCAGAAATAATCGCATCTTCTGCACCTAAAATCGTTTCAAATAAGCCCGTATTTGCATCAAAACATGAGGTATAAAGAATCGTATCTTCCATACCTAGGAAATCAGACAGCTTACGCTCTAACTCTTTATGCGCATCTTGTGTACCACAAATGAAACGTACAGACGCCATGCCAAAACCGTGCTCATCCATTCCCTCTTTAGCAGCTTTAATCAACTCAGGGTGGTTGGCTAAACCAAGGTAATTGTTGGCACAGAAATTTAAGACTTCTTGACCCGATTGGATATATACCGCTGCTTTTTGCGGTGATGTGATCACACGCTCAGATTTGTATAACCCTTCACTTTTTACATCTTCAATTTGTTTTTGGATTTGGGTATAGAATGCAGAAGTCATGATTTCCCTCACAGTATTATTATGGTTAATGTTGGTTAGCATAAATGAGCTAACAACATTCTTATTACATGATATAAACAACTATCATAGCGATTATGTCCGAATAAAAATCGTAGCCATGCTTTGTTTTACACTATTTGTATTCCTAAATCTTAATTAATCCAATACAGATAACTACAAGCTAATATTGCCATTCTAAATCATGCTAAAAACAACTATTATCCCCTGCGATGGAAAATGATTAATGAACTGTAGGCACAAATAAATGGATACACATAAACTCATCGCACTAATGCCAGATTTAGCCACCTTCATCGTTATTGTAGATGAGGGCAGTTATACTGCGGCTTCACGCAAATTAGGTGTTACGCCATCCGCTCTCAGTAAACAAATCGCACGGTTAGAAAAAGCCTTATCAGTAAAGCTATTAGAACGTACAACACGTAAATTAATGATAAGTGAATCGGGTAATCGTATTTACAAACAATGCACCCAGATGATTGATGCGGCTAAACAAGCAATTGAAATTTCAAGTTCTGAGCATACTGTGCCCTCAGGGACTGTCACAATTGCAGCACCAAAAGCCTTTATGAATATTCTTCTTCAACCTTTAGTTAAACCTTTCTTAACACAATATCCTGAAGTAAATTTAAAATTAAAAGCCTGTGATGGTGACATTGATATTATCGCCGAAGGCATTGATGTGGTATTTCGTTTAACATAAAGACCCTCTGAAGGCTTAGTGCTAAAGAAAATTGGCAAAGTAAACCTGACTTTGTGTGCCAGCCCTAACTATATTGCCAAGCGTGGGATGCCAATACATCCCCGCGATTTGAAACTCCACGACTGTTTATATCTCGCTGAGACTAATATCGATCACATATGGGATTTTGATAAGAACGGGGAACAAATAACCGTTGCAGTTTCTGGTCGTTATGCCGTCAATCACTCACAAATGCGATTAAACGGCGTAAAAGATGATTTGGGCATTGGGATATTTCCTGACTTTGTAATCAAACACGATCTTGTTGCTGGCAAGGTGATCAAAGTGTTACCAGATTGGACTATTCGAGGCAATTATCACGGTGATATTGCACTGCAATACGCACAAAGTAAGTTTATGCCAGCAAGGATTCGTGCAGTCATTGACTATTTTACGGCTCATTTGACTCTTTAATGAAAATTGAAGTTGAGTAATTTGCTCAATCTCTCCTTTTTAACGCTAGAGTCATTATTTTAATAACAATTCATCGATTATTTTTTCGTGATGGTTGATACTCTAACAACACTAAGTAATTATAAATAAAAGCATTTTTATACAACTAGACGTTAAAAAATGCACTAATACATCAAGGATAGAGCATATGAATGCTAAAATTATCGAAAACCACGATGAGTTGATGTACTGGATGAATTTAGTTGAAAAAGAGTATGGACACTCAATTTTGACTAATACTTCTATTCATTTTGTATCTGGTACATATGAAGATGGTACCACAGGCCACGCGATTGAAATCACTAATGATCAAGAAGAGCTTATTGCACGCTCTCCAGTTAGCCTAGAATTAATGAATTTTGCTAATAAAATGCAGTCTGTAGTTTCGAATCAAGGCCTACAAAGTTTAAAAGGCAATACGACTCGATTACATTAATAATAAATTCATATTATCTTTTCTAATGAATTATAAAAAGCCACTAACCCAGTGGCTTTTTTGTTAGATGTAAAGCATGATTCAATCACCAATAAAAAGTGATTACGATCTTTCAATAAGAAAAGTAAGTATTAAGCCATTTATAACGAGGTTTCTTTCCCACACAATGAGTAATAATAACAACAAAAGGCTCAGTATCCTTTTAAAGCTTAACACCTACATTACGCCTTATAAGTGGCGTGTGGTAGCTGCTTTAGCTGCGCTTCTCACCACAGCAAGTCTTACACTTTCAATTGGTTATGGGGTTCGTATTTTGATTGATCAGGGTTTTGCCCAACAATCACTAACCGACCTTCGCCATGCCATTCAATTTATTATTGGCGTGACTATCTGTATCGCAATTGGCACATATTTCCGTTTTTATCTCGTTTCTTCCGTTGGTGAGAGAGTGAGTGCTGATATCCGTCTCGCCGTATTTAACCATGTGATCTCACTACACCCTAGTTATTTTGAAACCAACAGTAGTGGCGATATTATGTCACGACTAACGACTGATACCGCTTTATTGCAAAGTATTATTGGTTCCTCATTTTCAATGGCCATGCGCAGTGCATTATTATGTTTAGGCGCCATAATCATGTTGTTTGCGACCAACTTTAAACTCACATTTATCGTTCTTGCTTCCGTCCCTTTTGTATTAATACCTATCTTATTTTTCGGACGACGTGTTCGCGCATTATCAAGAAAAAGCCAAGATACTATGGCTGATATTGGCAGTTATGCTGGAGAAGCCATTGAGCATATTAAAACAGTACAAAGTTTTAGTGCTGAGCAACATGAAAAGCAAGCTTTTGCAGATGAAGTAGAAAAAGCCTATGACGTGGGGCGACAACGAGTAAAACAACGCGCTATTTTAATAGCTGTTGTAATTGCCATCGTTTTTAGTGCAATTGCAGGCATGTTGTATGTAGGCGGCAGTGATGTGATAAATGGTGAAATGTCAGCTGGTGATTTAGGTGCTTTCGTTTTTTACGCCATCATGGTTGCATCTTCAATGGCAAATATTTCAGAAGTGCTTGGTGAGTTACAAAGAGCAGCAGGCGCGACTGAAAGACTCATAGAGATCCTTCAAGTAAAAAGTGATATTTGTACGCCAGATGATCACGAATCAATTGACTGTTCTCACCCATCAGACATTCGTTTTAACAATGTGAGCTTTCACTACCCTTCTCGCTTAAATCATCCTGCTATCAATCAATTAAACTTAGTTGCTGAACAAGGTAAAGTTTTAGCTCTTGTAGGGCCTTCAGGTGCCGGTAAAACAACACTTTTTGAATTACTTCAACGCTTTTACGATCCACAACAAGGTCAAGTTTTAGTTGGTAACAAAGATATTCGCCAATTTGCTCCAAATGAACTTCGTCAACACATGGCACTCGTTCCGCAGCAACCTGCATTATTCAGTAATGATGTATTCTATAACATTCGTTACGGCAACCCAGATGCAACAGATGAAGAAGTAATTGATGCGGCAAAAAAAGCTCATGCCCATGAGTTTATTGAAAAACTACCTAATGGTTATCATAGCTTTTTAGGCGAGCGAGGCGTGCGTTTATCTGGCGGTCAGAAACAAAGAATTGCGATTGCACGAGCGATCCTTAAAAACCCTAAAATTCTTCTACTTGATGAAGCAACCAGTGCGCTAGATAGTGAGAGCGAACACTATGTACAGCAAGCACTTGAAGAACTTATGAAAGATCGTACTACATTAATCATTGCTCACCGACTATCAACGATACAGCACGCAGATAAAATCGCTGTATTAGAGGGTGGAGAACTTATTGATGAAGGCGATCATGAATCATTACTTAAAAGCTGCGAACTTTACCAGCGCTTAGTTCATCTTCAGTTCAAGCATTTAGAGTAAAACAATCTCGATTAGTAAATATTCACTCGTAATAACTTAAATAGCCGACACTCCGTCGGCTGTTTTTTACATCAATTTAAGACACTTTTGATTATTCATCTGTGCATTGGCTTCATTTTTAAAATATAAGCCAATCACTTCGTTAAAATCTATTTGATTATGAAACAGTAAGCTCTAAAGTATGGCTACAGCTTTGTAATGTGTATGGAATTTGTGATGGAAAAATATATTGGCCTAATGTCTGGCACTAGCATGGATGGCGTAGATGCCGTTCTGGTTGAAATGAATGATGACAATATTAAGCTATTAGGTAATCATGACTACCCTATGCCAAGTGATTTAAAACAAGCCCTCTTGGATGTTTGTATCGGTCAAAGCACAAACCTTCAACAAATTGGCGAGCTTGATCATCGCTTGGGTCAGCTCTTTGCCGATGCCGTTAATGCCTTACTAGAAAAAACACAAACACCTGCCAGTGCAATTAAAGCCGTAGCCAGTCACGGTCAAACCGTTTTTCATGCTCCAGATTCACCCTATCCTTTTACCATGCAATTAGGTGACGCCAATATCATTGCCGCTAAAACAGGTATTACCACCGTGGCTGATTTTCGCCGTAAAGACATGGCATTTGGCGGTCAAGGCGCGCCATTAGTGCCTGCATTCCACCAGCAACTGTTTAGCGATAAAAACATTAATCGTGTCATTTTAAACATTGGCGGTATTTCTAATATAACCGTTCTGACACCGAATAAACCTGTGATAGGTTTTGATACCGGTGTAGGCAACATGTTAATGGATGCATGGATCAATCTGCATCTTCAACAAAGCTATGATAAAAATGCACAATGGGCATTATCAGGTACCGTAAATATAGAGCTATTAGCTAACCTACTCAGCGAACCTTACCTATCATTATCTGCACCGAAAAGTACCGGACGAGAATTGTTTAACTTGCCTTGGTTAGAGCAACATTTAGCAGGTTTAACCATTAAGCCTGAAGATGTACAAGCAACCTTAGCGGAATACACAGCAGTAACCATTGCCAACGATGTAAGACAAACAGCGCAAGATACACCCGATAACATGCCTAATGAGTTATTAGTGTGTGGTGGCGGAGCCCATAACCCATTAATAATGCGTCGTTTAACACAGCTGCTAACTGATTGGACAGTGACGACCACCAATGAGCGTGGTGTCGATAGCGATAACATGGAAGCAATGGCATTTGCATGGCTTGGTTATCGTACACTCCATGGTTTATCCGGTAATTTACCCGAAGTGACTGGCGCATCGCAATTAACCACATTAGGTGCGATTTACCCTGCACAGTGATTTATGACGCTGACCTAAAATAACGAAGAAACAATCTGTTATACTCATTGCCATCATTAAAAACCACTCTTTTCAGTGGTTTTTAACATGGCACACGCTCAATTGAAGACAGATCTAATATGAATACAATGAACAATAATGCGTTAGATTCCGATCATATTTGCGCAAAAGATTTGAACCAAATCGCCCTAATTTCATGTTCAACTCAATATGATGAACAAAGCGTCAACAACGTGGTTGATACTTTTATTGCCCAGGGCTACATGGTTACCACCAAATATTTAAACCAAGTGATTTCCGACATCGGTTATGTGAATACAGATCAAGAACGAGCAAATAACCTTATTGCCGCTTTACTGGATCCAACGATTGATGTTCTATGGTTCTTCCGTGGTGGTGGTGGCGCATTAAACCTCTTGCCCTTTTTACACGCTTACAAAACACAGTTGCTGGAAATAAAACCAAAAATGATTGTTGGTTTTAGCGATGTTACGGCTATCCATAGTTTTATTAATAACGAATTAGGCTGGCAATCGGTACATGCTGTTAACGCTTCAACCAATCAAGCGACCAACGGCGGTAATGAACAACCTATTCCTGATTTAAAAACCTTAATAAATGACGGTGTGAGCTACAACAACGTATTGCCTCTCAATGATTTAGCTAAGAGCGCATCTGTATCGGGTCAGCTTATCGGTGGCAATCACACATTAGTTTCAGCTACCTTTGGCACACATTACCAACCTGATTTTTCAAATAAAGTCTTATTGTTGGAAGATATTGGCGTCACTTACCGCCAACTTGATCGCTATCTTCAGCAATTACTGTTCTTAAAAGACTTTGACGTTAATGCGATTGTGTTTGGACAGTACTACAACATGGATCCTAACGATCAAGACCGTCTAATGTATAAACATGTGCTTGAACAATTTGCTAAACAACTTGGCAAACCCGTGTATTACTTCCCTTTTATCGGTCACGGTAAATATAACCAACCAGTTATTTTTGGTCGTCAAGTTTCGTTACAGCGTCACGAATTGAACGAACATGGTATGCCATCTGATTACTGTAATTTGACGCAAAATTAAGACATAAAAAAACGGTGAAAGGCTATCAACCTTTCACCGTTTTTTCTAAGCGAGAGTTGATTACTTCGCTTGCGCCTTCAAGAATTTCTTCACTTTCTTCATTGCCATTTGGCGCTTAAGAGGTGATAGATAATCAATGAAAAGAATACCTTTTAAGTGATCAATTTCATGCTGTAATGCAATAGCAAGGAAATCATCACGCTCAAGGTGAATATCATTACCATCACGATCAAGCGCTGTTAATTCGATTTTTTCAAAACGCTCTACATCTGCGTAGTAATCAGGAACAGATAAACAACCTTCTTGACCAACAACAGGATTTTCACCACGAACAATCTTAGGGTTTACGAATACATGTGGCTCGTTGCGCTCTTCAGATAAGTCGATAACAATGATAGATTCTTTACGGCCAACTTGAGGTGCCGCTAAACCAATACCATTACCTGTTTCGTACATGGTGTGAAGCATGTCATCAATTAGCGTTTGAATGTGCTCAGCTTTTACGTCTGCAACATCTTCTGCTTGAACACGTAGCTTTGGATTTGGTTCGGTTAAAATTTCTAAAACTGCCATTTTCTCTCTACTTACTTAATGGTGTTAAATACCTTGCTGGGTCGTAACTTATCAGATAGGCGCTAACTCTCAAAGTGATAATTCATATCGTTACTTTATGATTAACAAATTACAGAAAATAGCGTGTAAAAAACAATTGTTTTTTTCAATTACACTAATAGGTAGTATTTATAGTTTGGATAATTTTTAAATGTTGGCAGCCCAGTTTTCACCATGTTCATTATCAAAAGCACGTTGTAAGCTTTTATAAAGCATGATTTTTTCTATCGGTTTAGAGACATAATCATCCATACCGACACTCAAACAACGTTTTTTCTCTTCCTCCATAACATTTGCTGTTAAGGCTATTATGATAGGTCGAGACATTGAAGGCATTTCTCTAATTAATTCAGTTGCCTCTAACCCACCCATATTGGGCATTTGACAATCCATTAATATCACATCGGCGGTATTTTCTATCATATACTCAACCGCCTGAATCCCATCATTAACAATAGTGATGTTTTTCAAACCAAATGCGGTTAAAAATGCCTTAATTAATTGTTGATTAACCATACTGTCTTCAACCACTAAAATCTTACGATCTTCATACATGCTAAGGTTGGTGATTAATGCATGATCTTCATCATTTTCTTTTCTCTGAATATCAGATTGTTTTAGTGGTATATCGAACCAAAACTCTGTGCCATTACCAATGATACTTTCAACCTGTAATTTTGCCGACATTAATCGACATAAGCTGTTAGATATGGATAAACCAAGCCCTGTACCACCAAATTGGCGAGAAATAGAGCCATCAGCTTGAGTATAAGAATCAAAGATAAACGCAAGTTTTTCTTCAGCAATGCCAATACCCGTATCTTTCACTTTAAAGCGCAGCCATTGAATATGTTTATCGTTATATTTTTTTAATTCTTCGCACTGCTGCTCAGGCGCATCTCGCTTTTCAACAACTAATTTTACCGAACCTGTATGGGTGAATTTAACCGCGTTACCAATAAGATTAATTAGAATTTGTCTTAACCGCCCTTCATCTGCGGTATAGCTATCTGCCAGCCCCTCGCCTAATTCTGTTGATAATTGTATTTTTTTTATCTTGGCTTGATGGATAAATGGGGTCGCACAGCTATGCACAAACGGCTTTAAATTAAATGACGTCATGTGTAATTCCACATTACCCGACTCTAATTTAGAATAATCCAATATTTCATTGATAATAACTAACAATGAATAAGCCGACTCTTTGATATAACCAATCTGCCGTTGTGATTCCTGATCTAAATTTCGCTCTTCTAAACATTGTACAAAGCCAAGGACTCCATTCATTGGTGTTCTAATTTCATGGCTCATATTCGCCATAAATTCGGCTTTTATTTTTATCGCTTCACTTAAATCGTTTGCCTGCTCTCGTAATTTCCTATTTAAGCCTTGTAGCTTACTTTCCGTGTTGTAAATACACTCATCGGCTTTTTTTAACTCACTGGCTAATAAGGATACTTCCCCTTCTGCATCTTCAACTTCTGTAATATTCACACCGCCCGAACCAATTTTGGGAAGTTGGCTAATCAAAAATGTCAGTGGTCTTGTCACCTTGCGGTACATGTAAACTAAAATGAAGATAATAAAAAAAAAATGGGAGAATAAAAACAAAAAGCTGTATTAATATCGTCCGAATAATTTCAGCCGAACTGTAATATATAACGTAATTAAAAATATTATCGCCATTAAAAGATACCGGATAAGTAAGGGTATAGTTCCCCTCATAAATAGATAAACCCGGTGTTTGTGCTAATGGCGCATAACTGTTGCCATCATTCTTCTCATAAAAATGAATTAAATTTCCATCTAAATCATACAGTGATAAAGAGAGTATTTTTTTATGGGTTTCTAATGAGCGATTTAATTCTATCGACGTTTCTGTGTCTTTATAAATAGCGGCATCAATAATTAATGGTGAAAAGGTATTCATCATTACTTTAATGTCTTTTACGACCCGCTGGGTATTATTGTTATAACTAATATATAGCGCTGTTAACATAACACACAGTAAAACACTGCTCATTACCAGCGCTATTTTGCTGAACAAACTCGTTTTATGGTACAAATGATGAACATCAATATCATGTGAAATCTTGCCGTTTAATCGCCCACTCTTCCCATTTTTAAGAGAATTATCGTCCAATTTATTTTTCATCATTAACCCTCTAGATCATATTACTTCTCTATGGGTAGTCCTTTTGCTGACCAATCTAACCACGAACCATCATAATGAGCGACATTAAATCCAGCTTGTTTTAATAAGAAATAAGATAATGTTGAAGCTGTGCCTTTATTACAGTATGTGATTGTTTTCTTTTTATTATCTAAGTTACTTAATATGCCCGATAATTCTGATTTGGGTTTTAATATTTTTTGACCATCTGTATTAGTTGTAAAAAACTCACTTAGTTTGATATATTTTGCTTTAGGTATTCGACCATATTTATCTGTTACTGATTTTTTTCCTAAATATTCATCATACGTGCGGCTATCATAAAGCTCATAATTAGGATTATGAACAGCGACTTTTGCTACCGTCGTACTCGCATAGATATTAGATTTCAAGACAGGAACAAAATCAGACTTAGGTAATGTATTTACTGTTCGAGTCAATAAATTATGTTGTTGCCATGCATTCAGCCCACCATTAAGTATTGCGATATTTTTCACGCCATATAGCTCTAATACCCAAAATAAGCGTGACGCATGCATGAGATCGCCTTGGTCATAAACAATTATCTTGCTGTCTTTTGTTACCCCTTTCTCACGTAAAAGAGGGGCAATAGTGACCTTATTTTTGACGTAATAAACACCGTCTTTAATAGCATAAGTGTCATCAACAGGAAAACTGATTGCGGTAGGTATATGCCCTTTATCATAATCTTCTTTCGCACGGGTATCGAAAATCACAACAGGATGTTTATCTACAATCTGCGTTTTTAACCAATCAGGCTCTGCGACCATATCTTGCTGAGCAAAGGCATTACTACTCAATAACGCCCAAGTTACAAACATAAAATATGCTACGAACTTCGAGAGATCTCGCCTTTGAATCATTCTTCCCATCCTTATCACCCTGCAATACTGAATTTTATCAACACACAATAAAGTGACCCACCTAAAAGCACAGCAATTAACCAGCCAATATATTAAATATACAAACTATTTATTTATCAGTTAGTTAAACTTTATTAATTAAAATTGTTATTCCAAAAATGCATTTTGCAAAGCAAATTAGCGCTTGATGACTGTTTTTTTAGACATTGCCATTGCATAAAAATAATGTTTTATATCAATATGATATTTATCAATATCTTCATTTCATTACCTTTCATAAGTATAGGGTGATTACCAATAGATATTTGTTTTATGCTGTTTATCAAAAGTCTTTAGGATGAATAAGAAGCCCGATCGTAAAACGGCGATGTTGAGTATAATCAGCCAAGTGAAACAACAATTTCCTCTTTTATGATGAAAGCACGTTTGCCTGTGGCCCTTATAGCAAATGTGTAGGTTGACCAAAAAAACTGTTAGAGCTCGTTGATACTGATTTAACCTATTGGGAATCCGTTATTTCACGCGGTGAAACACCGCAATTTGACGAGATACGTCGATTTGGCAAACTTTGTTAAAATGTTCGTCGCGCATTAATAAGAAACAACATCATTAGTAACTAGTTGTTTTTGTCTTCTCTGCCCAACTACATACAGCCGATTGTTAAGCGTGATATAATCTACACGTATTTGCGTTAGTTAGTGCACCGCATTAGCTATTTAATGATTTATTTTGAGATTCTACATGCCATTCTCTAAGCTTGGATTAAACGATTCTATCGTTAAAGCCGTAACCGAAATGGGTTACACCTCTCCTACTCCTATTCAAGAAAAAGCCATTCCTGTTGCATTAACCGGTAAAAACTTGATGGCAGCAGCACAAACAGGTACGGGTAAAACCGCCGGTTTTGTACTGCCTATTCTACAAATGCTAGATGATGGCACCAAGGTTCGCGCAAAACGTATACGTGCACTCATTCTTGCGCCTACACGTGAATTAGCCGTTCAAGTAGAAGACAATATTAAGCAATACAGTAAGCACTTAAATTTAGCGTCAATGGCAATGTACGGTGGTGTTGATTACGAACCACAAAAACGTCGCTTAATTGAAGGTGTCGATATTCTTGTCGCCACCCCTGGTCGTCTATTAGATATGTACACTAAACGTGCAATCCACTTTGATGCCATTGAAACTCTTGTACTTGATGAAGCTGACCGTATGTTAGATATGGGCTTTATTGAAGACATTAATAAGATTGTTGAGCGCTTACCTGTTGATCGTCAAAACATGCTGTTCTCTGCAACGCTTTCAGATCAAGTGCGTTTCCTTGCAAAAACAGCGGTGCGTAATCCCATTGAAATCTCAGTTGCAAAAGATGCTTCTGCTGATCCAAAGATCGATCAGTGGCTTGTAACTGTTGATAAAGACATGAAATCTGCTCTGCTGAGCAGTTTGATCCAAGAACAAAAGTGGGATCAAGCATTAATCTTTATCGAAACGAAACATGGCGCAGCAAAACTGGTTACCCAATTAGAAAAGCGTGGCATTTCAGCTGAGTCTTTCCATAGTGGTCGTAGCCAAGCAGTACGTTCTCAGTTATTGGAAGATTTTAAAAACGGTAAGTTGCAATATCTTATTGCCACAGGTGTCGCTTCGCGTGGTATCGACATTGAGCAACTGACTCGTGTTGTTAACTACGATCTACCGTTCCCACCAGAAGAATATGTTCACCGTATTGGTCGTACGGGTCGTGCAGGTGCATCGGGTGAAGCAATTTCATTTGTTTCACGCGATAACTTTAAAAATCTATGCATGATTGAAAGCCTACTTGGTCATTTGATCACACGTAAAGAAATCGAAGGGTTTGTACCGAAAAAAGACGTACCCGTTTCGGTGTTAAACTACAAACCTAAATTTAAAAAACCTATGACACCTCGTGACGGCGATAGTGAAAGCTCTGAGCGAAAACCTCGTCGCGATACACGTACGAAAAACAATGCGCCACGTGGTGGGAATACAAAGTCAACTAAGCCTAAACGTCGTAAACCAATTACTGATCGTGATACGGGCATTCCACGTATCCCACGAAATAAAGCAAAACCTGCGCAGTAAGTACAGCGTTAAACTTTAAACAAAAAATGGCGAGATGGACTGAATATACTTTCTAATAAAGTGTATTCAGTCCATCTCGCCATTTTTATATCTGTCGTTATATTACGCTTTTGCTGTATCTAACTCTGTTGCCGAATTTTGCTCTGGACGCTTTAATATAGCGTAAGAAATACCCGTTACTAATGTACCAGCAATAATTGCAACAAGGTAAAGTAGTGGCGGTGTAATGGCGTTAGGGATCAATAGTACAAACAATCCACCATGAGGTGCCATTAGTTTTGCACCAAACAACATCGATAATGCGCCGGTTAATGCGCCACCTAACATACAGCATGGAATAACACGCATTGGATCGCGCGCTGCAAATGGGATCGCACCTTCAGAAATAAAGCATAAACCTAATACGAAAGAGGCTTTACCCGCTTCATTTTCACTAGCCGCAAATTTACGTTTTGCAAGGAACGTTGCTAGACCCATACCCATTGCTGGCACCATACCTGCAGCCATTACCGCAGCCATCGGCGCATAAGTATGTGAAGCTAATAAACCCACACCAAAGGTGTAAGCCGCTTTATTCACTGGCCCGCCAAGGTCAAAGCACATCATGCAGCCTAAAATCACACCTAAAAGCACAGCATTTGCAGAGCCCATTGTATTGAGGAAGTGGGTTAATCCTTCCATGGCTGCTGATACTGGACCACCAACAATGTAGATCATTACAAGACCAGTAATTAAACTCGCCACCAGCGGAATGATTAAAATAGGATTTAATGCATCCATCGATTGTGGCAGTCTCACTTTTTCAGCTAAGAATTTTGCGCTGTAACCTGCAAGGAAACCTGCAACAATACCGCCTAAGAATCCCGCGCCTGTGGCACTTGCTAACATACCGCCAATGAGACCAGGTGCTAGACCCGGACGATCTGCAATGGAGAAGGCGATAAAGCCAGCTAGTACAGGAACCATCAATGCAAAAGCAGATTCACCACCAATCTTCATTAAGGCTGCCGCTAATGTGCCCTGCTCTTTAAATGCCTCGATACCAAAAACAAACGACAGCGCAATAGACAAGCCCCACCCGCAACTACTAATGGCAACATGTAAGATACACCTGTCATTAAGTGTTTATAAACGCCTGCTTTTTCTTCTTTCTTCTCGCTATTTTCTTTAACGGTATGTGTATAAGGCGTTGCTTGTTCAAACGCCTTTTCTATTTCTTGTGTTGTTTTCTTTAGAGCCAATCCAGTGCTGGTTTTATACAACGCTTTACCATTAAAACGAGATAAGTCGACATCAATGTCGGCGGCAATAATCACTAAATCAGCGGCTTCAATTTCCTCGGCTTTTAACTGGTTTTTAGCGCCTACTGAACCACGTGTTTCAACTTTAATCTCATAACCTTGACGTTTGGCTTCCGTCTCTAACGCTTCTGCTGCCATAAACGTATGCGCAACACCTGTTGGGCACGCGGTGATTGCTACAATCTTTTTCTTGGTCGATATAGCTTGAGTTGCCACACTTTCAACAGTCAGTTCTGATGCCTGTTCAACCGCTTTTTGTAACCACGCGGTTGGGTTTTCCATGCAAGCAGCAACATCAGCACGAAAGACTCGCTTACCAACAAAACGTTGCTCATCAATAGCTAGGTTTTCATTAGCGGCAATCACAATACAGTCTGCTTGTTCGATCTGTAGTTGTGTCAGCATATTGGTTGGTTTTAACGATGTATGGCGCTCAATATTGGCTTGCCATTTTAATTCGTCGGCAGCTTTTTCAAGTAAACCTGCAGCAATTAAACTTGTTGCGATACCGCTTGGACATGCGGTAACAATACTAATTTTCATTATTCGACCCCTGCACTTTTCACGTTATATTTTATGAGTTATGAAAGTTGAACGTTATCTTCGATTGCTTTGACTGCGCTAATATCATCAACACCAACACCTACTTGTGTGACTGCATACGCTGATAGTGCCGTTGCAAAACGTAATGTCTCTGATTTTGTCCAATGCTGCAGGTGTCCCCAACACATACCTGCAACTAAGGTATCACCCGCACCAACAGTACTGACTACCGTCATTTTGGGCGGCTCGGCACGTAACCAACCTTCATGATTGCGCCACATCACTCCTTTCGCACCCAGTGACACCACCACATTTTCAATGCCTTTAGTAGCAAGCAGCTCTGCCACTTCAATGATTTCTTCATCGCTGTGTAATTCACATTTTGCCCAGTCAGCTAATTCTTCATCATTTGGTTTAACCAACCATGGTTTTGCGTCTAACCCTTCAGCAAAAGCCGCTTTACTGCTATCAAACAACACTTGCTTACCTTGCTGTTGAAGCTGCTCGATCCATTTCGCGCATTGTTGGGTTGAAATTCCACGGGGTAAACTACCTGCGATAACAAAAACGTCATGGCTATTCGCAAGTTCAAATAATGTCGCTTCAAATTTCGCAATGTCAGTTGCATTTACTTCAACACCGGGGAAGTTTATGTCGCTTACTCGCCCATCTTGCTCTACCAATTTAACGTTGATACGTGTTGCGCCCGCGACCCTGACAAATTTGTCAGTGACACCAATTTGTTCAAATAACTGACAAAAACCGTCTTGGTTTTCACGCCCTAACAATCCCGTTACCGTTACTTCTGCACCTAATTCAGCGAGCACTTTTGCAACATTAACGCCTTTGCCAGCTGGGTGAAGTGAACCTGAATCCACCACATTCACCGTACCGGCAGTAAGAGATGATAAGTGCCCAGTTAGATCCAAGGCAGGATTTAACGTCACGGCGACAACTTTAAGTGAAGGTTTAATTACTGTTTCGCTCATTATTTTTACTCTAAAGTTTCTCGCCTAAACCATCGGCAATAACTTGGCCGATCGCCGTTAGTGCTTGTTCAGCATCACTACCACTGGCTGTAAATTTCAATTCGTTACCACATTTCACACCAAGTCCGATCACTTTCATTAAGCTCTTTGCATTAACCGCTTTGCTGCCGCCAGAAACATTAACGACTTGTATATCAGCATCAAACTTCTTGGTGGTATTAACTAGCATTGCCCCCGGACGAGCATGTAAGCCATGCGGGTTTTTAATCGTAAATATTGCACTATTGCCCTCTAATTGAGTTTGGGAAAGCACTGAACACATTTGCTCTGGGCTTGATGACAAAAACGCATCAACCGTTTGGCTATAAATCATCTGAGTAAGTTGTTCAATATTGGCTACATAGCTACTGTTTTTCGCCGCAATAACGATTAACCCTTTAACTGGATGATTATGTTCTTCAAAGATTGCTAACGGTGTCACAACAGCAATCGCTGTCCGCTCAACCTCTTGATTGCTACTTATTAGCCACAATCCCTGACCTAAGTAACTTGGCTCTTTTGCGACAATATCCGCCACCATTTGCTTACTAGCAAAGCCTTGATGCTTTATTAAGCCAGCACCAACCGCAATTAACTGCAATAAATCGGTCGCTGGAAAATCTTTTAAAATAAGTTGAGCATTACATTCTGCTTCCGATTGCTCAGAGCCCATTAAAATCGTAATAACTTCATCTGCTGAATCACAACGCTTTAATTTTTCTTCTATACCATCAGCTGAAAGCACTTTGGTTAATTGCTTTAAAATTTCGAGGTGCTCATCGGATTTAGCGGCGATCCCAATGGCTAAATAAACAGTTTGCCCCTCGCCCCAATCTACGCCTTGAGGAAAATGATGAACTTTTACGCCTGTTTTATTAACAAGATTTCGCGTCTCTGTTGTACCATGTGGGATCGCTATACCATTACCAAGATAGGTTGAGTTTTGGGCTTCACGCGCCAACATACCATTGACGTAACCCGTTTTAACTAAGCCCTCAGACTCTAACTCTGATGCCAGTACTTTGATTGCATCTTGTTTATTGTTTGCTGATTTACGCAAAGCAATATCGTGTTTTGATAATGACAACATCTCTAACTCCGATAGTATCGAATCTTATCCGTATTAGCTGAATCGTTTCAGCAAATGGTCAAATTAAAAGTTTCAGTCGAATTATAGGATTATTTTATACCTATAGATTCTGCTGAAACCTTTCAGCTTGAATACTGAATCGTTTCAGCATAAATTACAATTGATCAACGCATAGCGATTATCAGATCTATGATGAAACGCACAAATTGGCCTTAAATCTATACCTAGCATTATGAAACAAGGATAGGAATTGCTATTTATAGCAAAAGGCGCTGCAAAAACAATTTTAAAGAGAAGTATCAACTGATGACATTAAATGAAATTGCCAAGCTTGCTGGTGTATCAAGAACCACGGCTAGCTATATTATTAACGGTAAAGCTGAGCAATATCGAATCAGTGAGAAGACACAACAAAAAGTCCTCGCAGTGGTTAATGCGCATAATTATCGCCCAAACCATGCGGCGTCCTCCCTTCGTGCAGGAAGTAGTCAATCGCTGGGTTTGATCATCCCTGATCTCGAAAATACAAGCTATGCAAAGATTGCTAAATTATTAGAATTGAATGCTAGAACTGCAGGTTATCAAGTTATTATTTCGTGTAGTGATGATGATCCTGTCACTGAAGTAGACGTAGCAAATCTATTATTAAGCCGTAAATTAGACGCACTTATTGTTGCGAGTGCCCTTCCTGCTGATAATGAGTTTTACAAAAACGTACAGGCTAAAGGTACGCCTGTTATCGCCATTGACCGCGCATTAGATGATGAATACTTTGCATCCGTAATTAGTGAAGATCTTGAAGGGGCCTATGCATTAACGAACGCACTGTTAGATCAGCCTATTTCATCAATCGGCTTAATTGGGGCAGTCGCTGAGTTGGGTGTTTCGATTGAACGAGAACAAGGTTTTCAAGCCTCGATCAACAATCACCTCAAAACAGTGAATGTTAGTCTTGCCTATGGTGAACAATTTAGCCAACAGCATGGCGCGTTGATTGCTCAGCAATGGATTAATGCTCACTGCTTTCCTGAAGCGATCCTTGCCACTTCTTATACCTTGTTTGAAGGTGTTTTAGATTGTTTGTTAAAGCACCCTGATATAATGGCAAGAACATACTTGGCAACCTTTGGGGACAATCGCTTACTTGACTTTTTACCCAATAAAATCCAATCACTCCCACAGCAATTCGATTTAATTGCTGATCATGCGCTACAACTCGCCCTCTCTGCGATTCAAGGTCATTATCAGCAAGGCATTGAAGTCGTGCCAAGAAAAGTGATGCGCCGATAAATCAGTATGCATTACAAAATATCAGCATAATCTTTAATAACCCGTTAGATATTCAATACCTACAAGACATAAATAGATTGATAGGATGTGATATTAGTCGCATAATCATAGCAAGTCATCATCTACCTTTATGGCACGCTATGTACCTTCGTTTTAAAAATTTGCTGTTAACGCACGCACAATTTGCTAATGCCCTTCGTATCACTATGGCTATCGCATTTAGCTTGGTCTTTTATCATTTTATTCCTGTTCCTCATTCAATGTGGGGACCAGTTACAGTAGGAGTGGTGTTGATGCAGCCACATGTAGGCGTAGTCAAAGAAAAAGGCTTCCAACGTGTAGGTGGAACATTACTCGGAGCCATTCTGGGTTTAGTTACTGTATTTTTTCCACAAAACCTCGTTGCATTTATTCCTATATGGATACTAACGTTGTGTTTTTTACTGTTACTAAAAGCACATGGTAAGAATACGTATATCTTTTTCTTAGCAGTAATGACGCTGATCATCGTGGCATATCAAGGTAACAGTACCCAAGAAATCTCTGTTGCATTATGGCGAGTCACCAATATTATTATTGGTAGTTTGATCGCGATGTCTTTTTCAATACTCTTCCCTATTCGCGCCAAATATTCATGGGATAAGCTATTTAATCAAAACATGCATGATTTACGTCAGTTTTATCAAGCGCATGCATCAGCCCATGTACCAAGTATTAAGGCACTGGCGCAGTTCAAAAACCACGTGAATGAACGCCAAATAAAAATGATAAGTTTGCTGGCGAATGTACAAAAGGAAAACCCAAAGTCAGCGGGACACTTTAAAGCAATTGTAACCATTCAAAGTTCGATGATTAGCTTAATTGAACAACTCATCGAAACCCATTGGAGTTCAGATATCGGTCGCCGTAAGCTATTAGAGCAAACAGGATTGAAAAACTATCAGCAGCAAATAGTGCTGATTTTAAATCAATTAGCCGATGACAAAGATCTTAATATTGAACTGCCAGACATTCAGCAACTAAAACAGATGGCATTACAAATATCACAGCCAAAAGACTCGATTTTACTGGGGCCTTATGGTTATCTATGGTTAACGCGTCAATTGGTTTACCGTTTAGATGAGTTAATTGTACAATTGAAATTAATTAAAAATACAAAAACCTTATCAGTATAATGATACGAATGGTTAGTAATCTATACAGATGACAATCTTGATAATTGAATAATGTATAAATAATTATCGCATAAATAAAGAAATGCCAAACGGTAAACAACAACGTAAACTGACTCAATAATATATTTACAGCTATGTCGGGAGAATCAGCAATGACTCATAAAACGAAAACAATGGAAGTACCTGTAGCCATCGCCGATCGAGTACAGGCTTTAATTGATGCATTTGAAGCCAAACAGAAATTTAATGCCGAGCAGAAAGAAATAGTAAACAACTTCCTTGCTATGGATGGTTTAAGCTGTGAAATGGCGGTTTATAGCCTACCTCAAGCAGAATTAATGAATACATTACGCTTTGCTTATGAGCTATCAGGTACAAACAGTAAATTTGTCACTAGCATTTTGACGCTAACGCGAGAGAACCCGAAAAAAGTTTTATCTGACGCTCAACGCGCTTCGGCAAAAAGCTTGTTATTTAACCTAATCAACGACCCTTCTGTTGTTTCTGCTATGAAAGAAATAGATTAATTCAGCCCATTCTTTTTATAAAAGACAAAACAAAACGGCATGGTTAAAATTAACCATGCCGTTTTTAATCCTACAACACTATCTATTTGGCATAATCTTAACTAATAACAGTAGTTACACCTTGCTCTTTTAGCCATGAGCTAAATCGTGGTGAGTCTTCAATAAAGCGGCTATACACCAAACATGGTTTATTCGAGCTTTCTACTGACTTCAATAACATTTTCACTAACAAAAGTAGTGCGTCGTTTTGTGCATCCGACATGTAGTTTAACGATGTATTCTCAATATCTTGGCCAAGTGTAAATTGTGCTAATTGCTCAACATCAATAATAAAACCATCAAAATACTGCAAGAATGTTTCTGCTAATAATGCATTTGAAGGGACGCTACACATCATAAAGACTTTTAAATCATCAGCACCACGACACAAACCTTGCTCAGCCAATAAATCAATCACTGTCGCCGCCTCACTGAACGTACGAACAAACGGTACAACAAGCTCGATATTTTTCGCATCAAGGCGTGCACGTTTAATCGCTTCACATTCTAGTTCAAACGCTTTTCGGTAATCTACATGACCGAGTCGAGATGCACCACGTAACCCCATTGTTGGATTAATTTCGTCTTGCTCTAATTCCGCACCTAATAAATGGCTGCGAGAGTATGAATTATCACTGGTTAAACATACTTTTAACGGCGCATCGCCTTGAGTGGTAGCCACTTTAATCAATAACTGGCTAAGTTTGGTTACAAATAATTCAGCGAAAGGCGTTTGATTATCGGCTTCTTTAAGCGCATCAAAAATAGCAGCTGTCGTTTCAGTAGAAAGTAATTCAGGCTTAGTAACAGCACAAGGATGAACACCAATATCATGAGCAATAAGATCATCAAGTGAGACAATCCCCACCTCACCATTTTCAAGTCCCGTTAACTGCACCGATGACGTCAACATTGCAGTTAACGTTAATTCATTTTCAGTTGTCATAAAGCACCAATACTTCCTTGTTAATAAGATGAGTATTTAAATAAATCGTCATCTAAAGCATGTGTATTCAGAAATACATTAAACACTATTACCGTATATCGACCTTACTTTGTGTTGAATTATCAGGCAAGAACTAAAGCTAATTACTGATAACTTATTCATATCAATCAAACTTTAAAGCTTGATCATTTCTTGATTATAAAATCATCATTAGTTTTCAATCGTAGTAATAGGATGGTTAAAAACCTAAGTGATATCACAAGTTTGGTTTATTAAAACCGATTTTTGGGCTATCTTAGCGGTGTTATTACAGAGATCCTCAAGGTAGGCAAACATATTATGCCAATGAAAACAGATGAACTTCGCACCGTGAGTTTAGGCTTGATGCCAACTCCAGCTGAAATTGAAGCAACATCACCAATGACTGATGAAATTGCGGCGCATGTAGATCACTCCCGCAAACAGATTGAGGCGATTTTAACGGGTCAAGATTCCCGTTTACTGGTGATTGTTGGACCATGTTCTATACATGATACCGATGCAGCAGTTGATTATGCGAAACGCCTTGTTGCTGTACAAGAAACATATAAAGACCAATTGTTTATCGTAATGCGTACCTATTTCGAAAAACCACGTACCGTGGTCGGCTGGAAAGGTTTAGTTACGGATCCTCATTTAGATGGCAGTTTAGACTTAGTAACTGGTTTAGAAAAAGCACGCAAACTATTAATTGATATTAACTCACTAGGCTTACCCACTGCGACTGAATTCCTCGATATGATCACTGGTCAATACCTTGCTGATCTTATCAGTTGGGGTGCCATTGGTGCGCGTACTACAGAATCTCAGATCCACCGTGAAATGGCATCAGCACTGTCTTGCCCTGTTGGCTTTAAAAACGGCACAGACGGTAATACAAAAATTGCGATTGATGCTATTCGCGCCACTCGTGAATCTCACCTTTTCTGTTCACCGGCAAAAAATGGACAAATGACGATTTACCGTACTTCCGGTAACCCTTACGGTCATATTATTTTACGTGGCGGTAAGATGCCAAATTATCACGCTGAAGACGTCGCAACAGCATGTGAGGCATTAGCCGAGTTTGAATTACCACAGAGATTAATTGTCGATTTTAGTCATGGCAACTGCCAAAAACAGCATAAACGTCAATTAGATGTCACAGCTGAAATTTGTGAACAATTAAAAAATAGTAGCCAGTCTATTGCGGGTATCATGGCAGAAAGCTTTATTGAAGAAGGGAATCAAGCAGTTATTGAAAACAAACTTGATGAGCTTGTTTACGGTAAATCTATTACTGACCCTTGTATTCACTGGAACGACACGCTTAAGATGCTCGATATGCTAGCGGATGCCGTTAAAACAGCACAACGCTAAAATATCAATAAAAACAATTTGATGATATATAATACCTAGATAAAAGAGAGGCATAGATTGCTTCTCCTTCATTATTAAGCGGTATAATATACGTGTTAATGTAGATAGGAAATATTCCCTTAGACTTATGATAAGAGGCCATAAACATGCCATCTTTTGATATTGTTTCAGAAGTAGATTCCGTAGAAATCAAAAATGCAGTAGATAACTCAAAGCGTGAATTAGACACGCGTTTCGACTTCCGTAATGTTGAATCAAGCATTGAATTAAACAAAGAAATTGTAAAAATCACATCTGAGTCTGAATTCCAAGTAGACCAAATCGTTGCTATTTTGCGTAGTAACCTTGCTAAACGTGGTGTAGATGCTAATGCGCTTGAGCGTAAAACAGTCACTTTCTCAGGTAAAACAGCATCACAAAATATTGAATTTAAGCAAGGCGTAGAAACCTCAAACGCGAAGAAATTAGTGAAAACGATTAAAGACGCTAAACTGAAAGTTCAAGTTTCCATCCAAGGTGAGAAACTACGCGTTACAGGTAAAAAGCGTGACGACCTACAAGCGACTATGTCACTTGTGCGTGAACAAGATTTAGGTCAACCATTCCAATTTGATAATTTCCGCGACTGATTTTATCCAAATAGCTAAAAAAGGAAGGCTTTTTGTCTTCCTTTTTTTTAAAGTTTTTTTGTGCAGATTAAAATAATATTGTAAAAAATATACTCGAGGTGTATTATTCAAAATATAGTTTAAAAGCATTTTTAGTCATACAAATTGCATACCTCACCCGATATATACACTTTTATTACATAAAAAACCCACCATTATCACTGCATAATAATGTTATTAATATAACGTTAACGCACTTGTATGCTTTGTAATCGAACGCAAATTTTTTCTCTTCAAAATTTGTTGAACCTCAGATTTTTCCCCTATAATGCGCGTTATTCGATAGGGGCACTATTTACAAGGTTATCGAACAGAGAGAATCACAGCAGACATTGTTTATAACTTGCTTGATGTCAGCATGGAAACACAAGAGCGACAACGGACCCGTCACTGAATATAGAATGCATATCCTATATTTCACCATCAAATCGCATGTTCACACTTCTTATTTTTTGAAGCTTTATCTGTTGCTCTTCACATATGCGACCAAGGAAGATCAGAATAACTCAGCCCTTTGAAAGTTAAACATAATACTTATAAAGGAGATGTCCATTATGGGCACCGAACAAAATTTAACGGCAACGGCTTCTGCACAAAGCAAAAAATTAGGGTGGAGCAAAAGTGATACATTATGGATGCTTGGTCTATACGGTACAGCCGTAGGCGCAGGTACTCTATTTTTACCAATTAATGCGGGGGTTGGTGGTTTAATTCCATTACTTGTAATGGCCGTTCTCGCTTTTCCAATGACATTCTTTGCCCACCGTGCAATGACACGTTTTGTATTATCAAGTTCGAATCCTGGCGCTGATATTACAGAAGTTGTTGAAGAGCACTTTGGTAAGGGCATGGGTAAAGTGATCACATTACTTTATTTCTTTGCTATCTACCCTATCCTATTAGTTTACAGTGTTGCACTAACAAATACTGTTGAAAGCTTTATGCTTAACCAGTTAGGTATCGAACCACCAGCACGTGCAATTTTAGCGTTAGTATTGATCCTTGGTTTAATGGCAATTGTTCGTTTAGGTGAGCAATTAATTGTTAAAGCGATGAGTATCTTGGTATTCCCATTCGTTGCTGTATTATTAATTCTTGCACTATTTCTTGTACCGTACTGGAATGACTCTATCTTCCACAACGTTATGCCAGCAGACGGTGGCTTAAACTCAGTGATGCTTGCAGTATGGCTAATTTTACCGGTAATGGTTTTCTCGTTTAACCACTCACCTGTTATCTCATCATTTGCTGTTGCTAAGCAAAAAGAATACGGCGTAAACGCAGAGCGTCAAAGTTCACGTATTCTAGCGCGTGCTCACATTATGATGGTATTAACCGTAATGTTCTTCGTTTTCAGCTGTGTATTAAGCTTATCACCTGAAAACTTAGCAGAAGCTAAAGCGAATAACGTATCTATTCTGACTTACTTAGCGAACCACTTCGATACACCGATCATTGCTTATGTTGCACCGATTGTAGCGATTATTGCAATTACTAAGTCTTTCCTTGGCCACTACTTAGGTGCAAGTGAAGGTCTAAATGGTTTAGTTATCAAAGTTACTCGTGATAAGAATAAAGAGATCTCAAGTAAGGCACTAAACCGTTTTACCGCAATCTTTATGCTAGTAACAACATGGGCAGTAGCAACACTAAACCCAAGCATTCTAGGTATGATTGAGAGCTTAGGTGGTCCTATCATTGCAATGTTGCTATTTATTATGCCAATGTATGCAATCAAAAAAGTACCAGCGATGAAGAAATACTCAGGCGCAATCAGTAATGTATTTGTGACGGTTATCGGACTTGTTTCTATCTCTGCAATCTTCTACTCATTATTTATGTAATGTATAAACAATGAGTTAAAAGGCTAGCTTAGTGCTAGCCTTTTTGTTTTTTACTCTTTATCACTCTCAATATTGTTAAAAATTTGCTACATTATTAATAGCGTATGCCATTTTTATAACTTAAATATTGGGTAGCCAATGACTAATCAGCCAATTGATTTTCAACTCGAACACGAGAACCCGCTAATTTGGCCGATATTGTCATTACTGCAACACCAACCCAAAAACTGGATGATCCATACCCTTAGCCAAGCATTAAGTGAAAAAGAAATGTTAGATACGCTTGATAGTGATAGTAATAAGGATCTATTCAAACGCAATTTCTTATTAATGAATGCACTCTACCAACTCCAAATATTGTTGTTTCCTAAACAATGGCTACAAGTTCAAGCAATGGATATTCAACTGCTTAATATTGTTTATCAAAACCATCATTTAGAACAAGAAGATCCGTTACGAGAGTATTATTTAGACTGGAGAAACTATCATGCTGATAGCAATGCGATAGAGCAACTACTAGGCTCTTTTTGGCGACGTTACCAGCAACATATTAATAATCACACAATAAATATTACGACGACATCCATTGACGATGATTTTGATTTATTTTCTTTATCCAATACAGCAACACTATCGGAAGTCAGAAAACAATGGCGTCGTTTAGCACTACAATGGCACCCAGATCGTGAAGATGGTGATAGTGAGAAATTCAAACTATTTTACAACGCTAACCAACGATTAATTAGTTACTTAAAGAATAAGTAGACGTACTGATAATCAGACGGCTAATTTTTCACACACAGCTATCACAAAGTCCTGACAGTAAAATAACTTTCACCATCTACATTGCCCCCGACATTTATTTATGGCTGCGAGACAATGAAACTATATTATTTACTTCCTTTAACTACTTTCTTGTGCCAGACGGCTTTTGCTGCGACATCAACAGAAACGGCAGAAAAAGATCCTGCATTTGATGGTTCAGCAAAACTCGGCTTTATCTACTCAAAAACAACCAATACTTCAATGTCGTTGAATTCCGCAACAGATCTTAATTACAAAAAAAATAATTGGTCGAATAAATTATCCTTAAGTTCTTTTTATACCGATAGTACTGAAGAAGAAGATGGTGTTAATAAATATCAAATAGCACTAAAAAACGAATACGCGATGGGGCCTCATTCTTTTACTTATTTAAGTAATACCTATAATCACGATCAATTTGGTACATATCGCAGTGAATATATTGTTTCTACTGGTTTAGGCTACAAATTTTACGATACCAAAACAACAAAATTAGTTGTTGGTGGTGGTCCTGGTTATCGTCATAGTCGTCGCCAAGCAGATGATCCTGATTACCCAAATCAAACAGAACAAAACATGATTGCTAATGCATTCTTACAAGGAAAAAAACAGTTTACACCAACTTTTTCTGCTGGGTTTGAAAGCAATGTTGACTACGGTAGTTCTAATACAACCTATAATTTAGAAGCATTTATAAAGAACCGATTAATTGATCATATTGCACTCATGTTAGATACCCAATATATCTACAATACAGAAGTGGCAAGTGATAAAAGTAACGATGAGATATACAGTACGGTCAGTATTACTTACGATTTTTAATCTTTTTCTTATAGAAAATATTTAGTTAGATATAAAAAAGCCGAAGATTAATAACCTTCGGCATTTCTATTCCCTCTTTATATATTCGCTATCTTTGTCTTAACTACTTATATAAAGATGGTTTCCCCTCTGGGCGGTTTTTAAAGCGATGATGTAACCACATATATTGCGAAGGAGCCGCTAAAATAGAGCGCTCCACCGCTTTATTAATATAAGCCGCAGCGGCATCTGGATCCTTGTGCGGAAACGCTTCCAAAGGTGGGAATATTTTCAACGTATATTGACCGCTATCAGTATCACGGATCATCGCAAAAGGTAATGGAACCGCATCAGTGTTATCTATCAATAAACTGGTACCTGTCGTTGTACACGCTTGCTCAACCGCAAATAAAGGTGCGAATGTGGAATTTCGACCACGACCATAATCATGATCAGGTGCATACCACAGCATTTCACCCTGCCTTAGATCCTGAAACATACCTTTTAAATCTTTACGATCACGCATATGTTTATTTGAACGGACACGCCCTTTAAATTGAAAGTAATCAAAGCAAGGATTGTTATTAGGACGATAGACACCGACACCTGGCGTATGTAAACCAAAAGCACGCGCACCTAATTCAAGGTTCAGTGAATGAACAGCAATCAAAAAGATCCCTTTTTCTTGTTCTTGCAGTTTATAAACATGTTCTAAACCTTCAACTTTAACATGCCGCTCAACCCGTAAGTTAGGCCAAAACCATGCCATACTGGTTTCAAATAGCGCTAAGCCAGTGTTATCGATATTTTGTTTAATAAGCTTGTTAAGCTCATTAATGTCCATACCTGGAAAGCACAACTCTAAATTACGCTCAATCGTTTTGCGTCGGTCACGCATAAAATGCATCACTAGACGTCCAACACCTTGTCCTAAACGAAATTGGATAAAATAAGGCAACCAACTAATTAAATACATCACTGTCATAGATATCAAAACAGGCCAATATCTAGGGTGTAAAAAAGATGAAGTAAATGTTGGAGCTGTGAATTTTCTCATAGCGACGATAATCCCGTTACAATGTATGGCTGCTTAGTAAAGTGTAAATTTCTAATTATATTGATAGTATTTCTAAGCAGTTAGTAACAGTATTTTATGTTGAGTTATAGAATAGTTGCAAGTTCAAGCGTGATGATAGTCGCAAATAGACAGGTTACGTTAAGGTTTTGTAAAATAAAAAGCCTGCAATATTTGCAGGCTTCAAAGTATTAATCTGGTAGATAAGATTATTTATACAAGCACTCTTGCCCTTCTGGACGGGTTTTAAAACGACGATGTAACCACATATATTGGCTAGGTGCCGCCATAATAGATTCTTCAACAATTTTATTAATGAAGGCAGCAGCTGCATCAGGATCTTTTTTCGGAAAACCTTCAACCGCTTTACGCAAGGTCAGTGTGTAATGCCCCTTATCATCTCGTACCATAGTAAAAGGTACGATTACGCAGTCAGTATTATCAACTAACAAACTTGTACCAGTTGTTGTACACGCTTGCTCTACTGCAAATAATGGCGCAAATGTTGAACGACGACGACCATAATCATGATCCGGCGCATACCATACTCGCTCACCCGTTTTTAATGCACGTAACATTGATTTTACGTCTTTACGATCAATCAAAGTACGGTTTGAACGTGAACGACCTAAATACTGAAAGTAATCAAAACAAGGGTTACTATTAGGACGGTAAACCCCCATACCTGACATTTTAATGCCAAATGCACGCGCACCCAGTTCAAGGTTCATTGAATGCACGGCAACCATTAATGCGCCTTTACCTTCTTTCGCAAGTTGTTCCATTTGTTCAAGACCTACAATTGTCACATGGCGGTTCACGCGATCATCTGACCAAAACCATGCCATCCCAGTTTCGAACAGTCCCATACCTGTATTATCAATATTTTCTGCGATTAAACGCTGTTTGTCTTCTTCTAACATCGAAGGAAAGCATAGCTCTAAATTACGCTCAATTGTGCGGCGACGCTTTTTCATCAATTTGATCGCTAAGCGACCAATATTTTTACCCATTGTTAATTGCCATGAGTATGGGAGGCAACTCAGTAGATACATTACGCCAACAAGAATAAGCGTCCCCCAATAACGGGGATGAAGAAGAGATAGCGTAAATTTTGGAGTATTATTTTTTGTCATATTTATAGCCTTTCTGCCTCCTATCGTTCAAAAAAGACAATAGAACGCATAATCATTTAGACGTACATAATAAGCGGTTAATAGCTAATGAGGTAGTAAAATAATGTAAATAAATCATTTCCCCCTAATTCATTTGATATACATATAAATATTTACTATTTATAACACATAAATAGATTCATTATTTCAAGTTGGCATTATTTAAAATAAGTATTAACTAATTAAAAAATAACTGTTTATTATTGAAATTTAGCTCATAATAAAAGATATAAGTTCATTTTGTTTAGAGTTCAAATTTTTACGTAAATAGAACACAAGTTTATTGACTTATCCCCCAGAATAATTTTCATGCTAAGGGAATCTGTATATGGAATTAAGCAAAACAAAATCGAGTTTTTATCGTCGCCTTTATATCGCTTATTTAATCGAAAATGGCATTGATAATGTCCCTAAAATTATTGCCTTTTCTGGTATGCCTCGCAGGACTGCGCAAGATACTATCAAGAGCTTGATGGAACTTGATATTATTTGTCAATTTACCCAAACCAAGGGTGAGCGACATCAAACAGGCCATTACACCATTGAGCAATGGGGAGCGATTAATAGAGATTGGCTTTACCAGAATATTGAACAAATAAAAGTAGCACTAGATTATCCATAACTCGTTACACATTTACGCTATGACATTGTTCTTTTTTCCGTATAATTTTTTTCATTCACCTTAGATAGACAGGTAACGCATTGGAACTGCTTCAACTAGATGATTTTTTAGGTAAACCGCTTCGTTTAGAAGGCTCACTCGCAGGCTGGCAACAGTTGTTTTGGGACAACACGCTAGTGTCACAAAAAGATGCTTCAATATCAGACAATAGTGATTTTCACCACCAATTTTCGCTTCAAAATGGCGATAAAACTATCGAATGCCAGCTATCGGGTAACCTTTCATGGCAACCTTTTTTGGTAAGCTACCAAGCGCAAGTGAATAACCAAGTTATCGCGCAGGGTGAACGTAACGAAAAAGACATAGAGCGCCAAACCCCGCATACACCGATTGTTGCTGAAAGAAAATTTAGTTTAATTGGTTTAGTTTCACTCGGTATGAAAGCCTTAAAAAGTGCTAAGCTGATCAAAGTCGTGTTAGCTTCAGCCAGTCTTGCTGCCTATTCTTGGCTGTTCTCATTTCAATTTGCTTTAGCGCTTATCGCTTGCCTAGTTTTTCATGAATACGGTCACGTGCGTGCAATGAAATATTTTGGTATGAAAACCAAAGGCATTTATCTTGTGCCTTTTCTTGGTGGTCTTGCTCTTAGTGATGAAAAAATAAATACTCGCTGGCAAGATGTGTTTATCTCAATTATGGGGCCACTCTTTGGCTTGATCATGTCTTTGATCTGTATGGTTGCCTATTGGATCACCGGCGAGATGTTCTTTGCAGGTTTAGCGGTATTTAATGCTTTACTTAATTTATTCAATCTACTGCCTATTTTACCGTTAGATGGTGGACATGTACTGAAAAGTATCAGCTTTTCTATGAACAGTAAGCTTGGCATTATTCTTTGTGCTGGTGCTGCTATTGGTGGTGTAATTCTCAGCTATAAATTAGGGTTAACCCTCTTTGGTTTTTTACTTATCATGGGCTGTATTGAAATCGTTTTTGAATGGAAACAGCGCCATCATAGTCATTTGCTTCCACTTGATCGCTATGGACAGATTTTCTCTTTCATATGGTATGTCGGGCTTGTTTCCTCGCTAATGGCAATTATTTGGTACTTTGCAAGTATGGGTGACACCTTACTAAGCTTACCATTGCAGATTTTAGGCACCTAGTAGATTTTTCTAAACAACAGAGACAAAAAAGGGACGAATTATCGTCCCTTTCTTATTGATACAATCAAGCTATTACTTTTTGCCTTTATTCATCATGGCTTTTAAATCTGCAAATGGGTTGAACGTAGCAGCTTCATGCTCATTTTCGCCTGCACGGATCACACTAGTTTGACCATTATCCGCATCGGTGTATTTCTCATGCTCATGATCGTGACAAAACAAACAAAGTAGTTCCCAGTTACTGCCATCTTCTGGGTTATTAGTATGATCATGATCTACGTGGTGAACGGTTAATTCACGAAGATTTGAATATACAAATTCACGAGAACAACGACCACATACCCACGGGTAAATTTTTAATGCTTTTTCACGGTAACCCGCTTCTTTACGTGCATAAGCGGCACTGGTGCCGTAGAAATCAGATGACATATCTTGACCTATTTTCTAACACAACAGCCTATAGACTTAAGAGCTATCATGCTTTAGTACTAATTTTGCTGTATTGAACCACCACCAAAGTGGTTATATCAAGCAATTATTTTAAGATTAATGACCTTGTTATCGGATTTTAAGCCATATCTATTTAATACAATCAGTTAGCTTGAAAACATTACCTTACATCCCCATTTCAACTACGTGTCAGATCATCGATGCATCAAATATACTAAATACACTAGTATTTAACGTAATATATTGATTGCAAATTAGGCTAAGAGACCGTTTGTTCAGGCTTTTAAGCAAAAAAACACGCTCTAATAGGCATCTTTTGCATACGTCTATGTTAATATTCGGCTAATTATTTGAAGCTGATTCACACTTAATATTTAACCGAATCGCCCTTTAACCGCTAAGAGTAAACAAATATGGCTTTTGATTTTTCTAAGATGCACGTTGATTTGTCGGCTGTGCCAACTACTATCGACATGGGTCACGCATGGTTAGGTGCTCTAGTTCTAATTCTATTGGTTATGTACCTAACGAAAAAAGGTAAGCCAGTCGAAGTTGAAAAGATTATCGAAAAAGAAATCGAAGTAGAGAAAATCGTCGAAGTTGAAAAACCGGTTGAGACAATCGTTGAGAAGATTATCGAAAAACCCGTCGAAAAAATTGTCGAAGTTGAAAAAGTTGTTGAAAAAATCGTTGAGGTTGAAGTTGAACCTAAGCTAAAAACATCGACGCCTGATGCTGCATTGCAACTTCTTTCTCTTCTTCAACAAGAAGCGCGCTTTATCGACTTCATGCAAGAAGATCTTAAAGGCTATGCTGACGCAGATATTGGTGCCGCAGCACGTGTTATTCACGAAGGCGGTCATAAAGTATTAAATGAATATTTCAGTTTTGCGCCAGTTCGCACTGAAGAAGAAGAGACACGTATTACCCTGCCACAAGGCTTCAACGCATCTGAAGTTCGCCTAACCGGTAATGTGGTTGGTGAAGCACCATTTAACGGAACTTTGATCCACCGTGGCTGGAAAGTAACAGAAGTTAAATTGCCTAAATTGGCAGAAGGCCACGATGCACATATCATCGCAGCCGCTGAGGTAGAATTATAATGCAAGACATACAACAACACCGTTACAGCGTTGGTATCGATTTAGGTACAACACACTGCGTACTTTCTTATGTTGATCTTCAGGATGAGAACGCTGATGTTACGGTTATGCCTATCCCACAATTAGCCAATCCGGGTAATGTGGAAGAAAAGAACCAGCTTCCGTCATTCATGTATCAAGCACATGAATCTGAACTAGCTGAAGGTGATACTGCACTTCCTTGGAATCCAAAACCGAATGCGATTGTGGGTGCAATGGCACGTTCATTAGGCAGTAAGACACCTATCCGTCTTATCTCTAGCGCGAAAAGCTGGCTATGTCACGGTGGCGTAAACCGTCGCGATGCATTTTTGCCACTTAATAGCCCTGAAGAAGTGGTCAAAGTATCACCTCTTGAAGCCACACAACAATATCTCGCGCACATGGCTGATGCATGGAACTTCCAGCATCCTGAAACGCCTATTTTTGATCAAGACGTAACGATTACTGTACCTGCTTCGTTTGATCCAGCAGCACGTGATTTAACCGCAGAAGCGGCACGTAATGTTGGCTTTAAACACTTGACTTTACTTGAAGAACCACAAGCTGCAGTATATAGCTGGATTAAAAACAACGATGAAAGCTGGCGTGATCAAGTGTCCATTGGTGATATCATCCTCGTGATCGATATCGGTGGCGGTACAACAGATTTATCGTTGGTGGCTGTAACTGAAGAAGAAGGCAACCTTACTCTTAATCGTGTTGCTGTTGGCGATCATATCCTGCTGGGTGGCGACAACATGGACTTAGCTCTGGCTTATCGTTTAAAAATGAAGCTAGCGCAAGAAGGCAAACAGTTACAACCTTGGCAAGTATTGGCGATTACGCATGCATGTCGTGATGCTAAAGAAGCATTACTTAATGATGCTGAATTACAAGCAATGCCAATTGTTGTTCCTAGTCGTGGTTCTAAACTACTCGGCGGTACGCTTCAAACTGAACTGACCCAAGAAGAAGTACAACAGACACTTGTTGAAGGTTTCTTCCCACAAACATCTGTTGAAGAGCACCCTGTTCAAGCAGCACGTGGCGCATTAACCCAAATGGGCTTACCTTACGCACAAGATGCTGCGGTATCTCGCCATGTAGCAAGTTTCCTTAGCCGCCAAAGTCAGGCTGTTGATGAGCTTTTTGATCAATTTGAGCAGATTCACAACGGCTTCATCCGCCCTACTGCTATTTTGTTTAACGGTGGTGTTTTAAAATCAAACTTATTATCTGATCGACTACTAGGTATCATTAATAGTTGGTTAACCACGGGTGACTCAGAGCCAGCCAAATTACTTCAAGGTTTAGATCTTGATTTAGCTGTTGCTAGCGGCGCGTCCTACTACGGCTCTGTTCGTCAAGGTAAAGGCGTTCGTATTCGTGGCGGTATCGCAAGTAGCTACTATGTCGGTATTGAAAGTGCTATGCCTGCAATTCCAGGTATGGAACCACCACTTGAAGCGCTATGTGTCGCTCCATTTGGTATGGAAGAAGGCTCTCAAGCTAATGTACCAAGCCAAGAGTTTGGCTTAATCATTGGCCAACCAGTTCAGTTCAAGTTCTTCGGTTCGACAGTACGCCGTGATGATATTGCAGGTACTCACCTTGATTGGTGGCAACCTGAAGAGATGGAAGAATTACCATCTATTCAAATGACACTGCCTGTATCTGAT
Organism: Photobacterium sp. SKA34; assembly: GCF_000153325.1. Classification (GTDB taxonomy): domain Bacteria; phylum Pseudomonadota; class Gammaproteobacteria; order Enterobacterales; family Vibrionaceae; genus Photobacterium. The sequence continues at coordinate 675,357 of NZ_CH724142.1, forward strand.
GGTCGTACTGTAGGTGAAGTGGTTCCTGTTAAGTTGGCATCACGTGTAACAGAATTAGGGACACTTTGTCTTGAAGCGATTTCGACTGATAACGGTCAGAAATGGCAGGTAGAATTCGACGTTCGCGAAAGCTAATATCGAACTAACGGCGCATCATTTGATGCGCCGTTTATCTATATACATACTCGTGGGTTTATAGTTATAACAATACACAACCATCTACCTTCTGTAGGGCTTTCATTTATTCCCACTTGTCTATTTTCCTATTTTACTTTGTGGAGTCGTCATGCCTTCATCTTTCCCTCGCTATTTAGTCGGTATCGACCTAGGGACAACGCACACCGTTGTAGCTTACGCTGAAATTACAGATCATCTTGAAAATAGCCCTATGCATATTTTCAATATCGATCAACTTATTGCACCGGGCGAAGTCGCTCGAAAACCTCTACTACCCTCTTTCCGTTATCACCCCGCTCAAGGTGAAATGGATGCAACGCAACTTGTCTTACCATGGAACCCTGAACCAGTTAACGGCGAAATTGATACCGTGATCATTGGTGAGTTAGCCCGTGAACTGGGTGCAAAAGTTGAAGGTCGACAAGTGGTGAGTGCCAAGAGCTGGCTATCTCATCCCAACGTTGATCGTAACGAAGCTATTTTGCCTTGGTCATCAACCGCATCTAAGTCGGATGTTAAGAAAGTTTCTCCTGTCATTGCGAGTGCCAGCTACTTAAACCATGTTCGTCAATCATGGGATTATCACCATAAAAATGCCAAGCTTGCCGATCAAGAAGTAGTGATCACAGTGCCTGCATCATTTGATGAAGCCGCACGTGCGTTAACACTGCAAGCAGCAGAGTTAGCAGGATTAAATAAAGTCTTATTGCTAGAAGAGCCGCAAGCGGTATGTTACGACTGGTACGCACAAAATAAAGATAACGCTGATGAATTACTAAAAGACATACCACTATTAATGGTATGTGATGTGGGTGGCGGTACAACCGATTTAAGCTTAATAAAAGTCGGTAGCAAAGATAATAAGCTAACCCTTGATCGTATAGGTGTTGGCGATCACTTAATGCTTGGTGGTGATAACCTTGATTTATCACTGGCTCATGTTGCCGAGCAACGTCTAAACGGTGAATCAAACAAACTCAGTCAATCTGCTTTATCAAAGCTTATTCAACAAACACGTAAAGTGAAAGAAAGCTTATTATCTGGTAATGCGCCAGATACAGCAAAAGTAACGATGCTTGGTAGCGGCTCACGATTGATTGGTGGTGCCAAAAGTATTGAGTTAAATCGTGACGAAGTGCATCGCATTGCGCTAGACGGTTTCTTCCCAATGACAACTTACAATGAGCAACCAAGCCAACGTCAAGCTGCAATGGTCGAATTTGGTTTACCCTATGCGGCAGATCCTGCCATTAGTAAACACATTGCACAATTTATCGATCTTCACGATCATGTCTGTCGCGATGCGTTCAAAGAAAATGGTATTGAAATCAATGAAGATCAACCAGCAATACCTGTTGCCGTACTGCTAAATGGTGGTGTCTTTAACAGCCCATTATTAACTGAACGTACATTAAATCTTCTTTCTTCATGGCGTGAAAATAACCACATCGCTGAACTTAAAAATATTCACCCAGATCTTGCGGTTGCCTTTGGCGCTGTCGCTTATGCCAAAGCCCGTCATGGCGCGCAACTGAAAATTGGTGGTGGCTCTGCCCGTTCTTTCTTCCTTGTTATTGGTCAAAATAAAGACATAAAACAAGGTATCTGTTTATTACCTAAAGGTATTGAAGAGAGCACAGAAGTAAATTTAACCCATCGTAAATTTGCTTTAACCTTGGGTGAACCCGTGCGCTTCAATCTTGTTTCCACTACAGATGAGAAATACTCAGAAGTCGGTGAACTGGTTGATATTATCGGTGATGGTTTTGTTACTTTGCCGCCGTTTATTGCGACTCTTGATAGTGAGCGAGACCGTAGCGAATTAGCTGCAAATCAAAAAGATCGTGAAGAAGTGACCTTAGCATGTCAGCTAACTGAAGTCGGCACCCTTCAGATCGAAGCTGTTAGCATTGCGGATCCAAAAAAACGCTGGAAAGTTGAATTTGCGATCCGAAAAGATCTCGCTAAATTACATCGTGGTGATATCGATAGCACCCTTGCTGAATGTGAACTTCCTCCGCGAATGAATGACGCCATTTATGCAATCAAAAAAGTCTATGGTGGCAGCAAGAATAGCGATAACAGTAAAGCGGCGAAAACGTTGCGTAACGATCTTGATAAGATGCTGGGTAAACGTGATAACTGGGAAACCCCATGTTTACGTGAATTAGCTAACACACTGTTAGAAAGTAAAAAGCGTCGTCGTCGTTCAGATCTTCATGAACGTAACTGGTTAAAACTTATAGGCTTTACCATGCGTCCGGGGTTTGGCTACCCTGCAGATGATTTCCGTATGAATGAAATTTTGGCATTGTACCAGCAAGGTATCCAATTTGAGTCCAATACCCAAACTTGGTGTGACTGGTGGACCTTCTGGCGCCGTGTTGCCGGTGGTTTAACCCAAGAGCAACAATTAGTAATCTATAAAGACATTGCTAAATACATCACTCCTGGTGCAAGTCGTAATGCCAAACTGAATAAAGAACTGCAAGAACGTAGTTATGAAGACATGGTACGTTTAGCCGCTTCGCTTGAACATTTGCCTTTTGACAAAAAGCTTCAGCTTATTGAGTGGCTATTTGGACGCTTACAGAAAGCCCAATACGCACAAGCACATTGGTGGGCGATTGGCCGTATTGCTACACGTACCCCTTTCTATGGTTCAACTCACAATCTTCTATCGGCAGAGCATATCTCCTTCTGTTTACCAGAGCTGATGGAGTTTGATTGGCGTAAAGAACCCTATATTGGCTTTGCAGCTGTTATGATGACACGTAAAATAGGTGATCGTAACTTAGATATTAATGATGACTTACGACAACAAGTTATTGATAAGCTTAAAGCAAGTCGTGCTCCTGAAAGCTGGGTTGAAATGGTATCGGAAATTAAGATATTAACTGAAGATGAAACCAAGCGCGTCTTTGGTGATGCTTTACCCAATGGTTTAAGATTAATTGGCTAATCTAGTTATTGGTAAAATTTAACCATACTTCATTAAAGGATGAGTATTTCACTCATCCTTCCATCATTTATGAAATATAATATCTGTGTTTTATTACTTATCCGTTGATAAATATAAATAAACAAAGAGAATCCATTAAAATTCTGAATGAATATCTACTTTTAATAACGAAAGCCTAATCTATTAATCTTCTGTTAAGGTTCGTATTGTTATTGTCTTATTAACAGCATTTGTTTGCTTGTTTTATTAACAAGTAAAGCTATTGAGGACTCTCTATAACCCCTCAATAAAGACATTTAAATATACAGAAGAGTAGAAGTCATTATGAATAATTCTCAATTCCACATCATTGCACAACGTATTTTTAAGTCAGAAAATCAACGTGTTGCTGTAGCTGCCGTTGTTTTTGATGGTTTATCAAGCTATGAGGCAGAAAAGCGTTACGAACTTCCTAAAGGCACATTGTCACGTAACGTGCGTAAATATAAAAATGAAGTAAAGTACATTGAGTCTGTATCAGCAGCTTAATCTGTAATATAGAAATAATGAGCTTTCCCATACATATAACTGTATAGATAAAAAAACAAACGAAAGCTTAATACTGGTGAGTATAAAAAAGGAGAGTTGATACTCTCCTTTTTTATTGTTCATTCTTTATTTACCCGACCTAAATCTAACAGTAAGAACAAAGAAACTAACCGCAATAATGAATAACCCCATCAGTGTTGGACTACCAATTGCTATTAATGTCCTCCATGGATGATCACTCATTAATATATTAATTGACAAATTGTTGACTTGACTTATCCAATCACCAATAGTTGTTGAATTAAAAACAATAGATCCCATTATTTTAATAAGTAATATCATTACAAATATTGTAATTAAGGGATGTTCATTAAATTGAGAAATAAAGAATATAATACAAGCGACAGGCAATAACGCTAAACTCATGGCTGCCATTGTCGATATAAATTCACCATAATGCTGACCTAATACCACAAGATTAACTGAGTAATCCGCTAATAAACTTTGTGGAATAAACCATTGTCCGACAAACCAAACGGTTAGATCAGCAAACAACAATAAGAAAGAAGCAATGATCGGTATAATAACTAAAGCAAAGGCGAGTTTGACAGCTATCGCTTTAGCATCCGACACCGGCATTGAATGCCAAAAAGCTAAACTGCCCTCTTTTCTCTCTTTAGACAATGTTCTTGCTGTATAGGTAAAAAAGCAAACTAACGTCACCAGCCCTGCCAGCATAAAATTAATTACCCCAATAATACCCGCAAATGAATTGCTATCAGTAAAATTTGGCGACCAATTTTCAAGCCCTGATGATTGCACATTAAATGATAAATTGTGGCTATTACTTATAATAAATATGATGCAAATAATCGAAAAAGCAGCAAGAAATAGTGGTAAACGGGTGACGAGCTTATGCTCAATCAATTCTTTAGTTAACAATGCTTTTATTGGGTTCATAAAGCCTCCTGCTGCTTGGCAATAAATATATCAGCAAGACTTGGCTTAGTAACTGTTCCTAATATTGCTAATTCAGTTGGTGAAATATTCTCAAACAATAAACGGTGTTGGCCTAAACCTGCTTTACAACTAATCGGTTTTAACTTTTTAGCTTTATCAATATGTTGCTCATCAACCGAAAGGATATTAAAACGCTCAGATAAATCGCTAAGTTGTCCTTGCAATACAGTTCGCCCTTTTTTCAAAACCAACACATCTGTCAGCATATGAGTTATTTCATCAACTTCATGGCTTGCAATAATCAAGGCTCTTTCGCCCTCATGAAACCATTCCATTAAATAACGATAAAAGGTTTCACGGTACATTAAATCAAGACCTAGCGTCGGCTCATCAAGAATTAAAACATTCACATCTGTCGACATCACAAGTGCAAGATGCAACTGTACTTTCATTCCTTTAGATAAAGCAGCAATTTTACTTTTTAATGAGATATTGGTCTGGGCTAAGTAAGCTGTCATCTTCTGTTGATCATAACGAGGATGCACACCTTGTACATATTTCATTACTTGCTTAACAGTCATCCATTCCGGTAATACTGCAACATCAGATATATAGCCAAGACGCTCTACAATTTTTGCCCGTTGCTTTTGTGGTGATAAACCAAAAATAGTTAATTCACCGCTATGGTTATGCATACCCAGTATAGCTTTAATTAATGTCGATTTTCCTGCGCCATTATGCCCAAGTAAGCCTAAAACCTGTCCCGATTTTAGCTCAAAGCTAATATCACTCAATACTTCATTATTTTGGTACGCTTTACTGATGTGTTGGGCTGAGATAAATGTAAGATCTACATAGCTTTTATTCACGTCCGTTTCCTTTGGAAATACCTAATAACACTTATTATTGGCTTGTTTATAGTAGAGTAACGAGAAGATCGGCAATGAATCAACTGTTAAAAAGAGAATGGTTTTATATTTAGATGAAATATATGAGGATAAAAGTTAATAGTACTCAGGTTAGCAATAAAAGATCTCACTTATGCAAAGTGATAAATATAAAGCTCCTTCATAAGGATAAATAGCATTTTCGACTTAGATCTATTCTTCTCTCGATTATTTTGCTAATGCCAAGTCATCATATTATTAAAACAAATATCGCGGTAAATAGCAGTCAAATGCAATATAGATAGACCAATAGAAAGCGTCAACAAACGTACACAGAGTATTGAAGAGAACACACTCTGTATACGACAGCAATTCTAAAGTAATAAAGCAATCTATTAGGAATGCGATATATAATTTATATAAAACAAAATGATACAAAACTTGTTGTATATTTTATATGTAATTATAGCTCTGTTTATAAATCAATAAACTGCTTGATACTGTTTAGGCTTCATATTCATCATCTAAGAGCTCATAAGGAGAGACGTCATCTTTTTCCATCATGGCTAATATTTCAATCATACGCGTATGGCGTGATTCTTGTTTAAATTCATGCAGAACAGCAATAAGGTTGTTTATTTTTTGGAGCGGTATTCTTTTAATCACTGCTTTTTGACGACCAGGGACTTCATCGGCAAAATCAATCAAAATCTGACGGTAGTCGACACGTGTTTCTTTGACAACGCCCGTCTCTTCTACACTCTTTAACATTGCACTCAGCGCTTTTTCTGCAGCTGCGAAACTATCCATTAATTACCTCGAGGACACAAATCCGCTACGGTATAAAGTACCGTATCATTTATTCGTAAAATCACTAATACCAAGCTTGATGTTGCATTAGTTTCTACATATATAGTCTTAATGATATTAACACCCCAACAAAGAATCGTGGGCTGATAACTGTAAACACCAATGAATTGTTCACCAATTAGATCTGATTCTTTAATTATAATTGAAATCTACAATTTCGTATAACAGGGAGTGTTACTTAGACAGATATTACTCTCTGTTGTGATGATTGTGAATACATAATTAAGTAAAAATTTAATTCAGAGTCTAAAACTCACAGACCCTTATTGGAATTGTACAAAAAAAAAGGACACAATAATGACTCGTCATTCATATTTATAACCAGAATCACATATTCATTATTATCACTATCACTGTGTTTCAATTGAAATTTGTCAAGATGAACTTGTAGATACCAAAATCTAACTTTACCGCTGCAGTAAAGCACAACTATTAAGGTTTATAAAATAATAGACTATAGTTAGCGCCATATCATCTTTGTTATAGGTTTTACTGTGCGTAAACATCAACAAACACTAACAGCGCTTTTCATATGTACACTTTTCTCTTTCTCTAGTTTTAGCTCTTATGCCTCCATTGCAACCTCTGGTGGTTTTACAGCAACACAAAATTGCGAAGCCTTCCAATCTTTTCGTAAACAAACGAACCCTTATGACACTAAACTTGTAGTCGGTAAACAGTATCAAATAAAAGCGGTCAATGAACGCGACTATCGCTGGGTTCATATTCTTGTACCAGATGCTAAACCTTCTGTTCGCTGGGTAAGTAAAGACTGTGGTACTGTTAATTTAAGCCAAAACCTCACCGACCCAGCCAAAAAGCATGACAATAAGTATTCGAACTCTCGTAAAAGTTGTAGTTCGGTTGGAGATTTTGATTCTTATGTCTTAGCACTTACTTGGCAGCCAGGCTTTTGTGAACACTTTAGCTATAAAGGTACAAAGCCTGAATGTAATGCAATTAACGATGGTAAGTTAAAAATCACCAACTTAACATTACATGGTTTATGGCCGAATAAAGCAAGTTGTGGAACCACCTATGGTTACTGTGATCGTTTCGCTCGATTAGACCTTTCTCGTAACACCATAAACCAAATTGCACCGTGGATGCCTAACTTCTACTACCAAACCAAATTTGGTGAATATGAATGGAAAAAGCATGGCACTTGTCAAACGCGTAATGCTAACGACTACTTCATAACAGCAACAAAACTGGTTGAAAAAGTAGACGCCTCTCCTATCGGATCATTTATTAAAGATAATATTGGTCGTAATGTCTCTGTATCTAGTTTTAAGAAGAAACTCGTTGCCAGCTTTGGTCGCAATGCCGTTGACCGTATCAGCCTATCCTGTACTCAGGGTAAGTTCCTGAATGAAGTTCGCCTCAATTTAGGAATAGATATCGATTTGAGTAAACCGATTGTTGATTTACTTAAGGCAGGTCCAAAAAACAGAGTATTTTACGGAAACTGCCGTAAAATGATTTATATTGAAGATTCTGGTAAGTAATATAAAAAGGGGGAACCAATATTTATCCCTTACTTTTTCGGTTATATTTTTAAGCCGTGTAAGTGTCATTCAATATAATAATGTAATGACTATTTATCTCGGTTTACAGACATCTTTAATCTGCTATTTATTCTCTTATCTAGCTTTTTATCAAAAAATAAAATAGCACCTTAAAACTTAAAAACACACAAATATTCTTAAACCATAATAATGCACAGTGTTTATTTGAGTAAGTTCACCACCACCAAACAAAAAAACATAACCAACTGATTTAGATACAAAAAAACACAACACACACAAAAAAATGTAACACGTTACATAGATTTGATTCTTTTTTTGTGATATAAAGCCGATTGGATTTTTAGTGATTTATGCTACCTTGCATGGCGTTTGGAGCAGCTAAGTCGGTGAGATGTTTGATGGTTGTTATACGTTCACTAAAGAATATTCATTCAATATTAATTATAAAAAATACCATCATACAAGCCGATAAATTTAGAACACTCAATAAATATGAATGTTCCTATTCACTTAATTATCTGGATGATTAAGTTTTATTAACAGGAAAAGTTATGAATTCTACGAATGAAAATTTGCTTACAACTATTAACGATAGTCTGTTAGCAATCATTGGTTCAATCAATGGTGTACTGTGGGGACAGGTATTAGTGTACTCACTCGTAGGTGTGGGTATTTATTTCTCTCTACGTTTAGGGTTTATACAAATCCGTCAATTCGGACACGCTATTAAGGTGCTTAAAAGCGGTCGTGAACTTGAAAATGGTATCAGTTCATACCAAGTATTTTGTACATCAATGGCGGCGCGTGTTGGCACCGGTAATATGGCAGGTATTGCAGTAGCCTTAAGCATTGGTGGTCCTGGTGCTATTTTCTGGATGTGGGTTATTGCCCTATTTGGTATGGCAACCGCGTTTATTGAATCAACCCTTGCGCAAGTATACAAAGTAAAAGACGTTGACGGTCAATATCGTGGCGGCCCTGCTTATTACATGGAAAGAGGCTTAGGCAAACGTTGGATGGGAACGCTATTTTCTATCTGCTTAATAATCGCGTTCGGCTTTGTATTTAACGCAGTTCAAGCAAACACGATTACAGATGCGCTTCACCACTCTTTTGGTTTTAATGAAACAACTCAAGGCATCGTACTCGTAATCTTTTCTGCTTTCTTTATTATGGGCGGTCTACGCCGTGTTGCTTCAGCATCAGCTAAGATTGTTCCAGTGATGGCAATTAGTTACCTCGCTATTGCTGTTATCGTAGTCATCATGAATATCACAGAGCTCCCTGCTGTTCTTTCTCTTATCGTGAAAAGTGCATTTGGTTGGCAAGAAGCTGCTGCAGGCGGTGTCGCATTTACAATTTCACAAGCAATGCAAACAGGTATTGCACGTGGTTTATTCTCAAATGAAGCAGGTATGGGCTCGGCTGCTAATATCGCAGCAAGTGCAACGCCAAACCCTAACCACCCTGCCTCACAAGGCTTTGTGCAAATGCTAGGTGTATTTGTTGATACCATTGTTATCTGTACTGCATCTGCTGCAATGATCATGCTTTCAGGTGTAATGGATATGCCAAATGCAGGTCAAGGTATTAGCTTATTACAAACCGCACTTTCTAACGAACTAGGTAACTGGACAACTTACTTTATTGCCGCAGCAATCCTGCTATTTTGTTTTTCATCAATTATTGCAAACTACTCATACGCTGAAACCAACATCATGTTCTTAAATGGTAATACCAAAAAAGGTCTGATGCTTTTCCGCTTGTGTGTACTAGGCATGGTGATGTTTGGTTCAGTTGCTTCTCTACCTGTGGTATGGAACTTAGCTGATGCATCTATGGGCTTAATGGCATTTGTTAATATCGTAGCGCTAATTTTCCTATCAAAGTTAGCTATCCGCGTTATCAAAGATTACGAGCGTCAGCTAAAACAAGGAAAAACACCTGAGTTTGACCGTTCTAAATTCCCAGAGCTTGAAGACCTTGACGGTGCATGGCACCCAGATACCATTGCGAAAGCACGCCGTAAACACGGCAACCATTTCGCTAAATAATCTGTAATCGCTTTTAAAGCCAGTATTGATCTTCAATGCTGGCTTTTTTCTTTTCTAGATTAGACGTTACATATTCAATTGTTGTTTAATTGCAGCAACCATCTCATTACTTGTTGGTGATAGTCTTGATGGAAATACGCCGACTACTTGCCCTTGTTTATTTAACAAATACTTTTGAAAATTCCACCCAACCGACTTACCTGACTGTGCGATTAAATGTTTGTACAACGGATTGGCCTTACTTCCCTTAACACTTGTTTTGGTTATCATAGGAAAAGTTACGCCATAATTGCTATAACAGATATTAGCCGTTTGCTGATCGCTGCCTCTATCTTGCTTAAAATCATTAGATGGAAAACCAATAACCACCAATCCACTGTCTTTATACGTTTTGTACAACTCCTCCAGCTGTTTGAATTGTGGGGTAAAACCACATTGACTAGCCGTATTCACTACTAATACCACTTTCCCTGTCAATTGTTTGCAAAAGTCATAATACTCATCGCTATTGAGTTTTTTTAAAGGCGCTTGATAGAGTGTTGGGCAACTTGAAGCGTTCGCAAATGTTGTCACGAGAGAAGTAAAAAGGATTGAACTTACTAATAAAATAAGTCGTAAAATAAAACGATTATTGCTAATCACTTGCATGTTTTTTCCCTTCTATTCATTAATTATATAAATAATCAGTCAACAATACGAAAAAGGGCTAAAGAAAGTTTATTTCTTTAGCCACTATTGAAGAGAATAAAACATTAGATATAACCGTTTTGAAATTTCCACGCCTCACTCATCTTATCAATAACACAAGCAGGCAATGGTCGATGTGCTTTAGCTGGCTGCGTAGCAATATTTCGATAGCCGCACCGTTTTAGTCGCAAATCAAACGCACGATCGATTTGCATTCCAGCACGAGCGAGATCCCAACGAAATACTCGGAGTGCTAAATATTCATGTTGCTCTAATTCACCTCCTAATGGGTATTTAAGCACTTTATTGTAAGCCGTTTTTGCTAAATCGAAGTTCACTTGAATCATAAGTTCCTCCTTAGCTTTCAGCCATTAATATAAATTATCGGCTAACTTCAAGCTAAAACGTTACAGTGTCGCAAGCAAGCTTTTTCGCAATAAAAATGACAATAAAGTGCAAATTAAAATAAATAATGTGATGTAAATCCGCTAGTAATTGGTTATTAATAGCAAATATGGTTAACAATCAAACAAAGAAGAAAGAGATCTACCGTCGATTTTGCTTTTCGTAAAGAAAGGCTTTTATCCATAATTAAGCTGAATTATTATGCTTTATCGAACAACGCTAGGAACTCAATATGCAACAAATTAAAATCGCCGCTAATTCGCAGATTGCCGTTATTTTTAAGACTTGGTCATCTGAATGGGAATCGGAAGTTGAAGCAGATAAAAAAGATGCTGCGAACAAATTCCATACAGTTTATAACATTGCAGCTGAGTTGTTCGCAAAAGGCGGAGAAATTGAAATTTCTTTCATTTCTGCGTTATTTAATGATTGTAAGCAAAAAACTGAAATGGCTGAGCAAATGTTCAACAAGATCAAAGCTAGCCTAAAAGATGATCCTGAACGAGCTGAGAAATACATCGCTAAAGTTAATACCGCAGCGCAAGATGCTGCATTTTCGATGAACTACCTTGGCCAACTACTCTTAAAATCAGCTTAATGTCGCCAATGTCTAGAGCCCTTATATCGAGGGCTTTATTTGCTGCTATATTCAGCAATATTTAACTAATAAGTACTAAATCTACTTTACACTCTAAATCTCCTTGTCAGCTTTCTTCTATAGGCATACATTACGCCAAAATATACCTTTTACAGATACTGTTAGTTTTATACTAACTCATCTCTATATTTCTTGCGTTTGTAATGTAACTAATGAAAAAGCACTCTCTATGGTCTCGTTGGTTTTCTAACGCGGCAGATATACCTGACTCTATTCGTATTACTATTCCAATGGTAGTGTCACTCGGCTTATTCTATTTTTTTGGTTGTACTGCCGCAGGAATCTCAGGTCTCATCACCGCTTGGTTACTCGGTACTCAAGCGCGCGATCTCCCCTATTTAAAGCGCTTACAAATTTTATCTATCTCAGTTTTTTTAACCGCTTTATCAACCTACTTAGCTTTTAGTGTCTTTGATAACTTATGGTTTAGCTCCCTTACTTTATGTAGCATTGCAATTGTATATGGCCTGATGTCTAACCAACGTCCGCATATTCGTTCGTTTGGGTATAATTTTGGTTTTACTTACATCATGTCCATTCACTTTGCGAGTACTGAAAATATCTTTGACATTATTCTGATCGCGAACTTGTTTGCTGCGGGAAGTGTAATGCTAACGTCACTGATCTTATGGCCTTTTTTTAAAGGACGTATTTTACAAAATCATATACACGATGTGACATTTACTCTTGCTGACTGGCTAAATACAGTACGTTGTACGAATGATGAATCTGTTCTAGAAGATATACGGCAACAGTTTTATTTATGCGCACACAAGGTCGCTTATTACAGCAATTCAATTACTTCACCTAAACGAACTGAACAAGTGCGTATGGATCTACAACGTTCACTTGAAGTCGCTGAGTATGTAATTAGTCTTGAACGTATTTTAAGTTTCAATTTACAAGAAAATACGCGCAGCCGTTTATCTAATTGGATTGAACAAGCCGCGAGAGAAATCAAACAACACCAGCAAATTACAGCGATTTTTGATGTCAATGAGCATAAAAACAACCAATACATTGTCGATTTATTAGAACAACTTAAACGCTGTTATAACTTTTCAACCTTCTCTACCCCCGATTACAGTAAAAATATTTATCTTTTCACCTCAGATACGGTGTCCTTTTTACGTAATTTTAAACATGCTTTACATCTTAAATCTAAAGAATGGCGACACAGTGGTAAAATAGCCATTACATTGGCAATCACACAGTTTTTAACGATTTTTTATCAAATCCCTCAAGGCTATTGGATCTCATTAACAGCCTTTATTGTATTACTCACCTCATCAATAGGTGTGACCAACCACCGTATTTGGCATCGTTTTTATGGCACTGCATTAGGCGGTTTATATAGTTTTGTGTGCTTATATTTTTTTCCACATCAACACCTAATTATACTAACTAGTATCTCTGTCTTTTTTGCTTTTACGACATACCATAAAGAGCGCTATGACATTCACGTATTCTGGTTAACATCGATGATTGTTTTCTCAATCAGCCTACTTTCACCTGATAATACCTATGTAACGTTTTATCGTATTATTGATACCTTGTTTGGGGTAACCATTGCCTTTTCTATTAATTATTTTGTCGCGCCAAGTTGGACAATGCGTTGGTTGGATCTTTATATTGCACGCATGATACGTTCGCAGATTTTGTACGTAACCGTTTTAAATAAGCCACTCTTTGAGCAGAAACTAAACCTATATAAAGCACAGGATAATTATTATGTCCTTAAAGGTGAGATCTTTAATCTACTTAAAGAACCAAATCTTAGCCCTCGTACATCTCAAGATTGGAAGAGTTTGTTGGTTATCTTACGCCGTTTAAGTGATTCGCTTTTATTGGCAACCAAACTTGGGCTTAATACTCCTGATGATAATAACTATACCCAGAAGTGGATTAAACAGCTTTCTGACATTGAAAAACGATTCCCACATCGACATGAGATAGATCAACCGATTGAAATTGATACGGACAATTATGAACATTCGGCTGATATGCTATGTTCATTAATTGAAGAAGATATAAATCAATTAGAATTGTGGCTATGTTATCAACAAGCGTTTCCATTAAAATAAGCTAGGTTTACCGTCCAGAAAAATGTACTTTCACTGTTCTTTTTGAGAGTCATTCACCTTTTTAATACTACCAGTCGCAACATTTACTGCTAAGTAATGTTGCTGACTGTTAGTACTATCAAATTCTTCATAACTAAATAAATAGCAGGTTTGGCAATCAAAAATAGGTTGGTTGTAATCAAGCTCTAAATTCGTCCCGTTCGCTTGATAGTATTCGCTATCTATTGCTAACCCTACGGCTTCTAGTGCTTGTGCTTTATCCGTATATTTAGGTGCTGTCGATATCTTTTCATTATAGGTTTTATCTTTATATTGAATGAGATACGTTTGATTATCAGATGTTAATAAAATATCTTTCCAACCATTATTGATATCATCACCTACCAACACAGGTTGTTGAATTTTTTCCCACTTTGCCATTATTTTATATTGGTCATCAAATAAATAGGCCTTACACTCATCTTTCTCGCAATAGCGTTCGCTCTGCATAAGTACAAAGGTTTCTTCTTTACCGTTATTATTTAAATCTGCTCGACCGTAAAGGTAATAAGGTAATTTCTGGTCAGTATTAGATATGGTTTTATCTGAAGGAAAGATCTGTTTTTTTATCGCGGACGCTAACTTCTCATCAATACTTTGTTGATGTACTTCCTGTTCTCTTAACCCAAACACAACAAGAGCAATAACAGTGATGACAATAGAATAAAATACAATGTGGCGGTGCTCCATAATGCCTTCCCATTGATAACAACACACTTTCTCCTATTAGTGTAAGTCTAATTCAGCATCCTTGCTTTTATTGCTCTATGCTCAGTTGCAATAACCTATCCATTCAACTGTTTTCTCTCATCAATACGTTTACGGTGCCAGATAGAATAATGACGTAATCCTGCTGGACCATGGGTAATAAAGACTGAAAGTAAAATCACTGTAATATAGATATGTGCTTGATGTGCAGGAAGCCAAACAATAGATAACAACATGAATAGTTTAACAAATGTTAAAACCCCTTTAAGCTGAATGACCCATAGCTTTGAACGATAAATTTCTAGTGACATCATGGTAATGCCGCTCATCATGGCTAATACCCACCAATTGATCCAAAGCGCTTTATCAACAGCAAACATAAAGCCAGCACTAGACACTGCAACTCCTAAAATGTGCAATGCTCTAATCGCTGTTTTTGCTAACCGCTGGCACCAAAATCGTGTTTCAGAAATAGTATAAGGCTGGCCCTTATTTGGGTGCGGTTTATGTGTCCCGCGTTGATGCGTTGATTTTTTATCGGTCATAATCATTGTTATTAAACTAGTAGGCGCGCAAGCATAACTGATCTTGAGTTAACACGACATGATTGCAGGGCGGAATTCTTTCATTTTTCCACCAGCCACTAGATAACAGTCCATGCCTGCCGCTTTAGCTGCTTGACAACCTAATTCAGTATCTTCAAACACCAAACAATATTGTGCCGCTATACCTAATTTTTGTGCCGCTAATAAGAACGTTTCTGGTAGCGGTTTATGCTTTGTAACATCATTGGCCGTAACAATAACATCTAGATACGGCATTAAGCCTGCGCTGGTTAAAATTTCTTCAGTGTGGCGACGCTGACACCCCGTACCTATCGCTGTTGGAATACCTTCAGATTTTGCTTGTGTCAATACATCGAAAGTTCCCGTTATTACCTCACCTTTATGTTTAATATCATCAAAGTGATGGAGTTTTGATTCAGCAAGATAAACAGGATCTACATCTAACTGATACTTCTCAATAAGAGCTTTTGCTGTATTTAAGGTTGGTGATCCACCCATGGTATAAAACCAATCGTGATCAAAAGGAATATTGTGCACTTCACACGTGAGTTGCCAAGCATAAATATGAGCAGGCATAGAATCGACTAGGGTTCCATCCATATCAAAGATGACGGCTTTATAATTACTAATATCCATTGTTTACAAATCCCTTCTCTATCGTTATTTTTTTGCGGCGTATCCTGTCATAAACAAATCAACACAGCTTTCAATATAAGCATCATTTTCTTGCTCTGTCATATCACAAGGTTGACCCAGTTGCGCTAAAAATACCATCCGACCATGTAGCATCAATAATAGCTGCATCGCTGCATCAGAGGCTGAAATTGGAAAACTCAACACACCTTGTTGTTGTTGAAAAGATAAGTATTGAGCCAACATTTCGATGGTAATTTCAGGTCCGGCAGAAACAAACACTTTTGCCAGATCAGGATGCGACTCTAACTGACGAATCGCCGTTCTGTATGTCAGAATAGCTTCATCTGTTCGTAAAATCGTTTGAAAACGTTTAGCAAAATCACACAATACATCTCGCGCCTTTCTTCCATCATCCAATGGCAATTTATCCATCTGGCTTTCCATACATTTAGCACGAATACACGTTTCAAACAGATCATCTTTAGTTTTGAAATGAGCATAAACCGTTTGTTTCGAAACATTCGCAGCCAACGCAATGCTATCCATAGAAATCGCATAACCATGTTGAGTAAAGAGCTCAGTCGCAGCATCTAATATTTGTTGTTTCTTTAATTGACTTCTTGCTGTTAGCACTTTTCCACCTACGAGCACATAAATGCTAATTATTTACATAAATACACACAATCAAACTAGACAGTCCAGTTTGAATGGTATACTTTTTAATCATATGGACTTGTCAGTCTAGTTTAATATTAGGATAGCCAGTAATGCAACGGATAACCAAATCTTCTTTAGCGTTATGTATTATAATGAGCACAGCTACGCTAACTGGATGTGATGCGCCAGCGAAAGAGGAAAATAAAGCATCATTACAACTGCTTAATGTAGACACTCATCAGCTCAAACAACAACAAGATTTTGCGATTGAGCGTGAATATGTCGGCTTTGTTCAAGCGGGTCAACAGGCCAACCTTGGCTTTGAGCTTAGCGGTAAAATAGACAATATTTATGTCAATGTAGGTGACACGGTTCAGCAAGGTGATCCTCTTTTAGCTCTCGATACTTTATTACTTGCAACTGAAGCCGACCAATTAAAAGCCCAACAAGCTCAAATATCTGCACAACTTGAGTTAGTTAATGCGAATCTAAAACGCCAAAAATCACTCAAATCCAAAGGCTTTAGCGCGGCATCGGATATAGATAGCCTGACAAGCCAACGTAAAGAACTGCAAGCGAATTATCGTCAACTATCAGCGACCCTTGCAGCAAACCAACTACGGTTAGTTAAATCCACCATTATTGCACCCTACAGTGGAATCATCAGCGCACGTCATGTTTCCCATGGTGATGTTGTAAACGCGGGCTCTCCTACTGTTACCCTGCTAGCGAATAAAAATAAAGAAGTACATATCGGTATTCCTATCGACAAGGTACAAGGCGTGACACAACAAAAAACCTGGACAGTACGAATAGGTAAAGACAAGTACCCTGTTACTTTACTCAATCCGGGTGCTACCGTGAACCTAAATAGCCGTGCTATTAATTTCCGTTTTTCATTACCAACGAATGCCAATGTTATAAATGGTGAATTAGCGTATCTCAATTACAGCGACACACAACAGCAAGCAGGATTTTGGGTTCCCTTATCAGCGTTAACTGATGGTATTCGCGGTACGTGGAACATTTTTGCGGTTGTTGAAAATGGTGCGGGGCCTGAAGTTGAACGACGCTCAGTACAACTCCTTTATGCTGCAAATGATAAAGCCTATATCCAAGGTGCCGTTGATGAAGGCGAACAAATTATCGCAACGGGATTGCATCGTTTAGTACCAGGTCAAATTGTAACAATAAACCCAAGCGTAACACCGAAACAAAAAACAGCCACCAAGCCAGCATTAACTGACGATAATGGGGCTTAAGATGAAACGTATACTTTCTAATACCCGCCTACTGGTTTTGGCTGTCGCTTTATTGATCGTGAGTGGTCTCTCTGCCTTATCTTCGTTGCCAAGAGCTGAAGATCCAATAATTAATAATCGTAACGCTTCGATTATAACTCATTACCCGGGGGCAACAGCTGAACGTGTTGAAGCGCTCGTTACCGAGAAAATTGAAAATAAACTAAGACAAATAGATGACATTAATAATATTACATCGGTTTCTCGTCCGGGTATTTCGCTTGTCAGTATAGAACTAAAAGACAGCGTTACCGATTCAGAACCCGTATGGTCTGATGCAAGAGATAAACTCTCTGATATCACACCGAATCTACCAGACGGCGCTTCTGTTCCTAATTTAGACAGCGATCATTCTTATGCCTTTACCGTTATTACAGCGCTGACATGGCAAGGTCGCTATCCCACAGATTTACTCACTCTACGCCGTTATGCGATTGAATTAGGTAACCGCCTACGTGCGCTCAATGGTACAGAGTTTGTTGATGAATATGGCTTACCCGAAGAAGAAGTGGTGGTAAAAATTGATCCTGTTGCCGTTAGTGCATTAGGACGCTCAGCCATTTCGATTTCTTCTGCCATACAAGGTGCAGATGCAAAAAATGCTGCAGGTGAACTGGTAAATGGACAAAGCCGATTTAGTCTAGAAATTGCAGATTCTTTAGACTCACTCGACCGTATAAGACAAGTACCTATTACGATTGATAGTAACGGCCATCTTGTGCGGTTAGAAAATATAGCCACCATTCAACGTCAGCAAACAAACCCAGCAGCTGAGATAGCAGTTATTGATGGAAAGCTCGCAGTTATTGTTGCTGCGCGTATGCAGCCTCATCTTCGCGTTGATCAATGGACAAAGAGCGTTCATCACTTTCTGTCTCAATTTGAACAAGAGCTTCCGAGTAATATAAAACTCAATCGTATCTTTGAGCAGCAAGGCTATACCCAAGTTCGTCTTACTGACTTAGCCCAAAATTTATTGCTCGGCTTCTCGCTCATATTAATCGTATTATTTATTACTCTCGGGATCCGTTCTGCGTTTATTGTTGCTCTATCATTACCACTTACTTGTTTATTCACCCTCGCTTTAATGCATTTTACTGGATTACCGATGAACCAAATGTCGGTAACGGGGTTAATTGTTGCGCTTGGGATCATGGTCGATAATGCGATTGTAATGGTAGATACTATTCAACATTATCGTAAGAAAGGTCTTGAACGAATCGATGCAGCCTTAAAAGCTATTCAACATTTATGGGTTCCGTTACTTGGTTCAACACTGACAACCATTCTTGCCTTTGCCCCTATTTTCTTAATGCCAGGTCCTGCCGGTGAATTTGTAGGTGCTATTGCTATCACCGTATCTTTTTCTCTGATCGGTTCTTATCTTATTGCTCATACACTGGTTGCAGGATTCGCAGCGCGTTGGCTTCCTAAACAAACCCAAAATAATGCATGGTACCAAACAGGATTAACCCTACCTTGGTTTGCGAATGTATTTGGTAATACCGTAAAAATGGCAATTAAACGTCCGTTATTAGCGCTCATTACAATGTCAGTATTACCTTTTGTTGGTATCTGGAGTGCATCTCAGTTAACCGAACAATTTTTCCCACCTTCTGATCGTGATATGTTCGAGATCCAAGTGTTTTTAACGCCACAAGCGAGTATTAATGCAACGGCAGCAACCACAAAAAAAATCGATCACTTACTTAATGAATATAAGGATATCGAACAAGTTAATTGGTTAATTGGAACGAATTTCCCCTCGTTTTACTACAACATGGTCGCTAACCAACAAGGCACACCTAACTTTGCTCAGGCGATGATCAAAACCAATAACTTTAAAGTTGCTAATACACTGATCCCTAAACTGCAAAAGCAATTAGATAAAGCGATCCCAGAGGCACAAATTTTAATTCGTAAGTTAGAACAAGGCCCTCCGTTTAATGCGCCACTTGAAGTACGTTTATACGGCAATAACCTTGATAAATTGAAAACCATTGGTGAAGATATCCGTTTATTGATGGCGAGTACGCCAAATGTTACGCATACCCGTGAAACATTATTATCAGGTTTACCGAAAGTCAGTGTGGATGTGAATGAACAAGCCAGCCAATTAAGCGGTTTAAACCTCACTCAAATCGCAGATCTCTTGCAAGCATCACTGATTGGGATCACTAACGGCAATATTATCGAAGGTGCAGAAGCAATCCCTATTCGTGTTCGAGTGGATAACCTCTCTCGCGAAAATATGACGAACTTAGCAAACCTTCATATTCCAGTGGTTAATAACCATGCAAGTGATCAGTTTTCAG
Organism: Photobacterium sp. SKA34; assembly: GCF_000153325.1. Classification (GTDB taxonomy): domain Bacteria; phylum Pseudomonadota; class Gammaproteobacteria; order Enterobacterales; family Vibrionaceae; genus Photobacterium. The sequence continues at coordinate 695,380 of NZ_CH724142.1, forward strand.
GTATTGCTATTTCATCCATAGCAGATCTATCACTGACCCCAACACGTGGCGCAATACCACATCGAAATGGTCAACGAATTAATGTTATTGAAGGCTATTTAGAAGCAGGTGTTTTACCGCAAACAGCATTGAATGCATTTAAAATAAAGCTCAATCAATATATGACGACATTACCCGCTGGATATACCGTTGAAATTGGAGGTGAATCTGCAGAGCGAGATAAGTCTGTTGGTAACCTCATCGCCAATCTATCCATGGTGTTTACTCTCATGATTATGGTGGTTGTGATTTCATTTAATTCCTTTAGATTAAGTTTGATCATTTTCACCGTTGGCTTTATGGCATCTGGGCTAGGGCTGCTCTCAGTATGGCTGTTTAATTATCCATTTGGCTTTACAGTCATTATTGGTTTACTCGGCTTAATTGGTTTGGCGATCAATGCCGCTATTGTCATTCTTTCCGAGCTAAAAGCAGACCCTAACGCATTAAATGGTGATAAACAGGCTATTCATATTGCCGTAATGAGTTGTACACGACATATAACATCAACCACGATTACAACCGTTGGTGGATTTATTCCTCTGATGTTAGAAGGTGGCGGCTTTTGGCCTCCGTTTGCCGTCACCATTGCAGGTGGTACAGTATTAACCACATTGCTTTCTTTCTACTTTGTGCCTGCAGCTTTTACGCTATTGATGAAACGTAAACAACAACATGAAATGCCATTACAAACGGCCTAATAAAACAAAGCCCAATGTTTATCTCTTCAAGTAATATATTGGGCTTTATTTATAAGCTATCCCCCTATCACAACGCTGTTTGAGTATTTGGCTAGAATCTAAAAAAGAAGCATTAGAAAAATACTCTCTATTAATTTTAATGCTTTGACTCTTTACCCAATGATCACGTTCTGAACCTATTCCATAATCAATGTTATAAACCAAAAAATTCTGCTGTTGATACATAAAACGTAAATTAGCGGGTAATGACGTTCGTTGCTGAGTCATGTTGGCATAGTAATAAAATTGGAGATCACAGCGCTGCACAATGTAAGAACCTGCTTGATTACGTATTGCAATGTAAGGAGGCTGATCTATTGGTTGGAATAAACTCCATTCTCCGACTACTTGTGTTATCTCTAACGGTCGATGTGTCGTTAATTTTGGCTTAGGTGGAATAAGCTCTTCAACAGCAACTTTTTGTGGAATTACAACTGGTTCTATCAACCTATTTTCTATCTTTGAAGTTACCTTTTTAGTATCATTTGAATTTAAGAGTGTTATTGCTGCGACGGCTAATCCGATATTCAATACAACAGAAGCTATAGCTAATCCAAATTTAATTATTCGGTATCTTTTTCCCCTCGCCTTATTTTCATAAGGCAGCACTGTACTAATAATATTTTTTCTTTGTTCCTTTTCTAACATTTCCGTTAATCGTTTATTCTCACACGATTGATGATCTAATTTTTTTCTTAATTCTAAGATTAGTTGTTCTAATTCGATATTATTTATTTTTTGAAGATCTAACTCTTGCTTTAATTTTTCAGCATACTTCTTTGTTAATAATATTTTATCATGTTTAATATGGATTAATTCGCAATGCTTATTACCATTACCACATAATACTTCATTATAAGCATGCGAAATTAATTGCATTAAAATAACAGAACCAGATTTATCAGGATGCAATCGATGAGATAACAATTTATAACGCTTTTTTATATCACTGGTTGTTGAATATTCTGTTGTTCCCAGTAGCTCATGGTATGTTGTCATTGTAAATATTAGTAACGGTGACGTTAAAATACTCTGCAATAAGGATGTTTAATTAGCAACTATTAATTAAATATACGACAACAAATTTCATTTTTTTTGACGACTGGCACGAAATTCACCAGGGGAACAACCAATGTGCTTTTTAAATACTCTCGAAAAGTAAGACACATCTTTAAATCCAGCAGATGAGGCAACGGCTGATATTTTTTCTTGATCTGAACTTAAGAGACCACACGCTAAGTCTAACCGCTTTTTAATAATGTACTGCTTGAGTGTCACTCCCATTATATTGTGAAATAAACGAGAGAAGTACGTCGAAGAAAATTGACATGCACTCGCTAACTCTTCTTCCCGCAAAGGAGCGCTGATATCTTTGTCGATAATTGTTAAAGCTGGAAGGATCGAAAGTTCTCGCTGAGAAATATCTTCAACATTTATCATATTATCGTCATGAGTATGTAACCGTGTTAAGCAGGCATCAACTTTTTGACGAATTGCATTACTCGACAAAATATCTTCCGCTCCAGCTCGCAAAGCAGACACAGCCAATTCAGCATCTAAATCATGATAAACAATAACAATCTTCACATCAGGAAAACGTTGTTTTATTGTACGTAATAATTTAAAACCATTTGATTGTGAATCTTGTATTTCAATGAAAATTAATTCAAAACCTGTCATTGTTGATAGTATTTCAAATGGCGATACATCAACAAGATTATGATACTGCAGTAGAATATCTTTTGTACTGGTATGTTTTTCTTTATGACAACAATTAACCCAAATCACATCATCACCTGTTGGTTATTCTCTTAATAGGTTTCTTTGATGATCATCCTTTATCACAAAACAATATACTTCCTAATTTGTTCAAATATTAATTATTTATATTTATTAATATGGCTAATAATGGTTACAAACACTAATTTATCCAGTCACATTACATGTTCTTAATTATTAGTAACGAGACAATGATTTTGTTATAGCCCTAATTAATTGATAACTGCATTCGTATATTTAGCAATAATGACAACTCTTTTATAACATAATGAATATTAAGTATTCGTTGAAATAACAATTCCGTATAAAAAAAACAGAAATAGTTTGTAGCAAAAAAAAACAAATACCGTATTTTTAATACAAATTTTTACATATAAAGTTTGCTTTTTAGTGTATCTTTGTGATCATTGTCATAATGTATAACAATTCGCATAACTAAATAAAAACAAACAGCGATAGAATACTTATTGGATATTAATTTATGTTTCGAGATTAGGGATCTATCAATGCGTAATTTCTCACGGAATTATTATTTTTCCGTTATTACCGCAACTTTTCTTAGTTGTTTTTTTTCCAATCAAGTCGCATCTCAGACAATAAAGCATTCATCACCTGTTATTGCTGCTTATTATCCAGATTGGAAAGTGTATACCCCTAAAACGCCCTACAGTGCCAACATGCTTCCTGTTAATGATTTGACGCATATTATTTATGCTTTTCTTGCTGTCTGCGGACCTATTAATGCCTCCCCCGACAACATAAAAAAAATAATGAAAACCCAATGTAAAAATAAACCAATAGGTACCGCTATCGTCTTAGATGACTATGCCGCACTTCAAATGAAACTGAACGGTAAGACATCAAATAAAGTTAGCTACCATGGTAACTTCGGTCAATTAAAGTTACTTTCATACGACAATCCAAATTTATCTATTCTTCCTAGTTTTGGCGGTTGGACATTATCTGAGCCTTTCCATACTGTGGCGTTAAACGATGAATACAGAAAAACATTTGTTGATAGCGCTATAAAATTAATACAAAAATACGATTTCTTCGACGGCATTCAAATCGATTGGGAATACCCCGGTGGACATGGTTTATCAGGCTTAGGCAATGATAATATTGAGAGTGAACGTCTTGCATACACAAAGTTAATTCACGAACTTCGTACCCAATTAAATACATTAGGTATAGAAAATCAGCGTACCTATCAACTTTCAGCAGCAGTGAATGCTGCACCTAAAACATTACCCGGTATTGATTGGAAGAAAGTCTCGCAAGATCTCGATCAAATATTCTTAATGAGCTTTGATTTTTTAGGCAGTTGGGGTCCTACGGTTGGTCACCATAGTAATTTATATAGTACCCCGTTAACACCTGATGATATGTCAGTTGATAGCCAAGTAAATGCCTTATTAAAGCAAGGAGTTGACAGAAAGAAGGTCATTATTGGTAGCCCCTTTTATGGTCGAGGCTGGAAAGGTGTCGACAATGCTTCTACTGATAAACTCGAAGGGTTAAGTAGTAAAGGAACAATCGATAAAGGTTCAGATATTGCAGACCCTGGTTATTTTAACTACTCCGATATTGTGAAATATTTAATCAACAATAAAAAAATGGGTTACCAGTACTATTACGATGAAAAGGCGGAAGCTGCCGTCTTATTTAGCCGAAAGAAGAATGAATATATCAGTTTTGAAGATAAGCGTTCATTACAAGCTAAAGCTGATTATGTGAAGAAACATAAACTCGGTGGCGTTTTTGGTTGGGAAGCGACATCAGATCACAACCATGAGTTAATAAGATTACTCAGCAAAAACTTCAAACAATAACGACATCTTGTTTATATAAACTGATTCCATATACTAATAAGCATACTTTCCCGATAAGTAAGCTTGTTTTTTGTCCACTAACAAATTTCTGTTCTCATTACCCGCTTATTTTTTTTACTTTTAGACATTTTTCACTCTTTGCACAAATTTTTTGCTGACAATCACATTTCATTACCCTAACATTGCAATCCGAAATATGAGTTCCGATGAAGACAGCAGGAGAGCGGCAAAAGAAATTACCATGATGGTATCTCTTACGCCCGCCGAAGAAGTAAGCACTTTAATCAATTGAGCCCCTCAATTGATTAAATCGTAAATCTTTCAGGCACCATGTCGTATTTTACGATAGGTATGGACTGTTGTTGGAGGAGCCTCTGGAGAGACTCGTTAAATCGAGCGCCGAAGGAGCAAGCCCTATATGGGTGAAACTCTCAGGCAAAAGGACAGAGGAGATAAGAGCAGCAACCAGATATTATCTGCATCCAACATTTATGTTGTTCTATATCTCTTCCTTTGAAGTTTAAAGGAGGAATAATGAATCCACTACACGATACAATTTTTAATTTTCTTAAAACCTTTGACAGTCTTGTTTGGGGACCGCCATTACTGATCTTATTAGTCGGTACAGGTTTGTACTTAACCATCCGTCTTGGTTTTATCCAATTCCGCTATCTACCACTGGCATTACGCTATGTATTTGGTGGCAAAAAAGATGCTGATAGTAAAGGTGAAGGAGATGTTTCTAGCTTCGCCGCACTATGTACTGCCCTTTCTGCAACAATTGGTACAGGTAATATTGTCGGTGTAGCCACTGCAATTAAACTTGGTGGCCCTGGTGCACTTTTCTGGATGTGGCTTGCTGCTGTATTAGGTATGGCTACTAAATATGCAGAATGTTTATTAGCTGTAAAATACCGCGAAGTAGACAGTAATGGCCAAATTTTAGGCGGCCCAATGTACTACATAGAAAAAGGTGTTGGTAGTAAGTGGCTAGCGAAACTGTTCGCACTTTTTGCCGTTGGTGTTGCTTGTTTTGGTATTGGTACTTTCCCACAAGCGAACGCCATTGTTGAAGCTGCACAGATTTCTTTCAATGTACCGAAAGAAATCACCGTTGTTATTTTAACAGTATTGGTTGCGACAGTAACGCTTGGTGGTATTAAATCAATTTCAAGTGTCGCTAGTACTGTTGTTCCACTCATGGCTGGTTTTTACATCATTGCTTGTATCAGTGTATTAGCGAGTAATTTTGATGCTATTCCACATGCCATTAGCTTAGTCATTGAATCCGCATTCACAGGTCATGCAGCTTCAGGTGGTTTTGTTGGCGCAGGGATCATGCTTGCTATTCAGTCTGGTATTGCTCGCGGGGTATTCTCGAATGAATCAGGCTTAGGTAGTGCACCTATTGCAGCAGCTGCCGCACAAACTGAATCCTGTGTACGTCAAGGTCTTATCTCTATGACAGGTACTTTCTTTGATACCGTCATTATCTGTACGATGACAGGTCTAACCTTGATTGTTACTGGCGCTTGGTCTTCTGATTTTGCAGGTGCCGCAATGACAACGCATGCTTTTGCAGAAGGTCTAAATTCGAGCTATTACGGCCCATTAATGGTCTCTATTGGCTTAATGTTCTTTGCATTTACCACTATATTAGGTTGGAATTATTATGGAGAGCGTTGTATTACTTACCTTTTCGGCGTGAAAGCAATTTTACCTTACAAGTTATTTTTCCTTATACTTATCGCTGGCGGCGCCTTCATGCAGCTAGATATGATTTGGGTGATTGCGGATATCGTTAATGGCTTAATGGCGATCCCTAACCTTATTGGTCTCGTTGTATTACGCCACGTAGTTATTGCTGAAACACAGACATTTTTCACGAAATTAAAGCTAGAAAATAGCTAACCCGTCTCTGAGTTATAAAATAGAATACTTACGAGCCTTACTACTGTGAGGCTCATACTTCTCTCTTTCCCTTTAGTTCAGCGAAATTAATCTATTTTGACATTACTCACGTAATATTGATTTAATCTATGAGTAGATTAAATAAACAGCTTTATTCATCCCTTATCTACTATATTGGTAGATAATACGATGGTTACTTATTGATTATCCCCTACTTTAATAATTAGTAAGTTAAATGAGTTGAAACTCATATGCTTAAAAAGGACATTACAATGAAAAGTCAATCTTCACGTCGGCGATTTTTACAATTAACTGTTGGTGGAATTATTGGTCTGAGTATTGGAAGCAAGCTATTAGTAAAACCGGCTCAAGCCGCTGAAGTTCCTCATTTGTCTATTGATGACCCACAGGCAAAAGCACTAAATTATGTTAACGAATCCACCAAAGGCGACAGTAATTGTAATAGCTGTATGCTTATTGAAGGTGATGCAAGCGCAGCATGGCGACCATGTAAAATATTTCCTGGTAAGCTTGTTAATGCTAAAGGATGGTGCTCTGCTTACGCCCCTAAACCTGCTTAACTCTTTTCAAATAAAAAGGCCATATCAAAGGCCTTTTTATTACTTTATTTAAATTATCGGTAACAACGTTCAGACCAACGTGCTAATCCAGCTGTAACTGAACCAAAGAAATTACCACTCACAATAGGAATATCTGGCAACTGCTGTTCAATACACTGTCTTAAAATTGGAGATCGCGCAGTTCCTCCCGTCATAAATACCACATCTGGTTTTTTATTACTCTGTGCCAACACTTCCACGATAAGATCACGCATCTTATCTGTTGGGGTTACGATGGCTTCTGCAAATTGCTTGGCGGTAATATCAACTGCAAATAAGTCGTTGATTATTGAAATATCAACACGATATTTATCTTGCTCAGATAACGCTATTTTAGCTTCTTCTGCACGTCGTACAATTTGGTAACCCAAGGTTTCATGATAAACATGAATAAGCCGGCTTAGTTTTTCAGAATCGGCAGCGTCATAACGTAACTTTTCCAACGCACGTAAATTAGCCTCAGAATAAAACTCAGTTTGTGCCGCGACATTATTAATTGCGATAGGATTCCAAAATTGACTAAACGGCATATCAATACCTCGTGCAGTTTTGCTCCCTAAGCCAAATTCTGGCATCAATTTTTAAAAGCAAGATGAATGTCTAAATCATTCCCACCAACACGCTGCCCGCTATGAGCCAACAGAGATTGGGTTCTATCTAACGCGTTAATCCATTTCGGGCCCATTTCTATGAGTGAGCAGTCTGTAGTACCACCGCCGATATCAACCACAAGTACTGTCTTATTCTCAGTTAACGTTGATTCAAACTCAAGCCCTGCCGCTACGGGCTCGAACTGGAACGAAACATCCTTAAAACCAGCACGCTTTGCTGCTTGAGAGAGAATTTTTTCAGCCTGAATATTTGCAGCTTCCCCCCCAGTCCCTTGAAAATTAATCGGACGACCAATCACTGTTTGGGTAATATCTGATTGAAGATGCTGCTCTGCATTATGTTTAATATTCGCCATCATAGCGCAAACAAGATCTTCAAAAAAACTGATCTGCGCGTCACGTAAGCCATTGGCACCAAGAAAAGATTTAGGGGATTTAACGTAATAAACTTCTTCTGGATCAGACAAATACGTATTCAGTGCGGCTTCACCAAACTGTAAATCACCACGAAAAATTTCAATATCTTCTTCACGGTTAAGAGCCATTGCGCGACGTAATACTTGCTCCCCAACACTGCCTGTTGGGGATATACCCATAAAACGGTATAGATACTCTGATACCGCCTCTCGTGTAGGGGCACACAATGTCGATGGAATAAAATGATTATTGTGTTCTAGCGGTAACAGTTCGGGGTTACCATTTACCATTCTTGCGACTGAACAATTCGCAGTCCCATAATCAAATCCAATAAACATTTGAAGCACTCAAAGCAATAATAAAGCCAGCAATAATACCCCATCAATATATGCTTTTCACTGAGTTATTCACGCTATATCTTTACCTCTATTCATCAGAAAAATAGCACTAACATTCGATAAAATAGTGTCATTTTGTAACTTTACGATGCAATGTTATTTAATTATCGCCATAATACTCTTTATTTAATTCTATAAAGAAGACCACAATGAAACGTATTTACCAATCTTTCTTCGTTGTACTATTAGCAGCATTAACATTAACAGCATGTTCTGATTCTAAAACACCCCAAGAAGGTGATAAGTATTCTGTCATTCCAACTCCAATGCCTAACATGCCTGCTGTCACAGAGATCTTTGCACTGTCTTGTGGGCACTGCCGTAATATGGAAGGTCTGCTGCCAGAGATTCAAAAATTATCAGACACCAAAGACATTAACCAAGTACACGTTATTTTCAATGAAAGCGCTCAAAAAGCTGCATTTATCTTCTACGCAGCAATGATTCAAACGAATAACGAACCTAGCCATAAACTAGTAGAAGCGTTATTTTCATTCGTACAAGACTCACCGAAAGATTTAACAGATGCTCAACGCAAAGCAGCATTAGCGAAAATCTTCCATGATAACGGTTTAAAAAGCCCTTCTGAGTTAACAAAAGAACAGCAAGCTGAAATCTTTAAGCTATTCCAACAATCTGAAGATATTGTTCGTAATGCCGCATTACAAGCTGTGCCAGCATTCCTGATCAATGGCAAATACCTTGTTAATACAAGTTCTCACGACAGCTTACAAGATATGGCAAACACAATTACATACCTTAAAAATAAAAAATAAATTCATGCTCTTAAAAAAATACCTACCAATGAGGTAGGTATTTTTATTGATGCAATTCTCATTTTTATACCCTCCAATGAAAACATCTGCAACAACTACACTATTAATTGAACAAATATCAAAGACACATCCACAGGTAATATTTTGCTCTTATCATTACATACACTTATATGTACATACTACATAATAAACGCTCTTGTATGGATATCAGTGATTAATAATGGATAAGGCAAATGGAATTATGATCAACACACTTAAGCATAAATTATTACTACTAAGCTTATTGCCTATGATCGCTATTCTCGGTATAGCGATGTGTATCGTCATCTATTTAGAGAACCAATCTCTAACAAAAAATATAGCGCATTATAAGCAAGAGCTTATTTCAGAAAGACAACAAGAACTCAAAGACGCGGTCATTATTACTAAGCACGCTATTGAAAATATCATTTCTAAAAACAGTGATGAAGCAACACAGCTTGAAGAAATCCGCCAACTTATTACGCCTATTCGCTTTGCAGCCAATGATGCAGGTTACTTTTTTATCTACACAATGGATGGCGTAAATATTGCCCACCCTCTTAAACCTTCAATTCAAGGTACGGAGCAAATTGGCGCGACTGATGCTAACGGCGTTGCCTACATCAAAGTATTAATTAATGCGGCTAAAAATAATGGACAGTTTGTTAAATACAGCTTTCCTAAAAAAGCAAACCAGCCAGCTCAACCCAAAGAAAGTTATGCGATTACGCTTAATAACAATAAATGGTTTATTGGTACAGGCTTATACTTAGATGACATAAACAAAAGTGTTGAACAATACACAGCGCAGATTCATGCTGATATGAAAGATCGTATTAATACTGTCGCTTTTATTACGATAATTTTAGCCGTTATTTCTGCCATTATTATTTTATTAAGCACAAGCCGTATCATTAAGCCAGTTGAGCGTATGGTTAAAACACTGAACGATATTGCAGATGGTGAAGGTGATCTTACCAAACGTCTGGTGGTTGAAGGTAATGACGAAATTGCACAACTTGGTAAAGCATTTAATCGTTTTGCTAATAAACTACAAAGTATTATTTCTCAAGTTTCAGCGACGACAGATAGCCTGACAACAACGGCTCATAATGTACATAATCAAACTAATGCCTTAACCGATAAACTAAACGAGCATAATTGCGAAACAGAACAAGTCGTTGCTGCCGTAGAACAAATGAGCCTTGCTGCAAATGAGATAGCTGAAAACACGAACGATGTTGCTTCTGGCACTGAAAGAATGAGTGATGTTGCACTTATCGCTCAGCAACAAGTAGATACATCATTAGTATCAATAAATACGTTAGTAGATGAAGTAACCCAAGCTTCTGGCTACATTGATGCACTAAATCAGCAATCGCATAATATTAACAATGTACTAAAAGTAATTGGTGATATTGCTGATCAAACGAACCTACTTGCATTAAATGCCGCTATTGAAGCCGCACGTGCCGGTGAACAAGGTCGCGGTTTTGCCGTTGTTGCCGATGAAGTACGTGGGCTTGCTAGTCGTACTCAAAGTAGTACATTAGAAATTAATGAAATGCTAGATCAATTACATAGTTTGGTTACGCAGGCCGTTCAAGCGATGGATAAAAGTCAGACATCTTGTAATGATGTGGTAAGTTCAACAAATCAGATTTCAAATAACCTTATTTCTGTCACAGAAGCCGTCACCGAAATAAATGGCAAGATAAATCAAATTGCAACAGCCTCAACCGAGCAAAATGCAGTAACGGGTGAGATAAGCGGCAATATGGGCTCTATCCAAAGTATTGTAACCGACTTGATTCGAGAAAATAAAAACTCTGAACTTATTGTAAGTCAGCTGGATGACGCTGGTCATAAATTGCAGCAACTGGTTGGGCAATTTAAAACACAATAAATGCCATTAATGCTAATTACAAAACCGACTAAAGGCACTTAATTGTGCCTTTATTTTTATCTAACATTCACCAACGTCACATATGTTTCGGCTAACTAATAAGTTCATCCAACACAATTAAATGGTGACTTTCATCACATTATTTGTATGATTTAGAAAATTATAACAAATGTTGTGTATGAAGAATTATTCTCGCTTTGCAATCAAATATTTCCGCCAACTACTTGTGTTTCGCGTGTTTGTTGCACTTAGTATTATTGTCTCTATTATTCAAATCTTTAGCTTACCTTATGGCTCATGGGCACTGATCACTACAGTAACAATCATGGGCAGCATTCATTTTCTTGGTGGTGTTTTATCTAAAGCTAATCAACGAATAACAGGAACTATATTAGGGGCTATTATAGGTTTATCTCTCTATTTAATACCCACTTCATACAATTGGCTCCACCACATTATTTTAATCACCACAGTAGTTACTGCAATTTACTATACACAAGGTAAATATTCTTATGCGGCACTCGTTGTTGCTATAACTGTCGTTGTAGTTGCTGGCGGTGGGCCTGAGGATTTGCATGCTGCCATGTGGCGCACAATCAATGTATTTTGGGCCGCTATCGTCGCTATTTTCTGTAGCTTATATATTTTTCCTGCTCGTGCGACGGATCATTATCTTAATTACACTCATCAGTTCATCAAACTCTGTTGCAATTATTATCATCAGCATAACCAGCAGATAGCGGCAGAAAACTTTCAACCTATAGATATCACCCCCCTATCAAACATACTTGATAAACAAACTAGCCTTCAGCCACATACTAAAAATGAGAATATTGCCAGTAAACAGCTATTAACTAAGATAATGCTGACAGAAGAACAAATATTTACCATGATGGGTTCAATACTGCACACAAGGTGGGATAAACAGTTAGGACAGAATAAAATTAACGACATGCCAGGCCTGATGGAAGCCAAAGAACAATTAGCAAACCGATTCTCACTTCTCGCTATTCAAATAGAAAACCAACATATTTTACCGGTTAAACAAGAAGAAATAAAAATGCTCTCACTTTTACCGCCGACGGAAAGCCATGAGCAAAGTGATGCCAGTAATATTAGTTACTATGGTTATTTATGGCTTAACCGTGAGATAGCTCGCCAATTTTCACAGCTTACTCATCTATTAAGTGAATACTATTCTCACTTGAATAAATAATGTGTTTTGGTGCAAAATTATTAAGTTGATCACCAATCTCCCACCTCGGTGGATTAACCAAGACTAATTCTGGTGCACTTTCATTTGATTGCGAAAAACTAGTTGAATCTAAAGCCGCAAAACGTAAATTCGTCACACCATTATTTCAGCATAGTGTTCAGCGCTCTCTATGGCTTCTGGCTCTATTTCAATACCTGCAATATGCTTTACCTCTTCTGGGCAATGTAACGTAAAGTCACCAACACAACAGAATAAATCACACATAGAAGTTGGCTTGATCTCACTAAGCAAAAACCACTTGCCTAATCAACGAACACTAAATTTTCGATTCCTTGATAATTCACTTTCACAATACCAGTACCAAATACCTTCTCTAACTGTGAAACAATCATTACCTCCTGAGCGCTACCAACAGCAATACAATAACCCGCTTCAAGCAATACCACTTTGTCGGCTTCACGTAATGTTCGATTCAAATCATGGTTAGCCATAATCACAGCGACCCCTTGTGACGCAATCTTTCGTATCAATTTATACATAGACGCTTCTTGGCCAATATCTAAAGATGCCGCAGGTTCATCAAGTAATAGATATTTAGCGTCGGGATTTAATGCCGGCCAAACTTGCAAACAAGCGGAAGCTAATCTCACTCGCTGCCACTCACCACCAGAGAGTTCTTGAATACTTCGCGATAATTTATCAGCAATACCTAAATATCCACATACTTCATCAATTGCAGCTTGTTTAATCACGTCTTTTACTTCTCCTAGCGCAGTAAAAGACATTAAAAGGTACTGGTATATAGGAATAGCAAAATTTAGCTTATCTTGCTGAGACATATAACTACGCACGCGAGCTAATGAAACAAGATCATAATCCGTTAGCTCCATCCCTTCCAAAGTAACATTACCATCTGTAGAAAATAACCCAGAAATAAGCCCTATTGCGGTACTTTTACCACTACCATTAGGACCAATAAAATGCACGATTTCACCATTATCAACAGAAAAAGATAAAGGCTCTAATCGATTATCAGCAGCAATACGATTAATCATTAGCATTGGCATATTATTAGTCCAACTTTGCTCGCATAAGCATCCAAATAAACACTGGCGCACCAAGTGATGTTGTCACGACACCAACAGGAAGATCAGCTGAAGGCAGTAAAATACGTGATAACGTATCGGCGCACACTAATAATAATCCTCCAGCTAAAGCAGATAGAGGCAATAAAAAACGATTTTCTGTACCTAACATTAAACGTATTAAATGCGGAACAACAAGTCCAATGAAACCAATAATTCCCGCTAACGCGACGGCACTACCGACTAGTAACGATACCATTAAGATCAGTTTCCAGCGCAGCTTTGTTACATTTAAACCAAGTTGTCGCGCATGGAGCTCTCCCAACATTAAAATATCGAGTTTTTTCCCCTGACAACATAAAACAGCTAACACTGGAACAATAAAAAATAGCAAAGATAATTGCTGCCAATTAACTCCGCCAAGGCTACCCATAAGCCAGTACATTAATTGACGCATACTAAGCTCATCACTGAAATAAAATGCCCAAGTAATAACAGCACTAGACAAAATACCCAACGCGACACCAATCAGTAATAATCGAGTCATTGAAACACTACGTCGACGTGAGAGCCCTACAAGAATCATTGTAAAAAATAATGCGCCTCCCATAGCTGTAAACATGGTAAGCATTGGAGAGGGTGCAAATGGCACGAAAAAAAATACTGCAACTAACGCTAAACTTGCACCACCGGAAATACCCAATACGCCCGGCTCTGCTAATGGATTACCAAGTAAGACTTGCAGCACTGCACCAGAGCTGGCTAAAGCAGCTCCTATAGCCAGTGCAGCTAATAACCGAGGTAAACGTAACTGTAGGAGTAATTGTTTTTCTAAGCCTCCAGCTGGTGCCCATGGTTTGATCCACAACTCACCAACGGATAAGGAAAAAAAACAAACACTAATAAGTAGTAAAACTATTAGCCAAAAACTAAACCGCCAGCGTGATTGCTGACGGGCTAATAATGCATTAATAGACATACGATCCATCGTCAAAATGGTAAGATAGCTATACCTTACAACCTCTCGTAAAAGAACAAAAGTATGAGATTATAATTTTTAAAAACATGATTTTTTTAAAATTTAGCCACATAGCCGTACCTGCTCATCAAAGATAATATGTGCTTTTTTTACCATTAATGCAGCTCGTTGACCTAACGCTACATTCGCATTAGGAAAAACAACGGCCTCTCCTTTTTCATCCGCAAAAAACTCTTGTTCATTATCACGACCTAGATAGGTACCTTCTTTAAAAAAGGTAAAGTTTGGTAAGTCATTAGGAAAAGAAAAAAAGAATGATTTTGATTGTTTTAGTAATGTTCTATTTACACGATAAACTTCAACATCATTATTCCAACTAATTGGTAGCGTACTTTCAGTTATTAACTTCATTAAAGCATGACTAAAAAATGATAATAATGTTAAATCATTTTCTCCAAAATCCGCTACTTTTCCTAACTCAATCGTTAATGCTTGCGCGCCATGATATTCAGCACTAAACCAACTAAAGGTAGAAGATGGAGCATTGGCTAACAGTACCGCTTCAATTTTTGCATATTGAATAAAACTAAACAGACTATTGCTACGTGATAACTTATGGCTGTATGGGCTAACTGCAAAGGTATAGTGCTCTGAGCGTCGGATTGCACAGTGAAGGTCAAGGTGCCACTTTTCTGGCTGAATCACTGTAGAAGAGCCATAGAAGCTGTTTACAGCCTCTTGCAGTTGATTTGCAATCTTACAGTCAATATTCCTTTCTTGATTCCGAACTTTGAATAAACGATTCATGTTCTCATCAATAAAGCGTGTTTTGTTATTGATAGCTTCAGGGTGAGCAATAATCAACAGTAACCGATGCACAGGCTCAATTTGACCAAGTAATATGCCTTCAGCCAATTGCTGTATTAATTCAATTGGCGCCGTTTCATTGCCATGTACACCAGAAGATAAAACAATATCTTTTGCAGTACTCATTTGCTCTATCGGCGTGATTTGTAGTACACCACGTTGCAACAATTTACATTGAATACCAGATTCCAAGATCCACTCGTCCACCGTGAATGGTAATGATAAATCACAAGTTGCCGATAAAAAACGGCCTTTTTTCACTTCATCAACAAACGTCATATTACCTCCATGTACATAAACGTTATGAAATACAATCTTCTAATTACTTTAACCTCCAGTATAAAACACCAAACATTAAACACAATAGCAACACAATCACAACTTACAACCTCATAAAGATTCACTTCTCTCAGCAAAAGGTAATAAAAAACCCAAGAGAATAAATTCACTTGGGTTTCGATTTGACTAAGCGTTAAACGGGCTTATTTAGGTACTTCTAATGTTTCTACTCGTGCTTTTAGTTTCTGACCTGGACGGAAAGTTACTACACGACGCGCAGAAATTGGAATATCTTCGCCAGTTTTCGGGTTACGCCCTGGTCTCTCGTTTTTGTCTCGTAAGTCAAAATTACCAAAACCAGACAGTTTTACTTGTTCGCCATTTTCTAGAGCCTTCCTAACTTCTTCAAAGAAGACTTCCACCGTATCCTTGGCGTCCCGTTTGCTTAATCCAACATTCTCAAACAGGTTCTCAGCCAAATCGGCTTTTGTGAGCGCCATAGATAACTCCCTCAAGACTATGTTGAATGTATAGTAACAATACTGGCATCATTCCAATTCGTTACTGTGAATAAGGTTACGTTAATAAGGTTAATAACACCTATCATTGGTGCTTAAAGAGATTAACATCTCTACTTCCCTATCAACTAGTGTCAGTCTAAGCCAACTTGCTGATTTCCGCCAACTTTTTTACGTAAACTTCACGTTAATTTCTAATTTATTTTTTGCTTTACGCATGCTCTATTGTGCAACCAGTTGAAATAAAAGCAAAACAAACCAACAACAAAACCATTTAAAAACATATAGTTAACATTATTTTTATTTTATAAAAAACAGAAAAAGTAAAAAATATCTATTAATCAGAGTCTTATTATTTTTTGGATAAAGATCAAAAAAAAAAGCAGCCATTATCGGCTGCTTTTAAAAAACAAAGAGTTAAATACGTTAATATTTTTGTAATTAACGCTATTAACCTTTATTAACTAGTCTTAGTCACGTAGTGATGCACCGAACTTTTCAGCTAATGCAGCAACAATAGCTTCTACTGCTGACGCAATATCAGCTTCTTCTAATGTGCGTTCTGCTGATTGTAGCGTCAGTGCAATTGCAAGGCTCTTATTACCCTCTTCAACGCCTTTACCCGTGTAAACGTCAAATAGGTTAACATCTGTCAGTAGCTCACCACCGTTTTCACGACAAGCAGCAACAACTTCACCAGCTAATACATCTTCGTTTACCACAACTGCGATATCACGACGGTTTGCAGGGAACTTAGATACAACAACAGCTTCAGGAAGCATACGTGTGTTAATTGCAGCCCACTCAATTTCAAACATGATTGTACGACCATTCAAGCCGAACTTACGCTCTAGCTCAGGGTGTACCGTACCAATGAAACCGACTTCTTTGCCGTCAACAACGATTGCTGCTGATTGGCCAGGGTGAAGTGCTGGGTGCTTAGCTGCTTTGAAGCTAAATGCAGCAACAATAGCTGTTAGCTCAAGTACTGCTTCTAAGTCACCTTTAAGATCAAAGAAATCTACAGTGTTAGTTGCAATATCCCAGTGCTCATCACTACGGTTTCCTGCAATCACACCAGCAAGCATCATTTCTTGACGCATACCGTTTTCTGCTGATTGTTCAGGAACAAAACGTAAGCCCGCTTCAAATAGACGAACACGTGGTTGCTGACGCTTCTGGTTGAACACAACTGTATTTAGTAAGCCAGTCCACAAGCTTAAACGCATTGCTGACATATCCGCAGAAATTGGGAAAGGCAAAATCAATGGCTCAATTTCAGGCACGATAAGTTTTTGTTGTTCAGGCTCAACGAAGCTGTAAGTAATCGCTTCTTGGTAACCACGATCAACAAGCAGATCACGTACACGCTTGAGCGGAAGGTTCGCTTCTTTGTGTAAATTCATGCTTAGTGCAGCAACTGGCGATTGATTTGGAATGTTGTTGTAGCCGAAGATACGACCCACTTCTTCCACTAAATCTTCTTCAATTGCCATGTCAAAACGCCACGCAGGTGCTGTAGCTTTCCAGCCAGCATCTGTAGTTTCAACGTCACAGCCTAGACGCGTTAGGATCTCAATCACCTCCTCAGAAGCAATTGAGTGACCTAATAGACGGTCTAACTTAGTGCGACGAAGTTCAATCGTTGCAGCTTTTGGTAAATCAGCTTCTGATTCAGCTTCAACGATTGGCGCAACTTCACCACCACAAATTTCAACGATAAGTGCTGTTGCACGCTCCATCGCCTTCATTTGTAGTGTTGCATCAACACCACGCTCAAAGCGGTGTGAAGAATCAGTGTGAAGACCATAGCTACGAGCACGACCACGGATAGCATCAGGAGCAAAGAATGCACACTCAAGTAGTACGTCTTTCGTCTCAGTGTTAACACCAGAGAACTCACCACCGAAGATACCAGCAATTGCTAGTGCTTGCTTGTTATCTGCAATCACTAGGGTGTTGTCGTTTAGTTCAGCTTCGTTACCGTCAAGAAGTGTTAGTTTCTCACCTTGCTCAGCCATACGAACAACGATGCCACCATCGATCTTAGCAAGATCGAATGCGTGCATTGGTTGACCCATTTCAAGTAATACGTAGTTAGTGATATCTACAATTGGATCGATTGAGCGTGTACCACAACGACGTAACTTTTCTTGCATCCATAATGGTGTTTCAGCTTGAACGTTAACATTACGAACAATACGGCCAAGGTAACGTGGACATGCCACAGGTGCTTTAACATCAATAGAGATAGTGTCAGCTGCTGTAGGTGCAACGATCTCAAATTTAGGCTCAGTTACTTCAGCACGGTTAAGTACGCCAACTTCACGAGCAAGGCCTGCAATACTTAGACAGTCAGCACGGTTAGCTGTTAGATCAACGTCGATAGTAACATCGTCAAGACCTAGGAATTCACGGAAGTCAGTACCTAATACTGCATCTTCTGCAAGTTCCATGATGCCGTCAGACTCAACATCAATACCTAGCTCAGTGAATGAACAAAGCATACCGTGCGAAGGCTGACCACGTAGTTTTGCTTTCTTAATTTTAAAATCACCAGGAAGCACTGCACCAACCGTTGCAACAGCAACCTTGATACCTTGACGACAATTAGATGCGCCACAAACGATGTCTAGAAGCTCTTCAGCACCTACATCCACTTTTGTAACACGCAGTTTGTCAGCGTCTGGGTGTTGTGCACACTCAACCACTTGACCAACTTTAACGCCAGTGAATTCACCAGCAACTGCTTCAATACCGTCAACTTCCAGACCAGCCATTGTGATCTGGTGAGCTAGTTCTTCGCTGTTTACTGCAGGATTAACCCACTCGCGTAGCCAAGATTCAGAGAATTTCATAGATTTCTAGCCCCTAGTGCTTACTTAAACTGTTTTAGGAAACGTAAGTCGTTCTCGAAGAACGCACGTAAATCGTTAACGCCGTAACGAAGCATAGTTAGACGCTCAACGCCCATACCAAATGCAAAGCCTGAGTACTTCTCAGGATCGATGTTAACCGAACGTAGAACATTAGGGTGTACCATGCCGCAGCCTAGTACTTCTAACCACTTACCATTTTTACCTTTTACATCAACTTCAGCAGAAGGCTCTGTAAATGGGAAGAAAGATGGACGGAAACGTACTTCAACTTCTTCTTCAAAGAAATTACAAAGGAAATCGTGAAGAATACCTTTGAGCTGTGCAAAGTTTACGTTTTCATCAACTAACATACCTTCCACTTGGTGGAACATTGGTGTGTGAGTTTGATCGTAGTCATTACGGTAAACGCGACCAGGTGCAATGAAACGGAATGGCGGTTGACCATTTTCCATTGTACGTATCTGAACACCTGATGTGTGCGTACGTAGCATTAGATCTGGGTTAAAGAAGAACGTATCGTGGTCAGTACGTGCTGGGTGATCTTCAGCAATGTTTAGCGCATCAAAGTTGTGGAAGGCATCTTCGATTTCAGGGCCTGCTTCAGTGGTAAAACCAAGCTCACCAAAGAAACTTTCGATACGCTCAATGGTACGTGTTACTGGGTGTAAGCCACCATTTTCAATACGACGACCAGGAAGAGAAACATCGATAGTCTCAGCTGCAAGCTTAGCTTCAAGCTCTGCACGTTGTAGGCTATCTTTACGCTCTACAAGTAGTGTTTGCACTGCTTGTTTCGCTTTGTTGATCTCTTGACCTGCAGTACGACGTTCTTCTGGTGGTAATTTACCTAGGGCTTGAAGTTGAAGAGTTAAGTGACCCTTCTTACCTAGGAATTGAACTCGGACTTCGTCCAGAGCGACTAATGAATCAGCCTGCTCAATAGCTGCCGTTGCGTTGGCAATAATCTCGTCTAGATGTTGCATCGTATCCTCATCCACACACAGGTGGCGTACTCAAGGGAGATATAAAATCGCGTATCGATACATACTAAAGAAAGCAGCGTCTAAATCCAAATTGAATCGTAATAAAAGCGCAAGTTTGGTCGAAAAAAAAACGTCTTTATTGGTTGAACGGCAAAATTTGAGGATTTCAATCAATTAGGGCCTAACAATAAGAAGATCATCGCATTGTATGAGCATTCCTATTTCTCATTTTTTTTACGTACCCCTCTCCCTACAGTAGTAATTTTATTACATCTCTTTAAAAGAAATAACAATGGACAGAAAGATTTCACATAACGATTAAAAATCTTAAGAGCCGGATAATTACTTTGTATTGCATTCACTATCATGGGTAATGTAGTGATCTTCTTTAGCATATCTATTATGCTGCAAAACCCGCTAACAAATTAGGCTCATACCGACCACATACACGCACTGTATTACTCTGTTTTAAATGATTTATTTATGGAATTATTCATCTATTTAATAATTAGTTCTAACACACTAAAACGAAGATAAATAACTATATTCCGTTACATTGATACACTATTATTTTTTGTATAAAAATTAAAACCGATAAAGAAATAACAATATAGATATGCAATCATTGTCGTCGTTTTTCTCATACATCTGACGACAAATAATGAAATAAATCATCAAAACTGTTTTAAAATTACACTTTTCAGTGTAAATTATGATCAAAATCAAAGTTAGGAAGTTTCTGATGAACAATAAAGATCTAGCTGCACTATTAAAAATCTCAACACTTGCAATGATCCTTTGCACTGCATTACTTGCTCTTGGTAACTATGGCCTAGCGCATTCAATGCCTATTGAATCAGCTGCAGGTTTTAACATTGTTAACCTTGTATTCTTCATTGGTCTTAACGCTCTTTTAGTACCATTCCTCGCATTTCTCTTTAAAACTCGTGTTCGCGCAAACAAACAGCGTCGTATGATTAAAGCATAAGTTTTATTTTCTTTAATTTTAAAACCAGCCCTCTACTTCTGAGTGCTGGTTTTTTTATATCTAATAAAAATAAAATACACCGTTGCATTATTAAGCAATATCAAATATTATAATTGAACAGTGTTTTATTGTATTGGAGTATCAAATGAAAAAACAAGATAACTATTGGTTAACATACGCTAAAGCTACTTTTGTCATTGCATCAATTGCGATGATCATCAGTATCGTCAAATTACCGGGTGATTTAATCGTGAAAGGCTATTACAGTATTTGTAGTTTGTTTCTTGTCAGTGCGACTATCACTTTAAGTAAAGCTATTCGTGATGAAGCAGAGTCAAGCCGTTTAATTAACCGAATAGAAGAAGCTAAAACAGCTAAATTACTTAACGATATCGATGAATAACTTAATGACTTATAATGAAGAATGTTTCGTTTAGACATCTCTACTTTCAACATAAAAAACTAAAGCAGCTGACCGCTGCTTTAGAGATAAAACAAACTCTGTTGCTTGAAGAAATACAACGCCTCAAGCAACAGATTCATCATGCTGATCAGCATTTCTTAAATCTCATCACATCCCCTTCTCCTGTTAAACATCACTTTTCTTCTTTTTTTATATCAAATCATAGCGGCATTAAGACAGTACAAGTAAGGCATATTAATAATGCTGTTTTTAAACTAAATAAAAGAGAGTTACGTTTCAACAAAGAACTCATTAAACTAAAAAATTCGAAAGAGTTACAAAGAAGATGTTATTGACATATAAGCAGACAATATGTGAGGAATTTTTTTTAGATATTGAATGTATGCTGAAATTAGAGCTGCTCAATTTAAAGCTTGAGTTGATAATTGATAGTTATCAATATTAAAAAAAAAGGAGAACCTTGGCTCTCCTATTAAATTAAAAGCTAGACCGGTAAATTACAGTATAGATTTTGTCTTTCCACAATAGTAGTGAAAGTAGATTTATCGAATATAGTGATATCTACAAGCATCTTATGATCAATTTAAGTTGTAATTTAAATTCAATCAACATTATTTTAGTAATGCTTCAAATGTAAAATGCACACTAACATTGGCTTTATCATACATAGAATTATTATTAATATTTCCAATATAATTTGATTTTAGTAAATACCGACCTGCTATATAAGGTGTAAAAGTGATCTTTCCGTCTTTATCACTGACAAGGTTAATTTGTTCTTGACGATTACGATACATGGTACCTTCACGTGTAATATCAATTTTCACACCTGCTTGCGGTTTACCATAAAAGAAAAATTGTAATGTTACTGGCTGTCCCTCAACAATATCAGCAGGATGAGTTAATGGAACCATTTCTAAATATTCACCAGAAATTTCCATTACTTTAGTTGATGGTTTACCAACGGTGATATAACTTTCCGCTCGAGTATAATTAACTTCAGTATACACATTTCGCGCTTTTTCTGGTAAAAGTTGATTTCTGTTTGCTTTATTTGCTTCTACTGTTTTTAATGTCTCCCTGTGTCCAGATTGATACCGAGTATAATATTTAGGATGCTGATTGATATGTACTTTATGTGTTCCCTCTTCACTAAAATAAAAATCAAAAATAGACCTACGCTGTCCTCTAGTCACATTATTAGGTTCTAACTCACGCCCATCTGGCATCATTACTCTTGCAGTTTCACTATCCGGTGCCTTATCAAAATTAAATGTTGAATTTGATGCACTAACATCGAAACTAATCCAGTCTCCACCTTGCTTTGATACTGTAAAATGAGAGGGTAAAATCCAACGTGGGTGCGCCTCAGCAGAAAATGCAGCAATAAAACTAGTTGTCATAAGACAAGTAAGAAATAATACTTTTAATTTGTTTTTTTTCATTATTAATTTACTCAACTTTATAATCAATTTTAATTTTTCCAATTTCATGTTTAGCTTTTAAAACCTGACTGAATGAAGATTCATCTAATTCTAAATTTTGACCGAAGAAATCGCGACCGCCGTGTTCTCGAACAACTTCAACATAAAGTGTATAAGTACCTTGTTCAATCTTTTCGCCATTATCATTTATTCCATCCCATAAGAAATGGTATTTTCCAGCAGGTCTGGTTGCTGATGTAACAGCATCAACTCGGTCTCGATCATATCGACCAATCTTACGCCACCAACTTCGTAAATCTTTCAACCAGTCATCTTTTCCCACCCATAATTGAAGTGTTTTTATTGGCTGATGATTTTCGTCCTCAACCCATATCGCAACATACGGCCTTGCATACATACCAGTTTTTATTTCTGGTAATTTTAGTTCAACTTCTAACATTGAATTTATTGGTATTTTATCTGCGTAACTAATAGAAAAAGAGGATATAATTAAAAAGAATAAAACTACTATTTTAATACAGCATTTACTAAACATTTAAATCTCACTATCATTAAGAAATGAAATAATAATAAATAACAACAGCAACACAACCTCCAAGAAAAGTCATCTTTAAAGCATTATTCATCACTTTATTTTTAGGAATTAATAGACAGACTCCGGCTAGTACCAGTATTGTTATTAAAACTATTATCATATCAATAAATAATTTCCAAAAAATTCCAGTATTACGCCCCTTATGAAGATCATTTAATTTTGCGATAAAACCATAATCAGTCATTTCTATTTCAGCTGTTTCTGTTTTTAAGTCAATATAAACAACTGCATCATACCCAGGAGATTTATAATTTATAGATATATCACCTTCCAAAATTTTTTCATTTTTATATTGAGTATAAACTTGTAAATCTGAAGCAACCCCATGAACATCTGAATGATCAGAGATATATTCTAATAACTTATCTTCATCTAGATTTTCAATATTTTTTTTAGAACTAAAAAATGAATGAGGTATTTTTATTATTTCAGATTTAGCTTCCACATTTGATTTAACAAATAAGTCGCCATGATTTAATGTAACTCCTGTAAAAGTAAAAAAAAGTAAAATTAAAAGCACAAACATAGACACATATATATGGATCTTTCTGGCTATATTTTGTATTTCCTTCTTAATTAACATAATTAATACACAATTTATCGTAAAGTACCAAACAATCCTAAATGATAATGATTATTACTCAATGTTAGTTTTGTCATGTTTCTGTCAATAACAAATAACATAAAAATCTTTATATTTAAAATCAATATCTTAAGTGATTACCACGATTAATTTTATAAAAATAAATGATAATGATTATTGATATCATTTGCGTTGTGAATGTATTATCTCTCTAAATTGATACAGTATAGAGCGAGAAATTACTCTTTATAACACTTCTATCCTTATCATTTTTTACTTATTGGTTATCAATTCTAAGTTTATAAACGACTGAAAATATTCATTTTTTTCAACCGAAAATAATGAATATCCAGCAAGTAATTTAGAGCGATATTATGATTATCGTTGTTTAACTTAATTAAATACTGTTGAATGAAATATAAGAAATAATGAATACTTTTAGAAAAAAAAAGCTTAGCATCGCAATTTTATCAATACTCTTATCTTATTCTGTATACGCAGAAGATGTTACTACATTAGGTGTCATAACAGTCGAAGGACATAACCCTGAAGACTATCAACCAACATCAACAAGTACAGCAACAGGCATTGAACTCGCTCCCGTAGATACACCAAGAAATGTAACAGCGATAGACTCAAAATCACTAGAGGACTTACAAGCAACATCCCTTCATAATGCGTTAAAAATTGATACTTCAGTACAGGAAAGACATAACTCAGATGGAATGGAAAGCTTCGCTATTCGAGGATTTAGACTTGACTCTGGATATGGATATTTCCGTGATGGTGAACAAAAAGATTCAATGTTACAAGAGCCTTCAGAACTTTACGAACAAATTGAAGTATTAAAAGGCCCTACTGGATTATTCTTTGGTAAAGGTTCACCAGGTGGCATCATTAATATGATCACCAAAAAACCTCAAGGTAAATCAACAACCTCTTTCTCACAAAATATCGGCAGTAATAACACTTACCGCTCTGTCTTTGACACCACAGGATCTGCCACTGATAAATTAAGATATCGTTTTATAGGGTCAAAACAAACTAAAGATAACTGGCGAAAATATAAAGATGGTAATCACCCATCAACTGACCGCGATCTTCTTGCCTTGATGTTAGATTATGATCTTAGTGAGAATACAATGCTCTCATTAAATTTTGATACTAAAAATCAAAATGGATATAGTGATCATGGATTAATATTCGATAAAAAAGGAAATCAATTTAATGACAAAGATTTAATTCTAGATGCGCCGTGGGCAAAAAACACAAAAACAGAAGACGTTTACGGTATGAAATTAACACATTACCTCAATGATGCTTGGCAAGTCTCTGCGAGCTATCATCATACTGATATTCATATTGCAGGTTATAATTCCCAAATTAGCCTCGATGACGACAGCATTGAAACAGGTAATTACAAAATAAAACCAACATATAGCCAACGTCATTATGATATTCATACCGCAGCTATCAATCTAACAGGAGAATTTACAACTAAAGGTATTGAACACCAACTAATAACAGGTGTTAATTTGCGCGATCATACGCTAACGACATTAAGCTCTGACAATGATGATGCTATTATTTATGATGCAAGCATTAATCATTCATTTCCTATTCCAGACTTCAATATTTCAGACTTAGGCTCTTTTAAGTCAGGTAATACGTATCCAAGACAAAGTTACGGTATTTATGTGCAAGACATTATGACTTTTAATCCTGAGTGGCAATTAATGGCAGGTCTTCGATATGACCAATACCACAGAGATAAAACGACCAATGATAAAAAAGAAGGTACAGGCAAAAATATTGTTATAAACAGCATTGTCCCAAACATTTCTCTAATGTATCACCCTTACGATAATTCAACCATTTATCTTAGTTATGCTGAGGGTTTTGAACCACAAGACCCAATCACAGATCCACTCGATGTAAACTATGGGAAAATACCAGACCCAATAACAAGCAAATTGTATGAAGTAGGATTTAAGTCTAAATTATTTAACGATCGTACACTACTTACTACATCTATTTTCCATCTTCGTGAAGATGACAGAGGTGTAACAGAAAAACTTCCAGATAATTCTGAGTATGAGCAAATAACACTTTTAAATGCTAGTCAAATTCATACAGGTGCCGATTTCAGTATCACTGGACAAATATCAAACAAGCTTAAAGTAATAACTTCTGCGCAATATATTATTGGTAAATATGAAAGCAATCCGACTTTGGACGGAAAAACACCTAAAGAGTTACCACGCTTCTCTGCATCATTATTAACAAGCTATGATTTAACAGATTCAATAGAATTACATAACTCTATCTATTATGTTGGTTCACGTTTCGGAGACAATGATAATAAAGCGAAAAAGGATGCTTATACAAAAATTGATTCTGGTCTTGCCTACCACGTGCCGATTAATTCAAAACAAGATTTATCCGTTATGTTTAATGTTAATAATATTCTTGATAAAAAGTATGTAGATACGGGAGATTATAATGGGATGACGCCCGGTGAAGGTCGTAATTATATGCTTTCGTTAAAGTATGATATTTAATATATCAAATGTATTTTTAATCATATGAAAAAAGAAGAGCCGAAGCTCTCCTTTTAACTTAAAAACTAGACTGATAAATTACAGTGCAGCTTTTGCCTTTTCCACAAGAACAGTGAAAGTAGCTTTGTCGAATACAGCGATATCTGCAAGGATCTTACGATCGATTTCGATAGATGCTTTCTTCAGACCGTTGATTAGACGGCTGTAAGACATACCATTTTGACGTGCAGCAGCGTTGATACGTGCAATCCAAAGTTGACGGAAAGTACGTTTCTTCTGACGACGGTCACGGTAAGCGTATTGACCAGCTTTAGTAACAGCTTGGAAAGCTACGCGGTAAACACGTGAACGTGCACCGTAATAACCTTTAGCTTGTTTAAGAACTTTCTTGTGACGTGCACGTGCTTGTACACCACGTTTTACGCGAGGCATAGGAGACTCCTAACTAAAATAATAAAATATAAAACTAAAAACGATTAAGCGAACGGAAGCATACGAGCAACTGCAGCCACTTCACACTTAGGAAGGATTGCATTTGGACGAAGCTGACGTTTGTTCTTAGTAGTACGTTTAGTCAGGATGTGACGCTTAGTAGCGTGCTTAAACTTAAAGCCACCAGCTGTTTTTTTGAAGCGCTTAGCTGCGCCACGATTTGTTTTCATCTTTGGCATGAGATGATAACTCCGCATTGTTGATAGTTAATAATCACAGTAATAAGGCGAACAAAAAGCGCTACTTAAAGCAGCGCTTCTTAGCTACTTGAATGCCGTTATTACTTCTTCTTTGGGGCAAGCATCATGGTCATTTGGCGACCTTCTACACGATTAGGGAAGCTCTCACAGACAGCGATGTCTTCAAGTTCACCCTTAATACGGTTAAGAAGTTCAATACCAAGACCTTGGTGAGCCATTTCACGACCACGGAAACGTAGCGTTACTTTGCCTTTGTTGCCCTCTTCTAAAAAGCGAGTCAGGTTGCGTAGTTTTACCTGATAGTCGCCTTCGTCTGTACCAGGTCGGAATTTAACTTCCTTGATCTGGATTTGTTTTTGGTTTTTCTTTTGCTCTTTAGCAGCCTTGCTCTTTTCGAACAGGTACTTACCATAGTCCATCACGCGACAAACTGGTGGCTCGGCATTAGGGCTAATTTCAACTAGATCCACACCAGCTTCTAGAGCAACTTCCATTGCTTCATCAAGTGAAACAACACCAACTGATTCGCCATCAAGGCCAGTCAGGCGAACTTCACGTACGCCAC
>NZ_CH724142.1:723188-835166 GCF_000153325.1 Photobacterium sp. SKA34
TCTTCTTGCATAAATGCAACAAGTTCATCAATCTTAAATTTACCCAAATCTTTACCCTTGCGAGTACGAACTGCTACTACGCCTGCTTCGACTTCTTTGTCGCCACAAACGAGCATGAAAGGCACTCGCTTCAAAGTATGTTCGCGGATTTTAAAGCCAATCTTCTCATTTCTCAAGTCCGCATTGACTCTAATTCCACATTTTTTCAATTTTTCTACAATTTCTTGCACATATTCTGACTGAGCATCAGTAATATTCATCACTACAGCTTGTTGAGGCGCTAACCATGTTGGGAAGAAACCTGCATAATCTTCGATAAGAATACCGATGAAACGCTCTAGTGAACCAAGAATTGCACGGTGAATCATAACCGGTGTGTGTCGTTCATTATCTTCACCTACGTAAGTAGCGCCTAAACGCTCTGGTAAAGCAAAGTCTAGCTGAACGGTACCACACTGCCATGCGCGATCAAGGCAATCGTGAAGAGTGAATTCGATCTTAGGACCGTAGAACGCACCTTCACCTTCTTGAATTTCAAATGGAATTTCCATTGATTCAAGCGCGGTAATTAAGTCTGATTCAGCTTTATCCCACATTGCATCAGAACCTACACGTTTTTCAGGACGTGTAGATAATTTAACAACAATGTTGTCGAAGCCGAATGTCTTGTACGTATCATACACCATTTCGATGCAAGATGTAACTTCTTGTTGTACTTGAGCTTCTGTACAGAAAATATGCGCATCATCTTGGGTGAAACCACGTACACGCATAATACCGTGAAGTGAACCTGATGGTTCGTTACGGTGACATGATCCAAACTCAGCCATACGCAATGGAAGATCACGGTATGATTTCAGACCTTGATTAAAGATCTGTACGTGACCTGGGCAGTTCATTGGCTTGATAGCGTATTCACGGTTCTCAGAACTTGTTGTGAACATCGCATCAGCGTACTTATCCCAGTGACCAGAACGCTCCCAAAGCACACGATCCATCATTAGAGGACCTTTTACTTCTTGGTAATCGTATTCATTTAGTTTTTCACGAATGAATACTTCTAGCTCACGGAAGATAGTCCAACCGTTGTGGTGCCAGAACACCATACCCGGTGCTTCTTGCTGCATATGGAACAGGTCAAGTTGCTTACCGATCTTACGGTGGTCACGCTTAGCCGCTTCTTCTAAACGAGTAAGGTGTGCTTTTAATGCTTTCTTATCGTGGAATGCAGTACCATAGATACGTTGAAGCATCTTATTGTCGCTATTACCACGCCAGTATGCACCAGCAACGCTTAATAGCTTGAAGTTTTGACAGAAGCCCATGTGAGGTACGTGTGGACCACGACACATATCAATGTATTCTTCGTGGTGGTAAAGACCTGGACGGTCATCACGCGCTACGTTCTCATCAAGAATTTCAATTTTGTAAGTTTCGCCGCGTGCATCAAATGCATCACGTGCTTCTTGCCAGCTTACTTTTTTCTTAACAACCTGATATTTAGTTTTAGCAAGCTCAATCATGCGCTTTTCAATCACTTCAAGATCTTCTTGAGTTAGTGATTGCTCTAAATCGATATCGTAGTAAAAACCGTTATCAATTGTAGGACCAATAGCCATTTTCGCATCTGGGTAAAGCTGCTTAATTGCATGGCCTAATAGGTGAGCACATGAGTGACGTACAATCTCTAATCCATCTACTTCATCTTTTGCTGTGATGATTTCGAGGCTTGCGTCGCTTTCAATTAGATCACATGCATCTACGCGCACACCATCAACACGCCCTGCGATCGTTGCTTTAGCAAGACCAGGACCGATTGAAAGTGCCACGTCCATAGTTGATACAGGCGCGTCGAATTGACGTTGACTACCGTCAGGAAGAGTAATTACAGGCATGAATAATGTCCTTTAACAGTGGTGCCACACACCAAGTAGCACATGTTGAATTTATAAAGCTTTCAGAAGCTTTTACGAATAAAAAACGCTTTACTTTCGATACCGCAATACTGAGCGGCACACTAAAAGAAAAGCGAGGTCGTACTATAGCAAACCGATTAAAAGGATTGCAAAGAATCCTCTTAAATTAATAACAATAATTTAGTCAACGAGCGTGTAACTAACAACGTACAATTTTTCTATTCCAGGATAGATATCTTGAATAACGCTTTTAAGCACATCGAGTGTCATATTTTCTTGTTTAGCATGAAAATCATTTAACTCTGAAAATAAGATGGGCTCTACCTTATCGATCTGTAATGTACAAAATTCACGACCATCTTCAAATGTTGATACTTTTACTTGTGTACCTGGAACATAGTGACTTTCAGATTCATCACGAATAGTAATTGTCTTTTTTCCTGAAAGAATATCGGTTTCAAAACGTTCAAAAAATGTCATTTCTGTTGGTATAATTTTCTGGCTCATATTTTATTCTTTTCATAAAAAGTAGTGTGCTAATAGATTACATGCATTTGCATTGTGAATACATTTTGTTTTGTAAGTGTCTTTATCAATTAATGTCTCTTTAGCTTTTAATGAGTCACTATCTAACATTTATGCATTTTTTTACGATAGGATTATTTTTTATTTAAAAAAGAAGAACATATATTTTATGCGTGCGTTTATTTTAATACTTTGTTTTTGTTGTTCTTTCTATCTCCTGAATGCTAAGTTTTTAAAAACAGTAACTAAAATCACGCTGAGTTCACATTTCTTCACACGATATATGGTCTAAGATGTTGATAGACAAGTTGTATACAGACGTTTCAGTGCGGAGGATGATTATGTGGCAAGCCATTTCTCACCAACTGTCAGATGTACTAGGTCGACCATTTAAGATTGTTGAGCGACAAACACTTGAAGGCGGCGATGTCAATGAATGCTATTGCGTTAGCGATGGTGAACAACGTTTCTTTCTCAAACTCAATGATAAAGAACAGTTAGTTGTCTTTGAAACTGAATCAGAAAGTTTACGCATTCTCAATGAAGCAAATTGTGTTCAAGTACCTCAATATGTCCATGTTGGTACATGCCGCGATAAATCCTTCCTTACACTTAATTATTTACCCACAAAACAAATCGATGATAATGCTGGTTATCAATTAGGCCAGCAATTAGCAAAACTTCATTTATGGGGTGAGCAAGCTGAATACGGCTTTGATTTTGATAATTATGTTGGTTTAACGCCACAACCTAATCGTTGGCATCGTCGTTGGTGTCGTTTTTTTGCAGAGCAACGTATCGCATGGCAATTACAGTTGTGTGAGGAAAAAGGCATTCTGTTTGGCAATATTGACACTATTACTAGCAACGTCATTAAACGCTTAGTTAACCATCAGCCTAAACCTTCCTTACTACATGGTGATTTATGGCATGGTAATACTGCTCTAACCGTATCTGGTCCAATTATTTTTGATCCTGCCACTTACTGGGGGGATCGTGAGTGTGATATTGCGATGACAGAGCTGTTCGGTGGTTTCCCCAACAGTTTTTATGAGGGTTACAATTCTGTCTACCCCCTAACATCTGAGTATCAAGAGCGCAAAGAGCTTTATAACCTTTATCATATTCTTAACCACTGCATACTCTTTGGTGGAGAGTATATGGGCCAAGCTGAATACATTATTACCAAGCTTAATCTATTAGATGAATAAATATTCAAAACTGACATCCACTTATACACCTACGAAAGGTATGAATTTAGCTTTTGCATATCTTTCGTCGTAGAATATCTTTCATTGATGACTATTATCACAACAGTAAAATAAGTTTATCTGCAAACATTATTGCCAGCGACTAGGCTATCAATAATGTTTTTGGTTATAGCTAATGTTAAATAGCGTGTAACCAAAATTAAATTTGCTGATTGTAACTGACTGCAAGTGAAGGAGTACAACAATGAGAAACTATTCAGAACAAAGTGTGAGCTGTCCCCATTGCGGACATGTCATACGCATTGAATTAGATGCAAGCGCTGGTAGCCAGGAGTTTTATGATGATTGCTCTGCATGCTGTAATCCGATACATATCAATATGCAGGTTGATGACCTCCACAAAACCATTAATTTATTTATAGATGCAGATGACGAACAAATTTTTTAGTGCTAATACCATAAACAATTAACTAAACCAGTTATGCTGAACTGGTCTAGTTAATCTCTTGTTTATTATTTATCAGCAAGTACACGCTCAACAGTATCAACTATCGCTTGGGTTTGAGGATCTATTTCAATATTAATCACATCACCAATAACACGACTTTTTAAGTTTGTACGCTGTAATGTTTCAGGGATTAAATTCACATTGAAACGATTTTCGACCACATCACCTATGGTGAGGCTTATACCATCAACCCCTATATAACCTTTAGTGAATACATACTTCATCTGTGCTTGCGGTAAAGTAAACCAGATCTGATGATTATTTTCTGATGTGATAACATTTGATACTTCTACTGTACACATAATATGTCCAGACATAGAGTGACCACCAATTTCATCGCCAAACTTTGCTGCACGCTCAACATTTACAACATCGCCTTCTTGGAGTAAACCGAGGTTAGTGACATTAAGCGTCTCTTGCATCAAATCAAATGACCATAAATCATCATTAATATCCGTTACTGTCAAACAACAGCCATTGTGAGCAACCGAAGCTCCTAACTCTACGTGACTTAGTAAATTAGCAGGCATACGTATCACGTGAGTTTGAAAATCTTGTTTTTTGGTAATAGAAATAATTTCTGCTGTGCCCTGTACGATTCCAGTAAACATAATGCTCCTAACTGAGTTAATAACTTAAATTTTTATAAATGTTTTAATTTAATTACTCTTTTTATAGAAAAACTTTCAAATAAGCTAATATTTAAAAGTGAATATCCAATGTTTTAGTTTTACTTTTCTTATACAGCATTGATTAACCTTTTCTATGTTATTTAAAAATGACAATTAATTGTCAAAAAGACAATTTAACAATGAAATTTATATCCCTTTCTGGAATAAAGATATAGAGTATATTTTTACAGCAATAAGATAACGAATACAAAATCATATAGGTATGTTATGACTGTTGACGTCGCTAATGATGCCATGCAAATAAACACTAAAAAAAACTATTTTTCTACAACACTACGTATTACGCTACTAACATTAATTACGATCTTAACGTGTTATTACCTTTGGGTTTTATACAAAGCAGTAACCCCGAACGTAAGTATTGCGTACAAGGCTTATTACATTAAAACTCAGACTCTTTTTTGGCAGCCTAAAGAGCCAGACCTTGCTCTAAACATTCCATCATCGTTAGAACTTTCAACAAAAGTTCCATATTTATCACGTAAAGGCTGGAATAAAGAAGCTGATAACGGTGCTCGATTATTAACAAATACTGGTGGGCTTTATTTCACGCTGCCGCATAAAGTAAAACAAGATGTTAAAGTAAGTATCACATTAGCATCTTCACTAGCCTCGCCATTGCACTTTTCAGTGAATCAATGGCATGGCATTTTTGCATCGACAAAAATATCTAATGTGTTTGATGCCACCATCCCTGTATCTGCATTTAAGTCTGGCGATACATTACAAACATTGCAGATAAATACGTTAACACCGTTAGCATTTAAGTTGGTAGATTTTTCATTTCTATCTTTATCTAAAAACGATAATCATCAAGCAACAACATTCGCGTCATCGTCAATAACCCATAACTAAGGTAAATAATATGAATAATAACCTTAAAAAACCAGATTATACGCTGTCACTTATCGTTCCTGTATATAATGAAGAAGTAGCTATTGAGCCATTTATTAATGAAATCAATAATAAGCTTTCCTCTATTCGTTCACATATTGATATTGTTTTCATTAATGATGGTAGTAAAGATAAAACACAGTCTGAAATTGAAGCTCAAATAGCTAAAGATGATTCTATTAGCTTAATTAACTTCGCACGTAATTTTGGCAAAGAAGCAGCTATGACCGCAGGTCTTAACTACGTAACAGGTGATGCTGCTGTGATTTTAGATGTTGATTTACAAGATCCACCTGAACTCATCATTGAGTTTGTCCAATTATGGCAAACAGGTAAATACGATACGGTTTATGGCGTTCGTGTTGACCGATCACAAGATACATTTTTGAAACGTGTGACTGCTGGCGGCTTCTATCGCTTCTTCAACTTTTTATCTGCAGAAACAACCTTACCTGAAAATGTCGGTGATTTTCGCTTAATTGACCGATGTGTTATTGAAGCCGTAAAACAATTACCTGAACGTAACCGCTTTATGAAAGGTTTGTTGGCTTGGTCTTCATTCCGCTCTATCGGCGTCGACTTTCAGCGTCCTGAGCGAAATGTCGGTGATACTAAGTTCAACTATTGGAAGCTATGGAACTTCGCAATGGATGGTATTACAAGTTTTACCGCTTGGCCTCTACGCGTATGGGGGTTTGTTGGCTTTGGTATCTCGTTCTTATCTTTTATCTTTTTAATGTATGTATTAATCAGTACTGTTTTCTTCGGTGTTCATACACCAGGATACGCATCAACCATTTCCGTTGTTCTGTTCCTTGGTGGTATTCAATTAATCTCATTAGGCGTAATTGGTGGCTATATCAGCCGCATTTATACCGAAATGAAACAGCGCCCTATTTATCTTGTTGAAGGTGTCTATGGGAAATATAGTGATAAAAATACACAGCCCCTTGTTACAGAAACAGAAAAAGAGTTAGAAATCACCAATGAATGAGTCATTTTTAAAGCACTTTTGGCAATTAAATCGATTTGCAATTATTGGCTTACTTGCGACTGCAGTGCACTTGTCTGTTGTTAGACTATATTTTTTGCAAATCCAAGACCCATCAGAATACAGTGCCAACGTGATCGGTTTTAGTATCGCTTTTTTAGTGTCTTATTTTGGACATCGCCACTTTACGTTTGGACAGAAAGGCTCATTTTTAAAATTCCTGGCAGTATCACTGATGGGCTTTTTTATTAACAATTTGATCCTTGCTTCACTGTTGAAATCTGCAATGTTCTCAGGTTGGCTTGCGGTAACGATATCAACCCTTTGTGTACCCGTAATTACCTTTATCTTGGCTAAATTTTGGGTGTTTAAATGAGTACTCTTAACTTACCTTCGATTAAAATTAGTCAACGAGAATGGCTTACCATTATTTTTGCCGTTATTGTTAGTCGCACAGTTATCTACTGTTTGGGTTTATGGGGAGTAACTGAGTTTGCTTCTGGGCATTATGCAGAGCAGCCTTTACTTCAAACTATCTGCCGATTTGACTGTGTATGGTTTTATAAAATCATAGAGAATGGCTATGACTTAGTCCCACAATGGCTAAGTCAAAAGAATGCAGCTAACTGGGCATTTATGCCCCTACAGCCCTTTCTTGGTTGGATATTTTCGAAATTTATCTTTTTTGACGATTCAATTAATAATGCCCGTTTAGGTCTAGTTATAGCGTCAAACTTAGCGTTTTTATTCAGCCTGCCTATTATTTTAATGGCGTTAAAGCAGCTTAATTTCAGCAAGGCAACCCAGTCTACTGCTATCTGGTTATTGTGTTTTTCACCTTATACTGTGTATTCAACCGCAGGCTATACCGAACCGCTCTTCATTGCTTTTGTTACTGGTGTATTCCTATTTAGTTATCGTCAACAATGGGGATGGGTCGCTATTTTAGGTCTATTAGCCGCTATTACCCGTAACCTTGGCGTTTTCTTGGTTTTTCCCGTGCTCATTATTGCGATTCAGCACTATGGTATAAATAGCTTTCTTCGCTTTAAAACCCCTGCGTTAAAAGCAATTTCAGCCATATGGGTGATCCCTTTCGGCTTTTTCACCTATATGGCTTATCTCTATTTTCATGTAGGTGATGCGCTGGCTTTTGGACACATCCAGATAGCATGGGGACGCCAATTAACCAATCCATTTCACTGGCTCCTCTATGGATTTGAAACTGGCGGACCTAAGCTTTACTTAGCCATCATGGCGATACTCGCGTTTATACTAAATATTTATTTGGTCGTGCGTAAATACTACGCAGAAGCCATATTTATGTTCATTTGTTTGGTATTACCGCTGTCATCAAGTTTAAATGCGATGCCTCGTTATGCGTTTGGGTTATATCCAACCTTCCTTGGCTTACTTTTACTTATCGAACGTTATCCGCATATTAAAACACCGATGCTATGTGTCTTCAGTGCAGCAAGTACCTTCATCGCGATTGGCTTTTACAGTCATATGATGTTTACGGTTTAACTTTCTTAATAAAACAGCAGCTTAATGAGTAAAACACTATCTACTAAGCTGCTGCTATTTCTTCTTTTGAATAATAATTATGCAAATTGCCAATATTCTATTTTGGTTATATGCTTTTTGTTTATATAATCTTGGAAAATCATTGGCAGTACAAAATAGAATTCCATAAAAGCATTTTAATACTCGACCCCTCCCCTTTATCTTCCTCTTTTTGGAGCCAAAAATAGTGCAAGACTATAAAAAAGAAACAGCGCAGCTTATAAAGCTTGCTGTGCCTGTTCTCATTGCTTCAGTTGCTCAAACATCGATGGGCGTTGTTGATACAGTGATGGCGGGTAGCGTCAGTGCGACTGATATGGCAGCAGTAGCTGTTGCCGCCAGTATTTGGCTACCTTCAATCTTATTTGGTGTTGGCTTACTTATGGCAATTGTGCCGATCGTGGCACAGCTTAGTGGTTCAGGAAAAAAATCGAAAGTTCCTTTTGAAGTTCAACACGGTTTTTACCTTTCTATACTAATATCAATACCAACGATGCTGATTCTCTTCAAAGCGGGTATCTTGATCCACTATATGAATGTAGAGCCAGTACTAGCGGAAAAAACGGTAGGTTACTTATATGCTGTGCTTTTTGCTGTACCTGCATTTTTATTATTCCAGACCTTAAAAAGTTTTTCTGAAGGCTTATCTTTCACAATACCAGGTATGGTTATTGGCTTTTTAGGTTTACTTGCCAACATCCCACTTAACTGGATTTTCGTTTACGGTAAATTTGGCGCACCTGAGTTAGGTGGTATTGGCTGTGGTGTCGCCACAGCCATTGTTTATTGGTTTATGTTTTTCGCACTGCTTATTTTTGTACTGATTAATAAACGTCTAAGAAGTATTGGTCTATTTACGCGCTATTATCGACCACAATTAAATGCGCTTTCACGCTTATTCAAACTTGGTTTTCCCGTTGCCGCTTCACTTTTCTTCGAAGTATCACTGTTTGCCGTGATTGCCTTACTGATTTCGCCACTAGGGCCTAACAAGGTCGCGTCACACCAAGTTGCTATGAACTTTTCATCATTGGTATATATGCTACCAATGAGTATTGCCGCTGCTGTTAGTATACGTGTAGGCCACAAAATGGGTGAGAAAGATATCGATGGAGCTCGTATTGCTAGCCATTGCGGCTTAATTGTTGGTACTTCCTTAGCCATCTGTACTGCAATAATGACTGTTATTTTCCGTGAAGACATAGCCGAATTATATACTAACAACCCACAAGTTATTGTGCTTGCTGGCCAATTATTGCTACTCGCAGCGATCTATCAATGTAGTGATGCCGTTCAAGTTGTTGCTGCTGGTGCGTTACGCGGTTATAAAGATATGCGAGCCATTTTCGTTTGTACATTCATTGCTTACTGGCTAATAGGACTACCATCAGGTTACGTCTTAGGCCTAACAAACTGGGTTGTGCCAGCAATGGGTCCGCAAGGTTTTTGGATTGGTTTTATTCTCGGCTTGAGTGCGGCAGCTATCATGCTTGGTTGGCGAATACACCATGTGCATAAACTTGATGCTGGCAAGCAACTTGAAATGTCATACCGATAAGACAAAAGGCGATCATCAGATCGCCTTTTTTGATCTAATATTGATAATAATCAGTATGATGAATATTCACTTAATGCTTTAAGAGACGCCTATGCCTGTATCTATCTCTACTTTCCTTCATAGACTGTCTCTGCTACTTATCATTTCAATAATGCTGATAGGCTGTAAAAACAATAACAATGAAGAAGCCTTTGATACGTATCATCAACGTCTAGCTAATGTACTCGATATAGACAAAGCCCCCTTTCCTGAAATGCCCTTACTACCTTTACCCACTAAACGAGAGCTTACTCAGCCTTTAGCGGGTATTAGAATTGGTTTACTTGATGCCTATGAATTAAGGCAATGTGGCTTATTCCAATTGATTGCAGAGCGAAACTCGATTTTGGGTAAAGTTCAAGATAAAACCCGCGGTCTCCGCTATGAGCTTTTACTATTAGATGGGTTACAATATTGTTTAGAAACACTACCTAAAGACTCTGATTTATTGACCGAGCTAGCACCTATTTACCAGCAAAAGAAACAGCAGATCCCATTAGTTTTTTGGAACACGCTTTTTACTGGAGAAGAATGGCGTAAACAATTAACGCTAGGCCATCAACTACTTGATAGTAATCAAACCACTCAATTTAACGCTAGCCTAAGCGCATTTAGCTATATCAATAATTTACTTTCAAATAGCATCAAACGCACAAATAACATCACAGCATCTTATTCTAACCAGGATAAATATCAGGATCTTTTTGATCACCAACAACAAATTTATAATAGCCGATATATTGGTGAGCTTTTCTATTCAATGCGACGCACCACGACATTGCTGAACACGATGACAGAACAACTTACCCAGTCACAAGATTCAATTTTGTGTGGAAAGAATATGAATCAGCAAAAAGCACAGTATCTTCGTAATATTTTCTATAAGTTTTATGTTCCAACTATCCAGCCTTATTTATCAACACTTGATTCACAATATCGACAAATACAGCCTGTTTTACAGCAAATACTTCAACAATTGAATCAACCAAATATTCATATCTCCTCACCGATGCAAACCTATATAGCTTTATATGTTGATGGCGATCTGTATCAGCAATTTCATGAAGCCACATTAGCGCACGTTAAATTCTGGCAACGCCTCTTTAAACAATGTAAATTCAAAGTTGGACAATAACTTTATTCTAATTTGATAGAATAACTTTGCTTCAAAAATTTGAGCTTTAAACTAAAATTTAAACTCAGCTTCTACAGTCGCGAAGACAATAAATTTGTATATATTTTCGCTAAGGGATATAGGAGATACGCATGAAGAAAACCAAGAATGAAGCAAAACTTCTTAAAAAAGCATTAGAAATAGGCTTTGCATTCGCGAAAAAACAAGGATTTGGCGATTTAGACCGCAGTGTTGGCTCTACCGACCGTGTTGAGTGTATTTATCGCTTACTGGTTGATTGTAAACAAATCACTCCTCTTGCCGTGAATCAAGAAGACGGCGTTCATATGAAACATAAGCTGGTTTTATGGATCAGCCGTTTACTTCCATCCGATCACGAACTTTTAAACTAAATTACCTTCTTGTGTAGCGTACGTTCTGTTGCGCTACATATTACATTTTCTTGGCAATGCCCTGCTTAAAAATATGACTTCGACTATTTCATCATCAAGATTTTAAGATAACTGGCTATTGTTCAAGCAAACGCACTGAATTTACTAAAAAACTCTGTTTAAACACTTGCCTAGACGAAAGTGACTCGCTAATATGCTTGTCATTCGCTGATGACGATTAGGTTGTTATTCAGTAAGATTGCTCGCTTAGCTCAGTTGGTTAGAGTACTTGCATGACATGCAAGGTGTCACTGGTTCGAGTCCAGTAGCGAGCACCAGTTTTAAATAAATGGCTTTTTTAAGCGGTTTATCGCAGTACAATTTGCTCGCTTAGCTCAGTTGGTTAGAGTACTTGCATGACATGCAAGGTGTCACTGGTTCGAGTCCAGTAGCGAGCACCAGTTTTATATAAATGGCTTCTTTAAGCAGTTTATCGCAGTACAATTTGCTCGCTTAGCTCAGTTGGTTAGAGTACTTGCATGACATGCAAGGTGTCACTGGTTCGAGTCCAGTAGCGAGCACCAGATTCAAAAAAAAGCCTGCTTTTAGCAGGTTTTTTTATGCCTAAATATTAAGCCTAATCTTTTTTAACCTTGTACCTATTTAGGTATTACTCCACTAAAAGCGACTTCTACATTCCATCGTTATTCCACACCTCATAGTAAAGCACGCCATATATTATAATTTATTCAAACAAGATAACTCATACGAGTACATTTTCGGTTATAAGCTGACCAACACCTTATTTATAAGTACGTGACAACAAATGGTTTATCTATTAGGATTTGAGAGTTAGTCGGGGGGCATTACGCTGAGATCACAATTAAGTGGGACCCGTTGAACCTGAACCAGTTAACACTGGCGGAGGGAACTAAATAAACAATATCAGTATTGTTTAGGCAAGTTATCAATGGATCTGATCATTTCATATTAACCGATCCGTTCATTACTTGGCACCAGTTCCTAACGCTTAATTAGGAATCTGTTATGTCATCATACACAAACAATACATCCCATGTTACAACCCCTATAGTTTTAACTATTGCTGGCTCTGACAGTAGTGGTGGAGCGGGTATTCAAGCCGATATCAAAGCTATTTCAGCGACAGGTAGTTATGCTTGCTCGGTGATCACAGCAATTACGGCGCAAAACACTCAAGGTGTCAGTGCTATTCTTCCTATTCCCCTTTCAATGATAGAGCAACAATTAGATGCTGTTTTTACTGATCTCAACATTCAGGCCGTTAAAATAGGCATGCTCGCTGATGCTGATATCATCACACTGGTCGCGAATAAAATAAAAGAATACAAACCACGCTATCTTGTGAT
Source organism: Photobacterium sp. SKA34 (assembly GCF_000153325.1). Classification (GTDB taxonomy): domain Bacteria; phylum Pseudomonadota; class Gammaproteobacteria; order Enterobacterales; family Vibrionaceae; genus Photobacterium. Next base: position 735,983 of record NZ_CH724142.1, read on the forward strand.
TGATCCCGTCATGGTTGCTACCAGCGGGGACTTATTATTACAAGAGTCAGCCATTAGTACGTTAAAGCAAAAACTACTTCCTCTTGCTGATCTCATTACACCTAATTTACCTGAAGCCGCAGCGCTGACAAATAGTGATATCCCGCAAGATCATGCCGATATGCTGGGATTAGTAACCAAACTCCGTGATATACAAACCGAAGCAACGCTCCTTAAAGGTGGGCATCTAGAAAGCCATTCAGAAAGTAATGATTTATTGATATTAAGTGACGATATCATAGAGCTAAAAACAAAACGTATTGAGACACAGAATACGCATGGTACGGGCTGTACCCTCTCGTCTGCCATTGCTTCTTTCCTTGCTCAAGGTTATTCGATTGAACAAGCAACACAACGTGGTAAAGAATATATTACCTCAGCGATTTCTGCCGCTGATCAGCTCAATATTGGTCGTGGTCATGGTCCTGTAAACCATTTTTTTACTCATGACCAAAATAGATAATAATACGTGAAGCATCAGGCAATATGATATAAAAAAGCGGTGATTTGACTCACCGCTTGATATGTTGGATTGTTGTTAAGCTTATGCTTTAGAGGTTCTTAACTGCTTCAAGCGTTTTATAATATCTTGCTCTCTTAGCTTTGCCATCGCCACATAAGCAATAGGTACTAAGAATAAAGAGAAAACAGTACCGAGAATTAGCCCCCCAACCAACACTAAACCGATGTTAATTCGACCTACAGAACCAGGCCCTACCGCAAATGCTAAGGGTAAGGAGCCGATAATCATGGTTAATGATGTCATCAGTATCGGTCTTAAACGCGACTTAGCACTTTCAATTGCTGCATCATAAGCACTTAAGCCTTTCTCCTTTTGCTGTTTATTGGCGAACTCAACCAACAAAATACCGTGTTTCGTAACCAGACCGACTAACGTTAGCAAGCCAATTTTTGAGTAGATATTTAAGCTTTGGCCGAATACTTTAAGCGTTAATAACGCCCCAACTAAACATAATGGAACGGTAAGCAAAATGATTAAAGGCTCAATAAAGCTTTCAAATTGCGCCGCGAGGATCAAGAAAATAAAGATCAATGCCATACCAAACAGTAACGTCATTCCATGGGATGATTCATGTAAGTTCTCTATCACACCATTGAATTGATAGCTTTGCCCTGGTTGCAACAACTCAGGTATGTGTTGATTAACATACGTTTCAACATCACTTGCACTGTAGCCCGGCATAATATCTGCGGTAATTTCCGCATTATCTAGCCCCATGAAGGTTTTTATATGTGATTCAGCAGTGACTTGCTTAATTGAGACAAACTGCGACAAAGGCAGTTGCTGCCCTGCTTTAGACATTACATAAAGTTTGTCTAAAACTTTAAAGTCACTTAACGACTTACGATTAACCTGTACTTGAATTGGGTAGGTATAACCATCTTTCATTTTTAAGTCAGCGGCTTTCACTGATCCTAAAAATGTTGATAGTGCACTGGTTATGTCGGAATAATCCACATTTGATAAAACGGCTGCATTTTGATCTATTGTCAAATCAAATCGAAGTTTATCTCGTTGCATCGAGTTATTCACATTAGCAACACCAGAATAACGTTCTAGTACCTCTTTGACTTTGGCTGCGGACACACCCAGTGCCTTGATATCTTTATTAACTGTTGTCAACTCAAGCACAAGTCCAGTAGGCAAATTTAGGTTATCAGCAGCGCGAACAGACATAGACACTTTGTAGGCTAAAACTTGCTGTTTTGCTTTAGCCATTAAACGAGAAATGATCTCTTCAATTGAGTCTTTACGTTCATTCCAAGGAGTAAGGAGCAAGTGATTTTCAGGTTCACTTTCGATGTAAGACATATTGGCAGCAATGTCCGGATCACCTTTAAAAATACTATTTAATTGTGCATTATTTTGTAAATGATAGTTCCGCCCAACGCTACTTGATGCTTTAGCTGTGACACTGATAAATCCTGTATCTTCAACGGGTAACAATGTTTTTGGCATAAACCATGTCGCTGCTGATGCCATTGCTATCAATATAACGGCCACCACCATTAAACCTGCTTTCTTAGTGAAGGCCTTTTTTAATAATGCTAAGTAGTAATGCGTTGTTTTATCTAGCTTATCATCAACCCAATTAAACCACTTAGACGTGTGTGAAGCAGGTTTTAGGATAAATGCACTCATCATTGGTGAAAGTGTTAATGCGACAAAACCAGAAATCAATACAGAAGAAGCTAACGTAAATGCAAATTGATGAAATAAATCTGCGGTTAGCCCTGACATTAAACCAATGGGGAAAAATACTGCTGCCAACGTTAATGTCATTGCAATAACTGGCGCAATGATTTCTCGACTGCTCTCTAATGCGGCTTTAAGTGGTGGCTTACCTTGTTCAATATGACGATAACAGTTCTCAACGACTACAATCGCATCATCAACCACCAGCCCGATCGCAAGTATGATCGCCAATATTGTTAGCACATTAATCGAAAATCCAAGTGCAGCCATCACAGCAAAAACCCCAATAACACAAACGGGGATAGTGATTAATGGAATAAGCGCAAAACGGACTGAACCAAGGAAGATAACAACGACAATACCGACCAACACGATAGCTTCGACTAGGGTTTTAAATCCTTCATCAATCGAGGCCTGAATAAAATCCGCTTGGTTATAAACCATCTTCATTTTAACGGTATCTGGCAATTTCATGTTTGCCATGGCCGCCTTTACACGTTTTGCGACAACAACGGGATTTTCACTTTTTAACGGTAAGGTCTGAATCGACATGCCAAGTTTGCCATTAATATGCAAAATAGAAGGCGTATCAGTTGAATCGTCCATCACTACATTGGCAACGTCACCAACACGGACAATATTGCCATTATCGTATCGAACCACTAGGTTACGAACATCTGCAACAGAGCTAACAGAGTTAACGGGGTTAATAGAAAAGTCACGAGCTTGACCTTTAATAGTACCAGCCGTAAATGTTGCATTGTATTTACTTAATGTGCTGACGACATCATTTGCAGTGATCCCGAGTGCCATCATTTTTTCAGGGTTTAGCCACACGTGAAGAGCTTGGCTACTGCCGCCATAAGGTCCCCAAACACCACCGACTCCTGATATATGTCTAAACTGAGGGATCAATTGATCACTGATCAAATTATACATTTGCCTTTTTGTAATCTTACCTGTCGCTTCAAAGGTAATAATATTACTTGGTAACGCATTTTCCGATGAATCATCAGTCACAACTGGCTTATCTATCATACTCGGAGGGAAGTTATTAATGGCTTCCACTTTACTACGCAAGTTATTCATTAAACTTGCATATTTCACTTCAGATACGTTGTCTTTGAAGAAAATTTGTAACTTACAGCTTCCCTCCTGACAATCAGTATTCATTGTTTTTACTGACTCTAAACCTGTGGCTGCAGAGATCAGTTTATCTGCCACATTATTAGACATAAAATCAGCACTTGCACCAGGAATACTCGCACTCACTGTCGCATTAGGAGAGCGATGATCTGGAAAATACTGTATTGGCAGACTCTGTAGTGATACTAAACCAATCAAGACAATCGCAATTGACATCACGCAAGCCAAAACAGGGTGTTTGATACAGACTTCAGGCAGCTTCATTGTTTACATCCCCTTTTGCTTGCTTTGCAGAGGATGATTTTGGTGTCGCTTTCTCTTTAGTCGGTTGAGGTTGAGGTTGAGGTTGAGGTTGAGGTTGAGGTTGAGGTTGAGGTTGAGGTTGAGCAGTTAACTTTGATTTGTCTTGATTTTCAACTTTAACATTAGAGTTCGTGTTTAAGTTTTGCTGACCGGATACGACAACATGATCACCGACTTTAAGCCCTTTGGTAATTGCAACAAAACCATCATTAGTATTCTCCCCTAATGCCACAGTTTGCTTTGAGACACCTTTACCATCGTAAAGCCAAACATAACGTTGTTCACCATCAACAACGATCACCGTTTGCGGCACAATTGGAAAGGTATGGCTATCATGCGAACGCTCTGTCACTTTAGCAAACATGCCAGGAACTAACAGCTTATCACTATTTTCAACCACCGCATGAACATCAATACGACCTGAAGATTGATCAACAAGTGGCGCAATATAATTCACATCGCCAGTAAAATTTTTGTCTTTGTATGCATCAACAGTAATGGTGACCTTCTGACCAACTTTGGCGTCTGCAAGTTCCTTTTGGCTAATAGAGTAATCGACTTCAACTGGGTCATTTTTGATGATAGTGACAATTGTATCGCTATCGCTTACTCGGCTTCCAATCGAGTACTTAAAGTTGGTTAATTGTCCATTAAACGGTGCAATCAACTCATAGTTAGACAGCGAATCTTGCTTTTGTTGTTCATCCACTTTAGCTAAATGCGCTTGTAATTGCTGATTCTCAATATCCTGCTTTGAAATAGAGTCAGGTTGCTTTTTAACAAGTGCCAGCATTCGTTGTAATTTTGATTGTTCTATCTTGTACTGCGTTTGGGATTTTCTCAGTTCGGCCTTTGCTTGCGTATTATCTAATGCAGCAATAACCTCCCCTTTCTTAACATAAGCCCCATCTTTGAAGTATTTCTTTTGCAGTATTTCTGAAGCACTAAACGTTAAAGCCGTAGAATCAACAGCCGTTATCTTCCCGACTTCTTGCATGTCTTGATTGAACTGTCGATTTTTAACATCTTGAATTTTAATGGGAGTCGGTGCTTTATTGGCAGGCTCTTCAGCCAGAGAAGATAATGCGGTTAAAGAGCATGAAACTAACAACATACTTGATAAAACTCTGCCCTTGCTATTCATTGCAATACTCTGCTTCACTTATGGAGGAAGATCACACAATATCACTCTAAATTTTTCTTTCGTTAAAGTTATGTCAGAACATAATTGCCATTTATTCCTTTGATAACAAAAATTTACACTCAAATTAAACTCGTAAAATATAAAACATTATTCAATAGTAATTTGAAAAAGATAAGATGATGATTTGCAATAATATTATTAAGGAATGGTGTTTTGTATAATTAATGAACAACTATTTCACGTTTATCACATACTCCGTTAATACAAGCAGTGATATGCACATTACCCGAGTAATTCACTAATTTAATTTCATTACCAGTAAATGGTTGGTTATTAACATACCAATCAACCTTTACGTTTTCATCTAGCGTTTGTAGCGGTAATACGTCTAATTGATCTTTATAATAATGCTGCCCTGTCACTATTTGCTTAATATATGGCGCAACATTTCCGTTATCCTTATGCGAATATTCTTTCCCTTTAGGCGTTGAAATACCCCCTCGTTGCTTTTGCCAGTTTGCTAGAAGTTTCGGCCACGTTGTTTGTGCCGTATCCAAAGGTGGACGTAAAAAACGCCCATCAGTTTCCAACGTGGGTGGCGTAACTCCTCTTACGGTATAGGCTTTCCTTTGCGAAATACATTGCGCAAGAGGCGTAATTTGCTTATCACGGCCACTCGGCCAGCAAATAGTTTTTGTCACAACACCTTTCGGCTTTATTCGTTGGTGTTGATCGCGGGGTAACTGATCAAAGGCGTCAAACATAATAGGTGCGGCTTGTGTCGCTCCTAAATAACCAACAACAGGGCTAGAGTCTGGGCGACCTATCCACACGCCAACGGTAAAATCTGGGCTAACACCTATCGACCAAAAATCACGATAGCCATAGCTGGTTCCTGTTTTCCAAGCTATTTGACGTCTTATCGATGGTACGACTCTATCTGGCGCACTTATTTCGCTCAGTGTTTTAAAAATAATCCAACTTGAAGCTGGTGAAAGTAGCGGTTTACTCACAACTGATTTGGCATTTTGTAGTAGTTGTAAAGGCTGATATTGCCCATTCATTGCCAGTGTTCGGTACATAGCAGCCAGTGTGATTAAATTGGTTCCTGTCCCGCCTAACCCCACCGCTAAATTTGGTTTTTTATGCTGTAATTGAATCCCAGCATGTTGCAGTTTTTGATCAAAAATCTCTGGCGTTTCTTTATTAAAAACTTGTATTAAAGGAATATTCAGTGATTGCTTTAATGCCTCACTCATACTCACTGCACCTTGAAATTTGCCATTTAAGTTTTGTGGCTTATAACCTGAAAACGATGACGGAATATCACTGAGCAAACTTTGAGAATGAATGATCCCAAGATCAAGGGCCGTACCATAAATAAATGGCTTTAAGGTTGAACCTGGCGATCGAACCGCTTGCACCATATCAACATAAGAAAATCGGCTAACATCATTGAAATCAGCTGATCCTTGATAGGCAATAACACTGGCAGATGCATTATCAACCACAACAATAGCCGCAGAACTTTTAGCAGGTAAGCGTTGAGAAACAGTCGTTAGCAGGCGGTAAATTCGCTTTTGAATATCAGCTCGAATAGTGGTTTGAATAACTGCTTGGTGCGGATAACCTTGCTGTAGCATGCGGCTCAATAATGGCGCTTGCAATGGCTGAAAATAAGGGGCTACAACGACGGGTTCCTGTTGCAAAAAGTTCGCACTGTATTGATCGAGCTTGTTATAACGCACTAATCGTTCAAGCACTTTATTACGCATCGCTTTTGCCCGTTCAGGGAAACGGTCTGGGCGATATAACGATGGCTTTTGCGGTAATACCACCAGTAATGCTGCTTCTGACTTTGTTAGAAATTGAGCAGACTTTCCAAAGTAACGTTGCGCCGCAGCCTCAACCCCTTCGATATTGCCACCAAACGGAGCAAGATTTAAATACAAGGTTAAGATCTGATCTTTACTAAAAGACCATTCTAGCTGAAGCGCACGAAATAACTGGTTTAGTTTACCTGACAATGAACGTGAATGCGGTGATATTAAACGTGCGACTTGCATGGTTAATGTTGAGCCACCAGAGACAACATGCCCATTAACACCCCATTGCCATGCAGCACGAAAGATCGAAAAGGGATTAAATCCTGGATGGAAATAAAACCAACGATCTTCATAGGTTAATAACGCTTGTCGATAAAAAGGATCAACTTGCTCCAGTGAATTTAGTTGCGTTCGACGGACCCCTTGCATATCTGCAAATGCTCGCAGTACCTCTCCTTCTTGACTTTTAATAACAACCGCAGAGCCATTAGGATAAAGTGGCGGTAATGGAAATACGTAATTAAGCACCACACCACCAGCAGCAAATAATGCAATGGTTATACAACAAGCCCGCAACCACGTTTTATAACGTGATGCAGGCTGTTGAACAGAGTGATTACTTTTCAATGGTTACCATGTCTTGCTTAGACCAGTACACAGCATGTTGTGATGGCTGATACATCGACTCCATGTAAATTGGCGGAATAGTAAAGGTTCCCGGTACTTCAGCACGTAATAAATAAGCAATTAAATAGGTTTTATCCTTATCAAATGACTGCGAAATCACATAACGGTCATTTCGATATTCACTATGATCTGGCGAGCTTAATGTCATATCTTTTGGTGCCAACGTTGCTACATCAAGCCCTTGATTGAGAGCGGGATTTTCTAATACAAAACCAGCTGGGATCATCTTAGACAGTAACCCTTCATTTACTCGTTGGTTGAGATTAACATTCAATACAACCAATAATCGCTGACCGACTTTTACCGTATTTCCAGTAAATGGCTTGCCGTCTAATTGATAGACAGAGCGTGAGAGTGTATTCACTTTTAATGTATTCAACGGATTATCACTATTTGATACCGATTTATTTCGTTGCTGGTATCCCTCACCTTGTAATTTAACGTACAGCGGCTTGGTATTATGGTTGGTAATTGTTAATCCTTCCGTTAATGGTACTGAAAATGGACCAGTATGCTGCTGATCATAGCCATTAACTGTCACTTCAAATTGTTGATCTTGATTCAATGTGTGAGTCAATATCGCAGCTTGTAACAATGCACCACGCTCTTGGGTACTCAACCACAATTTATCGCCTGATTCTGCAACAAGTTGTTCTAATAACTGCTTTTGAATTTCCGCAGTTTTTTGAGCCAAAATACTATTCGATTTTAGTTGCTGCAAAATCAATACTGACAAGGCGCTGTCACGTAAATTAGAGCCATAATCTTGAAAATAGCTGCTGTAACGTTTAACCGTATGGTAATTATTTAATAATGCTAATGCCTTATCACTATCTCCCACATTGGCATAACTTGCCGCAAGCTGTAATTCACTGAGTCCAGATGGAAAGAGTTTAAGACCTAAATTATCAATATCGCTCCACTGAATCAGCCCTTGTTGAGACAACACATATGCCGCATACGTTAATGCACTATCCGCATTTTGTTGATTATACGCCCATTGCTTCATTCGTGTTGGGTTCTTCACATATTCGAGGATCTCGTCTTGCGCCCGTTTCAGCATGGCTTTCGGTACTATATTTGGAAACTTTTTATCAGCACGTAGCAAAAAGTCCGTCACATAAACGGTTAACCAAGGCTGATCGTTAACACGACTGCTATACCCATCACTTGGCCATAACGAAAAACCGCCTTGTGATGTTTGCATTGGTTTTAAGTTCATTATCGCTTGATAAATCATATCTTTATCAGATGGCATCGCTTCAGCATTCGGTGCTTTTCCTTGCGCTTTCAATCGCTGCTCAAACGCTGCTTTTTTAAAGCGAGTTAATTCAGGTAAATCATATAAATATGGCAATGCCTTACTGGTTGTTTGCTCTGCACAGCCATACGGATATTGATAAAGATCTCTTGCTTGTTCTATCACACTAAGCATCGGTGTTTGGCTGATATAAGCAAAGCCTAATTGATCTGGAATCGTATCAAGCCCTTGCCACAATGATGATGTCACTGTCAGCTTTTGTTGCGGTTCTAACAGATCCGAATGCATCTTATAAACCCACGGGGTTACTGACTTGATCGGCGTTGCCCATGAACGATCAATATTGATCTTGTTGTTGCTGTTTTGTGACAGCGAGTATGCTTGCAGTTTGAACTCTGCACGGTTAACGACTATTGGTGAGTCAACTGTAAACGGGACGTTGTAACTTATATGCTCGCCATCCTGTAATGTCAACTTGGCAGGCAGAAGTGCAATCGCTAAGTTCACGCCTTTGTTGGCGCTTAGTGCCAATGATAACGTCTGCGCTATACCACTAATATTGTGAATATCTACCGTTACACTCGATTTATCTCCCGCTACGAGAAAACGAGGAATACTCAATTCAGCAACAACAGGTGCTGCAATTTTATTACTTGATACACTTCGACCAACTTGCGAATCATTAAATGTCGTAATAATTAACTGCCCTTCACCGTTGTAATCAGGGATAGCTAATTTCACATTCGCCTTGCCGTTTTCTACCATTATCGGCTTGGACATTAAAATAACGGTTTTACTTTCAACTAAATCGTCATTTTTATTATCAGTACGCGTAACGCTATCGCTACCGAAACGAGATTGAGCAAAGGGATTGGGACGTAAATCATAAAGACGTGAATACAGATCAACCACATCCGCGCTATAACGGCGCTGTGCAAACAAGTAGTTAAATGGATCTTGTGGTTTAAAACGGCTGAGGTTAATAATGCCTTTATCCACCAGCGAAACCGTTACCCAAGTATTGTTTTGCTGAGCACTTGCAATACCAGCAACGGTAATTGGAATATCTAAGGTCGTTAACGGACGAATAATTGACGGCACTGTCGCTTTTATTGAGAGTTTTCTCGTATCACGATTAAGCTTAACAGGCTTAATTCCAAAATAACGTTTCGGCGCATTATCAGCATTACCTGTTAACGTAGCGGTTAAATAAATATCGTGACGATTTAACCCCTGTGGCAATGGAATCTCAATATCTTGTTCGCCTTTCGTTACCTTAGTGCGCTGCGACCAAATCACTTTATCCGTTTCTATCGTCACCAATAAGCTACCTGCAATCGGTGCGGTGATCGCTGAACGGATATTCTCTCCTGCATGATATCGTGACTGATCAAAAGAAATATCAAGATGCTCAGGCTTGGCTTTTATTGGCTGGTAACCATCATACCAACCTGCATAGAATTGATATTCAGTGACTGTTTTACTCGCTTGATCAGTCACTGTAATGCGGTACTGCCCCCATTTAGTCGCAAAAGACAATCGATGACTTTTTCCTTCTTCAACATGAATAGTTTGCGAAGACATCGCTTTCCAACGTGCTTGTTTCTTGCGCTGCCAACCAACACCTTCCTCATATAACCAATAGTAAGGTCCCTGATCGTAATCTACTTTCACGGTTAAATCGCCAGTAAGACGATGTTGACCATTCTGGCTTAATAGCGCGATATCAAATTGAGGTTGAGCATCATAACCAACACTTTTTTGCAGCGGTTTTACTCCAGCTATTGGGCTATCTTTCCACACCGTGTAACGTAAATCCCGTTGCACAGCGGCTCCACCCGTTTCTAATAAACTGAAATTAACTACCGCATTAACTGGTGATTGAATTTTAGCTGCTGAAGGTGTTGGTAAGACAATCTCTGCTTTCCCTTCAGCAGATAGTGTTTGCTTATCTAATTGCTGATAACGGCTTGCCAATGAAAATCGCTTACCGACTCGATAATCACTGTATTTACCGCTAAAGCTCGACGTTGGGTTATACATTACCTCGGCTGTAACGCTATTACCCGCAGCTGGGCTACCAAATAAATAGCGTCCACTCAGTCCAACCTTGGTTCGACTGCCTGCCATGACAAGCTTTGCAGGATCAGTAAAGGTTAAATCCATTCGTTCAGGAACAAACTCTTCTAGTTCGAAAAAATATTGGCTGATCGGCTTTTGAGCTTCAGGGTCGAGCCTTACTTCAACGGTATAACGTCCCGTACGCCAACTAGATGTAGTATTCAGTTGCTTAGAATAAAAGCTAGCCGCTTGCGGAGAGAGTTGCTCAGATAACACCACATCATTACGTGGATCTAATACCGTTAATGTGATCGGCTGATCTTTTATTGCCAGACCATCTTGATCACGCAGCAAAATATTTAACGGTAATGATTCACCCGGTTTAACTAAATCACGGTTACTGTAAATAAATGCTTCATAAGGTTGATAAGATCGTCCTCCTACATTGCTATCTGATAAATCTAATGGCGCTTCACGCAAAGGTAAAATACCAATCTCTTCTTGTTGTTGGGATTTCTGTTGCAATGAAGGATCGAGTTGGCGTTCTACTGCTGTTATATTGGTACGAGCAATAACGATATCGGTGTTTTTCGCCACAATATCAAAGTTGGCTTCACCTTTATGGTCGATGAGTGCTGTTCTAAACAGTTTATGATCGCGATAAATATCAACACGACCTGAAGTAACAGCTTCACCCGTTGATAAACGTGACACAGAAAAACTTGCTTGATGGGTATTTAAACGTGCTTGAATACCAATATCTGTTAATAACACATGTTTAACTTTTAGCTCATCAAACGCGCCAGGTGCCTTTAACACCACAACATACCAACCTGAAGGCAAGTGATGTGAAAGAGGGATGCGCGCTGCAGTTTGTTGATTTAATTTGCTTGGCGGTAATGTAAAACGATCAGCATAAACACTTTCATAAGCGTGTTGTAAACGTTCTAAACCATAAGGGCCTAGGTTATCTAACAGGTAGCTATCATTTAAGAAGGTATCAGGGTCAGTAATATGTAAAATTTCAACATCAACTTTATCAAGATTCATAAAGTTAATTGGAATTGATTGGTGCTGAGATTGCGGAACTAAAGGGCCATTACCAATCACTTCCACCATGGGTGGCTGACGAATAGGATCTTTCTCTTGATTAGCGTAAGCGGTAGCAGACAACATAAAACTAAAAAATAACGCTATTAAATATAATCCCGCTACCGATGGTTCTGTTCCCATTCTTCGCATCACTTTCCCCTTTAAAAGTTACTCAAGTCTATGCACTGCATACGGTGTAATTCTATACAGAAAAGCAGATTTATTCATCTGAACATCGCTATATGTTTTCTAAAACGTTCTAAATTTTTTAATAAAATTAATAATATATTTAACCATGACTTCATGGGTAGCTGTGAATACAGGCAATTGTCCTTTTTAACTTAGTGCCATTATCCGTTATAATCATCATCACTTTTTTAAAGATATTACTTACAGGTGTAGCGACAATATGGCTAATCAACCTAATTTTACTGATGAAGAATATAAAGCATTTGCGGAATTAATGGATTCATACAATCGTACGTTCGCCGTATCTATCACGACATTAGTATTAGCGGTAATTGGTTTTATTATTGCAGAAGTTCAGGTTGGCTATTTAATTACTAACAATATTCGTTGGCTGTTCGGCTTACTGGTTATGCTCCCTCTTGCCGTCACCTCAATTGGGACAAAATACGACTTTAACCACCTGACTTTTAGTATGCCTAAAACTATCTTGTATAGCGTACTCAATCTCGTTGCTCTAATTTCAATTATCGCGATCGTGGTTATGCTTAACAGCTGAGTCCATATCGATAAATATCGTACATACAAAAATCCCCTTGCTGATAATTTATCTTCCAGCAAGGGGATTTTTACATCTGTAACCGTTAGACCTTATCAATCGTTGTTGGGGCATTCATTAATGGTGATTTTGTCACTTAGGAAAAGTGAATTGGGGATCAGGTGAGTCGCGTCTTGTTCTTTAATTGTAATGTAACGTAAGTTCAAATCTACGACTTGCCCTTTAGAGTCCGCGACTTCAATATGATCACCTAATTTTATCGGTTTATACAAAACAATCATCACCCCAGCAACAAGATTAGATATCGCATCTTTCAAAGCAAAGCCTAGCGCAAATCCTGTTAATCCTAATCCTGTGACTAAACCTGTCACATCAAAACCTAATTTTGAAAACGCCAGAACCGCACCTACAATTATTAATATCGTTCTCTGTGAATTGGACATTAATCGAAATGAACCTGATGCCTCAGACTCAAAACGCTGTGACAGTTGTTTCAATGTTTTATCAATGACAATACTGATGACAATACAAAACAAAAAGGCGCCGATTGCCTGAACAACGTTATTATCCATCATTTGTACTTCCTTTCCTTGAACAAACTTAAATATAACTTACTGATTTTATTTTCAATAATATTAAATCATGCCAATAAGTATCATTATTGACAATGAATTCTCTAGAAATTCAACGAACGCTGACATTCACACAAACCATATCAATATTATCAAGCAGAATTTTGAATGATGTATCAGGTTGTATTTATGACCTGATCAGGGAGTTTGTTGATGGCGTTTGACTATGGGTCAATTGATTTAGGACTTAAAAATCCTTTTAAAACAGAAGGGAAAATAACAGCGGCTCGTGGCATTATTGTTATTTGCCTTGGTGCTTATGGGTTATTTTCAGCGGCAAAAACAGTAAGTCACAGTACGGTAGCGGGTTGGATAATGATCCTATTTGCCTTAGCTTTACTTATCAGTGGATTAACAACTGCCTACCGTGGTATTTCAGCAACACTTAAGTATTTTGTTGGCCGTAATCATCCAACATCTTTAGCGCATAATCATAGCAACACATCAGAGCACGCTTACCAAGAAGATGCTTATGTCGCCTACTCTGAAGGGACAATTACCGATATGCTCATTGGTCGTAAAAATGCGACTTTTGTCGAACCAACTGGGTTTATTGCACATGCATTGCATAGTATTTTCCCTAGCCTAATCTACATGCCCTACCCTATCCGTAATTTAGCTCAACGTTTATGTGCCGCTTGGACGAATACGATTGTCGCTTTATTATGTTATGGCTTTGTCGCTTTTATTTCCCTAACTGGCTTTATTGGCTCGCTCGGTAAACAAGTATTTCCTGTTTATTCAGTGGTACTGACATTGGGGTTATTATGCATGTGGATTTTAACCAGTTTACGACTTAACCGTATGTCGCAAACACGTGTGCCTCGTTTATCTAACAGTGAATTTATTCGTACTCTGATTGCTGCTGTTGTATTACCCATTGCAATTGGGTTAGCACTGAAACTGGCGATGCTTGTTGCTGGAGCAACTCGAGTCACCCATTTTATTAGCTACTTCACCAACCTACATAATACGATGTTTATCTGTGCGATTATCATAGGTGCAGCCATTGTCACCATTATTGTGGCACTCATGCTTAATAAGCGTTTATCGCTATCTAATCCAAACGTGGAAGTTTCAGAACTACGTGAGAACTGGCAAGAATCAGTCCACCCAAACGAAGTATTTATCAACCTTGATAATCTCGTTATGGCAAATCGTCGCTATAAAGAAGTGCCTAACCGTGTTTATAAAGAACTCAAGCCAACATTAGAAGAACAAGTTCAAGCAAAAGGCAGTTTTGCAGGAGAAACACTTCAAGAAGTACAACCAAAGTATAAAGCGATTGAAGTCGATCAAGCATTAGATAGCACTCGAATATTTAGCTTAATTACTGGTAACCTTCTTCTTGTTGGTGCAGCGGTTACCGTTCTGTTTGCCGCACTGTCAATAACAGGTGTTGTTACAGGTAGTCACACTGTAACTAAAGTGACACAACTTTTCTTTGTTGCTTGTATCTTAAAAGCACTGGGTAGCATTTTATCTAATGCTAGCCATTTGTTTTTTGCCGAAATGCTGTTTGAAAGCAATATTATCTATTTAAAAGTAGAGGGTACGTTTACTGAATCAAGAATCTCGACAGGTAATAGTATTCATGACTCGACTCGTTCTGAGAATATTTTAGTCCGTTCAAGTCTTACACCATGGATTATTGTTAGCCGTATTATTAGTAGCTCATTTGCTTCATCTGGGACAAATAACCTTGAGCACCCTCGATTTATTTTAGAAATGCACAAAAATGATCGTGAGCTAGAGAGTATTCGAGGTGATTTAGTCAGTTTCTTAAAAGACAGAGAATCTATCGCTGCAATCACCAGCCAACGTGATTTGATGAACACTTCTCAAATTCATGAAATTAACCAGCAAACTCGCGGAAGCAATATGTCGATTAATCATCATGATGAAGAAATAGGTGGTTATATTCATCGTGAACACGAAGATAAATACCCACAGTAATTTTCTAGGTTCAAATTCATATAAAAAGGAGAAAATATTTTATTATTTTCTCCTTTTTATTTTATGCGCCATGTTTAATTAAATCATAATCACAACTTAAAAATAATTACGCATTTTTGCTCCGGCAATCCATGCAATATTAGTGTGCATCAACCTGAAAAAATTATATGACGGACATCACATTTTATATTTCATTCAACTGTAAGAATATTTGTTCAATGCATATAATCTAACGATAATTAATGAAAAATATCACATTACTTTCTGCACTTATTTCTTCAGCTATTACTGTACCAGCTTTTGCCTGCACAACGATTTTAGTGGGTAACCAAGCAACAACTGATGGATCTTTTATTGTTGCACGCAATGAAGACTATCAAGCCAATAATGCAAAACAGTTTATTTATCATCCCGCTGAAGCGAAACAAAAAGCTGATTTCAAATCAAACGCCAATGACTTTACTTACCCAGCAGCAGAAAATGCACTGGAGTACACTTCATTGTCAGATTTCGACACCCATGGTACCAGTATGGGTGAAGCTGGATTTAACTCTGCTGGGGTTGGTATGTCTTCAACCGAAACCATTTATAACGGTGCTCAAGCACTCGCGGTTGACCCGTATGTAACCAAGACAGGTATTGGTGAAGATGCGATTGAGAATGTCGTTTTACCACGTGTAAAAACAGCCAAAGAAGGCGTTGAACTGTTAGGCAAGATCATTGAGAAACAGGGCGCATCTGAAGGCTTTGGCGTTGCCTTTGTTGATAAAACAGGTATTTGGTATTTAGAAACTGGCAGTGGTCACCAATGGATGGCACAAAAGATCCCAGCCGATAAATATTTCGTTTCAGCCAACCAAGGTCGATTAACTACCTATAAACCGCATAATCCCGATTATTTAGCCTCTCCAACGCTAGTTAGCTTTGCCGAACAACATGCCTTATACACTCCAGTTACAGGAGAGGCTTTTAATTTCCACAAAGCTTATTCGCAAGATACCAAGAATGATAAAACGTACAATTACCCTCGCGTTTGGACGTTGCAACAAATATATACAAAGGGCTTAAATACAAAGATAACGCAAGGTAAGGGTTTCCATGTATTTTTAAAACCAAGTCATAAATTATCTGTTGCAGATGTTGAGCAAGGGTTACGAAATCACTATCAAGGTACGTCACACGACCCGTACGCAAATAGCAATCCGAAAGAAGCATACCGACCAATATCCGTATTTAGAACCCAAGAATCACACATATTACAAGTCCGCCCTAATCTGCCTATCGCTATCGGTGAAACCGAATACACTGCGTATGGGATGACAGCACTCAGCGTTTATATTCCTTACTATCAAGGTATGACAGAAGTGCCTAAAGTATTAACGATTGGCACAGATAAAGCCGACAACCTATCAGCTAACTGGCAGTTCCGTAAGTTACAAACCATTGCCATGACCAACTGGAGTGAGTTCTCGCCAATTGTTCAAAAAGCCTATCAACAATTTGAACAGCAAACTGCCGTTAAGCAAAAAGAGCTTGAAAAGCAGTACCTTGCGATATACAAAAAGCAACCTAAACAAGCACAAGCATTAATCAATCAATTTGAACAAAAAACAGTTGATAACGCATTAGCATTAACCAATAAATTAACCAATACCTTATTGACCAAAATGACCCATAGCACCGATATGCTGTATCACTTTAAAGGCGCATAAGTTAGTAATACATAAGCACTAGCAATAAATGAGAGATAGCCCAAGGTTATAAAATTAAGGGGTTATTTCTCGTTTTTATCTTTTCAATGTCGCACTTTGAAACAATATTTATACCTATTTTTTTTCCGCATCTTATATCATTTGCTCATTCTGTTATGAGCACTCTCGACAATGCAACCACTACTCACCTTTCTTAGCCTTATTGTTATTGTCTTTATTCCTTGTTCTGCATTGGCAAAAACAAGTGAGCAACAAGCTCAGATCACCTTAGGTCGCTATTTATTTAATGATGTTCGCTTATCAAAGCCCGGCAATCGCAGTTGTGCCCTTTGTCATGCCGTCGATCTAGGTTGGACAAATCGATTCAGCAAAGTGCCAGATATCAATGGCAATCCAACGACACTAAACACGCCAGCATTACTCAATGTTGCCCATTATGACCAATTCATGCAGAGTCACGAAGGGTTGCATACATTAGAACAAGCTATTTTGTTACCTTTGTTTGGCACCACCCCAACAGAAATGGAGATGACAGAGCCGTTATTACTGCAACGTTTACAACAAGCATCTGATATCTATACCCCACTATTTGAAGCCAGCTATCAATCAGCAGATTTCACAACCCAAAAAGTCATTAACGCATTAGCTAAGTATGTAGAAACAATTCAAAGTGTTGATACGCCCTATCACCGTTATTTATCAGGTGATACTAATGCACTGAATAAAGAACAACAGCAAGGATTAACCCTATTCAATAGTGATCGCCTTAAATGCTCACAGTGCCATGGTGGTGAGCTATTAAATACCCCTAAAAACAACGCCGATCAACTTTATGTCAGCACAGGGTTGTACGGTATAAAAAATAAAGATGGCAAATACTTATACCCTGAAAATGAACGTGGCAAAGCCAGCTTTAGCCATAAAGAAAGTGACGACGGAAAATACCGTATACCTTCATTGATCAATGTGAGCGAAACAGCACCTTGGGGACATGATGGCAGCGTACAATCGCTAGAGCAGTATATTGAACATTATGCTACCGGTGGACGAATACTGACGATAGGAAAAAATGCAGGAGATGGTCGTTATCATCTCAATAAAGATAACAAGATTTCAGGCTTTAGTTTATCGAATAAAGAGAAAAAAGCGCTCGTTGCCTTTCTCAATAGCTTAACCATAACTCGACTACCAGCACATCAACACCAAGATCCCTTTTGCCAGTTAGTCCCATTAAAAAATAAAAAAGACAGCCCGAACTGTCTTCCACCTTTTAAAGTGAAGTCATGAACACCATAAACAAGACCATGAAAAAGACGATTCAGCTAGTAGCATTAAGCACCTTGCTAAGCCAATCAATGGCCGTAAGTGCGAACACCGACATTAATCCTGAACACAAAGGGCGTAATGATTATTTTGCCAAAAGTTATCAGCCACTATGTAACTTGCCAACAAAGACCATTGCTACAGCTTCAACACTTGAAGAGGCCAGCCAGCAAGAATTTATTTTAAATAAAGAATTAGGTTTATCCACCCAACTAAATAGCCAAGGCGAAGCTTATATTCAACTAGCGATCAAAGAATGGAATGAGAAGTTTATCGTGGGTGTTACACCTAAAACCCACGTATCGATGGCAGGTGCAGATATTCAAGGCTCAGATATTGTTAACTTGCAATGTGCAGAGCCATCACAATACCTTACCCACTTAAATACCCACGAATGGGGAAGCTATACTCTGAAACTCACAGGTAAGCCAAACCAGTTAGTGAAAGTGCAAATCACCACAACAGAGCAGTAGAAACAAGCCTGAGCAATCATTGCTTAGGCTTATACTTTCAAACTTATAGACCTGTGTTGCGGTGGTATTCTTGCTCAGCAAACTCTTTGCCTTTTTGTGCCGCTGCCGCACATGACTCTGGTGCAATATCACCACGCTCAGTCACATATTGCTTAAGCTCCGCCGCTTTCTCTTTGCGATTAAAAAACTCATGATAGCCAATATTTTTACATAGCTCCCATGACGATACACCCGTTGCATTTTTTAATGTATAGCTATTTGATGGCGTTCCAGCACAGCCCACTAGCCCGAACGCAATCAGTGAAAATAACACCTGCTTTTTCATCAAAAATCCTTTATTTCAACTTTATCTCAATGATTTGACATACAATATCACACCATCTCTTACTTATGTTTTAGTATAAACATGATAATGATTCAAAGCTTCATTATTGATTAGACGTTAATTGGATAATTTCCTAATATACGCATGGTTCAAATACGTTTATGATCGTTGCTAATGTAACCTTCATCGCTAGAGCTATTTTTAGGATTCACCATGAGCAATTTTAATCTTTATACCGCCCTTTTACCTTGTTTCGATTGCCGTCAACAAAAAGCAGAAGCAAGCTTAGGTTGGCTAACCCCTGCTATGCATGAAGCGGTTCTTGCGCAAGTAAATACCATCATTACAGCGAGCAATGATTACCCTGATGATCTTGTTACCACTGTCACCTGTTCTGTTGATGAAGCTAAGTATTACCTATTGTTAAATGCATTCGCTTATTCAGAAGAAGAAATGCAAACAACGGGCGTAGATCCTGACGACCTTGTTGAAATTGAAAAAGAAATCAAAGCAAACAAGAATGCTGATGGCATGATTGAGCTTGAGCATGACATTGCGCTACAAGGCTGTACTGCGTGCTGCTCTGACGCATAATTCCATATTATTTACTATGGTGTACGCTATGTACGCCATAGTCATACTTCCCCTTTCTCCTTAACATACCGCCTAAGACTTGAAATTACGCTGACTAGCCCCATTTTATTAATATGACAATTAATAATAAGAGCAAAAGTAAGATGAACAGCCCTATTTTAGATGACTTAAATTGGCGTTATACCACCAAGAGTTACGATCCTAATAAAACCATCTCAACAGAAAATATTGCCATCATTTCAGAAGCACTTCGCTTATCGGCATCATCAATCAACTCGCAGCCATGGCGCTTTATTATTTTAGAATCAGATGATGCTAAACAACGATTTAGCAATACCTTTGAGACTAAGTTTTTAGCCAATAAACCTCACGCAACTAACGCCAGCCATATCATTTTATTTACTCACAACCCTCATTATTCTGTTGAAGATTTTGAAGCCGTGATTGATAAAAATATTCTTGATGGTCGAATTAAGCCAGAGAAAAAAGACGATGCCGTGAGTAAGTTTAGCTTTGCGGATTTATACACCGAGCCGAGTGGTTACAATGCTAATTGGACAAAAGCACAACTGTATCTTGCTTTCGGTAATATTCTGCATGTTCTTGCACGATTAAAAATAGATTCAACGCCACTTGAAGGTATTGACGTAAAGCGTGTTGAGAAAGAATTCAGCCAAGAGTTAGATGGCTTCTCATGCCCTGTCGCACTCGCGATTGGCTACCATGATGAGTCTGATTTTAACGCTCGCTTACCTAAATCTCGTATGCCATTAGAAACCGTTGTTCATAAAATATAACAGCTAGAGATCTAACCGCTAGTAGAATGAAAAAGCTGCTCGTAGCAGCTTTTTCTTTTATCTCTATTATTAACCATTTCTAAATAAGCTTTCAAAAGTATTTAAGTAAATAATGACAAAAGTATCGATATATCTATATATGATACAAGTATTATGAGTTAGCCGTATCGACTAACTCATAATTGGACATATATGAGTTAGAGAATTAGCTCTATTTGAGTTGGAATCTATTAGGAAAAGTATAGATAACTTCTCCATAAAGCATCTTCAAAGTAAAAACTGCCAATATGGACAGTCATTTAACATTAATTCTATTTATGCGTACTAGAAGCTAAACGGTTTATCTATTATTTTGAAGTTTATTTAAAAATGATATTGGTGACGTTGTTTTTAAAAAAGACTTCCATTCATTTTGAACTTCATTTCCCTCCTCACCTTTCAACTTTAAATTAGAGTTAATTTTATAGCTTTTAGATGAAAGCATCACTTTCTTACTAAAACGGAGCAGATCAAATTCTTGAATTAATTCACTTGTACACAGATCTCGATCGCAAAACTTTATTATTAGATTATTCTTATTTAATTTTTTTAACCTTCGATACCATTTAGAACGTGCTTCTTCATTCGTTTTATAATGTAAAAAATGAATTTCCACATCTCCACCAAGTAGCGCTATAGGATAAGTTCCATAAGTTTTATATTTTATAAGTTCTTCTTTGTACTTGGATTCACTTGGATTAATAAAATTCAAATCACTATTAAGATAATAATCTAATTTTTTTAGCATCCTAATATAATCGGGAGAAAAAACAAATAGACCCACAAATGGAGTTTTATAAGGGATATCAAAATATTGATACATAGACCCCCCCCAACAGTTATCACTAATAATTGAAAAGTCTTTTTCTATTAAATAAAACTTTGCAAAGTTACCCCTAACTTTTCTAACTATTTTTTTTATAAAAGACATTAATGGTTCCGCTTCCTAACATATTGACATGAAGGATTATCCTACAATACTTGCGACATAAAAAATAGTCACTTTCGAAATGGTTTAAGCCCAAAAAGACTTATCACTTAATAGTTTGTAGAATATTACTTTTTGTCAAAGTCACCTCTATTTAACATAAGGGTAACTTTCACGCACCTCATGAAAGAAGCTCAAGACAGCTTTACAGTAGAGCATTCATTTGTATAATTAAAAAGCTAATAAAATAAGAACAAATCTGACGTTTTAATTTTGCTAATGATGTTATTTTTCACCAGGCGTTGTTTACGAATGCCCCCTAAAAAGTGACGTTTAGCTAACAGATAAATTAGCCGGATAAAAACTAACCTAAAACTACGTTAATACGATATGAATAAATATTTGCTCTAAACAGTTTTAGGGCAAATATAAGTTAGCCGAATAACTAACTCATTTTAATAACTAAAAAATTTGTAGACATAAGTTAGATTGCGCTCCGTACAATACGCAATAGTTTTTTGTAAATTTCAGGATAAATGCTATCCCCATTTACTCATCTTTATTGATACCCAATATTTTATCGTACCAAACTATAATTCTTTCAGCATAGAGAGTCAAAATACCCACACCTAGCAATAGGAGAATATAGATCCATCCAAGCCAGTTAAAAAAATTTCGGTACATTTGGAGCAATAACGGCGGCTACACTACCAAGCGACATTAATAAAAAACTATTTCCCAAAATGCTTTATTCATAGCAAAACTCTAACTTTAGTTAATAGAACACCAACGTTAGCATGCATTTTATATCTCCAAAGTCAGCGTACCGCGACCTTACAAAGCTCGCTTGGGATACTTCTTTGTTAGAAACGGCAGTAATAGATTTTCAAACATCCACAATTAAAGCTAGTTGGTCTTAGAAAAGTAAACGCTACTCTTAGGGTAAGCGTGCCATAAACACCGCATTCTAATCACTTTACTCGAAGAATAAGATCAAATCTCCAATCCAAAGGAGATTTAAAATGGCAACACGACGTACCAATCAAGAATGGCAGACTTTGTTTGAGTGCTATGAATCCAGCCAACTCACTCAACGTGCTTTTTGTGAACATCACGGATTAAGTCTTTCCACGTTTCATGCCAAACGCCAACAGTTAACACACCTTCAAACACCACAGACTAACGGCTTCGTCAAAGCAAACGTTGTAGAGCAGACAACACGTTACCATATGACGCAAATACCTACCGCGAATATGACACTTTTTGTCAACGACGTTGAGCTGAGTATTCCTCAAGGCACGCCCGCTGCCTACCTGGCAGAACTCATTGGAGCCTTGTCATGAAACATATGCTAAGTGCACCAGATATTTATCTGTATCGTGAGAGTGTCGATTTTAGAAAGTCCATCAATGGCCTCGCGGCGATTATCGAAAGTGACACCGATTTACCCTTGGGAAGCGGCGCACTATTCCTGTTTACCAATAAACAGCGCGACAAAATCAAAGTGTTGTACTGGGATAAAACAGGCTTTGCACTTTGGTATAAACGCCTTGAAAAAGCCAAGTATAAATGGCCGTCAAAAGAGAAAAATGACGTGTTTACCCTGACTCAATGCGAGCTTGATAGACTGCTTTCTGGCTTCACGATTATCGGCCATAAACCCGTTCAAATAAACGATTTTACAATGACTTAATCGATAATAAAGCTATATCCACCAAGCGTTAACGGCATGACTTTAGTATAATAAATGCCATGAAAAAGACGCCAAATATCAACCCAGAAAGCCAAGATGTTGCCGAGCTACAAGCGATGGTGAAAGAGTTGTTGGCGTTGCAAAAACACAGCGAATCTCAGTGGAAACAAGAGCGTCAATCTCTGCTTGAGCAACTCAAACTGGCTTTCGACCGCCAGTTCGCAAAACGCTCGGAGGCGTTAAAGCCCTACGATGAATCTCAAGGTGACCTCTTCAACGAAGCGGAATGTGAAGCCGCTAAGGAAGAAGAGGTTGAGGTTACGACGACCACCACAACCACAACGAAGAAACGCGGTAAGCGTAAGCCTCTTCCAAAGACCTTACCTCGTGAAGTTATCGAACTTGATTTAGACGACCATGAAAAGCAGTGTGCATGCTGCAATCATGACCTGCATAAAATCGGTGAAGACAGCAGTGAAAAGCTGGAGTTTTCGCCAGCCGTACTCAAAGTGCTGGAATATGTTCGCCCTAAATATGCTTGCCGCCAGTGCGAGCAAACTGAAGACAGCAATCACATCGTTCAAAAGCCAGCACCGCAAAGCATTATCCCGAAGAGCTTTGCCACAGAAAGCTTGCTTGCCAACATCATTCTTGGCAAATACCAGTACGCGATGCCACTTTACCGCCAAGAGTCGCTGTTTACCCAGTCGGGAATCGAGCTATCACGAACCACTATGGCCAGATGGGTTATCCAAGTTAGTGAGAAGTTCAAACCACTCTATGCCGCTCTAAAAGAGCACCTACTTCAACAAGTGGTGGTCCAGGCGGATGAAACGCCACTCAATGTTCTCAAGGAAGAAAAACAGTGTTACATGTGGCTCTACTGCTCGGGCGCAGACTCGCCAGAAGCCGCACTCCCCAATGTGAAGAATATTGCCTTGTACGACTATCAAAACAGTCGCGCGAGGGCATGCCCTGTTGCCTTCTTGGGGGATTACAGTGGTTATCTACAAACCGATGGCTATGGTGCCTATGATGGTCTTTATCACGTCACCAATGTTGGCTGCATGGCACATGCACGGCGAAAGTTCATGGAGGCTAAGAAGCTTCAAGGTAAAGGTAAGTCAGGCAAAGCAGATAAAGCGCTGGCCAAAATCCAGAAGCTCTATGGGATAGAATCGCGCTTAAAAGGTGCGACTGTCGAAACACGAAAAGCAGAACGTCAACTGCATAGCAAACCGATACTGGACGAGTTGTACGAGTGGATGACATCTCAACAAGTGATAGCGTCTAGCCCGCTGGGTAAAGCGATAAAATACACGCTCGGCCAATGGCCGAAGGTGATCCGCTATATCGATGACGGTCACTTATCGATAGACAATAACCGCGCTGAACGCGCAATTAAACCGCTGGTCATTGGCAGAAAGAACTGGTTGTTCTCGAACACGCCAAATGGTGCTGATGCGAGTGCGATGCTTTACAGCATCGTCGAGACTGCGAAAGCCAACGGCCTTATCCTCTACGACTACATGGTCAAGTGCATGAAAGAGCTCGCGAAAGCTGAGCCCGATATCGATGCACTCCTACCTTGGAACCTCAAACACTAACAAATATCGCCCCGTGGGTTCATGGGGCGTTTACCTCTTAGGTATATAAAAGTTTGTAATAAATACAGGAAGATCGTTTGAATTGAATCCTTTTTATCATCCCATTGGCACGGGCAGTTTCATATTGCTAGATACAAAAAAGCCGCTGATTAATCAGCGGCTTTTTTGTTTTAAATATGGCGGAGAGATAGGGATTTGAACCCTAGATACGCTATAAACGTATGCCGGTTTTCAAGACCGGTGCTTTCAACCACTCAGCCATCTCTCCATGGCGCGAATAATAGCGAAGTGAATATCGAGTGTAAATAGTAGTAAGTTCTAACTGGGTAGTCTTTAATCGAATTTAACGGATTTTTATTTTGGAACACCACAATCTGTTAAAAAACGTTCAAAACCGTATTTTTCTAGCCATTCCAATTGTTCCGTTGAACTCACTAAAAAGCGGCCAATAAAATTAACCCCATGCCCTTTTATTTCGCCAACTTGATTCTTAGTACGAGGAATAAGCAACATCCAGCGTTGCGTTAATAATATATTATACGGGTGGCATTCTGTTAAACCATTGATACTCGATGTCATATACAGCTGCATTGATTCCATAACCGACAAGTAACGCTGGTAAAGTTCTACTGCATTTAAATATTCGAATCTCATTAAGTCATGTTTAAAGGGTAATAGCCCCTGAAGAATTGTCTTTTCTAAAGGCACTGATGTTCTAATTAGCTGCATATGCCGATGCATTTGACTGGAACCTGCTATCGCACCTGAATTAAAAAAACCTAAGACACTATCATCCGTTATTCCTTGTACCCAAGCTTCGAAATCATTTAAAACTAATGGCGACGTTTGAGGAATATAATTTTTCGCACAGATAAGTAGATGAGGAACAACAATAGGAAATTTATTTAATAAACAAACGTGTTGTTCTCCAATCGTGTTGATATATGCAGAGGGATTATAAGGTGATACAAACGGATCATGAGTTGCTACAGATGGAGAATGTTTAACTTTCATATTCTCTGTTTCTACATTAACAATAAACTCTATCCCATTTTGCTCAATGATAAGATCGTTTGCGATTAACGGTAGTAACTCACCAGACGCTAAACCCTTGTTTGACTTTTCATAACCGATATCCCAAAGCATATTCTTTCCTTTACCACTTATTTAGTAGTCTTCATCAATCTCAGGGGTACATTCTTCGCAGCTTTGTAAAGCAATCTCGTGTTTAAACACTGCAACACCTTCTGACGTCATATGCTCTGAAGTGAGATCATTAACTTCGGTTGAATCTTCTGAGTTAACTTGGCCATGGTTAATTTCATGTTCAGAATAACCATAATAGTTCAGTAGCAAGTAATCACGAGCTTCATCTTCTGAACATATGATACTGACTGAGAAATACTCTTCATAATCTGTATCTGCTTGAGATATTACGTTTTTTATCTGTTCGAGAACATTATCTATCATACTTGGTGTAAACCATCCAAGTTCAGTTTTCGCCATTTTTTTATGACAAATAAAGCAAGGTAAATCTTCGCTGTAATATTTAAAATTAGTCATTGTGAAACTCCATAAAAGAGGTACACGACAAAATATTCCTAATATAAACAGAATAATAGCTATAAAAATGGAATGTTGTGTTGCGGTTTGAGCTTTTATTCTAAAAATAATAACGTTAACAAAATCATATATTTTATAAATATTACTCTCTACTTATTTAATTGACTCAAGATCACAAGTTAACAACTTAATTACATACTTTATATATTTAATAGCTATTCTTAAAAGTCATAAATTGAATGCTTTACAGGATGTAAGTAAGCATTAGCTCTTAAAAGGATTAGGAGGTTCAATCGAAATGGAAAATAATAAAGACACAAAGAATCAATGGATTATACCGACAGGGATCAGCTTGCTTATGGCTGTGTTAGGTGTTGTTATTCTATCTCCATTTATTAACATTTAATTTATATGGGGAGATCCTTCTCCCCGTTTACTTTTTATCAAACATTAAGTTACAGATTTTATATTGAATGGATAATAATATTTTGGTAACGCTGTAAGTCGATTAATATTTTCTTGTTCATTTTCTGTTAATAATAAATTATCACTTTCACCATACAAAGCGGATTGGAATATAAGCCAACTATTTAAAAACAGTTTATCTCCAGTTTTGGCGGTATAATCCATTAATTTATATGTAAAATCTTTTTCTTTTTTTATAACACACCGCTGAAGAGCTGTATTATTTAATTCATTAAGTATTATCTTTTTTCTTTCTAAAGGTAAGGTGTTTAACCATGGATCATTAATAGGTTTTAATTTTCTATTTTCAAGTAATTGACATTGATGAATTTGGTTTTCATATTCTTGCTTAACTTTTAACAACTTCACTTTATCTAAAGAGTTATTCATACTTAATGAAAATGAAGGAAAAGAGATAATTAAAAACATATACAATAATTTATACACTTATAGCTACTCAATATGAAAAATAATCTGTGAGACACATTAATTAAATTCTGTTTTATATCTAAGAGGTAAACTTTACAACAATAATTCATGTAAAACAATAAAGATATTTATCGATAAAAAATACAAATTATAACGATAAAAATTTCTTGTTTATATTATTATTTTTTCATTTTAATTTGATTGTTTAAACTCATTTATTACTAGAAAATAATAATAATTAATAACGCAGTCTTTTTCATATACATTATGTTTAGGAATAAAATAATGTATTTCGAACAGCAATTAGCCCTAGCACATCAAGAATTAACTCGCTGTAGCATTCAATCATCGAATAGTCATCCTATAACTTTTCAAGTATTACATTGGTCAGGATTACAAGCGCCTCTTCCTCATTATGGCCATTTCAAAATCAAATTTTCCATTTTTTTTGCATGGTATAGCCTTATTTTTGCCATCATTTTCATTCTTGCAGAGATAATCAGTGATACACCTATTACTCTCATCTCTGCTGTTTTTAGCTCTCTATTTGCCGGCCTAACTGCAGGTATTTCAATGGCGACTTATTATTACTACAGTGCTAAACGTTTTAATTTGAGCCTTTGGCAACAGTTAAAATAATATTATTTGTAGACACAGAAACTACATACGTTATTTCGGATTTTTCTCTCTCCTATTATAAGCCATGCATAAAACGCATGGCTGAAATGTATTTTATTCATTTGCTTAGAAAATTTATCTCTATATTATCCAGCGCTCGCATTTTAACGCACGCTGCACACTAAAATTTAGAGACAATCATGTTTTCACAATCAACTCCTGCACAACTTATTCGCATGCTTGTACTCCTTGTTATCGCTTTGATTGCTGTTCATCATTGCCAACCATTATTAGATGCTCTTGCTAAACATGCGACAAATGGTGGCTGCCATCAACAAAACATAATGGATGATG
Source organism: Photobacterium sp. SKA34 (assembly GCF_000153325.1). GTDB lineage: Bacteria > Pseudomonadota > Gammaproteobacteria > Enterobacterales > Vibrionaceae > Photobacterium. The sequence goes on from NZ_CH724142.1 coordinate 764,013, forward strand.
AGCAACCTATGTCTCATCACCACATGCACTAGTTATTAACACTTCCCTATTATTACGATTTAATTCGACGAGTACCCTTAATGAGTATTTTCCGCTTTCCTCTCCTAGTTTGGTTAGGCATTGGCATTTTAATTTTTAGCCTAGGGATCAGGCAGTCTTTTGGTATATTTATGATGCCAATATCTGACACTTTTGGCACAGGACGTGAGTTTTTCAGTTTTGCTATCGCCTTACAAAACCTGTTATTTGGCTTTTTCCAACCATTTATCGGCATGGCATCAGATCGTTTTGGCTCTAAGAAAATCATCTTGGGTGGTGCTGTTGCGTATGGTTTAGGTTTATATCTCACCTCTATCGCAACCGAGCCAAGCATGCTGTATTTGAGTATTGGTGCATTAATTGGCTTAGGCTTAAGTGCAACAAGTTACGTGATCATCTTAGGATCTATTGCGCGTGTTGTTCCCGCAGAGCACACAGCAAAGGCCTTTGGTTTAACTACATCTGCAGGATCATTTGGTATGTTTGCCGTAATACCAGGTGCTCAAGCATTACTTAATCAATTTGATTGGCAAACAGCAATGCAAATATTTGCCCTACTTTGCTGCATGATGATCGCTTTTGCTGCCTTTATGAAAACGGCTAATGAAGATAACTCTAGCAATACACCTGCGGTTGACGATAGCCAAACACTGTCAGATGCATTAAAGGAAGCATTTCAAAATAAAAGCTATTGGTTAATTCACTTAGGTTTCTTTGTCTGCGGCTTTCACGTTATGTTTATCGCCACACATTTACCAAGTTACCTAGCAGATAAAGGTTTACCTGCACAAACAGCCGCTATGGCACTGGCTTATGTCGGTATCTTTAATATCTTCGGATCTTATTTCTGGGGCATTATGGGTGACCGATTTGACAAGCGTTTTGTGATGACTTCTCTTTACCTAATGCGCACCGTTGTCATTGCAGCGTTCGTTACACTGCCTGTAACTGAAAATACAGCGGTTATTTTTGGTGGAGCTATCGGGTTTTGCTGGTTAGGGACTGTGCCATTAACTTCTGGCCTGGTTCGACAAATATTTGGTGCGAGATACTTATCTACTTTGTACGGTCTGGTTTTCTTTACTCACCAAGTGGGCAGTTTTTTAGGTGCTTGGGTCGGTGGGCGTATTTACGACTACTACCATTCATACACACCTATTTGGTGGCTAACCGTTGTCATGGCATTTATTGCTGCGCTAGTGCACTTACCTATTAACGATAAGCCTCTTCCTCGTTTACTCGCTCACCACGCAAGTTAATCGCAAAAAAAAAGCCCTACTAATAGCAATGATTAATAGGGCTTTATTTAGCTATTTCTCTTTGAAAGTGTATTCGTCGATTACTTGTTTAAGTATTCGCCTTGACGAAGTGCTTCAATACGTTTCTCTAGTGGTGGGTGAGTCATGAATAATTCAGATAATGACTTCTTGCCATTAATACCAAACGCCATCATTGAACCTTCTAATTGTGGCTCGTGGCTCACTTTTAAACGCTCAAGTGCTGCTATCATTTTCTCACGACCAACAAGCTTTGCAGAGCCAGCATCAGCATAGAATTCACGATGACGGCTATACCACATTGTTAGAATACTTGCTAAGAAACCGAATAGAACTTCCATGATGGTTGATACAATAAAGTATGTGATGTAGCTACCGCCACTCCCGCCTTCTTCATCGCTATTGTTCACACCACTGATTGCGCCAGCAACTAAACGTGAAACGAAAATAACAAAGGTATTCACAACACCTTGCATTAACGTCATTGTTACCATGTCACCATTAGCAACGTGACTCACTTCATGAGCAAGCACTGCTTCAGCTTCATCACGTGTCATACTGTGCAATAAACCTGTAGAAACAGCGACAAGTGAATCATCACGCTTAGCACCTGTTGCAAATGCGTTAATATCTGGCGAATCATAAATCGCAACAGTTGGCATACCAATACCTGCCTGTTGTGCTTGGCGAGATACTGTTTCCATCAACCAATGTTCTGTTTCGTTACGTGGGCTTTCGATAACCATACCACCAACAGAACGAAGGGCCATTGACTTTGACATCATCAAAGAAATCAATGAACCACCAAAACCAAATAGTGCAGCCATAACTAGCAAACCAGAAAGGCTACCAGGTTGCATCCCTGTTACAGCATAAACAATGTTCAACACAACACTGAACACCAGCATTACTGCTAAGTTTGTTAATAAAAACAATGCAATACGCTTCATATTTCTAATATTCTCCACTTAGAAATTATTTCAATTTCTACCATTACCAGTAGAATCGATGTTATCTCTTAATAATAACTCTATAATAAATAAAGTCTGTATTTAACACTATATTCAATGAATATACGTATGATTTAAAGAGTTTAATTGTTACTAATTCTTTATATATGTTCAAAGAGGCAATTTATCAATAGCGAACGTTGACATAGGTTTTTTTATTCATTTAATTATAGCCAATCTATGATGTTCTGTTACCCTTCCTTTTGCCATTAATATTAAATTAATTTCATATTAATTGTGATTTTCATATCAATACTATCAGTAACTTACGGATAAAACATGTGCAACATTCTACTTATTAGACTTTAGTCTTATTGCTTAAGGAAACATTCTCGACTATTGTGATTGTGTTTATAAATAGACCGAAATTGAACCAGGGAGGATTCATGGCTAGTAAAGAGAATTACCAAGTTGCCGTTGATATTTTACGTTGTCACCTTGGCATGTCTTTAGAAGAAGCTCATAAAGAGCTTGGTATTGATCAGGTAACAAAAACGTCAGCAACAGAAACACAAGAATTACTCATTGGCCTTAACCAAGATAATTAATTTGTGTAGTACTGCTCAGTTATACAGAAAAAGGCACTCATTCAGTGCCTTTTTCTTCTTCTTTTTTATAAAAAAACCATGATTTGACACTATAACCCAAGCTTTTCTAATTGAATATACGATGATAAATCACGCTTATTAATACCTGTCATATAAGGGATCTCACCTAATTTCACACCAGGTAGATTAAGCTCAAGCATTTTTATCATTTCAGCGTAATTTTCAACCCCAGGATTAACACGATTAGCAACCCAACCAACCAGTTCTAAACCGTCAGCTTCAATAGCTTCAGCCGTCAGCATCGCATGGCTTAAACAGCCTAATTTAATACCTACCACTAAAATTACAGGTAACTTTTCTTTTTTAACCCATGTAGATAAGAAATCGGTACGTGTTACAGGTACACGCCAACCACCAGCTCCTTCTACTAACACCACATCAGATTTAGCTTTAAGGTACGCTAATCCCTGTGAAAGCACATCAAAATCAATCGTTTTACCTTCTCTTTCTGCAGCCAAATGCGGAGAGACCGGCTCTTTAAACGTATAAGGGTTCACTTCTAGATAAGTAAGCTCAACCGGTGAGGCTTCTTGTATAAACAAAGCATCTGAATTGCGAAGTCCTTCGGCTGTTTCTTCACTGCCTGAAGCTATTGGTTTATAGCCTGCCATTTGAATATTACGCTGACTGGCCGCTTGTAAAATAGCGCGACTACTGACTGTTTTACCGACTTCGGTATCCGTCCCAGTAAGGAAAAAAGCATTAGTCATTAATTAAAACTCCAAAACAAACTTGATAAGTAGCGGGTAATAAATTGCTTTCATCACGATAGGCATCATAGGCATGCTCTAACGCGTTCAATGTTTGACGACCTAATAACACATTTTTCCTTTTTTGTTGCAAATGTGTAGCGCCGATGCCTTTTAGATCTTTCATTAAACCCAGTGCTGATGGGTAATGAACGACTATGGGTGAAAATACTAATTTATCAACTTGTGTTCCTGTTCGCGCCAACGCAACTTTTATTTCATTTTTTGACTTAAAATCATTAACATGCTGATATTTATCAACTTGTGCCCACGCTTCTTTTAATTCATTTAACGAGCCATCAACCAGCGTTGTAAAAAAAATCATACCGCCCGGTCGAACAATACGTTTTAATTCTTTAAGTGGTACAGCTAAATCATCACACCACTGTAACGCCAAGCTACTAAAAGCAATATCGTAGCTATTGTCTGCCAATGGCAAATTTTCAGCATCGGCCAATAGATAATCACAGTCGCTTTTACAGCGTTGTTTAGCTTGCGCTAACATTTCTAAAGACAGATCTGCTGCCGTCACATTAAAACCAAGATTTACCAGTTCTGCACTAAAATAGCCCGTACCACAACCTATATCGATCGCTTTTTTATGGCTTCCTACGGCATGGAGATGAGGTAAATCCTCTAATAATAAATGCCCAACTTTACGTTGAAATGCCGCGGCGTTATCGTAATTTTTCGCCGCTTTACCAAAAGCCGATGCTACCGCTTGTTTATCTATTGGCATCGCTGGCTCGGGATTTAACGCCGTATTCAATTTATTCATTATATTGCTCATTAATCACCTCATTTAATGATGCAGCAAGCAGACGAATATCTTTATCGTTATGTGTCGCCGTTAATGTGACGCGAAGACGGGCTGTATTTTGAGGAACCGTCGGAGGACGAATAGCGCCGACCCATAATCCACGCTGTTTTAACTGCTTAGATATCGCGATAGTTTGTTCACTACTACCAATTACTATCGGTTTTATAGGGGTAATGGTATGCTGCAACGGTATAGCAGAGTCGAGTTGCTGCGTGAACAAATCACTTAACGCTGTTAATTTTTCTCGTCGCCAAGGTTGTTTCTGTATCACTTCACATGCTTTACTTAATGCATAGGCTTGAGCTGGCGGCATCGCGGTTGAGTAAATAAAGTGTCGTGCAAACTGAATTAAATATTCAGCAGTATCGTTATCACATAATATTGCAGCGCCTTGAAGCCCAAACGCTTTACCGAAAGTGATCACTAAAATATCTGCTTTTATTCCGCTCGCCGCACAACTCCCTCTTCCTTCATCGCCAAGTACACCACACCCATGTGCATCATCAACTACTAACCAACTATTTTGTTTATCACAAACACGACGTAATGCTTTAAGAGGTGAACAATCACCATCCATACTAAATACGCCTTCTGTAATCACCATTCGTGCTTGGTTAGGTTCGGAGATTTGTTTATCGAGTAACCTGTCTAGAGTATCAATATCATTGTGTGGAAAACGCTTCATCATTGCTGGTGATAGCATTCCCGCTTCCATCAATGAAGCATGATTTAACTTATCTTGGTAAACACTGTCGTGCTTTTGTAATAGCGTAAAAAGCAAAGCTTGATTTGCGCTAAAGCCGCTACTGAAAAGTAACGCCCTGTCATAATCGAGCCATTCCGATAATTGCGCTTCTAAATTTGCATGGGGAGAGTGATAACCTGTCACTAATGGTGATGCGCCGCTGCCAGCACCATATAGGCTCAATCCTAGCTGCCATGCTTCGATGATTTCAGGTGACTGTGCTAATCCCAAATAATCATTACTTGAAAAGTTAACAAATGATTGTTGATCCGCTGTAATGTGTCCTGATTCATTACGCTGCTTACGAGATAAACAAGTACGGCTACGATATAGCCTTTGTTTATCTCGTTCAGCTAAAGCATGGCGAAAGCGTTGACTAAACAGAGGCATCGTAAAAGATGTCATCTTTAGTCGGGCGCGATGCCACACGTTGTGCTACTTTGCCTAATAATTCATGCTCTTGAACTTCATCAGGTTTCGCTGCTTGTTGCTCACTGTTAATCCCTAACTTAGCAAACAACTGCATGTCTTTATCTTCACCTGGGTTTGGTGTTGTCAGTAATTTACAACCATAGAACACGGAATTAGCACCCGCCATGAAACAAAGCGCTTGCATCTGCTCATTCATGTCTTCACGACCGGCAGATAAACGTACCGCTGACATTGGCATAATAATACGGGCAACGGCAATAATACGAATAAAGTCAAAAGGATCGACATCATCAACACTTTCTAACGGTGTCCCTTTCACTTTAACTAACATATTAATCGGTACACTTTCAGGGTGAACAGGCAGGTTCGCTAGCTCAACCAATAATCCAGCGCGATCACGTGAGCTTTCACCCATTCCAATGATCCCACCAGAACAAATTTTCATCCCAGCATCACGAACATGAGATAACGTATCAAGTCGATCTTGGTAAGTACGTGTGGTGATAATATTGCCGTAGTATTCAGGGGATGTATCAAGGTTATGGTTGTAATAATCTAAACCAGCACCGGCAAGCGTATCGGCTTGATCACTGGTGATCATACCCAGCGTCATACACGTCTCTAAACCCATTTCTTTTACGCCTTTAACCATATCGAGTAGATACGGCATGTCGCGCTCTTTCGGGTTTTTCCAAGCTGCTCCCATACAGAAACGGGTTGCGCCTGATTGCTTTGCTTTCGTTGCAGCGTCTAGGACACGCTCAACTTCCAATAAGCGTTCCTTATCTACATCTGTACGGTAATGAGCACTCTGTGGGCAATACTTACAATCTTCAGGGCACGCGCCTGTTTTAATCGAAAGCAAAGTACTGACTTGTACTTGATTAGGCTGATGATATTGACGATGTACTTGCTGTGCTTCAAAGACTAAATCCATAAATGGTTTATCGAATAAAGCTTGGACTTCCTCTACTGTCCAATTATTACGTACTTCCACAGTCTGACCTCAATTATAGTTATCTTACGACTCACAAGGACTTGCTCGATCCTTAATGTTTACCCTATGTTTCACAGCTCTAGTTGCTAACGTCTTGTTTCACTTTTACTCAGTAAAAAGCTATTAAATGATAACTCTATGAACTATTACTACTTGGCTAGTCTACTAACAGTGCGTAGACTGTCAACTATGGATAACAACAGAGGTTTACATCTGTGCAAAAAATGAACATTGTGGATATTGATTTTGATAAAGAACACGTTTGGCATCCCTATACATCAACAGTAACTCCCCTGCCTTGCTACCCTGTTACATCAGCCCAAGGGGTTTATCTCACTCTTGAAGATGGTACGCAGTTAATCGATGGTATGTCATCATGGTGGTCAACCATTCATGGTTATAACCATCCCGTTTTAACTGAAGCGGCAAAAGCACAGCTTGATAAAATGTCACATGTGATGTTTGGTGGTATCACCCACCAGCCAGCCGTTGATTTGTGTAAAAAGCTCGTTGCTATCACCCCAGCTCCTTTAGACAAAGTGTTTCTTGCCGATTCTGGCTCTGTTGCCGTTGAAGTCGCTCTCAAAATGGCATTGCAATATTGGCACGCACAAAATGAATCTCGTGCAAAATTTTTAACGGTTAGCCATGGCTATCACGGTGATACTTTTGCGGCGATGTCTGTGACTGATCCTACCAATTCCATGCACAGCATTTATAAAGGATTTTTACCTGAGCATATTTTTGCCAAATCGCCAGAATGTGGATTTGGAGATGATTGGGATGAAACAGACATTGCTGACTTTGAAGAAAAAATTCGTCTTCATCATAAAGATCTTGCTGCTGTGATTATTGAGCCCATTGTTCAAGGTGCTGGTGGCATGCGTTTTTATCATCCAACGTATTTAAAACGTATTCGTGAACTCTGCGATCAATACAATGTTTTACTTATTGCTGATGAGATTGCAGTTGGATTTGGTCGAACAGGTAAATTATTCGCCTGTGAACACGCAGAAATAAGCCCTGATATTATGTGCTTAGGTAAAGCATTAACGGGTGGGTATATGACGTTGTCAGCCACGCTGACCACCAAGCATGTCGCTGATACTGTATGTAGTGGTGAAGCACAATGTTTTATGCATGGACCAACATTTATGGGAAATCCTCTTGCTTGTGCCGTCGCAAACGCCAGTTTAGATTTATTGGCAGAAAATAAATGGCAACAACAAGTCAAAAATATAGAGCAGCAATTAGCGCTGGAACTTCCGTTAATTGCAGAGCTTGAAAATGTAAAATCGGTCCGTTGGCTGGGTGCAATCGGTGTGGTTGAACTTCATCACCCTGTTGAAATGAAAAGTATTCAAGAGAAGTTTGTTCAACAAGGCGTATGGGTTCGCCCCTTTGGCAAACTTGTCTATATTATGCCGCCATTCATTATTAACTCTTCACAGTTAACTCTACTAACAACGTCAATTAAAAAGGTTATAAGTTCAATATAACGGTCATTAATTTTAGTGTAAATATCGCATGATTTATCAAAAAGCAGACAAAAATCTTATTTATGTCTGCTTATACTTTAGGTCATGATGCCAATACTAAAAAATAATAATAGTTTAAGTTAAGTACAGCATCGAAGAGAGTACGTCAGCTAGGGCTAAGATTATGCAAATACCTCTGTTTCCACTAGATGTTTATCTATTACCAGGCGGGGTCAGCAAGTTAAGGATCTTTGAACCTCGTTATATCAAACTGGTAAAAATTGCAGCAACAAACAAAAATGGATTCGGTTTGTGCATGTCTATCGATAATACGATCTGCCACTTTGGCACACGCGTAATTATTACTGATTTTGATTCCTTATCAGACTGTGTTTTGAGTATCACAATTCAAGCCGTTGAATTATTTCTTATTGACGATCATTGGCGTGATGAAGACGGCCTTTTCTTTGGCCGAATATCCTCTGTTCCTAATTGGCAAAGTACTGATATTAACTATACCGATGTTGAGATAGCTAATAGTCTTAAAGTACTTTTCCAAGAACATCCAGATCATGCAAGCTATTACCCTGCCCCTAATTTTGAAGACATGACATGGGTATGTCAGCGCTGGCTCGAAATTTTACCCTTAGAAGTTAACCAAAAGCAGTGGTTTATGAGCAGAAACGATCATACTGCCGCCTTATCTTTTCTACACACTGTAATTGATGATAATTTACAAAAAAATGATCCATAACTAATTTAATGACGTATCACTATGTAACCATTCACTATTTATATCAATACACATTGAGATTATGTCTATTATTACATACCCTAATTCTCAATCTAGTCATCATTATAGGTTGGGAACACCCGCAATGAATGAGATCAGTATTGAGCATCAAAAAAAATTACTCGTTAATGTAGCAACTGATCGTGATAAAACGGCCTTTGCTACTATCTTCTCACATTTTTCGCCAAAAATTCGTTCTTATGGTTTAAAGCACCTCAAGCAAGAAGCGAATGCAATGGAACTTGTTCAAGAAACAATGTTAACTGTTTGGCGAAAAGCACATCTTTTTAATCCAGATAAAGGTGCAGTATCAACATGGGTTTATACAATTATGCGTAACCAATGTTTTGATATTCTACGCAAACGTCAAGCAACAAAAGAAGATAATTACAGTGATGATATTTGGCCTATTTTTGAACAGAAATTAGTCACAGCATCTGATGACCCAAGTAATGAACAACTCAGTGATGAACTAATTATTTTAATAGCAACACTACCAAAAAATCAGCAAGTTGTAGTGAAAGAAATTTACCTCAATCAGCGTTCACATCAGGAACTTGCCGATCAGTTAGGACTCCCCGTGGGTACCGTAAAATCAAGGTTACGCTTAGGCTTACAAAAGCTGCGTTTGCATTTGGAGAATGACGATGCCTACTAATATATCGTTGATTAAACACCACCCCAGTAAACAACTACTGGAACAACACATAGAAGGTAAATTACCTCTTTCTATGTCGCTAGCTGTAGCTGCACACATTGAGCTTTGCCCTCATTGTCAACAGTTAGAATCACAATTAACGCCTCAAATTGCTAACGCTTCTTGGTCGCAATCAAAAGCTGGGCAACGTGATTTACAACATGATCTTAACGTTGATGCCTGTTTTTCAGCAATGCTGAGTGACATTATAGAAAGCAGTGATGACAATACTTCTTATCATGAACAAGCCCCTCTTTCTATTGAGTGTAAAGGAATGACATATACATTACCGAGAGCATTCACTAAATTTCATCAGCTAAACTGGCGAAATCTGGGTAAAATTAGTCGTGCTCGATTACCTTTTGAAGAAGATGAAGTAAGATCAAGTTTATTACATATTAGCAAAGGCGGTACGATCCCTACTCATACTCACAAAGGCTACGAACTTACACTGTTACTTGCTGGGGATTTTGAAGATGAAAACGGACACTATGTGGCTGGTGATTTTATCTTACTTGATGAGTCACATTCAGGACATAGTCCGAAAACCTCCGAAGGGTGTCTTTGCTACACCGTATCAAATGCCCCACTTCATTTTACCCAAGGTGTGAGCCAGCTGTTTAACAGCATTGGTCAAGTCATATACTAATACTTATTTAAGCCTCTTAACTAGATTGCCTTATGGCAAGAAATACACTTAAGAGGCTATTCATTTATTATCTCAGTGCATTTATAATCTTTCATATACATTGCCAATTTATATTTATATCTACCCATTTATTTGCAACTTAAATTATAATAACAGTCTTGTTTATAATGTAAGTAAAATAGCATAGATTTATAATATTACTCTAATTTAACCATAAAACCGTATATTTTGTTTAATTACTAAAAATACGGTTTTTATGTGAAATAAGTCTTACTTTATTTTTACTAAACTTATCTATTACTCAAAAAATTAGCATCTTTATTAGGTTTGAATCGCAAAATATTTGTTTCCAATACTCACCTAATCAATTATTAACCACACCATCAAAAACAAACATAAACAATTAATTATTAACAAAAAACAAAAAAATCATTAATACATACTTATCAACTAACATCACATTTCTTTTATTATTCATCAACTTTTGGATTAAAAAATAGATAGTCATCATCTATTTCCAACCTAAAATACTCTTCCCACTGCGGTTATGCGTTCAGTTATTACGTGTAACTCAGCAAGTATTTAAAAATAACAACAAAACAATTTCGTGAGACAACGAAATAACCTAGGTGGGAAATATGTTAGATCTTGCAATATCGGTTATCCCTATTTTGCTTTTAATTTGGATGATGACAAAAAAGAATGCGTTGCCATCACATATCGCATTACCAGTGACTGCACTCATTGCTGGTTTTTTACAACTTGTCTATTTTGGTACAGACAGCCAACTTTTAGCCGCAAACGTCATTTCTGGTGCATTATCCGCCATTACGCCAATATCTATTATTGCTGGCGCTATTTTATTAAACCGTACATTGAACGTATCTGGTGCTGAAGATGTGATTCGTCAATGGTTAGAAAGCATCTGTAAGAATCAGGTAGGCCAGTTGATGATCATTGGCTGGGCGTTCGCTTTTATGATTGAAGGTGCATCGGGGTTTGGTACGCCGGCTGCGATTGCAGCACCGATATTAGTCGGTCTTGGTTTTAATCCATTACGTGTAGCCATGCTAGCACTGGTTATGAATTCTGTTCCAGTCTCTTTTGGTGCAGTGGGTACACCTACATGGTTTGGTTTAGGTAACTTAGGACTTCCTGATGCAGAGTTGCTTGATATTGGTCGCCTATCAGCAATTATGCATGCTGCGGCAGCCTTGGTTATTCCCTTAATTACGCTTAAGTTTGTTGTTAGCTGGCATCAAATAAAACGTAACTTTGTGTTTATTCAACTAAGCATTTGGTCATGCACCATACCCTATGTATGTCTAGCTCAGTGGAACTATGAGTTCCCAGCATTGATCGGAGGCGCAATTGGCTTAACGTTGTCGATTATTTTTGCCCGTTACAATATTGGTTTAGAAAAGCAGAAAGATGCTGAAAATAATGAAAAATTAGCAAGATTACCATTTGAAACTGTTTTTAAAGCAATGGCGCCAACACTTTTACTGATTGTCATTTTAATAGTAACTCGTATTAAACAACTTGGCCTCAAAGGCCTATTAAATGATGCAACACCGATGTTACATATAAATTTAGGTTTTGCTGATTTACACCTTAGCCAAGCGTTAATCATTCAGCTTAGTAATATTTTAGGTACAGATACATCTTGGGCATATAAAACACTCTATGTGCCGGCATTAATTCCTTTTTTTGTGGTTGTGTTTATTTCAATTCCTTTTCTAAAAATGAATAAGCAGCAAACAAAGCAAATATTTATTGATACCGCATCACGCATTAAAACACCGTTTATCGCCCTAGTCGGTGCGTTAATTATGGTGAAATTTATGATGATTGGTGGAGATCACTCGCCAATTATGACAACGGGTAATGCCTTTGCTGATCTAGTGGGTAAAAACTGGCAATACTGCGCCGCCTATTTAGGTGCACTTGGTGCTTTTTTCTCAGGCTCAGCAACCGTTTCAAACCTAACCTTTGGCGCAATTCAACAAAGTATTGCGCACAATGTTGGGTTGCCTGAAACCACCATTTTAGCGATGCAATCTGTTGGTGGTGCGATGGGTAATATGGTGTGTATTAACAATATTATTGCGGTATCAACCATTCTTGGTATTGCAAATAAAGAAGGCTACATCATTAAGCGTACTGTGATCCCTATGATTTTGTACGGTGTGATTACAGCATTTGTCAGCATTTTTATCTAATTATCCCTACATAACATCAGATAAATGATTGGCTTGCTTTCGGGTAAGCCAATCTCAAATATGAACAATCAGGCGGTAAGCCGCCACTGGAGCAATAAAATGAAGGTAAACTTTTTTGTCACCTGCCTAGGCGATACAGTAAAAGCTGAAGTTGCAAAAAAAACAGTAGGTTTACTAGAACAACTTGGCTGTGAAGTGATCTTCCCAGAACGTCAAGGTTGTTGTGGTCAGCCAGCATTAAATAGTGGCTACATTGAAAAAAGTAAGCCGGCAATGAAAAGCATGATCCAAGCTTTTGAGAACAATGACTTCCCTATCGTAACCCCAGCCGGTTCTTGTGCAGCTGCGGTTAAAAAGTACCCGGAGTATTTAGCCAATGAGCCAGAATGGGTAGAACGTGCGAAAAAAGTCGTTGACCGTCTATTCGAACTAACACAATTTGTTGTACGCCAACTAGGTGTTGAAAACGTCGGTGCTCGCCTTGAAGGTAAAGGAGTTTACCACCCTTCTTGTAGCTTGATCCGTAAATTAGGCGTACGTGAAGAACCTCTACTTCTTCTTAACAACGTTGAAGGCCTTGAGCTTCTACCTATCGAAAACCAAGAAACATGTTGTGGTTTTGGCGGTACATTCTCTGTGAAAATGTCTGAAATCTCAGGTGAGATGGTGACAGAAAAAGTGCGTCACATTAAAGCAGCAGAGCCTGATTTCTTAATCGGTGCTGATATTAGCTGCTTATTAAATATTGGTGGTCGTATTAGCCGTGAAGGTCAACCAATCAAAGTGATGCACATTGTTGATGTGCTGATGAGTCGTTAAGAGGTCATTATTATGTCAATGAAAACAAGCAACCAAAAATTTAAAGATCGTATTCATGTAAAAATGAAAGACGAGTCTATGCGTGCCGCTGTTGCTAATGCACAAGAACGTATGTTCAAAAACCGCGCTGTCGCTGCGGAAAAACTAGGTAACTGGGAAGAATGGCGCGAAATGGGTATGGATATCCGTAACCATGTGCTTGAAAACCTAGACTACTACCTAAAACAACTTAGCGACAACGTTGAAAAGAACGGTGGTCACGTATTCTTTGCAACTACAGCTGAAGATGCAACCAACTACATCGAAAAAATTATTAAGCAAAAGAATGCGAAAAAAGTTGTTAAGTCTAAATCCATGGTGACCGAAGAAATCGGTATGAACCAAGTGATTCAGCGTAATAACTGTGAAGTGATTGAAACCGACCTTGGCGAATACATTCTTCAAGTCGATGATTGTGATGCGCCATCACACATCGTTGTACCTGCACTTCATAAAAACCGTACTCAAATTCGTGACGTTTTCAACAAGAAACTCGGTTACGAAGGTTCTTCTGATCCAGAAGAAATGACACGTTTTGTTCGTAAACATATTCGTCATGATTTCCTTGAAGCGGAGATCGGTATTACTGGCTGTAACTTTGCTATTGCAGAATCAGGCACCGTCACCCTTGTGACCAATGAAGGTAACGCACGTCTTGCAACCAGCCTACCGAAAACGCATATCGCGGTAATGGGTATGGAGCGTATCGTTCCTACGTTTGAAGAATTCGATATTGTTGCGAGTTTACTATGTCGAAGTGCAGTAGGTCTACCTCTAACAGGTTATGTGACAGCACTTACAGGTCCTCGTGAAGACGGTAACTGTGATGGTCCTGAAGAGTTCCACTTGGTGATTGTAGATAACGGTCGTTCTAAAATTCTTGGTTCTCAATTCCGCTCTATCCTACGTTGTATCCGTTGTGCAGCGTGTGTTAACACGTGCCCTGCATACCGCCATATCGGTGGTCAATCTTACGGTTCAATCTATTCAGGCCCTATTGGTGCGGTACTTTCGCCACTACTTGGCGGCTATGAAGATTTTAAAGATCTACCCAATGCTTGTAGCTTATGTCGTGCTTGTCATGACGTATGTCCGGTGAAAATCCCATTGTCTGATTTGCTGCTTAAACACCGTCAAATCATGGGTGAAGAGAAAATCACAGATTCCATGGAGCGAGCTTCAGTTAGTGGTTTTAGCTTTATTAATGCTCACCCTGCACTATGGGATAAAACCGTTAAGATCGGTGCTATCGTTGCAGGTAAACTGATTAAAAATGGTCAATTACCATTTAAAGTGGGTCTACTAAACGCATGGACTCAGACGCGTGATTTACCAAACACATCGGGTGAGTCATTCCGCAGTTGGTTTAAAAACAAAAATAAATAATTAAGGAGCTTTCCGTATGTCATCTCAAAATGAGCAACGCATTTATAATCGCGATAGTTTCCTTAACAACATCGCTAAACAACTTGGTCGTGAGCGTATTACTACCCCAGTAGAGCGTCCGAACCTAAAATATAACTGTCACAAAGACGTATTTGCTGATAAATCACAAGATGAATTAAAAGATATCTTGGTCGAATACACGCAGTCTTCTTTAGGCGCACAAGCTGTTGTGACAACCAAAGCACAGCTAGCAGAAGCACTACGTAATGTTTGTTTCAAATACTGCAGCGAAGACGAAACAAACATTGATCCTGTTGGTGAAACCATCTTTACCGCAGATACTCGTCTACTTAACATTATTGACCCGAAAGATTTGAGCGCCGATAAGAATGGTGTTTACATTTGGGATCACTCGGCGGGTTACGAAGCAAACATCACAATAGCAGAGCGCGCAAAAGTCGGTGTTGTATTCGCTGAACAAGCGCTAGCAGAATCAGGCACAATGGTACTTTACAGCAATCCAGCACAGGGGCGTACAGTAAGTCTATTACCAGAAGCTTCTGTATTCGTTGTACCTAAAAGCTCAATCGTTGCTCGTTTAACAAAAGCAACTGAGATTCTGCATCAAAAAGCCATGAACGGTGAGCGTGTACCTTCATGCGTAAACTTTATTTCAGGTCCGAGTTCGACAGCAGATATCGAGCTGATCAAAGTTGTTGGTGTGCATGGGCCCGTCTTTGCCACCTACATCATTATTGATGATATGTAAGCTTACTTATCACCAATAGTGATAGCAAACTAGTAGGATACTAGTGGTTAAGCACATTACGGGAATATGAATAACGCAGTCTTCGGGCTGCGTTTTTTTAACTAGAATTTAATCTTTTTAAGTATATAATCCTTCGCCTATTAGGCTTTAAGTGGGATAAATAATGCCAGCTATCGATGATCTCGTTTTATTCACTCAAGTTATTGAACATGGCTCATTCAGTAAGGTTGCTGAACTCAATAATGTGACTAAATCCGTTGTTAGCAAGCGTATTAGTAAACTTGAAACCGAATTAGGCTTACAACTCATTTACCGCACCACACGAAAGCTTACACTCACTGAACCCGGTGAAGTGCTTTACCATCGTGCTAAAAGTATCAACCATGTTGCTCAAGCTGCTTTTGACTCTGTAAAGGGTTACAGCGAAGCACTCTCTGGTAAAGTTCGGATGTCAGTACCAACGATTTCAGGCGAATTGGTGTTAGCAAAAGCCGTGTCTGATTTTTGCCAGAAACATCCAGGCCTTTCGGTTGATATGTCGCTAAACAATCACTTTGTCGATCTCGTTGCTGACAACTACGATCTGGTGATCCGTACAGGTTACCTAGAAGATTCAAGCTTAATTGCTCGTCATATTTTTAATTCTCGCTGGGTAATATGTGCCTCACCTGCTTATATTGAACATTATGGTAAGCCAGAAAAACCTGAAGATCTCAATTGCCATAACTGTCTAGGTTATAACCCTCAAAGTACCGGCCCTTTTGACTGGCAATTTATTAAACAAAATAAAATTTACAATCAAAAAGTCAGCGGAAACTTTTCATCCGACAATGCGATAGCGTTGAAAAAAAATGTACTCGCAGGTAATGGTATCGCTTATCTACCAAATTGCTTAATTCATGATGAATTAGAACGTGGTGAGTTAGTTGAATTACTCTCGACACATGCAGGTAAAGTGGTGGGAATTTATGCTGTCTATCCTTATACCAGAAAGCCCGCTAAACGAATTCAAGCACTGATTGAACATATTCGAGAAAGCTACATGGAAATTAAAGAAAAGTTCTAACTTCCATGTGATATCAATTAGTTAAATAAAGTAAATTAACCATCTACGAGTTTCATCAATAGATGTCCATCGTATAGCGCTTGTTTAACCAGAGCCGCGCCCGGCATCGTCGCTTGAGTATAAAAACAGCTTTCTTCTATTTCTAAACCATCGAAATAAACAGGTAAGGTTTGCGAGCTAATACGATCCATAATCGCAGGATAAAGCACCGATTTAGCACGATTAAACTCCCCTCCAATCAAAATGCGCTGAGGGTTAAATAGATTAACCATTATCGCAATGGCCTGCCCTAAATTATGACCTAACTCCACAATAATTTGTCGCGCTAAACTGTCACCTTCTACTGCTGCATCACAAACTGACTCAATCGTTAAAGGCATATGACTAAGCATAGATTCATGCCCTGCTTCAAGCTGCGTTTTCACTTGTTCTAAAATAGCCTGTAAACTCGCAACGGTTTCTAAACAGCCATGATTACCGCAGAAACAACGTTTACCATACGGCTTAATTTGAATATGCCCAAGCTCCCCCACATTACCCGTTTTCCCTTGCAGCACTTTATCATCAAGTACGATCCCCGCCCCCACACCATGATGAATAGAAATCAAAATAGAATTGGCAATACCACGAGAATTGCCAAACAACTTTTCAGCTAATGCCCATGAACGCGTATCGTTACCGATGAAAACAGGTAGTCCCGTTTCTTTATGAATTATCTCACCCAGTGGTAAATTAGAGACATCATAATGTGGCATCTGCAATACCGTACCTTCACTGGAATTGACTAATCCCGGTAACGACACTGCAATCGCTGTCATTCTATCTAGTTCACTAACATGATTGGCAAAGAAAATATTAATTTCAGCTAATAACTTTTTAACCACATCTTCTTGATGAAGTTGTTCAATATCTTGACGTTCTTCCACTAGAATTTCGCCGCCAAGTTCATGTAAAGCAATAGTAAGGTAACCACGACCTAAACGAATAGATAAAAATTGCCACCCTTCATTGGCTGGAACTAGCCCAATCGCAGGTCGACCACGGCTGCTAGGTTCTTGAAATTGAGTTTCTTTAATTAAATGCGCATCAATTAATTCACGGGTGATCTTAGTAATACTTGCGGGAGCAAGTTGACTGCGTTTAGACAATTCAATGCGTGAGATCGGCCCATACAAATCAATTAGTTTATATACGCTGCCGGCATTATTTCTTTTTATATGATCGATATGGCCTGGCTGAGCGACGTACATGTCGATACTCCTGAGTAAAATCAGCTGAAAAACCTTCGGAAGCTAATTTTTTTACTTTGCGAAGTAATTGTGAAGCCTCTTATCGTCAGTACGTGACAAGTATCACTATGAATGACTAAAGACATTGAGTTTCGCTTCTGCGATAATGAAAAAAAGGCTTTTTTGCCTACTATTTTTTTTAATTAGCGGATTTATTTCGCGCAGTAACTTTTCTAATAATGATGATATTTCATTAAAAAATAGGTTATAGCTGCGAAAATAAGAGGTTCAACGTGTACAAAATAAACGAAGTATTCGAAACAATTCAGGGTGAAGGTGTATTTACTGGCGTACCTGCAATTTTTGTTCGATTACAAGTCTGCCCTGTTGGCTGCTCATGGTGTGATACCAAACAAACTTGGACTGCAGAGCCACAAGATTTAGCTAACTTAGACCAGATCATGGCTAAAACTGGGGACTCACCACTTTGGACTAATCTTGACGCTAATGGTGTAGTGCAATTATTACAAGATCAGAAATATACGGCTAAACATGTTGTTATTACAGGCGGTGAACCTTGTATTTACGATCTGCGACCTTTAACTCAAGCACTAGAAGATGCAGGCTTTAACTGTCAGATCGAAACCAGTGGCACGTCTGACATTCAAACCAGTGAAAACACTTGGGTAACGGTATCGCCTAAAATCAACATGAAAGCAAAGTTGCCCGTTTTAGTTTCTTCCCTCGCACGTGCTAACGAGATCAAACACCCTGTCGGCACTAGCAAAGACATTGAACAACTTGATGCACTCATTGATGGCGTTACGCTAAAACCTGATGTCACGATTGCACTTCAACCTATCAGTCAAAAACCACGTGCAACAGAGCTATGTATTGAAACTTGTATTCAGCGTAACTGGCGTTTATCGATTCAAACACACAAATATCTAGCAATCGCTTAATCGCTCTGTAATTTGCTTGATTTATAAAAAACTTTTCAAAAAAACCGCTTCGCTTTAATGTTTTACAACACTAAAGCGAAGTGGTTTCTTGCAAATGACCGATAATTAACCAACTATCACCTCAAATTGCCTATTTCCTTCATCAATTTATCATTTGATTGATATCAATACTTGATGCTTGTCGTAAGAAAGGTAATATTGCTAATACATAAATATCTTTAAGCACGAGATACTTTAATTCCAAAGTCAGTGCCTAAACGGAGAATGATTTAAACATGACTTACGCGCCTGTAACAGACGTATTAAGCGGTAAACTAGCGGTAGACAGTGAAGTTACTGTTCGCGGTTGGATTCGCTCGCGTCGTGATTCCAAAGCTGGGATTTCTTTTCTTGCCATTTATGACGGCTCTTGTTTCGACCCGATTCAGGCCGTGGTCCCAAATGAGTTAAATAATTACCAGGAAGAAGTGCTTAAGCTAACAACTGGTTGCTCTGTTGAAGTTACCGGTACTATTGTTGCTTCACCTGCTAAAGGTCAAGATTTCGAACTAGCAGCAACAAACGTGAAAGTGGTTGGTTGGGTTGAAGATGCTGATTCTTACCCAATGGCAAAGACTCGTCACTCAATCGAGTACTTACGTGAAGTCGCACACCTTCGTCCACGCACTAACGTCATTGGTGCCGTTGCACGTGTTCGTAACAGCCTTTCTCAAGCTATTCACCGTTTCTATCATGAACAAGGCTTCATCTGGATGTCTGCACCACTTATCACAGCGTCTGACTGTGAAGGCGCTGGTGAAATGTTCCGTGTTTCTACCCTAGACATGGCTAATCTGCCAATGACAGACAAAGGTGAAGTTGACTTTGACAAAGATTTCTTTGGTAAAGAGACTTTCCTAACCGTATCTGGCCAGCTTAACGCTGAAGCTTACGCTTGTGCACTAAGCAAAGTTTATACTTTCGGTCCTACTTTCCGTGCTGAAAACTCAAACACCAGCCGCCATCTTGCAGAGTTCTGGATGGTTGAGCCTGAAGTTGCATTCGCCGATCTTGACGATGCAGCAAAACTTGCTGAAGACATGCTTAAATACGTGTTCAAAGCGGTACTAGAAGAGCGCCGTGATGATCTTGAGTTCTTTGCTTCTCGAATCGACAAAGAAGCAATTACTCGTTTAGAGCAATTTGTAACATCTGATTTCGCACAAGTTGATTACACTGACGCAATTCAAATCCTTCAAGATTCAGGTCGTAAGTTTGAATTTGATGTTGAGTGGGGTATTGATATGTCTTCTGAGCACGAGCGTTTCCTTGCAGAAGAGCACTTTAAAGCACCCGTCATTGTTAAGAACTACCCGAAAGATATCAAATCATTCTATATGCGCTTGAATGACGACGGTAAAACTGTTGCGGCAATGGACGTACTAGCACCAGGTATTGGTGAAATCATCGGTGGCTCTCAGCGTGAAGAACGTCTAGACATTCTAGATGCACGTATGATTGAAATGGGTATAGATCCTGAGCACATGAGTTGGTACCGCGATCTTCGTCGTTACGGTAGTGTTCCTCACGCAGGTTTCGGCCTTGGCTTTGAGCGTTTAGTTTCTTACGTAACAGGCATGGGTAACGTACGTGACGTGATCCCATTCCCACGTACTCCTCGCTCTGCAAACTTCTAATCGATTAAGCTTAGAGTTTCAAAACGCAAAAAGGCTGCCCTATTGGCAGCCTTTCTTTTATCATCTATTTTTCAACAGGTTTAATTAACAATGAAATTGAAAGACGTTAATTATTAAAGTCTAGCTCGTTAAACAGCACAGGTTATGAGTAATAATAGCCTTGAATATAATCAATTTTATGTAAACGTAAGAAATCAACTTGCTGTTGGGTTTCAATCCCTCAGCCACAATATCAATGCCTAATCGTTTCGCCATCATAATAAATATTTCTCTGATTTTTTTCTTGTAAATATTTATCAACGACAACAGCCCCATTGAGGAAGCCTAAATAAGAAAACATTACGAACCAGGTTTTAGGATTAAAAATTTATCATTTTAATAAAATTAATAATAAAAAGATAAATACTCATTTAGACCGCTGTTTATTTTTACTTTCTGATTGGAGATATAGCAAATTTAAGGTGGCTGTTGTGCTTCAATAATGGAAAAATCAATAAGTCCGTTCGAAGCGCATAATTTATCAGTACCTAACTTTACACCAATATAACGGATATCATAACTATCATATTCTAACTTTCTTAATTGCATTTTAGCTAATTGACTACAATCAGATACTATTTTAACAATAAGATTTAAAAATACCGCTACTATCTTACCCAAGAACCTACAACCTTGTTTTAATTATACTTAAAATGAATAAAAACAATTCAATAAAATTTACATGTCGTGTTGATAAAATATTCTCATTAAAGATATGGCAAATATGATTGAATTTATATCTTCAGGATATAAAATCCCATCCCTCATCTCCTGTATTGATATTTCAAATGTTTGGTAAGTTAACAAGTAAAAACAAAAGTTTAATCACTAGCCTTAAACTTTTCTCATTGTTATTCACAGTAATATCAAGTGGATATTTTACTTACAATGCCTATCATTTAGACGAGTTTCATGACCAATATTTTGAAAAAATGAATTCGATTTACTCTGTTAGTCGACGCTTTAGTTCCTATTACAACAATACTGGAACCACCTTTATCCCAAAAGGTATGCACGATTACAATGGCGTCGACGTTTGGGTAAAAAAAACCTCAGATGTAAAATTATTATCGACAGGAATAAATCGTCTTCGTTCTCAACTAGATGAGATTACAGATAATAACATCTGGACGATTGCTGTTTTTGAAAACCCTGCAGACTATGTCCATTTTGATCCCGCTAGACCACTCTATTTAGAACTTTATAAAAATAATCATGACAGCGATATAATAAACCGAATTATTAAACGCGAGGGGCTAGGTGAAACTTATCGCTATTTTTATGGCTGTAATTTAAAACTGACTGAAAGGTATATAGAAGAAAGTACTAACCAAAAGATCAGATCTTTATATTACCCGATCTACAATAATCGTAAGTTAGATGCGTTACTGGTTATTGATATCAAAAATGACTTACTTCAAGAATCACTTAAAAATTACAATCGTGAATTCAAAACTGTGCTTTATGATAACCCATCAAAACACGGTTATTACATAAAAAAATTATTACCTTGCGCCAGCCAAGATCCTTTTTATGTTGGTGTAAACTTATTGGCTATTTTAAAAATATCGCTTGCACCTGCCTTACTTTTGACTTTCTTTATTCAGCTATTAAGTTCACGATTGAAAAAGAGAAGATTTTCGTTACAACGCGATCTCATGACGCATTTCTATCGACGTGATTACTATGAGAAAAAGCTTCTTTCTCAAAAAAGTTTCTGTTTACTCATCATTGATATAGATAACTTTAAGTCTATCAATGACACTTATGGTCATGAAGTGGGCGATGAGGTAATACGTACTGTCGCGGAAAGAATTAATCAATGTATCCGCCAAAGTGATATCGCTATACGTTGGGGAGGAGAAGAATTTATTTTAAGCTTCCCAGTAATGACAAGAGAACAATTAGAGCTAAAAGCAGAAGAAATCCGGCATATTATTCAGGTATACCCTATCAATGGGATTAATGTAACAATTTCAATTGGTGGTACTGTGTCGGACACGTTGTCATTTACTGAAACATATAAAGTTAGTGATGATGCGTTATATCAATCAAAACATAACGGCCGTAATCAAGCGACGATTATTTAATGGCATTATTGCCGATGACAGCTTACTTTTGATACTAAATTAGCAAAAAATTACCATTATATGCCATCCTTGATAGATTACTTATCGTTCAAGGATGGCAACATGATCACTTCATCTTTATCAAATCATATTCTTACGCTCACTATTGACCGCCCTACCGCGAAAAATGCACTTAACCTTGATATGTACCAAGAGCTTGCTCAAGAGTTAGAGCGTGCAAAAAATGATGATATATACGTCGTTATCATTACCGGTAATTCGGATATTTTTTGCAGTGGTAATGATATTGAAGATTTTATTCAATTGGCACAAGCAGATAAGGATCAAGCACAAATAAACCGAGAGATTATTGAACGCTTTATGCTCGCAATGATTGACTGTCCTGTGCCTATTATTGCCGCCGTGTCTGGTGCAGCCATTGGAATAGGTATGACACTGCTACAACACTGTGATTTTATTTATGCCACCCCTAATTCAATCTTCACTCTCCCCTTTGTAAAACTCGGATTATGTCCTGAATTTGGTTCAAGTTTATTATTACCGCAATTGGTCGGCGAACGAAAAGCTAAAGCAATGTTACTGCTTGGCGAGGAAATGACAGTAGAGGAAGCGTTATCTCTTGGTTTTATCAATCAAATAACCGTTCAACCTGAGCAACGTGCTGCACACTGTGCTAATACACTTGTCGCATTACCTAAAGAAGCCTTGCAGCACACTAAAAAACTACTATCTGACAGAGCACGCCAACAGCTTATTGATTGTATTTACAAAGAAAATGACCTTATTTTTAAGCTTATTAAACGCTCAGAAGCAACCAGTGCATTATCTCAATTTAAAGGAAAAAAAAGTCATACTTAATTCATGAATAAAAATTATGACTAATTTGTTGCATTATCTTGTAAAGGTTCTATGACAAAGGGTATAAATAGGCATCACCATTTATTAACGCCACGGATGACCAACTATGTTTGAGAAAATTACGGCAGCTCCTGCTGATCCAATTTTAGGTTTAACAGAAGAATTCAAAGCAGATACACGCGCAACAAAGATTAATCTAGGCGTTGGTATTTATAAAGATGAAACAGGTAATACGCCTGTTCTTGCTACTGTAAAAAAAGCAGAAGCTATTTTGCTTGAAAAAGAAAAAACAAAATCATACTTAAGCATTCCAGGTACGCCAGAATACGGCCTAGCCGTTCAAGAGCTGCTTTTTGGTAACGATGCAACAATCATCACTGAAAAACGCGCACAAACAGCTCAAGCACCAGGTGGTACTGGTGCGTTACGTGTTGCTGCAGAATTTATTAAGCGACAATTAGGCGATGTAAAAGTATGGATCAGTAATCCTACTTGGGCTAACCACCACGGCGTCTTTGGTGCAGCTGGTCTTGAAACACAGCCATACTCTTACTATAACGCTGAAACAAGTGATATTGACTTTGACGCAGCAATTACTGATTTAAGCCAAGCTAGCCAAGGTGATATTGTTCTTCTGCATGGTTGCTGCCATAACCCAACAGGTATTGACCCAACAACAGAGCAATGGCAAACACTAGCAAAACTTTGCATTGAAAAAAAGCTACTACCAATGTTTGATTTTGCTTATCAAGGTTTTGCACGCGGCGTAGAAGATGATGCGCAAGGTTTACGCATCTTTGCAGATCAACTGCCAGAATTACTGGTAGCGAGCTCTTTCTCTAAGAACTTTGGTTTATACAATGAGCGTGTAGGCGCATTTACACTTGTAGGTAAAACAGCAGAGCAAGCAGCAACGGCATTTAGCCAAGTGAAATCTATCGCACGTGTTATTTATTCTAACCCACCCGCTCACGGTGCTGCGATTGTTACAACAATCCTAAATAACGCTGAGCTTCGTGCAGAATGGGAACAAGAAGTTGCTGATATGCGTGATCGTATCCAAGAAATGCGTACGCTATTTGTAAACACATTAAAAGAGCTGGGTGTAACTAACGACTTTAGCTTTATTGAACGTCAAAACGGTATGTTCTCGTTCTCTGGTTTATCTAAAGAGCAAGTAACACAACTTAAAAATGATTTTGCGATTTATATTGTTGGTTCAGGCCGTATTAGTGTTGCGGGTATGACAAAAGATAATATGATGCCTTTATGTAAAGGTATTGCTGCCGTCTTATAATATAAAGGATGAGCAATAAAAGAGGGCATATTGTCCTCTTTTTATTTTTAATCATGGAGGCTAAATATCTTTTTTATGCAGATTTAACTAATTAAGACAACACAAAATCAGCCGGATTTATTTAATGGTAATACATTGCAATATAATTCCGCTCGTAGTTTCTTTTCAGCTGTTCCTTCCAAGGTCTTTTTGCAATAGGCACAAGATAGAACATTTCGCGTGTAGTATCAGTAACAAAAGCCATGTCATGGCGCATCACTTCATAGTGGATATCATGAACAAATCCTAACGAGAAACTTTGCCTACCCGTTAATATATTTATATCTTCCCGCGTTAAAGAAACGCCTTGATTATCTTCAGCAAAACGATCGACTAACCAATCTGAAAATTCTCTCGCACTTATCATTGTCATAGATCATTAACTCCAAATGCTTCGAGATCCTTGAAATTAATATCCAAATAAACGCTATCTAAAACGTAATCTAGTAAATGTTTAAATGTAATCTAATAAAATTTTGGATATTAATTCGTTATTATATTTATAGCATTAAAATAGTTATTATTAAAAATAATCGGAACGATGCATAAATAATAAAGTAGAACTTAATTTTAGCAGAAGAAAATAATTTAGAAGGAATATAAATGAGAATAAAAACCCCCGCTTCTTAAAAAGAAGCGGGATTGGCTGATTAAAGTGCTTTGTATAAAACTTTGTTGCCAGCCAATTGAATGCGCTCAACTAACCCTTCTTCAGTCAGTTTTTTTAACGCACCTGTAGCCCAAGAAGCCGCTTTCGCATCTTCCTGACCAGCTTCTAAGCCAATGCCCTTAGGATTTAAACCTTCAGCATTTTTAACAACAATATCTAAAACTTGTTGCTGCTTAGGAGTTAATGACACTGCTGATGTAGCCTTAGCGGGTGCCACTTTAACTTCTTTTTTTGTTTCTACAGCTTTTGCCACTGATGCAGACTTCACTGTTTCAACATTTGGTGCTTTTTTTGTCGCTAATTCAGCAAAAACAGGCGTCTGTTTTTGAAGTTTTAGCTGTACTTTACGTTTGTGAGAGATTCTCATTAAATTTCCTACTCCGTTGCACTACTTTCAGTCACCACTATGCCAGCGGGAAAAAGTAAGCGCGTTTTATATCAAGTATGTCAGAGAAATACCAGCAAACGGCGATATATCAACCGATAAATATGATTTTAAGCAAAAATTCCCTTCTATATTCTTCATATATACTTAATAAGTACAAAAGATGTAGGCATCTATTAAGAACACGCTGTTGATCTGAAATATTTTGAGTAGTCAATACGATCGCTACGCATTTCCATAACGTAGGATGAATAGATGATGTGATTTGGAGTAAAGCAATGGAAACTTACCATGTGAAGTCAGCCCCTATTACCCCTTATGTAATGCTGTTTGTTTTTTGTTTTACAGCGTCGATTAGTGCTAGCTGCCTTACGTTTTTTATTCCTAATATGACACTGATGGCAGTCCTTATTACCACCATTATTACTGGGAGTACTGCCGTTATCGTTATTCGTTACATCTGTGACTCAAAATATCTGTTCACACTTACATTCATGCATTGCCAATATCATAGCCGTTACGGTGGTTGGTCAACGCCTTGGTATAATATATCTCAATTAGGTAAAGCCGAAATAAACCACCAAGGCTGGCAACAACCTCTCCCTTGGATCGGTATTAAACTCAATGATTATGATGATTTTATTAAAAATATCAGCCCCCGTTTGGCAGCTCGCATTATTATTGAGCAGCGTATTTTGTTAGTCATGGCGATTAAAAACAGCGACGTTGATAATTACACGATAGAAGATGTGTTATTTGATGATGAACCTTACCAAACGCCTAATGGTTATGTCTTTAAAGGCTTAAGAGCGATGCTAGCACACCGTATGAAATATAATCGAGAGTTCTTAGGCTTTGATTTTTTCATATCTGAAGACACGTTAGATAGGCCAATTAATGATTTTATTGGCCTACTAAGGCGTTATAAAGCAGCCGCTATACGCTAATAGCGTCGCCGTGTTGCGCTTTTAAAAATGGTAATAACAATAACCCTATTGCAGCAGCCGCAACAGAAACAACAACAAAAAATCCCATCCAATGGTAATGCTGCATAATTATCGCTAATGGGTAACCCGCAAGCGCTGCGCCCATATAGGCAAATAGCCCTACAAATCCGGTGGCTGCGCCAACAGAGTTTTTATGTGAGCACTCAGCAGCCGCCATACCTATAAGCATTTGGGGGCCAAACACAAAAAAACCAATCGTAAATAAACATACCGCCTGTAATACAAAGCTCGAGATTGGAATTAACCACAGCGCGGCGACAGACAAAAAGATACCGATTGAAAACAATAAGATCATCGGCCCGCGATTGCCTGAAAATATTTTATCCGATCCCCACCCAGCCACCAGCGAACCTAAAAAACCACCAATTTCAAACAATGACAGCGCGCTATTAGCCGTAATCAAGCTATAACCGTATTGTTCAGTAAGGTACAAATTACCCCAGTCGTTAATTGCTGTCCGAACGATATACACCAGAATATAGCTGAGGCTTAATAGCCAAATATATTTATTATTTAGTACATAACGAAACAGGATCTGCTTTTGTGATAAGCCCATGCCTGTATTTTCATGGGCGATTTCTAAGTAATCTTTGCGCCAGTGTCCAATGCTGGGTAATCCCATTGACGTCGGTTTATCGCGTAAACGCCAACACAGAAATAAACCGATAACCACTGCAATGATGCCAGGAATATAGAAACTGTAACGCCAGCCAAAATGGAGCACAGTGAAGCCAACAATAATGGGGATCATTGCGCCACCCACATTGTGTGCAGTATTCCAAATAGACCACCATCTGCCACGCTCAGAGCGCGAATACCACGTAGTTAATAACTTAGAACAGGCAGGCCATCCCCAGCCCTGAAACCAGGCATTTAATATCCATAATATGCTGAGCGCTACAATGGAACTAGATAAGCCGAATAAAATATTAATTATACCGGTCGCAATCAACCCAATACCCATAAAGTAGCGAGGGTTAGAACGATCACTGACAATACCAGAGATGAATTTCGAGCAGCCGTAAGTAAGATAAAATAATGTACCCATTAGGCCAATATCGGCCTTATCCCAACCCAAATCAGTAATGATTGCAGGCATGGCATAACTGAAGTTTTTACGGGTTAAATAAAAGGCAGCGTAACCAATATACATACTCACCATAATGTGAATACGCCAATAACGATAGCGTTGTGCCGTTTCTTGAGTAGCGTCTATATTCATAATCTTTATTATCGTCTAAAGGTTCTAAACCTATGAGAGCGAGCTAAGCTGTGGTAATACAACACGAATGTTAGTCCCTGCTAAAGGCGGATGGTAATAGTACATCTGTAACTCAGATTTAGGCTGAGTATGGCTGGTAATAACACACTGACCACCTAACGCTTCGATACGCTCTTTCATCCCACGTAAACCAAAGCCTTTCAATGTATCACTGTTTTTAAAACCCACGCCGTTATCTTCTATTTCCATTGTGATATTGTCATCAACCGACAGTGTGATCAGCACTTCCGTTGCCTTTGCGTATTTTGCGATGTTATTTAGCGCTTCCTGTGCGACACGAAACAGCGTGATTTGCAGCATATCTGACATCACATCATCGATATTTTTCGGATAAGACATTGCGACATCAATATCTTGTGCTTCAAAGTTTAAATCTCTGATCACTTGTTCGAACGCTGCTTTTAAGCCTAAATCATCCAGTGTTTTTGGACGTAATTGCGACAATAAGCCTTTTGTTGTGTCATAAATATTTAGCGATAATTGCTCTATCGAAGAGGAACAAGATTCGCCAGCCTGTGATGTTTCGACACGTTTTAAAATACTGGCTTGAGTGCGTATTGCGGTAATATTTTGTCCAATTTCGTCATGTAATTCTCGCGCGATATTTTGTCTTACAGACTCTTCAGCCGTAACCAACTGACGTGATAAGGAATAATTGCGTTTTAATTGTTTCGACAGTTTTGTATTTAAATCACGCTGATGTTGGATCCCAATCCCTAACAAAATCCCCGTAATACTTTGTGCTGATAAAGATAACAACAAATCAACGGTTTCAATTGAACTCACTTCACTACGAACAGCAATTAAAGCAATACTGTTAAGTAAGGTGCCCAGTAATGCCCCTTCCCAACCATAACGAAACGCTAATACTATAATCGGAATTGCCAAACAAAATGGCGCAAACAAACTCAATTGCTCAGGTAAATGCACCTGCAATAAGATGTTTGCAATGAATAATAGACAGAAGAAAAACAGATGCTGACTACGAAATTCAACAGAACGAGAAACCACATCGACAGTTAATGGTACCCACGCCTTTTGAAATAAATAATTCCAAATCAAATAACAGCTAGGTACCAACATTAAGCCGCTAGTGATACTAATAAGGAAAATAAAACCGAGTCGGCGCGTATTGAAAAGATCAAAGAAGTGCACCCCATTCAATACCAGCATATTGATCAGTGCTAGTGTTGTTATCGCAATCGCCATAACAGTAAGTAAACGCCACTGCACACCTTTATAGTAACGCCGAGCAAGTAAGGTAACAGGCATAGATACGACACTGGCAATAAATAAAGCAAGCCAACTATATTGCGGTAAAGATAAAGCTAATAACAGTAACCCGCTCCATTCCGCGCTATAAATCGCAAGCCAATATTTCTTCAAGCTGTGAAGAATTAAACCAAGCCTAAGTGCAAAAGGAAAAAACACCGTTGCGAGAATAGGATCCATAATGAAGTAGTATGAAATACCCCATAAACAGAACCAACTACAACAAACAAATAACCAAATACAAAGTGTTGTTAGGCTAAAGCTACGCATTAGATAACTTCCCCACAAAAGAACTTAGCAAGCTCAACGTTATTTTTTACGTCCAATTTATCCATTGCATTCGCACGATGAACATGAACCGTTTTATGGCTCAAACCCAATTTTACCGCGACCGTTTTAACATCTAGCCCTGTTGATAGTAATTCACTAATTTGATGCTCACGTTTAGTCAATTTTCCTAATGCCTGCTTATTACAATTAGGTGAAACTAAATTAATCGCGATATCAGGAGTTAAATAACAACCACCTTGCGCCGCTGTTCTTACCGCTTGAACTAATTCATCAGGGCTACAACGTTTACTTAAAAAACCTTTTGCGCCTAAGCTTAATGCTTTTTCTACAACCGTTGCAGAGTCATGAACACTCAGCATAATACTTGCAATGCCTGATGGAAGATCTTCAAGTAACATTAAACCACTTTCGTTAGGCATCGAAATATCTAAAATACATACCGTAGCATCTAAACTAGGTAAACCTACTCGAGCTTCTCCAGCAGAGCTGAACTGTCCAACAACCTCCATATCAGGCTCTAACGCTAATAGCTGAGCAAAGCCAGAACGCACAATAACGTGGTCATCAACCAAAGCAATTTTAATCATTACCTGAATACCTACTATTAACCTAAAAATCTATAGTGAAAAAGCCTCCATAAACTACCTCTTAGGGTTAAAGCGAGCAAGCGCTTAGCTAACATTTTATTCTCTTTTAGCATCGATATAAAAAAAGCGCTTAGGTTACCCAAAGCGCTTTCTCAAATCGTTACAAGCTAATTAGTTAGTTGCTAATTGCTGTTTTTCTCTCTTCTCACGGTAAATCTTACGTTCTTCAAGAACAGCAACAATTGCCATGATCACACAACAAATGACTGCAGCCGTATCAAGCGCAACGAATGTCCCCGCCCAACCCGTTTGACCGAAAATAGGAGTACCGTCAGCGATCATACCAAGGCCTAATTTCGCAAAGCTATCACCGATTAGGTAAGCAAACGTACCTTTAATACCATCGGCAACGGCAATACCTTGCTTAGGAACAAAACCAACAGCCGCAACACCAATAAGAAGCTGTGGACCAAAGACTAAGAAACCAAGTGCAAATAATGAGGCCCTGTAAGCAAAAATTGTATCCGCATGTTGGTAGAAACCTAATGTTGCAATCACACCAATAAGCGCAATACACGCGACTAAGCCACGACGACCATTGATTAAGTCAGAGAAGAAACCCCATAAACATGTACCGATCAATGCACCCGTTTCAAACATGGTGAAACCAGAAATAGCCGTTTCTTTATCAAAGCCAAGTATTTCGTAACCGTATACGGTTGACCATTGGTCGATACCAATACGTACCACGTAAAGAAACACGTTAGCAAAACATAATAGCCAAATAACCTTGTTGTACAATACATAGGTTTTGAAGATTTCCAGCTTGCTCATCTGGTTCTCGTTAACCGCTTTATCTTCTTCTGAAATAGGCTCTTCAAATAGCTCTTCTGCTGTACCTAAACCATAAGATTCAGGGCTATCGTTACCCATGGTAAAACCAATTAGCGCAACAACAATTGCAATGATTGACGGCACAATAAACATGCCCGCGACATTTCCATCAAAGAAGTAATTTGCACCAAACAGCGCAATACCAGCAGCGCCCGCACCACCAATGTTATGGGAAATATTCCACATACCAAGGAACGTGCCGCGGTTCTTTTTACTGGTCCACTTTGAAATAGTAGAGTACGAGTTAGAGCCACCTACACTTTGGAATAAACCCGATAGTGCATACAGGCCAATCATCATGTAAAACGAGCCCATTGATGGCCCCATGACTAAACCAAAACCCAGCATACATAAACCAGACAGCAATAGACCCAATGGCAAAATATTTTTAGAGTTTTTACCATCACACCAGTAGTTTAATGCTGTTTTACCGATGCCATAAGTAATTGAGAAACCGAGACCAATGGTACCTAGTTGCGTCATACTCATACCGTAATCAGAGATCAGGTCGTTTTGCGCAATATTGAAATTCTTACGGATGAAATACATTACCATGTAGCTAACAAATACTACGAGGTATGAACGCAAGAATGGCGCAAGCCACATTTTCTTACGAACAGCCAAAGGTAAATCAAGCGTTGGTTTTCTTACCTGTGTAAGCAGTTTTAACATGTGAAATCCTCAGATAGTCACTGAAAAATCGATGCTATGGATGTTTTATGATCAATACGCCCAGTCGGAGTACTGTTATTACCATTAACATTCACAGTGCAGGGATCACCATCATTCAAAACGTGTGATTAAATTGGGATAAACCAATAAAATGGATAGATGATCAATGTCGAGGATTTTATCGATACCCAACCGTTAGGGCATGAGAAGCCGACCTAAAATGGCTAAGAATAATTCCTAGTTTAGGTGAAATTAGAGTGAAAATGTGACGAAGCGCAAACTGAAGATATATGACAAGTATAATAAAGTGAGGCTAGAACCTCACTTTATAGAATAGAAAATCGCATTAATATAATGGCATTTCATCAGCAACAAATGGGTTTGTTGCACGCTCATGACCGAATGTCGATAATGGACCATGACCCGGTACAAAAGTAACATCATCGCCTAATGGCCATAGCTTAGTTTTAATCGCGTTGATCAACGTTGGATGATCTCCACGAGGAAAATCAGTTCGACCAATTCCCCCTTTGAATAATACATCACCAACAAATGCAACATTAGCGTCACTGCTAAATAAAATCACATGACCAGGTGTATGTCCTGGGGTATGGAGCACTTGCAAAGTTTGGTTACCAACATTGATTTTATCGCCATCGTTTAACCATTGCGTTGGCTCAAATGCTTCCGTCATCGGAAAGCCAAACATTTCGCTTTGACGCGGTAGACCTTGTAGCCAAAACTCATCATCTTTATGTGGGCCAATAACCGGTACATTTAAAGACTGAGATAACGGCGCTGTACCTCCAACATGATCAAGGTGACCATGGGTTAAAATAAGTTGAGTAACGGTTAACCCTAACTCGTCAACCACTTTGGTTAATTGTTCAATGTCACCACCAGGATCGACAATAGCCGCTTGGTTTGTTTCATCACACCAAATAATTGAGCAATTTTGCTGAAAAGGTGTAACAGGAACAATTTGATACTTAAGACTCATACTCGCTTAACATCCTAGCCATAAACATAAGCCGAAAGAATGCCACGATTATTTATAAAAATATAGCGCCGATTTACGCTATCTCATTAACCACGCCAGTTACGAACAGGGCCAGTATCAATATGTACAAACTGGCTCCCTGGGTAATAACCCACACCACCAATTTTCAGATCCATTGCCGCTTGACGAATTTTTGATAATGGAACACCTTCAAGGTTAAAATCGATAGCTTGCGCCTTCATGTGATAACTCTTTTTCGCAACTCCACCACTGCGTTTTGCTAACATTTTGTTGGTCTTTGGCGAACGATAGCCCGAAAAAAGTTGAGCATAGCCTTCATGCCCTAAGTATGCCTGAATTTGTGAGATTGCATCATATAAACGACGATCAATGCGCGCGACTTCATTTTGTCTAAAGTCACGGCACAGATGATCAATTTGTCTTACCGCAGAGCCGACATAAGTTTTACCATTAAAATACTTTGTTTCTAATTCTTCACTTGTATGAAGATTACGAATCAATAAATTACGAGGATCCGATGCTTTAAATCGGCTAGCAATTGCTATGTTAGGTAATAAACAAGAACCGACAACCGCTCCGCCGAGAGCAAGGAATTTACGGCGATTAATATTAATTTCTGACATACTAACTCATGATAAAAAAGTGCTATTTATTGTAATAATGCAAAGCGTATACCACCCACTTTTCTAGCACGGTATCCATCACTGATTAAGTAGTCAAAGACTCATATCACAAATTTTTCATGGCAAAAAACTACTATTTATTTTCATGGGGTTATCTAGATCAGTAATTGTAAGCAGAAATTAATGAACTATTTTTTCTTTGATCACGATCATACTGATATATATCACTGCGATAATGCACCAAACCAGAATCATCTACCCATGCTGTCTGATAAATAAGATCCACAGGTACACTTTTATTATCACCCAATACTATTGTTCGCGTTTTTCTACTTCTGGATAAACTATCAAAACGCTGCTCACTACTCCCTGAATATTCTAATAGTACCCTTGCTAAACTTTTTGCTTGTTCAACTCGAATACAACCAGAACTTAACGCACGTTCATTCTTTTTAAATAAAGATCGCGAAGCAGTATCATGTAAATAAATAGCTTGGTTATTAGGGAAATTAAATTTATATAATCCTAATGCATTTCGCTTTCCTGGTTTTTGTCTTAAACGATAAGGAAAACGATTCGGTGATAACAAATGATATGGAATTGAATTGATAGCTATTTTTTGCGCGTTATCCCATCCTTTTATCACTTCATAATTATGGTTAGCCAAATAATTTCGATTTCTTCGTACCTTCGGCATAATATCTTTTTTCATTATAGAATTAGGGACATTCCAATAAGGGTTAAAAACAACCGATTGAATATCAGAATCAATCATAGGCGTATGTCTTGAAGGGCGTCCAACAATTACTTTACTACCTAGTACCTTTTCACCTTCAAGCCATAAATTCATATAAAAACTGGGAATATTAACCACAATACCGGTATCTGGTTTAACCGACCATAATCGCATACGTTGTGCATTTAGTGCCAATAGTCGAATACGCTCTTTAATGTTGAGTGCAAGCCATTGCTGGGTTTGCGTCCCTATTACACCATCATTCTTTAAACCATGTCGTTCTTGAAAACGCTTTACTGCAATCAGAACAGAGCCTGATAAATATTGTATTTTTTGGGATCTTACATTTTCTGCTTCTAATGTAGTCATATCTCCTAATGTTTCAAGAACAGTCACTACGCCCTCAATATTTTTAACATACTTTCCCGGTTGAATGATGCCCTTAAATAAAAAGACAGGCCATCGTGTATCTCTTATCTCATTAAGCTTATTTAACGCAGTAACAAGCTCAGTATATTCATTATCTAATGGCTTTAACCTAGCAATAAAGAAACGCAAGCGTTGTTGTTCATGGCTTGTTAATAATTCTTCTATAAATCTATCAGAAGGTAATGGCAGTATCGTGGGAGGTATATCACCAAATAACCATAAGTTGCCTTTTTTTTCTATTGCTTCAATAAATCCCATATATGCAAATAATGTATCAGTTGCTAACACATCGTAATCACGCCAATCACTATTATTTCTATAACGTTTTAAATTATGATATCTACGGGTTAAATCAGGCGAGATTCTAGATAGCGATAATAAATAAAGTTGTTCTTCAAACTCAGACATGGCAATTTGATCTTGCCAAACTTGGCCATAGCCAATGGTTAAATACAATTCAGCTAATTTATCAATATATTGAATACCTTGTACATTATTAGCAATATCTTTGACCCAATCTTTTGCGATTTGATACTGCTGGCTAACGGTATGATTATTGCTTAATATTTCTTCATCCAATGAATTCATTAATTTAGACGTGATAATTTTCTTATCATTTATCACTATCATATTATTTTCAGTTGCAGAATAAGATGGCAAATCAGTTGAAGCTGTAAGATTAATAGAAAATAAACATAATACAGAGGTGAAATACCAATACTTACAAATACTCATAGAAGTCCCCAAGCACTACCCCGCCATTACTAATAATAGTAGTATTTAGAGCATTAAATGTAGACGCAATTTGATTAAAGTGAAATATATCTATAAGAATAGAAAGGAAACAGAAAATTATTAGCAGTAACGTTCGCAGATTACAAAAAATAGTGCTGTTTCTTATTACTAAGAAGAAACAGCATTTGTATCAACAACAGTAGTAAATAACGTTATTAGACAGCAAACAGTGCCCAATGGTTATCCCACATAATCGCACTTTGTTCTGACGTCTTTTTAAAATGGGTATCAATACTGAGTATTTTCCCTGCGCCAGAGCCAACAATCCAATGGTTATCTAGCATCGCAACGCCAGAAGCATCGACTAAAGGCTTCACCTCAACTAACTCTCGTGTTGATTGCTCCCAAATGCCGTAACAATTACCCCTAGGTGACGTTGCTAATAAATAGCCATCAATCGTACCGATACTGGCAATGTAATGATTAAACCTCAACCATTCTTCATCTTCAGCCAATAATGAGTGTAATGCTTGTCCACGTTGATGCGTAGCCACCAGCGGTGCGACATGTTCAGGCTTACCACGATACTGTTGACCGCAAGCGATATCCCCATTATCCATTAAGCTAAGATGACGAATACTTAGTCGCTTATCAGCAAGTTCTGCTTGATCAACAATCTCACCTCGGCTCTTATCTAAATACACTAATGCAGGTTGCATTGAATCAAGATTTAACGGTGTTCGCCCTTGGGTATGCACCCCACCAACACCCACAGCTAAGGTATTATTATCAGCCCAAATCACTTCATGAGGGCCAATACCAAAATCGCTAAACTCAGCCACTTTGGGTAAACCTTGCTTGACCTCATAAACCCCAATAATACCACGACTGGTTGCTGACTCTCCCTCCGTTGTATACAAATACTGACCATCGTCAGAAAAAACACCATGACCGTAAAAGTAACGATTAGGATCTGCTGCTCGTAAGCCCCATTCTTTACCTGATTTGTGATCAAACACTTGAACATATTGTCCAGGACGGCGAGAAAATACCGCAGCCAACACACCATTACGTTGTAACGATATACCATGCCCTCGTGTAGGTAACATAATTTTCAGCAGTGGATTTCCTGATAAATCAGCCACAACAGCTGCAAATTTCCCCGCTGCGGTTCGACTACAACCAATCAATTTGGGCTGGCTATGTGATTGTGCTGAAACACCATGTCTCGCGCTAACATCACAGCCAGTTACCGACATAAACGGTAAAGCACTGGCAGATGAAAGCGCATAACGTAATAATTTACGCCTCGATAAGTTAGTCGCCATCGGTTGCATTAAACCCCATTACAATACCTAGCTCTGCAGCTACATCATCGTGTAACGCTAACTGAATATATTCCAGCCCATTGAACACATTAATTAATTCACGGTATCCAGCTTTTGTTTTTAGTAACGACCCCATGCTTTTTTCTTGAGGCCAATCGGCTAACAACAGTTCAAAACGCTGATTAATACGATTTGCGGTGATCTCATGCCCTTCTTTAATCAATAAGGCATTCAGACCCTTGCCATTAGCAAGATACAACTGATGTAATGCTTCCACACTCGCTTTTAAACTCACCATTGATGTTTGTGAACGCCATGCTTCCGCTTGATATGGTTTAGGATTACCTGGCTTCCCCATTGGACGAGTCAGTTTTTTAAGGGTGTAATCAAGCTGGTTATTGAGCGCACCTAAATATTCACCTAAGGCTAATGGCGTCGGTAATGTTTGCCATGGGTTATGCTTCCACTCTGAGACTAAATCTGTGGCGGTTTGTACCATATGCCCTGTTATTGCAACGGCTAACTGACAATAATTAGCCTGAGATAACTGCTTTTGCTCTTTAAATAAAAACCATTCAGCAGCACCTAAACCCTGCACTACCACACTTTGATCAGCAATGCCTTGGCTGGTAAATGTTTTATCTGACTGTAACAACTGTTTAAGCTTTCTACCTGTGGTGTTCTTTTTATCAGGCCAAAATTGCACTTGCCAGCTTAAAGCTAATGCTTCTTCACTGCCTTTTTCGCGGCCTTGTAATGCCATCCAGCTTTGCATTGTTGATAGCCATGCATCTTGCGCCGCTTTTATAGAAGCATCACTGTACTGGCTACAAAGATGATTAACGCTCTCATGCAATAAACGTGTCGATTGCTGATACTTTGTTGCGGCATCCAGTGACAGTTCATAAACGGGCGTAAGATTAAAACCTAGCGCCTCCTTAGGTTTTACACTTTCAATCGGTGGCGTTGGTTTGGGCTCTGATTGTGAAACGTCAATACTGTCGTCACTACAACCTGTGGTAATAATACTTAACGCCAATGTACAAATAGCAAGAGTAATCTGAGATTGGCTTGCATACTTCTTCATTACAATACCTCCTCTTTACAGTGAATTTAAAAACGCGACTAATGCTTGGCGATCAGATAAAGGCAGTTGCAACACTTTATCGCGGCTCATTTGTGCTTCACCGCCATGCCATAACACTGCTTCCATAACCGTTCGTGCACGTCCATCATGTAAAAAGTTAGTGTGTCCGTTCACTTCCTCGGTATAACCTAATCCCCATAACGGCGGTGTACGCCATTCTTGACCATTAGCTAAAAACTCAGGACGATTATCTGCTAACCCTTCACCCATATCGTGTAATAACAAATCAGTATAAGGGTTGATAGTTTGTTCAGATAACGCTGGACGATTAGGTACGTTGGCTGTCTTAATATTCTTACGGTGACAACTTTCACAGCCAATATCAGAAAACAGCTTTTCACCAGTCATGACTTGAGGTTCTGTAATATTTCGACGCGCAGGAACCGCTAAATGCTGCGAATAAAATTCGACAAAATTAAGTACTTTTTCCGTAACTTCATGTTTGCCGCCATTAGGCAGCTCTTGGCAAATTGACTGTTTATTACTACAGTTTTCTTGTTCAAATAACGCACTGGTTAAGCCTAAATCACCACTAAACGCAGCAGCATTTTGCTGCATTAAAGTCGGTTGCCCCGCTTTCCAACCAAAGCGTCCAATCACCGTTTTATTCGCTTGCACGTCCCATACTTGGTTTAACTTTCCGCTTACGCCTCTGCCTTCATCGGCTTGTGCAGTAACAAAAGACTGCAATGTCGCCTCAGGGATATGCTCCAACAAACCCAATCCGATCATTGTTGGCGCAATACGTGCAGATAGCATTACATCTTCCGCCATTGGGCCATAATTGAGATCCTTGATAGTTAAATTAGGCTTACGTAGGGTTATCACCTCACCGTCAGCAAACGTCACTGGTAAATCACTGTAGGTTAATGATATTTGCCCTTCTGGTTTGGCTTCAGGCAAGGCAAAATCTTGTAATTGGCCGCCATAAGCCGGCTCTGGAATTGAGCCATTTTTAATTAACTGTTTTTTCTGCTCATTTGTTAGTGCAGGAATACTTAAACGTACCAGCATAGAAACAGCATTAATATCGCCTTTCTCAGGTGGATGACCGCGCCCATCCTTTATGTGGCAATTCTGACAACCATTAGTATTAAATAACGGCCCTAAACCATCACGAGCATCAGTTGTTGCAGGGGCTTGTACCCAAGGATTACGAAAAAAACTGTTACCAACACTGAAATCTAATCGCTTAGACATCGGCAAATTACTCGAAGGCAAAGAAAAGGCGTTGGCACCTGTTTTTGGCGTTGTAGTATCACCGCCAGATTTGATTTTTGCCAGTTGCTCTTGGGTATACTTTGGCTTTTGTTTTTCAGGAATAGTGGATTCTGCAGACGCAATAACAGGCAGTACCCCTAGTGACATCATCATCGTTGCTAAATACTTCATACTCATAGATTCTTATTATTAAAATACGAATAAAGTCGCCCTAATTGCTGGCGACTTATTTTTATATTTTTGTAGAGCGATAAGTCACTTAGAACTGATGATCTGCAGTATCTGGGTTTAAATTACTCACACCAATAATACTTGCCGCTTTTTCAATCTCAGCAGTTTGCTGCACTAAAGCCATAATAGATTTATTCACCAACGCATGGCCGGCTTTATTATCTGTAGCAATAAGCTGATCAAAGTGTTGGTTATCTTTTTCAGCTGAATCAACAAGTGTTTGTAGTTGAGCGCGAGTTTTATCAAATTCTGCTTTAATTTCAGCAGCGGCTTTTTTATCTTGAGCTGCCACTAAGTCATTAATACTTGGGCCTGTTAACACTTCACCATTAGTACGGGTGTAAGTACCGGTGTAAACGTTATAGATACCTTGCTCATTGTAGTAATGCGAGTTATGGGTGTTATCTGAAAAACAATCATGCTCGTCTTCCGTTGAATTGGCTTCTAACGCCACCTTCATGCGCTCACCAGCAAGCTCACCTAATGAAAGAGACCCCATACCAAACAGCATTTTACGTAAGCCGTTATCTGCTGATTCCGCTAGTAATTCACTACGGTAGTTCTTCGCTTCGGTTGCTGACCACTGCTTTTCCATCCATTGCAGATCGTTAATCAGCAGTTGAGAAGAAGCCGTTAAATACTCAGCACGACGATCACAGTTACCATTAGTACACGCTTCGCCCTTTACAAAGTCTGTAAATTTACGATCGCCAGCACCACTCTTAGTACCGTTAAGGTCTTGTCCCCATAATAGAAACTCAATTGCATGATAACCAGAAGCCACGTTTGCTTCAGAACCGCCTAATTCATTTAAACCAGCAATCAATTCAGGCGTGATCTTAGTAACATCAATCTCTTTATTACCGACATTCAGAGTATTACTTGCTACGATATTCGCTTTTGCGCCTTCATTACCAAGCTCGTGTTGGTAATCATTCGCTACGTAATCAATTAAACCTTCATCTAACGGCCACGCATTTAATTGCCCTTCCCAATCATCAACAATACCATTACCAAAACGGAATACTTCAGATTGTTGATAAGGAACGCGAGAAGCTTTCCATGCGATACGTGCTGCTGAAAGTGTTTTTTCAGAAGGATTAGCAACAAGTGCAGCAATCGCTTTATCTAAATCTTTCGCAGTAGTTAATGCATCACTATAAACATTGTGTGCAAGATCAGCATAATGCGTCACCACTTCTTGTTTAGTTGCCGCTTGTGTCACTGTCGGCAACGTGAATATCGCAGCCGCAATCAGAGTATGAGTAAATATTTTATTCATTAAAGGTTCTTCCTTGTTGAGCGTTTCTTGATACAACTAGAATGCAAATCTAACTGATAATTGTTATTATTCAGGCAATATATCAGATTGGTAACATTTTGAAACACATCAACCACAATTAATGATAATAATTTGCATTTAATTTTAAAAAAACCATAACTAGAGCAGATATAACGATTATCTCGATGTAATTCACGTATAATCTTTGCTATAGCTAGCGTAATGATACATATTGCACTACTGAGATTTATTACCACAGTGATAAATATCAATACGTAATATGCCGCTGTAAGATTTGGAGATTTACATGGACAAGCACGAAGAAGTTCTGATTGCTCTTCGACAAATTATTCGCGCTATCGACCTGCATTCAAGAAAATTGAACAAAAACGCAGGATTGACAGGGCCTCAATTAGTTTTGATGCGAGCGATTAAAGCATCAGGTGAAGAAGTGACTATTCGTCAGCTTTCTAATAACACTAATATGAGTCAAGCAACGGCTACGACCATTCTTGATCGACTAGAAAAGCGCGGTTTAGTCGTACGTCAACGTAGCCAATTAGATAAGCGTAAAGTGCATGCTCACCTTACCGAAGATGGCTTAACACTCCTTGAAAAAGCGCCATTACCGCTGCAAGACAGCTTTATTTCTCAATATCAAGAGTTGGACGATTGGGAACAATCACTGCTACTGTCATCAGTACAGCGTATTTCAACCATGATGAATGCCGAACATCTTGATGTTGCTCCCCTACTTGAAGTAGGTAGCATTACTCAGCAAGAAAAAACCAAAAGCGAATTAGAAGAATAAGCGTCACACACGTTCGTAAATATTGAGAGAATAAAGAACCGATCATTTGATCGGTTTTTTAGTTTAAGTTATTTAGATATCTTTACGGGTTTTGGAAACATCCACGTACCATCTATAATATCTTGGCTAGGTTGATACATCCGCACAATGTAATTCCAACCTTCCATAATAGGTAGACAGTTAACGCGATTATCCTCACAGCCACCAAAATGAATTGTATAAGAACCATCCAGATTCGGCCTTCCCATCACGCTATTCACATTGTATTTACCTAACTTATTTTCTTTGAAATAACCATCAGCGTCATACAAGCTTATTGACCAAAACGCGTTAACCGGAACATCTTTTACATTAATCTGGTAAGTATCCACAGGCAGTTTTGGATCAACATTACCATAAAATGCATTCTTATCGGGTAAAGCGCCCCACCCCATTATAGTACCGATAGGAAACACGGCTGGATTCACTTCATCAGGACGACCAAAAGCTCCTTTTAGGCTTGGTAAAGTTCTCCCTTTTTCTAACATTTTGTCATAAAGTTTTTTATAACTTTCAGAATCATATTTCGCTGGCTGATAAAGCGTTTTTGCGTTGGCTTTCACATTATCTGAAATCAATTTCTGCAAATTTTGTACTTGCGAAATATCCTTTTTAGATGATGCATTGACTAAAATCCGAACAATGAAAGCAGCATAATCACTACCTACATTTTCGCTGTTTAACTCGTACTGACCAGCGCCCGTTTTAACAAATGTGGTATAACCTTGCTCATTAACCGTCATTAGCGAAACATACCGATCCTCCATATCTGGAATGGTAATTTTTACCCCAGCACTCACATCAAAAACACCCGTCATATAAAGTGTGTCACGATTCATTCTTATAACAGGCTGGTTATTAATAGGGGTTGGCTCTTTGAAACTATAGAATTGATTTAGCCCGCCAGTAAGTGCCAGTAATCTTTGTGCTTGATTTATAAACTCTACACTCGGAAGTGTTTGTAGCGTAACAGGATCATAACTAGTTTTTTCCTTTGCCTTTACTTGGCAAGACCCGCCCCCAAACAACATTGAAGCAAATAATATCCAAGTGATTTTAATTCTCATCATCTGCACTCACTTTTTAGAGGGTATTGATGTTGGCAGCATCCAATTGCCATCTAATGTTTCTTGTTTGGGCTGATAGAAATGAAGTCAGAATCAAAGATAAAGTTTTTTGCAGCCTCGTCATGTGATCTCAATTCCATTGCCATTAATAGTCATAACCCTTTTATAGCTAAAGAATGCAATGAGCCATTCATCAAGAATGAGAATAGAGAGTAACGAAAACAGAGAATCAAGGCGAACCAGCGCTACACACAATGTTGCAATTAGGTAACAAAAAATAATTTAGCAATGAAAAAATGAGACCTAAATCACCCCGTGATTTTGTATTACAAAATAATAAAACATCGGGGATAAATTGCTTCATAAAAGTGATCTATATGGTGTTTTAAAACATAAATTATTAATGAAATCATAACTAAATAGAATGTGAGATAAATTCTTGAATTGCACAAAATCACATATATTCGTCACTCGAATCGTCAAGCAATGTAAAAATTAGTGATCAACAAGGATGAAAGCTAGGAAGAATAAGTTATAAAATGGGAAAAATTAATCAATGTGACTTATAAATTCAGCAATATTTGCAACGTACATCATCATTTTGCAACAAAATGAAACATGTGTTTTACATTGCTTACTTTTGCCATTAAATTGCACTCATAAACTTTATGAACAAAAGAAGGAAATCAGACACGGTTAATATCAATAACGAATAACAAATTTCTAAATTTTGTTTACAACGTTAAATAATTACAAATCAATAATATATATTTGACAATCCTTTTAAAGCAGTCTTCTGATTTTCATTACTGGATAAAGTGAAAGTAGTACAAGGTCAGGGAGGAAAAATGAAGATAACACGCAGCAGGAAAGTTGGGATAACGATCCTTGCAACATTATCAGTAGCACTTTTAACGTTCATATTTACTAGCAGTAATATGGTTCTATTTGATTCAAAAGGCTCGATTGGTCAAGCCCAGTCTTCACTGATCATTACATCAGTACTTTTGATGGCAATAATTATAGTCCCTGTTTTGCTGATGTCCGTGTATTTCCCTTACAAATACCGCCACAGCAATAAAGATGCTGAGTACAAACCAAACTGGGAGCATTCCACAAAAATCGAAGTGATTGTGTGGGCAGTTCCTTGCTTAATCATTCTTGCGCTAGGTTGGATCACTTATCAAACCTCATATTCTCTCGACCCGCGTAAAGAGATTGCATCTGAAGAAAAACCGTTGACTATCCAAGTTGTTGCAATGAACTGGAAGTGGCTATTTATTTATCCTGAACAGCAGATAGCAACAGTTAATGAGATTGCATTACCTGTAAATCGACCAGTTAGATTCTTAGTTACATCAGACACCACGATGAATTCATTCTTCATCCCACAACTTGGTAGCCAGGTGTACGCAATGGCTGGGATGGAAAATAGACTTCACCTTATGGCAGAAGAGAAAGGCGTTTACCGTGGTATTTCTGCAAACTACAGCGGCTTTGGTTTTACCAACATGAAGTTTAAAGCACACGCAGTAGACAATGCCGACTTTGAACAATGGGTTCAAAAAGTTAAAGCATCCGACAAAGTATTGAACGACAGCAGCTACGCTGTGCTGACAGCCAATGCTAAAGAGCAAATTAAAACAGCCCACCCTGTGACTTACTTTGCTTCTGTCGATCCTCTTCGATTCAAAGATATTATTGAAAAACACGCGGGAGTCCAAAATGGCTTATAAAGGCGATGTCTACGCCGATCCGGATCCTATCTTCGGCAAACTAAATTGGGATGTGATTCCATTTACAGACCCAGTCATATTACCTGTTATGCTAGG
Source organism: Photobacterium sp. SKA34 (assembly GCF_000153325.1). Lineage (GTDB taxonomy): Bacteria > Pseudomonadota > Gammaproteobacteria > Enterobacterales > Vibrionaceae > Photobacterium. Next base: position 808,360 of record NZ_CH724142.1, read on the forward strand.
TGCCCTTCTTGGTGGATTAGCACTTGTAGCTGCAATTACTTACTACGGTAAGTGGAAGCATTTGTGGGAACAATGGTTTACTTCCGTCGACCATAAGAAAATCGGCATCATGTACATCATTGTCGCGGCAGTGATGCTTTTCCGTGGTTTTGCTGACGCCTTCATGATGCGAACTCAACAAGCTGCAGCAACCATCAATGGGACTGGTTATCTCCCCCCAGAGCACTACGACCAAATTTTCAGTGCCCATGGTGTAATCATGATTTTCTTCGTTGCCATGCCATTCGTGGTAGGTCTGATGAACATCATCGTTCCACTGCAAATTGGTGCACGTGACGTAGCCTTCCCATTCTTAAACTCTTTGAGCTTCTGGCTCTTTGTAGTTGGTGCAATTCTGATTAACATGTCACTGTTTATCGGTGAGTTTGCTTCAACAGGTTGGCTTGCTTACCCGCCACTATCAGGTATGGAATACAGTCCTTGGGTGGGTGTCGACTACTGGCTTTGGGCGCTACAGATCTCTGGTATCGGTACCCTACTGACCGGTGTTAACTTCGTTGTGACCATCATTCGCATGCGCGCACCAGGTATGAAACTGATGCAAATGCCTGTGTTTACATGGACATCGCTATGTGCAAACGCACTGATTGTTCTGGCTTTCCCGATTCTGACAGTAACGTTAACGCTATTAACACTTGACCGTTACATTGGCACCCATTTCTTCACAACAGATATGGGCGGTAACGTAATGATGTACGTTAACCTTATCTGGGCATGGGGTCACCCTGAAGTATACATTCTGATTTTACCTGCTTTTGGTATATTCTCAGAAATCACAGCGACATTCTCACGTAAGCGTCTATTCGGCTATGTATCACTTGTGTGGGCAACAGCCGTTATCATGATTCTGTCATTCGTTGTATGGCTACACCACTTCTTCACCATGGGTGCAGGTGCAAGTGTTAACGCTTTCTTTGGTATTGCTACGATGATTATCTCTATTCCAACTGGGGTTAAGATATTCAACTGGCTATTTACTATGTACAAAGGCCGCGTTGAGTTTTCAGCGAGCATGTGGTGGACAATTGCATTCCTAATTACCTTTACAATTGGTGGTATGACGGGTGTTATGCTTGCAGTTCCAGCAGCAAACTTCGTACTTCACAACAGCTTATTCGTTATCGCTCACTTCCATAACGTGATTATCGGTGGTGCGCTATTCGGTTACTTTGCAGGTTTCACTTACTGGTTCCCTAAAGCTACGGGTTTCAAGCTAGACGAAAAACTAGGCAAACTTTCTTGTGTTCTTTGGACTGTCGGGTTCTTCGTAACCTTCATGCCAATTTACGTTCTTGGTTTCAGTGGTATGACACGTCGTCTGAATGTTGCAGATAACCCTGAGTGGGCACCACTACTTTGGATCTCTGCATTTGGCGTATTTATCATTGCATCGGGTATTGCGACTCAATTCTACCAAGTTTACGTAAGTATTCGTGACCGTAAGAAGAACCTTGATCTTACCGGTGACCCTTGGGATGGACGTACGCTTGAGTGGGCAACATCTTCGCCACCAGCGTTCTACAACTTCGCGACGCTACCTAAAATTCACGACCGTGATGAGCACCACTATGCGAAAGAGAACGGATTAGCGTACAAAGCACCTGAACGTTACAAGCGCATTCATATGCCTAAGAATACGTGGGCAGGTGTTGTGATCAGCGCATTTGCATTAACACTCGGTTTCGCTTTTATATGGCATATCTGGTGGATGGTAATCGCTAGCGGTGTTGGTATTTTGGCCTCATGGATTGCATACAGTTTTGAGCGCAACAAAGACTACTACGTTGAAGTTGCTGAAGTTGAAGCAATTGAGCGTGCACATCTAGCACGTGTTTATGGCGAACAAGGTTCGACTAGCGAAGAAAATAAAGACGAAGATCAGGATGAAGATGATTCGTCTGACCTAAAACCTGTTACGGCATAGGGACTGACAGCAATTATGACTACAGAAGTTAAACATACATTTGAACCAAACGTCGCTGTTCAGTCACATGACGGTCATGATCACGATGATCATGACCATCATGATTACGCAGGCGATACGATCTTTGGTTTCTGGATTTATATCCTTAGTGACTGTTTATTATTCGGTACGCTTTTCGCAGTGTTTGCCGTTTTCTCAAACAGCTTTGCTGGACAAATTGAGCCAACTGAACTGTTCAATTTAACTTTCGTTGCTGGTGAAACTGCCCTACTTCTCCTAAGTAGTTTCACTTTTGGCATGGCGATGCTTAAGGCGAACAATGAAAACATGAAGGGCATGCTCAAATGGTTGGGCATTACCTTTGCACTCGGTCTGTCTTTCTTAGTAATGGAGCTTTATGAGTTCTGGCATTTCAGTAATGAAGGTGCCACTTTCCACAGCAGTGCATACTGGTCATCTTTCTATGCACTTGTTGCAACGCACGGACTTCACGTATTTGCTGGCCTGATTTGGATGACTGTTCTATTCGTCCATTTCAAGCGTGATGGTTTTTCTGAAGATAATAAAACTCGTCTAGCTTGTCTGAGCTTATTCTGGCACTTCCTAGATGTTATTTGGATCTGTGTATTCAGCGTTGTTTACTTGATGGGGGTATTGTAATGGCTAATTCATCTGAGCACGGCCAAGGTGGACAGGCTCACGGTAGCGTAAAAGAGTATTTAAATGGCTTGATTCTATCCATCATTCTAACTGTAGTGCCTTTTGCTATGGTGATGGCTGGAATCGGCTCTAAGCCGCTAATTATCGGCGTAATCATGGTTTTCGCAGTCGCGCAAATTTTTGTTCAACTTGTTTACTTTTTACATATGAATGCCTCATCAAAGCAGATGTGGAATACCTCTTCCGCCGTTTTTGTTGTGGTAATTGTCGCAATTATCCTCATTGGTTCGTTGTGGATTATGGAACACCTAAATCACAACATGCTGATGGGTCACTAATAGGGTTTCAGGATGTATAGACCTTATCTAAAAATCACCAAACCCGGTATTATCGGCGGCAACTTAGTTGCCGCCATCGGTGGTGTGCTTCTCGCTTCTCAAGGCAATATCGATTGGCTATTACTCCTTGCTGTGTGTATGGGTACTAGCCTAATCGTTGCATCAGGCTGCGTTTTCAACAACGTGATCGATAAAGATATCGATCGCTTAATGAAACGTACCTGCGAAAGAGAACTCGTTAAAAATGTTATACCTGTATCTCACGCACTTATCTGGGCCACGGTATTAGGTTTGTCTGGCTTCTACCTACTTAGCCAATTTACAACAACGATTGCATTGCAATTTGGTGTGCTTGGATTCGTTGTCTATGTCGGTTTATATAGTCTTTACTACAAGCGTAAATCCGTTTACGGCACACTGATAGGCGGACTTTCTGGTGCATGTCCTCCGGTTATCGGTTATTGCGCAGTAACAGGTCACTTTGATGCTGGCGCTGCGATCTTATTCATTACTTTCTGTATCTGGCAGCTTCCTCATTCCTATGCCATTGCTATTTACCGATTTGATGATTACAAAGCAGCATCCATTCCAGTTCTACCTGTAGAAGTGGGAATAGCACGTGCTCGTTTACACATCATTGCTTACATCATTGCGTTTGCTGTTGCTGCTTTAGCACTTAACTACCTAGGTTATGCGGGTAGCTGGTATGCACTAGGTGTTGGTTTAGTCAGTCTTCACTGGTTGTATATTGCCAAAGTGGGCTACCAAAAAGTGCCAGATGCGCAATGGGGCAAACAAATGTTACTTTGCTCAATCGCTAACATCATGGTGTTTTGTTTACTTATTTCTCTCGACTTTTCGGCGGGAGACCTATCAAAAAATTATCAAGCTAGTAATACAGTAGTTTCTACTCTGCTGGAGCGAAGTTAATGACGAAAAACCCTGTAAAAATTGTGCTCCTTCTTGGAGCACTTGCCCTCACTGGCATTTTCGCGCTTTACATAAATAACAGCACAACCCCGATTGGAGAAAAACAAAAAGCGCTTAAAGATCTTGGCGGTGAATTTCAACTAAATAGCCTTGATGGCACCGTCAGCCTTGACCAATTTAAAGGTCAAACTGTCGTTCTTTATTTTGGATTCTTAAACTGCGCTGAAGTCTGCCCTTCTTCTATGGGCGTAATGTCGACAGCTTTTTCAATGTTACCACCTGAAGAATATGCAAACGTACAAGGTATTTTTATTAGTGTTGATCCTGGTCGAGATAACCTTGACTCTCTTGACAAGTTTGCTAAGCATTTTGATAAACGCATCAAAGGTTTAACAGGGACAAAACAAGAAATAGACGCCTTAACAGAACAGTATGGTGTTTACTTTGATTTAGTTGATATGGAATCTTCTGAACTTAGCTACACCGTAGACCACGCTTCTCGTTTCTATATTATTAATCCAGAAGGAAAGTTGGTTGATGCAATGAGCCATACAACAACACCTATTGAGCTAGCTGCAGGTATTGACCGTGCTCATAGCAACACCCTTGCTAATAACTAAAATTTATAGGGAATTTTATGAAAAAGACCGTATTATCAATTGCATTAGTACTAGCTGCATTCCAAGCTTCTGCTAATGACCACATTACACACGATCACAGTGGCCATGATGCAACTGCCGCTGACACGAAAACATACCATGAAGTACAAAACATTAATGACGTACTGACGATTGAAAATGCTCGTGCTAAAGCAACCATTCCCGGGGTAAAGGTTAGCGCTGGTTATATGAAGATCACCAACGATACCGATAAGCCTATTCGTCTTGTAGAGGCAAAATCATCTATAGCAAAACACACAGAGATCCACCGTATGTTTATGCGTGATAGTCAGATGGCAATGCGTAAAGTTGATTCCCTTGAGATCCCTGCAAATGGTTCTGTTGAACTAAAGCCAAAAGATTACCACCTAATGTTTATGGGTGTTAAAGAAGCATTTGAGCCGGGACAAGAAATCAAAGTGACTTTAGTTGCCGACAACGGTGAAAGTTTTGACGTGCAACTCACTGTTATGCCGATGACCAAGTATTGATTCGGGGTATAAATATGAAGTTATTTGCTTGTGTGCTAGGTTCGCTGATCGCTTTACCAAGCTTGTTTAATATCGCTCAAGCGAAAACATCAATGGACAGTATTCTTGAGAGCCAAGCTATCCCCTGCTCTTCTGAACTAAGGGATTTGGCAACAGCCACGTTAAAAGAGAATCCTCATAGAATGCTGCCTTACGTGAGTAAGTCTGATGATGTGCATCTTTTCAATGCACTGGCTGTAACCACCTATCGTGATCGTCAAAGCCATGTAACTTTTCATGGTGTGAAAAATATCGAAGGTGGATGTGATACTTCAGTTACTGAAAGCTATATTTTGCAAACTTCTTGTGCTGACGCTCGCCATGAAGCTTTTAGCAAATGGGATTTCGAAGGAAAACTGAATGAACATACTTATGTGCTAAAGAGTAAAAAAATCAAAGGTAAAGAAGCGTTTCTTACAGAGCAGTTCTCGAACTTTTGCTTAGTAACGACACGTCAAGTGATTAGTAACTAACCATAAACATAATCAATATCAATGCCCTATTTCTTGATTTATCAAGTACAGGGCATTTTTTATTCGTCACGCAACTAAGTATTAACGTTAGCCGTTATACCCTTTATTAGAGGTCAGTTTCGCTAAACCTTTCACCACGCGGAATATAGACCAAATCCAGACTGCAATAGCGAAGAAATAGCCTACAACAACTAATGTTAGTACGCCGCAAATAATAGATAAGCCTAACCCCCACCAGAACGTTGTTGTAATATTGCTGTAGTGATCGGCAAAGATAGTCCCTTTTGCATCACTCTTTTTCACCATTGCCCAAACTGCACCAACGAACCAGAAAATCCCAGTAAATAAGCCAAGAATCATCAAGCCATAGGCAATTAATGCGTTTGTTTTTGCGGCTTCATCTTTTGCTGTCATGGTTGGATTAACCACCACCTCTTCTTGCATCTCTGACATGTAATACTCCTAAATTTTTCAGTTATTCATCCGATCAAATAATGATGAAAATACTATATAGGTCTATTTTTACTCGCAACGTAATACCTTGGAATGAAACAAGATACACAATGTTATTCGACGAATATCTAAATTCATCATTTATAAACATTCAATATCCATCTTCATGGCGGTTTCATTTAACAATAATCAGCAAAATGCATTTAAGAATAAGACACTAAAGCTCATTGCTACGCAGCTTAGCAGCATCAAATTAATAAAAAACCGATCGATTGTTTGGTTTTTTATTGAAGCTAGAGTTAACTTATTTATGGATAGTTTCGTGTTATATGGATCGCTAAATTAGTATATAACGGATTACTTGAGGTATAGCAAAGCTTCTACTGTAGCGGCCAAATTTACTTAGCCACTACACATTACGATGCTAACTGGTTAACGTTTTCATTAAATCCGATGCAGAGACTTCTTCACATGCATTCCTGTTTGTACCAGACCATAAGGGGGTAAAATCACAAGACAATTGTGATTCAGCCTTTGCTCTTAGTGGTGCCATCGCTATTGAAGCATATGGGAATTTCGGAGCTTCTTTTGAAATATAATCGAGTTCGATCATTACTTTGTTGCGTATTCCTCTTGCTGGTCGACCAGAGAATACGTTAGTGATTGCGGTAATTTGTTTGTTAGATTTGAGCGAAGCCCTATGTACTTTAGTCGTCTTAACTTCATTGCAAAGCAAAAAGGCTGTACCTACTTGAACACCACTACTTCCAAGTTCAACTAACTTTCGTATGTCATCCTTAGACCCAATACCTCCTGCGGCAACAATAGGTACAGATACATGTGATTGCAAAGCAAGTAACAGTTCTACTGTAGGCATTTGACTATTCAAGTCATTGGTTAAAAACATTGCTCTATGACCGCCAGCTTCTACACCTTGTGCAATGATGATATCTGCACCATGCTTCTCTAACCAGATCGCCTCTTCTAGCGTAGTAGCAGACGAAAGTATCACAGTACCCCAAGACTTGATTCGTTCGATAAGTTCCTGTGAGGGCAAGCCGAAATGAAAACTTAGAACTGGTGGTTTAAATGGCTCTATACAATCAGCCATTTTGGAATCAAAAGGGTAACGCAAACCCTGTAAACCATTAGGACTTTCAACTTCTAAGTCCCTGTAGTAGCCCTGTAATAGCGATTGCCAATTTTTTAGTGAATCTTGATCTATTGGCTCCATTTCGTGGCAAAAAAAGTTTAGGTTATAACGTTTATCACTATGTGCTTTAAATTGCTCAATTTCTTCCACTACTTTCTCAGGAGTTAGCATTCCACATGGAATAGAACCGAGTCCACCAGCTTCGGAAACTGCGACAGCTAACTCCCAGTTTTGTACACCTGCCATTGGCGCTTGAATGATGTTTAGCTTAGTTCCGAGTAACTGGTTTAACTTAGAGGTCATTATTGATCCTTGCTTTCCAATATGAGCTTAGTAGCATCAATGTTAACAGTTGCAAACGAAAAGTTTAACAATATGTGAACTAAGCTACTTTGAACGGCCAACCATTAGTAATCGTGATAGGAGTATGTGAGGACTCTAGCAAACTTCGGGGCAATCATGAGTTAGCGGCAACGAGTAAGCATCTCGCCTCTTCTCCTATAATCACGTATGATTAATTCCTCTTTTTCATCAATGGAATGAACTATGTTACTCGAAGGTATTGAAACCTTATTAGTGCTAGCAGAAGAAGGCACCATGAGCCGTACGGGAAGCCGTTTATATATCAGCCAGTCAGCCGTGAGCAAACGGATTGCCAAGCTAGAAGCGACATTAGGCACTAAGCTGATCATACCTGCGGGACGGTTAATTAAGCTAACCCCTGACGCCCATGCGCTGATTAACAATGTAGGGCCGAGTTTTAATGAAATTCGAGGGTTGATTTTTGAACATCAGAACCAAGACGATCAAAGCATTATTACGATTGATTGCTCTGAAACCTTAGTCGCGGGTTATTTATCACAAGCGATGGGGCAATATTTCCAGCACGATAAATACATTTCAATTACCACTCACCATACCCCTGTGATTGTCGAAAACGTACAATCCGGTAAGGCATCCATTGGCTTTTGTGCGGGGCATTTACCTTCACAATACAGTTTCATTGCTCAACACTTAATGGACGAACCCTTCAAATTAGTTTTTAACCAACCACTAACGACCTTACCAAAAGCCATTTTGGTGAATGATTTAAAAAACCCTGCGAATATTTCTCAAGCCGCAGTATTACAAAAATTAGGCATTATACCGTTAATGGAAATGGATTCTTATACCGCAGCAGCACAGCTAGGCTTGGCTGGTGTTGCTCCTGCCCTTGTACCTGACTCCATTATAAAAACACTAAAGATTGAGGAAAAGTTCTGTTTTCAGTTTAAGGAACTTACAGAACTTATCCGCCCTATTTCTCTGATTTATCGTCAAAATAGTTATAAGTTAACTCGAGTAAAAAACCTTGTCGATACAATCGCAGATCTCTTTACCTAAATTATTATTGTTGGTTTACGAATATAAATTTTTACTCAGTTCATCGATCTATTTTAGTCATACATTTTAGCCAAGCCATATCGATTTAAAATCAAACCAGCCTAAACTGTTTAACTTGACACCTTGTGCACTTGGCGAACAACGCAACCTCAACCAATGATGAAATAAAGGTCGAATCCACATCTCTTTCAATACTTGAGCAATAAGGTCGTTCGATTGATATGAAGAGCTATGCCAAGAGTCCTCGAGTGCTTTCAACTTTTCAATATCATTGCCCATTATTGAAGCACGTATGACAGGAGTATTTAATAACCATTTAATACAGTTCCACGCCTTCGGTTCCGTAAACATCACAGAGCCAAGCCATATATCAATTTCAACCGTTCCCGATTCCCACTCATCATAATCAAGTGCTACTAATTCAATTATCACTCCCTGTACAGCAAGAATGTCTTTGATAGTAAGAGCAAACTGATAATGCTCATGATTATTCTTGGGATAACCAAGTTTAAAATATTGCTCTGGCGGTGGAGTAATTTCGTTATACACAACAGTGTGCCAATATTTAGGCAGGAAGCTCTGTGCAATCATCCAATACTTCCGCTCTTCAATGGGTAAACCCAATAATAAATTGCACGGTTGTAATTGCTGTTCAAACCAAGCCCTTACAGACTGATCTTTAAACGAACTATTTCGATGATCAAACAAGATAAAATATGCGCCTTGCTCTACTACATTTTCGACTAACTGCTCATCTCTAGGGCTTCTTACATCGTTATCAACCCAAGCCGTTTGCTCAGTGTTTGCTGTAAGTTCAAAGTAATCCATCACTATATTTGGTTTATCTTCACGCTTAGCTGGAAGAGTAATAATTTCAATTTCATCTAACAGCGCTCGATAACCAAAATACCGCTCATAGGCAATTAAATGTAATCGATGATGATCATTAACAGCCACTTTGTAGGCACCTGTTCCTACAGGGTATTTATAAAAATCTTTCATTGCTTGATGATTTCTTGGCAGAATCATAGCGCTAGGATCTGCCAATAAAAGTGGTAAATTTAAACACGGCTTGTACAACTGAATAATAATAGAGCGGTCATCAACCGCTTTGACTGATTTGATATTTGAAAATGCAGGTTGGCGTCGTATGCATCGTAATAATGAATTAACCACATCCATTGAATCGAGCAGTTTGCCGTTATGAAAATATACTGACTGGCGTAAATAAAATTGCCATGTTAAAGAATCTTTTTGTTTCCAATAAAAGGAAATGTCGCCTTCCACTTCCTCTTTTTCCTCATTATATCGAGTTAATCCATTAAATATTTGATGGATTAAATGTACTTCAGAACGCCTTAAGGCTGTTCCTGGGTAAAGGTTGGGTAAGGTTCGATAATATGGCACTCGGAGTATATGTTGATCTTTTTCTACGCTATGTCCAAAGCGGCGAGAAAAGAACGACTGCAGTTTAATTTCATCATCTTTAACTAAGGAGATAGCTTCTTGGATCTGCCCTTTATCTACTAGTCTTTTTAAACATTCTTCATTAAATTCATCATGATCCATTAATAATCGCAGTTGAGAACGTTTGCTTCTTCCTGCACTTGATTCCCAGCATATCCAACCTTGCTCCTGCATTTGTAAAACAATATTTCGCGCATGCCGCTTTGAACAATATAGGATATCTGCAACTTCTTGTAATGTAATGGATTGAGTATGCACGCCTAACACGCTTACTAACGATAAATACTTATTTTCAAGGTTTTGAGTAGACATAAAAGATGAAACAAAATAATGAAATAAAACAATTTTATATCATTATTTTCTAACGCATTCTGTCCTCGCAAACCAACTTATCTATTTATCTACATTTTTAGGGAGCAAGAAATGAGTAAGAAGACACTAAATATCGGTGTTTTAGGTTGTGGTGCTATCGCACAAGCTGCCCATTTTGAGAGCTGTACAAAAGCAAAAAATGCTGAACTATACGCAATATGTGATGTTGTAGATGAACTACGAGAACGCATGGCGGTGACACATGGCGCGAAAAAAGCGTACGCAAACTACGATGATATGTTGGCAGATCCTGAACTAGATGCCGTGATTATTGCGACATCAGATGCGTTTCATGTACCCGCATCAATTAAAGCTTTGGAAGCGGGTAAACATGTGCTCTGCGAAAAGCCCTTAGGTGTAACAATTGAAGAAGGGTTAGCGTTAAAAGAGGCAGAGGAAAAAAGCGGTAAACTGGTACAAGTCGCTCACATGAAACGCTTTGATATTGGAATTCAACAAGCGCGTAAATTCATTAATGAAAAAATGGGCAAATTAACCGCACTCAAAGCTTGGTATTGCGATTCAACTCATCGTTATACCGTAACAGATGCAGTACAACCCAAAATAGTGTTTAGCGGTGAATCTTTAAGACCGGAAGGTAACCCTAAGGCTAACTTGCAAACTTATTACATGTTGGCTCATGGCTCCCACTTAATCGATACGGCTCGATTTTTAGCAGGCGATATAATTTCTGTCCGCGCACGTTACAAAGACGATGCTGGTTTGCGTTGTTGGTTTGTCGAAACAGAATTTGCCAATGGTACACTCGGACATTTAGATTTAACGGTTTCAGTTCGAATGGACTGGCATGAAGGATTTCATGTATATGGAGAGAATGGCAGTATCCAAGCGAAAACTCAAAATCCATGGTACTTCCAAACATCGGAAGTCGATATTTTTGATGAAGCCACTGCTACAACTTATCGTCCTCTAGGGGCTGATGGTCACTTTTATAGACGCCAAGTAGAAGCGTTTGCAGACACAATTTTAAATGGTGCTCCAATGCTCGGAGCAACAATTGATGACGGCCTAGAATCTATTCGTGGCATGGTAGCAATCGCTAAATCGGTTGAGACAGGTGAAAAAGTTTACCTGGCAGATATGAAAGGTGGACTGGAATCATGAAAATTGGTGTATTTGCGAAAACATATTCAGGTATAAGCCCTACAGAAGTTTTATTAAAAGTTCATAAAGCAGGCTACGAATCAGTTGCTTATAATATGGTTTGCTCAAAACTTTCATCTCTCCCCCTTGAAGTAACAGATAATGTTATAGAAGAATTAATGATAAGTTCTTTGGCTACAAAGGTAGAGATAAGCTCTTTATCTGCCACTTATAATATGATTCATCAATCAAAACAGGTTAAAGATAATGGATTAACATCACTGCTTAATTTAGCCAGAGTAGCTAATTTAATTGGGTGTAACCTGATCACATTGTGTACAGGAACCCGTTGTCAAACAAACCAATGGCATGGCCATCCCGACAATAATTCACAACAGGCTTGGGACGAATTAGTTTCTGAAATGCGAAAAGCTATTCAGATAGCTGAGAAATACGACATATATCTAGGTATAGAGCCTGAATTATCAAATGTAATTAATTCAGCAACTAAGGCTAAACGATTAATCGAACAATTAGAAAGTGATCGTATCCGTATAATTTTTGATCCTGCTAATTTATTTGAACAAGTAACCTTAGCAGAGCAACATCATATTATTGAAGAAAGCTTCAATTTACTCGAGCCTTATATAATTCAAGCTCATGCGAAAGATCGTAACGCTGATGGTAGCTTTGGAGTAACAGGTAAAGGCATATTAGATTATGATTTTTACATTCGGATGCTTATTAATTCTGGCTTTCAAGGAGAGCTGATTGCTCATGGGTTCAGTGAGCAAGATGGCCAGTTTGTTTATGACTTCCTCCGAGAAAAAGTAATACAGGCAGGACAATAGCATGGAGCGTAAAACATTTATTCACAATGGAGTACAACTTTCTTATTTTGATAGTGGTGGTAAGGGGGTTCCTCTAATTGTCCAACATGGATTAACTGGCGACTATTTTCAAACTAAGGAGATTTTTCCAAACATTGATCAACGCTGTATTACCTTAGAATGTCGCGATCATGGGCACTCAGATATTGGTCCGATAAATGAATTGTCAATCACCACATTTACTAGCGATTTAAAGGCGTTAATGAGGCACCTTGATATAAATATCGCTTATTTTTCTGGTATTTCAATGGGGGCAGCGATCGCGCTTCAATTTGCTTCACGTTACCCTAAAATGGTCAAAGAGCTTATTCTTATTCGTCCAGCATGGGAACTTAAAGCAAGCCCTATAAACTTAGAACCATTTAAAGCTGTGGCCGACTTTGTTGAAGTTTATGGTTGTCAAAAAGGTCTAGAGCATTATCTCAATTCTGAAGCTTATCAAAAAGTATTATTACAATCTTCTGATAATGCTAATTCTCTAAGAAACTTGTTTGATCAACCCGCTTCAAACTTAATTTCTATACTACGGAAAATTACAACTTGTGAGCCTAATGCTACTCCCTCAATAATTAATTTAAATAAAATAAATGTGACGTCACTATTTACAGAAAATGATTATTTACACCCTATTGATAAAGCGAAATCAATGTCACAACATTTTGAGCGATGTGAAGTAATTCAAATATGCAATAAATCAAAAGATAAGCAACAATATATTAATGATTGCAAAAGAGTGTTTTTAAATATCGTAGAAAAGTAATCTCGGTACTTACTCTAGCAATGTTAGGTATTTAGTCTCTAAACAGGGAAAGATGTAACAGAGTATCACTAACTTAAAAGAACTTTACTGTTATTTGAATTATAAAAGAGGAATTGGCGATAAATGTTGTTTTGAATGCAGACCTAGCCAAACTAACGTGTCCTTTTAATATCATTTATCGCCAAAATTTTTAATATTCAGTTGTTATAAAGCAAATTGAAACCATTGTGGGTGTTGTTCCCAAAGCAATTTGATCGCCATTATCATCGACATGATAATAACCATAGGGCGAATAAACTTTTGTCCTTTATTAATAACAATGTGTGCCCCTAAGCGCGCACCGATAAAGCCACCTATTGCCATAATTAAACCCAGTTTCCAAATAGGCAGCCCCGCGATAATAAAAAATGTAAGCGCAGCGATATTAGAAGTGAAGTTTAATATTTTGGTTCTCGCTGTTGCCTCAACTAGGCCAAACTTGGCAATCGCAATAAAACAAATGGTAAATAATGATCCAGTTCCTGGGCCAAAAAAACCATCATAAAAGCCAATAGATGTACCCACGGCAAAAGCAAACATCGCTTCTGATAGTTTTGGATCGCCCTGCGGTTTACCAATATTAGGGCTAAAAAGAAAATACAGTGATACAAATATTAATAAAAGAGGAATAAGACTGGTTAATATACCTGCATCAATATGTTGAACCAACAACGCGCCAATCGCTGAGCCTGTAAAGGTACAGGCAATGGCTAAACGCATGTCTTTAAGTTTTACTAATCCATTACGGACAAAGTACAAAGATGCTGAAAAACTACCAAATGAACTTTGTAATTTGTTGGTAGCCAATACTTGCGCCGGTGGGATACCTACTGAAAGTAGTGCCGGTACGGTTAATAGCCCCCCGCCCCCTGCGATGGCATCTATAAAACCAGCTAATCCAGCAACAAAAAACAATATTACAAATATCTCTAACGTTAATTCCATTTCCCGTCTCATCGTTACCTTTTATTAAGTAACTTGATAATAACGTTATGAATAAAAATGCAATAGCGAAAAACAAGATAATAACCTATTCCACATTGGAATAGGTTGCTTGTGATATGTATTTAAAATTGGAAACCTTTAGGTTATTTACGGTTTCTACACATTTCTGCGGGAAAAGAAAGCTGCACCATCATATAGCGTTTAAAGGTTTCCTCATACGGCTGATCATCTAACGCTTTTTGCATACACAATAGCCATGCATCTTTTTCTGCTAAACCAATATCTAAATGACGGTGCGCACCCGGTATATTGATTGAGCCATACATTTCTGCGTATCGAGAAGGGCCACCCATCCAGCCGACTAAAAATGTAGTTAGTTTAGCTTTAGATTCCGTTAAGTCAGGACTATGCATAGCACGTACTTTGGCAGCAACGGGTAAGGTATCCATGTAGTAATAAAAGGCATCCACTAATTGTTTTACCCCCAGCTCACCACCAGCCGCTTGTAAGGTGCTATCTCCCACCCCATATACTGGCGCTTTTGCTTTCTTTACACCTGAAAAATCATCTTGCTCTGGGTATTCTGAACTATCCAATCTCGACTCACTGTCTTTTACTGCTTTTGTTTATTTTATTATATCTAAAAACAATAAAGAGCCATGTTACTGACTCTTTATTGTTTGCTGGATGTCACAACAATCGTTGATTTACTGCTGCAGTTATAGCGGCTTAACTCACATAAATTGGCCCACTAAATGAAGTCACAGGCGGTACTTTGCCAGTGAATTTTTCAATATCGACAACAACGGTATTGGCACTTGTTGCTTGCGCTAGCTCTGAGGATGGAATATCAATGGTGACCGTATTAGGATCGCCATAAGTATCAATCGCACCAATGTCGTTATTCAACGGCCCAAACCATGCTCCTTCGTAAATCCTTATTACGCCTGTTGGGTAATCCTCCGATAATACCGCCCCTGCTAATAACTGGCCGCGATCGTTAAAGACTCGAACAATATCACCGTCTTTAATACCTTTTTTCTTAGCATCTTCAGGGTTGATATAAACGGGTTCATGATCTTTTACAGCATAGGTATTACGGTACTTTTCAGAATCACACATTTGTGAGTGTAAGCGTTTATTTGGATGGCAAGATTGCAGCCAGAATGGAAATTGCTCCGATTTCGGTCCACCATGAGAGCGCTCTTCTTTTTCAAACCACATTGGGTGGCCTTGGCAATGTTCATAGTTATAGCGTGCTATTTTTCGGCTATAAATTTCAATAAACCCTGACGGTGTACCCAGTGAATTGATTTCAGGATCATTTCGGAACGCTTCGTGGCTCACATAGGTCTGGTCGGTTTTAAATTCGACGATGCCATTTTTCCAAAACTCATTAAATTCTGGCATCGGGTTTTTATCTTTATTTGCATCACGACAATCATTATAGAGATCTTGTATCCACTGCATTTCTGTCATGCCACGAGTATATTGCTTACTTTTACCAAATCGTTCGGTAAGTTCGGTGAAAATTTGAAAATCTGTTTTTGATTGGTATAAGGGATCAACCAATTTATGCATCGCCAACACACCAGCAGTTGAGTATGTACCGTATTGGTCAAGATCATTACGTTCAAACTGTGTACATGCCGGTAATACGATATCGGAGAAACGACAGGTTGGTGTCCATGTATAATCAATATTCACAACTGTTTGTAGCTTTCTGAACGCTTCTTTCATTCGGTTACGTTGTTGATGGTGATTCCATGGGTTACAACCACTAAATACCATCATTTTAATATCGGGTAATACTACATTACTGCCGTTATATTTTATCTTTTTCCCCGGCTCCATAATCGAATCAATCCACCGAGCAACTGGAATTACTGCGCTATAGCCTTTGAAGTCATTATTATTCCAGATGGGCTCTTGCCCTTCATCGACATTTCGTGGAAAACCACCCGGCCCCGCTGCGGTACTAAATGGTAACCCAACGCCACTATAGAAATGAGAATAAGACACCCCACCTCCAGGTAAACCAATTTGCCCAAGCATGGATGCCAATACCGCTCCCATCCAATACGGCTGTTCACCATGTTGCTGGCGCTGTACAGCCCAGCCAAACATTATCATGGTGCGATCTTTTACTAAGCGACGAGCAAATTTACGAATATCATCGGCTTTAACGCCACAAATCTTTTCTGCCCATTCAGGGGTTTTCTCGATTTTATCTTGACCTGTGCCAAGTAAATACGGCAAAAATTCATCAAATCCTAAGGTATAAATTTCTAAAAATTGTTTATCGTATAGGTTTTCTTTGTACAAGGTATGAGCAATACCTAACATGAAAGGAACATCGGTTTGGGGATTAACGTATTGGTGTTCACAGCCGAAATATTTTTGGCTTTTCGACACCACAGGATCGACTGATATCATGGTGATCTCGCCCTTTGCGACTTTGTCTTTTAACTGGGCATAATATCCATAAGAGTCGTGCGTTTCACACTGCCAACCAACTTGGCTATTTTTAATCGGATCGTTAGACCACCAGATTAAGGTTTTGGTCTCTTTTAATATAGTTGTCCATGTCGTTGCTTGAGCATATACCTCGGTAGAGCCAAGTACATAAGGTAAGATAGTTTGTCCAGCTCCCGTTGAGTAATCTCCCACTTTTTTAATAAAATTACCATGCATACCCACTGCACGTTGCATGTGTGATGTACAACTTTGGAACTGCCCTGTTTCACGCCAGCCTGTTTGTCCCGCATGAAGTGCCCAAGGGCCATAATCTTTTTGGATACGTTGTAATTCTTGATAGAAGAGATCTAGCGCTTCATCCCACGTTACTCGAACAAAGCGATTGTTACCTCGTGTTTCGCCACTGTATTTGTTTTTCTTAAGCCAGTCTAACCGCACCATAGGATAACGAATTCTTGAAGGGCTATAAATTATCCCTTTAATTCCGTTTAACATATCTGTTGGGTGCTTATCTAATTCAAAGGGCTTAATTTCTGCGACTTGACCATTATAAATACGCGCTCTAAATGCTCCCCAATGTGAACCTGTCACTTTCCAAATACCCGGTGGCTCTGTTGATTTTGTGACTTCTTCAGCAGCCTTAGCCGCTTGCATCAACAATCCAGGACCAATAACAGAAGCGGCACTCGTAGTTGCTAAACCTTGCAAAAATTTACGTCTACTCAGTGACATAAAAAATTCCTCACGATTAAAACGTAAAAAGGTTGCTGAACATGATGTATGTTTAGCAACCTTTAGTTTGATTAATGTTCAGCTTTAGAAAAATCTGACGAATGGTTTTGTAAATATTTCAATACAATAGCTTCGCTATCAGTATCAAAATTCACAAATGCAAGCATACCGTTAAACATGCCAGGCCAAGTATTTGCGTCAAAATGGTTTTCTGCTGGCTGGGTATGACATACGCTACAGTTGGTGTTGTATGCCGATTTTGCGGCAGTCCAAACAGTACTGATATCACTAACAAAGTTCTTTTTCTCAACCCACAGTGTTGCGGTTACTTGTTGCCATTTTAGCCCTGTGACGTCATCTTCTTTTTGCTCGAAACCTTTTACAATATCAGCGCTTTGCGCGGCATTTTTACTTAGTGCAGCTGTTGGTATATTCATCCCGAAATCTTGATTAATAACCCGACCAAAGCCTTTTACTTTACGCCAACCGCTTAGTTCAATTTGCAGCATGTCGTTTTTAATCGCCACCACTTTAACCGCAGATGCAGGCTCTAAAGAACCCCCGTCTTTAGTTTTAGCTTCATCTTCATAAAGGGGTAAAAACTGTACGCTGTAGTATGTGTCATCTTTTGAATAATCAGTACTATGGGATGCGGCGGACAATTCAGACACAATCCCACCAGATGAGGCCATATCAGCAGGAAGATGGTGAGCAATACCTTTGTGGCAATCAAGACAGCTTTGGTCTTTCGCTGCGGCCTGTTTCATTTGTACCTGCGCACGTGGTGACATTTCATCCCATTTCATGCTGTCATAATTGTGGCAACTTTTACATTCCAACGATCCATTCGCAGCAAAGCGTTTCCATTCATGCTGGGCTAATTCCAGCCTTTTTGCTTCAAACTTTGCAGGAGTATCAATGGTGCCAGCAATAGCTCCAAAGACTTCTTTACTCGCCTGCATTTTTCGAGCAATTTTATCCGTCCAATTATGGGGAACATGACAATCAGGGCAAGTAGCGCGGACACCTGAGTGATTTGACCAGTGCACGGTTTCTTGCAGCTCAGGATAAACGGTGTCACTCATGGAGTGGCAACTGATACAAAATTTTTCTGTGTTGGTCATTTCAAGGGCGGTATTAAATCCCCCCCAAAATATAACCCCTGCAATAAAACCACCTAATGCGAGTACGCCAAGGCTTATTTTGGTTGCAGGCCGCCACAGTGTTATCCAAACTTTTTTTAAGGACGACTTCATTATTTACCTACCCGTTTTTTATTTAATGTTGACGAGTGCTTAACCATGGCCTGGGGGGCCAAGGAAGAACACTTGCAGCGCCCAAATAAAAAAACCATATCCGCTAACAAACATGACAGATAAAATAGGAAACAGTAAAACAACGATGAATAGAAATGTTCGCCATTCATAACGACCTTTCTCTTTATCATCCATTTCTTCACTTAACATTATTTCTCTCTCACTTATTAGTAAGCCTTGTTATTCCTAATAAGACTTTCCAGTGCTGTAGGTGAATTATAGACAATAGTTATACCTTTAATTAATAAGGTTATTAAAAAACCACTGGGATCACATTTTTGCTTAACTAATAATTCCTGAGTTTTGCTCTAACCCATTACTTTATTTATAAAAAAAGGCCAGCATCTCTGCTGGCCTTTTTTACAATATTTAACGGAGAATTACTCTACCGTGTCAATATCTAATACTGTTTGGATTGGATCTGCCATCTTTGGTGTATTACCAAAGCCACGTAAACCCACCACGTGTACGTGTTCACGATCTTTGAAAATCTTACGTACCAGTTTGTAGGTTGTACCCTTTTCAGGACTGATATTTTCAGGTGCCGCAATCAGTAACTGCATGTCTAAGCGTTCACATAACTCAAACAATGTTGCGATTGATTTACCATCAAGTCGTGCCGCTTCATCCAAGAACAAGAGTCGACAAGGGATAATATCTTTACCACGTAAGCGGCGAGATTCTTCTTCCCAACTCTGAACAACCATCAACAGAATTGCCTGACCTGTACCAATCGCTTCACCCGTTGATAGCGCGCCAGATTCCGCTTGTAGCCAACCGTCCGTACCACGGTTAACTTCAATGCTTAACTCAAGGTAATTACGGTAATCTAACAATTCTTCGCCCAAGATCTGCGGCGAACGTTGACCCATATCGATATGTGGATTCAAACGTTGGAACAACTTCGCAATTGCTTCAGAGAATGATAAACGGTTATTACCGAATAGATCGTTATGTTGATCTTTATTCTCAACCAGTCCTGCAAGTAATGATTCGTGCGTATCACGTACTTTAACGTTTAGACGCACCCCATGAACCTGACCAAAACCAATACTTTGTAAGCCTTGGTTTAACATACGAATACGGTTTTGCTCACGCTGGATTGTTTTACGAATAATGTTCGCTACAGAATCAGAGCTGATCGCTAAACGTTGTTCACGAGCTGTTAGCTCTTCAGTTAAGCGACCGAGCTCTGCTTCCATTTCTTCGATAGCTTCAACCGGATCGTCGGTACGAATAATATCGTGACGAATACGCTCACGTAGATGCTGGTATACCGCGATGTAGAAGAGAACTTTACGTTCTGGACGAGTCACATCTTCTGACGCACGTAATGCATCACGTAAGTCTTCGTTATCAGCAACCGCCAGACGCAGTGAACCTAATGCTTTATCCGATAGTGATCGTAGTTCATCAGCCGACATATACGCCATTTCACGGCGATGTAAACGGCGTTCAACATCGCTTTCACGCGCTAAACGTAATACTGCACACCAACCCGCTTTAGCGTTAACCACTAACTTACGGAAATCTTGATATTCTTTACCCACTTTACGCAAACGCTTCACTAACGACTTCATTTCAAGTTCGATAGAAGTGGTTGATTTTTCTAACTGGCTACGACGGCTACGAGAACTGTGTAAACGATCATTGAGTTCATCACGACGAATACGCGCACGTTCTTCTGCTTCAACATCCGCACGCACTCCTAGCTCTTGCAGTTCACGTTCAAACTCTTGAACCGTTTCCATCTTTGCTTGGTGTGAACTCTTCAGTGACGCCATTAACTGGTTGTACTGGTTCGCTTGTGCGCGTGCTTGCTTTAAGCTTTCACGGCTAAGACCACGAGCTTGTTCTGCGGTTGCGAGTTTCGCTTTAAGCTGCTCGTTTAACTCTGAACTCTTACTTAGTAACTCTACCGCATCGGCATAGCTAAAATAATGACGACGTTCAGCTAAATCAGCCACGGCGAAGATCAGAGTCTTCAGCTCTTGTAGCTTCTGATCCGCCGCTTCGTAATTAGCTTGTAGTGCATCGAATTGCTCTGGATCAGCATCCAGTGCAGACACTAACATTTCAAGTTCGGCTAACGCTTTTCCATGACGGTCAAGGTAGTTACGTGCTTCATCCATTTGTGAAAGTTGTTGTTCAACTTCTTCAAAACGAGCGCTTAGCGTATCATCTTCAAGCAATGTTACCACTGGGTTTAATTTACCCAGTAATGCAAGGCCTTCACGAGCGGCTACTAACTGGCTACGCTGCTGTTGTTCTTGCGCTTGTGATTCAGATAGCTGACGTGCGATCTGGTTACGTTGATCACGGGCTTGCTTTAATTCTGCTTCAGGATCTGGGTTAAATGCTACAGACATATGCGTTGCAACAAAGCTATTAAAGCTCTGATATAAACGCTGAAGTTTTTGTGAATCAAACGATGCTTTAGCGAGATCTTCTACAACTTGATCTTTCTCATCACGTAAGAACTCTAAACGTTGTTCACGCGCTGCACGACCAAATAATGGCATTTCTGGGAAACGAGAATAACGCAGTTGACGATCGTTTAAGTGAACGCAAACCGCATCTTCTAGTTCATTAACATCAAAGCCACTGTCATCAAATGAATCAGCATCACCTTCAATGATGTAAAGATCATCTGGGCAATCATCTAGCGAAACTAATTTTTCTTTAATACCGTTAAGATCAGGGACAATAATCGCGTGACGCGCTGGACCGTACATCGCACTGAAATATGGCGCATCATCAATAGTAATATCGTCATAAACTTCAGATAATAGCGTACCGCCAAGGGTATCGGCTAACCCACGTAAACGTGAATCATCACTACCACCTGGCTGTGCTAAACGCTCAATATCAGTATCAAGTTGCTTTTTACGAGCGGCTAATTCATCACGTAGACGCGAAGCTTCACGCTCGTTATCCAACGTTAGTTGCATTGCATCCATTACCGCTTGGCTACTTGAAAGCTCGGCATTCGCTTGCTCTGATAATTTCTCTAGCGCATCAGAAGCTGCAATCCATGTTGGAGCTTGAGATTCTAATGTAGCAATACGAGAAACTAAACGTTGCTCGTCATGGCGCATGTCGTTACGTTGTTCAACCAGCGTTGCTTGATCTTGATCTAAGCTCTCAAGCGTTGCTTCATGGCGCGCTTGTTCTTCAACTAACGCTAATTCGCTATCTAATGTGGTAGCGAATTTCTTTGTATATGCTTCCGCTAACTCAAGCGCTTGGCGTTGGCTACGAACACTACGCTCTAAATCACGGTATTGCGCTTTTAGCTGCTCACCACGATCTGAAATCGCACGTAGTTGACGACCATGATCAATCAATTCACGGGCTTTGTTACTTGCATTTGCGCGATCAACGGCACCTGCAATGGTGGTAATGATTGCTAAGCCTTTATCAAACTGTTGCGCCGCCGCTGACGACATATCCAGTTTGTGTTTAAGGGCTAATAATGCTGTTGTTTGGGTATCTTGTTGCTGCTTAAGTTGAGTAAGGTATGGAGGCGCTTGATCTGGCAGCATTTGATGATCACCAGACAAATCACGTGCTTTTTCTAATGCTTGTACCGCTTGTTGATACTGCAATGCACGGGTTTGCTGCATATCTAATGCTTGCTGATAATCCGCTAACTGGGTTTTTAAGCTATCAACTTCTTCTTCCGTTAGCTGTGATTGTTCTTCGGCTATCGCAAGTTGCTCTGCCGCTTCTTCAACCACCATTACCTGCTCTTCAAGACGCTCTGTTAGCTCTTCAAGATCTTCTTTATAACGCTCGATTTTCTCAGCTTGACGTACTGCTGTTTGTACTAGCTGTAGGTGATCAGATGCTGCTTGATGATCTTGCTCTAACGCGCCTTCTTGCTCGGTCAATTCATCCAGCTCTGCAGTCATATTATTAAACGTAGACTGCTGATCGATTAAGGTTTGGCGTGAGCCCATTAGCTCACCACGTAAGCTCAATGTTTGCTCTAGCTTCTTCTGACGCTCGTTAGCATGACGCATATAATCGGCAGCAACATAGTTCGTTGCTTCTGAGATCAAATGCTTAAACAAGTCACGGTCACGCTGAGTCAGTTTAATCGCTTCTAATGTCGAACGGTTTTCACGCAGTGCCGCTTCCATATCTTGGAAGGCTTTTTTAACACCGGTGTTGTGCGGTAATAGGTAATCACGTAATGAACGTGTGATTGCACTTGAAATACCACCGTATAGCGATGCTTCAATTAAGCGGTAGAACTTAGAACGATCTTGGCTGTTACGTAATTTCTTCGGTAACACACCCATTTCAAACATTTGAACGTGGTAATCAGTTACCGAGTTAAATGTTTTAAATTGGACGCCTTCATATTGTGAAACAATGTCTTTTACATCATTAAGCTGCCGAACACGAGCTTGGTTTTCAGATAGCGTTTCAATTAACACATCAGTCGGTTTAATGCCCGAAGGCAAGCCTTGAATTAAGAAAGGTTTAATATCGACTTTCTTATCACGACCCGCGACTTGCTGTAATTTTACAGCAAAGATAATGCGTTGCTTCTTCGAGTTAACCACATCAAGCGCAGCATAACAGGCACCCGGCTTCAATTTACCGTGAAGGCCTTTATCGCGTGAGGCATTTGAGCTTCCCGCTTCCGTCGTATTTCGGAAGTGAAGTAGGCTTTGATCAGGAATGAGTGTGGTAATGAAAGCAGCCATGGTTGTTGACTTACCCGCACCGTTACCACCTGAAAGCGTTGTCACCAAATTATCAATGTCAAATGTACGCGCAAAGAAGCCGTTCCAGTTGACCATGGTGAGCGATTGATACTTACCGCGTTCCATTAAATACTACTCTCCTGTTCCACTTGTTGTGCATCTGCATTTTCAAGTGATTCTTGACTGTCTTGTTCGATATCGTCGAGCAAACTTGATTGGCTTGGTTCTTGATGATGCACGACAGCTTCACCGTCACGGATCAAGCGTAGCTGCGCTTCACGCATATCATCACCCGTTCGTACATCGGCACCAAAACGGAATACCGCTTCACTAATACGGAATTTACCGTGATCACCAATTGGAATTAGCATCCCTATACGACGTAAACGACGCAATGATGTTTTCACTTTATCGAACAGTTTTTCACGATCAAGATCTGAACCTGTTGCGCGGTTAGTCACTAATTTCATTAGCTTTTGTTCATCTGCTAATGTCACTAACTCGTCAAACAACTCTTGGTTGGTAAAAATACCTTCGTGCGCTAAACGCTCTGGGCTTAGGTAAAGGAAACACAACACTTTACCTACCAGCATGTCGATTTCTGATAATACAGAACGACCAATCAATGAAGTTGAACGTGGACGAAGGTATAAAAAGCCTTCTGCCGCACGGACTAATTCTGCATTATAACGCTTGTAAAACATGCCAAGTTCTTGTTCAAATTCGATCAAAAAGGCATGGTTATCTAAATCTTCACTAGAAATATGGCGACCTGAACGGAGCGCGTTATCCAGTGCTGGGAAAAGTGGATTAGCAATTGCTTTTGCTAAATTTTCCGGCATGAATTCTTCAATATTTGTCAATGACATGAGCTTGTACCTTGGCTCCGTATTCGTTAATTGCTTCCCAATCCGGCTGAATTGCATTGAAGTCAGCCTCTGAGTATCCCATTCTTACTGCTTGATCAATCACGATTCTTGCCAAATCAAAATGCTGGGCAAATGGGTGTTGAGCCAAATAATCTTTGAGCAGTGAGCTTAGGTTGATGGGTGCGCCTGTCGCTTTATGCGCTTTTAGCATTGCTGCAACTTTTTCTGCCAATATATCATTAACTAAGTCGAGCTCTTCAAATTCCATCTCAGCAGGAACAATACCTGTTACTTCATCGTCACGAAGCACTAATGCTTCATCACGCATGTCTAATAAACGTTCAGCATCTGCATAGGTCAATAACCATGGCGCATCAAAATAATCAGTAACCGACTGGCGTAAACGCTGACTAAATGCACGGTTCTTGTCCATATCTATCGCGGTACGAATAAACTTATGTACATGGCGATCGTAGCCAATCCATAAGTCAATCGCTTGCTGACCCCAACTGATAATGCGATCCAGTTTTGCTTGTAGGATATAAACCATCCCATCAACATAATCTAAATCATCACGACCTTGTGTAGATTCTTGAATCGTAAGTAACTGCGTTTGTAGCTGATCGCCTGCCGCTTGTAGTGTATCTTGAAGCTCTTTTAGCGTCGCTGACGTTTCATCAAGTAACTGCTCACAACTACTGATTGCCGCGCGCCAATCTTGATTTAGCAATTCAGCAATATCGACTTTGACTTGCTGTTGTTGCTCATCCATGGTGCGCTGGTTTAAATCGATTCGATCGAATATTTCAGCTACTGAGTATTTCAATACGGCATGTACATTTTGACGCCAGTGTTTCTCATCACCGTCTTCTTGTGCCGCCGTTGCTGCTTTATTTATTTCATCTGCCACCATTGCTAACTGGATAGATAGCTTGAGTGTTGAAAACTCTCGTTGGCGAACGTAATAATCACTAATGCCCAACGCTAATGGGCTTAAACGATAAATACTAGCGCCATCAGTTACTTCACTAGTAAAGCGTGAAATTAATCGCTGTCTTACCAATTCATTAATGGCGTTGTTGGCGCGAAATGCCAGGGTTTCTTTGGATTGGCCGAACATATCACTTACTATGCGAAATGCGTCAACCAGTTCTCCTTCCCCTAATTCTTCATCAAAGCGATCACCGCTTAAAACGGCAATGGCTAACAAGAACGCCAGCCGTTCTGTTGGTAGGTTTAAAGCAAAATCATTTTGCTTTACCCAGTTAACCAACTCAGGAACCGTCTGGGTAACTTCACTCATCCCTTGTCCTTATTGCTGTTATTAGAGTTTGTCGTTGTTATGTGCGTTTCTTCAGCAAAAGGCTTACGGGCATACACATGAATATAACGCCCCAACGACAAAAACGGCTCTTGACGGCAAAGCTTCTGCTCCATCTCAAGAACCTGTTCAAAACTGTAGTCACCAACCATATGGGTTTGAATATAATCATGGAAGGTACGAACCCCTGTTTTACCTATGATTTCAAACCCTGCATCGGTTAGGCACTGATAAACCTCTTCTGGTTTTATCCCTTGCTGCGGCTGCAATTTAAAGCGCTTGCGATGTGGCATTCCTTGCTCAATATGAGTCAAGTTGCCACAAATTAAGTTTTTAAACAGTAGACCGTTGTAGTTATAAAACATTACGGAAATTGCACCGCCAGGTTTCACATTGTGTAATAGACCAGTAAGTACCTCGATTGGTTCAGCTAACCATTCCATTACTGCATGAAATAAAATTAAATCGACAGGTTCAGGTATGAACTCACCAATTTCCTGCACAGGACAATGCACTAAACGATATTGCTCAAGCAAACCGTTTTTAGCAATTTCTTGTTGAGCTAATGTCAACATTTCGCTAGAAAGATCACATAACGTTACTTGATGTCCAAGCGATGCAATTTTTTGTGACAATTGTCCAATACCTCCCCCTGCATCTAATACAGTAAGAGGTGATACACTGCTAAGCGAGGTAAGAATTTGTTCAATATCTTGCCAAACGACAGTTTGTCGAATTTGCCCTTTTGCTGTGCCATATATGTTTTCAGCGAACTTTTGCGCTAAATCATCAAAATTTCGGTCTTTGATCACGGCTGCTTTACGTTATGATAGCGAATCTAAAAAGTGGCTTATTTTCTCACAAGCAGTAAAGGAATAAAGGCTTGTGATGCTTTTTCAAGCTCAACTGCTGAAATTTCGGACTACATTTCATGTTTGAATTAAAAAAATTAATCGCAACACTCCTTATGCCCCTCCCTGCACTGCTGATCATTGGGGTTATTGGATTACTGGTTCTATGGTTTACACGTAAGAAAAAACTGGCTTCGGGAATTATTGCATTCTCTTTTTTGGGGCTTTTTGCCGTCTCTTTTCAGCCCGTCTCTACGAGCTTATTGCGTCCATTAGAGCAACAGTACCCCGCTTTTGTCGGGCTCATCTAAACCTGTCGATTTTGTTATGGTGCTCGGAAATAGCCATGTGATCGATAAAACGTTTCCCATTACCTCTGAAA
>NZ_CH724142.1:835442-889391 GCF_000153325.1 Photobacterium sp. SKA34
AAAAACAGTTAAACCAATATGAGCAATGGATTCAAAAAGGTTAGAGCCGGCACTTAAGCCGATACCAACCATAAAGACCATCAAGCCTAAATCTTTCGCCATATTTAATGCCCCTTGAGGGACGTAACCGAAAGTAGGGTGGTTTGCACGTAAAAACCCAAGTGTAATACCTGCAATTAAAAGACCTGCAGCACTACCTAAACCAAACGCGATATGGCCAAACTTCATGGTAATTAAACCAAGCAGTAAACCTATGATAAAGAAACAACAAAAAGCTAATAAGTCAGCAATCTGGCTGTGGATAGAAATAAAGCCAATACGTTCTGCTAAACCATGAACACGACTTTTCTCGCCACTAACTTGCAGAATATCACCTTTGTTTAACAGAATGTTATGATCCATCGGCATTTCGATTTGAGCACGCACAACACGGTTTAAGAAACAACCGTACTCTGAAAGGTTCAATTCTGATAAACGCTTACCGGCTATACCATCGTTTTTTACCACGATCTCTTCTTCAATAATGCGGAGATCTAATAAATCACGATCAAAAACTTCTTTACCATTACGGAAGCTAGGATCAAGACGAGCGTGGCTGTCAGGGTAACCGACTAGCGCAATTTCATCACCTTCTTGTAAAATCGCATCACCGTCAGGGTTCGCTAATATACCGTTACGACGTACGCGTTCGATATAACACCCAGTTTGGCGGTAGATACCTAATTCTCGAAGGTTACGGCCATCAATCCAATTAATCAGCTCTGGTCCAACACGGTATGCGCGAATAATTGGCAGGTAAACTTTCCGTTGTGAGACTTCACCAATGCCACGTTCACGTGCAATTTGTTGTGATGATTCAGCAAGGTTTTGTTTTTGAAGTGTAGGCATGAGTTTAGCAAGGAATATCAGACTTACTAAACCCACTAAATAGGACATAGCATAACCAACACTTAAACTCTCTGTAAGCTGTTTAATCATTGCAGGATCGGTTATACCTGAAAGCCCAGTATTTAATGCGTCTTTAGCGCCCACTAAAACTGGAGTAGCAGTTAAGGAACCCGCCATTAAACCTGTCGCAAGGCCAATATCCATATGTAGATAATGCGCCATTGTCATGGTTATCGCGATGGAAGAAAGTAAAACGACGAGCGCAAGTAAAAGGTAGTGCTTACCGTCTCGAAAAAAGATGCCGAAAAAGTTTGGACCCGCTTCTATACCTACACAAAAAATAAACAGCATAAAGCCAATGTTTAAAGCGTCAGTATCAAAAGTAAAACCAGCATTACCAAACAGCAGTGCTGTAACTAAAACGCCAATAGAATTACCTAAGC
This sequence comes from Photobacterium sp. SKA34, assembly GCF_000153325.1. Taxonomy (GTDB): domain Bacteria; phylum Pseudomonadota; class Gammaproteobacteria; order Enterobacterales; family Vibrionaceae; genus Photobacterium. Next base: position 836,774 of record NZ_CH724142.1, read on the forward strand.
TCATCTTAGCAAAACGTATTTTGCCAATACTTAAACCTACAGCAAGGACAACAAAGAGTAATAAAATATCATTATGGTGTAGAAGTGCTGCTACATCAATGTTCACAACAGAATTTCCGACAATAGTGGAGAAGTAAAAGTTGTCAAATTCTATCTGATTTTTTCAGACTGTTATAGCGTATATTCTAAAAAAATGTTGAAAGTTAGTATTAATAACTTCTGAATGTGTATTCTTAATAAGATGGAATAAAAGCGACAATAAAACGGATTACTGTACGTTAAAAATACTGTTCATTTACGTTGTCTGTAAGTAATAAAATAGAGAGCAAAAAAAAGGCCGAACAATGTCGACCTTTTATTAATTGAATTTATTTCTTATTGGAAAAGTAGATTATGTTCTTTAGAGTAAGCTTCAAATTCAGTACAGCCACCAATGTGCTCTTGATCAACAAAAATCTGTGGCACTGTTTCAACTGGTTTACCAACCGTTTTTTCTAGATCAGCTTTACTGATGCCTTCCGCGTGAATATCAACGTAACGGAAGTTAAAGTCGTCGCGTTCTACTTTAATTTTTTCTGCTAATTCCTTAGCACGTACACAGAATGGGCAACCTGGGCGACCAAAAATAACTACGAACATAAAATCTCTCCTGCAAAATTATGTTGTTACTATAACGTGTGTTTATTGATAGAGAAAGGGGGATTTACCTGTTAAAGCAATAGAGAAAATCGATGGTGAGATATATTTCAAGAAGGGACTACGCCAAAAAGTAAAGCCAAGCACGAGGCTTGGCTTGTATTACCGTTTAGGGCAACTTAGAAGTCGTAACGAATACCCATTTGTAATTCGTCATCTTGGTCATCAATTTGTTGGAATTTGTAACCAGCGTAAGTACGTAGGTTCTTATTGAACTTATAAATACCTTCTAATGCAAAGTAATCTTTATCGTCTTCTTTAACACCGGCAGTTTCTGATTGCTTGAAGTTGTATACCGCTTGAGCGATAAACTTATCGATTTTATATGCAGTAGCAAACTCGTAACCGGTAAGGTCCGTCTTACCATTTTCACCACTCGCATAAGTACCTGCAAGGTAGAAATTATTAAACTCGTAGCTTGCTGCTAAGTTGTATTGGTTAGCATCAACGTCAACACCATCTTTGCCACTTACATAACCTGCACCTAGAGATAGGCCAAATGGAAAGGCATATTGTGCAGCAATACCGTAGCTGTCTGAATCTTTGTCAGCGTTATTGTTTTCTGCAATGTAGTTAGCTGAAACTGTGAAATTATTGAATTCACCAGCGTATAAAAAGTTATTTTCACGTTTATCTTCGTTACCAGCAACAAGATCAACAGCGTCACCGCCGAAGGTAGCAAGAATATCTGTGTAATCTGTCAGCATAACCTGTGCTGAGTCTTGCTTACCGTAAGAGAACGCACCTGCTTGAGTATCAAACCCTGCAAATACGTAACGACTCTTTACAGTGGAATCACTACTATCAGAGATTTCAGCTTCATACTTACCAAAAGCAGTCACTTGATCAGTTATCTTTGCTTTACCTTTTAGATTAATACGGGCACGGCTCTTATCTTTAAAAGCATTACCTGTGCCACCATCTTTGTTTTTATCTGAAAGGTTAAAACGTGCTTCAGCACGACCACCAATACTTAGTGATTTATCATCATCTTGATAAACAGTTGCAGCGTTTACTGTTCCTGCTGTTAATGACGCTAAAATTGCCGATGCCGATGCCGATGCCAATGCTACTTTTTTCATTTTCTAATCCCCTAGAAAGAATGTTATTTGGGCTTCAGTGCCTCTTGAATGAGAGCAGATTAGTGCATGAATGTTAAATTTATGTGTAAGTAAAAAGTTACTTTCATTACATATATCAATGAACTAAGTAGGTGTTTTATGTGAACTGCTATGTATTTCGATTAAGGTGATATTTGATCACAAGAAAACATAGTCTCATGTAAATATATAGATAAAGAAACCAATTAAAGTCGGTTTAAAAGAGTGTGAATACTCCCCACCAAATAAAAAGTAAAGAAAAGAGAGGGGGGCGATTTAATCGCTATCAAATAAGTTAACGATATGATGATCAGGATATTGGATATGAGAATTGCTTTAGAATGTGGGATTTTATTACTCTAAGCTATAAAAGGTAATGAAAGTGCTATTTTGTCAACTATTTTGAGTTATATATCATCATTTATATGATAAATGGGGAGTTTCTATCATTTGTATCTCTCTATATATCGTATTTTTTCAAATTAAGCACAATGAATTTTTATGTCTGTCTTGTTTTATAAATAAATTAAATCATATGGTTAAAATCATATTGGATATCATTATTCCAATATAGTATATAGTATATAGTTATTCATGAATTCATATTCTCTAACAAAATTCAACAGATGTTATTATTAAAAATCTTTACAAAATCGGACGAATTCTCATTTTTTCTCACTTTCTTACCTTTTTCGTTAGTTAACCATTGATCTGGATCGCACCATCAATTAGAATTCGCGGCGCATTTAGCATGCACCTATATTTTAAAATTTATCACTTTTGTTGAATTACTCCTGCAGGGGAAATACATGTCTACGAAATTAGCGAACCCAGCGCCATTAGGCTTAATGGGTTTTGGTATGACTACCGTTCTTTTAAACATTCATAATGCTGGAATTTTTCCATTGGATTCAATGATCCTAGCGATGGGTATTTTCTATGGTGGTCTAGGTCAAGTTCTTGTAGGCATGATGTGCTTTAAGCGTGGTGATACGTTTGGAACAACGGCGTTTACTTCTTATGGGTTATTTTGGTTAACGCTAGTAGGTCTTATCGCATTACCTAAGATGGGTTTTGCAGCAAGTCCAGCACCGTTCATGGCTTGGTACCTAACACTTTGGGGCCTATTTACTGCATTTATGTTTATCGGGTCTTTACGTTACCCTCGTGCTAAACAAGTAGTATTTGGTTCTCTAACTATTTTATTCTTCTTGTTAGCAGCTCGTGACTTTACGGGTAATACAACAATTGGTTTTATCGCAGGTATTGAAGGTATCTTCTGTGGTCTAAGTGCAATTTACTTTGCAATGGCTCAAGTATTAAATGCTGAATACGGCCGCACAATTTTACCTGTTGGTGAGCTTAAGACTGAGCAAGTAAGCTTAAAAGCAGCTGCTTAATTTTGTTAAGCATTGAGACAAAAAAACCTCGTTGATTACGAGGTTTTTTTATATCTAAAATCTAAAAAATAACGCTATGACATGCGATAGAAATAATATTTAAAAGCAAGATTCAGTAATTTGAATGTTAGGTTTATAAGTAAAGTGGCCTTCAGGGTTAACATCATTTTCTTGACGTGATGTTGTTCTAAATTGTGAAGGGGTAATACCATATTTACGTTTAAATGCATCGCAGAAATACGCAGCACTCCCAAAACCAGATCGATTACTTATTTGTGAAATAGAATAATTTGAAAAAGTAAGGTAGTTCAACGCTAAACCCATTCTAACATCAAGTAATAATTGGCTAAATGAAACCCCTTCTTTTGCTAAATGTCGACGCAGTGTAGATTGCGTTGTAAAGAGCGCTTTGGCCATATCGTCGACACTCCACTTACGTTGAGGATCTTGGGTAATTAAGCGCGCAATAGTCCGCTCTTTAGGTTCATCATAGTTGAAGCGGTAAACGTTGAAGACATCAATACCTGCTTCATTTAATGCCATTAAAATAAAGACTAAACACTGGCTTAGCAGCGTTTTTTCCATGGAAGAGCCACATATCGAAGGCAGTAATTTATTAAACAGAACGAAGTTTTGATCCACTATTGCAGGTGTTGGGATCGTGTAGACAGGAGAACAACTTGCCGTTGGGAAAGTAGGCTGTTTTAACGCACTAATATATTTGAATGCTTCAGTGATAGATTCTTCATCGATCATCAACAATTGTAATTCAATATTTTCTTGGTTATTAAGCTGGTTAATAGAGCAAGAGATATGACTGAATTTAGGAACGACAAAAGTACTATTATTTTTTAATTCAATAGCATGACCGTTGATGTGAACATCACCCTGAACATTTGATAATTTTACAATCAAGTGGTGGTCGACATAAAACTCTTTTAGAACTACGTGGCTCTGAGAGAGGATACGCTTATATTTCATACCAGTACTGCTTCTCTAAAAGTGGAAACAAATCCATCATTACACACCATAACTAGGCGACCGTTCGATATGCACCGGTATTCTATTTTAGAATATGCTGATACCAAGGTACATGCGCATGAGTATAGGGTTAAAAGAAACGGTTGAATAGATGAAATCTACTCAACTCTTGTTATTGATCATATTGAGTATGTTTATCTATATAAAATGCATGCATCTTGATATGTGATTATAAGTAATTTAGGACTTATGCCCTGTAAACGGGATATGATGATGCTCATACGCTGTCGTTGTAAATACAAGGTATAAAAAAAGCTGCTTTGAAAGCAGCTTTTCTAACAAGTTTACGCTTAAAGATTAGCAAATAACCTTAATCGCTAGACCACCTTGAGATGTCTCACGGTATTTAGCATTCATGTCTTTACCTGTCTCAAGCATTGTTTCAATGACTTTATCAAGTGAAACACGTGGATCAGATGAGCGGCGAAGTGCCATACGTGTAGCGTTAATGGCTTTAACTGCCGCAATACCGTTACGCTCGATACATGGAACCTGAACTTGACCAGCAACAGGATCACACGTTAAACCAAGGTTGTGTTCCATTCCTATTTCAGCTGCCATGCAAACTTGTTCTGGGCTACCCCCCATCAGCTCAGCAAGACCAGCTGCCGCCATAGAACATGCAACGCCAACTTCACCCTGACATCCAACTTCAGCACCAGAGATAGAGGCATTACGCTTGTAAAGACTACCAATAGCACCAGAAGCGGCAAAATAACGTGTGTACTCTTTAGGACCAACAGACTGAACAAACTTGTCGTAGTAAGCAAGTACTGCCGGAATAATGCCACAAGCACCGTTCGTTGGAGCTGTTACAACACGGCCGCCAGCTGCATTTTCTTCATTCACTGCAAAAGCAAACATATTTACCCAATCAACAACTGTCATTGGATCGTTGCTTAGCTTTTCTGAGGTCATTAGTTGTTGACGAAGTGCTGCTGCTCGGCGAGGTACTCGAAGAGGACCCGGTAGGATGCCTTCTTCGTTCATACCGCGCTCCATACAATCACGCATTGTTTTCCAGATGTTAGCAAAGTAATTGCTAATTTCATCTTCTGTGTTCATTGCGCGTTCGTTCGCCATGACTAAAGAACTGACTGATAAACCATGTTCTTTACATTGGTCAATAAGTTCTGATGCAAACTTAAATGGGTAAGGAGCGACAACATTTGATTCTTGTGTTTTGCCGAAGTTTTCTTCATCAACAATAAAACCACCACCGATAGAGTAATATGTTTTAGAGAAAACATTCTCATCATCGATCCAAGCATGGATTGACATACCATTTTCGTGCAGTGAAAGGTTGGTCGTATGGAAATTCATACCGCCATCACGTGGAAAATCAACGGTATGACAATGCATACCAACAGGCAGACGCTCCGTTTCTTCTACACGGGCAATAAAGCCTGGAATACTATCGATATCAACATGCTCAGGGCTGTTACCAGCAAGTCCCATGATGATAGCGATATCAGTATGGTGCCCTTTACCTGTAAGAGAGAGAGAGCCGTATACGTCAACTGTAATTTTAGTTATGTCACGTAACTTGCCCATTGCACGTAAATCATCGATAAACTCTTTACCTGCTTTCATTGGACCGACAGTATGTGAGCTGGAAGGGCCCACACCAATTTTGTAAATATCAAAAACACTGATCATGTCTATTACCTCAGTCGGGGGAAGCGATTCTTGCCTCCGGCCATGACTGTATGCGTTTTATGACTCGCCACTTCCTTGGCGAGCGTACAAAAAAACAAGAGCAGGACGTTTAGCATCCTGCTCTTAATTATCGTATAGATTGCGCTTATTGTACCAGATCGCTATATCATTTCTTACATTTTACACTTCAAAAAAGAAGTATTTTTATGTTTGTATAACCGATAGTTATTACAATTTTAGAAAGCGCCGTAAATTACTGAACTGATTGCCGCAATACCACAAACCGCTGTGAAAATGCGTGCTGCAACAGATGTTTTGTATTTTGCCATTGCAGGTACTTTTTGCATCGCAACAACAGGCAGCAGGAATAGGATAGCTGCAATCATTGGCGCACCCATCGTTTCAATCATGCCTAAGATACTTGGGTTTTTAATTGCCACAATCCACGTAATGATAACGATAAATGCCAAAGACAGTTTTTCAATCGTATTTACAGGCAGGCTGCTACGAGATTTAACAAGACCTACAAGGCCTTCGTGTGCACCTAAAAAGTGACCAAAGTAGCTTGAAGTGATAGCAGCAAAAGCAACCAGTGGACCTAGGTAAGATATCGCAGGTGACTCTTTCACGTTTGCTAAGTATGAAAGAACAGAGATATTTTGCTCTTTCGCCATGTTCAACTGCTCTGGTGTCATAGACAATACGACAGAGAATACGAAGAACATAACAAAGCCCATGAGCATCATTGCTGCACCGCCTGTGATCATGTCCGTCTTCTTAACTGCATTATCGCCATATACATGGCGTTGCTCTTTTGCAAACTGGCTGATGACAGGGCTGTGGTTGAAAGAGAACACGATGATAGGAATCGCTAGCCAAATAACAGTAGGCATTGATGACCAATCAGGTGCCACAGACACCATTGACATGTTCCAATCAGGAATTAGGTAAATAGACAATAGAAGTAAAATGATAACCAGAGGGTAAACCATTGCCGACGTTGCTTTGAGCATCAGCTCTTTACCAAATACAACACCTGCAGTCATTAGTGAAATAAGCACACCGGATAGTAACCAACGAGGAACAGAGTCCATGCCTAATTGGTTAACCATGAAAGAATCCACTGTATTGGTAATACCTACACCGTAGATAAGTACAATCGGAAAAATAGCAAAAAAGTAAGCAAATGTTATAAGATTTGCGCCTGTTTTTCCGTAATGTTCTTCAACGGTATCTGTAATGTCAGCATTTGGATTTTTCGCAGAAAGAACAAAACGAGCAAGGCCTTTGTGAGCAAGCCAAGTCATTGGTGCTGCGATAAGTGCTAAAATAACCAACGGCCAAAAACCGCCCGCACCTGCTTTAATAGGAAGGAATAGAACACCAGCACCTACGGCGGTACCGAAGAGTGACAATGCCCATGTGAAATCTTTATAAGTCCAACGAGTTTTTTCTACACCAGTTTTAACTGCGGTCGATGTATTTTGCATTTTTTGTAATCCAAAAAAAGGGAACGGAACGGAACGTTGTTTAGGAACACGTGCATTCTCGCTATTTACGGCTGGAATACAATGATAAAGATCTCGTTATGTAATCGAATTTATTTGTTCTACAAAAAAAGCTCGTTGGGATCACAATTTTAAAGTTGTTTTTTTTTAATAAACGTCTAAAGAAGATTAACTATCATGCCAGATTTGATTCGATAGCAGTTTTATCATTTGTGCTGTAGCTCCCCAGATAGAGTAATTTTTATATGGGATATTGTAAACATGGTGGTTTTTGCCGTTGATTAAAAATTGATGTTGGCGAATATTGGATGGATTGAGTAAGTGAATAAGCGGCACTTCAAAGATATGTTCGACTTCATTGGGATCTGCGATGGGGATGTAATCTGGATCTATTGTGGCGATAAAAGGCGTGACCATATACCCACTTATGGTCGGTAAGGTAGAAAGGCAACCGTGTACATCATTGCGATAACAAGTAATATTTGTTTCTTCAAATGTTTCACGAATAGCGGTTGCGATTAAATCCTCGTCTGTCGGTTCAAATCGCCCACCAGGAAAAGCAATTTGTCCCGGGTGGTGTTTAAGATGTTTTGCTCTACGAGTTAATACGACATTAAAGCCATTTTCGCGATGAACGAGAGGGATCAAAACAGCAGCTTGCTTAAATCGGTATGAGTCTTCCCAATGTTGTCGAATTCGATCTTGATGGTTTTGATCATATTGAAGACTGGGTGCAAGAAGAAATCGACTTAAAATTTGCTGCTGTCCAACCATAAAACCTCGTTAGTAAAATGAAGGTGTATTCACCTTAAATATTTTTTTATTTTAAAAATCACTGCGATGCATTTATCAGTATCTATTGTAAGGTTGGCAGAATCTTACTCAATTTGTCGAGTGTTTCTTGATATTCGCTATCTGGATCACTATCAGCAACTATTCCGCCTCCAGCCCACGCATGAATTTTATGTTCATTAGTGACCAATGTACGAATCGTAATACTGGTATCCATTGTGCCACAACGACTGATATAACCGATGCTGCCACAATAAATGCTGCGGCGGTGCGGTTCTAACTCTTCAATAATTTCCATTGCTCGTACTTTTGGAGCACCTGTTATCGAACCACCGGGGAAACATGCTTTTAATAGATCTGTCGCACTGTGATCCGCTGGTAATTCGCCTGAGACTGTACTAACTAAGTGATGTACGGCAGGGAAACTTTCAATCTTAAAAAGGTGTGGTACTCGAACAGTACCGGGTGTGGCAACGCGACCAATATCGTTACGCAGTAAATCTACAATCATTAAGTTTTCTGCACGATCTTTTTCAGCATTTTGAAGCGCTAGGGCGTTGGCATTATCTTGAACGGTATTCTTGCTACGTGGTCGAGTTCCTTTAATCGGTTTAGTTTCAATCAGTCCATCACGAAGTTGTAAAAAACGCTCTGGAGATACCGATAAAATCGCACCTTGTTTTAAACGGATAAAACCAGAGAATGGCGCTCCGTTTTCTGCTTCAAGAGTTAGATATGCTTGCCATTCATTACCAGTGTAGCTGGCAGAAAAACGCTGCGCCAAGTTGATTTGATAACAATCACCAGACAACAGATAATCTTGGATTTTGTTAAATTTGTTACAGTAATCTTCTTTGGTCATATTGGATGACCAAGTAGATGTTAAGGAAAAGCTATCGACAGGGTTTAAATCTGTTGCGGATTGTTGTTGTGATAATGCCGTAAGGTGTTGTTCAAGCCATGTTTGACGCTTAGTCCCTTGTGGTTCTACTAGCGTTACGGTTTGTTCTTGATGATCAACAATTAATGCCCAGTCATAGATCCCTAATGCTAAATCAGGTAGCGGAATATCATGTTCAGAAATTGTTGAGATATTTTCAACCTGACGACCTAAATCGTAACTAAAATAGCCTAACGCTCCACCAATAAATGGCAGTGCCGTAATTGGACTAACTGCTGGTAATAATTGCGCTTGTACTGATTGTATGAATGCAAATGGATCACCGGTATACGTTTCTTCTGTACCATTTGCATAACAGACCTTGCTTATCCCATTTTCAGATTCAATAGTGGCTAAAGGATCGGCAACGACAATGTCAAAACGGTTATCTGGATGATTCTCTGCTGCCGAGCGTAATATCATTGCCCATGGCAAAGAAGAGAGTGGTGCAAACCATGTTAATGCCGCATCTTTTGAGTAGGCGAGCGATGTAATGCTTAATTCTGGATGTGATTTACAAATCATTTTCTTTTTTGTGACAAAAGTTTGATTGGCGCGTAGCGCAATAATAAGTGCAAGAGTATCATATTCAGAGAACGACGCCCAAAGATGTGCATGCAATTAACGTGAACATCTTCCCTACAAATTGAAAGTAAATTTCGGGCGCGATGGAATGATATAACTCAACGAGGGCAACTATGACTGTCATCCGTAAAGAAGACGTAATTAGTAGTGTGGCAGATGCATTACAATATATTTCTTATTACCACCCACTGGATTTTGTGCAAGCTTTAGAAAAAGCCTATAACAAAGAGCAAAGCCAAGCCGCAAAAGATGCGATTGCACAAATTTTAATAAACTCTCGTATGTCAGCCGAAGGGCATCGTCCAATCTGTCAAGACACAGGTATTGTTACCTGTTTCGTGAAGATTGGTATGAACGTACAGTGGGATAGCGATCTTACTGTACAGCAGATGATTGATGAAGGTGTGCGTCAAGGTTATACCAACCAAGATAACCCGTTACGTGCATCGGTTGTTGCGGACCCTGCTGGTCGTCGTATTAATACGAAAGATAATGCGCCTGCAGTTGTTCATATTGATATGGTGCCAGGTAATAAGGTTGAAATTCAGTTAGCAGCTAAAGGTGGCGGCTCTGAAAATAAAACTAAAATGGTGATGTTGAACCCATCTGATGATATTGCTGAATGGGTTGAAAAAACAGTACCACTGATGGGGGCTGGCTGGTGTCCTCCTGGTATGTTGGGTATTGGTATTGGTGGAACAGCAGAAAAAGCGGCTGTGCTTGCGAAAGAATCATTGATGGAATCAATTGATATTCATGAATTGAAAGAGCGTGGGGCACAGACAACAGAAGAAGCATTACGCTTAGATATCTTCGATCGTGTCAATAAGCTTGGTATAGGTGCCCAAGGTTTAGGTGGTTTAACAACAGTTCTTGATATAAAAATCAAATCCGCACCAACACATGCGGCTTCGAAGCCTGTTTGTATGATCCCTAATTGTGCCGCAACACGTCACGTGCACTTTACTTTAGATGGCACTGGTCCTGCAGAATTAACGCCACCCAAGCTAGAAGATTGGCCTGAAGTTACATGGGAAGTGGGCGATAGTGTTCGTCGCGTAAATTTAGATACGGTTACAAAAACAGATGTTCAAGAGTGGAAATCAGGCGAGACAGTTTTACTGTCAGGTAAGATTTTAACTGGTCGTGATGCGGCGCATAAACGTATTCAAGAAATGTTAGTCAAAGGAAAAGGTTTACCTGAAGGCGTTGATTTCAATAATCGTTTTATTTACTACGTTGGTCCTGTTGATGCGGTGGGTGATGAAGTCGTGGGTCCTGCGGGCCCTACAACATCGACGCGTATGGATAAATTTACCGATATGATGTTAGGCGAAACGGGCCTAACGGGAATGATTGGTAAAGCTGAGCGTGGTCCTGCTGCAATTGAGTCAATCAAGCAACATAAAGCCGTTTATTTAATGGCTGTTGGTGGTGCTGCTTATTTAGTTGCGAAAGCAATTAAAAAATCACGTGTAGTGGCGTTTGAAGATCTTGGTATGGAAGCGATTTATGAGTTTGAAGTCGAAGATATGCCAGTAACAGTTGCCGTTGATTCGAATGGTACCAATGCTCACCAAACAGGCCCTGACACATGGCGTGTAAATATCGCTGAAATGGAAAAATAAGCTTTATAAGCATATATAAGAAAAGGAGTCCTCGGCTCCTTTTTTATTGTCTCATTTATCTTGGAATGACTGTGATATTGACTCTATTTTCACATATGAAACAGGATTGTTAAGTTAAAAGCCTCTACTATTCATAGATATATATATTTTCATACATTTTTTAACAATAGAAAAATTTAGTATGAAACATCATGGAGAGTAGTATGAGATATCGCTTTTTTGCGGCATTGTTTACATGCTTAGCATTAATTGGCTGCAAGGATGATAAATCAGCGATTGCTGAGCCTGAATCTCGACCGGTTAAATTACAATCAGTTTCAGTTGGTAATAATGAATCACAACGGGCATTCCCAGCAATTGTTGAGGCTGGAGATAAAGCCGTTTTAGCTTTTCGTGTTTCAGGTCAACTTGCTAGCGTTGATGTACATCCTGGTCAATTTGTGACGAAAGGACAGATACTTGCAACATTAAACAACGATGAATTTTCACTGCTAGTGAAGCAGGCGCAAGCGCAATATGATTTAGCGAATGTGCAATTTAAGCGCGATAAAAAATTACGGAAAAAAAATGTGGTGTCAGAGCTAGATTACGATACCTCTAAAGCTAACTTAAAACAGGCCAAAGCCACATTAGATAAAGCAATATCGAATTTAAGTTATGCCAAGCTTATCGCACCTTATGACGGGCACCTTTCTTTATCCATGGTTGAAAACTATGAATATATCAGTGCAAAACAGCCTGTAATGCATATTCAAAGTGCTAAATTGATCAATATGACATTTCAGCTTCCTGATTATCTTTTAGCGCGCTTTCAAGGTCATGCCGAAATCATAAATCCTACCGTTGCTTTTGATACCTTAGCGAATCAAACTTTTCCCGCACAATTTAAAGAAATTGATACAGAGCCAGATAGCAAAACATCCAGTTATAAAGTGACACTCTCAATGGCGCGTCCAGAAGGCAGCAATATTATGCCGGGAATGTCGGGTAGCGTGACAATTGTTCTTCCACATGGAAATGCAGGCGCAATACCTATGCGTGCGATCATTACTGAAGACAGTAAAAACTATGTTTGGCGTGTTGATGATAATCAGCAAGTTGTTAGAACTGAAGTCATATTAGATAACAATAATCGTGTGATATCAGGTTTAGAAGATGGCGATGTTATAGCGACATCAGGTGTTTCTGAATTGCAATCAGGTCAGAAGGTCCGCTCATGGATCAAGGAGCGTGGATTATGATCAAACGTTATCGTTTATTGACATTGGCAATCTGTACAGCATGGTTACTTCAAGGTTGTGAGAAACCAAGCGTTGAGCCGCGCGAAGCGCAACCGCGAGTAAAGGTACAGCAGGTACAGTCAGGCAAACAATCACCGAAATTAACGTTTCCAGCAGTGGCATCTGCGGCTGATAAATCTATTTTATCGTTTCGTATTGCAGGAGAAATCACGCAAATATTAGTACGCTCAGGAGACACTGTTAAAAAAGGGCAGGTATTAGCGCGATTGGATCCACGTGATTACACATTAGAGGTGGATGACGCTCAAGCTAAATACAATGTTATTGATAGCCAATACCGCCGTTCCGCAACGTTATTAAAAAATGGCTATTTACCCCAGTCTCAATTTGATGAATTAAAAGCTAAGCGAAGTATTGCGAAAGCAAATCTTGATTTAGCCAAATTAAAATTAAGTTTTACTGCGCTAAAAGCCCCATTTAGTGGTGTGATTTCAACTATTCCCGTTGAGCAATTTGAAAATATCAAAGTAGGTCAGCAGATTATGAATATTCATAGCACTGATTCTGTTGATATCGAGATCCAAGCGCCTGATATGATTTACTCCAAGCAAAGTATCTTGGATGTTAATAAAGCACAGGGTTCTTCCTCGAAAGTCATTTTACCCAATAATGAAAAATACGTGGTGACATTAAAAGAATTTACCACTGAACCAGATCCAGAATCGGGTTCATTTTTAGTGACCTTAACGATGCCGATGCCCAAAAATCAGTTCATTTTGGAAGGTATGCCCGTTGAAGTTGAAGCCGATGCTCAGAAGTTACAAGTTTATCAAGTTGGGCAGCAAATCGTACCTCTTGAAGCCTTATTTAATTTAGACGGTGATGATATTACCTCAGATCAGAAATATGTTTGGATACTGACACCAGACAATACGGTGTCGAAACGCCTTGTGGTAACCGATAAAGTTGTGCCTGAAGGGGTGCGATTAAAATCTGGTGTTAAACAAGGGGAACACGTTGTTGTTACAGGCGTTAACCGCTTACGAGAGGGACAAAAAGTGGTGGTATTAGCTAGGGAGGGGCAATAATAATGAAGCAAGATATCGCGACTTATTTTATTAAGAATAAAGTGATCAGCTGGATGCTGACGCTAATATTTCTTGTCGGTGGAACCTTTTCTTTCTTTGGTTTAGGCCAATTAGAAGATCCAGCATTTACTATTAAAGACGCTATGGTTGTTACCTCTTACCCTGGGGCGACACCACAGCAAGTTGAAGAAGAAGTTACCTATCCAATAGAAAAAGCGATTCAGCAGTTAACCTATGTTGATGAAGTGAATTCTATTTCGAGTCGAGGGTTGTCACAAATAACAGTGACAATGAAAAACAATTATGGCCCTGACGATTTACCACAAATTTGGGATGAATTACGCCGTAAGGTCAATGATATATCCTCTAATTTACCTCCAGGTGTAGCTAAGCCTAAAGTCATTGATGACTTCGGTGATGTTTACGGCATTTTGTTAGCTGTAACTGGTGATGGATATAGCTATAAAGAGCTCAGTGACTATGTTGATTACTTGCGCCGAGAAGTTGAACTTGTTGATGGTGTAGGAAAAGTGGGTGTTACAGGTAATCAGCAAGAACAAGTATTCATTGAAATCTCAATGCAGCGACTCAGCAGCCTCGGTATTTCTTTAGATACAATTTACAATATTCTAGCGACACAAAATTTAGTGACGAGTGCGGGTGCAGTGCGTATTGGTGATGAATATGTTCGTGTTCATCCTACTGGTGAGTTTAAAAATGTTGATGAACTGGGCGATTTAATCATTACCGATAAAGGCGCTAATGGGCTGATTTACCTTCGAGATGTTGCTGAGATCAAAAAAGGTTTCAACGAAATTCCAGACAACTTAGTTAGCTTTAATGGTAAAGAAGCGCTGAACGTCGGTATTTCTTTTGTCGCTGGAGTTAATGTTGTTGAAGTAGGTCAACGCGTTATGCAAAGGCTGGCAGAACTGAAAGAACAACAGCCAGTGGGTATTGATATTGATGCAGTATATAGCCAGCCGATTGAAGTAGATAAGTCAGTAAGTGGTTTCGTTGTTAGTTTAGGGCAGGCTGTTGCCATTGTTATTGTGGTGCTGCTTTTCTTTATGGGACTTCGTTCAGGCTTACTGATTGGTTTAGTCTTGCTTCTGACTGTTTTAGGCACCTTTGTGTTTATGAAGTGGTTAGCGATTGATTTACAACGTATCTCGTTAGGTGCCCTAGTTATTGCACTGGGTATGCTGGTGGATAATGCCATAGTGGTGGTCGAGGGGATATTGATAGGCATGCAGAAGGGGCGAACGCGAATGCAAGCGGCTTCTGACATTGTGACTCAAACCAAGTGGCCACTGTTAGGGGCAACAGTTATTGCGGTAATGGCATTTGCGCCAATTGGTTTATCGCAAGATTCAACGGGTGAATATTGTCGAACACTGTTTACGGTGCTTCTGATCTCACTGATGTTGAGTTGGTTTACAGCGATATCGTTAACGGCCTTCTTTGCCGATCTTTTCTTTAAAAACGTCAAAGTGGATCAAGATAGTGATCGAAAAGATCCGTATGGCGGTATTTTCTTCACCGTATACCGTAAGTCATTAGAGTTTTGTATGCGTCGCGCATGGCTAACAGTGATCACCTTGATCTTGATGTTAGGTTCTAGCTTATATGGCTTTACATTATTGAAACAATCGTTCTTTCCTGCATCTACAACGCCAATGTTCATGGTAAATGTATGGCTTCCTGAAGGAACCGATATTCGTGCAACTAATAATACGTTAAAACAGCTTGAGAAAGTGGTTGCAGCGGAAAAGGGCGTAGAATACGTCAGTTCAAGTGCGGGTAAAGGTTCGCAACGTTTCATGTTGACGTATGCAGCAGAGAAAAGCTACGCCGCTTATGGTGAGTTAATTGTGCGTGTTGACTCATTTGATAGTGTTGTTCCTGTAATGAAAAATTTCCGTGAACAATTAGATAAACAATTTCCTGAAATTGAATACAAAGCCAAACTGGTAATGTTAGGGCCTTCATCCGGCGCTAAAATTGAAGCGAGGATTGTTGGTTCAGATCCAACCGTCTTACGTGGTATTGCGTCGCAAGTGGTGGATGTAATGAATGCAGATCCTGGTGCATTTAACATTCGACATGACTGGCGAGAGCGTACCAAAGTTATTGAGCCAATATTTAATGAAAGCCAAGCTAGACGCTATGGCATTACTAAAAAAGATGTTGATGAATTACTACAAATGGAATTTTCGGGGATCAATATTGGTCTCTATCGTGAAGGCACAAACCTCATGCCAATCGTGGCACGTTTGCCTGAGGATGAGCGAGTCGACATTAGTACCATAGAAGGCATGAAGATCTGGAGCCCAGCTATTCAAGGCTATATTCCACTGCAACAAGTGGTGCTAGGTGTCAATGTACGTTGGGAAGATCCATTAGTGGTGCGTAAAAATCGTAAACGTGTGTTAACAGTAATGGCGGATCCGGATCCTATTGGCGAAGAAACGGCAGCGACAGTACAAAAACGTATCATGCCCGCAATCGCTAATATTGAACTGCCTGAGGGTTACACCTTGGAATGGGGAGGGGAGTATGAATCATCAGCAGATGCTCAAGCCTCGCTATTCCAAACGATGCCGATGGGTTATTTAGCTATGTTCCTAATTACAGTTTTGCTTTTCAACAAAGTAAAAGAAGCATTGATTGTATGGGCAACCGTGCCATTGGCAATCATTGGGGTGACACTAGGTTTGTTGTTACTTAATACGCCATTTGGTTTCATGGCATTACTTGGTTTCTTAAGTCTATCCGGTATGTTAGTGAAAAACGGTATCGTATTGTTAGACCAAATTGAGATTGAGATAGCCAGTGGTAAAGAGAAATATTTAGCCGTGTTAGATGCGGCCGTCAGTCGTGTACGCCCTGTTTGTATGGCTGCTATCACCACTGTTTTAGGTATGTTACCGCTTTTACCGGACGTGTTCTTTAAGCCAATGGCAGTGACCATTATGTTTGGTTTAAGTTTTGCTACCGTATTAACGTTAATCGTTGTTCCTGTGTTATATCGTTTATTCCATAAGCTTAAAGTACCGACAAAAGAAACCGCTTAATGATGAATTAAATTAACTTAAATTAAAAAGGCTTCCGATTCGGAAGCCTTTATTTTTATAAAGCTATTTAGCGTTTGGTTGACTTCAGTGATTAAGCGTTCACTTTCCAGCTAATGGTTTCACCCGCTTTAATAGGTACAACCGTGTTGCTACCAAATTGCATTTCATCTGCTACTGTCCACGACTCTTTTACAAGCGTAATAGTATCTGTATTACGCGGTAGGCCGTAAAAATCTGGGCCATTAAAGCTAGCAAAACCTTCTAATTTATCTAGTGCACCTGCTTGCTCAAAAACTTCTGCATATAGCTCGATAGCTGCATGAGCAGTGTAAGAGCCAGCGCAACCACATGCCGCTTCTTTCATGCCTTTTGCATGTGGTGCGGTATCTGTACCTAAGAAAAACTTCTTGCTACCACTGGTTGCTGCATCCACTAATGCTTGCTGGTGAGTGTTACGTTTTAAGATAGGCAAACAGTAGAAGTGTGGGCGAATACCACCTGCTAGCATATGGTTACGGTTAAACATTAAGTGGTGAGCTGTAATGGTAGCAGCAACGTTGTCACCTACATTTTGAACAAACTTTACAGCATCTGCTGTCGTGATGTGTTCAAGTACAATTTTCATTGATGAAAATTCTTCAACAATAGGACCAAGTACAGTATCAAGGAATGCTTTTTCACGATCGAAAATATCAACATGATTGTGTGTTACTTCACCATGAATCAGAAGCGGCATACCAGCTTCTTGCATCGCTTGTAATGCGGGACGAATTTTATCAATTGAAGTGACGCCAGAATCTGAGTTAGTCGTTGCGCCAGCAGGATAGAGTTTAGCTGCATATACATGACCTGATGCTTTGGCTTTCTTAATTTCTTCAGGTGATGTGTTATCTGTTAGGTAGATAACCATAAGTGGTGAGAAAGTTGGGTTTGGTTGAGCGTCAAGAATGCGGTCACGGTAAGCTAAAGCTGATTCTGTATCAGTAACAGGAGGGATTAAATTAGGCATGATGATCGCGCGCCCCATGTAACGGCTAATATCCCTTACTGTATCTTTTAATACATCGCCATCACGTAAATGTGTGTGCCAATCATCAGGACGAGTAATCGTTAATGTTGTCATTTTTTTTCCCTTCCAAAAAATTTGTCCGATTTTAAAAGTATCGTTGCGCTAAGTAAAGGTCATTAATTCAACAATCGGTTTGATTGTTGAATTAAAAAGCAATCGTTTGCCAAAAGAGAATATGATCACAGCACTTTAGTTAGAATCTGTGTATCATTAATCTCTTTTCTTCATGCTTATTACTGAATAAACCACAAAGAGCATGCCTATAGCATGATAAAAAGTAAAAGGTTCATTAAGTAATGTGATAGCAAAAACTGCGGTAATAGCAGGGCCAACATTACTGGTTAAACTTAGCAGTGATGGATTTAATTTTTGCATAGCGGCAGCAACAAAAAATGATGGCAACACAGTACAAAAGATCCCTAGCGCGATCCCAAGCAGGATAAGTACTGGATCCAGCTCGATCACATTGACGCCTTGCCATTGGCTTTGAATTAAAATAATGATCCCCGCAGATCCCATTCCGATACAGGTAAATAATTGGCTTCCCATTTGGGTAATTAACTTTTTACTCATGATTAAGTAACAAGCGAAAACGAATGCAGATGCAATGGCTAATCCACTCCCTAGCAAGACATTATTCCCCATACTTCCTAGATCATGAAAAACAATAAAAGCGACGCCAATATAGCCAAGTGCAATTGCTTTAAATGTACCTTGTGCTGGCTTTTGTTTTAGGACACTCCAACTAATTAAAACGACGAAGCTTGGAA
Organism: Photobacterium sp. SKA34; assembly: GCF_000153325.1. Taxonomy (GTDB): domain Bacteria; phylum Pseudomonadota; class Gammaproteobacteria; order Enterobacterales; family Vibrionaceae; genus Photobacterium. The sequence goes on from NZ_CH724142.1 coordinate 855,368, forward strand.
ATAGAAAAATTAGTAGTCGTTCTAGTTGTGCGCTGATATGGGCCATGGCTGCAATATCAAGGTATGACGCAACATAATAGCCTAAAATTCCAATAGCGCTTGCTGCTAAACCATATCGTTTCAGATTATCTCTATGCTCTATTTTTCTTAATAGCCACAGCATCATAACGATATAAATTGGCACAGAACTTATCGCTCGTAACGACATAATCGACACCACATCTCCACCATATTGATAAGCAAGTTTGATAAAAACGGGCTTGATAGAAAATAAAGCAGTACCGATAAGGGCATAAACAATGCCTTTATTGAGTTCAGCATAAGTGGAGCTGACGCTTTCGTTAACTGGGTTGTTGTTTGAGTTCGATGATGTCATGTGATTTCTCGCTTAAAGATGAAAAATAATGCTGCGAGAAATGCGGAGGTCACTGGCTGAGCATAACTCACAGCCAGATAGCAAAACTCTACCGGCCGGATGGCAGTAGTGAATTGAGGAGCCAAATGTAACAAGTAAAAATAGATTAATAAATCATAGTGTTGCCTGTTTATTGAACGCTAATTTCAACTTACAAGAGATAAAAAACACTTACAAGTAATTAAGTGCAATTGCTGAGTTTTTTTCTTAAATCAGATGAAAATTTTTCGGTAATAAAATCGATAAACACGCGTTGGCGATAAGGCATATTGATATTAGGCAAGTATTGTATGAACACAGTACCTTGGTAATTATCAAGTAGTCTCCAATCGTTAAGTACTGCTGTAAGGGCTTTTGATTGCAAAGCTTTTTGAGCGACGAATACAGGCAATACTGCAATGCCAAAGTGATTTAATGCTGCGTCTAAACGCATCTCTGTATGATTAACAATATAGCGCCCATTCACTGTTACTTTCAGCTCTTCATCTTCAGATTTAAATCGCCATTGGTTGTCAGTATTTGTTTCACCTAGATAGATACAATCATGCTGGGCTAATTGCTTTGGGTGCGTTGGTGTCCCTTTCTTTTCAAGGTAATAGGGGCTTGCACATAATACTAGATCGTTAGTGGCTAATTGTTTGGCAACTAAGTTATTTTGAGGCTCGTTGGTTAACCTAAAAACGACATCTACGTCGTGATAGAGCGGATCGATCGGTTTGTCTGTAACTTGGATTTTTAGTTGTAGCTTTGGGTAAGTGTCAACAAATTCCAGTAATAGGGGTTGGAGTACCTGACGACAAAACGCTTTCGGTGAAGCTATGGTGAGTATTCCTTCAATATCTTGCTTTTGCTTACTGGCTATATTTACTACATCTTGGGCTTGCTGAAGAATATTTTTACCATATTGGTAAGCTTCTTGTCCTGCAATGGTGAGTGATTGGCTACGGGTACTGCGTTTGATCAGTTGTACTTGAAGTTCTTTTTCTAGGCGGCTGATTTGACGGCTAACACCTGATGGTGTCATTCCCAAATTTTTTGCTGCATGACTGAAGCTCTCTGATTCTACAACAGTGACAAAAGCTGCAATATCAGGAAGAAGTTGAATAATTTTATTTTTGTCCATCAGTCACAAATCCTTTGCTTATTGGCGGTATTATCAACATCAAGTCAAACATATACCATTCAATCTTACAAGAACAGTGACTAAAACAGTGTAAGAAAGGATGTGTGTAAATGGAGCAGGTCGAGCAGAATAAAAGTGTATTTTTAAATACATCGTTAATAGCAACAATAGGCGTGTTAGCTGCCGCTGTATTTTGGGGAACCAGTTTTGGTGTGGCAAAAGAGTCCTTGCTCTATACCGGGGTATTGATGTTTTTGGTGATTCGTTTTTGTTGCACACTTTTAGTGATATTCCCCTTAGTAAGCAAAAAATTAAATAGGCAGGTTTGGCGACAATTAGCCCCAACTGGAGGCATATTAAGCATCATTTATTTGGCCGAAACTTACGGACTGAAACACACATCGGCTTCAAATGCTGCTTTTCTTATTAGCCTATTTATTATTTTTACTCCTGCTGTTGATGCATTGTTTAATCGTCATAAACTTGCGGTTGCAGATTTATTTGCCGGATGCATTGCGATTGCTGGTGTGTGGTTATTAGTAGGAGATAGCCTGAATACGGTAACGTTCAATATCGGTAATATTTTAATTTTGATCGCTGCGTTGGGACGTGCTGCTTTTGTGGTGATGACTAAAAAGAAGATGAATCAACAACATTGTGATCCTATGGTGGCAACATTTATCCAACTATCAGTGGTAACTGCTATTTGTATTAGCTTATTGATTTTCACTGTCCCTGTAGATCAATTCATCATACCTAGTGCGCCAGAGTTTTGGATATATATTGGTTACCTAGTTATTTTTTGTACCTTGTTTGCATTTTACTTTCAAAACTATGGGGTGAAGCATACTAGTCCTACTCAAGTCTCTTTTTTATTAGGATTAGAGCCTGTATTTGGTGGTTTGTTTGCACATTGGTGGTTAGGTGAACAATTTGAACAGCTTCAATGGGTAGGGGCGGGAATGATTGTATTGGCAGCTATGTTTATTTCAGTTAAACCGAAATGTAAATTTTTCTCTAAAATACAAAAGCCGATCTGATGATCGGCTCCATTTATTTGCCTAGCTTAAATTACAGTTTAAATTTGTGAACTAATTTATTTTGTTCAGTGGCTAAGCTATCTAACATGGTACTGGCTTCTGCCATTTCTTCCATTGCATTGTAGTTACTATCAGCAATATGGCTAATATCCTCTAAACTACGGGCAATGTCGGCAGTGGTCGTACGCTGCTCTTCCGCTGATTGTGCAATTTGACTACTCATTTGGCTAATTTCAATGATAATCGCCTGGATTTCTTCCATTGCACTATTGGCATCTGATGCTTGATTAATACTGTTGTCCATTTCTGTTACACAGCTTTGCATCATCTCCATCGCTTGGCCTGAACTTCCTTGAAGGTTTTGGATCATCGCTTCAATTTCAGAGGTAGAGTCGGTGGTACGTTTCGCGAGAACACGTACTTCATCGGCAACAACGGCAAAGCCTCGTCCTTGATCGCCAGCACGGGCCGCCTCAATGGCAGCATTCAGTGCGAGTAGGTTAGTTTGGTCGGCAATATTACGAATAACATCCAAAATAGAGCCAATATTACTGCTCATTTGTTGAAGATCAGCAACGGCAGTTACAGAGTCATCTAAACGAGTTGAAAGCTGATGGGCAATATTGATGTTTTTACTCATTACTTCACGACCTGTTGCTGATGCACGTTCCACTTCATGAACACGTTCCATGGTGTTTTGCGCGCTTTGCGATACGTCAGTAACTGAGTGTTCCATCTCTGTCATTGCTGTTGCCACTGAAACGGTTTGCTCTCGTTGTTCATTGAGTCGCTGTTTTGCTTGTGCTGTTGTACTTTGGTTTTCTGCTGCAACTTGAGTGAGGTTTTCAGATGCTTTACTTAGCTGGCTTAAAATTTGTTGGAGGTTACCAGCTAACGTATTGATGTGGTGACTTAATTTTTTAAATTCAATGAATTGACTGCTTTCTGTGCGCTGCGTCATATCGCCATCAGTTAATGATTCAAGGGTTTTAAGCATAGAAACTAGTGGACGACGAACACTTCGTGCCAAATACCAACCAATAGAAATTGCTAATAAAATAACGACAATCGCAATACCAACAGCTTTGGTAACGCCTTGATTGTAAGTGTTATCAGCTGTTGCAATCGCTTGATCCATTTGATTGGTCGCTTGCTGATTAAATTGCTCAAGAATTGATAGTGCTTGGTTAACTTCTTTAGTTAGCGTGGAAATGTTGTCGTAAAGGCGTGTTTTTGCTTCAATATATTCATAGTGTTGATCTAGCACACCGCCTTTTTTACCGATATCTAACGTGTATTGAGTAACAGATTTACCGAATGTTTCTTTTAAGCCTGAAAGTAGGGTTGTTAGGCTACGAAATGCGTTGGCAAGATGGTTTACACTGCGTTTATTCGCCTTCATTGCTGCTTTAATCTTACTTATATCGTCAGTAGCAAGGGCGTCTGAAGTAATGGTTTCTGTTTCTTTTAACTTCACAAAGAAATTTTTAGCCATCATTTTAACAGCCATATTATCTTGTTCATTAATGTATTCTTTCATACCAATGCTGAGCTCAGCTTGCAAACGCTGGAAGCGTCGTGCTGATTGTTGGCGCTCATAACCAGCTAACATTTGTGCGCGATAATTACCCATCGCGGTTTGAGCTTCGCTGAAGTAACGTTGTTCTAATTCGGTTAGCGCTTTAATGTAAGATGTTAATTCAGGATTACTTTCAGCAATGGCTACAAGCTCTTTACGCGCAGAGACGAAGTCTCTTGTCGCTTTACGAAAATCGGCCTCATAAGTTTTCATTGCGGCTAGATCTTGACTGGTTAAAAAGTCTTTAAAAGTTTTGTCTGCGGCAAGAAGTTTAACACTGACTTTATTTGATATAGAGACTAAAGGAAGTGCGTCTGTTGTTACTGTTGTTAACTGGTTATGGATACGGTTTGTTCCATCAAGCATGAGCACGATGGTTAAAACAAACAATGCAACCATAACCACAAAACCTGAGTACATGCGACGTATGACTGAAGTTTGGCTAGATTTCTTCATAATATCCCTATATTTAGCAAAGGGTCAGTGTCATCATAATGCTGACCTATTAGTCATAAATGTAATTTGATAATGGTTAATCCTTTATTTCGCAATCAATACTAAATTTGCGAATTGAATTATCAAATTAACTCCAACCTATACTATCGTCACTTTTGCATGAGTCTTGATAGATAAATTTGTTTAGGGTTCAATTGTTTGATCGCTGCATCAAAAAAACACGAAAACGTGAATAATTTTCTCTATTAAATCTTTAAAACAACGTTCAATATTGCGCAATAGAGTTGACTGACGCATACTCACTAACTAAACAAATAACAATGATTTGATGGAGTCAGAAATGGCGGAAGAAACTATCTTCAGTAAAATTATTCGTAAAGAAATTCCAACTGATATTTTGTATCAAGATGACTTAGTCACGGCATTTCGTGATATCAATCCTCGTGCTCCAAGCCATATCTTAATTATACCCAATAAATTGATCCCAACAGTCAATGATGTGGAAGCCGATGATGAACTGATGATGGGGCGTATGTTTACTGTTGCTCGTAAATTAGCAGAAAAGGAAGGCGTTGCAGAAGATGGTTACCGTTTGATCGTCAATTGTAACCCTTATGGTGGACAAGAAGTTTACCATATCCACATGCACCTATTAGGTGGACGTCCTTTAGGGCCAATGCTAGTTGGTTAGTCATGGCGTGCTAATAACATTATGTAATGGGAAATAATTCCCCCCAGATAGAAAGCTTGAGTATCTTTAATCTTCTCGTCATCTATGCGATAAGTGGTGTGATATTCAGGCTTTTTTATTGCGATATATTGATTATATCTGCAGTTTATCAATAACTTTATTGGTAATCGTCGCTTACTAATATTAAAATTTAACGCATTGTTATTTAAAGGTAAATACTGATGGTTAGATTCGTTAGTAAGAACTTATGGGTAATAGCAAAACGCACGCTCATTAGTGAGTTTCTTATAATGTTACTAAGAAATTTGATTGTCACGCTATTAAGAGGCATGTAATGAAGTATGTAATGACATTATTTTTAGCATTAATTATCACTGGATGTAGCAGTGATAATGCTGGTATTAGTATTGAAAACAGTAATCAAAATGTCGTTATTGGTAACTCTGTTCTAGCACGTAGCTTAGTTTTTAGAGAAGCCCGTATAACGAAAGTTAATGGTTTAATGCAAGCCTCTGTAGAGGCAATAAATAAAGTTAACACAGATCTGAACTTACAATACCGTTTTTATTGGTATGATGACCAAGGTTTAGAGATCAGTGGAAGTGCTGCACCATGGCATCCCTTTGCTTTAGCAGGCAACGGTGAAGTAATTTTACAAGGTGTTGCTGATAAAACTGAAGCTACCCAATATCGTATTTACGTTCGTCGAGCAGTATACTGATTTAATATAAAATATTGTTAAGGTTAAACAATGAAAAAAAGCGTTCTTGTATTATTAACAGCATCTTCATTATTAGGTGGTTGTGCCCAAACTGTCGATTATGTGAATACGCATTTACCTGAAACGCCATCGGTAAATTTGGGCTCTAATGATCTTGATAGTACGGCATCGGACTTAACAACAAAGATGTTGTCATCACCGGCTGTATCTTCAATTACAGCTGGCGGTAAGCATCCGATCGTGATTGTTGATAATATTCAAAACAATACCAGTGGACATGTTGATACTAAGTCGCTTACTAACACGATTAAGTCTAAAATTTCACGTTCTGGTAAATTCAACTTAGTTGATAAATCTCGCGTTGATGCGGTGCGTAAACAAATGAACTTTAGTGAAAATGATCGTTTTGTTAATCAAGGTACTGCGATTCAATTTGCTAAAATGACAGGCGCGCAATACATGCTGTATGGGCATTTAACCAATACTAGCAAGCGTCAAGATGGTCAGAATGTCCCTTTTTATAAAATGACCATGCGTTTGATGGATACAAATTCAGGTTCAATTGAATGGACTGATTCGGGTTTAGCACCTAAGAGTGAATCAGACTCTCAAGATTGGTAATTTAGCCTAAATATTCTGGTAGCAATGTTGAAATTATAATGAAAGATAACGATAGTTTTGATCACACATTATTGTCTTTGTTACCAGATGCACAACTTCTAACAGCGAGCCCATTAGCTGGTGGTTTAACCAATCGCTGTTGGAAGCTATTCCTTTACCATCCTTCAAATAATCAATCTTCCCATTACGTGTGGCGACCATTAACGAGCACGGCTCAAGCTTTTGGTATTAATCGAACGCATGAATATCAGTTATTACGTTTAATTGAACATTCTGAATTAGCGCCAAAACCCTATGCATTGTTAGACACGAATCGAAATAATAATGAACAAGTATTAATTGTAGATTGGCTTGAAGGCGAACAAGCAGATAAACGATTTACCAATCAGCAACTGTGCCAGCTACAAGCGCGTATTCATGATTTACCGCTTCCTACTCATCGATTAGATATTAAACAACGTATTGAGCATTACTGGCAAAAAATTCCTGTTGATTTAAAATCAAAACAATTAATGTCTATTTTTCATTATTTTGATAATCAGAAGATTAATCATTACTTTCCTGATACCTGCTGTCATTTTGATTTAGGGCGTTACAATATTATTGTCCCTAATGACTGTGACCAGTTAGTTGACAGTATAAGCGCTAAAGTTATCGATTGGGAATATGCCTGTGCAGGCGATCCTTCTCTTGATTTAACCATGACAATATTAGCTAATGCACTTAGTCCTGAACAAGCGGTGAAAGATTATTGTTTGGCAAGAGAGGAGTCTGATATCACTCCAGTATCTGCTGAAACATTAAAGTGGTTAGAGGCTGTAAATTACTGGCAGCCTTGGTGTGAGTACCTAGCATTACTATGGTACTTGGTGGGTTATCAAGTTTGGCATGATGATGACTATTTACAGCAAGCCAAGCAATTAGAGCTCAAGCTAAAACACATGGGTACATAGAGACGTTATATTAAGTGTGAAACGTTTGTACAAGGAGATGTACTGATGTTGAAAAGAACGATAAGCATAATCATTATTTGTGTGATGCTATCTGGTTGCACATTTAAATTGGTGTACAATTCATTGGATTTCTGGATTGATTATTATTTATCAGATTATCTTGATTTGGACTCTCAACAACAGAATGAGTTAGAGCAAGGCCTTGAAATTGCACTTGCACAACATCGACAGCAACAATTAGCTGTATTTCACAAATTGATTTCAGCTTTACAAACCGATCTAAAAAAACCTTTAACCGCGGCACAAATCGCTAATTATCATCGGCGTTTTACACAAGCAGGCGAAGCATCAGCTCTGGTTTTTGTTTCACCGATCATAGATGTTGTAAAAACAATGAGTACGTCACAAGTTACAGCCAGTTTGCAAACGATTGAAAAAGAGATGGCTGAGCGACGGGAAGAGCGATTGTCGAAAAGTCCACAGCAACGCCTACAAGATCGCTATGATGAGCTTAAGGATAAAACCCAAGATTGGATTGGAGGTCTAACTAAGCAACAAAAACAGCTAATTTTAAGCTTAGCGCAACTGCAATTACAGCAATCCACAATGTTTCAAAACATAGCAACAAATAACTTGTCACAATTAAAGACGATACTAAAACAACGGAAGAATGTGCAGTTTGCATCGAGTATCGAACAACAAGTGAAAAATATTCTTTCTCTTAAAAATGCGGTTTTTCAAACTCAACTCGATGAGTATTTAATCCAGCGTTTTGTCATCATGAAACAGTTAAACGAGAGTTTAAGCCCACGGCAGTTACGTTATTTGCAGCGTGAATTAACGTCACTTAGAAAAGATATAGCGACGTTAATTCAAAAGAAGTAACGCTAAACGGGAATTTTCAATGTGCCTAGTTTGCAAAGAAGATCATAGTTTTCATTATTGTCCTGTTAAACCATATATAAAGTGGTAGATTTATAACGTCCTATACTAGGGCAAGGATGACTTTAAATTTAAGCGAGAGGGAATTGGTATGATTATTTATTTACATGGCTTTGATTCAACAAGCCCAGGTAATCATGAAAAGGTTTTACAGTTACAGTTTATCGATTCTGATATCCGCTTTGTTAATTACAGTACCCTGCATCCAAAGCATGATATGCAGCATTTATTAAAAGAAGTTCATAAGTTAGTCGATGAGAATACAGATACAACGCCAATGATCTGTGGGGTTGGGTTAGGGGGCTATTGGGCTGAAAGAATTGGCTTCTTATGTGGCATTAAACAAGTCATTTTGAACCCAAATCTTCATCCGGAAAAAAATATGGAAGGACGCATTGATCGCCCAGAAGAATATACTGACATTATGACGAAATGCGTTGAAGATTTTCGTAAAAAAAATACAGGTAATTGTCTTTGCATACTTTCAACTAATGACGAAGTATTAGATAATCAATCTACAAAAGATGAGCTAGATCAATTTTATGATATAGTGTGGGACGAAAGTGAAACACATAAATTTAAAAAGATCTCGCAACATCTACAAAAAATAAAAGCGTTTAAAGCGCAATAATAACGATACATACTACCTCCTACGCCTCAGACGGGTCATAGATCCGTCTACCTACACTTATGTGGCATACTGGCTTCAGATCTCTTTTTGCCTAGCAGTTTGCGTGCAAAACAAACAGTCTGCTAAGCAATAAGATATTTGTCGTTTAAAAAGATTTATAAAATTAGAGAGGAAGTGATTTTGACTCGAGTTATTGTTGTTGGAGGCGGTGCTGGTGGTTTAGAGCTTGCGACAAAGCTTGGACGTACCCTTGGTCGTAAAGGCCGTGCAGAAGTTACTTTAGTGGATCGACGTGCAAGTCACTTGTGGAAACCATTACTACATGAGGTAGCAACAGGTTCATTAGATGCCGGTGTAGACGCTATTAGTTATCGAGCACATGCGAAAAACCACCACTTTGATTTTCAAATGGGTTCGTTAGAAACAATAGATCGTGAAAATAAAACGATCACACTTGCTGCATTATTTGATAAGCAAAATGAGCTGTTATTACCTGAGCGTACATTGGAATACGATATTCTTGTGTTAGCGATTGGTTCTACATCGAATGACTTTAATACTCCGGGTGTACGTGACCACTGTATTTTCCTTGATAGCCCAGAGCAAGCTCACCGTTTCCGTACTGAAATGAACAACCAATTCATGAGGTTACATGGAAATAAAGAGCAAAAGACAGTTGATATCGCAATTGTTGGTGCTGGTGCGACTGGTGTTGAATTATCAGCAGAGCTTCACAATGCAGTACAAGAGTTACATAACTATGGCTTTGGTGATCTAGACAGTTCACGTTTGAATGTTAACCTTGTTGAAGCCGGCGATCGTATTTTGCCTGCATTGCCTCCGCGTATTTCTCAAGCGGCGCATAACGAGTTAACTAAGCTTGGGGTAACTGTACGAACTGGTACTATGGTTACAAAGGCTGATGAAACAGGCTTAACCACAAAAGATGGCGATCATATCCCAGCACAAATCATGGTATGGGCTGCGGGTATTAAAGCGCCTGACTTCATGAAAGATATTTCAGGGCTTGAAACGAATCGTATTAATCAGTTAGTGGTTAAACCAACGCTTCAAACGACACGTGATGATGATATTTATGTGATTGGTGATTTAGCATCTTGTGTCCAGGAAGATGGTTCGTTTGTTCCACCGCGCGCTCAAGCGGCACACCAAATGGCAAGTCGTTGTTTCTCAAACATTGTTGCGAAAATCACAGATCGTGAGCAGAAACCGTATGTGTATAGCGATCATGGCTCGTTAGTATCGCTAAGCCGTTTCTCAACTGTGGGCAGCTTAATGGGTAACCTATCAAAAGGTTCAATGATGGTAGAAGGGCGCATAGCACGTATGGTGTACATCTCACTATACCGCATGCACCAAATGGCGTTACATGGCATGTTCAAAACAGGACTCATTATGTTAGTAAGCCGTATTAACCGCGTACTTCGTCCAAGCTTAAAGCTGCACTAAATAAGTGATAGTGATTTAATAAATGATATAAAAAAACGCCAGCATTTTTGCTGGCGTTTTTGTTTATATCTGTATTCTATTAGTTGATTTTAAATAACTCAACATCAAAAATGAGCACTGAGCCCGGTGGAATGCTACCTGCACCGTTATTACCATAGGCTAGGTTAGCTGGAATAAAAAAACGCATTTTTTCACCAACAACCATATGTTGTAAGCCTTCCGTCCAGCCTTTGATCACGCGGTTAAGTGGAAAAGAAATTTTTTCACCACGATCGACTGAGCTATCAAACACAGTGCCATTAATTAAAGTACCATGGTAATGCACTGTTACGCTATCTGTCGCCTTAGGGTGTTCAGTCCCTGTTCCTTTTTGCAAAACAAGGTATTGCAAACCAGAAGGCGTCGTTTGTACGCCTTCTTTTAATTTATTTTCCGCAAGAAAAGCTTCACCTTGCTTAATGTTTTCAGCAGCAACTTGTTTATTGTTGTATGAACGATAAAGGAAAAAAGCGAGTAATACGGCAACAATAACGGCAATAACAATTTTGGACACAATAGTTTCCTTACAAATGAATTTCTTGCATCTTACCATTGTGTCGTTTTTCTAACAGCATGAAACTGTAAAGAATGTTGTGCTTAATCGTTTAATGGTGGCACATATTGGCAATGTTAGTTGTAACTATGTCATCTGTAACTGTCACTTTGTTCTTAGCAACAAAAAATTCTAACAATTGCTCAATCGTTAAATCTTTTAACTTGCAGGTGTAAAACGTCACATCAGCGCCGTAGCTATTCGCAATTTTTTCTTTCAGTGTTTCTATTGTGTACGGCTGTTGAGATTCAATCAGTAAATTAAGGATATCGTGAGCGTGATATGTATTCATGGGGGAGTAGTCCTACAATATTGTTTGCGAATGAAGCATAAGTGAAGGACACAAAGACAATGTTGATGTGTGATAATAAAGTGCATCTTAAATGCAGCTTTTTAGGTTAAGTGAATAAATCGCTTGGCACTAGCGAATAAACAAGACCATCAAGCGGTTTATTATGATAATAAATACGATTACGCGCTTCACATTCAAATTTAGCATTGCATGCTTTTGCTGTTTTTTGGCTTGCATAATTATCGATATGCGTAATGATTTCTAAGCGCGTTAAACCCAACATTTGAAAAGCAAATTGTACGGCTGCAATATTAGCTTCAGTCGCAAACCCTTGTCGATGACAACCTGTTTTTATCCAATAACCTAAATTTGCACTATTGGCCATAGGAATAATTGCACTAAGAGAAACCGTCCCAATAAACGCATCATCAAAGCGATTAAAGATGGCAAATTCATAACTAAAATCGGTTTGCCAGCTGAGTCGGCTTGCACTAATCCATTCATGGGCATCATGTTGATCAAAGCTATTATCACACCATTCAAGCCATGGACTTAGTTCATTAACTGAGTCATGGACGGCTGCGAGAAAATCATTGAGATCAGCATTTTTAAATGGGCGAAGAATGAGCCGAGGAGTAGAGATTTCGAAATCAAGTTTCATAGCTATCCTGCCGAAATTCGGGAAGTATATAAAATATAAAGTACTGACCTTTTAAGATCAGTACTTTAGAGGATGGTTTACTTACACCATATGCTGACGAAATTGTTCAAGAAGATCTTCAAGGAACTTAATTCGCTTTTTATGATCACTTTGTTCAGCAATTATTTTCAGTTTTGTTGGACCTTCCATTCTGAAAATATTTGGCTGGGTTTGCAGTAAACCAACAAGGAAGGTTGGATTAATTGCTGCATTTTGATCAAACTCGAAATAGCCGCCTTTTTCACCGTTCTCGATTTTCTTAATGCCAAGCGTTGCTGCTTTAAGTTTGACACTGTTTACCGTCAGTAAGTTCGATGCCGCTTCTGGCAATAAGCCAAATCGGTCAATTAGCTCGACTTTAATTTCGTTTAGTTCGTTGTCATCACTAGTACTTGCGATACGTTTGTAAAGTGATAAACGAGTATTAATATCAGGGATGTAGTCATCAGGTAGTAACGCTGGAATACGCAACTCAACTTCTGTTTGTTGTTTGAGTAGATCATCCAGCGAAGGCTCTTTGCCTTCTTTTAGGGCTTCAACGGCTTGTTCTAACATCTCCATAAAGAGGCTAAACCCAACCGATTGAATTTGACCACTCTGCTCGTCACCTAGTAATTCACCAGCACCACGAATTTCTAAATCATGCGTTGCTAACGTAAAGCCAGCGCCAAGATCTTCAAGGGAAGAAATCGCTTCAAGGCGTTTCACCGCATCTTTCGTCATACGCTTTGGATGTGGTGTTAATAGGTAAGCATAAGCTTGGTGGTGAGAACGACCAACACGACCACGTAATTGGTGTAACTGTGCTAAGCCAAGATTATCAGCGCGATCCATAATAATGGTATTTGCGGTAGGGACATCAATACCGGTTTCAATAATTGTGGTACACACAAGAACATTAAAACGCTGGTGGTAAAAATCGCCCATGATTTTTTCGAGTTCACGCTCGCGCATCTGACCGTGAGCAAAGGTGATACGGGCTTCTGGTATCAGCTTTGCTAAATCTTCGGTGGTCTTTTCAATGCTATCGACTTCATTATGCAGGAAGTAAACCTGACCACCACGGCTGATCTCACGTAATATCGCTTCACGAATAACGGCATCATCAGATTGGCGAACAAATGTTTTGATCGCTAAGCGACGAGCCGGTGGTGTAGCGATAATCGAAAGATCGCGCATCCCACTCATCGCCATGTTTAAGGTACGAGGAATTGGTGTCGCAGTTAAGGTTAAGATATCGACATTGGCACGAATCGCTTTGATTTTCTCTTTCTGACGAACACCAAAGCGGTGCTCTTCATCGACAACCAATAAACCTAAATCATGGTAGTTCACACTACTGTTTAGTAGTTTATGGGTACCAATTAAGATGTCGATTTTACCTTCTTCGACATCCGCTAAAATTTGTTTTTGCTCTTTCGATGTTTTAAATCGAGATAGCACTTCGACACGAACAGGCGTATTAGCAAAGCGGTCGCGGAAGTTTTCAAAATGTTGTTGTGCCAATAGGGTAGTTGGCACTAACACTGTTACCTGTTTGTTGTTATCAACAGCCACAAAGGCAGCACGCATAGCGACTTCTGTTTTACCAAAGCCGACATCACCACAAACAAGGCGGTCCATAACCTTGGTTTGGCACATATCAGACATTACCGCGTTAATTGCTAATGCTTGATCGTAGGTTTCTTCATAGGGGAAACCTGCGCTGAATTCAGCGTACGCTTCACGATCTAGTGTAAATTTAAAGCCTGGCTTTAATTCACGCTTAGCGTAAACATCCAATAATTCAGCCGCGACATCACGCACTTTTTCTGCCGCTTTTCGGCGAGCTTTAGACCATGTTTCGCCACCTAATTTGTGAATAGGCGCGGTATCTTCAGCGCCACCTGAATAGCTGCTAATTAAATGCAGTGATGCAACAGGGACATAGAGTTTAGCGCCACCTTGATATTCAAGTGTCACATACTCGGTTTTAATACCACCAGCTTCAAGGGTTTGTAAACCTTGGTAACGCCCGATACCGTGATCAATGTGAACGACAGGTTGCCCCACTTGCAGTTCAGCAAGGTTACGGATAATCGTATCAGCATTGACCGTGGCTTTTTTATCATCGCGACGACGACGTTGAACAATACGCTCACCAAGTAAGTCACTTTCACACAAGAATGCAACAGCTGGATCGTCAAGAATAAAGCCATTTTCAGCCGAGCCAATAACAAGGCTATGTTTGGTCGGATTATCAAGGGCTTCATCTAAGGTTTTACAAACCAGTGGACGGACTTTGAACCGTGCTAGTAGATCTAGCAGTGCTTCTCGACGGCCTTCTGAGGCAACAGAGAAAATGACTTTGCCTTGGAATTGCTCATCAAAGCGTCTTAGTTCAGCAAACGGTTCTTTAAGTTGATGATTAATCGTGATGCTTGGGACGGGTTTTAATTCTGGATTGAAACGTCCTGCTTTTTGGCTATCGACAGGCTCAGACTGAATACGTACACGAGGCAGATTCTTAAAGCCTGTGAACATTTCATCCTTTGTTAGCCATAGTTCTTTAGGTTCAAGCAAAGGGCGTAATGGATCAACACGTCGTTGATCGTAACGGTATTCAGCATCGGCTAAAAAGCTATCAACGGCAGGCTCTAAATCACCCAGTGTGATAAGTAAAGACGTGTCAGGTAAGTAATCAAATAAGGTTTCTGTTTTATCAAAAAACAGTGGTTGCCAATATTCAATGCCTGCGGGCCATGTGCGTTTGCTGACTTGTTGATAAATAGATTCTGGTTCACGACGAGCTTCAAAACGTTCACGCCAGCGCATGCGGAAATTTTCAACTGCGATTTCATCAGTTGGGAACTCATGAGCAGGTAATAAATCGATACTATCAATTTCACCAGTGGAACGTTGGTTATCTGGATCAAATTGACGAATAGAATCTACTTCATCATCAAAAAAATCGATACGATAAGGTGATTGACTACCCATTGGGAATAAATCAAGCAACGAGCCTCGGCTGGCATACTCGCCATGCTCCATTACTTGATCGACATGGCGATAACCCGATACTTCAAGTTGTAAGCGCAGTTTTTCAAGTGACATACGATCGCCAGCTTTTACGATTAAAGCATGCTGGTGGATAAATTCTCTCGGGGTCTGACGCTGTAATAAGGTACTGATCGGTACCAAAATAATGCCAGATTTCTGGCTTGGCATTTTGTATAAACGCGCTAAACGTTCAGAAATAATATCTTGGTGTGGCGAGAAATTATCATATGGCAGGGTTTCCCAGTCAGGAAAAACGTTTACCTCAACGTCGCAAAATTGCGTGATTTCTGGCTGAAGTTTTAAGGCCGTTTGGGTATCAGGAACCACCGCAAGAACAGGGCCTTTATGTGATGCTGCAACTTCTGCAAAAGACAGTGCAAGGGCTGCACCCTTGATATTACCGATGTAACGGTTATCCCCAGCCTTACTAGGTAAGGGTATAGAAAGTAAATGTTTATTATTCATCGTTATTATTTAATTGTCGTTGTTGAGCACGTTGGCGTAAAAGTTTTTGCTGGCTATATAAAGCTGCGCGGATCAGCAAATCTCGATCATCTTCAAGCAATCGGGTGTAACGCAATTTGATGATAAATTGCTCATCGCTAGCAATACTTTCGGTGACTTCAGCGTAGCAAAAAATAGCGGCGGCTGGGTAATCTAAAAACAGTTTCACTCTAACATTAGTGCCAACCTGATAGGAAGATGAACTGGTAAAACTAAGGTTACTTGCGCCAAAAGTTAAGGTGGTAAAACGATAGGTAGGATCATCTTCCTGTGATAAGACATAAGACAGTAATAGATTAATTTTACTGTTTTGTGCTGCAAGGTAATCCATTAATGCTTGAGTTTCATTTTTGTTGAAGCTGGCGAATAAACGATCGGCATTGTCTTCTAACGTCGAACACTCGCTGGCAATACGAAATAAAGGCGGGATTTCGGTATTGAAATCTTGTTCGTCAGGTACGCTTTCATTAGATGATAAACGTTCAACGTTAATAGTAAGCCCTAGCTGGACTGAAAAATACTCATCTTGTTGTGTCATAACGCACTCACTGTGAATAAATCCTATTTCAAACTAATAATAGGAGCGGATGTCATAACTTACAGCCACAGCATATACAGCTTGATTTAATTGAACTGATTATTACTTAGCAATCATGCGAGGGCAAGAAAAGCGGCGTAAGTGTTTATCATTTAGTCACTGAATTTACATTACATTTACCATGTTGGATGGTAATTGATGGTGTGAACGAGTATTCTTTACCAACCTAATAAAGGAGTGGTTTCTCAATCCTATGTTTCATCCAGTTTCTTTTTTTATTGGCTTACGTTATTTACGTGGTCGATCAGGCGATCGCTTTAGTCGCTTTGTCTCTTATATGTCTACAGCCGGTATTACTATTGGTGTCATGGCGTTAATTACCGTTATGTCTGTGATGAACGGCTTTGAAGATCAGCTAAAAGGTCGAATTTTAGGTGTTCTACCGCAAGCCGTAGTATCAAGTGCAGATGGACGAGTACCGTTATCAGAAGATGCACCTGAGGCGTTAAAACAATTGCCACATGTGACAGATGTAACGGCGATCACACGTGGTGAAGCGATTATTCAAAGTGCAAATTCTATTGCTGCTGGCAAAATGATTGGTATTGAACCTAATCAATATGATCCCATCTCACGTCATATGATGGTGGGGCGCTTAAGTGATCTTACTCCTGGGAGTTTTAAGGTTGTAATCGGTCAAACGTTGGCCGTTGAACTAGGTGTTCAACTGGGCGAAAAAATTCGTCTAATGGTGACAAGTGCAAGCCAATTTACTCCAATTGGTCGTATGCCGAGTCAACGAAAATTTGAAGTTTCAGGTATTTATGACACAGGCTCTGATATTGACAAACAATTGGTATACACCAATATTTCAGATGCAGGACGTTTATTACGCTATAAACAGGATCAAATGACAGGTTGGCGTTTATACCTTGATGATCCATTCGTTGTTCCGGAATTAGCTAAATTGAAATTACCCAATGGTTGGACGTGGTCTGATTGGCGCGAGCAGCGCGGTGAACTTTTCCAAGCTGTAAAAATGGAAAAGAATATGATGGGCTTGATGCTTTGCTTGATCATTGGTGTGGCGGCTTTTAACATCATTTCTGCTTTAGTGATGGTTGTGATGGAGAAACAATCAGAAGTCGCAATATTAAAAACCCAAGGTATGACTCACCGCCAAGTCTTGACGATTTTTATTGTCCAAGGTGCAAGTAGTGGTGTTATCGGTGCATTATTAGGTGGCTTGTCCGGCGCGTTAGTCGCACATTATCTTAATACTATTCTTTCTGTATTGGGTGTTGATTTAGCATCGATCGGTGGCACATTACCAACAGTGATTGAACCGATGCAAATTACGTTTGTTATTTTAGGCGCTATAAGCTTGAGTTTATTAGCGACTGTTTTTCCTTCTTATCGTGCGGCCGCTGTCCGTCCTGCTGAGGCTCTTCGTTATGAATAATGCGTTGTTATCTTGTCACCAACTTTGTAAAACCTATAAAGAAGGGCAGTTTGAGACAGAAGTTTTAAATAAAGTTGATTTAGATATTGCTGACAATGAGTTGGTTGCCATCGTTGGATCATCTGGCTCAGGGAAAAGTACACTGTTGCACATTCTGGGTGCATTAGATGAACCCACTGATGGGGAAGTGTTTTTTAAAGGGCAGCGCTTAGATATTTTAAGTGCGAACAAACAAGCTAAAATTCGTAATCAAGAAATTGGCTTTGTATACCAGTTTCACCACTTACTTGCAGACTTTACTGCCGTTGAAAATGTCGCTATGCCGTTGTTAATTGGTGGTAAAAGTGTAAGTCAAGCCCGTACATGTGCACAAGATATGTTGTCTTTAGTGGGTCTTAGTCATCGTTATGAACACCGTCCTTCGGAATTGAGTGGGGGTGAGCGTCAGCGTGTCGCCATTGCACGTGCCTTGGTTAACAATCCTTCTATTGTTTTAGCTGATGAACCTACGGGTAATCTTGATCATAAAACTGCATTAGAAATTTATGACTTAATGCGTAAATTAAATGCAGAATCAGGTACTGCATTTTTAGTTGTGACCCATGATAGTGAGTTAGCGGCAAAGCTTGACCGTTGTATGCATATGCAAGATGGCGTGCTATCTCAAGTCGTTGTGGAGGCTTAATGTTTCGCCCTCTTTCTTTATATATAGGTAGTCGTTTTAATCGTTCGAAAAAACGTAACCGAATGGTGTCATTTATTTCAATGTCATCCATGTTAGGTATTGCTGTCGGTGTTGCGGTGATCATTGTTGGTCTGTCAGCAATGAATGGTTTTGAACGTGAACTACAAACCCGTGTGTTATCAGTGATTCCACAAGGTGAATTACAGGCGGTTGAGCCTCCTTTAAATAATTGGCAACCGCTAGTTAAAAAAATAGAAAAACATCCGGATGTGACTGCGGCTGCACCTTATGTTGAATTCACAGCATTACTAGAAAAAGGCACAAAGCTAAAAGCTGTTGGTGTTCGTGGTGTTAACCCTCAAGAGCAACTTAAAGTCAGTGAATTACCAAGCTATGTTTTAAATGATGCGTGGAGCAAATTTACCGCAGGTAAAAAAGAAGTCATTTTAGGTCAAGGCGTGGCTAAAAGTCTTAACGTGAAAGTGGGAGATTGGTTAACCACAATGATCATCCCTAATGCTGATCCTGAGATGACCCAGCTTAGAGCTCCTCATCGAATTCGATTACAAGTGGCGGGTATTTTAGCGCTTGGGGGAGAAATTGATCATAAACTGGCGATAGTGCCATTAGCTGATGCACAAAAGTACATGGATATGGGACAAGGTGTCTCTGGTATTCAAATTAATGTAGACAAAGTACTAGAAGCGCAGCGTATTGTAAAAGAAGTGGGCAATACTCTTCCCGTCTATGTTTATCTGAAAAGTTGGACACAACAATACGGCTACATGTATCGTGATATTCAGTTAGTACGTACGATTATGTATTTAGTCATGGTCTTGGTTATTGGGGTTGCATGTTTCAATATCGTTTCAACCTTGATGATGGCAGTAAAAGATCGGGCTTCTGATATCGCGATATTAAGAACGATGGGTGCAAGTGATCGCTTAGTGAAATCCATCTTCATTTGGCATGGCGTATTATCTGGTGTTTTAGGTTGTGTAATGGGGTCAATATTTGGTTGTTTAGTTGCTGTTAACTTAACTCATATTGTTCGAGTAATAGAAAAGATAATTGGTCACCAATTCTTATCGGGGGATATTTATTTTATTGATTTCCTACCAACTCAGTTAGCCTATAAAGATGTATTAATTGTATCTATAACAGCAATTATACTAAGCCTTTTTGCTACTTGGTATCCAGCTCGCCGAGCAAGTAGCTTGCAACCTGCTAGAGTGCTAAGTGCGAAATAGCTTTATTGCATATACACATCAAACGGAGCCACATTGGCTCCGTTTTTGTATCTATAGATTATAAGCGACTCATATTCTTATGGTGTTAACGTTTTGCCTTTCAATTAAGTCTTTTTGCAACTGTCGGATTATAATTACTGGAAGTACTTTCATTATTAATATGTGTTTAAGCGATCTTATTATCTTATAAATAGAAAAAGTTATTGCCATTATTCAATTAAAATTTAATGAATTAGTTAACGAAAAATAGATAAAGCGTCTTACGTAATAAAAATTAAAGAACAATAAATATACCGGTAGCATCTCCTCACTGAGTTTTAGTTGTGAATATTTTGACGATAAATAAATAATACTCTTAACATTCTATTTTTTGTGAATTTTATTTTTATTTTATTTTTAATTGTGCTTCTTTATTTGTCAGTGTGGATGTTTTTTATTCTCTTTTGGAGGTGTTCAACTGAAAAATTGAACCTTTTTACTTATAAATTGTGAATGGTGTTCATTTGAAAATTAATTAAGTTGTTTAATTTAACAGACATGAAACTGCGTGCTAATTTTGTCGCCACTGATTTATGGATACAAGTTGCCTTATACGGACTGTTACTTCTCTATTTAAGTAACGTAACTGCACCTAAGTGGACAGCTTGTTTAAAAGTAAAAACAACTAGGATAAATAATGAAAAAGAATGCACTAAGCCTTCTAGTGGCAATATCTGTACTAACTCCTGTAGCAGCTCAAGCAGCCGTTCAACTACCTGCTGGTACTCAAGAGATCGGTGTACAAGGTAACGCTAAATTAGGCAGTGGTTGGCACGCAGATATTAACGGTACTTACGGTACTTTCGTTAAAGATAACTGGGAAGTAGGTGGTACTGCAACTGTTCGTGCTCAAGACGCTAATGACGAACTTAGCGGTCAGCTAGGTGTATTCACAGAGTACAACTTCGTGAACTCTACTAACTGGGTTCCTTATGTAGGTGCTGCAGCTGAAGTTGGTGGCTTATCTCTAAGCGAAGAAGGTTCTGACAGCAACTGGGGCGCAAATGCTAAGTTCTCTGCTGGTGTTAAATACTTTATTAACCCTAACGTTGCTATCACTTCTGAAGTTAACTACAGCATCGCAACTGATAAGATCTTCTCTGGTGATTCTTACTCAAGCGAGCAAGCGAAGAACAGCCTAACTAATATCGTATTTGGTACTCGTTTCTACTTCTAAGTTGAAACATTATTATGATGTAATAAAAACCCGCATTGAGCGGGTTTTTTTATATCTAAAATTCGGAGTATTAGCCGCACAAAGTCTCTATTAATTCAATAGAGTTGAAGTATGTAAAGAGGAGAGAGGTAAAGTTGTCGAAAGGAAGAGGAAAAGTGGCATATCGATTAAAAGAAAGTCTGCTTAATGTATCGCATTAACGTGAAGTATAAGCAGACTTTTTATGTTTTTAAGGTAATGCTTTAGACTTTTTAAATCGCTTTAAAAGCCAACTACTTGATAAGCTAACAATAGCAATAGCTAGAGTAATAAATGGTGCAACCATTAATACCATTGTTGCTACTTTGGCGATTTTTTCTGGAAGAAGCGTTAATAAATAACCTAACCCTGTTAATAGTAATACCCAAGCAGTAGCACTTAACCAAGCAAAACGGAAAAAGTGAGCCTGACTTTTAATCCTAAACCCCATCATTAAAGGTAATAAAGGGCGGACAACAGGAATAAATCGAGCGGCAAACAATGCAACAATACCATGACGAATAAGTAAATTATCCACAGTTTTCATTCGATGAGGTGGCACCATATTCACCCAACCTTTTACTTTTGGCAGGTGATCCAACCAGCGGCCTTGTATATAAGCCAGCCAACTACCGATAGCAGATGCTACGATTAGTAAGAAGACAATCAATTTAAAATCGATAATCCCCATCGCACCTAATGTTCCAGCAAGAATAACAATGCTATCGCAAGGTAGGGAAGCTGCAGGTAAAAATGCACTTTCTAACCAAATGACAAATGTTACACAAACATAAATCATCACCATGCTTTCTGGGTTTTGTAATGCAACAAAATCTTGGTGCCAGAGCGCAGAAAAAATAGATACAAATGAATCAAGCATCTACGTGTCCTTGTAATAAAAGTAGAAAATAAAAAATCGGTTGATGTTAGTGAAACAGCTGATTCCGACTATGTGTAAAACGAAACTGAAAATTGGCTAGAGGTAAACGTTTTTTTCGTTTTAAACTAAATTTCTCTTTAGGTATCAATATGTAAGAGAGTGAAGCATTACTCATTTGTTGTAACAAAGCAAACAAATGATCACGTTGATGAGACAACGGAGAGATTACCAGTTTAGGTAATGAGAGTAAAACGCGAGAGCGCTGTGTTGAAGATATAAAAGTAGGATCAACAGATGTTATTGGCGTCGTTTCTTTAAGGTATTGATTTGTATTAATATCGCTTGCTGTTGCAGATGCACAGTGATGAAAGAAAGCGCAACCAAGAGAAAACGTATAGTCGTTGAATCCACGGCATTGCAATATCTTAGTTAAAGTTATCTGCAGCGTTATTAATACTGAAATTACAACTGAATAGCAAACGTTTAGTTGTGTACAAATATTGCAAATACTCTACGGTATCTGAATAAAAAAGCCTCAATATCAAAAATATTGAGACTATTTATCTAGATTCTATTTTTATGTTATTTATTTTGAATCACTTTTTTCATTTGGGTACCAATGAAAATGAAGCTGAAACCTTCAAATAGTAGTGATATACCAACAAAAATACCCAGTAATGACATAGAGAATTCTGGATTATTCATCAGAGTAAAGAAATAGATACCAATAGCAGTAGAAATCAAACCACTTATTACAATCCAGCGCCAACCTGCAAGGTGTTTACGGCTATTAAAGCCAAATAGCATACGTGTAACACCGTTGAAAATCATTGTGGCAATCATTAATACGGTAATAGTGACTAAGCCAATAAAAGGCTGACTTAGAATAAATAAGCCGCCAATTAAATAGAATAGCGCGCTAATAACGTACCAAATTTTAGTTTTCCAATCATGAATACTAAAGGTGTGATAGACCTGTACTAGACCAATCACAAGGAAAATAGTCCCAACTATTGTTGTGATTGTCATGCCTGCTGCAATAGGTAAGCTAATTGCAAACACGCCAGCTAATGCGACAACAACACCAACAATAATAAACCATTTCCAGCCTTTGCTAAGCATTGAACTCACTGGGTTATTCATAATAAATACCTTAAAAGTAAAAATATGTAATTTAAATGTTTTTCCTAATACTAGACGTAATTATTTGATTAGCTAGTAAAATTCTAATGATAAACAGCAATTTAAGTTTTTGAATACAACATGAGATGAAAATGGATAGTGAGTATTAACGAAAATTGAACTGACAGTGAAAATTATGAGAAATGAAACAGGCGGGTAATTAAAAGTGTATTTTTGGTCTAAAAAAGTGGCGATGAAAGAGAAAGCCTCTCGTCATAGAGGCTTTTGATTCTTTATATTTGAACGGTATTGAAATCAGTGAGCCTTACCAATTCGGAATTTACGTTTATTCCAGCTTCTAACAACAGAATAACGCCATAAGCTACGGATACCAAAATAACCGATAAGTGCTGATACTACGCTGCAAATAAAGCAGCCAAGTAGAAACGGGGGACCAATTTGGCTCATTTGGTTGAGTAAAAAATCCCATGAAAGCTCAAAATGAAACGCGACATTAGGACTATTTAATACCCAAGCGCCTAACTTGTAAGCACCATAGAATAAAACTGGCATTGTTACAGGGTTACTTACCCAAACTAGAGCCACTGAAAGAGGCAGATTTACACCAAATAAAATAGCTAACCCTGCCGCCATAATCATTTGACTAGGAAGTGGGACGAAAGCCATGAATAAGCCAACGGCAAATGCACCTGACGCAGAACGACGGTTTAAGCACCATAAGTTCGGGTTATAAAGTACATTACCAAAGATCTTAAGTGCTTTTTGGCGCTTAATTACTTCATGGCTTGGTAAGAACTTTTTAATAAGATGTCTAGGCATAATTAATATTTATTAAAATCGCGATAACAGCATGTTACAAATAGCACTAGGTATCGCAATAGGTTTTCATTCACTGCATTGGTTATCATTTTTACCACCGTACTGGTGGTATATGACAGCAATAATAGTCAGTATTGTTATTTTTTATTATTGTAAAAACCATTTTCTTTTCTGGTTTTCAATAAGTGCTTTTCTAGCGGTGTTATGTGCCGAACAATATCTGAAAAAAGTTGAAGACATTCCGCTAAATCGCACAAATCTTATCATAAATGTTCGTATTAGTGCTGTAATAAATAAAAATATACCAATTTCAAATATTGAGGTGGAGGTTGTTGATAATTATTTTCATTATTCGCCTGATAATCCTGTTTTAGATGTATCTCATAAGTTATTGCTGATTTGGCCGGATGCACCAACATTAAAACAAGGTCAAATTTGGCAATTACCTGTTAAGTTAAGTCGAATTATTGGGCGTGTAAACCAAGCAGGGTTCGATGCTGAACAATTTGCTGTAAGTCGAAATGTTCATGGTAAGGCTGTGGTACGTCATCGATTATCCTCTCTTCCATTATTACTTTCATCAAGAATAACTTGGCGACAGCGACTTTATGATAAGGCGTTTATTTATTTAGAAAATATGCCGAATAAAGCTTATCTATTAGCATTAGCGTTTGGTGACCGAAGTGGATTAACAAAAGTGAATTGGCTTCATTTAAGAGATAGTGGAACTGCTCATTTGTTAGCTATTTCAGGGTTACACATCGCACTTGCCATGTTATTGGGGTGGCAAATAGGCCGAAAATTTAAGCTCTTTTTGCCGCAGAAGAGTTACTTTATTTGGTTACCGATGCTGACAGGATTATGTATCGCATTTTCCTATGCGTGGTTAAGTGGCTTCACTACGCCGACCATACGTGCATTAATTATGTGTATATTTCTCGGGGTGTTGAAAACAACTGGTGTGTATTGGCGACATTGGCAACTATTATTAACTGCGTTAGCACTAAGTTTATTGATTGATCCATTCTCTATTTATAGTGCTTCTTTCTGGCTATCATTTTATGCTGTTGGCGTTTTGATTATTTATACTCTAAGCCAGCGCTACTTTGCTGGAAGAGTCGTGTTTGATTACTCGATATCGAGTTCGAGCAATCACCTCAAGGTGTTTTTACTTCAACTAGCAAAAATTCAGTTTTGGCTAATGGTACTAATGTTACCCATACAATGGTTATGGTTCGGTGGGTTATCGCTGGCAGCACCTATTGCTAATATAGTTGCCGTTCCCCTGGTGAGTACCATCACGGTTCCTTTAGTGTTATTAGCGCTGCTCACGTTGTGGATTCAACCTATCTCTTTGTTGTTTTGGCAATGTGCAGACTGGTCTTTAATTCCTATCATTGAAGGGATTCAATGGTTAGAAGGTGCGTGGTATCCATTGTCAGCTAACCTGACGCCTTTACTTTGGGGAGCTATCGTCGTTTTTATGGCATTGACATTAGTGCCTTTATCTTCATTTAAGTGGCTATATACCTCCGTGATAATAATTGCGTTGTTTTTGTTTCTCAAAGAGCCAGTAAAGTCGCACTGGAAAATATTGGTTCTCGATGTTGGACATGGGTTAGCAGTTCTGATTATCAAAAATAATAAGGCTGTGTTATATGATACTGGCAATCGATGGAAGGACAGATCGGTTGCTGAAACTACAATTTTACCGGTTCTAGCACAGCTAGGTATAAAACAATTAGATTTTCTAATTATTAGCCATGATGATAGTGACCATGCGGGTGGAAAAACAATCATCACAGAAAAGTTATCACCGCAATATAAGTTCAGTAGTAACTTTGAAAAGGGTTATTTGCCATGCCAGAATGACCAAGTATGGTATTGGCAAGGTTTAACGTTCACTATCCAATGGCCCTTACAGCGTGTGTCTCATGCTCGAAATCCTCATTCATGTGTTATCCATATTCAAAACAGTGATCTTCGCGGTTCATCCGTGTTATTAACGGGTGATATTGATGCGATTGCCGAGTTGATGATGTTAAAAAACGCACCGACACTGGATGCTGATATTTTGTTAGTTCCTCATCATGGAAGCAAAACCTCATCAACACATACTTTTATTGACACGATAAAGCCCTCACTAGCGATTGCTTCTACCAGTTATTTTAATGCGTGGAATTTGCCCGCAAAAAGTATAAAAGCAAGGTATCAAGATCGGGGGATTGAATGGTTATCAACGGAAAATTCGGGGCAAATAAGCGTTACGATTAACGTTCAAAATTACCAGGTTATTACCGAGCGAAAACGTTCCGCTACGCAATGGTACCGTCCTAACTGGTTATGATTGTTGTGTTTTTAATCAGAGACCTAATAAAAGAAGTAAAATACACCTCGAAGTTGTGTTTTTTTTGCTCGAAAAATAAATTTTTCAAAAGGATGAAGTACAAATTTGGTAGAGCGGGAAGTTAAGGGTAGAATATAAAAACTGTATTAGAAATAAATTGGTTTTCATGACTCAATTAACAGAAAAATCATCAAGCGAAACGTACAAGCGTTTATGGCCCTATATTAGCTTTTATAAAGCTGGCCTTGCTGTTGCAATTATCGCGCTTATCATCAATGCGGTTGGTGATACTTTAATGCTTTCAATGATCAAGCCACTTCTTGATGAAAGCTTTGGCGGGCTCGATAAAATCGATTCTGATTTCCTTGCGATGATGCCAATATATTTAATTGGCTTAATGATCTTACGTGGTTTGAGTGGTTTTGTGTCCACTTATTGCCTATCTTGGGTTTCTGGTAACGTTGTAATGAGTTTACGTCGCCAGTTATTCCAACACTTCATGAAAATGCCTGTTGCTTTTTTTGATAAAGAATCTTCTGGGGCATTGTTATCTCGTATTACCTACGATTCAGAGCAAGTTGCGTCAGCTACCAGTAGTGCATTAGTGAGTATTGTACGTGAAGGTGCATCTATTATTGGCTTAATGGCATTGATGTTCTGGAATAGCTGGCAACTATCAGCAATCTTAATTGTTATTGCTCCTGTTGTTGCAATCAGTATTCGTATTGTATCAAAGCGTTTTCGTAAAATTTCACGTGATATGCAAGATGCGATGGGATCAGTAACGTCATCTGCTGAGCAAATGCTGAAGGGTCATAAAGTCGTATTAAGCTACGGTGGTCAACAAGTAGAAAAAAAACGCTTTGATAATGTGAGTAATCAAATGCGTCGCCAGACCATGAAGCTTGTTTCTGCTCAAGCGATTGCTAATCCAGTCATTCAGATTATTGCATCTGTCGCTTTAGTTGTGGTGCTTATTTTAGCCAATACTCCATCACTGCGCGCTGAATTAACGCCAGGTACATTTGCTGTTGTGTTTGGTGCTATGTTCGGCTTGATGCGCCCACTAAAAGCGCTAACAGGTGTTACTTCTCAGTTCCAACGTGGTATGGCTGCATGTCACACGTTGTTTGAATTAATGGATTTAGAAACAGAAAACGATAACGGTAAAGTTGAAGTTAAGCGTGTGAAGGGTGATGTAGAGGTTAAGAATGTGACCTTTACTTACCCAACCAAAGATACGCCAGCATTGCGTGATGTCAGCTTTACTCTACCTGCAGGTAAAACGTTGGCCTTAGTTGGACGGTCAGGCTCAGGAAAGAGTACTATTGCGAACTTGCTGACGCGTTTCTACGATATTGACTCTGGTGAAATTAATCTTGATGGTGCTGAGATCCGCGATTACAAACTAGCGAACCTTCGTGATCAAGTGGCGGTTGTTTCTCAAAACGTTCACTTGTTTAATGACACTATTGCTAACAACATAGCTTATGCCAGCGACAATGCTTATAGCCGTGAAGATATTGAACGTGCGGCAGAACTTGCTTATGCGATGGACTTTATCAAAGGCATGGATAATGGGTTAGATACGATTATTGGCGAAAACGGTGTCAGTTTATCGGGCGGCCAACGTCAACGTCTTGCGATTGCTCGTGCACTATTACGTGATGCGCCAGTGTTAATTCTTGATGAGGCAACATCAGCACTTGATACTGAATCTGAGCGCGCAATTCAAAGTGCCTTGGATGAGCTTCAAAAAGACAGAACGGTACTGGTTATTGCTCACCGTTTATCAACGATTGAAAATGCCGATCAAATCCTAGTGGTAGATGATGGTGAAATTGTTGAACGCGGAACTCATGCAGAGCTTATTAGCAATGACGGTGCGTATGCACAACTTCACCGAATTCAGTTTGGTGACTAATGGCATCCCTTATTGAAAAAATGTGGTTTCAGCATCCGCCGAAAGGGGGGATGCTGTTACTTTACATTCTGCTTTGGCCTGTATTTAGGCCCCTTAGTTTTTTATTTGGAGTGATTAGCCAACATAAAAGACGACAATATTCAGCAGGAAAAAAACAAGTGTATAGCGCTCCTGTACCTGTCGTTGTGGTCGGTAATATTACAGCAGGTGGCAATGGTAAAACGCCTGTTGTCGTGTGGCTGGTGGAACAACTACAAGCGCAAGGTTTAAAGCCGGGTGTTGTTTCTCGTGGTTATGGTGGTAAAGCGCCGCATTATCCCTATTACGTTGAAGCGACAACTAACACTGATATTGCAGGGGATGAGCCCGTACTCATTCAACGAAGAACGAACGCTCCCGTTGCTGTTGCGCCTAAACGCAGTGATGCTGTGAAGATGCTATTAGATCACAATGTAGATGTGATCATCACTGATGATGGTCTTCAACATTATGCATTGGATCGTGATATTGAAATTGTTGTGATTGATGGTCAGCGTCGTTTTGGTAACGAGCATTTATTGCCACTGGGGCCATTGCGTGAAACGTGTGAACGTTTAAATGACGTCGATTTTCTTATTTGTAATGGTGGTTCAGCGCAAGCAAATGAAGCATCAATGACATTGGTCCCAACCGATTTAATTAATGTGAAAACAGGTGAGCGTTGCTTGATAGATGACTTAAAAGATATCGTCGCTATTGCGGGTATTGGTCATCCTCCTCGTTTTTTTTCTACCCTAAATCAATTAGGTGTAACCCCTGTTTTATGTCAGCCTTTTGCTGATCATCAAGCATTTGAAAAACAAACATTGTTAGAGTTAGCCCATCAAGGGCAGCATTTAGTAATGACTGAAAAAGATGCCGTGAAGTGCTACGCTTTTGCTGAAGATAACTGGTGGTATTTACCTGTTAATGCTGATATCGCTCAGCCCCAGGCAACAGACATTATTAATAAGATCATTGAGGTAAAGGAAACGTATGGATCATCGTCTGCTTGAAATCGTTGCTTGTCCTGTATGTAAAGGCAAGTTGAGTTACGATAAAAAAAATAATGAGCTGGTATGTAAATTTGATCGTTTAGCTTATCCTATTAAAGATGGCATTCCAGTTTTACTTGAGCCAGAAGCACGTACGTTAAGCTCTGACGAGGTTAAATAATGACATTTACCGTTATTATTCCTGCGCGCTATCAATCTACACGTTTACCGGGTAAACCATTGGCAGACATTGCAGGTAAGCCAATGGTGCAGTGGGTTTACGAGAAAGCAATGAAGTCTGGTGCCGATCAAGTGATTGTTGCAACGGATGATCAACGCATTGTTGATGTGGTAAAAGGTTTTGGTGGTGAGGTGTGCTTAACACGTACAGATCACGAATCTGGTACCGAGCGTTTAGCCGAGGTAGTTGAAAAATATCAATTATCGGATGATCATATTGTTGTTAATGTGCAAGGGGATGAACCACTCATTCCTGACACTATTATCCGCCAAGTTGCTGATAATATTGCGCATAAAGACGCACCTATGGCGACATTAGCGGTAGAAATTGATCACTATGATGAAGTATTTAATCCAAATGCTGTAAAAGTTGTTACGGATAAAGATGGTTATGCATTGTATTTTAGCCGTGCAGCTATTCCTTGGGATCGTGATAATTTTGCGAAACAGCCACGGATTGTGCATCATAATTTACTTCGCCATATTGGCATTTATGCGTACCGTGCAGGGTTTATTAAAACCTATATTAATTGGGAGCCAAGTGCACTCGAGCAAATTGAGTCTCTAGAGCAATTGCGAGTGCTTTGGTACGGTGAAAAAATCCATGTTGATGTGGCGATTGATGCGCCTCCTGCGGGTGTAGATACGCCAGAAGATCTGGAGACAGTTCGTCAGATCGTGGGTTAAAATGCAATAATAGATAAAGCCTAAACAGTGTTTAGGCTTTTTTATTTGTCTTGATTATGGAATAGAGATCAGGCTTTATATCTATTAAATACAAAGTAGTATGTCATAAGTGTTACAGTGCTGATGACACTTGGTTCAACGGCAACGGCTTTAATGAAATAAGAAGGAAAGGATCCATGGCATTTATTAAAAAGTTATTTTTAAGCCAATGGAGCACTGATTTTCGCTACGTAAAACCTGCGATCAAAAATCAAAATGATCACTTAAAACAAGTCTGGAATGACGAAAAAGAAAATACATTTGGCATCGAAAGATTATTCAAACTTTTTCTCGTTCTATCATCATATATTTTTCCGGGACTGTATATTCGACATATCTCTGGTATGTTTGGCTTGTTAGCAAGGAAAATATGTTCAGAAGTTTATGTTATTCTTAAATTAATAACACCGATATTGATCTTTAATTTTAATCTTGAATCATCACTATTTTCGATTTTATTTATATCTTATTTACTATTAGAAACATTACTTTATTTATTAAGTATCATTTTTCTTTCGGATATATATAGTCCGCCAATATCTAAAAAACGTTCATTTTTAATGTTAGTTATTAATTATATCGAAGTCTGCTTGGGTTTTGCTGTTTTATATAAAGCGACTGGTGGAGTGAGTAATCTAGTGTCAAATTTTGATGCGATTTATTTTAGTTTTATTACGGCGACAACAATAGGATATGGGCAAATGGCACCAATCGGGCATGATGCGAAAGCCTTGGTGATATTACATGCGATGTATAACTTTATATTTATAGGTTTAATTTTAAGTAATTTCGCTCTTAATATTACATATAAAGATAGTAGTTATCGAATAAATGAGAATAAAAATAGTCAGCGTAAAGCTGACTAACAGGACAATACATTGCCCTGTTAGGTAGAGTGATTACTGTGCTGTTTTTACACGAATACGACTTTTGTCTACCATCGTTTCATTTAAAGCTTTCATCGCACGAGCGGCTTGTTCCTCATCCTCCATTTCTACAAAAGCGAAGCCTTTTGACTTACCTGTAATTGCATCTAAAACAAGGTTACAGTTTCCTACTTTGCCAAACTCTTCAAAAATTTTACGAAGTTGGATTTCAGTGGTGCTACGAGAAAGGTTACGAACTAGAATTTTCATTTAGAGGTCTTTTGATTAGGTATGTTTTACTATTTTAACACGAATAATATTTAAGATAGGTATATAGCGTAGCAAGAAATGAGGAATACAGATTTTTCTATTATTTATATTAAAAATCAGTCACTGAAATAATGGGTGAGAATTCAGTGACTGCTCTTTATATTAAAGACAAATTATAGATTTGCTAGTGTTTCATCTTCTTCTTTAATTAAGTGAGCTTTTTCTTTTTGCGCCTTCTCACTTAGGTGAGCTTGTGGTTTTTCTTTATGTTTAATGATTTGACGCTCTAAACGATCAAATGCTTCATTAAATGCATCAATAAGCTCATTTGCTTCACCTGAGGCATTGATTTTGCCTAAGTTAGATTTAGTTGCAATCTCAACAGTAAAGTTACGACCTTCTTCAAGTTTCATGAATACATCTTTGCTTTGAAATGCAATTTTGAATTTATCAAACTTAAAGAACGTTTCTTTAATGTGTTTTTCTAGGTAGTCAGGAAGTTCAAAACCGCGTGCTGTAATTTTAATGCTCATAATAAGTTACTCATAATTTGTTGGAGTTTATGCTTATAAGATGAACCTAAAAATGACCATGTAATGTGATCTGAGTCACATTATTTGTCATAAAAGAAATTGTTAAAACGAAGACGAACTTGGTTGCTTTATAAGCAATTTATTGTGATGGTAATAATAAAAGATAAAGTTCTTATAGAATAAGAATAAAAAAAACACTATTTATTAAAATTAAATAATAAATAGTGTTATTAAAGTGTAAGGTTGGTGTTTTTTACTAAAAAAGTAATCTTTGATTGAATAGTGAAAAATTAAAACAATCCGTGATTTTTATTTGTTAATACAAGAATGATCATGGCCAAATTAGCTTAAGCCTGTGTATCGATAACGTTCGGTTGTTTCTCTTTATCTATCTCAGTCGTTTTATTTAAACCTAAAATACGGGAAGTAATCGTTCCTGCCGTCATTGATCCACTAACATTTACTGCAGTTCTTCCCATATCAATTAAAGGTTCGATAGAAATTAATAAGCCTGCAAGTGCAACTGGCATACCTAATGTTGAAAGAACGATAAGAGCGGCAAATGTCGCTCCACCACCAATACCTGCAATACCAAATGAGCTGACAGTTACAATAGCAATAAGAGAAATCATAAAGCTTGGATCTAATGGGTTAATGCCCACTGTCGGCGCAATCATTACCGCAAGCATTGCTGGATATAAACCCGCACAACCATTTTGACCCATCGTAGCGCCAAAGGAAGCTGAGAAGTTAGCAACCGCATCGCCATTGCCTAGTGATTTTACTTGAGTATTAATATTTAACGGAATTGTGCCTGCACTTGAACGTGAGGTAAAAGCAAACGTCAGTACCGGTAAAATCTTCTTGAGAAAGCGTAGAGGATTGACCCCAACAAAGCTAACGAGTAAGAGATGCAACACAAGAATTAAGCTAAGGCCAATATAAGATGCGATAACAAAATTCAGTAAACTTAAAATATCGTCATAGTTCGAACCAGCAACTACTTTTGTCATTAATGCCATAACACCATAAGGTGTTAAGCTCAGTACCATACGTACTAGTGTACGAACAATTTCTTGGGCAACATTAACAAACTTTTCAAAGCTAGCGCCTAACTCTGGGGTTGTTTTAATTACCGTTAAGCCAGCCATGCCAACAAATGCCGAAAAAATTACCACTGCAATAGTAGAAGTAGGACGAGTTCCCGCTAAATCAGCAAAAGGATTAGAAGGGAAAAATGAAATTATCATGTCTGCAAACGAAACATTCGCAATACTACCCAAGCGTGTTTGTAATGCTTCGCCGCGGGCAATTTCTCGCGCACCTTCTACAATACCATCAGCTGTTAAACCAAATAGGTTAGTGATCATTATACCGATTAAAGCGGAGACAGCTGTTGTTGCTAATAAAATACCTATGGTTAGAAATGATATTTTTCCCAGCGCACTTGAATCCTTAACCTTAATAATTGCGCCAATGATTGAAACCATAATGAGTGGCATAACAATCATTTTTAAAAGGCTGATATAGCCTGCCCCAACAATATTAATGTACTCAAGGGTGTCACTTACCACAGGAGTTTGTGGGTGATATAACCATTGCAGAGAGGCGCCAAATAAGACACCGAGAATTAATCCGGTAAAAACGCGTTTTGACAGTGTGCTATCTGTACGCTGTTGCTTAATCAACAAGGCGATCAGTAACGTAAATACGACTAAATTTATAATTTGATACATACTGCTAACCTTTAATTTATCAATATAATAAAAACAAGAAAGCAATAATTTGCAGTCAAACGAACTGATGCTTGTAAAATTTAGGAATTAAAATGTTAAGCAATTATTGTTTCTTATTGGAGGAGAATCATAGTGGCTAAAGCTTTTTTCAGATACACTTTTTATGACGTTTCTTAGCTTAATTGTTTTGTATATATAACTTTTAGTTATATATGTTTGTGTGACAATATATCGAAGGCTAATCAGAAAAGTAAAAGAAAGGTAAGTGACGTTGGCAAAAAAAGCCCAGTAATGATTTACTGGGCGATAAGGAAGTGATGTAAATTTAGCCTGCAACAGTTAATGCATCTGCATTCTCATGATTGTTTTCATCAGTGCTTGGCTCTTTATGGTTAGCAAGAAATGTACGTAATTGTTGCCATAAACTCCCTAGTTTTTCATGCCAATAACGTTCAGTTTGGTTTAAAAACTGCGAACTTGGCGCGTAACGTATCCAAGCTGTTTAATTTTGTTCGTTGCTAAAAAGTTAGTCAGCGCTGGATTGGATTCAGTCCTGCTTGATGAAACTCATACATAGCCCTTGGCATAT
>NZ_CH724142.1:889632-896820 GCF_000153325.1 Photobacterium sp. SKA34
CAAGATACCTACACTAAGACCTGTAGCGTTAATTTGTTATTAATCAGTCCTTTTAGTTAATAACACACCATAGCAATGTGACTTATAAATCCCCATTCTGCTATTACGCTCAAATTTTAAGTTTGTGGTAATGATAAATAATGCGGATAATTGCAATATTTCGTACCATAGATATTTATAACTACAATCAGCAACCTTGGGTGCTTTAATTTATGCGAATTCTTATTGTCGAAGACGATGCAATCCTTAGCCATCACTTAAAATCTCAACTTAGTGAATTAGGCAACCAAGTTCAATGTGCAAATACGGCAGAAGAAGGTTTATTCTTTGCTGAAAACTACCCTAATGATATTGCGATTGTTGATATTGGTCTACCTGACCGTGATGGGATTAGTTTAATTAAAGACATGCGTAAAAAAGGTCTTCGCCTTCCCATTCTTATTCTTACTGCACGTTCTAATTGGCAGGACAAAGTAACAGGCCTTGAAGCTGGCGCTGATGACTATCTCGTTAAGCCATTCCAAAAAGAAGAAATGGTTGCTCGTTTGAGTGCACTTGTTCGCCGCAGTGCCGGTTTTGTTAAGCCGGAAATGACCGCTGGTGATATCCGTGTAGATCTCCTCGCTAAGCAAGTTTATGTTCATGAGATATTATTAGAGTTGACCGCTTTTGAATATGACTTACTTGAATATCTTATGCGCCATAGCCGTCAGGTTGTATCAAAACAACGCTTACTCGATGTGTTATATGAAGATCAAGAAGGCGATCCAAATACAATCGAAGTTATGATTAGTCGTCTACGTAAAAAATTCACTAAAACAGGTCAAGAAAACCCAATATCAACCATTCGTGGTCAAGGGTATATTTTTGAACTTAATGCCCAATGAATAAACTTATACAGCCGCGTTTAAGACGTCGAGTTTTAATCACATCTGTAGCTATTATTGCTTTAGTCACATCGGCCTTGGCTGGTGTGATTAATAAGCTTTATTCTCAAAGCTATATGGCATCCTACTCTTCAGAGCTTGTCGCTCAAATGCCAATGGTTGTTGCTCAACTTAACCGTGCAGGTTTAATCAAAGACGTTGATAAATGGATTGATTCTCTTGATCCATCAGACACCGATTATATTGCCGTAGTGTGCGATCAAGCAGATAACACCACATGGCTATCTCATGAAGCCAATAAAGCGAATTTAAAAGATGTTTGTCGTTATCTGCCAGAAGAAATACCGACCCCTACCCTAATAAAAATGGGTGATGATAAAGGCTATATCGCTTATAACCTCAGTCGAGATAAAGAAAATGGCAACATTTACCAGCTCGTTGTATTACGTTCAGCAAATGATTATGAAAAATCATTAGAAAAACTCCACCAACGTACCGCATTTTATCTCGGCTTGTTTGTGCTTATTGCTGTTGCATTTCTTATTGCGGCCTTTCACTGGGGATTTCAACCGTTACGTAAGTTAGCCTCTCAACTCGATCAAATGGCGGAAGCTAAACGAGAAAACTCGATAATGATTACCCAATGGAACTGCAAGAAGTGACTAAAGCGGTTAACCGATTAAACCGTATTAGCAGTGATCAAAAAGTACGTTACCGCCATGCGATGGATGATCTTGCACATAGTCTAAAAACCCGTTTTGCGGCAACAAATGCATTATTGGATGATAAAACGTTAGAACGCCACGAGCTAAATCAACGCATTATGGAGCAAATCAGCCAAATGGATGATCTTGTTCAATATCAACTAAAACGTGCAATGGTAGGTCAGCAAGGGCTACAAAAAAGTAATTCTCAATTAATGCCTGTTGTTAATAGCCTAAGTTTAATGCTCAGTAAAATTTATGCAGATAAACAAGCTCAACTGCATTATCACTTCAATGAAAATGTTATGTTGCCGTTAAATAAAGATGATTTAATGGAATTATTTGGCAATATGCTCGAAAACTCATTCCGTTTTTGTATTAGCCAAGTGCATATTACTGTGACAGAAACTAACACACACTTTACCATTAAGATTGAAGATGATGGTCCAGGTGTCAAACTTGATATGAGAGAAGCGATATTTCAACGAGGAGTACGTTCAGATCAGCTAAACCCAGGCCAAGGTATTGGTTTATCGGTATGTAATGAAATTATCGATAGCTATCAAGGAGCTATCTACGTTGAAGAGTCGCCATTAGAAGGAGCTGCATTTATTATTACACTACCAAAACTTAATGATTAAGAAATATTAAAATTTATGGTAGGCCGAATAATTGAATGTATACTCCCTGAAACGCCAAAAAATTGACAATCATTTGTAGACATGAAATTTATAATATTTAAAACTATCACTAGTAATTTATTAATAGCTAGGAGAGTTAATAAATGCAGTGCGAAAAATGCGGTAGTTTTGATGTAAAAAGAATAAAACGAAAACTATGGCATAATTTTTACATTAGAAGAATTCACCTCTGCAACCAATGTGGTTGGATACATAAGCAAAAAAAATAATAAATAGATTATATTGATGAATCAAAATAATAAAAAAACCGCCTTTCGGCGGTTTTTTATTTTGTATTAAATTAGATGTCTTTCACATCAAACTCAACAACAGGATTCACATCTGCATCATAATCAACAGCGTCAATACCAAAACCAAATAACTTTAAAAACTCATCTTTATATTGCTGATAGTCAGCGACATCAAATAAGTTTTCATTGGTTACATTTGGCCATAAATCACGACAATGTTGCTGAATATCTTCGCGAAGTTCCCAATCATCTAGACGTAAACGGTTTTCATCATCAACTTCTAGTGCAGTGCCATCTACTTTAAATAAGCGTTGGTTGAACATACGTAAAATCTGCTGCATACAACCTTCATGTACGCCTTCTTCACGCATCTTCTTAAATACCATCGCAATGTAAAGTGGCATAACAGGAATTGCTGCGCTAGCTTGCGTCACAACACTTTTAAGCACAGCAACATTCGCTGAACCACCATGCAGTGCTAATTTTTCATTAAGCTCTGTTGCAGCACGATCAAGATCCATTTTCGCTTGACCTAATGCACCATGCCAGTAAATTGGCCAAGTAATTTCAGTACCAATGTAGCTATAAGCAACAGTCTTACA
Source organism: Photobacterium sp. SKA34 (assembly GCF_000153325.1). Classification (GTDB taxonomy): domain Bacteria; phylum Pseudomonadota; class Gammaproteobacteria; order Enterobacterales; family Vibrionaceae; genus Photobacterium. The sequence goes on from NZ_CH724142.1 coordinate 892,757, forward strand.
ACCGTCAGCTAAAACGCCAGCATCAGATAGAGCATCAATCCAAAGTTCCCAGTCTTGACCGCCCATTACAGTTACAGTGTCAGCAATTTCTTGCTCTGTAGCTGGCTCAATGCTCGCTTCGATTAATACATCTTTATTGGTATCTACTGCTGTTGCTGTGTACGTCTCACCCATTGGTTTTAGGCATGAACGAATAACTTCACCTGTTTCAGGTAATTTACGTACAGGAGATGCAAGTGAGTAAATCACCATATCAACTTGACCAAGATCTTCTTTGATCAAATCAATTGTCTTTTGTTTTGCTTCGTTAGAGAAAGCATCACCATTCAAGCTTTTTGAATAAAGACCTTCTTCTTTCGCAAACTTGTCAAATGCTGCTGAGTTATACCAACCTGCAGTACCTGGTTTTTTCTCTGTACCTGGTTTTTCAAAGAACACGCCAATAGTTGCAGCACCGCCGCCGAATGCCGAAGCAATACGAGACGATAAACCATAACCACTTGATGAACCAACAACTAACACACGCTTAGGTGCGTTTGCAATTGGACCTTGTGCTTTAGTATAAGCAATTTGCTCTTTTACGTTCTCTTCACAACCCACTGGGTGCGTTGTTGTACAAATAAATCCACGAGTTTTAGGTTTGATGATCATCTTCAACTTCCCTTACATAGTTGTAGATAGGATAAAAGGTTAGCGTCAAATACGCATTAAATTTATGACAGAAAATGATAAAAACCATAGTGGTTGGAGGTGTTAAAGATATTTCTGGTCAAAAAAAGTGCCACGCTTGGCGTGGCACATGGGAGGTTCCAGGTTTATATTACTAACTAAGCTACCTAAGCTGCTTTTCCTGGTAGTATGCGAGCTTTTTTAAAATGGTCTGCACAAAAATGATCAACTTGAACCGCTTTTTGTCTTAGCTGTTCAGCATTTTCTATTTTTTTCTTCTCAGCTTCTGTGATTACTCCCACATCTAATGCAACTTGTAACTTATTTGTTAACGATGCTTTGCGTGGGATCTCACCTCTACGTGTTGCTTTCATCATTTTGCGCTCTAAGGGCTTGATCTCGTGCATAGCTAAAAAGGCACGTTCCATAATTGCAACAGGATCATCCTCTTTATCACCAACATAACAAAGATGTGTTAATCGCTCACGATGTACACCTGGAGTCATTAATGATTCTGCAATGTCGATAGCTATTACATCTGATGGTGCGTGATAATGAATGCCTAACGGGAAGTTAATCGTTCGAAGTAGACGCCCAACACCTTTACGAGGGAAATTATTAAACACATCATTAAAAGCAACACCACATTGATGTAAACAATGCTCTACACCGTATTTCACCATTGATAAATCTTGCTGCTGACGCCCTTCATCTTCATAGCGTTTTAATACTGCCGATGCTAAATAAAGATGGCTTAAAACATCGCCTAAACGTGCAGAGATTAATTCTCGGCGTTTTAACTCGCCACCAAGGCTTAACATCGCAAAATCAGCACTTACCGCTAATGCCTTTGCCATTCTTGCTAACTGGCGATAATAAGGAGCTGTTTCACCACTAACTGGTGATCGATTAAAACGAGAGCCTGAAAAAGCATTCAGTAATGATTTGCTGACATTACCGATAGCAAAGCCTATATGTTTTGATAGCAACTTATCGAAATCTTTCTCACCTTGCTGTTCGTCTGGATTGGCAGCCGCTTCCATTTCACTGAGTACATAAGGGTGACAACGTGTTGCACCTTGACCAAAGATCATCAAGTTTCGAGTTAAAATATTCGCGCCTTCAACAGTGATTGCAACTGGCATACCAAAGTAGTGATGGCCTAAATAGTTCATTGGACCGAGCTGAATAGCACGACCAGCATGTACATCCATTGAATCATTAAGGATCGTTCGTGCCATTTCAGTCATATGGTATTTGGCAATGGCTGTAACAATCCCTGGGGTTTGTCCCATATCTAACGAAGTCGTGGTTAATGTCCGCGCAGCTTCCAACATATAAGTGAAACCACCAATCCGCCCTAAAGCTTGAGCAACACCTTCAAAATTACCAATTGAAGTACCAAATTGCTTACGAACAACTGAATATGCGCCTGTTGTTTTCGCTGTTAAGTGTCCAATAGCAGTGCCTAATGCAGGAAGAGAAATACCACGCCCTGCTGATAAACACTCCACCAGCATTCGCCAACCTTTTCCGGCATATTCTTGACCACCGATTAGCCAATCCATTGGAATAAAAACATCATTACCGCGTGTAGGCCCATTCATAAAAGCCATATTTAATGGGTCATGGCGTTCACCAATTTCAACGCCAGGATGATCGGCTGGAATTAATGCACAGGTGATACCTAATTCTTTTCTATCACCAAGCAGACCATCAGGATCTTGCATTTTGAAAGCCAGACCTAATACTGTTGCAACTGGTGCTAAGGTGATATACCGTTTATTCCATGTTAGGCGTAAACCTAATACTTGTTCACCTTCATGCTCGCCATAACAAACAATACCTTCATCAGGAATACTACCGGCATCTGAGCCTGCTTCTGGCCCAGTTAATGCAAAACATGGAATATCTTTACCGTTAGCTAAACGTGGTAGCCAATAATTCTTCTGTTCTTCTGTCCCGTAATGAGTCAATAATTCACCTGGCCCTAGGGAGTTAGGCACCATGACACATACCGCAGCACTTAAACTACGAGTCGCAATTTTAGCAACTATGGTTGAATTCGCATGAGCTGAAAAATCAAGACCGCCGTATTCTTTGCCAATAATTAACGAGAAAAACTTTTCATCACGTAGGTACTGCCACACCTCTGGCGATAAATCTTTGTCTTCTTGAACAATCTGATAATCGTTTAACAAGGCTAATAACGTTTCTAGCTTTGTGTCGATAAACACTTGCTCTTCATCAGAAAGTTTTGGCTTAGGGTAGGTTAACAATGTATTCCAGTTAGGTTGTCCACTAAATAACTCACCATCCCACCATACACTCCCCGCTTCCATTGCCTCGCGTTCTGTTTCTGATAACGGTGGCAACACTTTCTTAAACATCTTAAAGGCGGGATCGCTGAGATAACGTTTTCGCATTACAGATAAAGTGCTCATAGTTCAGATCCTTTTGCTTCGATTTTTTTATAATGACTAAGTAGGTATACATTCGTTATTTAGTTTGCGACTTGCTTAACCAGAGAAATATTAGGCTCTATTGGTGCACCAACCCCTGCTGCGAGATAGGGAACAAGGCGGTCAATTAAATCTTCAGTTTTCACATGACTCGAAAAATCGTTTTCTGCTATTTCACATAAAGCGGCGCTTGATGCCATCGTGAATACAGATGCACCTAATGTAAAATGTAAGCGCCAGAAAAGAGTTTCCGGATCTAAGGATGGATTAGCACGGCATACTGCGGTGACAAAAAGAGAGAGGACTTTGTCGTAACGGGTAACAATAAACCACCGTAAATGCCCCTGTACGTCAGTATAACCTCGCCCTAGTAATGACATAAAAACCGTCGCACCATTGGTTCGACAATCATTAAGACTCACTAGTGGTGACTTTGTACAGTGGAAAACATCTTCCATCGTAAAATCATCACGGGTTAAAAGTCTTTCTAATTCGCTTTTTAACGCAGGCATAAAAATATCAAGGTAGCGACTGAGTACTGCACGTACTAATGTTTTCTTATCACCGTAATGATAATTAACAGAAGCAAGATTGACCCCAGCTTTACTCGTTATGGTCCGCAGCGACGTTTCGTTAAAACCATGCTCGGCAAATAACAACTCAGCGGCATCTAGAATACGACTTTTAGTTTCACCTTTTCCAGCCATTTTCATTCACCCGTATTAAACACATGTTTAAATACTACATCTCGTTAACACTTTTAACAAGTTTGCTATTTAATTTTGAGAGGTGAAATATCATTAGATCTTAAAGATAATCAAAATTTGAATAAGACCCTAAATATCAATTAGTTATACCAAACCTCAAAAAGCAAGTTTGATGACTAATAAAATATTATAGAAAAAATATATATTTGCGGAACTAAACTCGATC
>NZ_CH724142.1:897134-920720 GCF_000153325.1 Photobacterium sp. SKA34
ATTACTCAAAAAAATTAATCAATTAAATTAAAACATAACATGGTATCTAATTATCGGTATTTTTAGTTCTGTTAACTATAATTAAGGATGATTATAAAATTAGTTTAACGATTAAAATCAACTAATATAATACACAATACAAATAAAGATTAATTCGCTTTTAGTTGAACAACACCAAAGATAATAAACACATAAAAATCAGAAATTTATTTATTTTTAGTTACATTTTAACTTGCCGTCATTGTTTTTATCGCCAGAATACCCCTACGGTATTGGTGGGTAATATTTAATTAAGATATATATTACTACGATTTATTTATTCGGTTTTTTACCGTATAAATATCATTAGAGAGAAACCCATTTTTGATAGAGCAAAGCAAATTCTTATTGCTGGTTTTTGTCTTAATTTATGTCTCGGTATTCTATTTACTTGAAGCGTATTTAAAAATCGCTTGTTATTGACTTAGGATGGACAAACTCAGAAGCATCTCTTCCTTTTACTGTTGCTATTATTACTTTCTCTATAACTCTTCTTTTAGCTGGTATTTTACAAGATAAATTTGGCCCTAAACGTGTATTAATAGCAGGCACAATTTGCTCTGGTTTAGGTTTAATCGCATCAGGTTACATCACAAACCCTAATCAACTTATTTTTACCTTTGGTATTCTTACCTATGGTGGTATTGGTTTTGGTTATGCTTGTTTAAGCCCAGCAGCAATGAAATGGTTTCATCCTTCAAAGCACGGGCTTTGGTCTTACCGGTGTTTATCTTGCTCCATTAATTACATCGCTAATTGCAAGTTATGGCATTAACTGTAGCTTTATTATTCTAGGGATTGCTCTTTTATGTATTGCAACACCATTAGCATTTACCATTACCAATCCACCAGCTCATTACATGCCTATCGCTTCATCTAAACAAACGAATAAGAAAGTAACGGCTCCACAAAAAGAAATACGTTGGACTGCTATGCTCAAAACGACTCAGTTTTATAGCATTTGAGTTATATACCTTTATGCATCATCAACAGGTTTAATGATCATTGGTAATATTACCTCTATCGCTTCAGCACAAGCCGGTATGACGCATGCCGCTCACCTTGTTGTTATTTTAGCTTTATTTAATACATCAGGCCGTGTGTTTGAGGCATGCTATGCGACAAAATGGGAGGTCTTAAAGAATTATCGTTGTCATTTATGTTATCTATTGCCAATATAATGTTATTCCCTCATTACACAAGCCATATTAGTCTTATTATCGGTATGGCGACAGCGGGCTTATGTTATGGAACCTTACCAGCAGTATTCCCATCACTAACTGCAGGTTTCTGTGGTTTAAAAAATACAGTACAAACTATGGTGTCGTTGACACAGCAGGGATGTCAGTGGTTTCATTGGCCTAGTTATCTCTGCAGTTGCTGTTGATACCACAGGTAATTACAACCTCGCTTATTTCTACTCGGCAATAATCATAGGAATTGCATTTGTGTTTTCGGTTCTAACAAAGAATCCAGTAGGCAAAGCTATAGGCTCTGTCGAAAAAGAAGAAAATGAAATACTAAACACAAAAATTACGGCCTAAACATGAACGAAGCAGATTATATATTACTTAAAAATCAACACATTAAGTAACACCGATATTTTTTCGCTAAAAATATTCGAAAACTTAGGAACCTTTTGTAAAACCCTGAGTCTTAAATAATGTATTCAGATTGATAAAGATTTAGCAAAACAAACATGTTTCAACAATTTTTATCTTTGTAAATGCCACTACTGCTTTAACTCCTAATTGTAACTTTTAGTTTGCCCACTATTTTTAGTGGGCTTTTTTTGTAAAAAAGGTCTTTCACTGACGCAATGAAAAAAAGATGACTTTTTTTTCACTTTTATTGAACTAACCTTAATTTCATTAGTCTTATTAATATGATTCATAATATAACCTACTATGCCTTTGGTTTTGAATCAGTATGTTACAGATTTTTTATTTGTGTTAGATGTCCACTACTGCTAAACTTTTTGTAAATTTTACGGAACTTTTATCCCATTAAATTATTTTTTAATGGGATTTTTTTTATCCACTCAGATGACTTAAGCAGTAAAAATGGTATTGACATGTATTTTTTCGCCTGAAAACTATTTTTTTAAAGTTTTGAACTAAAACTAAAATTCAGAGTCTGAATATATAGAATCCATTACATTGGTGAGAATTGTTTAACTGGCCGTCGAACTTCTTCCAATACTCCTCATTGCCACGCAATTATCCTTTAATTGCGTATTTTTACGCTGAACTGCTGTTCAGCGTTTTTTTTATCTATTTAGACAGCATTAAATCTCTATGTTTAAGAACATAACCTAGATTCGTTAATGTTTTTTCAGCATCTATCACTTTTGCAACACTACTTTCATCATCAGGTGAAAACTCAGGCAATGGTAATGATAATTGCTTCGCTATCTGAGTATAGTACTCTCGACGTGTAGGGTGGAAGTCAGACGCTAAATGTAAGACAGACATAGTACCTTTGAAACCAATCAACCTTACTATCGCCGCAACACAGTCTTCTAAATGAATAAGATTAACGGGATTACTGCCTCCTTTTAAACCGTCTTTACCAGCTAAAAATTTTACAGGATGACGGTCTTCACCAATCAACCCCGATAACCGTACTATCGTTAATTTATCCCCCCATTGAGCACGCAAACTATTTTCAATTTTCACATGCGTCAAAGCAGAATCGGTTAATGGCATGACATCATCGTCTTCAGTCACACGTCCTTTTCGTCCATCATAAACTGACGTTGTACTAATAAATATAATACGCTGACACCCTGATTGATAAGCCGCATTAGAAAGTGATAACACATTCAGATAATGCTGTTCTTTATCAATGCTATTGCGACCAGCAGCAATATTAATAACCATCACATCACTTGATAACAGCGTTGCTAAAGATGATAGTTGATCATCTCCTATTAATGGTAACTGCATTGGCATACCATGTATGCCAAATGCACTTAAAGCATTAGCCTCTCTTTCATTTCTTTTTGTACCGTAAACGTTATAACCCTCTTTATATAACGCCTTTGCCACAGGTAAACCAAGCCAACCACAACCGCATATAGCAACATTCATTTTTCACCCTCAAATTACATCAAATCCATATAGAAAAATAACACCAATGACATGACGCTTTAAGTTTCAAATAAAAAATGATAACAAATTACATCACTCTGTTTCTTCACTCTTTAAAATAACGCCTTAAATATGAAAGGAATATACACAAAATTTCTGTATACGCTCTTTTTTTGTAATTATTCATCGAATAGAGTTTCAAAACTGAAAGCCAAAAGTCGATCCCGGTCAAAAACTAATAAATTTAGCCTTAAAAAAGAGCTTATTAGCTAGGATATAGTCAAAATTAAGTAGTATAGTTTCATTAAACAAGCATCTTGATGACAAGTTTGCTACAAATGAAATTCAATAACGAAGTGCATTATTAGCTATGAACACCATAGAAAAAATACAAAATAACTTAGAACACTTCAGTAAATCAGAGCGCAAAGTCGCCGAAGTTATTATTGCTTCTCCACAAACAGCTATCCACTCAAGTATCGCAACACTAGCCAAAATGGCGGATGTTAGTGAACCGACCGTAAACCGCTTTTGCCGTCGCTTAGATACAAAAGGATTCCCTGACTTTAAATTGCATTTAGCGCAAAGCCTTGCGAACGGTACGCCTTATGTAAATCGTAATGTTGAAGAAACAGATGGGCCTGATGCCTATACGGCTAAGATTTTCGAATCAACGATGGCATGTTTAGATGTCGCAAAAAATAGTCTAGATACAATGCAGATTAACCGAGCTGTCGATCTGTTAACACAAGCGAAAAAAATCTCCTTCTTTGGTTTAGGTGCTTCTGCATCCGTCGCTCACGATGCGCAAAATAAGTTTTTCCGTTTCAACATTCCTATTGTCTGTTTTGATGATATTGTGATGCAACGCATGAGCGTGATTAACTGCTCTGATGGTGATGTCGTCGTGGTTATTTCTCACACAGGCCGAACTAAGAGTCTGGTTGAAATTGCACAAATGGCGCGTGCTAATGGAGCGACTGTTATTGGTGTTACGGCAAAAGACTCCCCGTTAGAACGTGAGTGCTCCTTATCTATTTGCCTAGACGTACCAGAAGACACTGATATTTACATGCCAATGGCGAGCCGTGTTGTACAAATGACAGTTATTGATGTACTGGCGACAGGTTTTACACTTCGTCGTGGTGCAGGGTTTAGAGATAACTTGAAGCGCGTAAAAGAGTCGCTGAAAGACTCCCGCTTTTCTAAAGACAGTTCAACGCTGTAACACTTTAAAAGCGAAGCCTTGGCTTCGCTTTTTTATTCTCAACGTTTTCATTACATATTTTTTGTTACAACAAAAAGAATATAAAAGTGACAGTTTATTGTCTTTTGATATACATCATTAAGCACAATCTGCGAGATATGGTATCAAAACTATCTCATGTTTTATTGCCGACTTGGTAATCATCACTCTTAAGCCAAGTACTCAATAAAACTCGTTTCTATAAATTGGAGTTTCACATGACTGAACGCCTAAGACGTACGAAAATTGTAACTACTTTAGGTCCTGCGACTGATCGCGATAATAACCTTGAAAAAATCATTGCAGCGGGTGCCAATGTTGTTCGTATGAATTTTTCTCACGGCAGCCCAGAAGATCATATTCAACGGACTAAGCAAGTACGTGAAATTGCAGCTAAACTTGGTAAAAACGTAGCAATTCTGGGTGACTTACAAGGCCCTAAAATTCGTGTGTCCACGTTTAAAGAAGATAAAATCCAGCTCACTATTGGTGATAAATTCACCCTTGATAGTGATCTACCTAAAGGCGAAGGCGATCAGTTTGCTGTCGGTTTAGACTACAAAGAATTGCCTAAAGATGTGGCAACGGGTGACATCCTTTTATTAGATGATGGTCGCGTACAATTAAAAGTAACGTCTGTTGAAGGTAATAAAGTACACACTGAAGTGACCGTTGCTGGCCCATTATCAAATAATAAAGGCATCAACAAAAAAGGTGGCGGTCTTTCAGCTGAAGCCCTAACTGATAAAGATAAAGCTGACATTTTAACAGCTGCTGCAATGAGCGTTGATTACCTTGCCGTATCATTCCCACGTAATGGCGAAGACATGAAATATGCACGCCGATTAGCAACTGAAGCTGGCCTAAATGCAAAATTAGTCGCTAAAGTTGAACGTGCAGAAGCAGTAGCAACAACCGAAGCAATGGACGATATTATCCTTGCGTCTGATGTTGTTATGGTAGCTCGTGGTGATCTTGGTGTTGAAATCGGTGATCCTGAGCTAGTTGGTGTTCAAAAGAAACTTATTCGTCGTGCTCGTAGCTTAAACCGTACGGTTATTACTGCAACACAAATGATGGAATCAATGATCACTAGTCCAATGCCAACACGCGCAGAGGTTATGGATGTTGCTAACGCTGTACTAGATGGTACTGATGCAGTAATGCTTTCAGCGGAAACGGCTGCGGGACAATTTCCTGAAGAAACCGTAAAAGCAATGGCAAGTGTTTGTCTAGGTGCAGAAAAAGAACCTAGTATTAACGTGTCTAACCACCGCTTAGATCGATTCTTCTCATCTCCTGAAGAAACGATTGCAATGTCAACTATGTATGCTGCAAACCACATGGAAGGCGTAAAAGCGATGGTTGCTATGACTGAATCTGGTCGAACACCATTAATGATGTCTCGCATTTCATCAGGTTTACCTATTTTCGCGCTATCTCGCAACGAAAATACCCTAAACCAAGCTTCATTATACCGTGGTGTAACACCTGTATTTTTCAATCGTGATAGTGATGCTGGTTTAGAAGCGGCAAAACATGCGTTAGATGTACTTCGTGATGCTGGATTTGTGAATGTGGGCGATCTTGTGATCATCACTCAAGGTGATGTAATGGATACCGTTGGTTCAACAAACAATATGCGTATTCTAACTGTCGAGTAATCTATTTATCTCGTTCAAAAATGTACTAGAAGGCAACGTTCGCGTTGCCTTTTTTATACTTATTTTTAAGATGCTGACCACGTAACTGGCGCAGTCCACTGCTGATTAATTAATGAGGTTAGAACATGATCTTGCCATTTTCCATCTATTAATAGGTACGCTTTCGCTAGCCCTTCTTCTTCGAAGCCCAATGAATCTAATACGTTGGCACTTCTTTTATTATGTGGCATATAAGCAGCCATAATGCGATGAAAACCTTTTACTTCGAACATCCAGTTCACCGTCTCTTTTAATGCTCGACGCATAATAGCCCGCCCTTGATAATCTTGATCAAGGGAGTAGCCAACATGACAAGCATGAAAAGGAAATTTCACTAAATTACTGTAGTTAATCACACCAATAATATCGTCAGTGCTTCGGTCTTCAATCACAAAATAAAATGCCATTTCATGACGATGTAAGGTAGCGATTTGTTCAACTCTTTTTTGCCAACCGAGCTCTGAGAAAAACAATTCATTACGCATCGGCTCCCAAGCTTTCAGAAAATCACGGTTTTTTTGATAATACGTTGTTATCTTTGCCACATCCTGACTAGAAATAAGCCTAATTTTTATATCATCAAGCGCAATTGTGGATGAACGGTTTATAATTGAATGGAACAAACTATTACCTCGACACAAGGATGTTAATAAGAGGTGCTGAGCATTGTCGTAAGATTAGCATAACTAATAAACATATTGTTATATGTTATCAACCTGTTATCTGTTAATCTTGGCTTAGCAATGTTATTAATTACTAACGCATTTAGTGAGTTATGGATGTATTACGATTGTATAGAAACTGAACTAGGCAGCATTATGTTGCTAGCCGACCATCAAGGCTTAAGAAGGTTAACTGTCAATAGTCCTGGCTATTACCCCGATGAGTCATGGCAGCATAACCCCTCTTTTATGAGACCCTTTATAAGGCAACTGAAAGAATACCTCTTAGGCTCACGTAAACGCTTCACCTTCCCTCTCGCTCCTCAAGGAACGATGTTTCAACAGCAAATATGGCACGCTATTGCTGATATTCCCTTCGGTGAAACATCCAGTTACGAACAAATCGCGCTTGATATTGGCAATTCAGCTGCAAGCCAAGCTATAGGCATGGCAAAGAATGTAAACCCTATACCTATCATTATCCCTTGCCACCGTGTACTTAATAGCAATCAAAATCTTTGCGGCTATCGTTATGGTGCAGAAATGGTAGAGCTATTACTTGCATTAGAATCAGGTAACGTCATTATTATTAAAGAACCACAACATCAAATAGCATAACGCCAAATGCTAGGTTGATATTCGTGATCATAAAAAAGAGATAATGTTAGTTATCTCTTTTTCTTTTATATCCACAGTCATTAACTTCGCTTACTTAAACCATATTCTCGTAATTTATTGGCAACAGCGGTATGTGAAACGCCTAACCGTTTCGCTAATTTACGGGTAGATGGGTAACTGCGATAAAGGTTCGATAAAATACCGGATTCATAACGTTTCATGATCTCATCAAGAGAGCCGTCTAATATTTCATCATTGATAATACTACTTGATTCATTTTCAGGTAACTGTACATCATCTGATGTCATGACCGTATTCTCAAGTTGTGTCATCGCACGAAATAACACATTACGTAATTGGCGAATATTACCAGGCCACGCATATTGCTTTAAGTATTCAGCCAATTCCTCAGATATTTGAGGTTTAGTTTGATGCAATTCTTGTGATAACTGAGTTAAAAATAATTCAGCTAACGGAACTATATCTGCCGATCTTTCACGTAATGGTGGAACAACCAAAGCAAGAACATTTAAGCGATAATATAAATCTTCGCGGAAATCACCTGATGCAACTAAATCTGGTAGCTTTTTCTGTGTGGAGCAAATCACGCGAAGATTAACCTTTTTCTCTGCTTCTTCACCCACACGTCGGAACGTACCATCTTGTAAAAAGCGTAGTAGTTTAATTTGTAGATGTTTTGACATCTCGCCAATTTCATACAAGAAAACAGTACCGCCATCCGCTTGCTCAAAAATACCTTTTTTACTTGGCTCTGTTGTACTACCAGCAAAACCAAATAGCTCAGTTTCAGCAGCGTTATCAGGCATAGAAACACAGTTTACAACTAAAAATGGTTTCTCTCGTCGTATTGAACGTTGGTGGCATGCACGGGCTAACATTTCTTTGCCTGTTCCCGTTTCACCTTGGATCAATAACGGTGCATCTAATAAGGCTAACTTTTTCGCTTGAGCTAATAAATGCTTAAAACGCGATGATTGCCCGACTAAATGCTCAAAACCACTATCTCCATCTAGCTGGCGAGTCACAATCGGCATGGTTGCTTCAGACAGTGATTTTAGAAGAATAAGAGCACTAGCAAAAACAGGTATATCGGTTTCATCTTTAATATAAACAGGCATGACTTCCATTTGGTAATCTAAACCTGCAATCACCACCATCTCAATATGTTTTTCAGCCTGTTTTGTTTCTAACCAACGCTGAACATTAAAGCCAAATAGCGTATGAACATTTTCGTGATGAAGTGAGCCTTGATGATAGGCTAACAACCTTTCAGCAGCTTGATTCGCAAAATCAATTTTTCCGTTTAAATCGATGGAAAAAAAGGGATCAGGCAAGGTTTGAAGTAATGCAGAAAGCTCAGTATGTTCACGTTCACTCGGCATGAAATTTATTTTTCTTACATCTGTTACGCCATCTAACTGTCTTATTTGCGACATTAGATGACTAAACTGTTCAAATTCAATTTCAGGACAATTGAGATAAATGATACCAATGCGATCAATTTCAATCCCTCGGAGATCAATCTCCTGGCTAGTCAGAATATCGAGTAGCTCGCGAGTCATTCCAACCCGATCTTCGCAAAATACCTGTAGTCTCATTCTTTACGCCTTCTCAATAAAAACTTTCCATTGTTAAGTGCGAAACATTCGGACCATCAGAAAAACAACAAAAAGCAATGACTTAATTCTTCAATTTCAACTCATACCATAAACAGAAATATATGTATTAATACGAGTTTACACTTAGCTGTCAACAATTCCTGACACTTTAACAGTTTGCGACTAACACTAAATTGAGTCAAGCCTCCAGCTCAGAATCAAGCCATTTATAATTAAAAAATAACGTTATGCTTTTAGAATCTATTAGATTAAAGCACTTTTATTTTAACTATTTCGTATTAAATCATTCATCATAGGTAACTCACTTGAACTAGGGAAAACTATATCAAGTTGCTTATTTGTCGCCCCTAAATGTGAATGCAATACCGTTTTGCATATAGAGCGAATATCCGTCGTTGGGGCTAAATCTCTCCCTTTATATTGCTGAGATTTAGCCAACCCAGGCCATTTAGTTATCACTTTTTTACCACTCACCGCACCTCCCGCTATCAACATCGCATTAGCCGTACCGTGATCGGTTCCTTTTGTTCCATTTTCAGCAACCGTTCGACCAAATTCACTAGTGGCAATAACGACTGTTCGCGACCACGCTTCACCTAACTGTTCTTTTAAAGCTGAAAGTCCATCATCAAGTTTCTTTAATTGGCTAGCTAAACGGCCTTTAACCGCCCCTTCTCCTGCGTGTGTATCCCATCCGCCTAACTCTAATACCGCAATATTCGGTCCATTTTCCGACGTTAAAAATTTTCCTGCTTGTTGGGCTAGCACATGAAATTGTTGGCCACCTTTTACATGGCCTGCCATTTTTTCAATTTCTAATGCATTGATAAAGTTATTAGATAAAGTTGGATCACTTTGATACATATCCTGCAACAATTCAGCTTGTTGCTGCTTAATCTTCAACTTATGTGGGTACCAACTATCAGCTTGGGCATTACCTTGAACAATTAAAGGTAAACCAGAATCTATGGCTATCGTATGCTGCTTGTTATCAACAGATAGAAAGCGATTTAGCCAACCATCACGATGTAACGGATCCTCGGTACCATTTTCTAATACTTTCTGTCCATCAAAATGTGAACGCTGACGATAAGGTGATGCACAAGCATGAATAAATGCCATCTCGCCTTGTTGATACCACTGATAACAACTCTTTAGCGCTGGGTGCAAACCAAAGAAATCATCGAGTTTATTTAGCTGATCTTTATGTAATCCAATCGACGGTCTTTGCGATAAATAGTCTTTATCTCCATATGGCACAACCACATTTAACCCATCCATTGCACCGCGCAATGTAATCCATACAAAAATATTTTCCGACTGTGTTTTCGCAAAAGAAACAGATGGCAATGCACTGCATACCCCAACCGCAGCTAAGGATTTTAAGAACATACGGCGATCAAATATATTATTATCCATCACGATCTCGCTATCGATACATAAACTGTGGGCTTAGCCATAATAAAACTAACTTAGTTATCGCACCGTTAGCCTTATTTATTGCAAGCTCGGTATGTTGATCAAGATCTTTTCCATAAAGATTATTGACCACTTGTTTTACCAACTGAAGAGGTTTGATTTTCTGCTTCTTAGCTTCTCTTACCGCAAGCACTGCAAATGTATTTGCGACTTGCCAACGTTGTATCAACGCTGAAGAGCTATTAAAATCACTATCTTGATCAGACCAACCCGCCGGAGAACCTGCCATAAATGGCTGTTGTCCCAATAACCTAAATTGTTGAGTAATTTTGTGTTCCGATGGGTTGAGATCAGCACTACGTAAAAGCGCAAATAACCATTCTTGAGGTGTTCTAAAGCGAAGAGGCGCAGCCGTATTCACTTCAGGTTCTTGCAATAGTCTCTTATAAACAGGCTGTAATTCACCGGTATTTTTTAGATAAACATCTGCTAAATCATCCACTAGCTCCTTCTTGGGCTTGCCAATAAAGTGTTGAGCTAATTTAGTAGCCAAATGCCTTGCGGTTTGTTGATGCAATGCAAGATCTTTTAAGCACGCTTCTCCCTGTCCAATCCCTGTTTGTGTGTAACGCTGACCTAATAACATCACATCACCAGGTTGATGCGCCCAAGCTGTAAATTTAAACCCAGGATTTTGCTTGTCAAAGCTGACCATCCAGCCAGTTATCGCATGCGCTAATTGGATGACATCTTGCTGACTGTAACCGCCATCAACCCCTAAGGTATGTAACTCCATAATTTCACGTGCGAGATTTTCATTCAGTCCCTTATGACGTTTTTTACCCAGCTTAGAATCAGGTCCTACCGATAGATTATTATCGAGAAACATCAACATTGTTGGGTGCTTAATCGTTGCTTGAAGCATATCGGCAAAATTACCATTCCAGTGTTGACGTATTACCTCATTCTCAATCCCAGCAATAATCGGTTTTACTTTGCGCGTATCAGCAGAGACTGCAAAATGATTACTCCAAAATTGAATTAAACGTTCTTGAAAACTATTGGTGGAATGCAATGTTTGTAGATTACGTGCAGATACTTGCTGTTCATAACTCAGATTAAAAAATTGATTAACCTGCTTTTGAACGGCACGCTTTTCATTCGGGGATTTTTTTAATTTTTTACGCTGTTGATTAAATAGACCAATCTGAACCAAAATATTATTCGTCGAAGGTAAAGACTGTAGAGCGGTATCAATATATGGTTTAGTTGAGATCTGCTCTGACAGCGATAATACATGCTGATCATTCAGTTTGGGGCCAAAGCCAAATCGTTGCTCAGTGATGATGGCTGCCGTTGGATAATAATTCACGTTGTTGTCCTTATCATTAACCCAAGGGTACGATAACGACTCTAACGTAAATAAGCTTCAGAGAATGTAAAGTGTTGTAAAGATGCTATCTTGACGACATAACAAGAAAATAAGTATTTAATTTTCAATCTTCTAACACCCCAACTCTTATTTATGGTTAAGCTGATTCTTTTAACAATAGAGTAAATCATGAAGAAACTGAGCATATTACTTCCCTTAGTCATCACTCTATTTGGTTGCGATGCACAAAGCTCAGCCAAGCAAGTCGAGATGACGGCAGAAAGTCTATGTGGTAAAGGTGAATTTGTTTTATCACTGCCAAAAGACATGGATCAGTACAAACAAAAAATGGCCGATTTTATTCAGGCAGGTGGTACAGATCCTTTTGATAAAACTGCCTTTACTGATACTTGTAAAAAACCTCGTAACGGTAAAATAGACTTAAAAGACATTGCAGAACAAGCAGCTCTTGCAACGCTCCCCTACCAAGATGCAGCTAAAGTGCTTTATTTTAAGCAAAAGAAAGAGACACTTTATATTGTGCTATCAGCACAAGAAAACGGATGGGCGGGCGTGTCTACCGCACTCGGTACTTCGATGCCTGTTATTATTCGTAATATTCAACTTAATAGCAGTATTAAAAACATTAAATTTGGCTATGCGCCCGGAGATGAAAATCTCGCGATCGTTAAATAAGATAAAAAAAGTGGTCAAAGATTAGCATTCTCTCTGACCACTTTATCGCTTCAATTTATACTTAATAAAGGCGTATCTACTTAATCTTTTTCTTTGGTGCCAAGCTGTTTAAATAGATCGCTTCGTATTTCAGCCAATTTAGGTTGCTCTCCCGGTAACCATGGTAAAGGACGTACTAAACTGATCGCTTTTAAGCCAAGTCTTCCCGTCAATAAACCAATACTCACCCCTTGCGCAACTCGGGTAGACATACGTCCCGCTAAGTCCATTGATAGCATATCCATCCCCAAATCAGTGATCACTTCAGATGCACCTGCAAATGCCATATTAGCCAATACCAGCTTAAGTAGCTTAATCCGAGACCAGTAACCTAATTCAACACCATAAACTCGTGAAACTTGTTCAATTAAGCGTAAATTACGCCATGCCACCAGCAACATATCAGCCACTGCTAATGGGCTTAATGCAACCATTACAGCGGCATCGGTCGAGTATTTTGCCACTAGTTTTCGGGCTAATTTATCTTGCTGACTGACCACTAAGCGATCATATAGCTCAAGTACTTCGCGATCATTGTGCGTAGCATCTAACGAATTCATCCAGCGATCATAGCCATAGTTATCACTACTAATCTGACTATGCTGTGCCAGTTTTGTACAGAAGGCTTTGCCGTTACCTATGCCATCACTATCAAGTAAGAGTTGAGCTTCATCACGCTCTGTTTGACGTGATTTTAACCGCCGTAACTTTAAGAGCTCCTTACCTAATGCGCCAATACCAGCCAAGGCAATACCGGCAACCAAAGCACTCCAGCCAAGCGATAACCAATTTGCTGTTTGATAAGCTGTCACAACATGGTCGACCGTCTGCCATCCCACCATTGCCGCGCCTGCAACTACTAATCCTTTTAAAAAACCATAACGGCGTTTAGGTTTAGCTGCTAATACTTGCTTAAGATCTTTTTCAATTTCAGTTTCTTGTTGTTCTATTGCTTCCGGTAAAAAATCGGCTTGTTGGGCAAACTCGAATTTCGACGCAATATTGAGTTGTTCTTGGTTAACTGTTGGGTCTTCAAAAATAATTTTACTCTTTAACGGCTCACTCATTGCAGTTTATCTCCCAACAAATATTCAAGCGCTTTATCCATTCGGATATGCGGCAAAGGCTCGTCACTTTGCTGTAGCAATGGACGAAAATTAATAAAATCAAAGCTCTGCTGTTGCCAAAAATCAACGTTTGGTAACCTTTTTGGCACTTCTCCAGGAAAAAGAGTTTGCGCATTCCCTAATAAATCGACACCTCTTAATGCTGGAACTTGCTGCCCTTTGTGATTTACAAAACCAGGTTCGGTCGCTTGAATTGATGCCAAACTAACACAATCCATTTTAATACCTTCGAAGGAAGCGGTTTGCCATGCTTCATTCACTAACTGCTGTAATAAGCCGACTAAATTTGGATGCTGCTCAGGCGTAATATGATCGGCTTTGGTTGCAGCGAAGAGAACTTTATCAATACGCGGTGAAAATAGACGGCGCAGTAACGAGCTGCGTCCGTATTTAAAACTTTGCATCAGCTGATCCAATGCTTGGCGCATATCGTTGAACGATTCAGGTCCCGCATTAAGAGGCTGTAAGCAATCAACTAATATGATTTGGCGATCAAATTTTGAAAAATGATCATTATAAAACGCCTTCACAACATGCTGTTGATAATACTTATAGCGATTTCTAAGCATCCCAACATTGGTGTTTTCATCCGCATCTATCAGCTGTTTTTCTGTGTACTTTTTATTCCACAGTAGTGGGAAAAATTGTAAAACAGGTGCACCTGCTAATTCACCAGGAAGAACAAAGCGTCCGGGTTGAACCCAATGTAATCCCCCTTCAGCCTTACATTGATGCAAATATTCAGTGAAAGCCTTCGATATCTCTTCAATCTGCTTTTCATCTGCTGGAGCAAAAGGATCAAACGTCTCAATTTTAACAAGCCAATTTTGTGCTAATTCAAGACGTTTACCTTTTAATACTTGGCTTTGTTGTACCGACCATTGCGTAAAATCTAAATCAAGTAAAGGTAAATCTAATAGCCACTCACCGGGATAATCAATAATATCCAAATATAAAGTGGCCGTATCTTGAAATAGTTTCAATGCCCCTTTCTGAGGTTTATAACGAAGCGCTAAACGCGTTTGACTCACATCCCTTGTTGGCTCTGGCCATTCAGGAGGCATCGACATAATTGACTGCATTCCTTCATCATAGCCAAATTTAGGCACATGTAGATCTAACTGAGGAACACGCTTTGCACCTAATAAATGGCCGTCACGCATCGCACTAAACATAGGTAGACGAGCATTAGTACTTACATGCAGTAATTGATTAATAAGAGAAGTAATAAAGGCCGTTTTACCTGCTCGAGACAATCCTGTAACAGCAAGTCGAACGTGTCGGTCTAAACTTCTATTGACGAGCTTATTCAACTCATTACTGATTCGATTCATGATTAACCCTAGTTGTTTTCATTTTTGTTTTAGGTTTAACAACTTTATTCTAATAATTGTCAATAAAGTGATTTAACTATATTACGCCTTTATAACGAAGAAAAGCAGGCCTGACATTGATCAGCACCTGCTCCATTAGACTAAGCTTTTTGGATAATTAAAGCTTATTGAATTCACGATCGACTTTAAATGCAAAAGATGTCACATACGCTTCCATCTGTTGTACTTTCTTTTCTGCGGTATCAAATTCTGAATTAACTTTTTGTAAAATTTGATGCGCAGAGCGACCCGCCTGCCATGGTTTTTGTTTTACGTTGTGCTCGGTATAAGTATCTTGTTGCTCTTTTCGTTGTGGTGGCATTTTATCTAAAATTAACCATGCGGCAATATAAGCAATCGTTGCAAAAAAGCCTAAACCAAGTAAGAAGGCCGAAACAGCAAGAATACGTACCAACCAAATTTCAACGCCGAAATATTCAGCTAAGCCAGCACACACACCACCCAACTTTCCTTTTTTAGGATCACGGTATAAAGTCTTACTCATTATTTTTGCCTCCATCTTGGCACTTCTGCATCAAGAATACGCTCTAACGTCACAATACGTTCTTGCATATCTTCTGCGCGTGCCACCAAGGTCTCTAACTTTTTCTGATCTTCACCTGACAGCCCTTCACCAGCTTGACGTTTACTACGATAGTGAAGGATTAACCATAGCGGTGCGACAATAATCATGAACACCACTAATGGAACGCTAATAAAACCCATTGACATTATTTGTTCTCCTTTCGCGCAGAATCAATGAAACAACGACGATAACTTAGTTTTATTTACTCTTTATCCTTGATGTTCGCTTTTAAGCGCTCAAGTTCTTTCTCAATATCGTCTTGTGCTTGTAAATCAGCAAATTCTGACTCTAAGCTTTTGCCACGGCCAAAGCTATAACTATCTGCTTCTGCTTCCATTTCATCGATACGACGTTCATATTGCTCAAACTTCGACATCGCTTCATCAACTTTACTTGTATCTAGCTGACGACGAACATCACGGCGAGTACCTGCGGCTTTATGACGCGTCACTAACGCTTGTTGACGAGCGCGTGTTTCTTGCAATTTTCGCTCAAGCTCAGCAACTTCTAATGACAATTTTTCAATCGTCTCTTCTACTAGTTTGTATTCTTCATTTAGCGTTAATGCGACATCGGCCAGTTTTTGCTTTTCGATCAGTGCTGCACGGGCTAAATCTTCGCGACCTTTTTGCAGTGCAAGGCTCGCTTTTTCCTGCCAATCTGTAGTTTGTGATTCAATCGCTTGAATACGACGGTATAGCTCTTTTTTATCAGCTAATGCTCGTGCTGAAGATGTACGCACTTCAACCAATGTATCTTCCATCTCTTGGATGATAAGACGGATCAGTTTTTGTGGATCTTCAGCCTTATCCAGTAACGAATTCACGTTAGCATTTACGATATCAGCAAAACGAGAAAAAATACCCATCATTAAACTCCTTGATTAAACCCATTTCACAGTAATCACGCTTACAGGTTTATATAGTGATACTAACTTATGTTATTGTGTTGCCACTTAGATATTCAAGTATTATGCCAACTTTTAAACTGTTAATTATCAATGATTTAAATTAAAGTCAAATTTTAACCAATCTATGATATAGTTAATTTAACCAATTAATAGTGAGGTTGACCAATGCGTAAGACGGAAAACTTAATCGGTGAATCCGATGCTTTTTTAAGTGTCCTAGACCAAGCATCACGCCTCGCTTCACTCAATCGCCCCATTCTTATTATTGGAGAACGAGGTACAGGTAAAGAGTTAATCGCCCAACGCGTTCACTACTTATCAAAGCGTTGGGATCAGCCTTTAGTGACACTTAATTGTGCCGCACTGAGCGAAGGCGTTATTGATTCGGAATTATTTGGCCATGAAGCGGGCTCATTTACAGGAGCGAAAGGTCGCCACCAAGGACGCTTTGAACGCGCAGAAAATGGCACGCTCTTTTTAGATGAATTGGCAACCGCCCCGATGGGAGTTCAAGAAAAATTATTACGCGTTATTGAATACGGTGAATACGAACGCGTGGGCGGAAATAAACCTTGCCAAGCGAATGTACGCTTAGTTTGTGCTACTAATGAAAATTTACCCAAATTAGTTGCTGAGGGAAAATTTCGAGCAGATTTACTTGATAGGCTGGCCTTTGAAATTATCCATCTTCCACCATTACGCGAACGACAAGACGATATTTTACCATTGGCAGAACACTATGCAGTGCGTATGTGTCGAGAACTAGGATATAGCTATTTTGCAGGTTTTTCACAACACGCAAAACAACAACTACTCGACTATCAATGGCCAGGGAATATTCGAGAGTTAAAAAACGTTGTCGAACGATCTGTATTTCGTCATAGCACTGAACATGAGGCTATTACCGAAATTTATACCGACCCTTTCGCTACTGCTTGGCAATCTTGTGAATCAACATCACCGCAATCTTTATCAATGGATGACACCACAGAAGTCAAAAAGGAACACTCAATCATTCGGCTTCCCGTTGATCTTCGCCAATACTTGCAAGATCAAGAAATCATGCTGCTCAATGATGCACTTGAACAAGCCCGTTTTAATCAAACGAAAGCCGCTGAACTTTTAAGCTTAAGTTATCACCAGTTAAGGGGATTAATTCGAAAGTATGACATTGACGTTAACGGTGATTAATCAACCAAATTCGCGCGATAATTAAAGATATGTAACGGTTTTAGACTAATTCCTTATAAATAAAGCAGGATAGCTTGGTGACATTAAAAGAAAAATGTTAAATTTAACAACTTAATTTCATTTAACGCCTATTAAATATGAGCGCTTACTGTCGTCTTTTGATTGCCGGCTTCACTTTACTTAGCCTTTTAGGTTGTAAAGAGCCGTCACATAATTCCGCTAAACAAAGTAATGGCTTTGTTTATTGCGGTCAAGATACCCCGACAACATTAAATCCACAGTTAACGGATGGTGGATTAACAGCAGAAACACTCTCGGCTCAAATTTTCGATCGCCTGCTGTTACTCGATCCTATCAGCCACAAACCACTTCCAGATCTAGCAAAAAGCTGGACTGTCAGTGA
Organism: Photobacterium sp. SKA34; assembly: GCF_000153325.1. Classification (GTDB taxonomy): domain Bacteria; phylum Pseudomonadota; class Gammaproteobacteria; order Enterobacterales; family Vibrionaceae; genus Photobacterium. The sequence goes on from NZ_CH724142.1 coordinate 915,251, forward strand.
CGATGGCTTGGTATATACCTTTAAGCTGCGAGATGACGTTAAATTCCAACATACTGACTGGTTTACTCCGACGCGTCCGCTTAATGCCGACGATGTTATTTTTAGCTTTGAGCGAATCATTAATCCACACCACCCTTTTCATAATATTTCTGGTGGTCGTTACCCATGGTTTGAAAGCCTTGGGTTCGCTAGCTTAATTGATACCATTAAAGTAAAAGATCCTCTTACGGTTCAATTTACCTTAAATCGCCCAGATAATTCTTTCTTATCTAACTTAGCAACCAGTTATGCGGTGATTTATTCTCAGGAGTATGGCCAACAATTATTAAAATCAGGACGTATCGATCTTATTGATACAAAACCTATTGGTACAGGTCCTTTTTACGTTGATCAATTTATACCCAATGATCTTATTCGCTTAAAACGTAATAAAGATTATTGGCAAGGTGCCGCGCCGATGGAGCAAGTAGTATTTGATATCTCTGCCCGTGGCATGGGTAATCTTGCTAAGTTGCTAAGCTCTGAATGTGATGTTCTCTCATCTCCTGTTGCGAGCCAGTTACCGGTTATTTCAAATAACGATAACTATAAACTACTTGCACAAACGGGGATGAACGTATCCTTTCTGGCATTAAATACTGAACGCCCACCGTTGAACAAATTAGAAATCCGTGAAGCAATTAATTATGCAATAAATCGAAAAACACTGCTCAATTCTGTTTATTACGGTACTGCAACAGAAGCGAAAAGCTTATTACCCCCAATGTCTTGGGCTTATAACCACGACAGCAAAGCACTTTCTTATAATCCTAACAAAGCAAAACAACTGCTTGATGCTGCAGGCTATGATTACAACCAAGTCCTGACTATGTGGGTACCACTTGAGCCTCGACCTTATAACCCGAGTCCCCGTAAAGCAGCGGAATTAATACAAGCTAATTTGAAAGCAGTTGGTATCAATGTGTCTTTACATCATCAAGAAACTATTGGTCGTGTTGGTTTAACCAATACCACTCAATACGATATGGTTCTTGCCGGTTGGATCGCAGATAACGGCGATCCTGATAACTTTTTAAGACCATTATTGTCATGTAATGCTAAAAAAGCAGGGCTAAATGTAGCTAACTGGTGTGATCTTGGTTTTGATAATTTACTTGAAATTGCGCTACGCACGAACAAGCAACAACAACGTCAAGTATATTACCAGCAAGCGCAAAATATTTTGGATCAACAAATACCTGTGATCCCATTAGCCCATGGTGTCCATTTCCAAGCCCACAATAAATCGTTAGGTGGGTTACAGATTGATCCCTTTGGTTCGCGATCTTTTTCCAGTGTTTATCGAATTGAGTAAAGTATGTTTATTTATACGATACGTCGCCTAAATTTGTTTGTAATTACGCTATTAATACTGACCTTAATTGGTTTTAGTATTTTGCGTTTAGATACCCAATTACAGTGGGCGCATCAAAGCTTTTTTAGTGGTTGGATTTTATATTTAGAGAACTTACTTTCAGGTAATCTCGGTATCACTCCCAATGGTATACCTATTAGCAGCGAAATATTAACCGTATTTCCTGCAACATTAGAGCTGTGCTTTTTTGCCTTTATACTATCATTAATCGTTGGTATTCCGCTTGGTACTATCGCAGGCGTACACCGAGGACAACCTATTGATACCATCATCTCCTCAATAACCTTACTGGGCTATTCCATCCCACTATTTTGGTTAGCGATGTTATTAATTCTATTGTTTTCACTGAATTTAGGCTGGCTACCTGTTTCTGGCCGTTACAGTTTGTTATATCAATTTGATCATGTCACAGGCTTTGCTCTGATTGATATTTTGCTGTCAAATAAACCATACCGCATGGAAGCATTTATTAATGCACTACAGCATTTAGTATTACCAACAATTGTGTTAGCAATGGCACCCACAACGGAAGTGATACGTTTAACCCGTGCCTCAATTTCAGACGTAATGACGAAAAACTACATCAAAGTAGCCCAAACAAAAGGCTTATCTACCTTTGAAATAGTTCGCCGCCATGCCATGAAAAATGCCCTCCCCCCAATTATTCCTAAATTAGGAATGCAGTTTGCGGCAATGATGACCTTTGCCATGCTTACAGAATCTATTTTTAATTGGCCGGGTATTGGTCGTTGGTTACTTAATACGGTTGCAGATCAAAATTATGTTGCCATTCAAGCAGGTGTAATTACGGTAGGTAGCTTAATCTTATTGGCTAACATTCTATCTGATTTGGCTGGTGCTATGGTGAACCCATTAGTAAGGAAGGAATGGTATGCCATCAAATAGTGTTTACCAAGAAGAAACAATCCCAACCCAATGGGAGCGCGCTTGGCAAAATTTCAGGGCTAACTCACTGGCCATGTTTGGCCTATGGTGTTTACTATTTTTGCTCATTGTCACCCTAACAGCACAATGGCTGGCACCCTATTCGCCGATAAAACAGGTTGGCGAGCTTCTCATGCAACCATCATGGGATAATTCTGGTCATGTGAATTTTTTCTTTGGTACTGATGACTTAGGTCGTGATATTTTATCTCGCCTGATCATAGGTTCACAGCTAACCTTTGGCTACGCCTTATTAGTCGCCTTTGCATCCAGCATTATTGGTTTGCTAATCGGTATTCTTGCCGGAATGAGCAAAGGCTTAAAGTCGAGCTTTTTAAATCATATTTTAGATACCGTGTTATCTATCCCTTCACTTTTATTAGCTATCATTGTGGTCGCCTATATGGGGCCGGGGGAAACACATATCTTACTAGCTATTTGGCTAGCTTTGATCCCTCGTTTTATCAGAGCGGTGTACACAGCTGTTCATACTGAAGTCGCTAAAGATTATGTTATTGCAGCACGACTAGATGGCGCTAATAACTTTTACCTCTTGTGGAGTTCAATCTTTCCCAATATTTTATCAACCATTATTACTGAGATGACGCGTGCAATCTCGATTGCCATTTTGGATATTGCCGCATTAGGTTTCTTAGGATTAGGCGCGCAAACACCACAACCTGAATGGGGCGCTATGTTAGGTGATTCTGTTGAACTTATATACCTTGCACCATGGACGGTCACGTTACCGGGTCTTGCCATTATGTTTAGCGTTCTAGTGATTAATTTAGTCGGTGATGGTCTTCGCCAAGCACTTAATGCAGGGATTGATTAATATGCCATTACTCGATATACGCAACCTCACTATCGAAATTGATACACCACAAGGCATGGTGAAAGCGGTTGATAGAATTAGCATAACCATTAACGAAAGCGAAATTCGTGGTTTAGTGGGTGAATCTGGTTCAGGTAAAAGCCTTGTCGCGAAAGCTATTGCGGGCGTCTCTAAAGACAATTGGCGCATCAGTGCCGATCGAATGCGCTTAGGTGATATTGACTTACTCACTCTATCTCATCGTGAGCGACGTAAAATTGTCGGCCGTGAAATGGCAATGATATTCCAAGAACCATCAACCTGTCTTGATCCCTCTGAGACAATAGGTGAACAGTTGGAAGAAGCCATTCCCTCTTCATCATTTACTGGGCATTTTTGGCAGCGCTTTCACTGGCGCCAAAAACAAGCTATCGCACTTTTGCATAAAGTCGGTATCAAAGAGCACAAGCGTGTCATGCATAGCTATCCTTATGAATTAACAGATGGTGAGTGTCAAAAAGTCATGATTGCGATGGCGATTGCAAACCGTCCACGATTATTGATTGCCGATGAACCCACAAACGACTTAGATCCGATCACCCAGGCTCAAATTTTTCGCTTATTAAGCAGGATGAACCAGTTAGGTAACACCACTATTTTATTAGTCAGTCATGATCTTACAACTGTTACCCAGTGGGCTGATAGAATTACAGTCATGTATTGTGGACAATCAGTTGAATCCGGTACCTCTAAGCAATTGTTAGAGTCACCGCACCACCCTTATACCGCAGCGTTAATGCGTGCTATGCCTGATTTTAGCTTAGACAATATAAGCCATAAGACGAAACTAGAAACGTTACCGGGATCTATTCCTCCACTTCAGCACTTACCGATTGGTTGTCGATTAGGCCCTCGTTGTCCTCATGCCCAACGTAAATGTGTTGAAGTGCCTAAACGTAGAAAAATTAAAAACCATAAGTTTAGCTGTCACTTCCCGCTAAACATGGAGGAAGGCAGTAAATGAGTTCGTTATTGGAAGTAGAAAATCTAAAGAAAGATTATCACTATCGTTCAAGTTTTTTCCGTAGACGCACAATCGAAGCGGTGAAACCTGTCTCTTTTCATCTTGAAGCAGGTGAAACAATTGCACTACTAGGTGAAAATGGTTCAGGTAAATCAACCTTAGCCAAAATGCTCTCAGGTGTTGTCGAACCAACCAGTGGCATTATTCGCGTAAATGGTGACACCTTATCAAGCGGTGATTACCAAGCGCGCTGTAAGCTGATCCGAATGATTTTCCAAGATCCGAATACGTCACTTAATCCTCGTATTCAAATTGGTCGTATTCTGGAAGGCCCATTAAAACGTAATACTAATATGACGCCGCAAGCGCGTGAAAAGCGTATCATGGATACACTAAAACGAGTTGGCTTACTTCCTGAACATGCCTATTTCTATCCACAAATGCTGGCTACGGGTCAAAAACAGCGTGTTTCATTAGCTCGTGCTCTCATTCTTCAGCCCTGTATTATCGTTGCTGATGAAGCACTCAACGGGCTTGATATGTCTATGCGTTCTCAGATGATAAATCTGTTATTAGAACTGCAAGAAGAAATGGGATTGTCCTATATTTATGTGTCACAGCACATGGGTGTGATAAAACACTTCAGTGACAAAGTGATGGTGATGCAAGACGGTGAAGTAGTAGAAAAAGGCCGTACCGCGAATGTATTTAACAATCCAAAACATTCATTAACGCAAAAATTATTAGATAGTCACTTTAGCTCACCAAAGAAAGATAAAAGCACACGAATCAATAACTCAACACCCAAAATAAGCACATAACGCAAAATATAAAAATGAAAAAGCCCGCATAAAGTAGGCTTCTTCATTTATATCTCAGTTACTACACAAGCGATTTGTTTATCTCTGCCAAGACACTTGCAGGATCCGCAGCTTGTGTAATTGGGCGACCTATCACGAGATAATCAGAACCAGCAGAAATTGCTTCTACTGGTGTCATAATTCGACGCTGATCGCCTGCATCACTACCCGCAGGGCGAATACCTGGCGTTACTAACTTAAAACCCTGACCTAAGTTTTGTTTCAGTGTATGAGCTTCATGGGCTGAACAAACAACACCATCTAAACCACTATTCTTTACAAGTGATGCCAAGTTAAGTACTTGCTGATGTGGCTCACAGTTAATACCAATACCCGCTAAGTCTGATGCTTCCATACTGGTTAGCACCGTTACACCAATCAATAGCGGGCGGTCTTTACCATACGGCTCTAAA
>NZ_CH724141.1:0-7686 GCF_000153325.1 Photobacterium sp. SKA34
AAGACCGCAATAAACTGACTCAATATGGTCGCGCACTAAAAGAATTAAACATTGAGCTAATTTGTGCCAATACTCCACAAGCTAAAGGGCGCGTAGAACGCGCTAATTTAACGCTTCAAGACCGTCTAGTTAAAGAGATGAGGCTAGCAGGGATTAATGGGATAGAAGAAGCAAACGAGTGGTTATCAGGTTTTATAGATAACTATAACAGGCGCTTTGCTAAACCAGCTAAACGTCAATTGAATGTGCACAGACCTATCTACGAAACCCCGAAAGAGTTATACGATATTTTCTCCTGGCAAACTTCGCGAAAAGTAACTAAATCACTAACGCTACAGTATGACAAAGTCATGTATTTACTTGAAAAAAATTCAGAAAATGAAAACCTTGTGGGTAGAAATATCATGATACATGATTACCCTGACGGTCAAATAGATATTAAGCATTTAGGTCAATCATTAGGTTACAGTATTTTTGATAAATTGGAGCGAATAAATCAGGGAGAGATAGTTGAAAATAAGCGTTTAGACGCTGTTTTGAGATTAGCGATGGTAGAGCAAGAACGATTGGAATCAGAAGGTTTAAGAGAGCGTAGTCGTTCAGATACACCAAGACGACAAGAACAACGTAGACAGTCGCGAATAAATCCCGTGATGTATGACCAAGCGAAATAACAAATTTCTGTCACTTAGAAAAAGTGACATTTCTAACTTGGAGAACCGTGTGACATTTCTAAATGGTTGCAACAAGGGATTTACACCTTTTGTCAGCCCTACTTTAAAATGTCACATTCCTCCAACTTAGAAATGTCACATTAGGTGTATGATTCTTCCTATGGAAGAATCAGCCTACGGTGCTGGAATGTTACTCACGATGAGCACAAAAGAGCTTCAGAAACTCGAAACAATACAAAACGTTTGTGATAAGCGTATTAGACAAATTGATGCTTCTAAAATCCTGAACTTAAGCCGTAGGCATATTCAAAGATTGGTTAATCAATACCGACAGTTCGGGGCTAATGGTTTAATTTCAAAAAAGCGAACTAAGCCAAGTAATCGTCAATTCAATGCATCATTGAAAAAACAAGTTATTGATTTAATTCAGACTCATTACTTCGATTTTGGTCCTACGCTAGCCGCAGAAAAATTAGCTGAAATTCATGATATTAGACTCTCTACTGAAACCATCAGAAAATGGATGGTTTCGGTAAAACTTTGGAAACCAAAGGTTAAGAAAAGACGTAAGATTTATCAACCGAGAGCGAGAAGAGATTGTATAGGCGAACTTATTCAGCTTGATGGTTCCCCCCACGACTGGTTCGAAGGCCGAGCCGATAAATGTACATTGCTTGTTTTTATTGATGACGCAACAAGCGCCATCATGCATTTATATTTTTGTGATTCTGAGTCGACGTTTTCATATATGGCTGCGACTAAGCAGTATATACAACAGCATGGTAAGCCTGTCGCGCTCTACACGGATAAACACGGTGTTTTCCGTGTTAACCATGCTAGCAACGAAGACCGCAATAAACTGACTCAATATGGTCGCGCACTAAAAGAATTAAACATTGAGCTAATTTGTGCCAATACTCCACAAGCTAAAGGGCGCGTAGAACGCGCTAATTTAACGCTTCAAGACCGTCTAGTTAAAGAGATGAGGCTAGCAGGGATTAATGGGATAGAAGAAGCAAACGAGTGGTTATCAGGTTTTATAGATAACTATAACAGGCGCTTTGCTAAACCAGCTAAACGTCAATTGAATGTGCACAGACCTATCTACGAAACCCCGAAAGAGTTATACGATATTTTCTCCTGGCAAACTTCGCGAAAAGTAACTAAATCACTAACGCTACAGTATGACAAAGTCATGTATTTACTTGAAAAAAATTCAGAAAATGAAAACCTTGTGGGTAGAAATATCATGATACATGATTACCCTGACGGTCAAATAGATATTAAGCATTTAGGTCAATCATTAGGTTACAGTATTTTTGATAAATTGGAGCGAATAAATCAGGGAGAGATAGTTGAAAATAAGCGTTTAGACGCTGTTTTGAGATTAGCGATGGTAGAGCAAGAACGATTGGAATCAGAAGGTTTAAGAGAGCGTAGTCGTTCAGATACACCAAGACGACAAGAACAACGTAGACAGTCGCGAATAAATCCCGTGATGTATGACCAAGCGAAATAACAAATTTCTGTCACTTAGAAAAAGTGACATTTCTAACTTGGAGAACCGTGTGACATTTCTAAATGGTTGCAACAAGGGATTTACACCTTTGGTGCGCATTATGTACCTTATGTTAAATACGATATATAGATTATTATCTGTCAACTAATCCCAACTATGGTGTCACAAGTAGTGCTCTACTCTGCTGATTTATTGATAGTTTTTAATTTGTTACAGGGTCATTTAACAGTATTGCGTATTTACCATAAAATAGGTAATTACCATCAATAATTCTTGTTCTGCGAACGCTATGCATTCTTGAACAAGGATTATTTGGAATTACCGAAAAGCAAAACAGCCTCAAACTCTGTTAGAACTTGAGGCAATGTAAATGTTAGTGATAATTGAATAATCTTTAGTTATACGTTTCAATTTTTAATCAACTAAGCGTCGTATTTGCCATAGACGTTTACGCCAATATGGATGGTTGATATTCGATATAGCAACACCACGTGAGCTTGTCGCATTCAAAAAACGTCCGTGATCTAAGTAGATTCCAACATGATGATGCCAGCCACTGGTTTTAAAGAAGACTAGATCGCCAAAATGAAGGTTTTCTTTTCTAACTTTATAGCCCAATTTTACTTGCTGTAATGTAGTTCTGGGTAAATGTACATGATAGACCTCATCAAACACTCGACGAACAAATGCTGAGCAATCAATACCATGATGTGTGTTACCGCCATATAGATAAGGTGTATGTGCCCAATGTGAATAGGCATGCCAGATCTTGGATCGCCATTTTTGAGGAAGTTTAAAATTCCTTACATCAGACCAAAATGATTTGTGATGTAAGTAATGCCCTTTCAGGGTGTAGTAATCGACAGGGATTTTGTGCTTTTTTTGACTAGCATGATGGCTTGAGTGTGAATAATGCGATTTATGTACTACATGATGCTTTTCACTGTGCTTCGATGTTTCACTATGTTTATGTTCAATGTTGTGACTGTTATGGTGAGTCACAATATGATGATATGTATTCGAATGATGTTTTTTATTGAGTTGAATATAATTTTCAGAATGCGTGTGTACAGAAGCCGTGATCGGTAAAGCTATTAAGGAGAATAATAACGTCTTTTTTAATTTAGCTTTTAGTAAGTTTTTAAGGCGATATGAAGACATGTTGATGCCGCTATGTTTTTATCGTCTACTAATATAATCACTTATTATTGCAATTTAATAAGCAAGATATTGCTTCTTCCGATAGTTAGTATTATTAATTTTTATTCTATAGAGAATAGACAGTTCTAAAAACAGATATTAGATATTACTAACTTTTTATTTTTGAAAAATATGCTCTTAGTCATCACTATAAATAGTGATATATAATGCTTTAGCAATAATTCGTATTTATTTACGGCATAATGCTTCTATCTATAACAGCATAATTCACTATATGAATGATTCTATTTATAACTCAATATATTAATAATCGTTTTATTTTAAATTGTTACTAATAATATAAAAAAGTAAGAAAAAATTATTTAGTGTTCCCAATAATGTCAATTAATATAACTAATAAAGCTTGTTATTGCTTAGCGGGACTTCTAACGTGTTATCTTGTTTGCCATTTGGCATACCTATCATTTCATCGTAAGCACTTTGTTGCCTAAGCACCCAGCTTTTTACTTTTAATTTTCTACATAGTTTTTGTATTTCTAAAACAGAAATCGCACGTATATAATCACCTTTTTCATTCGTTATGTAATGTTCTTGACCATCTATAACTACTGATGCTTGATACAATGATAGGTCTATAGAGTGAACAACCAATTTATCGATGTAGAAGAACTTTTCTAGTTTACTTAGTGGCATTGTCATATGTATACCTCCTCTTCCTTTTAAACATTAAGCGAAACAAGTGATGCATATGTTTACGTGCCAAGTGAGAAAAAAGATTAATTACTTCGTAATGCTATAGGTTATTTTAATCATAGAAGAACCTTTAAATTGATAAAAAAAATAAATGTGGTGTGGCTTAAGCGCGATTTACGCCTCACCGATCATCAAGCGCTTTCAGTTGCTGCAAATAGCGCCTTTCCAGTGTTACTTATTTATATTATGGAGCCAATGTTACTCAGTGATCCTCATTATAGTGAGCGACATTGGCGATTTATCTGGCAATCTTTGGAAGATATGAATCATCAGCTTGCTTGTGTAAATAGCCAAGTCTTTATCTTTCACGGTAATGCTGTTGAATGTTTAGATCAATTAATGCACCACTGCCCTATTAATGCTTTGTTTTCACATCAAGAAATTGGATTAGGTTGTACCTTTGAGCGTGATCTAAATATTAAAGCATGGTGTGATAAGCAACAGATTCAATGGCACGAATTTCAGCAAGGTGCTGTTATAAGAGGCGCAAAAAACCGAACAAATTGGGATAAGCAATGGAATCGTGTTATGCGAGAGCCTGTTTTTTCTGTTAATTTAGATAAGGTTAACTGGGTTAGTACTTATCCTGAACAATTGGCCGATATGCTTTTTTCTCCGCCAGAATCATGGCGCGAGCGTGAACAAGGAATGCAAACGGGAGGAAGTACGTTAGCATTACAAACACTTGATGATTTCTTTAGCCGACGCGGCAAAGAGTATTACCGTTCCATTTCCAGCCCAACAGCATCACGTACTGCTTGTAGCCGACTTTCTCCCTATTTAGCTTGGGGTAACATTTCTTTACGGCAGGTTTACCAACAAGTTCTCGCCCACTGGAACGATAAAGGATTTCGTCGAAGTTTAATCGCTTTATCATCTAGGCTTCATTGGCATTGCCACTTTATTCAAAAGTTTGAATCAGAACCTGCTATTGAATATTTTTGTATGAATCGCACTTATGATCGCTTACTGGCTGAGAGTTGTTCGAAAGATGATCTGAAACTTAAAGCATGGAAAGAAGGTAATACTGGGATCCCTCTTATAGATGCTTGCATGAGATGTTTGTATCACACGGGTTATATCAATTTCAGAATGCGTTCAATGCTTGTTAGCTTTCTGACCCACCACTTAAATATTGATTGGCGTGACGGTGTTACTCACCTTGCCCAATTGTTTCTGGATTTCGAACCTGGTATTCATTACAGCCAATTGCAAATGCAAGCTGGCGTCACCGGCATTAACACTATTCGTATTTATAATCCGACTAAGCAGGCACAAGAACATGATCCTGATGGTGAGTTTATCCATAAATGGGTACCTGAATTAGGAAATATCCCTGTTCCTTTGTTATTTGAGCCTTGGAACCTTACTGAATTAGAAGTTGTGATGTACCAACTAGATAACAACAGCTGTTATCTCTATCCTATTATTGATCTCAAACGTAGCGCTAAAGAAGCAAGACAACGTTTATGGGGATGGCGAGGTCGTGATGATGTTAAATCAGAGACAAATGCCATTCTCAAGCGCCATGTTCGGATAAAAAAACCATCATGACTGCTTTTAGCTTTTTTTTTTCAAAGATTACAAATACAGTAAATAAATTATTCGCTATAGTTTGTAACAAGTTAGAAAGATAATAAATCTGTAGAAACACTGAAGCATGTGGCATTGAACCACAGAAACCCCAGGGGGAATTATAATGACATTTTCAAAACAACTAGAAAAAATGCGTACTCAAGATGGTTTCATTGCAGCACTTGACCAAAGTGGCGGTAGCACACCAAAAGCATTAAAATCTTATGGTATTAATGAATCAGACTACAGTAACGACGAACAAATGTATGATCTTGTTCATGCCATGCGTTCTCGTATTATTACAAGCCCTGTCTTCACTAGTGACCGTATTATCGGTGCTATTTTATTTGAAAATACGTTAGACCGTGAAATAGAAGGTAAACCAACTTCACAATATTTATGGGAAGAAAAAGGTGTTGTTCCCTTTCTAAAAGTTGATAAAGGCTTAGAAGATAAAGCTAATGGCGTGCAGTTAATGAAACCAATGCCTGAGCTACATCAACTCTTAGCTAAAGCAAAAGCTAAAGGTGTATTCGGCACTAAAATGCGCTCTGTGATTTGGGAAGCCAATGAACAAGGTATTAAAGATGTGGTTGCACAGCAAATTCTATTCGCTCAACAAATTATCAATGCTGGTTTAGTGCCTATTATTGAGCCTGAAGTGAGTATTGATAGCCCAGAAAAAGCACAAGCTGAAATTATATTAAATCGTGAGTTAATGTCTCAATTAGACAATTTACAACCTAACCATTACGTTATGCTAAAACTCACTCTTCCAGAACAGCCTAATTTATATGCAGATACTATCTCACACCCTAATGTGATTAGAGTGGTTGCTTTATCAGGTGGTTTCCCACTTATGAAAGCGTGTGAAAAGTTATCAGAAAACGACGGTATTATTGCGAGTTTTTCTCGTGTACTTACCGATGATTTATATGCAGATCAGCCTCAATCTGAGTTTGATGCTGCTTTGGCAGCAACAATCGAACCTATTTATCAAGCTTCCCGCACCTAAGTTTGTAAATAAATGACTTAGCAGCTCATGGCTAAGTTATGTTGGAATTAATTACTGCCACGGCGGTCAACATGTTTGATCGCCGTTTTTTTTGGATCAATATTAATCACTATCTATTTAGACTTTATGAATAAGTAGTTTCTGAGTTCCTTGCCTGTTAATTTTTATTCCGTTTTAATTCCAACCACTACAACTAAAAGATCAGCTTCATGTCTGTTTTTAGACTTTTTATGTCTTTAACTCTAAATACAGAAAAAAACATTTGCGATATAGTACTTCTAACTTAATAACGATTCGTATTTTAATGTATTTCGGTTTAATTTATTTTAATGTTTATTAAAACTTAATAGCATCTTCATCTATTTTAAATTTTATAAAAATATTTTTTTGGTACTATCAACACGAATTAAAAATAACTTACATACATTAATAAAAATCATTAGATATCATCAATAATAATCAGGGTTTGTTATGCCTAATAAAGAACTTTTTTCTAATCTTTTAAATCAAGCTGACATTAAAATTAATGGTGACCGTCCGTGGGATATTATCGTTAATGACGATAAACTTTTCGATAATATTTTATCTCAAGGAACTATTGCTTTTGGTGAAGGATATATGGATCACCTATGGGATTGTCAGAGAATTGATATTCTGGTAAGTAAGTTATTACGCGCAAATATTGAAGAAAAACTATCGGGTACGGATAAATTTAAAATTGCAGCAAAAATTGGCGTATCTAAATTAAAAAGCTTAATTAACAATCAATCTTTATCTCGCGTAAAAGAAGATGTGCCTTTCCATTATGATATTGGTAACGATTTATATACTAATATGCTAGATGACCGTATGGCTTATACTTGTGCATATTGGAAAGATGCAAATAATTTAAACGAAGCTCAAGAAAATAAAATGGAATTGATTTGTCGCAAACTGGATTTAAAACCAGGTATGCGCTTGTTAGACATTGGTTGTGGTTGGTCTAGTTT
>NZ_CH724141.1:7708-22474 GCF_000153325.1 Photobacterium sp. SKA34
ATTGGTAGCCCAGTATCAGTAAATCAAACTGATCCGTGGATTAATAAATATATATTCCCTAATGGTGTTATTCCATCTATCGCACAATTAAGCAGTTCGCTTGAAGGAAAAATGAATATTGAAGATGTTCATAACTTTGGTCCTGATTATGATCTGACACTAATGGCATGGTGTGAAAACTTTGAAAAAAACTGGCATAAAATATCAGATCAATATAACGACCGTTTCTATCGTATGTGGCGTTATTATTTATTAAGTTGTGCTGGTGCATTTAGAAGCCGTGATTTAAACCTATTACAATTTTCACTAACAAAAAATGGTTGCGAATTACCTTTACATGTTCGTGCAGCGTAAACAATTGCCGATAATTTATAGTATTAAATTATCGGTATTTTTAACTTAGATGGATTTTACCATGACCGGAAAACATATCTCATATTGTCGTAATAATTTTGAAGCTTTGTTTGCTACCAAGTCGAATATTTCAGATATCGCTTTAGTCACTGAAGGTGGAGGCCAACGAGGTATTTTTACGGCAGGTGTTTTAGATGCATTTCTTGATCATGATTTTAATCCATTTTCGTTATTAATTGGTACATCTGCTGGCTCACTCAATCTTGCCTCATATATTTGTGAACAAAAAAAACATGCCTATCGTGTGATCACAGAAATTACCACCAAGAAGAAGTTTTTTAGTTATACCAAATTGTTTTCAAATCGAGGCGGTATGGATTTAGATTGGTTATTAGAGCAAACCCAAACAACATTAAAGTTAGACTGGAAAACAGGTCGCCGTAATATGCAAAATAAAACGGTACTTGCCAGTGCTTCAGGTATTGATCATCACCAAGCGGGATTTTTTGATTTAAATTCTGACAGCTGGGATCAACGTTTAAAAGCCTCATGTGCTATTCCTGTTTTAAATCGCCATCCCATTTATTCTGATAATCATTATTGGGTTGATGGTGGTTTAAATGCACCAATTCCGGCTAAAGAAGCTTATAACCGTGGTTTTAAAAACATTGTTGTTATTCGCACTAACCCTATTGGCCTTAGCGCGAATCATAAATGGTTACATAAAGTAAAAGCTGGCTTATCAAAAACCAAAGCAGCAACATTAATTGATATGCTTTTATTGCACGAGAAAAGTTACAGTGAGAGTGAACACTTTATTGCTAACCCTCCTGATAATGTTAATATTTATGAAATATTTCCGCACAAATCATTGAAATCTAAACTTATAGGTAGTGATATGACGTCATTAAATCACGATTATGAGCATGGCAAACATATGGGAATGTATTTTGTTAAGACCATGATGTCTTATTGCCAATGTACATGTTGTAAAATCGCGTAATTATTTGCCTTGTATAACGCGAGTGAGTTTAGGCGCCATAAATAATGTGATTATGGCAATAATACCGGTTATTACACCGATTTCTTTAAATACCACACCATAAATTTCTAGCGTTATATGTGGGTCGGTTACACCTTGAGGTGCGGCTGTTAATGTCGCAACCCACCCTGCAATAACCGCAGCGGTTGCTGATGTTAAAAACCACATACCCATTGCAAATCCCATCATTCGTTGTGGCACTAATTGGGCTATCATCGCAAGCCCTAATCCTGAAACTAATAGCTCGCCAAGAGATTGTAATAAGTAGCTAAATATTAACCAATTTGAACTCATTATGCCGTTAGCATCTGCATAATGACTGCCCAACGTTAATATCAGAAAAGCACAGCTACATAACACCATGCCTAAAGCAAACTTAAACGGCATTGAAAACTTTTCACCCGTTTTGTTGTAAACCATGGCGAGTATAGGGCTACAAATCATGATCCAAAATGGACTAAGAGCTTGAAATTGCTCTGGCTGTACTTCGATACCAAAAATTTTGTGCTGAACGTTGTGAATAGCAAAGAAATTCAACGAGGTTGGCATTTGAAAATACAGCACAAAGAAGACGACTCCTTGTAGCATGAGTACGAACGCAACCATCATCTTTGCGCGCTCTAATCCTGTCGTTTGTAATGCCTCTTTAAAATATAAGGTAACAATGGTGACACCAACGACGGCAAGGATTAGATGGGCATAAAAGATATGTTGCAACAAGTACGCGCTCGCAAACGCTAATAGAATAGTGCCTAAAACGACAATAAAATATTTACGATAATTAACAGGCTCTTTATCTGGTTGAGAACCAATGTTCCTCACTAATCGACGGCTAACAAGAAAATTAGCAATGGTGATCAGTAAACCAATTGAGCTTACACCAAATGCGACACCATATCCTAACTGCTCAGATATCCATGGGGTAAGTAATGTCGATATAAACGAACCTAGGTTAATCGCCATGTAATACATGGTGAAAGCACCATCTAATCGCGGATCATTTTCTTCGTAAACTTTTGCTAGTAAGCTGGATGGATTCGCTTTGAACAGGCCATTACCGATAGTAATAAACCCCATCGCAATATAAATCAGTTCTTTGCTATTAAATTCGCCTGAAGCTGAAACACCTAGTAGTGCATACCCTACCATTAGCACAATTGCACCCAGTATGATGGTGCGTTTTGTGCCTATAATTTTATCACCGACCCAGCCACCAATAGCAATAGAGCCAAACACCAAAGCTGAAAATGCGCCAAATAAGGTAAATGACTCGGCTTCTGACATCGCGAGCACGTCGACCAAGTAAACGTTAAGAATGGCTTGCATGCCATAAAAACCAAAGCGTTCCCAAAACTCGATGGAAAAAATGAGATAAAACGGCTTAGGTTGTTTAAAAACGTTGAGTTCTGACATGTCTATTCTCTTTCTTTTTATGCATTTTCAGTCACCATTCCAACATAGCATTTACTTAGTTAAGCGCTTTTTATGTTGCGGCATTATTTTAAATTTTATTTATATATGACCCCTTCACTATAGAACATTACTGTTTCTCTACCTTAATTCTTAATTATGCGATTTTTGATCATTTATTGGTCACTATCCTTTCTTTAATTGAACCTTAAATAATAAGTACAGGAGTGATTGATGAAATACTCGACACTTTTTGTGTTATTAGCTTCTTTAGCCTACTCAGGATGCGGTGGTGGAAGCTCTGATGACACTACAAATACAGCTGTAGTTGATACACCAACCGCTGATGCCCCTACACTTGATGAGCAACTTCCTAGCACACCAGAAAGCGAAAGTGAACCTACTAATGATCCTGATCCAAAACTTTTGATAACCGATATTTCAAACGGTTATTACGACAAATTGTATGACGCTGAAGGTAAAAAGTTAACTCTAGATAAAGATCAGGTTTTATCTATGCAAGACGCCTTAGTTGATGAAGTGTTACCTATATTGACAGAGGAACAGCAAAATACATTTAACGAGGCTTATAAGGCATTTGAAGAACTCGACGAAAAGAGTGAGGTTGATAAGGTCTTATTTTCCAATAGTATGATTGATGCCATGTTAAGCAGTGCTGATAAAGCGACTCAAGATAAGTACTTTCCATCTTTTCGTTTGTTCCGCAAAGAAACACATCACCTGTTCCCTATTTTACGCTTAGGTGATTATAGCTGGCTATTTGAATTTCTAAATCAACGTTCTTGGTTAACTCATATTATATTGATCCCACCTGAAACAACTGACGATTATACTGCGACTTGCCGTGAAAATGATGTGCCAATTCCACCCGATTGGGGCTCTGATTTATGGGTACATCAAGGCACAGCGACCACTGACTTTCTTGCCAGCCGAAGAACTGAAGTTTATGCCTATGAAGATCCTGATGTTGCGGGCGCGTGTATGGCTTTACCACGTTGGAGTTTAGGTTCTTCAGGCAGTGAATATATACAATTTCTTGGCATCATTTGCCAAAGTAAGACCACGGGTAAAGCGTGTTTTTGGGATAATATCAGTAAAGAAACCGGTGGAAGAATTACAGGTGGTGAAGATTTAACGTTTAAAATTTCAGATATTCAAAATGGTGATAACCTCGCTGAAAACTGTACTGAATGCCACAGAGGTAAGAACGTTTTCTTAATTCATCCAGATACTCCAATTGATATTTCAGGTGATTACGATATTGATCCAAATGTTAGGTATCAGCCAGTATCCGCACAAGGATGGACCAATCCTCCTGCCTTTGCTGAACTTGGCGATGGTGCATGTGCGAGTTGTCATGAGATCGGTGATTTATCATTTAATTACTGCAACACAGTATTAAGAAGTGCGGCTAATCAAACCATGCCTAATGCTGCTCTTCCTGCTGGCTGGGAAGGTAACGACACTTTCTATGGTACACATATTCAAGCAATGCTTGATGCCGGCTGCCCAGAGTAACTTGTAGTATTTGCTGTAATAGGCTGTATGTGCAGCCTTTTTATTATTCGCCCAATACTAAAAAGAACTAAGATAAAACATGAGAATAAAGAATAATTCAAAATCAAAACCACGTTTTCAGCACAATTAATACGTTCATTTAGGTATTTTACTTTTTTTTTTACTACCTTTGTTGTGAATTTATTATAAATATTAAGGTAATGATTATGAAAAAGTTTCTTCTTCCTCTATGTATTGGTATGGCATTTTCAGCGTTACCTGCATCTGCATGTACGGGCATTGTATTAAAAAGTGATGATGGCATTGCAATTCCTGGCCGCACAATGGAGTTCGGTTTTGATATTCAATCGAACATTGCGATGGTACCTGCTGGTACCGAAATTAAATCGCTTTCCAGTGACGAGCAAAAAACGGGCCTCGTCTACAAAGCAAAATATGGTTTTGGTGGCGCTAACGCATTAGACAAAAATATTGTTGTTGATGGTATGAATGAAAAAGGTTTGTATTTCGGCGCATTTTATTTTGCAGGTGAAGCACAGTTTGAAGAGCTGACGAAAGAAAACCAATCACAAGCGGTATCAAGTGAAGAATTAGGAAACTATATTTTAGCAAATTTTAAAAATGTTGCAGAAGTAAAAGAAGGACTAAAGAAAATCACGGTTGTTGGTACATTTATTAAAGAAATTAACAGCTTTGCACCATTCCATTATGCGGTTACTGATGCGAACGGGCAGTCTGTGGTAATAGAATATTCTAAGTCTGGATTGAAAATCTTTGATAACAAGTTAAGCGTTGTAACTAATACGCCAGCATACGATTGGCATGAAACACATGTCCGTAATTTCATCGGTCTATCGCCTGAAAATACCAAACCGATTGATATTAATGGCGAACAGCTATCTGCAATCAGCCAAGGTACCGGCATGGTTGGTCTACCAGGTGATTACACCTCACCAAGCCGTTTCGTTCGTGCGGTAACCTTTGTAAATTCATCAATACCATCGAAAAATGCTGATGAAGCAGTTTTCCGAGCTTTCCACCTTCTTAACGCATTTGATATTCCAAAAGGCTTAATTGTTGATACTACCGATAATGGTAACTTCTACGATTACACAGTATGGACATCTGTAGCTGATACAAAGAATAAAGACTACTACTTTAAAACTTATCTGACACCTGAACACATGAAGGTGAATATTGTTGATGCATTAAAAGGTCTAAAAGCACCTAAAGTGATAGATATGGAATTAACTCATACTTACAAAGATTTAACCGGAAAGTTTTCGCTGAATTAATAGTTTAAAATCCGATTCGTGTTTAATAAAAGAGGCCAAACGATGGCCTCTTTCTAGATATTGAATTAACCACCGGCTAATTTTACTGTGTGACCTTTCTTCTCAAGGTGCGCCTTTATAATATCTCGCTTATCACCTTGAATTTCGATATTGCCATCTTTAACAGAACCGCCACAGCCACATACTTTCTTCAATTCAGCAGCAATCAGTTTTAACTGGGTATCTTCAACATCTAATCCCGTAACAATAGAAACCCCTTTGCCTTTTCGACCTTTAGTTTCACGCTGAATACGGACAATACCATCACCTTTTGGACGAACAGGTGCTGCTGTTTCTTCTTTAATTCGACCAGTCTCGGTTGAGAAAACTAAACGACTGTTATCATTCATTATGCAATTAGTCTCACTGTTTGCGTGGTTGTTGTGAATAAGCCTTCAAGTTCATACATGAACCTTGCTAATTCGCTTTCAGCTAATATTATCAAGAAAAGAACATTAAACGGAACAGCTTATGATTCGGAACGTTATATTTGATTTTGGTGCAGTGTTATTTCAGTGGAATCCTCAGAGAATTGTAGAAACTTTTACTCAATCAATAGATGAGCAAAATATCTTAATGGAACAAGTACTCGCCCATCCTGATTGGTTAGCACTTGACCGTGGGACTATGCTCTTAGCCGAGGAAATTCCTAAATTCGCAGCGCGGACGGGTATTTCATGCCAACGCATGGAAGAGTTTATTAACCATATACAATTAAGTTTGGAAAAAATGCCAGAAACTGAGGCATTATTTTTTAGATTACTAGATAAAAATTACCCTATCTACTACCTAACCAATATGTGTAGTGCCTTTTTTGAAACCTTATACGAAAAGCATCACTTTATTTCATTTTTTAATGGCGGTGTTGTTTCAGGAAAAGAGCTAACTATGAAGCCTGAGCCTGAAATCTTTCATCTTTTGTGTCAACGTTATCATCTTAACCCCAATGAATGTCTCTTTATTGATGATCATTATCCTAATATTCAGACAGCTCAATCACTCGGGTTTAATACGGTGCATTTTACACCAACGCAAGACTGTATAAGAGAAATAGAAGAAGTACTTGCAATGTTTAACCCTAAAACCCAAGCTTTTTAACTCATTTTAACGGTCACTTGAACCAATATGGATTTATCCAGTCTATTATCATTAAATAGATTATTCGTTTCAGGAGTATGTGTGAAAAACATTCTTATCTCTGCGGTGCTTTTGCTAGCCTCAGGAACAACTTTTGCAGCCCCAAAATGTGATGGAAAGTCCATTGTTGGCCCCGTTGAAACTATCAAGGTAAATGATCTTGGTATTAATTATAAAGCCCGAATAGATACAGGAGCTAACACAACATCTATCAATGCTTTCAATATCAAAATCGACGGTAAAACTGAGAACGATGACACAAAGCAAGGTATGTATGATAATTTAGGGGACAAGATTACTTTCACAACTGAGAATGAACTTGGTCAGGAAGTTACGCATACCGCTAAAATTATAAAAGTAAGTAAAATACGTAATGCGCAAGGTGTCGAGCGTCGTTATGCCGTTGTAATGGATCTGATTTGGAACGGTCAGAACAAAGCAATTCCAGTGAACTTACGTGATCGTAGTAAATTAAAATACAAACTCTTAATTGGACGTAACTGGCTTGAAGGTGATTACCTTGTTGATGTTACAAAAGAAGATGCTGACGATTAGTTATTGAGACGTAACGATCAAGACATGACGATTAAAAAAAGCCTGCTGAATTAGCAGGCTTTGTTGTTTATTACGCTTTAGATTGTTTTTCAATGACTTTATCAAGGTATTGCCTAATGGATGTCGCATTACCCTTTAATAACTGCCCTCTTAAAAGCAAATACCATTCGTTAGGCTTGCCTGTATCATTACGCATAATAAAACCACGATAGTTCTCAGATGAACCATTGGATACTGGCTTTGAAGGTTGAGATGAGAACTTCTGAGGATAAATGAATGTACTCATGTCTAACCACCAATCAACACTCTTCTTTATTTCAGTCAGTGTACCGCTGATAGGGTTACCTTTAATTGCTGATTTCCATTCGTTGGTAACACCCGTTGTATTTTCAATAGTATATCCACGGTGAAAAATCCGTTTTTTCATACTGTTGATCCTTGTCTTACTCTAAGTCCAACATCATGATAACAAGGTTACCATTTGTTCAAAATGCTGAGTAATTTAAGCATGATGTTTTATTT
The DNA here is from genome assembly GCF_000153325.1 of Photobacterium sp. SKA34. GTDB lineage: Bacteria > Pseudomonadota > Gammaproteobacteria > Enterobacterales > Vibrionaceae > Photobacterium. The sequence continues at coordinate 15,602 of NZ_CH724141.1, forward strand.
ATGACTAGTATTTTATGCTACTAGGCGGCTTATGTTTAAAGTTTGCATACTATGTTCAATATATAGTGTTATAATTTCTCTTAAATACAAAGTTATAGTGCATTAGGTGTTAAGTTATGGCAAAAAAAATTCCAATTATTGATTGTGATGAAAAGCGTGCCAAAAGTATTACTCAATTCAAACAAGTGGCAGACAACATTGCTATTTGGCAATCACTTACCCATCATAGTTACGCCGAAAACACCTTGGTTGCGTTTAAGAATGATTGGAATCACTTTTTAATGTTCTGTGAGAGGAATAAAATATCAGCATTACCTGCAACAGCCGAGACAGTGCATCGTTTCATCGAAAAAATGGCAGAGTCACGTAAATTAGCCAGCCTTAAACGTTACATTGTCACTATAGGGCTTATCCACAAGTGTCATGCCCTACCTAATCCATGTCAAAGCCAAGAAATTAAGCTCGCAATGCATAAGCAGCGTTTGGATAAACATGATGATTACACGCATGCACAAGGCTTTAGAGATGATCATTTACAAGCATTACTTGATACCTTTGCCCTATCAACAAAACCTAAAGATGTTCGAGATATGGCAATTTGGGCGATTACCTTTGAGGCAATGTTAAAACGTTCAGAAGTCGCAGCACTCACAATAAATCATATTGAAATAGAAGATTCAGGCTTAATCAATATCACAGTGAACGGTCGTATTATTGCCCTTAGTGATTTAGCCTCTAAATCTGTTCAACGCTGGTTAACACTCGGCATGATTATGGATAGCTTTATATTTAGGCGTATTGATAGGCACAGTAATATTGGCGATAAACCACTTGACCACTCATCAATTTACCGTGTGTTCCGCCGTGCAAGCCAAGAACTGGAATTACCTGCTGATGTCATTTTCTCAGGACAGTCCCCCCGTGTTGGTGCAAGCCAAGATTTAGCCGACTCTGGTCTATCTATTAGTCAAATTCAGCATCAGGGACGTTGGCGTAGCCCGGCTATGCCTGCGCAATATATCGGTCAGCGCGGTAAGCGTGATAGTGAATTAAAGAAATTTGCGAAAAAGAATATAAATAAATAATCGTCCACCAGCCAAAAAGCCCATAAACCACCAGCTCTAAAGCATAAGGTCTACGGGCTTTTCGTATTAACAGTGAATGTGTTACTTAACTGCGTTTTTGATCGCTTGCTCAATAAAATCAGCAAACGTTTGACCGTTATGCTCTAGCATTTTCGGGAACATAGATATTGGCGTCATTCCTGGGAACGTATTGATTTCGTTAAGTAGGATTTCGTTATCTTCACTTAGGAAGAAATCAATACGAGAAAGATCTTTCAGCTTCATTTGTACAAACGCTTTACGTGCGTAAGTACGGATCGCTTCAACCTGTTCTTCCGTTAAGTTCTCGGCTTCAACCATGGTGGTTGATACACTATCAGCGCTGTATTTTTCTTCATAACTGTAAAATTTATCAGTCGGACAAGATACTTCACCCGGCTTGGTGATCACTAGCTCATCACCGTATTGGTAAGCAGCAATTTCCAGTTCTCTTGGGCGAATCGCTTTTTCAATAAGCACTTGATCAGAGTAACCAAAAGCATTGTTAACAGCCTCTGTTAGCTCCTGCTCTGACATTACACTGTAACAACCAACTGATGATCCCTGACAAGCCGCTTTAACAAAGACCTTACCCCACTTTTTAAATGCTTCAGATGCTTCTTTATGCGCTTCTTGGTTGTTTTCACTTAGGAAAACATAAGGCGTATTAGGTATGTTTAGCGCATCAAACCACAGTTTTGTTGTGATCTTATTAAAGCAATTTGTGCTTGCTTCTGCACCACAACCTAAGAAAGGTAGGCCAGCGATTGTCAGTAAAGACTGCAGATCACCCGTTTCACCAGGGAAACCATGAACACAAGGAATGACATAATCGATTACAACTTCTTGATCGCCAAGTATCAATGTTTTATCTAAATTTAGCTCACAAGAACGATTTTCAGCGTCTAACCAGCCGTCATTTTTAGTCATCTCAACACGTGTATAAGTAACACCGCTGATCGTTTTTAGCTGCTCTTCAATAAAGTTTGCTGATACGAGAGAAACTTCATGCTCAGCACTACCGCCGCCGCATAATAATAAAACATGGATAGAGCTCATCATCATCCCTTGTAAACGCCGCTAGCTTTCAATATCGCTAACGTGAAATAATTAATAACTTTGATACAAATATAACCAATGCAAAATCGTCAAAGTCTGTGTGAATAACATAGTAATCAAAAAAATCGATACTGTGCACCCTATGCTATCGCGAATCGTGATTTATTTTAAATTTGGCGAGTTACTTGTTTAGTAAATCAACGCTTCTAACACCTAGCTTACATGTATCTGCTGAACTTATGGCAATAAAAAAGTCATTTATCGTAATAAATGACTCTTCATCAACATAATCTTTTATGTGAATTGCTTAACGAATACGTTGTAATGTCGGATATTGTGTTGATTCAATATCTGCTAAGTTACGAACAAATGCGCCAGATTGAACCACTTTTTGAGGCATAGCTGCCAGTGCTGCTTTTGCAGTTTCATAATCCTTGTAATGACCATATAACAAGGTGTAGACACTACTACCATTGATCATCTTATCATTGAGCCATGCGGGTTGATCCGCTGGTAACTGACTTAAATAAGGTTTGAACTCACTTGTTTCACGCATGGCTAAAAGTTGAATACTGAATCCTTTAACTGCTGTAGTTTTATCTCCGACTGCAGTTTCTTCTGCCGCCTCTTTATCAAGCGTGTTTTGTGTATCATCGGTAGGTTGCATATTTGGCGTGGCTTCTTTCGCTTGTTCATTTACAGTTTCAGGCTCTGTCGTGCTTTCAACCGTCTTTTCGAGCGCTTCATCAGCCGCTGTTGCTGTCGTTACTGTCGCTTCAGGTATAGGCTCTACTACATTGTTGTCCTGAGTGTTTTCAGCATCACGTTGTGCTGAGACTTGATGGTCTTCACCCACGATATCAACCATATCATTAGGTGTTTGAACCTCAGAATTATCAGTTTGTGCTACATTTTGCTCAGGATCTATCGCTGTCGTCTGTGTATTTGGGGTTTCAGTCATGGTAGGTTCAACAGAGGGAGTCGTTTCTGTTGGTAGTTGTTTTTCACTAATGGCAACAGATTCACTTGATAAATATAAAGGTTCAGACACAACACTTGGATCGACTTCCGCTACGGTATCAATAGGTTTTATTGTCTGTTCTGCATTAGATTGATTAATTGTTTCAACCGGTGCTTGAGTTGGCGGTGTGGACATACAGCCAGTAAGTGCAGCTAGAACACTGATAGTAAATGTTTTTTTCATGATTGGATTCAGACCTAAGGAAAATGTAGCAACAACATTAATGATATTCTGCCGTGCCTTAATTCACCAATCAACAGTAACCTTCTATTAATACAATCTTTATTAAGTAATTGTTTTAAAAGTCACGCTAAAAAGGAAAAAAGAGCCCTGTATTATACAGGGCTAAATGTTACGGATAAAAAGAGTTAATAAGAATAAGTAAATTCGTTAGATTAAAATGTTGCATTGACGCCTAACGTGAACTCTCGGCCATCAGCTACAGTTGTACTTGTTTTACCACCACCGCCAAAGTATTCAGTATCGAATAGGTTCTTAATATTTAAGCGCAATTCAACATCTGTTTCAGCAACACTCATGCCGTAAGAGACACCTGAGTCAAAACGAATATATCCATCTTTCGACACTGTGTTTTGGTTATCAGCAAAACGTTTACCTTCATAAACTGCACCAAGGTTTAATGCTAGTTGGTCATTAACTTCATAACGACTCCATACATTTGCAGACCACTCAGGCGTATCAGCAGGTCGTTTACCATCTATGTTATCACCTGCACGTCGTTCATATTTAGCATCTAAATACATCATAGAGCCAGTTAAGAACAGTTGGTCTGTCACTTGTCCTTGTGCTCCAAGTTCAAAACCACGGTGTTTTTGCTTGCCTGCTTGAGTTGTGATTTGATCAAAGTTAGGGTCATCAACGATTTCTTCCGTCACTTTAATATTAGAAACTTCAATATCAAAGATTGCACCTGTTAATAATAAGCTTTCATCAAACAATGCCCATTTTGCACCTAACTCATACTGCTCACCGTATTGCGGTTTTAAGTTAAGGCCATCATTAACGTCACTTTTGTTATTTACAGAGCCTTGTGGCATGAAACTTTTCGAGTAATTCACATAGATACTGCTATCTATTGTTGGATTAAAGATTAAGCCTGCTTTAGGAGAAACAGCATAACTGTTATTACCATAACCTTCTTTATGCTGCTCGTCGTAACGTACACCAGCTAACACTTTCCAGTAATCATTGATAGTCATTAGATCTTGTACATAAAAACCAAAGTGTTTGTATGAACTATCACTTGTTGAACGTGTGCTATTGTTATAAAAGTCTGGTTTTTCAATTATATCGCCAGGTTTTACTTCAATAAAATTATTGCCATTTGCATCTTCGTACGTATAGAGTGTTCTTGCGTAATCGTAGTCAAGAATATTGGCACCTAAAAGTAGCTGGTGTTCTAATCCAAAAGTGTCAATACGACCCGTTAAGTCAACATAGCCTGTTTGGAAATTCCAATCGTCATAACGATCAAACGGCTTAATGAAATAACCATCTGCCATATCGTCATAGCAATTATTTTTATAACATTGGTTTGGCCGTGAAGCGACATAGTTTCGATCATATTGCTGCTCGTTATAGCCAAGTTTAACTTTCCAGTCAGTATTGATTTGGTATGTTATATCTGCACCGATATTTGTCACTTCTTTATCTGTTTGTGCCCACGGCATATCCCAAATAGTTTCTCGACTACCAATAAGATTGCCTTCATCATCCAGACGTCCACCGTCAATACCTGATTTATCATTGGTTTTACTGTAAGCAAGTGACAATAATAAATCGTCAGTTACATCAAACTCTAAGTTTAAGTAACCGACACTTTTATCACCCTCATTGTGCTCACCATTCTGTTTGTATTTTCGCGCAGAAACACTATCTTGTTTTGAAAGTACAGTACGGTAACGAATTGTCTCATCATCGTTTAAACTACCACCAGCATCTAAGCTATAACGAGTTGAACCATTACTATTTACATCAAAACCCACTTTGGCCATATTTTCATATGTAGGTTTCTTAGTTACCATGTTAATCAAACCACCAGGACCTGATTGGCCGTAAAGCATACTCGATGGACCTTTGAGCACCTCTACTTGCTCTAAAATCTCTGTCGGTTGTAGATAATATGAAAAATGTTGATGGCCATTAACAAGATAACCAGAGCTTGAACTTAAATCGAAACCACGAATTTTAAAGTATTGAAACCCCCACTTTTGACCACCAGCAGTAACGCTCGAGTCATTTTCAAGAATATCACCTAAATTATTCGCTAATTGTTCGTCAGTAATAAAACTTGGGATAACGGCCACTGACTGTGGTGTATCAATTAAATTGATATCACTTCGCATTGCACCAAATGCTTCATCCGCTTTGTAATGGTTAAACTGATTACCAAATACAACAACACGTTCAACGTCATTATTTTCAGAAAGATCATTTGATGGCTTATCTTCTTCTGCAATAGCAGGCATTGAAAGTAGAGAACAAATAGCCAATGGAAGTGGCGACAATTTAAAAAGTGGTGATGTAATTTTCAAAACAACCTCAAGTAATAAAACACGTCTAAAACATATGGCTGCTAAATATAAATGAGATAAATTATCATTTTTATTTAATTTACACTGTTTACATTTCTTAACTTATCTTCACATAACATGATATATACAAACACACCTATCACACTAAATACCCATAAGATATATAGGTGTTACTGTTCACCAGAAAATGGTTAACATTTATGGTTCTATAACTTTATATTAAATCGTCGATTTTTTTAAATAGGTCAATGAAAAGCTATATTGATTAATTAGTTATTTAAGTCATCATCTTCATTCAGTAAACTAAAGTTATTATTTTGTATTATGTTTTATTCTGGAGTAAATATGGCTGATCCCCATATTAAATGTGAACTTGATGTATTAGATAAGCTCACTGTTGTATTTTATCGTTCCGCATTAACTATTGCTGCACTTATCATGTCTATTATTGGTTACGAAACGATACAGGCAACGCCATTCTTAATTATTGTTGCTTTATTATCTTCAACAACCGTTCACATTTATGACAAACGCTTCCGTTGGCTAATTCAAGGGGCAGGCTTATTTGCTGCTATTTGGCTTATTGCTGGATTATGGCAACCATTGGCATTAGGTGCAGCTTTATTTGTGTTTAGCGCACTCTCCGTCAAGGAATACTTTTGTTTTCAAATTAAAGCATTGCTACTTACCCCAATTGTATTAGCTGGCTTTTGGTTCTGTTTTATCTTTAATGTTCCCGCTGGCGTTATTGCGTGTGCAATGCTTGGCGCAATCTTGTTAGGTGTTGCAGCATTTAGTAAGTGGCGCATGCCATTACATTTCGATATTGGTGATAAAACCCGTTATCAAGTTTAAGCAATTACGCTTTATTATTGATGAAAAAAAGAGATCATAATGATCTCTTTTTTATATTACTTTTTTATATTAGCGCCCTGCTAATTTACGACTCTTTTTCTGCCTATACATATTCTTATCTGCAATCTCGAGTGCCAATTTAACACCTTCATCTAATATGCCAATGCTATATGAAAAACTCAGATATAACTCATGATATGAAAATTTGCTTCAATAGTATGACGTATTTTTTCCATTCTTTTATTTATAACATCAATATGTTAGCTATCAAAAAGCACAA
>NZ_CH724141.1:22597-24065 GCF_000153325.1 Photobacterium sp. SKA34
ACTGATCTCCCACCAAAACGGATCATTATATCGCTCTCGCTTAGCATGGTTTTCATGGTATAGGCAAAACTAGGCTCGACACACTTAATACCTTATCAACCTACAAAATTATATTCAGTTTTAAATTTTTTAGCGGCGAGATCACAGCTCTTTGGCTAGGTTTTCCATCTTATCTGATTCAGGTTTATCCTATAAATAGCTTATCTATTAACTATAAAGGATATCGATCATGGATGGGATGAGACGCTTACTCAAACCAAAATCAATTACCGTTATTGGCGCATCAGATAATCCTTCGCGTGCCGGTAATGTGGTTATTCGTAATCTATTATCCGATCAATTCCGTGGTCCTATCATGCCTGTCACGCCAAAATATGACGCGGTTGCAGGTATTCTTGCTTATCCTGATATTGCTAGCCTACCGCGTGTCCCTGATTTAGCTATTGTCTGTACTCGAGCTGAGTTAAATATTGATATCGTTGAACAACTGGGTAAAAAAGGCGTTAAAGCTGCAATTATTCTTGCGGCAGGAATGAATAATCAACAGTTAAACCCAGCCCCTTTTACGCCAAACCATCAACCAAGCCTTGAAGATCAAATGTTGGCTAAAGCCAAAGAATACGGAATGCGATTAATCGGCCCTAATAGTATGGGATTGATTTTACCGTGGCTAAACTTGAACGCATCATTTTCTCCCATTAGTGCTAATAAGGGTAATATTGCTTTTATCTCTCAATCTGCGGCTGTTTGTACCACTATTTTAGATTGGGCAAAAAATAAGAGTATTGGGTTCTCTACCTTTTTGTCACTCGGTGATGCCTGTGACATTAACTTTGCGGAGTTATTAGATACCTTATGCCAAGATTCTAAAACAGAAGCAATTTTGCTTTATATTGATTCGGTAAAAGATGCACGACGCTTTATGTCTGCCGCTCGAGCCGCAGCACGTAATCGTCGAATATTGGTGTTAAAAAGTGGCCGTACCCAAGCAGGTAGCTCTGCTGCACATATTCATACCGGTGGTGATATTGGCTTAGATGCAGTTTATGATGCAGCTATTAGGCGCTCAGGTATGTTACGAGTAAACAATACTCATGAACTCTTTGCAGCGGTTGAAACACTTTCCCACTCTGTACCCTTACGAGGTGAGCGCTTAGCGATTTTAACTAATGGCGGTGGGCCAGCAATTATGGCTGTTGATGCGCTTTCTGATCGCGGTGGTAGACTAGCCCAACTCAGCCCTGAAACAATTAATCGACTATCTGCTGTTTTACCTTCATGTTGGTCTCACTCTAATCCCATTGATATTATTGGCGATGCTGATATAACGCGGTATCAACAGGCGATTAAGATCTTATTAGACAGTGATGATTTTGATGCCTTATTGATCATGCACAGCCCATCTGCTATCGCGCCTGATACAGCGACCGCTAATGTACTCGTTGAAACTCTACACCAGCACCCTCGC
>NZ_CH724141.1:24137-90559 GCF_000153325.1 Photobacterium sp. SKA34
GGCTTCTATTGGCTATGACGATCATAATTCACATCAAGTTCATGAATTAATGAACATGATGCTGACAAATAATATTCATCATTTGGAAACACATGAAGCTCGCCCAATTTTAGAATGTTATGGCTTTAATACACTACCTACATGGATAGCGCTTGATGCTGTTGAGGCCGTTCATATTGCTGAGCAAATAGGATATCCCGTTGCGGTTAAGTTACGTTCTCCTGATATACGACATAAATCAGATATACATGGTGTTGTTCTTCATCTACGCACCGCCGCAGAAGTTGAAACTGCAGCGCAAGCTATCTTTGATAGAGCTGCTATGCTTTACCCCACTGCGCGTATTAATGGATTGTTAGTACAACGTATGGCAGATCGTTCAGGCGCACAGGAATTGCGGATTGATGTACACAATGATCCGATCTTTGGCCCAGTGATCTTAATGGGAGAAGATAATGCGCATTGGGATATCCACCGTGACGCTGCAGTAGGTATACCACCATTAAATATGGCGCTGGCTCGTTATATGGTGATCGATGCGCTAAAAACAGGAAAAATCAAACAGCGCAGTGCATTAGAGAAAATAGACGTTCCTGCTTTATGTAATTTATTGGTTAAAATCTCGCAATTGATCATTAATTGTCCTGAGATCAAAGCCCTTAATATTCATCCCTTATTAATCAGCGGTAGTGATCTCACAGTGTTAGATGCCTCAATGGATATCCAATCTTTTAGTGGTGATAAACAAAAACGTCTTGCGATACGTCCTTACCCTAAAGAATACGAAGAAAACTGTGTGCTGAAAGATGGTCAAACCTTGTTATTGCGCCCGATCTTGCCTGAAGATGAACCGTTACATAAAACCTTTATGTCTAAAGTTTCAGTTGAAGATCTTTATAAACGTTTTTTCTCTGATGTCGGCGAGCTAAACCATGAAGCACTCGCTAAGTTTACGCAAATAGACTACGACCGTGAGATGGCTTTCGTAGCAGTAGCCCCAAATGCCAATATCAACCCAGATACCAATGAAAAAGAAGATGTTGTTTTAGGTGTTGCTCGGGCATTATCCGACCCTAAAAACCATGATGCAGAGTTTGCGATTCTAGTACGCTCAGATATGAAAGGATTAGGCCTCGGCAGTATCTTAATGGACAAGTTAGTGAGATACAGTAAGCAACGTGGATTGCAATATTTAACAGGAATGACGATGCCCTCTAATCGCGGAATGATCCATCTCGCAGAGAAGGTCGGTTTTAGTATTGACGTACAACTAGAAGATGGCATTGTTGAAATGCTGCTTCCACTTTTAGATAAAAAAGATAGCTAATCTCCGAGGAAGCGATTCGACGTATTCATTAAATTGCTGCCTTTTTAGTTTTTCTGCTTATATTCAAAATCTAATGTTAAACTTTAAATTGACGAATTATATAATGCATCTGAGATGATAAATCAGATAATTCTTGTGTTGATTTAACGGTTTCATTAACACTTTGGGCACTTTGCTGAGAAATCATATTCACCGTTTCCATGTTTTTATTTATTTCTTCAGTCGTTGTACTTTGCTCCTCTGAAGCATTAGCACTTTGTGTATTCATATCGTTGATCTTGGCAATAGAAGCGCTAATCACGCCAAACGCATCTTGGGATTTTGTCGCATTCACAACACTTTCTTTCACAAAGTTATTGCTCTTATCCATGCTAACTACTAGCTCGTCAGTACCTAACTGCACTTTTTCGATTAATACTTGGATTTCAGTTGTTGAATCTTGTGTTCGTTTTGCTAATTCTCTGACTTCGTCAGCAACGACCGCAAAACCTCTACCTTGATCGCCAGCTCGTGCCGCCTCGATTGCAGCATTTAATGCCAGCAAATTTGTTTGCTCTGCGATCCCGCGAATAACATCTAAAATACCACCTATATTTTCTGTCTCTTGCACCAATTCATTTAAACGAACTGACGTAAGATTTACCTCTTCATCAAGTTGATGGATACCTTCAATTGTATCTTTAACAATTATGATACCTGATTGCGCTTCCCTATTTGCTTCATTGGCAAATTGAGCAGCTGAAAAGGCATTCTGTGCAACTTCTTGTACTGACATAGACATTTGATTCATCGCCACTGCCACTTCATCTGTCATATGTTGCTGCTCTTTCACACCTTGGCTTGATTGCGTCGTTATAATGGTTAAATTATCTGATGCATCACCCAGTTGATCACTCGCATTGCCCATTTTTATAATAATTTGTTTTAAGCTATCCGCTGTTGTTTGCAATGCCGTAAGTAATACACCTACTTCATTATTACCATTTTGCTTGATTTGAATCGTTAAATTACCATTAGCGAGCTCTTTTGCGGCATCAACAGCTCGCCCTATTGGTCCAGTGATCGTTTTCGAAATAATAATGCCAATAGTCAAGGCAAGTATCGCAGCAATGATCCCTCCCAAAATAATCACTTTGGTTGCCAAATCCGCAGCATTTTCTGCCGAGATTTTACGTTGCTGCATTAGGTGTTTTTCAACCACGATAATATCATTCACTTTATTACGCAGTTCATCCATATAGATCTTGCCTTGCTTACTTGAAAGCTCTTGGTATAAATCTTCCATTACTTTGTAATTAAGTCCATTTTTTATCAGCTTAATTACAACTTCAGCATAATTATTAATCCAAGTATTGACATTTTTATCTTCAAAGGAATTTGATTTAAACAAGCTTTCTAAATCTTTTTTACCGCTATAATACGGCTCAAGATAAGTTTCATCTTTGGTGATAATATAACCGCGTAACCCTGTTTCCATATTAATTAACGCTTGTAGTACATCAGAGCTTTTAAAGCCAAAGTTCTCACCTTTTACTTCAATTCTAATCTGATCCATCAGCTTCTTTCCCATACCAGAAGCTAGCAGTTCATCGATTTTTATGGCTGTATTCTCACCGCTTTTAATATCTTTTCGTAACTTAATGATCTTTTCTGCATACTTTTGCCAACTAATCGCATCACTCTCGACTTTATCAAACCGTGGTTGTTGTGTCGGATTATCACTCGTTAATTGCCTAACAATATTAAGATCTTTTTTGAAGTTATCTTTACCATATACATAGGGTTCTAAATATTCAGTTTGTCCACCGATAGCAAAACCGCGCAGTCCTGTTTCTTGATCGATCATCGCACTAACAAGTCCATTCGCATGGTCGATAACTTTATATGTGTGTTCTACTTTTTTGGATGTTTGCTCCATTGTATTAATCGCATTCCATACAATGGTAAATAAGATGACAAGTAAAAGAATAACAAAGCCATTACTTATCAGTAGTTTATTTCTAATTGAAACATTGGAGATATCCATATGTATTAGCCTTTTATTATTGAGTAATAATGGCAGATATGACAGTGACTACTTCGATAATCACCTAATGTCCATAGCTTATAGCCTTATACATCATAAGCAATTAATTGCATTTGATTTTATAAAGTACAGTAATTTGTTTTAAAACTGAGAATATTAACCGTATTGATAAAATTAATTTTAAACATGTAGCATATTTAGCTAAAAAGGTTGCCTTATACACTATAATTTTCACTTTAGAGACAGTTAACCGAATTATGTGAGGTGTTACTGTGTATAACTATCCAAACACTGAGGGATATAAAACACGTCATTTTTTATATTTACTCACCACTATCATAAGTTTTTTGTTTCTAACGCATTTTACTTTTGCAGGAACGACAAAAAATATTGGTACCAACATTCCTGTTGATGATCAGTACGGATTAGCGCTTGAACCTTCTCCAACTATTACTTATCGCTTTTTACCACCAGCAGTTGGACAGCAACAGATTGAACAATTTATTGAACAATCTCCTGTTCTCGATACAATAAAACAACTTAGCCAACGTCGTTTTATTTTCTCACCCAGTTTACAAATTGTGTTTGGTTCGGAAGATGGCCCACTGTTTGATCCTGTGACAAATTCGATCCACATTCCCTATCAATTTGTCATTGAAGCCCGCAATCGTTTTAAAAATAAAGGCTTGATTAGCAATCAACGAGAGTTAAACCAAGCAACAGAAGATACATTATTACATACCCTTTTACATGAAATTGGGCATGCTTATATTATTGATAGAGCAATACCCATTTTGGGCAAAGAAGAAGATTCCGTTGATAACTTTGCGACGATTCTATTACTTAACGATATCGCAAGAGGAGATGAAATAGCGATGAACTCTGCCGACTTATTTGCATTGGAAGATCTGGATATCAACAGTTTTGATGATGTGGATTTTGTCAGCGAGCACAGTTTAGACTTGCAGCGTTACTATAATATTTTATGTTTAGTGTATGGTAGTAACCCTAGTCGTTATCAACGTATTTTTGATGAGCTACCCGTTTCTGATCGCCAACAGCAAAAAGAGCGTTGTCCTGAATATTTTTCGGTCATTAATCAAGGCTGGTTGCATTATCTTGCCGAATAACGATGAGTAAGCTGATATAAAATGATATGTTCATGGCAGATCTCTATTTAAGGTTATAAATAACCCAAATATGACAAAGCAAAAAACAATCACTTTACTATAGAGCTATAATCTTTAATATCAATAACATGATAACGATTTATATTGTGTTGTTACACTTTTACGGATGAGTTTGTATTCTATGTCGAATGACAGTCAAAAAGATAATAAAGTAGATACAAACTCAGATTTAGCGAAGAATGTTCATAGTAATACGATTTCGCAGCCTAAGCGATTCCGCCGCTTTCTATTTTGGACTATTTTACTTTTTACCACGCTGCCACCTGTCGTACTTTCTGTATGGCTGAACAGTAAAGGGATCCACCTAAACAGCGTTTCAGGCTTGCATTTCAATCATGGGATTTCCGCCAAGCAGATCTCTGTCAGTATTAATGATACCCAGTTAGAATTTAATAATTTATCTCTTCAACGACGTCACGATAAAACCACTGGAGATGTGTCTTATCATATAGTTGCAACAAAAACGAAACTGGAGCTTTCTCCTGCAGCAAAATCAATGCTAAAAGAGAAAAAAATAGAACTTAACTACATTCACTTTTGGGATGCTGATTTTAAATTTACTCATTTTAAAACACCTTTTCGTTTTTCTGCCCATGCGAGAAAAGTAACAGCATCAACGCTGCACACTAACAGTGCGAGTGGATGGCCTAACGCTATCCAGATACTAGAAGATGTTAACGTTGATTTTAATAGTGATCCTGATATTGCCTTATCTGGCACAGTAAAGCATGGTGTGATAACCCTGTTTTTCCCTAACTATAATCCCTCTCCTCACTATCGTTTACCTTTTAACGATGGTAATTTTTCTATTGCTTGGAAGAAAGGTTCAACCCCACTAAAAATTAATATCGGCTCTTTGGTTCCAAAGTGGGAAACCTTATATTCAATTTTAGAAAAGCAAATCATCACGAAACTGGCTTTCGCGATAGATTTCCATGACCCAATAGATTCAATGGTGTTAACCACTGATAAATTTCATATTGAAGAACCTAAATATTTGCCTCAATTTGTTGAACGTGCAGACATAAATAATAAGGGCTACCACTTAGGCCAAACAATTGCCAACCTAGCACAATTGCCGATGCACAAATTTAAAGTCAAATCATTTACTTACGGTGATTTGATTGTAGATGCTAAAGTGGTGTTAGAAACACCGCTCACAAACACAGATGGTAAGACGGAACAAAAAAAACATAAAAAGAAAACAGCTAAAAAGCTGGTTACACAGCAACAAATTGATAGGAAAAAGGCAATAGAACAAGCTAAACAACAAGCAAAAGATCTCAACATTACAGAAGAAACGCGAACAAAAGCGAAATTTATTGTTCGTGGTAAAGCTCTTGCGCCTAACCCCTACGATCTTGATGTGACGGTCCGCCACTTAACTAAAAACGATGCATGGGTTAATACCCACCTAACACGCAGTGACGGAAACACCCTTTACTGTGAATCTAAAATTCTCTTTAAGCAGCCATTGCCTACGTACTTTAATTGTAATGCTAACTTCAAAGACACTAAAGAATTTACAGATCGTCTTGGCCTAACTGAACTTCCTAATGCAAAGATCAATGGCCCACTGCGCATTTGGGCTAAACAAACATCTGCCCCTCTTGACGCACCTAAAAACAAAAGCATGCTGCTTAACAATAAGCTTGCTACCGCTTATTATGATGTAGGGTTTGAATTGCCCGAATCTTTTGAGATCGCCTTAAACAAGTACGCTCTCCCTGCTGGCTTATTCAAAAAATTTAATAGTGAACACGCAGACCAACGTAAAAACAAACAACTTGCTGATGTTAAAATGATCAGTGATGGAAAAATCGAATTTAACGTTAATTTCTACGACAAGCTACTACGTGTCAATTTGAAAGATGACAGCAAAAAAATTAGTTTTGTTAATAAAAAAACGCAATCTGCTATTAACCTAAACTTTAAAGATCTCAGCTGTCTTTACCCTAATTTGCAATGTCATATTAATGCAGAGATTGAAGCTAAAGCAGATAAAATTTATCCCATGCCCAATAGTTTGATTAAAAACTTCAATTTTCACACCAACATGGTTGCAACATGGGCTAACAGCCTCTTAGTCGCAAAAATGGCTAAGAATAATATTTCAATGGATAATGTTGATGTTCAAAGTATTCCAGGCTTTCAAAAGAGTCAAAGTAAGAACCTTAACTTCCACTTAGATTCATTAGTTGGACTATATACTCAAAATAAGCAAGGTACGATTGGTACATTTACCATTTATCAGCCAGCAGAAACAAAGGCATCACTGAATTCTGAATTTGTAGTCAATCGCCAAGAAGAAACGCATTCAGATAAAAACAGGCATCAATCATTAAGTCGTTATCGTGCAGATTTAGGGATAAAAGTTAATAATTTTTACCTTAGCCAAGATTTAAAATTAAGCGATGACACGTTATTAGAAAACGTGAAGCCTAACGCTGATAGTACTAATAAATATCCGTCATCAAATGTGTGCAATCCTGTCATACTAGGTCTTAATACCCCACCGTATAAACGTTCTCGCTCATACAGTATAGAAGAACTAATTAAAGATAACGTTTACTTAACGGTAGCTGTAATAGAATTGAATGTTTGTAAAAGAATGTCACATTTTACTGCGCCATTAATTGACGGAATTGATAACCTAAAGGCTTTTTTAGCAAATCCTAGCACCGTTACGTCAGGTAATATAAATCAAAAAGCAGATAGCGACGTCACTCTTAAACCACTGATCATTAAGTCTGATTATGGTGTTGTTTTTAATGTTCAACGTAACCAATTAAAGCTAGGTAAAGTTTATAGTGATGGCCATATACAATTATTAGGTAATGAGTTAACCCTCAGCAGCCAATTTAAAAATAGCAAAAAGGCTTTATTTGCTGATATTGATTTACACTCTAATTTTGATAGTGGTAACTCTCACATTAAGTTACAACGTCACACATTTAACTTTACACCAGAGCAAGATCTCAAAAGCTATTACATTCCAATTTTACCGATTGATTTAAATATTACCCATGGTCAATTAACCACTAGTGCCGATATTCATATAAATAAAGACACACAAGTTACAGGCTCAATTGCACTATCAAGCAAAGGCATTACAGGCGCGTATGAAGGTTATCGCTTCGGTAACGTTTATAGCAATGTACAATTAGCGCTCACTGCTTCTAATGTGAATACACAAGCACCTCTGGAAATCTCAGCCGATTATCTTGATGTTGGGATTCCGATGTCAAACCCTCGTTTTGTTGCTGATTTTGATACAGCAAAACAGTACTACCATATTGAACAAGGCTCTACTGAACTTTATGGCGGTAATGTTACTATTACACCACTTACCATAACTAGCCTTAGTAATATTAAGGAAGTGCCTTTGAAAGTAACAGGGGTTGATTTAAAACGTATCATGGCGATTGCGGATCAAGACAATATAGAGCTAACAGGTAAAGTGGATGGCGTTATTCCTATTGCACTTGATAATGGAAGTATCGTGATACGTAACGCTTCGCTCAACACCCGTAAACCCGGTGGCGTATTGCGCTACATTGAAGGCTCAAGCATTGATAAGAAAATTAAAGAGGCGGACACTTCAAGCCCTCTCAATATTGCAAAGGTATTAGAAAATTACCATTATAATAGTATTGCTCTTGCCTTTGATTACGCTAAAAATGGTGACCTTTCATTAATTACAAAAATCAAAGGTCAAAACCCAGACTTCCAGAACGGACGTCCGATCCACTTAAACATTAATTTAAATGATAATATCCCTAAATTATTGCGCTCAAAAGATATGATATATTCATCTCATTTAGTCGCTCAAATTAAACAACAACTTGGCATTCAATAATAAGAAGACAACTACCACTTATGACTACATATAAAAAACATTGCCAAAATCACGACAATAAAACCAGATCTTATGGTCATTTTTCAGCAGTAAAAGCTGCTTTTTTGCTGTTAGGTCTTACTAGTAGTATTGCAATCAGTGGGTGTACACCAAAGGTTGAGATTGCGCTTTCAGAGAAGCCGATTGTTATTAACCTTAACATCAATATTAAACATGAAATCAATGTGAAAGCCGATCGTGAAATTAATGAGTTATTCAATGACAAAGATGTATTCTAAATTCGTACTGAGTGTACTGACTGGGCTAATGCTATTGACGTCAGTGGCTCATGCATTAACGTTACAACAAGCTAAACAACAAGGACTTATTGGCGAGGCAAATAATGGTTATGTTGCAAGTGTACAACCTACGCCTTCACCATCCTTACGAGCATTGATTGATTCCGTAAATAAAAAACGCCAACAAGGCTACTTGCATATTAGCAAAAAGAATAATCTATCATTAGATGATGTGAGTCGTATGGCACAAGAAAAAGCGGTAAAGAAAACCTTACCAGGACAATACTTTCAAACTAAAACTGGTGATTGGGTTAAAAAATAAACCTTCATTTATGTTCAGTTTCTCTTAACCCTACGCTCTGTGTATTTAACTCTTAACTGTTCAGTATTCAGCGTATAATTTCCTTAATTATAATTATATATCTATCGCTATTACTATGCCCATCATTGATAACTTCAAACGTCTACGACCAATGGACGCGATTTTTATTTGTACTGCATTATTATGTTTACTGCCTATTATCAGTTCGCCAATCGCTTTAATCCTCGGTTTTTTACTTGCCAGTTTTGGTTTAGTCCCTTCACAATTTAATATTGCCGCCCTTACAAAAAAACTTTTATCTTATTCCATTATAGGCTTGGGCTTTGGTATCCATTTAAATGAGGCAATTGAAGCCAGTAAAGCTGGATTAGGTTTAATCATTTGCTCTATTTTCTTTACGCTTCTTCTAGGCTGGATTACTACTCACTTTCTATCACTAGATAAGAAAACTGGTCATTTGATTGCCTCTGGTACTGCAATTTGTGGTGGTAGCGCTATTGCAGCTGTTTCCCCTGCTATTAATGCAAAAGATGAACAAACATCACTGGCCCTAGCAACGGTATTTGTCTTAAACGCTGTCGCACTATTTATATTCCCTGCTATTGGTCATTTACTGGACATGAGCCAGCACGCTTTCGGGACATGGGCTGCGATTGCCATTCACGATACCTCATCTGTTGTCGGTGCTGCTGGTTCTTATGGTGATGAAGCGTTAAAAACAGCAACAACGTTAAAGTTAGCGCGAGCATTATGGATCATTCCCGTCGCTTTTATCAGTGCTTTGATTTTTAAAGGGAACAGCAAGAAAATCGCGGTACCTTACTTTATCGTTTTATATTGTGTTGCTATCTTAATTGCGCACTTTCTACCGCAGTTTCAATCTGTTTACGATATGATTTTTGCAGCTTCTAAGCGTTTACTGGTGGTGTGTTTATTCTTAATCGGCTCTGGGATCACTGTTAATAAGCTAAGAAATGCAGGTCCTAAACCGATGTTATTAGGTGTTCTACTTTGGCTTGCTATTGGTATCTCCTCATTAATATATATTGAAATGTTTATCCCTTAACTGACAGTACCCCCTAATTAAAAAAGCCGGAGTATATTTACTCAGGCTTTTTTAAGCCTACATTTCCATGATAGGACACCACATTTCTTCGAGTTCTTGTTCTGATGGCATCTTACCGTGCTCTATTTTTTTGATTACACGACATGGATTACCTGCCGCAACACAGTCTGCGGGAATATCTTTCGTTACAATACTTCCAGCGCCGATAACACTTCTCTCACCAATCGTGACCCCGTCTAATATTATGGCGCCCGCTCCTATCCATACACTATCACCAATAGTAATAGGGTTAGCGGCTGCAATAGGTAAGACTCTTTCAGCAATATCTAATGGATGACCAGCAGTACTAATAACCACATTCGGTCCAATTTGAACGAACTCTCCAAGCATCACTGGAGCAATATCTAAAATTTTAACGCCTGCATTAAGAAAACCACCCCGTTTGAAATGTATATTCTTCCCCATATCACAATAAAATGGCGGAAGAATAGTAACGCCATTAACCGAACCCAATAGCTCAGACAAAATACAATGATATTTTTCTGCTTCTGATGGTCTAGCATGGTTAAAGTCATACAGCTTTTCTTTAACTCTTTGCTGAAATTGGACAAGCTCTGGGTTAATGGGTAAATGTACGGAGAAATCTGATAGTTTGCTGCTCATCCTTGCCTCTAATACCAATAGAGATTTCAATATAGGAAGTAAAGTATCTGATAGCGCAGAGATTTTATATAACAAGAAACACGTATAAATAAAAAAGCGGCAATCATTTTGCCGCTTCGTGATAGAGATCTTAATTAAAAAGAGTGAATATAATCTTGTTTAATCAGGAGAATGTAATAACAAGTCAAATCGGCTGTTACCATGAAGAATATCGAGATCAGGCTCATCTGCAATTAAATCACGAATGGATGGGCTGGCAATAATCGAACGCTCTAAATCTTCAATCGCTTGCTCTTCAATCCCTAATCGAGAATATGCACAAGCACGTTGATAAAGTGCCGGGCCATTAGTGTCATCCACTTCCAACACTCGATTACATAAACTCAGTGCCCAATGGTATTCCTTAATTTCCATTGCCGCATCTGCTTTATAGGTTAAGGCTTCAAGATCACCTGGGCGAATAAGCAATATCTCATCATAAACATCAATACGTTGTTCCGGTGTTTGGGAACTTTGTGCACGTAACCATAGGTTATGAATTTCGTTAATTTTTTCAATTTCTTTGTTATTTTCACTAATAATGCGTGTTTTACGTTTTAAATCTCGTTCAAGCGCCAAGAACTTCTTCTCATATTCTTGGGCAATCTTCTCTAATCGTTTATCCGCCATTTCAGTGGTGTTACTTTTGAACTCACGAAGAGACTGCCAGCCAACAAAAGCGATAAGAGATGCGACACCAGCAATAATGTAGAAAAAATAAGTGACGGTCACATTCGCATAATTTAATGATTTATCAGCAACCGTTAATTCACGGTCGGTAATTTCTATCACCATTCGACGTTCAAGATCTTGTTGTGATTCTCTTAAACTTTTCAATTCATCAAGAATATAACGTTCCATAAACGGTTTTTCTAACATATCCGTTTCTGAATATTTTTTTTCACTTGCCTGTACGGAAAAACAGAGAAGTAGAGAAGCTAATAGCCCTATAAGCAAGCGCATAAGTATTCCTTTTACAGAGGTAAACAATACAACTTCTGAAACCATAGCAAATGGAGGGACTAAATAGCAAAAAGAGAGAGTAAATTACTGAAAAATGGATATATAAGCGGGTTAATATAAAAATATCGAATAATTAATCACCACTTGATTTAGATATAATACAGCCATAAAAATAATCGAAATATCAATCTTAGGAAGCCTTTCAACTCAATAAAAAGGACAGATAGCCTAAGGTATACCGTGGCAGTTTAAGGTTCTATTTCTAATTTATCAGTACTCGATAATGATTCTAGGTTGTTATTTTTAGTACTATCTATTTTCATCCACAAGACGATAATTAAGATTGAAAAAGCAATCAAGTCACAGACTGCACTCGTTAACCCAGATGTAAACAGTGACAACACAATCAACACTATAGCGAGCAATGCTGCACTTATCCTATATTTTTTTTCGTTATTTCTAGTTAACCAATTATTCATACTTCACTCCTTTCTATTGGTTAATAGTAATAGAGTGCTGAGTGTTAAAAAATATCGATTGAGTATTTGATAGAGTAAAACAATCTATCAAATACTCGTTATTTAGTATGAGTATTCAAAAGCGAACATACTATTTGGAAATTTCGATACCAATATACTAGGAGTTCGATTAGTTATTATTGATTATAACAACGCTTTAATTCATTAAAGCGATAGAAATAACTCCCAGCCTTAATAGGATGACATGACGATTTAAACCCGATTTCTTTTTCGTTATAAAGCATTTTTACAATCAGATCATTAGTTTGATCTCGATAAACATCCCACTGAATATTACTGCTGTAAGGTGCAACCCAATTACCCTGCCAATCGTTATTGGTATAGCTAAAGGTTGTTTGCGGATCAACCCCTTCTTCGCTACCTTTTAATTTCATATTAGCAGCAAAAGGAATAATGGTTTCAGCATGAGCAAAGCGTACTTTTAATGCCGCTTGTTCATCGCCATTCTTTATTTTTTCAATTTCATTGAAAAAATCACCTACCAATACGGAGGCCATTTTGTAAGTAATATCAGTGTTATTAAAGCTTGGGCCTTTTTCATAGAAATCTTCAGCATCCAACACATAACTTAACCATTGTGACTCTTCTGGGGTAAAGAATTGTTTAAAGTTCCAAGGTTGATCAACAGCCTCTTGAGTCATACCAGGAGCTATCAAATAAAGATTAAACAAGTGAATAACAGAATCTACTTCATTTTCGGCTAATAACTTATCTGGCTTCTCTGTTGAATAAAACTTAAGTTTTCCACTTATTAACTGCTGAACGAACTCTGGCTTATATAAGCGATTCAACACAGTTTCTGCTACTTGATGAGATTTTTCACTATCAAAAACACCTTCAATTGCAGATCTTAACTCTGGATCATTATCAACATAATCATTGTATTCATCATTAGATTTATGAAAATAAAGCTGCTCAGGATTAGCTTTAGGTGCTAATAATAAATCTGCTAGATCTTGATTATTTTTAGTAAAACCTTCAGTAAAAGCATTAGCGCTTGCTTCTGCTCGTGGTTGCCCCGAAAACTCAACAACAATATGACGTTGATTCTCTGTTGCATTATTAATTAACGTCTGAGTACGTTGTGCCGTACGCTGTCCAATATTCATTAATTCATCATGACCAAGACCTGATAAATTACCATAACCTAACGCTATATTAGCAGCCGTCATACGTTCAATTTCAGCCCCTAGCTTTTCACCTAGTGGTGTTAGTGCACCTTGCTTTTGTGCCTCACGCCAAATCTGCATTGAAATATCGTCATATTTAAAACTTGAAAGTGCACGGGAGCCATGACGAGAAACCAACTCAGAATAAACTAACTCATAACCTTGCGGTGCTTGTTGGTAAGTACCGAGTTTCTACTGCGGTGCATAAGTTGTTTTGGTACCAAACTGATACTGAGCTACTGGGTCAACTGTATTAGAAGAATGACAAGCAGTGAGCCCCATAACACCTATAGCACAACACAAAGCAAGATAACGCATATAAAACCTTAATATTCTTGTAAAAACGCGAGATTAAGCGAGTTATGTGACAACTTATCTTCATTTACGTCAGGGTTTTGTCAACTTAAAGCTTTTCGCTGCGACAGAGGTTCAACACTTTGCAATCGGTAATTCATCAAGTCGAGTAGTCCAACGATTAGAACGATGTGCTTGCTTCATATGCCAGTTAGAGGTGGCAATAACAGATGCGGGTTTAATGCCATTTTTAAACTTCGCATTCATCATATCGGTAATTGCCATTAACTCTCGCCGTTTAGCTTCATCATAATCACTGGTATCAAACATATCTAATTGAAAGCTATTATTTTCAGCTGGCGTCAGTTCATCTAATATCACACCAACTTTTTGATACTCATAGCCTTCTTTATAGAGCTGTTTAAGCTGCTGTAATGCTGATTCAATAAACTTATAGTTATCTTGGCTTGGGCACATCAGTGCTACTGCGCTACTTCGGTTTCGCTGTGGTAATTGCTTGTAGCGATTAGTACGTAAGAACACACCTACGGTATTTGCTTGGCTTCCTTGTTTGCGCAGTTTTTCTCCCGCTCGCTGACAATGAAAAGCCAAAGCGGATTTTAACTCTTCAAATTCTGTAATGCCTTGACCGAAACTTCTACTCGACAAAATTTGTTTGCGGGTTTCATCAATATCACCTGGTGCAATACACGTGACGCCTTGCAGTTCCATCACTGTACGTGCAAGAACGACACTCCATACTCGACGCATTTCTTGCGCGTTTTTTTGAGATAGTTGGAGTGCATTATCAATACCTGATGTACGTAACCTCGTTGCCGTTTTTGGTCCAATTCCCCAAATATTTTGAATTTCCGTACGAGCTAGTAACCATTCCCTTTTATAATCACTATCGATTTGAATGACACCATTGACCTGTCTCTCATACACTTTGGCTGCATGATTACCCAATTTTGCCAAGGTTGGTGTTGCACCAATCCCTACGCGAACGGGTAATCCAATATTTTTATAAATAGTGTTTTTAATTTCTCGACCATAATCGTGCAATTGATCTAACTTAAAACCATCTAGACGAACAAAGGCTTCATCTATTGAATATTGTTCAATACACGGAGAAAACTTAGAGAGCTCTTCAATAAAACGGCGACTCATATCGGCATATAAGTTGTAATTTGAACTACGTACGTGAACACCTTTCATACTGGCATTTCGTTCAACTTTAAACCATGGCGCACCACGTTGAATACCAAGTGCTTTCGCTTGATCAGAAAGAGCAACACAACAACCATCGTTATTAGAAAGTACAACTAAGGGCTTATTCACTAAGGTTGGATCAAACAACTGTTCACATGAACAATAGAAACTCTTGGCGTCCACTAATGCCCACACTTGATCGTGTTTACCTGTGATAATTTCAGACATAGTCATTTCAAATACAGCATTAAAGTAAATTGTGAATATTACGGGTAACAACACCAAAAATTTCAGCATCTTGAGGTAAAGGAAATGATTTCATGGCTGGATTTTCTGCTTTTAGCCACCAAGCATCATTAATACGAACTAAGCGTTTACAGGTAAACTCATCATATATACGCGCAATAACAATTCGCCCAGGAATCACTTTTTCAGCTCGATCAACCACAAGCAGATCACCATCAAAAATTCCAGCACCAATCATAGACTCACCGGATGCACGTAAAAAGAAAGTAGCATTCGGGTGGCGGATCAAAAATTCATCAAGATCTAAACTCTCTTGATGTCCATCAGCCGGAGATGGAAAACCACACGCCACTGATTCAATAAAAAACGGATATGCTGTCATTAAACAAGCCAAAACATAACTGTGCATTTATACAGTTTAATACAAATAACACTGCAAGGTCACTTTTTATTGTTTTGCTATCACTGCATAAATCCATTGTTAATAAAACATATTAAAAACCTATAAATCAGGATTTTAATCGAATGAAAAAAAATCAAACAGCGTTTTTTATACTATTTTAATGCGGAGAATATGCTTTTATTAGATACAATGAATAAACAAAAATTTGATACTCAATATTGACACCTACTCCTAGGCTTTTCTCGATATAGTATTGTAGTGGTCAACTAAAATTGGCCACGGTTTTAGAGTTTTCCCAATATAATCGTTCTGATTCGTTGGGAGTTAGGCCGCCATTATATTGATGCGGCCTGAGTTGACAGTAATACCCGATAATGTAGCGGATGATCTCTTGTTGAGCTTCAGCAAAACTACGATAACCCACTGTTGGCACCCATTCGGTCTTTAAGCTTCTAAAGAAACGCTCCATTGGTGCATTATCCCAGCAATTTCCTCGGCGAGATAAACTCTGTTTTATCTTAAAACGCCACAGTAATTGACGGTACTTTCGACTTGTATAGTGGCTACCTTGATCGCTGTGGAACATGACGCCTTTCGGCTTACCACGCGACTCATAAGCCATTGAAAGAGCTTTGCCTGTCAGACTGGAATCAGGTGATAAAGACATCGACCAACCAATCACTTTGCGGGCAAAAAGATCAATAACAACCGCTAAATACATCCAGCGATTTCCTGTCCAAATATACGTAACATCACCAACCCAAACTTCATTTGGGGCGGTAACAGCAAACTGTCGGCCCAAGTGATTTGGAACCTCAACATGTTCTTGAGAAGCCTTTCTGTATCGATGCTTTGGCTGTTGGCAACTGACTAAACCAAGCTCTCTCATGAGTTTTGTTGCTCGGTATCGGCTCAGTTTTAAACCCTGATTTGTGACTATATCTGCAATAGTCCTCGCTCCCGCAGAGGCGTTGCTTGCTGCGTGGGCCTCACTAACTAAGCTGCGAAGTTTGACTGTTTCCGCCCTAATCGCTGTTGGACGCTTTAGCCAATAGTTATAACTACTTCGATGAACATTGAAGACTTCGCATAATGTTTTTACGCTATAGCTCTGCTTGAGTTTCTTGATCATCAAGAATTGTTCAGTGAGTCCGACATCAACAGAGCCGTGGCTTTTTTTAATATTTCATTATGCTCTTCAAGACGAGCTAACTTCTTTTTTAATTCCCGAATTTCTATTTGCTCAGGGGTCATAGGCGAAGCTTTTGGCGTTTTGCCTTGTCGTTCTTGTTTAAGCTGACGAACCCATTTATCCATCGTGGATTTACCCACATTCATGGCTTGGGCGGCTTCTGCCACTGAGTAATTTTGATCAATCACTAACTGTGAAGCCTCGAGCTTGAATTCTGCGCTGAATAGTCGTCTTGTACGATTTGTCATAGTGTCACCTGTTAACGTATGAAGTGATGATATCACCTCTAACTAAGTGACCAAATTCACTATGCCACTACATATCTACTCTCAAAGATTTGGAGACACATATGACGTTGCTGACTCGTAAGGCAGTTACTCTTTTAGGCCTATTAGCTTTATCTGGTTGTGCATCTTCTGACAGCCCATGCGATTCAGGTTACCTTATGCCATCAAAAATTGATGGTGCTAATTTTCAGTGTGAAAAGCCAGCTGATACTGTCGTTCCTGAAACAACAGTTACGCCAACGCCAGTGATTGATAGCAATTATATCGACAACAATAATGCGCATCTTGAAGATGAAACATCAATGACTAACGATCAAGCATTTGGTGATATTTTTCCTTCTCGTTACACAGTACAAATATTAGCAATAAGTGAAGAGCGCAATTTACGTGGTTACCTACAACCAATTACAGGTAATGAGCCAATCTGGGTTAACTGGAAACGTGTAGACGGTCGTAACTGGTATGCTGTCATTTATGGTAACTTTGCAACTAAAGATGAAGCTCGCCAAGCCATTCAAAGTCTCCCTTCATCTGTTCAAGCACAAGGACCATTCCCATTAAGCTTTGCTACGGTAAAAGCTGACAAGGAAGGTCAGGTATACCAACTACGTTAATCACTCTTTAATTACGCAATAAAAAAACCAGCCTTAGTGCTGGTTTTTTATCGTCTATCTTTTTAACAGACATAAAAAAACCAGAGTCATACTCTGGCTTTTTGTAGTGCATAGAGATAGCTTATTCGCCGTCTTTACTCACATCTGTATTGCGTTTTTTCTTCGGCATAAATACGTCGTTACCAACCGCTTGGTTTTCGTAAAAACGCTTATCTACTTTCTTCTTAGCACGTGGAGCTTGTTGCTTCTGAGCAACAACTTTATCGCCTGTTGGCTTCTTCTTGATAAACTTCTTCTTAGGCGCAGGTTTCAACCCTTTAAACTTACCTTCTAACCCTTCGATAGTGGTAAATTCAATCTTCTGCTTTAAGAAAGCTTCAACGTTGTTAAAGCTCTTCCAGTCTTTAGGGCCAACCAGTGATACGGCATCACCTTTGTTACCCGCACGGCCTGTACGACCAACACGGTGTACATATTCTTCCGCGTGTTTAGGCATATCGAAGTTAATAACTAGTGATACGTTATCAATATCTAAACCTCGAGAAGCAATATCCGTGGTAACAAGGATCTTATGACATGTGCGCTCAAACTGGCTCATGATGCTATTACGTTGGTTCTGGTTTAAACTACCACTTAGTGCAACTGCCTTTAGCTTGCGCTCATTTAACTCAGCGGTTAAACGATCAGTATCAGCACGAGTAGCAGTAAAGATGATCACTTGTTTGTAATCTTGGGTTTCTAGGATTTTATCCAGTAAAGCTTGTTTATGATCTAAGTGATCACAAAGAATAAAGCGTTGTGTAATATCTTTATGCTCTTCCGCTGAGTGTCCAATCGAAATTCGCTTCGGGTTATCAAGCATTTCAGATGCAATTTCGACTACATCTGAATGGTCTAGTGTTGCAGAGAACATTAACGTTTGACGACGACGGTGGTTAGCCGCTTCGTTAATACGACGAAGTTGTGCCTCAAAGCCTAAATCAAGAATACGGTCAGCTTCATCAAGGATTAGCATTTCTAAACCATCAAGGTGCGTACTACGGTGCTCTAGGTGATCAGCTAAACGACCCGGTGTTGCAACAACAAACATAGGGTCATTACGTAGTGCTTTAACTTGATCATTAAAGTTTTCACCACCAACAATTAAGGTACCGTCATAAGGTGTACCTGCATTTAACGTTCGTAATTGAGCAAAAACCTGTTTAGCCAATTCACGTGTTGGTGTCAGGATCAATACACGAGGATCACGACGTGTAAACGGCTTACTGCGATACATACGTTGCATTGCAGGAAGCAAAAACGCCAATGTTTTACCGGAACCCGTTTTCGATGAGGCTAAGATATCTTTGCCTGCGATAGCAACAGGAATTGCTGTTTGCTGAATTTCGGTTGCTCGATCAAACGCCAAATGATTTATTTTTTTCAGTAGGCGTGGGTCTAATCCAAGATCTTTAAAATGCAAAATGACGCTCCGGTAAAAACAACTCTTTGGATAGAGTTTACAGTTAACTATGATGAATATCACAATAACGTGAAAAACATTAGCCATGGATTATAACACAAGTTCTGATTAAGAAAGCATATTTACCTTTTTCATTTTCTTATAAGGCGATTGATAAAACCTAATTGGAAAGAAGTGAGCATTTAGTCTAATCTAGCGAAGATTTATTCAATAAGGATGTATGATGTCAGAAAATAAATTCCCATTATGGTTAGCCGTTTCCTATACCCTCTTTTTTATCATTTTAGGAATTAACCCTGCTTTTAGAGCAGTATGGATAGCAGAAGCCATTCCGCTGATCATTATTTTTGGATCACTCATTTTCACTTTCCGTTACTATCGTTTTAGTAACCTAGCTTACGCTTTAATGGCTGTATGGTTAGTGCTACACAATATCGGTGCTCACTATACTTTTGCAAATGTTCCATTTGATTGGTTTAACGATTTAATTGGTTCCCAACGTAATAACTTTGATCGCCTTGCCCACTTTTCGATTGGCTTTTATGCTTTCCCTATTGCTGAATATTTAGTGAGAAAAAACCATTGTAAGCCGCTTATTGCCGGTTTATTTGGTTTATTTGCTGTCATGGCAGTTGCTGCTGGCTATGAGATCGTTGAATGGTGGTACGCTGCAAGTGCTGGCGGTGAAGCAGGCATTGAATTCTTAGGCTCTCAAGGAGATATTTGGGATGCTCAGAAAGACATGTTAGCTGACACCTTAGGTGCGGTGTTTAGTTTGATTTTATTTTTTATTTTCAAAACCTATAAGCAAAACGAAAATTAAAATATCTGCGAATAAATGTTCATATCAAAAAAGGCGCTCACTTTAATATAAAGAGAGCGCCTTTTTATTATTAGCAGTTCAGTATTAACGCTAATTATTCCGCGTCTGGATAACCATTTGGGTTTGTCGACTGCCAACGCCAAGTATCTTTCGTCATATCATCTAAAGTTAATTTTGCTTCCCAATGCAACTCTGCTTTTGCTTTTGCAGGATCTGCCCAGCATTCAGCAATATCACCTGGACGACGTGGTGCAATACGGTAAGCCACTTCAACACCTGACGCTTTTGAGAAAGCATCAACCATTTGCAGTACGCTGTTACCATTACCTGTACCTAGGTTATAGATGTGCAAACCTGCTTCAGAGCCTTTGTGGTTCAGTGCTGCTAGGTGACCATCCGCGAGATCTACGACGTGAATGTAATCACGAACGCCAGTACCATCAATCGTTGGATAATCATTACCAAACACAGATAGGAATTCACGACGACCAACTGCAACCTGAGAAATAAATGGCATCAAGTTATTCGGGATACCTTGTGGGTCCTCACCCATGGTGCCTGATTTGTGCGAACCAACAGGATTAAAGTAACGTAATAGCGTAATGCTCATTTCTGGATGAGCGTGTTGAATATCAGTTAAACACTCTTCAACCATTAACTTGCTGCGACCATAAGGGTTGGTCGCACTGGTTGGAAAATCTTCTGTAATTGGCACAGAAGCGGGATCGCCATAAACCGTTGCTGATGAACTAAAGATTAATGCATTCACACCAGCAGCACGCATAGCTTCAACCAGCATTAATGTACCGTGAACATTATTATCGTAGTATTCAAGAGGTTTTTCTACTGACTCACCCACTGCTTTTAAACCAGCAAAATGGATAACAGCATCAATTTCATTTTCAACGAAAACACTATCTAAAAAAGCACGATCACGAATATCACCTTGGTAAAAAGCAGGTTTAATGCCAGTAAGGTTTTCAATACGACCTAATACTGTTTCTTTACTGTTATACAAATTATCGACAATGATTGGAGTCATACCAGCTTCAATCATTTGTACACAAGTATGGCTGCCGATATAGCCCATGCCACCTGTAACTAAAACACGCATAGTGTCTCCTAATCCTTAAAATAGCGGCTATCACATTTATACAAAGGAATATTAAACCGTTATATCAAATAGATAATCAATCAGTTGCCAATGATTATCGTGGTAGTTTCAAGTCAGTTATGTTTAATATTATCATCTAACGCACTTAATCTTTATTATCTATGTTTAAAAATACAAACAATAAGTTCGATTTTAATAACTTGCACCCCCATTATAAAACACTGTATTATTAGGCGGTGCTTTTTTAACTATAGAGTCACTATGAAACGTTTATTACCTATAACTATGATGATATGCAGCTTATTCCCTCTTCTCAATGGCTGTGAAGTGGTTCAATGGAAAACCGATCATGATCAAACCGCGCTGCATAATGATGGTTTTACTAAACATTCCCTTGCATTAAAAGAAGGCGGAACGCTGACTTACTGGGAAGGTGGACAAGGTGAACCTCTATTATTATTGCATGGTTTTGGCGGTACAGCTGCAGCAACATAGAAAGCTGAAATGCTAAAATTAAGCAAACATTACCGTGTTATCGCACCTGATTTGCTGTGGTTTGGTGAATCACAAAGCAAAGCAGAAGCTCGTTTAGCAACCCAAACTCAAGCAATATGGCAACTTGTTGATCACTTAAAACTACAAAAAATCAATGTTGCTGGTATCTCATACGGTGGTTTTGTTACTTACGATATGATGACGACACCTGAGCGGATCAATAAAGCCATTATAATTGCTAGCCCAGGCCCGCTTTTTAGCGATAACGACTTAGGTGATTTAGTTAAACGCGCCAAAGTGAATACACCAGAAGCGTTATTTGTGCCGAGTGGCGCTGACGGTATTCGTCGTTTATACGACAATGTTTTTGTAAAGAAAAAACCAATGCCGGATTTTGTTGCAGAGCAAATCTATCAAGGCTATTTTTCAAAATGGAAGCCAGAACGTACAAATTTGATCCAAACGCTGCCATTAGATCGTGATCGCATTCAGCAATTCGATCCTACTCACTTGCCGAAACTCATGCTCATTTGGGGTGAAAAAGATAAGATATTTCCATTATCTAATGGCATCAAACTCAGCAAATATACTCAAGCACCCATCGTGGTTATCCCAAATACCGCACACGGTGTTACTAATGAGCAACCAGAACTCACTTCTGAACTGATTAATAACTTTTTACGACAATAAATCAGTGAGTAATAGTAAATAAGAGGGAGGATACATTCTTCCCTCAATATCACTGGATAGTAACGTTATTAACAAGTTAGATAAAATACATCCTTGTTATCCATCCTTATTGGTTATTGATAAATCTCATTACATTAATTTTCAAAAAAATTAGACATAATATGAAACACTGCTAATATCGCACAGTGCACAACATGCTGTATTCTTTAATTCTGTGCGAAGGCGTTTCCAACTTATGAAGACATTAATCAAAAGCAATCAGCTTCATCCCACCAATTTTGCTTATATCGAACTTAGCGAAAAAACACTTAAAAAACAGCTCGCATTACTTTTTCCCTTTTCTGGCGCTATTTGTGGTGTCATTGCATTTACTTATTTCGTTTCTAATGCTGAGTTTTATTTCACGTTTGTCGGTCTCGTTGGTATGTTCCTTTGTTATAGCCTTTCTATACTCAACCGCTCTATTTTTTCCGCTAAAACCTTATTCTGGATATTCCTGATTGCGACAACCTCAACCTGTATTAGTGGTTTTTATTTTGAAGGTGCGCGCCACATCAGTAACACCATTGGATTAACCATTCCTTTATTGTGTTTTTTCGCTTTAAGGATCAAAACAGCAGCATGGTATAGCACTCTATTTGGTTTTATCTATATCATTCTGAGTATTTCTGAAATTGCCAATAAGCACTTACAAATATCATCGGCATTACAAAATATCAGTGCTTATTCGATTATTTTTGTTATGGCATTTTTACTGTCTCGTCATCGCTATGATGCCATTATGCAAGTTAAACGTACCACAACCCATGACTACTTAACTGGACTTCTAAGCCGTGAAGGCTTCATCCCTCTTTATCTTTATGAGTCATCACGTTGCCAACGCTATCGTCGTGATATTTCAATGCTACTGATTGATATCGATAACCTTCGCGACATTAACGATCGGTACGGACTCGATGTGGGGGATAAAGCCATTATGATGCTAGCAAAATGCATGAAAGAGACCTGCGATGCCGACGTTCAAATTGCGCGATTAAGTTGCCAAGAATTTTGTATTCTTATACCTAATGCTGATCTCCAAAAAGCGGAATGTATAGCTATTGCATTACGTAATGAAGTCGCAAAATGGGCTTTAGAACTAGAATCTGGTCATAAAATAAATATGACGGTCAGTGTCGGTATAACCACCGTTGAATATCAGGATTTTAGATATGACTACATTAAAGCTGAGAGTGCATTGATGCGTGCGAAACGTTGGGGATATAATCAAATAGCAACCAATGAATAAAGGTGCTAAAGCATGTCTTCAAAAATAATGTACCAATGGAAATGTTTTTCAGTTGAAGAACAAGAGCACGTACTGCCGAATAATAAACAAGTAACATTTACTTCAATTAAGCATCCAGGGGCTGTGGTCATTGTTCCCATTAATAGCCAAGGACACCTTGTTTTAGTGAACCAATATCGTCCTGCTATTAAGCAATGGATATTGGAATTTCCAGCTGGAACATTGGAACCTGACGAAGATATTTTTCTTTGTGCGAAAAGAGAGCTCGCTGAAGAAACCAATTTAAAAGCAGAAAGCTGGCAATCATTAGGCGAATTACTACCAGTACCAAGCTTTTGTGATGAGATCCAACACCTTTTCGTTGCAACGGAACTAGCTCCAACAATTGGTCAGCTTGATGATGATGAGATTATCGAAGTTGTTACCCTTTCAGTAACAGAACTCGAACAAAAAATCGTAAATAATGAAATTAAAGATAACAAAACCCTGTCTGCATTTCTTAAAGCACGTTTAGCTGGACTCCTGTAAATTTTTACGCTGGAAGACGATTTCAGCGTAAAAATCACCATATCTGAAAAATAACTAACCACACATATTAATCGTAGTTCTCACAGTAAAAGATTATAAAGAATGCTTTATGGAGTGAGAGTCCATGTCTTTCCTTCTCGCATTATTATTTACCCTATCCTCTAACCTCGATAATTTTGTTATGGGTTTAACATACGGCGTTAAAAATGAAGATATTCCTCTTTCATCGAATATCATTATTTCATGTATTACGACTTTCGTTACCTATTTATCCATGCTGTTTGGTCAACTGATCACTCACCTTGTTCCAAACAAATTCTCGAATGAATTAGGTTCAGTCATTTTTATTCTAATGGGAGCTTGGTTTATTGGTTTGGATTTACTAAAAAAGCAACAAATAGCAAAAGAAAAACGCCATGATTTAAGCATCAAAGGTGCAATTATATTAGGTGTTTTACTTTCAATTAATAATATTGGAGTAGGTATTCTTGGCAGTATTACTCAGTTAAATATCATGTTAGTTGTAACGTTAACCTTCATTACTGGTGTTTGGCTAACTTATGCAGG
This sequence comes from Photobacterium sp. SKA34, assembly GCF_000153325.1. GTDB lineage: Bacteria > Pseudomonadota > Gammaproteobacteria > Enterobacterales > Vibrionaceae > Photobacterium. Next base: position 48,794 of record NZ_CH724141.1, read on the forward strand.
TAATAATTTAGGCGATCATGTGATTGGTAAAGTAATTGGAAAATATAACGACATAATTTCTGGCACATTACTCATTGGATTAGGTGTACTGTCTTTGATTTTCACATTCTAGCAAATGAAAAAAGCCCAGCACTAAGCCGGGCAAAGCAGTGCTACTTAAATTCTCGTATAAAACAGAATTAATAAGTAGCGACTACGTCATAAGCAGTGGACGCTTAGACTATATAAGCATCGCATTTTTTTGCTACACTTTATTTGCAAATCAATGAATACATAGCGATAACAACTTAGTTTAAAGTTTTACTTCCCAACGTTTTAGTGGCTGTTTAGTATCAATACCACTACGTCCCCAACGATCAAGGCTATCAATCACGATAACTTTAGTATCAGCAGAAACGAATGCTTTCATATTTAGACTTAACGTTTTAGTTGTCAGAATAGTTAAAGAAGGATCTTCGTTTAACAATACGCTTAGTTGCGCTTTATCGGCATCTGTCCATTCCAATTCTGGCTTCGTCATACGCTCAACAACAAATAGCTGATTACCTGATGCAAAATCTTCTAGCTCTGCAGAGAGTAATACAACAGCATTAACATCCGCTTGCATAAGAGTGTCTTGTTGACGATTAATCAGCTTACGAACATCTATCATTAAAGCTTGCTGATTCTTTTCAATTTGCTGAGCTTTTTCAGGCCATAAACGCTGGAGATCATCGCTTACAATTGCAGCCATACGCGTTAAGTTGGTCGGATTTAACCATGCATATAACGACGTAGTACCATCGGATAAGCGCAATGCCGCCACACCTTGTGCGCGTGGCGAAATGGCTTGAGAAGCGTCAATTTCAACAATATTTATATTGCCCTCACGAGCATGAACAAAGAGCGGATCATTCGGCCAAATAGCTCCTAACGTAATCGTTGCTTTTGCAGTTTTACTCGCGTTTGAAGCAACATCAGCCCCTTTGGTTGAAAACCAATTAGGTAAACGCGTTACACCGTAGCGTTTAGGAGGCAAATACTCGGTCGTGATCCCTGTTTCTTTGGTCAGTTCTGTCGCTAACATATAAGTCACAGGCGTTGCTGTTAAAATGTCTTTCGCGTAAGCAACACTTGTTGGCATTAAAACCGCAGCACTTAAACAGGCACCGAATAAAACAGTTTGAGTTTTGCGTATGGTTGTAGAGAATTTATTCAACAAAAACATGTGGTTTCCTGATTAACTTTTACGAATAATGCGGTACATCGTTGCTGACATGAAAAAGATAGCAGAAACAATAATAATCGCAGCGCCTGATGGAACTGGAAGTTTTAATTCCATCGGCAATACCGTACCAATAACACAACTTATTGTGGCTAGCAGAGCCGACAATAAAACAAAACTGCCCATATTCTTGGTTAATAACCGGGCCGTTGCGCCAGGGATCAATAGCAACGCACCAACCAACACGGCTCCAACAATTTTCACAGACGCTATCGTGACCAGCGTTATCATCATCACAAATAGGTAATCGTAAAAATTGGTTTTGTAGCCACGAACTCGCGCAATATCAGGACTAATACAGGTTAATAAAATCCGATTAAACGTCGGTATTAAGAGCAGTACAATTAAGGCACAACTGATCGCAAGCACAATCAAATCTTGATCTGTTACCGTTAGAATTGAACCAAACAAGACGTTTTCTAACATATGAATATTGATCTTACGTGCCACATACATTAACAATGCAGCACCAACCGCTAATGCTAACGCGAGGAAAACACCTACTAATGTGTCGTAGGGTACATTGGTTCGATTTCGCACGAAATGCAGCAATAAAGCAAAGATCATACAGAAACTGAATAAACCAATGAATGGGTTTTCTGGCGGCTCGCCTAACAATACCCCTAAGGCAATACCCGTTAGAGCGGCGTGACCGACTGCTTCAGAAAAGAAAGCTAAACGTTTAGCAATCACTAAGGTACCTAAGCCACCTAAAAGAGGCCCAAGCAGTAGTGCCGCTACGATCGCATTAACCATAAAAGCATAAGAGAAACTGTCACTTAACCAACCAGCATCAACACCGAGTTGTGCCCAATATCTTAACAATTCCATTACGCCACCTCTGATTGATTAGACGCAGATACTGCAGGCTGTGAATAATGATTAAATAAACGTTCAATTTTCTCTGGTACCAATACTTGGCTATGCTCACCGCTATCAACTAACACACGATTGACCACATGAACTTGCGCTTCTAAACGTCGAACCGCTGTCACATCATGATGAACCGCCAAGACAGTTTTACCTTGACTAACAAATTCATGAATAAGCGATTCTAAATACCGCACACCTTGCTCATCCATACCTGTCGTTGGCTCATCAGTACCAGTAAATCTGGATTATCTAATAGTGCTTGAGCAAACAATACGCGCTGCTGTTCACCGCCAGATAATTGCCCCATACGGCGATCTGCACGATTCGCCATACCGACACGATCAAGTTGCGTTAATGCGATTTGTTTATCTTTCTGGCGTTGACGCCAAAACAAAGGTGAACGGGTTTGATTTAATAAAATAAAATCCATTACTGTTAACGGCAAACTTTGTTCGAACATTGCTTTTTGTGGCACATAACCCATCGTACCAGCTTTACCGTTATTAACTGACTCATCCCACAAAATGTCAATCTGGCCACGAAACGGCGTTAAGCCCAAAATAGAACGTAGCAGTGATGTTTTACCGCCACCATTGGGTCCCATCACCACATGGCATTGCCCACCTTCAAATTGATGAGTGATTTCAGATAAAATCTGATTAGGGCCGTATTGTAGGCTAACGTTAGCTAACTGAATGCTAGGACCGATGATCATGCTTGCTCCTTATTTGCAGCAAACTTTATCGCTTCTACTAATGTGGCAAGGTTTTCTTTCATCTCAAATTCAACTTTCTTACCGTCATACTCACCGTGTGTCATGTGAGAAAAACGGTATAACTGAACACCTGTTGCCTTTTCAATGGTATCGACATAACGATTAGGCATGTTCAATTCATAAAACAAAACGTCAATGCCTGATTGTTTAATTTTCTCAATTGTTTCTTGTATTTGGCTTGCACTTGGTTCTACACCATGAGCAGGTTCAATCACCGCAGCAACATCAACACCAAACTCTTGCAATAAGTAGCCATAAGCATTGTGCGTAGTCGCAACTTTCATTCCCGCTGTATCTAAATCCCCCAGCGTAAGCATTGCATCACGCTTCATTAAACGAAACTGTTTGGCATAATCGCGGGCATTTTTTCGATATTCAGCGGCGTTGTCAGGATCAATTTTCCCCAACTCATTAGCAATGGTATAAACTTTCTGAATCGTGGTAGATAATCCAACAAACGTATGGGGATTCACTGCGCCATTTCCAACCGACTGACCCATCGCTGGCAACAGTGGTACGTCATTATTAGCTTTAATAACAATCAAATCATCACGATCTGCTGCTTGAATAACTTTCAATGCAAAGTCATCGTGACCAATACCATTAACCACAATAATATCCATCTCTTTTAGGCGTTTAAGATCATTAGGTTGAGGTAAATAATTATGGGGATTAAAACCTGCATCAACCAGTGGCAAAATTTCTGCTTTATCGCCAACAACCGCTTTTACATAACTGTAATAAGGCTGCAAAGTAATACCAATGGTCTTCTTATCAGCAGCAAAGCTATTCATACTCATAAGCAATGCTATGGCAGTAAGGCTAGATTTGATTAATTTATTCATTGTTATCTAAATCTCGGTACAGTGAAGTTTAACGGCAATAAAACCAAAGCGCCGTTATTAGTGATTGTGTGATTCGTTATTTTTAGGTGAATCGTTAAACACAATTTGCGTCCAACCATTATTGATGAAATGATTTACATCAAAATCTTGTAATGTATTGGCATCAAGTAAGGTCACATTATCGTTCATCGCGAGCCAAATATCGGGGGACGCTGAATGACTATTAAGCACTATCGACATCGCCCCTTTATCATCCGACCTCACACCTTGATAGATTGCATCAGTTATCAATGCCCACTGATGGCGACCTTTTCGCTCCCAACTTTTATCTGTCACAAAAGGAGCAATCCAAAACTCTTGAAGCTCAGATATTTGTGGCCATTGACCAACAGCAGCACTTAACTGGCTATCTTGATATAAGTTACGGATTTCTTCATGGGCAAGCCGTAATTCCGCAATCATAGCGATCTCTTCAGCGGCTAAATCGGTAATTGAAATTTGATGCGAAAGCAGTACCGACTTGGGTTGCTTAGTTTGGTGATAAGGAAGTAAAACAAAAGACACCAACAAAATTAATCCAATACATAAGGCGACCCACTTACCTTCTCGGTCTCCATTATCAGAGCGAACAGTTTGACGGATCATTTTTCTTTTATCTCGACAACATCGACTTCAACAGGATTCTCATGTCCAGCATCGAAAACCAAATAAAAGTCAGTATCAGGCTTGGTGAACTCTGCTATTGAGCGTTTATCTGTCATGCCTTTAGCGATTAAGTTATCGTCGTAATCAAACATATCAACGTTGTATTCCACCGCGGTACTACCATCACTATAGCCAGCTTCACACAACACTTTATCGCCTTCAAACCAACAACTCATTAGTGGAAAATGAGCATATGCTGCCGTTGAAAATGTCCCGAAACAAAGCAAAGATGCTGCAAAAGTGGATGATTTAATTGTCATAAAAACCTCAAACAAGCCCAAAGGCAGACTTAAAGAATGCATAGATCAAGGCGTGATGAATTCACGCCTTAACCAGAAGTAGTATTACTGAAGTAAGGTTTCAAAAGTTAAGTGAACATTGACGTTTGCACGGTCGTACATAGGATCGTTTTCAACCATACCTTTATATTTCGACTTCATTAGGTAACGCCCAGCTACTTCTGGAGTGAAGGTGATCTTACCGTCTTTATCACTAACCACATCAATTTGCTCTTGGTGATTACGGTACAGTGTTCCTTCACGGGTAATGTCCGCCGTTACTCCTGCCTGCGGTTTACCATTAAAGAAAAACTGGAAGGTTACTGGCTCGCCTTCAACAATGTCAGAAGGATGTGTAACAGGTACCATTTCAAGATATTTACCTGTCAGTTCCATCGCTTTGGTTGATGGTTTACCAACAGTCACATAACTTTCTGCACGGGTATAACTCACCTGAGTGACAACGTCACGTGATTTTTCAGGGAGTATTGTGACACGATCAGCTTTATTCGCTTCCATACGTTTTTCAGTATCACGGCGTCCAACCTTGTAGAAAGTATAGTACCTAGGTATCTGATTAATTTGTACTTTATGAGTACCTTCTTCTTCAAAGAAGAAATCAAAAATCGCACGGCGTTTACCACGAATGGTGAAATTAGGGTAAGTAATACGGCCATCAGGCATAACAACTTGTGTCGTTTCAATGCTTGCTGGCTTATCATAAACAAATGTTCCGTGTGACGCTGTCACATCAAATGACAGCCAATCACCGCCCTCTTTCGAAACAGTGAAGTGTGAAGGTAATACCCAACGTGGGTGTGCTTGAGCCACAGATGCCACACCAAAACCCGCGGTCACTAGACATGCTAAAGATAATGCTTTTAATTTATTATTCATGATGACAATTCACTTAGAGTTTGTAGTTAATCTTGATAGTGCCAGTTTCTTGTGTTGGTGCTAAAACATGGTTAACAGCACTTTCACCGAGCGTTAATTTCTGGCGTAAATAGTTACGTCCGCCATGTTCACGTACCACTTCAATGTAAAAGGTATAATCACCTTGCTCTACACGGTTGCCTTTATCATCTAGGCCATCCCATGAAAAACGGTATTCACCCACCGGACGTGTGGCAGATGTAACAGCATCAACAAGTTCTCGATCATAACGACCCACTTTACGCCACCAGCTACGTAAATCTTTCAGCCATTCGTCCTTACCGACCCAAAGCTGTAGCGTTCTCACTGGTTTACGTTCACTGTTTTCAATCCACACCGCTACATAAGGCCGGGCATACATTGAGGTTTCAATTTTAGGTAAACTTAGTTCAACATCTAACTGGGCTGTTTCTGGCAAAGGTGCTGCCCATGCCGTTGATAAAGGTGCAAGCATTAACGTTGCCAGTACGGTCTTTTTAAATTTATTTTTAATGGTCATCGTTAACCTGCTAAATATTAAGGAACAAATACAATGTAGATAATGGCTGTAACAACTGAGCCAAAACTCATCCACTTCATTGATGTATTAAGCGTTTTCTTTTTCGGTAGTAGCAAACACACACCCGTTACCACAAAACAGATCATCAAAGCCGCAGTAATATCAATAAACCACTTCCAAACTTCACCACTATTTCGACCTTTATGAAGATCGTTAAGTAGCGCGATAACACCATAATTGGTGATTTCGATATTCGCTTGTGCGGTTGTCATATCAATAAAGACCACAGCGTTATAACCAGGGCCTTTGTAATCTAATGAGATCTCACCTTCGATTAATTCATCTCCCTCTAGATCGGTAAAGATCTCAATACCAGAAGCCGTACCACGCACATCGGTGTGTTTAGAGAGATAGCTGATCAAAGCCGATTTGTTAGGTACAAACGGGCCTTGCTCAGACGAAAGCAATGAAGTAGGTATGGTAATTTTTTGCTCTTCCACACTGGGTGTATCAGACACAAACAACTCAGGGCGGTTTAAAGTAATACCAGTAATGGCAAAAAATAAAACAATCAATAGCAACGCCATTGAAATGTAAATATGAAGACGACGTGCCCACAATTGGACATTTTTTTGCTTTAACACCATAGTCAAAAAAACTAGCTACCTACTTAGAATGGCAGTAATTTAATTGATAATCGTTCTTATTGGCATTCAATTTACATTGTTTACGTTAGTAAATGGAGAGGATGTATAGAGGGATAATAAAATATGAGATAAAAACCGTAAATATCTGAATAAAAAACAAAAAATCAATCAAACAGACATTTAACTGGCTTTGGAAGCACATTCTTTACAGTTTACGAACTCAACACCTTAATGCTGTTTGCTTCTAAATACATCAGACTATTTAATAAAACTAAATAGATCTTATCCTGCGATACTTTTTCTAAACAGTACTTCATGAAGTAACTTCAGCGCACGATATAGACGCATTTTACAAGCACTAATTGTGATGCATAAAATATCACTAATTTCTAATAATGTTAGATCTTGATAAAATCGTAAATCAATAATTTCTTGTTCATTGTCAGATAATTCATCGAGTAATATATCTATATCAATTTCATCATCTATATTTACTTGATTATAATTACTTACAGGGTCAGTATTATTGATGGAAATATTTTTTTTATTATATCTCATCTTTTTTGCTAAGTAAGAATAACAAACATTATCTGCAATTGTATAAATCCATGTTCTAAAAGCGCCTTGATGCGAATATTTTGGTAGTGCTTGATAAATCCTTAATAAAACGTCCTGAACAACATCATCGATACTGCCACGATCATTAAGTTTATACATACATCTTGAATATAAAGATGACCAATAAGGTTTTATTAAAAATGAAAATATTTCGTTTCTTTTTAATCTATTATTTTGAAAAACATAGAGTAAATCACTTTCATTTAACAAACCATTATTTAATGTATTCATTATCATATCCGTATAGTAATTTCATATTATTTCAATGACAAAAAAATCATGTTAATCGCAATACATATTTACTATATGAAAAAAAAATCACAGACTTGTCTTATAAAAAAGAAAGTCTGTGTTTTAACGTTTAGAAATTAATTCATTACTTCAGACGGTACGTTAAACCAAAGTGAAACGTTGTATCGATATCATCATTTCGATTAGTGTTGGTTGTTCCATCATAGTCAATATTATCTTCAGTTTTAGACAAGCCGCCAGTAACAGATAAGCTAATAGAATTAGAAACATAGTAACGGAATGTTGAACGTAAACTGTTGGTCATCAAATCTTCTGATTTAACACTTGCAGCATAAGTGAGTAACCATGCGTTTTCCCAATCAATATTGTCACGCAGCTCATATGTTAAAGACATAGAATTGGTTGCGTTAAAACCATTGTCACCATCATCAAGAACTGCGGTTAAAATTGCTTCGTTTGAAAATTGGGTTTGGTTATTAATTGGATAATGGTATTCCGCCCCAACTTCGAGTGCTGGTTTGCTATCTGAACCATCATAGTTAGTTAGCACAGCACCAACCCCCGCTCTGACGAGCCAGCCGTATTTACGAGTTGAAATTCGTTCATTGATCAATACATCATAAGATTTAATTGCACCGCGTGCGCTTAGTTGATCGCCTAATGCTTTACCAATATCTTCAACCCAATACTCAGCATAATCTGCAGAGCCAAAACGACTACGATAAACTGGCTCTTTTGCTATAACTTGTGCCACATTTTGATACGTTTCTCGGCTAACATTGCCTCTTAATAAACCACGCTCTTGGAGTGATTGAACCATACGGATCGCTTTTGCCATTGGGGTGGCATTTACCACTCGCCCATAACCTAAACCAACCGTTAACTTGGTAAAGGGATCTTCCATATCAGTCTGGGCGCCGACTTCTGCTTTACCATACCAAAAGAAGTCATTTACCTTAGGATTAAAATACATATCATTAGTTAGCGAGGCTAAAGCTTGGTAATTTTCTTTACGTTCATCATTCTTATTCGGGCCTTGACTAATGTTTGTATCACCGACAAAGTCAATTCGCGTATTTCGATTTGCCGATGAAAATACACGATCATAATTTGCACTTACAACAGCGTTATAACTGGTTTGATCTTGATTACCATCTCGTAAATCAAATTGCGCATCTAAATATGCATCTTCATACGCTGATGTCGCTTCATCATAATCAAACATGCTAATTTGTTCAGCAAAAGTGACTGAAGATAACAGCATACCAACCGCAGCAGACACCGCAGTGATTTTTGATATCATGATACTACTCCTTTAATTGTTGCTTTTTTTATTTATATTCAGTCCAGCGGTGCCCGACTGTATTTATAAAAACTCAGCAACAACTAAAAAAGTCACAATAAATTTTGATAATTTTTTACTTTCTCAAAAAAAAGAAAATTATTGTTGGAATAAACAAGATGAATTAGCCATTAATGAAAATTATTAACTATATGGCTAGAGTCGTTAATATAGATAATAGAACGTTATTAGGTTTTATCTGATGTTGAATTCCCTTTCAAACATCATTTTTATATATTTTATTATGCACATGCCATTGATTTAAGTTCTAGCGTATTGATAAATAATCGTGGATCAACAATATTTTGCAATATTAATTGAGTAGGTAGGCAATCATCATCAACGTAATCAACATAATCTGATGCCGAGTCAAAAATTAAAATATCCAATGCTAAACGATCTAATCCGTACAAACCACGATGAATCATATCTGCTGAAAACACCAATAAATCACCAGCAGCTAAAGCAATCTTTTTACCACCAGAAAGGCTATCATGACTGACTTTGCCATTCACTTCTTGGCGTACATTGTATTCTTCTTCATTATCCCATCGCTTATGGGTACCCGGTATTATTTCCATACCCGGTTCATCAAATAAAGGGACACGAAGGTGTAATACTTGCGTTTCTAATATGACTTTCATTTGATCTTCAATATCATAATCGTATTGACAATCACGGTGCCAAAAGTCTTTTTGTTGCGGATTAATAGGATTAAAGAACAGTTGAGTATTCATGAAAGCAGGATTTTTCGGTATTACAGCATCAACCACATCCATAATCTTTTTTGAACTAATGAAATCAAAAAGCTTTGTTCTCTCATCAATTGATAAATACTGGCTTCCAGTAATCAAAGAAGAGTTAAATGCTTCTTCCTGATAGAACTCTTTGTTGTCAGCTTTCCATAATTCATGAAAAGTTAAAACGACTTTTCTAAGTGAAGCAATCTGATCTTCACTGAAATAATTACGAATAACAAAGTAACCCAATTCTTCGTATTGCTGACTTAATTGTTGGCTATTGACTACCACTGACGACCTTCATATTCTCTATACCGTTGACTGACTTCGGCATTCTGTGGCGAATAATGCCAGACGATAATAGATATAAGCAAGTAGGTCAGATTATTCTAACCGTGTATTGTTGATTCCAAGAGTTTACAACTTCGGATAAAGAGATAATTTGAATGTGTAAATGTACTATACCACTCTATCAATAAAGTACATTTACACACGATAATAATAAGGAGATACAAACAATAAGAAGGGTTCTGCCTGACTATAGTTCGCCTTAACAAGTAATGAAAATCTAAGTGTTTTAAGCTGAAAGCTCTTTTCGAATGATTTCTGCACCTGCATTTAAGGCTTCAAGTTTACCTTGTGCGATATGCTGTGCTAACGGTGCCATACCGCAATTTGTGCATGGGTAGAGTTTATCAGCATCAACAAATTTCAGTGCTTTACGGAGTGTATTTGCAACCTCTTCAGGAGTTTCAACTTTATCACTCGCAACATCAATCGCCCCTACCATCACTTTTTTACCACGGATAAGCTCTAGTAAATCCATGGGTACATGAGAGTTGTGGCATTCTAACGAGATAATATCGATATTAGATTGCTGCAACTTAGGAAACGCCTCTTCGTATTGACGCCACTCTGAACCAAGTGTTTTCTTCCAATCAGTATTGGCTTTAATACCGTAGCCATAACAAATATGAACAGCAGTTTCGCATTTCAGCCCTTCAATGGCCCTTTCTAAACAGGCAATACCCCATTCATTTACCTCATCAAAGAACACATTAAATGCAGGCTCATCAAATTGGATAATATCAACACCTGCCGCTTCTAATTCTTTGGCTTCTTGATTAAGAATTTTAGCAAATTCCCATGCCAGTTTTTCACGACTTTTGTAGTGCGCATCATAAAGAGTATCAACCATGGTCATAGGACCTGGCAGTGCCCATTTGATCGGTTGTTTAGTTTGTTGACGCAAGTATTTAGCATCTTCAACAAATACCGATTTTTGACGAGAAACAGGGCCAACAACCGTTGGCACACTGGCATCATAACGGTCACGGATTTTAACCGTTTTACGGGTTTCAAAGTCAACGCCGTTGAGGTGCTCTATAAAGGTAGTCACGAAATGTTGGCGTGTTTGCTCGCCATCACTAACAATATTAATTCCTGCTTGTTGTTGATTTTTTAGGGACAAGCAGAGCGCCTCTTGTTTACCTGAAGTTAATTCATCCCCTTCTAATTTCCAAGGTGACCAGAGTTTTTCAGGCTCAGCAAGCCAATCAGGTTTAGGCAAGCTTCCAGCTGTTGAAGTCGGTAATAATGTTTTCATGATAGTTAACGTCCTTTGTTGAAATAAATAATGAAAGCAATTGTTAAAGTTAGCTATTCACGAAATTTGATGACCATTGATCAAGCACGGCTTGATAAGGTTTGATGAAGTGCTGCTCGGCGAATCGGCCTTGTTCACCGGCTAATCGGCTGCGCTCTTCTCTGTCATAAACAATTTTAGTCAATGAGTGATCAGGACACTTCAAGTTAGGTTTATAAGATTTTCCTGCTACCGCATTGGCATTATAAATTTCAGGGCGATAGATTTTTTGGAACGTTTCCATGGTGCTGATAGTGCTTATCAACTCTAGGTTGGTGTAATCATTTAATAAGTCACCAAAGAAGAAGAAAGCCAACGGCGCAACACTATTTGCAGGCATGAAGTAGCGTACCTGTAAGCCCATTTTTTTGAAATATTGCTCAGTTAATGACGACTCATTAGGTGTATATTCCACACCGAGTACTGGGTGCTGGTTTTCAGTGCGAAAATAGGTTTTGTTATCAGATACAGATAAACAAATTACCGGTGACTTTTTAAAGTTGTGTTTATAAACATCTGAATTAACAAAGCTTTGGAAGATTTTTCCATGCAATTCACCGAAGTTATCTGGAATAGTGAACTGAGACTTACCTTTATTATGGTTTTGTAGTAGTACGCTAAAGTCATAATCACGTACATAAGAAGAAAAGTTATTACCGACAATCCCTTCAATACGCTGATTGGTTTGATTATCAATAATGTGGGTTTTTAATACTTCAATCGATGGGAATGATTGACCTTTGCCTTCAATATCAATATCAACCGACACAATTTCCAGTTCAATAGAATAACGATCACCTTCGGGGTTATCCCAATTTGCTAGAGCATTAAAGCTATTATCGATCATCTTCAACGCATTGCGTAAGTTCTGTTGACGACTTTTCCCTCTCGCTAAGTTAGCGAAATTGGTAGTAATGCGCGTATTGCTAGCGGGATGATAATTTTCATCAAGGCCAGTCTTATTTATTGTAAATGTAAAATCGTTATTCATGGCGACCGATATCCTATTAGCTGAAATAAATGATGACGTTCGTAGAAGCTGTCGAGTTGTCTGTATTTATTTATACGTAGAGTATTCGATCAATAAAAGCGTATTTCTTTCACTATCAACATGAAAAAAATTCAAGTGGTTACGTTTGAGTTGTTACAAATTTGTAAGTTATAGTTCTCACCACATAGAAAGGATATCTATTTTTATTCAATACGTTAACCGCTAACCACATATAAGAAGACAAAGAGATGAATGAATTATTGTTAATAATATACTGCGCTTTACTCGGCAGTGGTGTTGGTTTTTTGGCAGGATTATTAGGTATAGGAGGAGGACTTGTTATAGTACCAATTCTGAGTGTTATCTTGCTTCATTTCGCCATTTTACCACCTGAACAAGTGGTTATCGTCGCTATTGCTACATCCCTAGCATCCATATTATTCACTTCAACATCTTCTGCCATCGCTCACCACAAAAATGGCAATGTGCCTTGGAACCTAGCACCATGGATAATGACAGGTGTTGCTCTAGGTGCATTTATCAGTGGATTTTTAGCCGCCCTATTACCGGGTAATGTTGTTCGTATTATATTTGCGGTAAGTGTTGCACTCATTGCATTCAAGATGTTTTACAGCAGTACAAAAAAAGAGACGGCAACAACACGTAACATGCCCAACAATTTTGTTCTTACCTTTTTAACAACAATTACTGGCGGATTGTCGGCCATGATTGGTATTGGCGGCGGCGTACTGTTGGTACCTTTGTTAACCTTCTTCTCTCTCGATATGAAGAAAGCTATCGGTTGTGCTTCTGCTTGTGGCATTGTTATCGCACTCTTTGGCTCAATCGGTTATGTCAGCTCAGGCATTAGCTATCTTTCTATTACTGATGGCTTTGCAGGTTTTGTTTATCTACCCGCATTAGTCGGTATTGTTTGTACGTCTTGGTTTACCGCTCCGCTAGGCGCTAAAGCAACAAACTATTTACCAGTGTCAATCATTAAAAAAATCTTCTCAGCATTATTATTAGCAATGGCGACAAATATGGTGATTAGCTAAACCAACCACGTTAACTAAAAAAAAATGAGTGGTTAACTTTATGATGATTAAGTTAACGCACTCATTTTTTGATTAGCTCAGGATTAAATACAAATAAATATTTAGCTAGCTTGTTCCATTTCACGCATTTGTGATAAATATTTTATCCAGCTCGATGCTGCCGATGAAGGCTTAATATTATTTGCCTGTTTGGCATGAATAATCGCTTTATCGAAGTTATTTAGCTTGTAATACGCACGGACTTTCGCCAACTCAACATCAGATTGTTTATCTTTACGCTTAACCTTATTAAGCTCAGTTAACGCTTTTTGATATTGCCCTTCCTGCAACAACAATTGTGCAAGTTGCCAACGATAACGATTATTGCGCTGTGCAGCTTTCTCCCAAATATTGATAGCACATTGCCACTCTCTTGCCATCTGCCAGTAATTTGCTTGCTCAACAAGCAACCTTGTACTGGTTGTTGCACCGTCCAGCTCAGCTATTTGTTTGGCTGCACGTTCAGGAATACCACGCTGGGCATACAGTTGCGCGAGACGATGTAAATCCTGCTGCGTTAACTTAACACCTTGATATTTTGCTAATTTTAATGTGCTCAATGCATCTGCAGGTTTCCCCGCTCGCAATTGTATATTGGCTAATTGCTGCCACCAATTGAGCTTAGTTGGCTCTATCGCAATCAAACGATTTAATGTCGATGTCGCACCATTCCAATGCTTTAATTGTAACTGAGCACCCAGCTTAATCGACAACGGTGACATTTCATCTTTACGTTTATAGCCATCGTAGCGTTTCATTGCAGAGAGGACTTTTGACCACTGACTCAATTGATAATGTGATTGAGCTATTCGCAACCATAGTTCATAGCCCTTTTGTGATTTAGGGATACGCTTTGTAAGCTGATAATAATTTGGCAATGCTTGGCTGTATTTTTTCTCAGAAAGTAAAATATCAGCCAGCATACGCTGAGTAACCCATGCTTGATCATCTTGCAATAAGCCACTCTTAACCGCTTTAAATAAATTGCTTATCGCTTTTGATGGATTACCCTGCTGCCAATAAAGCACACCCAACATACGCTGAACAAACGCTTTGTCATAAGGCTCTACCGGCTTTAAAGAAACAAGTAAATCAATCGCCTGATTAACCTTATCATCAAGCTGTAAGTTATTAGCTTTTTGAACCTTAACGGCAATAGACTGCGACAATTTACCTCCCGCGTAAGCAGATGATAAAGGCAAACTTGCTGCGGCGGTTAAAGCGATAATAAATGCTAATCTTTTCATCATTTATTCAACTTAAATTCTAAACGTACCGTCTGACCTGGCTGTGATACAGCACTGCCATTTTGTACTTGTGGTTGGTACTTCCATTTACGCAATGCACGTATCGCTTCTTTATTAAATAAACGATTAGGTTTTGCTTCAAGCACCGTAATATCGATTGGTCGACCTTGGGGATCAATTGTGAACTTCAGTATTACGTAACCTTCTTTACCTTGTTTTAGCGCGCGGGGCGGATACCTAGGCTCAACACGGTACAATGGCATAGCCTGCTGGCTCTGGCCAATAGTCGGCTTACCTACCGAATTCGATGCACTGCTGAAATCACTAAATTTCGGCATCTTGATTGATAAACCCGTTAAAGAAGTATCCAATCCTAAGCTAGTCATGGAAGCAACAGGTTGAACACTTGCTGTTGCAGTTCTTGATGACACAGGTTTTGCTTCTGGAGGAGGCTCTGGTGTTTCAGGTGGTGGTGGCACCGCACGCTGTCGCCGTTGAGGCGCTTGCTCTTGTTCCATCATTACCATGTTGAACGCCAGCACTTCTTTATTATCTGGCTTTTGGTGATTACCGTTATCTACCATCCATGCCATAAAGGTAAAAAGTCCTAACGCTACAGCAATAGCTAATGGAAAAGCCATTAAAAGACGGATCATTAATTTTTCTCCGCCGCCAATGCGATATTTTTGATCCCAGCTCCTTTTGCTGCATCCATCACTTTAACCACTGTACCGTTATAAGCATGCTCATCCGCTTGGATCACTAAAGAAGCATCAGGTTGCTCTGTAAGCATATGTTCTAATGTTGCTTGAACACGCTCAACATCGACGACACGTTTATCAATATATACGTCATTGGCTGAGGTAATTGCAACAAAGATCCCAGCCTCTTTTTGGCTTACCACGTGGCTTGCTTGAGGGCGATTAACTTCTACGCCTGATTCACGAACAAACGAACTCGTTACAATAAAGAAAATCAGCATAATAAATACGATATCGAGCATTGATGTTAAATCAATTTGTGCATCTTCTCGATTTGAAGAACGGCGGCTGAGTCTCATTGCTGACTCCTTAATAATTTTTCTAATTTAAACTCACGCATCTGACAAGCTTTAGATAAACGTGCGTGAACAAACATACCCGCTAAGGCCGCAACCATCCCTGCCATTGTTGGCAATGTTGCTAAAGAAATGCCGGATGCCATTAAACGAGGTTGACTACTACCTTGCGTTGCCATTACATCAAAGACAGAAATCATCCCCGTACTGTTCCAAGTAAACTAGCATAGGGCAGATGCGACTAATACTTTAATAAAATTTAAATTCTGATTAAGGGCAATTTTGCTTCATTAAGCCAGCCATCACGAATTGCACATGCATGCCAAGAGGAATGATCTTTACGAGCCATCCAGCTAGTTAACCACTGCTCTTTTTGCTTTGGAAAATAGAAGAATAAATAAATAACTCGTTCAATAACCAAAAGCCAACATAGCGTAACAACCGCAGCAAGCCACCATAATATGGCGCCACCTTGCGCCATAAAATGAGAAAGCGAAAACCACCAGCCATGTAATACGCTGAAGTCCATTATGCTGCCTGTTCTGCTAATACGTTACGGTTTGATGCCTGAGAAGATTCGTTTTTTTCAGCTTGCTGTGCAACTAAGCTGATCCCTTGTTTTTCAAGAATCAATCGAATATTTTCAGCTTGTGTACTTAATACATTATGAGCAAGTAATAAAGGCATTGCGGCAATCAAACCTAGAACGGTTGTTACCAATGCCATCGAAATCCCACCCGCCATCACTTTAGGATCACCATTACCAAATTGCGTGATAACTTGGAAAGTTTCAATCATACCAGTCACAGTACCCAGTAAGCCTAACATTGGCGCTAAAGCCGCAAACAGTTTTAGCATTGATAAGCCTTTTTCTAACCCTTGCTGCTCATCAACAATCGCTTCAAGTAAACGTAATTCTAACGCTTCTACGCTACGATTTTGTTCCTTGTTATATACAGCAAGAATACGACCCAATGGATTATTTCCAGCTTGAGTTGGATTTTTTAATTGTTGCTTAATTTGACGTTTAACAATCGCTAATTTAAAGCCACGGAAAATGGCAATACCCGCACCAATCGCTAGTAGAAGTAGAATAATTTTACCGACCACACCGCCAGTTGTTAGACGATCTTCCAGCGTAGGTGCATTTGCTAATTGCTCTAACATCACACCACGAGAAGGGTCAATAGCAATACTTTCACTACCTGCAGCCGCTATTGCAGCTAAATCTGAAAGTTGTGGGCCATTTTCAGGTTGTTGTTGATAAGCCGTTGCAAGATGGCGAGGACCATCCCACTTTAAATAACCCTGATCAGCGACTAGACCTAATGCGCCTAAACGCAATGCTTTTTCTGTGGTTTGCTCACCATCACCATTAATAAATGGTACGTTCACCTTTGCCAACTCACCGCTTGCAACGATTTGTGATTCCATTGCTTGCCACAAGCCTTTTAATTGCGGCATAGACGGCAGTGCTTTCGCGTCAACGATTTGGTCAACAACCGGAATATATTTCGTTACATCAACTCCAGTGACAGCGTAACCTTGTTCAGCTTTTAGCTCTTTTGCTGTTTGGCGAACGACACCAAATAGCTCACCAAGACTGCCAGAGTCTAATTGAAGTTGCTGTTCTAACTTCGCGAGTTCTGCTTCATTAGTACTAAAGCTTTGGCTCAGTAATTCTGTTTGTTGTTTTAACGTATTACGTTGCGCTAATAACGCATCACGTTGTTGACGAATTTTCTGTGCTTCTTGACTAAATCCAGCTTCACGTTGCACGTTATGTTGCTGTTGAGAGACATTTTCTTGTTTCGCTTGCTGTACAACCGATTCTGCAGATGCTGTGAACGGAACTGATGCCATACATAATGCAATAGCTAACGCTTTTAATTTCATTATTTGCTCTCCACGTTAGCAAGGGTTGCTGAAATAGGTAAACGTAATATGCTTGGTGCAATTAGCTTATTCGCCATTGCAAACGCTTTATCAATATTTGCAGCTTCACTCGTATCAAGTGCCTGCCACTGCTGTTTATTGCTGTTCCAACTCCAGTAATGGCTACCGTTTAAGCTACGAGCAACAAATGCAAGACGACCAAGATACAGTAAATCGACCTCGATTGTTTTGCCATCTTCTAACGTGATTTTATCCTGGTACGAACCCAGCTTCGTGCCATAATCCATTTCAATTTGATAGGCTTCTAAAATACGACGGAATTTCTCTGCATCGCTAATATCGGCTTGCGACATCATCGTTTGCAACTTTTCAATACGCGCTAAACGTTGTTCATGTTTGATAGGCTTATCTTGCTCAACAACAGTCGATAAACCATCAATCATTTGGTACATCAAAGGAACAACACCTTGGCGCGTCTCTTTAATGTTCTCTATTTGTTCATGAATAGAGGCCATTTCTTGTGTTTGATTATCAACCATACGCGCAAGGTGATCGTGATACACCGTTAGGTTTTTAAGCTCTTCTTGTAATTGCTCGATTTGTGCTTTCATCGCTATAGCCGAATCAGCGTTACGATCAATTTTATCTTGGCTTAAGGAAGAAGCCGTATTGGTTTTGTTTTCAATAGAACGAGCTGTATCAAGGCTAGATGCCTGTACCCCAGTTGTGATGCTTAAAATCACAACCGCTAAACTGGTTTTAATAAAATTCATAATCAAACTTAATAATGAGTAATCTTTAATCGCAAAAAATAAAAAAGTGAAGTAATAATAAAAAGTTAAATCGTACAACGACCAAAAATAGTGAAATAGCATTTAATCGCAACAAGGGGAAGCAATGGCTCCCCCTTAGTTACAATATTTACAAATTAGTATTTAAACTCAACAGTCGCCATAAAGTTACGACCTTCGCCAAGTGTTACACCCGTTGCGCCAACATAGTCTTTACTTGTTGAACCGCCACCTGCCATGTAATCAGTATCAAATACGTTTTCTACGTTAATACGACCAATGATATCTAAATTAGCATCATACTTGTATGTGTGAGCCATACCTAAATCAACACGCGTGTAGCCGTCTTTCTTAAAGGTATTTGCAGCATCACCATAACGTGAACCTTCGTAAATCACACCAAGGTTAACATCGGTTGACGGTGTTACGTTATACGTAGACCAAACACTTGCAGCAAATTCTGGTACATCTACAGGACGATTACCTTGATAATTCTGATCTTTGGTGTATTCCGCATCAAGATACATTGCTGACGCACTCATGCTTAACTTATCTGTCACGCTACCCTGTAACGCAAGTTCTGCACCGTTGTGAACACGCTCACCCGCTTGAGTTTTCTCGTATAGATCTTTACTTACTTGAACATCAATCGTTGAGTTTTCTTGCCTAATGTTAAATACAGCACCAGATACAAATAGTCGATTATCTAGCAGTTCCCACTTAGTACCTAGCTCATATTGCTTACCACGAAGCGGATCAAGTTGCTCACCATCATTCACGTAGTTCGTAGAATCTGATGATACCGTACCTTGTGGCTCAAAACTTTCAGAGTATGAGAAGTAAATCGAGCCATTTTCTGCTGGGTGGAAAATCGCAGCCACTTTAGGTGAAACGGCTTCTTCTGCTGCTTTTCCTTCTTGGGTTTGACGATCAAAACGAACACCAGCGAGTACTTGCCAGTAATCGTTAATCGTTACCATATCTTGTGCGTAGAAGCCCCAAGCATTATATGAAGAGTGAGATTCTTTTGGCTTACCCGATTTGTAACTAGGAACTGCTGTTGATTGATTTGTCGCCACTTCTACAGAATTAAATGAACGTTGGAAACGATCATAGCTATAGCCTAACCAGTTAGAACCAACAAGTAATTGGTGTTGCATGCCAAGCGCATCAAACTCACCGACGAAATCAGCGTAAGCCGTTTTAAATTTCCAATGATCGTGACGATCATTGCCGCCCTGCTTCACTAAGCCTGATTCTTCGAAATTAGAGAAGTTAGGGTAACTTTCAACATCGTGACGAATAAAGTCTTGGTAATTAAAACCTGTATTTAATGCCCAAACATCTGTTAGTTGTGCTTTAACATCAAAACCGTAGTTTTCTACTTCATTATTAATTTTTGACCATTGTGCATCCCACACATGGTCACGCCCCAATACTGGCTTACCATCAACAATGTAAGCACCTGAATCTACACTTCCTTTATCTTCAGTACGATCGTAGTGTAGTGACAATGTCACATCTTCATTAAAATCGTAATCAACAAATAGACCGCCAACAAAGCGATCGGTTGAAGGTGTTGAACCATTACCATACTTACGCCATGAATCATAATCTTCTTTTGCAACAACAGCGCGAGCACGAAGTGATTCGTCTTGATTGAGAGACCCACTCACATCTAACACACTACGTGTATGATTATTTGAACCAACATCTTGGCTAAAGTTAACTTGAGTTTCGTGAGTTGGTTTCTTAGCAACCATGTTCACTAGACCACCAGGCGCAGACTTACCGTAAAGAAGACCCGCTGGACCTTTCATTACTTCAACACGCTCTAAAAGCTCAACAGGTTGACGGTAGTGAGACCAGTGTTGGTGACCATCACGCAAGAAACCGCTACTGCTACCAAGTTCAAAACCACGTAGTGAGAAACGTTCACGGTTACGGCCTGTTCCACCAGCTGAAATACTTGCATCATTCTGTAACACCTCACCTAGCGTGCTCGCACGCTGTTCATCGATAAGTTGTTCATCAATTACTGCAACTTGTCCTGGAGTCTCTAGCTGAGTCATCTCCATACGCATAGCTGTTGAATTAGTATCGGCTTTATAACCGTAATCACGCCCTGTTACTACCATGTGCTCATCAACTTCTGTTGATTCTGCATAAGCAACAGGTGCAGAAAGTACCGCACCAATTAACAGCGTCAGCTGGCTTTTAGAAAACATATTCCTTTAACTCCAAAATAAAGATATAACCTGAAAATGAAGCCACATCAGAGTTGCTCTCAGCACCTATCACTGCTGAATAGGTATTGTTTGTAATAATATAAAGAGCAAATCATGGCTACTACGCGGTAAGTAATAAAGTGCCTACCAAACGACGAAAAGGAATATAAGTGATAACCATTACCATTTGCATTAAATTTACATTCTTTGCATTCGTAAAGATTTCTTTAAGAATTATTAGAGCTAAAAGCAGCATTTTGTTCGCTTTGCCATCGTCTCTTTTTCTGTTGCCTTTATTAATCCGTACTCAATACTGTTTTTAACGAAGACATTTATCATTAACAGTCGTATAATCTGCCCGTTTTTATTCATTATTCATTTCGCGGTATTTAATGTGACTCAACTAAGTCTTGAAGCTATTCACCAACAACTCAATGAACGCAATTTTATTGCTGAAAAAGTCCGTCTTGTGACAGTAGAAGCAATGGATCCAGAAGTGCTGGCAACGTGCACAGCAACTGAAAATGAAACCTTCTACAACAGCTATATGAATGTGATTTATTGTAAAGGTGAGCGTTACGTACTTGGCTATCGTTGTAATGAAGAGACCATCGTTGAGCAAGCTATTATTTTCAAAGATGGTAAATACTACGATCCAACACTTCAGGCAAACAGCGAAAGCTTTGAACCTTACCAATTTGCCGTGTTAGCTGAATTCAAAGTTTTTGATATGATGAAGCACGCTAAAACGAACAAAGATTTTCCGCCTGATGTTGATTTCTTATTTACAAAGAAAAAGCATTTTAAAAACGTAATTAAAGCGTAATTTTCGTAAAGAGCCGACTTCGCCGTCGGCTTTTTATTGTCTATTCATTCTAACTTGATCACATTGAGTTAACGTTCATTCGCAGTACAATAGGTATAGAAATTTTCAGCGCGAAGGATTTGCACATGTACCTTGATCTATCCACACAGTCTACCACTGATATCTACCATTTAATGACACAAGCCATTATCCCTCGCCCTATCGCATGGGTTCTGACAGATTCTGGTGAGCATAATTATAACCTCGCTCCTTTTTCCTATTTCACCCCAGTTGCAAGTAACCCACCATTATTGATGTTTTCTGTGGGTAAAAAACCGAGTGGAGAAATCAAAGACACCACGCGTAACGTTATTGCCAATAAAAAGATGGTGATACATATTGCTAATATTACGTTAGCAGAACAAGTCACTAAAACAGCCGCAACCTTAGAGCATGGCGAGTCTGAGGTTGAATACACTCATCTAGAACTCACCTCTTTTAATGGTTTTGAACTACCAAGACTAAAAGATTGCCCTATTGCTTTTGGTTGTAACTTATATGAAGTGAAAGAGATTGGGGAAACACCACAAAGTTTGATCTTTGCTGAAATTGTGCAGATTTACATTGATGACGAAGTTATCGATAGTGAGCAAAAGCGCTTGGTGATTGAAGCATTAAAGGTTAACCCGTTATCACGCTTAGGCGGCAGTGAATACGCAGTATTGGAGAAGACTTTTTCGGTCGCCAGACCCAAATAACATGGCTTCCAACTGTGAATCTATTTATGTAATTTCAGGCAAAAAAAAGCCTAGTTCGAAAACTAGGCTTTAACTGATTCACTAACTAGCACATATTACTTGTAGAATGCTTCTACCGTGCCTTTTAGTGTGATCAAGATTGGCTGACCACGGCGATCTAGTGCCTTATGTGAAGGAATTTTTACCCAACCTTCGCTGATGCAGTACTCATCAACATCAAAACGCTCTTTGCCGTTAAGACGAATGCCGATGTCATGGCTGAAACACTCAGCCACGTGGTGAGGGCTACGAGGGTTACCAGAAAGACGATCTGGTAATGCTGGTTGTGATGTAGTATCTGTCATGATCAAATTCTATCGTTAATAAAAAACGTCAGTATTGTAGAGAATATAATGTTCACGCTCAATAGATAAAGAATGTATTTCTTTTTGAGCCCTGATCGATAAACCACAACACCTATATTTCATTAACATCTTAGAAATAAAGTAGATATCACGTATATTAAAACGCAATCCGAACGAATGGATACAGTAATAAAAAAATATGTATAAGTATGTTGTGCTTGTTAACAGTCAGAGAGTTAGCTTTAATGCTAATTCTTTTTGATTGCACTTAAGCGATACTATTATTGCGCATTCACGTTAATCCCCAATCCAGTGAACATAGCTTTTTAACAAACCACTCAAATGCTTTTCCCTCTTTATCTTTATGCCATGCGATAAACAAATCTTGCTCTTGTCTTGGGATCTCATATTGTTTTTCAATAAGTTCGCCACTTGCAATATATGGTTTAGCTATATGACGAGGTAAATAGCCCACTCCTAACCCTTGTGCTTGAGCTGCTAATTTAGATTCTATAGAGTTAACACGTATCACCCGTTTACTATTGAACAAACCACTGTCTCTCACAGGTAAAATTTGAGAGGTATCCGCCGCCACTATCGCAGGGTATTCACTAAGTGTTTTAGCATCGAGCACACCATCATAATCTGCCAGTGGATGTTCTGGCGAAACAACAAAAACAAAAGAGAGACAGCCAATCTTATAGGTTTGAAACATACCTTTCGGTAATTCACCCGTCACACCAATGGCAATATCAGCTCGGCGGCTATGTAAAGCATCCCATCCACCACCTAATACTTCTACGCCTAAGCTAACATCGACTTTATTATCTAATTGATTAAAATCATGCAGTACATCAAAGAGAATTTGAGCATCAATTACAGTATCTCTCGCAATTCTAATTTCATTTTCCCAACCACTTTCTAATTGCTGTACAGAATCCACTAAACGATTTGTCGCCAATAAAATTTCACGGCCATGTTCTAAAACAAGCTTACCAGCTGGTGTAAGTATCGCTCGCTGACGGGTGCGATCAAACAATGCCACCCCCATGTCTTCTTCTAATTTTTTGATTGTGTAGGTAAGTGCAGAAGGTACTTTGTACAAAGATTCTGCTGCTGCTGCAAAACTTCCCTTCTTATCGATGGCATCCAGTGCCCTTAACGCGTCAATAGTAATGACATTATTCACATTCCAACCTTATTCAAAAAATTTGAATTAAAACCTCAAAAGCTTCCGATTTTCTTCTCAAACTAACATACCTAAACTTATTTACAACCCTTAATACAGGCATGTAAGCGCGACTAATACAAAAATATAACATTGGAATTATTTGAGGAATAAATAATGAAGAACCTAATAAATACACTTTTTCATTCCAAAACAGGCTATGACGCTCTCGTATTACGCATCCCTATCGGCATTATTTTTATGGCTTATGGCGGACAAAAACTGTTTGGTTGGTTCGGTGGTTACGGCCTTCAAACAACAGGTCAATGGATGGACTCCATCGGCCTAGCTCCTGGTTTTCTAATGGCTCTTTTCGCTGGCAGCGCTGAATTTATTGGTGGTTTATTCATTATATTAGGCTTATTCACTCGACCCGCTTCATTGGCATTAGCCTTCACCACGTTAGTTGCAATCTTCGCAGTGCACTTTGAACACGGTTTATTCATTTCCAACAATGGCTACGCATTCGGATTATCTTTATTGGCTGCCAGTGTGTCTCTATTTATATCAGGCGCAGGAAAAGCGTCACTTGATCAATTTATTTTACGAAAGTTAGCTTAATCACTTCATAAGGCAATAACAGTATGATCACCGTAAGACACTCTGACCAACGTGGGCTTGCAAACTTTGGTTGGTTAAATAGCAAGCATTCTTTTTCATTCGGCCATTATTATGACCCACAACATATGGGCTTCTCCGTACTACGAGTTATTAATGACGATATTGTCACAGTTGGTGCAGGTTTTAACACTCACGGCCACAAAGACATGGAAATCATTAGCTATGTACTTGAAGGAGCAATAGAGCACAAAGACAGTGAAGGTAATGTGCACATTCTCTCTGCCGGTGAATTTCAGATTATGTCAGCAGGATCTGGGATATACCACAGTGAATATAATGTGTCGCCAACTGAACATTTAAAGTTCTTACAAATTTGGATTAAACCGAATAGCTTAGGCAATAAACCTAGCTACGCACAAAAAGACTTTGGTAAACAACAAGGGCTAACAACCATAGCCACACCAACGGGTGAAGACGGTACTTTGCTTATCAAGCAAGACACAAAACTCCATCAATTAATACTAAAGCCAGATAGCAAATTAAGTATCGATATCGCAACAAACCGTAAGATTTACCTGCATCAAATTAATGGCACACTTTCTGTTGATGATGTTGAACTAAATGCAGGAGATGGAGCAAAAATAGACAATATACGTACGCTCAACTTAGCTAATCGAGGACAAGAAAAGGTAACAGCATTGATATTTGATTTACCTTAAAAGTTAATAGTCACACTCAATTATCTCTATGAGAATCAATCTAACCACTTATTAAATTTAGGAAATATTATGTCAACATTACTTGTACTTAAGTCGAGTATTCTTGGTGAACACTCTCAATCTAACCAACTTATTGATGCCGTTATAGCAGATATAGAGAATATTATTGTACGTGATCTTACAACTTCGCCCTTACCTATTCTCGATGGCGAAACAATAAAAGCAATTAATAGTGGTGATGGCTTAACAGATGTTCAAAAAGAGATCCAAACTCTCTCTAACACGCTTGTTGAAGAACTAAAACAAGCAGATACCTTGCTCATTGGCGCACCTATGTATAACTTTATGGTGCCTACACAATTAAAAAACTGGTTTGATCTTTTGGCGCGAGCAGGTGTGACCTTCTCATATACTGCACAAGGCCCTAAAGGAATGCTTGAAGATAAAAAAGTGGTTATTGTTACCACCCGTGGCGGTATTCATAAAGATGATGAAACCGATCACGTAACAGGTTATTTAACAACTTTACTTGGTTTTTTTGGCATCACGAGTGTTAAGTTTGTTTATGCGGAAGGATTAAACCTCGGTGATGATTTAGCAGCAAAGAGCCTCGAATTAGCCCGTTCTGAACTGGCTGCAAAAATGTAAACCACTAGTTACAAAACTCGCAAACATCCCTTTATTTATGCCAGAAAAATACACGGTAAAATAAGCAACTATGATCAAATTATTACTCACTTTTTAAACCGGAACCATTATTAGTAACGACTAGTCATTCCCATTCGGTTTGACATGTCGTCATCCATACGACCACCTTTCCATCCACCTTTACCGAGTAAATTGAGAACATCACGAGCATTATATTCATCGGCTAAAAAGAAATCGTAAGATATATCCATGCGAATTTGGGTAGTTCAGTATTATTTGTTAAATCAAATGCATTAGGATCAGCAAACAAAGCGAATGCTATCTTTTGTTGACGTTTGCAAAGTGACTTTATATTGGCTTCTACTTGTCCGATCGTGAAATAATCACGGCTTCCGTAACCTTTTAATAAGATAGGCGAAAGGATCTTAATAACTTTTTTTATTCTACGGCGTTGGATATATCGAAACATGATCCCTCAACTTGCAATGTTATTTATAGATAATTCGCTATATCCAGATACATTACAAGCATAATTAAAATCAAGTCAAACCCTGTATTGGCTAGTTAGCCATTAATAACTAAAACTTACAATTTGTAACACTGTACCATATCGCAAGGATAATGCTAGGTGCTAAACAGTAATAATATCGATGTTAGTAATATAAAAAAGCCCCCAAGTATTAAACTTGAGGGCTTTTTAGTAGCAACACCAATTAATGTATTACTTCAGGAACAGGGAAAATCTTATCGTAAATCAGGTTATAAACATAAGCATAGATTAAGTAGAAAAGAACCATACCGATATCCAGTATAAATGCTTCCCAGATCGACACCTTTAATACCCAAGCTAAAATAGGAATAGTGACAAATAATAGTCCCGCTTCAAAACCTACACTATGTACTACACGCTGTAACGATGTTTTCTTAAGGGTTTTATAGCGACGTACCATCAACTTATCAAACCAGTTATTGTAAACGTAGTTCCAACCTGTAGCTAAAAATGAAAACGCAATGCCAACAGCTCCAACATGATCAGAATCATAGCCAAATTGACTCAACACACCAACTAACAGCACTAATCCAATAATTTCAAAACAAACAGCATGACGAATACGATCAAAACGTGTTCTCATCATAAACAACCTCAGTACAACTTTTCTTATATTTTATACATACCTAAAAGGAATAGATGAATTATAAGCATTATACTACGGCTAACAAACTAGATACTATCCGAAAAACGGATAGTTATGCTTTATTTAATAAGATCAGCAGCCTTACGTTGTGCTTTTCCCATTAAATCTAATCTGTTAGCAACATGATGTTTTGTCGCTTTTTGTAAGGCATTCTTCTCTGCTTGTAACTGTTCAACTTGTGCTCGTAGTTTATCAATAAGTTCTTGAGAGCCTTGCTGTTTTGATTCATTTTGCTCTAATAATTTAAACAACTCTCCTACTTCTTGGGTGTTTTGATCACTTTTATGTGTAATCTCATCAATTGATTTTTGGTGTTGCTCTAGTTCACTGACAAGTTGTTTGACAAAAGATCCCATCTCATCAGCCGATCCAGCTAAACGATTAAACATCAATAAAAATTCGCATACTTGTTCATTATGAGAAAAATTAGGATAACGAATTTTATGATCTATTTCCGTCCAACCTTCCTCAAAAATCGTTCTAACTTGGACTTCAGTAAAAACAATATGATTTAAGGGCTGTGAACCAAAGACATAATGTAATGAACGGTATCCCGCAGGATGGATTTTCACTTCCACATCACTGGGTAATTCAGTAAAGACCTTATCGTCACCATTACGAACATAATAAATTGGTGGCTCTGCATTTTTCCATTCTTGGCAGAGATAATCATGAACCGGTAAACAATCTTCTTTAAATAAATGCAGCGCACGTACACCAATTAAATCAGTCACAATACTGTCGTAATTGGTTTGGTTAATACCTTCATATTTTTGTTTAAATGTGGGTGTATTCGCTTGAGTTTTTCGAACAATCTTTTCCATTAAATGCTGCGGATCTTTCACTCGCCAGCGAACGGAATGTACATACTTACAACGCTGAATAATACGGGCGTACATTTCAGCCGTTTCTTTTAATTGTTCTATATTAGCTTCATGATTAAGACCAATTTGATGCAATGTCGGCCAATCAACTGAACTGGCCAGCCATTCTTGTTGGCTTATACGATTCGCACTTAAAAAAGATGCTCAGTTAAATCTGCAATGCTCATATGCTACTCTATTTACGATGAATAAGCGTAATTCTATTCAGTATGATTACGCTCTATTATCATAAAAATATGCCTGTCGAGTTTATTAAGCAATCTGTATTTTATTCGAAAAATGAAATCTTAAGAAACAGGCAATTAACCGAACTTGTGCATATAGTAACGAAACTATGACACTTGGCTATAAACAGATTTAATTTGGCTATTGAAATGTTCTTCTACCGATTCTGCAGATGCAAAATGAAAAAAAGCATATTTGGAAACCTCAGAAAAGACGCAGTAAGGTTGACGTTTTCCCATATCAACATAAAGCTCATTTTTTGTTTCGTTATAACCCACTTTACGAATTGAGTTAGACTCAACAGTAATCCAATTAATCATATCAGTGACTCCATTCACTCACGACTTTATTACTGACTTCAGTTTGCAGAAAGACTCGGCTTTTCGCTACTAGTCAACAAACTAAATAAAGTAATTATTTTAAATTTCAGTGATAGATCACTCTACACTATCCATCAGAGTTATGATTAAAAAACAAAAAGCCGACAAATGCCGACTTTTTGATAATTCTTAATTTACTATGATCTTAAGAATATAAGTGTCGCTCACTCATCAAACCTTTCCATAGGCTTACACACGTTATCACCAGAATAAAGCTAAACGGTAACGCGGTAATCACCACTCCAGACTGCAATGCTTCTAATGCTTGAGCACCACCAACCCATAATAAAATGGCAGCAATAACACCTTCAATTGTTGCCCAGAAAATACGTTGTGGTACTGGTGCATCTAATTTACCACCTGCGGTTATGCTATCGATAACTAACGATGCAGAATCTGATGATGTCACAAAGAACACTAAAATAAGCACAATCGAAATGACAGATAACAACAGGCTCATTGGCATCGCATCAAACACATAAAATAAGGTTAAAGATAGGTCCTGTAGGCCATGGAGTCCTAACTCTCCTACTTTTGTCGCTACCTGCTCAACCGCAATACCACCAAAGACAGAGAACCAAGTCATTGTCACTAATGTTGGAATAAAGAGAACGGCAAAAATAAACTGTCTTACTGTACGACCTTTAGATACTCGAGCGATAAAGATACCTACAAATGGCGCATATGAAATCCACCATGCCCAATAGAAGATAGTCCAACCATGACGCCACGTATCATCTGTACGACCAATAGGATTGCTTAGTGCAAAAAAGTTCTTCGCATACGCCATAAAGGTATCAGGAAGCGAATGTTTAACGATATCAAAACCCAAAATTGCAACTAAAACTAACAGCCCAAACGCAATAACAATATTGATATTACTTAAAAGCTTAACCCCGCCATCAATGCCTCGTATTACAGAAAAAATCGCGATTGATGTAACAAAGGCAATAATACCGAACTGTAACCCTAAGCCGCCGTGAGTACCAAAAACATAATTAATACCACTTGCCGCTTGTTTTGCACCTAACCCTAAAGAGGTCACTAAACCAAACAAGGTTGAAACAACAGCCAAAATATCAACTGCATGACCTAACCATCCCCATGCACGATCACCAAAAATAGGGAACAACAAAGATCGAATTGATAACGGCAAGTTCTTGTTATAAGCAAAAAAGGCTAACGCTAATGCTGCCACTGCGTAAATAGACCACGCACTGATCCCCCAATGGAATACACTACCCGCCATTGCTAATTGTTTGGCCTCAGGTGTCATCGCCTCAACATTAAAAGGAGTGCCAAACCAATCGGTGAAATATGCCGTTGGCTCTGCAACACCAAAAAACATAATACCGCTCGCAATACCTGCAGCAAATAACATTGAACTCCATGACAGTGTTGAATGTTCAGGTTTTGCCTCTTTACCACCGATACGAATTTTACCTAGCGGTGAAAGCATTAAGAATATACAAAAAACTGCGAATGTATTAACGGCCCACATAAAGTAGCTATCAAACTGCTCCATAATACCGTTTCGAGTATTATTTAATGCAGCTTTTGCTGTCGCAGGATCGACAATTAGCATCACAGCAATAAATAGCAAAATTAATATCGCACTAATACCAAACACCGGTTTGTGAATATCAAACCCCCAGCGTTGAATATTATCCTGTCCAACTTGATAATCGGTTGTATCTATACTGTATTTACTACTTACTTTGTCCGTCGAAGTATTCAAAAAATCCTACCTTGTTATGTAAACCCAATAATATTATTTAGAGTACTAAACAATATTTCGCCGCAACCATAGCAACAGATAGGATAAACAACAAACAATTACAGCAAGAAAGAGTTATAAATCACATAAAACTGACAAACAGCAGTGTCTTATTGTTTTTTACACGAAGTATTTATTGAGTAAATAAATTATATGATGACGTTTCACGAGAGCACAATTGATCGCATTCCATTCATTATTGAATAGGCAATGATTTACAGTGCCGTATTCAAGATTAAGTGGGCGTGTGCTTATCAGCGCTCTGCTATTAATACTGGCTTTTTACTCTGCATTAACTTGAAATGGAACAAGCCAACACCTACTCCCCATATAGCCGCACTGATTCCTAACAAATGAATACCTGATAAAGTTATTAACAAAGTAAGTATCGCCGACTCTCTGTATTCATCGGTATCAAATGCATTGAACAAACAGCTAATTAAGGTTGTTAATAAGGCAAAACCTGCAAGAACATCGGCTAATCCATCAGGCAAAGATACGAAAATAGCAACCACAATCGATGCCCAAATACCCACTAAAATATAAAATCCGCCGGCGCAGATAGCAGCTTTATAACGATCGCTGTGCTTACCATCAATATCGTCATTCATACAAATAGCGGCACTTATTGCCGCAAGGTTCAACGTAAAGATCCCACATGGTGCTGCAATCATATTCACTAAACCTGTTCCTAAAAATACAGGGCGAATTGGCACTTTAAATTGAAAGTTTTGAAGTACGGCAAAACCTGCAATATTTTGCGACAACATCGTAATCAAATATAAAGGAATAGCGATATTAATGATCGGTTGAAAATGAAAGCTCGGGCTTAGCCAATAAAACGTTGGCATTGCCATATGGATTGAAGTGGTATTTAAGGTATTGGAATATAGCGCAATGCCCACAGAAGCAAGTAACGTCAACAACATAGAATATCGAGCCATAAACCTTTTAGTGATTATATACACACTAAACAACAACAAAAACATGATTGGATGCGTTTCTATTTGCGTGAATCCACTTAAACAAATAGGCAATATTACGCCACATAATAAAGCTGAAGTAATTGGCGATGGAATACGTTGTAAAGCCAAAGCAAGTGGACGAATTAGTCCTGAAATAAAGGTCAATAAGCCACAAACAATAAATGCACCAATGACATCTGTCGCGCTGTAACCCTGAACTGCTGTAATCAAAAAAGCAGCGCCGGGGGTAGACCATGCTGTTAATACTGGTACTTTGAAATAAAAAGAATAAGCAATGGTGGTTATGCCCATGATTAATCCCAAAGCAAACAACCAGCTATTAATCTGCCACTGAGCTAACCCCATTTCTGTTAAAGCATGAATAACTAAAATAACAGACGATGTGTAACCGACTAAAACAGCAATTGTTCCAGCTGAAATATGACTTAAATTAAATCGTAAATCGTTCATTTTCTACTCCTTAGAACAATGCTATCATGTGCGCTATAGCGCACGGTACAGATGGATTTATTTGTACGTTATAGCGCACAAAAGGAACTTTATCATTGTGCGCTATAACGCACAACAGGAAAGATGATGAACGAAGAAATTTTTAAAGCCAGAATATCAAAACATTTAAAAGCATTGCGTGAGAAACAAAAACTTAGCCTAGATGCGACGTCAAAGTTAACTGGTGTATCAAAAGCCATGCTTGGACAAATAGAGCGTAAAGAGTCTAGCCCAACCGTGGCAACCTTGTGGAAGATATCTAGTGGTTTGAATTCATCATTCACTGCTTTTTTTAGTGATCAAAATGATACAGATGGAAGGATCTTTCCAGCCGATATCGATATGCATGTTAAAACGTTAATCACTTATGATCCTACGGTTAGATTTGAGATGTTTGAAATCACGCTAACCCACTTTCATACGCAACATTCGTCTCCGCATAAGACTGGAACCATTGAACATTCTGTTGTTACTGAGGGAGAATTAGGCGTATATATCGATGATAAATGGCACTATTTATCCAAAGGAGAAAGTATTCGATTTGAGGCAGATAAACCTCATGACTATCGCGCGGTGACAGAAAGCGTCGTATTCCATAACATCGTTTCTTACTCAACAGTGATGCATGAAGACTAGGTTTATATGAATAAAAAAGAGAGTAGACATGTCGTTCACTCTCTTTTTTATTCATTATGTTAACTGGCAACGTGTGAGTATTTATCCCGCACTAGATCATGCATTTGTTTTACTGTCATTAGTGATAACCAAACCAACTCATATGCAGCTTGCTCATTAGTAGGTTTATCTAAAGTCATTGGTATATCTGTCTCATCAAAATATGGAAGCTCAACGACTTTTCCATCTTGAATGCTTGAAATCAAAGCATCCATTGCATTATTAATAGTTCCTTCCCAATCCGTTGGGCTATGTATTGTGGTTCCATTTCTCGCAAGAGGAATAAGTAAACATAGATAATAAGACAGCAAACGATTATGACTGAGCATCTCTTCATAGTATTGAGGATCACGGCGCGTGAAGCGAGGCTCATTCTGCATCTCATTATAAATCAGCTCTAACCCTCGCTCTTTCGATAACATATCCAAACGTTGTTTACCAAATTGAGTGGGCTCAATCTTATTACTTTCAGATTGAAGTTCCTCATAACACATCAAAAATAAGGTTTTAGTTGCTTGAAGTGCTCTAACTGATTGAGCATGGATCTCTTTCCCCCGCCATTGTGGCCAAAGTAAACTATAGCCAACTAACACTAAAGAGCACCCGATAAGATTATCTATCATTCGTGGAGCAACAATATCAATGCCACTGCTAGCTATAATTTGAAACGCCAACACCAACATCGCTGTGATACAACCAACCGCAAGTGCATA
This sequence comes from Photobacterium sp. SKA34, assembly GCF_000153325.1. Lineage (GTDB taxonomy): Bacteria > Pseudomonadota > Gammaproteobacteria > Enterobacterales > Vibrionaceae > Photobacterium. The sequence goes on from NZ_CH724141.1 coordinate 81,908, forward strand.
ATTTTTAATTATATTAAACATCGCAACTGTCAGTAGTATAGTTAACAGTATATAAATTTGGAGTTCAGAGATACCAAGGAAAATCAGTACAGTCGCAAATAATAAACCAGAGCCTGTGCCAAGCCATCTTTGCCATATTTTACTCCTTATAGATGAAAAGCTCGGTTGGATAACCATTATAATTGAAATAAATACCCATTCTGGATGCGCTAAATGAAATGAATCCGCAATAACAGCGCCGACAGTAAAAATCATTGAGAAACGCGCCACATGTCGCCATATTGGGTTATTTTTCTTTGGCCAGTGCCATGCTAATTCAAAGGGTTGAATTTCAATTTGTCTTTCAAACGATGGCTGATCTAGTTCAACCCTTCGAGAAAGATATTTAATGCTTGCCGCCCAGTAACGAAATCTTGTCTGTTGATTTAACTCTGCTTGAACGGCATCAATCAATTCATCTGCAATGGCAATACACGATTCTTTCGGGAGTGTAACTTGCGTATGTTGAAGCGCTTTTGCTTTACACAATAACCTCTGTTGACAATTTTCACTCCATTTCATCAACAGATTACGTTTCTCTTCATCATGTTGAAACTGACTGATCAGATCTTTATTTCTGGTATGACAACTTATCAAACCTTCAAAAATATCAGCGGCAAGGAATAACTCTTGTTTTAAAGAATTCACATCGTTTTTTGATGATAAAAATGACTCGGATTGCACTGCTTGCTCAAATAATTCAATCAACTGATATTTGGTTTCTATTGCTTTTTTCTCGATACCTTCGCCCAATAAAAACTGAGTTCGGTGTTTAAAAAATGCATTAAGCTGATCATAAATAGCAATTAAACCTACTTTTAGCGCATAGTGTTTCCATAATGCAAACCAAGCCCAACTGAATAAAGCAAAACCTAATGGACCTAAAACCAGCATCAAATAGGAATACATGTCTGCTTTTGAGTTATGCAGTGACAAGGCCATAACAGTAATAAATAAGCTAGAGATTCCCAACCGCCCCCAAAACTGACCATTTAGGGCACAACCTGCGGCTAAAATCGATAACACCCCATAAATAATCCACAATGGAATAGCACAAGAAAGCATGAAATAAGAAAATATCAACGCAGTAATCCAAACCACTGATGAGATCAAAAAGCGCGTCCATCGTCTCGGTCCAGCAATATCTAATCCACTAATTAAAGCTGCAGGTAATGTCATTAACGCCGTCATTGCATAATTAACTTGTCCAGAAATTAGACCAATTGCAATAACCAATAACATTGCACTGAATGCACGAAAGCCAAAGTTAATTGAAGGGGTATACCATATTTTACGGACGACTGAAGGTAGCATTAACACACCAATACATATCAGTTACATGAATGGTTAACCTAACATGATTAGGCCGTTAAAACGATAACGCAGATTTATACTTATTTGCTTCTTTTAAAGAATAAGAAACCATAGACGTATATTAAAATAGCCCTATTTTTATTATGATTAAATAAAGTATAGGGCTAGGTTTAACCACTCTATGTAGTGATTTAAATCGGGATTAATAGCTTACAGATAAGGTTATAACTTTCGACCCAAGCGTTTCTCGACTTGTTTTTTCTCCCATTCAGGACCGAAAATATTAAGGACTTCAAACGCACTAAGCGCATGGCTCACAATACCAATCCCCCAGCCCAATGCAGGCCACACCGCCCACCAATAACCAGGACTCGTAAAATAGTTAATTACGAACAATCCACTTATGACTAATACGTACGTAGTTAGATTAGAGTAAAACCCTTTAATACCTTTAACATAGTTAAGTGCTTTTTTTTCGTCTTCTGTGACACTGATTTCTTTATTCATTGGCGGCTCCATTTGAAGGTCTGATACTTGTATTTCAAACACAGCAGCTAAAGATTTGAGTGATTCTAGCCCCGCCTTTTGTCCTTGCTCAATACGTTGAATCGTACGAATACTTAATCCACTTAATTGAGAAAGTTGCTCTTGAGACCAACCACGTTGTAGTCGTAATTTACGAATAATCATTACAAATCCTTTTTGCTACTTTCCGCCAAAGCCTAACGTTATCTTATCAAAAACATCACGTCACAAGCCTGACAAAAACACGAAAACCCTTATTTATCATAAAGTTAAAATTATCACTAAAATAACATTTTTCACCTATGCCGCTAATTTGACGTTTTTGACACGCAACTAAACGTTATCAATAATTCCTATTTTAAAGTCTTCATGAACAAGTTCACTCTCAAATACTCTGCTTGCATCACTCTTTCCAACTTTCGTGAAATAGCTCGTATTATTATGTAAAAGTGAAACACTCAAGTATTCACTTATATACGATGCCTAATAGCACAGGACAGTCGGAAAACTTAACAAGGAATAGTTATGAAATTGGCATAAATACTCATGTTCACACTCTTAATTTCAGGGTGTATTAACAGAGATGAAATTTACGCTAACCCACCAGCCAAATTAACAGAAAGCATCAATGCTATTCTTCCTGCAGCGACTGAATATGTAAAACATCAAGAGAAAATCGCGCAAGAAAAAGGTGAACCATTGAATGAGCAAGCATTAGCTATTGCCAAACGCATCGGTATTAAACACCCAGAAAAGTGCATATTTACTACAGCAACACGCTTCCATTCCCTACAGATCCAACATTAGCACAATTGGCCAAAAAATCTGGTTATGCGGGTCCTAACATGGCGGGATACAACTATGGATATGGTATTTGGATAAAAGATAAAGAACGAGATAATCGCGAACTCTTAGCCAATGAACTTATTCATGTTCGTCAATTTGAGCTACGTGGTGTACAAGAGCAAATTCGTCAATACTTGATGCAAATATATAACAGGTTACCACAGCACTCCATTAGAGATTGAAGCATACCGTGAGGCGAAAAATTACATTTAATTTCAACTCTCGTCATCAAAAACAATATCAGGAAGCCAAGCATTAGACTTCCTGTTCATCTTTATACAAATTAATGACTCAACACATCCACATTTTTGCTTTTTTCAGCGAGATACCGTTACTCTGTAACATACGGTAGAATAAACAAATTACAGAATGTAGACGTATAGAGATCAGCACAACATGAAACGTATTCCAACCAACATTATTACTGGCTTTTTAGGTGCTGGTAAAACAACTGCGATTCTTTCTCTTCTTGCTCGTAAACCTGAAAATGAAAAATGGGCAATTCTTATCAATGAGTTTGGCAATGTTGGCGTCGATGGCGCAATTCTCGAACAACAAGGCGCCATTATCAAAGAAGTTCCTGGTGGCTGCATGTGCTGCGTCGCTGGATTACCCATGTCTGTTGGTATTAATGCCCTACTGGCGCAAAAACCTGATCGCTTGCTATTAGAGCCAACAGGATTAGGCCATCCTAAAGAAGTGATCAACAAGTTAACTTCAGGTGTGTATGCAGATTACGTTGATTTACGTGCCACCATCACGCTTGTTGACCCTCGTCACTTTGCTGATAGTTTCTATACTAATAATGAAAACTTCCAAGATCAGCTTGCTCTTGCCGACGTTGTTGTTGCTAACAAGATCGACCAATGTGATGACTACGATCTTTTCACTTTCCAATCAGCAATTGAACAAGCAGAACCAAAGAAAGCCTTAATCGGTGAGGTAGAGCTAGGTAAACTAGAACTAGAGTGGCTTGATATTCCACGTATTGATCGCGCTGCACAACATAGTCATCACCATCATCACGACGATCACCACCACGATATAGCCCCAGAGCCAGAGATTGAGCTATTACCAGGGCAGCAATTCATTCGTAAAGAGAACCACGGTCAAGGATTCCACAGTTGTGGTTGGTTCTTTGACGCCGATCAACATTTTGAATTTTCAAAGCTTTTCAGTCTATTCTCAAGCTTAAATGCGAACCGTGTAAAAGCTGTCGTGAATACTGAAAATGGTTGTTTTGCCTTTAATGTAGTAAATCAAGTGGTTTCAGTTAACGAATTATCACTCGAAGGTTTTGAATCCCGCATTGAAGTGATTGATAGTGAAGTTTTACCTTGGGATGAACTTGAACAAATTCTTCGCTCTATTATATTACCTTCAGTTAAGAACAACTAACGCATTACAGTTACTCACTGATAACTCAGTATTTAATCGTTTCTTCCTATTTCACCAATAGAGGAAGAAATAACAAAAAACTGCTAGTTTATTAAATAGAGCTCATAAAAACACAAGGGAGCACACATGCTAAACCCTAGCACTGCTAAAGCAGTCATCGATCATGCGCTATTTTTAGGTGCCGATTTTGCCGAACTCTTTGTTGAACATCACCAATCTAACTCTGTGCAGTTAATTTCAGGTGAGATCGATAAAATCAACTCAGGGATCGATTTTGGTATCGGTATTCGTCTATTTTTCGGTTTTAAAGTTCTGTACGGCTACACCAACAGCACAGACGAAGAAGAATTGAAACGCGTTACTAGCCTACTGGCAGCAAAAGATAAACGTGAGCAAATTTTGTCTGCTGGTAGTTTGAATTTAAACCGCTTTACCAATAAACATAGTTGCCAGTTACCATTAAGCCAAGACGCTAACATGGCAGCAAAAATTGCGTTTTTACGCCAAGCTGATGAAGCGGCTCGTGCTGAAAATGAAAAGATCAGCCAGTTCATCGGTAACATTGGCCAACGTGAACAACAGATTGAAATCTTCAACTCTGAAGGTTTACACATTGGTGATACTCGCCACTACACCCGTATTTCTGCTAATGCCGTCGCGCAAAATGGTAGCGAACAATCCACTGGCTATGAAGCGCCGGGCGCATTCACAGGTTGGGAATTTAATAGCAAGGTCAATCCAGAGCAGTTAGGTCAAGATGTGGCTAAACAAGCGATGGTTAAACTGTTTTCTGATGCTTGTCCGTCAGGCGAAATGCCAGTGATCATCGGTAATGGTTTTGGTGGAGTCATCTTCCACGAAGCCTGTGGTCACTTGCTTGAAACCACCTCTGTTGCGAAAAAAGCCTCTGTTTTCTACGATAAAATGGGCGAAACCATTGCCAATTCAGTCGTGAACGCAGTTGATGATGGCACTATGGTAAACGAATGGGGCTCTATCAATATTGATGATGAAGGCATGGAAACCCAACTCACTCAGCTTATTAAAGACGGGAAACTTACTAGCTTTATGGTTGATCGCATGGGCGGCATGAAAACAGGCTTTGCTCGTACAGGTTCTGGTCGTCGTCAGTCATATAAATTTGCACCAACTTCACGTATGCGTAATACCTTTATCGAACCCGGCGATAGCAGTCTCGACGATATGCTAGCTGGTGTTGAGCGCGGTATTTACGCTAAAAAAATGGGTGGTGGTTCAGTTCAACCCGGTACAGGTGAGTTTAACTTTGCAGTGCAGGAAGCCTACCTTGTTGAAAACGGTAAAATTACTAAGCCACTGAAATCTGCAACTCTAATTAGTACTGGTCCTAAAGTATTAAAAGAAATCAGTATGGTTGGTAATGATTTTGCACTTGCGGCAGGTATGTGTGGCTCCGTCAGTGGCTCAGTACCGACAACTGTGGGTCAAGCTGCATTGAAAGTTGATAATATTCTTGTGGGAGGTGGTAACTAATGGCTGATCAAAATAAATTACAGCAGGCCATCGACCATGTGCTTGAGCGTGTAACTCAAAAAGGCGCGAGTGCCGATGTGATTGCTAATCGCAGTAATAACTTCTCGCTTAAAGCCAATAATGGCGAGCTCGATGAATACAAGGTAACGTCAGGACAAGTGATTGGCGTCCGCGTGGTAAAAGATCAGCGTATTGCCACCAGCTATTCTGAGTCATTAGATCCAACGAGCCTTGATCTAATGGTTGATAACGCACTATTGAACGCTGAATATTCACAGCAAGATCCGCATCAAACCATTAGCTGTATTGATAGTAAAATCAGCACAGATTTAAGCGAGATTTACCAAGATGATGATGGCGATGTTGATCAAAAGATCGCTCTAGCCCTATCACTAGAACAAGGCGTAGTAAACAAACCTGACGCTAAAAGCGCCCCATACAATGGCTTTGCTGAATCAGACGCACATGTAATTTTAGCGAATACCCAAGGTACGCTTTGCCACCACAGTGAGCGTTCAACCTACTGTTATGCTTATAGCTTAATTGAAAAAGACGGCAAACAAGCGATGCATGGCGGTATGTCATCAGGTCGTAAATTCAGTGAGTTAGATGCTAACTTCTCTATTAACTATGGCTATGACATGGCGCAAGCCCTTCTCGATGGTTCGCCTATTGCCACCAAACAATATCCTGTCATTTTCACCCTAAGCTCACTTAGTAGCTTATTCGGTGTATTTGGAATGTGTACTTCTGGTCAAGCTGCAATGAAAGGCATTAACCCTTGGCGTGATGCGATTGGTAGCCAAGTTGCAAGCTCGTTCATTACCATTACAGACAAAGCTTATATTGAAGGTGGTTTTTCGATTAAAGCCTTTGATAGCGAGGGTTTTGCCACCCGCGATACTGTTCTAGTAGGTGAAGGTCAACTAAATAGCTTGCTGCATAATAGCCATACAGCACGTTACTTCGGTATCGAAAACACCGCTAATGCATCACGCTCCGCAAAAGGTGGGTTAGGTGTCGGGTCTCGTCACACTGTTATTTCAGTTGGCGCAAATAGCGTTGATGAAACAACGAGTGGTGAGTATGTAGAGCTTGTTGAATTGCAAGGTGTTCATTCTGGCGCCGATGCTATCAGTGGTGATTTTTCATTTGGCGCAAGTGGTTTCTTATGCCGTGATGGTCAACGTATTCAAGCAGTACGTGGTATTACGGTAGCAGGTAACTTCTACCAAATGATCAAAGAAATTGACGCAGTTAGTAATGTATTAGAACACGATTATAATCGTAGTTTCTATGCACCGAAAATTCGTTTTGCTCGTCTAAACATTGCAGGTAAGTAAATAACCCGATAAAGCCTTGCAACTGTTTACTTGTTCAAATAAGTTATTCAGACGCAAGGTTTTATTTAAACTAGCTCTTAACACTCGCATCGCAAGAAAAACGCCCAATAAGGATTGCTATTTGTAGTAGTTAGATACGTAGCTTTATGTATCCTCTTATACTCAATTCCAAGAAACCGTTTATACCTATAACATAACGCTGCCCCTTCATCATTACTTAATTTTCAATCAATCATTTTCATGGTTCATAATTCAAGATATTTACCTATTAACAAATAAGGAAATATAAAATGATATATCTTTATTTAAGATATTTAAAAAGCACTCTCAAACAGAAAGTGCTAACTATAGTTATGTTCGTCTTTTACGCTCTTCAGATTCAAGCTCATAAAAAACGTTCCAAACTTGCTGTTCCATCATTTCGTTTTTAGCTAATAATTCTTTTACTTTGGCATCTAACGTCTCATCAATTCGAGGGATGAAATTTACAGAATAGATATCAAACAGCGTTCTAAACTCTTCCATTGTCGGTAAGCAATTATTCATATCTTCAAAATCTTCGAATATCTGATAGATAGTCGTCGACATGTCGCGCCTAATAAATTCTAAATCTAAGTTGTCCATAGAATCTCCTTTAACTTATCGTAAGCGTGCCATAAACACCGCATTCTAATCACTTTACTCGAAGAATAAGATCAAATCTCCAATCCAAAGGAGATTTAAAATGGCAACACGACGTACCAATCAAGAATGGCAGACTTTGTTTGAGTGCTATGAATCCAGCCAACTCACTCAACGTGCTTTTTGTGAACATCACGGATTAAGTCTTTCCACGTTTCATGCCAAACGCCAACAGTTAACACACCTTCAAACACCACAGACTAACGGCTTCGTCAAAGCAAACGTTGTAGAGCAGACAACACGTTACCATATGACGCAAATACCTACCGCGAATATGACACTTTTTGTCAACGACGTTGAGCTGAGTATTCCTCAAGGCACGCCCGCTGCCTACCTGGCAGAACTCATTGGAGCCTTGTCATGAAACATATGCTAAGTGCACCAGATATTTATCTGTATCGTGAGAGTGTCGATTTTAGAAAGTCCATCAATGGCCTCGCGGCGATTATCGAAAGTGACACCGATTTACCCTTGGGAAGCGGCGCACTATTCCTGTTTACCAATAAACAGCGCGACAAAATCAAAGTGTTGTACTGGGATAAAACAGGCTTTGCACTTTGGTATAAACGCCTTGAAAAAGCCAAGTATAAATGGCCGTCAAAAGAGAAAAATGACGTGTTTACCCTGACTCAATGCGAGCTTGATAGACTGCTTTCTGGCTTCACGATTATCAGCCATAAACCCGTTCAAATAAACGATTTTACAATGACTTAATCGATAATAAAGCTATATCCACCAAGCGTTAACGGCATGACTTTAGTATAATAAATGCCATGAAAAAGACGCCAAATATCAACCCAGAAAGCCAAGATGTTGCCGAGCTACAAGCGATGGTGAAAGAGTTGTTGGCGTTGCAAAAACACAGCGAATCTCAGTGGAAACAAGAGCGTCAATCTCTGCTTGAGCAACTCAAACTGGCTTTCGACCGCCAGTTCGCAAAACGCTCGGAGGCGTTAAAGCCCTACGATGAATCTCAAGGTGACCTCTTCAACGA
>NZ_CH724141.1:90659-119326 GCF_000153325.1 Photobacterium sp. SKA34
AGGTGACCTCTTCAACGAAGCGGAATGTGAAGCCGCTAAGGAAGAAGAGGTTGAGGTTACGACGACCACCACAACCACAACGAAGAAACGCGGTAAGCGTAAGCCTCTTCCAAAGACCTTACCTCGTGAAGTTATCGAACTTGATTTAGACGACCATGAAAAGCAGTGTGCATGCTGCAATCATGACCTGCATAAAATCGGTGAAGACAGCAGTGAAAAGCTGGAGTTTTCGCCAGCCGTACTCAAAGTGCTGGAATATGTTCGCCCTAAATATGCTTGCCGCCAGTGCGAGCAAACTGAAGACAGCAATCACATCGTTCAAAAGCCAGCACCGCAAAGCATTATCCCGAAGAGCTTTGCCACAGAAAGCTTGCTTGCCAACATCATTCTTGGCAAATACCAGTACGCGATGCCACTTTACCGCCAAGAGTCGCTGTTTACCCAGTCGGGAATCGAGCTATCACGAACCACTATGCCAGATGGGTTATCCAAGTTAGTGAGAAGTTCAAACCACTCTATGCCGCTCTAAAAGAGCACTACTTCAACAAGTGGTGTTCCAGGCGGATGAAACGCCACTCAATGTTCTCAAGGAAGAAAAACAGTGTTACATGTGGCTCTACTGCTCGGGCGCAGACTCGCCAGAAGCCGCACTCCCCAATGTGAAGAATATTGCCTTGTACGACTATCAAAACAGTCGCGCGAGGGCATGCCCTGTTGCCTTCTTGGGGGATTACAGTGGTTATCTACAAACCGATGGCTATGGTGCCTATGATGGTCTTTATCACGTCACCAATGTTGGCTGCATGGCACATGCACGGCGAAAGTTCATGGAGGCTAAGAAGCTTCAAGGTAAAGGTAAGTCAGGCAAAGCAGATAAAGCGCTGGCCAAAATCCAGAAGCTCTATGGGATAGAATCGCGCTTAAAAGGTGCGACTGTCGAAACACGAAAAGCAGAACGTCAACTGCATAGCAAACCGATACTGGACGAGTTGTACGAGTGGATGACATCTCAACAAGTGATAGCGTCTAGCCCGCTGGGTAAAGCGATAAAATACACGCTCGGCCAATGGCCGAAGGTGATCCGCTATATCGATGACGGTCACTTATCGATAGACAATAACCGCGCTGAACGCGCAATTAAACCGCTGGTCATTGGCAGAAAGAACTGGTTGTTCTCGAACACGCCAAATGGTGCTGATGCGAGTGCGATGCTTTACAGCATCGTCGAGACTGCGAAAGCCAACGGCCTTATCCTCTACGACTACATGGTCAAGTGCATGAAAGAGCTCGCGAAAGCTGAGCCCGATATCGATGCACTCCTACCTTGGAACCTCAAACACTAACAAATATCGCCCCGTGGGTTCATGGGGCGTTTACGTCGTTTCTAAACCCACGATAAGATCTTCGTCAACGACAGTATTTAACACCACACCGCCACTAAATTTTTTAGGGCGTTGATGTCCAATATCTTGCCCATTCCACCATGGGACACCCGTTGTCGAGTTTTCCACAAAACAATGAGAAGCAGATAAAAGATAATGACCAGCAACAATCACACCACCACAAGAAAAATCTGAAACTCTATAAAAGTCATTTAATTTAAAATACTTATAAACAGAGGTGAAATATGGGAACTCTTTTGGTGTCGCACCACTACCACCATTAATTTTCAAATCGGCATTTGCTGGTGTAGATAGTAGTAATGGTAAAACGGCTAGAGCAGAAGTAATTAAAGTTTTATTCATTAAAGTGTTAACCTTCTTCAGATAAATCTAGTGACAATCAATACAAGTACTATCGCATTTACTATTAACAATTTAACAAATACAGACTCAATCAATCAAAACACTGTACAATTATGCACATGATAAAGGCTTATGCTGATATTAGATAACAAGATAAGGACAAAAAATTGCAATATAAGGACTTTAAACTCGCTACTTCACTTGTTATAAAAAGTAATATGTGAACGGTTACACAATTCGTTCTATATTTAAAACAATAAAAACTTATTTTTTTAAAAAGCCTAATCATGATAATTAGGCTTTAAAAATTGCAGCTATAATACTTTCTTTATACTTTATTGAATAACGAAGTATCATGTGGATTTTTAATTCGCCATTTATTATATAAGTGGCTACAGTAGGCAAATACGGCAATGATACTTAATGGCCCCAATATAAGTTGAATTAAGGAGCCACTGAAATTTTCATTCCAATTTTCAGGTCCAGGTACTAACGCAGCAATTGTAGCAGCAATAAATATAAGCACCATAGGTAATACAGATAATATCGGCAAAACTTTACCTTTACCTAAAAAGTAAAAGTCGCGCTTAAAGTCTTTATTCTCAGAGTTTAATCGAAGTTTTATATAGCCAACCATCAAGAACATAACTGGTATAGTTGCAGCACCACCATCTAAGTTTTTCACAGCGATAAGAAGCGAGTTCATTCCTGAGCTAAATTGCCCAAACATAAACACAACGATAATAACACTAACTAAAATACCTTGCATACGTAGTGCGTTTACAGGTGTTCCCTCTTTGTTTACTTCAGACAGCTTACTTCCAAATATCCCTTTGGGTGCATCAACAAAAAGCATCTTAACAGGGGCAGAAGTCCATAACATTAATGAACCACATAAGGTCGTTAATAATAAAAACAGTGCTATGACATTTGTCCACCATGAAGGAAAATCAAGTTGTTGGAATACAACATAAATTGTAGACATCAGTCCCAACTTAGAAGCTTGGTCTGCAGGAAGAATCATGTTTAGTAACAGCGCAGAGAAGATCATAATACCAGAGAAAATCATAACATTGAGTGTTAAACCGATTCTGAAAGAACGTTCACCACCTTTAATGTTACGCTTATACGCAGCAAGGGCTTCTAAGCCACCGATTGATTGTAGTGCCCATGACATCGAAGCAATTTTTGACCAAGAAAGATCAATACCTGTCATATATTCAGGAATAACAGGCATACCATTGAAAGAGATATTGCCATGAGATAATTTTAGTATTGCAGCAACAACAAAGACGACCGTTAAACCAAAGCCTGCATAACCAGCAAATGATAATAAGCGTGATAGCCATTTCGGCCCTTTCATTGAAACCCAAGTTGCTAACCAGAATAATAAAATAGAAGTAAAGCTTATAATTGGTTTAAACCATAATTGATTTGTTAAATGGGTTACAAACTCGACATTACTACTAAATGTATAAAGTGTATAAGTTATGATATTTGGCAATAAATCGACAAAATAAAAGATATTTACATAAAAATAGAAAAATCCGGCAATAAAGCCATATTTCCGCCCGAATATTAGATTAAGCCAAGTTTGATAACCACTCTCAGAATCTTTGAGTTTTTCAAGAGAGGAAAATTCAATAATCATAAAAGTATACGGGATCGCATATAATAACGATGCAAAAGCATACAGTAGCCATGAATTATGCCCCCAGTCGATATATTGACTCACAACACCTTTAAGAACAAATCCACCACCAGCGATAGAAAAGAAGAGAAAAGTGATAAGTGACATTTTATAACGCGTATCAGTTTGTTCAGACACAATTAATGTGTCGGCTTGTTCAGACATTATTATTGCCTTCTTGTTATTGGTTTATATATTGCCGATGCAAATTACACCGGCAACGTTGGTTAAAGTTATTTATTTTTATTGGTGTTTATCGGACGAACAATAAATGAGTAATTGAGCTTTTGAATTGGTAGTTGGTACTTTAGTGGCGGTAAAGACCCCCATGAGTTCTGCCCTCCAGTCCCCATTTGTGCCAAATCAATATTCAGCGTCGTAATATTACTAGGTTGAACATCTACCCCATGCTTTTGAGATATTGGCGTTAAGCCTGAAGCACTTTTACTCGATGTATCAGCAATGAAGTCCAGCTCAGTTGATTTAAATGGCCATGCGCTGGTATTTAACAAAGTATCATGGGCCTCGACTTCGATACCTTGCCCATCTATATTCGTTAATTTCATCCAACGAACATCCGTTTTATTACCGGATTCTTGTGGTCGAGGATAAGCGTGAAATTGATCCCATGTGGTTCCCCCATATATTCCGATTTTCGCACCTTTTCGGTCAGAATATGTTTCACCAGGTCCTCTCCCATACCATTGCATAAAATTAAACATTTGAGGCATTTCAATTTGAGCACCAAAACGGAGCATGATGGGTAATGTCAGATCTGTTGGTTCAAAATTAATATCAACCTTAAACTCACCAGATGAAGTAATATGATAGGTTATTGATATATAACTGTGAACTGCTGGCAGTTCGTATTTCGCTTGAACAATAATGCTGTGCTCATCAACGAAATAAGATTCTATCGAACTAAGTATTTTTGAACGTCCAGCGTCTTTCCATACAGCACTACTTTCATGAAGGTTAGCTCCTAAATCATTATCAGTAACACCACGCCAAAAGTTTGGAGTAAAGCCAGAAATAAATAATTTCGTACCTCTATGACTATAATTTGTTATATCACCAGTTTTACAATCAAATACTAATGAGAAGTCACTTCCGAGTATTTGAATATCTTGTGTTGTTTTATCAAGTGTTAATTTTTGCTCATTCGTAATAGTACGTAATGTATTAATAAGTGAGGGTGATAGATTAAATTGTTCCAAGCCGAGTTCATGACCAGCTTCGAGAAGACCTGTAGCATCTTTTAGACGTGCACTAATTGTTATAATATGTTCAGCATCATCACAATAATGTATAGTTTTTAGTGGTACATTAACAATCTGATGTGAATTTGCTTTTATTACGATTGAATCTAGCGAACCACAATCTATTGATACACCATTGCTCAATACTTCATAAAAAAGCTGAATATGATCAAGATCGATAAAGTCATATCTATTTTCAACTCTAAACGATCCCTCTGTTAGATCATCAGCGATAAAACGTATAGGAGAGTAAACCTTCTTGACTTCTTCCATGTGTGGATGAGGTTCTCTATTTGGCGAGACAAGGCCATCATTCATGAAGTTACCATCAGTCGGCATTGTTGGGTGATAATCCTTACCATACCCCCAAAACTTTTGTCCGCGATCATTTGTTAACTCTAAAGCATGATCCATCCACTCCCAGATAAAACCACCTTGTAAGTTGGTATTTTTATCTATAATTTCCCAATAATTTCCAAGAATCCCGAGAGAGTTACCCATTGCATGGGCATACTCGATCATAATCATTGGTCTTGTATCCCCTTTTAGGGCAAATTCTTCAAGACGTTCAAGAGTTGGATACATCGGGCAAACAATATCAGTATAAGGTGCTTCACCTGCTGGCTCATATTGTATAGGTCGGCTACTGTCTTTTTCTTTTATCCATTGATACAAAGTTTCAAATACGCAACCAGTGCCAGCTTCATTTCCCATCGACCAAATTATAATAGAGGGATGATTTTTATCGCGTTCGACCATCGCTTTGACACGATCAAGGTGCGCTGGGATCCACGACTCTGTATCACCAATTTGAGTTTCAGGTTTTAAAGCAAGTGGATGAGATTCAATATTGGCTTCATCAATTACATAAAGCCCATATTCATCACATAGTTGATACCATCGAGAATGACATGGAAAGTGGCTGGTGCGTACAGCATTAATATTATGCTGCTTCATTAATTTAATATCTTGAATCATGTATTCTTCAGTGGGTACATGACCTAATGTAGGGTGTAACTCATGGCGGTTTACGCCTTTTATTTTTATTGCGACTCCATTGACAAGTAACATACCATCGACAATCTCAACGCGACGAAAACCCACTTTGTGACTGCATGTTTCTAAAACTTCCCCATCTGAATTCGATAATGTCAGTAACAATGTATATAAATTTGGTGTTTCAGAAGTCCACAGACGCGGACTATCCAGTGTACCTTGAAAATTTATAGAGCCACGGTCATCAACATATAACGCTGTATTTGCCACAAAAACTGAACTAAAGCCCGTTGAATCATCAAGTAATTCTGTTGAGATTAAATATTTTTCTTCTTTACCGGAGTTAGTTAATGTCAAATCAACATCAAATGATGCACTTTGCCAATCATCACTTAATTCGTTACTAAATTGGGCATCATATATTCTGGCTTTTGCTGTTGAATAAATAAATACATCACGTTCAAAGCCTGACATATCAAGCATATCTTGCTTTTCTAAATAACTTGCATTAGACCAGCGATAGACTTCAACAGCTATAATATTTTTACCGCTTAAAACATGCTTAGTAATATTGAACTCAGCAGGATTTTTTGCATTTTGTGTATAACCTACACGCTCACCATTGACCCAAATGAATGCTGCCGTTCTCACACCACCAATATGTAAAAATATCTCACGGTTATCCCACGCTTCATTTAAAACAAACTCTCTGCGATAGGAACCAACAGGGTTATAATCACGTGGTACTTCAGGCCAAGAAGTATCGAAAGGGAAACGTTCATCTACATAAATAGCATTATCCCATCCTTGAGCTTCCCAGTTACCTGGTACCTTGATTGTTGCCCAATGATTACAATCAAAATCAATGCGATAGAAATCTTTAGGCCGTGATGACGGATTATATGAACAATTAAAATGCCATAATCCATTTAATGATAAAAAATTTTCAGCCTTTTCCGGCTTATTAATAATTGCTTCTGTACGACTCACAAATGGAAATAAATAAGGACGCGGCAACTCTTTGTTTATTCCATTTATCGTATGATTTTCAAGAACCGCAGGTACATGGTCCTTTTCGCTATAAAGGTTATTTATGTAACTATCCTTTGCTGTTTCAATATTCATCAAACATCCCCAGAAAAAGTAAATAACTAATTTACTAAATTTTTACTTCGATCTGAGTGGAAATTAGCAGTGTTTACCTGTTTTTTATGTGACTTAAGTAGAATATATAGCTAGAAGCTAATTATCACCACGCTAATATTTGAAATTACAAACAAGAAAAAAGTAAAATTAAGTAAAACATTTACTCCTGTATGTACTGTAAATACAGGAGTGTCAGCTTTTATTAAAAAAAATTAACACTCAGTCATTTCATTTTCTGTATCTATGTTTTTAAAAATATGAAGTGAGAAAATTACTTAATAACTATTAACCTGCCTTATGTAGCCATAACTTAATTTTGTGATATTGTTCACTAGTAATTAATCTATTAACAAAAAAATACGATGAAAAATAAAAACAAAAATACGCTTGGCGCTATTTTGATAATAATTGCGACATTATCATTAACGTTAAAAGACAGCGCGGATAAGTATCTGATACAACATGATTACCACCCTATTCAAATGGTTTTCTTTCGCTTTGCTATTCCATTTCTATTTATGCTGATTTTGATGCCTAAACAAACAAAAACAGCAATTTTAGCTACTAATAGTAAATTACTGTTACGTTCATTTTTATTTTTAATGTGTGCTGTTACATCAGTGATTGCTTTAAATTACATACCACTTGAGATATACATTATCATTGTTCAGATGGGCAGCATTGCTTATATGTTAGGTGGCGCAATATTTTTTAATGAAAAACTTACAGCTATTAAAATTATTGCAACCATACTTGGGTTTATCGGTGTTGTCATAGTAATAAATCCAACAAACATTTATGGCTTACATTGGATGTATTTATTGCCCATACTAATTGCAGTGACTAATTCAGGTTATAATTTAATAACTAAAACCATTGATTCAAAAATTTCACTAGTGTCAATTTTAATAAACTCATTTTTTATATTAGGACTCGTATCAACATTGGCACTAATTATAGACCCAGATATCTGGAAGACACCGTCCTTAGCAGCATTACCTTATTTTCTCACCATCCCTATAGTGACTATCGTTTCACAGTTATGTTTAATCAAAGCCATGAACGTGGCCGAAGCCTCTCATGTCGCTCCATTTTTCTACTTTCAAATCTTATTTTCATGCATTTTTGGTTACTGGTTGTTTAATGAAATCCCAACGGTTTATACCATAATCGGTGGGATATTTATTGTTATCGCGGGCTTGCTTATTACCTATTCAAGCTACAGACCTTTTTCAAGTAAACATAAAGCATCATTAACAAAAAAATAAACACTTGCACTTAATTGGTTCAATCACTAACCATTTAAGTGCATAAACTTCATTGTTCATCTATATACCACACTAACATACTGATTTATAAAAAGAGAAAGTTGGTATGAGATTTTTAACAATTCCAACGTATCATAAAATAAAGGTGTGATTATGTATATTGAACATAAACATTTTAAACTTCCTAACAATGCATCGGAGGTTGATGTTTTCATTAGTCCAACAGGCGATATCGAAGTTATGATAGAAGGGAATCAACAAGTACTGAAAGGTGATTTTCATAATCTTTCATTCAAGAAAATGAATGCAGGAATTGACTTGATATACAAGACACGTTCAAAGAAAAGCTCTTGGGATATTATCCTGACACCACAGGATGCAGAAATGGTAACTAAAATGATGAATGAAGCCGATGAAAATTATGAAATTATTATGCGAGATTTATAGTAATGTCAGGGGTTAGAAGCCTAACCCCTTTGATAAATAAAACTAATAATTATAAACATAAAAACAACCTAATTTATCATCAATATTATTTGAACAACATTAAACCTATATGTTAATTAAAAATATTATGTAGTTACTTTCAAAATCAATATATAGTTAACAATACAATTAAGAATATTAAAACAAATATCAACACTTCGTCCGCCCATAAAAAAATCATTATTAGCTTTTGTTTAGCCTGACAATATTGTGAAAATTCAAATATTAAACATTGTGATATTGTCATTACATGTATTTTATTGATGTTAATTGTAATTATATATAAATGATGTTTTATGTATTACATCACGCCATGTTATGTGTCGAGGTCGAATTGTCGATAAATGCCTTATCACTAATAAATTAAATAGGTATATTTCCGGCCTAAATTTACTCACTGTTATCTATCCACCTTTCAAGTCTCGCTTTTATGGTAGCGGCTTCTTTTGCTTTTTCTTTCGCATGGTCGGCTTGTTCTCGATAGGTTTCACCTACAAAAAAGCCTGCTACTAAGAAACATAAAACCAACAATATGAATAAGCTAACTTTCGCTTTCTTTATGTTTAACATGCTATATTGCTTCTTTTCTCTCTAACTCGTTGCTCTAAAATATAAGTGTAACTTTATAATAATAGTTAGAATTCCCCAAAATAACCGCTCTAATTACTCATCTACCTATTGCTGTAATAGCTATTTTCTTTTCATAAAATTTGATCTATGCCGTATCATTTGTATGATATATGTCTAATTATTATTAAAAGATATAATTCAATGACTATTAAACTAACTTCCCCATTAAAACGTATCCGTCGTATGCGTCGCAGTGCAAATATGCGTGATCTTGTTCGTGAACACGAATTCAAATTAGTCGATCTGATCCACCCTATCTTTATTGAAGAAACGTTAACTGAAAGAATGCCAATCAGCACTTTGCCTGGGATCTCACGCATTCCTGAAACTATGTTGGCCGATGAAGTGAAAACACTTTATAAGTTGGGCGTGCGTTATGTTATGCCTTTTGGTATTTCACACACCAAAGATGAGATTGGTAGCGATACATGGAATGATGATGGCTTACTGGCACGTATGGTGATTACCATTAAAGCAGCATGCCCAGATATGATGGTGATCCCTGATATTTGTTTCTGTGAATACACTACGCATGGTCACTGTGGTGTTTACCATGACGAACATGTTTTAAACGATGACAAGCCGATTCTATTGAATCGTATTTCGTGTCATTGATTATAAATTTTTAATAATTTCAATATTTTAAACTGTATATCACTGATAACCAATGTTGACAACATTATGGCAACTTGTTACGGTATTGTTAATCCGTCTTCCAGAGGGAATATACGTGAATACAACAATACTGAACCGTTTGTCGCTTTTATCTCAAGCCTTATCTAAACCACTTCATACACAATTATTTAACTATATAGAGAGGCGCTACCCAAAACTCGATAGCTCTGAATATTTAAGACACTTGAATATTTATGCGGCTTTTATTTTCTCTCAGGGTAAGCAAAATTTTAGAGCCATTGAGATACTTAACGATAAAGATAAGTTTAAAGCTCATACAGATCAGCTTATTGGTTTTATTTATTGTGAATCGGAAACTAATTCTCTCTCTGGTAAAAGAGCCATTGTGTCGACTCTTCACCGTATGATGTGCGACCTTGCGAAAGCAAACCACACCGATATCAAGTCCCAACCTTTTAGTGCCAGAAAGATAAACGATTACACTCAGAACTGCATTGAAAGCTATCAATCCCTTGAACGTAATGAAGAAATACTCACGTATCTCAACGGCTGGTCGGTGACATCACAAGAGCGTAAAGCGTTTTCTGTCGATCTTGATTTTATTTATGTGAAATACGGACAAGCTTTTACAGATAAAATTAACGATGCCCTCAAGCGGTATGCATTAACCCAAAAAACAAACTCTTTAAAAAGTAATCTCGATAAAATTATATCTTTACTTAAAACCACTTCTTCGATTGATAGAAAGGCAACGGTGGAAAGCTTTGAATTATCACTCAGTGAAAAGTATGTGCAATCGACTTTCTATAAAGCGTACCAATTACAATTTTCTGAATGTCTCGTTAAGGGCAATAACCTAGTAAACTTTAATAGAGCATTTAATGACTCAATTGATATTTACACCTCTGTGTTTATCAACACAAAGTTTTATCCTGCCCCACTAAAAGCGTTTATAGCACCGACTATGCTAAGCGTTAAAAATCCGCCCAGCTTCTCAACAGGCGGTAAAACCAGTGAGCTAGAGAAAATGCGATGGTTTGCTAATATCCCTCTGCACATCAAAGATGAACAAGCCATTGCGATGATAGAAACGCGCATTGAACGAGACATGAATATATTGAAAACGGTATTCACCACGCATTTTAATCAATTACAACGGCGACAAGAGCGAAATAAAACCTTTATTGAAAATGGCATAGTGAAGCCTCTTGAGGGGAATAAAGGTTCTCGTAAAGGCAACAATAAAGCTCAAGCTTATCCTATTGGCGAACACCACTTAGATAACACCATTGCCACGTTTTATCACTATAACATTAATGGCTATAAGGGTCTTTTTTACATTGACTTTCTAGGTTTTAAAGGGAAATGCGAACCACTACTCAAAGAGTTAAACCTACCTACAAATGAAACGCTGTTTACTTTAACTGCCTTGCTTGTCATGGAACATCCAAAAATCACCCCATCTTGGTTGCAAAAGCTACAATTGTCCAATGAAAACGGTAAGTTAACAGGTTATAAAAAAGTCGGTGAGCAGTTTATCTTAACCAGTGAGAAAGCGCGTAGAGGACGAAATTTAGCGCAGCAAGATGTCATACTCAATGAGTTCTCTAAATCCATCGTGGACTTTATCGTTCAACATACACAAATAGCAAGAGAGCATTTAAAAGCGATTAGCAATCCCGACTGGAAGTCTTTGTTATTAACATGCACATTAAATAAAGCTGTGAAGCCAAGTGAAAAGAGTCAATTATACAAACCCTTGCCACTTGTCAGAAAACGACTGAATGATAAAGCAGCGTTGCCACTTGAATATGATGTATCAGCACAAGAACTCGATATCATCGCCAGCATCACCACTCATAGGGTAATACGTCGTCACCGCGCACTGCAAATCTATCTCGAAACGGGCTCACAAAGTGCGGTTGCTGACGCACTTGGTCATAAAGAAGTAAATCAAGATTTACTTGATACCTACTTACCGAAACCCTTGATGGAGTTCTTTACCGAGCGTGTCATCAGGCAGTTCCAAAAAGCGATCATTTTTGAGGCAATGAAAGAATCCCCTTATTTGCTCGATGCTGTCAATATGACCTATGAAGAGTTAGAGGAGTTTTTGGAAAATCATGGCTTAAATGACATCCCTGATTTAAACGCAGCCACGTTTGATAAAGCTGCCTCACAACAAGCTGAACAAAGTATTTTCGATAGCGTGGTGTTTACTGTCACCGTGCCATTACTCCAATTGTTGTTGAGCATTAAAACAATCATTGATAACGACAATGATGCATCCCGTTTTAATGCGTTAGTACAACACTGGTATCAATCGGCAACTTATCTCTTTAAATGCATTGAAATGGCTGACTTTGATAATGACGACATCCTGGAGATGTACCAAGAGGCGAAATGTTCACCTTTTGACCACACCATCATTGAGGGACTGCTTTTATGCTAACCGCTATAGATAATTTCGCTTATCTTAAAAAATTGACCAATGACATCGTGAACAACCCTGACATGCTCAATAGGATGCACGTAGACACGCTTTCTCAGTTAACCAATTATGCCGTTGCAACGGATGATTTTCGCGTCCTTGGTTTGCTGACAGAGATTCATACGGGCATTCCAATGAAAGCAGACTCGTTGCCCGAATGGTGGTTATCTGATTTTTATGACGACATTACCAAAATACAATTTCAGCACCAACAAAGCGCCAAAGAAATACGCTGGTGCGACATCACTTTAGATGATGGTGAGCCGCTAACCAGTGAAAAACACCAACCCTTACTTAATGCCTTTAAACACTGGCTCATCGCGTGTGATAACCCGTTAGAGAATGGCGGTAAGTTAATAAGCTCTAAAAGTGCTGCGGGGAAATATAGTCATATTCTAACGCTCATTAATACCATTTTACTCAATGGTCATGCGTTAAAGTTATCCCAATATCATTTAGAGAAAGTCAGCGAAGCATTTTGGCTCAACGTACTGTTAACTATCGCAGAACATTCAGGCTCAATTGATACCGATTTATACAAAACCCATGAACGCATTAAGACGTTACTGGATAACGTTGAGGTTTCAATGGAGGAACTCAACGCATTTAAAGCAAAATACCCCTATGTGACCCGTGACATTGCCAGCGATGAAAACATTCTCAACCTTAACGATAGAGTCAAAGCCTGTTGTTGGCTGCATCAGCATCGATATTATGCGCAACACACAAGCGACAAAGTTGGTCATGGTAATCCTCAAGGCAACAACACCATTCTCACGGCAAAACTTTTTGAGGGAAAAATCCTGACCGATGCAATTCAACTCTCCCCTTTTCCTGATCTGGCATTAAAGCCCACCCCAATTAAGACTGAGTATCAAGCCGTCCCAAATAAAAATAAGGGTAATGGATGTTCAGCAAAAGTGCTTCGCCAGTGGCATCATGCTATTCAACTAATAAACACCAATATCGATAAACACGATGTCAGCACATTTTCCCCTGTGACCAGCGAGGTATCCGTTGATGCGGTACAAAGCTTAACGACACTGAGCAAGCAAGGACGTACCCGCACCTTACCGCCTGAGTTTGTGTTTGATTTATTTAGAAACAGCTATGAGCTATTGGAAAATTTTTGCCCTGCGCCAGATAAAAAAGAGGCGAATTTTTTCGATAACCTACTTGATGTATTAACAACAGTCCACTCAAAATCGACTGCTGCGTTCTCCAACCCTCACCGCCCTCACACTAGTTCAAAGGCATTTAATAAGGCGTTACATGGTGATTTACCACAATCTGAACGCGCACATTTTGTTAAATTTGACGCGCTCGATGTAATCCCCCCTGATTTTAAGCAAAAAGGTATTATGCAATTTGAGGGACTACCTGCAAGTGCTGAAAATCGTCATACTCGTATACGAAATAACGAATCCATGCTTGAGATTTTCACGGTACTACAGGGCGCAATTCAGTTAGTGGTTGGCGCAATCATGGCAAGACGACAAGATGAACTGGTTCAACTGAAACCTTTCGGCAACCTTGTTTTTAATAACAAGGAGGGGAAACGCACATCGGATGCTAACCCCTATATTGAAGACAGTGATAACTGGCACTTACGCTTTAAAGCCAAGAAAACAGGGGGAAAAGGGGAAAACATAACCATCGACAGACCGATATCTTTATCTGTTGCCCGATTTGTGTACCAACTTGAACAGTTTAATCAACAAGCGATTGAGCGCGGTATCGCGACAAAAAACGCGCTCACTTTATTTAATTTCATTGATGTAAAAACCTTTCAACTGAAAAAACGTAATGGTGGTCAGTTTAATGATGCATTTGATGCGCTGTGTGATTATTTTGAAACCGCAATCGTGGAAATGGATAATGGTGAGTATCGTCGTCACTACGTGCGACAGCACCAGTTAAGACGCTTCTTTGCCTTGGTGTTTTTCTGGTCAAAAGGCTATGAAAACATGGAAGCACTGCGCTATATGCTTGCTCATTCCGATTTAGAGCACTTACACAATTACATTACCGAGTC
This sequence comes from Photobacterium sp. SKA34, assembly GCF_000153325.1. Classification (GTDB taxonomy): domain Bacteria; phylum Pseudomonadota; class Gammaproteobacteria; order Enterobacterales; family Vibrionaceae; genus Photobacterium. The sequence goes on from NZ_CH724141.1 coordinate 105,042, forward strand.
AGATACAGGTAGCGTACTTAACAGCGCGAAAGCGAGTGTTATCGCACAAAGTGTTATCAGTGATAAATCACAGATTGACAATCTTGATGAAGTCGAACACTTACGCAAAATCCTCGCTAAACGACTGACAGGTAATGCTAATAAAGCACTGCATATTCGCACGTTGGATGATGCTCTCTTTGATTATGGAGATGAAAGTGAACACCGCACAACCCCCCACATATAACAACTTCAAACCGAGCAAGACCTTGAGAACGAAGTATTAATGTTACTCGAAAGCGATATTATCAGCCTAAAGCCAGAGTTTTTTACAATCAAAGATGAAAACGGAGAAGACATCAAAACTTTCAACCTTATATTAAAAATTAATGAGTTAGAGGCTGAATAATGAATCAAGAGAAAAACCAACTCAAAGTCATAAAAACACGGGATTTTCTAAAGGAAATCATTCGCTCCCCGAAAACGTTCCAAGAAGATAGCGCTTTAGTCAAGCAATTGAAGTCGCAAGGTGGACTGGCAAAATTTGAGTGCAGTGAACGTAATATTGAGCCATGCAGCTTAAATACCTTTAAAACCAATGCTGACGAGGTAATTCGTGGAGGCTTTGATGAAATCGATGCGCTAAGAAAAAACGCTGTAAACGCGCTTGAGTTTGAAATTAAGGGCAAAAAGTCACGCAAAGGTAGCTTAAACACACAAGCTGGACAAAAGAACCGTATTGCTGAGCAAAAAAAGGAAATTGCAGCGTTACAGCGAGAAAATATGTTGCTGACTGCCTTGCTGCGCGAAGCCCGTTCAAAAATGAAAACATTAGCATCACACAAAGGCACAGAGGAAGCGCGTTGGGAAGCCTATCTGGATGCTAACCACCAAATCCAAAACGTGAGCGATTTATATTTTGATGGTGAGATATGATAACTAACACGCTAAAGGATATGGAGTTTTGGCTACATATAGGTGTACCAAGTCACGCTAGGAAGATAAAGCCTATTGATGTGCCATTCCTGAGTTATTCCAACTATAAACCATGCCTAGAAGCCAATGCTTATATGCATCATTTAGTCGCTCAGAAGCACCTTAAAGCAACCAGCATTAGAACGTATGCAACTAAAATCGTCCATTTAATTCGATTTATCGAAACGCAGCCAATATTGAGTCGATTTAGTCAACTGACAGACAGCTCGTTTACGCTTTTTATCCAGAATCTAACATTGGAAGTCAAGCCCAATGGTGAACCTAAACGTTCATCAACTGAGGTCGCCAAAATCGGTGAAACGTGCATTCAGTTTCTTCAATTTGTTCAGTCATTCCATGACTTAACGCACTTCATCGGACAAGATGAAGTCAATGCCATTACCGTATTAGAGAAAAGGCACTCAATCTTGATTGAGGGACGAAAAGATAAAAAAGAAGTCATCACCATCACGCATACTTCATTGCCAAAAAAAGGGGCTGTTAAAAGTCGCCATCCTGTTAGCAAAGAAGATGCGCTCAAGATTTGGCAATACATCAACACTCAGAAAAAAGACCTCTCTTCTTTCACCGTTCCTAAAGCAAAAAGGCAGGCAAAACGAGAGCAATACGACAAGAGAAAACGCGATAAAGCCATCTATGTGTCGATGGAAATGCTTGGTGGTCGTGTGAGTGAGTTACATTCGCTGAGGTATAGCGATTACCTTGCAGCGAGAGAAACGGGAAAACTCAAAATAAAAACCAGCAAGAAGCGTAATGATGAAGGTAGTCATCGTTACTTACCTGTCGATCACATACTTTTAGAGCAAATAGCTAACTATACCGATGTGAGAAAACGGGTGATGAAAAAGTTTGGCGTTAAGCACGACTACCTTTTTATTTCTTTAACTAACGGTAAACCTCTTAATGCTAAATCTTGGACAAAATACATCAAACAATGGGCTGACGAACTAGGGATTACAGGTCAAGTCTCACCGCACTTATGGCGACATGCGCGTTTAACTAACTGGATGATAGATCGGATTCTTGCGTCAAAAGAAATCAACAGCAAAGACGATTTCAGAAAGAACGTGCTTCACACCATGCAATTTAAGAAAGAGCTACAGCAAATTTCAGGTCATGAATTAATTAGCTCTCTTGATACATACCTTGACCTTGCTTGGGAGTCTCTGCATGGCTATACCACGGTTTACAATGCCGCTTCACTCAAAACAACAGTAGAGAGTATGGAGCGAGAAATAGAGAGTATTGAGGCGCAAATAGAACGTAAAGAAATAACGTCGATACAAGCTATTCAGAACATAAAATTGGTTATAGCCGCATTCAAGAAAGATGTTCTTAGATCAAACCAAATTAAAGGCTAATAATTTCATAAAATCATAACCACAAATCTATCCAACCTCGTAAATAATAATGTCCTATTCTCATCGTTGAACGGACATAACGCTATCATTAAAGTGAAAATCGCTCGTAGCCTTTCTAATGCGATAGTCGCAAAAGAACATTTTCGAGCGATTTATCTTAATACAACTAAAAATCGATACTCATCACTAAAACTTAGGATGGCTAAATTTTAGTAAAGGGCTAGATTAACGAAAATAAATGATTTTTCTATAAGATTTTAAATTAATCATATTCATCGAGGGAGCCGTCAACATTAAACTCCTCTATTTCCCCTAATCCAAACTTTCCAACTATGAGTTTACACCTCATCTCGATCGAGATACTGATCGTACGACCACGAACATCACTTTCTCTCCGATGATGACCACTTGCAGAAGCGCCAATAATTGTTACAAAGTTATTTTTAAAAGTTACTTTTTCAATATGAATATCGTCGATATCTTCAAATATTGTATCTGAGTCTCCTATAGCTCCAGATAATCCCTCGCAATTCAGTAAATCATAAGGGTTATTGTAGTGGCATAGTGAATTTGGTCACTTAGTTAGAGGTGATATCATCACTTCATACGTTAACAGGTGACACTATGACAAATCGTACAAGACGACTATTCAGCGCAGAATTCAAGCTCGAGGCTTCACAGTTAGTGATTGATCAAAATTACTCAGTGGCAGAAGCCGCCCAAGCCATGAATGTGGGTAAATCCACGATGGATAAATGGGTTCGTCAGCTTAAACAAGAACGACAAGGCAAAACGCCAAAAGCTTCGCCTATGACCCCTGAGCAAATAGAAATTCGGGAATTAAAAAAGAAGTTAGCTCGTCTTGAAGAGCATAATGAAATATTAAAAAAAGCCACGGCTCTGTTGATGTCGGACTCACTGAACAATTCTTGATGATCAAGAAACTCAAGCAGAGCTATAGCGTAAAAACATTATGCGAAGTCTTCAATGTTCATCGAAGTAGTTATAACTATTGGCTAAAGCGTCCAACAGCGATTAGGGCGGAAACAGTCAAACTTCGCAGCTTAGTTAGTGAGGCCCACGCAGCAAGCAACGCCTCTGCGGGAGCGAGGACTATTGCAGATATAGTCACAAATCAGGGTTTAAAACTGAGCCGATACCGAGCAACAAAACTCATGAGAGAGCTTGGTTTAGTCAGTTGCCAACAGCCAAAGCATCGATACAGAAAGGCTTCTCAAGAACATGTTGAGGTTCCAAATCACTTGGGCCGACAGTTTGCTGTTACCGCCCCAAATGAAGTTTGGGTTGGTGATGTTACGTATATTTGGACAGGAAATCGCTGGATGTATTTAGCGGTTGTTATTGATCTTTTTGCCCGCAAAGTGATTGGTTGGTCGATGTCTTTATCACCTGATTCCAGTCTGACAGGCAAAGCTCTTTCAATGGCTTATGAGTCGCGTGGTAAGCCGAAAGGCGTCATGTTCCACAGCGATCAAGGTAGCCACTATACAAGTCGAAAGTACCGTCAATTACTGTGGCGTTTTAAGATAAAACAGAGTTTATCTCGCCGAGGAAATTGCTGGGATAATGCACCAATGGAGCGTTTCTTTAGAAGCTTAAAGACCGAATGGGTGCCAACAGTGGGTTATCGTAGTTTTGCTGAAGCTCAACAAGAGATCATCCGCTACATTATCGGGTATTACTGTCAACTCAGGCCGCATCAATATAATGGCGGCCTAACTCCCAACGAATCAGAACGATTATATTGGGAAAACTCTAAAACCGTGGCCAATTTTAGTTGACCACTACAACTGGAATTATTGATGCCATTGCATTTTCAATAGATCTGCTAGGAATAGCTTTATAATCATAAGCATCTTTTATTTCAGTAATTGAAAGGTCTAATTTAACGTCTAAACTTAGCTCTGTTCCAGATACCGGGTCAATTGCATATTGGTGATTAAACGACTCGCCTTGATACCCTTGACCAAGACAACCAACAACCCTTTGAACACCAAAGTATTCTGCATAGAACGTGACTAAACCTGTTTTCTGATCACCTTGTACTGCAACGCAGTGTAATGGAACCCCTGACGGGCGATTAACGACAAGATCTCGAACATAGTAATAACCAAAACAAGCCTCTGCATTTTGGTCTGTCAAATACGCAATAGCGTTTTGACATATGGTTGTTGACTGTTTAGCGTCACTAACCACTGCTAACGCAGACTTTACAATAGAGCGCCCCGCATCAGTACCTCCAAAACTTAACCTAAACTCCATCATTTCAGGGCTATATGTAGACTTAACTTGGGCGTTGTCTAAAAATGAGTCAACGTCTGCATTTGGATATTTTCGAGCAACACCTTTCAGCATTCCTTTTGCTTCTTGAATTGTTCTAGCTTGAATCGAAATTTGAACTTGGCCATCTACGATATTTTCACGATATTGAGGCTTGGGAATAGTCATGCTTCCATCGTGCTCAAGAACAATTTCTTTACCATCAGTCATACCAAATTTTTGACGAGGAGCGTTCCCTCGTTCTCTTGAAATTCTAAAAAATAGACTCAATGGATTTAACTGCTTTGCCAGTTCATTTTCCCATGTATCACCAGATTTGTTATTGCACGCATTACAGATGAAACCAGTGACTTTCTTACGTCCTCCAATTGCATTAGGAATAATATGTTCTTTAGTATCATTATCTTGTGTGATTTTTTTACCACACAGCGGACAATTTGAAGCCATTTTATACTACCTTTATTATTTATTTTCGCAAAGCATATAACGCCGCGTTAAGTAGTGAGCAACGCTGCCACTGAACCTAAACCATTGCACCGTAAACACAAAACTTAATTTAAACTAAAAATGCCACGCGTTGCGAATCTGCCTTAAACGCTTTGTTATATGCGTACTACTTGCTTGGCTAAAGTTGTCAACAAATCAAGGTTTAAAGGTTCTCTGTATGCCTTTTCGAATAAATTGAATACGGCTTGGTCATGTTGCTTTAAATATGTGAAGCTTTTCTTTGAGCCCAAATACCACAAACCTCGAATGTCAAAGTATATCTCTAGGAGATCATGTTGGAGCCAAGTACGACGATAGTTACCATCTAAATCTTTATCATGCGCACGCTCTAGCATTTTCATGACCCACTCTTGAAGATGTGCCTTATCTATAGCAGACATTGGCGGTTTTCCATCTGTGAGCTTTTGCTTAACTTTAGCTAAGTAGTCTCTTCCTAAGCCTTGTGTATCATGAACAACTTTTCCATCTCCGAAGCGAAGTGATTCTTCAGGAATTGAATTTAGAAACGTGGTTGGGTAAACCCAAACATCAAGATAAACACCGTGAAATAACCTTGCATCTTTTTGTTCATCTGGGCGGTCACAGAAACAAGCGATATCTATATCACTTGTTTCTGTGGCTTCATTTCTCGCATGAGAACCATAAAGTATGACTGTATGAGGATCATATTTTTCTTTCAGCTCTTCCAATGCTAAATCTAGGATATCGTCCATTTTTCCTCCAAGCATATAACGCCCAATTAAGGTGTGAAGCACGCGACCACAGAAGTTGATTTGACCACCGTAAACGCTGAACTAAACTCAAACCAAAAATTCCAAGCGTGCTGAATCACTCTTAAATTGTTTGTTATGTTCGTTTCAGATCTTTCTTAGCCGAAACTAGAAGCTCTTTCAGAGCTTTGTCATGCTCTTGAAACTCTTGTTCATAAAACTCAAACTTAGGTTCATTGTAATAATCTAATATTTCTCGACTTCTAAGCTTTTGAAGAATATCGACAGAGTTTTGTGATATGTAAAAAGACCCAATGTCAGTAGCTTTACTTAGTGATGAGGATGCCTTTATGTATTTTTGTAGCAACTCACGCTCCCTTTCATCAGAAAGACCAGTACCTTGACCATAATCCTCTTTGTGGACACGAAAATATTTAATCATGTCATAAAGAGCAACTATGATTTCTTCGTATGCTTGTTCACGCCTAGTTATTTGTGACTTGTAACTCTCAAGCTTTAGATCGTACTCGTGCTTCACCGAAGCTTTGAGCCTTTCTAACAACCAATTTCTGCATAAAAAAGTAAGTAAAGCTATCAGGCTAACACTGCTGATCGAACTTATAATTGCTATTAATATATTTTCCATAACACTCCGAGAACATAACAGTATATTAATAAGCATTCTTACTTTTACGCAAAAATATACTTATAAAAAATAGATATTATACTCGATATAATCGTTAAATATTATGAGCTTACTAGCACTTTCTTACACTCACCGATTTGAAAGAGGGTGTGAAAAGTAAGAAATGTATTTAATCAGTCTTATTAAATACAAACTGAAATGTTAAACGATATAATTTTCAATTAGTTATGATTTCACTTCTGTTTTTAACAAGAAATATTTCTTATTAAAAACAGAACTAAAGCGATAAAATCACCGCACTTCATTATAACTGTTGATATACACAGTGAATAAAACTAATCCAAAATCACGTTAACGAGGTATGAATGAGTAATAGCACTAAGTAGGAATGGGGCAGAAACTAGTTAGAGCTGAAGACGGACTATTATAAACAACAGGAAAAATTTCTTATCCACTCTAAAATGAATATTTAATCACTATTCATTCAATATAAAGAGTATTAATAAGAGAGTTTAATTGTTTGTGGTTTTGTTTTGCTAACACCTGATGTAATGCGTTAAGTAAAACTTAAGATAGAGAAAAGAATCGTATATTAATTGATAAGTTTTAGTTAGCAGCAACCATATCAACAAAACTTTAAAACTATTAGTTAAACAAAGTGTAACGGCAGCTCGTGCCGGTGCTGATATGCTTGCGCCATCAGCCATGATGGATGGTCAAGTTAAAGCAATTCGCGAAGGGTTAGATGCCGCAGGTTTTGAGCATGTGGCTATTCTTGCTCACGCTGTTAAGTTCGCCTCATCATTTTATGGGCCATTCCGAACTGCGGTTGATTGTGAATTAGCAGGCGATCGCAAAGAATATCAAATGGATTGTGCTAATGGCCGTCAAGCATTACAAGAAGCTTTACTTGATGAAGAAGAAGGCGCAGATATTTTAATGGTGAAACCAGGGACACCTTACCTTGATGTTGTAGCGAATCTTCGCCGCGAAACTCACCTTCCTCTTGCTGTTTACCAAGTGGGTGGAGAGTACGCTGGGATCAAATTTGCAGCTTTGGCTGGGGCACTTGACGAAAAACGTGTGGTATATGAAACATTAACAGGCTTTAAACGTGCAGGTGCAGATTTAATTGTCAGTTACTACACCAAGCAAGTGGCTGAGTGGATGGCGCAAGGCAACGCTTAATAAACTTACTTCTACTTCCGTCTTAAACCTTGTGCTAAGAACTATTAGGTTTAAGACGGCATTTAAATAATAGTAAAGTAAATATTATAAGGCGACACCGAGTGAAGTTAATGCCTTTTCACATTGTATGACATCTTTAAATTGTATTGCTGACACCCCCACTGACTGTGCCCCTCGCACGTTATGAATCATGTCATCAATAAATACCGATTCAGCAGCAATAAGATCATATTTAGATAAAAGTGCATGGTAAATTTCAGGCTCAGGTTTTAATAATCCCACTTTAGCCGAAACTATTTCACCATCGAAATGTTGCCAAAAATCATAAGTTAATTTTAAATGTGTGACGATTTCATTCACATTATCCGTCAGGGCATAAACTTTATAACCAGCCTTTTTAGCTCGTTTCAGTAAGTTTACTGAATCAAATAGTAAGATTTGGCTCTGCTTAATGTAATAGAAAAGGCGATTGGTTTCTAATTCACTTAAACCGTGCAGTTCTTGATATTGCAACTTTGTTTCTTGCTCCGTGAGTAAACCTCTATTTAAATCCATCCATGTTTTACTGCCAAATAAATATTGAGCCAAGGGTTCTGGCGTTACATTGTCACCAAATGTAAGGCGTATTATTTCTTTAGGCGACCAACGAACAAGTACATTACCTACATCAAATATAATATTCTTAATGTTGCTGATTTCCATCACCTACCCCTTAGATATGCGCATAATTGAGTTTATGTTTATTTTGTAATTAGCTGTTTTATCAATAGTTCTATAAAACTACGCCAATTAATTAGAACTCAAAATGAACAGCACGTTCAAATAACACGTAAGGAGTAAACAAAAAAGGAGCAACTGATTTAACAGTTACTCCTTTTATCTTGAAAATTAGCCCAAGTTTTATTCTATCGTTGCCTTAATACTATTGGCTATTGATTCCGCTTTAGGACCTAAAATCACCTGTGCGCTTTGCTTACCAATACGTACCACACCTTTAGAACCAAGTGCTTTAAGTGCTTCTTCATTAAATAAACTACAGTCATTCACACCTAAACGAAGCCTTGTAATACAAGCATCAACAGAGACAATATTACTTTCGCCACCCAACGCTTCAATGTAAGCGACAGGATCTAGTCCGACTTCTGGCGAGACTTTACTTTCTTCATCATCAACCGCTGGAGTGGGTAGTTTAAATACCTTGATAGCAAAGTAGAAAATTACAAAATAAAGTACAAAATAAGCACCAATTAATGGCACCAGTAACCATGGTTTAGTTGCAAGCCCCCAGTTGAGAACAAAATCAATCAAACCAGCCGAGAATCCAAAACCATGTAAGATGCCAAGTGAGTTACAGATCACCATTGATACACCAGACAACAGTGCATGAATACCGTATAGAACTGGCGCTATAAATAAGAAGCTAATTCAATTGGCTCTGTAATACCAGTCAAGAATGCAGTAAAAGCAAGTGATAGCAACATACCGCCGACTAGCTTACGTTTGTTTTTCGGAGATGCTAACGTTAAGGCTAGAGCTGCTCCTGGTAAACCACCCATCATTACTGGATATGCCCACGCCATGTAAACCCCTGCAGTTGGGTCGCCAGCAAAGAAACGGTTTAAATCACCACGAGTTGTAATATCAGCAATTTTAGTAATTATCGAGCCATCAATATTCGGTACCATTTGCCCTATTGATAAGTGTGAAACGATACTTGGGTTTAAGCAAATCTGATGCAGTGATGAACCGAGTTCATACGACACTTTGGTACATTCTCCAAGACTGAACCAGAACACAGAGTGCAGGAAGTAATGTAGACCCAGAGGTATTAACGCACGATTCATTACACCATAGATAAACTCACCAATATAACCACTATGAGCAATCCATCCACTAAAATTATCAATACCTTGTTGTACATATACCCATACTTCACCACACACGACAGCCATAATTAAACAGCATAATCCTGCAACAATCGGGGTTAATCGCTTCCCTGAGAAAAAGGCTAAGAAATCAGGCATTTTAGCTTTATACGAGTAATTATAAGCATGCCCTGAAATAATACCGGCGATAATGCCAGCAAAAAAGCCCAACTTTACATCAGGATTAATAGCCGTTGTCGCTTGCGTTAAAATAAAATAACCCACAACACCAGCTAATGCTGCAGCACCTGAGCCGTCTTTTGATAAACCTACCGAAATACCTAAAGCAAGATTAAGGGAGATTATCAAAATACTGCTGCCCGCTTTGGCTATAAAAGAGATGTCTAACAAATCGGGTTGTCCAAAGCGCAGCAATAACGCTGCTATCGGTAATGTCGCGATAGGCAGCATCAATGCTTTACCTAATCGCTGGAAATAAGCGAAATTGACCATATGTGTATGCCTTTTTTGAGGATAGATAAGGCAGGTGAAATATAAGGGGGAATTTATATTTCACCATAAAGTATACGGATAACATTCATTGTTTATCCCTACCCTTGCCTTTAGCCATACAATAATCTTTTCACTAATCATGATTTGATACTTATCCGTCAGTTAGTAATACTTTTTTATCAGAAGCTTATTTTTAGTGGTAATTTTGATACTATTTTGACACATTTTAATACTTTTCTATCAATTCTTGTTTTTTAGTCTAAATAATCTTAGGAAAGCGTCATTTGAAAGCGATATTAGAAAAAGTACCACAACGTATAGGTTGCTCATGGCGATTTAAAAAAATCATAGAGCCTGCAAAAGAATTAAGCTGGCACTATCACCAAAAAGAATTTGAATTACTGATCCACCGTAACTTTCGCTCCCGCTGCCATATTGGTCATTACCACGGTGATTTTGATCAAGCCACGATGATATTAATTGCGCCTAATGTACCTCATGGTATCGAGTCAATTAGCACACCCGATCATAAGGATTATGAAACTTTTGTGGTGTGGTTTAAGCAAGACTGGATCGCGAATATGATGTTCAGTTGCCAAGAGTTGAGAAAAGTTGACTCGCTACTAAAGCGAGCAGAGAAAGGTTTACTTTTTAGCCCAGATACTACCCAAAAAGTGATCACTATTGTCGAGACTATCGATGAAAAACATTTTGATCCGATTAATTTGTTGGCTACCTTAATTCATATATTAGAAGCGCTTTGCCAAGATAAAGCCAGTCAAACGTTGCTCTCTCATAATGTCGAAAGCAAAAACCACGACCAATGTAATAAAGAAAAAATTGAACGTCTGTGTGCCTTTATCGATCAACATTACTCTGAACCTTTAACGTTGGAAGATGTGGCTAACTTTATCTGTACCAGTGAAAGCACTATTCATCGCTTATTTGAACAACATTTTAATGAAACGTTTATCCAATATTTAAAGAAGCTTCGCTTAAACCATGCATCTGAATTATTGGTATCAAGCAGTGATCCGATTTCTCATGTTGCAGAGCAAGTCGGTTATCGAAATCAAGCTAATTTTAACCGCCAGTTTAAACAATATAAAAATATGACTCCGCGTGAATATCGGCGTACGTATAAACTTGATGCTAAAGTCTAAAAGGTTTGTTTTAACTCTCTGGATAGAAACAATTTGGTGAATTTAACGATAAGAAATAAACGAATCTTTTATTTATGGTATGACAATGATTCAATCGCATCATCTATCGCTTTGAACTGAATTTTGGTTAAACACATTTCTGCTTTTGAAAATTCATGAGCTTGAATCAAAACCGTAACGGCTTCTAATGATAAAAGATCACCTTTTATTTGAAATAAAAACGTATTGGTTTTGGAAAGAGAAAACGTAAACTGTTGACCATTGCTATCGACGATAACATCAGCATCACACCAAATAAGTGATTGGCATTCATCCATTAATTCAGTTTCAGATCTTAGGTAGATGAGTTCATCATCACCTTCTAATTTAAAAAAACACGGCCAGTTAATCATCATTTTTACCTTTTAAGCATCACTATGTATCAAAAGAGAACCACACCAGAAGTACAGTTTATTATCCGACAAATGGCTAAAGAATCACTAATCCTTGCGACAAAAACACCGGTGATGCAGCCAAAAAATCTGCTGTATAGCTGAAATAAAAATACTTTCATGATATTGGTCACGATTTAGCATATATAAGGTATAATATTCAGAACTCAATACCCTACTCGCTGAAAACACTGCGATTTGGTGTATTGCGAGCGTAAATACGAAGGTAATGAAAACACATGAATTTAAACCAAGAGCTTCAAAATCTTAATAACCGTATGGACAAGTGCCAGCGTAAACTTGCTGCTGCTATTCAACGAGATGACAAAGTTATCATCAAACAGTTTAAAGATGAGCTTACAAAGCTGAATAAAAAAGCTCAAAACGTTAAACACCGTAAATCATCTGAAGTGAGTAGCAAAGGTAAAGATGTTAAGTCTCTTGCTTTTAACCGTGTACTAACTAAAGCTGAACAAGCAGATATGGGCAAACTGAAAAAAACAGTTAAAGGCCTAGTTGTTGTTCACCCAATGACGGCTTTAGGCCGTAGCATGGGTCTAAAAGAAGTTACAGGTTACGCACCTAAAGCATTTTAATAGACTTTAAGTGTCAAAGAAAAAGGCGAACATTATTGTTCGCCTTTTTACTTTCAAAAAGATAAACAATCAGATTAGCGATTAAACACCCTATCACTCACGTCTTAGTGTCTACCCAATAGAAGATTTAAGACGCTTTGCTGCTAATTCTGTTGATAAATGCTGATCAAAGCCGTAGCTTACTAAACGTTCAAACGCATCCCATACTTCATTAGGCATTGGTTGTGGTGTTGAAAATCCACACTCAGGGTAAAAACGGATCCGTTGTAAATCACCAACCATCACATTAATCAAATCACCAAAGCTGATTGCATCATTGGCATAATCATCAAAGTTAATTTGTGGTGATGTCACGATAGCTTGCATGTGGGGCCATTGTTGCTCAAATGTCGCCAGTGTACGTCGCTCCATAAAGGGCTTTTGTACAAGAATAAAGCTTCTCGGTGTCAGCCCTTTTTGCTGTAATAAACGACGGGTAAAAAGTACATTTTCTCCCGTGTTGGTCGATTCAGGCTCAATCAATATCGCCCCTTTTGGTACACCCATATCTAACGCTATTTTTGCAAAATGTTCGGCTTCAGAAGTATTGAATAAGCCTTCGGTAAGCTCACCGACACCACCTGAGAAAATGATATAAGGTGCTAGTCCTTGTTTATAAAGCTCTACCGCTCGCTCAGCGACACGTTCATCATTACTTCCTAGCACAAAGATATAATCACTCTTTACTATCTCGTGATTCAACTGGTGATAATCCCAGATTATGGTTGCTAGTTCATAAATTCGTTTAGGCATAAATCGTCCTTATTCGCAGCAAGATGAATAGATAATGTCTGATAATTAACGCTATTGATACAACCCTACTTTGTTTTTCAACTAGGGATAAGTGGCATAATGCGTCTTAGTTATGATTGCATAATGACAAAGATAAGAAGCTCACTTAATACTGATAAAACTGTTCCAATTTTGATAATCACAATAAGTAACAGTAAGTATGTTGTACTCATCAAAACGCTATACTGCTTATGCCTTGTTATTATATAAAACAATGGTAAGCGTGCCATAAACACCGCATTCTAATCACTTTACTCGAAGAATAAGATCAAATCTCCAATCCAAAGGAGATTTAAAATGGCAACACGACGTACCAATCAAGAATGGCAGACTTTGTTTGAGTGCTATGAATCCAGCCAACTCACTCAACGTGCTTTTTGTGAACATCACGGATTAAGTCTTTCCACGTTTCATGCCAAACGCCAACAGTTAACACACCTTCAAACACCACAGACTAACGGCTTCGTCAAAGCAAACGTTGTAGAGCAGACAACACGTTACCATATGACGCAAATACCTACCGCGAATATGACACTTTTTGTCAACGACGTTGAGCTGAGTATTCCTCAAGGCACGCCCGCTGCCTACCTGGCAGAACTCATTGGAGCCTTGTCATGAAACATATGCTAAGTGCACCAGATATTTATCTGTATCGTGAGAGTGTCGATTTTAGAAAGTCCATCAATGGCCTCGCGGCGATTATCGAAAGTGACACCGATTTACCCTTGGGAAGCGGCGCACTATTCCTGTTTACCAATAAACAGCGCGACAAAATCAAAGTGTTGTACTGGGATAAAACAGGCTTTGCACTTTGGTATAAACGCCTTGAAAAAGCCAAGTATAAATGGCCGTCAAAAGAGAAAAATGACGTGTTTACCCTGACTCAATGCGAGCTTGATAGACTGCTTTCTGGCTTCACGATTATCGGCCATAAACCCGTTCAAATAAACGATTTTACAATGACTTAATCGATAATAAAGCTATATCCACCAAGCGTTAACGGCATGACTTTAGTATAATAAATGCCATGAAAAAGACGCCAAATATCAACCCAGAAAGCCAAGATGTTGCCGAGCTACAAGCGATGGTGAAAGAGTTGTTGGCGTTGCAAAAACACAGCGAATCTCAGTGGAAACAAGAGCGTCAATCTCTGCTTGAGCAACTCAAACTGGCTTTCGACCGCCAGTTCGCAAAACGC
>NZ_CH724141.1:119426-140164 GCF_000153325.1 Photobacterium sp. SKA34
ACTCAAACTGGCTTTCGACCGCCAGTTCGCAAAACGCTCGGAGGCGTTAAAGCCCTACGATGAATCTCAAGGTGACCTCTTCAACGAAGCGGAATGTGAAGCCGCTAAGGAAGAAGAGGTTGAGGTTACGACGACCACCACAACCACAACGAAGAAAACGCGGTAAGCGTAAGCCTCTTCCAAAGACCTTACCTCGTGAAGTTATCGAACTTGATTTAGACGACCATGAAAAGCAGTGTGCATGCTGCAATCATGACCTGCATAAAATCGGTGAAGACAGCAGTGAAAAGCTGGAGTTTTCGCCAGCCGTACTCAAAGTGCTGGAATATGTTCGCCCTAAATATGCTTGCCGCCAGTGCGAGCAAACTGAAGACAGCAATCACATCGTTCAAAAGCCAGCACCGCAAAGCATTATCCCGAAGAGCTTTGCCACAGAAAGCTTGCTTGCCAACATCATTCTTGGCAAATACCAGTACGCGATGCCACTTTACCGCCAAGAGTCGCTGTTTACCCAGTCGGGAATCGAGCTATCACGAACCACTATGGCCAGATGGGTTATCCAAGTTAGTGAGAAGTTCAAACCACTCTATGCCGCTCTAAAAGAGCACCTACTTCAACAAGTGGTGGTCCAGGCGGATGAAACGCCACTCAATGTTCTCAAGGAAGAAAAACAGTGTTACATGTGGCTCTACTGCTCGGGCGCAGACTCGCCAGAAGCCGCACTCCCCAATGTGAAGAATATTGCCTTGTACGACTATCAAAACAGTCGCGCGAGGGCATGCCCTGTTGCCTTCTTGGGGGATTACAGTGGTTATCTACAAACCGATGGCTATGGTGCCTATGATGGTCTTTATCACGTCACCAATGTTGGCTGCATGGCACATGCACGGCGAAAGTTCATGGAGGCTAAGAAGCTTCAAGGTAAAGGTAAGTCAGGCAAAGCAGATAAAGCGCTGGCCAAAATCCAGAAGCTCTATGGGATAGAATCGCGCTTAAAAGGTGCGACTGTCGAAACACGAAAAGCAGAACGTCAACTGCATAGCAAACCGATACTGGACGAGTTGTACGAGTGGATGACATCTCAACAAGTGATAGCGTCTAGCCCGCTGGGTAAAGCGATAAAATACACGCTCGGCCAATGGCCGAAGGTGATCCGCTATATCGATGACGGTCACTTATCGATAGACAATAACCGCGCTGAACGCGCAATTAAACCGCTGGTCATTGGCAGAAAGAACTGGTTGTTCTCGAACACGCCAAATGGTGCTGATGCGAGTGCGATGCTTTACAGCATCGTCGAGACTGCGAAAGCCAACGGCCTTATCCTCTACGACTACATGGTCAAGTGCATGAAAGAGCTCGCGAAAGCTGAGCCCGATATCGATGCACTCCTACCTTGGAACCTCAAACACTAACAAATATCGCCCCGTGGGTTCATGGGGCGTTTACTTTAAATTTACCTAAATTCTCCGATGAAATAACAGCATCCGTAGGAATTTTTAAAGAACCTACATCACTATCTGCAGGTATAGGCATTAAACTAAAATGGCCGTAATCTCCTATCCAAGGACTTGGTAAATGAGACTGCCTAAAACCTGTAATTGGATCAACAACAGAACTATCTACACAAGCTCTATCTTTATCTGAACAATGATAATAAGCATATGCCCAACTTCCATCATTCATCTGTGGTGTCCATAATGTCATTGGTATAGGTGTTGCCACATATGGCATCTTATTTCCGTGAGAAAAATCACCATGTGAATTTGTTCCGATCATCGGGTTTGCATATTTTATTAAATTTGATGAAGAATCAGCTACCGCAAAACTTGATATACTCATAGAAACAATAGCTGCTAAAATCTTTATTTTCATAATTACCTTCTAAAAATAATTCTACATAAATAAATATATTTAAATTTTCACATCAAAATTAATATATATAATTCTGTTTTTTAATCACAATTTTTAGCTGGATAATTAAACATTTTATTTATTTCCTCGATATAAATTCCATTTATTTAAAACAGTATCAACTTATAAATGATAATTAAGTTTCTAAATTTGATTTCATATTAGAAAAACTAATATTTATGATTATTAACGTTATATATTAGTTTATTTAAAACAATACTATTATTATCCCTATTAAAATTGCATTACCCAATGCAATTAACTAGACAGGTTCGATAAGCAAAGGAGCAAAACTTGCAGGTATTAGTTATAAAGCCGCTTTTGATGCCGTTAAAGATATGAATATTCTTGCTGGCTCAGCACTTGTAACAGGTGAAAAAGGCGGTAAAGGTGGCGCTGAGATCACACGGTTTGGTCTACGTTTGGTGCAAATGTATGAACTGTTCAATCAAATTCAAGATATGGATTTAAAAGCCTTAAATAATGAAAGCGCGCCGTTAGATAGCTTATTAGGTGTCATGTCTCGTTTTTCATTACAGACAGGTGCGAGAAATCAATTCTTTGGTCATATTGATTCTATCGAGCGTCATAGCCTTTATGATCGCGTTACAATAAAGTTCACCGACGCACATAATATCTACGCCACAATCATCCATGGCAGTACGGTAAAACTTCAATTGGAAAAAAACTCCGTTTCGGTATGTCTATTTATGCGCTCTTTAAGTCAAACCAAGTCACTATCGCGACAATGTGCTAACACGTTTATGGAATATCAACAAACCACTGTGATCATGCTTTATATTTAATTGTTCAGAAAAAGACTGATACTCTTGGTATTGTTTATTCATCAAGGCAGCCCCATCGCAAACCATTAATATAAGTGCTAAACGGCTTAACCAAATATTTTCATTCTGCATTGAATAAAACAATAAAATAACGGCAAGAAGTAATAGAACTACACTCTCAACACCTATATTGTGTATAAAAAAGGCGACCACTACATCAACCATAAAGGAACAATTAGCCGCTGTTTAATGCTTTTTAAACATTGAGCATTGAAAATATTGGCAAACCCTTGACATTTTGCACAGCCCTGACAATTAAGTATGAAAACATAACCAGGCAAGCAATATTGATCCATATTTGGCCGCTGTAATTGATCGAAATTCAACCTGATTTATTTTAATGTCTATTTAAAAACTAAAATACCGCGCTTAAATCGTTCCATAAACACATCGCCACAAGATAAAACGCCTCCCTCACCTAAATATAGATAGGGAGGCAAATTATGTATTGTATCTATATCACTAACCCGCCATCGACTTTCAATGTTTGACCAGTGATGAAGCTTGAATTGTCACTCGCCAAAAATAGTACACCATTTGCAATATCTTGCGCCTGACCCATACGTTTTAGCGGCGTTTTTGAAACCATATAATCGATGACTTTTTCAGGCAAATCGACTGTCATTGGCGTTTCAATAAAGCCAGGCGCAACACAATTAGCACGCACTTTTGCACCTTTACGTGCAAACTCTTTTGACCATGATTTTGTCATTGCAATTACACCAGCTTTTGTCGCTGCATAGTTGGTTTGACCAATATTACCGTCTGTACCAACCACTGATGACATTGTGATAATAGAGCCCGAACCTGAAGCCATCATTAAAGGAGCAATGGCTTGTGTCATGTTAAACACACCTTTCAAATTGACATCAACGACAAGATCCCAATCATTCTCCGACATGTTTTCAATTAGGTTATCCCGTGTGATACCTGCGTTATTCACTAATACATCAATGGTTCCATATTGTTGTGCGATTTTTGTTATCGCCTCTGATACATTAGCTCTATCGCACACATTTAATTCGAGTGCAGTTACATTAGGAAATTGTTGCTCTAAATCGGCCATAGCGCCAAAATTCATATCACAAACAAATACTTGTTTTGCGCCTTGGTTAGCAAAGGTTTCGACAATACAGCGACCAATACCTTGAGCACCACCAGTTACAAGGCAAACCTTATCCGTTAGCATTTTACTACCCCTCTTAAAAAGACATATTTACTCTATATACTTATTATTACAACCAATACATAAGCTCTAATCTTTACGGCTTAACCTAATAATAGAGAATTTGATCTTAACGTGCAGTGCATTAAAGCAATTCACTCTTTCATATAATCAAATAACGTTCCACAAATAAGAAAATAACAAAATTATCGTGTAGGTAGCTTTAAATCATAAACTTTAACGTTACTATTTACGTTCGATACTCCTAAATTAACAATGCAAGGAATGCGAATGTTAGACAAAATTGTTTTTTTTCTTCATGTCGTACGTTGCAATTCAGTGACTGATGCTGCAAAGCAATATGGTATATCACCATCAGCTGGAAGTCGCTGGCTCACAGAGCTTGAAGAAAGCATGGGAGTTAGCCTTGTTAAACGTACCACGCGAAAAATCACACCAACACAAGCTGGTAGCTTACTGTTTAAGCAATTTAGCCATATCAATAATCAAATAACCGATGCTATTAATGAAATACAAAATTTAGGTAATGATGATATTGGCACCATAAAAATTGCTAGTACCCCACTGTTTGCTAAGTATTTTTTAAGTAAAATTATTGGTGAATATATCAGTGATAACCCTACTATCAATTTTGTTGTGATCGAAACAGCGTTTGAAGTGGATAATGTTCACGATGTCGATTTTGCCATTCGGGCAAATGCAACTTACCGCGGTTTTCAAAACAAAGACAGCTTACTGGTTAAACGTTCACTTTTCAGTGAACCTTTAAAAGCATGTTGTTCACCAAGTTATATCCAACGCTATGGAGAACCGATAATCCCTCATGATCTAAAAAAGCATTTGTGCTTATTTGCAACAACATTAGTCGGTGGAAATAAATGGATTTTTGAACAAAATGGTGAATATAACTCAGTTCAAATACCTAGATCGGTAGAAGTAGACGACAGTGAGATTTTGAAGAATATCGCCCTAGCCGGTGGTGGGATTGCTTACCTGCCTTACAGTTTGATTAAACACGATCTTCAAGAAGATCGATTAGTCACGGTTTTAAACAATTATGTAAGTAGCGAATTTGAACTCAGTTTGTATTATAAACCAAGGAAATATATTCCTGCGCGATGTGCTAATTTCAAAGATTATCTTTTAAAACGAGTTACTGAGATCGATCAACAACGCAAAAATAGTGATACTCCGCGTACATTTTAATAGTAAAAAGCCTCGCTTTAAGCAAGGCTTTAATCATATAAGTAAGATTAATGAAGATCTAAGCTAACTATAAGCCCAAAATGATCCGACACTATCGGGTAATAATCACCGTTAAAAATTACTTTATGACTGCTCACACTAACGTCCTGATTAGAAAATACATAATCAATACGTAATGCTTCATGATTGTTTTGCCATCCATCAATGCATTTCACAACGGTATTACCATCATCCTTCATCTGTGCAGATGTATAAGTATCAATAAAACCTTGCTGGATAAGATATGAATAACCCTCGTCGACTAAATGGCTTGGGGTATTAAAATCACCTAAGAATAGACTTAACCGGTCAGATAAACAGCTTTGGATACGCTCAATATGTTGCTGAAAAGGGCTTTCAACGTCATTCCACCAGCCACAATGACAGTTGTAAATATCCAGTGTTTGTTCTTTATAGCCTAAAGTGATCCGTACTGCGCGCCGATGCTTCCAGTGATTTTCATCATAGTTATCATTTAGATCAATTACTTGATGTTCAATCACTGGCTCTCGACTCAAAAATGCAAGCCCTTCTTGGTACACATCATAACTTTGATGAACAAAATCCCACGTTAAATAATACTGATGACCCAGCACCAATAACCTCTGTTGTAGCAGATATGCATAATTATCAGAGTGAACAGGGAAATTACTCACTGTTGATGCATTAATAATAGAACTGTCATAACGCTGATTCACTTCTTGTAAAGCGATCACATCACAATCTTGTTCAATGATTGCCTTTGCGACTATATCTAATTTTTCCAGTTGATCTTGTTCTTGCCAACTGTGCGTGTTCAATGTTAATAACTTCATTATTCAATCACTTACTAATACGATAAAATCAAGCGTGACAATGAAGCCACGCTGACCTTTCACAAATTAAACAGCAGCAAATTTATCAACTAGACCTGATTTAATAACATCAACGCCAGGACCATAAATTGCTTGAACACCTTGCTCTTTCACGACTAGCCCCATCGCACCAGTAGATTTCCACAACGTATAATCTGCAACTAATGAAGGATCTTTTACCGTAATACGTAAACGTGTCATGCACGCATCGATTTCAGAAATATTATCGCGCCCACCTAAGTTTTGGATAATAATTTCCAGCTTATCGTCCTGCGACATCGTATCTGATTTTTCATCAATATAATTACCGGCACGGCCTGGCGTTGGTAAGTTAAACTTCATGATTAAAAATCGGAATAAGCCATAATTAACAGCAAAGAAAACGATGCACACAATAATAAAGCTGATCAAATCGCTTCCTATCCCTGCTGATATCATCATTGGTACACGCGTTAACAACTCAATTAAGCCAAATGCATGAATGCGCAGATCAATGAAGTCTGCAAGTGCAAAAGCAATCCCCGTAAACAAGGCATGAGCGACATACAATACAGGTGCGATGAACATAAACATAAACTCAATAGGTTCAGTTACGCCTGTTAGTAAAACAGCAAGACACGCAGAGAGAAACATTGGTTTATATTGCAAACGTTTGTCATGATCGACACTGTGATACATCGCTAAACCAATACCAATAAGAGAAGATGTTGCGATAATAACCTGCCCGACTTTAAAGCGTGCAGGATGAACTGTATCTAAAAGCTGCTGATACATCGCCGGATCGGTTAATCTAATGTTGTTAAGATCACTAACCCAAGCAAGCCATAATGGATCTTGTCCATACACACTAGTTCCTGCATTTGGACCTGTTAGTAATTGATAAGCTCCACCTAACTCGGTGTAGTTCATCGGGATCGTTAAAGTATGATGTAGACCAAATGGCAGTAATAAACGCTCAAGCGTACCATAAACAAAAGGGGCAATAATTGGTGCGCTGTCTTTAGATGAGGCAATCCACAATCCAAAATCATTCAATGCGCCTTGCACTAACGGCCAAATAACGGCTAAAACAAAAGCAATGATTACGGAGTAAAAAATCACAACAAAAGGAACAAACCTTTTACCATTAAAAAAGGCTAAGGCTTCAGGTAATCGAGAGTAATCGTAATAGCGATTGTATAAGTTTGCACCGAGATAACCTGAAATAATGCCGATAAACACCCCCATATTAAGTGCTGGCGCACCTAATATTGTGGTAAAAAATTGTGTCACAGGTAAATCAGTACCAAATAGGCTGGTTACAATAGCATTAGGGTCAGTCATCATACTGGTATTGACCCCAAATATAACGCCTGTCGTCCGGTTAATTAAAATAAAGGCGATTAACGCGGCAAATGCACCACCAGCTCGCTCTTTTGCCCATGAACCACCAATCGCTACTGCAAATAATAAATGCAAATTAACGATGATACCCCAGCCAATGTTTTCCATAATATGACCAAGGGTTTCGAGTGCGCCTAACCCACCAGCATACATCGCAAGTACTTTACCAAGCGAAATCATAATGCCGGCTGCTGGCATTACAGCAATAACTACAATCAACGACTTACCAAATCGTTGCCAAAAATCAAACGATAACAATTTACTCATTACTAGGTCCTTTATAGAGCTGGTAGGTTAGCCTTAATCACCTACCCTACATATGATTAATGCTTTGTCATAAAGACGTATGCACCGTAAGCTGATGCAAGACCTGTCTTCTCAAAATTTGTCATCGCGCTTTCATTATTACCCGTTTGATTATCAAGTATTAAATCGCCAAGCGCAGAGCGGTCAATATCAACCTTAGCAACGTTATCACTAAGGTTCGTGATGATTGTCCATGTACAATCATCGCTAATACGTTGATATGCATAGATATTAGGGTCATCTGCGAGTATCAATTTATAACGCCCAATAATAAGAGACTTATGCTGTTTTCTAAGCCCAATAAGCTGCTTGTAAAATTGCAAAACTGAGTTTTGATTGTTAAGTTGTTCTGAAACGTTAATCAGCTCATAATTTGGGTTAACCGTTATCCAAGGTGTTACTGTCGAAAAACCACCATTCTCTTCGCTATTCCACGGCATTGGCAAACGACTATGATCGCGAGATACTCTATTGAGTAAAGAGAGAATATATTGTTCACTTTTTCCTTGGTGTTTGAGTTTATTAATAAGGTTTCTAGCAGAGATATCGTCAAACTGATCAAGTGAAGTAAAGTGATAATTCACTAAACCTAGTTCTTGTCCTTGATAAATAAAAGGAGTGCCTTTCATTAAAAAATAACAAGTCGCAAGGGCTGTTGCACTGGCATAACGATAATTTGGATTACCAAATGTATTGATGCTTCGTGCTTGGTCATGGTTTTCTAGATATAAAGCATTCCATCCCATCCCTTCCAATGCATTTTGCCATCTTGTAAGGATCTGCTTAAATTCGACTAAGTTGAAACTTGATTGATTAGTGTCTTCTGACCATAAGTTCATGTGCTCAAATTGAAAAATCATATTGAAAACACCAGCTTTATTTGTCGCTGTTTCTTCCGCAACCCACGTTAGCGCCTCTTCAGCAGCAACACCATTTGCCTCACCGACAGTTACAATATCAAACGGTGAAAAAGCTTTATCACGAAGTTCATGAAGGTGTTCTTCAATCTCTTTAACGTTCATGTGATATTTAAACGATGAAACGTAATTATCCCCATTTGGATTCGGTAACGAAGGTAAGTTAGCCTGCTTTTTGATATGGCTTATCGCATCAACACGAAACCCATCAATACCACGTTCAAGCCACCAATGAATCATGGAAAATAAAGCGGCTTTCACTTCAGGGTTTTCCCAGTTCAGATCAGGCTGTTTTGACGAGAAAAGGTGTAAATAATACTGTGCAGTCTCAGCATCGTACTGCCACGCACTACCGTGAAAAATACTCTCCCAATTATTTGGTTCATTGGTCGGTTTCTCTGTTGTCGCTTCTGAACCATCTCTCCAAATATACCAATCTCGTTTAGCGCTATTTCTATTTTGACGAGATTCAATAAACCAAGGATGCTCATCGCTGGTGTGGTTTATCACCAAATCAATGATAATTTTAATTCCACGTTTATGTGCTTCTCGAATTAAACGATCAACATCATCCAAACAGCCAAAGTCTGGGTGAATGGCTTGATAGTCACTTATATCGTAACCATTGTCATCATTAGGTGATTGATAAAAAGGACAAATCCATACTAGATCAACCCCTAAATCAGCTAGATAATCTAATTTTGTAATAATCCCTGGGATATCCCCTATTCCATCAGCATTACTATCGTAAAAACTACGAGGGTAAATTTGATAGGCCGTTGCTTCTTTCCACCATACAAGTGTTTCTTGTTTTTGATTGGGCTGAACCATGCATTTACCTATAAGCCTAAATTCTCGCCATGTGTTATCGGTAACACATGGCGATAAAAAAACTGTGTTACCGATAACACAAAAGGTAGATCTTATTCTAAAATAGCGCAAAAGACTTTTAGATAAATTGAGAGCTCTCTCGGGTTTTTAACTCAAATTCGCCTTCAACAGAACTAAAATCGCGTCGGATTAATTTCTTTACCGCTTGATAACCCATTTCATAATAATTAAAAGAAACAGACGTTAAACTTGGCACTAGCAAATCACTAAATTCATAATCACCAATCCCTACAACCCAAATATCTTTACCTATTTGAAGCTTCAATTCCTTAGCGCGACGGTATAAACGAATAGCAATATTGTCTGTTGCACAAAAATATATATATTGCGGTTTAAGACTGATAGTTTGATAGGATTCTGCTTGTTCGGAATCTTGTAAAGAGTGAAATTCTCGAGGAAGTTCGGTGGCATATTGGTCAAGCGCTTGTTTAATGACTGATGTTCGACTGGAAAGCATACGTTCATCATAAATATACTGCACGCCTAAAACGGCTGCCTTTTGAGCGTCAAGTGTCACCAATGTTTGTGAAACAAGTTCAGTAATAGCCGATTGTTCAGGGTAAAACAAACAACATCGTTCAGACACATATTTCCCAATAAAGACAAGACTCTTTAGATCTTTATAAAAGGGTTCAATTACCGTGTGTTTAGAGGCAATAATAATCGTCCCTAATGCATTTAAACCATTAAATTCACTGACGGCTTGACGTTCAGATTCATGACAAAAACCTGTTGCATGAAACAGCATACGAACATTAGATTCATTCGCTGCCGCTAAGGCACCTTTAATAACAAGGCTCGTTGTGTAGGATTCAATACGTGGTGCAATAAACCCGATAATATTCGATTGACTACGAATAGATCGAGCAAATTTATTCGGGATATAGTGATTTTCTTTAACAATAGCATCAATTCTTATTCGGTTTTCTTCTGAAACGTAACCGCCATTAAAATACCGTGATACCGTCATTTTTGAGATCCCTAATTGCTTAGAAATCTCTGCCATTGTCATTTTTTGAGTCATAAATTTTCACTACTTGAGATGTTTCAAAAAGATATCTTATCAATGCTTAATCAATTAAAAGACAAATCAGAGAAAGATTAAATATTCCGTAAAACTAGACCACTAAAACATCAGTATATCAAGTATTTATTTTATGAATCCAAAGTTATATTCGTTGAACAAAGAGTCTCGCTATAAAGCGAGACTTTGGATTTTGATAGGCTTAATTAGCACCTAAAGAATTTCAACTGTTCGCTTTGCTTTTCAGCAAGATCGGATAACTCTTCACTTGCAACCGTACACTGGCTTAAACCTGATGCATTTTGTCGAATGATATGATGAATATTCTCAATACTATTACTGATATCCATTGTTACTTGTAACTGCTCTTCAGAAGCCGTTGAAACATGGGTATTCATATCACTATTCATTGAAATAGCAGCAGTGATACCTTCTAGCGCTTCATTTGCTTGAGAGGCAACTAACTTATTTCTTTCTAATGTATCAATAGCAGATTGCATACGCTCATTTGCTGAAGTCGATTGATCTTGCAAACGTTCTATAATCTGCTGTGTCTCTTTTGTTGATGCTTGCGTTCTTGCTGCTAACTGTCGCACTTCATCAGCTACCACCGCAAAACCACGACCACTTTCTCCTGCACGTGCCGCTTCTATCGCTGCATTAAGTGCCAGTAGATTTGTCTGTTCAGAAATGCCTTGAATCGAGTCGATAACTTGGCTAATTTGCGCCGATTGTACTTTTAGTTGCGCAACAACATCAGCGGCCTCTACTAATGATTCAGCCATTTCTTCATTTGCTTGCTGGTTGTTAGAAAACAAGTCAAGGCTCTTGTTCGCTAGCTCACTAGCACTTTTTGAGTTTTCATCAGATTTTTGTGCCGCTTGAGTGACTTCTTGTGCCGTTGTCGTTAATTGATCGATTGCTGTTACAACTTGCTCAATCTCAATCACTTGGCTATTTGCGTGAGTCTCTGAATCTTTCATCACAATTGATAGTTCAGTCGATGAGGAAGCGACATTACGACCCACATCATTTAATACCGCCACTGTTGAACGTAACTTGACAATCATGCGATTTAAATTACGAGCTAATTCGCCCACTTCATTGGTACCGCCAACTGCAATTTCATCTTGTAAATTACCGTCAGCTATTTTCTGCATCGCTCGTTGTAAAATAGTAATTGGCTTAACGATCAGTGAACCAATAACCAAACAAATAACAATGGCAATTACCAATGTAATGATAAATTCATATCCAATCGCATTTATTGTTTGCCCATGCTCTTTCTTCTGCTGTGCAATATAAGCATCTGCGGTTAAATTAACACGTTTATCTAAAGCATCAATTGCTGAAATCATGTCATCACCTAATTGGCGATATTTAACAATATATTTTTGATATTCAGAATCACTTATTTGACCTGAATGCCTAAGATCAAGTACCTCTAACATCGTGTCACGGCTAAAGCTAATATAGCTGATCATTAATGTTCGAAATGCTTCTAATTCTTGGTTGATTTCAGGTATTTCTTGCAACTTTGCAATCGCTTTTTTATTACTTAACTCGCTACTATCAAGAGACTTTGATAAACGCGATAATAAATCTTTATCATAAAGCGCATAAATTGCACTTACTCTCATTGCATAACTATTACTTATTAAACTCGCGGTACTATCTTTCGCTTCAACGGCTAATTGTGTGGTTGAATTCATTTTATCAACACTTTCAATAAGGTTGTTTCGCCCAAACATTAGTACAATAAACAATAAAACTGCCATGAATATAACGGGAATAACTAACTGCAGTTTTATTGACAAATTATTAAGTAAAAACATTAACAACTATCTCCATGTTGTTTGTATTCGTTTTTTATTGAGCGCATCATAAACAGTATTATATAAATATATCAATAACTTTATTAATATATTTGTAAAAAATGATAAGTCATTTAAAATCAATATGGTTAATTGTTATTTATTAGTTACTCAATCTTATGCATTTTTATTTAGTCATTAATTTAATAAATATAAAAAACATGCTTTAAATAATTAAATATTTTATTGAGCAATATGATACTTGATAATTACCAGCTATAAAGTCTTCATTCGAATTAAATACAGTATATTAGTCTAATTTCTTAATTCATGGTTGGAATATTAAATCATAATTAAGGAATAATTAATCAAAATAAATACCTAATAAAGATAAAATATACTAATAAAGCCTTCACTCTTTTTAAAAAGAGATTATGATTGACGAAGCAAATCGCACATATGACGATATTTAATACACTATGAACTTATATAACATACTCCTCCGTTACCCTACTTTACGGACTTTACTCAATTTTAGAACTAACATCGCTGCATTTAGCTTCATTACCTGCTCAGTACCTTTTTTCCTGATGGGCCATGTAACCATGGGGATTGCATTTTCACTGGGTAGTATTAGCTGTGGCTTTGCTGATACGTCAAGTGTGACAAAATATCGCATTCTTGATTTTTGTATCGCTATTCCTGTTTTCTTTCTTATTAGTTTAGGTACTGAAGCCGTTTTCCCACATTCAGTTTTATTTGTTATTAGCTTAACTATTGTCAGTTTTAGTTTGTTTATGTTGGCTGTTTTAAGCCCAAGACTAGGTGCGCTCGGTTTTGCCTCCATATTACTCGCTATATACGCTATGTTACTGCATTTAGATGGTCGACCTATTTGGCTTGTTCCTTTGTGGTTAACGTGTGGCGCTTTGTGGTACATTTTTTGGCAAGCGTTAGCCATCTACTTTCTTCCGAATCAAGAATCCAAAGACATCCTGTCTGATTTGTATCAAGCTATTGCTAAAAAGCTTATCACTCACGATCACGGATTTATTTTTTCTTCCGACAAAAATGAGTTGTTTATTAAATCAGCGCAATTACGATCCCAAATTGCGGGTTTATCTCACACCTTAGAAGGTCGAATTCACCAGCAATTTACTGCTGGTGAAGATAGCGCAAAACTGCAAGACATTTATCGTTTCTTAAAAGTGGCTGAACGTATTAACGAACAAACACGTTTGCTTTATTTCATTCCCACTTCAAATCTACAACAAACATGTCCTGAATGGTTAGATAAGATTCACCAAGCAACGTTAAAAATAAGTCAATATTTTGGGCAAGTGACTGTCGACAATGTTCATCGTATAAACGTTCCTAGTATCGACTTCGAAGAGTTACGCCAATATACGATACAAGAAAATATAAAAGAGGAAGCATTAGCTGCGCTTTCATATATTAATAAACTGGATATTATCTACTTAACACTTCAACAGTTGAGCCAACAAACAAATCAAACATTAAGCTCTAGCATTATTAAGCCAATTGTTGTGTCATGGAAATGGCCAGAATTAGCCTCTAAGTTAACCAGTCAAATGACGTTAAAATCGAGTTATTTTCGACATGCACTTCGCGGAACATTAAGTTTAGCAACGGGGTTAATCATTGTTCGAACATTAAACTTAGACTTTGGTTTTTGGACTCTTATGACCAGTTTATTGGTATTACGTCCTAATTTATCGATGACGTGGACACGATTACTTCAACGATTAACCGGTACAATTTGTGGTTTATTGGTTATTGTTGCATTGCTGAACTTCCAAGTATCTACAAGCATTCTGCCGTTCATATTTTGTATCGGTGTAATACTTTTTTTCCATACCTCTGCACGTCATTACGGCTTTGCGGTATTCTGCGTGACTTTGTTTGTATTCGCAGGCTTTTCTCTAAACGGACAAGGCGACAATATTCTTTTACCTCGCCTAGACAGCACTGTTCTAGGTGTTTTCTTGCCTTTATTATTTGTATTTATCTTATCACCTGGTTGGAATAAGAAACTGTTCCCTACTCAACTAACGACCACAACAACTGGCTACATAGATTATCTGGTTTATCTAAAAATCTATTTAACAGATAAATCCGATTGCACAACAATCAAGTTACAACGTCACTATCAGGATTGCGTGGTTAACGATACCAACCTATTTGATCATTGGATGGGCTATTTAGGTGAACCACATAGAAAGTCACAAACGGGTGAACACATTTTATTATGCAGTCGCAGTTCTAATATTATCTTGCGTATATTAACCCAACTGAATGAAAACAAACATTCTTTATCATTGGATTCTACCATTAATACAGACCTTGATAGTGCTATTACATCTTTAACAGAGCTAGATAAAACGCTTAAAAAATCGCAAAACCACGCAGAGCTATTTAAGCAAATATCAAAGCAAGAACAGTTGATTTATCAATCTTTCATCTATATTGAAAACGATATATATAAGCTTGATAACCATACTCTGCTCAAGTTATTAGCAAAAGAAGTGAACTTATTTACATCCTCAATCAATATTAAGAATATTTAACTCTAGAAGGCCCGATAATTATTATCGGGCTTTTTATCATGTTAAGTGGTTCCTATATTCACCGATCCATTATGCAGAGCCAACCGGATAATAAAGATTTCTTTGAAGCCCCCCTACCGAATAATACTATTTGAGGGTACTCTTTCTTATTACCTTATATTTTGAGCTTCTTACTGACTAAGTTGTCCAAACTTGGGCAGGCTCTTCACAAACCTTTGGTGAACGTCCATATAGGTTTGCATATAGATCTCATCAATACGCTCATTACTTGGAAAGCTCGATGAGAAATCGACATGTTTACAGTCAATCGACAACTTAGCGGCTTCGATAATATGTGCGATAAACATGCGAGGATCTTCTAACCCAATAGAGATACGCATAGTCGTTGGCTTAATACCCGCTTCATTGAGCGCGTCGTCGCTCAACTCTGAGTGGGTGGTCAATGCCGGACATAAGGCAACTGTGTTGGTTTGCCCCAAGCTCACTTGCATGCCAATAGCGGGTTCGAGCATGTCGAAGAACTGTTTAAACCCGTCACGATTAATTGGCGCACGATCGCCGCTGCCCTCCATATCGATAGTAAACAGCGCTGCTGGCAGTCCGAGATACATATTGTTCTGGCAATGCTCATAGTTATCGCTATCAGTTAAAGCAGGGCATGAGACATTGATGTCTGGGTGAGCATCAAAGATCAGAGCCAGAGTCAGTGTATTAATAGTTTTCTGCACCACTCGCATCTCATAAGTTTTCATGCCGTTGAGTACTTCAAACGCTTTGTCTGCATCTAAGAAGGCACCTTTGATGTAGTAAACATTCCAAAACAGGGTTTCACTCCATGGAATTGTCGCCTCATCACCATTAGGTTTGGTGAATATCACCTCCTCTCCTTTAGGTACAAACATGGTCTCGTTGCGGCCAATCACGACACCGGCCGTTGTGGTACCTGAGCCTGCTAGTTCTTTGGTGTAAGAGTGAATCACGTAATCCGGTCTTTCCATTACATCATCGCGTTTAAGTACAGGATGAAGTAATGGCGTACCGACTGTTGAGTCGACGATAACATCCCACCCGCGAGAGTGGGCTGCTTTACTGATATTGGAGACATCTAATACATAGCCATGTGGGTTACACGGTGACTCGAGGTAAACGTATATCTTCTTACCTCCTGCGAGGCGATCTGCATACTTGAGTGCAACCTCATCAAGGCGAGTCGCAAATTCATCACCAGAGTAACCATCCACCCACTCTACCGCGACATTCAAGTTAGAGGGCTTACCAAACCAATCTTCCAAGAGTTGGTACGAACCGCCGTAGATATTACGTGAAGCCAACACAATGTCTTCATGCCCAAGTAAATGACTAAGTAAGCCATCTATAGCCGCCATACCCGAATTAAAGTTCCATGCCAAGTATTCGTTGGCTCTCGTTCCTGCCTCAAGATCAACCATGTGGTTCGCCAGAGAGATTGAGGTTGGATTAAGCAGTCGAGAATAAATATCGTGCAATGGCTCTTTACCGTTGAATGCGTCTTCAATCCACTCGGTACACGCAAACAAATAGGTTGCAGTCCGAGTAATCACTGGGCTTGCAGAAAAAATAGCCGCCACATTATCGAAGATAGGATACGCGCCTTTTGAGGCAAAATTACCATTGTTAGTCGCGATAGATTGGTATGTCGCGCGCATTGGATTTTGTAGGTTATCGAGAATTTTCGCGATCTGGAATGATAGGAAACGTTTTGCGTTAAACCAAGCGATGCGGTCACTCTTATCCAGCTCTGAAAGGCCATCAACCGTTATCGCCCAGAGATCGTGAGTCTTGGTATTGGCTTTGTACAACGTCGTCGCCAATTCCACCAGCGTGGCTCCATAATCGCTATTTGGATCGATACCAAAATGTTTTGCTTGCTCAATAGCAAGGGCTTCTGCTTGTTCGTGTTTGGTTGTTTTACGCAATGGGCTTAGTTGAGTTGAAGTATTCATAATTGCTGAGACATTCCATCCTTGTTGTATTTCTTTAATTCTAGTGTCGGACAGATGTTAATGATTGCTATTTACGTAGTAAGACATACACTTTGAGCAATAATATTGCTAAATAAACCACAATATTGATGGAATATACTAATGGATGAGATCGATAAAAGAATACTTGATGAGCTGCAAGGCAACGCGCGCCTCACAAACCAAGAATTAGCCGATCGCGTATCGCTTTCCCCCTCCCCTTGCCTACGCCGAGTTCGAGCATTGGAGAAACAAGGTATCATTAGGGGCTATCACGCCAGTGTTGATCAAGATGCATGTGGCCTTCACGTAAATGTGTTCGTGTTGGTAAAGCTTGAAAAGCCGACAGAAGAGAACATGCAAGACTTTGAGCTACACATTGAAGCGATTGATGAGGTGTTAGAGTGCTTTTTGATGACAGGTAACCACGACTACCTTCTTCATGTGGTCAGTGAATCCCTAAAAAGCTACGAGCTGTTTATCCGCAAGCAGTTGACTCGCCTACCCAATATAGCTTCGATTGAATCTAGCTTTGCATTTGGACAAGTCAAAACAAAGACCAAGTTGCCTATAAGATGAATAAAGAAAAAAACAAAATATACATTGTGATTTTGTTAATAACGTTTCTAGTTTCAAAGTATTAAATTAGGACATTGTTTTGCGCATGAGAGCTTCAAAAGTGACGTTTAACTAATAGATAAAATTAACCTAATAAAACTAATCCAGAATCACGTTAATAGGATATTTATGAGTATTTGTACTAAGTAACTTTGGGGCAATTACAAGTTAACAGAAAAGCTAACTCATTTGTGATTAGCCAACTGCCTATAGATTTTCTGATATCTAGACATGGTATATTCAACATAATCCATACCAAGACTAGAGATTATTTCTGGTGTTTTTTACTCTTTCCCAACCCTATCAGGTATTGCTTACGTTTGTTGTTGTCCTAACTCACTTCAATTAGGCTTTTGGACACTAAGAAGGAGTCCAATCCTCTTTATCATTTAAGAGTTATCTACTATCAAATGTGATAGAATTTCTTTCAATAACTTATTAATGCAAGATAGAACCTCTAATTTCTTGCAATAGATTTTAGTACCCCAGGTAGTACCCCAAGGGACACCTAGAAAAAATAAAGAGTACATAAATAATGAGTAATAGCATTCAGTGGTTTCCAGGGCACATGCACAAAGCCCGCAAAGAAATTGAAGAGGCAATGCCGAAAGTTGATGTGATCATCGAAGTTTTAGATGCTCGTATCCCATTTAGTAGTGAAAACCCACTGATAAAATCGTTCCGCAATACCAATGACGGTAAGCCTGTTGTTAAAGTTTTGAACAAGCGTGACTTGGCTGATCCTGAGATGACACAACTTTGGATCGATCACCTTGAAAAAGAGCAAGGCGTTAAAGCCATTGCTGTCACCACTGAAAACTTAAATGAAGTTAATCAGATCATGGATTTATGCCGTAAGCTTGCACCTCACCGTGAAGAAGCAGGTAAAAAAATTCGTACCATGATCATGGGGATTCCTAACGTTGGTAAATCAACCATTATCAATGCACTTGCAGGCCGAACTGTTGCAATCACAGGAAACCAACCTGCTGTAACACGCCAACAGCAACGCATTAACCTAGACAACGGTGTACTGCTTTCTGATACACCGGGAATTCTATGGCCAAAAGTGGAAAACCCACACAGTGGTTTCCGCCTTGCTGCAACAGGTGCAATTAAAGATACCGCGATGGATTATATCGATGTTGGTTTCTTTACAATTGAATACCTGATCAAAGCATACCCAGATATGATTAAGGCACGTTATAACCTTGATGATGATCTGCCAGAATCTGAAATTGAGCTAATGGAAGAGATCGGGCGCAAGCGTGGTTGTTTAAAAGGTGGTGGTCATGTTGATCTGCACAAAGCTTCTGTCATCCTCATCAATGAATTGCGTAACGGTACACTTGGTAACATCACTCTTGAGCACCCAGATATGATCACTGAAGAGCTGATCAATGTGGCAGAAGAAGCTGAACGCAAAGCAGAACAAAAGATTAAAAAGAAAGAAGAACGACGTAAACGCTACCTAAAAAATAAACGTTAATCGATTTCAAAATATAAAAAGCCACCTTCCTATAGTGCCATACCACTACAGGAAGGTGGCTTTTTAATATGTGTAATCCAAACTCTTCATTCGAAACTAATTTTTTTATATTATTTTGATGAAAATTAGCTTTAATTTGCCATTTTTTTGTATATAGCAACAATTATAACACTAATGATTATTTGATTTTCACGCCTACTCTACATCAGTTAAATCGGCTTTAATTCATTCAAAACAAATATATTAATCAGAAAATGTGTGATTTTGTGCTCATTTTAATTATCACTACTCTAACGATTATTTTTTGGCATTACTCAATGTATTGAAAAGTCACATTTCGCATTAGTTTTTCTCATTTTACTAATGCCAGGTTAGCGTCAATAATCGCCGCGTTTTCTAATAAAACACTTTTTTAAACAGCTCTGTCTTGTTATCTCCAGTGATCATTCCTTGATTTCTGGTTTTTCGTTTTCTAAGCGTATTTACCTTAAATAAAGACAGATTATTTCAAACATTTCACTTGGAGACCAAGGTAGTGCAAGACATCACTACTTGTCGCAAAAGCGGCGGCATTTTTGTGCCTGTTGCTGGACTAACTGTATTCGCAATCGCATCAGGCTACCTAATGAGCTTGGTCCCATTATCATTAACAAATTTTAAAATTGATAGCAGTTATGCGAGTTGGTTAGCAAGCATCTATTACATTGGCCTTCTTATTGGTTCAACGATGATCGAGCCAATTATTGCAAAGATTGGTCACCGTGTGGCTTTTATTACTTTTTTAAGTTTGCTAGCAGCAACTGTTGCAGTTTTACCCATGTTTCCAAATAAGGAAGTATGGCTATTTGCACGCCTAATTGCTGGTATGGCCGTTGCGGGTATTTTCGTTGTTGTTGAATCATGGCTACTTATTGGTGATAACCCGAAAGAGCGAGCAAAACGTCTTGGTTTTTACATGACCTCACTCTATGGTGGTACCACTGTTGGTCAATTAGCTGTAGGTATGTTTGGTGTTAAAGGGTTTATTCCTTTTATCGTTATTCTAGTACTATTGTTAATCGCTATTTTACCGCCTCTGTTTGTAAAACAAGGTCAACCTAGCAGTGATGCACACCAAGTGTTATCAATAAAGCAAATTGCACGTTTAAGTAAGCCTGCGATTATTGGCTGTATAACCTCTGGTGTTGTAATGGGCAGTATCTACGGTTTAATGCCTTTAGCATTGAAGCAAAGCGCTCTAACAACAGATCAAGTAGGCGTATTGATGGCTGCAACCATCCTTGGTGGTATGGTAATTCAACCTGTAATTAGCAAACTTTCAATTAAAATGAGTAAAACGTTATTGCTTGCTTTAATGTCTTTGCTTGGTGTTTTTGCTATGGGTATTACTTACCTATCGTCAGACTATGTAGTTCTCATCACTGCACTGGCGTTGTTAGGCATGTCTGCTTTTGCGCTTTACCCAATCGCAATTACTTTAGCGTGTGACAACTTGGATTCATCATATATTGTTGCCGCAACACAAGTTATGCTCTTTAGTTACAGCATTGGTTCAGCACTTGGCCCAATTGGTGCTAACAGCTTTATGGCAGAACAAAATGGAATAATGGATTTTTTCTTCATTGTTCTACTTGCAACGGCAATTTACATGCTAGTAGCAAGTT
>NZ_CH724141.1:140399-142917 GCF_000153325.1 Photobacterium sp. SKA34
GCGTTATTGTTTTCAATGCTTCACGATTATTCTGTTTCGCCTGCTCGACAATGTCAGGTAAAGATAAGGCTTGCGATGATAGCTCGTAATAATAACGCTCTAATCCTTTTCCAGAAATAACCGTTTCCACACAACCTTGCTTACCGCAATAGCAATCTGTGCCATTAGGTTCAAGAACATTATGCCCCCACTCACCAGCAATACCATGGCAACCGTATAAACATTTACCGTCCACCACTATGCCTGAGCCCACTCCCGTTCCCATAATGATACCAAACACAATTTGAGCTTCAGGCTTAATTCGTTTGACGA
This sequence comes from Photobacterium sp. SKA34, assembly GCF_000153325.1. Taxonomy (GTDB): domain Bacteria; phylum Pseudomonadota; class Gammaproteobacteria; order Enterobacterales; family Vibrionaceae; genus Photobacterium. Next base: position 140,712 of record NZ_CH724141.1, read on the forward strand.
CCCCAAAATGGGTTTCTGCTAAAGCAAAACAATTGGCATCATTAGCAATAACTGAATGGATTCCGAGCGTTTTATTAAGATCTTTATCAAGAGGATGGCCATTTAAAGCTGTCGTATTACAGTTTTTCATCACGCCATGAACGGGATCCAGCGTGCCTGGTGTTCCAAAACCAACAGCGTTAGGATAATGTCCGGCTATTTTTGCGCACCGATCAATCAGTATCTTTATTTGACCAAGCATATGTTCATAGCCTTTAATACTTTCTGTCTCTATACGTTCACGAATAATGGATTCATCAGTGTTACGATCTATCACAATACATTCGATTTTCGTACCACCTAAATCAACACCCCAGTAATAACGATCCATATAAAACTCCAAATAAATTCATCGATAATTATAACGACAAATTTTTTTTCTTTTCAGTATCAAATCACCCTTTTACTTTTTAATAAAATAATAATAAAACGAAGGAAGAAATAATTAATGAATTAGAAATTAAGCCACTGTGTTATATTATTCGCTCATAGTACATTTCGTTTCATTTTTTATGTTGCAGCAAAAGAAAAGTGACATAAAGTGGTGAGTCTTTATAACATCTACGCGAATTAATGAGTAATAGTAATACACAATGAGTAGATTCCGTCCCTATATCGATATCCCCTTACTAATATCGATTTAAATTCTTGTAACGTTCAGTTCTTTGAGTGTATGGAGTGCAAGTAGCTTTAGTGAGCCAATCATAGAGCGTCATCTTATTCGAGCAGGAATTGCGATTGTCGTATTATTATTTATGTCAACAATTTCACCTGCCGCTTATGAACGAAGTGCTCCATACTTATTTTTTATTACTGTTGTTTTACTTGTTGGTGTTTTTGTTCTTGGTAATAGTACCAATGGCTCACAACGATGGTTAGCATTAGGACCAATACGTTTTCAACCGTCAGAACTTGTAAAAATAGCTATCCCAATCATGATGGCTTGGATCCTTGTCAGTGATGCGGGTCGACCAAGTATTAAAAAGATCATGATTTGTTTAATAGTAACCGCGATTCCAGCTGGATTGATTTTTATTCAGCCAGATCTAGATGGTGCTATCTTCACTGTCATGTACGCTCTATTTGTCCTGTATTTTGCGGGGATGTCATGGAAGATAATTTCATCTGTGATTGCTATTATTGGCGTCAGTCTTCCATTAGCGTGGTATTTCGTTATGGAGCCATACCAGAAAAAACGTATTCTTCAATTTTTAAATCCTGAATCAGATCCATTAGGCTCAGGTTATCAGATCATACAATCCAAAATTGCAATTGGATCTGGCGGTATATCTGGTAAAGGTTGGATGGATGCAACACAAGGTCACCTTGGTTTCATTCCAGAAAGTCATACCGATTTTATCTTCTCAACATTTGCAGAAGAATGGGGATACATTGGAAGCTTCACAATTTTAGCAATCTATACGTTTATGACTTTTAGAGTGTTATGGCTGGCGAATCAATCAGAATCAACCTTTGCACGAATAGTCAGTGGCTCGTTTGCTTTAAGTTTCTTTCTTTATAGTTTTATTAATATTGGTATGGTAAGCGGTGTATTACCTGTTATGGGAAGTCCCTTGCCTTTCTTTAGCTATGGCGGTTCAGCAATTATTACTCAAGGTGCTATTTTCGGTATTATTATGGCGCTTTGTTCAAGAAAGAAATCTATTTGCGCACCCAATATCTAATAGATTGAATCAAAAAAAGCGCCATTCGGCGCTTTTTTATTTATAGGTTATTTTCCATTGCTCAGTAATCTGGACGCTCAGCAGCATCTTCTGTAGCAATCTTTAATGCTGGTGAGTAAATCTCAACACGACGATTTTCTGCTCGACCTTTAGCAGTATCATTAGTAGCGATTGAGTTTGCTTCACCAATCCCTTTAGATGTAATTTGGTTAGCGTCAGCAACATACTGAGAAAGTAATTCAGCTACATTTTTCGCACGCTTTTCAGATAATTTCAGGTTATAAGCTTCGCTACCTGTATTTGATGTATAACCAGTCACTTCAGCTGTTGCACTAGGGTAACGTGTTAAACGTTGAATCATTGGTTGAAGACGATGCTTGTCTTCTTCCGTTAAGTGCTTGCTATCGACACTATAGGCAATCGTAACAGTTGAAGGCTCTACTGTTACTGTTGCAGCTTGAACTGGCGGTGCAGTATCAACA
>NZ_CH724141.1:143345-185752 GCF_000153325.1 Photobacterium sp. SKA34
CAGACCCCATTGATCATTCAGGTTCCATGTCATTTTAGCGGCAAGATCAATAGCTTGTTGTTTGATCTTATTGTTTTCAAACTTAGCTTCACCTAACCATGTATAACCCGTTTCAATAGCAAACCAAGGCGTAAAGTTGTAACCCGTAAATACACCAGTGGCTACATCATCTTTATTAAGATTAATGCCTGTTATATCTTGATAGTTTTGTTGAAAATTTGAATAGTGAGCACCACCTAGTCGTGCACCAATATAAAAAGGATTAACAGTAGCTGCGGATACAGCGCTTGATACAACTAATGCAAACGGTAGTAATGCGATATATTTTTTAGACATGTGAAATTCTTATTATTGTTCAATTATCACTCAAACATACCCCTGAGGGATAAATGTTTTCCGTCGAGAATAATATTCCATATTTATAATTTCAACTAGGTTATTCATAGATAAATTAGTTCATAAAGATAATTTTAATATTCTTTATTCAATACAAAGCAAAGAAGGTTAATAAATAGTAATCGCAATACCTATTTCATTAGCAAGTTGTTGCAATTGTTCATCCGAATCTAACTTTATAGACCAATTAATACCGCTTCCAACAGCACTAACAACATTGGCACCAGAAATAAGTGTTAGCTCATCAACTTGTGATTGAAGATTAATTCTACAATTACCTTCAATTCTCACTACAACTTCTCGTTGGGTCGCGATAATTCGACCTTGTTCAAAATTTATTATCATTGGTTATTTATTTCTTCTTATTATTAATGACGGCCATTGTTAATCGGCTAGTACAAATTAATCGCTGTCTTTCATCTTTTATTTCAATTTGCCAAACTTGTGTCGTTGCGCCTAAATGAAGAGCACTAGCACGACCCGTTACAATCCCCTCTCTTATCGCACGAATATGATTTGCGTTAATATCTAAGCCAACACAATACTTTTCATGATCAACACACAAATTAGCTGCTAATGACCCTAATGTTTCAGCCAAAACGACTGAGGCTCCACCATGTAACATACCTAGTGGTTGGTGTGTTCTATGATCAACAGGCATTGTTGCTGAGAGTGAATCTTCGTCAAAAGCTGAATAGGTAATACCCAAATGTTTAATTAATGTATTTTCTGAGGTTTTATTAAGGCTCGCTAAGCTAAACTCTCTTTTCCAAATAGTCATTCCACTCTCATATCATTAAACTACGATAACGTATTAGTTTAACATTGATTTTAAATTTTATTACAGACATAAAAAAAGCGCCTTTCGGCGCTTTATTCATTATTACAAACTATGTAATAAATTACTGCTCAACAGTTACTGTAGAACCAGCTTCTTGAACGATCTCGTAACCAGATGCAGTTACATCTACACGACGGTTGTCAGTACGACCAGCTTCAGTTTTGTTGCTAGCTACTGGGTTAAGCTCACCACGACCTTCAGCACGTACACGGCTGCTGTCTAGGTTGTATTCATTCATTAGGAATGTAGCAACTTTCTGAGCACGCTCTTCTGAAAGCTTCTGGTTGTAAGCTTCAGCACCCTTGCTGTCAGTGTGACCAACAACAACTAGCTCTGTTTCTGGGTTGTCTTGAAGACGCTTAGCAATTGGTGCTAGACGCTCTTTGTCTGCATGAGTGATTTTGTAGCTGTCAAATGCAAATGGGATAGAAACAGTTACAGGCTCAACTTGTACTGTTGTCGCTTCAACAACTTCTTCAACTACTGGTGCAACTACTGGTGCAGGAGCGCCCCAACCGTAAACTAGGCTAACGCCGTAGTAGTTAGCATCCCAGTTAAACTTAGTGTCTGTACCAGTAGGCTTAGTTTCCATGTTGTGGTAGTACTGGTATTCAGCACGAGCAGATAGGTTGTCAGTGAAGTGATACTCAGCACCCAGACCTGCAGTTGCAATTAGGCTGTCATCACGATCAGAACCTACGCCTTCAACTTTAGCGCGAGTGAACTGCCATGCACCACCGACTTTAGTGTATAGATCAACTTTATCAGTTGCTTGGTAAGTAAACTTACCTACAAGGTCGATAGCTTGTTGCTCAACTTTACCTAAATTGTGGTGCTCGTCGCCTTTAAGAGTAGCTTCGCCTAGCCAAGTGTAACCACCTTCAATTGCGAACCATGGTGTTACATTGTAACCCATGAATAAACCTGCAGCGAAATCATCACGATCGATAGCGTTACGGTTCTGAAGCTCTTGATCATAAGTACCATTCGCGTAGTTCTTAGAATCAAAGTCAGAGTAATGAACGCCACCAGCACGAACGCCAGCGTAGAATGGGTTAACAGTTGCTGCGTTTACTGCACCAGAAATTAGAAGTGCAAGAGGTAAAATCGCAAAACGTGCTTTAGACATATTTATTATCCTTTATTTTATTAATGTTGCCACTACAATTGCTTTTTTAGATGCTTAAACTCACAAATCCAAACCTAGTTTTTGTTTTTGCGAATCACCTCAAAAAAACAGGGTTTAATTTACCAAACATAAAAACAAAAAGCTATAATAAAAATATTTTTCGTAACATTTAAAAATTTTAAATAACTGTATTTAAAATACTCATAAACATTACACAAAAAAAAGCGCCTGTATAAAGGTAAATCAACGTCACATTTTTATAACATAATTTATCATGTTCATAATTATGTAATTTTACTTTTCCGTTATTGACTCAGCTTATATATATACTTTTTATTCATATTTATGCTTAATTAATCAATGCGCTTATTTTGTGAGCCAAAACATATGAATGACTGTTCTAACTTTTGATCTAACTTTATATTTCTCTCGTAACTGTAACCTTGTAAAATACGCTTGGCTTAACATGCTAAATAAAAGCCATACAAATAATAACGTTATAACTACTATTGAATTTCACATTTAAGCCTAATCATTATGAATATTTCAGAACACCGCTCATCAGAAGGCATTCGCCATTCAACTGTTGGTATTATTGGTGGAGGGGTTGCAGGTGCTACAATTGCACTTCGTCTTGCTGAACTTGGAATTTCAATAAACCTTTTCGAAGAAGGTATAAGTCTCGTTAACGGCCCCCCTATCTGTCATCTTCATGCGGGTGGCAATTTGTATCGTGAGATTTCCAATCAACAGTGCCTCAACTTATTAGAGCAATCGATTGATACGCTTAGAGTGTTTAAACATACTGCAAACATTCGCCCTACTGTTATCGCAGTGCCAATTGACGATAAGGGCTCGGCATTAGATTTAATACCTCGCCTAGATTTACTGAAAACCACTTATGAGCAATTGGTAAAACGAGATAATAAAAATAAAGTATTGGGTGAGCCTAGTGATTACTTCACTTTGTATTCTAAGCAAGATATAGAAAAGTTAAGACAATTAGATAATCCAACACACCCGATCACACCTAATGATTGGATGATCCCTGTTGCTAAATCTCTTCAATTAGATCAATTCAAATACCCTATTGTCATAGTACAAGAGTATGGTTTAAGTGTATTTCGAATTGCAGCAACCGCATCTCTAGCACTTAACCAGATGGAAAACTGCCAAGTATTACTTTCGAGTAAGGTATGTGAGGTTGAATATGACCAAGTAACTCAGCGATGGGTAATCACTTATCGAACTCAGGATAATCATAAGCAGCAATGTACTGTTGATTTCTTAATTAATGCTTGTGGCTATCGTTCTGGCACAATCGATGACCTGGCTCATACTCCACGAGAGCGGATGGTTGAATTTAAAGCCGCTTATGTAACGCGCTGGAAAGAATGTAAGGGGCACTGGCCAGAAGTGATTATTCATGGTGAGCGTGGAACACCCAAAGGTATGGCTCAACTGACGCCTTACCCTAACGGCTACTTCCAATTACATGGAATGACGAAAGACATTACTTTATTTGAAAATGGGTTAGTAACCTCTGATCATTCCTCTGCACAACCAAAGCTTAATGACGCTTTTAAAGAAAAGTTAAACCGTCAATGGTCTGAAGGGGAAGTGATTGAGCGTACAGAAAAAGCGATCAAACATGTCGCACAATATGTTAATACATTTAAAAGTGCTGTTATAGGCGGAAAACCATTATTTGGCGCTCAGCAAATTCCAGGGGCTGATGCAACGCTTCGTGCTGCAGATATATCCTTCTCTGGTGACAATTATGCTCGTTCTGAAATTGTAAAAGCATCATCAGCACTATCAGCAGCAGATGCTATTGTGAGTGAGCTCATCACTAAAGGAATAATCACTTCGCCTAATAATGATAACGTAAATACAAGAGAGCAGCTTTTTTCAACAACCTTGCAGTTAGATAAACAAGATATACTTGCCAAGGCAGAAAAAATTGCCGTTCAACGTGGTTTTCCTGCGTCACTAGCTCAACCTATAGGCTAATCACTAATTATAAAAAGCCGCAATGTCTAATTTTAACAGTGTCACTTCATCACTATAAGAAATTAGACATTGCGGCTTTTTTGAAGCTATTCCCAGCACTAAAATAGAACCCTGATGAAGGTTAACTCATTTACGCATTAATTTTCTTATTAAGGGTAGCTAACGACTGCTTTAACTGGCTTTCTTGTGCTTTAAAAGTATTAAGCTTCTTCTGAAGAGCTTCATAATTATCACAGTCTTTCTGTGATACCCAGTTCCAACTATTACCGGATTTAAACTCAGCACATGCTTTTTTTGCTTTTTTTATCTCAGGATTTAGTGTCGCCATTTGCTTTTGAACTTCAGCTAAATCATGCTGTACTTTTGATTTTTGTTCAAACAACACATTTGAATTATCAATCACTTCTTTTTGTTGTTTGGCTTTAGTTTTTAATGCGACTACTTCTTTATTGAGTTTCTTTTTTGTCACGACTAGTTTTTTGGTTGTCTCTTGCTGTTTTTGAATAGTAACCAATTGCTCCGTTAATTGCTTAAGCTGATCTTTTTGTTTGTCTAACTGCAAATTCAGTGCATCTAGCTTTTGATTAGAACTCTCAACCAGTAACGCTTTCTCATCTGTTAACTGTTTAACAGATAACTTTTCTTTATTAAGTTCATCAACCACTGACTGATAGTCACTTTTTAATGTACTATATGCCGTTGAAACAGGCACATTATTGTAATGCTGAATACCTGCGCCCAATGCACCGCCAGTTAATAACCCAATAAGTAACGATAATTTCCAATTAAGTTTTGTAGTTTTTCCTGTAGTACTACTCGACATATTTTTTTCTCCTAAACGTACAAGCAACAGCACATTTTTAATTTTTGTTATTATCTAAATGCGTAATTTAACACTTAATATGTAACCAATTGTCATTTATATAGCAAGGTTTAGAACAACTTCACTTCATGAGCTTTAATCAAAGACCTTCTTTTTAAATCTAGATTGCTGTCTCAGAAATAATAATGTGTATCACAAATAATAGATTTTGGTGTTAGCTACATTTTGATTGCCATAAGCACTAGTGTTTAAAGTAAGAATAAAAAGTTTTACTCGATTTACACTGATGTATGTCTATATGGTGCTTACTATGATTACACCACTACTTTTTCTCACAGTCTCTGCCTTTTCAACGCCTCTGCTTGAGAATTCAGTTTATATTCAAAACAACTCCGCTTGTACGTTACGTATAAAAGAAGAACGATATCAAGATAAGATTGTTTTGGCATTATCCTCTAATTACCATAAAAATTTTGACATAAAAATATATCATTTCAATGATTTGTCCGCACCATCTAGAGGTAAGTTAACTCAAGAACCTATCTTTAATAAAACTAAAGCAGATATAAAATACTTAGTCGATCATAACCTTTTTAAACGTATTGATAGTAATAATGTCATCTACAGCACGACTATCGCTAATGATAATGTCAGCCCAAGATTGTTCATCGATACTTTTCGCTCTCACGGCAACCGTTCACGTATTTATATAGACGGACTTGAACAACCTCTTTCTTTTGTTGCCGATCATAAACAAGCACAAGCTTTCTATAATTGTACGGATAGCTTTACAACAAAGGCTAATGTATTGGCTAATAAAACGACGTCACTTTCGGTATTTAACAACAACTAAATACGTTTAATACACATAAAATTGTTAATACTTGTATCATCTCGAAGAAAATTTAGAGTGACAGCACAACATTTTAATATGAAACCATATTAATATTTTCCATTCCTACAAGCGTCTAATACCTTATTATAACTGATTATAATTTGGAGGTTAGGCAATGATAAATATACTGACTGCTGATGAAATTTCCTCAAAAAAACATCTTAATTATATAAATAAACCTCTCTCACCTATCGCAGCATTAGTTATGCTCACACTTTCCTTTCCTGCGCAATCAAAGCCTGAACTAATGAGAGCTAAGGCATTAAATTTACAGCACCTTAATGAAAAAAACAGTGTTGTTGATAATGTAGAATTCCCTGTCAGTGAATACCTTGTTAGTGAGAAGCTTGATGGAATTAGAGCTTATTGGAATGGTACTCGACTTACGACAAAATCTGGTAAACAAATCCATGCTCCACATTGGTTTATAAAAAACCTACCCGCAATAGCGCTTGATGGGGAACTATGGCTACAACGTGGTAAATTCCAAGCTCTGACTCAAATCGTCATGGATCGCGTCCCTAATGAAGAGGCATGGCGTAGCGTCAAGTATATGGTGTTTGATTTACCTGCATCAGATTTACCTTTTAAACAGCGCTACAACACCTTAGTCAAACTTATCGAAACTCACAGTACAGTTCCAAACAACGTACTTTATCTGGTAGAACATAAACGTATCAACGAAATCAGTATTCTTATGCAATGGCTTGATATTATCGTTAATAACCATGGCGAAGGCTTAATGCTTCAACATATTAATAACCATTATGTAACAGGAAGAACAAATAAGTTATTAAAAATCAAACAACACCAAGATGCTGAAGCGATTGTCATTGCTTACGAAAAAGGAAATGGTAAATATCAGGGATTAATGGGATCTGTTTGGGTAAAAACAGCCAATGATAAAACCTTTAAAATAGGCACAGGCTTTACCGAACAACAACGCAAAAACCCTCCTCCTGTTGGCACCACAATTCAGTTTCGTTACAACGGGTATACCGATCGAGGTATTCCACGGTTTGCGCGTTTTAGCAGAATAAGACTATCGCCAGATACGTAACAAGATAAACAATCAGTAATCACATCAATAATAAGCATAATTGACTACTGAATATAGATAAGAGCTCTCTTTCCCAACAATTTCTCTGTATTGTTTTGTTTACTGTTATATCAACGATAAAGGTCAAGCAAGTTGCTGTCTATTCGTTACACTTAAATTATCCAGTTCAAGCCGTTATAACAATTCACCTCTTAGCAGAAGATCAATAAAGAAGTGATAAAACACAAGGAGCTTGGGATGAATATACAGACACAACCCATGCATCGTTATATAGATCACCGTGGTAATTTAATCGCCTCTCTTCCTGAGTGGGCTAATGATAAATTACTACAGCAATTTTACCGCGATATGGTTTTAGTTCGTCATTATGATAAAAAAGCGATTGCCTTACAAAGAACTGGAAAGTTAGGTACTTACCCCTCACATCTTGGCTCAGAAGCTATTGGCATCGCAATTGGTTCTGCAATGCAATCAACCGATGTGCTCGCGCCTTATTACCGCGATATGCCCACATTATGGGCACGTGGTATAAGTATGTTGCAGAACTTACAATACTGGGGCGGCGATGAATTAGGTAGCAATTTCCCCTCAAGATCCCCCGATATTTCACATAATGACGATATGCCATTTTGCGTGCCAATCTCAACACAATGCACTCATGCTGTAGGTATAGCGGCTGCAATGAAAATCAAAGGATTACACAGAGTAACTGTTGCTACTTGTGGAGACGGGGCAACCTCAAAAGGTGATTTCTTAGAATCACTCAATTGCGCGGGTGTATGGAATATCCCCTTAGTGTTTGTAATAAACAATAATCAGTGGGCGATCTCTGTACCGCTTCATTTGCAATGTCATGCCGAACACTTAGTCGATAAAGCCAAAGGCGCAGGAATAAAAGGTATCATGGTTGATGGCAATGATATTGTTGCCATGTACGATGCCCTTCTACAAAGTTTGGATCAGGCACGAAAAGGCAAAGGTGCCACATTAATAGAGGCGGTAAGTTATCGCCTTTGTGATCATACGACTGCTGACGACGCCTCTCGTTATCGTGACGATGAAGAAGTCAAACAAGCATGGCAGTACGATCCTATTGCTCGATTAAAAACCTATTTAATTAATCAAAATTTATGGTCAGAAGTAGAAGAGTCACAATGGCTAGACATTTGCTATCAGCGTATTAACCAAGCTGTTGATCAATATCTTGCTCTCACTGTACAAGCGCCAGAGTCAGCATTCGATTATCTTTACGAGAAAGCCGATCCCGACCTTCACTCTCAGCGCGACGAGCTAATCAATAAAGCGATGCGAATGGAGAAGCAAAATTCAGGAGGGAATAATGGCTGACATTACATTAATAGAAGCAGTTAACCTCGCCCTTCACTATGAAATGCAACACGATCCTAATGTCGTTATTTTGGGTGAAGATATTGCTGAAAATGGTGGCGTTTTTCGCGCAACACTCGGTTTAAAGCAAGCTTTTGGTTGTAAACGTGTTATTGATACCCCATTAGCAGAGTCGTTAATCGCTGGTGTCACTGTCGGCATGGCATCACAGGGGCTCCGCCCTATTGCTGAATTTCAATTTCAAGGCTTTATATTTCCAGCTATGGAGCATCTAGTATGTCATGCAGCAAGGCTAAGAAATCGCACTCGAGGTCGCTTAACCTGCCCTGCTGTTTTTAGAGCCCCTTTTGGAGGTGGTATTCATGCACCAGAACATCACTCTGAAAGTATCGAAGCAATGTTTGCCCACATTCCGGGCTTAAAAGTTGTAATTCCCTCTTCACCTCAACGTGCTTATGGATTATTGCTCGCCGCGATTCGCAGTAACGATCCGATCTTATTTTTTGAACCTAAACGTATTTACCGAACCGTTAAATCACATGTCGAAAATAACGGTCTCGCTTTACCCCTTGATCAATGTTTTACGTTAAGAAAAGGAACAGATATCACCCTCGTTACTTGGGGGGCTTGTGTGGTCGAATCACTCCAAGCTGCTGAGACCTTATCTCAACATGGCATAGAACTTGATGTTATTGACTTAGCTAGTATCAAACCTATCGATATGGCTACGATTTCTGCATCACTTGAAAAAACAGGCCGCTTATTAGTGGTACATGAGGCAGCAAAAACCTGCGGTGTTGGTGCAGAGATCATTACAAGAGTGGCAGAAAGCGCAATGTTCTTACTGAAAGCGCCACCTAAACGCCTAACAGGATTTGATACCATCATGCCTTATTATCGTAATGAAGATTATTTTATGATCCAACACGATGACATAGTAAATGCCGCTCGTGAGCTCATGGAGGGTTGGCAATGAAAGCATTCACATTACCCGATCTTGGTGAAGGTCTGGCTGAATCAGAAATTGTGCAATGGCATATCAATATTGGCGATACCGTGAAAACCGATCAAGTGGTCGTCACTGTAGAGACAGCAAAAGCAACGGTTGATGTTCCTGCACCTTATAGTGGAAAAATTGTGCATCGTTATGGCAACGAAGGCGATGTTATTAATATTGGACAATGCTTGCTAGAAATTGATGAATTACTCACGAATACTACAGGCGTGCAGCCGGAGAAAATCAGCACATGCTCTGCAAGTAACACATCCTCTTCTACTACTGTTGTTGGAAACATCTCCCAACTGGATAAACATGTTGATGTTGATCCTATTTATGATGATGTCAATCAAACCGTTAATTTACATTCTATCGCTAATCAACATCATCCATTAATTGCGACCCCTTCAGCGCGGTTATTAGCAAATAAATTAGGCGTCAATATTAAAGAAATCACAGGTTCTGGGAGTAAACACTTAATTATTGATAATGATATCTATCTTGCTTATCAACAACAGGTACCAGGGACTGAAATCTTAAAAGGATCGCGCCGCAATATGGCAAAAAATATGACGCGATCGCACCATGATGTCGCTTCAGTCACTATTACTGAAGAAGCACATTTATATTACTGGCAAAAAAATGACGACATAACGGTCAATCTAGTAAAAGCCATCAATAACGCCTGCCATATAGAACCAGCGCTTAATGCATGGTTTGATGCGGACACAATGACAAGGTGTTTACATAAAACCGTTAATATTGGTATTGCTGTAGATAGCAGTCATGGCCTTTATGTACCTGTGTTACATCATGCAGAACAATATCATCAGGAAGGTATCCGACGTTGGATTGATCGTAGCGCTGCCAGTATTCGCAGCCGAAAAATAGATCGTCATCAGTTACAAAAAGCAACCATAACACTTTCTAACTACGGTGCTATTGCCGGTATTTATGCCACTCCAGTTGTGACACCGCCACAAGTTGCCATTATTGGTGCTGGGCGGATCATGGATAAAGTGATTATGGAAGGTGAACGAGTAAAAACCATAAAAGTACTACCTCTTTCTATTACCTTTGATCATAGGGCATGTACGGGGGGAGAAGCCGCGCGATTTATTAAGGCACTAGTCAATAGCTTAGAGAGTCCACCTTGTGACAACATTGAATCATCGTAGCGTGATAACAATTGCTTGGAATAGAGTTACTAACATATTGTTACATCAAACAATAACAATATATTGCATAGCATAAACAACAGCTTATGATAGTAGTTATCTCTCATTTTGCAGTTATATAAAAACTATGCGCTTTCCATTTTTTACAGCAAGTATCATCACACTTCTCTTTTCAAGCTCACTGATGGCAATGCCTGATGGTGATGCCACCAAGGGTGAAATAAAAACGCCGAGCTGTCGTTTTTGTCACGGCAGCAATGGCATTGCACCACGCCCAGATTACCCAAACCTAAAAGGTCAAAATGCCGAGTATTTGTATAACTCAATGCAAGCATATTTAGATGGCAGTCGTACTGGCGGTATGTCATCAATGATGAAAGCCCAACTTAAAAATTTATCAGATCAAGATATCGCCGATATCTCTGAATACTATTCACAGATGAAATAATCGCGCTCAAAGTCAGTCGCCCTTCAATCTTAGTAGAACGACTGACTACTTATTAATCATACAAATCAAATGCCACGTTTTATAGCGGAAAAAATATTATAGGCAGACTATCTTTGTGGTAAGTTGAGGTTAAAGCCTATAATGAGAAACTAAAAATGAAAATCTTCAGTAACTTTGAAAGTGGAAGTATTAACGTTGTTAAAGCTGATAGCAAAGACGACATTCAGTTAAGTATTCCTAACGATAATAACTCTGAACTTCATCAATGGTTCCACTTCCGTTTAGAAACAGAAGCTCAACAACCGCATAACTTTACAATCCTTGAACTGGCAAACTCAGCCTACCCTGAAGGCTGGAAAAGCTATGATGTTGTTGCTTCTTACGATCGTGAAGAATGGTTCCGCATCCCAGCAGAATTTGACGGCGACAAATTAACCTTCAGCGTGATCCCAGAAAATGGATCAATGTATTTTGCTTACTTTGCACCTTACAGCTATGACCGCCATCAAGATCTTCTTCATCTTGCACAAAGTCACTACAACTGCCGTTTAGAAACATTAGGCCATACACTTGATAACCGAGATATGAGTCTATTAGTTATTGGTGATGAATCAACCGCCGAAAACAAAAAGAAAGTATGGGTTATTGCACGTCAACATCCAGGCGAAACAATGGCAGAATGGTTTGCTGAAGGTCTTGTTCAACGCTTACTAGATGAAACCGATACCGTAGGTCGTGCTTTACTTGAAAAAGCCGTTTTCTACGTTGTGCCTAACATGAACCCAGATGGTAGTGCGCGCGGTCACCTTCGCCTAAATGCAATTGGTGTAAATCTTAACCGTGAATGGCAAACGCCATCACTAGAAAACAGCCCAGAAGTTTTCTACGTGCGTGAGAAGATGTTTGAAACAGGTATGGATCTCTTCCTTGATATTCATGGTGATGAAGCGATTCCTTATAACTTCGTTGCAGGTTCAGAAGGGATTCCATCTTATGATACTCGCTTAGAAAATCTTGAAAATATGTTCAAGCAGGCACTGCTAACAATTACACCAGAGTTCCAAGATGAACATGGTTACGATAAAGATAAGCCAGGTGAAGCGAACCTAACAGTAGGCTCTAACTGGGTAGCAGAAGAATTTAAATGTCTTTCTTACACTATTGAAATGCCATTTAAAGATCACAACAACCAACCAGACAGCTTATACGGTTGGTCACCAGAGCGAAGTGTGGCATTTGGTAGTGACACACTCGCAGCAGTTTTAGTTGTTATGGATAAACTAAGATAATTAGTTTTATTAAATCACAAACCTATGGCCACATCTTCGTGGCCATTTTTATGTAATCTCAATTTATAAGATCTGCATACATCCACTTAGTCAAAATATATTTAGATTCGTCTCTCATTTGAATTAATTAAAATAAGTAGGTATTTAAAATATACTTAACATGGTGTTTATTTACTATTTTTTTGGATTAAAATCACATAATTACGTATTAAACAACCCTATTTAAATAAATATTGTCTTTCTTGGTATCAAGATGAGATTTATTTGTAAACATAACCTCAGAAAAATAGATTAGTTTTTTTATGAGTTTTAGATCAATTTTTAATAAACATTAATAAATAAAATACGCCATGAAATAAATTAAAGGAAATCTACTATGGCGATAAAAAAAACAGCTTTAAGTGCAAGTATATTTTTAGCACTGTCAACAGCAACACTTGTTCCTGTTGCTAATGCAACATCTAACCTAAAAGCAACCAATACAAATGTTGCCTTTTCTGATGTTGAAGTATCCGAGTACACAACAACAAATAAACCGAATATTATCGTCCTCATGGTTGATGATTTAGGCTACGGCCAAATGGATTTTGATAAGCGAAGCTTTGATAAAACATACCTGAAAGAAAAAAAAAGTGTCGATACTTACAAAATAAGTGCTGAAAAAGCGATCGAGGCAGCTCAAAAATCCACACCAACATTAAAAAAATTAATTGGTGAGGGCGTTAAATTAACCAATGGTTATGTTGCACACGGTGTATCGGGCCCTTCAAGAGCGGCAATGATGACTGGTCGCGCTCCTGCTCGGTTTGGTGTTTACTCAAATACAGATGCTCAAGATGGTATCCCACTGGATGAAACATTCTTACCAACCTTATTCCAACATCATGGTTATTACACGGCATTAATTGGTAAGTGGCACGCATCTAAAATTAATAATGTTTCCGTTGCCGCAGATAAACAAACCCGTGACTATCATGATAATTATATCACTTATTCAGGTGAAGCATGGCAACCTCAAAACCGTGGTTTTGATTATTTCATGGGATACCATGCCTCAGGTGTTGCTTATTACAACTCACCATCTTTATTTAAAAACCGCGAGCGTATTAAAGCGAAAGGTTACAGTACCGATCAATTTACTGATGAAGCCATCGGTGTTGTGAATCGTGCTAAAACAATTAATGAACCTTTCATGTTGCACCTTGCTTACAATGCACCTCACCTCCCTAATGACGCTCCTGCTCCAAATCAATACCAAGATAAATTTGATACTGGAAGTGCAACAGCTAATAATTTCTATGCCTCAGTATACGCCGTAGACCAAGGTGTTAAACGCTTATTAGAGCAACTTAAGAAAAACGGACAATACGATAATACCTTAATTTTATTTACCTCAGATAACGGTGCCGTTATTGATGGACCACAACCACTTAATGGAGATCAAAAAGGGTATAAATCTCAGACATTTGCAGGGGGCACTCATACCCCAATGTTTGCTTGGTGGCATGGTCGTTTACACAAGGGTGGGAAAGAATTTAACAAGTTGATTTCCGCTATGGACTTCTACCCTACAGCGCTCGATGCTGCTGGTATAAAACTACCTGATAATCTTGACGGTGTATCATTACTGCCTTATCTAAAAGGTAATAATAAGGGAAATCCACACAAATATCTTGCTTGGGTGACCGCATTCTCACATTGGTTTGATGAGGAGAATTTACCCTTCTGGAATGGATACCATAAATATGTACGTAGCGAATCAAATGACTACCCAGAAAATCCAAATACCGAAGATTTAAGTGAGTTTTCATGGACTGTACGTAACAACGAATACGCACTTATTTACACCTATGAAAATAAAGCCACATCATTATACGATATAAATGATCTACGCCAAGAGCATAACCTTGCTAAGCAACATCCAGATATTGTTAAGAAAATGAAAACTGAACTTATCGAGTTTACTAAAGAGAATAAACGACCAATAAGCAAAATTAATCAATCTAAATATGATCATATTATGACGTCGATTAACAGCTAAAACTATACTGGGCATGATATGTGCCCAGTTTCCCCAATATAGCAAAAGGCATCCCATGCACATCACCGCAAAGCCAACTAGTTTCAGCTGTAATTTAAAATGTGATTACTGTTTTTATTTAGAAAAAGAGACTTTTTTTGAACCACAGCAATCAAATCATATGGATATACAGAAACTTGAATTATTCATTCGTCACTATATTCAATCTTCACCAAATGATGTTTATTTTACATGGCAAGGAGGTGAACCTACACTTGCTGGCCTGCCATTTTTTGAAAAAGTCATCGAATTACAGAAGCAATATGCTCATGGAAAAACAATTCACAATGCTATACAAACAAATGGAATACTTATTAATAAAAAATGGTGTGAATTTTTAAAAGATCATCAATTTCTTGTGGGAATTTCAATAGATGGACCCGAGCATTTACATGATATATACCGAGTGACTAAAAGTGGTAAAGGTAGTTTTGCTAAGGTATTAAGGGCAATTGAACTACTTAAACAACATGACATTGCTTTTAACACTCTTACTGTCATTAATAATATAAATGTACACTATCCACTTGAGACTTACAGCTTTTTAAAAACACTGGGAACCAAGCATATTCAATTTATTGAATTACTTGAAACGGACACATTTACAGAAGCTGCTATTCCAGTATGGTTAGTTGATCAGAAACGCCCTTCAAATGTATGTGAGTTTTCGACACCACCTAAAGAGTTTGGCAACTTCATGGCTTCAATATTTCGAGAGTGGGTTAGTCATGATGTAGGTAAGATCTACATTCGTCAATTTGAGTCATTTTTTAACTGTTTTATAGGTGCAGGACACACAAGCTGTATTTTCCAGCCAACTTGTGGTGATAACCTTGTTATTGAAGCCAATGGTGATATTTACGAATGTGATCACTATGTTTATCCAACCTACAAATTAGAAAATATTAAAAATGGAATAAAACAATTACATGGACAACAAGTCGCAAAAGCAAAGGAATTACTTCCCGACGATTGCAAACAATGTGATTATTTAAGCATTTGTAATGGAGGCTGCCCCAAACACCGTATAAATACGGGGATTAATAATAAGAAATCGTATTTTTGCCAAGGCTATAAGATTTTATTTAAAGAAATGGTTCCTTATATGAATGCAATGTCTACATTATTTGAATATGATCAGCCAATAACAAATATAATGCCTTTAGTTAAGAAAATTGGCTTTCAAAATTAATATTATATGTAATTACCATTTAAAATTAGGCATATACTCTATCTTCGGATATTTAACTGCAAAACCCAAAATAGCGGCGCCAACAAGAGCAGAAATTTGACCTTGTTGGCTACATTTTATATCAATAACAGTAAAATTAAATGAGTGCCTTTTTATAATTTCAATGGTGCGAGGTAAAAAAATCTCTGCAAACTCAACCATACAGCCATATATGATTATTTTTTCTGGGTTCGTTATCGTCATATGATTTAAAATCGCTAACGCTAAATAGTCAGATATTTCATCAATTAATGAACGTGCAATGAAGTCTTCTTTTTTAGAACGTTCAAATATACACTTTGCTTTTAATTTTTCACCTGTCAACTGTGCATATTTATACACGAGATAACTTAGTGAACAACTTGATTCAAAAGCTCCTGCTTCATTATTCCAATTAATATTCAGTTGATCACGTGAAACGAGCATAAATCCTATTTCACCTGCAGCATTATTCTTTCCACGAACAAGCCGTCCTTCGACTAAAGATGCAGACCCTACTCCTGCTCCTAAGCATAAAACCAAGATATTATTAACTTGATTAAAACTATTAATATAGAGCTCACCAACTAATGCTGAACGAACATTATTTTCAACGACTGTTGGGATCGACAAATGTTTAGATATCATTTTAGATAAATTGAAACCCTCCCACTGGGGAAGGTTACATGAGCCTTTCAAAATAAAGCCTAATTCATGGTCGACAATGCCTGCAGTCGCGATACTTATCATACTACACTGGGAAATAGTAAGATGAGATTCAATTATTAGTAGCCGGATATCTTCAACTAGACATTGAATAAAATCATCTCTATCTTGGCAGTTGTACGTTAAGATTGTTTTTTTTATGACCAGATCAAGTGATAGTGAAAAAATAGCTAATCTAATTTTATTACCACCAAGATCAATTGAGATAATATGATCATGTTGACCATTTATAGATAAAACCGTTTGATTACGGCGACTACCTTTAGTTTCTATTAAAAGCCTATCATCAATGAGTTTTGCTACTATTTTTGAAACTGTCGGCTTACTCAATAAAGAATATTGAGATATTTGAGACCGTGTATTTGCGATTCCTTGTAAAATTATATTATAGATTAAAAAACTATTTTCACCTTGTATCACACTACATCCAGCCCTATTATATCTATCGCTGTAAAGTTATCATTGATAATTGAGTCAAGACTACTGTCAGATCAATAAAGTAGCTTATTCGACTCTCTATTTTGCTAACATCGGATAAGTAAAGAAAATCAAATGCACCAAATTAAACATAAAGTGTAGTAATACAGCTACCCATAAACGCCCTGTCAGGTAGAAAGCTAAGCCGTAACATAAACCGGCAAGACCTGCGAACACAACTAACAACATGCCACCAGCAATATGTGCAAATCCAAAAAGTAAGCTAGCAACTACAAGCCCAATTACCCAACCGAAACGCTTTGATAAACCTTGTTGAATAAAGCCGCGAAAGAGTGCCTCTTCTGCTACACAAGTAAACAATAAGTTGTTTAATGCAAATAACCACAACCAATGTGGCATCGAAAAAGAAAACTTTAACGCCCCTAAACCCGCAGCAATAGGTAATAACGACAAACATCCCATAATAACTAAAACAAGCGCTTTAACGTTGCATGTTTTGTTACTGCCTAACAATAACGGACAAGCCAGTAACAAACCGAAGAAAACCAATGGTTTATCCAGATTTAAATACATAGTAAACGGTGTGCTATCAAGGCTAGCGTACACCTTATCTAATACTTGTAGATTATCAAAACCGGGAATCACGTGAGCAAAAAGCGCTAAAGACCAAATCAACATGAAGGTTAATCCAGCATAATGCCACTTCCCTTCTTGCTTTGCGGTGAAATACGCCACCAAAAAACCAATGACAATACCATCAATAGCAATGATTGATAAACGTTCTTGAAATACAGCAGCGAGCAAACCTAAAGTAACTAATACGGCAGTCAATAATGTTTTACGATAAAATCCACTAATGACAGCACAAGCTAGTAAGCCCCATATCCAAACTGTTGGTTCCATTTACCATTTCCATTCATAATAAGAGTTATTAACATATAAATTATCAGAAAATATATCATACCCTGAAGAAATATTTGCTAACATCATAATTTGAAAAGAAAATTAATATATTTTGATTTATTATTCGGTCATCGCCTCTGTACCGTTCACCAATCGAGATCAATAATCAATGGCTAAAAGTAAACCTATTGTACACCTACACTCATATGGCATTTTCACGACTTGGGATGCAGACTCAAAAAAGCTTCCTAAGATCAATGAGTTTACCTTAGACATTCCTGCTGAAATTGATATTGAATTTGGCTTTACCGTTAATATAAAAAAAGCCAAAGGCGAGAAGGTTCGTTACTGCATTTACCACCCAAACATCACGAATGACGACGGTGAAGTCTTAGAACCATTCGATGGTTATGTTTATGTTCGTAATAATGATTGGGACTTTTACCTTGGCGATACGATTTGGGCTCCCATCAGTAATAAAGTTGGCCCGTGGCGTATGACATTAGAAATGAATAACAACATAATTGCGGATAAAACATTCAATGTTTTCAATCATGATGAAGGACAATTCTGGAAACGTCGCGGCTGTTAATCATTTTTGAAATACTATCGTTTCATTATTGAAATCTTAGCTTGCTTCCTAGTAACCTATTTTGAAACAAAGTTGTCACATAGTCACTTTAACTTAGTCAGCAAATAACTAAGCCCCTAAAGGATGCACATGACTAAGTCACTTCTTGCACTTTCATTAATTTTAAGTTCTGCGGCAGTATCTACATCAGCTATGGCTGCAGAACATATTGCCGTATCAGGTTCAACTTCTGTTACAGAGGTAATGGAAGTGTTAGGTGAAACCTACCATAAGAGCCACCCTGACGTATTTATTGACATCAACGGGTACTGGTTCAACTGCAGGCATTAAGTCTTCAATCGAAGGTGTTAATGATTTGGGTATGGCTTCACGTAACCTATCAGCTGAAGAGAAAAAAGCAGGATTGGTTGAAACTGAAATTGCTCGTGACGGTATTGCTGTAGTTGTTAACCCAGAAAACCCGGTTAACAGCCTAACAAAATCGCAAATCGAGAAATTATTTAAAGGCGATGTTACCCAGTGGTCTCAAGTCGGTGGTAATAGTGACCCAGTAGTTGTGACAACACGTGAAAATGGTTCTGGTACTCGAGGTGCGTTTGAAGAGTTAATGGAGCTAACCACAAAAATTAACGGTGTAAAAGTGTCATCTATCAGTCAACGAGCACAAGTTGCGAGCGGTAATGGTATTGAAAAAACAGTCGTTGCCAATAATAAAGATGCGATAGGTTTTGTATCACTGGGTTCAATTGATAACTCGTTAAAAGCTGTTGAGGTAGACGGTCACAAAGCTTCTGTTGCTGATGTGATGAATAAGACATACCCACTTTCACGTCCTTTCTTGGTACTAAACCAACCGGGTAAACTAAAACCTGCGGCTAAAGAGTTCCTAGCTTGGATCATGTCGCCAGAAGGGCAAAAAATCATTAAAGATAAAGGTTATATTTCAATGTCTTAATATATTTAAAAAATCCACACTCCTTCTGTGGTAATGAATGAACTTTCCTCCCAGAGTACGCCAGTACTTTGGGTTGAAATGTCCTCTCCTGCTTTATTTACTTCCCCGTCTCATCCTATTCTTATCTACTTTTAACGAAAAGCTTACCCAAACCTTGTCATGTTTCTGCTAGTGTAAAAAACACAATTCGATTAAAATCAAAACAGTATATCGATAAATTAATGATTTAGTTATCAAGGATAAAAGGAAGAAATAATGGGTCTTTTTAATGCACTGTTAGGCAACGCTGGTGAAATGAGCATCGCTGATGCGACTGAGGAGCTATCAACCATCCTAGGTCCAAACGAGAATATTGAACTCGCATATAAACTTGTTCGCGATATGATCATTTTAACGGACTACCGCCTGATCCTTATTGATAAACAAGGTATCACGGGTAAAAAAGTAGAGTACCGCTCTATCGCTTACAAATCGATCACCATGTATGCCGTAGAAACAAAAGGCCACTTCGATTTAGATGCAGAGTTAAAATTATGGGTTTCAGGTCAACATGAACCAATGACTCTTGAGTTCAATGGCAAAACCAACGTCTACGCAATGCAAGGATTGCTCGCGGCAAAAGTAGCTGGTAAATAACAAAACATAAGTAATAAAGCCTGCGCTAATCAAGAAAGATGCAGGCTTTATTATTAATTATCGTGATACGCTAACTAAGGCATCTGCCAAGTGGTCGATATGCTGCTCTTGTAAACCGGCAATATTAATTCGCCCATCACCTACCGCATAAATACCATACTTCTTACGTACCGTTAAAATCTGCTCAGGCGTTAAGCCAGTTACAGAGAACATACCTTTATGCTGTTCAATAAAATCAAATTGCTCACTACCACGTTGACGTATTGCTTGTGTTAACCCTTGGCGTAACGTCAAAATGCGGCTATGCATGGTATATAATTCATCTTTCCAGATAGTTGTCAGTTGTTGATCATTTAAAATATCAGCAACTAATGCCGCGCCATGATCTGGTGGCATGGTATAACTTGAACGCGCTAAAGTAAGAACACGTCCTTTCGCTTTTTGTGCTTCTTGCTGACTATTACTAATAATAATCGCAGCACCCGTTCGTTCACGGTACAAACCAAAGTTCTTTGAACAAGAAGTCGCTACAACCATCTCTTCTATATTGTCAGCCATGTACTTAAGGCCAGCGCCATCTTGTTCTAAGCCATCTCCAAAACCAAGATATGCCATATCGACAAACGGCATAAAGCCATTTTTGTTTGCCAATGCCGTAATCGCTTGCCAATCAGCAAATGTAATATCAGCACCTGTCGGGTTATGGCAGCAACCATGTAATAGCACAACATCTTTTGGACCTGCTTTGGCAATCTCTTTGAGCATTGCATCGCTATTAACTTGCTTAGTTTCAGGCTCAAAATATGGGTAATACTTCACCTTTAAACCTGCCGCTTCCATCACAGGTTTATGGTTAACATAACTCGGATTGGTTAACCAAACAGTAGTATCAGGTTGAGCAACTTGAATAAGATCAGCAAGCATACGTAACGCACCACTCGCACCCGGAGTTTGCACTGCTGCAGCGCGAGAATGTGCCGATGTATCTGAGAGTAAAAGATCCATCATAGACTGATTAAATACTTCGCTACCCGCTAAACTCACGTATGATTTTGTTGTTTGTGTTTTAATTAAACGTTGCTCAGCAAGTTGAACTGCTTGCATGATCGGTGTTTCACCAAGACTATTGCGGTAAACACCGACACCTAAATCTATTTTGTTGTCACGCGGATCTTCTCGATATGCGATCGATAGGGAAAGAATAGGATCTAATTGGGCTGGAGAGAGAGATTTAAACATCTAATTAATTCCATTTATATAACAATGAAATTAAGTTATCACTTCATTTAATTAACGTCATTAGAAATAATAGAATCAAACATTAATTAATTGATTAAGCATCATAACTTAATCAATTATCGTATGCGTTCACCTGCTTAGTCTAACATTTGGCTAGTTAAGTAACGCTTTCAACGAAGGAAATTCTTCAGTTATGTGTTACAAACGCCCAGTTTGCTCTTTTATTAAATATAAAAAAAGATCAATATTTCACGCTAATTCCGTTTTCATTAGTACTTCATGATCAGCATTTTCACAATATTGTCTCTCAGATGATAAGTTCGCGTAAAAACTAGTAGCAACTGAGCCATTTGTTATTGACGGTCGCCGCTTTGAGGTTAATCCTCTTATGCACCTTGATTTCCTCATGATTGACTTTACTTAAAAAGAAATCGGTAACAATAGTTTGGCAGCACACAACTACCTAAACCTACGGATTTACGAGTTATGCTTTTATGTAACAGGTAGTACTTACACTAAGGGCTTCCTAACTTCTTTATCAGCAAAGAATACGAAAAAACTACTCATTTATACGCAGATAGCCGTGGCTCTAATCAAGACGAATAGAATACTGTAGGTTCTGTTTACATTCTTCTTTCAGCGGTAATTACTCACTTCCTACGTAATGAAAATCGCTTCAATAAGTATTGAAATAATCTTCGTAATGTATTCACAAGTCTTCTAAGTAAAATTATTGATGAAGCAAATAAAAAAAAGCGCATACTGCTGCTAAAAAAGAATACAGACGCCAATATTTGAGACTTGCGTACTTTTATATTCGATGAAAGGGATTAATATGTCGATTAATTATCGCCGACTTTTTGCTATCGATGGTTAATTAATTACAACCTGATAACAATTTTATTGGTTCTTTTTGGAAATACGTCATGAATAAAAAAGCAATTGGCGCGACTCTTCTTATTTCTGGCACAATGCTTGGCGCAGGAATGCTTGCACTTCCTCTCATCTCTGCGGGCTTAGGTATATGTAATGCAATAATTTTATTAACCGTTTTATGGGCGGTAATGACTTATACCGGGTTAATGTTATTAGAAGTATGTCTTAACTATCCAACTGGTACAGGGTTTGAAGCTATTGCTTATAATCTGTTTGGTAAGCCTGGGAAATGGGTCATACACATATCATTATTATTGCTTCTTTATGCTTTATCTTGTGCCTATATTGCAGGTGCATCCTCTATTTATAAAAGTGATTTAATCAATTATTTTCATATTTTTATCCCTTCTCATATCATTGCTATTGTATTTACTTTGGTAATTTCAACCATTGTATTTATTAGTACTAAAGCTGTTGATATAGCGAACCGAGTATTATTTAGCACTAACATTGGTATATTTTTCGTTCTTGTTGTTACTATTATCCCATTTCTACATGGTCATTATTTAATCAACACCCACGATTCATCTAAATATGCCTTTGCTGCTATTCCAGTTTTTATTACTGCATTTGGTTTTCATGGCAGTGTGCCAAGCATGGTGAAATATATTGGCCGTGAAAACCCTAAAACATTACGAAATATATTTATTGCAGGTGGTTTAATCCCTCTCGTAGTTTATATTGTTTGGGAAATAACCATGCTCGGCTCTTTACCTCGATTTGGTGACCATAGTTTTCAATATATTGCACAGCATGGATCAAATGTTGGGGTAATGCTTCAACAAATGCAGATATTCATTCAAGAAAAGAGCATAATTTATCTAATTGGTGCTTTCTCATCCATCGCAATGTTCACTTCTTATCTATGTGTTTCATTGGGACTATTTGATTCATTGGCAAGTACCTTTAAACATGGTAATAATACCAAAGATAGACTAACTACTGCTGTACTATGCTACTTGCCACCTTTGGTTTTCACTCTTGTGTACCCTAATGGCTTTGTTCCTGCTTTAGGTGCTGCAGCAATTTTCTTGACTATATTAGCGATTCTGTTTCCTGTTCTTGCCCTTCGAAAACTTCGTGGTAAACAACATCAAATTGAATATAATGTTGCAACAAATAATATCGCATTATTTGTTGTGGGGTTAATTGGCCTACAAGTCATAATAAACCAGATACTGACATTGAATAATGCCGTACCTATTTTTAATTAAACGTAAATAAATGATTATTGGAGAACACATGAATCATTTGAATTTAATTCAAGAGCTTAAAGATCGCGGTCTGATCGCTCAAATTACGGATGAGGAAGCTTTAAGCGAACGTTTAGCAAAAGGTCCGATTACATTATATTGCGGCTTTGATCCAACGGCGGATAGTTTACACCTAGGTCATCTGGTTCCTCTACTTTGTCTTAAACGCTTCCAAGAAGCGGGTCATAATCCAGTAGCTTTGGTTGGCGGCGCTACTGGTATGATTGGAGATCCAAGCTTCAAAGCGGCTGAGCGTTCACTTAACACTTTAGATACTGTTTCAGGCTGGGTGACGAAAATCCAACGTCAAGTTTCTCCTTTCTTGGATTTTGACAACCCAACAAACCCCGCTCGTATGGTAAATAACCATGACTGGTTCGGTAATATGGATGTTCTTACATTCTTACGTGATATTGGTAAACACTTCTCTGTAAACCAAATGATCAGCAAAGAATCTGTTAAGCAACGAATTAACCGTGATGAAGTAGGTATCTCTTTTACTGAGTTCGCATACAGCTTGCTACAGTCTTACGACTTCGCAAGTATGAACAAAGAAATGGGTATGGAACTACAAATTGGTGGTTCTGATCAATGGGGTAACATCACTGCGGGTATCGACCTTACTCGCCGTATGAACCAACAGCAAGTGTTCGGTATGACAGTACCGCTAATCACGAAATCTGACGGTACTAAATTTGGTAAAACTGAAGGTGGTGCGGTTTGGTTAGATCCATCGAAAACAAGCCCATACAAGTTCTACCAATTCTGGATGAACACTGCAGATGCTGACGTATATCGTTTCTTATGCTTTTTCACTTTCCTTTCTGAAGAAGAAATTCAACAGATCGAAGATACAGATCGTAACAGTGGCAAAGCACCTGAAGCACAACGTATTCTTGCAGAGCAAGCAACGCGTTTAGTTCACGGTCAAGAGCAATTAGAAGCGGCACAGAACATCACTCGCTGCTTATTTGAAAACGATTTAGCGCACTTATCTGAATCTGATTTTGCTCAACTTGCACAAGATGGCATGCCAAGTGCTGAAGCTGAGAATGGCGATGATTTACAACAAGTATTAGTCAAGTCAGGTCTTGCTAGTTCTCGTAGTCAAGCAAAAACGCACATTAGCTCAAATGCAATCATGGTTAATGGCGAGAAATTAGGTGAACCATTCTATGAGTTTACAGACGCTGACAAACTATTTGGTCGCTACACCTTGATTCGCCGTGGTAAAAAGAACTATAGCCTAATCGTTTGGGGCTAATAAGTAATTAAGTTAGCTGATACCATCAGCTAACTTATCGATTTATGCCAAATAAGCGTTATGTAGATTCACAATCGGTTCGCTCCCGCATTTGTGTGAAACTATGTCTTATTTGGCATTTTCATTTCTATAACCCAGTTCAAACTTCTTTCATTTCACTTACTCCCCCACTTTTTTATCTCTACTTTTATTGATTTAGCCCCTCATCATCTCGCCATTATTCCTATTAGAGTACGGTGTATTCCTCCTATTTAGTGGTTAGAAGCAATATGACAACAATTAATCAAGAACGCCTTATTTCTCATTTTATTGATCTCATCAAAATCGATAGCGAATCAAAAAACGAAAAAGCGATTTCAGAAGCCTTAGCCGAACAACTCGGACAGTTAGGTTTCAGCGTTTCTAAATTACCTGTGCCTGAAAGTATTTCTAATGGTTCTAACCTTTACGCAAAGCTTGATGGTGAACTTGAAGATAGTATTGTTTTAAGCTGCCATATGGACACCGTAACACCAGGAAATAGTATTGAACCAATTATTGAAGATGGTGTTATTCGCTCAAAAGGCGACACCATTCTTGGTGGTGATGATAAATCGGGTATTGCTGCCATCATCGAAGCGGTACGTACCATTAAAGAAAACAACAAAGCCCATAAAACAATTGAGTTGGCTTTTACGGTTCATGAAGAAGGAGGATTACAAGGCTCGAAGCACTTTGATATGTCGTATATCACCGCAGGTAAAGCAATTGTGCTTGATTCAGGCGGTGCGATTGGTGCGATTGTAACGAGTGCGCCCGGCCAACAAAGCCTAAAAGTTACTATTAAAGGTAAACCCGCTCACGCAGGACTTGCACCTGAGGAAGGTATCAATGCACTGACTGTTGCATCTGATGCTGTGATGAATATGAAATTAGCACGCATTGATTACGAAACAACCGCTAATATTGGTATTGTCTCTGGTGGCCAAGCCACGAATATCGTGATGCCTGAATTGTATCTTGCGGCTGAAGCACGTTCACTTAACGATGATAAGCTTGCTACCCAAGTTCAGCACATGCTTGATGTATTCAACACAACAGCAGAAAAGCATAAAGCGCAAATTGATATTCAATCTACACGCTCTTATAACGCTTACTCTATTGCTGATAACGATCCACATGTTATTGAAATAATGACTAGTTTTAAAAAAATGGGATTAGCGCCATTTACTGTGTCGACTGGTGGTGGTAGTGATGCAAATATCTTTAATGAAAAAGGGTTAAAAACCGTGAATCTATCAACAGGTATGAGCAAAGTGCATACTACGGAAGAATTTATTACCGTCGAAGATATGACCAATATTACTGAGTTTTTATATTCTTACTTAACCAATAAATAACCTTATCGAAGTTTAGTTTCACAGAAATTGGCCTTAAAATTTTTTAAGGCCTATTTTTCGATAGAAAAGTAAATTTAATGTCAATTATCTTCGAGCATGTATTCTTATTCAGTTTTTATTCAAGTTTCTTGTGTAAGGATTCATCAAGTTTGGATTGATGTGATCTAGGGTGAAGAAAATGAAATCAACAAAAAATAATGCAATTGACAAAGAACTCTTCATTACTGCATTGAATGAGTGCTATCGCCGCTTGAATGAAACAGGCTTGACTGTAAAAGATCTTTCAAAAGAGGGTTTTACACTATTATTCCAATCAGCTTATAAAGCAGTAACTACTCGATGAAATATTAGCAAGACGTAACGAAAACGTCTTGCCATAATCATTCAAGTAAAATGCCTATTTAACCACGGTAGTAACGTTGTGGGACAAATGGCATTTTTTCGATCGTCATCGGTAACTTCTTACCTCGAACCTCAGCGTATACCGTTTCACCTAGCTTATTAGCTTCTGTGGCAATGTACCCCATTGCGACAGGAATACCTTTTGTTGGGCCAAATGTTCCACTCGTTACAATACCGATTTCATTGTCTTCGGCATCAAATAACTTTGTCCCTTCTCGCACAGGTGCTTTTGATTGCCCCACTAACCCCACACGTTTTCTTAAAACCTGTTTAGTTTGTAATTGCTCTAAAATGATATCAGCGCCGGGAAAACCACCTTCACGTACACCACCAGCACGACGACTTGGCGTAATTGCCCACATTAAGCTCGCTTCAAATGGCGTTGTTGTAGGGTCAAGATCGTGCCCATATAAACATAATCCGCACTCTAAACGTAGTGAATCTCTCGCACCAAGACCAATCCATTCCACTTCATTAAACGCCAGCAACGCGCGTGCTAATTCTTCGGCTTTATCATTGGGTACAGAGATTTCATAACCATCTTCACCCGTATAACCTGACCGACTGACGTAACATTCAACGTCTAATAACGTCATTTTAGCCGCATCCATAAACACCATATCGCTAACCGTAGGGTTTAATTCAGCAAGTACCATAGCAGCCTTAGGACCTTGTAAGGCAAGTAACGCGCGATCTTCAATCACTTCTAATTCAACGCCATCTTTTAAATGGGCTTTTAAATGAGCAATATCTTGTTCTTTACAAGCCGCATTAACGACTAGGAAAAGATGATCACCAAAATTCGTCACCATTAAATCATCTTCAATACCGCCATTCTCATTGGTAAAAACTGCATAACGCTGTTTACCTACAGGTAAATCAAGAATATCAACAGGTACTAACGTTTCTAATAATGTAGCGGCATGTTGCCCTTTTAAGCGTACTTGCCCCATGTGTGATACATCGAACAACCCAGCAGAATCACGACAATGTATATGCTCTTTTTTTACTCCTAAGCCATATTGCACAGGCATATCATAGCCAGCAAATGGTACCATTTTCGCTCCCATTTCAATGTGTAAGCCATGTAATGGGGTCTGCATAAGTTGTTGAGACATAGTTGCACTCCGTTATCTAGTTGGTGTCCATATAATTGGTAACGTAATTGTAAAATTGGTGATGCTTTAAGTCGTTCGATGGCATTAAGATGCCGTCACCCAGAGAATTAACGCATCTTCTTCACTAACAGATGTCAGCATATGACCCATTGTCGCGTCGTAATAGGCAGAATCCCCTTCGACTAAATGAATCGGCTCATAAAATTCAGAGAAAAAAGTAATTTCGCCTTTTAATACCAGTAAAAATTCCTCGCCGTCATGGCGAATCCACTCGCTATAGTCATCAAAAGATCGTGCGGGCACGTGTGATTTAAACGGCATCATCTTTTTATTAGTTAATTGTGTAGCAAGCAGTTCATGTTCATAGGTTGAAGTAGGATGAGGTCGACCTTCACCATACCGCGTAATATCACGTCTGCCCGAAGCTGTGATGCTTTTAGGTGGTTCAAAAAGTTGGGGGATATCGATAGCCAACCCCGTAGCGAGTTTCTGCATCGCTTGATACGTGGGTGATATTTGCTCGTTTTCAATCTTTGACAAGGTTGAACGTGCAAGTCCTGTACGCTTACTGGCTTCTTCAAGAGTTAGACCTAAAGAAACACGAATTTCTTTTAGCCTCTCACCTAACTTTAAAGGCGCAATATGCTCTGCGGCTTGAGTTTTTTCGATCCGCATCGATGGATAAACATCCTGGATATATTCATCTGTCATATCACTTCCTTTTTCTTCTCCCACCCACACACCACAACTCTCGACCCTCATCATAGTTTCTTATAGGAAACTTAATAAAACTCACATCACAAAGTCATGATCTTTTTTAAAAAAATGTTACCTACGAGGCATACATTATCGTTAAATCCATTTATAAATAGGTAATATTATGGATTTAGTGATGAAAATTAGCGTTTGTTAACTAAATTTAAACTTAGTATAACCATATTAGAAACAAATCAACATGACAAATAGCAAACGTTTGCGTAGAATCACACAATAGATATTGAAAACGTGTTCCACTATAAGAAACTTTTATCAAATAACCATATAACCGGTGGGTTAAGGAGTACAAACATGGAATCAACATTAAAGTTTACCAGTAGCCACGAATGGATCCGTAATAACGGTGATGGAACAGTGACGGTTGGTATTTCTGATCATGCGCAAGGTTTATTAGGCGATGTGGTATTTGTTGATTTACCTGAAGTTGGTGATACGACAGATGCTGGTGATGCATTCTCTTTAGTGGAATCAGTAAAAGCCGCTTCTGACATTTACGCCCCTATCACAGGTGAAGTTGTTGCCATTAATGAAGATTTAGAAGACAGCCCTGAACTGGTTAATGAAGAACCTTATGAAGGCGGCTGGATTGCAACCATCAAGCTTAGCAATACTGATGAATTGACAACATTAATTGATGCTGAAACCTATCTTGCTTCAATTGAAGAAGACTAAATTATAAAAACAAAGATCGGGTACAACACTCGATCTTTGTTGCTTTGCCATTTACAGCATTACCGATGAATATCCCTAAGGCCAGACACTGGTAATTAGGACAACGTTCAGGAAAGAACCATGACCAATACTACTTTTCTTCAAGCTCTCAGTGACGATAACGATTTTTCACATCGCCATAATGGCCCTAATGCACTCGAACAACAGCGAATGTTAGAAACTATAGGTGTCGGTAGTATTGACCAACTTATAGCGCAAACCGTTCCTGCTTCCATTCGTTTAACAGAGCCGATGACATTACCACAGGCACAAAGTGAAGCGGCAATGCTGGCAGAACTTAAACAAATCGCTGGCAAAAACATCATCAATAAAAGTTATATTGGTCAGGGTTATTACAACACGTTTACCCCAAATGTTATTCTGCGTAATGTATTAGAGAACCCTGGTTGGTATACCGCTTATACCCCTTACCAACCAGAAATCTCTCAAGGACGTTTAGAATCTCTGCTTAACTATCAACAAATGATCATGGATCTAACCGCCATGGAGCTGGCTAATGCATCACTACTAGATGAAGCCACTGCCGCAGCGGAAGCCATGACACTATGTAAGCGCGCAGGTAAAAACAAAAGCAATGCGTTTTTCATCTCAACTGATCTTCACCCTCAAACCATTGATGTTGTTACTACACGTGCAAAATACATTGGTTTTGAAATCATTACAGGCAGTGTAGAAGATCTCGCGAAACACGATGTATTCGGTGCTTTACTGCAATACCCTGCCAGTAATGGTGAATTAAAAGATCTAACCGACATCATTGACGCGGCACATGATAAGAAAACATTAGTCGCGGTGGCGTCTGATCTACTGGCATTAACCGTATTAAAAGCACCGGGTGAGATGGGCGCTGATGTGGTTATTGGTAGTGCGCAACGCTTTGGTGTACCGATGGGCTTTGGTGGTCCACATGCTGGCTTTATGGCAACCAAAGATAAACACAAACGTACTATGCCGGGTCGTGTCATTGGCGTATCTAAAGATGCCAAAGGCAATCAAGCACTACGCATGGCAATGCAAACCCGTGAACAGCACATCCGACGTGAAAAAGCGACTTCAAACATTTGTACAGCGCAAGCACTGCTTGCCAACATGGCAGCGTTTTATGCCCTGTACCATGGTCCTGAAGGCTTAAAGAAAATAGGTCGTCGTGTTCACCACTTTACAGCCGTTTTAGCTGCTGGTTTACGCAATAATGGTTTTGAACTAGAAAACCAACACTTCTTCGACACGCTAACAATCAAAACAGGCACTAAAACTAACACGCTATATCAAAAAGCACTTGATGCCGGTGTTAACCTTCGTAAATACAGCGATAAGCTAGGTGTAAGTATTGATGAAACCACCCTTGCTGAAGATATCGAGCAGTTACTTGGCTTATTTACTAATCAAGATCTTAAAGTATCGATGTTCAGTGATGACATTGCTGCTGATGAGTTTGCTGCGATTCCACCAGCGTGTCGCCGAAGCAGTGCATACCTAACCCACTCTGTGTTTAGCCGCTACCATAGCGAAACACAGATGATGCGTTATATGAAGCAGCTAGAAAACAAGGACTACTCATTAACTCACGGTATGATCCCACTGGGTAGCTGTACCATGAAGCTAAATGCAGTAGCAGAAATGATCCCTGTCACTTGGCCTGAGTTTGGACAACTGCACCCATTTGCACCACAAGCACAAACATTAGGTTACCAAGAATTAGCTAAAAACCTATCTGAAATGCTGTGCTCAATCACGGGTTATGATGCGTTCTCGCTACAACCAAATTCTGGTGCACAAGGTGAATATGCCGGTCTAATCGCTATTCAGCGTTACCATGAAGCCAATGGCGATAGCCACCGTAATGTTTGTTTGATCCCAAGCTCTGCGCACGGTACTAACCCAGCGTCTGCGGCAATGGTTTCAATGAAAGTAGTGGTAGTGGGCTGTGATGAGTTAGGTAATATCGATATTAATGATCTAAAAGCCAAAATCGAAAAACACCGTGATGCGCTGTCATGTATCATGATCACCTACCCGTCTACCCATGGCGTGTATGAAGAAGCAGTACAAGAAGTGTGTGATCTTGTCCATGAAGCTGGCGGTCAGGTTTACCTTGATGGTGCTAACATGAACGCGCAAGTAGGTTTAACTAGCCCAGGCTTTATTGGCTCGGATGTTTCCCACTTAAACCTACACAAAACCTTCTGTATTCCTCACGGTGGTGGCGGCCCAGGTATGGGACCTATTGGTGTTAAATCGCACCTTACACCGTTCTTACCGGGACATGTTGAAGGTACAAATAGCGATGAACAGCAATATGCCGTGTCTGCGGCAGCATTAGGTTCAGCGTCTATTTTGCCTATCTCTTACGCTTACATAGCGATGATGGGAGAACAAGGTTTAACCCAAGCCACTGAACTTGCCATTTTAAATGCAAATTACGTAATGGAACGCCTTCGTCCACACTACCCTGTTTTATACCGTGGTACTGAAGGCCGTATTGC
This sequence comes from Photobacterium sp. SKA34, assembly GCF_000153325.1. Classification (GTDB taxonomy): domain Bacteria; phylum Pseudomonadota; class Gammaproteobacteria; order Enterobacterales; family Vibrionaceae; genus Photobacterium. The sequence continues at coordinate 174,888 of NZ_CH724141.1, forward strand.
GCACGAATGTATTATTGATTTACGTCCAATCAAAGATGCCTCTGGCATTTCAGAAGAAGACATCGCAAAACGATTAATGGATTATGGCTTCCATGCCCCAACCATGTCGTTCCCTGTTGCTGGCACATTAATGATTGAGCCAACTGAATCTGAAGACATTGCAGAGCTTGACCGCTTCTGTGACGCGATGATTGCGATTAAAGAAGAAATCAACCTTGTTCAATCTGGCGAGTGGCCATTAGACGATAATCCACTGGTTAACGCACCGCACAGCCAAGTTGATATGATGGAATCAGAGTGGAACCACGCTTATAGCCGTGAAGTCGCTTGTTTCCCATCAGCACACACGAAAGCAGCGAAATACTGGCCGAGTGTTAACCGTGTTGATAACGTATTTGGCGACCGAAATCTTGTATGTTCTTGCCCAAGTATTGAGAACTATATTGAAGACTAAAGCCTATTTGAGATAAAGAATAACATTCGTTAACTTATAGCAAAACCTAAAAGCGAACCCATAAGGTTCGCTTTTTTTTATGAGCAGAATAGATATACATTTTGAAACATTCGCTTGATGGTTAGCGTAATAATAATAGTCATAACAATATCGTAGAATCGCTAACTCACATTTGGACATTAACTAGTTTACTGATAAGTCCGTTTAACTCATTTTTCTCAATTTAGGTTTACTTAAAGTATTAATTGATTAAAAAGGCAAGCTCAGGAGATGTCTTGCTTGGTACAAACTCTGTTATTTCGTAATTGGCTAGATTATAAATTTTAAAAGGGTCATTATTTAGTATTGTCTCTAGTTCACTGCGATTTTCAGCTTGTGCAAGAATAATCCCACCAGTGCGGGGAACTTTTCTACCAGAAGCTATGAAAATACCTAACTCGTAGTACTTATTTAGGTACTCAATATGATCTTCAAGGTACTTATCAACTTCAGACATTTCACTAATATAAGTTAAAGATACAATAAACATTGTGAATCCTCGTTTAAATTATCGTTGGCCATAGTAAGAGGAAATGATGCATTAAACCCTTTCTTTGTGCACTCTTTGAGAAGAAGCATCACATAAATTAGTACTTTACGCCATATTCAGATAAGAAAAACAACGACAAAAACAACGACAAAAACAACGAGAAGATCCTAACTTTAATGATCGTTGTAGTGGTCAACTAAAATTGGCCACGGTTTTAGAGTTTTCCCAATATAATCGTTCTGATTCGTTGGGAGTTAGGCCGCCATTATATTGATGCGGCCTGAGTTGACAGTAATACCCGATAATGTAGCGGATGATCTCTTGTTGAGCTTCAGCAAAACTACGATAACCCACTGTTGGCACCCATTCGGTCTTTAAGCTTCTAAAGAAACGCTCCATTGGTGCATTATCCCAGCAATTTCCTCGGCGAGATAAACTCTGTTTTATCTTAAAACGCCACAGTAATTGACGGTACTTTCGACTTGTATAGTGGCTACCTTGATCGCTGTGGAACATGACGCCTTTCGGCTTACCACGCGACTCATAAGCCATTGAAAGAGCTTTGCCTGTCAGACTGGAATCAGGTGATAAAGACATCGACCAACCAATCACTTTGCGGGCAAAAAGATCAATAACAACCGCTAAATACATCCAGCGATTTCCTGTCCAAATATACGTAACATCACCAACCCAAACTTCATTTGGGGCGGTAACAGCAAACTGTCGGCCCAAGTGATTTGGAACCTCAACATGTTCTTGAGAAGCCTTTCTGTATCGATGCTTTGGCTGTTGGCAACTGACTAAACCAAGCTCTCTCATGAGTTTTGTTGCTCGGTATCGGCTCAGTTTTAAACCCTGATTTGTGACTATATCTGCAATAGTCCTCGCTCCCGCAGAGGCGTTGCTTGCTGCGTGGGCCTCACTAACTAAGCTGCGAAGTTTGACTGTTTCCGCCCTAATCGCTGTTGGACGCTTTAGCCAATAGTTATAACTACTTCGATGAACATTGAAGACTTCGCATAATGTTTTTACGCTATAGCTCTGCTTGAGTTTCTTGATCATCAAGAATTGTTCAGTGAGTCCGACATCAACAGAGCCGTGGCTTTTTTTAATATTTCATTATGCTCTTCAAGACGAGCTAACTTCTTTTTTAATTCCCGAATTTCTATTTGCTCAGGGGTCATAGGCGAAGCTTTTGGCGTTTTGCCTTGTCGTTCTTGTTTAAGCTGACGAACCCATTTATCCATCGTGGATTTACCCACATTCATGGCTTGGGCGGCTTCTGCCACTGAGTAATTTTGATCAATCACTAACTGTGAAGCCTCGAGCTTGAATTCTGCGCTGAATAGTCGTCTTGTACGATTTGTCATAGTGTCACCTGTTAACGTATGAAGTGATGATATCACCTCTAACTAAGTGACCAAATTCACTATGCCACTACACGTCGACAATAGTAAGAAGTTTTCAACTAATATACGCAATTTTTCTTTCACTGAAATGATATTTTTCATGCAAAAATCTCTCTAAATTATCTCCATTAAACTTTTTATCACACTTAGTAACTATAAAAGAATGTCGTTGTGCGCCTTTGACAAGCACAAAAAGTATAACGCCATAAGCTATGCCTTTTTTAGACAATTCATAACGTTTATTACCGGATAAACACCCCGCGTTAAAAGCAGCATACATATCTGTTAAATTAAATACTTTATCTCTATCATCCAAAAATAAGAATTTTGATTATTTATATATCTAGGTAGTCCAATAAATTAACTTTTAATATTTTTTTTACGATAGATATAACATTAGATTGCTTTCGAGTGGCAAACTAAACCCTATACCCGCTGTCTATCGATAATATTTTAATATATAACAGCGTACTCGAATTACATTATTCACTTTTTAGTAAATAAACCCAATCCATATAAGAATAAAGCTATATTTTTTCATCCACATTACTTTAAATATTAACGACTATAGTTAACGTTACACTTTTAGGTATTTATAAAATAATAAATCCGTTTCTAACGCAAAAAATTTGAATTAACTTAAGGATAGGGATATTTAACAAAAGAAACATTAATAATAAAAACTAATTTTTAATTTATAAATTAAATTAACAAAGTGAAATAAACTCGTAACCGATTGTTATATTTATACAACCATTATCTTAACCATAAAAAGAATTTTAAAACTCAGAAACCCTAGAATCCACTCAATTAGATTCAATGATAATAGGTATAAATATTTTCATATAAAATTACTCTATGTGATATTTTGCGCAAATCATTTATTTCCTCTGAAATATTATTATGGAGAATATTTATAAGGAGTAATAAATGAAAATTAAATTAATCAGCATCCTTACTGCTGCTTGTATGACATCTTCAACATTTGCTTGTACAACTATCTTAGTTGGTAGTGAAGCATCTTCTGATGGTAGTTTTATAATTGCAAGAAATGCGGATCATAGTTCACTTGTTAATCAGCACTGGTTTTATCATCAGCCACAAACTAATGAAGGTGGTGAATTTAAATCGACTGGTAACGGATTTACTTATGCTTTACCGAAGAATAGTCTTGGATTTAGTAGCTTCTCTAAAGCTAAAACAAACGATAAATCTTTTGGTTCTGCAGGTTTTAATGAACTTGGCATTGGCATGTCAGCAACAGAAACAATTTATAATAACCCTAAGTTACTGAAAGTTGATCCTTATAATGAAGCAACAGGAATTAATGAAGATTCTATAGTAAACGTAATCTTACCTCGTATTCACTCAGCTAAAGAAGGAGTAGAAGTTCTAGGCAAAATTATAGAAGATAAAGGTGCAGCAGAAGGGTTTGGTGTTGCTTTTGTTGATCGAGACGGCATTTGGTATTTAGAAACAGGCAGTGGTCATCAATGGATGGCTACAAAAATAGAAAATGATAAGTATTTTGTTTCAGCAAATCAGGGGCGTCTGCAAAAAATAGATCTTAATGATAAAGATAATTATCTATCTAGTCCTTACTTGATCAAGTTTGCTCAAAAAAATGGATTATACGATCCAGATAAAGATAGTGAATTTAATTTTCATAAAATATACTCCGTTGATAATGTAAATGATATTACTTACAACTACCCTCGTGTTTATGAACTCCAGCATCTCTATAACGATCAAATAAAAACAACCTTAGATAAGCCTTTACAGTTTCCTGTATTTAAGTCACCAAGTGAGAAACTTAGTGTTAATGATGTAAAAGAAGGGCTAAGAAATCACTATCAAGGTTCGAGTCATGATCCTTACGCTAATAGCAATCCTAAAGAGTTATATCGACCAGTTTCAGTATTTCGTGCATATCAGTCCCATATTTTACAAGTAAGACCAAATTTACCTAAGTCAATTGGTGAAGTTGCTTATATTGGCTGGGGGATGACGGATTTAACACCTTATATTGCATTCTATCAAGGGGCTAAAATTCCAGCAATATACAAAACAGGGGTTGGTACAAAAGCAGATAATATCTCTGCTTATTGGCAAATGCGGAAAGTGCAGACATTGGCGATGACTAATTACAATGAATTTGCACCGATAGTAAAAGCTGCTTATAAAAATTTTGAGGAAAAACAAGCCAATTTAATGAAAGATACAGAAAAGCAATATTTAGAATTGGTAAAAACGGATCCTAAAAAAGCCCAGATACTATTAAATAACTTCGAACAGCAAGTTACACAACAAGCTATGGCTACGGCTCGTGAGCTTGAAAATACATTATTTACCAAGCTGACATATAATATTGATGAGACATACCATTTCAGTGGTGCATAAAGCATAGTCGCAAATGACATATTAAAAGCGGCGTTTCACGCTGCTTTTTTTATTCCACGTTAATTAATAATTTTTATCTTTTTTAAATCGATTTTCTCGCTTGAGAGTAAGGTATATTAATCAGGCAGTTTTAAAGAGAATATGTTCCATGTGGCTAAAAGTGTAACGTTAACATTAATAATTAATATCTAAGTTTATGTGGATGAACAGAAAGAAAGTTATGTTCTTATATGGCACGTTGTTTCTCTACTGATAGAAATTGAATAATGCAATGTTAGCAAACTCATTTCTGTCCAAACCTTCATAGTTGGCACTTCGTAGCTCATATGACTTCATAATTAAGAAATGCCCCGAGATAATTTAGATTTAAAGTATCTGTAACATCTGGGACATGCGTTTAGCCTACGAAAAATTATTCTAAATAAAGCTATCCAACCAATGGCCTACTAATCATTATTTAACAAGCTCAACCGTTTCACGAACCAATGCCGCAATCTCGTCCCACTGTTCGTTCTCGATCATGTTTGGAGATACCATCCACGTTCCGCCGCAGCACACCACGCGATCGACTGCTAAGTAATCGTTGACGTTGTGTTTACCGATTCCCCCCGTAGGCATTAACGACACATCAACATAAGGCGCTAATAGAGATTTCACCATATTGATACCGCCAGACGCTTCAGCAGGAAAGAACTTCAAGAAGTTAAGGCCAAGTTCAAGCGCTTGTTCTACTTGGCTTGGGTTGTTTACGCCAGGAACGATTGGCATTCCAATCTCTAGGCAACGCTTAACCGTATTTGAATTCAGTCCAGGCGCGACGATAAACTCACTGCCAGATTCTTTCGCAAGGTCTATTTGCTCTATTGTTAGCACTGTACCTGCACCAATACACATCTCTGGGTAGGCATCACGCATTGCACGGATCGAATCTGCTGCCGCTTGTGTTCGAAACGTCACTTCTGCCACTGGCAGGCCATTTTCGACTAATACTTTTGCCAGTGGAACCGCATGTTTTACCTTGTTGATTTGTATAACAGGTATTACTTTGAATTGCTTAAGTGTGTTGATCATTTCTTGAGACATAATAAGTTCTCTTTATTTTTTAATTAAGTGATTCATAGCGCTTACCGGGATGATGGCGCCTGAGTATTGAATAACAGTGGAAGCTAACCGATGACCTAAATCTGCAGCTTCCCTTGCACTCTCGCCATTGAAGTGTGCAGCCAAATACCCCGCCGCAAATGAATCGCCAGCAGCGCAGGTATCAACAACATTTGGAACAGGTATTGCTGATACGTAACTCTCTTCGATTATGCCTTCTTTCGCATGCACGAGTTTACAAGGTTCGCAACCACGTTTGATAACGATCTCTTGGCAACCCAAACGAAGGCAGCGTTGTTGAACACTCTCGAAGTTACCCCAAACTAGCAAATCGTCGTCTTCGGTAATCAACGCGATATCTACGAACGGGAGAAACTTAGCGTACCAGTGCTGAGCTTGTTCAGTAGTCCAAAGTTGTGGGCGGTAGTTATTATCAAAAATTACCTTACCGCCTTGGTTTGAGAAAAGGTTAATTGCTTTTAATAGACGCTCTCGTGAAGCATCATTTAAAATTGCGATACTAATGCCACTGATATAAACCGCGTCGACTCGGTTATCTATTAGCGCAATTTCAAACTTATTCAGACCGTCAAATTGAAAGTAATATTTTACCGCCGCATCGTTGCGCCAATAATGAAAATGCCGCTCACCTGCCCCGTCAGTTTCGACCATATAAAGACCAGGAAGCTTGTTCGCAATACGTTCTACTAAATGAGTTTGAATACCCTCTAACTGCCAACTATTCATCATGTTTTGAGACAGTTCATCACGACCAAGACCTGTAGCGTAATGTACTGATAGATCGGTATGTTGAGTTAAACGAGACAGGTAAAGCGCTGTATTTAGCGTATCACCACCATATTTTTTGGTTAATGGAGAGCCGCTGATTTCGACCATACATTCGCCAAAAAAAACTATATTGCATTGTGCAGATGCCGACATAGCCGATCCTAAAAAGAGAGATTAATGGAGAATATGCCCTGCTGCTAAAGCAGGGCCTGAATTAAGCAAACCTTTAGTGGAATTTTGGTTTAGCTTGTCTGACTTACTGGACGTTGAGATGAGGCTTCTCCAAGTCCACCAGCCTTAGAAATATCCATTTCCATTAGAGCACGCTCTTCATCAAGGATCGTTTTTGCCATTTCTGGTGTTACTTGGTTAGCAGGAGTCACTAAACTCACTGCTACACCCGCTACAAGAGCAAACAAGCATGAAGGGATAACCGGGTTGCCCCAAAATGCTGTGTAATCTGCATTTAGCATTACCACGAATGAAACCACAGAAGCACCCAATAGCGTTGCAAGCGCACCTTGCCAGTTATAGCGTTTCCAAAATTTACCCAACATACCGCACACAAACATGCCTGACATTACTGTTGAGATCATCTTAGTGATGTAACCAATGATATCGTTTGACGTTAATGCGAACAGTAGTGCAAAACCAATCACCACAACTAAAGCTAAACGCGAGTAGTTCATCATTGATTCTTTATTTGGTACACGACCCGTGAACATCACGTATACGTCACGCAGTAGGATTGACACACCCGCAATAGCATCTGAGCTTGCACTCGACATGGTTGCAGATAGGCCAGCGATAAGAACAATCATGCCCACACCAACAGGCAGTACTGATACTGCAATGTAAGGGAACGAGAAGTTCGGGTTATCCAGCGTTGGATTGATAGCGAGTGCCGCCATACCAATGACAGCAGGGATAATTGAGAAGAAAAGGTACAACACACCAGAAGCGACAAACGAGCGACGAATAGTTGAAACATCTTTACCAGAGTAGATACGTTGACGGAATGAAGGCGTCGCAAGCACACCAACACCGATAACGACAGCTAGAGAAACAGCAGGCAGAATACCCAGCTTATCAATTGCTAAAAAGCTCGTAGCTGCAGGTTCCATCGCAGCGTAAAGGTTATCCATGCCACCGATGTAGTTTACAGACATAACCGCCATTAAGATGAAACCAGCAAAAAGAATGATCGCTTGAATGGTGTCGGTCCATACAACAGCAGTGTAGCCACCGATTACCACGTAGATAGTGAATGCCGCTGCTATAATAATCTTCGCAAGGTTAAGGTCGATATCAGCAATCCACGCTAGGTACATACCACCTCCGAGGATGTGAGCACCTAACCATCCTATTGACGCGATAAATATAAGTAGGCCAACCACGTTTTTTACAATTCGGTTAGCACCTACGTAATACGCTAGCTCCTCACTCATAGTCATGAAGTTCAACTTACGAACAGGAGCAAACCACAACGCAAGCAATAGGATGCCAAAAGCACCGCCAATTCCATACAAAGCTCCTGCCCAACCATTTGCGTAGCCAAAGCCAACCGCTCCCATACTGGAACCCGTCCCGACCATCGTCGCAACCGTTGTACCAAGTACTAAGAAAAGTGGTAATCCACGACCTCCTAATAAAAAATCTTCACCAGATTTTTGATTACGCGAAACAAACCAGCCTAACCAAATTAAAAAACATACGTACACGCCGAAGCCTGTAAGAAAAAGAGTGCTGTTCATTTGACACCTCTCATTGAAATATAAAGCTCATTCCTGAGCTTTTATTTATGATTCATTCATTTTATATTTCATATAATCACTTTATTAATTTTTTATATTTTAATTAAAGAGATTTATATAAATGTAGGGGGAAAGCATTTAGGAATTAATTATAAGAATAAGTGCGTCCTAATACTCTCTAATTAGGTTATTGAAATTAGATTATTACCATACGCGATCAGCACGATAGCAAGTCACATCGACTTCAACTTTCACATCTACTACTAGGTCACAAACCATGCAGATACGTGCCGGTGGGTTAGCACCAAAGAATTCTTGGAATACCTTATTAAAAGATTGGAAGTAACGTGAATCAGTTAGCACAACCTTTACATGTACTACGTTTTCTAGGCTATAGCCTGCTTCAGTCATGATATCGATACAGTTTTTGAACGCTAGGCGAGACTGGTCAACAATCCCCCCCTCAACCACTTCACCATCGGTCATCGGTGTCTGTCCAGATACGTATAGGAATCCCCCAGCTTCAGTCGCACGTGCAAATGGTAAATGTTGTCCACCTGTACCTGTACCGCCCTCAACACCGTAACGTTTTATAGCCATTTTTAACTCCAGTCATTTAATTAATAATATTATTTCTATTCCAACATTTTCAAATCAACTCATCGTTTTCATTAGTGAAAAAATCAAAATAATTCGTCATTTTCATTAGTAAATTTAAATTAATTAGTAATTTTCATTATGTATATTTAATAAAAATTAAAATTCTAATTACGGTAAATAAAAACGCCCGAACGATTATTTCTAACTTTCCCTTTTTGGTAACTTAACTCACCATTTACAAATACACTGACTATTCCTTCAGCAACTGAAATAGGATTTTCGAATGTTGCTGTGTCCTTAATCTTCTTTGGATCAAATAAAACTAAATCAGCAAAAGCGCCACAGCGAACTTCACCTCGGTCCGTTAAGTTATAACGCTGAGCCGACATACCAGTCATTTTGTATATTGCTTCTGGTAGCGCGAACAATTTTTCATCTCGACAGTAGTGACCAAGTACTTTTGGAAAGGTCCCCCATAATCTTGGGTGTGGATGCGGATCATTCGGTAAGCCGTCAGAGCCGATCATGGTCAATTTGTATTTCAAAACGCGTTTTACGTCGTTCTCATCCATGCAGTGATACACCGCTCCCGCTGGTTGAAGTGCTTTTGCCGTCTCCATCAGAGATAAGTTCATCTCATCAGCAACCTGCTTAAGCGTTTTCCCTGCATGCTCCGGCTTTGCTTCAGACCAAGTAATGAAGATATCAAAATCATCCGTTACCTGTTTCAAATCTAATGTCGAAGAGCTCGCTGAATATGGGTAACAATCACAAGACACATCTTGGTGTTCAGATACTTTGTCCATTAGGTCGAGAACTTCAACAGTTCTGCCCCAATTCCCCGCACCGGCACATTTAAGATGAGAGATAACAACCGGTACTTTTGCATATTGCCCAGTCTCAAACGCTTCTTCCATCGCGCTTAATATCTCTTCGAACTCAGTACGCATGTGCGTGGTATAGATGCCACCGTGGCTAGACAGCACTTTTGCTAATTGCATCACTTCATTGGCGTTCGCTTGTTTCGCACTTGCGTAAGCCAAACCCGAACTTAAACCTAATGCACCTTGCTCCATGGCTAAATCAAGATTGTTTTGCATTGCAAAAATTTCATCTTCAGTTGCGGTGCGTTGCAAGTCGTCCATCACTTGATTGCGCAATGTAGTGTGGCCAACCAAGGCTGATACGTTTACCGCTGGTTGCGCATCTTCTACTGCTTGTGCATACGCCGAAAAAGTTGGGTATTTGAAATCAGTCTGCGCGCCTAAAAGGTTCATCGGATCTGGAGGATCACCCGCTAACACTGTTGGCGATGCGCTGATTCCACAATTGCCAACAATCACGGTTGTGACACCTTGGCTGATCTTTGGTAAGCAGTCTGGGTAACGTATTACGTTAGTGTCGTCGTGTGTGTGAACATCGATAAAGCCAGGAGCCAATACTAAGCCAGATCCTTCGATTAACTGTCCGCAATCTTCATGATTAATACTTCCAATTTCGGCGATTTTTCCACCTCGGATAGCTACATCGGCACAAAACGATTTTTCACCGGTGCCATCGACCACCTCTACATTTTTAATTATTGTGTCGAATAACATTTCTCAATCTCAATCCACCTTGTTGATGGAGTTATATTAGAAATCCAGTCGATTATATTCAGTGACAAAACACACATAATACTTTAATTTGTGTGATATTTTCTACCACAAAAAGAAACGGAAAACATATTTATACAATTAAAAACAGCAATTTAAAGAATGTTAAGAGGAAGCAATGAATCATCAACTCACACAAGATAATGTTATAAAGTATCAAAAAAATTGTTTAGT
>NZ_CH724141.1:186405-188756 GCF_000153325.1 Photobacterium sp. SKA34
GAGCCTTTCTAAGTTATCTTTACTTTGTATTCTCAGTTATTCAACTTAAGAGTCTTCACTTTCAGCTTGTCACATAAATACGATACTTTATATCACTAACAGAGCGCCAAATAGCAACCTCTTATTAATTCAATTTTCTCATAACCTATTGAAAAAAATTAATTAATATTTAAATATGTACTTAATAAGACTAGAGGTCATGGCTTTCAATAAGCATGCACAAAGCTTTTATGCGAAGTTGGGCTTTGAAGAGTTATCAAAAATAATGTGGAAAACTGTAGATTAACAAAGTGTCTAAGACAAATTTTCAACGTTCGGCTACTCTTGTTTTTTTTGATTTTATTAAACAATGGGTTAGGTAAGGGTGTGGCTTTCTTTACCACTTAAATAAGCGTTATGAGTACTGACTTATATAGAAACTTAAAATCGTTGACATAGAGTTTAACAAGTTCACTATTTCTTAATGCTCTAGTGATACCGTTTTGCTTAAATTGCTATTTTCTTATGCGTCACTTCTTAAGATCTTTATTGAGAGCATTTTTGAGGCTTTGCTTCGGGTTAACTGTCTTTGATAGGGAGTATTGTTAGTCCCAATGTTGAAATTCACGTAACAGATAAGTCGTAAAACGTTAAGCCTCACAAACGGTTAATCACCTAGTGGCTGTCGGTCACCTCCACCTCGGTAGGCATCTAACGCTACTTTTAAACGGCGCAGCTTATCGCGTGAACGGTTCTTGTGATTGACCGCCATGCCCATCGAAAGCACATCGACCAATGCCAGCATAGCGTAGCGAGATGCAGATGGCTTGTAGATGAAGTCGGTTTCCATATGTTTGATCGGTAGCAAGATATCCGCAATTTTTGCCAGTGGTGTGTCTTGTGGCGTTATCGCGATGATCTTAAGACCGTATTGTTTGGCTAACATGGCTGTATCAGTGATTAATGGTGTAAAGCCGGTTGCAGAAATCATCACCATTACATCATTGGCATCTGCTGTCGCAGCAACCATGCGTGACATTAAACCATCATTGTACGATACCACTGGGTACCCCAAACGAAACAGTCTATGTTGTAGCTCTTGAGAGGCAATAGTTGAGCCGCCACCCATACCGATAGCAATAATCTGTCTAGCGTTATGCAACCAGCCCACAGCGGTTTCAACATCTTGTTCTTTGAAGAGAGCTCGATTGATGTCAAGACTCTGCTTGATTGATTCGTAGATACCTTGATAGCCAGTTTGATTTACTGGCTCGAGAATAAAACGCTGACCGACCGCTAGGGTTTGAGCGAGCTTGATCTTCATATCACGTACGTTATTACAGCCGATCGCTTTAGCAAAACGGGTAATGGTGGCTTCACTTACATGCGCGTTTTCTGCTAACTCTGTAATGCTGACTTTAGTTGCAAAATTAATGTCATCCATGATCAGTTTGGCGACTTTTTTCTCTGCATCACGAAGAACGGGAAATCGTTCCGTTATCTGTGAAATGATATCTACTTCTAAACTCAAGAGTTTTAATCCTTTATTGGTGGGGCTAATCATTATTACTAGTCATCTGTAACTATACTTAGCCCATTTAATATATCATTTTTTTGATTCTAGTTTATTTCTAATTAGAAACAGGTTTTTACCCAGTGGGTTACCTGATATTCGTCATCGCTGATGGCAATATAACGCCACTTATCGAAGGTTAGGCAGGGGTGTGATGTTGAAAACGCAATCATGTCACCTACTTCAATATCTGAAGAGCCATCTGTTTCAACAAAGGTATGCTGATCCATTACCGCCGTCGCGGTAAGACCTTTGACTGAGATAGCTTCACCATTACGATATCCGCGCTCAGCAATAGGTAAACCAGCATCGAAGGCCACATCACGCTTACCTAGTCCCACCACCAATTTGTTTGGCTCTGGACGAGAGATAACATACGCCCACACTTCAAGTGCAGATTCTAAATCCCCATCGAGTTCACACGCATAACCTTGGCTTACTTGCGCACGTTGTAAGACCTTACTTTGAGCATCTAGATAAATCCCTGTATCGTGAATGGCATAGCAACCTGGGCGGATAATCGCTAAGTAATCGGTTAGGTTTGCTAAACATTCAGCTACGACGTCGTACCAAGCCGAGCCTGCGCCAGTTATGATAGGTTGTTCTGAAATTAGATTATCTGATTCGAGGCTTTCAACTGAAGTCAGCGCCTGTTTTAAGAAGGCACGAATATCTTGCTCGGCATTGTCGCCATAAATCACGCCCTCATAAACTTCAATACCAGCGAGAGAAAGGGCTGGAGCAGCTTGGATGGCTAGCCCCAGCTCTCTAACTTCTTGAGGTGAACGACAACCACAGC
>NZ_CH724141.1:189003-220105 GCF_000153325.1 Photobacterium sp. SKA34
GTGCCTTGAGGAATACTCAGCTCAACGTCGTTGACAAAAAGTGTCATATTCGCGGTAGGTATTTGCGTCATATGGTAACGTGTTGTCTGCTCTACAACGTTTGCTTTGACGAAGCCGTTAGTCTGTGGTGTTTGAAGGTGTGTTAACTGTTGGCGTTTGGCATGAAACGTGGAAAGACTTAATCCGTGATGTTCACAAAAAGCACGTTGAGTGAGTTGGCTGGATTCATAACACTCAAACAAAGTCTGCCATTCTTGATTGGTACGTCGTGTTGCCATTTTAAATCTCCTTTGGATTGGAGATTTGATCTTATTCTTCGAGTAAAGTGATTAGAATGCGGTGTTTATGGCACGCTTACGGTATTCTTTTCGCCACCACCTATTAGATCGCTTTAATAAAATTACTGCTAAATGACCGTCCATCGTGGCGGTCTTTTTGTATCCTAAAATGTACTTTATAAGGGAGGCATTCATACTCTTTCTAATATCTACCTGCTTTGGTAGAGCAAGTCACTTAACAAGCTTCTGTCCAACAATGAGCTAGCTCTCTTGGCTAGCTCATATCTGCCCCAAAATAATTCAGAGCTAATACTCTATAATTTTTAGAGGCCTGCATTTCCCCTACCAAAAGTTAGGCAAAAGACACATAATAAGTGATGTTACTCTGATTCGTAAAACAACGAATTAGAATACGTGCTAAAGGTTTGCTGTTCGGTACTTTCTTGGTGTCTGATTAAACAATTTCTTAAATGCCTGTACATAAGCGGAATCGGAAGAATATCCCGACTCGATAGCAATTTCTTGAATACTCATTTTCGAGCTTAACAATTGCAAAGATAAAACTAGCCTTATGTTTTGTCGCCATTGTGCAAAAGATTGAGAAAACTCTTTCGAGCATAATCGGGACAATGTGCGTTCAGATGCACCGACTTTTGTCGCCCATTCTTTTAATGTAAACGGCAAATCAGGCTGTTTTTGAAGCTGTGCGAAAATAGAGAAAAGACGCTTATCGGTAGGAATAAGCAGTGGTATTTCATAACTTTCTGCAACTTCGATTTGATCTCTCAACACCATCAGTAAATGCGTGATATTGGACTCAGATTGAGAGTGTGTGTTGCTTTCAAACAGAAGTAGTATCAACTCTTTGACGAAAGAATTTACCTGACAGGATTTAGGTTCGCTTCCATACCGAAGATTTTTACATGGGTTGAGGTAAATCGCCCAAAATTGTGTATCTGTAATCGCAACGGATTTATGAACTGTATTTGCGGGTATATAGAGCATGCCATTATGAGGCACTATCCCGCTTTTATCACCAATGTCTGATTGTAACAATCCCTGGCGTGGGAACACTATTTGATGCCATGGATGTGAGTGAAAATCATCAATATAGCCAGAGGCCATTTGGGTCGTTCTAGTTATGAATTGTTTATCAGGAAAGTTTCTGATTATCTCATTGGCTTGCATGGTTGGCGATTTATCTACATTAGGTGTCTGTTAGTATATAATACGCCACTTAGATTTGGTATAAAATTGTCAGCCTATTATTCAGTAAAGAGCTAAAGATGCGTATCCATTTCATTATTCATGAAGATTTTGAGGCTCCTGGAGCTTATGAAGCTTGGGCGAATAAACACCGTCATGCCATTACATACTCGCGAGTATATCTAGGTGAACCTCTCCCCCAAGATATTGAAGACATTGATTTTCTGATTGTTATGGGGGGCCCACAAGATCCTGCGACCACTATCGAACAATGTTCTCACTTCGATACCAAAGGTGAACAGGCAGTCATTGCAAAAGCGATTAATGCAGGCAAAGTTGTACTTGGTATTTGTTTGGGATCCCAACTTATTGGTGAAGCGTTAGGTGCTCATTATGAACATAGCCCTGAACGTGAAATTGGTAAGTTCCCTATCACGCTGACCAAAGACGGTTTTACCCATCCACTGTTTGACCATTTTGGCACCGTTTTGGAAGTAGGCCATTGGCATAACGATATGCCTGGACTGATACCAGATGCCGAAATCATTGCGTATAGTAAAGGCTGTCCTAGACAAATTGTTGCTTATAGCGATTTGGTGTTTGGTTTTCAGTGTCATATGGAATTGACTAAAGAAGTCGTAGCGCTGCTCATCGAAAATACTGATCTCAGTGAGGTAGAAGACTTTCGTTTTGTTGAGAACCCCGAAGTATTACTGAGTCATAACTATGATGAGATGAACGAAAAACTACATGGCTTTTTAGATAAGTTGGAACGCTTGTATAAATCACAGAACTAAGTGGTAGTTTAGTGGCTTATCAAAATTTGGTTCTCAGGAAACATTTTTACTACCAATACGATATTCTTACCTCTAAGGTGAACGCTAAATTTGTTATCGATATCTGAAGTAATCCGCTTTCAGCTCATTTAGGAAATCATCTAACAAGCTTTTGTCCGTGCGACCTGAAGTCGTATGAAGCGTTGTTCACCACGCAGAGTGAACTACAGTCTGACGACAAAATTGATAAGGTTACAGACTCAATGGTTGACCGTAGCGTTGCGGACGAAATCGATGATGAGCGGTTCTCAGAAAATACAGCCCTTTGTATCAAACTGCTTATAACTGGAGTACCAGCATTATTGGTTTGTGTCCTTGCGAGCATCGCTACATAACAAATAAGGATTAAGCGTGCGTAGCCAACGTTAAATCTCAAGTGTTGAATAACCCCGAGCCTCTATATAAGTAAATTGTGCGATCGGCACATCAGTTTTTCTATTTGCCATACCCCTAGTTATTGATGGTTTTCTAATTTAGCAAAATCGCTGGCACGTTTATGTCCAAAAGTGAGTTAGCTATTCGGCTAACTCATATGGATTAGTTTTTATTACCTTTTGGTAGTTCTATTTTTATATGTTTTTTTATACATGTATAAAAAAGAGTGAATCTGATAAGTATATGTAATAAAAAATCAAATTCACTCACTTTCAAACTCTTATATGCTTTTAACTAGAAAGAGAAAATGAGCGACCTCTTTTAAAATCAATAACGAATGGTTTTGTGAATAGTTAATTCTCAGTGGTAAGGTGATTATTTTCTTCGCCAAGGAAACCACCGGTTTGATGTGCCCATAACTGAGCATAAATTCCTTTTTGATTGATTAGCTCTTGGTGCGTACCTTGCTCAATAATTTGGCCTTTATCTAATACGATAAGACGATCCATCGCTGCAATAGTGGATAAACGGTGGGCAATCGCGATAACTGTTTTACCTTCCATTAATTCAACCAAACTCTCCTGAATCGCCGCTTCCACTTCAGAATCCAACGCTGAGGTTGCTTCATCTAAAATTAAGATTGGTGCGTTTTTCAGTAATACACGAGAGATAGCAATGCGCTGACGTTGTCCTCCTGAGAGCTTAACACCACGTTCACCAACCTGAGCATCGTAACCAATATTGCCAAACGGGTCTGTCAACGTTTCAATAAACTCATGGGCATGTGCTTGTTTGGTTGCAGAAAGTAATTGCTCGTCACTAGCTTCAGGGTCACCATAAAGAATATTTTCTTTAATAGAGCGGTGAAGCAGAGATGTATCTTGCGTCACCATACCAATTTTACTGCGTAATGAATCTTGCGTAACTTCCGCAATATCTTGTCCATCTATGCGAATATTACCGCCCTCTAAATTATGAAAACGTAGTAGCAAGTTAACCAACGTTGATTTACCCGCGCCAGAGCGACCAACTAAACCGACTTTTTCACCGGGCTTAATATTCAACGAGAGGTGATTGATAACATCTTTATTTTCGCCATAGTTAAAACTCACGTTATCAAATTCAATGCCGCCCTTTTGCACAGCTAATGGCTTAGCATTAGGCTCATCTTCAATTTCAACCGGTTTAGATAGTGTTTTCATACCATCGACAACGGTACCCATATTTTCAAATAGCGCACCAACTTCCCACATGATCCACATCGACATACCATTAATACGCAGAGCCAAACTAATCGCAATTGCAATCGACCCCACTTGAATTGCGCTGTGCATCCATAGGTAAATAGAAAGGGCTGAAATAGAAAAAAGTAACAAGTAGTTAGCTATTTGAACGCAAATATCAAATCCAGTAACCAAGCGCATTTGATGATGAACCGTTGCAAGGAAGCCCTTCATCCCTTTTTCGGCATAATCGGTTTCACGTTTACTGTGGGAGAATAGTTTGACTGTTGCAATATTGGTATAACTATCAACAATTCGTCCTGTCATCGTTGAGCGGGCATCAGCTTGCTCTGCTGCAACCTTCTTTAGCTTAGGAACAAAGTGAATTTGAATACCAATATAGGCGATTAACCAAGCCAACATAGGTAACATTAATAGCAAATCAGCTTGAGCAAGGATCACTAGCATTGAAGTAAAATACACAGATACGTAAACAAAAACATCAGCCGTTTTCATTACCGTTTCTCTTACTGCAAGAGAAGTTTGCATTACTTTAGTTGCAATACGCCCAGCAAAGTCATCTTGGTAAAACGAAAGGCTTTGTTTTAGCAGATAACGGTGAGCTTGCCAACGAATAGACATTGGGTAGTTACCCAGTAACGTTTGGTGCGATAGCAATGATGAGATTAAGACTAACAATGGCATTACAATAAGCACTACCACGGATAGCCAAATCAAGGTTGTCCCGTTTTCAGCTAAGAATGTTTTAGGATCACTTGCTGCTAGCCAATCGACTAACTTACCCATAAAACCAAATAGCACTACTTCAATAATTGCAACAATGGCACTGAGTAATGCCATACAAACTAACGGTTTCTCAAACCCACGAGTATAGTAACGACAAAATGCAAAAATACCTTGGGGGGGTTGCGTGGGTTCTTGCTTTGGAAAAGCGTTAGTGAAACTTTCGAAGCGTTTGAACATAGTTCACCTAAGAAATTGGTATTAATCGAGTATGTGTTATTTAGTGCTATGTATTAACTCAATAAGAAGAGAAAGCAGGGTGGTATTGCAGAGTTAACGTTAAGCTATATCTGACTGTTAATCATTATGATAACAATTGAAGTGTACGTTTTTTATTCAATTTAATCAATGTGATAATTGCAGTTTATAAAATTGAAACACATCGGTAATTAGAGTGAAAAAGATGCGCTTAGAAAATTAGTATCTAAGCGCTATTTATACTTGATTACCACAGCTCTACATCAATGATTTCCGTTTGGATTTTGTAATCATTCATTTTCGGTACGGTAAAAATAATATCTTTACCTTTTTGTTGGGTTTTCGCTCGGAAGTAAGTATCAGGCATTCGCTTGATGGAACGCCAAAGGGTCACATCTTGTGATTCAATTTTTTGATTATCAGCATCATTTAATGTAACGCGTAAAGCAATAGACATCACTGATTTAGAGCCTTGATTTGTCAACATGGTTGGAATGATCAGCTGACCATCTGTGTATCGGGGGGCTTGTAAAAGGATATCAACACCGCTGTTACTTAATTGCTGGATATTTTTGGGTTTGCTAAGTGACACGTTTGCTGCTTTAGATGCGGTTACTAGCGGTATTGCATTTTGTGTCTCAGAATTTGTTTTTAGAGGTACTGCTTGAGAGGTGACCGAAGTTTTAGAATGAGAATTTTCAGATGCAGGTGTCTTGGTAGATGGCTGGTTATATTGCCAAGTAAAATCATCATGCAGTATGACTTGGCGACCATCTTCTAACGTGACCGTTTGATCTGCAGCCCAAACTGGTTGCACTGTTGTTAACGCAACAACGAATAAACCGAGTTGAGTTGTTGTTTTCATTTCATATCCTTGGTATTGAGTATCCGATTTTTGATTTTATCAGTTTTATGCTTCTAATGGATAAACTGTCTATATTTTTGTTTGTAGGTTACATAAAAAAGGCTTGCCTCATGGCAAGCCTTTGTATTTATATTGTGATTAGTCGAAATTATAGCTTTTTAGAGAAAATCCCACACAGTGCAATAATCGCTAAACCTACTAACATGATGTCGCCTTTATCACTATCAAATCCAGCTTTCACACCTGAAATGGCAACAATAGCGATAGCAACAGGAATGATATATTTAATCAATACATACCAAAGGTTGAACAGTGGGAAAGCTACTTTGCCATCATTGGTAATTTCTTTTTTCAGCTCACTTCGATCTAAACGCCAGCCCGCAAATAGACACACCAACATACCACCAACAGCAAGGAAGATTTTGTCAGTAAGTAAGTCAAAGACATCAAATGCGCCTGTGTCGAATAGTTTAGGACCAAAGCCACCAATAGACAGTGAAGCAAGAATATAAAGTAGTGCCATCACAATACTTGCACTGATCACAGCAGTCACACGGCTTAAACCTTTCTCGTCAATTAAGTAAGCAACGACCACTTCAAGTAATGAAACAGATGAGGTTAATGCAGCCACACTTAAACCAATGAAGAATAGAAGTGCTAATAAGAAACCAATGCCGCCCATTTCAGCAAACAATTGCGGTACAACAACAAATACTAAACCTGGTCCTGCTGAAGGTTCCATGCTGAACGCAAACATAGCAGGGAACATAGCGATACCGGCTAGTAATGCCACCCCCGTATCCATTGCCGTAACCATAGCGGTGGTTTGTACAATATTCTCTTTTCTGCGTAAGTAACTACCGTATGTCAGCATACAACCCATACCTAAGCTTAGAGAGAAGAATGCCTGTCCCAATGCAGCAAGCACAACAGAGCTATCAATTTTTGAAAAATCAGGTTTGAACAAAAATTCTAAGCCCGCCATTGCGCCAGGTAAGGTAAGGCCTTTGATTGAAACAACGATTAAGATAATGAAAAGCAGTGGCATTAACACTTTACCTGCTTTTTCTATACCACCAGAAACGCCTCGGATAACGACAAAAATATTAAATAAAAGGTAAAGTCCCATCCAGAAAAGCGGTTGTATAGGATCAGAAATAAAGCTACCAAAACTATCGTTAATAGCCGTTGGCGTGCTTAATAATCCGGTTGAAATTTTATAGATATAAGCAATGGCCCATCCACCAACAACAGGATAAAAGCCCATGATCAGTAGGCCACTTAATACGCCCATTATGCCAACAAACGTCCAGCGACGATCGGTAGTTTTAAATGCCCCAACGGCAGACAAACCTGTTTTACGTCCCACCGCAAATTCGGTTAGCATGACGCTAAAGCCAATAAAAATAACGAAAAATAGGTAAATAGCAACAAACGCTCCGCCACCATTTTCGCCAGCAGTATAAGGAAACTTCCAAATGTTTCCTAAACCAACAGCAGATCCTGCTGCGGCCATAACAAAGCCAATTCGTGAACTCCAGTTTCCACGATTAGCAGTTGTAGAAGTTGATGTGTCCATAAAACATCCTGTTAATGATTGTAGTGAGTCATAATTGTTATAAATATTTAGTCTTAAATATCCTTTTTACTATCAGAAATATGCAAATCTTTGACCATAAATCGTAAAATAAAAAGTTATTTAAGCTGATTGTGTTTACATAATTAACATTTTTATCACGCATCGGCAGGGTTGAAAATCATTAATTGTAATGAATTAGTTAATTTCCTTAAAAAATATAGAAGTGTTATTAGAGGTTTACACTTTTTAGTTTTGTGCGCTGTTCTATTAATCAATGAGGACAAAAATGGGAGATTATGCTGAAAACGAGGTTTTTATTAATAGCCTAAAAATAATAAAATAGTTTCTTATCACCTAATGATTAAAGATGTTTTTTAAATTGATTATGATTTTAGGGTGAATATGGAACATTAAAGCGTGCAGCGTTCCATTTGTTTCGTTTATATAATAAAAAGTCAGCCAATTGGTCATAATGTGTAGTGCAGATAAGCTCCATTACACAGTGCAAAAGGAAAGAGTCCCCAAATGTCACTTGTTATACCTATGGTTATTTATATACAGCAGCACTTAGCCAAAGCTGCAGATAAAGCGCTTGCTGATAATATGCAACAAACACTCAAGGTAAAGCAGCCTTGCTATGGTGTAAATGCCGAGCAACGAAGTGAAATTTTTAAAGATGCGAGAGCACATACAAAAATTGATAATGCCGAAAACTATCGTCGCTTACTGCTTTGGTTATGGTCAGGCGTTTATCGTGAAGAGCGTTTTTTAGCACTTGATGCTGGTGAGTATTACCATAAATTTAGAAATGAACATGCTTTTCATACTTATGAAGAGATGTTGGAAACCGTTGATGGTGTTGATATTGCTGATCGTTTAGTCGAACAGTTAATCAGTCCTGTCGTATTAGTGCATCGCGAATTTGAATCAAAACTAATTGAATGGCGAGAGTCTGATAATAAATGGTTAAGACGAGCGTCATTATTGGCACATTGTCATCACAAACTTCAAACCAATGTCGACTTACTGTGCGAGACAGTACTGTTATTAGCCGATGATAGTGAGTATGAGGTGCAGCAAGCGATAGGGTTAGTGCTGCGAAATTACAGTGAAACCGATTTCCCTTTCGTTGATCATTTCCTTATATCTAATATAGGTATATTAACGCCGCAAGCGAGGCGAGAAGCAAGAAAACTCACATTGGATTTATAGCGATATTTAAGTCTTTAAAGTTAACAAAAAAGCCCGTATGACGTGATCAGTCTTACTAGATCATATCGAATTAAAACGTATACGGGCTTTTTGTTATTCAACAATAGTGACTTTTTCAATCACAATCGGATCACGAGGTACATCTTCATGATCGCGAACCGATAGTGTTTTTACTTTTGAAATTTTGTTTACTACATCCATTCCTGCCGTTACTTGACCAAAAACAGTGTATCCCCAGCCCACATTCGTTGTTGCTGTATGATCAAGAAAATCGTTGTCAGCAACATTAATAAAAAACTCAGCTGTTGCTGAATGTGGGGCATCGGTTCTTGCCATTGCGATAGTACCTATCACATTTTTTAGACCACGGTTTGCTTCATTAACAATGGGGGTGCGTGTTGGTTTTTCTTTCATTTTTACAGTGTAACCACCACCTTGGATCATAAAGCCTTTGATCACACGGTGAAAAATAGTGCCGTTGTAAAAACCATCTTGGCAATATTTTAAGAAGTTCTTAACCGTGACAGGCGCTTTTTGCTTGTTCAGCTCAATCGTAATATTGCCAACATTGGTGGTAAAAATAATCATGTAAATTTGCCGTGGTGTTAAATGAAGGCGGCATTTTAATAGAACCTATAATTTAATAAAAGAAATTATTAGATAATTACATTAAATATTGATTGCATAACTTTGTATCGATAATTAAAAAGATTGCAAATCTAAATAAATAGTTTTGCAATCTTTTATTAATTAATATTTAGTTATAATTAGCCAGAAACACATATTGTAAGTTGTTTCACTGTTGGGTCTTGGTCAACTGGAAAAGCCGTGCCGGCAGAAGGTATATACACGAACACCGCTTTTTTCGTAGGATCTACTCCCGGTTGGTTAAGCCAATAACCGGTAAAAAATCTTGATGCATCATTAGAGGTAGAGTACCAACCTAAAGGTGTATAAAGTTCCATGCCAACTTCACTTGTCAAATTAGATAAACCATTCTCAGGTAATTTCCAATCAGTTATTCCTAAGTAAGATACTGAGTTTAAATTTTGACACCATTGTTCAGCTTCTTCGTATGTCATTAACGCGCCTACAAAACCTAGAGGAACATCATCTTTATCAGTAAAAGCATAAGTATCTGAACTAAAACCAATACGTTCAATAAAGGATTTTTCAGGTGAAGCAACATACTTTTTACCTGATAGTGTTTCTTTAACAGGCAAACAATCGAAATCACCAGTAATACCATTACAAGGGAATTTTTCACTTAAACCTGCGATTTTTACATTGTCCAAAGAAACTGTTTTTCCATCCTTAATTGCAGTAATATTTGTTACTCCTGCTTTTATTGGCGTTAATATGCCATTGTCTATTGTTGCTACAGTTTGGTCAGATGACTCCCATGTTACTCCATTAATTAATGGTATTTCTTCATCGTCTGTGTATAAACCTACGGCATGAATTTTTTCGTCTAAACCAACCAGGAAGTTTGGTGAACTAGATAAACTGATTGAGACAAGTTCATGAGGTGTCACTTCATAGGTTATACTCTTTGAAATATTATCTTTAGTTGCAGTAATTTCAACTGAACCTGTTTTCAAAGTAGATATTTTTCCATTTGTAATTGTTAAAATGCTTTCATCAGATGATGACCATTTAACTTCTGAGGTAATTTCTAATTCTTCATTATCAGAGTAAATTCCTTTAGCTGTAATGTTTGAACTTGTTCCAAGTGGCAAAGAGTTTACAGAAGTAATGAGCTCAAGAGATGTAAGTATATGAGGGGTGACCTCTATTTCTATTGGTGCTGAATTTGTATTACTGACATTTGCTGTAATCTTTGTTGTTCCGACTGTTAGAGGTAAAAAAGTACCATTTGAGATTGTTGCTACAGTCTTGTCTGATGACTCCCAACTTACGGTCTTAGTCATATCAAGACTATTTCCATCTGAATATTTACCACTCGCAGTAAAATTTAATTTTACTCCCAAAGGTGTTTTACTTTTATTTGAAGAAATATTAATTGAAATGAGATCTATACTTGATATCTTAACTTCTTTTATATTACTAGTTATTGAGTCCAGTGAAGCTGAGACTTTTATTATTCCAGGTTTTTTAGTTTCTAAAGTTGAGGAGTTAAAGGTACCTAATTCTTCATCTGAAGTTACCCAGTTAACATCTTTACTTAAATCTTTTTGAGTATCATTATCGTATGTGCCAATTGCTTTAAATTGTAATTTTTCTCCGGTAGGAATTTCTATTCCTGACAAAGTAGAAAGTGTAGCACCCACGTCAGATATCTGAATAGATTTTATTTTTGCTTCTTTTGGTACCGGTGGTACCGGAGAATTACTTGATTTGGAATCACCGTTACACCCGTTAATTATAAAAATACCAAATATCACAGCTAGCATATAAAAAAATTTTTTTTATATTAGATTATCCACTAATTAGAGCATTTAAGTTACCAATTTAACTATCTATCAATAAATAAATTAGCATTTAAATGCATAGCTTTTTTGTCTAGCTATCTAGATATTGATAGGCATCTCACTTTAATTTGTTTTTTGCTAAAAAATTGATTGTTATTACATTTTTTTGATAGGTATTGCTGTTTTTATACAGTTATCTATGCCTTTTAGTAATATTGTGGTGATATTTATAGTCTTTTAGATATATTGATACCGCTAAACTAAACTCAATTGGAATTGGTTGGGTAAGTGATTTTTAAATGTTCAATTACATCTTACTTTCAAAAGGGGATGTGTGGCTTTTTATTTTATTTTCGTTGTGTAGATACCACCCTTGATTATTTAATGTTTGAAAAATATCACTTTAATTAAATCCTTCTTCACAATGTTTAAGAGTTTTGTTCACTCACAGGCGTTTTTGTTTATTAAATTCATTGGTAAATTTACTAGTGAAAATAATCATCTAAAACTAACCGTGGTGTAAATTGAATCGGGCAGTATACGTAATAGTTATATTTTTGTAGTAAAAAAGTCATTAAAGATTGTGCACGAAGCATCATTGTTTAAATTGAAGATCATTATTGACGAGCCTTAATCCGGCTTCTCTACCTTGTTGATAGCCTCGATCTAATTTAATAATATCTTTGGTTAATCTTTTGATAATAAATGTTTTATCAGGTGCTATAGCAGTGATTTTACAATCCTTTGGCGGATTATGAATAAAATATAATGCCTTGTTATAGCGAGATTCTTTGGTTAAAAATTCTTGCCCAAACACGGGATTCGTACGGAATAAGTGACGTGTTAACCATGGCACTTGTCGATTTTTAGCAAACAAGCCTTGAGCATGAGACAAAATAACCGTGATATCACGTGCGCCTTTATTGTAAGCCTCGATCACAGGAATAGGATCGGCAATACCGCCATCGCTCATCTCAATACCATTAACGAGTGGAAATTGACGATAAATGATCGGTAGGGCGCAAGTTGCAGTCATCACTTCATTTAGGTTGTTACGTGTTACTTCAACGTAGTTAGGCTCACCCGTATCAACAACAGTTGTTGTGGCATATAGCGGCACATTACGACTTTCGTATTTGTTTAGCTCTAAAGGAAGCTTACTGATACTGGTGTTCCATAACCAATCAATATCAATTAAGTTGCCACCTTTAACGAAGCGTCTGTAATTAATGAACTCCTTACTGCGTGCGTATTCGGTAATAACTTTGTAGTTACGTTGATAACTTTCACAAAGATATCTCATGAGTACTACAGAGCCTGCTGATACACCGATAGTAAAATCTAATGGGTTGTAGCTACGTTCAATAAATGCATCTAATACACCAGTGGCAAAAATGCCACGCATTGCCCCACCTTCGACAACCAAAGCGCGTTTACTCACATTACTGTTCCTTAATGATGGTGATTCAATTATTCCATATTGGAATCAGGCGATAGTACTCCTTTGAATATGCACAAATTTAACTCTAGATCATGTTTTTATGATATTTTTGTTATTTGGCGTATGATGACGGGCATTATTTTGCGTGTTTTTTCTTCCTCATTTTAGATTAGGTTTTTTGATGCAAATTTTCCAAAAAGATGCGATTGAGTGGTTAACAGCTTTGCCCGATCAAAGTATTGATTTGATGATCACCGATCCGCCTTATGAATCGCTTGAAAAGCACCGCTCAGTGGGAAGAACAACGCGGCTAAAACAAAGTAAAGGTTCGAGTAACCAATGGTTTGATATCTTCCCCAATGAACGATTTGAAAGTTTATTGACACAAGCCTATCGGGTTTTAAAACAAAATAGTCACTTCTATTTGTTCTGTGATCAAGAAACAATGTTTCACATTAAACCCATTGCAGAGAAGGTTGGTTTTAAGTTTTGGAAACCCATTGTGTGGGATAAAGTCGCGATAGGTATGGGATACCATTATCGAGCCCGTTATGAATTTATTTTGTTTTTCGAAAAAGGTAAACGAAAACTGAATAATTTGTCGATTCCAGATGTATTAGAATGCAAGCGTGTTTATCGTGGTTATCCAACAGAAAAACCTGTACCACTATTAGAGATATTAATAGAGCAAAGTAGTGTTGAAGGTGATGTTGTAGCCGATCCGTTTTTTGGTTCTGGCTCAACGTTAGTGGCGGCCGATAAGTTATCACGCCAAGCATGGGGTAGCGATATCTCTGATTCAGCCCATCAACATTTAAAACAACGTCTATCGTCGCGATAGACGACATTTTGAAGCTAGGAAAAAACATGGCCCAACAGGGAAAAATTATTAGCTGGAATCAGCAAAAAGGTTTTGGATTTATTGCACCTGATAACGGTGAACAAGACGTATTTTTTCACATCTCTGCATTGCCGGATAAACAGTGTCGTCCTCATATCGATGAAGCAGTGACATTTCGTATAGGTAAAGATAAAAAAGGGCGGATGTCAGCAACAACAGTGACATTTACCAAAGCTCATTCAGGTTTAGACAAATATACCGCACCCTTTTCAAAAGCACAGTGGTTTAGTGTTATCTTTTTGGCTTTTGTTGCGATATCAGTTGCGCTTTTTAATACCCCTTATCAAGTACTGATTGGATATTTAGTATTAAGTGTTGTGACGTTTGCGGTGTATGCACATGATAAACGTGCTGCTAAGTTAGATAAATGGCGTACTAAAGAAGCAACCTTGCATGTATTAGCCTTAGTGGGGGGATGGCCTGGTGCGTTATGGGCACAAAAGATATTGCGTCATAAATCTCAAAAACAGCCATTTAAAGCAATCTTGTGGACAATGACCATAATTAACTGTGCGGCGTTTATTCTATCGTTTACCCCAGAAGGGATGGCGTTAATCAAACAAGCGTTGCAGCTAATTTAAAATAGAACGTGATTCATTTAATAATGAATCACGTTCTATTAATCGTCCAGCACTCGCCAATTCATAGTGCTGGGCGACAATTAATTTATCGAGTAACAGAAATATCGCCATTTTCATTAGCAGACCAAGTAAAGTGCTGTTTATCTTTACCTGAAATAATCGCGCTACCATTTGTGATATATGGGTGGACTTCCTTGATATTGTATTGGTAAGTCAGTGGTGATAAAGATTCTGTAGACCAGTATTTAGCATCGTTTTCCGCAGTGTTAACTAACACACCTTTAAATGTGACTTGATTACTATTATTCATTGTCATGATGTAATCATTATCTGTTTTATCATTCAGGCTTAATGAAATTATTTCACCATTTGTAATCGCGTTGTGAGTAGTAAACTGTATTGCTTCAATAGTATGAATAACAACCCTGTCAGTTTGTTTCTCTACCTTGATACGACCTTGAGCAACAGCAATATCAATATTCCCTTGAATTTCAGGAATATAACATTCATTAGAATTACCAACTGGTAGGTTTTCAGCACAATCCTTTGCTGCTTTTGCAACAACAGTTAAGGCATCTGCAGTTATGTTTGCATAGTTCTGTATATCAGTTTGGCTCAAGTTATCTACGTCTATCCCGCCGTGCTCTACAATGTCATCACCTGCGTTACAACCCAATAATGTTGTTGCGACCAATGCAGCTAAACATAACTTCTTCATACAAAACCTTTTTCAATATATGAATAAATATTGTGAGCGATGGTAGGTTGTTCATAAATTGAAAGCAATCATCTGCATCGTGAATGACTTGCTTTTGACAAAGAGATGACAGTAATCATTGTTTAAATGATTTTTATGACACTTATCTAACAGAACAACTTAGATACAGAATGATGTAAAGCAGAAGTAGAAATGTAAAGGCTACTGCTTGCCTCTACTATAGTAGCTGGAAGGAATTAATATTTTAATTAGCAAGTGGTTAAATATAAAAAACCAGCACTAGGTTATAGTGCCGGATAAATGAATGCTTGGCGTAATTCTATTTAGCGATAATATCGCCATTAATATCAGCAGACCAATTAAATTTCTGGTTATCTTTACCAGTGATTACGGCATTACCGCTGTTCAGGGACGGAAGCTTGAAATTTTCATCATATTTTAGCTCTAGCCCATTTGTAGACTCAGTAGACCAATATTTTGCATCGCTGTCAGCGGTATTAATGAGCATTCCCTTAAAGCTGACGTTATCAATACTGCCTGGTCGCGTTTCAATGGTCATGTTATAATCTTTATCAAGGTTTTCACTGAAGTTAAGTGAAATTACTTCACCGTTAGTCACTGCATTTGGAGAGGTAAACTCCATTGCTTTTGTTGTATGAACAATGACTTTTTGGTTTTCCTGTTTTTCAATTTCAATTTGACCTTTTACTACACGAATGATTGTAGTTGTATTGTTAGCGCTAAGGTCAAATTTTTCTGTCTCACCAACAGCCATACCATTTGAACAATCATCAGCCGCATGTGCGATGAATGCTAATGCATCGGCAGTTAACTCTGCGTATTCTTGTTTTTGGGTTTGAGATAAATTATTAATGTCGATACCGCCGTGTTCTACAACTTCGTCACCTGCGTTACAACCAACAAGTACTGTAGCTACCATTGCTGCTAAACATAACTTCTTCATGTAAAACCCTTTTTTCATAATATGAATAAATATTGCAGAAGATGTTAGGTTGCGAATAAATTAAAAGCAATCATTTGCAGTGTGAATGACTTACTTTTAACAGGGTTATGACAAAAGTGGCTACATTCGTGGTGTTATGTCAGGTAATTGTAAGATTGGAGGGGGAGGTTGTTGGTATTTTTCTTAGTATCTACTAGAAATTCACTTTGAAGTTAGTGTAATGGCAAAGTCGCTTGGTGATCACTATGAGTTAGCTGAATAACTAACTCATTTGTGGAAAAAAATTTGTTAGGTAATTTTCTCTATCAAAGCTGATAGATATACAAAGGCTATGTATAATTCCTACATGAAGTGCCTTTTAATATACTAAAAGACCGGCAAGGTGGGTGGTCATTTAAAAGTTATTCTATTTATGCTTACTGTGATTAATTAAACATATAATTGGATATCTCGCATCGTTATCAACTGCTTTGATAACTAAATTATCAGATACTCTAGTTACTGTTTCTTTAGAAGTTAGCCAATATCGGTTTTGCGCACCTATATCAGATATAAAGTTTGATGTTGATAAAATTTCCCCATATTCTGACAAAAGAGCAACATTTGAATTAATCGACTTACATATAGAATCAATGTCTAATGAAGAAAATCGAGCTAAAGAGCCATTTTTGTTAAATGGTAAAATAATATTATTATCTCCAATTCGACCTATTTTTTTAAATAGTATGTCTTTATATGTTAAAAAATCGGGTTGATTATTAATATGCCGTACTAAATGTTCATCATAACCAATTGATAGCAATGATTTTAGTGCAGAAGCAATATCCCCTCCTTTAATCGGTCCAACATAGACTCGAAACCCTCGCTTATAAGGTTGCATAGCCATAGGATACTGGATAGATTTTTGTATTAATTCGATTTTATTTAATGCAGCACTTTGACTGTTCTCTGTATATAAAATTTGAAGGTAATAATTGTCTGAATCTTTATATTTTGATGTTGTAGAGAATGAAAAATCAGGGGTTAACATTTTAATATCGATATTAACGCTTTCCTTAGCGAAAGAAACTGATGACATAAAAAAGAAAAAAATAACTGAAAAACAGATAGAAAATAAATTCATGTGCAAAAACTTAAAAGTATTTTTTGGGTTATTCCATTACTCCTAAAGTATCAGTATTCTTACTAAAATTAACAGCTCTATTAAACATAATAGGAATAATGATCACCAAAATTGGACTAACGAAATTTATAATTTTAATTTCAGTGACTAAGGTTTTATGTTGCGAAATAGTTAAATAGATCTCATTGAAGAACAGTCACAAATCTATTTGAATCACTATTTCAGCTGACTATCTGAAATTCAGCGTAAAAGGCATTAATTATTCATGTCAGACCATTTCTGTGCTGATGAGTATAATTAATCCGAATTAGAAAAAAGTGCAAGTCATAGCTTATTTTTTGTATCAATCAGGCCAAAAACAAATGCCAGAGTTGGTCACTCACAAGTGGTCGTTGGTTGGTATGGGAAACCAATTTGTATAATTGAAGTTAATTCACTTGAAGCGTGTAAATATAGCGTAGTGCCGACTAAGTTTATTCATGCAGAAGGTTAGAGCGGCTCTTTATCTAAATGGTGACCTAAAGCTCATTGGCTTTTCTTGTCTGCTGAATGTTCAGAGTTAAATATTCAGCATAATGAGGAAATGATTCTTATATTGGAACGACGTCAAGTCGTTTATCAATAGATAAGATAATAATGCAACTACACGATTAAGATTATCTATCATAACGGTACTTAGTTTGGCTCACAAACACAACTTTAAAGCTGTGACCGATCCTGAAATGGGTAACTTCTATAACGACATGGATTTAGCAAGTCTACTAGGCTAAGTCGCTCATCATTCGTAATAATGAAACCCAGTATGGGGGCTTTAGACGTGGGGCGGCGGCAAGTCTTTAACCTTGTGTTAGTAGAAACTGAAGGTATTTTTGCTTCTCAAATAATGTAAGCTTGTCAAGATAATAATATCGGCTATGCTGTTAACTTTGACTGGCAAGACAATCGCTATTGTGAAATCACAATCAGTTCATTTTTATATTGGTTTGCTTTTAGCTTGTAATTTTCGAATATCGTAAAATTTCTTTCGTTTTATTTATTCACTATTTATTAATAATGATTCATTACCACTGATGAGAGTTTTATTTTAACAAAATAAAATTGATGGTCTTTATTGCATCATTTATCAACCGTAATCGAACAAAGTTCAGCTTAAAATTTAATATTCCGAAAGTGTTATTTCCACTTATCGCTTTTTAGCATAAATTACTCACTATTAGTTACTTTGAAATCTTTGTCATTTTTAATGATGAATGATTTAAATTCTAAAACAGTAAATATTTACTTTCTTAGATTTAGTTAAGGAATGTTGGATGAAGTTTAGTCGAAAAAAAATAAGTACATTCATTGGTTCGGTAATGTCGGTTTCGGCTTTATTGACTTGTGACTCGGCTTTCGCTGCTAATAATGTGGCGCGACCAGATCTGGATTCGCATGTGTTAGATGGGGTTAAAGTAAATAGTACTGCGTTTTTATGTCCGCAATCAAAAGTAAAAGTATGCAACGATAACATTCTAGATGCGCTATACGCTGATAATAACTTTATGCCGTATTGGTTAAACCCAGCGCTTGTCAGTGCGATCATACCGCAATTACAAGCGTTGGCAGATTCCAATACATTGCCCGGTATGAAGCAGCGTATACAAGAGTTGAAGAAATTAGAGACAAGGCGAGATGAGCGTGGCTTTGATTTACTATTAACGGATACCTACTTGGTGTACGTGGATTATGTGCACCAGTTAATACAAGATCCTCGACCGCTATACAATTCGCAGCCAGTAAAATTAACGTCTTTGTCGTTAACAATGGCTCAGCAATATTTCCCATTAACTGTTCAAAAAATCAATTCTCTTATTCCTTCTTCTCAGTTTGTTCCAACAATGGGGGTGATTAACCATTTATTAAGCTTGCCAGCTAACCCTCTGGATTCAAGTGACGTTCAGTTCGATAAGGTTATTAATATCGGTGAGCCGATCCCTTATGGCGACAAGGTTGCAACAGTGCTTTGGAATTTGGGTTATTTAACTCAGCCTCAGTACCAACAAATTGTTGCTCAAGCCAAAATTACAAATAGTGGTGTGATAAACCAAGCAATTCAAGCTTTTGAAGGGAATTATGGCTTGAAGATGGACGGTATTATAGGGCCTGACGTTATGCGCCAATTAACACGCCCATATTCAAGTTTGGCACGTATTGCCGCTTTAAACTTACAACGTGAGCGTTTTGCACAATTAGAAGGGGATGGCCCACAAATTATTGTGAACATTCCTGATTACAAAATGACGCTATACGATAATCAAAAGCCAATCTTTGAATCGAAAATTATTGATGGGATACCAAAACGTCCAACCAATTTGTTCCAGTCATATATTAATACGGTTGTGATTAACCCTTACTGGTATGTGCCTGAAACCATTAAAGTGCAGAATACGATCCCATCGGCTAAAGCAAACCCTAATTTCTTAGCGAATAATCGTATGGATGTGATTAATAGCTGGAGTGATCGCTCTGTTGTGCCACCGAGTTCTATAGACTGGGCAACAGTAAACCCAAAAACATTTAGTCATGAGTTTCGTCAAGATCCTGGTCCTGAAAATGCGTTAGGTCGGGTCGCATTTTTGATGCCTGATTCATTCTCTGTTTATATGCATGATGAATCACAATCAGAGTATCCATTGTTTAAACGTCGTCATCGCGATTTAAGCTCTGGCTGCATGCGTGTACAACAACCACGTAAAATGGCGACACTTATTTTGTCTTATCAAAATATGCCGACTTTGCCTTCTGTCAACGATATGATTAATACCAACAAGCACCGTGAGATTGGCTTGAATACGCATGTTAATCTTGATGTGGCTTATTTAACTGCTTGGGTAACACAGAATGGTCAGTTAGCGATGCGTCCTGATATATACGGTTACGATAACCCTGGTGCTAAACTGATTCAGAATCAATTTATTTCGATTCCGAATTACCGTACTCATCAACGTATGACATTGGCATTGAATGGGCAAAGTAGTTAATTCTAAAAAAGGTTTTAGTTCCGTAGAATAAAGCGCTTATTAAGCGTATGAAAAAGGCTAAGTACAATGCACTTAACCTTTATTGTCTTTAGTCAGGCAATATTTATACGCTGCCTGTTAATAAATGAAATGCTGACGGATGAGCGGGTAGGGATGCCAATTTTCCGATTACTACTTAGTGAATAGTTTTCAGTCTATTCGGGTAATAAAGGTTTGCTCGTCATCCACAAAAGCCACGAAGCCACCGTGATAGATGAACACTCGACCGTGCCCTTCAACTAGGCAGGCTAGTTGTGGGTTCAAACCTTCTTCGTTATCTTTGCTTTGAAACGTACCTGTATCGGTGATAACACCGCTGAGAGAAGGCAAATATCCATAAGTACGCTTAGCTTGATCAATCAGGCTTAATTCGCTGGTGGTAGAGAAGCAATAAGGTATCTTACCGGCTTCTTCGATAAACATAGTTTTGAATTCTTCAAAAGCTGTAATCACCAGCCAGTCGATATCGTTAACGTGATGGATAAACATAGAGTTTCTCGGTAATTCTGATGTGCAGATTCTATCACTATCAGTGCCAGAGTGTAGTAGAGATTTCGTTACTAAATGGTGTGATTCTGTGCAATTTATACTATTCACTAAGCCCACTTGAAACACTTTTTGTCCAACAAAAAGCTAGCATGTTTGCTAACTCATCATTGTCCAATTGTGATTTATCTGCCCCATTTAAAGCCTAAAACCATACTAATTTTATGGTAGAAAAATATATTACTGTGGGTATGTTGCTTGAAATAGGTTGCTGATATAAAGCATTGATAATTACAAGATAGGCAGCAGCTTCCACTTGTAACGAGGTATTTGGAATAGATGAAAGATATAAAAGGTGTATTTCGAAACCTTGAAAGCATGCTAAGAAATGCGAGTTGGTTCGATGATGACTGGGAGATATATAACCGCGGTAACTATCTCCAACTCTACAAGGAAAATTGGTTTAATCATCGACAAGGTGGCGTCCACTTTGAGACCTATATTGAAGCGCCTTAAATCAAGCAAAAGGCGTTTCTCGTATGCATGCATGCCGAAGAAGATTGTCCTGAGCAATCTGAATTCATTCGCCAATTTAAACAGCTTGAACGTGAACGAATTAACAGCTGGAAGGGGTACAAAATTTCCGAGTCTAGCTATAGCGTGTGCCAGCGCACCCTACAATTGAACTTTAAAAATCTCGAACAGCGAATTTATGAAGAGTTTAATAGACTTAGGACATTGGAATCGAGTATCGATGAAGTATTGCTCGATCTCTAACACGCTAAACTTAGCAATAAGCTAAAGGATTCGATTATGAAGAAACGGAAGAGTCCGTGTATCGATTTGTGTGATTTCTCTAGCCAAAAAGGTTGGTGCCGAGGATGCGGCAGAACTCGGCAAGAGTGCGGCCAGTGGAACTCGATGAAGCCCTATGCTGTTAATGTGCTACAAAAAGAGCTACTGAAGAGGCTCTTTCAAATGAAGAGCTAAAATGTCAGATGTTCAATTGATTTGGGAGTCTTTTAATATCTAAAGTATTAATTTTATTGTGAATATTAAAATTTTCTGGGTTGATGTAACTAGGGCAAACTTTACTGGGAGCAAAGATGAAATTAGCAAATAATGAAAAGGTAGATAACTCAGTACCGCAGGTACTTAGTGAAGAAAAAGCGCCTACAGGGGCAACTGAAACAACGCCAGTCATCATTTACGGCAAGCGTCGTATCAAAGATGACATGTTAGAAGAGTTTACGATCCAGTATCAAGCGTTTTCCAAGTCTGTCTACGAAAGCAATCCAGACGTTAAGGCTATCTTTGCATTTCCAGATAAAGAAGACCCATTAGTTTACTGGCATGTTATATGGGTTAAGAGTGCAAATGCTTTCGCTAACGATTGGGGGCGCCCAATTGAAAGTAAGCCGTTATGGGCCACTTATAAAAGTACAGAAGAAGATCCTGATACATTGATTGTGTATGGTGGTTGGGACAAGGATATGCTTAATAATACTCAGGTTATTCAAGGTGTGCGTTACGATTTTAAGAAATGCATGGCTGGTTTTATTAAAGCTGATGGCGGAGGAGAAGCGGGCCCTGCATTATTTGGATTTACAATGCGCTATGTTAAACCAAATCAGATGAAAGAGTTGGGGACTTCTTTTCAGACTGTGTGTAATTTATGGTATGAAAAAATCCCTGGTATCTTGATGGCCGCTGTATTTCCTGACGAAAATACCCCTAATTTAGTCCATGACTTAAGACTCTTTGCCAACCATAGTGCATTTTTGGCACATGTAGATAAATCAGATAAAGAGTTAACGGAAGCAATGGGTATTTGGTTTGAAAATTACGACACAAGTATCCCATTCTCAGGTCAGCTTTACGCCGCCAGCACGAAAGATGATGCTCTGCATACAAGCTCTATCAAACCCAGTTCAACGCCACGAGCCCAGCTTGAGACGTTCCATTTTGGGGAGTCTGGCATGTTGGGTCAGATGCCAGATATGACGAGAAACGACGAGTGAAAAATCAACTCTGATGATTAGCAATACTGAACCAATGTAACGGCTTTTTATAGCAATTAAGCCTTACAAATACCATCATTCAGTTATTTATGTCTTTTCGTCCGTTATTGGCAGAGCCACTATTGTTCAAATGCTGGAAAGGTGGTAATCCCACGGAAGTGGATTGCAAATTTTGATCTAAGTGTCGCACCAAGCGTGGTAACTTCTGTGTCGTTTATAAGCGTAGAAAGTATCATTCTCTAGTTATCTGGTTTAATAAAAGCTTTCATAGCCGCTGTATTGTTTATTTCGATTGTGATTACTACTCATGTGAGCTCTGCTTCTTATTGGTAATTCAAATAATGAATACATAGATCATGAAACGCTTTTGCTTGAGGGGAAATGGTTCTGTCCGTCAGAGTAAAAATACCTACTTGTCTCTCTAATGGTGGATCGATCAGTGGAATCCAAACCAAGCGTGTCTCGTTGGTTGGGAATGCCAACTTAGGCAGTGTAGTGACACCAATACCGAGTTCCAGAACAGAAAACAAAGAAGTGATGTTCTCAACGGAATATAAGGCTTGCTCGCTGAGCGCACGCGCACGCGCAGGCGTCGGATCGAGTAGGGTACACGTCCCGTTTCGAATAAATGGCTGCTCTAACAAGGTCTGCCATTCAATTCCCTCTGTTTGTTGAGCAATAGGGTTATCTCTCAAACACACCACGCCAATGGGATCAGAGATTAAAGGGGTAAACTCGATGCCGCCTTCATCCAAATGGGAGGGATTACCAAGCGCTAGGTCGACCTCGCCTGATAACAAGCGGGCTTCGACCCCTGCTGCATTATCATCAATTAAGCTGACCTCTACGTTAGGATATTGTTCACAAAATGCGCCTAAAACGCTTGGAATGAGTTTGGCTGCAACAGAAGGGACACTTGCAATTCGTACTCGACCTTGCTGCCCAGCGGCTGCTGCTTTTAAGTCGTTGTTCAACGCGTTATAGATATTAAGAAACTGAATGATCTTGGGCAAACAGATCTCACCGAAGGGCGTGAGTTTGGATTTATTCCCTGCTTCAAACAAGGTTTGACCGAGATTTTTTTCTAGTTCTTTGATCGACGTTGACAGCGCAGCTTGAGAGCGGTTTGCTCTATGTGAGGCCGCCCTAAAACCGCCTTCCTCGACCACCATCACAAAATGCTTTAATTGTTGAAGTTTGATACTCATCTCGAAACCCCTGCAATCCCTTTATTTATAGGATCTGTCATAAGGTGATAGGTTTTATTTATCAAATGTAAGAAATTTACCGTTAGATTTATCGCGTGTCAATGTGCAGTATTTAACTATATTGAAACAAGGCTGTAACAAAGGTTGAAAGGTACGTGAATAATTCTACGAAAAAACACCCAGTTGAAACGGCATTATTTGCTTCAAAAGCACCACTGGAATGGGCCATCGTCAACAATGGCACGTTATACACGGCGCAAATCCCAATCGATAGTACTGGTGCAGTAGTTGCAGGCGGTATTGAAGCACAAACATACCAAACCTTTAACAATCTCATACACACCCTTGAGTGCGCGGGCGAGTCGCTTGATTCTGTCCTACAAGTACTTATCTACGTGACGGAACGCGAGTACCTAAAAACGGTAAACCAAGTGTATGCAGAATACTTTGAAGCGCCTTATCCAAATCGCGCAGCCATGGTTGTCGCAGGTCTTGCCCGTGAAGAAATGCTGGTGGAATTTGTGGTTTATGCCTCAGCAAACCAGCCTGAGTAAAGAATAAAAACACACAGCTAAGATTTGGCTTATTAAGTGAGATGAATGGGCTGGTGGAAGACTACCAGACGTCAGGAAGAACAAGGACATAACAATGACTTTTATCAATAATGTTCAAGTAGAAAAATCGCTCTACATTGCCGGTGAATGGCAATCTGGCATCAATACGATTGCGAATATTAACCCTTCAGACATCAGTGAAAATTTAGGCGACTTTGCTCAGGCGAGTGAAGCGCAAGTCGAACAAGCGATTCAGGCCGCGAAAGTTGCGCAGCCTGAATGGGAAAAAACACCGATTGAACGTAAACAAGCGGTACTACAAGCGATCGGTGATGAGTTAATTGCCCGTTGTGACGAACTCGGTACATTGCTTTCTCGTGAAGAAGGCAAACCATTTGCAGAAGGTCGCGGCGAGATCTACCGTGCTGGACAATTCTTCCATTACTTTGCGGCTGAAGTGCTACGTCAAATTGGCGATAACGCAGCTTCTGTCCGTCCAGGCGTTTTCGTTGAGGTAACGCGTGAAGCTGTCGGCGTTATCGCCATCATTTCCCCTTGGAACTTCCCAACTGCGACTGCCGCTTGGAAAATCGCACCAGCTCTTGCGTTTGGTAACAGTGTAGTTTGGAAGCCTGCGAACTTAACACCAGCAAGTGCGGTTGCACTGACTGAGGTTATCCACCGACAAGGCCTACCAGCAGGTACATTCAACCTAGTGTTAGGCAGTGGTTCGCAAGTAGGTAATACCTTAATCCATTCGAAAGATGTAAACGGCGTGAGCTTTACTGGCTCTGTTGATACGGGTCGTAAAGTCGCGGCGGCAACAGCGTCAAACTTTGTTCGCTGCCAACTTGAAATGGGCAGTAAGAACGCACTCGTAGTTGCCAATGATGCTGATATTCAAATTGCAGTTGAAGCGACTATTGCAGGCTCTTTCTCTGGTGCAGGTCAGAAGTGTACTGCTTCATCCCGTCTAGTTGTAATGGATGGAATTCATGATGCGTACGTTGAAGCACTGATTAAGAGAATGAGCGAACTAAAAGTCGGCCATGCATTAGAAGAAGGCATCTTCATGGGACCTGTGGTGGATGGCAACCAATTGGAAGCTAATTTTGTGTGGATAGATAAGGCATGCCAAAGTGGTGCGGAATTGGCATTTGGTGGCGAGCGATTAAACCTCAAAAATGAAGGCTTTTACATGTCGCCAACCCTGTTCCTTAACACCCAAAACAGCTGGGAAGTGAACCAAGAAGAAGTATTTGCACCGATGGCAAGTGTAATTCGCGTGTCGGATCTTGATGAGGCTATTGCCGTGGCGAACGATACTCGCTTTGGTTTGACGGGCGGCATCATTACTCAAAGTCTCCGTAACAGCGCCATCTTTAAACAGCAGATACAAACCGGTTGTGTGATGGTCAACCTCCCAACTGCAGGTACGGATTATCATGTCCCGTTTGGCGGTCGTAAAGAATCAAGCTTTGGTCCACGCGAGCAAGGTCAATACGCAAAAGAATTCTACACCGTGGTGAAAACCGCTTATCAACGCCCTTACTAAGAGACATAGCGCAGCAGATTATGCGCTTCCACCTTAAAGGCAAACTAACGTTTAAGGAGTGGTTATGTACCAACAACGGATTGTGATTGATGGATTGCAGTATTGCAATTGGGATAGAGAATACTTTCAGACACTAAAAGCCAGCGGTATCACCGCCGTGCATGCAACGATCGTTTATCACGAAAATGCACGAGAAACGTTAACCCGCTTTGCTGAATGGAACCTTCGCTTCGAGCAAAACGCAGACCTTATTATGCCAATCCATTCCATGGCTGATGTAGAGCAAGCAAAAGCAGAAGGAAAAGTAGGGATTTTCTTTGGTGCGCAAAACTGTTCTCCAATTGATGATGAAATTGGCCTGATTGAAGTAATGCGTCGTCAAGGTTTGTTGATAATGCAACTGACCTACAACAATCAAAGTTTGTTAGCGACAGGGTGCTATGAGCAAAACGATTCCGGTGTGACGCGCTTTGGTAAGCAAGCGATCGAAGAGATGAACCGTGTCGGTATGATCATCGATATGTCACACAGTGCCGAGCGCTCGACATTAGAAGCGATAGACCTCTCTTCCCGTCCAATTTGCATTAGCCATGCAAACCCAACGTTTGCCCATGACGCACTGCGAAATAAATCTAATTACGTTATCAAAGCACTGACGGAACGCGATGGTTTGATTGGCTTTAGTTTGTACCCGTTCCACCTGCCAAATGGAAGTCAATGTACGCTTGATGATTTTTGCCAAATGGTCGCCAAAGCCGCCGATTTGTTTGGCGTGGAGCATCTGGGCATTGGTAGTGATCTTTGTCTAAATCAGCCGCAACAAGTCCTTGAGTGGATGCGTAATGGTCGTTGGTCAAAAGCGATGGATTATGGTGAAGGTTCGGCAAGTAATTCTGGTTGGCCCGATGCACTACCTTGGTTTTGCAGTAGCAATGGGATGGAGAATATCTACAACGGACTGATGCGTAATGGGTTCAGTGAATCTGAGGCAGGAAAAATACTGGGTGAGAACTGGTTTAACTTTTTGGAAAAAGGTCTCGAGGCCAAGCTATAGGTTGTAACCCTATCAAGGAATTACCCGCCACCAATACAAAAATAAAGCGGGCGTAAAAGTCACTTTGTGTCGCCGTTAAGGCTGCTGCAATAAACTTCTGGAGTCAGAGCATGTCCAATCCAACCAATAGCACGAAAGCTTCTTCGCTAAGCGTGTCATCAAAGAAGCCACAAGCAAAACACAACGACATTTCAGCAAAAGAAAAGACAACGGATAAGTTGGGGCTGAGTAATCCAGCACTTTGGTACAGTGGCGGCTTTATCGCACTTTTCGTAGCTATTGCACTTTATGATGGTGAGCTGTTATCTATGTTGGTGAACACAGGATTTGCGTGGTCGGTAAAAATCTTGGGTCCATATTGGCAGCTATTGCTTCTTCTCACTTTTCTTATTGGTCTTGGCTTGGCTGCGGGGCGAACAGGCAAGGTTATTTTAGGTGGCACGACCAAACCTGAGCTGGACGGTTTTCGTTGGGTGGCGATTATCTTCTGTACTTTACTCGCCGGTGGTGGTGTGTTTTGGGCGGCCGCTGAGCCAATCGCACATTTCGTCAGTCCTCCGCCTTTATATGGCGCACAAGATGATCCATACAAAAGTGCAGTAAACGCACTATCGCAATCTTTCATGCACTGGGGTTTTCTCGCTTGGTCCATTGTTGGTAGCTTAACTTCTATCGTGGTTATGCACTTACATTACGACAAAGGTTTGCCACTCAAGCCTCGAATTCTACTATATCCAGTACTGGGCGAGCGTGCATTAAAAGGCCAAATAGGCGCTTTGATTGACGCGTGCTGCATCATTGCAGTTGCAGCAGGCACTATTGGTCCAATTGGCTTCTTAGGACTACAGGTTAGCTATGCGTTAAATGTATTGTTTGATATTCCTGATGGCTTCACAACACAGCTGATCATTATTCTCTTTGCTATCGTGCTTTACACCGTCTCTGCGTTGAGCGGTCTGAACCGTGGCATGCAAATGTTGAGTCGCTACAACGTTATCTTAGCGGTTGCTCTAATGGCTTACATCCTGCTGTTTGGTCCAACAGGCTTTATTTTTAATGTTTACATCCAAGGCGTGGGCACCATGCTGGATAACGGCGACTTACCGAGGTGATGAAAGTTGGTTGAGCTGGTGGACGGTATTCTTTTGGGGTTGGTTCCTAGGCTATGGCCCAATGATGGCAATTTTTATTGCTCGCATTTCGCGTGGACGTACTATTCGCCAAATAATTACAACTATTAGCATCGTTGCACCACTGACGACTTGCTTCTGGTTCACGATTGTTGGAGGTTCAGGTCTGGCGTTTGAAATCGCTAACCCAGGCAGCGTAAGTTCGGCATTTGAAGGCTTTAATTTACCGGGGGCTTTGCTGGCTGTAACGCAACAGCTGCCGATGCCGATGTTAATTTCTATTTTATTCCTTGTGTTAACGACCATCTTCATTGTGACCACAGGGGACTCGATGACTTACACCATTAGTGTCGTGATAAGTGGTGAAACAGAACCAAATGCCTTCATTCGTGCCTTCTGGGGGGTAGCAATGGGGGTAACCGCGCTGATTCTGATTTCTCTAGGCTCTGGTGGTATCTCGGCTTTGCAATCCTTCATTGTGATCACTGCTGTGCCTGTCTCCTTAATCTTGCTGCCGTCACTTTGGAATGCACCGCAGATCGCCATCAAGATGGCAAAGGAACAGGGGGTATAAGTCGCTAAAAAGCGACACCAATAACTTATAAACAATAACGTGGAGCTTGTGCGGGTTAATCCTCCTGCGCTCGTACAAGTCTATATTCTTACAATAAAAAATAAGTGGTGAGCAAAATGGATGCAGATCGTACTACTTACACTGAAACAACGCTTCGCAACGCTGCAATTGTGATGGCGCCAGATAGGTTAGGGGCTATGCATCAAAACCGAATCAGCTTTGTGAGAAGTTTGATTCGAAAGATGGCAAACCAAGAATGGCAAGTCAGTAAACATGAATGGCAATTATGCCCACGTGGCTTTGGTTATGTGATTTATAAAATCGAAACGCCAGAACATGTATATCACTTGGTTGTATTTTGCGATGAGATTGCCGATGAAGAACGTAATGATCGCGTTATAGCCGAGAAATGGGACGTCACTTTTGCATTTGTAAAAGGGGAGGTCCATGTTGAGCTTTTAGAGCGGCTCAGAGCCAATGTGCCATTACAAGAAGCAGGGCGCAATTCCAACAACGTACTTGTTCTTGCTCGTGCTAACAAAAGCACCCGCGTGTTTGATCACCTAGTTACTGCATTGGCAAAAGGTGAGCAGCCAGACCCTACTGTACTTGCAGAAGTTGGGTACATACTGAGAACGACAGCCGTATACGGAAACGGCAAGTTTGGTATCGCAGACTTTAAGCTGTTAGAAAATAATCCCGACTTTAATCAATCCTTTAGTGCGCAAATGTGTGCGGTGTACATACTTAGAGGGTTCAGCCTAGATTGGGTACATTATCTGGCTCAGCAAAAAGGTGGAGATAAAGCCATTGCTCTACACAAAGGGCTACAACGTTATCTTGGTATAGGGAATGCAACAGGATTAGGGATGGCGCCTTATCTTATCAATCACCCTTGTATCGTTGACCAATGGATGACGTCCCGTGAGCGTGCTATTGCTCAAGTATTGGCAATGCCTTGTGAGATCCGACAAGAAGCACCACTGACATCATTATTGGTAAAAGCGCAGCACCATCTAGAGCAGGTGATCACCATGAATGAACATCAAGACCAACTGAATCACAAAGCTATAGAAGACATTCACGCGCTGCAAATCAACCTGAGCGCCTTGATGACGAAACACATGAACTGGGCAAGCTTGATAAAACAAACCACAACGATGAGTTTGGAAGCTCAAGAAATTCTAACTTCATGTTTGATAGAGCTTTATCCTGCTTTAGTTGACGATTTTGAAAACCAAATGAACAGCGATGAATCGCTTTCCATTCCTGGTGGCAAAAGCGTTCAAGATGTTTCGCAAATACTAGAGCATAAATATCGTTGGTCGATTGATGCGGACTATTCGTTACCAGAGAACAACTACTGGTTCTGGTATCGTTCGCAAGATAAAGAGGAACCAAGGTTAGGTGTTCGTGGCGATGAGATTGGCGAAGAACGGGAGTTGCCGCTTGATATTGGTCGACAAGTGAACCGTCTCTACCATGTATTGCAATCGTGCCAGTCAGATACATCATTGGCAGAGTTCTTATTACAACACCCTCAGTATCGTGCAATCACTCGTCGTGTGTGGACGCTTGGCAATAGAGAAATGGGTGATATCCAAATGAACGTACTTCGTAAGGACGCACTACCAATGCATTTGCTGCGCTGTAAGCTAGCGATGTTTGGTGCTACAAAATTCGACCCGAGGTCGGATCGGTGGGTGCGTGTGACCTTTTATCAAGGAGCACCACTGTTAGGTGAAATCAACGATCCTGAGTATACCGATACGTGGATTTTTCCAACCATGCCTAAGCGTGAAAATATCGCGCGAAGCGACAATCAAAAAATCGATGGAGGTTTTGCATTATGATCGTTTCTCACAATGAGCTGGTTTCTGCGGTGAACAAAGCCTTTCTTGGCATGCGTCGTCACTGTGGTGAGGCGGATGTGATTGCTAATATGGTGGCGGATCTGCAAATGGTTGGTTTACATGGTGTACGTCACTTCAACAACGCCAGTTTGTTCCTTAATCTAGATTTGGATTGCGCAGTGACCTTCGTTGTCAATACAGACTCGTCCATTGAAGTTGACTTGCACAATGGCAGTGTTGCATGTCATATACCTGCGGTGTTGGACTTTGCGTTAGAAAAGATGGTGAAGAGTAAGTCTGTCACCATTACGCTAAAACAATGCCACAACCGTTGGTTAGCATTTAGTGAGTTAGCTCGACTGTCTTCCAAGGGGATAGCCTGTCGTACACAATGGGTGAATGGTACCAGTCCGAAACGTACCTTGTATGTGTTAAACCGAGGTCACATTTCACCGGAAGTCTACTTCTCCGATGTCATAGAAGGGTATGATACCGATTACCATAACATGATCATAGAAATCTCTACCAACGACTTTAACCTTGACGCGAGTTCACAAGGCTACGCTATTCATATCGAAAGTGAAGAACTAAACCGTGCACAAAAAGTATCATGGGAAGAGGGCATTTTTGTTGAGGATGCAGAGTGGGAAACCTTAAAACAAACCGCCACAGTGTTCCTTGTCGAGAATAGTGAACGTTCTATCCAAGGTGCTGGTGAATTTGCTTGATATTGATCCCTTTGACAAAGTAATGAAGAGGCTGCCTTTGGGACTGTCTCTTGAACGCTAGTTTGTCAAGAGACTTAGCACGTTCATGTTCTTCAGGATAGATTGTAACTTAATCCTTACCATAATATCTTATAGAAGGGCGAA
>NZ_CH724141.1:221815-234342 GCF_000153325.1 Photobacterium sp. SKA34
GATTCGCTGTGTTTTGCAACGCCACAACTCTTTCACCATCGCTTGTAGCTCGGCAACATCTTGGCTTCTGGGTTGATATTTGGCGTCTTTTTCATGGCATTTATTATACTAAAGTCATGCCGTTAACGCTTGGTGGATATAGCTTTATTATCGATTAAGTCATTGTAAAATCGTTTATTTGAACGGGTTTATGGCCGATAATCGTGAAGCCAGAAAGCAGTCTATCAAGCTCGCATTGAGTCAGGGTAAACACGTCATTTTTCTCTTTTGACGGCCATTTATACTTGGCTTTTTCAAGGCGTTTATACCAAAGTGCAAAGCCTGTTTTATCCCAGTACAACACTTTGATTTTGTCGCGCTGTTTATTGGTAAACAGGAATAGTGCGCCGCTTCCCAAGGGTAAATCGGTGTCACTTTCGATAATCGCCGCGAGGCCATTGATGGACTTTCTAAAATCGAC
This sequence comes from Photobacterium sp. SKA34, assembly GCF_000153325.1. Classification (GTDB taxonomy): domain Bacteria; phylum Pseudomonadota; class Gammaproteobacteria; order Enterobacterales; family Vibrionaceae; genus Photobacterium. Next base: position 222,276 of record NZ_CH724141.1, read on the forward strand.
ACTCTCACGATACAGATAAATATCTGGTGCACTTAGCATATGTTTCATGACAAGGCTCCAATGAGTTCTGCCAGGTAGGCAGCGGGCGTGCCTTGAGGAATACTCAGCTCAACGTCGTTGACAAAAAGTGTCATATTCGCGGTAGGTATTTGCGTCATATGGTAACGTGTTGTCTGCTCTACAACGTTTGCTTTGACGAAGCCGTTAGTCTGTGGTGTTTGAAGGTGTGTTAACTGTTGGCGTTTGGCATGAAACGTGGAAAGACTTAATCCGTGATGTTCACAAAAAGCACGTTGAGTGAGTTGGCTGGATTCATAGCACTCAAACAAAGTCTGCCATTCTTGATTGGTAGGTCGTGTTGCCATTTTAAATCTCCTTTGGATTGGAGATTTGATCTTATTCTTCGAGTAAAGTGATTAGAATGCGGTGTTTATGGCACGCTTACAAAGATACTACCATAAATCTTACTTTTAATATCTTGGGTTATTTGTAACAAATGCATGATTTAAAGTAATAAACCTAGTGACACGATTTTTTTGATTAGTTGCTATATAGCGGTAAGTTTCCATTTTTTTACATTTTTGGCGAAATCAGCAAAGCGCTTACATGGTTGCTGGTGAAAGGTGAGATTTGCTTGGTTATTTCCAATAATATCAAGCAATAATAGTTCTGCTTGATATTTGGCATCTAACAATTGTTCATTATTAAAATAGTTAAGAACTGGTGAAATAAGGCTTTTATCTATTTTTTGTAAAGAATAATAGCATTGGTTTATTGCGATGTTATCGTTGAATAATTCTAAGGCTTGTAAGCTCGTCTTGATTTGCTCTTGTGAGTGTAATAATTGAAGGAGTTTATCCCAGCGTTCTGCTGCTAAAATACCCATTGCGACATATTCTGAACGTTGGTAACTTTTTAATAGCATTCGTTCATAGTCATCTCGAATACCATTATCATTAAGATCTGAATCAAATACTTCAGTATGGTTGGCGGTGAGTGGCATTGTATAAGGACGAGGTACTTGATGGCTGCTGACATTCTTTTCAGCTAAGATTTCGAGTGCTCTAAATTGGTTAAGAGGAAGAGCGACATTATGTTGTGTGATTTTTTCAGGAAATAATTTTATTACACGAGGTATATCTTCGTCTGCTTTTACAATTAGGGCTGAAAAATATGAATAAAATAATAAACTTATAGTGACTACTTTTTTCATATGATGTGTTCTTTTGTTTCCATTGTTTCCATTGTTTCCATTGTTTGTATTGTTTGTATTTATAATTAATCATTACGATATTTTATATAGAGAGCAAATTTATCTTAATGAAAATGAGATCGTAAGATAATAAAAGAATGGTAGTTGTAATCATTACTATTAATATTCACGTTTTCGATCACATTATTATACAAATAATTTAAAAAACATGAGTTTACAATGAAGTGAAAAGACAGTTGTTATGTTCAGCTTTGATTTAGTTTAGAACTCTATACTGTATGTGGAAATTAAGAGTAGATAATCATCAAATTATCTAATAAAGATACTAATTCATATTATATCGTAATATAGGAATGATATGCCAGAGCACATATTCGAAGTATTATTAATTGTAGCTGCAATCGCTATTGCATTAGGTGTATTTTTAATAGCTGTTACAAATTATGCTTAACTTTCTATCAAAGAAAATAACCTAGACAATGTGTTAATGGTTTTGATAGAGAGTCTAAATAATTACTGGTTATGCTTTGCTAATTTTTCCATCATTCGGTTATGTACAACTTCAACAATCAGATCAGGTTGGAACTTTGAGATAAATTTATTGCATCCTATTTTTACTGTCATTGCTTCATTGAAACTTCCACTCAATGAGGTATTGAGTGTTATGTATAAATTTGACATGCGAGGATCATTACGAATCTTATGAGTAAGTCGGTAGCCATCCATCTCAGGCATTTCTGCATCAGTAAACATCATCAATATTTCATCGGTTACCGTTTTACCTTGATTGCACCATTGATCTAATAAACTATAGGCTTGCTGTCCATTGTTTGCTTCAACTACGTCGATGCCAATTTGAGCTAATGTTGACTTAATTTGATTACGTGCGGTAGGAGAGTCATCAACAATGAGAATTTTATGTCCTTGTAGATGCTGACTGATATCTCTATTCAATAATTCGTCAGAAATTTTAATATTATAATCAATAATATTCGCGAGCACTTTTTCAACATCAATAATACCTACAAGTTGTTTTTGGCTATCACGATGTATTTCACAAATAGCAGTAAGGTAATTATTCTTACCTACTTGATCGGGGGGGGCTGAATATCTTTCCATGTCATGTTAACGATATTCATGACTTGTCCGACTAAAAATGCCTGCACCGAACCATTATATTCAGTCACTATTAGGTTATTCAGTTCATTAACATCGGATTCTTTCATACCTATTGAGGTTCGAAGATCGATAACTGGGATTGATACGCCACGAATAGATGCTACTCCCTTAACATTTATATGAGATCCTGGGAGGCAATTAAGGTGGGGTACTTTAACAACATCACGGACCTTGAATACATTGATAGCAAATAGTTGTTGGCTGTTTAGCTTGAAGATAAGTAGCTCGAGCCTGTTTTCTCCTACTAATTGGGTTCGTTGATTAACACTGTCGAGAATTGTTGCCATGTTTAACCATCCTTAGTTAGAGTGATTGGCCTTATTTGACTAATTAAAGCGTATCGACAGATAAAAAGATTTATTGAATGAAATAAAGACTAAGGAATGAGGTTTAATGTTAAACAGTGAGCTAACTCTTAAATTTATGATTGTTAACAGAGGTTATGGCAGTATTAATTTGCTCATGATGATCTGACAACGTACTGCTTTAACGTGATGTAGATTAAAGTGACAACAAGAACAGAAACGAAAAAGTGATAAAATTAACCATTTATTTATATCGCTAAAAATTAACCTCTATTTTTAAACCTTTGGATGATTAAACTCATAATATGTGATTTTAGTCCTAATACAGTAGTGTTTTCATCTAACGTTACACTGATTTACTGACAGATCTTCTAAATGTAGAGTTAAAAGAAGAATGTTACTTATTTATCAATAAATTAACAATTGATGATTATATCAGTATAGTATCCTTAATTTTAAGAGCGTTAAGTGCTTATTGATTGTTATTAAACATTAATTATTAAATATATCAAAAATGAAATCTTTTAATTCATATATACATATTGCGTTTAAAATGAGAAAATATACCCAGTAGCAATATTTACGATTTTTAGCTTCACAATTGGAGAGGCAAATATGAAACTAGCATTGATTTTTTTATTGTCATCGATCGGTGGTGTTTTATCTGGTGAACATTTTCATTCATTTGCTGCCGGCTTTGGTATTGCTGCCATATCTGTAGGAACAGCATATTGGTTAGCATTTCGTTCAACGCGTTTCCCACAATTAGCATTACTATTACTGTTAATAGGAATGATGGCTAAACTTACCATCACAATTGTAGGTGTTATGTGGGGCCTAAAAGCTGAAGTTATTAACTCTCCGTTTGTATTCTCGTTATCTTACTTATTCTTCTCTATTGCCGTGACATATGGCTATTTCAAATTAAGAGAGTATCAAATGTCTATGGCTGCTAAGCGCGTTGTTTTTAATACTCAACAGGAAGAAAAAGTTGAAACTGACAATAAAACGACAAGAAATTTATCCCAACTATCTACTAATAAATTAGAAAGTTTAGATAGAGGTAATTAGTCAATTTAAGGCCAAGTCAGAGACTGACTTGGCCTTTTTATTTTAACCCGCTTACAAATGAGTATTTAACCAAATAGCTACATATCATCGTCAGGTAGAAGTAATAAAAAATCCAACTGTATGAAGACAATTGGATTTTAACCATATACTTAGTTTACTATTTTAGGTAACTAACTTAGAAAACGTGTTTACCCATTTGGAATACGTGCTTAACTTGGTTGTCTTCTGAAAGCAACGTGATATTTGCTTTGTAGCCTGCTTTTAACATACCGTACTCGTTATCGATCTTAATCGCTTTTGCCGGGTATAGTGTAGCCATACGTAGAGCTTCTTCACGAGAAAGGCCAACGTGATTAATCAAGTTGTTTAAGCCTTGGATCATTGTAACTGCAGCGCCAGCAATTGTGCCATTAGCATAAAAACACTTACCATCTTTAACGTAAGCTTTAAGACCAGCCATATCGAACTCAGTCATGTCTGTACCTGCAGGTGCAACAGCATCTGTTACCATGAATAGTTGTTCACCCATGATCTCATGTGCAATACGGACAGAAGGGTATGAAGCGTGAATACCATCAACGATAATGCCTGCATGTGGCTTTTTATCGAAAATATAACCAACAACACCAGGCTCACGAGATCCAAGTGGTGTCATTGCATTATATAGATGAGTTGCCATTTCTAGACCAGATTTCGCATTTACTTGATCGTAAGTGGCGTTAGTGTGGCCTAAAGAAACGGTAATACCTGATTCACGAACAATATCGATCACTTTTTGTGATGTATTTTCAGGGGCAACGGTTAGTACACAGATTTTATCTGCGTTATCAGCTAAGTATTGCGCAGTTGTTTCGTCAAGCTCACGAATGAATTCTTCGCGGTGTGCGCCTTTTTTCTCAACACTGATAAAAGGACCTTCAATGTGAAGACCTAAAACACCTTGTTGTTCTGGTTGCTCTGTGGCTTCTAGCATTTCAATAACTTCAACTAATGAAGTACCGTCACTTGTAATAAAGGTCGGTAAGAACTGAGTAGTACCACTTTTTAAGTTGGTCTCGTTCATGATATCAAGTGTTTCACTACTGATAGCAGTATTAAGTAATACGCCACCACAGCCATTAATTTGAAGATCAATAAAGCCAGCAGATGCTAAGAAGCCTTTACCATCAACCACTGTTTCAGGAAGTTCTGATTGGTTTACGTCTGACATTGGAATGATACGTTGAATAACATCATCTTTAACAAAAATAGCTTGATTGTTAAGAGTCGTTTTTCCATCAAATACATTAACGTTGATAATTGCGTTCATTGGTATCTCACTTGTAAATTGATACTGCTAACAACAAGTGTCACAGTAAATACATCATTTTTATACAATGCCTCGTCAATTGAACTGAAATGGCAACGACACATCGATTGAAAGCATTAAAATAATCTTATTTTTCTATGTAAATTAAGATACCTGTTTAGCTAATGATTCGTCAAATCCTTTCAGTAAATAAACATAAAAAGTATCCATCAATGGTCTTTAACTATTCAGTGAAAGTATCGTAAAAAATGATTTTTTTTATTAGACAATAAGTAATTATTCTTATTTACACATCAATTGTAAAGTAATTGATTTATAAACCATCACTTTATTTCAAGGAGTGACAGTATGCGGTATCTTATAGGGTGAAGGAGAATTATATGACCCCCCCTAAGACAATTTTTGGCAGTGTAGCGTTAGTTATTGCGCTTGGATCACTAGAAAAAAGCATAGTAACGACACCTTTACCAATGATAGGGCAAGAATTACACGCGGGAGAGTTACTGACATGGGTTGTTACTGCCTATCTTTTAGCTTCTACTGCGGTACTTCCTTTATATGGAAAATTGAGTGATATATTTGGACGAGTTCGGATGCTAAATATTAGCATTACGTTGTTCGTTCTTGGTGCTATAGCGTGTGGTTTATCTCAAGATATTAATACCTTGATTGCATCGCGTGTATTACAGGGAGTTGGTGGTGGTGGTTTAATTGCGTTAGCCTTTACTGTGATTGCTGATTCAATACCTGCGAAAGAAGTAGGTAAGTATCAGGGATATATCTCTGCTGTTTATGCTGTTTCTAGTATTGCAGGGCCATTGCTTGGCGGTTTTTTTACTGAGCATTTAACGTGGCGCTGGGTTTTTTGGATAAATATACCACTAGGAATAATAGCAGTATGGCTAATTAATAAAAATCTCAATCATTTAAGTGTTTGCCGTAAGAGTCGTTTTGATTGGGGTGGCGCACTACTCTTAATGGTAGCGACAACGTTATTGTTATTGATTATCTCGCCAGAAGCGAATTTATCGAAAAGTCTGCTCGTTGGATTATTTCTTTTTGTTATCGCTATGCTCATAGTGGTTGAACGTTCGGTGTCTGATCCCATTTTACCGCGTAAGTTAATCCAATTATCAGGTTATATAACAAGTGTCTTTTTGATCTTGTGTTCACAGTTATTAATGTTTGCTGTGTTGGTGTATTTACCATTACAAATGCAGTGGCAGCAAGGGATGACAGCATCGAAAAGCGGACTGATCATGGTGATATTCATGTTTAGTATTACTACTGGAGCCTACTTTGCGGGTAAGTACATTGCTAAAACTGGGTTCTATAAGCGTGTCGTTGTTATTGGCTTTATTTTAACAACATGTGCACTCGCGCAATTATATGCTTCTTTTTATGTACATATTTCATTGGCGTTAGCGGGTTTAGGACTTGGATTTACCTTGCCTGCGCTCAGTGTTGTAGTGCAGCACATTTTACCCCCTCAAGATCGCGGTATTGGGATGTCAATGTTTAGCTTTGGGCGGGAACTTGGCGGTGCTATTGGTGTAGCCGTTTGTTCTGCTGTCTTTCATAGCCAAGTGACTTCTACTGATATTACAGATATCGTTGATCCACAGATCTTACAACATGGCTTTAGTTTAACTTATTTAGCCATGGCAATTATTGCAGCCATGGCCACCATGTTGACCCTACTTATGCTAAAAACACGACCACTTGATTAGTTAAGCAACGCTTTTTTACTGGTGAACAAAAAGGGATAACCAAGAAGCTATCCCTTTTCTTTTTGCACTTAGGTAGGCATTTGGGCAAAATAGCGCTTTCTCAATATTAGTACTGTTAAAACGCTTATTAAAGCGTTAGTTGCTATCCATACTGTATAGGAGTTGTCATGCAGTGGACTGACTGGCCATTTTTACTGTCTCAGGTTTTATCACAATTTTCCATCGGCGCATTTATTGTTATTGGTGTGATTATGCTATCGGGGAAACTATGTTTTGGACAATTTGATAGGGTACTTAAAAACTTCCCCCTGATCTGGTTACTGTTAATTACTTCAATGTTATTGCGAGAAGGCACATTAATGCTGTCGCAAATCTATAGTCAATCAAGTTTTGGTCTTGAAACCTTTTTCTGCTTAACTATTTTGATATCGACCATGGCTTATTGGTTATGTGAAAAGCACTTAATTGGCAGTGACAAATGGCGAAAGTCGTTTTTATTCTTGGTTGTGGTTTGGAGTGGACTGTACTTTATAGAAGGGGTGATAAATCATGGTATTAGTTATTTACTAGCCATACAATTTATCGCTAATGTTATTGTTGGCGGAAGTTTAGTTGCTCATTGTATGTTAGTAAAATCTGAGCATAAATTAACAAAACTTAATACCTTTTTACCTGTGTGTGGTTTAGTGCTTGGTGTTGTGGCAATACTATCGAATATGCAGGGTATGAGCTTATTGTTACAACAGGCTGAACTCGGTGACTTAACTGGCTTTGTCGTTCGAATTTCAAGTATAGGTTTGATGGCTTTAGGATTAAGTTTATGGTTAATGCCGATTATTACAAAGAGTAAACCTGTTACAGTGATGCTCGTTATCAGTAGCGTTGTTATGTCTGTTGCCAGTTTTCTTATGGCTCTATCAATGTAGTCACTTTTTCAACAACAGCTCTACTATTATCGACACATTAAAGGCATAGCGTTATTCAATAATGTTATGCCTTTCTATTACACTTTCAGCCAAAGAGGTAAGCGTTGCTTACTTTCGCAACGTTCACTTAATTAAATTTAGTAAGGCTTTGAATCTATCGCCATAGGCGACCCGCTGTAATTCAAACAGTACCATTTCTGTTGTACTGATTTGTGCACCTGCACGTTGCATTTTATTAAGTGCTATCTGTTTGTTTTCTTCTGTCCGTGAACTTATCGCATCACTTACTACAGTTACTTGGTAGCCTTCAGCAATAAGATCAATAACGGTTTGATAAACACAAATATGTGCTTCAATGCCAATAATGATGATCGACTTACGTTGTTTTAATTGTAGTTGCTCCAAAAAACTAATATTTTGAACGGCACTAAAGCTTTCTTTTGCAATGGGAGTTAATCCTTGCTGATTAAGAGGCTGCGCTATTTGAGGAATTGTTGTGCCAAGTTTATCGGGTAACTGTTCAAGCCATAATGTTGGTAAATCAAATAGTTCTGCGCCTTTTACCATAATTTCAGCTTGACGAAAAAAATGATCCTTTTTGTGCATTAGTTGCGCGAGGTTGCCTTGTACGTCAATCACAACCAATATTGAATGGTGGATATCAAGCATTGCGCTATTCCTTATGTCTATTGAAAAAGTAATAGTTTGTAACCATATTGCTCTTTACAGTGTTGTTTAGAAACGGAACAATGCAAAGTGACTAACGTAAAATAAATGTAAACAAAGGAAGTATTGTCAGACTATGGCTGAAAGAAAATCAAACCCGTTAAGTGAAATTGTTTTTAACGTTATTATACCGTCAGTGATCCTGATGAAGTTTAGTGGCGATGATGAACTCGGTGCGGTAGGCGGATTACTAGCAGCATTGGCTTTTCCTGTTATTTTTGGCGGCTATGAGCTTATTCGTTATAAGAAATATAACTTCATAGCCTTGTTAGGTATTGTCAGTGTTCTTCTAACTGGTGGTATTGGTTTACTTGAACTTGATACCAAATGGTTAGCGATTAAAGAAGCTTTAATCCCTGGGCTTATCGGTATTGTTGTTTTTGGTTCAACATTCACTAAGTTTCCGGTTGTACGCAAATTAGTGTTAAATGATAGCGTGCTGAACTTAGGACTCATTAATGAACGTTTAAAAGAAAAGAACAATGAGCATTTATTTGATCGCTGTTTAACGCACTCTAATTACATGTTTGCTAGTACGTTTCTTTTTTCATCTGTGATGAATTATATCCTGGCGACAGTGATAGTGACCAGTAAATCAGGAACTGAAGCATTTAATGAAGAATTAGGACGTTTAACATTGCTAAGTTACCCGATGATAGCAATTCCATCTATGCTGATGATGATGGGTATATTCTATTTTGTATGGCGTCAAATACGCCGTATGACACAGCTAGAAACAGCTGAGATATTTAAGTCACAGTAATGTCGGTTTCACCAAAATCAAAGCAGTGAATCGTTCACTGCTTTTTTTATATTAAATATGGCGTCTTATCTCTAAGATAATCCTTACAGGGAAAACATAATTCAAACTTTTGAGTCATAATTTAGGCATGTAGTTTAAAAACGGGCATGTCATGAAGCTAACCTCAATAATATTTATATCGCTATTAATAACTGCTTGTTCAACGATTGAAGTTGCTAATTCTTCAGATAAAGAAGGGGTGCAGTTTGTTGATAAACACTGCGGTAACCACCAATCCCAACGTGGTTCTCATTTCTTTAGCTCATTTCTAGATTCTCAATATCAAAAAATCACAGAACTTAAAGGTTTTATTAGTGATCAAAACTACAAACAACTCCATATTGCTTTGTCACAATTTAACGAACACTGGGAAATGCTCAACCAGCAAAGTTATGAAGCATGTGAAAAGTTAGCACGTTGTGAGTTTATAAAAGATCAGTACTTAGCATCATTTAATAAACAAAAAAGAAACAGAATGAAGCTTGATGCAGATAAGCAGAAAATGTGTGATAAAAGTAGCTTTGAATTTGATTTGAGCCGAGTAAAAATGGTTTCTTTCTATAGTGATGTTGAACGCTTAGAGCTTGTTCGTGAAGAATAATAATCGATATATCGAACACATTAAGGTTTTGTTGCATCTAATGTGTATGGTTAAAATTATATTTTTATTAGTTAATAACTTATTGAATTCTTTGTTTTATATCTCTAAGCTTCTACGGATTAGGCTAGATGTTTTCGTATCTATTTAATATTGAACAAATATCAAAAATTCCCCTAAAAGCTCTTTTAATGATATTGTATTTGTCACTATATTATTAAATATAGAGATGTTTTAAATTGACGTTTTATTGTTGTAACGGGTAGTTACGTTATTTTTTATCATTAATACTAGGGGGATATTATGGCGACAAGCCGTAAAATTAGTAAAGAGAGAATGGCCCTGAAGATATCATTAGTAGGAACAATTTTTGTTGCTACGCTTGGTATTGGATACGGCCTGTACGTTGGTTCTAATGCTATTTTATTAGATGGTATGTTCTCTTTTTTAAGTATGGGGATGACAGGACTTAGCCTTTATACGGCATACTTAGTTTCAAAGCCGGATGATGAACAGTTTCAATTTGGTTATGCCCACTTTGAACCTCTTATCAACGTGGTAAATGGTCTATTAATTTTAGTAACATGTTTATTTGCCTTTGTGACTGGCATACAAACAATAATACAAGGTGGTCACGATATTATTTTGGGAGATGCGATTATCTACGCTGTCCTCTCAACCGTCAGTTGTTTTTCGATTTACTTTTTTGAAACCTCTATCGCACGCAGTGTTGACTCCGAATTAGTCCGAGTTGATTCGCAAGAATGGTTAGTTGACGCCATCTTAAGTGCTGCAATACTAGTTGGTTTTATCTTAGTTATTATATTTGATGCAATGGGGTATTCTAAGTGGAATGCCTATGTCGATCCTATTCTTGTAACAACATTATCTATCGCAGCATCAGTATTACCGATAAAAGTTTTAAGACGAAATTTAAAGGAAGTTTTGCTTGTCGCACCACAAGACAGCGTTCAAGAGCATGTCGATCAAGTTATTGCAGAGCTTTCTGAAAAGTATGACTTCGATGATTATACTCATCATTTTGCTAAAATCGGTCGTCAATATGATTTAGAAATTAACATCTTGGTAAAAGATGAAAAAAGATGGACGACAAAGCAACAAGATAATATTCGTCAAATCATATGGGATAAATTGGAGGCTGATCTTGGTGAAACATGGCTTTCTGTTAGTTTCACAGGTCAAGAACGTTGGTTGTAACATTGCGTAAATTGAGTTTTTGTTTAATGTTAGGATAATTCACTACGAAGTAACGGTTATCCTAACTAACATTTTGTAATAATACTTTTTCGAATCATTTATTTTGAATTTTACAAAATGATAACCACTGTGGTGAAATAGATATGGGATTCTTGTATCATTTCTTCGTTCTAAAAATTATCTTTGTTTAACGAGACATAAAATAAGAGTTAATTTTTAGCCATTATTAAAAATTATTTTTATCACAGGTGAATCATGGACACTGCTTTAGTATTAGCATTCATTGTAGGTGCATTTTATATCATTCTTAAAGAAAAAAAATGTACTAAGAATATCGATTACAGCAAGGACAGCTTATAATCCCTATTCAAATTAATCCAAATTTAAAAAAGCGCTATGATTAGCGCTTTTTTATTACCTAAAAATATAAACAAGTACGATGTGATAAAAGTCATAATTTTAATGAAATTAAAATAAATTAATGTTTAATATTAATACACATGATTGTTATATTGTAAACGCCCCATGAACCCACGGGGCGATATTTGTTAGTGTTTGAGGTTCCAAGGTAGGAGTGCATCGATATCGGGCTCAGCTTTCGCGAGCTCTTTCATGCACTTGACCATGTAGTCGTAGAGGATAAGGCCGTTGGCTTTCGCAGTCTCGACGATGCTGTAAAGCATCGCACTCGCATCAGCACCATTTGGCGTGTTCGAGAACAACCAGTTCTTTCTGCCAATGACCAGCGGTTTAATTGCGCGTTCAGCGCGGTTATTGTCTATCGATAAGTGACCGTCATCGATATAGCGGATCACCTTCGGCCATTGGCCGAGCGTGTATTTTATCGCTTTACCCAGCGGGCTAGACGCTATCACTTGTTGAGATGTCATCCACTCGTACAACTCGTCCAGTATCGGTTTGCTATGCAGTTGACGTTCTGCTTTTCGTGTTTCGACAGTCGCACCTTTTAAGCGCGATTCTATCCCATAG
>NZ_CH724141.1:234446-382981 GCF_000153325.1 Photobacterium sp. SKA34
AGAGCGTCAATCTCTGCTTGAGCAACTCAAACTGGCTTTCGACCGCCAGTTCGCAAAACGCTCGGAGGCGTTAAAGCCCTACGATGAATCTCAAGGTGACCTCTTCAACGAAGCGGAATGTGAAGCCGCTAAGGAAGAAGAGGTTGAGGTTACGACGACCACCACAACCACAACGAAGAAACGCGGTAAGCGTAAGCCTCTTCCAAAGACCTTACCTCGTGAAGTTATCGAACTTGATTTAGACGACCATGAAAAGCAGTGTGCATGCTGCAATCATGACCTGCATAAAATCGGTGAAGACAGCAGTGAAAAGCTGGAGTTTTCGCCAGCCGTACTCAAAGTGCTGGAATATGTTCGCCCTAAATATGCTTGCCGCCAGTGCGAGCAAACTGAAGACAGCAATCACATCGTTCAAAAGCCAGCACCGCAAAGCATTATCCCGAAGAGCTTTGCCACAGAAAGCTTGCTTGCCAACATCATTCTTGGCAAATACCAGTACGCGATGCCACTTTACCGCCAAGAGTCGCTGTTTACCCAGTCGGGAATCGAGCTATCACGAACCACTATGGCCAGATGGGTTATCCAAGTTAGTGAGAAGTTCAAACCACTCTATGCCGCTCTAAAAGAGCACCTACTTCAACAAGTGGTGTTCCAGGCGGATGAAACGCCACTCAATGTTCTCAAGGAAGAAAAACAGTGTTACATGTGGCTCTACTGCTCGGGCGCAGACTCGCCAGAAGCCGCACTCCCCAATGTGAAGAATATTGCCTTGTACGACTATCAAAACAGTCGCGCGAGGGCATGCCCTGTTGCCTTCTTGGGGGATTACAGTGGTTATCTACAAACCGATGGCTATGGTGCCTATGATGGTCTTTATCACGTCACCAATGTTGGCTGCATGGCACATGCACGGCGAAAGTTCATGGAGGCTAAGAAGCTTCAAGGTAAAGGTAAGTCAGGCAAAGCAGATAAAGCGCTGGCCAAAATCCAGAAGCTCTATGGGATAGAATCGCGCTTAAAAGGTGCGACTGTCGAAACACGAAAAGCAGAACGTCAACTGCATAGCAAACCGATACTGGACGAGTTGTACGAGTGGATGACATCTCAACAAGTGATAGCGTCTAGCCCGCTGGGTAAAGCGATAAAATACACGCTCGGCCAATGGCCGAAGGTGATCCGCTATATCGATGACGGTCACTTATCGATAGACAATAACCGCGCTGAACGCGCAATTAAACCGCTGGTCATTGGCAGAAAGAACTGGTTGTTCTCGAACACGCCAAATGGTGCTGATGCGAGTGCGATGCTTTACAGCATCGTCGAGACTGCGAAAGCCAACGGCCTTATCCTCTACGACTACATGGTCAAGTGCATGAAAGAGCTCGCGAAAGCTGAGCCCGATATCGATGCACTCCTACCTTGGAACCTCAAACACTAACAAATATCGCCCCGTGGGTTCATGGGGCGTTTACGTTGCAACATAAGGCACTTTTGGATAATCATTCGGATCATTAAATGAGATCCCTACTCCAACAATTGGAACATCAACCTGACTCACTAATGTCCGAATATTATCGTCATCCATATCAGCAATGATGCCATCACAAACCATAGAATCTAACTTCTTAGCACAATAAGTAAAGTCTTCTTCCATGAGTAAATCCCAATCACAGTGATATTTATCAAGGTAGTTACCGATCCCTTCTATCACTTGGCGGTCATACGCTTTATTTGCATTAAAAAGCAATGTTATTCGATAATTCTTGGGCATGTATGCAGTTATCTTCTTATTGTTCGGATAATTATTCATATACTAACACGACATATAATTCTCCAGTGTGACGTATTACTCAAATATAAAATCCATAAATAAGCCTACTAAAAAACATAATTGCGTCTTTTATTTAACCTGACAACATAGTTCAAGTATCGAGTAATTTCTTATAGGAAGTGAATATGTATTTAGGTATAGATCTAGGGACATCGAGTGTTAAAGTTATTGTTACTAATGAGTGTGGTGATATTTTAGCTAGCGCATCTTCACCATTAAACGTATCTCGACCTCACCCTTTATGGTCAGAACAAGAACCAACTGAATGGTTTTCTGCAACTACAAAAGCAGTTAGAGAAATTGCAAATATTCATGATTTAAGTTTGGTTAAAGCAATTGGACTTTCAGGACAAATGCATGGTGCCACACTATTAGATAAAAAAGGTAATTGCATTAGGCCTGCGATACTGTGGAATGATGGGCGGAGCCAATCAGAGTGCGAATTACTCGAGAAAGAAGTTCCAAATAGTCGTCAAATAACAGGCAATATCATGTGTAGTGGCATAGTGAATTTGGTCACTTAGTTAGAGGTGATATCATCACTTCATACGTTAACAGGTGACACTATGACAAATCGTACAAGACGACTATTCAGCGCAGAATTCAAGCTCGAGGCTTCACAGTTAGTGATTGATCAAAATTACTCAGTGGCAGAAGCCGCCCAAGCCATGAATGTGGGTAAATCCACGATGGATAAATGGGTTCGTCAGCTTAAACAAGAACGACAAGGCAAAACGCCAAAAGCTTCGCCTATGACCCCTGAGCAAATAGAAATTCGGGAATTAAAAAAGAAGTTAGCTCGTCTTGAAGAGCATAATGAAATATTAAAAAAAGCCACGGCTCTGTTGATGTCGGACTCACTGAACAATTCTTGATGATCAAGAAACTCAAGCAGAGCTATAGCGTAAAAACATTATGCGAAGTCTTCAATGTTCATCGAAGTAGTTATAACTATTGGCTAAAGCGTCCAACAGCGATTAGGGCGGAAACAGTCAAACTTCGCAGCTTAGTTAGTGAGGCCCACGCAGCAAGCAACGCCTCTGCGGGAGCGAGGACTATTGCAGATATAGTCACAAATCAGGGTTTAAAACTGAGCCGATACCGAGCAACAAAACTCATGAGAGAGCTTGGTTTAGTCAGTTGCCAACAGCCAAAGCATCGATACAGAAAGGCTTCTCAAGAACATGTTGAGGTTCCAAATCACTTGGGCCGACAGTTTGCTGTTACCGCCCCAAATGAAGTTTGGGTTGGTGATGTTACGTATATTTGGACAGGAAATCGCTGGATGTATTTAGCGGTTGTTATTGATCTTTTTGCCCGCAAAGTGATTGGTTGGTCGATGTCTTTATCACCTGATTCCAGTCTGACAGGCAAAGCTCTTTCAATGGCTTATGAGTCGCGTGGTAAGCCGAAAGGCGTCATGTTCCACAGCGATCAAGGTAGCCACTATACAAGTCGAAAGTACCGTCAATTACTGTGGCGTTTTAAGATAAAACAGAGTTTATCTCGCCGAGGAAATTGCTGGGATAATGCACCAATGGAGCGTTTCTTTAGAAGCTTAAAGACCGAATGGGTGCCAACAGTGGGTTATCGTAGTTTTGCTGAAGCTCAACAAGAGATCATCCGCTACATTATCGGGTATTACTGTCAACTCAGGCCGCATCAATATAATGGCGGCCTAACTCCCAACGAATCAGAACGATTATATTGGGAAAACTCTAAAACCGTGGCCAATTTTAGTTGACCACTACAATGATGCCTGGTTTTACAGCCCCTAAAGTCAAATGGGTACAACAAAATGAACCAGAGGTATTTGCACAAATAGACAAAGTTTTATTACCTAAAGACTACCTTCGCTTCTGTCTCACAGGAAATTTTGGAACGGATATGTCAGACGCTGCAGGTACAATGTGGCTTGACGTTGGAAAAAGACAGTGGAATCAAGAGCTATTAGCAGCTACCGGGTTAAATCTCTCCCACATGCCAAAACTGTATGAAGGTAATCAAATTACAGGGTATTTGAATGATAATTTAGCCCTAAAATGGGGAATGCATAACGTTCCAGTAGTAGCAGGTGGTGGCGATAATGCGGCTGGTGCTATTGGTGCTGGCATCATAAAGCCAGGCCAATCAATGTTGTCGCTCGGAACTTCTGGCGTTTATTTTGCTGTCAGCGATAGATTTACTATTAACCCAGAGTCTGCACTACATAGTTTTTGCCATGCATTACCAAATACATGGCATACGATGTCAGTGATTTTAAGTGCTGCATCATGTTTAGATTGGGTTGTAAAACTGGTTAATTATGAATCAGTATCTGAAATGCTAAATGATGTAGAAACTACTGCAAATCCAGAGTCAAATCTGCTATTTCTTCCCTATTTATCCGGAGAAAGAACCCCTCATAATGACCCACTTGCCTGTGGCGTATTTTACGGACTGAATCATAATACAACACGAAGCGATATGGCTCAGGCCGTTCTTCAAGGAGTTGGGTTTGCATTAGCAGATGGCTTAGATGCACTTCACGTTACGGGGCAGCAGCCCGATGAAATCACATTAATTGGTGGCGGTACTCAAAGTCATTATTGGCGTCAAATGTTATGTGATATTTTCGCAAAACCGCTTACGCTTCGTGAGGGAGGTAATGTGGGCCCCGCATTGGGCGCAGCAAGATTAGCTCAACTTGCTATTACCGATAATAAAACTCTCGAAGAGGTATGTCCAACTCCCCGCTTAATAGAAGTACACCAACCCAACATGATACGTCACCACCACTATTCAAAATTACGTGAGAAATTCACACAGCTTTATCAGGCAACAAAACACATACATTAAGTTTTATAATAAAACTTCATCTTCAAGGCTACTTAACCAGTAGCCTTTTTTAGTTATGGGTCTTCATCACAATAATAAAATAGCGTAATCCAATTACCGTTTATCGTAATTTATCCCATTGCCTCTAGGTATAAGAATGGTTTCACAACTATAACATTCCCCTACGGAGCACAAAGTATGAAACATCCTAATGTTTTACAAATAACCCTAGTGGTCGCACTTGGCGGTCTCCTCTTCGGTTATGATACTGCTGTCATTTCAGGAGCAACAGAATCTCTACAAACATTCTTTAACCTTAATCCAGCAGAACTTGGCTTTGCCGCTGCATCGGCACTAATAGGCTGTGTAATTGGTGCAATCGCCGCAGGTTATACCAGTACAAAATACGGACGCCGTGGTGCGTTACTTATTGCTGCATTATTATTCTTCATTTCGGCGTTAGGCTCAGCTATCCCAGACCAATATTGGACCTTTATTTTCTATCGCATTATTGGTGGTATTGGTGTGGGTATCGCTTCAATGGTTTCACCTATGTATATTGCTGAAATAGCACCGCCACAAAAACGGGGCGCGCTTGTATCATGTAATCAGTTTGCGATTATTTTTGGTATGTTAGTGGTATATTTTGTCAATTATGGTATTGCCTTAATGGGCTCTGAATCTTGGCTAAATGAGATGGGCTGGCGTTATATGTTTGGTTCAGAAATGATCCCTGCAGGTCTATTTTTCTGCTTATTATTTAGCGTTCCAGAAACACCTCGATGGCTTGCAATGCGCGGACGTGATGAACAAGCAAAAGAATTATTATCTAAAATTAGTAAAGGAAAAGACTTTGATAACCAATGGAAAGAGATAAAGGATTCATTGGTTGAAGTTGGTACCGCAAGTGTCACCTCTCGAAAAATTTTACCTATTTTAGTGATCGGAATAATGTTGAGCGTTTTACAACAAGTCACTGGTATTAATGTTTTTCTTTACTATGCTCCAGTAATTTTGAAAAGCTTTAGTTCATCAAGTACTGATCTAGCACTTCTCCAAACAATATTAGTTGGTGCGGTAAATCTTACCTTTACTGTTATTGCGATTATCACTGTTGATAAATACGGTCGAAAGCCACTCATGATGTTAGGATCTGGCTTGATGGCTGTTAGTATGATAGCGATCGGTACAGCTGCTTATTTGAACGCAATTGGTGGATACCTACTCTTCTTTGTTCTCACTTATATTGCTG
Organism: Photobacterium sp. SKA34; assembly: GCF_000153325.1. GTDB lineage: Bacteria > Pseudomonadota > Gammaproteobacteria > Enterobacterales > Vibrionaceae > Photobacterium. Next base: position 240,347 of record NZ_CH724141.1, read on the forward strand.
CATTTGCATTATCGTTAGGTCCAGTTACTTGGGTACTTCTTTCTGAGATATTCCCGAATAATGTTCGTTCAAAAGCCTTGTCAATCGCCGTTTTTGCGCAATGGGTCGCTAACTATGCTGTATCTCAAACATTCCCAATGATGAATGATCAAAATAGTTGGCTATTTAAAGAATTTAACGGTGGTTTTCCATTCTGGTTCTATGGTGTTATGGGCTTAGTGACAATTTATTTTGTTCATCGCTTTGTTCCAGAAACAAAAGGAAAGTCGTTAGAAGAATTAGAAGAATTATGGGAAAAGCCTGATGAGTTAGAGACAGTCACTCACAATTAATTAATTTTTTACTATGTTTAAAAAATAGTTAACTAAAAATAAATTTGTTTCAAATAAGTATGATTATTTGCTAAAAAATGCCTGACTTGTCTCAGGCATTTTATTTATTACACTTCATCATTATCAGGTAGCAACTAAATGTATTAACAACAAAATTGCGCAAGTAAGAAACATTGAATCCACCGTTCTACTCTTATATTCAGCTTGAAATCCTCCTTTGATTTATTCCAAATAGGTATTTATATTTATATGAAAATCTATTAAGATTGTTCTCATAAAAGCCCACATATCTTACAAGGGTGACTAGAGCTCTTTTAGTCCGTAAGCGCTGACGTTATTGAGCGCGCTACAAATCATTTTATTAATGGTTCGATAGCGTGCGGAAAATCCCTATGCTATCGAATCTATAGGGAAAATTATGACTAATTTTAAATTAATACAAACAATGGAAAAAGGGGGGATTTTATAATGAATACTTCCCTTTCATCTAATCGATTAACAGGCCTTACGCTACTAATAGCTATTGCATTCTTTATGGAACAGCTTGATAGTACTATTGCAGTTACTGCAATCAACAATATTGCAAACGATTTATCTGTTCATTCAACTACGATAACGATGGCAATAGCTGTTTATATTATGACGCTTGCTATTTTCTTACCAATCGGTGGCTGGTCAGCTAAAAACTTTGGATGTAAAAACACTTTTTTATTTGCCATTATATTATTTACTATTGGTTCTTTTGGTTGTGGCTTTAGTAATAATATATATTTATTTCTTAGTTCTGAAGTAGTTCAAGGGATTGGTGCGGCCTTAATGGTACCTGTCGGTCGTCTATTTGTTATTCAAAATAGTAAAAAAAGCGAGCTTGCTAAGAGGATATCGATATTAGTTTGGCCAGGCTTAATTGCGCCAATATTTGGCCCATCGTTAGGTGCATACATCACAACTTATTACTCTTGGCACTGGATATTCTTTATTAATATTCCAATTGCAATTATTTTATTTTTCTTAGCTTGGTACTTTTTACCTACAGAAAATATTAATAAACAATCACGAATTAAGTTAGATTCTCTCGGCTTTTTACTATCATCGCTTATGCTGGTAATGGGTCTTGGTAGCTTAGACTGGCTGAGTAACTTTGGTATTAATCGCATAATACCTTGGGCGTTACTCACAAGTAGTATTATTTTTGGTACGCTATTAAACAATCATATTAGTAAATCTGAATCCCCTATCTTTTCCTTAGCCCCATGGAAAAATGATAAAAACTTTAAACACACATTAATTTCAGGAAGTATTTGTCGCGCAGCACTTAGTGGATTACCTATTTTAATCCCTTTATTCCTTCAATCTGAACTTGGACTTTCAATGATTGAATCCGGTAATATTATTTTAACGATGTTTGCTGGGAATCTTTTGATGAAAACATTTACAACCTCGATAATAACTAAATGCGGATTTAAAAAGCCACTTATCATATCATCATTAATAAGTACATTGTCAATTCTAGGATGTTGGTATGGTCAGCATAATATTTTGTTTATTTGTGTGATGCTATTTTTAATAGGTTGTATGAGATCATTACAGTTTAGTTTATACAACACACTAGCATTTTCAGAACTACCAAAACCATTTTTAAATTCAGCAAATGTATTAAATAATCTGTTTACTCAGATCTCATTCGCTATAGGAATCACCTTGGTTTCAATATTTATACGACTTGGAAGCAATAGTAATGTAGTATCATCATCTCATATATCAATATTGCCATTCTTGGGCTTTGCTTTGTTGGCATTATTACCATTAATGTTTTTATGCTTTATACATAAAGACTATGGTAATAGTGTTAGATAATAATTTTCAGTTCATATAACTTAAATACCTCAGCCTTATTAAGGACTTTTCATAAGGCTGAATTCATTTCAAAGTTAAAGTTATTATGAAAACATCTTCGACGCAAACATTCGCATAAGGAAACCATATTGATTGGCGTAGTGTAGATATTCTATATCACCATATCGAGTTTTCACCGAATGGCAAGATATAGAAAATTTAGTTTAATATGATTTATAAAAATACAAAATTAGATACTTATACTATTCAAAAGAGAGTAATTAAAATAATAACTACAAAGAGGATTGTTTTCCTTTTATGTTTTCCTTGTCAAAGCTCTAAAACCACACCATATAGTATGATTATATAATCTTACTATATTTGTTATCTATTCGGCAAAGGACACAAACGTAAAAATAGAAATATTATAAAAGACTATCATGCAGTCTTTTATAATAAAAAAGGCCAGTCTTAGACTTAATGCCGATCGTTTAAGGTACTTGAACGATCCTAAGATCGCGTGATAATCCCTACCAACTTTTGTTGGTAGGGATTTTTATATGTTATTTGATGAGTTAAACCAAGCGCATGAAACGATAGAAAATAGTAGTAACTATGAGTCTGTTGTCAATGCTATTGAGATGGAATGGATTGAACAGGCTCTTCATAATACTAACAAAGCAAGTATTCGGCGTCGCCGATTACCAGCTCAACAAGCCGTATGGCTCGTCATTTGGATGGGTTTGCAACGCAACAAATCTATCAAGGAAGTATGCAGCTCTCTAGACTTAGCTCTTCAACCTCAACCAGAGAATAGTTGGTCTAGAGTTGCGCCTAGTGTTCTCACGGACAGTCGACGTCGATTGGATGAGGCTCCCTTAGCCGCACTTTTTAAGACAGCTATTTCGGCATGGAAAGCCGATGCACTTCAGCTAAACAGCGTCCTAAAACTCAATGTTCTTGCTGTCGACGGTACGACTTTTCGATGTCCTGACTCAGAAGAAAATGCTGAATCATTTGGCTTCATTTCTAAGAGCTACAAACCTTACCCTCAGCTTCGATTAGTTGGACTGATGGCTGCTGAAACTCGCATGATGCTGGGCGCATCGTTTGATGCGTGCAATGTTGGTGAAGCGACATTAGCGCATCGCCTGCTAACAGATGTTCCCTGTAATTCACTAACCTTATTCGACCGTTGCTATTTCTCTGCAGATTTACTAATTAACTGGCAAAAAGCGGCAACTAACAGTCACTGGTTAACACCAATAAAGCGTAAGCTTCGTTATGAAGTTCTTGAGGAATACGCTCACAACGACATGCTCATCGAGATGCCAATATCGCCGCAGGCGAGAAAGAAGAACTCTGAGCTGCCTGACACCTGGCAAGCAAGGCTTATACTGTACAAAGATCCTGCGGGTGAAATTGAAGGTTTTATTACCTCTTTGGTAGACCCAAATCAATACCCACTCGAAGAGCTACTGCGTATCTACTGGCAGCGTTGGGAGATAGAAGAAGGCTTTGGTGAGATAAAACAAACTCAGTTGCAAAGCGAAGTTACCCTGAGGAGTCGGTTCCCATCTGGAGTAAAACAAGAACTCTGGGGGGTGTTGCTAGCATATAACTTAGTGCGACTAGAAATGGTACAGATAGCCGCAGATGCAGATGTGAAGCCGACTCGAGTGAGTTTTACGGCAGCAATTAACCTCATTGACAACCAGCTTAGGTGGTTAGCATTAAGTCCAGATGGAACACTCCCAGCGAAGCTCAAGCAAATGCGTGAGGCCGTGAGCCACTTTATTCTTCCAGATAAAAGAAAGGACCGAACGTTTCCACGTTCAGTCCTGTTTGTGCCATCCAAGTATCCGTTTAGGTATAAACGATGATGCTTATCCGAACGGCATTAAGTCTTAGACTGGCCTTTTTGTTTAATGCATATCACTATTTATAAATATAACGATTAACTACATTTTCTAATGTTTCTTGTTGACCAGAAATTGGTTTAGGTTGGAAATTATTTGTAATGGCTTTATCTGTTAATGCAGCTAATGATAAATTACCAGATAAAATTTCCTGACCCAATGGTTGGCTCCAGCCTTTATAGCGCTCAGCAACATGTTGAGAAAGTTTATCATCCTTAAGCAGGTCAGCTGCATTTAGTAATGATTTAGCCATTACATCCATTGCACCAATATGACCCGTGAACAAGTCTTTGTTATCAATAGATTGGCGACGTACATGCGCATCAAAATTAAGTCCACCAGTTGTAAAGCCACCAGCCTTTAGAATTTCATACATAACTAATGTATTTTCTTCAACACTTACTGGGAATTGATCAGTATCCCAGCCTAGTTGTGGGTCACCTCTGTTTGCATCAACAGAGCCAAAGAGACCTAGTGAAATGGCTGTTGCGATTTCATGATGGAAACTATGACCAGCTAAAGTTGCATGGTTCGCTTCAATGTTTACTTTAACTTCATTTTCCAAACCAAACTGCTTTAAAAATCCATACACAGTCGCAACATCATAATCATACTGATGTTTAGTTGGCTCTTGTGGTTTAGGTTCAATTAGAATTGCCCCTTTAAAGCCAATTTTATGCTTATGCTCTACAACCATTTGAAGCATACGCCCCAACTGTTGGCGCTCTTGGCGTAAATCAGTATTTAATAGTGTTTCATAACCTTCTCGACCACCCCATAAAACGTAGTTCTCTCCACCAAGTCGTTTAGTCGCTTCCATTGCGTGAGAAATTTGACTCGCTGCATACGCAAATACTTCTGGATTAGGGTTTGTCGCAGCACCACTCATATAACGAGGGTTTGAAAAAGCATTCGCTGTACCCCAAAGTAATTTCAAACCGGTTTCTTCTTGCTTCTGCTCAAGAATATCAACCATTTCAGAGAAATTATTACGGTACTCAAAAAGAGAGTTTCCTTCAGGCGCAACATCAGTATCATGAAAACAATAGTAAGGTACGCCAAGTTTAGAGAAAAATTCAAAAGCTGCATTTGCTTTTGCTTTTGCCATCTCTAATGGATTTGATGGTTGCTGCCAGCGGCGATCAAATGTTGGTGATCCAAAAACATCAGCACCAGGCCAACAAAAATTATGCCAATAACAAGCCGCAAATCGTAAATGCTCTTTCATCGTTTTACCAAGTACCACTTGATCTGGCTGGTAGAAACGAAAGGCTAATGGGTTGTCACTCTCTGGTCCTTCAAACTCAATTTTTGTAATACCTTGGAAATATTCAGTCATTGTTTTACGTCCTGATTTGTTTTTGAAAGTGAGACTATCTTGACTGATTTACCCTTATTCACTCAATTATGTTATTTCACACCATTATTCATGAATTTTGTATCTGTGTTCTTGCTCTCATATTTACTAATTATACAACTTGCTTAATTAAATAAATTTAAATACATCGTAAAAAAATCTATTATTTGTTATTTATTAATGATTTATCCAAAATTTCAATAAAGCATTTCACTTTTGCAGAGAGGTGCTTACGGGTAGGATATAACGCGTACACGTCCAGTTGAGGGGGTATATAATCATCAAATAATAACACTAACTCACCTGATTGTAGTTGTGTCTCAATATAAAATTCAGGTATACGGATAATACCCAATCCATTATTAACCAGTGCTAGTGACATTTCCGTATTATTGCTCGATACGCGTTGATGTACGTCGACAAGTGTTTTGTTACCTACTCTATCTCGGTATCCCCACACATTAAATTTTTTCAAATTAGAGTAACAAAAGCAGCTATGATCGGATAATTCTGAAGGGTGTTGAAGGTAGCCATAATCTTTTAAATACTGTTTTGATGCCACTGTGCAAATTCTGCTGCTATAAATACGCTTACAAATTAAACTCGAATCATCTAATTTAGCGGTAGCACGGATAACTAAATCATAACCATCGGCAATCACATCAATAGACTTATCACTCATATCTAGATCGAGCGTGGCTTCAGGGTATCGAGATAAATATGTTGTGAAAACATCAGCTAAATAATATTTGCCAAACCATACAGGGCAACTAACTTTTAGCGTTCCTTTGGGCTCAATAGTACTTTTTGTTATTTCCGCAACAGATTGTTCTGCATCATTAATAAGTTGAACACACTCTTGATAATAAGTCTTCCCTTCTGGAGTTAAAGCAATACTCCTTGTAGTACGATTAAGTAGTCGAACCCCTAAACGACTTTCAAGCTTGGCGATTTCTTTACTTACATAAGAACTAGAGTGTCCTGTGACTTCTGCTGCTGCACCAAAACCACCACATTTCACTACTTGAACAAAAACAGTGATACCATCAAATAATTTATTATTAGCCATATGGAATTTATCTAAACACTTTTAGCCTATTAATTACATCTAAACTCTAATATACACTCAGCACAAAGGTTAACAACGGCATGTTGTTAAAAATACTTTTGGATTTGAGGGTTTAAAAATGAAACTACTTGCTTTTTCGGCATCTAACAGCCAACACTCTATAAACCGTGCATTAGTGACTTATGCAGCATCACAATCTAATAGCGATGACGTAGAAGTTTTAGATCTTAATGATTTTGAAATGGCTATTTATAGTATCGATCGTGAAAATAATTCAGGTATTCCAGAACAAGCAAAACTATTATTCGACAAAATTGGTCAAGCAGACGCTATCTTAATTTCATTTGCAGAATATAACGGGTCATTTACATCGGCTTATAAGAATATTTTCGATTGGACCTCACGTATAGATCAGAAAGTATTCCAAAATAAACCTGTACTCATGCTAGCGACTTCTCCGGGCCCTGGTGGTGCTGCAAACGTATTAGATAGTGCTGTTACCTCTGCACCTTATTTTGCTGCCGAGGTTGTAGGATCATTATCTATACCTAGCTTCTATCAGAACTTTGATCTAGAAAAAAACAAATTCATGAATGATGATTTAAATGAGCGATTATTAGCACTAGTTAATAAATTAGAATGTTAACAGCTTACAAAAATCACGATTAATCGCTCTTATCAACTACATAATCAAATTATAAGGTTGCTGTATCTAATCGCTAAATATAGTAATCTTATTTTCGCATCTAATTTTTAGTTACCATCACACTTGAAGTTTTAATCATAAGGACGGCCCCTTTTTCAGCAGTCACTTCAGCATACACCGTACAGACCTCAATACTGGTGATAATCCCCTTTAGCTGATTTTTGCACTTAGTATGATTTTTCATCCACGGTTAATTAAATACTCACAAAGCTGAAAGCCCTTCATATAAATCCTTTTGTAGTGTAGAAAAACGATTAAAGAATACGGCAGATTTTGAGTAAATTATAATGCCACCCAAAATGCATAATAAAAACAGGTATTTATTCCTAGTGAAAATGTCGTAATTCGCTATTTTCTTCATAAAAACAAGCATTAACGGCAATATTAGTCACATTTAAACGTTTAAAACGTGAAATTCGTATAATTTTGTATCATGCTTAAAGAGTAATAGCGTTAAAGGAGTACGCTTATGAGCACAAGGTTATGTGAAACTGCCAGCCTAGAACTCGAAGTTCAAAGTGCTGTACAGCAAATCCTAACCACTATGGCATTGAATCAGTCATCTAACAGCCATAGTGCAAAGAAAAGTGCGTGTATCTTTCAAAATAAGATCACTTACACGCTCTATCTACTTCTACAATCATTTCAAGGGGAATCTCTCAATACCATTAGCAAGCAATGCTATTATGGGTCTAATGTCAGCTTTCAGGATTTAGATCAAATAAGTCAGAAACTAACTGAGGTTGTTCGTCAATCACAACACGACTTTGCTATTAGAGCGGCCAATAGGCGTGGAACACTTACCCATATCACTCAGAAAGAAACAACTGAATTGGTTGAAAATACATTTAATACTGAATGTGAAATGGTCATATCTGCTTTATCTATTCAACAAATCACATCACTCATTAACGCATTTACAACGCAAGAAGATATCGCCAAAAGTCTCGATCTTGTATTTAGTCGAGTAATCGTTAACCAAGATATTGATGAAGGTTTTCAACTATCAAAGCAAGCGACATATAAACTTGTTGAACAAGTTTCTCATTCGATTACTGGTGAACTATGCCAACTTATTTTGACGCAGCATATCAGCCAACAACATCAAGAGGATTTTGAACAATACTTACACACAGTAAAAACGCTTGCTGAGCATTTTGTCAGTCAATCTTATTTACTCAATACCCCTTTTCTAATAGATAAAACTGATTTCGACAATTTGGAATAACTATAAGTAGCAGGAATTAAGTTCCTGCTACTCGTTTTGTGAAATAATAACCATACTAAATTTCTAGGTATCACCCTAACTTTTCAAAATCATCTAACTCTTTAAAGCATATTTGTTTTTTATTGAATGATACAAATCCAACAAAACCTATTACAACACACATGATACAAACAGATAACCAACCATGATTAACATATAAAAAAGATGAAATTTTAGAACCAAAAATCCCACCTAATATAAATGAAGTCATATAACAACTTGCTGCCTGAGATTCATTCCCATTACAATTTTTATATATATTAGATTGATTATTAACGTGTATAAGCTGAATCATAGCATCAATTACGATTGAGCCAATAGCAAGAACAATTATATTATTTTGACTTTCATACAATATAACAAATGTTATAACTAATATAAGAAAAAGGGGTTTACCATTATATCTTATTTTTTTAATATACTATTTGAAAAAATAGAAACGGAAACTCCAGCTACGCCAGTTAAAGAGAACAAACCAATATAAATTTGATTTAATGAGAAGTTATCTGATAGATATATTGATATATTATTCCAAAAAGAAGAAAATACAGCCATTACCATAAATCCATATATACTATAAATTCTTACATTCTTATCTTTAAACAAAAAAGAAAAACTATTTACAACAATATTAATATATTTAAATCCTTCTTTACTGTTTCGTTTACACTCTTGTGGAAGTATTTTTTGAATTGCAAATAATGAAACGATCATCATTATAGATGAGAATAAATAAATACTTCTCCAGTTCCAAATTGAGGTAAATAAACTCGATAAAAAACGCGATGATAGAGCACCTAGCAATACACCTGACATTATTTTACCAATATACTTTATTCCAAAATCCACATGAGTACTAATATATGCGATAGTGATTGGAATAATACAAACACCAATACCGAGAAAAAATGAACAAATATAAATCTCATAAATATTAGTAGAAAAAAACAAGAACAGACAGGAAAGGGATAATATTAAAAATAATATACTAATTATATATTTCCTATCAAAAAAATCACCTAAAGGGGTTATAAATATGAGTGATAATACATTACCAGTTAAAGATATAGTATAAATCATAGATATCATATAATATGATATATGTAAATCATTCATAACGATAGGTACAATCGATTGAATATAATATATATTAGCAACGGTAAAGCCACATATTACAGATAATAAAAATGAGACCCATTTTTCTTTTGACACCAAAATATACCTCATTATTTTTAAATAAATGGCGAAATAAAACAAAAAAATATTAAATTTTGAATTTACAAAACTAATAAAATTTTATTTTATAAATATATTAATATCAAACAACTTTTAGTTATCACACTATGACTAAAAGTAATCTTACTAAAACAGTCGGTAATATCACCAAAACATAACTCACATTTATCAATATAAAAAAACAATATCAACACAAGCTTACAACAACTTGAAACCATAATTTAACCACCAAGCATTAAAAATCAATAAATTATTGTTTAAATTCACAAAAATATGAACGCATGTAGCTAGTTAGTAAATAGGAATAGTGTATGTTAAATTACTGTGAGAATCCCTCTGAGGTATATAATTTTAATTGTTTTTCAATTAGTATATATTTTTAAGAAATATCGTAAGATTAAAGAACAAGAATGATTTATAATATTGGTAGAGCATCTTTCTACCCTAAATTAAACTTAATTAAAATAGATAACAAAGAAATCACACTCGACTTCAATGAAAGCATAATTATCAATCACTTAATTGAAAATGCTAATAAATTTACAACAATAAATAAGATAAAACGTACTTGTCTTCCTGGTAATTGTAATACCGTTTACACTGTAAAAAAAACAATAAATAATATAAAAAAGCTAATTAATAGTTATAATAATAACACTGTTTTAATTTCTTTTTTTGGAATCGTTTATTTAAAGTCATCTGGTTCTGATTCAGGTGATGGAAGATTAGCAAAAAATTGTTGCTTGATTTTATCACTAATTTTTATGTTTTTTTCTCTTAGTTTTATTTATTATGCTCCAAAACGTGAGTATGTAGATAAGAGTATAGATATATATAAAATTAAATCTAATCATCATGTCATTAATATTTTTAATAATGTTCACAACAAAATTAACATGTCTTTTATAGAGCATCTCAAATCAATTAACGAAGATTTAAAGGTTTTTTATTTTGAAAGCTCTCAAGGTATTACATTTTCAATTATTAACAAAAACAAAAGTAAGAGTTATGTTATTAATAAGTCAGATGAAAAATTACTCTGCAAAGAATTAGATAGAGTATTGAAATCATGAAACGCTATTTTACACTCATGACAAGTTCATTTTTTTTATTAATAATTTCAATTGGTTATTATATAAACCTTAAAGATTTAACAAGTATGAATGGCTTCTGGCACTCGTATAAAATTCAGAAAAGTGAGAATACAAAACCAAACATAACCGAAAGAAATTTAAAAATAGAGAACTATTTATTTAAAAGTACAATAACAAATAAAGGAGGTAATGATAATCACATCATGGTTTATGAGTACAGTGGGAAGTTAAATTCTGCTGTTGATAATCATTACTATTTTTCGCCAAATCGATTTTCAATACATTTTTCATCAAGCAATTGGTATAGTAATGACCTGTCAGAGCTATATCGACGAATGCATAAAATTAATGATCCCCAAGTGGGAAGAGTAATCTATTATGACGATAATGCTAGTGTCATCGAACTGAAAAAGCAGCAATCTATTATCATTTATACTAGGCTTACTTGATGAAAAATTATTGAATAATCATTTAAATGATGAATAGTAAGAGATAACTAACCTTTCTCATGTTTACTATAAAATCAGAGATTTTTTAGCGATAGCTCAAGATGTATAACTATATAATTTTACTTATTACATACCAAACATTCCTAACTTATAAATGAATATTAGCTATTAAATACTAATCATTTCACAAATGCCTCCTAAAAAAGCAATGAATTTCAGATTAAAACATTAACTTTTAATCTGTTAGTACATACAAGGAGTACTCTTGACTAACAGTCAGTCTTTTAAGGCCAATAATAGGTTTTATATTTACTTTCCTCTAAGTTATATAATAAATTTAAAGGTAAACATTCAAACCATTGATAATAATTAAAATTCTGCTAACAATTAAAAATGATTGTTTTTAATTGTGTCAGAATATTGAAAAGAATTGTGCCTATGATATGATTTATTGCTCATTTTAACTAATACCATTCGGCAAAATACAAAGATGTAATGAAATACACTATTGGCAAAGCAACGTTTTATCCTAAATTAAATCTTATTCGAATAGATAACCGTGAAGTAACTCTTGATTTTAATGAAGTTAAAATTCTTCAATATCTACTAAAAAATAAAAACAAATTTATTAATGTTAATAAAATTAAAGGGAGATGTTACCTAGATAAAATGCACATTGAAGATGTCGTTAAAAAAAATATTAAAAAAATACAGAAGTTAATTAATAGTAACAAAAATGACGCCACAATTTTGCTATCTTTTAGTAATATTGTATATTTCAAGTATAGAGAGAACGACAGGTGTGATTATGGAATTTTTAAGAAACTTTTCGTTACTTTATCTGTTTTTTTAATTATCACTTCTGTTTATATATTATCTCATACTCCTAAGCGTGAATATATCGATAAAAATTTAGATATTTATAGCATCAATAATAATGGTCACACAATTAAGATAATTAATAATATTCATAATCATATTACTAGTAATATTTTAGCCCATTTAAAGAAAATAAATAGTCAAGATATCACTCTGTTTTATTTTGAAAATGAAAATGATGTTACTTTTTCTGTACTAAAAGATGAAAACGTTAGTATAAAGAGCCATGTTGTTAACAAATTATCATCAAAGCTTTTACTTTCAGAGTTGGATAGAGTGTTAAAATTGTGAATAAATACTACTTATTATTGATAACTTCATTTTTTATTTTTGCTTTCTCTGTAGGGCATTATATTAATTATAAATACTCCACTCTTATCGATGGCTTTTGGTCTGCCTACGAAATAAAAAAAAGCTTGGATAATAGCCCAGTTATTACTGAGAGAAATTTAAAAATTGATGGCTACTCATTCAAAAGTACAATCGTGAATAAGGGAGGAAATGACCACCATGTTATTGTGTATGAATATAGCGGAATGTTGAATCCTATAAATGAAACAAGTTACGACTTCATTTCAGACAATTTTACTTTGCAATTTCCCAAAAACACATGGAATAGGGATTTATTATCAGAGACCTACCATCGAAAAGAGCAAGCTCACGAACATGGGACTGGTAAAGTGCTCTATTACCATAATAAAACATGTGTTGTTGTTCACGAAAAACAACAGAAGATCGTTATTTACAATAGGCTTACCTAAACAAATTTTCTCCAATCGCTGACTGTAAGAGCTTATAGTTACTCATAAACTTTCAATTTTATGAAATTTGTACTAAAAATAAGATTACTTTATTTGAAAGTCATCTCAGAACCATGAAAAAAATAGCTTTAAATCATAACCTTACATAAAAATAATGTAATTTTTATGAGATAAGAAAATTCATGTGAGTATTTTCAACTTGTATTACAAAAAAAATCCTAGCAGTATTCACGGTCTCTCTTTGAGATTGGAAATATGTAATGACTGTAAAGTTAAAGAAATTTGATAAAAATGGAATTTTCATTTACCTGCATAATCATTACAATATTTTAATAAAATGTATTTTGAATCAACCGCAAGACAATTAAAACGCTACACTAAAACAGTTTGGGGAAAAACAATGAATCCTGAAGATAAACAATTTGCCGTTATTGGTCTTGGCAGATTTGGCATGTCACTTTGTCAAGAACTTAGCGAACGCGGTGCTCAAGTACTTGCTATCGATCTTGATGAAACCTGTGTGCGTAAAGCGGCTGATGTCGCAACTCAAGCTGTTGTTGCAGATTGTTCAAATGAAGCCACCATTTCTGAACTGAAATTGGATGATTATGATCTTGTTATGGTGGCAATAGGTGAAGATGTTAATGCCAGTATTCTTACCACCCTTCTTTTAAAAGAGGCTGGAGTAAAAACTGTGTGGGTAAAAGCAAAAGATATATCCCATAGCAAGATCTTATCAAAAATTGGAGCTGATAAGATCATACGCCCAGAACGCGATATGGGTATTCGTATAGCTCGCAATATGTTAGATAAACGAATTTTTGAGTTCTCTGAACTCGGCAGTGGTATTTCACTCGCTGAAGTAGTCGTTACGGCAAAAAATATGGGACGTAAAATTTCTGAACACCCATGTGGCTCTCATAGTGCAACCCAAATATTAGCACTAAAACGAGGTCCTGAAGTACGTAAAGATCCTGATCCAAGCACTGAATTACAAGTTGGTGATATTTTAATTATCACAGGCCCTGAAAAAATATTAAATGAGACTTTAAGAAAGCTATGAGTTTCATTCCAAACAGGGGCATGTATGTCCCTATCAAAACTGACAACCGTAAGAAAAGATGGTCTGAACCTAAGATCATCATTCTTAGTTTTTTAGCCATTTTAATACCAGCAGCAATCCTACTTACATTACCGGCATTTTCAGTTTCAGGGCTGAGTTTTGTTGATGCCCTATTTACTGCGACCTCTGCAATCAGTGTAACTGGTTTAGGTGTAGTTGATACAGGCTCACATTTTTCTATTAGTGGTAAAGTATTATTAATGCTACTCATGCAAATTGGCGGTTTAGGACAAATGACATTGTCTGCCGTTTTACTTTACATGTTTGGCTTGCGGTTAAGTCTTCGTCAACAAGCATTAACGAAAGAACAATTAGGACAAGATAAATTCACAAATATTCGCCGCCTTGTAAAACACATCATTATTTTTGTGCTTATTTGTGAATTGATCGGTATATTTTTTCTGTCGCTACGATGGGTACCTCAGATGGGTTGGGAGCAAGGTTTATTCTTTGCTGTTTTCCATTCAATTTCAGCCTTTAACAATGCTGGTTTTTCTTTATTCTCTGATAGCTTAACGCGTTATGTTGATGATCCACTCGTTATCATTACGATTTCATCACTATTCATATTGGGTGGTTTAGGCTTTACTGTTATCTCTGACATTAGACGAAATGCTCATCGAGGGTTCCACTTTTTATCTTTGCATTCAAAAATAATGATAATTGCAACCCCGATCCTATTATTTGTCGGTACCATAATGATTTGGCTTTTAGAGCACCATAATAGCCATACTTTAGGGCCACTTAATCAGTCAGGACAATGGCTAGCAGCCTTTTTCCAATCTGCTACGGCACGTACAGCCGGTTTCAACAGTATAGATATTAGTCAGTTTACTGAACCAACTATGTTAGTCATGATGTTATTAATGCTTGTAGGTGCAGGTTCAACATCTACAGGTGGTGGGATTAAGGTATCAACCTTTGTCGTAGCCGTTTTGGCAACATGGTCATTCTTAAAACAACGTGATCGTGTAGTGCTATTTAAGCGCACAATTTCAAACCAAACGGTGACAAAATCATTAGCTATCATTGTTGTTAGTGGCATTGTACTTACCATTGCAATGTTTGCCTTAATGATCACTGAAAAAGCGCCGTTCTATGAGGTAATGTTTGAAACCATTTCAGCATTTGCAACCGTAGGCGTTACTGCTGGTTTAACTGCAACCTTATCTGAACCCGGTAAATACATCATGATAGTAGTCATGATTATCGGTCGTTTAGGCCCACTAACCTTGGCATACATGTTAGCTCGTCCTAAACCAACCTTGCTTAGATACCCTGAAGACAACGTCGCTGCAGGCTAAATCTTTTAAAAGTATAAACAAATAAAGGCTTGTTCTTAAAAACTCATTAGAACAAGCCTTTTTCTTATTTACTCTATGTATCAAGCCTTATCCGCTTTACCAGCTGCATTAGCAAATTTTGCTAATTGCTTATCTAACCAAAAAGGCGATTTACCATTATCTTCGGCGCACTCCTTTCGACGAATTGCGTTACGCACCATCATCGCACCACACCATCGAATAGGTTCTGGCGGAAAACTACCTTTAGGCCCTGAAGTAAGACCACTTTGGCTCCACTCATTCTGCTGTTCGAGTACCAATGAAGATAATATTTGCCCACCAATCCAAGTTTGTGCCACTCCATTTCCCGAATAGCCTAAACCATAAACAATATCTTTATTGCCATCCAATTGACCGAAGAATGGTAAGCCCGTAGTTGAACGATCCGATGCGCCAGTCCATGTCGCAGCAAATTTTTCTTCTTTAAGGTTTGGAAAAAGCTTGTTAAATGATCGTCGTAACAGCTTGCTATAACGACTTGGTGAATCGAATACTTTTCTGATTTTATTACCATAGGAGAAATAATTTCCTCCTTTACCCAACATTAAACGCCCTTCGGACGTAGAGCGATAATAATGAACAAAGATACGTGAGTCGATAACGGTTTTACCATCTTTTAGCCCCATATCATTAAGCTTTTCAGGAATTGGCTGAGTAATCGCCATATCAGAGCTAACCAAAACAACATTTCGTTTAAATTGCGGAAATTGCTCAAGCATCCATGCATTTAACGCAAGTACAACTTTCTTGGTAAAAATATCGGCTTCTGGAGTCGTGATTGTAACTGGAACCTCTGTGCTGATATTTTCCATGGGGGTATTTTCATAAATCTTAATCCCCATGTTTTCAGCAACACGTTTAAGCCCACGCGCTAATAACGCAGGTTGTACGCTTGCAGCTGCTGGTGAATAAAACCCTTCACAATGTAGTTTAGAGCCAGCTTCTTGCTGTACCCTATCATGTTGCCACTCTTGCCAACTATTCACTTCATGTTTAGATAGTTGTTCAAGTACACCTTCCATAGCACCTTGCTGTGCTTTATTTGTTGCTGTATATAAAGTGCCATTAAGACGTAGGTCAGCATCAATATTATTTTCTTCACAAAAATCAGCGATTTCATAAACAGCACGTTCAGATGCCTGTACAAGTTTTACCGCTTCCTCTTCACCGTATAGTTTCTTCATAGAGGAATATTTAGTTGACCATGTCAGCATACACCCCCCATTTCGACCAGATGCACCACTACCACATAACCCTTTATCTATAATCACAATGTCGAGATTCGGCTGCTGTTTCTTTAGTTGAATAGCGGTCCATAATCCAGTGTAACCTCCTCCAACAATACATACATCCGTTTGAATATCGTGTTTAAGTGAAGTAACTGTATTATCTGATTTTTTCTTTAATGCTTCTGAAAACCAAAATGGTTGGAAATGACTACTATTATGCATACCCTACAACTTCCTTAATTGGTATATACCATTAAAGAAACAATAAAATATTTGTATGACGTTTTAATAACAATAAAGAATTGAAATATAAATTTAATATAATAAAAAGCCACGCTATAACGTGGCTTCTTGTTTAATTAAAATTATTTATTATTAACAATTTTAAACTTCGTTACTACTGCGCTGTGATCTGAAACCCAGGTAACAGGGTGATAATGCGTCACATAACTGTTAATTGGTTTTAATTTATATTTTAAATTTTTATTGTTACGATACATAATATGATCAATTCTACCACCTTTTTGCTTATCTTGTTGATAAAACCAAGAATACGTGTACCCAGGAATTTCTTTTACATTTGGATGAACTTCTCTATATGAATCTTTAAAATCCATATCATCCATTAACTTACTAGACATTAAAAATTTTTGTCCTGCATAGGTTCTGATAGTTTCAAATTCAGAGTCTTTAATAAACTCTCCACTCATTACTGTATTAAAATCACCAACAATAAGATCTGATGTTTTATCATCTTTATTTATAAATAATTTATCCACTACAACATTCAACACTTTTAATTTTGATTCTTTTTCTTCATTTTGAATGTTAGTCCATAATTCATTATTAAATGCTTGAGTAACAGCCGCATCCCAAGAGTTATAGTTTGCTGATGAACTAGGGTGTATCACACCTAAGCTATAATGGCGATTAAAATTTTTATCATGAAGCTTTAATGATAAAGTGCGCGAGTTAGTTGTATCAATTGATTCAATTTTAAATCGAGATACTACTCCTGGAGCATATTTGCTAAAATCATCATGCTCAACATAATACCATCCTAACTCTTCAGCAACTGCTTTAGCATTTAATCTACCTTCAGTTAATACAGCAACATCAGCTCCAGCGTTTTCAATTACTTCCGCGACATATTTAGAACCATATTTAGGAGCAGCATTTGTTCCTCGATCATCAATCCCCCAAATATTAAACTCCATAAGAGTTAAAGAGTTTTTTTGCATATGATATAATTTATTTCCGTCTTTACGAGTTGTAAATTCAAAAGTATCACTAACTTGATTGTCATAACTAACCCTCCAGTAATAGGTTGTATTCGATTCTAAACCTTTATGGACTTTAACATGCTTATCATCCGTATCCTTCTGAAATACAACATTTTTAAAGTTTTTATTTTTTGAAACTTCAATATGGTATGTAATGTTTTCAGGCTGTAGAGCCTCATGCGTAGACCAACTTAGAACTGGTTTTAATTCTACATTTTTGATTTGCCTTGAAGGTAATGGATGAAAAACAGGAGTTTCATTTGTTGAGCTTCTTAGATCATATTCTGATATGGCTTTTGCTTGATTTGAAGTAATATGACCATTAAATAATCTAAACTTACTTATTGATAATGAAACTTTGTTTTCTCCAGAACCTATTATTGTATATCCACCATTTTGGTAACTCACTTCGTTGCTATAGATTAACTTACCATCTAAATAAGCTTGTAAATTATTATCTGTACGGGTTATAATAATATTTTTCCATACATTATTTTCTACCCCTTGGTATATTATCTCTTTTTTAAACTCACCATTTTCTAAAATTAAATTATTATTTTTATCTATATATAATGTTCTAATTCCATTATATAGTTTTACTGATCCTTCTGAATCTTGATTATTTACCTTAAATCCAAATGAAACTGTAACCTTGCCAGGAATATCATGTGAATAAAATTTAACATAGTTCTTTTCAGGTAAAATAAAATTACCCTCTTTATCAAATGTTACACTTCCTTCACTGTCATCGTATTTGTATATACCAACATCCTGATACATGGTAATTTCATCATGAGTATTTTTTAAATTATTATTACCATCTTTTACTATTTTTACTAACTCTACTGGGTCACCATTTTTTGATACTGGATGTAGTTTACATATAATTTTTCCATTATTATTAGTAATAGATATTTTATGTTTATCGGTTAAAACAAATTTTTCACACTGAATAAATTCATTATTTGACTGATTATAAATGGATACATTACCAAAATCGTATTCCTTTAAAAATCTTTTAAACAAGGCGTAGTATCACTATAATTTTGTTTACTATGTGCTTTTATTCCGCCATATGTGCTGTCTGGTACTTGATTAATATATGGGATTAGTGTGTTGTTATCAGTATCATTATGAATATCAATTTCAAATGAATTTGCGTTAGCAGAACATAGTGCCCCTACGAATAAAGCTAAATATTTCATTATTCCTTCCTTTTTTGGTATATACCAAGTGATGGTAATAATGAAACATTACAATTTAACCTTATTTTTATTAAGGTAATCCGTCCTTTTCGTAATTACATTATCTTTAATTTAAAAAGGGATGCTAAATGCATCCCTTTTTATTTATTCATCATATTAAATTATTGTCTGCTATGGCTTTTCACCTTGTGCAAGACGAAGGTTAATATCAGCCACTACTCTAGGTAAATCTGCTATGGTATCAATTTGATAGTGGGCACCAGAATGACTAAACGCTTTCTGCGCTTTTTCACGTGCCGCATTTAAAGTGTCAGTATTGGCAGATTCAAATTGCTCTTGAGTTAGACCAGCCTCGTTACCAGATAATAATAAGGCTACAGTCCACATTCCTGCATTTAACCCTTCACTAATACCTGGTACTGAGTCATCCACTTTAATACAAGTTGAAACATCACCAAGTCCTAGTTCTAGCATGTTTTTTAGTGCCATAAAGGCTGCTGGACGACCACCGACAGCTAGGTCGTCTGTTGCGACAACACAGTCAGGTACAAAGCCATTAGCATTTAAAGCAGGTAGTAATGCGTCAAGAACTGCGCGAGGATAGCCAGTGCACGCACCTATTTTAATACCTTGCTCACGTAACATAGACACAACACTTTCTGTACTTGGAATTAAATCAGCATGCTCACCAACTTTTGCAATTTGTAATGGCATAAACGTTTCATAAATCGTATCAATGTCTGATTCTTCCATTTTACGACCAAACTGTGCGTACCAGCGCTCTGCAACTGCTGGTAATTCACCGACTGACTTAATGTGATCCCACTTCCCTAGCCCCATTGGTACACGGGCTTCTTGCAATGAAATATCAAAGTCAAAACCACGTCGAAATGCCTCTACAAAGATAGTGGTTGGTGCAAATGAACCAAAATCAACCACTGTTCCAGCTAAATCAAAAATTACACCCTTAATCTGTTTCATTTTCTATCCTTTTAATTTTTCACATCAATTTAGTTAATAATGACTTCACTAATAGCTTGTTCCACAATATCTAATGCACGGGCAAGATCTTTACGCTTGATAATCAGTGGGGGGCTTAATTGCAACACGTTACCTTGCGAGACTTTAAAACTAAGACCTAACTCTAAGCATCGGTATAGCACTTGTTCAGCGGCATCATGGGCACGGGTTTTAGTAAGGCGATTGGTGACAAGCTCAATCCCCCATAACAATCCTATACCTCTTATATCGCCAATGACGGAATAAGATTTTTTCATTTGAAATAAACGTTCAGATACATAATCTTGATCTTGCTTTACTTTAGCTAATAGCTTTTCAGATTCGATGACATCAATGGTCGCAAGCGCAGCGGCACAACCTATCGGACTTTTCTCATGGGTATAGTGACCCAATGAAATATCAGCAGCTTGGTTATATTTATCTTTAGTAATTAAAGCGGCAAATGGCACAACACCACCACCTAAACCTTTACCAATGCATAGAATATCAGGTTCTATTCCAAAAGCTTGATAGCTAAACCAGTGACCAGTTCTTCCCATACCATTTGGAATATCATCAATGATCAGCAAGACATTGTGTTTGTCACATATTTCACGTATACGTTGCCAGTAGGCTTTTGAAGGCACTTGCACATCAGTATTACGTATCCCTTCTGCGATAAACGCTCCAACACCACCCTCTTTTTCAATGACATATTCAAGGTAATCGGCGTATTGTAAATCGCTATTATCTTCACGTGGAAAAGCGCCACGATAGGTAATCGGTGGTGGAATACGCTCAACGCCAGCCATTAATGGCCCCATCCCCTGACGAAAACACGCTTCACCACCTACTGATATGGCATCTAAGGACGCGCCATGAAATGAATCCCACAACGAAATCACTTTCGCATTACCTGTAATAATACGGGCTAATTTTAGTGCCATACCAACCACAGATGTTCCACCTGGAGCAAACAGCACGCGCTCTAGTTCTCCACCAGCGATTTCTGTTAATTTCTTTGCACAATCTATCGCAGATTGATGAGTAAAACGGCGAGGAGCAAAAGGCAATTCAGTCAATTGTTGTTGAATTCTTTCCACCACTTTAGGATGGCCATAGCCCAGCTGGTGAACGTTATTGCCATGAAAGTCCATGTAACGTTTACCATTGATATCTTCGATATAAATACCGTCGGCCGCCGCTAACGCATTCATACAAGGTGTAGACATGGATTGATGTAAAAAGTACTGGCTGTCTTGTTCTAACATTGCTTCAGTTTGCGGTGAGTTTAAGTTTCGATACCACTGTTTTCGAGCCTCAGTAGTATTGGTATCGCCCTCACAACGAAGATGCAGGTTTTGTTCAGCATTAATACTCATTACGATATAGCCTTCTGCCAAAACATGGTTTGGGCAATTGCATCTAATAAACGGCTAATATCATCGTTATGAACGTCACCAATATTACCAATACGGAAACAATCAGCGTTTGAAACTTTCCCCGGATAAATAACAAAACCATAAGATTTCAACTGAGTATAAAACTCTTTAAAATCGTAATTTGGTGATGCTGGTGAGTAAAATGAAGTGATAATTGGTGAATGAAGAGATTGAGGTAGTAAACACGTGAACCCTAATGATTCCATGCCATCCACAAGCAAACGTTGATTCGATTGATAACGTTGATAACGTGCTTCAACACCACCTTCTTCTTCTAGCTCTAACATGGCTTGATAGAAAGCACGTACGGTATGCGTTGGAGAGGTAAAACGCCACTTACCATGGTTTTTCTCCATGCAATCCCATTGATCATATAGATCTAGCGATAATGATCGTGCTCGTCCTTGGCATTGTTTTAATTCTGAAGTTTTCGCAATAACAAAGCCAAACCCTGGCACGCCTTGAATACATTTATTGGCAGAACTAATCATAAAATCAACACCAAGTTCACCAATATCCATTGGAATACCACCAAAACTCGACATTGCATCTAAGATCATGATCTTATTACGCGATTTAATTAGATCACAAACCGCTTCAATCGGGTTCAACATACCTGTGGTGGTTTCACAATGCACCATAGCAACATGTGTTATATCTGTATCAGCATCCAACAAATTCGCAATATGCTCAAGATCTGGCTGTTCAACTTCACTTAACTCAATAACATGATGAGCGATGTTTAAGTACTCAGAAATTTGAGTAATACGCTTGCCATAAGCGCCATTATTAATGACTAATAATTTACCATCAGCAGGTATGGCTGTGCCGATTGTAGCTTCTACTGAGGCGCTCCCACTCCCTTGCATAAGTACTGATGTGTAGCCGTTATATTGTGTAGCCAATTCCACCAGTTTAGTGCGAATCACTTCAACAATATCCTTGTTGTAATCATCATCCCATGTACACCAATCTTTTAACATTGCCTCACGGACAGATGGTGTTGTTGTCAAAGGGCCAGGTGTTAACAGCAAGTATTGATTCGTCGAGTTTTCCATATTGAATTCCATTTGGACTATACCAGTTAAAAAACTATAACGAGTTAAAAACCAAGCTGTAAATGGTCAACCTAAAGAGTTAATAAAAGATTCATATTAGAAAACTCCTATCTCTGTTTAGTCATATAAGCCACATAAAACCGCCTTAAAATTGAAATAAAGTAATCATCCAAGCGTCATAAATCCCCCTTAGCATCGTAATGGCTCGGAACTGGTACATACCAAAATTACAACATTGAGTTAGATTTTATCAATCATGGAGATACAACAATGAAGAACCGTTGGATACTAGCCCCTCTTGCTGCTATTTCAGTACTTTCAGCTACACATGCTTTTGCCGCAGAGGAACTGACGGTATACAGTGCATTTGAAACCGATATGTTAGCGAAATTCAAAAATGGTTTTGAAAAAGCTAACCCAGATATCGAAATCAAATGGGTACGTGATTCAACAGGGATCATGACTGCAAAATTACTTGCTGAAAAAGACGCACCACGCGCTGATGTTGTTTGGGGCTTGGCTGGATCTTCAATGGCATTACTTAAAGAAAACGGGATCTTAAAACCGTATTCTCCAAAAGGTTTAGATCAAGTTCGTCCTTCTCTTATTGACCCGCAAGCAAATAAAGCATGGTTTGGTAACGATGCATTTTTTAACGCGGTTTGTTACAACGAAGTGGTTGGAAAGAAACTCGGTTTAACTAAACCTGAATCTTGGCAAGATTTACTAAAACCTGAATACAAAGGACATATTGCAATGCCTAACCCGGCTTCTTCGGGGACTGGTTACATGCAGGTTTCAGCATGGCTACAAACAATGGGTGATAAAGCTGGTTGGGAGTACATGGCAAACCTTGATAAAAATATCGATCATTACACTCACTCTGGCTCTAAGCCATGTGTTCAAGCGGCACAAGGTGAAGTGGCTATCGGTATATCTATGGCAATTCGTGGTGCAACATTAAAATCACAAGGTGCTCCTATCGATGTGATCATGCCTAAAGGTGGTGTTGGTTGGGAAGCGGAAGCTGTAGGCCTTGTTAATGCTAAATCTGATGCTGCAAAACGCTTAGTCGATTGGTCGATTTCAGCGGATGCAAACAAATTATACAACGAGTTCTATCCGGTCGTAGGTCGTAAAGCAGAGTCTAAACCTGTACCAAACTATCCTGATGTTGAAAAAGCGATGGTTAAAATGGACTTCTCAAAAATGGCATCATCTCGAAAAGATGTACTAAGAACATGGTCTGAAAAGTTTGATTCGAAATCTGAGCCAAAATCTTAATTAATCTAAGTTTAAAAAGCCGAACCTATCATAGGCTCGGCTTTTTAAGCGAATAACGCATTAATTTTAACTAATAGAGATTGAAGAAATATAGCAACTAATTATGCATTCTTTACAAAGCGTGCATTTTTCATGATCAACGACAGGCTTACTCTCAGCTAACCAAGTAATCGCTTGCTGCTGACAAGTGTCACTGCAACTTTCACAATATCCATAAATATTATCGCAAGTATTACTTATCACGATTTTTTCTTGAATCAGCTGAGGTTGTGTTCTGGCAAATCGGGTAAATAACTCTCGGCGACTATATTGCTTAGCTTCACGCATTAAAATAAATCTTGCAAGGAATTGCTTCAGCATCAAATTCTTCAGCAAGCACCTCAAGAAACTCTTGCCCTAATAATGCTAACTGATGGTAAGCGCCTTCTGGTGCCGCTTGTTCTAATAACGTTAAATAATGACTTGCCCATGGCAATATATGAACAGAGAGCAACTCTTTAACAGCTTCAAACTCTTTTGCATCTATCAAGCTTGAAACAACCATCAACATCAATCCAAATTGATCTTCTGGTTCATTATGACAAGCTTCAAATTCAATGTCATATTGCTTTAAAAAAGCACGAAAAGATAAAGTCGATTCACCAAACACAACAGACTCTCGATCTAAATAAACCGAGCCCCAAGGCGGTGCTTTCATTTCACCGACTCCGGTGAAGAGCTCATCGTGCCAAACAGCTAACACATCTGAATCAGTGTTTAAAAAGGCATTAGTTGTGACATCAAATTGTGTATACCCCGTATTTTCTAATGTAAGTACGGTTTTTACACCAGAAACGTCATATTGGCTTGGATGGTAATAAAATAACCCTCCAATAACACGACTAAATACTTTTATATTATTCAGATCAGCACTGCTATACATTACAACTCACAATTTGTTAATTCTACCGTCAGCATAACAATACTTTGTAATCATTTTATATATATTGACTCAAAACAATAAACGATCATTTCAAATAGGCATAATTGCGCTTCAAATAAGCAATGTCCCAAGGAAAAATCGTGTCTAACTTAAAAAAGTCATTGAGCATTACTCGACGTAATGTATTGAAAAGTGGCTCTTTATTAGCTGCGAGTGTTGGCGGAATGTCCCTACCATTCACCAGCGTAAAAGCACTAGCAAAAGAAACACCTACTCAGCCTAATGAAAAAATAATCTGGTCATCTTGTACTGTAAACTGTGGTTCTCGATGCCCCTTACGAATGCATGTTGTTGATGGTGAAATAAAATATGTTGAAACAGATAATACTGGCGACGACATTTTCAACCATTCACATCAAGTCAGAGCTTGTTTACGTGGACGTTCAATGCGCCAACGCGTGTATAATCCCGACCGCTTAAAATATCCATTAAAACGTATTGGTAAACGCGGTGAAGGTAAGTTCCAACGTATTAGCTGGGATGAAGCTTTTGATATTATTGGTAATAGTCTTAAACATACCATTAACGAGTATGGAAATGACGCTGTTTACCTAAATTACGGTACAGGTACCCTTGGTGGCACTGTTACTAAAAGTTGGGATCCTTCAAGTACGTTAATTGCTCGAATGATGAACCTATGTGGTGGTTACCTTAACCATTACGGTGATTATTCTGCCGCAAATATTGAACGTATGAGTGAATTCTTCTACGGCTCATTTGTTGATAACAACAGTATTGATGACGTTCAAAATGCCGACTTATGTATCATGTTTGGTAATAATCCAGCTGAAACACGTATGTCTGGTGGTGGTCAGGTTCATAGTTTCGTTGATGGACAAAAGATCAATCATACTCGCACTATTTGTATTGACCCTCGTTACACAGACACCGCAGGTGGTCGAGAAGATCAATGGATTCCGATTAAACATGGAACTGATACAGCATTGTGCGCTGCCATTGCTCATGTATTGATCACCGAAAACAAAGTCGACCAAGATTTCCTTGATAAATATTGTGTTGGTTATGATGCGAAAACCCTTCCAGCATCAGCACCTAAAAATGGTAGCTATAAAGATTATATCCTGGGTAATGGCAACGATAATACAGCTAAAACACCAGAGTGGGCTGCTCCTATTACAGGTATTCCAAGCGATATAATCATTAAATTAGCCCGTGAAATTGGCAATTCTAATCGTATTTATATTACTCAAGGTTGGGGTTTACAACGCTCTGCTAATGGTGAGCAAGCATGTAAAGCGATCATGATGTTATCTCTACTTAGGGGGCAAGTAGGCCTTCAAGGTGGTGGTACCGGTGCTCGTGAAGGAAACCATAGTTATCCTTTTGTTCGTTTTCCTAAAGTAGAGAACCCAATCAAAACAGCCATTCCAATGTTCCTTTGGACGGACGCTATTTTCCGTGCTGATGAAATGACAGATAAAACGGATGGGCTTTTAGGTGCTGAAAAGCTTAATAATCCAATTAAGTTTATTTGGAATTATGCGGGTAACTGTTTAATCAACCAGCATTCTGATATCAATCGTACCCATGACATCCTACAAGATGAAAAAGCGTGCGAGATGATTGTTGTTATCGATAATCACATGACATCATCTGCAAAATATGCCGATATTGTGCTGCCTGATTGTACAACCTCTGAACAATCTGACTTCTGTATGGATGGTGCAGCCGCATCAATGCCATACTTTATTTTCGCCAGCCAAGCGATTAAACCACGCTTTGAATGTAAACCTATTTACGACATCATGACGGGTGTAGCGAAGCGTATGGGTGTTGAAAAAGCCTTTACTGAAGGTCGTACGCAAGAAGAATGGTTACAATGGATGTATGCCGAAACCGTTAAACAAAACAACGATCCGCATCTTCCAGATTACGACACAATGCGTAAGCAAGGGATCTACAAAAAACAATTTGAACGTCCACATGTTCCTTATGAAGATTTCCGAGCAAACCCTGAAGCGAATCCATTGCCGACACCGTCAGGTAAAATTGAAATATATTCAGAGCAATTAGCGACCATTGCTAAAGAATGGGAATTAGACAGTGATGAGCATATTACGCCTATCCCTGAATACCATTCCACCTTTAATGGTTGGGATTCAAAAGATCGTAAAGAATACCCACTGCAACTTACTGGCTTCCACTATAAAGCTCGTGCCCACTCCACTTATGGCAACGTTGCTTTGTTAAAAGCAGCAGCACCACAAGAGCTATGGATGAACCCTATTGATGCACAAGTTCGCGGCATTAAAAATGGTGATCTTGTCAATGTGAGAAGCAAACAAGGTGAATTGAATGTTCGTGTGAAAGTAACACCGCGTATTATGCCGCATGTTACAGCACTAGGCGAAGGTGCTTGGTACTCTCCGAACAGTAAAGGTGTGGATCAAGCTGGTTCAATTAACGTATTGACCACCAGCCGACCTAGCCCACTGGCAAAGTCGAATCCATCTCATACCAACCTTGTTGAAGTTAAACTAGTGAAAAGCATGGGAGCTTCATAATGACACCTAAGAAACAATATGGCTTTTACATCGATTCCAGTAAGTGTACTGGTTGTAAAACCTGTCAGCTTTCATGTAAAGATAATAAAGATCTAGGTATAGACCGTAACTTCCGCCGTATTTATGAATATGTTGGTGGTAACTGGAGTGAAAATAACGGCGTTTTTCGCCAAGATGTTTTCTCTTACTATCTTTCAATTTCATGTAATCACTGTTCTGATCCTGCATGTACAAAAGTTTGCCCATCCGGTGCAATGCATAAGCGTGAAGAAGATGGTCTAGTTGTTGTTAACGAAGATGTCTGCATTGGTTGTAAATACTGTCATATGGCTTGTCCATACGGTGCACCACAATACAGTGAAGAAAAAGGTCACATGACGAAGTGTGACGGCTGTTTTGAACGTGTTGCTGAAGGGCTAATGCCTATTTGTGTTGATAGTTGTCCACTGCGTGCCATCGAATTTGGTGAGATTAGTGAACTGCGTAAAAAATATGGTAGTAACGCAAATTGTGCACCGTTACCAGATTCAAGCATTACGCACCCGAATTTGATCATTAAGTTAAATCCTAATGGTAAACCTGTTGGTGATACTAGCGGATTTTTACAAAACCCTAGAGAGGTTAAATCATGATTTATCCTGAATTACCCTTAGTCATCTTTACCGTTCTAGCACAGACAGCTGTTGGTAGTTATATCATCATGGCTTCACGTCTATCTGCGATGGGAGCAACATTTAAACAACGTCGCCCTCTTGTTCTGAGCATGTTTATCTTATGGGCATTTATGGCCGTTGGTTTTGCAGCTTCAACGATGCACTTGGGCAGCCCATTACGTGCATTCAATGCATTAAACCGTGTTGGACATTCAGGTCTTTCAAATGAGATTTTAACGGGAAGTCTATTTTTTGCTCTTGGTGGAATTTACTGGCTTGCCGATCTGTTTAAAGTCGCCAATGAGTCTATTTTAAAGCTTGCTCGTATTATTGTTTCAATTGCTGGTATTGACTTTATGGCAGCAATGGTGAAAGTTTATTTGATAAATACAGTGCCAGTTTGGAACAGTAGTTTTACTTATGTTGAATTTATTGGCACCGTATTAATGTCAGGAATACTATTAGCATATGTATTACTTAACTTCACAAACTCATCAAGCCGTGAGCTAAATGTAAAATTGGCCATCTTAGGCGTAATCATAATCGCTCTACACCTCATTGTTACAGCGTGGCAATTAGTTGATATAGCTGAAATAACGACATCAATTCAAACAGGTGCTAGCCATTTAGCAAATTATTCAGGCTCAATAATTACGCGTTTAACTTTATTGGTTATTGCGGCTGGATTATGGCTAACATCAGCCTTTAAAGCTTCACTTACAACCAAACTCGGTGTACTCGCATTTATCGTTATGTTTATTGCTGAGTTAATTGGCCGTGGTGTTTTTTACGGATTACATTTTACCGTCGGTCTTGTGTGATTCGTTGAATAAAACTCGATAATATTAAAGGGTGTTGATAGATTAAATAGGTATCTATTTGTAATCTGTCAGCATCCTTTTTTATATTTTTTGCAATAA
Source organism: Photobacterium sp. SKA34 (assembly GCF_000153325.1). Lineage (GTDB taxonomy): Bacteria > Pseudomonadota > Gammaproteobacteria > Enterobacterales > Vibrionaceae > Photobacterium. The sequence continues at coordinate 269,298 of NZ_CH724141.1, forward strand.
CATACTGACCTTTCCCTTATATTTCGTAAATATAAACTGTCTTATTTGCGTAAAACTTACGTCATTGAAGTGTAACTCTTGAAGACTAAATTTGGTATATACCAATTAGAATGAGTTATCACCATGAGTACATATCTCCAAATTGACAAGCTTTGTAAGCATTTTGGCCAATTCACTGCCTTAAAGAATATCTCCCTCACTATCAATAAGGGGGAATTTATTTGTTTTCTAGGTCCCTCTGGTTGCGGTAAGACAACTTTACTCCGTGCCATTGCTGGCATGGATATCGCGAGCTCAGGTCATATCATTCAAGATGGCAAAGACACGACTTTCCTTGCGCCTGAAAAACGTGATTTCGGTATAGTATTTCAATCTTATGCTCTATTCCCAAACCTAACGGTATCAGAAAATATTGCATTAGGCTTACGTAACCAAGGTAAATCTCACCAAGCAGCAAGTAACATTGTCACATATTGGTTAGAACTTATTGGATTGCCAGATTCTGGAGAAAAGTACCCAAGCCAATTATCGGGTGGTCAACAACAACGTATTGCACTGGCTCGCGCACTCGCCTTATCACCGGGGTTACTATTACTCGATGAACCTCTATCCGCATTAGATGCAAAAGTACGAACACACCTTCGTGATGAAATTTGCCAACTTCAACGTAAACTTGGTATTACCACAATCATGGTGACTCACGATCAAGAAGAAGCTCTATCAATGGCTGACAGAATTGTTGTCATGAATCACGGTGTCATTGAGCAAGTTGGTACACCTGAAGAAATCTATCAAAATCCCGCTTCACGCTTTGTCGCAGAGTTCGTTGGTAGCATGAACTTTATTGATGCATCTGTTGTGAGTGAAGATAAAATCCGAATTGGTGAAACGTTGTGACCTTCACCGAACGAACACCTTAATCGGGGGCAACGTATTGAATTAGGGCTGCGCCCAGAAGATATTCATTTCACCGAAAATAATCAACAATCAGCATCCTCGATCCCTGTTCAAGTTGAAGATTTAGAATTTCAAGGTACTTACGTTCGCGCAAATTGTCGAATGCAAGGCTATAACCCCGCTAAAAATATTAAAGTCGATGTACCAATTAGAGAGCTACGACGTCTTGCCATTAAGGAAGGTCATTTCCTCTTCGTGAATATCACTCAGCAATATACCCACATTTTTAAAGCTCAGTGATTTAACAATTTTAAAGGATTAATGATTATGGCTTCTCTACTTTCAGCTAAAACAATTCCAAATAGTCGTCATCAAATAACATCACTACCACTTAATGTGCGTTTGGCAATTTTAAAAAATGCTTTTACCAAGAACAACGTTATTATCGCGCTCATACTCATTTTACTTTTGGTAATGATGGGGATTTTTGTTATTGCTCCACTCTTTTCTATGCTTCAAAAGAGTATGCAAAACGACGCTGGACAATTTGTTGGTTTAGCCAACTTTGTGGAGTATTTTTCATATTCTTCAGTATGGCAATCAATCAGAAACACTCTCTTTATTGGTGTTACTGTAACTTCTCTCGTTGGTCTATTTGCTTTTTGTTACGCATATGCTTTAACCCGTAGTTGTATGCCACTCAAAGGACTATTTAGTATATTAGGTACAGCCCCAATCCTCGCACCTTCTCTGTTACCAGCACTCAGCTTAATCTATATATTAGGTAATCAAGGGATTGCTAAAGATCTTCTAATGGGGCACTCAGTTTATGGCCCTATCGGCATAACTATTGGTTTAACCTTCTGGTGTTTTCCTCATGCTTTGATGATCATCAAAACGTCTCTTCGTACCTCAGATGCAAGACTATACGAAGCAGCAAAAGCTCTTAATACTTCGCCATTAAAAACCTTTTTTATCGTTACGCTACCAGGAGCAAAATACGGCGTGATAAGTGCATTGATTGTGGTATTTACACTTGTTGTATGTGATTTCTCAGTACCTAAAGTTATCGGCGGTAGCTATAACATTCTGGCAACCGATATCTTTAAACAAGTAGTTGGCCAACAAAACTTTGCGATGGGTGCGGTAACCAGTGTTGCGTTACTGGTTCCAGCGATTCTTGCTTTTACGGCTGATCGTTGGGTACAGAAAAAACAAAAAGGGTTATTTGATTCTCGATCTATCGCTTATGTACCTCAAGCTAACTTTATCCGAGATGGGTTATGCTTTATTTTTTGTAGCGCTATTTGCTTGGTTATTATAGCGATTATTGGTATGGCGATTTACGGCTCACTCGTCACATTTTGGCCTTGGAATACCACCCTTAGCCTTCATAATTACAACTTTTCACAATTTAGTGCATCAGGTTGGGAGCCATATTTTAATTCGATTAAGTTAGGCGTGTGGGTTGCCGTTTTCGGAACAATAACCATTTTCATTGGTGCATACTGTATAGAAAAAGGGCGCTGCCTAGGCCCGCTTCGTCAATTACTACAGATGTTTGCAATTATTCCAATGGCAGTTCCAGGAATGGTACTTGGTTTAGGTTATATTTTCTTTTTCAATAATAGCGCGAATCCGCTAACTATTATTTACGGCACACTTACTATTCTGGTCATTAACACTGTAATGCATTATTACACCGTAGGTCATATGACCGCAGTTACTGCATTAAAACAATTACCAGCAGAGATCGAAGCTATCTCGGCATCATTAAAACTGCCACAATATAAAGCATTCTTTAAAGTTACTTTACCTGTGTGTGCTCCAGCAATTCTTGATATTTTTGTTTATTTGTTCGTGAATGCAATGACAACAACCTCTGCAATTATATTTTTATATTCAACAGATACTATGCCTGCGTCAGTTTCTGTACTGAATATGGATGAAGCAGGGCAAACAGGACCTGCCGCAGCAATGGCCGTGATGCTATTAATCACAACGGCAATGGTGAAAATAAGTTATATCGGCGTCGGTAAATTACTTGAAAGAACAACACAAGCATGGCGAAAACGCTAAATAATATAAGGGCAAGCGAACGCTTGCCCTCTTGTATATTAATACTTTTATTATTTTATTTTATATTCATATAATGCTGTTTAATGGATAGAAAAATTAAATTCGACGCTAGTAAAAAGAGAGTAATTTAGTGCAATATTTAAAGATCAAGGATGCTATCTTTGAACAAATTGAATCAGGTCAATTAGGACACAAGTTGCCATCAGAAAGAAAATTGGCAGAGTCATTTAGTACAACTCGTATTACCTTGAGAGAAGCACTTTCGCTACTAGAGTCGGAGGGAAAACTCTTTAGAGAGGATCGTCGTGGATGGTTTATATCACCACAACCATTAATTTACGATCCAACAAACACCACAGAGTTTCCTGCAATGGCGATGGCACAAGGTCGCACTCCCCGCTCGGAGTTACTCTCAGCAGAATTAGTCAAACCCAACAAGCTAGTAGCACAATTACTACACACTACCACTGAAGATGAGTTATATCGAATCAAGCGTTTACGCTTTCTCGATAATCGCCCTGTCGTTGTGGTAACCAACTACATTTTACCGTCATTCTTTCCAAACTTATTGGAAACCGATTTTACTCACTCTCTCAGTATTATTTACCGCGAGCAATTCAACCGTATATATTCAAAAACGCGCTATCGTGTGAGCACTACATCATTAACAGGCTCTACAGCGACAGCGCTACGTGCTACAGCAGGTAGCCCTGCTATGTTTGTAGAACGTTTAAATTATGACCAATATAATAATCTTATTGACTGTGACTTGGAATATTGGCGCCATGACGCAATATGTATCCAATCCCTTGCCACTTTAAAGAATACTTAGTGAACGATAGAAACTGCGTCTAACTTTTCTTTCAACTCTTGATCATATTCATCTAACCACGCATAACGTTCGCGGTACATTTTACGCTTTGGTCGTTTAATATCTTCCATTGCGCGGCGCTCTGTATGTAATGGTAATGAATAGAAGGTATCATTGTATTCTTCACCATTATGCTCTTGCCATAATTGATCATAGTTAAGGTTGATCGTTGACGCTTTTTTACCATAACGATTAGCGGTATATACATGTGCACTATTTTTAACTGCGTAAATATGCTCAATATTCATATTATTTGCAAATAAACGCAAGGTTTCAACCATAAATGACTTTGGTCGTAAACCATAAAAAGCTTTCGTAAATAAACGGCTAAATCCATTATCGTTAGAACCGCCTTGCATACAGCCAACATAAATATCGTTATCGATAACGGTAAATGCGATAGCATAATAACGGTGATTATTGCTATCTGTCAGTATTAACGCTAACTCACCCTCACGGCGATAAGTATTATCAAAACTTAGCTTTATCTGATAGGATTTTTCGTCAATATCAAAGCTATAAAGCTCTAATTCATCAGTATAAATAGTATGTCTAGCTGATTTCGAAAAATGGTTTTCCATCCAGTTATAATGTTTTTTTAAAACCTCAACAATTTGATTTTTAGAAAAACACGTAGCCAAATAGGGTTTTGTAAAGCGCATTAAAAATTCAGGTTGTTGCTCAATGACTTCTTTTCGCTGATCATTTGAAAAGAAATGAGCAAGTTCTTTATATTGGCGTGAATACACCATTGCCCTGAGCGCATATTTAGCGATAGACAATGTTTTACCGTGATTTTTATGCTTATATGCCTGTTTTGCAGAATTCAATATACTCATGTGATATCTTTGTCTTTTTTGTGTTAATTTTTCTTGAGTTTATACCAAATAAGAATGAAAAGATAAATATAGTGTTTTATTTTTTTGGATATTGAATTTTCTTCACTAACACGAAGATGGGAGGTAATATCTGTTGTTCAGAACGATAAACAGAGAAATATCATGGAAAGATTAATGCCATACCTTGCTAAATTCGCCTTTACTGTCTCTATGATTATGTTTGTAGTTGGCGGAGGTATGGCACTATATGCAATGTTTTATGGTTGATTAACGTTATAAACGCATACCACCATCAATTTCAAGAATACGCCCAGTGAAGTAGTCATTCTCAATAATATATTTCACTGTATGAGCAATATCTTCAGGTTCACCAACACGCTCTAACGGTGCTGATGCCTTCATATTTTCAATTACTTCGGGCTTCAATTGGTCTGCTAAAGGAGTATCGATCAAACCGGGAGCAATTGCAGCAACACGAATACCGTATTTTGCTAACTCTTTCGACCACCCCACAGCCATAGTTGCAATTGCAGCTTTTGACGCTGCGTAGTTAGTTTGGCCTAATGTGCCTGCTCTAGCGACACTTGAAATGTTAATAATAACGCCCTGAGATTCAGTTTTGATCATCTTTTCAGCCGCTTCTCGTCCACACAAAAATGAACCAGTAACATTAACATCCATCACTGTTTGAAATTGTTCTAGTGGCATTTTCGTTAGTACGTCATTATTTTCACAAACCAGTAAGCCATCATCAAGGATACCTGCATTATTAATTAAGACATTAATATGACCGAAATCTTCAATAATATGAGCAAATGCTTGAACAACTTCATCTTCGCTTGTTACGTCAGCCTCATAGATCATAGCTTTACTGTTTAGCATATGGCACTGATCTTGCGTTTGACGTAGCCCTGCTGAGTTGATATCAATTAAAGCCAATTCAGCGCCCATATGAGCTAGTGTTACAGCCATCATCTGGCCTAGACCTTGACTAGCACCGGTAATGACAACAACGCTATTCTCAATATTCATTTATTGCTCCTGAATTAAAACAAAAATTTTGACTCTGCTACTTTAACGTATGTTTAGCCATTACAACAATTCTATTCATAAAAACTAAGTTATTATAAATAGTTAGCTAATATCGACCTGATTAAGTGGATTTTCATGCTCAGACCAGATAGGTGTAAATATTTGCTCAATTACTTTTTTATCAACATCATCTACTGATGAATAAATCCAGTTAGGCATATAATCTTTATCAATCAAATGTGCACGGACACCTTCTTTGAACTCACCTAACAAACCACAATTGACAGAAAGACCCAATTCCATTTTTATACATTCTAGTAAAGATACATCTTTATAGTCTTGTATTTGTTTAAAGCAGATATGTGCGGTAATAGGGCTGCCTGCATTCATTGCCTTTTTTGCTGTCTCAATCCAGAGCCCCAAACCATCAATGGCATTAATTTGGTCGTAAATAGTGGGTAATGATTGGGCAAAACAAGCCGCCTGTATTTGTGCGAAGTATGGCAATAATTGATTTGCTGGTAGCACGGGGGGCTCTTCTACAGCACAGTTATTTAATACAGTTGAGATTACCTCTGATACCAATGACTGACTTTGTGTATCAGTCAATACTGTAGACCATGGGAAATGTTTTAACTGTTTGACTACATTATCATAAGCTCTATTTGGAACAATATGATCAACCATAGCTAAATCACGAGCATCACAAACGTTGACATGTGCGCCTGTTAATCCCAAAAACAAACCGATACCGGCAGGAAGTTGGTTTAAAAACCATGTCGCGCCAACATCAGGGTATAGGCCAATGGTTATTTCTGGCATAGCTAATACTGTATTCAGTAAAGCAACACGGTGGCTTGCGCCAATATATAACCCTAACCCTCCCCCCATGATAAAACCATGTCCCCACGCAATAACGGGTTTGTTATAGTGATGAATGAGCAAATTACAACTATATTCAACGGAGAAATATTCCGTTAAAAATGGCTTAGCTACGTGGCTTTCAATCTGATTTAAAGGTATTTTTGGTGGCTTATGTTGATGATTTAAAGCTGGATCACTTTCTATTGCATAATACATACTACGCACATCCCCACCCGCACAAAAAGCGCGATCACCCACCGATTTAAACATTACAGCAACAATGCTTTCATCTTCACGCCAAAGCTGTAAATACTGGTAAATCGTTTTATGCATATTTAACGTAAGTGCATTAAGCGATGATGGATTATCCAGCTCTAGTACACCAATACTATGTCCATCAGTACAACGGATATAGGAAACATTAACCATTCCTGTCATCACTTACTCCTTTAATTATTTCCAATCTTCAGCGTCATACTATTTAACATCAACTTCAATCGCAATTGCCAAAGCTTCCCCTCCACCAACACATACAGCAGCAACACCTTTTAGCGTTTTCGTTTTCGTTCCACTCAACATTTGTGCTTTTTGTCGTAATGCATGGGTTAATGTCACTACGACTCTTGTCCCTGTAGCGCCTATTGGGTGACCTAAAGCACAAGCTCCGCCGTTAACATTCACTTTGCCAGCATCAATACCCAACTCCTCTATCGCGACAATAGTCACCACAGCAAAAGCTTCGTTAATTTCCCACAAGTCGACATCATCAGTAGACCAATTAAGATCATCTAATAATTGGCTAATGGCATGAATAGGTGCAATTGTAAACTCATCAGGAGATCGACTATGACTAGCATAACCTTTAATTGATGCCAGTGGATATAAGCCTTGTCGTCGAACTTGCTCAGCTTCCATTAACACTATAGCTGCTGCACCGTCTCCAATAGCGCTTGATGAAGCCGCAGTGATCGTGCCATGCTCACCGTGTTGCGAAAATATAGGCGGGAGGTTTGGAATTTTCTTAGGATTCACTTCATTTGGATGCTGATCTTTTTCAACCGTCACTAATGCTTTTTTACTCTGGGCGGTAATAGGGACGATTTCAGCGTGAAATGCCTGACTATTATCCGCTTTGCGAGCTTTATTAACTGACCCAATAGCCCATTCATCCATTATTTCACGTGAAATGTCATACTTAGTCGCCGTTTGCTGACCATAAACGCCCATTAAATGCCCATCAAATGCGTCTTGTAGTCCATCTAGATATAAATGATCCAGTACCGCATTATGGCCTATGCGCATACCACTTCTGCTGTCTGTCAATAAATAGGGTGCATTGGTCATGCTCTCCATTCCTCCAGCTACAGCCGTTCTAATCGCCCCAGCTTTAATCATATCGCAAGCCAATAAAATTGATTTTAACCCAGAGCCACAAACTTTGTTTATCGTAGTGCAGGATACGGATACGGGAATTTTTGCCATCAAGGCTGCTTGTCTTGCAGGTGCTTGCCCAACACCTGCCGTTAATACACAGCCCATAAATACTTCATCAATTAATTGTGCAATGTGCTCATATTCCATCGCACTACTATGTTCTAGAGTCGTATCAGTTGGCTGAGCACGTTTAACATCTCGTAAAGCTGCTTCAATAACAATACTGCCAAGCTGAGATGCTGAGAAGTTTCGTAAGTCGCCTTGAAAACTCCCAATTGGCGTTCTTTTTGCAGCAACGATCAGAATATCCTTACTCATACCAATCACCTCTTTACGTCTATTTAGAAAACATTAACTTGCAGGAATATTAGGGGATTTCTTGACGCTTTTGTAAGCATAGCACTAACATTTACGTAAACGTTAAGAAACATTTGCTGGGATTTTAATACTCAAAATCACTGCTCTGCTTAACCGATAGGAAAAAATTTTTTACCTATCTAACGTTGCAGGAGACTCAATGTGATGACTTTCAAAATTAGCGAACTTGCAAACGAATTTAAAATAACACCACGCAGTATTCGCTTTTATGAAGATATAGGCTTGCTGTCACCTAAACGAAACGGCGTAAACCGTGTCTATGGACGGAGAGATAAAATTCGGCTCAGTTTAATACTTCGCGGTAAGCGTTTAGGCTTTTCTTTACAAGAAATCGGGGAACTCTTCAGTTTATACGATGACAATAAAAGTCATGCTCAGCTTCTTTCCATGATCAACATCATCGAACAAAAACAACGACAACTGACTAATCAGCGCGCTGATATTGATATCACTCTGATTGAACTTGAGCGTGCAAAAAAACGCTGCAAGCATACCCTTATAAAATCAGAACCATACAAAGACAAGTAGCTCAAACAAGTTCCGCAAAGGAGGCTTTACAATGCATAGCCAATACTCACCGCTCAACTTTGATTTAGGTGATACTGCCAATATGCTGCGCGAACAAGTTAACTTATATGCCGCTGAACATATTGCCCCTATCGCTAACGAAATAGATCAAGACAATCAATTTCCCCATTATCTCTGGCAATCATTGGGTCAAATGGGCTTGCTTGGCGTCACCATTGCTGAACAATACGGTGGGGCTAATATGGGCTATTTAGAGCATGTTATCGTGATGGAAGAGATTAGCCGCGCTTCAGCCTCAATAGGATTAAGCTACGGTGCCCATTCCAACTTATGTGCAAATCAAATTTTCAGAAATGGCAATGATGCTCAGAGAAAACAATACCTGCCGGCATTAATCACAGGAGAACACATTGGTGCACTTGCAATGAGTGAAGTCAATGCTGGGTCTGATGTTATGAGTATGCAGTTAAAAGCAGAAGATCACGGTGATCATTTTGTACTAAACGGCAATAAAATGTGGATCACTAACGGACCTGAAGCCAATACGCTTGTGGTTTATGCCCGCACCTCTGTCAACGCAATCACCGCCTTTATTATTGAATCACAATTTGATGGTTTTTCTACTGCGCAAAAGCTCAACAAATTAGGCATGCGCGGTTCAAATACTTGCGAGTTAGTTTTTATTAACTGCATAGTACCGAAGAAAAATGTATTGGGTGACGTCGACCACGGCGCAAAAGTCTTAATGAGTGGATTAGACTTCGAGCGCGTAGTACTTGCCGCAGGTCCGCTCGGTATAGCGCAATCATGCTTGGATGTCGTGATCCCTTACATCCATGAACGAAAACAATTTGGTAAAGCGATTGGTGAATTTGAACTCATCCAAGCCAAAATTGCAGACATGTATACCCAACTCAATGCTGCTCGCAGTTATGTTTACACCGTAGCAAAAGCCTGTGACCGCGGTGAAGTCACCCGTAAAGATGCAGCTGGAGTCATTTTGCTAAGTGCTGAATTAGCCACGAAAATGGCGTTAGAAACGATTCAAATACTAGGTGGTAATGGCTATATCAATGATTACCCTGCCGGACGTTTATTACGAGATGCCAAACTCTATGAAATTGGTGCAGGAACTTCAGAGATAAGACGTATGCTTATTGGTCGTGAATTATTCTCAGAATCAGCTCGCTAAGGAGTAAGCCATGACTCAACTTACCTCAAAAGTAGATACAACCAGCCAATGGTTCAAAAACAATAATCATGAGATGCAATTGTTGGTTGACGACTTAAACACCCATTTAGAAATAATCCACCAAGGTGGCGGAGAAACGGCATTAGCACATCAAAAAAAACAAGGTAAACAACCAGTAAGACAAAGAATTGATCAGTTACTTGATAAACACAGTCCATGGTTAGAAATAGCACCTTTTGCAGCACTAAATGTTTATAGCGAAGCCGTACCTTGTGCTGGCATTATTGCTGGTATCGGCTATATCCACCAGCATGCATGTATGATTATTGCCAATGATCCTTCAGTTAAAGGCGGAACATATTTCCCACTAACGGTGAAAAAACACCTTCGAGCCCAAGAAATCGCAGAAAAATGTCATCTACCCTGTATTTATATTGTTGATTCTGGCGGTGCTAACCTACCACACCAAGCCGAAGTCTTTGCCGATAAAGATCATTTTGGTCGTATCTTTTTCAACCAAGCTCAAATGTCAGCGAAAGGGATCCCTCAAATAGCCGTTGTTATGGGGCTTTGCACTGCAGGTGGCGCATACATTCCAGCCATGGCTGATGTATCTATCATGGTAAAAGATCAGGCAACGATCTATTTAGCTGGCCCCCCTTTAGTAAAAGCAGCAACAGGTGAAGAAGTAACAGCACAAGAATTAGGCGGTGCCGACGTCCATTGTAAAAAATCAGGTCTCGCTGATTATTATGCCAATGATGAATCACATGCATTGCATCTTGCTCGTGATGCTATTTGTAGTTGCAATATATCAAGTACTAACACTCATCATGATTCCACTGCTTCCCCACCTAAATACAGCATGGATGACATCTACGGCATAGTGGGTACCAATATCCGTATTCCATTTGATATTAGAGAACTCATCGCACGTCTAGTCGATAACTCTGAATTTGACGAATTTAAAGCCATGTATGGCAATACCCTCGTTTGTGGCTTTGGAGCCATTGAAGGCAACCCTGTTGGTATTATTGCTAATAATGGCATTCTATTTTCAGAATCGGCACAAAAAGGCGCTCATTTTATTGAGCTATGTTGTAAACGGAAAATCCCTCTCTTGTTTTTACAAAACATAACCGGATTTATGGTTGGCAAACGCGTTGAAGCTGAAGGTATTGCAAAACATGGCGCAAAAATGGTGATGGCTGTTGCCTGTGCTAATGTGCCGAAATTTACCGTCATCATCGGAGGCTCTTACGGTGCAGGGAATTATGGCATGTGTGGAAGAGCTTATGATCCAACCCTATTATGGATGTGGCCTAATGCGCGTATATCCGTTATGGGTGGTGAGCAAGCCGCTGAAGTCTTATCACAAATCACACAAGCTATCCGCCAGCGAGAAAATAAACCTTGGACAGAGCAAGACGAACAACAAATCAAACAGCCTATTTTAGAACTCTATGACAAACAAGGTCATCCCTACTACGCCAGTGCGCGACTGTGGGATGACGGCATTATTGATCCTAAATCTACACGTATTGTATTAGCTCAGGCGCTTTCAATTACACAGCATGTACCAATAAAAGATACCCGATTTGGTATTTTCCGCATGTAACGCTTTAGGTCACATTATGAAAACACAACCAAATATCTTAGTTTCTATTTCATCTAATAACATCGCGACCATTACATTAAACCGTGTCGATAAATCGAATGCTTTTAATGCTGATATTATCGGTGATCTACTCACCGCCCTTAATCAACTTAAAACAAACCAACAGATACGCGGTCTGCTACTTGAAGCCAATGGAAAACACTTTTCATCTGGTGCCGATCTGCATTGGATGAAAAGCATGGCTTTAGAAACAGAACAAAATAACCAACAAGATGCATCTCAACTGGCTGAACTTCTAAATCAACTCAACCACTTTCCTGTTCCCACCATTGCCGTCGTTCAAGGTGCTGCTTTTGGCGGCGCATTAGGGTTAATTTGCTGCTGTGATATTGCTATTGCAAGTATCAACGCGAAATTCTGTTTAAGCGAAGTAAAGTTAGGGTTAGTGCCTGCGACAATTGCACCTTATGTTTGTCGTGCTATTGGTATCCGCCAAGCAAAACGTTTTATGTTAACCGCAGAAATAATCACTGTAGAACAAGCACTCAAATTTGGCTTAATTCATCATATGTCCGATGATATTCAGCAAAAAAAACAAGTAATAATTCAGCAAATCTTATCCAATAGCCCTGCAGCCCTAGCAACAGTCAAAACCTTATGTCATCAATGTGAAGTCGCAACGATTGATCAAAATTTAATTCGTTATACCAGTGAATTAATCACCCGTGTTCGATGCTCACCACAAGCACAAGAAGGCATACAAGCTTTTTTCGATAAAGTCCCACCAAACTGGAGTAAAGCCGATGACATTAACGAATAAGCTTCAATTATCGCTACCCGATGCTATTACAGTCTTTGAAGTTGGCCCCCGTGATGGATTACAAAACGAACCTCACCTTTCAACATTAGGTGGTAAAGCAACAGCGCTTAAAATAGCGCTGATTAATGAACTGGGTCAGACAGGGTTAACACATATCGAATCAGGAGCGTTTGTTTCGCCAAAGATGATCCCAACAATGGCTGATTCAGATATTGTATTTTCGCACATTCAGCGTCATCCCAATATATTCTACTCAGCTCTTACTCCTAATCTACAAGGTCTAGAAGCGGCCATTAACGTTAATGCCAATGAAGTCGCTATATTTACATCCTGCTCTGAAACCTTCACTCAAAAAAATATACATGCCAGTATCGATGAAAGCCTTCAACGGTTTGAATCTGTTATTGCGATAGCCCATCAACACTTAATACCTGTACGTGCGTATTTGTCCTGTGTGATAGATTGTCCGTACGAAGGAAAAACACTACCACAGCAAGTCGCAGAAATTGCAAAGACTCTCATCGACATGGGCTGCTATCAAGTATCACTGGGGGATACGATAGGAACAGGAACGCCACTACGAGTTGCTAATATGTTGGAATATGTAAATAAGCACATTCAATCAAAGGCTATCGCCGTCCATTTCCATGATAGTTACGGACAAGCATTAGCAAATATTTATCAAGCAATACAAATGGGAATAACAACAATAGATAGTAGCATTGCTGGGTTAGGTGGTTGCCCATACGCACCAGGTTCAAGTGGTAATGTAGCAACAGAAGATGTTATTTACTTATGCCAAGGACTGAACATCAAAACCGGTATAGATTTAGAAAAACTCACCTTGATTAGTCAAAAATTTTGCCAACAATTGGGGATACGCCCACAGTCTAAAGTTGCATTAGCTATGGCGCATCGCCCATAAACCTTATTCTGCGTCTCTACGAACTCGTTCTTCAGATTCAAGCTCGTTTACAGCATCCCATAACTGTTGTTCACGGATACGTTGACGCTCTAAGTTAGCATTAATACCATCCACAATTTGCTTATCTAATGGGCCTAAATAGTTATCAGCACAATCATGAAAGATACTTCGAAACTCTTCCATCGTTGGTAAGCGATTATTATGTTCTTCAAAGTTATCAAAAATATCATGAACTTTAACTGACATATCCCGCTTCATGCTTTCTATCTCTGAACTATCCATATACTCCCTCGAGTGCACTTAGTTTCACATGATTGGTAACAGAAATATCTAAAACCGTCATTAAGTTCTAGAACAAACCATTAATATTTACACTTTATGTCACAAAAACTTTGTGACTATCAGCCACAATGTTCAAAATCGATTGATAAATACTGTGTATCAATAATATCCTAGCTATGAGGACGTAATCATAAAATTTACTAACAGTATAGTTTGATTACACATCATTAAGATGATGGTTTAGTGATGAATATATAACAACTTAGACAACTAAATTTTGTTAGCACACGATTATCGCAATTTAAGTGCCTCTATTCTCAGTAAAAATAACATCTGAATTCTGATGTTTTTTTAGATCTTTAGTGTCGAATTCAGAAAGGAAGTTTGAAGAAATTGAAACCGTTAGCCTCATTTAAAAATCGCTATAAACAGCTTTGTTTACCGGTTTTTTTATTCTCAATAATACCCAATATTAGTCACGCTGAATCCGTTGCCAATACGAATACAGATCCGGATAATCAATCAAGCATCGCAGATTGGGTTGACGACTCACACCGCTCACTCACCGACACTGTTCATGATATTGGTGAGTACCTTGACGAAAGCTTAGCTAAAGACGATGACGAAGGTTCACTCACCAACCGAAGCTATTTACGTATTCGTAATCGCATGGCCTACTCATACCGCGGCAAACTTGATAATGACTTCAAAGTTTATTTTAAGCTTGATCTACCTCATGTGAAACGAGACTGGAAACTGATCATTGATTCAGAGCCCGGAGACTTCGATAGCCTTGAAAACAAGCAACGTGGTATTGCCACAGGCAACAAAACTACATCTGGCGATACCGTTGGTGCATTTCGCCTTCAGGATACCCACTTTGGCAACTGGAATTCTGATTTTGATATAGGTATTAAATTAAAGCTTCCGCTTGATCCTTTCACTAAAATGCGATTTACACGCGTTGATCCTATTAGTGAAAACTGGACAACCCAACTTGAACAGCAAGTCTTTTATTACCACTCAAAAGGGTTAGGTTATCTGAGTGCACTCAGTGGATATTACGCAATAAACCCTGAACACTCGAAAATATTTAAAACCACGACGAGTGCACAGTACTTAAAAGAAGACGATAAATGGGAACTGTTGCAGCAATTTGAATTATTCCATCGCTACGACGATAAAAACCTATTCGAATACTCAACAGGGATCAGTGCCGATACTGGAGAAAATAAAGAAGTCACAAATTATTGGGTATCTGCAACGTGGAATAAACGTATTTACAAACATTGGCTATATTTAGGTGTTCGTCCGCAGCTAGAATTTCCTCGAGAATACAACTATCACGCAAATCCTGGCGTTATGATTGAGTTGGAAATGTTCTTCTCTAAAAACAGAAAAATTGATCGTTTAGGCCGATACATTCCCAAGCCAACCCAACCAGAGCCACAAGACTAATATGGTATGGCTATAACGATGAAGCATAAACATTGCTTCATCGTTACCATCAAACTATGAACAACGGCACAAAACCTTATCACCGCACTTCACTCTCTTCACTAACTAGAATAATTTAAAAACTAGGCAACAATTTCGCTTAGGAGTACCATATGTTTCATTTAAAGAAAGTGATCTTCTCTGTATTGTTCCATTTCTATCAGTTTTTTAGGCTTAGTTATCCGCTATGGCTAATGATTTCATCTCTTGGTGTCAGCCTAGGATTAATATTACTCCTTTCTGGCGACAATCATTTTCAACAAGGTATTAGTGCTATAACCAGTTTCAGTCTCATTTGTATGTATCTGATAGTGCTGAAACACTTCTATTCCAAATTATTAAACTGGAGTGATACTCGCTCTTCGAAAGATATCATTGTATCGCTTAAGTAATAATTAATTTAGTTTATCGTTTAAAATATTCACAATATCAGTCACCATGGCATTGATTACGGTTTGATTAAGGATATCGCTATAATATACCCAAAAGGAATTATAAAAATTTTGCTTGTAGCTTTGTAAATCACAGCAAAATTAAACATATAACTGAGTATATTATGAATAAATATTTACCACTCATTGGCTTAACTTTATTAATTTCAGGTTGCGCGACACAAACTGTACCGCAACCTGAACCACAAGTGATCACAAAAATCGTAAAACAAGATACGGTGCCAGCGGAAAAAAAAGGATTTGACGATGGTTGCAAAAATGCTGTGGAAGCGCAGTTTTTACCATCCAAATATATAGTAAATAGCTACGACACTGTAAATAAAGAGGCATACCTAAAAGGCTGGAAAAAAGGTTATAAGCAGTGTGTCATTGGTTTAGGTCCAGTCAGAATTAACAGTTCTATGCCTGCGGGTCAAACAAAGTAATATTTGCATTCACAGGGGCTATCTTTAATTAGCCCCTTGCATTAAAAGAGTTAAATCAATCACGGTATAACAATTGCTTGTTCTTCTATTCGTTGAACTAAGCCCACAGGTAATTTTAATGCTTCAGCCAATGCGTCGAGATAAGCACGCTCTAAGAAATGATCGACATCAATAGCCAATAATGTAACTAAATAAACCTCAGATGCTTGCTCTAAACCACTCACTTGCGCTGCAATTACTTGAGGATCTAACGGTGCATTTAGCCAGCGAACAATCACCGTTTCAATATCATGGGTGATCCCATTTTCAATCATCCATTGTGCTATCGCTGTTTTTTCTTGCTCGTCAATATGACCATCAGCTTTTGCTGCAAAAATCATTGCTTGAACTAATAAGTCTTGGTTTGTTCTTAGCTGAGAATTTTGGTTAATCGCTGGCTGCGAGTCCATTGCCGTATTTGAAGCATGTGATGACTCTTGCGACCACTTTTTATAAGCCTGATAAGCAACAGTTCCAATCACAGCTGTACCACCAATTAAGGCTGCTTTACCACCATATTTCTTTGCTAATTTACGGCTTTTTTTATTACCTAATAATGCACCAACTACCCCACCAGCCGTCGCTCCTTTTAATAAATCAGAGGTGCTTGAGCTCGATGTGGTTTTTCCCTTATCCATATAATTACTAGCTTGATTTATTAGCTGATCGAATAAACCTTTCATCGTCATTCTCCATAAAAAAGCCATATATTAATACTATGGAAAAAGTGATTAATTATACAGCTTTAAAGCGTAAATCAATGTAAATTGACCACTTTATTCACACCGGCAATTTATTAGAAGCGACCAATAGATATAATCAATAACATTTTTATATCTCTAAATAATCACAAAAACGCTCTAGAATAAGATCCTTAATATAAATTCAGGCTGATTCTATATATACATTAAACGGTATAAAGAACTTTAATAATATGCCAACCAAATTTAGTTTTTACAGGTTCTGGAATTAATCCACGTAAGTTATTATTTTTCTTTTTTAACGCTTCACTGGTACTGATTGCTTTACCTGAAAAGACCGCTTTATCAAACTGCGGTACCATTGCACCTTTACGAAACTCACCAAGATCTCCCCCTTTTTTACCTGAAGGGCACGTTGAGTGTTTCTTAGCAAGCTCTTGAAATTTAGCCCCCTTTTTCAGCTGCTCCAGAATATCATCAGCCAATTCTTTGTGTTTCACTAAAATATGAAGTGCGTGTGCGCTAGAAGCCATGGTGAGTTACCTATTTCATTACTTTTTATTGCGCAATTTTGCGATAAATGCCGTAAACTAGCAAGCTATTCAATAAATTTGAATAAAATATAAACACACCATTAATGCAGTATTAGTTCAACTATAACGGGATCATAACTTTCGAATAAAACCGCAATAATTTAAAGACTTATGGTCATAATAAACGTTATTATAGCCGCTCATTCACTTTCCATTCATGGTTGTTACGTTACAATTATAAATATGAAAATACGTCCTAGATATTTATATATAGTCGGGCTTCTCGGATCGTTGACTTTCGGTGCGTTAGCTGCGCCGGTAACCCACGATAAAGAGCATCACGATGATGTAATGACAGCTGTAGAAAAAGGATTAATCAAGCCTTATTCAGCCCTTCAACATAAAGTCTCTCAACAGTTATCAGCACGTATAATTAAAGTAGAGCTCAACGAAGATAGTGGTGAGTGGATCTATGAACTAAAGCTTATTGATACTAAAAACAATATAATAAAAGTTGAATATCAAGCTCAATCTTTACAAATGTTAAATATTAAAGGACGACATTTATAAAATGTCATCAGGGCTCCAAAATGAAAATTCTTGTTGTAGAAGACGAAGTAACTTTAGGCGAACAAATTATCGCTGGTTTAGAACACAGCGGTTGGGTAGCAGAACTTTCTTGTGATGGTATTGATGCCCTCTATCGTGCAACATCAGAACCCTGGGATGCTATTGTTTTAGATTTGGGTCTTCCTAAACTTGATGGTATTACCGTGTTAAAAGGTATTCGTGAAGAAAATGTAAACTGCCCTGTCGTTATTTTAAGTGCACGTAATGAACTCACACAACGTGTCGACGGTTTAAATGCTGGTGCTGATGATTATCTAACCAAACCTTTTCAAATGGTGGAATTAGTCGCTCGTGTTAGAGCTCAACTTCGTCGTTCAACAGGTAATGCCTCTCCTGTTATTCAAGCAGGTAATTTAAGCCTTGATACGCGTACTTCCAAGGTAACTTGGGAAGGTCAAATCATTGATCTTACAGCACTTGAATTCAAAGTATTATCTTATCTTATGCATAACACTGACAAGGTTATTTCACGCACAGAATTAGTTGAACATATCTATAAACAAGATTTTGATCGTGATTCAAATACAATTGAAGTATTCATTGGTCGTATTCGACGAAAAATTGGCAATGATGTAATAAAAACAGTTCGCGGTCTTGGATATCGGATTAATGCGAGTTAATAAACGAAAAAAAGGCCAGCCGAGTATTCGTAATCGCCTATTAAGCGCAGCTGCAATATGGCTACTAGCGATCACACTAACGGCTGGTTATCTTGTACCTAGCTTTATTAAAAGCTATCTCATTGACCAAGAAAAGACCCAGCTTTATTTATACCTTGATCAAATTACGGCGCTCGTCGATATTGATGAGCATGGTCGTGTATTTCTTGATGGTCGATTATCAAACCCACGATTTAACTCCCCTTATAGCGGTTTGTATTGGTCACTCAACCTCAACAACCAACATTTACGTTCACGCTCGTTATGGGACACCACCATTTCAGGGAGCAATGAAGATGGTTTTGAAGGTCCTAATAAACAATCCTTAATCGTGGTTAAACGTAAATTCTTACTGCCTGATAGTGATTATCCAGTAGAACTCTCTGTTGCCATCAATCAGGATCGATTACTCAAAACCTTGCAACAACTAACACGAGGTTTATGGTTAATTCTAACCATTATGGCTATTGGTATTCTCACACTTACCACGCTACAAGTCAGCTGGTCACTGTGGCCTCTACGTAAATTGCGTCGTAATTTAAAGCTAGTGCGAGAAGGACATTCTACAGAGCTAACAGGATTATATCCTGTTGAGATACAACCCGTTATTGATGACCTAAATGCCTTACTCTTCCACTATCAAGAGCTATTATTGCGTGCACGTAATCATTCAGGGAATTTATCTCACGCACTTAAAACACCCATCGCTATTTTGAATAATGAAGTCGCGTTACTCGATGAACCAACAAAAGACAAACTAGTACCAGCTCTCCAACAGTTACAACAGCACATCGATTATCATTTAGGGCGTGCTCGCATGGCTGGCGCTGTTAATATTTTAGCTGCAAAAACTGCTGTTTCTAGTCGAGTGGATGCGATCTCCCTAGCAATGGATAAAGTCTATGCAAATCGAAAGCTGATCTTAGTTAACGAGCTTGATAGCAATGTGATGGTTGCAGTAGAGAGTAGTGATCTTGATGAAATGATCGGTAATTTAATCGAAAACAGCTATAAATGGGCTAACTCTTTGATTCGCGTTTACCAAGAATCCAGCCAATCTGGTCAAATTACTCTTGTCATAGAAGATGACGGTATTGGTATTGCAGAAGAAAAATGTAAACAAGTACTTAACCGTGGAGTACGACTCGATGAAAGTACACCTGGAACAGGGCTTGGATTAAACATTGTGAATGAACTAGCGCATAGTTATCGTGGTGATTTAATTTTAAGCAAAAGCCAGCGCGGCGGTTTGAAAGCAAGCCTCATTTTACCTATACCTAGAAAATGAAAAAACCCTGCTAGTTACTGGCAGGGTTAAACACACTCATATCGCAAAATCACAAATTGACCCACCAAATCATTCAACAAGATTGATGATAGATTATAAATCTCGCATTAAGATTTCATAATCTTCTTGCGCCGATTCAATAAGGTGTTCGAGCTCTTTCGCGTCTTGGTTTCTAAGATCTAGTTGCCAATTGACTTTTGATTCATCTCGGCAGACTAATAATGTTTTTGTTCCGGTCTTACTAAACCATAATTGTGAGAATTCAGCCTCTTGCTCTGCATTATCCTCAAGAATATTAACGCGCAATTGACCTGTTGGGATTACGCTAATATGAGCATGCCGCTGATTTTTACCTAGTAAGGTAAAATCTCGTTGTTCCACTAACATCACATCATCCTCCTAGTGTGGCCGTACTCAGAACCTCTTCAATAACTGCACAATAAATAATCAACTTTTTAAGTGTAGATGCTTTACAAAAAATATTTTATAAGAATCCAATATTAATATAATTGTCACATAATCCGTTTTAAACATTGTACCATCATATACTTAGTAACAAGAATCTACGACTATAGAAACCAAAGAGTACACAGTGATATAGTAAATAAAACAGAATAGGAAGCTGATAATAAATGATAGATTTTCGTTCAGATACGGTAACTCGCCCTTCTCCCTCAATGCGTCAAGCTATGGCCCATGCAGTTGTTGGTGACGATGTTTATAGTGACGATCCAACCGTTAATGATTTAGAGCTTTTTGCAGCTGAACGCCATGGATTTGAAGCTGCACTTTTTTGTAGTTCTGGCACTCAAGCTAATTTACTGGCATTAATGGCGCATTGTGAGCGTGGAGATGAATATTTATGTGGTCAACAGGCACATAATTATAAATTCGAAGGCGGTGGTGCAGCTGTATTAGGTTCGATCCAACCTCAACCGATAGAAAATACCGCTGACGGCACACTTCCCTTTGAAAAATTGACGGCCGCAATTAAACCTGACGATCCTCATTTTGCCAGGACAACACTTTTAAGCCTCGAGAACACAATCAATGGTAAAGTGTTACCGCTAACCTACCTTCAACAAGCGCGTAAATTTGTTGATCAGCATAACCTAAAACTTCACCTTGATGGTGCGCGTGTTTATAACGCAGCCACCGCACTCAATGTCGATATCACAGAAATTGTTAAATACTTTGATTCTTTCACCATTTGTTTATCAAAAGGTTTAGGTGCACCAATTGGGTCGCTATTACTTGGTGATAAAGCACTAATAGCCAGAGCGCGTCGATGGCGTAAGGTTCTTGGTGGCGGCATGCGCCAAGCAGGAATCATTGCAGCTGCTGGTAAAATTGCACTGACTGAAAATACAGGCCGTTTAGTTGATGACCATTCCAATGCTAAGTACTTAGCTGAACAATTAAATACAGTGAATGGTTTTGAAGTAAACACGAGTCACGTACAAACAAATATCTTATTCGCAAAAGTCGATAGCAAAATAGATCAAACCCAATTAGCGACAACATTAAAAGCACAAAATATTTTGGTCTCAACAGGAAACCCATTGCGATTTGTCACTCATTTAGACATTACAAAAGACGATATTGATTTTTTCATAACCGCATTAAAAGCCGCAGTCTGATCTTTCATATCTCCCCCACACAATATTGCAATGTGATCTTGTGTGGGCTTTCCTTCTTTATCTTTATATTGCCTTTATCAAAAACCTTTTTACAAATAACGATTATCTTTGCGGGATATATTTTTCGATACTCAATTTTTACATGATTTTTTGATACCTGCCTCACTTTCTTTAACTTGAACCTTTGCAACCCTATTCCTACTCATTTAGCTTATGTAAACATTAATGATAATTAGTTTCATTATCATGTGGTTTTATATTTGCAGGGAGAGCATCATGGAACAAGCGTTTCATTCAGATCCAATACTGAAAGTACGTGATCTCGAAGTCACCTACATTACAGACAATGGCGACTTTAAAGCCGTAAAATCAGTGAGTTTTGATATCGGTAAAAGTGAAATATTCGGCTTGGCGGGTGAGTCGGGCTGTGGTAAAAGTACTATCGCTTTTGCTATTAATCGCTTACATAAACCGCCTGCACTCATCACAAAAGGAAGTATTGAATACGACGGTACAAACCTTATCGCATTGACTGAACAACAAATGGGGGTTATTCGCTGGAAAGACATTGCGATGGTATTCCAAAGTGCAATGAACTCCCTAAATCCCGTACTCCCTATTCAAGAACAATTTGCTGACGTAATGCGCCACCACCTTGGTTATACCAATGACCAAGCGAAAGAGCGGGCAGAAAAGCTGCTAGATCTGGTTAATATTCCTCGCGAGCGTTTATCTGAATACCCTCACCAATTTAGTGGTGGTATGCGTCAAAGACTCGTTATTGCGATAGCGCTATGTCTCAAAACAAAACTTATCGTTATGGACGAACCAACTACGGCGCTTGATGTTGTTGTTCAACGTGAGATTTTGCAGCAAATTTATCAACTACGTAAAGAATTCGATTTCTCTGTTTTATTTATTACTCATGATCTTGCCCTTATGAGTCAACTTTGCGATCGCATTGCTGTTATGCGATACGGTGAAATTGTTGAAGTCAATCAAGCACGTGAAATACGTAACAACCCTCAACACCCATATACCCAAAAATTATGGGCATCATTCCCTAACATTCATGAAGACGCCCCACACGTTTCTATCTCAGCAGAGGAAATATCGTAATGGAACAACCAATTATTGAATTAAATAATGTGGTGAAAGAGTTCACTGCTGGCGGTGGTTTTGGTTCAACTGAAATCTTTCGTGCTCTTGATAATATTAGCTTTAAGCTCTATAAGGGGCGTACTCTAGCACTCGTTGGTGAATCTGGCTGTGGTAAAAGTACCTGTGCAAAGCTCATTACAAAAGTTCACGGCGTAACGGAAGGAGAAATTTTATTTAAAGGCGAAAATGTCGATACTATTCGTAAACGTAAAGATGTATTGAATTATCGTGGTAAAGTCCAAATGGTATTCCAAGACCCATTTGGATCGTTAAATCCCACTCATACTATTCGCCACCACCTCACTCGTCCACTGTTAATTCATAATCAAGTAAAAGGTAAAGAAGCTGTAGAACAGCGTTTGAATGAATTAATGGAATTGGTTGAGTTACCCATTGAAGATCTCAAAAAATATCCCCACCAGCTCAGTGGTGGTCAACGTCAACGTGTGAATCTAGCACGTGCGATTGGTGTTGGTGCTGAAATCATCCTAGCGGATGAGCCCACTTCAATGCTTGATGTTTCTATTCGATTAGGCGTGTTAAACCTAATGAAAGAAATGAAAGATAAAATTGGTATTGGCTTTTTATACATTACTCATGACTTAGCCACTGCGCATTATATCGCAGAAGAAACCGCCGTAATGTACCGTGGTCGTATTGTTGAATGGGGAGACACTCGCTCTATTTTACGTAGCCCACAGCACCCTTATACCAAACTATTAATCTCTGCAGTGCCCGATCCTGATCTACCCTTTAATAAACTCGTAGATTCAGAACCAGATTACTCACAGAGCGCCGATAAGATCCGTGCAATAAGTTTGAAATCTGTTTCAGGCCACCGCCAAGTTGCTGATAATCACTTTGTTGCAAACTGGGATGAAGCGCAAGTGGCCGCACTTAAAGAGGAAAAAATCGCATGATGACACTTCACTGCTGGTTAGAATCAGTTAAAACGTGGTATCAACCCAATCATAGCCATGATTTTTCAGCGTTGGTTTCTCTCATTCAACAAACGCCTCTCGGCATGATGGATGAATTAGACAATGAGACTGGCAGTGAAGCTTTAGCCTATTGGCTAGATGCGTGTTTTCGGTTAACTAAATATTATCAACATCAAGGCTATAACGAGCAGGCATTTGGTTACATTCAACTTTCTTATGCCAAGCTTCAAGCCATTGTATGTGATGCAAATTATAGTTCAGAACTAAAGCGCTGGAGCTTAAAAAAGCTAGATCGAATCATTGTTGCAATGGTCGAGTTTTGCCAACATCAAACAGATCCTCAATGGCAGCAAGAAAGTATCCAGCTCATAAATTTACATGTCGCTTTTATGGAATCACAGCAGCATTTGAATTTAAGCTATTCAGCAAATAATTAAATCCTATTCTGAACATCAAAACGAGTACATATTCACTTTCAACCTAGAGAAATGAATATTACTCGTTTTTTATTTATCATAATTTTACAATATATAATATTTTTAAGGGTGATTTACACAATAAAAATATATCGTTTAACAATAATTAAATTGCATATTTACAATTTAATCCTTATTCTTGCCTCATCAATTTGAGAGGTAACACATGTCTAATATCCAAAAACAAAGTAAAAGAGCTCGCATACTATTTCAACTATTTCTTGTTTTAACTCCTGTATTAGTTTGCTACTTTTGGTTAACAATAGACACGCCATATGATTATTTAACGAACACTGGAATAATACAAACATCGTTTGATGATTTACATAACATTACTCAAGTTCCACTAACACTAACAACCAGACTCATAGCAACTTTAACTAGCCTAATTTATTGCTCAATTATAATGTATGCTTTAACAAAGTTAATTCGACTCTTTCGTAACTATGAAAATAACAATATCTTTACTTTAGAAAATGCAACAATTTATCAGAAACTTGGTTATAGCATATTTTATTGGGTCGGCGGTTCAGTATTTTATCAAGCAATTATGACTCTCGTACTCAGTTTCAATAACCCACCAGGACAGAGAATGATTGCTTTTAGTTTTGTTGGTGTAGACTTTATAACCATTATTATGGGACTAATCGTGCTGATAATCTCATGGGTGATGAAAGAAGCCTATATTCTTGCAGACGAACAACATTTAACTATTTAAGAGCCAACGATGACAATACGTATTAACTTAGATGTCATGATGGCTAAGCGGAAAATGCGATTAAAAGCATTAGCACTGGCTATGGAAATGACAGAAGCAAACTTGTCTATTCTTAAAAACGGTAAAGCGAAGGCAGTACGCTTTTCAACCTTAGATAAGTTATGTGAAATACTTGAATGCCAACCTGGTGATATTCTCGAATTTGAAGAAAATCACAACGATAATTAAATAAAAAAGTAGGCGTTATTTAACGCCTACTTTTGACTTTTTCTTCAAACCTTAATGATTGACTTAGTGTCTTGGTTTTACCCACACCGATTTAAAATCAAACCAACCTAATTGATTAGACGCCATCCCTTCCAACTCACCATTACCATCAACACCTAACCACACATGGAATAATGGTAATACTTGGCCTGAATTAACCAATAAGTTCTGAATCTCTTCTAATGGAAATTCAGGCGTAATATTCATCCGCCAATTATCAATAAGAATCTCAAGTTGAGTAAATGCTTGAGATGGCATCGCTCGTTCAATTTGTTCAAAATTAAATAGCCACGGTAATATCGCATCGGCTCTATCGCTCCCAAGGCTCATACCATTTAACCAGAGATCTATTTTATCGGCCTGTTTGCCTTGCATGATATCTTCGAAGGCAATTTCAACCACTTTAAGCGTAATACCGTCTTTCGCTAATATTTCAGCGATTAATTCAGCCATATAAGGATAAATAGGATGTTCTTGTTGATAGGCCAGTGTCACAGAGCGTTTAGTCGTTGGTACAACAATATCGTGTGGATATTCCGTTGCACAAATCCATCCTGGTAATAGACCATAAGCATTAATCATCTTAAAATTAGAGACTTTATTAAGATCAAAATGACGCATAATACTCAAACTGTTTAAACGAGATTGAAAATAATCTAGCCAAACTTTTTGTTGAGCTAAGCCTTTATTTCTATTTAATAATAAATAATTACAGCCTTGATCTAAACTTAACTTATTAGATACCGTTGCACTTTGTGTCTGCGCTAATTCTAGTGATGGCTTTAAATAACAAGCAGAAAAACCCGTTAAAATCCAAATTTCTACCACGTCTGTTAATGCACGAAAACCAAAATACATATCAAAAGCTTCAAGTTTTAAACGCTGCTTATCATTAATCGTGACTTTATAAGGCCCCGTACCAACCGGAAATGTGGTTGCATCAGAACGACGATGATGACTTGCAGGCTGAATAACAGCACTAATATTCGCTAGTAAAGCTGGAAGGTGGAGATCATCCCGTTTCAAATACACATCTATCGTATTAGCAAAGGGAGAAATAACATCATCAATATGCTTAAACAACGCTTGCTGTTTCACTTCCTTAAACGTTTGTATAATATCATCGCTTTCAAGTAACCGCCCATCATGAAAACGGATTGCTGGGCGAATATGGAAACGCCAATGCCTTACCGAAATCATTTCCCAAGCATGAGCGATATCAGCTTCAACTTCCCCTTTTTCCTCATTAAATTGGGTTAATCCACTGAATATTTGTCTAACAAGGTGTTGTTCAGAGCGACGAAGCGGCTTGAGAGGATTAAGATTACCAAAGCTACGGTAATAAGGTAGTCGAACAATTTGCCTGCCATGAACATGCGAAATACCCAGTTGTTCATGAATCAATTGCACCAGTTTTTCAGCATTATTATCTAACACCGATAGTGCTGTTTCTAATTTGCCATCAGTCACTAACTTACGCGCTTGTATAAATTGTAACTCACTGTCAGTGCTATTAAATATTAAGCGCGATTGCTTTCCACGCCCAACGGCAGGTTGCCAATCAATCCAGCCTTTATCGACCATCTTATTTATGACCATACGCACATTACGACGCGTACAAAATAAAACTTCTGAAATATCATGGAGATTTGTCTCAGTATTCCTACCTGAGAAATGATTGTACAAACGCTGGAATTGCAATTTTAATCGTTGTCCGCTCATAAAGAGGAAACCTTTTTCTCTATATTGTTCTCTTTTAACTTCCTCATTTTAGCGTAAAAATATAACAGTCGATATGAAAATAGGTTTTGCTCTACTTACAGTGTGATTTCTATATAAATATTGATAAGTCTACAAAGCCATTTGTAGCTTAATGAACATTAACTTAGGCTCTTTCCCCCAAAAGAGTTTATTTACCCTGAGTGCTCATTAATTTAAGTCCGACCTAAGACTAAGCGTGTTAGGTTGGACTTTCCCTGTATTCTTTTATTGTCATTAGATTGATAAATACCGTGTTTATGCTGGTGATAAGTAAACTCAAACAAGAATACGATGAAAAAACTCAAACGCTATCAATATGAACAATATGCGATTTTATGTCATCTTGCTTATCCTGATGATTTTGATCATACCCAATATGGTTTTTTACCTGAGGGCAGAGAAGAAATTATCGATCGCTGGGGCCGCCCTATTATTCGTATTTTATGGGGCGAGAGTAATGAAGTCGTTTTGGTCTTTAAAGGTTCGCAAAACATATGGGATTGGCTACTCAACCTTGCGTGTTTCCCGAAAAAAATCGAATCACAACCTAAGCCATATCATGTTCATTGGGGTTATCATTATCTAATACATCAAAAAAGCATAAGACGGAACTATGCCTTTCATCAATGCCATCCAGATTTAAGCGACAGCCAAAAGCTAGATATATTTCAAGCATCACATTTAACCTCATACCGCAATCAATCGAACTACAACGAAATCATTAAGCAGATCCAAACCGTAATAAAACCCTTAATTGAATCAGGGAAGCATATTAGCTTAACTGGTCACTCGTCTGGTGGTGCAATGGCGATACTCAGTGCTGACTATTTACACCAATATTATCCAAATGCAATTAAGCGTGTGGTCACTTTTGGACAGCCAGCAACAGGGTTTTGGAGTTTTAAAAAACACTACCCATTACGTCAACAAACCTACCGTATCTGTTGCGATCTAGATATTGTCACCTTTCTGCCCGCTATTCCTTTTATGCATTGGCATGTTGGGCAGATGCTCTGGTTACACAACGGTAAAATTTATCAAAACATTCCCACCATAATACGCTTATCACGATCTATAATAAGTTGGATTATGCGGCCTTTCAGCTATCACTTCATGCAGAAGTATATTCGTAATAAAGACTTTTTTGATAAGCACTGATCAAACTCCAACTTATTGAATAAAAAGATAAATACGACGTGCTAAGTATTTTGCAGTATTTATATCTTTAGCGTTAGGTTTACCATCCTCAGATGTAGCAACGACGCCCGCCTGACAACCTAAACGATTCACTCCCAATGCGTTGTAATTTGAAGGGTTATCTATTCCCATCCAAATCATGCCATGCTGTGATGCTAATATTTGAAAATACCGCAGCGTTTCCGTTTGATCGCCATTCGGTGAGCCACCAGAAGTTATCCCTGCTGCTATTTTTCCTGATAATATCTGATCGCACCATTTATCACTTGTCGCATCAGCAAAAGCTTTGAATTGTGCCGCTACAGATCCCATATAAGTTGGAGAGGCAAAAATAATCGCTTGGCATTGCTGAAGTTTTTCCATTATTTCATGATTAACAAATCGCCCTTCTATAATTTCTGCTCCCGTAATCTTGTGCGTAATCACTTCTACAGGCTCTGATACTAACTCGTTACAACAGCCCTCTACTAAAGCTTCTGTAATACCTGTATTCGAGAAATAAACAATACCTATCGCTTTCATTAAAACATCCTTATTAAGTGTGTAAATATCAACACAAGATAAAACCTCAAGTTAACCTGAGGTCAACCGTTAATGAGATTTTTTAAATCAATACATATGAATAATCATATATGTCATAATTGCAGTGTATAACTGTTTAGAAATGGAAAAGACGATAAGGAAATACCGCATGACACATCCAACATGGGAATTACCAATAAACAACTCAGCAGGATTGGTACTAACCCCTTGTCCTGGAACAAAAGGCACACAATTAGTTGAAAGCATTGAACAACTGAAGGCACAAGGTGTCACAATTGTTGTTACAGCATTAAGCATGAAGGAAATGGAAGCAAAGAACGTTGGTGTTTTACCACTGGTTGTTCAACAAGTCGGGCTTCAATGGTTCAATACCCCAATAGAAGATGATTGTGCCCCAGATACAAGCTTTCAGCCTCATTGGGATGCAATCTCCCCGGCATTACACCAAGCATTAGATAACGGTGAAAAAGTCGCACTACATTGTATGGGTGGCTCAGGACGGACTGGTTTACTTGCAGCCCACCTATTATTGGAAAAGAACTGGCAATTAGAAGACATAATTAGCCAAGTTCAAGCATTAAGACCCAATGCCTTTACTAAAGAAGTGCAAGCTGAATATATTCGTAATATTGCTCTTATTAATGAGTAAAGACACCTTTAATCTTACTATGGCGGAAGCAGAGGCTCTCCTCTGTTTTCGTTTACTCGATGTTTAATGCATTTCATTATCAATAAATTTATTTCGCTTATAAAACAGTCAGCTGTTAATAACTTCTCATATTCTCAAACAGCTTATCTAACTATATTTAAAATTTTATATTTGTCTTCTAATTAATACTTTTTGTCCCTTTCTTGATAGTTGCCTAATTATATTAAACCCTACAATAGCAGCACTTATTGTACGGTTATTAGAGATGTAACATGGGAAGAATAAAAAGGAAAACTATCCTCTTTGTTATTATTATTTTCATCCTTTCTTTTGGAATAGTAAAAGCGACTGATTTTGCATTGCACAAATCATCTGAAACTGAATTTTGTATTTCATGTCACTCAATGACAATTCCATATGATGATTATATAAAAAGCCCACACTATGCCAACCAACATGGTGTTTCTGCGCAATGTAAAGATTGCCATATTAATGAGAAAAGTAATATCGAATACTTAACTGCCAAATTAGGTGGAATAAAAGATATTTGGTTTGAGACAACGGGTAAAATAGATTCTAAAGAAAAATATGAAGAACATAGAATGGAAATGGCTCAAACTGTTTGGAAACAAATGGAAGCCAATAATTCCGCTACGTGTCGTAATTGTCACTCTTACGACAAAATGAATTTCGACGAGATGTCTGCAAAAGCTAAACAGCAAATGCAGATTGCCGCTAGTAAGAATCAAAGCTGTATAGACTGCCACAAAGGTATTGCGCATAGCCTACCTAAGGTCAAGTCATATACATTTGATATCAATGAGTTAAAAAGTGGTTCAACGGCTTATACAACAACAATTTCACCGCTTTATAACGACCAAGACTTTGCTTCAATTAAAGCAAAAATTCTACCTTATACCCAGTTTACTGTTTTAGATAAAGCAAATGGTGCCACCAAAATCAAACTCAGCGGATGGCAAGAAGCACATAAGAATTTGCTCTACGCGATGGAAGGTAAACGAATTACTGACGCTGTAATAAGAGGTTTAGATAATATTAAAGAGACCGGTAAAACTTATTATAACGATACCACTAAAAAGTCTTGGAAAGAGCTAAGTATAATTGCTTGGGTAAAGAACACACCTGTTACTTCCAATATTAATCAGCAATGGGAAAAGAATACATTCGAATACGAATCTAAATGTGCGCAATGCCACCAGAAGGTACAAGAACATCATTTTAGTAGTAATGATTGGCCAGCTCAATTTAAAGGTATGGCACGTCAAGCTAAATTAACGAAAAATGAAACGCAAGGGATCTTAAAATACCTTCAATATCATTCATCAGATCTATCAAATAACTTGGAAAACTAAAATGGTATTAACACGGCGTGATTTTCTAAAAAAAACTTGCTCAGTAAGTACTAAAGCTGCACTTGCCATCCAATTAACTCCACTAGCATTTGCATCACAAGCAGATCCTAATTTACGACGAGTTTTAACTGGTTCTAAGTTTGGTACATTTGAAGCTGAATTAAATGGTAATACCATCAAAGAAATTACCGTGGATAATATCCACTCTAAGATGATTTACCATGCTTATAAAACAATTAATAACCCATCGCGAATTAAAACACCTATGGTTCGTAAAGGTTATCTCTCTGGTGACAACAGCGATCGTGGTAGCAATGAATTTGTTCCAATTAGTTGGGAAAAGGCTATTGATATTCTTTTCAAAGAAATAGAAAACGCACAATCACAGCATGGGCCTTCTTCAATTTTCCCACTTTCGCTTTGGGGCATGTTTGGTCAGTTTGGTAATTGCGGAACAGCGATGCAGCGTGCTATTAACCTTCATGGTAAAACGATGAGTTCAACAGGGTTTTACTCATTTGCTGCTGCTGAATCTATTTTGCCTGAGATTGTTGGTGATATTGAAGTAACATCTGAACAGACAACCTTAAACTATGTTGCAGAACACACAGAACTGCTCATTTTATGGGGTTGTGATCCAATCAAAAACTTAAAGATAGGATTTAGTGTTCCAGATTTCTCACCTTATAAATACTGGCAACAAATAAAACAAAAGATCGATCAGGGTAAAATCGAGGTGATCTCTATTGATCCCGTTACGACAGATACCCAAAATTACCTAAATGCTAAAAATATCGCCATCAAGCCGCATACAGATACCGCTTTAATGCTGGGACTTTGTTACGAGCTATTGGAACAAGAAACTTATAATAAGCGCTTCATCGAAGATTACACAGATGGGCACGAAGAATTTTTTTCCTACCTTTTAGGTGAAAAAGATGGCGTGAAAAAAACAGCTGAATGGGCATCAGCAATTTGTGGACTGCCTGTTACTACTATTAAGTCACTTGCTAAAAAGTTCACCACTAAACGTACCCTACTTTCTAGTGGTTGGTCTGCACAACGCGCTGAGCATGGCGAACATTACTGTTGGTCTTTAGTGGCATTAGCGTCAATGATTGGCGAGATTGGTTTACCCGGTGGCGGTTTCTCGTTTGGATATAATGCAAATGATGCAGGTGCAGCAACCTCAAACGGTTCAAGACTTGGCGTAATGAGCGCAACAGTAAAAGATGCATCACCGAAGTATGATAAGCCGTACACGAGTACTCCGTACTTCCCGACATCACGTATGGTGGATGTCATCAACAACCCTGGAAAAGTCGTACCGTTTAAAGGTAAAGATATTACTTACCCTGACTTAAAGGTCTTTGTTGTTGCTGGTGCTAACCCATTATCGACTCATCAAGACGTAAACCAACTCAAACAAGCATTAAATAAACTCGATTTTATCGCAACGATTGACTGTCAATGGACTGCAACCTGCCGTTTCTCAGATTTAGTGTTACCAACAACGACAGTTTGGGAGCGCGATGAATTAATACCATACGGTAATGCAACTAACCGTGGTGTTATTGGTATGAAAAAACTGGTAGAGCCGATGTATGAGTCAAAAGACGACTATGAAATATGGCGTTTATTTGCAGCTAAGTTCGACCGTGAAAACAGTTTACTGAAGGGAAAACCCAAATTCAGTGGCTAAAAGAGTTTTACGATAAGGCATACACTGATAATCAAAACCGAGGCATCAACATGCCTGTATTTGAGAAGTTCTGGACGCAAGATAGCGCTATTTTTGAATATCCAGGTCAAAATGATTTTGTACGTTATGCCGACTTTAAAGAAGATCCAGACCTTGATGGATTAGCGACTGATTCTGGTTTAATACAGCTATTTTCACAAAAAATCGCCAATGCAAACCTTAAAGATTGCCCGCCCTATCCAAGTTGGATGGAGACGTCAGATTGGAAAGAGCGTTCATCAGGTGAGTTTTTCCACCTAATATCGCTACATCCAACAAATAGGCTTCACTCACAGCTTTGTGGCGTGAAAGAATTACGAGATCTTGTTAACGCCAATCAGCATGAACCACTATGGATTAACCCTGCTGATGCGAAAGAATTTAACCTTGTCACGGGGGATATTGTCGAAACATATAACGCGAAAGGTAAGGTTTTATTAGGCGCTATTGTTTCAGATAAAGTGAACCAAGGTGTATTGGCTACACAAGAAGGTGGTTGGTATAGCCCTGACGGAGATACCTGTTTGTATGGCAATGTAAACATATTAACAACGGATCGGGGTGCATCATCTTGGTCTCAAGGACCATCAGCACAGACCTGCTTAGTCAAAATTAAAAAATATCAAGGTTCAACACCCAATATTGATTGTTTTGATGGCCCCAAAATTGTGAAAGCATAAACCGCTTAAAAAGGCTGAGTCATATCATTGGCTCAGCCTTTTATTTTAACTTTTTATGCTTAGTTTAACGCTCACCTTGCACTTCAAAGCAATCTGATACTAATTTTGCACTACCGTCACTTTGCATAGCCCAATGTTCTTTGTGAACCACACCAAAGGCTTTATTCATGGTCCATTTCGCTGTCAAAATATAGCCATCATCACCTTCAGGCTCCCATAACACATCAGTGTAATTCACATCATTAAAGCCTTGCTCAATAATGCCTTGCCAGAAGTTTTCAATCGCATCTTTGCCTTCAAACACACCAAACGGGCGCGCTTCCATCACACATTCTTTAGTGTATTGAGCTGCACATCCTTTCGCATCCTGACCATTAAATGCGTGTTGCCATGCCGTTAGTGCTGCTTTACATGCCTCAAGTACCTTGTTATCTAACATGATTGACTCCGTTTATTTCGTGATTTGATAACAAGATTACCTATATCCGTTCACCTGAAAAACAGAGATAATAGAAATGACTGTTTAATAAAAGAGAACAATTATGAACAAACTAAGACAAATGTCGATTTTTGCTCACATCGTAGAAGAAGGCTCAGTCTCAGCAGCTGCAAACAAACTTGATTTATCTAAATCCGTCGTAAGCCAACACCTAAAAGTATTAGAGCAAGGACTGGGGATAACCCTTCTTAAGCGAACGACTCGTCGCCATACACTAACTCAAGCAGGCGAAGCGTTTTATCAAAGCTGCCGCGAAATCAATACCATTGCTGATATTGCGTGGGATCAAGCCCAAGAAATGCAAACAGATCCACAAGGCAGGCTTTGTATTACCGCACCCAATGCCTTAATGGACACCTTAGTGTCTCCTGCCATTGCCGATTTAATGAAGCAATACCCAAAGTTGAATCCCGAGCTTATCAGCGACGATCAGCACGTTAACCTAATGAAATATGATATTGATTTAGCGATCCGCGTAGGACAATCACAAGACAGTAACCTTAAGCAAAAACGACTCGGTGAATTTAAAGACGTGCTATGTGGCTCAACTCAATTAAACACAACCGATATTCACCAACTGCCCTATATTGCTAATCAATGGCAAGGCAAACAGATTGAACATACATTCACTGCAACGAACGGCGAATCTCAGGTTTATAAAGCAGAAGCCCACTGCACAACCAATTCCTTTCACAGTTGTGTGGCATTAATCAAAGCAGGTGCAGGGATCGGAATTATTCCAGACTTTTATCTATCTCAACTTCTCTCACATAACGACAATACAATTACATCACTATTGCCAAATATGAGTCTAGCCACTAACCCAATTTATGCGTTAAGCCCTTTTGATAAAGCTCCGCCATTGGCAGTCACACTGTGTATCACAGCACTAGAAAAGCAATTAACCAAACATGTCAGCCATAATAATAGTCTTAGACGTTAATTCATTAACCGCCATTTAGCGCTTGCCGGCTTTACAAATATTGGTTGTAACCTGACCACTTATAGCCACGCCCGTCATCCACTTTTAATGGATTACCAATACAACAACAATAAAGAATGGATGAAGATCGGACTGGTCATTACCATTGGTGGTGCCATTACATTTATGACCATAGGCTTAATTTGGTGATCGATACTGAGGTTGATGTGATTGAACTATTACCGATCACCGACTACTAATAAATAACAACACAAAAATGGCTACCATTTGGGTAGCCATTTTTTTCAAATAATTTGATCTATGGCTCACCATTAATACGCCATATAACTTAATAACGTCGCGGCTTTCAAACTAGCGAAAAGGAATACATTGTGAGATCGATATTATTAGCAACATTACTTTTATTTTCTATCCCGTCATGGAGTGCTAGTTACTGTTTAAAAACAACTTTAGGTGACTATGTATGCCCACCGCCTTTTGGTCATATTTACGCAGATAAACTCGGAAATCCATTGTGTGGTAAAGGACAATGTATCAAAGACCGACAAGATAACTACCAGTGTTCAAAGCAAGATGGTGGCTTTGCGATAAAAAACGACCTTGGTGATATTCTATGTACTGGTGGTTGCGAGCCCGCCTTAGAAAACAATTGCCAAATACCTAAGCCTTAACGGTACTCTCTCCAACGCGCATTCAAAACGGATCAGATACAAAAAAGGCTACCGCTCTTTCAAAGTCGGTAGCCATTTTATTAGTAATATTTGTCGCTAAAACAATTTACATAGATGCGAGTTTATTTGCGCGTGCTCTACGCTTTAACACACGGAATTCATGTTTTGCTAAGTGGCTATCCATTGAAGAACGTAGCAGCTTATATAGCAGAATCGAACCATCGATTTCTTCTTTACGGTTAGTTAAGCTTTCAATGTTTAAACCTAGTGGTAAGTCATACTCCACTACCGCATCTAAGATCTGATTTAAGCTGTTACAACACATCTTAATTGACTCATGCAGTGGGTTTTCTGCATTTAGAATACGTAAGCTTGTTGCTTCTGGAACGCTTACCCCTAGCCACTCAATAAACTCTAACGTTTTCGCACTACCACAAGGTGAGAAAGTTAAGATAATACGCTGTGGTTTTAATCCCAGTTCTTTACACTCGATCGCATAGCGGGTCAAAATATCAATCGTCGCTTGAGTATCGTAAATCGCTTGAGAAATAAAGAAGTTACAACCTTGCTTATACTTTTCAATTAAACGTTCATGCTCATTACCTTTCTTAGCATGACGCTCAGCAATCATAATACCGCCAGTAAAGAAGTCATTACGGTTTTCAGCCAGCGTTTGATATGCTGTCGATAATGGCAGTGAAACATCATTTTTCGCCGATGGGCTACCCACTAATACCATGTCACGTACACGGTACTCATCCCACGCTTCATTTAGCCACTCATCAAACGCTTCTGTTTCCGACTGCACCACACTCTTATAAGTGATAACAGGACGATCTGTTTTCTTATTCAATAATGATGAGTAATGACGAGGATCATGGGTCGATTTAAAAGGGAACGGACGCGGCTTATTGGTACGTGATGCTTCATCTTGAATATCGTAAACAATCAAACCATCAATCGCGAGATCACGAATACGCTCAACTAAACGATCAGCGATGTCTTCAACATCTTCAATCGCCGTACTGGTTTTTGGTGGTGTTGTACCGATGAAATAAACACCGCGTGTAATGTCGTTATAACGGACACGCAGTTCAGATTCAGGGGTGGGTTGATATTGATCCGACATAAATGCTCACTTCCATGTTGTCACAGCGCATTACCCCCAATAGATAACACCTGCTTAATTTTTATAAAACCGCAGCAATGTCTTTTGCCACGGTTTATCACATCCTTGTGTGTTGCCTTACCTTTCCGTTCGCTTTTAAGATAAAAATTTATGTTATTTATCAAATTAG
This sequence comes from Photobacterium sp. SKA34, assembly GCF_000153325.1. GTDB lineage: Bacteria > Pseudomonadota > Gammaproteobacteria > Enterobacterales > Vibrionaceae > Photobacterium. Next base: position 305,839 of record NZ_CH724141.1, read on the forward strand.
CAACACAATATATGCTTTAGTTTTACCTAAACATAATAGATAAATCAAAGGAAAGTCACTGTTTTTAACTTACCGGGTTAAATTAGCGACATTCTTTGTCTATCCATGAAAGATAATCACCGAAACCATTTGTAATGGGTAATTGAATGATCTCAGGGGGTTCATAATCATGAAGTGCAAGAATCGTGGCTTTAACTTCTTCAAACCGTGTTGTTTTGGTTTTAATGAGCACCTGCTGCTCTTGATCGCAATTCACTTCACCTTGCCAATGATAATAAGATTGAATAGGCATAACCTGTACACACGCCGCTAAACGCTGGCTAATCAGTTCATTAATAATAGTTTTACCTACATTTGGATCTGAAAACGTTGTTAAAACAACACAATATTGACCAGTCATGCTTACTTCCCCCTTCTCACTATTTTTATCTTAATAGTCCAAATTATTCAGAATAAAAATTTTAAAGCAGAGTCTCATTCTTTAAATCAATAACAGAAGCATCATATAACTCTGACACAACGCTTACATTCGCCCCCTATTATCGCGCGGTTTCTCCCCTACAGAGAAATTATCTTTATATTCGCTAAGGAACCGAATAGTGAGCAATTTTAAAATTCTAACGTTAAGCCTAGCTGTCTCTATTGCCCTTGTTGGCTGTAATGATGATCACCACCACCATGATGACAACAATAAAGTTATTGATGGACAAACACTAACCCACACCCAAGAAGTGGTAAGTAAAGGTGATCAGCAAGTAAACAAACAAACCATCACATTAGCTGCAACGTCTGATTTACACGGTCGCCTACGCGGCTATGACTACGCCATTGATGCTGAAGACAAACACGCAGGTTTAACCCGTATTGCTACTATCTTAGAGCAACAACGCCTTTTAGATCCTAACCTTATTCTGTTAGATATCGGTGATACGGTACAAGGCAACTCAGCACAGCTATTTAATGATATGGAAACGCATCCAATGATCGACGCGTTACAATATCTTAATTACGACTTATGGGTGCCAGGTAACCACGAATTTAACTTCGATCGCTCATTCCTTGACCGTAACTTAGAAAGCTTTGATGGCGCAGTAATTTCTAGCAACATCAAATGGGAATCAAATGACGCAAACTATCTGCGTGGCTTCCAAATTTATAACGTTAACGGCTGTAAAGTAGCGGTTATTGGTTTAACCCCTTCTTATGTACCTAACTGGGAAGCGTCAGCACCAGAGCATTTCAAAGGCTTAAAGTTTGAAGACGAGCTAAATGCAACACGTGCCGTAGTGGACGATGTTATCGCTCGCCACCAGCCTGATATTATTGTCGGTGCGCTACACTTAGGTAGAACCGATCAAGGTGTTGGTGTATACAACATTGCCGCTGAGCTGGCTGACAAGTTTGATGTGATCATGGCAGGACACGAACACGCAACTTACATTGAAACCGTGAAAAAAGGCGATCCAAACGGTAACGATATTAGTGTGAAAAGTGGCTTAGTTGAAGACAAAGCAAAATCAGGTAAGTACGACGACAGTAATCGTCAAGGATCGGTAAAAATCATTGAACCGGGTAAATGGGGTTCAGATTTAGCAATGGCTAAAATTGACGTTGAAAAAGATGCGTCAGGTAAATGGAAAATCGTTGATACCACCCTTTCTAACCTTGATACCAAAGAGATCCCTGAAGAACAGAACATGGTTGATGAATACCAAGATATTCATGATCGTTCTGTCGATGATGCTAGAGAAACTCTGGGCAAAGTAGTAGGTGATTTCGTAAATGGCGGCGGAGCCGATGAAGCAACAAACGAAGACTACTTTGTTGATGACTTAGGTACGCGTCTATACAGCACTATTCACAAAGCAAAAGTACAAGATAGCGCACTGATTGACTTAATTCAGTTCATTGAGCGTGAAAAATCAGGGGCAACGATTTCTGCTGCGGCGTTATTCAGCGACACCTCTAATCTACGTGATGGTCAAGACTACCAGCGTAAAGACTCCGCAAACCTGTACAAATATGATAACGCATTAATTGGCGTAAACATCACAGGTGCCCATCTGAAAGAGTACATGGAGTGGTCATACAACTACTTCAATACTTACAAAGAAGGTGATTTAACCGTTTCATTTAACCCAGAGGTTCAAGCGTATAATTACGACTTATTCGATGGTGCCATTGAATACACTGTTGATTTATCAAAAGACAACGGTAATCGTGTAGATATAACCCTCGTTGACGGTAAAGCGTTTGATCCAAATGCAAAATACAAACTTGCCCTAAACTCATACCGCTTTGGTACCCAAGGTGTAACTGAGGGTTGGTTCACTAAAGATGATGTGTTCTACGACTCAAGTGATGCAACTGTACCTGCAATCCGAGATATGATTACCGCTTACGTGACAGAAAATGATGGTATTAGCACAAGCGACGAACACCTAAACACGACGAATAACTGGCATATATTGCAGTTAGCGCCAAACGGTGAAATCACAAAGAACCGTGCTGATAGCGAAGTTTGGACGAAGTTTACTAATAAACAACTGTGTATTCACATCAACCCAGATAACGTGAAATACCCAAGTATTAGTCAAGCGTTAAACAAGAAAGATACAACCAGTTATTTCGAGAACAAAGCCTACAAAGAAGACGGCAGTGCGACGAAAAAAGCACTCAACCTAGGTTGTAGCTGGACTGTTGATCCAAATAACAATGGCTAATCGTTTTAGCTTTTAACACCCAAGCGGTAGACATTCTCTACCGCTTTTTTTCTCTGACTATCTCTGTGGGCCACATGTTTCAAAAATACGTTTTCCCGATCATTATTTTTGCGCTCTCAACTGCCATTTTTCTTTACTCCCCTTTGTTGAACCAATCTTTCCATCCAAATAAAACACAATCTCAGCATTTCGTTTCTGCAAAAGTAGAAAACATCATAGATGAAAATGTATTTGAAGATGATTTAGCGCCTGGGATTTATCGCGGTACACAACGCTTAAAAATCAAAGTGCTTGAAGGTGAACATGCCAATGAAACCGTCGAAATCAATAACCCATTGAGTCGTCAACATAACGTATTATTAGATAAAGGATCAGAATTCATATTGATGATCCGCGAAACCATTCATGGTAGCCATTTTTGGGCGTTTAACCACCAGCGAACTACTCCCATCTACACCATGGCAGCTGTCTTTATTGGGTTGATTTTATTTTTTGGTGGACGCGCAGGCTTAAACGCTGTGATTTCACTGTATTTTACCGCCGCACTGATCATTGGCGTATTAATTCCAGCAATATTTGACGGAATAAACCCAGCCTTGGTCACTATCGAATTAATGGCAATAAAAATTGTCGTTAATTTCATCCTAGTTTCAGGTTATAACAAGAAAAGTCTGTGTGCGATATTAGGAACATTGGTTGGCGTTATAATGGCGGGTATTTTTGCTCAAACCTTTGGCGAATGGGCACACCTATCAGGTATTTACTTAGATAAAGGTGAAGATGTCATTTACCTTGCCACCGAAAATCCTATTCAAGTGCGTTGGCTGATGTTTGTCACCATTATGATTGCCGCGCTGGGCGCCGTGATGGACGTTGCTATTTCTATTGCTTCATCGTATCAAGAGCTACAACAAGCCAATCCCAAACTCACTCCTAAGCAATTGATGCTTGCCAGCATGAATATTGGCAAAGACATCATGGGAACCATGACAAATACGTTAATTTTAGCGTTTGCTGGTAGCTCACTCACAACCATCATGATGGTCTGGGGACTTTCAATGCCTGTTGAACAATTTATGAACACCCCAGTGATCGCTTTAAGCATTATTCATGGTTTAGCAGGCAGTATCGGTATTGTACTTACCATTCCATTTACTGCCTTTATTGCCAGTAAAATCTTTGACCATCATAGTAATGAAGAGCCAGCAATACATGCTTGCGTTAGCAATGCTTTAGATAAGTAAAAAACTCAGTGTCTTTTTCGTAGTGATTTTTTTCATATAAGTTCTGCGCTTTTAAGTTATCGACAGCAGTACTTAGCATAATGAAAGAGGCCTGAGTTTCTTTCGCTAACTGATCAGCGCGATCAAGCAGCAACTGCGCAACCCTATGTTGGCGAGCAGATTCGGTTACAAACAGATCGTAAAGCAACCAAGTACGATTCATTTCAAGCGAGCAAAACAGCGGATATAACTGAGTAAAGCCAACATATTGCCCTTTTTCATCAACCACAAAGTAGATAACCGACTCTTTATTTCCTAAGCGTTGCTGCAGGTATTGAAGTGGAGTTTTCTCTCTATAATCAAAGTTATAAAACGTCAGATATGCCTCATACAACGGCGTAACTAGGGTTAAGTCATCAAGGGTCGCTTCTTTAACAGTAAACATGACATGCACCTTTTTTTGCTTAGATTGTTCTCCCCATTAATACCAATCATAGCCGCCAACTGACAAACAAACTGAGATTAAATTTTTAATACCCATCGCTCACCTCTTGCTAGAAGTTAGCTCATCAAGCAGCAACAAATCGTCTGGCGTAAAACGGGATTTAAATGAAAAGGCATAAGGGGTTTCGCCATGTTCACGTAAATGCTCAAGTCGCGATACTACGTGTTGTGGCGTGGGGATCTCATCATCTTGAATCCACCATAAAACATAATTAACTTCAGTTAAGCAATAGAACTATTCACTTTTACGGCAAATAAAGTATTTATGATGCGTGCGGAACATAAAGTTTTTAAGATCACCCATCGAGTGCCAAATCGACATGTTGACGATAATAGAAGGATCATCAAATAACTGAATATTCATCGCATCACCAGATTCACCTTTTAAGCGCCACACAAAGCCATCACTGTTTTCAGCTATCGCATTCACGCTATCCAAATTATCAACAAACTCTTTAATCTCAGGTATATCTAATGGGTATTTTGCCTTTGCGATATTGAGTTGTGCCATCGTCATCCCTCTAATTACACACTAAACCGCTTCTTCCATATCAACACTGGCATGAAACTGCGCCACCGCTTTCAACCAACGCTTAATGTGTGGGTAACCACGTAAATCATAACCGCCGTCATCAGCAACATGGGTATAAGCATATAAAGCAAAATCCGCTATCGTGACAGCGTCACCTACCAAGAAATTTGATTTCGACAATTGCAGCTCCATCACATCTAGGGCTTTATACCCTTTTGCATGTAACGCTTCATACTGTTCAACTCTGTCTGCTGGCATACCCAAATAGACTTGAATGTAACGTGCTACCGCAATATAAGGTTCATGCGAATACTGCTCGAAGAACAACCATTGATAGACTTTAGCTTTAAGAAAATTGTCTTGGGATAAATACTCAGAGCCTTCTGCGAAATAGCTCAAAATTGCATTCGACTCAGACAGCACCCGACCATCATCAAACACTACAACAGGGATTTTGCCATTAGGGTTCAGCGCTAAAAATTCAGGCGTATGGGTTTCGTTCTCCAAAATATTAATGTGCTGCCACTGATGCTCAATCCCTAGCAGTGACAAAATCAATTTCACTTTCAAACAATTTCCCGACTGTAAATCGCCATACACAACCATAACCACTCCTTGTATTGTCTGGATTCATACCAAAAGGATTTTCTTACACTCATTGATAAAGTTAACTGTAATCAGCAAAGCACCATTCGACTACCGTAAAATACGAATACCAACTATCAATAATATTGAAGTATTTATCACTTGTTATAGAGGCAATTTAACGCTATGTTTTTTATTGCTAAATAGAGAGGTAAATATGGATATTGAAGCATTAAGAAGCTTTTTAGCTTTCGTTGAAACAGGCAGTTTCACTCGCGCGGCAAAGCAAAGTTTTCGATCTCAATCTGCCATTAGCATGCAGATGAAAAAGCTCGAAGATGAGCTCAATACTCAGCTATTTACTAAAGATGGTCGAATGCTGGTATTAACAGAAGATGGGCAACGCTTAGCGACTCATGCTACCCAAATTATCGCAACTCACGATGATGCCTTACTAGAGCTTAAAAACAAGTTACCACAACAAACCATACACCTTGGTTGTCCTGATGATTATGCTGAATCTATCTTGCCCTATATTGTGGCTTTGCTCCGTGAAGAACACCCACACATTAGCCTGCAAATCACCTGTGCACCAAGCGTACATTTAAAAGGTTTACTTGACAGTAATCGGCTTGATCTCGCTATTGTTACGCGTTCGCCAACCTCGCAAGAAGGCTATTTTCTCCAAACCGACAAAGGCATATGGGTTGGCTCGCCACATCACGACATTGTTAATCAACAACCCTTACCGATTGTGCTATTCCAACGCGACTGTAAATTCCACAGTGCAGCCATTGAAGGCTTAATAAAACGTAACCGACATTATCAGCTTGTCAGTTGTTGTATCAGTGCAACGGCCAATAAAGGTTTAGTTCGGCAAGGCTTGGCAATTTCTGCCATGGCGAAATGCAGCATGCCGAATGATTTAATCGAGCTTATCGCCCCTCACCTGCCTAGCTTACCTGTGGTTGACATTGTGTTATCACTGCCGAGTAAGCCACACCTCTTACTTTCACCTGAAAGTATCAACCGCATGATTGATCGCTACCATTGTGAACAATTTGCGACAGAAAAGAGCTAAACACTTAGCACCTATTAAATAAGAAGCGATTATCTTTAATTGAATAACAGTATTACTTTCAAGACACTTAAATAAAAAAGCTTTAGCTAATCTCAAAAGAACGATTACTTAGATACTAACTTTTTTGTTGGGATCTTTCATACATAAACAATGGGAATATGCTATGAAAAAATGGAGTCTTTTAGCTTTGGCATCGGCTTTATTGCTGGGGTGTGGTTCAAATGATGCTGAAGATGCGATTGTAGATACCGTTGGGTTAAATATTGATAGCTTATCGAGCCAACAAAAACAAGATTATGCCCAGATCTCAACCGACATTAATACATTGATTCTTTTCATTGCTGGTCAATGTTTTGAAGCTGAATCAGAAAGAAATCCTAATATGGAGATCACAGGCTTTACCTGTAACATCGCCGATCATAAAGAAGCAGTAAGCCAAACTCAGTTTTCAAGCATTACGCTGAACAGCGGCATGCTTGATGTTAACCGTTCTAGCCAAACCGAATTCAAAATTCAAACAAAAGACAACGTCAAGTTTCATGCTGCTAGCATTAGCGATGGCACATTAAATTATCGCCTTGTTGATGATAACGCTATTCAGTTTATTATAAATGAAACAGGCACAGATGAAACAGGCACAGATAGCGCATCATTCAGAGGCTTCTTCCGTGACGATAAAACCTCAGATGTTACCTATTGGACAGTTGAATCATTAGGTACTACCCCATTTAGTTATTATGAAGATACCAATAATCAACATAGCTGGCTGGCAAACGGCACAGCGAAGATTACAGGGAAAGACGATAAAACCTTTGACTGGATAACCACTGCCATTGGTGAGGTAGAGTTACCGCTAACAGAATAATATTGACGGCTAAGCTTGAAGGTTAAAACGCCCTGTTAGAAAATGAAGAGAGTTAAGTATACATACTAATCACCCTCGTTGAAAAAAAGCGAGTATATTAATCAAAGCGTTGCCAGCACCGATATGGCAGCGCTTTTTCTTTGGCATAATCATTTAAAGCTGGCAAATAACGAGCAGATAATAAACCAAATTGATTACTCTGCCATTATAATAATGCAAACTATTATCATAACTGTCATTTGAGATGGATTTTTACATAATGAATATTGCAATTTGGGGTGCTTCAAGTGGTTTAGGCGCTGCAATGGTAGATTACTTTTATGCCCAAGGTATAAATGTTATCGCCATTGCACGTAACCCTAATAAAAATACCAAGCTTGCCGAGCACAACATAACGTCCATTTGTTGTGACGCAACAGATAAAGAACAAGTTGAAGCTGCTATAGCAGCACTGCCCGAAAACACCTTTAATATCTCGACAATGGGCAGTTTTCGCTCTGATACTCCTGTCGATTACATTAGCCACCGCTATTTAATAAATGCACTTGAACAAAGCACTTCACAACACTTATTGTTAATTACTTCACTGGGTTGTAGTGATAGTTGGCAATACCTTTCAGAACGTGCAAAAGCAGGGTTTGGCAGCACAGTACGTGAAAAAACACTCGCTGAAGCTTGGCTACAACCATTGGGTAATAAAACCGTTTTTCATAATACTTCCTTATTCACCCCCATCACAAATCACAAACCACAACACTAACCAACTGAATAGTAATAGATTTGTTCCAAAAACATTGCTGACTACATGTCTGGTGCGAGTAATATTTAGCTAACAAGACTAAACCCTGTAACGTAGGTTTTCATGGTTAACAGTTAAAATATGCAGGTATAGTAATAATCAATAACTAAAGCTCAAATACAATAGATCAATCACAATAACAAATACTATTAAAACTAAAGAATACAAAGCGGGATATTTCTAACAGTATATATTCTTAATAAAAATATAATAAAAATCACTTCTATAACAATAAATAGCAATAAACTCTGGATATATCGATGAAAAATAACCTACTTGCCCTAGCCCTTAGTAGTGTATTAACACTTACGGCTGCGCCATATTCTTTTGCTGCTAACGACGCAACAATTCAATCTTCTACCGATTACTCACAATTAGTCACCAAGCGTCAAGTTGTCGATCAACTATTAAATGATGCAGTTACAGCGTTTAAATCTCCGGCTCGAGTTTCCCATGCTGGCTTTACAGCCAAAATGCCAAGTAATATGGAAATCGTAACGAACCGATTACTTGAAGCTTACCAATTAGAGCCATACCGTACAGACTTATTGATTTCTGCTGCTAATGCACAGATCTACAACAAGAATGCAGACCGAGCCATTTCACTTTTCCAACAAGCTCTTTCGGTTGCACCTGATGATGCCGATTTACATGCCTACCTTGCTATTTGGCAGCGTTTTAAAGGCAACCAAGCTGAATCTGCCAAACACATGGCAATATTAACCAAATTAAATCCGGGCAAAGCGACTGATATTGATCGTATTTTCACAACTGTCGATCGCATCGAGGCAACACCACTGAAAGAGAAAGCAGCTAAAGGTAAGTTAGACGACAAAGGCGCAATCATCACCTTAGGTTATGCACTCAACCCGGATGGTTCGATGCATCCGATCTTAGTAGAACGTCTTGAAACGACCCTTGCGATGGCAAAAGCCAATCCTGATGCGTTAATCGTATTAACAGGGGGAGTGCCAATGAATCATAAAACCGAAGGTAAGCTAATGGCAGATTGGCTTATTGAAAAAGGCATTAATAAAAATCGTATCATTGAAGAGAACTACGCCACCAGCACCGTTGATAATGCCCTATTCAGTAGCTATGCGTTAGCTCGTCATCATATTAAACATGCCACTATTATTAGCTCTGCAAGTCATGTTCGCCGTGGTCAAACACTATTTGAGATCGCAAGTTGGCAAACTGGCCCACAAAACATCACCTTTGATACGGTAAGTTACCCAGACAAACCACTTAAAGAATTAACAACACCGAACGATGATGAATTGTTAGGTATTTACCGTGATGCACTACGTACTTATGGCATGTGGAGTTACCGTTCATATCCTTTGGAGTCACGATAAAGTTTAAACCCCGCTTTATTTGAATAGAAAAGATAATAAAAAAGCGATACCGTAGAAAAACAGTGTCGCTTTTATTTGAGTGTCATATTTTACCTCGTTTTCTATGTTTTCGGCGGTATAAATCAAACTCATGAATACCTATAATTGATAATTGAAATATCCAATCTAGAACACTCACATATTATATATATCCTCATATTTTATCCCTCCTATGAATAGGTATCAATCGACTTCTATAATCACAACACTCACCTATATAAAATCTATTTATCATTTTGAGCATAATGAATATTAAATGACACAATGTAACAATCATAACCTATTGTAAGCTACCGTTACATATGTTACATTTCAGTATTAATAATAAAAAAGTCCTAACATAAATTAATAATTAAACTCTGATATATATCAACCAACCATTTAAAATATCCAAAAATAACAAGTCACAATTGATTAATATCCTTCCATAAATGAAACAAACAATTTAAAAACAGATACTTGCATTACATTTTCATTCTTAATCGGAATGAAAACCTCAAAACCCATATAAAAAAATAATATTAATGAATCAATCACACAAAATTATAATTAGCTAGGAGAAATTAAATTAAAAAAATAATTAATATTGTATCGCTAGGTATAAACAGATAAATATTAATAGGTACAATATGAAGCAAAAAATTTCTTTATTAAGCGCAGCTATTCTAAGTGTCTTAGTTATGGGTTGTAATCACGATAATTCAGTCACCCCCGACCCAACACCAAAAACTAAACTTCCTTATTATAAAGAATGGCCATCAATAAAAAGCGCAATTCCTAAAAACCAAAATATTGAAGATGAAGTTGCTAATATTGTTTCGCAAATGACCTTAGAAGAAAAAATAGGTCAAATGATTCAGCCGGATCTACGTGAAATAACGCCACAAGAAGCGGCTGTATATAAAATTGGTTCAATCCTAAATGGCGGTGGTGCTTGGCCGAACAACAATAAACATGCTTCAGCGGAAGATTGGGCGAAAGAAGCTGATAAATACTGGCTAGCAGTAAAAGGAGCATACGAAGACCGACCTTTTAACATTCCATTTATGTGGGCAACAGATACAGTACATGGAGACAATAACGTCTTTAGAGCAACCGTCTTTCCTCATAATATAGGACTAGGAGCAGCCCACGATCCTGAACTTATTGAACAAATTGGTGCAGCTACTGCTGAAGAAATTACAGCAACAGGCTTAGACTGGACATTCGCCCCTACCGTTACAACGCCACGTGATTATCGTTGGGGCCGTGTATATGAAGGTTATTCAGAAGATCCTGAGATCGTCTGGAAATATGCAGGCAAAATGGTTAAAGGCTTGCAAGGCGATGTTGAAGGTCTGAAATCAGACAAACACGTTCTGTCCAATGTAAAACACTGGGTTGGTGACGGCGGCACTACAGATGGTGTTGATCGAGGTGAAAATCATTACACCGAAGAATACTTACGTAATATTCATGCAACAGGCTATTTCTCAGGTTTAAAGGCGGGTGCACAAGTAGTAATGAGTTCATTTAACTCATGGCACAACGAGGCCAACTACGATATGGATGAAAATGACAACATCACTTACAACAAAAAAATCCACGGTAGTAAATACCTCATCACCGATGTATTGAAAAACCAATTAGGGTTCGATGGTTTAGTAGTTACCGATTGGAATGGTCAAGGTGAAGTCAGCGGTTGTACAGCCAGTGATTGTCCTGCTGCAGTAAATGCCGGTAATGATATATTCATGGTAACGTCAAGAGCTGATTGGCAAAGCTTTTACAACAATACCATCGAAGAAGTTAACAAAGGCATTATTCCAATGGAAAGAATTGATGATGCTGTTACCCGTATTTTGAGAGTGAAAATGAGAGCAGGCTTATGGAATAAGCCAATGCCATCAGAACGAAGCAATGCAGGCAACGAAGGTATTCTTGGATCAGAGGCACACCGAAGTATTGCCCGTAAAGCGGTTAGCGAATCTTTAACTTTATTAAAGAATGACGAGAATACCCTACCGCTGGCAAATGATGCCCAATACCTGATCACAGGCTCTGCAATGGATAATATCCAAAAACAAACGGGTGGTTGGAGTATCACATGGCAAGGTGGTGAAAACACTATGGATGACTTCCCTGGTGCACAAACCATGCTAATGACACTGAAACAACAAGTAGGTGAAGAAAACGTAACGACCGATGTCAACATGGCAGATACAGAAAAAACCACAGCTATTGTCGTTATTGGTGAAGACCCTTATGCAGAAATGATGGGAGATATTAAATCTTCACAAACGTTAGATTTTTCAACCATCAAGCCAAGTTACAAAGAAGATTTAGAAACCATTTTAGATCTTAAATCTCGCGGTTTTAAAGTTGTCACTGTATTCTATTCAGGTCGCCCACTATACGTAAACGAGATCATTAATAACTCAGATGCATTTATTGCAGCATGGTTACCGGGTACAGAAGCAGGAGGTATTACGGACGTGTTATTCGCTAAAGGTGGAGCTGATTTCAACGGCAGATTGTCTTACTCATGGCCTAACACTAAGTGTTCAACCACCATTAACCGTCACGCACCAAATATCGTTGACTATGCGACGCCAGAAATGGAACAAGATATTGACGGTGAGCATGCACCGCTATTCCCATACGGCTACGGCTTAAGCTATAACGGTGGTAGCGATGTTAAACCACTAACAGACGATCTTGATAACTTAGATCTAGATCCAAGAAATTGGGGTTGTGGTCAAGATAAACCTGATGACGGAAAAGCGACTGATCCTCTCGAGCTATTTGGTAAGAGTTCAACCCAAGAATATATTGCCAAAATTGATGGACAAGCCAATGGTTGGAATGCCATAAATGTATCTATTAATGGAGAAACTTCAATTGGCTCCATTACCACCAAGCCGATCACACGAGAGTTCCAGCAAGACACATTAAATGTCAACTTTTCAGGTGAAACGGATGAATTCATTGATAATAGTGCTGCAGAGCTATTCTTAGAAGCGCCTGACGGTAGCAAAACCGACCGCAATGCTTATTTAAATGCAGAATCTACCTTACAATTTGATGTTGCGATGATAGAAAAAGCACCAGAAGATTTTAAATTGTCGATGCATTGTGAGTGGCCATGTCACGGTGAAGTAAATATCAGTAAAGTGATGCCTCAACCTGTTACAAACCCAGGTAAAAATGACTATACCACCATTAAGATACCATTGAAGTGTTTTGAAGATTCGGGTGAAAATTTTGCTAATTTAAACCGTCCGTTCTTGATTTACTCAACACAAAAAGCAAACTTTAATATTGGTAATATTCGCTATGTACCAAAAGTGGTTGATGCCGCAGAAGATGCTATTCCATGTGATCAGTTAAAAGATGTATTAGCTCAGCAATAATTTATATAAGCCCTGCTCTCGCAGGGCTTTATTTTCTCAAATCAATACTCAATACTCAATACTCAATACTCAATACTCAATACTCAATAACAGGTTAATTAACCCTATCAGCGACAGCAATAAAAACACCACCATAAAGACAGCATTGAACACTAAAAGTCTTTATTCCTTTTTACTGATTGCGTCATGGCAAAATTCAGCCTATTTCTAAGTTCTATTTTCTTTTTTTCTTTACGCTTTTTACCTCTAAAGCTAAACCACCTTCCAAAACTAGCCATATAGGAAGCCCACCGACAAATTATGGATAAGGTATATAAGAGCCAAACGAATTTTTACCTATCATGTCACCAAAGGAAGTAAAAACACTTAATGAGAATAAGGCGACAAGATAAAAAACAAGCATTACGTTTGTCATATTAAATATCCTTATCGAAATTAATAATTAAAATCGTCTTTTTGTCTCATTAATATACCTATAGCTATCAAGCTGAAAAGGAAGTATTAACTTGTTATAAAAATGTTATCTTTAGCCATAAAAAATAATGCTGTGCAAACTTATGTGTCGAATTCGCAATAAAAAGACAAGCAGTCTTAAATTCTTTTCTATAGACTCTCATCAATTATAATATCGGCTAAGGGGGAATAACCTCTTAAAGACATATCAATAAGTGCCTCATTTTAAATAAAATTACATATATACAAATCATTTTAAAACTTTGGTTTACTGTAGTATGGAACACCTATCAATAGTTAAAAAATTTGATAATCCGCTTCTTTGCACTAGTCGTATAAAGTTAAAAATAAATTTCAATAACACCCTACTTTGAACTTGTTTGAAATGGAAAGCTCAGATTTAAAAGGCTGCACCTAGCGACAAAGAATGCAGCCTTTTGACTTTTAACCTACTTAAAATAGATGCTGAACTTAAATGTTAAAATGGACAGTACTGAGCCTCTTCTTTATACTTTGTTGTTAGAGATTCTTGATACCACTTTTTCATATTGGCTTTATTTGAATCAATAAAATTATTCATCGCTAGAATTATTTCTTCGCCTGACTCTGTTTTATTTGCCATATAAACTTTATATGTCTCTGGGTTATTAATTAAAGCGATACCTAACCCCTTATTACTTAATACTGAATCTGGCAATTTAGAGCGATATTGAATTTCAATTGAATCAGTAAACATCACATATGGTGATAATTGATACTTTTTAAAGCAATCAAAAACAGCAAGGTTACTTTCTAGAACATTTATCGTTGCTTTTGAAATGATTTCATTTGCAAACTTTTCATTAGTCCCCCCCTTGTTTTCTAATATCGTATTTTCTTTTTTATCAATATCTTTAAAGCTGTTGAATAATTCATCATTATCTTTAGTAAAAACAGCTGCTTTTTGATTTTTTGCCACTGATTTTGATAAATAGAAGTCTTTACTGCGATCTTTAGTATATGTAATCCCACCCATTGCTATATCACACTTGCCTGATTTTAAATCATCACTCAAATCTTTCCATGTAGTTCTTGTAAATGCCAAGTTCAGATTTAAATGCTTAGCAAAATTGGCCGCGACGATTGGTGCAAACCCCTCAAACGTATTTTTCTCGGAATTAAAAGATGTTAATGGCGGGTAATCTCCAGTTGTACAAACAGTAAGCGTGTTATCCGTAATGGTGTTAAATTGAATATTATTGGATTCAGTTGAAGCATTAGACACCATTGGTGTCGCAATTAGAGATAATAAGAATAATTTTTTGATACTCGCACTTACATCGTTCACTCAATTGTCCTTAGCAAAAATGCAGTTATAGAATTATAACTGTCAGTCTCCCACTATACATCACCTTTGATATGGTATGTTCCCTAGGCAAACCACTTAAAGAATTAGCAACACCGAATGATGGTGAATTGTTAGGTATTTACCGTGATGCCCTACGTACTTATATCATATGGAGTTACCGTTTATATCCGTTGGATTCACGTTAAGGTTTAACACCCAATTCATTTGAATAGAAAAAATAATAAAAAAGCGATGCTGTATAGGTAAAGCGTTGCTTTTATTTGAGCCTCATACCTTACCTCGTTTTCTGTGTTTCAAGGCGGTATAAATCAAACTCACCAATGCCAATAACTGAAACAGCCAAAACAGAGGAATAAAACCAAACGATTCAATTAACACACCATTGTCATCGACATAAGAACCTTTATAGGCGTATACAGCCAGACATCCCCATCCGATAAGGCTCAGAAGGATAGTTATTCTGTATTTACTAATTAATTTCATCTGAGTCTACCTTTACATACTCACTCAAGCGAAACTCAATTTGGATTATGTATACCTTATCCAATCTACTTTAAAAAGTATGCTAACTCAGTCCCGAAAGAATCGCGTAGTGATCACACAGTTTATGTAGATGACTAACTCGCTTTTGGACAGAAATGAGTTAGACAGTTTACTATATTAAGACTGCACGAAATTAGGAAAGCAAAGTAACCCCCTGTTAATATATGAGCAACGCAACATCGAAGCTCCCGCAACCACCACCTTAAACACCTAAACCAAAGACAAACCTACAACGCCGAATGTAATAAACCATGTTGATTACTTTGTTATAAACAACTGATTATACGGCAATATTTCTTTATCTTTTTAGATTTAATAATAATAGGTTGAATATTATCCTTAGTAGATAACCAAATACTTCTCACCTCTTTTTGGTAAGAATATTCGTTTTCTTTAATCAATGCTGGATGTACTCCGGAATCAAAGTCATGTGGCATTCGGCGAGACTGATACTTGCACTTATAACTACCTTGATACAAACCTTTATGCTTTAGTGATTTACTGATACATTTTAAAAAGTTTTCAGGCTGTTCAATGGCCACACATGAATCATATCCAAAGTCTCTCATTGCAGACTCATCAAACTCGTAAGTTGTACAGTAAATATAGAAATCAGGACTAGTTTGAGGTTTTTCTAACGTAAGCCCTGATATATTTAATGTTGCGTCTTCCTCTAACTTGAAAAAAGACTTAGTAAACTCTGGCTGATTAGCAGTAGACCAACAAGCTTGATCTACGCCCATGTATGTTGATTTAGTTCCTTCTTTATTATCACCAATTTCTTGTCCATGCTTTTCTTCATCTCGAAATTCATACAAAGTACCAATCCTCAATGAACCCTGCTCTACTAGCAGCTTCGCATGCTCTTTTTTCATATATTTATATAGAACACCCATATTTCACCTTTTAGCTTATAACAATTTATTAGTAGGATAATTGCCCGATTTTATCACTCGAATATATTCATAATAACAAATTTTTTCATTTAATATCAACAAGTTAAATTGTCAATCAAAGATAAAAATGGGCACTATTCCGTATAAATCACACTAAGTGACTCATAATGGAGTGGATGATTTATTAAGTGATGAAAGAGAGCAAATCGAAAATTGTCAGCAAGTGTAATATTTCGAGGCACTGATTAGTTTCTATATAAGAAGTATGGGATACGCTTCTAACACGTTTTGGGGCAAATACGAGTTAGCAAGAAAGCTAACCCATTGAATAGTTAACTCATCGTGATCATCGACTTGCTTCACAACCCAATAACAGGTAGAAATACGCACAGCGATTTTCATCTTATATAGGTTGTTTACAACATGATCGATACACCTGAAAAAGAACGCACTGGGTCTAGTTCACCAGCGTCTTTACCATTAACAACATCGTCCAAAGCCGAACAATATGCCGAATTGGTGCATAGCCGTCGTTCGGTACGTAAATATGATGCATACAGTGCTTTCGATCATGAAGCGGTAACCCGTGCACTTAATCTCGCCACCTTGTCCCCTAACAGTTCAAACATGCAATTGTGGCAATTTCATCGTGTTGTCAGTGATGATAAACGCGAACAACTGGCAAAGCTGTGTATGGGGCAAAATGCGGCAAAAACGGCACGCGAGTTAATTGTTATCACCACTACGCCTTATAAGTGGAAACAGCGTGCGAAAATGAATGCGGCACAAATTCGAGATGCCTTTAATGGCCGTGAAGATGCTACGTCTAAACGCGCTGTTAAATATTATGAAAAGCTGATCCCGTTTTTATACCGTAACGATCGCTTTGGTATCATGGGCGCTATTCGTAAGGTAATTGTGGCGTATTTAGGGCGTAAAAAGCCGATGGTACGTGAAGTGAGTAAGGCGGATTTACGTGTGTGCCTACATAAAAGCACATCCCTTGCGGCGATGACCTTTATGACGGCAATGCGCGCGGAAGGTTACGATACCTGCCCAATGGAAGGTTTTGATTCTAAGCGTGTTAAGCAACTGCTTGGTTTAAACCCTAAAGATGAAATCACTATGATTATTGGTTGTGGCCCTCGCGCTGAAGACGGCATTTATGGCGACCGCCATCGTGTAGACAACAGCGAAGTAATTATTAAGCACTGATCCCTTGCCTAGCAATGTGGCGGAATGAATTAGTCTTCCGCCATTTTTTCTCACCTTTTGCTCTTCCTCATCACAATAATTACTTGCTATACACCACAAAGAATCACGCCTACCGGTAAGGGCATACACTTAGGCGATGTTTTATCTGGGGTTAAGCTACAAGCCGACAGAAATAAGCAAGATATGAGTAGTAGTAGTTTCATGGTTAATGCGCGCTTTTTGTAATTGAATGGTGTTTTATCTAAAACGACTTCATTTAAAAAGCACTTGAATATAGCGCATAAATATCTTGTTACAGTTACCTATTAGTTCTGCATGCTGTTCATCTTAGATACAGAAAACTCACAAGTAATTATATTATAAGTAAGGTTTTTATTACTTTGAGCCAATTTTGGAACTCATTAATAACTGTTATGCGTTACTTTCTAATACCTTTTATTCACGCTAACAAGGTTATGTGTTGATGTTACGATTATTAGCTGTTGCTTCATCACTGTTCATTACATTAGTGTAAATGAAACTCCTCTAGTTCAGATTGCTCCTTAGGGTATGAAATATAATAACCCTGTAACTTAACATTATGATTTTTTATGAGCTGATAAATGTATTGGCTCTCAATCCCCTCAAGAACAACGTCGGTGTTCTGGTTAGCAAGTTGCTTAACAAAATGTGATAAATGGCTACTTTCGTAATCTGCATGTATGTATGATTTATCCATTTTCACCACATCCCAATTTATCAGCCCTAACCAGAATAGATGTTTGCTGCAGTTGTGGTAGAAGTCATCAAACCAGAGCTTCATCCCTTTATCCTGCAAACGTGAAATGTTTTCAGATATCGTTAACAACTTTGATACTTGATTAACTTCAATATCAAACTCCGTTATTTCAAGAGCAATGGGCATTTGAGATTTTGATAATAATTTACCAACGAAGTATTTATCTAATAAACATGAGATAGGCATATTATAAGAGATTAAAGGTACATTATCAGAGTACAGAGATTTAAAATGTCCTATTTGCTGCAAACAAATATCTTTAATAATTGATATTGAGTGAGAACAAAAGAAAACCTCATTATCAATAGTAATATCTGAGTGTATTTTTACCGTTGATAAACATTCAAAAGCATATATTTTAGATTTACATGTTTCAGTTATTGGCTGAAGCTTAAAGTCTAAACATGCTAATATATTTTCTTTATCATCTATTACCAAACAACCTTTTTTATTTTTTTTTACTCTCATGGTGAGCCTTAATAAAGTTTTGATGTAAATTTATAAATTAAACTTATATATCATCATGATTATTAACCTTTGTTTAATTTACATACCTTTCCACTAAAACACCTAATATTGAGCAAACAACCACAACACAATCGTAACACATCATACAAAAAAACATAAAAAATACATAAAAAACACATAGAAACAAAACCAACAAAAACATTTAAAACAATAACTTAATGATAAAGTTAATTTTTTACTTTTAAATGTTAGATAATTATCTATTTAAAACCCCTTATCTTCTAAAGAAAGTAACAGGTATTCTACCTCTTATTAGTTTTCACTTTAATTCTATAAAAAAATCATACCAGTTTAATATTAATTGCTTTTTCGTTGTTATTAATAATTATAGATTTATTATTTTTATTGTTGTAACATGCTTTCCCACTAAAATTACGCCTTATTTATCTCGTCATTATTATATAATTACAATGAGAGAGTTTTTCATGGATAAAAAAATTTACCAAATACACAACTTAACTTATGATCCTGTAGTTCGACGTCTATCATCTAATGATGGTAAAAATGCATTTTTGACACCTAAGGAAGCTTGTGTACTAACAATATTACTTGAAGCAAAAGATCAATGTATAAATAAAGAAGTGCTTTTTTGTGGTTGCTGGGGAGAAACTATTGTAACAGAGCAATCTTTAACCAATATTATTTCTAAATTAAGAAAAATATTAAAATCAGTTTGTGGTGATCTCATTACTATTAGTACAGTTATTAAGGAGGGTTACATACTAGAAATCCTTCCTGAAACTAAAATAGAAGATGTTTCCGATGAAAATTTAGTAAAAGAACAATGTTGCAAGCCAGCAACACATACTATGTCTACAGATAAAAAAAGATACATTATTTGCTCTATATTTTTCGCTTCCTTTTTAATGATAATAAGTATCTATACATACTATGCTCGTAAATCCCCTTTTTTTTTAGATAAGCAAGAATACAATATCACTAAAAATATAAATAAAAGTCGCTTTTATCTACAGTCAATGACAAAGAAACGTAATGCTTCCGATCCATTATTCGATGCGCTTGCGGCGACTATTCCTACTGATTGTAATTTAGATTTATTCGTAAGGATCTATCAATCAATAGACGCTCCAGAAAAAGAAGGAATGAGTATTTTTCTCGTAAATAGCGACAATCAATATGCAAATTTTTATTTATCTGACTATAAAATGGAAGAGAAATTTGTATCTCTAAAGGCATATTTAACCGAAGGTCATGGGCTGTGCATTTAATCATCACACTGTTAATTCCCTTGATACTGTCGATAGCCATTTTATCTAATAATTTCATAATATTATGAGCATTAAAACTGGCACTGTGACTCAATCAAAACAAGTTTTATGTCTGAGTCATTTAAACAATATCTATCTATTGCTAAACATATGCCCATTTCATTTTACTCAGATGATCATTTTACAATTAGAGAGATGAGCGGCGTAACGACAAAAGTAGGTACTGTTGAAAATATAAAAGTGACTTATACAAGAACATACGAAAAATCATTCAGCAACCTGATACTGAATATCGAAGAGGTTATTTTCAATAAACCTCACTCAGACAATATCATTAACAACGATTAGGCTAGTTATAACAATATGAGAATTAGTTACAAAATTAGACTAAAAGATAATACGTTATTTTTTCTCAACAAAAATAAAAGTGAAATCCATAACTTTGTATGTTTTAAAGTGTAAATTTAGTCAGTCATGTCTCATAGTTTCTCGCTCTATAAGGAAGTTTACCTCTACTATCATCTTCCAAAATAAACCATACAAGGGAAAATGCTTGTAATCTGCCCTATATTATCGATTCGCAATAACAAAATGCTCAAGTTTTAAAATATGATGCTCTGGCAGCGTTCTACCTACGGGTGTGAAATAAACGGTATTTAAGTCTGCCAGCGTCATATTTTCTTCAAGTGAAAAGCCATGTTGTGACAGTAAGTTATCAATCTCTTGTGCAGTAAACAGTGATACCCAAGGTTCGCCAACTTTCGCTGATAGCGATTTAATCATTTCCGCCCTTTTACTTGCCTTCGGATACCCTTTGCCAAAACAGGCTGAAGGATCATCATCTAGGTTTTTATCAACATACGATAAAAAGAAAGTTGAATGATTATTGGTCGTTAGTTCTGCAGCTTGCGCTATCGTTAGCGAAAGTGCAGCTTTCGAAATGTATTGTGATACCCCTTCAAGGGTAAACAGCGTTGCTTTAGTTCGATCAAAGCCTGCTAACAATAGTCGCTCTGAGATTAACTGATGATTAAAATCGACACTAACATATGTCACATTTTCTATATTTGGAACTGCTTGAGTTAGCTTAGTACGCTTTCTCTCTTGAACATCAGGTTGGTCGACTTCAAATACTTTAACCTGAGTGGGTAAATCTAACCGGTGTGCTCGAGTATCGTACCCTGCCCCTAAAATAACATATTGCTCTATGCCATTCGCCACGGACTTTTTAACTAAATCATCAATGAATCGAGTACGAGAGATAAGGTGTTCATGAAAGCCTGGCATAAACTGTTCGGTTAACCAAACAGCGAATGGATGCCCCATTAGTTTGATTAATCCCGCACCGAAAACAAACCGCTCAGCATAGGGATCAGAAATAATACGCTTATTTGGTGGCGCTAATGTTTCTATTAGGCGCTGTTTAGCAACACCTTGCGCTGTCCCGTCTTTTTTAAACATAGTCTGACTCATTGCCTCATCCAAACACTCGATTTAATAACTTATGTGTGATTAAACAATTAAGATCACTACTTCTCACTCCGGTAACCATACTTAAACTACCACAAAGGCTTTTCAGCAGAGAAAGAAAGAAAACCTAATTCGTTATTTATAACCCGTGAGATCAATCGCATTTCTGCGTATCTGTCATAAACATAAAACCTTGATTGCATATCATTAAAGAGCATTTATCAATTAAAAGGAGACTGGATAATGTCTTGTTTACACACTCATTCACACGAATCTCATACCCATGGTCCTGATTGTGGTCATACTGCAATACGCCATAATGGTCATGTCGATTATTTAGTTGATGGTAAATTACACCACCCGCATGGCGATCATTGTGATGAACATGTCATCGAGTTTGACGATGCTCATCCTAATGAATGTAACCATAACCATGCATGTGGCGATCATGTTCACGGCCCTGATTGTGGTCATGAGGCTATCCAACATGGTGATCATATTGATTATATTGTTAATGGTAGGCTACACCATCAACACGGCGATCACTGTGATGATCACGGCCCTGTTGAATTAGTATAAGGTTCGATATTTTAGGCTAGAAAGTTGCCAACAATATCTGATACAGGTTGGCAACTGTTTCAAGATTGCACGATGAATAAACTACTGTTGTGAAACAATACGTTGATTTTAAAATACGTTTAAAACTCTTTATTCATCTTTTCAATACACGAAATCAATATCTCTTCATGCTCAGGCTCTATGTGCATAGTTAAATCATTCACTAAATCAAGGTGCAATTGATTGTGCTTAACATGAATGGCTTGCCCTGCTTCTGTCAAAGTCACCACAATCGCGCGGCGATCAGTTGGGTGAGCACAACGTTCAATCAAGTTTGCTTTCACTAATTTCTCAATTTGAACAGTTAACGTACCCGTTGTGATCCCCAATTTATCGGCAAGCTCTTTCATTCTAAGAGGGCCTTGAACGCCTAAAACTTCAATCGTATGAACTTGCGCCAAGGTGTAACCTGTTTCTTTAACAACAGATTGCTCCCATGATGACATTTTGTCATAAAATTCAGTCAGTAATTGGTTTAGGCGTTCTATGTTTTTCATGATTATTATTAGTGTACTTCGAGAGTAAGATGACTAATCTTATCAAATTTTGACAAAATTTGTTTATAATCATCAATGATGAAGTCTCTAGTTGATTGCAGTGTTATCGCTGCAGAGTAGTGATTACCACTAATTTTCCAGATATGTAAATCCATAACCTTGGCATAAGGTGACAACGCATCATGGATAGATTTTCTATAGTCTGAATCAATGTTCTCATCTAACAAGATCGGGGTTGTTTGCTTCATTAAGTTCATTGTCCATTTAATGATCACACACCCACCAACAATGCCCATAACTGCATCCATCCAATCCCAGCCATAATATTTCCCGAACAATAGCGCAACAATGGCAAGTAATGAGGTCAAGGTATCAGCAAGCACGTGTAGATAAGCGGCTCTTAAATTGTGGTCGTGATGATGATGCCCATGGCTGTGATCATGATGATCGTGTGCATGACTATGATTGTGGTCGTGATCGTGGCTATGACCGTGAGAATGACCATGCCCATTAAGTAAAAATATGCTGGCTAAATTTACGGTTAAGCCAATACACGCAACCACTATCGCTTCATTAAATTGAATAGCGTGTGGGTTAAATAAACGATGAATGGATTCCGCAATCATTAATACTGCAACAATGCCTAATACAATCGCACTGGTATATCCGCCCAGCACGCTAACCTTACCTGTACCAAAGGAAAAACGGTCATTATTACTGTGTTTTCTTGCGTAACGGTAAGCAAATAGCGTGATACAAAATGCGGCAGCATGGGTACCCATATGCCACCCATCCGCTAATAGGGCCATAGAGCCATAAACTGTCCCCGCTATAATTTCGATAAGCATGGTTGTCAGCGTCAGTAAGAGCACATAAAACGTCCCTTTTTCTCCCTGCTGATCATGAGATGAAAAATCATGACCGTGTTGTAGTTCCAACTTCATAAATCGCCCATTTAGTTTGATAGTCAAATTATTTGAATATTAATCTAGTTTGATCATCAAACAATGTCAATGGCGGTTCCAATAAAACTCAGGCATAAAAAAACGTGCCGTTACTATCACGGCACGTTTCTTGTATTTATAACAATAATTGCTTAGGTTTATTTCCAATTAGGATTTTGTAGCAACGCTTGTTGCAGTAACCCTTTCATATTGTCATCAGGGTTACCAATAAATTGGTAATTCGCGTATTCACTGGGTTTGGTAATAGCACCATTGGTATCTTTAACGTGCACTACCATCGAATATTCTTTGTTATCTTTACCCGTTAACCTGATCATAAAATCACCCGCACAATTATGCGGTTTACAATAAGAAACGGCTTTGTAAGTTTCATCACCATCAACAATATTATCTAGTGGCGCTGTCACTTTATTTTCTGATACCCACTTAGGGATTTTTTGTATTTCAGGCGCTACAGACTGGGTTTGCTCAACAACAACGGTTTCAGTTTCCGCGACGTTTTGCGTTTGATCGTTTGGCGATTGCTCTTTAGGTGCTTTGTCATTACAACCTGCAAGTAACAAAACAGTTGATGTTGCTAATAATAGCTTTTTCATTTTATTCATTCCTAAATTTGCGCACCGCTCAAATCACTTTACGCCTGCGGCACGAATACTTATTACAAAATAATGCTTTTCTGGCTCTAACACTATCGAATATAAGAGCAAAAAGTATCTATAATTTGGCAAACATTATTACAGAAGTGAAATACTGAGGTTCCAATTACATATGTGTGTATTTTTCACTCAATCACTTGAATTAACATACCTTCTTTACCGTAATTAAGTTAAGGTATAAGCAATTAAATAAAAGAAGCGAACATATGCAGGTTACTACAGAAAAACTAATTACTTTAAAAAACGCTTGGATGGCAAGCCATATTACCGATGCTGAGTTTCCAACACCGCTAAGTGAAAAGGGATTAGAACTGTATCAACTGTCTCAAACAGCTTTAACTACGCATTCCATTGACTCTTCTTTATCAGCACTCGATGCTTCTTTATCTTTCTACCCTGTTGATTGCCACCCTCTTACTATTCGTTATTCTTTAGTTCGTGCATCCCAATGGGAAAATGAACAAGAAAAAGAAGCGGTTATTGAGTATTTAACTCAAATTATGTTTGAGCCGAATGCAGAAGCGACACTTTATGTCGGCTTTTTCAAAGGTAAACCCGCCGCTTGTGGCATGATTTATACTCATGCAGAAGATGTTGAGAAATATAGCCTTGTTTCCGATGTGTATGCATTACCGTTACCAAACCAGCAGCAATTAATAACGGATATGGAAAATTACCTTATCCATTCTGCGCAACAATTCTCGCAAGCTGTCGTGATCCAAAAGTAAAAATAGTCACGAAGCTAATAATTAGCTTCGTGATTTAGCCCTTTCTTCAGCAATTAACCTGTTGTTTTTGACGAACCTTCAATCTCTGCCATACTAAGTTACGGAGTTAATTGAATTAATTTCCTTACAAAGTATGTGTATTGATAAGATCGGAGAAAATTATGAAAGGGATTATTTTTACAGAATTTATCGATATAGTTGAAAATACTTTCGACCTTCAAGTATGCCAATCAATGCTAGATATGGCTGACGATCCAGGTGTTTATACCTCTGTCGGTAGCTATGAGCACCAACGATTAGTCAATCTGATTATTTGTTTGCATAAGGTAACTGGTGTTTCCCCCGAAAGCCTTCAGCAAACTTTCGGTCGCGCTGTTTTCCCGCGTTTACTTACTTTATTACCTGACCATCATTTTTCCGATTCCAACACCTTTGATTTTATTCGCAGTGTGGAGTTATACATCCACCAAGAAGTAAAAAAGCTTTATCCTGATACAACGCCCCCTCGCTTTGAATTTTCCAATCAAACAGAAACAACTCTGACTATGGATTATCATTCAGCTCGATGCATGGGTTATGTTTGTTTGGGGTTATTGGAGGGATGTGCCGATCATTTTGAGCAACATATTGATATCGCACTTGAACCAACAACAAGCAAAAAATGTGTCCGCTTTCATTTGTCATTGAGTGATAATTAATGATCGATCCTGAAAAACATATTGCTTTATTAAAACTAAAACTCAATCGCGAACATGCATCAAGATTAGCCGCTGAAAAGTTATTAGAAGCGAAAAGTCATGAGCTTTATAATGCAAATCAATTACTTAATGATTCTTACGAAAAGTTACAAATGCAGGCGAAATTTGATTCTGAGCTTTTAACCTATCAGAACAAAATGGAAAACTTGTTACTTCGCTACGCGCGATTATTTTTAAAGCACAGTGCGACACGGGAAAGTATTCAACAATTATTAGACAGCCTCGTTGATGGTATTTACATATCAGGCTGTCATATCAGCATTTATCCTGCCGATAATATTAATATATCAGGCAGCTACTCCAGCGGCCGTTTACAACAATGGATTCCTCCAGCAGATCTAGACTCGACCAACTCATTATGGGATATAGGCGAACATACCCTTTGGATAAATATTATTAATAACAGGGGGAAAATAGGTGTTTTGGCAGTCAGGATAGCCTGCAAGGATGACCGTCTCCCTGCTATTCAAAAACATATGGCGCTATTTTGTGAATTGTTTCGTTCTGCAATTGGCAGGCAAATAACATTTAACCAAGCTATAGATGCCAAAAAACGCGCAGAAGATTCAGAACAATCCACCCGTGATTTTCTTGCTATGATCAATCATGAATTACGGACACCGCTTAATGGCTTACTTGGCTCTGCGGAATTACTGCAAGATACACCGCTTGATAACGACCAACAAAAACTCTTAACTACACTTAATCACTCGGGTGAATTACTACGAGCGATCATTAATGACTTACTCGATTACAGCAAGATAAATGCAGGCATGTTGGAGCTCATTGAAAAACCATTTGATTGCCATTTATTAGCGGTAAAACTGGAAGATATTTTTACCCATCGTTCCCACGAAAAAAGATTAGATTTTAATATTTACTACTCCCACGACTTACCCAAAGTATTCATTGGTGATGAAGATAGAATTAAGCAAATTTTTGTTAATTTGATCTCTAACGCGATTAAATTCACCCCAGCAGGATTTGTTCACGCTAAGCTCTGGTGGCACAACAAGCAGCTACAATTTACGGTAAAAGACAGTGGTTGTGGTATTGATCACTCTGACCAACACAAATTATTCAAACCTTTTAGCCAAGTGGATATTACCAGTAAACGAAGCCACGAAGGCACAGGGCTTGGCTTGGTGATCTGTAAACAACTATGTGAACAAATGGGCGGTTCGATCCGGGTTGAAAGCTCGCTCGGTCGTGGTGCATGCTTTAATGTTTCCTTACCCCTTCCTATTAGTGATCATACCCATTTTAATGCCACAGTGAGACAACCTGATAAAACGCCAATTAAGCATTTAAAAGTCTTAGTAGTTGAAGATTTAAAGACCAATCAAATGATCATTAAGTTGATGCTAAATAAAGTCCAAATTGAACCGACGATTGTTGATAACGGGCAAAAGGCATTAGATTTATTAAATGTCGAATCATTTGATGTGGTGTTTATGGATTGCAGAATGCCGATTATGGATGGCTACACCGCAACGAAAGAGTTACGAAAAAAAGACTATTCCAAACCGATTATTGCCCTAACAGCAGGCACAACGAGCGCTGAACGTGAAGCCTGTATTCAAGCGGGTATGAATGACATTTTATGCAAACCTTATTTGGCTTCCGAACTTCATGATATTTTAACGATTTGGGGCAGTGCGATTGAATAACAATTACGCCTTAAACAATCAAATGTCTAAAAAGCAAAAAAGGCCAACGAAGTGACCTTTTCTCTTATTTAATCAACGTGCGTTTATATCCACTAACTCGCTTTTATATCAGCTGTTTTCGACACGTCCACAGGCGTATCCAAGTTCGTTTCACCACTCTTATCTTGATCCTGCACTTCAGGATCTAGCGTCGGTTTTACTAACACATAATCCATGATCTTACGAGCAAGAGGTGCTGCGTTACGCCCCCATCCACCGTGTTCTAAAATAACGGATACCAATACTTTCGGATCATGTAACGGTGCAAATCCAGTAAACAAGGCATGGTCACGTAAATTCTCGGCAACCTCACTAGCATCATAGTTTTCGTTATCTGACATGGTATAAACCTGACTGGTACCTGTTTTACCTGCCGCTTCATAGCCTAAGTTTTTAAACTCTTTACGTGCCGTACCCTTAGTGGTAACTAAGTGCATGCCTTCTTGCGCAATTTGCCAATCTTTTAATGGCACAGGCTCGACCTTTGGAAAGTCTTTAAACTTAACAATATTTTCTTTGTCATCATCGATTATTGCATATAGCAAGTGGGGACGATGAACGACACCAGACTCTGCCACAACCGAGGTTGCTTTGGCTATCTGCATCGGCGTTGCTGTCCAGTAGCCCTGTCCAATACCTATAGGGATAGTGTCACCTTGGTACCAAGGTTGTTTGGTATGTAGGCGCTTCCATTGACGTGTTGGCATATTACCGGATGTTTCTTCTTTAATATCAATACCAGTGGGTTCACCGTAACCAAATTTGTTCATCCACATCGATAGTCGATCAATCCCCATATCGTAAGCAACTTGATAGAAGAAGGTATCTACTGATTGCTCAATAGCTTTATATACATCAACATTACCGTGCCCCCAACGGACATCATCACGAAATTTACGACTTTTGGAATTAGGAATTCGCCACCAGCCGGGGTTATTACGTACTGTATTGGGTGTGATCACCCCTGTTGCTAATGCCGCAACCGCAATCTGTGGTTTAACCGTTGAACCCGGTGGGTATACACCCAGTGTGGTTCGGTTTACCAACGGGTGCGCAGGGCTGTTCAATAATTTGCTGTACTCACTGGAACTAATACCATGCACAAACAAGTTAGGATCATAACTAGGGCTTGATACCATCGCTAATATGCCATCGTCCTGCGGGTTTAATACCACAATTGCGCCACGACGAGTTTTAGTCTCCATTTTGCCTGTTTTTGGATCTTTCACATCTTCAGTTAATAGCTTGTTGGTGAACAACTGTAAGTTAAGATCAATCGTTAACTTAATATCTTTACCTGAAATAGGCGGAACATACTCTAAGGTACGGATAATACGACCACGGTTGTTTACTTCTACTTTTTCATAGCCTGATTGGCCATGAAGTAAATCTTCATAGTAGCGTTCAACACCGAGCTTTCCGATCGTGCGTGTGGCTTTATAGTTACTATAAATACCCTGCTCTTTTAATGATTTAATATCTCGATCATTGATTTTAGCCACATAACCTAACGTATGTGTTAATGCTGAGCCATAAGGGTAATAGCGCTCTAAATGTGCATCAACATCAACACCAGGGTAATGAAATTCATTAACTGAAAACTCAGCAACTTGCTTTTCCGTCATCTGATCAATTAATGTCACCGGCATAAACGGGCGGGTGTGTTTCTTATCCTTCATAAATGAGGCTATTTCATCATCCGTTACACCCAGTAAGGTTTTTAAACTGTCGAGTGTTTCGGTGAGGTGTGCGACTTTTTCTGGAATAATTTCTAAAGAATAAACAGGTATATTTTCTGCGAGAAGCATACCATTTCGATCGTAAATACGGCCTCGATTAGGTGCAACTGGGATAATTTTAATGCGGTTATCATTCGAACGAGCGGTATATTCGCTGTAATCTTGCACTTCTAAATGATACAAATTACCGATTAATACAAACGATAAAATGATAATCCCAATAAACCCAGCAATCGCTCGACGCTTAAATAGCGATACTTCAGCTTGGTGATCACGAAATTGATTTCTTTCTTTCTTCATAGAATGCTTATGAGATCTCAATGGCCATATGTGCCGTCGTTAACAGAGAATTGCGTTATACCCAATCCGTATAATGCGTGATCTCTCGGTAGAATGTAATAACTGGTTGCTTGTTTGACGATAATTTAACCTCAGTTGTCGCGATATAATGTGTTGGAGGAGTTTACAAGCCCTCAACGACCATTAAAATGACCATCTTCTTTCTTTATAGGTTATACCATGACCCTTTCTCACTCCGCTGACAGCGTGGTTGTTCTCGATTTCGAAACGACTGGTTTATCTCCCAATCAAGGCGATCGTGCTATCGAAATTGGTGCTGTTAAATTAGTTAATGGCGAAATTGTTGACCAATTCCAACAGCTCATGAATCCTGGTTTTCGTGTAAGTAGCTTTATTGAAGGTTACACGGGGATCAGCAATAACATGTTACGTACAGCGCCACCTTGTCATGAGGTAATGGATGCCTTTGCTGATTTCATTGGTGATGCTAACCTTGTGGCCCATAATGCCTCTTTCGATCAACGCTTTTTAGACGCAGAGCTTGCGGATATTGGCAGGTACTATACAGGTACGTTTACCTGTTCAATGCTGATTGCGCGACGTTTATATCAGCATGCGCCAAATCATAAATTAGGCACATTAGTGGATTTCAAACACATTAAACACAATGGCGTATTTCACCGCGCGTTAGCCGATTCTGAAATGACTGCTCGCTTATGGTTAGTCATGCTCGAAGATATTAAACGACAGTATAATCTTCACACCATCTCTTTTGAATTGATGATAAAACTAGCAAAAACACCAAAAGCTAAAATCGATACCTTATTTCACCGTTACGCTTAAGAATAAGTCGTATATTCAGCGTAACAAGTATGCTAAAACAGCTATACCGTTTTTAATAACTTCACTGAGAATTGGATTTTGAAACTGCTAGATACTGAACATTTCCCCCTAGTACCTATCGCTCAGTCGGAGATAAAAATCGCAAGTTTTAATTTATTAAATTATCTTGCTCCCCCTAATGCTTATTATGATTTTGAAAATATTTATAGCTACGAACAGTGGCATAAAAAACAGCATTGGCTAACCTCGATTTTAGATGCGCAACAACCTGATATTATTGGCTTTCAAGAAGTGTTTAGTGCAGATGAACTGAAAGCATTATTACGCGATATTGGCTACCCCCATTTTGCGGTCGTTGATAAACCTAAGGTTGAAGGCGATTTTATTTATCGCAGCCCCGTAGTCGCTATCGCTTCCAAATTTCCCATCACAGAAGTTATCGCGGTGGAAGCTGATAATGAAGCTGCACAATTAATGGGCTGGGCTGAGTTTTCATTTAGTCGCAAGCCACTGCGAGCTACGGTTGATATTCCTCATATTGGCGCAACAGATTGCTATGTCACTCATTTAAAATCCAAGCGTTCATTATTTGATGACCCACTTCCTGAGACGATAGCGAAAACAGGCAGTGCACTTTCTTCTTTTCTTGGACAACGTTTAGGGAGTTGGGGCTCATCCATGCTACGGGGTACTGAAGCGGCTTTACTGCAACTTGCAATGGTGAAGCGACGCGAGCAGACCAGTAACCCTATGGTGCTGTGTGGCGATTATAACGATGTTATTTCAAGTAGTTGTTTAGAAGAGTTAACGGCAAGTCGTGTTTACGGGATGTCAGAAAGTGACACTGAGCGCTTAATTAACTTCTATTGCCTTTACGATGGTTGGCAGCTTTATACTCAAATCAATCCACAAGATGAGGAAACTCGCCCTGCCACACATTACTACAATGGTAAAGGATCAGTATTAGACTACATTCTGCTGTCACAAGAGTTCAATGCGCGTTATTTAGGCTCATTATTTGAAGTTAGCCATTATCACACTGAAGATAAGCATTTGGTCAATTCAAGCTTTGATATTGACGGCTACAGTACTGATCACGCTATTCCTATTGTGACCTTATCACTGAGATCCTAGTACACTTGTACCTCTCGTTTCGCTGATAACCGCTGTTTGCTAAAATAAGCACATAAAAAAACGACTGATATACCCTTTTAGTAAAAGATATTTATCAGTCGTTTTTATTTAACGTGTTAGACGTTATTACGCCGTCGCTTTTGGTGCACGGCTACGCTGTGGAGAGCGACGACGACCATCTGATTTCGGCTTTTCATCGTTGAAACGACGACGAGGCTGATCACCATTTGATTGTGGTTTCGCATCCGTATTGCGTGGCTTACGCGCAGGTCTTGCACCTTGCTCTGAACGCTTCTCGTTGTTTGCAGCATCAGCAGACTGACCCTGTGGACGACGAGATGCTGGTTTACGCTTTGCGCCAGTATTATTGTTTGCGCTTCGCTTTTCACCTGTCGCACCACCATCACGCGCCACAAATGTTTTCTGCTTTTTAGGCTTCTTCGGTTTAATTGGGCGTGTATCTAGCTTAGATTGAGGCAATGCGTTAGTCGGTTTAAAACCTTCAATAATTTCACGCTCAAATACTTGCTGTGTTAAACGCTCGATCGCAGCAAGATCTTTCGCTTCTTCTGCCGACACTAATGAAATCGCTTCACCAACACACCCAGCACGACCGGTACGACCAATACGGTGTACATAGTCTTCTGCTACATGTGGTAAATCAAAGTTCACAACTTGTGGTAGCTGTTCGATATCTAAGCCACGTGCTGCAATGTCTGTCGCAACGAGTACGCGAATATCACCAGACTTAAAGTTAGCGAGTGCCTTAGTACGCGCGCCTTGGCTCTTATTACCATGAATAGCGGCCGCAGAAATTCCACGACTTTCTAAATGGGTAGCAAGCTTATTAGCACCGTGCTTAGTTTTAGTGAAAACAAGCACTTGTTTCCAGTTACGCTTATTAAGTAACTTAGTTAATAAGTTCGGCTTCTTCTTTTGATCAACAGGGCAAATCCACTGCTTTACAGTACGTGCGGTTTGGTTACGCGGGTTAACATCAATCTCTACTGGATTACTCACTAATCCTTTTGCAAGCTCACGAATTTCATCAGAAAACGTTGCAGAGAATAGTAAGTTTTGACGCTCTTTTGGTAATAACGCTAAAATTTTACGGATATCACGGATAAAGCCCATA
Organism: Photobacterium sp. SKA34; assembly: GCF_000153325.1. Lineage (GTDB taxonomy): Bacteria > Pseudomonadota > Gammaproteobacteria > Enterobacterales > Vibrionaceae > Photobacterium. The sequence goes on from NZ_CH724141.1 coordinate 338,482, forward strand.
TCTAGCATACGGTCAGCTTCATCAAGAACCAAAATTTCAACATCACGGAATTTCACAGCATTCTGACTATGAAGATCCATTAAACGCCCTGGTGTTGCCACCAATACGTCAGCACCTTTACGCATACGCAGCATCTGTGGGTTTACTTTAACGCCACCAAAAACAACGGCAGAGCTTAGACGTAAGTTTTTGCTGTAAGTCGCAACACTCTCCCCTACTTGAGCGGCTAGCTCACGCGTTGGGGTTAATACAAGTGCGCGTACGTGATTTGAACGAGCAGGTCGACCATTCGCTAAACGTTCTAGCAATGGTAAGGTAAAGCCTGCTGTTTTGCCTGTACCAGTTTGGGCCGCCGCCATTACATCTTTACCCGCAAGAATAGCAGGGATCGCTTGTTCTTGGATTGGTGATGGTTTTTCGTAGCCTTGCTTTGCAACAGCTTCAAGAATTGGGGCAGATAGGCCTAAAGAGGCAAAACTCATAGCATCTCTCTTTTATATAAAACGCCAATTTGGCGATATGTAGTGGCTAATTTAAGCCAGCTATTGAACAAACGAGCTGTTCAATGAGAATAAAACAGGGAAGGTAATGCTTACCTTCCCCGTTGAAATTTACTGATATGTACCTAACTATGAAGCCGTTGTTTCTGTACTCATAGTTTCAGTTTCTGATGGTGAAATGTTTTCTTCTGCAGACTCTTGTTCTGCCGCTTCAGCGTCTAACTTGGCACGTTCCGCTTTAGAGATGTAACGAGGCTTATTACTTTTATGTAATTTAGCATTTGCCTTTTTCATTCTCTTTTTAAGCGTTTCGTTAATTTTCTTTTTTCTGTTCATAATCGCGCCAGCTGATATTTTCATCATTTTTAAACAAGGCGCTGATTGTAATGGTTCAGCGCTGAATAACAAGCTTTATCCGTCAACAGGCAGCGAAAACCATCTCAATATCGGACAAATGGTTTTAAAATCTTAGCTATGCTAATCGTTAAAAGACATACGATAGGTGATAACAATGAAAAAACCACAAACAGTCACACTTTTTTTGTTTGATGATTTTCAACTGCTTGATGCTTTTGGGCCGTTACAAATGTTTGGCTTGTTACCGGACATTTATCACACTCAAACAATATCTGTTGATGGAAAAGCCATCTTAAGCCAACAACATATATCTATTTCACCACAATTAAGTTTTAACGATACGTTTAGCTCTGATATTTTGCTCATTCCCGTTGGTAGCGGGATTAAATCCGTAATTAACGATCCCAAGGTGTTATTCTGGTTAAAACGCATTGCACCCAAGCAAAAGTTGATCTGCTCTGTTTGTACAGGTTCAGCATTATTAGCAAATGCGGGATTACTCAACTATTGCCAAGCAACAACAAATAAAAAACAATTTCATTGGGTTAAAGAACTTGGGCATCATGTAGATTGGCAATCGTCAGCTCGATGGGTACGAGACAGCAATATATTTACTGCCTCAGGCTGTTCATCAGGTTTAGATATGGCATTAGCGATTATTGCCTACCAATTTGGTGATAATGTTGCACGAAAAGTCGCTGTTGATGCAGAGTATTTGTGGCAAAATGACCCTGACGATGACCCTTTTGCTCCGCTACATATTGTTCAATAGTTTCCTATTCCCACATGACATAACTTTTTTCATTTATTGCTGACTCTAACAATGAAATCAACGGCATAGCACGCACTGATAAAGAAATTTCAGGCTCAAATTCATCATCATCTATATCGGCATCAAGCGGATTTGTCTCTATTGCTGAATCAGCAAAAATACCACTTTGCTTATTCTTTTGTTTAGCTTTATTGATATCATTTTTTAGGTTTGTTAACGCTTGTGCGATATCTTCTTCACGAATAGCACCTGGGACTGTTTCGCAAAACCCCATCATATGAATCAATTGCTGTGCGATATCACCAAACATTGTAATATCGTTACTTCCTTTACTTTGAAATGTAATTAGCATAAATCACCTATCCTTCTCTTATTCATATAGCTATTAGACCATTATATTCTGTTAGGGTTTCTGATCGTAATGGCAATTTAATTTTTCACGGTCTTTTTTTCCAAGAAAGTAACCAATAAAGCCACCAGCTATAGCACCAAATAAATGGCTTTCAAAGCTCACCAAATAATTAAATGGGAAGACCCCCCAAATCATCGAGCTAAAATAAACCAGCACTAAAAATGTAATAATTAATGACATGATACTTCTTAAGACTAAACCATAGATAAGCAAGTAGCCCCAAATGCCATAAATGATCCCACTTAATCCCACATGGTAACTGATACGTCCAAACAACCAGACACTGATACTGCCAAATAACCAGCACAACAAAATGACATTGATTAAACGAGCAACACCATTAACCCCGACCCCAAGAGCCAGTAGTGTAAAAGAAGTAAGATTAAAAATTAAATGAGACCAAGTGCCGTGGATAAAAGGATAAAACGCAATGTTGCTAAGATGACTAACATGTCGAGGTAATAAACCATAGCTATTTAATGCACCATTAGAAATATGATTAATGACAAAAGCTGTAAACGAAAGACCCCAGAACAATAGAATTACCAAGAAAATATCTCGCCATTCTTTTTTTAAGTCAAACATAACAAACTCACCACACATTAAAAACATTACTATAACGCAACACCTCCCTACTATTATAGCTAACTATATTATTTCTGATTTATAGCTAAAATAACACGAACCTCGCTTACTCCCTTTGAGTATAAAGTATAACAATGTAGAATAGTGCACACTTAAAAATTAACACTGAAGCATCATGAAGAAAATTCGTTATTTTTTTATAATATCGATGATTGCCATCACCTCTGCGTGTGATGTTGAAAGAAAAATTGATTTTGAATCATTTTCAATCTTACATAATGAGAATCTATCTCGTGATATTCATGGCTTTATTATTACTGAAAACAGTAATCCACTTAAAATCCCATCATCATTTAATACTATTAGTCAGCTTTCCAATACTTTAATTCATAGCGATTGGCTATCTTCTAAGGATTATCTATCTAATATCAACGAACTTATATACGCACTTGAAGAAACTCAATTAAAAGAAGCTCAAGTATTCATTAACGCTCTCAAACAAGCCAAAAAAAATTACGCACAAAATATCTTACGTGTTAATGCCTATGCACAAACCCTACAATACTCTTACGATAAAACTTTAGATCGCTATACTGTAGAGGCTAGTGATTATCGAAAAAAAATCACATTACTTGAGAAATCTAATGACTACTATTTGACGAATATCGCACGAGTAGAAAAAGAACTTGAGATCCAACGAGAGAAATATTTTAAGGCTAAAAAATCATTTATTAACAGACTAAATGTAGCTCTTAAAGATCCAATAACAACTTTTAATATCAATGATAACTTGAACTTTAAAATTAGACAGAAAACTAAGCCAAAATGCGAAAAATTTTGGGGAGATTACGAAAGTATCAACACTAAAAATAATAATAATTGTGTTTATATCAATATTGATTATTTAGTGAGTAATGTAAGTAAAAACAATAAAGAATCAGTTCATCAAATCATTAAAAATAACGCATTGAATTTATGGAGTGAGTTAATTACTTTAAATGGTTTTTATGATACAAAGACAAATAAGACTTATTTTAAAAATAACTTACGTAGTCAATTAGCTAAACTTAAAAATGATTATTTAAAACGCAAACAATTGTGTGCTCATACCTGTCCTTCTGTGCCAATGTTAAAGCAACAGTTAGCATCCTTAAAGGATGAAAAAAATAAGATAATAGAACCCTATATTTTAGATAAAAATAACAAAATAGATATTCACTCCACCGGTTTTAACAAAATATTAAATCGCAGTTTTCAATCCAATAATTTAGAGATAACAAATCCACTTAATACTTTTATTGCATTATATGATAACCCAAAAGCTGTCGATGCTTTTACATCTGAGTACGCTCATAAAATAATTATTAATTATCCTAAAGAGTTTACTATTTCGATTAATCGTAACGGGCATTTTATTAAACCTAAAATTCCAACAAAAAACTATAGCTTGTTTGTTAATGTTGGTTCAACATGCAGTATTATTTATCAACCTAATCGTCAAGGTTTACTGCCCAAAGTTATATCGGCTGACTCTTTAAATGTAAAAACGAAGAATTGTGGTTTAGAAGAGCTAATCAAACATAATTTGGAACAAAAATGGTTCCTCTATGCGTAAAAATATATCAATTCAAGTAGATAATTATAAAGAATGTTTATCTTCTTAACATTCTTTATAATTTTAAGAATTAATAAGTCAACTTGTCCTACCTAATAATATCCAAAAGCAGTAGCGACTTGTAACCAATTCTGTTGTGTTTGCTGATCGTGTTCTACAGAAGGTAAAAACTCAAGAACATGGATTATTGATGCATTTCCACCTGAACGACAATTCATACTATGCTGGTTTAATTCTGCGCTAAACAGCGGCATATTATTTTGTTTATCCACACACCAATTATCTACAACTTTACCACGGTGCTGTAAGCAGTAACTTGACACTAAGTGTAGAAATTGTCGTTGATGATTATCTTTAGAATCACAAACGATATTTTCATAATTGGCATAGCCCAATACAGGATGATAAACCGTAATACCCTGCTGCGGTGTTTGTGATAATTTGTAACTATCAATCGTCTCAATAAAACTTGTTGTTGACCCTAATGGTTTTGAAACGATTTCAGCTTGTATCATCAATGGACTAAATAAAAATGCACCGTACAGAACACTTAATATCAAACTCTTCATACACACCGACCTATCGCTAATTGGTATACACAGTTTAAATCAACAACTACCATATCACTGTATAGTGTTATAGCAGATATATTTATAAGCGTTTAAATTTAATAATATTTTTCATTTTTAAATAGTGGCAACTTTGTCAACAAATCTGTACATTACAAAAGCCGCCATAATTACAATATTCATTTTAGATATATTTCTTACTATTAAGACAATTAATTCTCACTTAATAAGATACGGTATCCATATGTAGCTTTCACTTATATTTGTCTGGAGACGATATATGGAAGATAAAACACTCATTGCGGATACTCATAGCATTCTTGAAGCCTTCATCGAAAATGGATTACACCGAAGATACCCTATTTATTGCCAATTTCCTCATTGCGAAACCTTGATAGAAAAGCACCAATACGATGAAAGCTATGATATTGAATTTAATGATGGTTATCGCCATTATAATGAAAAATGATTTTAATTCTGGTTTGTATGAGTACAGGTTGGTCATAAAACAGATATAAAAAAACCGATGTTTATAAACATCGGTTTTATCAACTTACTATTTGTTACGCTTGACGGCGCTTTTGTACATCTGCTGCTAATTGACGAAGTACTTTTTCTGTATCTTCCCAACCAATACATGCATCTGTAATACTTTGACCGTAAGTCGGTTCAACACCATCAACAATATCTTGACGACCTTCAACAAGGTGACTCTCAATCATTACACCAAAGATAGATTTGTTACCACTCGCAATTTGTTCACCAACATCTTGTGATACTAGTGGCTGACGCTCAAATTTTTTCAAGCTATTTGCATGACTAAAATCGATCATCACTTTTGAGCGGTGGCCAGCACCTTCAAGTTGATCTGTCACTGCTTTAACATGCTCAGCACTATAATTTGGCTCTTTACCACCGCGAAGGATAATATGGCAATCTTCATTACCTGCCGTTGATACAATCGCAGAGTGACCGTATTTAGTCACAGATAAAAAGTGGTGAGGCGCACTTGCCGAACCTACAGCATCTGTTGCGATTTTAATATTACCATCTGTGCCGTTTTTAAAGCCTACAGGGCATGATAAACCTGACGCAAGTTCACGGTGAACCTGAGACTCTGTCGTACGTGCACCAATGGCGCCCCAACTGATCAAATCTCCCATGTATTGAGGTGTGATCATATCAAGGAATTCGCCTGCTGTTGGTAGGCCTGATTCAGTTAAATCAAGAAGCAGTTTACGACCTATACGTAAACCATCATTTAGTTGGAAACTGTTATCCATGTAAGGGTCATTAATCAACCCTTTCCAACCAACTGTTGTACGTGGCTTTTCAAAATAAACACGCATAACAATTTCTAAATCAGCGTTAAGCTCATCTCGAAGTGTTTTAACTTTTTACCGTACTCTATTGCCGCATCAGTATCATGTATAGAACAAGGTCCAACAATCACAAGAAGACGGTCATCTTCTTCATTTAAGATATTGTGAATGGATTTTCGCGCTTGATATACTGTTTCTGAAGCTGCTTCTGAAGCTGAAAATTTTTCCAGTATTGCAACTGGTGGTAATAGTTCTTTGATCTCGCTAATGCGGACATCATCTGTTTTATGCATGCTTATACTTCCCGTATCGCTACACTACGTCTATGTCGGTCAATCGATGTAGTGTACTTATCTCCAAATAGTCGTATCTTAACTTATCGCCTTAACCCTTTTTGTGCAATGGGTTATTGACAGTAAAGTCGACATTTTTTTACTCAGTAACAACTTGGATGTATCCATCCTACCCAAGATAATTTACTAAAACTCTTAATATGCAGCCGGGTACATATTAAAAAGCATGTGTGGTATATTCCAAGATTGTTGAAGAATTACAACTGAACACTAAATGTCCATTCAAACATGGGATATTGATCTAAATAATCAGTTGTTTCGTTTATAGTTCGTTGTTATATAATATTGAAATATAGTGTTAATTTTAATTTACGATGGCGTAACATAAAACCATTACTATTTACCGCTTACTATTGCAAACAACAATTTTATTAGTCGAGGTACGTCTTGTTAGCTAAAGACGAGTTAATTACATTTAAAGAAGTAGACAAGTGGTATGGCGATTTTCATGCGCTAAAATCGATCAATTTGAGCATTCATAAAGGTGAGCGATTAGTTATCTGTGGCCCATCTGGATCAGGTAAGTCGACTCTTATTCGTTGTATAAATGGACTTGAACAATATGATTCGGGACAAATTACAGTAAATGGACATTTGTTAGATCCAAAGAATTTAAAAGCTGTACGTGGCAAAGTTGGTATGGTTTTCCAACATTTTAACCTTTTTCCTCATATGACAGTTTTAGATAACTTAACCCTTGCTCCTCGTCGAACATTAGGAATGACAAAGGCAGAGGCAGAAACACTAGCAATTCAATATCTAGAACGTGTCCATATTGCTCACCAAGCCAATAAATTCCCAGGACAACTATCTGGTGGACAACAACAACGTGTCGCAATTGCTCGCTCCCTTTGCATGAAACCCGATATTCTTTTGTTTGATGAGCCCACCTCTGCATTAGATCCTGAAATGATTCATGAAGTACTTGATGTAATGAAGGAATTAGCAGGTGAAGGGATAACTATGGTATGTGTGACTCACGAGATGGGATTTGCCCGAAAAGTAGCAGATCGTGTGGTTTTTATGGATGAAGGTGAAATCGTCGAAATTGCTCCTCCTGCACTTTTATTCGACCAACCGCAAAATACTAGAACCCAGTCTTTTCTTAGAAAAATTCTAAGTTACTGAGGTAAAAATGATAACTAAACCTCAGACAACATCAGCTTTCATCAAAATACTTAAGCCCGTTATTAGTGGTTTATTGCAAATTACCGTTATTATTTTGGCCATTGCATGGTTACTAAATAGCGGTGCCGATGCGATGAATTATAACTGGCAATGGTACCGTGTTCCTCAGTATCTATTTTTTAAAGAAGACGGTGAGTGGTTTTCTGCCGAGCTTATTGATGGTTTACTCATCACCATTAAAATATCTGCCATTAGCCTTATTTTTACGGTTATTTTTGGCTTAGTAACAGCGCTTTTACGTTTATCTCACTCGATTGTTGGTCGCTCTCTCGCACGTGGGTATATTGAAGTTATTCGTAATACCCCACTACTTGTTCAAATTTATCTGCTGTATTTTGTATTTGGTCCGGTATTAGGATTAGAACGTTTTACTACAGCCGTATTGGGACTTTCATTATTTCAAGGAGCCTATACCGCAGAAATATTTCGTTCTGGTCTAATGAACATTCCTAAAGGGCAATTTGAAGCGGCTGAAAGTCTTGGGTTAAGTAAAGTTGATAGCTATCGGTATATAATCTTACCTCAAATGTTACGTCGTATCTTACCAGCACTAACAAACGAAGCTGTCTCGTTAGTAAAAAATTCTTCTATTGTCAGTATCATGGCTATATTTGATTTAACGACACAAGGACGCGATATAGTCGCTGATACAGCGATGCCCTTTGAGATCTGGTTCACAATCGCAGCAATGTACTTATGCATAACGTTGCTTTTATCAGCATTTGCAACATTGTTAGAACACAAACTTGCGACACCTACTCATTAATTGATCATTTTTAACGATATGGAGACGGAAAAATGAAACGTTTTTTTGCGGTACTGATCACCGCATTAACCCTTTTACTGAGTGCTAGCCATGCATTAGCGGCAGAAAAAAGCACATTAGAACAAGTTAAAGAGCGCGGTACATTACGTGTTGGTTTATCAACATTCGTGCCTTGGGCAATGCGTGATAAGCAAGGAGAGCTGATTGGTTTTGAAGTTGATGTTGCTAAACGACTCGCTAAAGATGCCGGTGTAAAAATTGAATTTATTCCTACTGCATGGGACGGAATTATTCCTGCACTTCTAGCTGGCAAATTTGATGTGATCATAGGCGGTATGTCAATAACACCACAACGTAACTTGAGTGTTCTTTTCACAACTCCTTATTCTCATTCAGGTGTACAACTTGCTGCAAGTAAAGAGCTAGCAGGCGATAAGCTCTCTATTGCTGATTATAACAAGCGTAGTGTGACTTTAGCTGTACGTCGTGGTGCAGTAACAGTTCAAACAGCAAAGAAATACTTTCCAAAAGCGAAACTTCGTCAATTTGACGATGAATCACAAGCATTCCAAGAAGTCTTAAACGGCAATGCGCAAGCGGTATTGGCATCAACGCCAAAACCAGAACAAATGACATTACAATACAAAGATAAGCTATTTCTACCTTTTAAAGAACGTTTAAGCCAGGGTTCTGAAGGTTTCGCCATTCGACAAGGTGACTTCAACCTACTGAACTTCTTCAATAACTGGATCTTACTGCGCACTCAGGATGGCTGGTTAAAAGAGCGTTATGACTATTGGTTTACAACTGTCGATTGGCAGAACCAGGTGAAAGAAGGTCAATAAATTAATGTCTTCCTGCTCAACTGCAAAGGAAGCCACATCGCAGCCGAATAAACGTTCGGCTGCTAGCTTTACTTTGCCCCAACTTAAACTTCTCGATTACATCTTGCTTTTAGTGGTAGGATGTTTTCTTGGCTGGCTATATTACCGCTCATCAATTGGTATTCATTATCACTGGCAGTGGCAAGAAGCCTTTGATTTGATTTTTTCATCAAGCCAAAACAATGAGATGCCTTATTTTTTTCAAGGCGTCTTCAGTACAATTCGTATCAGCTTATGGGGAATGTTATTTGCTGCTATTTTTGGCTTGCTATTAGCACTCGCTCGTCGCTCTCCACTTCTTTTTTTACGACTACCCGCCAATGCATATATCCAATTAGTACGTAACATACCGCCTTTAGTCTTTGTTTTTATCTTTTACTTTTTTATTTCAAGCCAACTAGTACCACTACTTGGCTTGAATGATTTGTTTCGTTTTTACAATGGACAAGAGAACGTTCTCCAGTCTTTTCTTTTTGGTAGTAGCCGATTATGGGAAAACCTATTTTCAGGAATTTTATGTGTCGGCCTGATTGCTGCCGCTTATATCGCTGAAGTCATTCGTGCTGGTCTCGATTCAATCGATAAAGGGCAATGGGAAGCGGCGGATTCTCTAGGCCTATCTAAATTAGATCGTTTTCGCTTTGTCATCTTTCCACAAGCCATTGCAGGCATTGTGCCTGCACTTGCAGGTCAATTTATCTCAATCGTGAAAGATTCATCAATTATCTCATTGATCTCGATACAGGAGATAACCTTCGTCGGCAGTGAAATGGCAAACTCATCGGGGTTAATTTTTGAAATTTGGTTACTTGTTGGCGCTGTTTACTTAATTTTATGTCTATCTTTATCTCTTTTATTCAACAAATTAGAGAAACGTAGCTTACGCCATCTTCAGCGTTAGGTATGCAAAAAAAGCCCTGAGTGCATATTGATTGAAAATATCGTTGTATTCAGGCTTATTTTACTCAAAACTTCATCTATTAAGAAAAATCTAACATTAACGTTCACGCTTTTGTTTGTTAAACGCAAATCTTGGTCTCTATTTAATTAAATATTACCTAGTAATAACTATAAATCGCTATCATGACTGCAGAACAATTAATTAAAACAAAAATATAATTATAAATACAATCGGTAATCATAAACTTCTTATGCAATTAAATCATATCGCTAAGGTACAATGCTGTTTGGTTTTTTATAGTGACTTCTCAATATCAAAAGTAATACTCTACACGTGATCATTATTACTCACTGGTAATAATTATTTGTATAAATATCACTTGGCGAATCGTCTTCTTTGACACTAAAATGCGCGTCTCTTATTTAATGATAGATAATCGTTATGTTTAAACTATTAACATCTATGCCCCCTTTTTTAGCTTTATCTATTGCCATTGTGTTTGAAGTGATCGCAACTTCTTTCATTCCTAAAGCGGAGCAATTTACTAAACTGATCCCAAGTGCGGTTGTACTTATCGGTTATGCTGTCGCTTTTTTTCTATTATCTGTCACCGTTAAAACCATGCCCGTTGGTATAGTTTATGCGATTTGGAGTGGTGCAGGGATAGTCCTTGTTGCAACGATTAGCTTTTTTCTTTATGGACAACGCTTAGATTTACCCGCAATTATAGGCATTGGTTTTATTATTATTGGTGTTTTAATTGTTAATCTATTATCGAAAACCGTCGGCCATTAACTAATCACTCCAATAAAAAAGGCAGTAACCATCTCCCGATTACTGCCTTTTTGCATTTTCACTTTAATCTATATCATACAGTGTATGTGCGCAGCCTCGCCATATGGTATACATTAACAAACTCGCCATTACGAAACGCGAAGTTTTTCGCCTCGCCTTCAATTTCAAAACCATGTTTTTGATAAAGCTTCATTGCAGCAATGTTGTCTTTATATACTTCTAACTCGATACGTTGCACATTGAGCCATTTGTCTGACAACATCAAGGCTGACTGTATCAACTGTCCACCAACGCCTTTACCTTGAAATGTCTCTTTCACACCCATACCAAAGCTCGCAACGTGCCTGCGTCTTGGGTTATCACAAACCGAAAGTCCGAACTGCCCGACAATTTCTCCCTCATATTCCGCGACCAAGCTATAGCAGCCTTGAGGTAAACTCGTTAAGCGCGAAGTCCAACGATCTAAAGATGGAAATGGAAGCTGGAGTGTTCCACCATACGTGACTTCAGATTCATAAATAGCTTTTACACCTTCAATATCTTTGCTTTCGCTATGTCGAATAATGACACCTTCCATACATCGCACTCCTTCTTCTTTCATTACAGCGTAACTTTATTACTACCACGCAATTAAGCTTCCGTCGTAGTTAATAAACGCCCCTGAACAGCTTGGTGAACTTTGCTCTATCACTTCAAATAATCCTTTAGCTGATGTTGTTGTATCAATAAGCGCATTAGGGCCACCCATCTCTGTTTTCACCCAGCCAGGATGTAAAGCAATAACCGTAAAACCCTCGCCACGAAGATCATTGCTTAAACTTTTTACTACAGAATTAAGTGCTGCTTTTGATGAACGATAAATATAGCCGCCACCTGACGTATTCTCTGTCATGCTGCCAACTTTTGAAGACATGCAGGCTATTTTTTTTGTCGTTCCATTTTTGAGTAATGGGTATAAGCTTTCAATTAACTTTAATGGTGCAATCGTATTTATTTCAAAAACACGACGCCATTCTTCGGCATCTGTCTGTCCAAAGCCGTAGCCTTTTGGACCATAATAACCGGCGTTATTTATCACAAGATCGAGGTTTGGTAATTGAGTTGCTAGCTGATCAAGTTGGTCATAGTTAGTTACATCCAATGAATGAATAATGAGATCAGCATTATGGCAGGCAAGGTCTTGCAGATCTAACGCTGCTTCTAATGATCTCGAGGTAGCATGAACCAGCCAACCTTCCGATAAATACTGCTTTACTAATCCTAGACCAATGCCACGATTAGCTCCTGTTATCAATACGCTTTTTTTCATCATCCATCCCTTAACCATCAATAAAAAATAATAATCGTTATTAATTCAATATACCGATTGAATATATGCAAACAACCTTAAAAACCAACAAAAGCAAAAACCACTTTATTGATAATAATTATCAATTGTATTTGAGGTTTGTGTTTGTTATAACTTTGATAAATACATTACTTTCTTTACAGGGATAAAAAGGATGATCTTTGATCAAAAGCGACGATTACGATACGTGACAAATACTGTTCTGTTATCTGTTGGGCTATTAATAAGTACAGTCAGCCATGCTGATGATAAGTTTAAAGTAATAACAACATTTACAATCATTGCTGACATGGCAAAAAATGTCGCTGGGGACGCTGCTATTGTTGAATCTATTACTAAGCCCAATGCGGAAATTCATAATTATCAAGTAACACCTGGCGATCTTAAACGAGCGCAAGGTGCTGATTTAATTCTTTATAACGGTCTAAACTTAGAGCTTTGGTTTAATAAATTTTTTCAAAACCTCCACGATATTCCTTCTGTGACGGTAACTGAAAATATCACGCCATTAAGTATTACTCAGGGTCCTTATAACGGTAAACCTAATCCTCATGCTTGGATGTCACCTGAAAACGGTATTATTTATGTTGAAAATATTCGCCGAGCACTCGTTAAGTATGATCCTAAAAATGCAGATATTTATAATAAAAACGCTCAAAAATATACCCAGGAAATTCAACGAACAATTACACCTATTCGCAATCAGATTAATACCATACCTGTAGATAAACGTTGGCTTGTTACGAGTGAAGGCGCTTTTAGTTATCTTGCTCGTGATTTTGGACTAAAAGAACTGTATTTATGGCCAATTAATGCTGATGCCCAAGGGACACCTCAACAAGTTCGTCAACTGATAGATGCTGTTCGCCAACATCAAATTCATGCGGTTTTCAGTGAAAGTACCGTTTCAGCAAAACCTGCTCAACAAGTCGCACGAGAAACAGGGGCTAACTATGCTGGCGTGCTTTATGTTGATTCTTTGAGTGCTAAAAACGGTCCTGTTCCTACCTATCTAGAGCTAATTGAAGTGACTTCCCGAACAATCGCTAAAGGGCTGAGTTTATAATGATAGGATTAGATATAAACAATATTACGGTTACATACCGTAACGGACATACCGCTCTGCACAATGCCACATTTAGTGTTCCTCAAGGTTCCATTGCTGCGCTGGTTGGGATGAATGGCAGCGGAAAGTCAACGCTTTTTAAAGCCATTATGGGGTTCGTATCCACTAGCCAAGGTAGTGTGACAATCCTTAATAAGACAGTAAAAAAAGCGTTAAAAAGCAATGTCGTCGCCTATGTTCCACAAAGTGAAGATATAGACTGGAACTTCCCTGTTCTGGTTGAAGATGTCGTCATGATGGGACGCTATGGTTATATGAATATGTTGCGTATCCCTAAAAAAATAGATCATGAAAAAGTGAATATCGCTCTTGAGCGGGTCAATATGACTGCCTTTCGTAAACGTCAAATAGGAGAACTTTCTGGAGGGCAACGTAAACGCGTATTTCTTGCTCGTGCACTCGCGCAAGAAAGTCAGGTGATATTACTCGATGAGCCATTTACAGGCGTTGATGTTCAAACAGAAGATCAAATTATGGCATTGTTACGCGAACTTCGCGATGAAGGCAAAGTCATGCTTGTCTCTACCCATAACCTTGGCAGTATTCCTGACTTTTGTGACCGTACAATTTTAATTAATAAAACCATTTTGGCATCAGGAGAAACAACCGAAATTTTTACGCCAGAAAATTTAAAGCTTGCATTCGGTGGTGTACTGCGTCACTTCATTTTATCAGGGAAAGATCTTCACGAAGACGACGATAGCCGTAAATTATCGGTTATCTCCGATCATGAACGTCCTGTTGTTATGTACGGTGAGAATGGTGAACAACAATCTCGCTCCCTTTCCCGTCAACAATAAAAGGAGTGATAATCGTGGACCAATTACTTGAGCCGTTTTTATATAGTTATATGATCAACGCCATGTGGGTTAGTGCATTAATAGGTGGCGTGTGTGCTTTTCTTTCCTGTTATTTAATGCTGAAGGGCTGGTCACTTATTGGTGATGCACTATCACATTCTATCGTACCGGGTGTTGCCGGCGCTTATATGATAGGTCTCCCATTTTCTTTTGGTGCTTTTTTTTCTGGCGGTTTAGCTGCTGCTGGTATGTTATTTTTAAGCCAACGCAGTAAATTAAAAGAAGACGCTATTATTGGCTTAATTTTTACTGCTTTTTTCGGGCTTGGTTTGTTTCTTGTCTCGCTCTATCCCAGTGCCGTTAATATTCAGACTATTGTAATGGGAAATATTCTCGCAATAACCCCAATAGATACTTTACAAATCGTCATCATTGGCTTTCTTTCTCTCTTAATTTTATGCGTAAAGTGGCGTGATTTCATGGTTGTTTTCTTTGATGAAAACCATGCTAAAACCATTGGGTTATCGCCAACATTTTTAAAAATTGTATTTTTTAGTATTTTAAGTGCCTCTACCGTTGCCGCATTAAAAACTGTAGGCGCCTTTTTAGTTATTGCTATGGTTGTGATCCCTGGTGCAACTGCTTATTTACTGTCTGATCGTTTCTCGATTGTCATCATCTACAGTGTATTTATTGGCGTATTCAGCGCTTTTCTTGGTGCTTACCTTAGTTATTTTATTAATGGTGCAACAGGTGGGATCATCGTGTTATTACAAACGGTTTTCTTTGCTTTAGCTTTTATATTTGCACCTAAATATGGTCGATTAGCAACGTATAAAAAAACAAAACAAGCGTTAAAACAAACACAACGTTTTAAGCAAACGAAAGGAGTTCAACATGGCTAATCTAATAGCGACATTGTTATCGCCTTTTGAATTTATTTTTATGCAGCAAGCTTTTCTAATTGTTTTTTTTATCGCGATACCAACCGCATTACTCTCTTGCTTTTTAATTCTCAAAGGTTGGTCTTTAATGGGTGATGCCATTTCCCATGCTGTTTTACCGGGGATTGTTATTGCTTATATCTTATCGATTCCATTTACGATTGGTGCTTTTATCGCAGGAATGTTTTGTGCATTAACCACAGGGTATTTAAAAGAAAATAGTAGAATTAAAGAAGATACAATTATGGGTGTTGTATTTTCAGCAATGTTCGCGCTCGGTATTGTGATAATGACAAAAATTCACACAAATATTCACTTAGATCACATTCTATTTGGTGATCCTCTTGGGGCGAGTTGGCGTGATATTACTGAAGCAAGCGCAATTGCACTTATTGTTGGATCACTGTGTATTATTAAAGGTAAAGATTTACTCTTACTTATTTTCGATCATCAACATGCACAAGCTATTGGACTTCCCACCAAAGTATTACATTACGGATTGCTTGCACTACTCTCTTTCGCGATTGTTACAGCACTCAAAGCTGTTGGCATGATATTAGTGATTTCAATGCTGATTGCGCCAGGGGCGACAGCCTTTATGCTCACCCGTCGTTTTCAAAGCATGATGATAATATCGGTATTCATTTCTATCATAAATTGCTTCTTAGGCGTTTATCTTAGCTTCTTTATCGATAGTGCTCCCGCCCCAACAATCATATTATTACTGACAGTAAACTTTATTGCGGTGTTTACTTACAATGTAATAAAACAGCGAGCTATTGTTAAAAACACGTCCATAAATGCAATATAAATAGAGCAGTGCTTGCTATATTCCTCATATTCCATTAACGACTATCGAACAATATTCGTATTGTTCGATAGCCTATATATAACATTACTTCCCTAGCCTTTCCTTCGGGTACATGACCAACGACAGATTTAGTTAATGCGTCAAACACATGTGAAAATTGTCCCCCATTTACATGTTGATTTTTGCTGATTGTATCTCCGATTTTAAACTTCGAAGAGGGAATTCATATTTTTCCGTTATGCTTTTATAGCCGCTTCCCTCTTTCACCTGCTAAAATCACCGCACTATAAAAACAAACGAATGAGCAATGTATGCAAGGAACATTAAGTAAAATGAAGTCAACGTTAAATGATGTTGTTGACTATTATCTCCCAGTCGGAGATCAACAACTGCATTTAAATCCTTTGATTGGTAAGTCACTTAAATTGACTCATACAGGCAATATCTTTTGTCAATCATGTGGAAAAAAAACCAAGAAAAGTTACTCTCAAGGTCATTGCTTCCCTTGTATGAAAAAATTAGCGTCATGTGATATGTGTATAATGAAACCAGAAACCTGTCACTACGACAAAGGCACATGTCGAGAGCCACAATGGGGTGAAGAAAACTGCATGGTGCCGCACTATGTTTACCTATCAAATACCTCTGGTTTAAAAGTAGGTATTACTCGACACACCCAACTACCGACAAGATGGATTGATCAAGGTGCAACACAGGCACTTGCTGTACTAAAAGTAAAAACACGTCAAATTTCAGGTTTAGTGGAAGTGGCTATTGCAGAGCTTGTCGCTGATAAAACCAACTGGCGTGCAATGCTCAAAGGTGATAATGCTGAGATAGATTTAACAGAAAAAGCCTCGGTTTTATTACCAGAAGTAAAAGCTCGTCTAGCAGAAATCACTGCAGAATATGGTGAAGATGCGATTGAATATCTTGATAACGATATTGTTGATATTCATTTTCCTGTTGATGCCTTCCCAACCAAGATTAGCTCACACAACTTTGATAAAGAGCCTGTGGTTGAAGGTATTTTGCAAGGAATCAAAGGTCAATATCTGATCTTTGATACTGGCGTGATCAACATTCGTAAATTCACCAGCTACGAAGTAATTGCAGAAGCATAAAATATATTTAAGTACTCTCTATCAGAATCTGTAGAGAATAAGAACGATAAAAGCGAAGCAACTGTATTCGACTAACCGAATCATACTTCGCTTTTATTTCTTTGCTCGTCCTTGAATATAATCATATTTTCTATTTTGTATCGCGAGATCACGTAAAAAGTTCTCACCTAATACAATACCGTTACCACCATTGATCAACACATATTCAATTTCTTCATTAATATCGCCAAGTTTGGTTCTTAACTTTACAACAGGTAAGGGTTTATCGCTTTTTTCTGGTACTTTAACTTTTTCAAGAATGGCAAATTTATATTCTTTATCAAGCAGTTTAAACTTAACCCAATCTTTTCCATCACGTTCAAATTCGACTAAATCACTTACACCGATGCGTGAATTTGTTGATACAAGATCAATATAGGCTGCAAAATATTCTGTTGATGAAGCAAGTAAGATCCACTCATGTCGCCCTAAAATAAACAACCCATCTTGAGTTTCTTTCTTTACTGATGAATTTGCTGATTTTGTACTGTTATGTGCAAGGATTAAATCGCTTGAAGCATTAAACTGAGTATCACTGGCATGAGGAAGAGAAAGATCAGAAGACTGACTCAAAGGATCTGGGATAGAAGAAACAGGAAACTTAGATGATGTAACATGATTATCAGCCATAGATTGATAACTGACTAACAATAAAACAAACGCAGATACTCGACTTACTTTATTCATCATAAGTTAACCTTTTCGTTATTCTTTTATACCCACACCTTACAAAACATAATACTTACAAGGGGAAATAGGCAACTATTTCCCTCAAACTCATTGCATACTCATGGCTGCTTCAAACTTATTAAACTTATTTGCTAACCAGTTTTCATCATACCAACCCATATTTCGACTGTGTTTCGCATCATCCCACAAACTAAAGAAATAACGTCGTGCTTCAAAGCCATCATCTAACTGACGTTTTTCAATATAGCGTTCGGCGATATGCGTATCACCACGTACATCAAATAAATGGATCACATCGAGTTCACGGTGTTTAAAACCGCTATCACAAGGATCAAGTAACCCTGCAACTTTAAACGTATTAGGATCAAATAATACATTCGCTAAATGACAATCATCGTGAACGAAAGAAGACGCTTCATGAGCAATAGGTGCTAGTATTTCTCTACGACGTTCCCATAGCTCAGTATATTGATCTTTGATCTTTGAACTAAATGGCGATGCTGAACAAGAAAGGTATTTGTATACATCTTTCATCCAGTCATCGAACGCATTATTAAAATCACCATCAAAGCCTCCATTAGTTAATTCAAAGCCTTGTGGATGATTATGCTCATGTAATGCGAGTAAAATATCTGTGTAATCTTCACGGAATGTCTCTATAGCGAATTTATTATTGGGTAATTCATTCGCAGGTCGACCTTCGAGCCAATCTAGCACGATATAGTCATACCCTTCTTCACGACCAAATAAATAGATCTGCGGTACAGGACAACTCACAATAGAGCGTAACTTCTGTAAACACGCAACTTCTTTACTTATTCGGCCCACTTCTCGTGAAAACTTAACAACAATCTTTGCCTTCCCTGTGGCAAGAAATACAACCCAACCATAAAAGGTTTCCTGAATATCACATACAACAGCTTTTTGTCGGAACATTGCGAAAAACGATTTTTCAGCAATATTTTTTAGCTGGGCTCTATTCATATTTTGTACCTTGGATGTTATCTAGCAACTGTAACCAATAAATACCAAATAAGCATAAACATCTGGTTTTATTAGTTTTTTAATCTTTATTATGGGTTAAGAATGCAACATAACAGCCAATATGACCAGTCGACACAGTAAATAAAACTTAAAATTTCTTACTTTTGGTTACATTTGATTTTTTACAGAGCTTTACCTCCGTACACTAGCTAAAAATTAGCGAATAAAACTCTTTTTTAGCAATAAATAAAAAGTGTGTTCTAGTTCACCAAATATAAGCAAAATAAAAAACGATACACAGAGGAATGCGATATATATTTCATTATTCCAAATAAGACTAATGCGAAATACTATCACTTAATAATAACGTAATTCGGCTACCCTAAATTTCATGATACATAATTTCTTGTGGCCCAAATAAACCTCCAAGATAACGCTCACCTGTAAAAGCGAAACCAGCCGTTTCATAGCAACGCTTTGCCACTGTATTTTTGCAATTTACTGTTAAATAAATCCTTTGATAATTTGAGTAGTTCTTCGCTAAATAAGTAAATAACGCCATTAATGCTTGTTTACCAATACCCTTGCCTTGTAATTTTTGGTCTATAACAAAGGTTCGCAAACCAACACAATTTTCAGAGCAAAAATCCACATCACGAAAGTAAGCAATATCTATTTTAAAAAAGCCTACAATATGGCTATCCTGCTTAATGACATGAAGATGCATTGTTGCAGATTCACTTTCTAAAAAATCTTCTGCTGTAGCGGCAAATAGGATTTGATCCTCAAATAAAGACACCGCTTTCACACCCTCTTGATCCTTCTCTGTATATCTCGAAATTACAAGCATATTAAGTCCTATCAACTGCATTTTAAGTAAGCACTATTCCGATCGCAATTTTACTATAAACAGTATGTGAATTATTAACTATTCATAATAAAAGCTTAGTAATTCATTTATTATCTTTTTATATTTAGTTGGCTATATTGAGAGTATAATGAAACTTATACAAACCATATTACTGAGCAGTGCTCTTCTTCTATTAATAACTGGATGCATTCGACCTAAAGAAGCAACACACCAATCTTTGACAACTCAACAACTACCTATCTTGCTAGATTTTAAAGATCTGACTACAGCAACAAACGGTACACACTCATACCAAATCTCACCTGATGGTGAGAAATTGGCCTGGCTAAAAGACAGTTTCGACAACAATGGTAACCCTTATACTGCGCTACACTTTAAGAATTTAAAAACTGGTGAAAAAGGTAAATTTAATTATTGGGTTTCATTCTTTGAATGGATGCCTGATAGCCGTAACCTTATTTATATGCCTCACTTTGACGATATGAAATCTAAAATATTCTTTTTAGATACGAAGTTTCCAACACGGCAATTAACCCCTTTTTATGATAAAGATAACCAGATATATGTCGTAGATAAATTACGCAACGATCCGGAAAATATTATTGTAAGGCATAACGGTGGCGATGCTAAAATCTTCAATTTATACCGCTTAAATATTAAAACAAAAAAAGAAACATTATTATTTAAAGTCGATAAAGAATTAACAATAGATGGATTTATTATTGACGACAGAGTTAAAGGCGGTTCAATTTTCGCTTATATAAAAGATAAGAGAAAAATATATAAATTTGGTACAGATAAACTGTTATTTGATGCAGGTAAAAATGGTGAAGTTGCACATGCAATGTTGAATCATAGCAACAATACCCTAACTATTTTAGCTAATAATAATTCCGACAAGACTCAACTTATTAAGCTAGATCTTGCAACAAATGCCATTAATACTCTTTATTCAAATGATACTGTTGATGTAGACAAATATTACTATGACAATAATCATGCTCCAGCATTAGCAGCCAGTTATCCTGATTATCAAGAAATCATAACTTTTAATCCTAATTATAAAAAATTAGCCTCTAATTTTTATCAAAAAGGTAAAAGTGGAATAGTTATTTTTAGTACTGACAGTAAAAATGAGAAATTCACATTAAGCCAGTATAATGAATACGGATATAATATTTACTTGTATGATGCAACTAACGACAAGAAAGAACTGTTATCACAAAGTAAATCACATCATTACACGCAATTTCTTGCCAGCCAAAAGCCCATTCAGTTCACGAGTCGAGATGGTTTAACCCTCAACGGTTATATCACCCTACCTAATGGGATTAAAGCCAATAATCTTCCAACGGTATTGCTGGTTCACGGGGGCCCACATCTTCGTGACTATTGGGGCTTTAATACTGAAGCACAATTACTTGCCAACCGTGGCTATGCGGTTATTCAAGTTAATTTCAGGGGATCTATGGGTTACGGCTATGCGTTTACATCTTCAGGTTATGGTGAGTTTTCTAAAGCTATGCATAACGACCTTATTGATGGTGTGAATTGGGCAGTAGAGCAAGGAATAACAGATCCGAACAATGTCGCAATTATGGGCGCTAGTTACGGTGGATACGCAACCTTAGTTGGTATGACACTAACCCCTGACAAATTTGCTTGTGGTATTGATATTTTTGGTATGTCGGATCTAGAACTAATGGTAAATAACTTCCCTGAACCATGGAAGCGACATGAAGATATTTGGGTGAACTATATTGGTGATTTCAACGATCCAGATATGAAACAGCAACGCGCACAGCAATCGCCAATCAACTTTGTTAACAATATGAATGCACCTCTGTTAGTCATTCAAGGTGACAGTGATGCTGTTGTGATCCCAGAGCAATCTCGACGTTTTGTGGAAGCGGCAAAGAAAGCAGGAAAAAATGTGCAATATTGGGAAATGAATAACGTTGGTCATCATTATGGTACCCCAACACAAACAAGAAAACTTGCGAGAAAAGTTGATAATTTCTTAAGCCAATGTATTGGTGGTCGCTCAGCAGGATAATTATGAGTAATATACGGTGTCATCTCCATTTCGGATGGCACCACGTTTTTCTTCTTATGCATTATTGCTCAAACTGATTTTCTCATAGCGACAATATAGCCAAATGTGATTGCGCTACACGCAAACACGTTAACAAAGATATGTAGTTCGATAATAGCAGTCATAAATTAGAACCTTAATATTAGTGCTTTGCCAACTCGACTAATAACCAAAATAAAACAAAAAACGCCCAACTATTTGACATATGTTCTGTATTACTAAATTACAGATACTTACAACTCATTATTTAACCATTTCGAATTTATCTCATTATAATCAGTTCAGTTTTTACTTATGAGATTTCTTTATGAAACTAAAAGCGACAATGGCTGCTACAATTATGCTTTCTTCGATGGCATTTTCAACAACAGCTTCAGCTGATACATTTACCTTAGGTCGTACTATTCTTCTTGAAGCTAAAAATAGTCACGCTAAAATCCCTGTACCACTTTGTCGTAATACTAAATCGATTCAGATTAAAGCTGAACGTGATGTGTTTTTAACAAAAGTAGTCTTTAAATTTCAAAATGGCTCTTCGCGCGTATTCCAGTTTCAACGCAAATTAGATAAAAACGAAAAAACAGATTGGCGTCGATTCTCTTATGAGCGCTGTGTAACAGATATTCAAGTGCATGGCCGTGCTGAAGATGGCAGTGCTGGCATTAAAGTTCTCGGTCGTCGATAAGCCAATTTATTTAAAAATAAGAGTGCTATTAATAGTGCTCTTGTTTTTTATATCTCTATAATATTGCCAGACTGACTTACATTTCAGTTGGACTTAAACGATACACAAATGCGGATTGTTCAGAGCCATCGTCAAGAATAACGGTGATCACTACACGGTCATACCCCTCGCCTTCGAAGTCATCAATACGCCGCCAATGCGCTGCCAATTCATCAGACGTAAAGAGTAAGCCTTGAACACGTTCCCCTTCTGATTGCGGTACAAACGCAGGATAACCTAATGTAGCTCCTTTACCGTTTGGGTAAATAAATCCAGTTGCACTCGCTTTTTGCCAAGAACCTTTCAAATCAGAAAGCACGTAGGCATTAGATTGTTCTGGCGCTAAAGTGCCATAAACGAATAGTGTATTAAGCACGAATGAATGAGTCCTCACTACAAGTCACATCTTATTAACTAAACTATAAACCTAAGGACACGTCATATTTAAAGCAATAATGAAAAAGCACTAATTATTGTGATCTCGTTTAAAGTTTACATGCTAACTATCAGACTTTAGTGTAATATCCAGCCCCCGAACACACTAGATTCTCGGTGCTGTGCACCATAACGAACGATATCGAGGCGATATGCAATTACTCGAAGCCAAACTCCATAAAATTGACCGTCATAATTACCGCAGCTATACGAGTATGCGCGGTGAATACCACTTCGTTGATTTCGACTTTTATATTGATACCGTTCAATCGGATCCGTTTGCTCCGGCTTCTCGTGTACGTGCCCGTCGTGCATGGTCACTCACTGATCTAGAATGGTTACGTGAAAAATCTCCAGTCTATCAATGTGCAGCACGAGATTTTATTGCTCGCTTTTTTGCTGATTTATCACAACAAGATAATGCAGTACTTATTGATATGCCAGGACAAGTGATCCTTGACCGTACGGCGGTGGTATTTGATGACGAAGGTATTGAATTACGTTTTCGTGTAAACCTTCCGGCTGACGGTCGTACCATCATTGCCAAGCGCACAATGAATCTATTAACTTTCCACCTTCCAAAAATGATCCGCCGTGCAACGATTGCACGCGAATTACCAATGGAAGAGTTAAAAGCCCATTGTGAAGCAGCAGAAGATCAAGTAGCACTTCGCGCACAGTTAAAAGCGCATAAGCTATTAGCCTTTGTTGCTGATGGCAGCATTCTTCCTCGCCTTGCTGGTAATAGTGATTTACCACTTCCGAATGCTGTACCTTTTACAAGCCCTGATAATCTATCAGTTGAGCTTGAAGCACCTTACAAAGGTAAAATCCGTGGTATGGGTATCCCTGAAGGCATTACCTTAATTGTTGGTGGTGGTTTTCATGGTAAATCAACGCTATTAAGTGCCATTGAGCGTTCTGTTTACGATCATATCCCTGGTGATGGTCGAGAGTACGTTGTAACCAATTACAATGCTGCAAAAATCCGTGCTGAAGATGGTCGTTGTGTTCATAATGTTGATCTATCACCGTACATCAGCAACTTACCTATGGGTAAAGACACCACAGCATTTACTAGCCAAAATGCATCAGGTTCAACCTCACAAGCTTCTTGGTTACAAGAATCGATTGAAGCTGGCGCTGAAGCATTATTGATTGATGAAGATACATCTGCATCAAACTTTATGATCCGTGATGAGCGTATGCAGGCACTGATTTGTAAAGAAGATGAGCCAATTACACCACTTGTTGACCGTATTGCTTTGCTTCGTGATCAGCATGATATCTCAGTAATGCTTGTTATGGGTGGCTCTGGTGACTATTTAGATGTTGCCGATACTGTTATTCAGATGCATAACTATGAAGCAGTAGATGTAACAAAAAAAGCACGTGAAGTGGTTGCTTCTCACCCTACCCGACGTAAAGCGGAAGGTACAGAAATTATTGTTCGTCCTCGTACACGCCAAATAAACCGTAGCGCGCTGCAAGCGTTACTTGAAGAAGGAAAATTCCGTATTCAAGTAAAAGATAAAACATCGTTACGTTTTGGTCGTGAATACGTTGATTTACAAGCGTTAGAACAAGTGGCTCATCCTAGTCAGTTACTTGCTATTGGTTACTTATGGTTCCAACTAGCACAACTTAAAGGTTGGGAAAAAGCCCCTGCACGTGCATTTGCTA
The DNA here is from genome assembly GCF_000153325.1 of Photobacterium sp. SKA34. Classification (GTDB taxonomy): domain Bacteria; phylum Pseudomonadota; class Gammaproteobacteria; order Enterobacterales; family Vibrionaceae; genus Photobacterium. The sequence continues at coordinate 363,175 of NZ_CH724141.1, forward strand.
ACATGCTGCATGATAATTGGGCCGATATGATGCCTAAATACGGCGATATGTCAAAGCCTCGCGTAATTGAGGTAATGTCTGTACTTAATCGTATGCGTAAAGCTGAATTTAAGTAAAATATTTAAGTTTAATAAGCTCGTTATTTATCAAGCCCACATATCGCACTAAGCAATATGTGGGCTTTACGTTGAGATAGCGAATTAACCTACAATCAACTATAATACGTGACCATTTTTAGCGGCAAGATGATTACATTCATAAGCAACGAAGTTTATGAATGTAATCGGCTATAGCCGACAGTTTAGGAACAAAGCATGTCATTCTTATCACAAGGTTTTTCTCAGGATTTAGTTAAAGCATTAACTGAGATCGGTTATGAAAAACTCACACCAGTGCAACAAAAAGCTATTCCGCAAGCACGTCGCGGTGCTGATATTCTTGCACTAGCACAAACAGGTACAGGCAAAACTGCTGCTTTTTCACTGCCAATTATCCAAAAATTAATTGAAAAACCAAAATCAAAAAGCCGCTTTAATGTTCGTGCTCTAATTTTGGCACCAACTCGTGAGTTAGCAGAGCAAATTGCTAACAACATCAATGAGTATGCAAAATATACTGACGTAAACTGTACTGCTATATTTGGTGGTAAGAAAATGTCGTCACAAGAAAAACGCCTAGAACAAGGTGTTGATATTCTTGTTGCTACACCTGGTCGTTTAATCGAGCATATGGAGCTAAACAACGTTTCTCTCGCTAATCTTGAGTTTTTGGTCTTCGATGAAGCTGATCGTATGCTTGATATGGGCTTTATTGGTGCTATTCGCGTTATTCTTGAAGATATTCGTACCAAGCCACAAACCATGTTGTTCTCAGCAACGTCATCACCACAAATGAATTCTTTAGCGTCTGATATTCTTCATAAACCACAACGTATTACAGTAACACCTGAAAACAGTACTGCTGATACTATTGCTCACGTGGTATACCCTGTTGATGAAGACCGCAAGCGCGAAATGCTGTCAGAATTAATTGGTAAAAAGAACTGGAAACAAGTACTCGTTTTCGTTAATTACAAAGAATCTGCAAACCAACTAGTTAAAGAATTAAAACTCGATGGTATTAAAGCGGTACTTTGTCACGGTGACAAAGCACAGAGTGCTCGTCGTCGTGCATTAGAAGAGTTCAAAGAAGGCAAAGCCCGTGTAATGGTTGCTACAGAAGTTGCTGCTCGTGGTCTTGATATTCAGAACTTACCTTATGTAGTTAACTACGACATGCCTTTCCTTGCAGAAGACTATGTTCACCGCATTGGTCGTACAGGCCGTGCAGGGCAAAAAGGTAATGCAATTTCTTTTGTTAGCCGTGAAGAAGAATTAACATTGGTGCAGATTGAGCGTTTGATTGGTCAACGTATTCACCGCGTACAGTTAATTGGTTATGAACCTAAAAGCCGTGATGCACTACTAGAGCGTATGCATTCAAAGCCTGCTTTTAGCCAGCGTGAAGGGCGTAAGAATAACCCAACACAAGATCAATCAGCCGCAGAGCGTCGTGCACGTTTACGCCGCGCTATCAACATCAAAGCGACGAAGATCACTACACTTAAAAAGTAAGTTTTTCTGAATGTTTGATCCGAAATAGAAAAATTAAAAAAGCCGAGCATATCATTTTGCTCGGCTTTTCTTATTTAGGGCAATACACGCTGTTGTGATTGAGTTGGATAGATCTGACACCAATCATTTTTCATGTCGACGACTTGCCATTTATTCTGTTTCGCTGCTTCCATCAGCGCTGGTGTAAACTTACCCTCAAATGAGTCTGCACCATACTTCCACTCACGCTTTGCATCAGTGTGGTGGATTAACATACCAAGGCTAATACCTTGTTGAGAGGTCGTCCATTTCAACATCGCTTCGTCACCAGTTGAATTACCAATGGCTAAGATTGGACGTTTTCCAATAATGGTTTCAATGTTGATCGCTTTCTGTGGGCCATCATTGATGTAAATCAGCTTCTTGTTTTTCTCTAATTGACCATCTTTATAGTCATAACCAAAAGCGGTACCGAGCACATTTTGTACTGGGATATGATAAATCGCTTCGCTCCATGGTTTGACAAAAGAGCTTCCTCCGCCCGTTACAATGAAGACATCAAATTGGTGAGCTTGTAAATAATCAATCAGTTCAATCATTGGTTGAAATACCAACGATGTATAGGGACGCTTAAAGCGTGTTGATTCATTACTTTTAAGCCAATTAAGTACGTCTTGCTTATATTCAGCAGGCGTCATGCCTGATTGCGCCGTTTCTAAGATAGGTACTAATGCATCCCATCCTTTTTTGAAAATTGCATCAGTATTGTTATTTAAAACCCAACTATAAGGTGTAGTAGTTTTCCACTCTGGATGATTAGCACTCTTCTTTTTGATTTGATCAAAAGCAAATAAAAACTGAGTATAGGTTGGCTTTTCTGACCACAATGTGCCGTCATTATCAATCACAGCAATACGATCAATGGGGGTCACATAATCCTTACTACCCTCTGTCGTTACTTTCTCAACAAAATTCAATAATGCACTTCTTGGTTGACTATTTGACCATAACGGCAACAAGGCCGTGTTCTGCTGACACTCAACACTGAAAGCCGGTAAGGTAAACAGTGATAACACTATACCCACAAGCCTTATTACCATAGCTTGATTCTTATTCACACTGACATTCCAGATATTAAAAAGGGTAAGTCAAATAATAACTTACCCCTTTAGAATTGCGAGAAAATATACCTATTAAATATAATCTAAATATGGATTTTTTGAACTAAGTTCAATTGCTTGCTCAAATTCAGATAAACGAAGGCTATCTTGTGTCATGGTAATTGAATTCTCATCCATCACCGCTTCACCAAAGTGATAACGAATGGTTTCTTGCCCGTAGCAAGCGGCTTTATCATTACTACACGATGCATCAGAAATAGCTTGGTTAGACTGATAATAGCTGGCCATAACATTCTGACCATGTTTTGCTGTTAACATTGTCAGTGTTTGCTTAGGTGATAAAACAAGACCTGAAGCATTATTACCACCAAACCCTTTTGCATTTAATATAACCGCTTTGTAATCTTGCCCCATTTCGCCTGCAAATTGATGGTCCATTAATATATTCAGGTTTGAGTGATGAACATCGTCTGCAATATGGTCAATGGTTTTAATTCCTGGGATCCAACCGTGTTGCCATACGCCAAGTGATGCGACGAGCTGATCCCCAGCAGCTGCACTCATTGAATGTCCAACATAGGATTTGATTGCGGTTACAGGCCAACTATCAATATTATACGTTTTAGCCACTTCATTAAGAATATGACTTTCTGTTACACGGTTTTGAGGCGTGCCTGTACCATGCGCTTGAACAAAGGTTTGCTTAACGCCTTCTTCCCCCAAAATCGCTTTGGCTAATGCTGCAGCTTTTGCAACCGTAATATAGTTACCTACACCGGGTGCTGAAATAGACTTTTTATTTGCGTCAGCATTGACGAAGACATCAGCCACTGAACCATAAATATTAGCCCCTAGTTTAAGCGCTAGTTCATCATCCATTAACACAACAAACTGTGCTGATTCAGCCATCGTGAAGCCAGCATTAGCAGAAAATGGACGACAGGCACGGCGATTATCAACTTCATCGCAACTATCAAGCGCTTTTAATTGGGCATCTTCTGCCAGTGCGCCCATAACACGGAAGCCTTCCATAATTTCAGGTATAACAGGTGCTTCAGCATTACCAACAATCACTACTTTTGATTTACCATTCTGAATGTCGTACATGCCTTGGCGTAGGTTATACAAAAACGTCGCACAGGCCCCCATGTTAGTACCAGTAGTCCCGACACTATTAATTACGTAACCATTAATAAAATCAGCCGGCATTTCAGCCAATGACAGCGCCATCATTTTAGAACTAACACGCCCACCAGTAAGAGGAGCAGCAAGCATACCACCCAGTGAGTTATCGTCGATTTGTGCTAAACCACTCCCCGCATAAACTGACACTTCATCGGGTTTAATATGTTTAAGAATTTCATCCCACTCAACACCTAATGAGTTTAATGCATCTGATGCACCATAGATGGTTAAGCTAAGCCCACGAGGGTGAAAACGTGAGTTGTATAAAGAAGCTGGATTGAAACCAGCAGGAATATTTCCGCCACTGGTAACAGGGAAAGCAACACGATCTTCAATCAATGCATCAAGGTTACCATTAACCGTGATATGTACTTTACTCCCATCCACTACCACGTCCCAATTATCAGGAATTTTGGTCGGCAACTTCGACTTACGTAAAGTAAAACAGATCTTATCGTTGTCCGTATTTAAATTAGCTTTGTATTGATACAGTAAATTATCAGGATCAAAAGAATCGACACGACGAACAAATGTACCTGTCTTAATCGCATCAATGACTTCAGAAGTAACGTTATTATCTATTTCCAATCCCATTCGAGAGGCGAGATCTTGCCATGTTGATTCCATCACATCAGCTGAGAGAACATCAGCAACCATCAATTTATAGCTATGAAAGCCTGAACTACGACCAGCAGCATTAATGCCACCTAAACCTACAATTAACGGTAACTTTGCCATTTAAAATCCCTGACTTTTATTTAAACACTGTTTTAAAACAGGATAACAGTATTGAATTGTTTATCACCTTATATATGTGCCAAAATAACTGCCATATGCGCCACATCTAAAAATAACAAACAACATAACTAATATTCTGATCACACAGGGGAAGGTATGAGAATTGGATTTGTGCTCTATCACCGAGCTTTGATCACAGGAATATCACTAAGCGCTGAAATGCTAACCAGTGCAGCTAGCCTTCGTGATCGAAAGAGCCAAAAAGAGACCCCATTTGAAATAAAGGTGATTGCTCCTGGCCTAATATCACCCAAATTAACTGCAGGTATTCGTATTCAACCAGATTGTACCTTTGCAAATGACGATTCATTTGATGTCATTATATTACCGCCCATGTGGGGGAACCCATTAGCTTCACTTACCAAGCATCCTGAAATTCCTCATTGGCTCATTAAGCAGTACCAAAATGGCGCTAAAATTATTGCGACAGGAACTGGCGTTATCTGGCTTGCTGAAACGGGTTTATTAGATCATCAAACAGCCACAACTCACTGGTATTTTCACGATAAATTCTCTCAATTATATCCAAAAGTAAAACTCAATAAGCAGGCATCAATCACATCTGCCAATGGGCTTTATTGCACTGAAAGTATTAACTCACAAACAGAAATGGTGCTGTATTTTATAACGAATAATTTTAGTCAGAAGATTGCCAAAACGATAGAGACACATTATGGACATGAGATCAGTAAATCCGATCATCAACCATTTTATGAAATTGGAGGGCAGGTACAATTTGATGAATCAATTGCTTTAGCGCAAGACTGGATCAGACTGAATATGAACAAATCGATCACCGCAAAAAGTATGGCAGAACATTGCCAGCTACCTTTACGTACTTTCAACCGTAAATTCAAAGATCAGGTAGGGTTGGCACCTCACCAATATCTTCAAAAGATGCGAATGGCTACCGCGAAAGAGCTTCTGCGCGATTTTGGAATGACAATCAATGATGTTTCAGAACAAGTTGGTTATAAAGATACCTATCATTTCTCTACCATATTTAAAAAAGAGTTCGATGTTACTCCGAATCAATACCGAAAAATGGTAAGAGCTAAAGCCTATAACGCCTAAACACATTCCAGAACGGAACAATAGACACAAAAAAGCCGAGTTAATTAACTCGGCTTTTATTTAGCAATTTAATTTAATAAATTATGCTTCTGTATGAGGCTTACGAGGTGCACCATCGCGGTTGCCACGGTAACCACCACGAGTATCATTACCACGATTGCGGTCAAAACGACGCTCGCCACCACGCTCACCACCACGATTGCCATCACGGTTACCACGGTAGCCACCACGGTTGCCGTCACGATTACCATCACGGTTACCGCTACGAGGACGGTGTTCACGAAGAACTTCGCCTTCAACAACTACAGCTTTAACATCATTTTGACGAATGCGTAGTTTCTTAAGCTGAGAAGCCACTTCTGCTGTCATCTTCTTAGGAAGCTGAACAAAAGTATGCGTTGGAGCAAGTTTGATTGCACCAATAAACTCTTTGCTTAAGCCTAGTTCGTTTGCGATTGCGCCAACGATATCTTTAACCTGAACACCTTGCTCACGACCAACTTGTAACTGATAAGTATCCCAATCAGCATTGTTGTATGAACGACGTTCACCGCGCTCGCGACGGTCACCACGCTCACCGCGGTCACGATCGTTACCACGACGCTCACGGCGTTGTGATTCACGTTCGATAGCTGCGATCATTGGGTCTGGACCTTTATAGAATAAAGGACGGTTACCTTGCTGACGCTGAAGAAGCATTGCTGCTAGTGTTGCTGCATCAACATCGATTGACTCTTGTAGTTTTTCTACAAGTTCAACAAATGCTTCTACACTTGTTTGTTCTTTTTGTGCTGCTAGTTCTTCACCTAAACGGTTTAAACGAGATGCAGCAACTAAATCACGTAGAGGAAGTTGAATTTCTTCCATGCGAGATTTAGTAACACGCTCGATAGTACGAAGCATACGAATTTGGTTTGTGCGAACTAATAGAATCGCTTTACCAGCACGTCCTGCACGACCTGTACGACCGATACGGTGAATATAAGATTCAACATCAAACGGGATGTCGTAGTTAAATACGTGAGTAATACGTGGAACATCAAGACCACGTGCTACAACGTCAGTTGCAACTAGAATATCGATAACACCACGTTTGATGTGATCAACAGTACGCTCACGTAGCGACTGTGGAATATCACCGTGAAGTGCCGCAGCTTTAAAGCCACGAGATGATAACCAATCAGCTAGACGCTCAGTATCTTGACGAGTACGAACGAATACGATTGATGCATCAGTATCTTCAGTTTCAAGTAGACGACTCATTGCTTCGTCTTTCTCTACGCCTTTAACAACCCAGAACTGCTGCTCTACTTTAGAAACAGTACGGTTTTCACCAGCAACATCGATACGTGCAGGGTTACGTAGGAAACGATCAACGATTTCTTTAACAATTGGAGGCATAGTTGCAGAGAAAAGCACACGCTGTGCTGTTTCTGGTGCTTGTTCCATGATCCAAGTTACATCGTCAACAAAGCCCATCTTCAACATTTCATCAGCTTCATCAAGCACAAAAGTATGTACTTCGTCTAGTTGAAGTTGCTTACGTGAGATAAGGTCTTTAACACGACCAGGTGTACCAACAACGATATGAGCACCATTTTTAAGTGCACGCATTTGATCAACGATTGAAGCACCGCCGTAAATCTCAAGAACCTTTAAGCCTTTGATATTTTGACCAAGTACTTTAATTTCCGCAGCAACCTGAATTGCAAGCTCACGCGTTGGAGCCATAACAATTGCTTGTGGCTTGTGCTGAGATAAGTCAACTTTGTTTAGTACAGGCAGTGAGAATGCTGCTGTTTTACCAGTACCTGTCTGCGCTTTACCAAGAGCATCAGTACCAGTTAATAGTAGAGGTATAGACGCTGCCTGAATCGGCGTTGGCGCTACAAAGCCCATGTTATCTAGTGCAGATAGAAGTGTGTCGGCCAAGTCTAGTTGGCGAAATTCTGTTACAGTTTCTTGCATTGGGATCCCAATATATGAACGACTTAAAAACGGGGCCCCTTTGCTACATACGGGTTCTGCAACAGCAACCTCAAGCACGGGCCTCGACTAATAGGGGGCGTATTGTGAGGTAATACTTGATAAAAAGCCAGAAAAAATTGAGGAATGTCACAAAATAAGTCTTAAATTACTATTTCTTGAACAATTAGCACATCAGATAAACATAAATATTCATAGACTAGTTATTATTTAACCTATCTTACTGTTAATACTTTAAATATACTGAATAAAGTAACCTTAATAGTTAATCATCTCTCATTAGTAGCCAACCGTTTCTTATCTTATAAATAGAATTTCAAATTCCTTTCCTTTATCTTTCTTATTTGAAAGCTGACTAATTAACACTCACCAATGCGCTTTAACTTCACTCTAAAAATAACAACCATAAAACACTGATAAATAACATCATTACAGCATCCCCTCTTCAATTAATTCAAGACTTATTTATCAATCACTAGTTAAAACATTAAAAAGGTCGTATTAGCACCCATTTATAATCTTAGCGCTTTATTTTTAACACCTTTACATTTCCCATCTTAACCTTTTCACTAAAATTTTTTAGGCGTTATGCAAAATATGCATCGCTTTTATTAAATTCTATTAATGAAAAGCACATTTAATGAAAATATCCTGCTCAAATATTGGTTTTATCACCCCAAAAAAGTATAGTGTCAACGTCAATAATCTGAGACCAGGTATAATGTTTCAAGATAATCCGCTGTTAGCACAGCTTAAAAAGCAAATTCAAGAAACACTTCCTAAAAAGGAAGGTTATATCAAAGCAACTGAACGTGGCTTTGGCTTTCTAGAAACCGATAACAAAGAAAGCTTTTTTGTTCCGCCTCTGTATATGAAAAACGTTATGCACGGTGATCGTGTTATGGCAGTTATTCGCACAGAAAAGGAACGTGAAGTAGCTGAGCCACAAGAGTTAATTGAACAATCAATGACACGCTTTATTGGTCGAGTGAAGCTAATTCGTGATCGCTTGCACGTTGTGCCTGATCATCCTCAGCTTAAAGATGCCATTAAAGCCAAAGCAGTCAAGGGTTTGAACCCTGAATCGCTTAAAGAAGGTGATTGGGTTGTAGCAACGCTAACCCGTCACCCTCTTACAGACAACAACAAAACATTCTTCTGTGATGTTAAAGAGAAAATCACAGACAGTAATGACAAAATTGCACCATGGTGGGTAACGTTAGCACGCCATGAACTCCCCAATGCAGAACCAGCACCACAAGAAAGCTGGACTATGCTAGATGAAGCGCTTGAACGCCAAGATCTCACTGATTTACCTTTTATTACAATTGATGGTGAATCAACTAAAGATATGGATGATGCCATCTACACAGTTGAAAATGCTGATGGTAGTTTTGATATTACTATTGCGATCGCAGATCCAACTTCTTACATTACTGTTGGCGATAAAATGGATGATGAAGCCCGTGAGCGCGGTTTTACAATCTATTTACCGGGTCGCAATATTCCAATGCTTCCTCGTGAATTAAGTGATGAGCTTTGTTCATTAATTGAAAACGAACAGCGCCCTACTCTCTGTTGCCAAGTTACTGTCGATAAAGATGGTGTTATCCAAGATAATATTACTTTCTTCGCAGCATGGATAAAATCGCAGGGCCGTCTATCTTACGATAACGTTTCTGATTTCCTAGAAAATGGTAGTTGTGCAAATTGGACGCCTAACGCTGAGATCGAACAACAAGTTCGTGCATTACAAGCGTTTGCTGACGCACGTACTAAATGGCGTAAAGAGAACGCTGTTGTATTCCCAGATCGTCCAGATTACCGTTTTGAATTAAGTGAAGATAACGATGTTGTTGCTATACATACCGATGCACGTCGTATAGCGAATCGTATGATTGAAGAGGCAATGATCACAGCTAACATTTGTGCTGGTCGTACGCTACAAGAAAAATTCGGTACTGGCGTATTTAACGTTCATAGCGGCTTTAACCCTGAAAAGTTAGATACTGCAATGGAGTTTTTAACCAATGCTGAAGCTCCTTTTGAAAAAGAGCAATTGCTTGAATTAAATGGCTTTAGTGCTTTACGTCGTTGGTTAAACACGCTTGATAGCTCTTATTTAGATAATCGCTTACGTAAATTCCAAGCATACAGTGAAGTGGCAAATACACCAGCTCCTCACTACGCAATGGGCTTAGATGTTTACGCCACTTGGACATCGCCTATCCGTAAGTATGGCGATATGATTAACCACCGCCTACTAAAAGCACTAATCACAGGTAATGAACCAAGCCAAACCCCTGATGATAATGTCGGTGATGAAATTGCCTTACATCGTCGTCGCCACCGCATGGCTGAGCGTGACGTTTCAGATTGGCTATATGTTCGATTGCTAAAAGATGCAGTTAAAAATGCTACCGTCTTTAATGCTGAGGTATTCGATATTAATCGCGCTGGTATGCGTGTACGTCTATTAGAAAATGGCGCTGCCGCGTTTATTCCTAGCTCATTAATTCTTGACAATAAAGAACGTATTAGCTGTAGCGGTGAACTCGGTATTATTACCATTGATGGCGTGAAAGAATATCAATTGGGCGATACCTTTGAAGTAACACTTGCTGAGATACGTAACACAACTCGTCAGCTTATTGCTAAACCAGTTAAACAATTCCCTGCGCCCGAAAAGCCAGAGAATACTGAGTCAGCAATGGCTGAAGAAAATAAAGAAGAAGTTAAAGCGTAAATCTTCTGTTATCACTTCAAAAAGGTCAGCCTTTGCTGGCCTTTTTTATAACTAAAATTATTGGAAAGTCAGTCTATGAAATCAACAATCGCCGAAAATGCACAAGCGCTTAATGATATTGAGCAAACTGTTCAGCAATGGCTAAATGATGTTGTGATTGGTTTAAACCTTTGCCCTTTTGCTGCAAAACCTCAACGTAACAAGCAAATTAAAGTTCATGTAAGCAGTGACAAGACTGAAAACGATCTGCTTGAATCTATTTATGTACAGCTTAAAGAACTCGATGAAACACCACCACAAGAGTTAGAAACGACACTTGTTGTCGCACCATATTTACTTGAGGATTTCGAAGACTACAATCAATTCCTTGATTTAGTCGAAGGGCTTGTCGTCCAACTGGGTAAAAGTGGCATATATCAAATCGCTAGTTTTCATCCAGGTTATTGCTTTTATGGCACAGTGCCTGAAGATGCTGAAAACCTAACAAATCGCTCACCTTATCCTATTTTTCATTTGATCCGTGAAGAAAGTATGGAAAAGGTACTCAAGCACTACCCTGATCCAGAGGCGATCCCTGAGCGAAATATTGACTGTGTTGAAAATTTAACACCAGAACAAATTAAACAACTTTTTCCCTATCTAAAAAAGTAAATAGGTAATTTAAGTTATTGATGTGTTAGCCGATATAGCTAAAATAGTGCTACGGCTAACATGTTCATGGAAGAGAATAAATACGAATAATTATTAGGCTCGTATTCGCTCGTAAACAGACGTATTTATTTAAGGTTGAGATTAATGCTCCTTTTTTCACACTTTCGTTCAGCAGGCATGCGGTTAATGATCCCGCTAACGATAGCAATCTTAATGTTAATAGCATTACCTTTTTCCACCGTATCATTGGCTAACTATCAAGATCTTCTTGTTAATATTCCCTACATTCTATTTACGATAGTTATTTTTCTGAGCCAACCATTTAATCAAGGCAGAACCGGTTATGTTGCACTAATTATGTTAGTTGCATATCTGATCATCATTCATTACCTGCAAACGCCTTTGACAGACGATAACGTTAAGCTCATTTTTACCTTACTCGCAGGTTTACTCCCCTTCAATCTTCTTCAAGTTCATATCATGCCTGATAAGCGCTTATTTTCTCATTTTGGTGCACTATTTTCTGTGTTTTTACTGTTACAAGTAGGATGGGCAGCTTTAGTATATAAACACTTCAACGGAACAGATCTTACATCTTGGTGGGATACATACCTTTTTACTTATCGAAACTTGTCGTTATTACCATTAGTTATATTTTTATTAAACCTCGCCTTGGTTTGTAGCAGCGCATCAACACTTTTGAAACGAAACCATAGTTCAGATCAAGCAGTCTTCATCTGCTTGCTGTTTAGTTTTATTACGTTTACCTTTTTCCAATACACTTTCATCTCTAGTGTTTCATTCAGTATTGTCGCGGTATTACTACTCATTAACATCATCAGTTGTAGCCATGAATTAGCCTTCATTGATCAGCTTACAGAAATCCCAGGGCGCCGTGCTTTAGATAATGAACTTAAGCATTTAGGAAGAACCTATACCTTAGCGATGATCGATGTTGACCATTTTAAAAAATTTAATGATAAATATGGTCATGATACTGGTGACGATGTACTCAAGTTAGTTGCTACTCTTCTAAAAGGCATTGATGGAGGTGGTAATGCTTACCGTTATGGCGGTGAAGAGTTCACGATTTTATTCAAAGGAAAAAGTATCGACGAATGTTTACCTTTTCTTGAAGAATTAAGAGAAAAAATTGAAAAATATAAAATGATTATTCGTGATCATGATAAACGCCCCACCAGCAATCGAGCAGGATCTAAAGCTCGCGGACAAGATAAAACATCAAAATCTGTCAAAGTAACAGTCAGTATTGGTGTTGCAGAAAACTATTTAGAACAAGAACCAGAAGATGTTTTAAAACACGCTGATAACGCGTTATATCAAGCGAAAGAGGCTGGAAGAAATCGTGTACAATGTGCACAGTAGCTAAAATCTTTATCTTCACGCAAGTAATATAAAAATAAGCCCGATATATATCGGGCTTGATAAATTATGCACTCAAATCCATAAAAATAAAGAACAACTCATCCAGTATTGATAATCAGCGGCCAAACTTTATTCAATACTATTCTTGAAGAACATCCACAAACTCTTTTTTCATTCATAGCATCAGATTATTCACAATCTGCTTGGTTTTTATCTTTTTAAAACTATCAACAAATCAAACATATCACACATATCACACATATCACACAAAACTTACAACCAATCACTTCATTTTACAAAGCGGAAGAATAGTTCGTTTATTGATATAAAATGACTATTTTCATGGACATCATGCCCATTTTATTCAATTTATTACTGCAAAAAACAGGTTATTAAGCAATTGACCTTATATTTTTAGTATAAAATTATAAGGTCAATCTCAATTGGCAATTATTCATCGTGACGTATGATAATGACATAAATGGAGGACTGAACATGAATAACCAAGATAGAATTGAAGATATCGAACAAAAAATATCTATTGCCTATCAAGAAGGTCATTTTGATCAGGCCAGGGCCCTAGAAAAGCAATTAAAGAAACTGCGGGGACACCATAATTTATATGACCAAAATGACCCTTACTCGCTAGAGGGGCGTTTTTATTATGATGATCACGACTAAAGAGTAATTATTTAATATCAGGCGATGATCAATCATCGCCGTTTTGTATTACTTAATCCAAATGCTGTTGCATGATATCACCGGTATAGAGATCCATTTCAATCTCAACACGATGACCATCTTTATTTAATGCATCGACTTCTATCTCGTTATATTCTCGTACTACCTTAATTTTTCGAAAATCATAATAGCCACCCTTTTCAAGAATTTTCATTGCCTGAGGGATGCTAATTACGTCTGAAGACTTTTCTATCGGATCGGCATGAGCTGTTGACATAAAAAACAAACTCATAGTGCTGACTGATAGCACAAATAGTTTAAATTTCATATTTTTCATCCATCTGATCTGCAGTATTTCTCAATAGCCTTAAAAAACACACAAGCTATTATTAACCAATATAAAATTAGATGTCACTACCACCGGCGATCCCATGTTATCCAATCTATAATGTGACTATTATCTCTTCCCTGCTCTCATTTCATTTAAGTGTAACGAATTCATCAATATTGAGACTCTCGATTTAGAGAATTATCTAAAAGAGTAAGACAATGTCAATTTCCTTTATCTTAATCAACAAAAACTAAACTTACTTCAATTTGTTTAAATGTTACATCCTTACATCACATCTATCTTATTCTTTATTAAAAAGATTTTCATGTATATCGCAATGTAAAAAAACACCCATCAATTTCGTATACAATTGTTAGTATTAGGAAAGATTTGCTAGTACAGGCTTGCTCCTTATTCGTTCAAGGGGTATAAAATAAAGCATCTTTTATCGTTTAAAGAGCGTTATCAATGAAAAAGTTTGTTTTAGCGGCAGCGATTGCATCATCATTATTACTTACCGGATGCAGTGACAAAGTTGACGAATCAACAATCAGTAATGTTGTACAATCAAGCCAGTACGAACAACCAAATCTTGGTATAACAGCTGATACAACTCCGTTTGAAGTTAAAAACCTAAAGATTGATAAAGTATTACTTGATACTAAAACTGATTACAGAGCAAAAATAACTTACGACCTTGTTGCAACGAAGAGTCTTGATGAATTCAAAGAATCAATGCGTAAAGTTGCAGAGCAGCCAGAAAAAGAAAATAATGCCGCAGATCAAACCAAAAACGATTTAGGTTCGGCATTAACTAGCCTTAAGAACAACCTATCTTCAGAAGTTATGGTTGTAGCTTACGGCGCGAAATACGGCGATTTCAAAGCAGGTCAAGTTGTCGATACCATTTCGGAAGAAGTTGCACTGAAGAAAGTGAATGAACAATGGGTTAAAGATTAATTAGCCCCATGAATAAAACGCCTATTTTCAGCTTACATACTGTTAATAGGCGTTTTTTTGCTTTAAAAATCGGTTATCTATTGGGAATAGCCTACCTTCAAAAAATGGTAACGTAAATTGACAGCTCTTTAAGCGTCTTAATATCCACTTTTATACGGGTCTTGCTCTAGAATGATATAGTTCTCTATTTTACCTGTTTTAATACTCCCCAGAGTTTCTTCTCACCTCTCGATAATGCCAAATCAGCACGAATAACATTATCTTCATTCGTTATACGTGTTGCTGCGCTCCAAACCAATAATAATGGATCAAATGGAGCCATTGATTTATCGGAATAAAGTGATACTGGAATACCTTTTTTCTCACTCGTTGCTAAGCGAACCATTGAATGCGCACGTTCTTTACCTAAACCCACTCCACCAAACTTTTCGCTAAAACCTGTGATGTAATAAAGGTTTTACTTTTCACAACCGCTTCTGCTCTTGCTTGTGATTTTTATAGTGAAATACAGTCTTTTTCTGTAGAGTATAATTATCATCAATACTCAATGGAGATGACATGATGAGCATGACAAGCGTAACAATCACAGTTTCAGCGCATTTAGTGCCCGGAGGTTTACCCACACCTAATATCAAAGCATTTGGGTTTAATGGCTTTGAGCGCAGCTTTGTTAATTCAGGCAAAGACGACGTAACAACCTTTGCTTTTTTTGCACCTGTCCCCAGTAGTACCGAGAGTCAATTTAACAAAGAACTCGAAAAGTACTTTTGGCATTTTGCAAAGGGAACGTCTTTTAACATGACAAAAGAGTTTGATGATCAAACAGCCATACATCATCGCTGTAAGTACCTAAATGAACAGCTCATTCAAGAAAGTATCGCTTAATCTTTTCTGCTCTCTCAATACTTTCGGTTTAAATTTATCTGTCGTAATCATGAATTAGTAAAAATTACATGGTTACGACACAAAAATGTCACGCTATCTCCCTACCCTCAATCAGCAATTTATCGTGATAACTAACTAGTAAGGAATGAGATTTGTCACTTAATCTTGAGCGCAACATTCGCCCTTGTTTGGCCATTTTTGATCTTGATGAAACACTTATCGCAGCAGATTCAGCTAGCCTTTGGACAACATTTCTCGTTAATAACCAACTTGCTTCTTCATCCTTAGAGCAACAAGAAGCTGAAATGATGCAAGCTTACAAAAAAGGTGAGCTTGATATGGTGAGCTATATGCATAAAACATTAGCTCCTTTAGTCGGAAAAACGGAACAAGAAATATCTATACTCGTTACACGTTTTATTGAAGAATACATTTCACCTGCCGTTTACTCTGATGCAATTAAGCGAATTGAATGGCATAAAAAACGTGGTGATGAAATTATAATTGTCTCTGCTTCATCTGAACATCTCGTAAAACCAATTGCAAAAAAACTTGGCGTCTCTCATTGCATCGCTATTAATTTAGAAACGATTAACGGTGTATATACGGGGAAAACTTGTGGCGTCCTCAGCTATCGAGAAGGTAAAATTACACGTATTGAATCGTGGCTTGCAAAACAATCACAATATTTTCGTCACTATTACGGCTATAGTGACTCCATGAACGACTTACCTTTACTTCAATTCGTTCAAAAGCCTTTTGCTGTAAACCCTGATCCTGCTCTTGCACTTCACGCACAAATGAATGAGTGGACAATTATGGACTGGCGACACGATAACAATATCTTACGCTAACAACAGACATGCACATCATACCAACAGCATATTTTTGATTTTATGCTGTTTTAACCTATTACTGGATTGATATTTCACGTTGCAGCCCTCATTTACAGATAGTAACAATAATCGTCACTAATTTTGTGGCGAAAAGTAGATGTGTTACAACTTTCGTAATACATTATCTGGGCATTTTATTTAGATTTAAGGCTTGTATTAGTATATTCAGCTACGGTTCAAGTGAATAATGCAGCAACGAACTAACCTATAAAACAAAGTTGATTCTTTTTATTTAAGAATCAGCTATGCAACTAAGCTATCCCTGCACATAGGGTATTGAGAAGGTAAAAACCATGACTCCACAAGAAAAAGATCTTATTCAAAGTGTTGCTACTAAGCTCAAACAAAGCCCAGAAAGCAAAAAAGACGCAGATGCTGAAAAGTTTATTACCGATGAAATAGCATCTCAACCCGATGCTATTTACAAACTTACTCAGGCTGTTCTAGTACAATAAATGGCACTAAAACAGCTAAAAGAGAAGAATGACTATTTAGAAAAGAATACTGAGTACTATAAAGAAGAATCAAACCGTGGCTCATTAAGTCGTATGTTTGGGGGCTCACGTCCTGCTCCTCAGCCACCACAACCACCGGTTCGCCAACCAAGTGCATTTGGTGGGTTTATGCAAACAGCTGCATTTGTCGCTGCGGGTATGGTAGCAGGTAGCGTAATTAGTAATATGTTATTTGATCACGATCAGCCAGCAGATACTGCAGATCCAGCGCCAGCTGCAACTGACTCAACCCAAGATGCTGCACCTGATACTGCACCTGATACTGCATCTGCAGATCAAGCTGTACCAGAAGCTGATGTTGCAAACCCAGCATTTGACGACCAAGGTGGTAGTAGCTTCTTAGACGACACCGCTAACAACTTTAGCTCTGATTACACAGGTGGATTTGGTAACTCAGGCTTTGATGATAACCAAGGATTTGGCGATTCAGGTTTTGGTAGTGATGACAGCGGCTTTGGTGACGATGATACATTCGCTAACAATGGTTTTGGTGGTGGCGACGACAGTGGCTTTGGCGACTTTGACGACGACCTATAATCGATTACAAAACAAAAAGAGCGCATCAGCGCTCTTTTTTCTCTCATGAAATTAGTCTTTATTCTACGCTAGAAATTTCGGTTGCTTCTGAATTATCCATTAAAGCACGATAAGCCGTAGCTTCAACTGCTGCAATAATAAATGGAATTGCAATAACAATAACACCCCAGATAAACACATAAATAAATTTAAGGCTCATTGCAAAGTTAGGGTTAGCAAATAATAAGAAAATAGGTAAACCGATAAACAACATATAAAACGCAACAGGCAGTAGTCCAGCAATCACAAAGGCATATAACCGTTTGTGCTTAGTGAGCTCTAGTGCATCTTTAAAAGACGCTTTTTTCCCCGCAGCAATAGCAGGTAAAACAAAGGATAGACGAGAAAAAACAACCCAACCTGCACAGCCTAATAGTAACAATATACAATACAGTAAGCCGTTATTTACCCAATCATAGTCTATTTGAAAAACAGCCCATATAGCATTTAATAATCCAAATAGTAGGAATAAATAAGCAGTATAGTGACGCTGCTGAGCATCAAAACTGATTCCTTTCCAATTAGAAAAGCGGCTATCGTCTGTGCCATGGCTATCTAGTATTTGCTGAGTTCGTAGACAGATAATAGAAGATACTAAGAAGATAGCTATGTTGAGTATAAAGACTATAACTTCCTCATATAACTCACTACCTGCCATTGATACTTTTAACGAACGTAGTAAATACGTCACTATGAATGGAATAAGTAACGCCTTTACTAACCGTATTTTATTTGAAAATACAGTTAGTACCGACTGGTGAAGTGTTTCTAAAATCATCTAATATCCTTTCAATCATCGTCATGGTGATAAATACAGGCTAATTTAACGTCTCAATTTTTACCTTAAGTACACCTGACGCTGTATTTCCGATAGCACTAAAGGCTGAACGGGATAAATCGATTACTCTACCTTTCGAGTATGGACCTCGATCATTAACAGTCACAACAACACTTTTACTATTTGCTAAATTAGTAACTTTAACTTTCGTACCAAAAGGTAATGTTCGATGCGCTGCTGTTGGTTTATTTTGATCAAAGCGTTGCCCGCTTGCTGTCTTGCGCCCTTAATATTTATTTGCGTAATACGATGCTTTACCGTATTCACTGTGATGCTGATGGCTCAAAACAGGTCGTATTTTTGTTAATTCCGTATTACCTGAGTGTGCACATCCTCCGACTGTTAACAAACAAGCAAATAATAAAATACAGTGTCGAATAGCTATTTTCGGTACAAACATCATTAATCCTATATTAAAGCATCAGAGCAATTTTACGCTATCATATAACTATTTGATAATACGTATGTAAAGATTATGTAAAAGTTATAACCTATAGATATGTAAGTAACAAATTTAATCGCTTATTCTTTAATTGTGATTAACAATACTTCTTAACTTCCGAGTAAGCGTCATTTCTCAGTACTCACAACGAAAAGCTAGTGTTAAACTAATTGTCTATTTTATTTAGTCGTTAAAGGTCATGTGATGAACCCAATTATTGCCCTGTTGAAAGAGAACAATATCAGCGATTCCCAAATTAATGAGATTTTTCAAACGTTGACGCAAAACCCTCTTGCAGCAATGACAACAATTAGTCAGCTCGGCTTACCGCAAGATAAGCTGCAACAGTTGATGGCGCAGGTAATGCAAAATCCAGCGTTAATCAAAGAAGCTGTGGAAGAATTAGGCTTAGACTTCTCTAAAGTTGAAGAAGCAAAAGCACAACTTAATAAGTAAAATACTATTCAATAGTATTAGGTCGTTAAAAACACAGCATTTAGCTAATTGTTATAACGACCTTTATATATCTAAAACACTAATCTAAATTTTTCTTAAACCTCATTACCGCAATGAGCATACCGAATATCGTAAAGCCAATAAGCCACAGCGTATCACGCCATAACTCCATCATATCTGCACCTCTAAGTACGATTCCGCGAATAATTCGAATAAAATGCGTCGTCGGTAATATCTCAGCTAACCACTGTGCAAATAACGGCATTCCTTCATAAGGAAACATAAAGCCTGATAATAAAATAGAAGGCAAAATAATAAAGATTGTCATCTGCATTGATTGCAATTGCGTCTTTGCTTTTGTCGATATCACTAATCCAAGCGTAAGGCTGGCAAGAATAAACAGTAGCGTTGCTAAAAATATCTGCGTGATGGCACCATTAATCGGCACATCAAACACCAAATTACCCAAACTTAATATAATGAATGATTGAATTAACCCGATAAATATATAGGGAATGATCTTCGCGAACATAAGCTCAGAGGGATACATAGGCGTCGTGATCAGTAACTCTAAATTTCCTTGCTCCTTTTCCCTTACGATTGCAACAGAAGTAAATAGCACCATCGTCATTGTTAATATCACCCCAAGTAAACCTGGGATAATATTAATTGCAGACTTTCGCTCACG
>NZ_CH724141.1:383184-655568 GCF_000153325.1 Photobacterium sp. SKA34
TTGCTGAGGAGTAGCATAACTATGAATTACATCAACAGCTTGCGTTGCTTTTACTGCCTCCACCATCATCCTACCTGTTGTAGAATGACTTTGATCAACAACCGCAACAGGAATATTACGTACATCAGTATTTATCGCATAGCCAAACAGTAGTAATTGAACCAATGGGATCATAACAATCATGGCAAAGGTAATACGATCACGACTTAATTGACGTAGTTCTTTTATTATTAGTGCTTTGATACGCAGTAAACTTAATTTCGCTTTATTCATTACTGCCGACCTTTTCCAGTGTTGGTAACAAAAACATCTTCAAGACTGGGACGTGTAATGGACATTGTTGCTGTCTGCAATTGAGGTATTTGAACTTTTAGCCATTCGATAGGATTATTAATCTGTTTGGCTATTAATACTCTTAAACGTATACCAAGCTGTGCTGCAGAGCGTACTTCAGGAAGTCGTATTATAATCGGCTTTAATTGCCTTAAATGCTCAGCTTCCACTTCGACAACATTAACAGCCATATTCTCCATGAGTTGCTGTGGATACCCATCAGCACGCACAATTCCCGCTTCCATAATCGCAAGACCGTGGCAGCGTTCAGCTTCATCCATATAGTGTGTAGTAACGAGGATTGTTGTCCCTTTATCTGAAAGATCAAACAACTGCTCCCAAAAATCACGACGATTTTCTGGATCAACGGCAGAGGTTGGCTCATCAAGCAACAAAAGATCTGGATTATGCACTGTCGCCGCAGCTAAGGCTAAACGTTGCTTTTGACCACCACTTAAACTTCCAGCTCGCTGTTTGGCTCTTTGATCTAAACCATACACTGCAAGCTGTTCATCAATTCTTGGTTTTAATTGCTTATTCGATAGCCCAAACATTTGCCCCATAAATTCAAGATTTTCATAGATGGTAAGATCTTGGAAAAGAGAAAATTTCTGGGTCATATAGCCCATACGAAGACGGAGTTGTTCAGCTTGTTGAGGAATTGATAACCCCAACACATCTACCTTGCCTTGGCTCGGTGTTAACAAGCCTGTGAGCATTCTTAATGTTGTGGATTTTCCACAGCCATTCGGACCAAGAAACCCGTAAATAGCACCTTTTGGCACTGTCAGGTTTAAATTATCAACCGCAACAAAATCACCAAACTTGCGAGTAAGGCCTTGAGTAACAATCGCATTACCACTCATTACGGCATCTCCACTTGTACGGGAATACCGGCAGGTAAATATTGACCATCTTGTGGTAGATCGATTTCTGCGAGATAAACTAAACGAGAGCGATCATCACCGCTTAACGCATAATAAGGTGTAAATGAAGGTTGGGTAGCAATCCAGCGCAGTGTTCCCTGATAACTCTTTTCAAGTCCATCAATATGTATCTTAACATTATCACCAGCTTTCAATTTAACTCGATAAGGTTCAGGCACATAAACACGCGCGTAAGGGACAGTATGCGCCGTTAAAATTGCAACCGTGCTGTTTGCTGTTACTCGGTCTCCCACATGAAATGGCAGACTTTCAAGTAAACCATCTCGCGTTGCTTTGATCGTATAGTCATTTAATAACTCTTGCTGTAATTGCACTTCAGACTTTGCCGCTAACAGTGCCGCCTGCGCTTGTTTAATATCTTCTAAACGCTCGCCATTAAGTAATTTTTTGAGTTTATTCTTAGCAACTGTCAACTCGGCTTGAGCGATATCTCTTTGTGCCAATACACGATCTCGATCTGCGGCCGAAACAACTCGTTTTTGATAGAGTTTTTGAAATCGTACGTATTCATCGTGTTTTTCTTCGAGATTCGCTTGATTTTGGACAACTAAAGCTTGGGCTTCAGCAATATCTTCTGGTCTTGCACCATTGGTTAAACGCTTTAAATAAAATTCGGCTTGTTGTTGCGATGCACGTGCTTTATCTAATCGACTTTGCTGCTGTAAAGATCGTAAGGTAACCAGCACATCGCCTTTTTTAACGTCACTTCCTTCTTTAATCGGTAACGAGGTAATGATTTCATTGGAGGTTGCCGTTAATTTGATTTGATCTCTTTCCAATGTTCCTAATGCCAACTTACTTTCTTGTTGGGTACAGCCCATCGTTAACGCTGAGATAAATAATAAGGTATATAATTTTATTATTAGTCGCATTTACGCATTCCTTTTCAATACACATAAATGTATATGCGTATAAAATCACCTTGTATTCAATATGATATTAGAACATCAAAGTCATTTTAAAAGTTATTTATTCATCACACCTTTAGTCATTCCCTATAACAACATGCGAATAATTAACTTAGAGCCATTAACAAAAAAAGCCGGCCTTGAGCCAGCTTTGTTGTTATTAGTGGTAGAACGCGATTTTCAACGTTTTCTTAATTGAATTACACCTCAACTTCACATTAATCACTAACCTATATAAAGCCATAATTCGTTATTGTTCCAGCGGGTTTTCCATGTACCTAGGGTATGCTCAGGCACTTCTAAGCACTTCCCTGTGGCCAGATCGTAGTGTTGTTTCAATAATGGTGATGCAACACATAGCACTCCATCTTGATCGCCAACAATACCGCGACTCATGACATAAGCTTTTGCAATAGGATCCCAATTATCAACGGCATAAACTGCGTTATTTTGTTTAGGCAGGTAATACAGTGCAATTTGTTGTTGATTCACTAAGGCTGTAATACCAGAGTTAGGAACTAAATCATCTTTATGGCAGATCTTAACCCAACGAAGATCTGATTTTATTGATCGAGGTATTTCCATTACAACACTCATAATTCCTCCTTAATAGGGATACGTTGACCTCTAATACGTTGATATGGTAGGGAGATCTCTTCATCTTTGAGATTGACAAACTGACGAAAGCGGTTCAATTTTTGCTCTGATGATAAAGTTGTTTTCCATTCACATTGATAACTATTAATAACATGTTCCATTTGCTGCTCTAATGAGGTGTTGATGGTAAGTTTATCTTCAATAACCACTTGTTTGAGATAATCGAGCCCACCATCTAAATTTTCTAGCCACACTGATGTTCGTTGTAGACGATCAGCTGTTTTTACATAAAACATTAAAATTCTATCGATATAAGCAATCAAGGTTGGTTTATCTAAATCAACAGCAAATAGATCGCCATGACGTGGACGCATACCACCATTACCGCCAACATAGAGGTTCCAGCCCTGCTCTGTTGCAATAATGCCAATATCTTTACTTTGTGCTTCTGCGCATTCTCGGGTACAGCCTGAGACAGCAAATTTCAATTTGTGCGGTGAGCGTAACCCTTTATAACGATTTTCTAATTCAATCGAGAGTGCCATTGAATCATCAACCCCATAGCGACACCACGTCGAACCCACGCAAGATTTAACGGTTCGTAATGATTTACCATAAGCATGACCCGTTTCAAATCCAGCCTCAATTAACTCAGCCCAAATATCAGGTAATTGTGATAATTGTGCGCCAAACAAATCAACCCGTTGTCCACCTGTGATTTTGGTATATAAATCATATTTTTTGGCCACTTCACCAAGGGTGATTAATTTATCGGGGGTAATTTCACCACCGGGGACACGAGGCACAACTGAATAGCTGCCATCCTTTTGAATATTTGCGAGAAAAGCATCGTTAGAATCTTGCAGAGGTTGATAAGGTGATTCGAGAACATGCTCATTCCATAATGAAGCAAAAATTGATGCTGCTGTTGGCTTACATATATCACAACCTAACCCTTTTCCATGAGTAGAGAGTAAGGTTTCAAAATCTTGAATTTTTTCCACTTGGCATAAATGGAAAAGCTCTTGGCGAGTATAAGAAAAGTGCTGGCAAACATGATTGTTTACTTCCATTCCCATGCACGCTAATTGCTCATCAACAATCTGTTTAACCATGGAGCTACAGCCGCCACAACCTGTACCCGCTTTCGTCACTTGTTTAATTTCACCGAGTTCGTGACACCCCTGCTGTACTTGGCTGATTAATGCGCCTCGAGTAACGTTATGACATGAACAAACCACACTATTTTCATCAGTGGATGGCGCTAACATTGAAGTATCAAATAACAGTTGTGCTGGGTGCTCTGTTAATATTGTCTGATTTAAATAACATTGTAATAAGGCGTCATAATCGCTGCTATCTCCCACTAAAATAGCGCCTAGAATTTGAGTACTATCAGCATTCACAACTAACTTCTTATAACGTCCACCAGCACTGTCTTGCAATACAACTTCTTTCGCTCCTTCAGTGCGCATCTGTGCATCACCGATAGAAGCCACTTCAACGCCTAATAGTTTCAATTTGGTGCTCATATCCGCACCAATAAACTTAGCCTCTGTATCGCTAACTAATTGTGAAGCGACAGTACGCGCCATGCTATAACCTGGTGCAACGAGGCCAAAAATTCGAGCTTGCCATAACGCACATTCACCAATCGCGTAAATATTCTCATCACTAGTTGAGCAGGTATCGTCAATCACAATACCGCCACGTTCGCCAATCTCTAATTCACATTGGCGAGCAAGGGTGTCTTGCGGTCTTATCCCTGCAGAAAAAACAATCACATCGACATCTAATGGCGTATCATTTTCAAACCACAAACGATGAGTTGCGGTTTCCCCATCAGTGATTTTTTCTGTACGCATATCTGTGTGGATATGAACGCCTAATTCAGTGATTTTCTTTGCCAGTAAATCACCCGCTAAATCATCTAACTGAACAGGCATTAATCGAGGAGCAAACTCAACGACATGGGTTTCTAAACCTAATAAACGTAAGGCATTTGCCGCTTCAAGCCCAAGTAATCCACCACCAATAACAGCGCCAGTTTTAGCTTGTGAACAGGCATTCTTTATAGCCGCAAGATCATCAACAGTGCGATAAACAAAGCAATTCTGACGATCGTTGCCTTTAATCGGCGGAACAAATGGTGTTGAGCCCGTCGCTAAAACTAACTTGTCATAATCTAAGCAGATCGACTCAGAGGTGACCACATCACGAATATTTACCGTTTGCTGAGCGCGATTGATCTCAACAACTTGTTGCCCTAGTCGTAAATCAATGCCTTGGTTTTGATACCACGACACATCACCCAACATAAGATCCTGTTGAGATTTATCAGCAAACATCGCTGATAATTGCACCCGATCGTAAGCCGCTATCGACTCTTCACCAATAACCGTAATGCAATAGTGCGCTAAACCGCCTTTATCGACTAATTGATCAATAAAGTGGTGCCCCACCATCCCATTACCAATCACAATAAGATGTTGTTTATCGATTCCGTTGTTCATATTGCCTCCTTACGCGACTTCTTGCGTTCTTGGCTGAGTCATGGGCTTAACTTTGCAGTGCTTCTCATATAAAAATTGTAAAACTTGCTGACGTAGATATTGATACCGTTCATTATTTGCGAGAGAAACACGATTTCTAGGACGAGGTAGATCAACCGCTAATACTTGACCGATTGTGGCTGCAGGACCATTTGACATCATCACAATACGATCAGACAACAGCACAGCTTCATCCACATCGTGGGTGATCATAATAATGGTATTATTAAGCTCAGCTTGAATTGCCATTAAGGCATCTTGCAGATGTGCTCTTGTCAGTGCATCTAAAGCACCAAATGGCTCATCCATCAATAAAACATTGGGCTGCATTGCTAAAGCACGAGCAATCCCTACCCGCTGCTTCATACCACCAGAAATTTCATCAGGCTTTTTGTCACTAGCATGGGTCATTTGCACCAACTCTAAATAGTGCATCACCTGCTGGTTAAGTAAGGTCTTACTCACTTTTTGTTTTTGATGTATCGCGACTTGTTTAAGCGCTAACTCAACATTTTGATAAACAGTTAACCACGGTAATAAAGCATGATGCTGAAAGACTACCGCCCTATCAGGCCCAGGCCCTGCAACTTCTTTATTACTGACAATAACCCCACCATCGGTTGGCATCTGAAGTCCTGCGATTAAATCAAGTACTGTCGATTTACCACAGCCAGAATGTCCAATTAAGGAAATAAACTCTCCTTTATTGACGGTTAGATTAACATCTTTCAAAGCAACAAATTCGCCCGTTGCGACAGGGTAACGCATCCCTAATTGAGTTAACTCAAGTAATGGTTTTTGCATCTTACTTCTCCTTTTTCGCCTTATCGCAACACTTGCTGCTTATCCCATGAAACACGCTTTTGGATCATGAGCATTAATCGATCGAGCATTAAGCCAATAAAACCAATCATCACCACTGCAACCATAATTCGGCTTAACGAAGATGCACTGCCATTTTGAAATTCGTCCCATACAAACTTGCCTAACCCCGGATTTTGCGCAAGCATTTCTGCGGCAATAAGCACCATCCATGCAATACCAATTGATAATCTTAAGCCGGTAAAAATCATGGGAATTGCAGAGGGCAAAACAATCGTTCGGATATGCTGCCAATAAGATAAACGCAATACTCGACTCACATTGACTAAATCTTTATCAACATTTGTTACGCCAACGGCCGTATTAATTAAGGTTGGCCATAAACTGCATAAGGTGACGGTAAGCATTGAATTAAGAAAGGATTTTGCGACTAACGGATCTTTTGTTACATAACTTGCGCTTACCACCATGGTCACTAACGGCAACCATGCCAATGGTGATACGGGTTTTAACAGTTGAATAATAGGGTTAAACGCCATGTATAACTTGTGATTGAGTCCAAGTACTAACCCCAATGGGATCGCAATAACGGATGCTAAGATAAAGCCACAAGCAACGGTCACTAAACTGGTGACTATTTGATCGAAAAATGTCGCTTTACCCGTGTAAGCACGCACTTTAATATTGGCATCAGGATCAGCGGCTAATTTTTTAGCATTACGTACTTCCTGACGCTCATAGAAAGCCTGTTCTTTTTCTCCCTCCTGCAGGTGATCTTCAACCAGTAACACAAATTGTTCAGCGGTTTGAACAGGTCCTGGTAATGAACCTAATGACGTTTTCACTTGTAATGCTGAAAAGTGCCAAACCACAACAAAAAACAAGACGCCTAATACTGGTAGTAACCATTCGGATGAGCGTTTTAACATGACTTTTTGCTCGGGTAATTGTTTAAGAAAACTAATCGTTGCTGACATGATCTCTCCTTAGATCTGCTGATCGCCTTTTAAGCCAATCGAAAATTGCTCGAGATACGCATTCGGGCTACGTCCGTCATAGGTAATATTGTCAATGAAATGATTATGTGGAGGGCGGAAACCCGTTTCATTATCGACGTCTGAAAAATCTGATTGCTTCATCAGGCCATCTGAAATCAGCGCATTAACTGCTAATCGATAAATATCAGGACGATAAACTTGTTTAGCGATATCGATATACCAGCTATCAGGTTTTGCTTGTGGTATTTGTCCCCAGCGACGCATTTGGGTTAATGACCAAACAGCATCACTGTAATAAGGGTAAGTGGCGTTATAACGAAAGAACACATTGAAATCGGGTGCAGGTCTAATATCACCAGCTTCATATTCAAAGCTCCCTGTCATGCTATTCGCTATTACCTTTTCATCTGCCCCTACATACTCACTACGAGCAAGTATCTTTGAAGCCTCAGCACGATTCTCATTACCATTATGATCAAGCCACGCCGCCGCTCGAATTAAGGCTTTAACTAAACGAATATGCGTATTAGGGTTTTCTTTCGCCCATGATTCCGTCACACCAAAGACTTTCTCTGGGTTATTCTTCCAAATATCATTATCTGCAATGATCGGTACCCCAATTTTTTTCGCTACCGCTTGTTGGTTCCAAGGTTCACCAACGCTATATCCTTGAATTGTTCCAGCTTCCATGGTCGCGGGCATTTGCGGTGGTGGCGTCACATTAAGTAAGATTTCAGCTTCACGTTGCCCACTGTTATCGCCTTTTTCAGGGGCATAAAATCCAGGATTTATCCCAGCAGCCGCTAACCAATAACGTAATTCGTAGTTATGGGTAGATACAGGGAAAACCATGCCCATTTGAAATGGCTTTCCGGTATCTTTGTAATGTTCCAGTACAGGCTTTAACGCTTCAGCTTTAATCGGATGGATAACTTTCCCATTCTCATCAACGGGTAATTGTGGCTTAATTTGTTGCCATACTTCATTTGAAACTGTGATCGCGTTACCATTTAGATCCATGCTAAATGCCGTAATAATGGGTGCTTTGGTACCAATACCGATT
Organism: Photobacterium sp. SKA34; assembly: GCF_000153325.1. Classification (GTDB taxonomy): domain Bacteria; phylum Pseudomonadota; class Gammaproteobacteria; order Enterobacterales; family Vibrionaceae; genus Photobacterium. The sequence goes on from NZ_CH724141.1 coordinate 391,405, forward strand.
GTTGCACCGAGTGGTTGACCGGCCAGCATATGCGCGCCATCTAACTCACCATCAATCACGCGATCCAGTAGCACCTTCCAATTAGCTTGGGCTTCTAGTGAGACATACAAGCCTTCGTCTTCGAAATAGCCCTTCTCATAAGCAATAGCCAGCGGTGCCATATCCGTAAGTTTAATAAAGCCTAGTTTTAGTTCTTCTTTCTCAGGCTCTCCTAACACCAACGGCGATGCATTGACCGTTAACGCCCCAAACAGCAAAGCAGATAAACTGACGCCGTACGATTTTTTGATGAGCTGCATGAGTCCTTTTATAGCCATAATATTTCCTACCCAACTTAAAAAATAAAAGCCACTGCTTCGGTTAAGAAACAGTGGCTTCGGTGCCATCCCAAGTACCTTCATGGTAGCTATGGATTTTTATCGCTCTCGTCGGTTATTTAAGTGCGACCAAAAATTTTTGTGTAAGTGATGCAGTTGCACAACTTACACATTAATTAATCCATCATTTATGCCAATTTTTTTAAAACCGTAAAAAACATTAAAAACAGCCAGTTACGAAATTTCGATTATTCGTTTTATTCATATTTGCCTTAATATGGTGCAGGTCGCACCAGATAAGTAACAGATAAAAAAGTAAATAAAGCTAATATTTTTCAGTTTTCTGTAATGTTGAGATTAAGTTTCTCGCTATTTTCACCATCGGCAAACCATTATCCATCGCCGCTTTTCGTAGTACGTCATGAGCTTGATTCTCATTAAGACCATGGTGTTTTTGAAGTAAACCTTTTACTTTATCTATCCATTTTTTATCTATGATTTTTTGCTCTAAATCTGCAATTTCTTGCGTCAGTTTTATTTGGTTATCACGTACTTGTTTTGCTCGCCCTATCCACGTTTCAAACTCGCAGTCAACCGTTAACGGCAGTAACAAATACCCTTCGGGATCATGTAAGGCATTGAAAGTATTCATATTAAATTTACGAATAAAAACAATAAGAGGCATGCTATTTAAAGAAGTGAGTTTAATGATCTCTTTTAATTCAGCACAAGGTTGTAGCCATGAAGTCACAATAGTAGCGTCAGGATATTGCGATAACATCCCAGTTAATTGATTAAACTTAACCTCGATAACAACGCTGAAATCAATGGCAACACGCTGCGATATTTTGCTTTGTTCTTCTTGGCTGTCGCTGCAAATAATAATAGGGATAACTGGCATAATCTTTCCTTGATAACAACGTCTTTCTATACAAGTGGTTATTTTCCTATTACGTACACTGCAATTAGACTGCCAACTCTAAAACATAACTATTAATAAATGTATTTATTTAAAATCAGCCCCTTAAAGCAAACACACTTGCTCAGTTAATTGCCTTGCTGTGCGCTGTAATTGCTCACGTAGTGCCACCACATCACCGATGATGATCAAGGCGGGGGATTCGCCTTTAAGATCCTCTGCTAATGACGCGAGTCCTTTAAGTCGCTCAATATAGACGGCTTGATTAACAGAGCAGCCATGACAGATCACGGCAACAGGCGTCTCTTCACTTAACTTGGCCTTAATTAATTGGTTTTGTATCTGTTGTGCTTTCTCTAGTCCCATGTAAAACACTAAGGTTTGCCCATTCTCGACAAGTTGCGACCACGCATTAAAAGCCCCTGTTGCTACATGCCCTGTAACTAAGGTAACGGAACGCGAAACTTCACGGTGAGTAAGAGGAATACCAGCAGAAGCCGCGCAGCCAATCGCAGCAGTAATACCAGGAATGAATTCATAATTAATATTTGCATCCACCAAGGCTAACGCTTCTTCTCCCCCTCGTCCGAAAATCAAAGGATCACCTCCTTTAATTCTCACCACGTACTGCCCTTTAAGTGCTTCTGATATCAAGATCTGATTAATTTCCTCTTGCGATAAACTCGGTTTACCACAACGCTTACCTACATAAATATGGATAGCTTCAGGGTTGGCTAACGCAATAATATCTTGGCTGACTAAACGGTCATAAACGACAATCTCAGCCTGCTCAAGTGCGCGTAATGCTTTTATCGTTAATAAATCAGGATCGCTAGGGCCTGCTCCCACTAAACTTACAAATCCGCTATCAGGCTTACGACTTGCAGGTGAAAGCGGCCTCAGTACCTTTTTGTACCCCTGATCATCATGAGGCTGAAATCGACTTTTTAAGACTTGTTTTGCGGTTCGTTTGATTGTTGAAAAATCATCCATGATTTCATCCTTCATTTATAATTGAACAGTTGGAATAAGTTGCTGACTTTCTGAAAAATGTCGTTCAACTTGAGGTAGGCAGGTACCACAATTAGTGCCGCATTTTAATTGCTTAGTAAGATCGGATAATGATGTGATGTTATTGATGACAATCGCTTGTTCAATCATCAGATCCGTAATTTGAAAACAACTACAAACAAGCGTTTGCTTACTATGCTGACAACCTAGGGCTTCTAGCACATCAGTCATCACAAAGGGTTGATTCACACAGTTAATCAGTGTCGTCATATCAACATTAATTGGCTGATCACTAAAAAGATGGAGCGCTGTAGTATTCAATTTAACATCAGGGTTAATAACCTTGGCTAACTGCACTAAGGCAAATCCCCACTTTTGTTCTACTAATAAATACTGCTGTTTAGATTCAGATAAAGATCGCAATAGTGCTGTTTTGTCTAAGCAAGCCTTACCTGCATATCGCCAGATCCCTTTCTGCTGATAATGTTCATTCTTGTAAGTTTGGAAACTGGCATATTCATAGTCCAATTGTGCCGGAATATCCCCTAATGACACGCCATAAAATTCCATCGAGATCGGTGTTAGTTTTACTTGTGCGGACTTAAAACTTGGTTGACCCGAAATAGGATCACAAGCCACAATCACACTTTGATTGATAGCCGATTTCGCACCGTATTTTCCAGCCCAATGCATAGACATAAACACTTGCTGCTGGCTAAGTGTCGAATCAAAAACAACCCGAGCAAGGTGTTTATTCAAATCTTGATAGCTCTCAAGCGATTCAATACAAACGAAGTCACCATCAACTAACCCAACATGTTTTGCGCTGGTTGGATGAATATAAAGGCTCGGTTCGGCTTCAGACTGTGCCAATGCTGGAACATGCCCAGTCCGTGTCATGGTATGCCATTGATCTCGTTGTCGGCCAGTGTTAAGCCAGAAGATCGATTGAGGCCCATCTTGCGCTAACATCACATTTGACGAAGTGTTTTCACTTGGTGAAGGCGTGACGACTAATTGGGCTTTTCTGGTTGGGGTAGAAAATAAAGGAAGATTATTGTGTTGTTCAAATACGCGATTACCGTTCGGATTGAGAGGCCATTGCTGCGGCTGCCACGTTTGATAATCATCATCACTAAGCAGTGCTAAACATGAAATATCAAATAACAAATCAGTACTATTATTAATACCACTTAAGGCGGCATGTTCACGGAAAATATCTGCTTCTGATTGATATTTAAACGCTTTGCTAAAACCTAACTGCTTCGCCACATCACAAATGATTTGCCAATCTGCTTTAACCTCACCAGGCATTGCGGTAAATGCCCGCTGTCGGCTCATCATACGCTCTGAGTTTGTCACCATACCTGATTTTTCGCCCCATGCCGCTGCTGGTAATAAGCAATCTGCATACGCTGCTGTATCTGATTCAGGTGTAATATCAGAGACAATCACATATTCACACTTTTCTAATGCTCGGCGTATTTGCTCACTGTCTGGCATTGAAATCATGGGGTTAGTGGCCATGATCCACAAAATCCGGATATCACCGCTTTCTACGCTTTTAAATAAATCGACCGCTTTATGCCCTGCCTTTGTGGCGATATTAGGCGCTTGCCAAAACGCTTTAACTTGCGAAATTGAATTATCATCAAAGCCTCGATGAACGGCGAGTTGATTAGCAAGACCGCCAACTTCTCGCCCTCCCATTGCATTAGGCTGACCTGTTATAGAAAAAGGACCACAACCTTGTTTTGCAATTTTTCCACTCACTAAGTGGCTATTAATAATGCTATTGGCTTTATCTGTACCACAACTTGCTTGATTCACCCCTTGGCAAAATACAGTCACAGCACGCGGTGCTTCCTTCATCCATTGGTAAAATGTTGCTAGTTGTTCAATCGCAATGCCGCTACTTTTGCTTACTTCAAGCAATGTATATTTATCTTTCATTACCTCTTGCTGTAATGCATCAAAACCTTCAGTTACCTGAACAATAAAATCACTGTCGACAGCGTTGTTTTCTATAAAATAACGAATTAACCCATTGTAAATATGAATATCGGTATCATTGGCTAATGCTAAATGTAAATCTGCTTGTTCTGCTGTTACCGTTTTACGCGGATCTATCACCACAATTTTTAATGATGGATTTTGTGTTTTTGCTTGTTGAATACGTTTAAAAACAATAGGGTGAGTCCACGCTAAATTTGAGCCCACCAGCACAATTAAGTCCGTACTGTCTAAATCGCTATAATTAGTAGCAACGATATCTTCACCGAATGCTCGGTTATGTGCTGCAACAGCAGAAGACATACATAACCGAGAGTTTGTATCGACATGGCTACTACCAATAAAGCCTTTCATTAATTTATTGGCAACATAATAGTCTTCCGTCAATAACTGACCTGATAAGTACATACCAATAGCTTCAGGACCTGATTCTGCTATCACACGGCTAATGGTTTCAGCAATTTGAGTGGTTGCCTGAGCCCACTCGACAACCTCTCCTTTAATTTGAGGATATAACAACCGATTAGGTTGGCTCATACTGGCTGCAAGAGACGAACCTTTTACACAAAGTGCACCTCGATTTGTTGGGTGAGATACATCACCAATAATTTCAGACTGCTTTGTTACAACGCCACAGCCAACACCACAATATGGACATGCTGATTTAATTCCTTGGCTAATCATCCCTTCCCCTTAACAATATCGCACTGTCACTGAAATAAAAAAACGCTTATCCCAAGAAGAGATAAGCGCCAATGCTAAACGTGATAGTGAATGTGCAATTAAATTAATGCAGTGAGTATGCCAACATGAAGGAATAAAATATTATCATTAAATAACATATGGTTAGATATTTCTCTTTTACTTTTTAATTCTATCGCAATCCCCATAGCACCAAAATAATGCTTCATTGCACAATGATGAGTCATCAAGATGCAGGCTCTGGCCACGTCATATCATCAACACGTTCATCCGCAATATAAAATAGACGAGTAGCAGGAGTAATAGACTGGTTTAATGGTGGATTGACTTGAATACCCTTACCATCTTCATAAGCAATAAGGATAGCATCGTGCTGATATTTAAAATGCTCAAACAATAGCGCGAAAGTCGTTGATTGTTGTGTCGTAGGATAATCAATCGCATATTGAGTCATACCCTTATCCGTGCTTAATAGCTCTTGATGAAGCAAACTCGACCCCGGATCGACGGCTGATTTCGCAAGCATTTCAATCGCAACCGAAGGAATACATTCCGCATTAGGACAATGAAGCTTTAATAAATCACTCAGTCCCTCATCATCAAAATAAGCCAGTAAATGTGCACTTGGATTACGACCTGCCGCAAATAAGGCTGCAGTTAAGGTTACATCGTCATGTAGCGCATCAACAATAATACAACTGGCTTTATCTATGCTGGTGCGTGCCATTTCTTCTGCACTGGTATAGCTAGTAACACGGACAAATTCAATTTTATCAGGCATAGGATTTTCGATTTCAGAACGCGTACATAACACAATAGTCCGACGCCCTGCTTCTTCATGTAATAACATTCGTAACATGCTAAGCGTTCGATTTTCATTCCAACCTAACAGTAAAATATGCTGATCCATTTGAAGACTCCTTTTTCCTAACATGCCACGTCGCCAAACACTCACAAACAAGGTTGCTACCCGACCAACAACAATGGCAAATAACCCTAAACCACCCGGAATAATAAATAGCGCAGCCATCCATTTACCTAATGCGGTTTCAGGGGAATGATCGCCATAGCCCACAGTAGAAGCAGTTACGACTAAGTAATAAAAGAAAGTGGAGAAAGAACTACTTAATTGTTTTTCACCCACAAGAAACAGTAGCAACCAGCTTATTAAGATATATAGACCCGTAAGAACTGCAATATTTCGCCCAGTTAATTGAGAGAAATATTTAACGGTGATCCGTTGTAGATATAACCACAGCCCCATATTCACCCCACACTTAAATAAATATAACCCTCGTATTTAAGCGTAGCTTGTAAAAGGTAAATATTTAAAAGACGTGCTTAATTTGTAAATCATTTAAACCCCATTCAAAGAAAATAACTAAAAACAACCACCAATAATGAAACATTAAATACTACAAAATACTCACAACAACGTCTTTAATTAGCATTTAATTCTATTATCGATTGCTGTATATTGCTTTTCTTTATCAGTATGAGGATATTAATCTCCGTGTTAATTTAACAATGAATATCTTCGTCTTCATATTCAATTCATGTTTGTCATTTCTTTGTGATAGTAGCTTTACCCTTGCTCAAGTCTATTTACAGCCCTAGACACCTCGTTTATTGTCTGCAATAAAACAACAGCCAATTACATAGTTATGAAGAAATATGGACTTATAGGCGCAGTAGCACTGATTATGATTTGCTGCTTTTATTACAATAAAGCCGAGCAACCGACGGCTAATATTGCGCATTTTTCTAAGCAAGAAAAATCACTGCAATCAAAGTTAGAACTTGATATAAACCAAACCATTCTAGAGCAAGCAAAAAAGTGTATTAATAAAACACCAACAAGAAAAAACTTTCACTGCCCTATTGATATCAATACAGCGGCAATCGCAATAAATGGAAAACTCAACATTATACGAACAGGTAACCATTACGATATTCATACCACAGATTTTGTTTATAACGATAAAGCAAGAAAAATGCAGACCTCAGTAACCACTGAAGATAAGGGCTTTTATCAAATTAACGATGCATTACAAATTGTGAACTATCGCCTTACTTTTCAGCAAGGTGATAAAGATTGGTATAGTGAATCAACCAAGCCATTTACGTTTTCAGAGTCTTCAGCAAATGCGATCAAAATTGTAAAAGGCTCAGCAAGAAACTATGGTTGTAACAACTCCTATTTTGATTGGCATTCAAACAATCAGAAGGTCTTAAACGCCTAATATCAAGCAACCCAATTACTTTCCCTGATTGGGTGCTTGAGATACCTTTGCGATTCATAACAATGGGTTTTATAGCTACATTTTTGTTGGGTAGTTAAGATGCGACAGAGTCGCTCGGTGACATAATTAAGTTAGTTAAATAGCTAACTCATTTGTGAACAAAACCTTGTTAGACAGCCAGTTCAATTTGGATTGTTTAATATTAAGAAAAATAAGGGTAACGCTCGACTTCTTTTAGACATTACCCTTTATTATATTTCCTTATATAAGGTAGCTTGGGCTTGCCCTACACTTCGAATAGGTGTCGCTGTGCGACACATATCCTTATCTGTTATGTGGTTCTGGGCGCGAACATTATGATTGCCATACCCAACAGTGCTACTGACACGCCTAGTACATCCCATAAACTAGGACGAATACCATCTACTACCCAAAGCCATAAGATGGCTACAAAAATATAGACTCCACCATACGCCGCATAAACTCTACCCGCTGCTGTTGGGTGAAGAGATAGCAGCCATGCGAATAACGCTAAGAAGAATGCAGCCGGAACTAAAAGCCAAACCGACTTGTCCTCTTTTAACCAGAGATAGGGTAAGTAACAGCCAAGTATTTCCGCAATCGCCGTAACAAAGAACAAGCCGATTGTTTTAAATTCTACCAATTGATTTTCTCCGTTTTTATGCAACCACATAACAGTATATTAATAAGCATTCTTACTTTCGCGCAAAAACATACTCATAAAATACCTTTATCATACTCGATATACTCTTATATATATCATGACGTTGATAGTGCTTTTTTACACTAAGCGCTTTGTGAGAGGATGTGAAAAGTAAGAAATGTATTTAATACAATATGAAATTTATTAATTTTCAATTGTTTATGGCTTCACTTCCGTTTTTAACAAGAAATATTTCTTATTAAAAACAGAACTCATACGATAAAATCACCACGGGTCATTAAACTGTTTATATATACAGAAAATGAAACTAATCCAAAATCACGTTATCATGATATGAATGAGTATCTGTTCTAAGTAACTTTGGGGCAATTTTGAGTTGGATGGATAGATCATTCATGTGTGATAGCTAATTCATAATGTAGAAAGACATCTTTTCAGCATGACGGATGTTGTTGTATCTCTCCCCTTTAACTTCAATTCGCAAATTTAACTTCAATTCGCAAAAAATCGCGACAACAAAAGAAATACGCTTTCTCTACATACAACATCCAACGCTTCAGCGGTTAACAAGCAAGATAGGTATTACACATTTAGATGTGTATAACACCTAACCTTCTCCTTTATTTTCTCAATAATTATTACGTCTTATTGATTTTTTATACTAAAAATAACAATGACATATTTATGATAATTATTTAATTTTATTTATACTTAACATGTATAAACTCCATTATTTTGCATTGTTCAATTATCAATAAACAACGTAAATGTAATCATGACCATACATAATAGAAGGGATACGAATGTTTAATTTTCCAAAAATACTGAAATGGGTATTTAGATTAGCTTTACTGCTCCAACTGACCGGTTGCGGTATCAATACAATTCCCACGCTCGATGAACAAGTAAATGCAGACTGGGCACAAGTTGAAAATAATTACCAACGCCGTGCTGATTTGATCCCGAACCTTGTAGCAACGGTGAAAGGCTATGCGAGCCATGAGAAAGAGACATTAACAGCCGTTACAGAAGCGCGAGCAAAAGTCTCGTCAATGCAGGTAACCCCTGAAACATTAAATAACCCTGAAGCGTTTAAAAAGTTTGAAGCGGCCCAAGGAGAATTAAGCAGTGCGCTATCTCGTTTAATGGTTGTGTCTGAGCGTTATCCTGATTTAAAAGCCAACGAGCAATTTATCGCACTTCAAGCGCAACTTGAAGGCACAGAAAACCGTATTGCCGTTGCTCGTCGTGATTACATTAATAGCGTTAAAGCCTTTAATACAGAAATTCGTACTTTCCCAGGTCGTATCTGGCATTGGATCATGTATAGCGATTTAACCGTTAAACCAAACTTCTCAGCAACGACACCCAATGCTGATGTTGCACCTAAGGTAGCATTCTAATGATAAAAAAAGTCCTGTATTTTACCGGACTCTTGTTGCTAGTTAGCCAAGTTTGCTTTGCACAACCCACCTTTCCAAAACTGACGGGACGTGTGGTGGATGATGCGCATATCCTTAATGCTTCGCAAACAAAACAACTAGATCAACTGCTTGCGGATGAAGAGAAACGATCTTCAAACCAAGTCGTTGTTGTTACCATTCCATCAACAGATGGGATCCCTATTGCAGATTACGGGTATCAACTCGGACGCAAATGGGGTATTGGCAATAAAGAGCATGACAACGGTGTGCTTTTAATTGTTGCCTATAACGACAAGAAAATTCGGATAGAAGTCGGTTATGGCTTAGAAGGCGCACTACCAGATGCGACAGCTATTAGTATCATCAACCACGAAATAAAACCGGAGTTTAAATCAGGACAATTTGCCAAAGGGATTGAGAATGGTGTCTTAGCGATCCTTAGTGCAATTAAAGGTGAATATAAGCCTGTAGCTCAAGAAGAAAAGCCGTCTTATGATCTTTACCTATTCATACTCTTTGTCATCGTGATTCAAATTATCGCCTTTAGCCGACGTAGAAGTAATCATTCACAATACTATCGTCGTAATGGTGATGTATTCACCAGTGGTGGCTTTGGTTCGGGGAATTTCCCTCGCTCGGGCGGTAATGGTGGCGGCTTTGGCGGAGGCAGTAGTGGCGGTGGTTTTAGTGGCGGCGGCGGTGGATTTGGCGGCGGTGGCGCATCAGGAGGATGGTAAATATGAAATTATTTACTAATGAACAACTAGAAACAATCAGCCAAGCAATTGGGGAAATTGAAAAAACAACCGATGCTGAATTAATGACTGTTGTTGCGACTAAAGCCGACGACTATTATTTTGTACCGACATTATGGGCAGCAATTATTGCGTTATTTATTCCTGCCCTACTCAATTTCTTACCTTTTTGGTTAGAGTTAAACGACGTCCTATTATGCCAGTTAGTCGGCTTTATCGCGTTTACCTTGTTATTTAGGATCCCTGCGATTAAATATCGTCTGGTGCCAAAAGCAGTGAAACATCGTCGTGCTAGCCTTGTGGCAAGAGAGCAATTTCTCGCCAATGGTATTCATCGTACCAAGCAGCATTTAGGCGTGATGATTTTTGTTTGTGAAGCCGAACATTACGTTGAAATCTTAACGGATTTCGGTATTAGTGAACAAATCAGTGATGATGCATGGAGCTCTATTGTTGCTGATTTCACAACCAATGTTCGCGCAGGAAAAACCTATGAAGGCTTTCTACAGTGCTTAGAGCAATCAAGCAAGTTACTGGCTAATGCTTATCCATTAACTGAAAATAAAAATGAGTTACCTAATTGCTTAGTCGTGATTAGTTAATCTCAGATACCACAACCCAAAGGCGCTCACTGAGCGCCTTTTTCTTTATTACCATTTTGATGTGTATATAGGCATTTAGGCACATCTCGGCAGCAACGTATTAAATTGCTGAATCAGTGTTTCGCCCTAACATCACGCCCCATTATTTGTTAACTAAACAATATTGTATGTATCATTTAGTTACATTATTTTACACTCCCTTGGCAATTTTTAACAAAATAACACTATATTTTTTGTTTAACGTACACAGCTACGTTGTATGCAGTAATTATACGATTAAAAGGACATCCGATGAAAAAAAGTTCACTTTTCGTAACAGTGCTCCTGGCTGTTGGTACCCTCTCTTTTTCAAAAGCTATGGCTGAAACCGTAACAATGCATGAGGATATTCAAGGGATTTCCAAGATCGCTTTAACTTCAGCGGGGGATCTTTTCATCAAGCAAGGGAATAAGGACTCTCTAAGAATAGAGATCGATAAGGCACTCGTACCTGAACTTGACGTATCTAAAACTCGGAACACGCTCAATTTAAACCTAAAACATAGTAATAACTATCAGCCTAACTCGGTGAAATACTATGTTGTTATGAAAGACATCACAGAGATTAGTACAAAGAACTCAGGAAAAGTTGTTATTTCTTCTAACATCAAGGCAAAAGATTTTGATTTAAATGTCGAAAATAGCGGTAGCATTTCGGCTGAACAAATTAATGTCAGTGATTCAAGCAACATTAGACTTGCTAATAGCGGTAGTATTTCAGTTGGAAATTTAAATACAAATAATTTCCATCTTAGCCTTAAAAATAGTGGGTCAATTGATATCAGCAAACTGAATGCAAATAACCTTGATTCATCACTTGCCAATAGTGGTTCCATTAATATTTCAGAAGGTAAGGTAAATTTGCAAACGATTAAACTTGAGAACTCAGGAACATACAAATCAGGCGTCCAAGCTAGTCATGCTGATATTGATATTTCAGGCTCTGGAAGTGTTTATGCCGATGTAAAAGATCAGGCTTCAGTCAATATTTCAGGTAGTGGTGATCTCTATCTTACAGGATCACCTGCGCTTAAATCGGTATCTATAACAGGATCAGGGCAAATACACTCAATGTAAGCCGACCCATTAATCTTATCTACGAGAATCCTCATTAGCATGTTATTCGATAAAAACAATAAACAACTGATTTAAATTAGAAAAACGCTCGTATAAACCAGCGTTTTTTTATTCTTATCATGCTGTCTTTTTGGGGTTTTAAAAAAGTTAAAAAAACAGGAAACGAATGAATAATTCAATAGAAGCTAAGCGCTACGACTACCTGGATAATATCAAGTGGGTGTTGACGATAATTGTAATTTTGCATCACAGTGCAATGACGGCTAGTCTGGAGCCTATTGGTTACAATTTGCCCCCTGTCCAAGAATCAATGCAATATCAATATGGGATTTTAGGCACATTTCTGGGCATCAACCAGTCATTTTTTATGTCGCTGTTTTTCTTTATATCAGCCTACTTCGTGATACCCTCCTTTGAGCACAAAGGGGCTGGAAAGTTTATGTTGGATAAACTAAAACGCCTCGGGATCCCTACTTTAATGACCTTGCTTGTGATCTTTCCAATGATGTCACTTGACTTTGCCACATCAAACATTAAAGGCCTTTTCCTTACCGCAAATATTGTATTAGGCGTCACGTGGTTCTGTTGGACCTTGATTGTATTTAGCGCGGTATTTGCATTGTTCCAAGTTGTTAGTACAGGGAATCAGAAGGTTGAAGCTGATAAACCTTTTCCGGCGCTTTGGAAGATCTTGCTGTTTGCCGTAATCGTGATTCCATTCAATTTCTTTGGCTTATACCTGATGGATACGCTAGGTAGTGATTTCTTAGGCTTTCATCTCCTTAAATATTTCCCGATGTATATCAGTATGTTTTACTTTGGTATTCTGGCTTATAAATACCAGTGGCTGGATAAGCTGGAATTGAAACACGCCTTTTATGGGATCCTAATGTGGCTTATAGCTAAAGCATTCATCGAACCGATAGCTTCCGGCTATGGTTTTGATGCAGATATGGTTACCCGAGGATTTACCGTGATAGGGATGTCGATGTTTCTACTCTATTGCTTCAAAAAGCTATTCAATACAAAGGGAAAATGGAGTTCAATGCTGACCCGTACCGCTTTTGCTGCTTACGTTGTACAGAATCTCCCAATGAAATATACCGCAGATTTTTATCAGTCTTTCATGACCCAGACTCCCTTAATTAATTTTGTCGTTATTGCTATTCCTTCGGTGATAGGCTCTTTTGCGATTGGCTACCTTATTTGCAAGACACCCATCCTCAAACGTATCTTCTGAACAAGCTAAACATGTGACTCTGTCATCGGGTGACAGAGTCACAGCCCATCAGATTTATTACTCGTATGACCTACAGTAGTTGTCACAGACTAATCCACCTTCACTATGCCGCCGATCACGATAGTCCCAGCAACAACTCCTAAGGCTATAATCCATGCACTCTTCATAAAAGTTCATATAATCAATTACTTATATTTATTACATTAGTCTTGAGCAAAACTCATTTAGTGAGTTAAACCACGTTATTTCGTTTTTTAAAGCCCAAAAGACTGCATGAGCAAAAAACACTCCACTTAATAAATAAAACATATTAAAAACAATGAGTTAAAACTCTCACGTATATATGAAAGAATTACACATATTACTGTTTCATATAAATAAAACACAACATATTTGATATTACTTTTTACCTTAATTCTACGATTTAAGTTCTAAGGATTGAAAAATAGAGAATTACCCCAAGATATAGAATATAAGCAGAGCACAATAAAGCCATAAATGCATTCATATCGCTTTTATTCATGCCTAAATCTGTCTTAAAAAATAACAAAAATACAACACCTTAAGGCAATCGTTGTATCCTATTTTAAATTTTCTTTTATGCTCAATGAAAAGAAAATACTTGGAAGGACATTATTGTGAATACAAAAACAACAAACGTGGTTCATGCGTCTTCATTTAAAGCGCCAGTCGCAAAGAAAGTACCACATGAAATGACCATCCATAATGATACACGGACTGATAATTACTATTGGATGCGTGATGATAAACGCAGTGATCCTGAGATCATTGCACACTTAAACGCAGAAAACGCCTATACCGATGCTGTAATGGCACATACGGAAGCATTACAACAGCAGTTATTTGAAGAAATTAAAGGCCGTATTGTAAAAGATGATAATTCAGTCCCCGTAAAACAAGGCAATTACTTCTATTCCAGCGAAGTAACGGGTGATAATGAATATCCAATTTCAGTTCGAGCAGATGATTTCGCAGGAACGAATAAAACCATATTACTTGATATTAACGAACTGGCTAAAAACCACGAGTACTATAACGTTTCAAGCCTAAGCATTAGCCAAGATGAAAATTTACTGGCTTATGGTGAAGATACCGTTAGCCGTCGTATTTACACTATTAAAGTGAAGAACCTTACAACGGGTGAATACCTTACTGATGAAATCATAGGCACCAGTGGCTCTGTTGCATGGCAGAACGATAACAAAGCGTTTTACTACATCAAAAAAGATCCGCAAACCTTACTGGGTTTTCAAGTATTTCGTCACCAATTAGGTACAAACCAAACAGAAGACGTATTGATTTTTGAAGAAAAAGATCAAACGTTTTATACCTCCATAGGTAAAAGTAAAGATAACGATTTGGTGTATATTTGGCATTCAAGCACAGAAACTAGTGCCGTTTCTATTATTGATGCTAATGATCCATATGCCACAGCTAAGCCATTCTTAGCGCGTGAAGAAGGCTTAGAGTACAGTATTTCGAAACTTGGACAGCAATTTTACGTATTGACCAATTATAAGGCAGTTAACTTCCGCTTAATGAAGGTTGCGACCGATCAAATTGGCGATAAGTCAAAATGGCAAGATGTAATAGCGCCAGCTGAAGGTGTGATGCTGGAAGATTACGAGTTATTTGATAACTACCTTGTATACCAGCAACGTTCAAATGGCTTAACCCATGTGACAGTTCGTCAATTAGATAGCAATGAAGAACGTGAATTACACTTTAATGATGAAGCATTCACCGCTTTCTTCTATGGTAATAAAGAGTTAAATACCAACAAGCTACGTCTTTACTATTCCAGTATGACAACGCCAGCGTCTCACTTTGATATCAACCTTGATAACAGTGAGTTTGACCTTTTAAAACAGGCTGAAGTATTAGGTGATTTTGACGCTGATAGTTACAAATCTGAGCGCTTGATGATCAACGCTCGTGACGGTAAACAGGTACCTGTTTCTTTGGTTTACCGTAAAGATCTATTTAAAAAAGATGGCACCAATCCGCTTTATCAATATGGCTACGGTTCTTATGGTTCAACCATTGATCCAAGCTTTTCATCATCACGTTTAAGCTTGCTTGATCGTGGTTTTGTTTACGTGATTGCTCATATTCGTGGCTCTGAAATGTTAGGTCGTCCTTGGTATGAAGACGGTAAAAAACTCACCAAGCAAAACACCTTCAATGATTTTATTGATGTAACGAAAACACTAGTCGATCAAGGTTACGGTGCGAAAGATAAAATCTTTGCTGTTGGTGGCTCTGCAGGCGGTTTGTTAATGGGTGCTATTGCTAACCAAGCGCCTGAATTGTATTGCGGTATTGCAGCACAAGTGCCATTTGTTGATGTGGTAACAACCATGCTGGATGAGTCTATTCCATTAACGACAAACGAATATGACGAATGGGGTAACCCTAATCAAAAAGAGTATTACGAGTACATGTTAAGTTACTCACCATACGATAATGTTGGTCATCACGACTACCCAAATATGCTTGTGACAACAGGGCTACATGATTCACAGGTGCAATATTTTGAGCCGATGAAATGGGTAGCAAAATTACGTGAGATGAAAACAGACAACAATCGTTTACTGTTTAAAACCGATATGGAAGCAGGTCACGGCGGTGCATCAGGTCGCTTTAAAGCACTTCATGAAGATGCATTGGAATATGCCTTCTTCATCGACCTTTTAAATGAGAAAACGTTGAAGAATTAAGACGTTTCAATCGTTATAAAACATCAAAGCCAGCATATTCGCTGGCTTTTTTATTCAATTTGTATCGAATCAATCTGCTCAATACAAATTTTCTGTATATCACTGTCAGTTAAAGCAACTTGGGTTAAACCACACCAATGTGTGCTATCACCCAGTATTTGATTATGCATGCAAGTTTTACATAATCCGAAAGACTTGCACTGATTTTGCTTCTGCATAGCAGCTAAAAGGCTTACAAGCTATTGCTGTAATAGTTCGCCATCTAACCCACAATCCCCCCAGCTGTTTTGCCATACATTTTTCAAAAGTTGTGATGGTTGAGTTAAGTGACGGCGATAAAACTCTTCCCTTGCTCTGTGACAGTAAGATGGGGTATCCGTTTGTCATCAGGGTTAATGAAAGTGCTCATACGCCATCTTTTATCTTTATTATTCCGTTTACAGGGTATTTTCAATACTTACCTAAGTAAGCTATTTGGGATACAACATTTTAATAAATATCTTTGATACTTTATACATTTAAAAATCCTTAATTTAAAGCCACATCCTCGTATTAGCATGAGATAACTTATTATATTTCAGATAAAAATATAACGACTAAAAACGTCACTTTATTGATTTCATATTCATAAGATAAAAGACTAAATTAAAATTTCAACACTCTTACTCTTGTAATATATAGAAACAATTAAGTCATACCCCTTCATATAAACCCAGATTATAACGCCTCATATTAACACCTTTTCATCACTGTTAATGATAATTAACGATAAAACCATTTAGTTATAAGTATTAATCTTCTGTTCAGCCTTCATTAAACGAAACACTGTTTAATTAAGTTTTTAACTTTCAACTCTTATTACCAGAAAATACCCATACTAAAAATATAAATATATATAAGGTTTATCAAAAATGTCTCAACAAACCATCGCATCAAACACGGTACTTAAGCGTGGTTTATTTTTATCCAACATGCTTTATCCAAACATCAAAGGAATAGATAAAGTAAGAAAAAAATTTCGTCTCTATTGCTGGTGTGTTTTATCACCCAAAGTTACTGATGAACTAATGGACTACTTCGATGACCCATTACTCCAAGAATTAATAACGGTATATCCGTCATTTATTGAAAAACCACTTAAGCCATATGGCTGTGTTTCATGGGATAAAAAACAAAGAATGCAGATATTGAAAAAACATCTGCAATTTATGCTGAAAAACTTTTTTTCAAACCTTTTTAATATATACCAGCATGAAGGCCTTAAGTTATCTCAAATAACAGATAAAAATGACATCGTTTACAATATATATCTTGATGCAGGTTACTCAAGAGAAGGATCACTGGGCCTTACGCTCACCGATAGTAACGACACGCAATTATATTGTATTAGTTTTACCGTTGATCAAGAGCAAAGCCATTTACATATTGGCGCTTTACAAGGCCCAGACAGTGATATTGAGAACCGTCAAGAACTCATAAAAGA
Source organism: Photobacterium sp. SKA34 (assembly GCF_000153325.1). GTDB lineage: Bacteria > Pseudomonadota > Gammaproteobacteria > Enterobacterales > Vibrionaceae > Photobacterium. The sequence continues at coordinate 408,656 of NZ_CH724141.1, forward strand.
GCTAACAAAGGGGCTATATGGTTTACGCCCTAAGGCATTAATGGTGGAATTGGTCTTAATTTTTGCTAATGTTTATCAATTAAAAAACATTACCGCTGTCAGTAATAAAGGTCACATTTATCAAGCACTCCGTTATATCGGTTCAAAACGTAATGCTGTTAGCTGTGACTATGACCAGATATGGCAAGAATATCATGGAGTTAAACAAAGTAACGTAATCTATAAATTACCCTTATTACCGATACGAAAAGACTTAACCACCCTCAATCGTAATAAGCGCAAGCTTTATAAAAATCGTTATCAGTGGCTGGATGAACTAAAACAAGCATTACCGTTAGCACTTAAATCGTTAAATTAATAAAAATCAGCATGAGTGATAGTTATTATTACTCATGCTGATTTTATTAGAAACCTTGTCGCTAAATGATAATAAAAGAAAAACCTCTTCAAACAGATATATCGAGCTATTTAATAGGATAATCAACTAACCTTCAAAAACGTGATTATATTTAAAATAGCAAGGTTAGATACGTGAATAGGAGTGAAAAACGACAGAGTTAGAATGATTCAACTAAACTATCAAATAAAGATTCTTTTAAAACAGAATTAACAGCTTACTGATAAGTAATAGCATTGACAATAATAATAAATAGTTTTACAACTTCTTACTGAATTTACCGCACTGGTTACATTTATAACCATGTTGATATGTAAACAAAGGAAAACCAACCACAATAAACATTAAAAATGCTGGGCGCTTACCTTTCGTATAAGTAACTACATCATTACTACCGCAATAAGTACAATGGTCATGTTCGCTATCATCAGATGGTATTTGTTCTTCTAGCGCATCAGAAAAATCACTTTCAAGCAGCACTCTCGCTGACTCTATATCTTTTTCTTCTACCATTAAACGCACTCCCCCCATTGCATTAGAATAGAGCCATTGCGTATTGACCGTAAATTCGTCGGCAAGGTAGCAGTGAATACCTGCACTTTCTAGATTGGCTTTCGCTATATTCGCTTCATGTACAAATGAAAATCTCTCAACAACAACCATATGTCCTCCTAACTTAGGTGTACAGTATTTAATTTTCAATCCGCTATAAAAAAAGCTCTGATCAATAATCAGAGCTTAATTTTACCTTTACTAACTAAACCTAACCTGTCAGTTAATGATTTTTATTTACATCACCTAACTTTAACCAAGTATCGATCACAGTATCAGGGTTTAACGATACTGAACTAATACCTTGCTCCATTAGCCATTTCGCTAAATCATCATGGTCTGATGGTCCTTGACCACAAATACCAACGTACTTACCCGCTTTCGTTGCCGCATCAATCGCCATTTTCAGCATTGCTTTAACCGCAGGGTTACGCTCATCAAAGAGATGTGCAACATCACCTGAATCACGATCCAAACCAAGCGTTAGCTGCGTCATATCGTTAGAGCCAATCGAGAAACCATCAAAGTATTTTAAGAAATCATCCGCCAGTACGGCGGCATTTGATGGCAGTTCACACATCATGATCACTTTCAAACCTTGGTCGCCACGACGTAAATCATTTTTAGCCAGTAACTCAATAACCGATGCAGCTTCACTAGGCGTACGTACAAACGGGATCATAATTTCAACGTTCTTTAAACCCATTTCATTACGAACACGCTTCATCGCTTGTGTTTCAAGTTCAAAGCAATCTTCAAATACCGGTGATATATAACGAGAAGCACCACGGAAACCTAACATTGGGTTTTCTTCATGGGGTTCAAATTCTTTACCACCAATTAAGTTACTGTACTCATTCGATTTGAAATCAGACATACGAACAATCACGCGCTTAGGCCAGAACGCCGCAGCAATGGTAGAAATGCCTTCAGTTAACTTACTAACATAAAAATCAATCGGATCGTTATAGCCCTTAATTTTCTCTTGAATTTGCGCTTTTAACTCATCACTTTGCGTATCAAAGTTCAATAATGCTTTCGGGTGAATACCAATCATTTTATTGATGATAAATTCTAAGCGCGCTAAACCTACGCCTTCATTGGGTAACTGCGCAAAATCAAACGCACGTTCTGGATTACCTACGTTCATCATCACTTTGGTTGGTAATATTGGTAATTCATCTACCGCAGAGCGTCGAACTTCATAGTTCAATTCACCTTGGTAAACATAACCTGTTTCACCTTCCGCGCACGAAGCAGTAATCGTTGTGCCATCTTTTAATACTTCAGTTGCATTACCACAACCAACAATCGCAGGGATACCCAATTCACGGGCAATAATCGCAGCATGACAAGTACGACCGCCACGGTTAGTAATAATCGCTGAAGCACGCTTCATCACAGGTTCCCAATCAGGATCTGTCATATCAGTCACGAGTACGTCCCCTTCCTGTACCAGTGACATTTGATCAAGCGAATCAACCAAGCGTACTTTACCGCTGCCAATACGTTGACCAATAGCGCGGCCTTCTAATAAAACATCCGCTTTATTGTTCAACTCATAACGTTCAATTACATTTTGAGACTCTTGCGAACAGACCGTTTCAGGACGTGCTTGAACAATATATAGCTTGCCATCAATACCATCTTTAGCCCATTCAATATCCATCGGACGTTGATAGTGATTTTCAATGATCATCGCTTGTTTAGCAAGCTCTTTAATTTCTTCATCATTGATTGAAAAATTCTGTTGCTCTTCAGATGATGTATCAACAATATCGACTTGCTTACCAATCTCCTGGTTATCTGAATAGATCATCTTGATCAATTTAGAACCAAAGTTTTTTCTTACAATCGGTGCATTGCCAGCTTCAAGCATTGGTTTATGGACATAAAACTCATCAGGGTTAACAGCTCCCTGAACCACCATTTCACCTAACCCCCAAGATGAGGTTATAAATACCACTTGGTCAAAGCCAGATTCAGTATCAAGCGTAAACATTACCCCTGATGCTGCTTTATCAGAGCGTACCATGCGCTGAATACCCGCAGACAGTGCAATACCCTTATGATCAAAACCTTGGTGAACACGGTAAGAAATAGCGCGGTCATTAAACAATGACGCATACACATGCTTCGTTGCTTCTAAAACTGCATCAACGCCTTTAACATTAAGAAATGTTTCTTGTTGCCCCGCAAAGGAAGCATCTGGTAAATCTTCTGCGGTCGCAGATGAACGAACCGCTACAGAAAGTGCTTGATTACCCTCAATCAATTCAAGGTAATCATGACGGATGCTCTCTTCGAGTTTACTTGGAAACGGCGCATCTAAAATCCAATTTCGGATTATTGCCCCTGTTTCACGTAGCGCATCTACGTCATTAACATCAAGAGTATCTAGCAAATCGTAAATACGATCATTTAGCCCTTCATACTCTAAAAACTCATGAAATGCGAAAGAGGTAGTCGCGAAGCCGTTAGGAACAGACACTCCCGCATTTGAAAGGTTTGATACCATTTCACCGAGCGAGGCATTCTTACCGCCAACTTGGTTCACATCGTTCATCGATAATGTATTGAACCAAAGGGTGTGCTTTTGCATGTGTTTCTCCAACAATAATCAACTACCATGTAAAGAAAATGCAAACGTTTGCTTAAGAAAGTAAAAAATTTTCACTTTTAAGTCAGGTTGTGGACTTGGTAGCAAAACGTTTGAACTCTTTTCTATACCTTAACTGCATCTTATCTAAATTTATTTTATAATTTAAACTTATTATGCATACCAAAATTAAAACTCGTGACGTATTCTACATTTCTGATGGAACAGCGATTACTTGTCAGACCGTTGGTCACGCAGTCCTCGCTCAATTCCCAGTTAAAGTCAATGAGAAAACCTTCCCTTTTATTGAAAATGCGCACAAAGTCACTGAGGTGCTTAAGGAGATTGATCGATCTTTTTTAGCGACGGGAGAAAAGCCTTTAATTTTCTTCTCTATGGTCGTGCCAGAAATCAAACAACAGCTATTGTCAGCCAATGCTCTGTTCTACGATGTATTACAAACCATGGTCAATTTCGTTGCTGATGATCTACAGCTAGAGCCAAAGCCACAACTGCAACGCTCACACAGTGTTGGTAAGGATCAAGACGGTTATTTTGATCGAATAGCGGCCATCGAATACACCCTTTCCCACGATGACGGTATATCTCTTCGTGGTTTAGAAGAAGCTGATTTGATATTACTTGGCGTGTCACGCAGTGGGAAAACACCCACCAGCCTTTACATGGCAATGCAATTTGGTTTAAGAGTGGTGAACTACCCATTTATTGCCGAAGATCTTGCTAAACTCCGTTTACTGCCTGAATTTGAAATTCACCGCCATAAGCTTTTTGGCTTAACCATAGATCCAGAAAGATTAACAGAAATCCGCAACAACAGGCTCGCCAATAGTGATTATGCAAGTGAAAGTCAGTGTGAGTCTGAATTGTTCAGTGTTGAGAGTTTATTTCGAAGAGAAGCGATCCCTTATATCAATACATCCAGTATGTCCGTCGAAGAGATCTCAACCAGAATATTAGAAAGAACAGGATTAAAGCGCCGACTGTTTTAATACTTAATTAAAAACTTAGAAAAAGAAAATGAAGCTCTGAATACATAACCGTAAACAGAGCTCTTATTGATTCAATCACAACGAGTCAGAAGAAATATTTGTTAATTCCTGCTGTTGTACTTAAATGAGAACCAAAGGTTACAACATTACCAATATTGATATTACTACCATTAATTAATATTGACGCCATTACCAATGTTAACACCACTTCCCATATTTAAATTGGTGGCGGTTGATGTGCTCAAACTTACCTGATGAGAACTTGCTTCAAGAAAACAGCTACCACACCCAGTATCAACAAAATCACCTACTCGTGCTAGATTTGTACCTGACACATTTGCAGCTCTTGGTGACTGAGCAATAATAGGCCCTTGACCACTACAACTTTTACTTCCACATGGGCAAGTTGCAATATCACCAACAAGGGCAACCTTTTGTCCATTTATAATTACACCGCCGTGACCTGATATAACAGAGCCGCCAGTTGTGGTTTTACTGCCAACCGTTATTACGTCATTACTCATCAGATAGCCCTTTAAATTTACTGAACGTAATAATACTAAATAATGTGCGTAGGCAATAATTTGCCCGTATTTCTGAAATATTTATAGCAACCCATTTACTCTTAAAAACCTAGTCATATCTATTTCCACCATAATTTTCTGTTTTCCCTGACCTTTCAGCTCATACCGGATAATAGGACGATAAAAGGAGTAATGTAATAATGCACATTAATGCCCGATTTTCTCTATATCATCGAAAGGCAATAAAATTAGAAAGTTAACTTAGATCAAATCATGGTAGGAAGCGAAATGACTCGCCTCCCACCATTTTATAATTGATCAATATAACGTCTTACTTAATTTAAAATTCTTAAACAATGACGTAGTAAAAGGATTGGCATCCGCTTCCGAATTTAAACGATAAACGACATCCCCACCATCAAGCGCAAACTTGTAATCCACACTAGTAGAACTTGCGCTTACAACTTCTCCTTTTTCTAATAATCGGAAGAATGCCCAAGGCCCTTGTACAGTTACAGCTCTTGGTGACAAGTTGGCTGCCGAAGGCACTAAAGAAAGCTTAGAAATTGCCGTTTCTCGAAGAGTATTTGGCCATATAACCTCTGTCGGATGACGAGGACCATGACTAAACTCGATATATTGACCATCAACATTAATAACACTGCGAAGTTGATTTGCACTTAAACTAACAGGCTCAATTGTAAACTCGACATCCAACAGTCCTTTACGGTTAAAGAATGCATGTTGAATTTTCTTAGCGCTCTCAAATTGCTTCTGCACATCACCACGTAGTATTGAGTTTTCACCATTGTTTCCCAAAGAAATATTGTCATCTACAAATAGCTTCAAATCATTTTCATAGAAATTATCCAATGTTCCATCAGGCGCAAAAATTGACTCAAAGTCTTTTAACGATACATCTTTCGACGCATTATGATTAAATGGATATCGTGTCATCAGCTTCTCTTGATATTCTTTATAAACATCATTTTGCCAGCGAACTTCTACATACTTAATTGCTTCTTGTTTTAGTACATACCAACTCTCATCAGCAATACCTTTAACTAAGGTATCAAGCGGTGCTGGCAAATTTGTCGCCATTTGGTTTAATGCGAAAATTGGATCGTTATTTTTTAATGCTAACCTTTCCTTCGTTGATTCTAGTGCAGCTTTTCCTTTATCAGGAGCATCTTGAATTGCCTTCATGTAATGATAAAGTTTTTGTACCGAAGACATTACTTCTTGTAAGTATGCTGGTTGATTACCATTTTTTTCTAACATTGAATCTATATCAGCAAACGGCAATGCAATCGTTGAAGCAACACGGTATTGAGGAGATTTCATCATTGCTAAACGCGCATCATCATTTTCAGATAACTTAGGAAATAGCTTTGTGTTAACGTCAACGGTTTTAACAAAACGTTCTATTGGTTGATTATGACCAACAAGGTTCCCTAAGATACTTACCGCTTCATCAATATCTGAGAAATATTTTATATCTAGGTTATTAAGAGCAAGCTGCCAAGTATTTATGTAATCTTCTACATATAAATCGCGAATTTTATTACGTAAAACCTGTTTGTCTTCTTCACTAAACTTCGCAACTGTTGATTCACCAAGAACCCAACTGTCAGCCAACGCGATATCAGATAAAGATTCTACCTTTGGTAAAAAGTAGCTATTAAAACCTTTGCGAGTTAACAATTGTGAGATAACAAGTGCATTATCTTGAACACGTTCTTCGAAAACAGATTCAAACATAGGTCCAACAGACTTCTTCAAATTCAGCGGTGCACCTAAAGTTTCAGCAGCTGATCGCTTTAAGCTGTCATAAACACGATCCGCTAGAGCAACAGAACTAAGAGCGCTCTGTGTATTGCCAATTAAGTTATCATAAGGTTTTAATACTGCGGCCGCACTCTTATTTCTTTGATTTCGCAGTCCCTGTAAATCAGTGTGCAGCAAAGCATAATTTAAGTGTTCTAATAGCTGATCTTGAGTTTTTGCATCATTAGGAAATGCGTGTTGCCATAAGCTCGAAAAGTAACTTAATACAATAGTATTTTGGCGGCCACTTAGATCTGTTAGCATTCTAAAAGTACGTAATGCAGCCAGCTCTTGTTGCTCTGAATCAGCATTTTTCATATCCAAAGCAAGTTGCTTCATTAATGCGGGTAAAAAACGAAACTGTAAAAGACCCAAATACGTTTCTTCTACCTTAGGTCCAATAGCGTGCCCCTGATATAACCCCATATCAGATAAATATTTTGACTTATCTTGAAACACTCCAAATTCTAAGGTGGCATTGCGAATTGAATTTAAAGGCTCTAATAGTTCCTGCTCCGTTCGCATCAATTTCACATCAGAATATTCGTCCTTAAATTCACTAACTTGCTCAAGAACAGTGTTTTGATGTGAGATATTCTGCTGATAATAACGTTGCCAGCTACCAATTAAGAGAACAGAAGCAATTGAACAAGCGAGAACAGATACAGCCATCACCCTTCGTTTGTGCTTTATCACACGTAAACTATCTGACGCTATACCCGCCTCAGGATAAATAACTTCACTAAAAAGTTTCTTGATAAAGTAAGTGGTTGAGTTTTTCGAGTGCTGTGCACTGTTAATACTATTCGACAGCCCATATCGACGGGAAGAAGCATCAACAAACACATCTGTTGGTACGCCCTGTTGATAAACAGACAGAAAGTACATACCACGAATAAGGGCTGGTGTTGAGAATTGGTCACTGACAAAAGCATCATTTAATAGCTGCTTTAGTATGTGATGTAAGCCTGCTATCTGGCGAGAGAAACTATAAATGGCAGCCCTATCATCACTATCCGTTGCATGACGCAATGCCGCAGGCAAAGAATCATTAATTCGATTAATAAACTCTTCATAGTCATTATCGAATTCAGTTAGCCATTTATCAAAGTCTTCAACAGTATCAAGCGAGAATGTAAATCCCATGACCTCTTCACGTTGGCTTTGAGTATAGCTTCGGAAATAGGGTTCAAAACCATGCAAAAGGTCAAACTTTGTCAACGTTATATATACAGGCATACGGGTAGAGAGAATTTCCATTAATTCCCTCAAACGTGCACGCAAAAGGTTCGCGTACGCACGACGTTCAGATACCGTAGAGCTCGCTAAGTGCTCAATATCTAGTGCAATTACAACACCGTTTAATGGACGCTGAGATCGTGTTTTTTCAAGCCAGTTAACAAAGTTTAACCAAAGGCGGCGCTCCATCTCACCATCATTATCTTTCTCATTTTGGCGCTGAGTTAACAACTCTCCATCAGGATCAATTAATACTGCATCATCGCCAATCCACCAGTCAAAAGAATAAGGATTTTCACTTTTCTTACCTGAGGCTCTCATTACATTTGAAAATACAAAATCTTGGCTCGAACGGTTAATTAAGCTTGTTTTTCCTGCATTCTCTAAACCTAGCACCAGATACCAAGGTAAGGAATAAAGGTAGTTACGCTTATTTAAACTGTGTTTCAACTCCCCCATCACTTGGTTTAATTCTGTTTCTTGACGCTCTTCTAAACGCTTTATCGGATCTTCAAGTAACCTTTCTTCACGATCATTATCTTTGTGAATACGTTTCAAACTGCGCCATTGCATAAATCCCCATACAGCAAAACAGCATAAGGAAAAAATAACACTCATAACGATACGAGATGCCACAGAGGCGAATGGTTGTTGGTCACCAATTTTTAACCATGGGCCTGCCCACCAAATGGCAACATTAATCAGAATAAAAATTGTAAACATGAGCATAGGCATTGATGATTTAACACCTGAAAGAAGCCTATTTATGATCGGTCTTATTAAATTCAACATATGATATTTTCCGGTGTTATTGTTCGGCAATATTATTTTTAAGTTGGACGAGTAATGATGGTTCCCATTCAGTCACCGACATTTCATTAACTTGCCGATATAACGTCTGGTATTGCACCGTTGCCATGGAAGAGAGTGAATGAGCTTCCATGACATCTGCAGATAGTAATCGCCAATAGAAAGCATCTCTGGGTTCTGTCGCTTGTGATAATCCTTCATCAAGCATGCTTAAGGCTGGTGCTATCCCTTCATCCTCAGCTAACTGTAATGCTTCTGTACGCTTTACATTCCAACTGCCTTGTTGAGTTATTTGAGCGACTTTAACGCTTTTATCTTGGTTAAGAAGCCAAGCGATTGTAGTTTCACTCGAAAAAGGAACTTGTCCTTTGAATGAATAAGTCAGTAATGCTGGAAGACGATCAACAAATGATTGAAGTTCATCTTTAATAATTGAAGCCCAATCATCCAACCCTAAAGCCTTTGCAATACGAAAACTAAGAAAGTGTCCATCTAACCAATAAGGTGACTTAGTTAAACTTTCTTCAACACGACTCCACAATTCAATATCCGCACCACGCTGTAAAGACTCTTCATAATCACTAATACGATCTGATGAAACGGGCATTAGTTGTGTTTCTTTTTGAGCATTTGCATCTGGTAAGGTGTTGATTGAAAACCACATAGCAAAACGACGCACACGTATACTCAGCTTTATTGCATCGCTGCCAAGCTCATTTAGCGAATCTACCGCTTTCAATAACGAATTTTTAAAAGCACGCTCACTACTGTTATCTATATCTAAATTAGGAATAGAAATCGGGGTTCCAGTCGACGTCTGACTCGTAATGACTGAAGATGACGAAGCTGCAACATCTTGTGATGGTTGTGGAGCTTTAATTTTATTCTCATGATTATTACGACCAGCCTGTCCTAAGTTAACGCGAACACGAGCAGAAATATCATTAATAATATCTACGGGCAGTGATAGCGAAGATGCTTGGTTATCGAGCTCTTCAAGCAATGCCTCTAACACTTGTTTTAAATCACTGTCGAATAGGCTCCAATCTAACTTGTCTGCGGCAACATATGTTCTCTGACAAATTTGATTAAAGAATTTTTTACGGTGTGTTTCACCACGCGCCCCAGGAAATGGTTGGCATTCAAGCCAAAAATTAGAGAGAAAATCAACCAATACACCTATCGACAATGAAAAACGCTCTGGTGTTGCCTGATGCTGTAAACATTGCATCAACACTGTCAGTAATTTCAGATCCTTGGTGTGCTCTGAAATTAAGCTTACGGCGCAACTTTCCACTTCATGCCATTGCACTTCTCCATGGGAAAGAGTACCTACCTTCATCATCTGATCATCGATAAAATTTAATTGAGGATGATCTCTTAAACGCTCTCCTACTGGGTTATCCGGTGATATCGGAGCGAGAAGTTGCTCCCTTAAAGTTCCCTTCAACATGATTCACTCCTACCAGCGACAATTTTCACGCATCGGCTCTAAGGCCTCTGCTAGATTGGAGTTATCAAATTCCAGATGATCAATATCAGCAACATTTGAACGTAAAATTAATTGCGGTGAAGAAATCATCGCTTTTATTGCTCTAATAGCAGGTAAACCTCGACCTGAACGTAATACATACCCTGTTTCATCACTCATCCACTCTTGTGTAATAACAGGAGAACCCGGTATTGATAGTTCAACTTTTCCAGCCTCAACCGGAGTCGGTAAGATCAATTCAGCACGGGTGATTTTTTCATAACACTCCAACATCAAAATTGGGGCTTTCTGATCTTTTAACTGCCCTGATGAACGAACAGCAGCAGACGTTAACCACATTCGAGAAGCCTGATTACTACTGTCTAACTGATGAAAAATAAACCCTGATCTTTTATCTCGTTTTTTCTCACTATCAACGGCACGAAACCATGACGATGGATATTTCACATCTGCTTGACTGATCGACACTTGCTCTACAGGTGTGTTAAAAATAGCGTCAAAGCACTGTAACCGCTCAAGTTTAGAAGGGATATCACGACAAGCTTCAGCGCGATTCAACTTGGTTAGCGTACTCGATTGAGAAAAAACAGACACAGAAAAGGTGTTCAACCCGATTAGTAACGTATATATCATCCACGACTTTTTCATTTAAACTGGATCTCCAACTTTTGACACTTATGTGCAAGTGTTCGTTTAGGTAAACCCAGGCTTTCAGCCGCTTTTGCACGATTACCGTTATATTGCTTTAATCGCTCGTTAATGATGGCTTTCTCATACAGTTCCACTGCAATGCGTAGATCATCTATGCTTGAAAAGTCGTCTTTTGGCGCAACTGAGTCTTTTACAGGAAGGCTAATATCTAAAGGTAATTTTGCTACAAATACCTTTTTTTGAATAAAATCATCACATTCAGTTTGTACACAAGCCACTTCTATTAACGAACGTAATTCACGGACATTACCGGGAAAACTCATTTCTTTAAGGTGATCTAAAGCCTTGGGAGATAAACCCAAAATATTTCGTTGTTCACGATTGTTATATTGCTGGATAAAGTAAGTAGCTAACTCTTCAATATCATCCTTTCGCTCATTAAGACTTGAGAGCAATAATGGGTATTGATAAATGCGATAATAAAGATCTTGTCTAAAACCACCATCATTTACACTTTGACTTAAATTTACATGCGTTGCAGCGATCAAACGAAAATTAGAAGATTGCTCTTTATTAGAGCCAATCGGGCGATATTGGCATGTCTCAAGCACACGTAAAAGCTTCGCTTGAAGGCCTAAAGATAACTCTCCAATTTCATCTAAAAATAATGACCCACCGTTAGCTTGAGCAATCAGTCCCTTACGGTTAGCTACCGCGCCAGTGAATGCCCCTTTTTCATAACCGAACAGTTCACTTTCTAACAAGCTTTCAGGTATTGCCGCACAGTTAATCGCTACAAAAGGCTCTTTACATCGATCCGATAAGCTATGTAGTGCTTTTGCGACTAACTCTTTACCCGTTCCGGTTTCACCTTGAATAAGTACACTAAGGTTTGAGCCAGCAGCCACTGTTATTTGTTCTCGTAACTGTTTCATTACAGAGCTGCTTCCAATGAGCTTGCATGTCATATCTGACCATGCGCTCTTTTTCTGATGCTCTGCTTTTAGTCGTGTAATCGAGTCACTAAGTTGCTTTTTATGAGAAGACTGCGCATCCATATCCCTAATGAGTAACCACTGAGAGATAAAGGCACTGCTAAACTCACGCCAGTTTTCATCAGATAATAAATCGTTAATCTGCTTTTGTTCACCGATTAATACTTGAATAGCTGTCACATGGTTTTGACTATTCATTAAAGGAACAATAAGTAAACTACTTGATGCATCTACTTGCGAAGATAACTGCTTAAACGAATCATTTTGTTGCCAATAAACCAATTGTTGGCGATCCAGTAAAACAACTGACGCTTGCTGAAGTACATGTGAAAAGGGATGATCAAAATCATTTACATCCCATACCCACGATTGATTTTCTGTCGCAAATAAAGTGCGACCGTCATCCGTCGGATAGATGATATAACTGGCCGTTAATGCAAGCACTTCTTTTAACGCACTCTTATAGAAATCAGTGAGTGTAGCTCGGTCACGATAACCTATTAATGCTGAGGTATAATGAAACCACTGCTGCATAACAATTACTCCACCTCACTGCAGAACTCGCCATTTTCTACCGTTAAACAAATACGTGTAATCGCTTCACGATGAGCAAGTTTATTTAACAAAGCTAAAGAGACTGGCGGTAACATCTGCCCTTCAATGATCGCTTCTAACATACGCGCACCATTTTCAGAGCGCGTTGCACGTTCAAGTATTTCTTCAACAAGGCATGATTCAATAACAACTTCCGCCTTATAACGAGAAGTTAATAACTTCTCTAGTCGTGAGAGTTTTCCTCGAACAATTTGTGCTAAAACGTCCTTATTCAGAGGTAAGTAAGGCACTACCTCCATACGCGCTAACAATGCGGGTTTAAAGAAATTCGCCAACTCTGGATACATCTTTTCTTCGATCAGCTCTGGCTGCTCTGCATAATCAACAATGGTCTGATAACCAAGGTTTGACGTTAGGAAGAACAAGATATTTTGACAATCGATTAAACGCCCTTCGCCATCAGCAAGTTCGCCTTTATCGAAAGCTTGATAGAACAGATTCAAGACTTCAGGGTGTGCTTTTTCTACCTCATCAAGTAAAACAATTGAATAAGGCATCTTTCTAATAGATTCAGTTAATACGCCACCCTCACCAAAACCGACGTAGCCAGGGGGGGAACCAATAAGACGAGAAACCGTGTGCTTTTCCTGATATTCAGACATATTTATGGTGGTTAAGAATTGCTGCCCACCATATAACTGCTCAGCTAATTGAACCACAGTCTCTGTTTTACCCACACCACTTGGACCAACTAATAAAAATGCACCTTGAGGTCGGCCTGGACGACGAAGATCAGCACGCGCAGTCAATAAATGGCGATGAATACTTGCCAGTGCGATATCCTGACCTTTAATCATCGCACTTAATATAGAGGGCAACTCAGTAATTTTGGCTAACTCATCAGTATTCATCTGATCGACAGGCACTCCCGTCCAGTCAGCAATGACTTGTGCAATTTGCGCCGCATCTACCTCTGGGTAAATAAGCAACTCGTCATGAGGAATGAGTGCTAATTGAGAGTAAAGATCGACTAATCGATTCTGTAATTCATCAACCGACAAGCAAGATTCATCATCATCCTTCTGCTCTGGCAATAGATCAGTCATCGGCGATAAAATCTGTTGGCGTGTCTCGATAATCTCAGTAACAAGTTCTTTTTGTTGCTGCCAATCTTTATAGAGAGATTCACACTCTACTTGTTCTTCTAAATCTTTTTCTAATAATGCCGATAGTCGCTCTTCATCAACGGCTTTGCCTAGTAATTGCTGACGATTGATCATTTGAATTTCAAGCTGACGTTGATAAGTACCACTTTCAATCTCAGAAATTCTGCGAGGAGGCGCTGTAAGATTAATAGCAATACGTGCACAAGCAGTATCTAAGACATCAATAGCCTTATCGGGAAGTTGACGGCCAGATACATAACGAGCAGACAATTCTGCTGCCGCACGTAGCGCATCATCACTGATCAATACATTATGCGCATTTTCATAAACACAGTGCAGACCACGCATAATATCAACAGCTTGCTCGGTTGTTGGCTCATCCAATTTAACTAACTGGAAGCGTCGAGTAAGGGCGGGATCTTTCTCAAAGTACTTTTTGTACTCTTTCCACGTTGTTGCCGCAATTGTACATAATTCACCACGAGCTAAAGCTGGTTTAAGTAAGTTCGCAGCATCACCACCACCCTCTTGATTACCAGCACCAATCAAAGTGTGAGCTTCGTCGATGAAAAGAATGATCTTCACTGGTGAATTTTTTACTTCATCAATCACTGACTTCAAGCGTTTTTCAAATTCACCTTTTACTGATGCTCCTGCTTGCATAAGCCCTAGATCAAGTAACCATAGCTCAACATTCTGAAGCTGCTCTGGCACTTTGCCCGATTCAATGCGTGAAGCGAGACCTTCAATAACGGCACTCTTTCCAACACCAGCATCACCGACCACGATGGGATTGTTTTTGCGTCGACGACATAAAATATCAATCATTAGATTAATTTCATTATCGCGGCATAAAACAGGATCTAACTTACCTTGGCGAGCTTGCTCTGTAACATTTGAACAAAAACGATTCAGCGCACTATCACCAGAATTTACATTTAGTGGCGCTTTTGTTTCGCCAGAATTTATAACAGGTGTTTCAGCAGAGTTCGCTACAAGTGATGTGAACTCTTTACGTAAAGCCTCTCGATTAATATTTTCAAAGGCTTTTACTAGGCTAAAACTTAAATAACGATCGGGGCGAATAAGCGCTGCCAAGAAAATAAGACCCGATCTTAACTCTGCTTCATTCATTTCTGTTGATGCTAATAACCATGCATCTTGAAGTAGTTCAACCAGTAAAGGTGAAAAGCTCGGATATGTATCATTCCCTTTATCATGCGGCATTGCATCACCACACAACTGCTTAACAACATCTGTTTTTAAATTAACTTGTTCAAGTAAAACCCTAATATCTGATAAAGGATTTTCTAGAATAGAAAATAAAAGGTGCTCAATAGTAACTTCATTATTTTCACGGCTCATACATAACGATGAAGCCTGTTCTAATGCAATTTTTGTTTGTGCATTTAATTTATTGATGAGTACAGGGAGTTCTATTCTGATCACAATGAAGTCCTATTGAAGAATGTGATTAAGCTGTGTTAAAACATCTAAAGATTTATTATTGAGTAAGATTGAATACGCGATATAAATAGCAACCCAAGATAGACCAAAGCCTGTAAATACAGCCCAAAGAGGAATCTGTCTTGTTAACTTATATTTTTTTTGTGCAACATGTTTTGTTGCGGTAGTTAACGGTTTCGGTTCTTTATCTATTCTTCTTAACGTTTCATAAAGATTTGAAACGACTTTATCAAACGCTTCTTGACCATTATTCATCACCTTATATCGACCTTTAAATCCTTGCATTAAACAAAGATAAATAAACATCAATAAATCATGATAACGTTCTGGCTCAGTCATTAATCGAGATAAGATCGAGAAAACTTTTTCTCCACCCCATGTTTCATTGTGAAAACGAGTCAGCAATGAATGTTCAGCCCATATGCTATCCGCTCCCCAAGAAGTACTCATTACCGCTTCATCGATAAAGGATCAGAGAACATAGCGATAAGCTAGAATCACAGCATGATCATAACCTGCTTCGGTGAGCTCTACCTCTATCGCTTTAATTTCTTCAACAACTTGATGATAAATTTCTTCAATATTATCGCAGCTACTTAAACTACGAATGCGTGACGTCATGCCCATTAGCGGCGTTGCAGCATCAATCAATAAATTAATATTGCTACCGCGTAATTGGAACCAAAAGTCCTGATCAAGATTTGTATTTTCTACATTGTCATACAGTAAATCATCATAGTGCGTGTCGCGTATACGGCCTTTCTTTTGAATAGTATGATCCATCATCATTAGCTCCTGATTGCCCAAAATTGAAGATCAAGTTCAGGGAAATCACCTGCAACATGGAATGCAAAACCACTTGAATTATTAAGCATCAGCCAAGCTTGGCTCGTCTTGTCCAATTTAAAGTACGTGTATCCAGCGTGGTAAGGTAATTGACGTGGAGCCACAGGCAATGGCGACAATGGAATACCAGGTAACTGCAATGAAATAAGTTCACGAATCTTTTCAACAGACGCAATTTTTGTTTGGTGCATAAATAACTTACGTAACTCTTCCTGCGGAATACGAGCACGTACAGCCAAGATAAACTCAGCATCAGTAACCAAGTTAGTGTCCTGAATCGATGCCACCATGAGACCGTATTTTCTTTTCTGCAATTGAATAGATACTGCACGAGGCTCAAGAACAATACTCAATGCCTGTCGTAACATAGACATAACAGGCATAAATGCGTGCTCAGGCATGTCATGGTTATAACTTGCAAACTCTGGCGTCATACGACTTTCATCAGTAAAAGTGGCTAGTTCACCACAAAATGAAGTGAGTTCCTGATATAACTCTTCAGGATGAATACTACGTAAATGCGCGATATGCTGAAACCTTGGCTGCATGCGATTAAGCATCTGAAGTAACATGAAATCTGCCACATCGGCAACGCCACCTTGATTAGGAGAGCCTAAACGTAATGCAATATTTTTTGCTCGCTCTCTCATTAAACCTGCCATTTCACCGACAAAGCGCTGTAATCGTGGTACTGCTTTCACATTTAAATGGCAAGGAATAAAGTTGTCGTCCAACATCACACTGCCATCAGGACGTTTTTCTAAAATTCGTGCAATAGCAATAGACGCGTAAGCACTTCGGTCATCCTTACCAAGCAATAGGCGAACACTTGTTGAGCCGACGTCCATTAAGCAGCTGTCACCTTGAATGGATTGGATATCTCTAACTTCTTCACGTTTAGATTTATAACGTGTCATACCACCCGCAGTCTCATTCCAACTAACTTCCGCTAGTGAATCACTACGTAAAGGGATAGCTAAATAAATAATTTGATTGGCTAATGAACTATCAGTAACTTCCAACGCATCAGGCAACATGTCTTGCTGAGGAATATTAAAAGGTGTGCCGTCAGGCATAATACCAGCCGCACGCTCAATGGCGATGCGACCAAAACTTAGGTATTCCAAATTTAAGCTTAATTCTGTTATTCCATATAAATAGAGACTTACAGAATTAAGCCTTTCATCAATGATGCTTTCAAAATAGCGCTGCTGTTGTTGAAAGTGTTGAGGTTTAATAAATAAACCTTCATTCCATATTACTCGGTTTTTTGATGACATCTACTCAACCCTATCTAGCACAACTTGATTATCTTTTAAATAAATAAGTAAGTGATAATCACGACCTAACGTTTTTACTTTTACAGACTTTTTCCAATCACTATTATCGCTATCAGAAAATAAAGCCATCACACCGATATAACGCGTGTCTTCATCTAATTTCATTTCTTCGACGAACTTAAATTTATTCGGTAGCACTACATAATCATAAACATCAACATAATTACTCTTTAGTGCTTTTTTATATTCAAAAGCTAGCTGATCATAAGATGCTGAATTAAACATAGAGTCATCTTCAAGTTCGAAAACTTTTAATTCAACAGGTGAGGCTTCATCATTCCCATTCGTATTTATTGAATCGGTACTCACCATGCTGATTGTTATCGTACTTGGCTCTGATGCAGGATCATATTTAGAGCTACAACCCATCAACGTTAAGGCAAAAATAAAAACCATATGGAACAAAGACGACGATTTCATCCTGCTACACCTCTTGTTGTTTATCACGCAGGTTCTTATTGTAGTGGCATAGTGAATTTGGTCACTTAGTTAGAGGTGATATCATCACTTCATACGTTAACAGGTGACACTATGACAAATCGTACAAGACGACTATTCAGCGCAGAATTCAAGCTCGAGGCTTCACAGTTAGTGATTGATCAAAATTACTCAGTGGCAGAAGCCGCCCAAGCCATGAATGTGGGTAAATCCACGATGGATAAATGGGTTCGTCAGCTTAAACAAGAACGACAAGGCAAAACGCCAAAAGCTTCGCCTATGACCCCTGAGCAAATAGAAATTCGGGAATTAAAAAAGAAGTTAGCTCGTCTTGAAGAGCATAATGAAATATTAAAAAAAGCCACGGCTCTGTTGATGTCGGACTCACTGAACAATTCTTGATGATCAAGAAACTCAAGCAGAGCTATAGCGTAAAAACATTATGCGAAGTCTTCAATGTTCATCGAAGTAGTTATAACTATTGGCTAAAGCGTCCAACAGCGATTAGGGCGGAAACAGTCAAACTTCGCAGCTTAGTTAGTGAGGCCCACGCAGCAAGCAACGCCTCTGCGGGAGCGAGGACTATTGCAGATATAGTCACAAATCAGGGTTTAAAACTGAGCCGATACCGAGCAACAAAACTCATGAGAGAGCTTGGTTTAGTCAGTTGCCAACAGCCAAAGCATCGATACAGAAAGGCTTCTCAAGAACATGTTGAGGTTCCAAATCACTTGGGCCGACAGTTTGCTGTTACCGCCCCAAATGAAGTTTGGGTTGGTGATGTTACGTATATTTGGACAGGAAATCGCTGGATGTATTTAGCGGTTGTTATTGATCTTTTTGCCCGCAAAGTGATTGGTTGGTCGATGTCTTTATCACCTGATTCCAGTCTGACAGGCAAAGCTCTTTCAATGGCTTATGAGTCGCGTGGTAAGCCGAAAGGCGTCATGTTCCACAGCGATCAAGGTAGCCACTATACAAGTCGAAAGTACCGTCAATTACTGTGGCGTTTTAAGATAAAACAGAGTTTATCTCGCCGAGGAAATTGCTGGGATAATGCACCAATGGAGCGTTTCTTTAGAAGCTTAAAGACCGAATGGGTGCCAACAGTGGGTTATCGTAGTTTTGCTGAAGCTCAACAAGAGATCATCCGCTACATTATCGGGTATTACTGTCAACTCAGGCCGCATCAATATAATGGCGGCCTAACTCCCAACGAATCAGAACGATTATATTGGGAAAACTCTAAAACCGTGGCCAATTTTAGTTGACCACTACATTATCGTAAGATTGATCAAAGATCTCCCAGAATAACTTTTCAAATCCATGCTGACGATTTGAAGTCAATTCTTTATGATAACTTTGATACATTTCCCAAGCCCATGCTTCTGGTGATTCACCAACCGATTGCCCAGGACGACGATAACGTAAAAATCTACGCATCAACACTTCAGGTGAAAAGGCTTGAATAATTTGATTCAGTGCTTCGCTAATTGCAGTATGTACAGCATCATTATGATCTTTAACTGTTCGAAGACTTTCTTCAATGGCTGCTGGTGCAGATAAGTGAACAAGGCTACGTTGGCTATCAAACATAACCTGTACCGTTTCGTCATAATTTAAACCAAGTCGTAACGGGTTATCTTCAATAGGTTGTAAGTTCTTATTCATCACACCATATCGACTGGTGTTAACTTGTTGATGAAGTTCTATTAACCCTTTCACTGCAGCTTGTAATGATGCCCCCATCTCTTCAGATAACATTTGCATTTCAGCTAAATCATCACTGTTATTCGTTCTAACACCTAAACCACGAAATAGCGGACCCGTTAATAAATGGTTTTCATCTGTTGCTACCATCGAATGATTATTCGAACCAGAAAAACCTCGTCCCATTTCTTCTTCAAGTAGATCCAGCGTGTTATCGTCCATTTTTAGTTCCTTGCTATTTAGAGTTGTCGCTATGTATCCCGATGATTTTTCATCAGCATTCAACGTAGATTTAAAACCGCTTAATGTAATAGCAGATGTTGTGTCATTTTCAGTATCTGCTTGTATTGTCTGGGCGTCACCGATCCACGAATCACATTCAGAAATTAATGACTGTGCATTATTAAGAGACGCTGCTGGCTTATTTCGTGTGATTAACGATTCCACTTCTGCTTTATGTTTGAGTTGATCGAGTGCTAATAATGGATCATCGACATTCGCTTTTTGTTCTTTGGTAGTGACATCCAACTCATCGCCAAATAAATCAATATCAGTTGATTTAGATAGCATCTCTTCAATGTCTTTATCATTTTCAGTACAAGCTTCACCGATAGAAACACGAATTAAATAAGGACCAATTGAAATAACATCATTTTCATTTAAACGTGCATGCTTTTGCCAACCAATCGGCATTGAAGCACCATTGATATAGGTTTGATTTGAAATATCAGTGATACAAAAACAGCCATCAATCAGTGTGATCTGACAGTGAATCGGTTCCAAAACTCCGTCTCTATCAGCTAGGTGCCAAAAACTCGATGAACTAGAGCCAATCGTGCCACCAGCAGATGAAAATTCTTTCGTTGCCGACAAACCCGGTTCTAAGAACCGAGTATTAGTAACTTTTAACTTTAGTCGTTGTTGTTCCGCCATTTTTAGCCCCTTTACTGACGAACTTGTATACAAACTTTACGGTTGTTATTCGTCTCACCTAAGAAAGAAGACCAACCTAGCGACAGCGTTGAGCCTTGTATCAATTGCAATGAAGGTACTTCGTCTTCTTTAAGTTCTAACTCCAGGTCAAATGCCATTTGCTCACGAAGAATAAATTCGACCAGCTTACAAAACGGCTGGTACTCTTTACCTGATGGTAAAAAATCATTGAATCGTGATTGAGTAAGATCTTTAATCTCAATAACAAATTTTCCCGTGCAATCACGAACAGTCGAGCCAATAATCGTACTTTCACCTAACTCACAGTTTGCATTTCCAAGACACATTCGTTGATGATTTGGTATGTCTACTTTTCGCTCTACCCACTGACGAATAACAACGTTATCCAAATCAAAACAATGCGAAATGATACCTGCAACAATTTGTGGGGAACGACTTCTACCAGCTAATGTGCCGGCGTATGAGAGCATTTTCCCCCAGTTAATTGCAGTTTCACCACGAAGGTCTTCATCAGCCAAACCGACTAAAGCAAATAACTGAGAAGAGAAGACATCACTGGCATTTTCTTTAAACCGAATGTAATAACGGTATTTACGCCAAATTCGATATACCAACGCCAATAGTCGGTTATTAAAGAAATCGAGAAAATGTCGTCTTAACCCCGTTTCACTCTCAGATGCTATTTCTTCTAATAAAAAGCCAGGTAATGGCGATTGAGCACCATTTAATCCAAAGAACGTCGTTTCTAAACAGAAACCACCTTGCTCCAACATCTCTAATTTTGAAATATCACTCGCAGCAAACCCTAAACTCGGATTGGCTTTAAACAGTAAACGACAATGCGTTTCCCAACCTTCGGTTTCAGGATCTTCATCAGCTAAGCGCTGTAAAAGCTCTACTAATTGATAAAAGTCATAAGACCGAACTTGTTGCTCTAATATTGCTAATTGATCGGATGCAAGATGGTCACAATCAAGATCTATATCAAAGGCTGTAGACCCGTCTGCGTTCCCCATGAATATCGTTCCTGATTGACACTGTTAATTACAATAAGCTCATGAAATGAATTGATACTTGCATATAAAGAAAAGAAGCGACTCAACACACTTCCAAACAAATATAAATCCCCTTCAGAGCTGAACGCTTCTTCGTTAAGCACTAACTCAGACAGTAAACCTCGAACAGGTAATCCTTTGATGATCCGTTCAATCGGCTTAGATGTAATTTTTACGATCCCATCAAGTCTTTGTTTAGCAACACGTTCAGCTTGCCTATCGACAAGTGCTCTAAAGTCATATGCTCGAAGTACAGAACACAGTGCATCTTTCGAAAGCAATGAAAGATAGTTAAGCGATAAATTTGAAATCAATGTCCACAACAAGCTGCCATCTAACGTCGGCCTTAACGGCTGTGTTGGTTCTGTGATGTTAGAAAATGTCACAAAAGATGGTGAACTGTTTGTTTGCACACAAATATCACCGACCCCTAACTCCAATGGCAATTGTCGATTCGTACACGTTAACTGCAATGAAATCGCTTCACTGGTTCCGACATTTAGCGTTTCATCCCCACGAACAAATGAAATGTAATGATCAAAACCATCATTTCTTACACTCTCTCTCACTCTTGCGCGGTAATAGAGTGCTAATCGGTGGCGGGAACGTTCGATTTCATGTTGAAAACTTTCAAAAGAGGTATAAACACGCTTTTGCCCCTTTGAACGTAACTTATGATCTTCTTGTCGCCCCTCTACATGATCAATACTAAAAATTTCATAATGAGCAGGTAGACGACTTGATGGTGCAATGCGATATTCCGCCCGCTTTCCCGTTAAATCGATAGGATCAGAATCATGAGTAAATAGATTGATAATCGGTGTACAAAATAGTTTAAAGCTATCTTTACGTACGCGAACATCGGCAGGTAGCGTTCTTGAAAAAATAAATTTCAATTGAAACTTTCTACCCATATCCGGTGTGATATAACGATCAAGATTAACCAAATCACCAAATAAGAATGCATCTGGAAACGTTAAGTACTCTTGTAAAATACGATAACCTTCATAAACATTTTTTGGATATGGCATTACCGCATCAGCAGAATCAAAGCCACGGCTTTTAAATTGTGATGCAGGAATCGATATCGTTTTATCACCACACACTAATTCAATATGTGATAAATAATGGTTTAGCCATAAATACAGCATCTGCGCGCTGTACTGATGTCCACCTAAGAACAATGACAGCGTTTTTAGATCTATATCAGGTAAACCTTGTTCGCCTAATACATCGAAATTTAAATCAATGATTGACGACTCCCGGCTATGGGTAGTCGCAACATCAACCAACTCCAAAGGATAAATATCTAGGTTTCGGCAAGTTCTAAACCGACAAACAGTATCGAACACCGCTTCACTATCAACATCTGTATTGGCTGGTATTGTTTGACGAACACTTATTGCTTTTTCAATAGGTGTAAATTGAACAATACTAAAGCTTGGTACAGGCCTTAAGTAATTAGGCCAAAGCATGTTGATTATTGAATGTGTGAGCTCAGGAAATTCATCTTCAACTTTTTCACGCAAACGAGCCGTTAAAAAAGCAAAGCCCTCTAATAATCGTTCAACATCAGGATCTGTATTTTTCCCTTGTAAAAAACGAGATAATTGAGGATGTACTTCAGCAAAAGCAACGCCTTGCTCTTTTAAAAAAGCAAGCTCATCCCTAAAATATTTTTCTTGTGACAAAGTTACATTACTCTGTATTTACGACTATTATCCAACATCAAATCAATACGCACCGAATTATGCAGTGCTCTTGAATTAATACATGCTGTAATATGAAAGAAAATATTTAATGGACTTTCATCATTTGGCACATATTGAATATCAATCTTGTCTAAACGTGGCTCGTAGCGCTCAAGACAATGACGAATTGCCAGCTTAATTTGTAATGCCAGATCATGCGTACCTAAAGTTGCATCATTAAAATCAATTAATCCTAAATGTGGCGCGCATAATGCTTCACCCAAACGAGTGTTAAGTAATTGCGCAACATTGCGCTTAATTGAGCTTAAAACATGTTTAGCATCTGGCCCTTTCGTCATCACTTTTCGTGGCGCGTTAGTCTCTAATCGTTCAAAGAGACTAACACCATAAGCCCTATCTTCTAGTTCTATATAAGACATTGAAATTATGCCTGATCTAAACGACCAACTAGTGATAACTCAAAGTTTGCGCCCATGTATTTAAAGTGAGGACGAACAGACAATGCCACTTGGTACCAACCTGGATCGCCCTCAACATCAAGCACTTCAATTTTCGCAGCACGCAAAGGACGGCGACTACGAACATCAGCGGGTGGGTTTTCCTGATCAGCCACAAATTGTTTAATCCATGCGTTCAATTCACGCTCAAGATCTTGACGCTCTTTCCAAGAACCAATTTGTTCACGTTGTAATACTTTCACATAGTGCGCTAAGCGGTTAATGATCATCATATAAGGCAATTGAGTACCTAATTTGAAGTTCATTTCAGCTTCGCGCCCTTCTTTCGTATTAGGGAACACTTTTGGTTTCTGAACTGAGTTTGCAGAGAAGAATGCAGCGTTATCACTACCTTTACGCATGGTTAATGCAATAAAACCTTCTTCAGCTAATTCAAATTCTTTACGATCTGTCACTAACACTTCTGTTGGGATTTTTGCTTGTAATTCACCCAAAGATTCAAATAAATGAACAGGTAAATCTTCAACAGTACCGCCACTTTGAGGACCGATGATATTTGGACACCAACGGTATTGAGCAAAGCTATCAGTTAAACGTGAAGCCAAAGCAAAAGAGGTATTACCCCATAAGTAGCTTTCGTGTGAATCACTCACGTTTTCACGGTAATTAAATGTTTTAGTTGGGTTCTCTTCTGGATCGTACGGGGTACGAAGAAGAAAACGTGGAGCCGTTAATGCAAGGTAACGAGAATCTTCAGATTCACGTAATTGTCGCCATTTAATATAGCGAGGGCTGTCAAATGTTGCTTTTAAATCTTTAATATTTGGTAAATCTTCAAAAGATTCGATACCAAAGAATTCTGGTGCTACACTTGAGATAAATGGAGCATGAGCCATTGCTCCCACAGCACCAATGTATTGAAGTAGCTTAATATCAGGTGATGATGGAGTGAATGCGTAATTACCAATGATAGCGCCACCGAATTGTCCGTACCCAGACGAATATACATGCTTGTATAAACCAGATTGAGACGTCTCTGGCGCAAATTCGAAGTCGTCTAAAAGCTCTTCTTTAGTTGCATGCAATAATTCAATTTTATTGTTTTCACGAAAATCAGTGCGATCAACAAGCATCTTCACACTACGCCAAGCTGATTCAACCTTTTGAACCTCTTCACAGTGTAAAATTTCATCCATTTGCGAACTGATCTTACTATCTAACTCAACAAGCATCTGATCAACAAGTCCTTTATTGACTTGTTCTACACCAGCATTACCCAGTAAGTTTTCAATAAATGCAGCCACCCCTTTCTTGGCAATGTCATAACCTTCATCGGACGGAGTCATGCGTGTTTGAAGCATAATTTCATCAAGTAAACTGCTTTCAGTTGTACTTGAAGATTCAAGTGTTTTTTGTAAAGACATTTATCGTTCTCTTAAAATTAAAGCCAAAAGAAAATTACTATTTCTCACCTTCGCCACTAACAAGCTGTAACTCGTTAAGTAGCTTTTCACGTGACTCGTCAGATTCAATTAGCTCTTGAAGACGAGAACGAAATGCTGGAATATTTCCAAGTGGCCCTTTTAAAGCAACTAATGCTTCTCTTAATTCAATCAGTTTTTTTAATTCTGGAACTTGTTGACTGATTGCATCAGGAGAAAAATCATTAAGACTTTTAATTGAAAGATTAATTGATAAGTCAGAATCATCGTCTGAAAGTTTGTTTTTCACAGAAGTTGTCAACGATAATTTACTTTCACGCATAACAGATTCAAAGTTATTTTTATCAACTGAAACGGCTTTACGCTCTTCAATCGGTTTATCTTCCCCATCACCTTTAAATTCACCCACAACAAGTGTTTTTAATGGTAGCTCTACTTCAGATTGAACATCACCTTTGTGAGGAACATATTTTATATTAATACGTTCTTTAGGTGCGACGGTGCCTTCTTTAGACATTTTAAACCCCGTTATTTTTATTATTTACAACGAATAGATAAACCAGCAGATTTAACATCTTTAACAAATTAAAAATGAATTTTATAAAAATGAAAATGTTATTTTAATTAAATATGCTTTATTACTTATATTATTTTCTAACCAACAAAAATGCTTTTAGACAACAAATAATGCTCGCAGCGAATTAAATAGTAATTGCCGTTGCATATCAAGCCAAAGTGTATGGATTATGAGGCATCAACATCTATTAATATATACAAACGAGATTTTTAACAAATTGAAACACAACATAAAAACAAACATTTTCAACACCTTAAGCCCAGTAAATGCAAATTAATGCTAAGTGCCAGACCAAAACACTCCGTTTATTTAACATATTGATTAAATTAAAAAAAACCAAAGCTATGTGACACTATTTCCAAAAAGCGAACTCTGATATAAAATTTTCAGCATAAAAATGTGCTTCATTCTATTAATAATTTATAGAATCTAATTAATATAACAGAATAGAATAAAGGATATGATTTTAATAATACTTTGCTATTCCTCACTAATAAAAAAATGTAAGTAATAAATTTGAAGCAATGTCTGACATTTAACATTCGAGCAAGATCTTGCCCATTTCGTTATTAATAAGCTCCATTAAAAAAAGAGATTGTTAAATAAACTTTATTATTTACATTTTATTAAACATATCTATTGCGTGTTTTTTAATTTATTAGCCATTTTTTTAAGCCCTTAATCATTGCTTATTCAAGTGATAAATCATTACCAATAAAAATTCTTTAATCACAAAAGTAAGCAAGATCTTGCCAAAATCAAGCAAGATCTTGCCCATCTGGGCAATATATTGCTCAATATTTAAAAGCATAAAAACGCAAAGCTCATATTTTTCATACAGTTAAAAGTTGGCACACTTCATGCTTTAACAGCACGTCGTCACAGCATAGGCTGTGTAATTTAATCCATCATAAAATAGGATATTAAGATGCCAACTCCTTGTTATATCGCAATCCAAGGCCAAACTCAGGGTAACATCACTGCGGGTGCATTCACGGCTGATTCTGTCGGTAACATCTATGTTGAAGGTCACGAAGACCAAATGCTTGTTCAAGAATTCAAGCACGTTGTTACTGTTCCTACAGACCCACAATCAGGTCAGCCTTCAGGTCAACGTGTTCACAAGCCATTTAAATTTACCGTGGCACTGAACAAAGCTGTTCCTCTGATGTACAACTCATTGGCATCAGGTGAGATGCTACCGTCTGTAGAGCTGAAGTGGTACCGCACATCGGTTGAAGGTAAGCAAGAGCACTACTTCACTACGACGCTGACCGATGCAACGATTGTTGATATCAACACGCACATGCCACACTGCCAAGATTCATCAAAAGAAGACTTTACTCAGCTTATCGAAGTATCAATGTCTTACCGTGCAATTAACTGGGATCACACTGTATCGGGCACATCAGGTGCTGATGACTGGCGTGCACCGCTAGAAGCGTAATCGCACTCAACTATGTATCAGCCTACACACCTGTGTAGGCTGCTTTTCGTTTATGCCTTTGCTAAATACGCCGCAAGGCCGACGTTAGCAAAGGTTTAATCACGAGGTCAGTATGGCAACAAAAACGGGTTTGCAATTTACATTTGAAGTCGATGGGCTAGATGCCGATGCCTTTGCCGTCACACAATTTTCAGGCACTGACAGCCTGTCTTTGCCTTTCGCCTTTACCATCGACTTAGCCAGTCGTCACCCTGCCTATACGCCGCAAGAAACCGTCGATAACACCGCCACGCTCACGGTCTGGCGAGACGGTGAGCAGCAACAGCAATGGCATGGCATTATTAGACGTTTTACCCAGGGTGACACAGGCCATCACCACACCTTGTATCAGGTAGAATTTGTACCGCCAGCAGCCCGCCTCGCGTTGTGCCATAATAGCCGAATTTTTCAAACACAAACGGTGCCTGAAATTATCTCGGTGATACTACAAGAATTAGGGATTACCGATGTTGATTTCGTTTTAACGCGAGATTACGTGCCGCGTGAATATTGCGTCCAGTACCGTGAAACGGACTTAGCCTTTATCGACCGCATTGCCGCAGAAGAAGGCCTGTTTTACAGCTTTGTCCATGATAATAAAAAGAATACCCTGCGCTTTTCTGATGACACCCAAAGTGCCGCTCGACTGACGGCACCACTGGCCTATAACAGCCGCAGTGGTGGGCAAAGCGGCGTGCCTTTTGTACGCACCTTTGCTCGCCATACGCAAATTCGCCCATCATCTGCGCAACTCAAAGATTACAGCTTTAAAAAGCCAGCTTATAGCTTCTTACAAACAGCCAATGCGAAAGAAGCCGATTACCAGCAGGCCAATTACGAACATTACGATTACCCAGGGCGGTACAAAGACGATGCCAGTGGTAAGCCGTTTACTTCTTTTCGACTCGAGTCATTACGTCGTGATGCCAATACAGCCTATGGTGAAAGTAACACCCACGGGTTAATTGCTGGGGTGAACTTTGCCTTGCAAGAGCACGATGATGAGCAATGTAATGACGAATGGCTCGTGGTGGCGGTTAACCATATGGGCACGCAACCGCAAGCATTAGAAGAAGCTGGCGGGCAAGGCGTAACGACCTATAACAATGATTTTATTGTGATACCCGGTCATCGCCCATGGCGAGCACCCTACACGGCTAAGCCTCGTGTTGATGGCCCACAAATTGCGATGGTTGTTGGCCCTGAAGGCGAAGAGATTTACTGTGATGAATATGGTCGCGTCAAAGTCCAATTCCCATGGGACAGATACAGTAACAGTGATGATAATGCGAGTTGCTGGATACGTGTTTCCCAAGGTTGGGCGGGGAGCCAATATGGCATGATCGCACTGCCACGTATTGGACACGAGGTCATTGTTAGTTTCTTAGAAGGCGATCCAGACCAACCGATTATCACTGGCCGTACTTACCATGCGACCAACAAGCCTCCTTACCCATTACCAGCGAATAAAACCCGCACGGTATTGCGTACAGAAACGCACCAAGGTGATGGCTATAACGAGCTGCGCTTTGAAGACCAAGCAGGTAAAGAAGAAATCTACGTTCACGCACAAAAAGACGTGAACATAATGGTGGGAAATGATCGCAAAGACGACATCAAACACGATTTACACCTTGATGTAGACAATGAACGTTTCACCCACATCAAAACCCACGACCACCTAACCGTCGACGGTGAAAGCCGTACACATGTGAAAGCCGATCAAACCCTTTCGGTTGATGGCAGCTTACACATGAAACAAGGCCAAGCCTTACTGGTGGATGCGGGTAATGAAGTACACCTTAAAGCTGGCTCAAAAGCCGTGATTGAAGCGGGTGCTGAAATCACGCTGAAGGCTGGCGGCAGCTTTATCAAAATAGATGCATCCGGCGTTTCGATCTCGGGGGCAGCGATAAACATCAATGCAGGTGGCAGTGCGGGCAGTGGCTCTGGCTTTGCTGGACAATCTCCATTACTGCCGGGTGCAGTAGAAGCGGCTGTGGCATTAAATCCTTTACCCCTTCAACTCTCCCCTGCAACCATGGAAACATTGGCAATTGCTAATGTTCCTCTTGCAAAGCTTTGTCAAAAACAAACAGATGGCAGTTGCCCACTTGATGATTGCCCATGTAGAGGAGATGCATAATGTCGCTGAATTATTGGTTACTCGTTGATACAGTTCGTATCCCCGATGCATTTTTAATAGTAAATAACTCTTTTTCAATTGAACAAAACATCGCTCTTTTTAAAGAGTGTGATTTTGAATATTTGATAGATCAAAGTCCGTTACTATTGAACTTAGGGCAAGACAAGTCAGCGTTAGATAAATGGAAAGCAATGCCCTACTTCGATTCAAGTTCAGTCATGTTTGCCGTTGACGCATCCGTTGAAACAAACACATTACTTAACCACCTTCAGAAATTGCTGATTATTCAAGTGGACGGTAAAAAGATGCTATTTCGGTATTACACCAATGTTATGTGGGAACAAATTGAAAGTGATCAATGTAAGGTTTCGCCTCAAGACTTAGCGACATTACTTGGTCCAGCGAAAGCCCTATATTGGACAGACGAAGAGCAACATATTAAATCGATTCAACAAGAAAATATTCATTTCCAATATTCACCAACCGGTCATTACGCTCTGGTTTCTACATGCTTTAAACAATAGGTTCAACAATGACGACGTACACAATAACAAAAGGTGACTGTCTTAGCTTAATTGCCCTGCGATTCAATACAACGTTAGAAGAACTACAAAAGCTTAACAGTGAGCAGCTACGCAACGTTGATCTTATTTCTGAAGGCGAAGTTATCAATATTTCAAATCCTGAAGTAAGAATCGCACTTCCTAAAGCGCCACAAAAACCAGCTAATGGCAATAGTACTTGCTCACACATTATACCTAATTTTGTAGATATTCTATACGTACCAGCTCACCCTAAAACAGGTAAAAAAACTTGGTATGCAGTAACTCAAGAAGCAAAAAATAAAATATTGGAAGAAAAAGGAAATCTTGAAAATACAATCATACCAAATAACAAAGAAGCAATCTTTAACAACATAAATAAATTAGGTGTTTTATCAAAATTTGAAACTAAACCACATGATCAGTTTTTATCTAAAGAGCAAAAAAGACAATATCATGATTTACTTCTTCACATCTTAGTCGTTAAATCAGGTGCCATTAATTTCTATAAAGATGGTAAAGATGAAGCTATTGTTCAATTGGCAAAACAGCATAATATTGATATCGATGACTTCATTACAGGTGCGTATACATGGGAAAAGCTGAAGCATAGTTTCGATACACTATTCTCTACTACTAATAATTATTTACTTAATTCAGCAGTATTTATTTCAGAATATAATAATGCGCAAGTTGCGTTTGAATTACGACAAAATGCAATTCGGAAAGCACATCATAAATTAGTTGAGACTTTAGAAGAAAAAATAGCGTCAATAGAACGCATCGCTGAAGGTAAGGCTCAAACAAAAAAATCTGACGATGGGACGAACTTTGTTTTTGATGAAAAAAGTCAGGTATTTACTAGTAAAAAGCAAGTTGATATCAGGCAATGTATTGAAACAATGCACGATAAAAGGAAAGAAAGCGATGAAGATTTAATTTATTCATCGCCTTCTTATGTTGATAAGTACTATGAAAGCTTTTGGAACGATGAACTATTAACAGCTAATATTGCTGTTGAAAAAATGAAAACTAGCCCACGCGCGGTTAAACCCTCTTGGCTATTTGCGAAGAAATTACAACAGTTAAACAATTATGGTTTAGTAATTAAAGAACAGTGCTTATCAAAAGAGCAATTGATTGGTATTGATGCAAGTAAAAAACATTTCGGTCCCGATAGTCTTGTTCTTAATCCCTCTTACAAGGATTGGCGAGAAAGAAAAGGTTTTTTTTCTAATACTCCAGAAACACTAAATTACCTTCACACTGGAAGTAATGATCAAACGATTATTGATAAGATCTATGTTGAATTACAGGGTGGTACTGGTAAAGATGCGACAGATATTGCTAATGAGGCCTCTATTTGTAACTGGGCTTATTATCCGACACTTGCACTCATTGGCGTGGTTAACCTTACTCTAAAGAAATTCAACAGCGACATAAAGTTGTTATTGAATGGTGAAAGTGTAAGCCCTGACTTTTTAACAAAACTAATTTGGATAAAAAAAGTTGCAATAGCACGTAAAGAAATTTTACAAAAAATTGGTAATCAAAATGCTTTAAAAGGAAATAGTACATTTCATATAGCGAAAGAAATAGAAGAAGAAGTAAAAAAGCAGAAGCTTACTGTTATTTGGGATGAATCTAAACATAAAGTACAAAGAAAAAAATTAGGTTCTTTTATTAATAAAGCAGGCTTAAATGACTTACAAATTTGTGAGTGTAGTTTTATCTCTGATGGCATTGTATTTTGGGTTAGAGCACCTCATTGGTATATGCCTGAAAAAAATAAAGAAAATTTCACTAATGTTCATGTAAAAAACATTACGGCGAATTTAAAGGCTATAAAAGCAGAACCATCAAATGAGAATACTTTTGAAGAAGCATTAGAATCTCTAAAAAAACCGACAATTAAAGGTCTGGATTTATCCAAACAAATACAAACATTATCTAAAAATAATACCTTTTGGTCAGATAATTATCATTACGAAGCGGGTCAAGGTCCAAAAAATGGACATTCTTTGTATGTAGCAGACGCTCAAGCTCAATTTTTTCGTTTTTCATCAGAAGCCAGCGCAAAGATAAATACCCCCGTTGATAATTTTTCAGGATTTGAATTTAGTAAAGAGATCGGCCTTGGTGGAGAAATAAAAGGGAACTTAACCTTATTAAGTGCCCAGATGACTTTTTCTACTTGGTTACCATTAAATGATAAAAACCGTAATGTTGCTTCCAAAGCACTATCAAAGACCAATCAACCTAGCGGCTATGCCCTTAAAATACCTTATTTTAGGAAAACCGAGTCAGCTGACTTTGAGTGTCAAGAATACGATGCAGGCGAAGTCTGCATTAAAATAACAGGGCAAGTCTATGGGCTTGCCGCAGCAACTTGTCAATTAGGTACAAGTCTATCTTTTGGCCTTGGTGACTCAGAAGGTACCGTCGGTATCAAAGGCTCTGCTATCAGCATTCCAGATTACAACACGCATGCTGGTCAAAAAGAATCGGGGGCTTCAGCTGCTGCGATAAATAAATCTAATTTGAATGGTGTCATGGAAAGTAGATTTAAAGCCGATGCTTTTGTTGGTGTTGAAGCTGGCGGCTCTGTAACCGGTGAAGTCCTATGGCGTCCACCAAGTGTCAACATAGCGAATGGTTCAGGAAATATTGACCATAATAAACTCCTGCCACTTGGTAAGGTAAGTGCTTCAGCTTCTGTAAATTATGGTATCGGTGCTCATTTTGAATTTCGGCTAACATATCAAAATGGATGCTTTTATATAATAACGATAGCAAAGTTAATTGTTGGGCCTGGTTGTTCAGGAAAAGTAGCAATTGAGTTAAACCCTGAAAACGCAGATAGATTTATTACATGTTGTTTAAATATTCTAAACCAAAGTGGCTTTCGTAAAATTGCCATCTTTGGCGATGTCGATAGCAACGATGAAAATAAAGACTTCATGGCGTTGAACCTTTACCTAACATTAGCAATTGCTTTGGGATTAAGCTTGGGTGAGGTAATGCTGTTACCTTTATCAGAATTAAAAGCGCATAGAGATAAAGTATTAAAGAAAGACTATGCTCCGCTTCTATCTGAACAGATTTTAAGAACAGATATTAAAGATAGGATGCAAGCGTGGATAGTTAACCTTCCACCAGAGACGCTATCAGGCTTACTTAACTGCCTAATTTCATATCAAGATAAGGCGGCAGATAATACAATCCAAGTTGTTGCTATTTTACAAGTTTTGCGATGGTTAAAAACTTCACCAAATGGCACCAATCAAAACCAATTTGAGCGAACGCTTGTATTAATGAACGGTGATATTGAGTCGCAACAATCCCCTCTCACTCAATGGAACAGCTTTACAACGAGTTGGCTAAGGTTAGCAAAGTTTATTATCAAACATGAAGAAGAAGGTGGCTCTGATAGCTATGACTTTAACCGCTCATCAGCCGAACTTTGTAAAAACATGAGTCTTTATAAATTAGAGACTAATCACATACTTGATATCAAAACAACGGAATACAAATGCTTTTATAATGGCGATGACCTCGACGAAGACACAAAGAAAATACGAAAAAAACTCGAAAAACGTATTCAAACATTTAAGAAAATCGCATGGAGTACTGATGAAATTTAAAATACTAATTATTGCGCTAGTATCGATTATAACTGTTGGCTGTACAGAGGTTACAACACCTCAACAAGCTGATATTAAAGTTTTTAAGAAATTCCTTTCGGAAAATCCTATATCGTCAGTAAGTCCAACCGTTGATATCGCAAGTATATACCATCAAGGTGATCCACTTTTTGAAGGAGTGTTGAATATTCAGCGTAAGTTATGGGGAAAAGCTGAAAAAACACTTCAACCTTTAGCTGATAAAAAAAATCCAGAAGCGATGTATTGGTTAGCCACCATTACCTACGGTTCGAGCATATATGATACCCCGAAGGCCGGAAAAATGTTAATGGAAGCAGCAGAGTTAGGTAACCCCTATGCCGCTCTATTTTTTTCACCAGATAGCCGCTATTGTAATATGTATTTTAAAAAACAATGCAGTGAGAAGTGGGTAGAAAAAGCACAAAAACTGTTTGCAGAACAAGCAAAAACAGGTGACGTTCGTGCCGTATATTACAGTACGATATTAAAACCAGATTTAACCCACGAGCAATATATTAACGCCATTATCAATGCAGCAGACAATCACTATTATTACCCGCTTGTTGAATACTCTAATATTTTGAGAAAGTCAGAAAGTTCTAATCAAGAAATGAAGGAAATCGCTATTGAACTTCTTAATTATGCACGCTTTTATAACTTTGTTCCTGCTATTGAATCCTTAATGAAAATTGAGGGTAAACATAAAAGAATGAATGGTTCTATATATAAAGAATTAATGACACAAGGTATTTCTTTAGGTTCAAACTATGCCTGGCGAGGATATAGAATCTTAAGTATTGAAGATGACTCTTTATCTGAAAAAGATAAATATATTGCAGCAAAAGCAACTGAGCTTTTTAATGGTGATGACTTTGCAATAAGCTTTACTCATCCTCCTAAAGAAAAAGAGGCTTTAATTGCTGCGAATAAAAAGGCACAAGAAAAAGTTGATTCGGTGAAAAAAGTAATCTTTATAGATGGTGCTCATTATCAAGTTCTTTATTAGCATTTAATTTAACTGTTTGAAAAGCGCTACATAACTATTTAAGTAGCGCTTTTTAATCACCTCAAGCAAATTATTGCCCAATTTATTTTTAGGTGTACCATTCTTTTTTTATTCAAAAACTAAAAATATCGCTAAGCTAAGGCCTTAACTAAGAAGTACGTTTTATGCCCTTTCGGTGAATCATTAATTTCACCATAGACTTTAAATCCCTGTTTTTCATAAAACGGTTTTGCTTGAAAATCTAACGTTTCAGTACGTATTTGAGTTAATTGTTTTTCTTTCGCGAACGCCGCTAAATGTTCGATAAGTTGAGAGCCTACACCTTGCCCACGGGTTTCTTCAGATAGCCAAAGTAACTCTAGTACGCAATAGCTCCACACCACACTCGCTTGCAGCCCACCGACATATTCACCTTGTTCATTCTGCGCCATAATGGCAAAACGTAAGCCTGATTCAAACTCACCATCATTGGGTAAATACGGTGCGTTAAACGCGCTAATACCATCACTTATCACTTGTAATTGATGCTCAGACGGCTGAACAGATACTTCAATTTTCAATGTTTGCTCCAATAGCGATAAACAAAATATTAACGCGGAGAAATTAGCATGAAAATTATCTTAATGCTTTGGGTTATCGGTTATTCTGCGACGTCGGTTAGAATCATTAGTAGCATGTGTAAATACACTTTTAGTTTGAGCCGTTATTAAAGAAAATTGCTAATAAAAAAGCACTCAATTGAGTGCTTTTTTAATTAATGGGTTTGTTTTGCCTTAACTATCTTTTCCGCTAATTCGGCAAACCCATATCCCCCATTTTCTGTCGTAATAAATTGGGGGTGATGAATTAACTTAGGTAATAATGCGCGGATATTATTAACACCAAATGTTAATGGCAACCATGCAAACATACCTTCATCATTTAAAGAGTCACCAACATAACTGATTTCAGTTAGATCCAGTTTTTCATCTAGTAAAAATCGCGTTAAGTAAGCTTCACTCGTTTGCTGTTTACTATGATGACCAACCCAAGCATTAATATGAATTGAGCTTTGTGTTGCATGAACTCTCTGCCCTTCAATATCAAGTTGCTTTATCTTTTCAAGAATGGTTTTCGTTACATCCGAAGGTAACGGCGCTCTATCTTGTGCAATATTGACGGCAACATCACAAAATCGAAAAGGTTGATCAAGGCTCAAACTTACATCAGGATAATCCAGTAGCAAACTTTCAATAGCATGGTTCAGTGTTTGTTGCTCTCTTTTCATCATCTCGGCGTTACGAATATAGTGTGTCGTAAAACCTTGCTGATCTTTACGCATCCAAAACGCGCCATTTTCGCCAATAACACCATGCAAAGGCCATAACTTTGCCATTTGATCGCACCAACCGGCACAAGCTCCCGTTACAGCAATAACGTTAACACCAACGGCTTCGAGTTTACTTAATGCTTGTAACATCTCGGGTGGTAATTTACCTTCCCACGTTAACGTATCATCGACATCTGTCAGTAACCATTTCAGTTTTTTCAACTGATGCACATCTACGTTGTCCAATGACTCAACCATTTACCACTCCAAGAATCACTTCTTCGTTTTGTTTGAAGTGATCATAAGGTATGCGCTTGGAAGTGTCACAATCAAATAAGTGGATATTTTCAGGTTTAATATTCACCCCTAAAGTATCGCCCATTTCAATTGGGCTGTGCCCTTCTACTCGTAAAACGAGCTGTTGCGATTGGGGCTCTTGTGTCTGGCAATAAAGTAATAAATCAGCCCCCAACGCTTCAATAAACTCGACTTCAACGTTAAACCAAGGCTGATCATTATCGATTTGTAGATGTTCAGGACGAAGCCCAAGCTTCACTTTCTTTTGCTCTAAAGGTTTTGCTGATAATGATTTTACAGAGCCATTTAGCTCAATACCTTGAGACGTCATATTCGCATCAAGAATGTTCATTGAGGGAGAACCAATGAATGTCGCAACAAATAAAGATGCTGGGTTGTCATAAATTTCTATCGGTGCCCCTACTTGCTCGACGTTACCTTTGTTCAACACTACTAACTTATCAGCCAGTGTCATTGCTTCTACCTGATCATGCGTAACGTATACAGATGTCGTACCAAGGCGACGTTGTAGCTTTTTGATTTCAAGGCGCATTTGAACACGTAACTTAGCGTCGAGATTGGATAATGGCTCATCAAAGAGGAACACTTTAGGGTGCCTTACAATAGCTCGTCCCATAGCGACACGCTGACGTTGACCACCCGATAATTGATTGGGCTTGCGATCCAATAAATGATCAAGTTCTAACATGGTCGCAGCTTCATTGACTAAGCGTTCAATCTCGTGCTTTGGCGTTTTACGGTTACGTAAACCATAAGCCATGTTATTAAATACCGTCATATGGGGGTATAAGGCATAGTTTTGAAATACCATCGCAATATCACGCTCACCCGGTTCGAGATCATTGACCCTTGTCGTATCTATGCTTAAATCCCCTGATGATATTTCTTCAAGCCCTGCAATCATGCGAAGCAATGTTGATTTACCACAACCACTTGGACCAACTAATACCACCATTTCACCGTCTGAAATATCAAGGTTCAGTTCATGAATTGCTTTAAAACCATTTGGGTAAGATTTCGCAATTTTATTAAGCGTTAAAGTAGACATTTATTTCTCCGAATCAACTAGGCCTTTAACAAAGGCTTTTTGCATTGCTATAACAACAATGACTGGTGGTAACATTGCGATAATCGTGGTTGCCATAATTTTGTTCCATTCAATGACGCCATCAACCACTCCCGTCATTTGCTTGATCGCCATGACGATAGTGAAATAATGGGTATCCGTCGTGATCAATAACGGCCATAAATATTGGTTCCAACCGTAGATAAAAGTGATCACAAATAAGGCTGCGATATTGGTGCGTGATAATGGCAATAAAATATCGAAAAAGAATTTTATTGGACCTGCACCATCAATACGTGCGGCTTCAACAAGTTCATTGGGAATCGTTAAAAAGAACTGCCTAAATAAGAACGTGGCTGTTGCACTAGCAATCAATGGAATGGTTAAGCCTGAAAATGAATTCAACATCCCCAAATTACTGATCACCTCAAAAGTCGGCATAATACGCACTTCAACAGGTAACATCAGGGTAAAAAAGATCAACCAAAAAGCAATCATACGGCCACGAAAACGGAAGAAAACCACCGCATAAGCTGACATAATAGAGATTGATAATTTACCCACAGTGATACATATCGCCATAATAAACGAGTTAAGTAATAGTCCATTTATGGATAATGACTTATCACTAAAAGCGGTATGCCCACTGAGTAAATCTTTAAAAATACTGAACCCAAGATCACCAAACCACAGAGGAGTACTTGTCGCGAAATCATGATTTTCGTGTGTCGTTGCCACAATGGCTAACCATACTGGTAACGCGATAGAGATCACGCCAAGTATCAACAATAGATGACAACAAAAATTAAAAAGAGGTCTTCTTTCTACCATTAGTACGCTACCTTCTTTTCAACATACTTAAATTGAATAACCGTTAATAAAGCAACCAATATCATTAGGATCACTGACTGTGCCGCTGAGCCACCTAAATCTAATCCAATAAAGCCATCATTAAATACCTTATAAACCAAGGTTGAGGTGCTATTACTTGGCCCGCCTTGTGTCATCGCATGAATAATCGCGAAGGTATCAAAAAAGGCGTACACAAAGTTCACGACTAGTAGGAAAAAGCTCGTTGGGGAAATCAGTGGGAAACTGATCGTTAAGAAGCGCTTAATTGGGCCACTGCCATCGATAGCTGCTGCTTCGTGTAATGATTTAGGGACAGATTGTAATGCCGCTAAGAAGAACAGAAAGTTATAGCTGATTTGCTTCCAAGTCGAAGTAATGATCACCATCCACATCGCATGGCTGCCATTGAGTTTGGGATTCCAATCTACGCCCAAGAAATGCAACATATCGGTAAACACACCAATCGTTGGATCAAATAAAAATAGCCACAATGAACCAGCAACAGCCGGTGCTACAGCGTAAGGCCAGATTAAGAATGTTCGATAGGCTAATGAGCCACGGATAATTTGCTCGGCTAATGCCGATAATATTAACGCGCAAACTAATGCTAATACGGCAACACTAATACTAAATTGAAGTGTCGTAAAAAAAGCATCTAAATAATTAGGATCATGAAACAGGTTCATGAAGTTTTCGAAACCAACAAATTCTTGGCTCATACCAAAAGCATCTTCAAGTAGAGATGATTGATAAATCGCTTGTCCTGCCGGCCAAATAAAGAACACAAACGTGATCAGAAGTTGTGGCGCAATAAGGAAAAACGGAAGCCATTTGTTTTTAAATACAACAGGGGATGACATACAAATACCAAAATAATACAGGCAAGGTGTATATCCCCCGCCCAAATTAGCGGGGGATGAATCTTAATCAAATCGTTGAATTATGATTTTTGTGTTCTTTCAAAGCGACGAAGCTGTGCATCACCTCGGCTTTTCGCATTATCCAATGCTTCTTTTGCCGAAATTTTACCCGCCCATACGGCTTCAAGTTCTTCATTAATAATGTCGCGTGTTTGTAAGAAGTTACCGAAGCGTAAGCCTTTTGAATTAACCGTAGGTGTTGTCGATGTCATTTGCTTAACAGCAACATCTGTACCTGGGTGAGTTTTGTAAAAGCCTTGCTTTTGGGTTAGTTCGTACGCTTTTTCTGTGATTGGCAAGTAACCAGAGAATTGGTGCCAATCAGCTTGAACAGCAGGACTTGAAAGGTAGGTGAAAAACTTAGCAACACCTTTGTATTCTTCTTTTGAGTGTCCACGAAGTACCCATAACGATGCACCACCAATAATAGTATTTTGTGGTTTTTTCACTAATTCATCATCATAAGGTAATTGTGCAACACCCACATCTACCCCTTTCATATTCTCTTGAATACCAGCCAGACCCGAAGATGATCCCATGGTCATCGCACACTCACCTGTATAGAAAAGCGGCATACCATCCGATTGACGACCACCATATTTAAATAGACCTTCTTTAGCCCACTTACCCATCTGTTCAACATGTTTAACGAAAGGCGCATTATTAAAGGTAAATGTGGTATCTACACCATCAAAACCATTATTGTTTGTCGCCATTGCAACATTGTTTCTTGCACCAAAGTTTTCAATTTGAGTCCAAGACTGCCATGTTGTACTAAAACCACATTTAGCGCCTGAAGCAATCAGCTTACGAGAATCTTCTTCTACTTCTTTCCATGTTTTCGGTGGGTTAGTAATACCCGCTTTAGCAAACATATCTTTGTTGTAATAAAGCACTGGGGTTGAACTATTAAATGGCATCGATAACATTTTGCCATCGTTGCTTGTGTAATAACTTGTTACGGCTGATAGATAATCGTTTTTGTTAAAAGGTTCTTTGGTATCAGCCATTAGTTCATATACAGGATAAATCGCTTTCTTAGCTCCCATCATAGTGGCAGTACCCACTTCGAAAACTTGTACAATGGCAGGCTGCTCTTTCGCTCTAAATGCAGCAATTGCACCTGTCATCGTTTCGGCATAAGTACCTTTATAAACAGGTTTAATCTCGTATTCAGATTGGCTGGCATTAAAGTTGTCGGCAATTTCATTTACCTTTTTACCTAATGCTCCACCCATAGCATGCCACCATTCAATTTCGGTCTTTGCTTGCACTTGTGTACTCATTAGCGCCGCTGCAACGGCAAGTCCTGCAATATGTTTAAAAGCCATTTTTATTCCTTGGAAACCATTTTTAACAAAAGCTGACGACTTAGTGGATGTTCACTTCTTGTGTTCCAACCACTCGTTTATTTTCAAGTGAACATTAGAAGCAAAAAGTGACATCTCGGTTACAGTTGCATGAAGTAAATAAGATTAAGGCTTTCAGAGTAGTTGTAATAAAATTTTCATCAAACAAAGGGATAGTTCATTTGAAAATAACTACATATGGAAAAGAAAATGAAAATTACAGCTCACCGTGGTTTTTCGAGCTTAGCCCCTGAAAATACCCTTGCAGCGATGAAAGAAGCGATTAACTATGGCTGTGAGTGGATTGAAATTGACGTCCAATTAAGTGCTGATCACGTTCCTATGGTAATACACGACAAGACGGTAAACCGTTGCAGTAACGGTAAAGGTGAAGTGAGAAACTTGTCTAAAATAGAACTAAAACAGCTAGATGCTGGCTCTTGGTTTAGCGATGATTTTAATGGTGAATCCATACCGACATTAGAAGAAGTATTATTGCTAACAAGTGAAGCTAAGGTCGCGTTAAATATAGAATTAAAAATTCACACAGGAGACTGTGTTCATTTATTATGTGAAAAAGTTGCTGAAGTGATTAGTAAGTTAAATATTGAACCTGAGTTGATGCTTTTCTCTAGTTTTGACCAATCAGCGCTATTAGCCATAAAACAGCACCTTCCTCACGTTAGAAGAGGTCAATTGTGGGAAACGATCCCAAATAATCACGCTGATGTTTTGATAGAGCTAGACGCTTTTAGTGTTCATTGTAATTATCGTTATTTAACAGAAGAAAAAGCAAAAGCAGTAAAATATTTAGGTTATCAGCTTTACTGTTACACCCCGGACCAACCGGAACTTGTTGAAGATCACTGGCTATGGGGAGTTGATATGATGATCACCGATACGCCAAACCGTTACCTAGCATAAAAATAATCAAATAGAGGATGGCAACATATTTCATGGATGATTTAAGTACCCGTCAACAACAAATAATTACTTTAATACATAAGCAAGAATATTGCTCAATTGAAGAATTAGCGCAAAAGTTTGAAATAACACCACAAACCATCAGACGCGACATTAACTTACTTTGCCAACTAGGGATCACTAT
The DNA here is from genome assembly GCF_000153325.1 of Photobacterium sp. SKA34. Classification (GTDB taxonomy): domain Bacteria; phylum Pseudomonadota; class Gammaproteobacteria; order Enterobacterales; family Vibrionaceae; genus Photobacterium. The sequence continues at coordinate 450,239 of NZ_CH724141.1, forward strand.
GCGTCACCATGGTGGCGTTGGTCTTCCTGTTACGTTAAGCAATCGAAGTTACGATGCAAGACAAATCACTAATAAAGACGAAAAACAAGAGATAGCAATAAACGTCGCTAAAGCTATCCCCAATGGGTGTACACTATTTTTAGGTATCGGAACCACCATAGCGTGTATTGCTGAGCAATTAGTTAACCACCGAGAATTACGTGTAGTAACGAATAATTTTGAAGCTGCGCATACTCTCTCTAAGTTCGAAAATATAGAAACCTGGATACCCAGTGGAAGAATAAGAACAAATGGTGGTGATATTGTCGATGACACGGTACTCAATTACTTTAGTCAATTTGCAGCAGACATCGGTATCATTGGCTGTGCAGGTATCAGTGAATTACCTTATGCCTCCCCCCAAACCACTTATTCAGCAGAGAAAAAACAAGAAGTTGCGATGGAGCATGAGCTAAGAGAGGCCAGAGTCAGTCAGGCTATTTTAGAGAATTCTCAACAAACTTGGTTAGTCGCAAATCATACGAAATGGCAACGCAAAGCCAGTACAAAAGTAGCTCCTCTTTGCCAGTTTTATCGTGTATTTAGTAACAATTTCAAAGGAAATTGATTTTAATTGATGTATACAATTGAACGTAAGTTAATAAATAATATAAAAAAGCTATAAGTCGTTTTGCATATCATTACAAAACGACATTATTGCTTTTAGTTATATTTAAGCAAATGTTATTGAGTAAGCTCCGTACCACAACGATAAGCATCAATAACAACTGAACTTGCTTTACCTTCCTTCGTATCAATCACTTTCGTGATGTGAAAGCGGTTACCACCTAACATGTAAGTTTTATTTGCGATCTCAGCGTCTAGATTATCAGTATTAGCACTTTTCACGACGTCAGTATCAATTAACGTACACTGCTTTTGATTCATATTTGAAATAATTAGTGGCTTAACATTTTCAGCACCAGGAAGAAGCTCTGAATCAGTTTTTTCAGTTGTTCTTTCATTACAGTTATATAACTCAGCAACAACACTGCTAGGACGTGAGCTCTTGGTATCCATAACCTCTATGACAGCAAAGTGATTACCACCCTTAGCATAAGTGACATTTTTTAGCTCACGATCAACATTATTTGGATGTGCATCTTTAATCGAGTGAGTAGCAATAATTTGGCACTTTTCTTCTTTTGCTAGAGCAGCTGAAATTGCCGTCACTTTATTGGCTTCCGGTGAAACATGTATTTTTCTTGTCACACAACCAGAGACTAATAAAAAACAAATTATTAAGAGGGTTATTTTTTTCATGGTAATTATCGACGCTAATAAGATTATGTATATTCTAAGATAGCAAATTTACATCTTCAACCTAGCAACAGAACAAATTAATAACACCTAATATAAAATAATTTCACTTTTGACATTTTCACTACTTTTCAGTCTCTATAGAGCTAATCTTGATATATTTTTAAATAAACCGTTAACTTATTTTGCATAAACTAAGGTTCATTTCCCTGATTCAACCATCACCTTAATTGTGGACGCTTTTTCAAAGTGATCGAGCTGATGCGTTTTAATCCACCATTCAGCCGCCTCCATTAATAACTCAGGATCGTCATTTTTATTTTTGAAAAATGCGTAAAATGACACGCCTACATTTTCACCTTTACTGGCTATTTTCTTTTCGCACACGTTAATAATTTTATTTCTTAGTGATGCTCTCATTATTTTCCTTTATTTTATTATTTATCAGCAGAGTTAGATTAAGGCATCTAATATTTCTTAATACCGATTATACAACTTTCAAAGCAGGCCATTTCACTAACCATTGTTTTGACTTGACTCTATCTTCAAATATTTCGCGAGGTCTTTTGGCATTATATGTAATGCAGTAATTAAATAGAGATTCAAAACCAAATGCGGCAATGCATTCATATTGATCTTGACCTATTTGACGTACTGCAACAGCCGTTTCCTTTTCAGGCCAATAGCTCATTGCATTCATGGTACTTTGATACGGTTTATCATTATTTCGATTATGCATTATCGCTTGATTACGCACTTGCCAATTAAGATCGGGCATACATTTATTTAATTCTGCTTCATAATCTAAATAGGCGTTGGGATTTAATTCTTCAGGATCAAAATAGATGACATCAATGTCATTTAAAGGGCTCGGTGATTTGAAATCATGTAATGCATCCCACACTAAATTTCTCACAAAACCGGCGGCAATGTAACACTGTGGTAAGCCCAACAAAGAGACATAATAAAGCGCCTCGGTTCTTACCGAATCTTGTTTTATTAATTCTACAATTTTGTCCATTTTCCCTCACCAAAAGACATATATTCTTCAGAAAATCGCTTTGTTCCCCACTCTTAAAGTTGCACCTATAAACAATATTGAACCAAACGAAAATCACGTTGAAACCATAGTAGCGGTGTTCACAGATTAGCAAGTGTAATCAAACACGATGATATCTTCGAGCAAAGGCCTAAACACTTGTTTCAAAGCATCGTGTTCAACATGCGGTAAATAATTTTGTCGGCCACCTTCATCCGAAAACGTCATCAAAACCGAATGGGTATAACCTTTATTTTTATCTTCAGGACTATCATTTTCACCCCATTCTACCGATTCAACACCCTCGATTTTCTCGGGTATTAGTTCGAACAAACCTTTGAGTTTTTCAATCTCGGATGCAGGTGACGACTCTTTGAATTTTATAAGTAATATATGCCTAATCATCTTTTCTTGTCCCTAATATTTAATACTGCAGCATAACCTACCTCATAGTGACACTGAGATAGAACAGGATTAAACAAAAAATTAGGCATGAAACAATGAAAAACCGTATTAAAATAAAACTTCAGCTATCATACGCAGAGCTAATAGCGTTAGTAATATCTTTATAATTTTAACGAGGATGGCATTATTTGCCTTAAAACGAAGCTTGGTACCTATATATGACCCCATCACAGCCCCTATAACCATAACAACAATGGCAGGCACATCAGTAAGTAGTTCCGAGGAAAGTACAAGGTATACGGGGATCTTGGCTAAATGACTGATAGACATAAACAGCGAACTGGTCGCTATGATTTCGTCTTTACACTTTAGCTGTTTCGTTAACACCGTCAAAGCAAGTGGGCCAGGAGCACCAATAACAAGCCCTAATCCTGTTTGTAGAAAACCGATCAAATAATAGTTTTCATACTTACTCACTGCTTTAGAAAAACGCGGATTCCATAAGTTAAGTAAAATATACAAACCGATACCCAATGGAACATAATCCATTGGTATATGAGACAAACCATAACCGATGACAAGTGAGCCTAGTACCGAACCAATTAAGAAGCGTGGTAGCAGCCCCCACCTCACTTTATTAATTGAAAACAGCATCCTAGATGAGTTGCTTGCTAATTGAACAAGTCCGTGAGTAGGGATGATAAGGCTTGGCGCAAGAAATGAAGGTAGAAAGGCAATCAATAGCATACCACCACCAAACCCGACTACGGCAGCGATCATAGAAGTAACTAAAGCAAGTATCCCTAATATAATTTCGATAACAGTACTTCCCTTGTAATGTTATTTAACGTGCGTGCTAATGAGGTAAATAAGTAACATCCACGTTGGTTTTATTGTGATAAGGATGGTTTAAGCATGTATACAAACGCTTTGTCTTGCCCAGTAATCTCGAAACCAAACCTTTTATATAGTTGCCCCACCCGGTTTCCTTGTAAATAACTCAGCTTAATAGGTAATGATTTTTGGTTAGCTAATTCAATAACAGTTTTCAATACTTGGCTACCAATGCCTTTACCCTGATACTTTGGTAACAAGAAAAAACGACAAAAGTACAGATGTTCAGCGTGGAATTGCACAAGGTAGCTCCCCACTGCGACTCCGTCGACTTCGATTATGATTGGTTTTTCCTCGTCCCATTCTTCGTGATGAATTTTTCTTTGAACATTTTCGTTCCAACCAAAGACAGCTTTAATCGGTTCAAATTCTGCTGATTTCTTAAGTTCGAACAGGAACTCATAATCACTGTTTTCTGCTTGACGGGTTGTGTACATCTAACTCTCCAAACCTACAACTACAGATAACTCATCATTCCTTGCTGATAGATGCCAAATGCTAGTGAACAATCTACACAGCAAATGGCATGGCAGCATGGTGAAGTCTAATTCTAGCTAATTAATATTAATTATTAATAACTTGAGGATTTCGAACAAACTAGATAATCAAAGCCATTATCAACGAGAGAATCTTCCATAATAGAAATCACTTGCCGACTCGTTTTTTTACACATGACATCCGAATAATTGATCTTGTTTAGAATTAGCGAAGATATATGCTCAATTTCGTATTCAAACCCACCTCCGCTAACAACCTCTGAAATTTGTGTTTGCTCACCTTTAAACGATATGTCGATTTTCTTTGGGTTCCACCATTTGTTATGAATAACGATTTCTAGTTCAGGCCCTCGAATGATGGCTTCTCGTTTGAGATCACGCGTGATCGATGCGCAAATTTCACCATTTATCTGACCATCAAACTTAAACACAACATTTTCATCGACTTCACTTTGGTTATTATCATTAACGTATTCGACAGTTGGTTTCTCTATAGGACTATTTGTTAATCGACACAAATCAGCATAAAACCAGAGACCGTATACACCAACATCTAAAGTCGCCCCGCCACATAACTTTGGATTAAATAAGTGCCAATCATTATCGAACTCATGCCAATTACCAAATGAAGCTTCTATAGCGTTAATTTCTACCTTGTTTTCTTTTATAAACTGCTTCATTGCTTGATAAGCGGGAAATGCGACTGTTTTCATTGCTTCAGCTAAAAGTAACCCTTTTTCTTCAGCAAGTGTCGACATAGCATCCCAATCTTGTAAGTTCGTGAATGCTGGTTTCTCTACAAGAACATGCTTTCCTTTATTTAAAAATAATTCAACCAAGCCTTTATGAAATGGGTGAATAGTCGCGATATAGACAATATCTACATTAGCGTCGTTTGCGAGTTCTGTGTAGGAACCATAACTTCTTTGGCAACCATATTGATTTGAAAAGCTATCAGCTCGCTGTTTATCTCGTGCCGCAACAGCATAGAGTTCAGCATTGTCGACTTGCATAGTCAGGTCTGAAACAAAGCGATGTGCAATTTTACCAAGCCCTGCAATACCCCAGCATGCTTTCTGATTATTCAACTTATTATCCTTTAATGTTTGCTTTCTGGTCTTGTCCGCGTTTAGTGACCAATATTCCCATAAGGATACACAAAATACCCAATAAAGGGGTGAGCTCTACACCATTACTGATAGCATCCCAAACAACTCCAGTCAGCAATTGACCGGTTATAACAAGTATTACTGTCAGCGTTGCGCCGACTTTTGATAACACATAACTATTAAGAGCGACAAACAAAGCCCCCATTACACCGCCAAGCCAAGCTATCACAGGAGCATCCATAATAGTTTCAACCGGAACAGTAGATGTAAAATAAACGACAAGACTCAGAAAAATAAACCCTACAACATGATTCCCAAACGATGCATAAAATGCGCTGGTATCCTGACTAAGTCTTCCATTAAGCACTCGGCAAAAACTGATGCAACAACCATTCAATAGTGCAAGAAATATAACTAGCGTCATCATTACCCCCTACCGAATAATGTCATTAAGCAACCTGCTACCATCAACATTAATGCAATAAAATCATTAGAATTCATTGCGCGTTTAGCCAAACCAAATAAGCCAAAAGAATCGCAAACAAGTCCAAACAGCACCTGACCTGCCATGATCAGTGCGAGTGAACCAGACAATCCCAATGGACTATTAACAGTAATCGCAGCCAAAATCACAGTGAAAGCGCCTGGTATACCTCCTAAATAAGCCCAAATTGGGGTTTTAGTTTTAGGTAATAACGATATTTTTTTCCCAATTAAGATACTGGCGATCATCAATACAATAAGAGAGACCACAGCACCGATGCCATGTGCAACCCAAGATGCAAGTAAAGGGGAGCTAAAAAATGCCATATGACTATTAAGTGCGATCATACTGGCGAGTGTTACTCCCCCAGCTATCGCTAGAGATAAATGAAATGGTTGAGTTTTCATATTATTTTTCCAATGGTTATCCGTTGGGATGCAATATATAGCGTTTCTTTTGTATTGATAATCCGTTATATTTTGAACTCTTTGTTTCCTATAAGTTAACAATATTAGATGGACACATTTTCAACCATTCCCATATTCACAGCCGTTGTAGAATTGGGCAGCTTTTCCGAAGCAAGCCGCAAACTCGGAATAACCAAGTCAGCGGTAAGCAAACGAATTAGCGCATTAGAGACCCACCTAGGTGCTAAGCTTATTCAACGGACGACACGGAAACTAAGCTTAACTGAGGCTGGAGAGCAATATTACAGCTACATACATAGAGCAAAATCTTTGGTCAATGAAGGTGAGGATGCTATAAGCAGCCTTCAGGGCTCTCCCAAAGGTCACCTCAAAGTAAGCGTTCCTATGGTATTCGGCGAGCTTCATATTGCCCCTTTACTCAGTGAGTTTTTACGTCTTTATCCAGATATAAAACTGAATTTATCTATGGATGATAAAGTCGTTGATTTAGTAAAAGATGGATTGGATATGACACTTAGAATCGGGGCATTATCTGATTCAAATTTAGTGGCTCGTAAGTTATCGCCGTGTCACAGCGTACTTTGCGCATCACCTGAATACCTTGAAAAATACGGAACACCAACAGCGCTAAACGATCTAAAACAACATAACTGTTTATATTATTCTTATTTCAGATCTGGCATAGAGTGGACTTTTTATGGTCCCAGCGGCTTAGAACGAATTAGGCCAGAAGGTAACATTCAGGTAAATAACAGTAATGTTCTAAAACAACTGATGCTTGATGATGTTGGGATCTGCCAAATGCCACTTTTCCTTGTTGAACATGAGATAGCTAACGGCACGCTAATTCCAATATTGGAACAATATCGGTTACCCGAACATGGCATATACGCTGTATATCCTGAACGTGCATTTATGCCAGCAAAATTGAAGGTATTTCTTGATTATTTAGAACAAAAATTGAGTGATAAAAGCCAGATTTGGTAATAAGCTTCAGTCTAACTGGAAAAGAGGTAATGATGAGTTAGCCGAATAGACTAACTCATTTATAAACATATACTTGTCAGTATATTTGATATATACATTTAATGAATGACTAAAAGTATAATGCAACCAGTTTCTAAAACTGTTTAACCAGACAAAATTGAAGGGTTGGAACTCACAAGCATAGAAAATGATAAATAATAGGTTAATTCACCTTTATTCAATGAGTCGCTGTGTGTTACATCAACGTCACGTTTGTTAAAATCTGAATTAATATTTAATAGCCGTTTTTCCAATTGACGCAGCACTTTCAATACGCTGGTGTGCTTCTTTTAACGTCTCGACACTAAAACCATTCAATGTTGAGGTAAGTATTGACTTAATACGTCCAGCATCAATCAAGTTTGCAGTTTGGCATAAGATATCTTGTTGCTTCTGAATATCATCAGTATTAAACAGTGAGCGAGTGAACATAAACTCCCAAATAAAACCTACGGATTTACCTTGTAGTGCTGATAGATCAACGCCACCATCAAATTCTACAATTGAACTGATCATGCCTTGTGGAGCAATCAGCTCGACCATTGCATCCCAGTGACCTTTGGTATCAGCAACGTTTAAAATATAGTCAACATACTTAATGCCCTGCTCACGAGCAGACTCCACTAGGTTACGGTGATTCACAACATGGTCAGCGCCCATTTCCCTCACCCACAGTTCAGTCTCTGGCCTTGAAGCCGTTGCAATAACAGTCAGGTTAGTTAGCTGTTTCGCCAATTGAATAGTAATAGAGCCAACACCACCAGCCCCACCAATAATCAGGATAGATTTCTTTTCTTCTGGGCGGATACGCAGGCGATCAAATAAAGCCTCCCAACCAGTCAGCGTCGCTAGAGGCATGACTGCCGCAGATTCATCGGATAGACTTTTTGGTGCGTGAGCTGTAATTCGGTAATCTACCGCTTGGTATTCGGCGTTTGCCCCCATGCGAGTCACATCACCTGCGTAATAAACACGGTCTCCAATTTCAAAGCCTTCTACATTGTTACCTTTAGCAATTACTTCGCCTACTGCGTCGTAGCCTAATACTTTTGGGGTTTCTAATGTTTTGTCTTTTGCGTTACGGATCCGAATTTTTGCATCTGCTGGGTTAATAGAGGTTGCACTCACTTTTACAAGCAGATCATTTTCTTTCAAGTCTGGAAGGTTAGTTTCAAATTCAAATAAGCTATCTTGCTCATTAATCGCAAGTGATTGAGTAAAACCAATTGCTTTCATTGTTAATGGTGACATTATTCATTCTCCTTTGATTAGACACATTCAACCTAGAGAATTTTTACTCCAGATAAACCGCCTAATTTTTAAATTGTATTTAAGCTGTATTTGATAACCACACGACTCAACGGTGTAGTGAAGGGATACTTTTCTACTAGTTCAGTGAGATCACGCCCTGTGTAACCAACCACTCATGCGTAAGATTCATAGTGAAGTCCAAGCTCGATTAATGGTATAACCTCTTCAACATTCGACTTATAGATACCATGGCTCGACGGTAACCAAGCAGAAGAGAGAAGACTCACTCAACTTCGAATCCCATGGTTTTCAATACATTGGTAATTAATAACGTTGTCGTGCGATGAAAAGACAACTCTGTTACACCAATTTTAATCCTTTTATCCATTGATCTTTTTTCTTAAGGTGGCGTGGGGTTTAGAATACAAGGTCAAATACCAATAAAAAACAGCCTAAAATTTGAATAATTATCAAAAAAAAATTGATAATAACGAGCTTAACTTTCTTTATATTGTGTTGAAGCAGACTGCTTAGATGCTTCTATGACAGATAAGTTATTAACAATTAAAAGCAACCTTTAATTTAAATGATTATCAAATGTCATTTGATAATTTATTGCCCTGTCGCGACGACTACTTTATAAGTAGTGAAATTCAGTAATTACTGATGCCCTCTTTACCAGTAAAGGCCTAGTTATGCTTTTAGAAGATCTACAAGTCATTTTAAAAGTGGCGGAGTTTCGCAGTATCACAGCCGCCGCAACAAATTTAGATATGCGTACCGCAACGGCTAGTGCCGCCGTTAAACGTGTTGAAGCATACCTTGGTGTCGAAATTTTTGTGCGTAGCACACGCCATTTGAGGTTATCTTCAGCGGGAGAGCGCTATTTACCTCAGTGTGAAGAAGCGCTAAAAATGCTTGAGCATGCCAAAGTGAATATGCAGGAAGAGCTGGGCATTATTGACGGTGAAATCCGTATCGCACTATCGTCTGATTTAGGACGAAACCTCGTCACCCCTTGGTTAGATGAGTTTTTACTTCAATACCCAAATGTATCTCTGCGTTCAAGTATTAGTGACAGCAATATTGATTTCTATAGGGATTCAGTCGACATGGCTCTGCGCTATGGTTCGCCAACAGATCAGAATGTGTATGGCTTTAAGATCTGTGACGTTCCAAGAGTGGTATGTGCAAGCCCGAGCTACCTAGCTGAACATAACATACCAACGCACCCAAGTGATTTACTAGAGCACAATGCACTCTTTTATCAGCTATATGATGTTTTGCAAAATGAATGGCTGTTTAGCAATGAGGAAACGACTCATAAAGTAAAGCTCAAGGGTAACAGGGCTTCAAATGATGGCGATCTTGTTAGACGCTGGTGTGTTGCAGGTAAAGGAGTCGCAATTAAATCTAGCCTTGATATGTCTGACGACCTTCTTGCAGAGCGGGTAGTGAGTATGATGCAAGAATACAAAACCACACCGACGGAACTGTGGTTGGTCTGTCCCAGCCGTCAGTCAGTCACCCCAACAGTTAGACTATTAAGAGATTTGTTTAGGAATAAAACAAAGACGATTCTAGAACAGTTAAATGAAATAGGGGCAATTTAAGATACGGACTATGCCTTAAATCAGTATCTCTATACCTAGTAAATAAAATATATCCACTCCCCGAAAGCGACCACGGTACATTTAGGTAATTTGCTTTATTTAGTCTGCTAAGTATTAATACGTACTGACTGAGGGAAAAAAAGCCCACTCAAAGTAATAAGTGGGCTGAAATGATAAGTTTAATATGCGCAAAAAGAATGAGCGCAGTTTCATATTATCCTTTTCTAAAATAAATTTAAATATTAATCATGTATTTAATAGTAAAGCTATTTATACCCACTGCCGTGTTGGCTAATATTTGGATATAAACGATTTAGACGTCTTGCGCTAAACCGCCATAGCCTTAGTAGTTTTCGGTCACACTGTTACGGCTTAACCCGTATATTACATGATCAACTACTCGATCATTTAATCTCTCAGCTCGAGTTATGATGCCCTCTTGCTTGAAACCCAAACGCTCACAAACACTACGGCTAGCTTGATTATCGACCGCCGCTGATATTTCAACTTTCTGCATATTCAGCTCTGTGAAAGCGTAGTTAATAAGCTTTGATAGTGACTTACTGACAATACCCTTACCTTGTAAATCACGACGTAACCAGTAGCCAATTTCTACCTTTTGTAAATCGTGGTTGATGGTATTAAAGCTAATATTACCGGCCACTTCACTTTTAAACATTATTGCACAAACGAGTGATTTACCGTCTGCATATTCGTGTAATGACTTCTTGATAAAGCTCAGGAAGAACTCTTCATTTTTTGCATGAGGCGGCCAAGCTAACCATTCACTTAAATAGTCACGCTGATTGGAGACAATAGCGAGATATTTGGACGCAAATTTAGGCTCAACGAGCGCAAGTGCTAAATCCTCTTCAACTTCCATTTTAAACATGATTTCCCTCTTAAAAAATCTAGCTTTCTATCCGATGACTATCCGTTTTTTAAATTCTCATAATGTTGCCTTTTTTTGACAAAAAGACAATTGGATAGCAAAAGTAAAAATGAATTAGGTCGCTCTATGTGGTATGACTTTGACGTCTGCTAGCTTCAGAAAATTTTTTAGTAGGACAAAAACTAATCAACCGTGTATAAATAAGTAAAAGGTCCACCAAACAATGGTGCAGTTAAAGGTGTTTTACTAACGGCTTTTGCATTGGAATACAATCTAAACTAATACCTCTTGGTGAATGATAGGTAGATAGTTTCTCCCCTATAAACCCACATGAGCGATAGAAAGGCGCCGCATTTATCGTGGATTCTAATTTCAGTAACAATAGGCCATTTTCTTTAGCCAAGTTTTCCAATAAAGTAATTAACACACTATTACATAATCTAAAGTTCAAACGTAGAATGTTCGTGGGCAAATAAATACCAACTTGTTCAGATGTATATTATTTACCACGGCTCATTTCAGTGCCTATTAACCGACAATAGAAACAAGACTACAATGTATTACCCTTGTTTAATTACTTTGTTATATGTTCTAAGCACATAGTAAATCAAGGTGCTTTAGCTTTTTGTAGCGTAATGCTATAGATATACAATGTGACAACTCTTTAGTTGGTACATGGTCGCCAAGCTTAAATATTAATGCTCGATTACCTTCATACTCAAAGGTCTTTCCGTATACCTCTTTAAAGGTATCAACTAAGGTTGTTTGGCAGTGGAAGTAAATACGATATTCATTTGGAAATTTGGGTTTCCAGTCATATCTAATAGTGCTTCCAGTTTTAGAAATATAACTTGGCTCTCCCCACTTTAGTGTTTCAATTAAATCAGCAATCCCATTTTCATTTGCTGTATTTATGATAAGTGAACGAATAACTAAGAGAGACTCTGTTACTTCATCAGGATACGTTTCAAATTTTTGTTTAACACTTAAATCCATTCGTTTTATCCTATAAACAAGAACATATCACGCTTATTTAAAATATGGGCAGTACTACCCCATTTATTTAAGCACTAAAGTGTCACTAAAAAACAATGTATTGGAGTGCAATCTTATCCACTTTCCGATAACACACATAAATGTTTACGGTTACAAGTTAATAGTATCTGTTGGGTGATTGATCCCATCGTAAATTTTGACGGGCTCTAAATCATAAGGATTAACGCCATCAAGACATGCAACATTAATTGCAAATTGATGGGGATTAGAACGTCTTTGATGATGAGTATATATACCACAAGTCTTACAAAAGTAGTGTTTAGCAGTATTAGTGTTAAATTGATAAAGGGTTAAGTTATCTTCCCCCTTTATGATCTTTAGGTTTTCAAGTAATACAGAAGCAGCTATAGCACCACGTTTTCGACACATAGAACATGAACAACGACGAGGATCTTCTAATCCGTTTGGCAGGGTCAGCTCTAACTCCACTGCTCCACAATGACATTTTGCAATGTGAATTCCTTTAATTTCCATATTTAACCGCCATATCGATTTATCAACAGAAATACAAAATTTAATATGACTACTTTTATTCTTAACAGCGTTGTTTCGCAAGCCTAGCAATTTACTTTAAATCGCTTTTTTTATGCTTTCAAATCTACCATAAAAAATAACGAATCGAGTACACACATACATCACCACCAACGTGGCAATAATAAGCTCGAAATATGCTAACTGATTAATTTGATGTACATATTGGGCAGGTATGCCTTGCAATTCCATCCAATGAGCTAATTTATACAAAGCAGTAGAGCCGATAACCATAGGAAACGTGAAGGACGCAAAACTCGCGTTAAACGGCAACCTAAGTAACCTGAAAAACGCGCAATAAATAACACTTGTTAATAGAATTGCGATACCAAATAAAATGCCTACCAGTACTGGGGAAGGCTGCTCTATCAAACTTAAGTAACCTGCTAAAGTTGCACTTGCCGGTGCTGCAAGTATCGCAATAGTTGGCTTTTCAGTGTCAGCGATGGGATCAGTAAAAAGCAAACGGTAGAACATGAGAGGTAGCATGACTACGCAGGCCGCCGTTCCAAATAATAACGCGACATGAGCAATTGGTGCTAAATCAGATCGCCCAGAAAAAGTAACGTCCGCAACAATAATTCCAACAGGAGGAATAAACCAACTTGGCACCATGTGATGTAATTTGAAACTTTTGATTCGATGATAAACAAACGTGATCATGAAAATCACATGCATCATGATAGCAAATAGCCAAATGCTATCGCCGACAGTTGGATTAAATTCTCCAATAGAATGAGAAACTATCATTAGCGCCATGGCAAACGTTGGAAGAACACTTCCAATCACAGGGTGAGCAAGCTCGGATTTTAACTGTTTAGGATGAAGGCAAAACTTGATGAATAAAATAAACAACAGAGAACATGCAATTGCTGCGGTAAACCACTTAGAGAGGCCATTGAAAGTGTATGCATTCTCCCAACACCAACCGAGACTTCCCACTCCCAGTGCAAGACCAGCAATGGATGTTGGAGCATAAAGAAGTTTCTCTTTTGCCGATTTCATTATAGACAGCCCAATTCCTCATAAGCATTAAGATAGATTTTATATACCACTTAAAAGTGCAAATCAACCATATAAAAACCAATCTGCAACCTTACACGCACCAATAAATTACATAATAAACATACCATTAACTTTTATAGGGATTTAGATGAGAGCGTGATGCTTATATAAAATATGATTAAAGGGGGTATTTACGAGTATTGAATAGTGATAACGGCTTTATTGTTTTTTCATTAAAACGACAAGTAACAGAACGCGTATATTTATTTTAAATGGGGTTTGGTTATAAGACTATTGACTCAAATAAATATTCAATAATATCTCCTTGTAATTAACATTTCAGACCTTCCGCTTTTTATGCCGCAAGTTAATCAACTCTTCTAACTGCTTTTGATCTTTACGGGCTTGTTCATATTGTTGCTTGGCAAGCCACCGTTTTTTTACTTCTTCAAAGCGTTTTACTTGTTGGTTGCTGACTTGTAATTGCTGTTTACTGTGATCACACTCCGCGCTCATGATTGCTTGCTCGTGCTGATGATGATCAATCATGGTCGTTAACTGTGACGTTAATTGATTGCTGTTATTTAACATTGCACTGTTAATCGTAGAGCCTTGTGGTTGATCAGCCCCCATATAATGCTGTTTTAACTGACCTAATAACTGTAGTTGTTGTTGATAGTTATCCACTTGCTGGCGCTGCTGCTGGTAAACAACACTGAGTTTATCGCGTTTTTGCTCTGATAGTCGTTGTAATTGCTCAACAGCTTTGACTGGCAAATTCATGGTTTATTCTTGCTCCATTTCCTAAAACACGGTGCGGTTATGGTGCTGACGAATTGGGTTGATTTACTGAAAACAAGTTGGCTAATTGAGTTAAGCTCGCTTGGTAATCACAGTGTTCAGTTACAGGCTGCTGTAAGAACTGTTTAAGCTGGGGTTGCATCATTACCGCTTGATCTAATTCAGGATCCTGTCCTTGCTGATACCCTCCTAATGGTAATAACTCTTTTACTTGCTGATAGTTAGCATTTAACTGCCTAAATTGGTTAGCAACAGTGACATGAGCTTGTTCGGTACAATTGCTCATACATCGGCTGATGGAAGCATTGATATCAATTGCAGGATAATGCCCTTGCTCTGCCAATGTGCGAGATAACACAATATGACCATCTAAAATGGCGCGTGCCGAATCCACTACAGGATCTTGCTGATCGTCCCCTTCTGCTAACACGGTATAAATCGCGGTTAAGCTGCCGTTGGGATTCTCTCCGTTACCAGCACGTTCTAATAATTGTGGTAATAAACTAAATACTGACGGTGGATAACCCCGAGAGGCTGGCGGCTCTCCTAATGCGAGTGCAATTTCACGCTGAGCCATTGCATATCGGGTCAATGAGTCCATCAGTAGCAATACGTCTTTACCTTGATCACGAAAATATTCGGCAACACGGTGACAAAGCTTGGTAGCACGTAAGCGCATGAGTGGTGATTCATCAGCAGGCGCAGCGATGATCACCGCACGTTTACGTCCTTCTTCACCTAAGCTACGCTCAATAAATTCACGGACTTCTCGACCTCGTTCACCAATCAGCCCTACCACAATAATATCGGCGGCAGTGTATTTGGTGATCATCCCCATCAAGACACTTTTACCTACGCCACTGCCAGCCATTAAGCCAATTCGCTGACCTTTACCAACAGTCAATAAACCATTAATCGCTTTAATACCAACATCTAACGGTGATTCAACTGGCTGGCGTTTCATTGGGTTAATAGGCTTTGGTTCTAACGATAAACACTCACCACCTTGTAACGGTAATCCATTATCTAGCGGCTCTCCTAGCCCATTAACCACCCGACCAATCCACTTGTGGCTAACATTCACTGTACTGCCACCTTGAATTGGGATCACCTTAGCACCTGCGTATAATCCACCGAGTTGGCGAACTGGCATTAAATACGCAATATTGTGATCAAAACCGACCACTTGTGCTTCAATCTGCTCACCATCATCAGCCACGATTAAACAACGTTGATCGAGTTTAAAACGACAGCCCACGGCTTGTAGCATTAAACCATTCACTTTTACTAACCGCCCTGTGACCCGTGCAATAGGCACGCTATCAAGAGCGGCAAGTGCGGTTAAACTATCCGCCTGAAGACGATTCATGCGGATCTCCTTGTTCAACACGGATTGGGGTATCTAACGGTTGATTCTGCTCAACTAAATGTAGCTGAACATTCTCGATACAGGCTTCTAGTCGCGCATCACAACCCACATCAGCCTCTGCGTTATCTGTTATCAGCTGACAACCGCCGACGGGTAATACGGGATTAGCAATCAACTTCCAAGACTCAGGTAAGCTCTTATTGATGGTATGGATCCGATCAATATCTTGCGGGTTAAGTTCAATGATGATCTTTTCAGTTTTACCAGGAATCGCATCCAGCGCTTCTTCTACTAAAGCAAGAATTTGCTGTGGCATTAATGTCAGTTCAGCCCGAATAACCTGTTGCGACACTTTTTGAACCAAGTCGCAAATGAGCTGACGTTGTTGTTTGTCTTTTTCTTGTTGCCATTGTTCTAATTCAAACAAGATTTTCTCAACCGGTTTTACAGCTTGGCTAAATATCTCTCGTCCTGTTTGCTCACCTTGTCCATAACCTTGTTGGAAACCGTCTTTTTGCCCTTCGATAACACCTTGAACACGACCTTGCTCAACACCTTGGTTAAACCCTTCGTCATAGCCTTTGTTTAAACCTTGTTGAAAACCTTCATCCAATTTTTGTTGTAATTCAAACTGGCTGTCTTGCCAATTGATAGCAGGATCAACATCACCTAATCCATCATTAAAACCATGATTCACAGGCTCTGCCACAGGAGGAAAACGATGAGGTCGATATTGCCCCGGTGATAACTGATGTATTTTTACTTTTTTCATCATCACTCCACCGTCATTTCCTGATAGAGCTGAAGATCAATCTCGCCAATTTCTGCCAGCTCACGTACTTGATCCATAATGGCATTACGGGCGCGTTCTACTTCACTCACAGGTACTGCACCTTTTAGTGCCATTTCATCTTCTAGGGTTTTAACCATACGCTGTGGCATTGAACGTTTAATCGCTTGTTGTAAGCTGATCTCAGCACCTTTTAACGCAATCACCCAAGTAGCAACAGGGATTTCTTGTACCAGCCTATCCATGGTTGATTCTTTCTGGCGACCTAGCACCATAAAGTCAAACATGTTGGTTTCAATTTCGTCCACCATTTCTTCATCATGTAAACGAAGTAATTCCATTAATTGGCCGCGATCACCTTCGAAACGGTTGATAATATCGGCAACTTGCTTGGTACCTAAAATAGGTGCATTTTGTGCTTGAGACATATGGGCAATGCAACGTTCAATTAAATCATGTAAGTCAGCTGCAACATCATGATCTATTTCATCGAGTTGCGCGACGCGATAAAGCAGTTCGTCATGGTAATCTACAGGCATTTTCGCCAACACTTTCGATGAGGTTTCTGGCGGTAAGTAGGCTAAGAATATCGCCTGCATTTGTGGGTGTTCTTGGCTGACGTATTTAGCCAATAATTCTGCATCCACCCATTGTAATCGTTGCATGTTATTACGTAGTTCATCACCGTAGATGTTATTAAGTAACCCTTTGGCTAAATCATTACCCAACGCTTTACGCAAGGTATTTGAAAGGTATTCTTTTGATGCGCCACGAATACCACTGTGAGCACGAAAGTCTTCAAAAAAGTGCTGGATCACCCCTCTCGCACTATCACTTTGAATACCACTTAATGCCGCCATAGAAAGGGTGACACGCTGAACTTCGTCACGGGAAAAGTGCTTCAATACCTCAGCGGCAGCATCTTCTCCCATACCCAACAACACTACTGCTGTTTTATCAACATAAGTCAGTGCTGGGGCTTTACTTTCCGTCTGATTTTTTGTTTGTGATTGACTCATTAACATTCACCCATTGTTTTAAGACTTCAGCAACACGCTCTGGCTCTTCGGTTGAAATAAGCTGTAAGTGTTTAAGTTGGATTTCTAACGGCGACCCCTGTGGTGGCAGCAAGTCATTGCTGGCATTAAAGGCGTTATTAGTGGCGTCTATCCCTTTCGCGGCTAAACGCTCATTTAAGGTTTCTTCGTGCTCTTGCTCTTCGCGAGTTTGCAAGCTTTCATCGTAAGAATGTGCAGTATCCTCTTCAGCAAAAGTTAACTCATCACGTCGACGATCTAATCCTGTTAAATGACTAATAAGCTTTCTTAGCACGAAGAAGATCATCGATAAACCGAGAATACCGCCGATCATGTAGCGCAATGGTTGTTGTACTGTAGGATCTTGCCACCACGGAATAGCAGGTGGCGCATCAATCGCAATCGGCGTAAAGTTGAAGCTTAAAATACTCAAACTATCGCCACGATCAGCACTGATCCCGACTGCATCTTTGATCATATTGCTAATTTGCTGTGTTTCCGCTTCTGTCCATGCTTTACCATTTGGCGCAGCCGTAGAATTAAGCAACACAGAGACATTGAGTTTATTTAATTTACCTTGTTGGTATTGGGTATGGCGAACACTACTGCCTAAGGCATATTGACGATTAATTTCCGTTCGTTCATTGGTATTTTTACTGTC
Source organism: Photobacterium sp. SKA34 (assembly GCF_000153325.1). Taxonomy (GTDB): domain Bacteria; phylum Pseudomonadota; class Gammaproteobacteria; order Enterobacterales; family Vibrionaceae; genus Photobacterium. The sequence goes on from NZ_CH724141.1 coordinate 468,426, forward strand.
TTTGTTCTCTTCTTCGCCAGTAACGGGTGGCTTGTTACTCAATGAACCTGGCACACCTAAAGCAATATTATCAATACTGTTATTTTCAATACGGTGCTCGTTTTTCACCACTGGCGTTGAATCAACAACCTCTTTGGTTTCTTGTACATGGCTAAAATCAAGATCAGCAGCGACTTGCACGCGGTAATTACTTGGCCCAACAATAGGCGTTAGCATATCAGCGGCTCGTTGTATCACCTGATTTTCAAGATTCTTTTGATAATCTAGGTACTTAGCATTCACTTTACCCATTTCAGCCGAGCCAATATCTGCACTGAGTAAACGCCCGTATTGATCAACAACTGAAACATTTTCTGTCTTCATCCCTGTTACACTGCCAGTAACAAGGTTAATGATGGCTTCAACTTGCTCAGTTTTTAGATCTTCACCCGGTTTTAACTCAACCATTACTGACGCTGTTGGGGCTTCCGCATTGTGGCGAACAAATAAGGTTTTTCGTGGAATAGCTAAGTGAACACGGGCATTGGCGATAGCATCAAGGGCAATAATAGTACGCACTAACTCGCCTTCCAATCCATGACGATAACGTGCGGTTTCCATGAACTGGCTGGTTCCTAACGACGAATCTTCTTTTAACGAATCAAGCCCTGTGGGTAACTTGGCTTTGATCCCTTTTGCTGCCAGTAACATTCTGATTTTCGCGACTTCACTTTCCGCCACCAGCACTTGTCCGTTGGCTTCTTGTAAACGGTAAGGGATACCTTCTGTTTCTAATACCGAGATAATTTCACCACTATCAAAACGTTCTTGCTGCCCATATAACGGGCGGTAATTTTGACTTGAACTCCATAACGCCACCACAATAATGGCAGCTACAATCGCAGCAAGCACAGCAGACAAAACTAGATTGCGCTGACTGCTGTGCCAAAGGTTTTTAAGATTTTTCATATACGGATTTGAAGACAACGCACTGGAAGCGGTTGAACCTGTTGCCGTATTTGTCATCGATGGTTGGGCAATGATTTCAGACATAAGTTACACCGGCATCTTCATAACATCTTCAAATGACGCAACCACTTTATTACGCACTTGCATGAGAGCAGAAAAAGATAAACTGGCTTTTTGGCTTGCCACCATCGCGCCTACCAAGTCGTCACTTTTCCCTAATTCAACCGCTGTAACTTTGTCACTGGCGATTTTTTGATGTTGATTAACGGTATTTAAAACTCCTGTCATAGCTTGCGAAAATGACAATGGCGAAACCGCAAACTGTGTATTGGTTGCTTCGACCTGCGTAAGATTAGGTTTTACGATGAAATCAGCTTGAGTTCGTTGCTGCATCTGCTGCATTTTATCAAGCATGAGTTGTTCAGATGATACAGACGGTAGCGAATTATTTGTGCTCATTTAACTCTCCTTTTATGCCGCAGAACCTAATACAGCATCGATGTCTATTCCTTGTTCACGCATCGCGGCTAACTTGTAACGCAGTGCGCGAGTAGTAACGCCCAATTGCTGAGCCGTCTTAGTTCGGTTACCACCGAATTGTTTAAGAATTTTTATAATGTATTGAAACTCTGCCATTTTCTTCGCTTCTACCCGACCATTCCCTGCCTCAGTTTGAGGTAAAGATGGCGCAGCATTAGGATCAATCGGCAACATTAAATCTTGTGCAGTAATGAAATCACCATGGCGCATCACCAAGGCTCGTTGCATGACATTTTCTAACTCACGGATATTGCCCGGCCAATGGTATTTAGATAATGCAAAACACGCATCTTCCGACAACTGACAAGCACTTCCCATTTGATATTTATTTATGAAAAATCGCGCAAGAGGGAGAATATCAGCGCTACGATCTCGCAGTGATGGCCAATGCAACGGCAGTACATCTAAGCGGTAATAAAGATCTTCTCGGAACGTCCCTTTTTGAATTTCTACACGAAGATCTTTATTGGTTGACGCTATTACGCGAATATCCAATGGAACGGTTTTATGACTACCCACTTTTTCTACTTCACGCTCTTGCAACACACGCAATAATTTAGCTTGAAGACTGGGTGACATTTCAGCAATTTCATCTAATAAAATCGTACCGCCATTGGCCTCTTCAAATTTACCGGTTTGCGTTTGTGTCGCGCCAGTAAAAGCTCCTTTCACATGACCAAACAACACCGCTTCGAGCATAGATTCAGGAATAGCTGCACAGTTAACGGCAACAAAAGACGCATTTGAACGAGATGAATGTTGGTGGACATATTGCGCTAACACTTCTTTCCCTGTGCCAGATTCACCCGTGATCAATACTGTCGCATTTGTCCCCGCTGCACGGTGCGCTAACTGCAACACTTGCTTACTACGCCACGATTCCACCACGATATTGGTTAATGGTTTATCTAATGCTTCAACACGTGAGAGCAAGCCCAGTAACTGTTCAGATTCAAAAGGACGAAGTAAATAATCGGTTGCACCTGCCTTCATTGCTTCTGCCGCCATCATTCCTTGCGCCTGATCAACAATAGCAATAGAAATAGGCGTGGATGAACGATTAGTCGCTACAGCTTTTTGATGGAATTGACGAATAAAATCGGTAAGTGAGATATCTGTGATATGCGAGCTAACTAAAGTAATAGCTGAGCGAGATTGATATAACGCGGCACGCCCAGAAGTGAAATGATTTACGCTATAACCGTTGCCTTCAAGCACAGCAATAATTTGGTTTGCTGCACTTTCGTTTGGCTCGACTAATTGAATATTGTTAGGCTGCATTAGCTACCCTTCCTTTTTACTGCATCTTCCTTGCGAATAGCGCGAATAGTCACGCGACGATTTTTAGCTTTTCCATCTTGGGTATTGTTATTTGCTACAGGATAGCGAGAGCCATGAGAGCGAATTTCCATCAGCGATGAACGCACACCATTTTCACGCAGAATGCTAGCTACATCGTCAGCACGAACTTTTGAAATCTGTAAATTGGTAACATTGGATCCAACATTGTCTGTGTGTCCATCAATTAATACACGTTTGACATTTTTGTCATATTTTAAGTAACTCGCTAAATCAGCCAAGATTTCATTTTGCGATGAACTAACCACTCGTTGACCCAACCTAAATTGCAATACCACGTCTCTCGCATCTCGGTATGCCATTGCAGGTAATTTAGCTCGACACAGATTAAAATCAGCCATAGCATGGGCCATATTTACTGAAGGAACTGTTACATCAAACGTGTTGTTTTGATTCGACGATAACAGCCTTACTCCTAACCAATTACCTTGCGCCATAGCTTCAAGTAAGGTTTCAATATCATTATAAAAAAACACTTTCCCTGATTTTTTAGCTACCCCTACTTCATCGACGGTGATAGGCGCAGTATTCAATGCCCAAGGGGACTGTACTTGGCTTAATATGGCACGCTCATAAGGTGCTTTTACATGGTCGCTTTGTACCTGTATGCCAAGTGGCTTCTTAGGTTTAGCAACAAAAGTAATTGCTCCAAATTGGCTAATTTTTTGACTCAATGAACAACTAAATTTATCACCTTTATATTACCACGAAACAAGATCCATCGATAAAAATAACTCTTTAGCGACAGTGTTAATGGGAACGAATAAAGCAATAAAAATTGAAGATATAAAAATAACCGTATGTTTTATGAGTGTCATAATAAGCACTCACCTCTACCTATTAATCTCATGCTTTATTATAGCCAAATAATTTAATAGCAATTTTATATTTAACCATTATATTCTCACACTTGAATATATCTATTTAATAATAATAGAAAACAAGTCGAATAAATATTATTTGACGCTTTTAAAGACATTTTTTTGACGATCATGATGACGATTAAATATTATACTAAAGTCTAATGTTATTTCATTATTAATCATGTGGTTAGCCTTTAATTATTATTTGGTTTAATTTCATCATAATCGAAGTTTTTTAAATTTAAACATTAAAACAATTTTTATTTCATCGAATCCTAATGGTATGAACTAAAGTCACATTTTTGATCTTAAATGTTTTTAATTTATATCTTCATAGTTATAAACACGATAAACATATTTATATATTACGAATAAACATCAACTACACTTTATTTTTAACCACTTAATTATGATAACTATGGAATATATAAAATCAGATTTTGACAAAAGATATCCCATATTGAATGTGGAATTACTAGGAAAACCTATTCATATAATCAAAGATGAATTAGCTAATATTTTAAGTGATTCATTGCTGGGGTTGACTGACCAAATACAAAAATGGGTGAAAACCCATGAACTGACGATGTCGGTTACTAGTATTGATTTTCAATCCCCAAAACAGGGACAACACACAGCATTTACGGTGGCCCATAATGATGGTGGTATGATGAATTTCCGCTGTTCTGCACCGCTGCTTATTGCACTCGCCGATCGTTTTTATCACTCGCCAGTAAATCGCCTAAATAGTGTTAAGAGTCAGGTGATTACAAAAAGTGATTTACGTTTACAAGAACGGATAGGACAACTTTTTTCAGCCCAGGTAGCACCTGAAGAGATGTGGCAAGCCTGTGATAGTTCACTATCAGATGATATCGGCTTAGTCATTCAACTTTCCGTTACCTGTGAAGAAACGATTGGCGACATTATTATCTGTATTGATTCGGCATTAATTCAAACATTAACCAGTGTTATTGGCTTACAACCCACCTCTGAACTTAATGCGCTCTTTAGCCAGCAACTTGAATCGACCAAAGTCAAACTCAACACAGTTTTATGTGAAAAACAGATGCCTTTGGACCAAGTATTGCAGCTAAAGCCCGGTGATATCTTCGATATTGATTTAATGCAATCCTCAACGATCAGTATCGGTCAAGAGTACTTATTTAACGGCCATGTCGCAGAGCAAAACGGACAACTTGTTTTAATCATCAATACCAGTAAGGACACATAAGCATGAGCGATATTAACGAATCCGATCTATTTAATGGTGATGACCTTAATTTTGACGATCTTCAGCTAGAACAATTTGATGAAACACCTCAACTCGATAACAGCATGTCACAACGTAGCTTAAGTTTTTTCAAAAAGATCCCCGTAACAGTCACTCTTGAAGTCTCAAGCACAGAAATCTCATTAGGTGAGTTAATGAAAGCCGGTGAAGGCAGTGTTATTGAACTAGATAAACTCAACGGTGAGCCGCTTGATGTGAAAGTGAATGGTTCGCTGATGGGCCATGCCGAAGTGGTTGTGATCAATGAGAAATATGGCCTACGGCTAATTGATGTCGTCGAATCACCTCTTAACACCATGGATAGTTAACCAATGATCGCTCAGGGATACCACTTACTGACGAAAACATGTCAACAGCGCCATTGTTTGTATTTGCTTACATTGTTGCTTATTGCTCTTGGCGTACTGTTTTCTTCGGCTGCAGAAGCCAATAGTGGGCTGAACTTCTTGACCGTTACAGATGATCAAGGCGAGCAAGAATACAGTGTGAAATTACAGATCTTGTTGTTAATGACAGCACTGAGTTTTATCCCTGCCTTTCTGTTAATGGCGACCAGTTTTACCCGCATCATTATCGTACTTTCTATTTTGCGCCAAGCATTGGGTTTACAACAAAGCCCACCAAATAGAATACTGGTGGGTATCGCTCTCTCTTTGACCATTTTGATCATGCGTCCGGTCTGGACTGATGTATACGATAATGCCTTTGTCCCCTATGACAATGGCGATATCACTCTTTTACAAGCCTTTGATACTGCCGAAAAACCTGTTCGTGATTTCATGTTAAAACAAACCCATCAAAGTGCTTTAGAGCAAATGATGCGTATTGCCAACGAACCTCTAGATCAGGATGTAGAGAATATTTCTTTTGCTATCGTGCTCCCCGCTTTTGTGATCAGTGAGCTTAAAACAGCGTTTCAAATTGGCTTTATGTTGTTCATTCCTTTTCTGATCATCGATTTGGTGGTGGCCAGTGTTTTAATGGCAATGGGTATGATGATGCTATCGCCACTGATCATTTCTTTGCCTTTCAAACTCATTGTATTTGTTCTTGCTGATGGCTGGACCATGACGGTCGGTTCGTTATCTGCCAGCTTTGGATAAAGCAAAGAAAGGAGTAAATGATGACCCCAGAGCTAGCAGTAAACCTATTCTCTAACGCGGTGTGGATCATCATCAATATGGTGATGGTGTTAGTAATACCAGGTTTATTAGTCGGTTTAGTGATTGCCGTTTTTCAAGCTGCGACCCAGATCAACGAGCAAACCTTAAGTTTTCTACCCCGTTTAATTATGACGTTGCTAATGGTGATTTTTGCCGGACATTGGATGCTGAGGCGCTTAATGGAGTTATTTGATTACTTATTTCATAACATTCCGGGAATGATTGGCTAATGGTAATCTCATTTGCAGAGCTAAACGCCCTTCTCGCCCAGTTTTGGTGGCCGTTTTTTCGCATTGGGGCTGCCATGTTAGCCATGCCATTTTTCGGTGATGCGTTAATCCCTATTTGGGTTCGCGCTTTGTTAGCACTTGCTATTAGTTTTATTGCAGCTCCTCTTATGCCAGCGATGCCCACTACAGATTTACTTTCTTTATCAGCACTTATGTTGGCGTTTGAACAAGCTATATGGGGAGTTTTATTTGGCTTAATTATCCATTTCTTATTTTCAATTATGACACTACTTGGTCAGATCATTTCACTACAAATGGGATTAGGTATGGCTATCATGAATGATCCCGTTAATGGAGTATCTGTCGCTATTCTAGGGCGAATGTTTTTACTTTTTTCGACCCTATTGTTTCTTGCCTTAGATGGACATTTGCTAGTAATCGATATTTTGGTTCAAAGCTTTACCTCTTGGCCTGTTGGTAGTGGTTTAGCACTTTCATCGGTGAAGCAAATACTCACTCTTTTTGGTTGGATGTTCAGTTCAGCGCTTGCGATTGCTTTACCTGCCATTGTTTCCATGCTTCTGGCTAATATAAGTTTCGGGGTAATGAACCGCGCCGCGCCAAGTTTAAACGTCTACGCCCTCGGTTTTCCTATGACCATGTTGTTAGGTTTATTTAGTGTCTTAATTTCAGTTAGCGGTGTACCTACACGCTATGCTGAATTAGTCCATTACACCTTAGATCAGCTCCAAATTTATATTTCGGGGGGTGCATGAGTCAGTCAACTTCACAAGATAAAACTGAAAAAGCGACCCCACAGAAGATCCGAAAAGCCCGTGAGCAGGGTCAAATCCCACGCGCAAAAGACTTCACTGCCGCCACAATTTTTATTGCGGTTATCGTTTTCTTTTATTTCCAAATTGACGTTATTTGGCAAGCGCTTAATGGCGTATTTAAATTAAACATGACAATGTCTCGTGATGATTTACGCTCACCTTGGCTTGCCATTGAAGCGTTAGGCACAAGCTTAGCCATTATCATTCAATTACTACTGCCATTATTTGGATTAATTCTAATCACCGCTATCGCCAGCAGTTTACTGATTGGTGGTTGGCTATTCTACCCTGCAGGCATATTGCCAAAATTATCAAAAATTGATCCTATTGCAGGGATAAAACGGATGTTTTCAACTCGTTCTTTGGTCGAACTTTTAAAATCAACACTCAAAGTGTGTGTGATTTTTCTGCTGTTATATCTCTACCTTGATACCAACTTAAGTCGCTTATTAGGTATGCAAAACTTACCGCTTAAGCAAGGCGTATCGTTAATTATGACCATTCTCTTTCATGGCATTTTGCTAATGGGTATCGCGCTGTTTCTTTTTGGTTTAATCGATATTCCGTACCAAAAGTGGGAGCACGCCAAAGAACTAAAAATGACGAAACAAGAACTTAAGGAGGAATTTAAAACGAATGAAGGTAATCCTGAGATCAAGCAACGCATTCGTCAAATTCAACAACAATTCGCTCGTAGACAAATTGATAAAGCAGTGCCTAAAGCTGATGTGGTGATCGTTAATCCAACCCATTATGCCGTTGCGATTAAATACGATACTACGCTGTCTGAAGCGCTCTTTGTGGTAGCAAAAGGCATAGACGAAACGGCAATGCATATTCAAACCATCGCCAAACAACACGATGTTGAGATCTTACATTCACCGCCATTAACGCGTGCGATTTATCACAGTACCCAAATTGAGCAAGCGATCCCAAGTCAACTCTATGTCGCCGTAGCTCATATATTAACTTATGTTTTACAGCTTAAAGCCTTTCGAAAAGGTAAAGGAAATCAACCACAAACGTTACCTAATTTTATTATCCCAAAACATTTACAGCATTAATTTCAGCGCATTTTTACCGGATTGGATGAAGGACTTCTCATGTTAAATTGGCTCACAACTCTCAAACAGTCGAGTAAAGGTTATATCGGTATTCCTATCGCCTTACTGATGATCCTGGCAATGGTGATTTTGCCACTGCCTCCTATGCTGCTCGATGCCTTATTCACCTTTAATATTGTCTTGGCAATCTTGGTATTGTTAGTCAGTACCACAGCTAAAAGGCCGTTAGACTTTTCTGTTTTTCCCACCATTCTATTAGTCGCAACATTAATGCGACTCACTTTGAATGTGGCCTCAACACGAATTGTATTACTGGAAGGTCACAATGGTAGCGATTCAGCAGGTAAAGTGATCCAAGCTTTTGGTGAAGTCGTTATTGGCGGTAACTATGTTGTGGGTATGGTGATTTTCGTGATTTTAATGATCATCAACTTTGTGGTTATCACTAAAGGTGGTGAACGTATTTCTGAGGTGGCAGCTCGTTTCACCCTCGATGCCCTACCTGGTAAACAAATGGCGATAGATGCGGATTTAAACGCTGGCATTATTGACCAAAATCAAGCTAAACAGCGCCGTCGTGATGTTGCCAATGAAGCGGATTTTTACGGTTCAATGGACGGTGCTTCAAAGTTCGTTCGTGGTGATGCCATTGCAGGTTTATTGATCCTATTTATCAATATCATCGGTGGTATCAGTATCGGTGTTTTTGAATACGGACTCAGCGCTTCTGATGCTTTTAAAACTTACGCCTTACTGACCATTGGTGATGGTCTTGTCGCGCAAATTCCTTCACTGCTGTTAGCAACCTCTGCCGCTATTATTGTGACTCGCATTAATGATAGCGATGATGATATGACGCAAGCTATGCAGAACCAATTGCTTGCCTCACCTGCGACATTATTCACTGTGGCATCTGTGATGGCAATCATAGGTATTGTGCCAGGCATGCCGCACTTGGCATTTTTCAGCTTTGCCGCAGTGTTAGCCTTTGCGGGCTGGCGACAGTATAAAAAGCCTCACCACCACCAGCAACTTGATGAGGTTGAAGCCGTTTCTCAAGCCATGCAACTCGACCACGAAACGCCATTAACATGGGATGATATTCCTCATGTTCAAAGTATGTCGTTATCGCTCGGTTTTCGTTTAGTCCACCTGGTTAATAAAGAACAAGGCGCGCCACTCACCCAACGTATTCGGGGGGTTCGAAAAAATCTCTCTGAACAAGTCGGCTATTTACTGCCTGAAGTAAATATTCGCGACAACCTTAGCTTAAAGCCGAATCACTATACTATTGCCGTTCATGGCGAGATCATTGAACAAGGTAGCATTGAGCCTGAACGTTTAATGGCCATTGCCGTGGGTGATACCTATGGTGAAATAGATGGCATCCTTGGACATGATCCTGCTTATCAACTTCCTGCGGTATGGATTGAAAATAGCAACAAAGCAAAGGCCTTGAACATGGGTTACCAAGTGGTTGATGATGCAACGGTAATTGCTACTCACTTAAGTAAAGTGATGAAAGTGCATTTATCCGATTTGTTTACCCATGATGATGTGGATTTTATTAATCAACGTTTGGCGCAGCAGGCCCCCAAATTGGCTGAAAGTTTAAGTGCTGCATTAACGCCCGCTCAGCAACTTAAGGTGTATCGCCAATTACTAATCGATCAAGTGCCACTTAAAGATATCCGTACCATTGCCAATACCATGTTAGAAGCATCTGAAAACACCAAAGACCCAATCTTAATTGCTGCTGATGTGCGTTGCAGCTTACGCCGTACCTTGGTGAACCTACTCAATGGTGATAAGAAAGATCTTAACGTGTATGCCCTATCAGATGAACTTGAGCAAATGTTATTGACATCACTTCAACAGGCACAAGCCAGTGGCAATGTAATGTTAGATAGTTTTCCGATTGAACCGAATATTTTAAGCCAATTTCAACAAAATATGCCACTTGCGAAGCAACAGTTAAAACAACAAGGTGCTGCCCCTGTTTTACTCGTGATGCCACAATTACGGCCACTGCTATCTCGCTATGCGCGAACTTTCGCCCAAGGCTTAGCGGTATTGTCTTATAACGAAGTTCCTGAAAATAAGAATATCAATATTATTGGCAACTTAGGTTAATCCATTCCCGTGAAATAGAACGAGGACGCTCTATGACAATTCAACACACATTAAACACGATGGACGAACTTTACAGTTATATTCAAAGTATTGTCCCATCGTTAACCCGCAATAACGACGATGCGATCCTACTTGATGCATTCGAGCAAAACGATGTTCGTCATGTGTGTCAGGCAATTCGTGAAACCACCACCAATCAAGTTACCTACCAACATCTAACATTACGTTTTGGTAGCAATAACGAACAAAGTGTTTACCAATTTGATGTTTCTAAACCTGTACAGTTTTTGTTTGATCTCTACAGCTTATATTTAGCCATCCGCCATATTGAGTTTCAGCTATCGACTTTCCATAAAGATATTATTAATCCGTTGGTGGTCCCGATAAACTCAGAAACGCTATCATGGCCTATTGGACAAGGCTTTATTAATCAGGTATTTCAACATCATTCCGTTGCTATGCAATACATTATTCCCTGTGTTCAGCTTCATGACATGGAAAATAGTGAATGCCATAACATGATGACATTGAATGCAAATTTAGAATCATTAAAAAAGAAAGCAGTAAAACTCTGGATAGATATTATTCCACCCACCCGCTATTTAGAGACAATAAATAACATTAAACCTGACGCAATTAAAACATCCCATATTCTTAATGACGACCATAAACGTTCAGGTCTGATTCCTGTCATCCGCTTTATACGTAAAAACAACACTTTATTTATTGCGGGACGGGTGGGTAGCCAGCATGAGTTAAAACAATATCGACTACTTGGTGCGCAATATTATTTCGGTTACGTCAGTGATATACCGATATCAGTATCAATGAAAAAACACGTAGCGAATAATAATTAAATAAAAAACCATGACTTTTATACCTCAACAGCCCTTTAAAGATTAATGAAGTTTTCTTATCTAATAATATTAATAATTAATAAGAAAACCTCATTTATTTGGCTCAATATCAAATTTATCCCCCTATTCTGTTATTTTTTGAAAATATTAAAAATAAAAATTAATGATCTTTTCCAACTGACCGCATAGATACATTGAGCAGGAAATACCTCGATAGATTGATTACAAGGAGAACTATCATGGCTCTATCTATGCACACCAATTACGCATCACTGGTTACACAAAATACACTGAGCAATACTAGCAATTTGTTAAACACAGCAATGGAACGTTTAAGTACTGGTTACCGTGTAAATTCAGCCGCAGATGATGCTGCTGGTCTTCAAATCGCAACTCGTCTAGATGCGCAAACTCGTGGCATGTCAGTAGCTATGCGTAACTCGCAAGACGGTATTTCAATGATGCAAACCGCTGAAGGTGCATTTGATGAAATGACTAACATCGTATACCGCATGAATGACCTTGCAACACAGGCATCAAACGGCACAGTATCAGCAAACGACCGAACAGCGCTTGATGCAGAATTCCAACAGCTTGGTGAAGAGCTTGCCAACGTAATGGCATCAACCAGCTTCGGTGGACAAGATATATTAACCGATGCCGGCTCATTTGGTGCAGCCGCAGTTAACTTCCAAATTGGTACTCAATCAGGTGATCAACTTGCGGTTGATGTATCTACTGAAGTACAAGCAGTGAATGCAACCATTGGTCTTGGAGGCGCATTAACTCTAGGTGATTTGACTTCTGAAGCCAACGCACAAACAGCACTAAATACTCTAACAGGTGCTAACGGTGAAGCAGGTTTACTGAAAGAAATTGGTGATGCACGTTCTGCACTGGGTGCCAACATTAACCGCCTTGACCACACCATCACTAACCTAGGCAACATGGTTGAGAATGTATCTGCAGCCAAAGGTCGTATTGTTGATGCTGACTTTGCAGTGGAATCTTCAAGCATGACTAAAAACCAAATGTTAATGCAAGCGGGTACGACTGTACTTTCACAAACTAACCAGTTACCGGGTATGGCAATGTCACTACTTCGCTAAACTTTGTTTTCTTTCTCCTAAGCCTCCTTCGTGGAGGCTTTTTTGTAACCAGTAGATGTCAATAAATCGGAATTTAGTAAATCAAGCTGTTGGTTGACGGAACATAGGAATAAAGCAGGAAATAACAAACGGAAGTCACTTTTCCGCCACCTAATCTAACAATCATAACCAACTGTTTTTAAATGATTTATATAGAAGTTTTTTTGGCATGGCTCTTGCGAATATAGCTAGTCACTTAAGGAGCATTAGATGAATACAATTGATCCAGCGCAAATGGCACGTAACCTTGCAACGGCAGATACACAAAAATTCCAACAACGCGCCCAATTTCAAGCAGATAAATACCAAAGCCAATTAACTGCACTGGGAAAAGTAGAATCTGCCCTACGTGATTTTCGCTCAACGATTCAGGACATTAACAGCTCAACAACCAGTATTATTCAAAATAAAGCCACGTTGAGTGACGACAATCATTTTACGGTTAATGCGAATGCTCAAGCGTTAAGTGGCAGTTATCAGATCTTTGTTGAACAAATTGCCAGTGCGCACCAGGTAAAAACAGGGATGCCAGCGAATTTAGATTCAACAACGTCAGTACCTAACACAGGAACACTTTCATTCACTATTGATGGTCAAACCCTTGATCTCGATCTGTCGACAATAGATAGCGATGGTGATGGGCAATCCACGATATCAGAGCTCACAACGGCGATTAATAACCACCCCGATAACCCCGGAGTCAATGCCACGCTAGTTCGTACCAGTGGGCAAACTCATTTTATGCTATCAAGCACCGAAACGGGCGTTGCAAATACTTTAAGTGTTAGCGCAAGCACAGGCACAACATGGTTTGATGATGCTTTTACTAACTTAACTGAAATAAGTGCACCACAAGACGCAGTGATTTGGCTCGGTGCTGAAACTACCGGCTTAAAACTGACCAACAGCAGTAATACATTTTCAAATGTCATTGATGGTATTGATATCACTGCAACCAAAGCACAAACCTCTGGTGACCCTGCTCTTTCCATGGCTATCGATACCGATCAAGACGCTACTTTAGAGCAAGTTAACGCTTTCATAGAAAGCTATAACAAGGTGATGAGTACCCTTGATAGTTATACCCAGACCGGATCAGCAGACACTAAACGCGGAGCACTAGCGAATGACCCTACCCTTCGATCTATTGAATCACAATTAAACAATTTATTACGTGATCAATTTGAAGGAAAAAGATTGTCAGAAATTGGGATTAGCCTTAATCGCGAAGGCAAACTCGAAGTCGATAAAGATAGCTTTAAAAACGCACAACAAACCATGGGGGCGACCATTGAGTCCATGTTTAACGGCGACGGAAATTTACTCGATTCATTAGAGGATTCACTCAAACCTTTTCTCCAGTTCTCTTCAGGGATGTTCACTTCTCGCAAAGAAGCATTACGGAGCAACATCGACCGTATCGACGATAAACAAGTCGCTCTCGATCGTAAATACGACATGACTTACACCCGCTACCTCAAACAATTCACCCAGATGAATCAAATCATGACCCAAATGCAGCAAACCCAAGGCTTATTTGGTTAAAAGGAGTACAACAATGTTAATGCAAGATGCAGGTTTTAATTCATATCAACAAGTCGACTTGGATGCACAAGCCGCTTCAGCTTCCCCCCATCAATTGGTTTTGATGCTGATCGATGGCTTTCAAGATGAACTTATCCGTGCACAAGGACATATCGAAGCCAAACGATTGGACGCTAAAGGGATCAGTATTAATAAATGCATGAATATATTAATTGGGCTAGATAGTGCATTAGATTTGGAACTTGGCGGCGAAGTTGCAGCCAACTTGCATGACCTTTATGAATTTTGTCAACTTGAACTTTACCAAGCAAGTATCAAAAACGATATCTCCCACCTCGATAATGTCACTTTAGTGATGAACAACATTCGAGAAGGCTGGCAAGGGTTTGGACAGCATGCAGCCAAATAATTCCATATCGCTCAACATGCTCACCGCAAAAATTCAGCAAGCTGCTGAGACTGAAAATTGGTCTCGCTTACAGCAGCTTGATGATGTGTTACGTACGCTGTTATTACCGCTAAAATCGAAACCTAAAACAGCGCAACAGCAAGTACAAATAGCAGCGTTAATGGCTGCACATCGCCAAGCATATCTTGCGTTACAACAAGCACAACAAATACTGCAACAAAAAATAGCAACTGCTGACAAGGAAAAAGAACGCCTTGACGCTTATCAGTCAACCAACGGTAAGGAGTGAACGATGTTAATTAATACTGCGCTCACCAAAATTGACAATGTATCGTCATCATCTGATATCAAACAAGCAGGGATGCTTGATGAACTCTCAGACGCTACATTAGAGCAAGAAGGTTTCTCGAAAACATTACAAACATTTTCCCAGCAAGGCGAAAGTACTTTACCAGAGCTGCTATTAGGCAATGCAAATGCAACAGATCTTGAACAGCGAGACCCAACAACAATGTCGCAACATCAAGCATTGCTGCCTGAACCGCCTAGTGAAATTGAAGCCAATATAACCACTTCAATCGTTGGTGGTTTTTCACTTGATCACCTTGCTAAACTGCCAGATATACCGACAGCTACAAGCTCACTGTCCCCTGCTTTATTTAAGCAGCAACCAGTTCTTACGAGTGTAATACCAAGCTCTCATCGAGTGCTTGACGGTGTCAAAATATCAGCGATTAACCATGCAAACAATCCTATTAAGGAAGTAATAACACCACTAACAATAACTTCACTACCAAGTTTAGCCTTAGAAAAAATCTCATCGTTGAACACGGTAAAAACACCGGTTTTCAATGGTGAAATGCCCGCTGCACAATCGGTTCAAAACCTTACAGCAGTCGAACAAGTTTTATCTGCTCAGGCACAAACACAAACCAACATAACGGTTAATCGTGTGAATTGGGCTCCTATAAGTATTGATCCTCAATCTCCACAATGGGGTGAGAAAATGCTGAATATTCTTCAAGATCGCGTTTCTCTTCAAGCGACACAAAACATGCAAGAAGCACGTATTCGTTTAGATCCACCTGATCTTGGCAAACTTGATCTGATCGTCAAAATGGATGGCGATAAGTTGAATGTTCAAATCAGTGCCAATAACAATGCAGTACGTGATGCACTTAACCAAGTATCAGAACGTTTACGTCATGATCTCCAACAGCAGTTTGTCAGTGTCGACGTCAACATCAGTCATGACAAGCAACATTCCCATTCAGATCAAACCGCACAACATTCAACCCAAGATGATAACGATCATAGGGTAATCACTTCCTCGTCATCATCAGACGTTGAAACATCGACAACCAATGAGCATTGGTTATCTACGCTCGCATAATTTTTCTTATTTAGGATCAGGATGATGACTAATAAAAAAACGTTTACTAATCTCTTAATCATATTGCTGATAAGCATTATTGTTGCTGTCGTCACTTTTAGCGCTACTCTATGGTATAGCCAACAAAATAAGTCCTCCGCAAATACGAACACATGGTTCACAACATTATTTCAATCTGAACCAAAAGCCACGGCACAACCTGCCTTTCATCCTCTCGATAAAGTCATCGTAAGCGTAAAAGGAGAACGTCAATCTCATTATGTGATGATTGAACTTGCCGTACAAACCCACTATCCCGAACGTATGAAACAAATCGATAGCTACATGCCGCTCGTTCGCAATGCATTACTCAAAATGTTCAGTAAGAAAAAGTACGAAGAGTTACAAAACCAGCAATCTATCGATCAATTACAGCAAGAAGTAAAACAAACCCTGACCGCTGCCTTTGCCAATACTACGTTCGCTCGTGATATCGATGATGTGCTTTTTACCAAATACGTCATTCAATAATGAGGTGAGTATGCTTGATCACAACCCAACCACTCACTATGACCTAGATACAGCTCCATCGCCGCAACAGCATCATATTGATGAAGATTTATTAATCCGTAATCACCTTGTTTTAGTGAAGCGCGTGGTAAATCAACTCCGTCACCATACTAGCTCACATTGCAGTTATGAAGACATGCAACAAATTGGATTAATTGGACTATTAGAAGCTGCGCGACGTTATGGAAATGTCGAGGATCCTCAATTTCCTGCTTTTGCCGTATGTCGTATTCGTGGTGCGATTTTAGACGAACTGAGACGACTAGATTGGCGTTCACGTCACACACGCCAGCAAGCTCATGAGCTTAATGACATCACCCGTGACTTAATGAAGCAACTTGGCCGACAGCCAACAGAAGCTGAGATCACGTCTGCACTTGGCATTGATAGTGAAAATTATCAGCTACGTTTACAAGCCTGTA
This sequence comes from Photobacterium sp. SKA34, assembly GCF_000153325.1. Taxonomy (GTDB): domain Bacteria; phylum Pseudomonadota; class Gammaproteobacteria; order Enterobacterales; family Vibrionaceae; genus Photobacterium. Next base: position 485,179 of record NZ_CH724141.1, read on the forward strand.
TGGCAAGTGAAATGCAAAGCCTTGACCAACTGTTAGAGGCAGGTAAAGAGCTAGATGCACCGCTGGAATATAACGGTGTTGAACATGAACATATGCGTCGCACACTGGAATATGCTTTAACACAATTATCAAGACGAGAGCAGTTGTTGCTGACCCTGTTTTATCAACATGAGCTAAATCTGCATGAGATCGCATTAGTGCTAGACCTTACTCCACCCCGTATTTGTCAGCTGCATAAACAAGCACTGAAATCCCTCAATCACTCTTTATCGGCTTAGGAGCTGTATATGCAAAAGTTTATCGGTGCCATCATCATTATTATTTGTGTATTTGGTGGCTATGTTTGGGCTGGCGGAAATTTACGTGCTATTTGGCAACCTGCTGAATTGTTAATTATTGCCGGAGCAACTTTGGGATCCTTGATCATTGGTAATCCACCGCATGTATTAAAGGAAATGCGCCAACAATTTCGTCAAATACTCTCGCCTCGTAATAATGAGGCTCAGTACTACATGGAATTGATGGCATTACTACAAACCTTGCTTGATACCGTTCGTAATAAAGGTTTTAAAGCACTCGATGAGCATATTGAGTCGCCTCAAAGCAGCACAATTTTCAATCGTTACCCTCTCATTAAGAACGATCATCATGTTATTTCTTTCATTACAGACAATTTACGTTTAATGGCAATGGGACAAATGTCGCCTTATGAACTTGAAGGGTTATTAGAACAAGAAATCAGTGCAATAGAAGAAGACTTACTCTTGCCTTCGCGTTCTATGCAACGCACCGCAGAAGCCTTACCTGGATTTGGTATTTTGGCAGCGGTGATGGGGATAATTATTACCATGCAAGCCATTGATGGCTCTATCGCCATGATTGGCTATCACGTTGCAGCCGCATTAGTCGGTACTTTTCTTGGGATTTTTGGCTGTTATTGCATTCTTGATCCTGCCAGTAATGCCATGGCACAGCGTGTTAAACGCAATATGTCGGCATTTGAATGTATAAGAGCAACACTTGTCGCCTATGTCGCTAAAAAGCCGACCTTATTAGCTATTGACGCAGGAAGAAAACATATTCAGCTAGACATTAAACCTACATTTAACGAAATGGAGAAGTGGCTAACTGAACAGGAGGTATAATGCAGAACACAGAGCAGATCGTCTTTAAACGTGCAGTAAAACGACATTCACATCAACAACACGGTGGCGCATGGAAAGTCGCTTTTGCTGATTTTATGATTGCTCTTATGGCACTTTTTCTAGTGCTTTGGCTTTTGCAAGTTGTTGACGAAAAAGAGCGAACAGCTATTGTTGCTTACTTTAATAACTCCAGTGTTTTTGATGAAGGTTCTGGCAATCCTTTCGATACTGACAATAGCCCATCCCCTATTGATTTTGGCGGTGATGCAGCCGATATGAGTGCTCAAAATGCCGCTATGACAATGAAGTCTATTTACAATGGTAATGGTAACGGTCCAGAAAGTGATGCTTTAATCCCTGGTAGTTTTGAAACTCAAGAACAACTTTCCATTTTAGCATCTGTTGTTGAAGAGACTGCTAAACAGGTTTCAGCACAAGGCAATATTGCAATTGATATTACTCCACAAGGATTAAGAGTTACTTTACAAGATGATTTTAAACAAAATATGTTTCATCGAGGTAATGCGAATTTAACGCCTTTTTTTGAGGATGTCTTGCTCACTATCGCTCCTATTTTCAAACAGATAAGTAATTCAATTATTATCAGTGGTCATACTGACGCCACACAATTTAAAAATCGATTTAGTCGCCAAACAAATTGGGAACTCTCTTCGTCACGTGCAAATGTTGCGAGACAAACATTGATATCAGGCGGCATGCCAAGTGATCGAGTTTTGCAAGTCGCGGGCATGGCAGAGCGAGCGCTATTAAATAAACAAGATCCAAGTGCCAGTGAAAATCGTCGTATAGAACTATTTGTCTTGACCACATCTGCAGCTAATGTTGTAGATGCGCTATTTGGAAAAGGTGCTCCAGAAAGTATTATAAAAGCACAAGATGATACGCGTTTAAAGAAACCCGTATTGCGAAGTGACTTAATAAACCTTTCAATACCAACAACGAAAAGTGCGCCACCAACTATGTCTAACTTTTAAGTTATATTTTATTAATATGGTCAACGTACCCAGCATAAAACGATACTTTTTTAGTGGATATTTAACTAATGAATTATACAGAATTAAAACAGCGGAAAGCTGATAACTTACAAAAAACCTTTCTTTGGTTAATTGTTATCGACTATATACTGCTGTCTTTTTTTCTGTTTCAACTGTCGGCCCTAAATTTAAGGGCGGGTACAGTTATTAGCTTATTGTTGATTTTCTATAATGGACTACTTGCTTTTTTTTGTTTCCATCGCGCCAATCGAATAGACGATGGTTATATTATATATCCAATAATTTCAGCAATTCTACTTGCGTTTATTTGCTTTCTTTATTTCTTTTTCTTAGTTGCTTAGAGCTGACGATGCAAAAACTGACTAAAGCTTTTCCAAGCCAAAAGCTGATAACAAACAACACCATCAAAAAGACACTGCTACATGCATGCGACCACACAGCAGATAAACGAAAGAAATAACCAAAGCTAAAAGCAATGCCATTGAATGCTTCAAGCGGCATCTGTAACCACGGCGTATTAGTTGAGTGTCCTATTGCTGCAACCACACAAACTAAAATAATGCAGGCAATACATAAGCCCAATTTATTTTCGACATGCTTCATTTTATTCATCACCCTATATTCGTTAGTGTGTTTTTATAGACGAATATGTGACTTTTCTTGATATGATTTCAGTATTAATTGATGTAATCCAATAAAATAGATAGGAAAACACAAACGTATAGAATCTAAAACGGGTTACCCAACAGTAACCATTAATCACTGCTGGATGACCCTTTAATCGTTACTTCTTCACACACACGACGATCGCATTACCTGATTCCCCATTCCAAGGAATTAGTTTCTCGTAATCATGTTCAAACATATGAACATCAAAATATGGCTCAAGTAGCGCTTGAAGTTCAATAAAGCTCACCGCAACCATTGGATGCTCATCATGCCAAATTTCAGTATTGAGTGTATCCGCTTTTTCAATACTCAATTTCAGCGCTTGTTTTTCACCTTCACCTTGATAATACCAACCAGAGCTGAAAGTAAAGCGGCTGTTATCATGTTCAACACTGTGGCTGACAAAGTAACTGTTGTTGATTAAGTTCTTTTCAACCGCATTGAAACAAAATATACCATCTTCTTTTAACGCCGCATGTGCACTTTCAATACAACGCGTTAAATTGGCAAGACCATCGCTGTAATGAATGGAATACAAGAAACAGGTGATCAAATCCAATGGCTGATCAACGTTAAATTCACACATATTCTGCAAAACAAAGGAGGCTTCTGGACAGCGAAGCTTTGCTAGATCCAGCATTGGCTGATTGATATCTAAACCAGTACTTTGAAAGCCATGGTCAATAAAGTGACGAACATGAGGGCCTGTACCACAGGCTAGATCTAGATGTCGCGTACCTTTATTACCAAAAAGCTGGTGAAGGCGACGAATAGACTCGGCTTGAGCTTGATAATTAATATCAGCACACATTAAATCGTAGTAAGAAGATAGATCTGTATACAGCGCTGTAGAAGTGATTGTTGCCAATATCTTATACCGTGTAGGGTTATTAACTGGCGCGGATAGTATAGTAATTGACGCCTGTTAAAAAACACGGATTTTTATCATTACGATAAATTTTATTCACCAACAATATAAAAAGTAATATTAATTGAGCGCATCCCTTTAATCACAGTTCTAACAACACTGGATTATTTACATCCACTTACAAATTAAACTGAGGGCTCCCCTTGTATGCCTAGTTATTAATCACATAGGATAGAGACATACCTTTATAGGTTAATTTAATCATAAAACAATAAATTAAATATTATTTCAATATATAACAACACCAAAAGCTTATTACTCAAACTTTCGTTTTTCAATTTTCATACGCTGGTGAAATATAAAGGAATAATTATGACGATTAAATTTCAGTTTTTCACACTTAATAACGACAGAAGTCAATTTACATTTCTTGACATGTCATCATCGACATTTCATAAAGAAAAGGAGATTTTACTCTCTCAAAATTATGAAGTTTTAGATGATATTATTTATGCAAAGACTAGTGAAGAAGCCGTTGAGCACTACAAATCTGATTACATATATGTATTAGAAGAAACTACAAAAGCTATAAATCCACTTTATTCTCTTATACTGTTTATCATCGAATCTACGCGAGCTTATTTTAAACGTAAGTAACTAAAATAAAACTATTTAGCTAAACTCATCGTATTATTGTTTTATAATTTCAATTCGATGGGTTTTACTTTATGAATATATTGATAATTGGTGGTACAGGCGGCATTGGCTCAGCTTTGATCAACTTATTAATAAACCAAAACACTGAAAACACGATTCATAGTACATACCATATTACACAGCCTGAACTGATGCACCCTCAACTCACTTGGTATCAAGTCGATGTCAGTAAAGATTCTGATGTGGCCGAGTTATCAGAAACCGTTAACCAGCTTGATATCGTGATCAATGCGGTTGGCATGTTACACAGTGGCGATATGATGCCAGAAAAAACTATTACTCAATTTGATAGTGATTTTTTCAATCAAAATATCTCAACGAACGTATTACCTACTCTGCTCATCGCTAAGCACTTATCTCCTAAATTAAAATCAAAAACATTGAATTACTTTGTTACTGTTTCAGCAAAAATTGGCAGTATTGAAGACAATAATTTAGGTGGATGGATAAGTTACCGAAGCTCAAAAGCAGCCTTAAATATGGCTTTGAAAACCATTAGTATTGAATGGAAAAATAAAAAGTTTAATACCTGTGTATTCGCTTTTCATCCCGGCACTACAGACACTAACTTATCAAAGCCTTTTCAGCGCAACGTACCTGAAGGTAATTTACAGACGCCCGAAAAAGTCGCTGCAGCATTAATTAACTTGCTACAGCGACTGAGCTTAAAAGATAATGGAAAATTCTTTAGCTACGATGGCACTGAAATTCCATGGTAAAGATTTAAAATATCCAGCTATATAAGTAGCCTGAACTCATAGCCATGGTTAAAACAACCGTAACAAAAGCAATAATCATTGGTGTTTTAAATATTGATTTCAATAAGATAACTTCTGTTAAACTTGCGCCAGCACTACCAATAATTAATGCCATCACCGCCCCTAATCCCATTCCTTTTGCAGCTAATGCGGCACTTAACGGAATGACGGCTTCTGCGCGAATATATAATGGAATACCAATGACAGCCGCTACCGGAATTGCAAATGGATTATTATCACTTGCGATTTTCGCGATGAATTCAGTTGGCATAAAACCGTAAATTAATGAGCCAATAGCGATACCACCGATTAGGTACGGCAGTACTTTTTTGAAGTCTTTCCATGTTGTATTCCAGATTTTTTTCCATTTATTGGTTTCAACTTTCGCCCCACCACAGCTTTTAGCACCACATGACGATTCAGGTTCAATATAGGCTTCTGACTTTACAAAGCGTTCAAAATTGAGCTTTTCTAATAGCACGCCGGCAATAACAGACACTCCCATCGCCACCACAAAATAGAATGCCGCAACTTTAATACCAAAGGTTACAACAAATAAACCAATGATTACGGGGTTAAGCAGTGGACTTGCTAAAAGGAACACTATCATAGTTCCAAAACCCGCTTTAGCTCTAAGTAATCCTTTTAAAAACGGGATTGTCGAACAAGAACAAAACGGAGTAATAGCTGCTAATAATGCAGCAACAACATAACCCTTACCTTTCTTTCCACTTAATATTCTCTGAATTTTTGCTGGTGGAATATAACTTTGTAACACACCAACCAAAAAGCTAATCAACAAAAACAATAGCGTTAACTCAGTCGCTAAGAAGAGGAACATCTCTAACGTATCTTTTAACATCACAACACCTAAGACTATACTTCTAGAATAATCGAAATATAATTGATCTTTATTGGATAGATCAAGTTATTTCTAGTATTATCGAAATATAAATTCAGTAAGGGTAGCAACAATGGATACAGAGATCATCGCTAAAGCATTGAAAGAGTTAGGACATCCGACACGATTGATGATTTACAAAACAGTAATTAGAGCAGGTCATCAAGGTATTGCTGTTGGAGGGTTACAAGAAAAGCTTTCCGTTCCTGGCTCAACCCTCTCTCATCATATTGCTGGGCTGGCCTCTGCAGGGCTCATATCACAACGTAGGGAAGGACGGACTTTGTTTTGTGTCGCTGAATATCAGAAACTGGATTCAGTAATTACGTATCTAAAAGATGAATGTTGCGCAGACGAAAATCAAAAATAAACGTGTAGTAAGTGGCATTATTTCAATAAAGCGACAACCGTATGACGATGTACATTCGCTTGTGCTGCTAAAGAGCGATACGTTGCACTAAATTGCTGGTTTCCAGCCCCCGAGAGTTGGCTTAGCTTATCTTCTACTTGCTTAACATCTCCCAGTGACGTGTTTGCCTTCGCCGCTGCCATTTGTTTCGCCAGTGAAGCCTGATATGCTTTTATATCATCAAGGCTTTGCTGCACTTGTCGTAAATGTTGGTTCACTTGCACTAATGCATCACGAATTTTCTCACGATTATTTAATGTAAATTGTCCATCTTCGATACCTTCGGGTTCAGGCTTAATCGTCAGTGTATTGGCCTGCCCAGCAGGGTATCGGTGTCCTTGACCAATTACTTGTACCTTTCCTTCCAACCCTTGAAAGCCTTCTTCATTGGTTCGAAATAATATATCTCCATTATCTTGCTGAGATGCTCTTAACCCAAAGGGGATAACATTGCGATCAACTTGCGATACTAGTGCTTTATCGCTCAGTTTCGCATCCATGTTCACAACAACCGTTCCTAACTGTGGAAAGCTTAATTTAATCAGCTCACTGTGCTCTCGCTGACGCTGAACATTCAGACCGGGAACAGAAAATGTACGTGTTATTGGTCTATGAATATTAACTTTAAGTTCAGCATCAATAACCCGAAGACCGTCACTCTTAGCATTATTCAATGTGTGTTTTATCGAATCAAGGTGATGATTAGCATTGTTTTGAGCTGACGGAGAAACAACGCGTTGAGCAATAAGCTCAGTACTTAAGATCTTCTTTATGGCTTGTAAGTCACGACCTACAACACTTAAAGCTTGTTGCGCTATTTGTACCGATGTTACTTGCTGTTGTCCTTTAGCTAGTAGGGTTTTTGAAACAGAAAATCCATCTTGTTGGTAACTTAATTGTTTTAATTCAGAGCCAGAGACTTTTTTGGTATCAACTTTGTCTGCCACTGACGGAACAATAGCCGCTTTCTTATTCGCACTAGTAAAATTTATACTCTGCGTTCTGACTTCTGATGTACTTGTAACCATAATTCTTTGCTGCCTTACAATCGATTAAACAATGAAAGGTCGTTAATTTTCATGTAGCTTGCCTGTGTTGCCTGAAGCGCAGCCATATAATTATTTAAGCGAACCGACGCTTCACCATAGTCCAACGCTTCTAAATCATTGGTTACCGCTTCAACAAATAACTTATTATCGCCATGGCTGGTTTCCATTAAATCTAAATTATTATGACGCCCACCAATATCGGTTACTGCTGCTAATACATTATCATGCGTCGTATCTAGGGTATTTAACGTTGCTTGTAAGGTGTTATTGATATTTACTGTCGGGGCTTGTAACTCGGTTATAGCAGCGTCAATCTGATTTAAGATATTGTTACCGCCAAGATCGAGAATTTCTTGTGAAGCAAAGTTTGCTTCCATCGTAACGCCTTTGGCTACCGTCACTACGCGCTTATCGCTATTACCTTCAAAAATATAGCCACCAGCAGGTTGTGATGTAATAGCTGGGACATCACTTTGAGTCCCAGAGAAAAGGTAATTTCCTTCTTCATCTTGGACGTTAAATGAAGACATAAAAGCATCGCGTAAACTGACTAATTTATTAGCATAACTTTCTCTATCAGCATCTGATAAAGCGCCATTTGACGCTAATAGCAAGGAGTCTCGCATGTCCTTAATTGTGTCACTTGCCGCCATTAAGTGAACTTCTTGCGATGACAACGCTGTTTTCACATTACTAATGTTATCTTGGTACTGATTTATCGCGCTATTTTCACGGTCTAAATTCAGTAAGTTGATAGAATCTATTGGATTATCAGATAATTTTAGTAAGCGCTGACCTGTCGACATCTGCGCTAACACTTCACCTAAGCCTTGATTATTTTTTGATAAGCTGGTTAACATTAGCTGACTAAATTGCGTATCACTGACTCTCATCATTCATCCCTTACAATAATCGTAATACTGAGTCGAACAGTTCATTAGCTGTACTGATCACTTTCATATTTGCTTGATAAGCATTGGTAAATGTCATTAGGTTTGCCGCTTCTTCATCACTGTTAACCGCACTTAAATTATCTCGTGCAGCGTTGGCTTGACTAAATAAGGTTTCTGCGGCTTTTTGATCAACTGCGGCTTGTCGCGTTTCTATTGCCGTTTTACCCACCATTGAGGCAAATGCATCATTTAAAGTAACACTACCTAACCCAGTTATCGTCATTGGTTTAGTCGACAAATCAATCAAGTCTTGTAATACATCGCTGTTGCCCGGTGCTCCGTCAGAAGAGAGAGCAAGTTCTGCGGGTTTTATCGCTGTGATATCAAGACTGGACGCTGGCGAATTAGGATCAAATGAAAACAATGCTTGGCCTGGATCACCATTTAAATCAGTACCAGTCGCTAAAACCTGATTAAATTCAGTTGCTAGGTTTTGAGCCATCTCATCAAGGGCTTGCTGGGTTGGTTTTAAAGTATCTTTAAGGTAATTATCAAACGCCCCTAATTGTCCACCTAACTCACCTGTAACTGCAAAAGTTTGCCCAGAAAAATCAATTTCAATGTTCTTAATAAACGGCTCATTAACTATCGGAGTAGATTTTAATTGCGCAGCATCACTGCCTAAAATCAAGGGCTGACCAGATGCTAGGGTAACTTGTAAGCTACCATCTAGTTGCTGGGTTGAACTGATTTCTACCACTTCTGAAAGTTGTTTAATTAATACATCACGTTCATCAATAAGCTGAGAAGGATTACCACCTGTCGCTTGTGTCTCAACAACGCGATGGTTTATATCAGCAATATTGCTCATTAAACTGTTAGCATGATCAATAGACGCCGTAGCCTTGTCACTGATACGGTTACCTTGACCATGTAAAGATTCCTATAAGGTATTAAAGCGACGAGATAATGCTTTAGCTTCATTAATAATTTGCTGGCGATTAGGGGTAGATTCCGGTTTTAGCGTGGCGTCATTTAACGCCGAATATAAAGAATCAAGACCAGCACTAATATTAAAGCCCTCTCCACCTAATAAGCTTTCGAGCATCGTCATACTGTCTAAATTCGCATTGCTTGCAGCTTGTTGACTGGTTGCAGCCCATGTTTGTTTTACAATAAATTGATCTGAAATACGACGTATACTGGCAACTTCAACACCACTTCCCGCGCTTAATATATTGTTACCTGCAAGAGCGCTCATCATAGCCTGCTGTCGACTAAACCCTGGCGTATTAACATTAGCAACATTATGAGCAGTGACATCAAGCGCCGTTTTATTAGCATTTAACCCTGTTAAACCAATATTAATCATATTCATAGCGATTACTGCTCCTTGTAAGATTGCAATGATTGTTGAAAAGCAGTACACGTTCGCATTGCCAATTGATTGGCTGCTTTATTGTTAACAGGCTTTAGTGTGTCTTGTTTTTCTACTTCTTTATGAGTTAATGCGGCACTATTGTGAACATCATTAAATCCTTGGCTAGGATTTAACTGTTTCATTAACATTACTTTAATACCTGTTTGCTGTTGTTTTGCCATTTCAATTGCCAACTGACCATCATAAAAATCGCGATAGACGCTCTGTTGTTTACTGGAAAATGGATTATCTTCATCAGCCAAGACATCACTGCTACTTCGCATTTTGCGTAAGACCATTTGTAAAAACATCGCTTCAAATTGTCCTGCCACCACCTCTAAACCTTGCTCATCAGATAGCGAATGTTTGATTTTCTGCAAACCATTATTATCATGATATAGAACATTATTTTTGCTCATTGCACTGATATTGTCGTCGAATTTCATCTAACTCTCCTAAATCACTACCAGCTCTGCATTCAATGCGCCTGCTTCATGTAGCGCCTGCAAAATAGACATGAGATCATCAGGTGACGCACCTAAGCTGTTCACAGCATTAACTATAGTATTAAGCTCAGTCCCTTCAGGCCAAATGTACATTTGTGCCTCATCTTGGTTAATATCAACATTAGAATTATTCACTCGTTCTGTTGTGCCTTGACTAAAAGCATTAGGCTGGCTGATTTGATCGCTCTCTGAAATCGTTACAGTAAGGTTGCCGTGACTCACAGCCGCTTCACTAACACGGACATTTTTGCCAACCACAACCGTTCCTGTTCTCGCATTAAACACCACCCGCGCAGCTTTTCTCCCTGTCATCACTTTTAAATCTTCCAACATCGACATAAAAGTCACCCGTTGTTGTAAGTCTTGCGGCGCACGCATTTCAACTCGACCTTTACTGATCGCAGTCGCTACTTTTGGACCGAAGGTAGCGTTTATTGCACGGGAAATATTTTTCGCTGTGGTAAAACTTGGTTGGCGTAAATTTAACGTGACTATGCTGCTGTTATTAAAGTCCGTCGGTATTTCTCGCTCTAACGTTGCACCATTAGGAATTCGCCCTGTTGTTGGTGTATTGACCGTGATTTTTGAACCACTTTGTCCTTCTGCTTTTACCCCACCAACAACCACATTACCCTGTGCAACAGCGTACACTTCACCATCAATACCTCTAAGTGGCGTCAATAATAAAGTACCGCCACGTAGGCTTTTTGCATCACCAATAGATGAAACAACAATATTGAGTTCTTGACCAGGCCCCGCCATTGCTTCAACGGTAGCAGTAACACTCACTGAGGCGACATTTTTAAGCTTTGGATCGATCCTATCGCCAATTTGTACTCCAAATTGACGTAGCATATTGGTGATAGACTGGCTGGTAAATTTCACTTGATTTCGATCACCTGAGCCATCGAGACCAACCACCAAGCCATAACCCACTAACTGATTTGAGCGTATGCCTTGCACATCCACTAAATCCATCATAGGTACTGCTGTTTTAGCGCTAACGTTAAACGGCATCCAACCAAACGTCACACACAAAAAAGACAGGATAAAATAAACCATTTTTTTCATTAGAAAGGCATCCATGGGCTAGTGAAAAATTGTGTTAACCAGCCTGCAGCATTGCTATCAGCCAGTGCACCTCTGCCTGAATAAGTGATCCTCGCATCACCAATACGCTGAGAAGACACTTGGTTATGACGATTAACATCATCAACCCGAACCACGCCCGTTAAGCGTATGTATTCATCCCCTTGGTTAAGTCGAATCCACTTTTCGCCACGGATCATTAACACGCCATTAGGTAATACCTTATGTACGGTGACAGTGATTGCCCCTTGCAACTTATTCCCTTGAGTACTGGCAGCTGTGCCATCAAAACCACGATCACCGCTGACACTGGCAGACAGATCATCAAAAGTTTTATTACCTAATGTCGGTGCCGCAAATTCAATAGAAGAGGATTTACCAAACTTAGTATTGGCTTTTTTGCTTGACTGCGTTTGCTCGTCCAACTCCACCGTTAATACATCGCCGACCCGATAGGCACGGCGATCTTGAAACAAGGTCATCGAATAATTATGGCGATACAAGCTGCCATGCTTGGCTTCAGGTAAGCTGTAATCAAGATCCGGTGGCGCGAATGCAGCATCATTAGGCTCGGGCGGAATAAACTCTTCACGCACCGAACAACCTGATACAAAAGAGAGTAAACATAGCAGCATTAAAAGCGTCTTCATCCTCACTCCTTACACGGCTTGAGCGACAAATTTCAGCATGTCATCAGCGGCAGAAACAACTTTGGCATTCATTTCATAAGCGCGTTGAGTGGTGATCATATCAACCATTTCTTCAACCACTTGCACGTTAGAACCTTCTAGCGCACCTTGCTTCAAACTGCCTGCGCCATCAATTCCTGCAATCATCTCTTGCGGCTGACCACTGGCTTGTGTCTCTTTATAAAGGTTACCGCCAACAGCTTCTAAGCCTGCTGGATTGATAAATTTCGCCAAGGTAATTTGTCCCAACTCTTGCGGCTGAGGATCCCCTGCAAGCGTCGCAGTTACAATGCCATCAACGCCAATTGATATCGTATTGGCTTCTTCAGGTATTTGAATTTGCGGTTGAAGTGGCAGACCTTGTCCATTCACCATTAAACCTTCAGAGTTAACGTGAAACTGTCCATTACGGCTAAACATTACTTCACCATCGGAATTTTCTATTTGGAAAAAGCCCGAGCCCATAACAGCAAGATCCAACTGTTGTTGGGTATTTTGTGAATTCCCTTGAGTAAACACTTTTTGTGTGCCAACTACACGCACACCACTACCAAGCTGTACTCCACTCGGCAATTGATTTAACTGATCAACCTGCGCGCCTGGTTGACGTTGTATGCTATAAAACAAATCTTCAAAAACAACACGATCACGTTTAAACCCTACCGTATTAACATTGGCAAGGTTGTTGGAAATAGCAGTCATTTTTGTATCTTGTGCTGCCATTCCTGTTTTACTGACCCAAAGTGCTGAATGCATGATGACTCTCCTTGTAATTATGTTTACCTACGTGATTAACGTGGGTTCATTAAGCGGGTTCCAGCTTGTGCTAAGGTTTCTGCGGTTTTCATCATTCGCACTTGCATTTCAAAGTTACGAGTTAGCGACATCACACTAACGAGCTCATTAATCGCCGACACGTTACTGCCTTCCAAATGCCCTGCCGTCATCGCTACACTCGGGTCTTGAGCAAAAAATTGATCATTCACTGGATGTAATAAGCCATCACTCTGTTTTTGAAGTTGATTAAACTCCGGATTAACCAACTTTAATTGTCCAACTTCAAGTTCGGCACCTCCACCTAGCGGCACGATTGACACAACGCCCTTATCGCTAATATCAACCGCTTGATGCTCAGGTAGCACTAAGGCTTCTCCTTCTGACATCAAAGGAAAACCGTTAACTCGCATCATGCCTTGATCATCAACACGAATATTACCGGCACGGGTATAGGCTTCATTACCAGCGACAGTTTGTACGGTAAAAAAACCATCACCATTAATAGCAATATCTAGTGCGCGTCCCGTTTTGATCACATCCCCAGCATCAAAGCGTGTCGCTGCTGAGTTAGTCACAACCATGGTGCGACCATCAAACCCCGCGCCCTGTAACGGGATACTTTTCACTCGCTCCATATCCGCACGAAAACCCGCCGTATCCGCATTTGATAAGTTATTTGAGCGCACGTGCTGCGCTTTCATCACTCGGCTTGCGCCACTTGTCGCGGTATATAAAAAACTATCCATAGTTGCCTCTTACTACACCGCGTTAAAGAGTGATTGAGTTAATTTGTCAGATGTTGAAATAGTCTTTGCATTTGCTTGATAGTTACGTTGAGCAGTCATTAGACTTACTAATTCACTCGTCAGGTCAACATTTGATCCCTCCAATGCGCCAGCAACTAATCCACCTAAGGTACCCGTACTTGGCGCACCATTAACAGGAGCACCCGAGCTGAAACTTTGGATCCAAGAAGTGCCATTGGTTTTTACCAATCCTTGAGGGTTTGCAAAGTCAGCCAGCATCACCTGACCTTGCAACTGAGATTGACCATTAGTGTATGCGGCAAACACCATGCCGTTATCTTCAACACGCACACCAGCCAGCTCACCCGAGGTATACCCATTAGGTGCATTGGTACTTACACCAAAGTTCGCGCCAAACTGAGTCGTACCTGCAATATCAATGTTAATATTCGCCGCATCTGCACCTGCAGGAATGAAATTCACGGCAAAAGGTGCCGTTGGTGATTGCAATGTACCGTCGGTATTAAAAACAACATTTTGGGTTTGCGTCGGTGTAGCCGCGCCATCAACGACTACATTCACCTGCCACTCATTGGCATTAGTTTTGGTGAAATACTGTGTAACAGTGTGAGGGTTGCCTAAAGAGTCATAAACTTTTGAGGTATAAGAAGAGTTAAAGCTGTCAGTAGCATTAGGATCGAAGGGATTAATAGCAGGATCAATAACACTAGAACGGGCATCTAAGTTAGCCACAAAAGCAAGCTCATCTGTCGCTTTTGCTGGCAGTGAAGCGGTGGTGATTTTTAAATTCCCTACCGCGCCTGCTTGTAAATTGTTATTCGCATCAACTGTATAGCCTTGAAGCTTGGCGCCGTTATTACTAACAATATTATTATCTTTATCTGAGCCAAACACACCTGAACGTGTATATAAGGTTTGCCCAGTAAGATCTTTAGTAACAAAAAAACCGCTTCCCGAAATCGCCAAGTCTAAAGGTCGCCCTGTCCCTGTAATTGAACCTGTTTTATCAAAGTTCTGTGAAATAGCGGCAACTTCAACCCCTCCTGCTTGCATACCATTGTATACCGCTGAAAATTCAGTACGTGACTCTTTAAAGCCTGAGGTAGAAACATTGGCAATGTTATTACTAATGGTATTTAACTGAATATTGGTTGCGTCTAATCCACTTAATGCGATATCAAAACTCATAACATCCTCTTTTATTTAATTCCTTGAATACTTTCGTTAATGATTTTAAAAAAACGAAAGTTAAAATGGCTTACTCGCCAAACTGGCTAATTTGATAGAAAGGCACTTGACCAATACCTTCAACATTCACTAAGGCAGCACCACCATTAGAAGGAACTCGAACTTGCGAAACTTCTCCTGCTAATAAAACACTGGGTTGTGGTAAGTCTTTTTCCACTTCAATACTGATTTGATATTTCCCTTTTGCTAAGTCCAACGCGTTAGGATCAATCGTAAATTCCACATCACCTTTATTTTTTGGACCTAAGGGCATAATTTTCTGATTGCCTAATTGGTCTGTTAAAACTATCGAAACCGTGTTCGATGCATGATTTAGTTCAATCCGCCCTTTTTGTTGTTTATCGTCGGCTAGTTCGATTTCAGAGCCTTCAACATAAACAGTTTGTCCAACTAACCCTGCCGTCGACAAAACTTGCATGTTATCCAGTAAAACCATACTGTTTTGCATCAACTTGGCCATATTCTCTGTACTTTCAACCTGAGAAAATTGCGCCAATTGCCCGACATACTCAGTACCATCAAGTGGATTTAACGGGTCTTGGTTTTGGATTTGTGCCACCATCAAATTAATAAATTCATTTTTTAATGAGTTAGCATCGTTAGCATTATTTGGGTTACCGGCTACTGACATATTGGTAGATTCAATCGCAGGCACATCCGTACTAAGTGCATTAAATTGTGCAATGGTCATCAGTTACCCTCACCTAAACGAAGCAACCCTTGCTGCATACTTTTTACATTACTCAACACTTCAACATTGGTTTCAAAACTGCGTGTTGCTGACATCATGTCAGCCATTTCTGCAACTACATCTATATCAGGGTAATAAACATACCCCTCTTCATTGGCGAGTGGGTTACTCGGTTCAAAACGTTTTTCCGCGTCTCCAGCATGTTGTACGACATCCATAATGCGTACTTCAGCACTTGGGTAATCTGCTTGTTCTCCTGTTAATTGAGTTTTGTTGTAAACTGTAGCAAATACAGGTTTTAACGCCTTGTAAGCATCGTCGGGATTGGCTGCAACAGCATCGGCATTCGCTAGATTACTAGCGACAGTATTTAAACGTATGGTTTGTGCATTCATTGCTGAACCCGCAATGGAATAAATATCAGTAAATGCCATTGTTAACGTCCTTTAATTACGGCAGCTAAACCCTTAAACTTCATATTCATAAACGTTAAGCTGCTCTGAAAATCCATGTTATTTTTAGTAAACTTTGCTTGCTCGACACTAAGCTCTACCGTATTGCCATCTTTCGAGTTTTGGTAAGGCACAGCGTAACCATCAGACACCACCAGTTGTGTCGGAGCTTTTTGTACTTTTCCAACCCCTATTTGACTTGCGATGGCATCAAAGCGAATATCTTTTGCTAGGTATCCAGGGGTATCTACATTTGCTAAATTACTGGCAAGCACCTTGGCTCTTTGCACTCGAAAATCGAGCGTTTGAGGATGAACACCGAGTGCATTTTCAAAACTTATTGACATTAACCACTCCTTTGACAGTACAACCAAGATTGTAATAGAGAGGATTAATCCAAAATACGTGCCAAAACATTTAGCATATATTATCAATAGCTTACGTTTAAATACGGAAAGTTAACTTCCCATAGGGGAAATAATCGGAAAGGAAATAACACGAATTAGCCAACTAAATGTAATTGTTCCTCTGATACTATTAATGAATCCATTCAAAACTTAATAGTAATTTTTATTTTTTAATATCTATATCTCAACATTTAAACAAAAGAAATATATAGGCAAACCTGTATAAAAAGCTTGACTACATACTAGGTAAGAAGTTATTTTCCGCTTTCAAATTACTCCCCCACATAGAAGTATGAGTATTGGCACTAATTTTGCTTATGATTACTAATACAAAAAAACTTATCGAGGAAAAAATGTTTAAATTTATATTTAGTTTTATTTTATTATGTTTATCTCAATCAAGTTTTAGTGAAGAGATAACCATAACATTTATTGGGAAAGTAACGGAACCGACAAAAAGAATAACATCCAGTAAAATCATTAAGATAGAAAACATCAAATCAGATAAAAGTCGTTTTAGTATCAAAGAAGAAAACATACCATCAAATCCTTTAGCAAAGTTATATATCATGACTTACTATTGATACTAAGTTAATATTTAAAAGAGCACTCTTAAACCTAAATAATATATTAAATCATAAGGTTATTATCTAATTCCTTTAGTAGAAAGTGACTATTAAAGGCATACTAACTTAACATTAATAATGCAACTAAGAGTGAAAATTTTGAAGAGATTTGAATTAGAGTCAAACCCGGTAAATAAAGAATTTTTGATTTTAACGTATTTAATAATTCTACTTTTTTTTTCACCTTTCAGAGTTTTTGCTGATAACTTACAAGAAGTTAAATTAACAAACTCAAATAGAGTTAATATACAGAAGATTAAAAAAACCTTAGTCGGCGAAATAAAAAATGAGATCCAGCATTACAGTGATATTCATGGCTGGAAAAAAGTGGTTCCGAATATAAAGGTTAATATTCCGAAGGCCATAACATCATTACCTCAATGCCCAGCACCTGTTCGTTTTACTGCACAAGATAATCAGCAACAGCCCATTGGACGCTTAAAAAAACAAATAACGTGTGAAAGCTCAACTGTAAACTGGCGACTCAATGCTACGGTTTACGTCCAATTAACACTTCCAGTAATGGTCGCCCGCACTTTAATCCATCGTGACGAGATTATTACAAGGGACATGCTCGACAGCAAAAAACTGCAGCTTAAAGCTCCTAAAAGCATCATCACCAATGTAGATCAAGTGATAGGCTTACATACCAACCGTCGAATTCGCCAAGGACAACTGATTACTGAAAACTTGTTAAAAAAGCCGTTTTTAATCAATAAAGGGGATCAAGTACTGATTGTCGCTAAGAAGGGTAAGTTTGAAGCATCAACCAAGGGAGTGGCGTTAGATCATGGAAAAATGAAAGAACAAATAAAAGTGGAGAATACAGCGAATCAAAAAGTCATTCATGCTCGTGTTTTTGCGCAGGGAAAAGTGGAAACAATATTTTGAGTATCTCACTTATAAATAACGATTGATTATTAAGTCAATCAGCATTTTTTCCGCTCTTTATCAAAACACTGATAAATCTTTTTCAAGGTTTCTTCTGAGGCCGATCGATTTCTATATCCATGAACTTGATCTATCGTATAAGGTATAGAAGTATTTTTGTTAATGCTAATACTATCTTCATCCTTTTAGGATAAGGATTAGTAAAACCGAAAGCCAATTTCGCTGTGCTCACAGAATTTTGATATTAAATAATATTTTTCGATAAAAATGATGAAATTCTCTTTTCTTATTTAATTTTTCTGTGTGGTTGGTCGCCCAAGTAAATTAAGCAACTTGTGTAGGAATATAAATGATGAAAATTGATAAAATTGCAACCGCGCAGTTTCCCCATACTCAGCTAAAATCACCAGAGCAACAACCAAGTGCTCAGCCCGTTAAAAGTAACGTCATCAATACATCCACCACTATCGACAGCCAACTGTTAGCGCAAGCGCAACAACCGCTAAGTGCCCTACCTGATGTTGATATGGCAAAAGTTGAACAGATCAAAAACGCCCTAAATCGTGGCGAGATCAACTTAGATATCGAAGCACTTTCAAGCGCGATTTTGCAATTTCATACCGGTCATGAATAAGCATATTGCTAATGTTATAGGGAGCAAAACATGCCTACCCCCCACAATAAACAACAAATGATCACTGTGCTTATAAAAGATATTCAGTGCGATATTGCTGATTACCGCCAGCTTTATAAACTAATGCTACAGCAGCACCAATGCTATTTGAAATTTGATGGCGTATTACTTTCTCAACTAACGGAACAACAACTGCCTCTGCTTAACCAACTTACACAACGAAGCCAACAGCGCACACAACAACTACACAAGCTCGGCTTATCCATTAATAATCAAAGCATGAATAAACTGATCCATGCTTTACCACATGCAATACAGAGTAAACTTCAGCAACAATGGCAGACCTTAGAAACGCTGGTAAAACAGTGCCATGACTTAAATCAGCGTAACGGGATATTATCAGCTAACTTCAGCGAATTGCTCAATCAAGTGTATGCTCAAATGCCTCAACAAAATGACAATAACGCCTATAGCACACCGAACTTAATGCAGTATTAAAGGCTAATGAGGTATTATTTGGGCAATAAAAAATGCACTATCCTCTCTCTACCTCTCAGTATGTTCATCATGCTGATTTCGTTATTGTTAGCCAACACTAGCCAAGCTGTCACAACAATACCTCCCAAGTACAAAGCAAAATTTGAACAGCAGGTTAGTATACATTACCAACGGTTATCACCCCATAAACAAGTGATCGATAAACAGTTCACGCGCCATAAGCCTACCGTTCAACATATTATCAAGCAGCTTGATGCCAAAAAGCTGCCGCGCAGTCTGGTCTTAATTCCAATGATTGAATCGACATTCGATCGTCATGCAGTCTCTCATGCAAAGGCGGCTGGACTTTGGCAGCTCATGCCCGCAACAGCAAAACGATTTGGCTTAACTGTCTCAAATACTAAAGATGAAAGATTCAATATTGCACGTAGTACCGATGCTGCAATGCAATATCTGATCTTTCTCTATAACAAATTTGATCAAGATCTAAAGCTGACTTTAGCCGCTTATAATTCAGGGGAAGGACGTGTACAACGTGCATTAAAACGTGTCGTTGATAAACATTTTTCAGCGTTACGCTTGCCTAATGAAACCGTTGATTACGTGCATAAGTTTTATGCTTTAGAAAAGCTGGTCGATCTTAATGCTTTAGCAAGCTCAATACCGAGAACTCACTCTCCCTTCGCTATCAGTGCAGTATCTATTAATAATGATGTCGTGTTTCTAAAACAATTATTTGAAACCAAAACAGTTATTAATATGAAACCCATAAAGCCAATAATTACGCTTAAATCTTTATCAGACTAATCTAAAGATAAAAAACATTAGTTAATCAGCAGGTTGCTAGTTGAAATAAACGTTAGGAGAAAAAGGAAATAGGTGAAAATTCAAGCTAAGTAACAAAAATTATGGTAATAACAGAGGAAGCTTACGGCGCCCAAAAATCTGAGAGCATAACGTTATTTGCTTCTCAGATACTTGGTCATAATTTATAAGGCTTTGATATAAATTGCTAAGGTAGTCTCGTTCCCAATTGCTTAACTTTTCAGAATTGAGTAATAATGCATCATTAATCTTCTGGGCAATTAATGAGCTATTGATCATAGCTCCCACTCTTTATCCCATTCGCGCTGCATTTGTAAGTTTTCAATTCGCTCGCGAACGCTCACTTTTCTTTCAGCTGCCTTTGGTGCTACTTTTTTCTTTGCTTTAGTTTCTGTGCTTGTACGTTTGGCGTCAGTTTGCTTAGTCATGAATGTCTCTCTTAATACATAATCGTAAATAGCTATATCGGTAGATAATTAAATGTTGCAGTTATCAAACAATAAAAGTGCATGATATGGAAAGGTATTGATTAACTAGGAGGTCAATATACAGCTTTGATATTGAAATTATTCAATTTATTAAAAGTAATATAAAGACTTGTTTACATAATACCAAAATTATTGCATAACTTCCACACAAACATTTTCTCTCGCATTTGTAAACTGATTTTTCAACCAAATACCTTGTAGTTAGTTAACGTAGAAAATTGAATTATTATTAACGACAACAAGGAAGAGGAAAACTTCACAAATCAGTAAGTTAACACTAACCCAACAACAAGCGCAGGCGAATGCTACGATAATACGAAATTAGATGAAGAAGAGTAGGTAATAAATGGACATCGAGATCTATCAAGTTGATGCTTTTACTAATGAAATATTTAAAGGCAACCCTGCGGGTGTTTGCATTACAAAAGAAACGTTATCGGAAGATTTAATGCTATCTATTGCTGCTGAAATGGCAGTATCCGAAACCGCTTTTTTATCATTAAATAACATGGTCTTAAAATGGTTCACGCCTCAATCGGAAGTCAAATTATGCGGTCATGGTACGCTTTCTGTTGCTCATATTTTAAAAGAAAAAAAGCTGTTTAACGTTAATGATACCGTGACATTTAATACCCTATCAGGGGCATTAACGGCCTTAATTAAATCATTAGCCATAGAGCTCGATTTTCCGGCACCAATACTTGATTTAAATATCACACCATCCACAGAATTGTTAGCGTCTTTAGGCATTGAAGCTACACATGTTATTGCTTATGGTATTTTTGATTCAAAAATATTCATTGAAGTTGATAACGAAGAGATTGTTTTAAATCTTACGCCAAACTTTGATCGCTTAAAAAAAATTGATGGTCGTGGCGTATTAATTACCGCATTAACCCAACGCGATGATCTTGATTTTATCTCTCGCTTTTTTGCCCCTTGGGTTGGCGTTAATGAAGATCCTGTAACAGGTTCAGCACACTGTGCTTTAACACTTTATTGGTCAGAAAAGCTCAATAAAGTGAAACTTAATGGTTATCAAGCATCAGTGCGTGGTGGATATGTCAGCACCGAGTTATTACCCAATAAACGTATAAAACTCATCGGCTCTGCTATTACTACCATGAGAGGCACAATGCAATTACCTAGTATATAACGACATCTGGTATATACGGTATTTAGTAGGTGGCACACGATTGGAAAACATAAGATAGCAATGCCGTTTTGAGGTATAATGCGGCATTGAGTTACTTAAAGATAACTGTGTTTTTCAAGCTATGAACATCCCAATTAAAAATGAAACCACGCCTGAAGTCTCTTGCTCTAACTGTAAAGCCTGCTGCTGCCGTTTAGAGGTTATGATTATCTCAGATACAGGTGTACCAGAAAGACATATCAAACGAGATATGTGGGGAAGTGAAACTATGCTTCGACTCGCTGATGGTTGGTGCTCTGCTCTTGATAGAGAGACCTTCATGTGTACGATTTATGAAAACCGTCCTTGGATTTGCCGCGAATTTGAAATGGGCTCTTACGAATGTGTTGATGAGCGAACTGAATTTCTATAGCTCTATAACGAGTTAGCGCTTACCTTTTATATAAAAGCTAACTCGCCTATCTTACTCAATTAAAGACGGATCCCTTCAACATTGAGCTCTAACTCTACTTCTGTAGAAGCAGGACCTAAGTTTGTTTTAATATCATAGTCTTTTAATGTAATCATTGTGGTACCAACAAACCCTCGACGATAGCCCCCCCACGGATCATTACCTGCACCAACATGTTTAACATCAATCGTAACCGGTTTAGTCACGCCGTTTAACGTTAAATCACCCGTCATGGTAGCTTTTCCATCGCCTAACTCTTTAAAAGAACTGCTAACAAACGTTGCTTCTGGAAACTTATCAACATTTAAAAAATCACTGCTACGTAAATGTTTATCACGTTCAGCATGGTTGGAGTCCACACTCGCCGTTGCTATATTCACTTTAACTTTTGATGCTTCAGGCTGCTTTTCATCATAGCTAAACTCACCATCAAAGGTATTAAAACGCCCTACCAACCAACTGTAACCAAGATGCTGGATCCGAAATTGAATCGATGCATGTGAGCCCGTAGTATCGATTTTATAATCATCGGCTAACGCAACAGATGACATGCTAGCCGCAGCAAAAAGTGTGCAAGGAATAAAAGATCTTAGTAGGCGTTTTTTCATCATAATCTCCGTTTATGTAGTAATACGTCTTATCAAATTATTATCATTATGCTTTGCCTAGCATGCGTTTTAACGTGTTATCTTTATCTATAAAGTGATGTTTTAACGCACCAATGGCATGTAAAAGTGCAAAACTTATTAGCGCACAAGCACCATACCAGTGAATAGTACCGGCAATATCTTCTTGATTTTTAATACTTGTAAGCGTTGCTGGAATATCAAATACACCAAAGATACTGATCGCTCTTCCATCTGCCGTTGAGATCAAGTAACCACTGAACATCACCACAAATAACAACAGATACAATAGCCAATGCGTTTTTTGTGCGAGCCATTGTTCCCATTTAGCATGACTAGAAAGGGGGACTGGTGCGACAGTTAGTGTTCTGAATAGCATTCTCACGATCAACACAAAGAATAAGATCAAACCAATACTTTTATGGCTATCAGGCGCAGTTTTATACCAAGCATGATAATAATTTAAATCAACCATCCACCAGCCAAGCGCAAATAATCCAACTACAGTCAGCGCAACCAACCAGTGAAGAAAAATAATCATGGGATTCCAATTTTTATTTGGTATTTTTTTCATGGTTATTTGCTCGATGAGGAAAGCTGTTTAAGTATAATAAACAAAACGGTAACAATTTATTAACCAGATTTGTAAGTAATTGTGTATAACAACACAATATTTATTCGTATGAAAAATAAAAAGGAATACTTACCTGCAAAACGTTAACGCTATTTCGCATAAAAAACACTCACGAAACCCGTGTTCAGGATTGCTAAATATGAGTGATAACGGATAATAACGCACTTGTTTCCTTACTCGTATTCAGTGTTATGCGCCTTGATAAATTTATTTGTAAAAGTACTCAACTCACTAAAGCAGAGGCCATTGAGCGAATACATGCTGGCGATATTAACGTCAACAGTGCAGTAATTATTAATGAAGCAACACAAGTACATGAGAGCAATACCGTTATCATGGATGGCAAAAGGCTAATTGCACGTGAATTTCGCTATATCCTAATACATAAACCTGCGGGAACTATCTGCTCAAACATTGATGAAGTTTACCCTTCTCTATTTAACTACCTTGATGTTGACAATATCGCTGAGTTACATATTGCAGGACGTTTAGATGCTGATACCATGGGAATGGTACTGATCACTGATAATGGACGTTGGTCATTTAACATCACCTCACCGAATCAAAAATGCAGTAAAGTTTATCGAGTTGGTTTATCTCGAGATATTACGGCAGACGTGGCGGAAAAATTTAAAGCGGGGATAAAGTTACAAGGCGCACAAAAGTTAACCGCACCTGCACTATTAACTATTATTTCAGCGAAAGAAGTATTGCTGACAATTACTGAAGGCAAGTTTCATCAGGTTAAACGCATGTTTGCCTCCGTTGGTAATCGCGTAGTGTCTCTTCACCGTGAAGCGATTGGCGAGGTGACGCTTGATCTTGAAGTCGGACAATGGCGTTACCTAACCAAAGACGAAGTCGCCTCTTTTGTAAAAGCTGATTAACCAAAACAAATACTGAAAGATACAAAATCCGACTCATTACCTTTCCTCAAAGAAAAAGTAATAGTCGGATTATGTTTATAACAAGACAGCGTTTTTTACAGTAAAGCTAACACTCAACGGTTATTTATATGCGCCTGCACTGTAGTGTAGTTCATAGCTATGGGAGTAAATTTCAATGATATTACCAAATGGGTCTTCCATATAAATCATACGGTATGGCTTCTCGCCAGGGTAATAAAAACGTGGTGCTTTCATACGTTTTTTACCGCCAGCTGCAACGATCCTTTCTGCAAGCTCTTCAACATTTGGATCTTGAACACTAAAGTGGAATACCCCAGTTTTCCAATACTCGAAGTTATCTTCAGGGTTGGTTTGATTTTTAAACTCAAACAGTTCGATACCAATACGATCACCTGTTGATAAATGTGCAATACGAAAACGCTCCCAGTTACTACCAAAAACATCTGTACACATTTCACCAATCGCTGAATCATCTTCAATAATCTCTGTCGGCTCCATGATCACATACCAACCCAGAACTTCGGTGTAAAACTTAACCGCAGCATCAAGATCAGGTACTGAAATACCAATATGAGAAAAGCTACGTGGGTAAGTCTGATTTGTCATGGTTTGTTCTCTTCATCGTTATTGTTGATGTGAGTAGATTACAAACCACAAATTATTAAGTAAAATTATCATTAATAATAAAAATGAGTACGTTTTGTAATGATTAATCCCATTTGGTTACGTAGCTTTTGTACTTTGGTAAAAACTGGACATTTTACTCATACTGCTGAAAAGCTTTATATGACACAATCAGTTGTCAGCCAACATATAAAGAAATTAGAGCAGTATTTAGAGCAACCACTGCTCACTCGCCACGGAAAAAAATTTACTTTGACTCACGCTGGTGAACGCTTATACAACGAAGCTAACCAAATTGTATTGTCGCTTACAGATTTAGATAAAAGGATCAGTATTGATCCTCGTTATGAAGGCATAGTACGCATTGCTTCTCCAGGTAGCATTGGTTTGAAGCTCTACCCTCATTTGCTGGCTTTTCAACAACAACACCCTGAATTAGTTATTGATTATCGCTTTGCGCCTAACCATGAAATAGAAACCTTACTTGCAGAGCAGCGTATCGATATTGGCTTTATGACACGCCTTTCAAATAAAGCCACTATAACCCTAAATGCCATTGGTGAAGAAGCGCTTTTGCTGGTTACGCCAGCCTCTATTTCACCGCCAAATTGGGACAAGCTTATTGAGTTAGGCTTTATAGATCATCCTGATGGGGTTTATCATGCAAGCCAGTTACTCAGCGTTAATTACCCGGAGTTTAAACATATTAACCAATTTAAGCGGTCAGGATTTTCTAACCAAATTAACCTTCTTTTAGAGCCAGTAAAATTAGGATTAGGGTTTACTGTTTTGCCTCGTTACGCTGTGGATGCCTTTCAAGATAAAACGCATGTAAATATCCATTTGTTTGACAATGAAGTTAGCGAGAAGATTTATTTAGGCACTCACGCCAACCGATTTATTCCTAACCGTGTTGAAGCTGTGATTGAAGAAATAATGACTTGTCTACATGCTTAAAGTATAAGAGTCACTGATTGCAGGCAAACTTAACTAATACATAAGGATAGGTGTCACTCAGTCGATACCTGTCCATGCTTTTACTATTCCCAACTCATAAATCACTTTGCTATTGTTTAAAATCTATACTCAACCTGTTGATCATCTCTGTTGAATACCCTTCAACATATAAAATGATGTTTTATTTAAATATGAATTTAATTGATTTCTAGACATAAGTAATTATTTACACATTATAAAAGGCATATATGTTATTCATCAAAATATTTGTTGTTTTGGCGTTAAATTCATATGCCGCTGTTGGAGAGTATAGGAAAGAAACCTGAACCGCTCATGTTGTTTATGGGGTTAATAATAAGCCCAATCTTAGCAATGCCTCAGTTATATAAGTTTTATAACCCATTCTAATCATGCTCATGGTTATCATTAATTCGTAATTCACTTTGCTATTTTTTATTCAACCTATTATCTATCCTACATTACGTATCGCTTCCAATATAAAACAAAGTTTTATATTTACTCACTTTCATTGATTTTTTAAATAACACACAATAAATTAAACAATGTAAAATTAATATTTAACGCTATTTCTTTTCTTATATCTTTCTGTCAATTGATATTTATAACTTTTTCTTCATTGTATTGTAAAAATAAAAAGTTGCCCAATATAAATATAACCTATTGTTTCTGTACCAAATAAAATAAAAAAAGCCGTTAATTGCAATTATGCAAAAATAGTAACTTATATTACGCAATTGATGACGCCGATTAAAAATAGTAGCTTCATGAAGAATGCAACCTTATCACAACAAAGATGCAATAAAATAACAATACAAGCTAAGGGAATGTAATGTCTGACGTTAATATATTTAAACAACCGAAACCCTTCTATTTGATATTTTCTATCGAATTTTGGGAGCGCTTTGGCTTTTATGGAATGAATGCAATTTTGACTGTTTATATGGTCAAAATTCTTAATATGCCTGAGTCTGCTTCATTTACATTATTTGGTGCCTTTACAGCATTGATATATGGTTCAGTAGCGCTTGGCGGTTGGGTTGGTGATAAAGTTTTAGGGACCAAACGTACAATTACGCTTGGTGCAATCGTGCTAACGATTGGTTATGCATTACTTGGTCTTTCAGCGAGTCATGGTAACGATAGCCAATCGATGATTTATATCGCGATGGGGTTCATTGCTATGGGTAATGGCTTATTTAAAGCCAACCCTTCAAGCTTACTTGCAAAAGTATACGGTGAAAATGACCCTCGCTTAGATGGTGCTTTCACCATGTATTACATGGCGGTAAACTTAGGCTCGTTCTTCTCAATGCTTTTAACACCATGGATTGCTGACAAATTCGGTTATGATTTTGCGTTTTCATTAAGTGCTATCGGTTTAATCATTACCGTTGCAAACTTTATTGTGAGCAAAAAAACGGTTCAGGATGTTGGCTCTCCAGCTGATATGAAGCCTATTAATAACTTTTACCTTTTATGTGTTGTTATTGGTACGCTCGCTTTAAGCTTTGTGAGTTCTTTCTTGCTACAGCATCTGTTTTACGCACATGCAATTCTAGTCGTTGCAGGTATTGCTATTGTTTCGTTGTATTTTAAAGAAGCTTTTTCAACATCAGGCAATGAACGAGCAAAAATGCTAGTCGCTTTTGTACTTATGCTTCAGGGTGTTGTGTTCTTCGTACTTTACTTCCAGATGCCGACATCATTGAACTTCTTTGCCATTCACAATGTTGAACATAGCATATTCGGAATATCCGTTGCTCCAGAGCAATTCCAAGCATTAAACCCAATGTGGATAATGCTTGCAAGCCCATTCCTTGCTATTCTTTACAACAAGTTAGGCGAACGCTTTTCAATGCCTTTCAAATTTGCATTCGGTATGGTGCTATGTAGCTTTGCTTTCTTAATTCTTCCAATAGGTGCTAAGTTTGCCAATAGCCAAAGTATTATTAATTCTGGTTGGTTAGTCGCCTCTTACCTATTCCAGTCTCTTGGTGAATTGCTGGTATCAGGTCTTGGTTTAGCCATGGTGGCACAGCTTGTACCACAACGTATGATGGGCTTTGCTATGGGTATGTGGTTCTTAACCTCAGCAACAGCGGCTGTTATCGGTGGCTGGGTAGCATCATTAACCGCTGTACCGAGTAATATTGTCGACCCACATCAAACACTTATCATTTACAGTAAAGTGTTTAATGAAATTGGTTTTGGCACAGCCGCAATAGCATTGATTACATTACTTATTGCGCCAAGATTAACGCGTATTATTTATGCTAAAGACACAACAGAAAAAGTAACAGCAACAGCTTCGGCTTAAAATAACAAATACAACAGCGGGCGTGTTAATGATTAACACGCCCGCTGTTTTTATTTATTACTTTTAAAGCATATTAGCGAAGGATCATTTGATCACGCTCAGGACCAACAGAAACCATTTTAACTGGTACGCCCATTAGATCTTCAATACGAAGTACGTACTCTTGTGCACCTTTAGGTAGCGATTCAAATGTACGACAACCTGTAATATCTTCTTCCCAACCTGTCATTTGCTCGTATACAGCAGTTAATGATGCAGTTTGAGGCCAAATTGGGTTTTCAGTATGCTCACCGTTGTAAGCCACACAGATTTTCAGATCTTTCATACCCGTTAGGCAGTCGATCTTAGTTAGTGCAATTTCAGTTGCTGCTTGTAGTTCAATACCGTTACGAGTAGCCACTGCATCGAAGTAACCCATATCACGTGGGCGACCGGTTGTTGCACCGAATTCTTTTGCATCTTCACGGAATTGATCTTGATCTTCCATTGCAGTGATCAACGTACCTGTACCAACTGAAGAGCTGAATGCTTTTGCTACTGCAATAACACGCTCAGGATGAAGAGCAGGTAAACCACTACCAATACCAGCGTAAGCTGCAGTTACGTTAGAAGATGTTGTCCATGGGTATTCACCGTAAACTAAGTCACGACCCGCACCAAGTTGTGCTTCAAATAACAACGTTTTATCTTCTTTTTGTAGTGCTTTAAGTGGCTCTGTCACGTTACAAATGCTGTCACGCCAAGGCTGAGAAACCTCTAGTAGCCACTCTGTCATTTCTTCCGCTGTTTGCGTGAATTCAAATGATGGGTATAGCGCTTTAAGTTGAGGAAGTTTCCAATCCATCATGAATTGAATACGCTCGCGTAACACTGCAGGTTGTTTTAACCAACCAACAAGAATACCTTTTTTCATTACACGGTCGCCGTATGCAGGAGCGATACCTTGACGTGTTGAACCGTAAGCACCATCACCAAGACGTTGCTCTTCTAAGGTATCTTCCAGTGCGTGAAGAGGTAGGCACAATGTTGCACGATCTGAAATGCAAAGTTTTACTTCAACGCCAGATGTTGCCACTTCTTCGATTTCTAAAGACAGCTTTTCAGGGCTAATCACCATACCAGGGCCTAACACAGCAATACAGTCAGGATTAAATACGCCGCTAGGTAATTGGTGTAATTTAAACGTACCAAAATCGTTAACAACAGTGTGACCTGCGTTATTACCACCTTGGAAACGGATACTTGCTGAAGCTTGGTCTGCTAAATAATCAACAATGCGACCTTTACCTTCATCACCCCAGTTAGCACCAACAACAACAATAGACGACATAATTTAAATCTCCTCAAAAGCAATGACAACTATCCTATGCTCATCCAGCTAATAAGAATAATTAATAATCGTTATTAACTTGATAAGAATATCATATCTGGAGTATGGTTAATCTCTTCTACTCAATATGTTATCTACGATGATTAATATCATCTACTGCTTAGGAAATCATTGCGAATATGATTGATATCCACTGGCTCAATACCTTTGTAGCTTTGGCAAAACACCAGCACTTTGGTAAAACTGCAGCTGCGCTACATATGACACAACCTAATGTAAGCCTTCATCTCAAGCAATTAGAACAAACCACGCGTGTTAAGTTAATTGAGCGTAACCCTTTTCGTTTAACTCACGCAGGCGAACGTCTGTTACAAAGTGCAGAAAATACTTTAATGGAACTGCAAATTTGTCAGGCCGATCTGAATGCTATTAATGAGCTTAATCGCGGTACTCTAACCATAGCAGCCAGTGACATTATTTCTCGTTTGTTATTAATTAGCCCTTTTCAGTCTTTCAAGAAAGAATATCCGGGGATTGATCTGTCTCTTTTTAATACCACTTCATCTCAAGCAACCGAGTTAGTCAAAAGCGCGAAAGCCGATTTGGGATTCGTTATTGCACAAAAAGAGAGTCAACCACTGCATTTTACTGAATTACGACAAGTGAAATGTTGTGCATTAGGTAATGGTTTATCACGCTGGCAGGCACTGTCGGCTAACCCTTCGCAAATCATTCCGGTCGAACCTCTCGCCGCAGAAGAACCAACATTGATTTTGCTAGGTCACGATACCCGAACCCGTGAATTGATCGATATGGCGTTGCCTTTATTAAAATTAAAGAAGTACCATGTAATGGAAGTGGGCAGTGTGGATGCGCAGATTGATTGGGCAGAAGCGGGATTTGGTGTAGCGATAGTACCGAGTTTTTCTTTACATTCAAAGCCACACTTACAAACACAAATAACACCACTGCCTGATTTCCCGACAACCAGTTTGGGCTATATTGTACGTCAAAACCAAGTGCTTTCACGAGCAATTAAACAACTATTACGCTGGGTAGATGATGAAATCCAACGATCTCAGTAATGCTAGCGTTCTCTGAAGCTACTCCTAGTGCTAGATATAATTAAGCCCTGTAAATCAGGGCTTAATATATATGCTAACAGCACAGTGTTCCGAACATAATGTGTTATTTATGAACTTGCTTTTTTAAAGTATACGCATCAGCAAGATCACCTTGGACACGTTTACCATCTTTATCTAAATGGAAGATACGTTGTTCACCCACGAAATACTGTGTTGATTGACCACCACCTAAATTTAAGGTGATCGTATCGCCTTTATCATTCCAGTCAAACTTACCTTCTGTAGTTAAAGGTTTGGTTTCTTTATCTTGATAAGTTTGATCTAAAATGTAAGTTCCATCATCTTTTAGCGTTAAGCTTGTTTCAATTCCAGAGCAATCAGCACAAGGCTCAATACCGGTATATTCACCCATCCAATCAAGTGAGTTTTTCGCATTATCAGCAGCTTGTGATAATTCTGTAACTTGACCGTTCGCCGTTGATGCCGTTTTATCTGAAGCTTGATCACAACCCACAAGCACTAAACCAAGAAGGGCTGTAGCTAAAAGCGTTTTTTTCATCTTAATCTCCTTGAAATAACACAAGATATCATGGATACGTACACTTCATAAAACAGAACACCATAATAGACAATGCTATCAATTACTCAGCAGTTGCATCCTTAACTGCGTCTTTCATATTATCCGCAGCTTTGCCTGCATCATCTGCCATCTCTTTTGATGCATCAACTGTTTTATCTGCAACTTCATTCGCCGCTTTTGCTGTATCGTCAGCAGCCTGCTTTGTGGCATCAACAGCATCATTAGCAGCTGCTTTAGTTGAATCAACAGCATCATCGGCTACAGCTTTAGTTGAATCAACTGCATCATTGGCAGCTTCTTTTGTCGAATCAATTACTTGTGTAGCGGTATCTGACGCCTTGTTTTGCATATCTGTTGCGGTTTTATCTGTGCTTTGGTCACAGCCAACAAGTGCTAAACCAAGAATTGCAGCAACTAATAGTGTTTTTTTCATCTTAATCTCCTTAGAAGAAACAAGATACCTTGAAACTCACAAGTACGAGTTTCACGGTATCTTGCTATAAAATTTGAAATTTTAGGGCGCTTAATTTAATACATCTGATGCTTTTTTCTCTAAATCATCAGCAGCATTTTCTGTTTTATCAACAGCTGAATCGCTCATTTCAGCGGCTTTATCTTGCGCAGCTTCAGCTGAATCATCGACAGATTTCACTGCTTCATTTGCGGCATTTTTTACGTCATCTTCTGCCACTGCTGTTTTATCTATTGCAGCATCTTTCATTTCATCCATTGAATGATCTGCAGAACCTTCAGCTGTATTGATCGCATCAGACGCTTCAGTAGCTTTTTCTTTTGTCTCATCCATTAACGCTTTTGAATCATCAGCAACAGTATCTTTTACTTCTGATACCGAACTATTCATTTCTGAAACTCCCGTAGAAGTCTTTTCATCAGCTGATGAATTCGTTAAAGAATCTTTCAATTCAGATGCTTTTTCTTTCATAGAATCAAATGAATTATCAACAACTTGCTTTGACTTGTCAACCACGTCAGTTGTCTTCTCTTTTACAGAATCAGTCATCTCCGACGCTTTTTGAACCGCTGAATCACTTAATTCAGATGCTTTATCAACCACTTTATTGGTTTGATCTTTGACTACGTCTGCAGCATCAGACACCGTATCTTTAGTTGCATCTAACGCCGTACCAGATTGTTCCGTCACTTTATCTTTCATTTCAACGGTTGAATGTTGGGCAGCAGATGTACTATCTGTAGCTGTATCTTGTTTTGCCTGATCACAACCAACTAAAAATAAACCAGCGATAGTCATCGCGATAATTGTTTTTTTCATACAAACCCCTGTAACGAATACTGTTTTAATATGACCCTGACAGTATCTATCTACCAGATAAACCTATGTCTTAACGACGTCATTTCCAAGTCAATAATAGGTCAATTTATTACTTTTAGGTAAAAAATCTCTTTTAATTCAAGATGGAAAATATAAAAAATGGAAAATAACGTAACATTATTTTCCATTCTTCTTAGGAAAGGTAGAGTTTCTCATTAATTGAAAAATTCTAGATTTTGATAATAACTATATCAATATTTAATATAGTTATTACTCGTTGTTTTTTTAAATATGGAATAAAATTTTTAACTGATACATAGAATATTATTGTATATCCTAAAAGTTAAGTGCCTTCTTCAGCTATATTTTTCACTACCCTAATAAAATTATCACCCTTTACTTAATACTAAAAACCATATACTCCAAATAAATGAGAATAGGCTAATAATATCAATAGATCTAACGAATTAATGATAAATTTTCATTAATAAAAAATACTTAAAAATTTAATAGCGTATTTTTTATATCCGTTAGTACATATCCTATTGCATAAATAGTAATAATTAAGGCATATATACCCCAAAGCTATAATTAATATATCATAAACAATAAATCTAATTCACGAATAAAAATACATATAAAAATGAATATAAGAACAGCAAAACAGGTATGATACCTGCTACTCAACCTATATAAGCATAGCAAATGCAGTGCCCAACAATAATGATTTCTCTATATATTTAGTTGCTGATTACTCCAGAATAGTATTCTTAAGTACTAATACATCCAAACGCATTACTCATATTGGTAGTGATGAGAATAATAATAATTTAAAAGTTGTAATACCTTAAAAGTAATGAGTTTGTACTATGAACATATTCAACATCATCTTTTATTAACGTAATTCATATATTCCTTTTTATATGTGATTTAATATCCATTATTCAGGCAGAAAAATACGTAAGTAGTAATAATTTTATAGTGACGAAAAGACTTTACTGCATAGTAATAGATTAAATTTTCAATGTAGATAAATACTTATTACTTTATTTAATAAGCCTTAATATTACAGCCACATGAAATAAGCTCATACTCTGTAGGTCCAAACAACTTACATTCTTTTTTAAACAATATAACATCAGAACCTACCGGACAAAAAACACTCGACTTGATAGGTACATTTACTGCTTTTTCACTGTCTTCTGGAATAACTTTTAGAACTAATTTTCGCTCTCCTGTTTCAAAATTTGAGAACGTTTCTGTTACTTCTCCAGTTACAGAATCAATGTCATAAGTCTTTTCACCAACGAAAAAAAGAGCCCCAGCCAAACCTGTAAAAGATAGAAACAAAAAGGCAACAAATACCTTTTCATTGCATAACTGACTCATCAATCCTTTTCGCAAAATACCTAATCCTATAGCAAACTCTCTTTGAGCAACGCTCTATAATTTAGCATTTTAGAGCCCTCAAATTAAGCTATTTTATGTATAGGATCTTATAAAAAATGAAAATAAATGACATCTCCCTTCAAAAGCTCGTCGTAATATTAGTTTAAATCATTGTTATTAAACGGATAAAAACCATGACACAAAATTAACACTGTTTGACATAACCCTTACTTTTTTAATGGGAAATGAATGATTTTACCTTCCG
Source organism: Photobacterium sp. SKA34 (assembly GCF_000153325.1). Taxonomy (GTDB): domain Bacteria; phylum Pseudomonadota; class Gammaproteobacteria; order Enterobacterales; family Vibrionaceae; genus Photobacterium. Next base: position 519,246 of record NZ_CH724141.1, read on the forward strand.
CTGTTAAGATTTCTATCACTTTAGGCGTACCATCTGATGCTAGATATAGCTCTCCTATTGCACTTCGATTCACCAATCGGTGCCCGCCTGCAATATCTGGATCACGCTTTTCAATCAGCAATTTCTTACGCTTGGTAAACCAGTTTAACGGTGAATGAGGGCTATATAGTGCTCGATCCATTGCATCACAAAAGCGTAATAAGCGATTAGGGAATTCATTTTTTAAACCACTACACGTGATCTGATAAATATGGAATTTACCTTTATGGTTACGAAGCGTTATGTCATAAGCAAAAGAATAATGAACATCGCCAGATAAAATAATAAATTGGGTCGGTGTTTTGGTATGGGTAAAAATACTCAGTAATGTATTGGCTGAACCCGGGTGTGCCATCCAGTTTTCTGCATCAACGAGCAATGGTTGCCCTATCCATGTCATCATTCGTTGCAATGTTTCAATAAACTTTACACCGAACATGGGTGCAGCAGAAACAATAATCACCGCCGGTTCATGTAATAATTCCTGCTGAAACTCAATCATGGCTTCCCAATCCATTAACCCTGATGGACGGTTATCATTCGATTCTGAACGCCAACGTCGAGTACGCGTATCTAATACTACCATTTTAGGTGTGGTTGAAATGGTATAGTGCCATTGTTCAAACTGATTTAAACGCGCGATAAATGCATCTTGTGTTTGATTACAGGGCTTATAAAAATACTGCTTGGCGTCATCAAGGAAAGGCTGTTCAAATTTCTCTGGTGCATTACCCCATGCCTGACATAGCCAGTAGCTTATGAGCGCATTACCAATAATTCGGCGTGAAAATAAGTTGTTAAACGCTGCGGTTTCCCAGCGACGATTAAGCATATAATCATCCGTTACATCATGATCATCGAAAATCATATAAGTTGGAATATGTGCAAACAAACGCTGAACTTGAGGGAGACCTTGAACGAAATCATCCATAATATGGCTTTCTTCGTGCCATAGTTGCTGCCATTTAGGTGCAATTTGCACCCCACCACAAGTGAAATTTCGCTTCGAAAAACGCTCGCGATCAATCCAATCCCATAATGTTGGTGACCATACCAGTAAATACATCGCAAAAAATTCACTAAAACTGATTAGATGATTTTCACATTCTCGCGAGCTAAAAATAGGCACAACACGATCAGGCAATAATTTACCTAACCACGTTTGAGTATCAATATACGTCGGTAATAATTTATCTCGTCCATATAAATGATAAGGACTCTGATACAAGGCTTCTGTATCTGCAATGTTAGTCTGTTCAAACGTTTCAGAGGGTAAACCTAGCAGTTGGATCACTTGTTCAATGGCATCAAGTGTAGGACCTGCAACATGATCTGCGTAAATTTGATCACCACTCATCATTAATAAACTTGGGCGTTCAAGAATGGGTTGATCAGCAACTTTACTATCCGCTGCCACTAAGCTGTCTTTACTTGGATAATGAGGGTTACGACAAGAGCCATGTAAAACATAATCGGCTTTAGTGTTGATCACAATGTTGATCATAGATTCATTATCGTAGGTCAATGACGGAATGAAATCGGTTAAAAGCCCTTGCTGGGTATCAAGCTGATAAGCAAGTGGAGTATTAACTGCAAATTCACCCTCAAACTGTGCGAGTACAACCCAAGCATGTTTACCGATTTGAATTTGATGTTCATCTGCAATAACGGCTTGATAACAAGGTGTATCATCACCTTGTTGGTATAAGTAAAAAGTAGCATTCAATCGTTCCGTGGTCGCAAACCATAGTACTAATTGCGTTGCTGTCGCTTTACGTAAAATAGGACCGGCAATAATAAGTGGTAAGGATGATGCTGGTGCTTCTTTAGACATTAACTTCTCAACTCGCGCATAATAATTCAGTGTCAATCACTGCGATACCATCAAAACAACAATAGATAATCAGACTTAACCTATTGAGTAAACATTTTCTTTAGTTCTTGCTGAATCCATTTTATAACGGGCCCTGTCGCTCGATCACGGCGTTTAACAACGCCCATTTCAATCCATTGCGAAGCGGGAATATTTTCCATCGACAGTTTTACAACACCTTCGGAGAAAAAGTCATACGTAAAAACATGATCAGGCACAAATGCCCAGCCCATATTTCTTAATACAAACGAGGTGATTGAATAGTAGCTGTCAATTTGCCAATAATTAGCTGATAACGCTTCACTGTGGTGGCGTCCACTTCGATCGCAAATTAATAGCTGGCGGTGCTGGCTTAATTGCTGCACGGTAGGTGCTGAAATTTGCGCTAATGGATGATTTTCACCCACAATCAGTGATGAGTTAAATTCACAAATAGGTGTAAATTCTAAACTACTAGGCAAGGTTTTACTGAAAAATAAAATGCCAATATCTGCCATTTCTTCATCGACACGGGTCGCTATATCATCTTTCGAGCCATTAATAATGGTTAATTTCAATAATGGAAATGTCTCAGAAACACGTTGAAAGAAATCTTCAAAGGCGGTTAATGGTGATGCTTCATCCATTGCGATGGTCAGGGTAACTTCTTCACCTTGCGTTAACGTCAATGCCCGAGATTGTAACCGTTCACATTGGGCTAATACGACCTTTGCTTCTTCATACATTTGCTGACCTTCAGGGGTCAGGATCGGTAATCTTGCACTTCGATCGAATAGTTCAAATCCTAAATCTGCTTCTAGGTTACTAATGGAAGTACTGATCCGTGACTGTGCTTTTCCTAACCGCCGAGCAGCTGCCGAAAAAGAGCCTTGTTGTACTGAAATAACAAAAGCATTGAGTTGATCTAATGTCCAATCCATAAATCAATCCATCCGATAATCAGATATATAATATCTTTGAGCAATCTAATATTCGGAGATAATACAGCGATTCCCACCAACTGAATAGTCGTGGGTCGACCATTTTATGAGAATATTTATGCACAGTAATGAACCGATGTCGTTGTCGAGCAATATATCTAAAAATTTTTGGCGTTATACCATCCCTTCAATTGCGGCAATGATGGTTAATGGGCTCTATCAAATTGTTGATGGGATCTTTGTCGGCCACTACGTTGGCTACCAAGGCTTAGCCGCAATTAATATGGCATGGCCGATAACATTCGTATTATCAGGTTTAGGCTTGATGATTGGTATTGGTAGCGGGACGCTAATTTCAATCGCCCGCGGTGAGCAAAATCAGCGTAATGCTCAGCGCGCTTTTAATACCGGCTTGATCCTAACTTTTATCATTGGCTGTCTTTCATTTACTGCGTTTACATTTTTTGGCGACTATTTTTTACAACTTCAAGGTGCCCAACAAAACATTAAGCACCTTGCTTTAGACTATGTTTCTACTTTTGGTAATGCTGCCTTTATTACTGTCTTAGCAGGCGCAATGCCGATGTTGATCCGAAATGATGACAGCCCGAAAATCGCAACAACGTTATTAGTAATAGGCGCACTGACCAATATTCTTCTTGATTATGTATTTTTGGGGTTAATGGGTTGGGAATTAAAAGGTGCCGCGATTGCTACGTTGATCGCACAGGGTATTAGTTGTGTTGGTGGCTTAATCTATTTTTGCTCTCAATACTCAACTTTAAAGCTAAAAATTTTACTGCCTGATTTTTCATTGTCAGAAAGTAAAAAGATCATGGTTTTAGGCTCATCAGCACTGATCATGTACCTCTATGGTAGTTTTGTTGTCGCATTACACAATTATCAATTCATGATATATGGCACAGAATTAACTGTTGGCGCTTTTGCTATTGTCGGCTACATGATGACGATGTACTACTTGGTCGCAGAAGGTATTGGTGAAGGTTTGCAACCGCCAGTGAGTTACTACTACGGTGCGAAACAACCTCAACATATAAGACAAACATTAATTTTAGCAATGAAGACGACGGTGATTGCAGGTATCGCTTGGTTCTTGTTACTGACGAGCTTCCCATCAACCTTGATCAGTTTGTTTAACAGCAACAACAGTGCACTGACATTAGAAGCGACCCAAGGTATTCGTTTACATCTGTTTGCAATGTTTTTAGATGGCTTTATTGTCTTGGCAACAATGTACTTTATGTCGGTGAATCAAGCGTCAAAAGCATTGGTGATTTCAATTAGTAACATGCTAATACAACTGCCGTTTTTGTATTTCTTACCGAAATTACTTGGCGTTGTTGGTGTATGGTTAACTATGCCAGTATCCACTATGGTATTGAGCTGTATTGTTGCGGTTATTGTTTCGCATGATATCAATAAGCGCTGTAAACCGCTTGATTCAATAGAGAACCAAGCACCCTTGATCGATTAATAAGTAAATCAATCGGCAATATAAAACGCATCAGATCGATAACCGCTCTGATGCGTTTGATTTTTAACTACAAATTTTTAAACCTATTTAAGGCCAGGTTTAAGACAGTGTTTGTTTTATCCATGCTGAAATATCCTCAATTTGAGGCATGCAAACCTGATGCTCCATTGGGTATGTACGCCAGTGCGGTTTAAATCCCGCTTTAATAACATCATCTCGTGCCATTTCACCTAATGTAGGAATAACAACGGGATCATAAGAGCCATGCATAATTTCAATCGGCATATTACGATTCACATCGCTATATTGGATGATCTCTGCGGTTGGAAAATAGGTTGATAATGCTAATATTCCCGCTAATGGCTTGGAGTAACTTAATCCTGCTTGATAAACTACAGCACCACCTTGTGAAAATCCCGCAAGAATAATGCGTTCAGAAGGAATGCCACGACTAATTTCACGCTCGACAAGATCTATTACCTTTTGAGCTGATTCCATCAGTTGTGCTTCATTAATTTTACGAGATGTATCTAATGAAATAATGTCATACCATGCTGGCATTAACACATTACCGTTGATCGTTACATTTAACGTTGGCGAATGAGGAAAAATAAAGCGTATTGGCGATGTTTCTTCTAACTGTAAATGCGGTAACAAAGCCTCAAAATCATGTCCATTTGATCCTAAGCCATGTAACCAAATAACACTGGCTGTCGCGGGAACATTTGGTTCTATTTCAACACTCGCTAAATAATCCATTTTCCTATCCTTATTATTTTCCAAATACATACGTCTATTACATCGCGGATTTTACTGCGCGAGATAAGCGAACAGCTGCCATTTTTGGATCCGCGCTTGGATCATCAAAGAAACGACTTACAACATCAATGATTGCACTTTGAACATCACTGGATGTAGCTAAATTATGTGAAAAACTGGGTACAAGTGCATTGTTTTTTGCTGCAAACTTAAATGCTTTCATTGAGGCTAATGAACAAGAATCAAATCCCTTTAAAGATACATCCTTACGGATCGGGATTGAGCCTTTATCTAAACTAAATTCTCGTTGAAATGACTTTGTTAATAGTATTTGAGCTAAATCTTGTTGTGCCATCTCATCTGCTTTATTACTTTTTAACTTAAAGAAAGTAATGGTATCAAGATTATAAGAAAACATACCTTGTGTTCCCGGTACTGGTACACATAAGTAATCTTTACCTGCTATTCTGTGCTCGCTAGTAAACTCACCTTTTGCCCAATCTCCCATTATTTGCATTGCGGCTTTGTCATGCATAAGCATTTCAGTTGCTTGGTTCCAGCGACGCCCTTTTGCATTTGGATCTATATACTCTCGCATCTTTTTGAACTGACGAAAAACCTCAACCATTTTATCGCTACTAAGCTCTGTTAAATCTAAATCAACAAACGCTTTCGCATAATCTTTTGCACCAAGTACACTTAACGCCACCGCTTCGAATAAAGTAGCATCTTGCCAAGATTCCCCACCATGAGCTAATGGGATGTAACCTGCCGCTTTGATTTTATCGGCCGCCACGTAAAATTCAGTTAATGTTGTGGGTACTTTTGCGCCTGCAAGTTTAAAGATATGTGGATTAATCCAGAGCCAATTGACCCGATGTAATGTTACAGGTACAGCAACATAATGACCTTCATATTTTATCAACTGAAGATCATTAACTATTTGCTCCACCTCAGGTAATAACACGTTATCCCACTGCTCTTGCTCTGCAATCTTATTAAGTGATGTCAGAAAACCTAAGCGTCCCCACTCTTGAATATCTTGTCCTTTTAACTGTGCAGCTGTGGGTGGATTGCCCGATATTGCGCGCATTTTTAGGACTGTCATCGCACTTTGACCACCACCACCTGCAATGGCGAAATTTTTCCAGTGATGCCCTTCCGCCTCCATTTTCTCTTTTAAAACTTGAACAGCTTTAGATTCACCTTTTGATGTCCACCAATGCAACACTTCAACAGTACCTCCTGCAAAAGTTGGCTGACAAACAAGCAGTAATAAGGCGTAGAGACTCCATTGCTTGATATTCATTTTTACCTTAGATCTGACAATAACATTAGGCACTTTTTAATAACCGAGGGAGTACAACAATCACTAACAACCCACCTTTAATAGCGTTTTTGATCGTTAACTGACCACCATGAGCTCTTACGATATTACGCGAAATCCCCATCCCAAGCCCATGTCCCGTATTATCGGTTGCTAAGCGAACATAGGGTTCAAATACCGTTTTTAACTTTGCATTAGGGATCCCTTGCCCCTTATCACTAATGGTAATGATCAATTTATCTGCACTATCAATGACATTTACCGTCACGCTGTGTCCATATTTCACGCCATTATCAATTAAGTTACTTAAACAACGTTTTAAGGCTAACGGTTTTGCCATAATCGGCAAAATAGGATGTTGAGGTAAGCAAACTTTTGTATCTTTATGATTATGATGTTCAGCAATACTGTTTAGTAACTGTTCAACATCAATGGTCACTAAATTCTCATGTAAATCGGTATCCTTTACACACTGCAGGGCCCCTTTCACCATGATTTCGAGTTCATCAAGATCATGATTAAATTTATCTATTTTTTCATCATCATCGATCAATTCTGCACGTAACCGTAAGCGAGTGATTGGCGTTTTTAAATCATGTGATATAGAAGAAAATAGCTGTTCACGATCTTCAATATATTTTCTTAAACGCAACTGCATTCGATTAAATGCTTGTGTCGCCATCACTAATTCACTCGCCCCTTGCTCTTTTAATGGCGGCTGGTAAATATCAAGGCTTAATGCGTTAGCAGCATCCGCCAACTGTTTTAATGGTCGTGTCTGTCGCCTAACCATAATGTAAGTAAACAGCAGTAATAAAACGGTACTAAAGGTTAAAAATATAATTTGCTGACGCGTAATAATCTCATCTTTTAACATCATATAAGGGGCAGGTAATAGCGCTGCAATATATAACCACTGATCTTTATCAAGCTCTATTTGCACTACTAAAATGGGGGGATTAAGCGGCTCTAAACTTAACGTATTATGTACCCAAGAACGCGGTAGATCTGACAGCAAAATATCATTTTTTAATACATGCAACGTTTCTGGACGTGAAAACTCAACATGAATATTACTAAGAGTAGGTAATTTTTCATGCAACACCGTTTTAAAAACTGACACAGCCATTTCTTTTTGTTCAGTATTTTTAATTGGCTTGATATTGATCTCTTGATCATTAAACGACACAAAAAAACGTGTCCCGCCCATATTGCGCAACTGCTCTAATACAATATGGCGATATTCTAGCGGCAATGATTGAAAAAAATTCACTGTCGATGCAAACATGGTTGCCATACTTGCTGATGATGATTGCAGCCCCTCCAAATCTCGTTTCTTTGATTGGGTGTACCAAATACCTGTTGCGATCACTTGCGCAAGAAACACAGCCAACAAAGTTAACCATAACGTACGTGAAACCAATGACTTAGGCCATAGTGACTTCCATTTCATAATTTAATTTTTACCTATCTCAAGATAATAAAAAAGTGTGGTAATCACCACACTTAATCTTGTTTATCTATAATACAGCTAACGTTACACATGGTCGTCATAACGAACATCAGCAGTAAATATATAACCGTTACCACGACTGGTTTTAATTAAACGCTGAGTACGACCTTTGTCGCCTAAACGGTTACGTAAACGACTTAATGCGACATCAATACCACGCTCTGACGGTTGCGCATCTCTTCCACGAGTCGCACATGAAATAGTATCGCGATCTAAAATTTGATTCGGTCTCGATAGAAATAGCATCAACAATGAATAATCACCACTTGTTAGCTCAAACGCTTCATTATTCAGTACATTTACTAAACGATGTGCTGTGGTATCTAGACGCCAATTAGAAAAACTAATAAATTTTGCACTAGGGTTGGAGTGCTGGTTATCTGACACTTTGCTACGACGTAATATCGCTTTAATACGAGCTAACAGCTGTCTAGGACTAAAGGGTTTTGCGATATAGTCGTCGGCCCCAATCTCAAGCCCTATGATTTGATCCATCTCCTCAGAAACAGCCGTCAGCATAATAATAGGGACATCTGACGTTTTGCGAATATGCTGACATAAGGTAAACCCATCATCCCCCGGCATCATGATATCGAGTAGAATCAAATCTGGATATCCACCAGCAAGGCAACGTTTCATTTCCTCGCCTTCCGCGGCAGTTTGTACTTCAAAACCGTTCTTGGTTAAGTACTCCTCCAGTAATTCACGGATTTCTTTATCATCATCAACGACGAGGATTTGTTTAGAGATACTCATGTATTTACTCACCATACGACATTAGACTATTTCTCGCTCTTAATCAGCGAATACATTGAGAAATAGAGCGAATATAGGCTATTTACTATTTCCTGTATTTGACCACTATTTAAAAAAAATGTCAGCAATTTGCGCTATCCATGACGCATTATCGGTACCTCCTTAACATATTTAATACCTTACAACGAAAAAACCAGTGGTAACCGCTAATGAAAGCAATAACACACTGGTTATATTTGTATCGACAAGCAATAGTAACAAAGATGACTTAAGCGACTTTAGATTCTACTTTTTTAATGACTTCAACATTTTTATCTGATGCTGCATCATTTGCATGATCACTCAATACTTCAGCCAATGTTGAACGAGACAATCGCCCTGTTACCTGTCCATCAGCATCCACTACTGGCAGTGGGTGATCACTATCTAAAGTCTCAGGGATCACGGTTTCAAGTAGCGCATCAGTTGAAACTGCTGGGACATCTTCAAGCATTGAAGCGTCTATTGCATTAGCATAATCAGATTCTTTTACGCTTTCTAATTTCTCTTGAGTTATCACCCCTTGATAACCTTCATTATCAACGTAATAAGCGAAATCATCTTTTACTTTACGCATTTCAGCAACAGCTTCGCCAATCGTTTCAGAAGAGATACGGACAACTTGTGGCTTCATGACCGTTTCAACCGTCAGTGCACGTGCACGGTTAACGTCTTTAACGAAAGCTTCGACATAATCGTCAGCTGGGTTTAATAAAATATCAACAGGTTTACCCTGCTGCACTAATACACCATCTCGTAAAATGGCAATGCGATCGCCTAAACGTAATGCTTCATCTAAATCATGAGTTATAAAGACAATCGTTTTATGTAACTTTTCTTGTAATTCAATAAGCTGATCTTGCATTTCACTGCGGATCAGAGGATCAAGTGCAGAAAATGCTTCATCCATTAATAAAATTTCAGCATCAGTACACAATGCGCGAGCTAAACCAACACGTTGTTGCTGACCACCAGAAAGGTTTGCAGGATAGCTATTTTCATAACCATTTAAGCCAACAGTAGCTAACCATTCTTTAGCTTTGGCTTGCCATGCGCTTTTACTCAGCCCCTGTACTTGCAAACCGTAGCCGACATTTTGTAAAACCGTGCGATGCGGCATTAAACCAAAGCGTTGAAAAACCATCGACATTTTATGACGACGAAAATCCTGAAGTTGCTTTTCATTAAGTGACATAACATCTGTCCCTTCAATTTCAATGACCCCTTCAGTTGGATCAATCAAGCGATTAAAGTGACGGATTAGGGTGGATTTACCAGAACCTGATAGGCCCATAATCACAAAGATTTCACCAGGGTAAATATCTAAGTTGATATCGCTTAAACCAACGGTATGACCAGTTTTCGCTAAAATGTCATCTTTAGATGCCCCATCTTTCACTTGCTGAACGACTTTTTTCGCTTTTGGACCGAACACTTTATAGAGGTTTTTCACTCTAATGAGGGGAGCCTGCTTTGATAATGAACTCATGATCGACCTCCTAAGTGTTGCTGTGTACGTTTAGCATAACTTTGCGATATGCGATCAAAAATAATTGCGAGTGCAACAATTGCTAAGCCGTTTAATAAACCTAAGGTGAAATACTGGTTGGTAATCGATTTTAATACAGGCTGACCTAACCCTTTCACACCAATCATTGAAGCAATAACAACCATCGCAAGTGCCATCATGATGGTTTGGTTTATCCCAGCCATAATATTCGGCATTGCAAGTGGTATCTGTACCCCAAATAAACGCTGCATAGGGCTTGCGCCATAGGCTGTGGCTGCCTCAAGCACTTCTTCATCAACCAAACGAATACCAAGATTGGTTAAGCGGATCACTGGTGGGACAGAATAAATAACAACAGCGATTAAGCCTGGAATTTTACCAAGGCCGAGTAACATAACAACGGGGATCAAATAAACAAAGGCAGGCATAGTCTGCATCACATCAAGTAGTGGTGTGACAACCCGTTGAACCTTCTCGGATCGTGCCATGGCAATACCTATTGGTATTCCGATCCCTATGGCAACCATCGTAGAGACTAAAATAATACTCATGGTTCGCATGGTATTATCCCACATACCAAACACACCGATAAAACCAAACGACAACACGACACCGAGTGATAATTTCCACGACCGACTTGCTACAAAGGCAATTGCTGCCAATACCGCAATCACTATCCACCAAGGTGTGGCAAGTAAAAGTTTTTCAAACCAGATAAGAAAAGAAAGAAGAGGATCGAAGAAGCCTTCGATTGTATCGCCATATTCACGAGAAAAAGAACGGTAAGCACCGTCCAACGTTTTTCGAATTTCAACTAACTGAGCACGCTCAAGCTGTGGAAATTCAGTTAACCATGATTTATCTGACATAAATGTTATCCATACATACTACTTTTATTTCCCACTTACGCTATCTCCTTAGCGAAGTGGCTACAGCGGTATTAGCTACCACTGTAGACGTACAGCTTACAAATCAGCTAAAGCACCACGTACTTTATCTGCAACTTCAGGAGAAACCCACTTCACCCAAATATCTTCGTGATTCGTTAAAATCTCTTCCATTACCGTTTCACCATCAGCTTGGTTGTCTTCCATCCACGCTAAAAGGCTATTCATTTGTGCATTAGTAAAAGAACGTTGACCTAAGTATTTCACCGCTTCAGGTGAACGCTTGGCAAAAGAGGTAGTAATAACGGTATCTACTTCTGACGGTGGGTACATAGATGCTTTCGGATCAACACACTCAGGTTTGGTTAAACACTCTTTAAAGTATTTAGCATCAATGCCTGAGCCAAAATCTACTTTTACCATTTTGTACTTACCTAACACCGCTGTCGGTGCCCAGTAATAACCAAACCACGCTTCACCACGCTCATAAGCTTTAGCAATTGAACCTGAAAGACCGGCACCTGAACCTGGATCAATAAGGTCAAATCCTGCATCTTCAAGTTTTAGTGCTTCGAAAAGGTTTCCGGCAGAAATCTGACAATTCCAACCCGCCGGACAATTATAGAATGCAGATTTATCAGGGTCTTCAGGGTGAGAGAATAACTTGGCATTCTTCTTAATACCCTCAATAGTCGCTAGGCTTGGATCTTTTTTCACCATATATTCTGGAACCCAAAAGCCTTCTTCACCACCATCAGAAAAACTCGTACCTGCATATTGGATACGCCCTTCTTCTACACCACGATCTAACGCGGCTTTCATCGAATTACTCCAAAATTCAGGTGCAATATCCGGTTCGCCCTTCTCTACCATTGATGTACCTGTCGGCATCGTATCACCAGGAACAAGGTCTGTTTCACAACCGTATCCATGTTGCAAAATGAAACTGTCCACATTGGCTAATAATGTCGCAGAGTTCCAATTCATATCAGCAATAGTGACTTTTCCACATTCACTTGCATAGACTTGAGTTGCTGACATTGCTGATAGCAATACCGTCGCAGCCAGAAGCTTTCGCATAAATATTATCCTTATCATTTATATCGAATCGATCAGCGCAAACGAGTAAAAACAATTTTTCAGTGCGCTAAGAACTACTCAAAAGGCAATTTATTGTGCCAATTTATTTAGTAGTCTAAACAAATTAAACCAAAAACACCAAGTTTATTAACAATAAATAATTATCTGGTAACAATTTTTAATATTACATGAATGGTTATTACATTCATAAACTTGTCCGCAATGAATGATAAAAAGCACGCTTATTAAACATAATTCTTATCGTTTTCGCCGCTCAATTTGCTTATGATGAAAACAGTTTTAATTCAGTCATGGATATTATGATGTATAAATTAGTTGCACTTGATATGGACGGCACTCTTCTGAGTTCTGACGGTACTATTTCCCAAGAAAATAAAGCTGCAATTTCAGCGGCTCGCGAGCAAGGGGTATCGATTGTATTAGCATCTGGACGCCCTTTAGAAGGAATGACATGGGCGCTAACTGAGCTCAACATGACAGGTAGCAATGATTTTGTTCTAAGCTACAATGCTTCACTCGTTCAACGTGTTTCCAATAAAGAAATTATTCGTAGTGAAACACTAACGGGATTAGACGCCAAAAATATTGCCTCACTGGCTAATGATCTTGGTGTTCATGTTCATGCATTTACACGTCGCCAAGGTCTAATTACACCAAAAAATAATTATTACACTGATCATGAAGCAAAAATTAATGGTCTTGCAATTACTATTGAAGACTTTGCAACACTAGAAAATGACGAAGAAGTGATGAAGGTGTGGGCGTTGAAGCACTAGCAGAATACTTAGACATCAAACAAAGTGAAGTTATTTGTATGGGGGATGCTGGCAATGATCACCATATGATTGAGTATGCAGGTCTTGGTGTTGCAATGGGAAATGCAACAGAAGAAACGAAGGCCATCGCTAATTTGATTACTGACACTAACGACAATGCTGGTGTTGCCAAAGTTATTCAGCAATGTATTTTAAATAAATAACATAAAAAATCGCTATTTCTAAACCAGAAATAGCGATTAATTCAAATTATTCCTGAGTGGATAATTAGTTAGCTAAAGCAACAGCATTTACATCAACCGTACGATCAGACCAATCTTTGTCTACTTCACCACGGATTTTAAGTTTCGTTGTTGGTGTTGCATTCACACCATTCCAATCTTTATGATCGATTTCAACTTTGATTTCACCAGTATTGTCTTTAAACATGTAATCGTCATCACCTAGTGAAGTTGTTATGTAACCTGTTAATTCAACAGCAGCATCATCTTGTGCATCTTTAACTTGGCTAATCATTTTAATAACAGGTGTTGCTGAAGGGCCAGTGAAGCCCCCTTGATGAACAGGTTGCGGCGCAGCCGTAGTTGCAGCAAATGCTGATGTTGATGTTGATGCAAGAAGAAAAGCAGAAACAACTAATAATTTTTTCATCACGTTAACCCGAGTTTATGAATATTATATTACAGCTGACAATACACATTATTGCCAAAACAAATACACATTGCTTTTTAACAATTACAAATAGGCATTTGTCAGTCTAACTATTTGCTGAGAGAATTATATCATGCCAAATATCAAAAGAACGTGAAATGATATTGTAAATATCGAGATATCTTTTTTATTAAAAATATTACTTGGTCATAGCAAACGAATTCAAAAATACATCAACCACAGTATTAATATTTTCTTCTACTTGAATACCTTCACAAGGTGGCGCTAATTCCATTACTTGAGGCCAGAAAAATAAACCTTGAAATAAACTCATGTATATATTGGTTAACAAAGCGACATCTTTATCAACAATTGCTTTTTCTTCAATAGCTAATTTAAACCAATCTGCAATTGCATTAGTGCTATATAGATCTTTCACTAAGTTTTTAGCTAATTCTGGCTGGCGAATAAATTCCATCACAATAATGCGAGAAAGAGAAATACCATATGTATTGTACATGATATCAACTTCTCGACGTGTAATTTCAGTTAACTGTGTTTTTAATGACGTTTGTGGATCAAAATGGTATTGCACATTTTCATTAACTGAGTTTTGAATAATCTTAAGCACTGAAATAAATAACATTTCTTTACTATCAAAATGACGATATAAGGTCCGTTTTGACACTTCAGCAACCTGTGAAATTCTATCCATATTCGCAGCAATAAATCCATGTTCGATAAATTCTGCCTTTGCTGCCGCAAGAATTGCTAAATGCTTCCGTTCCGTTTGCTTCATTGATTCACTGCCTATTTTCACCGCCTATGATCCTAATCTAACATTTTGTCACAAAAAAGTACACTTAATAGTTTACAAAACACCATTCCCTCATAAAATATACTCGAAAGTCTACTTTTTTTATTTCCATACAAATAAACATGCTTTCTAATTTTATACCGTCCCATACTGATAGCGGAGAATCCGGTGAAAACTCAATCAGCAATGTCCAACATGGCATCATTCTCATTTAGTAAACTCGTAGTTAGTTTATTAGTCGCGCTTGTCGTACTGTCAGGTTGTGGCGATAAAGAACAACAAGAACAAGTTAAAGAGCCTATAGTTAGCCCTGCACTTACTGAAATTGTAAAACCTAAAGCCAATACTAATTTGAGCTTTAATGGTGTCGTTCGCTCTGCGCAACGTGCCGACTTATCATTTCAAGTCACAGGTCGAGTAAACCATATCTTCGTTAACGAAGGTGACCGTGTGACTAAAGGTCAACTATTAGCAAAGCTTGATCCAAAAGATGCCCAAACTATTTTTGCCGCAGCACAACTTGAATTAACTGATGCAAGCAAAGCTTACCAACGTGGTAAAGCCATTTATGAAAGCAGCCAAGCGATTTCTAAAAGTGATTTAGATAAACTTATTGTGCGTTATAACTTGGCACAAAACCGAGTTAATGAAGCGAAAAACAAGCTAAATTACACACAATTAATCGCCCCATTCAGTGGCATTATTGGGAGTAAATTAATTGATAATCACGTTCAAATTCAAGCCAATAACCCTGTTTTAACACTACATAACATTGATGATTTAGAAGTGGTGATTAACATTACAGATAACGTAATGCTCGCAGGTATGACTTGTCGTGAAGCCGTTGCTGAATTGAACAATAACCCCGATCAACTGTTGCCACTGAGTCTGCGTACCTACTCCACCCAAGCCGATCCAATCACTCAAACATTCTCTGTTGTACTGGGTATTAATGATGATAAAGGATTAAATATCTTGCCAGGTATGCCCGTTAAGGTTTCACCTAACCTTGCATTGTGTCCACAGGAAAACCGAAACCCAATTATTGTTCCACTCGCGTCTGTCGTTCCTGACAACAAGAGCAAACAATTTGTGTGGGTGGTTAATAAAGACAATTCAGTATCAAAACGCTACATCACAGTAGGCAGTGTCAACAAAAACTGTATTACCGTACTTAATGGCCTGACAGTTGGTGAACGTATTGTGATCGCTGGTGTGTCTAAATTAAAATCAGGTATGGAAGTACGTCCATACACTGACAACACAAAAAATGGAGCGTAAATAGATGGATATCGCTCACTATACCATCGCCAAACGAACCAGTGTTTGGGTGATCATTGCACTGATCTTAATTGGCGGTTATATCAGTTACTTAAAGCTAGGTCGTTTTGAAGATCCTGAATTTGTGATCCGCCAAGCCGTCATTGTTACCCCTTACTCAGGTGCAACAGCACAAGAAGTCTCCGACGAAGTAACAGATGTCATTGAAGGTGCGGTGCAGTCTTTACAGGAACTAAAAGAAGTTAAGTCTGTTTCCAAACAAGGGATGTCAGAAGTTACCGTTGAGATAAAACTTGAATTTTCAAAAGATCAGGCGGCACTTCAGCAGGTTTGGGATAAGCTACGTCGTAAAATCGTTGATGTTCAACGTATGTTACCACCGGGTGCAGGGCCATCTATTGTTAATGATGACTTCTCTGATGTTTATGCCTTATTTTTCGCTGTAACAGGCGAAGGCTTTACTGATAAGCAAATGCAAGACTACGTTGATTCCCTGCGTCGCGAACTCGTTCTTGTTCCAGGTGTAGCTAAAACAGCAACATTAGCAGAACAGCAAGAAGGCATTTTTGTTGAAATCACCAGTGAGCGTTTAGCTAATTACGGTTTGTCAGTTGATAACGTTTTATCAGTATTACAAAAACAAAATATTGTTAATGTTGCAGGTAGTTTGACATCTAATGGCATGCGTTTACCTGTTATTCCAACACCTAACGTTAATTCATTTGAAGATTTACGCAACCTTCAAATTGGTATCGGTGATAACCATACTGTTTTACGTTTAAAAGATATTGCCGATGTTAGCCGAGGCTATCAAGAACCCACTAGCATGCTAATGCGCTTTAATGGCGAACGTGCGATTGGCTTTGGTATTTCCAATGTTACCGGTGGTAACGTGGTTGATATGGGGGATGCGGTTAAAGCGCGTGTTGCTGAACTTGAAAACCAACGTCCACTGGGTATGGATCTTCATATTATCTCAATGCAATCAGATTCTGTTCGTGATTCTGTAACGAATTTTATCGATAACTTGATTGCTGCTGTGGTGATTGTTTTCATCGTTTTACTGCTGTTTATGGGTATTCGATCTGGCGTGATTATTGGCTTTGTATTGCTGTTAACCGTCGCCAGTACTCTATGCATCATGTTAATTGATGACATAGCAATGCAACGGATCTCGTTAGGTGCGCTGATCATCGCGCTAGGCATGTTGGTAGATAATGCCATTGTGGTAACTGACAGTATTCTTGTTCGTCTCCAAAACAATGAAGATCGTAATATCGTTATTCCTGAAGTCGTCAATGCAACTAAATGGCCGCTCTTAGGCGGCACTGTTGTAGGTATTTGTGCCTTCAGTGCGATTGGCTTATCACCGTCAGATATGGGTGAGTATGCCGGTTCGCTATTTTGGGTAATCTTATACTCTATGCTACTTAGCTGGGTCTTTGCTGTTACCGTAACACCGTTACTGTGCCATCAGTTCTTAAAAGTTAAGATCAAGCAACAAGATACTAAGCCAAGTAAAATTGTAGAAAGTTACAAAGCTTTATTAACTTGGGTTTTATCACACCGGAAAATAACTGGCTTATTGCTACTAGCAACACTCATTGGCGCTATTTGGGGAATGAGATTTGTACCACCTGGCTTTATGCCAGAATCACAACGTGCGCAATTTGTTGTTGATGTCTACCTTCCTCAGGGAACAGACATCACCAATACAGAAAAAACGATCGCTAGGATTGAACAAGATATTACAAATAAAGAAGGTATCGGAAATATCTCAAGCTTCATTGGTGGTGGTGGCTTACGCTTTATGCTGACTTATGCACCAGAAGCTCGCAATCCAAGCTATGGTCAATTACTGATTGATATTAATGATTACCGTAACATAGCTCCATTACTTATTAATCTGCAAACTGAGCTTGATAATAAATACCCAGAAGCC
This sequence comes from Photobacterium sp. SKA34, assembly GCF_000153325.1. GTDB lineage: Bacteria > Pseudomonadota > Gammaproteobacteria > Enterobacterales > Vibrionaceae > Photobacterium. The sequence goes on from NZ_CH724141.1 coordinate 536,932, forward strand.
TCGATCAAAGTATGGAAGTTCATGCTAGGTCGTGGAGGTGGTAAAAAGATTGAAGCCGGTTTCCAAGGTCCTGACAGTAGGGTCCTACGTGATCTTGCTGAACAAGCGAAGGCAATCATGCTGTCTGATCCAAACTTGATTGCTGTTCAAGATGATTGGCGTCAACAAGTACCTGTTATTAAGCCTGTTTATTCAACTGAAAAAGCACAGCGTTATGGATTAACAAATCAGGAAATTAGCCAAGCAATTGCACAAACGTTATCAGGTCGAACAGTTGGGGTTTATCGTGAAGGGAATGACTTAATTCCAATTGTCGTTCGCGCGCCAGAAAGTGAACGTACCCATGAACGTGCAATTGAGAACACAGAAGTCCATAGCCGTATGGTAAATGGACCAATCTCTGTTAGCCAATTAATCGAGACTGTTAATGTCGCGTGGGAAGATGCCATCTTACGTCGAATTAACCGTATACCAACGATTTTGGTTCAGGCAGATCCTACACCTGGTGTATTGAGTGCCGATGCATTTAATGAAATACGTGTAAAAATCGAAGCTATCGAGTTACCACCGGGATATAAATTGACATGGTACGGTGAATATAAAGCATCCAAAGACGCAAATGAAGGACTCGCAATTTCTACACCTTATGGCTTTGCTGCAATGATTTTATCCGTGATCTTTATGTTTAACGCATTAAAGCAGCCATTGATTATTTGGCTAACAGCGCCATTAGCTATTATTGGCGTTACCATTGGTCTGGTTATTTTCCAAACACCTTTCGAGTTTATGGCAATTCTAGGGTTCCTTAGCTTAATAGGTATGATGGTTAAAAATGCGATTGTTCTGGTTGACCAAACAGATATCGAAATAAAAGAAGGGAAAGCACCGTACCAAGCAATTATTGATTCAGCCTTAAGTCGTGCACGCCCAGTTTTACTTGGCGCATTGACCACAATTTTAGGTGTTGCTCCTTTACTTGTTGATCCTTTTTTCAAGAGTATGGCAGTAACAATCATGTTTGGTTTATTGTTTGCAACCATTTTAACTTTAGTGATTATTCCACTACTTTATGCTGTACTGTTTAAAGTGGAAATCGAACCATAATAGTAACCACCTAGTCAGATAACCTTTCAAAGGGTCGTATTGTAATACGTCCCTTTTTTCATGCTTATATTAATCAATAAACCCAACCAATTTATGATTTCATTTATATCTGTATACATAATATAAAAATCCTGTCTATGATCATAAGAAATTATTCTTAAATGACCGTGACGATAAAAAATTATGACGCAATTTGTATGGCAACCAATTAGATCCCCTTTATTCCTTTCTACTCTACTAATTAGCTGTACTTTTTTCTCCAGTAATGTTTTAGCTGAAGACGTTATTAATAACTCATTAGATTACTCAAGTTCAAATAATCTATTGCTTCAGCAGTACAAAGATAATTACGTTCTACCCTTTTACTACACTCAAAAACCTAATTATCAAGAATACCAATCGGTTATTCCTGAAGACGGTAAATTAAGTAAGTACAACATTAATTTTCAGATCAGTCTTAAGTACCGTTTAGCTTCTGGTATTTTAAATCAAAACGACAAGCTCTATGTGGCTTATACACAGCGTTCAAATTGGCAAGCGTATGCTTCTTCAGCCTATTTTAGAGACACAGAATATGAGCCATCTATTTTTTGGACTCTGCCTGAAAAAGCCGAAAATAATGCTTGGGGTTATGCTGGAACAACTCTTGGTCTCGTCCATGAATCCAATGGTAGAGGCGGAGAACAAGAAAGAAGCTGGAATCGTGCATTTGCTGATTTCACATTCGAACATAACAATTACACATTAAGTATCAAGCCATGGCTACGTCTAGACTTTGGTGCAAAAGATTACAATAAAGACATTACCAACTACATGGGATATGGACGTATCAGCATGAACTGGTTCGTTGATAGTAATAATCTTATTTCCTTGACCGTACGTAACGCTTTGGAAAGTGGATTTTCACGTGGTTATGAGCGTATTACATGGAGCTTCCCAATCTATAAACGTCTTCGTGGATATATGATGTTAGAAAGTGGTTACGGTATTTCGATCTCTGACTACAACCATTACGATAATGCAGGAGGTATTGGTTTCTCATTCTAATAACCCCATCATCTAACGTACTGCATAGCAATAATATTTTGTTTTGCAGTGCGCCTTATTGGCTTCATATCGTATGACTCAATATTCTATATTTACATTGCGATTTACTTTCTGGTTTGCAAAAGGCATTTGGTCGTTCTGTTCCCCCTTTCCTATTCTATGCCTATCAAAACAGACATCTTAACATTAAGACTTTTTGTATTATTGGAATGATGTATGCATTTTCTTGTTATATCCCAATAACGAGAAAGACCAATGAAATTATACTTATTGTTTTTTTTACTGCTTTCATCATCAGCGTATAGTTTCAATAACCACTCTCCTATTGCCAACTACAAAACAAGAGAGGTATTAACGTTTGATTATTCAAACTGTAAAACACTACTCCAACTATCATTTTTTCATGCTGGCTTATGTCAAAATAAAGCGTTAAACAATTTTCAGCCCCTTACGCCGACCTCAATATCATCTACCTATAAAGAAGCAAATATCGCCATAAGTTTTGATTCTGATACGCGTTTTTATATCACGTCTTATAGTGAAAATGATGCTTATGGTTTCCATTTACATATCCCTCTCGATGCATTTAGTCCATAGCAATACAACGATAAATATTTCGCAATTTTGTAACGTGATTTAATATCCCATTCCCCTAACGACATCAACATACGGTATGATGCTATCAATTAAGACAATTGAGTATTCAGCATGTATCATCAAACACTTAAAAAATTTTTTGGTTTTGATTCTCTTAGAACGGGTCAGGAAGAAGTCATTACTCGTGTTCTTGATGGCCATTCTGCTGCCGCTATTTTTCCAACGGGCTCGGGTAAATCACTTTGTTATCAACTTCCCGCGATTGAATTGCCGCACCTAACACTAGTGATCTCACCACTCTTAGCATTAATGAAAGATCAGCTTGATTTCCTTGCATCAAAAGGTATTCCCGCAGCATCTATCGACTCAAGCCAAACTTGGCAACAGACTCAGCAAGTTATGCAGAGTATTCGCCAAGGTGAGATTAAAGTATTAATGATATCTGTTGAGCGTTTGAAAAATGAGCGTTTTAGGCATTTTATCAGTCAAGTCCCTATCTCATTACTGGTCGTTGATGAAGCTCACTGTATTTCAGAATGGGGGCACAATTTCAGACCCGATTACCTGAAATTACCTTATTACCAACAGTCTTTAAATATTCCGCAAGTACTACTACTAACAGCAACGGCGACGCCAACTGTAATTAATGATATGCAAGATAAATTCAATATTGCAAAAGATGATATCGTCGTTACAGGTTTCTATCGCAAAAATCTTGATCTCTCTATTTTAGCAGCCCAAGATGATGAAAAATTGGATGTACTTCAACAACAATTGATAGCACAACCCAATACCCCATCCATTGTTTACGTCACTTTACAGCATACTGCAGAAGAGATTGCGGCAACTCTCACGAGTAATCATATTCCCGCTCAGGCTTACCATGCAGGTATGGATGCCGATCGTCGCCAGCATATACAACAACAATTTATGGCAGGAGAGATCAATTGTATTGTTGCCACCATCGCCTTTGGCATGGGGATCGACAAATCTGATATTCGCCAAGTAATCCACTTCGATCTCCCCAAATCAATTGAAAACTATAGTCAGGAAATAGGCCGTGCTGGTCGTGATGGTGAAAACTCTACCTGTACTGTCATTGCAAATAAATCAGGTCTAAATGTGCTACAAAATTTCATTTATGGAGACACCCCCGATCGCAGCTCGATAGCAACCGTATTAAATGAAATAAAAGCACAATCACAACAGTGGGAAGTAATGAATAATCGGTTATCAAAAGACGCCAATATTCGGTTATTACCCTTAAAGACACTATTAGTCTATTTAGAAATTCGCCAGATCATTGAACCTCAATATACTTATTTTGCTGATTACCGTTACAAGCTCAACATTAGCCAGCAAGAGATCTTAACGCATTTTAATAGTGAGCGTCGCCAATTCGTCGAAGCTATCTTTGCTTGTTCAACAAAAGCAAGAGTATGGAATACACTGGATATGGACGCTTTATGGCAAGGCTATAATGCTGATAGAAAACGTGTTGTTGCGGCGATTGACTATTTTAATGAAAAAGGTTGGATCACTTTAGAAAGCAAACAAATGACTGATGTATATGCTATCAAAAATCATCACTTTGATATCGATGTTGAGAGTGAGGCACTGTATCAACTATTTCAACAAAAAGAGCATAGTGAAATAAAACGTATCAATAGCATGATTGCTTTTTTTGAAAGTAAAACCTGTTTAAGCTATCAATTAGCCCGTTATTTTGCTGACCATCATGCTCCAGAACATTGTAACCATTGTTCTGTTTGTCGAGGAAAAACGATCACATTGCCATCATTACCGCCACTCCCTGAAGTGTCGGATCAACTTCTTACTCAGTGGTGTGATCAATTTATTGAAGCGTGTGATTTTCCTCCTTCAGTTGCTGCAATCACGCGTTTTTTAAATGGTATGACTACACCACTAACCACCAAGATAAAAGCAAAGCAATTTAATGGCTTTGGACAACTAGAAGCGTACCCCTTTGAGCAAACTTTTGCTCACATTACACGCTTATATGGCTAGTTTATGTTAATTCTTTATCAATTTAGATATATGAAACTCACTTTTCATTATTAATGAATAGCGATCTAAATCACAACGTTTTAGAATAGACCCTTAACCTATGGGGATTAAAGTATGACTATTGAAAAAGAAGAATACCAAGTTTGTGATGCATGTGGTGTTTCAGCGGAGATGGGCTTTATCATCAAAGAAAACGACGACACTGCTGATGTTAAAGTCTTTGCTAACGGTAAAGATGCACTAGAAATAGAACTTTCGAACTACCTTGCTTTAGCTAAAGAAGTAAATGCTAATTACAAAGTAGAAACAACCCCAGTAAATGCAGATAGTACAGAATTAACAGCGCGTATCCAATTTGAATGTAGTGCAGAAAAGCTTATCTTTGAACTACGCAGCCGCTCTCTAGCTAAATAACCATCGTTCTTTAGCTTTAACTCTAGTCAGCAATGATTATCAATCTTGGTTATCATTGCTGACTTTCTTTTATTTTACTGGTACTAAGTTTTTCCACATTAAACGACCGTTTAATTCCGCTTCATTCTCAATAGCACACTGAAGTTTATAACCATCGACGTCAATAATCGCACCCAGCGAATAAGCTTTATCCTCAAAGAAACATAAACGCTGATTTAACGCATGTCCATCAATGTTCAGCTCAACACTCGCATTATGTTGTGGGTTTGCTTCAGCACTATAAGTTTTAGCATTCGCTACATTAAAAGATACTAAAAATAAGAATGTACAAAGCCCTATAGTATTTTTAATTAGTACTTTCATTGTTTCTGACATAAAGCAACTCCCTTGCAAAAATCTATCTATACTTATTCTATGTTCAGGATAATAAAAAAGCAGCCATAGAGACTGCTTTTTTATACATTTTTAATTAGTATTCAATTGCTCGAGGCAATTCCTTCGCTTGTGAAACCCAATCTTGAACGCTTTTCAATGCTGGTAATTGGCGAACTAGTGCCTTTTCTTCATTCACTTCTAGCATTTTTGCATGTAAATTTTCTGCATTACGCTGCGCAAGCTCCGGAACAGTATCAACACCAGAGAATTCTAGTAAATCAGCGTATTGAGTGCTTATCCCTTTAATACGAGATAAATCAGCTCGGTTAATCCAATTTAATACTAATTTACTACTGATACCCGTTGCTTCAACAATGGCTTTTCGGCCAGCAGGTTTCTGACCTTTATCCAATAATTGCTCCATCGTATGAATATCTGCCGCTTCTAATTTAGCCGCATATACTTCTCCGATACCTTCAATAGTTGCTAGTTTAGTCATTATCTGCTCCAAATATTAAATAAGTCCATCATTACAAAATAATAGACAACAGAAATTAGAAAAACTCAAAAAAATGAAAAATAATCTCAATCCAGTAATATAGCTAAATTAATATGTCGTTTCGCTCACAAAACTTTTAAAAACTTTTAAAAACTATTAATAAAATAATCTTTAAATCTAAGACTAAAAGACGTAAGCGTTCTTTAACAGCTACAGAAAAAGCAAGTTACACATTATCAATTTCACTTTGCTTTAGTACAGAGATAAGGTCCTTGCACTTGGATTTTTTAAATAGTTAAACCTGCTATTGTCATTACGAGAATAAAAACCAAGCAAGTCCGATATCACTAATGAAACCATGAACTTTTTCGTGATCAATAAAAGCAAAGAAAGCTGTTATCGCTAAAGCACAGAGTTATCTACGTAAAAATTCACTCAGTAGGAGAAAGATCATTCGTCGAAAGTTAGTACTATTTTCTTTGTCATAAAGTCCAACATGGTGACCACAAGCGACGAAAGTAACACTAACAAAAGTTAATTATAAATGAATAACCATCATCGGCGATTTCAAGAGTTTTCCTTTTTATTAGCACGCCCACTTGATTTCCAGTAGAACAAGTTTATATTCTGAAAATTATTTTTTAGATATCAATATCGTAAATATTTAAACAATAAATTAATCACAACAAGTATATACATTTTATCTAAAATGGCTGATTTTAAATATCATATTTATGTCAAAAAAAAGCTCAGCATTATAATGCTGAGCTTTATTCATTCAGGGAAGTTATTTTAGTGGTAATGTTTCTTTCACATATTCTCCAGGCGCTGTATAAAGTGCTTTATAGTTATCACTTCCAATTTCGCGCGCTGGTACTTTTTCTTTCTTATTAAAATCCCCTAACCAAGTATCCCAATGCGTCCACCAAGAACCATCTTGACGTTTAGCATTATCTAACCATGATTCTGGGTTTTCATCTTGTTTATCACTTAGCCAAAAACCATATTTATTCTTTTTAGGATGATTTACTATCCCTGCGATATGGCCAGACTCTCCTAGTACAAATGTCGACTTCCCACCTAATTGCTTAGCGCCTCGATATGTACCTTGCCATAAAGCGATATGATCTTCTTGAGTAGAAATAAAGTATGTTGGTACTTTGATTTTAGATAAATCAATAAAAACACCACCAACTTTTATTCCTTTATTATCGACTAACTTATTATTTAAATAGAACTCTCGTAAAATAGTACTATGGCATGCAGCTGTAACATTCGTACTATCACCGTTCCAATAAAGTAAATCGAAGTCTATTGGGCTATTACCTTTTAGATAATTATTAACATAATAATTCCAGTAAAGGCTATTTTCACGCAATAAACTAAACGTCACGCTCAAAGAGCGACCGTCCATATAACCATTTACATCGTTCTGTGCTTCAATTGCAGATACTAATGGATCATTAATATAAGCACCAATTTCACCAGGTTGTGAGAAATCGAGAAGTGTTGTAAAGAATGTCGCTGATTTAATACGATTGCGCATACGCTTAGCTGCATAATAAGCAAGTGTAGTAGCTAATAATGTACCACCAATACAGTAACCTGCTGCATTGATTTGTTTTTCGCCAGTAATGTCTTCAATGGCATCAACGGCAGGGATAACACCGTCTAGTACATAGTTTTCAAAATCCACATCTCTTTGTGGTGTACCTGGATTTCTCCAAGACATCATAAAGACTGTGTGACCTTGTTCTACGAGCCAACGAACCATTGAATTATTTTCTCGTAAATCAAGGATATAATATTTATTGATAAACGGAGGAACAATTAGCAACGGTGTACTGTTAACATTTTCAGTTAGTGGCTTATATTGAATAAGTTCAAATAACTCATTCTTAAAAACAACTTCACCATCGGTATTTGCAATGTTGACACCCAGTTGGAATGCGTCACTATTAGTCATGCGAATTTTGAGAACATCCGCACTGCTCTGCATGTCTTCTTGCAATAACTCCATCCCTTTGATTAAGTTTTCACCATTAGTTTCAACGGTCAACTTAGCCAGTTCTGGGTTTGTAGTAACAAAGTTTGTTGGCGACATCGCATTGATTGCTTGGCGTGAAAAAAAGCCTAAACGCTCTTTTGCCTTATCATCAACACCTTCAATGGAATCAATCGCTTCACGCATTGAGTCGCTAAAAAGCAAATAAGATTGCTTAATATAATTGTAAAACGCTTCATTTTCCCATGCAGGATCGCTAAAACGTTTATCATCTTTTGCTGGCTTAATTAGAGATTGTCCACCATCAGTTGATGGCATAGCAATATTCTGCCATATCTTAACTTGTTTTTCCCACCAATCCATTTGGACTTGAGCAAGCGCTGCTGGCTGTGATGCTGCTTTTTCAAAAAACTCTGCAGTATCTTCCAAATTAATATCATTCAGCGCTTTATTCAATGGGGTGTTCATGGCTGCCTTGCCGGAGTCTAACTCCTTCCACCATAGCTGGTTCATATCTTGGAGCTTGGCAAAGTAGTCCGAAAAGAAGTGATTGTTCATAACAAAAACCCTGTACTTGGACTAATTCAATTACGCTTGGGAACATTTAACTCAGCATAATTGAGAAAAGCTGTAACAAAAAAGTCGCCCTCATATAAATGAGAGCGACTAGAAATAAACCTTAAGCTACTGGCGTTGCTTTTTTAACATTGTCAGCAACAAGCTCTTCTACTTCTGTTTTGAATGATTGAGCAACAGAGTTGAACTTGTTGCTATCATCAATAAGCTGCTTAGAAAGCTTAGTCAACGTTTCAAGTTGTTGGCTATTGAACGCAGTTAGAGATTGGATATCTTTTACTTCGCTAACAGCTTTAAGCTGAGACAGACCTAAATCACTGTATGCACGAACTGCTGCAAGTTGTAGTTCAGTTAGCTCTTCAACATTCTTAGTGAATAGTTTGTTGAACTTAACGTATGGTGCTAGTGATTTTTCAGTTTGCTCAGAGAACGACTTAAACATTTCCGTATACATAGATCTTTCCTCATTAATAGTAATGAAGTACTGCATGTATTTTTATACAGTACCTATATTTGTAAAAATTAAACGCGTTTTAGAATAACGGCTGTACCCATACCACCACCGACACATAAGGTCGCAATACCGTACTGATCTTCTCGGCGGCGCATTTCATGTAATAAACTCACTAAAATACGATTACCTGATGCACCTAGTGGGTGACCTAGAGCGATGGCTCCGCCATTGACGTTTGCACGTTCAACGAGATCTTCAACTTTTGAATTCGTTTCTTTTGCTACTTCATAAAGCACACCTAGAGCTTGGCCAGCAAAGGCCTCGTTAAACTCTAAGCGCTCAATTTTATCAATTGATAATTGCGCTTTATCTAGTGCTTTAAGTACTGCTGGTACAGGCCCTAAGCCCATAATTTCAGGAGCAATACCTGCTTGCGCATAACTTTCAATTTCAGCAAGTGGCGTAAGGTTGTATTTATTTACTGCCGCTTCTGAAACAACAATAATTGCACTACCGCCATCATTAATACCTGATGCGTTACCAGCAGTAACAGAGCCATCACGTTTAAATGCAGGGCGGAGTTTTGCTAGACCTTCGATTGAAGCATCTTGTTTCGGGTACTCATCTGTATCAACAACAACGGTTGCACGACGACCTACCACTTCTACAGGTGTAATTTCATCAACAAACTTACCTTGCTCAATAGCAGCAACGGCTTTTTGTTGGCTCGCTAGTGCGAAATTATCTTGCTGTTCACGTGTTAAGCCAACTTTCTCAACAACATTCTCAGCAGTTACACCCATGTGGTAATTATTAAAGACATCCGTTAAACCGTCAGCAATTAATAAATCGCTTAGTTCAAGGTTACCCATTTTTTGCCCATCACGAATTTTCGATGATGCACAAAAAGGAATTTGAGACATGTTTTCTGCGCCAGCAGCAACCACAATGTCAGCATCACCAGCTTTGATGTGCGCGGCAGCATCCATTACCGCTTTCATACCACTACCACACACCATATTTAATGTGTATGCAGGTACTTCATTAGGAATGCCCGCTTTTAAAGATGCTTGTCGGCCCGGTCCCATACCTTGACCTGCGCCAATGACATTACCGAAAATTACTTCATCAATAGCTTCTACTGGCACTGATGTTTCCGCTAACGCGCCTTTGATTGCGGCAGCGCCAAGCTCTGCTGCTGTTACTGATTTTAGTGCACCGTTAAAACTACCGATTGGTGTACGTTTTGCAGCAACAATAAATACCCTAGCCATATTAGTTTGCGTCCTTACTTAAAAATTCAAAAATCAGTCAATCATGCTTATTGCATGTATAAGCCGCCATTTACTGATAATGTCTCACCAGTAATATAGGCTGCGGCATCACTTGCTAAAAATGTCACTGCTGCTGCTACTTCTTGTGGTAGCGCTAAGCGGCGCATTGGAATTTCAGCTTTAATTGAATCAAGTACTTCAGGTTTAATCGCTTCAACCATTGGTGTGCCTGTATAACCAGGAGCAACAGCATTTACAGTTACGCCTGCACGAGCACCTTCCGCTGCTAGCGCTTTTGTAAAACCAATCATGCCAGCTTTAGCCGCAGAATAGTTAGCTTGACCAAACTGCCCCTTCAAGCCATTAACTGAAGAAATATTAATAATGCGCGCATTACCTTTCTTACACATTGAATCAAATAAAGGCTGAGTAACATTAAACAGACTATTTAAATTTGTGTTGATTACTGCATTCCATTGATCGGCAGTCATACGCTTGAATGTGGTATCTTTAGTGATACCAGCGTTATTGACCAATACATCAATTTGACCTTCTTCCTGAAGCAATGTTGCTAACGCTTCTTGGCAGTAATCCGTATCAGTTACGTCGAGTGGAAATAATCGAACAGACTCAGATGAATAATTATTTGCATCGAACCACTCTTGAGCCGCTTTTTCACCTGATGGGTAATATGTAGCAACTACTCGAAAACCTGCATCGACTAATGCTTGAGTGATCGATGAACCAATACCACCTTTAGCACCTGTAACTAATGCGACTTTACTCATTTAAGGCTCCTTCCTTTTTATCTAATTATTAATACACTTGATAAACTCAAGGTTTGTTTCATGGATTTAGCCGATGAGCTATATCTAATCACTTATACAACATGACTCACATATTAAGCGCTATATAATACAGTCACATTACAAACCCGTTGCATATTCAATATAACAACACAGATGCATATTGATATCAAGAAGGTAATTAACAATTTTAAAGCTATTTGATATTAGTATTAACAAACCACTCAATATGATTAAAATGGATATTTTAAATTTAACAATTACTTTATTGATTTATATCAACGCATTTTTGAATTTATTCTCTATTTTTTCAAATAAACATATAGTTATTAATTATTCTTAACCATACGATAAAGCCAATGTTGCACATTTGTTAATTTATTGTAATCAAGCTTGTGCTCCGTTTTTTTTAATAGCACTGAAAAATTAATTTTTGCCCTCCTCTATCTCAACCTTTGTTTTCAGTTATTCAAAAGATAAGGCGACATAAGTGACTTGATAACTTTCTTGCTGCCCTGATATATATAAAACGCCATCAAACATATCTAATGAATGGTTAACCGCTATTTTGATAACCTAAAAAAACGTGAACTAAAGCCACATTAGATAGTCTCAGCTTCTTTGCTTAATGCATTAAGTAAGCTCTAAAGGAAAATGAATTTATGTTAGCGAGTACTTTTCAACGATTAAATCACTACTTACAAAGCCAAGTCATAGGTCAACCCGATTTAGTCAAACAGTTATTAATTGCTTTACTAGCTGATGGGCACATCCTTGTAGAGGGGCCTCCAGGACTTGCAAAAACACGCGCTGTTAAAGTGCTTTCTGATTGTATTGAAGGTGAATTTCACCGAATTCAATTTACGCCAGATCTATTACCTGCTGATTTAACAGGTACTGATATTTTTCGTCCTGAGACAGCTGAATTTATTTTTCAACCAGGTCCTATTTTCAACTCATTAATTCTTGCAGATGAGATCAACCGTGCGCCAGCAAAAGTACAAGCTGCAATGCTTGAAGCAATGGCTGAAAAACAGATCACCGCAGGTCGTAAAACATACTCATTACCTGAGTTATTCCTAGTAATGGCAACGCAAAACCCAATTGAGCAAGAAGGCACTTATCCACTACCTGAAGCACAATTAGACCGTTTTTTACTACAGCTTAATGTTGATTATCCAAGTGCTGAAAGTGAATTAGAGATCTTACGCCTTAACCGTGGTGAAGCATTAGGTATTGAAAAAGCAGAGCCTATTCATATTAGCCAACATGATATTTTTGCTGCGCGAAAAGAAGTGCTTAATATTCATATGGCAGAAGATGTAGAGCATTACATTATTCGTCTCGTCATGGCGACACGCCAATCTGAAAAGTTCAGCTCTCAGCTTAAAGATTGGCTTCAAATGGGTGTTAGCCCACGTGCAACATTAGCCCTTGATCGTTGTGCTCGGGCTCATGCATGGCTTAGTGGTCGTGATTTTGTTACACCAGAAGATATCCAAATAATGGCATACCCAGTTTTACGTCATCGCTTATTACTTAGCTATGAAGCACAAGCTGAAGGTATTGCCGCAGATCGCGTAGTTGAAGAATTGATTTCACAGGTCGCTAGTATATGAGCAAATCACACTTAACCGTAGCGCTGCCACCCCATAGCGATGGGGTTAATGTGTGTTTGGCTGAGCTACTGCAATATAAGAATCAGGCTATGCGTTGGTTGCCACCTGCTCACAGTATCTGGTCACAATTAAATGGCCTACATCAGAGTCGCCACAAAGGACGTGGGATGAACTTCTCAGAAGTACGTCCCTACCAAGCTGGTGATGATATTAGAGCTATTGATTGGCGTGTAACCGCACGTACTGGCAAAACACATACCAAACTATTTACGGAAGAACGCGAGCAACCCGTTATGTTGTTAATTGATTTAAGCCGAAGCATGCAATTCGGCTCGCAATTGATGCTGAAATCTGTTCAAGCGGCTCACTTTGCTAGTTTATTAAGCTGGCTTGCTATAAGTGAACAAGATCGTATAGGGGCAGTAATTTATAACGGTTTGAATGTTAATGAATGTAAACCAACGGCACGCCAGCAAGGTCCACTTCATATCATCAATAAGCTTATTGAATCACAGCAGTTGGCATTAAGTGCATTAGAACGGCCTCAACAATTTAACTTTTCTGATGCATTAAAACGGTTACACCACCTTTGCTCTAAAGGCAGTGAAATCATTATCATCAGTGATTTTAACCAATTATCACTCAATGATAAGCGACGTTTAACACAACTACGTCAACATAATCGAATTCAGTTTGTCCAAATCCATGATCCATTAGAGCAAGGACAAACACAATTTAGAGGCTATGAACACGTTGCAGATAAACAGCAATCGGCATGGCTTAATTTTTCATCAAAGAAAACACGTGATTCATTAAGCCAGCAGTATCTAACGCATCAAAACTTTGTCGCTGATATCGCGAAATCATTGGCGATACCTCTACATTATTTATCTGCAGCGGAACCTTTGTTGCAGCAATTAACAACGCGTCAAAGGAGTTAAGTAATGGCAACACCAAGCGTTCAGCAACTCCCTTTAGCGGATATACATCTACCTCAAGCTCCTAACTTTTGGCCTTTAGCATGGGGGTGGTGGGTATTATTTGCTGTTTTGATCCTCGCTATTGCAGCAGTAGTTACCCTTATGAAGCGTCAGAAGCATGCTAATGCTGCACAAAAAGAAGCATTACAGAAAGTTTCACTAATAACAGAAGAACAAGGGGTACCCGCTCTCAATACATTACTAAAACAAGCCGCGTTAAGTTATTACTCGCGCGCTTTAGTAGCGCCATTAACAGGTGAGGCATGGTTGGCATTTTTAGATAATCAACTACCTGCGAAATACAGTGGCTTTTCAGAACTTAATTCGGTGTGGCTATCAGGTTCATTTTCAAACACACCATTGAGTAGTGATGATTTTCAACCATGTAAAACAATGGCAAAAACATGGCTTAAACATGCTTTGCCGCCACGAAAACTACCTAGCATAACGCAAAAGGAGTCTTCAAATGTTTGAATTTGTATGGCTTTGGGCATGGGCATTTTTGCCTTTAGCATGGCTAGTTTACCGTTTTAGTAAACCTGTTATGCGGCCTGCGGCAATTCAATTACCCAAATTACCTAGCGGTGTTGGTCAAAAACAGCCTCGTTCTATCATTCGTAAAGTATTAATGGCTTTACTGTGGACTTGTCTTGTCTGTGCTGCTGCAAGACCGGTTTGGTACGGTAACCCAATCGAAATAAAACCAGAACACCGCGACATGTTATTAGCTGTCGATTTATCGGGCTCAATGTCAATTCCAGATATGGTGACTAAAAATGGGCAGAGTGTAGATCGCTTAACCGCAGTAAAACATGTGTTATCGGATTTTATTGAGAAACGAAAAGGTGATCGCTTAGGTTTAGTCCTTTTCGCTGATCACGCTTACTTACAAACACCTCTTACATTTGACCGTAAGACGGTTGAAAAGCAATTAGATCGTACTGTTTTAGGCTTAATTGGGCAAAGTACCGCAATTGGTGAGGGCCTGGGTATTGCGACAAAAACCTTTATTAACAGTAAAGCGCCACAACGTGTAATTATTTTATTAAGTGATGGTGCAAATACCTCTGGTGTAATCGATCCACTTGAAGCCGCTAAATTAGCCAAAGAAAGCGGTGTGAAAATCTATACCGTTGGTGTTGGTGCTGATCAAATGGTGCAACAAGGTTTCTTCGGTGATCGCATCGTCAATCCATCACAAGATCTTGATGAAAAGACTTTAACTGACATCGCCAAGATGACGGGCGGTGAATATTTCCGAGCACGTAATCCACAACAGCTTGAGAAAATTTACGACATCATCAATAAACTTCAACCTGTCAATAACGCCCAGCAAACATGGCGTCCACGTGATGAGTTGTTCCGATATCCTTTAGCCATAGCATTACTACTTTCTGTCGTCATTGCTGTTATGAGGAGACGTCATGGCTAATTTTACTTTTATGCACCCAATATGGTTCTTGGCACTTGTGCCATTAGTCTTTCTTTTACCTTGGCTTAAAACCAAGAAACAAACCACGGGTTTAATTGCTCCACACCTTGCGAATAAATTAGGTATGGCTCAACCCAAATCAGCATCATGGCCCATTGCCATACTCACTTTGGGCTGGCTAATCGCTGTGGTTGCGATGGCTGGCCCTAGTTGGAAAAAAGTAAAACTACCTGCTTATAACTTAAGTGGCGCACGCGTATTGGTAATGGATATGTCCCGCTCTATGTATGCGACCGATATAAAACCGAACCGTTTAACACAGGCGCGTTTTAAAGCGCTTGATATGTTGCCGGGCTGGAAAGAAGGCAGTACGGGGTTAGTCACCTATGCAGGAGATGGTTATGAAGTCAGCCCGTTAACTGAAGATAGCCATACTTTAGCAAACTTGATCCCTAGCCTATCGCCAAAGATTATGCCAATTCCTGGTAGTAATGCCGCGGCAGGTATTGCTGAAGCTATAAAGTTACTTAAACAGGCTGGTAATAGTACAGGTGATATTATTTTAGTGACCGATGGTATGTCTAAGCAGGAATCAGCTAAAAGTTTAGCCGAATTAAAAGGTACTCAATATCGTGTCTCTATCTTAGCCATGGGCACAGTTGATGGAGCACCTGTTCCACTGCCTGATGGTCGATTATTAATGGATAATGGCTCACCTGTTATTTCAAAAATTAATCCGAAAACACTAGAACCTATTGTTAAGCAAACTGGTAGTATTTTGCAGATGGTTCAACCGACAGACCAAGATGTTAATGCGATTGTCCACTTCACTGCAAAACCACAAGATAGCGGTAAAAAAGATCAACAAAAAGAACTGCAAGAACGCTTAAATGGCGGATTTTGGTTAGTTTTACCTTTGTTATTACTAGCATTGCTTGGTTTCCGACGTGGCGTTGTCATTGCCACTATGTTCTTCTTTTTACCCATAGATCATGCACAAGCTAGCCCATGGGTAAATGCAGAGCAACAAGCTTACCAAACTTATACCGATGGTAAATATAAGCAAGCGGCACAAGATTTTGAATCTCCGCAATGGAAAGGTATCGCTGAATATAAAGCAAAGAATTATGCTCAAGCCATTGAAACCTTAAAACCATTACATGATTCAATGTCGCAGTACAACCTAGGTAATGCTTATGCACAAAGTGGGAAATTACAGCAAGCGGTAGATACCTATGAAAAGCTACAGAAAGCCGATCCTAACTACCCAGATGTTAAGAAAAACCTCGATATCGTGAAGAAAGCACTAGAGCAACAAAAGAAACAACAGCAGCAGAATCAGCAGCAGCAGAATCAGCAGCAGAATCAGCAGCAGAATCAGCAGCAGAATCAGCAGCAGAATCAGCAGAAGAGTGACAAGCAACAGCAGCAATCACAAGGCTCTAACGACAAAAAGCAGAGCCAAGATAACAGCCAGCAGTCACAACAAAACCAAGATCAGCAAAAATCATCAGATAACAAACAATCTAATGATAAGCAGTCTTCACAATCGAAAAAAAATGACCAAAAGCAGGATCAGAACAGCGCAAATAAACAGCAGCAATCCCAAAGACAGCAACAACAAAATCAGTCTGATAAACAACAAGGGAAAAATCAGCAGCAACCTCAACAGGCAAATAGTGGTAAACAATCACAGCCAGAGAAAGAGAAAACAGCCGAGCAAAAAGTGGCTGAACAACAACGTGCTGATGAAAATGCAAAACAAGCTGCAAAGCAACAGCAACAGCAACAGCAACAGCAACAGCAAGCTAAGGAAAAATCAGCCACTAAGTCTAAACAAAATAAAAGCAAAGAAACAAATAACAACAATCAAGTACGAATGAGTGACCAAGCATCAAAAGACGGGGATGTGCTTTCAGCCAGTAACCCTATTTTGAAGAAATTGGAACAAGTACCTGATGACACAAGTGGTTTGATCCGAGCTCAATTAATTTTGCAAGCGCAACAGAAAGAAGCGCAGCAAAAAACTGAGAACTCATGGTAATAGGACAATGAATAGATTTATGAATAAATTATTTTTTGGCAAAAAAGTAAATACACCATTGTTGTACATTGCTTTGTTTTTCAGTGCGCTACTCTCAACCCAAGCGATGGCGGCACAAGCGGAAGCAACAGTGTCTAAAAATATTGTTGGTGTTAATGAGGTTTTCCAATTAACGGTTGCTGTCGATGATAGTGTAAATACCAATTCACTTGATCTTGCGCCATTAAGTCCTGACTTTGCTTATGGCCGCCCTAGCGTAAGTAGCGGTACTTCGATGATTAATGGGGTTATTTCACGTAATACTAGCTGGACAGTAGCGCTAGCTGCAAACAAGGTTGGCACTCTTACGATCCCTGCGTTTCAAATTGGTAGCTCAAAAACCGACCCAATTACGATTACTGTTTTAAAAAGCAGTAAACAAACACAAGCAGCCAACGCGAACCAATCATCTATTTCCATTGAAGGCATTAACGATAAATCAAGCATCTATGTTGGTGAATCAATTAATTATCGAGTGCGTATCTTAATTGGCGAGCAAATGGATCAAGCGAGTTTAGCACCACCGTATGGTGATGGACTAACAGCAACACAAATTGGGCAAGATGCTCAGAACGAAGTTGTTCAAAATGGACGTCGCTATATTGTGATCACCCGTAATTACCAGATCACTGCAGATAAGCCAGGGAATATAACCTTACATGGTGCGAAATTCAGTGGTAGCGTGATTAAAGGGAGTCGTGGCTTCGGTTCAACATTAACAGTGCCAGTTGATAAAACAGCAAAAAATATTGAACTTACAATTAAAGCAAAACCAAGTAACTATAAAGGGTTATGGCTACCAACCTCTGATTTGCAACTCAATCAAGTATGGCAACCATCAGTCAACGGTAAAACTAGCGTGGATGCAAAAGTTGGCGAGCCTATTACACGTATTTTGACCTTGCGTATTAAAAATATTGCCCAAAGTAATATGCCGAATATCAGCTTAAAGTATCCAACATCGGTACGAAGTTATGATGAAAAACCTGAATATTCAAAAGGGAATGGATATACAACAATGACGTTAAAGCAAGTCATCATTCCTCGTGAAACAGGCACGATTGAATTACCTGCAATTAGTATTAATTGGTGGAATACCCAGCAAGAAAAACAGCAAACAACAAAAGTTGATGGGCTAACGTTAAATGTAACGGTCGATCCAAATGCAAGCAGCACAATTACGCCACCAGCGTTAACAACACCGTCTGTTGTTACGCCTCAAAATAGTGCTAATGCTAACAACGTGCATAATAATGTAGTGCAACATGACTACTGGCAATGGGCGACAGCAGTATTTGCTTTACTTTGGTTAATAACATTAGGGCTATTAATTAAAGCACGTAAGGCGCAATCTGCATCAAATACCGAAATTGTACTTCAATCGAGAACGACGAATGTAGAGCAAGCATTAAAACAAGCAATTACAAAACGAGAAACAGTACAAATTCAGACTTACTACCAACAATGGAAACAGCAGCAGCATGAAAAACTCTCTGCTAATCCAGAGCTCGCAGAACAATTAGATAATGCAGTAGCTGAAATTATGGCATCAACTTATAGTCAAGATCGTCAGCAGTGGAATGATAAACGTATAATACAATTGCTTAATCAAGCACAGCAACTGAAAGCAACAACATCACATGCATCATCTCTCTCAGGCTTAGATCCTAAATAAGTCTATTAATTAAATAGCAGCCTCAAAACCTCTGTTGCAGCTATAAATGCCGTAGCGGAGGTTTTATTTTCTTACATATTAAAGCATTTAATTCTTTCTGTTTTTTTGCCTGTTCGTCAAAATTTTTATGGTGCTAAAACATCCATTAACACACATTATACATTCACTGCCTTTTATTGTTATCAAACAAGCTGTTTGTATGCCGATTCATCATATTTTGATAATTAAATGTTAAATATAACGTTATATTTATGTTAGTTAAAACCTTATAAAAAGATAACTGGCTATTTCAAACAGATCCTGTTAAAAAATGTTTCAGACGCAAAATAAAAAGCTATTCACAGAATATAAAATGCAGGAAGTTATATGAGTCAATCACAACCTTTTTTAGCCAGAGTGGCCAATGGTAGTTTAGTTATACAAATTATGGTCGGTATCGTTGCAGGCGTATTACTTGCGACACTATCACCATCATCAGCGATGAGTGTGGGTTTTCTTGGGGGATTATTTGTTGCAGCGCTAAAAGCCGTTGCTCCTATTCTTGTTTTCATTTTGGTTGCTTCATCTATTGCTAACCAAAAGAAAGGCACACATACCAACATGAAGCCAATTATCATGTTGTATTTATTTGGCACTTTAATGGCGGCATTTACTGCTGTAGCTATGAGCTTTCTTTTCCCTACCACTTTAACGCTTGTTGCTAGTTCCAATTCAATTGCTCCACCGGAAGGTATCGCAGAAGTCATTAGTTCCCTTCTATTTAAGATTGTTGATAACCCAGTTCATGCACTTATGAACGGTAATTTTATTGGTATTTTAGCATGGGCTGTAGCACTTGGTTTTGCTCTTCACCAAGCAAGCGATGCGACTAAACAAGTTTTCCATGATATGTCGAACGGTGTAACACTCATTGTTCGCTTTATTATTCGTTTAGCACCTATCGGTATTTTTGGTTTAGTTTCGGAAACCTTTGCTAAAACAGGCTTTGCTGCATTGGCGGGCTATGCCCACTTACTGGGTGTCCTATTAGGCTCAATGGCAATTCTTGCTTTTGTTATTAACCCAATTATTGTTTACGTAAAAACAGGTGAAAACCCTTACCCGCTTGTTTTACGTTGTGTACGTGAAAGTGGTATTACCGCTTTCTTTACCCGTAGTTCTGCTGCCAACATTCCAGTAAATATGAAACTTTGTAAGGATCTTAACCTGCATGAAGATACTTACTCTGTTTCTATCCCATTGGGTGCTACCATCAATATGGGTGGAGCGGCAATTACCATTACCGTATTAACCCTTGCTGCCGTTCATACCCTAGGCATTGAAGTTGATTTAGCGACGGCAGTTTTACTAAGTGTTGTTGCAGCGGTTTCAGCTTGCGGTGCATCAGGCGTTGCTGGTGGTTCACTACTATT
Source organism: Photobacterium sp. SKA34 (assembly GCF_000153325.1). Lineage (GTDB taxonomy): Bacteria > Pseudomonadota > Gammaproteobacteria > Enterobacterales > Vibrionaceae > Photobacterium. Next base: position 557,312 of record NZ_CH724141.1, read on the forward strand.
GATCCCTTTAGCTTCAAACTTGTTTGGTATCCCTAGTGAAGTCGCAATGCAAGTTGTTGCCGTTGGCTTTATTATTGGCGTGATTCAAGATTCAGCAGAAACAGCACTAAACAGTTCAACAGATGTGGTATTTACCGCTGCTGCATGTAGAGCTGCAGAGCGAAAAGAATCGAAAGCGAAATTACAAAGATCATAATTACGTTTTATAAGCTTAACCCAAGTTATGGGTAAAAAATGAGGCGATATCATTCTATTTATAGAGATTATGATATCGCCGCTTTTTATCACTATACTTAACTTAATAAACGTTAGTTGCTTTACGTATAGCATTCGATGACTTATTAATGGCCCCATTCACGACTTTACGCTTTTGGTTGTGTACTTTTTTTTCAACACGCTTTTCTACATAAGTACCGTCTTGAATTTCACTGATAGCACGTTGCGTATTATCGACTTTATTCTGACCATTACTTATCGAGTTCTGCGTTCCATGAATTGTATTTTGCACTTTATCTATCGAGTTATCGACACGATTTAAACCTTGAATTAGCGAATCAGCATGGGCAGTTGAAAGAGTCAATAAAGCAACTACAGGGATTAAATTAAGGTAACGCTTATACATTCATGTATTCCTTATAACATATTGAATTTATGGCACCTATCAATAGTAGCAACAGAGATTAATTTTTCAGACTAAAATGAAATAATAAAAAAAATCGACTATTGATTATTCCTGAAATGGATGTCCTCTCCTTTCATATGGTTTTAAAATTAGTGATTTAGCCATTAATAGTTAGTTACATTTTAATAAGTAGAACTGATGATAATGATTGATTTTTTTAGTTGGTAACACCTTGTCTTTGCCCGATAAAATCTTCTGACAGCGACAGACGTTTACCAACGTCCTAGCATATCTTAGAACAGAAGGAGACAAGACATGGCAAAGTATTCTTCCCATGCCGATATCTATACAATTGCAAGATCAGCCTTAACCAAAGCCAGTAAAAAACTGGCCGATGACGGTTTTGACACAGACATTTATTGTATGGATGGTCGTATTCGTTTAGTGATTGATAACAATCGACATCAACCTTATGAATACGCGTTACAGCTCCATAAAAACACTGATAATGAACAAATTCATCTTGAGGTAATGATTAAAAACAATCAGCAATCGTATTTAGTTGATGGACTTTCTGAGCCTGAATTGATTGCCGATATTTTATCGCAATACAAACGGTATCGCGCTTAATAACATTAATAAACATAGATAACTCAGCGTTATCTATGTTTATTTCTGGTTATCTCTTCGCTAATATCACTTTCCCTAGCTTTTATCTATTCCTAAATTATTGTCGCAAAAACATTCAACCCAATTTTTTTAAACCACTATGCTTTTATCATTGCCTTCTGCAATCAACTACGCGTGCTGCGTTTCATAGCTAGGTAGGTGTCGATGGTTGATAGTATCAATACAATGATTTTCGAGCTTAGCGCGATAGTGATTAGCGCTGCGGGCTTAGGGAGTTTATTTCTCTTTGCCAAACAACCCATCATCATTGCGTACATCGTTGCGGGCATTATTATTGGTCCTTATGGGCTTGGCATGATCAATAATGCTGAAGCGATTACCCAAATGGGGCATATTGGCGTCATTTTATTACTTTTTTTACTAGGGCTTAATTTACAACCTCAACGCTTGCTTCGTCTGTTTCGAGAAAGTGCTCTTATCACGCTGTGTTGCAGTCTATTTTTCTTCATTTGCACACTCCTTTTTGCATTAATAATCCAACTTCCTCTCAAAGATGCCATTATCACAGCCGCTGCAATGATGTTTTCCAGTACCGTTATTGGCCTTAAATTAATTCCCACCACAACGCTTCACCATCAGAAAATGGGAGAAATTATGACCAGTATCTTGTTAATTCAAGATATTTTAGCCATTACTGTTTTATTACTGCTCAATATCGATACTGAGCAGCGTATTGACCTTGCTATCTTTTTGATATTCGCCAAGCTTCTGATTTTTATAGTTAGTGCATACTTCGCCGTTAAGCTTATTCTGTTTCCACTAATGAAAAAGTTTGATGTTATTCAAGAATACAGTTTTATCGCAACCCTAGCGTGGTGTTTCTGTTGGGCTGAAATCAGCCATCGTATTGGTCTATCGTACGAAACAGGAGCCTTTATCGCGGGTACATTGTTAGCCGTAAGCCCCATTTCCAATGTGATTTCTATTCATTTGAAACCATTAAGAGAATTTTTTTTAATCCTGTTCTTTTTCGCTATTGGTGCGAATATTAACTTATTGGCCAGTGATATTTATACTTTATGGGGGATTTTATTTGGTGTAGTGCTGATTCGTCTAAAGGCATGGGGGTTTCATCGCGCTCTTATCATTTCAAACACAGAGGCTCCTATAAACAAAGAGTTGAGTGCAAGATTAAGCCAAGCAAGCGAGTTTTCTTTATTGCTCGCTTACACTGCCGTCGCCAATGGGTTGATTTCCAAACAAGGACAGACATTTATTCAAATCGTAACATTAACAACCTTCATTCTTTCAACCTATTGGATAGTGAGCCGTTATCCAACACCTATATCGAATGTTAATACGTTACGCCAAGATTAAAAAAGCCAGCCTCTTTAAAATAAGAAAACTGGCTTATTGCATTTTGTAAGTAATTACTTACATTGACCACACATAGAATAGCTGTGACTTCATTCGAATAATGATCCCACGAACCACATCTAAGAAACCTAAGAAGCTAATCGGTTTTTCAGCGCTGATCCAACCGATACCTACCGATCCAACAGGAATATCATAACCTTCAGTTTCACGTACTTTCAGGCGGACGAAGTGATGTTTATTTGCCATATTCGCCCCCGTTGTTTGACGTACATTGGTTTCTCGACCAATCAAGTTACCTTGTGATTCGCCTGTTGCTTCAACAATACCTTCCACTTCAGCAGTAAACACCTTTCCAGGGTAAACTGCCGTTGCAAATTCAGCCAGTTGTCCCACTTTTACATTACGAATAGCCTGGTGATTGACACGCATTAACATATATTTTTCGTTAGTATACATTTGCATACGGGGCACAGAGCCTACGAACTGCCCTTCGCGCATAATGAAGTTTGTTACATAACCATCAGCAGGCGCGTACACTTTGGTATGATCTAAATCCCATTGTGCTTTCGCGACATTTTCATGCTGTGTATCAACATCAACTTCACGGCTATTCACTGCTAAACGTGACTTTTCTAATGCTAACTTCGCTTTCTTAACTGATATTTTGGCTTTTTCAATTTGTGAAGCAAGCATCACCTTTTGTGACTTAGCAACCTCTACAGCTGTCCGCTGCTCATCTAATTTACTTTGCGTAATCGTATGTTGTACTACTTTATTTTGCTTAATATAGCGATTCAGCATTGCTTGTTTTAATTTATAATCTTCATTCGCTGCAACAAGCTGATTTTGCGCGATCTCAATATCTTTATCTGCGGCGTGATAACTCGCTTGTGCCATATCAACATCTTCTTTTGCAATATCTAAAGCTACTGCTGCGGATGCTAAACTTGCTAGATCTTTATTTAGCGCAATACGATAGGGTTCAGTATCAAGTTCATACACTAAATCCCCTTCTTTCACCTGACTATTAGGTGCTAAGTGAATAGCCTTTACATGACCATTAATTGTTGTTGCTGCAGGTCTTAGTTGAATATGGGGAGACTGCACTAACGAGCCTCCAGATAAATCCATCGGTGCATACGTGATTAATCCGTACCATACAAACACTAACCAACTACCACCGCCAATATACGCAAAAGCCTTAGTAAACTTATTCCATGGCATACCCACTAAACGGAGCAGGTATATAAATAATGTCCAGACGGCTAAACCTTCAAGCATTCGTCTGCTCCTCTTTTGTTTGTATCGCTAAAGATGAATCATTATCTACACCGTCAGTTTTTGTATTAGGACTATCGCTATGCCAGATATCACGTAATCGCTTCAGTGCTTGCTCTCCATCAACGAACGCAATTATTACTGCAAGTACCCATACCCAATGCCAAACGAAGCCTATCCAGGTTAAGGCTGTAATTAATCCTATTTGGTGATGTTGATTACTGGATGCTTTATGAATAGGTAATTCATGAAGTTTCCAAAAACCAATGCCAATAGCTGCAATAGTGCCAATCATGACAACGCCTGCAACAATATGTAATACCGTATCTATGTTCGTGCCAGTGAAAGGCATGCTAAATAAACTCATTAAATTCTCCGGTCAATTTAGTCATCATTCTTATTTAACGGATTAGCGTTATTAATTGAGTTCATTGTGAGTAATTTTTAGTATCGAGAAACAAAACCGGATTGAAAACATCACTTATTGCTCATATTTGATATATTCTATCCATTACGTGTTTTTTATCGGCCAGCCAACATGTTAGATATTGCTTTTATAAGAACCTTATTTATCAAGCCTCTCAATAGTGCAATCCAAAAGCACTATGACCTTTCATTCAACCAGCTTGATGTACCAGATTTATTACTTAAAGAAAGCATGTCGCTGATCCCATTTAATGATTATTTAGCTTGGTTAGAACGTATAGAGCAACTCACCGATGACTCCGCTTATATGGTAAAGCTGGCTAAAGAGATAACATTTGAACACATGGGAGGGTTAGGAGAATGGTATTTAAGCTGCCCCGATTTGCCATTAGCACTGCGACGAATCAACTATGGTTTATCATGCTTGCAAAGTGGTGCGTCATACCACAGCGAACTTTCGGGCAATATATTAAAGTGGACTTATCACAACCCTTACTCCAAAGGACGAGGAGGGATTCATGATAATTTGCGGATAGCTGTATTATTCGTTCAAACAATTCGTGAGTATTTGGGTAACGACTTCATCCCATTAAAGATCCGACTAAATACCACTGAAACCCACAACTCAGCTATCAATGATTATTTTCAATGCCCTATACGCTGGAACGCACCTTCGACCCAAGTTTGGCTCCCAATATCAATATTAGAGCATGTCGATAATCGTGTTCTTAAATTCAAAAAACCCATGTTAATGTCAAATTTACAACTTGATGATTTTTTGAACATGCCACAACCGACTGATACCGCAAAATTAATGTTTGAGTTGATCAATTATTCACGCTATTACCAGTATCCTAATCTAGATTTTATTGCACAACGTTTAGACTTATCTAAGCAACAGTTGCAACGACGATTGCACCGCTTTGGCTGGACATTCACCGATACCACTAACTATGTATTATGTAATATTGCAATAAAGTACATGCAACGCGGATTGCCTATAACAGAGATCGCTGCGAATTTAAGTTACAAAAATGTCCAAAGCTTCAACAAAGCCTTTCAGAGAAATCGAGGGGTAACACCAATACAATATCAGCAGCGTTTACTAGAAAAGCAATAATCGCAAATAACAAAAACAAAAAAACGTTAAACAACTCAGTTGTTTAACGTTTTTTCAGTTTTAATTATTAATTTTAAGCGACAGCTTGTGTAGTTATATCAGTGTCATCTGCTGTAACGTTAATCACTTTATCTCGAATTGTCGACATCAACACGATAGGTCCCATCATATTGACACGTAATGGTGCTTCGCCTAAACCATAGTGTATTTCAGAAGAATCAGATGATGAGTAGTTATATTTGTAGTTAAATTTATCGCAAGCCATATGCAACAAGTCAAAATCTTTACGATGACAAGAAATATAAGCACACCAATACATTGCGTCAATGATCTCTTCAGGATGCTCTGCCCGAATGATGAAACGCCAACTTCCATCCTCCCCATAAAAATCGAGAGGAAAAACTTTTCTTACCTTTCTTTTCTTCAACAAATTAAACCTTCCCACAACCTTTCGTAGAAAAAGATAGCTTTACAAACTGGCCACCTTTAATAATAGCTTCTCATTTTAAAGATACGAATTATTTTAAAGTTTATTTTTATCAGTCAAACCACGCAGGAATTATGCAAGGATTTACCAAGAATGGAAGCGAAAAGTTTATAAAAAGTACTACTTTGATAGAAAATCAGGCTGCTTTTATCTTAATTTATCTTCACAAATACACATTTATTTACATTTACAGGGTTGTTTTTGAAAATTTGCTTCCTATAATGTTGTAAACCGGAGCGTCTGCCAACGCTCCGGTTTTTTTGTGCCCGCTCATAAGGCGAAAATGTTTACCTGCCAGTAAAGATTTCGTTGAGCAGCATTCGATAAGATAAGTGTAAGGAATAACCATGCGTATCGAACAAGACTTGAAATTGGGTTTTAAAGATGTACTGTTTCGTCCAAAACGTTCAACCCTAAAAAGTCGCTCTCAAGTTGAATTAACCCGCGATTTTACATTCAAACATAGTGGTCGTCAATGGTCTGGTGTACCTATTATTGCTGCGAATATGGACTCTGTCGGTAGCTTTGAGATGGTAAAATCATTATCAAAACATAATGTAATGACAGCAGTTCATAAGCACTACACTGTAGAGCAATGGGCTGACTTTATTGCTAAAAATGATGCCTCAGTTCTTAAAAACGCAATGGTTTCTACAGGCACCTCTGACGCCGATTTCCAAAAAACCAAAGACATCATGGCAATGACAGATCATCTAATTTTCATCTGTATTGACATTGCTAATGGTTATTCGGAACACCTTGTTGAGTATGTAGAGAAAGTACGTGCTGAATTTCCAGATAAAGTGATCAGTGCTGGTAACGTTGTAACCGGCGATATGGTTGAAGAACTGATTCTTGCTGGTGCTGACATTGTTAAAGTTGGTATTGGCCCAGGTTCGGTATGTACAACACGTGTAAAAACTGGTGTTGGCTACCCTCAACTATCAGCAATCATTGAGTGTGCAGATGCTGCGCACGGCCTAGGTGGTCGTATCATTGGTGACGGTGGCTGTTCATGTGCTGGCGACGTAGCAAAAGCCTTCGGTGGCGGTGCTGATTTCGTTATGCTTGGTGGTATGTTAGCGGCGCACGATGAAAGCGGCGGCGAACTTATCGAGCAAGATGGCAAAACATTCATGAAGTTCTACGGTATGTCTAGCCAAAGTGCAATGGACAAGCACTCAGGTGGCGTGGCGAAGTACCGTGCAGCAGAAGGTAAAACTGTACTGCTTCCTTACCGTGGGCCTGTTGAAATTACAATCCAAGATATTATGGGTGGTGTTCGCTCAACATGTACTTATGTCGGTGCTGCGCAGCTTAAAGAGCTAACTAAGCGTGCGACATTTATTCGTGTTCAAGAGCAAGAAAACAACGTATATGGTAAAGAATAAGTTATTGATTTAATTTTTTGTTGATACAACCATAAAGTGGTTGTTTCAACATTTTTAAAATAGAAAATCATAATTTGATATAGCCTTTTTCTTCACGGCTTTCGTGTTTGAGGAAGGCTTTATTCTTTACCATAATTGCTCATTAATACTCCTAGCATTAATATATAAAACATATATCTAAATTACACCAACCACAATCTCCCACAGATTATCAGTTCAAAATAACGTTCCTGAATCAATGCTGAATAAAGCATTTACCTTACTTATCTTAGTGCAAATCTAATGTTGCAATAGCGCAAGTTGCTGACTTGGGTTGTCAGGCGTAATATCCGCTCACCATTATTTGAGAGGACACCGTTTTGAACATACCCAGTCGATACTGGATTGAGATTTTTTCCTGTTTAGCTGTCCTCCCTTTTTATTACATGTGAGTTGACAGTACTTAGCTGCCAGCATGCACCACCTCTTATTTTCGTGCCTCTGTTTAAAATCTAATTACGCCAGTTTTCTATTGGTAGAAGTTGTATTCATTGAACTTCTAATCATGCTTTAAAGTGTTGTCTATTATTTGAGATATAAAACATGCTAAACGCCTTTAAATTAAACGATTCCCGTTTACAACGTTTAGATTTGGAAGCCCAAGCCCCAATCTCATCTGCATTATGGGTTGATCTTATCGAACCCAATGAAGAAGAACGAGTTCGCGTTCAACTAGAGTTAGGTCAAGAGTTAGCAACTCGTCCTGAACTTGAGGATATTGAGGCTAGCGCGCGTTTTTTTGAAGATGAAGACGGTCTTCATATTCACTCATTCTTCTATTATGAAGATGCTGAAGATTATGCTAATAACTCAACAGTGGCTTTTACCATCCGTGATGGTCGCTTATTTACCTTACGTGAGCGTGAGTTACCTGCATTTCGTCTTTACCGAATGCGAGCACGTACTCAACATTTACAACAAGGTAACGCTTATGAGTTGCTGTTAGATCTATTTGAAACAAAAATTGAGCAACTGGCTGATGTTATTGAAGACATTTACAGCGCATTAGAGTCAATTGGTAAAATCATTTTAGGTGGTAAACCGGGCGAACACTTCGACAAAGCCTTATCTAATCTTGCAGAGCAAGAAGACGCAGGATGGAAAATCCGCTTATGTTTAATGGACACCCAACGTGCACTAAGCTTTTTAGTTCGAAAAGCCCGTTTACCTGCTAATGAACTTGAACAGGCACGTGAAGTATTACGCGATATTGAATCATTATTACCACACAATGAGTCTCTATTCCAAAAGGTTAACTTCCTAATGGATGCAGCTATGGGTTTTATTAATATCGAGCAAAACCGTATCATTAAAATTTTTTCGGTTGTGTCTGTTGTATTCCTCCCACCAACACTGGTGGCATCAAGCTATGGAATGAACTTTGAGTTTATGCCGGAACTTCATTGGAAATTAGGTTACCCCTATGCTCTATTGCTGATGGTGTTAGCAGCTCTTGCGCCTTACCTTTACTTCAAACGTAAAGGTTGGTTATAGCAAGTAAACCTGAATATAACTATAACGAAAACACTAGCCCTCAATGACTCTTTCATTGTGGGTTTTTTATATCTTTTAAAATATAACAATTATTAGTTATTAAAGACTTAATTTCGCTTATTTACAAACCTTACTCATTATTTTTAATTAATAATCAATTATTGCTTTTATAATCCGTAATCAACGTAATTTATTAATATATTTTTCACTTTTATATCTGAATATAACTTGAATAAAAATACGTAACTTTAATTTAGTTGATAAAAAAGGTTTACATTATTCTTATCCATACTATTATGACCAGCGTAAACAGCAAGACACTTTAATTTCCATTAACCAAAGATATTTTAGGAGAAAAAGATGAAAACACTTTCAACTCCTCTACAGCCCCCTTGTAGATACTAAAATAACTTCCCCCTTTTATAACTGCTTTATAGCATTTTATTAATCCATTGAAAAAATGGAGTTTCATCATGGTTCGTTACTTTTCATTACAACCACCACCCATAAAAAAACACTAGCTTTATGCGATGTCATTTTATCTAAGTGATTATTAATACTTAAAAATTAATTTTAAGCGTCTGTTATCGACCGTAATAAAAATGACTGATTACGAAGCAATTTTTATCTTTAAAATATATTTTCGTTTTTAACCTGAATATTCATTATATTGTAACATTCTTTTTATAATCGATCTTACTCATACTATATCCATAATATTTATGGAGGACTTTTCATGTCCTTAGCATTACAAAATTCGCTTAAAAAAAATAAGCCTTTTATTTTCTCACTCAATAGTAAAGATATTATTACTTTTACTATTTTTATTATCGCCATTACTCTTTACAAGTATGGTTGGCATGATATGCACCATTCTTTAGATCAATTTCAACCAGAAGTTCATGGGGCTTTATCTCAGTTACCTTACGACATGTTACGCACCACAATGCGGCTTGTAATTGGTATGTTCTTTTCTTTTATATTTGCTATCACAGCAGGTGTTGCTGCCGCTAAAAATAAACATTTAGAACGAATAATTCTACCTTTTATCAATATTATGGAATCAGTACCTTTACTTGGATTTATTACTTTTTCTACGATTATATTTATCAATTTATTTCCAAACAGTGTGATGGGCTTAGAGGCAGCTTCTATTTTTGGTGTTTTCACAGGACAAGCTTGGAATATGGCGTTAGTGGTCTACCAAACGCTTAGGATTGTTCCTCAAGAGCTCCAAGAAGCAGCGCAACTATTTAACCTCTCACCTTGGCAAAAGTTTTGGCGAGTCGAATTTCCATATACTATTCCTGGATTAATTTGGAATGCGATGGTCTCTCAGTCAGCAGCATGGTTTGCTATTGTCGCTGCTGAAATTATTCCACTATCAGGTAAAGATATGCCTTTACATGGCGTGGGAACGTTTATTCAAATTGCTCTAAATAATGCTGATGTGAAAATGATTATTTGGGCTGTGCTCGCCATAATTATAAACATTATGGTTTTTGATCAACTATTCTTCCGTCCGTTAGTTCGTTGGTCTGAAAAATTTAAATATGAATCGGTAAAAACACATAAACACAATACTTCATGGTTTTACAACGTACTAAGCGACACCTTACTGTTAAAACGCATTATCCGCCCTATCAAAAATACAGCGGAAGTATTTGTAAATGGTGGTCGTCGCTATTTATCAAATAGGAAACGTTACGCTTTACCAAAAACATTAAGACTATTTTCGGTTATATCATGGTATGCAATCGTGCTGTATTTTTGTACAACATGGTCTTACGAGTTATGGCATTACGTACCTAAAAATGAAATTTTGTCCATGGTTCCACTAATGGCAAAAACAACATTACGCGTATTAGCGGCAATGTTATTAAGCTTAGTTATTGGCGTACCTGCCGGAGTTTGGATTGGTTTGAGCCCTAGAGCAACTCGTATCGCGCAGCCTATTATTCAGATAGGCTCAGCATTACCACCAAATATCTTTTTTCCATTGGTTACTATTGCATTAATGGCAACCAGTACATCATTAAACTTATGGACCATCCCATTGATTATGATGGGGACAACTTGGTATGTACTTTTTAATGTTATTGCTGGCGTTACAACTTTGCCGCAAGAAATGATTGAACTAGCAAAACTCTTTAAATTAACAGGCCGTACATGGTGGCTACGTTTTATGTTGCCAGCAATATTTCCTTATATTCTAACCGGAGTGATCAGCGCCGCAGGTGGGGCTTGGAACTCAGCAATCTGTGCTGAACTGTTGCAATGGGGAGTATCGACCGTCCACACCTCAGGGCTTGGCTTTTATATCTCTAAAGCCACAATAGATAATGCATTACCACAGGCAGCATTAGGCTGTGTGGCCATGTCTGTATTAGTTGGCTTGTGTATCGTATTCATATGGAATCCTCTTTATAAGTTAACAGAGCGCAAATACAAAATATCCTAACTCCTTGCTAACCAAAAACTACATATCAAAAAATAAGAGGCTTACTATGACTCAATCAACACTTTCACTTAACAAGCAAAATTTATCAAACGATACAGAGATGATGACCTTAAACGGAATCACACACACTTTTACACAAGGTACAGAACAGAAAACAGTACTCAGCAACATTAACTTAAATTTATATGAAGATCAGATAGTGGCGATTATTGGTCGCTCAGGCACAGGTAAGTCAACACTACTTCGAATCATAGCAGGACTAATTGCCCCTTCGTTAGGTAATGTCCATTATTGTAATGTGCCAATGATAGGCCCTGTTGGTGATATTTCTATGGTTTTTCAGAGTTATGCTTTATTGCCTTGGCTTACGGTTAAAGAAAATGTGGCATTTGGGCTTGAAGCTCAAGGGATGTCACCTGCACTTCGCCATAAGAAAGCCATTGAAGCCATTAAAATGATTGGGTTAGAAGCGGAGGTTGAAAACTTACCAAGTGCTTTATCTGGCGGGATGAAACAACGCGTTGGTATAGCAAGAGCCCTTGTTGTAGAGCCTGAACTTCTGTTAATGGATGAACCTTTTTCATCTCTTGATATGTTCACGGCAACACGTCTTAGAGATGATATTATTTCATTGTGGGACTCAAATAACCTTAAAACTAAAAGCATTGTAATGGTAACCCACAATATTGATGAAGCAATCACAATGGCTGATCGTATCATTGTGATGAGTAGTAACCCTGGGCGCATTCAGAGCGATATTAGTATTGAGCAGTCACGACCAAGAAACCTAAATGATAAAGCTTTAAGCTCCTTAAAAGCAGAAATTATCGAACAATTAATGCACAACGAATGAACAATTTGTAACGAAAGACAAAAGCTCGTAAAGACAAGGATCTTACGAGCTTTTTAGCCTATTTTTCTACCTTAAACAGCACTTTTCGAGCAGGGGTTTGCAATAAAATTGCTTGCTGTTGCAATCTTGATTGAATGAGTTCGCACATTTGTTTTTTGACATCATCAGAAGGCATTGCATCATAAACACAAGTGACCGTTAAACTGTCTGGGAAATTTTGGTAGTCAACTTTATGCGTTAGCCATTGAAACCCTTGATCTTGTTCTTGAACAAGGTGACATACCTGAGTTAATACAGAGACAATAGTATTATCTCGTTTTTTATCAGTTTTTCGCATTACTACATCCATAAATTAAAAATGCCCTAGCCATTGATTATAACTAAGGCACTGTGTCACATTTTGAAAATAATTTTATAAGCTGCTATACATCAAAACACGGCGCATCATAATCATAACCTTCATCACTATAAGCTGTGACAATAGCATCTTCGACTAATCCTGCAGGGTCTTTAACTTGGCTATTAAAGAAATGTTGGATTTGTTTACGTCGACCATGAGCGGCCCAAGATTCAGCATCTTGCCAGATTTCGTTAAAAACAATCGGATAATCATTTCGAGTTGCACTTGGGTGATCAATCTGACGCGTCAACATATATTGAACACAACCTTCTTCACGGTAAGAATCCGGCTCTAATGATTTTAGCACGTCAAATAATTCAGCTTCTTTCCCTGCTTTTGGTTTAAATTGAGCAAGTACATATACTCGGCTTGTCATTATCATTCCCCTTCTTGTGCCATGTTTTACGTATCGGTAAATCAAAACTTTAACGTATCAATGTTTACAAAGATACTTGTTACTTCTTTGGTATTTCTATTTTGTTATCTCAATACCAGTAATATAAAAAAGCGACCCCGAGGGATCGCTTAATGATTGCATTAACTCTTTAACGTTAGCTATTAAGCTGTTGCTTCAGTTATTGCTGCTTGTTCTTTTTCTTTCATCAAGTCATTGAAAACAACACGTGCTTCCTGTGCTTGTGCTGATGCTTCAAGCTTGGTTTCTTTCGCTGCCATCGCTTCTGTGGTTAGGCGGTGTAACTCTTCTGCTAATTCAGCAGGAACTTCACCCATATCCGCGCCACTATCACCACGAGCTAATGCTTCAGCTCGAATAGTTTTTTTAATTTTCCAGATGGCATTCAGTGCATCACGCTCAGCATCTGCAGCTTCAATTGCAACATCTTTTAATTGCTCAAACTTCGCTAGCGCCATGCCTTCTTTTGACCATGGATCAACATCGGGTAAATCTTCGATATTAATAACTGGATCTTCGTAGCCTTCTTGATGACTCAAGTCTAATGTTGCAGCTTTAACTGCTGAAATCATTAGCATTACAGTAATTAATAGTAATGGTAAACCACCTACAATCGCCGCAGTTTGAAGCGTTGCTAGCCCCCCCATAAACATCAGTACCGATGGCATGAACGACATTGCAAAAGCCCAGAATAAACGGTTCCAACGCATTGGTTCTTCTGTTACATCATTCTGTACTACAGATGCCAGAATGTATGAGATTGAGTCAAACGTTGTTGCTGTAAAGATTAAACACAACAATGTAAACACGGTAATAACAAGCGTACTAAACGGTAGCTGCTCAAGAATAGAGAAGATTGCTTTAGTTGCGCCCTCTGCATTCAGGATTGAAACCACATCTAGTTGGCCTGATAACTGCAGCGATAAACCAAAGTTACCTAGTACCATAAAGAACAGGAAACAGCCCATTGAACCAAAGAAGATAGAACCTGCAACCATTTGTTTAATTGTACGACCACGAGAAATACGTGCAATAAACAAACCCATACTTGGAGCAAATACTAACCACCACGCCCAGTAGAAAATTGTCCAATCTTGTGGGAAGTGAGTATCTTCAAAAGAACCGTAACCACCGAAAGGTTCAGCCCATGTTGCCATTACAAAGAAGTTAGACAACATACGACCTAGAGAGTCTAAGCCCGTTTCAAGCATGAAAATAGTAGGACCCACTGCAAGGATAAACGCAAGTAAACCTAACGCACCCCAGAAGTTGATATTACTTAGGATCTTAATTCCTTTTTCCATACCCGCATAAGCCGAGTAACCAAAAATCACAGTACAGATCAGTAATACGAAAATTTGTGTTTCTGTATTTTTTGGCGTACCGAATAAATAGTTTGCACCTTCAGTTATAAGAGGAGCGGCTAAACCTAATGTTGTTGCACCACCACCTAGTAGACCAAAAATGAAAAGAACATCGATAACTTTACCTGTCCAGCCGTAGCTACGCGCTTCACCGATAACAGGCATTAATGCTGCAGAAACTTTTAATACAGGCTGCTTACGAACATAGAAGAAATAAGCAATTGGCACAGCCGGTACAAGGTAAATAGCCCACGCAACAGGTCCCCAGTGGAATACACCGTAAGTGGCAGCCCAGCGAACCGCTTCTTCACTTCCAGGTGTTAACTGGAAAGGCGGACTTTGGTAGTAGTAAGCCCACTCAATAGCACCCCAATAAAGAATACTTGCACCAATACCACCACAAAATAGCATTGCAGCCCATGATGCTGTTTTAAACTCAGGCTCTTCATCTGCATCACCCAATTTAATTTGGCCAATATCAGAGAAAATAATGTAAACCATAAAGAATACAGCAGCCAAACCTAACGCTAGGTATAAGAAACCTAGTTTATCTGTCATGAATGTTTTTGCTGTCGCAATCCAGATTGCCCCTTCTTTAGGGAACAGGATCAGTGGAACAACCACCGAGATCAACATTGCTAGTGCGCCAAAGAATGTTGGCTTATCGATCAACTTAAAGTTTTTTTGTATTGTGTTCACTATGTTTCCTTACTGCTACACATAGTCCGTAAAAGTAAAACCAATGTTCATCTTTTAACAACAACAACACAAACAGAAAACTTAATTGAGGCTATGAGTTTTTTTTATCAATCCTGTTTTTATTCATTTTCTGAGCACTAACCTGCATATATATTAAAAAACAGACAATAACACGTTACTGAATTAACATTTTGATACAATTGAGGTATGTAACTTCCCTCCTCACATCTCGCCCCCTCATTCAAAAGCACTCACTCTTATAGTGACTATTAACAATCTACTTATACTCTATAACTAGCCAAATCATAAATATCCAAAAAAAAGCGAGGCCCTATTCGGGCTTCGCTTTATTAATGATGGTTAAGTTAAATCAAATAATGAGGTCATTAATAAGTATTTACTTTCACCTTTTTTGGGGCTGCTTTATTTTATATCGAGCAAGATCAAACCCCCTTGTACTTGGATCTTTAAAGGCGGAATTCCGAACTATTTTATTTGTGTTTTTACGCAACAACATTGGCTAGTTTTACTTACTCTTATATTGACTTTCAATAATAGAGCATAATGATATATAAACTTTTTTAGATAAAGCACGATCAAAACTTTTTCTATTCTTGCCGAAAAAATATCTGACAAACTCATCTTTTTCTAACTTATCACATCACAATAAAGCAAAGCCTATACCATAAAGATATAGGCTTCTCTTTTAGTTGAGAGTTGAGATTACAGCTTGCGCCAAACACCCCACTCACCTGTCGTTCCAGGCTCTTCACCTTTAGTGTACCAGCCAGCTTTCCAACTTGAGCCGTTGTGAGTTGCCACATCGTTCTCGTTATATACTTGAGTTGCTGACCAAGCGCCAACTTCAGGTGTTTCACCCTCACCTAATACAACTTTCCATACTTCTGATTTACCTGGTTCATCACCTGTTGTCCACCAACCAGCTTTCCAAGTTTTACCAGCATGTGTTACTTCATCACCTGCTGAGTAAGTGGCAGACTGATTCCAACTACCCTCAGGTAATTCAGGATCAACAGGTGGAACTGGTGGTAATGGTTCAAGTTCAGCAAAAATACTTACAGCAAATGCGTACTCTTTCTCTGATACCCAAACTTTATTGGCATGCACATTCGAAGCATCAAATTCATATTGACCTGAAGTTTTATTCCATACACCAACAAATAGTTTTTCTGAATTTAGGGCATTAATTTCAGTCGCTAGTGTTTCAATCCATGTTGCTTGGTTAGCGGCAGTGATCACTAAACGGTGATCAAACACTTCAGCGCCTGTTACTGGTGCCATTAAACGGAAACGTACTGTTTCACCAACAGTTGGAGTTTGGTAGCCTACAGGAATAAAGTAGCCAGGAATTGCATTCATGTCACCGCCAACAACTGGTGGAGGCGTTACTTCACCTTCATTGTCAGATTGCTTAATAATAACATCACTACAGTTGTAGAAACCTTCACCTGCAGAATCAATACGCTGCCAACGAGAGTAAAGTACAGCATCACCTGAACGATCAGTTGGAAGCTTCACTTTAAAGTTATACGTTTTATATGGTGAGCCTGCATTTGGCATCACATTACCAACCGTATCAACGAGCTCTAGATCATCCCAGTTTAAAGGTTTTGAAAAATCGTGACCGGGTTTTGTTAAGTAAAACTCCCAATAAGATGGGTTATGCGCCGCAGTTGCAGTCCACACAAAATCGAACTCACCATTTTCATCAAGCACCAGATCTGTTTTTTGCCAGTACTGAGAAGGGATATCTAAACCATCTTTTTTAGTATCACCACCTGCACATAACAAACCATTCGGAACAGAAACTTTTACAGCTTCAATATTCTCATAATCTGCAGTGTTTGCAGCATTTTCATTTTTCTGTGTATATGGCCAACCACCATTTTCAGCAAATAATTTACGACATGCTAAGTTTGGAGCTTGACCACCCCAGTAGTTACCGTCAGCATCACAAATAACAGTTCGAGCAGGAGGGAACTCAGCCCAACCGTGAGCATTTGCAGTACCAATTGCAGCAACATTAGCTAGAGCAAATGCTACAGATAAAGATATTTTTTTTAATTTAGATGACATTATTTTCTCTCAATAATTGTGTCGTGATCTAAGTTTTTAAATTTAAATCACTATTCTATGACCACTGTGTTAATCCAGTTTTACGATTATTTTTTCTACAGTGAAAGCGCAGAAAATAATTCACTCTGCATTTTCAATTTATAAATCATAGAACAATAAACGTATAACAAACAATATTAATCCACACGATAAAACCATAAAAACAAAAAAACTAAGTGGTTGTTTTTAAAGAAAATAAAATAATAAAAATACGCCAAGAGAATAATTTTGTTACATTTAAATATGTTGAATTGAGATATATTTCAAAAATAATCGTCACACGAAAAAGTTATTAAAATAAATATCATTAAATATAAAAATATATCATCAGGTAGTCAAAAAATCGACTTTAAATATGTCAACATATCGACCATTAATAATTAAAATATTATAATCAACCTTCAATTTAATCGTTATTTTTTAAATGTTTTCCAACATTACAAGTACAGGTAAAAAAATCATTTACAACGAGTATATACGAGAACGAGGCTCAAACCACACAATGGATGATAGTGATTTTTATTAACGTTTCATTATCATTTTTAAACAGTCTTTAGTTGCAACTTATACCTTCCACCTAAGCAACAACAAATGAGATAAAGCTAAAGACTTGATGATAATTACAGTAAATAAATGCTAGCTTTGAAAGCTCTGAACTTTCTTTAAAACGAAAAACTTTTTTTTATGCTTACAGTTCCTCATTTTCGCATTCTAGATAAAATAGCGTTCAATATTTAAAGCGTTTCTTTTCTATATTTACTATTAGTGTATTTCTATATTCATTAAATTTAAAAAATGAGATTTAGTTTCAAATATAACGTTTTATTTTTCGTGCCTTATTTAAAAACTTAAGTACAATAGGAACTAATACTTCTTTTTATTTCAGAACCAAATTATATGATTGATATTCTATTAAACCTCCGTTCACTGCGTGCACAAGCACGTGAAATGTCAGTTGTAGATCTTCAAGAAGGCCTACAGAAATTCACTCAAGTTGTTGAAGAACGACGTGAGGAAGAAGAAGCGGCAAATGCTGTAAATAAAGAGCAAGAAGCAAAGCTTCAAAAATACCGTGACATGCTTGAAGCTGAAGGTATTACTGCTGAAGAGCTTGTAGCACTTTTAGGTGATGCACCAAAAGCAAAGAAAAAACGCGCTGCTCGACCTGCTAAATATACGTTTTCTGATGAAAACGGCGAAGAAAAAACATGGACAGGCCAAGGCCGTACTCCAAAAGCACTGCAACAACTGCTAGATAATGGCGCACAACTTTCTGAGTTCGAAATTTAATTTCGTGACATAAAGTGAAAAGTCGCTAATGAATAGCGACTTTTACTTCTTCCTTGTATTCATCGTTAACACCTTTCCTTTACTTATCTTTTTATATTATCCGTTTTATTATTGCTATCTAGCACTAATGCAATAACAGCAAAAGATAAGAATATAAAAAGACAAATGAACTCAAAATGTTACGTTATAATTGTATATAGACACTGTTATACCTAAGTGACCTAGTTACAAAATATAGTCACGGCTTTGCATTCAAAAAAATCAACCCTATGTAATCGTAGGCTATTTTCAAGTTACTTGGGTCTATACGTTTTACTTAATCTATTTATTACTCCAAAAAGATAATCGTCGCTACTTTTCTATCATAGAAGGAGGTAAGACTATGATTCTTGGTGTACCTAAAGAGATCAAGCCCCACGAGTATCGTGTTGGTATGACACCAACCGCAGTAAAAGAACTCACAGCTTATGGGCATCATGTCTATATTGAAACCCTTGCGGGTAAAGGTATTGGGTTTAACGACCAAGACTATATAGACGCTGGCGGCTTTATTTCACCAACAGCTGAGCATGTTTTTTCTACTGCAGAAATGATCATTAAAGTAAAAGAGCCCCAAACCAGTGAGCGTAAACTTTTACGTGGGGGACAAATTCTATTTGCTTACCTTCACTTAGCCCCCGATCTCGCACAAACTAAGGACTTGATCAAATCAAAAGCTATTTGTATTGCTTATGAAACAGTCACTGATCATAACAATAAACTTCCCTTACTTGCTCCGATGTCTGAAGTCGCTGGAAGAATGTCTATTCAAGCAGGAGCATTTGCATTAGAAAAATCACGAGGTGGACAAGGTATTTTATTAGGTGGCGTCCCCGGTGTAAATGCGGCAAACGTTGTAATAATTGGTGGGGGCGTTGTCGGTAGTAACGCTGCTCAAATGGCAATTGGCTTAAAAGCAAATGTTACTATTATCGACAGGGATATCAATGTATTACGACAATTAGACATACAATTTAATGGTAAAATCAATACGATCTATGCGACTAATACAGCAATAGAAGATCATGTAATCAGAGCAGATCTTGTTATTGGAGGTGTACTTATTGCAGGCGCTGCGGCACCTAAACTGATCACAAAAGCAATGATAGAAAAAATGAAGTCTGGATCTGCCATTGTTGATGTTGCTATTGATCAGGGTGGCTGTGTAGAAACATCACACCCAACAACACATGATGATCCGACTTATATTATTGATGATGTTGTACATTATTGTGTCGCCAATATGCCTGGTGCCGTTGCCCGTACCTCAACCGTTGCTTTAAATAACGCAACACTGCCTTATATTATTGCATTAGCAAATAAAGGGTATAAACAAGCACTTCTCGATGATAAACATCTACGTGATGGACTCAATATTTATCAGGGCGATATAACCTGTAAAAACGTTGCGCTATCACTTCATCTCCCTTACATAGAAGCAGAGAAAAAACTGAATGAATAAAGTGCTTAAAAATAAAAAGCCACTTACAAAAACTAATACTAGTTTAGATAAGTGGCTTTTTATTTAATCTCAATTAACGTGCATTTGTTGGTGCAACAAGCTCTGCTTTACCAATAACATGGGCAAGAATGTTATAACCTGCTAGTGCTGGTGATGCGTTCTCTGGTAATTTAATATTCGCTGTATTTAATGCATAAACCGTAATTTCATAATTATGTGGCTTCGCATTAGGTGGAGAGCATGCACCACCAAAGCCTTTAAAGCCGAAATCATTGGTTACCATACTTGCGCCTTTCGGCAGCGCTTTACCACCAACAGCACCCGCTGATAGGCTATGCACATCTGCAGGAATGTTAATAACACTCTAATGCCACCAGCTACTTCCTGTTGGTGCATCGGGATCATACATAATAACAGCGAAGCTTTTTGTCCCTGCAGGAAAATCTTTCCATGTTAATTGTGGCGATATATTCTTACCTGTACAGCCCCATTGATTAAACAATTGCTGATTTTGTAAATAGAATCCTAGTTCAAAAGCAACTCAATGATGGCACCTTGGTTGAACGACTTAACATCATTTACATCAACGATAAAATACCAACGTATTATCTCGTATGTCCTCAAGAAAATAAAAATAATCCAGAAATAGCTTTTTTATACAATTCGATTTTATAACTACCTAAAATCAAATAAAACGGATGAGTATTGTATCTTCATCCGTTCTAAATACCTTGTTAAATGTAACTACAACTTAACCCTGTTTTAATTGGCTATCTGTTAATGCCGTATAATCAACGATAGCATCTAGTAGTCACTGTAAGAATTCTAGTGATTGCTCAAGAGCTCCTGAATGCTCTCGCACAATTACGTCTATCTGTTGTTGATAGTCAGATAAATGTCGCATAAAACCTCAACCTTTCGACTAGTATTTTTCATTTAACACTTCATCACGTGCACGAGACCAGCCATTAGCATAACAAACCGCTATTTTGGCTTCTTTGTCAGATTTAATCATTGTAGTATCTTCATTAAGTTTTACTTGTAACTTTTGACATTGGGTATCGATAGCATTTTCATAATGCTCACCTTGACTTGATAAGTTATAAACTTGATCTTTTGCCGTTGCTTCAGCTTGTTGGTAGCAATGAATCAAACCTTGTTCATCAAAGTTTTGGTTATTAATACATGATTGAACAACAATCGAATTACCAGATATCTCTTCTGCATTGGCATAAGAAAAACATAAAGAAGATAACAGCGCGACTGATAGAGACACTTTTTTAATGAATGATGACATGTTTATAAACTCAATATTTATTTTTTTATAATACGACGATATATACTACTATGATATATAAGCAGCAATAAAAAAAGAAAAGTAAAAATAACATTACGTTTTTTGATTGTTTAATATAGATATAAAGCCATTTAGTTTTAAAATACAACGCTCAAAACTTAAATATGACAAAAATGTTACAATTAATATTTTGCATTTTATTAACCTTTATATTTATATGCTTAACAATGCATTCACGGATTGATTGCAACACTACATTTATTTTATTAAGGAGAATAAAGTGGAAGCGACAAGTTTTGAGATAGATGTAGTACGCTTATATCTTAACGATATTTCGAATAAACCTTTACTTAGTAAAGATGATGAAATTCAATATAGTCGAAAGTCTTTAACTGGTGATCCTGCTTCAAAAAAAATTCTTATTGAATCTAATTTAAGACTTGTCGTTAGCATTGCCAAAAAATATCGCGCTGCTAATCTCTCATTAAGTGATCTCATTGATGAAGGTAACATTGGCTTAATGACCGCTGTGGAAAAATTCGATCCTGAAAAGGGATTTCGTTTTTCAACTTATGCTTCATGGTGGATTAAACAAACCATTGAACGTGCTATTCACAATCAAAATAGAACCATTCGTTTACCAGTCAATATATCTAAAGAAATCAACACCTTACTTCGCACTCATCGTGAACTAATGAAATTAAACAATAATGAACCTACTCATGAAGATATAGCACAAGCACTCAACAAAGAAAGTAAAGAAATATCAGCCCTGTTCTCTAATGAAGTTAATGTAGTTTCACTTGATCAAACCATTGGTGATAACGAAAACTCGCACACCATTGCTTATTTAGTGGCTGATGAACAAATAACATCACCGAGTGCGGAAGTAGATAATGATGACATGATAAAAATCACGAACTTAGTACTAAATGGTATTAATAAAAGAGATAGAGAGATCATCTGTCGTCGTTTTGGACTGATGGGCTACGAGCCTCATACATTACAAGAAGTCGCTGACGCTGTTGGGCTAACAAGAGAACGCATACGCCAACTTCAAATAAAATCCTTAAATAGTTTAAAACGCTCACTGGCACGAGAAAATTATGATTTAGATATCTTATTTTCAAATATGGTTTAAAAATAATGTAGAGTGTGATTCTATTTATATAGTAATCTGCTACATTTCTTTTCCAATAAAAATATAAACTGGACATCACACAGTTTCATTTAGACTGTATAGCATTAATTTTTTGGGAGGAATTTTAAGAGTACGGATGAAAGAGTGAAGTACACTATGAAACTGTCGATAAAGATAGACAAATCATAATAGAGTTTAAGTCTATCTCAGCAATTAATACCAATAAGTTTATTAATTCAAATAACTTACAACTCTTAAAGTTTGTTTGAACATTCTTGGAGTAGTATTGATGCTCATCATACAATTTTCATATAAAAAAACCTCGTCATTTCTGACGAGGTTTAAAATGTGGCGGAGAGATAGGGATTTGAACCCTAGATACGCTATAAACGTATGCCGGTTTTCAAGACCGGTGCTTTCAACCACTCAGCCATCTCTCCATGCCGCGAATACTACTCGCTATTTTTAATTATGTAAATAAGCAGCCATTTGAATGATTAATAATGAAGCAAAACCGTAGATTTCCCTGAATCTCTGCCTATCATAAGGTTACTCATCAACAATTCTTAAATTCTGATCATTTCTACACAGTAATGCTGCATAACTGGCAATTGCGTCGCAGAATGAAGGGAATATCATTAAAGCATTCGTGCAGATATCTCGCACATTTTCTTAGTGTAAAAGGATGCATTGCTATGCCAGCTGAGACTACTTTTGATAATTCTGATTTACTTCATTCACTCATTTCTCGGCAGTCAGTGCTTGCGAATAATCGAATTCAATATATTGCTTATGCAGCAGCACTAGCTACACAAAATAGTGCCGTTCTACAACGTATCAAACAGCAAGTTGGTGATATTAATAGCTTACAATTCGCCGATATTAAACATGCTGTCATGCGTATGGCAATGACAAATAACTACTATATGGCAATTCAAAACTTACATTTATCTAATATCAAACAAACTAATGCGTTAGAACTCAAACCATTACATAGTTTAGATATCGATGATGAAACTGCTTACTACTATGCTTGCATTGCGGCATGTATGGTAAACCAAGGCTACAGTTGTTTAGATGGGCATGTTGATTTATTACGATCATTAAATGAGTCAGATGATGCAATAAATGCAGCCCTACGTTTAACCGCTTCAATTATGGGAATGGCTCAAGCTAATTTTATTAGCCAATATGCTGAATGCTAAAAAGATTAAGCATTAAAAATACTATACCTAAATAATAGATCTAAAAGTTAGGTATGAACTCATTATTCAAACCATCTCAAAATTAGATCTGAATTTAACTATTCAGATCTAATACATCGAATAGAAGCCCCACTCTTAGTAATTTTTAAATCATAGCCTCTTGTTAGTTAAGGTACGACAGAATCGCTTGGTGATCACATATAAGTTAGCAAGAAAGCTAACTCATAATTGGACAAATATGAGCTAGCGATAAAATCTAGGTCATCAAAGCTACTAAGTGGCTTTCATTGTAAACGCCCCATGAACCCACGGGGCGATATTTGTTAGTGTTTGAGGTTCCAAGGTAGGAGTGCATCGATATCGGGCTCAGCTTTCGCGAGCTCTTTCATGCACTTGACCATGTAGTCGTAGAGGATAAGGCCGTTGGCTTTCGCAGTCTCGACGATGCTGTAAAGCATCGCACTCGCATCAGCACCATTTGGCGTGTTCGAGAACAACCAGTTCTTTCTGCCAATGACCAGCGGTTTAATTGCGCGTTCAGCGCGGTTATTGTCTATCGATAAGTGACCGTCATCGATATAGCGGATCACCTTCGGCCATTGGCCGAGCGTGTATTTTATCGCTTTACCCAGCGGGCTAGACGCTATCACTTGTTGAGATGTCATCCACTCGTACAACTCGTCCAGTATCGGTTTGCTATGCAGTTGACGTTCTGCTTTTCGTGTTTCGACAGTCGCACCTTTTAAGCGCGATTCTATCCCATAGAGCTTCTGGATTTTGGCCAGCGCTTTATCTGCTTTGCCTGACTTACCTTTACCTTGAAGCTTCTTAGCCTCCATGAACTTTCGCCGTGCATGTGCCATGCAGCCAACATTGGTGACGTGATAAAGACCATCATAGGCACCATAGCCATCGGTTTGTAGATAACCACTGTAATCCCCCAAGAAGGCAACAGGGCATGCCCTCGCGCGACTGTTTTGATAGTCGTACAAGGCAATATTCTTCACATTGGGGAGTGCGGCTTCTGGCGAGTCTGCGCCCGAGCAGTAGAGCCACATGTAACACTGTTTTTCTTCCTTGAGAACATTGAGTGGCGTTTCATCCGCCTGGACCACCACTTGTTGAAGTAGGTGCTCTTTTAGAGCGGCATAGAGTGGTTTGAACTTCTCACTAACTTGGATAACCCATCTGGCCATAGTGGTTCGTGATAGCTCGATTCCCGACTGGGTAAACAGCGACTCTTGGCGGTAAAGTGGCATCGCGTACTGGTATTTGCCAAGAATGATGTTGGCAAGCAAGCTTTCTGTGGCAAAGCTCTTCGGGATAATGCTTTGCGGTGCTGGCTTTTGAACGATGTGATTGCTGTCTTCAGTTTGCTCGCACTGGCGGCAAGCATATTTAGGGCGAACATATTCCAGCACTTTGAGTACGGCTGGCGAAAACTCCAGCTTTTCACTGCTGTCTTCACCGATTTTATGCAGGTCATGATTGCAGCATGCACACTGCTTTTCATGGTCGTCTAAATCAAGTTCGATAACTTCACGAGGTAAGGTCTTTGGAAGAGGCTTACGCTTACCGCGTTTCTTCGTTGTGGTTGTGGTGGTCGTCGTAACCTCAACCTCTTCTTCCTTAGCGGCTTCACATTCCGCTTCGTTGAAGAGGTCACCTTGAGATTCATCGTAGGGCTTTAACGCCTCCGAGCGTTTTGCGAACTGGCGGTCGAAAGCCAGTTTGAGTTGCTCAAGCAGAGATTGACGCTCTTGTTTCCACTGAGATTCGCTGTGTTTTTGCAACGCCAACAACTCTTTCACCATCGCTTGTAGCTCGGCAACATCTTGGCTTTCTGGGTTGATATTTGGCGTCTTTTTCATGGCATTTATTATACTAAAGTCATGCCGTTAACGCTTGGTGGATATAGCTTTATTATCGATTAAGTCATTGTAAAATCGTTTATTTGAACGGGTTTATGGCCGATAATCGTGAAGCCAGAAAGCAGTCTATCAAGCTCGCATTGAGTCAGGGTAAACACGTCATTTTTCTCTTTTGACGGCCATTTATACTTGGCTTTTTCAAGGCGTTTATACCAAAGTGCAAAGCCTGTTTTATCCCAGTACAACACTTTGATTTTGTCGCGCTGTTTATTGGTAAACAGGAATAGTGCGCCGCTTCCCAAGGGTAAATCGGTGTCACTTTCGATAATCGCCGCGAGGCCATTGATGGACTTTCTAAAATCGACACTCTCACGATACAGATAAATATCTGGTGCACTTAGCATATGTTTCATGACAAGGCTCCAATGAGTTCTGCCAGGTAGGCAGCGGGCGTGCCTTGAGGAATACTCAGCTCAACGTCGTTGACAAAAAGTGTCATATTCGCGGTAGGTATTTGCGTCATATGGTAACGTGTTGTCTGCTCTACAACGTTTGCTTTGACGAAGCCGTTAGTCTGTGGTGTTTGAAGGTGTGTTAACTGTTGGCGTTTGGCATGAAACGTGGAAAGACTTAATCCGTGATGTTCACAAAAAGCACGTTGAGTGAGTTGGCTGGATTCATAACACTCAAACAAAGTCTGCCATTCTTGATTGGTACGTCGTGTTGCCATTTTAAATCTCCTTTGGATTGGAGATTTGATCTTATTCTTCGAGTAAAGTGATTAGAATGCGGTGTTTATGGCACGCTTACCTTTCATTGAAGTCAGACAAACTCTGTAGCTTTAAGTGTGATTCGGAAAAATATTGCTGATATTTGTCTGGGTGGGGAACAACGATGGTTTTGATGTTTGCTCTTGTTGCTGCGAGCATTCCTGAGTACGAGTCTTCAAACGCAATACAGTGTGTAGCTTCAACACCCAACTTATTGACTGTTGATAGATAGACATCTGGCTCTGGTTTACCTTTTTTTACGTCGTCAGAAGACGATATCGCATCAAAGAAACTTGCTATTCCTAACTTATTTAATATGACTGGAATAAGTTGATGCGGCGAGTTTGTAGAAAGTCCTATCTTTATACCTTTGCTTGCGAGCAAGGAGAGAGTTGTGCTCACACCTTGTAACTCGCTTCCCCTTTCTTCAACTAAAGCCTCAACCCTATTTATGACTGCATTCTCCACCTCATCTAGACGCAGGCCAGACCAAGGGTAAAGATGCGAACTCACAGTTTGAATTTAAGATGCAAAAAAGCCTCGTCATTTCTGACGAGGCTTGAAATATGGCGGAGAGATAGGGATTTGAACCCTAGATACGCTATAAACGTATGCCGGTTTTCAAGACCGGTGCTTTCAACCACTCAGCCATCTCTCCATGGCGCGAATAATACGGAGATAATGTGTGGTTGTATATACCCACTCTGGTTAAGTGGTTACTATTACAACGTTATCTAACGATTTAATCTTTCAGCAAGATAAAACACAGAGTAATTGCTTATTCTTTATACTATCTCACTAAATCTCTGACTCTAACTGTAAGAGATAACTTTTCATAAACTCGATCCTTTTAACCGCTTCAATCTTTGCTGTGTCTGTTTGCATGGTGTCAGCTAAATCGAGTAACTTAATATAAAAGTGATCGAGGGTATATGTCGTATCATCTGGTTGTCGTTTTTTACAAAAAGGATCCTCAAGAGCATACAATGGTCGACCTAAAGCTGTACCAACCTGAATACACCGTGTTAAACCTATCGCGCCAAGTGCATCTAACCTATCAGCATCTTGAACAATTTTTGCTTCCAATGTTAACGGCTTAATATCAGCACTAAAGCTATGTGCCATAATCGCATGATGAATATCGTCATGATGTTCAAGTAGTAACTGTTTATCAGATAAAAATTCGATCGCTTTATTAGCTGCAAGTGTTGAAGCTTGTTTTCTACGAGGATCATTTTTAGCTACGGCAACACAGTCATGTAAATAGGCCGCAGCCAAAATAATGTTCAATTGTGCTTGCTCTTGCTTAGCAAGCTGTTTTGCTACTTTCACCACACGTAAAACATGCGCTTGATCATGCGCCGCATCTGCACTACTCAACAGCTCAAGTTCTGTCGTTAATATTGATTCTAATGTCTTGAGATGCATATCATAGCCTCTTATAATCAAAAGCCGACATCATGTCGGCTTCAATAGGTATCTTTATTTATGCGACGAGCATTACTCTTCGTCAAACTCTTCATCATCGAATTCGACAACAAAGTTATCTTCTAAGTAATCAACAACACAACCAACAGCAGCTGATGATACTGAGAATGTATTTGGTTCTACACCTGTTTGCTTAGACATTTCAAGTACAGCCAGTGCGGTATGCTCGTCATTAAAGCCAACATCAAACTTTTTAGCGATATCGCAGCTTGTTTGATAAAGCTCATCCGTTAAGATGACCTCGCCATAGTATTCGCCATCGTCTAAATCAAAATTATCAACCAGTACTTCTATAATGATCTCGTAGTAATTTTGAAAATCCATCACTTAACCTTTTTAACCAATAAAATAAGCAGAAAAGCGTTCTGCTTGAAGATCGTTATAGTTTCATAATCTTGTTTTACACACAATAAAACAAATACACCATAATAAGTGGATGACTAGTCTTAGCAGAGCATGCTTAAAAATATAGCACCAAACATCAAATCATTACTCTTAAGCTAATTTATAATAAAATCATTAAAACCCAAGCACTAGACGACTGGTCTAATTTATTCTATAGTGACTTCATGAACGAAAAAACAATTGATACACGGCAGCACATTCTTAATGTTGGTTACCAGCTAGTTGTCACAAAAGGATTTACGAGTGTTGGTTTATCGCAATTATTAAGTGCGGCAGAAGTACCTAAAGGCTCTTTCTATCATTATTTCAAATCTAAAGAGCAATTTGGTGAAGCATTGATCCACTCTTATTTTCATCATTATTTACAACGTGTCGCCCATGTATTAAAAAGCGAGCAAGGCACAGGCTTTGAACAACTCAATGAGTATTTCAAGCTATGGATCAAAGTTGAAAATGGCATCTGTAATGCTAATAAATGTTTGGTGGTAAAACTCAGTGCAGAAGTATCCGATCTCTCCGAGCCTATGCGAGAAGCATTAAAGCAAGGAGCAGATAGTGTTGTCGCTTTAATCGCTAATACAATAGAAAGAGGAATAAAAGATGGCTCAATCGCTAACTGCGACAGCCATGTAACCGCCCAAACTCTATATAATTTATGGCTTGGAGCAAGTTTACTCAACAAACTGAGTCACGATTTATCAGGACTACAGCAAGCATTAACAACAACACAAACACTACTGCTCCCAAAATAATTATCGACAAGACACGTAATATCGATAAGCCGCAGTATTGAAAAGACAACGCCCGCCTATCAGCACATTAGCGATGCGATAAGGCGGGATTTTTTGAAACACCAACTAGACGACTGGTCTAATTGAACAAGGAAATCAGTAATGACAGCCACTAATCGCCAACTACTATTAGCCTCTCGTCCTGTAGGCGCACCAACCCCTGAAAATTTCCACTTAAAAGAAACAAAGATCCCAACTCCGCAACAAGGCGAGTTACTACTTAAAGCCGTTTATCTCTCACTCGACCCTTATATGCGTGGACGTATGAGTGATAAAAAATCCTATGCTGAGCCTGTCGGTATTAATGAAGTGATGGTCGGTGGCACAGTATGCCAAGTAACCGCTTCTCACCACCCTGACTTTCAAGTGGGTGAATGGGTATTAGCGTATTCTGGTTGGCAAGATTATGCCGTTTCAAATGGTGAAGGGTTAATAAAGTTAGGAATGAACCCCACTCACCCATCCTATGCATTAGGAGTAATGGGTATGCCTGGCTTTACCGCATACATGGGGCTACTCGATATCGGCCAACCGAAACAAGACGACACTATTGTTGTTGCTGCAGCAACTGGCGCAGTAGGCTCTATGGTTGGTCAAATTGGTAAGATAAAAGGCTGTCGTGTTGTTGGTATCGCAGGTGGTAACGAAAAATGCCAATACGCAAAAGAAACATTAGGATTTGATGAATGTATTGATCACCATGCAACTGACTTTGCGCAGCAATTAGCAGATGCATGTACCGATGGCATTGATATTTATTATGAAAATGTTGGCGGTAAAGTCTTTGATGCAGTGCTTCCTCTACTTAATACTGGCTCACGAATTCCGCTTTGTGGCTTGATCTCTCAATACAATGCAACATCGCTTCCAGACGGCCCAGATCGTATGAATATGTTAATGGGACAACTACTGGTTAAGCGTATCAAGATGCAAGGTTTCATTATCTTTGACGATTATGCTCACCGTTATGACGAATTTGCACAACAAATGTCGCAATGGCTTGCTGAAGGAAAAATTCATTACCGTGAAGATAGAGTCGAAGGCCTAGATCAAGCTCCACAAGCTTTTATTGGCTTACTTGAAGGTAAAAACTTCGGCAAAGTTGTAGTTAAAGTTAACTAACTAAACGTAAAAAGGACTTATCATGATCATATTGCACCATCTTAATCAATCTCGTTCAAAGCGTATTATCTGGTTACTTGAAGAGCTGGGTGTTGAATATAAAATTCAACCTTATTGCCGAGATAAAGTCACTTTTCTTGCGCCACCAGAGCTTAAGAGTGCTCATCCACTAGGTAAATCACCGGTATTGGAAGATAACGGATTGATCATTACCGAATCAGGTGCTATCACAGAATATTTAATTGAGACTTACGGTAACGGTAAATTTATGCCTGAACGTGGCACTCAAGCTTATATTGATTATATTCAATGGCTACATTTTGCTGAAAGCTCAGCTATTTTACCTTTACTTTTAAAGATGTTTGTCACCAAAGATGGTGCAAAAATGAATTTCCTTGGTGATTATGCTGACATGGAAACTCAGAAAGTGATGCAATATTTTGATCAACGGTTAGCTGATAAAACTTACCTTATAGAAGAGCGTTTAACGGGTGCAGATTTCATGATGTCATTTATTGCTGAAATCCTTGGTAACTATGGCGTATTAGCTGCGTTTCCAAATATTCAACGTTACGCAGAGCAGTTACAAACACATCAAGGCTACCAAACAGCTCAAGCGTTAGAATTACAATATAACGGCGAATAAACCAGTCTCTAAAGCCAAACAGGTCGTTGTTTGGCTTTTACTATACTATTGATTTACAGTGTGAATAGCAGGTTATCTGCACAAAGAAGTCCTAACATTCAAGCAGGACTCTCTACCTAGGCTAATAGCATAAAGGCATATCAGCAACAGCTTAGAATTTAGATACAAAAAAGCCACGTCATTGCTGACGAGGCTTCGTTGTGTTGGCGGAGCGGACGGGACTCGAACCCGCGACCCCCGGCGTGACAGGCCGGTATTCTAACCAACTGAACTACCGCTCCAATTCTTTATGAAACCCGATAAAATCGAACTTCTAGAATATGGCGGAGAGATAGGGATTTGAACCCTAGATACGCTATAAACGTATGCCGGTTTTCAAGACCGGTGCTTTCAACCACTCAGCCATCTCTCCAATGCCGCGAATAATACGTAGTTAAGCTGAGCTTGTAAACATCTTTATTCATTATTTTTATCAGGTGCTTATTATCTGTACGACCACTTCGACTAACGCTCAAAAGTACATTAGCAATACTATTTAATAAGTCCTTTTTCTAATACATATTTCGCCAACTCGGCCGTTGAATGCAATTCAAGCTTATGTTTAATATTCTGACGATGCGTTTCTACGGTGCGATAACTAATCTCTAATGATTTAGCAATTTGCTTACTACTTAATCCTTGCGCGACATGTTTAAGTAACCTTTCTTCGCGGCGACTCAAAGGATTAATATCAGGGCTTATTACTAGTGAAGATGTCTGAGTAAAAATGGTTTGGCTCGTCGTTTCACAAAAATATGTCGCTCCTTAATTCACCTTTTTAATCGCTTGAACCATTTTTTCTGCCATCGCTGCCATATTCTTCGTTGCATCACCAAAGATCGGAAAATTTGGTCTCCATGTTTCGGTTAATTTTAAACGGTACACTTTTTCTGATGTTTGTGGGCTTGTTGCCAACATAACAACACACCATAGCGCAACGATTAGGCTTTTTTTCACCACACGTTTCACTACGCTACCAATAATAGTCATTCACTCATCCTTTCTTTTATATGATTAGGCTACAAAATGATGTTCAAACATACTTTCGCTTAATGTTATGTAAGATAAAATGAGAACGACTACGGATTAAAAGTTAAAAATCGTTAATAAAAACAAAAATAAACAACGTATAAAATCGTATCGATAAAATTTAAATTAAATTTATCAATAACTTAAAAGCAACCAACGCAAAGTATTTATACGTACTAATCCAGAATAACGATTCGCCACACAAGATATAATTTATGTAAACTCAGCATATTTAATTCATTCTTTATAAGAAGAAATTAGTTGAAATATGAAGCTTCAGTTAATGTCATGGAAATGACAACTGTGGTAGGATCCCTCGAAATTAGCGTAACAACAAGTAACTAATGTTGTTTAAACGTTAAAAAACAGAATCAAGCACTATTAAATGTCATTACTATCAATGACATCACTGAGAGATATTTACATTGGTTGATCTATTAAAAGAAGTATTAGGCTGGACTTCCGTCGTCTTATATATCCTGCTTACTATATTTAACAGCATGATATTCACTCGCTATGCTGCTTTTGCATCTGCAACAAATGATACTGTTTGGTCAATTCTAATGGGGTGGTGGCCGAAAGTAATTTTAAACCTTTCCGTTAATGCGATTAATACTTATCGCTATGTAAAAGACTTCACCAAAATGGGGAAGGCAATAGTTCACACACTCGCAGCCATTATGGCATCAGCTATTATCTATATAACTTACATTGCTATTAGTGCCTTCATTGCAGAGCCAACGATTACTGTCGCATTACAATATTTAGATTTAGCCGTTATTGTTGCTGCACTTTATATGACATCACTGAAAAATTATCGCATGTTAATGCTGACATCAGGTTTTGTTGGGATAGCGGGATATTATGGCAATCCACAAATGATGATTATTAAAGCGCTAGTGATTATTATCATGAGCTATAAACTATGTTCGACACGTCATCATACACAAGAACAACAGCTAGTTGAAAATAATTAAACATAAAGATCTTACTAGCTGTTTAATAAGCTGTAGAGCGCAACGTTCTGCAGCTTTTTTATAACTATCATCGTTTTATCCTTCCTTGT
Source organism: Photobacterium sp. SKA34 (assembly GCF_000153325.1). Taxonomy (GTDB): domain Bacteria; phylum Pseudomonadota; class Gammaproteobacteria; order Enterobacterales; family Vibrionaceae; genus Photobacterium. Next base: position 590,165 of record NZ_CH724141.1, read on the forward strand.
TCAATTCAGTGCCAAAATCAATTTAGTCCTTTACAAAAATATAGAGAATGACGCTCATCAAGTAAGTTGCCTACATATAATTTATATAATAGATACGAATCAATGCTGTGGGATAGCTGCTTTTTATCGTGATGATGTGAAATGGCAGCACTTAAAGCGCTCTATCACGTCAGTCCTAGCGTTCAGAGTTTTTATTAGGAGGAGGAAGTTATTGCTGTTTGCGATAGTGATAATGGAAACCTATGTAAGCTTATATAACCAATTGAACATTTGTACTTACTAACGATATTAAGTTTAAGGCAGACAACCTGTTCTGCCTTTTTATTCCAAATAAACCATGACTCGCAAGCATGTTATTTCAAGCCTTAATTAATAATTGAAAAATGTCCAATCTCTTTATTATTGTGATTAGTAATAATGCCTTTTTCTGATTGTTCACAATAAGTAAAATTGACATCTAATGTATCGAGCTTACCGTTAATTAAAACATGTCGGCGCAATACATCACTATTTAACTGATGCACAGATGCATTCCAGCTAAGATCATTAACGTTGAAGTTGATAATCATAATATACCTCTTTAAATTGTAGCGTTGATGAATTCTAGCTATGACAATAGTAAAGCTAAATAATATCAACAGTTTTATAGCGTAATGAATTTTTAATGAAGATTATGAGTACAGGGATAAGCAAAACAACTAAGGAGTAAAAAGAAGATAAGCAAAGTATTTCGAAGAGTATGACGCAGAAGGAATTTTTTATTAAGTGGTGTAAAAAGTTACACCACTTAGAAATCTTATAGAAACTATAAAATTATAGAGCTACAACGTTTGCAGCTTGAAGACCTTTTTGGCCTTGCTCTACTTCAAAAGACACTTTTTGGCCTTCAGCAAGAGTTTTGAAACCTTCAGAAGCGATAGCACGGAAGTGAACGAATACGTCAGCACCGCCATTGTCTTGAGTAATGAAACCGAAACCTTTCTCTTCGTTGAACCACTTAACGATACCAGTTGACTTAGACATAATGTGTCCCTTATATAAAATTCATAGAAAATATCGCAAAATTGCGATGCACTGAAAGCTTGAATTATTAAATATGATGAAGCGAAGGAAACACAAAGGTACAACTAAACGAAGATACTTCTGGAGTTTTTCTTTAACTTAACTTTTCATTAATAACTCTGAACAATAGAGCGAAGACATAATCACATTAAACGCATCGCCTGTAAACTATTTTTTCTAAAAAACCCAAAAATAATTCATAACAAACTGATTTTTAATTAAATTAACATTTAAACACATACATCTATCTATAAAAAGCAGACCATTATTGATCTGCTTTTTTCTTATCACTCGATTAATGTACGTTTAAATTCTTAGGTACTGATTGCGTTTTCTTAAACTTAAATAGTGTTAAGAGCGGTAACAACACAATGTAAGAGACAAATATAAATCCAAAGGTATAAACAAAAGCAAGCAATGTTGACTGCTGATGTAATAGCTCACTGATTTGGGCAATAAAATGAGGATCCGTCACAGTCGTATGCTGCATCATGGCTTGCTGCTGTAACTGCGGATTACTTAATGTTAAATCGGCTCCTAGAGCATGCCACTCTCGTTGCTCTGTACGTGTAAAATACGTATTAACAATAGAAATACCGAATGAACCACCAATGGTTCGGCAAAGGTTGAAAATAACCGCACCACCGACTGTATTTTCGTGGCTTAATGTTCGATATGCCATTTGACTTAATGGTGCAAATACAAGCCCCATCCCTAACCCCTGAACAATCGATGGCATTAATACCCAGTAATAATCAATATTCATTGAATACTGCATCATTAAGTATGTACCAAGGATATTAAACCCGAGCCCTACTGCCACTAACATTCGAGGATCTAGGCGATCCATAAATCTTGCAATCACTAACAGCACAATCGCTGAAGTTAATCCCCGAGGCGCCATGGCAAACCCTGTTGCTTCTACAGGGTAATGTAGTAACTGTTCTAGCATCATAGGTTGTAATTGGGTAATACCAAACATACCCATAGAGAAGCCAGCCATCATTAAACAAGAAACAGCAAGGTTTCGATCTTTAAGTAGCCACATAGGAGCGACATCGCCTTTCGTGATCCATGAACGAGCGATAAAGAAAATCCACGCAACAACGCTGATCACCGCAGAGAAAAGAATAAGGTTAGATTCAAACCACCCTTCTTCATTACCTCTGTCTAATACCATTTGTAACAGCCCAATGCCGATAGTCATACCTATCACTAAAGGCCAGTCTAATTTGCTCTTACCGCGTCCATCTAGATTCACAAAGAAATAAAGCAATGATAAACAAATCAATCCAATGGGTACATTAACGTAGAAAATCCAGCGCCAATCCATATTCTCGGTAATGATACCGCCAACAGTAGGACCTAAAATAGGTCCTAATAAAATCCCGACACTGAATAACGCCATTGCTTTACCACGTTCTTCAGGCGGATAAATTTGCACCATGATAGATTGTGATAAAGGGATCACTGATGCGCCAAACGCGCCTTGAAATATTCGAAAAATCACCATTTCGGCAAGGCTGTCAGCCTGCCCACATAAAGCAGACATAACCACAAAACCGCCAACCGAAAAGAGCAATAATTTACGCACTCCAAACTTAAGCGCTAAATAGCTAGCTAAGGGGATGAAGATCGCTTCTGCCATCGAATATGAGGTTAAAACCCATGTTACTTGCTCTGAAGTTACGCCTAACGCTCCCATCATATGAGGCAAAGCAACATTCGCGATCGTCATGTCTAACAGCACCATGATGGCGGATAGCATAACAGCAAAAGTGATCAACAACCGATTGGCTGGCGTTAACGTAGCACCTGTCATTACTTAGTCTCTGCTAACGTATCAATAGTGACTTCCGCACTCGCTCCAACACGAAGTAAAGGCTTACCTTTTAAATCATCAAATTGAATACGCACAGGGAAACGTTGAGGTACTTTAACCCAGTTACCCGTGGCGTTTTCTGGAGGGAGTAATGAGAACGATGAGCCACTTGCTGGTGATAAAGCAATAATATGACCTTGATATGTAACATCTGGGTACATATCTAAAACGATGCTGGCTTTCATGCCTGGTTTTAATAAACCAATCGATTTTTCTTTGTAATTTGCTTGAAGCCACGCTGTATTATCTTCAATCAAAGGCATAACAGATAACCCAGGCGATACAATACTACCAGGACGTACACTCACCTTGCCTAAGCTACCGTCATGGGGTGCATAGATATTGGTATAGGATAAATTCAACGTTGCTTGGCTTAACGCTGCCGCCGCTTGTTTAACCTGAGGCGCTTCATCACCTTTAGCACCTTGCTGGTTAATTAACTGGCTCATGTTAGCGCGTGCAGCTTCTAATGCCGTTTGAGCAGAAGCTAAATTAGCTTTAGCATCATCACCTTGCTGTAAAGGTAATAATTTGCGATTCACTAAATCCATCACTCGACGATAACTTTTTTGTACATCAACAAGTGTCGCGTCTGCTGATCGCACATTAGCACTTGCCGCTAAAATCGCATCATCTGTCGCTTTATTTTCTTGTGTGGCGACTTCATACGCAGCTTTTGCTTTTTCTAACTCTATTTCAAAAGGAGCAGGATCAATCGATAATAACAAATCGCCTTCCGCTACATGTTGATAATCATTCACATTGACCGTAAGAACTTTGCCACTAATTTGTGGGGCAACATATAAAACATTAGCGTGTATATAGGCATCATCTGTCGCCGGATATAACTTTTGATGACGAATATAAAAATACCCTGCCGTGCCTAGCAGAGCAGCTAAAAGTACAAAAATAAATAAATTGCGGAACAGATGTGAATCATTTTCTGGCGTCTGAGATTGTTCAGACGGCGAGTTATCAGTCGTTGCCATTAAAATATCCTATTTAGCTGAAATATCGCTAAATTTGAGTCTAGATGATAAATATATATTGTTGTAATCCATCACGTATTTACAAATCACTGCCCCAAAATGCAGGTTGGGATTTTGTAAATTCTAATTGCGAAGACATTAGCCACTCTCTTACTGCTAATGGGTATAAATTACTCGTTAACAGATCTTCTCTTTTTAACCAAAAATAATCGATATGAGCTTCACAACTCTTAATAGTATCCAGGTTATTATCTGATTCTGATGACAATAAAAATAGCATGCATAGTTCAGTATTTAATTCTTGCTCTATATGCCAATTGTTTTCTACTGCCCCCAAAAAACAATCAATGTTAACCTTTAAGTTCGCTTCTTCATTCAATTCTCGAATCACCGTTGTCGCTGCTGATTCTTTTGCATCAATATGTCCACCAGGTAAAAATATTTTATCATCACCTTTAACTCGTGTTACAAGCACGGCATCATCGTTTATTAAAATACCGCGAGCAGTTGAGTGAAAACGCATATTAAACCCTATTTATTATATGGGCTTTATAATCCATAGCTGAATATTTACTCATAGTTAAAGAGTAATAACGTATAAATTACAAATCCGAAAAGAACCTATTGGCTAATCTATTCTATATATCTGAATATAGAATGAGGCCTAATAGTATACGAAAAAAAAACATGTTCTCTTAACTTTCAGCCAATCATTTATGCAATGTAATATATCGAAATAAGACATTAAGAATATCATTCTAAACACAAAGCATTATTTTATAAGTCGCCCTAACTAAACATAAAAAACGCTGATAGTTTCTTATCAGCGTTTTTATTTAAAAAAGCAACACTTACATGCTGACTTTATCAACTAAATAGAGAATTGAGCGATATTCTATCCCGCTATGTTCAGATAGTCCTAATTCACAAGTACGACTATTAGAGTAACCTTCAGTACAACCTACAGGTACTTGACACTTTAAAGGCACTAGTGAACTTGCGTTAAGTTCTGGTGTGGTAAAACCTTTATCGCCGGCAAAACCACAGCAGGTAATATCGTCTGGAATAATCACTGTCTTGGCACAAGCTTTAGTGACTTTTTCCATCACCCCAGCTAACCCTTTACGGCGTGATGTACAGGTAATGTGTAACATCACAGGATCTTCTTGCTGTGTAATCGTTAATTTTGGTATCACATAATTTGCCACAAATTCAAAAGGCTCGTAGATTTTAATTTCGCTGCGTAGTGTTTCTTTTCCTGTACTTGCACAAGGACTGGTATCCATTAATACGGGATAGCTTCCTTCACTAGATACTTCCCATAACGCATTTTCTAATTGCTGTGCCTTTTTCGCTGCCGTTTCAGGAAAACCTTTACTAGTATATGGCATGCCACAACATTGGTTGTTCAGATCCTTTGGCATAACAACGTCATAGCCCGCTTTTTCAAGCAGAGAAATTGTCACGTCGACTAATGGTCGAGGATCTTTTGCATTCGCTTCAGTACCCATTGTACGTGCGGAACAACTCGGGAAATAAACTATCTTTTCACGACCCACTTTTTTAACTTTCAACATTTCTGTTGATTTTACCGCGACAGGCATATGTGAAGACCACATAGGAATACGATGGCACGACAAGTCATAAGCAGCCTTCGTCAACTTGCGCATCTTATTAGTGCCAAGTACCTTATGCATTCCATTTGCGACAGTTAAACCAGTTTTAGCCACTGACGTAACGATTGAAAAATGATCCGCAGTCCAATTCGCAATTTGTTTTGCTTTATCTGTATGGTTTTGACGTAATTTACGAACAAGATCGCCGGTATTAATGCCAACAGGACAACGATCGGCACATAACCCTGTTGCGGCACAGGTATCTAAGCCGTAGTAACGATAGGTTTTTTCCATCTGAGCAAGACGACGAGGATCTTCGTTAGTTTTTCTTAAACGAGAAATTTCACGAAATACTGTATTACGTTGACGTGGTGTTAACGATAAATTACGAGAGGGACAAACAGGCTCACAGAAACCACATTCGACACACTTATCAATCAACTCATCCGCTTCAGGCATCCCTTTTAAATTTTTGATATGTGATTCTTTATCTTCATTAATGATCACACCAGGGTTTAAAATGCCGCGCTTATCAAAAATACGTTTAATATTTTGCATTAATTGATAACCATCAGCTCCCCATTCAAGCTCGATAAACGGAGCCATATTACGCCCAGTACCATGTTCTGCTTTTAATGATCCTTTATAATCGACGGCCACTAATTGAGCCACTGCATCCATAAAATCACTATAACGGGTTATTTCTTCTTGGCTATCAAATGATTGAGTGAATACAAAGTGGAGATTTCCCGCCAATGCGTGACCAAAAATGATCGCTTCGTGGTAATTGAACTGAATAAATAATCCCTGTAATTCACGTACTGCAGGTGCTAATTGTTCAATTGGAAAGGCAACATCTTCAATGATAACTGTGGTTCCTGTCTCTCGCACAGCCCCCACAGATGGGAATAGCTCTTTACGGATTCCCCATAACTGCTCACAGATTTTGGTATCACGACTAAAATCAACCTGAGCAACCGGTGAGAAGCCATTAATAATAGCTAGCAACTGTTCAATTTGTTGCTGTAAAGCAGCATCATTATCAGCATGAATTTCAATCAATAATGCCGCAGCTTCAGTATCACCTTTTTCACCAAGATCTGCGATAAAACTCGGCATTCCCGGCTTGTCGGCAACAGATGCTAAAGAACGGCTATCCATTAATTCAACCGCAGCGACTGAGGTTTTGCTCAATTCACTTACCGCAAGGCAAGTGATTTCAATATCGCTAAAAACAAACAATCCAGATGCTTTATGTGCATGATTAACAACAGTGTTATAAGTTACGTCAGCAATAAAACCTAATGTACCTTCTGAGCCAATAAAAAGGTGTTGTAATACGTCAATCGGATCATCAAAGTCAATCAGCGAATTAAGACTATAACCTGTGGTGTTTTTTAAACGGTATTTATGGCGGATCTTATCTGCCAGTTCGCTGTCTTCCTGACACTGGGTGACAAGTGTCATCAACTCATCAATCATTTCTGCATGACTGAGTTTAAAGGCCTCAATGCTGGCACTATCTAGTGTATTTAGTACTGTACCGTCAGCTAATACAACCGTCATCCCCGCAACTGTGCGGTAACTATTTTCTGAAGTACCACAACACATACCTGATGCATTATTAGCAACAATACCGCCAATTTTACAGGTATTAATTGAGCCAGGATCAGGGCCAATTTTACGACCAAATGGCGCTAAATATGCATTAGCTTCTGTACCGATAATACCCGGCTGGAGCCAAATCTGTTCGCCATCATTTAGAATCTCATAATCACGCCAATTTCGAGTCAGCGTGATTAACACAGAATCGGACAGGGCTTGACCAGATAAGCTGGTACCAGCAGCTCTAAATGTCACCGGAATTTGGCGGTCATAACACGTTTTAACGGCAAAGATCACCTCTTGCAAATTATCCAGTTGAAGGACAACTTGAGGCGTTAAGCGGTAAAAGCTGGCATCGGTACCATAGGCCAGTGCGAGTGTTGGATCGGTGATAATGCGACTTTTATCTATTTGTTGTTCTAGTTGCGCAATCAGTTCAAGGTAGGGCTGCTGCATTATAGCTCCATGTATATCTACGAATTAATCGCTTTATTTCTTATAGGTATATTCTGCTCTGTTTAGTTGATATATATTACCTAATTCACATATTTGTTGAAAAAGTACACCAATAGATGAAAGCAACGAATAATCTACTCCTTTTTATCATCTGATTGATAAAGGTTCTTTTAGTAAAGCAGCCGAGCATATTGGCTTAACAAAATCTATATGTAGTAAGCAACGTATCACAGCACTTGAAAAAGCGTTAGGCGTTCAGCTTATTTATCGGACCACAAGCAAGTTGACGCTGACAGAAGCCGATGATGTTTTTTATCATCATGCGAGTAAGACTACAATACTGTTCAAAATGCAGAAGATACAATGTGTGGATTGGGTGAAAGCTTAACAGTTAAGATACGTATTACTGCTCCTATCATTTCGGGTGAGCTCATGGACGAATGGTTAATTGAAGATACATTAGGTATTCATACCGTTAAAGTAAAAGGCAACTTTACCACTAATAACGCTTCTGCTTTGCGCGGCGCTATACGGACAAGGCTTGGTCTACATTCCCAAAGTATTAGTCGCTCAAGATCTGAAAAAAGGTGACTTGGTTGAAGTACTAACTGATTATGTAGAAAAATCATTAGGCATTTATGCGGTATATCCTTATACCAAGCAGCAACCAATGAAAGTAAAACTCTTTATTGAGCATATTTATCAGTATTATCAAAAATACCGAGATACCTTTAAATAAAATGATTTAATTGATCGCCATAACTTCATACCAAGTGACTTTATCACCAATATGAATATCGACTTCTTCACCGATCTCACGACCTACCAATGCATCACCAAATGGCGAAGTTGGTGTCACTATCGTGACAGAATACTGTTCAAACGTTACGACTAGACCACCAGAGCTGGGACCCAGAAAAACAAAACGCATGTTATCGTCTTCATCAGCTAACGTTACAATATGCCCAAGTAGTACAGTATCAAAGGCTTTAGGTAAGTTAGCTTGTAACACTTGATAAGCTGTTATATCGGCTTTGCACTCTTCTACTCTTTGTGCCTGGCCATGTGCTAAATAAGACGCTTCAAGCGCCAGTGTGTCATATTGATTTTCTGCAACATTTTCATCATCAGTAGCCGTATTATAGGCACGTAAAGCCGCTTCAGTCGCCGCTTCTAATGTTTGTTGTAGCCTAATTTGTACCTGATTTAATAACTTCTGCTTATTCACTTTTACTGCCTATGATCTCAAACGCGCCATATCATAATACGACTTTGTATGAATTCATATTTTCGTCATTGTGTATCTTCCTAAAAAGCGACTTATCTAGAACAGAAGCCCCCTAAAAGAGCATTTTACGATCAATTAAAAGTAACATTGCAGATGTAATGACTAAAGATGTCGCTTAATCTTTGGCGAAAAATCACTAGCAATTGTCGTGTACTATCAAAACAAAATAAAACAGTCTGTTAAAGTAATCACAGCTTTAATAAAACAACAAAAGGTACACTCAATGACAGAATCAAGAACTCCTGACTGGGATAATATAAAAACTTACGAGAAGTTATATCAGGAAATATTAGTCAATCCTGACACATCAAAGTTTCATCATTATTTTACGGAAGATTGCTATATCAATATTAACGATAAAGAATATGATGCTGATGCTGATGCTGATGCTGATGCTTTTAAGCAACGTATGATCTGGTTGAAAAAGAATGCAAAGGTTAAAGTTGAAGTAGTTAACTTTTTTACCTCAAAAGACGGCACTAAGATAACAGACACGCATTTATCTCACTCCATAGATGCAGAAGGAATCAAGAGAACTTATCGTGTTATGCAACAATCCGAACTTGAAAATGGCAGGATAAAAAGATTTATCGACAATACATTTATGCTTAGTGGTAGTGATTCAGATTATAGTATTACAACAAATAAATAATTTTATTGCTTACCTTTAGCTTCTACATCGCATAGCACCCCACTTTAGGTGAGGTGCTAAGTTTTTATAAAAGATTAAATTTATCAGAATTTATAATCAACGGACCAAACTACTTGCTCTGTTCCTTTTAAACGAACACCATCTGTTTTGTAATTTTGATCTAGATAACGGTATGTTAGATCAGATGAAATATTATCCGTTAGCTGAACCATTGCACCTAGCTGCCCACCCCATACAAAATCAGTGGAGCTATTTTTTAACGATTCTTCTGATATCTTAGCTGTTAATTTATTATGAGCAGCACCCATTGACGCACCAGCAAAAAGGTTAATATTAGAAGTGACTGGTACTAGGTAATCATAAGAAACTAAGTATAAATCTTGCTTATGCTTAGCCTTAATAGTTGCTTCATCTGAAGCGATATTGAAATTATCTTTCTTATAACCGTAGGTTGCCATTAAGCGGTGATGGTTATCGACAATTACACCACCACGGATTTGGTAGCTAGCATCTTCACTGTTCATTTTAGCCGCGTCTTTAAAGTTATCTAATTGATAACCCACACCACCACCCATAAATGTTTCTACATTTGTTGCCATAGCTGGTGCTGATACAATACCTGCTAATACCAATGTAGATAAAATAGACTTTTTCATAATTTTATTCCTAACTCATTGTTATAAATGAAAGTTACTAACCTAAGAGGAAGGTTAATTAGCTTTCAAAATGCCTTTGCCTTTTCGTTAGCAACAAAACTAAAGCATTTCTCCTGTATGAAAACTTAACAAATAAAACACTATTTTATTAGATAAATACAAACTGAATAAGGATGAATTTAAGCGTCTAAAAAGCATCTCAAGTGTAAGTAATTATGTCAAAATACATTACAATCCATATGAAGAATAAAATATAATTCGATCTCTAGTTCATCACCATGCTTTTTATTACTCTCATAGACCGTCAGCTAATGGCTTTTTGGAATAAATGTTTCATTTATGTTGAGCTTGGTTCCAAAATAATATTTCGCTATTTACTCTAATCACAAAAATTTATTACTAATAAAGTAATAATTAAAGTTAAGCACTTTAAACACGATAGCAATAGTATGGACATAACTCGTGAACAACCAAACTCAAGCATTACGAATAATGAAATAATGGAAAAACGATTAAAAACACGACTGACTCTGCATACGTTCGCCACTTTCTTATTACTAGGAAGTTCTGCGCCGCTATATGCTTATGCTCTTTCACCTATTCACTTACTGAACTATGTCGATTCATATGGCAATGTCTCATTAAGAAACAGTGGAGATATACAATTACCCGATCCACTTGTGATCACTGGTAACTTGAATCTTGAAAAAAGCAAGATTTCACAACTTCCACGTAGCCTGACAGTTAAGGGGAATCTTAATCTTGCTTACACTGAAGTTAAGTATCTCCCCTTAGTATTTAACGTCGATGGATTCGTTAACCTTGCTCATTCAAAAATTAAAGAACTTAACAATGGTATGAGAGTAAAGGGAGATCTCAGTTTAATGGGAACTGAAATCCAAAAGCTTCCAGATAACCTCTATGTAAAAGGGGATCTTTACTTAAACAACAGTAAAATAACTAAACTTCCTAATCAAATCATCGTTGATGGCGATATCCACATTAAAGGTACACAGATAACAAAAATCCCAAAAAGTGCAAGAATAAAGGGGCATATTATCAATTAACAAGTTATTGGATTATTTTATATCTAAAATAGCAATCGTTTGCCTTTTAATTTAAATGCGAATTTTAAATATAAGAAAGCCAGAAATATTTATTTATTTCTGGCCACTGATACTCAATAAGTATTTAAAATTACATTATTCAGATTTTGAACATTTAACGGAGGATTTGTTAAATGTATAAGACTTTCTTAATCACCTAAAAGAAAGTCTTTCTGTCAGCATTGATTATGCTTTTTCAACTTTAGTAGTTTGATTTTTGTAGTAAAACCACTGTCTACGGTTACGTGTTTTCATTTAAAACCTCTCATTAATCTTATATGAGTAAGGTTGATATCACTAAAATTAATACCGTTCTTACTCTTTACTTATCTGTTCTACTTAAACAATTTGATGTGACATAAACATGACATCGCAATAATTTTTTGTGAACATCTTTTTTATTAATATATCTTAGGCTGCGAACTATCAGAAAAGTTCACAGTAGATTATTAAAATGATTTTTATAGATATGGGTTCGATAGGAAGTATTGAAATGCAACCATAGCTAAGTATTATCAGCTACGTTTTCTTACTTAAAAAACCTCGAACAATTTATATCGATGACTCAATATATGTATCTTTCGCTCATTTGACAACCACTAAAATAGATTTTTGTGTGATTCAACTCTTTATTTTATTATACAAGTGATCACATCCTATTAATGACAATGATAAGTCATTGTAAAATAAGTACATTTAATAGCGATCGGCAGTTTATACCAACGTTATATCCTCTAAAAAAATTTAATCAAAACTGCCAGTTTTACTTTTGATTATTCAGATCATGGCCGTTGATTCCTTTTAACACTATCAGCAAATAAATAAATTCTCTTAAGGTTTCACTTTAACTTTCAACAACCACTTGTTAATGATATGTTAAATGCAATTAAGTACTATGGAGACGATAATGACGATTCATACCGTTACTTTAGAGGTAACCGCTAATGTGCCTAAAACTGTTCTTTTTGCATTACTTTCTGATCACGCTAAATTAGGGCGCTTTTTTAATGCTGAATACTCGTTGATTCGCTCAGGAAAACCAGAGGTTAATGGGATCGGTGCTATACGAGAGGTAATTCAAGGGCCATTTACGTATCAAGAGCAAATCATTGATTTTAAAGAAAATGAACACATTCACTATCAAATAATTCAGGGCGCTCCAGTGAATGAACATGGCGGATGGATAAAATTTAAAAGTATCAATGCAACCCAAAGTAAAATTCATTATCACATTACTTTTTCTCCTAAAATTAAAGGCACTGGCTGGTTAATTAAGTTTCAAATACAAAACTTCTTAAAACAAGCGCTAGCAAACGTGATTCAACACAGTGAAGATATGTGGAAATCCACAACGACAGTGAACGCTTATTCACGCAATACCGCTTCGAAAAAAGACATTCCAACCAAAGCCCGCATTAAATAAGCGCAACAGCATAATCACGATCAGTTCTACATTTTTGATTTTCTCTTCCCGTAAACACGGCCCTTATTGCGCAATCTTTGATCAAATCGAGGGCGTACATATCAAAATACGTTTTAATAGCTCAACAATATGCCTTTAATTGCACTTATATTTACGTTGAGAGGTCCTCTAAACAATGTATCAATCGCAACTGCAACTAACAACTGACAGGTTAATTCTTCGTCCACTACAATTATCAGATGCGACACAAATTCAACATCTGGCAGGTAATATCGATATTGCAAATAGTACTATCAGTGTTCCTCATCCCTACTCTGACGGTATGGCGGGGAAATGGATTGGTAAGCATTTAGCTGGTTGGCTCACCCAAAACTCAGCGATCTTTGCGATAACGTTAAAATCAAATCACCAACTGGTTGGTTGTGCTGGACTTGAAAATATACAAAACGGTAGTGGTCAATTGGGCTATTGGATTGGTGTACCTTACTGGGGGAATGGATATTGTACTGAAGCAGTTGAACGTCTTAAAGAATTTGGTTTTAACCGATTACAACTCAAACATATTTATGGTCGCCACAGTAAAAACACCACAGGGCCTGCAAAAGTGATGCTAAAAGTAGGTATGTATCCTGTTGATAAACTTTCTATTACTTCTATTGATAATATAAATAATGACATTTCATTGTATGAGATCACAACAACAGCATGATACCTTTTTAATAATAACATCGTATAATAAATAGCATTATTATTCTCTCATTACGCATTTCCATATCAATGGGAGGATTAAGTGTTAGATTGTGATTTTCTAGTTATTGGGGCTGGAATAATTGGATTAAGTACAGCATGGGAACTGCAACAACGTTTTCCCCAAAAAAAGGTATGGGTTATCGAAAAAGAAGCTCATGAAGCTTTCCATCAAACAGGCCATAATAGCGGTGTTATACATGCTGGTATTTATTACCCTCCAGACAGCTTAAAAAGTGATTTTTGTCTTCGTGGCAATCAAGCGATTAAAGCCTTTTGTGGCGAGTTTAATATTCCTTTCGAACAATGCGGAAAATTAGTCGTTGCCACAAACACAACCGAGAAACAACATTTACAACAACTAGCAATTCGGGCTGCTCACCTTGATATTAATATCGCCCTTCTCGATCAACATGCGCTGAAACAAAAAGAGCCTAACATTACAGGTATTAGTGCTCTTTTTGTTCCAGATTCTGCCATCGTTAATTATCGCTTGATTTGTCAAAAACTTGTTGAGTTGATCCGGCAACATAACGGGCGTGTTATTTTTAATCAAACTGTTGAAGCAATCGAAGAGAAGACTGATAACGTTGCTATTAAATGTATAACGAAAACATTTTTAGCGGGTAAATTAATTGCGTGTGCTGGACTACAATCCGATAGAGTTGTTTCTATGCTTGGTACTCAACCCTCCTTTTCTATTGTTCCTTTTAGAGGTGATTACTACCAAATCTCAAATAAGCACAACGATCAAATTAACCATTTAATATATCCAGTCCCAGATCCCAACTTGCCTTTTCTAGGGATCCACTTAACTAAAATGATCGATGGTAGCATTACTGTTGGACCCAGTGCAGCCTCAATTTTGCGCGTGAGGCTTATGATTCACCAATGTTTAATCTTAAAGATAGCTTGGACTTACTTAGCTTTAAAGGCCTATATCCTCTGTTATATAAACACTTATCATCAGCATTAATAGAGTTTACTCAAGCAGTATGGAAACCCTCTTATTTAGCTAAAGTTCAGAGCTATTACCCTCAATTAACGATCTCTGATTTGCAATCTTATCCTTGTGGAATAAGAGCTCAAGCGGTGAATAAACAAGGTCAACTAATTGATGATTTTATGTTTCATCAAACAGCATTAAGTCTTGTCGTATGCAACGCCCCCTCACCAGCTGCTACATCATGTTTTCCTATCGCTCAGTATATTGTTGATAAGCTACGCTATGAGTGAGTGATGTTTTTGATATACTCGCCAGCATCAAAAATTATCGTAAATAAGGGATCTTGTAGTGAAAAGCCCATGTGTTGCCAAGTGTAAGAATAGTGATGGTATCTGTAGTGGTTGCTTACGCACAATGAAAGAAGTTATAGAATGGCAAAACTTTGATGACATCAAGCGAGAATCAGTTATGGCTGAAATTAAAGGGCAGCCTGATACTCATTTTTGCCCTGAATGCCATGAGCCCGCACATTGCGATATTAGTGCAGGAAAGGCAACGTGTTGGTGTTTTGAATTAGATAACCGTGACACTGCAGATTGTCCTTCAGGACGCTGCTTATGTCGTAAGTGTTTATCAAAGCAACCTCTCGCTTAATAATAAATGGCGTTCTAACTTATTTAGATCGCTTTGCAAGCCTTTTGTTACTAGGACAGTGAAATGACACTTAAGCTTAATAAAAGAAAAGCACAAACCCTTGATGAGGCCATTGCGCACTGGGAACAAGAAAAACTTGTAAGTATGGAGCAAAGTGAGCACTTACGACAAAGTTATCAAGTTGCAAATTTTGATTGGAAACTACTTGCTGTTTATTCGTTCTGGATAGCTATTGCTTGTTTTATCCTCTCCGTCATTTTGTTAGTTGCTGATAACTATCTAATGTCTTTATTGGCTAAATTAATTAATACACCAGCCAGTGTTTTAACAATTATTACCGCGTTTTTATCCGCAGCTTTATATTATCTAGGCGTTAGAAGACGTACTAAGTACCCAGAAAAAAGTATTAGCAATGAAGCAATTTTCTTTTTTGGTGTATTACTCACGGCGGTTTCTGTCGGTTTTTTAAGTAAAACAACACTCGCTGAACATTGGCGAGAAAGTCTATTTGTTACTATTCCTGCCATCATCTATTGTGCGTTAGGTATCAAGTTAAGATCGGTTTTAATTTGGTTATTTTTCTTATTAAGTGCGGGGCTATATTTACTATCAGAAACTGCCTATTTAAGTGATAGCCATTACCTCTTTTTAGGAATGAATATACCACTACAATTTACTTGTTTTGGCGCCATCATTATCTTAATTAGTCTATCTTTTCCAAAAATAAAAATACTAAAACCGCTAACAGAAGCTACACGTTTTTCTGGACTGCTCTATTTTTTCACTTTTTTATGGTTACTGACTATATTCGGTAACTATGACAGTTTTCATGAGTGGTCACAGATAAAACAAGTGGAATTATGGGCATGGAGTCTCTTAGCTTTAACTTGTTGTAGTATCGCAATTATTATTGGTATAAAAGCTAATGATGTTATGACGCGAACATTCGGTATTACTTTTATGTTGATTGTGCTGTATACCGAGTATTTCACCTATTTTTGGGGCGAGATTCATAAGGCACTTTTCTTTGCGATACTTGCTCTTAGCTTTTGGTTTATCGGTACACGAGCTGAAAAGTTATGGCAACCTAATCAGTAAATAACACGTATATTCTTTCTACCATTAAAACGGGATAGCTTGACAATAAAGCTATCCCGTTATGAAAATAATCAATCCAATCGCTATCGATGATAGGCAATATATTGCTTTGCCTTTTTAAGCCCCATATATTTAGCGAGCGTCTTTTCTGCGACCTGACGTAAATCAACCACAATTAAACCATCCAACGAATCATTAAAAGCAGGATCAACATTAAAGCAAAGTAGTTTGCCATTTAAGCCTAGATATTGCCTTAACAAAACTGGTACACCTTTCTTATCGTTATCTAATCGACTCACAACTTTTGAGAGCAGTTGAATATCAGTAAGCGCTGCCAATATATCAGGATGATGATAACAACGATCCCCTTTAGGCAAAGGATAACTAGGCTTTACCAACGTTGCTACCTGCTGATCGTAATGGTGCACCTCTAGACTAGCAGCTAATAACTGGCGGGCTCCTAAACTATAGTCATTACTTATACTCACAGGGCCAAATAAGTGCGTGTATTGAGGGTGCCGATACACAAATTCGCATATTCCTTTCCACAGTAACAATAGTGCGCTAAGACTACGCTGATAAGGCTGAGCAACAAAAGAGCGCCCTAACTCTAATGATTTACCTAACTGTTTCACTAACGCCTGCTCATAATTAAACAAGGTTCTTGAGTATAAACCTCCAATCCCTTGCTGCTGTATGATTCGATCAGATGCTCCTAAACGATATGCGCCAACCAACTGCTGTTTCTCTTTATCCCATACGAATAAATGATAATAAAAGTCATCAAACCGATCTAAGTCCAACGCTTTTCCAGTGCCTTCCCCGACCGCCCTAAAATTAACTTCTCGCACTCGACCAATTTCTTTCAATAAATGTGGCGCGTCTTCAGCCGTAGTGCAGTAAACATCAAAGCGAGTATTTTCAATAAGCTTCTGATCATGAGGCAAATGTGCAATTTCTGCTGCTAATAATTGAGCAGGGATAGGAGGATGAATCTCAGCTATTTCAGCATTCGATACAGGTTCTTGCTTTGTTGGTTGAGATAAATAGTTTGAACCTAAAAGATAAGTATTAAGCCGTAAGTAATTAACTAGCTGATAGTCATCTTTAATATTCTTCACTTCCGAATAATGTATAGCTTCACCGATCGCTAGCCCTATACATTGTTGGCGTTTATTTAGCATCTCTCGCCCAAGCATCGCAGTACGTAATAATGGATGAATTTTCCCTGCTAAATAAAACTTTTTACTGTTTTCACCATTAATAAAAATCGGTACCACAACTGCTTCATGACGACGAATAAAGCGACTTACGGAGCGATTCCAACTTTTATCGACTAAGCGTTTTTTTTGATCTTTAGTCGATACTTCTCCTGCAGGGAATACCAGTAATAAGCCCCCCTCTGCAAGATGATGATGTGCTTCTCTTACCGCTTTTGCATTCACTTTTACTGTAGATTGACTTTCAAAAACATCAACGCCAATAAACAGGGAATCTAATTCAGGCACTGTTTTTAAATATTCATTAGCCAAAATTTTTATATCTGCACGAACGGAGAGAAGAAGTTCAGCAAGAATAATGCCTTCCACACCACCAAGAGGATGATTTGCAACAATCAACGTTGATCCTTGCTGTGGGATTGTTTGTACCGAGCCTTGTTGGAGTTGATAATCAATCCCTAACGATTCCAACGCATACCGCACAAAAGTTGTTCTATCTGAATCAATGGGGCGCTTTAAATAATACTTATTAAGCTGCTTTAGTCCTGTAACCCATTCAGCCACATTCTCAGCAATACCTAATGGCGTTTTTCTTGGAAGCAAAAAAGGCGTGTTCGTTTCCATACTTTCACCGCAAATCACAGAATTTGGTGTCAGTATAAAAAGGATAAATGACGAAGGAGTTTCAATCTATTGCCGTTTTAATGACAAAAATAAAGCCACTGTTTAAAGTGGCTTTATATCGGTAAATTATTTATAAACGCTATCTGTAACAAAGTAGATACTCAAAAATGGATATATTATCTTACTGCTTGCATTTCAAGATTATAAAGACGGATCTCATGTAATACACGTTCTGTCAGAATTTCATTCATGTTGTCACGAACTGACGCTTGCATTTCCGATATAGCAGGAAATACATTCTCATGCATTTCATCTAAACATTCCTTTGATACCTTCATTTTTAAATCAAACTCAAAAGATGCTAAAACCAAAAACTTCTCCATTCGCTCTAAAACGACATCAATCATGTATTGATCAGCATTTAAATCAAGCAATTCCTGCTCAACAATGGTTTCTAAAGGTGTCCGTTCTTTCGGTTGCTCTTTTACTGGAAAAGTAAGAATATTCGACATAATATCCCCCCATAGACAGTAACTGTGAAGTCCCTAACAAATTTCCCTGTAACAATACCGTTACATTTATCCTATGTGTATTTATTCATTCTGAAAAGCACAATTTTGAAAAAACGTTATAACTATAACATTTTTGAAATTTAACACGCCTTACCCTAACCCTACAATCCTTTAATAAACAAATAGATAATGAAATAAAAATAAATATAAACTTTTCTTATTTTTTTTTCGTACAAATGTTGTAAATAACCAACATTGTTTGAATTTTATACATTGCCTATAACAATACGTATTTGATTTGGAGCCTTGTAGCGCCACTTATCCGAGTTACTCAAGCCGTATCTCGGTTTTTTTTATCCTAAAAATAGCAAAACCTTAAGATGTGGTCTAAATATCAAACGTTTAATGAAAATAAGACATTTTTCACGTATAAACCTATATATCGATCTGCCGTAAATAAAAATAAATCGATTACGGCGAATAGACCAAGGAGTGAATAATGAAAAAAACCATAATGGTGGCAGGATTGGTAGCAACAGCGCTATTAACAAGTGGTTGTTCGGATAATGAAGTTGGCGATGTATCACTAGGGGTATTTACCACCAAAGATATTAAATTAAATACTTTAGTCGACCCATTAGTGCCAGGTGTTACCTGTCATATTGCAAGTATTGAGGCAGATTTAAGCTTAGCGGATCCATCCGATTCATCCATTTCATGTCGTCAAACGGGTGAAATTACACATGATATGATTGCAAAAATTGATAAATCAAAATCAGGTGAAGTAGTATTTAAAAAGTCAAAAAGTATCTTCTTTAAAACTATGAAGATTCGTCGTATTTATGATCCTGCTTCTGAAACATTGATGTATTTATCATACTCAACAAAAGAAACATCAGGTAGCTACAAACATAGCTTATCAACTGTGCCTCTTTGGGGAACGAAAGCTTACGTACCCAAAGACGTAACACCACAATCAGCACAGTAATATCAGTATATATACCGCAACAATGTACTTTTAGCATACATAGTTGCGGTATCTCTCATAAGAAAAAGTAATTTAAAACTTGTTAAATCGTCCTTTAACCATGATCGAACCGATCAATGCCATTACAAGACCCGTTAATAACACCACAAAGTTTTTATGACGTTCAGCGGCTAAAACTTTTTCTGCATAATTTGCATTAGGAAAATCAGTGCTACTCGCATGAATATATGATCCCATTTCCATCAGTACATGCTCTTGTCCGACCATACCACTTAAAGAAATAGTTGCCCATAATAGCGATACAACGCCAATTGAAATAGAAATAAAACCCCAGCTTTGTTTAACATCCATATTCTAGCCTGCTTTAAAAACCATAAAACATGGTTTTTTATTTATATAATGGATAAATACACAGTATGTGTAATAAATATCAGAGATGTTTCTCTTTGGTTGCATAGAATATTATAATAGCAATTGAAAAACAAATGATTAATATAAACTAAAAATTGTTCAAAAAGACATCAAATATAGATTTTAGAGTTTTAAAAACAATTAATAACAATTAACTAGCTGTTTTTTAATGATTTAAATTTTTATGTGTTTTTTTTGAATTTCAGTGTTGAAAATATAAATAAATAATTTTGGAATTAATATTTATACTATGCTTAATTTCATGAGCAAGTACTAATTTAATTTACACAAAAATAACAATAAAAAGATATGAGAACACATACAACTGTATATATATACATTGCTATTTGAGTATCACTAAATAAAAAAAGTAACCATAGGTTACTTTTTTATTTATAGCACTGTATTACTTCTGCTTTGGTCTAAAAGGCTTTATCACCGCATCATCACATTCTAAGAATGGACCATTCATTAAATCAATACAGTATGGAATCGCAGGAAAAACAGCATCTAAACATTCACGAATCGATTTAGGCTTACCTGGTAAATTAACAATTAAGCTATCGCCACGTAAACCCGCAGTTTGACGAGACAATATCGCAGTTGGTACAAACTTAAGTGATTCAGCACGCATCAATTCACCGAAACCAGGCATCATACGATCGCAAACAGCTTCAGTCGCTTCAGGCGTCACGTCACGCTTAGCAGGGCCTGTGCCACCTGTTGTAACAATAAGACTGCAGTTTTCCACATCTGCCATTGTAATAAGTGTTGCTTCAATCACATCTTGCTCATCAGGGATCACCTTATAAACAGGCTCCCACTCTGAGGTTAAATAATCATTTAGCGTATCGATAATAGCTTGGCCTGAAATGTCTTCATAAATGCCAGCACTTGCGCGATCACTTACTGTCACAATACCAATTTTCGCTTTGCTCATTCGTTTCCCTCAGTTTTCTTTTGTCTCTTTATTACTCAACCTTTAAAGTAATAAACTCACGTGATCGCAAGTGTAAGGAAAATAACGTCGAGGTAAACCGTTATTTTCCTTACACTCTCTATTCTCAATTAATATCATCTGACGCATTAACACCAACGACGAACATTTCTGCAATATTGCAAATATTCATCACCAAACATAGCGAGTAATACCTCTTCTTCTGGCTCTATTTGAAAATTATTCATCACCCATATAAAAATAGGTACGATCACAAAGCAGCTCAGCGCGGAAAAATAAAAACCAGCAGCGAATAGGAAAAAAACTAAACCTATATACATTGGATTACGCGTAAAACGATAAATACCGGTCGTCACCAACCGTGATGTTTTCTGAGGATGGCGGGGATCAATCGTTGTATTAGCCTTTGCAAACGCAATTATTGCTGTAAATCCTGGGATAACACCAATAAAACACAACACCGAAACCAGCAAGCTCTTACCGCTAAAATCAATTGTTAGAATAGGATAAAAGCGAGAGAGTAAATACATGGCTAACACTGATAGTAACAATAATATTGGAGGTGGGACACGCAACGACATACACAACGCCTTCTAAAACAGATTAAGATATCACTTTGATATTATAGATATATTTATATCTAGTAGATATTTTATTTGCCTCAAATGCGATCAACTTATAGCATGACCGTTTTATCTATTTTGTCACGTTATGCAGCCACTAAAATACCTACAGGGTTATCCTGCTCATCTTACTGAGCAAGTACAACAGCTTATCGATAATGATACGCTCAAGACACTGCTCTTAAAGCGATACCCGACGCCTCATAACATCAAAACAGAAAAAGCACTGTATGATTATGTCGTTGAACTTAAAAATGCCTATCTGAAAAAATCAGCGCCGATCAATAAAGTGGCTTATGATAATAAGATCAACGTTATTAATCATGCACTAGGCCTACATACCTTCATCTCGCGCGTCCATGGAAGTAAGCTAAAAGCCAAGCATGAAATCCGTGTTGCTTCCGTCTTTAAGTCAGCGCCACTTGAATTCCTGCGTATGATTGTGGTTCATGAATTAGCACACTTACGAGAGAAAGAACACAATAAAGCGTTCTACGCATTATGTTGTCACATGGAACCTCGCTATCACCAATTAGAATTCGATATGCGTATGTATCTGACGCAACTTGAGCTATTAGGTCCAATTTACGCTCAACCGAAAAACGGTTAAGACCATTATTCCTCTTTCTATGGAAAAATTAGGTCGTCGATTTAATTACGATTACAATAGCGTAAAACGTCACAGAGATATTAAGCATGCAACAAGAAGAATTTGAGATTTTAGTAAAAGAATTGGCAGCACTCGATAGCGTTTCAGCGATCCTAAATGCCTTAAAAGGCAACGATGAGCCTGAAATTGCAGAAACAGCAGCAGCAATGGTTGGTCACTTTAGTCTTGCTGAAATCGACGGACAACAGCGTATTTACCACGTTTTCACTCAAGAAAACGACCAGGGCGAAGAAGAAGAGTTTGCCGAGTGGGTAATGAATGCTAATGATGAGCTGATGCGCTTCATTGCATGGTTCTTCTACACTACCTTTGAAATTAACGATAAAGAAACGTATCAAGCTGCTGGTCGTTCGTACACACCAGCAAAACGTAGCTAATACGAAAGAATTTAAACCGCCAATAACGTTCTTTTATTGGCGGTTTCTAACTACATACTTATTCATCTTGAGCACGTGGCACCCAGTTACATAACGTAAGCATTTTGATTATTGCGTCATATTCTTCGTTATTTTCAGTATCATTAAGACGTTGAAGGTAAAATTGCGACATCACATTCGTTATAGTCATAACGATTCTCCTCTCTAGAAACTGTACTCAGTTTGCTAAAAAGAACCGTAACTAAAAACAGAACAAATACGATTTCCCCCCTTCCCTATTTCACCATTCTCCATGCGACAACACTGAATAAAACGTCATAAATATAGAAATATGGAACTGTTTTCCAGCTTTATTATCCTTATTTAATTTATCGATATTTTATTAACCTTCGTCTGGATAGAAAGGCGTAAGAAAAATGCAATAGGTACTAACAGCAAATCACTTTTTCGCCTACAATAAGCGCCAAAATATTCAGATTCAGGTGTTAACATGAAAATTTGTGCTGTTGAGCTACGTAGTAACGAAGCGGTTATTTGTCTTCTTTCACTTCAAAATGGCATGTTCGATATTCCACAATGTCGTACTCAAAAGTTCATCATGGAAGATTCTCTAGATAACCAACAAATGCGTGATTTCCAATTCGCATTTAAAAAACTACTGGATGATTACCAAGTAGATAAGGTTGTAATCCGTAACCGTGAAACGCGTGGCAAATTTGCAGGTAGCGCAGTAGGCTTTAAATTAGAATCAGCTATCCAGCTTATTCCAGATGTTGATGTTAACTTCATGACCAATGCTGACATAAAGCAAAAGCTAAAACGTAACCCAATGGCGGTTGATTTCCGTGATACCGGTTTACGTCAATTCCAAGAAGCCGCATTTACAACAGGCTACGCATTTCTTAGCCGTTAATACATTATCTAACATAATGTAATCAATATTTTAAAGGCGCTTTGCTATGACTTAGCGCCTTTTTATCCGCACAGTAAAAAATCCCCTGAGACTTATTACGACTCAGGGGATAATTACTTAAAGCATGTTGTAATGGCTGATGAATAGGTTACTGCGCTATTACCAGCTCATTGATTTTACGCTTATTGACAGTTAGCTACGCCAACTTCTTTCCATACACCCCATTGACCAGATTTCGCAGGGTCTTCGCCACGTGTCCACCACTTAGCTTCCCATACTTTACCGTCTTGAGTTACTTGGTCGCCGCCAGTATAGATAGTTGCTGCATCCCATGCGTTATCACATGTATCAACAGGTGGCTCTACCGTTGTATGTTTAGCAACAACAACTGTCGCTGAAGCGCTTGAGCTTGCTTCGCCATCAGATACCGTTACAGTAAAGACTAAGTTAGTGTCTTGCGTATACTCAGCCGCAGTAAATAGTACTTGTGAACCATTAACTGTTGCATTAACGCCAGCTGGTAATGTCCAATCAAACGTTAGCGAATCACCCGCATCTGCATCAGAAGAAGCTGACGCATCAACAACAACTACATCGCCAGCGTTCGCTGATTGTTGTGCTGTTACACTTGCTACTGGTGCCGTGTTTGTTGGTGGTACGACAACATCTTTAGGGTTTACAGTTACAACAACAATGTCTGATGCCGATGCACCTTTGTTATCTGTTACTGTTAGTTTGAACGTTAATTGCTCAGCTTCTACTACTTCTGCAGCGGCAAAACTTGCTGTAGCAGAATCAGCACCAGTTAATGCTACCGCAGTACCAGATACTTGCTCCCAAGCATAGCTAACAATGCTACCATCAGAATCTTTCGAGCTTGAACCGTCAAGCGCTACTGATGCAGGACCTGAAACAGTTTGATCCGCGCCAGCTGCTGCTGTTGGTGCCTTGTTTGGCTTATCAATCACCGCGCCTGATACACCTTCATGCATTGCATTTAGGATATCACCGTTATCCGCATCAATTTCCCATGAGAATAAACCAGCAAGACCAAGTGATTTAACGTAGTTACCTTTAGCTTTAACTGAGCGATCATCATCAAATGTGATCAAGTCACCCGTTGAACGATTCCACACATAAGGTGCTTCTGCTTGCTCGTCGTAACCATATTCAAAGCCATTGATACCTTGGCTATTAGCACCAAGCATGTATGATTTAATGCCTTTGTAATCAATAACACCGTCTTCCCATACACCTTGAGCTTTGCTGCCCGTCAGTTTGCCAGTACCTGTACCTGTCATTGGATCTGTTGGGTCTGTTAGTGTATCAGGTGTTACACCCGTCCAACCACGACCATACATTGCTGCACCAAGAACCAGTTTATTGGCAGGAACACCCTGATCTAGAAGTAACTGAATACCAATATCAGAGGTATAGGCAGGACCTTTGAGCGGTTCGCCATTTTCGTCAAGACCTGTACCGTCACACTGACCAGGACGCATGAAGTTACCACAGTAAAGTGCAGTTTGGTGACCAGGAACGTTGTTCCAACCGCCGTAGAAGTCATATGTCATTGCGAAGATGTAATCCATGTATTGGATAGCTTCGCCGTAATCAACATCTTCTATCTTATCGTAACCAACACCAATTGCTGATGTTAGCTCATAAGTACGACCAGTATCAGCTTCTAGCTTATCAAGCATTGCACGTAGTTCACGCATTAACGCAATGTAAGCAGGACCATCTTTAACCGCATCACCACGATCTGCTGCTGCACCGCCGCCACCAGGGAATTCCCAGTCAATATCTACACCATCGTAGAATTTCCATGTTTTTAGGAATTTCTCAACAGATGCGACAAATGTGTCACGGTTTGCTTTATCTACAAAATCAAAGAATGGGTCAGACAATGTCCAGCCACCAATTGATGGGATAATTTTCAGATCAGGGTTACGCTGTTTCAATGCCATTAGCATTGCATAGTTACCCTTGATAGGTGTGCTATATTCATGACCAGCTTGCTTAAAGCTCTTTTGGAATGCAGCCCATGGGTCATGGATAACAACTTCGTAATCATCAACGCCTTTACACGCAGTTTGTAGTGCGTTAAAGCTATTACCACCTACCGATTTCACAGACTCGTTTGGACCACAAACTGGGATGAATCCATAAAGAATATGGGTCAAGTTGTCTGCAGGAATGTTATCTACTGTATATTCACGACCATAGATACCCCACTCAACGAAATACGTACCCATAACAACGCTTGGGTCGGTATCATATGATTTGTTGTTTGGATCAACATTCATTGCTAGAGGAGGTAAGTGTGAACCATCTGTATCTGCAATAGTAATTTGTGCTGGCGCACTTTTCGCACAACCTGTTTCGTCACAGGCCTCTATTTCCATTTGATACAAGCCGCCTTGCTCGTACTCAAAAGAAGCTGTGGTTTGACTACCTTTGATTGGGCCAGATGCGACCTTTTCACCATCAAAATAGATGTTGTAAGTATCGCCTGATTCACCACTCCATTGGTTAAATTTCACATTAATCTTAGCTTTGTCATGGTATGTAACCATATCGTTATAGCCAGATGTTGTTTCCATTGCTAGCTCAATTTTAGAGAACTGAAGGTTGTTAGAACCATACAGATCAATGCTTGGCGCCGTAGGTGCCGCAAATGCAGTGCCTGACAGTGCAAGGGATATTCCTACTGCACAAAGGTTAAATCGAATCATAATCTATCTCTCAATCCTTGAATTTATACTCAACATTAAGCACATAATGCTTCTACGTCTGGTACAGGGTATGACTTTTTTTATAAGTAGAAACATGTATTCAGCATTTCAGAGACTGGCTATTTTTCAAAAAAAATAAGTCAGGTATCCATTCTTTTGCACAAATATTCATACAATAATTTTTAGATTTCATGGATTTTGCAACAAGAGGCAAAAATTCAACAACATTTTGATAACATTTAACGATAAGAAAAATGCTCATCGAAAAGCTGTTTTTATGTGAAAAAAAAGTTTTTTAGAAGAAGGGAAGACAAAGTCACTGATAACTTTTCTAAAATAACGTTATCGATAAATCTCATTTATCAATGACTTTGATTTATATATCACAGTTAGATATGGCGTTTAATTTCAGAGTATCCACCATCAATTTGAATAAAATGACATTTTCGTAGTAATTTCAGCAGTGAGATAGCAATCAAAGAACGATAACCTCCAGCACAATGGACAACGAAGTTATCTTTCTCTGAAGGCAGTTTGCCCTGCACAATATCGGATAACGGTAATGACTCAGCATTAGGCAGCGCACCTTTTGCTATTTCATCTTGTTCACGCACATCTAAAATATTTAGCTCTGACGCTTTCGTTACTAACATTTCAGCAGATATGTGTTCCACCTGAGATAATTTCCCTTCAAGCGCTTGGAAACTGATATGGGTATAACCTAGGGCTTGCAATGTTTCTTTTACTTGATCTTGATTATTAGGCGAAGCGATAACGTCTAATTGAATGTCTTTATCCGGTAGTATTAATTCAAGCCACCATTTAAATTGTTTTCCACCAAATCCAACAAATACACTTCCTTCAACATGACCCGCTAAGAACTCATTAGAACTTCGCGTATCAATCAAGATTTTTTTTCTATCTGTAAAAATATGCACGTCTACTATTATCCTTTAAAAATAGAAGCTAAAGACCTTACGCTTTTCTTATAAAAAAGCCATGGTCGCAATAACATATTTATCGACAACAATATAAGGTTTCCCCCCCCCCTCTTTATCGATAACACATAAGAGATTTATTCATTAAATTAACGCCGCTTGAATAACGCTCTTACGATTGCATTCGCAAGTTGCCTTAATAAGGTTTTTATAAACGATTCTGTGTATGTTTGACGCTGAGAGCGACGAGGCTTTCGAATACTTGCACGTTCCTGTTTCTCATGTTCAGCTTCTTGTGCTTGTTGCTTTTTCTGCTCTGTGCGCTTGTTTAATATTTCATGAGCTGACTCACGATTCACTGCTACTCTATATTGCTGAAAATACTGGCTGGCATTTAGCATTTCAATGCGCTTATCTGCACTAATAGGACCAATTTGCGACTCCGGAGGGCGAATAGTGACATGCTCAACCACAGACGGGACACCGCCTTCCCCCAACACAGAAACTAATGCTTCACCTACGCCTAATTCTCCCAGCAAGGTAACAACATCTAAATTTGGGTTATCCCTAAATGATTCAGCTGCAACTTTTACCACTTTTCTTTCTTTTGGGGTATAAGCACGTAACGCATGTTGAATGCGATTACCCAGTTGCCCTAATACTGAATCTGGAATATCGGTTGGATTTTGACTTACAAAATAGATGCCTACCGCTTTAGAGCGAATCAAACGTACCACTTGTTCAATCTGATCTAAGAAGACTTTAGGTACATCATCAAACAGTAGATGAGCCTCATCGAAAAAGAACACAAATTTAGGTTTATCAAGATCACCGACTTCCGGTAGGTTTTCATAAAGCTCAGACAACAACCATAATAAGAAGGTTGAGTATAACTTTGGCGATTGGATCAAGGTACTAGCATCCAGAATATTTATAATGCCCCGACCATCTGTGGCCGTTTTCATGAAATCATGGTAATCCAATGCTGGCTCACCAAAAAATTCGCTACCACCTTGGCGTTTAAAGCCCAATAAACGACGTTCAATAGCAGCAATAGAGGACTTACTGATACGTCCGTACATCCCACCCAGTTGTTTTGAGTTATCGCCTAAGTAATTTAGTGCGGTAGAAAAATCATCCAAATCCAACATTGGCATTTTGTTTTCTTCTGCATATTCAAACGCTAAATTAATTAATCCTTCTTGGACATCATTACAATCTAACAAACGACTTAATAATAGCGGTCCCATGTCTTCTAACGTGGCACGGATTTTTGCCCCTTTCTTTCCAAACAAATCCCAGAACTCAACGGGAAAAGAAGTAAATTGAAAATCATCAATTCCAATTTCTCGACAACGCTTTTGAACAACTGCATTATCAGTACCTGCCTTCGCTATACCTGATAAGTCACCTTTTACATCAGCAAGAAACACAGGCACACCAAGAGATGAGAACCCTTCAGCTAAACACTGAAGTGTTACCGTTTTGCCTGTACCTGTTGCTCCAGCAATAAAACCATGACGATTGGCATATTTGGGATGGATCCCAATTTTATTTTCGCCCTTACCGATAAGAATTATGTCACTTTTCATACTCAAAGATTCTCTACATTTATGATTCTATCCTAATCAAATTTAGACTGAAGTCCTTAAAATTACGATAAATAATCATAAACGTAGAGTCACTTTGAGGCTTAAACGAAACCATTAATTTAGGCTTAAACATAAATAACACAGCAATGATGACGAACACGAATGGAATGACGACAAGGTTAAGTTGATACCAACTAATCGTGTTATTCAACCAACCTGCAACTGAGCTAAACACCACAGATTCATTATATCCTTGTGCTTTTGCTTTATCTTTTGGTTGGTAAGTAGTGGTTAAAAACCGTGTTGCAGCAATAAACATGAAGTTCCAACCAATGCCTAAGAAAATGAGTGCCGTATTAAATTGTATTAAAGGTGTACCTTTTAAATTGATGATGCAGCACACCAACATACATAAATACTGCTCCCAATATGATCGTCTTTTTCGCGCCTATTCGATCAATAATATGCCCTGTAAAAAATGATAGTAAAAACATCCCCAACACATGTCATTGAATTACTTGAGTTGATTATTCAAAGCAGTATCCATACTTGTTTGTTCATCATCACCTCCGTATAAAAAACATCCAATGAAAATACTAATATGGATATAAAGGTCTAAATAGCACTTATTAACACGGTCTTTTGTGCACATCACTGATTATTTCACCACTAATGACTATTTTAATAAAAGTTCTCATATTACATTCAACGATTAATACACAATTAAAATTATCAAAAAAGCATTAACCCTCTATAAAAAAATATAACCCACACACTAATAAAACGGCGAACGATAAAAATAAAACATTGATTTATAATGAAATAAAACCAACCAAGTCGGTAGATAAATATGCATTATAAAAACTAATGACAATCTCTATTTTTTTTCATTTCCCCGTATTTAGGAGATACGTATAATTCGCGTCAACAAGAGAGCCTAATGCCTCTAAATCTACTTTTTTAATTACTTTTATCTCGTTTTATACAGTATCAGGTTGTGACTATGACTAAGAAAATCATCAAAAAAATTGCCGTCGCTTACCAACGTTCTTTTACTGAGCTATACAAACGCGATAATAAATAAGATCTCAACATCTTTTTAAAGGAGCTTATCGCTCCTTTTTTTATAACTATTTTTTACTGTAAATAAATAGTTGTCTTATACATTCCTCTATAAAGTTTTGATTTCTCTAACACATTCATCAATTTTTTTTGATATAACTCTTTATTGATATATTGAGATAAAAAAGGAATAACGATGGATAAGGTTATGGAAGTCATTAACTTCCTCATCGCAAACAAATTACTACTAAGTGCTATGATTATTGTGATTATTTCACTGATCCGTCGTCTGGTTTTAACCAAAATTCGAGGGGAAGAACTCTTTCTTTCAGAAGAACAACGAAAATGGATGTCTCGAACCAAAAATGGCACCTTTTCTATTCTTATCCTTTTACTCTTCATCCTTTGGCGCTCAGAAATTAATGAGTTTGCATTATCTGTCACTGCGATCGCGGTTGCCATTGTTGTCGCGTCGAAAGAAATTATTCTTTGTATTACGGGATCAATTCAACGCGCAAGCTCACGTTCGTTTCGAATTGGTGACTGGATTGAAGTGGGCAAGTTATGTGGCGAAGTCATCGAACACAATATGATGGCAACGGTTATCCAAGAGATCGATCTTCATCATGGTCAATATGATTACACAGGGAAAACAGCAACCTTACCCAATAGCATGTTTTTCACTTACCCTGTAAAAAACCTCAATTTTATGAAACGTTATGTTTACCATAACTTTTCTATCGTAGTACCCAACTTCCTCAACCTCTATCCTTTACTACCATCTATGGTCAAAAAAATAGAGCATCATTGCGAAGATTTTATCGAAGTCGCTCGTCGCTATAACAGCATGATAGAAAAGCATGCGGGTGTTGATTTACCCGGTTCAGAGCCGCACATCCATATCAGTAGTGGTGCGACAGGAGAACAAATTGTTCACTTCATGTTATTTTGTCCAACAGAGCAAGCAACACATTTAGAGCAAGAAATTCGACAAGATTTTATGGAGGAATACGATAAGCATTTTCCCCGAAAAGATGATTAATAAAAAAGAGCGAGTATCAATCTCGCTCTTTTTTACTTTAAGCATGATAAAGACTGCTAATTTTTAACGACTTGTTTAACATTACTTAATTGTTGATGTAATAGAGAAAATTGCTGGGTTAACTTATGCTTTGGTTGGAAATGAATAAGCGGAATTTGTTGAAAATGTGATTCTTTCATTTTGATCGATTGAGGTAGATAAGGCTCTAGGACTGGAAAGCCTAATTCTTTTACGCTCTCAATAATTTGACGAGGGAAATTTGCCTGAGCATTAAACATATTGACCACAATACCTTCTAATGACAACTCACGATTATGATCGTCTCGAAGCTCTGCTAAATTGTCCATTAAATTGATCAATGCCTGTTGTGAAAAACTATCACAATCAAATGGGATCAATAAGTGATGCGCCGCAATTAATCCAGATTTAGTATAAAAATTTAGATTTGGTGGGGTATCAATATAAATATGTTCATATTCTTTTTCTAATTCATCTAAAGTTTCACGTAACTTATAGATCTTATAGCGGCGTTCTAATTCTGGCTCTAATTTATCTAATTTAGGGCTCGATGGAATGAGAAATAAATTGTCGTAATCAGTCGGTTGGGGGTAATCCAATGTTGGTGATGCCATTGAAAACCAAGAGGCGGTTTGATTGAGTAAATCAGCAATGGTTTTATCGCTTTTTTGATTAATATCATACCCTAAATAGTGGCTTGAATTACCTTGGACATCGAGATCTATCACAAGTGTCTTGTGCCCTTTCGCCGCACTGATAGCCGCTAAATTTACGGTAATACTTGATTTACCTACCCCACCTTTCTGATTAAATATAATCCTGCGCATCACATCCCTTCCAATGTTTAATTATCAACCAACACAATATACCTTCATATGCATATCTTTGTTAGCTAAAAACCCACACTTCTTAAAGTTAAGACTGATACAACTCAAGAGGTAACCCATCAGGATCGCTAAAAAAAGTAAATTTCTTTCCCGTTAATTCATCAATTCGAATAGCTTCGACCTCAATATGATGTTCAACTAAATATGCTACAACAGATTCCACATCATCAACTGAAAATGCCAGATGACGTAGCCCTTGAGCCTCAGGATAACTGGGTCTTTTAGGCTGTAGTGGCATAGTGAATTTGGTCACTTAGTTAGAGGTGATATCATCACTTCATACGTTAACAGGTGACACTATGACAAATCGTACAAGACGACTATTCAGCGCAGAATTCAAGCTCGAGGCTTCACAGTTAGTGATTGATCAAAATTACTCAGTGGCAGAAGCCGCCCAAGCCATGAATGTGGGTAAATCCACGATGGATAAATGGGTTCGTCAGCTTAAACAAGAACGACAAGGCAAAACGCCAAAAGCTTCGCCTATGACCCCTGAGCAAATAGAAATTCGGGAATTAAAAAAGAAGTTAGCTCGTCTTGAAGAGCATAATGAAATATTAAAAAAAGCCACGGCTCTGTTGATGTCGGACTCACTGAACAATTCTTGATGATCAAGAAACTCAAGCAGAGCTATAGCGTAAAAACATTATGCGAAGTCTTCAATGTTCATCGAAGTAGTTATAACTATTGGCTAAAGCGTCCAACAGCGATTAGGGCGGAAACAGTCAAACTTCGCAGCTTAGTTAGTGAGGCCCACGCAGCAAGCAACGCCTCTGCGGGAGCGAGGACTATTGCAGATATAGTCACAAATCAGGGTTTAAAACTGAGCCGATACCGAGCAACAAAACTCATGAGAGAGCTTGGTTTAGTCAGTTGCCAACAGCCAAAGCATCGATACAGAAAGGCTTCTCAAGAACATGTTGAGGTTCCAAATCACTTGGGCCGACAGTTTGCTGTTACCGCCCCAAATGAAGTTTGGGTTGGTGATGTTACGTATATTTGGACAGGAAATCGCTGGATGTATTTAGCGGTTGTTATTGATCTTTTTGCCCGCAAAGTGATTGGTTGGTCGATGTCTTTATCACCTGATTCCAGTCTGACAGGCAAAGCTCTTTCAATGGCTTATGAGTCGCGTGGTAAGCCGAAAGGCGTCATGTTCCACAGCGATCAAGGTAGCCACTATACAAGTCGAAAGTACCGTCAATTACTGTGGCGTTTTAAGATAAAACAGAGTTTATCTCGCCGAGGAAATTGCTGGGATAATGCACCAATGGAGCGTTTCTTTAGAAGCTTAAAGACCGAATGGGTGCCAACAGTGGGTTATCGTAGTTTTGCTGAAGCTCAACAAGAGATCATCCGCTACATTATCGGGTATTACTGTCAACTCAGGCCGCATCAATATAATGGCGGCCTAACTCCCAACGAATCAGAACGATTATATTGGGAAAACTCTAAAACCGTGGCCAATTTTAGTTGACCACTACAGGCGCATCAGGGAAAGAAAATAGCTCGACTTGGCTATTATCCGGTAAACGTAGATCTAGTTTGTACGATTGACGTTGCGCTCTATAAGTTTCCTTAATGATCTCTAGTTTTAATATTTGACTATAGAAATACTTAGATCGCTGATAATCAGAGCATATGAGTGCAACATGATGTACTCCGTTAAACATAGAATGACTTCCTTATATGATTTTGACTGGATTAATTAGATGGGCCATTAGTAATATAGGTTTTTTCATAAGGAGCTAATAAGTATGGGTTATTATTAATATCAACGTCTTTAATATGATTTCCCGAATAATTTAAATACGTGAGTTCTTTATTTTTTTTCACATCGAGAGAGGTTAAGTGATTGAAACTCACATTCAGCACTTGTAATTGTTTATTATACTTAGTTTTCAATTTACTAAGCTGGTTATGTTCAACACTAAGCAGCTCTAATTTAGAGTTATGACTAATATCAAGCTGGGTTAAATGATTATGTGCTAAATCTAGCTTTTGTAGGTTCGGAAAATTACTCAATTCTTTAATTTTGGATATATGCAAACCATCACATTTCAATTCAGTAATTTGATCGCTATGCGCTTTTCCTTGCAAAATAACGCAACGTTTAAAGTTAGCATCAGCAAAGGGAATATCACTGATTGCCGCATAATGCTGGGCGCAACCTGACAGTATCAATCCACAAAAAAACAACAATATAAATGAGAGTACTTTTTTCATTTAAAAATCTTTCTCTTACCAGTATTGAAATTACGATTAGTCTTTACGCAATGGTCGAATCACGCTTTCTAGACCTTCAATTTTAAAATCAAGCGCCAAAGCCATCAGCATACCTAACTCACCTTCAGGAAAGCCTTGCTTCTGAAACCACAATAAATACTCTTCAGGTAAATCAATAAGGATTCGACCAGCGTACTTACCAAACGGCATTTTCATATTTGCTAATTTAATAACATGCTCTTGCTGAAACATTACTTTCTTCACATAGAAAAACAGCTAAGTATTGTAACAATGCTTAGCTGTAAATATGCGAAATTTTTGTAAATTAAAAATCAGATTATTATAACGCTATGCCGCATCCCATGACTGGGTAACCACTCTCTGCCCATCAATATAAAGGCTTGCAGTGTAATGCCCACCAGCATTCACTTCGCCGACACCTTTTGGTGTCCCCGTCATAACAATATCACCATCTTCTAATGTCATGAATGATTGAATCTCTTGCAAAATAGCGGCAGGTTTTGTGATCATTTGAGAGCTGACTCCACGCTGTAAAACGTCTTGTTGTTGTTCAAGCACTACTTCAAATTCAGTTTCAGCAATATTAGGAAGTGGCACGAAATCACTAAAAAGCACGGATCCATCAAACGCTTTTGCTCGTTCCCACGGTAATCCCTTCTGTTTTAAGGTCGCTTGCAATTCTCGTTTTGTTAAATCAATTCCCACTCCCGCAGCCATAAACTGACCTTGTTGGTACATAAAACAAATTTCAACTTCATAATGTATAGAATCGTTACTATGCTTAGCATTGAGTTGTTGAGAAATGGCAGAATTGGGTTTCGTAAACAAAACAAGTTGCGTAGGAATTTCATTATTTAACTCATGGATATGCTCAACGTAATTTCGACCGACACATACCACTTTTGATGGTGTTATATACTTATCTCCAGTGGGTGAACTTAGCGTAACCTTCTGCATTAAATAATTATCCTTAATAATCATGATTACACCTATTATTCATATTTTTATGAATTAATAAAAACATACAAATAAAAAAAAGATGCCGTTTACATTTTTACTGTTATTTGTCACACTTCATGGCTTGTTTAGTTTTAATGTTCATCTGACTTTTGTAAGCAAGACAAAGAACAACGTTGCGTTATTATTGACACACCTGACTATTGACCGTTGTCTTTTTATCATCGTCAACATCTGTATCTAACGCACCTTCTTGCTGTTCGACATGAGAAATATAATGAAAAAGATTTTATTAAGTACGCTTTTACTGACATCACTATTAACTGGTTGTAGCTCTTCCCCTAAAGATGCTGCTGCGCTTCCAAGCACATGGGCAGTAATGGCGATTGATGGGCATTCAGAGCCTGTAGATGCATTACCTAAGCAACCAGAATTAGTGATTGATAATAATTTAACCGTCACTTACCACGGTTGTAATACATTGAAAGGCAAGCTAACACTAACTGGCCCGAATTTACTCACTAAAAATTTAGCATCGACCCGTAAAATGTGTATTCAAAACGAACAAGCAATTGTTGATGGATTCGTAAAAAGAATGCTAACAGGTCCATCAGATTACCTAGTGAACCAGAACACATTGATTATCAGCTCTGAACGTCACACCGTGACATTTAAAAAAGTGAAATAATTCACCGGATACAACGGAGGCTCAATGCCTCCGTTTTTTATGCGTTAACGGTTATTAGCTCTTCTGCTATAAGTTTTAA
Source organism: Photobacterium sp. SKA34 (assembly GCF_000153325.1). Classification (GTDB taxonomy): domain Bacteria; phylum Pseudomonadota; class Gammaproteobacteria; order Enterobacterales; family Vibrionaceae; genus Photobacterium. The sequence goes on from NZ_CH724141.1 coordinate 625,889, forward strand.
TAAAAAGGTTTCACGCTCAATCGACATCCCCTTTTTCTCAGAATGTTTAATCGTCTCTTCATTATGCGCTATCGCATCAAAAATATTGATCCATACCGGCTTCATGCCATTTTTAATTTCGTAATCTTCAAAGCGAGTTGCGCCTAAATCTTTATCAATAGTACAAACGTAACAGTATGATTTCATATAAACCACATCATGATCTGGCTTGTACCAAGGGCGATATTCGTCATATTGACCAAATGCTTTAATGTCTCGAATATTTCTTGCGCCAGTTTCTTCTTGTAGTTCTCGGATCAACCCTTCGACTTTATCTTCTCCAGCGTCAATGCCACCACCAGGTAAGGTGTAATCATGATAACGCTCTGTGTATAACATCAAAATATCTTCACCATTTAATACAATGGCTCTTGCAGCATCGCGTTGAAATATAGCAAAGTCCGTTGTATTAAAGTCAATATTGGAAAGATCAGGGTGAACAGATAGTTTTAAAAATCGCATATAACGCAGAACTCATCACTGTCGATAACTAGGCTGCGTATTTTAGCTAACTCTGCTTATGATTACTAATGAGGGGATTTCAGGACTTGATTCATACGCTTAACAACATTCAATGTCGACTCGCCACGGTATAACCCTAATGCAGTCAGTATGCAATTAGCCCCTAGGTAATGACGATTATAAAACTCACCTTTCGCATCAAATAAGGTGCTGACACCTATTTTCAGTAGATCCAGTTTATTTCTAACATTAGACGCTAGCTGCCACTGGCTTAACGGCGGTAATAGATTATTTTTTAACGGACAAGGTAAATGTCCCGGATAGGTTTGCCACGGCGTAAGTAACGCTTCTGAATACGACTGATTCAGCCATTTCATATAAAGTTGATGTTTTACCGCTGAAGATACTGGTAACGCGAACATCACTGTTAGCATCTCTTTACTGTAGAAAGGTAAGTGAAAATCTAATCGAAATTTATCCATATCTTCTAGTGCAGGAGCGATATGTTGGTGTTGATCATTTTCCCATAAAAAGAGTTGAAAAGCTTTATCTAGCGGTAAGTGTGAGTACTGACATAAGCATTCAACAATATTTTGCTCTAATTGCCGCTGCAATTTCGCACCTTGCTTTACCATTCTTTTAGGAATAAAAGCATGTTGATGTTTTAAATATGCTTTTGCCACAGCAAAAGGGTCACCACTGGCACATGCGGCAAGAATATGATCATCACAAAACACCATACCAATGCATACACTCCCCCCATTACCTGACCATACTAGCCTTGGCCTCTCCACTTGCTGATAAAATGGATACTGTGTTGATCGCCAATAATGCCCTAAACGTTGCTCGATACTATGCTCTTGAGTATCACTGACATTCACAATGTGTAGTGGAAAATCATGACATTGCGCAAAAACTTCTGCATAAACCTCATCTTGCGAGCGTTGATAGGAGAAATTCATGCATTCTAATTTTATTCCTCTCTTTAACAACTCAGCGACAATGACACGAGAATCTAACCCACCCGACAGTGTACTGATCGCATGAAGATCATTACCTATTGCTAGATCGACCGCTTGCTTAAAGGCATAATCTAACTGAAGCACCCCCTCTATATCATCAATACAATTAAACGGCATATCTGACCATCGAAAGTATCGCTCTTTCACCAGTGAAGCGCTTGCTAAGGTTAATTTTTCTCCCGGTTGAATAGAGTGCACTTCGTTATAGTGGGTTTTATTACCAAGTGAGTAACCGATTACCGCATATTCAGTCGCCCCCGCTAAATTGGTTGTTAACGTCACACTTAACTCATCGAATAAACGTAAACAGGAACTGAAAATCACGCTCCCTTTATATTTCATATAATAAAGCGGACGTATTGCTAGGCTATCAGCAAAAATAGTTAATGCTCGTTGTTGCTTGTTATAATCTAACACGCAATACGTACCTTGAGCCTTAGCCAATAGTTGTGGGAAATTCGAAAGGCTCTGCTGCAAAAGCGTATTAACATCTTTAGTTAATGAAGAAGACATTAAGGTATGTCCGAGAACCATAGAAAAGCGTAGATGATTTTCAGCCCAGCTCGATTCTCGATGACAATCAATCGCGACTCGGCAAAAATACAAATGATTATCGAAATACTCGTGTCTTATATCGGTCGGATTACGCGATAAATGTTGAGCTATCTCTTTTTTTATGAGCAATAAATCTGAAGTCCAAGATTCTGAAATCACACCTGCAACAATACTCATTCATCTCTCCCACTGTGAAGGATGAATAACTGCAAAAAATAAACCAACTTTTTTCAGACATAACGCTTTGTTTCATCGTTATTATTTGATGTTTCTCTTTTTATTCTTTATTTATCAATGCATCTTGCTACAAATATAATAAAAAAGCTTCTTTATATATTGTATAGAGAAGCTTCATTTTCTATTGCAATAGACGTCGATTCTTATCAATGACGATATGATTCATAAAGGAACCAAACACGACGTTCAGTTTGATCGATCCAATTATCAATCATACTCACTGATGAATAATCACCACAGTCATCACATAAAGTATGCGCCACACGAAGTTCTGCTGCTAATTGTTTGTTATCACTACAGAGTTCAGCAAGCATATCAGCAGGTTCAACGTAATCAGCATCATTATCTAGAATACGCTGCATGCGTGAGATATCATCAATAGAACGTAGGGTTTTACCACCAATTTTACGCACACGTTCAGCAATATCATCGGTCATTGCAAACAATTGAACGCTTTGCTCATCAAGCATTAAGTGATAATCACGGAAATGTGCACCACTCATATGCCAATGGAAGTTTTTGGTCTTCATATAAATTGCATAAACATCAGCAAGGATCGCTGTTAGTGCACCACTGATCTCTTTAGTCGCGTCTACACTTAAATCTGTAGGTGTGGCTAGAGGACGAGTAAGGTGTAATTTTGCATCTTCAACTTGTAATTCATTCAAGAGAGTACTCATCGTCTTTTCCTATTATGTTATTTGTGACAACGAATTCAATATACCCCTCCTGATTTGTATGACAATGTTTTTAATTGCTTGTTATTGCAACTTAATATTGAGCCTTTAATTACTTGTATCAAAAAGCCAAAACTTTTGAATCACTGCAACCTCCTGATTGGATTTAATAAATGATATTCGTCTATTATTTTTCGATATAATTTTACTATATATCTACAGCAACACTATGAGTTATGAATAAAAAATCATATTTGCCAAAAACTTAAGCATAATGTAAAAAGTTATTTAGTTTAATAATAAAAATAGGAAGGTAATAATGCAGTCATCTACCTACCACATTGGTGAAGCAGGTAAAGCTTGGGGAAGCAACGAAAAAGCACAATGGTTAGCACAGACAACCATTAAACGTTCTTACCTTGAGCAAGTTGTGACAAAAATTGATGCATTGAAAAATGATTTTGACGTCACTCAATACGGTGCTCTGTCTTATGCCCCAGATAAATATCCTCTTTTTGCGATAAAAACGCGTAATTGGGATAGCAATAAACCAACAATTTTAATTACTGGTGGTATTCACGGTTATGAAACCAGCGGTGTCCATGGCGCACTTGAATTTGCCGCTTTAGAAGCCAAACACTATAGTGATGATTTTAATATTCTCATTACGCCTTGTGTGAGCCCTTGGGGCTATGAAACAGTCAACCGTTGGAACCCTAACGCTGTTGATCCTAACCGCTCATTCATCCCAAATAGCCCAGCAGAAGAATCAGCTGCCTTGATGCGCTTAGTCCAAGAACAAAAAACATCATTTTTAGCGCATATTGATCTTCATGAAACGACGGATACTGACGAGTCCGAGTTTCGTCCAGCACTAGCGGCGCGTGACGGTAAAGAATATATTGAAGATTGTGTGCCTGACGGCTTCTACGTGGTTGGTGATACTGAAAACCCACAGGATGCTTTCCAAACTGCAATTATTGATGAAGTCCGCCATGTTACCCATATAGCGCCACCGGATGACAACGGGAATATTATTGGTGAAGCCATTACCCAGGAAGGTGTAATTAACTATCCATTAAAAGCATTAGGATTATGTGCAAGCGTAACAGATGCGTTGTATACCTCGACGACCGAAGTCTATCCTGACAGCCCTCGCGTGACAGAAAAAGAATGTAATATGGCGCAGGTTGCGGCAATTAAAGGCGCATTAGATTATTTAAAGTAACACGCTAAATAATAAATAATGTCCTGCTAACCTTGTTGTTTTATATACAAGGTTAGCTTTTTATTATCTTTTATTTTGTTATATTTAACATCTAAATAACAGAGTTTGAATTCCAGATTTATACTCCCCATAACAAAGCCATCGCTCACCTCTAATTTGGCAAAGCGATATGGATACCTTTTTCAAACACATTGATAGCCCATTAGGGCAAATGACTATCACGGCAAACGCTAATGCACTCCTTTCAGTTTGGTTTGAAACCCATACTATTCCCTCTCTACATCACGCCATACTCAAACCAGACCATGCTATCTTGCTGCAATGTGAGGAACAATTAGCAGAATACTTTTCAGGCGATAGAAAACAATTCTCAGTACCTTTATCGCTTGAAGGCACGCAATTTCAAGAGCGTGTATGGCAAACATTAACAACTATTCTCTATGGTCAGACATGGCATTATCAACAATTAGCTAATGCTATTGATAATCCAAACGCGTGTCGTGCTGTCGGTAGCGCTAACGGTAAAAATACCTTATCCGTTATTGTACCTTGCCACCGAGTGATCACTAAAAATGGTAATTTAGGGGGATATGCGGGGGGGGAACCATATCAAGCAACAGTTACTCGCATTAGAAAGACAATTTAAATAATAAATGCACTCACGCTGAGTCTATTTTTCTATTGATAAACTCATGTATAACTTTAGATAGCTGCCATACTTAATGTTAAGAGTAGCGTTTATGTGTAGCGTATAACTAACAGAAAATCGACGTTATCTTGATGTATTTAAAATAACTAGGCGAAGATATGAGGAGGCAATTATGGCTACAGCAATCTCTGTCGAACAATATTTATCACACCATAATATTGAGCTTAGGCTAATACACCATCGTCCTACCGACTCATCATTTAATTCTGCAATATCGGCACACGTTCCCACAACGAAGGTGGCTAAATCTGTCATATTAAAAGATCAACAACACAATTATCTCATGGCTGTAATACCAGCAAATCGTCATGTCATGTTAGATAAAGTGAATAAAATTACAGGTAAACAGTACTGTATCGTTGGTGAGCACGAACTGTCAGCGCTATTCCAAGACTGTAGCCCTGGTGCAATTCCTAATTTAGGGCAGATTTATCACCTTGATATGATCGTCGATGACATGCTGTTTGGTATCGACGATATTTATCTTGAAGCGGGTGATCATGAAAATCTTATTCATCTCACCACCGCGCAATTTCAAAAACTCATGACCAACATCAGTCACCATACGATTAGTGGCTACAGGATGTTATTTACTCAACAAAATGAAAGTAGTTATTGGGATTGGGAATAGTCTCAACATATTGCCTTTGACTAGATATAATAAAGCACATGATCACATTTTCTTTCTGTAATCATGTTTTGCGAATGCTGTTAGATACCAACAGTGTTCGCGTTTTCCTCTATTCATTAATTATTTCACACCATGATGTTCCTGTGGGGATCTGCATTGATTTAAGCTCTGATGCAGATATTGCGGGGAGATCTCGCTGCAATATTACTTCAGCAGCTAACATCATTCGCTCATAGACTAAAGGATAAAACATACGTCCTGTTTGTCCCCACTCTACGGTATAACGACCACAACCCATTGCAATACCATCACTTTGTGATAGAAATAAAAACCTATCTTGCAGCCCAAAGTGCTCATACATCATGTAAGACTGAAATAACATTGCCATATCTTCTTTTCGATTACTGTAACCATATAAATCACTCGCACCTTCTACCTCAAAATGTGCACCAACTTGTAAAGCGTTGAGTGTACTAACCTCATAGCTTGGCGTAACACCGTCATACAGTACCTTGGCGACATCAAACAAAAGATCATCTTGCAGTGGAAACCGATCATAGAGAGTTTGATTTAATGGTGTCATCGCGCTGATGTTTTGATAAATAGTCCGGCGAGGATCGAGCGATGTTAAGGAAGTAGGTGGAATCGCATCCACTACATGGGTTAATTCATGTACCAATAGCCTAAATAAGGCTGGTAATAACTGCTCGGTAGTACGCATCGAATTATTTTCTGCATAATCATTACTCACCCAAGTCGCATAGTTCCCATCACTATCGACACTTTGCCGTACCGGCAGAAACTGTACATTAGACTGAAACTGATCACGAAAGTCTTGTTTAGCAATAATGGTTAACCACTCCTGCTCGTTTCGCCATAAGTAACGAGGGTCAATATAAATGGTTGCGGTATTAGCACTATAAAAAGAAGGTCGAATATCATCAGCAATTACGATAGCACCGACGGATCGAAATAAAGGCAATATTTCAGGCGGAAGCAACGCTAAGGCAGATAAAAAATGCTCGGCCATCCAAGGATGAGAAACAAAGACTCGTTGCTCAATATCCGCCAAGGTCACAGCCGTGTTTAGCGTAAGCCCTATCGGTGGGAATTGACTGACTAAACAGCTATTTCGATAATTTTTGGCGCACTCAAGGTACTGCTTTGGTGTTGTATCAGAGTATGCGACAACCTTACTGAGGTCAGGAAACCCTTCCGCATTTAGCGCTATCTCTTGGTGGCTATCATCATCACAAGCGGTAAGTAATAGCGAAATAAACACGATAAAAAGTAAAGAAGACAGATATCTACAGCTCGAACTCAACCACATATAGCATCTCCCTACCTAACTACTTTCACAAGTGTAGCGGAAAGAAAATAATGATAAGTATTACCACTAATGAATGTTTCAAATATCGTGATCAAGCTTCACTATCGAAGATATTCCTACCAACAGATATTGACTAAAGAGCGAATAAATCTATTCTGGAATAGAGTAATAGAGAGGCATATCACAAAAATGACGGTTGCCAATTTTTAACTATGGAAGGTGTTAAATGGATTTACTTCGTGGCTTATATTCACTACTTGAATCGTTCTTTGAATAACGCAAGCAATATAATTATCTCGAGTATCAAGCCGTAATTCAGTATTACGGCTTTTCTCTTTTAGATGCATTCATAATTATTTATTGAGAAAGACACCTATAGTTGTATAAGTCTGCTCACACTCTTTCTTCACTATGTTTTCCATATTTAAGAACGCATGAATCATTTGCTCAAAATGGATATGCTCAGATTCTACACCTTGCTTTTTTAACGCTTCGACATAGGCGATACCTTCATCTTTTAATGGACAAAACTCAGCCGTAATTACTAGGCTTTCAGGTAATGCCATACTATAAGGTCCCCACACAGGTGATGCCTTACGTCTATCTTCATTATGCTGAAAGTAATTTGAGAAATACCATTCAATTCGAGGCTGTTGTAGCAAATATCCTATACCGTTTTGATTAACAGATGGAAAGCTTAAAGTGTAATCAAGGCTTGGATAAATCAGCACTTGTTTTGCAATTTCAACATCATCATCAAATTGTGCTATTCGTGCTAACGTGGCACAAATAGCACCACCCGCAGAATCTCCAGCAATAGAAAGCTGAGGTATAAAACTTATCTCTGCGCGGATCAAAGTTTGAAATAGCGATTGTAAAACCAAATAGCCATCTTCAATCGCCGCGGGATAAGGATGCTCTGGAGCAAGAGGGTACTCAACCGATACAACAATAAACTGACTATATTGTGCTAATTTCCGACAAATAGGATCGTAAACCTCGACATTACCTGACATATGCCCACCACCATGAAAAAAAACTAATACGGGGAGTGCCGTCTCAGGTTGAGGATGATAAATGCGAATAGGCACTTTATCTTTAATCGTTAGGTTTTCAATTAACGCAATATTAGGAATATCAGTGACGAGCTCACGAGTAATAGCAGCGAGACCTTCTCTCACCGTTGGTACGGTAAATGGAATACCACTGGCAATGGTTTCGTCCATCACTTTATTAAAGCTGTTAAGCCATTGATCTAATAAAGTCGTTAATTGGCGCATATTTATCCTTGAATATAGGTACTAACCGTTACCCTACAATAATTAGGGCGCTAATTTTGATAACTCTTCAATATCAACAGGCTGAGTATAATCAACAGATGATAAACCAAAACCATTAAGGGCTAAAAAAGCTGATTTGTATCCAGCATAATCGCCAACCTGTCTAAAGTTGTCAGCATTCATTTCTGCCATTAATTTGTCTACTTGCAACTGTACTTCAGGTTTTAGTTCCCAATCGTCCATCCTAATCAGAGCCTGATCTGTTTGCTCGTTTGAATTATTGCGCTGCTTCGTTTCAGTATCAGCCTCTGAATAAATTTTTTGTGCAAAAAGGCGCTGCATTTACTCAATACACCCTTCATGGTTTCCCATTTGTTTCATCACTTTAAATAACGCCAATATATAGGGCGAAAATGTCGGTATAAAGACACTGGCTTTTGTCACCAATGCTTTGCACACCACAACGTTAGCTTGGCCATTGATCACTTGAGCTAATTGTTGATTAATTGCGATCGCGGTTTGATGTAAATGCTGTTTAGCAATACCAAGTGTCCCGTGATGATAAATAGGATATGTCGACTCAGGACCAATATATGAGTAAGCCAAGGTTTTAGCTTTCGGGGCTAACAAATTTTCCGATAACAGAAAGTTTATCCATTGTTGCCAATCTTCACCGCCCATCACTTTCGTCGTTGCAAAAATTTCCTCGTCACTGGCCGCAGTTAATTCCGTAGCAACTAATTTATCGTTTTCTAAATCAACACTATAACCAGGAAAGTTTTCACCCACGGTTTTTAAACATGAGCGCCACACCTCACCCGTTTCAGGGTCGGGACGAATACCTGTTGCTAGGCTATAAATCACTAAATCAATATGCCCGCCAAAATCATCACGTATTGTTTGCGCTACGTGTTGACGCACTTCATCTGAAAATGCATCACCCACAATATTTTTAGCAACATAGCCTTGCTGCTCAGCCGCTTGTTTAAAGAAAATATTGTTATACCAACCCGCAGAGCCTATCCCCTTATCACTTGGACCTCGTTCATAAGAGACACCTAAGGTTTCTGCTTGTACACCACCAAAGGTTAACGCAATACGTGACGCCAGCCCAAATCCAGATGACGCACCTAAAATTAATACTCGTAGAGGACCTTGTGTGATCGGAGCAACAGACTGTACATAATCAATCTGCTGTTGTACTGCTTGCTGGCAACCATAAGGGTGTGCTGTTCGTGCCACAACACCTTGAATTTCTGGTTGAATCACCATTGAACCATTCCTCTTATCGATTTATACATCATCGTTTACTGATCAGCTTGCCATACACGGCATTAATAAAACCTGATGATTCACTGATAACGTCATATTTACACCATCAATAGGTCAACCTTTGAACAGTTAACTCATATAAACATCAAAAATGATTCATATTTGTATCAAAAAATTTTAATAATGGTAATTTTTTGCATTATTGAGCCAAAAACCAATAGGCGCAGCTTTATTTAAAATCCATTCAAATATCAAACTATTAGCTGCACTTTAAATTTTTGCAGGAAGCAACGATGAAGGTAAGGACGAGTGTTTTTATAATTTTACTGTTAAGTTTTAGTTCTAGCGGATATGCAAAGACCTCATTACAACAGCAAGCCAAAATTATTTATGAAGAAACAAAACTTAAGAAGCATTTAAACTTCAATATATTTATGAGCGCTTATAAAGAACATATGCGTGTTGCAGATAAACCGATTATGTCGATTATTGATTACAGCCAGCCCTCGAATAATCGCCGTTTTTTTATTATTGATACCGATAAAAAGAAACTGCTTTACCGCACTTTTGTTTCACACGGCATCAATAGCGGCGATCTTTATGCTACGCAATTTTCTAATATTGTTGATAGTAAACAAACCAGCTTAGGCACTTATCGTGTTGCTGAAGCCTATCATGGTAAGTATGGGCTTTCGTTACGTCTTGATGGGATGAGCCCATCAAATTCTAATGCAAGAAAACGCGCGATTGTGCTACATGGAGCAAAATACGCAGAGCCAATTACTATTAAAAAATTAGGCATGCTTGGACGTAGCTGGGGGTGTCCAGCGATTCCAATGGAGTTAACCAAAAATGTCGTCAACTTGTTAAAAGAAGGCGGTTCAATCTACGCCCATGCGCGATTATAATTCGCTTTATTGTTTGCAAAATGCCATTTAGAAAACTCCTTTTAGCGCGAGTTTTATTTTTTCACTTCTAAGACATCTCTTATTTTCGACTATCACATACTTCTATCATACCCACGCTGAACAATGTAAACAATGTCTTGTCTTTTAGATAATTGGCACAGAATATTCATACATCTCTTCTATATACCATCACCGAGCAAATAAGCACGTTCAATATGGGAGGGGTTATGATGTTTTCACTTTTTTTCCGTCTAAAACTCAAATATCTCATTATCGCATCTTTAATTTTTAGCAGTCATTACGCTAACGCAATGAGAGCAACGCACGCTTGGAAGGTTTACAACCATGCTCAGCTCCAAAATTACGTTGAATTTGATATATTTCTCAATGCTTATCGTGAGCATTTACGTGTTGCCAACAAACCTATAATGTCGATTATTGATTACTCTCAACCATCTGACTCTAAGCGATTTTTAATCATAGATATTGAAAAAAGAGCCCTACTACATAGAACCTTTGTCGCTCACGGTATAAATAGCGGCAAACTGTATGCTACACAATTTTCCAATACAGTGAATAGTAGACAAACCAGCTTAGGTACTTACCGTGTTGGTGAAGCATATTATGGTAAATACGGTATTTCTTTACGATTAGATGGCATGAGCCCTAGTAATTCAAATGCCCGAAAACGTGCGATTGTATTACACGGTGCAAGCTACGCTGAACCAAATGTCATTCATGCAATTGGGATGCTAGGTCGAAGTTGGGGATGTCCAGCAATATCACGAGAGATCACACCAGAAATCGTAGACCTACTTAAAGAAGGAGGGTCTATTTATGCTCACGCTCATAATCACAGGTATAATTAATAAACATCCAAATCACACTAGTTACTGAAAAACGCAACCACCAGCAGCAATAAAAAAATAACGCCAATAAATTTCAGTAATAAACCTAAGGAAGCGCCACCTTTAGGGGCTTTGTTACAACAGCTCATACATTGTCTATTCATTAAATAATAAGAGTAATGAGAATAAAGGTTCCAGTAGAGGGAAGGTCAATACCCCATCTCATAAAACTAAGTACATACTTATAAAATATACGTATGTACTTAGCCTAATAAATCATCACATTCGTTTATAAATATAACTGAATCTTACTTAACGCCAGAGAATAACACGACTGCATCATGAACCCCTTGGATCCCCATCTGCATTCCAATCACGGTTAAAATTAATCCCATTAAGCGCGTAATAATACTGATCCCACTTTGACCAATTTTTTCTATTAGTTTAGGGCCATAAATAAAGCAAAAAAACGTGATCACACACAGTAAAGCAAAGGCAGAAACCGTTACAAGAATATGAAACATTCCCCCTGCAGCAGAGTAGTTCATGGCCGTCGCAATCGTACCAGGACCTGCAAGTAAAGGTAGAGCTAATGGAGAAATCGCAATATCAGTACCAATATCGGATGTTTCTTCTTCCTTTGCTGCATGCATGCTTGATGTATTACCTTGTAGCATGTGATAACCAACAAGAAAGACTAAAATCCCCCCCGCTAAACGTAATGCAGGTAGCGTAATACCAAATACACTAAAGATCCCTTTTCCTAAAAAACAGAACGTTGTGATGATACAAAAAGCCGTAACCAGCGCCTTAAATGCAATTGCTCTTGTTTGTTTTGCTGGCATTCCACCTGTCATTCCCACAAATACTGCCGTATTCGCAAAGGGATTCATCATAGCGAAGAAACCCATGAATACAGTAATAGCGACTGTTATTAAGTCGTGCATGCAACCTCTCTATAAATACTATTTTTAATTAAAACAACACATTCATGAATGAATCATATTTAATATAAATGAAATAGCCAAAACAAAGCAGCAACAAAAACAAACAATTCCTCAACTTTTGAGTTATTTACGCTCACATTACCAACAATAAAGCTTAAAACCCATCATTTAAAACACAACTAATTACCGATAGAATAGATTGCAACATAAATATAACCATATGATTTAAATCACATTTATATATTTATAGATGTTAAATAAAATAGAAATCAGACAAAAACAACTCATTGCATATAAAGCCGTGATAAAGATATTGTTCGCACTCAAAATTTTGCTTTCATTCTGCTGTATTATCACTCGTAATTGATATTATATTTACACGGTTGAAGACAACGGAATTCCCCACGGAGGGGACAACCTCAGCAGGCTGATATAGGGATGGTAGCCACATATCTATGGATGGCACAGCTTCAGTAGGTTGTTGAAAGGATTTGTTCAGAAAGAACCAACCGTACAATTCCCCCAGCAAAAATTGCTCCTAGGAATTGGAGTGATGACATAATCTTATTTTTTATAGATTTGTTTGAAATTGCAGATATAAAAAAAGCCCGCAAGCAATTGCGGGCTTTTCTATTTGGCTCCTCCTGCTGGACTTGAACCAGCGACATACGGATTAACAGTCCGCCGTTCTACCAACTGAACTAAGGAGGAATTGTAATGGTGGTGGGGGAAGGATTCGAACCTTCGAAGGCAGTGCCGGCAGATTTACAATCTGCTCCCTTTGGCCACTCGGGAACCCCACCGAAATAATGGTGCCGACTACCGGAGTCGAACTGGTGACCTACTGATTACAAGTCAGTTGCTCTACCTACTGATCTAAGTCGGCACATTAATTCGTTATTGCCAAGCTATCCAGCTAAATAATGAAATATGGCGGAGAGATAGGGATTTGAACCCTAGATACGCTATAAACGTATGCCGGTTTTCAAGACCGGTGCTTTCAACCACTCAGCCATCTCTCCGTAAGTGTGGCGTATGATAGCGATCACATTTTAAATTGTAAAGTGCCTCATAAACCTTATGCGTAACTTTTATACATTCAAACGATAGCGTGAAGAATTACACACCACCTCATAAGAATTAGTGCAATTTGCTGTTTAAAACGCACACAAAAGCTCATCACTATTTTCTATAACTCACTATTCAAATACGCCTGAATCTCAGTTTGAACGCGCTCAAACTCAGCTTCTACGAGATAATAAGCTTGGTCTGATGAAAAATGTAGCTCATCTTGCTTTAGACAAATATTAATGACCGTTTGATCTGCGAAAAACAACATAATAAATGAACTATTAAATTCAACACGCAAAATCGCTGCTTTATTCACTGTAAGATTATTATCAATTATCAATCCACGTTTCATGATAAATACCGATTCAAAAAATCTGCAGTTACCATAACGGATTAATAGAATTTAAACAGAGAGACAAAATAACATTGAGTTTTTCAAGCAATGGGCACTATGCACTTACATCGTAAAAAATACTAACGAGTCGTTTCATCAACCACATTTTTCTCGACAGTTTTCTCTTTAGCGGGCTCATCTTTAACCGCATTTTGAAAACCTTTTAATCCGTAGCCTAAATCACTGCCTAAGTTTTTTAATTTTTTTGTTCCAAATAACAAGACGAAAATAACAGCAACAATAAGTAGTTTGCCAATACTGATTTCCCCCATGATGTTAGTTCCTGTTATTTTGTGGCTACGCTGGGTTGATGACTAATGTAAAAACCTGATTCATAACGATCTTTTAACCCTGCAAGGATGAATACCATCGAAAAGCACACACTAATCACATTTTTCGCAAACAAAAATTCAGGATAAACATGGGTTAAAAAGAGATGAATCAGACACCACACAGAAATAACTTGTAGCCCAACAGTCATCAATTGCTGCCACGTTGATTTTAAGAAACAAGTACGCGTTAGCATGGCTAAAAAAAATACGACTGCTGCTGTCATTTCAATATAAAAAAACATATATCCACCTTATCTTCAAAGCTTTATTTCATGGTATAAAGTTTGATCTAAGGTTTATGTAATAAATACATTACGTCATATAAAGTTTTTATAAAGAACGATATTTAACAAAAATTGAGCCCATTTAATTATCGGCTATCTCTCCATTGATCAAGCGATACCCCACCCCATTTTCAGTGATGATATATTGAGGTTGAGCGGGTGACTTTTCTATTTTATGACGTAATTGAGCGATATGAATACGGACATAATGGGCATGTTCGGTATAATTACCGCCCCACACTTCTTTCAATATTTGCTTATGGGTCAGTACCTTACCCATATTTTTTGCCAGTAAAGTTAGTATTTTATATTCTTTAGGCGTGAGCTTAATACTCTCACCGTTATACATTACCGTTTGCATTGCCATATCAAGTAATACATCACCAAAACGGTATTGACTCACTTCTGTCGCAGTGTTGTGGGAATGTAAGCGAAGAGCAACTCGAATACGGGCTAATAGCTCTTCACTACCGAAAGGCTTGGTTAAATAATCATTTGCGCCAGCATCTAATGCCTGCACTTTATCAGCTTCTTTATCACGAGCAGATATCACAATAATCGGCGTCTCAGTCCAAGTACGAAGCTCTTTGGTAAACTCTAGGCCATCAGCATCCGGTAATCCTAAATCCAGTAACACTAAGTGAGGATTCCAGGACACTATTTGCTTGAGCCCTTCTTGTGCGGTTTCTACCGTTTTAACGCTATAGCCGTGTCCTGTCGTTAAAATATCTAAAAATCGACGAATTGGCGCTTCATCTTCAATGACTAATATTTTGCTATCACTATTCATAAATGCCTGTTAAATCATATTTATCACAAGGAATGGTTACTTTAAAAATGCTACCGCCGCCAAGTCTTGGCGAGACGCTAATAGTACCGTTGTGGGCTGAAACAATCAGCTTACAAATAGCTAAACCTAATCCCGTTCCTTTGACTTTAGTGTGCTCTGAGCGATAGAAACGCTCAAAAATTCGTTGAGTTTCATCCGGTGCAACACCGCAACCTCTATCGGCGATCTCAATAGAAAAGCATTCTTTTTGATAGTCTGTTGTGATATCTATTGCTTCGCCAACAGGGCTATACTTCGCCGCGTTTTCAATAAGGTTCGCGATGATTTGTTCAATTAACGCATAATCGAGTGAAACTAACATAGTTTCACTCGTTAGGTTTATTGGATGCAACTTAACAACTTGCTCTATTCGTTTCGTCGCACTACCAATCACTTCTTCTGGCTCGACCCAGTCACGATTAGGGATCAAAGTTTTCGTACTATAACGACTAATATCTAATAGCTTAGTTAAACTGCGATTTAAGCTATAACCTTCCTCTGCAATGGATTGTAATAGCTCTTTTTGAGTATCTATCGACAATTTTATTGTTGAATCACTCAAAGTAGTTGCCGTGCCAATAATTGATCCTAGTGGCGTTTTTAAATCATGAGAAACTGCCGCTAATAGCGTATTTCGCATCTGCTCTAATTGGTTTGCTTCTTTAGCAATAGTAAGAGCGCTGTTAGCTTCTGAGCGTGACAAGGATAAGCTGATTAGTGTAGTTAAAATAGGGTTAAACAGTCTTCCTTGCTCTGATTGAATCACTAATACCCCAAACAATCCTGACTGCCCACAGAGTGGATGTAATGCCAAAGCGTCTGATAACACTTCACTCGATTGTTCTCCTCGCAACATAAAGCGTTCAATCTCTGAATAATACTCACTTTGCTGTAATTTTTCATGAGAGGCCAAACAAAAAAGCGTGGGGGAAAATAGCCAGATCTGTGCTTTGAATTGCCCATTTCGCTCTAAATGTTCAATCGCTGATCTTGCGATCGCTTGACTTTCATTAAGCGAAGCCAACTCTGATGCCAAATGATAATTACTATTTAATTCGGATTTTAATAGCTTATTTTTAATAATCTCTCGCTGCTGAGATTGCGTTATTTTAACTGCAAACACACCACTAAAAGCCATAACAGTAAAGGTAATAATGTGCTGATAATTTTGAAATTTAAACGAATTATGTTCAGGTAAAACAAAGAAGTGAAAAGCAACAATACTGAGAGCAGTGATCACATAAGCAAACTTTCGCCTTAACCAAAAACCACTCACAATGTTAAGCAGCAACAACAGCATCGCGGTATCAGTTTCAATGATCACATCACGAAATTTTACGCCAATGTAAGTCACCAAAACATATAACACCAATAATATCGCGGTCTTGCTCAGATCTTTCCAATTTGTTCGATTCGTCATAAATCAAGCTATTTATCTTATAGTTAGCATTTAATAATACCTTTAGGGGAATTATCGATAAAGTAAAAAGAGCTTCAACAATTAGCACCATACTTATGGGATAACTGTGAAGCTCTTGATATAACGCAAGTGAGCATTAAATTTCCAGATGTACCCCAATTTCAATTAATCTATCTTGTGGTACATGTAGCCGTTCTGAAGTTCTCAACGCATTTCGGCTCAATAATATAAATAGCCTCGCTTTTAAATCATGCCATAACGTCGTATGTTTCAACTTCATTCGCTCAGATGACATAAAGAAAACCGTATCAATTTCATGCAATGAGAAGCCTTTACCATTACAAGCTGTGAATATTTGATCCATATCTAACGATTCTTGGTAACCCACATACGCAATCATCTGCCAGAACGAAGGAGATATTTGCTTTACTTCAATCCGTTTAAGTGGATGCACTCTAGGCTGATCAGGGTATTTAAACGTCATGAGAACATTACGTTCATGCAAAGTTTCATTATATTTTAAATTATTGACCAATGAAGCTGGCACATGCTCTTCATTACGGGTGAAATAAACGGCTGTCCCAGAAGCGCGAGGCCAATCTTTTTGCTCTAGCTCATTAACCATCGCTTCGGCTGACAACGGTTGTTTAATCAATTGGCTGATCCTTTCTCGCTCTAAATACCATGTAATCATTAAAAGAAATACAATTGAACCTATTGTTAATGGAAGCCAACCACCATCGGATAATTTCAATGATGTCGCTATAAACAATAGTGCATCATATAACAGCATAAATGCCGCATACTGAATAACAACGACCAGTTTCCATCCCCACAAATAACGCGCAACCACAAGAATAAATAAGGAAGAAATAAACATGGTGGCCGTCACTGCAATCCCATACGCTGCCGCTAAACGTGCCGAGCTTCCAAACGTCAGTACCACAGTGATCACAAGTAAAAACAATAAAAAGTTAGCTAATGGGACATAGATCTGACCTTGCTCTTGATGTGAAGTATGCTGGATTTTGACTGGAGGTAGAAATCCTAAATTCACTGCTTGACGAGTTAATGAAAAAATCCCTGAAATCACAGCCTGCGAGGCAATCACAGTCGCACACGTTGCAAGAATGACTAAAGGTAAGCGCAGCATATCTGGCGCTAACATAAAGAACGGGTTATTAATATCCATCTGTTGTGATAACACTAACGCACCTTGTCCGTAGTAATTTAAAACTAAACATGGCATCACAATGAAAAACCACGCTAAGCGGATAGGTTTAATACCAAAGTGCCCCATATCAGCATACAACGCCTCAACGCCAGTGACGGCTAAAACAACTACCCCTAACGTAAATAAGGTTGCCGCACCGTGGTTTAAAGTGAAATGTATGGCATAAATCGGATTAAGTGCATCTAACACTGTTGGATTTTTAATAATACTTAGTAAACCTAAAACACCAATAGTGCCAAACCATAACAACATTACAGGTGCAAACAGCCGGCCAATTTTTCCAAAGCCGTACTTTTGAATGGCAAATAAAACACAAATAATCGTGATAGCTATCGGTAAAATCATCGGTGTAAAACTGCGATTAATCACCGTGATCCCTTCGACCGCAGACAATACTGACATTGCTGGAGTAATAATGGCTTCACCAAAAAAGAAACCAGCCGCCAACATACCTAAAAATAAAATACCTTTTTTTAAATGCGGCGGCGCTACACTATGCGCTAAAGAGGTTAATGTTAAAACGCCACCTTCACCTTTATTCGAAGCCCGTGTTACTAACGCTAAATATTTTATACATACCGTTATCACGAAGGTCCAAAATACTAATGAGAGAATACCAAAAACATTTGTTTGGTTAATGGCTATTGAGTGTTCACCTTCAAACATAGCTTTAAAGGCATACAATGGGCTGGTTCCAATATCACCATACACAATCCCAATAGATAGGCACGTCAGTACCCATAAAGACTGTTTTTGATTTTGCATCATTGATTTTCATGTACATCCCATATTGGGGAAATACTGTACCTTATGACTAAATAGAGGCTGGCAGGTTAACAAGGCGAAGATAAATAAAGGGTAATATTTACGAAGATAAATATAAAGAAAACATAAACTTTGTTTGTTTTTAAAACCAAAAGTACAGTTATACAACAATAAAAACGATAACTTTATTATTAAATATATTACACAGCGTTCAAATACAGTATTCGTAAATAAAAAAAGAGCGTAAGAAATATTCTTACGCTCTTTTTCAATATCTATTTTAAAAAAGGATCGAAATTTAGCAATCAAACTAAATGTTTTCGATATTCTTTCCTGATGTTTCAAATCTATATTTATATGTTACCCATGCACCAAATAGTGATGTAGCAACAAGACAAAGTAATAAATTAAACACCCCTATTTCATGCATTAAAATAGGAAATAAGAACGCAGTTAAAATCGCACCCAACTTTGCAATCGATGCAGCAAAACCAGCGCCTTTAGCTCGAATTTTAACCGGGAACACTTCGCCTGAAATTAAATAAGTCTGGGCATTTGGACCAAGGTTATTCATAAAATTGAACAACATAAAGCCTAAAAACAGCAGATAAATTTGATAGTCATTATTTAGCTTTATCGACAAAGCAGCTAAAGCCAAACCAACCGCACAGCCAATAAAGCCATAAATTTGCAACTTCATACGACCAATCGATTCAGAGTAAATAATTGCGCAGATCACCCCAATAATAAGTAAGGAGTCAATCAATGCTGTACCTTTCGCAGAATATACAATGCTTGCTATCGTACTATGAAGCACATCTCCTGCGACAACGACATGTGGATCAAGCACCGAGGCTAAAATGACAGGAGTAAAAATACCAATGCCATATGTACCTAAATCTTGGATAAACCAAGGAGCAGAAGCCAAAATCGTTTTTGCACGGTACTTTTGCTTAAATAGCTTCTTGTAGCCACCTAACCATGAATGGTTCTCTTCACCTTCAGGGCACGGCACAACCGTCAATGTCATATCAGATTGAGGATCACGATTTAATAATCGTTTTAGTGACTTTTCAGCCTCTTTCTCTCGTTTTTTCGACATTAGCCAGTGTGCGCTTTCAGGAATAAAGAAACGTGCAACCGTTATTGCCAATGACGGAACTAATGCCAATATGTACATAAAGCGCCATGCATTAATATCCTCAGCATAAGTCAGTACGATAATGCCAGTGAGGATACCCAACAAAACACCAACTGACTGAAAAGCAAAAGCGCCAAGCACCAGCTTACCGCGATTTTTAGTCGGAATGCTTTCCGAAATCATTAAATGCGCGGTCGGGTAATCGCACCCTAATGCTAATCCGATACCAAAGTTAAACAGTAAGATAGTAAGATAAGATTGGCTACATGCCATACCGACTAAAAAAACAGAAAGTAATGCCATCTCAATGATAAACATTTTCTTTCGTCCGTAGAGATCAGATAACCCACCTAACGCACTTGCACCAATTAATATACCGAACAGTATTGAAGAACTCAGGGTACCTTTTTGAAATTCTGTTAAATGAAATTGTAGCGTGATCAAGGGCAAAGTTAGCCCCATCATAAACACGATCATTCCTTCGAAAAACTTTCCAAATGTCGCCAATAACCAAATTCGCCACTGTAGCTTTGTCATTGACAGGCAAAAGCGGTTTGACCCTTCTTTCAATATTGATGTGTCATCAATATAGTTTTGAATAGTTTTTTGACATTGAATATTTAGATTTTGATTCATGTTAAAAATCAGCAATGCTTATAGTCTTACGACCAATATAAGTATTAAAGGTGCGCGTATATAAACACAGACGAGAGTAAAAATATAAAATATATTTTCTCTTGACTTAATGGATAATTGGACAAAAAAAGAATAAATATATCGATATATTTCAGTTAAAGAAGAAATATGACCAGTATTAATAGAGTAATCATAGGGTTAAATCTATTAATATTATTTATAACACTAAGTTAACACTGTTTTTTATTTTGAAGTTGTTATTACGTACCAAATATAAAATCTAACTTTTAATTTATGATATTCTACGTTTTTTTTAATTGCATTACATCAGCCAAAAAATAGGCACCTATATTTGATGAGAATAAAAAAACAAAAATAAAGCCCACTTGATAATGTGGGCTAATCTTTAAAAACATCAAAAATATGTTACATAAAATAACTAGTTAGAAAGATATTTATCAATATCTACTTTATCAATTTGCTTAGAAGGTAAAAACTTATCAGCATATTGCATATAAACACCACTTGATAAAAACAATTTAAATAGCTCCATATCAATATGTTCATCTAATGCCATTTTGTGCAATATATCGATTGCAACACTTAACGGTTTTGCCTTTTTATATGGACGATCTGCCGCTGTTAGTGCTTCAAAAATATCAGCTATCACTAAAATACGTTCAGGAGTACTTAGATCTTTTGCTGATAGCTTACGGGGGTATCCTGTGCCTTTCATTGTTTCGTGGTGGGTTGAGGCATAACGCGGTACACGCGCGAGATCATCAGGGAACGGCAAGCTTTCCAACATCTTAATCGTACTGATCATATGCTCATTGATCTTAAAACGATCTTCTGCTGTTAGCGTACCACGCTTAATCGTCAGGTTGTAAATCTCACCCAAATTATATTGCAGTTCTGGTACTTGCACTTTAATACCGAACGCCGGATCAAAATGTAGCTCATTAATACGTTCAATACGATGCTCTGGCTTATCTGACAGTAAATGCTCTGCAACAGGCAAGGTTTCAGGTTCCACAGATGCTTTAAGCTCTTCTAATGGCGACAAACCTAAATGGTCATCAAAATGACGTAACCATGTTTTATTGGCGATTTCATGTATACGAGCAATATGCTCATCACTCATAAACTCCCCTCCAACATTGGCGTTAGCTACAAATTTAAAGTCATCTTGTAACTGTTTTTGCACCTGCTTTAATGTCGCTAATGCTATTTCTTGCTCATGCGGATTATCAATAATATGTTGTAAGTACGTAAGTTCCGCATCACGCCACAACACTTCAAAGCGCATTCTAACTTCATGGATACGATTATAGTTTGCTTCTAGCTTCGTCCCTTTATCAACAATATGCTCAGGCATTGTGATTTTACCGCAGTCATGTAACCACGCTGCAATTTTAAACTCTCGACGTTCCGCTGCATTTTTAAAACGAAAATCGGCAAATTGACCTTGTTTTGATTTTTCCACTTCACGAGCAAACATCAGCGCAATTTCAGGCACACGATTACAGTGTCCTGCGGTATAGGGAGATTTATCATCGATTGCTTGAGCAATTAACTGTATAAATGATTCAACAAATTCATCTTGACGTTTTTCATGCTCTTGAAGAGATTCAGCAGCCGTATAAATTGACATCGAGAGATCATGAAATTCTTTGATTCGAGTAGGGATCAAAGTGACATCACTATAATGTCGCTGTTTCACTTTTTTATTTTCTTCGCGAAGTAGTAAAATTGGCTTAACTATGGGTTTGGCGCAAAAACCTGCTAATGGAAGTAACACCAGTAATAATAGAGCTGATGTATAAATAGATGTACGAATCTTTTCTTCACTGGCAGCATAAACCGATGCTTTGGGTACAATCGAAGCAAAAAATATTTGATCATGACCGCCACGTCTTACATCGCGTACATAATAAAAAAAGTCATCATCATTACTATTTTTTTCTATCAGTTGGTTCTGGTGAGACTCATCTGACGCAAAGTCGATTAACTCTATATACGGAACCATACCAGTACGATTAACTTCCACATCTGAATTTAACCACTTCTGCTGTAAATAACGCTGCTGCTGAGGTGTCAATGACTCAATTGCACGATTAATGATATCTAAAAGAGGTTTTTTCTCAGGAGGAAGAACTAATGATAACGGAAAGCTATTTTCAGTATTTAATGTATGATAGGTCAGATCATTAATCATAAATTGCTCAGAAACATAACTAAGCACAGCCTCTAGATCAATGAAAGCATCAACCTCCCCCTTACTTACTGCTCTTAAAGCTTCATCAACATGTGAATAAGTCACAACATTAATTAAAGGGTATTTTTCTTTAATCAGTGAGATAATTGCCCAATTGCTTAATAATGCTAAGCGTTTACCATTCAGATCTTGTAACTTTTCGTAATTCTTACTATCTGAGACCGCAATTGCAAAGGGAGAGTTAAATAAAGGTTTACTAAAAACGCCTAATCCCTGATTACTTGGAATATCAGGTACTGACGTTAGAATATCTAACACCCCGTTGGAATATGCCTGTTGTAATCCTTGTGACCCCGTACCATTAAAAAAATCAAACTCGATTCCTGTTGATTGACCCACCATATAAAGTAAATCAGGGATCAGTCCAGCTGGGCGCCCCGATATAGTAAAATCTATTGGTGCCCAGTTTTCTTTATTTGATACACGTAATATAGGGGTATTTTTAATTAATTTTTGCTCTTTTGGCGTTAGTACTAAAGGTTTAGATTTTGGCAAGGGCTGTTGTCTAAAGGAAGGCTCACTACTCGCCACTAACTCTCCTGATGGTAAATACAGGAAATTATGACTAACGTCGCTAACACTATTTTCTTGTAATAATTTATTAAAATGCGACAGTGTAAAATCGATACCAACAACAACCTTACCTTTATTACTAGGTACTGCTGTTGAATAAGTAATGCCAGTCACCTCTTCAGGTAAAAATAAATAAGGCTCAGTGCGGAAAACTGAACCACGTGTAGCATTTATATACCAAGAGCGTAATGTTGGTGAAAAAACATTTTTACGTTTTATTTTTTTTCGTAAATTAAAATTGGCATCATAAAAAGAATCATACTGTGTCATGCCATCTGAATCGGCACTGCGCTCTATAATCAACCAACGATCTTGCTTTAATGCATTATTTTTGCGTCTTACATCAGACATAGAGTCTAAGTTAATAATGATATAGGCATAGTTTTTATCAGTTCCAATAAAGGCACTATAAAAACTTGGGTTGTCTTTTAAAACACTGGTGAAAATGCTTCGAATAACATCTTTAGATGGAGAATGAAGAATAGTGCCTAAGTGTGAAAGGTACTTTACTGCTGCTATAGCATCGTCACTAACATCTGTGACTGCATCAGAGACAGACTCGGCTAACATTTGATACTTAACCTTTGCCTGATCTCGCGCCATTTGTTTACTATGGTAATATTGTAAACCAATCGCTATCGATGAAGTAATAAGTGCGACTAATATAAAAAGAAAAATAACAATTGATTTAATGCTTATTCTTCTATTTTTGAAAAACGTCCATCCATGCATACTGACACTATCCCATACGTTTTCTTTCGGTTACGTAAATCATACAAAAAACTAGATATATCAATAACAATTATTCGATATATTTAAGAAGAAGAGAACAAATATATGTAAAAATCGTTAAGAATGGCAAAAAACAGTAAAGAGATTTGTATAAATAAGCAGCATAAAAGTTAGGGTAGCAAAAAACAGAACGCTTAATATATGAAGGGCACGAGAACTCAGCTTAAGTAAAAAAATAGGTATAACGTTGCTCTAAAATTACGAGAAACGGCATCTTATTTTCAATAATGATTTCGACTCTGCTGTTTTTACAATCTCAATTTTATTATCTTTAATGTTAGCCCATTGAGATAGTAGTCTCGATAGTTCATCTTTCATCTTTTGGATATTATAAGGAATGCGGTTAGTACGCAATTCCCCAAGCAAACGTTGCTTTGCTAAAGATGCTGTACCTAAAGGTTTATCAACTTTTTTCTTTTTCCATAGATTAAACATAACCAGTATCCCATCGCATAGTACTTTTTTACTATTGTAGACCAAATTTAAAATTAAACGCTATTTTTCTATACTTTAGCGATCATTATCAAGAAAATGATACTAGAAATTATCCTCCTCTAAACATTCGAAACACTTCGACTGGATAATTAAAACCCTAAAAAATGATAATGCCGATAATCATATTATCGGCATTATCATTATTAGTTATTTAATAAAAGTAGTAACTTTAGGCGTGATACTATAATCTTTCTTATGCTAATTATTAACTAGCTGATAAACCACTTTTTCTAATTTTTCAGCTGAAATTTCTTCAGCTGGTATTGGTTTAGACGCTACAACTTCAAGCTCAGATCGGAAGCGTTTGATAGCACGTATAATTGTAAATCGGCCGCTACGACTAAAGATAGAACCCCATACCCCTTTTAATCCCATTGGAACAACAGGGACAGGGTTACGTTTCACAATATATTCTATTCCTCGTTTAAACTCATTCAGTTCACCTGTACGTGTAATTTTACCTTCTGGAAAGATACAAATAATTTCGCCAGATGAAAGTTCTTTATCAATTAGATCAAACGCTTGTTGATAAATTTTAGTTGATACTTTTGGAGAACAAATAGGTATTGTTTTCGCCCATTTAAAGAAGTATTTCATCACAGGTAAGTTCGCGATATTTTTATCCATAACAAAACGAACAGGTCGACGGCTGGCTGCACCAACTAAAATAGCATCAACAAAACTAACATGATTACACACTAAAACTGCAGGTCCCGTTTCAGGAATATTTTCAAGCCCCGTTGATTTCACTCGATAGAGAACACGGGAAATAATCCAAACGATAAAGCGTATTAAGAATTCTTGAACTTGGCTAAATACATAAATTGATACAAGCACATTAAGTAACGCGATAGAAAGAAACAGCTCAAGAATTGATAAATGAACAACCGTTAACATAACAATTGAGAATAAAGCACTGCCAACCATAAACAATGCATTAAGAACATTATTACCAGCAATCACTTGAGCACAGTGTTCTTTTTCACTTCGTTGCTGAATTAACGCATTTAATGGAACAACAAAGATACTTCCTGATGCGCTAAGTAACATTAAATCAAACAGTAAACGATAATTGTTAAGCGTAAAATCAACCAGTGTCATTGAATTTGAGGTTATTATATTCTGGCTTGAGAAATACAGATCAAAACCAAACACACTCATTCCTAAAGCCCCAAGCGGGAGAATACCTAATTCAACCTTATCGCCAGATAACTTCTCACAAATGATCGCTCCTAGCGCAATTCCTACTGAAAAAATAGTCAGTAGCATCGTGACATATTGAGGATCATCACTAATAAATGTTTTAGCAAAATGTGGAAGTTGAGTTAAATAGGTCGCACCCACAAACCAGAACCAACTAATGGCTAAAATAGATAGAAATACTGTACGATTTTGTTTGGTAATACGTATTGTTTTTACAACCTGTTTAATTGGATTCCAATTAATCGCTAATTCAGCATTATTCGGCAGTGCTTTTGGAATAAAAAGACTACTGACAAAGCCCAGAAGAGATAATACAACAACGCAAACAGAGGCTATAAATGCGCGATCTTCAGTATGGAAAATAAAGCCTGCACATAAGGTCCCACCGAGGATCGCAAGAAACGTCCCCATCTCAACCAATGCATTACCTGCAAGTAATTCTTTTTGTTTTAAGTGTTGTGGCATCAATGCAAACTTTACGGGTCCGAAAAAAGCAGATTGCGCCCCCATCAAAAATAATAGGCCCAAGAGTAAAGGGATTGATTGCATTTGTATCGCCCATGCACCTAATGCCATTACGCCTACTTCGATCAATTTTAGAGTCTGAATTAATCGTGATTTTTCATATTTATCCGCTAACTGTCCACCTAAAGGTGCAAAAATAAAGAAAGGTAAAATAAACAAACCAGCAGCAAGATTCACTAGCATGGCACTCTCAGCTTGATTGTATAGTGATGAAAATACAATCACGAGTAATAGAAAATTTTTGAATAGATTATCATTGAAAGCACCCAGCGCCTGAGTAATGAAGTAAGGCAGAAAGGATTGCTTTTTTAATAAAGATAATTGACTCATACACACCTCGTGTCATTGCATAGCTCTATTTTGATATACTATACAACACAATCGAACAGCGTGCAATTAATTGTTAAAAATATGAGATAGAGAATATTATCGCATAGATTAAATTTAGGTGCTTTGAATTTAGTCTCACTTATAAAGATATATAAACTTATAAGGTAAATATAATATTCTATATATGAAATGTTCCAATTTTTATTTTTATTTTTATTTTTATTTTTAATATGTTAATCACATTTGTTATATATGCTGAGTTTTTTATGTGATATTAATTACACCCCTAACTAATAAATGAAAAACATGATTAAAAAAACATTAATAATATTGGGGAAATAATCCATAAAATTAATAACAGGATATTGCAATGATAATTAAAACCTTTCCCCTACCCCGCGATAAAAATACCCCGTTACACCAAAAAGCGAACATGACGAAAGAGGAATGGAAGGAAGCAATCAAATTCGATAACGTAGATATTGGATGGATTGTAATGAGTATTGGAATGGCAATTGGCGCAGGAATTGTATTTCTTCCAGTACAAGTAGGAGTCATGGGGCTGTGGTTTTTTTTACTATCGTCTGTTATTGGTTACCCTGCAATGTATTTATTTCAAAAGTTATTTATAAATACGTTAGCTGAATCAAAAGAGTGTACAGATTATCCTGGTGTTATTTCTGGATATTTAGGAAAAAACTGGGGAATATGCCTTGGTGCGCTTTATTTCATTATGCTTGTTATTTGGGTATTAGTTTATGCATTATCAGTGACTAATGACAGTGCCTCATATTTACACTCATTTGGAATAACAGAACACTATTTAAATCATAATGTATTTTATGGCTTAGGGCTTATTTGTTTGTTATGTTTCATTGGCTCAAAAAGTGAAAAAATTCTTTTTAAAATATCTGGTGTAATGGCAGTCACAGTGATAAGCCTCGTCGCTTTAATGGGTATTCTAATGATTCCTGAATGGAATATGAGTAACATACCTGAAGTCAGTAATTGGCAACCTTTAATTAAGAATGCAATTATTACATTACCTTTTACATTAACCTCTATTCTCTTTATCCAATCATTGAGTCCAATGGTTATCTCGTATCGTTCACATGAAAAATCCATCGAAGTCGCGCGCTATAAGGCTTCGAGAGCAATGAAAATTGCATTTACAATACTCTTCATTTCTGTTTTTTTCTTTGCTCTTTCATTTACTTTTGCAATTAGCCAAGATGAAGCAATGCATGCAAAACAAGCAAATATCTCTGCGTTGGCCATGATTGCTCACTTTTTCCCTGGTAGTTGGGCGACGACTGTAGGTGTAATCATTAATATTTTTGCTGTAGTTACATCTTTCTTTGGTGTTTTCCTCGCATTCAAAGAAGCGTGTAGCGGTATGGCAATGAATGTTCTTGAAAGGAAATATAAAAGAGAAAATATAAACAAAAAATTAGTAAGTAAATTAACGATATTATTTACTATTCTAATCGCATGGGGAGCTGTTGCGTTAAACCTACCGATTTTATCTTTTACTTCAATTTGCTCGCCTGTCTTTGGTATTGTTGGGTGTCTTATTCCCGCTTATCTTGTATATAAAGTTCCTCATCTTCACAAGTACAAAGGATTATCAACAAACTTGATTATCATTACAGGTATTTTACTTTGTATTTCTCCGCTTCTAGCATTTATTTGATCAAGTAAAAATAGCTGTATTCAACTAAACAATTAATTTGAATACAGCTATCACTTTCACATAGTACGACAGGTAAACATTATGTTGATGATAAACATTCCTTCTAAAATACTCATTGAAATAGAAGATATTTTTTGTCAATTAGAGCTTTCTAAAAAAAAAGAGTATTCAGAAGAAAAAGAATTGGTATGTAAGCTTCAACTCTTAATCGATAAAGCAAATGATAATTATATACCTATAGATTTTGCCATAGAATTAAAAGATGAAATTGAACAACAATCTCTAAGGTATATTGATAACCAACAACTATGCATTGCGCTAACAAAAATATCTCACTTATTATCCACAACCATTGATGAAGAATTACTTTGCCATAAATTTCGTAATGATAATTCCTATAAGATATTAAGTACTTATACAGATATTTCTCTTATTGCTATTGGGGTTCTTTCTGCATTTTTTTTATATCAAAATGCATTCAATATTAAATCTTTATATTCAGTAAATTTAACATCACTGATAGTACTGTTGCTATGGTTTGTCATATTAAAAGCTACTATGTATTTTTTAGACCGAGATCAAAAGACAATCATACAACATCACCTACGTCTTGATCATATAGATAAATTCAAAGCGACCTAATAAAAACTATTAGAATACTTTTTACAACAAGAGATCACCTAATTTAGTGCTCTAGCTTTACCAGATTAGTGATGAGCCTTCCATTTTCAATAAAGCACAGTGATAGATATGACATTAATTATTCATGATCAATATTTATTCCTTATAGATATCAATAATATTCCTGTTTATCATCGGACAATGAGATTTAAATGGAATATATATTTACGATTGCAATTGTTGGGCTTGTTGCCTACTCAATGCTTAAAAAGTTTAACCCTCAAGCAACATTAATCACCGCAGGTTTATTCCTTCTAGCTTATGCTTCCCTTACAGGCATAAACCCTGTTCTTCCTGACGGTCAAACACAAGGTGCTCTATTCTTCGATTTATGGCAAAAATTTACTGAAATAACCAATACTCGACTAGGTAAAGTCGGGTTAACTCTGGTTTCTATCGCCGGTGTTTCAACCTATTTAAACCATATTGGCGCTTCTCAAGCTCTCGTTAAAGCAACATCCCGTCCAGTTATGGCAGTAAAAAACCCATACATCTTATTGATCCTTGTGTTGCTATTTGTCTCTATCATGTATGTCTTTATTACAGGTGCAACATCGCTATCTTTACTATTAATGGGTACTTTATATCCAGTATTACGAAATGCGGGTGTCAGTGCTAAAACAGCGGTTGCGACCATCGTTATTCCCACTGCATGGGAGTATGGTCCAGGACAAATTAATGCCGTAATTGGTGCAAACACCATTAATGTCGAAATTATGGATTTTGTCGTACATCATCAAACAATTTTCCAAGCTTTACTGCTTATTATCATCCCAATTGTGAATATTCTTTGGCAGAAATACTGCGATGGAAAGGATGGCTATAACCCTTCAGATGATCGCGGTAAATATCTCGAGAA
>NZ_CH724141.1:656019-665427 GCF_000153325.1 Photobacterium sp. SKA34
ATTAAAACATTACGGCTATACCTCGCAAAGCGACAAAGTATACCTGCAATGTTTTGATGCCAATGAGTTAAAGCGTATTAATGATACCTTGATGCCCGAGATGGGGATGGATTTAAAACTTATCCAATTAATGGCTTACACTGATTGGAACGAAACCATGGTATATAACGGTGATAAAGCAACGCCGTATAGCTACGATTGGATGTTCAAACCAGATGGTATGGCAAAAGTGGCGCAATATGCGGAAGGGATTGGCCCTTGGAAACCGATGTTAGTGGATGATAAATCAACCCAGTCGAACATAATTATAAAACCGTTAATGGCGCAAGCAAAAGCGGTGGGGTTAAAAGTGCATCCTTATACTTTCCGTGGCGATGAAGGACGGATTCCGTCATACGCTGAGAACTTCAATGGCATGCTTGATGTTTTCTATAATCAGGTAAAAGTAGATGGCGTATTTACTGATTTTCCTGATAAAGCAGTGAAATTTCTAAATAATAATAAATAGCTAACACTACATTAAGGATGGCCCTCTCAAGTGAGAGGGCTTTTTTTACTCATCTTATTGAGGCAAATGGCTTTGTGCGTAATGAATGATCGCTTGCGATATTTCTTTTAATACGCCAGTTTCCAATTGCCAGTGATGCCAATAAATTCTATTAGATAAAGCAAAATTCGGCGTAATGTTTACCAGCGTGCCTTTTTCTAATTCCTCGATGATCTGTAATTTGGGGATTAAACAGTAAGCAATACCAGCTATGGCCATTTTAATAAAGGCTTCTGAGCTACTGATTTTATGATGGACGGTATTATCAAGATTTACATTAAAGTGCTGGGTAAGAAATTTCTGGTGCAGATCGTCAAATTGATCGTAAGACACTGCTGGTGCTTTGGCTATCGTTTGGTTATTCACGCCGTTTTTGAAGTATCGCTGAGTAAATTCAGGGCTTGCGACACAAACGTAATCAATACAACCTAAATAGTCGGCTCGACAGGACGGGATCGGTTGTGATTCTACGCTAATTGCGCCTGCCACTTCTCCACTTTTCAATTTTTCGATGGAGAGGTTTTCACCATAAATACTCAATGTAATTTCAACTTGTTTTTGTTTCATCACGTCTTGCAGTGACGGTAACAGCCATGTCGCAAGACTATCGGCGTTGGTAGCAAGTGAAAGTTGAATAGGGCGTGAGCTGGTATCGTTTTCTAACTCTGGCAAAATTTCATGTTCAAGTAATCTAACACGACGATATAACCCCAGCAGCTTTTTGCCTATTGCTGTCGGTTTTGGCGGTTGCTCTCTTATCAGTACTGGTTGAGCCAGAAACTTTTCTAATTGTTTTACACGTTGTGAAATTGCTGACTGTGAAATGAATAGGTATTCAGCGGCACGTTCAAAACTCCCTTGATGAATAATCGCATCTAAGGCTTCAATCCATTTGTAATCTAATCCTCGCACTGCATTCTCCTCGCTTGTGAGTCTCACCAGTTTATATAGGTAATGCCATAATTATAAGTAACTCTAATGTTACATTAAAATCATTAATTATACTTATCAATATAAACCTTTTATCTTCTCGGCTCTTTACGAATATAGTTTTAATGTTGCTGAGGTGAATGATGAGTTTTTGGGTTTTATTACAGGGGTTTGGCTTGGGAGCATCAATGATCATCCCTATTGGTGCCCAGAACGCTTATGTTCTTAATCAAGGCATAAAGCGTAATCACCATTTAACGACAGCAACGATTTGTAGTTTGCTAGATATGCTGTTCATTTCCTTAGGTATTTTTGGTGGCGGTGCGATTCTTGCGCAACATGACATGTTACTAACCTCTGTAACATTAGGCGGCATTGCTTTTTTAACCTTTTATGGTTTGTTGTCATTGAAAAGCGCGTTCAAAAAGCCAAATACTGATGAAAAAAATGGTGAAGTAGTTGCTCGGGGTCGTCGTGCTGTTATCTTAGGAGCATTGGCAGTGACAGTGTTAAATCCGCATTTATACCTTGATACCGTGGTGATCCTTGGTTCATTAGGTGGGCAGTTTGAAGGGAATGATCGTATTTCTTTTGCTGTTGGTACCATCATGGCATCATTTGTCTGGTTCTATAGCCTGTCTTTAGGTGCGGCAAAGCTTGGGCCTGTTTTATCACAACCAAAAGTGAAAAAAGGTATTGATCTATTAGTGGCGGCAATGATGTTTACTATTGCGATCATTCTTGCAAAAGAGTTGATAGGTAAGTATTGGTAACATTAAAAGGGATAGTGATATATGCAATCGTTACAAAAAATTTATGCGTTTAATACCCAACGTTTAAAGTCATTGGCTATCCCTTATCGAGAGTGGGATCACGAAAGCATTCTTGATTTTGAAACCGATCAAAAAGTAGCAGCGAGACTTGGTTGGACGGGTGTACATACTAAAAGCATCTTTATGAAATTTAAAGATCATGGCTATGCGTTGTATTTGACTGATAAAGATTCTCGAATGGACTCGAAAAAAATAAAGATGTTAATCGGTAAGCGCCCTTCTATTTGTAATGGTGAAGAGATGACTGAACAGTTAGGGTGTTTACCTGGTGCTGTATGCCCTGCAGGGCTACCTGAACATGTTGCTATTATTATCGATTCATCCTTGTATGCGTGTGAAGAGTTACTTTATACACCCGGTATACCGGAAATTACGTTTGGCGTGGCGGGGAAGCACTTAAAACAGTTATTAGGATCTGAATCTAATTCTATTTATGAACTGTAAATAACATATCAAGATAAAGAAATTCTAAAGGGCTTTGAGTTTAATATTCAAAGCCCTTTTTCTTTTTTTGAAAAAGGAAATGAACTCGATGCTTAGATAAGTTTTAGTTATTAGATAAAAAGGATGTATAAGTTAGTTATCCGTTTTTTTATTTTTATCGAAACGTTTCGATGGTTAAAGTGTGACCTAGTATTCTTTTTTGTCTTCATATTGATGCTCAAGACCGATCATTCTCACATCTTATTGAACTGGGGATAGTCAAAAAAATCAGCCGGATTATTATGCTATCGAAACGTTTCGATGGTGTTTTCTAAAAAGGTAATTTTCACCTATTAGCAAATGCCTTTAGTAAGAAAACGTATAACCGAATGGTCGATAACATGAAAAAAAGTACCCTCATTAATTCAGAATTGTCTTACCTAGTTGCCACATTAGGGCATACCGATGAAATCACTATTTGTGATGCGGGCTTGCCTATTCCAGATCATGTGCAACGTATTGATTTGGCATTAACGCATGGTGTACCGAGCTTTTTAGATACAGTGCGTGCGATGCTCTCCGAAACATGTATTGAAGGGGTGATCATGGCAGAAGAATTTGCCCAAGTGAGCCCTGAACATCACCAAGCCTTGCTGGTTGAACTTGAACTAGAGCAAGCGAAAATAGATAAAAAAATTCATATTCAATACGTTACCCACGAGCAGTTTAAACAGCGTACGGAACAAAGCCGAGCGATAGTAAGAACGGGCGAATGTACCCCGTATGCCAATGTGATTTTTCAATCCGGTGTGGTGTTTTAATTAAGAGCGACGTTGAGGATAAATTATGACTCAGGCCATTCTACAATTGAATGATATCGAGAAAGCGTTTCCCGGTGTGAAAGCGTTAGATAGAGCTAGTCTTTCTGTGTATGCAGGTCGTGTAATGGCTCTAATGGGCGAGAACGGAGCAGGTAAATCAACCTTAATGAAGGTGCTTACTGGGATTTACCAAATGGATGCAGGAAGTATTCATTATCAAGGTCAGCCAGCTGCATTTAATGGCCCACGTGATTCACAAGAAGCTGGCATTAGTATTATTCACCAAGAGTTAAACCTGATCCCTGAGTTAACCATTGCCGAAAACATTTATCTTGGGCGTGAATTCACGGGCATGATGGGACGAATTCACTGGGAAAAAATGTATGATGAGGCTGATAAACTGTTAAAACGCCTTAATGTTAAACACTCCTCAAAAACGTTACTGGGTGACTTAAGCCTTGGCGAACAACAAATGGTTGAGATTGCCAAAGCACTATCGTTTGAATCTAAAGTCATCATTATGGATGAGCCGACAGACGCCCTTACTGACAAAGAAACAGCATCGTTATTCAACGTCATTAATGAACTTCGTGAGCAAGGTTGCGGCATTGTTTACATCTCTCACCGCTTAAAAGAAATTTTTGAAATTTGTGACGATATTACTGTATTGCGTGATGGAAAGTTCATTGGTGAATGCCAAGTTAAAGAGACCAATGAAGATGGACTGATCGAGATGATGGTGGGGCGTAAGTTGGAAGAACAGTACCCACGTATTGCCGTAAAACATGGCGAAACTTGCCTTGATGTATCTGGACTCACGGGTTCGGGTGTTCATGATGTTAGTTTTTCTCTAAAACGCGGTGAAATCCTTGGTGTATCAGGACTAATGGGCGCAGGGCGTACTGAATTGGTGAAATTGATTTACGGTGCGCTACCAGCCGAAAGCGGTGTGATTATGCTGAATCGCCAAGTTATTAAGCCTGTCACACCTCAAGACGGTTTAAATAACGGTATTGCCTATATCTCTGAAGATCGAAAAGGCGATGGCCTTGTTCTGGGCTTATCTGTAAAAGAAAATATGTCTCTTTGTGCTTTGGATAAACTCACAAAAGGTGTGCAAATTCAGCATAAAGAGGAAGTGGTTGCTGTTGATGACTTCATTAAAATTTTCAATATCAAGACGCCAACACACAACCAAATCATCGGTAACTTATCCGGTGGTAACCAGCAGAAAGTTGCTATCGCAAAAGGGCTAATGACCCAGCCTAAAGTTCTCATTCTTGATGAACCAACACGTGGTGTCGATGTTGGTGCTAAGAAAGAAATCTATCAACTCATCAATAAATTTAAAAGTGAAGGTATGAGTATCATTTTAGTCTCTTCTGAGATGCCTGAAGTGCTTGGTATGAGCGATCGTATCCTCGTTATGCATGAAGGTCGGATTACTGGTGAATTCGATGCAAAAGAGGCTGATCAAGAAAAACTACTCGCGTGTGCCGTTGGCAAAAATATGAATGAGGAAGCAGCATGAGCACTAATACCATGAATAAACCCGCTGAAAAAAATCGTCAAAAGTGGTTTAGCAAAGAGTGGTTAATTGAACAAAAATCATTAATTGCCTTACTTTTTTTAATTGTTGTTGTGTCCTTTTTAAACCCTAATTTTTTTACTGTTGACAACATTCTTAATATTCTTCGTCAAACCTCTGTAAATGCGATTATTGCCGTCGGTATGACTCTGGTTATTTTAACTGCAGGTATCGACCTAAGTGTAGGCTCAGTGCTCGCGCTCTGTGGTGCATTTGCTGCCAGTATGATTGCTTTAGAGGTACCTGTCTTGATTGCAGTGCCAACGGCTTTGCTTGCTGGTGCTTTATTGGGCGGGATTAGTGGTGTGATCATTGCCAAGGGTAAGGTTCAAGCCTTTATCGCGACCTTAGTGACGATGACATTACTGCGCGGTATCACCATGGTGTATACCGATGGGCGTCCTATCTCAACAGGCTTTACTGATACTGGTGATGCGTTTGCATGGTTCGGTACAGGTTATGCGTTAGGCATTCCTGTTCCAGTTTGGCTGATGGTAATTGTCTTTGCTGGCGTTTGGTACCTTTTAAACCACACTCGTTTTGGTCGTTATATTTACGCTCTTGGAGGTAATGAATCTGCGGCTCGTCTTTCAGGTATCAATGTTGATCGTGTGAAAATTGGTGTGTATGCCATTTGCGGTATGTTAGCTGCGCTGGCAGGTATTATCGTGACTTCTCGCTTATCTTCTGCGCAGCCTACGGCTGGTATGGGTTACGAATTAGATGCCATTGCAGCTGTCGTATTAGGTGGAACAAGCTTGATGGGGGGCAAGGGACGTATCATGGGTACGTTAATTGGTGCTCTTATTATTGGTTTCTTGAATAATGCGCTGAACCTACTGGATGTTTCTTCTTATTATCAAATGATTGCTAAAGCTGTTGTTATCTTGCTAGCGGTTTTAGTAGATAACAAAAACAAATAATACGCTACGAATTATTACAACAAACGAGCCAGATGACGTGTACTGGCTCACCCCTACAAAAGGACTAGAACGATGAAAAAAATCGCAACGCTTATTTCAGCTGCACTTATTTCTTCCACGGCGTCTTTCGCGGCGCAAGCTCAAGATACAATGGCTATTGTCGTATCGACGTTGAATAACCCATTTTTTGTATCAATGAAGGATGGCGCGGAAGCTAAAGCAAAAGAGCTTGGATATAAGTTAATTGTATTGGATTCACAAAATGATCCGAGCAAGGAGCTGTCAAATATCGAAGATTTAACAGTGCGTGGAGTGAAAGCGATTCTGATTAATCCGACAGATTCAGACGCGGTGTCAAATGCCATTCGTATTGCAAACCGCGCTAATATTCCAGTATTGACCCTTGATCGCGGTGCACGCCGTGGTGATGTTGTTAGTCATATTGCTTCTGATAACGTTGCAGGTGGTGAAATGGCAGGCCGTTTCATTATGGAAAAAGTGGGGGAGAAAGCAAAAGTTATTCAGCTTGAAGGTATTGCAGGTACATCTGCAGCACGTGAGCGTGGTGAAGGTTTCATGAAAGCGGTAAAAGACAACGACATGGATCTTTTAGCAAGTCAGCCTGCGGACTTTGATCGCACCAAAGGTTTGAACGTAATGGAAAACTTGCTGGCTGCAAACCCTGATGTACAAGCTGTATTTGCTCAAAATGATGAGATGGCACTGGGAGCACTTCGTGCGGTTCAAGCATCCGGTAAAAATGTCCTAATTGTAGGCTTTGATGGAACAGAAGATGGTATTGCTGCAGTTAAGCGCGGTAAATTAGCGGCGACGATTGCGCAACAACCTAATTTAATTGGTGCTCTTGGTGTAGAAACGGCTGATAAAGTACTGAAAGGTGAAAAGGTTGATAAGAGCATCCCTGTACCACTTAAAGTCGTTACAAAATAAGATTTAATTCCATTTATCTATATTTTTCATCGCGATACAGAGTAACCCAATCTCTTGTTTGGGTTGCTCTTTCATATAGCGAGCGATGTTACACATTTAATGACAAAGCTCTAATAGGTTTAAGTTTTTGATAGATCTTAAACCTATTACTCCATTGACGTTAAAGGGTTAACAGAACTAAGGATTAAAGAATGAGTAAGTTAGTGGTTTTAGGTAGTGTGAATGCGGATCATGTTCTTCAAGTGCCTTCATTTCCTCGCCCTGGGGAAACTTTACATGGTCGTAACTACCAAGTTATCCCTGGTGGTAAAGGGGCTAACCAAGCGGTTGCCGCTGCGCGTTTAAATGCTGATATTGGGTTTATTGCGTGCGTTGGTGATGATGCGTTTGGTCTGTTGATGCACGATAATTTCATCAAAGATGGAATTGATGTACGTGGTGTGAAAACAGAAATGGGAACGCCGACAGGTATAGCGATGATCCAAGTCTCTGACTGCGGTGAAAATAGTATCTGTTTATCGGCAGAAGCGAATAATAAGTTAACGGAACAAGCGATTGAATCTGATTTAGACACGATTCGTCAGGCTGAATATTTATTGATGCAATTAGAAACACCGATGTGTGGTATCGAAAAAGCGGCAAAAGTCGCGAAATTAGCTAGTACGACAGTGATTTTAAATCCAGCGCCTGCTCGAGAATTATCAGATGAGTTGTTAGCGTGTGTTGATGTGATCACGCCTAATGAAACCGAAGCCGAAGTGTTAACTGGTGTGATGGTAACGGATAACCAATCAGCACAGCAGGCGGCGGATATTCTTCATGGTAAAGGCATAAAAACCGTAATGATCACTTTAGGTGCGAAAGGGGTATGGTTAAGCCAAAACGGTTCCGGCGATATCATCTCAGGTTTCCGTGTTGAAGCAACAGATACGACGGCGGCTGGCGATACTTTTAATGGCGCGTTAGTGACTGGTTTATTAGAAGATTTGGCTTTAGAATCAGCGATTAAGTTTGCTCATGCTGCCGCTGCGATCTCTGTCACTCGCTTTGGTGCGCAAACGTCTATCCCTACTCGTGAAGAAGTGGATTTGTTTTTAGCGCAACACGCCTAATTAAGGAGAAATAACTTGGCAACGATGAAAGATGTCGCGAAACTGGCAGGGGTCTCTACCTCGACAGTGAGCCATGTTATTAATAAAACCCGCTTTGTCAGTGATGAAATTGCAGAGCGAGTAAATAAAGCTGCGAAAGAGCTCAATTACTATGCACCTTCAGCCTTGGCACGTAGTTTCAAAGTTAACCGGACTAAAACCCTTGGTATGCTGGTAACAACCTCAACCAATCCTTTCTTTGGCGAAGTGGTTAAAGGCGTTGAGCGTCATTGTTACCATAAAGGCTACAGTTTGATTTTGTGTAATACTGAAGGTGATCACCAACGTATGCACGAATCAATCAATACTTTGCTGCAAAAGCGTGTTGATGGATTAATTTTAGTTTGTGCGTCGCTAGAGGGTGAGCGTTTCGATATTTTTGAGCACTATGCAGATATTCCTGTCGTGGTAATGGACTGGGGACCGATGCGGTTCACTAGCGATAAAATTCAGGATAACTCGCTACGTGGTGGCTATATGGCAGCGAAACATTTGATTGATGCGGGGCACAGCGATATTGGTTGTATAACCGGTCCGCTTGAGCGGAACCAAGCTAAAATGCGTTATAACGGCTATTTAGAGGCGATGGGTGAAGCTAGCTTTATTGTTAATCCATCATGGGTAGTGGAAGCGGATTTTGAATGCGAAGGTGGCTATAACGCCTTTATTCAATTGCATGAAAAAGGAAAGTTACCTAGCGCTTTAGTCGTTGCCAATGACATGATGGCAATGGGGGTGATTAATGCTGCGAATGAACTTGGTATTCAGATCCCTGAGCAACTTTCTATTATTGGTTATGACGATATTCATATTGCGAAGTTTATATCTCCGTCCCTTACAACCATTCACCAGCCTAAATATCGTTTAGGCCAAGCGGCTGTTGAGGCGTTACTGAAACGATTAGATGCCCCTGATAATTTCCCGCAAGTGATTGAATTAGAGCCAACCTTAGTTGAGCGAAAGAGTGTGCGAAAGTTAAATGTAGTTGATTGATTGTTTATTTTGCAGCTTTGAAAAAGAATGAAATATCACACCCAGCATAATCTAATGCTGGGTGTTTTTTTATTTATGAATATTGAATAACAGCCATCACGAGTACAACAACCATACTGCTTAACATAGGCACACTCGTCCTTTTGACGACGTCGATAGGTGTTAAGCCAGACATACCGGCAACGGTAATAATAACGCCAGCAACAGGTGACATTGTTCGACCGATACCGGCTGCAAATAAAATCGGA
>NZ_CH724141.1:665822-756708 GCF_000153325.1 Photobacterium sp. SKA34
TCAGGTTTCATCGCATAAGCGAGTGCTTTAGCTTCAAGTGTATGTTCAGGTAAATAACCCGATGCGCCACGATGGGCAATAACAAGCGGATTTGCAATCACCCCTGCTGATAAACTAAGTGCTAAAAAAGTTAAGCCTGCTGAGATTTTTTTCATCTTATATCCTTGATAAATAGTGAGGGGCCATCCACCCCTCAATACGGTTATTGTGCTAATGCTGCTTTTTCTTTTGCTTTAC
The DNA here is from genome assembly GCF_000153325.1 of Photobacterium sp. SKA34. Classification (GTDB taxonomy): domain Bacteria; phylum Pseudomonadota; class Gammaproteobacteria; order Enterobacterales; family Vibrionaceae; genus Photobacterium. The sequence goes on from NZ_CH724141.1 coordinate 666,060, forward strand.
GTTCATGCATTGCTCGTTCACCTAATAGTGCATAAATAAAGCACACAATAGATGTCACACAAGAACCAACCAGAATAATAAAGCCACCATCCCAACCATAAAGATCAACGGTATAACCAAGTACAGCGTTTGCCGCAACCGCACCACCAAGATAACCAAATAGACCCGTTAAACCTGCCGCAGTACCTGCTGCTTTCTTAGGAGCAAGCTCAAGCGCATATAAACCAATTAACATCACTGGCCCATAAATTAAAAAGCCAATAGCAATAAGCGCTAACATATCAATGGTTGGATTACCCGCAGGGTTAAACCAGTAAACCAATACCGCCAGCGTTACTAGGACCATAAACAAAATACCGGCAGGTGCACGACGTCCTTTAAATAACTTATCGGAAATCCAACCACACAATAAGGTGCCAGGAATACCTGCCCACTCATATAAGAAGTAAGCCCATGATGTTTTATCAACAGAAAAACCTTTCGCTTCTTTTAGATATACTGGCGCCCAATCTAGCACTCCGTAGCGGATCAGATAAACAAAGGCATTAGCAATCGCAATAGACCAAAGTAGCTTGTTATTAAAGATATACTTAAAGAAAATTTCTTTCGCCGTCATTTCCGTTTCGAACGACTTATCGTAACCATCAGGGTAATCATCTTTATATTCTTCGATTGGTGGTAAACCACATGACTGAGGCGTATCACGCACGGTTAACCAAACAAAAAATGCGACTAGCAGAGCAAAAAGGGCAGGGACATAAAAAGCAGTACGCCAGTCGTCATTAAATGCCCAAAGGCCAAGAATAAACATGGGGCCGATTAAGCCGCCACCCACGTTATGAGCAACATTCCACACCGACACTATTTCGCCGCGTTCTTTACGAGACCACCAATGCACCATGGTACGTCCACACGCAGGCCACCCCATTCCTTGGAACCAACCATTTAGAAATAATAAGATGAACATAGCAGCCACACTACCCGTTGCCCATGGCATAAAGCCAAAGCAGAGCATGACTAACGAAGACATAACCAGTCCAGCCGTTAAAAAGTATCTTGGGTTAGAACGGTCTGAAACATTCCCCATTAAGAACTTCGATAAACCATAAGCAATAGACACCGCAGCCAAAGCAACACCAAGCTCTCCGCGGCTGAAGCCTTCATCAATTAAATATGGCATCGCCAAACTAAAGTTCTTACGGACAAGGTAATAACCTGCATAGCCGAAGAAAATGCCGAAAAATAACTGCCATCGTAGGCGAGAATAGGTGCTATCGACCTTACTATTTGATAAAGGTGCGATATGCGCCTTCGGTTTGAACATTCCAAACATCAGAGCCTCATTGTTATCCATACATCATTAAAAACGAACATTTTCGCTCATAAGCGAAATTTTGGTGAATTCTATGGACATCAAATTAAATTTCTGTGACAAAGGTTTAGTTAGTGTTAATAAATTGAATATCTGACCAGATAAATATACTCAACAGGAACAGAATCACGCTTTCAACAAATAGAGTAATCATAGCTACTCTGTTGATAACGAAAAATATCGCTCATAAAACAATCAAAGGCGTGGGATAGAAGTTGTATTTCAGGAAATAGATGAACAAGAGAAAGAGAAAGAGAAAGAGAAAGAGAAAGAGAAAGAGAAAGAGAAAACGATACGATAGAAATCAGAATAATAAATAAAGTTAGTGTTCACATAATAGAATAAAGCGATAACAGTAAATGTAATTATCGCTTCGTAACATATCAAGACGTAAGTAAATGTTAATAGGCTTTAATATCAAATTTAAGTAGCAATCTTGGCAATACATCATCTAAATTTTGCACATCATCATCCTTCAACTCAATTAAATTAAATTAAAACCATATTTTTATAGAGATCTTGTTTAATTTTCTTTCTATGTGCATATTTCGGATCATCTTCCAATCCCCAAAATTCGATATATACCTTGCCTGTCGGTAAATAGAAATCACAGTACAGATCTTCTTCAATCGGTAATTTACGCTCATAAGCATGAACGATGCCTGCCATATATAACCAATTATCGATCAGCATCTCAGCTTTTGAACGCACATAGTGCCCGTCTGCGGCGCGGTGTTTTGCCTCAAATTTCTGACGAAAATTCGAGACAGAATTATCGGTGCTTTTCGCTTCAGCATTCGCTCATGTAATTTAATTTACGGAATGAATGAGACTCTTATTTTTTAACACGCTATCGTCCCAGACCACATAAGGTACGCCCGTTCGGAAATCTTCTTTTTGAACACCACCAAGACGAAGCCCTGAATTATTGACTTTCCAACCTTTGACTGCTTTATTAATCCAGCCTAACTCATCTAAAATCTGATTAATTTTATCCGAGGTTAAATTGAAATGGATGCTGATTTGTGTCACTGATAACTTTTTTCCTTCAAACTTAAATTGTTCAACAGTCTCTAATGAATCAGGCCACACAATGTATTGTCCAAACTTAGACGATTGTTTGTATTCACCTTGTGCTTTTTTGCCAACTTCTGTTAAATGCCATTCAGCGTTATCTCGAATAATATAGCCAGCATCGGCTAATTGATTAAACAACTATTTTGCGACAATACCACGTGCTTTAGCCAACTGTGAGGTTGGAATTTTAATCGTCATGTAAGGCTCTCTTAGTAACCTGTCACCTGGTGATATTAACTTTATTAACACTAAGTTATATACATAAAAAAGTTAATACAATGCATAAAAACCCTTCACAAAATAAGATGTATCTCTGATTTTATCAACACATAAACAGCAGTATAAAAAGATGAGGGCATCCCTAGTGGCAATGCCGCTGGTGAGGTATATGACAGTTAGGCTTTAGAGTATGCCTAAATTTGAAAAAAACATGAATCACAATTATTTAGGTTGACTGATAATTGAAGATTCATCAAAATGAATTTAGATAAATATTTAGAATGGATACTAGTTTTTCATGCTTAAAAAGTTTATATCTAGCATATTAAATAGAAGGGTAAATAAATTATCATCTATAAATAGCCTTCCAGAAAAACCGAATGTATTTATTAATGCCACATTTCAGATAGGTGATTACTTCGCAATGTCACCTATAATTGAAGCTGTTAAAGCCAAGTGGCCAGAAGCCAATATGGTTGTTTTATGTACGAAGAAAAATGCAGATGTTGTAAAATATGATACTAGGGTTAATTACATTTGCTTACCAAAAGAAAGGGAATGGTATAAATACCCTACGATATTAAAAGAGAAGATCAATTGTAATGTAGATTTACTAATAGAAGTGTCTTCTATAGAAAAACCATACCGGAGTATCGTCGGATTTACATTAAAGCCCGACTTAACTATCGGTCACGATTGTTACAAACATAGTTGTATACAGAACCCACCTATACAATTAGATAACGATAACATAAGTAAGCCTGAATGCTGGTCAAAACTAATGGCTGCATATGGTTTTGCTCAGCCCCCTGCTCTGTTTAAGGTTTTTGATAAAGAAAACGATAAAATGGAAATGCTGATTAATAGTAAAAACCTTAAAGACTATTTGATTTTTAATCCATTTGCTTCTCGTAACAGTAGATCACTAAATATAAAGAAGAGTATAGATATACTTACAAAATTAAAAAACGATGGATTTAATTGTGTATTTATTTTGCCTTCCTATATAAAAAATAAAGATGTATGGGAAAGTCAATTAGCGCCAGTTTCTAGTGTTTGCTGTGTGGATTCTATACAAGATGCTATCTATTTGATTAAAAAATCAAAAGGCGTTATCTCTGTGGATACTGCGATAATTCACATAGCTAGTGCTTATAATATACCAACAATAGGTTTATTTAAGGAGTCACAACTTGAATGTAAGCTGTGGCATCCTCAGAGTTCAAAAAAACATGTAGGAGCATTAACCGGCAATGTTGAAGATATAATTAATAGTCGAATTTTCACTACTAATGAATAATCTAGTTAAGCTATGTATCTCAATATAACATTGTTATAACACATGTAATTTATAAACCGATTAAGCGCTCTCAAGTTATGAATCGGTTTACCATTTCTTCAATACTCATTGAATTTTTCATAAAAAGCGATTCAATCCCATCGTTCAAACCCACGACATATCATCAAAAGACGGCCACATGTCTAAGCAACGTAGCACTCATCAATCGTTTTACTTTAGGGGTCTCATATTTGCTAAAATATAAACATATATTTGACACATATCGCCCATCTCTAATCTTGATTAAGGATGCTACGTGATGAAAAAACTTCTTTTTACTGTACTCTCTTTTTTACTATTTTCAGCTCCATCATTCGCTGCATATACAAACTATACAGTGTTAAACAGTGCGCTAGGTACTGTTGACCTTGTTTTAGAAAAACCATTTTGTGAATAGCACTTTCTCGGCGAGATACAACCTTCTGAATTAAGGCAGGATAACGTAACCAGAGGAATTTGCATGCTTGCAAGGATAAATGGAGCGATCCATATGGATGATAGTGTTGTAGCCCACTTAAAATACAGATCACCTGGTACAACATATGGTCAATTCATTGTTATAACAAAACAAGAAGATGGTAAGTGGAGCGGGAAAATAATGCCGTTCGATGATTTTGATAGGTTTCCAGACCCAAAATAGATCAAATATTAATAACTAAATAATGTTTAATATAGCATCAAAAAATGCAATTAAAGGGCCCACACAAAAGCCAGCATATACCATTTTAAAATTAATAGTTAATTAAGTCGCTCTGAGCTTTCTATCTTCTCTTTCATAAAATCAATAAAGCATCGGATCTTTAATGAAACATAACGATTGTTAGTATAAATAGCATGAAAAGGTAATGGTTGAGTTTTATAAGACGGCATTAACTGTTTTATTCGACCAGCGTTTATTTCATTTTCTACCATCCAAACAGGTAATAACGCAATGCCAACACCATCAAGTACAGAGCGTAAAATAGCATCACAACTATCGCTCTTAAAATTGCCACTTACCGAGACTGATTTTTTGATCTTTTTATTATAAAAATTCCAATTATTCATGGTCGAAGAAAGGGAATAAATAATGCAATTATGTTGATTAAGATCTTCTGGTGTTACGGGCTCTCCGTATTTCGCAATATAAGCGGAAGAGGCAACGAGAATATTAGGGTTATCAAATAAATGTCTCGCTATTAATGAAGAGTCTTCTAATTCTCTGGCTCGAATTGCAACATCAACACCTTCACTAATAATATCGACATGTTTATCACTTAACGTTAAATCCACGCTTATATCAGGATAACGCGCTAAAAACTCAGAAATAATAGGCGCAATAAAAATATTACCGAAGGTAATAGGTGCTGCGATTTTAATTACCCCTTGAGGTAATGCTCGATGTGCTCGCACATTAGATTCCGCCTCATCTAATTCACTGATAATAGCAACACATCGTTCATAATATTCAGCGCCAACCTCAGTTAAAGCAAGGTCTCGACTGCTTCGTGTCAACAATTTACCTTCTAGCTTATGCTCCAACGCAGCTATTTTTTTACTTATTGTTGCTTGAGTTGTATTTTGCTCACGCGCAGTAGCAGAAAAGCTCTCGGTTTGTACAACACGAATAAAGGCTCGCATTGCGCCTAATTGATCCATTGCCTACCCCATGCATTAAACCCTTATTCAAGATAAAGACATAATGGCACATTTCCTGACTCTTTTGCATTCTAAAATGGAATAGATGGTATTCATTTTATCGGTCTGACATTCCATTTTGTGTCGGTATATAGTCACACCCTCACGCAGTAACCACACTAAATCATCACCCAACATAAAACCGATGTGCCTACTGTGAACCATATAAAAGCGAGAAAGGTAACCTGTAATGACACAAGATATTTTATTTAGCCCCTATCAACTTAGTCAGGATCTGATCTTAAAAAATCGTATTGTTATGGCGCCAATGAGCCGATGCGTGGCGACAGACGATTTCATCCCAACACCTGAGATGGCTGACTATTATGCTCGTCGAGCCAGTACGGGATTGATCATTACTGAATGTACAATGATATCGCCAACCGCGCAGGGTTACCCTAATTCGCCCGCTATTTTTAACGAAGAACATGTTGCAGGCTGGAAGCAAGTTACACAAAAAGTGCATGAAAATGGCGGTAAAATATTTGCCCAATTATGGCATACAGGCCGAGTGTCACACCCTATTTACCTAAATGGAAACAAGCCATTAGCCCCTTCATCGGTTGGTCTTACAGGGCGTGTAAAGCGTACTGATAATTTACAGTATGAAGAGCCTAAAGAAATGACACCTTCTGATATTCAGACTGTAATCAACGATTTTGCGAAAGCCGCAAAATATGCCAAAGAAGCAGGGTTTGATGGCGTTGAAATACATGCAGCTAATGGCTATTTATTAGATCAATTTCTACATTGGGATACGAATCGTCGTAACGATAATTGGGGACAAAACCCTGAAAATATGAGCCGTATTTTATTTGATGTCATCAATGCCGTTAAACAGCAAATTCAATTCGTGGGTGTACGCTTATCGCCTGTTGCTTATTTAAATATTGAACATGACGATCGCGATAAACCTGTTTTTGATTATGTATTAGAGCAGTTAAATCAATATGATTTGGCATACGTACATACAGGTATGTTTGATGATAGTTATCAAGATCATTTAAAAAGAACTGTTACACAATATATTCGTCAACATTATCATGGCAGCGTTATTGCCTGCGGCGGCTATAACTCAGAGAGTGCGAGAGAGGCACTATTAAATAACGATGCTGATTTAGTGGCTATCGGTCGCCCATTCATTGCTAACCCTGATTACGTTGAAAAAACACGTCAAAACAATAATCTAACACCGTACGATGCAGGTATGTTAAATGTACTCTTCTGAATAATATCGGCAGCATAGTACACATAAAACACTAAACCGTTCATACCACCAGATTGACGACAAAAACAAAAAAGCCAGCACATAACATGCTGGCTTTTCGTTTATTTAGCTATTGGCAAGCTTATAGCTTACCCATGCTTCAGCCCAATATTGGCTTAAACCCGGTGCGTCGGTCACTGGAATCTCATCCGTATTTTGCTCTTCTAGAATGCAGACTGGTGTTTAGATTCTATTTTCTGAACTATTAAGCGGCTGAACTGTACCTTTTTTAAAGAGTTTCAGGGTTTCTTTAAGCCCCAGTTGCAACGCTAAACAAATAGACGCGGTAACAACAATGGTTGCCCCTGACGGTAGGTTCATCTGGTAAGAGAAAATCAACCCCGTTAACGTAAAGCCAAGACACCATAAAATACTTTGGCACATCATGGATAACATGGATTTTGTATATTGAGCCGCCATATACGCAGGCATAGTTAGCAGCGCCATCACCAGTACAATACCCACCACTTTCACTAAGATCACGCTAGCAATTGCCACCAGCACTAATAATGATAAGTACATGCGTTTTACTTTGACGCCTTTACTCTGCGCAAAATCAGCATCAAAAGACATCAAGACTAGCGAACGATAGTTATAAATCGTGTAGGCACCAATGATCAGGACACTGCCCCCCATTAGGTATAACGTCGAGACTGGAACGGTGAGAATGCTACCAAATAGGTAACTGCTTAAATCTGCGCTATACCCTGGCGTTAACGCCATTAAGATGATGCCGATTGCCATGCCTAACGACCAAATCAGACCGATAAAAATATCTAACTGCTCTAGTTTACGCTGACTTAGCGCCCCTAATAACAAAGCATTAATCGAAGTAAACACCAAGGTTGTTGGCATTACCGCTGTACCTGCATAGAAAGCTAACCCCACACCGCCGTATGCCGTGTGAACAATACCACCAGAGAGAAAGACTAATCGATTGGTTACGACTAATACGCCAATAATGCCGGCAACAATGCTAACAAGCACTGCTGCAATTAATGCGTGTTGAATAAAGTTATATTGTAAGAGCTCGATCATACTAAAGCAGGACTTGGTTCGTTATTGGATGTGGTTGACTGAACAAGATCTTTAATAAAATGGCTGTTCACGCCGTATAAGTGTTGCAACATATCAGACGTTAATGCCTTACTCTGCTGCACTTTCATGGTTTGGTTTAGCCCTAAAATCACATCAATCTGATACTCTAAAATACTCATGTCATGACTCACCACCAATACCGCAACATCTTTGGGCAGCGCTGATAGCAAGGCAAAAAATTGTGCCGTCATGCTTGGATCAACATTACTGGTTGGCTCATCAAGTATTAATAGCTTAGGTTGAGCAATTAACGCTCTAGCTACTAACACACGTTGACGCTGTCCGCCTGAAAGATCTTTAAACAGCGTATTCTCTATATGCTCGATATGCATTTGTTGTAATGCTTGGGTTAATAAGGCTGATAGCAATCTCTTATCTTTTAGCTGCTCAGCATTTGCCCCCATTAATACAACATCTTTTACTGTGACAGGTAATATTGGATTCAATTTATATTGTTGAGGAACATACCCAATAAGCGCTGGATGGCGACCGGGATGGTCGCCAAACAGTGCTAGATTGCCCTGATAACCCGATAATATACCCAGTAGTAGTTTGACTAATGTCGTTTTACCACCGCCATTGGGTCCAAGTAATGCACAACGTTGACCTTCGTAAAGCTCGAAGTTTATATCAATTAATGCTTGATGGTTCTTATAAGCAAAACTGACATTCTGTACATCCACAATCTTTTTCATTTTTTAACTCTTAGTGATTCACGTTAGATTCAAACGCGTTCGCAACAGTTAGCAAGTTATTACCCCAATCTTCTGCAAGTGGGTTAATTGCTACCACTTTGCCGCCAATTGCACTCGCAATAACTTTTGCTTGTTCTTTCGAGAATTGCGGCTCAATAAAGATAACTTTAATGTGCTGTTTCTTAGCTGTATCAATCAGTGATTTTAGACGTTGAGCGCTTGCTTCTTTACCTTCATCTTGAATAGGAAGCTGACGTAAGCCGTAATCTGTCGCGAAGTAACCCCACGCTGGGTGGTAAGTCATAAATTGATTGTGTGCTGCTGGGATCTTTGACGTGATATCAATTAAAGCATCATCAATTTGATTGATCTTTTTAGAGAACTTTAGGTAATTTTCGCGATATTCTTGCTGGTGCTGAGGATCAACGTTAATTAATGCATCACGAATGTTCATTGCTTGAATACGCACAAGTGCTGGTGATAACCAAATGTGTGGGTCTTTAATGCCAGACGTCGCAGGAATACGCTCACCATCGTCGTTGTAAGCCATTGGCATGCGCTCAACACCTTTCTGAGTATCAACAATCGTTAGATCTTTTGCTGAGCTTTTAAATTTGTTTAACCAGCTTTTTTCAAATGGCACACCGATAGAAAAGTAAAGTTTACTCTTGTTAAGTAACACAACTTGGTTTGGTGTTGGCTCGTAGTCATCTGGCTCAGCTCCTGCTGGCACCATTACATTGACATCAACGTTTTGACCGCCAATTTCTTTCACAAAATACTTTTGTGGCGCAATACTTACCGTTACATCAATTGGCGCTTCTGCAGCCATTGCTTTTGATACTGAAAACAAGACGCACAGCGTTGTCATCAATGCTACAAATGAAGACTTCTTTTTCATCGATCTATTCCTAATCATGACATTATTAATCCTGAGTGAATCACTCGGGATTGTTATGTTATAACATTTCCTTATTTTTAAAAGTTCGAATATATCTAAGAGAAGCAGTATTAATTAATTAATGACAATTAATTACCATTAAACATAAAAGCATTAAATAACAGTCAATCTTTCTCTATTTTATTTTTTAATTGAATATCAATTAGATGGTGTTTTAATAAAATTAAAATCACTCACAACACAATTAAAAAATGGAATCTTAATTATCAATATTAACATGCCAGATTACTACTTCGATCTAATTTAGTTATTACTATGCACTATCAAAATAAAAATTAATCAGTACTAAATTAAAACAATATAAAAACACTGCATTTACATTGACAGTAAAAATAATCCACCTTCCTGATATTGATATAACAAATGAAGCAAATTATTCCTATAAAGTAACAACTCATTATTAAATAACTTCAGGATGAGGGGTTGATGAGTTGAAACACTCTAATTTTCACAATGGATATTTATTCCTACTTTTAAGTATATTATTTTTTTCTTTAAGCTCAATTTCAGGTTGTGATCGCTCTGGTAACAGTGAAGATTCAGCTAAAACAAAAGTATTGGAAAAAATAACAGTCGAAACATCAAACAAAACAATATTGAAAGGCATAAACACTAATGAGGAACGTGCTATTCCAATAGGTTATAGCCTAGAAATGACAGCTATTGGGCACTACTCAGATGGAAGTACTCAAGATATTTCAGACCAAGTATCATGGCAATTATCAAACCAAGAAGTTGGGCAATTAAACAAAAATAGTTTTATTTCAAAGCTGCAAGGTTCAATTTTTGTTAAAGCCAATCTAGATGATATAAAGAGCCAAGATTTCAGTATTGAAGTCACTAATGCCCACTTGGAAAACATTGTAGTTTCTCAATCTCAGCCTCGCTCCGGTAAAGCAGATATCACTTTTGCAAAAGGCATAAAAACAGCTTTAATTGCCACGGCCTATTATTCAGATGGAACTGCAATTGATGTCACTCACTTAGTCTCTTGGCATTCAAATAACCCAAATATTGCTGACGTTGAAGATGGTGTATTACAAATTCTTGCTAATTTTGGAGAGGCTTCAATTCACGCTAAACTTGAGAATATTGAAAGTGAAGAATTAAGTGTTGAAGCTACACAAGCTGAACTGCTTAGCGTTAGTATCTCTTCAAAAATAGCAAAAACCGCAAAGTCTGATTTAACTTTAGCTAAAGGCATGCAAGCAAAACTTTTAGCCACTGCTCACTATAGTGATGGATCTTCACCTGATGTCACTGACCAAGTGAAATGGATATCAAGTAATCCAGGAGTTGCCTCATTCAAAGGGCAACTTCTAGAAGCGAATCATTCTGGTAACACAAACGTTATTGCATCTTTTAAAGGTTTAGATAGTCAACCTCTTAGTGTCGAATCAACTGCAGCAACAGTAACAAGCATCAACATTACAGCCAACGCATCTTATACCGGTGATGCCGATTATACTCTCGCCAAAGGTGTCTCTATACCATTTACAGCAACTGCATACTTTTCTGATAATTCAGTTTTAGATGTGACAGATGTCGTTACTTGGGTATCTGATTCTCCAGTCAGCGTAGAGTTCTTCAATAACCAATTAAAAGCTCTATCAGATTCAAGCGAAACCAACGTGCATGCTATATTTAAGGGACTTCAAAGTAATAGTAAGCAGATTAAAACCACATCAGCTGAATTAATTAGCTTGAGTATTAATACAAATACCTCTAATTCGTCCGCAGATGCTGATATCAGCTTGGCAAAAGGACTAAAAGTAAACTTCACAGTGACAGCTCATTACTCAGATAACTCATCATTAGATGTGACTAATCAAGCAGCTTGGAATTCAGACACTCCTGCTGTTGCAAGTTTTACTGAAAATACGATAAAAATTAATTCATCCTCAGGCGTTGCAAATGTTCATGCCTTATATGGTGGATTATCAAGTGATATCAAGACCGTTTTAGCAGCGGACCCCGAACTTATCAGCGTCAGTATTTCTACTGATACACCTAAAAGCAGCAGTGAGAATATCTTGTTGCCTAAAGGGATAACACTTGCGTTTAAGGCCTTTGCTTACTATTCCGATGGCTCATCATCAGATGTCACAAATGAGATAGCATGGAGCTCTAGCACACCAGATGTGGCAGACTTCAATGCTAATATTTTAAAAGCAAATTCAGATATCGGTACGACAATTGTTCATGCAACGTATGCCGGCGTAAAAAGTGATTCAAAAGTCATTGAAACAACAGCTGCAACAATAGAATCGCTGAGTATTTCAGCACAAGCTCCTCATACCAGTAACGCAGATATTACACTACCTAAAGGCGTTAACGTGTCGTTTATTGCCTATGCCCATTATAGCGATGGCTCAAGTAAAGATGTCACTGCTCAATCATCATGGCTATCTGATAAACCAAGTATTGCTAATTTTACAAATAATACTCTCGAGGCGAACTCCAATAGTGGTTCAGCAAAAGTTTATGCTTTTTTTGACGGGATAAGCAGTAACACAAAAAGTATCATTGCGACAAATGCAAAAATAGAAAGTGTCAGTATTAAAACAGAGAAGACACCGAATGCGTTAATACTACCAAAAGGAACTCAAATTTCCTTTGTCGCAACCGCTCACTACAGTGACGGCAGTACACAAAATGTTACTGAATTAGCATCATGGATTTCTAATCAGACTCACGTAGCTAACTTCTCAAGTAACAAACTCGACGCTAAAGCCGATTCAGGTAATGTTGAAATATTTGCTTCATTTGGCAACGTAAAAAGCAATACCAAAACAGTCATGGTTACTGCGGCACAATTAACAAAAATCGTTATCAGTAAGACTGGCGATGGAAATATGTTACCAAATGGAACCAACTCAGAATTTAAAGCTATTGCTCATTATTCAGATGGGACAACAACTGACATTACTAATGATGCTTCATGGACTTCAACAACTCCAGAAGTTGCTAATTTTACCAAAAATATTCTTGAGGCAAAGGCTGAACAAGGAACCACAGAAGTAAGTGCCAATTTTAATGGTGTTCAAAGCAACAAGATAATAATTGAAACCTCTCATGCCTTATTAACGCAAGTCACTATCAGTGCCGATACGACTCAATCACCTCTTCGCCTTCCAAAGGGCATTTCTTTGTCTTTTAAAGCTATTGCACACTACTCTGATGGGGAATCTGTCGATATTACAAATAGTGCATCATGGAGATCAAGTGTCAGTAATATCGCGAACTTTACTAAGAATAGGCTGGAGGCAAAAGCTGATACTGGATCCACTCAAGTTAGCGCGTTGTATGCTGGTATTAAAAGTGAACCCATTAATATTGAAGTTATCAGTGCAATACTAGAAAGTGTTTCGATCGAAACAAATAATCAAGACACCACAATTTCGTTGCCTCATGGAACGTCAATCGCATTCATTGCTACTGCTTATTACTCTGATGGTATGGTTGAAGATGTCACAAGTACTGCATCTTGGACATCAAAAGACGCAAATATTGTTAATTTTAATGATAATATTCTAGAAGCCAAAGCAACGTATGGACAAGCCACAGTTTTTGCTACTTTTAACAATACCGTAAGTAACAATTTTACTGTTTATGCAGATCCAGCAGAGCTTCAACAGCTCAATATTGTAGGTGCTAACAGTCTCCCTGCTTATGATTCTACTGTTAAAGAAGTTTATACTTTAAGTGGTATTTACTCAGATGGGACAACTAAACCCTACAGCGGTGATATTACTTGGAACAATATTATCACACCAAGTAACCTCGCTTCTTTTTCTGAAATTAATCAAGAATTAACAACCCATCCTGAAAATGATGTAGCAGGCAATGTACATTTACACGCATGTACCCCAGCAGGCATTTGTGCCGCACATGATATTTTACTCTATAGTGAGATTATTCAAGTAAACTCCAGTGAAGTTGGGGGGGCAAACAAAACTTGTGAAGATATAGGCCATAAATCGATTACCCAAGATCAATATAAAGAAATTATGAATTCCTCATATAGACCCGTTAAGTGGAGCACCTGGAGTAGAAAATACGTAGCGTGGTCTCATCATAAACTAAAAGCTTATATCTATGGAAGAGTTGGTATTGCAGCTGCATCTGGTTATTTCAACAAGGCGGCATTTATAGTAACTACAAGTACTGGAATTAAAGTAGATATGTTTGATTTTATTGCGGGTACAAAACATGGACCAACCCATTTAATCTGTCAAAAATAATAATGCCTTTAACTAAAGCCCTTTTTTAAGGGCTTTTTATTGCTTTATAACTTTCATTGAAAAACATAGATAATATTAAAAACCTAATATAATAATTACATTAACTTTGCATACAGTTGAAACATCAAGTTACCGTATGGTGAAGCATGACTTCTATGTTAAAAATTACATTCACCGTTATATCCTCCTCGCATGGTTTCATCCCAATCCATCTCAAGAACATGGACTAGGTCTTGACGACACTCGAGGACATGCGCACTGTAATAATATAAAAAGATGAGTATTGAAAAAGGGCTCACCCTAGCGCAGAGTGAGCCCTTGAAGGTTACTTACAATCCGATGAACCGATGTTCACCCATACTGGATCCTGGCCTGGTACAAGCCCTTTACTCCAGTATTGAGACTGCCACATTGCGCCATCGTAGTTCGCTATTGCACCACCACTATAGGCAACGTCTTGGTTCCATGGCATAACAACATCAGTCACTAACTTCCATTGATCGGCAGTTTGGCTAGGTGCGTTATTTTGCGTCCAGTACTTTGCTTCCCAAACAAGGTTATTGTGGCTAACTTTGTCACCTGTGTTATAGATAATTGCCGCGCTCCATGCTGAGTGATTCGCTGCTTCCGGATCGGTTATCACATCGCAACTACCATTGCCATTGTCGTCACCGCCGTTATTATCATCGCCACCATTATTGTTGTCATTGTCAGTATATTTTTTCACTGTCACTTCAGTCGCCGCATGTGCATCAAGCGAACCATCGGAGACTAAGACAGAAATCGTTTCTGTTGTTTGCTCATCCATGATAGGTGCTTTGAGTGTCAGTTCAGACGAGCCTAAACCTGATACCACATCAAAGTTATAAGGAATGCTCCACGAATACGTCAGGGCATCATTATCTTGATCATTGGCGTTTGCGGTTAACGTAAACTGCTCACCACTGTCGACTTTCAGCTTTTTCACCATGGTTACTGTCGGTGCATGGTTTTGATGCTGAACCTTGTTTTCAACCGTAATAGTATCGGTAGCACTCAGACCTTCTGGATCTGTTACTGTTAGTTGGAATTGATAACTGGTATCAACGTCAGTAACAGGAACATCAACGGTTGGCGCGACTGTTTTGTTATTTAAAATACTTACTGTTGGACCACTAATTTGTGTCCATGAATAAGTAATATCTTCACGCTCAGGATCGTAAGATTTGCCAGCATCTAGCTCAACATAAACAGGGCCAACAACTTTTTGATCTGCGCCTGCATTTGCAATCGGTGGACGGTTTACAGGCGGTGTATCACCACCGTGCCCTAAACCTTCATGCACAGCATTTAACAAATCGCCATTATCAGAGTCAATCTCCCATGAGAATAAGCCGCCCAAGTTATGTTGTAAGACATACTGTGCTTTGGCCTTCACTGCGCGTGGCGTGTCGTAGGTGATCAACTCACCGGTAGTAGGGTTCCACTGGTAAGAGGCTTCAGCTTTTGCATCGTAATGGCTTTCCCAACCATTGGTAGAACGGTTATCGACGATATCACGGTAATCAACCACACCGTCTTCCCACGTCCCTTTAACAGGCCCAGTTCCTTTTCCTGTCATGGGATTATTGCCTTGAACGTCATGAACACCTTTCCAACCACGACCATAAAATGGTGTGCCCACGATGATCTTCTTAGGTTCAACGCCTTGGTTTAACAGTGTTTTCACAGCTAAATCAACCGTGTGTTTAATTTCTGGTTGGTGGCTACCGTTATACAGACCAGACTGGTGACCTAGGTTGTCATTGTTCCAAGCACCAAACATGTCATAACTCATCAAGAAGATATGATCCATGTATTGCTGAGCTTGGTTATAGTCAACACGGTTAATCCCTTTTTCTGACGCACCAATCGCTGACGATAGTTCATATTGACGACCTGTTTCCGCCGATAGCTCATCAAGCATTGCGCGTAACTCTTTCATCAAGGTTACATAGGTTTGTCCGTCTTTTTCTGGATTACCTAATGCTGGGTTTGCGCCATCACCGCCAGGGAATTCCCAGTCAATATCAACACCATCAAAGAACTTCCAAGTCTGCAGAAACTCTTTCACTGAGTCGACAAACACTTTACGTTTTGCAGGATCGTCTAAGAAGAAGAAAGGATCTGAAAGCGTCCACCCCCCAACAGAAGGGAGGATCTTCAAATCAGGATGCGCTTTTTTCAATGCCATTAATTGACCAAAGTTACCACGGTAAGGATCTGAGTGTTCACTCACTCCTTGCTGTGGTTTTGATATTGCAGCCCATGGATCATGAATAGATACCTCAAAATCTTTTTGACCAGCACACGCCTTTTGTAACGCGTTAAAGCTGCCAGCAATAGATTTTAAACTGTCATTAATGCCATCCCCACCACAAATAGGAGTAAAGCCATAAAGGATATGGGTAAGGTTTTGCGCTGGAATATCATCAACGGTGAATTTGCGGCCATACACGCCCCATTCGACGAAATAACTCCCCACAACTTTTCCAGTGGTATTCGTATGCGGCCTGTTATTTTCTTTAAACGGCGCATTTAATGGTTTTAAGTGACTACCGTCAGTATCCGCTACCATCAACTGTTTAGGAGCACTGGTACTACAGCCGTCATCGTTACATGCTTGGACTGTCATTTCATACGTTCCACCTTTTGAGAGTTCAAAGGTTGCAGTACTGCCCTGACCTTCCCAAACAACACGACCATCTAGTAATAGCTTAGAGTGCGTAACTTCACCGCTCCATACATCCCAGTTAACCGTTGCATTTATATGATCATGACGGGCTTTAACGATATTTTTATAGCTTGTCGCTTCACTATCAATTTCGGTAAGCATATATTTATACTCACCCCACTCAATAGTTGGCACACCTGGTTTTGCTGCATGGGCAACATTGCTAGAAATTAAACTTCCAATAACTAATGCGATATATGAATTCTTCAATATAAACTCCGTTTTATTTATTATTGAATTAACTTTTATTTTATAAATGTTATTTTCCAAAAACAGAGCAACTTTATACTTTCTATATTAATAAAGCCACAAAGAAAAAATATAAAACCACATATTAATAAAGTGTATAAGTATTATTTATTAAACACTTGTTTAAACTTTAAAATTAATTAAAAAATAACAATCCCAACATATTAATAACTAATTTATTATTAAACAAAGTCAACACATAAATACGAACAAAAGCAACAGTATGAATATGAATTTAGAGTTATAGCTCTTGATGATATTAAATGTATAATATTGCTTCTCTGTCATTATTTAGATTGCGGCTAGTAATTTTTTACTCACACTAAAACTAAAGTTATATTAATGAAATAACCCTTAATATTAAAAATAATGAATAAAAGTTAACCATTATTGACAAAGAGAAAATTAAATTTAGTTTATTTTTTGTGATAAAGCTCAAAAATGTTATTAACGTTGTTATCACCCTTTTAAATGTAAAGGGATAAATATATTTATAATTTATATCTTTTATGTTCAGCTCTTAAATAAAACATTCTTTCATCAATTAAAAAGCAATGTAATAAAATGTATTCATAACGCTTATCCGTAAATAATTTGTGATCCTCAATATAAAACATAGACCTTAAGCGACTGCTTCCTATTATCAAACATGATTTTTATTCATCTTCTTTTTTAATGGCTTTATCTACTCCTTCTTGGACAAAGATTGTCTAAAATTAAAAGGTGTTTATGAATCACGGAAATTTGCACCAAATTTATCTATATTAATATAAGCAAAATGGAGAAAATCATGGAAGATAAGCTTGTTTCTCTAATTAATACTTCTAAATTTTTTGTCGATGGAAAAGACTCTCATCGCGTATTGGATAATGTTAATTTTCAAGTTTCACGTGGCGAAAGTGCCGCTTTAACAGGAACGAGTGGAAGTGGAAAAAGCACGATTCTTAATATTATTGCAGGCTTTGAACCTCTAACGGATGGCGAATTATGGCTCAATAATGAAAATACGGGGGCTTGGAACGATCAACAATGGAGCCATTTTCGCTTTCAAACACTAGGGATTATCTTCCAACAATTTAATTTGCTAACCCCACTTAATGTCAGGCAAAACATTGCATTTCCCCTTTCTTTAAATCGACAGCCTTGGGATAGCTGGTGTGATCATTTAGTCGATGTTCTTCAAATCAGATCGCTACTCGATAGGCATGTTTCTTCCCTCTCTGGAGGTCAGCAACAACGTGTTGCAATAGCGAGAGCACTGGCACACAAACCACAACTGTTATTAGCAGATGAACCAACGGGGAATCTCGATCAAAATGCTGGCATTGAAGTCATGCGATTACTCAATGAGCTAATAGATGAGTGTAATACCGCGCTCATCCTAGTGACACACAGTCAAGAATGCGCTGATTTTATGCAAACTCATTACCATTTATTAAATGGTCAGCTCATCAAGTCCAACAACAAAGACGAGCCTTTCTATGCAACGATTTAATATTCGCCATATTCGCGTGGTATTACATCTATTTCGTGCTCACTATCGGCAAGCGCCACTTCAGGCTGCGGCCATTGTTATCGGTATTGTGCTTGCTGTAACCTTATTTGTGGCCGTCCAAGCTATTAATCTTAATGCCAAACGTAGTTATGCAGAATCAACAGAACAGCTAAGTGCGCAAGCTACTCACCTTATTCTACCTTTATCAGGTCAACGCTATCTTTCCCAATCTTTGTACTTCTTATTAAAACAACATGGACTTAGCGATTCACTGCCAGTTATTGAAGGGCGAGTTAGCGATTCAAAAGGTCGAAGTTTATCGGTTCAGGGTAGTGATCTTATTGCAGCGATTTCCTCAATAGATCGCAATCAAAGTAAGGCTACCAATACGCGAGAGGTTTCAATTTTTAATGATGGCCTTCCCATTGCAGAACTATTAATGGGTAAGCCAATTATTTTAATGAGCCAATCCCAATTCATCCGTATGGGGAGTAGAGCAGAGCTCACACTCAATGACATAAAAACACAGGTTATCCCTTTACCTGATGAGTGGCAGCTTGGTAATCGCCTATTAACAGATATTAGCTTTGCTCAACAGTTACTCAATAAGCATGAGCAGTTAAGTTATATTGCCGTTTTTGAGGGTGCGATAAATCATAAAGATAAATGGATTCAACTTTTGAATGAACGGGCAAAATGGGTCAGCAATAATCAAAGTGCAGATCTTCGTTCGCTTACTGATAGTTTTCATCTCAACTTAACAGCTATGAGTCTACTCGCATTTTTAGTTGGTCTGTTTGTAGTGGCATAGTGAATTTGGTCACTTAGTTAGAGGTGATATCATCACTTCATACGTTAACAGGTGACACTATGACAAATCGTACAAGACGACTATTCAGCGCAGAATTCAAGCTCGAGGCTTCACAGTTAGTGATTGATCAAAATTACTCAGTGGCAGAAGCCGCCCAAGCCATGAATGTGGGTAAATCCACGATGGATAAATGGGTTCGTCAGCTTAAACAAGAACGACAAGGCAAAACGCCAAAAGCTTCGCCTATGACCCCTGAGCAAATAGAAATTCGGGAATTAAAAAAGAAGTTAGCTCGTCTTGAAGAGCATAATGAAATATTAAAAAAAGCCACGGCTCTGTTGATGTCGGACTCACTGAACAATTCTTGATGATCAAGAAACTCAAGCAGAGCTATAGCGTAAAAACATTATGCGAAGTCTTCAATGTTCATCGAAGTAGTTATAACTATTGGCTAAAGCGTCCAACAGCGATTAGGGCGGAAACAGTCAAACTTCGCAGCTTAGTTAGTGAGGCCCACGCAGCAAGCAACGCCTCTGCGGGAGCGAGGACTATTGCAGATATAGTCACAAATCAGGGTTTAAAACTGAGCCGATACCGAGCAACAAAACTCATGAGAGAGCTTGGTTTAGTCAGTTGCCAACAGCCAAAGCATCGATACAGAAAGGCTTCTCAAGAACATGTTGAGGTTCCAAATCACTTGGGCCGACAGTTTGCTGTTACCGCCCCAAATGAAGTTTGGGTTGGTGATGTTACGTATATTTGGACAGGAAATCGCTGGATGTATTTAGCGGTTGTTATTGATCTTTTTGCCCGCAAAGTGATTGGTTGGTCGATGTCTTTATCACCTGATTCCAGTCTGACAGGCAAAGCTCTTTCAATGGCTTATGAGTCGCGTGGTAAGCCGAAAGGCGTCATGTTCCACAGCGATCAAGGTAGCCACTATACAAGTCGAAAGTACCGTCAATTACTGTGGCGTTTTAAGATAAAACAGAGTTTATCTCGCCGAGGAAATTGCTGGGATAATGCACCAATGGAGCGTTTCTTTAGAAGCTTAAAGACCGAATGGGTGCCAACAGTGGGTTATCGTAGTTTTGCTGAAGCTCAACAAGAGATCATCCGCTACATTATCGGGTATTACTGTCAACTCAGGCCGCATCAATATAATGGCGGCCTAACTCCCAACGAATCAGAACGATTATATTGGGAAAACTCTAAAACCGTGGCCAATTTTAGTTGACCACTACACCTCATTGCCTACAACGGAGTAAGGTATAGCTTATTGAAACGTAATCGCCTGCTCGTTCAAATCCAACAAGCAGGTCTGACGCCTTCAAACGTGATTATAGCGTTATTTATAGAGTTAACGTTTTTAGTACTTATTGGAGCAACACTTGGCTTTATATTGGGTATTCAACTCAGCCATTGGTTGCACCCCACTGTGGCACTGACACTAGAGCAACTCTATGGGGCAACGCTTCTTCCTGATACGTGGCAGTGGCAATGGTGGGCTCAAGCTTTACTTCTGACGCTCACTGCTACATTAACTGCGTGCTGGCAGCACTTTAACCAACGTGTACACCAGCCATTATCTTCTCATGGGGGCTTTTACCAAGCACCGTCACCGTCTAATGAAAACGCTCTCTTTTTATATGGTGTCGCTCTCACCACCGTATCGTTACTTGGAATGTGGTTCACCGAGCACCATCGTTTTACTATGTTTTGGCTAGGGATCTTAGTTATTTCGATACCTTTATATCTTCCCAAATCTCTACTAACGTTGGCGAGGTTAAGTGAAAGAAAAACATCCCCTGGGCTAATCAACTACCTCTTTGCAGAACTTCGTGAGCTGATCTCTCCATTATCATTAGCCATGATGGCTTTACTATTAGCCGTTACTGCCAATATTGGTATGAATACTTTAGTGGGTAGTTTTGAATCCACTTTAAAGCGATGGCTAGAACAAAAGCTTCATGCCGATATTTATATTAGTCCGACTCAAGCAGAATTAGCACAACTTGATGGTTCACTTGACCATATTGATCATATTGAAAAAGTTTATAGGCAATATTACGTCAATGAACACCTACAAGGCTTACCTATTATACTAGGAACCAAGGACGAAGATTCATTGGCGCAAACACTGCAACTAAAAGCAGCGATACCTGATTTTTGGCAACACTTTTATGCTGATAAGGTTGCCGCTATCAGTGAGCCAACAGCGATTAAGCTTGGACTTTCTCTGGGCAGTGAATTGAAGCTGGAAGCATTTCAACAACCCATTTTACGTGTCGGGGCTATTTTTTATGACTATGGCTCACCGAATGGAGAAGTACTAATTTCTCCTCAGCTTTGGCAAAATCAAGGATTTACCGATACACCGACCAGCCTTGGCGTAAAAGTCTCTGGCGAGCATGAGGTGGTTTTAAAACAGTTAGAAGATCAACTCAATTTGCACCCTAGTCAGCTCTATGAGCAATCACAAATAAAAACCATTGCATTGAATATCTTTTCACAAACATTCGCCATCACTCGCGCATTAAATGGTGTGACTTTGATGGTCGCTGTAATAGGACTGTTTAGCTCTTGCTTTATGTTGCTCGAAGCACGCAAAGCTTCAATTGCTCGCCTGTATGCCCTTGGAATAAGTCGAAGAAAACTAATGTATATGACCACCGGGCAAATCGTCGCACTGGTAACGTTCACTTTAATGATTGCATTGCCTCTTGGCGCGTTGGTGGGGTATGTGCTAACTGACATTGTGACATTAAGAGCCTTTGGATGGAGTTTGCATTATCTATGGCGTTGGGAAGATGCATTAAGTATTGCGGCGATGACGATTCTTATTGCCGTCATCGCCACCTTACTTCCACTTTGGCGACTAGTGAGTCAGCCAATGGTCTCCAGCTTACAAAGTGAGGTCATGTAATGAAGTTAATGTATTTGTTCTATAGCTTGGTTTTTATATTGTTAATTGGCTGCGATAAACCATCGACAAAAAGCATGGGATTGCTATTAAGTCCAACGGCCAGTGATGAAACGCAATCAGCATTTGCAAAGGTTAAAAAAGGCGTTGATATTGTCTTTCCTGACGATCATAGAGCGCATAATGAATTTCGTCATGAATGGTGGTACCTAACCGCCAATTTAATCGACGATGAAGGACAAGCGTTAGGCATTCAATGGACACAATTCCGTTTCGCAACATCTCCTCCAGCCGCTAACGATCATCAAGCAGCGAGTACTTGGCAAAGTCAACAGATCTATATGGCGCACAGTGCAGTCACGACAACAGTTCAACATTTGGCTGCTGAAAAATGGTCTCGGGATCAATCCGCTTTAGCCGGTATCGAATCACAACCATTTAGAGCCTATCTTGATGATTGGCAGTGGCTTTCTTCAACGAAAGATCTATTCCCAGCAACACTCAATGTTAAGGCCAAGCGCTTTGGATATTCTTTAACCTTAACAACCAATGCTCCTTATCATAAACAAGGAGACAATGGATTTAGCACCAAAAGCCAAGATGGAAAAGTCGCTTCATATTACTACAGCCAGCCTTTTATCAAAGTAACAGGGGAAGTGACTATGGATGGTAAGCAGCATCAGGTATCAGGGACTGGCTGGATTGATAGAGAGTGGAGCTCTCAGTTTCTACTGGACTCTCAACAAGGCTGGGACTGGTTTGCTATAAGGCTATCAAATAATGAAAGCCTGATTGTTTTCCAACTCCGAGACTCCAACACGGGCAAAGCCAGCTACCAGCACGCTAAAATAATGCATCGTAATGGTGAGAACACCATCATTGATTCAGAAGATATACGTTTACGTCCTCGTGCATATACAGAGATTAATGATCGGACCTACCCAACAGAATGGCAACTCGCAATACCAAGCCAAAAGATCGATCTCGTTTTATCTGCCCTTAATCCAAATGCAAAAATGCCATTAACCATCCCCTATTGGGAGGGACCTATCATTATTAAAGGCTCGCATCGTGCTGAAGGCTACATGGAGCTGACAGGCTACATGGAGCTGACAGGCTATTAGTTAAAAGGTGAACCATATCAACATTTAATCAATATAATGAGTTAATATTAGAAATATATAACGTCACATTACCTAAATATTAGATCTAGATCGCTTTCATTATTTTTCAATATTTCTATTAGTAGATATAAATAATATAATAAATCTAGAATAAAAATTAATTCTAAAATCTATAAAGGATTTATAATGGAAATTCGTGAGTTCAAGATAACAGGTATTATTCAACAAGGAACAAACCATAGAGAAATTGATTCTATAATAGACTCAACGACAAGTATAGAAGCTTTCAACACTTTCATCAATGAAAACCCTACAATAAGAAATGGATTCAGACTTGAACGTCACAATAACCATGGTAATACTGATACCGCGATTTACGTTAACGCTTCCGACATGACAAAGCTAACCATCCATACAAGTTAGGTCATTGATTTAATAAAAATAATCACCTTCAAATAGACTGGTGCGCAACTTGGTTTACATGAAATAAATCAAACACCTTATCCCACGTAAGTTTGATTAGATTGCAACCAGTCTGAAATTATTACTTATAATTTTATATTGTACATAACTACAGCTTATACGTTCAGCAATGAATGCTTTTCATTCGTTTTATTAAAAATAAAGATAATACTATCTTAATAAAATTTTAATCGTATATAATAAAAAATTTCATCAATGTCATATCTGAATCTTTTATCTTTAAATAATACCACTAATAATTTTTACAAATCTAAATTAAGAAATAAATATCTTTAAAAAGTAAAAAGATTTTAGCACTTAACCCCTACTTCAATTTAAAAAACTCAGCGTACATAATAAGAAAAAAAGATCTAGAAATTTTTTATCCTCGACTCTCACTGATGATGCTTCGACTACACAAAGCTAAGCCTATACTTCTCTAATCATAGAAGATTAAGTAGAGTGACAAGATGAAAAAAACAGTAGCCTTGCTCACAATATTATTGCTAGTCGTTCCAATGGTGTCTGTTGCCGCAATTCACAAGACATACTACCCCACAGGTGAACTAAGAAGCCTCGATAACTATGTGAACGGGAAGCTCGAAGGGCTACGAAAAGGCTTTTACAAAAATGGTGTGTTAAGAACTGAAGGCTATTTTAAAAATGGTAAGCCCGAAGGCATGATAAAGAGCTATTACGAAAATGGGGCGATTCAACTTGTTGGTTATTTTCGTAACGGCTACCCACAAGGACTCAGTAAAATTTATTATAAAAGTGGCGCATTAAAATACGAAGAAAACTATCTTAATGGGCAAACTCATGGGTTGTTAAAAGCTTACTATGAACATGGTGGGATCAAGCTTGAAGAAAACTATGTTAATGGCAAACCTCGGGGAAGTTTAAAAGGCTATTATGATGACGGTACGCTGGAATTTGAAGAAAATTACCGCAGAGGCAAACTTAATGGTGTAGCAAAAAGCTATTTTAGAAATGGGCAGTTAAAGGTTGAAGAATATTATCTTGATGGCAAAAAAAACGGGCTGGTAAAAATATACAACAAGCAAGGCGAACAAATTGGTCGATTACGTTATAAGAACGATGAATTGATTGACAGCAATACTCCTAATCCATAATTCATAACCGCGTGGTACTATTCTGAAATGCTCACGCTGCTTTAAATCCCAACCGCTGAACCTTGACACAAAAATAGGCAATGGATAGGTGATGCCTATGTCGTTGCTATATTGGTGCGCTTTCTTAATTATATTACGCTCTAATATTCTCTTTCATGTAAGTAATATACGTTCTACAAAGGAGGTTAAGACGTTAACTTATTAGAAGCACAACACTTTCTTTATCAAAAAAATGGACAGAAGCTTAGCTCCTATCCATTTTTAATTAAGACCAAACACATTTATCCAGGGGGGTATCAATAACGTGAAATTATATAAAATATGTTTATCTAGTTGCTCGGCGGAATTAATACGTTATCAATTACATGAATCACACCATTACTAGCTTTTACATCGGTTTTAATTACTTTTGCATTGTTAATCATGACATTGCCGTTATCGACTGTAATTTTCACTTTCTGACCTTCAAGCGTTGTCGCGTCATTTAATTTAACCACATCACCAGCCATAACTTTTTCAGATATAACGTGGTAAGTGAGAATATCAATCAGTTTTTGTTTATTCTCAGGTTTTAGCAAAGTTTCAACAGTACCTGCAGGAAGTTTGCTGAATGCTTCATCTGTTGGCGCTAATACGGTAAATGGTCCCGAGCCCTTGAGCGTATCAACTAGACCCGCTGCTTTTACGGCAGTAACAAGCGTGTTGAATGAGCCATTTGCAACGGCAATATCAACAATATCTTCTTTCTCTCCATGATGCCCAGCATAAGCATTAACACTGACTAAACTTCCGACTAAAATAGATGCTGAAATAAGTACTGTTTTTAACATGGTTAATCCTCTAACGACTAAGAAATTAAATGGTACAATCTCATTTACGTATTCATTTTTTAGAAGGATCAACAACTAGTGAAATAAATTTCACTTCGTAAATAATCTATCACAAGATAGCTATCAATAATTAGATAAAGAAACGTTAATTCATATTTTATGTTCTTAAATCAACTCATTAATATAATAACAAACCTATCAATTACTGTTATTTATAAAAAATATCTCTTTATATTATTTCAATATAACTTAACACTGACGTATTTATACTTAATAGACATTGAACAAATTAAAAATAAAATAATTATTACAATTTTAATTAAATGAAAGTTTACATTACTTTTTTGATCGCTTTTTAATTCTATTTCTTATGTATATTAAATATAACACCGCTTAAAAAACACACAATATAAAAGGGGTTATATATGAGATTAGAAAATAAAGTCGCTATTATTACAGGTGCAGCAAGTGGAATTGGTCGCGCTATTGCATTTGAATATGCTAAAGAAGGCGCTAAAATTATTGTTGCCGATTTAGATATTAATGCAGCAGAAAAAACAGTCGCAGAAATAAAAAATAACGGTTCAGATGCGCTCGCTATTTCAATGAACGTGACCAATGAAGAACAAGTAAATAATGATATTCAAACGGTTATTGATAATTTTGGCCGAATCGATATTTTAGTTTCTAATGCGGGATATCAACATATCGCATCTGTTGAAGAATTAACTTATCAACAGTGGAAAGATTTACTCTCAGTACACTTAGATGGTGCATTCTTAACAACCAAAGCATGTTTAAAACATATGTATAAACAAAAATCGGGCTCAATTATTTATATGGGCTCAGTTCATAGTAAAGAAGCCTCTAAATTAAAAGCCCCTTATGTTACAGCAAAACATGGTCTGATTGGCTTATGTGAAGTTGTTGCAAAAGAAGGCGCTGAATATAACGTGAGAGCTAACGTTATTTGCCCTGGTTACGTTAAAACCCCCTTAGTCGAAAAACAAATACCAGAACAAGCAAAAGAGTTAGGCATCACTGAAGATCAAGTCGTTAAAAATGTGATGTTAAAAGATACAGTTGATGGACAATTTTCAACGATGAAAGACATCGCTCAGGCCGCTGTTGTTTTTGCAAGTTGGGAAACCAATGCCTTAACAGGACAGTCTCTTGTCGTTAGCCATGGCTGGTTTATGCAATAAAAATATTCACTGTTTATTTCACCCTCTGGCTTTGAATCATTATTTAACGGTTCAAAGTCAGTCACACGTATTTAGCCATTTTCTATAAGGCATTATTAATGCAGAATAAAACCAATAAGAAAATTGTTTATGTCTTCCAAGGTGGCGGAGCATTAGGCTCTTATCAATTAGGGGCATTTCAAGCGTTAAATGAAAAAGGCTTTACCCCAGATTCTATTATCGGTATTTCTATTGGTGCGATTAATGCCGCCATTATTGCGGGTAATAAACCAGAAAATAGATTGAAGAATCTTGAGATATTTTGGGAACGAGTAACCTCCTCTATTTCTTTTTCAAATCTATTCTTTAACTTTAATAATGAAATGAAAAACTGGGCAGATGCACAACAAGCAATCTGGCAAGGTCAACCAGGATTTTTTAAACCTAAATTATGGCCAAGCGAATTTGAAACGTATAAAACATCAGAGTTGAGTTACTATGATACCTCACCATTAAAAGAAACGCTCAATGAACTGATCGATTTTGACTATTTAAATCAAAAAGAAGTCAGATTAAGTCTCTGTGCGGTCGACCTTGAAAGCGGTGATTTTAAAACGTTCGACAGTTTTAATGAAACCATTACAGCTGAACATATTATGGCAAGTGGTGCGATGCCACCTGGCTTTCCACCCGTTGAAATTGATGGAAAATATTATATCGATGGTGGGTTATATTCAAATACCCCTATCATGTCGATATTAGAAAGAATATTGAATAATCCTGATGGTCATCAAAATAAGTTGTGTTTCATGGTCGACTTATTTTCAGCCAAAGGTGAACTACCAACCAACATGAATGCATTAGCTGAAAGAGTGAAAGATATTCAATTTTCTTCAAGAACTCGAAGAGCATCTTATCTTTATTCAACCTCTAAAAACCTGTGTTCTGCAATTACTTACTTAACGCAATTTTTATCTGAAGAGGATAAGAAAGATCAGAAAGTTAAAGAAATAATAAAATTAAGTAATACCAATAGCCTTGAGATTGTTTATTTAATTTATAAGTCTCAACAGGCTGAGCTTGAAAGCAAAGATTATAACTTCAGCAAAGCAAATTACTATCGCCATCGAGATAATGGTTACAAAGACACTCTCGCACTTTATCAAAAAGATCATAAACAATGGTTAATCGATGAACATGACAACGATATCCATATTTATACTCTGGATGAAGATCTTATTTAACAATATATAGAGATAATATATGAAAATAGAGCAAATAAAAAATAATGCTTTTTCTATGCCGATCACAACCCCCTCGGCACCTCTCATCGACTATAAATTTAAAGATAGAGAGTATCTGATCATCTCTTATGAAACTGACATCGAATTATTAAAAGAAGTGGTGCCAGAGCCCTTAAAAGTGATCAGTAATGTCGTGCATTTTGAATTTATGAAAATGCCAGATTCCGCTGGGTTTGGGAGCTTTAAAGAATCAGGTCAAGTGATTGAAGTTGAGTACAATGGCAGAATAGGACTTTATAGTCACCTGATGTTTGTCGATGATGTTGCCTCTATTATTGCAGGTAGAGAGATTTGGGGATTTCCTAAAAAATACGGGTTTCCATCACTCGATATCGATGTTGATACTCTCACAGGGCGATTAAAATACAATCAAACCGAAATCGCTATAGGCACAATGGGCTATAAATATTATGAAGGTGATATTGCTTCAACAAAATCAGCACTCGAAACCACACCTAATTATATTTTAAAAGTGATACCCAGTGTGACAGGAAAAGGCACGGACGTTTGCCAATTAATTGAGTATTACATGGCAGATGTTAACGTTAAAGGCGTATGGACAGGTCCTGCAGCGCTTGAGTTGTTCGAACATGCCTTAGCGCCGATAGCTCAACTACCTATCAAAAAAGTCGTTGGTGGTAAGCATCAAATCGTCGATTTTACGCTTTCATACGGTAACGTTTTGTTCGATTATCTAAAATAGTTTTTTTCTAAATTCATTA
Source organism: Photobacterium sp. SKA34 (assembly GCF_000153325.1). Taxonomy (GTDB): domain Bacteria; phylum Pseudomonadota; class Gammaproteobacteria; order Enterobacterales; family Vibrionaceae; genus Photobacterium. The sequence goes on from NZ_CH724141.1 coordinate 694,998, forward strand.
CTATTAATACATTTATCCCTAAGAAAATCATCAGATAATACTAGCGTTATCCTCATGCATCAGAGCGGGAATAACGACATAGCTTATGTGATGATTTTCTCATTTCGCAGATCGTCATTTATCAATGACACTAGCTATTTCATCAACTCTCTATCTCTCTTTGGCTATAAACCAAACCACTTAACCCCCTCTGTAACCACTCATCGCACTATCCTGCCACTCACCTATTAACTAAATGCAGCTAACTAAAAAGGCAAATACCATACACCCTAGCTTCCCCCCTACAATATTAAGGACAATTGCTATGATGTGGTTTCTGACCTGTGTCGCCGCGCTTATCGGTGGCTATTTTATTTACGGTGCTTTCGTAGAGAAAGTATTCGGCATAAAAGAACACCGTAAAACCCCTGCACATACCAAAACAGATGGTGTCGACTTTGTTCCTATGTCGACAAAACGTGTCTACCTCGTTCAGCTACTCAACATCGCCGGTGTCGGTCCTATATTTGGTCCTATTATGGGTGCGCTGTATGGCCCAGCTGCCATGCTCTGGATTGTGGTTGGCTGTATTTTCGCAGGTGCCGTTCACGATTACTTCTCTGGTATGTTGTCTATCCGTAATGGTGGCGCATCAGTACCGAGCATTACAGGTCGTTACTTAGGCAATGGCGCAAAACACTTTATGAACCTTTTTGCCATTGTTCTACTCTTACTTGTTGGTGTGGTCTTTGTTTCTGCTCCTGCCGATATGATCACTAATCTTATCAACGACCAAACCAGCCTAAGCGTTAACGTAACCACCATGGTTGTGCTTATTTTTGGCTACTACATTCTGGCAACGATTGTGCCTGTCGATAAGATCATTGGTCGCTTCTACCCATTATTTGGTGCACTTCTAATTTTCATGTCTGTGGGCTTAATGGCAGCCATTGCTTTCTCTAGTGAACATACCGTAATGGGTGATTTCAAAGTGAGCGAAATGTTCACTAACTTAAACCCGAATGACATGCCGCTATGGCCTGCATTGTTCATTACGATCGCTTGTGGTGCTATCTCTGGTTTCCATGCGACACAATCGCCATTAATGGCGCGCTGTATGCACAATGAGAAAAATGGCCGCTTCGTATTCTACGGTGCCATGATCGGTGAAGGTGTGATTGCACTAATTTGGTGTGCTATTGCCCTATCTTTCTTCGGCTCGCTTGAGTCACTTTCTGAAGCAGTGAAAAATGGTGGCCCAGGTAACGTAGTTTACAGTGCATCCTTTGGTTTACTGGGTACCTTTGGTGGCATCTTGGCGTTCTTAGGTGTTGTGATTCTGCCTATTACCTCTGGTGATACTGCGTTTCGTTCAAGCCGTTTGATCCTAGCTGAGTACTTCAGCGTTGAACAAAAAACACTGCGTAATCGTCTACTAATGGCTATTCCATTGTTTGTAATAGGTGGCATTTTAACCCAAGTCGATTTCGGGATTATTTGGCGTTACTTCGGATTTGCTAACCAAACCACGGCTGTAATGATGTTGTGGACGGCTTCTGCTTACTTACTACGCCATAATAAGTTGCACTGGATCACGACAGTTCCAGCCATCTTTATGACCACAGTGTGTGTAACCTTCATTCTAAATAACAGCACATTAGGTTTCGGCTTACCAATGCAGATCTCAACCATCGTCGGTATTGTATTCTCACTATTCGTAACAGGTTATGTAATAAAAATCTCGAAAGGAAAAGGTGATACCGACTTTGCTGATGAGGAAGAAATTAAAACAACGTCAGAAACGGCATAATCACACACATAAATGTGCTTGATTCCTCAATCTAAGAGCCTGCGCACCGCAGGCTTTTTTTGTTTGCCTTACAATCGCGCATTATTTTTATCATGAGCGCCAATATGGAATTGATTGTCTCTTTGCTACAGCAAATGTGTGTTTACTTAGTACTGGCTTATATGCTGAGTAAAACCCCCATTATTTTACCTTTGTTGAGCATTTCTTCTCGTTTAAGCCATAAGCTGATTTGTTACGTGCTGTTTTCTGGTTTTTGTATTCTCGGTACCTACTTCGGCTTACATATCGACGATGCAATTGCGAACACCCGTGCTATTGGTGCCGTTATGGGGGGGCTTTTTGGCGGTCCTGTGGTGGGTTTTGCTGTTGGTCTAACGGGCGGTATTCATCGTTATACTCTTGGTGGCTTTACCGACCTTGCCTGTACCATTTCGACCACTGCTGAAGGCTTAATTGGAGGTTTACTCCATGTTTACCTGCTTAAACGTAACAAAGGCGCATTGTTATTTAACCCTTGCATGGTGTTTGGTGTCACCTTTGTTGCTGAAGTCGTGCAGATGATCATCTTAATCACTGTCGCCAAACCTTTTGACCAAACCTATGAGCTCGTTTCTACCATTGCAGTTCCAATGATCATAGCCAATTCCGTAGGTGCGGCACTGTTTATGAGTATTCTGCAAGATCGTAAAACAATCTTTGAAAAATACTCTGCGGCCTTTTCTCGCCGTGCTTTAACCATTGCAGATCGCTCGGTCGGTATTCTTAGTACTGGCTTTAACAGTGACAATGCCAATAAGATCGCCCGTATTATTTATGAAGAAACCAAGGTCGGTGCCGTTGCGATCACAGACCAAGAAAAACTCTTAGCTTTTGTGGGGATCGGGGATGATCACCATAAGCCAGATACCCCTATCTCTTCACAAAGCACTTTAGATTCGATTGAACAAAATGACATCATCTACCTTGATGGCCGTGAATCCCCTTATCAATGCTCTCTCGCCCATGACTGTAAACTTGGTTCGGCACTGATCATTCCACTACGCGCAGGCAATCAAGTTGTCGGCACTATTAAGTTGTATGAGCCAAAACGTAAACTGTTTTCAACCGCTAACATGTCAATGGCAGAAGGTATTGCGCAGCTACTATCAAGCCAAATTCTTTACGGTGACTACTTGCAGCAACAAACCTTATTATCACAAGCCGAAATTAAACTGCTACATGCGCAAGTAAATCCTCACTTCTTGTTTAATGCACTTAATACCATCAGTGCTATCACAAGGCGCGATCCAGATAAAGCCCGAGAGCTTATTCAAAACTTATCGCAATTTTTCCGTAGTAACTTAAAGCAAAACATTAATACCGTGACGTTACGAGAAGAGTTGGAACACGTAAACGCCTATCTCACTATAGAAAAAGCCCGTTTTACTGATCGCCTTGACGTTGAAATCAATATTCAACATGAATTACTTGATACCAAACTGCCCAGTTTTACACTTCAACCTCTGGTAGAGAACGCTATCAAACATGGTATTTCTACTCTGTTAAAAGGTGGAATAGTGAAGATTTATAGCCAACCTCACCCATTGGGCTACGAAATCACGGTTGAAGATAATGCAGGAAGTTATCAGCCACCAGCAGATAGCCATGTCGGATTGGGAATGGAGATAGTCGATAAACGCCTATCCAATCAATTTGGTCGTGATTCAGCGCTAAAAATCACATGCACACAGCACCAATTTACCCAAATAAGTTTTATTATCCCAAAGGCACAATAAGTACTGCAAAGCACATAAAAGGTAAGGATGGATGTTAACTGCTCTTGTCATTGATGATGAACAATTTGCCCGTGAAGAGCTGGCAGAATTATTGGAAGAAACAGGCTATGTTACAGTGATTGGTGAAGCGCCAAACGCTATTATTGGGCTGAAGAAAATCAATGAGCTAAAGCCAGATATTGTCTTTGTTGATATTCAAATGCCACAAGTAACAGGTATTGAACTATTAAGCATGCTCGACCCTGAAACTATGCCCTATGTGGTGTTTGTAACCGCTTACGATCACTATGCTATTCAAGCGTTTGAAGAAAATGCTTTTGATTATTTATTGAAGCCTGTTAATCCAAGTCGTTTAACCAAAACAGTGAGTCGTTTACATAAAGTGATACAACAATCAACGCCTCAGCAAGCCATCTCCGCTATTGCACCGAATAAGCTCGATCAAATCCCCTGTATCGGTCATAACCGTATTGTGATTCTTACCACCGACACAGTGGAATGTGCCTATAGCGATATCAGTGGTGTACAAGTACGTTCCAATAATCAAACCACCAGCACACAGCTCACCTTAAAAACATTGGAAGAAAAAACACCGTTAGTGCGTTGTCATCGTCAGTATCTAGTGAATATCAAGATGATCAGTGAAATTAGGTTATTAGAAAATGGATTAGCTGAAATTATCACAAAAACAGGGTATGAACTTCCAGTTAGCCGTCGCTATCTTTCAATACTTAAAAAGCTGCTCGGTATTTTGTAAAAAGCACATTGCTTTAGTTTGATAAACGGCCTTTTAAACAAGTCAATTTGCATATAGGACTATTTTTCTACATTGATACAATGAAAAATTTAATAAAAAATAGTTGTAGCGATATCAACTGCTAGATTTGAATAAGAAAGACGTATCAAAGGAATGAGCCATGAAAACAATAGCAGCTATATTACTTGTTTGTATCTCTCTATCTGCATATTCAAGCCAATACAACGCAATAGAAATTGCGAATAACTTTCAAATCCCTTGGGGAGTGGAATTTGTTAATGAAAAACAAGCTATCGTAAATGAAAAAAATGGCACTGTTTTATTACTCGATATTACCTCTGGTAATAAACAGTTCCTCTTCAAGGTTCCAGACGTTGATAGTCATGGCCAAGGTGGTTTGTTGGATGTTGCGCTTGCGCCAAATTCAGATGTAAATCACCCAATACTCTTCTTTACCTATAGTAAATCGACTCCAAAAGGCACCACTGTCGCACTTGCCACAGCAACATTACAAAATAATAAACTAGAGGGCTGGAAAGATGTTTTCGTTGCCGATGCCATGACCAGCACTGGTCGTCACTTTGGTAGCCGTATTGCATTTGTTGACGATAAGGTTTACTTCTCAATTGGTGATCGCGGTGTGCGTGACAATGGACAAGATCTTCAAACTCATGCTGGTTCTATCATTCGCTTGAATCTCGATGGTTCCATTCCTGCAGATAATCCCTTTAAAACAAGTAAAGAAAAACCTGAAATCTGGAGTTACGGACACAGGAATCCTCAAGGCCTGTTTTATGACAAATCAACAAAACAACTCTGGTCAATTGAGCATGGGCCTCGTGGCGGTGATGAAATTAATTTGATTAAAAAAGGGGCTAACTACGGCTGGGCAAAGGTGTCTCATGGCGAAGAATATTGGGGACCAATCGCAGTAGGTGAAGCAACCTCATTACCTAAGATGAAAGATCCGAAACTGGTCTATATTCCTTCAATAGCACCAAGCAACATGTTGATCTATATGGGAAATAAGTATCCTTCCTTGAAGGGTAAAATCTTAGCGGGTGCGCTTAAATTGGCTCACATTAATGTGGTATCAATTAAAGACGGTAAGCTGACTGAATCTTCTCGATTAATGAGAGAACTCGGTGAACGTATCAGAGATATCACGATTAGCCCTGATGGCTATCTCTATTTTTCGACAGACAGCGGTAAGATTTTCAAGCTGGAAGAAAAATAATCAATAGAATGACGATTCATCGGCTCTTTTTACTTTTTGAAAGTGCGATAACAAACATATGGGGAACCGTTAGCGAAGCGAGCCCCCAAAACAATGTTTGTAACGATTTATCTTCAATCGGGTAGACTGACTCTATAGATAGAAACAATCCAATGAGTAGTATATAAGTCATTATTAATAACAAAGATAAAAATCGGATAGAAAAATCTTGTCTGGTGACGATACTTGGCAAATATTCAGCATAATGACGATAGCTATGAAGTAGGCAAAAGTAACAAGCGAAATAAATAAACGGCGATGCCGCAGCACTAATAATAACTAACAGTAGACCTTCAACAACATTGGCTTTATTTGGCCTACACAACAATAATATGGTACCGGCTAAACACCACACCACAAATAACCACATTACGTCAGAGAAGTCATACCCTGTCAGTAATAAAAAAAGTCTCATGGTTTCTGAAGGATGGAAAATAACTGGCAGAGCGATAATGATGCCCCCCAAACCAATACATTGAAACCTTGACCTCGCTCGCTGTTCTCCCCAGTCGGCGCCAAAATGGTACGCCGATACCAACAAAAACAGAATAAAAGAAAGCAATGGTGAGATAACCCACCCTAAATAAACCACCATAGACAATACTAAATAGCCAAGCAAAAACAGCCATGTCGACGTCTTTTTAAATGACACGCTTTTTAAAGTAATCCATGGGTCAAGCAAACCGTGTGGCAGACCGATGAACAAAACCATTAACATCACAGGCCAAAACATCGCCCAATGCTCAACAAGTAAAACCAGTGGAAGTGCACACAGCAAAAAACACACAGGTTTCTGCTTTATCACACTGCTCCAATCCGCTTTAACCACCGGCCATGACCTCTTTAATAAACGGCCATTTAGGTAAAGCACTGATCACTTTCATCCATTCTTTCATACCCGCGTCATCACTCATAAATGCTGAAAATTGGTCACCATTTAACTGGCTTGCCATACGAATGAAAAAGTCTGGTCCATCCACAGGGTTATGCTTAATGACGTTTAAAAACAAGTGATCCATTCTAGCCTGCAGATGATGCTGCTGATGAGAAAACGCTTTTTCTTTGGTAATAATAGATTGCGCACAAGCCAATGCCCATGCTTGGATCCGCAAAAAGCCATAGCCAGAGCTGGCCCGTAACGCACCACCGGCAATCCCCCCTTTGACCAATATAGATCCTTCTAAATGTGTCTGCCCCATTGGCAAAATAGCTGATTCACGGCGGAGGATAGATTCAATTTCAATGTTTTCTGACCGCAGCGCAGATTGAAGATCATCTTTCAACAAATCTGGATTGAGAGGGGAGCGATGAAAAACCGTAGGCTCAATCAATATGTGCCAAGGAGAAAATGGAAGAATGTAATAAAAACGCATGCATTGATTATCGCCATGCATATTACACATTAGCCTTACAGTATCAGGCGCAAATATAGGACGGGATAACGTGACCTCATAACCTAAAAATGACTGATATAGTATTGCTTCAGAAGGTCGAGGGCGAGTATCAATGACAATGTCAGCTTCTAAATGACCGGATGTTGTCTCCACTAACCAAGATTGGGAGTGAGTTGGCAAAACAGAGACGACTTCAACTTCCATTTTTAGCGATACATTCGCCGAATCCAATTGTTGTAAGCAAAAGTCGTAGTAATTTTCAGCAGGGAGACAACAATATGAGGTCGAATCATAATAATGAATGTGTTGTTTATCATTTAACGATGAAAACAAGCATTGTTGCCAACGATATTGAGCCATTTTATGCCACTGACAATTAGGTTGGGCCCAATAACACCATGTTCTGTCATTTTCGTAGCACTGTCTTGATTCCAGTAATAATACCGATCCAGAAAATCCCTGTTCCGTTAAGCAACGAGCAAGAGCTAAGCCCGCACAACCCGCACCAAGAATTGCAACATTGACTTTCATTATTCACTCTCCCAGAGTCTAGATCCCCAAGACATTGACGATATTAGTGTGCAAACATTTATCATGAGGACGATGCCAACGTTTGGTTCCATTACTCAATAAAAAATGAAGCATACAATTTGCCGTCAACGCGCACTTTTTAATCATAGAGACCGTTGATCTTACGGTAAAATCAGGCTCTCTTTCTATTTGGAACCCAATCGCTTGGTAACATTTTGCAGCAATATAAATGGATAACCTTGATTGTTTAGGCAAATAAGATAAACCTGACATACCACTGCTGTAGTATTGCTCCGCTAACAATAAGAGCTTTCTCCTCGCATGAAAGATGTCGCAATGGTGTGAAGGCGCCTGCTCAATTTCTAAAGGGGTTATACCATGTAACCAAGTAGAGGGAACATATCTCCTACCTAGCTGCGCATCTTCAAAAACATCTCTAGCGATATTCGTTAACTGCATCGCGATACCAAGGTCGACGGCATATTTGAATGCCGCTCTATCATCAACCTCTAAAGCGTGACACATCATAATGCCAACAGTGCCAGCGACTCGGTAACAATATGTAAGCAATTCACTCTTCGAATCAATAACAGGTTCGTTTTGATCAAACAAGAAGCCATCAATCAAATCCAAAATGGGATTAATAGGAAGCTCAAATGATTCTGTGAGAAACACCGTATCGCGTTCAGTTTTATTTTCAATAAGGCGTTGCCGAAACTGGTTTAATTTAGAAGAGGAGTTCCCTTGATTATCAGCTAAATCATCAAGGTATCGGCAGAATTGGTACAAACAATAGCTTCGCTCCGCATGACGTTTTCCCATAAATAGCGAAGCAAAATAGAATGTCTTACCATGCTTTGCCGTCACTTTATGACCACCTTGCAAAAAGGCAACTGACAACTGTGAGATGATAGTAGATTGGGAAAACTCTGTCATTGACTTCCCCCCACCTTGCCATACTTTTGCTTTAACAACGATTCGACAACTTTTGCTGAACTTAATACTCCTGGTAATCCAGCTCCAGGATGTGTTCCCGCACCTGCTAAAGACAAGTTATTTAAGCCTTCACCATTATTATGGTATCGAAACCACGCTGATTGATAAAAGTGCGGTGAAATTGAAAAACCAGCACCAGAAGGGCTTAAATAATCATCTTTGAAATCCTCAGGGGTCATGTAAAAAGCCGACTGAATATGGCTCTCTAAATCTGGTAATAGCGTTTGAGATAGACGCTCAATCACCCGCTGTTTTAATTTCTCACCAACCTCTTTCCAGTTTTGACCGCCATCTAAATTTGGTACAGGTACGAGAGCATAAAAACTGTCATGTCCTTTTGGAGCAAAAGAAGGGTCGGTTGCAGTAGGACGGTGAAGATAAAGAGAAAAATCTTCAGTAAGCACTTTATGTTTAAAAATATCGTCTAATAACCCTTTAAAACGTTTACCAAGTAGAATCGTATGATGCTCTACAGCTGAATATTGTTTATTAGTGCCAAAAAATAAGACAAACAAGCCCATCGATTTACGAGCCAATTTTGTTCTTACCGTAGCTACTACGCTGCTTTCTTTTTTTAATAATTTTCCATACAGGTAAGCAGGATCGATATTTGATATCAAATGATCACAAGGTAAATCAGTACCGTCTTGTAAGGTAAGGCTCTTAACATAGTTATCTTTCGTTTCAATCAGTTCAACAGCGTTATTGGTAATAATTTCAATACCTTGCTCAATCATTAACTTTTCTAACGCCTTTACCAGAGCACCTGTTCCCCCCATAGCGAAATGAATACCGAACTTTCTTTCTAAAAAATGAATTAAGTTATAGATACTGGTCGTATCAAAGGGATTACCTCCAACCAGTAGAGGCTGGATAGAAAATGCTTGTCTCAGTTTTTCATTTTGCATGTGGCTACTAACGAGCTGCCATACTGAACGATAGCTTTTTAACTTGATCATCGCGGGTAGCAATTTCATCATGTCAGTCATTCGATGAAATGGTTTATCTGCTAACCGTTCAAAACCAACATGGTAAATCGACTTAGACTCTTGCAATAAACTTCTATAATGCTGGACGTCACTCGGATCAATATTGCCTATTGCGGTTTCAATATCATGTTGACTGCCACCGTAATCGAATGTACTGAGATCATCAAAGACAAATCGGTACCATACTTTCAATGGTGTGAATTCGATGTAGTCGACACGTTCACGATTAAATAGTGCGAATAATTCATCAAACAAGAAAGGAGCAGTAATCACTGTGGGGCCAGCATCATGACGATAACCATCGACATTAAAGACTTGAGCTCTACCACCAATCTGTTGATTTTTTTCGACTAAAACAACATCAAAGCCCAGTGCTCTTGCCCTTAATGCAGAGGCGATGCCTCCAAATCCTGCTCCCATTACGACAACCTTCATAAGTTATCCCTCTATACGTGTTTTTAGTCCCTTGATCGTTTGCTGCAAGATAACGGTGACTTCTATTGGTAATGAAACCAATGAAGAGGTTGCTTGATCTAAGAGTATTAATATTTTTCTTTTAATATCATCCTTAGCGGTACCAATGTCTTCATCGCTTGCGTTAAGACTTCCAACTAATTCGTGAATTCGTATGTTGACGATATTGGGCTCTTGATTTATCGCATCTTGTGCTTGGTCACAAAGATCATCATAGAATTGATAGGCAAGCGCGAAGGAACTTGCAGCATTAGATAGGGCTTTAGCTAGTGACGGTTCTCCTGCCAATAGAGCTGGTAATTCAACAGATAGACTGAGCAGTGGTGCTGCTTTATTGGTCGCAATAAGCGTATATGATTGTTCAGTTAATGGTAGTTGAGGTGATAGATCCTCCATTTGTCCTCTAATGGTTTCCATGACACGACGACACACGGTGGCCTGAAGATGGCTGTTTGCAGGCGTGTTTATTTTTGAAAGCGCATGATAGGCCGCAATAATGAGGGTATCACCTAAACAGATTGCTTCTTCCACAGAAGCTTTGACCCACAACGCATCTTGACCTCGTCTTTGTCGGTCTTTGTCTTGTACATCGTCATGAATTAAAGAAGCGTTGTGTAATAGCTCAACGGTTACCGCTAACAATTTTGCAGTATTAGTATTTAAACCTAAAGAAACCGCAGTAATATAACAAATTTTCGCACGACGCTGGCTTCCACCAGATTGCTGATGATAACGTAAGTAAGAAAGTGTTACTGGGCCAGAGTGCTTGCATAATTCAAACATCAACTGATTGATTTCTTGTGAAAAATTATCAGGTATAACGACTTTTAAGTCTTCATCAGTTTTCGAGATCTTATACATAATATCCTCCATAGTAAGAGGACAAATGTCCTCTCACTAAAATGAAGATGAATTAAGCTTTTGTGTTGTCTGCATCTCTTGTTGCTGCCGCCCAAATAACAACACCAAATGCAATCTTGTTAACAAAGTCAGCAAGGTTATAAATGAGATTGAGCATTGCTACGTTTCCGCCATCCCCAAAGTAACCAACGAGATAACCAATAGGATAAATTGCCCAACCAATAGTTACTATAAGCCGTAATGCTTTGAAAGCACTTTGACTGGCCTCATTGCCACTATTAGCATTAATAGTGCTCGCTTCACCAATGAAAATTTCATAGATGATGTAGAGCCAACCAATCATACCTATAACAAAACCAACCATTGGACTTAAGGTACCCACCTCGCCAAGGTAACCACCTATAAGCATAACAATACTCGCAATGAGTAAACGCCAGAATAAAGAGGTAGGAACAACAGCAATGACGACAAGAATTAGGAAGAATTCGATGATTTGGAGCGGAACAGTGAGGAGCCAATCTACATATCTAAATACTGTTGGGCTTTGCCCTGTTTCAACCCAAATTCCTCGCATGTAGAAATAGTGAAGGCAAGCAATACCCGTTACCATTGCCGCGACAGAGAGGGATGTTTTCCATTTACCTACAACCCTATCTCGCTCTACCCAAAAAAAGAATGTGGCAGCCATCATGGCCGCTGACATCAACCAAAAGCTGACTCCTACAAAGTCACTAGGATTAAGCATAACCATTTCCTTAAATTTTGATAAAAGTGTTTATCGGTTTAGGGATATTTGAAATAAAAATTTCAAACACTAATACACTCTATTAAGTGAAGTACGAATAGTTTTTTAATTTGATCACTATATAAACCAACTTTATTTTTCTTCTAACAACTGAGTGAAAATTTAAAGCCCTTTGAGAACAAATAATAATATATCTTATTTAATATAGACAAGAAATTGAATTAAAATTCATACTTTCTTACTTTTGAGATTATTTTTTAATAATGAGGAATTATTAAAAACAACATTAAAAACATATACTTAATGTAAAGTTGCGATTTATATAAAAGTTATACACACAAAACATAAACCTTAAACTAAATTGTTATAAGTTAACAACAATAACAAAAAAAGATTGTTGTTTAATTTGAAAATTTCTTTTTAAATTTTCAAATTGCGAATTAATTTGAATATTAATCCTCCTTAAATTAATATTAGCAAAAAAGATACCATTATTTAATTTAGAAAATCTATCACTAGAAATGACACCTAATTATATTTTAAAAGAGACATCCAGTGTGAAAGGAAAAGGTACTGACGTTTGTCAATAATTGAGTATTGTTACCCCTGCTGAAGTGAAGACTAGTGAGTAGAATAAATTTTCCCAACTATCAACTGGAATGTCGAAGTGCCGATAATAGCCACCGAACTTAAAGTGATGTCGAGGATATTACTGGTTTTTGGGTAACCAATATTTATGGTGACTAAAGAGCTTAATGGATGTTGCTCAAACATCGGTGGATAACGTCAGTTCTTCTATAACAGTTTCCATTTTGCTAGCAAGAACATCCCGAACCTAGGGCTTTCTAAGTATGAAGTTTCAGACTATGTGCTGTGAGGTAATAATATGGATCAACAGAGCTGATCTTAGAACAGGGTTGATAAATAAAAAGGCCGCTATTTCTAGCGGCCTCTAAGGGAACTCACATTGTTTGAACTCATTTGTTCGTTTAGGTATATATTGAATATATACCCTAATTATCATTATTAACCCAAGCATTATTTTCTTTTGTCGCTAATAATTTTCCGACAATATCTCTCAATTCAATTTTAACAGTAAAAAACGGAGCGAAAGAAGAAGATGATACCTTTGCACCTCTTAAACATTTCATAAAAACAGTTTCAGATTTTATTATTTTATCTAAATCATTAATGTACATAATATTATATACTGACATTTATATTTCCTATTAATTTTTAATTTATTACCATTATTCTATTTAATAATTATCTATATTTCATATGAAAATAATAGAATCATGATAAAAACAATATTTTAGTGTTCGATAATAAGTAGCAATAAAATACTACCATTTAGAAAGTCTTATAAAGCAACGACATTTGCAGCTTGAAGACCCTTTTGACCTTGCTCAACATCAAAAGAAACCTTTTGACCATCCATCAATGTCTTAAAACCTTCAGAAACGATAGCTTGAAAATGTACAAATACATCTGCGCCGTCATTATCTTGAATAATAAAACCAAAGCCTTTATCTTCGTTAAACCATTTAACTAAACCAGTATTTTATTAGACATAATGTGTCCCTTAAATAAATTCATAAATATCGTAAATGCAAAGTACTAAGAGTCTGAATTATCGATGTGACTAAGAAGTTAAGGGAAACACAGAAGATGGCAACAATAACGAAGATATTCTGAGGATTTGACTTTTACTTGATGTTTCATTAATAACTCTGAACAACAGAGCGTTCACAGTAGAGCACTAAATCGATAGGCTGTATATGTTTATTTCATCAAAACCAAAAAATAAAATTCAAGCACATGAATTAAAACACCTTTATTGCTTAAAATTATTTTTATATCTATTATTTAAATAACCTGTAAAATAGCTCCGGCAAAACAACGATTAATTAAATATACCATCAAAAGCTTCTCTGTTTCTCTTCCATTTAATTCATCACATCTATTCTGCAATATCTTTTATTCATTACTGATTTAGATGATTGTCTTTGCACTACACCTCTAATATAGCGAGATTATGATGCGTAAATCTGGAAAAAAACCTGGAAAAAAAATAAGAAAAAATGCTTTTGAAGATCGATTTGCTCTTATCGTTGAAGACTACCATAAAGCCAAAGAAGTGCTGGATTCCTTAATAGCAGGAACAGCTGAACATAACAAACAACAGACGATATGTAATAATCTTTTTGCAAGCGCAGAGCGCTGTATAAAATCAGGATCATAATAAAAATTAACTGTCCTTTATTATTACTATCTTTTACAACAATTGATTTCCTATCCACTCCCTTACAGCGATGCAACATTAAACTGATTTTTACTTTTGAGTGCCGACACCATGAAAATAATGACTTTTCGATCTGAATGTATTTGCGGTACAGCGACTATCCCGGCCCTTTTGTCAAAGCTTGGTGTCAAAATTCACAAAGTAGAAATAGTTAATGGACCTTCAAAAATGGTTAAACAGCGTATGGATGAAAAAGATGTTTACACGATAGAAGTACAAGATAACCACACGCTAGAAAGCTTACGAGAGCTAATGACGAAAGAGATTGAGCAGGAAGGTATGTTTTTAAATCTACACAAATGCTACCAGACATTAAATCTTGGTATGTCGCCAGATGAAAGAAATTTCACCAGATAGTGCGAAATTTGCCTCTTAAACATTACCCACTCAATCAAGCAAATCTCTGCGTATATTCATATTCCAAAGTTACTTTTGGGCTTTTTTATTAGGGTTTACTCTAATGTGCCAGCCAAAAAACGTATAAATTTTAAGGACAACTAATGATCACTATTAACCTTCGCCTACCGCATGGCAGCACTGAAGACTATACCCAACAATTTATCGCTTACACGAAATCTGGTGCTTTTCTTCAAGATCTTGATGGTATGAACAAAGTCACCATACCCGCCTATAGCATACTGTCCGTTATCCTAAAAGACGGTGCTTTCAGTACATCAATGAAAAAAGATTTGAAATTAACAGAGCCAACAAAATTTGGCGATTACAAAGACTCGATGAAATTAATGGAAACACTCGAGAAAAACAGTAAAGAACAATAATATCGACAATATCAATCATTGAGATTAACCAATGGCAACCACCAGGCAACCATTGGTCATCCATGCCTACTCCACCGCCACTAAATAACCAATATCCCCCTTACCGGCAGGGTACATAATTACAACTTGCAACGGATACGGATAGTCTCCTTTTATTATAACTGTACAGAATACATGTCCGTTGTTTGCTTCAGCACAAGATATAATGTAAATATCATATAACCGCCAACGTATATTTACTGCCACGACTAGATGAATGAAGCGCTTCAGTATATAAAGAGATCATCGTGATATTCATTCTATGCGGTGGCGCAAAATAACATATCGAGATCGTAGTTATCATGCTTTAAATTCATTTTTAGCCGTTCCAAAGATTTCATCTGCAACTGTCTTACTCGCTCTCGGGTTAATCCAAGCGCAGATGCAACTTCTTGTAATGTTTGAGGTTCATACCCCATCATCCCAAACCTACGACACAGAATCTCTCGCTCTCTGGGCTTTATTTTGTTTAATAGGCCCTCGGCCAAATTAACCATACTGTTTTCTTCTACAATATGAGACGGTGACGGTATTTGTTCATCAACCACGAGGCTCGCGATGGTACCTTTACTTTCATCATCCCCAATGGTTTGATCTAATGAAACGATGTTTAGTTCATAAGATAACAATGTCGAGATGTCCTGAGTTTCCTTGTTGAGTTGTAGAGCTATATCTTCATGCGTTGGTTCATGGTTTTGTTTTTTCATTAAATCACGGTGTGTACGAAGCAAGGCATTAATTTCTTTAGACACATGAACGGGTAAGCGAATGGCTCTATTTTGATTATGTATAGCACGTTCAATGTTTTGTTTAATCCACCATGTGGCATAAGTAGAAAAGCGGAAACCTTTTTCTGGATCAAACTTTTCTACTGCAGTAATTAACCCCAAGTTACCTTCATCAATCATATCACCTAATAATAAATGTGCTGCTCGATACTTTTTGGCAATACTCACCACTAACCTTAAATTCGATTCAATTAACTTTTCTTTGGCTTTATTATCACCACGCAAGTATTTCCGACTGTAATGAATTTCATCCATTTTAGTGAGTAGTGGTTTACTGGATATATCCTTCATGTATAAACCGATCATATCGATCTCGGTGTTTCTCATATAGTCTCCTTACTAATATAAACATCATATATAGCTGCACATTATTATAAATTATTAAATCTAGATACCAGAATAACATTCGATAAAAGCGCCTAATCATTCTTAAATCACATTACTATTATAATTTTCTTCCTTAGTCATAAAAAGTAATGCTAACTTGGAATATAAGAGCACATTCTCAGAAAATATTTCAATTAAATAAGTGCATTTGTGATTTTGATGCTAATAAGAAAATATAAAAAAATAAAACCATGAATAATATTAAATTGTACATTTATATTGCGACAAAAATCACGACACATAAATAACGTGCCACAAATAAAAGTAACAACAGAAAAGCTTTATTAGAAAATTCATCACCTGTAATAGAGACTTGAATGGTTTTAGAATCTACTTTGTCATAAAAACTTGTGACAGTAAGATTTACATCAAATGTAAATTAAGGCTTATTTAGTAACGTATTAAAAGTAATATCTGGCTGATGTTTTTTCATTTTATATACTACTGTATTTTTAACGATAGAACCGTCCTTATCAAGACGGTATACAGGTAAAAAGAGTGAAAGAAGAGCAATTTTGAAGAATCTTAAAGATTTTGAAACAATAATTATGAGAGATCAAAAAATTAATCTTAAGCGTTTTTTATCGTTATCTTTTATAGCGGTTTACCGAAAAATAACTGGCAGTGAAGAACAATATTAAGAATATAATTTATTAAAATCAGCCAATAAAAAGAGATGAAAGTTCGCTTCTAAAATTATAGGTTAACTATAACCAGCTTCTCATGCTAATCGAGTTCTCTATCCTTATTGATAAAAAAAGGCCATTCACAATGAATGACCCTTAGGGTTTTTATAGTCTTAACATTTAACTTGGTGTCGCTTCTAATACCATTGTCTGTAACGGTTTTAGTGTCACGACAACAGGATGAGAGTAAGTTAACGGAATTGACTTATTTTCACCATAAGCTGTTGTTAACTTAAATTGATCACTTACACCATTAGGTAACTCTAGGTCATGCTTAAGATCTAAGTAATAAGATTGACTATGATTAGATGGGTTTCTCAACGTCACTATCGACTTATCTTTTGACCAGGCCGCCCAACCATAAACATCAAGGTTTGTTGGATCGTTTCCAATCCAGTGGCTGTCAAATAACACATCTGTATTGTTTTTTGCCCAATTAGCAGCTGTTGCCAATACATCCCAGTTATTTTTCGTCAATAAGTCTGGGGTTATATATAACTCTTGAAGCTGCGTCCCTGTCGCAAAGTAACTCCAAACTTGATCATTAAAGTCTTGTGCTGATTGCTTATCAAGATGTTTGGCATTTTTCGCATATACAATACCATGTAGCATCAACGAATTAAGTGGGAATAATGGGCCTTTCTTAACAATAGAGCGGTAAGTTTCGGCGTCACGATAGGTGATCCATTTTTGAACATCACTTCCCTCCCCATAAAAGTTAATATCATCACCTTGGCGCCAGATAGAATCAGCATAGAAGAGCCACGACGGCGAAGCATTGGTACCTGTGGTTAAATTAATGAATAAGTCTTTATTGGCTTCCGACATATCATTTATTAAATGAATGGCAGCATCAAAGTCACTGGTAAACTGACTCCCTTCTATTACATTACTCGCATTTCCAGTGCCATCTAACTTAAACATACTGACATTTTGTTTGGAAATTAAATCAATAATTTTATGGTGGAAGTTCTCGAAATAATTAGGGCCAGATAAAGCAAACTTACCATTAATGGTTTCTAGTTTATTTTCTTTTGCATGCGAAACACGCTCTTTAAGTGGGGTGTTATATCCTCCCCATGGTGATAACCAAACACCTAATTCAGCATTATACTTATGTGCCTTATCTTTAATTTTTGTAAAACCATGAGGAAAGTTTTGACTAAAGTTCCATAACCCTGAGCGATCATCCCAGCCATCGTCCAGCAAGAAACCACTCATAGCTACATGGCGCTTTTCTATTAGTTCATGACCAAATTTTTCAATACGATCAAGAGCGTCAGCTTCATTATAATGCGTGAAAAAGCCTATATCTAACCATGAGTTATAATGCAGATACTGAGCATATGGACGCTTTCGCGTTAGATTAAGAAACTCGTTAAAGTTTCTTCTCAATTGTCCTTGTTCAAAAGTACTGATATAGGTTCGGCTTTGTAATGAAACATCCGTCCTGATAGGTAGTTTAGTAACGAGGTTTTGCGTCACCCCTCCTTCATAAGCTCTTGTTGTCACCAATGGATTCTGAGGCGTAATAACGAAATGATCACTGATTATTGGTGAGCTCTCAATGGCACCATCAACAAATGGTGCTTGAGTATGAAAAGGCAATAGAGTAATAGAATCAATTTTTTGAGGTGTAGACTTAGCTTTTATACTGAAATCATATGTTAAATATTTACCCTCGTGAAGTGCGAGTATATTCGTGACTTCAAAATTCTTACTCGACATTGATATAGTAATCTGATCACTCTTTTGAGTGATTTGATCAACAGTAAAATCGCTTGAATTTAGTATATTATTGTCACTAATTTGAAGATAAAATAGGTTGTCAGTAGTAATCGTATCTTTTGTTTGTAAGTTTTCTATTTTTACATCCGTAAAATTCGTCTTATCTCCAGATACCACAACATTTAAATTATCACTATGAAGCGTGAAGTCTTCGGCATAACTCATTTGACTACTTAACAATAATGCCGTTGTTATAGTAGATAAAATAAATTTTTTATTATTCATTATATTACCCTAATTATATTTTTATCAAACCACATGAATTTTTTAAGATGATTAACTTCAATTAAATACAGCTATAATTAATGAAAATAAATAATAGCTGCATTTTATATAAATTAGCCTTTCGCTTTAATCGCCTCATCTTTGTTATTTGTCATTACAAACTTCAATTCACCACCAGCTTTAAATTGAGAATGTTTAAAGAACAAACCGTTTGTAAGAGGCTTACCATTTATTTCAACAGACTTAATATATAAGTTTTTCTGATTATTATTCTCAGCAATGACTGTAAAGAGTCCCCCCTCTACAGGGATAATAACTTTATCAAACAGAGGGCGCCCAACTGTATAGGTTGCACTTCCGGGAGTGACTTCATAGAATCCCATTGCACTCATAACATACCATGCAGACATAGCACCGACGTCTTCATTACCAATGATACCGTCAGGCTTTGAGGTATAAAATTCATGAAGTATTTTGTCGACGTATTCCTGCGTTTTCCAAGGTTCTGAAGTAAAGTTATATAGATAAACCACATGGTGGTCAGGCTCATTACCATGAATATACTGACCTATATAGCCCGTCATATCAGCGGTACCACCCGAAGATTTAGCATTAAATAAAGCATTTAGGTTTTGTAAAAATGCTTCTTCTCCACCCATTAAAGATTTTAAGCCCTGAATATCATGAGGTACAAACCATGTCCATTGCCATGCGTTTCCTTCCGTATAATCTCCAGTCTGATGCACTGCATCATAAGGTTCAAAAGGATCTTTCCATGCTCCATTAGTCAGCTTTGGACGCATAAAGCCGGTGGTGCCATATTGCTCATACTCATTAGGGTTATAATCAAAATACTTTTTGTAACCTTTGGAGCGAGCCATATAGTTTTGATAAGTTTGCTCCTCACCTGCTAGTTTTGCAATTTGAGCGATGCACCAATCGTAATAACTATTTTCTAATCCATATGAGACAGATTCTGTTGTTCCATTTATTACTACTCCATTGTCATCATATACAACAGCAGGAGCCCAACCAAGAATATCGTTAATATATTTCATATGTGGAGTTAGAATTTTATCCAATAGATTTTTATTCCAATAAGTAAAATCTTCAGGATGGTAATTTGAACTCTGTATTGCCGCTTCAAGTGCTTGCAGCTTTTCTTGTTGACTAAAAGCATTTGGATATTTAACGAGTGCATCAGCAATAACGGAAACAGCAGGATAACCCACCATAGTCCCCGTATAATCGCCATGTAACTCCCATTTGGGTAACAATCCTCCTTGTTGCTGCTTTCTTATTAGGTCTTTTGCATATTTAACGGCAAGCTTTGGATCAACAATCGTTTTAAGTGGATGCAAAGAACGAAAAGTGTCCCAGAGCGAGTAAACAGAATAATTATCATTGCTTTTCGCAGTATATATATTAACTTCATCACCATGAGCCATACCACGATATTCACCACTAGTATCTTGATATACCATTGGAGCTATATCAGTATGATAGAGAGCAGTGTAGAAGATTGTTTTCTCTTCTTCCGTACCTCCCTTCACCGATATTTTATCTAACGCATTTGACCACTTTTCAGTGGCCATTTTTCTTGCTTGATTAAAGTCAATATCATTTTCTGCCGCTAAATTATTTTCGGCACCATCAAGGCTCACAGCTGAAATACCAACTTTCGCTAGTAAAGGTTGAGTACTTTTTTCAAATTCTATATAAGCGGTTACATCTGCATTATTACTGTCATCTGAAGCTGTATTTCCCTCTATATTTTTTCCTTTAATCGTAAGTTGTGATGAAATAATTTTATGGTTGAATCGAACATAAAAAAATGTTCTCTGATGTTTTGCCATTCCACCAAAACTCTTACTGTCTCTTTCACCGACTATTGTATAATCATCTATTACAGTAAGTTCATTAACATCGCTGCTGCTTCCCCAGTCAGGGTTAAGTGTTGAGTTTAAGTCTATTTTTAATCTCTGATCTTGACCTTTTGGAAATGTATATCGATGATAGCCAACTCGCTCTGACGCAGTAAGTTCAGCAATAATACCAGAATCATCTAACGTCACTTCATAATAACCAGGAGACGTTTTTTCATTATCCTTCGAAAAAGTCGCCATTTCAGACTGAGGAGGAAATTTTTTTGCATTATTATCACTATACGGTAAAAATAAAATATCGCCTAAACCACCAATACCAGTGCCAGAAAGGTGCGTATGGCTAAAACCATAAAGTGGGATATCTTTAGTAATTATCTCTCCTTTTTTATAATCACTATCATCATGATAACCAGAAGATGAATGCCAACCAGTTAATTGTGTATCAGGAGAAAGCTGAACCATTCCAGATGGAACGACGACACCGGGAAAAGTATGTCCAGCATCAGCAGATCCGATTAAAGTATTAACGTATTGGATACTCTTTTTTTCTTTTTTATCATCTTTATTATCAGAGTTACACCCTTGCATAAAAATAGAAAGAGCAATACAAGTTGAAATTAATGATAGCTTATTCATCATTTATCCTTTTTATATTTTTATAAAAGATAAATATCAGTCACTTAATTTAAGTAGCCATTACTATCTTCGTATAAACATTATGTTTTATTTTTATATGGACATATTTAATCAATTATTTTAAAAGAAAAATGAAATTAAGATCACAATTGTAAACGTTTAACCTTATCAAGAAAAAGTGTCCATTCAATCGAAAGTGAAAGCCTTTTTTATGTATTTACATTAGGAAACACACTGAAATTAATAAATATTTTAAAATAATGAAAGGTCTTTAAATATAAATACTCGTTATACTTTCGATTTATGTCCGGTTTAACATCACACTTTTAATTTTTATTATCAAAATAGGGAGCAATATAAGCTCCCTAAATGACTATTATTAGTTAATCAACAATCCGGACGTCAATACCTTGGGTAGTAAGCTCGTTATAATAATCCTGCGGGATTCCACTATCCGTAATTAGCATATTCAATTGTTTTGGATGCGCTATCATACAAAAGCTCTGTCGGTTAAACTTCGATGAATCAGTTACAGCAATAACATTTTGAGCAGCTTCGATCATTTTTCGGTTTATATTAGCTTCAGCTTGATGGGGTGTTGTTATACCAAGAGATTTATCAAAACCATCAACCCCTAGGAAGAATGTATTATAGTGATACTCAGACAATAATTCTTCTCCAATCGAACCAAAAACGGAGTAAGAGTTAGATCGCATAAGTCCACCGGTAAGCATAACGGATAAATTGTTTTTATTTGCAAGGTGATAAGCGATATTTATACCGTTCGTCATAACGACTAAATCGTTTTTATCATCTAAATTTAAAGCAACTTGCTCAAGCGTAGAGCCAGAATCAAGAATAATTTTATCACCATTATTAATAAATGATGCCGCATATTCACCTAGCTTAGCTTTGATTTTACATTGAATTTGTTTTTTTTCACCAAACGGGCGCTCAAAAGCAAATTGACGATTTAATCGTGCCCCACCATAGCAACGCGTCAAACAACCTTTTCTTTCTAGTCTATTAAGATCATTGCGAATCGTCACTTCAGATACCTTGTACTGCTGTGCAAAGTAGCTAACTTCTCCTCTTTGATTACTCTGAATATATTCTAAAATTTTTCTACGTCTTAGGTTAGTAATAGATTTCATACCAAGCAACAACCGATAACTTATAGTTTCATTTACCCACGGCTTAATATAGGCGTGGTCTGATATCGCTCATTATGAAAAAGCTAAAAATAAAAGTATTTATTTGCTACAAACGATATAATTTGACACACTTTTCGCCTATATTAAACATGCACCTTAAATACAGTTCCCTATCTTTGGATATCTTTTTCTACCTGTATTCTATGTATTATTACATCATTAAGAAGAGCTAGTATGGTTAGATAAACTTATAAATAATTTTATTGTTTCAAATCAAAAAAGACATAAGAAAATAGTGACTCCTATTCCATCACGGTTATTTAATTCAATCAAAAAATAACATCAAATATTATTGTTATTTATAATATAAAACTGAGTTTGATATTGGTTCAAAATTATCACAATTAATATTATGATATATATCATTGTGATCCTTATTCAAATTCATATGTTTTTTATCCATTAGTCTTTAATAAGAAAAAACAAAAGGACTAATAATAATGCACCTTAGAAAAAAGATACTTTCACTTTCACTATTAATGTCATTAGGAATATATACTAATCCACTATTTGCAGCAGATATATCCAGCTCATCATTAACAAATAATAAATGTAATAAGATAGAGTCACCAAAAGTAATACCTAGTTTCTCGACATGGCAATGCCATAAAGGCGTGTTTAAGTTAACCCATAATTCTAACATTGTTGTTGATGCTAAATACGCTAAAAAATTATTATTAACAAGTGAGGTTTTACAAAAAGATATACTTGACTTGTTTAGCAAATCACTAAATGTTGTGATTTCAGAAAAACCCAACAAGGGTGATATCTTTTTAACCATTTCAAAACAAGAAACATCACTCAGCAATGAAGGATATCAACTCGATATTGCTGATCACCTAACTATTAAGGCTTTACATGATAATGGTGTTTTATGGGGCACACGATCATTACTTCAGTTACTTCAATTAGATCCCGCTCATAGCCATATTCAACATGCATCTGTTACAGATAATCCTAAATGGGAGCATCGCGGTTTATTACTGGATGTTGGTAGAATGTACCTTCCCACCGATTTCTTAAAAAATATGATCAAACAGCTTTCATATTTTAAGATGAACGAATTACAACTTCATTTAAATGATAACGTTATTAAGATTGATGAAGATAACTGGTTAAATGCAGAATCAGGATTTCGACTAGAAAGCACTTCCCATCCTGACATTACCTCACAACAACACTATACAAAAAAAGAATATAAAGAACTGATCCAATTTGCTCAGTCTTATGGTGTGAAAATTATTAGTGAAATTGATGCCCCTGCTCACTCTTTGGCATTCACGCAAGCATATCCATCTCTTAGATTAAAAGGTGAAGGTGTCAGCCCTGATCATTTAGATCTCGCCAACCCAGAAAGCACCCAGTTACTGGAAGATCTTTGGCAAGAATATGCACCAATCTTTACCGATGTGCACATCGGTACAGATGAATATCGACATGGAAATCCAGATGATATAAAAAGTTTTGTAAATCACTTTGACAAGTTCCTTCATAAACTTGGAAAAAAAGAAGTACGAATGTGGGGTAGCCAAGCGAGCTATGGTGGAGCGAAAGGCGTTAAAAGAGATCTATTGGTAGATTTATGGTACCCAGGTTACTACGATCCTAAACAAGCCATTGATGATGGTTACGACATTATTAACAGCCAAGACGATATACTATATATGGTTCCTTTTGCTGGGTATTATCAAGATTATCTCAATACCCGATGGCTCTATAACCATTGGACACCGAATGTCTTCACTGGAAAAGATGTAGCGCACTTTGATGTCAATAACCCTCATATCAAAGGCGGTATGATCAGTGTTTGGAACGATGCCTTTGCTGCAGGAACCTATTACGAACCAAGCGATATTCAAGATCGCGTAGAGCCTGCTTTAAAAACGGTTTCACAAAAGTTATGGGCAGCAAAAGCAACCACTACTTATGCTGAATTTAAGGACATGATGGAAGAGCTTCACCCCGCTATTTAATCAGTAAAAAGTAATACATGAATTAAAAAAAAATAAAAAAGGTTGCTTAAATTAGCGACCTTTTTTGATATAAAACTTCGGTGCTTTACTTATAAGGATATTTTATTTCTTTGCCAAGCCCTGAGCACAGTCACAAAGCTTCACTTACCTTTATGTCATTAAGTCACAGCTTTAGCCATGAAAATCAAATTCGTAAACCTCGAGCATTGAGCCGCTTTATTTAATTTATAACGATACATTTCCGCTCCCCATTGATTCACAACTAAAGCCATCAATAATCGATAAAAGATCATCTATTTGAAATCGCTATCAAAGATTCAATTTCAGTGATTTGAGACCATATATCTAACAACAACATATGTTCAAATGGTCGCCAACGGACTTCTGCTGATGATAAAACATGACTAAGAGATTCATTGATTTCTATCCAGTATTGATCCCCTAAGTAAGTCTCTTCAGGTACCGGCTGAGTTAAGTAGTATCTGTGTGTATCTCCTTGATAAAGCGCCCAGTTAAACGAAGTATTTCGCTTATGCCAATATGGCAAACCTTGAACCCATGATTGATTGGAATAATATAAGTAGGATTTATCTAAAAATGCGTTAAATAAAACACCATGAGGTTGAGAAGGCCACACAGCCTGTTGCCACTGTAAAGGTAAAAAGTTAATCGATTGGTGCTGACGCTGCTCATATTGAAATCGAAAAATAAAATCACCAAGTTTCGCCCAAGCAACTTGGATATCCTCTTTAAACATGCGCGATTGAATGAGTCTAAATAAATGAGGCTTCGCCTGCTGTGCCGATAAATGCACAGGGATCTGCTCTAAAATCTCAATTAAGTCAGGCATATCACGTCTAATCACAGCCAATGAGGGATTACCTTTGTATGGTAGTGCTGAAAACCCTATATCTTGCCTTTTTTGCCACTGTATCCAGAGATTAAGGTAAGGCTCATCAAGTTCATCATTTGTCCAACCGTGACTGATTCGCTCCGAGATATAATGATGCATATCCTTAGTGAACAATGGCTCAGATAGCTGTTGTAGCAAAGGATCTGAAGATTCGTCAAAGAAGACTTCTTTACCGTCATAATACTGGCAAGTGTAAAGCCCGCAGATAAGATCACCAGCACCAACAAGAAAACGTCCTGTTTGCTGCTCTTCTTCAGTGGCTTCTCTTTGTAAAATTGATAACGCAAAATTATTAATCGCAATACGACGCGCACGCTGATAAAGATATTGCTGATAGAGACCGATATTTTCATTATTCAAACTATCATCAATAATCTTCTCAATACTGCTATTTTTGAGTTCAAGCAGTTTGCTGCGCCACTGAATAATATGTGTCAGCGCATTGTCGACAATTTTCTGCTTATGAGAAAAAACCGTTTCACGAATTTGTTCTATGTGTCGATATTTACCAATACCATATAGGCTTCCAACATTGCCCATTAACATTTGGTAGCTACATTTCCTTAGCGCATGGCGAGTTTCGATAGACGAGATCCCCAAGCGTTCTAGTTCAGATTTCAACGACTGCTTTTCATTAATACAAGCGACATCACCAAACTTGTTAACCACGTGAGAAGGGCGATTGTATTGCTCAAACATGATGTTTACGTGGTCTATATCAATAGCAGACATTGTTCTGTTCAGTACTGTCTGCAATTCTAATACTTTGGCACTGTAAGTTGCATCGTAATGAAGTAAATGTATAGAGGCGAGCCTCTCCACTAACTCATTAACATGCTGCTTTAATTGCTGATGTTGTTGCTCAATAGCTTGCGCTGAAGCCGTGTTTATCCTAAATAAAACAGAATCTTGACCATAGCTATAGTGACCATTCTCCAGCCATTGATTAAAGCGCTTTTCAGGACTATCTAACGTTGAAAGGTAATCATAATAACCAATAGCAAAACCAATAAATGGGATAGGCTCTGCGGTTACACTCAGTCGATGTAGATCGCTGGCAGAGTCATCCCACATAGTACGGGTTAATTTCTCAATCCAAGGCGCAAATAAGACAATATCAAACACCGCAGATAATGCACGTCCCCCATTTTTTGCGGCCTGCCATAATGCTTGACGCTCAAAGACATGCTCTAATTGAGACATTCTTTTGGCACTTAAAGGCTGATCTTCTTTATTGTTTACAGCCTCCCAAAGCCCTTCCCAATGCTCAGGTACAAATGTTTGCTCACTGATAGGAAGAATTAAACTTGGTATTTTATTTAATGCCGCAATTTCTCTAACATCATTAAGTTCACTGTTAAACTCTCTATCTAATCTTGAAAGCCAATCATGCTCTTCTTCTAGGGTATTTTCCCCTAACTGGCACATATTTGTTGCCTGTACATTAAAGCAAATAAAGAGACACCAAAATATTGTTAGGCATTTCATCTTCATTACAGGCTCCAACATTTTTTTGATTTAGGTAATGCGGAGTTAGCCACAAGTGTCACATTGTCTTGTTCTGCAAGCGTCGACCAACGTAAGCGATTTGGATAAAGCAAACTTTCAGAGGGAAGTATTGAACGTGAAATACGGTTAACGACCAGTCTTTTTCCTCCAGCAGATATGTATTCAGATATCGCCAACGAAGAAAGATCATGGTGCGTAGAAAGAAGAATAATTTGATTAGCCTTGGTCACTATTTCTAGCTCTGTACCAATGATCTCACTAGCATTCATTTCAATAACAGTTAACGCATATTGATTTTTTCTTATACTCACTAGCGCTTTTTCTATAGTTATTATTGTTAACTGTTGCTCAAATTCTGATAAGGCAGAAAATTCATCACCCTTCACTAAGACAACATGTTGCTCTGATTTAGCTGCCAACTCTAAAGCTGTTCGCAACACCTTATCTAATTTTGGAAAACCGTTTTTTCTCTCGATGAGGCTCGTACTTATCAACATTGGTGACTGAGGCGAGCGACTGAGCACATCACTAATGATTGCGGTATTCAATGATGAACGACTCAATGAATATGAACTTTGCTTTGCTTGTTTCAGCGTAATATTTGTCGGCGTTGAAGTGTAGCTGATCATCGAACCGGGCCAATACATATCACGAGCATGAGCACCTAACTCCATTGATAAATGATATTCAGAGACTGGCACCTCTAATTTTAAGAGTTGAATATTAGTTTTAATACGGCTGTATTCAGCTTTAGAAACACGATGTTCTTTAATAGCTTGTTCCCACACACTGATGATGCTTTGCCTTCTATCAATGGCTGCTTCTCGTGTTGTGGTGAGTGTTTTTAAACTCGTACTCCCCTTTTGATATGCCACTACAGTTGCCTCGATTTCACGTCGCATTAAGTTAAACTCAACCACCTCCCCTTCTGCAAACTCCTCACCTTGGTGATTCATACCAGCAATGGGAGCTCGATGACGAACGGGTTGTGTTCCAACAGGTAAACCACCGGTTAATTAATCACGGGCATGGATTAGTTCATGACCAAGTGCAATAGTAGGATCAATCGCAATATCAAGACCTGGGAGCATTACTGTGTTTTCAATGTCAAAGTAAATTGCAGCAGGAACCTCGAGACCATTTGATTGATGCCCCATAAAATGCGATGACGTGATCAATGGTTCAGTAACAAACTGCTTTCCGCTCTGAGATGGCCTAATAACTACATGTATCTTCTCCATTGTCGCTGCATTTTGTCCAATTGATATAAATGCTAACGCTCGCTCTCCTTGGGGTAAGGAAAGTGGATGATAATGCGAAACTTGTTTGATGATCGCTTTCCCTGTTCGGGTATGCTTTAAGTTTTCAAATAGCGTTGAAATACCGAGAAGAAAATCTTCCGAGTCCGTTTGAATATAAATTCCTTTTTCAACTTTAAATAAATAGCCACCTTGATCAGCAACATCAATAATATTTTCACCATCAGGAGGGCCAAAATAGAGTGATGCCTGAGCGCAAGTAGCTAAGCAAAGTAAAACTATTGCTGATAATATTTTCATAGTTATTTTTTATAATAGAAGTAAGCGACTTCTTAAATGAGAGATAACGAAAAGGGAAAAAGCACTCACTAGTGAACTGTTACTCATTACAGCTCACTCGACAAATGAGTGCGATTTATACTCGTTGAAAAATGATGATTAAAATGAACATCGACTGGCATAAATGGCGTTAATCCATTGAGGATTATCGATAAAAGGGTTTCTATTACCCTGCCACATTACTGCTTTTTCATGACGAAGCCTTTCCCATTCGTCAACAGGATCTGCATTATGCCATTGCAGTAATGAACATAATTTACCAATCTTTGGCTCACCAGAGTGAGTGGAGGTATCGTCCGCAATAAAAAGATCAGGCATATTCGCATCCAGTCCTTCATAACGCACTGCCATGTAGAAAATAGCCCGAGCAACGTCACCTTTCACCGCATCACGAGGTTCAAAGCTGTCATTATCTGTTTTATTAAATGGCGATTTTGTTAATGGTTTACCACCAAAATCAAAAGCTTTATTGGAGCGGATAGAATTGATCTGCACATCGGTAGGTTGTAAGTGATGGATATCGGTATACCCCCACTGATTCTTTCGCTTAAAACCTAATGATTTAGGCCACAAATGCTCGCGATTCCATGCGTCTTTGTTATTGTTTCCTGACGCAGTAAAGCTTTTTGATTGGGAACGACCGCTATAAAAAAGAATCACATTGTCCGTATTATTTGGGTCTTCATTCGTATCTTTAAGCGCAGACCAAACTTCATTGTAAGTTAACTGTTTTTGACCTCGTGAAGCGATAATAGAAAGCATACTTTTAAGTGCTTTTCCTTCCATCCCTTTCGCTTCAATATAATAGTCATCAATATAAGTATTATCGGCAATGCAACTAAAACTGATTGTCGCCGTAAAAAAACCAATCCAGATCTTAAAACATTTCTTTTTTTTATTTATTTTCATCATAACCTTTATCACAAAGCTAATTTTTACTTGCGAGCATACTCAACGTAAATTAACTAGCACGCAACAAGAAAGCCCAATAAATGTGACAGAGAATGCTTTTATGGAACGCTTATGTACAATAATATATACACAGAAAATAAATTCTATTTATAAACCCATTGGATTAAGCTGCAATAATTATCATTATGCAGCTTAAGTAGCCAGCGTCTGACTTAGCATCACTTCACGCGAAAAATAAAAAGATCAGATTTTTATTTCAATCTTTTGAAAAATTAAAGATCTCTAGCTTCGTTTCAAGAATTTGATTGGCAATATATTTATGAATTGCTGTTGTGGGGTGAGTTACTCCCCAAAAGATATATTTATCTGAACCATGATAAGCACATTCATTGGTTAAATTATGTCGATAGAGGTAATCTTTCGCTGAACTACGACTAATATTTAAACAAGCATCTTTGGCATTTTCAAAACCATATAATTGAGGTTGGGCGATGAGCTCCTCAAAAGTATCATATGCATCAAAAAGAATAACGTTTAACCCTTTTTCTTTGTAAAGGCGAGATTGCTCTGTAATAAATGCATTAAAAGCTAAGATTTTAGCTCTTACTGTATTAATTTCATTTGGGGTTGAGTATTTAAATTGCGGCGCCTTTGTCGCATCGGGCAAAGTGAATAATAAAAGGTTATTAACGCCCGATTCGGTCAAACGAATCAATGCACTACTCAAGTCTGCTTTTACATCTGCCACCTCACGACCGTAATTCATAAAGTCATTAAGGCCAAATTCAAGTGTGATCAAACTATTTTCAGGGTGATAGTTTTTTGCCATTTTCATATAGGTTAAGTAAGACGTAACTTGAGCATAAATACCGGTTAATACCAAGTACTGGGTTAGTTCCAGCTGCGCCACCCACCGCCCAATTATAAAGGGAAATGGCTTTTCCATGAGCTAGATACTCTGTCCACACATAGCCATTAGAAGAATGTCCTAAGAACCAAGAATTTCGATTTGGAAATACCCATTGAGAAGCATTATAAATATTTCCCGTATCAGATAGGCTGTCACCAAAAGCAATAATACGATTAATTACATGTTTATTAACGTCATCATTTGTCCAAATATCATGGTTATACGAATACCGATTATCAGAAGCATAGAAAAGGAAATCAGCAGTATCATGATTTACGCCTAATGTTTCTTTACATCTATGTTTAATTTCTGACTGAGAAACATTGGTGTAAAACATATTTTTCAACCTTCCCGAGGACCACCAATAACCATCAATAGTAAAGTAATCACCTTTCTCATCACGCGCCCATTCCCATTCTGTTGCGGGATCATCATGTTTTTGTGCTGGCCGATACCAACATTTTACATAAGTATAAGTTTGCCTATTTTGAACATTAGCAATATAGCTGACGCTCATCATTTCTGGTGTAACTGGAATATTATCTGCAAACGCTGGTGTCACAGCCATCAAACTAGCTATGATTATCATTCTTGTCATAATTCGAAACTCACTCATGCCGTTTAATATCAAAATCCATACTTGATTAACGGATACTAGATAGGAAAATAAGCCAGCAGATAAACTGACTTATTATGACGTTCTTACGTGTTAAAATGAGGTTGATCTTATTAGTCTAAACGAAGCGTCAGTTTGGTATAGCGTGTGTAACCATGAATCAAGACGTAATATGTGATACCCGGTTGGGCATATAAGTAACACATCTCATCATTCCCTGATCGGTTAGAGCTACAATCAAAGGCTGAGGTTGTCGGCTTTCTGTTAGCTCTTATATATAGATCGGCATCTTGTAGTGGTCAACTAAAATTGGCCACGGTTTTAGAGTTTTCCCAATATAATCGTTCTGATTCGTTGGGAGTTAGGCCGCCATTATATTGATGCGGCCTGAGTTGACAGTAATACCCGATAATGTAGCGGATGATCTCTTGTTGAGCTTCAGCAAAACTACGATAACCCACTGTTGGCACCCATTCGGTCTTTAAGCTTCTAAAGAAACGCTCCATTGGTGCATTATCCCAGCAATTTCCTCGGCGAGATAAACTCTGTTTTATCTTAAAACGCCACAGTAATTGACGGTACTTTCGACTTGTATAGTGGCTACCTTGATCGCTGTGGAACATGACGCCTTTCGGCTTACCACGCGACTCATAAGCCATTGAAAGAGCTTTGCCTGTCAGACTGGAATCAGGTGATAAAGACATCGACCAACCAATCACTTTGCGGGCAAAAAGATCAATAACAACCGCTAAATACATCCAGCGATTTCCTGTCCAAATATACGTAACATCACCAACCCAAACTTCATTTGGGGCGGTAACAGCAAACTGTCGGCCCAAGTGATTTGGAACCTCAACATGTTCTTGAGAAGCCTTTCTGTATCGATGCTTTGGCTGTTGGCAACTGACTAAACCAAGCTCTCTCATGAGTTTTGTTGCTCGGTATCGGCTCAGTTTTAAACCCTGATTTGTGACTATATCTGCAATAGTCCTCGCTCCCGCAGAGGCGTTGCTTGCTGCGTGGGCCTCACTAACTAAGCTGCGAAGTTTGACTGTTTCCGCCCTAATCGCTGTTGGACGCTTTAGCCAATAGTTATAACTACTTCGATGAACATTGAAGACTTCGCATAATGTTTTTACGCTATAGCTCTGCTTGAGTTTCTTGATCATCAAGAATTGTTCAGTGAGTCCGACATCAACAGAGCCGTGGCTTTTTTTAATATTTCATTATGCTCTTCAAGACGAGCTAACTTCTTTTTTAATTCCCGAATTTCTATTTGCTCAGGGGTCATAGGCGAAGCTTTTGGCGTTTTGCCTTGTCGTTCTTGTTTAAGCTGACGAACCCATTTATCCATCGTGGATTTACCCACATTCATGGCTTGGGCGGCTTCTGCCACTGAGTAATTTTGATCAATCACTAACTGTGAAGCCTCGAGCTTGAATTCTGCGCTGAATAGTCGTCTTGTACGATTTGTCATAGTGTCACCTGTTAACGTATGAAGTGATGATATCACCTCTAACTAAGTGACCAAATTCACTATGCCACTACAGAGTGGCTGGCATAAATAGCCGTCATAGAAAGGTTGATGTGCTTAAACTGATGCTTTAGTGAAGCGAGAGAAACAAGACCATACCCAACCACAAAGTGTGCAAAGGTGCGTCTTAATGAGTGTGTTGAAACACTCCAAAACAATTCACCTTTATCATTTGCTTTAATAGGGTTAAGTCTTTCCGCCACAATAGGATTTAATAGGTTGTTCACCTCATCCATTTCATCAGGTATGTAACGAATATCGAGGTAATTACTATAAGATAAAAACAATAAAGTCAGATTCTGAGTATGCAAAACCACATCTTTCAATTGACGCTTAATATTATTACCTGTGTTACTTCTCCCATCGAAACTAAATCGTGGACTAAGATGGATATTACCTGATTCATCACGATAACTATCGTTCAGTACAGTTAAGACTAACAAGGCTTCTCTACAGACTGGCGCACATGCCCATACATCTTCTCTATCCAGTTTCTCTAATTTATTTGTCCAAGAGCGCATGGTGCAAAGTGTAATACCGTCAATATCAACCTCTTTGTAAGAGGTGTTATCAATTTGTGTCAGCTCACTTACCCGCATCCCCGTAAAAGCAGAGCAAGCGGCAAAGCAAGCGCCTTCGATGATTCTAAATTTATCGACAGCTTCTCTTTCTGTTATGTCGTTACATTTCGCATATTCTTTTACATCAAGGAGGGGATTATTGGTCTTGTAGACTTCAAGGACGGACTGATAAGCTTGATTTCGATACGTTATTTCAACGGCTTCCTGCGCCTTTTTCATGAAATCATCACGAATGTCCTCTTCAGAACATGTATTTTTATTTGCCCTTTCTTGTATATCGACATCCGTCGTCAGCTCTTGGTATAGCGCTTCGATTTCAGCACTTATATCTAAATCGACAAGTAAGGATTGATATTCACTTTCCACATCAGCATCAAAATCACGCCCATTCAAGAACTCCAAATAAGCTGATTCCACTTCATTAACAGTTCGAGATAAAAACTGCTCATAGATAACAGGAATAACCGTAGGGTAGTGACCTTTACCTTTACCGGCTATTTTTTTAGCTATCGTCCTTGCTGTTTGACCGTCTTGATAAGGAATAGTAAATCGCTGATGCTCAGGGAACTGAGGATTAACCTGCGTCAACACATTTAGCGCATCTAGCTTATGAGTAATTGTTTGTTCACCCAAACCTTTCAATGACTCGATGATTTGCGAGAAAATAATTTCATTAGATAAATATCTAAAGCGGTTAATGCGAGTCCCTTTAAATATCCTTAATAAAGGGTTTAACTTCTTAAATATAACGATAATGGACTCAATCTTACGAAAAGTGCCAGCGCCTTCAACTTCCAGTAATGAACCTTTACCTCCCCAAATTAACCAATAGACTCTCTGCTTTAATTCAAGCAGTAACTCAGGATTATGCTTTTGGGAGTGAAAGTTTATTATATAATCACTCTCTTTAGCCCCTTTCGTATTAAACAAGTCATTAAAGTTCCATTTATCATCTTCAAAATAAGAGGCTGGGCTACCATCTTTTTTAACGCTCACCACTGTTCCTATTGTCGGCATCGTAAAGCTTGTGTCGGTTGATAACGAATACTTATCAAATAAAGCATGATGATGACTAATACTGTACATAAGTTATCCCTTAAAAATATCCGAGATAGAGTCCTCATCCCACAGGGGATGACAGCCCTGACGCTTCAGATAGGTTTCTGCGGCTTTGAGGTTTCTTTTTTTGAAGTGCTTTTTAATTTCAGTAATGGACGCTTGAACCTCACCAAAATTGTTAATGAAGTGCGTTAAATCTTTGTGCGCAATCAGCGCCTCTTTCAACCTGAGTTCAAATGAAAGAAAACGCCAAATATCATGAACTTCATCAATAACAGCAAAATTTCGACAGACGAAACATTTTATGACGTACCCACACCCTAAACCCTTTACATCATCCTCATCCAATAAACCCACATCCATGTTTGATTTATGGAATTCACGCTTCTGAGGTGTATCTTCCCCCTTGCAAACCCCACCATTAGAAATATCATCTACAGGATGTTTAGAAGCCTCTCTAAGTGCATCAGCTTCTTCTACAGATAAAACTTCACAGTGTTTAGCCTTTGTGGTGGCAATGGCAACCATAGCGCCACCTGTAGGGTTTTTACTGTAAGCGTACAATGTTGACGTTCCCATCGCCAACTCAGGTCTCGCGACCTCTTTTGAATTCTTACCGTACTTATTATTATTCCAAGTAGACTCAGATTGATTACGTGTCCCCGCCATTGCACTTGGACGACCAAGCTTATTTTCTGCATAATTCTTCACGGAGGATTTCAATCGCTCACAATTTAAAGTGAAGCTGGCATTATTCGATACAGCCATTTTTAATGATACCGAGCGCCCCATTAGTTGTTGAATATAATGAAACAGATTCAACTGTGTGGGTGTTTTTCCGTTTCTACGGACAAACAAATAATGTTTATCCAATCCTAAATCTTCTGCGTTTAGCTTTGATAATTGAAAGTGCTCTTCAAAAAACGTTTTCGATGCTGCTCTTGGTGTAAACGAACGTGTCTCTTCTTTGTAACCACGAGTCTTTAATCCCTTCACTGATATGCGATTGCCACCAACCTTATCAACCTTCCATTCATCTTCTATCACGTAAGTATTTAACGCCTCAGTTTGACCTGCTGCCGTGTAATAGATGTATAGCAATACGGCATTATATATCAAGCAATTAAATGCAAACGTTCTTTGGTAATCACTGATAGACTCATCCAGATAACGCTTATACAGCGCCTTTCTATCTGATAGTAAGGCACGAGCAACTAACTTAAGCTCATCTTTGGTATAGTTGTTCGAATCAAGAGCAGCAGAGTTTGTATCAAGATTTCGACGTGCTTTGGGAATCACTCCTAAGCCAAACTTTTTTAGCATGGAGCTATACATAGAAGCCTCTTGCCCCAACGATTTCGCTGATTTAGATTGACCGTGTAACCCTATACCTGTTGTTCTGATTGATAGCCATTGAGCATGAATATAGGCAGCAGCCGTATCCACAGATAGCTCAACTTTTTTCTTACCTTTTTGCTCATTAAAGGCGTGGGATAATATAGCTCGAATGTATTTGAAATGATTAGTTTTCGATGTCTCAGACCACCCCGACTGCTCAACTTTAGAAATAAGAAAACGGACATGCTTTTGAGTCCTGTATTTTAGTAACTCTTGGAAGTCACAGGTATAATTAACCCCAAAACCATTTTTCCAGACATATTTCCATTGATGAATGGTTGTTAACGTATTTTCCGACTGCATTTCATCCGTGGAAATAGAGCGGTAAGTGCGAGTATTTTCTGGTTTACTGCCATCTATTTGATCGGTCATAAGATGCAATCCTCTGCCAATAAATCCATCATTAATTCAGGCGCGATATTCTTCGTTGGATTACCTTCCCAATGGGTGAGATAGTGCATTGTTGTACTCAAAGCTCGATGTCCTGCCTCATCTTTAAGAAGCTTCAACGCTTGAGTAGTTGTGATACCATCCGTATTAACCAGTAACTCAAATTTATTCGCCAGAAACGTGACTCTCGTATCATGATAAATAT
Organism: Photobacterium sp. SKA34; assembly: GCF_000153325.1. GTDB lineage: Bacteria > Pseudomonadota > Gammaproteobacteria > Enterobacterales > Vibrionaceae > Photobacterium. The sequence goes on from NZ_CH724141.1 coordinate 730,916, forward strand.
GGTCAAAGTGCGGATTACTGTTTTCTTTAATCGCTGCTCTCAAGCGACTCCAAAGAGTATCGAGCGTACTGGACTTCTTCCCATCCTCATGAAATCGATTCCCATCCCGAGTAATAAAAATGGGAGCATCTTCATCACCCGTCATAGCAAAATAGAGTCTCGCTCGCTCTTTGTAGCGCTCACTTTCACAATACTTCGTTAATTGCGTCATCAACCAAACGGGCATAGAGATAGTTCGGTCAGTACCACGCTTTGTTTTACAGCCAAAAGAATTACCAATCTTAATTTCCGTATACGTCTTGCCCTTAAACCCTTTTGGAACTTTGACATGTCGAGGTTTTAAATCACAGACTTCTATCGCTCTTAATCCAGAGTTTATCGAGGTAGCAACAATCAATCGAAACTCACCAGAAACACCTGCTCGATGCCAATTATCCCTTATATGCTGAATATCAAGGTCATTCATTGGTCTTAGTTCGGTTTCTTGCTTGGGGCTTGTAATGGTAATATCCGTCAGCATTTGACCGTACTTAGTGTACCCATTCACTTCGAATGGCAACTTGTCGATATAACCGTGCCGCATACAAAATACATAGAACCGACGAATCACAGAAAGGGTGGAAGAGCCGACACTTCTTCTCATATTCCCCTTATCAATTTGCTTATTTAAGTAACTGCGGAAAAGGTAGATTGGGTAACGTTCAAGCTCTTGATTCTCATCGTTCCAATTGAGGCTGTTTTTCGCTAAGAATCGGAAGTAACGCAATAGAGCATAAGAGGTTGGTTCAGTCTCCTTAACACCTTCTACAATGCGACGACTCAAGATATAAGCATTCGCATAAAACTCAGGCTCACCTTCCGAACTAAAGAGTAAATTCACACCCTCATGGCGCATCGGCTTGCTAACAGAATAACCATAAGGTTCAACTGACGCATCCACCTCAATATCACCAATCTCAATCTCTTTGCTTGTTGCCACTAAATGATAAAAATGCTCCATTACCCCCCCCAACCAAACGTCTAATTTAAAGTTAGGATAACAATCTAATTTTATCAAATAAAAAGTTGTTAACTGTAAGCAATAATCAACAACTTATTAGATATGTTGACTGTAAAAAAAACCCACTATAAAGCGGGTTTAATATTGGATCACATCTTAGTATTTATTTAAAAAATACCCAAATAATGATCTATCGAGCTAAACGAATCAAAGAGCGCCCTAGTAAGCGTTCTAATTCATCAATACTTTGCTGGCCATAACGTTGCTCACAAAGAGTAAATAAGCGTTCAATTCCACGATGTGCAAACTCATGTGATGTTTCTGCAGAAGAAATATGGTGGAAAAGTAAGCGTAAAATTGCACGGAATTTTTCATCATCAAGCGCAACAGACCAACTTGCAGAAAATGCTACTAAATCGTTTGTTAAATCAAGCTTATCAACAAACAGCTGATAGATACGTCCATCAAGTGCATGCGCAAAGTCTTGTTTCTTGGGAAAGTGATGGCTAATTCCGGTACGAGAGATCCCTGTTTGATTACTCAACGTGGTGTATGACATTTTGTCGTAACCCAAGGTAAGAATTTGATCAATTACAGCATCCATAATCGTTTGGATGGTTATCTCTGTATCTTCTTTACTACGCTTTGGCATAATGAGTTGACTCTATTATAATCATTTTATGCAACAGTACGATTTCAATGATTATCCTTCATTGAAATCAGTGGCTCGTATTAGTATTACAAAATGTGATTCCCTTAACTAGCGCTAACTCATATTTTTAGCGACATCATGTTGTATCTGGTTAAAAAGCGCCAAATCAAATGTAATTATTTACTTTGCAAGCCATTTTATAAATAGAACCTTCCACCAACTATCGACCAAACTTACTCGCTTGTTGTTCAATATTACGATAAAGGATCTGAGTCCAGAACGGTTGATTCACTGACGCCAGCAATTTCCCTTTTTTCGGGTCATGTGGGCTAATAACTACCTCGATATTATCAAGCCCTGTTCTCTGGGCGAGTAAAAATAGCTCTTCAATACTATAATCACCCATTGCTAAACAACCCGTCGATGCTTGTTTACCATGAATGAAAATATTACTACCAGGGAACGTTCTACCTTCTAACTTTGCGTATTTACGATCAAAAGCATTCGGATAATCTAGCTTCATCGAAAGGTGAAAACGACTATTAGGATTCAACAAAGATATACGATAAATACCTTCCGGAACTTGTTTATCACCTTCACGTAGCTTAGGTCCTTTTTTACCGCTTATTTTTTCGATATTGTAACGCTTAACGTAAGACCATTTACCTTTCTCTTCTGCCCATAGCTCAACTGACATCTCTTCTTTCATCGCAAAGAGTGCAATATTCTGGGGAGGGTAAGATAAACCGGCATGTTCAAAATAACGTTTCATCCGCGGTTCAACGAAAGGAGAGTAATGCTTCATTACATCATCTACGGTTCGTGTACCTGCAGGAGGGTAAGTTGAATACGAATAAGCTGCTTGAACATCAGTAACAGCAGTGAACATAACCAATAATGGCAATAACGCTTTTTTAAACACAAAACCCTCGGTACTTGCAGTGTCATTTTTGGAAAGAAACGAAATCAGTAACAGATATCATCAAAACTAGGCGCTAGTGTACTGGCCTTTTACTATGGTGCAACCGATAGTGTGGACATTTTTACAACAAAATCATGTACGTTATTTACACTTCTAGATAAGTCATTAAAATTCCTATCGCTATTTCGTTAATTGGCATTCACACCACACAAGGTATAATAGGGAAAATACTCTTCATATAATTAGGTCTACAGATTTTGCATACGTTAGAACAGCTACGCTCTGGTGAACTTGCGCATATTTCCCAACTAAAAATTTCACAGCAATTAACCACATTTCCTCTCGAAATACTTTCGCTAGCTGATAGTTTGGAAATCCTAGATTTAACAGATAACAAACTGAGCCAGTTACCTGACGACTTTGCCAAGCTAACCAAGCTACGCATTGTATTTATGTCAAATAACTGCTTTACCGAGTTACCAAAGATCTTAGGGGCTTGCCCAAACTTAGAAATGATCGGGTTTAAATCAAACCAGATCACTACCGTTGATGAAACATCGTTACCTCAAAAACTGCGATGGCTGATTTTAACCGATAATAACATCACTCAATTACCACAAAGTTTAGGGTTACGTCCTCGCCTGCAAAAACTTGCGTTAGCAGGTAACCAACTCACAGAATTGCCAAGTACAATGGACCAACTACATAACTTAGAATTGATCCGTTTATCTGCTAACCGTTTACAAACATTTCCAACTCAGCTGCTTAATTTACCAAAACTCGCATGGCTGGCTTTTTCTGGTAATGATTTTAATTGCCGTCAGCAGGTAAAAAATACATTGCCTGAAGTTGTACCAAGTGATTACACGTTACAAGAAGTGCTTGGCCAGGGTGCATCTGGGGTTATTTCATTAGCTGAATGGAAAAATAATACCCATCAACTGGCAGCAGATATCGCAGTTAAAGTTTTTAAAGGTGAAGTTACATCTGACGGTTACCCACAAGATGAATTAAACGCTTGCCTCAAAACAGGTCGTCATCCAAACCTTGTAGAGTCATTAGCACACGTTACAGACCCTAAACATTTAGCGCTGGTTATGGCATTGATCCCTGCGCACTTTGAAAACTTAGGCCTACCACCAACGTTTAAAACCTGTACGCGCGATACCTTTTCAAACGGCTTTACGTTAACCATTGAGCAAATATCAAAAATAGTGTCACAAATGACAAACGTGATTAAACATATGCAAAATCAAGGCGTTGCTCATGGTGATATTTATGCCCATAACGTCCTTTTTGATGAGCATGCAAATATTCTGGTTGGCGATTTTGGTGCTGCTTCAATTTACGATGATTTATCTCCAATAATACAGCAACAAATCAAAACCATAGAAAACCGAGCATTAGGTTATTTCATTGAGGATTTACTCAGTATTTGTGAATCACAAGATCGCACTTCATCGAGTTATCAAACACTCAGCCAACAGGCGTATAATTACATTCAGCTGTAATCTTGTTAAGCGACAATGAAAGTACATTATTATTGTCGCTTTTATCAATAAAAAAGCAAACATGATCGTGGTAACAGATCTGATACAAAGTCATTAATTTATTCGGTGAGGAATTTAGTTTCGTTTCATACAAGTGTTTTAAATAATTGATTGATTTTATACTAATAAATACTTGATTCAGTCATCCTACCTTCAAATTCAGCCTCTTTATCTTACTGATTTTCCTTACCCAACACCTTGACTAGCCCCTAAAATACGCTTTAAATTTAACAATATAATAACAAACGATGTCATCGAACGATTTCATCCTTGTAGCAAACCATTTAAGGGAAATTAATATGGCTCAACTGCTACCCAATGACATGATCTTACAATGGGCAGAAGAACGTCCTACTGATATCTATCTTCGCCAAATTATCAACCGTGAATTTGTTGACTACACCTATGCAGATGTTGCTGATAAAGCTTTACGTCTAGTCAGTGCCTTTCGTGCACTAGGGATCCAACCAGGCGAGCGTATTGCACTCGTCTCTAAAAACTGTGCGGAATGGTTTATTTGTGATTTGGCCATGATGCTAGGTAGCTATATCAGTGTTCCTATTTTCCCTACGGCAGGGGCTGAGACCATTGAGCATTGCATTACTCATAGTGACAGTAAATTAGTGATTATCGGTAAACTTGATAGCCCTGATGCAATTAATAGCGTCACACAAACGTTATCAGATATACCGACGATCTCTTTAAGCTACCCAGGAACACCTGAAGGGCAATATCATTTTTCTACGTTGATTGAACAACATGCACCAAGCAATGAACGTCCAGCACATACTGATGATGAATTAATGTCGATTGTTTATACATCGGGCACATCTGGGCTACCCAAAGGCGCGATGCTGACTTATGGCGCTTTCGCTTGGGCATCACATCAAATAATCAATCATATTGGATTAGGTGAAACAGAGCGGTTATTTTCTTATCTTCCACTCGCTCACATTACTGAGCGGGTTTACATTTTTGGTTCATCCATTATGTCTGGGCTTCAAGTGGCGTTTCCTGAGTCTCTTGATACCTTTATCGATGATGTAAAAATGCACCGCCCTACTATTTTTGTTTCTGTACCGCGTTTATGGACGCTTTTCCAACAACGAATTCAAGAGAAACTTCCACCAGCAAAACTGAATCTTTTACTTAAAATTCCATTTATCTCGGGCTTAATTAAGCGCAAGCTCGCTGATGGTTTAGGGCTTAACGAAGCGCGAGTATTAGGCTGTGGTTCTGCTCCCGTTTCTGCAGGTTTATTACGTTGGTATGAAAGTATTGGGCTCAATATTACCGAAGCTTGGGGGATGACAGAATCTTTTGCCTATAGCACGTTAAACCACCCATACCGAAGTGACAAAGTCGGTAGTGTTGGTAATGCCGGCCCTGGCATTGAACTAAAAATTGCCGCAGATGATGAGATATTAGTACGTAGTAAAGGCTTATTTTCTGGCTATTACAACAATGATGCTGCAACCAAAGAAAGCTTTGATAGCGAAGGCTGGTTATATACTGGTGATATCGGTTTTATTGATGAAGATGGTTACCTCACTATTCAAGGTCGTAAAAAAGATACCTTCAAAACGGCTAAAGGGAAATTCGTCTCTCCCGTGCCAATTGAGAAACGTCTGTTTGAACTCAGTAATGTTGAGATGATGTGTTTAGTTGGCTCAGGAATGCCAGCGCCCATTTTATTGGCACTCCCTCATCACTTCCCTAACTTTGATCGTAAACGTTACGAAAAGCGTGTTCATCATGTAATAAAAACTATTAACAGAGAGCTAGAATCTCACGCTAAGATCAAAGGTGTGTTGATGATTAAAGAACCTTGGTCAATTGAGAATGGTATTTTAACGCCAACCCTTAAAATTAAACGTCATGTACTAGAGAAAAAATACACAGATATTGGGCATGATTGGCCTAGCGATACATTGATTCGCTGGGAAGAATAATTTTTATATCAAATAGAATAACAAAAGCCTGATAACGCCTTCCAGCATTAAGTTATCAGGCTTTTTTTCTTACCTGTTAAGAAATGGCTTAAAATAATTAGCGCTACTTTTTATTTTATCGCTAGCGTTATTTTCAATCTAATGAGCACATTCCTTAATCCTCTTTTTTTGCTTATTAAACACGGCAATCAGAATAAGATTTAATTTAAATTATCAATAATTTATAAGATAAATTTTCACTTGTACTGATTAGTAAATTATTCATCAAACATGTAAAGGCAAGCGTCGTGCACATTTACATGGTTATGCACGTTTAACAACAGAAGGTCAAATAAAGCATCATCAAGCATAATTTAACCTAAATCGATCTTACTAATACTCAGAGAGCTAAGTCCAGTAATATATGGCTGGACTTAATTTTTCTGATCGTGTTTATATATACCATCGATTTCCATAAGCTAAAGAATAATCAGGTTGATCAATTCCATTCGCCATCTTCTCATCATCTTGTAATGGACCAATAACGGTTTTATAAGGAATTATTCCTGCCCAAATGGATAAATCCATATCTCGCTCATCATCATTTACACCATTACAACCGATTTTTACCGACGCCTCTGTTAATGGCATCACGAGTAATTCCGTCGCTGTAAGTTCTTTTTCATTGCCTTGTCGTACACATTCACTTCGCCCCGGTGCGATTTGCTCAATAAAGTGGTTCAGTAACGCATTTTTGTATTGGTTATCATCAATAGCATCAAACTGTCCAAAGACCATTGCTGAGCGATAATGGGCACTGTGATGAAATGCAGAGCGTGCAAGTACCCAACCATCAAATAACGTAAATGTTAAACAACAAGATTTCCCCTTTTTTAACGCGCGAATTAAACGGCTATTTTTAGCCCCATGGACATAGATATTATTATCAACTCGCCATACCAACATCGGAATAACTATTGGTTGCTCATTTTGCTCAATAGCAATATGTGCAAGTAAGCTTTCGTCTATTATTTGATAGAGCTTTTCTGTCTCTAAAACGGCTTTATTCGGATTTTTCTTTATCGTCGTTCTATCAGTACTTGATAACATCGCAATCTCTCCTATTGATCCACAATTACACTTCCTTCTGATAGACATAACATCAAACTTTGGTACTGTAGATAAGTGCCAGTTTTGAATAATGGATGGATCCAGTTTGATATTAATTGATACCGGAGATTTAACCCTTTCCCATCACCAAGGTTCACGCCAGCAAAGTTTGTTTATTGCTATTCGTGATAAAATAACTCAAGGATATTGACCAAAAAACAGTAAGTTGCCATCAACTCGTCACCTAGCACAAATTCTCGATGTCAGTCGTAATACGATTATTGCCACATACGACCAACTAGTTGCTGAAGGTTATATTCTAAGCCAAGCAGGTAGCGGTTTTTATGTCGCAGCCACCCTACCAGATCATTACCTCACGACAACGAGCAGTGAACATTCATTTAAACAACCCACAATCAAACAGCAAATAAACACAACGAATAATGCCTTTGCTCCTGGCGTGCCAGATCTTGCTGCATTTCCTAGAAAAAAGTGGCAACGTCTTTATCAACAACAGTTTGATCGAATACAGTTTCTTGGTTGTAACGATCTACAAGATGAGTGGGAATTTAGAGAAGTATTAATGCATTACTTGAAAACATCACGCTCTGTCGATGTCACCGCCGATAGGATCATTTCAACTTCGGGTGCACAACAAGCATTAATCATGGCAATAATGGCAAGCACTCAGCCTAACGATATAATCATTATTGAAAATCCCGGTTATGCTCAAATGCGTAAAGTAGTCAAATTATGCAATGTAAAAATAGCTCCCCTTTCAGTGACTCCATTCGATGGAATTAACCTTAAACAATTATCCAAAACAAAAGCTAAAGCCATTTACATTACCCCCAGTAACCAGTATCCATTAGGCACAACACTTAATATCTCTCAACGGATCCAATTACTTAAATGGGCAAGCCAACATAATGTGACCATTATTGAAGATGATTACGACAGTGAATTTCAATATGCTCACCGCCCTTACCCTTCCTTACAAGGACTTGCAGCTCAAACCAATATCAAAGTGAATATCATCTATATTGGTACTTTTAGTAAAGTGATGTGCAACAGTATTCGTCTTGGTTATTTGGTCGTCCCTCAAGCTCTTCTTTCTCGTTACCTTGAAATAAAAGATGCTCTCAGCGGTGAAACGCAAGCCCAACTTCAATTAGCAATGGCAGAATTTATTCATGTCGGCCACTTGCATCGACACATTCGAAAAATGCGCAGGCTATACCAAGCAAAACATCAACAAATGATCCAAAATATTAATGACTGTTTTGACCAACAATGGGAGGTGATCAGTCAAGCTGCGGGGCTTCATGTTACAGTAAGATGGCACCAGAGCGTCTGTGAAAAACAATTTTGTGGTCAGGCTTTCCAGCACAATATTATCGTACGGCCACTGAGTTATTATGAACTGCCGAATACTATTCGAAACTGGCAGGGTATTGTGCTTGGCTTTGGTAATACCTCAATTGATGACATACCAGCCTTAATTGAGAAATTGAAAACGTGCTTCAACCACCTGTTAATGGAAAACAGACATGATGAATATTTTTAGTCAATTACCTGTCAAACTCGATAATGAAGAATTTATCGACTTACTTAAAACCGATTCTGTACGTGTCGAACGCATTGTCTCTCAAGGACATGTAACACCAATTGATGAATGGTACGATCAATCTGAAAATGAATGGATTATCGTATTAGAGGGTAAAGCAGAGATCACCTTTGATAATAATGAAATTGTAACATTAGAGAAAGGCGATCATCTTTATATTCCTGCTCACCAAAAACACCGTGTTAGTTGGACTGAACCAAATAAACTGACGATTTGGTTAGCAGTATTTTTTGATTAACAAAATCACTACGTTAATTGACAGCATTATGTTAGTGAAATAGCAGTGTAGGCATTCCAGCGGGACTCTCGACCTCGGCTAGGTGCATCAATATATACCACAAAAGCTTAAATTTAGACACAAAAAAGCCCCGTCATTTCTGACGAGGCTTCGTTGTATTGGCGGAGCGGACGGGACTCGAACCCGCGACCCCCGGCGTGACAGGCCGGTATTCTAACCAACTGAACTACCGCTCCAATTCTTTATGAAATCCGATAGCATCGAATCTCTAGAATATGGCGGAGAGATAGGGATTTGAACCCTAGATACGCTATAAACGTATGCCGGTTTTCAAGACCGGTGCTTTCAACCACTCAGCCATCTCTCCGTAATGGCGGCGAATAATACCTAGCAATCACTCACCTGTAAAGCCTATTTTTAAACAAATTCATCATTCGTTTAAAAAACAGGCTTTAGCGCGCATTTTTACCTAAATATTATACGTGGACAATTTTAATTTTCTTTATCCTGCTAATTTTTCAGCATTAATCTGCACTTCAAGTTTTTCTCGACCTTGAGGCGTTATACGTAAACATTCATCAAATTGACTAAAACGCTGACTTTCAATCTGATAATAAGCTGCCAGTAAATCAGGTTCTATCCCGACTCGTCGCTGACGCGTTTCTTTTAAACTTAAATCCATTAGCTATGCACAATTAATATTATCTAATGGCTGACTTTCAGTTTTTCTAGATAACACGCATTGAATACACATTCACCAAAAGTAACAAAAATTGCTTATAAAGATGAATTTTAACGCCATTCATTCACTATTAATGCGTTTTGTGTGAATCATGTCCGTAAATTGTTAGCTCAATGTCAAATAAACCCGAGCAATAAAACACCTTTCAATTCCATGACATTTAGCTTGTGAATGAACCATATTCTCCCCGTCAGCAGTTAGTGACACTCAAGAGTTAGAGTATTAACTCTTGAAAAACCAAAAAAAAAACATAAGGAAATTATGATGAAAAAGATTCTATTACCATTAGCACTTGTTCTTACAACAGCATCTGGCGCAGCTCTTGCCGATCAGACAGGTCCATACATAGGTGCAAGCGTTGGTAATGCAACTACGGATCTTAAAGCTGACCATTGGGAATATAACTACGACGAAAATGTACTTGCATACGGCGTATACGGTGGTTACAACTTCACTGAAAACCTTGGTCTTGAAGCAACATTAGGTCAAACAGGCGAGCAAGATAACATTAAAAAAGGTTACGCGACTCTGACTCCTCGTTTAATGATGCCAATTAATGATCAATTATCTCTATTTGCTAAAGCTGGTGTCGCTTACGTTGCTGTTGATGGCGATTACGATGGCGCCGGTGATATTAACCGTCACGATATTGATGTTGATGGTTTTGGCTGGACTGCGGGTGCGGGTGTTAACTTTGCAGTTGCTGAACATGTCGATCTTCGTGCAGGTATTGACTACCTATCAACAGATCTTGAAAAAGCGGATAACGATAAAGATTTAAACATCGATTCAGAAACAACGATGTACTATGTAGGTGTTAACTACAACTTCTAATGTAGTGTGATCATCTCTACGTGAAAAAAAGCCATTAACGAAAGTTAATGGCTTTTTTCATTATTACCATAAAGTACGTTAGATATTTTACCCAATATTTTTGTGGAATTTTTATTTGTTTATCTCTTTAAAAATGAACATATGCCCAAGTAAGTGATCATCCGCTCACCATTAAAAACCAAAAAAATTGTAGTTAATATCAACATCTCGCAGACAAAGTGAATTAGACCTACTTTTATTGGGATCTAAAGGGGATTTATTCGCATGTTGAATTGACAAAAACACTTAAAAAGTCGATTATCGATTTATCAAATGCTCTTACTTAAACCATTCGCTCACTGAGTGCGTGAATGGCTTTGTATGAACAGGTTAAGAATAAGTAATAAATTCTTTTGAGCATGACAGCATTTCACGTTATAAATAGTGGCTGGCATGGCATAAGTCCTATAGATAAGGTCAATAGATATGAGCACAAAATTAGAACAACTACGCGCACTAACTACTGTTGTAGCAGATACTGGCGATATTAAAGACATTAAAAAATACCAACCAGAAGACGCGACAACTAACCCATCTTTGATCTTAAAAGCTGCACAAATCGCTGAGTACGCACCACTTATCGATGCTTCTATCGCTTACGCAAAAGCACAAGGCGATGATAAAGCACAACAAGTACAAGATACTTGCGATATGCTTGCAGTAAGCATTGGTAAAGAAATTCTTAACGTTGTACCTGGTCGTATTTCAACTGAAGTTGATGCTCGCCTTTCTTACGATACAGAAGGCAGTGTTACAAAAGCACGTCAACTTATCAAAATGTACAACGATGCAGGTATTAGCAACGATCGTATCCTCATCAAACTTGCTTCTACTTGGGAAGGTATCCGTGCAGCGGAAATCCTAGAAAAAGAAGGTATCAACTGTAACCTAACTCTTCTATTCTCTTTTGCGCAGGCTCGTGCTTGTGCTGAAGCTGGCGTCTTCCTTATTTCGCCATTCGTTGGTCGTATTATGGACTGGTACAAAGCGAAAGAAGGTCGTGATTTTGCACCACAAGAAGATCCAGGTGTGATTTCTGTAACGAATATCTATAACTACTACAAAGAACACGGTTACAATACTGTAGTTATGGGCGCAAGCTTCCGTAATACTGGTGAAATTCTTGAACTGGCAGGTTGTGACCGTTTAACGATTAGCCCACAACTCCTTCAAGAACTAGAAGAAGCACAAGGTGACGTTGTTGAGAAACTAAAAGCAACAACAGATCTGAAAGATCGTCCAGCAGCAATGACACATGCTGAGTTCTTATGGGAACATAATCAAGATCCAATGGCAGTTGAGAAACTAGCGGAAGGCATCCGTAACTTCGCAATTGACCAAGGTAAACTTGAAGCAATGATTGCAGAGCGTCTTTAATCGCTTAATTAAGTATTCCAGAAAGCGGCCTTTGCCGCTTTCTTAAGTTTAAATCTCATATATTTGGTGGAAACACTATGGAACATAAAATGTTAGCGAATGCGATTCGTGCCCTAAGCATGGATGGCGTACAACAAGCAAATTCTGGTCACCCTGGCGCACCTATGGGTATGGCAGATATCGCTGAAGTACTTTGGCGTGGTCACATGAATCATAACCCACAAAATCCTAAGTGGGCTGATCGCGACCGTTTTGTATTATCAAACGGCCACGGTTCAATGCTTATCTATTCGCTACTTCACCTTACAGGTTACGATCTTTCTATCGATGAGCTGAAGAATTTCCGTCAACTTCATTCTAAAACACCTGGTCACCCAGAATACGGCTACGCTCCAGGTATTGAAACAACCACAGGTCCTCTAGGCCAAGGTATTACTAATGCGGTTGGTATGGCACTTGCTGAAAAAGCAATGGCTGCACAATTTAACCGTGAAGGTCATGACGTTGTTGATCACTACACATACTCTTTCCTTGGTGATGGCTGTCTAATGGAAGGTGTTTCTCACGAAGCATGTTCATTAGCAGGTACATTAGGTCTTGGTAAACTGATCGCGTTCTGGGATGACAACGGTATTTCTATCGATGGTCACGTTGAAGGTTGGTTCACTGATAACACGCCTGAGCGTTTTGAATCTTACGGCTGGCATGTCATTCCTGCTGTTGATGGTCATGATGCAGCAGCAATTAATGCGGCAATTGAAGCAGCTAAAGCTGAAACAGGTAAGCCAACTCTTATTTGTTGTAAAACGATCATTGGTTTTGGTTCTCCAAACAAATCTGGCTCTCACGACTGTCACGGTGCTCCACTAGGCGCTGATGAAATTAAAGCAGCACGTGAATTCCTAGGTTGGACTTACGGCTCATTTGAAATTCCAGCAGAAATTTACGCTGAATGGGATGCGAAAGAAGCAGGTAAAGTGAAAGAAGCTGCATGGGATGAAAAGTTTGCCGCGTATGCTGCTGCTTACCCTGAACTCGCTGCTGAATTCAAACGTCGTATGAACGGTGAGCTACCAGCAAACTGGGATCAAGTGACATCTGAAATTATTGCAGATCTTCAAGCGAACCCTGCAAATATCGCTTCTCGTAAAGCATCACAAAACGCACTTGAAGCATTCGGTAAAATTCTACCTGAATTCATGGGCGGTTCAGCAGACCTTGCACCATCAAACCTAACCATGTGGTCTGGCTCTAAGTCAATCACACCAACAGATGCATCTGGTAACTACATTCACTACGGTGTACGTGAGTTTGGTATGACTGCGATGATCAATGGTATGGCACTACACGGTGGTTTCGTTCCTTACGGTGCAACATTCCTAATGTTTATGGAATATGCACGTAATGCAATGCGTATGGCTGCGCTGATGAAAATTCAGAACATTCAAGTTTACACGCACGATTCAATCGGTTTAGGTGAAGATGGTCCTACGCACCAACCTGTAGAGCAGATCGCTTCTCTACGTCTAACACCAAACATGAGTACATGGCGTCCATGTGACCAAGTTGAATCAGCAGTCGCTTGGAAATACGCAATCGAGCGCAAAGATGGCCCAACATCACTGATATTCTCTCGTCAAAACCTAACACAACAAGATCGTGACGCTGCACAAGTAGCTAACATCGCTAGGGGTGGTTACATCCTTAAAGACTGTGAAGGCAAACCTGAGCTAATCTTAATTGCAACCGGTTCAGAAGTAGGTATTGCAGCAGAAGCTTACGCACAACTAACAACTGAAGGTCGTAAGGTACGTCTTGTTTCTATGCCTGCAACAGATCTGTTTGACAAGCAAGATGCAGCATATCGTGAAAGCGTATTACCTTCAGATGTAACAGCTCGTATTGCTATTGAAGCAGGTATTGCAGATTTCTGGTACAAGTATGTTGGTTTTGATGGTCGTATTATCGGTATGACTACATTTGGTGAGTCAGCACCTGCTGATGAGCTCTTTAAAATGTTTGGCTTTACAACAGATAATATTGTTGAAACAGCAAAAGATTTATTAGCATAACCACTTAATGATCATAAAAAAGCCGAGCTTTAAAGCTCGGCTTTTTTCTTTCATCAAATCCTAAATGTACTAAATGTTACATATTCTAAGCTACTGGTTAGAAACATTGACCTGTAGGAGCTCCTCCCCATTCACTTCAAAACGCAACTTTAAGTGCCCTTCAGTTGTTAAACCTTTAATTAATTTAATCCCTTTGCTTGCGAATCGCTAATTTATCAAACCCTGCATATCATTGATTAAATTGATTTTATCTTAATTAGATAACACTGATTGTGATGTGGTTTTATAGGCGTTAAAAAACATAATTTAAGCTCTGATTAGACCTTTAAGCACACTATGTCAAAGTTGCATATTCTGATAATTTTAATAAATTAATAAATGTAACGATTAATTAATTTATTACGTTGAGCATTTAGCACTTAAATAAAAAGGCTAAATTAATATACCTATTTCGTTATATCAGCAATTACCAAAAATAAAACTTTTGATTATAAAAACGTGTATTGTTCAACTTTAAAATAAGAGTAAATTTAAATCCATAGACAGACACCAACTTATTTTTAACGCTGTTTATCAAAGGATTTAGTTATGGCACATTTTAATAGTCAAGAGCACAATGGTTCACAAGGCGGTCATCAACATGGCGCTGAATTCGAGCATGAAAAAATGGAACGTCGTTACGATGACGGTGCTGAGCATAAACATAATCGTGATCATCATGAAATGCGTGATCATGAGAAAAGTCACCCACACACACAACATGGCGGTGATCCTGTAGGCCATAAGCATCCAGAACAAACTCATGGCGATCGTCATGAACATGATGAGCATCGTCATCATAAAACAAAAGAACATGACCATAAAGAATCATCTCGTTTACACCACAAAACATCAACTAAATAATATTCTTTAGTTTAGATATTATTCTTATTTTAAATAAGAATAATATAAAAAGATTAAGAGCCCAATTAATGAAAGTATATTTTTATTAATTGGGTTTTTCTATTTATGTTATTAATTTTTAATTAAGTAAGGCTCAATAAAATCTAACACTTCATTTTCACAAAGCCCTACTTCTACCTCAACACCTGCCTCTTTTAAAATCGCGATACCTTTACCACTATTGCGACTGTCAGGATCCAGTGTTGCAACAACAACTTTCTTAATACCTAATTCAACAAATGTATGTGCACAAGAAGGAGTACGTCCAACGAATGAGCACGGCTCTAATGTCACATAAGCAGTTACGTCCGTAAAAGAACCATGATAATTAGCTAGCGCCATCGCTTCTGCATGGTATTGTCCTGGCGGCTGAGTAAATCCTTCACTCATAATCTCACCATTTTTAACTAATACACATCCTACTGGAGGGTTCGGGCGACAGTCTGGTAATGATTGATGAGATAATAAAAGTGCACGTATCATAAATGCTTGTTCTTGAAAATCGTGGTCCATGGTTTTAATACACCTTCAATTAAAACATCTAGTGTATGCTGAAACATAAAAAAAAGCATTGTGTTGGCAATAACGTATTTATTTTTAATGAAATTTCATTTAATTATGAATGAAATATGAATACTTCTATCATGCTTAATTCAGAGGAAATATCGTTTACTGTGCCCTTCTTAATATTGAGAGAAAGACCATGCAACGCGTTATCACGACTCTAGTCTTATCATTAACACTGCATTCGTTATCAGCTTTTGCCATTCCCGTCAGTTCACCACAATATACCCAACAGATCACAGATAGTACGATTAAGTATCTGGACCATACTCAGCAATTAAATACCAATCAGCAACAACAAAGCTATGTGTTGACGACAATAAATAACAATAACTACTTATCAACCACAGGCCATAAGGAAGGACATTTAGAAAGAAAACGATGGGAAGAAACCCGAATAAGCCGAAGCAACAACCGCTATCGAGAAGGACATAAAAATAAATAATCTCATTCATCAGCCCAATTTTTGAATCATTCAACCTTGGGCTTTTAGTCAAGAACTTAACGAACACTATATTATATTATCACCAACAAAATAATGGCTTTAAGCGCATAACAACTGTCAATAAATAATCGGAATAATGTCTACCATTTATACAGTAAACATATAAAACATTGTAAAATAAATGACTTATACAAGATATCATCTACTTTTAATAAAAACACACCGTATAATTACTAATCACAACATTAGTTCATTTACAGTTCAGAAAAGCTATGCTTTTATACTCCATCGCAAAAATAAGCTAGTGCTGATTGCACTCACTAAAAATAAGAACTGACGAGCATTCCAGATTTATGTCTACGTTAAACACGACAATTTTGAGAAAATTTATTAATTCTCGCTATATTAGTATTGCAGGTATTTCTCTTATCACCGTTGCTGCAGCTTTATCTATCAATACAGCAACAACTCATCAAAAATATAAAGAAATAAAACTTTCTATCCCAGCCACTCCAGAGGTGGTACTACCTGCTTTGTCACCAAAAGTAATGAAGAAAACGGTCGATTTACCACCGACCTATGAATATAAAATTAAAAACGGTGATACCCTAAGTGGCATCTTTGCGAGAATGTCGATCCCCTACTCTGATATTCAGTCCATCATGGAGGCTGACTTAAACACACTTCAAATTGACAAACTTCAAATTGACAAACTTCAACCAGGTAATATCTTACGTTTTTGGATTAATGAAAGTGATCACAAACTTAATAAGTTAGAGCTTGAATTTAGCTTAGCGCAGCGAATTGATTACATTCGTACTAAAGATGGCAATTTCGATGTAAAAGAAATTACGTTACCTGGTGTATGGCGTGAGACTGTTGCAACGGGAACTATCTATGGTAGTTTTAGTGCGTCAGTACGTAAAGCTGGCGTTTCACATAGTGAAGCTCAAGAAATTATGTCTATCTTGAAAGATAAGTTGAATTTTAATCGTGATCTTAAATCAGGAGATTCATTTGAAATTGTTACCAAACGTAAATATATAAAAGGTCAATCTACTGGTGACAGTGATTTACAAGCTATCCGCATTTATACGGGTAAACGCTATATAACAGCTTACCTGCATTCTGATGGTAACTTTTATGATGAAAATGGCGAAAGTTTACAACGAGCTTTCATTCGTTATCCAACAGCAAAATTTTACCGTATCAGTTCGCCATTCAACCCTAATCGCGTTCATCCGGTTACTGGACGTCGCCAACCACATAATGGTGTTGATTTTGCAGCACCATCAGGTACGCCAGTACTCGCAACAGGTGATGGTGTTGTAACGTTAGTGACTAACCACCCTTATGCGGGGCGTTATGTCGTCATTAAACACAGTGCTAACTACAGCACTCGTTACTTACACAACAGCCGTATTTTGGTTAAAAAAGGTCAACATGTTAAACGTGGTCAAGAAATTGCGCTATCAGGTGGCACTGGCCGTGTAACAGGTCCACACATTCACTATGAGTTCTTAATTCGAGGAAAAGCAGTAAATCCAATGACAGCAAAGATTCCATTGGCAGCATCTGTTCCTCGCAAAGAGAAGAAAGAGTTCGAAATTCAGGTCGCTAAATATAATGACTTGATGAAACAGTCTATTGAACAAGATAAAAATCAAATCGCAATTGCGAAAAACTAATAAATCTAGTTTTAGTTCAATCTTCATAAACAAACGAAAGCACTTCTATTAGAAGTGCTTTTTATTTCATATCAACTCCCCAATAAGCATCCGTTACGATAATTATTTTTAATACATCGAGTATTTTGATATTAACAATTTTATATAACGACATAGATACATTTAGAAACATTTCACTCGGTAACTATCACTATTTTTGTGACAATGTCATCTATTTATAAAGTGAAATTACGCTTATTCTTCTGCCATTGTATGCGCCATGATTGACCTCCTTGTGTTATAGGCATCCAACAATTTTCTATTCTTATTTACACTACCGAATACAGGAAGTATCTATGGCTAAGAAAACGCCACGTTTTGAATTTGCCGGTTTATCGATTGACGCGGGTAAACACATTAATTGTGAATTAGAAATAGCTCGTCTTTATACTCACTCACCTCTTTCGGTTTCTGTTGATATCCTACATGGTAAACACCCAGGTCCCGTCTTATTAATCAATGCCGCTATTCATGGTGATGAATTGAATGGTATTGAGGTTGTACGTCAAATTATTGAAAAATTAGATTTAAATAAACTTCACGGAACAATTATTGCTGTACCTGTGGTTAACGTTTTTGGCTTTATTCATAAATCTCGCTACTTACCCGATCGTCGAGATTTGAATCGTTGTTTCCCTGGCTCTGAACGAGGTTCAATTGCAGGCCGCATGGCTTATCAATATTTTAATCAAGTGGTTCGTCGTGCATCTCATGTTATCGACCTACATACCGCTGCTATTTACCGAACTAACTTACCTCAAATTAGAGCTAACCTTGAAAATCCATTAGCTAAAGAGATGGCTATGGCATTTGGCTCGCCCGTTGTCGTTGATGCAAGTCTGCGTGAGGGCTCATTACGAGCAGCTGCTGAAGAATTTAACATACCCGTGATCACATTTGAGGCAGGTGAGGCGTTACGTCTTGATCCACATGCAGTAGGATCTGGCGTTCAAGGCGTATTGAAAGTAATGCGTCATCTAAATATGCTACGCACTAGCCGTAGTAAAAAAGTTATTGAACCAATGGTGCCAAAAGCGACCCGTTGGATTCGTGCCGACTATGATGGCTTGCTTCGATCCCATGTGGCCTTGGGTGAGAAGGTATCGAAAGATCAAGTCATCGCCACTATTAGCGATCCTGCTGGCAGCAGTGAAGCACCTGTTATTGCTCCACAAGGTGGGATCGTAATTGGTCAACAAACATTGCCTTTAGTTAACGAAGGTGATGCTATTTTCCATGTTGCTTTCTTTGAAGTACCTGATGGCTTTGTTGAAGAGCAAGTGGAAAGTTACCTTGATGATGCCATCGAAGAATTAGATGATGAGTTAAAATGGGGTATAACAAACTAATTTAACTGCTAGAACTTCACTGTAAAACAGACACATATAAAAAGGCTAAGTGCGAACCACTTAGCCTTTCATTTTTATGTTAATTCAACAGTGGAAAAACAAAAAATATCATTACCAATCAAGCAGTTTATCAAAGAAGCCTTCGACTTTTTTCTGAACTTCTTTCGCTTGTTGCTTCACAGCTTGTACCTGACAGTTTTGTTTAAGATCACCATTCGGATCCCAAATTGGCATTCTTGTCGTGCCTGAACAATCTTCAATATAGGTGCCGTTCGCTGCTACCGTATATTTCTCTCCTTCCAATTCTGAAGGTTGAGTTAGAATTAATGGCTCAGGTTTGCGATGCTGAATGTAATCAGTATATAAACGCAATGCGCCTGTCGCACCCGTTAAGTGTGCAGTCTTATTATCATCACGCCCCATCCATACTGTTACCACTTCACGCCCATCGATACCGACATACCAACTATCTTTACCATCGTTTGTCGTGCCTGTTTTACCAGCCAAATGGCTATTCGGGAACAATTTATTCAATGAATGCGCGGTACCAAATTTTACCGTATCTTGCAGCGCATACATCGTCAGCCATGCTGCCTGACTAGGTACTGCTGATGAAGCTTTAGGCCAATTTTGGTACAGCACTTTGCCATCTTCATCAACCACTGCATTTAATGCCGTTAATGGCGCTAAATACCCGTTATTACCAATTGCTTGGTACATCTGAGTAACTTCTAATGGCGACAATGCTATCGAACCTAAAAATAATGAAGGTACTTGAGGGATCTCTTCAAGCGGTATCCCTAATTTTGTTAATGTCGTTGAGACTTTTTCAACGCCCAACCCCATACCTAAATTAACCGTCGGAACATTGTACGATTTAGCTAACGCGACAAATAAAGGCACTTCACCACGGTACTTACGATCATAGTTTCGAGGGCTCCATACCGCACCATCTTGCATTTTAATGGAAAGTGGCTGATCTTTGAGTGAAGTAGCTAGTGTGTATTGCTCTGGGTCTTCTAATGCTGATAAGTAAATAGAAGGTTTCACTACCGAACCAATTTGACGTTGCGCATTTATCGCACGATTATAGCCAGGAAAATTAGGGTTACTCCCCCCAATCATAGCTCGGATTTCACCCGTTGTACGATCAGCAATCACCATCGCTGTTTGTAAGTTTTTACCCGAACGTTTTTCAACTAACGGGATCATTTTCTTCACAGATTCTTCCGCTAGTTTTTGCGATTGAGGATCCAATGAAGTAAACAGACGTAAGCCTTTACCTTCTTCAAAAGCGTCACCTACTTTTTGCTCTAATTCACGTTTAAGTTGATCAAAGTACGCAGGTTGACGTTTTGCAAGTTGTCCTTTTGATTGAATATCCAACGGTAATTTTATTGCTGATTGATATTCTTTATCCGTTAACAATTTATTGTCTAACATGATTTTTAATACCACGTTACGACGATCTTTCGCACGCTCTGGGTTGCGCCAAGGATTGTAGTAAGACGGGCCTTTTACCAAACCAATTAACAAGGCTAATTGATCAGAACGTAATTCCGACAATGGGCGATCAAAGTAATAACGAGAAGCCAAAGCAAAGCCATGAATACCGCGACCGGAATATTGGGCGAGATAAACTTGGTTCATATAAGCATCAAGTACTTCTTCTTTACCATATTTATAATCGATGATAATCGCCATATAGGCTTCTTTAAATTTACGCCATAAACTGCGCTCACTCGATAAGAACATATTTTTAGCAAGCTGCTGCGTTAGCGTACTACCACCTTGAACTGTATGACCGGCTTTAATATTAGCGACAAAAGCACGAGCGATACCTACTAATGAAATACCATCATGTTCATAGAAATGACGATCTTCAGTATCAACAAGACCTTCTACTAATAGCTTAGGCATTTTTTCTTCAGGGAGATAAATTCGTTCCTGGTCATTTTTCGCTTCTAACATGCCAAGCATTTTAGGATCGATATGAAGAAAACCAAGCTCTTTATTTGAGTCCAGATCCTTTATTTGGCTGATCCCTTCACTGTTGAATGTTACAACAACATGACGAGCACCTTCTGCACCTTCTTTAAAATTAAATGGTCGACGAACAAATTCAACAGACCAGCCATTCGCTTTATATTCACCGCTCTGATCAGGCTTAGCGACCTTTTGATAGCCCAATACTTTTAACTCGTTAACTAACGAGTTATAGCTAACTGGCGCTCCTGGTTGCAAGGCAAGTTCACGAGCGTAAACCACGGAAGGTAACTGCCACAATTGACCTGAAAACTTCTCACTGATGGTATTGTTTAAGTTATTACCAAGATAAGCCATACCCAAGCCACCAATAATGGCAACAGTAAGAAAACTACGCTTAATTAATTTACGCGTTGATGATGGTTGTGGTTTATCCTGTTTATTATCAGGCTGATGTTTATTTGATGTCATTCATTCTTCCAATTTAACAGTACCGAATCTACTAAAAAACAATTATCAAACAATAAGAGAAATAATACGGCTATTAAATTACTACCTTATATAAAATCAATATAGTTGGGCTAAACATAATCTTAATTATCAATGATCATGTCATCCTAGTGTCAGTTCTATATTGTATTATTTTTTCATCAAGGATGAAAAAAAACGTTATTTTATTATTGTAAAAATGGCGCTTTCGTTGAATATCTATCTCCTGAGTCAGGAGATTTACCAATCGTCTCTACGCTCAAAACCTCAACGTTTGTATGATCGCTCTTAAAACAAATAAATGTATCTGCTGATAACAATAAGTTCAAATATATACAGTACGGCTTTCACATCTCATCGCCATTACCTATCACTAGGAGTACATGCTTTACATATCCAAGAGAATGACAGTTGTGATAGTACTGTAGCGAGCAGTTAACTCACTCCTGCTTTGGGTCGCATTTTATTCGCAAATCATCCACAATACCGTCTTTAAGAAAGCCAGCGATCAATTCCGATCAGGCACAGGTACCATGAGATAGCTATGCAACGTGATTATACTTTAAACTGCCTATTAACAATGCCTCGCCATGAGCTTGAAGAATTTAGCTTACGCGTAATCAGCCGCATGGTGCCGGAAGATGTAATGCAGGAAATATTCACTTTTGAACAAGAAGAAGTGGATAGTGAAGAACGCCTAAAATCCGCACAATTTGATGCAATGCTACGTATGACAGCAGTTGCTTTGGGTGAAGTCAAAGAAGCATTTTCAGAATCAGATAACGCTAATCAAAATGTTGAGCGCATGACACGTTTAATTCTTTGGCATTTTTACGCTATCTCATTCCAGTTAGAAGAAGCTGTCACATTAGAGCTGCACTGTGCTGAAGTTGAAAAGATTTTAGCCAATGCGCCTTACAACGCATTTGGTTGGATAAGTGTACTGACAGAATTACTTCATCGTTACGCTGCATTAAGCGAAGAAAAATAACCATTCTTCTCATAATTAATAGCTAAATAAAAAGGCGTACCCTTAGGATACGCCTTCTTTTTATTTTTTATTGCCGATACTAAATGCTATTAATAATCGAAATCGCTGTACTCCGGACTCTCAAAACGTGAACGTGTCATACGACGTTTCTTTTTGTTACGAGATTGATTCAAATCTTGATAATCATCATTAAATTCTGAGTTGAATTTTGATTTGCTGCCCTTGTGAAACTTTTGGTCTAACTTAGCCATTTGCGATTCCTGAACTACATCCAGAGTAAGTAATTAATAAATAGAACACAGGCAATATTAATGTTCTATTGTGACAAAAATACGTCGCTTTTTTGTAAAATCAGTGACAACTGCCTTGTTTGTTTTCCACTTGATTTATTGCTTAATTCGTATTTTTTCTAAGACTAATTCAGGAACTCGCTCTCTGTACAACAAGATATTTTACTGCTTATCAGCAAAAAAACTTATCAATTGTTTTCGGTCACATTCTTAAAAGGAACTTCAACTAAAGCATTGATCAAGTCCTCTTTTTCGTTATCTTCTCGCCATACTAAATACAAGCTTTGATCCATAACTGGCGCGTCTTCTAC
Organism: Photobacterium sp. SKA34; assembly: GCF_000153325.1. Taxonomy (GTDB): domain Bacteria; phylum Pseudomonadota; class Gammaproteobacteria; order Enterobacterales; family Vibrionaceae; genus Photobacterium. The sequence goes on from NZ_CH724141.1 coordinate 754,104, forward strand.
CACATGAAGTAAACCTTCTTTCTTAGCAGTTTCGACAACAGGCGATGGCAGGTAACCAACTCCAGCATTTGCTAAAATATAATCAAGCGCCATTTTAACAGAATGTGTATGCATAATTGGTGTACGCTGAAGCTCAGCAATACGACTATGTTCAACTGAAAATCGTGTTCCCCAATCTAAAAAGACAAGTGGAATATCACGAGTATCATGTAAGCAACAATTACTCTTGTTAGTCACTAACTGTAGTTGGTAGTCTCGGACTTTACGTACATGGAGATTTTCAATTTTCGGTGGTTCGCTGGTAATAAAGAGATCAATGCTCTTATCAAACAAACGTTTTGCCATCCCTTCACGTTTAACCGACTCTAAGCGTAATGCTAATCCAGGTATATTGGCATAAACATGGTTAATCCAATCAGAAATACCATCAAATTCCCAGAATAAGGGAGATGCACCAATGGCTAATTGGGTATTTAGGCTATCTGTTAATACAACATCCTGCTTCGCACGTCCCCATGTTTGTAAAATAGCTTCAGCATAAGGCTGTAAACGCTCGCCAGCTGCAGTTAAATGGACATTACCACGTTGACGAGAAAACAACGGGTTACCTAGCTGAGACTCAAGTTGTCGAATACGAAAGCTGACGGCAGACTGCGTTAAATATAAATTATCAGCAGCACGGCCAAAGTGACGAGTCTTAGTTACTTCTAAAAATGTTTTTAGTAATTCTGTATCCACTGCGAAATTCTCAAGAATAAGAAAAATAAATTGCTTGATTATCGTGCTATTTAAGCTTAAGCATTATATATCTAATTAGCAAGAGCTTAATCTAGATCTTAAACGATATGATGATTTACGGCATACAACCATCAAAAATATTCATTGGAACGATGAAAATCGTTTGATTTACAACTCTTCAACTCTGGATAAATATCACCGCAAATCACATCAAGGACTTTATGAATGAGAAGTGAAGGTAAATTTTACGACGATAAAAATTTCCCACGTGGCTTTAATCGCTCGGGGGTTTTCACAATTAGTGAAGCCAGCGTCTTAGAAAATTATGGACGTATTATGCGTGCCTTACATGAAGGGACTACTCAACCAATCGATGAGTCAGAAACTCAGTTCCTTGCTGAAGTGTTAGGTCAGCAAGCAGCAATGTCTGAATTTGGTAAGTGTTGGTTAAAATACCTGAACAACACCACTCATAAAGCACGCAGTTATACCTTATGCGTGTCGCAACGTGCCAATAATGGCGTATACGGCGACGATGATGATACCGATAGTGGTAGTGATAGCGATTTAGACTATTAATTACTATCAGAGGGCTAACCTCTGTTTATCGAGTAACCATGAAGCCATCCCACTCTCGTGCGATGGCTTATTTCTTTTTAATAGCCTGTAATGCAGGCACTTTCTTGGTAGAGCTATGAAAATTTGTTTTGTTATGTATCCGTGGGACAAAGTTGAAGCCGAAAACGACTCCACACTACGTCTGATCCATGAAGCCGCAAGCCGCGGTCACACGGTTGCAATTACAACACCAAGTAATTTAACTATGCGTGACAGCATGGCTATTGCATTCTGTAACGTATTAAAAAAAGGTGATGTATCAAACAATATTCCAAGCTTTTACCGTAAAGCTGAATTTAACAAAGCTGAGTTACCACTCGCGGGCTTTGACGTTATCTTTATGCGTGCTAACCCACCACTAGATACTATGGCTCTTAATTTCTTAGATTCTGTACGTGAACATACTTTCATTATTAATGATATTGATGGCCTACGTGTCGCTAACAACAAGCTGTATACAGCATCGTTACCCGATCCAAACCATAAATATATCCCAGCAACGCACGTATCAAAGAACCGTGAATACTTAGAGCGTGTATTGGACGAATCAACCCAAGATCGTATGATCTTAAAGCCACTAAATGGTTACGGTGGTAAAGGCGTTATCTTGGTTGAAAAGAGTGCAAAATCAAGCGTTAAGTCATTACTAGACTTCTACATTGGTGACGATGAAAATTATGTGATCTTACAAGATTACATCGAGGGTGCAGAACAAGGTGATGTACGTATTCTCCTGCTTAATGGTGAGCCTATCGGTGCAATGCGCCGTGTACCTGCAGAAGGCGATGTACGTTCAAACATCCATGCGGGTGGCCGTGAAGTAAAACACGTACTAACAAAGCAAGAACTTAACCTATGTAAGCACATTGGTCCTAAGCTCGTGCGCGATGGCCTGTACTTTGTTGGCCTTGATGTAATTAATGGCAAACTGGTTGAAGTAAACGTATTAAGCCCAGGCGGTATTACCCGTATTAACCGCCTTAACCGTGTAAAACTTCAACGTAACGTCCTAGATTTTGCAGAGAGCGTAGTAATAGCAAAAGAAGTTGGTATTGCACGTAAAAATGATTTTAGAAAGGTGATTGCAGATGCTGCTTACTGAGTTAGAGGTTCTGGAGAAAATCCGCAGCCTAACTCCCTTTGAAGCAAACTTGATGATGGCAGCTTAACTATTCGTGTTAGCGAATATCAACCTTATATTGCGACTGCTATTCATCATGGACACAACTTCGTGGCGAGTAAAAAAAAT
>NZ_CH724141.1:756959-810702 GCF_000153325.1 Photobacterium sp. SKA34
GGGGGAGTCGAGAATAATACCGTCAATTTCAATGGGATTATCAGCCCAAGCCCGTAAAAAGATATTACTGCCAGTAGAGGTGGCGACAACAAATAACGGCTGGTGGTTATATTGATTGATGTAATTGAGGATAGAAATAGCATCAAGGTATGCATCTTTATCTGTTGCCTTTCCTGTTGAGTGACCAAAGCCTGAATAGTCGAAAGTGATAACGTTAAAACCATAATCTGTCAGCCATGCGACTTTTTCTTGGGTTTGCTCCATTTGTCCACTGTTGCCATGAAAGTGAACCACAGTGCCGCGAGGATCGGCTGACGATATAGAAGAAATAGTTGGATGATAATAGCGATAAGCAATTTTATTGCCAGAGAGCGAATCAAGCCAAACGACCTCTTTACCTGGCTTATCATTATTTGATGGTGAGAAAAATGCTTGGTTTGCACAACCAGATATAAAAGGAAGTAGTAATAGGGTCAGAAGCAAAAAAGAATTCATGGGGATCTTCCTGATTTGTCATGACACATTATTAAGTGTAAGCCTTAAAACAAAAATGAGATCTATCCTTAGAAAAAACAGTACCTCTAATTGCTGCTTTTTAAAATAAAGCTATCCCCTTTGTATGGTGTTAAGAAATAACTTTGTTAAACTCTGCGCTGATAATATATCCAAACAGATCGTTGCTTCTTATCTCACTCCTGTTAGGTAAGACACTTATGGCGTAAACTAAAGGAAAAGATGTTGAACAGTAGACAACGTACCCAAGTTGCGATTATTGGCGCAGGCCCATCAGGCTCTGTTGCAGCAGCCTTGTTAAATCAAAATAATATTGATGTTGTTGTCTTAGAGAAAAACACTTTTCCTCGTTTTTCTATCGGCGAAAGCTTATTACCTGCCTGTATGGAAGTGATCAAAAAAGCCAATATGCTCGATGCAGTAATAGGCGCTGATTTTCAATATAAAAATGGTGCCGCATTTCGTCGTCGCGATATCTACACAGCGTTTGATTTTCGCGATAAATTTACAGCAGGTACTGGTACGACTTACCAAGTACAACGTGGTAACTTTGATAAAGTCTTAGCCGATGAAGCGTCCAAGCAAGGGGTTGAGATTCGCTATCAACACAGCGTAGACGCAATTGAATGTAGTGACACTAGCTCAGTTATTACGGTTCATGATGAGTTAGTAGGGCAAACCTACGAGTTAGAAGCAGACTTTATTTTAGATGCCAGTGGTTTTGGACGTGTATTACCGCGTTTACTCGATTTAGAGTTGCCGTCTTGTTTACCTGTGCGTCATGCTATTTTCACCCATGTGGTGGATCATATTGAAGACAGTGGTGTTGAGCATGATCGTGAAAAGATTCTAATTTCCGTACATCCAACCAATGAAGATGTGTGGTTTTGGCTTATTCCGTTTAGCAATGGTACTTGCTCACTAGGTGTGGTGGCAGAGCCTGAATTTTTAGCCCAATACGATGCTGATGAAAAAACAGCACTGCAGCAAATTGTGGCGCAAGAGCCAACATTAAATAAGCTGCTCAGCAAAGCAGAATACGCGAATCCTGCTGCGCAAATTGGCGGTTATTCTGCCAATGTAAAACACCTAGCGACGAATAACTATGCGTTATTAGGCAATGCGGGGGAGTTTTTAGACCCTGTGTTTTCATCAGGCGTGACCATTGCAATGCAATCGGCAGATTTGGTCGTTAGCGCCTTATTGAAGCAATTAGCAGGCAATGACGTTAATTGGCAGCAAGAATATGCCGATAAATTAATGATAGGCGTAAATACCTTCCGTACCTATGTAGAAGGTTGGTACTCTGGTGAATTGCAAAAAGTGATTTTCTATACCGATCCCGATCCTAAAATAAAACAAATGGTGTGCTCGATTTTGGCAGGTTATGCATGGGATCAGAAAAATCCGTTTGTTTCTCAACCTGAACGCCGCTTAAAAACCCTCGCTGAAATTTGTAGTTAAGACGCCTTGCGCCTATTTCAAGCCATATTCAATGGCTTGAAATAGTAATATTGTTTTTCATAAATAGAGCAGAAAAAGCGTGATTTTTGTCTTAATTTAATTAGATAGAAGGCGTATAACTAAGACATAAGCTATTTTTGAGGAGAGTTACGATGTTTCCAGAATACAAAGAATTAATCGATTCTTTAAAAGGTAAAGAAGTTGCTTTTGATCGTCTATACGATAAACACAGCGAGCTTAATGCTGAAATTGAAAAGATGACAGCGAAAGACGGTTACGACGAAGATATTATTGATAAGCTTAAAAAAGAAAAACTATTGCTTAAAGATGAAATCTTGGCTTATTTGAAAAGTGTAGAAGTAAAATAAAACTGTATTTTTATCGTCTTAAAAAGAAACAGAAAAGATAATCGCGAGCTTTTCTTTTCTGTTTCTACATTGGACGTATTATTTTTTTCCAAGTTTAGACAAAGGTACACCAGTCATTAGGTTTTGCTCAATCTTCTCCAGACTAATCCCTTTTGTTTCAGGGATTAAGATAAGGGTAACAAAAAGGAAGATTATATTAAGCACAGCATAAAGCCAGAACGTTTGCGAATTTCCGAGTACCTGTAAGAAAGTAAGGAAAGTAGCGCCAACAATCATGTTTGCAATCCAGTTAGTTGCAGTACTCACAGTTATGCCAAAGTCACGTGCTTTCAGTGGCTGAATTTCAGAGCATAATACCCAAATAAGCGGACCTGCACTCATTGCAAAACCAACGATAAAGATAAGTAAAACGAAGGCTGCGAAATATTGTTCGAAAGATGTTGTTACTCCTTGGTTTAAAAGAAAACCTAATGTAGCCATACTCGCAGACATGACTAAAAAGCCAAGTTTCAAAATTGGTTTACGACCTAACTTATCAACTAAACCTATCGCAATAAAGGTCGCAAATACATTCACTAAACCTACGATCACAGTTCCCCACATTTGTTGTTCAGTACTTGCAAAGCCGGCAATCTTGAAGATTTTTGGTGCGTAATACATAATTACGTTCATACCAGTAAACTGTTGCATTACCTGCAATGTGACACCTAAATAAACAGCTCGGCGACAATTACGATTGGTTTTAAATAATGACCAGCCACTTTGTTTTACCTTTAAACTTTCACGAATAGCGTCGAGTTCATGTTTTGCAGTCTCATCACTACCACGCAATAATTCAAGCACTTCCTTTGCTTCAGTATGACGCCCTTTTAAAGCTAACCAACGTGGGCTTCGAGGTAGCATAAGTACGCCAATTAATAAAATTAAAGCTGGTACTGTAATCACACCTAACATCCAGCGCCATTGTCCCTCATAGCTAAAAGCGGTATCAGACAAAAAGGCAACGACGATACCAATAGTAATCATCAATTGATACATGGAGATTAAGCTACCACGCAGTTTTTGTGGCGCAATTTCAGACAAATATAATGGGGCAGTGAATGAAGCAACGCCTACAGCTAGTCCGAGGAAAATACGAAATATAATTAATATTTCAGTGTTATTCGCTAATGCACAGCCCAAAGAACCTATCGTAAATAATATTGAAGCAACAACTAAGCTATATTTACGACCAAACTTGTTTGATAGCGGTCCAGAGCCAATCGCACCAAAAGCGGCTCCAAACATCATTGAACTAACAACCCACTCTTGTGTGTGTGTCGCTAAACCGAATTCTTTAGCAATAAAAGGCAACGCGCCAGAAATCACACCAATGTCTAGGCCAAATAATAAGCCCGCTAATGCCGCAATAAGACAGGCAATAAAGACATTTTTATTGAGGTCACTTTTTTCTAAAGAAAGCGTTCCATTGGATCGCTCTTCTGTTATTACTGTCGCCATCATTGAGTCCCTTTATTGGATATTTGGCTGAAACAGATTCAAAAAGTAAAGTAGGTAATCCCTTCCAATGAATGGCCCCTTTAGTTTACTGCTTGAAACTGTTTAAGCACTTTTATCATATTCATAATTTTATTTTTTTAGACTTAACATGAGAGTCGTCTCTGTCTTAGATTTGATCTTTTGACATCGATACAGCGATCACATGCTCAATCATTGAGTGTAATGGTAACGTTTACATTAAGTTTTCAAAGTGACAAGAATCACATATAGAGACATTGTAATAATCATAAGTATGCATACTTTTAGATTGTAATTACTTTGCTTTACCCTAGATTTATTTATTGCGTTAGTCGTTTGGTAAAATCTTTTGAATTGGGACGACGATCTTTATCAGATGATTAAAGGGGAGTGTTATTAGGTTATTGTATAAGGCGAGGATAAGCTGCCTTTAAAAATACGGCTTTTACTATCGGAGTGTTAATTTGACTTTATATTATTTACTATGAGTAGTATTGCTGAGCCTAAGTTAAATCCTCTCCCAAAAAATAGGTCTTGAGAGAGGTAGGTATTGCATGTATACCGAGTAGAGCGTTTAAAGGGCTCTAATTTGATATAAGACTATAAACGATTTAAGACTGGGTTATTTCGTTATATGTGAGTGCAATTTATAGCCGTAAGTATTGTTATTATTATCATTATCTGAACCAAAAAACATTCCTTTCTGTATGCCGTAACCTGTTATTCCTTCAATTTTATCTTCTTTGAAATCAGCAATCTTATCAATATTAACCTTACTGTCAGGTCCAAGTGCTTCCATAAATGGTGTACTCTCAAGTTTAAAGGCTTTGCTACTTCGATATAATGTTGAGCGATGAACGGTTGTCTTATTATCAAAGGAAGCGGCGCCATAAAGAAGATGATCTTGAGTACTATAGAAAAGATCTGAAATATTACGATTGGTTCTCCAATCTTGAGGAGCTTTAATTTCACCAACTTGTTTTAATTCTAGCGTCTCGGAATCAGGGGCTGTAAAGTCGTTAGAGTTTATGCTATCCCAGTATAACTTTCCTGACTCTCTATCTCCTAGCAGGATATTATAGTTGTCAGTCCCATCATTAGCTTTTGCACAAGCTAGGCCTTCAAAATTAACATTTGCAAAGTCTTTTGGATTATTAGCGATATTATAAACTTTTGTAATTTCTAAAATACCATTTATTAATCCATCAGGATCTAATGATGCACTTCGGTGGATAAGGAAAATGCGACCATAAAGGTAATTATCGGTGTTCTTGTCATGGAAATAACCACTTTCAGCGGCTAAATAATAGTCGTTATTTAATTTACAGATAGATTCAAGGTCATTTCCTATAGTGTTACCATTCCATTCAACCTGTTGTGCATTATCCATCTCTTCAACAATCGGTTGGTCATTTTTATCTATATGTAACAAGGCAAACCTTGATTTATTTTCTTCGTTGGATGTATGTTTATTGTCTAGAACGGCTAAGACATAATTATGAAGATTATCTTTACTATCTTCGCTGTTATTCCCTAACGCTAGCCCACTTATTGATTGGCCGATTGGCCCACTAACTTGAATGTCTTTAGTAGTTGTATCTGAACTAGAGTTAGAATCTGAACCGCCACAGCCTGTTAATAAAGTAGCTGAAACCAATAGCCACAGTAAATTTTTTTTATATTTACAATTCATAATTTAGTTATCTTTTTTATTCGATGGTTATATAGAAGTGAACCTTCATTAATCTATTACGCAGCAATAGATTTCCTAAAAATATCATTTATCTTTTGAATGATTGCTGAATTAATATCAATGCGTTAAAAATTAATAGATTAAGAGATTGATAAGTAATTAAATCCAAATATTAGATTGTTGAATTAATATCTATTTTTATAGTTAAACAACTAATAAAGTTAAATTAGATAGTTGAATTCTAAATTATTGTTTTTAGGTTTAATATAAACCATCGGTGTATATTTATTTATTTATATTGATGCTCGAGATGAGTGCTTTTATATTCTAGTATTTCGAAAAGTTATTCAATACGATTTTCTATCGATAGCAGAGATTTTTAGCACTAGGTAGTAATACTTACCTTCTACACCTTTTCTTGAAATTAATGTAATAGGAAAAGTTAGCTGAAGTAAATGTACTTTGATCCCGCCGTAAACAAACCTACTATCAGGTTTGTTTTAATTTCAACGAAAGAGGACTTGCCTTCGAGTCATTCCCTTCAGTGAATTTCCCGTTGAACTTCTTCACCTCAATCAAAGACGGTTTTCATCGGTTGCTATTTTGTCGACTTATGTAGTTCAAACTGAAAACTTTAGCAGTGCTTTTTTTCTAGCGAGTCGTCATCATACCGTTAGCCAAATATTTTGATGGTGTGTTGTTGGAAACTACGAAGAATCGAGGGGAGAGGCATACTTTACTTTTGTATTGGTTAAAGCGCGTATGCCAATCGAGTTATTTACAAAAAGTCTCAATATATAAGGCTTCTACTTTGTCTCTTGCCCATTGAGTTTTGCGTAAAAACTTTAAAGACGACTTAATAGAAGGATCGCTGTAAAAACAGTTAATTTTGATTCTTGCATCCAGCCCTTCCCATCCGTAATGCTCTTGTAAACGTACAAGGATTTTTTCTAACGTTAAACCGTGTAATGGGTTGTTGATTTGCTCTTGGCTCATGATTGAGTTTTCCTACCATCGCGAAGTCTGTCTGTAGTGGTCAACTAAAATTGGCCACGGTTTTAGAGTTTTCCCAATATAATCGTTCTGATTCGTTGGGAGTTAGGCCGCCATTATATTGATGCGGCCTGAGTTGACAGTAATACCCGATAATGTAGCGGATGATCTCTTGTTGAGCTTCAGCAAAACTACGATAACCCACTGTTGGCACCCATTCGGTCTTTAAGCTTCTAAAGAAACGCTCCATTGGTGCATTATCCCAGCAATTTCCTCGGCGAGATAAACTCTGTTTTATCTTAAAACGCCACAGTAATTGACGGTACTTTCGACTTGTATAGTGGCTACCTTGATCGCTGTGGAACATGACGCCTTTCGGCTTACCACGCGACTCATAAGCCATTGAAAGAGCTTTGCCTGTCAGACTGGAATCAGGTGATAAAGACATCGACCAACCAATCACTTTGCGGGCAAAAAGATCAATAACAACCGCTAAATACATCCAGCGATTTCCTGTCCAAATATACGTAACATCACCAACCCAAACTTCATTTGGGGCGGTAACAGCAAACTGTCGGCCCAAGTGATTTGGAACCTCAACATGTTCTTGAGAAGCCTTTCTGTATCGATGCTTTGGCTGTTGGCAACTGACTAAACCAAGCTCTCTCATGAGTTTTGTTGCTCGGTATCGGCTCAGTTTTAAACCCTGATTTGTGACTATATCTGCAATAGTCCTCGCTCCCGCAGAGGCGTTGCTTGCTGCGTGGGCCTCACTAACTAAGCTGCGAAGTTTGACTGTTTCCGCCCTAATCGCTGTTGGACGCTTTAGCCAATAGTTATAACTACTTCGATGAACATTGAAGACTTCGCATAATGTTTTTACGCTATAGCTCTGCTTGAGTTTCTTGATCATCAAGAATTGTTCAGTGAGTCCGACATCAACAGAGCCGTGGCTTTTTTTAATATTTCATTATGCTCTTCAAGACGAGCTAACTTCTTTTTTAATTCCCGAATTTCTATTTGCTCAGGGGTCATAGGCGAAGCTTTTGGCGTTTTGCCTTGTCGTTCTTGTTTAAGCTGACGAACCCATTTATCCATCGTGGATTTACCCACATTCATGGCTTGGGCGGCTTCTGCCACTGAGTAATTTTGATCAATCACTAACTGTGAAGCCTCGAGCTTGAATTCTGCGCTGAATAGTCGTCTTGTACGATTTGTCATAGTGTCACCTGTTAACGTATGAAGTGATGATATCACCTCTAACTAAGTGACCAAATTCACTATGCCACTACAGTTATGAGTTAGGAAGCTAGGCATTAAGCTTCCTACATCAACCTCTATACCTGAGCCAAAACTTTCTGAATAGCCAACACGAACCCATTCTTAAACAGAGGACGACCATCTTCGTCTTTGACCGCTCCATATTTGGATACTGTCCAACCTCGCTGTGCCATTTTGTCTTCGTTGATGGCATCTTCCAAAGCCTCAATGTCACCTTGCAGTAGGACACCATCTAACGATGGTAACACTTCAACGTCTTGATGAACCTGTTCAGCATGGGTGAATTGATTGGGGCGCATATCTACAACGACTTCCGCATTTTGTTTAAGGATACGGTTTTCAGCTTTTAGCTTATTTTTTTCGGCAATGATTTGACCAAAGACAGCTCTCATAGCAGGGTCATCTAATCGCTTTAACAAGTCCATATCAGACGGTGTATCGAGTTTTCTGGACTGAGGCAAAGGCGGCTTTTTCATTGTGGTATTGGCTTTGGTCGCCCATGCATCAATCAATAAACGAAAATGCTCACCTGTTTTGTTACGGATGCTAACTGTACCAACACCGCCTTGGGCTTTTGATACTCGACCAATTGTGGCAATGGAGTAATCTTTTTCACCTGCATTAAATCGAGTTTCTAATAAAGCATTTAGCTTATCTAAAGATTCTTGTGTACGGCTGGTTTTACCCGTTTTAAGGTCATTTAAAATAACGTTAATATCAACCTGCACTTGGGAAGTCTCCTTTAACCACATTGGAAGTCAACGATTTAATTGAAATGCCATCTACAGGCGTATTGATGCTGTTTTCTAAAGCATGAATACCTGTTTCGAGTAGCTTGCTGTCTGCCATAAATTGCCCTAGCTCTAGGTAATTGGCGACTTGTTTATATCCATCCAATTTATCTGTTGGATTGGCTTGTAGAGCCATTTGGCGCATCATGGCGTTGGCAGCAATAAGTTGCTGGTCTTTATCAAGCATGAGTAGTTGTGGCATATAGCCCTTACGCATCATGAATCGACTTAGGCTCTGCGTTCTACGTTCGATAGTCGGTGTTTTCTTAACATCATCGAGCATGTCAGGGTAAAACTCGGCATCCTCACAGAGCAAAGCAAGTTGCAATAGCTCTGATTCGGTTTCCATGAAGCCCACTTTAATGTCGCTTTCTGAGCCAACCGCAACGAGTTTATTGGCGGTATCGCTCTCAGTGCGCCCTTGCTCGATTTCAATAATGCGACGAATCAAACCAAAGGTCGCAATCCAATCTTTCGTGTATTCATCAGCTTCAACCAATTGCTTCTCATATCGACGTTGAAGTGCTTGTAATTCATTATGTTGAGTAAACGGCTTGCCCTCAGATTCCGCTTCGTATTTGAGTTCATCCATTTTCTCAATTTCGCCCTCTAACTTGACCGCTAAATTAGCCGCTTCGTGAGATTTATAACTCATAAAGTTCAGGTGAGCATTGAGTTCAGGAAGATAGCGCGCATCGGTAATGAACCAACGACAACGGGGACAATTTTCAAAGCCGTGAGGGACTGAGGCATAAACTCGTTGTGCTGCATCTCTTGCGTCTTTTAATAACTCACCGCCATTCCAACAGCCTGCAACTGTGTTAGTTTCATCAGAGCGAACTGTATTACCACCCGCTAAACACATACCAATATGACGTTTTTCCCATCCCATCGGGTTTCGATTAACGAGTGCTGCTTCAACGGATTGACCATCGTTATACGCCATTTTGCATTCGATTTGGCGCATTTCAGCATCTTTTAGGAATGTGCGAACGCTTTCTTGTGATTTATCATCAAGCAGTCTATCCGCTTCGGTCATTTTCTCTTTCATTACAGCAGGGGTAAGCTTGGTGTAATAGACCGTCATAATAATGCGTGAATGACCAGCCAACAGCTTTGATACCACAGGCAAGGGTAACTTTGCATCCATGATGTAACAGGTAATCAGAGAGACACGGAGGCTATGCAAGGGAAACTCAGTTTTAACTTTAGGCTCATTATAATCTTCACCATAATCGTGGACTAATCGCAGTGCCGCCCCGTCTGATAAGGTATCACCAGAAACTAAAAGATGTTGCTCAAGTTGTAGGAGCAGTTTGTACCAAAGTTTTTGAATTGGATTATCTTGAATAGGTTTACTTCTATCTTCTTGCTTTCTTGCTGAGGCATCACGAAACAGAAAACAACTGTGACCCATTGGGCTTAAATAGGCTTTTGATTTCTGGTTTCCAGTGTGCTTTTTCTCTAACGTAGTACAGTCCGTCGGCTTGCTTATTGGGTTGTATTTCTCTTGCCAGTTACGCAGTTTTTCAAGCCAATACAACACATCTTCATTTTGCCACGGGATTTCATAACCCCGCTCAAATTCATCCTTGTTTTGGTCTGCGGTTTTGTTTGTGCTGATGTACAAGCCCGTTGATTCAAGCCCTGTCGCATTGTCTTTAAACTGGCGGAATACGCCTTTGCTGTAGTGATTTAAGGCAAAGCCATGCGGGTTTTTAATCCATTTTCCCTTTTCATAGCGAAGTGTATCGGCTTCACCACTATCGAGCATTCGCACCTGATAGGTACGCAGTGGTAGATGCAGCTTAATGAGCAGTACCATGCTGACGACAGGCGACCAGATTTGATGGATAACCGTGGAAACAGCAGTTTTCCCCCCTTTAGGTATACGTAAAACTTCTTTGCTGCGCCACACACAATCAGGGTCGTTTTTATCAATCAGGCTTTCATCGACTTCAAACCAATCGCCACCTTTTTGTCCATGTCCTGTCTGCTCTTGCGCCCACGTCCAATCCGAAAAGTGTCCTCTTGGCTTGGGGCATAAGATATGGCGCAAATCACAAATATAACGATATGGCAGTGGGTTATGAACAGTTTCGGTGTAGTTGCCTTTCTGCTTTACTCGCTCAAAAGGGGTGGCGTACAAGGGGATAGCTTTGCCGTTATCGTTTTTCTCGCTGAAATGAGCTTCTAACACCCAGTCGATGAAGTGTTTGCAATGATTCAATAGTACTGATGTACTTCTATTATCACCACGATTACTCTTTTCTAGCACAACACGTTTCAATTCATCGGTTGAGGCTTGCCAGCCATCCTTACCCTCAAAGAAGCTCGCCACATCGGAGGTAAAAGGCACAGTGTCAACGAGGTAAAGGTCGAGAAACACACACAAAGCATCAAGTTTGTTTGCCGTTGCTGCATCTTGAGTGTTAATCCATTCTTCTGCCAACTGCCGCCATGTTTCCCATTGTTTGCCGTGATTATTTACCAGCCACTGCAAGGTGAAATCACTAGAGCGACCATCAATCTTTTTCTTTCTAGGTGTCGTTTTAGTAGCCATTGCGCTTTCCTAATTTTGGATTTTCACCTGTGAACAGCCCATCGGGGTCAATGTCGTTAAAACCATATTCGGTTAACACTTCCCAACTCGGTGTACCGACTTGCTCAACGGGTTCTGTTGGGTTTAGGAGTTGTTGCGTTGCTGCATTTAAGCAACTTGTCACTTCTTTTGCTGTTGGTGTGGTATACACCGCTTGCGACTCTAAAGAGGCATGGTGTAAACATTTCTTAATCACAATTTCTGATACGCCAGCTTTACGTAGCCGTCTGCCGTAGCTGTGTCGGTGTGAGTGAGGGGATAAGCCATCGTCTTTACACGGCTTTAGCCCAATACGCTTTAAGCCATTACGGTAGCTATCGTGGAACGCATTAAGCGTATAGGGATTGCCTGTATGTTCACGGTGGAAGCTCACAAAGGCATAAGGATGATTGCGCTCAACACCCGTCAGAAATCGAGTGTAGTCTTGCCAAAGTTTGGCAAAGACTTCACCAAAGACAGTCGGAAACCAGTGAACGTCCAGATATTCATCTTTGCTGTCGGTGACTCGACTTTTCCAGCCCACACGTTTCTTACCCATGAGATCATTGCGGGGACTTAGTGCGTATTTCTCTTTAAGATAAGCAGCACGAGTTGTTTTACCTGAGCGTCCACGCCAGTTATTTGGGGCTTTACCGTCCTCTGGATGATAGATACGAACCATTACGCTATCAGGGTTAGACGGGTCGATTAAGACATCTTCAAGCCACAGGTGTAAAGCCTCTGACTCTCGCAAACCCCCGCCATGCATGAGCAGTAAAATCAATTGGTCACGTAATGCAACCCTACGGTCTACAGCACCGCCTAAACCATCGAAGTAAAACGCTTCAAAGTAACGCTCAGGAAACTCTATTGCATCTTGTGACTGCTTACCCAAGGGGCGTTTACCTTGAACGCTACGAGCATAACGGACGGTTGAGTTAATGTGCTTATCTTTGATGTGACCAAGGAAGTTATGTTGATTTTTACGAAACCAAGCAGCGTAGTTAAGGCGTTGTGTCAAACTGTCAGCCTCAACCAGTGGATTCATGGAGGTCGCACCGTGTTTATCAGCTAACCAGTCAGTCACTTTACTTAGGGCATTAATGTGTAATCGGGCAACTTGCTTGCTGCAAGGCAACCAATACAACCCCGACGGATCTAAACCATCATCACCAATCGTGCCTGTGTATAACCGACTACTGAAATTCTCAAATAAGGATTGTGGAGAGTCAAAACCACTAGTGTTAGCAGCCATGTATTCAAGTAGAAGTTGCGTTGCCTTAACGTAATTACTAATGGTTGATTGGCTCATACCATCACGTTTCAACTTCAAAACAAATTCAACCAATGGTTTTACTGGCTCTTTATTCTTATCAAGCAATACAGGTATCTCAGTAAACACCCCTGAATCATCCTGAACTACCTTTGCATTAACCCTTACAACCTCCACCACACTCACTCTCTCTACCTTAATGACTTATGTAAATAATAGTAAAGTAACTAGATTTAACAACTAATAATAAATAAAAAAAAGACCTAAATTAATAGATCTTTTATAAGTCTTATATACTAATAGTCACTAGTAATAATATTTAAATATGCCCTTTAATTGACGGATAAATAACATAAAGAGAATATTTGGAAGCAATGCTTCACTCTTTCTAATTTTAACAAAACATTCAAATCATGTTTGACATAGCTTCTTACTAAATCCTTAAGCTGCGTTTTCAATAATACATATTCAATATCGAGTTGCCTGCTTACATGACTAGTTTTGCTATTGTTCTTGTTATTTTCTCATCATTTTTTCATGCTGGCTGGAATTTACTAGGTAAAAAAAATAAGGGTTCAAGTTTAGCCTTTTGTATTGCTGCAAGTAGTACGGTGTCGATACTACTTTTGCCTTATATTATTTGGTTTTTATTTACTATTGGTATCGGGAATTTCCCTTCTAATTTCTGGTGGCTCGCAATTTTAACGGGGATAGCGCAAGTCGTTTATATCATGGCACTCGTCAAGGCTTATCAATATGCCGATATTGGTATAATTTATCCTATGATAAGAGCTCTTCCTATACTGATAGTCGCGGTTATAACAACTTTACTTGGTCAATCATTGGTATGGTCACAGTGGTTTGGCTTTATTCTCATTACGCTTGGTTGTCTTATTATTCCATTGCAGCGATTTAAGCAGTTTGATGTAGGGGCTTATCTAAATAAGGGGGTCTTTTGGTCATTTATTGCTGCGTTTGGCACAACAGCATATTCTATTATTGATAAATCAGCACTGACCATTGCCACTCATGTTTCAGATTCTGTTTTGGCTAATCAATATACTGCGCTCTTTTATTTAGGGATACAGTTTACAATGATGCTTCCACCACTCCTGATTTGTTGTTGTTATAAATGTGATATTACACCCATCATACAAGCATGGAGAATGAAATATAGTGCTGGTTTGGCTGGGATAGTCATGGCTATAACTTATTGTTTAGTACTACAAGCGATGATAACCACTTCTAATGTCACCATTGTTGTTGCATTAAGACAAATCAGTATTGTGTTTGGTCTTATTATGGGGGTGATATTTTTAGGCGAAAGATGGTATTTAACTCGTAGCGTAGGGGTAGGCTTGATAGTACTAGGGCTTATCGCCTCATTGAGTTGAGGTAGTTATCATAGAAATTCTTATCTTATATTGTAAACAGTCCTATCGCTTTACTTGGGCAATAGGACTGCATTTTAGTTCTGATGATTGTTTGGATCTGAGAAGTTGAAGGTTATTCATTTTATAAACGGAATAGCTCAATTCTAAGGTGACTTTCATCTTCATATGCGATGACTGACTGGAATCCAGCACTTTTTTCGACGATTTCTGAAAAACGTTCTTTTAGCTTCTCATCACCAATAAAAAGGATTTGAGTTGATTTTGTCATCAAGCCATCTTCATCAAAGCTTGATGTTAGATCTTCGTCTACAACACATACCAAGACTTTGCCATAACGCGCATTAAGATCAATGGCATGTGCCAGTGAATACTGTGCTTTAGTATTCAGTTCTGTTTCGATCTCTTGAATAAGGGCAATAAACTGGTAGAGATCGGTTGAGCTCATTTGCTGCAAACGTTCGCGTTCTTGATTTAATGTTGCTTCGAAATCAGTATTTAGCTTTCTACCCATTTGTAGCCAGCTTTTCGTCGTCTTCTTTACAAGTCGATACTGGTGAGATTTAACGATTGGTTTTAGGTATTGAACCAATATATTATTTTTTTCTGCAAGGCTTAATCGTTTATCTAGTTTTTTGAATTCTAGGTGTAGTAAAGCGTGAGTACTAACGTTTAATAATAGTTCTGATTGGTTCATTCGAGTACCGAGTTGAAACAGGTATTAACAATAATATCATACTATTACAGAGGTAATAGTAGAGTCACATAGTGGGCCGTTTTTCAATGACGCTATACTAGCATGTTTGTTATAAGCGTGTCATAAACAAACAGTTACTGATAAAAAGTTTATATTTATAAGCGTGACGTAGGACTTACAGGGATTAATGACGTTAGCAAATAGCGTAATGTTAAGGTTTTAAACGTAGCAATAATGCCTATTATCGTTATTGAGTAATAGGCACTTACAATACGCATTATTAATGAGCGAACATTGTTTTTTCTGCAGGATTGGATGCGGCTAAATCACCTGCGGGGTTCAGTAAATGCGGTAGAATTTTGGGTAGATTTAGCTCGATATCCTTATCTATAACAGGATTAATTATTTTGTTGTACCAGCCAAGCAAGCCTAATACGGCATAGCCGATAGCGTCGTCACTATCACGGTGTTCAATAATGATTTGAAGAAAGCGAAGTATAGCCTTATTCGGTGTTTTTGCTTGTTCTAATGTTTCGTTATACACCGCAGTTGCTTCTGCGATTAGGCCTTCGTACTCAGTATCAATTGCGACCTTAAATGAGCCGCCATTTACAGTAATTTTCATTGTAAACATACCTGTTATTGCTAATCGCAGCATGGTAACGAATTTACGGCTGGCATTTATTACGCTAACGCAAAAAACATCTATTTATTAGCTTAGTCTTCGTTAGGATCTGCAAATGTAATATAAGCTACATGTGCGGGAATTCCATGTTGGTCAAAAAAAGCGAGCCAACGTAGCTGGTGGTCTTGTAACTTATCACCGGGTCCTTTGACTTCTACCCACTGATAACCAGTGTTGTTAAACATGATCAGATCTGGCATTCCTGAACGGTGGTGGCGTAAGTCTTTTAGTAATCGACGAAACATTACTGCTAATTGGGTAGGCGGTATATGGCTTAGTGCTAATGTAAGTGCTTGCTGACTAAATAGCTCCCAATGTACCCAGTAGTTAGAGATCCCTTGTTTTGTCTCAAAGTGTGTTTGCCAACCATCAAAGTGACCTTGTTCAATCGCTTGTAGGCGTTTATCAATTAATTCTTTTCGCTTGAGGTAAAACTCTGAACTGAACATATCTAGTGGCGCTAATTGGTAAGGATTAATAAAGCTGCCTTTGATGGGGGTAAAGATAATATCCCACATTGCTAACCCAAAAAGGCTGTTGAGAAATTGGTTCTCAAGATAGAACACCGTCCAACCTTGGGACTCAAAATAGCGAGCAGTACAGTGTTCAACCCTTTGGTGTTCAGGATTTGCAAGTTGCAGTTGTATAGCTTTTGGAGCAAACGTTTTTGGGGCCGTAAAAATTTGATTTACTGATTTTGCGAGCTTTTTCTCTAACCTAAGACTTACGCCGTATTCATCTTCATTTTTCGGATCATGCTGAATATTTTTCACTACATTATAGGCTGCTTGATATTGCTGCTGTGCCATGAGTATTCGTGCTTGTCGTTCACGGCTTGGTGCACGTTCAGTTTGGCGAAAGAGAGCAAGTGCAGCGTCATATTGATGGTTTCGCTCTAAATCTCGTGCAATATGATTGATAAGTTTTTGGCGTTTATTTTCGAGAGGCAACCATGAAGTAGCCTTTGGCAATAACGGTACAAGGGAAGAAATAGTATCGTAGTCTTTCGTTTCATGTGCACGCCAATATGAGTCAGACAGTTGGGTTAGGGCCAGCCATTGGTCGACTTGTTCTGTGGTGTGGAACAGTTGCGTGCTGGTATCAATCCGGTAATTTTCAAATTTATGTAGCCCTAAATCACTTAATACAAATTGGCTAAGATCTTGATGGCTATTACCAAAAAACAGCAATAGTAACTTTTCGAGCAGTGTTTGTTGTTGCACCATCACAAGTGGCTCGCTAATGATATTAAGCAAGTATTCACTATCATTATTGCTCTCTAACTTTAATAGTATTTCAGCTTTCTTATCTGTTTTTTCAATAAAGGTTGGGAATAAGTGCATTAGCTCTGGTTTGGTATAGAGTGAGAAAATATCACTGATGCTGATAACTTTCTGCTGGTGAAGAACGGTGATCTCTTGGCTAAGAAAATGAGCATGAATAAGCGTATTTTTGGCTAAGTCGATATCTTTAATCTCGCCATAATTGAGCTTGTTAAAACGAAATAAGATCCCTTTACGTGATAGTAAGCGGATCAGTAACATTTGCGCATCGGTTGAAAGCTGGTGGAAAGATTGCAACCAGTGCTTCTCATCAGTAGTTAATAATGAAGCATGATACTGCTCTACGGTTTTAAGCAAAGCCTTAAAGTTATGAAGGTAGTAATCTTGTTCGAGTTCGATGGTTGCCATATAACTGCACTATGTGATTGGACGGCTATGTTTATCTGAAAATCGAGTCAGTATAAACATAGCTTTCTTTATACCCAAGTTACTTAGCTATCGGAAACCATTAGAAAAGGTTAAGCCCAAATGCGCCTTTCACATCATGTAATACGAGCTGAGTTTCTTGATTGGCTTTTTCGGTGCCTTTTTTCAATACTTCAACTAAATATGCTTTATCATTTAAGTATTCTTCACGACGTTGACGAATAGGAGTGATTAAGTCTTGTAAGCACGCTTCTAAGATTTTCTTTGTTGTACCATCACCTAAACCACCACGTTGGTAATGCTCTTTTAGTTCAGCGACATAGTTTTGATCAGGGTGAAAAGCATCAAGATAGGTGAAGACAACATTACCTTCAATGTTACCCGAATCTTCAACGCGAAGGTGGTTAGGATCGGTGTACATTGATTTCACCGCTTGGTTAATTTGTTTGTAGTCTGCGCCTAACGTAATCGCATTTCCCATCGATTTAGACATTTTGTTTTTACCGTCAGTACTGGGTAGGCGTGCCACATTACTGAGTAGTGCTTGGCATTCCACTAAGATCTCTTTTCCGGCAATATGGTTAACTTTCCTAACGATTTCATTGGTTTGTTCTAGCATCGGTAATTGATCATTACCCACAGGGATCAAATTAGCTTTGAATGCCGTAATATCAGCCGCTTGAGAAATAGGATAAGTTAAAAATCCGGCAGGGATTGAACGGCCAAATGCTTTAGATTGAATTTCATTTTTAACGGTTGGGTTACGTTCAAGACGAGAAATCGAGACCAAGTTTGAATAGTACATGGTCAGCTCAGCCAATGCTGGTAGTGATGACTGCAAACAAATGGTGGTTAAGTTGGGATCGATACCTATAGCAAGGTAATCTGCGACCACGTTTAAAATATTAGAAGCGACTTTCTGTGGGCTATGCCCATTATCAGTAAGCCCTGCATATCAGCAACAAGAATGGTTTGTTGATACTGATGCTGTAGTTGAATTCGTTGCTGAAGGGAACCCACATAGTGACCAAGGTGAAGTGGACCTGTTGCGCGATCGCCTGTAAGAATCACATTAGTGCTTTGAATTGATGTTGTCATAGTATTCTCCAGAAACTAATAGTTGCTACCGAAGAGGACTCAAACAAGATAATAATTGTTCATTGCAAACCTTCCGGCAGCGTATGAACATAAAAATAAGGTATGTTAGTTCAGCGCCGCTCTAGTAAGAGCGCCACCAACAAAGAAGGGAGAGAGATGTACTTAATCGTAATGCCATAAAAAAATAATATTCCTCAAATGTTATTATATCAAGCGCTTTATGCTTTACTTTGTTTATTAAAATTGAAAACTAACCACTGATTTTTTGAACATGCGAAAATCGTAATAAAGTATAAAATACCTCACATTAGATTGTGTTGAGGTATAAGCCATGTCATTTAAGTTTACTTATTTCTTTTTCTTAATTTTTGCATCCGTACTTTGGATCGGTATTCCACTACTTGCTGTTTCAGTTTAATCTGTTGTATTTGTTTTTTATTTCGGCTGATTATTCTTATTTAAAAAGAGGTTGTCCGTTAATATTAAGAATATTATTTCACAGTGAATATTCTTAATATTAAGGCTAGTTAAGTAAGCTCATCGCTTTTTTATTCATGAGTATTGATTTTTTATTCTTTATTTTGTGCTGTTACTCTTTCCTTTATCCGATAGTCATCTCATTTATGCAGATAAAAATACTAATCTGTGTAAGATACTCCCCATAATTCGCGCTTTTTTTGTAAGAGATATGCGATTTATATAATTCTTATTCTCATCTTTTTGTTTAACTCCCATTCTTAAAATAGCCGCAGTGGCTGATTTTTTATTTTCATCCTACTGTTTTTAAATGTTTTTTATTTCCCTGTCATTGTTGGTAAGTAAGTTGATTGTTATTTTTGTTATATGAAATGCTTGTTTCATGCCTTTATGATAGGGGCTTTATTCAAATTTAGGATGTTGCTATGTTAAAAGTGTAAACACAATGTAAAACTATAAATGTGAATGTTGAACATTCAAACAAGGATGTTGTATGAATAAATTTTTAATGACAGCTGCCATGCTTGGCGTATCAGGTAGCACCTTTGCTAGCTCTCTCGATGAGAAGATTAATGAAGTTGTTGCCCCGATTGTTAACCCTTTTGTTGGAATGATTTTCTCTTCTATTCCTCTTCCTTTTACTGATGTTCAAGCGCCGTGGATTGTACTTTGGCTTGTTGTAGCTGCTGTATTTTTTACCGCTTACATGGGCTTTATCAATATTCGTGGTTTTAAACACGCCGTTAAAATTGTTAAAGGAGATTATGCTGATCCTAAAGACAGTGGGGATGTCACGCCATTTCAGGCTTTATCAACAGCGCTTTCAGGTACTGTTGGTTTAGGTAATATTGCAGGTGTTGCTGTTGCTGTAACAATTGGTGGTGCCGGTGCAACGTTCTGGATGATCCTTGCTGGTTTACTTGGCATGTCGACTAAATTTGTTGAGTGTTCACTTGCTGTTAAGTACCGTACTTATAATCCAGATGGCACTGTCTCTGGTGGTCCTATGTACTACCTAAGCCAAGGTTTAGAAAAACGCGGTAATGCAGCATTAGGCCGCACGCTTGCAGTTCTCTTTTCAATCTTTGCGATTGGTGGCGCGTTAGGCGGCGGTAACATGTTCCAAGCCAACCAAGCGTATAAGCAAGTTGTTGGTGTAACGGGTGGCGATTTATCTTTCTTTGCTGATAAAGGTTGGTTGTTTGGCTTGATCCTCGCGCTATTGGTGGCTTTCGTTATCATTGGTGGTATTAAGTCGATTGCTAAAGTAACAGCGAAAGTTGTTCCATTCATGGCGATTATCTATGTTGGTGCGGCATTAGTTATCCTACTGATGAACTACAATCTGATTGATGATGCATTTGCTCAAATTATTAATGGTGCATTTACTGGCGAAGGTATTACTGGTGGTGTGATTGGTGTGTTAATCCAAGGCTTTAAACGTGCAGCGTTCTCGAATGAAGCAGGTGTGGGTTCAGCTGCGATTGCTCACTCAGCCGTAAAAACGAAAGAGCTAATTTCTGAAGGTTATGTATCACTGTTAGAACCGTTTATCGATACGGTTGTGATTTGTACCATGACTGCACTAGTTATCATTATTACCGGTCAATTAGGTTCAGGACTTGCAGGCGTTGAATTAACTTCAGCAGCATTTGGTAGCTCAATCTCTTGGTTCCCATTGGTACTTGCTGTCGCGGTTGTTCTCTTTGCTTTCTCTACAATGATCTCTTGGTCTTACTATGGTCTTAAAGCGTGGACTTACCTATTCGGTGAAAGTAAGAAAGCGGAGATGGCGTTTAAACTGATGTTCTGTACTTTCGTTGTTATCGGTGCATCAATGAACTTAGGCCCTGTTATCGACTTCTCTGATGCTATGATCTTCTCAATGGCACTGGTTAATATTGTTGGTCTATACATCATGGCACCAGAAGTTAAACGTGATTTGAAAGATTACCTACTACGTTTGAAAAACGGTGAAATTAAAGAACAAGGTAAAGGTGCAGCGGAACTTACTAAACAATAAGATGTAGCTGTTAGATAAAAAAATGCCGAGCAATATGCTCGGCATTTTTATGTTTGGGCTACTTACAAGAAGTAAACGTTAACTTATAACCTGAGGCTGTTGATGATGCAGGAGTATAGGTTAGGTAACAGTTATCACGATTCATCTTATAACCGATGAAGTCACCGTCATCGTTCTTTGCTTGTTCAGCAAATTGTTTAAATGTGATTCTGTTCTCGCCTGCATGATTGGTGATACGCCAATCAGTAATAAAATTATCAATTAAGTTCTTTAATGTGCCGCTATCATTAAGTGGATAGCCATAAGCAAATACACAGTCATGACCGGGTTTACTCGAACAGCCAGGAATTTTTAGATCTGCGCCGTAAACTCCCGTACCGTCATAGCTACCTTTATTTCTTGTTGCAACGTAAGGCTCATTCTCTAGCCCTGCAACGGCAAGTTTAGAATACGTTGTGCCAAATGCGGATTTTAATGATCCTTCAAGCCCTCTTAATGATGCATCTCTGGCATCATTTTGTAGGTTCATAAATTTAGGCGCAGCGACCACTGCTAAAATACCAAGAATAACAATAACAACGACAAGTTCTATTAACGTAAAACCATTCTTTTTCATCGGGGACAACTCATACATCATTCAAATTGAGTGGTGTTTTTTGTGGATTGTGTTCCTAATTCTCATTTTTGCAACATATTTATTGATTATAGAGGTTTTTTTTGATTTATTATTCATTTTAAGCGCTATTTGTTGGGTCCTAATGAATACGTATTGCTTAAGTTTGTAAAAAGATAACGTTGATATGACGAAAGTTTGATTTTGGTCGGTCAATGAAAACAGATATTAGCGCGGCGTTAAATAAAACAAATGGGGTGTTCCTGTTGAAGTAGATTGTCAGCATGCCCATTAGCTGTTAGTGTCGCACCCCTTACGCATGCTTGCTAAATCAACATGCTGATATTCTAAAAACACGCTGTGGTGTGTTAGTTGTATACAGGACATAATTTTGAGCCAGACTGCTTTTTCTACGTTAAACCTTAACCCTGATTTGCTCAGTAACTTAACGTCATTAGGTTACGACGCAATGACGCCGATCCAAGCGCAAAGCCTACCTTTAATTCTTGAGGGAAAAGATGTTATTGCTCAAGGTAAAACAGGTTCAGGTAAAACAGCAGCATTTGGCTTGGGATTACTACAGAATCTAAAAGTAAAACGCTTTCGTGTGCAGACGTTAGTATTGTGCCCAACGCGTGAGCTTGCCGATCAGGTAGCGAAAGAGATTCGTCGCTTAGCTCGCGCTATTCACAATATTAAAGTTTTAACATTATGCGGCGGTACACCTTTCGGGCCACAAATTGGTTCATTAGAGCATGGTGCACATATTATTGTGGGTACACCTGGTCGTGTCGAAGAACACGTGCGTAAAGGCTTTCTATGTTTAGATGAGCTAAATACGTTAGTGCTTGATGAAGCTGACCGAATGTTAGAAATGGGTTTTCAAGATTCATTAGATGCAATTATTGATGTTGCGCCAAGCGATCGTCAAACGCTACTGTTCAGTGCAACATATCCAACTCAAATTGCTTCTATTGCAAAACGTATTATGCGTAATCCTGTTGAAGTTAAAGTTGAATCTAACCACGACAATAGCAGTATCTCTCAGCACTTCTATAAAGTAGAGAGTAATGATGACCGTTTACGTGCTGTGCGTTTACTACTTAGCCAGCACCGCCCTGAATCATGTGTGATTTTTTGTAATACCAAACGTGAAGCACAAGAGATTTCTGATGATCTTGAAGATTATGGCTTTAGCTCAATTGCATTACACGGTGATTTAGAGCAGCGTGAACGCGATCGTACTTTAGTCTTGTTTGCTAATAAGAGCCGTTCAATTTTAGTGGCAACCGATGTGGCTGCGCGTGGCCTTGATATTGATAATCTTGATGCGGTGATTAACTATCATTTAGCACGTGATACTGAAGTGCACGTGCACCGTATTGGTCGTACCGGTCGTGCGGGTAGTAAAGGTATTGCTTGTTCGTTATTTAGCGATAAAGAGCATTATAAAGTCGCATTACTTGAAGATTACCTTGATCGCCCAATCTCAGGTGAAGCGTTACCAGCCGAGCATCTATTAGATCAACCAACGTTCCGCCCTGAAATGGTAACGTTAATGATTGATGGCGGTAAAAAACAGAAAGTGCGTCCGGGTGATATTTTAGGTGCATTGACGGGTGAAAATGGTATCGCTGGTAGTGATGTGGGTAAAATTAATGTCTTTGACTTCTGTGCTTATGTAGCAGTGAAGCGTGAAGTTGTACGTGCTGCATTGAAAAAGCTAGAAAACGGTCGAATTAAAGGTCGTAACTTCCGCTCTCGTCAATTACGCTAAGTGCTCATTCAATCGAATAAAAAGTCTTAAGAAAAGCCGATAGTAATATCGGCTTTTTTACTATTCAAGAGTAATAAATCACAATATTAAAGTGTTTTATAAAAAATAGTGTTGGTATTGAGAGTAAATTAATTCACTAAGGTAGTAAGTCAGTTGGAATGAATGTTCATCAATACACAAGGTACAGTCACGCTCATCCTCATCAATTGAGTTGAGAGCTATCGCAATTGTTTTCCATAATTGTAATTCGCGATTTAGTGGTATATCAGCGATGAGTTTTTCATCACTATTGAAATTTATTGTTAAAATAGCTATACAGAATAGTGTGGTAGTGAAAGTGAAGCGAGAGTATGCATATATATTCTTTTTAACAATAAATAAAGGTTTTTTATGGAATCAGCATCCCATTTTTTATTCCTTTTTTGTGTTCATCGTGAATGGCTATTACTTTTTATTAGCATAATTACTAAGTTCTATACTGGTTTTCTCTAAATATGAGCAACAAAATGATAAAGTTGAACTCAAAACCTATTTATTAGCCAGTTAGTGGCAAATAAATAGCCTTTAATTATATTGGGCAGATAAGAATATAGGGAGCTATATTCGTTATATTTTAAAACCACATAAATAATGTGATGTGTATTAAGCTATAGAGTATGAACTCATGCATGAAGAAATGATTGGTCTAACCATCGCGGGACTGGGTGTTTTAGGCCTGAGCTGTCAATGGTTAGCATGGCGAATGAAATTGCCTGCGATTTTATTATTATTGATGGCTGGATTAATAATAGGGCCTGTGACAGGAGTATTTAATCCTAATATTCTATTTGGTGATTTACTGTTTCCATTAATTTCATTATCAGTTGCTGTGATTCTATTTGAAGGCAGCTTGACGCTGAATTTTGATGAAATTAAAAATGTAAGGCGTAATGTAAAATCTATTGTCACTGTTGGGGCGATCATTACATGGATGATCACCAGTGTTGCTACCCATTACTTATTGGATTTTAGTTGGCCATTAGCCTTGCTGTTTGGTTCTATGACCGTTGTAACAGGGCCGACGGTGATTGTGCCGCTATTACGTACCGTTAGGCCACAAGCCAAACTCGCTAATATTTTACGGTGGGAAGGGATTTTAATTTATCCCATTGGTGCAATTTTCGTTGTTATTGTTTATGAGTTTATCGTCTCAAGTAGCACCATCCATAGTATTGAAGTTTTTGGTCTTATGCTGCTGGTGGGTCTGGTACTCGGTGGTGTAGCTGGTTGGCTATTAGCACATGTGTTACGTCGTCATTTATTACCAGAATATCTCCAACCTTTTGCTGTTTTAGCATTAGTACTTGGCGTATTTTCAGGTGCCAATGCGTTAGAGCCAGAAGCGGGATTATTGGCTGTTACAGTGATGGGAATGTGGCTGGCCAATGCGAAAGACGTCAATATTCAGCATATTTTGCACTTTAAAGAAAACTTAACAATCTTACTGATTTCTGGTTTGTTCTTGATCCTAGCATCACGCATTCAAATGTCTGACTTCCATGCATTAGGTTGGGGAGCGATCACTGTATTTGTAGTGATTCAACTTGTGTCTCGCCCAGTATCGATTTTCGTTTCCACTATGTTTAGTCAGCTAGCTTTTAAAGAAAAACTGTTTTTAGCTTGGGTAGCACCGCGAGGTATTGTTGCGGCAGCTATTTCAGCCTTGTTTGCGTTAAAGCTTTCAAATGATGGGGTAGCTGGTGCTGAACTATTAGTTCCATTAACCTTTATGGTGATTATTGGCACAGTGGTATTGCAAAGTTTAACTGCACGACCAATGGCTAAATTACTGGGCGTTGCGGAGCCTTCACCTAAAGGCTTTATTATTGTTGGTGCCAATGACGTTGCGCGCAATATTGCGTTAGCATTAAAAAAATATGATTGCCGTGTCGTAGTGACAGACTCTAACTGGGACTATATTCGTGCTGCACGTATGGCGGGGCTTGAAACCTATTATGGTAATGCTGTATCAAGCCATGCGGATGAGTATTTAGATGTGATTGGTATTGGTCACTTGTTAGCGTTAACACCAGATAAGCATTTTAATGCGGTAGCAGCTATGCACTTTGAAAGTGATTTTGGTGGCCGTAATGTGTTCCGTTTGAACGGGCGTCGCCATAATAGTGGTTTAGAGAAACACTCAGCATCTCAAGCGCATAATGGTGCAGCTTTATTTGGTGAGGATATTAGTTATAAGAAATTAGCGAGTTTGATTAACCAAGGTGGTGAGATTAAGCATACTAAGTTGAGTGATAACTTTACGTTAGAAGATTATTACGCGCAGTATAAAGCAAGCCAACTTATTCCAATGTTTGCGATTGATCCTAAAGGTTATATTTATACATATACGATTAACGATGAATTTGCTGTGAAGGCTGGTTGGACAATAGTTTCTCTAATTAAAGAATTAAAAGTCGCAGAAGAAATAAAAGAGATAAAAACAGAAGCTTAGATCTTTTAACTATCATCATAATGATAAGGGCACGTTAAACGTGCCTTTTTTTATATGTTAAAATCTATCACTGATTTCTTAGAATATCGTAGCTTAGCGTGAAATAAAAATAAGCATTTACTTATTAATCTCATCAATTGTTTTACTCGTTATAACATCGATCGTTGTGGTGGGGGAAAAACACTGTAATTAACGATTATTTTTTATCTAATACATGGCCCTGATCATAAGTCGAGCTATTAGGTGCCATTCTTTATTCTTTTGAGTGATAGCCATAAGCATCAGAGACTGTGGTTAAAATAGAACGTTAAATAAAAAGTACATTGAGAATAGGAAAAAGCAGAGATATGAAAGTATATCTGCTTTTTTATCGTTGTACGTCATTATAAATAATAATATTGTCAGGTAGAGAATTATTGAATGATAAAGGCATAATTTGCCTTTATCAAATTATATTGATTATTCGTTTTATTGATAGATTATGGATGTAGATTACGAGTAACAACGGTATTAAATTCTTTAACCCCTACAATATCAGGTAAGCCATTACCATCAATATCACCTATTAATCTAAAATTATCGGCTGAATCAAAACTAGCATCTTTAACAAAGTTTTTCCAGTGGTCTGTCGCGATTGGTAAACGGTTATTTAAAGTATAGACTGATGTAACAGAGCCTAAGTATTCGTAGCGTTTACCTGTTGATAAAGCAATATATATTTCTTGTCTACCAATATTAAGTAAATCGGCACGTCCATTACCTGTCATATCAACGGCTTTTCTGACGTAGATTTTATTTGACCAATCAAGAAAATCTTCTTTATCACCCTCTCCATCATCAGCACGAAGCCATTTTGAACGTAAACTAAAGTCCCCATCATTATCTTGCAAAGATACATAAATACCATGATGTCCATAACTGACAATATCTTGACGTTTATCACCATTAACATCGGCAAATTGTCTTATTGTTGTTTCTTCTGTATCGTTATCAAATGTTTCTGAATGTGCTGGATCTGTCGTACTTTTATGTCCGTATGAATTTGAAATTTTTTCAGGTTTTTCAAAATGGTCACCTTTATTAAATTGAGCATAAGTACCATTTTCACTGAAGATACCAATATCAGTCAGACCGTCACCATCAATGTCTGCCATCTGAATAATATCTTTTGTTAAATCGAAGTTATTTTCCCCCCAAGATATCTCATCATCAAATTTACTTCCTGTTGAGAGTGCTACTTCTATATTTTCATTATTAATTGAAATGGCATCGGCAAAATGATCTTTATTTATATCCGCAACAAAATATCGAATTGGTTTTTGATCATCACTAACATAGCTTCCCCAAGATTGAGGTGAATTGAATTGTTTCCCTGATGATAATCCAACGACTAACTCTCCTGATTTAAAGCCAACCAGATCACTTTTTCCGTCACCATTAATATCTCCTAAAGCTAGAGTACTTTCTTGAGGTGACCAGCCATCCTGAATATTAAATTCTGAAGACCAAAACTCATCTTTACTGAATTCGCTAGAACGATAACTATTTTTCGGTGTAAAAAAGTTCTCACCAAACTGAGCATTAAATGATTTCATTGCTGATTTATCGATTGTTTCATTTCCACGAAAGATATGATAATGGCTTGATACAAGTTGATAAGAGTTAATGTTTACGCCTTTATCTTTTAATTTATCAATAATTATTTTTGCTTCAATTGCATTTTCGTCTGTTGTTGTTGAATTTTGCTCAAGAATTATTTGGTTTTCCTTAACATGGTGTTTTTCTATTAATATTTTTTTAAGAGCTTGAGCTTCGGTACTTTTGCCTTTAATTACGCAAGTTTGAACTGTTGTGGGATTGCCTTTTCCTGTCAATAGGTATATTGGGTTTTCTAATGATTTAGCTACTTCATAAGCTCGATCTGCTCGATACTCTAGTAGCTGTCTAGGTGTACAACTTGTACGATTTACCTCAAGGCCAAGAGTGATTATTAAGTCTATCGGTTTTTCCATCGGGCTTATATTCTTATGCTCTGAATGGCACGCAGTTAAAGATATAGAGATTGCTGTTGAAAACAAAAGTAATTGCTTAAGTGACATATATATTCCATTATCAAATATAAAATATCATTATCTTTACTTGGTGGGATAACTGTAAGCTGGAAATATTCCTATTGGGATGTTAATTCAAGTCTGTATTTATTTAAAAGCTAATTACTTGATATAATTCAAAATAAAATACTAATCTAATTGTTATTGGTAAATCTATCAGCTATCTAAATTTGAATTAATATTTATACCTCTAATTTCTTTTTAACTTATTAATCGGTCTTAAAAATACGTTTTTGTTCTTTGATGTTATAAAGATTATATTTTTATGTTGAGCGTTTCTATTTTCACGTTTTGATGTGTTAATTAAGCTAAAGCAGACACTATCGGATCGTAAAAATATTTTTGTATATCGGCACGTATTTAATGTCACAAATTTCAGAAATAAAGTGTGATCAAGCAGCGTTATAATTATAAATTTTGTTGTTAGTGTAATCGTTTCCACTAGGCTGTTTTTATTCAATAATTAATTAAATATGAGAAAGTCAATGGAAACAATTCAATACGGTGATTTCGCGAAACTAGATATTCGTGTAGGTAAAATCATTGAAGTTTCACGTCATAGCAACGCTGATAAACTTTATATTGTTCATATTGGTGTAGGGGATCAAACGTTACAAACAGTAACGAGTCTTGTACCTTATTATACTGAAGAAGAGCTAATGGGGAAACATGTCGTGGTACTGTGTAATTTAGCCAAAGCGAAAATGCGTGGTGAAATTTCTGAATGTATGTTGCTATGTGCTGAGACTGACGATGAATCTGAAAGCGTATTGCTTACTCCTGAACGCTTCATGCCAGCTGGTGTGAAGGTAGTGTAATGATTAAATAGCTTTTGGGTTTTTGTACTAATCAGGAAGATTTTCTTCATGTAGTATGATGAAAAAACATCAACGAACAATTATCGTATCTTAAAAGTTATTCCGTTATAGCGGTTAGCACAGTTAAATGAGTACCGTTTTAAAAAGAGAGCAATTATGGCAACCATTAAGGATGTCGCTCGTGAAGCTGGGGTGTCGATTGCCACTGTCTCGCGGGTGATCAACAAGTCTCCAAAAGCAAGTAAACAGTCTATTGAAGCGGTAACTAATGCTATGAAACAGTTAGGTTATCGTCCCAATGCGGCAGCCAAAGCGTTAGTGCGACAAAATACCGATACCATTGGTGTATTAGTGGGGGATGTATCTGATCCTTTCTTTGGCACTTTGGTTAAAGCTGTCGATGTTGTGGCTCATCAACATGGTAAGCATATTCTGATCGGTAACGGTTATCACAATGCAGACGATGAACGGCATGCCATTGAGCATTTAATCAACAGTCGTTGTGATGCGTTAGTGATCCACGCTAAAGCACTAACTGACGAAGAACTGATTAACTATGCCAACGAACTGAAAGGCTTAGTGATTATTAACCGTCATATTCCAGCTATTGCTGAGCGTTGCATCTCTCTTGATAACCATAAAGGTGCGTATTTAGCGACCGAATACTTGATCCGTCATGGTCATAGCCATATTGGGTGTATTGCCTCTAACCATGATATCGAAGATGCCAGTGAACGTGTGCAAGGCTATTTGGATGCGTTAGCGGATAATAATATAAGTTTATCAGCAAGCTATATTGAAAAAGCGACCCCAGATAGCGAGGGCGGTGAAACAGCGATGATAAATTTGATCACCAAGTCTTTACCGATGACTGCTTTGGTAGCTTACAACGATTATATGGCTGCGGGCGCATTAGCAGTACTGCAAGAAAACGGTATTACATCTCCGCAGAAGATGTCGCTGGTGGGGTTTGATGATGGCTTAATTGCGCGTTATACCACTCCAGGGCTAACGACTGTTCGTTACCCGATTCAGATGATGGCAGAAAAGGCTGCTAATCTTGCTTTAGCTTTGGCTGATGAGCAAGACGTTGATACTGAAGCAATGCGTTTTTCTCCAACCTTAGTGCGTCGAGGCTCCGTTGAGCGCTTAACATCTGAGTTGTAGTGTCTAATTGATTTAACAAAGCCGACATGATGTCGGCTTTGTTGTTTAGTAGATGAGAGAAATATATCTTAGTGTATGTTATTCATAATCAAATGTGTAAGTTGTGTAATAACTATATTGTTCATTAGGCTTTAGCAAACAACTGGGTTGGTCCCATTCAGGATGGTTAGGGGAATCTGGTAAGAACTGAGTTTCTAACGCTAATCCTGCGTAATCTTGATACTGTTTACCATCTCGGGCTGGAGTACCTGCTAACCAATTGCCGCCATATAGTTGCACTGCTGGTTTATTGGTTTTTACCGTCATGGTTACCATGCTATCAGGGGAAATTACTTCAGCAATAATCTCATCAGGCTTTCTTGCTGGGTTTAACACAAAGCTATGATCGTAACCTTTAGCTTGTTGCTGCTGTTCATTTGCGAGTAAGTTTTTACTTAATGATTTACCTGAGCGGAAATCAAAGCTAGTATTTTCAACTGGTTGTGGCTTATCGAGCGGTATACCAACGCTATTGGTCGGTAAATAGTCGTCAGCATTAATACGCACTGTATGTGAGCGGTTATCACCATCCCATGTCGCCCCTTGCAGGTTAAAGTAACTGTGATTGGTTAAATTAACGGGGGTGATTTTATCGGTGTCAGCAAGATAGTGAATAGTTACGTCGTTGTTATCAGTTAAGGTATAACGCACAGTAACATTCAGTGTGCCGGGAAAGCCCTGATCGCCATCTTCAGAGACTAAACTAAATAAAATGCTATTTTGGTTTTGCTCTACTATGTGCCAACGGCGTTGATTAAAGCCATCTTCACCACCGTGGAGACAGTTGCCGTTTTGATTGATCGATACTTGGTATACTTGATCATCAATACTAAAGCGACCATTGGCAATACGGTTAGCATATCGACCAACAGTTACGCCCATGTAGCTTTGTTGGGCATAAAAATCAGTTAGGTTATCGACACCTAATAGCACTTCACGTTGTTCGCTGTTACTTAAGGGAAGGCAACAACTTAACCAAGTGGCACCAATGTCCATCAGCACGATACGCATTCCATGGTTATTAGTGAGTTCAATTACATTAGCTGGCTTTCCATCATGGGCGAGCTGTTGAGTCATAGCGTGCATTAGTGGATTTTGCATTGGTGCTCCTTACCTGTTAATTGTTTAAGCGACTTAATGAATTAATCAATCTTGCCTGAGCCATCTTTAGCTTGGCATACGTAAATTGACTCTTTTAGCTCTGTTGCTGCTTGGTATTTCGCTTCAACGGCTGCCTTTACATCATCCACTAATGTTGGTGGAACGAGTGCGACAATACAGCCACCAAAGCCGCCGCCGGTCATACGTACACCGCCTTGCTCGCCAATCACGTCTTTCACGATATTAACAAGGGTATCGACTTCAAATACTGTGATTTCAAAGTCATCGCGCATAGAGGCATGAGATTGTGCCATTAGTTCACCCATACGCTTCATATCGTTATTACGTAAGACTTTTGCTGCTTCAATGGTACGATCGTTTTCAGTGATCACATGGCGAGCACGTTTTGCTACGAACTCATCCAACTCATGCGCTTTGGCGTTAAATTGCTCAATGGTGACATCACGTAGTGCTTTAACGCCAAAGATACTGGCGGCTTCTTCACATTGTTGACGACGAGTATTGTATTCGCTGTCTACTAAGCCACGTTTTTTATTGGAGTTGATGATCATAACTGCCATGTCTGCTGGCATGGATACCGCTTGGGTTTCTAGGCTGCGGCAATCTAATAACATCGCATGATTTTCACGACCTTCAGCAGAGATCATTTGATCCATAATGCCGCAATTACAGCCAACGAATTGGTTTTCAGCTTGCTGACCATTCAAAGCGATTTCTGCTTGGCTGATCTCAAGGTTGTAAAGCACTTTAAAGGTTTGAGCAATCACTACTTCCAGTGCCGCAGATGAACTTAATCCTGCACCTTGAGGAACATTGCCTGTTACCGCGATATCTGCACCTTTAAAATTAAAACCACGTTCAAGTAAGCATTTCACTACGCCACGAATGTAGTTTGCCCACATTTTATCTTGTTGGAATTCGATAGGTTGGGTGAGATCAAATTCATCGGTAGCATTGCCATAATCAACAGATACCACACGAATGATGTTGTCAGTACGAGGCGAGGCTGCGACCACGGTTTGGTAGTTGATAGCACAAGGTAAAACGAAGCCATCATTGTAGTCGGTATGTTCGCCAATCAGGTTTACACGCCCCGGCGCTTGAATTAGGTGGCTTGGTTGGTAGCCTAACACTGTGGTGAAGGCGTGTTTAACGTTTGAAATTAAATCTGACATAAAAAACTCTCACAAAATAGGGGAACTCATGCCGCAGTAATATGAGCAGCACGGTGTAAGTAATAACTTATAGTTTTTCTTTATAGTGAATATCGCTGAGATCGCGTAGGCGAAGTGCTGCTTGCTCGGCGGTTAAATCACGTTGGCTCTCCGCTAACATTTCATAGCCAACCATGAATTTACGGACGGATGCGCTACGTAGTAGTGGTGGATAAAACAGCGCATGTAATTGCCAATGATCAATATCAGTGCCTTGCTCAAAGAAAGGGGCGTAATGCCAGCCCATGGAGTAAGGGAAAGAGCATTGGAATAGATTGTCATAACGGCTTGTCAGCTTTTTGATCGCTAACGCTAAATCGTCACGTTGCGCCTCTGTTAGTTCACTCATACGACGGATATGCGTCTTTGGTAAAAGCATGGTTTCAAATGGCCATGCTGCCCAGTAAGGCACTAACGCTACCCAATGTTCGGTTTCAACGACAATGCGTGAACCGTCTTTCAGTTCGGCTTCAACGTAATCGACCAATAAGTTACGACCATTTTCTTGGTAATAAGTCTTTAGGTTGTATTCTTTACGTTCGATTTCATTAGGTAAAAAGCTATTTGCCCAAATTTGGCCATGTGGGTGAGGTTGCGAGCAGCCCATAGTCTCGCCTTTGTTCTCAAATGCTTGTACCCAAATGTAATCTTTTCCAAGCTCTTCAATTTGTTCGTTCCAGGTATCAATTACGCCGCGAATTTTTTCAACGGGTAGCTCAGGTAAGGTCTTACTGTGATCGGGAGAGAAACAGATCACACGACTTAAACCACGTACCCCTTGGGTTTTAAACAACGGATTAGTCGATTGTGGTGCTTCAGGTGAATCTGCCATTAGTGCGGCAAAATCATTACTAAATACATACGTGCCTTGGTAATCAGGGTTTTTATCGCCAGAAATACGTTCGTTCGTTGGGCAAAGGAAACACTTCTCGTCATAGGTTGGTAGTTGTTCGGCTGATAGCTTTTCATCTTGACCACTCCAAGGACGTTTAGCACGGTGTGGTGAGACTAAAATCCATTGACCAGTCAATGGGTTATAACGGCGATGTGGATGATCAACAGGGTTAAATTCAACTGCAGACATATGTTTTACTCTCTTAATTAGTAACCGTTAGGATTGTTTGATTGCCAGTTCCATGTATCGACCGTCATTTCTTTTATGCTGCGCGTCGCTTTCCAATTGAGATCACGTTCTGCTTTGTCTGTGCTTGCCCAACATTCTGCAATATCACCCGCACGACGAGGGCAAATAATATAAGGCACTTGATTGCCGCACGCTTTAGCAAATGCATCGACCATTTCTAATACGCTTGAGCCTTTGCCTGTGCCGAGGTTATAGATATGTAATCCAGCTCTATCACACAGGGCGTTGAGTGCTGCAATGTGACCATCAGCAAGGTCCATGACGTGAATATAGTCTCGAACACCTGTACCATCTGGGGTGGGATAGTCGTTGCCAAAAATAGATAACCGATCACGGCGACCAATCCCCACTTGGGCAATAAATGGCATCAGGTTATTAGGGATACCTTGTGGATCTTCGCCCATGGTACCTGAAGAGTGTGCTCCTACTGGGTTGAAGTAACGGAGTAGGGTAATGCTCCAATCGTTTTCAGCATGGAACAGATCTTTAAAGCACTCTTCCACCATGTATTTGCTACGACCATAGGGATTGGTGGTTGCTCCTGTTGGTGAGTCTTCAGTGATTGGTACAATCTCAGGATCGCCATACACGGTAGCCGATGAGCTAAAGACAATGCTTTTCACACCAGCTTTACGCATTGCGCGAGCTAATACTAAAGAGCCATTGACGTTGTTATCGTAGTATTCTAATGGTTTTTCGACTGATTCCCCCACCGCTTTTAAGCCAGCAAAGTGGATCACTGCTTTGATGTCGTGCTTAGCAAAGACACTATCGAGAAATGCTTCATCTTGGACGTTACCTTGATGAAACACTGGCATCTTACCGGTTAACACTTCGATACGTGCCAATACTTCGATTTTTGCATTGGATAAGTTATCGATAATGACTGGAGTGATGCCTGCTTGGATCATTTGTACGCAAGTGTGGCTGCCGATGTATCCCATGCCGCCGGTAACTAAAACTTCCACTATTTCCGCCTCTGCTGAATTTTGGGAGAGAAGAGCCGCGCTTTGCGGTTCTCGACTTTCTGCTAAAAAGTTTATCAATTAATTGAACTTACGATCTGTGATCTACCTTGCAATGTGTAAACGTTTACACTTCGACCATAAGAGTTTGAGTGTTGAAGAATAAAGGGAAAATACTGTATTTGTTGTAAATTATTGAATATTAATAATTTTATGCGTTTTATGGGTTTTTATATAATGTGAGGTTTTTTACTAAAATAATCAGGAACAATATAAAACAACAATAAAAAGTGTTATTTTTAATAATATATCACTAGGATAGTGAGCATTGTTGATGGGAAGCAAAGTAAGTATGGCGACATTAAAAGACATAGCTAATGAAGCAGGGGTTTCTCTTGCAACGGTATCGCGTGTACTTAACGACGATCCGTCATTAAGCGTAAAAGAAGAAACCAAACAACGAATTTTTGAAATTGCTGAAAAACTCGAATATAAAACCAGCAGCTCAAAAAAAGCCGTAGCCGAAAAAAAGCAGCAACATTGCTTTGTGGCGCTTTATAGTCATAAGCAAGAAGCAGAAGTAAATGATCCGTATTATCTTTCTATTCGTCATGGGATTGAGACCCAATGTGATAAGCTAGAAATTGATTTGATCAACTGCTACAACGGTAAGTTAGATGCCCATAATTCAAAGGTTTCAGGAGTACTGATTGTTGGGCGATGTTCAGATAAGTTATTGAAAGAGTTATCAAAGAAAACAGATAATATCTGTTTTGTGGATTTTTCTGATAATTCAAAATGTTACGACAGCGTGGATATTGACCTCGAAAGGATTAGTAAACAAATTGTCGATTTCTTTATTGAACAAGGCTACCCACGCATTGGCTTTATTGGTGGAGAAGATCAGGCAAATACTGCTGATATTCGTGAAATCGCGTTTTCTGAATACGGTCAGTTAAAAGGTGTTGTTGATAATAAAGACATCTACCGTGGTGATTTTTCTAGCGCTTCTGGTTATGAGCTAGCCAAGCTAATGTTTGCTAATAGTGATTATCCCAGTGCGCTGTTTATTGCTTCTGATTCTATTGCCATTGGTGTTCTGCGAGCGATCCATGAGCAAGGACTGGCTATTCCAGAAGATATTGCGCTGATCAGTGTTAATGATATACCGACGGCTAAATTTACCTTCCCCTCACTGTCTACCGTGCGTATTCATGCTGAAATGATGGGGATACAAGGGGTGAATTTACTGGTGGAAAAGTCACGAGATGGGCGGGTTCTGCCACTACAAGTTTATGTACCAAGTAAGTTAAAGTTACGCGGTACCACTAAATAGTATAAATTAAGTAGTTATAAGGCACTGTTCTTACAGTGCCTTTTTATTTTCTGTGAAAAGTGTTGTGTTATTTACACTGTTTTCTTTCTTTTATCTTACCTTCTGTCACTTCCTTTAAGCCGATCACAGGATTGGTCTAAATCCCTTCGTAAAATGTGACTCGCTTAATGTAAAACGTTTTCACTAATTTATTTTAGTAAAACTTTTACTAAAATAATTCCCAGCAGATTAATCATCATTATTGCGATTGATCACAGATTAAAAAAATGTCAGTTTGAGCCGGGAGGCATAATTTGAACAACTGGGAAAACTTCCAACATCTGCATGAGAGCCGCATGGCACCACGTGCTTATTTCTTCTCATACGATTCAGTTAAGCAAGCAACGACTTTTCAACGTGAACTAAGTAGCCGTTTTATGTTGCTTAGTGGTCAGTGGAAATTTGAATACTTTTCAAATCCATTATTAGTACCAGAAGAATTTTACAACCAGCCAATGACACAGTGGAAACAAATCACGGTTCCTAATATGTGGCAAATGGAAGGTCATGGCGAGCTTCAATACACAGATGAAGGTTTCCCATTCCCAATTGATGTACCGTTTGTGCCGTCTGATAACCCAACAGGCGCTTACAAACGCACATTTACATTAAGTGCTGATTGGAATAATAAGCAAACTATTATCAAGTTTGATGGCGTTGAAACTTACTTTGAACTGTATGTGAACGGTCAATACGTTGGCTTTAGCAAAGGTAGTCGTTTAACCGCAGAATTTGATATCAGCGCGTTTGTTAGACAAGGTAATAATTTACTGTCTGTTCGTGTAATGCAGTGGGCGGATTCAACTTATATTGAAGATCAGGACATGTGGTGGACTGCGGGTATTTTCCGTGATGTTTACCTTGTGGGTAAAGAGCAGTTAAATGTACGTGATTTTACTGTACGTACTGACTTTGATAGCGCATACCAAAACGGCATATTAAGCTGTGTTGTTGAGTTAGAAAATTTAACGGCAAGCGCACAAACTGGATTGGTCGAATACCAGTTAATGGATGGCACAACACTTGTCGCAGAGGGTGCTGTGGCTGATATTCATGTTGTTGATAGAATTAAAGTGCAGTTTGTCATTGACGTTACAGCACCTGTGCAATGGAACGCTGAAAATCCATACCTTTACCAGTTATTGCTGACGCTAAAAGACAGCCAAGGCAATGTACTGGAAGTGATCCCGCAGCGTGTTGGTTTCCGGGACATAAAAGTGCGTGATGGTCTGTTCTATATCAACAACAAATACGTGATGCTACATGGTGTGAACCGCCACGATAACGATCATCTTAAAGGTCGTGCGGTGGGTATGGATCGTGTCGAGAAAGATTTAGTGCTGATGAAGCAGCACAACATCAACTCTGTACGTACGGCTCACTATCCCAATGATCCACGTTTTTACGAATTATGTGATATATACGGTCTGTTTGTAATGGCTGAAACCGATGTGGAAACACACGGCTTTGCTAACGTCGGCGATTTAAGCCGTATTACTGATGATGCAGAGTGGGAAACGGTGTTTGTTGATCGTGCTGTTCGTCATGTTCACGCCCAGAAAAACCATCCATCAATCATCATGTGGTCAATGGGTAACGAATCGGGCTACGGTTGTAACATTCGTGCTATGTATGCGGCAACTAAAGCAATTGATAACACTCGCTTAGTGCATTATGAAGAAGATCGTGATGCTGATGTGGTGGATGTGATCTCTACTATGTATTCACGTGCACAATTGATGAATCACTTTGGCGAGTTCCCGCATGCGAAACCTCGCATTATCTGTGAATACGCACACGCAATGGGTAACGGTCCCGGTGGTTTAACTGAATACCAAAACGTGTTCTACAAGCACGATCATATTCAAGGTCACTACGTATGGGAATGGTGTGATCACGGTATTCTAGCTTGTGATGAAAACGGCACTGAATTCTACAAATACGGCGGTGACTACAACGATTACCCGAACAACTACAACTTCTGTATGGATGGTTTAATTTACCCAGATCAAACTCCGGGACCTGGCTTGAAAGAATACAAGCAAGTGATTGCACCTGTGAAAATCCGTGAAGTAGATGCGAAACAAGGTCAATTCATGGTTGAGAATAAATTATGGTTCTCAAACATTGATGATTACACCATCACCGCAGAAGTACGTGCTGAAGGTGAAACCTTGTCGGTTGAGCAGATCAAACTAACGGATCTGGCTGAAAACTCAGAGCAGATGATCACCTTGGCGTGGCCAGAGCTTGATGAGCGTGAAGTATTTGTAAACTTCATTGTACGTAAAGATTCTCGCACTCGCTACAGTTTAGCAAACCATGATATTGCGGTTTATCAGTTCGAGCTAAAAGCGAATACCGCACAGTTGGAAAGCTTTATTAATCAAAATGCGATTGAATTAGCGATTGAAGAAACACGTTTAGATTATGTTGTTAAAGGTTACAACTTTGCGCTTAACTTCTCGAAAGTGAACGGTAAGTTAACGTCTTGGTTAGTCGATGGAAAAGAGCTTATTCAATCGGCCCCTAAGCTGAATTTCTTCAAACCAATGATTGATAACCATAAGCAAGAATATGAAGGTCTTTGGCACCCAGCTCACCTGCAAATCATGCAAGAGCACTTCCGTAGTCTAAATGTGGAAATGATCGATGGTCAGTGTGAAATCATCGTCACTAGCATTATCTCACCGCCGGTGTTTGATTTTGGTATGCGTTGTCATTACCGCTACCAAGTGAATGCACAAGGCCAGTTAAATGTGGAATTAAGCGGTGAACGTTACGGTGATTATCCACATGTGATCCCAGTGATTGGTTTGGATTTAGGCATTAATGGCGAGTTTGATCAGGTGCAATACTACGGTCGTGGGCCTGAAGAAAACTACCAAGATAGCCGCCAATCTAACATGATTGATGTTTACAGCACCACGGTTGCTGACATGTTTGAAAACTACCCGTTCCCACAAAATAACGGAAACCGCCAACATGTTCGTTGGGCTGCATTGGCTGATAAACATGGCACTGGTGTATTAGTGAAACCACAGCAAGAAATTAACTTCAGTGCATGGTTCTACACTAACCAAAACCTTCACCAAGCACAGCATACTCATGAGCTTGAGAAGAGTGGATACATCACGTTAAACCTAGATCACCAAGTGATGGGCTTAGGCTCTAACTCTTGGGGTAGTGAAGTGCTGGATTCATTCCGAGTGTACATGGATAGCTTCCGCTACGGTTTAACGATTCTGCCAATCACTGCTGGCGATTGCCGACCACAAGCTTTGGCGAATCACAACTTTGATTCAGCGTTTTTCACAACAAAGGCTCCAAAAACGAATAAGGCGTAATCCATGATCGTATTAAATAGCTTAGCGCAATTTAAATTGGTGTACCGCAATGGACGTAAATGGAACCGTTGTGTAGAAGCCATTGAAAATATAGAAAACATCAAAGAGGGTGTGATGCATTCGATTGGCGATTCATTGGTGTACATGGTGCAAAACGGTGTTACGCCAACCAATGGTATGTTTAATGGTAACCGTCGTTATTTTGATGTGCATTACTATCTTGACGGTAGTGAGCAAGTGGAAGTCTCAGAGAAAGCACAATTAACCACTGAAGTAGCTTATCAAGATGAAACAGACTATGAAACTTTGTTGGGCGGTGGTGAAGTCATTGTGTTATCACAGGGGCAAATTGCGATTTTTGAAAATGATAAAGCGTACCGTTTCTTAGGTGAAAGCAGAGTAAGGAAAGTGGTGCTAAAAGTGACCATCGAAGATGGCTACTTCTTGAATAAATAGTTCCAAGCAAGCGTAACAATCAGGCTCACAGTGTGGGCCTGAACTTTTGATATTTATATTCATGAGATTGGCAACGAGTTCCATGGATAGTTTGTTTTTTTGGAGTAAACATGACGGAAGCAACACGAGGCACGATAGGTAAATTTGCCTTATTGTCGATGACATTCGCAGCGGTATTTAACGTTCGTAATATCGTTAACAACAATATCGAATTAGGATTAAGCTCTGCGCCAATCTTCTTATTGGCGACCATGATCTATTTCATTCCTTTCGTATTCATTATCGCTGAATTTGTATCTGCGAATAGAAACTCAGAATCAGGCATGTACGATTGGCTAAAGCAGCCGTTAGGTACCAAAATGGCGTACATGGGCTCTTTCTTATACTGGTTCGTTAACCTATTTTTCTTTATCTCATTACTGCCAAACGTGATTGCTTATGCTTCATACGCCATGATGGGGTATGAGTACAGCTTCTCACCAATTGTAACGTCAGTGATTTCGATTGTGTTATTTGCCGCAGCAACCCATATTTCAACCAAAGGCTCATCATGGTTAGGTAAGATAACCGAAGTGGTGGCTTATGGTGTTTTCTCACTGTTTGCGATTTATGTAGTAGGTGCATTGCTGGCGCTTGGTAGTGATCACCAACCAGCACAACCAATCTCATTAGAAGCGATGAAGCCAACCATTAATTGGGCAACATTAGGTATCATGTGTTGGATTTTCCAAGCCGCTGGTGGTGCAGAAACTGCAGCGGCATATCTTAACGATGTCAAAGGTGGTCATAAGTCATTTATTAAAGTGATTATTGTAGCGGGCATCATAATTGGTGGTATGTATGCGCTTGGTTCGCTACTTGTGAACGTATTCGTTGCTCGTGAAGATTTAACTTATGCGGGGGGGATGGTTGAGATCTTCACGGGTATGGGGAACTACTTTAATATATCTGAAGCCTTAGTGGGTCGTTTGGTGGGTATCGTACTATTCATAGCGATGTTTGGCTCAATGATGATGTGGACGGCTGCACCTGTGAAAATCCACTTCTCTGAAATTCCTAAAGGTGTTTATGGTGAGAAAACGACGGAGTTAAACGAGCATGGTGTGCCGGTACGTGCAGAATGGTGGCAGTTTGCGTTTGTATTCGCGATGTTAGTGGTTAATGGTTTTGGTTCTGAATCAGTACAGCAGATGATGAACACCGCTATTAACTTAACCGCAGGTACGGCAATGTTACCGCCAATTCTTATCATGATCGCTTACTTTGTTTTCCGCTGGAAACATGACGATACGCCACGTGATTTCCGTATGGGCTCACAAAAAGTAGGTATGAGTGTGGTATCTGTTCTTATCGTGATTTTTGTGGTGAGTATGACTGCATCTGCGTTCCCTCAGGGTGTGGATTTAGTTCGTGCATTCTTTATTAATGTCTTTATGACGGCGGTATTCTCTGGTCTTGCTTGGTTGTGGATTTCTCGCTTTGAGAAAAAACAACAAGTCATTATTCAAGCTGAAGAAAATAAACCGACAGTGGTAACACAGCACTAAGCATTACCGCTAAATAACTAAGTAAATAAGCCGTTCATTTTTGTGAACGGCTTTTTTATTTTAACGAAAACCGCTGTTTTTACCCTTTGACTATTATTTTTTACTGAAATTTTTAGATTTATGTAAATCCGAAACAACAAGTAACAACAAAATAAAGATAAATGCTGAAATGTCGTATTTTAATGACTGTGATGTATCTCATAAAATACTACAAAAGTCAGAGCTTTAAACGGTTACACTAAGCTCTTTCGCTGTTGCGAATGTTACATAAGTTATATGTTTTTAAATGATATTTTTCAGTTTATATTACGGTGGATATTATTATTTTGGGCGAAGATCTACTTTTTTATTTCATGAGTTAAGATAGATAAATAGATAAGCAATGGCTGTAATTTAATAGTGTGAAATTTCTTCAAAAATAAAAATAACATTGCTTTTTACCTTTATTTAAAATTGTCACACGGCATTATAAAATTTAATTTTAGTAAAATAATATATGTGATTTACTTCAATTTTAGTTTTTTTATTTGTCTTTAATATTCCCTCTGCTTATAGCGTAATACCAAAATACTCTATCCATAAAATAATATTAATTCCATACGGAATGTCTCTTTATACTGAGGTTGTAATAATGACGAATAAACAAATAATAACTAATAAAACATTACTTGCAGCAGTGATCGGTTCTTTACTCTTTGCTACTGGGTGCAATAGTGATTCGTCAAACTCATCGT
Source organism: Photobacterium sp. SKA34 (assembly GCF_000153325.1). Lineage (GTDB taxonomy): Bacteria > Pseudomonadota > Gammaproteobacteria > Enterobacterales > Vibrionaceae > Photobacterium. The sequence continues at coordinate 798,435 of NZ_CH724141.1, forward strand.
CTGATGAGAAAAAGAAACCAGAATTAGCTGCACAGTTTAAAGATATTATTGATCGTACTGGTACGCCAAAACATCTAGCAGAAGTTGGATCTGGTAATCACATGGCTTATACGCCATTGCATGATGACGGTGCGTGGCATGGTCACCTATTACCAGATTTAAAAGCAAATCCAGAAAATAAAGGTGGCTTTGGTGTGACTGCTATTGCTGAAGAATATAATACTTCGGTAGCAGAGTATTTCGATAAATTATCTATTTTAAAAGATGGTCAGACTGTTGATTTTAAAGCGGTTGCTTACAGTATTCCAGGCGCGTTAATTCAAACATTAACCGCCGATGGTATTCGTGTTGAGATGACGTTGCAGTTTGTTTCTTCTCGTTCATCATTAGTTGAGACGGTTGTTACTAATAATAGTGGTCAAGATCTTACGTTATTGTGGGACGGCAAACTAGTTGAAGGTTTCTATGCTAAAGATGGTGTTGAAAATCCAGAGGATTATAGAGCGACGGTTGCAGAAGAGTTACCAGATTTAACTCGTACTTTAACAACGGATAATCATGGGGATATTACTCTGCAGTTTGGTAAAGAACGTGATTCATGGTGGGTGAGAACCCGTGGTGATTCAGCTTTTTATATTGATCGTAGTATTGCAGCTAACACAACAGTACAAGGCTTAGAGTATCAATCAACGTCAGATATTGGTGACGAGAAAGAAACCAAGATATATACCGTATTTAGCCATACTTTAACCGCCGATGAGTGGAAACAAGAGCAGCCAGTTGTGACTGACATTTTGAAAAATCCAATAAAATACATGAATGCAACTACAACGCGTTGGGAAAATTACTTAAGCCACGGTTTAGTTAATGATAATGCCACTGCAGATCAAGAGCGTGTTGCGGTGAAAGCGATTGAAACCTTAACCGGTAACTGGCGAAGCTCTGCAGGTATGGTAAGCCATGATACGGTAACGCCATCTGTAACCGCACGTTGGTTCTCTGGCAACTTAACATGGCCGTGGGATACATGGAAACAAGCGTATGCAATGGCGCATTTCAATCCTGATCTGGCAATGGAAAATATTCGCACAGTATTTGAACACCAAGTTCAGGCTGATGATGTGCTGCGCCCTTACGATAGAGGCTACTTGCTAGATGTTGTAGGGATGAATATGTCTAAACAACGTGGTGACGCTCTGGGCTTAAGTGAATTTAATGATGCACAAACATGGAATGAGCGAAATACCAAACCATCATTGGCTTCTTGGGCGGTATGGGAAGTTTATACGTCACTGAAAGATAAATATAACCGCCCTGATGATGCTAAAGCGTGGCTTGAAGAAATGTATCCACAGTTAGTGGCTTATCATGATTGGTGGTTAGCTGCGCGTGATACTAACAGTAACGGTATTCCTGAATACGGTGCAGCGGTCGACCCTGAACATACAACTGACGATGGCCAGATGATTTATCAATATAAATTAGAAGGAGATTCTGAGTGGAGAGTGGACTCTGGTATTGAAAAATACAATGCGCTATTAGAATCTGGTGACTATGTTGCAATTAGCAGCCCGGCACAAACGGCAGCGTCTTGGGAATCAGGTCGTGATGATGCAGCGGTATTTGGTTTTATCGACACCATTGCTGATGCACAAGGCTTAACTGATGCTAATGAAATAAAAACTATTGATCAGTTAGGTCGTTATGCTAAAGATAAGTACGGTTTTGATAATAGATACGTAATTAACGATGGCACGGTTGCTTACAGTAATAACAATACTGATAACACCGATAAACTGAAACTTGCGAAAAAAGATTGGCAGGTGAAGTTTAGTGAGAACAAAGATGCTTCTGGAGAAGTGATTGGTTACTCATTACTGCAAGAATCTGTTGATCAAGCGTCATATTGGTACAGTGATAACAAGTATCTTGCTCAAATTGCCGAGGTATTAGGTCATGACGATGCTGCTGAAACATTCACGCAAAAAGCAGCAGAGACGAAGGACTACATTAATAAATGTATGTTTGATACTGAAACTGGTTTTTACTATGACATCAGTATTGATAGTGCAGAAGCGAATACGTTGAATAATGGATGTGCTGGTAAGCCAATTGTTAATCGAGGTATGGGGGCTGAAGGTTGGTCGCCATTGTTTAATGGAGCAGCAACTGATGCAACCGCTAAAGCCGTTGTACAAAATATAATGGATACCAGCAAGTTTAATACGACTGTGCCACTGGGTACGGCATCGGCAGATAACCCCGCTTATGGTGCTGATATTTACTGGCGTGGCCGTGTATGGGTTGATCAGTTTTATTTCGGTGTGAAGGGGATGGCGAATTATGGCTACACCAAAGAAGCGAACGAGATGGTCAATAAGCTATTTACTAATGCAGAGGGCTTAACTAAGCAGCTTCCAATTCAAGAAAACTACAATCCAGAAACGGGTGCAGTGCAGGGCGCAAATAACTTCTCATGGAGTTCAGCTCACCTGTACATGTTGTACAACGATTTTCTAAAATAACCCGTTTAGTAGCATTATGATTTGATCTGCACTTATTCCTTTAGTGCTGACAAAAAAACGCCGATACCTATGTGTGTCGGCGTTTTTTTATCTATTTCTATACAAATAGAGCTTATAGCGATATCTACATATCTTTTGTCAGGATACTAACAGCTTGGTTGTTCATAATACGGCGGCGTTGATGTACCTCTTCAAGTTTTTACTTATCGATAGAGGTGCTAACAGCATATTTCTTTTATTTTTATTAAAGGAGCAAGGAAACCGAGATGAGAATATTACTTTTCATTAATTGAATCTTTGTTTTTATTTTAAACGTCATTCAATATATATAGATATTAGAGAGTTATATGTTTTTGGCTATATAATTCGCCGCCAAAATGGAACCCGTTCGCCAAGGCTGGCATAACCTATATCGTGAACATCTTCTATCATGGTTATGTTGACGTTATATAACTATGATAATTATTCTTGGGAATAGATATAATGAAACTCCGCTTAACCAGTGTATTATATACACTGCTTGTCGCACTCTTTTTTACGGCAATACAGAATATTGCGCTATGGCAACATATCACAGAGCTATTTGAGAGCCAGCCCCCCAAGAGCATTATTTTTGCTATTTCTATTCCTATTTTTATTTGTGCAGCGCTGAACCTTATTTTCACACTGCTCATTTGGCCTCGCATATATCGCATACTTATTCCGTTACTGATTGTTTTGTCATCATTGGCAACATATGGCATGTATAGCTATGGTGTGTTCTTTGATTACGGCATGATCGTTAATATTTTTGAGACGAACACTGGTGAAGCAGCAAGCTATTTATCTTTAGATGGTGGGTTATGGTTACTAGCCATAGGTATTGTTCCCGCGATTATCTTTACTTCGATTAAGGTACAATTTAAGCCTTTTATCAAAGAGCTTGCCTCTAAATTTCTATCAATTGTGATTTCGTTGGCAGTGATCGGCATTATTGCGGCTGGCTATTATAAAGATTACGCTTCATTAGTACGTAATCATTCAGAAATAAAAGCCCTAATTAATCCGACCAATTACTTATCAGCGACGTATCGTTATGCGCATTACCAGTTAATTGAAGCGAATATGCCATTTACCCATATTGGTACTGATGCAGTAAATGAACATGCGGCAATCACAGCGAAAACCAATAAACCCAATGTGATGGTAATGGTACTTGGTGAAGCATCACGTTCTATGAACTATTCATTAAATGGCTACACGCGTGATACCAACCCACAATTAGCAACCCGTAATGTGATCAGTTTTCTCAATGTGAAATCTTGCGGTACAGCAACTGCCGCTTCAGTGCCATGTATGTTTTCTGACATGACCAAGGCGAATTATGATCCTGTTAAAGCACGTCATCAAGATGGTGTGTTAGATGTTTTGCATCATGCAGGTATTGATGTGTTATGGAAAGATAATGATGGTGGCTGTAAAGGGGCTTGTGATCGTGTTAAGCATATTGAAATGAGCGCTGAGATTGATCCTAGCTTATGTCATAACGGCTCTTGTTATGATCAGATTTTACTTAAAGGCTTACAGCAATATATTGATGATGCTAAGCAAGATACGATGATTGTTTTACATATCATTGGGAGTCATGGACCAACGTATGACGATCGCTATCCGGAAAGATTTAAAGTGTTTACCCCCACGTGTGATACTAGTGATTTACAAAACTGTACTGAGCAGCAAGTGAAGAATACGTACGATAATACGATTCTATATACTGATCATATTTTGAGCCAAGTGATTGATATATTGAAACAAGATGATCACCATGCCAATACAGCGATGTTCTATATGGCCGATCACGGTGAATCTTTGGGTGAAGATGGTGTGTACCTGCATGGTTTACCTTATGCTATTGCACCGAAAGAGCAAACGACGGTACCACTGATATTATGGTTATCACCTGAATACCAAAAAAGTCAGCATATTAATCGTGGGTGTTTAGAAAAAGAAGCCGCCGCAGGGAGATATTCTCAGGATTATTTATTTCATTCATTGCTTGGCATGATGGATGTTAAAACGAACGTTTATGATCCTAAGCTAGATATATTTTCACAATGTCGTAATATTAGCGCCCACTAAGGCAGTACTCGCTAATGATTAAAAATAAGAGAGATAAACAACAATGAAACCGGGCGCAACAGGGATTACTCGTATAATTAATGCTGCAGGCTACTCGGCAAAAGGGCTAAAAGCTGCATGGATAAATGAAGCAGCCTTTCGTCAAGAATCAGTGTTATTAGTGGTGATGACTGCGATTAGCTTTTTCTTACCTGTAACGGGGTTAGAGCGAGTGATCATGATTGCTTCACTGTTATTAGTGATGATTGTAGAGCTGGTTAACTCGGCAATTGAGGCGGTGGTTGATCGTATTGGTCCTGAGCATCATGAGCTGAGCGGTCGAGCTAAAGACATTGGTTCAGCGGCGGTATTTGTTGCTATGGTTGTGGTTGTATTGGTGTGGGGCGGTATCTTAATTAGTTAATTAAGTAGCAAGACTTATAGCGATACAAAGAAAATACTGAAAAAAAGCCAGAGCTTAGCTCTGGCTTTTTTGTTTGTAACTTGCCACGTTTATTCAAGCTAAAACTTATTTGATGTCTGCTTTTTTATGTGTCAGTGCCCATAGGTGAAGCATATCGGTTGCGATTGTTGCTGCAGCCAGTGATGTCATGTCAGCATGATCGTAGGAAGGGGCGACTTCTACCACATCCATACCTACAAGGTTAATTCCTGCTAAAGCGCGAATCACTTTTAACGCTTTATCTGATGTCATACCGCCACAAACAGGTGTTCCTGTTCCTGGTGCAAAAGCAGGATCTAAGCAATCAATATCAAAGGTTAAGTAAACAGGCATATCGCCCACTTTCTCTTTGATCATGGAAACGATTTGATCTACAGACCAATCATTGGCTTGACCTGCATCTATTACATTAAAGCCCAGCTTATCGCTGTGCTCAGTACGAATACCTATTTGTACGGAATGCTGAGGATCAATTAACCCTTCTTTTGGCGCATGGTAGAACATGGTGCCGTGATCAAACTTGCTACCTTGATCATAAGTATCGGTATGCGCGTCAAAGTGAATCAATGCCATTTTGCCGAACTGTTTAGCATGTGCGCGTAGGAGAGGGAGTGTCACAAAGTGATCACCACCAAAACTTAGCATTGCCTTACCTTGCTCTAATAAGCCTGTCGCGTGAGCTTCTAGACGTTCACACATTTGTGCGGCATCGCCACAATCAAACACCAGATCACCACAGTCAGCAACCTTGATTGTTTTAAATAAATTAAATGTCCACGGCCAGCGTTTACCTTCCCAAGCAAGATTAGTGGATATTTGACGAATTGCGCCTGGGCCCATGCGACTACCCGAACGACCAGTGGTTGCCATATCAAATGGTACACCAGTGATCACCACATCAGCATCTGACTCCACTGGAGAAAAGTTTAGTGGTTGACGTAAAAAACCAAACGCATTGGCGTATAGTGAGTAATCTGGGTAGTTAGCTAGTGTTGTCATGGTTTTCTCCTAACAACAATCTTGGGCAAAGCCCCGTTAAGACGGCCTACTACACATGACCTGTGTAGTAGGAACCTTTTTATTTAGTACTTTAGTTAAATAGCGCGAACATCTTCGAGGTAGGTATAACCTTCGAGGCCTTCAGCTAATTCTTGTAAAATTGCATCACGTTCGTGATTCGCTAAGTGTTGCCCAGCCATTATTTGGTATTGGCGTAAAAACTCTTGCGAGTCTAAATGCACGTAACGTAAAACATCGCCAACACTATCACCACGATCAATTTTTTCTATGTTATAACCACCGTCACTACGGGTACGGACAACGGCAGTGTCGGTATCACCAAAGAGGTTATGCATATCGCCTAAGATTTCTTGATAAGCACCGACCATAAAGAAACCAATACGGTAAGGCTCTTCAGCTGACCATGCTGGAACCGACATTGTTGTTTCAATACCTTGGCTTTCAACATATTGATCAATGGCGCCATCTGAATCACAAGTAATGTCTAAAATAATGGCACGACGCTCAGGGGCTTTATCCAAGTTGCTTAATGGCAAGATAGGGAAGATTTGATCAATTCCCCATGCATCAGGCAATGATTGGAATAAAGAGAAGTTCACAAAGAACTTATCAGCCAAGCGCTCGTGTAGTTCATCTAAAATCGGGCGGTGTGCACGATTTTTATCTGATAGTTTTCTTTCTAATTCATAGCATAAGCGTAAACTGACTTGCTCTGCCCACGCACGATCGATAAAGCTAATCATTCCAACCCCAAATAAGGCGTGAACTTCGGCTAAATCATTTTGGTTATCATGATAAATCTCGACCAACGAACGTTGCTCTGCTTGTTGTGAGAGCTCATTCCACGACATCCACATGTTATGTAGCACTTGTGGTGCGTCAAATGCTGGGGCTGAAATATTCTCAGGTTTGTAACTTTCAATCCCCACAACATCAGTGATTAGGACTGCGTGATGTGCCGTTAAATTACGCCCAGATTCTGAAATAATGCGTGGCATAGAGATATCGTATTCAGTACAAATGTCGCCTAATACATAAACAATGTTGTTTGCATATTCGTTAATACTGTAGTTCATTGAGCAACTGTTCTGACACCGGGTACCTTCGTAGTCCACGGCCAAACCACCACCAACATCGACAGTTGTAATACCGACACCGATTTTTTTCAATTCTGCGTAAACACGGCCAGCTTCACCCACACCATTTCTTACATCACGAATGCTGGCAATTTGCGACCCTAAGTGGAAATGCAGCAATTGCAAACAATCTAGCATATCGCGTTGGCGCAGTTCATCTACCACAGTTAAAACCTGAGATGCCGATAACCCAAACTTAGACTTCTCGCCACCACTGGCTTGCCACTTGCCTTTACCTTGCGAGGCTAAACGTGCACGTAAACCAAGACGTGGAGTAACGCCAAGCTCTTTCGCTTGTTCTAAGATAATGCGTAGTTCTGATAGTTTTTCTAGGACGATATACACTTCGTGTCCTAGCTTTTCACCAATCAGTGCAAGACGAATGTATTCTTTATCTTTATAGCCATTACAGACAATGACGGAGCTCGCTTCTTGTGCCATAGCCAGCACAGCCATAAGCTCGGGTTTACTGCCTGCTTCTAAACCTAACTGACGTTGTTGCTTAGCGTATTGGCTTTTAAGAATTTCGCTAACGACTTCTTGCTGTTGGTTGACTTTGATTGGATAAACCGCAAGGTAGTCACCGGTATAACCATAATTTTCAATAGTTTGGTTAAACACACTACATAAGCTATCGACACGGTGATGCATCACTTCAGGAAAACGCACCAATACGGGTAATGAGGCGCCTGCAGCAATCAGTTCATCAGCAAGTTGTGATAAACAAATAGTATTGCAGGGAGCTTGTAAGTTAGGACGCGCAACCACTGAACCGTCTTGTGCAATATCAAAATAGTTTTGGCTCCAGTAAGGCGTATTATAAACGTCACGTGCGTTATTAATTGTCCACTCACTCATAGTTTTAATCCTTGTAAAGTACGCGGTCAGTTTTTAAGGCGAACAGAAGCCCTACATAACTGCAGAAAATATCAAATTAAATAGAAGGTTATGGTTGCTGACGTAATAAAAGTCAGGATCTAAAGGTTACGCTTATAAAAAAGCAATCCACATCAAACAATAATGTGTTGCATTTAATTACACGTAACTGGGACTGTCTGAGTTCGTTTCATTATTAATAAACATACGTGTCGATCGTCTAGATTGGTTTGGTCTGATGTTGTTGGCTGCGTTGTCGCATACTTTATTCAGACAAGAAAGTGCCTGTAGGTATAGTGCTGCGAATAATTTCATTGTCATTTCCGAACAGGTCGTGCATAGCTATTAGACAATTGAATGAGGTTAACTGCAATCAAAAAAGATTTATCGTTATGATAAGAAAGATTAGCCATTCGGCTTTAGACAGACTTTAATTGAAAAAGGCGCTAAAGCGCGATAAAAAACGCTGATTTTTATTTTTGTCGCATAGGCAGTATAATGCTTAGCGGTATGTTGGATGAAGTCAGCATTAATGTTTTTGAATTAACATCATATTGTTAGTTTGTGTATTTAAGAGCAACGGGCTCTTAATGAAAGGAGTAGTAACCTGTGGCAGGTGCAAGTTTATTAACTTTGTTAGATGACATCGCGACCGTATTAGACGATGTTGCTGTGATGACGAAAGTCGCAGCACGAAAAACAGCGGGTGTGTTAGGCGATGATTTAGCATTGAATGCCCAACAGGTAACGGGGGTCCGTGCTGAACGCGAAATTCCTGTTGTATGGGGCGTCGCAAAAGGCTCATTTAAAAATAAGCTGATATTAGTTCCCGCAGCGTTATTGATCAGCGTAATCGCCCCATGGTTGATTCAGCCAATGCTGTTATTAGGCGGCTTATTCTTATGCTTTGAAGGTGTTGAGAAGATCGTTGAGAAATTATTTCATTCTGAGGCAAGCACTGAAGATAAAGTTGATGTGTTAGCACAAAGTGATGTTGATATCGCAGAGTATGAAAAAGAGAAAATAAAAGGGGCTATTCGTACTGACTTTGTTCTTTCTGCTGAAATTATTGTGATTTCTTTAGGGGTTGTGCAAGATCATCCATTTTTAACTCAAGCCATTGTTGTTAGCGTAATTGCCGCGGTTATGACGGCAGGAGTTTATGGCTTGGTTGCTGGTATTGTGAAGCTAGATGATGCGGGTTTATATCTTGTAAATCATAGCGAACAAGCGAGTTTGAAAAAACGATTTGGCTCGCTATTGGTGAACATAGCCCCTCATCTTATGAGGGCTCTGGCGTTCGTAGGCACAATTGCGATGTTTCTAGTTGGTGGCGGTATCGTTGTACATACGTTGCCGCATTCCCATGAAATCGTAGGGAACATTGTAAAAGCAGTCAATTTCCCTGGTGCAGCGTCTATTCTACCACCATTAATGAACGGTATTGTGGGTGTTATTGCAGGGGCTGCGGTGGTTGCTGTGGTGACATTGATTAATAAAATTCGCGGTAAAAAAACACACTAAATCAAATGTTTTTTACCTTAAAAAAGAGAAACTAATTGTAAAGCTTTGCTTTTTTTTACGCGTGTAAATTGTAACACATTGTTTTTATTAGTCCATTCAGTGTGAATACAGGGTTTGTGAGCAAAATGTTAATTTAACGTCCAAACTTATATCGTTGTAATAGCAGATTGCTTTATTGACGGAGGTTATATTGAAAAAGTATACAGTAGCATCTTTATGTCTAGTCGCAGCGCTGGGTGTAACCGGTTGTGCGCAAAATCCATATGGTAATGCTTATGATGTCGGTGAGGCACGAACAGTACAAAATGTATTAACCGGTACGATTACTAAATTAGATGCCGTAACCATGAGCGGTGGCGGTGAGAATATGATTGGTACTATTGCAGGTGGTGCCATTGGTGCCATTCTTGGTTCGAAAGTTGGTGGCGGTAGTGGTTCTGATATTGCAGCTATTGGTGGTGGTTTAGCTGGCGCTGCTTTAGGTAACAAAGCCGGTGATGCAGTAAGTAAACGTAATGGTGTCAATATCGTGATTAAACTTGATAGCGGTAGAACCATTGCTGTTGTGCAGGAAGTCGATCCAAATATGATTTTCCGTGTAGGTCAACGTGTTGATATTTATCAGCAGGGTAGTACGACACGCGTTGTTCCTGGCAACTAATCGCTAAAAATAAAATATCTATATATTCGAAAGGCAGCCCATCAGGCTGTCTTTTTTATATTGTTAAATCATATTTGAATAAATATCTAATAAGAGATACTCATTATTCTAGTTTTATGTTTTTAATTAATTATTGCTCTTATTTTTGATTAATAGCATCAGCTGTTTTTCCTTTCACGGGTAATTGGTGCTATGCATTGATAAATATGAGTAACTAACCTATCTCTATATACCTTATACACTTTCAACTAGAAAGAGTAATCGTACGGGTTAATCGTAAATGTTTATAAATGTAATGTTAGCGCATTAATAAAGCATAAAAAAAGCGACCGATTGGTCGCTTTTTGTTTATGGTTTATGTTCTTGTCGATTAACGAATCGAGTTAAGCATAAATTCCATCACTGGATCGATATCCGCATCTATCTCTAGCGCTTTTGGTAAGTAATCGGGTTGTTTTAAGATTCCACGCTCGATGAGTTCATCAAGCAGGGGTTTAAATTCAAAGCCAGTTTTACCAATAAATAATGATGTTAGATCTTCATTCTTATACGCCTGAATGGCATCTTTTAAGCCACGAAGGTATAAGAAATCTTTAGTGAAACCACCACCACGATAAACACGTGCAGTTACTGTAAATGCTTCATCATTACTGATACCGTATTCATGCTTCAAACTGTTGAAACAGGCATTGAAGGTGTCACCATTTACCATCATTTCTACAGCTACAACACGTAACGCCAATGTTTTTAGGCGGTGAAGTGGGAAGCTACCTGATAAGTGTTCACAAAGAATCGCAAGGCCTTCTTGTGTATGCGTATTACCGGGTAAACCCAGTTGTAGGATCTTCAATGGTTGACGTTCAGCATTCACTGACGTAACTAAGTGCACACCCAGTTCGTGATGAATTAACGCATCCAAATCACCTTGTGTAAAACGGCTGTTTGGGTTCACCTTGATCGTTTTACCACTGACCATTGCACGTGCGATTAGCTGCTTAGAGGAAACGACTTTACAAGGAATATCGTACTCTTTAGCGGCTTCTTTAAACGCTTCTATTGCTTCATTGGCTATGATTGTTGCAGGTTGCTGCTCTTTGTATTCACAAGCATGAAGAATAAATTTTGCATTGGCAATATCGCGTTCATCAGGCTGACCGTAGTAACGTAATGAATTATATAAGAACTCATCAGTACCAATACTACAAAGTAGATCAATACGTACCGCTAATTGGTCGATAACCTTGCGATACATTTTTTGTACGTCAGCATCTCGGATACCTTCTACTGGTAGACGGTAAAGTTGCTCACGGAACTTGTATGGATCTAAATCAAGTTGACGATAAGTAAACTGTGGCTGATAGCTATGCGGCTTATTTAAAAAGCGTCGTTTTTCTTGCTTAAGGTTAGTTGGGTTGATGTAGCTAAGTGTATTGATACCACGAGCAATACGATATAGCTGACGATCCAGTTTGAGTACTTCTTTCGATAAATTCGAAGCAAGCAGATCATTACCTGTTAAACCTTTGGCTTTTGTACGTTTAGTGATAGTGAAAGCAGCATGTTCCGTAATCACGGTTTTCATAGATTCTTTAATCTTTTCAATCACTAATGGATACGCTTCGCCACCTTCTTCATTCATGAATACTTTTTTTACTTCAATCGGTAAGATTAATGTGTTTTTAAAGTTTTCTTTAATAAAAGCAGCTTGGTAACCCATGCCTTTAAAGACATCGTTTTCTAATGCTGTTACTTCAAGGTTAGGTAGCTCTATGCTATTTAGACCTTCAAGCATGACATCTATTTCTTTACGCCAACGACGACAATTAACTTGTTTAGTACCGACATTGAATGTCGGTGTTGTTTCGTTAATACGTTGGTAGTTATATGAATGGATGTCATATAACAAACATAAACCGAACTCTTTTTCTAATGTTTCAATTAAACATTTAAGAATACGATAGTAGCG
>NZ_CH724141.1:811125-834537 GCF_000153325.1 Photobacterium sp. SKA34
TGTTCTAACAATCATTTTTCATCCTTAAATTACGATGCTTTTTTAAAGTTTTTAGCAACAACTTGCTCAACCGCATTTTCAAAAATAGATAAGCCTTGTTCAAGTTCGGCCGTTGTAATGGTGAGTGGGCTGAAGAACTTCACGACTTCATCGTTAGGACCTGCGGTTTCAATTACTAATCCATTTTCAAAACAGTTTTTAGTGATTTGGCTAGAAAGATCGCCATCATTACACTCAATACCAATCATCATGCCTCGACCTTTTCTTTGAACAAACATATCAGGATGCTCGTGTAGGCATTTATCAATAACGTTAGCAATAATGTTTGAGCATGTTGCAACGTGTTTTTCTAGCAGATCATCTGCCCAATAGGTTTCGAGCGCTTTCGTTGCAGTAATGAATGCGTGATTGTTGCCACGGAATGTCCCGTTATGCTCACCTGGATTCCAAATATCGAGCTCTGGTTTGAATAGCACTATTGCCATTGGTAAGCCGTAACCACCGATTGATTTAGAGAGGGTCACCATATCTGGTTTAATACCTGACGGCTCAAAGCTAAAGAAGGTACCAGTACGACCACAGCCTGCTTGAATATCATCAACGATCAATAAAATATCATTTTGTTTACAGACTTTTTCTAATCGTTGTAACCACTGGTTAGATGCAACGTTTAAGCCGCCTTCACCCTGAACTGTTTCAATCAAGACTGCGGCTGGTTTGTCCATACCTGCTGAATTATCCGCTAGCATAGTTTCAAATAATTTAAGGCCATCAATATCCGCATAACCTTCAAATGGAATACGAGTAACATTGTTTAAACTTGTCCCTGCACCTTGACGGTGATGTTGATTGCCTGTTGCAGCTAGCGCTCCTGTTGTACAACCATGAAAACCATTGGTGAAAGCCACAATAGAGCTACGTTTTTTCACTTTACGTGCAAGCTTTAGTGCCGCTTCTACAGCATTAGTGCCGGTTGGGCCCGTAAATTGGGTAACGTAATTAAGTTGACGAGGAGCAAGAATATTACGCTCTAATATTTTTAGGAAATCAGCCTTTGCTGTAGAGTGCATATCTAAACCATGAGTGATCCCATCTTGTTCGATATAGTCGAGCAAAGCCTGTTTGAAAATAGGGTTATTATGGCCGTAGTTCAGTGATCCAGCACCGGCTAGAAAATCTAAGTAACGATCTCCTTGTTCGGTTTCAAGCCAACTCCCTTTTGCTTTAGTAAAAACGACGGGAAAACTGTTTGAGTAAGAACGAACTTTAGATTCCTGTTTCTTAAAAATATCCATAATATGGCCGTTATTATCCTTTTTGTTTAATTTGAGTTAAAGGGATGCGATACAATAATTCCGTATCGTGCTTACCTTTAAAATGTATATTCTTGTCTAAATATGTACTGACTTCGCCATTGTTACTATTACGGGCATCGAGTTTATTAAATAACGCCCATGAGGCATTATTTTCTTCCGTAATGGTTGTTTCTATAGCGTTAATATTATTTAGAGAGTCACGACTTAACAGGTTATCTAACATGGTAAAAGCGAGCCCTTTTCCTCGAAATTGAGGAGCAACGGCAACTTGCCATATAAATAAGGTATTCGGCTGATTAGGTTTTTGGTAACCAGAGATAAAACCTGTTATTTCACCATCATATTTTGCAATAACACACGTATTACTAAAGTGAGTTGCTTGAAGAAAGTTGCAATAAGATGAATTGGTATCAAGAGGGGGACAGTTTGCGATCAACGTAAAAACATCATCGCCATCATGAGCCGTTGGTTTTGAAAAAGTCCACTTTTGTCTCTGGTCTTCACCTGTTTCGGAAGTGACAACCGAAGGTGTTGATATGTCCATATTAAGAGTTTATTACTTTGAGCTCTAAATAATTTGAAGGGTATTATTACTCATTGAGATGATAATTATTTGAATAAAAGTTGAATAATCGTAATTTATTTGAGCGGTATCACGTTGTTTGATGTACGTGTATGAAAGTTAAGTAGTTAGAGTTCTAAGTTATTTTTTCTCATTGAAGTTTTCACTAAGAACCTTATCAAGGCCTAAAATTAATAATATGCACTTTGTTTTCTATTTTTGCTGTGATAAATAAACTTGACTTGTGTGAAACTTGTGTCTTTATTTACCGATGGAAAAGTAAAAACTAAATTAAATAGTGAATATACTTATGGTATAGGTATTTATATGTTGTCGTTAGTGCATTTATATATTGATATATACCTTCTGGTGTTTATTGGTGTTTATTGGTGTTTATTGGTGTTTATTGGTGTTTATTGGTGTTTATTGGTGTTTATTGGTGTTTATTGGTGTTTTACTGTTCTATTTACGTTTATGGTTTTCTTGTATATACGATCTTTCTGAAATTTCATTTCCCTTAATTATACTCTTTAAATACTGTCGTTTTATTTTAAAAAGCGCATAGTATTTTCTTCATTTCTTGATGGATTAAGGAAACTTATAATGTTAACAATGATTAATTTAGATATTGATAATGCAGTTGCTTTTTCAATTGATGGCAAAGTAACTGAAGATGATATGAAATGTATTTTGTTGGATGCTCAGGCAAAAACAGAATTACACGGTAAAGTTGTTATTTTTGAGCAGATTGATAATTTTGATGGGATTGAATTTTCAGCATTACTAGAAGAAGTTCGCTATTTGTTTCATGCGGGAATATCACATGTAGCAAAAGTGGCTGTTGTTGCGGATAAAAAATGGATAGAAAAAATCGTAAAAG
This sequence comes from Photobacterium sp. SKA34, assembly GCF_000153325.1. Classification (GTDB taxonomy): domain Bacteria; phylum Pseudomonadota; class Gammaproteobacteria; order Enterobacterales; family Vibrionaceae; genus Photobacterium. Next base: position 813,884 of record NZ_CH724141.1, read on the forward strand.
TGGAAGATAAGCTATTTCGTAAAATAGACATTAAGTTTTTCCTGCGAGAAGAAAAAGATCAAGCAATTACGTTTTTAAAACAGCAATAGCTTGATTTTAATAAATTATATATGTGCACCATAAGTTTCATTTATCGTGCACTTTTTCTAACAAGATTGGCGCTTTATGCTCTGGAAAGTTAATACTATTTTGCTCATGTCAATTGCGTTATTTAGAAAACACTCTAATACTCGTTACTCAGGGAGCGAAAGGGGTGTAGTGTACCTATGATAATCAACAAACACTTTTTAGAGGTAGAGTATTAACAACCGTTGATACGACTGGTGCTGGTGATGCCTTCGTTGGTGGGCTTCTTGCGTATTTATCTCGCCATTCTCAATTGAAGCAAAGTGACATCATATTTGAAGCCATAAAATGGGTAAGTGGATGTGGCGCACTGGCAACAACTCAGAAAGGAGCCATGACCGCTCTTCCCTCACTGAATGAACTACTGACGTTTATTAATGAGTGATCCCTAAATTATTTAAGACCACATATATTTATGAAATTAAATCGTAATTGGACAGTTGAATATGAGTGGGCTGGAATGTTGTCGTTACCTCGTGAATTAAAAGTTGTTGACGGTTACCTAATTCAATCCCCATTAACTGAGCTTACCGCTCTTCGTGGCGATCCAATTCTGGTAAAGGATGAACACAAAGTTCCGGCGGGTCGCTTTTTACTTAGTGTCGATGTCGAGTGCAGTGAATTTTCGTTAAAATTTGGAAATGAGAGTGGCGACTTTATCACTTTTAGTGCAAATCAATATGAGTTTACACTTGATCGAACTTATATGACGAAGCTTTACGCGAAGAATTTTGGCTTATACCGAAAAGCCCCAAGAATATGTTTAAAACAAAACATTGAAATTTATTTAGACCAATCTGTAATAGAAATCTATATTAATAATGGAAGGCATACTATGACAAGTCGTTTGTTCATAAATGATTTAAGCTTCTTTTCTATTAATGGAGATATAAAAGTAGAATATTTCCCAATGAAAGCTACTTCTAAATTTGTGCTTTAGTTATTTTAATATTAAGTGTGAGATGTTTTTTGCTATTAACCTTTCATCTCACATAACTTATTTATTAAAGATAAGTTTTCAAAAATAGCCATATCAATTGTTATTAACTGATTATTATGTTTGTTATTGATTTCTGTTATTTTTATATAATAAATATGTCACTATAAATTGTTATAAATCACGTACATTAAAGACTTTAATTTATTAATAGGACAGTAATGAAACGTCGTGATTTTCTCCGATTAAGTGCTCTCGGTTTATCAATTTATACTCTTCCTGGATGCCGTTCTTCTCATAATAATAATGATTATCAACCTCCATTTGAGATCCCTGGTTACGATGGACAAAGTCATCGATTTATTGTGATTGGTGATAATCATAATGATTGTAATATATTAAAAGGTATGCTTGAAGAAGCTGAAAATCAGGGAATAAAAGATATCTTATTGCTGGGAGATCAAGTAGATAATTACAGTAGTCATGAGGGTAAGCCAGCTGGTTATTTAGCTGATAGTTACATGAATATAATTAAAGAGAATGAGTTCGATAAAAAATTTAATTTTTATCCCGTTCGTGGTAACCATGATACATACTCAGATGATGAAGATAACAATTATTATAAAATAAAAAGTTTTTATAATGAGCATGTTGGTAAGCTCGTAAATGAAAATGTAATTACTCGACCAAGTTATACTCAATTTGATGGTAATCCTTTAGATTGTTGTAGCACATATAGTTTTATACTTGGTTCGACACTCTTTATTGCACTTGATTTCTTTTTTACACATAAATGGAAAGAAGAAGGAGATGATTATTTAACATTGTTACACGATAAAGAAACAGGTATTTATCAGGGTGAAGAATGGTTGTTAAATAAAGAATTTATTGAAGAAACTATAAAAAATAATAAAGGTAAGTTTGATAATATTATTACTTTTGGACATTATCCATTTGCAGGTCACAATCATGGCGGCGACTTACGTGGTGATTTAAAAGATATTGAGAATAAACGACCAGGCTTCACTAAAAGCTTACTTTCAGTATTTTCTGATAATAACATTGTATATTTGTGTGGCCATGACCACCATGTTTCAAAAAGCTTAATTTATCCATCTGGATCTATGTCCTATGTCGATAATTTAACTGATGCTTCGCCAGAAAATTTTGAACAACCACACTTTATTCAAATGATTTGCGGTTCATCCTCTTATAAGCACTATGCAAATGAATATACCGTGTTAGATGGTTATGAGGTTCCTTTATATCTTCAGCATACACGTGGTGTTCGTGATAACGATCAACTTAATGGCAAAGCTCCTGAGACAACAAATCATATGATGGTCGTTGAATTGCGTGGCTCTTTAATGAATATGACAATGTTAGGAAATAGCCACAACTGGCAAACGTCTGACGGTAATTTTAGTGATGATGATGGTTTTAGAAATAGTCTAATAGATCCAAATGCAGAACAATTTTATCTGGATCCTAATAATTGGCATATATCTTCTGTTACTAATCTGTTTAGAGAGCATCAATCACTTATTGTGCCACCAAATGGAAATTATGAGGCGTATGTTTCTAGTGCTAAATTCTCGGGGAATCGAGCGACTACGATGTCAATTTCTTCAGGAAAAAACGAAACATTCAATAGTTTATGCCCAACTGAACGAGCAAAAGAAAAATACGAATGTTTAGATCTTGGATTTGCTGAACAGATCAGTTTTGTATGGCTAAAAAGCCGACAAGAAAAAGTACTCTCAGATGTACTTTTCATTGATGGTATGCAAGAGCAATCAGGTGTAAATATGGACGAGTTTGGTAATGTCGTTAATGATATGCCGTGGTATATCGAGCCAAAACCAAAAACTGATAGTTTTACTCTAACATTTAAAACTAAATTACCATCAAGCATTTCTGATGGGGTTACTATGGCTTGTTATGATGAGGCATCAGAGCAATGGGAGCCATTAAATACTAGCTACCAAGATGGATGTTTTATTTCTGAAAATGTTTCCCAGAATGGATTTTTTGCCATTGTAGAACGTTAATACAAAGGCGGTAAGTTTAATAACTTACCGCCGCTTAATACCTTGATTATTTTAGAGTCGCTTAAATATAATTGAAGTATTAATACCACCAAACGCAAAATTATTGCTCATAATATAGTGGCAATCCAGGTTGCGACCTTCACCGCGAATATAGTCTAAATCACCGCACTCAGGATCGAGGTTATCAAGGTTAAGCGTTGGGTTAAACCAGCCGTCATGCATCATTTCCAGACTTAACCATGCTTCAATCGCACCACAAGCTCCAAGAGTATGACCCAAATAGCTTTTCAGAGAGCTAATTGGCGTGTCATTACCAAAGATGTTTGCTGTTGCTTGGCTCTCGGCAATATCACCTTTTTCAGTGGCTGTGCCGTGGGCTGAGATATAGTCGATATCACTTGGTGATAAGTTTGCTTGCTGTAGGGCCATTTCCATACATAGCTGCATGGTTTCTTTTTGTGGTTGTGTCACATGGGCGGCATCACAGTTGCTCGCAAAGCCAACAACTTCGGCATAAATCTTAGCGCCACGCGCTACGGCATGTTCGTATTCTTCTAACACTAATGTTCCAGCGCCTTCACCAATCACCAAACCATCACGCTCTGTATCGTAAGGACGAGGAGTGGCCTTAGGGGTGTCGTTTTTAAGGCTAGTTGCAAACAGGGTATCAAAGACGGCTGATTCTGTTGGACAAAGCTCTTCTGCACCACCTGCAACCATGATGGTTTGATAACCGTGTTTTATCGCTTCATAGGCGTAACCAATGGCTTGGCTACCTGAAGTACAAGCACTACTCGTTGGGATCACACGGCCACGTAATTCAAAAAATAATCCTACATTAACTGCGGTTGTATGCGGCATCATTTGAACGTATGTAGTTGCCGTTATAGCACGGGTACTTTTCTCGTTAAGCATCACACCAAAAGCGCTGATTGCTGGTGTACTACCCGTTGATGAGCCATAAGCAATACCCGTTTGACCATTGGTCAATACATCACTTTCCAACAAACCAGCTTGAGCTAGTGCATTTTCTGTCGCCAATGTGGATAGTTTAGATACACGTCCCATGGCACGTATTTTTTTTCGAGTGTAATGCTTCGGTAGTGTGAAGTTTTCAATTGGGGCTGCAAGTTTAGTATTTAAGCCGTCATAAAGCTCATAATCTTGCATATAAATGGTGGCATTTTCACAAGCGCGAAGTTTAGGTTCGATATGTTTCCAATCGTTGCCAAATGCTGTTACGCCTGACATTCCCGTTACAACTACGCGGCGGTTCATACTAAACCTCCGTTAACGGAAATGACTTGGCGAGTTACATAGGCTGCGATATCAGACATTAAATAGCTGACGAGTCCTGCTACTTCTTCAGGTTCTCCCATACGACGAAGAGGTACTTGTGGTAGTGCGTGTTCTTTTACATGCTCGTCAACCATACCTGTATCAATCAGGCCTGGCGCGACACAGTTAACCGTAATTTTACGCTTGGCAAGCTCTAGCGCTAATGACTTAGTCGCACCAATCACACCCGCCTTTGCGGCACTGTAATTGGTTTGTCCGCGATTTCCCGTGATCCCTGAAACCGATGCCAAGGTCACAATACGACCGCCTTTGCGTTTCTGCACCATAGGCATTACGCAAGGGTGTAATACGTTGTAGAAGCTATCAAGGTTGGTATGGATCACGCCATCCCATTCTTGTTCTGTCATAGCAGGGAAGGCGGTATCTCGCGTGATCCCTGCGTTACTGACAACACCGTAATAAGCGCCATGCTCGGCGATATCCGTTTCAAGCTGTTCGCGACATTGCTGACGATCACTGATATCAAATTGAATAAGACGACCTTGACCGCCAGCGTCAGTAATAGATGCTAATGTTGCTTCAGCCCCTAATTTATCACTCATGTAGTGAACGGCGATCGTGAAACCATCTTTAGCTAGCTGAATAGCAATTGCGCGACCAATGCCCTTACTTGCACCTGTTACGAGTACGTGTTGAGTCATGCGTTTTTCCTATTATTGTTATCTAGTTGCATTTGTTCTAATTGTGATTTTGAGGGAACAAAGGCATTGAGTTGACTGCTTGCGACGATTTGTTCATGACAAATGATCTTACAGTCAAAAACAGCCATACCGTTATTTTCCATAATTTGTTCGGCATGAATGTCTAAAATATCGTGTTCTTGAAATGCATTACACTCACTGTGGTAGCGACGGCAACCTAGCAGAAAACCAATGGGTGCATCTTTACCATTTTTCCATGCGTGAAATCCAGACCAACCTGCAACGGTTTGAGCCATAAATTCGATCCCAAAATAAGCGGGTATCGACTGCGTTTCTAAATCAAAGTAGAGGCAATAGCGGCTTATCGCGACACGACAATGAACATGTTTTTTGCCCACATCAATCAGATCATCAACAAGGATCATCGGTGATTCGTGGGGTAAAAGTTGATGTAATGGAGGGCAATTAGTCATCGGTAAGTCCAATAATAAGGCTGATGTTGTTGCCACCAAATGCAAACGAGTTACTTAACATGACTGGTTTAGTGAATGTTGTATCTGCTGGTGCTAATTGGATTGGCAGATCGTCTGCGACAGCACCATCATTAATTTGTGTTGGTAGCGGTAAGTCATAACGCAGTAAGTGCCAACAAATGGCTGCTTCAACTGCGCTTGCAGCACCCAGAGTGTGTCCTGTTAACGGTTTGGTTGAACTTACAGGGACTTGATTGCCGAAAACTCGTGCAATCGCTTTTGCTTCCATTGCATCATTTAACGGGGTTGCTGTTCCATGAGCGTTGATATAACCAATATCTTTAGGGGTAAGTTTGGCATCTTTAAGGGCCTTTTGCATTGCCGTTTCTGCACCAATACCTTCTGGGTGTGGTGCTGAAATATGGTGAGCATCAGAGCTGTCACCGATACCGAGCAACGCAATATGAGGAGCGGATTGGCGTTCATCAGGCGTGCGAGCTAGCAACATAAAAGCGGCACCTTCACCAATATTTATGCCGTTACGGTTATCACTAAAGGGGTTACATAACGTGCTAGAAAGTGAATCTAAACCATGAAAACCGTTAAGCGTTAAACGACATAAAGTATCGGCGCCACCCACAATAACTGCATCAACTATTCCTGCTTTTAACATGCGCTTGGCAGATAAAAATACCCGCCCACTAGATGAGCAAGCGGTTGATAAGGTGTAACAAGGACCGGTTAACTGATAATAGTCAGCAATAAATTGCCCTGTATTACTTGGCTCTTGCTGGTGGTAGTGATAACCACGAGGGTAACTGCCTGTCTCTTTTCGTTTGGTTAGTGCTTGCTCGCCATCACTAATTCCTGAGGTTGTTGTACCAACAATCACGGCAATACGATTATGACCATACTGGGTAATTGCGGTATGAATATCAGGTTCAATTTGCTGTAAGGCAGATAAAACTAAGCGATTATTATCCGTATTCTGATGCGGAAAAACGTTGTCATCAATGGTCGGTAATGGTGATGATACTTTACCTATAACAGTATCAGAGCCGTCATTTAGCCAGCCTTGAACTGGTTGCATGTCAGGACTCATTCCTTGACGTAAGCGTTGGTGGATAATGTCGTTACTACAGCCTAACGCTGAGTTAAACCCACACCCTCGAATATAGATTGGCTGTTTGTCGGCTATCTTTTGCATAGTGCTCGTATTCGGTTATTCAATGATGGCTGGGAGTTCGTTATTTTTGCGTCGATTGTAGTGTTTTTATATCAATCGTATAGCGCTGTTGATGGTTGGTGAAGATAATCTCACCTTTTAATGGATTGGTATTTTTATAATCAATATCCGCGATTATATCACCTTTACTATCAATTAGTTGTCGATGGTTTGGTGTTTGTTTTAATTGCCAACCTACTTGTTCTAATGGGGCTTGCCAAGCCTTGATTGGCCACAGCGTTATCATGATATTAAATAATACTTGCTTAGGTTCGGGTAATGTTGCTCCTAGCCCTGGCATCACGTACGTCTCAACTTTCTGATCTTGATAATCTAAACTTAAAATACGTGTTCCCCACGAGGAAAAACCAGCTAAAGCGACACGTTTAGGATCAACTTGTAATTGGACGGGCAGTTGATGGCTTTGTTTATTCCATGTCGCGGTGATTAATTGGCTCGCCGTTAATGAGTAACCAAGTTGAGCAGGCGTTGGCAAGGTCACAAGCGTTTTAGGTGCAATTTCAACTTGGTTTTGTTGCACCATTGGTTTACTTGCACATCCCACTAACATCACGCTAGCTATTAATAAAGTAAGCATACTGGTTGTACGTTTTCTTCTGTTTCTCATCGCTCGTGCCTTACTTATTTGTGTGTTTGTGGTGCTCTTACTCGCGTCATTGCCAGTGGCGCGAGTAGCCAAGCGATAATGATACCTGTTAACACCGTGATACCAAAGCTGTGGATGGCTTGGGTTTCACTTAGTGCCAATAAGCCAAACGATAATACTGTCGTTAATGCTGACAAGGTGATCGCAAGTAATGTTGTTATCCCTTGTTGGTGTCCTGTGTCAGGTTTTAGTTCCGCAAAAAAGAGGCTGTAATCAATACCGATACCCAGAATTAATATCAAGGCTAATAGGTTGAACAAGTTAAGTGGGGTGCCCGTTAAGCTAGTGATCGCAATTCCTGCCATTCCTGCAATTAACGATGGCGCGATCATTTTTATCCCTTGTTTTATGCCATAACGCCATGCGAGTAACAGATAAATGGCAAAGGTTGCCGCAATAAGCAGCCATGTTACATGTTCTCGATATTGACCAAAGAGTGATGAAATTTCATCGGCTTTATTGAGATAAGTTAACGCATTATCGTGTTGTGCCAACTCTTCTATGGTGTGCTGTTGCTTGATGCCGTGAAGCAAAATTACAGCGCTATATTTACTTACACCGTGCTGATCTTTGAGCGCACCTAACCACATGAAGCGAAGTGGTGCAGAGACTGATGATGCGAGGAAGTGCGTCATCGTTAAAGGCTCGAAGGTTGCTGAAAATGTAAAAGGTTTCGCAAGGTTTAAGCGCTGACTAAGCGTTGCGCCTTGTTCTTGATAAAGCTGTTTGACTAATACGAAATTGGCTTTTTGTTGGTCAAGCGTGGGAATGTATTGAGCAAGGCTTTGGTAGCTTTTTAATGCTCCTTGTTGAATTAATCCATCCAAGGTGTGATCGGTCGAGGCAATTTTATTAAGCAGCGCTTGTTCACTATCCGCTTTCACTAACAGCATTTGTTGGCTACTACTCACACCCGTAATCGCCTTAATGGTGGCTTCTTGTTGTTGTAATGAAGCTGGAAGCGCTTGTAGCTGGCGAATGTCATCGTTGTAGCTTGCTTTAGTTAAACCATAAAAGGCTAACAGTGCTAATAGGATAGGTGTTACCCAGCGAACACTCGGCTGTTGCCATACATGTAGCCAGCGACCTAATATGCTAGCAAAGGGGATAGATCGAGGTGGGCTAGGTTTAGCGGCAAGGGTTGGATACCAACACACCACAGTGGCGTAGGCGGCGGCTAAACCAATGGCTGAGAATAAAGATAACTGCTGCAAACCCGGGAAAGGGGCGACTAACATACCCAAATAACCAATCAGGCTAGTAATTAAACCGAGCGTAATCGCGGTAAATATATGTTTTAAGCCTTGCTGTGAGTTCCAGTGTTTACCTGCGGCTAACCTGTCGGTGAGGTAATGGAAAGCATAATCAATCGATACCCCAATTAAACTTGCGCCAAACACCAAACTAAACAGATGCACTTTGCCAAAAATAGCAACGGTTGCGACAAAGGCAGCGACTAAACCACAGCTGATGGATAATAGGGCAAGGGCTAATGGCAGGGTACTGCGATATACAGCAATCAGTAACACGATAATGCCCAGTAACGAGCCTAATCCAATCGTGCTAATTTCATTTTCTGCGCTTTTTGTCCCATGGGCTGCATAGAAAATAACGCCAGTTTGCTGAATATCTAAAGCAGAATCTGCGAGTGAATACTTACTTTTTATTTTCTGTTCTAAGGCGTGTAAAGCGGGAAGTTTATCTTGTAATCCAATGTTATAGGCTGAGCCTGTAAGGTTTGCAGTAATTAAAGCGTAATGTTTACCTTGATATTCAGTGGTGAGAAAACCTTGTTTGAGACTGAATTTTCCAGCTTTGGCAGTGAGATCGGTAAGGTATTCACGAAATAATAAGAATGGGTCGTTAGTAAGCTCAGTGCCTGTAATGCCAGAAAATGGATTATACATGGCGTTTAATACGTTCTGTGTTTGTTGTTCGGGGTGTTCTCGCAGTCGCGTTTGTTGCTCTGGGGTGAGTAATTGAAAGCGTTTGGGGTAATAAAGCTTGGCCCATGCTTGTTGCTGATTTTGACTGACTTTGGCGTCGATATGACTAAAGAGCTTTAGCGAAGGTAATGCTTGGCTAAAATCGTTGGCTGCTTTCAGCATGGTATCGCTGTTTTCACTGCCGACAACAAAGACGACTTTGTCACTCATGCTGGTGGCAATATGATCAAATGCTTTTTGAGCAACCGGATCTTGGCGATTTTCAGGTAGCAGTGCCAAGATGTTCGTTTCGATAGGGAGTTGTTTACGCGCAGTGAGTTGGTAGCCAAGTGCGGCTACCAAGATCAACATAATCGCGAGCCATAAGCTGGCTAACTTAGAATTGGAAAACACGTTTTTCTTCTGATGTCAGAGTCGTTGGAGTGGTGGTTTGTTGGCTAAAGGTGATGAGGGTTTTATCGCCTCGAATTTCGTCTAGCTCTAGCTTATTAATGAACTGACCACCTTCAATTGAAATTTTACTAAAGACTTTATTTAATGGAGCAGCTTTGGGAGTAAGCACTAACTGCCATTGATCATGTGTTTTATTGTCTTCTAAGGTTTTCAGTGATAAATCAAACTGATCTGTAAGCTGTGAAGTATCGCCTTTAAATAGTGATAAGAATACGTGGCTAAAGTAAAACACCATTGGATTATCACTGGCAGCCAGCACTTTTGCTGGTTGATTATCAAATTGTTGGCTGAGTTTATCTTGTGTCAGTACTAAAGAAAGAGGCATAGGGGCTGTTTGATGCCACCATAATCCCTTTTTTGCCGATAAGAGAAACTGACCGCTAGAAATGAGTGGCTGATCAAACATGGCCATTTCACGTTGTTGGCTAAAATCACCGCGAACTAAAGGCTCTGAAGATAATTTTTTTTGTAATTGTTCTAGCGTTATTGCGTGAGCTGAAATGCTAGTAAGTGCTAACATAGAAACAGTAAGAGTTGCTTTTACCACGCGTTTAAAATGGACACTAAAGCGAGAATGATTACGCATTGTTGGCATGATATGCCTCCACTTTGTCGGTAAATATTTTAGGCGAAACAAAACACATTTCACGTTTGTCGATACTAACTGCCACTTGCATGGTGTAACCCTTCGTCATACGTGCGCCAGTTTCATCATCATAAATGACGTAATCAACTCGCAGACGATTTTCCCATTCAGTTAATGTTGCCGTTACTCTAATTGGGTGATCATAGGGTATTGATTTTACGTACTTGACTCGGGTATCAATGATAGGCCATACATAGCCAGATGCTTCCATTTCACGATAACTGTAGTTCAGTTTGTTCATTAACTGATGGCGTGCTTCTTCAAAATAGCGAAAGTAGTTACCGTGATAAATAACGCCCATTGGATCGGCATCTTGAAAGTTTGTGGTGAGTGATAGCTCTGTACTAATCAATATCGGTTTACCTACTGTCATTTATTGATTTCCCTACACACATAAAATAAGAAAATATAAGTTATCAATATGATAGCTGAAAAAACTATACTCACTCTGCATGTAGAGTGAGTATTTGGTTAATTTTTGAAGCGTGATAGAGGTTAGTAATACAACGCCCAGTGCTGCTGCTGAATCATATCGATGAACAGACGTAAATCATGCTCAATCGGGCGATCTTCAATCACAAGTTCAAAGTGCTCTAATACAGATTGATTCATCTTTGTTAATGCAGGGCTGAGGTGTGAAGCGTTGAGTTCATCATCACGTTTTCTCAGTTCAATTGCTTGGGTTGCTGCCAGTAACGAAGCGGCAGTCACCTGTTCTGTTAACTGTAATACACGTAAACAGTCACGTGATGCAATGGTTCCCATACTGACTTTATCTTGGTTATGACACTCCGTTGAGCGAGAGAAAACACTGGCTGGCATCGTGTGTTTTAACGCTTCTGCCGTCCATGCTGAAATCCCAATTTGCACGGCTTTAAAGCCATGGTTGATCGGCTTACGTTCACCAACGGCACCCGTTAAGTTAAAGGGTAAGCCATTATTAAACTTATAATCCATTAGCTGAGCCATTTGACGATCGAGTAGATCGGCAATATTAGCGACTGCTGTTTTTAGCGTATCCATTGCCATCGCAATATGACCGCCATAGAAGTGACCACCATGTAGAACACGCTCGTTATCACCGTCAATAATTGGGTTATCGTTGGCGCTGTTGAGTTCGTTTTCAATCATTTGGCGTAGCCAAGGTAGGCTGTCTTGTAAAACCCCAATAACATGCGGCGCACAACGCAGAGAGTAACGATCTTGTAAGCGATCACTGTTACGAGGTGGACGTTCAGCTTGCAGATCAGAACGTAACCAACTTGCGACTTGTTGTTGACCTGGGTGAGGTTTTACCGCAAACAGTGCCTCATCAAAGTGGAAATCATTACCTTGCATTGCGACAGAAACCATCGCGGTGATTTTAGTTGCCATTTGCGCAAGATATTCGGCGCGTTTGTAGGCGAGACAAGCCAATGCGGTCATCACGGATGTGCCATTCATTAATGCTAACCCTTCTTTAGGGCGCAATTGGATTGGCGAGATGCCAAGCTCTGCAAACACTTCAGCGGTTGGGCGAATTTCACCCTTGTAGATAACATCACGCTCACCAATTAAGGTGGCAGCAACATAAGACAGTGGCGTTAAGTCACCACTAGCACCAACGGAACCTTCTTCTGGAATACGTGGCACGATGTCATGATTAATAAGCGTGACTAACTGGTTGAGTAGTTCGTGACTCACGCCAGAAACGCCTTGTGACAGTGAACATAAGCGTGTGGCAAGTACTGCGCGAGCTTGAGGTTGCGGTAGCACTTCACCTAAACCACAACCATGAAAGCGTGTAAGGTGCAGAGGTAATTCGTCAACCAATTTAGGTGGGATCGCAACAGTACAAGAATCGCCATAGCCAGTGGTTACACCATAAATGACGCCTTCATCTTTTAATAAGCGTTCAAGAAATGCTACGCCGCGATCAATTTTTTCATTGAATGCAGTGTCGTTGTTCATTTCTGCATGAGCACCATTGGCAATAGCGCAAACATCTTCAATTGTGAGGCGTTCAGCACCAAACTTAATGGTTTGTTTAGTTGTTGTTGAATTATTCGTTGTCATTGTTTTTTCCACTAAGCTGCCAAAAATTAAAAAAGTTATACCACTGCAATGGGGCTTGAATTGTGTAAGACTCTAGTCGTGACGCATAGTCTTGAACTGTTTGTTGTAATGCCGTTTCTCGTGTTTTACGAGGTAAGATCAAAGCATCACTAAAGGGTTCGAAGTAAATATCAAAATGCGGCTCTGCTTGACTGTCATCACGTAAACCAAAGAGTAAATAAACTGGTGCCTTCATTACCGAAGCCAGAATAAAGGGACCTTGTGGGAATGGAGCGGGTTTTCCTAAGAAATCGGCCCATACCACCCGTTGCTCTTTGGTGACCGATGTTCTATCACCGACAATCACTATCCATTCACCTTGCTCAATTTTTTGCTGCAACATGATGGCAGTACTTGCGCTGAGTTCACTGACTTGAATAAGATCCATATCTGAATCAGGGTTAATAGCTTTTAATACCGCATTAAAACGTTCTGCGTGTTCGGTAAAGACCAAAGCGTTAACTTTTATGTCGGGATGACGAGAACTTAACGCACGGCAAAGTTCAAGATTTCCAAGATGAGAGCCTATAATGATGGCCCCTTGTTTTCGCTTGGCAAGATCATCAAAATGTTCACTACCATGAATGGTTAAGTGTTGCTCTGAATAACCGCCTTTCCATGCTACAAGTTTGTCGAGCATGGTATGACCAAACGATAATAGATGATCATAGCTGTTGAGCTTTTTCGGCAATGAAAGCTGGTTTTCACTGGCGTAATGTTCAAGTTGCTCTAGATAATTTTCAGATGCTTTACGAGCAGTTTTCCCCGTTAAGTAGTAATAGCCCATCACGGCTTTTAAGAGCAGATTAAATGCTTTTCGTCCGAGCAGAGAATACACCGCAAGTAATGTCTTGATCCCTACAATGGTGCCGCGCTCGGCATGGGATGACCAATGTTGTTGATCAGATGATTTGCGTTTAATCAGTTTAGGAATACGTGGCAACATGCCAAAAAATAGCTTGGTATGCATCCAACTAATTTTGACGTTATCCCACAATGCATCAAAGTGAGAGATGCCATCTTCTGGATAAATAACTTTGGTATCAATAAAACGAATATTGCCGTTATCCCAGTAAAACCGCACCATGATTTCAGTATCAAAGTCCATTCTCAAACCAAGCTTGTTGTGATTGATCACATTCATCATGGCATCGATAGGGTATGAGCGAAAACCACACATACTATCTTTGATAGTAAACGAAAGGGTTTCAATCCATACCCAAATATGAGTGGCATAACGACCATAGAGTCGCGATTTAGGGATTGATTCATCGTAAATGGGTTGGCCTGAAATCAGTGAATCAGGATAGTTTTGTGATTCATTGATCAGCTTAGGTAACGCTGATAAATCGTGCTGTCCATCGGCATCAATTTGAATGGCATAGCTAAAACCAAGTGCTTGTGCCTGTTTTATACCAGCGATAACTGCCCCCCCTTTACCTTGGTTTTGCGGCAAGGTAACAATGTTGATATTGGGGCGTTTGGCTTGTTCCGATAAAATTTTACGGGTAGTTAATTCACTACCGTCATCAACAATTACAATAGGGTAATCATAGTTTATTAGCCCATTCACAACGGCAGGTACTGTTGCGCCATGGTTATAGCAAGGGATCAGAAAACAGGGCTTAAATTCACACATGTTGACGACCTAACTTAATTTTTCCGGATGAATGTTTATGTAGCGTGTCATCAGCATCGATTGAGGTATAGCTAAAATGCAGTTTTTGCTGACCGTCACGCCATTCTAGTGTGAGCGTGATGGTGCTATCAGGCAAGATTGGTTCTTGGAATTTAATCACATCCATACCATTAAATAAGGTGGGCATATCAGAAAAGCATTGCTTGGCAAAATGTACTGCCCAGTCAATTTGGCTCACACCGGGTAATAACGGGAAAGTTGGGAAGTGCCCTTTAAAATCAGAGAGCTGGTTGTCAGGGCGCAAGGTGATCTCGGCCTTATAACCATCAATATGTTGAGCGAGTAATGTTGGAGTTCTATTTATCATCATTATTATGCTTACTATGCCGATACGTCATCAGTAAATAACGATTCTAGATCGCTAATTAAACGCTTTCCTTGCGTATTTAAAGGAATGCTATCAACAAGTCGATAGCTGCGCGGAATACCAACAGGCTCAATCCATTGGCGAAGTTGTTGACGCAGGAGCAACCAAAACTTTCCTTTTCCCCGTTGCTGAATGTCTTTTTTTCCTTCATTTGAAAGTGTAATCACTGCGCCTAAAAAAAGACGATTATTTTGCTCTAACGGTAATACGGCGGCTTCTTCAATCCATGGTAATGAACAAAGGCGCTGCTCAACATCAGTCAACGAAATACGTTTTTCTTCTATTTTGATAATGCGGTCGGTACGACCTTTTAAAATGAAATGATCGTTATCGATCTGCTCACAATGATCGCTGGTTTGATACCACAGATCTTGATCAATAAACGGTGATAAGATCTTAAGGCATTGCTCTGCATTCAGTGCGATGTCAATGACAGGGAAGCGTTGCCATGGTGTCGTAGCATCATATTGCTGACGATAAGCAATCCCCCCCGTTTCCGTACTACCAAAGACTTCAAAAGGTAATTGGTTAAATAGTGTTTGGCATTGTTGAGCAGCCGATAAGGGTAACGGCCCACCAGAAGAGAAAATCGCGCGATAGTCTTGTGTTTTATCTTCATTATCAAGGCGTTTAAGCAACGCTGGGCTGCTAATGAGTACACAATCATCGCTGGCTTGTGCCATTACCTGCTCTGGGTAGATCAAATCAAAACGACTGAAACTACGATCGCAGCACAAGGGCCATAAAATACGAAACAATAAGCCATAGATATGTTGATGCGAAACGGTACTGAAAATCGTGGTGTGCGCTAATTGCTGCCCCCATAGCATTTCTAACTGGGCGATTTCGTTATTCAGTAACGCAAGGTTTTTAATTATGGCTTTAGGTTTTCCGCTAGAGCCAGACGTAAACAGCGTTAATTGAATATCAGCGAGCGTTAGTGCTTCAAATACAATAGGAATATTGAGTGAGGGCTGCCAGTTTATAGTATTCAGCTTGAGGCTAATACACGATGCAGGGCATTGAATATTGTTATCGTGCAGTAGGCCATCAAAATGGTGGCTAAGCTCTGCAAGTGCTGCTGGCTGATGATTTCCTGGTAACACGATATGCTGTTTACTGTAGGCTAATGCCATAAAGGCGACAGCAAAGAAGTAGCTATCTTCGCAACATATCGCCCATTGTTGTTGCTCATAGCTATTTAGTTTTTCACACAGCAAAGCAATATCATTGTGAAACTGCTGCCACGATTGATGGCCTGATGGATCGACAGACACCGGAGATTGGCGCTCAGACTGCTGCATTAATTGAGATAACGGAATCATTGTTGTCGGCAGTATTAATGGTTTCATGGTAATTCCGGTGTTGAAGGTAGAACAAGTAGAGAGGAGCAATAATAAGAGATTAATTTCTCACTGTGATTTACGCTGAACAAATTGTCGTACAACCCATTCAATCGCAAACAGACTGCCCGCAAGAAGGTAGCTGATCAAACCGTTGTATAACGTCCATATTTGTAGTGGAAGAAAACAGGTCGTAAGCGCGATTGAGCCATTAACAATGAAAAATACACACCATATTTTAGTGACATTGCGCGTGTAGCTAACGCCACTTGGTGGTAAATCAGGCTCTTGCAGTCGTGCTAGTCGCTCTATGAGACTCTGTTTTTGCCATAAACTGGCACTAAACAGCCCAAGCATAAGGATATTGACGATCACTGGATAATAAAGAAACCAGCCATGTTCACGAAAAATGCTGCCGAGTAAAGCAAGGATTAGTCCTGCGCCACCGCTGAGCCATGCAATATACTTAAGCTCACGAAGCTGAGTTTGTTTCGCCGCAATAATGCGGAGTAAAAACAAAATCGCAAGTAGTCCCGCAACTACCCCTAACCCCCAACGGCTTAAACCATAGTAAACCGCGAGAGGATAGGCGAGTAACGCTAATGCTGACACGCCTGTCAGCAAACGCATCATCAATTATTCCTTAACAAGCTCGATCACTGCATCGACCACGTCATCAACGGTACGGACAGCTTTGAACTCTTCTGGTTTGATTTTCTGACCGGTCATGTTTTGTAAGTGAACGACTAAATCAACGGCATCAATACTGTCTAAATCAAGTTCAGTGTATAGATTGGTTTGCGGTTGAATGTCATCTGCGTCAAGCTCAAACAGTTCAACAAGAACATTTTTTACTTGGTCAAAAACTTGGTTACGATTCGCTTCTGTCATTTTTTTTACGCTATTTTAAGAGTTTTTATTATTTGAAATATAGTTTGCTAAGTTAGCAACCGATGCAAAATGTTCACGAGTATTGGTGTCATCTGCATCAATAACAATATTGTATTTTTTCTTAATCGCTAAACCTAACTCCAACGCATCGATAGAGTCTAAACCTAGGCCATCATTAAATAGCGGAGCTTCTGTTTCAATATCATCAATGGTGATGTCTTCAAGGTTTAATGCATCAATGATGAGTGTTTTTAATTCGTTATGTAGTTGTTCCATAGTACCTACTTATGATTGTTATCATGATGCTGAATAGTGTGTTGAGCAGGAAAAAGAGCATCATCAAGATAACGGTTGAGCTTACGTGCTGCCGTTGTGGCGGAATCACTACTTTCAATAAATGATCCAACCGCTATTTTATCCTTTACTTCGACTAAGAAGAAAGGTTTGCTGTCCGGAACTTGATACCACTTTTTTTCTTTGGTTAAAAAGCTAGGTTCAACCGTGATATGAATAACACGGAGATCCGACGCTGTGCGAACCGCTA
This sequence comes from Photobacterium sp. SKA34, assembly GCF_000153325.1. Lineage (GTDB taxonomy): Bacteria > Pseudomonadota > Gammaproteobacteria > Enterobacterales > Vibrionaceae > Photobacterium. The sequence continues at coordinate 831,346 of NZ_CH724141.1, forward strand.
TTTGTGCAGCCCCACGTTGTAATTTTGATTTTTTCCCTGGCGTAGTTCGGGTACCTTCAGGAAAAACTAATAAGACATTACCGCTGCCTAATCGTTCATTACAGCTATCAAGCAGACTTTCTGGATCTCTATTGGGAATATAGCCTGCCGCCTTAACAATGCCTTTCATAAATGGATTATGCCAAATAGCCGCTTTCACTAAACAGTCGCATTGAGGGAGTCGAGAAGCGATCAGAACATAATCAATTAAACTGGGGTGATTTGCCACAATAAGGCAATTTCTATCTTTGTCTAATAATTCTGCGTTTTCAAAGCGGTAATCAATCGTGCCCCAAAAACGCATGGTGCGACAGAAAAAATCAAACGATTGTTGAATAATTTTCTGTATTTTAAATTCGCGTTGTTGGGTGTTTTTTGCCGTCCGCGTTATTAACGGAAAAATAATAAAGGTTAAAGTGATTGCGCCTATACCAAAAAAACTAAAGCAAAATCCGGTAGCAACGATACGCCAATATTTATTCAACTGTTGTGACAGAGTGAGTCTTGATGCTGCCACTAGTTTTGTGCCCAATGCCAGTGGTTACGCTGATCTGACAGGCTAAACGCTTCGTCACCTAAAGCAAGATGTTTAATCACATCGAGTGTTTGTGGATATCCCATAACGACTTCCTTGCTACTTTTGTCTGTTTTATTCCATTGTAGCGTATAGCCACCACCTGCAGATAAAACAGCACTGAATGCGTAACCTTGATGAGGTTGGGTTTCAAATTCTTGATATTGTTCAGGTAATGGTTCATCAAAATCGACTAATAAAACCTGATGGTCTGGATTTTCGCTTAGATAACACGCGGCTTCTATGAGCGCAGAGTGAAGCGTGTGTTCAGCTGCAGATAACGATGTTACAGGGATCGGTTGTTTAGTGATGATGGTATAAAGCCCTGCTGCCGTATTGTGAACAGATTGCGAGAATGCGATGGGAGATGCATCGTCACCATCAATAATCGATTCGACTAAATTTACAGTGCGGTGCAATTCACCATGACGGCTTGAGAAAATTATATAATCAATCTGCTGTTGCTCAGAGATATGCAAAGCCGTTTGTAACGCCAATTTGGTTAAATTACTCATACGGCGTCGCATCATTGGTGGAATTTTATCAAACACAATAGGCTCTGGTGCTTGAGGCCATTTTTGGGTTATTGCCCATTGCTGCCACTCAGCAAGAGATGACAGGCCAAGTGAGCGAGCTTCCCACTGGTTAATTGTAAAGTGCACAGAGTTCATGGTTGACCGTTTGCGTTAAATGTCGTGTTCCAATGTATATTATGATAATAAAGTCTACCTGTGATTGAAAAACATATTTGTGTTGTTATTGCATGCAACGTAAAAAATTGTATGTGATATTTTTAAGATGTCATTCATTTACAAGCAGCAGATTCATCTTGTTTTTTGCAATCTATTCAGATGATAATTTTTTTAAGATATTAACTTAAATAATGATGATCCTTAAAATGAAAAAGACACTGATTAGTATAATGGCGAGTTTGCTGATTGTTGGTTGTACCAGCAAACCTGTGATGAATTTAAACGATGTCTATGTGCCGAGCACAGTCACTGGGCGACAATATTCTATTGATGATGTCCAAAAAGCGATATTAACTGCAGAAGAGCAACGAGGGTGGAGCGCTCAAGTAATAAAACCAGGCTTGATTGTGGCCACCCTTTCTGTTCGAACTCATACCGCAACGGTCGACATTTCTTATTCAGCATTAAGTTACAGTATTGATTACAAAAACAGTCAAAATTTGGATTATAACGGCAGGGATATTCACCGAAATTACAATAACTGGGTGGTGAAGTTATCTCGTTCGATTCAACAACAATTAGGTGTAAGTAATCAAAATTATTAATAAAATTATCGTAATAAGTGGATAAGTATCGATATTAACTAATGGCTGATAATTTGTTTTAAAACAATAAGAGTAAGTAAAGGGTCGATAGAATAAGCGCCAACTGTATAACCTCAGTAGGTGTTGTGTGACGGATTATTCTGTAGATCCTTTTAATGCTCTTGATGCAAAAACAGAAGCGCAAAAACTTGCTTTTGCTCCTATCGTATTTCAAACAGCTAAGTCACTGCGTGATCTTGGTATTCTAGCCGCATTAGATGAAGTAAAAAAAGATGGGTTGGATGCTGTTGCAATATCAAAGCGAACAGGGATCAGCGAATATGGTGTAAAAGTATTATTAGATATGGGGCTAAGCGCACATATTGTTACTTGGCACGCGGCAAAATACCGTTTAGCCAATTTGGGACATTATTTACTGCATGATGGCATGACTCGAGCAAATGTCGATTTTACTGCAGACGTTTGTTACGCCGCGATGATGCACCTTTCTCAATCCATCAAAGAAAGCAAACCCGCAGGTCTTGTCGAACTTGGCGATTGGGAAACCATTTATCAAGGACTATCTCAATTACCTAGAGCCGCCAAAGAAAGTTGGTTTAATTTCGATCACTTCTATTCTGATCGTTCATTTCCGTTATTACTTGAACGTATCTTTGCGAAAAAGCCTCAACGCTTATTTGATATTGGTGGTAACACGGGCAAGTGGGCACAACAGTGCTGCGCGTATGATCCTGATGTGAACGTTACTATTATCGATTTACCACAACAAATTGAGAAGGCACTAGCTCAAGCCAAAGAAAAAGGGCTAGCGCATCGCATTTCGGGTGTAGGCGCAAACTTACTGGATAAATCCCAATCATTACCGCAAGGAGCAGATGTGTGGTGGATGAGCCAGTTTTTAGATTGTTTTTCACCAATAGAAATACTGAGCATTTTACGTCGTGTACGTGAAGCCATGTCGCTTGATGCGGTGGTGTATATATTAGAGCTTTTCTGGGATGCACAGCGTTACGAAGCGGCGACCTATAGTTTGAATGCGACTTCGTTATATTTCACTTGTTTAGCCAACGGTAATAGCCGTTTCTATCGCAGTGATGACTTTCTAGAAATCGTCAAAGAAGCAGGCTTTATTGTGACAGAGCGTGAAGATGATATTGGTTTAGGCCATACCTTGTTAACTTTATCTGCCGTATAAATCAATTGGCTCATTCATTATACGCGATTATTTGCGTACTTTGCTCAAGGTCCTTTTGTCTCACGTATTGCTCGGTGTTAACTAACC
>NZ_CH724141.1:835113-836965 GCF_000153325.1 Photobacterium sp. SKA34
TGATCTCATATAAGTCAAATATCCCACCAGTTAGTTGCTTCCATACAACGACGGTTACAGCACCCGTTACGATACTGCAATCGCGCCATAACGATTCATACCACTCCAGTACAAGCTTAATAGCAATACAGGGCCAAATGCCGCACCAAAGCCAGCCCAAGCATAAGACACAAGGCCTAATACAGAGCTATCAGGGTTTAATGCTAAAATGAAGGCGACAATTGATAATGCAATAACCGCAATACGTCCAACCATAACAATTTCTTTGCTTGACGCTTGTGGACGAAATACTTGTTTATAGAAATCTTCAGCCAGTGCCGATGAAGAGACTAACAACTGAGAATCTGCAGTACTCATGATCGCCGCCAAGATTGCCGCTAGTAAAATACCGGCCATCACTGGATGGAAAATCGCATTTACTAGCAACATGAATACTTTTTCACTATCTGCTAATTCACCACCAAGGTTACCATCAACATAAATAATACCCGTTAAGCCGACTAACAACGCACCAATCATCGACAGAGCCGTCCATATCACCGCAATACGACGTGCTGTACCAATGTCTTTATTGGAGCGTGTCGCTTTAAAACGCGCAAGAATATGAGGCTGACCAAAGTAACCGAGTCCCCAGCCTAATAGTGACAAGATAACCATAAATGATAATGGCTGACCTTTAATATCAGTCCAGAGCGTTAATAATTCAGGGTTCTTATTATGAAGCGTTTCCATTAATTGAACAGGATCGGCATTCATCGCTGCGATCGGCACAATGAGCAGTGCAGCTGACATCAATAGGCCTTGTACTAAATCAGTCCAAGATACCGCAAGGAACCCACCAAATAAGGTATAAGTTACAACACACAAGGTACCGATAAATAGCGCGAGCGTGTAATCTAAACCAAAGACAGTTTCAAACAGTTTGCCGCCTGCCACTAAACCAGCACTGGTATAGAAAAGGAAAAAGAGCAAAATAAAAAAGGCAGAAATCGTTTGAATAAGCTTTGAATTATCATCAAATCGACGTGATAAAAACTCAGGCAAAGTCAGTGAGTTATCTGCTGTTATACTATAAGTACGCAGGCGTTTAGCACAGATCAGCCAGTTCAACCACGTCCCCAGTAATAGGCCACCAGCCAGCCATAATGACTCAAAACCAGCGAGATAAGCGTATCCCGGTAATCCTAATAATAACCAGCCACTCATATCCGATGCTCCTGCAGATATAGCAGAAGGCCAAGGACCTAATGAACGCCCACCGAGAAAGTAATCACTGGAGCTCGATGTGCGTTTATAGGCGATATAACCTATCGCCAGCATCCCTAGTAAATAGGCTACAAAGGTCGCTGTAATCGCGAAGTTATTTTCAATCATAAGTTTTACTTCCTTTTAAATGGCCTTTGTTCATTGCAAAGGCCTATTATCATGTTAAGCAAGGTCTGGTCAGTCGTTTTCTCCACAGCCAAGCTCTAATAACGTTGCATTACCGCCGACGGCTGTAATATTGATGGTTCTGGTACGTTCAGTGATAAAGCGTAAACAGTAACTTGTGCTACCAATGACAGGTAGGTTATCAAGATCAGTTTCTACTACTAATTGCGCTAACTGTCCGTTTCTCGCCGCTAATTGGCGCGCCAAACTCAAGGCAAGTTCAGCTGAACCGCTATAAGCGACTGCTGCAATCTCTTCACTTTGAATTAATGAATCAAAGTCAGTGTCCTCAATAACACTAAGTACATTAGCAACACATCCTGCTTGCTCTAGTTGGCTGAGAATAGTAGTAGTCTTTAAAGGGTGGTCAGGCGACAAACACAACATAACGCTGTTGCCACACACCAACGCTGTGGCAATT
>NZ_CH724141.1:837137-851790 GCF_000153325.1 Photobacterium sp. SKA34
AACAAATACGCCGCGTCCAACACAATAAAGCGTGTTACTTTCTCCTGTTGGCCCTGGCATTACTTGCATCTCAGCCACCATTTCCTGTGCATTGTTACACTGAAAATTCACCATCATCGCAGATTGATTATCTAGCGATTTTGCCCAGCGGCGTAGAATAGCGATTCGCGTTTCAAAGTCCAGATCATTCCATACAGAAGCAGCAAAAATGCTACCTTTTAGTGATTTTTGTAATAGCGGAGATAACGCCATTAACTGCGAATTATTTTTCATCGTTTACTCCTTCTATCTCGCGCTGAATAGTGACGTTAATTGACGCAATAGTTGAATGCATAAAACGGTACAAATAATGAGGTCCACCCGCTTTAGGTCCTGTTCCTGATAATCCCCGACCACCAAAAGGCTGGACACCAACAACGGCTCCCACTTGATCGCGGTTGATATAACAATTACCAACTTTGGCACGTGACGCTATTTCACTATAGGTACGCTCATTTCGACTATGTATCCCCATCGTTAAACCAAATCCCGTTTGATTAATTTGATTAACAACTTGATCGATCTCACTCGCCTTAAAACGCACAATATGCAGAATTGGGCCAAAGTGCTCTTGCTCTAAAAGATTAATATGTTGAATTTCAATGGCCGTCGGCGGAACAAAATCGCCACTCGCACAACTGTCTGGCAGCGGCGTTTGGCAAATCAATCGCGCTTGGTTTTTTAACGATTCGATATGAGTAAGGAGCTTTTGTTTCGCCGCAAGATCAATTACAGGTCCCACATCGGTAGCATGTAATTGAGGATCCCCAATCTTAAGCTCAGCCATTGCCCCTTTAATCAAAGTGATCACACGTTCTGCAATATCTTGCTGAATAAAGAGTACGCGTAATGCTGAACAACGTTGACCTGCAGATGCAAACGCTGAACGTAATACATCACGTACTACTTGTTCAGGTAGCGCTGTACTATCAACGATCATTGCATTTTGACCGCCAGTTTCGGCAATAAATGGGACTGGCTCGCAATCACGTGCCATTAATGTTCGATTAATCAATTGAGCTGTTGGTGTTGAACCTGTGAAGGCGACACCAGCAATACGCTCATCTGACGTCAATTGATGGCCTATCTCACGACCCAGCCCTGTCACTAATTGAATAACACCTTGTGGAATGCCAGTAAGCAGAAGTAATTCAATTGCACGGCAAGCAATCAATGACGTTTGCTCTGCAGGTTTAGCCACTACCGTATTACCAGCAACTAAAGCGGCACACACTTGGCCTAAGAAAATAGCTAAAGGGAAATTCCAAGGACTAATACAAACAAAGACACCACGTCCTTGATAGGCCATCTCTTGGTCGACACCATCAAAGCTAGTGATGCGTTTAGGCTTATCAAAATTCGTTTGTGCTTGCTCTGCGTAATAACGGCAAAAATCCACCGCTTCACGAATTTCATCAATTGCATCGTGGATTGTTTTGCCTGCTTCACGATGACATAACGCCACTAATTCCGCTTGATGTAATTCAAGTTTATCGGCCAATAGTAATAAGTAATTCGCACGCTCGCTTGCAGAGCGTTGTGACCAATCTGTAAAAGCATCATGGGCAGATGCTATCGCTGTATCCACTTGTGATGATGTGGCATAGATAAGCTCACCCACCACTTCCTCACGATCATAAGGTGCCGTCACGCAAACTCGCTCGGCAGCCAAAATAGCCGTCGGTTTTCCATTTAAAATAGGTGATGCTTTCCACTTCACCTTATCAAAGGCACGTATCGCCTGATGAAAAGGTTGCCACTGTGATTCAATATCGATATTGATACTTGATGAGTTTTTACGTTCAGAGCCAAAAATATCTATCGGTAATGGGATCAAACTATTGTGCAATGTCTTACGTTGCTTAAGCACATCAACAGGGTGTTGTGTGAGCTCGGCAATAGGACAATTAGCATCAACCAAGCGATGAACAAATGAACTATTCGCACCATTTTCTAACAAACGACGAACAAGGTATGGCAGTAAGTCTTTATGGCTTCCCACTGGAGCATAAATACGTACCTGTGTTTTATGCATATCCATCACATGGTTATATAGCGCATCCCCCATGCCATGTAGGCGTTGGAACTCAAAGCAAGGATGCTTCGCCATCGCGACAATAGCACTTATCGTGTGAGCATTATGAGTAGCAAATTGTGGGTAGATCAGCCCTTTTAGAGGCTCTGATAGTAGAAACCTTGCACAGGCTAAATAAGAACTGTCTGTCGCTTCTTTACGCGTAAAAACAGGATAACCATTAAAGCCAGCTTGCTGAGAAAGTTTAAGTTCACTATCCCAATAGGCTCCTTTTACTAATCGAAGTGGGATCACATCACCTTGTTGTTTTGAAAGAGCAGCAATCCACGCTAATACTGGTAGAGCACGTTTCGAATAGGCTTGTACAACTAAACCGAAACGCCCCCAACCTTTCACTTCTTTTGCGCGATACAGTTTTTCAAACAGCTTCAATGACAATTCTAATCTGTCTGCTTCTTCAGCATCAATCGTGATCCCACCGTTATGCTGGCGGGCAAAAATTAATAGATCAAGAACAGAATGGTACATTTCCTCTAACACACGCGCTTCATTGGCGACTTCGTAACGAGGATGCAATGCAGATAGCTTAATTGATACAGTAGGATCTGATGATTGACGCGCCGATTGAGTCGAAATGGCACTATTTATCTTCCCTACCGCTTTAATCGCCGTTAGGTAGTCATTGTAATATTTTTCGGCATCTTGAGCGGTTAGCGCCGCTTCACCTAGCATGTCGAATGAATAAGTAAACCCTTGCTCTCGTTTAGGTTTGCCGTTTTTCATCGCCTCAGATATATCTCGCCCTAAAACAAATTGGTGCCCCATGATTTTCATCGCTTGGTGCATGGCTTGTCTGATCATTGGCTCTGACATTTTATTAACCAAGCGGTTAATCACATTCGTTGGTGTACCGTCTTGTTTAGCATCTAACGTTACTACTTTCCCTGTTAGCATGAGCCCCCATGTTGAGGCATTCACAAACAATGAATCAGAATTTTTAAGATGAGATTTCCAATCAGCAACACTTAATTTATCGCGAATAAGGGCATCGGCAGTAGCAGAGTCAGGAATACGCATCAGTGCTTCAGCTAAGCACATTAATAAAATCCCTTCTTTGGTCTCTAAACTGTATTCCAATAGCAATGCGTCAATCATTTGCACCGCATTTTTATCCGCACGGACACGAGCAATAAGCTCACTGGCTTGCTCTGCACTATATGTACGTTCTTCATCTGTAGGTTCTGCTAATGGCAGCAACTGTGTTAACCACTCAGACTCATCAACAGCATACAGTGGTGAAATTAATGCCCATAATTGAGCTAAAGGCTTCTCTATAAAGGAAGAATGGAGTGTATCAACGGCTTTAAACATTAGGTTTCCTCTATGGCATTACCAGGAGATACAAAATACCCCAACAGTAATGTTGTTAAACTGTTACTGGAAAAAGATATTATGGTTAAAGCTCAATGCCGTCTTATTCATTCCTACGAAAAATTTTAGTTATTCTCCGCACATCGGTAATACGAGATCTAAAGCAGGTCAGTAAAAGAGGTAAAAGTTAATATCAAACATGATCTTGATAACGAGTAGCTGGATAGCCATAAAGACGACGAAAAGCCTGACTAAAACTGCTTTGACTAGAAAAACCACATAACTGCGCGATTTGAGACAGAGGCATCCGTTGCCCTAAAATTAATTGTTTAGCGAATTCCAGTCGTTTGCGTAAAACATATTGGTGGGGAGTAATACCGATCTGCTCTTTGAACAGTAAATAAAACTGACTTTGAGCCAAGAAAACCAAACTTGCTAACTCAGCAACCGAAATTTTCTGATCAAGATGTTGTTGAATATAGCTATCAATTAAAGTGATATCTAACCTTGAGATTGGTTTTTCTTGAGTAGGAGAAATAAGACTTCGCTTTAATAAGTAAAATATTGTTTGGCTTATACTATTACTCAACTCTGTATCTGTTTTAGATTGTTGTGCTTCAGCAGTAAGTAAATAGATGAGTTGTTGAGTACGCAAATCAAGATTGAAATAGCCAGAGCGTGATGATTCTACAAATATAGTCATACTATTATCAGAACATCTCAACGGTGTATTCACGACTAATACTTGATTATGTTGATCACCATAAAAGCTGTGTTCTACATTGGCACTCACTGCACAGCCCGAGCCAGCAAGTACTCCCTTTTTTACCCCTTTAATATCAAATTCACTTTGCCCTGTTAGGCCTACGACCATTTGATGGTAATTATGAGCATGACGAGTCATCGAATCAGAAAGACTTACGATATTAAATGTTGTCGTTGCGTTTTCCATCGAATTCTCCTTTATTCCATGTGATCAATTCATTTACGGCTAATCACTCCATCATTTATTGCACATAAAAAGTAAAAGTAATAGCGGCATGTATACAGTCAAAATATCTATACCACGAATACAGGTGTAGAACTTACTAATACCTAATAGGAATTATCAAATATATAAAACTTATCACAAATTAAATTACTTAATAATTGTCGATCAAACCACTAACACAACATAACTCAACGAGCTATAACCTCTCATTATAAAAGTGTACAAAAAAACATCAGTCATATTTGATGATTAGTTAGAGTTACCCACTGAATTTGTGGATAACATATATTTTAATTTTATTTTCAATATCTTATGATTTTCAATAGGAATAATAAATAATTATTGTGATTTTCTGAATTATTTATAAATCTCTAAAAATAAAAAGCCGCACTATTGCAGTGCGGCTTGGTGTTGCTATTAGTGTACTTACTCGGCACACCAATATTGTTACGCTTCGCCACTCATTACGTTGAGCTTGCCGTGTCCCACAATATTTGTGCGGACCGATATATATTGGCGAAGAAGCAAATTTTAAAAGGTGTCGCTTACCAAATTGTTAACAACTAAGTTGTCACTTAGAAGCTTTTACATGTGTAGCTTTTACTGTGTAATTTTTACAATGTTACATTTTACTTTGTTGCTTTTACATGTATTGCTTTGTCTACGTTTCATATGTTGCGCGATGCAACTGAATGACTACCAATAACGGGTCGAAGAGGTCTATTAATAGTCACTGATACCTGTATCCGTGAGTCTTTAAAAACAGCTCCAATCCTCCGTAAGCTCGAGTAACTATCTCAATACAGGTTAAGTTAAATATGGTAGATAAACGCCAATTAGGCAAATTTCCACACTGAAAAAAATGTAAAAACAATTTCAAACACTACTAACGTCTTATTTATAAAACAAATTACCCGATTAAATATAACGGCTAGAATCTTATTATTTTCGACTCCACATTCGAAATTACCTCTTTCAACGCCATCACGAACAATACACAATCACCAAAATGTTGCACATGCAACATTAAAGAGTGTATGATTGCCTCTAGACTTTGTTGTATGGGTAACAAAAATAATGAAAACGAACATTTATTCTGTTCTTTTATATACCGTGATCGGTTTCGCTTTATCATTATCAGCTTTTCTTTTGATGACTGATAATGTGTCGCCATTCACCACGCAAGCCACTTTCTATAAATCAGTGGTGAATATTGCTCCTGAAGTATCGGGAAATATTACCCATGTTTATGTCGCTAATGGTCAATACGTTAACGCTAACCAACCTTTATTTTCTATTGATGAAAAGCCTTATCAAATTGCTGTCGCTCAAGCACAAGCCGAATTGCAACAAGCAAAGGAAGCCGATGCAGGAGCATGGCAGCAACTCGCAGCAGCACAACAAGTGGTGCTACAGAAAAAAACAATGTGGAAAAATACGCAAAATAAATTGGAGCGCTACCAAACATTGAGTCGTAAAGGGTTAACAACCCAACAAGAGCTTGATGATGCAATCAGTACTACTGATATCGCTAAAAGTGCTATTTCTGCAGCACAAGCAGATGTTCTAAAAATAAAAGCGACGTTATCAGATAAAAAAAACACCGCTGCCGTTGAACTCGCAAAGGCAAAATTAGATCGCGCAGAATGGGATCTCGCAAATACAACAGTGATGGCTAAAACGGCAGGAACTGTTAGTAATTTACATTTAGATACAGGGACTTATGTAAATAAAGGTACACCGATCCTTTTCCTCGTTAATGAGCAAAACAGTTGGCTAAGTGCCGACTTTAATGAGAAAGGTATTACACATTTACAACCCAAGCATCATGTATTAATCAGTTTTGATTCTCAACCTGGTCAGGTCTTTAAAGGCGAAATAGAAAATCAAGATCGCGCTGTTTTTAACGCGAGCAATCCATTAACACAACTATCAAACGTTACCAATGACACGCGTTGGATCCGCGAACAACAAAAAATCCGTACCCGTATTGCTGTCAATGTACCGCAACAAGATGTGATATCAGGATCTCGCGCAAGTGTCATTGTGCTTAATGGTAACCCTGTATTAGATGTACTCAGTTCACTATGGATCCATGTTATTGCCCTATTCCGCTACATCTACTAAGCCTAAAAACAACTCAGGTGGGATATGAAACATTCAATGAATACAGACGTACTACGTACCACATGCATTGTGTGCATCTGTATGATGCTCGGTAAGATTTTTCATGTAAATTCACATGTTTATTTTGCGCTATTTCCAATAATTATTGCGACTAAAGTGAAGGACTACAGTTGGAAAGGATTGAGCAAATCGTTCGCCTTAGTGTTGCTATCGGCTTACTGTGCGGTTTTCGTGTCTGAAGTCTTTAGCGATCACCCTTTTATTATTTGGACGATCAGTATTGTACTGTTTGATCAACTAAGAAAACGGGCAGATTCTCCCGCCAAAGTGGGCGCATTGTTTATGCCAACGATTAACTGGATTTTAAATATTGTCTTTGCACTACATACCACTAGGGATATGCCGCAACGTTTACACGAAGTCGGGTTAGCAATTGTTGTTAGCATCTGTGTAACCAAGCTGTTTTTCTGGCTATTACCACCGAAACCAACATCTGGCATTTTCAAACCTACCTCATCACCTGTCACCGCTCAACAACGCTTAACATCTGTTAGTTTGATTGGTTTGGGACTTGGTTTTTTAATGGTTGTAAATCTAATTTCTGGCGCATTTTGTATGGTGCCAGTTATTGCAGCGGCAACCCAAACCAGTCGAGAAGCATATTTAAAAATCGTCAAATCACGCTTTATTACCCAAGTCGGCGGATGTGCCATTGCCACGATATTTATGCTGATTATTGCCGGTTATCAAAGTGATATTATTGTTTATGGTTTGGGGCTATTTGCATTGATTTACGCGATCAGTTACAAAATTTATACCGATGAGGGCCCACACCAAGCGTTACATCCCGATATTTTGCTCGCAACCATGCTACCAATCCAACTTTATATGACCAATAGTGAGTTAGGATTGAGTAGTACTTTCCTTCGAGGATGGGAACTTAGCTGCACTTTAGGTATATTGGCTCTGTTTTATTTTATTACTACGGCGAAAAAACGTCATGTCACAGAACTACACAGATATCCCTTCTCTTAATGAGAGTTTGTCTTTTACTATGGGATTAGCCTATAAACAATTTCGTAGTATTGCCACCTCAGCCTTAGCGACGGAATTTGATATTACATTAGAAATGTTAGGTGCATTACGCGTTCTCAGTTATTTAGGCGAAGTGCCGCAACAAGCCGTCTCCGATGTTCTTCACCGCGAACGTTCAGTGACTAAACGTTTAATCGATAACTGTATTAAACGTGAATTAATCACCGTCCATAAATCAGAGCTAAACAAAAAAGCCCGCTATCTTGTGATTACTGATAAAGGTAGAGACATTGAGCAAAAAGCCACTGTGTGTATTGCTAATATCAATCAAGAGTTCTTTGCTCCACTAACAAATGAAGAACGCGAACTTTTATTTAAAATTAACAAAAAATTGATCCGACAAGACATACTTGTCAATTCTTAACTCACACGCAGGATAAACGCGATATGGATATTTTCGTTGTCGATGCTTTTACCGACCAACATTTCAAAGGTAATTCTGCGGCAGTCATGCCAGTTACCACTTTTCCAGATGCTTCATTAATGCAGCGTATTGCTGCTGAAAATAATCTGTCTGAAACGGCTTTTATTAAACCAACGGACGCTAATACCTATGCGATACGTTGGTTTTCTCCTCTAACTGAGATTGACTTTTGTGGTCATGCAACGCTTGCCTCTGCTTTTGTTCTGTATCAGTTTTACCAACTTAAAGGTGAGATCACTTTTACGACAGAGCAAGTCGGTACACTGACAGTAAAACAAGCCACCAATGGTAATATTGAAATGAACTTCCCTTGCCAACCCGGTGAAGAAGTTGAACCACCAGCCGCCTTACTTAAGGGATTATCTATTACACCCACCAAGGTGCTAAAAAACCGCCAAGCCTACGTTGCCGTTTTACCCAGTGAACAAGCAATACAAGATGTCATTTGCGATTCAGAGCAGCTTAAGAAACTCGCACCTCACGATATCGTTATCACTGCTCAATCGTCACAATATGATTTTGTGTCTCGTTATTTCTGGCCAGCAAATGGCGGTTATGAAGATCCAGTGACAGGTTCAATCCACACGGCTTTAGCGCCATATTGGGCTGAACAGCTCGATAAACGTGAATTAACCGCTTACCAAGCCTCTCAAAGAGGCGGAGTTTTACACTGTAAAATGATTGATAATGACCGCATTATTATTGCCGGATCAGCGGTTTTATATCTGCGTGGAAACGTTTATTTATAAACCTGTATAGTTCATCAAATCGAAGAAGGAGAGAAGTTTTTCTCTCCTTTTTATCACGATACTATTTCAAATCATTGATTATAAATATTTCTCACCATGAGAGGGAGTGTAGGGAAAGCGCCTTGTTTAGATTGAAAGCACCTCCCACACCTAGCTTTAGAAAAATCAAAATTAATCTTTAGACCACGTTCCATAAGAAGCATTAGGGAGAATTATCCAGTCATCACCAAAGTGGAATTTATTTTCCTTAACCAACTCACGCTGCTTCTCAGTCGTTTTCTTCGTTTTAAAAGGTGAAGCAAAATCAGCTAAACTATCACCGAAAAGCATAATTATTTTACTGGTTTGTCGTATGTGCTGCCTACGCTTCTCTTTACTCACTTCATCAAGGAGCACATTCCGCTGTTTTAATCGAATGCGTAAGGTCACATTTTTTCTGTCAATAGGAGCTTGGTGAACACTTACATAAAACAAGCGTTAAAGAAAGCGCCTTTGATTCATGCTGACGAAACGTCTCATCACCGAAATGATGAAACAAGTCTTCGTTGGTGTTGGTTAGTGATGACCTTGTCTATGAACAAATACTGTATTCGCACTCGACCTCATCAGCGAAAAAGGTCATTGATGAAGACTATGCAGGTATTGTGGTCAGCGACCAGTGCCCAAGCTATAACTGGATAGCCGCAGACCGTCATCAGTTATGTTGGGCGCATGTTAAGCGCAACCTTCAACAAATGGCGGATTATAGTGGTGGTGGTCATACTGCCTATATAGGGAAGCACCTTTGTTTATTGACTAACGTTATTTTTCATACACGACATCGTTATGAGCAAGGTGAATTAGGTTATTCACTGTACTTGCGGCGAATGCGTAGGTTGCAAAAATCATTTGACCATTGGTTAAACAAAGGAACGGACGTGATGGTCAAGCGAAATCGGGGGCGATGCAAGTTGCTGATCAAACATAGGGAAAGCTTGTGGGTTTTCCTCAAGAAAACGTCAATCCCCTTAACTAATAATGAAGCTGAGCGATGTATTAGAGGCTTTGTCATTCAAAGGAAAATCAGCTTCGGAACGACCTCGGATGCAGGCGATAAATTCCGTAGTAGGATCCATATGCTCATAGAAACCTGCAAAAAGCGTGGCTTATCAGCAATGTCAGTGTTGAGCGATATCATCATTATCAGGGTTCAAGTTAAGTCGCGAAATAATGCGGAGTTATTGGCGCTTACTAAATAGATAATGATCCGATCATCAAAATCAGGATTAGTTCAGTCGAAAATAAAGAATATTTAATCCTTCGGTGCAAGCGAACATAAATTAACCGTGTAGTTTGGTATTTAATCAATTAAACCCTACAAATCATGTGAGATCTCGCCCTGGAAATATAATGAATTCCCAGAATGATCACTCAATAGCCAAAGTGGGATCAATTGCGTAAGGGCACACTTTTTATGTCAATAGGGCTTGGTGAACACTTACACGAAATCAACCATTACATTATTTCTAACCGTTTCATAACAAGCCCTAACTATCAGTTTAAATTCTTTCTTCAGAGAAATATACACCTGGTTTTATTGTTAGCAATAATATTAGTAATGAGCAGAGTGTTGTCATTACGATAGAGTAATAAAAATATCTGAAATCATGAGCTTGCGTAAAAGGAATATATCCGCATATATATGAAATTGAGGATAGAGGTAGCATCCAAAATGGTAATCTATACACCCTTTTCTTTGTAGTAAAGTAAATTAGCTGTAAAAATGATAATATAACCCAAAAAAAAGGTTTGAAAATAAAAGAAAATACTTTCTCTGTCGATGTAATATAACTTTCAACTAGTAATTGTCCATACTCCCCATTAATCCTTTTTGTGACTCGAACGTGATTGAAACTTTCTTCATCAGCTATGTAATAAGGAGGCTGATAAAGGCTTTTCTCATAATAATAGTAGGGGGCTGTTTTGGGATCTCTCAAAGATTTAATAAAAAGTGAGGCTCTATATTTAAAGTAGATTTTAAAGTTGTTTTTTACAGTATGCTTCCATTCTTCTGTTAGTTTTATGTAATCATTTTCCATTAAGCTTTTCATCTTTTTTAAATCACATATCCCGGCACCAACATTATTTAAATTTAATATATTACATTTTTTATATTTGTTGATTTCTTTATGACTAAATAAGGATGAATCTGGAACTTGACCTCCTGCCATTCTTATAGCGACAATATCGTCTATCATCGTATAACTAAAGCCATGACCATTTTTAGCACCCCAAAAATCATTCAATAATTTTGGTATATATGAAAAATACAATGCTATTATTATTGATGATATTATTATTGATTTTTTTGCATTTAATTTGAATATGCATATCAAGAGAAATGGAAGAACGAATATAGCGCCTGCTGGTGAGTTTGAACGAACCAGAATCCCGTAAAAAAATAGAGAAAAAATCAAAAAAACAATCAACTTACCTTCTTTTTTTATGCTATAGAAAAGTGCCAGCGCAACAGATAGAAACCATGTGTAAGCTAATGCTACATCTTTCCAAATTACAAATTCAAAGTTAAAGATCCAAGGTAAGAAAGGAACACATAAGAAAAGGTAGCTTAACTTGTTCCCTTCGAAGATTCTGTGCATCAAATAACTAGAAGAGAATAGTAAAAACAATTGAAAATATAACATTCCTCCTACTCCTAGAGGGGGGATTAAATACGACCATAACCAAGACATCACAGGTGGATGCCAATCATCAATAATACCTAGTTCAGCTTGATATAGTTGTACAATACTATCTTTAGTCATAAATCCTGGAGAGAAAATATAACAAATAAAAATGAATAATAATGTATATAAAGTAAGTTCTATATATAATAGATTATTTCTTTTCATAGTATCCTACAACGCATTTAATTAAAGTAATCAAAACTGTTAAATTTCCTATAATAGGAGATATCTTAGTTGGAATCTTTCCTAATGGGTAAGATCTCGCAACTGGAATCTCAATGCACTTAAAGCCTTCTTTTGCTGCTTTAATAGCCAAATAATAATGAAATTCGTAGCTTGTAAAAACATCTCTAAATATAGCCATATCATAATCAAGTAACAAATTTTTACTGTAGGCTCTAAAACCATTTGTAGTATCGGTATACTTAAAACCTGAAGCCATTCTCATTATTGGTACATGTAAAAGCTTCAATCCTACTAACCGAGAGACAGGCGTATTGATAGCCTTCCCACCAGGGATAAAGCGAGATCCTTGAATATGGTCATAACCTTCTTCTAGCTTTATGACAAAATCATTGATGTTTTCGACGCTATCTTTATTGTTGCCATCAATTACAACGATACCTTTGTAACCTTTTTTTAAGGCCCAAGAAAAGGCAATTCTCATTTGACTACCTAGTTTACCTCTCTCTTGTTTTACTAGTAAGGTATTCACATTTAATGCTTGTAGCGCTTTTGTATCCGTTGAACCATCAGTACTACCACCATCAGATATGATTACATCGACATGTAGTTGGGAATCTTTCATTCGCTGCAATTGTTTATGCAGTTTTTCACCTTCATTAATAACAAATATTGCAACACAATAATCATGTTCTTTAGCCGAAGTAAATACCTCATCATATTTTGGAACTTGGTGATCAGTTGAGTCTACAGTCATTTGTTTCTTCCTGTTTGGCTTTTATTAACTTCATTGTTAACAGAGGTAAATAAGACATTGCTACGATATTCATTTAACATAACAGAGCTGTTTTTCTCATATACAACGTTATAATCTTTATTTTCACTTCGGGCGTTTAATAACCGAGCTAAATACTCACCAAAAAATGATAGCATAGTGAATAAAATGGCAAATAAAGTAGACATAAAAAGAATTGTTGTTGTCCAACCAGAAGCTACCGTGTCATTTATTAAATGGACTAATAGACTATAAATTGAAAAAATCATTGCCAAAATACTACCCATGATGCCTAAAAAGCTCATCCAACGAAGTGGTTTAGTTGAGTTAAAAATCATATGATGAAGTGTTTCAGTTATCCCACTTGCTATATTTTTTTTCTTATTTGGGTGAGTGTATTTATTGGCATCAAAAGGGTGAAGATTATATCCAACATTAGCCATTCTCATATGTAACTTGCAATAATAACGGCCAGATTCTGTAATAGCATTAACCGCTCTTCTGCTAAAGCAAAATGTTCCAGTGCTATCATTTGGTAACGTATACCCGATGGATTTTAACAATCCAGTTGATATCATTTTGATTTTTTTATACAAATATGAGGTTACTTTATTTGATGTGCATACAATAATATCATTACCTAATAAAGCACATTCCATTAATGGTAATACGGCCTCTATATCATCACTTTCAATGTTTAAATTGATAACAAAATCACCGATTGCATTCTCTAGTCCAGCAGCAAGAGCAACATCGTTGCTCTCTGCTTGTGACAAACGGATATGTCTTATAGATTGATGAGTTGCCAAAGATTTAGGAATTTCTTGTTCTAAACCATCTTTGGAGTTTTGGTCAATAATGACAATTTCATAGTCATTAAGGTGATGGTCTAAATATGGAGATAGTTTATCTATATACCTTGTTAATTTCTCTGTTTGATTATTAACGACTAATACAATAGAGATAAAAGTATCACTTTTTATCATTTGTCTAACCCTAATTCATTAATTGTTTGTATGACGTCATACACATTATCAATTTTTCCGCCCATTACACAATGAAGCCCTGGCAATCCGTAATTTGCTTTAAATAAAATGGGACGTGAATCATCTGTGCCACTGCGAGGTAATATTGTTTTTACTTCCCATAATGATTCTTTATATTTTATATTTTCAAGCATAGGGATATAACGTTGAGCATCTAATTGCATTTTTTTGAATGCTGTTCTGCGCTGGTTTTCTCTTGCCAGTTTATGGGCGTTTAAATAGGTATTGTCGTTATTATCATCCCACTCGTAATGTGGTGTATAACGTACATGACTAAAAGAATGAGCTTGTTTAGATGGAAAAGGCATAATAGAAAAAAATGGGCCGCACATAACAGTTATTCCAACTTTTTTCAGCTCATCAGGGACATCAACGATACACATTTCAGTCATTTCGTGCCTTAAAGGAATAAGTTCAAGACTCGACTCTGATAAGACTGAGTTTAGCAATGAATAAGTGCAGTTAAATACTTGTTTACTAGTAAACTTTTGTTCTTCTGCGCCAGAGTTAACGGTAAGCTCTAAACTAGAGTTAATTTTTTTTATTCTAGACACTTCGTGATTAAACAAAATCTTAACATTACTATTTTGTAATCTGTTCAGCATCGTTTCTTTCAAGAGGACTGAATTAAATGCAAACTCTTTTACCTTGAAGATGCCATCAATCATATTCGGTTTAACTAATTGATGTATTGCCGATGATGCAGGCTCGTGTGAGGCACCAATTCGATCACAGAACTTTTCAAATTGGTTAGGGGTAACTTTACCTAACCGATTAGATATCATGTAATATTTATCAAAACCACTATCAATACATGATTCGAACTCATCAACAAATCGAGGAAAAGAGATGCGTGAACGTAAAGCGGTAAGGACACTCCTAGGGTAATGATACCCATTATGCACGCGAGCTTGGTTTATGTAAGATGCTCTTTGCATTGCATCATTTTCTTTTTCGATAACTAATACTTTTTTATTGAGCAAAGCGTAGTATTCAGCAAGATATAAGCCAAAAAAACCACCGCCAATAATTGTGATATCTACATTATTATTCATCAGCTAATTAATTGTTAACGCAACAACCCCAAGAGTA
>NZ_CH724141.1:851849-1181113 GCF_000153325.1 Photobacterium sp. SKA34
AGTTTCACCAAAAAAAGCAACTGAGGCGATTGCGACTAGCGCAATGGAGCCACTAGTTAATGTTGGGTGAGCGATATTTAAAGGTAGGTAGGTTAGAGAAACAGCATAGAGCATGAAAGCTAATCCATACAGACTAAGCCCAGATACTAACGGAATGTTTCCAATGATAGACAACGGCTTACTAAGCTGTATTGGTGCGGATGTATTCGTCACCGCAACCTTAATCAAAACACTTGCTGATGCATTTGATAAAATGCCCAAAACTAAAATTAACCACTTCATCTATAAGCCTCGATAAACTTGTTGCGTTAGCTCTATTGCATTTCGTATTTGTTTAATTGATGAGTAAGAGTGGCTTGTTAGCATTTCAATTGTCATCGGCATTTCTGGCAAATAAGTTTGTATCGCTTCCGCTGCTTTTTTGTGATAAGGGTTATTTTTGTTCAATGGAGCAAGTTGTGGCTCACTAATATGAATGTGGTGAATGATAGGGGCTACTGATTTTATAATTTTAGCGGGATCTTCATTGTTGATATTCATTGCGCCGATATCAAGTTGCATTCGAATATGAGCGTGATTAACTTCTCTTACAATATCCGCAGTATCAATGCTGTTCGTCATAAAGTTAGCTTGATAACATTCAGGATTAGGCTCTAGACATATAACAACACCATAACTCTCAGCTATAGCACCCAAGCGTCTAAAGAAATCGACCGACATTTTTAGTGTTTGACTATCGTCTAAGTGAGAACGGTCTCTGTTTTTAGGTGAGCCAAAAACAAGTTTTTTCGCACCAAGAGTGCTTCCTATTCTACAAATATGAGTTAAATGCTGTAAAAGTAAGTTTTGTGTTTCACTCGTGCCAAAAACATTAAGGCCTGTAGTACCAAACAAGAGGGCTTGCATCCCAATAGGTTCGACTCCCTTACTATTCCAGTAATGCTTTACCTCTAAGATTTTTTTTTCTTCTGTTTGGCTAGGTATGTCAAAGTATTTTGGTGGTGCTATGTCGATGTAAGAAACACCATAGTCGTTTAAAACTTTAGCAACATCATTATCTTTGGCTACATCCCAAGCAATATTAGAGATTGATATCATTATTCAACCTCTTTTTTAGCTTCTGATTGAGCATAAGCTCGAATAGCTAATAGCGTTTCTTTTTTAGAGTATTGATAAGGTTGATTATTATGAAATAAATGAGAGACCTCAGTTTGAAAGTCATAACTAGCAGGCGTATCACTTAATTTATTGTCAAAGTCTAAGCCAAAACACTCTTTTGCAATATCACTAACAGATAATGGTTCAGCTGTTAAATGTAAAAGATTACAGTGATTCCTAATAGCCACTTGGATATCTGACCACAAGTTAACCATCGGGTAAAACTGGAAAACACCACCGCTATCTATAGCGTCTAAATTATTATTATTGAGGAAGTCATAAATGACATTCTTTTTAAGCCCTGGGCCAACTAGTCCAGGCAGGCGAATGATGAGATGGTTAGAAAAATTCGCCTTTACAAACTCTTCAAGCTCATACCTGTGTAGGCCGTAAGGATAAAGCCCCGATGTATCAATAGAAGTTGATTCAGTTGCTTGATTAGGGTTCTGAAATACATCAACTGTACTAATTAAGATGAACTGCTCACATTTTATGGTCGATAAATGTGAGATTAAGTCTTGTATACTTTTTTTGTCTTGCTCTGGGTGCTTGTTCGCTAACCATTTTACAGCAGGAGCTCCAGCACAAACGACAGTATCAAATGACTTGCTTCTAATCTCGGCTATATTTGTAGATCTATATAAATCATTGAAATTTTTCTGTTTTAAAAGTGTGCTACCGACAAACCCACTGTAGCCTATTAAGGCATCTTTTTTAGTCATTATATTTTTCTAGTTAACTATTTCATATAAAAGTAATTGTATCAATATAATAAGCGACAAGCGATAAGCGATAAGCGATAAGCGATAAGCGACAAGCGACAAGCGACAAGCGATAAAATCACTAACTAGGAATGGGGCATAAATGGTTTACCAATACCACTTCAACTAAACCTCAACATATAAGTTAGATACGAACCCTACAAGAATTAAGTTTTGGTTTCGTTTAACTACACAACCGTAGATATCAATCACTATAACTAACGTTACACTTATAGGGATTCATAACATAGATCATACCCCTCAAAATCATAAAACTTAGTTTGCAATTTAATTGAAAAATCACCCCCTCAAAACTATTGTAATGATAACGGTTATCATTAATATTATCGCTTGATTATCAATAATGGAAATTCTAACAATGAAAGCAGCTCACCTTTTAGTAGCAACTAGTTTTATTCTGTCTTCAACTTCTGTATTAGCCCAAGAATATCCACTTGGTCAGCCTGTACTTAAAAATGGAATGGAGATTCAAGGTGTTTACCTTCAACCTATTACCATGGACACAGAAGGCATGGAGAACATGCACAGCTTATCTGCGAAAGATTCTGATGTGCATTTAGAAGCAGATATCCATGCGGCAGAGGAAAATCCAAACGGCTTCGCTGAAGGTGACTGGATGCCTTACCTTACGATCAAATACTCTGTAGACAAACTAGGTGATGATAAACCCGCCCAAACAGGTGAATTTATGCCTATGGTTGCAAGTGACGGACCTCACTACGGTAAAAACATCAAGCTAGACGGTAATGGTAAATACAAAGTTACTTTCACAATCTACCCACCGTCATACAACAAAAAAGCCATGTTCGGACGACATATTGATAAAGAAACAGGGGTAGCTCCATGGTTTAAACCTTTTGACGTTTCATGGGAATTTAACTACGCAGGTGTTGGTAGAAAAGGTAGTTACTAAGATTAATTAATCTTATAGGGGGGCTTAAAGCTCCCTTTTTTCACATTTAACAGACTGATATTCATTATGAAAAGAAATCCCACATTTATTATTTTATTGCTTTTTTTAACTCTGCCCTTATCTGCTTTCGCAGCAGAGAAATTCACCGTTGAATTGACAATAAACAATGGGGTATTCACTCCTGAAGTGCTCAACGTACCAACAAAGAAAATCATACGTATTAAGGTGTCAAATATAGGTGATCAACCCGCCGAGTTTGAAAGCACCCAACTACGAAAAGAAAAAGTATTAGCACCAGGAGCAAGCTCTGTCGTTGTTATTGCACCATTAAGGGAAGGTACCTATACCTTTTTTGATGACTTTCATCTCGATCTTCCAAAAGGCAAAATAGTTGCTAGTGAGCAGGTAGAATAATGGGACAAGTTACCTTTGTTATCTGGCGTGAAAGTATAGAAGCGCTTCTTCTTATCAGCATTATTTATGCTTGGCTCAAACAACATACAGATAGCCGACATGGACTGAAATATTTATGGGGCGGTGTTGTCATAGGTTGCGTAACTTCCGTTATGCTCGCTTTGTTGATTTATGGCGTATTTAACGTTCTAGACGATACAGGCCAATCTTTATTTATGATCATTATGGAAATTGCAGCCTGTCTGTTAATAGTCCAAATGGTTTATTGGATGAATAGCCACGGTAAATCATTAAAATCAGACATAGAGTCAGGCTTAGCAGCACAAACCCAAAAGAAAAGTTGGTGGGGAGTGACTTTCATTGTCGCGATTGCAATCGCACGAGAAGGAAGTGAAGTAGTTGTCTTTTTATCTAGTTTTATCATGACATTAAACAAAAACAATGCTGTTGATTTCTTCATTTCAGTATTCGGTGGCATTGTCGTTGCTGCATTCACTATGTATGTATTTTCACTATTCAAACGTTATATTCCGTGGCGCATCTTTTTCAATATAACAGGAATTATATTGCTTTTTTTAGCCGTGTCATTACTGCTAAAAGGTATGGAAGAAGGGTTGAATCTATTAATTGAATTCGATTATTCCGTTCCAGATTTCCTGTATTTACCTGCATGGGATACCACAAATATTATTGATGATTCAGGCTTGTTTGGAAGTTTACTGTCCTCCTTCTTCGCCTATCGTTCTCAGCCAATTTGGCTAAGTATTATTACCTTCATCATTTTTTGGCTCTCAATGGCATGGCTTTTCTTACGTGGAGGAAAGCATGCACAACAGAACTAGAACACTGATCAATACCCTTTGTCTATCTCTTCTTTTGGCCTCAAGTTTCCCCCTTGAGGCCAAAGCATTACGCTCACCAGTCCAAACTGGTGATGAGATAATCATTGCAAAAGGAGATATACCAACACCGGCTAAATATAAACCAGCCACGGAAGCCTTTATTGTTTACGCCACTGACAATATTGAACAAGTCATTGAACTACTTAATCATTTAAAAAAGTCTTTAGTGGAAAATAATATAAAAGAAGCCCAAGGTTATTACGTAAAAGCACATCAACATTACGAAATGATACGCCCTGTTGTTGACCTATTTGGAAATACAGATCGTATTATAAATTCGCGTGCAGATTATTTTTTACAAGGTGTAAATGACTATCGTTTTAAAGGCTTTCATCTCGTTGAGTATATGCTCTTCAAAGCTAAGAATAAGTCTGCAGCATCAGACGCTGTTGATGAATTAGTCATGTATGTCAAAGATCTCAAACAACGTGTTGAGCAAGAACACATTGAAATACCTAAGTTAGTTCAATCATCTGCAGACTATATTGAAATGATCATCGAAGTAAAACTCAATGGACAAGAAAATATATACAGCCATTCAGATCTCGCAGATATTGCAGCAAATATGGCGGGGTCAGAAAAAATTATTGAAGAGCTTAAACCATTTATTTCGCCTGAAACGTTAAAGCCAATACTTAAAAACTACCAGCAGATCGATCAGCTCATTGGTCGCTACGTAACAGATCAAGGAAGTTTTAAGCCATATGGTCAACTAACCAACCATGATAAGAAGAAGCTTTACTCGCTGTTATCAGATCAAGCTTATTTACTGGCAACATTAAGATCTACCCTAAACGTAGATGTTTACTACAAATATCAGGCGGAAACACCATGAGCGATAAGAAAACATCATCAACATTTACATTCTCTCGCCGCCGTGTATTGAAAACACTTGCGGTAGGTAGCGCGGCTCTTTCAATGCCGACGGTGGCAGCGAACGCATCAAAATCTTCTCATAATTACAGTAAAACGATTAACTACAAAGGCGACCATCAAGCAGGATTGATCACTAAAGAGCAAAAAGATGCCTCTTTTATTGCCTTTGACGTCACAATTGAAACGCTAGACGGGCTCGAAACAGTGCTAAAAACCCTAACGGAACGCATTGCTTATTTAACTCAAGATCATGTGTTACCTGCCAATACAGATGATAAGTTGCCTCCTCATGAATCTGGGATCTTGGGACGTTCACTCAAACCCGACTCCCTTACCATTACTGTTGCGCTAGGAGACTCATTATTTGACAAACGCTTTGGTCTTGCCCCCTTTAAACCTAAGCATTTACAAACAATGACAAGCTTTCCAAATGATCGACTAGAGCCTAATTGGTGTGGAGGAGATATCACACTGCAAATCTGTGCTGATAGCCCTGAAAGTGTCATTTATGCCGTTAGAGACATCATTCAACATACCAATAAGTACCTTTCTCCACGATGGAAAATGGATGGCTTTTTACCTTCACGAGACATAGATAATAAGTCTACGGCAATTAACTTATTTGGCTTTAAAGATGGAACAGGTAATGCGTCAGCTAGTGATGAAAAACTCATGAACGAGCTCGTTTGGGTTACCGACACAGATAAAGCGCAATCATGGTGTGTAGGAGGCTCCTACCAAGCCATACGTTTGATCCGATTTAATCTTGAATTTTGGGATAGAACACCATTAGAAGATCAAGAAAATAATTTTGGTCGTCATAAGATTAGCGGTGCTCCAATAGGCATGAAGCATGAGAAAGACTCGCCAGAATTTGATAAAGATCCGCATGGTGATCGCATTTTATTTGATTCTCACATGCGT
This sequence comes from Photobacterium sp. SKA34, assembly GCF_000153325.1. Classification (GTDB taxonomy): domain Bacteria; phylum Pseudomonadota; class Gammaproteobacteria; order Enterobacterales; family Vibrionaceae; genus Photobacterium. Next base: position 857,819 of record NZ_CH724141.1, read on the forward strand.
CGTGCTGAACCACGAAACCCCGAACGCCATACAGCAAAGCTTAGAAGACGGAGTTACAGCTACTCATTAGGGCTTAGTAACACAGGAGCACTAGATATGGGATTGATCTTTGTTTCATACCAAAAAAACTTGAAAACAGGCTTTATTGATACCCAAAAAAGACTTAATGGAGAGCCATTAGAACGATACATCAAACCTTTTGGCGGCGGTTATTATTTTGTATTACCGGGTCTAAACAATGATCAAAGCTATATGGGTGACAACTTAATACAATTAGCTAAAAAACCGACATAAAGCCCCTGTTTAACATGCTGTAGATATAAGATCACTTTATATCTACAGCTATATCGTTAACTGCATTCCTTTATAGATACTCATACTCACCTGAATTCTTGATTCCTTTCTTAAAACATCATTCTACATTTTTAGACGCCGAGCATAATTTAAGGAAAAAGCAAATTATCACCATTAATTAGATATTATCGTTCTCATATCACACTTATTTATCACTAAATAGTTACTATGCTGCTCGACACATTATCGCCTAAATTCCTTTCATCAATATGGATTATTGAAAGAAGTAATTAAGACCCTTGCTGCTGGTGCTATTTCATCTGCTCTTCTTTCAGCCTTTCTATTTGAGAGCAACGAGTGAAGCTGGATATTTGCTGATGAACGCATTATTAAAGGAAAAGGCAAACATATTTCTTTCGACCATCGCAAGTGTGGCTAAAGGCAAGTTTTAACTAATTCGCCCATCATTTAAAAGCCGATCGTAAGATCGGCTTTTATTGTCAACATAGATATGGCGAGAAAAAATTAAAACATAATAGATACCATCTATTGACGCAATTCACACTTAATTGATATCTAGTAAATTCTTTCATTATTACAGCTTGAAAACGGCAGGTATAATAGTATTACTGGCAGGTATAACCACCGTCAATTGGCACTAATGAACCTGTCATAAAACTATTATCATCAGATAATAAATAACACGCTAGCTTAGCGATTTCATCAGGTCGTGCGATACGCTTGATTGGCTGTGCTTCTTCCAACATGTTCATGACTTCTTTATCACTTAGACCTGTTGCTGACATAAATGACCTTTTGGCCTTCTCAAGCAAGGGGGTATCTATAGTTCCAGGACAGATACAGTTTATCTTTATATTAAATTCGGCATAGTCAATGGCGGTACTTTTAGTCAGTTGTGCAATTGCACCTTTTGTTAAACCATAAGCTGCACTTAGTCCTTTACCTACAAAACTTTGATCAGAACCCATCAATAATATATTACCTTGACGATGTTCTTTCATTAAGGGAATAACGGTTTTAAGCGTATAAAAAGTACCTTTAATATTTACTGATATTATCTTATCGAGTTCTTCTAAAGACGTTTGCTCAATGTTAGATACTAAATGCATTCCAGCATTAGAAAATAAAGCATCAATCTTTTTTTCTTTAAAGTAAATATCATTAATTACTTTTTGTAGCTTTTCATAATCAGTGATATCACAGTGAATAAAATGGCTATTATTTGAATCAGGTGTATTAATATCAATATTATAAACAATTGCTCCACGATCTATTAAGAGCTCAACCGTAGATTTTCCAATGCCTGTTGAGCCGCCTGTCACTATGGCCACTTTATTCAAGAACTGCATTATTGATTTATCCTTCTATCCGTAAATTAAAGAGTTAAAGCCTTTACGAAAAAGTGAGAAAACGCACTTTATCTAAATGAAATTAAAGCTTCACTATCTAGCACTAAGCCATCAGATGCATATTACTCCTGTAAAGACTTTCAATTTTTAAGGAAGTGTAAAATCTTGCAACTTTGTTTTCTTTTTTAGACACCTAACACGAGAGTAAGAAGCGAAACCTTAACAACTACAGAAGATATCTCCTATTCAGTAAAAGCTTAACTTTTATCATAAATAATAACATATTAAAAAATTGCCATTTATACTTAACTCACTAATTTCGGGACAAAACAGGTTCTCTATCAGACAAATCAAGGCATCGAAAAATAGGCAGAAGCTAAGTTTTACAACTTCATTTATTACATAAGTGGGAGTAAAAAACCTTATCTATTTATTAAGCATAATTTCTAACAATAAACTTTAGATTATTGACAAGGAAAGAGACTTATTTAATAATTTTCTATCGCTTATCCTTCTTATATCATTAAGTTATAAACTATCTTTACAAAAATAGACAAATAACGCCAATAACTTTTTTAAAACAACTATTTTAATATTTATGTTTGCATTTTTAGAGTAAAAACAAACTAACATTATTAAAATTATCTATTATATTAAATGATAATCGCTTTAATTTAATGAGGTAAAAACTATGAGTAATGATGAATTACTTCCACTCTATGTTGTTATTTCTTTGGTGTTATTCCTATTTTTCATCATATTTTTATATATTCAACTTTCTATTAAAGCGAAAAAAGACGGTGTGATTGGAGACTATTGTATAAATCAAAAAAAAGATAAGGCTGCTGGTAGGTCAGAACAGAACTAAAAAGAGAACAGATTATCTGTTTTTTTATTTACAGTACTGTCATTTTTACTCAATTAATACCTAAAAGCAGACGATTTAAAAGCAATCACATACACGCTGACATTTCACTAACATTTTCACCCTATTATTCATCAAATAAATGTCGTGTTCTTAATTGTGGTGCCCTGTGAATCAAATACTCTCCCAGATTAATATTTTTCCAATTAAATCAACCCAAAAGTGTCAGCCCTACTTTAAAATGTCACATTCCTCCAACTTAGAAATGTCACATTAGGTGTATGATTCTTCCTATGGAAGAATCAGCCTACGGTGCTGGAATGTTACTCACGATGAGCACAAAAGAGCTTCAGAAACTCGAAACAATACAAAACGTTTGTGATAAGCGTATTAGACAAATTGATGCTTCTAAAATCCTGAACTTAAGCCGTAGGCATATTCAAAGATTGGTTAATCAATACCGACAGTTCGGGGCTAATGGTTTAATTTCAAAAAAGCGAACTAAGCCAAGTAATCGTCAATTCAATGCATCATTGAAAAAACAAGTTATTGATTTAATTCAGACTCATTACTTCGATTTTGGTCCTACGCTAGCCGCAGAAAAATTAGCTGAAATTCATGATATTAGACTCTCTACTGAAACCATCAGAAAATGGATGGTTTCGGTAAAACTTTGGAAACCAAAGGTTAAGAAAAGACGTAAGATTTATCAACCGAGAGCGAGAAGAGATTGTATAGGCGAACTTATTCAGCTTGATGGTTCCCCCCACGACTGGTTCGAAGGCCGAGCCGATAAATGTACATTGCTTGTTTTTATTGATGACGCAACAAGCGCCATCATGCATTTATATTTTTGTGATTCTGAGTCGACGTTTTCATATATGGCTGCGACTAAGCAGTATATACAACAGCATGGTAAGCCTGTCGCGCTCTACACGGATAAACACGGTGTTTTCCGTGTTAACCATGCTAGCAACGAAGACCGCAATAAACTGACTCAATATGGTCGCGCACTAAAAGAATTAAACATTGAGCTAATTTGTGCCAATACTCCACAAGCTAAAGGGCGCGTAGAACGCGCTAATTTAACGCTTCAAGACCGTCTAGTTAAAGAGATGAGGCTAGCAGGGATTAATGGGATAGAAGAAGCAAACGAGTGGTTATCAGGTTTTATAGATAACTATAACAGGCGCTTTGCTAAACCAGCTAAACGTCAATTGAATGTGCACAGACCTATCTACGAAACCCCGAAAGAGTTATACGATATTTTCTCCTGGCAAACTTCGCGAAAAGTAACTAAATCACTAACGCTACAGTATGACAAAGTCATGTATTTACTTGAAAAAAATTCAGAAAATGAAAACCTTGTGGGTAGAAATATCATGATACATGATTACCCTGACGGTCAAATAGATATTAAGCATTTAGGTCAATCATTAGGTTACAGTATTTTTGATAAATTGGAGCGAATAAATCAGGGAGAGATAGTTGAAAATAAGCGTTTAGACGCTGTTTTGAGATTAGCGATGGTAGAGCAAGAACGATTGGAATCAGAAGGTTTAAGAGAGCGTAGTCGTTCAGATACACCAAGACGACAAGAACAACGTAGACAGTCGCGAATAAATCCCGTGATGTATGACCAAGCGAAATAACAAATTTCTGTCACTTAGAAAAAGTGACATTTCTAACTTGGAGAACCGTGTGACATTTCTAAATGGTTGCAACAAAAATCAACCCAAAAGATCTCCCTATCTCAAGCTTATGTTAAATCTGCGGGCATTAATCTTGATCGACGCTTTATGATCGCGCTCACTGACGGTTCAATGATCACCTCTCGTCGTTATCCTCAGCTACTACTTATCACTACAACTATTGAGTCTAACGGTTTACTTTTCAATTACCCTAATAAAACTCCACTCTCTTTGAGCTTTGAACAATTAGCACTTCTGGCGACTTCCACCGCGGTATGGAATGATAATTGTGAAGCTTACACAACATCGAACGATGCTGATCAATGGGTTAGTGAAATCATTGGGCAACCAGCACAACTGCTTTATAACGGTGTCGAAAGCCAGCGTATGGGAGGCAAAGCGCAAGTTAAAGTCAGTTTTGCTGATAACTTTCCAGTCATGATTGTCTCTGAAGCATCACTAAATGAGCTCAATGATCGCACTCAGGAAATCCATTCAATGGATAAGTTTCGTGCCAATTTAGTCGTGTCTGGAGTTAACGCATTTGCTGAAGATAGCTGGAAAAGAATACGTATTGGTGAAGTAGAACTTGAAATTAAGGCTCCTTGTAGCCGCTGTGTATTAGTAAACTATGATCCTAATTCCTCAAAAAAAGCAGATAATAATGAACCCCTTGCAACACTCATGACCTTTCGTTCAGATAAAGTCATTCCAACCAATGTGAATTTTGGTATGAATGCCATCGTGGTAAAAGAAGGTATTGTTCGTCAAGGGGATCAGGTTGAAGTATTAGAGCATCGCACTCCAGAAACATACCCTGACCAACGTGTTGCCCTGACCTGCGTTAAGCGTGAAATCATCGCAAAAGATTTTGTTTCTTTTTCTTTTAAGGCACAAAAAGACACAGCTTTAGCACCTTACTTGCCAGGACAGTACCTCCCTATTCGTATTGCGATTAACGGCAATGTCGTTGAACGTTGTTATACACTGTCTTCATCACCACTAGAGCAAGAATACACTATTTCAGTTAAACGAATTGAGCAAGGAACAGTGTCAAACTGGCTACACGATAATTTACAAGTCGGTGATACGATATGGAGTGAAAAACCATCAGGTCAGTTTTACCTTGAGCCACACAAACAACAAAATACCCTGCTGCTCTCTGCTGGTAGTGGTGTTACGCCGATGATGTCGATGCTACGCAGCTTAATTTCTGAAAGAAATACTCAAGGACTAACTTTCTATCATTACTGCAAAACACAAGCAGATATTCCTTTTGCTGATGAGCTTGCTGAAATACAACGCCATCACCCAGAAATTAGTATTCATATCTGTTTAACTCAAGATAATGATACATCTCATGCCTATCATGGACGTATTTGCGCGGAGCACTTTGCAAACATTGACGTAAAAGATAACTGCCATGTTTATGTATGCGGCAGCAGTGGTTTTAACCAAATAGCGCAAGAGCTATTTAGCAATCAAGGCTTACCAACCGATCGCTTTCATCAAGAGCAATTCAATAAAGCATTGACCAAGCCAGAACAAGAACAATCACTCAACATCCAATATAAGCAGCAACAATTTACTGGTAACAACCAAACTAGCTTGTTAGATCAAATTGAAGCGGCAGAGCTACCAATAAAAAGTGGTTGTCGTGCCGGTTTATGTGGACGCTGTAAAGTAAAAGTGACTGAAGGGAATGTATTACAACAAGACAGCGCAGCATTGAGCGAAGAAGAAAAACAACAAGGTGTAATACTAGCCTGTTGTTCAATCCCAACATCGAATATCACGATTGAGCAATAAATAAGTCGCCGTGATAGTTACCCATTAAAACGGTAACTATCACGGTACTTAACATCGCTCATCACTTATTAACTATAATGCGGAGAAATTCGTCGGCGTGATCTTATGCTGTTTTAACCAGAGCTTAAATTGAGGATCGGTCAGAATTTGTAATTCTTCAAAGCGCTTATCACTATAACTTGATATTGATTTTAATAGTGGATCGTCGGCTAAACCAGGATGGCACATAAACTCGACGCATTTATGAGTAAATTGTGCCTGGTATTCAAGTAAATAACCTTTTAGCCGTGATAGTGATACCCCCTCATCAAAAAAGCCCATATCAAAGATATCTGGTGTTGCGACCTTTAAATCCTTCATTCCTTCCGTCATCACATCAATACGTCTTGCTGGCAAACCTATATCATTTAAAAAACGGATAAAGGCATGTTTAATCGATGGGATAGTTGCTGCAAAATGGTGAGTATCAATATGGCTTGGCTCTAAACCCAATGCCAACGCAAAAGCATATTGCGCATGCATTTCCTGATAAGCTTGCTCTTGATCTATCTCCGATGGTTGGCGAGAGAACAGCTCAGGCTTTTTAAGAAAATAGCCATTGTTGTCAACTAAACTCCTTACCTTTTCAGGTTCGAGCACAGGTTTACCCGACGTTAATGTAATATGTAATCCAACATCAGCATCACCACATTCACCTTTTTTCATTCTGGCAATGGCATCTAACGTCCCTGGTTGGTTAACCATTAATGTTGTCGATTTAACAATGCCAGCCTGTAAACACTGAATTATCGCTTGGTTAACCCCCTCAGTTACCCCAAAATCATCAGCATTCATAATTAATTTCATATATCAATCCTCTACAGATACTTAAACAATACGACTAACGATTAATGCAGGTGAGAAAACTGAGGCATATATGCTCGATTCGCTTCAATCGTTTCAGCTAATGCCTGCTCTAATACATGTCCTGTTGGTACGATAGGGTTTAAAATCAATCCACGAATAGCCGCATTCATATCCCCTTCTACTGCCGCTTTAACCGTTAAAGTCTCAAACTCTTTCATTAACTGAATTAAGCGCAGAGTATCGGTCGGCAGAGGCGCAACATTAAAAGGAATAGGGCCAGCACTGGTGATCATCGCACTCACTTCAACAGCACAGTCATCAGGAAGACCTGAAATTGCCCCATTATTACGAGTATTAACATGCATAATTGAACGCTTGTCATTATGAATAGCATTCATTAGTTCACACGCAGCTTCTGAATAATACTGACCACCACGTTGCTCTAACTCTTTGGGTTTTACATCAAGGTGAGGATCGCGATAAATATCAAATAATGTCTTCTCTATCAATTTTACAACTTCAGCACGGCAACCTTGATCTTGGTGTTGCAACTCTTTCACTTCTTCATCCAACATATCTTGGCTTTGATAATAGTAACGAAGATAAGCACAAGGGATCATACCTAGCGAGCGAACCAAATTTGCAGGCCAAGCGAACGGTGGAATATTCTGTGGCACCATACTGTCGTTACCCGCTAATACAGCCTCTAGTACTTCAGAAAGTTTATCTTGCCCTTGATGTAATATTTGGGTTGCCCAAACGAGGTGATTTAAACCTGCAATTTGGATCATCAAATCTTGTTCTTTACAGCCTAAGATTGCTGCCGCCCCTTTTTGCATCGTTACTGGCACATTACACAGTCCTACCGTTTTAACATTCGTATGCTTCAAAATAGCCTCTGTCACCATACCCGATGGGTTAGTGAAATTTAGAAGCCATGCATCAGGACATAGTGCTTCAATATCCCGACAGATATCGAGAGCAATCGGGATAGTACGGCAAGCATTAGCAAAGCCACCAAGCCCATTGGTTTCTTGCCCAATCATGCCGTATTTAAGTGCAATTTTTTCATCTCTTATCCGCCCTTCAAGTCCACCAGCTCGAAATTGAGAACAAATAAAGTCAGCATCTTTCAATGCTAATTGTCGATCCTGTGTTAAATGAATTGTCATATCGACACCTGCACTATCCACCATTCTTTTCGCTAACGCTGCAATGATTTGCGCTTTTTCCCATCCATCTTCAATATCAACAAGCCATAAATCTGAAATCTGCATTTCATCTTTACGGACTAATAAGCCTTCTATAAGTTCTGGGGTATAACTAGAGCCTGCACCAATCACAACAATTTTTAATGGATTGTTCATTCTCTTTTCCTTTAGCAAAACATCACAGTTTAGATAAATTCATTAAAAACCGTTTCAATAGCCTTAACAAACGAAGAGTTATCGCCTATAAATGAGTTTTACTCATGCATGAGGAGGGTAAATGGATAAACAACAAATTCTAATGGCAAATATGCATGTGTTTAATATTGCAGCCAGAGAGCTCAGTTTTACCAAAGCGGCATCATATTTAACAATGTCTCAAAGTGCGGTAAGCCATCGAATCAAAAATTTAGAACAACAACTCGGTTTTAAATTATTTATTCGGCGCACTCGCAAACTCGAACTGACTCCTGAAGGTACACGGCTAAAGATGGCTGTATCACAGTCATTCGATGCTATTTACAGTGAGCTTAATGACATCAAACACAATGAACTAAGTGGTGAGTTATTTATTGGTACCTCAAATAATTTTGCTGCATCATGGCTTATACCTCGTTTAACGTCTTTTCAAAAGCGCTACCCCAACCTTGATGTCCGTATTCAAGTCAAAGACTCTATTCATGACTTTAGGTATGAGCCTATCGACTTAGCGATTTATTACATCAAGCCTAATCATCCTGACTTACATACCGAATTAGTATTTAATGAATACTTAATCCCTGTTTGTAGCCCTCAATATGCACAACAGTTAGGATTAATTGAGAAAGGTATTGAGGGTTTAGAAGAAGCAACATTTATACACCGAACACAATCGAAAGCTTGGCCCAGATGGCTAACAGCAAACAATAGTGATATTGATTGTTACCAAAAAACCTATAGTTTTAATCAAAGTAATTTGTATATAACAGCGGCAATAAACTCATTAGGCATTGCTATTGGACGTCAACAGTTAATAGAAAAACCATTAGCATCAGGGCAACTAGTGACTCCTTTTTCGGCTATACCATCAGATTTAAACTACTATATTGCCTGTATGAAAGGGATGGAAAAACGGCCTAAGTACCTTGCCTTTAAAAACTGGCTACAAGAACAAATAGATATCTGATGTGGAGAATCAAATGGAATTGAGTGTAGGACAAGTTGCAAAACGCGCAGGAGTCAGTGTTTCGGCTTTACATTTTTACGAACAAAAAGAACTCATTCTTAGTTATAGAACCGCGAGCAACCAGCGCCGTTATAAGCGATCTGTACTGCGCCGTATTGCCGTAATAAAAGCAGCACAAAATGTCGGTTTAACATTACAAGAAATAAAGCAAGCCTTGGCTCATATTCCCTTAAACGAAAATGTAAAAAAAGAGCAGTGGGAACAACTTTCTACACTTTGGCATCAAAAGCTTGAAGATAAAATGCATGAGTTAAAACAACTACAAAACCAGTTAGGTAGCTGTATTCAATGTGGCTGTTTATCAATGGAAAGTTGTGCGCTATATAACAATAATGATGTTAACGGCGTCACATCGCCAGGCGCTAAGTTAATCACACCAAAGAATAATAACTAGATTCAGCTTTTCTTTTTATCGCACTTTAATCTTCTTAAGAGCCCAATAACAAATTGGGCTCTTTGGTTTACAAAATCAATGATTAAGGTTTGATCGCTTTAGTTGCGATTAATGTGTCCATATATTTTTCAATAATAAACCGTGGTGTCGGGTGTTCATCCTCATAGAACCCTGCGAGTAAAAAGCCGGCTTCCATTTGAAGACCAATTTGCTGTGACAAGGTATGACCAAAAATTATTGCCTCACCTTGATCTAGTTTTTGTTGATATTTCTCATTCGATAAACTCTCAATATCGGAATAAGGCAAAATGAAATTCGGCTTTATCAATCCTTGTTTCTCCAATATTTCCGAACGTTCAAAAATAAACAATACTGGGTTATAAAAACTCGCCAATAATATACCGCCAGACACTAGAACACGATAACACTCGGTCCATAGACGCGTTAAATCAGGGATATATAGGTTTGAAATCGGCGAAACTATATAATCAAAGGTGTTATCCTCCAACATATTTAAGTCTGTCATATCAGCCTGAATCGTCCTCAACATTAAACCATCTCTTTTAGCAACAAACTCATCTTTTGCGAGTTGTTCTAAAGAAATATCAACCACGGTTACGTCAGCACCAGCGGCTGCTAATACAGGTGCTTGCTGCCCACCTGCAGAGGCTAAACAAAGGATTTTCTTACCTTGGATATCTTTAGGTAGCCAATCGCTAGGAAGCGGTTTTTTCGTAATATGTACCGACCAAGCCCCTGCTTGGGCTTGCTTAATAACCTTCGTATCGACAGGCAACGTCCATCTACTGCCACTTTTCGCTAAGTTATCCCAGACAGCACAGTTGTACTTGATAATATCTCTCAAAATTCTTCTCCTGACACATAAACTTCTTTATTATTCGATTCAATAAACTGCTTATTTTTAATTTCAATTAAGCGCTGGCACCGAACCTTGCTAATAAACACTTCATCATGCGAAATAAGCAAAAGCGTACCGGGATAGCTTGCGAGAACACTACTGACATGCTCTTTTGTTTCTATATCTAAATTATTTGTTATTTCATCTAAAATCAGTAACTTCGGGTTTAATATTGAAATAATACAAAGCGATAGTCTGGCTTTTTCACCACCAGATAAGTGATTGACGGTCTTAAATACCTCTTCGTTATTTTTAAATAAAAACTCGTTAAGTTTATGTCTAACCTCTTGCACACTCCATTCAGGTTTTATTTCTTTTACACTATCAAACACACTCAATTTATTATTTATATTTTCATAATGCTGATCTAAATATCCAATATCATTAGCATCAATTAAGTGCCAAAAACCTTGAATATCAATATTATTTTCACCAAGCAGTGCTTTAATAAATGAAGATTTTCCTGTCCCATTTTTACCTTTTAAGGCAACCCGCTCTCCTGACATTATTCGAAAGTTTATATTTTCTAAAATTGGTGCTTGTTCACCTTTATATTTAAGATGGCCGTCAGAAATAGATACAATATCCCCCTTAACCTGATCATACTGGTTAATATCAAAATGAGGATGTATATCTTCTATAAAATTTATATTTTTCAGCTTATCTCTAAGTGCAGTTTGACTTTGTGTAATGACGGCTTTCTTTTGGTTTGCTGTAGTATTACTTCGGTTCATTGCAGCCTTACTAACAACCGTTGGCCATTTCCGGTTATCAATCTGTTTTTGCCCTTTGGCTTTACTATTTGCCGCTCGCTTTTGCTCTTTCATTCGCTTCTGGTGTGTTAATTTCTTTTCTTTCTCGAGTTGGTTTATCTCACTGATTATTTGATGACTTTTATAACGTTTCTCTTGTTGATAATCACTATAACGACCATTAAAAACCGCTATCTCCTCAGAAGCAATATCCCATATGGTATATGTGACTTTATCAATTAATTCAATATCATGAGTTACTATAATCAATGCGCCATAAAAATATTTGAGCATATTAATTAAGCTCTTACGATTATCTTCATCAAGATTATTCGTCGGCTCATCGAGAATTAAAATATCAGGATATTTTGATAACGCCTGAGACAAGCGTTTATTAAAGCGTTGTCCACCACTGAGTTTTACGTTGTGTGTATCCAATTGGCTAACATAACCAATCACTGCATCATTTGAAATATCAATAAAACCTTCACTCGGTGAAAGCTTACCAATAATGGAGTTAAGTAAACTTGTCTTTCCACTCCCATTGCGACCGATAATCGCAATACGATCGCCTTCATTCACCTGAGTAGTAAAATTATTGAATAGTACTTTTGAATTATTAGATAATCCTAAATTATTAAATCGAATATGCATATAGCCTCCTAGAGACAGGGCATAATTCAGCTTAACTTAGGTGATATGACAATTTTTCTGTACGTAGTAAAAGTATAGATAATTGAAATACGAGATTTTATAGATTACTAAGCTAAGCCTACTAACCCTGTGTTCAGTATTAAATGATTATGTTATTTAAAATGAATACAGGCGTTATTTGTTCACTTGGCTTAGCTTCCTATTTAGATGCGGGGAATTTACTTTTTTAAGATAATGGATCTTTTTTTTGATTACAACATAAAAATTCAACTCTTAAAATAAATAGTATTTTATCAAAGACTAAACATGAGCATAAAATTGTACATTATTCAGTACTTTTAAAAAGCTAGATATGTATTTATCTTAATTAATAAATGTAGAGATGTAGTAAAACAGTGATTGACAAATAACGCAAAAAAAACGAGCTGTGACTAGTACTACTAAGCCACAGCTCGTTTAAAAAGTAATTAAACAATCATTAATTATTAGTCACTTACACTCATTTAAATGCTAATTAGCTGCCTGTGATTCAATGGCATGATGCTCATCTGCAGACTTTAGCATTTTACGGATAATTGCCGAACATATCAGTGCAACCACAATCATTACCACAGCAAGGATTGTCAACAATTGGAAATAGTTACCATATAGGTTTTGTACCACTTGCTGAGTGACTTGTTGTCCTTTTTCTAGTGCCACACTCGTTGAAACAACGGCACCTAAAATACCACTCAGTGCTTGAGCGATATAAAAAAGGCTCACTGAGAAATTTTCAATAGCTTTAGGTGTAGTGGTCAACTAAAATTGGCCACGGTTTTAGAGTTTTCCCAATATAATCGTTCTGATTCGTTGGGAGTTAGGCCGCCATTATATTGATGCGGCCTGAGTTGACAGTAATACCCGATAATGTAGCGGATGATCTCTTGTTGAGCTTCAGCAAAACTACGATAACCCACTGTTGGCACCCATTCGGTCTTTAAGCTTCTAAAGAAACGCTCCATTGGTGCATTATCCCAGCAATTTCCTCGGCGAGATAAACTCTGTTTTATCTTAAAACGCCACAGTAATTGACGGTACTTTCGACTTGTATAGTGGCTACCTTGATCGCTGTGGAACATGACGCCTTTCGGCTTACCACGCGACTCATAAGCCATTGAAAGAGCTTTGCCTGTCAGACTGGAATCAGGTGATAAAGACATCGACCAACCAATCACTTTGCGGGCAAAAAGATCAATAACAACCGCTAAATACATCCAGCGATTTCCTGTCCAAATATACGTAACATCACCAACCCAAACTTCATTTGGGGCGGTAACAGCAAACTGTCGGCCCAAGTGATTTGGAACCTCAACATGTTCTTGAGAAGCCTTTCTGTATCGATGCTTTGGCTGTTGGCAACTGACTAAACCAAGCTCTCTCATGAGTTTTGTTGCTCGGTATCGGCTCAGTTTTAAACCCTGATTTGTGACTATATCTGCAATAGTCCTCGCTCCCGCAGAGGCGTTGCTTGCTGCGTGGGCCTCACTAACTAAGCTGCGAAGTTTGACTGTTTCCGCCCTAATCGCTGTTGGACGCTTTAGCCAATAGTTATAACTACTTCGATGAACATTGAAGACTTCGCATAATGTTTTTACGCTATAGCTCTGCTTGAGTTTCTTGATCATCAAGAATTGTTCAGTGAGTCCGACATCAACAGAGCCGTGGCTTTTTTTAATATTTCATTATGCTCTTCAAGACGAGCTAACTTCTTTTTTAATTCCCGAATTTCTATTTGCTCAGGGGTCATAGGCGAAGCTTTTGGCGTTTTGCCTTGTCGTTCTTGTTTAAGCTGACGAACCCATTTATCCATCGTGGATTTACCCACATTCATGGCTTGGGCGGCTTCTGCCACTGAGTAATTTTGATCAATCACTAACTGTGAAGCCTCGAGCTTGAATTCTGCGCTGAATAGTCGTCTTGTACGATTTGTCATAGTGTCACCTGTTAACGTATGAAGTGATGATATCACCTCTAACTAAGTGACCAAATTCACTATGCCACTACAAGCATCATAACTTGGCGCTTCACCGGTTATGGGGAAGTAATATTCATCAAAGTTATTACCATCAATTGTATGGTAGAAATCCAACGTCATATATCGTAATAAATGCGCAGGTAAAGGCTCTGAAAATAGCGTGGTAGTTCCCACCTCACCAGAAGCAAAATGACCCGTTGAGTTATGTTGATTATGAACAATCGCCAAATACCTTTGAAAATCTCCAATTTGAGTAAGAAGCCACTCCTCACCATTACTGTCAGCCACACTCATGGCTTCAGAAAGACGAGTTTTCACAACGCTTTTAGCCAGTGGTAACGCAGAAGCAAGATTAGTCGTATCAAGACCTGAAACGTTTAATGCTGATGCAATCAAAGGAGCATGCTTTTCCAGATCAAAGCTGCCAGGGAAAATATAACTATAAAAGCTATTTACATGATTAGCTTGCCATTCACTCTCTAGCGCAGATCTAATTAAGCCATCGAGCTTAGCTAATCGAGCAGAATGTACATAGAGATTTGAATTGTTATTACTCTCATACCAACTTGCAATATGCTGTAATGATGAATGAGGTGACAATTGTTGCCCAGCAAGATAACTTGATGACCAAGCAGCGCAAGCATTCCCCGAGCCGCACTCTTCCACTATCTCTTTACTTGAATCAAATAACCATCGCATTACAAGCGCTCTGTCTGTTTCAGCTTTTTTAAGTATGCGTTGTTTCTCTGAAAAGCTGATAATCTGGCGCTCTAACCAAGCTTCCTCATGTAAGTTATTCCAACCATTGAGAATTAATTGATCCAAAGATTGAAGAAAGAACCGTTTAATGGCGTCTCTCGTTGGCATCACCATTCGAGAAATAACGTCATCTTTTGAGGGATCAAAATGCTTCCTCTCTTCAGGAATCCAAGAATATTGTGTACATCCAACAAAATTCGGATCCCCCGCAAGCATGCCGATACGAGAACATGTCTCGTAGCCAGCTTGAATAATAAAATACTTATTATTCCGTTCCCTTTCCGTCGCAGGGCGACCAAAAAGACTACGAGACATCTCATCAATAGCAACCGCTTCTGCTTGCTGTATAAAGTAACTGTGTGCCTGCTCAACTGATCCAGAGCCAAACAAACGATCAATCGCACTAAGTCCCTCTGCTCGCATATGAGCCTGAAGCTTTGTGCCTACATCGGCTAATTGCTGGTTCGCGGTTTCAACAATTTTTATCTTGGCATTTAATACCCTTCGATATAGCTGACGCACAGTTAGATGATCGAGACCTTCAATGTTGCCATTTATTAAACTCTCTAACTTAGCAATCACTAAATTTAATTGATTTTGCTGGCAATGCTGGAGGTTAGCTAACCTTCTATTAGCTTTACGAATAGAAGGAGTTACACTCGGATAAGAATTGTTTAGTTCTTGTTCGGGATACAAAGCTTCCAATGCATCGATTTCTGTTCGACAAGCATTCGATAACTCTGAACTAAAGAGCTTTGTCTCACTATCGGTAGTGGCAAGCAGGGTTAGAAAAGATTTATCTAACTCACTTTCCACCGCATTAATTAAAGTGGTTACTATTTGACTTTGCGCTTTTACCCCCTCTTGATAATAAAGTTGGTATTTAAGCGCAACATCAGTGGCATATCCAATAGCGACTGCTTCCAGCATGCTTTGCTGACCGGATGATAAATCAGCCCAGTGTTATTTATCTTTTTTATCTTGCTGAGAAATAATATCTTCATGAACGGTATAACTATAATGATCACCAGCAGCCACACGGTTCCAACGAGCGGTTAAAATCATTCGATCTATTTCACGCTCAGGGATCTTTAATACACCAAACCAATCGATAAGCCCCATCACACTTACAAATCGGTCGTAAGATGTTTTTGTTTCATCATCAAAAGTTTGGGCTACATCATTCGCCCATAAACCAATAGCAACGGTATCACCTACAGGCCCCAACACCTCAAATACGCCACTGAGAGCGCCAAGAGTTGAGCGCCCTAATGTCGAGAGTAGACTTGCCGTTTCTTCAGCGCCAAGCAACGTAGCACCAGCCGGCCCAGATTCAAGTAGTAAAGACGTCTCAGGAAAAACGTCCTGAGTTTCAATAAGAGAAGGACGCACATCAGTAGAATGATCAGGGACAGATAGAAATAAGTCATCAGGTGTTAAATTCTCACTGAAACCACGATAGTTAGACTTACGAAGTTCATGAAAAACATCCCTTTCTAATACATTATATTCTTCACCTATATTGCAAACTTCAAATGCATTAATACAGGGAGAAATAAAGGCATAAGCGAGCGCCCACTTTTTTAATTTCATATTAATTACCATGAATAAATTGGCGTTATTCACTATTAAAAGAAACAACATATCCTCAGTAGCCAATAAGCATCTGATAATTTGATAGTGTTTGGTATTTCAACCATAAATTTAAAAAATAAAAATTCAACTTAATAGTGAAAAGGAGTTTTAAGACTGGATGTCAGAATTTCATATAACAATATACAACATATTATTTATAATCTTCCATTCTTAAAAAATATGAAACCATTCTATACATGTATAAAAAAATAGACAATGAACAATGCATTATTTTGCATCTAAAATAATTATTTCATAAGTAACCATACAATAAATGTAATTATTTATAAGTGGAATAAAAAATTTATATAAACAATACTAAGTTAATTATTATTTATAAATTCAAATGAGCATTATTAGCAATTGCTCCAATATTATTGTCATAATTAGAATAAATACTCATTCATAATTTCTTTTAATTATAATTAAATTAAACTATATTATTTAACATTATTTAACCAATGGATAAGATGAAAGAATAACATTTAGCAATAGTTATATTTTTAGATATTTAAAGAACACCATTTATAACTACCAAAATAAGAGTTAATTAATGAATAAATTAGTTAACTCTATTTAAAAGTTATTATCTATGACAAATCATCGTTCAGATATTGGCGTTTCGTGTAAGTACAACCAACGCAGTTGTTCATTTGATGTATCAATTATTACCGTTGAAATTCGTCTTTTATACAGGTGACACTCGTGGTGGCTTTCACAATAGCGAATCGTAACAATCCCGTTATCATCAAAAATAGGAACAACATCTTCAATTATTATTTCTAGTTTAGGTCGCTTTCCAAGAGAACTGGTGAACAATTGTTTTACTTCAGGGAGTCCAATTACCCTCCCTTGCTGAGTAACCATTGTAAACTCTTGATCAAAAGAAGAAATTAGTTCCCCCATCACATCAAGTCCTTTTCCATTTCTATCCGTAAAAACTTGCTGTATCCATTTATGAAGCGTGTGTATATTTTCTGATGCAAGCATGATTGCTTTATTCATAGTGTTACCTTTTGTCTTTTTACAATAAATATAAGTGTTAAAATACCAATTAAAACAGCGATCAAATATGTAAGATGGTAAGCATCAATACTTTTAAAATGTGCACTCATACAAAACAAATTAAATAACATAGTAAAAAAAGCATCACCTACACAGAATGAAATCTGTCGGTTAATATTCCAAATAACACTACCTTTAAGCATCTGATGTTCATCAAAGTCCATCAATGCTGTGGTCTGAGCACAGTTTGCCCCTAAACCACCACCCAACCCCATTAATATGTATGCCAACATGATTACATATATTGGTGATCCTAAATGGACCCACAATAAAGTCGCAACACCAGCAGTATGTATAAGTAAACTAATAACAAACAGTTTTTTAGGCCCAATATGATTGTAAGTTTTTCCACAAGCTATAATGGCAATAAATGCACCAATACCGTACAAAATCATAAACATACCAGTCTTATCTGCACTAAAATGTAAAACGCCTTGTAAAAAGAAAATATTAAGTAGATTAATGCCGGTAAATACGCCTGGAATGGCGTAATAAATAATAATCGATAATGTCAGGTTATTATTTTTGAATAAACTTAAATTAATTATTGGATTGTGGTGGTTTTTATCATGTTCGATATAAATACCCACCAATATTAAAGCAGCAACAATAGCAAACGTTCCAATGACTTCTGCTTTTATCCCATATTGGCTATTCGAATAAATTGACATACCAACTAATAATGCAATCAAAGCAGTACTGACTAGAAATAGTCCCTTAATATCAGGTCGCTCACTGTCTGCTTTATTATCATTATGAACCCAATACCATGCCAGTATAGATACGATGATTGAGAGTGGCGCACTGCTGAAAAACACCCAATGCCAAGATAAATGTTCAACGATCAGCCCCCCTATCGTAGGTGATATGGCCGGCGCAATTAATGCGACCATCATAATAAAAGTTGATACCTTAGCCCGTTGTTTTTGTTGGAAAAGACTAAATGTTAATGACTGACCGACTGGAATCATTAACCCTCCTCCAACACCTTGTATAAATCGCCAACCTATCAATTGATATAAACTCGTTGATAAACCACAGAAAAATACTGAGCATCCAAACAAGGCCATAGAAAAACTTAAAACGTTTCTAGAACTATATCGACTGGCTAACCAAGTACTCATAGGAATAACTAACGTCATTCCGAGAATGTACGAATTTGCAACCCATGCGACATTTGCAGTACCAGTATTGAAGGTATTCGCAATTGAGGGAAGCGCAATAGCTGACATAAAAATATTGATACAGTCGAGGAAAAAGCCAATTAAAAAAACTGATGCTATTTTGTAGCGATAACTCACATCGATACCTTTCTTCTTGAAGTTATGTATACCAATAGATTAAATAACTCACTAAATGTAATAAATAGCCTAAAATTCACAACATTAGTGATTTATTTCGAACAATGAGGTGGTATGGATCTGCTTAAATCAATAGAAACTTTTCAGCTAGTTGTTGAACATAAAAGCTTTTCAGGAGCAGCCCATGCTATGAATTTGGTTCCATCTGCTGTTAGTCGACAGGTTAGTGAATTAGAAAAATGGTTAGGTGTACGTTTGTTACAACGAACAACGCGCAGTATAGGTTTAACCACTGAAGGGCGAGCATACTTAGCAAAAATGGCGTTGATAAGTCAAAACGTTGAAGAATTAAAAGGCGTGACACCAGCAACAGCAACACTTAAAGGAGAATTACGGATAACAGCACCGTTGATTCTTGGTAAGTATATTTTACCGCCCATATTATCACTGTTCAGAAAACAACATCCAGAGGTGAAACTTTCCCTTTTTCTAACGAACAGAAATGTAAACCTGATCGAAGAAGGTTATGACTTAGCGCTTCGAGTTGGTGAATTAGTTGATTCAGAGTTAATTGCACGCTCATTGGGGGAATACAAAATAAAAACCGTTGCCACTCCAAATTATATTCAATGCAATGGCGAGGTACTTATACCTCAAGATCTTAAGCAACATACATGTTTGATTAATAGCGCTAGACAAACACCAAGGCGCTGGACTTATCAGATGAACGACAAAGTCATTCAAATAAAAGTAAATGGTGAAATAGAGTCGAATGATTCTGACGTTTTACGAGAGTTCTGTTTACAAGATCAAGGGATACTTCAGTTACCAGATTTCCAAACAAACCATCTAGTTAAAAAGGGAAAGTTGATTGAAATACTTTCACAATATAGTCCACCGCCACAACAGATCTCTCTACTATTTACACGTAATAGACTCATGGGGCCTGCACAACGATCTTTGATTGATTTTTTAGTAAGCCAATTTGATAAGAGTCCTATTGAAGAACCAATCCGATAATGCTCGTAACTAAAGTGACAGCACTATCTTGCAAAAATTATTGTCGATGTCGCGCCTTATTTAAAAATATTGATAAGTGAATATTGCGAATATTTACAATAGTTTAAATTAATTATCTTGAAAATGCTTCATAACAAAATCAATCAGTAGGCGTACTCTCATAGGAATATGTTCTCGGTCGCGATAGAGCATAAACATTGTTCGAGCTTCACTGCTCCATGCTGGTAGAACGCGCTTTATTTCACCGTTTGCTATCATGGGATACGCTAAGTAACTTGGAACGTAGCCTATACCTATTCCTGTTTTGATGGCTTCAAGCATCATAAAACCTTCGTCGACCTCAAGCCTTACGTTCTCTTTAGGAGAATAATCATATTTTTCACCACTCTCATGATTAATCATTTCCCATACTCTAATAGGACGACAAATGATCAGTGGATGATCGTGTAATTCCTCTGGATTCGATAATGTAGAAACATCGTAATCAGGATGAGAACAGAATATAAAGTGGATATCTTTTATCGGCTTAGCAATCCAATCTTCATCTGAAAGGGTTCCAACCCTAAATGCCATATCAATACCTTCAGCCTCGACATCAATGTTGGCACCAGAAAAATTCAGTTCCAGCTGAATTTCAGGGTATTGAATTAAAAAGTCATAAAATATTTTTCTCAGGTATTTTGAGCCAGCATTAATGGGTGCAGAAATACGAATTTTACCTTGGGGATAATATTTATCTCGATGGAGTTCTTGATCAATATCGTGCAATTCATCAAACAAAATGGCTGAACGCTGAAAATACTGCTCACCAGTACTGGTCAACGTTACTCGATGCGCATCTCTATTTAGTAATCGAAGCTGTAGATCGTCCTCTAACTGACGAATACGACGACTTAACGTCGATAGTGGCATACCTAACGAGGTTGCTGCAGCTTTGAAACTACCATGACGTGCTACTACACAAAAACAACGTAGATCATCTAACGAATATCTAGATTTCATTATTGGTATTTACTGTCCTAATTTTGCTTATTTATCCAATTATTGAAATCTATACACTAGCTACAACATTTAAACAAACAAAAAGGTGTAACGATGAAAGCAACTTCACCTATAAAACCCATCATACTTATTGTTATATGCACTTTCTTTTGGGGCAGTAGTCTTCCTATGGGTAAAGAGGCCCTAGGCGAAATGCAACCACTCTCTATCGTTTTCTGGCGCTTCTTTATCGCTGCTTTAGGCTTGGCTGCTTACCTTTTATTAACACATATACGTATGCCGAACTTGGATATAAAAAAATGGCTTTGGATCATAATTGTTAGTGCTATCGGAATAGGTGGACTCAATTTTTGTGTTTTCACAGGATTAACATTAACAAATGCTGCGAATGGCTCTCTCATTATGGCGCTTAGCCCTCTATTCACTTCGCTCATTGTTTGTATTGTTTCACGCACACTCCCTTCTCGTGCGCAATTTCTAAGCCTATTTATCAGCTTATTTGGTGTATTAATTGTTTTAACAAATGGACACCTCGATAGGCTTTTATCTATGAGCTTTAATCATGGTGATAAACTCATCTTTATCGGTATGTTGGCATGGAGTATGTACACCTATGTTAGTGGCGGTATTAATCGCTGGATACCAGTACTCCCTTATACTTTTATTGGTATGTCAACAGGGACAATAGTGATTGGTGCTATGTGCGCTACTTCAGCAGGGCCAAACCCATTTATTGAATTATGGGGCAGCTCAGCAACAGGCATCTTTGAGGTATTATACATTGGCTTATTTGGTACTTTTGCCGGATACCTAATGTGGTTAAATGGTATTAGTAAGCTTGGGCCAGCAAAAGCAGTACTCTTTTTTAATTTAGTGCCTATTTTTTCGGTAATAACCGCGTCTTTACTGGGTCAGAAAGTCACTGAATTACAAGTTGTTGGTATAATTGTTGTTATAACAGGCCTACTCCTACCTCGACTTCCACAGTTCAAAAAACAACCTAATATGTGTACTAAGTCTTAACTAGTGCATACTCATTAAATAAAAAAGAGTCGCTAAGTAAGATTTAAAATAAAACTAACTTGGCGACTCTCTTTAGACTCTTGAAAGACTCACGATTCTGAATGCCTTATTAACCTCGTAATAGGTTCTCAACTTCTAAGTCTCAGTTATTTTTTGCAACCTCCACCCAACGAGGATTTACCTCATTAGTAGACCGGAATGATTTTGTGATAGTACTTCTATTTGATTGCTTTATTTCAATTTTAATCAGTAAGTCTCTATTATCATGTATTACTGAACGCTGGCTTTCCCCTTCTTGGTTCAGAACTCTAAAATGTTTCGCTTTGCGATATTTTTCCAAGCAATTGAGAGATAGGTGAGTTTCGGTATACATGGAAACTGCAGCTCTGTTAGCTTTCTTTTTAAAGACAATGCTATCTGTTCGCTGCAAACACAATTTAGATGGCTCAAAAGAGCTCATACCTTCAATATGATAAGACTGTGCACGCGTTTTGCGTTTTCCCACTGCTCGACGATGTTTTGCACGAATCAGTTTATACCTTTGGTAAAAGTTAAACTTTTTAAGTTGCTTTTTGATCTTCGTTTTAAGTAACTCCTTAGCAACATCACGGCCGCCATAGAGCAAGCAAATCAGTAAAAGAATACTTAATGTTAAATGATCACTTAACTTCATCAAGTGATCCTTGAACGTCAATACTACTGACATCGCGAGCATACTACTTAACGCTATGGTCAATAAATGGTTTAGCGAAGCGTTACGATGAGATTGCAAATATTCATGCTGGCAAACCGACCAATTAGAAGCAAACTCCTCGATCTCATCGTGATAACCCGAACCATGATATGCCTTCTTTCTTTGTTCAATCGGACGCCAACCAGAAATACGATTACGTTCAATTAACAACCGGTCAAGACACGGCAAAACAAGCTGTAATGCTGATTCGGCACCACTCTCTTTTAACCTTTCGTAAAGTTTTAAGATCTCTTGGCACGCGATGACCAATAAGCGCTTTTGCAATAAACGAGCAGGTTCACAACGCACAAAGAGCAGTGCAAATTGGTGATTAATATGTTCAACCTGCCAACATAGTGATGCTGCATTTGGGTAATGTTGCTCACAAGAAACCGATAAACATGAAGCTCGGACTGCCCTATGAAAAGTATTTAGCCATTCTAATAGTTGATATTCTATCTCAGAGCACCATTGACTAATCTCCATTGCAATCGTCTTTAAGTTAGCTTCTACTTCAAGCAAGCCGTCAGCACTATGATAGATATGTATCGTACGATATAGATCTTTTTTAATGCCCTCTTCAAAGTCATTGCTTGAATAACGCTGGCCATCCATATAAATCTTAATATCAACAGACCCAGACGCTCCATTCTCTAACATCTGGGAGACCACCAGCGCATTATTTTTTTTCCATTCAATATTCATGTTTACCCCTAATGTCTTTTCAAGATAAACCGAGTAATCGAGTGGTACAGAAGAAATAAATCAATAACCCACTGATATCAACAATGGTCGTGATAGCCGGGCTGGCAACAACAGCAGGATCGAGATCAAAGCGCTTACTGATTAACGGCAGCATCGCACCAATGACAGTAGACGATAAAATTTGAAAAAAAAGTGCTAAACCAATGGCACTGCCTAACATTGTCAGCGTTATTCCCGTTGGCAGCTCAATACCTTGAGACAGAAAGAAGACTTTACCTAACGTTAGAACAGCCAACACACTGCCCATCACAATGGCAATACGGGTCTCTTTCCACAAAACATAAAGCCAATCTCGAAGTTTAATATTTCCCAACGCGAGAGAGCGCACCATTACAGAGGCTGATTGTGTTCCTGAGTTACCACCAGAGTCAGCAATCATTGGCATGTAAAGCGCCAGTACGGTAATCGCTTCAATGGTATCTTCGTAGCTATGTATTACCATGCCAGATAACAGGCCTAATACAGCAAGACCAACAACCCATACAATACGTTTGCTTACATGTTCCATCACAGAGAGGTTCATATAATCACTGGAATGACTATCTTGTTGTATTCCCATTAATCGCTCCAGATCCTCTGTTTGCTCATCGGTAATGATATCAATGGCAGATTTTGCCGATAACAAACCAACTGGAACTCCCATCCCATTAAGGATTGGAAGCACATCAAAACGACTCTTTTTCAGTAGTGCTACAGCATGCTCTTGCGAAGCACTGAAATGACAGCAAATCGCACTCTGGACGATATCTAACAACGTACTGTGAGGGCGTGCCGATATTAGTTCATCTAATTTAACTAAACCGACAAAACGATCATGATGATCTGTAATAGCTATACAGCTAAACTCAACAGATTGACGACGCAAAGCTTGTTGTGTTTGCTCTACAGTTAAGTGTTGTGGAAATACAATCATTGCCGCTGAATGAGTGGCATGAATAACGGGATGCTTTGCTTTCACAAACCATTCAATATCTTGCTTATACTCAAAACCATTAAGAGAAATAAGCATATTAAGTGACTTTTCTGATATTTGCTTAATAAAACACAGTGTTTGCTGAATATACTCCGCACTAAATAATGCGTTTAAATTAGCGATATTTTTTTCTTCAACCCAGCGTAAAAAAAGAGATATATCAACGGGTGTTGTGCTATTCGCTATATTTATAGATTGTTGATAAACGAAATTACTTATTGTATTGGTCATGTTAATGCACCTTTCAATTAAATATAACAATCTCTTGCTTCTAAAAAGCAATAGATAAATACGAAATATTCAGGTGATTACTAACGCGGTAACATACTATTTTTGTTGATAAAAATAGAATATTAAAAAAGGCGAGAAGGATAAAGAGGAGGGAAAAAATAATAAAGCCTAATCCAAGTTACTTCAAAAATATCCTCGCGATTGTGTTAGTAATCCACCTTCGACTGTCGTTGTCCATGATGTTCTCCTTTGTTTAAAGACTGGAGCATAGTAGATAGCTTACTCTTTTTAGTCAACAGTAAGAGTATATAAATTCACATATCAGATGTTTCAATGTATTTCACCCTAGTTTATATAAGGAAAAAGAATACAATAATAATTTAGTGTTCCGTTCGTATGTTTTCTTTATCTAATATAAACACTCAACAAGAGAAAATGCCCCTGTTTAACTATATTTTACTTTTACTATAAATCTATAAGCATAACTATAAGATATTTTTAACCTCAGTATTTCCTCACTTATTACAACTCAATTAAGGTAAATACAACTTGATTAAGAGCAATTTTTTATTAATAATAAACTGTGATTTGATTCAATAATTTCTTTTCTGGTAAGAATAAAAGTAAGTAAAGGTAAAAAGATATCTAACCTATGACAAGGTTCATTTATAGCGTCTACTTAATTAAGGTTAATAATAAAAGGCTTGCTAGAATCTAGCAAGCCTTTATAAAGTATAATTAATTTAAATTCTATAGATTAATATGACTTTTCACATATGTATTTATCAGCATAAAATCCTGACTGATTAAGATCATTGAAAGATGTATATGTTGAGCAAATAATAGGTTCTTTTGGGTCCCTATAAACATATCCTAATTCAAGTAATTCACTATCATTAGTAATATCTTCATCATAATCAGTTTTATTAAGATCTTTTCGAGAAAAAGTTTTCATTTCGTTATAAAAAACATCACCGTTATCAAAAAAGATATCTTTTGATTTTGAAAGAACTAAATAAAAATCTTTAATTTCTTCAAAATTATTATTGTATACCTTTATTCCATTATTAAAGTTTCTTTCCTTTGTAGAACAAGTATCACTTTTAAAAGTAATTCCATACGAATTATTTTTTATATCTAAAATGTCATGTCTTGATTTATTTTTTAATAAGAAGTGACAATGTACTTTAACCATTCGTGTACCTTCTTCAGTATTCTCGTAGTAAGTAATCATAGGATCATAGATTTTATCAGGAGTGATATTATCTCCATCAATAAAATTCTCACTGTCAAAAATATGAAATTGATCATCTATCACCTTAATTGAAACATAAGGTTTTACTGGATGAAAGTCATCATCAATACCATTCGTTAAATCAAAAGATGGTGATCCCGCTTGAGCCAGTGATGGTATGGCAATAAATAAAAGAGTCGTCAGTAACGTTGATTTTTTATTAAACATTTTATTTCCTAGTTTATTTTGTTAAATATATAGCTTATGGTTTAAAACAAGCTCCTTATTTATAAGAAAAAAGGGAAAAATAATTTGATTTAAAATCAATAGCTCATGTTATTTCATGAAAAAATTTAAACTCTGTGATATAAGTTAATTTTCGCCACTTTCTACCCGTAACAATAAAATAAGTAAACACAAAAAAGCACAAACTATGGCAACCTTAATGTATAGCGTCTAATTAAGATTAATAATCATTAAATAAAACCAGAGAACATTGCAAAAATACCGGTAAAAATTACAAACCAATTGATAAACCCACCTTTACAATGATTTAACTTAGGAACTTTGTAAAATGAATATTGAGGTAAGAAGAATACAATAAAGACACTTACAGGTACCATAAAGTACTTTATAATATTAATGATATCTAGATTTTCTATAGTTGGAATTAATGTTATTACAAAAACCACACTGACAGAAATAAGACGCATTGCAAGTCCATTAGCAAAGTCATCCCCACATTTAAATATATTCTTAGCCATCCCTATAAGGCTTTCTCTTGTAGCTATAAACGTTCCAAGAAAGGCTTTCATTGCGGCAAAGAAAATAATCACCTGAGAACAAATAGCAAGCCAAGGAGCATCAAACTTTCTTGCTAAGATTGATAGTGAAGTTAAATTTTCAACTCTAGCCAATTTAATTTCAGATGGCGTAAGTGTGAAAATACAACTCAGAGAGAAAAATACTACTGTTGATATGATAATTATCAAGGATATAATTAGGATATTATCAATTTTTTTAAATGCATGCTCACCATGAGACTGTTTGTAATGAGCCACTAAACTTGAAACTATCGGAGTAAAACTAAATGCAAAAATAAGAACAGGTAAGTTATTAAAAGTAGATTTAAAGATTTCAGGAATAAAATTTGTATTTGCTTCTGAAGATAGAAATGCTGTATTCCAATGAGGAATAGACATAACACCAAAAAATATTAATGAAATTATAAATGGGAATACTATAAAGCCAACGACTTTAACTATTGTTTCAGTCTTACCCAATGAAATGAGTGACATCACAGTAAGGATACCACAGACAGTAAGATTTCTATTTAAAGGATCAAACTCCAACTGTGTTTTGAAAAAATCCAAAAATGTATTACTCATTGTAATGGCATAAACAGCTAACGAAGGAATCATTATTAGAAAGTAAGCTACAGTCAAATATTTTACGGCTTTATTCCCTAAAAGCTCATTTGTTGTATCAATAAGATTACTTTTTGAGGTTTTTGAAACGGTACCTTCAGCTATATATTGGGCAAGAACTCTATACGTGAAATAGGTTACAGGAAATGCAAGTGCGATTAATATAACCATTGACCATATACCTGCACTACCAAGACTTATCGGCCAAAAAAGTGATCCGCTTCCAACAGCACATCCATAAATAGCTAATATCCATAACACATCAGTTTTAAAACTATTTCCAATTGTATTTGACTTAAGGTTTGACGTAAGGGTACTGGAAGACATATAACTCTCCATTGTTAAATATTTTGTCTTAATTATTATTTTTCTTCTATTGTGTTTTTTTTAAGGATGCGTCTAAATCATTAATTAAACATTGGCTATCTTCGAGCCCAATAGAGATTCTTATTAAAGAAGAGTCACCTCTAGTAAATAAGCGTGATTTCAATGAATCAACCGAATAATATGCAATAAGACTTGTCGTCCCTCCATAACTAGCACCTATTTTGAACTTCGTGAAAGTATCAAAGAATGCACCTATTTGGCTTTCATCTTTTAAAGTGAAGGAGAATACTGAACCGTAATTATCAAAATATTTATTATAAAGCGTATTATCTTCTGATGATGGTAAAGCTGGATGCAAAACAGAAGCAACTGATTCGTGATTATCTAACCACTGGGCAATAGCTTTTGCTGAATTGGATTGCTTCTCCTGTCGCAATTCATAAGTTTCAAGTCCCCTCAAGGCAAGGAAACAATCATCAGGGCTAACATACATACCCATTATATCTTGTAGGCTTCTCAGCTTTTTATGTAATTTAATTTCATTTGTACTAACACTACTGTAGTGGTCAACTAAAATTGGCCACGGTTTTAGAGTTTTCCCAATATAATCGTTCTGATTCGTTGGGAGTTAGGCCGCCATTATATTGATGCGGCCTGAGTTGACAGTAATACCCGATAATGTAGCGGATGATCTCTTGTTGAGCTTCAGCAAAACTACGATAACCCACTGTTGGCACCCATTCGGTCTTTAAGCTTCTAAAGAAACGCTCCATTGGTGCATTATCCCAGCAATTTCCTCGGCGAGATAAACTCTGTTTTATCTTAAAACGCCACAGTAATTGACGGTACTTTCGACTTGTATAGTGGCTACCTTGATCGCTGTGGAACATGACGCCTTTCGGCTTACCACGCGACTCATAAGCCATTGAAAGAGCTTTGCCTGTCAGACTGGAATCAGGTGATAAAGACATCGACCAACCAATCACTTTGCGGGCAAAAAGATCAATAACAACCGCTAAATACATCCAGCGATTTCCTGTCCAAATATACGTAACATCACCAACCCAAACTTCATTTGGGGCGGTAACAGCAAACTGTCGGCCCAAGTGATTTGGAACCTCAACATGTTCTTGAGAAGCCTTTCTGTATCGATGCTTTGGCTGTTGGCAACTGACTAAACCAAGCTCTCTCATGAGTTTTGTTGCTCGGTATCGGCTCAGTTTTAAACCCTGATTTGTGACTATATCTGCAATAGTCCTCGCTCCCGCAGAGGCGTTGCTTGCTGCGTGGGCCTCACTAACTAAGCTGCGAAGTTTGACTGTTTCCGCCCTAATCGCTGTTGGACGCTTTAGCCAATAGTTATAACTACTTCGATGAACATTGAAGACTTCGCATAATGTTTTTACGCTATAGCTCTGCTTGAGTTTCTTGATCATCAAGAATTGTTCAGTGAGTCCGACATCAACAGAGCCGTGGCTTTTTTTAATATTTCATTATGCTCTTCAAGACGAGCTAACTTCTTTTTTAATTCCCGAATTTCTATTTGCTCAGGGGTCATAGGCGAAGCTTTTGGCGTTTTGCCTTGTCGTTCTTGTTTAAGCTGACGAACCCATTTATCCATCGTGGATTTACCCACATTCATGGCTTGGGCGGCTTCTGCCACTGAGTAATTTTGATCAATCACTAACTGTGAAGCCTCGAGCTTGAATTCTGCGCTGAATAGTCGTCTTGTACGATTTGTCATAGTGTCACCTGTTAACGTATGAAGTGATGATATCACCTCTAACTAAGTGACCAAATTCACTATGCCACTACACTATTAAGTTAACGTAACACCTTTAGGTACAGGGAAGATTCAATTGAGTTACTCTTTCTACTTAAAGGATTGCTAATGAGAAAGAGTTTACTTCTTGTAACAGCGTTACTGGTTGTTAGTCCCCTCTCTTTTTCAAAAGCCATGGCTGGAACCGTAACAATAGATAAAGATATTACGGGGTTTACAAGATCGCTTTAAATTCAGCGGGCAAACTTTCACCAAACGAGGAAATAAGGACTCTCTTAAAATAGAAAGTCAAACGAGAGAATACGCAGGTTGAACTCACGTGTTAACATGATATTAATACCGATTCATTTTCAACAAACAGGCGTACAATTACTTTTGCTATTCTGGCACTTATGAGTATGTTTGGTTCTACCTTGCCGGAACTTTTATTATTAAAACGTGATATGTTGTTAATCAATACCGAGAGCTCACTGTGACCACCACTGCCCAAAGACGTGAAAAAATCTTTCACTACATTCAAATTCACCAAAAAGGTGAAGTTACATATTTTTCTGAACTTTACGATGTTTCAGAGGTGACGATTCGCAATGACCTAAACCACTTGGAAAAGAAAGGCTGCGTGACTCGTTGTTATGGCGGAGCCTTACTCAACAACAAGTTTGCCTTCGAACGCCCACTGAATGATAAAAAACAGCTCAATTGTGATATCAAAGAGAAACTCGGCGAATACGCCGCATCTTTGGTACAAAGCGGCGATAAAATTATTATTGATTCTGGCTCAACCACAGAGCAAATCACCCACTACCTCAACCCTAAACATAACCTTGTTGTTATGACTAACGGTATTAATATCGCCTATCACCTCGCTAATCAAGAGAACATCGAAGTTATGGTCAGCGGAGGTGTAATGCGGCATAACTCCTATTCATTACATGGCACTGGTGGGGAAGAATTCTTAGCCGGCTTTCGCTTCAACAAGCTATTCTTAGGGGTTGATGGTTTTGATAAAATTGCCGGCATTACCACTCCTCATCAAGGCGAAGCTAATATTAACCGTAAAATGGTCGAAGCGGCACAAACCGTTATTGCGGTAACTGACTCCTCTAAGTTTAATCGCCAAAGTTTTTGCTTAATTGCCCGCCCTGAGCAATTGAATATCTTAATTACCGATAGTGGTATTCCCCAAGATTACGTCGAGCAACTGACCGAAATGGGCGTTGATGTCCATATTGTTTATGCTATTGCCTAATACATGTTACTAAATTAACTGCAAAAACAAGCCTCTACCAGCATATTAATACCTTCTTTCACTCACTAAGAGCAGTTCAATTAGGACTGTTCTTTTTCTCTCTACGTTTTCGAAAATTACCGCAAGTTTGATTTTTGTGATCTTCGTCGATTTGGTTATCGAAACCCTTCTACTTCTAAGGATTTCATTTCGCTTTCACTGTTTCTCTTCATAATCCCGATGCAAAACTGGTTCTCAACACAAAAAACCCTCTTCAAAGTGAAAGAAAAGCTTTCACTTTCACCCAAGTGAAAGACCAAAACCAAACAAATCGAAAGAAAACCCTTTGTGATCCACCTTTCATTTTTATCCATTATTTACTGCTTTAATCCACACCAAAAGAAATCGAAACACTTCACTCCTTGAATTGAAATGTAACGAAAGGGGAATAGGTAAATGACCAGTGCAGAGAGAAGACAGCAAATCATGGCGCACATTCGCAACAATGGCTCAGGCAAAGTAGATGAGTTTACTCAGCAATACGACGTCTCAGCAGTCACGATTCGTCATGATCTCAACTTACTGGAAAAGGAAGGTTGTGTATTCCGTTGTTACGGTGGTGCGACATTAAACCCGAACTTTGCTTTCGAACAACCTTTACACCGTAAGGGTCAACTTAATCGCAGTGCCAAACAATACATTGCTGAAGCTGCGGCAAAGCTCGTTAACGATGGCGACACCATCATTTTAGATTCAGGCACCACCATAGGTCTGATGCCAAAGTACCTCAATAACAAACAGCATTTGGTGGTTATGACGAATGCGCTCAACACCGCTTATCAGTTGAGCAATAACAACAACGTTGATCTACACGTAGTTGGCGGCAATTTACGTCGCACATCATGTTCATTGACTGGCCATCAAGGTGAAGAGCAAGTTCGTGCTTATCTGTTCGACAAACTGTTTCTAGGTGTCGACGGATTTGATCTGCAAGCGGGTATTACCACGCCTGACAATCATGAGGCACAAATGAACCGCGCTATGTGCGACGTCGCTCGTCAAGTGATTGCCGTCGCAGACTCAAGCAAGTTCGGACGCAAGAGTTTTTGCATGATCCGAGCGGCACACCAAATCGATATTTTGGTTACAGACAGCAATATTCCACATGCTATTCACCAAGCCTTAACTGACTTGGGTGTCACCGTCATTCTTGCAGACCGAACTATAAATTAGGATTGAAAATGAAAGCGTTACTTTCTCTTATCGAGCGACACAAACAAGGAAATGCTACTGGTATTTACTCAGTTTGTTCTGCGCACCCACTTGTACTTGAAGCTGCAATTAAGCAAGCGGCACAAGACGATCAGCTTGTTTTAATTGAAGCCACATCAAACCAAGTGAATCAGTTTGGTGGCTACACAGGTATGTCACCAAAAGACTTCGCCGAACATGTGTTTGCCTTGGCTGAACATTTGAAATTCCCTGTTGAGAATATTGTTTTAGGTGGCGACCACTTAGGTCCTAACTGCTGGCAACATTTACCAGCTAACCAAGCAATGGAATATTCTGAGCAGATGATCAATGACTATGTCTTGGCAGGTTTTAAGAAAATCCACCTAGATTGCTCAATGTCATGTGCTGACGATAAAACCCTGCTAAGTGAAGCCATCATGGCAGAGCGCGCTGCCAAATTATGTTTGGTTGCAGAAAATGCATGGAAGATCGCAGGCGGTGAAGCACCTGTTTATGTTGTGGGGACTGAAGTCCCAACCCCTGGCGGTGCGCTCGAATCTTTAGAAGAAGAAGGGATTGAAGTCACTAAACCTCAAGAGGCCATCA
Organism: Photobacterium sp. SKA34; assembly: GCF_000153325.1. GTDB lineage: Bacteria > Pseudomonadota > Gammaproteobacteria > Enterobacterales > Vibrionaceae > Photobacterium. The sequence goes on from NZ_CH724141.1 coordinate 890,205, forward strand.
CGACACTTGAGGCTCACCATCAAGCGTTTAGCGATATGGGTCTTGGTTATGTGTGGCCTCGCATTATCGGTCTTGTTGTTCAGCCAGGTGTGGAATTTGACCATCACAGTGTACACCACTACGACAGTATTGCCGCGCAATCACTGAGCAACCTAATCAAGAGTCAGCCAAATCTTGTGTTTGAAGCGCACTCTACCGATTACCAAAACCCTGTGGCTTACCATGAATTAGTTCGCGACCATTTTGCCATCTTAAAGGTCGGCCCTGCTCTAACATTTGCTCTGCGTGAAGCTCTTTATGGCCTAGACCGCGCGGAAAAAGAGTGGTTAGGCACACATAATGCGTCTCATCTACGTGAAACCATTGAACAAGTGATGCATGAGCAACCAAACTACTGGCGCTCACACTATGCCAGTAAAGGGCATCAACAATTCTTAGACTGCAGCTACAGCTTAAGCGATCGCATTCGTTACTACTGGACTCATCCAGAAGTGCAAGCAGCGCAACAAGTAATGTTCGACAACTTAAATGTTAAACCGCTGCCTATGACTCTCCTTAGCCAATATTTACCAAATCAAGCTAAGGCTATTTCTCAACACCAAATACCAAATCAACCCGCTGAAATTGTGATGCACAAGATTATGGAAGTAACGCAAGTTTACTCTGAAGCTTGTTACACAAATACAGCGGTATCTAAGGAGACTATCAAATGCGATCATTTTTAGGCTATGAACTGCCGTGGTTAGAAGAACACAACGGTGTTCACACTGCACAAGAGATCAGCCACCAACCACGTTTATGGCGTGCACTATCTGACATTTTAGAACAACAATATGATGCTGTGAGTGCTTTTCTGAACCCGCTTCTTGCGCGTTCAGATCTACGTATCATTCTAACTGGTGCAGGTACCTCTGCATTCGTTGGTGATGCAGCAGCACCATTTATTAATGAAGGTCTTGGCTTCCGTGTTGAATCAATTCCAACCACGGACTTGGTGTCAAATCCAACAAAATACCTTGATCCAAGCCGTCCAACATTACTGGTCTCTTACGCTCGTTCAGGTAATAGCCCTGAGAGCGTGGCAGCCGTTGCCTTGGTTGATCAACTAGTACCTGATTGCCACCACTTATTTTTGACTTGTAACGCAGATGGCGCGCTGTCTGGTTATGCACAAACAGCAAACAACGCTTACTGCATGCTAATGCCAGAAGGCTCAAACGATAAAAGCTTTGCCATGACGTCAAGCTTTAGCTGCATGTTGATGTCAACACTGACGCTACTGGGCGGTCAAACGCCAGTTGAATGGAACAGGCAAATCGAATCCACTGCAGCACTTTGTGAAGGCAAACTAGAACAATGGCAAGCAGCAGTTAAAGAGTTAGCAAGACAACCTTTCCAACGCCTAATAGTTCTGGGAAGCGGCGGTTTTGCCGGTCTAGCACGTGAAGCATCACTTAAGTCCCTTGAGCTAAGTGCAGGTCAAGTGATGACGGCTTACGATTCATCTCTTGGTTTCCGCCATGGTCCTAAATTTACCATCGACCAAAGTGCACTAGTGATTCAATTGCTTTCAAGTGAAACCTACACGCGCCAATACGACATGGATCTGTTCAATGAAATCCGTCGTGATAAACAAGCGCTGGCACACATCGCAATCTCTGAACTGCCATTAAATGAAGAAGCGGTATTTGAGCTTGGTCAGCTTGACCTTGGCGACCAATGGCTGTGCTTCCCGTACCTCATTTTCTGCCAAATGTTGGCATTTGAAAAATCAATTCAACTCGGTTTGGGCCCAGATAATCCTTGTCCATCTGGTGAAGTAAATCGAGTGGTGCAAGGCGTCACTATCTACCCATACAACCAATAATAATTTTAAAGGAGATCATCATGCCAAATATCGTTTTAAGTCGTATCGACGAGCGTCTAGTTCACGGCCAAGTAGGTGTGCAGTGGGTAGGTTTTGCTTATGCCAACATTATCGTTGTGGTTAACGACGAAGTCTCTGAAGACACGATTCAACAAAACTTGATGGAAATGGTTCTTGCTGACGGCATCGCGATTCGTTTCTGGACAGTGCAAAAGACAATCGAAACCATCCACAAAGCATCAGATCGTCAACGCATTTTACTGGTTTGCCGCACGCCAAAAGACTTCCGTCAATTGGTTGAAGGTGGTGTGCCAATTAGCAATATCAACGTCGGTAACATGCACTACGCAGAAGATAAAAACCAAATAGCTAAAACAGTCTCAGTCGGTGCTGATGATGTGGCGGAATTTGGACGACTAAAAGCACTAGGCGTGACGTGCACTATTCAAGGTGTGCCAACTGAAAGTGGAACTGACCTCTTTACTCTTATCTAAACATAAGGACATCAATCATGGAAATAGGACTCTTACAGGCATTGATGCTCGGCATCCTAGCCTTCTTTGCTGGCCTAGATTTATTTAATGGTCTTACACACTTCCACCGTCCAGTAGTACTTGGTCCGCTAGTTGGTTTGATTTTAGGCGACTTGCAAACCGGTATTCTAGTGGGTGGTACGCTAGAACTGATTTGGATGGGTCTAGCGCCACTAGCGGGGGCTCAGCCACCAAACGTAATCATCGGTACTATCGTTGGTACGGCTTTCGCTATCACCACAAAAGTAGATCCTAACGTCGCGGTTGGTGTCGCTGTTCCTTTCGCTGTTGCTGTACAAATGGGTATCACTCTACTGTTCTCGGGTATGTCAGCAGTTATGTCTAAGTGTGATGAATTTGCACAAAACGCCGATACCGATGGTATCGAACGCGTGAACTACTTAGCACTTGCTGTTCTAGGTTCTTTCTACTTCCTATGTGCATTCTTACCAGTTTACCTAGGCGCTGATCACGCAGGAAAAATTGTTGAAATACTACCTAAAGACCTAATTGATGGTCTAGGCGTAGCTGGCGGCATTATGCCAGCTATCGGTTTCGCGGTACTGATGAAGATCATGATGAAGAACGCTTACATCCCTTACTTCATCCTAGGTTTTGTTGCTGCAGCATGGCTACAACTCCCAATCCTTGCGATTGCGGCCGCTGCAACAGCAATGGCAATTATCGACTTTATGCGCAAAACAGAAACGACTCCTGTAACTGCACCAGCTGAGGACTTTGAAGATGGAATCTAATGTAAGCAACGAACTGGACCTTAGTAAACATAACGCTGACGTGCAACCAGCTCCTGGTGTGAATTCAGATGAGTACGAAAACAAAGAGATTGGCGCAGATCTAACCAAAGCGGACATTAACCGCATGGCATGGCGCTCACTACTGCTCCAAGCATCATTCAACTACGAACGTATGCAGGCTTCTGGTTGGCTATACGGCCTATTACCTGCGCTGAAAAAGATTCACACCAATAAAGCTGACTTAGCAAAATCAATGCAAGGTCACATGGGTTTCTTCAACACACACCCATTCTTAGTGACATTTGTTATGGGCATTGTGTTGGCAATGGAACGTTCTAAACAGAACATCAACAGTATCCAAAGTACAAAGATTGCCGTTGGTGCACCAATGGGCGGCATCGGTGATGCGATGTTCTGGCTAACCCTTCTCCCTATCTGTGGTGGTATCGGTGCTGACCTTGCCCTGCAAGGCTCAATCATGGGTGCAGTGTTCTTTATCGTGCTGTTTAACGTGGTGCACTTCGCTCTGCGCTTTGGTCTTGCACACTATGCATACCGAATGGGGGTAGCGGCAATTCCGGTGATTAAAGCCAACACCAAGAAAGTAGGTCACGCGGCTTCAATGGTGGGTATGACGGTAATCGGTGCTCTAGTTGCAACTTACGTTCGCTTATCAACAACCGCTGAAATCAACGCAGGTGACGCAGTAGTCAAACTACAAGCAGACGTTATCGACAAACTGATGCCTTCGTTCCTACCACTGGTTTACACCTTAGGTATGTACGCACTAGTTAAACGTGGTTGGAGCCCACTAAAACTTATCGGTATTACAGTAGCACTAGGCATTGTGGGTCGCTTCATGGGCTTCCTATAACCCCAACGCTCGCCAAATCTTAAAAATAAAAAACGGGGCTGATACGTCAGCCCCAAGAAGGACTCACAAATGATTGCTGTTATTTTATCTGGTCACGGTGGTTTTGCTTCAGGCGTCGCAAAAGCGATTTTTCAGGTCATCGGTGAACAGCCACAATTCAAATTTATCGACTTCCCAGAAGAGGCTACAACTCTTCAATTTGAAGCACAAATGCGTAAAGCGATCGCAGAAATTGATTCTGGTGAAGGTATTGTATTTCTGACAGATCTATTAGGTGGTACGCCTTTTCGTACAGCATCTCTACTAAGCCAAGAGCGCGACGATATCGAAGTTGTGACAGGCACGAACCTACAAATGGCAGCAGAAATGTTGCTAGAGCGCGACGAACTTAAGCTTATCGAATTCCGCGACCAAGCGGTGAAATGTGGCCACCGCGGGATCACTTCACTCGCGGCTGAAATGTCAGCTAAAGAAACACACCAGGAAGAGGTTGAAGAGGATGGTATCTAATCAACTATCACCAACTCATCAAAGCTATCGTGCTCAGCGCGTGTTGCACGGGGATACTTGGCTTAACAATGCGTTAGTGACGATCAGTGACAATGGCACTATCACCGCTATCGAGCCATTTAACCACCAGCAGCATAGTGACTTTATCGATTTAGGTGAAGTGAGTCTGATGCCGGGCATGATTGATACTCATGTCCATGGCGCGCAAGGCTGCGATGTGATGGATGCCTGTCACGCTAGTTTAAATACCATGTCGCAATACTTTGCCAGCCTTGGCGTCACCGGATTTGTGGCAACCACCGTAACAGCACCCGTTACAAAAATTCGATCAGCCCTTCAGCAAGTGGCTATGAGCATGAAGCAAGGTGTTGACGGTGCAGAAATCCTAGGTGCCTATTTAGAGGGGCCTTACTTTACTGAAAAAAACAAAGGTGCCCACCCTAACGCTTGGTTTCGTGACTTATCCGTTGAAGAGCTAGATAACTGGATCTCTTACGCTGATAACCACCTAATTACGGTTGCTCTAGCGCCTGAAAAAGCGGGAGCAATCGAAGCGATTCGATACTTACGTCAGCAAGGTATCAAAGTCATGCTTGGGCATACCGATGCTAGCTATGACCAAGTTCAACAAGCATTAGACGCTGGCGCGAATGGCATTGTGCATTGCTACAACGGCATGCGTGGTCTTCATCATCGCGACCCTGGTGTAGTTGGTGCAGGTCTGCTGCATTTCAACAGCTATGTCGAGATGATTGCTGACGGTCACCATGTTCATCCTGCGGCTATTGATGTCGCCCATCGCTGTTGTGGCAACCGCCTCACGCTTATCACTGATGCAATGAGTGCGACAGGGATGCCAAATGGTGAATACGTTCTCGGTGAATACACCGTGAATATGAAAGATGGCGTGGTCACCACCGATGCGGGCGGTTTAGCTGGCAGCACTCTCACGATGCCTCACGCAGTACGAAACATTCAACAGTGGCTCGACTTGCCACTGGAGCAAGCATGGCTGATGGCGTCTTTAACCCCAGCAAAATCCTTAGGCTTGCAAGACCAATTAGGCAGCTTAGAAGTTGGCAAACGCGCTTCTATGGTTGCAATTACATCTGATTTATCAATTTTTAAGACTTGGGTTGATGGACGCCTTATCTTTAAGGCGCAACAACCAAGTCAGGAGGCTCTATGTATCTAATTTCTTCTCGTGAAATGCTAAAACGTGCTCAAAAAGGCGGTTACGCGGTTCCTGCATTTAATATCCACAACCTAGAGACTGTTCAAGTTATCGTTGAAACAGCATCGAAAATGGGCTCTCCTGTAATTTTGGCTGGCACGCCAGGCACTTACGATTACGCTGGTACTGATTACCTGATCAATATTTGTAAGTCAGCAGCCCAAAAACATAAAATCCCTTTGGTGCTTCATCTTGATCACCATGAAGATCAGCAAGATATCTACAATAAAGTGAATCAAGGCATCCGCTCAGTCATGATTGATGGTTCACACTATGCCTTTGACCAAAACATCGAAATCGTACGTTCAGTGGTTGATTACTGTAACCGTTTTGATGCCAGCGTTGAGGCTGAGCTGGGGCGTCTAGGCGGTCAGGAAGATGATCTTATCGTCGACAGCGCTGATGCACTAATGACAAACCCTGCATCAGCAGCTGAGTTTGTTCGCCGCACAGGTATTGACTCGCTAGCGGTGGCTATCGGTACTGCACATGGCCTATACAAAGCAGAGCCTAAATTGGATTTTGAGCGTCTAGATAAAATCCGTTCAGTCGTAGATATCCCATTGGTACTTCACGGCGCATCCGGTGTGCCAGATGAGATGGTTCGTCGCTGTATCGACCTTGGTATTTGCAAAGTAAACGTCGCAACTGAGCTGAAAATCGCTTTCTCGGATGCGGTAAAACACTACTTCGGCGATCACCCTGACGCAAATGACCCACGTAAGTACATCATTCCAGGTAAAGCAGCAATGAAAGAAGTGGTGATGAGTAAGATCCGTGTGTGTGGAAGTGAAGGCCGTATCTAGGTCGTTTCATTAAGCGCTTTTATAACCTTCAATCTGTCTTTCCTAAAAGCTGCAGGTTAACTTCCCCCAACTTATAGTCGGTGTTATTTAAGGGAGCCTATAAAGGCTTCCTTTTTTATCTCAGTTTATCGACTAACGTACTCATTCTAATCAATAAGCAATTTTTATAAAGTAACTTATTATCAAAAAAATCGTTCCCTCGAATTTATTCACATAGTTATACTTAATAAATATAATCTATGACATCCTTATTTAGTGGTTACAACATTAAAGAGAAAAGTGACAATCTTTAGGGGGTATGTTGCTGTGTATAGTAAATATTACAGATATACAAAATTAAAAAAACAAGACCACCTAAAGTATCATTTACTCCCCCAGATTTTTCAGATACAACATATAAATTTATTTATATCGCTAATTTTAAACTTAAATTTTCTGATCGAAGATTACTGAAAATACTATTAACCTACCCAACAACTCAAACATATTAACAGATAAGTTATTACAGCAAACACTGATTTTAAATAAAAGTCAAAAATTAAAGAGGTCTTAAATTTTGATAATAGTGATCATACTCATTAAGTTTAAATAGTTTATTTCATGTTATTTCTATCACATTTTTTAAAATTCATTATAAGCAAAATAATGTTTTTATTTTACCCAAAGCACTTTTGTGCAACTATATGCATACATACGTTATCTTATATTTGGTGCTCACATGAAAAAAATAGCTATAGCTCTCACTGTTATTGCCTCTATTTCTTTAACTGGCTGTCAAGCAACAAAGCAAGCACAACAAGACAGTCTAAATAGTAACATCGTTGATATTAATGACCGCATGATTAACATGACACGTGGCGTGGTTTTAACGTTTGATCCTGTGAAAGTAAAACCAGAACAACTTAAAAATCAGTCAGCTCAAGTGGTTGGCTCTGGATTAGTAGCTGGAGGACTTGGCGGTGCATTAATAAGCGGATCGAGAGATGGCTTAGCTATCGGACTTGGTACAGCATTGATTGGTGGCCTAACATTATTGGCAGATGGATTATCTGAGCCAGATTTAGTAGATGCTTATCGCTATACAGTACAATCTCAAAAAACAGGCGATCTATTGGAAGTTTATCAAGTCGATACCGCACCTATAATTGAAGGTTCTTCTGTATTTGTTCGCGCTTATCAATCTGGGCGCTTAACCGTTCGCTTGGACACAACACAAGGTCAAGTTTTCCAACGTGCCAACGATACTAACTTTGCCGGAAAAGGACGATTAACAGCACAAGAGCGTAAAGAAAAGCTTGAAGATGTGGCATTTGAGAGAACATTACGAAATGATAAAACTGATGAAGTCTTACAAGAACAGTATCGAAAAGCATTAAAAATCAAAACAGAAAAACTTAGCGAAACTATTGATGCAAAAAATAAAGCTTTACGTAATAGTAAAACGACAAACATCAATATTCAGTAAATATAAAAGTAGTATGAAATTCGATACTATCACAAAGATTATTAATGACTACTGATAACAAACTTTCGGAGTTTAGAAAAGCTAAGATAGCTTACAAAGTCTTTAATCTAGAGCTTTTTATAAGTGTCTCATATATCTTTGTTACAACAAATATAAGCAAGGAATTTGAAGGATTAATTTCAGAGTATTTAATAAATTAATTTTTCTTAATTTTCTTACTATAACTTTTATAGTAATAGTTTAGCTTATTCAATAAAGAGAGACTGACAATTTTTTCTCTCTTTATATTGAAGAACATCATAAAAAAGAATATTGCAATACTTTAATTTTTTTCAGATAAATGAGTGAATATTTCAGTATCCACTATGCCGCCTGATATTGATAACGGCTTAAAGCTTACCAAAGCTTGTAACAAGTTCTTAACTTGCATATTTTGTTGAAACGCTAAAATTGAGCCAAATAATTGCTGATCTGGTTGAAGATAGCTTTTGAGGGATTTATGACATCTTCTTGTAATAATCAGAAGAACGAAAAAACGGCTCTTTACTAAAGCAAAGAGCCGTTTTCCCGTTCCGCATACTTTGGCGTTCCAAACCAGAGTATTATCCAAGCCGTTCCACTCGGAGATCTAATGCGTTATTCCCACTTAAGCGTGTAATAGCGCCATTGATTCATTTGCAATTACCCACTCTTCATTGGTTGGAATAACCATAGCAAGTGGTGTATTTGGCTTGCTGATAATGCCTTGCGCACCAAAACGTGCAGCTGTGTTACCTTCTACATCTTCTTGGTAACCAAAGATCTTCATTAGACGAAGGATTTCACTACGAATTTGCATAGCATTTTCACCAATACCACCAGTAAAAATAATGCCATCAAGTTCGTCTAGTGCAACCATATAAGATGCAATGTATTTAGCTACGCGATAAGTAAATAATTCGAATGCTAGCTTAGCACCATGAAAGTGAGGATGACTTTCATCTTCCATTGCTTCAAGAATACCACGGCAGTCGCTAGTAAAGCCTGAAACACCAAGGAAACCAGAGTTGTTAATAAGCTCTTTCTCAAGACGCTCTTCACTCCAACCTTTCTTCAATAAGTACTCAAGAACACTTGGGTCGATATCACCACAACGTGTACCCATCATTAGGCCAGCTAGTGGAGTGAAGCCCATTGACGTATCAATACTTTCACCATTTTTAACAACACATACTGATGCGCCGTTACCTAAGTGAACTGAAATAAAGCTTGATTCATCAGCAGGCTTATTAACTACTTTTGCAGCTTCGCGCGTTACGTAGAAGTGGCTTGTACCGTGGAAGCCGTAACGACGAATGTTATATTCTTTACTTACTTCTTGAGAAATAGCATAAGTATATGCTTTTTCTGGCATTGTTTGGTGGAATGCAGTGTCAAAAATTGCATACTGAGACAGTGTTGGGAATGCTTTGCTTGCTGCTCGCATACCGATAACGTGTGCAGGGTTATGTAGCGGTGCTAAATCACTTAGTGATTCGATGTCAGCGATAACTTTTTCATCGATCTTAACAGTACGATCAAATAAGTTACCACCTTGAACAACACGGTGACCAACAGCGACGATATTTTCTTTTAGACCTAGCTCTTCAACTAGATCAACAATACGGTCAATAGATTGTTGGTGGTGATTTTCTAAACCGTCAAGTTTGTACTCATGTTTTTCACCATTAACTTTCCAGCTAACTACTGCTTCAGGGAGGCCGAAGCACTCACCAAGGCCGCTTAACGTAGCTTCACCGTTGACAGTATCAATTAAAGCAAATTTAAGTGAAGAACTACCAGAATTGATTACAAGAACTAAAGAATTGCTCATGGTTATCTCATCATTATTTTTAAGGGCAAATTTCGGATATCACTATCCACCTTGAAGCTAGCTCACTGAAAATGTCGGAAAAGGAATCTATCAACAAGCTTGCTCAACCATCTTACTCAATTTTATTTGAATGTCTCAACTTTTGTTTTAAAAAAAACTCAAAAATTGAATTTTTACTGGTTTAGATCAATTTTTTAACTAAAAAACGATTTTTTCAGCATAATAATTCATCCAAATTTCAAATTTAGTTGATCATTTATCGTAGAGTTAAGCATAAAATACGAATTTTTAGCATTGAATAATTGTAAATCAATGTAATATTTTCAACTTAGGCTAAATTCAATGACAAAAAGGCATATAGGAAGGGAGTATTTCAAAAAGCGAATGCTTTCATAAAATAACTAAAAATAAGTTTATAATTTACATTATTATTTTACATTGGCTAAATAATATTGATAAAGCTCATTGACTTGAGCACTACACATCAACGGCATTGCTGCTTTTAATGCAGATTTAGGCCAATTCCACCACTGCATCTCTAGCAACAAGGCGATCTGCTGCTCAGTAAATCGTTTTTTAACACATCGCGATGGGTTACCCACCACAACAGAATAGGGTTCAACATCTTTTGTTACAACGGCACGAGTACCAATTACGGCACCATCAGCTATTTTGACTCCAGGTAAAATAACGCATTCAGCACCGAACCAAACATCGTTACCAACAACAGTATCGCCTGCTCGTTGGATCTCTGTTTTTACGCCATCTCCAAATTCTTGGAAATCAAATGGGAATGTTGAGATCCAATCATGTCGGTGTCCTTGATTACCCGACAGCATAAATACAACTCCTGTGGCAATAGAGCAATAACGACCAATAATTAAATGATCGACATCCCCAAAAAGACCTGACTGCCAAACTTCACTAGTGGACTTATCACCAAGTAGGTAATGAACACATTGATCTTCAAAATGATGCTGATGGTAATAGCCAGAATAATAACTGTAATCTCCAACTTTAATATTAGGATTAGTGATATATCGGTTAATTTCATACCCCCCTAACCAAGAGGGAAAAATAGAGGATTCCATATCAAACCTTCTTTATGTTTATTAGTGTAAAAAGCGTATTATTAATGATGTATTAACCTTTTGGGATATAACCACAATGATTGCTCAACTCTATAACGCTTATTTAGGTGAACTTTATGGCATTGTTTTTTTCAAGACCTTTGCTGAAAAGTATAGTGACGATAGCCATAACAACAAATGGCAAACATTAATAAAGGTTGAAGAACTAACGGCTCAATGTTTAAAAGATGGACTGGAAACATTAGGACACCCTTGCTCTGATTACGATCAAGATATGGAAACGAAAGGTCTTGCTGATGCTAATAAGTGGCTTGCATTACCTTGGCAAAAGTTAGTAGATACGATGGTTCCATGGGTTGCTCCCTTCCAGCAGCGCTACCAACAACAGGCAGATGAGGCCACAGAACATCGCGCTTTATTTACGTTAGTCGCTGATCATGAAAATGCGATTTATAATTATTTGCTGGCAGAGCAACAAGGGGATAACAATGCCCTTGATATATTGACCACATTTATTAATAAATACGCCTAATTATTTTATTAGAGTAAGATTTATCTTCATTCTTGCTCTAATAACCTACTGATAAAAATAAATTATTTTCAACTCATATACTTTTTTCACAGCCAGATAACCAGACCCTTTCATTCCCCTGACATTTGAACAACGTTTTTAATTGACAATACATAAAACACATTCAGTTGCTGAATGCTCGCTATTAAACGAGGCTATTGTTTAATAAGGATTAGATATTGAAAAGAAAGTACTCCTACTTTCTATACTTACAGCAACATCATTCGTTGGCTGTAAATCATTACCTATTCGATCCTATGCAAACATGGCAAACCCAGCAGCAACGTATAGTGTTAATTATGAAGAATATAGACGGAAGCGATACTGGATTATGTCGCTTCCATGACGAAAGCCTATGTGATGCATAGGCATTCCAGCGTGGTAACTGTAAAAGTGAGGCTAAAGCTCCCATCGTTTACAGTTCAACACAATAATTGATTGTACAATCTCTCTATTATTAATATCGGAAGGTTAATGATGAAAAAATTACTACTTGTTGTAGGTTTACTGCTTTCAGGCTCTGTTTTTGCGTTTGGTAATCCAGCATCAGATTTTTGTGTACAACATGGTGGTCATGTTGATATTCGTACCCCATTAGGTGGCGATGGTGAAAAAGGTTACTGTGTCTTTAACGACGGTAGCTCATGTGAAGAATACGCATTCATGAAAGGTCAATGTAAGCCATCAGGTAAAACACACAAACAAAAATTGATTGACCACTGTGTTAAAAAAGGTGGGTTTGCAACAGGTGATGTATGTAAGTTCGCTAAATGGAATACGACATGTAATCTAGAAGACTTCTATAATCACAAATGTAACCGAAAAAATGGCAACCGCCTTTACTAATTAGTCTCTTCCCCCTGACTAATGACTAAATTAACGGCTTAACATTTTGTTAAGCCGTTTTTTTATAACTTTTTTAACTCCTTAGTTAGCAGCCAAACCACCACACATTTATAAAATCAGTCACAATTTAATAGTTCTTTAGCTATTGAAAGTATTCTTTTGTCATTTCCCTGACATTCGAACAGTGTTTTAAATACACAATACGCCAAAATCATTCATCATGTGAATAGATATACGAAACGAAGCCATCGTTTAAATAAGGATTAGATTATGAAAAAGACATTATTGCTACTTTCTCTTATTGCTTCAGCCTCATTGGTTGGTTGTAAAACACTACCAACTCAACCAACTGCAAACATGGCAAATCCAGCAGCAACATACTGTGTTGAACATGGTGGCAATTATCAAATTACAACGAATAAAGATGGAAGCCAAGCTGGCGTCTGTCATTTCAAGAACGGTAGCCAGTGTGATGGATGGGAATATCTACGTGGTGAGTGTAAACCCGCTGCTAAAAAACCAATTTTGTACTAATTTCGGTCATTATTAAAAAGAGAAAATTAACATGAAAAAGTTTTTATTAGTGATTGGACTATTAATTTCAACGGCCGCTTGTGCTCACGGTCCGCACGGTAATCCTGCTTCTATCTATTGCGAACACCATGGTGGTCAATCAGTTATTGTTGATGGCCAAGGTTACTGCCGTCTACCTAGCGGCCAAATGTGTGATGAGTGGGCTTACAAAGAAGGCAAGTGTTCACAGCATAAACAAGACAAGAAACAAAAATGGGTGAACTATTGTGTAAAACACAAAGGTACCGCTATTGGTAACAAGTGTCACTTTAATAAACAAGGTACACAATGTAGCTTAAAATCCTTTTACAACGGCACCTGTAAAAAGCATCACCATAAACATCCAAAAGTATACTAATCATCTGATTAAAATACTAAGTGAAGACAGCTCAACATTTTTTGAGCTGTTTTCGTTTTACTTCTTTATATCATCGCAAGCTTTCGATGCCGTTTGAAGCATCACATCTGACGATGATGGGCCCCATGATGTTGTCCAATCATCTAGCCCCATTGCAGGCTTTTCCTCTTCATCATCAGTTTCTATAGCATCAGCCTCTGTCTGCGATATTGCTATATCTTCTTTTATTGATGTTTCATGATTATCATTCATGGCATCTTGAGTCTCACCCAGTAATTCAATATCAGCGAGGGTTGGACGATACCCTTTACGACCATAGCAATCGTCTAATAAAGTAATAACCGAGTGAGGGATAACGGGCTGATTCTTTATTATTTTATAGACTTCCTTTGCAATATTTTGAACATTTAGGATAGATTCAATACCAATAAAAGGCGCGGCTTTATCTCTTGCTACTCTTGCTTTTTTATAACCGCCAGCATATGCCATTGAAAACCAAATATAAGCAATTGCAGCATTATTTGCACATTCGCCTAAATGCATTTTACCTACTAAATATTGTGCTTCTGGATGATTATGTTCCGCCGCGCGCTCTAACCAGTATTTGACACCTTCCACACTCCTTTCAACACCCAACCCGACTTTATAACAAAATGCAGTTTTCATTAAACCATCAAGATCATTGTGTTTCGCCGCTTGTATCCGCCAATAAAAGGCTTGTTCGGGTAAGTAATGATCGGTTTCTTCAACGACATACCAATCAGAAAGAAACAGTAAAGCAGGAAGAAAACCTTCAATAGCTGCTTGCTTGATATAATCAATACCCAAAGTTGGATCAGTCTCTCCCCCTTTGCCTTGGATCAGTAACACCCCAAAACGAAACAATGATTCAGGTGATTTTTGCTTTGCATCAATAAGCGCTTGCCAGTAATTAGCTTTGAGCATTGCTTGTTGATCCAAAGGATCACGACGATACAGACGTGCCAAGGCATATTGCGCCATTTCATTATCTTGCGCTGCCGCTTTTTCATACCACTCAATTGCCACAATAGGATTCGTCACTTCACATTCTTTTGCTAAAGATAACTGACTCGATATATGCCCTGTACTGGCTTTATAAATTTTTTCTTCTCTTTCAGCCTGTTTGGCCTTCTCTAACACTTGTTTATATTTAATGTCTTTTAATATTCGCTGGTGTTTTTCTTGCTGCTGCATATTTCTGGTAGAAAAGTAACGTGAAATCAACCAGCCTAAAACGATAATAGGAATAATAAACAGCCAAGTAACATCAAACATAATCATTAACTCAGGTCGCGAACGCATATGAGTGATTATCGGCTAAGGCATAATAAACTAAAGTAATTGTCTATAAGCATTAGACCTTGATCATTGTTCCAGTATTTTCATTGCCAATATTGCGATATAAACAAGTACTTCAATTGTTTATTTTTACTCGGTACACCACTAAACCTGATTCACCACCTGAGAGACCACCCTTCAAAGACCAAAGAATATCGCCTTTATAGCCGGCACTATTAGTGCCATTAGGTGTTGCTATTTTGCAGCTCAATGAAGAAGGGAGTAATAATGCGTCACAGGTAACTGCTTGCTGAGCACTGGTAAATTCTGGCGTGCTATCATGCAGTACCATATTTAGAATATCGCCAACGCCAGTATTCGTAAATTCGATACGGTATTCTAAAATATCCCCTGGATTTGCTACCGTACTACTTACACTTGCCGGTGTATTTTGGGTAATATTTTGCACCGTTTTCGTCAATGTTAAATGGCCACTTTCAAAGGAACGACTCGAAATATTAGCAACACTGCCATCTTCAGCAGAATAAGCGAAAGGAAGATACGATAGGAATATACTTGAAAATATGAATAGAGGAGCAATCACTCTTACAATGCGTCGCATAATAAAACCCACCAAGACTATAAATCAATAGGTTAAAGTTATTTTCTTTCATTTTATTTTTATTATGAAAATACACTCAGCCACGTTGAGTATATTTAATTAACATTATTGAGATATCTCATTTATGAGATATCGCCTTCGCATTTAAGAACAATCTTAGGATCATGAATGGCTTTACCTAGACGGATCACCCAATAAATCATTGCCTAAATTTATTATTCTTTCAGATTAAGATGCAGTTAAATAAAAATGATCAATGTCGGGTTATTCCATGATCATGCTTCCATACGTGAAAAATTCACTGAATTTATATTTATAAAATAGGTATCGAAAAGTCACTGATTTTCTTTATTTTTGTCTGATTATTCACAAGATCATCCTTGATCATCTTTCCAGTCCATTTGACACTGACCGTTATCTCAAAACACATGATCATCGTTCCGTTATAAAAACAAAGAGTTAAATCATTTATGGCACGAAAGAGACTGTTGTGTATATTGTTGTTATCAAACGAGGTAGCTAAATAAAACAATAGGGGCACTGATATGAACGAATTAAAGCATATTCAACACTTTATTGCTGAACACCATTTACTGACAGTATGCGCTAGTTTTAACGATCATATTTGGAGTGCTAACTGCTACTATGTTTTCGATAGTGACAACATGGTGTTGTATGTCATGACGTCTCCAGAGACACGTCATGGAAGCCTGATGCTAAAGAACCACCACATTGCTGGTACAATAGCGCCTGAGCCAAGTGACATTAGCGATATTCAAGGTATACAGTTTTCTGGTCAGATTGATTTAATCGCTCCCAGTAATGAACAACAAGCATTAGCGCTTTATTATTCAAAATTTCCCATAGCTAAAAATATGCCATCTTCAATCTGGCAAATAGTATTAGATGAAATAAAAATGACAGATAATCGTATCAAATTTGGGTTTAAACTTAACTGGCAAAGACATCAGCTTTAAATATGCCAAAATGTTAGAAAGTAAATAGTTTTGATAGTTAATTTTTTGTCAATAGGTGATTTCCCCCCTATTTTGTTCATAAAAGCTTAGTTATAGTTAGCTTGTTCGTTATTTAAGGTGATTTCATCTAGAAAACGAGCATTATCCAAAAGGATAAATCAGAGAAAACGAAAATGTACCCTCACTTCGTTTTTCTGATTATCTCTTCTACACGTCGTACAGAATTATGCTCCTAGAGCCAATTCTTGTTTTGCCGGCCTTAATGGCCGGCTTTTTTTATATTTATGTCTAATATATAAGCATCTTATTACTTATACATTTACAAATACGATAAAGTGATTAAAATGTCTTCGCTGACTGTATTTTTAAGCAAAATATGAATAATAAAAACGCCTCATTTTCACCCCAAATTTTTGATCAGTTGCCCGGTTGCTGGGGCTGTAAAGATATAAATTCAACATTCGTTTATGTAAATTCTGAATATGGAAGAATGGTTGGATTTGATAATCATTTAGATTGTATAGGTAAAAACGATTATCAACTGCCTATAACAACAGCAGATTACGCAGATAAGTATGTTGAACAAGATAAAATTGTAATAGAAACAGAGAGAACCATCCGTGTTCTTGATATTCACCCTTATCATGATGGTAAATGGCGCGCTCACCTTTTTACCAAAACACCATGGCGAGACCACAATAATCAAGTTATTGGAACTATTTTCTCAGGCATTGAATTAACAGACACTGCTGTATTAGAAGTTGGGCATTGGTTATGCCGTGCAATAGGGATAACTCAACAGCAAAAAAATTCTTCAATGCCAAGAATTAGCATTAAAAAGGAAGACATTGGATTAAATACTCGTGAATCTGAAGTGTTATTTCTTCTGTTGCACGGGAAGAAACCGCAATATATAGCTAACACATTAGGTGTTTCTGTAAAAACAATTGAGAATTATGTTTTGAGATTACGAGAGAAATTTAATGCCAATTCTAAAGGTGAGCTTTTAGATTTGGCATTAGAATTAGGCTATGGATCAAACATTCCAGAAAGTATGTTGAGAACCCAATTATCTATTGTTTTGAAAGATTAAATAATCCATACAATAAAAGGGTAGTAACCTGCTCTTTATTGTTATGGTGCTAATCGATCAATTGTCCATTCTTCACTATGATCGTGATATAAAAAACGATCATGTAAACGATGTTCACCACCTTGCCAAAACTCAATCGAATTGAATTTAACGCGAAAGCCTCCCCAAAAGGTAGGGACTGGTACCTCACCTGCTAGAAACTTTTGTTTCAATTCAAAATATTTCCCTTCCAATGCTTGTCTTGCTGTTAAGCGTTGGCTTTGCTTACTCGCCCATGCAGCAACTTGACTTTCTTTTGGACGAGAAGAAAAATAGGTTAGCACTTCACGCTTTGATAACGCTTCAACATGGCCGGTAATATGCACTTGTCTTTCCATCATATGCCAAGGGAAATGTAAGCTGATTTTATTATTAATGGCAAGTTGCTGAGCTTTACGACTACCAAGGTTAGTATAAAAAACAAATCCATGTTCATCAAAATGTTTAAGTAAAACGATACGTTGAAAAGGTTGACCAGATTCATCAACTGTAGCAACTGTCATTGCAGTAGGATCCGGTAGTTGTACCTCTACAGCTTGCTTTAACCATCGTTCAAATAAGACTAGTGGATCACTCGGTAAATCATCTCGTCGTAGCCCTCCTTTAGCATACTCCCTACGAATATCTGACAATTCCATCTTTATCTCCATTAAGTATAAATGATTTATTCTTTACAATATTGCGACTTCCTTTTAGAAGCAAACACTATTTTCTTATGCATATTAGCCTTGTTTACAAAAACAAATAGACACATCTATCGAATTTCAACAATAAATAACAAAGAGTACAGTTGCATGATGCGAGTTTTGATAAATTAGACTATTACAAAATCAATAATGTAGTCAGCATAATATATCTCTCTTTTATTTACTGTTTATGTTGGACTAGTACTCTACCTTGGTGCTCAGATTATGACACTCTTTAAACGACAAATAATAAGTATTACAACACTCATGTGCTCTTTACTTAGCATTTCTGCAGGTACGCAGTTATATAATGGCTATCATGTAATTAGTGATCAGCATATAACAACAGCACATGAAGATATAAATCGTGCGCTTACTACATTACCAGACAAATTATCAATTCTTGATAGTTTAATAATTTCTCGACAGCAAGAAGTTCAACTTATTGATACCCTTAATTATTTATTCCCAGCACAACAATATAACCACATATCATTGTTATTTTCCGATTCAACACCTTTAATACGAATAGATAATAACCGTGATATAAATAATGTTCCACAATGGTTTCAATCATTAATCAATATCCCAGAACATATTGAAAAAAGAATAATAAATAATGACAATTTTGATGTCGGTATCTTAGAGTTGAGCGCTTCATCTCGCTGGGCATATACAAAATATTGGCAATTATTTAGCAACACTCTTATTTCTCATTTATTACTCATGCTTATTGGTGGCTGTGCGATTTACTTTATTAGTACAAAGCATTTCACATCGTTACGCAAGTTAACAAACCGTGCGTATAACATAGATAACCTCAATCAAGCACCTCTAGCATTGCCTGATGAATCCGATATTAAAACAATTGTAAAAGCATTTAATAAGCTTAGTTATCAGTTAGATGTAAACTTTAAAAGCCAAGCAAACGAAGCTGTAAAACTACGAGAACAAGCTTACCTTGATCCTATCTCTGGATTAGGCAATCGTAGTTTCTTTATCCATCAAATTAGCTCTTGGTTAGATGAGTCACATAAAGGCGGATTAGCGCTAATACAAACAACATTAATTAGTGATTTTTATGAGAAGGAAGGCTATCAAGCGGGTGATAAACTTATAAAGCAAATCGCAGCACGTTTAAATGATGTGATTAGTTATAATTACACCACTATAGCACGCTTATCTCGTGATGAATTTGCCATTCTTATCCCTAACTTATCTTCTGAAAAGTTAGAATTACTCGGAAAAATGGTACTTGAAATATTTGATGATATCGTTAATAATTCAAAATTAGTCAGCCCATCAACTACAGATATTGGCTTAGTGTATAACGAAGCGAAAATTACT
This sequence comes from Photobacterium sp. SKA34, assembly GCF_000153325.1. Taxonomy (GTDB): domain Bacteria; phylum Pseudomonadota; class Gammaproteobacteria; order Enterobacterales; family Vibrionaceae; genus Photobacterium. The sequence continues at coordinate 909,603 of NZ_CH724141.1, forward strand.
CCGAGCCAATTATTAACACAATTAGATAACGCATTAACGCAAGCAAAGCTTACCCCTCATAAATCCATTGCTTTAATAAAAGATCCTAATAGCCATAGCAGCTTAGGTAAACAACAGTGGAAACAATTACTAGAACAAGCGATTAATGAAGATTTATTTCAATATAAATTCCAGCCTGCAACATTAGAAAATAAAAGTGTCTACCATTATGAAGTATTCACCGCGATACAAAAAAATAAGAACTTTTATTCAGCCGGTCAGTTTTTAGGTGCTATCGAAGATTTGAAGATCGGAAGTTGGTTTGATCGACATGTCATTGTTACGATAGTTAACCGACTTAATGCAGATAGGACAATTGGTCCATTTGCAATTAACATTACTAACAGCAGTATTGGCGATCCTAGTTTCACTCGCTGGTTAGATAGACTCTTAAGTAATAATACTCAGATAGCCTCTAGATTATTTTTTGAATTACAAGAAATCAGTTGTATCAGAAACACCGATGCGACAAGCCTGTTGTGCAGCATTATAAAACGTTACCACTTCGGCGTAGGAATAGATAACTATGGACGTCATTTTCAATCGTTAAATTACTTAAAAGAAACTAATCCTGATTACGTTAAAATCGATTATGCATATACTTATCAATTAAATGACCAAACAAAATCAGCTGTGTTATCTTCTATATGCAGAACTGCACATAGTTTAGATATTAAGGTTATTGCTACTCGAGTTGAAACAGAAACACAGTTGGAGCGGTTATCTGATTTATTCGTAAGTGGTTATCAAGGTTTTATTACTGAAAAGTATTCACAGTTAGAAACTGTATAGATAATTTACAGTGTAAATAATATTGTTCACTAAAAACCAGTACCTCAGTACTGGTTTTTTAATTTCTATTTATTATCTAACTGATTCACCATATGACACAGCCACTATCATGACTTTTAATTTCAAGAAAGCAAGTTGATGTTACTGACTTATTTTAATCACTCGAATCACGCTTTGAATTGAATAGATCCAAATAAGTGCACTCTCAATTATCTAGGAATCAACATTTAATGAGTTCTCATTCTATTTTAAGAACTTATAGATATTTGCAAAACAATTCATTCTCGTTAATCAAAACTTCTTAATATTGGTTAGCCATTTATTTACAGTGTAAATACTATACTTCCACATCTAGTACCTAGTATCATTCCTTCTCTTTAAAGTGTAAATACTTGTTATAGCTTTTAATATTTACACTGTAAATCACTGAATAATAATATGCTACTATATGCATATTATGGATAGCTTCTATTTGAGATAATCCCTAACTATACAATTTAAAAGTTTCTTTTAATCAAACTTTTCAACTAATTCAATGAGTATCAGCAATCTCTTCATAATGCCGAAATTGATATAAAAAGCTAATTTAAAGCTTAATATATAACAAGCGCCTTGCTATCAAAAAAATATAGCTGCCCCTATATAGTGATGGCTAGAAGTAAGAAGTAAGAAGTAAGAAGTAAGAAGTAAGAAGTAAGAAGTAAGAAAATCATAAGTGGATAATTTACAGTGTAAAGCGAATATACAATTTACACTGTAAATAAAAGAGAGAAACAATTTACACTGTAAACAGTACTCCCTCGCTCTGAACCAACACTAGATAAGATTCTCACTAACAAATTGACGTAGAATATTTTCAGCTTGCTTGCGTCCAGTAAATTTGAACGAAGAGATAACATCAGTCCAAGCTTGGCGCTGCATCACTTTTGCTATGGCAAAAAACAATTCTGCATTTCGAGTACAATCATCACTTAGTAAATAAGATGATAACCTTGTTTCAATACTTGCAACCACATAATCATAGCCTAACGCCCCCAAGCAAAAACCATCAAGTTGAGACTGAATAAAGGGCTCAGAAAGTTGATAATCAATTGAATAACTCTTCTGATTTCTATATAAACGAAGAAATAATTCAGGCGCTAACTGTTGAAACTGTTCAACTCTTTGAGCGCTAAAACTCGCAGAAAATAAAAGCTCTGCATCATTAAACCAGATGTCATAACAATTATGATTGAATACCTTAACGCAGAGTAAAGAATGTAGACTACTGGCCGCATCTTTATTTATGCCTAAACGAATAGGAGTAAAACCTGCGTTATGCCAAAAATTCACTAGTTCATCGGTGGCGCCAAAACTTGTACCAATATAATCAACGCCGCATGCCAAAGCGTACTGCTCAGCACGAGATAATAATTGCTGACCAATTCCCTGCCGGTGGAGTACAGGTAAAACAGCAATACGTAATATTCGATAACATGACTGTTTCGCTGCCGCTTTTAAGCCTAGATGTGCTGCAATAGATTGTGCTAATAAATGCCCTTTAATTCTTCGCTGCCCAAGCATGATCGCTTCTGCTAAATCATCATCAAATCCACCTTCTTCGACTAACAAGCAGCAACCAATTACGTGATGTTCAGAGCGAGCAACTAATACATGTTGGGTAGAATCATCGAAAAGTTGTTGAACGTCATTTGGAGATGTTTGGTAATGGGCATGAATTAATAGACCAACAATTTGAGACAATAAATTTTTGTTTGTAACAAGCTCAGCCTTCGTTACGAGTTCATAAGAAATCGTTGCATGAGATAATGTCTCTAATGTTGAGTACTCTGCATTAAGTAGTAATGCATTGAAAACCCACTGTTCTAACGGATCGTTTACTTGCCAGCGAATAGGTTGCTCAATATGAACCGCTTTCCATTGTGGCATTTTCTTATTTAGTGCTTGCTTAAATTTAATTTCAAAACCACGCCCAGTCCCTTCATAGCCATGAATCGTTGAGGCAAATACTAAACGATTATGTCGATTCAATAACGCGATCAAGGTATCACCAGGAATAGCTGCAGCTTCATCGACAAGGATAAAATCATATTTATCCGCAACATCACAAATAACATCTTGTGCAATAAAATGCAGCTCACTCCCTTGGCATAATAATCGATGAGGATGAGTGGTATCAGCGTCAATCAAGCGTTGTTGCGCATGTGAAAAAACGGTAGATGCACAAGCAAAAGAAGGAGACGTCACCGCAATTTTCATTTTTCGCACAAGCATTAACTCTGCTGCAGCGATACCTAACGCAGACGATTTACCTCGCCCTCTATCGGCGGATAAAACTAACGGGCGCTTTCTATGACCAGCAGCAACTTTAATAATGGCATCAACCGCATGCTCTTGTTGTTGTGTTAAACAAAATCGAGGGGCACTTGAGGTAAAATCTACATGACTATGTGACTCACAAATCCAAGGTTTAAATACTGGAAGATTACTATTTTGGCATAACGTAATCACATCAGGTTCAGCACACAATAATGATAGACGCTTCATAAATGGAGAAATATTAGCATCACTTTTCCAACCAAGAGGTAAGAGTAATAACATTACCCCGCCCCCTTTTATTGTGCCAGACAACGCACCAATAACATTCGCATCAATACCGTGATGAGCGTTAATAGCAATACCGTCCGTCTCTTGTCCCAACCACTTTTTCGCTGTTTTAAAATGACAATGAACTATTGATTCAGGCGCATCTTCACCCGCCCAAAGCATCGCTGAATAGTGTTCAGAAAATAATTGCGTGATATTAGTCGCCCAGCGAAGATCACCTTCAACAATAACAAGTCGACGGCAATTAGCAGCAAGCGAGTCCATATGAAGCTGAGAAATAAATGTAGGAAGAAGTGATAACATAAAATAACCTGAACAACATGATTGTTGAGATCATAACATGTGAAGCAAAATTGAGATGAAAAAAAACCACGCTAGAATGCGTGGCTTTAATAAGAATTGATTATTTCAAATAATCATTTAAGTAATCAAGAATGTCACTGACTTGGCGATCGCTCATTTTTTTCAAACGTAACTGTAACTTATCACCGTCGCGAGTATAACTTACTTTACCTTTAATAAGCTCTTGAGAACTTGGTTTTTCAACAACAACTTTCGGCTGAAGTGCATCGCCCATCTCTTCAAGTTTAACCGTCACTTCGCGAGTAATTCGGCTGATACCTTGTGCTTTGATTGTTTTCCAGAGTGCCGTATTTTCAGCACTTAACTCTTCAATCATTTTTTTCTGTTGTTCAGCTTCTAAACCAAAAAAAACACGGTGAAGTTTAACAATAGTAGGACGACCAAGCTCACCAACGCTAGGATAAGCCATCAGCAATTCCATAGGTAAACTCGCCGCTTTTAAAGCACCACTTACTAGGGCTTCGCTGCATTGTAAATAACGAGCTAACTCTTTTTGATCCGCAACTTTTCCACTATCAAGTAGATGTTGCATCTCTTTACCACGCTCAAATAAACTTAGCGGTTTATGAGCGTTAGCGACGTCAGATAAAAATTTAGCATGCTCAGTATTAATACCTTTAGCGACATAAATTAAAAAATCTTTATGAGCTAAAATACAAGACATACGACGGCGGCTACCGTCTAAAACTTCAATACGACCATCATCTAACCAACGACCAACAGCTGGATATTGCTGTCCACGATCTTTCAATGTAGATAATATATCAGCTAGAGCATGCTCATTTAAAAATGCTTGTTCACGTGCATTCTCAGCAAAAACAGTAGTTTTAGTACTGACATCGTCAGCATTAATTTTAATTAATTCAAACGCAACTGTTTCTTCACCTGCTACAGCTAATTCTATTACTGCTGCTTTATCGCGTGCAGCTGTTTGTGCTTCTGTTACGTTGGTCGCGCGACGTTTATCCGCTTTACCAAACAGACGAGCATTAAGATCAGTTGTTTTAATAGCCATCTGTTAGTTACTCCTCGTTAAGATTTGCCCAGTGGCTATGCATCACGCGTTCTAGTTCTAAACCAACACGTTGAATAGCCTCTTGAGCGGTTGAAAGGGTCTTTTTACCCCCTTCAAACTCTGCTGCCGTTAAGTCAAATACCGTACTATACGTATCAGCACAAGTTTCAAATGCACGGCTACGTGGTACTGTGGCCATCATAACTTGATCACGAAGCAAGTAATTCATTTCAGTTAACACAGAAACTTGCTTCTTATTATCGTCTTCAAACATTGTTGGCATTAAACGAATAAATTCTAAGCCATGCCAATCTTCAGGGAACATCTCGTAAACAGTAGGTAAATGCTGGAAAAAGTTAACAGTAGATGCCCAGTCAAGACGTTTAGCAGCACAAGGAATGATTAACGCATTAGATGCATACATAGCATTCCATACCAACGGGTCGATGTGAGGGCCCGTATCAATCATAATAATGTCGAACTCATCTGCAATTGGATCAATTACTTTTTCTTTGAGTAAACGAACAATATCAAGATCTTGATTTACAGCAAGATCTTGCCAAGCATCGGCGTTAAACATCGCATCTTCAGGAAAGGCTGCTATGGTTTTAAGATTAGGATACTGGGTTGGCATAACCACATTATCTTTCAAGAAATCTTTATCCATTTCAACGCCATCAGGTACGTTGTCAAGCATAACGTCAACAGCAGAATATATTGTTTCTTGTTTTCCCACACTTATAAGAGGGTTTAAAAACAGACGTAATGAACCCTGTGGATCAAGGTCGATTAGACAAATACGATAACGTTTATCTAAATCTAAAGCTAAACAAGCAGCAATATGTACCGCTGTCATTGATTTACCCGTACCACCTTTCTGATTCTGAACATTGACAACCCAAGGCTTACGACCTGCACCTTCTCTCTCATGAAAAGCCGGCTTTTTTGCCGACGTCATCAGTTTATGGGCTTCATCTAATGTAATAGAGTAGTGATTAGCATTATTTTTCGTAAATTGATGACCATCAGCCTCCATACGAGAAATTGCATCATCAAGTTTACGTCTTGTTAACCCTGAGCGTGTTTCCATTAAAGCTTTAGACATCGGAGGGAATAACTCCTCACGACGCTCTTCTAAAACAATCTCAATTCGGTCCGCTTGTACTTGTTTTGTTTGCTCTGCAATATTGAGCAAATTTTGGATCGTCTGTTCCCTATTCATTATCACTCTTCGCCATGATGATAGACTAAGTAACATTGTACAGCAAATATAAAAGATAACAATAAAAAGCTGAACAATCAGTGTGATATCAATCTAAATTCAAAAAGCTTAATTTTTGATAAAAGCAGATAAAAGGTCATTATTTAAACATTATTTGACTCTAATAATGGGATTAACTACCCGAAATAAGACATAGATTTAAAGTGTTACACCGTCACAACTTTACAATGTAAATTGATTTTAGCAGGGTATTTACAGAAGCATGATAAAAACAAGCTAAGTTACGGAAGATGTTATTTCAATTTCAGATCAGCCTAAAATTGAACAAATAAGCATAAGATCTAACAGTATGATGAAATCAGTCAATTTCATAGCCATTTCATTAAAATAATTGATAATTAGTAGATAAAGGCAGATCACATCATCAAAAAAGCGAAAATGAATGAACAAAATCTTGATCATTGTTCCGAGAAAATAACGACGGTCATGAAAAGATGATCAAGTACTCTAATAAACAATATAAATCAGAACATCTTGAAGATATTAGATCATATTTTCAGGAAAAATGATCAAGGTAAAAAGGGGAGAATAGCGATTCACAACCATAATTACGGAAGCATGATAGAAAGACGATAAGTTACGGCGAGTGTAGGTTCAATAAGGGTTTAGCTAACAATATCCAGCTAAGAACAAGACCAAAAGGCCAATATTGAATGAAATGGGCAAATATTTGAAATGCAGATTCATTTACTTGATCATTTTTCCGAATATTAAACGATAAAATAACCACTTCTTTGGTAACATTCCGAATCAATGTAAAATGGATTAATCGTTATGGTCGCAGTTATCACACTGTTCATCATGATAAAAAAGTGAATGTTTTTTAAACAAACTGGCTTGAACGACACTCACATGATCATTGTTCCTAGTAAAAATGCCTTGATAAATGACCTTTTCACCGTGGAATTAAGAATAAATCAATACAGAGAAAGGATTGCTGTGGATAACTCTGTGAGTAAGCATTGAATCCATTATGATCATGCTTTCAATTGAATGCTGATCATCGTTTCAGAATGAAGATGATCATGCTTCCAATGCAATGATGATCATGTTTTCTAACAACTGTTGATCATACTTCCAATAAAACCATGATCATTGTTCCGTAGTGCTACTGTTTTATCTTCTTTTAAAACAGAATGTTAAGCTGTAAAATATAACCAGATCATAAGATCAGTTAATCAATAAGATCAGAATTAATCATAAAGATCAGTATTAAAAATCTTTAAATAAAAAACTTTATTTATTGATCTTTTTCTATTAATCTTTGCGGAAAGATGATGGATCTACGGTCAATGATAAATGAAACAACCTCGAAACAGTGAAAATGCCCCAATAGAAAAAATATTGATCGAAGCCCCTAGATCGCACAAAGATGGTCATTTATTTTTGATCCATTCAAATCTTGTCGATTGGCTTCCGCAATATCAACATTTCAAAGGGGTCACTAAAAGTATTATTGAACTGCTCAATATTATTTCGCTACGTGGTTTATCAAGCAAAGACGGTTATGTATCAACAACTGAACTTGTTGAAGCAACGGAAGGTCAATTAACGCGAGCTGCAATTCAACAACGTTTACGTGCAGCTGTAAGTGTTGGTTTATTTAATCAGCAGCCTGTAAGATTCGAAGAAGGCTTAGCGGGTAAAACCATGCTGCATCACTTCATTAATCCATCTTTGCTAATCTCTCAATTAGGCACTGGTAGTTTACAATCAGACCAATTTAAAGAAAAAGAAAAGCAAAAACGTTCAAAAGCATTAGCACAAAATCATGTAAATCGACGTTTACTGACAGAACATGGTTTAGGTACACCACCAAGTATGCCTGATGAAGCTGATCAAATTGTTGTTTCACCAACTAGCTGGGCTGGGATCATTGATCAGGCGTTAGCGCCGCCGAGAACTAAAAAAAGTTATCAAAAATCAATGGTTGCGATCAGTGGTACTAAAGCGATCATTGAAACACGATCATCAAAGTCGATCATGACGGTGGATGATCTAATGACACTGTTTGCGCTGTTTACCTTAACGGTTCAGTATCACGATCACCATATTGCTGATTATGAGATTCAAGCGCGATCTATGGCAAATAAAACGCCAGTCTATATCACTGATATTTTGGCTTTGCGAGGCAAAAAAGACAGTGGTCCAGCCCGTGATTCTATTCGAGAAAGTATTGACCGTATTGAATTTACTGATTTTCAATTGCATGAACTCACTGGTCGTTGGCTAAGTGAAAATATGCCTGAAGGGTTTAAGAGTGATCGTTTTCGTTTTATTGCTAGAACGATCACGGCCTCAGAAGAAGCTCCTCAAGAAGGTGAAGATGGTGAGATCAGAATCAAGCCTAATTTGTATATTTTGGTGTGGGAACCTTCATTTTTTGATGAACTATTAACACGCGATTACTTTTTCTTGTTCCCACCTGAAATCTTACGTCAGCATACATTAGTCTTTCAGTTGTATACTTTTTTCCGTAGTCGTATGTCTCGCCGTGTCAATGACTCTATGCTTTTAAGTGATTTAAATCAAAAGCTTGCTCGAAATATTGAATGGCGACGTTTTTCTTCTGATCTTATTCGAGAACTAAAAAAATTAGCTGAAGGAAAAGTAACGGAAACGATCTTTGCTGTGAATTTATGGGGATATCATTTAACGATCAGTGCTGAAGAGCTTGATAAACGTTATACCGATTATCGTATCGATATTAAATGTGATGCTGATGAAGTGATCCGTTATTCTCGTGCAAAAACGACCAATGAAGGTAAGCGTACGATGGCACCAACCATGCCAAACCCGTTACGTAATGAGATCATGCCAAAGCAAGAATTGGAACAATTGTCCGCCATTATTGATGGTGAGTTTGAACCTATTCAGCGAAAGGCACCACGTCCAAAAGGTCGCTTAGGGCGTCGTATTAAGTTGCGTAAGCATCTCGTTGAGATAAATGCTGATGAATTAACGATTGTGTTATCTAAATATACCTCACCAGAAGCCCTCCAACGAAGTATAACGGCTTTATCTGCAATGACTGGTCATCCTTCATCAGTTATTACTGAAGAGTGCCACGGATACTTAGAGAAGCTTGATTGGTTATATGTTTCTGGTGAAAAAGTCAGTTATGAAACTTTAAGTCGTACCGTTGAGTTATATAACAGCCGTCAAGACGAACGTCATTTATCGATTGAACGTTTAATTTCAGGCTTGGCTGTTAGACGAAAAGTCTGTCAACTTGTCCATAAAGGCCATATTAACGAGCAGGTCTTAAAAGCACTTGATGATGTCGCCAAAGGCATTTAACACTGTTGCGTTAGAGAGAAAAAGAGCGTTTTTGTGCGCTCTTTTTTCATATTATTAACGGTATAATTAGTATTTACTGTATTTTATTGAGTTATGAATAGTTTTAGTCAATATTTTAACGATGAGAGGAACTCGTTGGTTAAAATATTTTCATAGTGATGGCGCTAAATGATTGGGAACTTCACGGTGTTGAAAAAGCATAAAATAATCAAAACAGTATTATTTATGGTACTCAGTGTACAGTCTATTACGGTGTATGCGAGTGCAGACGAACGTCCCATACTTAATCGAGAACGGATTGGACTTGTTCTTAGTGGTGGGGGCGCAAAAGGTGCTGCCCACATAGGCGTACTGGAAGTATTAGAAGAAAATCGAATTCCTGTTGATATTGTAACAGGTACCAGTATGGGCGCTTATGTTGGTGGCGTATACGCCATGGGGTTAAGTGCCAAAGAAGTGAAACGTCGTACCTTTGGCGTAAAATGGGAAGATGGATACCTCGATCGTGCTAGTCGTAACGATCTTACGTTACGAAGAAAACAGCAAAATGATAAGTATCAATTACATACTGATATTGGCCTCGATCTCAATGGGGAATTTAAATCTCGATCAGGAGCATTTCAAGGGCAAGGGTTTGCTAAAATTCTACGAAATGTCACTGAGAACCTCCCATCTTTAAAGTCTTTTGATCAGCTCGCAATCCCGTATAGAAGTGTAGCCACCGATATTACTAAAGTGAAACCTGTTATTTTAAGTTCAGGCCATTTAGCGACAGCAATGCAAGCATCAATGACGGTACCTGGCGCTTTAAAACCGGTTCACTTAAATGAAAAATTGCTTGTTGATGGCGGTGTTGTTAACAATATGCCAGTTGATGTAGCGCAAGATTTAGGCGCTGATGTAATTATCGCAGTAGATTTACGTGATAATTTAATGCCAAGTAAAGAACTTGATAGTGCGTTGAATATTGTCTCGCAGTTAACGACTTATATGACCAATGCGAGTGCTGATTTTCAAAAAAGCCTAATGGCTGAAGGTGACGTATATCTCCAGCCAGATGTGTCATTTATGACAGCTGCAGATTTTGATCAAATGAAAAAAGCATATTTAGCGGGAAGGAAAGTGGCGACGGCTTCGCTTCCAAAATTACTTCGCTACCAATTATCAGAGCATGACTATCGAGCTTATATTAAACAAAAACAAAGTCGTCGAAGCCAACTAACTGCAGCCTCTGGTTATTACATTGATAAGATAGAAATAAAGAATAATACTCGCTTACCTGAGAAAACCTTATTGTCTCAGTTGGATTTGAAAACAGGTCGAGTGATTTCTAATGAAGAATTAGAGCAAGCCGTTAAACGACTACAAAGTGAAGATGTTTATGGTCGAATTACTTACCAAATTAAGCAAGAAAACGGCGAGAACGTGCTTGATATGGATATTAATGAAAAATCATGGGGACCGGGATATTTAAACTTTACCTTGTCGTTTGAAGATAATTTTAACAATCGATCAAACTTCTCTTTTGGTGCGCAATATCTTTATACCGACCTTACGGATAAAGGGGGAGAGTGGTTAACAGAGTTCTCATTAGGTAGTTGGAAAAATATCAACACTGAATTTTATTTCCCATTAGATTATAAACAGCAGTTTTTTACAGAAATTGGTGCTGCTGCAAGTAATGAAGTGAGGAAATTCAAGCGTACAAGTAAAATCCTCGATAGTGAAATAGCTGATTATCGGTACAATATAGAAACTGAATATCGACATGTGAATGGTTATGCGGCTGTTGGTTGGAATTTAAAATCATCGGCAGAAGCGACTCTTGGTTACAATGTTCAAAAAGGGTCTATCACGGTTCTTTCAACCCGCAATAAAGAGGATTATTTATTACATGGTCCCTATGTCAACTTGACTTATGATGATCTAGATAGTTTTTACTTTCCTTCAAAAGGTACATATGCAAATGCAAGAGTGGGTTATAACCAAACGATCAGTGAATATCAAAATAGTGATGAAGTGAATGGCGAAACCATTTCTTATAATTTCTCAATAAAAAAACCGTTTACATATGATCGACATACGTTAGTGCTCACGGCTAAAACCGCTGGCTCAGATTCGGATGAAATGCTACCTGTTTTCGCCCAAGATTTAGGTGGATTATTTAATTTATCTGGATATCACCGTTATGAGTTAAACGGTCGTTACAGTGCTTTTGGCAGTATGATTTATCGTTATCGCGTCCTTGATAACAATTTTGGCGCGTTTAAGCTCCCTGTTTATGTTGGGGGCTCCATAGAGCATGGCGGTGTCTGGGATAAATCTTCTGATGTGTCTTGGGGGAGTTCATTAACGGCTGGCAGTGTTTATGTTGCTGTTGATTCTATTATAGGCCCTGTTTACTTGAGTTATGGTCAAGCCGAAGGTGGCAACAGCTCGTTCTACCTTTCTCTTGGTTCTTCGTGGTAATCAACAAAGTAAGGTTAGGTAAATTTACCTAACCTTACTTATGTTAATTATGAATATATTGTGTATTTACATTACTATGACAAATGCGTCTAAGTATATGGCAAAATAATTATCGATATAACCTTTGTCTTATCATACTTAGGATTAATTATTTAGGAAGGATTTTGAATAATAATCACTTTTGTATTGTATATTACGTTTGCGAGCATTTTGGTCGCTTTTTTTTTAACTAAGATTATCTTTAATGACTTGTGGGTTTTATCCTATATTTAATAAATAAATAGCACTTATTTATTAAATATTTCCTTTCTTTTAAACAAGACAATTAAAAAGTAAACGGTTTCTATAATCACAAAGTTAATTTGTATTCAGCAAAGTAATTGAGATGAAATAGAGGCTTGATCATGAAAATTATTCGAGTATTTATATGGCTCGCAATGCTTATAAGTATTGTGAGTTGTAATGGTGGCAGTGAAGATACGGTAGAACCTTACAGTGATAGCGAAGCTGTAGTCGTTGATTTTACACCTGAATTCACCGCATTTCGTATGGCTACTCCTTCCACAAAAAACGAACAAATAGGAAAAAATGCTTCATCGCCAATCTTATTAGTGGGTACTTTACAAGCAACGAATACAGCTACGAATGCTGTCGATGAGTTCGATTGGAAAGCATATCTACATCTCGATACTTTTAAAGTGGAATCTGAAACAACGGTTGGTCTAACACCGGGTAATTATGATCTCGTGCTTGATATTGAGCATGATGGACAAAAATATCATGGTGAAGCGAACACCGATATTGTCGATGGCAACTCCCCTGTTGCAATGAATTTATCTCCTGTCCTAGGAAAACTTGATACTGACGTCTCTGTCAATCCTGAAATGGCTAAGCTCTTTTTTAAAGTCGATCCTAGCGAATTAAATTTATTAGGCTTAGGAACCCCTATTGTTGGTATTGGGCTTGATAATAATCAAGAAATGAAGTTTTTAATCAACAAAAATTCAGCACAATCTGATCTTTTTTTTAATATCCAATTTGGTAGCTATTTAGTTGATATTAACTTCTACGATGATACTGAAAAAGTGGGTCATTTAGATATCCCCAATCAAGCATTAAATATTGATCAAAATACGACTGTTGTTAATTATGATGTGGTTCCATTGATGGGAGTCACCGTCATCACATTTAATGAGCAAGGTGATACTACTGATATCACCGTTAAAATTCCTAACTCGATCATTACCCATGTTCAGCAATTATCAGATCTTAATACTGAACTTAAGCTATTAGATCCTAACAATATGATAGTGTTTGATGATCAAGTGATATTTACCCAAGATCCCAATGCGCCTGATAGTTACATTGCAACGCTACCAGTGAATTTGAATTTTGCTCAAACGCAGACCCATGGTTTATTTTTAACATTAAAATTTTTCGATACAGCGAATAATCCGACTGTCGCATTTGCGAGTTGTACATCTGAAAGTTTCCATTTAGAGCACAATGATAAAACATTAGGTTGCCAAGTTACATTTAACGATACGACGGTAGACGTTGTAACCGCTCTAAATGCGCATTTTGTAGTGAATGTTTACGATGTAAACGGTAATCCAGTGAAAGATGCTCAAGTGTTTGTAGATGATGCTACAACCCCTATTGGTGTAACCGGAGAAGATCCGTTTACCAGTGAAGGTGCGGTTGTGTTTAATACATCAGTAGGAGAGCATGATATTAAGGCTAAAGCGATTGGTTATGTCGCTGAAAAAGTCGTTAATGCCACGCCTCTGAGTATCAATAATGTCGATTTATATTTGATGATCCCTGAATCACCACCAGCAGATGCGGTTGAGTCAAGAAATTATGATACGCGGGTATCTTTAACTGAAAATATCAATATTACACCTAGTACAGAGCAAACAAACCTTGCTAATGATTTGGTTGTAAAAATCCCTCCAGTTAAAATTGATTATGAAAAACGTACAGGTGTCGCGCGGGTTATTTATAATCAGACGGGATATTTAACCGATGCCGATCCGTCTAAAACCACTGAGCAAGTGGTAATGGATTTTCTAGATGATAATCGTCGTTTATTAAACTTATCGCCTAGCGATATTGCCAACGTAGAGCAGCAAGTTTATGAAACTGCAGCGACAGGAGCGAAGCGTTTTTATTTAAAGCAAAAACGTTACGGGCGTGATGTTTTTAATGCGCAACTACAAGTCAATGTAAACCGAGATGGGCGTATCTTAAGTGTAAATAACACGTTTTCACCTCATATTGAACAGGTAATTATTAGTAAGCAATCCCCAACGATCAGTGTGAAACAAGCCATTGTTAAAGCTGCTGAAAAAGTAGGGATCAAGGTTCGCCACCAGCCAGCCATTGAAAATGAAGATCTTGGTGCCGATGATCAAGCAACAAAAGTTAATGCAGCCAGTGCTTCTAGAGAGCCGATTGAGGCTAAATTAGTATACATGCCAGTCAAAAATGATGAACTACGTTTAGCATGGTCATTCTTACTCTTTACTCATGATCAACGTCATGTCTATCAAATGATGGTTGATGCGACTACTGGGGAGGTTTTGGCTTATTTCGATCAAGTTGATGAACATAGCTATGAAGTGTTCCAATATCCTTTAGAGTCTCCGAATCAGGCAACACCAGTAAATGCACGCCAAGTTGAAGTTAATCCTGCTGCAAGTCCTGGTTCACCATGGGGGTGGCATGATATTAATGCCACCATTGGCAATGAATATACCATCATGCGCGGTAACAATGTTCATGCGTATAACGACTCAAATAATTCAGGTTCACCAACAGGAGTCGAGCCAGATTGTTTGGCGGGTATAAGTTGTGTATTCCCACTTGATTTCACTCTACCACCACAAGATAACAGCGATGCGGCTATAGCAAACTTATTCCACTGGAATAACATTATTCACGATATCACCTATCTATATGGCTTTGATCAAGCTTCAGGTAATTTCCAAGTCAATCAATATGGAGCACCAGGCGCTGGTGGCGATGATGTTAAAGCGGAAGCGCAAGATGGTGGGGGAATGAATAATGCCAACTTCTGGACGCCTGCTGACGGTACACGCCCTAGAATGCAAATGTACCTATGGTCATATACCACCCCACAGCGTGATGGTGATTTTGATAATGCGATCATTGTCCATGAGTATGCTCACGGTATTTCCAATCGTTTAGTGGGCGGTCCTGCTAATGTAAATTGTTTAAGCAATATACAACGACCTTCAGAAGGAATCAGTGATCTCTATGCTCTGATAATGACTCAACCAGCAGGCATGACAGGGGCTGATCCTCGTGCTATGGGGACCTATGTATTAGGGCAACCAACGTCAGGAGCCGGGATTCGTCCACAACGTTACAGTACTGATTCAACGATAAATAATTATACTTATGAAAGCATAACTTCGGGTATGTCAGTGCCTCATGGAGTAGGTTCTGTATGGGCACAGGCTGCATGGGAGGTTTACTGGGCATTAGTTGATGAACATGGCTTTGATATTGATCTGTATAACTCATTAGGGGGAAGCGGTAATCAACGAGCAATGCTGTATTTCACTGAAGGGTTGAAGAATACCATTTGTTCACCAAGTTTTATTGATACTCGTGATGGTATTATTCAAGCAGCTATTGATAACTATTCAGGCGAAGATGTGTGTTTAATCTGGCGTACTTTTGCCGATTTTGGCTTAGGTGTTGATGCGATATCGCCAAGTAGTAATAGCTTAAATGTCACTAATGGTTTTGGTATTCCAAGTTCATGTGACGAAACCGCTGATGTTTGGGTTGAAGATACCCATTTTGATTATTTTGGTCCCGCACCTGATACTGGAAATGAGCCTGATGCCAATATGGTTGGAAAATCAATGTGGCGCAGTAAAGCAATTTGGAATCGCGTCGTTGCAGGTAGCCCAGGTCCTCACCAGAATCCTGAATTTGGCCAGAAAAATGAAATTTACGTAAATGTAAAAAATCGTGGTGCAGCAACGGCCTTTAATACCACTGTTGAAGTGTATTGGGCACATGCGTCTACTGGATTAACTTGGCCTGCGGATTGGACATTACTCGGTACAGATACCATAGGTACTTTACCTGTTGGTGCTGATGTAGAAGCGACAGTTGCATGGGAGCCACCATCAACAGGACATTATTGTTTAGTCGCGCGTTTAATTAATCCACAAGATCCAATGAGTTTCCCTGAAACTTCAAGCATTAATTATAATACTCGCCAAAACAATAATATTGCATGGCGAAACATGAATGTTGTGGATCTTATGCTTAATAAGCAAGTTGATGTTTCCTTTATTGCTCGTAGTTTGGCGAAAACAAGTAACCAGATCATGTTGCAAATTGGCGAAAGTGAACAGCAACGCTTTATAAGAGAAGGAGGAAAGATCCATATAAACTTATTTGAGTTTACTGGCAAAGATGAATGGGCTGAAATTCATCAACTCCCACACATTATACGTGACTTACAGGCGCCAAACAGCACTGACAACGCGGCAAAAGTAAAATTACGTTTTAGTGCTGGGCCAATGCCAATTACCGATAGAGTCAGTGGGTTGTATCATATAGATGTGTTGCAATTAGATACGGACTCAGGAACGAATCAAAGAGTCGGTGGGGTTGCCTATGAGATTGTTACTCGTACTATGCTAACTGATTCTGATAATGATCAGAAACCAGATATCCAAGATGATGATGATGATAATGATCAAGTTCCAGATACACAGGATACCTATCCTTTAGATCCACAACGTCATTAAGATATTGGTAAGTATAAAAAAGCCCTGCATCGAAGCAGGGCTTTTTATCTTTAAGAGTTTACGCCATAAATTCGCTGTCTTTCGAATCGATAGAATCCTCTTTTTTCTTCCTTTTCATAAGTTTCAGCGCTGCCACCAAAAAAATTTGTTCTGAGGGTTTTTAGTTTATGTTGTTGGTCAGCTTTAGAAACATCTCTTAGAAGCTGTTCTCTTTCCTTCATATATTTCATTCCAATATCCCAACGGGCACTTTTTTCAGCATCTTGTTCAGCTGCTAGTACCACTTGATCTTCTGTAAAACCGATATCCCTTCTAGCATTAGCGATTTTTTCCACTCTTTCTTGCGCTGTTAATGTTTGCATTTCCTTTTGAACAGATTCCAAATTAAAAAAAACTTGTTCAATTATTGTTATTCTTTGCGTGCTTGATTCTTGGTTTGATAGTTCCAAGTTTTCAATGCTGTTTTTAATGATAAAAAGGCGATCCTCAAACTCTATATCTGTAGACTTATCCAGCAATGATATAGTTTTTACAACTAATGATTTCTTAGTATTTAAAGCTGTCGTGTTAGGATCCCAAATTAATTCCGCATCTTCTTTAAAAACCTTATACCGTTCCTGCCATAATAATTTTTGGCTTTCAATCTCGTTGAGATTGTTGAGTAATGATAAATTTTCAAAGAACCATTTATTATAAATATCCATACTATTCATTAAGTTAAAAATATATTTTTCATACATTGGAAATGATAAACTTACAATTCTATTAAAAATTGCATTTCCATTAATATTAAATTTATTAATAACCTCTTGTTTGAAATCCCAAAGTTCAGATTGTACTTTTACATTTTTAATTAATGAACCTAACGATGATTTTAGGTTTTCTACTTGATAATTAATATACTTCACTTCTTCAACAGAAAATTTTGTTGTTTTATCTTTTGAATTTACTCGGTCGTAATTGAAATTGTTATTCTGATTAACTGTAGAAATCTGAAAATCATCGTTACTATCTTTTTCTACTGATGGTGTAGATGAAAGAGGAAGAATCTCTTCATTTTTAGTTGTTTCAATATAAAGTGAAATTAAAACGGTAACACTAATAATTAATGACGATATAACTATCTTTTTTTTCACGATATATGTCCTATTTAAAGGCATGAAGATAGCCTAACATCATGCCTTAATTCTTAGTATTTAAATGAGATCTTTTAATACTGGCCAAATTAGATTTGAAATTTTCAATGAGCCGCTAGTGTTAGGGTGTATATTATCTGAAAGAATATCGTCAGGAGTTATTGAATTTCGAGGATCAATAAAATGACATTGAGTAGAGGCCGTATCAGTACATGCTCTTTCTAGGTTTACCATTCCATAATCAATTGATTTTTTAAGGTTAGTGAGATCTCCTTTAGTATGGTAGTAACCTAAATACACGATATTATCGGTTCCATTTGAGCCTAGATTATTCATAAAATCGACAATTTCAACATAGAGATTATCTGAGATTCTCTTACAGCGTTTTGTTGGTTCAGGTCTCCACCAATACGTTTTACAGCCATAAAGATCACCGAGTATTGCTGGAATTAAAATATCATTACCGCCTCCGTCCATTAAAACGGTTTTAATTTTAGTAGAAGGAGTATCTTTTTGTGCTTGCTCAAATTGTTTAGTTACAGGCTTAACAAGTATACCACTAGAGAATTTTGCACCGCTTAGAGCATAATCTCGAAACTCTTGATTGGCTTTATATTCAAGGTCATCTAGTATCTCACCCGATAATGCAAATATTGAGTCTCCTATCAGTAATATATCATCTCGTTTATTATCATTTAAATTATTAGCATTAGAATGTGTACTAAATAAAAGTAAAGTTGCCAATGAAATTGATAAGTTGAATTTTTTCATTTAATTCATCCCTTGATTTATAATTTTTCAAAAATTTAAACATCCGTATGAATACTTTATTAAGTTAGTACAAAATATGATAATTACAAAAGCACAGTTACTTAAACAATTGCTATTTTCCGTGTAGACATCGTTTTTTTATTTAAGTAACTGAAAAGTTTTGCTTTTTATAAAAGGTGTGTTTTTGGATTAAAATCACGTTTTTTATATTTTAAATGTGATGGTTATTTATTAATAAGGCTGAATTAATATAGATGTCCTTTTAATAAAGTATATTTTTATGGAAAAGGTACTTAATTGAAATCATATTAATTATGATTATTTTTCTGTACCTAGACGTTGACGATATTGATCGGGTGTACTGCCTGACTGTTTTTTGAATGCGGTTATAAATGGTGATGCTTGATGATAGCCAAGAGTAAATGCTATTTCTTTCACAGATAACCCACTACGAAGCAAATGTAGTGAATAGATAAATTTACGGCGTTGACGCCATTCTGTAAAACTCATGCCTAGTTTGTCTTTAAAGTGACGCGCTAAGGTACGTTCTGTCGTGTGCAGCTGTTTTGCCCATTCAGCTAATGTTGTGTTGTTGGTAGGGTTTTTCTCAAGTTCAATTAGCATTGATTGAAGTAACTTGTCCTCAGTCGTGGGTAGATATTGCTCGTGTTCTTTACTCATCAATACTTGATCAAATAAAACTTTAACGAGGCGTTTGTCTTGTGGAGTTTCAGGAATGACGATACGACGCTCGCGTAGGTCATTAACCATGGCTTGCATTAAAGGGCTAACCTCTAATAAACATGAATAGTCAGGAAGAGCATCAGCTAGGGGCTTAGTGATGTTCATCGAACAATAATTTAAGCTACGACGAATGTAGCTCTGATGTTCGATCGCTGGTGGTACCCATAATGCGTATTGAGGTGGGGCGAGAAAATGTTTAGTTTCTGCTTTTAATTCAATGATCCCCCCACTGATCAGTTGCAATTGTCCCCACGGGTGAGCATGTTTCATCGTTCCGGTATTAGGCAGAAAAATCGTATGGCCAAAAAAGATATCACTGGGTGGATTATTATCATCAAATAAAGGTTGGTATACGTTTTTCATTTACTATTACTGTTAAACAACTAATGATCTAAGTATACGCAGATTTAAAGGCGTTTATCTATTACAGCTTAAACCTATTGATACCAATCAATATCACATACTTCTAACGCCTTTAGAAAATCAGTATTCAGCGGGTAGCGGCCATTCGTCGCACCATGCTTGTCTGTCGGCATGATACGATAATCTAAAAATTTACCAGTGAGCATTTGTGTAAATATTTTTTTAGCAACTTCACCAGATGCGACGGTATAAGGTGACGTTGATGTTAAAGCTTTCGCTGTTGCTGTTGTAAAGCTTAGTTGTAGCTCGGCAAGTTTTAACTTATTTGAATTATTAATATGACGACCATAACCAACCAAGGCTTGTGGAGAAATATCCATTTGCGGTTGAAGGTAATAGTTCATGTCTTCTTGTTTAATAAAAAAGCCATATTGATTATCAATGCGTATCTGTATGTCTCCAACAGGAATTGGGTTTTCATCTGGACTATGCATACCGATACGAATTTGATTGTCGGTCATATCAATCATGGGGTAAAAGCTACCGTGTGTTTGTATCGGAGATAATGCACGAACACGACAAGTTTCTTTACCTGTGAGTTCATCTTTAAGTGTGATTGCTTCCCATTGTGCAGGGTAGAGTGCAACACAACCAGAACAAAATAAAACAATAAAAAGAGGAATGATGTTGAACGGCATATAACATCCTTGTGAATATTGATGACACATTGAAGCGTTATAACTTGTTTTAGTATAAGCAAGCATTAAGTATCGTGTTGAAGTTGAATGAAAAGAAAACGACTTTAGACGCTACATTGGCGGAAAAATGAACGTGAAAAAGTATAAGAAATAGTTGGATTGTTATCTCTCGTAACAATCTGAACATTTGTTAATCGAGTGGGTGTTTTTTCTAAAAAATAGACTTTACAGGCTTTCGAACTGTCGGTAATATTCGCCGCACTTACGGAGAGATGGCTGAGTGGTTGAAAGCACCGGTCTTGAAAACCGGCATACGTTTATAGCGTATCTAGGGTTCAAATCCCTATCTCTCCGCCATATTCTAGAGATTCGATGTTATCGGGTTTCGTTAAAGAATTGGAGCGGTAGTTCAGTTGGTTAGAATACCGGCCTGTCACGCCGGGGGTCGCGGGTTCGAGTCCCGTCCGCTCCGCCAACATTTTGATTTAACGCGTGCGTTAAATAGACGAAATTTTAGTGCCGACTTAGCTCAGTAGGTAGAGCAACTGACTTGTAATCAGTAGGTCACCAGTTCGACTCCGGTAGTCGGCACCATTAAATTTCGGTGGGGTTCCCGAGTGGCCAAAGGGAGCAGATTGTAAATCTGCCGGCACTGCCTTCGAAGGTTCGAATCCTTCCCCCACCACCATTACAATTCCTCCTTAGTTCAGTTGGTAGAACGGCGGACTGTTAATCCGTATGTCGCTGGTTCAAGTCCAGCAGGAGGAGCCAAATAAAAAAAGCCCGCAAGAAATTGCGGGCTTTTTTACGTCATAAGATATTGTTTATATCCATTTTTCTTTTGATTTTCTAAGTCAGCTGTTTGTATTGTCTCAATTGGATACTTGGCTTCTTGGTCACTAAGTAAACAGCACTGGCTGCTAAAATAAAACCTGTTACTCCTTTCCAATCTAAAGATTCACCAAATATTAGCCAAGCTTGAATAGCTGTAACAGGAGGAACTAAATAAAATAGAGAAGCAACCGAGGATGAGGCACTTTTATTTACTATATAAAGAAGTAAAAGTAATGCGATACATGAGAGACAAAGCACTAACCACGCTAATGTTAGAATAAATTCGGTTGTCCATTGAACTTCCATCGTTTCAAAGTTGAAAGCTACAGGAAAAAATAACGTTAAGGCAGCTAAGTATTGGACGCATGCTCCTCCAATCATATCGATATTCTGACAATATTTTTTTTGGTAAAGTGTGCCCAAAGTAATACCCAATAATGCACAAAAACTGAAAAAATACGCACTCGTTTTATGCAACTCTGATTGCCATTCAATTTTCCCCATCAACACCATAGCGATGCCAATGAAACCGATGATCAGACCAACCCATTGAGATAGCCTAAATTTTTCTTGAGTAGATAATAAGAGAATCATCGCTGTTAATATCGGCTGAAATCCTACAAGTAATGAGCTTAACCCTGTTGGCATTCCTTGACTGATCGCGTAATAGCTCCCACCAAGGTAAAAACCATGGATTAACAGCCCAGAAATAAAGCTGTGAAAAAAGTTCATACCTTTTGGTATACGCTTATTAAGCACTACTGAGATAATTAGAAATAACAATATGTTTAAAGCCATACGGATTGAGAGTAGTGTGGCTGGCTCTGCATAGTTTAATCCTAATCGTGCTCCGATGAACCCAGATGCCCAGAGAATAACAAATACAAAAGGGATAGCCTTAATTAGCATAATAAATCCTTGTGATGTAACTCGTGTTACTTTTGAATAGAATTAATATACTTAGGTGCAGATATTTAAAAAGTCACAGAGTTGAATGTTTTTATGGGTACAGATGTTGGTAATTTAGTTAAACTCACCAATCTTATTGATCAAGAAAAAAGGAACGGGAGTAGTAAGTATATTTTGGTTGAAAGCTACCTCCTGAAGATCATTCAGAGTGGCGCTTTTCAAGATAATGATAAATTGCCTTCAATACGAAGATTGAGTGCTGATCTGTGTGTAAGTAAAAATACCGTTATTCGAGCTTACCAAGAGTTGGAAGCACAAGGTTATGTGTACGCTTTACCAAAATCAGGTTATCGAGTGTCGGTTCGAACAAAATTAGATTCGATGTTGATGGAGCCGACATGTGTGGATTTAATTTCCATATGCAAAGATATTTTGAGCTATCCTGAATACAAAGAGTGCTTACCGTTAGGTTCTGCCCATCCGAATATTAATGCACCAGCCATTAAGAGTTTGTACGCTGAAATTGGCCGCCATAGCCGCCAGCAAGTCCACACATCAGGTCATTATCAACTTCCTCCTGGTAATAAATTATTGGTCAAACAACTGACTAAAATTACACAAGATTTAGGTATCTCTGCAAATACCGATGAGCTGCTTGTTACTCATGGCGCTCAGCAATCTATTAGCTTAGCCCTTAGAGCGATGACTCAAAGCGGTGATATCGTTGCGGTCGAATCCCCCTGCTACTTTGGCAATTTGTTGTTACTGGAGTCGTTAGGCTTAAAAGTTATAGAGATCCCGAGTTGTTCCCGAGACGGGATCAGTCCTGAAGCTCTTGAGCAAGCAATGAAAAATTGGGATATTAAAGTCATTATTGTCACTCCTAACTTTACCAACCCCACTGGGGCGGTAATGCCATTAAAATGTCGGCAAAAACTTCTTTCTATTTCTAGCAATATTCCAATTATTGAAGATGATGTTTTTGGCGCATTGGCACACGGAACGTCGTTACCGAGCTTATACAGTCTCGATATACAGAAACGGGTTATCTATGTAAATTCATTATCAAAAACCTTGGATTCTCGGTTACGTATTGGCTGGATATTAGCGGGACAATACCGTGAAAAAATAGAAAAATTTCTTTTATGTGACAACATGGGGTGCTTGAATTTGTTGCATTCGGGGGTGGCAACATTTTTAACATCCGGTAAATACCGTACTCATACTTCAAAGATGATCCGCAATTACCAAAGCCAAGTTCAGTATTTCTGCCTGCTATTAAATCAGGTGTTAAGTAAATATAAAAATATGAAAAATCGTTATCAAATCCACAAAACACAAGGCTCCTTCATACTCTGGATTCGGTTGCCTGAAGGTACTGATAGCTACGAACTTTATCGTGAGTGTAATCAACATAAAATCAGTATCTTACCTGGTACTGTGTTTGGTTCACATAATCAATACAAACACTGCTTTCGAGTCAGTGTGGCGAATTTTAATTGTGATAACGACTGGTTGCCTGCGATGGAAGTTTTTGGACACTTAATTTCTCAACATGTGAATTAACAGACATTAGAGATAGTCGTTGTTTCTGTTCGATAAAACATCAAATTGAGTGAGTGAATAACTTTTTGATTGATAGATAAACAGTTGAAAGATTATTTGATGCTATTACTTTACAGATAAAAAACAGCACTATATTATACGCCGCACTTACGGAGAGATGGCTGAGTGGTTGAAAGCACCGGTCTTGAAAACCGGCATACGTTTATAGCGTATCTAGGGTTCAAATCCCTATCTCTCCGCCATATTCTAGAGATTCGATGCTATCGGGTTTCGTTAAAGAATTGGAGCGGTAGTTCAGTTGGTTAGAATACCGGCCTGTCACGCCGGGGGTCGCGGGTTCGAGTCCCGTCCGCTCCGCCAACATTTTGATTTAACGCGTGCGTTAAATAGACGAAATTTTAGTGCCGACTTAGCTCAGTAGGTAGAGCAACTGACTTGTAATCAGTAGGTCACCAGTTCGACTCCGGTAGTCGGCACCATTAAATTTCGGTGGGGTTCCCGAGTGGCCAAAGGGAGCAGATTGTAAATCTGCCGGCACTGCCTTCGAAGGTTCGAATCCTTCCCCCACCACCATTACAATTCCTCCTTAGTTCAGTTGGTAGAACGGCGGACTGTTAATCCGTATGTCGCTGGTTCAAGTCCAGCAGGAGGAGCAAAATAAAAAAGCCCGCAAGAAATTGCGGGCTTTTTTACATGTAAAATCTAGGCTTTTGTTAACAACTCATTGGGTGATAAAGGTCTATTAACTATTCTTAACTCACTGACATAACCATATAAAGGATTATGTAATTTACTGTTAGAAAACGATGATCCCACAATCCAAGCTGCATCTTCTTTGATTGAAAGGCCATTACTTTTCTCAGTTGGATTACGCATTACTTTGTATCCATCAATGTACATAGTGGTGTGTTCGCCATCATTTATAATGGCGATATGGTACCACTTCATCAAATCGAGACTCCAAGACCACGCAGTGGTGGTATCTTGCTGTTGATTGTCCATGGTTTCCCATTGAACCTCATGAAGAGAAGAAATCGCCATGACAACGGCAGGATCTTCGCCAGCATCTTTAACAAAATCATTGAGGCTGGCTTGCTGACATAAAATTCCACCCCAACGTGATAAATCACTTTCCCAATCATCCGGTAACTGCAGGAAGGTTTCAATGGTATAACCTTGATCCCAGTTATTAGTACTGATTGCTGTTCCCAGCGTTGATAAGTATGCGCCAGTATCTTCTGCTTTATTACCTTTTAGTAGAACAGAGCCTGCTGTGTGCCCGTTTTCTGGTGCAGATTCTGAGTATTCAAAATACTCTTTCAGTGCACCAGTGTTGGCTTCTCTTGGCATCATTTTGAAATGGCTACCGTTTCCTGAAAGATCCTGAAAAATAGAAGTGACACTGCCTTCGTCATCGACTTTCATCATGTTTTCTTGATCTAACTTCCAGTAACCCACTGTGCCGTCAATAAGGGCTGGCATGGGTGATAATTCCCCTTGATTTAAGTTACTAAAACGCTCTTCAAAATTCATGTCGAACTCGAAGTGGTTGGTCTCATTGGTTAACTCAGGTATATCAAACGGTGTTCGCTCATCGTCTGGAATCGCTTGAACCCAAGGGGAGAATGAGCGAATGACCAGTTGATTATTACTGTAATCAAAACCGACAGTACGGAGCATGCCATTGCCTCCCCAAAAGTCTGCTTGGTAATCGACCACCATCATTAGTACATCACGACCATAAGCATTTTTGGCGACCATATTAGCCGCACCATGATGGTGACCATTCATGGTTAGGAAGATCTGGTCATTCTTATGAATAAAATCGATCCAGAACTCAAAGCCTTTTGATGTGATTAATGGGCTTTTTCCATCACTATCAATATTCAGCAGTTGGTGGGTTGATAAAATGGCTGGGGTGTTAGGATATTGATCAAGTAAGTTTTGGGCCCAATCAAACGTCGCTTCTGAAGGATTCCAATCGATCGCAAAAACTAAAAACTCGGTGTTATTGTGCGGCTCTTTGAAAAGATGACAACTATTGAAGCCACAGTCACTGACTGCGATACATGTATTGACTTCAAAGATCTTATTCTCTGGGAAGTGATTTAAAAATGGTTCGTTGCTTGGGCGGTCAATGTCATAATGATCACCGTTTTCAAGATCGTGATTACCACATAAGAGAGAATAAGGTGTATTTTCTGATGCACCTAAGATATCCATTGCCTCACAGGCAACATCCCATTCTGCTGGTTCATCGTAATGCTCGACTAAATCACCAAGGTGAATAGTGAATGGGATATTTTCATCTTTCCAATTATCTGCGATCCATTGAGTTTGAGAAAAATAACGTTCAGGACTATTTTCAGAATACTTTTGAGTGTCAGGTAAAACGGCTAATTTCCAGTTTTGATGAGCTTTCTTTTTATCATTGCCAGAACTGTCGTTTGATTTACATCCTGTTAAATATGTTGCAACCATAGTTGCGGCAACGCCTTTTAGGAATATTCTTCTGCTTATCATGCTTTTTAGTGCTACCTGTAATTTATAAAGGCACAATACTGGCAGGGTTATGTTGCATTTTTATTTACAAAATCTAACTGAAATTAAACTTATCAATATTAATGTAGTGTTCTTTTACCTAAGGGTATTGCACTTTTTTAAAGCACATTAAAGTATTAAGGGATGGATCATGTGCCTGTAACAAATACTGTTTGCTATCTTTTAATCCTTTTTTTTCTAGCGCAGATATCCAATAATCAATGCCTTGGAAGTTTCTCAACTCGGCTTGATTTTCTTGCCAACTAATATGTAATCCAGCATTAAAAACGGTATGGACTAAAGAGCAAAATGTACGTTGTTGATCGGTACCTGCATCGTGATCCCGTAAGATAAAATACCCTTCAGGCTTTAACACGCGATAAATTGAATCAATATAGCTATCGAGCTTTTCGGGCGGGCAGTGATGTAAACCTATATAACAGGTGATCAAATCTAAACTATTATCTTCAATGATATTATCAGGGATAGGCTCATAATCATCCAGCGCAAAAAACTCACCAACCAATTTTATACTGCCGCGTTCGACAATCTCTGCTGGTGAGTTATCTGGGGCATTTTCATTAGAAATAAAAACTTTTCCTGATAGCTTCAACGCTTTCTTTAACCCATTAACATAGCGTCCTGTTGAGCCAATTTCTAAATAGCCATTAAGGTGCCTGCCTGTTGGTAGGATGGTTTGGGTTTGTTCTGTCATTTCTTTTTTTTGCTTTGCTAGCGCAGGAAGCGCAAATCGAATATCTGCAAGCGCTGGTTTGATATCTGGTAGTGAATACTGGATCTCATGATAGATTGCTTCATCAGTATTTATGTACTGGCAAGCGTCCATTATAAGCTGGTGGAATAAATGCTCGGGGTAGAGGTGATAAATATTTTGTAAAAATAGATAGAATGCATCTCTTTGCTTGACGGTATTATAGATTTGGCGAAATTCAGAGGTATTTATTTCTTTTGGACTAAGCAACGTCGGATCATTGTTTTGGCGATAATATTTATCCCATAAACAGTGACGAAAACGATAATCAGAATCCCATTTCGCTTTGAGTTCAAACAACTTAGTGGCATTAGGGTAGGCGCGATGAAATTGATCAAAACGCGCATGGGGTTGATACGGTAAGTAATAACAGCCACCCGCATTTATCGCTGCTTCAATTAATTCTCTTGTCCAAATTGCCACTTTTTCTTGTTCTGCTTTACTTGCTCCTTGTTTGTAATAGAGCACAAAGGCAAAAACTTCTTCTCTTGCCCACGCGAGAATAGAGCCTGGATCTGGATGGGAGTGACGAATAGAAATATTCACAGTATTAACCGTATAACGGGTTAATATTTCTGTCATTCTTGGTGTGAATTGTTCAATATTTCCAACAGGAATAAAATACTCCTGTAGTACGTAAGTGGTTTCCGTCCGTGAGATCGGCTCGAGTTCTGCCACATAATAATTAGCTTCATCATTACGTGTTGTGATCTTGTTTCGCCAATAAAGGACTGGCTCGTAAATATATTCCCGTAGCCAGTTACCAAAAGGAGCTTCAGTGATGGTCCAAAGCATATATTTTTCAGCTAAATAAAGTTTACGTGATTGCCTTGGGGCAACATTTACCGCTTGATCTGTACTGAACCAAGTGATGACTTGTACCCGATTAAACTCTGGTGGCAGCATATCAGCATTATGGAAAACTGCATCTGGGTCACCTTTGATATTCTCGGCAAAAAAAGCGGGATATTCCGTTAACGGTATTTTCTTATGTAAACGTTTTATATGACTGTCGTTAGTGAGTGATAGCTCTGCTTCAACAATGATCCCCAATGCGCCATAACCACCAATGGCGCCATAAAATAGTTCGCTATGTTGCGTGGGAGAAGCAATGACAGCTGTACCGTCATCTAATAATAATTTAATTTCATTAACAGAAAGAATGAGCGGACCAAGGCTAACATAACGTCCGTGACAATTGACACTCAATGAGCCACCTATGGTGAAGTTGGCATAGGTTTGCATGATTTTTACCGCAAGGCCGTAGTCTTTAATCTTGGCTTGAATATCACGCCAACGAGCCCCTGCTTGAACACGAATAGTTTGTTTGTTTATATCTAGCTCAAGGATACGGTTGAGGCCACGCATATCAATATGTAACGTATCTGGATGTGCGGTTTGTCCGCCCATGCTATATCGTCCACCACCAATTGAAATAGGCTTGGATGTCGATTGGAGCATTGTTTGTAATTGCTCGATCGTGCCAGGAATATATACATCATCAACACCAACGGAATAGAGCCGAGACACTTCTTTTATAATATTGGTATTGGTTGTTTGCGATGATGTGCTTGTTGGTAACACATAGCGGAGCCTTAATAATAAAGGTAAGCCATATTTCTGGCTTAATGCTTCTGAACCAGATTGTGATACTTGGTAAAAGCCATAACGCTGATAAAAACGGATGGCACCTTTATTACAAAAAGTGACGTCTAATTCAATACAGCGATAACCTTGCTGTTTTAACTGATGGCAAAGATCATCGAGCAATGATGTACCAAGACCTTGTCCTCGAGCGTTTGAAAATATAGCAACATTGTTAATGTAAAACGCATCTTTAGAGGGTAGGGGAACATAGTTTGCTAATGCTTTTCGGACCGTAGTTAATATGCGCCATTTTAAATGAAGCGGGGAGGCAAAGAGCAGTTGTATCGCGCCTGTTAATTCTTGTTGTTGTAACTGCAGACGAGAGTATCCAAGTACCGCACCTTGGGTTATATCATTATGATTATAAAGCCACCCAAAACGATAACTAAATAGCCCTTGAGGTTGTACAACAAGTTTATGCAATACGCTCAGTGCGGTTTGTTTATCAACAAAGATGAAATTCATTAATTCATGCGAACTATAATAGATACAATTAACCATTGTTTCTATATCGGCTTGTTGTGCATGTTTCAGTGTTGTCTGAGTTTTTTGTGGCGGACTCATAGAATTATTATTCCTGTATAAGCTAAATCAATCCACTTGGCACTATAAATAAAGATAGTGTGAGCTTAACTATTTCGCTGCTCGTTTTTTGATATTGGGCTTTATTGTTTTTTTCTATTAAGACCATAGAATATGTTTATCTCGTCTCTTAACTGATGAACCAGTAAACACAAAATGGTATTATTGACGGCTGTTTTGCCTGTGACACTTGGATAACTAATGAATTTTGACCGTATTGTGTGTTTCGATCTCGAAATGTGTTGTTGGAATGATGGCCGCACATCTAGAACCGGTGAAATTATCGAAATTGGTGTGGCAGAGCTTGATCTCAACACCGGAAAAATCGTTCGTCGGGCACAACATTATGTGCGTCCTGCAAAAGATGAAATCTCACCGTTCTGTACAGAGTTAACAGGTATCAAGCCTGAGGTTGTGGAAAAAAATGGCAAGCCACTTTCTGTGATTTTAAAATCGATCGAACAAAAGTTTGGTGGTCGACATAAGATCTATGCAGCGTGGGGACATGATGATCGTATTTTGAAAAAGGAATGTTTAGCTAAAGAGCTAAAAGTGCCTTTTCGTGAGTATTTAAATCTTGCTACCTTATTTAAATTACAGCGCCATGTTACTAATAAACGATTAGGTCAACGTGCCGCAATGGAAATTGCTGGTGTTGAATGGGAAGGTCGTCAGCATTCGGGTTATGTAGATGCGTATAATCTTGCACGTTTAGCGGCAACCATGTTCTGTGAAAAAGACACAGATTCAACACAAGTATAGTGTTACTACCAATCGATTTGTTTAGTAAAGCCGACTGATAAAGTCGGCTTTTTTATGTGTATGATGTAATTCGAGCAATGAAAGTGTAAGTGTTTATATTTCGTGATTCGGTGCCAATACTTGAAAAGATATTTGGATAACTAAAAGACTAATATTAGTTTGTAGCAAGGGATTAAGTGTTTAAACGGCAAAATATAATGCGTTATGTATACTGACAAAAGCCGCTCATTAAAAGGTAACTTTTATGTCACATAATACGTTTATTTTGCATTCCGCTTATCCTCCATCAGGCGATCAACCTGAAGCTCTAGCTCGATTAATCGGTAATATTCAAGACGGTGTTACACACCAAACATTGCAAGGGGTAACCGGCTCAGGGAAAACCTTCACGATGGCAAATATGATCCATCGTCTTCAGCGTCCTACTTTAATATTGGCTCATAACAAGACGCTTGCTGCACAGCTTTATAGTGAGATGAAACGTTTCTTTCCTGAAAATGCTGTCGAGTATTTTGTCTCTTATTACGATTACTACCAACCTGAAGTGTATATTCCTGGTAGCGATCGTTTTATTCGTAAAGATTCTGCGGTGAATCAACAATTGGAACGATTACGTTTGTCGACCACCAAATCGTTGATAGAACGTAAAGACGTTATTGTAGTGGCATCAGTATCTGCTATTTATGGCTTAGGCGATCCAGCCCAATATCGCGCGGTACAAATTCCTTTATCGGTAGGTATGACAATCGACAGAGAAGACTTTATTCAACGTCTTGTCGCGCTGCAATATAGCCGTTGTGAACGAACGATTGAACGAGCAACTTTCCGTGTACACGGTGAAATCTTTGATATCTATCCAGCAGATTCAGAATCAAAATCAGTACGTGTGGTGATGTTTGATGACACCATTGAGCAGCTCCAATGGCTTGATCCTATTACTGGGAAAGTGATGGGTGACATTGACCATTATTTTGTTTCCCCAAAAACCTTGTATGCCGCTTCAAAAGACAAGTTACTCAAAGCAAGCATTGAAATTCAAAAAGAATTAGAAATGCGTGTCGCTGAATTAAATAATGAAAATCGTATTGTGGAAGCGGCGAGGCTGTATGAGCGCACGACACATGATATAGAAATGATGCAGCAGCTTGGATATTGCTCTGGATTAGAAAACTACTCATGTTATTTAAACGATCGCGATCCTACCTTGCCACCGACGACCTTATTAGATTATTTACCTGAAGATGGCTTACTGTTTATTGATGAATCACATGTGATGATCCCGCAGATTTCAGCAATGTACCGCAGTGATGTGAGTCGTAAAGAGACATTAATTGATTATGGTTTTCGTTTGCCATCTGCGAAAAACAATCGCCCTTTAATGTTTAAAGAATTTGAGCAAATAAAACCACAAACCGTATTTGTCTCAGCCACTCCCGGTGATTATGAACTCAAAAAATCCGATCAGCATGTTATTGAACAAATCATTCGTCCTACAGGTTTACTTGATCCTATTGTTGAAGTGCGTCCTTTAGCGACTCAAACAGATGATCTACTAAAAGAAATATCAGAACGTACGCAAAAAGATGAACGAGTACTGGTGACGACATTAACGAAAAAAAGTGCAGAGGCATTGTATGAGTTAATGTCAGAGCAAGGCATTAAGGTCAGCTATATTCACTCTGAAGTGAAAACCGAACAACGTGTTGAAATTATAGATGATTTACGTGCAGGTACTTTTGATGTTCTTATTGGGATAAACCTGTTGCGAGAAGGGTTAGATATTCCAGAAGCTTCATTGGTCGCAGTGTTAAATGCGGATCATGCGGGATTTTTGCGTTCAACACAGGCGTTGATTCAGATTATTGGTCGGGCCGCTCGTAATGCAAACGGTAAAGCGATTTTATATGCTGATAAAATAACGCCTGCAATGCAGCAAGCGATGACGGAATCACAGCAACGCCGAGAGCGACAGGTGGAATATAATAAAGCACATAATATTACGCCAGCCTCTTCTCAACGTAAAAAAGCAGCGATAGATAATAATGAGCCCACACAACATAGCATTGAGTTCTGTTCTAATCTATCTGAGTTATGCCAGCAAATTACGGCAACAGAAAAAGAACTCTTGGTGGCTTGTGATAAGAATGATGACATACAAGTTGGTATTTTTAGAGAAAAACTCAATGAGTTATATCGTCAGTTCATATTTATGTAAGACAAGATATTAATTGACATGAAATTAAGGTCGTTATTATTCGGCCTTAATTACTAACAATCAACGTGATTATATTCACCTATTATGTTCTTGTTGAATCGTATTAGTTGTATACATTGTAATAAAAAGTAATAAACAATAGCGAATGTACTATGATATTTTTTATCACAAAGAGAAGTGAATTTTATCATGATTTTATCTATATGATAAATTTAAGTTTTATTGGATTCTTCGAGTTTTTGGATTTTTAAATTGTGATTGTAATCACATTAAGTGTTGATATAATCCGCCCGCTATTTATATAAGAAAATAGAACCATATAAAAAAGTTATAAATTGTTATAGATAAAAGCGTATGTTCATTATTAACATAAAAGATCTTAATTTTATCAGTCATAGTGCTGGAAAATCATGTGTTACGATAGAAAATATAATTTAAGTGTATTCATTTTGTAAGAATGAATATGGGGGTAAATTGCTTCCCTTAGCTTGTTATAAAGAGTTGTTATGGCGTTATACAAAGCAATAAATATGGCTTTAAATGGGATTGTTCTTTTATGAACATTAAATACATGAAGCCTTATACACTGATAGTGTGCTCTGCGTTCTTTCTCATTATTTTGGCATGCTGCACTTATCTTCTTTATCAATACGATATTGATACAAAAATTCAAAATGAGCATGAAATACAACTAAAAACTTTTAATTCAGTTGTTAATAGCAAAGAGACACTGACCTCTCTTTTTTCGAAGATGACGATTCCGACCTTAGCTGAGCAAAGGGAGTTAAAACGTTATGTCTCCGATCATAAAGATGTTAGCAGCGTATCTGTGATTTATAAGGATTATTATGTATACAGTACATTTGGAAATCGCCTATATTCAATGGAGATGAAGGCAGTAAAAGGTTTTAGTATTAAGGTAAAAAGCTTACTAACACATAAGCCAACCTTGTCTTATACGTTGCAGGTTGGAGCGAATACTTACTTAAAAATATATTTTAAACCGCTTCGTTTTAATGTTATCGATAGTATTGGCCGAGGGTATATTACCGTTTTTGATAATATTGAGATTGGTGAAGGCAATCAGTTGGTAAGACATGTACTGTTAGGCCATCATGATGAGTATCATTTTCATCTCGACGACACTGATTTTTTTGTGGATGTTGATACGACACTCGCTCTAAAACAATTTGTTGAAACTAAATATGTTTACTTGTTAATGCTCTTATTGGGTTGCATGCTAAGTAGTTATATATCCGCAGCTTACAGCAAAAAAATTTGGGTACGAATTTGTATCAAACGCAATATTATTCGCCCATACCTTCAACCCATTGTTAATAATGAAGGAAATATTATTGGGGCTGAAGTTTTAGCGCGTTGGATTACTAAAAAAGGTCAGGTTTTACCGCCTCATTTATTTATACCCTATATAGAGAGTAAACACTTAACACCCTTGTTAACCTACTCTTTGATGACACAGGTTTATCAAAGTCAGTTAATAGTCGTGAGTAAACAACTAAAATTGAGCTTTAATTTGACGGAACCTTGTTTGTTTGACGAAAGTATTTATAAAGCGAGTTTATTATTGGCGCCTAAGTTTGAACTGGTGCTTGAATTTACGGAATCAGCACCATTTTCGAATAATCATGTGAAAGCGCGTATGGAAAAATTTCATCAAGATGGCATATTCTTTGCGCTTGACGATTATGGTACTGGGTACTCCTCACCGTATTATTTGACTGATTATAGTTTTGATTATTTAAAAATAGATCGTTGTTTTATTGAGCAAATTGAACATAATCCTAAATCAATCCATGTTGTTGAATCGTTAGTACGATTAGCTCAAAAACTGCAGCTTTCTGTCATCTCTGAAGGCGTTGAAACAGAAAAACAAAAACAGATGTTAGATCAATGGGGAATTAAGCAATATCAAGGTTTTTACTTTTATAAACCGATGTCAGTAGAAAGCTTTATAGATATATATCGTTCTTATTAATATAGCGTCTTGTTGATATACCTAGCCCTTCTTGCACATTGTGCAAGAAGGGTTTTTTATCTTTTTAGATATATAAAATTAATCGTAAGTAAGTATTCGCTAACTTTAATCTTTAACTACCTGGGTACTTTGACCACGTTCTTTATGATCTTGATGCTTTGCAAAATTAGCGAGTTGTTGAAATTGAGCGGGTTGCCAGACCATGATGCTTTTTAGCGCAGGAGGGAGCGTGTTAAACGTTTTTTCATTGCCTACATTATATAAATACAACTCAGCCCACACAGCATTATTATCACCGTTACTCAATTGGGTAGATAAAGAAAGAGGAATACCGTTTTTCACCCCATTAGGGATGCGAGTTAATCCCAGTTGATAATCGCGTTTTAATACCACCCACTTTTGTGGCAAACGTGTATTGTGATCCCACCACTGACCATTTAATTGCTGTATGTTACGTTTGGTTTCTTCTGATGAAACACTGCCTAAGTGTCGTAATTGATCGTTAAAAGCATCAGTCATGGCTTGAGAAAAATCTGACGAAGAGAGAGCGGGTTGCTGCTCTAGTACTTGTTTTGCGGTGATAGCACCTAACATGTTGGAGTAGAGATCTTCTGGTGAAAAAGCAGAGACATATTCCGGAAAGCCAACGACTGATTCATAGCCAAACCATTGCGCAATTTCATGCCATTGTGCTAATCGAAATGCTAATAGAGCCGCAAGCTCGATACTTATTGTTTGCTTCTCGCGGTCTGTAAGTGTTCGCTTACTTCTCTTTAATATTATATCGCGTTTACGTAACTCTGTCGGTAATGTAATTCGATAATCGGAGCCTAGATGTTGGTGAATTTGCTGATACAAATAATAAGTAAAATCTGCGGTATCTCGAACATGGGCTGTATCAATAAACCCACCTTTAACCGTAAATATTAAGCCGTTTGATTCATTGCCTAATCCTAATAAACTCGCAATAACGTTTTGTGAACCATCGTTATAGATATGTTTGCCAAGCTTAGAAGCATCAACAATATTTTCTAATGAAAAGAATGGGATAGGTACGCCGAACAGTTCTGTTTTTAAATCTTGACCAAAAGCGCAGCATGGACGTACCCCAACTGGGGCGGTTAAGGCTTTCGTCGGACTACTTGTTAATAATGAGCAGAGTGAAAAGCATGTGATGAGTAATAAGTTCTTTGTCATTAAAAAGCTTAGGTTGTGTGGGTTTAGATATTCAGGTAACTGTAAATATAGCCATGTTTATATTGATTAAAAAGCAGTGTGAGTATTTACTAACGAATATTTAAGACAAAGCTTTCATTGGTATATCGGCATTAATTTAACCTGTTTTAAGTATTAATTTGTTAGTTAAAAGAAAAATGCCAAGTGATCTTGGCATTAATTTTGTAGCGATATTAGCTTTCAAAATGAGGCATAGGATCATCTTTGCGATAAACTATCCAATCTTCATGTTTATCACATACATTTTGATAACTGCGATCTTGATTAATTGTTGCATCAATTGTTTTTATGATTGATAAATCAGAACTGCCTTTTTCAATAGCATCGCAAGGTAATTCCCATAACATTACTCCACCTAAGTGATAATCTTCGGCTAAGTGAACCTTGCTTCGAATGGTAGGTAAGCCATTGTAATAATGTGTCACACCATCTTTTCCTTCGATGGTATCCCTACATGCCATTTGATGTTGATCGTGAACCATCTTTGTATAAGTTGGACCATGATGAGAATAAGATGGTAAACCTAATGTGACGCGATGTGGATCAAGGTGGCGTTTATGAATCCAGTAGTCGAGTGCCGTTTTAGTATCTTTGTAGCTAGAATGATCTTCATTTCTCATGTCATACGTCATGAGATTTACGGTATCAAACACATCAAGTGCCTCGTCCATATAAAAATCACCACACTCACTTTTATCTTTGGTTTGAGTGCCGCGACCGTTAATTAATGCTGCGGTAAAATACAAACCTTCTTCATGTAAGCGATCTGCTAACATGTTGACAAATTCCGTATAGTTATAGGCCACCGTATCATCTGTTCTAGGGTATTCCCAATCGAGATCGATGCCGTCCAGATCATAGCGGTTAACCACTCTCATTATACTTTCAATGAAGTTTTCGCGAGCTTCTGGTGAAGCAGCTATTTTTTCATAAACAATATCACGTCCAGTCATACCATCATCATTTTCACCGCTCTCATTATCTCGCCAACCGCCGAATGATAAAAAGACTCTTCCATTTGCAGATTTGTCTCTAAATGTTTGTATTGTTTTTACGAGAAGTTTTTCGTGTTCATGATCGAGTGAGGGAACAATTCCATCAGGATGTGAGATACCTTCTGAGTCTCTGTTCGCTGAAGGGTTCATGAATGCAATATTTAGATCTGTAATTTCACCAAAATTATCATCATTGTCTACCCAAGGTTTATTCTGCTCTGTTTTGTTATAGCTAACATAAACTAAATTTCGAAAGCTATCTGTTAGTGCAGGCTTTTCTACTTGAGCTCTATAGCCTTGATAAGTAGAGCTAGAGTTATCATCACTATTATTACAACCCAATAATAGGGTTCCTAATATCAGCATTGTTAATTTGCTTTTGTTGTATTTCATTTTAATCTCTCACGTTATTGATTACTTATAAATATATTGTTTTTTATGATTAATTTTTTGAAATATATTGTTATTTTAGGGGGGGATCATGTATTTATGTTTTTTTATATTAATTTAATTGTAATTTTTTTGTCATTTATATTGAAATAAATAATGATGAATAAATTTTAAATTTTTGTTACTATATATAGAGTTTTTAATGTTTGATAATAAAATTAGAGAGTGTTATTTTTTATGGAAATAAAACTACATTCAAATGCAAATACAACACCTAGAACAAGGAAATATATAAAAACATCAACAAAATCTGATTCTGAGTTGGCGAAAGAATTAGGTATTTCTATTGATACGGTAAGGAAATGGCGAAGAAGAGATAGCGTGATTGATAAGTCACATCGTCCAAATGTTATCCATCGACGATTAAATGCCGAACAAGAGTGGATTATTCTTTATCTTAGAAAAAGGTTAATGCTTTCTTTAGATGAGTTGCTTGATGTTGGCTGTGAGTTAATCAATAAAGATTTATCAAGATCATCCTTAAGTCGTTGTTTAAAAAAGAATAATGTACCAAGGGTTATCAAGAGTGATATTTCTAAATTGGGAGAGGTCATTGTTGATATCGTTCAAGTACCATCAGAGATATATGCCAAAAATGCTTACTTAATTGTGTTCACTGAAGTTTATACATCTTATATTATTTTTGCTTTGATCAATAATTTTAATAATGATTCAAAGAAAAAGTTAATATCATTTTTAACTGAATCTCTACCTTATGATATAAATAAAGTAATAATTAAAAAAAATGAAGATGTAGAGTCTTTGTTGAAGATGATGAATATTGAATATGATATTTGTGATGATGAATTAATGTATTTTAATTCAGGTGAGATCTCTTTTGATTTTAAAAAAGATATTTCAGATATTATATCTGGTGTTGCTTTTGATGAAAGGTTAGGGCTTCCATCTATATTACTATCTTATGAAGATATTCTTAATAAGAGAATTATAAGAAAAAGATTAAAAAACTTAACGCCGAATGGATATTTTATAATGAGTAACGATGAAAAAAAATAAGGGAGAATACTCTCCCTTATTTTAATTTTACTGAGATACTGTTTTTCTTAAATCAATTATCTCAGTGGCTAGATCCATCATTAAGACAGCATTCATTAGGTGGTCTTGTGCATGAACCATAACGATATGCACTGGTAACTTTCCTTCACCCTCATCATATTCAATGAGTTTTGTTTGAATTTGATGTGCTTCTTTTAACGATAGACTTGCATTTTTAACAAGAGAATCGGCTTCATCAAAATTGCCATTTTTAGCTTCTCGAATGGCTGTCATTAACATACTTCTAGTCTGACCGGCTTGAACTATCAGACTCATTACAAATTCTTCGTATTGATCTTTATTCATAATATTAAACCGCTAGTTCAAGTGCTTGAGATAAGATTTTCTTACCATCTGTCATGCCATAATCCATCATGTTGATCAGCGCAACAGGCTTTTGATGAGCATCAGCAATTACTTTGAAATCCGTTAATTTATAACTAATTTGTGGCGCAATAAGAAAACAATCGAATTCATTGATATTGTCTTCAAAATCTTGTGAGCCTTTTGCTTCAATCAAAGTATCAATTGATTGTTCTGTTGCCGCTTCTTGCATACGCTTTACTACTAAGCTTGTAGACATACCCATATCACAAATAAGTAAGATTTTTTTCATTGTCATAATCCTTGTTTAAATAATTGGAGCGGTAATGCGCGCTTGATAAGCGTCTAACCATTCTTTTGTCGCGACTTGGTATGAGGTTTTTTTACCATCGCGCTGACATACGTAAATTGTCGCTGGGTGTTTTGATGTGGCTACTGAAAATGAAAAGTTATCGATATTCGTTGCGGCACCAAAGTCGCCATTTTTATCAATACAAACCACAGAAAGATCGCCGGCCTTGCCATATTGTTTGATTAATTTTTCTTCAAGATCATTTACTGTTGAATCAGCGGCTTCTTGAGGCGTCATTCCCTCACCCATTCGGCGGATAATTTCATAGCTGATGCAACCTTTCATTAAGTCTTCACCTAACCCTGTGGCCGTTGCGGCGCCAATATCACTATCGGCATAAAAGCCTGAACCTGATACAGGAGAGTCACCCACACGACCAGGTCGTTTCATAAAGAGTCCACTGGTGGATGTGCCAACACAAATATCGCCATTGGTATCGAGTGCAGCTACGCCGACTGTGTCATGACCTGTGTAGGGAGATAGACCGCGAAAAATGGTTTCACGGCAACGCTTGGTGTAGTGCTGATTTGCTCGCTCTGTGAGCATTTTCTTCTGCTCAAAACCTTGGTCATGAGCCCATTTCTCAGCACCAGCACCAACCATAAAGCTATTAAAGCGCTCTTGACTCAGCTTTTCAGCAACCTCAATTGGATTAGCAATATCTTTAATACTTGCAACAGCACCGAGCGCCATTGTTGTGCCATGCATAAATGCAGCATCAAGTTCAACGACGCCATCTTCATTAGGTAAGCCGCCATAACCGACACTTTTGTAAAAAGGATAATCTTCGACCATTTTTACTGATGTTATTACAGCTTCACTGGCTGGATGTTGGTTCTGAAGCTGAGTTGCACCTTCTGAGATCCCATCAAAAGCCATACGCCATGTTGCAATAATACCCCATGTGTTCTTTTCCATTATTTAAGCCTTAATTGGTTGTTGTTCTTTGATCTGTGATGCATCATCTTGAGTTTTCTCTTCACTTGCTCGGTATTGCTTATCGAGAACTCGTAAAAACGGTAAGTAGATGACAGCACCGATAGCGAGGTTAATAATTTGCATAATTGCGCCTGAAATACTGGCAGTAACAATAAAACCAGACAGTATTGGCGGAAGAGTCCAAGGTATAAATGCGCCAGTAGTGGTTGAAACTAACCCTGTAGACATCGCAACATATTGAATAGTAACGAGCACTAATGGCACTAAGTTAAAAGGAATCAACATAATAGGGTTCATGATAATAGGTAAACCAAATAGCACAGGTTCATTGATATTAAAGATGGAAGAGCCTGCGGCTAATTTACCGACTTTTTTGATATGCTGAGAGCGAGAGAATAAAAGTACTGCAATAATTAAAGACAGTGTTGCACCTGCACCACCCATCCAAATTAAGTCAAAAAATTGTTCAGTTACGACATGTGGGGGGGTGATACCTTGTGCTACTGCGAGTAAGTTATCTTGTTGGTTTTCAGCCCACACTGGACGCATAATACCGTTGACCATCGAACCACTATTGATCCCTACAGACCATAAAATAGTGATGGTGATAGAGGTGAGCAAGGCACCAAAATAAGATGTGCCAAACGAGCGAACTGGTGTGGCAAGCACATCATAAATAAATTGGTGGATAGTTTCATAAGAAGTGCTTGCAAAAGCCAATCTGATTGCAAGGGCTAAACATAAAACAACTGTTGCAGGAATGAGTGCCGCGAATGACTTTTCGACTGCTGGGGGCACGCCGTTTGGCATTTTTATCGTAATATTATGCTGAATGAACCAACGAAATACTTCAGTCCAAAGCAGCGCGCCAATCATAGCAACAAACAATCCGCGCGAACCTAGCCAATCTGTTGGGATAACTGTTCCAACTTCTTCAATTTGAGCAAAAGGGGTTAATACAAGAAAGGCTGATAATGATAAAATTCCGGCTGAAATTTTATCGATTTTATAACGCTCAGCTAATCGATAAGCGACCATAAAAGAAATAAATAATGACATGCCAGAAAAAATGACGGAGAACGGAATTTCAATATTTGTGCCCCAGTTAGGTCCAAATATTGATGCCATAAATTCCTTATAAGCCGCATTTGGAAATGAGCTGATCACAAGTAAAATTGAGCCAACAATAATAAAAGGCATGAACGATATATAAGCATTCCTTATTGCACCTAGATGGCGTTGTTGTGCCACTTTTCCTGCGATAGGCATGAGTCTGCTTTCTATAAATCGCATTAACTTTTCCATTTGCTACTCCATAAGTAATCTTGTGGGACTTTTTTAGTTCTCCATTATTAAATACCCATATTTACTTAAATATTTAGCTCAACATCACATTGATATAAATTTAGTCTCATATGATTGCTTAAATTCATTAAGCTGTGATCTTTATTCAAACAATATTTGAAAGTAACAACCTTTATTGCAAATTATTACCATGTGGAATGAATGCTGGAGCTATATATTCCATATGAGCGGGTAATGATGTGTCTAGCGAAATGAGGATGTCTTAGTTATATAACTAAACTTTTTAAAAAAGGAATAAAGGGTTGTCCCTTATTTATTGCAGGATCTTCGGGGTTTTGAGGTCTGTATTGTGATAAGCGCTATCTTAAATTTTAATGGCCCAGCTTAAATAGTTGAGCTTTTTGTCCTGAAAAATTAAGACACAATGTATTTATTCAGCTAATTCAGCATGTTCGTTTTTTGTCGTATTTTTGTGAGCAATATTTGATTTATGAATATGTCCGACAATCGATTTAGGATGTCCGACTGGAGATATATGTATCTTAAAAGACGTGACAGAATAGCAGCATTAATGATTCAGATACGGATTTAGTTATCTGATCAAGTTCTTCATATAAGGCAGACAATGTTCTATTTATTCCCCTTAATTACAGTTGCAATATGGGCAGGGAATGCCATTGTCAACAAGATGGCATTCAGTGTCATTGATCCTGGTGCGATATCTTTTTATCGCTGGTTCTTCGCATTAGTTATGCTAACTCCTTTTGTTGCTAAATCTGTTTGGCGTGATCGTGCGATAATTAAACCTTACCTTACTAAGCTGGCTTTTCTCGGCTTACTTGGCATGGTTTTAAACCAATCATTAGGCTATTTTGCTGCGGCAACCACAACGGCGACTAACATCGCCTTGATTATTTCACTCGTGCCGTTGATCAGTATGTTTTTAAGTGTACCGATCCTTGGTCAGCGTTTATCACCATTTGCGTTAATTGGTGCGGTATTATCCCTTAGTGGGTTGGTATTAATGCTAAGCCATGGTGATGTAAAAATCTTGATTTCACAGGGGATCAAGCAAGGTGATATGTTGATGTTGATTGCTGCAGTAGTTTATGCACTTTACTGTGTGCTGCTAAAACGCTGGAAAATGCCATTTTCAACATGGAAGTCTGTTTACGTTCAATGCTTGTTTGCCGTTATTATGTTAACGCCATTGTTGTTAATGAGCCATCGTATGGCGATCACCGCGTCTTCTGTACCTTTGATTGCGTATGCTGCATTGTTAGCTTCTGTGATTGCGCCTTGGTTATGGATGTTATCGATTGAGCGTTTAGGTGCTGATCGTACTGCAATGTTTATGAACTTATTGCCGATCATGGCGGCTGGTATCGCTAGTGTGATGCTTAATGAGCACTTAGAAGCTTACCATTACATCGGTGGCATCATGGTTCTGTAGTGGCATAGTGAATTTGGTCACTTAGTTAGAGGTGATATCATCACTTCATACGTTAACAGGTGACACTATGACAAATCGTACAAGACGACTATTCAGCGCAGAATTCAAGCTCGAGGCTTCACAGTTAGTGATTGATCAAAATTACTCAGTGGCAGAAGCCGCCCAAGCCATGAATGTGGGTAAATCCACGATGGATAAATGGGTTCGTCAGCTTAAACAAGAACGACAAGGCAAAACGCCAAAAGCTTCGCCTATGACCCCTGAGCAAATAGAAATTCGGGAATTAAAAAAGAAGTTAGCTCGTCTTGAAGAGCATAATGAAATATTAAAAAAAGCCACGGCTCTGTTGATGTCGGACTCACTGAACAATTCTTGATGATCAAGAAACTCAAGCAGAGCTATAGCGTAAAAACATTATGCGAAGTCTTCAATGTTCATCGAAGTAGTTATAACTATTGGCTAAAGCGTCCAACAGCGATTAGGGCGGAAACAGTCAAACTTCGCAGCTTAGTTAGTGAGGCCCACGCAGCAAGCAACGCCTCTGCGGGAGCGAGGACTATTGCAGATATAGTCACAAATCAGGGTTTAAAACTGAGCCGATACCGAGCAACAAAACTCATGAGAGAGCTTGGTTTAGTCAGTTGCCAACAGCCAAAGCATCGATACAGAAAGGCTTCTCAAGAACATGTTGAGGTTCCAAATCACTTGGGCCGACAGTTTGCTGTTACCGCCCCAAATGAAGTTTGGGTTGGTGATGTTACGTATATTTGGACAGGAAATCGCTGGATGTATTTAGCGGTTGTTATTGATCTTTTTGCCCGCAAAGTGATTGGTTGGTCGATGTCTTTATCACCTGATTCCAGTCTGACAGGCAAAGCTCTTTCAATGGCTTATGAGTCGCGTGGTAAGCCGAAAGGCGTCATGTTCCACAGCGATCAAGGTAGCCACTATACAAGTCGAAAGTACCGTCAATTACTGTGGCGTTTTAAGATAAAACAGAGTTTATCTCGCCGAGGAAATTGCTGGGATAATGCACCAATGGAGCGTTTCTTTAGAAGCTTAAAGACCGAATGGGTGCCAACAGTGGGTTATCGTAGTTTTGCTGAAGCTCAACAAGAGATCATCCGCTACATTATCGGGTATTACTGTCAACTCAGGCCGCATCAATATAATGGCGGCCTAACTCCCAACGAATCAGAACGATTATATTGGGAAAACTCTAAAACCGTGGCCAATTTTAGTTGACCACTACAGTCTTACAGGCGTCGCACTTGCACAAAAACGTATAAAAGCGAAGAAACAAGCTGTTGCGATGACAACTGCATAATTCGACCTCTTTGCAATAGAAACGCCGTTACTTCCATCCTCTTTCAATCAGAAAGAATAAGAAGTAACGGCGTTTTTTATGTTTTAACAAAGAGTGATTATTGAATTAAATAAAAGCAAGCAGTGGTTAGATGCATAACAAGATGCCTGTGATAATAATAAGGTAAGTTGCGGTACCTTTATATTTATTCAGCACTGGAACTTTGTAGACTAAATAAGCTGGAATTAAACAACCTACGATACCGAAGATTGGTGAGCAGATAGATGTAAACGATAAAATCGGTAGGTTTAATGCAACGGCTGCCCATGCAATTACGATGATAAAAACGGTGATCAGCTTATTCACTACATCGTTATTGATCTGCTCTGGTTTATATTTACGTTCTAAAATATTCATGGTCAGTCCGCGACATGCTTCTTTAAATGCTAAGAACACACCAAAAAATGATGTCACAACGGCAAAAATATTGATCACAATACCGACTATAGTTGCCCAACTACCAGGGAAGTAATGCGCAATCATAGCAAGGGCTGAAATGTTTTCTTCCAT
Source organism: Photobacterium sp. SKA34 (assembly GCF_000153325.1). Lineage (GTDB taxonomy): Bacteria > Pseudomonadota > Gammaproteobacteria > Enterobacterales > Vibrionaceae > Photobacterium. Next base: position 953,791 of record NZ_CH724141.1, read on the forward strand.
TGCATGTCGTGCTTCAGACTGGCTAATCGCAAAGGTGAATGAAACGGCAAAGAAAAAGACCACGACAAACAAAATGCTAAAGGCTATTTTCATCGCGCGTGAAGCTTTATAACGTGCCACTTCAATCGACTTTTCATGAGAGCGGTAAGAGATCACCATTGGGCTCAGTGATTGAATAAATAAGATTGATGTCAGGGTAAAAGGCAGTGTGATGATTGCATTTTTTAGCGTTACTTCCCAATCACCAACAGCAGTAATATTGCTAAAGTTCCATTGTGGGATAAGAAGAACACCCATAACAGCAACCAAAGTAATGACAGTAACCGCCATAACTCCAGAGATTTTAAACAGAAACTTTTCACTTTTTGAGCCGATATAACTCAACAAGCAGATTAATGCTAAGCCATAGAAAATATTATGGTTTAAGTGCCCACTGGTCACCCCAAAAGTATGTAGGTATGAGGCACTGTCATTAGTGATTGCGAGGGAGTAAACCAATACCCAAATGATTAACATAATAAAGTATAGAATACCGAGTGCAATCCCCCAGTTTTTACCTAAATAACCGCTGATGACGCCTGGATAATCGGTACATTTTTTTGATTCAGCAAGGGTATTGATAAACAGTTTCTGAAACAAATACATTGCAGGGTAGCCAATGACCGATGAGAGTAAAAAGACCCATAACCCCATGACGCCAACTTGTACTGGGAGAAAAACAATCCCCGCGCCAATGGCCATACCAATACTCATGACAATCCAACCGATATCAACACTGTCGAATTTTGTTGCAGCTTTCCATTGTTGAGGTGTCATGTTTGCTTGTTGGTATAGGGGAGTACTGGTGCTTGAAAGGGCGGTATCAATATCAGGTTTCATTATATATTCCAGCTTCTTATCGTAGTTATGCTGACAGCGAATAGCTGGATTATGGATCTAGTCATATATTTGCTAAATAACTAAAAGGTATAACATATAAGCTAAAGAAGCATAAAAAATGTAATTAGGTGCTTTTAATGATTGTTTTATTTTTAGAGGTGACTGAAGAGGACTGAATGCTCTTTTTAATTAGAAAAAAGTAAATTCATTCAAGAGGCGAAAAACCTCATTTTAGAAGATGAAAGATCTGAGGTTGCTGATTTCGATTATTTATTAATCATGGTACCAATGGGATCAAAATCGGGATGGGTAGTGATGCGATCTATTTGTTGGTTTTGCTCTATCGCAGTTACTGAGCCTTTATCATAGTTAGCAACTGACAGCCGCCTAGAAGTAATTTCTCTTTAATTATGTATGTAGATGCATTCATCGATGAAATGATTGCTTAACTTTGGCTAACTGTTGCTCTTATGGTTTGACCAACATCGGAAGCCAAATGGACGTAAGGTAAAGCAAAAAACGAGATATGTAATTGTGTGGCAGTTTATTGAATTCGCAGCATCAGTTTGCATTGTAGATAAATGTGGGTGATGCCGAAATGGAGCCAAATATATATTCAAAGTGATATTGCCTTCGAGTCGTTCCCGTTCTCGCAAGATAATTATATTTTTAAGATTGCTCTGTCGTACTTCGATATATTTGAATCAGCACTAAGCCAGGCCTCAAATATGAATATTTACCGTAATTCTATGCACCCAAAAAAAGCATTATAAATGGAAAGTTAGATCTCGATAATGGTTTGCTCTTGGTTTCTATTCATTAAATAATGTTATTTCGTATGATACATATCATAACATGGCTAATTAGTGAATATTTAATGACTAGTTATGCTGTAGGTTACAATATTTGTTTTTAGTTTTTCTCTTGGCATTTATACAAAATAAAGTATTCTTTATGTGAATTTTTATTCACTATTGGTTGATTTTTATTCCTTGCTTAAACAGGAAGATATCACCAGGTGATTTAAAGTTAACAGCAGCTGTTGCTGCTTTTTTTTCGTGAGTTAGCTAAAAGAAAGATAAAAATTATCTACCTCTTTTCACTATGTTAGTTCGCTGTGGCAGAAAAATATAATTAATTCAGGAAAGGAAAAATATGAGCAATATTTCTCATCCTAGGGGTCTACTTTACGTAATCAGTGTACAGGCTTGGGAGTATTTCAGTTATTACGGCATGCGTGCCTTACTGATTCTATATTTAACAAAGCAGCTACTTTTTTCTGATGCACACGCCTACGCACTTTACGGTGCTTATACATCGCTTGTTTATGTGACGCCAATCATTGGTGGGTATATTGCAGATAGATACTTAGGAAACTTTTGGTCTGTGGCAATAGGCTCTTTGCTGATGGTTGCAGGTCACACCGTATTATCCTTTCCTACTTCAGGGCACTCTACTTTATATATAGCTCTTGCTCTAATTATTGTTGGATATGGTTTCTTCAAGACCAACTCTAGCTGTTTGCTGGGTGAGCTTTACCATGATCGTGAATCAATCCGAGATTCCGGTTTCTCTTTATCTTATGTTGGTGCCAACCTTGGTGCTTTTATTGCTCCGATTGCTACGGGTTATTTTGCTGAAACTTATGGTTGGCATATTGGTTTTGGTATTGCGGGCTTGGGTATGTTTGCTGGCCTTATAGTATTTCTTTCTGGTCGCAATGCCTTTAAAGATGTAGCTGGTCTTAAAAAAGAAGCACTGTCGGCTAAAACCGCAGGCATTTCGAACTCAATGTTGTTAGTTGTCGGTGTGATATTGAGTGTTGCATTCTTTGCAGTCATCCTTGCGCAGCTTTGGGCTGGCTTTGTTCTCATTGTGATCGGTATTGTCTCGCTATTTTTAATGGGCCGTATTTATGCTAGTAGCGATGCTCAGGGTAAGAAAAATATATGGGCAATAGTATTGTTCATGTTGTTTGGTACGTTATTTTGGGCATTTGACCAGCAAGGTGGTAGCTCTATTACCTTATTTATTGAACGCAACGTAAATAAAGATCTGTTTGGCTTCAATATTCCTACTAGTTTCTATCAATCAATAAATCCATTTGCCGTTATCGTTGGTGGGGCATTGGTTGCTTGGGCGTGGAAATTACTGGCACGATTTAATATACAGCCCAAAACGTTGTCTAAGTTAGGTATTGGCTTCTTATTCCTGACTGCGGGTTTTCTCTTGATCAATATTTCGTCTAAGCTCGCAATGCATTCTGGTCACACTTCAATGCTATGGGTAACAGTTGGTCTAGGTCTGATTGGTTTAGCTGAAATGTTTATCGATCCAGTTGCGTTGGCGGCAATCACTCGTTTGAACCCTGCAAACTCAACAGGTACTCTTGCGGGTATTTACATGTTGGTATCAGGCTCTATCGCTAACTATGTAGCAGCTTGGATAGCAACGGCAACATCGGTGACAATGGCAGACGGTAAGGTGCAAAGCCTGACTCAGGCGGCGAGCAGCTACCATGATGTATTCCACACTATTTTCTTGATTGCACTATCAGCCTTCATTTGTTTGATTATATTAAAGATGTTTACTAAGAAACTGCTGCCATAATACGCGTAGGTTTCAGCAAAAGTATTCGGGGCGATTTGTTCGCCCTTATTTTCATTTAGACCTTTCAATCGTTATATGTTGGTTTTCAGATTGTTAGACTGATGGTTTAAACATGCCAATGGCTGCAATGATCACTCTTTTCTTGCAATAAATGTAATAAAACGCAATTTTAAATGATAAATGTGATTTATTTATAGCGCGACACACCTATTTATAGGTATGATCGCCGCGGAAGAAATAAAAGGCTGATGTCTACATCAGCCTTTTATTTTCCAAAAAAAGAAAACGTTTGCGTACGTTGGTTACGCGCAATTTCAACTGTAAAAAAGCATCGTAATATTGATCAAATAGGAATTTACCATGTCTGCTGACAGTACAAGTCAACGCCCTTCTCATTCTGAACCTCAAAGTAAATTGGATCGTTACTTTGAAATTTCTGCTCGTGGTAGCAATGTTAAACAGGAAGTGATTGCAGGTTTAACTACATTTTTAGCGATGGTTTACTCCGTTATTGTAGTTCCAAACATGTTAGGAGCTGCTGGCTTTAATCAAGGTGCAGTGTTCATTGCAACCTGTTTAGTTGCTGCATTTGGCTCGTTACTTATGGGATTATGGGCACGTTTGCCTATGGCAATTGGTTGTGCTATCTCACTGACTGCATTTACTGCATTTAGTTTAGTGTTAGGGCAAGGTGTCAGCGTACCAGTTGCTCTTGGCGCTGTATTCTTGATGGGTGTTGTGTTTACTTTGATCACTGTTACAGGTGTACGTAGCTGGATCATGAAAAACATGCCAACAGGTATTGCTCACGGTACGGGGATTGGTATTGGTCTATTTCTACTTTTGATTGCCGCTAATGGTGTTGGTCTTGTGATCAAAAACCCAGCAGAGGGTTTACCTGTTGCGTTTGGTGACTTTACTGCTTTTCCTGTTGTTATGTCTATTTTAGGTCTAGCTGCCATTTTAGGTTTAGAAAAGCGCCGCGTTCCTGGTGGCATTTTATTAGTGATTATTGCCATCTCTATTATTGGTCTTATCTTTGATCCAAAAGTGACGTTCCATGGCATCTTCGCATTGCCGACATTTGGTCATGAAGGCGAATCATTATTAGGCTCAATGGATATTATGGGCGCCCTAAACCCTGTTATTTTGCCTACAGTATTAGCACTTGTGATGACTGCGATTTTTGATGCAACAGGTACTATTCGTGCTGTTGCTGGTCAAGCAAACCTGCTTAACAAACGTGGTCATATTATTAATGGTGGCAAGGCTCTAACTGCCGATTCAGTTAGTAGTATTTTCGCAGGCTTTGTCGGTGGCTCTCCAGCTGCGGTATACATTGAATCAGCAGCGGGTACAGCTGCGGGTGGTAAGACGGGTCTAACAGCGACTACGGTAGGTGTATTGTTCATCTTCATGTTGTTCTTGGCTCCGCTTAGCTACCTTGTCCCTTCTTACGCAACAGCTCCTGCACTGATGTACGTAGGTCTATTAATGCTAAGTAACGTTAGTAAGCTTGATATGGAAGACTCTGTCGATGCACTATCAGGTCTTCTGTGTGCTGTGTTTATCGTACTGACCTGTAATATTGTAACGGGTATCATGTTAGGTTTTACTTCACTGGTTGTTGGACGTGTAATGTCAGGAGAAGTGAAAAAACTTAATATCGGTACAGTAGTGATTGCTATTGCACTGGTTGTGTTTTATGCCGGCGGTTGGGCGATTTAAAAAATAGCTCATAAAATTTAGCGAATTAAAAGCCCACTTCTAGAAGTGGGTTTTTTTATACATGAAGACATATAAAACGTTGTTTTTATTTTCCACAATGGACTATTATCAAAGATTAATTATATGCGTTTACATTCGCAGGCATATTTATGAAAAAAACGTTATTAACATTGCTTTTGGCGTCATGTTTTAGTTCTGCTGCAAGTGCTTGTACTGGAATTACACTGGGCACAACAGACAATGATCATATTCAAGCTCGTACCATTGAGTGGGGTCATAGCGATTTAAACAGTAAGTTAATTGTTTCTCCTCGTAATTACAGCTATACCTCGACAATGCCAGATCAAAAGCAAGGTCTAACTTGGAAGAGTAAATATGGCTTTACTGGGATCTCTGTTAGTGATGATCGTTTTATTGCTGAAGGTATTAACGAAAAAGGCTTAACGGCCGGTTTATTCTATTTCCGTGGTTATGGCTAACTTGCGAAATATGATCCAAAAAATACCGTGAATAACATCACTGATATGGACTTTGTACGTTGGATGTTAAGCCAATATTCAACGGTTGCAGAAGTTGAAGCTGCGTTAAGTAAAATCAAGATTGTAACGGTTTACTTTGATTCGGAAGGTAACCCATCCCCAACGGCGCACTGGCGTGTATCGGACAAGCAAGGTAATAGTATCGTGATTGAAATAATGGATCACGGTAAGATCAATATTCATAAGAACACGGCAAAAGTGCTAACTAATTCGCCAGATTACAATTGGCAGGTGACGAACTTAAATAACTATATCAACCTTCACCCTGGTATCAGTGCGCCACAAAAGATCAATGGGGTAGAAGCTAAATCGTTTGGTGTTGGCTCTAACTTTGTGGGTTTACCGGGTGATATTTCTCCGCCGTCACGTTTTGTTCGCGCTGCATTCTATGTCAATAGCGCACCTGTATTTAAGACGTCGCAAGAAGCAGTATCACAAGCTTTCCATATTTTGAATAACTTCGATATTCCAATTGGCAGTGAGTTTAACGATAAGTCACATATCCCTGATTTACCGAGTGCGACTCAGTGGACATCAGTTATTGATCAAGGCAATGGTGAACTGTTCTACAAAACTATGCATGACAGTACTATTCGTCGTGTAGAGTTATCTAAATTAGATTTCAATGCGAAGACTGAACACAAGCAACCACTTGATAATGGTAAGTTTACTACTCAAGATGTTGTGATTAAATAATCATAAATAGCTTCTAGATATTTACGAGGGCAACAGCATGTTGCCCTTTTTTTATGTTTTATTATGTCAAAAATGAATGTGGGAATGATCATTTTTGCAATCTTGAATTCTATTCATAAATGGTAATTATTTATTCACCACTATTATTGCGTATGATGTACCTTTTATAGGTTGTTGTGATATTTCATAGTATGTATATTTCATATATACCATTGTTTTTATTGCGTTAATTTTATTTTCATATAGGAGGTGGTTGGTTCGCGTATTTATTCCCCTAAGATAAAAACAGAAAAAGGTAAAATTTTTTTGAATGTACCATTTATGAATAACTAACGTTGCATTTTTGTTGTAATGACAATTAATCAAAACGAGGTAAATTAAAGAGACTAACAGAGGAACCGCGAAGTGTTTCGGTAGGATTGTTTAAAATATTCATTTGAGGTGCATTGATTATGAAAGTTGTAGTAGAGATTTTAGAAGCAGGTAAATACCGAGATGTTGCTTGGGAAGGTCAATTTGTATCAGCGAAAGGTGAGTTACGCGCTGTTACACCTTCATATGCAGCACAGTTGATTAAGCAATCTAAAGCGACGTTATACACAGATGCTAAGGGTGAAATGGCGTTTACTTATAAATAACTTAAATATGTTTAAATGGTATATTTAAGTTTTTTGGTTAATAAAAAGGTGACTTACTATTCAAGTCACCTTTTTGTTTTTCACTCGCGTAGATGACTAAAAAACAATCACTATTTACAATGTAAATTTAAAAATTAACCGTCTCAAAATGCGGATTCGCGGTGAGTGCCTGCATAGAGGCGAGATGATCGAGTACGATTCTTGAAACGGTATTATTAATTTTCAATTCAATACATTCTTCTCTATGCGCGTTATAACAAGTATCTTGGGCGATCCCTGAAATTCTCTCTCCATTTCTATACGTTAAACTCACATCAAGGTGGAGCATACAGGCTATCTCAATATAGTCATGTTGATGACAACTTATCATTATTACTGCTCCTTAATTTAAAGCTCACTTCCATTTTAGATTACTCTCAGCGTTATAAGAATTCAAAATATATACCTTAATAATCTCAATATGTTTGGTTTAGAAAAGGCATGTGATAGATGATGAGAAATATTTATTTTTATAACTGAAGTAAAGTTAGCTTAACCTTTCAACTAGTGTCACTAGTTTTATTCCAGCGTTAAGGAACGTTGATATAGCGCACTATACAACGTGTAACTATGTTTCAACGTGATTTATAATAAAATACGAAATTATATATTTAAGGTGTTTGATATTATAGTTGTATCATTTACAACGCTAAAGCTTCTGCTTAAAAATATTATTAATATTTTTGTTATTTAACTCTATTTTAGCGTGATATTTATTTCTTATTATTAACTTTATCATATCCTAAATATATTGATCATAATGATCTGCAACTCAATTCATCTTTGTTTATTGCCATCTACGTCTTAAATGAATAATATAAAAACAATACTTTTCAATACGTTATTTTTTTCATTGATGATTTTAAGTATTTTTAATAAAAGAATCTTAAATAAGTTTTGCTAGCCTTCATTATTATGTTTTCAAATTTTGTGTACAGTGTGACAGCCAAAGATATTAATTGAATCAATTCATTACAGTGTACATAAAAATAAGTTATGTAACACGGTTTTAACATTTGGACGTTGCCGTTATTAAGTAATTATTTGTAAATGTACTGATAGCTAAGATGAGTTTTGAATATTAAAAATTATTAGCGTCACATTAAATAGCACTGTTTGGTGAGTATGCCGACTTATTTTAGCTCTGAAAGATAGATAATTCGTACTGAAAAGGAATTTATAATGGCGAAAATAAGTCAATTAGCATTACTGATTGCTGGTTTATCCGCGACAAGCAGTTATGCGATGAATCCACAGCCTGATCCCGAAAATCCAGGTGGCTACATAATTGAACGAGCAGAAATAACAGCCGCGGAAGATGCAAAGATGTTAGATCCAATGTATGACGTATGGGCTAAAGCACTCGAAACACGCCCAAATACAGAGGTTGAAGCGATCTACCCTGATGCTGCAAGCAACCCTGACAACGTAAAACGTGTTGAACGAGTATTTCCTGAAACCGAGTGGAATTTCTTGACACAAATGGCGGCTCCTGAATACACCTATACTCGTTTTCTCCGCGCAATTGGTAAGTTTCCTGCTTTCTGTGGCGACTATACCGACGGACGTAATGCTGATGAGATCTGTAAAACGTCTATCGTGACGGCATTCGCTCATTTCTCACAAGAAACGGGCGGACATATCAGTATCGATAATTATTCAGATAATCCACTGGCATTAGATGAATGGCAACAAGCATTAGTTCACGTGCGTGAAATGGGCTGGTCTGAAGGGCAAGCGGGTTATACTACAGGCTGTGGGCAAGATGATTGGCAAAATAAACGTTGGCCATGTGCTGACGGCGAAGGTTATTTTGGCCGAGGCGCTAAACAGCTTTCCTACCATTTTAACTATGGTGCCTTCTCTGAAGTGATGTTCGACGGTGATGCAACTGTGTTACTGAATGATCCTGGTTTAGTCGCCGATTCTTGGCTAAACCTCGCTTCTGCAATTTGGTTTTTCTTAACCCCACAAGCCCCTAAACCTGCGATGCTTCATGTTATTGATCGTACATGGAAACCATCACAACGTGAAATTGATGCAGGTATTACATATGGCTTTGGTACCACTATCAATGTGATTAATGGTGGTATCGAATGTGGTGAACAAAACAAAAATAAAGGACAGCCTGTTAACCGTATTCGTTACTGGGAAGGTTTAGCAGAGCATTATGAAATTGCTATTGCAGAAGATGAAAAAAACACCTGCTGGCAGCAAACACCCTATGGTAGTTTAAATCTTAATGGCGCAACCGATGTGTTATACACCAACTGGGATGCAAACTGGAAATATTATTCTGATCGCCCAGGCGGTGTTTCTTTTGAATGTGAATTGGTAGGTTTCCAAACAGCGTATTCAGCTTTAGTTGAAGGTGATTACGAAAAATGTGTCGCTAATGCATATGGCTCTCATGCTAATTGGCCAGCTGTTCGCGTTGTCGATAAATTACCAGATACGGGTAAGCCTATCGATCCTGTAGACCCGCCATTAGATGGTGTGGCTACATGGGAAAGCAATAAAGTTTATACCGGCGGAGATAAAGTCAGTTACCAAGGCGCAGTATATACAGCGAAGTGGTGGACACAAGGTGATAACCCTGCAAGTGGAGGACCTTGGGGGCTAGAAAGTGGTACGCCAGTTACACCTGAGCCTGTTGATCCAGTCGAACCCCCCGTTGATCCGGTAGACCCTGTTACGCCTGTCGAGCCCGTCGATCCAGTGGTTCCTGTAGAACCAGTTGATCCTCCTGCGACAGATACTCCTGCATGGAATGCAGGAGCTGTATATGTTGGTGGTGACAAAGTCAGTTATCAATGAAGTGAATATAAAGCGAAGTGGTGGACTCAAGGTAATAAACCTGATGCTGGAAGCCCTTGGCAAAAATTGTAAATATTAGCCGTTAACGATAGCCCGAAAGATAGAAATAATATCTTTCGGGCTTTTTTATAAGTTGATGCTTTCAATTGGGAAAGCGATCTCTTGTTAGCTAATTATTTGATTATTATTGAGTTCAATAATCTCGATGAGTAATTTATTGATATCCGGCGTAATAAATAACTCACCTTCATAAGTCGCTTCAATAACTGCAGTAGCAATTAGTCTATCTATATGATTAACAATGAAATTACCATCAATGTCTGTACTGTAATCGCGATAGATATTTACGTAGATATTTTCTGAAATGGGATTAGTAATGGTTACAGGGATAGTCGTAATATTTCCAGAAAAAGTAACACTTTTAGCGTCTAATGTTGGAAACTTCTCACTGTTTTGTTTATCAAATATATCGTCATTTACAGTATCAATTTCAACCTCAGCTTCATTGTTGCTATCGTTTACATCATCAGTCTCTTTAACAGGAAAGAAAACAGGAGGTTGTACACTATTTACTGTGTCGTTATCCGTGGCTACGGATTGATTTTCTTCCTCTGATGGACTACTGCTCAAACAGCCCGTGATCATAAAAGTAAAGAGTAACAATATAAATAGAGTCTTATTCATTGGTATTACTCCTCGTCGGTAAGAGAATAAACTTTTGATGCTTCCGATTGACTAAACCACGCTTTATCAACGTCTTCATCATTGCTTATATAGTCTTCAATACCTGGGTAGGCTGATAAAATACTTTTGCCCTCTATCGGGCTTTTCCAGTCTGATGGCACTAAGATAGCAAACGGGATCCCATTTTCATTTTGATAACTATCACAGCTATTCTCGACACCACAATTAATAGTCGGATTACTTGAACGGTCATCTTCACTTGTAAATAAATTCTGATCGGCTTTTATCGTCGGTGAAAAATTCTTTAAATGGATCTCTAATCCACGAGAGGGGGGAGAGTCAAAACCATGATTATCATTAGGAGTGGCAAAAATAAATGGATTTAGATAAGGGTGAAGGTGCTCTGGGTAAGTGATCGGTGTGTTAAAGCTAACTTTCATTGACGCGGTAACACGTTCATTCATATCTAGCTCACAGTTTGGATCGACCCGCAAAAAGCCATTATCACAATCAGAACTAAAATACTGTTTAAGGGAGCTGGTAAAAATTAAAACTGCGTCATCTTCTGGATTTTCTGGCATTTCCAAGACGCTATCATGATGCTGATTATTAATAATAATAAAGCTTTTTGCCGTATCTATACTGGAAGATGGAATGCCATCAAGTTTAATGCCAAAGCCATTGTTATAACCGCCGCCATAAGATTGTAATTCAATATCGATCGTGAGTTTTGAAAGCTTACCAGTCACCGTTTCCTGAATATGACCAACGCGGTATTTTAATACGACATCGTTAAAGTCATAGTCGTCTTGAAAAGGCCAACGGTCTTCAAATGCAAGTGTTGCAAAACCACCTTGAGAGGGAAACCATAAGTAACTTTCTTGTGTATCAAAGCTAGTAACACTCAAAGGGTAGTCTTCTACTTCACCAATTCCACCTTCTCCAGCTGGTGATGTATTTAATTGTTCATTAATTCTAAATCGTGACCAGATAGCATCAGAAATACTCGCATCCATAGGAACATCAATAGTCAATGTGTGATTCCCTTCATTTAGGGGGATATTATCGAGTACCTTTTCATCGCCACTATCAAAATAACCATCATTATTCCAATCAACCCAACCTGATAAATGACCAGTAGCAAAGCCACCGACTTGAGCATTGAGAAATGCAGTTGAGCCTTGGTTGAGTGTTGCGGTAGTAAAAGTTATTCCTTGATCATCGTTCCCTGTTTCGTTGTCATCGAAGAGTGGAAAGTGCTGAGCGAGTAGATCTTCATCCGGCTCTAAACCAAGGAATAAACGTGACGATACTCTATGGCGTGCACCGTTTGATAAAAGCGAGGTGCCATATGAATTTGGCGCGTCACCAAAATCATAACCCTTTAGTGTTAATGGCGCCTGATTACAGCGAGCAATATCTGAGGTATTAGCGACGTTGTCAAAATTAGACAGGGCGCTATAGCTAACGTCTTCCATTGAACTTGATGGCGACAGGCTATAAAAGAAAAGCGCTTCACCACTCAATGAATCGATAACGAAAAACATTCCATCAGCATCAAAGAATTGGTTACTAAAGTCACGTACCCCTTTTAAACCTGATGAGACAGATAAAGCAAGATGGTTTTCTTCCAATGTACCTGAGAGATCGAAGCGATGGATATTCTTACTATTACCAAGCGCATATAAGGTGCCAGTAGGGTGAATCGCAAGATCGGAAAGATTATAAGATGCATGTTCGGCTTTTAATATTTGTTCCGCTGTTTTTATTGCTAAATCAACCGCCCAGATCCCTTCACTTTTGGCATATAAGTATAACTTATCATTATGAACATCCCCTGCCGTGAAGTTATGTTCAGGCAGATTTTCTATCTCTATTTCTTCACTTGCAAAGGTGTTATGAATTCTAACGACGTTATTATTTTGGAGGCCATAAATGTAGTTATCAGTGTCATTGAAGCCAACGGCATCATAAGTACCGGTAATACTTCCTTGATGGTTGGTTCGCCCGTCAACATTTATCAATGTCACATTCTCGGACTGATGAAAGAGATAACCAATATGCGGGCAGGTTGAAAACGGTTTAGCGTTTACCATATCTACATAAAAGATTAATAAGAGAAAGGCAGACAGAGCAAAAATTTGAGACTTCATCGTTACCTCTCAGGTTTTTAGTGCAAATAATATAGTGCTTAAATATTCATCAATATTGATGCCAACCTTTATTGTGCTATATAACAATGACTTAAGTTTCGAGGTGTTTTTTAACTTCAAGTTTTTGCAAAAGGCTATGGATAATAAAAAAGTACATATCTCAAAGTGAAAAAGTAATAAAAGTACATAGAACCAATTAAGGCTATGAGATAAAAGCAATAAGATTGTTTCTTTTTTGAGTAATGGTTGCATATTTGGTTGAAAAGTAACTACTTGAACAATTTTCGTTTTTTTTTCCTTTACAGCAGCAGCTTAGCTCGATATTATTCACCGCACTTACGGAGAGATGGCTGAGTGGTTGAAAGCACCGGTCTTGAAAACCGGCATACGTTTATAGCGTATCTAGGGTTCAAATCCCTATCTCTCCGCCATATTTAATTGTTAAGCTTTGGCTTGATGATAAAACGAAATTTTAGTGCCGACTTAGCTCAGTAGGTAGAGCAACTGACTTGTAATCAGTAGGTCACCAGTTCGACTCCGGTAGTCGGCACCATTAAATTTCGGTGGGGTTCCCGAGTGGCCAAAGGGAGCAGATTGTAAATCTGCCGGCACTGCCTTCGAAGGTTCGAATCCTTCCCCCACCACCATAATTTGCAGAGATGCTTAGCAGGCATCGTATAATGGCTATTACATCAGCCTTCCAAGCTGATGATGCGGGTTCGATTCCCGCTGCCTGCTCCAAACAATTCCTCCTTAGTTCAGTCGGTAGAACGGCGGACTGTTAATCCGTATGTCGCTGGTTCAAGTCCAGCAGGAGGAGCCAAATAAAAAAGCCCGCAAGCAATTGCGGGCTTTTTTACGTCTGTAAAAAATCACTTAAAAAATGCTCGGTGACCAAACGGTGACCAAATCAGTGACCACCATTTTTCGTAGGCTTTAATCATTTTCTCATCGGTTAGCACTTTCGTTATTAGATAATCTAATTAGTTTCACTGTCTTTCTGGATTTCAAACAACTCACCTACCGTAATATCTAAGTAATCGCAAAGCTGCTCAATGACTTCTAGATCAACTCGTGTCGCTGTTTCGTTATATAAACGTGTAATTGTGCCTCTATTTATTCCCGTATCTCTTGATATATCAGAAATTTTTAATCTTTTTTCGCCCATTAGCTTAGATAAATGGCACTTCAGCATGCTCTTCTCCTGATAAAAATGGTCTCCTGTAGGTTAAAAATGGTTGCAATAGGTCAATATTGTGTTACATTTTGTTCTGTAGGAGAGCATTTAAGCTTTTTGTAAATCAAATCGAGTTATAGGAGATTGTACGATGGACAATACCTATCTTACAACAGCAGAGCTAGCAGCTCGTATCAAATATGATGAGCGTGTCATTCGTGAACGATTAAAAGATTCCGTTTTATTTGAAGGCGTGCACTACATTCGCCCATTTGGGGGGCGAAAGATTTTATTTATTTGGGAACGTGTAGAAGAAGAAATGTTGATTGGCGTTTCTATTGAATCATTATTAACGGGTAAATAGGGTGAGCTTATGGCATCAATAAACACTCGTAATGGTAAATTAGTTATTGATTTTAGATATCGAGGTCAGCGTTGTCGAGAGCAAACCCAGTTGGCGGATACCCCGCATAATAGAAAGCGACTCACTTTACTCGCTAACAAAATAGAAGCTGAGATCACTCTTGGTTGCTTTGAGTATCAAAAGTATTTTTCTCAAAGTAAGTTGTGTGAAAAATTTAGAGCAATGGAGCATAGAGAAAGAGCATCCTCCCAATATCATAACGCACCGTATAGTCCTAACTTGGCTGAGTTTGCTGATATCTGGTTAGCTGAAAAAAAGATTGAATGGTCAAAAGGGCATTATATTGATGTCTCTGGGGTTATTGAAAAATACTTACTACCCGCCTTTGGAAATCATAAGATTAACTCTATTACCAAACAGAAGATTCTGAAGTTTCGCTCTATTTTATCTCAAGTTCCAGGACGAAAGGGCGAATACCTAAGCTCTTCAAGAATCAATCACATTATGACGCCATTGCGTCAGTTATTGAATGAAGCCGCAGATCGGTATGACTTTAATTCACCATGGAAAAATATTAAAGCGTTAAAAGTTAGTCGAACGGTCATTGATCCTTTTCATCTTGATGAAGTAGAGAGCTTTTTAAATGCCGTTCCAGATGCTTATAAAACTTACTATACCACTCGCTTTTTTACAGGGATGAGAACGGGAGAAATTGACGGACTACAGTGGAAAGATATCGATTTAGTAAATAAAACGATCAAAGTAAAACAAGCACTTTCTCGTAACGAACTAAAAGAGTTGAAAACTGAAAGTTCATACCGAGATATTGATTTAATTGACCGTGTTATTGATGTTCTACAAAAGCATAAGAGGAGTAAATACACAACTTCTACTTTCGTGTTTATAAACAGCAAAGGTAAACCATTTTGTTATCCTGTCGTGTCTCGAACTATTTGGTATCCCACGCTTGATGCTGCAGGTCTCCGTCACCGTAATCCTTATCAAACCAGGCACACCTATGCGACGTTATTGCTTGCATCAGGTGAATCTCCAGAGTGGATAGCAAAGCAGATGGGGCACAGTACAACCACCATGTTATTTCGTGTTTATTCTCGCTTTGTGCCCAACCTTACACGCCGTGATGGTAGTGCTTTTGAAAAATTTCTCAATAATGGGGGACGTTAGTATGAAAATCTCATCTTTAACCGTTCATTGTGCGAGTTTATGTTTAGATGTTGTAAATGGAGATAGTTTTGAAAAACTTACTATTGCGGATATTCAGAGCTGGCAAGACGAGCTATATTCGTATATTGAAAATCGAGTAGCACTTTTAAAGCTCAGTAATGAAACACAACACTTGTTTATTACTTCTGTACGTGATGAAGTGTTAATGATTTAAATGCTAAGTAAAGATAATCTATTTGCGAGAGAGCCGAATTGGATCCTTGAAAAGATGCAGCGGAAAATAGTATTAAGTTCTCATCTTTATATTAATAATAGTTAACTATAAAAATCCTTAACTAGTGCGTAATAACGTTAGTTGTAGTATGCGCACAGCCTTTTCTTGTTTATACCATAGCGCAGAGTTATGAGAAACTCTATGTTTTACCATAAAGTGATAAACGAAAAACACATATTTTTATAATATCTAACTTAACGAAATACCTTATCTTTTATACGATTAAATTGTATATCTTGGTAGTGTTTTAAATAAGAAGAAAATTATTACTGAATGTTTTAAAAATACAAACAAGCATTTGTTTTTAATGATTCGTATCTGTGGCTTCTTGTGGCAAAAATTCACTACTGGGTCTTGATAAATCAGAAGTGCCCCATTATTAGTTACATAGCGTCAGGCGTTTGATTTTGCTAGAGGCGATGAGCTCTAAAAAACTAATACCATGATTATTATGATCTTTAAGCCGTTTTGGGACAAAGGGGAGTTATAATGTTCAAATCTCAACTTATCTGATCATGTATTTAAAAATTATGATAGATTGTTATTGGGTGATCACTCTAAAAAGTTTTAACGTAATGAGTACTCGAGTGGAACGGGCTCGACCAATATCTTGGCTTGGAACACTGAGATATTAGGAACAGGAAGACGGCTCTTTGCTCAAGCATCGAGCCGTTTTTTTTAAGAGTCAAACCACAAATAGATATTGTTAGATTTAAAAAATAATCATTTAAGTTGTTAATTTTTTTAACGCATTATTTTTTCTAATACATCAAAAATTTAAAATATTTATTTAATTATTAGAACTAGAGAATTTCTTTCTAAGATATTGATAAAAATTTAACATTAAAAAAATGAGAGTAAAGAGTATAGTTTCTTTATAAAAATATTTTGTTAAACCAAAATACCCGCACTCTTTTATAATAAAACCCCATACTAAAGTTATAAGTAAAGGTATTAAAATATCCAAAAGAAGTACATTTGCAACTATTGTTTTTCTATTCATATATAATCATAAAATCTATATTTAAGAGTGGCAACCAGCATAACAACTTGCAGTTCTTGCGCTACTTACACGTGAATAGGTTCTCATACCAGATGAGCTAAACCCTTTATTGATATCTATTCTAGTTAAAGGGCGACGATCTTTACCTCGTCGTTTAATATCTTCTATAATGTATCCCCCAATAAAAGGACCAGCCACAGGACCAGATACAGCTGCAAACATACCTCCAATAATTTCAGGTGCATAATCTGCTTCACCTCCTGCCAACCTTGAGCCAGCCACAGAAAGAGCAGCTGACCGCCCAGCCTTCACAATTTCAACTGCATTTCTTTTTCGCCTTTTTTTGGGTGCATTTTCTAAATAAATAAAATCGTTACTATATGTAATATGCATATCAGCAAAACTTGTTACTATAAATTGATCTTGAATTATCAATTGTTCTTCAGGATACATAATTTCAAAAACTGTTTTATTTTTGTCAGAAATTTCTGCCATATCAGTACCCTTACCCATCTCTAGAAGTACATACTTATTTTCAATTTCTAAACAGTATTCAACTCCTTTTTTAAGCAAGTACTTATGACTTTGTACTAGTTTTGTGCATGACGCATAAGTAGATTGAGAGGCAAATACAGCAAAAATCGCCATTGTTAACTTGTACATATAAACTCAAAAAACTAAATTAAAAAACGTTTTTATAACAGAAAAAGCAATAATCAACTTCTAAAAATCAAAAATACGAATATAATCACGTAAATTATTGCTTTTGATGAAATATGTTCTTTTTTTGGAAATTTTTCAGCTACATTTATATTAACAAAGAAACTTTATTAAATAAATTCCCGCATTATTAATGCAAAACTTATCAACCTTCTAAATTATCAAGTTGTCTGGCGTATAAGTTTTCTGCCGCTTTAACAGTCACAATGGTTGACGGTGGTGATGAGTGGATACTCAATTTTAAGGGGATACGTTACGATAGAATTGAGATCAGCTCTGACGAACTAACGACAACATACCTAGACCCGCTAAACGAAATAGATTAAATAATCCAAGCAATTTCTGTCCAACTCTAATATCTGAATGGAAGAAGCACCGTTCATTGTTTACTCGAAAGTAGTTGGCTTCTATAATCGCGAAGAAACAAGTTAACTTTATAAAACCGCAGAGTACAACAACTGACATTATCAAAAATCATTTAGAGAATGCTAAATATATTTCTATCGCCAGGAAAGATGCTCATCTGATTGATACAGCTATGATCTCAGATAAAATTGTTGCTTCAAATGATGATATTGCTAGAGGTGTATTCTGTGAGTTATCTGAATGCTATGGAGGTATAAGAACTATAAAGTGGTTTAATGCTATAACCGATAGAGAGTTTGTCTCAAATTTTCTATAATCAGATTGCTTTGTTCCTGAAAAATACTACGTAGTCACTAAAGTTTAAATTGGACAAAGTGTTTAAAACTTTATTCACTTTGAGTTAGGTAGGTTTGATGATGTGTTCCCCATAATCACGGGGATGAACCGCTTGCCAATTCTGGCGCCATTACTTGTAAACTGTGTTCCCCGCGCCCACGGGGGTGAACCGCAAATCATCAGCAGTGCAAATAAGCGAAAAAAGTGTTCCCCGTACTTACGGGGATGAACCGCCAATGGCACACTAACTGGCAATCATTCCACCGTGTTCCCCGTATCCACGGGGATGAACAGAAATCCTTACGGTTAATTTTGTTGTTATATAAGTTCAAAATGTAAGGGTTTAAGGATTGAAATTATTAACATAACTTATGAAAAACAGTGATTGTTAAATACTAAATAAGTTTGCACTCACAATACTTTTTCTAATATTCAAACAGGCTTTTGATGACTACCTGAAAGAAATCACTGTCCAAAAAACGAATCTGAGAGGTGTTTAACCTACTGATTAATTAAATATTCTCTCTTATCGTAATGACCAAGGGAATTTTTTTAGTGCACTTTTTAAATTACTTTCGATCATTATCAGGATAAAATTGAAATTTAAATGTGCTTACATTCAGTATATTAAAAAGTTTACTTGTTAGTCATATTTATGAATACAACATCACGCTTTTATAGTCTAAATGCTCAGCGTTTGACTAAGCAATACAACGCGCTTGATTTTGAGAGTGTCCATCAATCTTGGAAAGAATATTAGCCATCAAAAGGTGATAGTGTTTTAGATGTAGGGGCAGGCTCTGGCAGAGATGCGAAGTGGATGTATCAACAAGGTGCTGATGTTATTGCTGTCGAGCCGAATGATGCTCTTCGGGGTATAGGAAAAAATGTCACTCCTGAGTGTGTAATATGGCTTGATGATGACCTTTCCGCTTTAAAAAATACGATTAATCTAGGCATGCGCTTTAACGTTATTTTGTTAAGTGCGGTTTGGATGCACCTTCCAAGCGGTCAGCGTGAGCGGGCTTTTCGAAAACTTACTAATTTACTAGCACCAAATGGCAAGTTAGTTATTACGCTACGCCATGGTTCTTTTTCTGATGGTCGACAGAGTTATCCCGTCTCAGTCGATGAACTAGAGATTTTTTCTAATGCCCATGGTTTAAAGGTTCTACGGGTTTCTGAAAGTAAAGATAATCTCAATCGAGGCGATGTTCAATGGCAAACCGTCGTGATGACTTTACCTGATGATGGAGCTGGTAATCTTAATACTGTGCGTCGTATTGTGGTGAATGACTCTAAATCTGCCACATATAAGCTGGCATTGTTGCGCACACTTCTACGAATTGCTGATGCTCACCCAGGAGCTGTTATTGAACGCCGAGAAGGAAAAGTGGCGGTATCTGCAGGGTTAGTCGCTCTGTATTGGGTCCGTCAATTTAAAAGGTTATTAGATATTGAAATTGATGGAAGTGGATTACAGCAAAATGCCAATACCAGTAAAGGTCTTGGCTTTGTTAAATCTGATGGATGGGGCCTACTTAAAGATCTCTGCGCAGATGACTTCTCTATTGGGGCGCTCTTTTTAGATGATGATGTACGAGCGATACAGAAGCTTTTTTCATACACTTTACAAACCATTAAAGCTGGTCCCAGTTGAATTTATTTATCAAGGTGAAAAGCGTAATTGTTTGTTTGAGCTTGTGCCGCCAGCTTCTAGAAGACAAAAAAAGACACCGTTATCCTCAATAATGATTTTTTCTCAAGTTACGGTCAATTTGTATTAGATGAAAAATTATGGGATTGCTTTCGGTTATATCACTCATGGATTGAACTACTTGTTGTCAATCAGTGGGTGAGAGAAATGCAGTGCTTTAAGCGAAACCGTTAAAGGCAAATCTCCTTACAAACCTACTATGATTGCTTAGGATTGATTGTAGTGGCATAGTGAATTTGGTCACTTAGTTAGAGGTGATATCATCACTTCATACGTTAACAGGTGACACTATGACAAATCGTACAAGACGACTATTCAGCGCAGAATTCAAGCTCGAGGCTTCACAGTTAGTGATTGATCAAAATTACTCAGTGGCAGAAGCCGCCCAAGCCATGAATGTGGGTAAATCCACGATGGATAAATGGGTTCGTCAGCTTAAACAAGAACGACAAGGCAAAACGCCAAAAGCTTCGCCTATGACCCCTGAGCAAATAGAAATTCGGGAATTAAAAAAGAAGTTAGCTCGTCTTGAAGAGCATAATGAAATATTAAAAAAAGCCACGGCTCTGTTGATGTCGGACTCACTGAACAATTCTTGATGATCAAGAAACTCAAGCAGAGCTATAGCGTAAAAACATTATGCGAAGTCTTCAATGTTCATCGAAGTAGTTATAACTATTGGCTAAAGCGTCCAACAGCGATTAGGGCGGAAACAGTCAAACTTCGCAGCTTAGTTAGTGAGGCCCACGCAGCAAGCAACGCCTCTGCGGGAGCGAGGACTATTGCAGATATAGTCACAAATCAGGGTTTAAAACTGAGCCGATACCGAGCAACAAAACTCATGAGAGAGCTTGGTTTAGTCAGTTGCCAACAGCCAAAGCATCGATACAGAAAGGCTTCTCAAGAACATGTTGAGGTTCCAAATCACTTGGGCCGACAGTTTGCTGTTACCGCCCCAAATGAAGTTTGGGTTGGTGATGTTACGTATATTTGGACAGGAAATCGCTGGATGTATTTAGCGGTTGTTATTGATCTTTTTGCCCGCAAAGTGATTGGTTGGTCGATGTCTTTATCACCTGATTCCAGTCTGACAGGCAAAGCTCTTTCAATGGCTTATGAGTCGCGTGGTAAGCCGAAAGGCGTCATGTTCCACAGCGATCAAGGTAGCCACTATACAAGTCGAAAGTACCGTCAATTACTGTGGCGTTTTAAGATAAAACAGAGTTTATCTCGCCGAGGAAATTGCTGGGATAATGCACCAATGGAGCGTTTCTTTAGAAGCTTAAAGACCGAATGGGTGCCAACAGTGGGTTATCGTAGTTTTGCTGAAGCTCAACAAGAGATCATCCGCTACATTATCGGGTATTACTGTCAACTCAGGCCGCATCAATATAATGGCGGCCTAACTCCCAACGAATCAGAACGATTATATTGGGAAAACTCTAAAACCGTGGCCAATTTTAGTTGACCACTACAGATGCTGCTAATTATACCTGAGAGGTGCGTAATAGGGTTGAAGAGTTAGTTTGTACTGGTGAGAGAATTAATAGCGTATGGAGTGGTCGTTCGCTTCGTAACGAATACCATATTGATCATTGTTTACCATTTGCTTATTGGCCGAATAATGATAGATGGAACCTTTTTCCTGCTTCAGCAAAAGAGAATTTAACGAAAAGTGATCGATTGCCTTCAGCACGCAGGTTACATGACTCTAGAGAACGTATTATAGATTGGTGGGAATTGGCTTGGGGCGGTGATTCACAGAAAGAGCGATTTTTCACTGAAGCTTCTTTGTCATTACCGAATTTACCTTTTCAATGTCGCGACTTTGAAGCGGTTTTTGAAGCTATGGGTCTTCAAATAAGAGGGGTTAAAAGCCGATTACTCGTGTCTGAATGGTAATGAATCACCGTTGTTTAGTGATATTGAATAAGTTTATAACTCGGATGACACCATTAAATTACTCTCTAACTACGCCTCAATATTTGGCAGTACGATTAAGGCACTGCGTGCTGCCGGCTTATCCTTTATTTTATTCGCTTTATTCGATACGTTGAGCACATCGCTTTTAGGTGCTTTCAACATCATGATCCCCACCATGTGAAATAAGTACACTAATGTATGGGTTGAGTATTTCTTAAAACGTCCTCGGGTTTTGATGTTTTTTTCAAGAGGACTAACATATTCCAGCCTGACTGCCCCTTGTGTGACTCTGTTACTTGTCGGTTTTTTACCGCGTTTTATTCTGAGTCCTTTTAGTGCTTCTTCCCATTCAGATGCGACTCGACTGTTTTGGTGATAGTGGGTAATTGCCCGCCATGATGATCTCGGTACGATACATAAAAAAGTTTGGATAAAGGTGTTTAA
Source organism: Photobacterium sp. SKA34 (assembly GCF_000153325.1). GTDB lineage: Bacteria > Pseudomonadota > Gammaproteobacteria > Enterobacterales > Vibrionaceae > Photobacterium. Next base: position 976,083 of record NZ_CH724141.1, read on the forward strand.
TTTCAACGGATCATTGAAGTAAATACCAGATTTACTCACGCTGGTACTTTTCAGTGCGTATCCAAGCATGGCTTGGAAATTATCTTTATCAATTTTGTAATGCTCGCGTATTTTTAAAATGAGCTTATCAACCAATAGAGCTTCAGCATTGGATTGTAATGGGGCTGGTAATATCAACTGTGCTCTTGCCTTAGAAAAATGCCGTGATGTTGGTGATGATGTGTTTGTCTTGAATGACTTTATGAAGTTTGCATTTGCCAGCCACTTATCAACGACGGTTTGCTCGATAAAGTATTTGTTGGTGATTTCTTGAATAGATAGCCCTTTTTGGTATTCATCAAGAACACGATAGCATCGCAGGATGCTAATAGTGGGTTTCGTTGCAGGTAACGCTGTGGGTAAAGGCTTTGATTTAATTGCGTCGGATTTAAGCGGGGTTATCTTCAGCTTTTTGATTAAGTACTCAAGATGCTCGTCATTGAAAGAAGACTGAAGGCGTCTTGATGATATTCCAATTATGACTTTTTGTGTCGGCAAAAGGGCATTGACGCTTTTTGTGACTTTCAGGTGTGCAATGACATCGGAAAAATGAAAATAGTGTGCAAAGGTCATTTCCGGTGATTCATGACCGGCAAGTGCCGCGATAGCAAAATAGCCTTTTTGAAGCGATTGTCCCAGTAAGGTGGATTTGATGTCTGCTCTTTGCTGGTGGGAGTATCGGCAAAGGTTCCCCAGAGTATCAAGTTCTTCATCAAGTTCAAAAACCAATTGCAGCCGGCTTAAGCAACTGTGTCTGAGATGATAGAACACAAAATGATTGAGGCCTGAGAGTGCCTTTAATGTTTGCCCCACAAACCTTGAAACCTCGCTGGTATCGAAACATTGATAGGGATTGTGACCAAAGCTAAACACTAAGCTGTTTTGTTTGTTATGGAGTAACCGTCGCTGAACAAGATGCTGCTGTACTATTACTTTTTCATGCTCAAGCAGAAGAGGAAACAGTGGAACTTTGCGACGACTACTGGCTGTCTTATTGTTTCCGTATCGATTATCACGAATATCAATCCAGCCTATGTCTGATATTTCAACATTACGGAGCTGTAATTTTTGTAATTCACTTAACCGAAGCCCGCAGCGATAACTGATGATACACAGGCTTTTCAGGCAAAATTTCTCATCGTCATTTAAGTCTTTAAGGTGTTCAATGTGCACCAGTAGAGCGCTAAATAAGGGCTCATCAACAAACGCTGCACGCGTATGTTGTGTCGATTTCTCTTGGGTAAAGAGTTCTGATGATACCTCTGGTAACACGCCTGAAAGAGCACCAAATTGATGGAGGTCTTTCAGTCTAGCTACAAAGTACCGCTTCGAGTTAGGTTTATCTATTTTCGCCATGCTGTCTTCATACATTTGCTCTAATAGCTCTGAATCTAGGTAGGCAAAATCACAGCTTTCCGTTAAGAACAACCAACGTCTTGATAAACTGCAATGGTATTGCATGAGCGATGAAGGGTTGCAGGTTTGCGCTTTATGAATAAACCAATCAAGTAAAAGCGTTTCTCCTATTGTATAAGGGCCGTCATCGACCATTGCGTGTAGCCTTCGGCTAACCTCTGACGGACTGAGTTTGTTGTTATTGTCTTTTGCTTTGATGAAACACGCTTTGAGCGTTGTAAAAAATGCCTTGTTGGACACCTCACTATAGTTGCGATTAGCGGGGTTGCGGTATGTAGCTTTGGCGGCATCGGTATAAAACTTAAAATGCGATAGGCCATTAACCGCAGGGAATGAAAGCCTTGCAAGGTTGTCTTCAGGCAAACTGTAAGATTTCACCCTTCCTATTTGATACTCGACCAGTGCTTGACTGAGCCCTACATACTCTTGATGCTCCGTTGTATAAATGGCTGCTTGGCAGAAATGATGCAAGGATGTGGGAAGCGCTTTGTCTGTCGGCGCTCCGTTTCTTAAAAAAGCACATAATTGTTTGTCATGAGGAGGAGACCATGTCTTTTTACATACTCCTTGCCATTGGCGAAGCAAACCTAAAGTAATAGGGTGCAGGTAGGCGAGATGGATGTGTTTCTTTTCACCCTCCACATAGCAGTTAGTATTTAAACCGCGGCCCGTCAGTTCAAGGCGACAATAAATATGATTGTTGATGTGCTTAAGTTCTAGATTGTCGTTTGAGAGCCCTTGATGAAAAGCCAGGATAACAGCACTTTGGCATTGCCCAGTGTGAAAAAGCAAGGAGAGCAACACATTACGGTATGCTTCCCTTGCATCAGGTTTTGATATGGCAAGTAGAGAGTCAAACCATGCGTGGTAGAAATCATTAACAGCCCAAGCTCGATTTAACCATTCTTTTGTTCGAAGTTGTTTAGGCTCTTTGTGTGAGACTAAATATGACGGCGGAGAGAAAGGCCAGCCAAAATCACGTTGGTATTGGCGTATTATCTTCACTGCAGCATTAAACACGATGCGATAGTCTCTCTTCGCACCGAGCGTGTTATCGCAGTCGTCCATAAAGCACTGCCACTGCTTTTCAAAGTATTGTTGAGATGGAGGTAGATGAGGAAAAGGAAAGGCTTTGGTGATTAATGCCTTTGCATGTTGCTCTAATCGAGCAATCTCAGCGTTCCTTTTTTTACTCAAAGCCTCTTCTCTGGCATTAACACCCACCTTCGTCATATATCGCTCCCCAAACCAAGTTCAATGAAGAGCTGATTGATAATATGACTGACTTGTTTAAGTTGGCTCTGACTCAGCAGGCTAAAAGAATGAAATACTTGTTTACCCATGTCCTGATGTCCCATCCATGCTGAGATTAACTCAGGTGCGACGCCGTGATGACAGAGTAAAGAGCGTATGTGGTGTCTGGCCCAATTAGGCTGCAATGGAAATAACTTATCGGCAAACTGGGCGAAGTTCGAAGGGGTTACGTCATCAAAAGAGCTATCTTGTCTATAAAAGAAAAAGTGCTCTTCGCTTGTTAAGCTTTTTTCATACCGTTGTTTCAGTGATGGTGCACGGTTCCCATGATAAATAACGGCTTGATGGAGATAGTCGATGTAGTGCTTTAGGTAGAGAATCGCAATATCGGCAAGGAGGATACAGCGACTGCTATCACCCATCGATGTATTTTTGTCGTTAATCCAATATGTGCCTGTGGGGAGGTGAAAGTCTTCACATTTACCAAACCAGCCTGTTACTGGGCGATACCCTGATGCGAGCATAAGTACAAACTGGGTCATTAACGTAATATCGTTATGGCCGTTGTCTGAAAAATAGACATCGTTGCGACGTTTATTTTCATGTATTTGCTCTTTTAAACGCGTAAATAAATACCTTAATTTCTTATTCTCAATGTGCAGGGGAGAACCAATATATTCATCATCAACGACTTGGCTTTCATCGCCAGTGTCCCATAACCCTTCTTTTGAATATGCGGATAAGTGACTCAGATAGTCTTGGAAGTGACTGAACAGAGTGGATGATGGGATTTGAGTGTAAAACACCGCGGGTAAGACTTTATTATCAACACCACTAATAATATGTGGGATGACTGGGTCAATATTTCCATGTGCGCAGTAATCGCTAAGGTAATTACTCACTTTTGTCAGCGTAAGGTGTAGCCCTTTACGTTTATTGATTGACTGTAAATAGGCTTTTAAATCTGAAGCCTGTAATTTTGAGAACTTTAAACTATTGAGTCTGGCAGTAATAAAATCAGGTAGTGGTAATAAAATTGTCGTGCTGATGTTTTGAGTCAGAAATCTTAACTCCTCGCGGATAGTTTGACTCGGTAATCGGTGAGTCCTTACGACCCATTTAATCTGGCGCTGCTGATTAGAACAACGCTTGTTTTTAGTGTGTTTTAGTTGCTCTTTAGTATTGCCTGTTATTAGCATAAGGAGCAATAACTGAGCGATATCTTCATCTTGCCGAGCGAAAAGACTGTCTTCACACGATTTTACTAAAGTATAGAGTTCATGGTGAGACATGCTGTAGATGTCACAGGGCAAGTGCATGGCTTTTTTCTTAAGATTTTCAAATATCGCCTTTGCTTGAATCGCACCGAGAGCTTCACTTTTAGAGCAATTATCACTACTGGTAATGACATTAAGGCTTCGAGGGTCGTTATCAGCAAAATCCTCGCCTTGCCAGCTCTCTACATGTTTGTGTTCAAAATGAAGTTGAGATATTTCGACTACGGCATCACCTTCGTCGTTTAGATAGACGCGTGGCTTTACCGTTAATGCCCCGTTTTTTCTAAAGCGTTGTGTATTTACATTGCGTTGATAGCCTTCACTAAATTTATCAGCAGCCTTGAAGGGGCGATTATAATACTCTAGCTGGTTCAGCACTGTCTTTGGGGGAGGGGATTGGGAGCTTTTATCGACGAGAACCTCAAATCCATTAAGCAGGTCTTTAAAGTTAACGCCGATTATTTCAGGTAGATAGCCTGATAAGTCTTCCCGCTTTCCTGAAGAAAAGAGTCTAATTTCATCACTCAGTGTCTTTATTTTTGAGTCATGTTCACCGATGTAAGATAAACGAGCAATAGTGAGTAAAGCCAACGCTTTATACTGGTCGAATTTATCTTCGTTGTAAGAAGTACGTAATAATGTTGAGCAAATAAAAGCGGGAATAAAGTGAGTACCAAGCTGTTTATTCTTCGTAATCATTTCCAGTACGGAAATCGTATCAATTGAAGTCACCTCTTGGTGTTTTTGTGCCTCCTCAATTAATAAATAGTACTCCTCAAAATAGTCGCGATGTTTATCGGATAGTAATGCACAAAGCCGGATCACCTCTTGTGCAATGGCTGTATTTTCTTTATCTGAAAAAGGAAACAGCGCTTGAAAAAAGCGAGCTTTGTTCCTTTCTTTGAAGCGCGATGCTATTTCACCTTTATCCAGCATATTCATTTTCAAGTCGCTCGAAAATAGAGATTTGAAGCTCTGTTGGTTTATTCGTACTTTGATTCTGTTTGGCTAATCCGTCTCTAGATACACCGTTGAATTCGCTCCAAGTCCTTTGCGATATTTTTATTTTTTTAAAGACTAAGTTGATGTAGTCAGTTGGCACTAAATTATTGATCACCCGTCTTAACTCTTCTAAATGCTTAGTTGGCGGTGAAGTCAATACAACGTGTAAAGTAGCAATCCATGCTAGCTGTATGATTTCTTCATCGGTGAGTGATGAAAAGATGATGACGTTATGTTGTGTGAATTCGATATTGGCTAAATCAAAGCCGATAAATTCATATCCTGAAAATAGTGCTATTTCATTTTCCTGTGTTCTTATTCCATAAAATGTTTGGTTTTGATTAAGCATCTGTAAAGTCGAAGCATTTAATCGACTTCTGCAGAATAGATGCGTGTGATTAAAGAAAAAATCAAAGGCAGGCTTGGCGTTCGGGTGCAAAATAAAGGTACACCTTTTTAATTCTTGTAATGACAGAAGTTTTTTCACTATCTTGACCACCAATAATTATATACATGACAATATAAAACTTAGTGCTTATTGGGAGGAGGGGGATTGAGTAAAAGAGAGATAATTTATAAAATATAAGTTGGCTCAATATTTTATGTGAAAACATGATGAGTATTACTATCAAATTCATTTGTTGCTCACAGACGATAACTCTTTTTTAGTCATTTTATGCATTTATGTTGATGAGCATACCGCCATAACACATTAATAGAATGCTTTTAGGTATCTACTTATAAATACCTTCTTGGATTGAGTATTATAAATATGATTATCATATTGACAGTGTAGTTAGGGTGTTGTTGTGATGATGGATGCAAAAAGGTGGCTGCTCCGTGAGATATGCAGAATGGCGCGATGTTTAAGACGAATAAGCATGGTTACGTTAGAGTGTTCTAATGCTTGCTGGTGCATTGATTTTTAATATGTTGCGTATAGGGATAGACCGATAGTCTTTCATCAATATTACAAATTTAAGGTAGCTATCTGCGATACTGATCTATCTAAGTGCTTTTTTCGTACACTTGTACTGTGATTTTAATGGATTTATTCAATCAAATTTCAGCTATGTGTTGTTTAAAAGATTCTGATGAAGGCGTGATAAAACGGTAGGGACTATGTACTTTTATAAATTTGAGGAAAATGTGTTTGAACCTCAAAAGAATAAATACTCAACACCAGAAAAAATAACAAAGCTAAGCCCGAGTGAATCTAAAATATTGCAGTATTTAATTGATAACAGCGGTGATATCGTCAGCCGAGAAATATTATTAGAAATTGGTTGGCCTGGAAAAATTGTAGTACCTAACTCATTAAATGTTTCAATAGCAAATTTACGTAAAGCTCTTCGTAAAAATAAAAATCTTCTCATCACGATTAAGGGAGAGGGCTTTACATTTTCAGATAATAGTTTTTTTAAATATGAGATAGAATCTCATCCTATTGATAAAAGTGATTTTAATGATGTACTGTTATCTGACAACGATGAGGGTGAGGGGACGAGCAATAATAAGAAATTAATCCGTCCACATAAACTTATTAGCATAATGAAAATAGTAGGTTATAACTCACTTTTCTTGGCTATGTTTGTTTGGAGTATCTTATGGCTATGTTTGTTTGGAGTATCTTATGGCTAGATAATTGGCAGTCCCCATCTTGCGTGATGATAAATAAAGATCAAAGAATTTGTGGTAATATTGAATTACTCAACTTAAACGACTCCAACAAAGATATTCCCAAGAATGATGTAATATATGTAGATAACGCAGGTAATTTACATTAGCAAAACAAGAGTTCTTTATGGCATGGAGAGAAATACAAGAATCACCGTCAAGAAAGACGGCCACTAAGTTGAAGATTAATTTTTCTACTATAAAGTGTAGAACTCTAAGCCCGTGTTCGGAAAAATCTCTTAGGCATTTTGGTAAGCAAAATCCCTAAAAACAGAGGGATCATTATCAACAGTGACTGCTTTGAGAACACTTCTCCGCTTACATAGCAAGAAATAAGAATAGCAATTAATGGGAAGATCAAAAAACAAATAGAAGCTTGAAAGGGAGTTGAGACCTGTCCAAGTCTAAAATATGCAACAATGCCACCTACACTCGCAACAACCCCAAGATAAGCGACTGCAGACATAGACTCCCAAGTAAATGAATTAATATGGATCCGCTCAAACATTATCGATACTAAAAATAAGAGAAACGCTGCAGCGAAACTTGGCATTGCATTATAAGTTAGTACTGGAATACCGTCACAATACTTTTGAACTAATACGTAAATAATTGCATGTATAGCGACTGCAAAACCTAAGCAAGTTATTCCTATTAAGCAGTCTTTGCCATCGATATTCATTTCGTTACTAAGAATCAAACAAAGACTTATAACGGCTGTTATTAAACCGAATATTTGATGTTTTTCCAATCGTAGGGCTAGAAATAAACATGATATCAACATCACCGCTATTGGCATATTTGCGAAAATTAGAGAAGCTAAACCGGATGATATGTATTGCTCACCATAAATCATTAAAGAAAACGGAAGAGCGAAATACATTACAGCAACAATAAGAAACCATTTACGTTTCCCTTTTGGAAAAATAAAGGTTGATTAAATAATATTGCCAAAATGATAAGTACTTGACCTGATATGAAAAACCTTAGTCCTGTGGCAATAATCGGAGGGATTGAATGCAATGCTTCTTCCATGGCGAACCAAGTAGTCCCCCAGATCAAACAAACAGATATAAACAACGAAACAGTTAGTAATTTCGAATTCATTATACATACTCTTTAAAATAATCATTTTACTTAGGAGCTTGTTGCACGTTCATGACGTGTGAATGCGAATTATAATCGATATTTTACAATAAGGATTTCTATTTTTTCTTTAATGATTAGAAGATGAGAAATAAAAATTAAAAAACTAACTATACTGTATTTAAATTACATATTATGCTAACAATTATAAAAGTCTTAGTGTTAGAAGCTATATATTAAAGAAATAACCTCGCAAAAGTAACGTTCGTCATGATGTATCGTTGCTTACTCATAAAGAGTAGATTGTTAATAAGGTGCGCTTTTGGTCGTATTGGTCTTCAATGCTTAACGAAAGGATGACAGTGACACCACTACCAACTCACGTATGAGCACTTTCTTACCTTTGGATTGTGTTATATTTTATAAAGTTAAATTTCAGATTATTATATATTAATAGTTATAAATGAAATTTAAATAACTCATATTAATATGGGTGGAAAAGTTTTTTCAATAATATAACCTTATAAAATCATGATTTTTAAGATAAGAAAAAGCCATATAAAAATATGGCTTTAATTTTACTAAATTATTCTAAAGTGACGAATAATTCAACGTTAGAATAATCCTTCCTAGCGGCAACACTGATAAAGTATCGACCGGGTACTATAAGGTTATCGCCATCTCTATTAAATTGAATACTTTCACGACTACCTTCCTTAAAGTTACTGAATTCATAATCATAATAATGTGCCGGTTTATTAATACTAATATATAAATCAGCGTCACCATCTCCATCCATAGTAATTTTTAATACGTTAGAATTTTCTGGAACATCGATATAAAAAAGATTCTCTGAATATTTTTTCGACGATAAAAATAACGTTTCACCTATTTCAATTTTTTTAAAATCGCTATATATATTGTCTTGGTTGTCTTGGTTGTCTTGGTTGTCTTGGTTGTCTTGGTTGTCTTGGTTGTCTTGGTTGTCTTGGTTGCTATTTATACCTTCATCTATCCAAGCTTTAAACTCCGCGTCGTAAGCACTGCCTATGTCAATAATGTATTTAGACCACGATTCAAAGTTACCCTCTCTTGAAAAGAACAACAGGTTATCAATATCTTCTTGATGTTTTTCCATCATGAATCTTACAGCTAAGTAACCCCAACGATATATTCTATTTTTATCATCGTTATATGATGTTGAAAAAATATGAGATAGGGGAAGATTTTCTATTGATGTCAATTCTATGGCTTGAAGGTAGTTATTTCCATAGTGTAAGTATTCAGCAAAGCCTTCAAGCCACCAAACGATATAACCATGTGACAAGTTTTCAATAAAAGAACCTTTTAAATTGTATCTACCATCTAAATAATGAGTATATTCATGTTCTAAATTTAATATAACTCCATTTTCGTTATCATTATAAACTATCAACATAGCTTTATTATCTAAACTATCAGGGTTTCCTTCCAGATATATCCCTCCGTTATCGGTTCTATTTCCAAAAAGAAAAGATGAATATCTTTGGTAATCATATCTATCTGAAAAGATAATAACATTTAGTTTTTCATTATAATCATCTGCAACTACATTATTATGATTATGCATAGTGTGATGAAATTTTTCTTTAACATTTTTAAGTTTTAAGCAAATATCATTTAATTGTGAATCATTTAACTCTTGAGAACGAATAATTATATTATCAATACATTCATATGAATTAGGAAGCACACGCGTTGCTAGATTTTCTTTTAAGTTAGATAACTCCTCTGACGTAATATAGGACCCGTAATAGGATGTGGTTTCAAGTATAATAAGAGAGATTTTCTCATTCCTACTTCCTATTGGGTATTTTTTCCTTAAGTTATCTAATACTGTTATGACGTTATTCTTTGTTTCGTTATCAGGTATGTTTATTAATCTTGAAATTTCTCTCACCATATTATATATAATGAAGTGATAATCACTATCTAATAGCAATTCATTATCATAAATAAAGTTTTCTAGTTGATAAATTAGCTGATTATTGTTAGCGATAAAATCATAAAACTCAGCATTGCTCTCATGACCTGCCATCGCTCGAAATAAGTTGTTGATACCGTAAGCCCAATATAACCCATGATCGGTATTATTATTAAATAGCTTAAGAATGTCAAATTGATGATTAAATGTAATTGCTAACTTTCTTATATTGTCAACCAATAATGTAAGGCTGTAAAATGCTTTTTCTTGCTCTAAACCTTCTGTCTTGTAGGCAGGGTTTTCTAAATAATCATTAATTAAGTATGCGATTTTATTACTTAAATCATTACTATAGTCATCTTCATTACTGTTACTTTTTATATAATATGCCGCCCTAATAAATTCACTTATATTCCTTAATCTCTTAGCTTGTTCTGAATTACCATCGTATATCTTAATTAAGTTTTCAAGTTCAATGCTAAGTTCAAAAATCACGTCTTCATTTAGCATTTCATGATGATCTGAAGGATTGAGATCGAACCAATTTTTATAACAGTTTTCGTCTGATGATTTTATTCTTTCAACAAGTTCTAATTTTTCTTCTATATCTTTAATTTCGCATATTTCACTAGCTTCCGCAAATGTACTGAAACTTAAAAATAAAAAAGGAATAAATTCCTTCAAATACAATTTTGATCTTTTTATATTTTTCATCTGATATCTCTTTTATAATATTAAGTGTTTATTTTTATACTTTAATTTTCCATATAATCAATCTTGATATCATTTTTTTGCTAATATTATCGAAAGATTTTATTATTACTTATTATCTAATAAAGAAAAATGTCTGGTTGGAATTGATGCTATTCAAAACTACGATTTTTATCTTTAACTATTGAGATAAGTATAGAGTTAATTTAGATAGGATGAATAAAAAGTAAAAACTTTTTATAGATTTAAAAAGAAGCAGAAAATCTGCTTCTCTATAAGTTTTAAATTAAAAAAGCACAAACTTTAATGATTCAATTTTTTTATATTCATCTTTTTGAGTTATAATAACGGTAAAAATCCATCTCGAAATGCTTCGTCTTTAGCACTATGACAGAAAGCCATAATATGATGGCCAGAGGTGTGATTAATTTGATTAGTAAACTCTTCAAAATTCGCCGAACTGATATCATGAATATGGACTTGTCTTCCCGTTTTACTCAATATCGGAGGTATGAAATCAGAATCTTCATAGAAAAATGCCATTTCCATTAAACCAGGGTTTCTTAATCGAGTACTGAAATTCATCCAATTATTGCCTGTATGATATCCATGCGTTCCAGAATAGACGTGAACATCACTGGTAGAAAGTCTACGAGATATCGCTTTTACAGGACCGTTAATAACTTTATGTCCAGTAGTTTTTGCATTTGTTCCCCAAATCTGATGTGTGGTTGAATCACTTGCCAATGGTCCATCAATCCATATCCATTTTTCAGATGGCAGTTTTCCAGTTTCAATATCTTTTTGAAGTAAGTTATAAATTGTACCTGCACCTCTAGATGATGAGTTTTTAACAGGAATTTTTATTTTATCTATTACACTTCCCAATGCAAATGTTCCCAAGCCTATTATAGCGCCTATCCCCGCATTAACGCCGGCTTCTTTTACCGGGGTGCCGGCAGCTACATTTAGACCAAAGTCAGCACTACTTGAAACAGCCGCATCTGCCAATGCTAAACCCACCTTAACGGTAGTGGTTGCCCCTTTAGCCGCTACGCCAAAACCGCCGCTAATAAAACCAAGTGCGGCACTAATGCCTACTTGTTTCCAATCAAACTTATGTTCAGGGTTGACAGCACATTGAATGCCTTCACTTACGGCACTAATACTAGCGCCGACAATTGCACCAACAATCGCACCGATAAGCAGACTCAGTAGGGCAAAGTGACCACTGGGATCTCGCTGGTTGATAGGATCACCAAGACAGTAAGCATAACCATTGAGGCCCCCTTTTCCAAAAGGGCTCATATTATCGACAGCCTGAAATCGCATTAGTCTTGGATTGTACATACGATAGCCATTACCAAGATAGTACGCACCAGTAACAGGATCTCGTCGTTCACCATTAAATCGTATCGTATTATCTAATAATGATGTTGGTGTAGTATGGTTAATGATCTCTCGGGCTAATCCTCTTGTTGGCGTTAAGGGTAAAGAAGCAACACTCGCTACAGCAGTGCTTTTTAAAAAGCGTCGTCTACTACAATTAAATAAATCATTATTCATTAAATTATATTTCCTGATAAGTTTCAGGATCCAAGAACTGTATCTATTATTTCAAGATATTTTTTGACTTGAATCCTGATATCTATTAAATGACTGCTATTTATTTAAGAAGGTATGTTTTAGATCCTCTATTTTTTTAAGGCCTCAAAATCACCCCCAAAAATCGTATGGCAGCGACAGTGTACGGCATCGATCTCGGCATAATGCAAATCTGCTTGTTTTAGTACATTCATTAACTGTGCGTTTGTCGATATTTTTCCTGGTCTGACCGCAACAACATCAACACCTGTATAGTGAACACTGTAAGGAATACACTTTAGATCACTATTGTAAGGCCCAAGTAAATATTCTTTCGTTTTACCTCCTGCCTGAATGACCTCGTAAGGTTTAAAATTTCCGTCCATTACCCGAGCTAATCCCGGGTCGATAAGTTTTTTACCATGTGGACAAAAAAAATTAATTTTGGTGTCAGTTTCAAAGCTCTTAAAAGGAATGGCGAGACCATGTGCCGTAACTACTAACCTCTCTGATGTTGAATTAGCTTTTTTAAATAAAAGAAAATCACTACCAAGAGACGTCCTTTCTACTCCTTTGTAATTGATCATTTTACCCGAGCGACCAAAAATAAAGTTAAATCTAGAATTTTTAGTCATCTTGGAGATATGGTTGAGCCCAATACCAGCCCCAAAAGTAACGAGCCCAATAACTACACCCATACCAGCGTTTAAGCCTGCTTGTTTGATCGGCGTGCCTGCCGCTACATTCAAGCCAAAATCTGAACACCCAGATACAGTCGCATCTGCAATAGCTAAACCCACTTTAACCGATGTTGTTGCTCCTTTAGCCACAGCACCAAAACCACCAGAAATAAACCCAAGTGCTGCACCTATCCCAATTTGTTTCCAATCAAATTTATGTTCAGGGTTGACAGCACATTGAATGCCTTCACTTACGGCACTAATACTAGCGCCGACAATTGCACCAACAATCGCACCGATAAGCAGACTCAGTAGGGCAAAGTGACCACTGGGATCACTTTGGTTTATAGGGTCTCCTAAACAATAAGCGTAAGCATTGATCCCTCCTTTACCAAATGGACTACAAGTATCAACGGCTTGAAAGCGCATTAGACTCGGACTATACATTCGGTAACCGTTTCCCAAATGATAACATCCAGTAACAGGATCACGTCGCTCACCATTAAAACCTAAAGGAATAGAAGAGAGCGTATGGGTCGAGTCGATAGTTGTTTTTGTTAAAGCATGTGATAAAACAGGTGTTGGAATAATTAAAGTCGATGATAAAAGGCTCGATTTTTTTAAAAAATGCCTTCTAGCCAAACTAAAATGCCTATTTGTCTGATGATTTTTCAGACCCAATGAAAATTTCATGGTTTATCCTTCACCATAAGGTGTGTAGCTACGTGTCTCCTTTGATCTGTTAGAGGTGTTATCCTGCTCGCTCAATGTTTCAACGATACTGCCTTGGCTATTACCAAAAAGTATTTGGTTTTTCGTATTTTTGCCTTGAGAAACGGTTCTGCTGATTAATCCTTTTGCTGGTCTGTGATAACTAGAATGAGCGCCGTTTGAAAACTCATTCGATAACATATCATTACAGTAGAATAAATAAATTAACGAGTCTTCGACAGTTTGAGAAACAACACGTCGATGAGCATCGTATGTATAACGAGAAAGCTCTTTACCATTGTTTCCTTTAACTGAAGTCACTTGATTTAATGTGTTGTAGCTATAAATATTTCCTTTTTCATCATTAAGAAGGTTACCTGCAACGTCATAACGTAATATTACTTCTGCCGGGTAGCTTGGATGTGAATTCTTGATAGAAATCAACCTGACAGGATTATTTGGGTCATAGGTATAAATGCAAGTATTCACGGTGTTACCGAAAAATCGGCTTACAACTTTTGTAATATTTCCATAGATATCGTGGTTAAATTCTTGCTCCATTAGCTTATTGCCGACGTCATCTAAGGGTTGGTGTGGTCCATCACAACGGTAATTAATTAAACGATACAAGTCGTCGTAACGAAAAGTTTCTGTCGTCTGTCCATTTGTATCTCGGAAAGATCGCATCTCTAACAGCATACTCTCATTGTACTGTTGTTCGATCGTAAACTCTTCAACACCATTAAATCGTGCGATTCTTGATATTTCCAAACCAACTCCATCGAAAACAAGTTCTACAACTGCTTCATCGTTTTTATAGCGAGTTGTATATTTATATGCTCGGCTATACTGATCGTAATCAATATAGGTAGACGTATCTTGATCTGACACAGTGTCATTGATTGAAGCGATACGACCGAGAGAGTCATATTGATAAACCGTTTTATTACCGAAAAAATCAGTTTTTTCACAAAGTTTACCTAACAAAGAATATTGATAGCTTGCTTGTCTATTCGTACCATCATTTAATTGAATCTTCTCTTTTATTAGACGACCCATTGAGTCAGTCGTATATGTATTTTCCGAACCCTGATTAATAGAATAGTTTAGGTCAGCTGTTTCTTTGTCGTATTGATATATATTCGTCATCTCTTGTTGGCCTGGAATAGAAATACTATCCGGCTTATTCAAATATATATTTTGCAATATGTTGACCGTATTATTATCGGGCATTTTGATGTGCTCTGGATTAGTTTCAGCACCCTTATAAGAATATGATTTTGAACCGCCGGCAGAAACCTCATTTTTGACTCGGAGTAGGCCATCAAATTCCCGAAAACCGACCTCAATATTGTTAACGCTCGAATGACAAACGGCGGGGCTACTGGTGAACTCCGGATATGAGAACGATTCAATAATACTTTCGCCATCTATTTCTCTTTGTGTCTCATAGATACGGTCAAAATTATCGTATCTGTGTTCTATAACCCTTCCTAACGTATCGGTAACAAAACGAAGATTACCAAAACCATCATAATCAAAAACCGATGTGGCACGGAGGCTACCTTGGCCATCATGTGTTTCTTTTCTCACCTCTAATCCTGAAAGATTATGAATTGTTGTTTGGGATAATAATCCAACTTGACGTTGTATTGTTTTCAGTTCAATCGGATCTTGAGTTATGATTTCTTGTCTTCCGTCCTGATGCATAACAGTATTAATGTTGCCATATACATCATAGGTAAATTGCATGCCAACAGTGATCGGTGAGTTATCAATCCAATCCGTATCAAGTTGTTGTTTTAGCAAACCAAATTCGTCATATTGGTATTCGTGAATCACACGTAGGTCATCATCCGTACTCCCCATTTCCACGCTTATAAGTTTGCCTGCATTATTCATATTTTGAACAACAACATTCCCCTTTGTATCAGTAACCTTGACTGAGTTATTTCCACTTTCAAACTGGTAACTAAACACTTTACTTGCTTCATAATCAGTATCTGGAGCGACAACTGAAGACGTTTGTCGTCCTAAAGAATCATACTGTGAACGGATTACAACGCCCTGACTGTTCATCGCTTCAATTTCATGACCGAAGAAATAGTCCACACATTTACTTTCTGTAAAAGTAATACCATCATAAGTGGTAGTTTGCAGTGTGGTCTTGAGGTCACTCAGATTAAAATCATAACGATAAAGAATTTGACTGCTAAACTGATTAACCACCGTCGTTTCAACTCGTAATCGGCCATATTCAAAAATATTTGATTTATCCTCATAATAATCATAAGACTTTGAGCAATTATCTTTATTCATTTCATAAGGAACGATGAAATAATTTTTACCATCATTAAGACAAGGGAGTGAACGATATGTCATGATAGTTTTACGTTCTTGCTCATCATCAGCCGTTTTTACAGGAATCACGATCTCCTCTTTAATAAGAGAAACCATCCCATGCGGATCTGCGGGACAAAGCGATCCTTCACCAGAGGCAGGATAATAGTTCCATATGACTTTAGATCCATCAACATGGGATTCCAGTGTCTGGTTACCAAACTCATCAAAATTATATTGCTTAGTAAAAGAACGTTCAGAGCCATTAAAATAATGCGTTGTTGTTTGTTCTTTCAAAAGAGAATATGTTGCTGGCTGACTTTCAATACCCAGTTCGAGATCTGCAAAATATTGATAATTTTCTCTTTTATATAAATTGTTATTATCAAAATAACTGGCGCATTCTAGTAAGTGATACTTGTTATACTCTCGTATAGTGACTTTACTCTCATTCACCGTTTCTGTTGTTGTATATCGATAATCGTTATCGCTCTTAAATAACGTGTCTTCGCCTGCAATCCAAGCGCGATCGCAACCAAACCCAAGATAGTTTTTGTCTGAATATTCATAACAAGAATAATGAACAGCTTGTTGAACCCCAGGATTAATCGTGTGACTCAATACACAAGGTACACTTGAAAGGGGAGCATCTAAGGGTAAAAGCTGCCCTTTATCTAAATAATTTATATCTTCAATTAAACCTGAAGCGTGAACAATTTTTTCAATCACATCGTAGTCAGCACTAGCAATATAACGGTAGTCAAAAGTTGCTGGATCATTTAACTCAGGAAAAATAATACTAGAAAGCCGTTTATAATTTCCATTACCTGTTTTTCTCATAGTAAAGCGTTGATAGACCTTACTATCTAGAACTTGTTCAACGGTTGTTTCCCAATCATTAGACCACCAGTCAATAATAATTTCCCGACCTGCGTTATCAAAAACATGCCACAATACTTGTTGAAGGTTGAATTCACTATAATCAAAATTCACTTCTAAGCCTGATGGAGAAACGACCTTCTTAAGAATACCTGTTTCCCAATCAAGAAATTCCTTGATACCAGTCTTATGTAAAACAGTAATTTCCTTAGTCTCATCTAAATATAAAACACGAATATCTTTTAGTTTTCGATAAGGAATATCATACTCGCCAAGATCTTCATTATATTCAAGTTGAAAAGATTGTCCGGTTGAAAGTAATAAAGTGTTTTTATCTTTATTAAAACGGCTTAATGAGATAGACCAGCCGCGACCAAAACCGATATCATTATTACTTGATGCATCGTATGAAAGCTGGACAGGAACAATATGCCCACTATTTTTGTAACCGATAAAGTGACCAAGACTAAAAGAAACTGAAAATGAACCAGTTCTTACATCGACACCGGATGAAAGACTTTCAGAAAAATTAAACGCATTACTTATTAAATTTGAATCAGACATGTGGATTCCTTATAAAATATATCTAATTAAGCTGACAATAATTAAATATGGTTAGCTTAAAATAAAAAATAAATTAAACTAATTTTAATTCACGGTAATCAGATGAATAACCGTAACCGTTTATTAGGCCCATAATAAAGCTTAATTCTGATGTTGTACCATATATATCAGTGACCTTGAGAGTATTTGAAGGACGGGTTATCCATGTAACGTTATTAACGTTGTACACATATTCTGGTGCGACTTGCCAGAGTTCACCAATGTTTTGACATCTGTAATAATGCTGATCATAAATACCCCATGGAAATGTTTGTTCGGCACATAAGTTATAATGCCACTGATTTTCTTTAAGCAAGAATTTGTCCCCTTTAAGTATTTGGGTGACAAAGGTTGTAATATAGTTTTTTTCATTTTTACGATCATAAGGGATTGGTAACTCTTTAGTCGTACCCCAAGTGCTATGTAGTCCGGTATTTTCAACAAACTTAACTGAAGTTTGATAAGAATCGCTTTCAAGCCAACTTGCAACTTGTGATACTTGTGAAGGTAGATTTTTAACATAATTTTCAAGAACAAATGCATTTTCTGCATAGATAGCATCATCGCCTTTATGCCAACTATCACTTTCTACACTTAGAATACGAGGAGTATTCGGTTTTTTCATTAGTGTTTGTTCTCTTATTTCAATAGTGTCTTCCCATTTATCCAATAGAGGTGAGTCAGCCCATGAAGTAAGATTAAAATCCTCTTTACCCAAATAATGAGGTGCAATTGCATTGATATAAACGAATGCATTGCTTGTTTGTGAGTTACAGGTGGACTTTTTCGTCTCAACACCGTCTTTTATCGCTGTCGCTTCAACACAGACTGAAATACTAACGGGTATTTCATCTTCGGTTGATATATAACGGTGAGCCGTCATACTGTCCGACACCGAAATTGATGACGATAAATTATCAATCTGATGAAGATATTGGTTAGAAGTATCACTAATCTTCCATCCTTCTAATTCATCTTCTGTATTCAATTGTTTTAAATGGATGTCTTTTAATTCATAGCCCGGTGCTAGGTCATAAATGATATCCAATTTAGCTTGCATATTTCCATTCGCAAAAATATTTACTTTTGATGTACCATCTGAAGCAAAAATTTTTAAATTTTTAAAACCCGAATCGGGTGGTCCCGCATTTAGTTCTTGAGCATGACTGACGTTGAAGCAAGTCGATAAAGCAACAAGTAATGGCATGGTTGTTTTTTTACTGAACATAAATCCTCTTTTTATAAATATATAAAAGTTTTAAAATGTATCTTTAATCACACTTTGAAATACTGTGAAGATCTAAAAATATAATCAAGTAGTGTGTAATTAAAATTATTGTCGAATTTGTTATTTAGCAAATAAAAGTCATTAAAAAAAATTTTATAATTAAAATCGTTACTTATTAATTTTTAATCAGTCATGCAGATTACTTATAAAAAATATCTATTAATTCAGACCATGATTAAATATGGTCTGAATAAAGTTAAAAATTAATTTATTAATTGTAATTCACGGTAATCGGATGAATAACCGTAACCGTTTATTTGACCCATACCAAAGCTTAATTCTGATGTTGTACCATATATATCAGTGACCTTAAGACTATTTGAAGGACGGGTTATCCTTGTTACATCTCCAATAGGTTGCTCAGTTTCTGGTGCGACTTGCCAGAGTTCACCGATGTTTTGACATGTGTAATAAGGGTTATAAGCAGCATGCCACCATACATCTTCGGTACATAAGTTATATTTCCAAACCTTATTTTTAACCAAGAATTTGTCCCCTTTAAGTATTTGGGTGACAAAGGTTGCAATATAGTCTTTTTCATTTTTATGAGCATAAAGAATTTCTGCCTGTTTAGTTGTACCCCAAAAGTTATTCCGTCCGCAATTTTCAATAAACTTAACAAAAGTTTCATAATTAGAGTTTTCAAGCCAACTTGCAACTTGTGACACTTGTGAAGGTAGATTATTCACATAATTTTCAATAACAAATGCATTTTCTGCATAGATAGCATCATCGCCTTTATGCCAACTATCACTTTCAATATTTAGAATACGAAGAGTATCTGGTTTTTTCATTAGTGTTTGTTCTTTTATTTCAATAGTGTCTTCCCATTTTTCCAATAGAGGTGAGTCAGCCCATGAAATAAGATCAAAATCCTCTTTACCCAAATAATGAGGTGTAATTGCATTGATATAAACGAATGCATTGCTTGTTTGTGCGTTACAGGTGGACTTTTTCGACTCAACACCGTCTTTTATCGCTGTCGCTTCAACACAGACTGAAATACTGTTGGGTATTTCATCCTCGGTTGATATATAACGGTGAGCCGTCATACTGTCCGACACCGAAATTGATGACGATAAATTATCAATCTGATGAAGATATTGGTTAGAAGTATCACTAATCTTCCATCCTTCTAATTCATCTTCTGTATTCAATTGTTTTAAATGGATGTCTTTTAATTCATAGCCCGGTGCTAGGTCATAAATGATATCCAATTTAGCTTGCATATTTCCATTCGCAAAAATATTTACTTTTGATGTACCATCTGAAGCAAAAATTTTTAAATTTTTAAACCCTGAATCGGGTGGTCCCGCATTTAGTTCTTGAGCATGACTGACGTTGAAGCAAGTCGATAAAGCAACAAGTAATGGCATGGTTGTTTTTTTACTGAACATAAATCCTCTTTTTATAAATATATAAAAGTTTTTAAATGTATTTTTAATTGCATCTAGAAATACCTTGAAGAATAAAAAGATACTCAAGTAGTGTGCAATTAAAATTATTATCGAATGTATTGTTTAGCAAATAAAAGTCATTAAAAAAAAATTTATAATGAAATGATTTTTTTATAAAAAAGGAATAATAGATTAATAACTAATTTATCGATTAAAAAAACTAATCTTAATTGAAAAATTAATTTGTTGACTTATGCTAAAAAAAACATGAATTTTTTAAAAAGATAAATACTATTAAGAACCACTAAAAAAAAATTAATTAGCATGATCCACTTCTATAAAAAATACGAAACGTGCAAGTAATAAAAATTTCATTGATCCACGTCAAAAATAATTGTCTTATTTTTGAATAAGTATATAATTCGTTCATTCTTTACCCAATAAAGAATCAGTTACTGATTTATATGGTTTTGTTTTAGTGGCTAAGGATCAACCTCAAAGAGAACACATAATCATAACGGAAAATAAAATGAACTCTTCACAAAGATATACTGTAGATTTTTACAACTATGAGTTAATGCTACCTGATGGCAGACTTAATAAGCTTGCTAAAAGTGAGGTATTAATCATTGAGCATTTCATCATTAATAAATGTGAATATATTAACTCTAAAACATTAGTTGAAGTAGGCTGGCCTAAAAAGGTGGTTGGTACCAATTCTTTATCGGTAGCAATATCTAATATAAGAAGACAATTCGAAAGAAAAGATATTATCGCTTACTCTAAAAATATGGGTTATAAAATCAATGAAGAACTTGATTTAGAACTAGTAAAAGATAATGAAAGTATTACGGATAAGCCTATTGATATTGAACTAAAGTCAAACATATCGGCGACTGATATCGATAAGAGCTTTTTTTCAAAAGTAATGAATACAGGTTTTTTATTAGTCTTATTACTTCTGATTATCGATTCATTATCATTAACATTATTTTTTAAAGTTATTTAATTATGAAGCATAAGTTATTGATTTTATTTCTTTTAGTTGTTTTGTTTTTTTCAGTTTCTCCTTTAATTTTCGGTTTAGCGTGTGATTCACAGTTTTATTTAAAAAAAGGTAAAGATTTATACATAGGGCAGTGTCACTTTGGAGTTGTTGAAATTTATCAAGTAAAAGATTTTGGACGCGATCACAGTGCCGACGTTGTGCATTATAAGGGTATATTTATGCAATTATTTTCAAAAGCGGCAATTTATGTCAATTCAGTAGCTGAGCAAGCACCGGTTAATGATATTCAAACGATTAAAGAAATTGTCAATATACGTAATGATAGATTTTATAAATTTGAAATATTAAATGAAAACTCATGCAACGTAGAAGTGAAACTGGAGAATGGAAATACATGTAAAATCAATAAGTTTATCCCTGTTTAACTAAATTAACACTCATCGGTATTTTGTAACACTCATTGGCATATAGTAATGAAGAAAAAAAATTGTAATGTTTTTTCGATACGTTTTTGTTTATTAGCAATGTTAGCGGGCTGCGGAAATGGTAACTCACCGTCTCCGCCTGTTCCCCCAACGCCACCAAGTCCGACGGTTAAAACACTCGCTATGGATGGGTTCAGTGTTGTGCAACCTTCAGTTAAGACGCGTGTAAATGTAAGCAACTTTGTTCGTGGCGATGAAATTAGCCTGAACAATGCGACAGTAAACGGTAAAGGATGTAGCCAACCTGAAATTTCAGGTTTAAATATTATATTAACCGCGCAGCAGGGGGCGTACTGTGATTACCAGTACACCGCCAAGCAAGCGGGCAGCCCAAGCACGCGGGTGCATTTACAGGTGTTGGCCACCTCGGCGAGCCAACCGTTATTGCCGCCGATGTCCGGTGCGATGACCTTAAATGACGATGCGAAAGCCTTTGATGTGGCGGCGTTATTGGGCAGCGACTGGCAAGCAGGCGA
This sequence comes from Photobacterium sp. SKA34, assembly GCF_000153325.1. Classification (GTDB taxonomy): domain Bacteria; phylum Pseudomonadota; class Gammaproteobacteria; order Enterobacterales; family Vibrionaceae; genus Photobacterium. The sequence goes on from NZ_CH724141.1 coordinate 997,960, forward strand.
TGCGATAGTGGCTGATTCTGTGTCCGTACAGGGCATGGAAGGGGAACCAAGGCACCGCTGCGCTTGATGGCACCACCATTACCTTTACGCCGCCTGCCTTAGCAGGGTGGAACCGGGTGGTGTTCACGGTGAAAAACAGCCAAAGCGGTGATGACAAGCTTGGGGTGATTTACATCACGTTCTCTGATATGGCTAACCAAGCCCCGATCATTGCGCAACCGAAATACGACATTAATGCCAATAACCCGGCGATAACTGCGCGCTCGGGTGAATCGCTGACGTTGGATTTATCTCAGCTCACAGATTTAGGGATCACCGATCCGGAAGGGGGCGATTGGCAACTGGTGGAAGTGAAAAGCTTCACCGCCGATGTATCACCGGCAGATAAAGACGCGATCACCAACAAAGCGTTCATGTTCAGCGCAGGGACGGTGGGGGATCATTACATCAGTTACATCGTGGCGGATGAATACAACGGGTTCACTTCCGGGCTATTAAAATTGCACGTGGCGCCGAACGAGCACCCAGCAGGGTGGTCGTCATTGGTGGATGACAACAACCACACCTTCACTGCGCCCGAGTTGTACTCCAAGGTAGATGCGCAAGGGTACAAAGTGAGCGCGGTGTGGGACAACACGGTGTCGGATACCTTAGCCGGTTTTGATGCCAAATCCGGTGATTTGTACTGTCAAAGTCAGGGGCTATTACCGACCGTGTCGGATTTAGCGGCGTTACGTCAAGCGCACCTGAACGGCGAGGCGTTAGCGGAGGATTTAGCTCAGTGGCCGCTAGAGAAAACGTATTTAGCGTTAGACGGTGACAGCGTGAAAGGGTTTAACTTCACCACCGGTCACGCCGACGACTATGACCCAAGTACCCCGTATTACGTCACGTGTTTAGCGAACAACGAAATGACGTTAAACATGAAGCGTTTCAGCGTGGTGGCGAATGGGGACAGCGTGGTATTAGCGACGGTGACCCAGCCGACAGGGGGAAAGGGGATCACGCTTGAGAAGTTAAGCGGCAGCTTGTCGGATAACGACGTGAACATCAGCACCGATAGTCAAGGTAAGGTGACAACGCTGACCACGACTAGTACAAAAGCCGGGAGCTACCGTTTTAAGGTGACAGACAACGGGGATGCAGACAATGCGCTGACCAGCCCAGAGGTGACCTACCTTGCTGATGCAGACACAGCGGCGTTCCCCGACGAGACGGGGTTAGTGGTGACCAAAGATAAGGCTGCCGCAGACGGAAAAGCGCAAGATACGTTACAAGTGACGGTGGAAGATGCCAACGGTAACCCAGTGGCAGGATTACCAATCATGGTTGAAGTTGAGGGCAGTGATTCTGTAACTTTTAAAATTTCACCGTCAATGACGGATAAAGATGGGCATGTGACCATATTGGTTAGTGACAGAAAAGTAGGTTCCGTTGATATAACGGCACATACCACACGTCCTAGTGGGGAACGGATTGATTCCGAGGTGGAAAGTATTAACTTCACCGATATAGATCATTCTGGCGGTTTCCCTTGTCCGGAAGGTGGGTTTGCTTGTCTACCGGTATTAAAGTCACAACAACATAGTGGAACATGGTACACACCGGATCCTGAAACCAACTATATGAAGAAAATTAGTTACCTAACTTTCACCGATGGCTCGGTTGGTGAAAATGGTCATCATGGAATATCGGGTTTTTATGGCACGTTATTTAGTCATAACCATGCCCAAATGTGGTGTCAAAAACTGGCTGACGATGGCTTTGAAGGTCGACATAATTGGGCATTACCGAATGAAGAACAATTGCAATCGTTGTATTCAGAGTTCAATTACATTGATCCAAATAATGCGCTCTTTACGACCAAACAATGGCCAACAAGCAAACATTATTGGACGAATGAAGCGAAGCCAGTGAGATTTTCTGAAGTAGATTTAAGCGATGGAGCCGTGTATTTGAATAATAATCTTCAAAATATCTATGTGTCTTGCGTTTCGACGCAAGAATAAATAATAGTATTATTAGATAAAAGTAAGATAAAGCGGTCATACAGGCCGCTTTTTTATTTGTAAATGACAATTTAATTGTTAACGTAAATAACGCTAACTTTATAGTCTAACCGCCCATTGATTTGTTGGTAATTATTAATAAATTTATCCATTTAAATCGTAAAACTGTCTTATTGTTTAAAGTGTGAGAGAGTTTTAATAATCTAAAAAGAGTACGGTTTTTTACTTTTACATTTTAGTTTTATCGATAATCTTATTGCTCAGGATAAATGTTCTAAATCTATTTTGAGGAACAACGAATGAAATTAAACGGTTCTTTTAGAGCGGCTTTGCTGATCGCATTAGTGAGTTTTCAAGTAAATGCTCAAGCCCAAATCCCTTTGGATATTGCACAGCGAAGTGCCGAATATAAACAATCCATCGCATTACAATTAAGTACACATTATCATGAAATAGAATCCTCGTTATTGTCTCAGATTAACGAAACAAAGCTTGCTGCACCTTTAAGTACCCTGATAACACGAAATAAAAGTGAGATATTCAGTACTAATATCGAAAAAGTTGAACATGATTATCTTCTTTTAAAAGGAATCAATGGCCATGGCAAAGATATTTTGGAAGTACGTCTAGCTGATCCGAATATGATAAAAAGTTGGAAGAACGGAAAAAAACCGTTTTTTGCTTTTGAACCTGCTGGTGATGATGCTAACTGGACAGCCATAGAAGCATACGATGTCGATGGTCAAATACATACATTCGATGTTTATGAGATGCCAAATGTCCCTGTGTTCGTGGTTGATGCAAATAATCAATATGAATTGCGAGCTGGCCTGAAAACCATGCAAGAAGAAATGAACAAATTAGGTCAAAAGTCTGTGTTATTGCTGCCTGATTCACAAAAATCACTGGATATTGCAAGCATTAACCGGTCGGCTTTAAAAAATCCTCAGGAAAAAACGCTCAGTACGACCCAATTAACAAAAATTCGTTTGAATTACGACAATGAACCTTGGATTACTGGTAAAGCAGAAGTATACGCAATCATTACAGGTATTGATGCTAGCCGAGCCACACCGCAAATTGATTTAGTAGAAATGCCATACCTTGATTATGATGGTCAGGACTACTATCCAGAACAAACAATGATTATTTGGCCAAGATACCGTTGGGGTGCGGTGGATCTGATTCTTATGGAGCAAGATGACGGGACTGATTACAAAGCATTAGCTAAATTAATCGTAGAAGCGGCAGACGAAATTCTGAAAATGATACCTAATCCGGAAGTGCAAGGGTATACAGTGATTACGCAGATAACGAGTAAAATCATAGATATAATACCGGATGGGGCATTGACTAATGACGATGATCATATTGATACCTTTTATACCATAATGCAGAATACATCATATATTGATAGGCCAGGGGCATCAGGTAATGCCATTGCTACCTTTAAGCCGATAGTGATCTCTCCAACCAAATAATTCTTACTATACTGTTTAAAAAGAACATTTATCCGTCTTATAGAAATCGCGTGAATTTCGATATTGTCGACTTCCAGCGAGCGAAACAGAAGCTTCGACTGAACAAAGCGCTGCGTAGCCACTAACCACGAAAGAGAGTTGTAAAAGAGCACCTAACTTTAATTTTGCTAAAATTATCACCAAATAAAGATGCATTATTTTACATCAGCATGCATACACTATACATCTCTGTATCCATTTATACAGTTAATGAGGTTGTAATGAGGCAGTGTCCTAGGTGCAAATCTATTAAAATCCACAAAGAAAAATGGCGAGAAGCTATTATAAACGATTTTAAAAATTGTAAGGTTGCAGGTGTAAGTAAAACGGGCAATTTGATGTGCGATGATTGTCGATTTACTTCTTCTCCTCAATGTTTTACTAAAAAAGATCCTTAATTATTTTTTCATCATATTTTATAGCTTATAGGCGAGATATTTCCGAACTAATATATTCAGCCAAGTTCAATCGATATTTAGGTATTAATAAAAAGTCTAGCAGTCATTTAAATGTGCGAAAATTATCACAGTACAGTTTATTTAAATACCTTATTATGTTTTTTCTACAAAAGATGAGTGTTTAAAATTAAAGTAAAAACCCACTATCCATCTGTAGTGGGTTTTTTTTATTAAAAGATGATGAGTTAACTTCTTTTTACTCAATAAATGTTGCTCATAACTTTTATGCTTTCTTTAACTCTCACTGATATATCTTAATCACTGTAGCATTGCTATCAACCCTGTGAATGCGCACCGCGCAAATAATAGCCCTACAACAAAACTTGCCATTATAGATGACGGCGAGGATCTACTTACGTACACTAATTGTTACTATCTGCTTTCTATATTTTATCTAGCGGCACTTTTTAATTTTCATTGTCCTATTAATATTACTTCAGTTAACCTTAACCTATGAGACCTTGCTTACCGTTTATTTTTCAGATAAACGGTTTAATCATCACCACATGGCATAAAATATTATTTGATGTGGAAAAATACCAAAGGTGCAACATTTTACCCAAATGAAAGTATCACCCCACAAAGTAATTAACACCAATATTCAAGGTCGCTTCATCAACGGCCATGAATGAATGGCGAAAATCACCTTAAAACACCCCTAAATTATTGCTAACTCTTTCAATTTATTTTGATTTCACTTGATGTCTTTGGGTCAATACAAGCTCAAAACCACGTCGCAGACTAAAATATCACTAAAAACGATTCTTTGAGTGTTTTTATCTTTCTTTTTCGTCTTTTATTTCGGTGTTTGAAAATTTATTTTAATTGTTATTCAACGGCTTACTTTTTGGTTTTTCTGAAAAAATTAAAAAGAACAAGGGCGGGGATATTTTAGTTCCGTCTCTCTGTGATTTCTCTATTATCGCTGCCGTCAAGGGCGAATGATTCCTCCCATTCTCTCTTGGACCAATAATGAATTTTTAATAGAGAAATAAACAATGAAAAAAGAACTATTAGCAGTAGCACTATTATCGACACTTGGTATGGCAGCCACGCAGGCGATGGCAAAAGGCTATACGCCAGGTCATGCAAGTTTTCAGTGGGCAGGTACCGTACCCGCTCAAACAGACCCAGGTGACAATTACTTAATCGTAGGCGCAGGCTCAACGACTGACTTTAATAACGGCCAGTTAGTGTTTGAAAACACTAATAAAGGTGTCCAGTTGACGAACTCATCAACCATGAGCTTCAAAGTCGTGAAGCACGATAGCAAGTCTGGTGACGAGTATGACCCAACAAAAGACATCGAGCCATTGGGTTACAGCGCGACGTTGACAGACCTAGAAGTGGGTATCAATGGTTTCATGTCACAAGATGGCGCAGAGGCGTTTGCTGTTAGCGTTGATGGCGTGAACAAGAACGTGAATGATTCGATCTCAAAGACGTCGGATTCAAACACAACCAACCTAAAAATTGTGAAAGGCCAGGGCACTAATACGCTACAGGCAGCAGACAACGTTGTGGTACAAGCCGTGCTTGCTATCGCACCGACAGAAGCATAAGAACAACGCTACAACAATGTTTACTGCTATGGATGGCGGTAACATTGAGTCATACATTCCAATTGTTACTCCCTGCTCGATACCCTCTTATTTACTCGCTCCTCTTTTATCTTCACTTTCCCATCAATATTCATTCCGCTTAGCTTATTTCACATCAGTGATATTGCTTAACGTCACGTAGCATTCTGTTACCAAGGGCGTTGGTGAGAAATAACCTTGAAAAACGTGATGGGGAGTCATGTCATGCCTACGTATTGCACATCAGTTAAACAGTGACAGCAAAAGATAACCCAGAATCATACTCGAGATGGCGTTGAATCAAACTCAGTATAGCCATCAACATAAGGGGGTGCCCCTTTTCAAAGCAGATAGATCAGCCATACATAGAATGTCTATAAAATGTTATTTGGGAATGTTGATACACGTCAACGCAACAGCGTGTACAAATGAAAGTATCACCCCACAAAGTAATTAACACCAATATTCAAGGTCGCTTCATCAACGGCCATGAATGAATGGCGAAAATCACCTTAAAACACCCCTAAATTATTGCTAACTCTTTCAATTTATTTTGATTTCACTTGATGTCTTTGGGTCAATACAAGCTCAAAACCACGTCGCAGACTAAAAATATCACTAAAAACGATTCTTTGAGTGTTTTTATCTTTCTTTTTCGTCTTTTATTTCGGTGTTTGAAAATTTATTTTAATTGTTATTCAACGGCTTACTTTTTGGTTTTTCTGAAAAAATTAAAAAGAACAAGGGCGGGGATATTTTAGTTCCGTCTCTCTGTGATTTCTCTATTATCGCTGCCGTCAAGGGCGAATGATTCCTCCCATTCTCTCTTGGACCAATAATGAATTTTTAATAGAGAAATAAACAATGAAAAAAGAACTATTAGCAGTAGCACTATTATCGACACTTGGTATGGCAGCCACGCAGGCGATGGCAAAAGGCTATACGCCAGGTCATGCAAGTTTTCAGTGGGCAGGTACCGTACCCGCTCAAACAGACCCAGGTGACAATTACTTAATCGTAGGCGCAGGCTCAACGACTGACTTTAATAACGGCCAGTTAGTGTTTGAAAACACTAATAAAGGTGTCCAGTTGACGAACTCATCAACCATGAGCTTCAAAGTCGTGAAGCACGATAGCAAGTCTGGTGACGAGTATGACCCAACAAAAGACATCGAGCCATTGGGTTACAGCGCGACGTTGACAGACCTAGAAGTGGGTATCAATGGTTTCATGTCACAAGATGGCGCAGAGGCGTTTGCTGTTAGCGTTGATGGCGTGAACAAGAACGTGAATGATTCGATCCCAAAGACGTCGGATTCAAACATAACCAACCTAAAAATTGTGAAAGGCCAGGGCACTAATACGCTACAGGCAGCAGACAACGTTGTAGTACAAGCCGTGCTTGCTATCGCACCGACAGAGGCTTAATCGTCGCTTTATGTGTGAAAAACCACCACAGCTTTCGGGCAGTGGTGGTTTTCTATTTTAAAAATTAAGCATTGAAATAGTTAGGATATATGAGCCCTTATCAATTCATTAATTTATCCATCTTGTGTTTTTGTTTAGTGGGACACAACGCAAATGCCACACAGATACCAAAAACCTTCACGCCAGCAGTGACCATATTCAAGGATAACAATATGGGTGACATTGAAATTATTGGTAAGAGGGATTATGTGTCTTCCTATGATACAAAATCACAGGCATTCAAACCATTACATATTGATTTTGAGGTAAAAAGTCGCTCGGGTGATAACGTTAACTACTCCCTCACGTTACCAGTTTCACAGCACTATTGCATCAACAGTACGGGTGAATCCGATGCCTTGAACGGTTTATCTTTTACCTTAGATGGCCAACCGTTTGCGCCCAAAGACAGCGATGAAGCGGGACATGACGGACAAAGATTTAATGGCAGTGATGATCAACACCACCTTGAGGTGCGCTACCCGACATTACCGCAAACAGACAACAATCAGCAGTGTTACGGCACGATAGGGCTATCTGCAGAGGTAGTATTATGAAACAGACGTATCTCGCGTTAGTCATTGCAGGCTTACTCCATAGCCTGCCTGTCATGGCTGCGCCATCAAGCCATGAAGCCTACCCATCCGCGTTCTCTGACTTTTTTGAAGAGCAGTCGCAACGCATTGATGTGGAAGTAGCAGGGGCGGCGTCATCGGTGAATGTGGCTTCCTCTGTGACGTATGAAACCTATCGAATCGATGCTGGGGCGTCGGTAACGGCATTGAGTGAGTATTTACGCCAACAACACCTTTCACCGGTGGCAGTGAGCGCGATCATCGCAACCTTACAACAAGGCATACAAGCTAACCCACATTGTCAGGGTGAATTAGCCCTATGTGTGCCAACGGTAAAAACTGGCCATGCGGAGTATGTGTATGATTTTGATAATAGCAAACTCCGTATTTTTGTCTCTCCCGAGATGCTGACAAACAAAACGGGCAAGGTGGACTATTACCCAGAAAAACGGGAAAACAATGCATTAATCAACTACTCCGATGCGTATGTTTATACCGATAGTGACAACAACAGCAACGTAAACTGGACCAACAACGCGGTGCTCGGTTTACCTTATGGTTACCTGTCGGTGGATTCGCAATATGTGTCAGAAGACAGTGATTTACACATATACCGTGCAGCGTATGACCTTGACGTGCAAAACAAACACGTCGTGATAGGTTATCAGGATCGCAATACCCGTTCGTTAAACAGTACCGACTTTTTAAGCTACGGTGCCAATTATGCCGGTGTGAGGGCAACGGTCGGGTCGAGCCAAAACTTGGTCAAAGGTAACCATAAAGCGCTCCAACGTATTCACTTCTTTGCGCCACAAGATGCGCAATTAGAGGTTTACCAAGGCGACCGTTTACTGCTTGATAAAATTGTGGCTCAAGGGGAGCAATCCATCGGTTACGACGCTCTGCCTAGCGGGATTTACACCATTACCTTGGTATTAAAACAAGGTAAGAACGAAATTCTTAGAGAGCAGCGTCAGGTTGTGAACACGGATCAGTTCTCCATCAACGTCGGTGACTGGGACTACCGCCTTGAATCGGGCGTCTTAGATAACATCGACAACACGGACATTGATGAGCGTCATCACCTGACAATAACCGACAGCGATAGAACCTATGTCCGCGGGGCGGCATCGTACCGTTTTTCTGAAAATACCTTGCTCGGTATTGGCGCGACGTCCAACACCGATGACAGCGAGCTGCAATTGGGTACCGCTTGGATCATTGGTGGCAAGGTGAATGTTAGCTACACCGGCGCGTTGTTTAACACCGGTGAACGTTACCAAAACGGTGTCATCGGGATCGGTCCGCTTTCTACGTCTTATCGGACCGTGAGTTTGGACAATACACCGCATCCGTTGTCGCGTTTGTTATTTGGTGATCAAGACTATACCGAATGGAGTGTGAACTACACAACCGCCTTACTCGGTGGCAATGCTTTTGTGAGTTATTTTAATTACGTCACTGATGATAAAGACAACAACAATGAAGCCAGTAGTCACAACTTGTCGCTCAGTTGGTCACGCAACTTACCGGTGGGGACGTTAAGTATCAACAGCACATACAGTGAGTATAACGATCAACATAACGCGGTTAATACCACCGTCGCGTGGCGTTACGACTTTAACGATAGCTTCAGTACCCTTACGGCAATGGCGTTTAACGATACGGATATGGCCTACAGCGAGCAAAGTGCGACGTACAGTCATATCGACGACAACAACATCTTGTCAGCGACAGCCGGTGTCAAACTGGGTCAACAAGCGGAGCGTGAGAGTGATTTATCTGTCACCGCAAGCGGCAGTACTGACAGGTTTAACTACAGTGGCTACGGTTACATCGATTCACGGGGTGAACGTTCACTGTCAGGCAATATCAGCAGCACCCAAGTGCTGTCGAGCGAAGGCGGCATGATAACGTCAGAGCAAGGCCAATCGTTTGTGGGCATCGCCCCAACGTTAAAGGGGAACCCATCGCGCACCGTGCCTGTGCACTATGGGCTGAGTAAAAACGGGGAATACCGCTATGAAGACAACGTAGAGACCAACAGCACCACATTACTGAATATTGACCCATACACCGACATCAACATTAATTTGGATGCGGAATCGGAAAACGTATTGGTTGATAACACCCCGTATCAACATTTTATGATGCCGGGGATGTACCACAGTGTGAACACGGAAGTGACACCGTTGCAAAGCCATGTGTTTGTTTTAAACAACTTATACGGTCAGCCTATTACCGGCAGTGTGCACTGCTTAGGGGACGGGTGTCAGTCAGTCGAACAGCTGTCTGATGATGGGGTATATCGGGTTAATTACGCCAAAGAGGCGACTTTTAAATTGATCACCCAGAAAAACGTGTGTGTCTATTCACCATTGGAATCTTTGAAGACCTATTCCCAAGCGTATTGTCTACCGGGGCTTAACGACGAAGAAGAAAACATCCCGTGGGATCAGCAACAACAGCTTAAAGAAGAAGACAACACATTGTTATATGTCGGTAAATTTACAGACCTTGAAGACGGCAAAAAAGTCGTTACTCGGTTAAAACACGTCGGCTTAGACGTGACGAGTGTGGACATTGGTGACAGCGAATACATTTATGTTCGTCTTCAAGAGAAATATACCATCGCACAACAAAGTGTACTTGATAATTTACATTCATTCGTTGTTGTTGACAGTGCGCAAAGCGCTGCACCAACTGTATAAGGTAACAAAATGAAAACGAACACAAAAATACTTGGGGCAATCATGATGGCAGTGGCCCCCCTGTCCAGCCATGCCATTGGGATTGATAGCATGATGGGCTTTGCAGACAACGGCAAAGGGCATTTCACCATCACTAACTCAGAAGATTACCGTCAGTTTATTCAGGTAGCGATGAGCAAGGTGACGACCCAAGACGGCCAGTTTGTCAAAACCCCGTTAACGCGACATAACTTGTCGGATTGGGATATCACTGTGCGCCCAGCGCGCACCGTGATTGATCCACAATTACAAAAAGACTTTGACGTGAGCTACCAACCGAAAGCGGGGGCCGATAAAACTAAAGATCACATGTACCAAGTGACGTTTGTGCCGACCCCGTATTTCGCCAAAGGCAAAGCCAACAAACATGCGTTGCAGGTCGCCGTTGGGTTTGCGCCGTACTTCATTGTACCGGCAGAAAAAGACGCCCCGTTGAACTACGACATGACGTTTAAAGGCAAGACGTTCCATTTACATAACTATGCAGACACTTACCTGCATGCGGTGTTAGACACCTGCCCAACCGGGACCGTCGGCAACGATCGCGATGCGTGTAACAAAGTGCTGTATGCCGTTGCAGGTCGAGATCTTAACGTTACGCTACCGAAAGGCATGCAAAACGCAGCGAGCATGAAAGTCAGCCTGTCTACCCATCACATGACGTACAAAGACGACATGATCCTCAAGTCAGGTCAAACCCTTAGTACGCATAAGGGGGCATAATGAAACTGTCACGCGTAGCCAGTGTGTTACTGGCCCTGTGGTCGATGGCCGGTCATGCCGCCGATATAGAGGGGCATTTAGTGGGTGAAAAGTTGCAGTGGCGCTCCGCGACCTCCGTCGCCGGTGGCATTACTCCGGCCTTGTGGGATCTGCCGATCAATTTACCGACCGGCAGTAGTGTGATCCCGGGGGGGGTGCAAAACGCGCAAACCCCCTTGACGTTACACGGTCCAGACGGGGTGGCAGTGCAAGTGCCGCTGTCGATAAGTGGTATTGAATACCGTTTATCCAGTGTCAATGGCCAAGAGCCCGTCACCGGCACCGCACACACCACCATCAGTGGTGACATGGCGCAAACCCTAGGCACGGGCACAGGGGATGTCAACGTCATTTTGAGTCACGACGAAGCGCCTTTTACGCATTATCGACCGGTATTAAAACCGATCGATGCGGCTGCGCTAGCGCAAGCCTTTAAACAGGCGAAAGCGACGCAGGGCACGTACAGCGGTAACGTGAACATAACCGTGCCCTATGACTACTACCGTGACGGGGTCAGGGTGCGCAATACCTTGGTGATGCCGCTACACGTGGTGGTGGTTTACCAACCGGCGACCTTAGATGACATTCAGGTACAAGGGGATGGGGTGATTGCGGCAGAGTATCACGGTTATCACAAGGTAAGCGGACAAACCATGTATACCGTGACCGCCACCGGTAATTTCCCGAATGGGGTGTTAATGGGGCTACAACCGCATACCGACGGCCAGTTCCATCTCACCTCGACCGAACCTGATAGCGGTGAGATCAACTATAACCTGACCTGTGTCACCGGCTGTGATACCCAACAGTTAATTGTGAACGGTGTGGCAAAGATAGATAACAGTGATCACAAAGCCACTATCTTGGCGCCTAACCCGACGCAAGCACAAGCGCGGTTAAAGGTAGATTTTAATAATCAACCGATGGACACGCTCAAGAGCGGGACGTACCGAGACACCTTTGTCTTGATGTTTGAAGCCGGCTTATAACCGACAACAACGCGCTTGAATGAACAACAGATACCACCTGCGAGCAAGAAAACGGCTCGCGATTTTAATGAGTGAAAAGAAAATGAAAAAACACACGTTTCGTTTGCACACCTTAGGTGCGTGCATTGCGGTCTTACTCACCGGCTGTGGTGGGGGCAGTGATGGCAGCTCGCCGTCGCCTGTGCCGCCGAGCCCCCCGACACCCACGGTAAAAATGTTGGCGATGGACGGGTTCAGTGTCGTCAAGCCGGGGGTACGTTCGCAGGTTGACGTGGCAAACTTTGTGCGCGGCGATCAGATCCAGCTGAGTGATGCCACAGTCACCGGAAAAGGGTGTGGTCAACCGGGCATTAGTGGTTTGGGCTTGACGCTAACCGCGCAACAGGGGGCGCACTGTGATTACCAGTACACCGCCAAGCAAGCGGGCAGCCCAAGCACTCGGGTGCATTTACAGGTGTTGGCCACCTCGGCGAGCCAACCATTATTGCCGCCGATATCCGGTGCGATGACCTTAGATGACGATGCGAAAGCCTTTGATGTGGCCGCGTTATTGGGTAGCGACTGGCAAACAGGCGATGCGATAGTGGCAGACTCTGTGTCCGTACAGGGCATGCAAGATAATGAAGGCAAAGCTACAGTTAATAGCGATGGTACCGAAATTACTTTTACGCCTCCCGAGTTAGCAGGGTGGAACCGGGTGGTGTTCACGGTGAAAAACAGCCAAAGCGGTGATGATAAGCTTGGGGTGATTTACATCACCTTTTCTGATGTGGCTAACGAGGCCCCGACCATCGCGCAACCGAAATACGACATTAATGCCAATAACCCGGCGATAACGGCGCGCTCGGGTGAATCGCTGACGTTGGATTTATCTCAGCTCAAAGATTTAGGGATCACCGATCCGAATGGTGGCGATTGGCAACTGTTGGAAGTGAAGAGTTTTACTGCCGACGTGTCACCGGCAGATAAAGACGCGATCACCAACAAAGCGTTCACGTTCAGCGCAGGCACGGTGGGGGATCATTACATCAGTTACATCGTGGCAGATGAATACAACGGGTTCACTTCCGGGCTATTAAAACTGCACGTGGCGCCGAACGAGCACCCAGCCGGGTGGTCGTCATTGGTGGATGGCAACAAGCACACCTTCACGGCGCCCGCGTTGTACTCCGAGGTAGATGCGCAAGGGTACAAAGTAAACTCGGTGTGGGACAACACGGTGTCGAATACCTTAGCCGGTTTCGATGCCAAATCGGGTAACCTTTACTGTCAAAGCATGGGGGTTTTACCGACCTTGTCGGATTTAGAAAAATTTCGTCAATTCCATATTAATGATGATGGTTTAGACGAAGACTTATCTAAATGGCCTTTTGGTAACGATTATTTGGTCTCTGATAATGGAGTTATTAAAGTATTTGATATGCAGTCTGGCATTACTGACGTTTATAAAAGTGATACGTCTTATATTGTGACTTGTATGAAGAGAGCAGATATTTCGCTCGATATGATAACTCAAAAAGTGGTTGCAAATAATCAATGGGTTGATTTAGCCTCTCTGAAATTACAAAACAGTGACACAAAAGATATTGAGCTAATTAAAGAAGGAGGAACCTTAGAATTAAATGATGTTAACTTACAACTGAATAAAAAAAGTGACGAAGAATATACAGTTCGAACACTTAGCAGCAAAATTGGATTATTTAGTTTCAAAGTGTACGATCACGATGATACGGATATTCAGTTAACGAGCCCCGTAGTAGAATATGTAGCTGATTTAAATTCTATGGATTTTAGAGGTAAAGATGCTGGCTATGAGATAGTTAGTAATTTTGCTAAGTCAGATGGTAATTTTGTAAACATCATCAAAGCTACAGTAAAAGATGGCAATAACAATCCTGTAAAAGATGTTGACGTTAATATTGATGTATTATCTCAAGCAAGTGAAACGTTCAAACTAGTTCCAGAGTCACATAAAACTGATAACAACGGTGAAGTTCTTCTTAAGTTTACAGATACCGTTCCTGAACGTGTACAGTTAAGAGGTACAATAACGAGACCTAACGGTAACGTTGTTACTTCATCTTCACGAGAAATAGTTTTCTATGATAGACAAAGTGGAGGATATCCGTGTGATGACGGTTCCTATAAATGTTTGCCAGTGGTACATGATAAACAAAATCCAGATATACTCTATACACCAGAAGCTTCACTTGAATTTGGAAAGACTATTAATTTCAATCGAGATGTTCATGTTTCCGGACAAGGTATGAATGATGGTCTTCCTGACTTTATTGCGTTGAGATTAACCTTTGCTCAGGGTGCTGAATTTTGTAAAGCTTTGGCAGATAATCAATATTATGGTCGAAAAGATTGGCAAATGGTTGAAGCAAAACCTTTCTCTAATCTAATAAAAGATTATGATTACGAATTTGTAAAATCTTACAATTGGCCCAATTACCAAGGCTATTTTACAAAAACTCCATATGTAGACTTGGAAACTGAATTTTATAGGGTAAGACAAGCAACAGGGGAGATTTATCGCTTTGGAGATCATAATTCGGAAGATGCTGTTCCTTGTGTCTCATATACTCCTTAGTTTAAGATTCTCTACGAGAAATAATTTCAAAAACTAATAATTATAGTATTTAAAAAGCCATTGATTCAACCTCAGTGGCTTTTTTATTCATAAATCATCGCTATAGCTATTATTGACTTTATCGATAAACCACAATTGTTTAATGAGTGTGATAACCAAGTGATTCTGTTGTGCCCTATGCATTAAAAATGTGCGACACATATAGCGTGAAAGGGTTTAATTTCACTGCCGGTCACGCCGACGACTATGACCCAAGTACCCCGTATTACGTCACGTGCTTAGCGAATACCGAAATGACGTTAAACATGAAGCGTTACAGCGTGTTAGCGAATGGGGACAAAGTGGTACTAGCGACGGTGACTCAGCCGACAGAGGGAAATGGGATCACGCTCGATAAGTTAAGTGGCATCTTGTCGGATAACGATGTGAACATTATCACCCGTGCTGATAGTCAAGGTAAAGTGACGACGCTCACCACGAGCAGCACAAAAGCCGGGAGCTACCGTTTTAAGGTGACAGACAAAGGGGATGCATACAATGAATTGATCAGCCCAGAGGTGACCTACCTTTGCAAACACGGCAACATTTCCCAACGAGACGAGGTTAGTGGTGACCGAAGATAATGCCGCCGCAGACGGAAAAGCGCAAGATGCGTTACAAGTGACGGTGGAAGATGCCAACGGTAACCCGGTGGCGGGATTACCGATACGTGCAGAGAGTCTGTCCAGTGACACCGCGAGTGCGAGTGTGAGCCCTGCAACGACAGACGATAATGGCCATACGGTGGTGAAGGTCAGTGATACAGCGGCCGGCTCGGTCGATATTATTGCCCGTTTAACGCGCCCTAATGGTGAGGTGATGGACTCAAGCACGGCCAGTGTTACGTTTGCGGATGTGCCCTCGGGCAGTTATCCGTGTCCTGATGACTCTTTTGCGTGTCTACCGGTGTTGCCATCAATCAATAACCCTGGTGTGTGGTACACCCCAGACCCTGAGTTGAGTTACCTTGAGAAAATTAACTACCCTTCAGATTACACGGACACATACAGAGAAGGAGGGAAAGATGGTTTACAAGGGTTTAGGGCGGTGTTGTTTAATCACACCGGTCAAGCGGAGCGATGGTGCCAATATCTAGCGCAGACTCATTACCATGGTCGTAGTGACTAGACACTGCCGAAGAAAGAGGTGTTAGTGTCGTTATATAACGAATATAAAGCGGTGAGTGCGAGTAATGCTTTGTTTACAGCGAAATCTTGGCCGACTCGCTACGGCTACTGGTCGTCCTCGCCAAGCGAGTCTTTTTTATACTACGTGGACCTCAACGGCGGCGGCAGCGCTGTCGCCGGTGGGAGTAACGGCAATTACGTTTCTTGCGTCTCAGGATAATACTGGGTGTTTCGCGTTGAGTCGTTGGCGTTTGCTCTTTTTGCTTTTTAAGTGAAACGAGGCGTTAAAAAGGGAAAGCGCCCTAGGGTCAACCTTAACATAGACCACTGCGCTGTAGGCGCAGTGGTTTTTTCGCAGCAAAGCACATATACGTTTTATCAATATGTGCCGTGACAGTCAACGCTATAGCGTTGAGAGACAGGGTGAGAGTAAAACAGAGGAGAGAGTTGATGTTGATAGAACAAAAAGTGAAGTTATCAAAGAGTGCGGCAATGAAAAGCGTGCTCGTTGGGGTAAAAGAAGCGCACTTTGTCCGATTTTACAACGAAAGTTTATTTTTATGGCAACAGTGGGTCAGACAACAAGGGGGGGTTGCCGCCGTTAAAGGTTTCCGTGAAACCGGTATTAAAACTGAACAACGACGTCGTGTATGCAGGTGGTTTACCTATCAGTGTGTTATTGAAACGTGGGGTAAGGCCCAATCGTAATGGCGTCGTCAATATGGGTTGCGTTCCCATTGTCGTAACGATGAACGAATATGACGGTTGGTGTAAAAAGCATGCCTTTGCCGCGGTAAATAAGACGAAAAACGTGCAGAAAAATGATGATAATGACGTGTTTTTTCCCCTGTACATTCCCCGTTTATTACTGCAAGCATTACACGCTGCCGCTCTGACGGACACCTGTTCACCTGACGACAAAGCACTGCTCAAAAAACTTGCGCTATACGCCGGTATTCATCCATTTTGATAAGGTGCCGTTTAATGAAAACAGGAAACATAACGAGTCTCTCGTCCCTTACGTGTATTAAGGTTACGGCTTTAATCATCGGAGCCTGTATGTCATCGGCATTTATGACCTGTAAGGATAACTTCTCCTCCCCGACGTACTCTTTATACATGATTACTCGTGACAAATAATGTATAAAATGGCACAAACGACCAGCCGCTTTAAATTCCAGAATGCCTTTTTCAAGCAGGTTCAGGGCTGCATTTACGTCCCGAACGATGCCCGGAGTGTCGCAAGATGGGCGAGGATTTTCGGCGAAATTGCTGAAGAAAAAAATATTATTTTTTACGCTTTGCATCCACAAAACAATCTGCTAAATTCTTGCCAAATACTCATCCACAAATGAGTGTGTAGCATTATAGAAAAACGATAAATCCTCTCAATATCGTCATTCAACTCAGCCCCCCTAATATTAAAGTTTATAAAAACAACAACTGGATTGATTACTATGTTTCCCATATCTTACGATGGAAAATGGTTCAGATATTTAATGGTTTTTATCTTCCTTGGCGCTGCAATGGAAACCGATATTTATCTTCCGACATTTCCAGAGATACTGAATAATTTCAATACGAATGCCGTCATGGTGCAACGTATTCTCAGCTACAATTTTATCGGTATTTGTTTAGGCTCATTAATGTATGGTCCTCTCTCCGATCATTTGGGTCGTCGAAAGATCCTAATGTTTGGCTTTAGTGTCTTTTTGGCGTCGAGTATTGGCTGTATTTTTTCAACAAAAATAGAGGCATTACTTGCTTTTCGCTTGTTACAAGGATTTGGCAGTTCAGCCTGTGTGATTGTCGGAACTGCAATGATCTTTGATTTATTCGATGAAAAGCCAGCAGCCAAATTGATTGCAGATATCAATACATTGGTCGTTAGCCTAATGGCACTCGCGCCTTTGATTGGGAGCTGGATAAGCCTACATATGGGTTACAAGGCAAACTTTGTTTTTATTGCCGCACTTGTATCTATATCGGCAACAATGTGTTTCCTGTTTTTACCAGAATCACTCAATGTGGATAAAAGAAAAAAACTACAGCTAAAGCGTGTAGCGACTGATTACAAAACAGTATTGGCATCTCCTGTCTTTTGGTGCAACACCTTAATGACGAGCTTTATTTTTGCTACCATAATGGTTTATGTCTCTAACATGTCTTTACTGTACATAGAGCAATTAAATGTGAGCCCTGATGTGTTTCCTTTATATCAAATGGCAACACTGGGTACATTTGTGATCGTAAGCTTAAATAACGGACGCTTGATTGATAAATATGGCATCGAGAAATTAAAAGTCATAGGTCTTGGCATTATTTTTCTGGCGCCGCTTGTCTTTTTTCTTGCTCCAGATTCCATGATAAATACGCCACTGTTTTTAACGAGCACAATGTGTTTATTTTCTACAGGTGCTGGTTTATCAGCAGGGCTATTTTTTGCAAAATCCATGAAAGTTTTTCCCGAGCTCACCGGTATAGCAGCATCATTAGTTACCGCTATTCGTCTATTTATTGTTTCAGCGGCAATTGATTTAGGCAGTCAGGTTTATAATGGCACAGCACAGTCTATTATCAATGTGATGACAGGTATCATTGTTGTGTTAGCTGTTCTTTCCTTACTAAACTTTAAACGCCAAGCGTAGCTGACAGATAACAAAAGATAGGGCTCAACGCCTCCCAAGCATTGCGAAAGTAAAAGCAGAAGGTAAATATCGTGGTCGCCGTGTGAATGAATCTCTGCGTCAAGATAGTTGGGAGCAGTTAAGTCTTGGCTGACGTTATTCAGAGATACAACGAAAGTGAGGATGTAGCAGAGCGACAATCGCTTGGGTGGTAAAGAGAGGTTAAATATAAAAAGCGTGGGTACGCATTGGCAATGTGACCCAACAAAACCTGAAATGGTGAGGCATTGCTGCCTCACTATTTAGGTTTGATTATCTCACTTCGTAGGCAAGTACCGCTTTAAAGAGTGGCGTACCAACCTGATACTGAATTTCACACAATTCATCCCTGACGCGTGGCAATGCGACTAATAATGTGATACTGACAGTTTTATGCCCCTGACAGACAGCCAAGAGCACCCGCATTGTTTATACCTTAACTCTCCTGATGTTTATCAACGTTATGCCTAACTTTGCCTGCGATTAAGCGATCTGATTAACTCGTTAATATAGAATCTATTGCATATGATAACGGGTTGAAAAAAGAAACATAAAGGGAGTTACCCACCGAAATGGTGGATAAAAAAACAATAACTTTGCGTCAATGAAATAGATAACTAGTATTGAAAGTGAGGGGATTGAAGATCTTCTAATTAACTCGCATCAGGTGATCTTCATTGCCCCTCTAACCCAACATATCTCTTACTATGATCTTATTTGTTAGGTTGTTGAAACCCTAATGACCACTCAATCACGACTCGCATATAAAAACTGCCCTACTAAAACATGCGATCTAAAGTGACCCGATATACGGTATACAGAAACAAAATATGTATTTTAACTATGCTGAAAAAAATCGACATCATATTGCCATACTATGATCTCGATAAACGTTCGAAAACCTAACATATAAGGATATGTGCTTTTTACTACAAAACGTGAATGCCATTGATAGTGGCACTTAACTCACCGTCCTTGACCCAAGAAAACTCGAACTCAACGGTCAAATCAGTGATTTCACCATTGACAGGGAAATAGAATCCAAAAAGGTAACGGCCGTCATTACATTCCATGAACTCTGGTGTGCAAAACGCGATATCAGTATTCTCGATGTTAAATTCTGATCCGCCCTCGTAATAGTCAAAAATAGCCTTTCTTATTTCCATTTCCCCCCAACGCGTACCGTCATTGTTAGGGACAGTTACCAAATCAAGAGCGTGTTCAAAATTATGCTGTGACAGGTGACAAAGCCATTTTTGACAATATGCTTTTAACTCGGATTCAATACTTTGATTTAACTGTTTGAGCATGACACCGTCCTTAGTAACATAACATTCTATTAGTGCGCATGCGCATTTACACTCTTTGGCAGTAATAAAATCATCACCACTCACTCATTGCCTTTAATTTTTTTACCCGAAAAAACGCAATGAATCTTAGCGGCAAAGAGCGGATGCACATTTAATGGCGCGCTATCTTTTATGATAAATTTCTAGTCGATAAAATTTACTCGATTAAATTTTCATTCGCAATTCTTTGTGTATGGTCACGTTCTAAAACCACGAACCTTCTGTGATATTGCCTTTAAAGCGCTTTGTTTCAGTGCGGCGTTCGACCCGCAGGATGGTCTGTTGTACCTTCTCACCCTCCCTGTGCTGTGGCGAGAATAAAGGGGCGAAAAGTGGAGAGGTAGTGCGCATACCATACTGGAAGACTCCGTCTTTGAGACACTGGCGGTGGAACTAACGACAGTATTGATGACGCTTACTGGTAGCCGAAAAGCAGCATCGCCCGTTCAGTGCCGTGAGAAGTCACTCTTGAATGCGATTTGCTTTGTTATCGATTAACGAACGACGTCAATTGTGATGTTTTTTATCAATAGGAGCCCCCGTCCCAATCGAAAAGCATTAACGTGCAAAAGGAAGGCAATACTTTTCCTTATCCACTTTGGTATGCCAAATACGCCGCGAACAGTCCATCCACTGACTCATCCGCGATTTTGATTTGATGTTGGAGTCGTGCGTAACATGATGCGCAATTATCAAAGCGATATAACCCCCCGTCATTGAGTGCAAAATGCGTCTATAAAGTTGAAGCATTATATTGCCATGCCCATAAAATATGATAAATTATTACAAACTAACTCAGCAGGGTATCACTAGTAATTGTTTCAATGATGGCGTTGTTTGAATCGTTCACCGCGAGCTCGACTTGGCGATTGATCCGATCGTCGACCGTTTTAATCAAAAGGCATTCTTCACCTTTTTGTTGTTAACCGTCCCTGATCGCGTTAGGCATGAAACACTGCTCTCTTATGCCATCACGACCTGTATTCTGATGATTCTCAACACTTCTTCTGATGAAACGTAATATCCTATTTATTATTGTCTTAAGTGACGAATAATTGACAACAAGCTGAGATAAAGAGCAGGCTGTGTCTGGTCTCCTTGTTTGATGTGTTGCGAAATTTTATAAAAATAAAAAGAGTGCCATGCCACTTTGATAGGGGCGTTTTAACCGGCACTTTTATATGCAGGAGAAATAAGAGACTAAAAAAGTTTGGCTGTATATAAACCCAATGATCCCTCGGCATCACCCAAAGACTTAGCGCTACGTCCCTTCCAGTCTCAAAGTTTGCCCACGAGAGCATCTTAAATTAATAACGTTTCATTTCCTGTTGCGAATACGTAATCGGAGGTTTGCTGCTTCCTGCAAGAAGCGAATAACTTCTCAAACCAAGGACAGTCATATGAAGTTACCAAAATTGGTATTAACCTGTGCCATTGCTTCCTCCTGTGTTAATGCCTTTGAAGTCTGCAACATTGGCGATGAATACAAGGTATTGGATCGTGAAACCTTCCACAATGTACGTAAGTCAAATTACCGAAATTTTAGTGAAGGCGTAACGTCAGACACGTTATTTTCATCTGCACCAGAACACCACGCTGATATTCGCCCTTCGCTTGCTGAAGCAGAGGACGTTTTCCCAGCAACCGCATCTCTGCTAGAAGTCGGCCCTGTTAATGTTGCCGTGCTTGAAGCCGAAGAAGCGGCGAGTTTACTTGCGACGATCGGGCGTTCGACGGCAGGTTTTGCTAAGGGCGTTTTTAACGCTTTAGGACCGGTGGGCGATACCATTGCCGTGGGATTATGGGCAAATGATGTGGCTCACGCTTTTGAAGATGAGACAAAAACGTCTTACGATCGCTTTGCTACGGTGATGAGCTTAATTGACTGGTTTGGTGTTCTTAATCTCCCTAAACGCGATATTGATCACAGTATTTTAACTGCTCGTTGGAATCGAGTTGCTGCGGGTGAGCATTATAGCTTTACCGTTCATGATGACATTATTACTCAACAAGATAAAAAAGATAAGCAGCACTGGGCGGATCTTTCAACGGGTCAACAACGTATGCTTGAAGCGTTGGCCAAGGGCTATGCCACTGATATTACGCTTAAGTATCAACAGCATTATCAAGTGGCGTTAAAAGCACAAGCCGTATTGGCTGAGACGTTGATTAACTCGGTGGAGAGTGAAGTCCAGAAGGCTATCTTTAATAAGCTCGCGTTAGAGGGGGCGAATACCAAACTGTTTCCTTCTGATCTTGCATCCACTTGCCGCCCTGAGATTGATGCGTTGTTAGCTTTGTATCCAGAGCATGAAGAAAACAACGGCACTCCAATGTATGTGCCATCAAAGCGAGTCGCCAATCGAGCCTTAGCGCGTTTGCAGCATTGCCAACAAGATCATTTGGATTTAACCGTCGCGGTACTGAATAAACTTAGAAATGAGGAAATAGAAGGTTTAGATAGCCAATCACTGCACCAACTTCACCAACACGTGCTCAATGCGAAGATCAAAATCGTCAAGACCGCGCATACCCAGCTTGGTGCGCTTAGAGCCAAGTTAAAGCAAGAAATGTACGCGGAAGGTTTGAAAGCGATTGATCGTTTGTTCGATTCAGAAGCGGTGGCGAAAGCGCATCGCTATTTTAAAGAACAAGCGGATTACTTAGCAATTGATGAGATGTCTCGCAGTATTTTTGGGCGCCCAGCGACGGCCACAGAGCAACATCAAAAATACTTTGTTATTCAGGAAGGATACCAGAAGTGTTCGCGAGTCTGGATGCTTTCGGTGAGCCCGAGTTTCGTCGAGTGTACAGAGTATACCTGGATTCCTGAAGAGAGAGAGCATTATGACTCAGCGAAAGATGATGTGATTTCGCAGATGGTGATGCCAAACCGTGATGCGATTAAGCGCGTGTTTACTCAAACGATGGATGCATTGCTCAATGAAGGTTGGCGCTCTCAACATGAAGAAGCGTGGCTGGAACAACAGCTCCTAAGTCATTTCGATAAGCAACGTTTTATCAGACAAGCGGACGCTGATAAAGCACGAGTTATGCGTTGGGTGTTTGATTCCAGCGCGACGCTAAAAGCGGAGTGTGGTGGTGGTAATGCGTGTGCCGCTTGGTCTTCGAGTTACCTAGAAAAAGAAAATTTATCGCCAAAATCGTCATTGCACCACATTGCTGATTGGTATGAAAGCATCAAAGATTCTGGGTATAACGTGCATTCAAAGCGCGTCGAAAAACTGGAGGGACTCATTAGCTCAGCATTAGAGAGCGAGTGGCTAGCAACGCATGTTAATGGTTTTTATAGTTATCTTTATCCAGGAAGCTTTGATATCGATAAACATGCTCCTTTAATTGCCTCAGCGCTAAAGGCGTCTCAGTTAAATATCAGTCATCCTGCTTCGGCATTGCCGTTGGCGAAAAGCGTTGTAAAAAATCAGATTGTAGCAGCGATGAGTGTGGTTGAGAGCAAGGGTGAAGCATGGCTTGCTAAACAAATTGGCGATTTTCAAAGATACATCAGTATTATCCATGCGCAGAATATGTCGACAGGTCACTTCGCATCGGGAGAAATAGGGACAACCGCCCTTCTGTCTGAACCATTACCTGCACATTTACTGCGTTATATGACGTTGGACGTTTATTACAACCTTGACGATAGCGATTCTACTTATTACTCACTTGATAAAAGTGGCGAAGACATGAGGTATGACGTTCGTCTTCATGCATCGATTGATGAGTTGTTCAGCGCTACTTCTGCATTGGGGAAAAAGATCGATCTTCTGGTTCAAATGAATGAAAACTTTACTGAGCTACCGGGTCGAACATGTCAGATTATGTACCCGCCACTGCGAGAAGCCTTATTTAAGGTCGCCGGTGATGAATCATTGTATTGGTTAACACCATTTTCTGATTGGTTTAACAGTGTGACTCGTCAGCAGTTAGAGCTGTTTAGTGCGATTCGATTCGGTGTGATCAAGCAGAATGAACTACGCCTACCCTGTGACTTAAGCCCAAATAATCCTCAATATTGGTAATGGGAGGAACAGACGATGTTGAGAGTGATTTCACTCTGTATTCTCTGTTTTAGCTTTGCTGCTCAGGCTGCGCCTTTTGATGCTTTAAAGGCGCCTTTACGCTGCCAGAGTCACGTCGATGAATTAGCGTCTCAATTTTCTGATTGGGTGAAAACGTCCAGTGGCTGGCCCGATAAATTGATGACGGCGAGCGAAGCTGAAGCGTTAGAACACTTTTCCATTTCTGGTTATCAGTTCGCCAATGATTACTTGAGGGCTACGGATACCTCTACGTGGGGTAGGGCAGGTAAAAGTGCGAAGGCCTTTATTAAGACGGTTCGAAGCGCGATGACAAAACTGCCTCGCTACAAGGGAGTCACTTACCGTGGTGCATGGGTAAAACTGTCGCTTTTGAACAAATTGCAAGTGGGGGATGTGGTAGTTGAGCCCGCGTTTACATCAAGCAGTGTCATTCCTGAAGTTGCCAAGCGTTTTGCGGTTGTAAGGCCGAACAATCCGCAACCGGTACAGCGTGTGTTGTATGAAGTTCAAGTGAAAAGTAATGGTCGGGCACTTGGCGGTTGGTTTGGTTCTAGAGGAGAAGCTGAGGTGTTGTTACCCCCTAACACTTATTACAAAGTCACGAGCATCGAGTTTCATCGAAATGTTGTAATGGTGGCGCTCGAGACAATTTCATCTCACGAAAAGACAGAGGGCGTGACATATAACCTTTATTCGGGTGAAGAGATAAGCCAATCTTATTGGCGTTCTCTCGTTTGCGGTTGAGCAGGGAGCAAAATATGTATAAACGAATAGTGGCTGCACTGTTAGCGGGTGTTGTTCAGCACTTCGCATTTGCAGAAGACTTTACTGAGTTTAAAGGGCGAGATATGTCGCCTATGCAGCAAGAGCAGATGGCAAATGATCTGATGGATTGGTCAATCGCTCATCATAAAAAAGCAGAAAGAAAGATGATCCCAGAAGAATACTCGGCGATTAAAGATTATGGCCGCGTCGATCATGATGTTATTAAAGAGTATATGGTAGCTGGTGAACCGAAAGAGTTTCTGATGCCAGGGTATGCGGAAGCACTAAAAGTCCGGGTTGCTCATATGCGAAGCGTAATGGATAAACTGCCCAACTTTAAAGGCACGGTCTATCGAGGTTCGTCAATTAAGAACAGCCTGCTGGAAAAGCTAAATGTTGGTGACATCTTGCATGAAAAAGCTTTTTTATCGACATCAACCATTCCAAGTGTGGCGAGACACTTTTCTGCTGCGGAAACATATCAAAACGTTTCAGCGGTTCAATTCAAAATTGAGTTGAAGTCATCAGGGCGAGCAATCAATGCTTATACGTTCAAAGCGTATGAAGCTGAAGTTTTGGCTAAACCGAACACGTATTTTCGTGTTGAAGCGATTGAGAGAATGTCACCGGAAAAGAATTACATAAAATTAAGAGAGATAAAAAATCCGGCCAATTACCTAAAAGCGGAACCAGATATACATATTTACGATAGTTTTAGTGGAGATGAAGTGTTACTTCGCACCCGTTCAGCATTGTTTTGTCTGTGATAACCAATACCTCTTAGGAATATATTCATAAGAGGTATTATTTAATAAATAAGTGATTAGGGTTCTCCTCGTTACCTTTGAGGCGATCTTATTTCGTCTATTGGTAAATAATATGAAATTTAGAAAAGTATTATTGGGTTTATTATTTCAAGTTTGTTTTTGTGCTTATTCAATAGCAGGTTTGAAATACAATGATAACTATTACACCAGTTCAGACATAAAACAGATCATGGAGATTATGTCTGAGCCTGGTATTGATGATTATAAAGAATTTAACCAGCTAAGGGGGGAATTATACGAGCAAGCAGAGATTCAAAAAGGGCTACTTTCGGAACAAGAGGCCGCTGCACTTGCTGCGTATCAAGACTATGCTTTTGCATCGACTCGAAAAAGTTTTATCTCGGGTGTTATTGATGAGGAAACCCAGAATATAATAAATCATATAGATTCAGCATTTGACATCGGTTTTAAATATCAAGGCGTTACCTTTAGAGGTGAACGTGAACTGGGGGCTTATATATCCGATATAAAAGTGGGCGATATTGTGAGCCCTAGCGCTTATGTTTCGACCTCTATATCAAAAGATGTCGCTTATAACTTTCATTCAGGTCATCTTGCAAGGTTTGAATTACAACAGGGTAAAAGCGGTATTGTCATACCAAGTGTTATTGATGGCGAGCTGGAAGTTCTTATTAATAGAAACTCTTATTTTGAAGTGACTGCTATTAAAACGAGTTATATGGGAACTCATGTTGTTTATCGAGAAGTTAGTGCCAACTCAGTAGGTAATAAGAAAATAAAAGATATGCATAGCGGAGAGGAAATAACCGCCGATGAAGTATGCGTTTTTTAAATTTTTTTATGAACTGTCCAGTTTTACTCTTTTTAAAATATAAATAACGTCTTCCTTATGTATTTAAAATTACTACTTAGTTTCATTGCTTTGGTGACATTCAGTCCGGCGACGTATTCATTGTGCTTTATTGATGGTGTGCCTGATACGCAAAGCTTAAATAGCTTCGATAGCCAGCGCTTAGAAGGGCAGCTCCACCAAGAGTTTTTCTCAGAACCTCAGTTAGGCTCTACCTTCGGAGAGCTAGAACATTCTTTTCAGCAACCGTTATTTGCCGAGGCATGGCCTTCAACGGCAAAACTTTTAAAAACCCTGCCAGCAGCGTCTGAAAGTGTAATAGCTACTTCAGCGATATTGAATCGCCTAGGTCAAATTGGCAGTGCCACATTGGAAGTGCTTGGCCCTGTTGGCGATGCTTTTGCTGTAGAGGGGTGGGCAGAGAACATGGTGTCTACATTTTCAAAAGAGTCGTCGACGCGTTTAGATAAAATTGCCTCTATTTTTTCGATTGTTCCATTGGTTGGTGATGAGCTAAATATGCTGTCTAATGATATTAAATACTTTGCAGCGAAAGAGAAGATTGAGGAGTTTGAATCTCAAACTCACTATGTTTTTAATGA
The DNA here is from genome assembly GCF_000153325.1 of Photobacterium sp. SKA34. Classification (GTDB taxonomy): domain Bacteria; phylum Pseudomonadota; class Gammaproteobacteria; order Enterobacterales; family Vibrionaceae; genus Photobacterium. Next base: position 1,024,916 of record NZ_CH724141.1, read on the forward strand.
CCATCATCCTGATTTTCATCGATTCCATCATAAAAAAGAGGATGTAATTCAACTGATTAATCAGTACGACGACCATGTCAACGCATCGATTAAAATGTATATCGACCAACTGTTGCTCGCTGCGGATACGGAGTACCGTCGTATTGCCGCGGGCTATGATCGTCAGCTTGTGAGACAAATGACGAGGATGGATCTCGAACATATCAAGGTTTACGGTCATATATCTGGGCAATCAAATCTTAATCACCCTTTGTGTTCTGAAGTGGAGGATAATCCAGCTATTTTGATGAATTGTGTCAAATCAAAAGGGTTGGCACGAATTCAATTGATTATTAATCAGCTTTCATCGTCAGAATTCAATCAACTTCATTTAAAGCTGCATAAAGTGAAGCGTTCACTTGTACAGACGGCCTTGGAAAATTTACAGGAACACAAAGAGAAACTGCGCACGAGTGTCATTGTTCGTGCAAAACAGCATATTCCTTTGATCTATCAATACACTGGGCTTAATCGACGTATATTGGAAGAAAGGGCGATAATGAGTGGGTTGCGTGAATATGCGAAAGCAAATTGGAATCTGGATTATTTATCCGATGAACAAATACGTACAGCGACATTTGAAGTGAGTCCAGCAAGAGAGTGCTGGGGGATACCGTCAGTCTATCCTGGTGGTATTCAAGCGTCGCTCGATGCATGTAAAGACTCAGGGCCACTCTATGACACTTATCATTTCTCTAAAGATCAAGAACTCGTGGCTGTGATTGGAAAGTCGCTGGACTTCGATGTGGAATCATATGTTGAAACGAAGGTAAACAATGGCTGGGAGTCAGGGTTACTTCGCACCAAATTGGGTGACCTAGCTTACGCGTATGTAGTCGGTCAACTATCGAATCGAAGGTTTGAAACCTTAGTCACACAGCTCTCTTCTATTGAAGTGCTGTCTTATCAAACAACCCTCACCGAATATCTAAATAGTCAGGGACTGGATGGCAACGATCCTGAACAGAGGAAAGACTGGTATCAGCTTAGTCGTTGGTACGAGTTACTTTTGACAGAAAGGCCATCAGGAGGAGCTTTAAGTATTATCACGCAATATGAAAGGTTCCATGCTTTCATAAAGCCCGTGTTCGAAAATACAATCACGGCGGCTTATATTCGCGATATTTATTACTCGATCCCTTATCCAAGTATGTATTCAGGAAAAAATCTTCAATTTTATTCTCCAATTATGGCGAAGACTTTTGACAACGTAATCGTGAGTTCCGACAAGAACACATTGCAGAGAAGCTTAAATAGAGCAGTGTCAGAAATCATGGAAAAAGTCACGGAAGTGAAAACAGCGAATGAGTTGCATTATTTACTTGGGGACTTGGCTTTGTACGCGCAAATTGCGCAACACCAACAATCGGAAGTGCATGTACTGACGACGGATAGTTACGCTCCTCAATTGTTTAACAGTTCATTATCAGTCGTGAATAGGCAATACCTTAATGAAGCTCATTTGAATACTATTTCTCAGCAGGTGATGATGTCAGATCAGCATGCGTTGTGGCAAATGCTCTCTCATGTTGGCAGCCAATTGTCTCAAGGTAAGTTGGATTTGGCGATTACACAACTGGGGGATGTGATTAGGAACAACGATATGACGATGCTTCCCTATATTCATGAAATTCTTGTTCAAGAGTTGGAAGAGCTCATCGAACTTCAGATTAAGATTGAGAGCTAGTAATATGAAAATACAAGCAAAAATGATTTCTATTATTTTTATATTATCAATATGGGTTGGAAATGCTGTCGCTGATGGCCGTGAATATATGGAGGAGTTTTATGCCGCTCCTGATGGTGTGAAAGTCATTTACGGCTACAACTCTTCGCAGTACGGTAATCTTTATCGAGTATCAACTAACTTGTATGTTCAAACAAAAGATGACGCTTACCTTGCGGATATTAAAGTGCTTATTCATAGACTGAAAATGACACCGACCGGCCGAGAAGTATTACGCCAAATCGCAGTTTATACGCCGGTCAATGCTCCCGAGGATGCTGTAGGGCCTCTTATTGAGCACCTTCAAGGTGTTGATACAACCAAGGTGAACGTGGTGACCGTCATTCGCGAACCGGATAGTGCTGGTCGCTTATTCGAAACAGTCCCTTCGTCCTTTGTTGATAAACAAAAATCAGCGCTGGTTTACCCGCGACAGTTTGATGGAAAAGGCGTGTCAAACACGGTGTTTTTTTCGACGAAAGAAGTGGTCAATATCCCGGGTACGAATACGCCTTTTGACCAAGCTGTGGCGCTAGGTCATGAGTTAATTCATGCTCGCGATTACGCTTCAGGCGCGATGCCTCGGGGAAGCGTGTTACTCAAACATCGTCATCCTGATACTAAACAATTCACCGAGTATTCGATTGACAATGCCGAATATCAAACGACGGGAATTTCTCATTTTAATAATGCCGAAAGTGGCAGAGATGCAGAGACAGAGATAAGTACAATTCGTAATGATCTTATTACATTACGCGAAGCGCTGTACTATCAATGGAATGCTAAAGGGCAGAATAAACCGAAAGCGTACCTGAAAAATGAAAAGGTAGTGAGTGAGTTTCATTTGGCTGAGGATCTTGGTGTGTACAAGAGAAATACTTACTGGCCTTCAAGACACTACCACTATCATCCTTATGCGGTTGAAGTAAGGCCTGCTGACGCGGTATATCAATCACTCAAGTGGGACACGTTGGAAGGAAAGCAAGCTCATACTGAAGTGCGGCGCGTTTTGAAGCAGTCTTTGAGTGAAGGCAAAGAGACGGCGATTGTACTTGTTGATGCGGCGGAGCAGGGTTTGTCGCAAAGCCTGAAAAACTCGCCAGTCTTAACGAGACGCGGTTTAGGAAACCAAAGTGCCATTTTAAGTTATGCGGCTAAAAACAACATTAAAGTGGTGCATGTTTATAGCGCTGAAGACGAAAAGTCCCTGATGAGTTTGAAAAATAAGAAACGCAGCCGAATGTATCATTCGATATCTGGGCTGCCCGACAGTTCAGGAGGATATACAGATGTCCAGTTTAGTATGGATAATCAATCGTTGCTTTTACAGGAAATTGAAGGCAAAGAAACCGTACTTGTGATTGCGTATTCTGATAGCCAACTAACAGCAAACATTGTGGATAGTTTATCAGACGATCTAAATCGAAAAGTGCTGGTATCACGACATTCAAATCTAGATTATCTTCCTTCAGATCTGAATGCGGCAGAGAATGCTGCTTGGTTGAAGATTCGCGAAAAGCAGAATGTGAATATGCTCGGATCCGGTAGTCGTAGTCGTTTCAACATTTGTCATATTCAGTAATCTGTCCGTGATATTAGTTTTTTGCCCATTTCAGCAAAAGTCCAAAGTCTGTTTTTAGTCCATGTAAATTAATAGGGGGGGTTATGACGCCGTTTAAAACTAATATCCATTGATGCCAAATGATCTCTTTCATGTTAATACGCAGCGGCAACGTTGACTACCAACATCAATTATATTTTCACCATCAGGTGGGCCAAAATAGAGTGATGCCAGAGCGCAAGTAGCTAAGCAAAGTAAAACTATTGCTGATAATATTTTCATAGTTATTTTTATAATAGAAGTAAGCGACTTCTTAGATGAGAGATAACGAAAAGGGCAAAAGCACTCACTAGTGAACTATTACTCATTACAGCTCACTCTACAAATGAGTGCGATTTATACTCGTTGAAAAATGATGATTAAAATGAACATCGACTGGCGTAAATGGCGTTAACCCATTGAGGGTTATCGATAAAAGGATTTCGATTACCCTGCCAGATTACTGCTTTTTCATGACGAAGCCTTTCCCATTCGTCAACAGGATCTGCATTATGCCATTGCAGTAATGAACATAATTTACCAATATTTGGCACACCAGAGTGAGTGGAGGTATCGTCCGCAATAAAAAGATCAGGCATATTCGCATCCAGTCCTTCATAACGCACTGCCATGTAGAAAATAGCCCGAGCAACGTCACCTTTCACCGTATCACGAGGTTCAAAGCTGTCATTATCTGTTTTATTAAATGGCGATTTTGTTAATGGTTTACCACCAAAATCAAAAGCTTTATTGGAGCGGATAGAATTAATCTGCACATCGGTAGGTTGTAAGTGATGGATGTCGGTATATCCCCACTGATTCTTTCGCTTAAAGCCTAATGATTTAGGCCACAAATGCTCGCGATTCCATGCGTCTTTGTTATTGTTTCCTGACGCAGTAAAGTCTTTTGATTGTGAACGACCACTATAAAAAAGAATCACATTATTCGGATTATTTGGATCTTCATTCATGTCTTTAAGCGCAGACCAAACTTCATTGTAAGTTAACTGTTTTTGACCTCGTGAAGCGATAATAGAAAGCATATTTTTGAGTGCTTTTCCTTCCATCCCTTTCGCTTCAATATAATAGTCATCAATATAAGTATTATCAGCAAAGCTGCTAAAACTGATTGTCGCCGTAAAAAAAACAATCCAGATCTTAAAATATTTCTTTTTTTTATTTATTTTCATCATAACCTTTATATTGAAGCTAATTTTTACTTGCAACTATACTTAACGTAAATTAACTAACACGCAACAATAAAGCCCAATAAATGTGACAAGGGAATGCTTTTATGGAATAAAAAAGCATAAAAAAATAGACAAAAGAAATATTTTCTAATTATGAGCCTTTTGGATTAAGCTGCAATAATTATCATTATGCAGCTTAAGTTGCCAGTGTCTGACTTAGCAATACTTCACGCGTAAATAATCAGATTTTGATTTTAGTCTTTTGAAAAATTAAAGCTCTCTAGCTTCGTTTCAAGAATCTGATTGGCAATATATTTATGAATTGCAGTTGTTGGATGAGTGACTCCCCAAAAGACATATTTATCAGAGCCATGATAAGCACATTCATTGGTTAAATTATGTCGATAGAGGTAATCTTTCGCTGAACTACGACTAATATTTAAACAAGCATCTTTGGCATTTTCAAAACCATATAATTTAGGTTGGGCGATGAGCTCCTCAAAAGTATCATATGCATCAAAAAGAATAATGTTTAACCCTTTTTCTTTGTAAAGGCGAGATTGCTCTGTAATAAATGCATTAAAAGCTAAGATTTTAGCTCTTACAGTATTAATTTCATTTGGGGTTGAGTATTTAAATTGTGGCGCCTTTGTCGTATCGGGCAAAGTGAATAATAAAAGGTTTTTCACGCCCGATTCGGTCAAACGAATCAATGCACTACTCAAGTCTGCTTTTACATCTGCCACCTCACGACCGTAATTCATAAAGTCATTAAGACCAAATTCAAGTGTGATCAAACTATTTTCAGGGTGATAGTTTTTTGCTATTTTCATATAGGTTAAGTAAGACGTAACTTGAGCATAAATACCAGTTAATACCAAGTACTGGTTAGTTCCAGCTGCGCCACCCACCGCCCAATTATAAAGGGAAATAGCTTTTCCATGAGCTAGATACTCTGTCCACACATAGCCATTAGAAAAATGTCCTAAGAACCAAGAATTTCGATTTGGAAATACCCATTGAGAAGCATTATAAATATTTCCCGTATCAGATAGGCTGTCACCAAAAGCAATAATACGATTAATTACATGTTTATTAACGTCATCATTTGTCCAAATATCATGGTTATACGAATACCGATTATCAGAAGCATAGAAAAGGAAATCAGCAGTATCATGATTTACGCCTAATGTTTCTTTACATCTATGTTTAATTTCTGACTGAGAAACATTGGTGTAAAACATATTTTTCAACCTTCCCGAGGACCACCAATAACCATCAATAGTAAAGTAATCACCTTTCTCATCACGCGCCCATTCCCATTCTGTTGCGGGATCATCATGTTTTTGTGCTGGCCGATACCAACATTTTACATAAGTATAAGTTTGCCTATTTTGAACATTAGCAATATAGCTGACGCTCATCATTTCTGGTGTAACTGGAATATTATCTGCAAACGCTGGTGTCACTGCCATCAAACTAGCTATGATTATCATTCTTGTCATAATTCGAAACTCACTTATGCCGTTTAATATCAAAATCCATACTTGATTAACGGATACTAGATAGGAAAATAAGCCAGCAGATAAGCTGACTTATTATGACGTTCTTACGTGTTAAAATGAGGTTGATCTTATTAGTCTAAGCGAAGCGTCAGTTTGGTATAGCGTGTGTAACCATGAATCAAGACGTAATATGTGATACCCGGTTGGGCATATAAGTAACACATCTCATCATTCCCTGATCGGTTAGAGCTACAATCAAAGGCTGAGGTTGTCGGCTTTCTGTTAGCTCTTATATATAGATCGGCATCTCCCTTTCCACCGGCCATCGAAACCATAACAGTCGAAGCTTTATCAACATTAAAGATGTAGTAGGTTTTCGAGTTTTCGCTTCCACTTAAATCTGTAATTGGCTCCCACTTAATAAGAACATTATCATTAGGAATAGGTGAACCGCAGCTAGCATCGACTCCCACCGAATTAAATGCGCTCTCAACATCTTTAACGGTATAACCGAAATCTTCGGCAGCTTTAACAACACCACATGCACCTTCGTCAAACGTACTGTTTGCCGTCCAATACAGCTGGTTTGCTAATGTAAATATTTCAAACCCTTTACGAACCCCCCAATTAGGTTTGTTGGCAAGTAAATAAAAGGCACGATTAAAAACACCACTTGAGAAATGCACGTTCATACCATCATAATATTGAGAAGCATGATCGATAGACTGGCCATCTTTCGATGGTTGATCAAAGTACCGTAACCCTCCTTCCGACTTAAAGATATCGCTACCTACAATCCAATCTACTTTACCGCGAAGATAATATTCAGCGGCTTCACCAGCAATATCAGAGAAAGCCTCGTTAATACCACCAGACATATCTTTGTAAACAAGCCCTGAGTTTTGCTCTGTAAAACCATGACTAACTTCATGGGCACTTACGTTAATATCAACAAGTGGATAGAAGCGATCTTTACCATCTCCAAATGTCATTGAAGATCCGTTCCAAAATGCATTCTCATACTCGGAGCCATAATGAACACGCATTGTTAACTGGAAATTTAACGGTGATGTATTCATCCAATCTTGATACATATCAAAAACAACATTACCAAAATAATGTGCATCGTTAAGCGGCGAAAAAGCACCGTTTACATATCTAAAATAATTGTAGTTATCATCATCAATACAATTGTATTGATAAGCGGTATTACCCTCGGTCGCATTATTTAAATTCACGGTTTTAACTGCAGCATTTTCTAACGTACACGTTGTCCCCACCTTGCTAATAGGGAGACCGTCAAAATCAAAACCATAAATGTATTCAGAAGTTTTTATATTACCGCCAGGGCCCATGCCTGAGGCTTTAGCATGATTTAATCCATCCCAGTGCTCTAAAATAACGCCATTTATTGCATCAACAATATAAAATGGACGTTCAGGATGTTCGGAGGCGATATAGAAATTAACGAGATAAACAATCTTTGCCGTTTGGTTATCATCAAGTTTTACCATTAACTTAGCGTTTTTGTTTTCAATATTATGATTGTTATTAGCAACGAGCTGGTGCGAAGTAATAGCAGCTAAAATTGCTTCTTTTTCACTTAATTTAGGCGTAATACTTGGCAAATCGCGGTTGACCCCTTTCGCCATCAAACCATAAACATCCGATGGTTTATTGTTAGAAAGAGTTGCCACAACAGAAGTATTAAAGACAGGCACACCTAAGTAGGTCTGTTGATACCGGACTTTGGTTTTCCCGTTTGGTAAGACAACTTTTTTTATTTCAGAAAAGCCCGTTTCTAATGGAGTAATACTTGTAGATTGTGCCCTAAGGCTCTGAAAGAGGAATTTATTATCATTAACCTTTACCATTTCTGCGGCATGTACCGAAAAGCCAACAGATGTACCAAGAAGCACTGCTATCTTGCAGCTTGTTTGACGTTGTAAGTTCATGTTTGGTTCCTGATGTTAATTAAATTATTACTTCCCAACGACTTTATAGGAAGCCTAAATATGGATCTTAAAGCAATAATTTGCATATCAAGAGTGTCTATAATTTAAATGCCTTACAAGCGTTAATACAAAATTAAATCCTCAATAACTGTAATAAAAATTTTACATAACTGTAACATGTTATCAATTTTTTATGATTTCAAAGTATATTTAGGGGGTTGAATTATCGATCTTGCATATATAGATATGCTTAAATAGAGGTTTGTGTTTATTTCAGCGAAAAGTTCAAAGTCTGTTTTTAGACCTTAATTTTAAAAGTGTCAGCCCAACTTTAAAATGTCACATCGGGTGTACGATTCTTCTCATAGAAGAATCTACCTATGGGATGGGAATATAACTTAAAATGAGCACCAAAGAGATTAAGAAACTCGAAATAATATAGAGCGTTTACGATAAACGGATTAGAAAAATTGATGTAGCTAAGACGTAGACATATTCAACGGTTAGTTAACCGATACCGACAGTTTGGTGCTGTTCGTTTTACTTATAATAAAACTCTACATTTAGCAATTTCGCCGTAAACCCTCGCCCAATCGGGCGGGGATATAAGGCGTAAGACGCGAAGCGGCTTAATCTGGTGTCGCCTGACTTTCTACATAAGACTTCAATGTTTCGATTGTTGCACCGCTAGCTGTACAAGCAAAGTAGGAACGTGACCATAAAGCCGCGCTTTTACTTTGCCTTGTAAGATGTGTGTTTTGCAATCTCAGCATTCTTGATGATATTGATTTTAGATTATTTACCATCACGCTAATGGCTAGCTTTGGTGGGTAGGAAATTAATAGATGCACATGATCCTCTTCACCATCCATCTCAATTAATTCACACTCCAATTTTACTAACGCTGTGCCTTTTTTAAGGTATCCGTCTAACAACTCTTTTTTGCGCACACTCACTTTACAATGCCTCACTAAAGCCATAATATATTTACATTTTACATGTGAGTGCTGAAAATTTTAAGAGCAACAAAAGTACGCATTTATCCTACGCAAGAACAGGCTGAGTTTTTAATGGCTCAATTTGGGGCTGTGCGTTTTGCGTATAACAAAGCTCTGCATTTTAAATCACATATGTACCGCAAGCATGGCGTAAAGCTAAACCCGAAAAAAGAGATTAAACCTCTGCTTTCGGTTGCCAAAAAGTATCGCAAATATCACGGGTTAAAGCAGTATGACTCCATCGCATTGCAACAATCGGTGATTAATCTCCATCAAGCTTTTGACAACTTCTTTAACCCGAAGTTAAAAGCCAGATATCCACAATTTAAGCGTAGGCATGGCAAGCAATCTAGCTACCACGGCGTAAGTGTTAAAGTGCTGGACGGTCGTTTCTGCTTATGGAAGCTGTGTAAGACTCGAGACTATCGAGCATTGGCTAAAGATACAAGAAAGATCGCTTGGTTTAGGGCGTTGAGAAGTCACTAATATTTAAGCAGAATGAGAAGGCACATTTGGACTAGGGCCAAAATTTCACAATTCAGATCGAGTGGGTTGGCACTTCTATAAAAGGCTCGTAAAAAGTGATATAACTTGGGAATTCATGGCTTTAAGGTAGCAATGGAATATCATTCATATTCGGTAGATGTCTGACGTCTTATAGCGACGTGCTGCTTTGTTGCATAAAGTGTATTTGCACTCAATTACGTTTTCTGTTGATATAGATGTAGCAAACGTGAATTAGGATTTGATGATGAATAAGAAAATTTTACTAGTTGCTTTAAGTTCCGTAGTGTTAGTTGCATGTAATTCAGTGAGTAACGTATCTTCGGATAAGATGAATTTACAAGAAAATTGTAATTTGTCTCACGACATTGTTGGTGGTTGGGCACAAATTGATATAACGCCTGATGTTTTACAAGCAGCGAAATATGCCGTTAAAGCAATCCCTGGTGACCATCATCTTGGTAAAATTTACAATGTAAAACAACAGGTTGTTGCTGGTGTTAACTATTCAATTACGTTCAGTATTGAAAATGGTGATTACTACAGTGCAATTATTTTCCGCAGCCTACAGAATACCTATCATGTTAAAGATATAAAACAAGTACCATCAATAACTTCTAACTGTGATAGTTATAAGTAATTATGTAGTGGTACATTAAACAATAAGTAATAATTGAATTTATAAAGCGCTCTTATTGATCACTCAGTAATTGCGCTTTTTTGTTTTATTCAGTTGCAGAATAATAGATGAAGTAATATCTGAATGTTATAAGACATTTTTGAGAAATCACGTATCAAATGTTTTGTATCACATCGTGGGAATCGATCTGATAGAACTTGCTAATCGCCCGAAACCTCTACTGTAAAAATAATCAGCAGTAGTTGCAATTTTACTTGAGGGAACGTAAATCCTAGAAATATGATCTAGTCCTATTCCACCAACACTCAGCGGGTGCCCGACGTTTGCAGCTGATAAAGAAATATTACCATCAATTCCGTACAACACAGGGTACATAGAGCAATCTCCCATAGAAGAGTAGTGGAGAGAACTTTGATAGCTATTAACGTTATTCAAGCTAACCCCTTTACTAATTGGCTGCCCTGTACCGATATTGCTAAACGTATAGCCTCTTTCCCCAGAAGATAGTCCCTTTTTGTGAAACCAAGGAGTCCCATCAATTTCCTCTGCACTTAGTAGAGCTCTGAACCTAGTTAACCCATCAAAGCTTGCACTATTCGAGCCGTGAACAAAAAAAACGCCATCGTTCAACATTTGCTGATGAGAGTTGTCTATTTTCAGTGTCAAGGCTGCTCTTTGTGCGCCTCTGCCACTCAGCCCTACAGTTTTAATTTTTGCGAGCTGCTGGTTAGCCTCCGACAGTGATGATCCGAGTGTCTTGACACCTAACCCAACAGCAAAAGTACTAAGTCCGATGAGGACACCAATACCTGCATTGAGCCCAGATTGTTTGACGGGCGTGCCTGCGGCGACATTCAAACCAAAATCTGCGCCACCGGACACCGTGGCGTCAACAATGGCTAATCCCACTTTTACTGATGTAGTTGCGCCTTTTGCTGCCGTCGCGAAACCACCAGAAATAAACCCAAGGGCGGCTCCTATACCCACTTGTTTCCAGTCAAATTTATGTTCAGGGTTAATGGCACATTGGATGCCTTCACTGATAGCGCTTATCCCACTACCAATGATAGCGCCAACAATGGCACCGATAAGAAGACTTAGGATGGCGAAATGACCACTTGGATCGCCTTGATTGATAGGATCACCAAGGCAGTAGGCATAGCCATTCATGCCTCCTTGACCAAAGGGGCTCAGGTCATCGTAACGGTGAAATTGCTGTAAGTGGGGGTTGTACATGCGGTAGCCATTACCAAGATGATAACCACCGGTCACGGGATCTTTTCGCTCACCATTGAACCCTATTCCGCTGGTGAAAAGTGCTGGTGGAGTGTCATTCACAGTAAGTGGGAAGGTGAAAGCTGGAGTAGGTACTAGGGTACTAGATGCTAATGTCCTTGTGTGAGTAAGAAAGCGTCTTCGACTGGCGTTAAACGTAATAGCCCTTAAATCAGTAGAATTTGCGTTGTTATTAGTATCCATGAATGTCTCGTCTCGTTTTTTAAACACTTATTTAAGTTGATAAATAGAATTTAAAATACCGACGTTGTTCGAAAAAATAGCTATAAAAATAATATTCTCTCTGCTTTATTTCGATTTTCGGGCTGCCGATAACATTGCCGATTCTTCATCATAGTGTTCATTCCGGTATGCCTTAATCCCTTGCTAATGAGTAATTTGGCCTATGAGAGAGAAGAACTCACAAAAAAGAGCAGTAGAACGAAAAGCCATTTATTGCGTTGGCGTAAGCCGACCTAATGTTTATTGAAATAGGTTGCAAAGCTATTAGTCGTGAGCATTGAGCACTTCTAACTTGAAATGATCCGATTAGCAAAGATGTATGATCATGGCACACCAAAACCTGGAGTAAAACAGAATTAACATAAGAAGTCTTACATCAATGATGAGTAACTCAGAATGATTTAATATATTATTTAATGGTTCAAGAATAAACTTGGAGCATTTATATTGACTAGGGAAACGGCCACAACATGTGTACTCTCGCCTTGACGATTATCGCTTCAATGTCTTCAATAGATGGCAAGTCAGCTTGAATTTCGCTAGGAAGCATCTCGGATAATTTATATTTTGCAATGTTTCTTGGTGGAGTCTGTCTTCTAACCATATATTTAGCGGCGAATTTATGACGTTCTATACTTAATAATAAGCCAATTGTTGGTGCATCGTCTGGTCTCTTTAGCTCATCATCAACCGATGATAAGGAGAAGTCAATTTGCCTGAAATCTTTGGGTAATAGTTTGTCCGACTTTAATTTAATAACCACGTAGCATCTGAGATTTAGATGATAGAAAAGTAGATCAACAAAGAGATTATTACTACTAGTATTTAACTTGTATTGCTGACCAACGAAAGCAAATCCGCTCTTGAACTCAAGTAAAAAAGCGGTAACGTGTTTCATCAGAACATTTTTTATATCACTTTCTTTTGATTCGACATTCGGATATAGAAAATTAGAATTATTCGGATATTTTAGTGTTTTAGCTGCTAGCTTAGCGTTAAGCTTGGGTAATATCATATCAAAATTATCTGCGCTCCCCCCAGAACTTCGGATCAAACCGTCATTAATTTGACGAGCAAGCATGGATCTAGACCAGCCATACCTAACTGTTTCTGTTGCATACCATAATCGTTCTTCATATCGTTTAAGTTTTTGAATTAACAATACGTTATGACCCCAAGGAATTTTTCCAACGGCTTGTTGGACAATTGAGTTAAACTCGAAATCAGGCCAAGACAACGCAAATGTCCGCATGTTCCTTAAGTTACTGCGAGATAATCCTTTTATTGATGGGAATGCTTGCTTAAGATCTTGAGATAGTTGATCAATGACTTTTGTTCCCCAGCCTTTAACTTGTTTTTTAATAACTATTTGATGACCAATAGACCAATATAGTGCTATTAACTCCGAATTCACGGAAATAGAGGCTTTTTGCTGTGACTGCTGTACTTTCTGTTTAAGTGTTAATAGACACATTTGGTAATCAAGATGAATTTTTAAGGCCATGGTTACCTCTATTAATGTATTTAAATCTAAATGCTAAAATAAAAAGACTACGTGTGAGCACAGCTCTGTTTCGCTGAGAAGATTATTTAAAGTGGCTTAGTTGCTTTCGAACATGCTTTATTTTTTTAATCTCAAGTGCGTAAATAAACATAAATAACTGTCGACAAGAAATTTAATTACAGAGCCTCTTCATAATAATGTTAATTTTACTAATAAACATCATGATATATTGTGATATATTTCGAGAAAACTATTTTAATTTATAGGATATGTAAGATATCTTTGGATCACACCGTTATATAAATGCTTGGCACTCACTGTGTTACTTATAAGTTTTTTACCTCTGAAGCACATAAATCTCTAATTTTCAGTGTTAAGAGGAAGTGCTGGATGTTTAAATGCAAGACTGGCAATGCATAGATTACTGATTATGATAGTGGTGTTGGGTAGCACGTTGCTATTAATAATATAGTAACTAAAAAGAATGTTTTTTGCTCGTAAACTCGATATTGTTGACATTGTATTTATGCATAACAATATATAATTGGTCTGGATTTGAGAAAGTAACGTTTCTAAATTATGTTTCAATACTCCCTAATAAAAAAGGAAGCAGCGCCCAGTTTAGAATGTTAGGAAGTCATAACGTTTTAGATATAAAAAGAGCGAGTTTATCTTTCGCTCTTTTTAAATGTAGGGATGTTCAACCAATACCTTAATTGAACAACCAATAGCTAACTGGATTATCTGGACACTGATAAGGTCCGCACTCGACAAATGTGGCAATGACATTTAAAGCCACGACGACAATCGCGAAGACACATACAATACGCCCGAAGTGAGTGATATTGTAAGACTCATGAGATTCGTCTTTATTGGTTAGCAGTAAGATCACTGCGACACCAAATACGGTTATAGCGAACAACACAAAGGCCCAAGTATAATAATGCATACCAAAAATAGGGCTACCGTAACCAGGTGTGCCTGGTATTACGTGTAGAGAAACTTGTCTTAGCGATGTCGCAATACCATATAAAGCGCCGATTAACACAACACCATAGTGACGAGATTGAGGCCCATAGACTACATTTAACATAAATCCAAAAGCGACCATGACAAAGCCAACCCGTTGTAATAGACACAGTGGGCAAGGAAGCTCATTTAGGACAAACTGAAGAATGAAGCCGATAAATAAAATAGCTGTCATACTGAATAAACCAAGAGTATTCAGTAACGTTAACTGATTTCTATTCATGTCAGTTCCTTACAATAAGATCGATAGTGGATCAGTTGCATGGTGGTTAAACCAATACAAACCAATGATTACTGACACTGCAAAAAAGCCATACGCGATAGTTTTTTTGCCGAAAAAACCACACACCATAGCCGCAAGTAACAATAAAAATAATAACGACATCATAAGAGGTATCCTCTCCTAATAAATCAAGTTCACTCATGGTGAACGTTATGGAAATATCACATCTACACCATTCTTGAGTATATCTATGGTTTATAGTGCGTATTTCGGTGGTTGCGACGGTCGTGATGCCGAACATGTTGTACCACTCCTTTATTGGGCAATGACTAGTGGTGATTGAAGCTGCATTATGATAGCTACCAATTAACGCACTGAAGTCAGTTCATCAAAAAACGAGTTAATTGTTTTTTGGTGGCCACAGGCAATAGCAGTCATTACGCAGCCAAGATGTGTTTTGTCTGCGCCTTTGGGCAAGTGGTCAAGATGTTCTGGTATTTTGATTGGCAACAGCCCGTCAGAATTTCGTTAACTGTTTCTGATTGATGTTGAGTCCTTATTTATTAATGAGTTGTTCTGATTGTTCAACCAATTATAGTAGTTCAATAGAGCTTTTAATTTCCAATAAGGACTGAACACTTATAATAGAAAGAACAGGTAAGAGCCACCGATATGAGATAGTGAGCGTTTAAGTTATTACAAAACTTTATGGCAATATCCACTTATTGGTGAAATGTCTGAAGACACGCAGTATTAATACTCTTTTTTTACAAAAAAACAATACTTACTTTTGTTGATCTACATTTTTATTACAAACTATCACATAGACTAAAAGTATAAGTGTATTTATGGAAATTTCTTTTATATTTTGCAGGTACCATTCAAATAAACATTCATAATAGTCAACGCGTTAAACAGAGTGTTGTCGCAACAATAAGTGCTACTTTGAGTTTATTTGTTATTGCAGTAAAGGTATCCAAAAAGCGTTAGTTAAAAGCCTTCCTTTCTCGGTGCTATAGATAACAATCGTGCGGTGAGAAGGCACTCAAGGGTAACTAAAAAGCAGCGTTAAAAAAAAGATTTTTTATGTATGAGTACCAATGATTTAAGCGTATAGCCAAAAAAGTGCACTAGACGTAAACAAATTATTTGATGCAAGAATTAAAATCGACGATTATGCTGATTGATAGGTTATAACGGTTTAGGCTTTAGCATGAATGTTCCAAAACTCCCTGTGACGGTTTTATCCGGCTTTCTCGGTGCAGGAAAAACGACAGTTTTAAATTATATTCTTAACAACAGACAAGGCAGAAAAGTCGCAGTCATTGTTAATGATATGAGCGAAGTTAATATCGATGCAGCAACAGTCAAGAATGAAGTTTCTCTCAACCACAGTGAAGAAAAGTTAGTAAAAATGAGTAACGGCTGCATCTGTTGTACTCTGCGCGAGGATCTTCTAGAAGAAGTGACCAATCTAGCCCAAGAAGGAAAATTCGATTATTTAGTTATTGAATCTAGTGGGATCTCTGAACCACTACCTGTTGCAGAAACGTTTACTTTTGCAGACGAAAATGGGGTTTCGCTTTCAGATATTGCGCGTTTAGATACTATGGTGACGGTGGTTGATGCTATTAACTTTCTTCGTGATTACGATGAGGCCAAATTCTTAACAGAGACGGCTGAGTCATTAGGTGAAGATGATGAACGTAGCGTGGCTGATTTACTTGTTGATCAAGTAGAGTTTGCTGACGTCATCTTGATAAGTAAAACTGACTTAGCTGAAAAATCTGAAATCGATAGACTTTTTGCGATCCTCAAGACTCTCAATACGTCAGCGACGTTACTTCCTATTTCTAACGGAGAAGTAGATCTTGAGTTGGTGCTCAATACGCAGCGCTTCAGTTTTGAGAAGGCACAACTGGCCCCTGGCTGGTTGAAGGAAATACGAGGCGAACATATACCAGAAACTGAAGAATACGGTATTTCAAGCTTTGTTTACTATGCTCGACGTCCTTTTCATCCAGAGAAGTTTTATGATCTCCTTCACAACATGGAAGCTTATGGCAAGCTAATTCGTTCTAAAGGTTACTTTTGGTTAGCAACAAGGCCTGATTTTATTGGTCAATGGAACCAAGCAGGAGGCATTGCACGTTATGGTGTTGCAGGTATGTTTTGGAAGGCTATTCCGAAGGAAGAATGGCCGACGGAACAAGATGACCTCGATGCCATAAAAAATATTTGGCAAGAGCCTTATGGTGATATGCGACAAGAATTGGTGTTTATTGGTCAGGGGTTAGAAAAAGAGAAATTGACGGCAAGACTCAATGACTGCTTATTAACGGAAGGTGAGATGGAAAAAGGGCTCGAATATTGGTTGTCTTTGGAAGATCCATTTCCTGAATGGGAAGAGTAAAAATATCAGAATTTGATAGGAGACGGCTTTACTGCTTATATTTTCGAACACGAGTGAAGCCGTGCTCATTCACGTTTATCGAAGACAGTATTTGAGTAATCTTTTTCCATGTAAATAATGGAAAAAAGTGAAAACCGGAGACCTGAGAACATTGCGAAATGTACCACTGAATATTAAGTTACCCTAACTATAGCTTTTCGTCTTAGATCTTCTTTAATAAAGACGAATTGTATAATTTAGATGTTTGAAACAAGCATAATTGGTGTTATCCCCCGAATTGCTAATTGGAATTAGCACTCAGCAGATTTTTCTTTTTTGATCCATTAATGAATATATAAAATCAATAGAAATTAGAGTGATATCTCATTTTTTAAAAAAAATACTCAAAACAAAAATATGCATCTATTGGCATATTTTTTTACCTTCATAATTATATCTGCTCAAATTTATAAGGTTTATATTATGTCAAGCATCAATACAGGAAATGAAGTAGAAATCCATCCCGATGCACAGATAGTTTCAACTACTGATCTTAGTGGAAAAATAACTTATGTTAACGACACGTTCTGTGAAATTTCAGGCTACAGCCGCAATGAGCTGATTGGAAAAACACACAATATATTGAAACATCCTGATATGCCTGAAGAAGTATTTGGAGATCTATGGAAAACTATAAAACAAAATAAATGTTGGCGCGGAGCAGTAAAAAATCGTTGCAAGAATGGTGACTTTTACTGGGTTGATGCTTTTATCACACCACTTTACGATAATGATAAGGTTAACGGTTATCAATCGGTACGTTTATCTCTTTCTAATCAACATAAAATACAAGCCCAAAACGTTTACAGTAAAATCAAATATGGGAAAAAGCTACAAACAAGTACTTCTCCGATAACAAAACAAGTTTTATTTTTTCTTATCAATGCTATTTCTATATTACTGACTCTTTTAATTTCACCCTATTTTTCCTTTTTACTACCTGCTTTAATTTTAATGCTTTTTAAGAAAGAATTAATTAATGCTCCCGCATGGCAGAGAAAACTAAAAGAAAAATATAACAGTATTTCTATCCATATCTTTAACCATGATATTAAAAATCATGCCGAATTTGTTATCGGACTCAAAGATGCACAAATGAAAGCAATTTTAGCGCGTACCTATGAAGCATCAACTAATGTCAATATTGAAATTAACACCGTTGCTACTTTATCGGAGACTTGTAAAAAGAAAATTGACCAAGAAAATTCGCATCTCGATAGTATTTCAACGGCTATTGAAGAAATGTCATCAAGCATTACGCATGTTGCTGAAAACTGTCAAAATACACTATCAACGGTTACTAATGCTGAATATGCTTGCCATCATTCATCAGAATTAATCAATTTAACCTCTCAGAATATTTCTCACTTAACCAATGAGATCAATGAAACAAGTAATATAACAGAGGCACTTGCCTCTGAAGCCAAACTAATAACAGGTATTTTACAAGAGATAGAAAGTATTTCAGAACAAACTGTAGTGGTCAACTAAAATTGGCCACGGTTTTAGAGTTTTCCCAATATAATCGTTCTGATTCGTTGGGAGTTAGGCCGCCATTATATTGATGCGGCCTGAGTTGACAGTAATACCCGATAATGTAGCGGATGATCTCTTGTTGAGCTTCAGCAAAACTACGATAACCCACTGTTGGCACCCATTCGGTCTTTAAGCTTCTAAAGAAACGCTCCATTGGTGCATTATCCCAGCAATTTCCTCGGCGAGATAAACTCTGTTTTATCTTAAAACGCCACAGTAATTGACGGTACTTTCGACTTGTATAGTGGCTACCTTGATCGCTGTGGAACATGACGCCTTTCGGCTTACCACGCGACTCATAAGCCATTGAAAGAGCTTTGCCTGTCAGACTGGAATCAGGTGATAAAGACATCGACCAACCAATCACTTTGCGGGCAAAAAGATCAATAACAACCGCTAAATACATCCAGCGATTTCCTGTCCAAATATACGTAACATCACCAACCCAAACTTCATTTGGGGCGGTAACAGCAAACTGTCGGCCCAAGTGATTTGGAACCTCAACATGTTCTTGAGAAGCCTTTCTGTATCGATGCTTTGGCTGTTGGCAACTGACTAAACCAAGCTCTCTCATGAGTTTTGTTGCTCGGTATCGGCTCAGTTTTAAACCCTGATTTGTGACTATATCTGCAATAGTCCTCGCTCCCGCAGAGGCGTTGCTTGCTGCGTGGGCCTCACTAACTAAGCTGCGAAGTTTGACTGTTTCCGCCCTAATCGCTGTTGGACGCTTTAGCCAATAGTTATAACTACTTCGATGAACATTGAAGACTTCGCATAATGTTTTTACGCTATAGCTCTGCTTGAGTTTCTTGATCATCAAGAATTGTTCAGTGAGTCCGACATCAACAGAGCCGTGGCTTTTTTTAATATTTCATTATGCTCTTCAAGACGAACTAACTTCTTTTTTAATTCCCGAATTTCTATTTGCTCAGGGGTCATAGGCGAAGCTTTTGGCGTTTTGCCTTGTCGTTCTTGTTTAAGCTGACGAACCCATTTATCCATCGTGGATTTACCCACATTCATGGCTTGGGCGGCTTCTGCCACTGAGTAATTTTGATCAATCACTAACTGTGAAGCCTCGAGCTTGAATTCTGCGCTGAATAGTCGTCTTGTACGATTTGTCATAGTGTCACCTGTTAACGTATGAAGTGATGATATCACCTCTAACTAAGTGACCAAATTCACTATGCCACTACAAACGAACTTACTTGCCCTTAATGCTGCCATTGAAGCTGCACGTACGGGGGAGCATGGCCGAGGGTTTTCCGTTGTTGCTGATGAAGTAAGAGCACTAAGCCTAAGAACTAATAATGCAACATCACAAATACAGAAATCAGTAAACTATATTCTTTCATCTTTGACTAACGTCGCAGAAAGAATGAAAGTAGGTAGTGATGAGTCACAGAAGTGCGTATCTGACGTAAAAGGTGTGTCTAAGAAAATCGATAAAATTCTTTCTTTGATAAATCAGATTTCTCATTTATCTCATCAAATATCAACTGCAGCAGAGCAACAAGCAATGGTCGCGAAAGAGATTAATATTAATAGCTATCAAATCTTCGATGCTTCAAAAGTTAATCTTCGTGAAATAAATACCATTACTGAAACAATATCTGAAATGACACAAAACTCAGCCCAACTAGTCGATCTTTCAAAAGCATTTAAGTAAATAAACCACTAAGCGTTAGGAACGATTCTCCACTGAGGTTCTTATCGATAAAAAGACATTGCAATGACAGACCTGACCGCCATATCAAGAGATATTTTACGCTTTTGAACCGTTGCCAACTCTCAACTTTCACTTCATTAATTAATGAGGTTTGGACAAGGATGTCACTATTTTGTCCGAGTTGTTTTGTATTTTTGAGCATAATCATTGGCGAGTGAGAGGTCTGTGGTTAATTGAAAAAGAAAAGGACTTAAATGGAAAGACTTAGCTCAAAAGTAAATAAATTGGTGTAATTTCTAAAAAAGAAGTGTTATAGACTGAGTTCTGTATTCTTATCCAATTCACTATTTGAGAAGGGCTGTCTGGTGATTGATGTGTTGAGAGTTTAAAAATCGCAAATAAGTTTAACGAACCCTTACTTAATAAATCAGTGTGTCATAATGTATGTCGTATATCCGTTTAATCAAGATGCACAATTAAGAGTCTCTGTTCTCTATCTTTTTTATGAAACAATCCTCCACTTGTTCTTGCTTAACATCGCCCATATTTAACTCTGACATTGCTTGAAAGCATATTTTTCAGCGTCACTTCACAATTTTTTAACATTAACTTAGCGAGCTAGTTAGATGCGATCTAGGCTCAATTACTCATCGGAGGTCTGATAAGGAAAATATTTAAATGAAAGTGTTATGCACACTCATTTTATGCAGTGTAATGGCATGGGATGTAAAAGCGGAAAGTTTTGGAGAACGCAAAGGTTATACCGAAACCAAATATCCAATAGTGCTAGTGCATGGTTTGCTGGGGTTTGATTCGCTAGCAGGGTTTGATTACTTTTATGGTATCCCTCAAACATTAAGTAAAAGCGGAGCAAAGGTATACGTTGCTCAAATATCAGCGACCAACAGTACGGAAGTGCGGGGTGAACAACTGTTAGCACAAGTAGAAAATGTGTTGGCAGTAACTGGTGCTAACAAAGTCAATTTAATAGGTCACAGCCATGGTGCGCCGACGGCGAGATATGTTGCGTCAGTTGCCCCTCAAATAGTTGCATCAGTGACCAGTGTTGGTGGCGTGAATAAAGGGTCGAAGGTGGCAGATTTAGTCCGCAATACCATACCGGAAGACTCAGTATCTGAGACAATTGCGGTGGAACTGTCTAAAGCACTTACGACGCTCATAGGCATATTATCAGGAGGTCTTGACTTACCACAAGATGGATTGGGAGCATTAAAGGCGCTCACCACTAAAGGAGCATTAACCTTTAATGAGCTTTATCCAGAAGGCGTGCCACTGTCGTCCTGTGGTGATGGTGAGTGGCAGGCAGACAATGGTGTGTACTACTACTCATGGACTGGGACTGCGACTTATACTAATGTGCTAGATCCCACTGACGCCGCCATGTTTTTATTAGGATTAACGTTTGATGAACCTAATGATGGGTTGGTAGCAAAGTGTAGTTCGCATTTAGGTCGAATCATCCGTGACGACTACAAAATGAACCACTTGGATGAAATTAATGGCCTTCTCGGTATTCATCATTTGTTTGAAACGGACCCAAAAACATTGTATCGCCAGCATGCTAATCGGCTGCAACAACAAGGGCTTTAGCGATGAATAGGTGCTCAAAAATAGGAAAAGTGTCAGGATTATTGGCGGTAATGATAACGGGGTTGGTGATATTTTCTACGCCCGATAAAAATAATTATAATTCGTTCAAAGCAGATGCCCAACTTAATACCCAAATCGATAAAACCTCAGATCGTGACACTTTCGAATATTTCCTTTCGGATCTTGTTGACAACGATACAGATACGATAATGCATCGGTTCGAGCGCTATAATCAGCAATTAGAGAGCTCTGAACGGCTTGAGACAGCATTGCTTGGTAAGTATATGCGTTATAAGGCTGCATTAGCGACGCTCAAAAGAGATAATAATCTCAATGTAGATTTTCAAGATTTGCACCAACAAATGTTATTATTGCAAAGGGCATTCTTTACTGTCGATGAGCAATATCATTTGTTTAGTGAAGAAAATCTATTACGTGAACTCGCACTATTGAAAAAAGGCATTAAGGAATCAGCGCAATCTTCTGAGGAGTTTCAACAACGTTGGGAGTTTGAACTTAACAAACTTCCGCCAGTATTACGAAATAGTTTTCGAAATGCGTCCTTGTTAGCGGCTCTGAACGAAACCAATATTTTGGATACGCAAAGTCAATTTATAGCACGAGAGGCATTGGTTGGTAGCGAAGCCGCGGAGAGGTTAAGGATACTTGACCAACAGCGTACTGATTTTGACCGGCATGTTCACTCTTACCTTATTACGAGAGACGTTATACTGAATAACGCTTCATTTGATGATATAGAAAAGGAGCAAGCTATTACTGATCTAAGAAAGTCGTTGTTTGATAATAGCTTATGGCGAAGGATAGAGGCGTTAGAGCGGATTCATGATAGATAGAGTGTATAATTTCATGAGACAATTCGTAGCGAAGCATCAGCTTCTATCTAACAGTTTAGTCATTAACTTTCTTTTTATTTAAATATTTATATCCCCCTTATAAAAACGCTATACCAATATTAAATTCTGCTAATTTGTCCACATTATCATTATAATAATTGCCGTTATAATTAAACAATGTATTTAAAGAGTAGAATAAATTTAATGGTTTCATACTCACCAATATTAAAGAATAAAAAAGTAGAACAACGTCAACGATTATTAGCGTTAAGAATATCAAAAAAAACAAGAGATAAATTTCTCCAAGTCGTACGTGAGAAAAATACGACTTAATGAAAAGTTATTAAAACGTTATTTCTATCAGTTAGATAGTATTTTTCTATTTTTTATAATAACTCTTAATTTTAGTTGGTTATGGGAGTTTCTCTAGGTGAAACTGTATGTTTTTATTTATTGTTGATAAGGTTTATGTATTTTAAAAATAAAAATAAATTAGACGTTAAGTATGATGATTTGATTTCTGAGCTTCAAGATGTTGTTGTTAAGAAATATAGTCAACATGGTGTGAGATTGATAAAGAAAAACATCAGTGATGTTTCTATTGAACTTAGTTTTAATATTGGTGATAACGAACTAATAGCGATGAACGTTAATAAAGAATCTCAATATTGAGATAAATTTTACCTTTATCTACTACGGGAGGAGTTTTGCTTTTGATTAATTGCAACAATTCGTTCAGTAATGAGCGTATTTAATTTTTTTTTTGCTAATGCTATTAGAAATATAATTAAATGACCGCCCGTTGTGGCGGTTTTTTGCTTCTTTTCTATATCTAAAAGTAAAAAGTTAACAAAAAATTAGAACAATAAATGAATAGTCAACGCGGGGCTGTTACCTGTCCATTTAGAATGTAAACAAATGTCAGTAGCAGATCATTAAAATACAGTTAATATCATTAATCAATAAGGCTGAAATCGACTGAGGAAGCATTAAATTTTTTGTTTCGATTTTCTTTTTGTCGTGCAGCAAACCTTTTGAGGATCCTTTAGCAATAAAAAGTGCGATAGCTACAATGAAGGCAATATAGCAAAAGTGAATAAATAAGCAAAACAGAAGTAATAAACAATTATTAAATGAAAATCATTCTCATGTGTTATTGTCGAAATGCAGTTTGTTGTCTAATAATAGTGAGGAAAATTATGAATCAGTTAATAATGTGTTTGTTTACCGTATTATTGTTCTTTTGCAGTGCTTTTGCACTATCGGCTGCTGAAACCACTTTCCAATGGCGAGGAACGGTACCACGTTTGGCATCAGAAATGGAGCAGCCTGTTAATGGTGATCAAGTAAATATAGACAAACTTTTATCTAACAACCCAGTGTTAATGGTCGATAAAAGCCAAGCGGGCTTGTATGATAATGATTATGGTATTGTTAACATTCTTACTGTGATAATGTAGTGCTCAGCTTAATTGCATCCTATGTAATGCCGTTGTGAAATAACGGCATTTGAAAGTGCAGACTCGCTATGTATAGCAATTATACTTGATGATTTTTCTTATTTTGTACTGAAGTGATTGCATAATTAAGTTGGTCGAATGGTATGGGCTTAGAAAAGTAGTATCCTTGTAATAGTTCTACTTCTTTGCTTACCAAGAAATCAACCTGTGATTGATGCTCAATACCTTCTGCAACAATGGTTAAATTCAGCGATTTTGCCATATCAATAATGGCATCAAGGACATTTATTTTTACATCTTCTTGCCCAATGATATCGATAAACATTTTATCAATCTTAATACCGTTGATGTTAAAATTTAAGAAATAGTTAAACCCCCCATATCCTGTGCCAGTATCGTCGATCTTTATCTTATACCCCTTTTCTTGAAGCCGATTGAGGTTGTACTTTGCTGTTTTTTCATCGTTAAATTGCTCTCTTTCTGTGATTTCAAACTCGATATTGAAACCATGATGATCCTGAAAGATTTCAAGTAGCCGGTCGATGAATTCGTTATTTTCAATCTGTGATGCTGTAAGGTTAAAAGCACAAAAAAAGTCAGTGGTAATAAGACTGTACGCGCTCTGTTGACTAAAATCATGTTTCACAATGTCAATCATGTTTAGTGTCATCTCATCGATTAATTTCAACTTTTCAGCTGCATGTATAAACATGGCTGGTGTGAAAATTTCGCCTTTTTTATCCTGCCAGCGCATTAAAACTTCAGCTCCTTTTACTTCACCCTGTGGGGTGAAGATGGGCTGATAAAAGGGGATGAATTGGTTTCTTTTGCTGGCTCTTTTCAACAATGATTCAACCGTATTATGACGATTTTTTATGCTTTTATAGATGGCAAATATCAAATTAATAACAATGAAATAAAGATAAAAATAGATATAGAAATATTGTTCTTCTAGCTGTTCTTTTAGCTCGCGTGAAACGATGATATAACCATTGGCTTGCCCAAAATTATGTTTAGTGATAAACCAAGTTGATGCATCTGGGAGTGGCGGCTTTTCTGTTGTGAGTCTAATGTGATAAGAAATGCAAGATGGGCAATAAAAATGGAAATGATCCTCTAATCGTAGCTGATTAAAAAAGAGAAGAAATGTGTTTTCACTTCCTTCTATAAGTGTGGCAATTTCATTGTCGTCTGTCGCTTCTAGTTCATAACGTATTAGCGGTATAGTGGGTGAGTTAAGCGCAATTGGGTAAGATAAAATGCCATTGCTGGTACACAAAGTATTATCATCGAGTACTAAACCAATGAATAAGATCTCAGGCTCTTGGTAGTCTATTTTTCTTAAAGCATGACGCACCTGTTTAGAACACTTATTTGGTAATATGATATTTGACAGAAAAGTTTCTTCACGCTTGAAGTTGTGTTCTATTCTTGCAACATACTGTTGAGCATCGTGATTTATAAAAAATTTCGCGACATGGAGGGTTATCCAAGAAGCGCTAAAAAATGCTAATAGGTAGCTTGTTCCTGCAATCATAAAAAGAACAAGTACAAAACGTAAGTAGCTGATTTCTATTTCCTCCAATTTATAAAAATAAAAGAAAATTAAACTTATTGAAAATAACGTAGATTTTATACAAGTACATATTTAATGATACGAGACAAACAAGATATGTAAAGATTATTTCATCAAATAATTGTGAACTGTTCAGCTTAATTTGAATTGTATTAAAATAAAATTTATTTCATCACGTTATGTAATAGTAAAATTCAATACAAAGATTATCTTATTGTAACGACAAAAAAATTAATGAACTGTAGATTAATATTAATCTCTGTTTTTTTAAAATTAGTGGGGTAATAGACCCCACTAAATATAATGAATATTAACTTTTACTTAGTTAAATGGACATCCATTTGCGGGTATGGGATATCGATACCTTCTTTGTTAAGTTCTTCCTTAATTGTCTGATTAAGCGAATAAGTCACTGCCCAATAATCAGCAGTTTTTACCCAAGGTCTAACAACAAAATTTACAGAGGAATCTGCTAGCGCAGCCACTCCAATCGTGGGAGTTGGATCTGTTAAAATACGATCATCTTCTTCTACAATTCGTTCTAGTACAGCTTTTGTTTTTTGCAGGTCTGCACGATAAGAAACCCCAATCACGAGATCAATACGACGTGTTGAATTGCGTGAGTAATTAGTAATTGGATTACCGATGATTGAAGAGTTAGGCACGATAACTGTTTTGTTATCAGAGGTGCGAAGCTCAGTCGAAAAAACTTGAATGGATTTAACGGAACCCGAAACATTTGAAACTTCGACGAAGTCCCCAGATTTAAACGGGCGAAATGCTACGATTAATATCCCCGCAGCAAAGTTTGATAACGAACCTTGAAGCGCTAAGCCAACAGCAAGACCTGCTGCACCAATTACTGCAACAACGGAAGCTGTTTGTACGCCGACACGGCTAAGCGCTGCGATAATAACAATAGTAAAAAGTAGGTATCGTACTAATGCATGGATAAATTCTACTACAGCGGAATCCATCTTTTCTTTATGCAGTACTTTAGCAACTGCAGAGGCTATGACTTTTACAATGATGTTGCCAATAACAAGAATGATTATAGCCGATATCAGATTTAACGCATAATGAATCAATAGGTTTTGATTATCAGTAATCCAAGAACTAGCATGTAATACGCTATCTCTTAATGGATGTCCTACCGCGTTTTCGGCTACATTGTGGGTCGTACTTTCCGTCATTGTGTTATTTTCTCCAAAACGATAATTGTTATTACTACTTGTGCCCCAGATACATACTTAAAAAGCGAAATCTTTGATCAATATCATTGACGATTTATGTTACGGCTTCTTCGGTTAGCTTAATTATTCACCTACTTCCGAAGGTTAAGCTAGAAGTAAAAACAGTTTTCATGAAAAACTGACAAAAAAATAACACAATATTTACAGTTGTATATAATTAAGGCATTTGAAAATAGATTTATAAAATTCATGTTACGGGTACACATATCAGGAATTGATAAATGTTGGTTGGCATACAAATTTTTTCCAGGCTAAGGTCATCTTTTATAAAACCGAAGAGAGAAAAAAAAACTATTGTCTGCAATAAAAGTTTATTTTAGTCATTGTTTAAGAGATATTGAAATTAACTGCGTTTATGTAATGTTGAAACGATATTTTAGAATCAAAAAGTCATCTTAATTGAAAGATGTTTGTTAAGCTCATGTTTAGCTTTATTACTCTACATTAATTTTTGTGAATGTCGTTTACTATAATTTTTTCACATTTTTCGTATTTGCCATTTTGTTTATCGAGATGATGTTATTATTACTTCTTTTATTTAAAAAGAAGTAACGGTACTTTTTATTGAAATTTTTACTCATGATGATGAATTTTATTTATCGATTATTGGAATATTCATGATTGTACTTCTATATGCTTTTTAGGAGATGTTTATTATGTTCAAACAAGTATTTTTATTAACTGCGTTTTTATTACCATTAGCCTGCCATGCACAAGCGAGTACCAAAAATGATGTTACGATGATAAAGGAGCACCATAATATAAATAAGAATGCTCACCATGTAGTTCAGCATCAATCGCAAGATATTTCGACCAAGGATTTACAACATAAGGTAAAGCAAAACACTTATGGTTCTACTCTTAAGGGGCATAATTATGCTACACATTCTCAATATAGCAATACTTTACACGAGTTTTCAAAGCACAAGAAAAAAAATCATAAAACGTTGAAAAAACAAAAATACTATTCTGCTGCTAATTCTGAAGACAAGTTCGAGGATGCTACACTCGATTTATTTTAACTACACAAAATAACTGATGTCTTATTGAGGTAGCCAATTTTAGATGAAAACTAGACTTTTTTATTTG
Organism: Photobacterium sp. SKA34; assembly: GCF_000153325.1. Lineage (GTDB taxonomy): Bacteria > Pseudomonadota > Gammaproteobacteria > Enterobacterales > Vibrionaceae > Photobacterium. The sequence continues at coordinate 1,052,847 of NZ_CH724141.1, forward strand.
TAACCAGAGTCAAAAAAGTGATTTGATATAGAGAGTTAAAAAATAAACCGTGATTTAGTTCGGAGAGAAGTATTAAATAGCATGCATTAATTGTTCACGTTGAGTTAAATATCGAGGCGAAAAGACGGGGAGGAATATTTACCTTTCAGGGCAACTATTTTGTGGAGTGTCTCGTGATAATTTTTAAAAATTCAACAAAGTTATTAATGTTTTGTATTGGCTTTCTGAGTAATACTTTCGCACACTATTGTATGGGGAGCCATGATCATGAGGGCATCTTGGATGTTCATCTAATGACATATAATGGCCTTCATGATACGGATATATATGCTAATGGCAATATGCAAGCTGCTCTTGATGTGGTTTATCAGTTATCTCCTGGGTTTACAATAAAAACGATTACGCTTAAATCACTTCAATCTGGTGAACCATTAGAAGGTTGGACACAATCTGAAAATGAAAATGAATATTTGCATAGCATAGACGACTGGCCTTATTCTCAACCCAAATTTGAGGGTAAGTCAAAAAGAGTCTATTTAGCGACTAAAAAAAACCAAAACATTGCTGTTTGCGTGGAGTTAACAGCAGAAAAAGCCGGACTCGATGTATTTAAATCAACTTGCTCTAGCCTAAATCCAAATGGGATTGTGACCATTAGGGCCTTAGCGCCGTTTTACTTATCAAAAGCAGATTTTGACCTGACTGATTGGTCTCACTCATCAGTAATTGATAAGTATATCTCTCCACGTACTGGTACGTGGAGTAATGAAATTAGGGAGCAAGTATTAAGGTCAAAAGCTTATATTCCGAAAATTAAGAGAATAGAAAGTCAATTTATGCTGGAAGGGAAGGTATCACCTCTTTTCTTAAAAAATGCGTTGATTAGTCAATATACGCCAAATGTTAACTTTAAGGGAGTTTCACATATCATGTCTTGTTAACCCGAAAACAGTAACAAATATTGAGTTTATAGAAAACGTAGGACTTGATGAATCCTGGGGCTCGACGGTAAGAAGAGCTATTCCTTATGAATATCAGGATGATCCTAATTATATTGGGTCTTTAGTCACTTATATATTAAGAGATGATAAATCCTTATATGATGGATATCAGCATTATGCGCTTTGTGAAGAATCTTTTATGTTGACGGCACCACCTAGTGATGTGAGAAAGTGCCAAGTACCAGGGCCGTTAAATATTGAGGCTCCATGGTATATCTATTTTAATGAACAGATAGAAAATTGGAAAATTGAACGTTTAAAAGGAAAAATAAATGTTATAGATGAGTATGGAACTTCATCACCTTTAAATATTGGGGTTAAGTATATTAATGATGTGTATTCTGAAATTATATTGGAGTAAAAAATCTTATCATTGTCTCTTTATCTAACCAAAAAAACACCCTTTATTGAATATTAAAAGCCACTTCTTTTAAAGAAGTGGCTTTAATTTTTTATTTTTTGGCTTTTTTAATGTTCATAGAGTTATACTATACTTTTGAGTAATGATGTACTTTCTATAATAGTTACTAAAAAGGTTAATAATAATGATATTATTCGGCTACTTTTTATAATGGAAGTGTAAAAAGGTGTCCAGCAGCCAGAGTCTTAGAGTTATTTTGATTAATCTGCAATTTTAGCTCTATTTCATCCTCTAAGTACCAAATGTAATCTTCACCTTTTTTTTGCGTTGTCCAACTGATAGTGTTATTACTTATGTTGCAAATACTCATTATATATGGTGGGTAATGATAAGAATTGAAAATTATTTCAGCTGAAAAATCTTTATTTTCTTTGATATTGCCGATTTCTATAGTATCAACAGGTTTACCAAAAAGATTACTAATATAGAGCTTACATGCCTCTTTTTTTTGTTCTTTCGATAGGGAATTAACAGCATTGAAACTATCACTACATGCTGAAATGAAAAAAGGTATCAGTACTAAAAAATTTTTTTTCATGTTTTTTTCCAAAATTTATTTTCAATAAAATAATATTATGCAAGTTTATTTTTTCTAAAAAAAACCCACTAATTGCTTAGTGGGCAAAATTAACAGCGTTGGATGTCAACAAGAATATAATTTATCTTTTTTTATGAATTAATAATGCGATATTGTTCTACTTTTTAATCTTAATCCTCAATTTATTTTTATTGTGATAATTAATTTATTTTTATGATGCGGAATAGGGTAGGTAAATAAAGACTTCATACATTGAAATCTCCATTCTTTAATTTATAAAACTTAAAAAAGATAACCAGCAAGTAGCTGGTTATCTTTTTATATTTGATTGAATAGATATAGGAGGTATATTTAATGCTAATATTGTCATTAAATGAAAATTGGAATATATAACTAAACTGATACCAAACTTGTTAGTAATTAGCCTGTAGAGATAGATCTCGATAATCACTAAAAGCGTTTAGCATGATATAGTAGCGTCCTTTTTTTGTACTATTTATGGTACAAGTTTCGTTATTTTGTGTGCGATAAGGTCGACAATCCCACTCATGGCGTTCTGGTTTTTTTCCAAATCGTACATATAAATCTGCATCACCTTCTCCACCAATGGTTTGAACGGTCAATGGTCGTCCAGCTTCAACATCAACATAAAAGTAGCGTTTGTTATGTTGACTATCACTGAGCCCTTTTAATGGTAAGCCAGAAATTAACTCTCGTAATGGCACCGGTTGTGGTTTTGGTTCACAGTTATCAAGACATTCAATGTCTGATAAAGCATACAAAAAGTGATTGGCTGTGTCACGAGTATCGAAAACTTTATTGATACTGGCTCTTTTGGTTAGTAATAACGAGATGTTATTTGGTGTTAAGTTTCTATTTTCTTGGAGATACATTGCTGCGACACCAGCAACATGAGGAGTGGCCATGGAGGTGCCGCTGATCGTTCTATAGCCTCCGTCATACCAGGCTGAAGTGATTTTTGAACCGGGTGCAAATATATCAACACAATTTCCCCAATTAGAGAATGTTGAGCGAGAATCCGAGCGATTTGTTGATCCTACTGTTACACCACTAGTGACACGAGCGGGCGAAGCATTACACGCATCTTGATTATCGTTACCTGCAGCCAAAAAGAAACTAATTCCTGATTGTATGGCATTTTCTACAGCTTTATCTAGGGCTAATGACTGTCCACCCCCAAGGCTCATATTGGCAATTGAAGGACCTGAAGCGTTAGCCGTAATCCAATCAACTCCAGCAATAACACTTGAAATAGTTCCAGAGCCTGAGCAATTAAGTACTCTTACTCCGACAATATTGACGTTTTTAGCAACACCGTATCGTTGACCGCCTATCGTACCTGCTACATGAGTACCGTGACCATTACAGTCAGTTGTATCAGTATCATTATCGATAAAGTCAAACCCGGATGTTGCGCGGCCGCCAAACTCTATATGTTCGATATTTACTCCAGTATCGATAACGTATGCAGTGACGCCGGTTCCATCGAATAATGGAGAGTAGTTATTATCTAAAGGTAAATACCGTTGATCGATACGATCTAATCCCCATGTAGTGTCGCTTGTTATTGATTCCGTCGAAATTATAGGATCGATGGTTATTTTCTTATCTTGTTCAATAAAATCAATACGTGGATCGTGCCTAAGTTGTTCTATTTGTTGAACATTAAGATCTGCAGTAAAACCACTAATCGAATGGTTAAAAATACTATCGCTTGTAATAGAGAGTGACTCAGATAGAGCGGTCACTGTATTGTTAGTAAACGATTGTATTGATTGTGTATCACTTCGTAGCGATTTGGGGTGCTTAAACACTACGATAAATCGTTCTTTGATAGCGTTTTCATTGGTATGTAAAATCAAAGGTGCCCTAGATTGTGAAGAGCTATCTTCGCTAGGGGATGCATAGGTGGAATTCGCCTGAATACATAACAAAGAGGAAATGCATAAACTAATTATTTTCTTCAACATAAAAATTCCTAAAAAAAAATGTATTACTTACTTTAGGTAGCCAGTTTTAAGTGTCATTTAAATAAGTCAAACTGGTATGATGCTGTACGCAACTTAATTTAATGTAGTTTTAAAAAAATGCTTACAATGTATTGATGTAAATAAATACATCTATGACTTAGTACAAATTAAGATGTCATAAAAATGTAAACATTAATTTTGTAGCTATGATCTAATTCGAGGATTAAAGAGAATATTTTATGTCATTACATTTTATTATTTTATGAAAAATACTAATAGTTTTATAAAATGCACGCATAAGAAGCAGACGTTATAGGAAAGTAGAATTTTTGGTCTAAAAAATTCTACTTTTTGTAGTTATAAATCGTAACTTTAGAACTTCATGTAGCGTTTATATATTAGAACTAAGGGAGGAAATGATAAAAATAATATTATTTTTTGTATTGCCATATTAAAGTTAATAAATATTATGTATAGGTAGTTGATATTGTAATTTTATGGGAATAAAAAAAGATTTTTAAATTTATTATATATTCTTAATATAGAAAAAGTTTTTTATATTAAGTATTCTGTGAAATACTTACTACTAAAAATAAGCTGCACTAAAAGGATTTATTCCAAAAAATAAGGCAAAAAAAGCAGCACTATCTCACAGTTTACTCTTTTATTTCTAACGAACTTTCAATCCACGATAACGATTTACTCCGTTATATCTATTTTACCACCTGCGCCTTTTAGCCAATCGTATAGGTGCTTTTGTAAATCACCTAATTGATTAGGACCAATGATAGCTAGACCTAAATCTTGGGCGCGAACTAAGTCTTGATGGCGTAGTGGGCGGAAACTTACTAGCATTGCACGGGCTCGTAAACCACCTAGAAGGTCACGCAGTGATTCCAGTTTGTATAACGCATCATTACCATCGTCCCGCATGCCTTTAGTTTTACATTCGATGATATGTAGTTTGTTATTAACGATAGTTGCTACATCCAATTCATTACGAACCTCATGCTCACCGATCTTACGGTAAACTTGTACACCTAATGAGTGATCTTGGATTGTTGGTAGTTCGTTTTGAATCATACGTACAGTACTATGAACAAGATTTTCTAACCATTCGCCATTAGCAAATCGACGCGCTTGTTCGTGTTTGAACGTTAGAACACCATTGTTGTATGTGGCTAAGCCTGTTTTTTCTAAATCTGTTAATAGTGAACCGAGCTCTTTGTAGCCTTGCTGTTTTTTACTGAGCTTTATATGAAGAACTTGCTCTTTACGACAGGTGGTGGCTAGATAGTTTAAGGTCGCTAAACCAGGGCCTAATTCAAAGGCTGAACTTGCCCAGCGTTGTCCTAATACCCAAAGCTCTGGATTCAAGGATTCTGTAATGGGGTATTTTGATAGCTCACAATGAGCACCGAAAATAGAGAGGTAATCGGTAAGTTGAATGTGAGCTTTAACTTGTTGTTCGCGATCTGTTGGGTATAGCCAGCACATTTCGTCACTATAAGGTTCGATAACGTAAATTGGCCATTGGTAAGAGCGGAATACTTCGTAAGCAGAAAGTAGATGGTGGCGTATGCCGCAACTTGCGTTAAACCAAACATCACAACCAGTTTCTTTTAACTGTTTGGCTAGTTGGTGAATTTTGTCCCGAATGTGGGCAATGTTGATTACGTCTGGAATAATAAAGAATTCAACATCAATGTGTTTTGGTGTCAATATAGCAGCTAAGCGGTCGTATTGCTCTCGTTGAACTTCAGTCCCGATAAATATCACTTTTTGAGTGAGGACTGTTTCACTTATCAAGGGGGTGATCAAACGGACGGGGTCCTGATCAATAATACCAACATGAATAATCATAATAATCCTTAATGCGCTAAATTCTTATAAGGCTATATTTTATGAGTGCATTAATTAATGAGAAGTGAATAAATAGAGCCTTATCACATTTAAACGTGTTACATGAGGACACGGATAACCAATCTAACCATCCTCTCGGTACATCAAGCTTTAGATACTTTTGAGTTCACTTGTCCAGCGGTAATAGGAACATTGTATTTTCAATAAGGTCAGTAGTTATATGATGAATTGGTTGCGTTGAACTTTATCCCTCATCTTTAATCACAGACATAAAAAACAATAAGCTTGAAACAATCTGATGATATTAAGACTAAGCTTCTGTTTTGGAGTGAATATATAAATGGTCAATCGTTATATTAGCCTAATCGTCTGTTAGAAAAAGAATACATAAAATTATGAGGCCATACAGCATTTTGTTTGTGGCCTCATTGTGTGGAATAAATCTCTTGGGTGTAGGCTCTAGGTTATGACTAGAATAGGCCGAATAAAATACTTGATATGATGAGAGTAATCCCTCCACCTAGTCTTGATGATATTTGAGCATAAGAAATCAGACTAACACGATTTGAAGCTGTGAGAACTTCAAGATCACCAGATCCTCCTCGATTAGCCATACATAATCCAGCCGTTATAGCAGCATCAATAGGATAAAATCCCATTATCCAACCACCTAATGCTGCACCAATTACTGCACCGCATACTATGAAAGCAGCTATGATAACGTTTGTAAACGTAAGAGCTAAAAAAAGAGAATCCAGATCAGTATGTGCTATACCAACACCTACCATCAAGATCCAGAGTAAATGTTCGGTAAAAAATATACCTAGACGTTTTGTACCTTCACAAATATTGTCGGGACAAATACCAATTATGTTTAACACAGCAGTAATAAGAACCATATATGCAAAAGTATGAATTTTAATACCCCAAAAGTTTGGCAGTATGTTCTCTGATAGTGCGTATGAAAATGCATAAATACAAGCTGTAATGGCTAATCCTATTGCGATATCACGAGATGTAATACTGGTTACAACTGCAGTTTGGATATTTAATTTAGATTTTCGTAATAGAGTATCATCACCGGTTAATGAAGGAAATATATTACCGAGAGTATTAAGGCAAGCCGCAAAAATAATTGCAACAGCGTTAGCAATGGTGAGTATGGCAATGGCAACAGAATAATAATGCTCTTTAGCATTACCTGTGACTGATTCGTATATTTCTGATAATGGAATAGCTCCAGCGCCATTGCCTCCGCTCATGATCGGTAGGACATAAAGCATCATGATCTCATCGATAGGGATATTAAATAGTATAGCACCCATAATTCCAAAAAATGATGCACCAATAATTGCAGCTATAATAGTTGGTATATAACCAATAAGTGATTTAAGAAGTAGAAATCTGTTAACGGATAAAATTGAGCTTGTAATTAGCACTGCGATGAAAAGGTCAAGAAGGTTTGTTTCTTTCATTATAGCAGTGACAATATTAACTTCATTTTGAGTTAACAATCCTTGTTGAACAAATAAAGCTGAAACTAAAAATATCAAAACTGGAGCACCACCGATGTATTTATTAAAGAGCGGTAGTCGATTGCCAATTTCACCAAATATAGCACCAAGAACAAACATTAGGCTAATTCCTCCAATGATATTTTTGGGCAAAGAGTCTGTGATATGAACTATAAACATTAAAAATATCAGGCTAATGAATAAGATAAAAGGAATGCCAAAAATTTCAAAATTATAAAACGTTTTTAGAGATAATAAACTTTCTGTATTAAGTGATGATTTTTTTTGATTCATAATTATAATCCATAATAAAAAATGATTGATTTTAGCAAGGTGTTCAATTTAATTAAGATTTTTATTTTAAATTATATTTTAACTATCCATGATAATAGATATCGATGGTTTAAATTTTTGTATTCTATTTTTAGCACTATAAATAAGATCACCTAAGATGTTTAATGATTTTTTAATGAATAAAATGATCTACTTATTATTGAATAAATGGTTTTTATACATATTAACTCTATATTATTAAGGTAAATTAAAGAGAAAATAGAACAATAATATTTTATTTTAAAGAAAAATTATTATATCTTTTAGCTATTACATTGGCTTAAACCTTTTACTTTATTTATAAAATTAATGATTGTCTTAGGTACATAATATTTAATAAAAATTGATTAAGAAAAAATTGTAGATTGCCTAAATTTCGTAAAACCAAGAATATGAGTTTTCAGATGAAAACCAGCTTGTTTTAGCAGTTTCAAGTTGATATTGACGAAAGTTCTGTAAAGGAGGAGAATAGATATGTAACGTGATCAATTCTTTATAATTATCCTGTAGATTAGATATTTGATGAATGTCGTTATCGATACTCACTATAACATCCCACTGTTCATAGCACTCTGACTTAATTGCAAATATGTGTTGGTTATGTATCCGTACAAAAGTAGTTTCTATTGCTTGGCCAGAAAGTATTTTAACACCACAAATCGAACCTAAATGATCGTGGATTTTACTACGCTGTCCGTTCAACCAGCTTAAAATTAATACCTCACAATGTGCATTTTTAAATAAACGTTTACGACAATACGTATCTATTTCAAACTCTGCTAAGCTTCGTATCTCTTTTTCATCAATGTATAAATTTTCAAGAATATAACGAATGGTAGCCTTAGAAAGTGTTTTTTTTGTATGAGCAAGTTGGTTAATGATATCTTGGTAGCTTAACTCATTTTGATTACTAATTAATGATTTTAGGAATGTTTGGGATTCTTTATTATGCAAAGCTTTTTTCATATGACCTCTAAACAAAAGTGTTTAACTCAAATGTGATGCACATTAAAAATTATACAAAAACATGCTATATTATATGTGGTGAATGATAGTACTATTATTTTTCAATGCCTTTTATTATATAAACGTGTTAATAGTTTTAAAGAAATATCTGACGATTTCTTTATCATTAAATTTAATTTTGTGATTAGTAAAAGTTAGAGGTTTATAAAAAATTGTAATTAATTTTTATTAAAAGTAAACCAATTATTAGTGCCTGATAATGCTCCACGGTATTGGTAATGATTAACTCTCACGGCAGAAACCCATAATCTATCGTTTGTCGAAAGATAATTCGAAAAGTGATCAATTATATCTTTAGCTGTGTTATTTAAATTAACGGCCCACAATGAGCTCTGCACTTCATGTGCATTTAAATTTAGTAACTCTGCTTTTAATCTCTCATACTTTTCTGTTGAAACTTGTTTGTCTTTAATATCGAAAGCTAAAACAAAAATTGTCATTTCATTAACCTTATCATCCGAGAGAAGTCATTTTATAACTTAATAAAATGACAAAGGTAAAATTTATTTTTTTAATTTACTATATATGGATAGTCCTTCAATAGTATATTTCGCACTCAATAAAAACTGTTAACAATGCCACCTTTTTACATTCATTTTACATTTTTTTAATCACTTTCAAATTGATGAGTATTGTATTTGAGTTACATTTAACCCCGAAATAACCTCTGTTCTTATAAGTATAATTTTTTAATGAGGAGGGTTGAATTTATCTTATCAATAAAAAAAATTTATTGATAAGATAAATTTAACTTTATTAAAAATAAAAAAAATCTTTTTTTATTGTTTAATTTTTCATATGATTATAGAATCAAATTTTGTTATTAATGAGATGGTTTTGTGTAGAGTAATAAATTAAATTTTTGCGCGGCTGAATGTTATAATTCTAATTGAAATAAAATATTCTTTAATGTAGAGGAAAAGAAAAATATTATTCCTTAATAAGGAAAATATATTTAATTATATTTCTAATGATTAGAACTTCAAAAATAATAAATATGAAAATAAAAATGTGCTTAGTAACAGTAACTTTTGTTATACCAGCCTTTATTATTGTATTAGATTTTTTTCAAATTGATAAAAAATTTGATGTATTATTATGGAATGAGGATCATGAAAATTTAAGTAATAATACACAATATGAAAATTATTTTTTATGCTCACTTGAACTATTAACGCTTCAATTTCCCTGTATTCCCGAGGCGATAGAAGTTTTACCTAAAAACGTTGAATTAATTGAAACTGGGAAAAATGCAGAAATTACGTTTACTTCAGAAGAATTAACTTATTCTTCGAAGAGAGCACAATTACACAGTACTTTGGGTGTTACTAAAAGTATTTTGGGATTTTTAGGAGAGGGTAGGAGCACAGTTTCTGTAGGTAACTGGACAAATTATATTGTTACAACTTTTAAAGGTGAACCGATAACTTTACATGATCGATTTTGTCGCCTTATAGACCTAGCTGGTGTATGTAGAACCATTAAACGTGATGTAGGTAGTTTAATTATAGCCTCGCGTCGGTATCTAACTGCGCTAGGATCTAAGTATAGTTTTAAAGTTCAAGAAGATATAATTATTAAAAAAGAGGAAAAAGAAAAGCAATACTGGGAAAACTTATTTAAAGGTCAATATTTATTGTTGGATGAGTTAGCAAAAGGTTACGTCTCTGAGATCGAACAAAAATCACAGTATCATCAAAAACATACTGTGAGAACACAAAGCTATATTATTAAAACATTGATCAATTCAATCGAAGCTGAGGTACATAAAAGTTTATTTAAACTTCTTAGTACTTCTGGTCAAGAAGGAAAAGTATTTGGACCGTTAATTACCTATTCCTGCCGTGATGAAGCAGATGACTTGATGTCACTTTATGATGTCCAAGAGTCAGATAATGACCGACCAGTATCTACACCAAGTCAAGAGACAGCTAATCGATTTTTTTCAAGATTACATCGCTGTCATCAACATCAATTTGATTCTGTATTAGAAATTATGGATTCTTTTTTAAAAGATGAAGCATATAGTCATGAAGTAGAAAGCTTACATGATCTCTTTAATAAAGTTATAGTTTCTAAACGCTCTATCTTAGAGACAGCAAATCACAACTTAAATGAATTAAATTTAGCATTACAAGATGAGATTCTAGTGAATAGATTTTCACTTATTGATTATTTATTTGACTCGGGTGTTATTGAAAAAACACATTATCTATTTATTGAACAATCAGAAAAGTCTTCGTCTAACAATTGAGTTAAGTATTTCATGCATCCAGTAAATTAATATGTATTGATTCTTTAGTATGAGGTTAATTATCATGAATAAAAATATTTTGTTTTTTATGGTTTTAATTTTATCAAAACCAGATTTTATAATGGAGAGTAATTATAAAGAAACTTATTATTATAAGTGTTTTTTTAATCCAATAACCTGTTATTAAAAATTTAAATTCTTTATATTTAATTATGCCGTGATTTATTAATCACGGCATATTATTTTATCATTGATATTTTTAAGCGAGATTTACAAATTATCTATCATATATATTTCAGGTGGCAATAATATACCCTAGTAACTTTATTGCGGACATAGATTTAAAATATTTAGTAGGCTTGGAAAAATATAATAGATTGATAAATTCAAGTTCGCATAGTATAAAATAAATAAATTTATTATCTAGATATGGCTAAACGATATATAGTCATAAACTATTCTTGGTAACTAAAGTTAGTAAAAATATTTAATAAATAAGATTATACACCATAAAATTATTTTTATTTTAAACTTTATATTCAATATAAATCAGTTTGTTAAGGATAAGATTATACTTTTTTATGAATAAATTTTTTAATTGATTAATTTAGTTTTAAATTTCTCATTTTATATTAATATGATTTTGGAATAGAACTGATTTCATTAATTAATAGAATAAAATGATATGTATTTATAACAGACTTAATGTATAATTATTTATACGTATGAGAGTTATCTTTAAAAAAACCCTACCTGAAAGATAGGGTAAGATAAAATATTGATACTTTACTGGTTTCTATATACTCTATAATTAACGAATAAAAAATTGTGATAAGAATGGTAAGTGTAAGAAGTTTGTTATATTAATAATTTTACTTATATAACAAACTATATTAAACATATGGTTAATCCTGTATTTGTCTCATTAGGTAATCCTAATACTGTATTCACGGATACTTCTTCTCTCAGTTCGTTTAATATTTCTTGTGCTGATAGAACATGTCCAATCATGTTTTTAGATTTTATAGAAGTTTCGAGAATCTTTTTACCTCTGTAGATCTTTACTTTTTTATCTTCTTTTATTGCTCTACTACAAATAGCACGACAATAAAAGCGGTTAAATTCAGCCTCCGCTAACTGTAAAGCTTTTTCTTGAGGTGTTTTAGTCTTTATAAAACCGCCATTTTTCTTTAGCTTGTGGTATTTTTCTAAGAGGAATTTTTGACTAATGATATGATTTTCTAACCATATATCATCATGATTTTTTATTGCACAAAATAATGTTTTTTCCCATGCGTCTTCATAGCCGTATTTTAAAAATTCACTATAATAAACATTATCACTTTCTATATCCATGATAAGTTCACTTCTCATGTAACAGCGAGTAATTGTATCTAAATTTTTATAAAAAATTGCCATTTTCAGTCCATAAATATAGTCGTTTATCTAATATTAAGACAAGGAGTCACGAAGTTTAATTAAGATTATTTCAAAATATCTCGATGGTGTAGAAGATAAAATTTTAATTTTACCTTCATGTTTCTATTTCGATATTAAAAAAAGACTAGCTATCCAAAAATAAGGAAAGCTAGCCATGACTAATTTCGTCTAAGAGACATTTAACACAACGATATTTAATATAAGATATATATAAAAAATTAATAGTATTCTTTTATATTTATTTAAATCAAATCTTGTTAAGAAGACTTTACAACAATGATATCAATATTGAGATAGTTACAGTTCAAATATTTAGATCTCATTATTTTTATAGAAGGTTTAAATAAAACTTTTAATATTGTTTTAATTTTTCTGATTGTTACTTTTTAAACAAGATAACTGTTTTTTAAAATATAATTTATAAGTATGATTTTTGAAAATAAAATCAGTAAAGTATTTAAAAATAGAGATGAATCATGAGTAAAGATATTATAAATTTATTACAACAAAGATTTTATATTGATAGTGTTACTGCAAGTTATTTATCAGCAATGATAATATTTTTAACTATATGTTTTGTTAGTTTAATTTTAAACTATGTCCTTAAAAGATATATAGTTTCGTCACTTGAAAGAATAATTTCAAAAACTAAAAATAAATTCTTATCTACAATTATAAATCTTAAAATATTTAGAGTTCTTTCTCATATCGGTCCAGGTATCTTATTTTTTAAAGCTGCACCATTAATTTCTAGTGAAAAGCTACCACTTGAAAAGTTGGTAAAACTCATTCAAGTCATTTCAGAGTTATATTTATTATTCGTTGTAGTAATATTTTTATTCCGATGTGTTGATGTTTTAAAGAATTTACCGGCTAAAGTTAAATCACTTGAAAAGCAACCAATGCATGTTTACGTTCAAGTATTAAAGATTATAGTATCTATTTTTGCTATTATTTTATCTTTTTCTATTATTATAAATAAAAGTTTGTTATCCCTTATTGCTGGTATTGGCGCTCTTGGTGGGATCGGATTAATTATTTTTAAAGATTCGATTATGGGTTTAGTGTCGAGTATTCAAGTATCGCAAATGGATATGGTAAGAGTAGGTGATTGGATCACTATTCCTTCTCAACACGTTGATGGGGATATTATTGAATTGAATTTAAACACAGTGAAAATTAGAAATTTTGATAAAACGATAGCAACGATCCCGACGACATCCTTAACAACTTCTACTGTTCATAATTGGCGAGGGATGTCTGAATCAGGTGGACGTCGTATAAAACGTTCAATTTTTATAAACTTGGATACGATTCATTTCTGTACTCCTAATTTATTAAAAAAATTACAGAAAATTGATTTGTTGAGTAATTATTTTAGCCATAGCTGTTTAGATATAAAGACAAGTTATACTAATGTTGGATTATTTAGAAAATATATTGAAGAATATTTAAGATCTAGAAATGATATTAAGTTCGATTTTACCTTTTTAGTAAGAACATTAGAGCCAACCTCTACAGGCCTACCTATTCAAATTTATGTTTTTACTAATGATACCAACTGGATAAACTATGAGTCTATACAATCGGAAATTTTAGAGCATATTATATCTTCATTATCACTTTTTGAGTTAAAATCATATCAACATATATCTGGATATATTAATAGTGATATTAATTCTTAGTTAAATATTAATAATATAAATAAAGATGAATGTTAAATTAAGCCATCGTATAAATACGATGGCTTAAAAACATCCATGTTTGTGATTAAACTGATGATTACGAAGAGAAGTTATCTCTTCATAAATATAATATATATATTGGATAATAAATACTGTGAAAATTTTCACAAATTTTGTTCTTCGTTGAGATTATTTTGATAGTATCTTTTTAAATAACTTAGGAAAGAGGAATTAAACACGATGAATATATTAGGGTTAACGTTACGATTTTTATCGTTATAAAAACCATCGGTAGTCATTTATTTTTTGATTTAAACTATAGCAGGTTCAGAGTAAAAATGTTTAAATATAAAACTATGTGATTTCACCCTCCAATTGAATAATATCATCCAAAGTTATTTAGCTCGAGTATAACCATCTTCTATGACAACTTTATTAGTAGGGAGTGAATATTTTGAAAATATGTGTTTTTTTAATTAATTTATTTGATTTTTTATTGGCCTATAATATTTAATTCGATTTAATATGGATAAATGAACATAAGAAACACAATGTTGATAGTAAGTAAATCATAATTTTAATTATGACATTGTTTTTATTTTCAAATGAGATGTCTTTATTATCTTTTCTATTATTAAGTTTGTTTTCGATAAACATGACAGTTAGACCTTTAGAGTTCGCACTAATGAAATTATCAATTTCTCCTCTAATAAAAAAACAAATAACTGATTCACTGGGTATACCTAATCTTTTGACTTTATCATTATCATAAGAATTAATCATTGTATGTTCTGGTATGTTAGTTAATACCTTTAGTTGATTATTATTTTTAGAACGTAAATTTTTATATATTCCTGGTATGTTTTTTAGGCAAAGAGATGCTGATATCAAAGAACTATTTTCAATATGGCTTAATATTTGGGAGAAGACTTTTTTACTTAAATATATTGATATTTCGATACTATCGTAGTTTTCTTTTCTATGATAGCTTGGATTATAGTTAACAAAACCGTCTATATTACAATATTCTTTTGAATAAGTGTTTATTGGTGTTATAAATAATCTGATATTTTCAATATTTGAACTTTTTCCTACCATAACGTATTGATTTGATAAATTCAACTTATTGTCTTTACTTAACAAACCAGACTCTAATTGGGCAACAATTACCTTATTAAAAAAGTTGTTTTTATTGTTTAGTTCTTTTATCGATATGTCACCAAGAGTAAAAAAGTGAGTAGTGAAAAATGGAACAAGACTAGTTACTAGTTCATTAGTATTTTTAGCTAATTCTTTAAGGGCATACCTTTTATCGCTTTTTAAGTAAGCTATATTGAATTCAAAATCTGATTTCACTTTAAATTCCATTTTTAAATTAGATTTGATAATCGTTATCTTTTACACTTATTTTAAGAGCTAGTTAAATTAAATTTTTTCATCGTTACGATAAATTAAATTATTTGTTTTTTTATGTAAAAAGCTTTTTTTTTAATTAAATTTTTATTAAGGTACTATTATGTTTTTTTATTTTTATTTACAGAGAAATTAAATATTATACTTCTCAAATTTTGTTTTATTTTTTTTCAAATAAACCCCCTTTAATTTATAAATTTAAACCCTATCAATATTGTGGTATTTGATAGGGGAGTATCTTGGTTGCCATTATGGATAATTTACAGTGTCAGTTTGAAAGATGTCTAAAACATGCTTTAAGTTACTATGGTTATATTTCTTTGACCTCAATTGTTAATAGTCAATTGAGACATAGGAAAGAAGAAACTGACTTCCATTATAAACGTAACTTTGATTTTTTTCAGGTTGAAAAAAAAGATCCTATTATAACTCAGCAGTTTAAAGATTTACAAAATAAGAAGCTAATGATTAAAAAAACTAAACTAACTCAATCACTACCATGATTTTATAAATGATTGTTCTATAACACTGAACCCTACCATGTCGAAACAGTACAATTAAGCTTAATTATTATCGATAAAGTCTTTGTTGATTTTGGTTAAAACAATGTTTTAAATAATTTTTCGTGATTGATTTTTGACTGAATTTATTGAAATCAATATATGTTCGGCCTCTTTTTTATCACATATTAAAGCTTCTTAATATTTATCTAAATTGGTATTTAGGATGTTTTTTTTGAAGTCATTGAACGCTAGTATTATCAAAATTTGGATGAACATGAACTCACTACTGTAAGCCTAGAAGAGTTTTTTATGATGATATTATCAAAGGGCTTTTTTTAAGAATTGACCTTTACATTTTGGCTTAGAAAGTTTAATGCTACAAGTATTGATACATCTAATTATTCAATTTAGTCCTACTTTAAAGCACTATCATGTATTACAGATATCGTTGTCATTTTCCATAACTCGATTCTCGATAACAGTATAATTACTCTTACTACAATTATGACCACAAAGTAAGACAAAGTGCAGTTTGGCGAATTACAATATAGGATATCCTTAGGAAACTTAGGAGATGTATCAAAGGGGAATGGTTGTTATGATGAATACCTTTTTAACTAATAAGTAGTAAACATAAACATCAGCTAAATAATATCAGTGTTAGCGATAACTCTGTACGTAATCTATTACATTATTTAACGAAAATACCGCTCTAAATTTAGGGCGGTATTTCGCAGCTAAACTACATTTTTGGCATAGAAACTGAACTCACCGCCCATCCTTTGACGGCGAGTTGAGAGGTAAAGGATAAAAACCTCTCGTATTTTATTAAACAGCACGATTCATTAATATAAAGTGAACGGGATATTTTCGGAGATACTTTACGTTTCTCATAATGATAAAAAGTATATCTAAATATGTGTATCGTTCTCTCGGTCGACTATGGGCTCCTCAATGAATGCTCATTGAACTTAGTACTATGCGTATGCCAAGCGAAGCGTGTATTTTTATTCAAGCTGTTTATAACGAAAAATGTACCACAAACCTCAATTGAATTAATTACGAAAAAAGATGAACTTTTAGCAGAATAAAGCTTAGAAATAGCCTCTCCAAAGTCTCAAACTATTGATTTACAATATGGAGGTTGTAATAGCAGTCAACAACGTTGGTAGAATATTAGTATCATATCAGCACACGTTTTTGTGAGAGAGAGACGGCACAAATTTTAGTGCTTAAATCTAATAAGAGTAGAGAGTTAGTGCCTTGGCAAGTTGATTCTTGCCATGTAATAGTCCTCAGTACCTTATCCCTTGCAAAGCTTAAATATGCATTTCATTTGCAGCCATTTACAGAGCAAAAAACATTATTGTTAGTAAAACGTTAATCCATTATCAAACACATACAACCTTTGTATTCCGAATAAGATCTTATGTTTGGTAATAGTGAGACGAGTGGATTTATCACTGTCATCAATAAGAGGAAGACAATGAATTTACTTCGTGAGTCATGGTTACCTTTCCGACTTCGTAATGATGATCAAGAATGGCGATCATTAGTGGCAATTACAGATCCTGATGTTGTTGATTTTGCATTACCTCGTGCTGACTTTCAGGGAGCGGCTTATCAATTAGTAATAGGGATATTACAAACGGCTTTTGCACCTAAAGATAAGAAGCAATGGCACCAGTACTATGTACAATCGCCAACGGCAGATGAACTAACTCCGGCTTT
The DNA here is from genome assembly GCF_000153325.1 of Photobacterium sp. SKA34. Taxonomy (GTDB): domain Bacteria; phylum Pseudomonadota; class Gammaproteobacteria; order Enterobacterales; family Vibrionaceae; genus Photobacterium. The sequence goes on from NZ_CH724141.1 coordinate 1,070,560, forward strand.
TAATACGATTGAACATGCCTTTGAGTTAACCGGTGATGGTCCTTTGTTTATGCAAGATCATGATCCATTATCTCAGCAAGAAGTAAGTCCAATTAGTGGATTACTTATTGATGCGCCAGGCGCGAATGGTATCAAAAACAATACAGACTTTTTTGTTAAACGTGGTATTGGTGAAGTGATGTCACCTGCAATGGCTGCATTAGCATTGTTTACATTACAAATTAATGCACCATCCGGTGGTTCTGGTCATCGTGTCGGCTTACGTGGTGGCGGCCCATTAACTATGTTGGTGATGCCAAGTGATGAACAAAGTTCGTTATGGATCAAGCTGTGGCTTAATGTCATTAATCGCAACACATGGCGTTATGACGATCCTAATTTTTATGATGGTAGTGTTTTTCCGTGGTTGGCACATACAATTGAAAGTCGCAAAAAAGGCAGTGAAATTTATCCATCAACAGAAGGGATTCACCCGTTACATCTGTATTGGGCGATGCCGCGTCGCATTCGGTTAGTGATTGATAATGAGCCTGTGCAATGTTTGATAAGTGGCGAAAATAGTGAGCAATGTGTGCGTCATTACCGCACTAAAAATTACGGTAATAATTATGTCGGTAACTGGGATCCGCATCCGTTTACACCTTATAAATGGAATCCCAAAAAACCGAACGAAGATCATCTCTCCCAAAAAGGGCAACCTAGAGGTATTACTTATAAAAACTGGGATGTAATGACTTTATCTAGTGACGGTAATGGTCATATTTGTGCGCGTGTTGTTGATCATTATAACGATGTCGCTAAACGAAAATGGCATGAACAACCTCAATTATGGGTATTTGGCTATGACATGGACAATATGAAACCACGTGGTTGGTATAGCGCCATGATGCCATTGTTTAATGTGGAAGCAGAAAGTCATGATGACATTATTAATGCGACGAGAGAATTACAAGCACTTGCAGATAACGCACTTTATCAAACCCGTAGCCAAATTAAAGCGGCATGGTTTGAAAATCCGGGTGACACCAAAGGTGATACTAGTTTTATTGATCTTGATTTTTTGCAACAGACAGAAGCTGCGTTTTATTTAACGGTTTCTTATATCGTTCATAATATTAACCAACAGCAAACGGCTTTAAGTTCAGAACAAGCAAAATACTGGCGCGATACTATTCAATCCGTAAGTGAGCAATTATTTGATAATTATGCCTTAGGTGACTTGGGCGATATACGTTCAATAGCAAAACGTATAGATGCGAGAGGAAAATTAATGGGTTGGTTATATGGTAGTAAAAATATTAAAGCATTTAACAATGAGCATTACCTTATAGCAGCTAAGGATACTAAACATGCTAAGTAACACAGAAGAAAAACTACTTATGGGGTGGTGGCAAAGTTTAGTGCTTTCTGACGCTGAGTTAAAAGAACAGTATCTAATGTCAGCACCGAGTGGTCATAAAGCAAAATTAATGCGGGCCGAGTCTGTCGATGCGGTATTAATGCAAGATGCTTTTCACACATTATGGCTAAGCCTTCCTGAGCAAGATTCACATTCCGTCAATGACATGGAATGTTGGGCCGTTATTGCTGCGTCGTTAATTCATGTATCTTCTGGGTATCGAGATGGATTAGCCATAGCTGCTGGTAAAAAAAAAGAAAATAGCCATATATCATTAGTGAGTGAAATGCGATTTTCTCAGTTACAAGCGGCTAACACGCCTGATGAATTATTGCGTACTTTACGCCGTTTACTGAAGTTAATGAAAGGGAAAGTAGATCCACTCACTTTAGCGAGAGATATCGAACAATGGTTTAGCGAATACCATCATTCAGGACTTGTTCGAGCTAAAGATCGAATTTGCGTGAAATGGGCCATGGATTATTACCGCGCAGCAAAATAAGAATTTCATTCTATTTTTATGAGAACATCAATAATGAGCCAATTTATTCAGCTTCATACACTGACCTCTTACGCACCATCTAACTTAAATCGTGATGATTTAGGTCGTCCAAAAACTGCAAAAATGGGCGGTTTTGATCGTTTACGTGTAAGCTCACAAAGCCAAAAACGTCACTGGCGAACTTCAGAACTATTTGAACAAGCGATGGCTGGTAAGTTAGGTATTCGCACTAAGCGTTTTGGTAATACTGTATTTGATGCATTGGTTGCTCTGAATGTTAAAGAGAAAAACGCGATAAAGTGGGCGGGATTAATTGCAGGTCAGTTTGGTAAATTAAAAAAAGATGGTTTAGAGATTGAACAACTGTCACATATTAGCCCAGTTGAGCAAGATTTGGCGTTATCTTTAGTTAGTGTTCTTGCACAAGAAGATCGTGAGCCAACAGCAGATGAATTAAAAGCATTAAAATCACAACAAACCGCAGTTGATATCGCGCTGTTTGGTCGAATGCTGGCTTCTGCACCGGAGTTTAATGTTGATGCTGCTTGTCAGGTGGCACATGCAATTAGCGTTCATCAAGTAACTATTGAAGATGATTACTTTACAGCTGTCGATGATCTTAACGACGGCAAAAAAGATTCAGGTTCGGCGCATATTGGTGAAGTAGGGTTTTCATCGGCTCTGTTTTATAACTATATCTGCATCAATAAAACCCAATTAATTGAAAATCTTAGTGGAGATGAAGCGCTTGCTAACGCTGCAATTGCCGCCCTAACTGAAGCTGCAGTGAAAGTGTCACCTACGGGTAAACAAAATAGTTTTGCATCACGTGCTTATGCTAGCTATATCATGGTTGAAAAAGGTGAGCAACAACCCCGTTCATTATCGGTAGCATTTTTAAAACCAATTAATGATCAAGATATGGCAACAGCAGCAATTCATGCCATTTCAAAGCAAGTGATTAATTTTGATAAAGTTTATGGGGCTTGTGCAGACAGTCGTTATGAAGTTAATGCAATGATTGGTGAAGGCTCATTTGCAGAGCTTTGTCAGTTTGTGACTGAATAAGGGAGCAAATATGCAGCCTTATTTAGTTTTTCGACTTTATGGTGCGATGGCAAGTTGGGGACAGCCTGCTGTTGGCTGTGATCGTCATACCGGAGTTATTCCATCGCGTTCAGCATTATTAGGGTTATTAGGTGCGGCACTTGGTATTAAACGCGACGAGCAATCGACACTGACGATGCTGCAAAAAAGCGTGCAGTTTGCAATTAAACAATCGGCACCAAGTTTATTATTACGTGATTACCACACCACGCAAGTCGCAGCTAATCATAACAACGTGCACTATCACACTCGTAAGCAAGAGCTTGATAAGGGTAAGTTGGCGACAGTGTTATCAAGTCGTGATTATCGTTGTGATGGGGTTTGGGTCGTGGCGGTATCGCTGACGAATGACGCGATGTTTTCACTTGAACAACTACAGCAAGCGTTATTAACACCTGCTTATCCGTTGTGCCTTGGCCGCAAATCGTGTCCGCCAGCGCTACCGTTAATGCCAACTATTTTAGAATCATGTTCATTAAAGCAAGCATTAGATACGTCATTTCCCGCAATTACGGGAAGTGAAAAAAGCGATCGCTATTGGTTTGGTTGTGTTGGTCAGCATCGTGTTGCGACTTACTATTGGTCGGGTGATAAAGCTGCAATGGATGATATTGGTGATAACGTGGTGTACACGACTCAACTATGGGATGAGCCTCTCAATCGTCAGCGGTGGCAGTTTACACAACGTATTATGCACCAAGTAACTTTGCCGATTTTAGAGGATGAATAACCGCATGCATTTATCAAAAATAACACTTGCACAGTCGGCAACGTTAGCAGAAACATTGCTGATGCTACAACGTAATGATGCCTATGCGGCACACCAGTTATTATGGCAATTATTTCATCAACAGTCAGAACGTCAATTTATTTATCGACAAGAGCTAATGCCCAATGGATTACCCGTTTTTTGGGTATTATCGCGAGTTGCTCCTGATGAAATGAATGCACAATGGCAAATACAAACTAAACCGTTTACTCCGCAATTAACAGTAGGGCAACGTTTAGCGTTTAAATTACGAGCAAATCCAACCGTTTGGAATAATACGACTAAAAAGCGTCATGATGTGATGATGCATGCTAAATATCAAGCTAGACAACAAGATATTGGTGCAGAAATGTTATCGCATTATATGCAGCAAGCGGCTCAACAATGGCTGTGTGACCCGAATCGCTTAGAGCAATGGGGGATCAGACTAGATGTTTTACCTGATATTGAAGCGTATACCCAGCATCAAAGTGACAAAAAAATGAAGCAGCGTATTCAATTTTCTAGTGTTGATTATCAAGGGGTTTTGACGATACAAAGTCCTGAAAAATTCCTTACTCAATATCAACAAGGTTTTGGACGAGCAAAAGCACTAGGCTGCGGTTTGATGTTAATTCGAGGTACTTAGTGGCATTTATCCCACTGAAACCGATTCCAATTAAATATCGTCATTCAATGATATATGTCGGAATAGAGCGTATTGGTATTAGAGATGGCACTTTTGTTGTCATAGATAATATTAATGTCGAGCGTATGCATATCAGTGGGAATCATCGCTTGTTTATTGTTAGAGAAAGGAATACGTATTAGTCATGCTGCGATAAATTAGATGCAATCAATAGCGCATTATTAATTTGGGTGGGTGAGTCTGGCATATAGAGAAGAATTCCGTAAACACTAGACGTTGAAAAAATTGATACTGCTCATTGATGAAGTGCTCAGTGCTGGAAACATTACACCTCCTGGTATGTCTGTGCCTATTGCGATTGGTGATAGTTATCATAGGAGTAAATCGTTTATGAGTATGCTTGTGGTGGTTACTAAAGTCGTACCGCCTTGATTACGAGGTCGTCTTGCTGTTTGGTTATTATAAGTTAGGGCTGGTGTATATAGATGACATTTTCTCGAAAAATCCGGTAAATGATTTGGGATAAAATTTAATGCTTTGCTGGAAATGGTAATGTTCTAATTGCGTTGGGAACCCCTACCGAATCAGTTTTTGATGTCCAAACTTATGGCAAAAATCGTCGAGAGCCTGTTGATTTAGAGGGGTTACGTTTATTGTAATTTTCACTCACAGACATGATAACTAAAAAAATGTTCTTTAAAAAGTTGGTGGATTTTTAGTTATGGTTATTTACTTTATAAATCAATAAAATATTTTTAGAGTGTTCCCTGTAATCACGGGGATAAACCGCTGTGGTTATTAAATCTGTACCTGCAATACCCGTGTTCCCCGTATCCGCGGGGATAAACCGCGCTAACGGGTACTGACGAATATTTCGAAACAGTGTTCCCTGTATCCACGGGGATGAACCGGTTCTATGTTTTACGGAAGAATTGCAAGGGTAGTGTTCCTCGTACCCGCGGGGATGAACCTGATTCAGGTTTATATTATAGTGCACACCTTTGGTGTTCCCCGTACCCACGGGGAAAAACCGCAGTTTTCATATGGGGATATAAGCTCAAACTGTTAAAGCTTTTAGCAATTGCGACGCAAACCGTCGCTTAATTGGGCTTGGATATAAGGCGTAAGACGCGAAGCGGCTTAATCTGGTGTAGCTTGAGTGTCTCTATAAGACTTCAATGTTTCGATTGTTGTACCGCCAGCAGTACAAGCAAATTAGGAACGTGACCACAAAGCCGTGTCTTTACTTTGCCTTGTAAAATGTGTGTTTTGTAATAGAGATGATATTGATTTAATGTTATTTACCACCACGCTAATAGTTAGCTTCGGTGGATATGAAATTAATAGGTGTACATGATCTTCTTCACCGTCCATCTCACTTCATTCACACTCCAATTTTATACAAGCTGATTCAAAAGCCTCTCTCAGTTGTTCAATCATGATTCCAGTAAACAATTTACGACTATACTGAGTCGTAAATACCAAATGCTCTACCAATTTACTAACACGGTGCTTTTTGAGGCATCGTTATTATCTAAGTTATGCATGATTTCTTTACACCTACACTTTGCTTCAGACCCCCAACTAATTTAAATGGATAAACTGGGTGGTTATTGAATTTAAATAGTTGTGATTTTTTGAGTGAATTAATCGGACATATTTGTTGGTCTTTTTCGATTGAGATTAGCCTCACAGCCGTACAATCTATTTTCTCTAACCCATTAAAGAGAGCGTGGTCGAAGCCGAGAACACCTGTTTTATGTGTTTAAATAGAATTCCTCTTAAATGATCGCCCATCGTCGCGGTCTTTTAGTATCTACATATCAGAGAAAGCTAGGCATAAACTTGATAAAAATCACACGAGTTAAGGTGATCAACGCGGTTGCTCTTGGTTTTTTTGTCAGGAGTATTAGCAAATGATGACTGAAAGATGAAAGCCCCGTTAATTTTAAATCAACGAGGCTGACAAATGACTCTAGACAATTCATATGTTAGCGCAAAGCGAGGATGTCCCCTTTAAACAAAGCCATACGACTCTTAATAATTAACCTAAGATCGTCAATCGAACTACAAAACAAGTTTCCACTATTGGAAGAAGTCTAGATAAGAAACCTCGTCGTTATATACCTTATGGAAAGAGAAATTATGATGAAGCCTAAACAACACCCATTTCAACACAGTCGTAGACGGTTTTTAATGCATACTGGTGGACTATCAGCCCTTGCAGCTACCGGCACCACACTACCTGTATCATCGGCCTTAGCCTCGTTGCCTTCTGCCAATTCAAATGTGATCCGTGATAATCCATTAGGTTTTAACGGTATTCGTAAGGACCCTGCAACCAAACTTTATCCTCTAGGTAATGGTTATCGAATGTATAGCCCCACTCTGATGCGCTTCAATGCTCAAGATAGCTTGAGTCCTTTTGGTCGAGGTGGGGTGAATGGCTACACTTATTGTTTGGATGACCCTATCAATCGAAACGATCCTAGTGGCCATTTTGCACTGCTTAGCTTGCTCATTGGAGCTATCGTAGGTGCCGTAGTAGGAGCTGCTGTATCTGCTGCGGCAGAAGGCATCCAGATGGCGATTAATCCGGAGCATAAGTTTGACTGGAAGCAAGTTGGAATTGGTGCTGCATTGGGCTTTATAAGTGGTGGCTTTGGTGCCGCGGCACAGGGAGCGAAAACCAGTGTAAAATTTGGTCTCGCAGTTGGAGATTCGGTGGTGTCCGGTAGTGCTGGTTTTGGGTTAAATGTGGCTACTGGTATCCCGATTAAGCAAGCAGGTATCAATGCTGGTATCGGGGTCATTATTGGATTAGCTACTTTTATGGTTGGGGTTGGTCGGGGGACTCTTCATGAATTTGAGCAGTCTCTTGGGGGGGCTCAAAAAAATGGCAAGAGATTATTTGATAAAGATATTTTTTATTTCACGGATAAGGAATCAATGCAAAAACGAGTAAATATTGTAGGGCATGGTTCATATATCAAATCACATTTTACACCTGAGTCATTATTCAATCACCTCAGTGAAAATTACAGTATTAACAACGTAAGAAAGGTTCGATTAATAGGATGTGGCTTAGCTGACGAAATTAACGGAACCCCCTCTTTTGCCGAGCAGTTTTCTAAATTCTTTGGTCAAGGGACTAGTGTAAAATCTTATAGTGGAACCGTTACCATTCGATACAATTCCCCTGCTAACTTTAATGTTGATGAAAACCAGTTCCTAAATACATTTAATAGGGAAGGATTCAGAGTTAATATTATTAAAAAAGGTCGTAATTACAAACCGGTCTATTTTGAGACGTAATTCTCAAAGCCCTATTACGTGATCCATATTTGAAGCAGATCTAATTTTAAGGTAAGGGATATCAATGGGCCCTTACTTTAAGATGAAGTCGATCACATTTGAAATGTTACCGAATTAAGTAATACGGCTTCAGGTGTCGCGTTATTTAAAATGCTAGCTGGGCTTTGTTTCCGTGCTTACTCCAATGTCATTAAGCGACTCGGTAGCTGACTGGAGGAGGGGGGCGATCATTAAATCATCAATTTTGATCCGATCGTATCTTCCTTTATTCTTACAACTCATCTTTGTACCTTGCTCAATAACTATACTTTACAAATACAACGTATCCAGATGTGATCATTTCAAAAAATACGTTTCGGCAAAGCAATTATGCCGAATACAATCAAAGTCTGTGTGGTTGGGGGATATTGATACCTGATAATCCGTTGACATAATAGAAAACTGAGCAACGCTCTTATCATGACTCTGGGTCATTACATAAATACTGAGATAGAATAGATTACGTGTATTGAAATAACCTCTCAGGTAGAACCAAGTCTTCTTGTAGTGGCATAGTGAATTTGGTCACTTAGTTAGAGGTGATATCATCACTTCATACGTTAACAGGTGACACTATGACAAATCGTACAAGACGACTATTCAGCGCAGAATTCAAGCTCGAGGCTTCACAGTTAGTGATTGATCAAAATTACTCAGTGGCAGAAGCCGCCCAAGCCATGAATGTGGGTAAATCCACGATGGATAAATGGGTTCGTCAGCTTAAACAAGAACGACAAGGCAAAACGCCAAAAGCTTCGCCTATGACCCCTGAGCAAATAGAAATTCGGGAATTAAAAAAGAAGTTAGCTCGTCTTGAAGAGCATAATGAAATATTAAAAAAAGCCACGGCTCTGTTGATGTCGGACTCACTGAACAATTCTTGATGATCAAGAAACTCAAGCAGAGCTATAGCGTAAAAACATTATGCGAAGTCTTCAATGTTCATCGAAGTAGTTATAACTATTGGCTAAAGCGTCCAACAGCGATTAGGGCGGAAACAGTCAAACTTCGCAGCTTAGTTAGTGAGGCCCACGCAGCAAGCAACGCCTCTGCGGGAGCGAGGACTATTGCAGATATAGTCACAAATCAGGGTTTAAAACTGAGCCGATACCGAGCAACAAAACTCATGAGAGAGCTTGGTTTAGTCAGTTGCCAACAGCCAAAGCATCGATACAGAAAGGCTTCTCAAGAACATGTTGAGGTTCCAAATCACTTGGGCCGACAGTTTGCTGTTACCGCCCCAAATGAAGTTTGGGTTGGTGATGTTACGTATATTTGGACAGGAAATCGCTGGATGTATTTAGCGGTTGTTATTGATCTTTTTGCCCGCAAAGTGATTGGTTGGTCGATGTCTTTATCACCTGATTCCAGTCTGACAGGCAAAGCTCTTTCAATGGCTTATGAGTCGCGTGGTAAGCCGAAAGGCGTCATGTTCCACAGCGATCAAGGTAGCCACTATACAAGTCGAAAGTACCGTCAATTACTGTGGCGTTTTAAGATAAAACAGAGTTTATCTCGCCGAGGAAATTGCTGGGATAATGCACCAATGGAGCGTTTCTTTAGAAGCTTAAAGACCGAATGGGTGCCAACAGTGGGTTATCGTAGTTTTGCTGAAGCTCAACAAGAGATCATCCGCTACATTATCGGGTATTACTGTCAACTCAGGCCGCATCAATATAATGGCGGCCTAACTCCCAACGAATCAGAACGATTATATTGGGAAAACTCTAAAACCGTGGCCAATTTTAGTTGACCACTACATCTAAATGAAATGAACCATATCTGTCTGAACTGACTTTTCATGTTTATCAGAGTGTCTTTTTAAGCTTCGATTTAAGACGCCAACATTCCTTTCTATGCTTATGCGATCGTTCCATTGAAAAAAACGAGGGTTGATGCGAATGGATGTTAAGTATCGTCAAGTGAAGTTTCTCAATAATGACATAGAATCAGATCATACAGCTATTTAGAAACTCATTGTCGCCACCGATGAATTTAAAATACGAATACGTGCATGATGGTCATCGATTCAGGGGTGAATCATTACTGATGTTGAACAAAGGCCAATTTGATTTTTGGTTAAAGCAAGATGAACGTCAAACTCTTGTGCGGGACAGTTCGCCTTCATGAAGAGTATTTTAAATATTTATGATTTTGAATAAGTTCTGTATATTTGGCGTGACTATATGAAGATAAAAGTATAAAAAGATTAAAGAGAAGTACCTTAATATGCTTTTTTAGCTAGTCCGACAATGCACATAATTGTCTACAGTTTATATACTAAATGGCTTATGCCCCACATTTATGAAGATTGCGACCGTGGAGCATAACAAAAAAGTTAAAAGTTAACCTGAGCTTTCAGTTCTTTTCCCGCTTTAAATGTAGGACTTTTTGATGCTGCAATTTGAATAGCCTCGCCTGTCTTTGGGTTGCGCCCTATACGCGCTGCACGGTGCGTAACTTTGAATGTTCCAAACCCGACCAGAGAAACGTCGTTACCATCTATAAGCGCGCTTGTTATACTCTCAACAATAGCATTGAGCGCAGCGGTTGCGTGCTCTTTATTAATATCTGCTTGTTCAGCAATATGACTTACAAGATCTTTTTTGTTCATTCCAGTTCCTTTTTGTTTAATGAAGCAACTCTATATTTTAATAATTAGGTGCTTAACGAAACATTTACGGGTTATCAATAATGGAGCCAATGAAGATTTTGTCCTAAAAATAGCTTTTTTCTGAATCGTCTTTTGTTCTTCACCAAGCTATTCAGCCACAACCAACCTCACTAATATGAAACTATTTTGACAAACATTACAATTCTTTTCACGTAATGACTGTTATATCTACCGCAATAGAAAGCTATTTTCTGAGTCATAGAAAAGAAGTTAGATTAAACACAAAGCGTTATATCATCTAGATAGTGGTAACTTTCCATCCTTAGTATTTATAAAAAATCACTTTTCTTTACCTTTAAACTTGCGTCTAACGATAGAATGCATGGATCCAACCTATAAATGCATAGAAGAACTAAAATAATGAATACGTCTAACGCATTTCACTTTTAGCCAGAGCAAGTCTCTAAAGAGCATGCTATTACGCAAGTCGATGCCGCTAAGCACTTAAAGAACTTTTTCTTTTAGTTTTCTCTGCCACACCGGAGCATGAATTAAATTTTCTTTAAGCAGAGTTAAAATTAAAGTCACTATTAAAATGAAAAAATAATTTGAAATTCAGTGAGTAAGTAATATAGAACTGATAAGAAAGAGTAAAACTTATTTTTTATCGAAGAAGTACTGGTTTAAAGTTTTTTCCATGTTTAATGTTATTGTATACGTTTTGATCTTGTGTCTTATGCTGGTAAGAAAGAGATAAACTTACCGATTGATAACCTTTAGCCTTAGTATCATCGTAAAGTGGTGTGATAAAAGCATCAACCCAGTAAAAGTTACCATTCTTACTTCAACTTTTTACTACTTCGTGTCAACATTTATTTTGTTTTCTATAACTTTCCAAATACTTCTTTAGAAAAAAAAACCTCTCAGCTGAGAGGTTAAAAAGAAGTGGTAGCTTATCAATTACACTTAAGGATTTTTCGCTCTAGATTATACTAATAAACATCATACTTTATTGTGATATGTTTCGAGAAAAGTATCTTAACTCTTAGGCTGTATAAGATCGCCTCAGATAACACTTTCTGGTAACTGTTTGGTACTTACTGCTTAAGTATGTCAACATCAAATCTCCACTTTTAAGAGGCAGTGATAGGATTTCCAAAGGTAACACTTGAAATGCAGAGATTACAGATCAAGATAGTGGATCGGTGCATGGTGCTGAAACCAATAAAAACTAATTATTAGTGATATCGCAAAAAAGCTATGCGCGATAGTTTTTCTGCTTAAAAAACCACACATCATATCCGCAAGTGACAACAAAAACAGTAACGATATTGTAAGAGGAATCCTGTTCCGATAAATTAAGTCCACTCACGGTGAACATCATGAAAATATCACATCTTCACCATACTTTAGTTAACCCATGGGTCATGATGCGTATCTCGGTGATTTAGACAGAGCATTAGTGAGCTTGTTGTACTCCTCCTTTACAAGAGACTGACTGATCGATTGGAGCTGCTTTTTGATAGCGACTATCTAAATGATCGAAAGTTAGTTCATTAAGAAAGCGAATGAATCGGTAGTATCGAAACGAATATTATGACAAGTCATGCTTTATCGAGTAATACTGATGTCGGTGTTTCTAAGTTTGACTAAAAGTTATTAATAACGACCGGTTGACGACACAATCACAGAACATTTGATGTCAAGGCAATCATCTGTAACAAGATTTATAAAAATGCAGCAAGAAGATTACGTGTAGATAGTTAGTCTAGGCGCGACCACCGGTTTAGACCTTTGGTGGCCATGCTTTTACTGGTGCATTTAAATTAGGTTTCCCCAGTATTGGACTTGATAGTACATAGAAACCATGGTTAGTAAATAGCCAAAAAAGATTTCTGTCATATTCAACATACACTGAGTGAGAAAGGTTACCCATAGCGTAATCCGCCACTTTTTCTGGTGCAAAAGGTGGGACAAAATAAGCGTTTATTGTTGTTTTTTTTGGATCTGAAATATCAAAGACCTGTAAACCTGCATTATAAAAGTTATACGGTAGGATCCCTTTACGAGAGTGGCCTGGTTGATGGTAAGCACCTGTTCTTTTAGGACCAAAGCTGCCTCTGCGCTGGCAAAAATCACTAAATAGGGCTTCCTTAGGAGGTTTTGGTCTTGGCATAATCCCCTGAATTATTGGCGTTTTAGGGTTAGAGACATCAATAATATAAATATTTTTATATGGCTCGTAACAATCCTCATTCAATGGATAGCCACTATAATAAACAAGCCCTGTTTCATCCACTTGTGACACATCTATAAAGTCTCCTTCAGTACCTGCAACACTGGGAGGAAAATCAAGGTGGCTAACGATCTTCATGTGTTTTGGATCGCTGATATCCACTACGTAAAAGCCTAAACCTCCCATCGCAGCATAACCAATCTGACTATCCTTTTTAGCAAGAAAAAGAGGCATTCTCGCTCCCATCCAAGAAGTTCTATTACCCGAACGAGGATTATTAATGTAGGTTTTTTCATGCTGGAGATTCCCAACGATCTGACCATCAACCGATAACGTATCGAGAAGGATTGGATTAGTTGGATCACTCATATCCCAAGCTTGATAACCTGCACTGTAAAGGTCGTTTGGATATTCAGTTAAAGCGTGTCTTCTATCCGGTGCCGCCGCTACATACATGGTTCCATCGCCATAATAAGCTGGAATATCACGTATCCCCGACCCTTGCTGCTTCCCTATTGGAGCATCAGGATGCTCAACATCCGAAGTACGCTCAGCGATAAGTTGCCAGTCCTTCGGTAGCGGACCTTTCATTTCATACACCTTGAAACCTTTGAGGTGTAAACTGTTTCTTATCGCATTTACTTTGTCAGGTTGACTATATTTATTATCTAAAAGCCCAAAACGGCGCACTTCGTAAGCTTGAACCATAATATAAGCTTGACGCTTTTCACTCCATGCAACAGAAGCTGCTCCCATCATGTCTCCTTCTGGAAATGGGTTCACTTCACTCCCTGCACCCTCAGGTCCCCATGTGTGTCCTTTAGTTAATAGCAGTTTAACCTCTTTTGGTTCGGTGATATCGAAAACCTTTAAGTCACGGCGAACATATTGATATAAGTAGCGACGCCCATCAAAATCAACAATATTTTGCCATGTATGAAATGGCTCAACTTGGATAGGATAATATGCCTCTACCTTTATATTTTTTGAGTAGCTCTTTTGATCCCAATAGTCTAACTGCCCCTTAAATGGGTGACTGCTATGTGAGGATGGTGCTTGCTTCGGGTGTGTAAAAAGCCCATCTTTTAACATGCCATAACTTCCAGAACTTGGTGCGCTAGGAGTTTTATCAATTGCAATCGTAAATTGAGCTCTAACCATTTCATCTTGTATGTTTGGTGGTGTATTTTTACTCTCATGCCAAGAGCTTTCTGCTAGACAAACTTGACAGAATAACAGGGTCAAAGACGCCGAAAAAAAGTCATATTTATTCATTTAGTGCCTCAAACGTTATCGTTATTTTAATCAATAATAAGCAAGTGTATTTAGCTTCAATTTTCTTCTTATAAAAAAATTGGCAAAAACAATTTAATTTAGTAAAAAATATGAATGAATACCTATTCTAGGTGAGATTTTTCTGCATACATCACAGTTTTTTAATACTCTGCAAAGTTATTTTTGCTGAGCCAACAGAACAAAAATAGATACGAAGTATCGAGCTGGGTGCGGCGAATATGTGCTTGTAATCAGTGGCTTATTGATCTTTCTCTAAATAGGTTGCGTATTTATAAGTTAAAAATACTATTTTTTGACCGATAAGAAATTGAAAATTAGAAATGAAAATTATTTTCATTATTAATCAATGGTTTATTTTTACAATGTTTGTTAGCACCAGAGAACTAATCGATTTAGTAACCGAGAAAACCAGGATGTTTATTCGCAATAAAAGGGCTATTGATACTTTCTTCCATTATTCGAAATTTTTCATTATGGAAACCTACCTAGGTACAAACCAAATATCATTGGAAAGCATACAGGCTTTGTATATAAATGAAACGTACTGGTCAGCATTAGCTGAGCTCGTTAATCTTCAGAAAAATGTTCGCTTGAGGTTTTTTGGGGAGATGACTCAACATCGTCTTCTGATGGGCAAAATTTCAGTTGCCTATTTATCAATATTTATAAATAGGTAGCAGAAAAATAAGTCTGTCATTCATTCTAACTTTCGCAAAGAAGCACAATAAAATGAATAAAGTTTTTAAATGGTTGGGTGTGACGTCATTTGCTTTGGTGCTATCAAGCCCGGTTATGGCCGCTTCATTGAAGATTAAAGGCTTAGATGGAAAAGTAGAAGATAATGTCGATGCTTATCTTTCTGCATTATCAAAAGATGATTACAGCGCGACATTACGCTTTAAAGATCAGGTCTTAAATGAAATTAGCGACGCGCTGCAAGCGTTGGGCTATTACCAGCCAAAGTTTGATTATCAAGTTTCGGGTAGTGGTGCTAAAACGAAAATAGTGGTTACCGTTGATCAAGGTCCACGCGCGCATATTAGTCAAAGTAACCTGATTATTACAGGTGATGCTAAAAATGATCCTGCTTTTATGTCATTAGTAAAAAGCAGTGGTTTAGGGCTAGGTGAACCGCTTAATCAAGGTAAATATGAGGCTTTTAAATCATCATTAATGAGTTTAGCTCTTCGTCGTGGTTATTTTTATGCTGAATTAACGAAAAGTACATTAGATGTGGTACCTAGCCGTAACGAGGTCTTTATCAATATTAATTTTGATTCAGGTCGACGTTATACCTTTGGTGAAACGACTTTTCAGGGAAGCCAAATTGATGATAACCGCTTACGTTCAATGCTCCCTTATACAGAAGATGAGCCTTACCTCGCATCAAAATTAGGAGAGTATAATGAGCGTTTGTCCAACGTAGGTTGGTTTTCCTCTATCTTTGTTGGTGGAGATGTAAAAGAGCGTAAAGATGATGCGATACCAATTCACGTCGTAGTTACACCACAAGTTAAAAATCAATTTGAAACCGGTATTGGTTTTTCGACGGATACTGGCCCTCGTTTGAAGTTTAATTGGAAAAAACCGTGGATCACGAGTAAAGGTCATAGCTTTAATTTGAAATCAGAAATATCGAAAGACGAGCCAAAAGTTGAAGCGGTTTATAAGATCCCACTCGATGATGGGTTGAATAATTATTATCAAATTGTAGGTGGCATTCGTTATGTCGATACGCACGATACGGTAAGTACACAATTTGGTATCGGGGCCGAGCGTCACTGGCGTTTAGATTCGGGATGGAATCGGACTATTGCGCTCCGTTGGTTAACGGAGAAGTATGAGCAAGGTAAAAAGGAAAAAGGGGTTTTCAATGTTTTGATGCCAGGATTGTCATACAGTAAAAGTAGCATCGTTGGGGGAATATTCCCGACCAGCGGAAGTAAGTATAATTTTTCTGTTGATCTTGCTAATGAAAATGTTGGATCAAATACTACTTTTGCTCGAGTGCAAACAAAAAATGCTTGGATTCGCAGTTTTTCTGAAAATCAGCGCGGCCTTTTACGTTTAGATGGCGGCGCTATTATTAGTGATAGCATTAAAGATATCCCAACTTCGTTACGTTATTTTATTGGTGGCGATAATAGCCTTCGAGGTTATGGCTATCAGTCTATTTCTCCTCGAAATAGTTTAGGTAACATGGAAGGTGGTCGTTATATGGCAACCTCGAGTGTTGAATACCAATACCGCGTTTATGGCGATTGGTGGGGAGCTGCTTTTTATGATTATGGCTCTGCTTGGAACACTACACCTGACTGGAAACGTGGTGTCGGAGTCGGTGTTCGATGGGTTTCACCTGTAGGTCCTATTCGCCTTGATTTTGCTTGGGGTATAGATAAGAACAAGAGCAACAATGATGGTTTCCTTAAACTGAGCAAAGATGAATTTCAACTCCACTTTACTTTAGGTCCTGAATTATGATTTGGGTTAAGCGTATAGCACTTGGCGTATTAGCCTTATTATTATTATTAGTTATTGCTGTAGCGGCACTACTTTATTCTCCTGCTGGTATTAAAGTTGCTGCATGGGGAGCACAAAAAGCCCTTCCTGCCTTGTCGATTGGTGAATCGCAAGGTGCTTTGCTTGATGGTTTTGAATTTAAGAATATCCGCTATAACGACGGTAATATAGATCTTGCTGTTAATAAGTTGAATTTAACATTAAATGATAGCTGTCTATTAACCCCTGAAATTTGTATCTCTGATTTAGGGGTGCAAGGTGTCAAGTTTTCAATGCCAGAACTTCCTCCAGCGTCGGATAAACCAGCACAACCTTCTGAGCCTGTAAATGACATCTCCATGCCATTACCTATTCATATTGAAAAGGTGACGCTTGATAATGTCGATTTAGATATTTTGGCGAATAAAGTGCGCTGGAAGCATTTCTCTACAGCAGTAGATCTAGAAGGCAATCATGTCACCTTAAAACCAACGGATTGGGAAGGGGTTTATTTAGCTTTAGCGCCGCCTAAAACGGCTGATAAGAAGCTTGCAACAGCGTCTAAATCAACTCAAAAAACTGAAACAATAAAACTGCCTGATATTGTGCTGCCGATGTCGTTTGATATTGAACGCTTTACGGTAAAAGACTTTGAGTTAGCAGGTAAAACACCACAAAAGGTCTCGTTATTAGAGCTGATTGCGAATGCTAAAGATAGTGATATCAAGATTGATAAGTTGCAGATGAATGCGCCTCAAGCGTCTTTAACCGCAAAAGCTGATGTGACGTTAACGGGAGATTACCCACTTACATTAGATGCGAATGCAAAGGTATCGATGAAGCCTGTTGAAGGACATCAGTTGCACCTAAAAGCATCAGGCTCATTAGCGAAATTGGTACTTGATGCGACGTTAAAAGGTAAATTAGATGCGTTGGTTAAAGGTAAATTATCGCCGCTAGATCCAAATTTTCCTTTTGATGTAGTGGTATCAAGTAAGCACTTACAGTGGCCTATTGATAAAAAAGCAGAATTCACTGTTGCCAATACTGATATAAACGCCAAAGGTAGCTTAAAGGGCTTTACGTTTAATGCTAAAAGTAACGTAAATGGCACACCAATGCCAAACGTGAAATTTAATTTGAAAGGTAAAGGTAACCTTGATTCTGTGAACTTATCGGCACTGAATGTAGAGACCTTAGGTGGCTCTATTACAGGCAATGCAAAAGCAAGTTGGAAAGATCTTGTTAAGTGGCAAGGTCAGCTCGCTTTTGCCAATATCCAGCCAGGTAAGCAATGGCCAGAAGCGGAAGGCAACGTAAGCGGTAAGTTAACTACATCAGGTGGTTTAACTGCAAAAGGTGGTTGGTTTATTAAATTGCCAGAGCTTGCTGTTAATGGCTCCATCATGAAGCAGCCTCTTGATCTTCAAGGTCAGCTTGATGCTTCTGATCTGACGGGTAAAGGTAAAGATCTTACGTTTAAAACACAGTGCTTAACATTAAAGCATGGTCCTAATGGTTTAGTCGCGAAAGGTGAATTAGACAAGACGTGGAATGTTGTTGCTGATATTAAAGCGCCAGATTTATCTCAATCATTAGCAGACTTGCATGGTCGTGTTAATGGTGAGGTGAAGTTATCAGGCAAGATGGCTGAACCGGATATAAAACTTGATCTTGAAGGTGATGATCTTGGTTGGCAAAAAGTCGCAAGCCTTGCGTCTTTTCAATTGAAAGGTAGCGTAACGCCATTACCAGCATTAAAAGCTGATATTAGTTTACATGCTAAAAAAGGGAAATTTGATACTGTTACGTTGGATGATATGGATGTGTTGTTTAAAGGCACAGAGCAAGATCATCGTTTAACGGTAAAAGTAAAAGGAGAGCCGGTTGGCACTGAGTTACTTCTAACGGGTAAATTAGATCGTAAGAAAGGCTGGCAAGGGATCTTGCAAAAAGGTGACTTTACGACTCCTGTTGGTGAGTGGGTACTAAACCATCCAACACCTATCCGTTATGATCTGAAAACCGCAATGGCAACAGTCGGTGCACACTGTTGGCAACAAGGGAAAGCTGGCATTTGTTTAACTCAAGATCTGACTGCTGGTGCATCGGGCAATGCGCAGTTAGCAATAAAGCGATTCAATTTTGATTTGTTGAAATCATTTATGCCTGAGCATATGAACGTCAACGGTGAGTTGGGTGCGAATGTTGTCGCTAAATGGGCACCGAAGAGTGCACCTTATGTAAAAGCTCAGATTTTGATGCCAAACGGAAGTTTTACTCAACAAGTGGATGCTGATGATGCCCGATTAACGTTAGGTTGGGATAAAGTTACCGTCAATGCTGAGATGGAAAATGATGTTCTAAATGCTAATTGGTTAGTGGCGGTTAAAAATAATGGTGATTTATCCGGTAATGCTAAGATCACTGATCTACAAGGTGATAAGCGCATTACTGCCAATGTGAAATTAGATCGTTTTACGCTTGCATTCTTAGAGCCTGTAATTAAGGACTACCATCAGTTTGGTGGTCAGGTTGATACTAACTTGCAAATAACGGGGCCAATCATGCATCCCGCAGTGAATGGTTTATTACACGTCACGAAGCTAGAAGCAAAAGGGCGTAAAGTACCATTAGATGTGAAGAACGCTGATATTAAATTAGCCTTTACGGGGTATAACGCAACGTTAATGGGGAATATTTATACTCCTGATGGGCAATTGCTGTTACGTGGTACCGGTGACTGGCAAGATATGGCTGCGTGGAAAACGGAATTAAATATTAATGGTAAAGAGTTGCAAGTGAGTATGCCTCCGATGGTTTCTCTTAAGGTCTCTCCAGATCTCATCATTACAGCAACACCGAAATCTGCGGATATTAGCGGTAAAGTGGGGATTCCATGGGGGCGCATTACGGTTAATCAATTACCAAAATCTGCGATCGCGGTTTCTAAAGATCAGGTCATTTTAAAAGATAACCTCGAACCGGTTGAACCGAAAAAATCAGTACCATTTGATATTACAACTAATATCATGGTTGATGTTGGTGATGACGTGAAGCTATCAGCGTTTGGTTTAAAGGCTGGCTTATCAGGTGATCTGAATGTTCGCCAAGACGGCAAAGGGCCAATGATTTATGGTGAAGTGAATATTGCCAAAGATTCGTTGTATCGAGCTTTTGGACAAGAATTACTCATTCGTAAAGGTAAAATACTATTTAATGGTCCTGCAGAGCAACCATTCTTGTCGATTGAAGCGATTCGTGATCCTGATAGTATAAAAGATAAGGATGTTATTGCTGGTGTGAAGGTGACAGGCTCTGCTGATAAACCAGAAGTAACGATTTTCTCTGATCCTGCAATGCCGCAACAAAATGCCTTATCGTATATTTTAACCGGCCATAACCTTGATAATGAGGAGCATGGACGTTCAGGTAGTGCGATGACGACGGCATTGATAGGTATGGGGCTGGCGCAAAGTGGTCAACTTGTTGGTGATGTCGGTGAAGCGGTTGGTATTAAAGATCTTAGCTTATCGACTGCTGGGTCTGGCGAAGATTCACAAGTGACGGTTAGTGGTTATATTGCGCCAGGACTACAGGTGAAATACGGCGTTGGCTTATTTAATAATGTTGATGAGTTTACCGTACGTTATCGCTTGATAAAGAATTTATATATCCAAGCAGTGAATGGCCTCGATCAGGCAGTGGATTTACTTTACCAATTTGAATTTAATTAATCATTAGTGATGTCATCTAATAAAAAGCCCAATGCTAACATTGGGCTTTTTATGTTTATAACACGGTTTAGATTATCAATATTCATTGTCTAATGACCTATTTAATAATGATATAAAACCAGCCTTTTGCATGGAGTTTTTCGTAGTATGTCAATTTGCCTGTAGCCGCTAAAGGTCTTCCTGCTGAAGAATATGCGTGATGTTAAAGACGTTAAATAAGTTTTATTTTTAATCTAATCTTTATTTTTTAACGCTTTAACATTAGATTATTTGATTCAATAAATTTTCTAAAACTGTTGTGGTTCATGTCGATGGAAACAAGTTCTCAGTTAACCGATATTGTTCAAAATACACTGTTACATCTATACATTTCAGTCTCACAGACTCACTCATTTGTACCAGCGTATACTCGCAATCAAATTATCACTAAATACCTCAAGCCAAAGCTGAAATCCCCACAGTTCAAAGCAGTGAAATCTGAAATAAAAACATTGGTATTGATTGGTAAAAAGAAGAACGCTGATTTGGAAGCGAAGCTGCTTGAGCTGCGTGATGTTTTGGAAAAGAAAAATACCAGCCGGGCTGGCCCGAAAGCTGATGTGGATAGATTATTCGCATACTTGGAAGTTCTAAATGAACAGCACAATATTGATTCTAAGATGTTTGATGAAAACACGCTTTTAGTCAGCGATTGTATTTATTTTTACCGGCAAGAGCTTGAACAAAACATCAACGAGAACGGCACGATTACCGCACCACTAAATATGTTTATTCAAGCTGATAATATGGAAATGGTTAAGTCTGTCGTGATGGATTATGGTTTTCAGATAACGTCACAGTGTAATGATAATGCACAGAGTCTACATCGCTTTCAGCTTCATAAATAAGTGTTATCGTTACTTTGTATTTTTAGGTTTTGTCATTATTGATATTGCAGTTGCTAATACAAAAACTAATCCAATATTAGTGATCAGAAGTTGTTAAGAGTGAGAGTACAGGTTGATTCCAATTTGAGTTAGAATTTTTAACTCCTGCGTATTTTATTAACCCAGTAAAAAAGCAAATATGTAGATTAATAGTATAAACACGAGCCACTTCCGCATTTCAACTTTGTAATATTCTACATTTTTGTCATTTCGATACTCGCCCCCATTGTTTACTTAACGCTTGCTCTTAGTGTGTTTTAGTTGCTCTTTAGTGTTGCCTGTTATCAACATCAGGAGTAATAACTTGCCGAGCGAAAAGACTGTCTTCACACGATTTCACTAAAGTGTAGAGTTCATGGTCAGTCATGTTGTAGATACCGCAGGGCAAGTGCAAGGCTTTTTTCGGGCTTGTTGCAAAAAAATCGTAGTGACCCAATATATTCATATTCTCCTAAAGGATGGGTAGACAATGGCCAACCACGAATTTAAATGGAAACACTTTGCCCCTTAAATCATCCTTTGATGTCTTCGTTGGTATGGTTCGACACCAATGAGCTATGCGAATATCAGCGAACCGTTCGACCATTTATCGTTGGTTCATTGATTATTCACCTGCATTACGTAAGAAGTAGCGTCGTTATCAATTCCTTAAACGCTGTTTAAAACACTATCCGCTAGATAAACAACCGAAAACGCTTAATACAGACAAACATTCTTCCTATGCGAGTGCAATTGCTCGTTTGAAAAAGGAGGGATGTCTTCGGAAAGATGTTAAGCAACGGCAAGTGAAGTACCTCAACAACGGTATTGAATCTGATCATTCGCCTATTAAAAAGTTAATTATGACGACGAGTGGCTTTAAAGTGTAAAAACGCGCGTGGGATACGATCCAAGGGTTTGAATCAGTGCGAATGTTAAATAAGGGGCAATTTGGTTTTTGGTTACGCCATGATGAACGTCAAACTCTTGTGCGGGAGAGATCCGCCTTCATACATCGTCTCTTCAATATTGATATTATTTTTTAGTAATACTAGGAGAGTAATAGGCTCATTTATCTACTTAAATTTTTTGCAACAAGCCCTTTGTGGTCACCCAGAGACATCGCAAACTGAGTATTACTCAGTTTGCAAGTTTTCAATGATGTTATCGGATAACTAGATATTAGTGCATCCCCGATCTCGCAGACTTTGATTCAGTATTCTAATTCTCACACAAGAACAAAGAACGCTTACTTGGCGCAGTAAATTCGACTTGGCAATTGAGTTTATCGAGTTTAATCACAGGGTCGACCTGCTTATCAATACCCACTAATTGGAACTTCCTAAGCTTTTCCAAGCTATTATCATTTTTCAATAACTGAGCATTACCATTGCTATAGTATTCCCCAGAGAATGTTCGGTTACCTATATAGTAAGTTGGTAAGGCCTTATTGGCATGCTCAAAAATGATTTTATCACTGCGTATATCACCAACGTAGAAATGGATGTAAATCACTGCACCAATAAGTATCACTGGGCTAACAGCAGTTGAAAATTTAAACCAGTTCGCTTCAAACTGCTTTTCTGAAATAATCGACGCTAAAAGGATACCAAGTGCTGGAATACCCGGCAGAACATAAGCAGGTAATATATTTCCAGCAAACGTGAACAAAATTAAAGGCGATAATAACCAGCAAATAGAGAAGCTGATAATCGGCTTAATTTTTTCGTTAATAGGCTTGATTACTTTACGTTTAGCCCACAAGACAAAAGGCAGTACGATAGACCAAGGCAAAGCAGATAGAATCCAGTATAGCCAGATAGAGCCTCTTGCTCGCTCATGCGCCGTTCCATATAAATCGCCTTTCCAACCAGGATCTAAGAAACGATCGACATATTCACCAACCAAGAAATAGTGTAGGAATCCTGGTGTTGCTCTCTCTGCCATCACATACCAAGGAACAGCGATCACCAACATGAGGATGGTTCCACCAACTATCGGGAATCGGCCCCAAAGTTGTTTAAATGACGCTTTAAACCCATACTGGATTATCAGCCAAGGCATAACCGCGAGTCCAACTAATACAATAATTAGCGGACCTTTTGCTAGCAATCCTATAGCTAACCCAACAAAGCCTAGATAGCCCCAAAGCTTACTTTTATCTTGCCAACACAGATAGAAACCGACCATAGATAAAGTCATCGCGAAGGTGAGTGACATATCTGTTTCGACAACACCGGCAGAAACGGCAAAGATACCTGTTGTAGCTAAAATTGTGGCACTCATTAGTGCGTTCACACCGACACGACGAGCAAAACAAGCTACTAACCCTAATACAGCAACGCCTACCAGCCAGTGAGGAAACCGAACTGCAAACTCACTAACGCCGAATACCTTAATCCCTAACGCACTCAACCATGCAAACAAGGGAGGTTTGCCCCAAAATGGCACGTTATAGTCAAACATTGGCGTAAGCCAGTTATGCGTCTGAACCATAATGCGGGCCATTTCACCATAGCGGGCTTCAGTTGTATCCATAAGTGGGTATGCACCCAGCGATAACAAGCGGATAAGCATTGTTGCACACAGAGCAAGCCACAAATAAATTGTACTCTGCTTCATGCGCGCTTCTCCACTACAGTAGGCTGCATACTCTTAACGTTAGATTGTTCTTGAATTGATTGGACAATATACAAAGGTCTACGTTTAGTCTCGATAAAGATTCGACCAAGGTACTCACCCAATAGACCTATACTAAGAAGCTGTATGCCGCCAAGAGCCATTTCCACCGTCATCATCGATGCATAACCGTGGGTTTTAACGCCAAAAAATAGGTCTTTAAAAATTATGTCCATACCGTAAAAAAAAGCGCTTGCAGTGATTAAGCTGCCCAGTACAGATGCAATTCGAAGTGGGCTTACCGAAAAAGACGTAATGCCGTCCATCGCTAAACCGATTAATTTAAAATAGTTCCACTTGGTTTGCCCGGAATGACGGGCATTTCGATTGAAAATGATGGTCGTTTGCTTAAAACCAGGCCAAACGAACATACCCTTCATATATCGATTGCGTTCAGGCATTGCGTTTATATGATCAACAACCTGTCTGCTTAAAAGACGGAAATCGCCAACATTTTGTGGAATGTCCGATTTTGATAGAAAGTTCAAGAGGCGGTAAAACATCGCGGCAGATTTTCGCTTAAACCAGCTTTCCCCTTCTCTTTTGATACGCTGCATATTGACTACGTCGCAGCCTTTTCTCCACTCTTTTAGCATGCTTGGGATAAGTTCTGGAGGATCTTGTAGATCGGCATCAATAAGAATGACAGCTAGTCCGGCACAATGCTCTAAACCAGCACTCATTGCATTCTCTTTACCAAAGTTGCGGCTTAAATTTATACGAACAACTTTGCTACTGCTAATAGGCAGAGATTCAACCAATTCCTTGCTGCCATCAGTGCTACCATCGTTGACATAAACAATCTCACTTTCATCATCAATTGAATCGAGAACATTCGTTAGGCGAGCGTGAAACTCAGGCAGTACATCCGTTTCGTTGTAATAAGGAACAACCACAGATAACACAACATTTTTTTCTTCTGCGTTAGAAATTAAGGATATCGGCTTCATGCAAACTACTCATAAATTAAAAAGGGCGCCTCCAAAAAGTGGAATTAGCGCAAACCAAGTATTTTGTATGAATTATTATCAAGCTCAATGTGAAAAAAATGTGATTGACATTTTTTTCACGTAAAATCTGGAAGCTAGGTACTGTATTGAGGTGAGCACTAGATGAAGAAAATTTTACTCGTAGAGGACAACCGTGAGATAGCAGGAATAATTTTCGACTTTTTTGAAAGTTTAGGAATGGAGCTTGATTTCGCCGATAATGGCGAACTTGGTCTACAGCTGGCGATGAAAAATAACTTCGATATTATTTTGCTAGATTTAATGCTGCCAAGAATGGATGGTTTAACGGTCTGTAATCGATTAAGAGATGCTGGAAACAATACGCCAGTCCTAATGCTTACTGCACTTGATAACAAATCGGATATGCTAGATGGCTATAAACATGGAGCCGACGATTACATGACCAAACCATTTGACTTGGATATTTTGGAGGCGAGAATGAATGCCTTGGTGAAACGTTATCATGGCACTGTTTCCCATACAGTACTCAAGTTTGGTGCTCTAAAAATCAATCAGAAAACTCGCCAAGCATATCGAGAAGAGAAACTATTGGCTCTTAACCCAACCACTTATACTATTCTAGAACTGCTGTGCTCTAAAGCGCCTGAAATCGTCACTCGTCAAGAAATTGCAGAGAAATTATGGCAAGAGAATGAGCCAAGCAATGACGTACTGCGAAGCCACATTTATCAGTTGAGAAATCAGCTCGATAAGCCTTTTTCTTCCCCCATGCTCACTACTATCCCTAAAGTAGGATTTAGATTAGAGGAAAAATAAGGATGATCTTTCGCTTATTTGGTAATTCCAGAACCTTAACTGGGCGGTTGGCTACTTTTTTTACTCTTGTCGCATTAGCCATAGGACTGATGACATTCATTATCTTCATCTTTGCTCTGCAATGGTCCGAAGACAGGGCTGGTGAGCGCATGTTGCTCGTTGACAGAGATGAGGCAGTTTATCGCTTTACTCAAGGGGAAACAGGCATAATACAAATTGACTGGCTTACCAAAGCATATAATAGCTATGCAGAAGTTCCACAACCTTTTCGCGACTTTGTTAAAACCAAGGAATATTTTCTCGATGAAGTCGCCTTCGACTCTCTTCCATCAGAGTATATGGTTTATGTGGGGCACTATTATGTGAAAGGTAAAAAAACACCTCTGGTTTTGATCGCACAAATCGATAAGATAGAATTTGGCTTTAAGGAGCTCATCTATGCGGCATCGGTGGTGCTACTTATTATTTTAAGCTTAATTGCTCTATTTGGTATTGTACTCAGGAGGCTTTCTCAAAAGCTTATCTCACCTCTAAACGATATTCACCTTCAATTGGAGCAACACGGAACAGATATAGGAATACCATTCACTATGTCTCCTGAAGCTGCTGAAGAGTTCCAAACGCTCACAAACAAGATGAATAGCTATCGTGAAGAAGTCCGCTCACTACTGAAACGAGAGCAAGCATTTTCGCGCTACGCAAGCCACGAGTTGAGAACCCCACTAACGATTGTAAAAGGGTCAACCAAACTACTGTCTCGCAGAGACGTAGATGAATTTCAACAGCGACAAATAGCTCGACTGAATGAAGCTTCAATGCAGATGGAAACCATGATTGACACGCTTTTAAGCTTGGTGCGTTACGAGAAAAGTGAAGATCTTGCACCTGAACGCGAGTTCAATAAGCAAGAGCTCGAAAAGATCATCGAACAAAACTCAGCTCAAGCGTTGGAAAAGAATTTACAGATTGATTTGCAGGTGGAATCCAACCCAACTGTTCGCGCAGCGCCACCTGTCATGAATATGTTGATTGGCAATATTTTGCGAAACGCTATCGCGGCAACAGAAAAAAAAGGCAAAATTAAGATCATACAGGACTCTCTTCAGTTGGCGATTTTTGACCAAGGGCATGGGTTAACCTCAACGTCTAGTAGCGACGGACATGGTTTAGGCTTATTAATTGTTGATGATCTTTGTCGGCGCTATCAATGGCAATTTTCCTTAAGTAATAACCCTGACGGAGGTTGTGTGGCCAAGATACAATTCATCAAATAGCAACTGATTTTAAATCAAGCAATGCAAATTACGTTTTTCCGTACTCACTCCAATTTGTCTTTTGATGTCACTAAGCCACTCGGTAGCTGTCAGGCATACCAAGCTTCGTAAATCGATTTAATTTTGATGCCGTTATTAATTCATGAAAGCCCTCAATAATTTGGAGGCACTTTGATTGGGTGGCAAGGTAGGGAAGATGTATTTAGTTGTGGGGATTTGGATTAGATATTTTAGGTTAAAACTCTATTGGAGGTTTTGTTTTTAGTGTTATTTATGTGTAAAAAGTACACATGAATTGGTGACCAAAATGCGACCATAAGTGGTCTAACAACTTAAAATCAGAATAAACATCATACAATTGTGTATTTCATAAAGCACTGAAATTAAACATATATATTATTAATCTTCTATTCTATGTAATTAAATTACGGGTGGGTTTAAGTCTTCCAAGCTGATGATGCGGGTTCGATTCCCGCTGCCTGCTCCAAACAATTCCTCCTTAGTTCAGTTGGTAGAACGGCGGACTGTTAATCCGTATGTCGCTGGTTCAAGTCCAGCAGGAGGAGCCAAATAGAAAAGCCCGCAAGAAATTGCGGGCTTTTTTACGTCTGTAAAAAATCACTTAAAAATACTCGGTGACCAAAATAGTGACCAACATTTTTCGCAAGCGTTTAGGCTATTCACGCCGTAAACGATAAGTTAATGACTTTGTAAAGGAGATAAGCGAGATCTTTTATGACTACTAAGGGTAGGTTGGGATAGGTTTGAATATTAGAAACGGTTTATCACTGTATATATTTGTACAAATATCCTTCTCGTTATTTGTCTCAATATGGATATATCCTTCTGTAGCGACGACAGGCCTGCGTATTGAGTCTGAAAATTTTTGAGCAACCGAACGATGCCCATGTTGAGCGGCTTTACAAGCAGCCAATATAAAAGGTTCTTCATGCCTTTCATTGAAACCATCTAAACCAGTTATTTTATTCGCTACAAGAGTAGGCTCGAAAGGCTTCCCTTTAATAAATAGTTTTTCCCCATCAGAATGCATAAATAAAGCAACAGCTCCTTCATTTGGTGAATGATAACCTTTGACCGGGTGTAGTGGCATAGTGAATTTGGTCACTTAGTTAGAGGTGATATCATCACTTCATACGTTAACAGGTGACACTATGACAAATCGTACAAGACGACTATTCAGCGCAGAATTCAAGCTCGAGGCTTCACAGTTAGTGATTGATCAAAATTACTCAGTGGCAGAAGCCGCCCAAGCCATGAATGTGGGTAAATCCACGATGGATAAATGGGTTCGTCAGCTTAAACAAGAACGACAAGGCAAAACGCCAAAAGCTTCGCCTATGACCCCTGAGCAAATAGAAATTCGGGAATTAAAAAAGAAGTTAGCTCGTCTTGAAGAGCATAATGAAATATTAAAAAAAGCCACGGCTCTGTTGATGTCGGACTCACTGAACAATTCTTGATGATCAAGAAACTCAAGCAGAGCTATAGCGTAAAAACATTATGCGAAGTCTTCAATGTTCATCGAAGTAGTTATAACTATTGGCTAAAGCGTCCAACAGCGATTAGGGCGGAAACAGTCAAACTTCGCAGCTTAGTTAGTGAGGCCCACGCAGCAAGCAACGCCTCTGCGGGAGCGAGGACTATTGCAGATATAGTCACAAATCAGGGTTTAAAACTGAGCCGATACCGAGCAACAAAACTCATGAGAGAGCTTGGTTTAGTCAGTTGCCAACAGCCAAAGCATCGATACAGAAAGGCTTCTCAAGAACATGTTGAGGTTCCAAATCACTTGGGCCGACAGTTTGCTGTTACCGCCCCAAATGAAGTTTGGGTTGGTGATGTTACGTATATTTGGACAGGAAATCGCTGGATGTATTTAGCGGTTGTTATTGATCTTTTTGCCCGCAAAGTGATTGGTTGGTCGATGTCTTTATCACCTGATTCCAGTCTGACAGGCAAAGCTCTTTCAATGGCTTATGAGTCGCGTGGTAAGCCGAAAGGCGTCATGTTCCACAGCGATCAAGGTAGCCACTATACAAGTCGAAAGTACCGTCAATTACTGTGGCGTTTTAAGATAAAACAGAGTTTATCTCGCCGAGGAAATTGCTGGGATAATGCACCAATGGAGCGTTTCTTTAGAAGCTTAAAGACCGAATGGGTGCCAACAGTGGGTTATCGTAGTTTTGCTGAAGCTCAACAAGAGATCATCCGCTACATTATCGGGTATTACTGTCAACTCAGGCCGCATCAATATAATGGCGGCCTAACTCCCAACGAATCAGAACGATTATATTGGGAAAACTCTAAAACCGTGGCCAATTTTAGTTGACCACTACAGGGTTTAAGTCGGAGGTGCCTACATTTCTAACCCATATAAAGTCAGCCTCATGATCACTGGATAGAGCCTCACTAATGTGGATATCTACTCTATTTTTTAATGCGCCCGCCCTCATGTTTTCTCCTTGACCAGTAACAACGCCTGATTCATTAAGAGCGGTTATCTTAAAGACCAGATACAGAGGCTCAACCCCTGAATCTTCTGGGAACACAAGAATTCTATCTTGCCAATCACTCTCAGCAGGCATCGGTAATACAGTCGATGAGTTACTAACCGCATCACTGAGTGGATTTACCCAAATATCACCGAATGACACACCATCATTTTGAGAGGGCGTTGTATAGGGCACTTGGTTTCCAGTCTCGTCTGGTGACCAATATATCGTAGGGCCACCTTCTTCTAATATGACTGAATATTGACCTTTTGCATTCTTATCCACATACCGTACTTGTATTCTGTCGTGACCATCGCCAACATGAAAAGCTCTGACTGTAGGGTAAACATCATCATCGTCAGGGTCTATTATCTGAACACGAATACGGCTTTTCACTTCTCGCATTTGCCTTAATTCTTCTTCTGTATGCTGCGTATCATCAGGAAACTGCAAGGCTTTAAACAGCATTAAAGAGAAATTAATAACAGGTGAGGTTTCAACAAAAAAGCGTAAGTTATCGAGTGATTTATCCTTAAACTTACCCGCAACCTGATTCAGTGCGCGTGCCGCTTTATCATTATTTGATTGGTTTTGTGTTCCTGCGGTCATCGTCGCACTACTAGAAATGACTGGAAGTGGTATAGCAAGAGGCATTGCCTCTGCTGAACTTATAAATAGTCCCCAAAGATTAAAACTATTTTTAATCGATTCCTTTTTTTGGCAAGCATCGGTATTGCCAGAAGGTTGTGAGCACGATTTAGCGAAAACTTTATCAAACTTTGCCTTATTTAAGTTATCCGAAATAAGCGATGGTGATGGTTCTTCTGTACTACAAAGCTTTGGTATTCTTTCTTCTGCTTGAACTTCTACTGGAGGGGGATTTTTAATTTTTGCATATTTAACATTAGGTTTTGCGCTAACTTCGGTTGCTTTCCACATAGTCTTATCCTTGAATTATTCCAAGAGGATAATACGAAAATAAAATGTGCAATAATTGGCTCTATTTAACTTAATCGATCTAAAACGATCCGATACTGTAAACCAATTGTTGCAACCATTTAGAAATGTCACACGGTTCTCCAAGTTAGAAATGTCACTTTTTCTAAGTGACAGAAATTTGTTATTTCGCTTGGTCATACATCACGGGATTTATTCGCGACTGTCTACGTTGTTCTTGTCGTCTTGGTGTATCTGAACGACTACGCTCTCTTAAACCTTCTGATTCCAATCGTTCTTGCTCTACCATCGCTAATCTCAAAACAGCGTCTAAACGCTTATTTTCAACTATCTCTCCCTGATTTATTCGCTCCAATTTATCAAAAATACTGTAACCTAATGATTGACCTAAATGCTTAATATCTATTTGACCGTCAGGGTAATCATGTATCATGATATTTCTACCCACAAGGTTTTCATTTTCTGAATTTTTTTCAAGTAAATACATGACTTTGTCATACTGTAGCGTTAGTGATTTAGTTACTTTTCGCGAAGTTTGCCAGGAGAAAATATCGTATAACTCTTTCGGGGTTTCGTAGATAGGTCTGTGCACATTCAATTGACGTTTAGCTGGTTTAGCAAAGCGCCTGTTATAGTTATCTATAAAACCTGATAACCACTCGTTTGCTTCTTCTATCCCATTAATCCCTGCTAGCCTCATCTCTTTAACTAGACGGTCTTGAAGCGTTAAATTAGCGCGTTCTACGCGCCCTTTAGCTTGTGGAGTATTGGCACAAATTAGCTCAATGTTTAATTCTTTTAGTGCGCGACCATATTGAGTCAGTTTATTGCGGTCTTCGTTGCTAGCATGGTTAACACGGAAAACACCGTGTTTATCCGTGTAGAGCGCGACAGGCTTACCATGCTGTTGTATATACTGCTTAGTCGCAGCCATATATGAAAACGTCGACTCAGAATCACAAAAATATAAATGCATGATGGCGCTTGTTGCGTCATCAATAAAAACAAGCAATGTACATTTATCGGCTCGGCCTTCGAACCAGTCGTGGGGGGAACCATCAAGCTGAATAAGTTCGCCTATACAATCTCTTCTCGCTCTCGGTTGATAAATCTTACGTCTTTTCTTAACCTTTGGTTTCCAAAGTTTTACCGAAACCATCCATTTTCTGATGGTTTCAGTAGAGAGTCTAATATCATGAATTTCAGCTAATTTTTCTGCGGCTAGCGTAGGACCAAAATCGAAGTAATGAGTCTGAATTAAATCAATAACTTGTTTTTTCAATGATGCATTGAATTGACGATTACTTGGCTTAGTTCGCTTTTTTGAAATTAAACCATTAGCCCCGAACTGTCGGTATTGATTAACCAATCTTTGAATATGCCTACGGCTTAAGTTCAGGATTTTAGAAGCATCAATTTGTCTAATACGCTTATCACAAACGTTTTGTATTGTTTCGAGTTTCTGAAGCTCTTTTGTGCTCATCGTGAGTAACATTCCAGCACCGTAGGCTGATTCTTCCATAGGAAGAATCATACACCTAATGTGACATTTCTAAGTTGGAGGAATGTGACATTTTAAAGTAGGGCTGACAGATACTGTAAACCAATTGTTGCAACCATTTAGAAATGTCACACGGTTCTCCAAGTTAGAAATGTCACTTTTTCTAAGTGACAGAAATTTGTTATTTCGCTTGGTCATACATCACGGGATTTATTCGCGACTGTCTACGTTGTTCTTGTCGTCTTGGTGTATCTGAACGACTACGCTCTCTTAAACCTTCTGATTCCAATCGTTCTTGCTCTACCATCGCTAATCTCAAAACAGCGTCTAAACGCTTATTTTCAACTATCTCTCCCTGATTTATTCGCTCCAATTTATCAAAAATACTGTAACCTAATGATTGACCTAAATGCTTAATATCTATTTGACCGTCAGGGTAATCATGTATCATGATATTTCTACCCACAAGGTTTTCATTTTCTGAATTTTTTTCAAGTAAATACATGACTTTGTCATACTGTAGCGTTAGTGATTTAGTTACTTTTCGCGAAGTTTGCCAGGAGAAAATATCGTATAACTCTTTCGGGGTTTCGTAGATAGGTCTGTGCACATTCAATTGACGTTTAGCTGGTTTAGCAAAGCGCCTGTTATAGTTATCTATAAAACCTGATAACCACTCGTTTGCTTCTTCTATCCCATTAATCCCTGCTAGCCTCATCTCTTTAACTAGACGGTCTTGAAGCGTTAAATTAGCGCGTTCTACGCGCCCTTTAGCTTGTGGAGTATTGGCACAAATTAGCTCAATGTTTAATTCTTTTAGTGCGCGACCATATTGAGTCAGTTTATTGCGGTCTTCGTTGCTAGCATGGTTAACACGGAAAACACCGTGTTTATCCGTGTAGAGCGCGACAGGCTTACCATGCTGTTGTATATACTGCTTAGTCGCAGCCATATATGAAAACGTCGACTCAGAATCACAAAAATATAAATGCATGATGGCGCTTGTTGCGTCATCAATAAAAACAAGCAATGTACATTTATCGGCTCGGCCTTCGAACCAGTCGTGGGGGGAACCATCAAGCTGAATAAGTTCGCCTATACAATCTCTTCTCGCTCTCGGTTGATAAATCTTACGTCTTTTCTTAACCTTTGGTTTCCAAAGTTTTACCGAAACCATCCATTTTCTGATGGTTTCAGTAGAGAGTCTAATATCATGAATTTCAGCTAATTTTTCTGCGGCTAGCGTAGGACCAAAATCGAAGTAATGAGTCTGAATTAAATCAATAACTTGTTTTTTCAATGATGCATTGAATTGACGATTACTTGGCTTAGTTCGCTTTTTTGAAATTAAACCATTAGCCCCGAACTGTCGGTATTGATTAACCAATCTTTGAATATGCCTACGGCTTAAGTTCAGGATTTTAGAAGCATCAATTTGTCTAATACGCTTATCACAAACGTTTTGTATTGTTTCGAGTTTCTGAAGCTCTTTTGTGCTCATCGTGAGTAACATTCCAGCACCGTAGGCTGATTCTTCCATAGGAAGAATCATACACCTAATGTGACATTTCTAAGTTGGAGGAATGTGACATTTTAAAGTAGGGCTGACAGATACTGTAAACCAATATAGTAATGTCAATTTTTACCAACTTAGAGATGTCATATATTGCTATAGTTGGCGGTGTTTTCCGCCAACTATAGATCGCTGTGACATGTTACTTTCAATGAGTCCAAAAGAATTAAAACAGGTTGCCGAAAATAACGCCCAGTTTAGTGATAGACAGATAATTTTTCGGCATCCCCAAACCTAGAGTTTCATATTAACGTTCATGTTGTAGATGATCCAAACCGAGCCTGCAATAAGGATCAACACAACAATCGAAGTAAACATAAGGGACACAATATTCCATTTACCCTCAGATGATTTTGCTTCCATATGTAAGAAATACTTAAAATGCACAAATATCTGCACAATTGCACAACCTAATAAAACAGCATAAGTTGTTGCTTCAGTGAATATTTTCGCCCACACACAATAAAATGGGATCACGGTTATAATCAGTGACGCGATAAACCCTTTCACATAGTCAGAGGTATTTACTTCTAATTGCTGATCCATTTACATAACCCCCATTAGGTAAACAATGGTAAATACGCAAATCCATACAATGTCGAGGAAATGCCAAAATAAGCTTAAACATTGAAAACGCATCGACATGTTTTCTGTTAAACCTTTCGATGAAAGTTGCTGATAACAGACCACCATCCAAATTAAACCAAACGTTACGTGTAACCCATGAGTCCCAACCAAAGTAAAGAACGCTGATAAAAAAGCACTTCCCTGTGGACCATTTCCATTTTCAATTAAATGATGAAACTCATAAAGTTCCATGCAGATAAAGCTCAGACCAAGCAAGAAAGTGACTTGTAGCCAACGTTTAAACACTGTTATTTTATTTCGTTTCATTGAAATCATGCCAAAACCAAACGTAATACTGCTAAATAACAGCAACATGGTTTCGACGAATACGAAAGGTAATTCAAAGATATCTTGACCTGTTGGTCCTGCAATTGAACTACTTTCAAGCACAGCGTAAGTGGCAAATAGTGTTGCAAACAACACACAGTCACTCATTAGGTAAATCCAAAAGCCGAACAGCTTAATACCTGTCGTATCATGATGAGTATGCTCGTGAATAATTCCATTAGCCTGCATACGTCACCTCTAGATCGTCATTTTCGTTATTACCATTTACTGTCTTATTCTTCGCTTGTTCGTATTGCTCGCGACGCTTCGATTCAATGGCTTTTATTTCCTCCACTTCAACGTAATAGTCCAAATCTTCGTTGTAACTATGTTGAATACATATCACGACAATACCAACAAAGCTTGCCACCGCTAGCCACCAGATATACCAAATCATTGAAAAACCAAATACGAGAGCCAAAGTAGATATGTAAATACCTGTTGGTGTATTTTTCGGCATGTGAATGCGCTCATATTCCCGCTCTTTTGTTGGATCAAACTCACCACGTTGCTTTTGGTACCAAAATGCAT
Source organism: Photobacterium sp. SKA34 (assembly GCF_000153325.1). Taxonomy (GTDB): domain Bacteria; phylum Pseudomonadota; class Gammaproteobacteria; order Enterobacterales; family Vibrionaceae; genus Photobacterium. The sequence continues at coordinate 1,105,375 of NZ_CH724141.1, forward strand.
CAATTTCGTCGCCTTTTGGTAAGTGAGCGAAGTTATAAAACGGTGGTGGTGAAGACGTTGACCATTCAAAAGTTCGCGCTCCCCAAGGGTCCCCCGTTAGATCTAAGTTGTGCTTACGGTCGCGAATACTGGCCCAAATCTGAATAAACTGACAAGCAATCCCCATTGCAATGACAACTGTACCTGCAGCGGCAACGGTTAACAGAGGGAAATATTCAGGGTTAATATTTTGGCTAAGTCGGCGAGTCATTCCCATAAAGCCCAATGCATACAGAGGTAAAAATGCCATTAAAAATCCAACGATCCAGCATACAAATGCACGTTTTCCCCAAGTTTCATTCATGGTGAAACCCGTTGCTTTCGGGAACCAATAAGTGATCCCAGCAAAACAGCCGAACACAACACCACCAATGATCACGTTATGGAAATGCGCTATCAGAAATACTGAATTATGAAGGACAAAGTCCGCACCAGGCATAGCCATTAACACTCCAGTCATTCCTCCCACTGAAAATGTGATAAGAAAACCCACAGTCCACATCATTGGCGTCGCAAAACGAATCCGTCCTTTATACATAGTGAATAACCAGTTGAAAATCTTCACACCTGTTGGAATGGATATAATCATGGTCGCAATGCCAAAGAAAGCATTAACATTGGCACCTGAACCCATGGTAAAGAAGTGATGTAACCAAACAACAAACGCTAGAATTGTAATGGCAATGGTTGCCCACACCAGAGAGGTATAACCAAATAATTTTTTACGTGAAAACGTTGCTGTCACTTCAGAGAACACACCAAAAAGTGGCAAAATAAGAATATATACTTCAGGATGCCCCCATGCCCAAATCAGGTTAACGTACATCATTACATTACCACCAAGATCGTTGGTGAAAAAATGCATGCCGACATATCGATCTAGAGTAAGAAGTGCAATTGTGACGGTTAAAATTGGAAATGAAATAATAATTAAAATATTGGCACAAAGAGATGCCCATGTGAAAACTGGCATTTTCATCATAGGCATAGATGGTGTGCGCATACGAAGAATCGTGGCGAAAAAGTTCACTCCTGTCAGTGTTGTGCCCACTCCAGAGATCTGTAATGCCCATATCCAGTAATCAACCCCCACACCGGGACTCGCTTTAATACCTGATAATGGTGGGTAAGCAAGCCAACCTGTTCGACCAAACTCACCTAAACCCAACGACATATTCGTTAAAATGATACCGACAACGAATAACCAAAAACTTAGATTATTTAAGTAAGGGAATGCCACATCTCGTGCACCAATTTGTAGCGGCACCACGATATTCATCAAACCTATAACCATTGGCATAGCAACGAAAAAAATCATTATTACACCATGGGCTGTAAAAATTTGATCATAATGGTGTGGGGGCAAATATCCCGCTTCACCAGCAGATGAAAGTAGTTGCTGACTACGCATCATAACCGCATCAGTAAATCCACGAACAAGCATCACCATTGCAACAGCAATATACATAAAACCAATTTTTTTATGGTCTACTGAGGTAAACCATTCATTCCATAAATATTGCCATTTACCAGCCTTGGTCACAGCGGTGATAAGAGAGATACCACCAATCGCGATCAGCGTTAAAGTAACAACAATAATTGGTTCGTGATAAGGGATTGAATCAAGCGTTAATCTTCCAAACATAACGATTATCCTAAAGTTTCAGGCAAACAGTTCATTGAGCCGGGATGCTGGGTCACAACATCATTAAACAAAAAGGGTGGGACACTAGAAAATGACTCGGCCGGATCTCCCACACTTGGCGATGCAATAGCGCGAAATTGTTCCCAGTCTTCAATACGATTAGGACTCATTTTGACCTGTTGTACCCAGCTAGAAAATGCATGACGATTTTCCAAAGACGTCGCAGTAAACTTCATTTCTGAAAAGCCTTTACCGCTATAACTAGAACCAAAACCTTTAAAATCTCCACGATGGTTGGCGATTAAATTTAACTTCGTCACCATCCCAGGCATAGCGTAGATCTGAGAGCCCAACTGGGGAATGAAAAAGGCATTCATGATGTTGTCTGATGTCAGTTTGAACTGCACTGGCACATTTTTTGGAAACACCACGTAATTAACCGTCGCTATGTCTTGCTCTGGATAAATAAATAACCATTTCCAATCAAGTGATACCACTTCAATAGTGATTGGTTTAGCATCACTTGCAATAGGCTTAGAAGGTTCTAATTCATGGGTTGAGCGCCAAGTGATAGTGGCAAGAATCGCAATGATAATGATGGGTATCGTCCATACCACCACCTCGATCTTGGTTGAATGAGACCAATCAGGTGCATACTCTTCATCCGTATTGCTTTCTCGATAACGATAAGCAAAATAGATTGTCATTAAGATCACAGGGATCACTACAATCAGCATCAGTAAAAGTGCTTTAATAATCAGCTCTTTCTCCTGAACACCAATACTACCTTTAGGGTCAAGTAGCGCAAATTGACAACCATTGAGTATGAGTGTGGTTAACACCACACAAATTCTGGATGCGATGCGCCTATATTTTAAAACTTCCATTCACTTTCTCGATAATTACTAACAACAAAAAAATGTTGAAGGACAGTAGACATTAGAATATTTTTTAATTGAGCATATGTGGCAATAACTAATAACAACGTAGAATATGAAAATAAAAGTTAGAACCAAATACAAAGATAACAACCTTGTTTCAATTGATTATATGTTGTTACATTTGAAGTAGTATGAGCATTAAATAACCAAACCTCACCGCCTAGCAATGGAATCTAATTTTTTATTTTTTGTTTTTACACTCTAAATTATTGAAAATGTTTTGATTGAAAAAACACAAGTTAAATATAAATAGTTATTATTTAACAATGCATTAGGTTGAGGTTTGTTCTTGTATTAAATTTGATTTAAAGACTTTTTATGCCGCTTAGCTCAAAGCATTAAATTGCATAAAGCGTGAGCGATATCATAGTTATTATTTCACATACTTTTTACAAGGTATATTTCGCAACAAAATGTCTTCATATTAGGCAGGTCTGTTTTTGATTAAGAACTAGTCGACACTCAATAAACATAAAAGATAAGACTTTCTTATATATTATGTTTAATCAAAATGTATTTAAAAGGAATTATATGCGTCGATATTGGTCAATATTTCTAATATTCTCTATCGTTTTTAGTTTTGGAATTTACACTTACACCTTTGAACACACTGAAGCTAAAAATCCACAAATTATTATTCAAAAAAAGCCCATCTTATTTGGTAGTAAAAATAAACCCGTAAATATATTTGATATTAGTGATAAACGTATTCGCATTTTATATTTTGGTTTCACACGATGTCCTGATATATGCCCAACATCATTGGCTATGTTGGCCGGGGCGTTAAATAAAATTAATAACAAACAACAAGCGAAAATTCGTCCAATATTTATTTCTCTTGATCCAGAGCGTGATAGTGCAGATCATACGGCACAATATGCCCAATACTTTAATCCAATGATTGAAGGACTTGCTGCGCCACTTGATGTTATTACTCCTCTTGCAAATAAATATGGCGTGATATTTCGTAAAGTGAAGTTGGAAAATTCAGCACTAAAATATACTGTTGACCATAACTCATATTTTTATTTTGTTAAGCCCGACGGTACTTTAATCACCAAAGTACCGCATACATTGACGCCAAGACCGATTATTGAAGCGATCGAAAAGTTAACAGCAACCTAAATTACGGACTCTTATCTTGGGCTAGTTGCAAAAAATTTAGCCAAGATTTAACCACGAATTTAATTAGAAACACTTTGCTCCTGAGATCATCCTTTGGTGCCTTCGTTGATATGGTTCGACACCAATGAGCTACTCAAATCTCAGTGATATGCTGGTTGAGCGCGGGATTTTAGTGAATCGCTTGACCATTTATCGCTGGTTCATTGAATATTCCCCCTCTAACTAGATTTGCCACAAAACCAATAAATCCTCCAAGAAACAACCCTTGCCCGTGTGGAAGTGAATGAAAATTTAAAAATGTTGTGGTATTTGAGGTGAATCATTAGTCTTATAGATTAATCAAAATTATATTTATATGAAATAAATACAAAAATAACGGCTTTATTATACATTCTCAGTTATTTCCGACTGAGAATATAATAAGAATTTATTGTTATTTCTTCGTCATTCTATTTACTTCAATACAATTCAATATTTGAAAATTTTAATTTAGATTATTGAGCAATAAATTGCCTAAATCGAGCAATAAATTGCCTGGCTGGGCAATAAGTTGCTCGATTTTTTTAACCTTGAAAAATAAAGTCAATAAATTTCATGTTGTTATAAGGTGGCATGCTTTGTGCTTAATGGCAGGTCATAAAGTATAAACAGTGCTATTTAAAACTTTAATAGATCGTTTTTAATTAAACAGATCTGAAACTCTTAACTTTAAATTAAAATCTAGGAAGATAAATGAAAATACTAAGTAAATTTCTTATAATAACACTAAGCATTATTTCACTTTTAATGGGGTTGGCCGGCTTCTTCTTATCAGGTGCTTTTTCCATGTCATTTCCGGAAGCAGGGCTCCTTGGTTCAATAATGTCTATCCTACCAGTAATTGCTACTTGTGTATCCATTCTTGGTTTTTGGTCGGTAATAAAAAATAGCAAACCAGGTCAATATACCTTTGCTATTTTAATGTTAACTGTATGGTGGGTGGGGACCGTTATTGGAGCTATTACGATAGTAACCTTGTTAATGAGTAAAGAACAGGAAGAGCTTTCTTCTGTTCCTGAATAATAATAGGCACTATTTATAAACTAGTGTGTATTTGTCATAGAAGCGAATGAGTTAGGAAGTCGCTAACTCATTCGTAATAAACCTTACTAAGATTATTTTTTTTATTAATGTGTTTAGATATAAAAATAAAACCGCTAATGCTCGCATTTATTTCATTACATTAGCCAGAAATTATATTTACTTTTATTAAACCCATATAGTGTAAGCAATGTTGACTGTCTTGCGTGCAAACTAATATTTATGAGTAAATGACAATGTTTGATTTGAGTTTACTTTGGGCTGTGAGCCTGTAAATCCGATCTGATAAGAAAGTTTATCGGATTAAGGTTTCAAGAAAGCTAAGTGCTTATCCTAAATTTGTAAAAGCAGCAATGTAGAAGCGATTAACAAAACAATGCTCGATATATTTACTCTTGACCTAAGCGCATTTTTGTTAGTTGGATAATGTTTATCTTTTTCTTAGAGAAAAACATCATAATTACCTTTGTTAATACAACGAGTATTTCTAGAGCCACAATTGCATAGATTGCTAATACAGGTAATAGAACAGCGTAGCCCCCATTTGATCCGTCTGAACATAGGTACATTACCCATAATACCGATGATAAAAGTAGTATATGGCTGACGAGAAAGTATGAGTTACCCTTTGATGGAGCTGAAACGTTAGTATTCATAAGCTACCTCTATTGATATGAGAGAATGTGTTCCCCATACAATAAAACACTGTTCAATTAATGGCAACATTTTTTTGCATTTTTATATCGTTCTAGGAAATATCATAAGCTATTGAATACATTTTTTTATGATAATGCCGTGCTTAATAATGTATCTTTATTCTTAAAAATATTCGTTGCTGTTGTATTTTCTGGCTTATTTTTCGAGAACTTAAAAGGCGGGTGAGTTGAGCGATAAAACACAGATTTTGAGCTCAATGAGTTTAGAAGGTGTCTGTCCTAGATAGCAAAAGGGCGTTGAAGTTACCTTCAACGCCCTTTTTAGATTCTTTTAACACTTACTTGATTTGCGCTTTGTACATAGAAGCGAAAACTGGAGTGTATAAGTTAACAAATTTATTAATGATACGTGACATTGTGAATCCCTTAATAGAGCAAGTATTTTATAATGTACAACCTTGCCTAAACACAGTATTTATAAGGCATAGGTCGCGTTTCGATGTGGGGCATCATAGGAATTTAATCCGTAATTAAAAGTGAGAAAAAATGTTTTTTTTGATTAGTTTTTCTAATGGTTGTCTCCTGGTGCAAAGCTCTGTCATAACCAATCACTAAAAGTGAATAAATACACATTTACCTCCCCTTTTTATGAATACATTAATGCACATATTGACTATGGAGAGCCTCAGAAAATAAGCTTCCACCCAAAACATGGCGAAATAAAAAGATTAGAGTCAGAGAGTGGCCACAGCGATACTCAGGCCGTCGCGGTGAAGAAGAGTATTTAATGAAAAAGTGGATGCAAGCTTCTTGAAGTCTATATGAAATAATACGAAGCTAGATCCTGTTTGGCCTGACCATTGGCGTTCACTTTGGCAATACCAATACCCTCAACTTTAAGAGTCGTCGGTTTAAAACTATTGCCATATTGAAGCATAAAGCTGTCGAGTTTAGTCGAGTCGGCCTGTGGAAGTAATGTTATATGTGGCTGGAAATTAGTGAATACGTTAGGGCTACCATAACGCTTGAAAGCCGCCAGTTTAGCCGGATATTTTGTTACCCAATTCGGTAGTTGAGGGTTCAGGGCTCGTAATGGTTCCATCGCGACTGTAACTGAATCCGCTATATGTTGTAATTCTCGACTATTTTCGACATTCAACATTAACCAATCCCCCTTGGTTCTCTCTATCTTGTCCAACGTAATATAAAATGGCTTTATTTGAGCTGTTAACTGCTTTACTTTAGCTTTAACTGTCGCCAGACTGCCCTGCGGATACTCTGTTAAATACAAGGTAATGTGGGGAAGATAATTTTGACTATAAAGAGAATTCAACTTTTCGTGCTTAAGTTGACTGCTGATAGTTTTAACCGTTTGATCCGCGGCTTTAGCTGGTATCAGAAATACATTGTAAGTCACATTTTCAGCTATCACTTGAGTTGTGCCAACGCCAAACAACATTAACATCAATACGATTCGCTTAAACATGTATATTCCCCATAAAAAACGATAGAAGGCGTGCAATATTATCGCTCTCTAGTATAAAAACTGTTATACCTTCCACGATTTTTACATTTTTATAACGCCTGGCTATTTATTTGATGGAGCAGGGAGCTAAGGTACACAGAACGAAAAACGATGATAAGTAATTGAGGACGGTTCTGTCGTAAACGTTGAGTTTTTAAATTAAAATTTGCTTAACTTGTATTCATAATACTGATTTTTAATGTTTAAACGCTGCTATTTTCCTTCTGAATTTATTCTCGAAATCGCATGTTATTATGTCGCTTATTAACTCAGTTATCGTGAAATTTAAGAGATACAATTAGAGCGCGGTGTCGTTATAGCATTAAGGCGCAGGGCTATATAAACGAGGTGAGCTGTTGTTTGGTAAGTGAATCAGATTTAAGCGATTACGTCTTGCCCATTCGACCGTCAATGAGGTCGGAGCCGATAAACAAACCAAGGTTGCGATTTCAGCACGCACGGCTTTATGGATAAGCTCTAAACTGCAACGACTCGTCATAATGGCGAACCCCGACTTAGGGTTGCTCTCATTCATGGCCATCGCCCCTATTAGTTTATCCAGTGCGTTGTGGCGACCGATGTCTTCACGACAAAGTGAAATTTCACCTTTCGAGTTCGCAAACAAAGCTGCATGTAAAGAACCGGATATTTTGGCTGCTTTCTGATGTTCGGCAATTCGCTCTCTCAACCCCTGAAAAACCAGTGGACTGGGGGGGAATGACGATGGTAAAGAAACCAAATCCGGAAGTGCTTGTTCAAGCGCCTCAACACCGCATAAACCACAGCCTGTGGTTCCAGCCAAGTTACGCCGCTGAGTTTTCATTTCCCAAAAAGCACGGTTGCTTATTTCTACTTTCGCGAAATAAGATTCACCATTGCCAGTAATCTCAATATCACGAATTTCACTGAATCTTTTTACGATACCGGTACTTAAACTAAAACCGCGCACAAAGTCTTCCATGTGACCAGGTGTCACCATCATAACCGCTTGATTGATGCCGTTATAACTGATCGCTAATGCCGATTCGTTTGCCAGAGGTGCATCCACGACCATACTATCGCCCGTAAGCTCACGATAGCTCATGGTATTAGGCTGTGGAGGCGCTTGATTAAAATCAGGCAGTTCAATATAGGATTGAGTTATACATCTCATAAAATCACCCGGTAAAGATGGTCAGCTTGACGATATCGACTCAGACTGAAAACGTTACTGATTAAATAATTTTTTTGCTTCAGCAAAACACTGATCAGTGAGTGCTGAATAAGGTTCTTGTTTACGCTTAAGCAGAGCTAGAGGTGAGTGCACCACTGCTTTTTCTATCGGTAAGATACGCAGTTGTTCGTTGAGCTCTTCCAATCCAGAGCTCAGCGGCATAACAGCACAGCAAAGGCCACTGGTGACGGCTTGGATCAGGTGAAACGTAGAGTTACTTTCAATCAACGTCTGCGGAACGAGGCCTTTACTACCGAAGCTCAAATCAATCGAATGACGATAATGCATACCTTTAGACAAAAGCCCCAAAGGAATGTTACTGAGTGATTCCCATAAGACTTCCGACTCAGCAAAATCAAAAAATCGGCTGTCATACAGAATGCCTAAATCCGTCGAGTTCATTTCTATAACGTCAAAATAAGCCGTATTGATCTCGTCGGTGTAACACATACCTAAATCAAGTTGGTTACGATTGAGTTGGTCTATGATCTGCTCAGATGTCATCGACAAAATTTGAAAACGAAGTTCTGGGAATGTTTCTGCTAACGGCTTAATCAACTGCATCGGATTTTGGCTGGCTAAAGGCACCATGCCGACTCTTAGCGAGCCGACCAGTTGACCTCGGCAGTTAGCCGCTTCGGCTTGTAAACCGTCATGAGCGGCTAAGACTGTCTTTGCCCAAGCCAATATACGTTCGCCCGCTTCGGTAAACCCTTCAAAGCGTTGACTTCTTGAAATCAATTCGAGGTCTAACTCTTCTTCTAAACGCCTTATCCTCATCGACAACGTAGGCTGAGTAATATGGCAAAGTGTCGCAGCCTGACCAAAGTGTTTCGTTTGATCTAAAGCGATTAAATATTTAAGTTGTTTTATATCCATGAATGATTAGTAACACCTTGAAATGAAGCGTCTTCTTCGCGTTCGTCGTACATTCACTGTTCTCTACGATTGAAAAGAGCTATCACGGGAAATGGCTCAATTTGTAAAGCAGCGGCTAAAATAAAAATGGTTTTTTTGATTTAAATCAAAGTATGCCTAATTCAAATATAGGTAAAATCTAAATTATCTATAGCGTGATAGGCGGTAACTATCATAGGGGAGCTTAGCTATATCAAGGCTGTTCGACGAATCTCTCATAAAATAGAACTCATATTGCATTGGCTAATAAATTCTATTTATCACAGTGACAAGAGCGATACTTTCCTTCTTTACTCACCATAATAGATACTACTTATCACTTAGTCGGCAATATCAATTGGACGCACCGCCCCTTAACGACATAACCTTTGATTTATATCATGGCAAAAATCAGCCAGACTATTTCTAAATATTCAACGCAGTAAACAGGTATCGACATAAAATAATCAAAACCGTTTTACTCCCGCCTTATTTTTATAACGCGCCTGTTTTACCGGTTCCCTTGTTTACTGCCGTTCCCATGTGTGAGGAGTGGAGTTGTGAGCCAAAAAGAACAGATAAAAAAATATAATGGTCCTGCTGGTGGATGGGGGGCGTTAAAAGCCGTCACTAAGAGTTGGTGGGGCAGCGATAACGCCATCAAAAACATTCGAACAATGCTTAAAACGAATCAAAACGGTGGTTTTGATTGTCCGGGATGCGCATGGGGTGAATCCCCACACAGCAATAAAGTGAACTTCTGTGAGAACGGTGCAAAAGCCGTTAACTGGGAAGCCACAAATCGATTGGTGGATCCTGAGTTTTTCGCTGAACACAGCGTAACATCTTTGTCATCACAAACAGATTACTGGCTGGAATACCAAGGCCGAATAACCCATCCGATGAAGTACGACGCTGCATCCGACCACTATATTCCTATCGCGTGGGACGAAGCATTTTCGCTCGTAGCCAAGCATTTGAAGCAACTCGACTCACCACATCAAGCCGAATTTTACACCTCGGGTCGAGCCAGTAATGAAGCTGCTTTTTTGTATCAACTCTTCGTCCGTGCGTTTGGAACAAATAACTTCCCAGACTGTTCAAACATGTGCCACGAGGCCAGTGCAATTGGCATGAAAGATACGGTCGGTGTGGGCAAAGGAACCGTGATTTTTGACGACTTTGAAAAAGCAGACGCGATCTTTGTGCTCGGGCAAAACCCAGGCACTAACCATCCCCGCATGCTTGAACCATTACGTGAAGCGGTAAAACGCGGTGCGCAAGTGATCTGTTTCAACCCATTGAAAGAACGTGGACTTGAACGTTTCCAAAATCCTCAAGTGCCGGTTGAAATGTTAAGCAATGGTTCAAAACCAACCAATACCGCGTATTTAAGACCAGCATTAGGTGGCGATATGGCGGTCTTTCGTGGGATGGCTAAATATTTGCTGCAATGGGAGCGTGATGCGCTCGCAACTGACGGAGAAGCCATATTTGATCGTCAATTCATCAGCGAACACACCATAGGTATTGATGAATACTTAGCAGAAGTTGATGCGACGACATGGGTTCAGATCGCTGAACAATCGGGGTTAGCTTTAAGCGAAATCGAAATGGTCGCAAACATGTACCGCCGTTCAGAAAAAGTGATCATGTGTTGGGCTATGGGGCTAACACAACATCGTCATTCAGTACAAACCATCAAAGAAGTAGCCAATGTGCAATTGTTGCGCGGCAACGTCGGTAAGCCTGGTGCTGGGCTATCACCTGTTAGGGGACATAGTAATGTCCAAGGCGATCGTACAATGGGTATCGATGAAAAACCTTCAAACCAATTTCTTGATAGTATTGAACGCCGCTTTAACTTTAATGCCCCGCGAGATGTAGGCCACAACACCATACAAGCGATTAAAGCGATGGAGGAAAAACGCTCGAAAGTCTTTATTGGTTTAGGTGGAAATTTTGCGCAAGCCACCCCCGATACTCCTCGCACGCATCTGGCGATGAAAAATTGTAACCTAACCGTTCATATTTCAACCAAACTCAATCGATCTGACCTTGTTACCGGTAAAGATGCCTTGATTTTGCCTTGTTTGGGACGTACGGAAATCGATACCCAAACTAATGGGCCACAAGGCATAACCGTAGAAGATACCTTCAGCATGGTGCATATCTCTTACGGACAGCTCGAACCTCGATCAGCGCATTTACGTTCTGAACCAGCGATTATCGCGGGTATTGCAAATGCCACACTGGGCAGCCATCCAATAGATTGGTACTGGGTCATTCAAGATTATGGGCATATTAGAGATCTCATTGCAGATACGATTCCGGGCTTTACTGACTTCAATCAGAAGCTGGAAAATCCGGGTGGATTTCATTTAGTCAACCCTGCCGCAAATCGTCAATGGAACACCCTCAGCGGTAAAGCGCAATTTGGCTCCAATGAACTGCCAAAACAGCTAATTAATGAAGCGGTGTTACAAGGTGCTAATAAACCTGATTTGATCTTGCAAACCATGCGTTCCCATGACCAATACAACACCACGTTATATGGCTTGAATGATCGTTACCGCGGTGTCTTTGGTATGCGCGAAGTTTTGTTTATCAATGAAGCCGATATATTGAAGCTCGGTTTTAAACCGGGTGACAAGGTCGATATGGTGTCGCTTTGGGAAGATGGTATAACGAGAAAAGTGAAAGGGTTTACCTTGGTCGCTTATGACGTTCCAAAGGGTCAGGCGGCTGCTTACTATCCTGAAACCAACCCTTTGGTTCCTCTAGACAGCTACGGTGAACGAACCTTTACTCCTACCTCGAAATTTATCGCCATCAGGTTAGAGAAATCGATCTCTGACGCGATCCCTCTTTCAAACGTCAACTAACTGTCAATCGACAACTGAAAATAAAAGTAAAAATCCACTTGTTTTTGCAGGTGGATTTTAAATCTCGCAGAAAGATTATGTGTTCTAAATAGTATTATCTACCATAAAATCTGAGCATTAAACACTCAAAAAATATAACTAGCTTAATGGTCGTTTAGTTGTTGGTAAGTAATCGATAAAGCCTTTATTACTTTTTTGTAATAAGGGGTTTTACTATGGTGCAATTTTTCGAGTTGTAGTTTCTGTTGAGGAGTTAACGTAATTTTCATAGCAACAGTGTGCAAGGTTAATATTTAGAAGCCCCCCAAATACCCCCATTCTCATTGTTTTGGTGCGAGCTAAAATTTACCCTGTTAAATTAGATAGTTACAATCTTCTTTGATCTTAAGCAGGGAATTGTAACTATTCATGCCTTTTGCAAATTTCAACAGTGAAAACTTAGTTTAACGAGGAGTTTTTGGGGAGTTCTTGGTTGTGAATACTAATTAAATACTTAGAATACTAAACAAATGGAAGTGTTAGAGGTTGTTGTGTTACAAAAAAAAGTATCTAAAATACTGAAAAATTCGTTTGGTAATGTTATTGAGTGGTATGATTTTTGTCTTTTCGGCTATTTTGCCTCAGTTATAGGAACCTCTTTCTTTAGTACTCAAAGTAAATTTGTCAGTATTCTTTTGGCATTTGCAACATTCGCTATTGGTTTCCTTGCTCGTCCTATTGGTGGTTTTATCTTTGGATGGCTTGGCGATAAAATTGGTCGCTATTACAGCATGAATCTTTCTATTATCATGATGGGCGGAGCAACCTTCTTAGTATCTTTCTTGCCTAGTTACCATAGCATCGGTATTTGGGCTCCTATTTTATTAGTAATCATTAGAATTATTCAGGGATTGTCTGCGGGTGGGCAGTTCTCGAGCCTTATTGTAGTAACAAGTGAAGATAAGAATTTAAAAAATACGGGGTTCTATACGGGTATAGCGTTAAGCGTGTCAGTATTAGGTTTCTTATTAGCATCTGCTGTGAGTTATATCGTAATGAATATTCTTCCCCAAGAATGGATTCATTATACTTGGCGAGTGTGCTTCGCTATTGGTGGGTTGCTTCTAGTATTTTATTTCTGCTCTATTTACGATGAAATAAAAGCATCTTCATTAATTGAGAAAAAAGAAAGTAGAGAAACAAAAGAAAATAAAAATACGTTTAAAGAATTATGGCTAAAACATAAATTTAAATTTACTGTTTCAGTGTTTTTATCTGGTGTTGTTTGTATAATATTCTATTTAGACTTTGTCTATTTTATTACGTTTTTTACTCGGCATAGCCATATATCTCAAGATAGAATATTAATTTTAAATACTGTAGTTCTTGCTATTGCTTGTACACTTTATCCTATATTTGGTTATGTATCAGATAAAATAGGTCGAGCAAAATTAGCTATGTACGGTATTGTGATTCATATTCTTCTATTGCCATTTATATTCAAATTGATTCTATCCAATAATATTTCTAGTATCTATATTGGTATGTTAGTTATGACAGTTTTAATTTGTATTATTCAAAGTGCAGCTACACCAATATTTTCTGAGATTTTTCCCAAGAAAGTAAGAAGTTCCGGATGTTGTGCAAGCTATGGTTTAGGTGCTGCAATAAGCGGGTTTGCACCTATGGTAGCGACAGAGGTGACGCATCATAATGTTCATAATATTGTATATTTATTTGCTATAACATTAGTTGTTGGGCTTCTTTGTGTAATACCTATCGTATATGATAATCGAAAACAGATAACAACATTAGATAAATTATAACGTTAATAATTTCATATTATTAAGGAAAGGTTGCTTTTATTCTTTTTATTGAACTATATAAAGTTAATATGTGGTCTAAAATATTGGTTTTTTTGCTTCGTTTATAAATTAAACGTTCTTAATTTATATAATTTTTACGATATAATAATAACTATAGTAATGGCATTTTTACTTATTTCAGTTAATAATATGGAGTTTTAAATTGCTGATTTTTAATATTTTTGATTTTTCTGTGAACTTTTTTATCAGAAAATCGATTGTTTATTGATATTCAATACAACGGATCTTTCTGTAGCAAATGTTGTAGCCATATTACCATCACCTAGTTTACGTTTGAGACACTGAGTATTTTTCATATATATATCCGAGTGATAATAGCAAAGTCCTAACTTTCAGCATCTATATTAAGTACAGCGGTGTCTTTATAGTTGACAACTTATAGCAACAGGGATTATTTGAGCACAATATTTTAAATAAGCCAATATATCAGAGAGTCCCTGAAAATTTGATTTAATTCCTTAAAAATCCGTTTTTTTGGTTAATGATTAAATAATTTAGGGCTTCAATCACACTTTAACTTGTGGGTGACAAAAATCCAGCATGTGCATCAATTATCATATATATAAGTTATTGTTCTTACACCAGTATATAGATAGCACTAATTACTGGAGTTTATAAATGAAGATTGAATCCCTAATAACGAATCAATTAATTTGCTTGGATCTCAGGGCGACAAATAAGAAAGATGTACTTGTAGAAATGGCTACCCTTCTTGAAAGCGCTCAATGCATTTCTGATAAAAACACCTATTTATCAGATGTCTGGGCACGAGAAGATCTTAGTAATACAGGCTTTGAAGATGGTATCGCAATTCCTCATGCAAAGAGTTCGGCCGTTATTAAACCCGCTGTCGCTGTCGGTATTAGCCGGACTGGGATAGAGTATGGCGCAGATAATGGTGAACTGTGTAATATATTCTTTATGATTGCATCACCCAATGATGGCGATAATCACCATATTGAAGTATTGGCACAAATTTCAAGTAAATTAATTGAAGATGGATTCACTGATAAACTTCGTGCAGCAAAAAACGCAGAAGAAATTGTCATGTTATTAACAGAAACAACACCACAGAAAAAAGCACAACCAACTATACAATCGGCACAGCATGAAGTACCAGCCTCTTCTTTTAAAGCATCACTTGGCAGAATGAAACAACACTTGTTGTTTGGTACATCACACATGATTCCATTCATTGTTGCCGGTGGTGTTTTGCTTTCTTTATCAGTAATGATTTCAGGTAAAGGCGCAGTACCTGATACAGGTGTATTAAAAGATATAGCTGAAATGGGTATTGCAGGATTAACCCTATTTACCGTTATTTTAGGGGGCTACATTGCTTACTCAATTGCTGATAAACCAGGTTTAGCACCAGGAATGATCGGTTCATGGATTGCTGTTCAACAATTCAATACCGGTTTTTTAGGAGCAATAGTCGTTGGCTTTATTGCAGGCTTTGTTGTGCAGCAACTTAAACGTATTAAGCTGCCAGATAGTATGACATCACTTGGGTCGATATTTATCTACCCACTGATTGGTACATTCATTGTATGTAGTATCGTAATGTGGGGCATTGGTGAACCCATTGCACATATGATGACATCATTGAATGAATGGTTAGCAGGTATGGCTGGCAGCGGTAAGGTACTACTTGGTGCAATACTTGGTGGTATGACAGCATTTGATATGGGCGGTCCTATCAATAAAGTTGCAACACTGTTTGCACAAACTCAAGTTAATACTCAGCCATGGTTAATGGGTGGTGTAGGCATCGCAATTTGTGTTCCACCGCTAGGCATGGCACTTGCAACTGTTTTATCACCAAAACGCTATAAAAAAGATGAACGTGAAGCGGGTAAAGCCGCTGCTATCATGGGGATGATTGGTATTACCGAAGGTGCGATTCCATTTGCAGCAGCAGACCCAATACGTGTTATTCCAGCCGTTGTTGTCGGCGGTATTGTGGGTAACGTTACTGGCTTTATGTTTAACGTATTGAATTACGCACCTTGGGGAGGCTGGATTGTACTTCCTGTTGTAGAAGGTAAGTTTGGTTATATTGTAGGTACGATTGCAGGTGCTGTTGTTACTGCGGTTATTGTTAACGTATTGAAAAAACCTATTAGTGAAGAAGATGACACCGAAGTAATGAATGGGACGCTTGTTGAATCAATTTCTGAAGAAGGTGTAGCGCAGGTACTTGCTATCACATCCTGCCCATCAGGTGTTGCACACACCTTCCTTGCTGCAAAAAGTTTAGAAAAAGCAGCAAGTAAGCTAGGCATTAAAATTAAAGTCGAAACCCAAGGTGCTAATGGCATTGTAAACAGATTAACCGAAAAAGATGTTGTGAATGCAGAGATGGTTATTTTTGCTCATGATGTCGCGATTAAAGAGATTCAACGCTTTGATGGTATGCATATTGTCGATATAAAAACCAAAGAAGCGATGAATAATGCAGAGCAAATAATTCAATCTAATCTAGCTCAATCTAAAAGTGATTCAGTAGTAGTGGCAAATGCATAAATTCTGAGATTAAGGCTGTATTTCAAGTGACCGCCCATCGAGGCTAACTCTTATCAGTTAAGATATTTCAACTCTGATGTTACTTACAGATCGTAAAAAAGCCCGCAAGCAATTGCGGGCTTTTTTACGTCTTAAATTTGGCTTCATCATTTCGAATTACATCTTTATACAATTATCACATTCATACTTTTAGAATATTGCCTACTCTTTACTTAAATCTTGGTGGGATTAACCATGTGCTGATTTTTATATCTTTACTATCAATAACTTAAAGTGTGATGAAAACCTGTTTTTTTCGTGATTGGGCCAGTGTTGTGATGAAACTTAGATTTAAAATCTATAAGTGAGTTATATTTTTAAGAGGCTATTTTTAGGTATGACTATTTAGCCCTATCTATTTGCCAATAACTGGTTGTCGATTTGTCTCTAATAAACAAGGTATTTGGTTCGGTAAGTTATCAAGATAAAAAGTTAAAGTTATATCTTGATGGAAGCAAAGTGGTTTCACTGATTATTTTTAACTTCGATGGTGATTCTTGTAATTCTTTTTTTTCTGGCGGCAAAGGAACGATTTACCAAAGACACTCTTTAAAAAGCAATAATTTCAGTTCTTTTATTCTTGGGAGAGGGCTGGTGCATTAAAGGGGGCCTAAAGCAAAATTACTTATTGGTAGAAAAAAAACAGCCACCTTTAAGGCGGCCGCTGGTCATCGTGCTCACTCACGATACGATGAGGTTTTAGTTTTGGCTAACTACTTTATTCACTTGGATATTAATTATTTCTTAATAGTGGCATGACTGCACTTTTCAAAAAATATTCGATAGAACCTGTAAATCACGTTACTGAAAAATAGATGATGTTGTATTTGAAGTTCCAGAGCGATCGCTCCTTCATTTATAGGAGCGATCAGACGGATAGTTATGTTGGTCTTAATGGAGACTTGGCAATAGACCTGAAGGCATTAACTTGTTGTAACTTGCTTCTAGAAGCAATGTATTTGCTTTTTCTATATCTGGTGCAAAGTAACGATCCTTGTCATAGAAGGTTACTCGGTCTCGAAGTTCAGCTTTGGCCTGCTCAAGCTTCGGTGAGCTGGTTAATGGAGCGCGGAAGTCAATTCCCTGGCATGCTGCCAACAGCTCTACGGCTAATATTCCCCGCGTGTTTTCCGCCATATCCGTTAGCCTTCTACCGGCAAAAGTTGCCATGGAAACATGGTCCTCTTGGTTAGCAGAGGTTGGCAAGCTGTCGACTGAAGCTGGATGGGCTAGTGTCTTGTTCTCACTGGCTAGGGCTGCTGAGGTCACCTGGGCGATCATAAATCCACTATTGACGCCACCGTTATCGACTAGAAATGGAGGCAGCTTGCTAAGGCCGCTGTCAATCAATAGTGCCATTCTTCGCTCAGATAGACTGCCGATTTCTGCAATCGCAAGAGCGAGGTTATCCGCGGCCATAGCTACAGGTTCCGCATGGAAGTTACCACCGGAAATGATGTCACCATCATCGCAAAATACGAGTGGATTGTCCGATACCGCATTAGACTCTATTTCTAGCACTTCGGAGGCTGCGCGGATCTGCTGGAGGCAAGCACCCATGACCTGAGGCTGACAACGTAGCGAGTAAGGATCCTGTACCTTTTCACATTGCTGATGGCTGTCACCAATTTCACTTGATTGCGCCAGTAGGTATCGATAGGCAGCAGCAGCATCGATCTGGGGACGATGTCCGCGTACAGCATGCACCCGCGGGTCAAATGGTTTCCGACTCCCAAGAGCCGCCTCGACAGAGAGTGCTCCGCACACTGTCGCAGAAGCATAAAGATCCTCTGCGGCAAACAGCCCTTCCAATGCAAAAGCGGTTGAAGCCTGAGTACCGTTCAACAGGGCAAGACCTTCTTTAGGCCCCAGAGTAATAGGCTCAAGACCCGCTATTTTCAGCGCGGTAGCACCGGAAACAATTTCACCTTTGTGCCTAGCTTGTCCCTCACCTAGTAGGACAGTACTCATGTGAGCTAGTGGTGCGAGATCGCCTGATGCGCCGACCGAGCCCTTACGAGGAATACAGGGGTAAACTTTTGCATTTATCAGTGTGATCAATGCATCCAGCACTGAATAACGTATACCAGAGTACCCTCTGGCTAGGCTGTTAACCTTTAACACCATTATCAGGCGAACAGTGTCATCGTTCATGTAATTACCGATCCCAGCGGCATGGGAGAGAACAATACTGCGTTGGAGGATTTCAAGGTCTTCTTTTTCAATTCGAGTATTGGCAAGCTGGCCAAAGCCGGTGTTAATACCGTAGGCTACCCGATTCTCAGACAAGACATTGGTGATGGCTTTTAGGCTCGCCTGCATTTCATTTTCTACTTCTGGTGCAAGACGAACCTCTACTGCCGTCCGGCTGACTTTGCGCAACTCGGTCAGTGTCAGTTGGCCTGGAGTAATTGTTAGCGAGTGCTTTGTTACAGTTGACATGTTTTTTCCTCTTACTTGATAGCCGGAGTGTTTGGGATATTCAGCAGAGGCAAATCAAGCTCTTGCTCCTTGGCACAGTTCACAGCAATGTCGTAGCCAGCATCGGCATGACGCATAACCCCCGTTGCTGGGTCGTTGTGCAGCACACGGCCAACACGTGTATCGGCATCTTCACTACCGTCACAGACGATAACCACGCCTGAGTGCTGCGAGAAGCCCATGCCTACACCGCCGCCATGATGAAGAGATACCCAGGTTGCACCCGATGCAGTATTTAATAAAGCATTGAGTAATGGCCAGTCGGAAACCGCATCTGAACCATCCAACATACCTTCTGTTTCACGGTTGGGGCTAGCAACGGAACCTGAGTCCAGATGATCGCGGCCAATGACCACAGGTGCTTTCAGTTCGCCGTTTTTAACCATTTCGTTGAAGGCTTTGCCCAAACGTGCTCGGTCTTTCAGGCCGACCCAGCAGATACGCGCAGGCATGCCTTGAAAATGTATTCGTTCCCGTGCCATATCAAGCCAGTTGTGAAGGTGCGGATCATTAGGGATAAGCTCTTTAACTTTTTGATCAGTCTTATAGATATCTTCTGGATCGCCAGACAGTGCAGCCCAACGGAAGGGACCGATACCTTCACAGAAAAGCGGACGGATATAGGCTGGGACAAAGCCTGGGAAATCGAATGCATTCTCTACGCCACACTCCAGCGCCATCTGGCGGATGTTGTTACCATAATCCAACGTTGCCGAGCCGCGTTTCTGAAGTTCAAGCATGGCTTTAACCTGAACTGCCATGGAGGCTTTGGCAGCGCTGACCACGCCAGCTTCATCTACTTTGCGTTGTTCAGCAGCGTGTCCCATTGTCCACCCCTGCGGTAGGTAACCGTTAAGCGGGTCATGTGCTGAAGTCTGATCGGTGACCACATCAGGGGTAATACCTCGCTTCACCATTTCGGTAAAAATATCTGCCGCGTTGCCGAGTAAGCCGATGGATGTAGGCTTTTTGTTATCCAAGGATTCCTGAAGTAGCGTCATTGCTTCATCAAGTGTTCGTGCTTTCTTATCGACATAACCAGTTCTCAAGCGGTAATCAATGCGGCTTTCATCACATTCCACCGCAATCATGGAGAAACCAGCCATGGTCGCTGCCAGTGGCTGCGCACCGCCCATTCCACCCAGTCCACCTGTCAGCACCCAACGGCCTTTTGCTTCAGCGCCAAAATGCTTTTTAGCTATCGCGACAAAGGTCTCGTAAGTCCCCTGAACAATGCCCTGAGAGCCGATATAAATCCAGCTTCCAGCCGTCATTTGGCCGTACATCATCAGTCCTTGCTTATCCAACTCGTTAAAATGCTCCCAGTTAGCCCAATGTGGTACTAGGTTGGAATTAGCGATAAGCACACGAGGAGCATCCTTGTGGGTAGGAAAAACGCCAACCGGTTTACCGGACTGTACCAACAGGGTCTCATCGTCTTCCAGTCTTTTCAGTACATCGACAATCTTGTCATAACACTGCCAGTTTCTCGCAGCACGTCCAATGCCTCCGTAAACAACTAGGGAGTGGGGGTGCTCCGCTACATCAGGATGCAGATTGTTCATTAACATGCGTAGTGGTGCCTCGGTCAACCATGACTTGGTATTAAGTTTGGTTCCAGTTGGGGTCTTAATTACGCGTGATTCATCCAGTCGCGGATCTGTCATCTCTATACTCCTTGTTGGTAAAGGTCGTGTTAAGTTTGCGCAGTATGGTCCAAATTAGGCGTGCAGCTAGGCGGGAGGTATGCCCATCGATATCATATCGAGGGTTGTATTCTGCGATGTCTGCCAACCTTAGTTTGCTGTTACCGTGTTCAGATTTAGCATTTAGTATGGGCTTAAGCAGAGCTTCCACCATTGGGTAGTCAACACCATGTGCAGCCGGAGCGCTCACGCCTGGTGCCGTTGCTGCGGGGAAGACGTCCATATCTATGGTCAAATAAAGATGGTCACACTGTTCAATAAATGTTGCTAACGATCCCTGAATAGACTGTAAGCTGGTTGGATGGAGCTGATGATCTTCCACCGTTAGTACATTGAGCTCGTCTGCTTTGTTGAACAGAGCCTGTGTATTACTAGTCCGGCTCACACCTAGGCAAGCGTAATTGAACGGCCAGTTCTGGCTGGCACAGAATTCGGCTATTTGTGCAAAAGGGGTACCGGAACTTCCTGTTAGGCTGTCACCACTGGGTGTTCTAAGGTCGAAGTGGGCATCAAAATTAATAATGCCGATCCGAGGCGGTATGCTGATGCCGATTTGTATCAAGTGGTTTGCCAAGCCCTGAAACGAGGCCCACGCAACTTCATGGCCGCCTCCCATCGTTAGCGGAAAATGTTGCTGGTGGAGTGCTTGAGTAATATTATCGGCGAGGCTCTTCTGAGCTTTTGTAAGGTCGTGGTTATCGCAGTGTGTATCACCACCATCGTAGATCGGAAGCCGATGGTGCCAAGCCATGTTTGCCAGTGCTTTGCGGATTTCAGAAGGTCCGCCACGGGCCCCCATACGTCCTTTGTTGCGGAACACGCCTTCATCACAGGCAAACCCTAATAGCGTAACACCTGGCTCATTTTCTGTGTCGGCTGGCTGGACTTTTTGATGGAACCGCATTCCGTTATCGCCATCTTCGGGATCTATTCTTCCTTGCCAGGAGGACATATCAATATTCATTAGCTAGTTCTCCCTTTATGTAGCGTGCGGCCAGTGGCGATAACCCTATCTGATAACTGAGTTCTGCTGGGCAGCTCAAATCCCATACAGCCAGATCGGCATCAAAACCAGGAGCAATTCGTCCTTTTGTCGTTAACCCCAGCGCCTGAGCTGCATGTCGGGTAACACCGTAGAGATTCTCTTTTGGAGTCAAACCGAATAGGGTGGAGGCCATGTTCATCATGAGACTGAGGCTGGCAAAGGGAGACGTACCGGGATTGAAGTCTGTGGATAGAGCCATAGGGACATTATGTTTTCTTAACAGCTCCACTGGCGGCTTCTGTGTCTCCTGAAGAAAATAAAAGGCGCCCGGAAGTAGAGTTGCGACTGTGCCGTGTTCTGCCAGCGCCTCTACACCGGCTGAATCGAGATATTCAATGTGATCGACAGACAGTGCCCCCATTCTTGCGGCAAGCGCACTGCCTCCTAGGTTGGAGAGTTGCTCGGCGTGTGCTTTAATTTTTAGTCCACATGAAAGGGCGGCTTCAAATACTCGTCCGCACTGGGCAGGAGAAAAAGCAATACCTTCACAGAAAACATCTACCGCATTGGCCAACCTTTTTGAGGCTACTTCGGGAATAAGGGTGTCACATACCATCTCGATGTAATCATCGCTACGGTTTTTGTATTCTGAAGGAAGGGCATGAGCTGCCAGCAATGTGGTCGAGACAGTCAGGGGCAGTGCGTCAGCTAGTTTTTTGGCGGCCTGGAGCATCTTTATTTCATCTTCGATCGTCAACCCGTAACCAGACTTGATTTCAATAGTGGTGATACCGTCTGCCATTAGTGCTTTTGCTCTTGGAAGCGCAAGGGAGACCAGTTCGTCCACACTGGCATTTCGGGTTGCTGTTACAGTCGAAAGGATCCCACCGCCTTGCTTTGCTATCTGGGAATATGGAACCCCATTCAGTCTTTGCTCAAATTCTCCTGCCCGGTTTCCAGCAAAAACAATGTGCGTATGGCAATCAATAAAACCAGGCGTAACAAGTTTTCCTTCCAGAGAGATGACGTCATAACCTTCTTGGGAAAGGTTTGAACCGATATGTTTTATCACACCATTTTCAACAGCAATGGATACGTCTTCTTGGACTTTATAACCGCCTTTCTCGTTAACAAGGGTGTCGACCGAAACGAGACGACAGTGGGTGAAAAGCCTTTTCATGAATATGCCTGAGGATTTTTTTAAATGTCTATACAAATGTATAGACATTTAAGCAGGCAAATGCAAGTTGATGTGTTATCGAGTTGTGATCAATGATGAAAATTTTGTGTACCGAAGGCAAAAATGAGGGATGTAATCACAGTGATAATATTCGGAACAGTACTAAATATTTACCTTTGCACTAAGTTTATATCGGCTTCCAGGGTGGTAGAGCAATGCGGCGCTAACGAGTTTATTCTGGCTCCAAGTGCGACGATGCAAAAGGAGGCAAGGTTCTTGTGTATCCATTTCAAGTAACCTCGCTATATTTAAAGGGGGCAAGATAGCCTCGACAGTGTGTTCGATAATCCCTAAAGGGCAGATTTCTACCAAGTACTCATTAGGCGTCACTTGACTGAAGTCCTGCTCAAGGTAATCAGGCGCAAAATCAGGGTTTACCCAACGATGCTCAAGTTGTATAGGTAAATTATCTGCGTAATGAACGATTTCACTCATATAAACCTGAGACCCTAGCATCAAGCCCAATCTCATTGAGACATCCTCAGATGATAATATAGCCTTTAGGTTTATGATTTCATTATGATAAACCTGACCTCGCTCCTCTACTTCATCTGCAATGTTACGAATATCCATGAGCGGTGATTCGGCCTTTTTTTGGCACACAAAAGTGCCAAGCCGAGGAGTACGCTCGAGAAGGCCGACTGATACTAGGTCTCTGAGTGCCTTGCTTACCGTCATTCGGCTTACTGAAAAGCTTTTACAAAGCTCTGCTTCTGTTGGAATTTGTGTACCTACCGGCCATGTTCCTGACTCAATTTTTTCAACAATATGATTTTTTATCTGTTGGAATCTGGGGGACCTTGACATCTATGTATTACCCTTATTATGTATATACAAATTATATTGGTTTAATACTTAGCGATTATCAAGTATAAAACAGCTTCTGACTCTTGTAATACAAGCTGTTTTATCAAAAAAACGTGTAAAATTATGCAATAACTACCTATTACTTCTGCCTAAAAAGTAAGGTAGAAAGTTATCCCTCTCTAAAAACATGAATTCGATCTTGTTTGTTAAGTTTACAAATTGACACATTTGTACAACTTTGTCGGCAATTTACTGGTCATAAAATTTTCCATATAACAATAACGATCCCTGTGATCCTCTTTAGAAGTAGCAGGCTTGTACTTTCACTTATGCGACTCAACGTTGTGGTCGTCCTTACCTTCAGTGCAATTGTTGGCGGTCTATCAATTCACGATACTGTATCTGCTCTCGAAGGCGGGGCGACCATTGCACTCCGCTATGCCATGCTTGGTTCTTTTGCTGTAGCAATAAGCCGTTCCGGTATTACTAAGTACTAGCCCAAACTGTAGTCAAAAAACTACAGGGTAAGGAAAATGCCAGTGCCGCAAAAGCATTTTAATACACTCTTTTTTTGTTTTATACGTGTACCAGCAAAGCATTCCCAGATATTCTATATACTGATCAATCTATTACAGATTTTGCCTTTAAAGTGGGCTACCAATATAGTAATTATTTTCCGACTAAATTTAAGCAAGTTTTTAAACAGACGCCCCGAGAAACACGCATGAGACAATATGAGAGTTAGCTTGTTATGAGGATATAACTGAGTAAGTAATACGTGTGTTGAATATTCGCACGTTTCGTGATGAATATTATGACGAATGAGATAGCGTTTGATATGGCGCAATGGAGGATATTTAAATAATGTTTTTTTATTTACAATGTCAAACGATAAAGGGTTCTTTTGCAAAAACAGATACCCTAGGGTAAAGCTGATACGAGAAAACCCATCGCCTGTCCATAGGCAAATGGGTTGGGAAAAGCCTTGAATGACATGAAAGGCGAGTTGGGAGTCAATTAAATATTAGGCTAAATCCTTACTTTTTTTTAGACCAAAAATAAAAACTATTTTTCTATTTATTAAGTGCAAAATTAGTGGCAGTTATTGTAAAAACAACTATATGAAAGGTCCTAAATAGGCTGCCATAAAAGGGGGGTCGTCTGGCTAATATTATTTTTTTGTCAGAACACAAAATGGTAGGGTTATATTGCGTATTTATATTATGGGTATTTTTTGATTCCTATAATGCCCCATATCAAACGTGGCTAAGGCAAGCAACATACCCAAGTCACTATTCAAGCGTTTTTTTTATACCGACAGAGGCACGTTTTACCAAAACAGGCATGAATAATTTTTTCCCTGAGTACTCTGTATTTTCGTTATTTACCAATTGCAGAGACAGTTTTAATGCCTCGTTTGCCATGACGTTAATTGGGTAGCGAATCGTGGTTAGGCGAGGGTATATATGGCGCGCGATGTGTCCATCGTCAAAGCCGATAACGGACATATCCTCAGGGATTTTTACACCATTTTCTTGTAATAAAGTCATACAGCCGGCAGCCATGTAATCGTTATAGGTTGCAATTGCGGTTATCGGAGTATTTTTAGCAATTAGATTAATAATGGCTTGTTCACCACCGGCTTCATCTGGCTCAACGTATTCGATGTATTCATCACGGATTTCAATACCATTATCTCTAAGCGCATCTAAATAGCCATCTCGACGATCATAAGCATCATCAATATCATGGTTTGAGGCAAGGTAACCTATATGCGTGTGTCCATTTTTAATTAAGTGCTCTGTCGCAATATATGCGCCTTTACGATTATCAAGAGCGATACAACGTGATGCAATTTCTTCAACATTTCTGTTAATGAAAACCATGCCAGGTATTTCGCTGGCTAGTTTTATTAACTCTGCATCAGACATCCCTTTGCTATGAATAACAAGAGATTCACAACGGCTGTTAATCAGTAAATTAATGGCATTTTTTTCTTTTACGGGATCATGGTAACCACAGCCGATTAATAGCTGTTTTGACTGTTGACTTGCAATGTCGTCTATTGCCTTGACCATGGTTCCGAAAAAAGGCGCAGAGACATCACCAACAAGAACGCCTACGGTGTTAGAGGATTTATTTACTAACGCACGCGCATTGGCATTGGGACGGTAATCCAGTTTTTCCATTGCTGCTTTAACAGCAATAATTGCTGTTTCACTGGTGTGAGGTGAGTTATTGATAACACGTGATGTTGTGGCAATGGATACACCAGCCTCTTTTGCGACGTCTTTGATAGTAGCCATAGGGAATTTAGCACTTTAATTTTTTTACTATTTAACAATGCTTTGCTGTTGAATACAAATAACTAATTGAGAATTGCGATAGGAAAGCTTGGTTTATCGAAAAATATGAGAATATAAAAAATCCCTAAGGGTTAGCTTAGGGATTTTTGCTGCTATGCCGGGGGGATAAAGTGCTTATGCTTTTTGATTGAACGTGATGGTATATGTGTAATGTTTTTCCCGTAATTGAAACTCTTTATGGACACTTTGACTCCATGAGTCATCGCCACCGATCCCCATATGCTGGTGGTCTACACGTACATATACTTTTTCTTCCGCGATTAAATCGTTGGTGTGTTTTGCTTTTGCCAATTGCTGCAAAGCGAACTGACTAACGCTAAATTGGAAATCACCGGATATATCCAATTCGTTCACTTTCAACCATTGTGTGCCACAACGTAGGCCGCTATCGGTTGGGAAAATATATGGCGTGTGCATTTGCTCAAGTGTTTGTGTATAGAGACCAAAACGTGCAGCAGCAAAACGATCAGGATAATTTTCGAATGGGCCTAAACCCTGCCAGGTAATTGGTGTGTTTTGTCCGTTTAAGGGCAGAGCAAACTCTAAACCGATACGTGGCATTGATGGTAAGCTATCAGCCAGCTTTACATCTACAACTAGCTCCATTTCTCCATTGTTACTCAATGTGTATGTCCAAGTCGTTATCGCTTGTACTGTTGAGTTAAAGTGGTATGTAAAGGTGGAAGTCACTTTAACTGCGTGTGCCAGCGTTTCACTATTACAAGCAATACATTGTCGTTCCCATTGACCAATGCCTGCTGCATCCCAACGACTGCTCCATGCGTTGAAATCCACATTATCGACTTCACTAATACCAATGTCGTTATCCAGCGGCGCTCGGAAAAAATTGTCTTGTGGTGCTGAAAGTAATTGCGGATTATTGTTTATTAGCCACGCTGTCATCAAGCCGCTTTGCTTATCCCAACACCAATGATGTTTTTCATCGAGACTAGAAACCAGAATCGAGTTGTCTTGCTGCGTTAACATTGGTGCTGGTTGGCTTTTCAATGTAGGGATAATAAGACCTGTGGTATTACTTAGTGCCATTTGTTCAGATGAAACAACGTAATCGGCATGGGCCCATGGTGTTGCTGTAATAAGACTAATATCGGTATTTAAGTGATATTGTGCCTCTGCTTTTGGGGTATAGTTTAGGGTTATATCAAGGCTTGCTTGGCTATTAGCCTCTATATTAAGTGTTTGCGAACCAGTTTGGATAACCTTACCATTTTCTAATAGTGACCAGTTCAATTGTTCGTTATCTGTTGCACGGAACAAGTTCTCGTTGGTTATTAGAAGTGTGCAGTTGCCCTCTGTTTGATCCTGAAGCGATACGGTGATCATACGTTGACAGAACTTCGCTTCTTCCAACGTTGGGTGCACGGTACGATCTGGGAAAATCAAACCATTGATACAGAACTGACGGTCATTGATCTCATCACCAAAGTCACCACCGTAAGCCCAAAAGTGTTGACCATTTTCATCTTGTTGGCTTAATCCTTGGTCAACCCAGTCCCAAATAAAGCCACCTTGTAAGCGTGGGAAAGTGCGAAATGCTTCCCAGTAATCTGCAAAGCTACCCAGGCTGTTGCCCATTGCATGAGCATATTCACATAAAATTAATGGACGTGACTCGTTCGGTAGTGATATCCACTTTTTGATTGCCCACTTGGGTACAACTTCATCTTCGATATCGCTATCAACACGTGCATACATAGGTGCAATGATATCGGTCGCAGGAGTATTTGAACCGCCTCCTTCATATTGAACGGGACGAGATGGGTCATATTTTTTTGACCACGCATACATAGCGTTATGGTTACAGCCGTAACCTGACTCATTTCCTAAAGACCAGATAATAATCGATGGGTGATTCTTATCACGCATGACCATTTGGCTATATCTGCTCATGTAAGCATTTGACCACTGGGGATCATCTGAAATACGACTCATAGGATGTAAACCATGAGTCTCGATATTTGCTTCATCGCAGACATATAAGCCATATTGATCACAAAGCTCGTACCATCTTGGGTGATTAGGATAGTGAGCAGTGCGCACGGCATTAAAGTTGTATTGTTTCATTAAGCAGATATCACGGATCATATCTTCTTCAGTCATGACATGACCCAGCTCAGGATGATGCTCATGACGGTTTACGCCGCGTATTAATAATGGTTTTCCATTTAGTTTCAATTGACCGTTAGAGATTTCTACTTTTCTAAAACCGACTTGGTATGCTTCACTCTCTAAATGTGCTCCATTTTCATCAAATAAAGAAACGACTAATCGATAGAGATTTGGCGTTTCAGCGGTCCATTTTTTTGGATCGCGTACATGAATGGTTTGAAATACGACATCGTCCCAACAGCCACGCTCGTCGATACGGCGATTATTAGGACCATCTACTTGCGGCTCTGTTACAGCTTCTCCATTATCGAAAAGTTGTACTTGAACTTTATAAGTTTCAGGTGCGGAAATACGGGTAGTAATTGAGAGTGAGCCATCGCGGTAACAGGCATCTAAATCCGGAGTGATAAACACATCTTCAATACAGTTTTTCGGCTTAGAAAGCAGTGTGACATCGCGGAAAATACCACTTAACCACCACATATCCTGATCTTCTAGATAGCTACCATCAGACCAACGCATCACCATTACGGCAAGTGT
Organism: Photobacterium sp. SKA34; assembly: GCF_000153325.1. Taxonomy (GTDB): domain Bacteria; phylum Pseudomonadota; class Gammaproteobacteria; order Enterobacterales; family Vibrionaceae; genus Photobacterium. The sequence goes on from NZ_CH724141.1 coordinate 1,134,066, forward strand.
ATTTTCTCCTTCTACAAGATAGGGAGTGAGGTCAAACTCAGCAGGAAGGCGACTATCTTGGCTGTAGCCAACCCATTTACCATTACACCAGAAGTGGAAGGCAGAATTCACGCCATCAAAAATAATACGCTGGGTATTCTCTAATTCTGTATCAGAAAGCCATAAGGCTGTGCGGTAGCAACCAGTTGGGTTCTCTTTCGGAACGAACGGCGGTTTAGCTTCAAAAGGGTACTTAACATTGGTGTAGATAGGCTTGTCATAACCTTGAAGTTGCCAGTTTGACGGTACATTGATCTCATTCCAATCCGTATCGTTAAATGTAGTTTGGATAAATTCGTCATCAACTTGCTCTGGAGCATCAAAAAGTTTGAATTTCCATTGTCCATTAAGAGAAAGACGTTGTTGGAAAACATCGTCACGAGCATGTTCAACACTGCGGAAGCTTGCAAGTGGGCTATGAGCTTTTAGGCAGTGAATGTTCACTGATTGAGGGTTTTCCCAGTCTCGTTTTTGTAGAGTATCAAAAAATGTAGTCATGATGTCCCTTTATTATTATACCGTTCGTTGATAGCTGAGATAAGTAAGGTATTCCAGCGACCTTCTCATTCATTTTGTTGGATTGTAATGAATATTTGGAAACGTTTTCATGATGTGTGTTGTATTTTTTATATTCAATATTTTGATGGGGAGCTAATTTTTTTGATTTTTATCGCTCTGGTAAGGCTTTTTACTTTCTATTAATGCTGAGATAAGAAGATTATCATTTTCGTTTTCTTTAAATAGTAAATGTTGGTTTGGTAACGTTTCCAGTGTTTGGCGTTGCTCACAGATTAAATTTCATTTTTCCTTATTATGCTTATTACTTCCGTTTTAAGGTGTAGCAAAGTGATGGATAAAACATTAATTGAGCTCGTTGGTCACCAGACCCAGTTAATCGTAGAGTTAGGGGAATACGCAGAAATAGTGCATTGGGGTAAAAAGGTGAGCGGAGCCCATGCCGGTTTCCGCCAAGCTTTATTACGCCCTGTGCCATATGGTCGATTGGATAATGATGTTGCAATGACATTACATCCCGAGCTTGGGCGTGGTGTCTTTAGTAGCCCTGCATTGGAAGGACATCGTAATGGTCAAGATTGGGCGCCAGTGTTTACCATTATTGATGTTGAGCATTACTCAAATGGGATAGTGATTAAGAGTTAAGATAATAATGGAGGTCTTTGTCTCAAAACGGAGCTATTCATTGATCGTCATGATGTTGTAAAAACACGTCATACCCTCACAAATACCAAAGTTGGCATTTATCAAATAAATCGCTTTGCAAATACATTACCACTTCCTGAAAGAGCCAATGAGATAATGACTTATTACGGCTGTTGGGTTAATGAATTTCAAACGGTTAGAGCCCCTTTAGCTCATGGTGGCTATCAACAAGAAAACCGACGCGGCCGTACATCTCATGAACACTACCCTGCGTTGGTTACTGGCTCGAAAAGCTTTGGTGAAATGAGTGGTGATGTTTGGGGATTCCATTTCGCTTGGAGTGGTAATCATCGCTTAAGAGTCGATGTTAAGGCTGATGGTCGAAGGTATATGCAAGCTGAAGTGATCTATCTTCCTGGCGAAGAATCACTTGAAAAGGGAAAAAGTATTACTACTCCTTGGTTGTATGCAACTCATAGTTTTGAGGGCTTGAATGGGATGAGCCATCACTTTCATTCACATATTCGAGAGTACATTTTACCTCGCAGCTTTAAAGAGAAGCCTCGTCCTATTCATTTAAACACATGGGAGGGTATCTACTTTGATCATGATCCTGAGTACATCATGTCAATGGCCACCCAATCTGCAAAAATGGGAGTAGAACGATTCATCATCGATGACGGTTGGTTTAATGGACGAAACGGGGATAAAGCAGGTCTTGGTGATTGGTTTTTGTGTGAGTCAAAGTACCCAGCAGGGCTGAAACTTGTTGTTGATCACGTTAATCAATTAGGGATGGAGTTTGGTTTGTGGTTCGAGCCTGAAATGATAAATAAAGATTCAGATTTGTTTCGTGCGCACCCTGATTGGCTACTCGCTGTAGAAGGATATGAACAACCGACTGGACGCAATCAATATGTTATTGATCTTCAGAATAATGATGCGTTTAACTATTTGTTTGAAAGGCTCGATTACTTTTTGTCGAGTTATAATATTGCCTACATCAAGTGGGATATGAACCGTGAAGTGGTTCAGCCTGCTCACTTAGGACACGCTGCTGGTCATAATCAAACGTTAAGATATTATGATCTAGTGGATAAAATACGATTGCGTCACCCAAGCGTTGAGATTGAATCATGCGCCGCAGGTGGCGGACGGATTGATTTTGAGGTGTTGAAACGTACACACCGATTTTGGACATCTGATAATAACGATGCGCTTGAGCGTCAAACGATACAGCGCGGTATGAGCTATTTTTTCCCGCCAGAAGTGATGGGATGCCATATTGGTGCGAGCCTTTGTCACAGTACTCGTCGACGCCACAATATAGAATTTCGTGGGTTAACAGCACTATATGGCCATATGGGAATCGAGCTTGATCCTGTGAAAGAAGATCAAAAAGAAAGGCAAGGCTTTGAACGTTATATCAATTTACATAAAAAATTACGCCCATTATTACACAGTGGTAGAACATGGCGTGTGCCTACTGATGATGACTCTCATCAGATCCATGCCGTAGTCGCAACAGATCAATCTGAAGCGATTGTTATCATCTCCCAGTTAACCATCCAACGCATTCCTTGAGCGGTTGTTTACGAATTCCAGGGTTGGATGAGCAAGCGAAATATCGAGTGTCAGTGTTAGATCATCCTTCAAATTACGATGATATTGTTAACTACCAGCCCCCATGGACTAAATTAGGGTGTGAATTATCGGGGGAGTGGTGCAAAGAAGTGGGGTTAGCAATGCCGATTCTTGATGCTGAAAGTGCAATGTTAATAAGATTTGAACGCCTTAACTAGCTCTCTTTTATATGATTAAGCCGCAGAATTTTCCTGCGGATTTTTTGTTTTATTGGAATCGTTTCCAGTGAGGTTATAAACAAATTTTATCTTTATTATTGATTTATAAAGTATTTTTTAATACATATTGCTTATTTATCGCTCGTCATCACATTTTTAATCATTCCATGCAAACGTTTCCAGTAAGGGGTTTCTGATCACAGTTTGCATCTCTGCGTGTCAGTAGCATAGGCGTCGAAAACAATAAGAGACGTCGACGCTACTCATTTTAATTTAGAGAACGCATAGCTGTACGATATACAGGGAACATTTATGTCTGATAAAATTACGCTACAAACCAAGCTATCTTATGGCTTGGGTGCACTAGGTAAAGACTTTGCTTGTGCGCCAATATATACTTTTCTTATGTTCTATTTTACTGACGTAGCAGGAATATCTGCCGCTTTTGTTGGTACTATTTTTCTTGCTGCACGTATAGTAGATGCTGTTACAGATCTATTAATGGGCGTAATTGTTGATAACACGCGCTCTAGATTTGGTAAGTTCCGACCATGGATAGTAATAGGTACAATTTTAAACTCTGTAGTATTAATTGCTCTTTTCTGTACTCATATGTTCGAGGGTACTTCCCTTTATATTTACGCTGCAGCTGCATATATTCTATGGGGATTAACTTACACCATTATGGATATTCCATATTGGTCATTGATCCCGGCTTTGTCTAGTTCTCGCCCTGAACGAGAAAAATTGGTTGTTTGGCCTCGTATCTTTGCAAGTTTTGCATGGTTTATTACAGGTACTTATGGACTCCATATTGTAGGCAAATTAGGCAATGGTGACCAAGGGGCTGGCTTCTTAGATGCGGCAATGTTAATTGTTGTTTTGTTTATTCTTAGTGCTTTCCTTGTTTTTCGTAATGTAAAAGAAACAGCGAAAGTCGATACTACAACTAAAGCAGAACGATTTAGTTTTAAAGATGTTCTTTTAGTAATTGGTAAAAACGATCAGTTAAAAGCCCTTATTGGCTCTATTCTCTTCTTCCAAATGGCAATTCTATTAATTGGCGGGGCAGCAATATACTACTTCACTTATGTACTTGGAAATAAAGATCTGTTTCCTGCATATATGATGGTGGCAGGTATTGCTGAAATTGTGGGTATATTCTTATTCCCTCGTATTGCGAATATGTTACCGCGTCAATATTTATGGCCAATTGCTGTAGGCTTCCCTGTGGTTTCATGCCTAATATTATATTTCATGGGCTTATTTGTTCCTGGGAATATCGTGATGATTGGCGTAGCGGGGGCAACAATTAAATTTGGTAATGGTATTGCTAATGGATTATCAACAGTCATGTTAGCGGATGTTGTTGATTATGGAGAATATAAGACAGGTCGTCGCAGTGAAAGTATTATATTTTCGGTGCAAACAATGTTGGTGAAATTTGCAGGTGCAGGCGGCGGTTTTATTGTTGGTATTGGACTATCACTTGTGGGTTACGTACCGAATGTTGAACAGTCTGCGCATACTATGATGGGAATCGAGTTTATGATGATTGGTCTTCCTGCAATGATGATGTTGATCAGTGGCATTATATACCGTCGATACTACCGTTTACATGACGGCTTTAATAAAGAAGATTTCGAAAAAGAAGAGCAAGAAGGAAAAACTGTTTCAGCATAATACTTCTGCCGAAATCGAGTCATTAAAAAAGGTCTGCCAATATTGGCAGACCTTTTTTATTCTGGTTTAGCAGTCGTTGCGTCAGTTTTGTTCGCGGAAAGAGCCACATAGCGTTGTTGCAGCTCTGCCAATAACTCTAGGGTGTCAAACTGATCTAAAGAAGGACGGTCACCTGCAAAATACATAATGCTTTTATTAAACATCTTTGATAATTCGAGCAGTGTATCTAAGCGTGGTTGAGTTCGACCATTCTCTAAGTCTAAGTAGGTTTGTCTTGCTATCTTAAGGTGTTTAGCGGCATCGACTTGTGTCATGCCATGCTCTTCACGGGTTTGCTTAAGCAGGTTGTGAAAGGAGGAAGGATTATTCATTGTTATATTATTTCATTCTCTACGATGTCGGACGGCAAGATTGTATAGATAAACAACAAGTTGAAAAATAGGTGAAAGTAATTTTTATGTCATTAAAAGTGAGTCTGGAAGGGGGCACTAATCATACTATATAAGCTTCGTGTTTAATCGACTGATTACGCTTTTATCGTTATAATTATTTATTACTATTAGGTTTTTTTACTCGTTTTTGAGGCGTAGTGTAGCTCGTTCATCGCTTGTAGTAGGCTGTCGTCTACTCAAGACTTTCGTAAGAATGATCTAAGAAAAACGTAACGACTTTGTATTAACGTTACTGTTTTTCTGTAATTCAACGCTTTAATCTTTTAATTTTTATCTTTATTCCTTTCTTCAAAAAATGTTCTAAAGTCGAATTTAGTACAATTATCATTACTCATTAATGCTGGGTTACTAACGAGTGTACAATGCTTTTTATCGCTTACTGAGTCTTTTTTATTATGGCTACTGCAACCAATTAACACGAATATTAATGCAGTTAGAGTTATTACTTTTTTCAATTAAGACTCCTTACTTAATATTGCTTCTTATAATATAAAAAATATTAACCTTATGATTATATAACTTAAATTCCACACTGACGCCCTAGAAGTATATATTGCTTGTCGGTTAAGTGCTACGGCATCTAAAGGTTGTTTTAAAGTTATAAATCACTTCAAAAATCGATTTCTATTTAATTTTCTTTATACAGCTTACTTTACATAATTGAAGTGTTGATATGGTGGTTTTTAAAGAGGATAAATTGGCGCTAGCTCAACAGTGGATGTCGTAAGATATAAAACTAACAGGAGAAAAAGTATACATAATATGGTTTCCAACCACGGAGGTATATTATGAAATTAAAATATTTATCAATACTGGCTATTACCAGCGTCGCTACTTCATTGCTTTTAACAACAGGTGTTCAGGCACAAGGAGAAAATCAGCTTGAAAAAATACATTCATCAATTCAGTTTAAAAAGAGTGAGCCAATTGTAAGTAGTAAAGTCTATGAGCCAAGTCTTACTGTTGAATTCAAGGATAATGCATACCCTGAAACCAACCAATACTTGACTAAGTTATTTAAGGCATTTTTAGCTTCAGATCAAAGTGAATTAAAGACTATGCTTACAACTGATTTTACTCAAAAATTTGGAGGAGAAGAAAATCGAGGGAATGCTTTCATACAACATGCATCAACATTAAGTAAGCAATTGAAGAGTATGGATATTGTATTTGAAGATGTGAACATTGACAGTGATGGGACAATATCTGAAATACATACAGTAACTGCAACAAAATTAAATGGTAAATCTGCAATATTGAAATTGTATGCGTTCTACTACTTCGATAACACTGGTAAACTTAAGAAAATCGATGAGTTGTCTACACTTTTACATGGTGCGAAAGCAGATCGTGATCTAGGTTCGCGAACAAGTTAATATCCTGGTGAACTGTTTTGGGTGACATTGTTAATTTTGGTGTCACCTAAATTGAAAGTTTTTATAACCAATAAAATAAAGCCTATATTGATTTTTGAAAAATTAACTAATTCAATTTGTAAAATTGGATAGATAAGGAGGGGGTTTGGAAGATAAACGACTAATTCTAAAACACTTTGAGTCACACAAATCAGAAAGGGAAATTCATAGCCATTCTTATTTACATTTGGTCTATGTACATAAAGGGTGTCAAATTCTATATACAGATCAGCATAGCTTATTATCTATGCCTGGGACTTTAGTATGCGTTCCGTCTAATACTCCGCATCGAGCAGATTTTCTTGAAAAGTCACAGATGTCTTTACTCCGTTTACCTTCAAATTTTAATCTAAATATCAATGAAATATGTATATTGAAGGTCTCTCCGTTTGTCACACAGCTATTTAACCTTTGGGAGAGTAAATTATTTAAACCTAGTTTATTTGATGAATAAGTAGATGTACTAATCGATCAATGTTCTCGTTGTGTGCCACTAGTGAATCCATTGATTGCCAGTGGAAGTATGGATAGACGGTTATTTTTTATCATTGAAGCGCTTTCTGATAAACCCAATATCAAAATGTCTATTTCGAAATTATCTGAGCAAGCAGGAGCTTCTGTTCGCACGCTAAACAGACTATTCTTATCTCACTTCAAAGCATCTTTTAAAGAAATCAGAAATAAAGTTGTCATGGAGAGAGCTGAGCAAATGATGAAAAAAGGTATTAGCGTCACCGACATAGCATTTGAGCTTGAATACTCGAGTATTTCTGCTTTTTCTACCGCTTTTAGTAAGTATCAAAAACAAAAGTATTAAAGATATATTTTCAGAAAGACTTATTTTCTTTATTTGTTTTTTAGTTGAATAAATAAAAGGAATTAAAAACTCTGAATAATATCTTTCTTATCTTTAACATATGGCTGTAAGGTTTTTGTTAAGGTGATTTAAGAAAAACTCAATAATTGTGTATTCAGTTCCAAAATACAAAGTGGCCCCTTAAGAGCCACTTCAATTTTTATCTTATTTTTGTAGCGCTGCGATTGCTGCGTCGTAGTTAGGCTCATCAGTAATTTCTGCTACTAGTTCAGCATGGATCACAAGACCTTCCTCGTTTAGTACAACAACGGCACGAGTGGCTAAATCACGAAGTGCGCCTTCAGCTAGTTTAACGCCGTATGCTTCTGCAAATTCTGGACTACGGAATAGAGAAGCAGTTTGAACGTTCTCAATACCTTCTGCTTCACAAAAACGACCCGTTGCGAAAGGCAAATCAGCAGAGATACATAGCACAACTGTATTTTCTGTATTTGCTGCTTTTTGATTAAATGCTTTCACACCAAGCGCACAAACGGGTGTATCGATGCTTGGGAAGATATTTAAAACAACTTTTTTACCTTTTACTGAATCAAGCGTGATGTCAGAAAGATCAGCGCCGCAAAGTGTAAATGCTGGTGCTTGAGTACCTAATACTGGGAATGTACCTGCAAGTTGAACAGGTGAGCCTTGGAATGTTACTTGAGTCATTTTTTACTTTCCTTTTATATAGCACGTAAATGACGTGCAACTTTTTATTCACACACTATATACACAGGAGAATAAATTAACAGTGCCCTATCGCATATTTAATCAAGGTCATACCACTAGGTTATTTTTTGTCTTTTCAGTCGCTTTACATCGAGGGGCAGACTGATTATTTAATAGACATAACTCATCATTAAAAAACGCGATAGCGACTTAATTTCTTTTTTGTAAGCACACAAGATGTCGCTCTTTGTTGATATTGTGATAACAGCATAAGTTTGAGCGTATTTGTTAAAGTTGTTGCGACTTTTACAGATAACGTAATTGAATGGTTACATCTTGTATTGCGAGATTAAATATTCAGTTTGGGCTATCAATGATGAAGATTTACAAATTTTGTTGATAAAGATTCACAACTTGCGTTGAGACAATAATAATGAAAAAAATAATCCTATTAGCCGTTTGTGCCATGTTTGGCATTGCCGTTATGGCGAGTATGGCATCGACCTACTTTATATCCAGCCAAAATATAGACAACATCATCCTCGATAAATCTCAAATACAGGCGGAATTCTTAGCCAAAAATGCAGGGTATATTCTAGAAAATTCCGAGACACCTAAAAAAGATCTTCAAGCATTGGTTGATGATTTGAAACAACGTCCTGATGTTAGCTATGCCATTGTTATCGATAATAATGTTACAGCTGTTGCACATAGTGACAAGCAAAAGCTAAACAAAAAGTATGATGATGCGTATACCGTAGACGGCGCGACAAAAGGCGTACAACAATATTCCAAATGGTATGCTGATGTACAAAAGGTATGGGTGTTCGACATTATGGCGCCAATCTATGTGAATGGTCAGCTTTACGGCACATTTGATATTGGCATTCCCATTACCGAAGTAAGCCAAGCAACCAATGGCATTATTACTTACCAGCTGGGTTCGATGATTGTGATCTTCGTACTTTGTTTAATTGTGCTATCTCTACTGCTCAATAAATTAATGCGTCCACTATCAGTACTTAAAGATGCATTGCATGATATCTCGCAAGGTGATGGCGATTTAACAGTGCGCTTACCAATAAAAGGAAATGACGAAGTTGCCCAGATCTCGTCAGCGTTCAATGTATTTGTTGAAAAAGTACATGGCATTATTTCCCAAGTGGTCAATTCTGGCGTGGAATTAAATGGTTCTGCCATTGCATTACGTGAACAGTCACAGCAAGCACTCGCGAGAGGACAAGAGCAAAATGAACAGACCATGCTCGTTGTGACATCAATGAATGAAATGATTGCCACGGTTAATGAAATTGCATCCAACGCCGCGAACGCCGCAGATGCAGCAAGCATGGCAACAAATGAAACCCAAGAAGGGTATAAAACGCTACAACGAACAACAACGGCCATCTCTAACCTAGAAAATGAGATGAACAGTACTTCAAATATCATCATTGTTAGCTTGGCGGATAATACGCAATCTATAGGTACGATTCTTGAAGTAATACGTGGGATCTCAGAGCAAACCAATTTACTGGCATTGAATGCGGCTATTGAAGCAGCAAGGGCAGGAGATGCTGGGCGAGGGTTTGCCGTTGTTGCTGATGAAGTGCGTAATCTTGCAACGAAAACAGCCCAATCAACAGATGAAATCGATGCCATGATCCACCAGTTACAAACAGAAGCACAGAGCGCGGTAGGTTCAATGAGTAACAGTAAGGCACTGATTAACGAAGGGGCTACCGAGACAGAGCATGCGCGACAAGCGCTTGAATCAATCTCACAGCAAGTAACCACCATTTTAGATATGAACACCCAAGTGGCGACAGCAACTGAGCAGCAATCAACAGTGGCTAATGAGATCAACTTGAATATGGATACGGTTAGTCACTTGGTTAAACTTGGTTTGAACGCCAGTGAACAATTAGAGGTATCCAGCCAGCAACTAGCAGACTTATCGCAAACGCTTGATGAGCATGTTGGGGCATTCAAAATATAGTAAGGATGTTCGGTAAAAGGCGACGTTAAGTCGCCTTTTTTATATTTATTAATCAGAAGGTTAATGTTTTAAAAGTATTTTATATTCAAATGATTAATAACTTTCAAAAAAGGTAATTGTGACTATTTGTCTATTTCAGCATGCCTATATGTGTAATGGGGTTAATTTAACTTATTGAATATAAATTAAAATTATGGAATGACCAGTGAATGTTACATTTATGTAAAATTATTATTACATATGTTACAGGTATAATTTTGCTCGTATGCTTGTAAGGCATTTAAATTATAGACACTCTTGATGTGCAAATTATTGCTTTTGAATATCCATATTTAGGCTTCCTATAAAGTCGTTGGGAAGTAATAATTTAATTAACATCAGGAACCAAACATGAACTTACAACGTCAAACAAGCTGCAAGATAGCAGTGCTTCTTGGTACATCTGTTGGCTTTTCGGTACATGCCGCAGAAATGGTAAAGGTTAATGATAATAAATTCCTCTTACAGAGCCTTAGGGCACAATCTACAAGTATTACTCCATTAGAAACGGGCTTTTCTGAAATAAAAAAAGTTGTCTTACCAAACGGGAAAACCAAAGTCCGGTATCAACAGACCTACTTAGGTGTGCCTGTCTTTAATACTTCTGTTGTGGCAACTCTTTCTAACAATAAACCATCGGATGTTTATGGTTTGATGGCGAAAGGGGTCAACCGCGATTTGCCAAGTATTACGCCTAAATTAAGTGAAAAAGAAGCAATTTTAGCTGCTATTACTTCGCACCAGCTCGTTGCTAATAACAATCATAATATTGAAAACAAAAACGCTAAGTTAATGGTAAAACTTGATGATAACCAAACGGCAAAGATTGTTTATCTCGTTGATTTCTATATCGCCTCCGAACATCCTGAACGTCCATTTTATATTGTTGATGCAATAAATGGCGTTATTTTAGAGCACTGGGATGGATTAAATCATGCTAAAGCCTCAGGCATGGGCCCTGGCGGTAATATAAAAACTTCTGAATACATTTATGGTTTTGATTTTGACGGTCTCCCTATTAGCAAGGTGGGGACAACGTGTACGTTAGAAAATGCTGCAGTTAAAACCGTGAATTTAAATAATGCGACCGAGGGTAATACCGCTTATCAATACAATTGTATTGATGATGATAACTACAATTATTTTAGATATGTAAACGGTGCTTTTTCGCCGCTTAACGATGCACATTATTTTGGTAATGTTGTTTTTGATATGTATCAAGATTGGATGAATACATCACCGTTAAATTTCCAGTTAACAATGCGTGTTCATTATGGCTCCGAGTATGAGAATGCATTTTGGAACGGATCTTCAATGACATTTGGAGATGGTAAAGATCGCTTCTATCCACTTGTTGATATTAACGTAAGTGCCCATGTAGTGGTCAACTAAAATTGGCCACGGTTTTAGAGTTTTCCCAATATAATCGTTCTGATTCGTTGGGAGTTAGGCCGCCATTATATTGATGCGGCCTGAGTTGACAGTAATACCCGATAATGTAGCGGATGATCTCTTGTTGAGCTTCAGCAAAACTACGATAACCCACTGTTGGCACCCATTCGGTCTTTAAGCTTCTAAAGAAACGCTCCATTGGTGCATTATCCCAGCAATTTCCTCGGCGAGATAAACTCTGTTTTATCTTAAAACGCCACAGTAATTGACGGTACTTTCGACTTGTATAGTGGCTACCTTGATCGCTGTGGAACATGACGCCTTTCGGCTTACCACGCGACTCATAAGCCATTGAAAGAGCTTTGCCTGTCAGACTGGAATCAGGTGATAAAGACATCGACCAACCAATCACTTTGCGGGCAAAAAGATCAATAACAACCGCTAAATACATCCAGCGATTTCCTGTCCAAATATACGTAACATCACCAACCCAAACTTCATTTGGGGCGGTAACAGCAAACTGTCGGCCCAAGTGATTTGGAACCTCAACATGTTCTTGAGAAGCCTTTCTGTATCGATGCTTTGGCTGTTGGCAACTGACTAAACCAAGCTCTCTCATGAGTTTTGTTGCTCGGTATCGGCTCAGTTTTAAACCCTGATTTGTGACTATATCTGCAATAGTCCTCGCTCCCGCAGAGGCGTTGCTTGCTGCGTGGGCCTCACTAACTAAGCTGCGAAGTTTGACTGTTTCCGCCCTAATCGCTGTTGGACGCTTTAGCCAATAGTTATAACTACTTCGATGAACATTGAAGACTTCGCATAATGTTTTTACGCTATAGCTCTGCTTGAGTTTCTTGATCATCAAGAATTGTTCAGTGAGTCCGACATCAACAGAGCCGTGGCTTTTTTTAATATTTCATTATGCTCTTCAAGACGAGCTAACTTCTTTTTTAATTCCCGAATTTCTATTTGCTCAGGGGTCATAGGCGAAGCTTTTGGCGTTTTGCCTTGTCGTTCTTGTTTAAGCTGACGAACCCATTTATCCATCGTGGATTTACCCACATTCATGGCTTGGGCGGCTTCTGCCACTGAGTAATTTTGATCAATCACTAACTGTGAAGCCTCGAGCTTGAATTCTGCGCTGAATAGTCGTCTTGTACGATTTGTCATAGTGTCACCTGTTAACGTATGAAGTGATGATATCACCTCTAACTAAGTGACCAAATTCACTATGCCACTACAAGCACTGCAGTTCTATGATGCATATATGTTTGGCTCAACTTTAAGTGGAGTGGGACATGATATTGACATTCTTATTGTCGGCCCGTCCGGTGATACTCTTTCAACCTTAAAAAAAGAGATTGCTGATGCAGGAAAAGAGCTGCCTTTAGATGTGTTATATATGCAACCATCAGAGGCTATTGAAACTAATTTCGTCAATAGTGAGGGTTGTGTCAAACTATCGGTACTTGCATCTAGTCCCTAAATAAAAGAGCTAGCATAAACTATGCTATTTGCTGGATAAATCTGCCCAAGCGGGTTCTCCTCGTTTAGAGCTTTAGAACAGTATCGATACTCAAATTAAGTAAAAACCTAAATCACTTCTGTCCAGAAGTTAGCTAGAACCCCCAAAGAAGCCAGTTAAATAAATCCCAAAAAGTATCAATCCTAGTCTCTGACAGTCGCTAAACAAATCGGATTCAGATAAGATCTAATTATCACTGATGAAAGTTAGATAATGTAATAACGAATACCGTAAAGAATTACGATCTAACTTTTCTATAGAGCGCCCTAAAAATAGTTACAAAATTAGATAAAAAGACAGAAAGTTAGATAACTACCTTGTAGCCCTTATTCCATATAGGGTTTCTAACTTTTCAATCTAACTTTAGGTTAACTGTGTTTTTTATATCTTTAGTAATAAGAATAACGCAATAAGAGTATGCTGTTATTATTAGGATTATCTTAATAATATTTATACAGTTTATCGTTAAAGCAAGACGACTCTATACATAAAAAACTGTTTTATTTTAGAGTTATTGCTCTAGAATGAAAAAAGCATTAAGAAAAACTGGTATCAAAGGGTTACCTTATGAGAATAAAACCATTTATGGTTAAACCACTGGCTATCGCCTTGCTGGCGATCACGCCTAGTATTTATGCATCACCAATTGCGTTCAGTGATGCGTGGCATACTGTCGTGACAAAGAATGATGGTTTGGCGGCTGGACGTTCAAGTGTTGAGCAAGCGGAGCACATGCAAGATGCGGCAAGTGACTTATATCTGCCAACTGTGACGATTGGCGCTAATTACACCCGTTTGGATCAAGATGTAAAACTGTCACCTTCAGATTTGTTCGGCAGTATGCCTGCATCTTCTACAGCAGCAGGTCAAGAATTAACAAAAATTATTGCCGAGCTTACTAAAGTAACAGGCCTAGACCTTAATTCTGCACTAACGTCAACGATTGAAGATCGTGATGTGTTAACCAGTTCTGTTCGTGCTATTTGGCCTATTTTCACCGGTGGTCGTATCAGTGCGGCACAAGATATTGCTAAAGGACAAACGGAAGAAGCGAAATACATGCTTGCCATGATGCAACAGGCTAAGTTTGAAGATTTATCCCGCTTTTACTTTGGCGTTGTTTTAGCAAAAAATGTTGTCGAAACACGTAAAGAGGTTGAAGTAGGGCTAAAACGTCATTATGAGCATTCGCTTAAACTTGAACAACAAGGTCAAATTGCAAAAGTTGAGCGCCTACAAGCAGAAGCGGCTTACGATAAAGCGAAAGTTGACGCACAAAAATCAGTGCGTGATTTAGAAATTGCACAAGTTGCGCTAACAAGGTTACTACAGCAATCGAGTACCACAGCACCCACTACCAACCTGTTTATCAATAGCTCTTTACCGCCTATGTCGGCGTTTATAAATAAAACGTTAGCAAGCTACCCTGGTTTACATATTTTGGATGCTAAGCGTAAACAGGCAGATGGCTTAATTGATGTAGAGAAAGGCAAATATTACCCAGAAGTGTATTTGTACGGGGATTATAACCTCTACGAAAGCGATTCTCTTGCCGCTAAAATGGCACCTGATTGGGCTGTGGGTATTGGTGTCAGTGTCCCGCTTATCGACAGCTCTGGCCGTTCAGGCAAGGTAAAAGCGGCGCATTCGATGGTGACACAAGTGAATCATTTACGTGCGCAAGCCGAACAAGATCTGACTGTGTTAGTCGAGAAAACCTATCGAGAAGCTAATCAAGCAGTAGAAGAATATAACGGTTTACAATCGAGTCTTGCATTAGCAAAAGAAAATATTCGTCTACGTGAAAAAGCATTTAGCCAAGGGTTATCAACGTCACTTGATGTGGTTGACGCTGAACTGTATTTATCTGCCGTTAAAACCCAGCGACTTGCTGCGGCCTATCAATATGTTATGTGTTTAACTCGTTTACTTGCGGTAAGTGGTGAAATGAACACCTTCAATAATTATCAGAAATATCAAGGTATAGAGGTTTAATTGTCATGAGTAAGTTGAAGTCTATAGCAGTAGCGGTTCCTGTAATTGCTGTTGTGGGTTGGTTGGGTTATACCTTCTGGCATGCTTACCAGCCTCAGCCTGAACGTATGCAAGGTCAGATTGAAGCGCAGCAATACAATATTTCTTCAAAAGTGCCAGGACGTATTGATCAAGTACTTGTTCGAAAAGGTGATGAAGTTAAACCGGGACAACTTATTTTTACCATTTTAAGTCCGGAAATTAATGCCAAGTTAGAACAGGCGAAAGCGGGTGAGCAAGCGGCTGGTGCGTTGGCAGAAGAAGCTGAAAAAGGCGCGCGACGTCAGCAAATTGCAGCAGCAGAAGATCAGTGGCGTAAAGCTACGGCAGCTGCGAAATTGATGAAAACGACTTATGTCCGTGTGAATAACCTTTATAAAGATGGCGTGATTGCAGAGCAAAAACGCGATGAAGCTTTTACACAATGGCAAGCGGCACAATATACCGAAAGTGCAGCATACCAGATGTATGAAATGGCCAAAGAAGGTGCACGCGTAGAAACTAAACGTGCAGCTCAAGAGAAAGTTAAAATGGCAGCAGGGGCAGTGGCAGAAGTGGAAGCGTATGTTGCTGATACCAAGATCTCTAGCTGGCACCAAGGGGAAGTTTCACAAGTGTTGCTGCACGATGGTGAATTAGCACCACAAGGTTTCCCTGTTGTGAATATTATTGATATTAACGATGCGTGGGCTGTCTTTAATGTGCGAGAAGATAAGCTAAAAGATTACCAAGAAGGTAAAGAGTTTAACGTAACCATTCCTGCACTAAGTGATAAAGCTTATTTATTTAAAGTAACACACGTTGCGGTAATGGGTGATTTTGCTACGTGGCGTGCAACAGATACGGCGAAAGGCTTTGATATGCGTACGTTTGAAGTGGAAGCTCGTCCAACACAACCAATTGATGGCTTGCGCGTAGGCATGAGCGTGATTGTAGAGCAGTAATATGAATAGCTTTCAGTATGTGAAGCAAGAATGGCGAAACATATGGAAAGATGGCTGGTTACGAGCATTAACACTGTGGTTACCTGCCGTGTTATTTCTCACTATGTGGGCTATTTTTTCTACGGGTATAGCGCATAACTTACCTGTTGGTGTTGTCGATCTTGATCATAGCCAGTTGTCTCGTCATTTTACTCGTTATGTGGATGCAAGCCCGACAATGGCTGTTACACGTCAATTCACGAGCCCAGATCAGGGTAGTGAAGCGATGCGAGCCAATGAAATCTATGCCATGGTGGTGATCCCAGATAATTTTGAAAAAGACACAAAGCTTGGTTTTTCGCCACAGATCACCACATTTTATAATGGACAATTTATTTTAATAGGTAAATTGATCAGCTCTTCAATGCTGCTTGCCGAAGGCACATTCAATGCAGGGGTTGAAACCGTTAAGAATATGGCGACAGGGGCACCAGTACCATTGCAAGCGATGGGGCAAGCCGTTCCTATTCGTGGGCAAATTACACCGTTATTTAACAGTAATAGCCATTATGGACAGTTTTTGGTTTCTTCCATTATCCCGTCTATCTGGCAGATCTTGATTGTTGCAACAACGGTGTTAGCTATTGCTCATGAAGCGAGAACACAAGGATTATGGAAGTGGTTACAAACATCACCTGTTTCTAAGTTATTAGGTAAGTTAGCGGCCTATACGGGTTTATTCCTTATCCAAGGGTTGCTGTTCTTGTGGTGGATGTACGTAGCGCTTGATTGGCCTATGCATGGTGATTGGTCTATTTTGATTGTTGCGCAATTGTTAATGGTGCTGGCGTGTCAAAGTATGGGGGCTTTTCTTTATTTTCTTGCAATGGAAGTACCGCGTGCAATGAGTTTCGTTGCGGCATTTACAGCACCGGCTTTTGCCTTTATGGGGATCACTTTTCCTGCCACTGATATGCCGATGATTGCAAAAATGTGGCGTAGCTTATTACCTGTAAGTCATTATATTGAACTGCAATTACAGCAAGTTGATTATGGTACTGGTTGGTATCAGGCATCTCATCAATTGTTTATTCTGGCGTGCTTTATGGTGGCTCTTGTGATGGCTGTGGTGCTGATGTTAGTTCGTCGCCGAAAGGCGTTGGATAAACATCCTATTGCGAAAGGGGAAGCATAAATGAGCTGGTTAAGTTTATTTAAGCATGAGTTAAAAGCCATTTTTACGAATGTTTCGTTGGTGTTTACAGTATTTGGTGGAGTGGTTTTCTACTCTTTTCTATACCCGTTACCTTATACCAATGAGCTTCCTCGTGATCAGAAAGTTGCCGTAGTCGATCTTGATCAAACTCAGATGAGTCGTGAATTGATCCGTATGGCAGATGCCACACCACAGGTTCATATTACTCAACATCTAGGTAGTATTGATGCGGCTAAACAAGCGTTACTTGATCGTCAAGTAGAAGGGATTTTAGTGATCCCCCATGATTTCTATAAAGATGTAATGTTAGGGACTAGCCCAACACTGGCATATTCAGGTAATGCGGCGTTGTTCTTGGTATACGGTACGATTGTAGAAGGATTAAGCGCTGCAGGTGCCGATTTAGGTGTAAAGGCGAAGATTAACCATCTTGTTTTAAAGGGTGACAATTTCGTTCAAGCAACTGAGCAATACAGTGCGATGAAACTCAATATGCGTCCTGTGTTTAACGTAACTATGGGTTATATCAACTACGTAGTGCCAGCGGTATTTGTACTGATATTGCATCAAACACTATTAATTGGTGTCGGCATGGTGGGCGCATCTGAAAACGAGGCTCGTGCTGCGGGTAAAACCGGTTACTGGGCTGAATATCCGGTATGGATGATTATGGCAGTAAGGGCGTTTATTTTTGTCGTGATTTATTTAGTTTTAGCCGCTTACTATTTTGGTTTTACCTTTACCTATTATGGGGTAAATCGATTGGCATCAATTCCTGATCTCCTTTCCATGACGGTAGCCTTTTTATTAGCGGTAATCATGTTGGGAATGGTATTAGGACAGTTGATTCCACGTTGTGAGTTAGTCACGCTGGTGGTGCTATTAAGCTCATTACCTCTGGTGTTTACCGCAGGCTTTATTTGGCCAACCTCTGAATTGCCAACATTACTACGAGAGTTAACCCAGTTAGCACCGTCAACGGCTGCTATTAATGGTTTTCTTGGCTTAAATCAGATGGGCGCAACCTTTGCTCAAATGATTGGCTGGTGGCAGCAATTATGGTTACAAGCATTAGGTTTTGGTGCTTTAGCATTTTGGTTAATGTCACGAGCACGAAAGGCAAATCGTTAAGCCAATAATAATTCAGCAAAAACAAAAAAGGTCACCATTAGGTGACCTTTTTTATATCAACAGCAAACTAAATATTAGTCAGCCATTTCAGCGTTGTGGTAAACGTTTTGTACGTCATCACAATCATTCAATGCATCAAGGAATTTCTCGAACATAGCGATGTCGTCGCCAGCCAATTCAGTCATTGTCTGTGGAACGAAAGAAATTTCTTCAACATCTAATGTTACTTCTGGCATTGTAGCCGCAATAGCATTTTTGATTTTGAAGAATTCTGTGTGAGGAGCGTAAACAGTGATCACGCCATCTTCACATGTGATGTCAGTAACATCAGCATCTTCCATCATTAGATTCTCAAGAACTGCTTCTTCATCAGTGCCTTTGAATTCAAATACTGCTTGGTGTTCAAACATGTGGCCAACAGTACCTGGGCTACCAATCTTTGCATTGTTTTTAACGAATGCTTGGCGAACGTCCATGAAAGTACGGTTGTTGTTGTCAGTTAGGCAGTCAACAATAACCATGCAGTTGCCAGGACCAAAACCTTCGTAACGTGCTGTTGAGTAATCTTCACCGCCGCCACCTTTAGCCTTATCAATTGCTTTTTCGATAACGTGGCTTGGCACCTGATCTTTCTTCGCTTTTTCAATAAGACGGCGAAGTGCTAGGTTAGCATCTGGATCAGGGCTACCGTTCTTAGCACAAACGTAGATCTCTTTACCGTACTTTGAGTAAACTTTGATCTTAGCGCCTTGGGTTTTTGCCATAGACAATTTGCGTACTTCGAACTTTCTTCCCATGAGGAATCACTCTCTTTTACTATGTGTGACGGTCAATTTTGCAAGGATTTTACCAGTAACCCTCCTATTATTACTAGCGTGATCTGCTATTTAGCATAGAAAACCGCCTTTTTTCTCACTTGATTGAAGGTGAGGATCTCGGAAAAGTTACATCTTTTTTATTACTGTGATAATGCGTTGATTTTTAATTAACAAATTGAAACGCTATGTAAATATTTATTAGACAGATAAATCCCATAGGGTAAGAAAGTTTCTTGATAATAATTCAGTAAATATAAAGTGTTTAATATTAGGTTTCTTATATTGCGGTAATTTATTGATGATTATTTTGTATAATTCTCAGTCTGTAAGAATTTAATTTGCAGTATGGTTTTTTATTGGTTAAAAGTAATTATCATACAAAAACAAGAAGCCAACACCGTGACAAACTCACTCAGTGCTAATGAAAAGCTGTTGCAAGTATTAACTCACATTGCAGCTTCACCTTTCCCTCTGCAAGCCCTGCAATTAAGTGTCGAAATGAATATGCCTATTAGTAGTTTATACCGCTACTTAGCATTACTAAGGGATTGGAATTTAATCGAAGAGAATCACGGTCATAATACGTACAGTGCCGGGCCTGCGGCATTGCAATTACAACGTAATTTTCAGATTAATTCACCATTACCAGATGATGTTCGACCTATATTAAAACGCTTGCAGCAACAAACTGGCGAGATGTCGGCATACATGGTGCCTGTTGGGTTTAATGCTTTGTGTGTCGATAGCATTGATAGCCTATATGCTTTGCGTTGTAGCTATGAAAAAGGGCAGAGCCAGCCTCTTATCCGCGGTGCTTCAGCAAAAGTGATTTTGGCGTATTTACCCCTTTCTCGCCAATTACGTATTTTGAATCATTATGAGATCGCTGAGAAAGAGCAATTAGACACATGGTTAACAGAGCTTGATCTTATTAAACAAGATGGTTTTGCTATTAGTACGTCTGAAATTGACGAAGGTGTCTCTGGTGTCAGTGCGCCTGTTTTTATTGGTAATAAAGTGGCAGGTGCAGTGAGTGTTATGGCACCTACTGAACGTATCAATAGCTGTAAAAATAAAATTGTCATGTGTGTTTTACAGGCCGCTCGTGTATTACCTCCACAACATTAAATTACAACGTTTTTGATCAAAGGAAGATAAACGTATGTTTGTAGATCATTTAAAAAAATTATTTAAAACTGATGATGTTAAACCTCGTATTACACATCGTTCACATACGTTAATTTCTCCTTATATTGATCAACAAGAACAAGGGATTGTTTTACTTGGTGTTATTTCTGATCTCAGTATTGGCTGGAATCGAGGTCGACAAGGAGCGAAAGAAGGACCTGCAAGTATTCGTCGTATTCTTCCCAATACACATTCGCATTCAAAACTGCCCTTTTATGATGCTGGCGATATAGAACTGGTTGATGACGATACAAACTTCTCAACATTAAGTGATAAGCAAGCGCAAGTTGTAAATGGTTTACTCCATTCTGGGCATTTCCCTATAATGTTAGGGGGCGGTCATGAAATTTCTATTGCAAGTTATCAAGCGTTATCAGATTTTGCCGATGATAAAGCAAAAATACATACCGAATGGCAAGTAGCTAAATCGATACCTAATAATGTTGTTGCTTTATCGGTGACGCAAGAAGATCCAACGATGAGTTATCAGCCTTGTAAATCGCGTGTTGGGATCATCAATTTTGATGCACATTTTGAGTTGCGACCAACCTTGTCTGTTCGTTCAGGTTCGGCTTTTCATTCTGCATTATGTTATAGCAAAGAGCATCACCGAGATTTTCATTACCTTGGTTTAGGTATATGCGATCGTGCTAATTCACAAGCGATGTTTAAATTAGCTGAAAATCTGGGCTGTGAATGGTTGCTTGATAGCCAAATAACGTCACGAAATAAAAAAGCAGTACAAGCCAAAATTGATAAATATATCGATAGTGTCGATGTTATACAGTTAAGTATTGGACTAGATGTATTTTCCGCATCCATTGCGCCAGGTGTGAATATGACCCAAATGCAGGGGGTTGGTTTACCCATGGTGGAATGGGCAATTAAACATATTATGGCGAGTGGGAAAGTAAAGTTAGTTGATATCGCTGAGCTCAATCCTGAATATGATTATGCTAATCAAACCGCGAAATTAGCGGCGAAGTTGATTCAACTTATATCTCGATGCTTATAATATAATAAGCCACCTTATATAACTGATGATGGCTTTTCTTATTAATGATGTACCTCAACCATTAAACTTATCGTGATAACTCATTACTATACTATTAATGTTATCTCAGCAGACTCAATTGCAACTTATAGTCAGAATGGTGCTTATGTTGCACCAATCGGACAAGCAATAGATTCAGTACTTCAATCTCAAGTTACTGATTTAGTTAGAGATGGTGCGTATAACATGGTTGTTTATTCGCAAGTGAAATTAGCGGATGCTAGATATAGTTATGATGTATGGTCAGCAATAGCTAAATTGTCAGATTCTATGGCGAACTATTGTTCTATTGGTGATACCTTAATTGCTAGCGAAGATATTTATCACAATGCTGTTGTGTCATGTACCGAACCTAATTTAGTTTCTGCATTAGTATTTCATGAATCATACTTGAACGATAAGTCACTGAATATTGGCGGTGTGGATTATAGTTTTATTAAAAATCAAATTGCAGTTGATTAGGTCAAGAGTACTCTTGGCATATTAATGATATGGGAGCTCTTCAACTCGAATCAATAACTGATAGTAAGAGAAAGATTATAACGTTAACTGATATTTATGTATCAATAAACTCTAGTGGTGAGGATGTTGTTTCTTTCTATTCTAAGGAGCTGATAATTAATGATTTGGTGAACTTAATTATTTTGTAACAAGTACTGGAATAGAATTTAATTAATATCATCTGAAGTAAAAGAGCAACACCTCGTGTTGCTCTTTTTTATTTTTAGCTCTTCAGCAATTGCCAGTATTTTTCGTAAATATTGACTGCATCGCCAACATCATTAGTAAACTCACCCTTATTTACTTCCTCATCTGTTGGGAAGATCATTGGATCGTTTTGTAATTCTTTAGGTAAGAATGACTTTGCTTGCTTATTTGGCGCAGGGAAACCTAGCTCTTCAACTAATTTTGCTTGGTTTTCCTGACGCATAAAGAAATCAATAAACTTAAAGGCTAAATCTTTATTTACACTGCCTTCTGGTACAATAAAGTTATCCATCCACAGAATTGAACCTTCTTTTGGATAAACAAATTTTAGCTCTGGCATTTCTTGCTTGGCTAAATAAGCATTACCGTTCCATTGCATACCTAGCATTGCTTCACCTGTTACGTATGGTACGTGTGGTGCGTCTGAGTTATAGACAATAACGTTAGGACGTAAGTCGCGCAGGTTCTCGTAAGCTTGTTTTATTTCTGCTTCGTTGGTGCTGTTAATGCTATGGCCCTGTGCTTTTAATGCCATACCAAATACATCACGAACATCGTCTAATAGCATGACTTGGCGTTGGAAATCAGTATTCCATAAATCATTCCAGCCCGTTACCTGATCGTTTTTAATACTATCTGAGTTATAAGAGATCCCTGTCACACCCCAAACATACGGAAGTGAGTAATCGTTTTTAGGATCAAATTGTTGGCCTAACAAACCAGGATAAACATCTTTTAAGTGATGCATTTTGGTTTTGTCTATTTTGGCTAACATGCCTTCACGTGCCATTTTTTCAATAAAATAGGTTGAAGCAAAAACCACATCATAACCTTTGTTATTCAGAAGTTTTAATTTGGTATACATCGCTTCGTTATTATCGAAAGTCGAATAGTTGACGGTGACATTGTATTCTTTCTCAAATGCTTGAATTACATCTGTTGGCATATATTCAGCCCAGTTGTAAATGTTAAGCACAGCATCATTTGCCGAAACATTAAATGCTGAAAGTGCGAATGTTAGTGTTGTCACCCCTTTAAAAACTTTTTTCATTTCTATTTCCCTAAATGACCAGGTAAGTCAGTGAGTAGCGGATAATAGAGTTAACATTAAGCATGTCAAAGCTAATTAGTGTGATATATGAACATTATCACAGTAATAAATTCCTTGTTGTTACATTAATAGCGTGACATTATCCGCGCGATTTTTTCTCTGTTCTTATTTATAGGCAATTGGAATGTCCATGCGTAGTCAATATATTAATAGTTATTACCAAGCAACAATTAATGCATTACCTGAGCAAGCAGAACTCGAACAACAAATAGAAGCTGACGTGTGTATTATTGGTGGCGGTATGACAGGTTTGAATGCTGCCATCGAATTACGTCAGAAAGGTTTTTCGGTTGTCGTTCTTGAATCTAAACGTTTAGCATGGGGGGGCTCTGGCCGAAATGGTGGGCAGTGTCTCGTCGGTTACTGTTTGGGGCTACGTGAAGTCGATGAGACCTATGGCCCTGAATGGGGAAAACAATTATGGGATCTCTCGTGTGAAGCGGTTGATATTGCACGCGAGCGTATTGAAACATTCAATATCGACTGTGATTTTCAACAAGGCTATATTGAACTTGCATTGAAAAAGAGCCAAGAAGAAGAATTAAAATCTTGGTATGACTTAAAGCAGACTTGTTATGATTACCCAACTGCAAGCTGGTGGGAAAAAGAACAAATTCAGCAAATAGCGCATACCGATCGCTATCTTGGTGGTTTGTTTGATTCAAACAGTGCACACATGCACCCATTGAATTACACCTTAGGTTTAGCCAGTGCTGCAATGTCATTAGGTGCATCGGTATTTGAAAATACCCCAGCGACTAAAATTGAAAAAGGTAATCCACATATTATTCATACACCTAAAGGTCGCGTAAAAGCGAAACAAGTGCTATTGGCATGTAATGCCTATTTAGACGGATTAAACCGTAAAGCACAAAGTGTCGTTTTGCCGGTTGCTTCTTATATTGCAGTAACCGAGCAATTAGGTGATCGTCAGCCCATAGCAAATATGATGGCAATGTCAGATTTAAATAACAGTCTTGATTATTATCGTCCGACTCCTGATGGTCGTATTTTATTTGGCGGTGTAAACCATCCATTTAATGGTGAATACAGTGATTCAGCGGAGCGCCTAAGCCAACGTATGATCACGGTATTCCCACAGTTAAAAGATGTGAAAATGAAATACCACTGGGGCGGCTTATTTGCGGTCACTCGTTCTTACATGCCTCAAATTGATCACTTGGGGAATGATATTTATGTTGCTCATGGATACACTGGACATGGCGTTGGTTTAACCAATATTGCTGGTAAAGTCATAGCAGAAGCAATGTCTGGCACTGCAGAACGTTTTGATGTGTTTGCTAAGATCAAGCATGGCTGGATACCAACACCAGAAGTGCTACGTAAACCTGCATTAGCAATGGCGATTTGGAAAGCGAGAATTGAAGATTCGTTAGGAAAATAGCTGAAATTTACGGTGTAAATTACAATTAGTGCAAATAATTTTATTTTCTTACCGAACTATGACGACTTTTCTGCAAAAAAAGTTACAATAAGGTATTACTTTCTAGTGAACAGGAAATACCATGATTGAACGTTTGGAAACAGGTGCTCGAATGAGCCGTATTGTAAAACATAACGGAACTATTTATCTATGTGGTCAAGTTTGTGCTGATGCAACAAAAAGTATTACAGAGCAAACACAGACAATGCTGGATAAAGTTGAAGCGTTATTACTACAAGCGGGAAGTGATAAAGAGCATATGCTTTCTGCAACGATTTATATTAAAGATATGAGTATGTTCGCAGAGATGAATGCAGTGTGGGATAGCTGGGTTCCTGAAGGTCATGCACCTGCACGTGCTTGTGTAGAAGCAAGTATGGCACGTGATGCTTTGTTGGTTGAAATCTCAGTTGTTGCAGCTGAAAAATAAGATTATATAAAGATAAGGCGTTTTAGATTATAAACGTTCTAATCAGGCTCAATAAAATGGCATCACTGATGGCAATATTGAGCCTTTTTTATCTCTGTTGTTAGCTCAACAACTGTTCTAATGTTATAGGTGAAGAGGCAAGACCTAATCGTTGCGCAGGCGTTAATCTGTATTTATCTTGGCGACAAAGGTTATGCCAAGCGCGGTAAATATCAAGCAGAGGTAATAATCCTGCTGGTCGAAGTTTACGTCTTGGTTCGTTGATCAGTTGGCTAAATTGGTCTTGAAAACGGTTTTGATAAGATGAAATAGCACGATACGTTGCATGCTCTAGCCATTGCTTATCTTTCGATGTTTCTCCACCAAGGTGGCAGATCCCTTTACTGGCGTTATCTAAATGTGTGAAAGCCCATCGATCTTGCCACCAACCTAGTAGCACAATATCGACATTGTCTGGTTTATCGCCGTGTAGCCATTGCTCACCTTCCAGAACATAAATAGGATCAATTCGTTTATTTTTAATATGGTCAATAAAAACCGAAATACAGGCAGAACGAAGCAGTGTTTCTTGGGGCATGAAAACCGCAAGATAGTCACTATGCTGGAACATTTGCTTTAAATATAGGTAGTGGCTATATACGGTGTATTGAGGGTGGATCAATGTTCCTTTCGTTGGGTAATTAATGATCCTGCCATCAGTTAATGGATTCTCCATATTGGAGCGACTAAAAATTTTCCGATACGTTGTATCTACTTGCGCTAATATTCCTTGCGGGATAAATGTTTCTTTCAGCGTTTGATGAGGTGACGAAAGGGCCATGTAGCGAGCGGTATCTTGATAAGCATCATGGTGCTCTTGTGTTGATTCAACAGTTTCTTGTTGGTAATTAATATGCTGAGTAACGACATACCCTGACTGCGCTTCTGCACTAGCAACCCATAGTACACCGTTCATACTTTTCTCTTGCAACGCTTTGATATTGGAAGCAAGTTCTACTTTATGTTGGTGTTTAAATAAGCGTTCATCAAACAAAGCAAGTTGGCGACGACACCTTGCTGCGATGTGGTTTAATTGATCATAAAATGTCTTTGGATTTATCTCTAAGCGACGACAAATATCTCGCACTGGATAACCAGTAAATAATAACCCTAAGAGTTTTTGTTGTATGAGATGCTTATTATTGGTACCAGACCAACGATCGACAAATGTTTGGTCGCATGCTTTACAACGATAGCGCTGCCTGTCACCACTAAAGCCAAATGCGTGATATAAATGTCTGTGTGTTAGTGCTGAAAAATCTTTATTCTCACAGGCGTTATTTGTACATCTAGGAAGATCGCCGCTTTGTTGAGTTTGGTAACGTAGGGCTTCTTCTACAACATCTTGGTTATTCAATAAAGGAGGAAAAGCACCACACTCAAGGCATACCAGTGTTGGACGATTTTTGTTTGTATGTTGTAGCACATAGTCATTTGGATTATGTGAACAAAAGTTCTTACAAATCAATGTTTTACAGTGATTAAACTGATGGCCATTGAAAGCTAAAGGTAACTGCTCAATGTGGTTTGCTGTTGTAAGAAATGTCGACATAATCAAACCTTATTTTTGAGGGATCTTAACAATGATTATAAATATATTATCAAGGTTGTTACTAAGCACAGGAGTGGGATTTGTGAGAAGGGGCTGAGTAAATAGTACTCAGCACTGTCAGAGAACAAAACGTTTCAATAATATGTTACCTATGATTGTGTAAGACGCCACATTTTACATTATCGAGCTGGTTTCTATTAATTGAAGGTATTGATTAAACTAACATCCCTTTAGTTTTTATTTATGTATAGAAATAAGCGGTCAACACCTCGGGGAAAATGTCTCCCGCTTATGGGGTATTTATAAAGAAATTGCTGTTTCTAGTGCGATATTCATCATTTCATTAAATGATTTTTGACGATCTTCTGCACTGAGCTTTTCACCACGTTTGATATGATCAGAAACCGTTAGAATAGTCAGTGCTTTTGCACCTAACTCGGCAGCAACGCCGTAAATACCTGCCGCCTCCATATCTACGCCAAGGATACCTAGCTTTTCCATTTTATCGAAAAGATCGCTTTCTGGACTGTAGAATAAGTCAGCAGAAAAAACATTACCGACACGAACCGGTACTTTCTGCGCCCGTGCTTGATTTACCGCAGTTTCTAATAATTGATAATCCGCAATTGCTGCAAAATCATGATTTGAGAAGCGAATACGGTTTACTTTTGAATCTGTTGAGGCTCCCATACCGATGATCACATCCATCAGTTTTACATCATCATGGACAGCGCCACAGCTACCGATACGGATAATATTTTTAACACCAAAGTCTTTAATTAATTCGTGAACATAAATAGAGCATGAGGGAATACCCATACCATGCCCCATAACCGAAATACGTTGACCTTTATAAGTGCCGGTGTAGCCATACATACTACGTACGTCACAAACACGCTTAACATTATCTAGGTAAGTTTCAGCAATAAACTGAGCACGTAGAGGATCACCTGGCATTAGAACTGTTTCTGCAAAATCACCAAGCTCTGCGTTAATATGTGGGGTGGCCATATATTGCTCCTAGATTTTAATAATTAACAAAGGTTATTGTTGTGTTTTAATGGAAACAGTTTATGTAAGCGGGATGATTATTCTCGCGATCAATATCACATAATTTAGGCTGTTTTAGATAAAATAGTCAGTTGTTTACTAATTATGTTGAAAAAGAGAGGTTGAGCTTCTTTTTTTGATGGCTAAATACTCAAATTTTGTCGCAAGAAAACCCCAATGATTATGGTGTATGGCTATTTTGATCATTTATCTTTTTAGGTAAAATAAAACAATAAAATTAGAGCGAGCATAATTCATGTATAACCTTACGTTACTGTCTGATGGTGAAAGAACACGTATTGAATTAGATAAGCAGGCAGCTTATACCGTATGGAAAGTAAAAAACGGTAAGGTTGGTTACGAAGCAATTGCTGAACTTATTAACAATATTACCGATGATGATGAGCGAGATTTCTGTGATAAATCAGTAACCAAATATAAACATCAAATGGGTGTTAATTAACTTAGTTGTATGATCTGTATCTGTATAAGCGACCATTGGAAGGCTTTGTTACGTAATTTAAATAAGAGATCAAACCGCTTAAAGAAGATTGTTTTTTATACAAAGCATGGAGTTTCAGGTATACCAAGTCCTGTAAGCTTTTCAAGTTCTTTAATCATGGAGTAGGTTTCACCAATCTGAGCGTTGTAGTTTCTGAAGCTGAGTTTTTTCAGCTAGCAATGGCTCGATGGTTTATAAAGGTGTGATAAGGACAAACAAGTGGGATGTTAGCCAGCTTGAATACTGAAATTATTAAACTTTGTAACGCTATCAATGATATAGAAACCACAAATTACCATCAGTGCTGTTGTCATGGTTAAGACGTTGAATCGACAAGGTCTCGTCATAAGGTTATGATGATGATTAATTGATGTAGCCGATCAGATAGTAACTTCGTTATTTAGTTCCAACGAATTGCGGAACAAACCCTACTGAATAGGTAATCGTTAGCTTGATATAAGTTAATTTAGAAATAAAAAATCATTAAATAATAGCTCGAAAATAAATATAACTACTTTTATACTTTAATTAAGTATAAAGTAGTTATATATAAATATTTACACTATACAAACCACGATGGAAAAAATATTACAAGTATTTAAATTTCCATAAGACTAAAGATTCAACTTTCCCTTCACTAAGTTCCTTACCGTTCTTATTTCCTAGTAAACGTACATTGAAATCTACCCAGTCACCATTACGATCATGATGAAAATTCCAACCGGGCGTCATCCAATTACCAGGATGAAAATTATTATAAAATAACTCCAAATTAGTATATCTCAAAGCAAAAAAAATATTTTTTGCAGCAGCGTCTCCGACTATACGATTTTGTATAAGAATATATTTGTCGTTACCGACATTAATAATATCTTCAACGTCAAAAAAAAGCCCTAATGTTAATCGACCAGGTATATCTGTTGAGCACTTGTAGCCGAATCCTATGCTAGATAATCTTGTATTTGTGTCTAAAGGATTTTCATTTATTGTTTGTAATGGAATATTTCCCAAATCAATGACATTTTGACTCAAAGCTACTGCACAAATACCACTATTATATTTTATAGCGGTTGGTGCTCTAATTTTAATTTTATAAAAGATAATACTTCCATTAGATGTTTTTAAAGAAAGAATAATGTCATCGATATTGGCAGTACTAGGTACTATATAATTACCCTCACTATTTTTGCGAGGAGTACGTATAAACTCAGCTGTAATTATTATTTTTCTTTTATTATTAAGACCTGAATTTGAAAAATTAGGAATAATTGTTGAAGCCTTTTCAAGAGCTACTTTTTCATTATTACCACTTTGAATATAAATTCGAACACCAATATCGATGTTGGAAGTTTGCCAAACATTATCTTGAGTTCCAAATTGCTTAGGTGCTTGGCTGGTTTTAATACCGCTGTCTATTGTTAATATCGCATCAGAAGTTCTGTCACATTTATATACAACTTGAGTCGGATCATTTTGTGAAAATGTAGAGATTGATCTAGCTAATGGAACCCACTTCTGCTCCCTTACTCCTGTTGTTGTATGATTTACTCTTGTTCTTTGCTCATAAATGTCATTGTTCCAATCTTCGCCCCATGTAGAACTTAAAGTAATTGCTGAAAGGGCAGTTGTTTTTACATTACTAACATTATTACCTTCAGTATATACGCATTCTGCTTGTGAAGCAGTGGTAAATAAAGCAAGTAATAAATATAATCTTATAAATTTCATAATAATCCTGTTATCAATCATAAGAAAATACAAAATGAACTAAAGTTTCATAACGACCACTAAATAGTTTTTCGTCGGGGTTGTAAATTACTGGTCGAGCCCTTAAATAAGCAGTCGCGGATTTTTTATTAAAATCTTTTTTAATATGGAAACTACCATTATTAGTAACTGACCTCCAGTTTCCATTATTTTCTGGTTTATATTCTATTTGAATCGCAACATTCTCTGCTATTCCGGAACCACTATTATTTATATTAGTCGCAAACTTATAGCTGTTCTTGATTAGATCATCCGTCAATACATCAATATGAATATACTCAACACTTCGAGAACAACCTCCCAATCTAAGTTTAAATGATTCCCATTCAACATTATTATTTAATAGATCTATAATAGTAACATCAGGAAAGGTTACTGTCTGATAATGAGAACCAGTATCCAATTTTAAATTACAAGATGCCGCAGTTATGTTTGCTTTTAATATAACTGGGTAAATTTCTATTCGCTCAGTTGCTACCGAGAAAAAACTTACCTGTAGAGAAAAAATAAAAAATGGAAAATAAACTAATTTAATTTTTTTCATTACATTTCGCCTCTAAACTATAAAAACCAGAACTATTTTGAGATAAATCATCTAAATCGTAAGGGATTTTACAATCCATATTTTTATTTTCTATCAACCAACTTAGTGTTAGATAACCCTTTTTTGAATGCATTCCGGATAGTACCGCTAAATTATCATCACCGATTAAGTTATTAATATTATGTTCAAATTTATCATAACTATGATTATGAATAGTGGTTCCGAATGGAATGATAGCATCATTCTCAGTGAGTATTTTTAATATCATTTTATGACCAATTATTGATTTAAACTCAATTTTAGTTAAAGCGCCTGCTGTTGGAACAACAGAAGCTCTAGTAATATCAAACTCAACATTATTAGGAATACTATATGTGTTTACTTGAAATTCATTTTCATAATATTCAGAAATATTAGGAATTAATGCATAACCAAAATAATCAGTTTTAACTTTATTATTAATTTCTATATTACTACTTCCGTGAGTATCAATTAATGCAGCGGTACCATTATGAATACTTTTACCCAAAGTAATCCCACTACTATGAATTGCAATACTTCCATTCAGCCCATAGGTCAATTGGTGATACGTGTCAGATTCACTTATGCCTGCATTCATTGAGCCAAGACTATGATCATAATTAACATTCAAAGATGAACTATCATGATTTCCTTTAATTAAACTTTCTGTTGCTGATAAACTAAAATTATTATTGTAGTAACCAATATTTATATTGCTTGAATTGGTTTTTTCATTTATATTCTCATAGTGAGAAATTGATGAACTGATGTTTTTATATAATGGTATTGATAAATTTAAGCCAATAAGATTATCATCACCATATTCTGATTTAACATTAGAATAATATATTGATGTTGATACACCCCAAAAGCTATTATTATAATTTATATATGTATTAAGCGTTCCATCATTATTTTTTATTGTTGAATTCTTTAATATAGATAAGGATAATGTTCCAAAACTTGAAAACCCTTTATTAACACTTACTCCAACAGTGTAATCATAGTCATTTTCCCAAAAGTTACTATTATACTGACGAATATAATCAGTTGGTGATTTATAGTTTGAATCAAATTTATCATAATAAATATTAAATCTTAAGTTATGTTTACTGAATTCTTTACTATAATCAACATCAAAATTATATGAATCTTTGTTGTCTTTTTTCTCTGTATATCTAATTTTTTGATTTTTTAAAGTTAAATTACCTAAATTACCAAAGTTAAAACCTAAACCAACTGATAAAGCTTGATATTTATCGAATAATGTCGTGTTAGTTAAAAGTGTTGTATAATTGGGGAGTCCATAACTAAAACTTGCTTGAACGATATATGGTTTATATTTTACTTCTTTTTCTCTATACTTTCCGATATTAAAAGAATATTTATGCACCCCCTCAGCCAAAAATGATGAAGAAATTGAATATGGAACAGTAAAGGTTTGCTTACTTCCATTATTTTCTGTAATAACAACGGTTAAATCATCACTATTCGAGAGAGGTTGTACATCTTCAAGTATGAAAGGTCCAGCAGAGACGGACTTCTCATAAATTAATGAATCATTTTGATACACCGAAACAACAGCATTGCTTTTTGCAACCCCTTTTATGTTTGGAGATTGCCTGAATGATGTTCCATCTTCCATATAATTATGATTAATTAAGTTTATTCCTGTTAGTGGAATACTACTGTTATGATTAGCTGAAGATGAATAAATCTGACCTGCTTTAAAGTAACTTTTTAGTGCTATTATATCTCTAAATAAATATAAATCATTGGATTTCCACTTATCTAAATTATTATATGTAATATTATTAATTATTCGCCATGGGCCTAAAGTTATTTTATTATCTAATGATAAAAAACTACTATCAGAATCGTTATTACCCTTTTTATCATAATATTTAGATTCTGAATAATAATAAGTGCTTATTAGAGATGGAATCCCATTATCCCACATAGCTGTGTTATATTTTGATTTATCAATGTATATACCTGGTAGGTATATATTTAATTTATGTTTTGATAGATTAAAGTTATAGCTTGCATAAGGGATTTTACCTATATCGACGCATTGCCCTTCCAATGTAAATGGAAGATCTTTTGTTTTGACTCTCATATTTGCTAGTAATTTATCAGACAGACATGGGAGTAGCTTTTTATTACGATCTATATTAATAAATTCAACACTAATTTCACTAGTACGCTTATCGTTTAAATAAATATTAACAGGGTAGGTACCAGCGACACCACCCTGTACTAGATATGCATTGAGATCATCTTCACTAATAAGACCAGAAAGTATACTTAAATCAAGGCTTTCATTTTCATGACCATAACTAGAGGACATTAAAGCGATAGATATTGATAATAAGGAAATATCCTTTTTATTAATCATTTTAAGTCCCTTTATCAATTTACCTAAATATTATAATCTATTCGATTGATTCCACCAAAGTCATTAATAATTCCTATGTCTATCGTATTTTTAGCACTTGGCTTTAACTTCATTGATAACTTGAATTCTTTATTGTTTAGCGGCGGTATTATATGATTTGGCAACTTTTCCACATTGAAAAATTTACCATTTAACTTAATATTACTAAAATTTATATAGTATGGTGTTGGGTTATTAATGGAAATACCATTTAATGTTTTCGTTATTTTTATTTTCTTTCCTACAATATTAAAGTTAGGATCTGAAATTCCTTCAGGTCTATAAATTAACTTCACTTGTGTCGCTATTGCCATCACAAGTTTACTGTGGCCATCTTTCTTGACTTTTGGTATGGCGGTTATTGTAGTGTAAGTAATTGATTCTTTATCTTTGGGTAAATCACCAAAAGCACGCGATATTCTTAATGTGATTTTATCATTATGATCAAGACTTGAAATTGGTGGTGTAATAATAAAAGCATTTTTATTATTTAATTTTTCTACTTTTCCTTTTACAAAATACTTATCGGTTTCTGAATCATTAGAAATAGATAAATTTGCACTTTTACTTGCACCATGAAATATCACTCGAGTTTGATCTAATCGAACTGATGAATGTGCAGGAAGACAAATCAATAGGCTACCAGCTGCTAGTAGTAATTTTTTCATTTTGTTCTCTTATATACTAGGCCAGTAAAAATACTGACCTAAATAATATCCATTATTAATTAGTGGTAACTAATATCTACTGCTGCGGAACCAGTATATTTACCTGGTGCAATATCGGTATCAGAAGTAGAATCTTGGATTACTGCCCAATGAGCTGTAAAGTGGGCATCAATTTTACCGTTGCCGTCAGCTAGTAAATTAGTATCTGTACTAGTATCACCAATTTCAATTGAATCGTTGAGTTTTATGACCTCACCAAATTTTGGTGAAATCTGAATTCCAATATAGTCACTTGAGCTAGTTGAACCATCTTTGAATACTTTAAGAGTATCCATATTGTCATTGCTACCGTCTATATTACTAAATTTAACATAGACTTTTTGATTGTTTGTTAATTTTGCTGCTGTAGGACACTCTTCAAATGTAATAGTAAAGTCTGTTGCTCCCCAGTAATGACCTTTTGTTACTGAACCATTTGAATCTCGTGGTGGTACCGCTGATGTTCCCATGTCAACCAATTGATTAGTACTACCAGAGCCAATATTAATTTTACAACCTTGTTCTAGTAATTGACCTGTAAATTGGACGGTACCTGTACCTAAATTGACTAATTCAGTTTTACTTGCAAGAGCTTGTAGATCGGCAAATGCAGCTGTACTACATACAGTACCCATAGCTAACATGCTAAAAAGAAGTGATGTTTTAAATTTATGCATACTTATATTCCTTATAAGTGATTCAAAAAATATTTATTTAACTTAGTAATATTTATCTTTGATTATGTTTTACTTTTATTTTGATGGATTATTATTTATTTAAATTGTTAATAAATATATTTAATAACTGCAATTTTTTAACTAAAAAAAGTCATTGTTTTTTATAAATTGTATTTTTTTCTATCATATTCTATCTTTAATGGTTACTTCCTCATTTATTTAACTGAAGGGATAGTATTGTTATTTGGTGGAAAAGTATTATTATTTTGTGAGTTTGATGTTTGTTTTTTTACATCTATTTTCGGTGAGAATCACATTTTTATCAAACGGGGGGATAGGCTATGGCGGTTTTAATTAAATAATAATGGGACAGTTATTTTGTGGTTGCACGAGTAATATAATTGAATACAAGCTTTTTATTTTAAATAATCATTGAGTGAAAATAAAATGGGCATAAATTAACTTAGTTGTATTATTTGGTTCTGTATAATCGACTACCTGGAAAGATAGTCGCTATGTTTAGGGTTTTAGAATATTCTCTTTTTTAAGAATAGAATAATATATTCTCAGATATGCTTTAAAGACTACCTTTTTATCGTGAGAGAAAAGATGAAAAATATAGTCTTAATTTGTGATATTGACATAAAAAAAGGTAGTAGTTTTTTTGATTTTTTAATTCAGCTACCACATCCTAATAAACATTTTATTTTATTAGCACGATCTATTTCAGATGATGCTTATTCTGCTTTAAAATCAAAAAAATATACCTACTCCTCTTTTGCTAATTCCGCCCAATTGTTTGCTTTACTGCTACGTTATCACCCTCATCTTATCCATTTCCATTTTTATGGTATTGGACATATTTATACATTCATTGCACGCGTTTTTTGTTCGAAAATTGTGCTTACAATGCATAATTCACCCCCGAAACACGTTGAGATAACAGGATGGCGTCGTTGGAAACAATTGGCTCTAGGTATTCCAATTACTCGCCTCTGTGCTATTTCTCCTTTTATTCAGCGATGGTTAGAAGCGTTTATGCCATCTAAAAAAATATTGCTGATTAATAATGGTATAAATTTATCGCGATTTAACTATAAAAAATTACCGCCAATTACGAATAAATTACGTTGTTTCTATATCGGAAGTTTAAGTGCAGAAAAAGGAATCCACTACTTATTAGATCTGTTTTCTCAACCAGAGTTAACAATAATTTCGCAATTAGATATTTATGGGGATGGGGAGCTGTCTGAGCTGGTGAAGCTCACAGCATATCGAGAGCAGTCGATTAATTACCATGGACGTTCATCACAAATTGAGCAGGATTTACAACAAGCACATATTGTATTGATGCCATCTTGTTGGCAGGAAGCTTTCGGATATGTTGCTGTTGAAGCAATGGCTGTTGGGCGACCTGTTATCGCTGAACCGACTGGTGGGCTTGCTGAGATATTTACCGATAAACAACAGGGTTGGTATGTGTGTTTTGAGCAAATAGATCAGGTACAAAAATTGCTAATGTTTCTTTATAGCCAAAATAAGTTACTTGAACGTGTCGGCTTAGCTGCGAGAAAAAAGGTAGAGCAAAAATATGATATCACAATGCAAATCGCGCAAACTCACGAATTGTATTCATCTTTGATTAAACAATAAAACGCTTTAAATAAGCCGTAAAGGTGGTGATTAATGTTAATAACGGATCGAATTCGTGCTTATATCAAACAAAGAAACACGCCATTAAGCCGATTGTTATATCGACTCGCAAAGTGGTTCGTTAATGGTCAACTACCTGATTTAGCATGGATATATCGACCTATTTATATTGTTTATCGATTAGCACGTTTTATCTTGCAGCGCTTGTTGAACATTTTTTTCTACCTTCCTATGTTACAGGCGCGGTTAGAACACTACAGCCCTGGATTGAGTTTAGAAAATGGCTTTCCTTTAATCCAAGGACCGATAAAAATTTATATTGGCAATAATACGTGTTTAAACGGAGCACTGAGTATTCACGGTCATCCTGATAGTGGGTGTTGCGAAATAAGAATGGGTGAGAATTGCTATATTGGTTGGCAGACTGGTATTTCAGTAGGAAAGAAAGTACTTATTGGCGATAACGTTATGATCGCAGGAAGAACGAGCATTAATGCTCACAGCGGTCATAGTCCAAGTTTAGACCGGTATAAGCCACCAGAAATGGCAGATTTAGTGATTGAAGATGATGTATGGATTTGTACTGGCGTCAATATTGTAAAGCCTGTCACTATTGGACGTGGATCTGTTGTTGCATCTGGATGTGTTGTCACTAAAGATGTGCCGCCAAATGTATTGTTTGCGGGTAATCCAGGCAAAGTCATTAGGGCGTTAAGGTGAAATGAATGAATATATTTTATTTTAGTTATTTTTCCCCACCGCTATTAAATGTTGGTGCAAACAGAAGTCGAAGATTTAGCGAGGCTCTAACGCGTTTAGGGCATCGCGTAGTGGTGTTTCGTGAAGCACGAGATCACCGATTTGCTAATGTTGATAATAAAAATAAGTTAGAACTTCTCGCAGATATTGTCCCTGTATCTTCATGGAATATTGATTGGAGTTGGAAATGGCCAACAATTATTCATAAGCAATGCTATCGCTTAAGGCATTGGCGTTCACCAGAAAGAGATGGAGATATTGCTAAAAAGTATTGGTTAATTGATTTACATTGGGGCTGGATTTTCCCTGCTCTTTATAAAGCATGGCAGAAAAGTAAAGTGATTAAACCCGATGTGATTGTTGTTTCTTGTCCTCCTTTTAGTAGCGCTTTAATTGGTATGCTACTTTCAAAATGGCTTAATGTTCCTTTGGTATTAGATTTTCGTGATGCGTGGTCGCAAGCAAGTTACTTTTTCGATGAAAGTGACGCTAAATATGAACAAAAAATAATGTCGCAAGCGAGTGCTTTGATGGTAACGTCGATAGCTGATTATCATACTTATCAATCGTTATACCCCCAACATTGTGTTCGCTATATCCCTAATAGTTATGATCAAGTCCTTGATCATGTTTCCGATAATCATAATGTGTTGACCCTTGGTTATTGCGGGACATGGGATGGTTTTAGGCGAAGCGCAAAAGGTCTACTTAAGCAATTGGCTCTGTGTGACCTTCCAATTCGCCTTATCAACATAGGCGATGTTCAAGATGAAATGATGCAGTTAATACGCGATTATAAATTAACAGGTAAGGTTGAAATGATAAGTGCTCAACCGAAAGAAAAATTACACGATATTTTATCGCAATGTGATGTGTTATTTATTCAAAAGGGTAAACCTGACAAAGGTAAATCTGATACCCATTTAGCGACTAAAGCAATAGATTATGTGGCAAGTGGCAAGCCAATTTTAGCTGAATTACCTGATGGTGAAACATTAGATTTTTTAAGGCGACACGCCACACAACTTTATGAAGTTTCAATAGATGAACCATTTATCTATTCGCAGAAACTAAAACAGTTGCATCAGTTGTTTGAATTCAAGCAGTTAGTCGTAAAGACACCTTCTTCTGATTTTTACTACCAGTATGGTCGTGAGAAATTAACGTCTGATTTTATCCAGGTATTAACGGATGTCACAACTTCTAGATTTACTGAACGAGTTAAAACGTAACGGCGTTGTTGTACTGCCCGAATGTATAACAAATGAAGAGTTACTAAAAATGCAACAGAGCTTTCAATCTCAATTGGAACGCCCTACTTTTAACTCATGGACAGGATATGCGCAAACGGATAGAAAGCGATTAATAGTGGATCAATTATTAACTTTAAATCGCTGTTTTTGTCAACTGCCCTTAATGCCATTAATTAATAACCTTATTGTTGAATATTTAGGAAAAGATATCTGTTTGCAAGAAGCGAAAGGATGGCAAAGTCTCCCATTTAAAGACAATTTTCACCCATTACATCGTGATGAATGGTATTGCACTGAATATTATCAATCTAAGTCTATTCCAAGATCATTGAAATTAGGCTGTTATCTTGATGATGTAGAGTCAGGAGCATTTGCGTTTGTTGCAGGTTCTCATCGGCATCACTATCAGGGGCAAGTGGGGGAGTTGTACCATCAACAAACTGAAGATTATGAATTAACGAAGGTAATTGGTAGAGCTGGAACGATCTTTTTGTTTGATCCTGAGTGTTTACATCAACAAAGTTATCCAAATCTAACTGCAAGAAATGCGCTATTTTATCATTTTTTTTCTCCTTCTGTCGTGTTGTCTACAAATTTCACAAAGTGGGGGCGCTTTCAACGTTTGTTGATAGAATCCAGTTTTTTGTCGGGGCTAAATCATCAGCAATTGGCTTTTCTCGGCAGCTCTCGGCAACCTTGTGATGATATATCGGATATACAGCATTTTTTGAGTTTAACTAAGCCGTTAAATATGGCTATACGCTCTTTGAACGAAGCGCACTACTTGATCGAAAAAATCAAAGCGAAGATTTTTCGCATGCGATAGTTAATGGTGGTGTGTCATCTCTTCCAACTTGTTTTATCGCTCGCCATTCCATCAGGCACAAATATAGCGGGTTCGACATTTACATTAACGGCCATTTTCCAACATGTTTAAACTGAAGTGTTAAGGAAATGATTTACCTGGTTCAGGCGTTTGCTGCAATCGTGGTTGATGAAAAATACTATTTAGCAATTAATGATTATTGATAATTTCTGTATCAATCTATTCTGTCTGGTTACAGGGAAGAAAAAAGGTATAGCTATAGTATCTCAAGTATGAATGGATATTGTCGAATAGTAATAAATTCAATCATATAAATTTTACAGTTAATCGTTATTAAATAATGCATTAATTACATAAAATATCGTATGTGACGATATAATACCTGATAGTAAATTAAAGTTACGTCAATATTTATCGAGTGGGTATGCTTATTGGATAGTTATTTAGTATCATTATCGTAGAAATTGATTTAATGGTGAACAACGTGAAAACAACAGATTTTTCGGCAGTCGATGATGATAATGATGAAGTTATGCTTTCAATGCGTGCAGAGCAGCGACCTCAATCTACAAAAAAGTCGTCGTTAACTGCAAAATCATTGAGTAAAGCAGATGTAGCAACTCGATCTAAACGTTTAACGGATTGTCCTGCTTGTGAAGGTATTGTGTCTCGTCGTGCACATTTTTGTCCTCACTGTGGTGAGCCTGATCCTTCTCGTCATATGCAGCGCTCTCAATGGTTATCACGCATAGTATGGACTGCAATCATCGCTGCTGGTTGCTGGTACGCCTATGTCGAATTAATGCCATGGGTTATTCAACGTATGAACTGATTTTAGTTTAGTTATAAAAACCGACGATGAATAAGTCATTGTCGGTTTTTTTAGTTGTTATATAAGCTTGTCTGTTAATTATTAATTCTGAATTAATATATCTCATTTATTATTTTGCATACCACGAGTTTGGTTCATTGTACGAGAACCTGCGCTACCATAGGTATTAATGTCATATCGATTTGGTGAGTAACCAATACGTGAACGATAACGGCGATCAAGCTCTGATAAATTAATACCGTAGTTTTGACTTAATTGTTGAATAATAACATTGATCTCTTTTTGAGAACTCTTTTGATTACGTAAATAGTAGTATAAGTTTTCAGCACGTTGTTGGTTCATCATAACCTCTCATAATGGCTATATAGGGATATTTAGTGGTGGTGCGAAACACCTGCTAAATTAATTACAGCAACACCTACTGTAATAATTGCCATCCCAATACATACTTTAATATCGATGTGTTGTTTATAAATAACACACTCCAATCTAATTCATAAATGAGGCTGTATTATAATTGTTTCAATAAGAATGATAATTACACCTTAATGGAAATTACTTTTACTGAATGGTAATAATTGTGGTTAATAACAGGAATTATAACGGTATAGATAGGTTCTGCAGTAAACTGTTAAGGACTTAAAATAGGTAGGTAATTGCAGTGCTTCAAGATCGCGCCGGACGAATGACAATATTTCACACTCTTGTAAAAAGTGGCAATTTCACTAATGCTGCGCATAAACTCGGGGTATCAACATCGCATGTGAGTAAACAGCTAGGTTTATTAGAAACAGAGTTGCAGGTGAAGTTAGTGCAGCGAACGACACGCAGCTTTACTTTGACTGATGAAGGTATCGAATATGCAAAATATTGTGAGCAGTTAGTCTCTGCGGTATTAGATGCTGATGCGATGATGGCAAATATTCGTGATGAGGTATCAGGTACTTTACGCTTAGGCTTATCTCAATCTTTTGGCACTATGCATATTATTCCTGCAATAGAACATCTTCGCCGACAATTTCCTGATCTTCATGTTGAAGTCAGTTTATTTGATCATCGTGCAAATATGGTCGATGAAGGGCTGGATTTATGGATCACCAATTTCGAAAATATTCCTGAAGGTTATGTAGCTCAACGATTAGCTGATACGCGTTTTATTGTTGCGGCATCTCCTGAATACCTTATTCATCATTCTGTGCCTACTCACCCCAGTGATTTGCAAAATCACAACTGTCTAGTTTATCAAAATAGGCAGGTAAACCATGGCACATGGTCATTTTTACGCGATCAAGAAGGCTTATGTGTCACGGTATCAGGAAATTATCGAGTTGATTTAGCTGAAGCGGTTCGTGATGCATGTGTATCAGGTTGGGGGATTGCATATCT
The DNA here is from genome assembly GCF_000153325.1 of Photobacterium sp. SKA34. Classification (GTDB taxonomy): domain Bacteria; phylum Pseudomonadota; class Gammaproteobacteria; order Enterobacterales; family Vibrionaceae; genus Photobacterium. Next base: position 1,175,157 of record NZ_CH724141.1, read on the forward strand.
TGCAACGTATCTTTTAACTGATGAATTTAAAACAGGAAAGCTGATTCAATTACTTAATGACTGGGAAGCCAATCAGGATATGCACTTTTATGTGGTGTACCCAAGCCGTAAACATTTGCCTAAAAAGATCGTCTCTGCAATTAGTTTTTTTAAGCAATATATTGGTGAAACACCGTATTGGGATGAAAATCTCTCTAATTATGTCAACCTGTAAGCATGCAGAGTAATCTTGCACCATTGCCACTACCGTAAAATTGTCTCTGTTATAAAGTCTTATCAAAATAACAATAACGTTAAATACTGATCGAGGAGATAATGAAATGACAAAGTCTCATGGCATTAAAATCGAAATTGATAACAACGGTGATGAGTTTTTCGTTGAATTAAAAGCAACAGGTAAATTAACCCATCAAGATTACCAGCTTATTACGCCTGAAATTGATGATGCGTTAGCCGATGTCGATAAACCTATTGTTGATGTGTATTTTGACGGTACTCAGTGCGATGGTTGGGATATACATGCGGCTTGGGATGATCTAAAGCTAGGCTTAAAGCACGGTAAGAAATTTCGTAAAGTAGCGTTATATGGCAATAAACATTGGCAAGAAGTTGGCGCAAAAGTAGGGAATTGGTTCTTATCCGGTGAAGTGCGTTATTTTGATAACTCAATCGATGCATTAAATTGGTTGAAAGAAGAATAATTTCAGTAAAATACTGTAAGTGGTGCGTAGAATATTGCCACCACTTATTACAGTGTTAATTTCATAACAATATCGAGTTTTGTTTTCGTTTCAGTATATAATCATACCACTATTGGAATAATTATAAGTTTTAGCCCTTCGTAGGCTTAACGCTTAAATACAATGAAACAGGATGAAACAGATCGGTTTATGAATAAGACATTGCTTGCGAGCGTATTACTTAGTGCTCTTTTTTCTTCAACAACTTTTGCCGCAGAAGAATTATCAACAGAAAATTCAGCTTATACACCGAGTGAGCCACTAGTTTTAGAACCTGTGGTTGCGACACCTGAAAATGGCTTATCGCCAATTGAAGATGAAGTGCCAAAATTTGATGACACAATGCATTACTTTGTGGGGTTAACAGGTGGAATGGCTGATATGAGCTTTTCTCTTGTTCACACTGATAAAGATAAAAATGCAATTTCACCCTCTTCACCTGACGCGAGCGGTTTTGCTGGTGCTGATATTGGTTTTTATACCGCTGGTGGTAATGGACGGATTTACTACAGCTATCAGAAAATGAGTGGTGAATCTGAGTTTGAGAATAAAAAGATCGCCGATACTGACGTCACTCTTCATTTATTAAGCGCTGATTATATCTTCCTAGCAGACAAAGCTATCAACCCATTTGTGGGTGCGCATGTGGGTTACATGATTGCTGAAACAACCAGCCAACAATATGGTTCTTATAAACAATCGAACCCTGTGCTTGGTGTTCAAGCGGGTGTTGCTTGGCGAATTTCCGACCATTTCACGACAGAAATTGGTGCCCGTCACACCGCGAGCCAACGTAAAGATCAAACTGATTGGGCTGGTGCAAAAAAAGAGGATATCGTAAATCCAAATACTCAATCTGATCTAAAGAGTATTACGACGTTCTACATCTCAGCGAACTATCGTTTTTAGATCTTCTTAATAACGAATACTAATGAGAGCAGCGATGATAATCATCGCTGCTTTTTTATATCTAGTGTTTACTGATTTTGCTTGTTTACTCATTGCGTCAGCAGCGTATAATGCACTCCCCTAGAAACGACAACCATTATCAATAAGGACTTCACTTTGAAGCTATTTGTCAGAGATCTCACTGTAATTGATGCGTCATACCTATGTACCGATCGCGGTATGGTTGGCGAAAGTTGGATTCTTGATGTGGTGATGTCGGGCGAGTTAAATGAAATGAGTATGGTGCTTGATTTCAGTCGTGTTAAGAAACAGATCAAACAATTAGTTGATCAATATGTCGATCACCGTTTAATTGTGCCTGCTAAATCTCCAGCAATTCACACTGCCGCGACTAAAACGGGCTATGCGACAGTCGATCTTCTGCGAGAAGACAAAAATATTCACTTACATTGTCCAGAGGAAGCATTCTGCTTTATTGATGCAGAGACAGTGACGATTGAAAGTGTGACTGAGCATGTTTATCACGTACTTAAAGATAATCTACCTGAGAATGTGCAAGGTCTGGAAGTAGTACTTCGCCATGAAGTAATTCAAGGTGCTTTTTATCATTACAGCCACGGTTTAAAAAAACATGATGGTAACTGTCAACGCATTGCACACGGTCATCGTTCTCCGATTGAGCTTATTGTTAACGGAGAGCGCAATGCTGAACTAGAAAAGCAATGGGCGAAGCGTTGGCAAGATATTTACTTAGGCTCAGAAGAAGATGTATGTAGTGTCACTAAGCTGAATTTAAGTGAGTGTGCCAAATCGGTATCGGACGAAACTCATTATGGTTTCCGTTACACAGCACCACAAGGTGAGTTTGAACTTGCAATTGCTCGTTCGGAAACGGAAATGTTAGCCACTGACACCACTGTTGAATTACTTGCCAGTTATATTGCTGAAAAGGTTAAACCAAGTTTATCTGCTGATGATTGTCTTGATGTTGTTGCCTACGAAGGGGTAGGTAAAGGAGCAATGGCAACGTTGTAATTGCGTTACATTTCGCAATATAAAAGCCTAACTAGCTGAGTCTTACTATATTAAAAGTGATACTAGCAATGTTAGGCTTTTTTTGTGCCTAAATTTTCAGCGCTAAACATTAAAAAATGAGACTAACGCCACTTTTTGTAGCTTAACTCTCTAAAAAATCGATATTTTATGAGTAGACTGAAGGTAGACGTCGTAACGAGAGGGATCGATTATGTCAGTTAAACCTCTAACCAGTGACAAGCTGTATCGCGTATCAGCGCTAAACGAATTGAGTGATGAGTGTAAGTCAACCAAACACCTTACACCATTAGATGAGATAGTAGGACAAGAGCGAGCACAACAAGCGGTTGAGTTTGCGATGTCGATTAAGGAAAAAGGTTACAATATCTATGCGATAGGTCGTAATGGATTAGGTAAACGCACCATGGTAATGCGTTACTTAAATCGTCACGATCCTAATGGCAACGCCAATACATTGTATGACTGGTGTTATGTCTCAAATTTTGATGATACCCGTTGCCCTAAGGTGCTTAAGCTACCTGCAGGTGAAGGTAGTGCATTTAAAAAAGATATTGAACAGCTCATGAAGCGCTTAGTGAAAGCATTTCCAATGGCATTTGATAATGAGCTTTATATTAGTCGAGCTGAAAAGTTAAAAACACAATTAGCGCAGAAACAAGAAAATGCGTTAATGACAATGAAAAAAGGCGCAGAAGAACGAGGTGTTGGCTTAACCATTACTACCCAAGGTGATTATCAACTTGTGGCTATGAATGGTGAAGAGCCACATACTGAAGACTCTTTCGCTGAATTAAGTGGTAAAGAGCAACAAACGTTTGAAGATACGATCAATGATCTTGAAGTTGAGCTGCGTGGTATTGTTCGTCAGTTAACGGAATGGGAAGAAAAGTACTCGGATAAGCAGCAAAAGCTTGATGAGGATATTGCCAAAGATGTGACGGCGCATTGCATTAAAGATTTGAAAGCGAAATACAGTAAACTGCCTGAGATTAAAGCTTACTTATCAGCAATGTATAACGACATTCTAGAAAATATTGATATTTTCTTAGAAGAAAGTGAAGAGCAAGTCGCATTAGCTTATGCATCGTTAGACAAGAAAATGCCACGTCGCTACCAAATCAATGTACTTGTTCATCAAGATGTTGATCGTAAGTTTCCTGTTGAGGTTGAAGAGAGTCCAAACTACCACTCTATTTTTGGTTATGTTGAAAATGCGACCTTCAAAGGAACCGTCTTTACGGATTTCTCTTTGATCCGTGCTGGTAGTTTACATCGCGCTAATGGTGGCGTGTTAATGATGGATGCGGTAAAAGTTTTAGAGCGCCCTTATGTTTGGGATGGTTTAAAACGTGCACTGCGTGCGCAAAAGTTGAATTTAAGTTCGCTTGAACGTGAAGTGACGTTGTCTGGCACCATTTCATTAGAACCAGAGCCGATCCCATTAAATGTAAAATTGATTTTGTTTGGTGATTATCAAACCTATCAATTACTACAACATTACGATCCAGAGTTTAAAGAGCTATTTCGTGTCACGGCAGATTTTGAAGATGATATGCCGCGAACAGATACTTCTGAAGAGCAATATGCTCGCTTTATTGCCAGTATCGTTCATGATGGCGATATGCTCCATTGTGATCGGAAAGCGATTGCAAGGATCATTGAATACAGCTCTCGCCAAGCGGATGATCAGCATAAGCTGTCATTACATTCTGCTGATATTGCGAATTTACTGCGCGAGACTAATTACGTTGCGAAATCATCTAACGCAACCATGATCCGCAGTAGCCATGTTGAGCAAGCATTACAAAATCAAGAGCAGCGTGTGAGTCGCTTAAAAGATCATGTGATGCAAAGCTTTGTTACAGGTACTACTCTTATTGATGTTGATCATCAAGCCATCGGGCAGGTCAATGCATTATCTGTGATAGCAACGTCTGATTATCGATTTGGGGCACCTAGCCGAATAACCGCAACTACAGCGTACGGTAGCGGTGAAGTTTTTGATATTGAACGTAGTGCAGAACTGGGCGGAAGTATTCACTCGAAAGGCGTGATGATCCTCTCGGCATATCTAGCATCCGTATTTGGTAAAACAGCGAAGATCCCATTAACAACACATCTTACCTTTGAGCAATCTTACGGTGGTGTGGATGGGGACAGTGCATCAATGGCTGAAGTGTGTGCGATTGTTTCGGCTTTTTCTGGTTTACCGTTACGTCAAGATGTCGCCATTACAGGTTCGATGAACCAATTTGGTGAAGCACAGCCGATTGGCGGGGTGAATGAGAAAATTGAAGGTTTCTTTGATGTGTGTGCGATCAAAGGAAGAACCGCTAATCAAGGTGTGATCATTCCACAATCTAACGTGCATAACTTAATGTTACGCAAAGATATTGTAGAAGCAGTAGAAAAGGGTGAATTCTATATTTGGGCGATAGACCATGTCTCTAAAGCTATTGAGATCTTCACAGGTAAGCAAACGGGGACTGATGCAGAGCAAGGCATATATCCAAATGATACTGTCTTTGGTATTGCGCAAACTAAATTGAATGCATTAAGACGATAATTACCTTATCTCTTGTTGCCATTTATAAACGTTTAATAAAAAGCCGCATATTATTACTCTGTTGAGATGAATATATGCGGCTTTTTTATCACGAAAAATCACGTTTGATTATTTCAGCGGTTCCAATTTGAGTTTTTCACAGTGCTCATTCACTTCATCGAAATGACGTAGTGTTTTTTCACTCGGTTGTTCGCCTTTAAGGCTGACAATAACCAGTGCTGCTGATGACAAAATAAAGGCTGGTATGATTTCATATACGCTAAATAAGGTTGAGTTCGGCCAAGCGGCGTGTGCTGAAATCCAAGCAATAACGACTCCTGCACCAACCACCATACACGCGATAGCACCGTGGGCACTACAACGACGCCAAAATAGCGAGAATAATACAACAGGCCCAAATGCAGCACCCATGCCAGCCCAAGCGTGTCCAACAATAGATAAAATAGTGCTTTGTGGGTTACTAGCAAAAATCATAGCCACTAACGATACGGCAACGACAGATAAACGTCCAAGGATAACTTGCGATTTTTCGCTGAGTTTGATGTTGAAAAAGTGAGTGATGTCTTCCGTTATCGCACTCGATGATGCTAATAATTGAGCAGCAACAGAACTCATTACAGCTGACAATACTGCCGCAATAAGAATTGCAGCGATCCATGTTGGGAATAAGCCTTTGGCAAGCTCTA
>NZ_CH724141.1:1181478-1215364 GCF_000153325.1 Photobacterium sp. SKA34
TTTTACCATCAGGACTTTTGGTTATGTATGCATCAGAAACGTCTTTACCTTCATTCAGCTTCACCAACGCAATATTCGTGATTGGCGCACCGACTTCACGCCCTGTAATATGACCATTCGCAATTTTAATGATTGATGGATTATTTGAGTCCAAAGAATGTAGTAGCACTTCTGTATGCTCTCCCCACATTGCAGCAATACCATCAACGATATTCTCCATCGCATGGAGGATATCGTAATCGCTTTCGGTTAATTCATTCACGCTTGATCCCCTATTTGAACATAACGTTTCCAATGATCTCATTACAATTATTGTATCAATAATAATACATTCAGAGTATCTACGTTTTTCTTTTAAAATGAAAATTAAGAAGGACTCATAAAAACAGTGCGACTTTCAACGAAGAAAAAAAAGCCATTGCGTAATCATGTTCCGATAAACATGATTACTCGCAATGGCTCTTATTATTCTTTTTTATTTATGCAGACATGATCTCAATGATAACTTTGTCTGTATTTACCATACCTTCACGTACCATTTTACCAACGTTACGGATTGTTTTTTCTACGTCATCAGCAACAATACCCTGACAACGAGCTTCATTGTAATCTAACGCCATTAATGTACTCATCACAGCTGAGCTTGTAGAGCTCTTAACTTTCATCGCACAAGTCGATTTAGCACCATCACAGAACATACCGGTGGTATCACTCAGTGTATTTTGGACTGCCATACAAGATTGCTCAAAAGTACCACCGGCAAGGTAAGTCATGGCCATCGCTGCCGCTGAACTTGTGACCGCACAACCACAGAATGGTGATAGTGGTGGGTAGAACGATTTCATATACACTGCTGCTAAATGACTCATGATAAGTGCACGTGTCATTGTCTCTTCACTTGCTTCGTAATGACTTGCAAATTCAATCACAGGCATTGATGCACAAATACCTTGGTTACCACTACCGTAGTTACTCATTGCTGGCAATGTTGCGCCCCCCATACGTGCATCTGAAGCGGCTGCTGATCGCATAATTGCACGATTAGCTAAACTATCACCAATTAAGCCACTTGAAATGTGCTTTTTAAAAGTACGGCCAATTTGTAAGCCATACTCATTTTCTAAACCTTCGTTTGATAACGCTACCGTTAAGTTATAAGCCTCAACCATAAATGCAATTTCTTCAAACTCAACTTGAGTGGCGAAGTCATAAATACCTTTTAGCGAGATATCAACACCTTCACATACTGACGCTGTTGACTTTGGTTTCCCTGCTGAACTTGTGTCTGAGCTTAAGTCAAAGACCACTTTACCGTTAAGTGTCTTCTTAACAACTTGTGTATGACCACCGCTAATTTCAACTATCGCGACATCATCACCGGCTTTCGCCGTAACTTCACAGTAAATAAATTCTTCAACATCTTTACGACCTGCAGTCACTTTACCTGCGTCAATCAGTTGTTGTGCTTTTTCTACGTGCTCTGGCGTAATGTTGACCAGAACTTCTAAACCACCGTTAGGGTTACCACCAATAGCACCTGCTGCCGAAGCAATAGGCAAACCAATACGACCCGTACCAGGAACAAAAACACCCATTGAGTTTTTAAACAGGTTATCTGAAACTTTCACGTCTAGCTCTTCAGGAGCGCGACCAAGTAACTCTGCTACAACAGCTGATGCATACGCCGCTGAAATAGGCTCTGTACAACCAAATGCTGGTTTAACTACTGTATTAATGATGTTTTTGTATTGCTGCCATTGTGTCTTCATATATAACCCCTAACGGTTTAGATTTATTTTATTTTTATTTTTATTTGTATGATTATTTACGATGAGCAATCGCTTCAATTTCTACAAGCGCACCCATTGGTAAATCTTTCACTGCGAAACAGCTACGTGCAGGGCACTCTGTTTTAAAGAAGTCAGCATAGACAGCATTGAAAGCAGCAAAATCTTCAATGTTTGCTAAGTAACAGGTTGTTTTTAAAACCGTATCCATATCACCGCCGCCCGCTTCAAGAACAGAGCGTAGGTTAACTAATGATTGGCGAGATTGTTCTGCAATACCACCATCCACAATGCCACCTTTCTCTTTACATACTGGCAATTGACCAGAAGTAAAAATTAGCTCACCAAATGTATTACCGTGAGAGTAAGGACCAATTGCGTCTGGCGCTGATTTAGATGTGATTACTTTTGTCATGATTTTTTATCTCGCTATTGAAAATTCAAATTTAGTTTAACCCTCGCCTTTCACTTTTTGCAACTTTAATTGCAATAAACAAGATGATCATTTTCGATTGCAAAATTATCAAAAATGATCGATAAAAACAAAAACCCATAAAAACAGTACATTAAACAAAAATAATCAATAAAAGCCTCCATTTATTCTTTTGGGAATATTTATTATTTTAAATAAATTTGAATAAAACAACATTCTGAAATATATTCACCAAAGAGGAAACAGCGTAACAATGATAATTACAAACAAAATACGCAATTTTTTTTTCAGAAATGACACGCAAAAATAGGCTCAACATGAAAAAACAACTTATACAAGCAGGTTTAAAGGCAATATTTCCGCTCTGCGTAGGCGCTTTCCCTTTCTCATTTATTGTTTGGGCTATCAGTATTAATGCTGGTATGGACGTACTACAAAGCACGTTATGGTCACTGACTGTTTTTGCAGGCTCTGCACAAATGGTCGCACTCGGCCTTATTCAATCATCAACTGAGTTAATTGTGATTGCATTAACCACTTTTGTGATTAACTTACGCCACGTTTTATACAGTGCGTCACTATCCGAATATGTAAAAGAATACTCAATGCCAACACGTGCATTAATGGCCTACGGTTTAACCGATGAAGTATATGCTGCAACCGTTGGTGAAATGAAAGATGAAAAACCTGGTCGCCATTGGTTTTATTTAGCAGCCATGTTTGGTTTTTGGGTTAACTGGGTTGTCGCTGACTTCTTTGGTGCAGTAATTGGTTCATCTTTCCCTCATATTGCTGATTACGGTTTAGATTTTGCGATGGTAGCAGCCTTTATAGCTATCGTTATTCCACAGGTTAAAAAACGTGAGTGTATTGTGGCAGCCGTTGTTGCTACCGTTACAGGTATCTTATTATCAGGCTTACCTTACTCTTTAGGTCTTGTTGTTGCGGCAATTGTTGGTGTATACGCGGGTTATAAAATGGATTTATCAACTGAGCGTATGGAAGCAGAACTGAAAGACAAAGTTCGTCAAGAAATCGAAAAAGAGCAAAAAAACACTCAACCAACCAAAACAATCACTAAATAATTGGGGCTATTATTATGGATTCTCACGCACACATCGCTCTAAGTAATGAATTTGTAATTTACTTATCATTAGTAATGGCTGTAGCCACTTTTATCATTCGTTTCGCGGTTATTGGTATGGCTGGACGTTTTAATATGTCAGAGCGTTTTAAGAAAACATTACGCTTTGTCCCCGTCACCGTATTACCTGCAATCATTGCTGTAGAAATATTAGGTAAAGGTTCAAACTTTGCATTTAACTTAGAAAACCCAAAAGTTCTTGCAGCAATTGTTTGTACTGCCGTCAGTCTTCGTTTTGGGCTTATCTGGGTGGTGATCAGTGGCTTGGTTTCATTGGTACTATTTCAAAATTATATAGAACCAATTACTCAGTTCATTACCCATTTTATGGCGTAGTAATGTTTAAAAACATACTTAATCGCTCTTAAAATCCCGAGTTCCCCACTCGGGATTTTTATATCTCAGTATGAGTTAACGCCAAATAAAGTCTTCTTAAAACACTCCTAAATTAGCTTAATTAGGAAGCGTTCTTTTAAAACCAAGAATAAACCTATAACTCTTCAGCGTGAACGCATAATTAAAGAACAAGGTTTTAGCCTAGCCGATAGAATCTATAATTATTAACAGCGCTTTTCATACCGCAGTCAGTCTTCAATCTGAGTTTATTAAGGAATAATTAGAAGCCTCTACCCTTAGAAACTTTTCATAATGATTTCTGTAACCAAAAGGAAGATATTCACTTTTTGACTGATGGAGTAAAATTCATTAACGAAAAGCCTAGCTTATGACTCCTAATTTGATGTATATCCATGAGACTTCATGCTTAACCAAAGACCTGATAATTATCTATAAAAAAGCAGCCTATATAAGGCCGCTTTTTTATTCAATGAATGAGCTTATACCGCCTCAGCGTGCGCACGTATTTCACGTAAATAGCGATAGATAGTATGAATCGATATATCTAACCCTTTCGCTGCAATTTGCGCACTGTCTTTTAAATCAAAAATACCCAAGTCGTTTAAACGAGTAACAATCTCACGGCTTTTTTTGGAAAGCGGAATATTACTATTATTCGTCACTTGCTCACGCACATTCTCAATCGAACTGTGCATCATTTCATCATTGTTTCGAGCAAAGGTCTCTGCCGTAACACCATGATCAAAGTGTGAGTGAATATTGGGAAGCAAGTTCTGCATCATTGATTGAAATGGTGCATCTAAATTCGAATTCACACATAACATACCAATCGCTTTATTATTTTTATTTCGAATAATCGTAGAAATAGAACGTAAAGTCTTACCATCTGGACACTTGGTAATATAGGAATCAGAAACATCTTTACCTTCGTTCAATTTTACTAAAGCAAAATTGGTGATAGGTGCACCGACTTCTCGCCCTGTAATATGACCATTCGCAATTTTCATTATTGATGGGTTGTTGTTATCTAAACAATGAAGCGCCACTTCAGTGTGCTCTCCCCACATTGCCGCAATACCATCCACGATATTCTCCATTGCGTGAAGGATATCGTAATCACTTTCAGTTAACTCTTGCACCTTTCACTCCCGAATTAATCGAACGCATCATGTAAACTAGGCATAGTTGTAATAATAAAGATGCTAATTTATCAAGATTTGATTTTACATAAAAAATAACGAAGTAATTTTAATATTCATCAACCGAATGGTATTATTTATCGACATGTGCACTAAATTAGACAAGCCATAAGTACTTTTTTATGGTTTTAGTTGTGTGTTAAGTAACACTCTATCGTATGCGATGAAGAAGAAATTCAATAAAAAAGCCATTGCTCAATCCTGCTTACTTTAAACACGATTGATAGCAATGGCTCTTTTTAAATGTTAAACAATTATGCAGACATAATGTCGATAATTGTCGCATCGGTATTAGACATGCCTAATCGCACCATCTTACCGACATTTCGGATTGTTTTTTCTACGTCTTTAGCAACAATACCTTGAGAATGTGCTTCATGGTTTTCAATTGCCATCAAGAAACTCATTACTGCTGAGTTTGTTGAGCTTTTAACTTTCATAGCACATGTTGATTTTGCACCATCACAATACATACCTGTGGTATCACTTAGCGTATTCTGAATAGCAAAACACATTTGCTCAAAATTACCACCAGAAAGATATACCATACCCATAGCAGCAGCTGAACTTGTCACTGCATTCCCACAGAATGGTGAAAGTGGCGGGTAGAACGATTTCATGTAAATCGCACCAAGGTGGCTCATGATTAATGCACGAGCAAGCTGCTCTTCAGAAGAACCATAGTGCTTCGCAGCCTCTACCACAGGCATAGTTGCAGCAATACCTTGGTTACCACTACCAAAGTTACTCATTGCAGGTAGAGTTGCACCACCCATACGAGCATCAGATGCAGCTGCTGTTCGCATTACAATATTATTAATTAAACCATTGCCAAATAGACCTTTTGCAATGCTTTTTTGAATAGTTCGACCTACCTCTAAACCGTAGGCGTGATTCAGACCTTCATCAGATAGAGCACTGTTTAGATTACGTGCTTCTAGAATGAATTTAATTTCTTCAAACTCAACATTAGTTGCAAAATCATAAATACCTTCTATTGAGATATCTACACCTTCACACACTGACGCCGTTGATTTTGGCTTTTCATCTTTACTTAGATCAGTTGTTGCATCAAAAACAGTATTGCCATTAAGCGTTTTCTTAACTACCTGAGTGTGCCCGCCACTAATTTCAACAATAGCAACATCACTACCCGCTTTAGCAATTACTTCACAGTAGATAAATTCTTCAACATCTTTACGGCCAGCTTTTACTTTACCAGCATCAATAAGTTGTTGTGCTTTTTCTACATGTTCTGGTTTGATGTTTACAAGAACTTCTAAACCACCATTAGGGTTACCACCTACAGCACCAGCAGCCGATGCAATAGCTAAACCAATACGCCCAGTTCCTGGAACAAACACACCCATAGAGTTTTTAAACAGGTTATCAGAAACTTTAACCTCTAGCTCTTCAGGCGCTTGACCCAACAAATCTGCAGCAACAGCTGATGCATAAGCTGCTGAGATTGGTTCTGTACAGCCAAATGCGGGTTTAACTACTGCGTTAATGATATTTTTGTATTGCTGCCATTGCGTTTTCATAAGTGGTACCCCTACTGATTTTTATATTTATAGCTGTATTTATTACTTGCGGTATGCAATCGCTTCGATTTCTACAAGAGCACCCATTGGTAAATCTTTTACTGCGAAACAGCTACGTGCAGGGCACTCTGTTTTAAAGAAATCAGCATAAACAGCATTGAAAGCAGCAAAGTCTTCAATATTTGCTAAGTAACAGGTTGTTTTTAAAACCGTATCCATATCACCGCCGCCCGCTTCAAGAACAGAGCGTAGGTTAACTAATGACTGGCGAGATTGTTCTGCAATACCACCATCCACAATGCCACCTTTCTCTTTACATACTGGCAATTGACCAGAAGTAAAAATTAGCTCACCAAATGCATTACCGTGAGAGTAAGGACCAATTGCGTCTGGCGCTGATTTAGATGTGATTACTTTTGTCATGATTTTTTATCTCGCTATCGAAAATTCAAATTTATTTTAACCTTTTAAAATCAAATATTGCAATTTTTTTTGCATTTAATTTCAAGATCAATATTTGCAAAAATGAAACAAATACCATAAACCACTGATTAAAATAAAAAAAACCAAAAATAGCATCAAAAAAACGCCACTATGTGATGACATGTTAATAACTTAGTAATAAAAATGATTGAATAAATTGTTGCGTTAAAATATATTTTCAGAAAAATAAAGCAGCGAAAAAAGATAATTACATCGCTTAATTGCAATTTTTTTTTCATTTAACGACACACCAAATAGGCGCAACATGAAAAAACAACTTATACAAGCAGGTTTAAAGGCAATCTTCCCGCTATGCGTAGGGGCATTTCCATTTTCATTTATTGTAGGGGCAATCAGTATTAACGCTGGTATGGACGTTCTACAAAGTACGTTATGGTCACTGACTGTTTTTGCAGGCTCAGCCCAGATGATTGCTCTTGGTCTGGTGCAATCCTCAACGGAATTGATTGTGATTGCGTTAACCACCTTTGTTATCAACTTACGCCACGTTCTTTATAGCGCGTCACTGTCTGAATATGTAAAAGAATACTCAATGCCAACTCGTGCACTAATGGCATACGGCCTAACCGATGAGGTATATGCTGCAACCGTTGGTGAAATGAAACATGAGAAACCAGGTCGTCATTGGTTTTATTTAGCGGCAATGTTTGGCTTTTGGGTTAACTGGGTTGTAGCTGATTTCTGTGGTGCCATTATTGGTTCATCTTTCCCTCATATTGCTGATTACGGTTTAGATTTTGCAATGGTTGCCGCCTTCATTGCTATTGTTATCCCACAAGTTAAAAATCGTGAATGTATTGTTGCTGCCGTGGTAGCGACAGTAACAGGAATCCTACTTTCAGGTCTTCCTTACTCACTAGGTTTAGTTGTAGCAGCTGTCGTTGGTGTGTACGCAGGCTACAAAATGGATTTATCAACTGAGCGTATGGAAGCCGATCTGAAAGAAGAAGTTCGTCACGAAATTGAAAAAGAAGATAAAGAGCAAAACAACACTCAACCAATTAACGCAATCGCTAAATAATAAGGGCTACTATTATGGATTCTCACGCACATATCGCTTTAAGTAACGAATTTGTAATTTACTTATCTTTAGTGATGGCAGTCGCGACATTTTTGATTCGCTTCTCTGTTATTGGTATGGCTGGACGTTTTAATATGTCAGAGCGTTTTAAGAAAACATTACGCTTTGTACCTGTAACTGTATTACCTGCAATCATTGCCGTTGAAATTTTAGGAAAAGGCTCAAACTTCGCCTTTAACCTTGAAAACCCAAAAGTACTCGCTGCGATTGTTTGTACAATGGTAAGCCTACGTTTTGGACTTATTTGGGTGGTTATTAGTGGCCTAATCTCATTGGTTATCTTCCAAAATTACTTAGAGCCAATTACCCAGTTCTTAACGCATTTCATGGCGTAATCGTAATAAAATAAACAATTTTATTTCAGTTAAAAATCCTGTGCTTATTAATCATTTGCTCAGGATTTTTTTTATCTAAAAACTGGGACGAAGCAATATGCCAACAAATAATCAACATTTAGTTTTTTGCCACATCCAGTCACTTAATAATCAATCCATTCACATAATGTAAAAACATTTAAATATTTCGAGCTTATTTATAAAAATATTTATAAATTGACTTAACTTTCTATAAAATGCATTTCTTTTAAAAAAGTTGCACAGACAACTTAAACAAACAGTTTGCAATGTGAGGTTCAATGAAACTTAAAAAACGTACCGCAGTACTTCTACTCGCGATAGGTGTGGGAGTCGGTTGGTTAACCCTAGCAACAACTCAAACCGTTCTTCATAAAACATCAGATACAGAATTTTGTATTTCCTGTCATTCTATGCAAAAACCTCTAGCTGAATATCAAGGAACAATCCACTTTCAGAATGAGCATGGCGTTCGTGCAGAATGTGCTGACTGCCATATACCGACAGGAAAAGTTGACTACTTAATTACTAAGATCCGTGCAAGTAAAGATATCTACCATGAATTTATTACAGGCAAGATTAATAGCGACGAAAAATTCGAGCAGCACCGTGGAGAAATGGCTCAAACGGTTTGGGATCAGATGAAAGAAACAGATTCATCTGCTTGTCGTAGTTGTCATGAATTTAATGCTATGAGTATCTTAGAGCAACGTCCAGCAGCTCAAAAAATGCATACACAAGCGATGTCTGACGGCAGCACATGTATTGATTGTCACAAGGGTATTGCTCATTTACTTCCTGACACAACAGATAAAGCACAAGCAGGTGCTGATGAATTGTCAAAAGCAGCAGCATCAAGTTCAACGTCTGCAACCGTTCTATATAGCATTGCCACTCAACCTTTCTTTATGACAAAAGATGACGAATACAACCAAGGTAATTTAATGCCAAGTACCAAGGTTGGCGTTATTTCTCGTGAAGGCGATCGCGTCCAAGCAACCATATCTGGCTGGCAACAAGATGGCGTAGACTCCGTCATTTATGCAGCTAAAGGTAAACGTATTATCTCAGCTTTACTCAGTGACGATTCTAAAAAGGCCTTAAAAGAAAATGGGACAGAGACAGATCCAGCAACAGGATTGGTATGGCACAAGGTAAGTTTAGATATCTGGGCTGATAATAAGAGTTTTGTCGATAGTGAAGAACCT
Source organism: Photobacterium sp. SKA34 (assembly GCF_000153325.1). GTDB lineage: Bacteria > Pseudomonadota > Gammaproteobacteria > Enterobacterales > Vibrionaceae > Photobacterium. Next base: position 1,191,089 of record NZ_CH724141.1, read on the forward strand.
CTTTGGGCATATTCATCTAATTTGATGAATTCAAATTGTACAGGCTGTCATGGTTTAACTGCTCTTGATCACTACAACGCCAACCAGTGGATTGGAGTTATTAAAGCAATGGAAACGCGAACCTCTTTAACCAAAGAGCAAAGCCGTATGCTTACTCAATATGTTCAGAAACACGCTAGTGATATGGCTGGGAGCGAAAAATAATGATCAATGATAACCAACAAATTAACGAGCCAGCATGGAGCCGTCGACGCTTTTTAAAAGGAGCAGCTGCAATAGGTGGCGTTTCTTTGATGTCTACATTGCTACCCAAAACAGCACTTGCAAAAGCAATTGAGCAAGCATTACCGCAATTTGTTTATACCAAAACAGCACAAGACGGCATCTTAACGTCAGCACACTGGGGAGCGTTTCAAGCAATCGTAAAAGACGGGAAAATGGTTGATGTCGTTCCTGTTACTGATGATCCATACCCTAACGAACTGATCAAAATGGCTCCACATCAGGTACATGCTAAAAACCGTATCAAATACCCAATGGTACGAAAAAGCTATCTTGAAGGCGGTCCAGGTGCCGGAAAAGAAAAACGCGGGAATGATGAATGGATTCGTGTTAGCTGGGATAAAGCCAATCAACTTGTTGCCAATGAAATTACGCGTTTGCAAACGCAATACGGCCCGTCATCCATTTATGCAGGATCATATGGCAGGAAAAGTACCGGTATGTTCCACAACAGCCGGACCCTACTTCAGCGTTTAATGAACCTAAACGGTGGTTTCCTTGGTTATGCTGGTGACTACTCAACGGGTGCGGCTCAGATGATCATGCCCCATGTTATGGGCTCAATGGAAGTATATGAGCAACAAACCACATGGCCTGTAATTATCGAAAGTAGCGAGCTGGTTGTGCTTTGGGGCTTTAATGCCATGGTCACCCTGAAAAACGCATGGAACGTGCCGGATCACGAAGGACAAGTCGGCTTACAAGCCTTAAAAGAAAAAGGGACTCGTGTTATTGCTATCGATCCAGTCAGAAATGAAACCGTCGATTTCATGGATGCTGAATGGATTGCACCTCGCCCTTATACTGATGTGGCGATGATGCTCGGCATTGCTCATACCTTATACACTGAAAACCTTTACGATAAGGAGTTCCTAGAGCATTACACCAAAGGCTTTGATAAATTTGTACCTTATCTAACAGGTGAAAGTGACGGCACACCAAAAACTGCCGAGTGGGCAGCAGAGATCAGTGGTATTGATACCAAAACGATTAAAATGCTAGCCCATGAATTTGCTAAAAACCGCACCATGTTAATGGCTGGCTGGGGAATGCAGCGTCAACAACATGGTGAGCAGCCACACTGGATGATGGTGACTCTGGCTGCAATGCTTGGTCAAGTCGGACTACCTGGCGGTGGTTTTGGCTTTAGTTATCACTATTCTTCAGGCGGTAGCCCGACAGCAAAAGGCGGCATTATTTCTGGTATAAACGCAGGTAAAGCACCAAAAGGTAGCCCTGCTCCAATTCCAGTAGCACGTATTGCTGAAGCGATCTTAGAACCAGGGAAAACCATTCAATTTAATGGTAAGAGTGTTACTTACCCTGAAATTAAAATGGTATATGTGGCTGGCGGTAATCCTTTCCACCAACACCAAGACACTAATAACTTGTTAAAGGCATGGCAAACATTAGATACCATCATCGTGAATGAGCCATACTGGACAGCATCAGCGAAACATGCCGATATTGTGTTACCAACGACAACAAGTTACGAACGTAATGACATCGATATGGGTGGTGACTACTCTCAACGTTATGTATTCCCAATGCATAAAGCGGTAGAACCACAATTTGAATCAAAAAGTGATTTTGATATTTTCAGTGGTATTGCTGAAAAACTCGGTGTTAAAGCCGCATTTACCGAAAATAAAACGGAGATGCAGTGGCTCAAAGGTATGTACGATGAAATGGCGAAACAGGCACGTGCAAATCGCGTCCCACTTCCACCATTTAGCATGTTCTGGGAAGCAAATGACTACATTACTTTCCCGATTCCTGATGCTAATAAAAAGTGGATACGCCACGCAGACTTCAGAGAGAACCCACTACTAAACCCATTAGGTACACCATCTGGTCGTATTGAGATCTATTCTGATACAGTAGAAAAAATGGGCTATGCCGACTGCGCACCTCACGCTAAATGGTATGAACCAAAAGAGTGGTACAAAGCAGAAATAGCGAAGAAATATCCTTTATCGCTAAATACTGCACACCCAACAAACCGATTACATTCACAATTAGACAATACTCCTCTGCGTGATAAGTATGCTGTAGCTAACCGTGAAGCAATCTTAATCAATGCAAGCGATGCGAAAGCAAGAGGTATTGCTGATGGTGATTTAGTTCGTGCATTTAACGATCGTGGACAAATCCTTGTTGGCGCAAAAATATCAGATGCTATTCGTCCTGGCGTTATTCGTGTAAGTGAAGGTGCTTGGTATGATTCAGCCACCCCAGGTAAAGAAGGTGGTTTATGTAGAAATGGCTGTATTAACGTTCTAACCTTTGATGTCGGCAGTTCACAGTTAGCACAAGGTAACTGTGGCCATATGGCTCAACTTGAGATTGAAAAATATCAAGGAAAAGTCCCCGAAAATACCGCGCATGCCGTTCCGCGTGGTGCTTAATAGTTAAGTTTAAAGGCCCTTGATAAATAATCATCAAGGGCTTTTATATTAAACTTTAAATATAAAATTTTACTTTTAAACTTTTATATTTAAAGTTTATCATCAAATAAAAGCAAAACAGCCTAAGATATAATAGTTATATTATTTCTTAGGCTGAATGTTATTCTCATAATCTATAGAGAGTATGAGTTACAGTTTATCGTTTTTAGATAAAACGAATTTTTACTGCTTTTAGCTTATTGCTTGAATCATCAAGAGAAAATTCAACCATACTACCAGATGATGGCTGTGAATGACTGCACACTTGAGATGCGTCAAAACGAATGTCGCCACCAAGATCGCTTGTAATTAAGCCAATCTTTTCTACTGGGTTGAAGCTACGAATAATACCTGTTTGTGAAGTCATAGTTATATTTCCTTTCAGCCCAAACATCGCTTTTAATTAGCGGTTTTGTTTGTGGCTATCAATTTGAGTTCGAATAGTTAAAACCACTAATTAATAATAATTGTGGTAATTATCGTTTTACTCATTGACCTACTACTTCTGAGCTAAAAGATCACCCTTCTTTTAGCCGATCATTGCGCCTTTCGTTTGCAACAATAACGAATAACAATGTTAGAAATGACGTTTTGATTTAAAAAACACATGAGGTCCGAGTAACAGACGAGATAGACATTAAACGCTAAATTTTATTCTGTAAATATTTTTATGTCTTTTTTTTGTAAAAAACTGTGGATAACCACTGAAGAAGATCCTTAACTATTGTTTCTAAAGAAATTAAATACCAACTTTTATTTATTATAAAAACCATAAAGTGGTCATAAAACAAACAAAAATAGAGATAAAACCTATAATAAAACAATTTTCAATTATAAATAACACACTCTCACTTAAATAAGTGCGATAGTGACATAAATAATTGTCTGTTTTTTAATCTACATAAATGAAAGGAATAATTACGATATAAAATGACTAGGTTTCTTATATAAGCGAGAGTAAAGTATGCTTAAAGAGACCGAAGGTTATAAGGAACTTCGATGAAAGGTATTCTATCTATTCAATCACATGTTGTGTATGGGCACGCAGGAAATAGCTCTGCTGTTTTTCCAATGCAACGTATGGGATTTGAAGTATGGCCACTTAATACTGTGCAATTTTCTAATCACACCCAATATAAAGAAGGCTGGACAGGCAAAGCATTCTCTGGTGATGATATTAATGAGCTTGTTGCAGGTATTGAAGGCATTGATCAATTAAAGAACTGCGAAGCAGTACTGACTGGTTATCAAGGTAGTGCAGCACAATGTCTTGCTATTATCGATACCGTGAAAAAGGTTAAGCAGCAAAACCCTAATGCAATTTATATCTGTGATCCTGTTATGGGTGACCCAGAAAAAGGCTGTATTGTTGCAGATGGTATCGCTGAATACCTGATTAATGATGTAATGCCTATTGCTGATGCTATCGTGCCAAATCAATTCGAACTAAGCCAATTTGTCGGCATGGAAATCAATAGCCTTGCTGATGCTGTTACTGCATGTCAAAAAGCCTTAACAATGGGGCCTAAAATGGTACTTGTTAAGCACTTACACAGTATATCTGATGATAAGTTTACGATGATGCTAGCAACTCAAAATGGTTGTTTCCTTGCGCAACGTCCACATCTTAAGTTTGATAAACAACCTGTTGGTGTGGGTGATTTGATCTCATCATTATTTACTGCAGGGCTATTGAAAGGCTGGGCACCAGAACAGGCTTTTGAACATGCACATAATGCTTGCTACGCGGTGTTAAAAGAAACACATAAACGTGGCGAATGGGAATTACAAACCATTGCAGCACAAGATGAAATTGTATCACCAAGTGAAATTTTTCCGGTCAGTGAAATTAACTAAGTGAACACTAACAATCTTAATTAAAAAAGCAGCCTAATCGCTGCTTTTTTATTGTCGAAAATAGTACTTATTGCACTTCACCATAAGCATTGAATGTTACCCGCCTAACAATGCTCAATGTGGTCGCTACTGAAATCACGCCAGAAATAAAAATCGCGACCATAATCACTAGCTGGTATTTCACTGCCACCAGCGGTGCCGCTCCACCTAAAATTTGTCCCGTCATCATTCCAGGTAAACTGACAATCCCTAATGTCGTCATCGCGGCTAATTGGGGGGTTAATGCTGCTTTTACTGCTGTTTGTATAAACGGTAAAGCAGGATCAGGCGATCCTAAAGACAAGTAATACTGATATTCATGATGATTATCTTTTAATAAGCTCCCCCAACGTGATAACGCTAATACATTTGCCATTAAGCTATTACCAAGCAGCATACCAGCGATTGGGATCATATATTGTGCTTGCCACCAAGGGTCGACTTGAATGACCCCTATCAGCATGACAGGTAAAGCAACCAATAATGCAGCACACTGCCCTGTTATTACCGCAGGCAAAACACACTTTATATTCACCTCTGCCCGTTTACAAATCGTATAGCTTGCCATTAATGCCATGATAGTTAGCCACAGCATGTTTATCACCACGCTCTGCAAACCAAATAAGGTATGAAGATAAATACCCACAACAGATAGCTGTAGTGTCATGCGTAATACGCCATTAATTAAGGTGCGATTTAACCCTAATTGCCAACGTTGAAACAAGAATATTGGGATAAGTAACAGTAGGTAAAAACCCGCCATCGCCAGCCAATGAATATCCAAAGTACTATTGATTGATTGAGACATTACACTCATCCTTACTCAACGACATAGTGTGTACGTGTGTTGCATTTGTTAGCCAAACAGGATCATGTGATACCGAGATACATATTAATGAACTGTCTTCAATCAACTGAATAATATGATCTCGCCCTACGGGATCTAACGCAGATGTAGGCTCATCCATTAACCATATTTCTCGCTGCATAAGTAACCCTCTCGCAACAGCTACACGCTGTTTCTCACCACCAGAAAGAGAAGCTATCGTCTTTTCTAATAGCACATCAATACCAGCTTTTCTTAGCGCTGAAAGGCATGCTTGTTCATCTGGTAAGGGGAATTGGGTTATCGCTTTAAGTCGCCATGGAAGATGAAGTACATCACGCACGCATTCTCCTCCCATTCCCATTACAGCTTGCTGAGGAAAATAACAGATCTGCTGACGCCAAAAATGCAAAGCACTCTCACCTATCGTCAGATCGTTATAAAGCACTTCACCAGACTTAGGAGCTTTTAAGCCAGCAATCACCTGTAACAAGCTAGTTTTACCACAACCAGAGACACCTGAAATAGCAAGGTGCTGCCCCACTTGGAGTGCTACCGAAAGAGGAGGAGCTGAAGAAGCTTCAAAACCAGAACGCAATTCATGAAAGATAAGCTGTCGAGGATGAGAAGAGCAAGAATTAGCTGACATGATAGAGCAACCGAAAACACAATGAATAAAGCTAGTGTATGGGAGCAATAACATTGACTCAAATGATTTTAGAGTAATGATACCGATAAAGGTATAAATAGAGAGGAAGAGATAATTTTAGCCGATGATAGATACAAAAATGCCGACATAACATCGGCATTTTTCAAACATTTAACGCAAAAAAGAATTAAGCTTTTTCAACGTTAGCAGCTTGTGGGCCTTTTTGACCTTGTTCGATATCAAAAGCAACCTTTTGACCTTCAGCAAGAGTCTTGAAGCCTTCGCCTGTGATAGCACGGAAGTGAACGAATACGTCAGCACCGCCGTTGTCTTGAGTGATGAAACCGAAACCTTTTTCTTCGTTAAACCACTTAACGATACCAGTTGATTTAGACATGAGAGTCTCCAATATTTTTTAAATAATTCGCAAAAATGCGTATGTAGCCAGAAAAGAATTATTTACGTTATAGCTTATGAGTGGAAAGCTTCATGACACTGGTATAGCGTTACAGCGAAGATTTTCTAAAACATAATGTTACATATAAATAGGTCTGACTTACAGGCCGAAGACTATAGTAATGATATTTAGGGAATTGTATAGCTTTATTTTTGAAATAATTTCTTTTTTAATATTAACGGCAACAAAAATGATATATATCAAAAATTTAAACACAAAAAAGCCGGTTAATATTCTATTAATATTTCGCAAAAATTGCATTTTCACTACCTCTTTAAGTCGATCTTAAAAATAAAAAGCGCCCTACCGCTTCTATTAACAAACATGTAGGGCGCGGACTTTATTTGTCTAATACCGCAGAGGTTTATTTGTGTAAGCGATCTAGAGTAAAAACTTCATAATTCAACGGCACAAGATGTGATTGAGTTTGCTCGATATAGTCAATCATCGCCTTCTAATTTACCTACAGCTCACTATTTAATTATTTCGAGATCACTTCTAGGCACACAGCAACATGCTAGCACTTTCCCCTCAGCACGCTCTTTTGCTGAAAGTGCAGGAACCTCTGGTTGCTCTACCTCTCCTGATTTCACTGTGACCTTACAAGCCCCGCAAAAACCAGCACGACAGCTATAATCCATATTAATACCAGCCGTTTCAGCTTGCTCTAATAACGTAGCTTGGTTATTCCCTTGGAAAAGCTGTCCATCAATTGATAATTCGACAGTCTTTTTTTCTTCGAGTGTATGGCGTATAGGACCAAAAGCTTCTTGATGATAACGAGAAGGAGCCATTCCCATATTGAGCAATAACTTTTTCGCAGACGACATAAACTCATCAGGACCACAAACAAATACCTGACGTTTATCTAAATCACTCATCATGGCTAAGTGACCAATGCTTAGTCGTCCAGATTCACCTTGCCAGTCGCGTTTTGGTTGCGTTAATACGATACGTAAATCGAGTGAAGGATGCTTCTCTTCTATTGCGCGTAATTCCTCTAAATAAGGAATATCGGCTTCAGTACGGCATTGATGATAAAACACCACATCACGCACTAAATCATGATCAGATAAATAACGTAGCATCGACATCATTGGTGTTACACCACTACCACCCGAGAGTAGTAATAATTTATCAGTATGAACCCCTAGGTGAAAATCACCGCTCGGCGACTCAGACACCAATGTATCACCGACTTGAAAATGCTCATGTAACCAATTAGAGATACGGCCATCATCAACTCGTTTTACTGATATTGCATAACGCCCCGGTCGTGATGGGCTAGAAGATAATGTATAGCGACGAGAAATATATTCGCCATTCACTTCTAGTTGAATAGGCAGGTGTTGCCCCGGTAAATAAGTAGGTAATGCTTGGTTTTCTTGATGAGATTCTAACCAGAATGTAGTGAAATCTTGTGCTATATCTTCACGCTCTACACACGTAAGCTGTAATTTTTGCTCACTGTTATCCGCATATATTTCTTTCGGTTTTGTTTCTAATATTTCAATGGTGTCACCAACAGAAATAATACCTTCATTACGCGCCACAAGGTTTTGTCCGAAATAGACATTTCCCTTTTCATCGGCGCGGAATTTTGCCATCGTAACCAACGGCTCTTTACTTTCGCTAAACGTTGCTGATTTAGGATCGACCGTGGTTAAAATGCATCGAGCACAAGGTTTGACCGCTTCAAACTCAACCTCACCAATCCGAATACGTTTCCAACCATCTTCTGCGAACGCTTCTGTATTACTCACCACTAAGTTGGTTCTAAACTGATCCATCGTGTGGTGCTCACTACTACGCTCGTTAAGCGCTTGAAGCGAGGCTTCACTGATCACTAATAGCGGATAACCATCAGCAAAACTCACATTTTGACTAATTTTAGGACGAAGACGGTTTGATTGTTCTCCCGTAAACAACAACTGAACGGGTTGCCCTAACACATCACTAAACCATGAATTCGCTTGCTCAGTCGTGGTATAGGCGATGAATGTATCTCCCCACACGGTTGATGACGCTTCTGCCATATCAAATTGAGCATACTTCAATACTAAACAGGCTTTATCTTCGTAACTCAATACGATGCCATCGGCAATTAGCGCCGCTTTCACTTTTACCATCTTGGGAGATTTACGTGCCGTGATCATATCACCTGATAGGGTCGCAACCATGAAACGACGATCGAAACTGATCCCCTGTTTTTCGACCCAAACTTTAGATTGGCTGATACCTGCTATTGATTTTACGGGAAAGACATTTAATTGGGATAATTGTGGTGTTTCTAAAGGTGTGCTCACTGCTCTCTCCATGACAATATGTATTAGCAGCGATAGTGTAACGCAGTATCAACATAGCTGAAAAAGAAATCTATCAATCCTTCTTCATCTCTTTACGCATTAAAAATATATACATTACTGGCTTTTATCTCTGCCTATTTTTTCCTTTTATGCTAAATCTTGTTTTTAATCCACGTCATCAAAGTCATGGCTCAATAAATTGCTAAAGACTCGATTCCCGAAAAACTGTACCGCCATAGACAGAAAAAATAGCTCAAACCAATGAGCTATTTCATATCAGATAGTTTTTAAAATATATCAACAATATAACTAAGCCAGTGATGTCACTAACGCCTTACCAACGCCGTGAGCACTGGTAGGGTTTTGGCCCGTAATCACTCGTTTATCAACGATAACGAGTTCTTGCCAAGGCTGTACTTTACTAAAGCGCGCAGCCTTTCTTGAAAGAGCCTCTTCCAGTAAGAATGGAATATGAGTAATTGTGCCGAAATCTATTTCTTCTTCACGTGTAAAGCCCGTTACTGATATAGATGCAAGTAGGCTATCACCATTACTTAATGTAATAGGAAGCAGTGCAGCAGGGCCATGACATACCGCCGCTATAACGCCACCGTTTTCGTAGTGTTTTGCAGCTAATTGAGCAAAATTAGTGTTGGTTGAAAGATCAGATAGCAGACCAAAACCTCCTGGGTAAAATACAGCATCGTACTCATCAATATTCACTTGCGAGACTGGAATCGTATTATTGATTCGGTTCTGAAAACTATCATCCGCCAACACAATGCGGTTTACCTCATCACCTTCGATATCCGTACCATAAAGTGGCGCTTTACCACCTTTAATAGATGCGATGTCATAATCAAAACCAGCGGCAGTCAACTCATGGATAACATGCGTTATCTCTGGTGAGTATGTGCCATTCGCTTGATCAGTATCGCCCAAAGTTGCATGATTCGTTACAGGGATCAGGATCCTTTTCATTGTCTTTTCCTTGAATTATTGAGTGCTTAAACATGTTAATTCAAATCAATATGGCTGATAATACAGAAAATTGGAAAATCATTGTTGTTAAATAGCAAAGATAAATGTCTATGAATAGTTTCGATGGGATCATTGAATTCGTTGCAGTCGCTGAAAGCCATGGCTTTTCGTCTGCGGCTAAACAGCTAGGTTGCAGCACAAGCCACGTTAGTCGACAAGTCTCAAGATTAGAAGAGAGATTAGGTGTAGCCTTATTAGCTCGCTCAACCCGACAGGTCAATTTAACCGATGCTGGACAACTGTATTATCAACAATGCAGAGGGCTGGTAAATGGGTTACAACAAGCCAGCGAAAGCTTAAACACACAGCAAATTACGCTGAGTGGAACATTACGTGTCAGCGCTGCTGGTGCATTTGCCGAAGAGCATGTCGCTCCTGCGCTAATGGCATTCGCGAAGTCTTACCCAGATCTTACTATCGAGATGGATTTTAACTCTCGTATGGTGAATTTTATCGAAGATGGTATCGACTTTGCGATCCGTTACGGGGCACTAAAAGATTCAGGTTTAGTCGCGAGAAAACTCGTTGATCGCCCTATGGCTGCGGTTGCCAGCCAAGACTATTTAACCCGTTATGGAAAGCCTACTCACCCTAGCCAATTAAAACAACATAGCTGCATTATTGCCAATAATGACCACTGGATCTTTGAAAAAGAAGGCAACACCATTAATACCCGTGTTCACGGTCGATGGAAAAGCAATAACTCCAATGCTGTTATCTCGGCATGCGAAGAAGGACTAGGTATCGCGTATATGCCAAAAAGCAGCCTAGCAAAAGGGTTGGATTCAGGTTCGCTTATTCCGATACTGCAAGATTTTTGGGGTAAAGGTAATAGCAGTTGGATCGTATATCAAAACCAACGTTTTCTTCCTGTACGTGCTCGCTTGGCAATAGACTATTTAATTCATTATTTCTCCGATTGGGATTTAGAACATAAGTAAATAGTTAACGACATTTCCCCGTTTATCTCTAATAAAATAGTTATTATATAAGCGTATAAATATACTTAAATCATTATACAATGTTGATTTAAAGAAAAGAATGTATACGCCTATATGCTAAAAATTTAGATTTACTCCCCACCAGCTCCTGCAGAAAGAACTCTTATCAGCACTTCTGCTTTCGTAAAATTTTCTAATTCTTTAATCTTAAATTTTTCATGTGCTAGCTGACTATTTTCAGCCTCTACAATGGCACATTTAAGCTCAAACCCTTGAGCAATGAGTTGTTCACTTTCTTCTAAATATGAAGGGCTATCCACATTTAAATGTAATAAGACTTCATCTTTTTTATAAAATTGAAATTTATACATATTCATATCCCTCTAATGAACTATCACCATATCAATGTTAATTATTGACACGCCGTGATTCAACAACCTATTGGCATTAAAGTGTGTGTAAATGTTAATTACAAATTTTAATCAAATGAGCACAAATGGATATTAAGAGTATAACTGCATTTATGAGCTAACTAGCTTTTGTGATAAACCAATAACAATAAATAAACGATGAAGGTTTTATACTGCAAAAATAACAAAAGCAGAGCCTAGGCTCTGCTTTTATATCATTTGTCGAATATATGCTTACTTTACTTTAACCGCCCAGCTTTACTGTGCTGGCCATGACTTAAACTACCTCAATCACCGTAATTGGGAAACCATTTGTGATTCTATTACTATTGAGGAAAATGTGTGGATTACGGGCAATGTTGTGATCAATAAAGGTGTGACATTGGTGCGCGATCTTGTGATTGCTGCTAACTCATGTATGGACAAATAGTGTTTTAGACTATTTAGGTTAGCAGGTATTAGGAAGACTATGAGCAACACCAAGTTAAGGTGAGAACATCACTAAAACTTAACTTATTGTGCAGTAACTATAAATCTAAAGAACGCCAAGCGTTGTTAATTTCTCTTAATTTTCTTTTTATACGGATAGTTGAGGCTTAAGTGGTACTCCCATAACGATATGATTATTATCACTTTCGATGTTAATTACTGACCAACCTAAAGACTCGTACAACGGCGCTACATTTGTATAAACATACAAATTACTTTGAAACACTTCTGATACTTGTTCAACACCACGTTTGATTAACTCACTAGCTATACCTTGACCACGCCACTCAGGAGAAATAAATACCGCATTAAACCAAATGACTTCAGAATCACCGTGGGGCTCTTTAAAGCGTGAATATGCTAGGCCTCCAATAACTTGATTATCTTTGATTGCGACAAGCACCGGTGGAAGGTTAACTTCTAGTTTGTATGTGTCTGCAAATAAAAAATTAGGCCATACGGTTTGAAATAGCTTCTCTAGAACAATCCAAGACTGACTGTTTTCATCGCAATTTCTGAATATAATCTTGTTCAACTTTACTTATTCCTTCGAAAGCACATAACAGAATATTCATAAGTATTCTCAGTGTTACGTAAGAGTACACTCATAGAGTAAACAATTATAACCAATTCAATTAATAAGTATTATGACCTCATTTACGATTTTTGTATTACTAATACTTATATAAGAGTTAGTCCATCAGCAGCAGTGAAATCTCAGCCAATTTCTATATACCACTATACCAGCTCATTTTTGGACATAAATGAGTTAGAGAATTAGCTCTATTTGAGTTGGAAGGTATTAGGAAAAGTATAGATAACTTCTCTATAAAGCATCTTCAAGGTAAAAACTGCCACTATGGACAGTCATTTAACATTAACTCTATTTATGCGCACTAGAAGCTAAACGGTTTATCTATTATTTTGAAGTTTATTTAAAAATGATATTGGTGACGTTGTTTTTAAAAAAGACTTCCATTCATTTTGAACTTCATTTCCCTCCTCACCTTTCAACTGTAAATTAGAGTTAATTTTATAGCTTTTAGATGAAAGCATCACTTTCTTACTAAAACGCAGCAGATCAAATTCATGAATTAATTCACTTGTACACAGATCTCTATCACAAAACTTTATTATTAGATTATTCTTATTTAATTTTTTTAACCTTCGATACCATTTATCACGTGCTTCTTCATTCGTTTTATAATGTAAAAAATGAATTTCCACATCTCCGCCAAGTAGCGCTATAGGATAAGTTCCATAAGTTTTATATTTTATAAGTTCTTCTTTGTACTTGGATTCACTTGGATTAATAAAATTTAAATCACTATTAAGATAATAATCTAATTTTTTTAGCATCCTAATATAATCGGGAGAAAAAACAAATAGACCCACAAATGGAGTTTTATAAGGGATATCAAAATATTGATACATAGACCCCCCCCAACAGTTATCACTAATAATTGAAAAGTCTTTTTCTATTAAATAAAACTTTGCAAAGTTACCCCTAACTTTTCTAACTATTTTTTTTATTAAAAAAAACATTAATGGCTCCGCTTCCTAACATATTGACATGAAGGATTATCCTACAATACTTGCGACATAAAAAATAGTCACTATCGGAAATGGTTTAAGCCCTAAAAGACCTATCACTTAATAGATTGCAGAATATGACTTTTTGTCAAAATCACCTCTATTTAACATAAGGCCACCTTTCACCCACCTCATGAACGAAGCTCAAGAGAGCTGTACAGTAAAGCATTAATTTGTATAATTAAAAAGCTAATAAAACGAGAACAAATCTGACGTTTTAATTTTGCTAATGATGTTATTTTTCACCATGCGTTGTTTACGAATGCCCCCTAAAAAGTGACGTTTATCTAACAGATAAATTAGCCTGATAAAAACTAACCTAAAACTACGTTAATACGATATGAATAAGTATTTGATCTAAACAGTTTTGGGGCAGAAATAAGTTAATACGCTAAAAAATTAAGCCTGTGATGACTCATATTATACATGCGAAAGGACTTTCAATTTAGTTAAATATAACTAAACCATTTTGTTAGAAACAACAATAAATAAATGAGATAAACTCATACCGCAAAAATAAAAAAAGCAGAGCACATAGGCTCTGCTTTTATATTATCTGTCGAATACGCGGTTATTTTAATTTAACTGCCCAGCCACATTGCTGTGGGTAAATACGACGAATAACTGTCTTATTTCGCTTTTTCAATAGGATGTGGCAGGTTTCAATTAATAAACCAAATGCCATCGCAAAATACACATATCCTTTATTCAAATGAATCGCAAAACCTTCAGCCATTAACATACCGCCTAACATTACTAAGAATAGTAGTGCTAATGTTTTCAAGCCCGGATAGCGCAATACATAATCGTTGATCTTCTCAGCGCACAGTACCATCACGACTGCTGATGCTAAAATAGCAGCAACCATCAGTGGTACTTCACTTGTCATACCAACCGCTGTGATCACAGAGTCCATAGAGAACACCGCATCCACCGCAACGATTTGTAGCAAAACTAAAGCAATACCTGCTCGCACTTTGCTGGCTTCTTGGTGATGAGCACCAGAGAAACACATCCACAATTCTTTTAAGCTTTTCGCTAATAAGAATGCACCACCACCAATCATGATTAAGTCACGACCAGAGAACGGTGAACCAGCAATAGAGAATAATGGCTGAGTTAATGACATAACCCAACTGATTGAGAACACAAGGCCAATACGCGCAACAACAGCTAGTGCAATACCTAGATTACGGGCCAATTTTTGTTGATGTGCTGGTAATCGCTCACATAGCACTGAAATAAATACAATATTATCGACACCTAATACCACTTCTAAGGCAAATAAGGTCGCAAATATCATCATTGCTTCAGGTTGAAGGAAAAGATCTAGCATTGAATAGACTCCTTAACAAAGGAGTTTAGGAAAAGAGAACAACTCGTGGGGTCGTCCATATGTATTTTATACCTCTTAAAATTAAAGTAGCGCCATTCAACCACAACCGTTACAAATAACAATTGAGATTTTGTAACAACATGTAAGTGACGCCTACCGTATGACTAATCCATAATTGCTATATATTGCAGTATAAAAATACACTGTAAAAATAATATTGAAACCTCCCCCTTAAGATGTAAACTATATGTTTTACTTTTGATTGGCCATAGAAAGATAATGAAACATAAATTGTATTTATGAGCATTTTTCAGCATCTATTCAAGCCAAAGATCTGGTCGATACGCTAAATTCAGTAGATAATGACTTACAAAAGCTGCAAAACAGCATTCAGCAGTCGAAACGTCAGATCCGAGAAAGAAAAGAGAAACGAGAGCGCCTGGAAAATTCATGGAACAACATCAAAGATGATGACTATGTAGAAAATCGTTGGAATAGCTATGTCGATCAAAAAGCACGTGAACGCAAACAACTTGCAGAATAACGCAAATGTAAATTTGTCGATAATTTAACGTCAGATCTTAATAAAGCTATCCGTGATGCCACCAATACCCATTAATCACGGAAATATGTGGTAAGGATAACCATGAAAAAAGCATTGCTCATTATTACAACCTGTTTACTTGCCGCAGGGTGTTCATCAAACCAAGTTGAATGTCTCTATAACTGCAAGCCCACTTATCCCAACCAAAACGGGAATATCAATGGTGGAAATATAAACACAGGTAATGTGAATAATGAGCAAGCCATGCAGGCATTATTGGCTTATCTTGGTGTGCAAGTAAAAAAGCAATGGGGCGATGACGAATTCCTTCAAGCAGGAAAACACCGTTATGTGAAATACTTTGATGGTTATCGTACGCGTGCGCACATTGATTTTGATAACGGTAAAATTTACGTTTCAACTGTTGCTCAATACGCACCAGAAGCCACATTGAGAAAAGCGATTGAAGAAACCTTGCTAATGCCAGCCGATCCATCCCAAGTGGATTTGTTCAGTGACAAATCGATTCCATTAAACGGTAAGCCTTTCTTACTTGGGCAAGTTAAAGACCAAGATAACCAAGATATTCAATGGCCTTGGCGTGCTGGGCGATTTGCGGATTATTTAATTGAAAATAAGCTGAAAATGAAACCATTAAAACGTGGAAATGCTTATTTTGTTGAAATAGATATGGTTAGCGATCACCTTGAACAACGCGAATACCAATATGCTGATATTATAAAACGTGCATCAAAGCAATACGGTATTTCTGAAGAGCTTATCTATGCAATTGTAAAAACAGAAAGTAGTTTTAACCCTTTTGCAGTTAGTAATGCAGGGGCTTACGGTTTAATGCAAGTGATCCCGAAAACAGCGGGTGCAGATGTGTTTAAACTGGTGAAAAACAAACCCGGCATACCAACCAAAGATTACCTCTTCGATCCAGCAAACAATATCGATACGGGTACGGCTTATTTTTATATTCTTAAAAATCGTTATTTAAAAGAAGTGCGAAATCCTACCACTAAGCATTACAGTATGATTTCAGCCTACAATGGCGGTACGGGCGGATTATTATCAACATTTGATACAGATAGAAAACGCGCTATGGATAAGTTGAATCAATTACAACCAGATCAAGCTTATTGGGCATTAACCAATAAACATCCGAAACTTGAAGCGCGCCGATACTTAGAAAAAGTGCTGAACTTCCAAAAAGAATTTCAGTCACTATGATCTGTATATACCCAAGTCACTTGGGTATAAAACAAAGCCCTATCATCGACCATCGAGATAGGGCTTTGTGTTTTGTATCGTTAGGCTTGGATCGCTTGGCGAGTAAATCCGTTATTTTTCGCTAATAAGTCTGCGGCTGTTTGAGCATCAACACCAGCTAAAATCATCACAATCGCGGTTTTACAATGACCATTACAGGCAGTTAATGCGTGTTCAGCTTCATCACGGCTACATTCAGTTGCTTGCATCACAATGTTTTTCTGGCGTTCAACCAATTTGGCGTTGGTCGCTTCAACATCCACCATTAAATTGCCATACACTTTACCAACGCGGATCATCGCCCCTGTTGTCAGCATATTTAGCACTAACTTTTGCGCAGTACCTGCTTTCATACGTGATGAACCCGTTACAACTTCTGCCCCAACCACTGGCGTGATAACTTCATCTGCCAGTGTAGCCATTGGGCATTGTGGGTTACAACTAATGGACGCGACCATCGCATTTTGTGATTTTGCATATTCCATCGCACCTATCACATAAGGGGTACGTCCGCTGGCAGCAATGCCAACTAAAACGTCTTTTGAATTAAAGTTAAGATCAATCAGATCTTGTGCGCCCATTTCACGATTGTCTTCTGCGTTTTCTACCGCTTTTAAAATTGCTTGATGACCACCAGCAATTAAGCCGACAACTTGCTCTGGCTTGCTACCATAAGTAGGTGGACATTCACTTGCATCTAAAATACCTAATCGACCAGACGTGCCTGCGCCAACGTAAATTAAACGTCCACCTTGTTGAAAAGCCGCTGCAATAGCATCAACGACAACCGCGATTTCAGGTAATACTTGTTCAACCGCTAACGCGACTTTTTTATCTTCATTGTTGATCACCTTCAGCATATCAACCGTGGATAACATATCGATGTTTTGGCTTGCCTTATTGCGACTTTCTGTAACAAGTTGGGTCAGATCAATCTTCAAGGTTTTCATCCTAGTTTTATTCATTCTTTATTAATCATAATCAACAAGCATATCTGGCTCTATATTCTTGTTCGCGATTAACATAACGCTGTAAATATCACGGTAACTCAGGGTTTTTCAGGTTATTATCAAGGCAAATGCTCGAACTGTTATTACTATGACTGCACTTGATAAAATCGCCAACCTACAATCACAATTCTCCCCTAATGGTCAAAAGATTGCGACCTTGGTTTTAGCACAACCTGAATTAGTGGTTTCGCTGTCATCACAAGAACTTGCGAAAGCTGCCAATGTTAGTCAATCGAGTATTGTAAAATTTACTCAGCGTATTGGTTTTAAGGGGTTCCCTGCCTTTAAAATGGCGATCAGTGAAGAATTAGCAAGGCACAATACCATCGGTGGTAATGTGCTGAATCAATTATCGACTCAACCAGAGCCCAATAACACGCTTGCGAGTAGCTTAAGTAAAATGGCACAGCAAAAAGCCAATGCAATTATTGATACAACCAAAGCTATTGATACTCAATTACTGACCGATATTGCAGCACGGTTAAGCCAAGCCCAACGGATTCAACTCGTCGGGCTGGGAGCAAATGCCATTATCACCCGTGATTTTAATGATAAGTTGCTAGCCTTAGGTTTACCTGTTATTCACAGTAAAGATCATGCGCTGCAAAGTACCATCGCCAACACACTAACAGAGCAAGACGTGCTTTTTGTGATCAGCAATAATAGTGAACAACCCATTTTACAGCTTACAGCCCATGCTGCTAAGCTTCGTGGCGCTGGTATTATTGTAATAAGCACACCCGATGATTTACTGCTTAATTCCCTTGCTGATATGAAGCTCGATGTAATTTGTGAACCGCCACTGCATAGTATTGCAAATCAGCATTTCAATTTACACCTAGCAGCACAACAAACGCTGACCGACATCATTTGTATTGCCTTACAGCAATAACTAAAACTGCTTAATTTACTTTTTGTTACCTTTAAAGACGCAATAAAGGGAACCCTGTTTTTGGTATACTGTGTGACTATATTATTTTGGCAGTATATCTTCGCCAGCAATCTGCAGTACCGATTAAAAATCGCTTTTTCGCACGATGCCAGTATGCTGCACGCCTTCATTAGAGAAACTCTGACCAATTATGACGCAATCACGCATTCCAGCTGAGACAGCTTCATCCTCTGAAAAACAGGATAATGCGGTTCAGCCACCGACACAAAAGCCTAAAAAAAACAAACTAAAACAAGTGGCGAAGTGGACTTCTATTGCCATACTAACCCCTATCATTGCCGCAACTGGGGTACTCGCTTATGGGGTTAAGATCGATTTAGCTGACCACCGACATGATATCAACCAATGGTTAAGTTCTACTTTAGATCGTGAAACAACCATTGGTGGTGACATGTCACTGACCCTATCATTCAGCCCTGAAATTGAGTTAAGCGATGTCACCGTTGCCAATACTGAAGCAATGAAATGGGAACCGATGCTGAAATCAGGCTACATCGGTGCAAAAATCTCTGTTTTGCCTCTTCTATCTCATACCCTAAAAATTGACTATCTGGATCTCAAAGACATTTCATTACACCTGTCAAAAGATAATCAAGGGAAAGCGAACTGGGTGTTTGCCGAGCAAGCGAGTGAAAAACCGAAAGAGACTACTCAATCAACGCCGTTTAAACTGGCATTGAGCAACAATATTCGAGCGGAAAAAGTATCGGTTGATTATTTAGATCAACATACCGGACAGTATGCCAACGTATATTTAGATCAATTAGCGTTAACCAAACCTGATAAATGGCTTTTACAAGCGAAAGGTAATGCCATGGGGAATGAGTATGATGTTTCACTGGCGGGTGATTTAGAATCACTGATTAATGAGCAACAAGGCAAATTAGACGCAACAGGCAGCTTTGCTGGGGCGAAACTCAATATCGATGCAGATATTCATCCATTCCACAGTAGTACGCCGTCAAAAGCCAACGTAAAACTTGATTGGGTTGATACCGCGCAGCTTGAATCCCTGCTTGATATTGATTTGCGTCATGCCGCACCAATGTCA
Organism: Photobacterium sp. SKA34; assembly: GCF_000153325.1. Lineage (GTDB taxonomy): Bacteria > Pseudomonadota > Gammaproteobacteria > Enterobacterales > Vibrionaceae > Photobacterium. Next base: position 1,210,594 of record NZ_CH724141.1, read on the forward strand.
CTAACAACCCAAATTACTGCGTCTAGCAAAGGCATTTCACTGGCTGATATCGCGCTAACGAGCCCTATCACGTCTGCTAAAGGTTTCCTTGATATTTCATTGGCTCAAAACGCCAAAGATCTTAATCATATTAACGGTAAGCTAAATATTCCGTTAATCGATCTGCGCCCATGGTTACAACCCCAGCCTCCGGTTATGTACGGTGTCGGTTATGCAGCGGCAGCACCTCAACAATCGCCCCTACAAAAAGCACTGGATCAATGGCTTGTTAAAACAGAAACTCATCTTGATCTATCCGTCGATGAGATCAAAGGCTTAGGTACACCGGTTAATAATATCTCGCTTAAAGTGGAAGGCGATAAAGGTAAACTTCACGCTCCAATGACTGCCAATATTGCTGATGTGCCATTTCGTGGCACGGCTGATATTGATGCCACCCAATGGACATCAACCGTTGATGTGAAATTAGGCGCTCAAGACTCTCAATTAGGTGAAATGGCAGGTTGGATCTCAGGGATCCCAGATGCAAAAGGACATCTTGATAAGGCTCAGCTACAGCTGACGACCCAAGGCACAAAGCTTCAAGAGTGGATTGATAATAGCCAGCTCTCGCTCGATATCGATAAAGCGCATATTGACTGGGGAGCCAAAGCATCTTTTGCCATTGATAAAGCAGCTCTAACCTCTGGTATGGAGCAGCCATTTAGCTCTGACATCCAAGGTCAGATCATGGATATTCCCGTTAAGATCACAGCTAAAGCAGGTACACTATCCGATATTATTAACCACCGTAATTGGATGCCATTACTACACTTTTCCAGCCCTGTTGTTGACATAAAAGCACAAGGTGAATTTGTAAAAACCAATTGGCAAAAAGGCAGTTGGTTAAACCTAACCGTACACAGTAAAGATGCAGGCAAACTAAGTCCATGGCTGGGTACACGTGCATCTATGCATGGCAAAATCGATTTCAAAGGAAAGCTAACCAATACCGGCGATTGGCTAACATTAAATATCCCCACTATGGCGTTAATGCAAAGCCAAGGTAAGGTCGATTTTAAATGGAAGCAAAATACTAAAACGCCATTTTTAACGCTTAATGCGCAATTTGATACCCTAAATTTCAATCAGCTAGGGCAATTTGTTGATCGCGAAAAAGTGCCAACTGTTGAGCAAACAGTACCAACTCAAGGTGTGAACCTTGATATGCCGTTACTTAGTAATAAAGTCGTGATTGCCGATGCTGATGTCAAACTTGGTATCAATAAAATGCTTTGGGCAAATCAGCAAATTGATGGCACCCAATTTAGTGGTCAGTTACGTGACGGTAAATTAAAACCAGCCCCTTTTAGTGCTCGCTATGCGGGAAGTTTGTACCAAGGTGATATTTCACTGGATATCAATAATAACGCTATCCAATCTCAACTCCATCTAGGGGTAGATAAGCCGAATATCGGTCAAATTTTAAAACAGTTCAATGTGACCAATGATCTTGGTATGACACTCGATAACGCTAAATTATCTTTGTCGTTATCAGGTCGTACTGTGCTTGAGTTAATGGAACAGGCTAAAGTCGAAGCACAACTAAACGGTGGTAAACTGCGTGTTGCAGATACTTACACAGGCAAAGCCTTTGATGTCGCACTTCGTCAGGGTAAGTTTATTACAGGTCCCGATACTGCAACTCACTTGATTATCTCTGGCCAAGCTGCAAATAAGCCCGTTAACATTGAGATTGATTCTGTATCACTGAAACAAGCCAATGATGGGCGTAAATCGGTGCCTGTTACCTTAACGGCTAATGTCGGTGATATTGCACTCAATGCCGAATCTGATGTATCGCTACCCATTAATCCACAAAAGTTAAATTTAATCTTTAAGGCAACAACGCCTAACTTAGATCGCTTTAATGCGTTTACCGGTCTTGAGCTACCACCGTATGGTCCAGTGACGGTTGCTGCATCCCTTTCAACCGATAAAGTCGGCTACCATTTGCGTAATATGCTGGTTCAAGTAGGGAGCAGTAAATTACAAGGTAAAGGTGATTTCTTACCACCAATGAAAGGCCAAGATCGCCCAACCGTATCATTAGATCTTCGCGCGCCGTTCATTCAAATTAACGATTTTAAAGTTAAAAATTGGCAAGTATGGCTACCTAAAGACAGCAAAGAAAAAACAAGACCAGCAAAAACAGTCGATAAACCTGTACCTGTTCTTAGCCCTGAAGGTTTAAATAAGCTGGATGCTAATTTCAAACTCAATGTCGGTGAAGTACGCTCAGGTAAAGACTGGTTAGGCGCAGGAAAACTAGACTGGACATTACATAACGGTTTACTGAGTTTAAACCCGCTGCACATTAAATTACCGGGCGGAAATATTGATATTAAAGGCTCGGTTAAAGCACAAAAAGAGCTGTTTGATATCCATATTAATGGATTAGTGAAGAACTTTGACTACGGTATTATTGCTCGTCGAATCGATCCAAAAACCGACATGAATGGTAAGATCAGCTTTGAATTTAATCTTAATAGTCTAGCAAATACACCAGATAGCCTAATGAATAACGCTAACGGTTTTATCGGTTTTGCTGCTTGGCCTAAAGCCTTTCAAGCAAACTTAATTGATTTATGGGCGGTAAGTTTAGCCGATGCTGTATTACCTAAATTTGTCACTAAAGATCATTCCGTATTAAATTGCGTAGCAGGTGGCTTTAATGTTAAAAATGGCAACATGACGCAACGTGATTTATTGCTTGATACTTCCCGTATTCAAGTACATGGTGCTTTTAATGCAAGTTACAAAAATCGAGACTTTAATCTGTATTTATCACCAAAATCGAAAAAAGCCCAAATTTTTAGCTTACAAACACCGGTTGATGTTCATGGCACCTTTGATAAATTCAACTTTAATGTACCACTGTCCGCTATTTTAAAAACATCAGTACGCTTTACTACTAGCCCTGTAGTAGCACCATTGCAGTGGCTATTTGAAAAGCCCATCACAGCGAATGGCTCGGCTGAATGTGAACGCATTTGGCAACAAAAATAAGTATTCGTTGTTACAACAAAAAAGACCCAGAGCATACTGGGTCTTTTTCTTTACTGACTACAGAACATTGCTATCTATCACTTAAATACTTGCTTTTATAGGTTGAGGCCTTAGCAAATATAAAGAGAAAAAATATGAACGGTATAAATCCAAACGAGTATTTAATCTTACTATTTTCGAGTAATTGATAAGTGCATAAAATAAAAATTGAAAAAACAAATAAGATATTAAACTTATGTACCAAAGGGTGCTTTTTAGAAAAGTAAGCATAAGCGCGGATCATAACAAACTCTATTGGTATTTATAATTAGTAATATAACTACATTATAATAAATTGCTTTTAAAAAAATAAGTACTGTGTGGCTTTTATTCCTACTAACAGTCCAAACTATGATTTTTATTCAAAACCTACCTCACCAATCAATCATCTTCGGTGCAATACCGTTATTTTTTTGGCGTTTTTATAGTAATCACTTACTAAACTGAATTTTTCCCATTTAAAAAACATAAAAACTAGCATTCATATAGAATATTTTTATATTCCCATTTATTGCTATAGGAAACAATTTTAACCAAGTGATTGATTGTACATTCGCATTAGAAGGCTTCAGCCATAATGAAATCGAACAAGACTATATTCTTGCATGCTTTTCTACAACTATTACGAATACTGAAGTTAGCTTTACATAAGAAAATATCGGTAGAAATAAACCACAGACATATCTTTAAATCAGATGAATAACTTTATTATAAATTAAATAATCGTTTTTTATTTTGTAGCTTTAATAGCTAAATTTACGCTATCAATAAATTCAACCTTATTCGTTTATTTATCATCAATGAAACAGCTAAATAGTCAATTATAATTACTATGTATTAATTGCAATCATCACCTCTTCACCTTAAATCCATATACTTTATATAAAATTTCACACAGCATTGCTCACTTTCTAACCAAAATGGTGTTATTTATTTGTATAACACATTTTTTACCCGTATTTTATTTAGTAGAGCAATCATCATGTTTTATTTAGAATGAAGCACTTTATTACAGTGCCTATACGGGTTAGTCAGATTCGAAAACTATGAAATAATTATTTCTGAGCTATCTAAATAAAACAAAAAATAAATGTACTTGTACTCCTAACACCCAAACCAATTAATTGGCTGGCTTTACAGGTAAAGCAATACAGGAAATTCAATGTTTACTTATTATGTCGTTCTCGCGATCTATTTTTGCATCATCTTTGCTATAGGTATTTTCGCAGCAAGAAAGACGAAAGGTAATTCAGATTATGTACTTGGTGGCCGTAGTTTAAGCCCTGGTGTTACTGCACTCGGTGCTGGTGCATCAGATATGAGTGGTTGGCTATTACTCGGCCTTCCCGGTGCGGTTTTTGTTTCAGGCTTAGATCAAATTTGGTTACCTATTGGTTTAACCATTGGCGCATGGTTAAACTGGCGCTTTGTCGCGCGAAAGTTACGTATTTACACCGAAAACGTCGGCGATGCGATAACTATTCCCTCTTATTTTGATACTCGATTTGGTAGTGGTAACCGTACCCTACGTTTTATGACAGCAGTCGTTATACTCACGTTCTTTACTCTTTATGCTGCTGCAGGTTTTGTTAGTGGTGCTTTCTTAATTCAAACTTTATTTGATATTCCTTACACCACTGCAGTTTGGATTGGAGCCATATTCTTAATGGTTTATACCGCAATT
>NZ_CH724141.1:1215464-1226506 GCF_000153325.1 Photobacterium sp. SKA34
ATTTTGACTTTGGGATAACATCCGAAACGTTCGCAAGAAATAATGATGAAATGATGCACAGTTCAATTGAGAATGTGCGAGAACAAGTGATGAATGATAGCAGTATTCCACCATCTAAAAAAAGTCGTGAGATAGTAACTCGTTTGCATGAATTAGGCGTTTTTGACCTAAAAGATAGTGCACAAATTGCAGCGAAAGGATTAGATATATCTATTCATACAATCTATCGCTACCTTCGTGAAATTCGTGCCCACGAGGTATAATTAATAGCTGTCACTTGTTTTAAATAGCCTCTTATTAGAGGCTATTTTTTTATTCGCTTTATCAACTTTTTTGATAATTACCTTTTATTAAATGAATTCTTAAAATTGAAATTGATTTATTAATATTTACTTTCTTATAAGTTTTATGATCTTTTCTCTTATTAGAGAACATGATTTTTATTAACTCTATTATTTCCAATAAATAATAATCTGAATGTTTTATTTTAAATTAAGATGTTTGTTAGTATAAGGTTTATCTTAATTGCATTACACTCTACAGAGTATGATTTTATTTTATGTTTAAATTATTGTTTCAATGATTTTATCTTTAATGATTTATACATTGGTATTTGTTGACTGCTTTCCAATTTGCATTGAAATTTAAAATTTAACTGAAAAGATTTTAATTAAAACCTTAAAAATATAACTAAGCAATGGTTTTTATTAATGGCATAAAAAATGCCTGTGGTAAGGTTATTAATTGACTACTTTTATATTTAAAGTTATTGAGACGGAATTCTCAAAATCCAGACTTTATTTGTAAGCGTCACTTACATTTTTCAATGTGCTGATATTTATATTAAGGAATCTCATTATGTTGAGTTCTCTTTACTCAAAAAGCTTGGAAATATTATCAGATAACCTTCTTAAATTAAGAAGTTGTCTCTTTTATATTACGCACATTTCAAAAATGAGAATTAATCCAATTAATAAGTCCATTCATGTTAGACCGAATTATAGTACCCGAAATTCGATGAGAGGTTGTTTGATAAATAAAATTAAAAATAGCAGCGTTAAATTAATTATAACCTGTTTTCTTGCTCTTATTTCTGGTTCTGCTTACTCTTCTAATGTATGTGAATCTATCTTAAACAATAACTTAGAATCTGAGAGAGTTACTTTTGTGGATGTTCAATTATCTAACAGCTCTGCTTTTGAAATGTTAGATTTGAATCATAATAAAATAGATGGCATAGATGATATTCTTAATAAGATTGAAAGTGGTAATAAGATAGTAGATGTATTCTCTCATGGACAGACTGGTCAAATAAAGTTCGGTAAAGATATTATTACGTTAAGTAATATAAGTGAATATAAAGAAGTAATTGAAGATATAGGCTTAAAGCTAGGAAGTGACGGTGTAATAAACTTACTCGCTTGTGATATAGGTGAAAATGAAGAGGGTATTAATCTATTAGAGAAGTTCTCAGAATATGCTCAAGTAACTGTATTAGCATCAAATGATAAGACTGGAGCATCTAATAAAGGTGGTGATTGGGATTTAGAATTATTATTTGGTGATAAGAATATCTCATTTACTCCTCTTCCTGAGTATATTAAATACTCTGATGTTTTAGATTTAGACAGTGATAACGATGGTATTTTAAATACTGATGAAGGATGTTCTTTAATTCCAGCAGGTACAAATCTATTTACTAATGGTTCATTAGATGGAACAGTAGATAATAACGCTAGTCCAAGCTCATGGCTTGATACTGGTACACCGGATATAGATGATATTAATAGTTGTAATGGTGTTAATATTAATAGGTGTGGAGCAACACCAACTAATTCAAATGATGGTGGAACATGGGTATTACTTGGTTCTACACCCTCTTATAGTGAAACGATATACCAATCTGTTTATTTAGAAGCCAATGTCAATTATACAGTTAGTTTTGAAATGGCAAATTTTGGTCTCGATGATGGTGCTGGGTATCTTGATAACGGTGCTATAGAAGTTAGCTATAGACTTGGATTTGGTGCTATCACAGTATTAGGTACGACTGATGAAATAGCTTTGGGAAGTAATTGGTATCAACAAACTTATACTTTCACTCCATCCGTTTCCGGTAACTATAATATTACCTTTAGAAATGATACTGATGCAAACACAGCTCTCTACATAGATGGTCTTTCCATTACTGGAGATATTGCAACTTGTGAAGGTCAAGATACAGACACTGACGGTACACCTGACCATTTAGATACCGATAGCGACGGTGACACTTGTAAGGATGCTATAGAGGCTGGTTTTACGGATGCGAATGGCGATGGTGAAGTAGACGGTACTGGCTATGATGCTGACGGCAAAGTAACAGGGAGTGACGGGTATACTACGCCAGCAGATACCGATAATTCAAACACATCGGATCATTTAGAATCCAATGTTGCTGTTTGTTTAAATCCGCCTGTATCCGATTCAGATACTGAAGTAGAGACAGGTGATTATGACTTTGGTGACGCCATTGATGATGGTACAAATGCTACACCTGCAACATTACTGGCAAGTAATGGTGCTCGTCATAAATATATTCCTGGCGGAACTACGACAGATGTTGTTGTAAACAGTGATTTATCTCCACCCGTCAATGGTATTACTTGGACATATCAAAATATGCCTAATAATAGTAATGCCAATGGTGGTAACAATAACGACATGCTCGTTATTAATAATAACTTAAACGCCCAAGGGGCCAGCTATTCTGGCGGTAATGGGCATGACCGCCTTGTTCTTGGTAAAGAAGCGAGTTATTACTCGGTTGTTTCTCAAGGGACAAATGCTTGGCGTGTTACCTGGCCAAATAAGAAAGTGCTCAATCTAAATAATGTAGTGGAAATCCTCTACGGCAATGTTGTTACACAAGTGGCTAGCCCTGTTTATTTAGGGGATGTAAAACCAGATACTGAAGCTGGTACTTATCAATCAAATACTGCTGTTCTCGATGACACAAATAATGGTGATAATAGCTCAGGCAGTGATGACGAAGATGCACATCAAAATGTTACACACTCGATTTCTTCAGACACTTTCTCTCTTTCTATTGCTTGTAACGACCATGATGGTGATCAAGAACTTGGTGCCATCGTTTATGGTTGGATTGATTTCAACAGTAACCAGCAGTTTGAATCTTCAGAATATGCGCAAGGTATTTGTAGTGATGCAAACGATAACTCAACAGGTTCTGCATCACTAACATGGACTGGATTACCAGCGGTACAAACAGGGGATAAACTCTTCCGGTTAAGAATTACGACACATGGTCTTCCTGCTGATGTTTCTTCAACATCATGGGATGAGCGTGCTATGGGAGCTGTTGACGATGGAGAAATCGAGGATCACCTAATCTCTGTTATTTCTTTGTCGACTGCAAATGATGTTGTGGCTGATTATGGTGATGCGCCAGATTCATATAAAACACTCAAGGATAGTGATGGTCCATTCCATTCATTATCCAGTGATATCTTCCTTGGTACAACAGCGACAGATAGTGAGTCAAATGGGGTTCCTAGTAATGATGCTGATGGGGACAACCTTGCAGGAGATAATGACGAGGATGCTGTAGGTTCATATAGCGTATTTACAAATAAAAACTTTATTAGTCAAACTATTACTGCCACAAATCGTACCTTTAGTGAGGCTTATCTTTATGCTTGGCTAGATCTAAATAGAAATGGAAGTTTTGAAGTCGATGAACTATTCGGTAACGGTAGAGAAGTTGATGGCACCAAAGTGCTCTATGCAAATAGTAATGATGCAAGGACAATAAATCTCGCTTGGCGTTTTACCGAAACCATTGCTGACGGTTCGCTTTATATGCGTGTCAGAATTTCAGATCAGATATTGGACGCTACAGGTGCCAATAATAATGATGTTGATCCTCGCTCATTTGGTGATGGTGGCATTGGTGAGGTTGAAGATCATAAATTAGAACTTCTAGTACCATCATCACCGACCGATCTATGTAATATAGATTTAATTTCTCCTAGTTTTGAAAGCCAAACTAATAATGAGGGATTTAACACTAATTCTATTCAATATTTTGATGGTCCTTGGTATAGCTGGACTGATTTTGGAACGATTGATCATTCCGATGGCTCATTACCGAGTTGGTTTGACGTGTTTTCTCCAACCGATGGCTCTTACTTCGTTGGTATGGTTTTTCATTCAAACAGTAAAGAAGGGCTATCGTTAGATTTACATCAACCCTTATTAGCAGGTGAAACGTATAAATTAAAACTAGATGTTGCCGGTGGGCAAGTAAGTAATACCGGTAAATTTAATGGCAACGCTAATTTGGATATTAGGGTTTGGGGTAATCCTCAACAAAATATGGTTTCGAATGATCCTTTGTTACCACCTTCAGGTCACGTATTACTGGCATCGGAAGTTATAACATCACGGTCAACTTTAGTTTCACAAGAGCTCGTTTTCACACCTGCTCAAAATATGAACACCATTACTTTATCAGCGTACACAAGTGACAACATTACTGGGGGCCAACATAATCACGGTATTGTTTTTGATAATTTAGAGTTAACAAATGAGTCAATTGATTGTTCGCTTATTGCAGAACCTGATGAGGGTATTAACGACTTCGGTGACTTTAGTGATTTTGATAAAGATGGCGTGCCTGATGGTCGTGACTTAGATGATGACAATGATGGTATTTTAGATGTTGACGAAGACTGTAGTGTTGTTCACAGTGAAAATTTCCAACGTTTCTCTGATGCCTTTAATGAAGTCCCAAGTCTACAAGCTGCAATTGATAGTACTACAGTAGAAGCAACAGGATTTGAAACAACAGGTCAATATACGTTAGAGCCAAACTTAGTTGTACAATATTTAGGTGGTGGTTCAACACCGACGAATTCACAAGGACAACAAGTTGGTAGTTACCTTGCTGGTTCTGGTTGTTCTGAAACGACAACTATTTGGGATGATGGTGACGGCAATACCTATCTTATTTTTGGTACTCATGACTATCAAGGAGGAAGTGTACCATCTTCTGATGTTTGTGAGTCAGATGATCCAAAACAAGCTGGTTATATTTATAAACCAGTAAACAAATTGCCAATTAAACCAAATACTAATTATGTATTTAGTGTTGATGTGAAAATCAATACCAATAACCTTCAAGGGCATCCGTCCAATACCGTACCAAATGCTGAACCTGAAATTCACTTTTATGTTGATGGTGTCTCAGTTGCGCAGTATGTACCAGATCGTTCAGCGTCCATTACAACGGCTGAATATAAAACATTTAGCTATGTATGGAATAGTGGCAGTAAAACGTCAATAGATTGGGGTGTATATAATCGTACAACTGAGAGTTCAGGTAATGATTTCGCGATGGATAATATTTCATTCCAAGCAGAATCTGCAACGTCTTCAAGCAACTGTTTAGACATTGATGCCGATGATGACGGTATACCAGATAATATTGAAGCGCAATCAACGCAAGATTACATATTCCCTTCAAATGACAATGCTGAAACTTACAATATCAATGACGGTGTTAATAGTAGCTATATTACAACTAAAAATGGTGGTCCAGGACTTATTCCAGTTAATACTGACGGCACTTCAAGTATTGCTAGCCGTGTTGACACCATTCCTGATTATATTGATACAGATTCGGATGGGGATGGGGTATTAGATATTGCTGAAAATGGCCCTGATAATATTCACCCTGGTAGTGGTGCTAATACTGATACTGATGGTGATGGTTTATGGGATATTTTTGATGCAACAGATAGTAGCGGCGCTAATGCATGGCATCCTGATGACGAATTAACAACTGCTTCTATTTCTCAACGTGTAAACTCATTTGGTGACGATGATGGCGATGTTAATAACTTCGAACCATTATCTCAAGATTTAGATTTCCGAGATGGTGATGAGCCAAGTCAACAACCTGTCTATGACTTTGGTGATGCGCCAGATGGACTAGACGGTGAGGAAAGTTATAAAACCTTAGCTGCAAGTAATGGTCCTCGTCATTTACCTTCAACACAATTATATATGGGAGCAAATCCAACCGATATTGAATCCGAAGCATTAGTCACCTTACTTGCTGATGGCGATGATAGTACAGAAATAGACGATGAAGGAGCGTTGTCTGGTTACTACCCTAATAACATAATTAATGTCGGTAATGCTGATGGTTCTCATCAGGTGCGCTTTAATCCACTAACAAATGAAACTGGTCAAAATGCGTATTTTTATGCGTGGGTTGACTGGAATAAGAATGGTATTTTCGAAGTTGATGAAGGTTTAGCTACCTCTAATGGTGAAGCTATTTTCTATGCTACTTGGGGGGAGATTATGGATACCCGTATCTCCGTGCCAAGTGACTTTGATAACGGCTATTACTTTATCCGAATTCGTTTATCTGCAACCTCAATAGATTTACAAGGTGCTACTGGAACTGACGAAGATCCACGTTCTTTAGGCCTTGTCGAGCAAATAGGTGCCATTGAAGATCATCGTGTTTATTTCGGTCGGTTTGATATGGGGGATTTGAGAGATACAACGGACGGAACATCATCAACAACGTCATCGGTTGATCATCGAACTCGTTTAAGAGATAACGGTCCTGCTCACTTCCCTAGCACTGATTTATTTATAGGTACTAATCCAACGGATCCAGATCCTTACAACACATCAACATATAATACGACTTACACGTCTGCATATGCGACTAAGGATGATAACTCTGGTGCACCAACAGTTACACGTGATGATGAAGATTCGTTACCAACTTCACAAGTGACGGTGAACGAAACAGATAATTTAGTCAGTTTTGATCTCTCGGTGTCTAATAATACGGGTAAGAATGCTTATTTATATGCATGGCTTGATGCTGATCATAATGGTCAATTCGATGTTGGTGAGCTCACTGAAGTAGGCAATATTGCAGATGATGGAGCGATTGTTATTCCTGACAATGGTGGTTCTGCGACAAATTACAGTGTCACTTGGGATAATATCACATCATGGCCACTACTCAATCAACACTATGGTATTCGTTTCCGCCTGTCAGAGGATAAACTTTTGCTATCTGGTGCGATTAGTACCGATGAAGATCCTCGGGCACTGGGAATTCATTTCACGCAAGGTGAAATTGAGGATTACTCTATTCGAGTGGTTGCAAGTGGTGGTACCGGTGGCGGCTCAACAGAGTCTGATTTTGACCGTGATGGTGTGCCTGATTCAATTGATATCGATGATGATAATGACGGTATCCTAGATATTGATGAACTGGGCTTTGATCCAAATTATCTTTACAGAGATTACTTCGATCCTGTAAACCCAAATGATCCTAATCAGTGCCCGCTAGTGAAACATACAGGTGATAGTTTCTATTATTCACCGTCTCATGTTGGTGGAGTAGGAGATAGTAATCCATCCGGTAATGCGTTGGCTTGTGCTGGTCAGTATGGTATGGGCAGTAATACTGGTAACCAAGTGAATAATACTTGGAAAGGGTATGGTGGTAGTTGTTCAAGTGGCCGTTACTATGCTTATTTAACCTTATGTAATGAATTTGATACAGCTGGTCGTTGTGCTGGACAGGGGTTAAATGCCACTTCATTTAACGATGAATTCTATCGTGTTAAGTCTCAATACTTACCAACGACTACTTTAAAAGCAGGTGTTACTTATCGTTTACGTGTATTAATGTCTCAAAGTACGATGACACGCACCCAAGGTGTCATTAATAATCAAATTATTAATCCTAATGAGACGATTGTAAGTGGTGAAAATTACTATACATTTGATTACACCCCTTCTTCTGATGAGCCAGTAACAACAATTGCAGTTCGTAATAATTTTGTTGCTAGCGGCAGTAATAACAGTGGTCAAGGTAATGATTTTGCGATTTGTGGTGTTGAGTTATTAACTAAAGATCTCGATGTAACACAAGAAGGTCACCACAGAGATATTGATGCAGATGATGACGGTATTCCAGATAATATCGAAGCCCAAACGTCTGATGATTATATTCTTCCTAATGTAAATAGCTTTGCACAATACATAGCTAATGATGGTTTAAATACAGCTTACCTTACTACAAGTACTACTGGTGGGTTAGGCCTAACGCCAGTTAATACAGACCAAAGTGCGGCGACAAATAGTGATAGTGTCCCTGATTATATTGATGATGACTCAGATGCCGACGGTACTGCTGATATTGCAGAGAATGGCCCATCACATCCTGATTCTATAACCAGTTCAGCAGATACTGATGGTGATGGTTTATTAGATATTTTCGATGCCAACGATGACTCTACCATTAATGGTTCTTCACCAGGCTTATGGTCACCAACTGATGAAGTATCTGCAAGTACAGTTGCTCACCTAAAAACAATCTTTGGTGATGGTGACAGTGATACTGTTGATGGCTCGGTTGTGCCGTTAGAGCAAGACATTGATTATCGAGATGTTGATAGCCCTGGAACACCAGCTGATTATGGTGATGCACCAATCAGTTATAAAACATTAGCTTCTGATGATGGTCCATCCCACACCCCATCGAGTGTACTTTATTTAGGAACCGCTGCGACAGATATTGAAAATGATGGTGTTCCAAATGCAGATGCATCAGGTGATGATGATAATGGTACTAATGATGAAGATGGATTAGGAACATATGAGCTGTTGGCAAATAAAAATTATATTAGCCAGTCTATTAAAGTAACTAATACAACAGGTTCTGAAGCGTTTCTTTATGCTTGGTTAGATATGGACCGCAATGGTAGCTTTGAAGTTAATGAACTTTTTGTAAGCGGTCGTGAAGATGATGGAGGCTATGGTATCGCTTCTGACGAGCCTGATGATGCCGTCATTCACATGAATTGGCGCTTTGATGGTGTTGTGGCTGATGGTCCGCTTTATATGCGGGTTAGACTGACAGACCAAATTTTAGATCTTTCTGGTGCTACGAATAATGTTCTTGACCCTCGTTCATACGGCGCTGGGAGTATTGGTGAAGTTGAAGATCATAAAGTTGACCTAGCAGTGTTAATCCCTACTGGAGAGCTTTGTGACATAGAGCTAATTTCACCGAGTTTTGAAACACAGTCTTCTCGTGGTAACGGTCGTTCAATTGTTATCGTAGATTCTGATGCGCCTTGGTACAGCTGGACTGATGAGGGGACTCCTGACCATTTTGATGGAACTCGTCCAGATTGGTTTGATAATTATGTACCAACAGACGGTAGTCGTTTTATAGGTTTAACGTTTAATTCAGGCAACCAAGAGGGCCTATCGATCGATTTGCCTTCACCATTGAATGCGGGAGATACTTATAAATTAACGCTTGATATAGCTGGTGGTAAATTAAATGCTGGTAAATTTAATCAAGCATCTAATATAGACCTTCGTGTTTGGGGTAACACTCAATCTAATGTTGTTGCAGCTGGCAAGGTTGCGGTTCCTTCTGGACATGTTCAGTTAGCTTCTTTAAGTGTCTCTTCTAATACAGTATTAGCAACTCAAGAGATCACATTTACCCCCACTCAAACTATGAACAGTATTTCGTTGTCTATTTTTACATCTGCATCGCTAAGTAATAATAGAAATTATGGCATCGTATTTGACAATTTATCATTAACCAATGAATCGAACAGTTGTTCAACAGATTTAGATTACGGTGATGCACCTGACGGTATAAGTGGAGAGCCGAGTTATAAAACATTATTAGCTAATAATGGTCCATCACAATTAGCCTCAACAACAGTACGTTTAGGTGAAGTTGAAACTGATATTGATGATAACGGTCAACCAACGGCTAACGCTGATGGTGATGATGTTAATAATGATGATGATGATGTTTTAGATATTTCATTGCATAACAATATTATTAATATTGGTGCTGAAACATCACAATATAAAGTTAAGCTCAAGCCTATTTATAACACGGGTGGCAACAATGCTTATCTGTATGCGTGGGTTGATTGGAATAACAACGGTATATTTGAAGTTGATGAAGTATTAAGTCGAGTGGGTACTTCTTATCCTGCGGGTAAAGAAGGTGAAAACCATGTTGGCATTAATACTAATAATCCACAAGAAGCGGATATGATCCTAGATCTACCTGCTAACGTTGCGACTGGTAATTACTTCATGCGTATACGTTTAACGGAAATTGATCCGTTAGACTTAGCCGGTGCTAGTGGTACTGATGAAGATCCTCGTTCTATTGGTGCCGTGAGTGAAAATGGTGAAATTGAAGATCATCAAATCCGTATTGATCGCTTTGATATGGGGGATTTACGCGATGAATTAGAAGGTTTATCGACAACCCCTGGTAGCCTTGACTATACAACCCGTTTAGAGCACGGCGGGCCAGCGCATTACCCAAGTACAGAGCTGTTTATTGGTACTGAAGCGACAGATGCTGACTCTGTTGATCTAACAATCAGTACTTATTTTAACAATGATGATCCACGTCGTGATGATGATTCGGGTGTTGATGACGAAGATGCAATTGGTCCAATTGATATTAAGGATACCGATAATCTTGTTAGTTTTGATATTCCAGTAACGAATACGACAGGTAAAGATGCTTACCTCTATGCGTGGTTTGACTTTGATCGTGACAGTGTCATGGAAGTCGGTGAGCTTACATCTGTTGGCGGTAATACTTATGATGGCGCCATAGTGATCCCATCTGCGAGTGGTCAACAAACAGTGAGTATTACTTGGACGAATCTACCTGCATGGGAACACATAAATAAATATTACAGTATACGTTTACGTTTATCTGAAGATTTAATTCCACTCAATAGTGTTGTTGGTACAGCAGAAGATCCGCGTCAGTTGGGTATTTTAATGAATCGCGGTGAAGTATCTGACTTCCATGTGTATGTTCAGACAAATGGTACTGGTGGTGGTAATACGCAAAATGATTTTGACCGTGATGGCGTGCCTGACTCTATAGATATTGACGATGATAATGATGGTATTTTAGATCTTGTTGAGCTTGGTTA
>NZ_CH724141.1:1226606-1270120 GCF_000153325.1 Photobacterium sp. SKA34
ACGTTCACAAATTCATAAGACACAGAATAACTGTCATCATAAATATAGCTATATGACGTATTGTAATAGCTATTAAAGCTAACCCCTCGACCATAAGAGCCATACCCGCTTCCACCGGGATAACGAACCTCTTTATCTTCAATATTTATCAATTTTGCGACAAAAAGGGTTTGCGTATTATGTTTTTTTATATACGCCTCAATATCGCTTTTAGACGGTAACTCGTTAGGAAAAACTTGCGAACTCGGGATTGCATTCACCCCATGAGTTTGTAATTGTTTGACCATATCATCTTCAAAGATCCGTCTTACACGTAAGTTGTCAGACATAGCTACAACCATTGTGCTTTTTATTGGAAATTTTGTATAAGATGTATCAACCCAAGATGAAGTTAAATTACTTGAAGCACATCCCGTAAAAATACTTAAAAATAAGAAAATAAATAAATAGCGCATAATACCATTCCTTAACTTATGTTCTAAAATTAAACATAGTGCAGGGATAGGATAAATCAATCATGAAAAGAATTTTATTTCCTAGCTTAATTGTACTTATTAGCTGTAGTGCTGATAAAGACACTGAAAGCGTAAAATCAATATCTAAAATTGACAATAACTCAGAACATATTGTTGTATTGAAGACGAAAGAAAAAAATAACAGTTCAATAACCTCGCCAATAAAAAAATTAGATTTCCAGCCAAGTCTTTCTAAGAATATTATTATTATTGAGAATTCATCGTCAACTGATGAAGAAAGAATTGAAGCAATAAATAATATTAAGGATTTCTCTGATAACAACAGTGATGCCTTATTTTATTTAGGTAACTTATATGAGAAAGGTCACTGGCTCGAAAAGTCTGAATCACAAGCTAGAGACTATTATAATCAAGCAGCTACAATTGATAGTCATATACTGTCTCATTATTCATTAGCACTTATGCTTATTGATGGCCGCGGTGGAAACGTGAATTTAGAAAAAGCGGAGCATCTTTTAAAAGTAAACCATGATAAAAGCCATGCTCCTTCTACCTATTCATTCGGATATCTCTACTTTATCAGTGATAATTTCGAAAAATGCATAGGCGTTTTTTCAGTAAAAGGTTTTAATGCTAATGAATACAGTAATTATCTTCTTGCTATCTCATTACTTCAGACGGATCAAGATATTCCAAGAGCTTTGGCTCTACTCAACACTTCAGCAGAAAAAGAGAATGGCTATTCACACCTTACATTAGGTAATATTTATCAATATGGACTTTATGGAAATGAAATAGATGTAAAGAAAAGTTACTTTCACTTAAGCAAAGCAGTAGAACAAAAAGTTATTAAAGCAAATTATGAATTATTAATTCTTACTCTTGAATATCCAGAATTAATTAACACTGATTCTAAAAACATTATTCAACAATTAGAAAATGAAGATAAAAATGGAAACCTAGATGCGAGCTTTCAACTCGCTAAAATTTATGATCAAGGTAGAATTTCAAAACAAGATTATAAAAAAGCATTATTTTGGTATCAAAAATCAGCTAAGAATGGAAATAATTTAGCAATGTATAATTTAGCAAGCATGTATGCTGATGGTGATGGTGCAGAAGAATCACTTGATAAAGCTGAGCATTGGTTAAAAGAGTCTGCTAAGTATGGCAACAAAAAAGCTATTGAGTTATTAGAAAACCTTCCTGAATAAATTCTATATTTACACTTTTATGTAAATCATCCCTTTTAAATAAAAAAATCTTGCTTGGCAATTCGCCAAGCAAGTGTTTCGTCAACATAACAAAATTTGTTTTATCTATAGTGTGAATCGTTTAATCATCAACTTGAACTGCAAATAGAAGTACTACACTCTCGCCCGTAGCAACAGAATTAGCATCAATAATAATGTCACCTTGATGACCTTCGCTAATGGTAATCGGTGTACCATTTGAAATTGATGGTAAAGAGCCAATTATTCTGTGCTTAGTGTACAGAGGTACTTCATCTTTAAACCTAACATTATGAGCATCTTTAATACCGATATTCGTAGACATTAAACGATAAATAATGCATTCGTTAGGTTGAACATCAAATGTATTGAGAGTAAATGCCCCCTCCTCTGTACCATCACAGTTACTATCAAGCGCTTGCTCTTTAATAATGTTCATTATGGTATCTGTCACGTAAGTCAAATCCACTATTGAAGCACTACCACACGCTGCTTGTGCTTCAATTGTTGTAGATACTTTTAAGCCTTCAGCGATACCACTATTAAGTTGCACCCGAGAGAAGAAGATATAGTCTGCTTGAGCTGCAAGCGAAGCAATTGGCGCAACGATTTGAACATCATTTTCATCCAGCTCCCCATTACTGTTTGTATCTTCAAATAGCATGACTGATGCAAGTCCAGATGGTGAATTTGATGCAGTTAAGCTAATGTCGGTTTTTTCTTCATAACTTAAATTGGTAATTCGATGTTTGTAAGTAATGTGACCGCCACTGAACATTCTACCTTCAGTGCCAGTATCTATGCTCAAGCAAGAACTTCCATCAAATGTTAAACCAACACGATCGTGTTTCATGTCTGTTGCACCAGATGTAGGCGATATTGCTTTAAAGAATACTGATAGTGGAGACGTCGCATCTTCAGGAACAGAGACTTCTGCAATTACATATGTACTTTTTTGAGGGCCTAGAACAGGGATACTTGTAATAACACTGCCATCAGCCCCATCTTTAAACGTTACTCCCCATCCATTAGGTAAAGAGCCAGCAACAAAGGTATTAGGATCTGCGCCAGTCACAGCGTCACTGAATGATAGAGTATAAGAATCTGCGACGTTTGAAGTATTTGTTACATATAAATCAAACTTCGCCACATTACCTGGAATGACCGAAACAGTTCTAACTGGTGAAGCTTCTGGGCCTTGACCCACACCACAGTTACTACTTGTATCTTCACATGCTGATGAAGGATTTTCAGCGTTCTTTAAAGGCTCATCATTTGTAATATCAACAGTATTGCCAACAATACTGCCGAGTTCATCTGTTACTAAATTAAATTTCGAGGTATCGCTTGAAGACGTGGCTTTCTTGACCACTTGGAAGTCACTGCCAGAGGTCACACTAGCAGGAAGAGTCGCAACAAGCACAACTTTAACACCACAAGCTTTTATACCGGTTTCAGAGGTTGAACCCTCTACTTGATAAGATTTACAAGTATCGTTTTTACCCGGAATTGGACCTGTATCAGGTTTATCATCATTATCTGTGTCTAATAAAGGCGTAACACCATCACTTTTATATAAAAAGAACGTTGTTCCTGCTGGGAATGTATTGCCAGATTCAATAGTGATGTTAAAAATATCTTCATCATTACCGTGATTCCAGATGAAGTTAGTAAAACTTACGCGCTCGCCCTGACTAGCAGAATCGACCCTAACGGTATCAATCGCACTATCATCTTGGGCATTACAATTGGCACCTGAACCATCACAACCACCAGCATTCGCAACAACTGAGTATTGCGCTAATACATCGTAAGGGACTTTATTTGTTTGCTCTTCAAGCATAGGATCAGAAGGTGATGCTGGATCCGACATATATTCGAGTGTTGCTTGATTGAAAAGTGTTTGAGCTAATATATTGCTATCAATAACAGCATCAAAATCAATTTTAGCTTTCTTAGCAGAAACTAAACCAATGATCTGAGCCTTAATTCCCTGACCACCACTGGTGTATTCGAAGAAACCAGCATAGCTTCCATGAACGGATAAATTTGACGTGCCATCATTAACAACAAACTCAATTTCAGTACCATCGATTGTCCAACGCACTTTATCATCAGCAAATGACATACCAGCAGGTAATACATCTTCAAGGATAATATTGTAATGGCTTGAAAGCGTCGGGTTAGCTTGTACCGCCGCTATATCAGAAGATACGGGCATGTCTGACACACCAATATTTTCATAAACAAGGCTTACAGTAAAGGGGGCGACGCTTGGAGAGTCACCCAAGTCCTCACTCATATTTTTGGTTGCATTAATGATAGGTAGTAATGAAACCGTGATAGTATCTTGATTTGTTGCTGTACTGCTTCCACCTGATACTACAGTAATACCGTCGACCACATTATTCTGACTTTCAGCTGTAATATCTACCGTGACAACATCACCATCTGAAGCTGAATTACTCATGTCAACTTCGAGAATAAAACTATAAACCTCATCCGGAGCCATCGCTTGAAGGACGGTATCTGTTGCTATCGGCGTTGAGCCTGCATCTTTAACACCGTCGTTATCTACATCTGGATAAATAAGAACACTTTCGATAATTGCTGATGAAGCAAAAGCATATGACAATTTGAACGTATCGGTATCATTACCAACATTCGTCAATAAATGATTAAATGTAACAACACCATCAGGAGCAACACGTTTACTTTGAGGATCAATTAGACTTACGCCTGATACAGATTGAACAATAGTTTCAACCATATTAGAGGTTGTGCTACGTTGAATATCAGCACTATCTATATAAGTCGCACCAGCTTGGTTTTTAATAACCACACCTGACTCTGTTAACGCAATAGCGTGAACACTCACTAGAGCTATACAGATAAAAATTATTTTTTGTATCAATCTATAGAAGACATTCATCGGATGCTCCTCCGCGCATTATTTACGCTTTATTATTTAGATGCACTGAAATCTAAACTAACAGGGTTATAGTTAGCACCTAATAAAATCAGTTGTGCACGACGATTAACTCTATTTACTTCTCGGTCTTTTGAAACAATAAATTGCTCTCGAGAACCACTGCTTAAAGTCACCATTCGTGAACGGTCAATTCCTTTTGAAAAGAAATAATCAGCAACAACTTTTGCTCGTTTTAAAGCCAGTTTGTCGTTGTATTTAGCCCCACCCATTGAGTCAGCAGAACCAATAACAGCGACCCTGTAACGAGGGTTATCGCTTAAAATTTTTGATGCTAAATCCAATTGAGATTGCTCAGACATTTGCAGATCGTGTTTGTCGAAATCGAAGTAAACAGCTACTGGCCACTGATCAGAAGGAATAATGGCAGGAGCTGGTGCCTCAATGACAGTAGTACCACATGCTAAGTCACCATAATCAGCATAAATAGCTCTATCACTGACACAGCCTTGAAGCATTACTAAAAGAATAGGTAAAGTTACCTTTGCAATAAATCTCATTCTTGACTCCCTACTATTATTCACTCAACCAATCAAACATATCGTCATCAAGTTTGAACATGAGGTTGAAATAGAAACCTTGTAGGTTATAGCCTTGTGGATCAAGGTCTTCATCATCAAAGCCAATGAAGTTATAACCTATACCTGTACGAATATTTTTATAAACAAGATAATTTAAACCTAAACCTGCTGAGTAACGGCGACTATCAAATCCATCTGTAGATAGTAACCCTGCGTGAAGATCAACATCCCAACGACGATTAATGTAGTAATTAACTCTTCCATCAATAATCGATGTAATAGAGTTATAATTATCGTCATATTCAATGAAGTCTTCCCATTTCACACCTAGGCGACCTGAAACAGTCCACTCTGGTGAAAATTTATAGTTATGGTGTGTAGAAAGAATGTGAGCATCACGCTGAATTTCTTGATGTTCTGTTTTCCATTCATAAGCACCAAGCATGTGATAACGATTTGTTAAACGTGGGCGATACGCAAGACCCATTGTGAAATGGTTTGACCAAGTATTTTCAGCCGACTCTTTATTAAGGTATCGATATTCATCTCGAATTAAACCACTCCAATCTTGACTCAAGCGAGTAACCCACGCCCCGGTTAGACCGTAATAATCTTCAGACTCACCGTGGCGATACTCAATACGTCCCGTTGTTTTATAGTTCGGGTTTCTAACATCAGCAACACCTAAAGAAACCGCCACGCCATCTTCTGCATCGCCTTTAAGTACTTCCACATATTCAATGGCTGGGTCGATACTGATTCCAGGTACAACTTCGAACTTACCGCGGTAGCCATTTGATAGCTCAAGGCTACGACCATCGGTTGCACCTCGTTGACGAAACTCACTAAAAGTACGACCGCCATTTAGCCAATCAATATCTATACCTGCTGTAAACATATTGGTTGTACCGCTACCTAGGTTGCTAATACCACTGAGAGAGTCAATATATTCATACTGGGTGTAAAGGTTGGCTTGTTTATGAATTTTCCAATCAGCTTTAACATTGACGCGACGTTTTTCATCGTGACCAAAACTTTGTTCGTATTCTGTATTAATACGCGCAGGTTTATCCATCAATGTGAAGCTACGACCTAAACCAACGATTGCCGTTGTGTAAGTTTCTGAATCCGTTTCTGTCGTATTCTTGATATAACGACTACCTAATCTTGTCGTCCATTTTGAACCAAGAATTGGCGTATCAATTGTTACACTAACAGTCTCTTGCTTATCTTTGGTTTCTAAAGACTCAGACAAATTACCTTCAATGTTTAAGTTCATTAAACCTGTTAGTTTTTGACGGTGACGTAAACGAATTTCTTGTCGACCACTTGAAACACTTGCAGAGGTGTTAGTAAATCCTTTTTCTGCTCTTGCGTATTCAAGTTCGGTAGTTGCTTTGGTATTCCAATCTCTTTTTAAAGATAAGCGAATCGCTGAACCTTTTTTCATTCTATCTGTAGAGACTGTGTTTTGATCATTTAAGGTATCGGCACTTTCAGCACCTTCGTGATCCATCATTGCATAAGACACTGCAAACTGAGTTTTGCTGTCAAAGTTATACTCTGCCCAAACACTACCGATCTTATAGCCTTCGATATCATTATCGTTAAATTCGTAACTAATACCTGTTCTAAAGTTCGGCGTGAATTGATAACCTAATCGAGCACCTGCAACATTATACTCTTCACCATTACCTTCAACATCATATGCAATTCGAACACGCATAGGATTTAATGCACTGTCATAAGTTGGAATTACACGATTGAAAGTAATATCCCCGCTAAAGTAATCAATGGTGTAATCGATATAACGAACAAGTTTGATTTCTTCTAATATGAGACCAGGGCTATTACGGTCATAAGTAAGTAATGAAACCGAGTCACTATGACGGACGATATCTGAAGTACCAATTTTATAGAACATGGCGGTACCATTACCGTCAATGAAATCAACTTTGTGAAGATCTTCAGGTTGTGCGCCATAGATTTGCGCCATGAACAAACCATCGTTATACATAGCACTTATACCGTTTAGCACCTGACTTGTGCGACCAAGATCGTAACGGTCTGCTCCATCTCCACTGTTGAAATCACCCCACATTAAGAAGTGGCGTTCTTTTTCTATTTTTGCAAACAGTTTGCTGCTACTACGAGCATCATAGCCCTTAATACTTGCATCACCTGCTAATGGGTAATAACTATCAGGAGCAATTTCACGTAGATACTCTTCGTCAGTTTTTTCTGAATCATAACTAAGTGTTAGGTGAAGACCACCAACAATATTACCTTTTAAGAAAATAGCACCACGTTCATCATGGGTGTAAGAATCATCTTTATATCCATCAGCTTGTTGCGTCGGCTCATGACCCGAGAAGTTTGAATAACGTGCTGTGTAATCAAGAATACCAGCAACCATTAACGGACGTTTTGCTGCTACTTGATAAACCTCAACGGTATCAGCTACGTCATCAAGAGCAGCTTGAATCGTTAATTTTCCTGTTTCTTCACCACTACGTAGGTATACAGTTTTTTGTCCGTTCGTAACACGAACTTGGTACCCTGTTTCAGTAGGCTGAATATCAGGTTCTAACCAACTAATTCGTTTATCAGAATTTAATGTAATAAAGTTAGTACCACGAGCAAGGTTTCCGTATTCATCATAAAGACTGATACTAATAGGAATAGATGAACGACCACCATCAGATTGAATAACACTGTCTTGAGCAACCACAGATATACGTTTAGCTGATTCTGGTTTTACTACTGTTTTAGAGGCTAAAACACGCTCATTACCAAAGTTATCATTAGCTTTAACTTCTACTAAATTTTCACCACTCTCTAATTCAATACCATACCAACCCATTATTTGAGAATTAGCTTTTTTGTTAAGAATCTGCTCACCGAGTTTATCGCTATCTACTTTATCGCCATTGATGTAAAGATGCGGTTCAACACCACCTCTCACTACTACAATAAAACGACCATCGTAGCTGTAATTATCTTTTGGCCAATACCATGTACCTACTTTACCTTCCTCATTTGTTATCTTCTCTGCAACTTTAAGTGGTAATGGTATTGAATCATCAATCTTATTATCGATATTATTTTTAGCCGTATTAGGAATAGATGAGTAGAAAACTTCCACAACTTCAGTCGATATACGATTTACTGCTAATGACTTTTTCAATTCCATAAGTTGATCAACTGATTGACTAAAACCAAAACGTAAATAAGCTATTTCTTGTGATTCATAAATATAGCCTTCTTCTTGTACAACTTTTGGTAATGCATCAAATGCTTTTTGTACTGTTACAAGAGCGCCTTTTCGGTATTCCAAAGAATAACCAGAGGTATCGCTTTGAGAAGGACTCGATAAATCATTCATACCAACATTGCTTGGACCAGAAACAATACCCGAAGAAGAAGTGTTATTTTTAATTGAATTAGAGGATGGTGTATTCATACCGCGGAAGTTATCAACAGTATCTAATAGCCAATCACCATTAATATTCTTATTTCTTCCTCTTAATTCTTCAAATACTTCAAGTTGGTTATCTTTCGGACAAGGCGCTGCAAAGTCTGCTCTGTGCATTTCACCACGAAGGACATCAGCAAATCGTGAATCACCCGCTCCCGCATTCCTCGTATCAAGAGGCATTAAAGTGATGCCTTTCGGCAATGTTTGACGATCAACTTTTACTACATGATTGCCAGGCTTAACACCAAATAATGAATATTGACCATTTTCATCAGTTATTACGTAATCACCGGTTTCAAGATAAATTTTAACGCCACCAATCGGCCATTCTTGATTCGCTCTTAAGGTATTACATTTAGCATCAACATAAACTTTACCAAAAATGATACCCCTAGCAGACATAACGCCAGTTTGAGAGATTTTCACCTTAAATTTTGCGATATTTGAAGTGATAGGTTCAGTCGGTTTGCCCAATAATGATCCCTGAGCGTAAACTGAGTTAACTCCATCAGAGTCCATGGCACCCGCAGTCAACTGAAGAATATAGGTTAGTGTGTAAACACCTTTCGTCTCTGCATCATTTTTCGCTTGAAGCTTGCCAATAGTGAAAGTTAGAACATTTTGATCGCTTCTTACAGGATCTGTAATTTTGATTTCATTTAAACGAGCGCTACCTTTTATATATTTAAAGCCATAAGGTAAAGCATCATAAATTACCGAATTATAGAGTGTAGATGCATCAAGATTATTTCGTAATGTCACCGTATATTTAACAAAACTACCTATTTCTGCGGTATCTTTATCAGCCTCTTTCTGAACGGTGAGTCTTTTGTCTAAATTGGCAGGATCAATAGGCACATCGAATACAAGGTTTGTACCATTAGTATCTATTAATTTATGACTAAATAAACCTGCATTCGCTTTGTCACTATGACCAAATGGGCCATAAGACTGCTCTTTTACATTGTAAGTAAAGAATAATGACGGTTCTTTATATGATGACGGCCAAACATGAGTGTCTGGTGTTTTTACTGATATATAATAATTTTCAGATGACGGCGATAACTTAGGGAAAATGATTTTACCGTCTTCACCGGAAATAATGGTGTTAGTCGGCTTTAATCCATCAACATTTGGAACTCGATTTTTTGCATTAGGCGCATTGCCATCAACAGTTTGATAAAAATTAACTTCAACACCAGATATACCTTCTAAATTAGTAGCATCAAAAATGGTCATTTGAGGGCTAACAAAAGCTGTATCCGCAAATATGAAATTGCCGTTTTTATCATATAGCGCCAGAATTAATTTATCATTAGGATGTGCCTCAATCTTACATTCATTAGCCGTATTCCCATTTAACCCGTGGCCGGTAAGATTCAATTTATTATTGATATTAGTTAGGAATTCTTTTTCAGTATGTTCGTTTTCCAACCAACTATTTAGCCAACCGCTTGTGTGCGCTTCTGCACAATGATCTATATGAGCACGTGTGTAATCATCACTATGCATCATTGCCGTAACTGGAATTGCAGATCTAAATAAACCAGTGTTAGGGCCTGTTTCTACAAATAACCATTTTAGTGGGCGAGAGTCAGATGAAGAGGTTAGTTCTACCTTGAAATTACTGCTTGCTGGGCCTATGACGTCTCGTTTCAGAGGATCTTCGTTGGCTTGAGGGTAAAATATAGACGCATACTTACCATCAGCAAAAGGACTGAAATCAAACTCAGATGATTCAAAACTTTCTTTTAAAAGATAGTAATCAGTATTTGGAAACAAATCAGAGTTATTGATACTAACGAAAGTCTTATTACCACTACGAACACTGTCTTTAATACTTTGAGTTAATTCTTCAAAGTGAATATTTGATTTTCCATCTGAATCTAATTGGTAAGAAGATAAACCAGATAACGTATTGCAACGCTGATTACTTTGTATTGTACTTCCACCATCCGCATCTAAATTCAGGCTAGCTTGATTATAAATTTTGAATGGTTTTGCACCTGTAATATTGTTCACTTTAAGTGAATAAGTAAAGAATCCACTTTCGTTATTTTCCATATTTGATGCTGATACTAGAAAACCAATCTTGTGGACTAATCCATTACCATCCCATGAACCGTAATCATACCAATCTAAATCATAATCGCTTTTGCTTGATGTAACTGATTTTAATAAACCAACAACTACAATACCACCAGAAAATACAGAGTTATCAAGGATCGCAGTTTTAGGTAAGAAATTTGGAGTACCAGAAGATGGCTTATTATACGATTTATCGGTAACTAAACTGACATTACTTGGAATTTCTAACGTAGTTAATACGCCTGAATGATAAAATTCATCATAACCACCATTCCCATTTCCAGCAAAAATACGATATGGTTTTTCTGAATTTTCAGGTGGAAAAACACCAACATTTATATATTTAACTTTGTAATCAATAATATTATTAGATCCTACTGGCTTGTCACATTGAGTAGCCGAATCTAAAGAAAGATTAATTTGAGCCTTATTTGAAATAACAATTTTAGTAATATTGCCGTCTTTTTTAGTAGGATCACTTTTTGATGTAGCAACTGTTTCAATATTAAAGAAATCATCAAATTGAGCAAGACTTGGAATTTGAACATTATAAACAAGGTAAATTTGTTCACCAGGTACCATCTCAGGAGTAATGTAATTTCCATTTTCATCTTTAGGTAATTCAGTTTCTCCAGAATCTAATAAGCCATTTTTATTTACATCAAAATATAATTTAATGATATCACTATTATGGCTAGATAAATCACCTGAATCTCCAGATTGATTAAACAGTTCTACATTATATTTATCATCAACATTACCTATATTCTCGACAATTAGAGGGACACTTAAATAAGAATTAGGAGCAACATTAATTTGTTTTTCTTCATCGGGATATAAATCAACACCACGCGATGGTAGAACTTTTAAAGCAATAATATTAGATAGAATAGTAACGACCCTTCCCGTTTCACTATCTATATATTGCATCTCTGCTTTATTAAAAATCCTAGTACCAGCCGGTGTTAATGAATAGACAGCTGTACTCATAAAAATCAAACTATAGATAAATAGTAATTTGATCTTTCTCATTAAATTTAAGAGTGCCATAAGCGCTCTCCACTGGCTAAAATACAAGAAAATATAAAAGGCTTACTGAGCTCACTTAAAAAATAAGCTCAGTAAGCCTCCCTAATTGCTTAGGGAGGCTTTGTTAGAGTTATTCGACGCGAGTCATGAATTCAGCAACATATAAGTCGCCACTTTCTAAATCACTAACATCGAAAGAGATAGTCATTGTTGCAGGATCATAAGTAGCATCCGCTGACGGTCCTTGCGGGTCACAAATAAATTGCAATGCAGGGTCAAGAACTGTACTTGAGTCAACAACATCACCAGGTGCAGTTTCACTTAAACGACAAGACTTGAACGAAGTGGTTTCCATTGTTTCAACACCACTCTTAATCTCATCACGAATAATGGTATTTTCTGTTTTAGCTAAGCCATTATTCGATGCAATAAGTTTCCAAACTAAACACTCACCAGGTTTAACTCCAGGGCCATTAGATGGGTCTTTCTCAAACATGCCAGTGATTGTGCCATCACAACCAGCGCTCACACCTACATATTTATCAAGAGTAACATCACCATTTACAACTTCAGTTGTATCGATAGCTTCATCTGATGCACCTGCACTAGAACCAGTGGCAGTAATGGTAGTGTTATTTTTGTAGCCTTCAGGAGCTTCTGGTGGAACTTGCACTTGAACGTTGATTGATACTTCTTCACCAGGTTCTAAGTTCAATGTTCCAGCAGGACAAGCAACTTCAATGCTAGCTACAGAACCATCGGCTTGCTCAGCCAATACTTCTGTTTCACCATCAGCACACAACAGTGCAACATTTTTATCTGGAGTTAATGGATCATTATCGTGATCGACCATGATGATTGATGTGAATCCATCGCCACTGCCGCTATCAGATGTACCTAGCGTAACTTCTTCTGTTGTATTACCAGTATTAGTTAAAGTATGAGGATAAACTTCACTACCGCCGTTCTCAGCCTGACCACTTAATGAATCTGGAGAAATATCAACGGAAGAAGTCGATTCAACATCAAATGCCTCTAACTTACGGTCACTAGCACCGGTTACATTTGAAGATACTTTAATTGAAATGATGTAATCTAAGTCAGTATCACCACCCGCAGCGTTACCATTTACCGCGCCAACTTGATCACTATCAGCTAATGCTTTAGCTGCATCTGTAGGTGCTGTAAATACTGCTGTGATATGCATTACAGAACCAGGACCAATATTTGGTGTTGCTGTAATAATTTCACCACTAGCTGCAACATTTACGCTACCGTCGGCATCAGTATCAATACCGTTATGCTTGAAGACTACACTCCAACCATCAGGTACCACATCACCTTCATTTACACCTTCAGCTAATAGCGTGAAGCTATCATTAATACCACCTTCATTTGCGATATAGATACCAACTTCTTTAGATTCACCCAACGCTATATCGAAAGTCGTTGCAACACCACTTGCTGCATCATCAATATTAGTCGCAGGGTCAATTGAAGTTATTGCGGTGTTTGCCACATCAACTGTTGGACCAGTGATACTCTCTAGCTTCTCGATTTTACTAAAAGTAACCGTTGGATCATTAAATGATGTTGCAGTGGTTGTTGCTAGAGACTCTGTCGCTTGCGAACCACCATCTTGAGGAAGAGATGCAACAACTCTGATGAGTTTTTGGTTACAAGTTAACTCTATATTAGTACCAGCAACTGTAATTGTACTTGAGTCGGTTTCCAAACAAGTAACAGAGTCAATTAAACCAGTATCTACAGTGAAGTTACCATTAGTATCGGAAAGGTCTGCTGTACCAGTACCATTTTGATAACTAAAGCTTGTTCCTGCAGGGAAAGGATTAGTAACGTCGTTCTCAGTAACTAAGTCATAACTATCAGCTTTATTACCAAGGTTAGTTACAATGTTATAGAAATAAGCTTCGGCGCCAGCTGGAACTGTTGTAATAGTTTGCGTACCATCAACAGCACCATCATCATCACCACCACCATTTGTATCATCATCTGGGTCATTACCTTTATCACCTGTATCTGTGATTGAACCACCAGAATTGTTTTCAGAAGGTTTGGTTGTTGGGTTCGATGTATCTGGACCAGACGTGGTTGGATCAGGATCATTACACTCACCTTCTCCATCGAAATTACCATCGTTGTTTAAATCAGCACAAGCGTAGGCAATATTTATGAGATCTGTCTCAGCAGGTACTTTAAGTGGATCGTAAGCTACGTGGAAAGTAATACCCACTTTACCTACACTAAGTTCTTTTTTCATTGCATAAACACCAGAAATAGGATCGGTGTCAGTTGCATTACCATTGTTGTTTAGATCAATACCTACATCAGCCTCAGTGCTACCATTTGCTCCATCTTGATTAAGATCGATAGTAGACCCTTCATCAGCCAAATCAGATGCATATGTTGCTACAACATCATTTTGAAGCGCATTTAAATTAAACCCTACAGGACCATAAGTACCCGATGGAAGAACAACGGTATACTCTGGAGCACCATCAAAGATGACAACATCTTTCGCTGGTGTAATACTGTCATTTTGAACAGTTACTTCATATTTAATAATGTTAACTGGCGCATCATCAATGCTACCATCACCGTTAACGTCAAAGTTAATGTCAGCATCGCTTTCTTTGAAGGTGCCCTCAATTGGTGTTGCTGTTTTCTCCAAATCAAGAACAGCGTTGTTAGTTACAGTTAGGACATCACCGTTAGTATCAAAGCCAGCTAAAGGATCTGCCGCATCATTGTTATCACCTTTATCTTCGACTTTACCATCAACACCGGAGCCTGTACCTTCATGGGCTTTTACAATTAATTGAGCACCCATTTTGTCGTCTTTATTAGCATCCACTGGTACTTGGAAGGCTAATACCATACAAGCAGATTCACCCGCATCAAGGGTTACAGTATCTCCAGCGAATGGAAGTTCACCATCATCCGTTTTACCATTACAATTTTCATCAAAGAAGTATGATATATCGGTGTCAATTAAGGATGTTGTTATATCACCTAAACGTGAATCATCACTTGATAAATTAGCAAGTGTCGAAATTGAATAGGTGTCTGGACCATTACCAGTATTAGTTAATTTGTGTGCGAAGTTAACAGTTTTACCTGCTACACCTTTTTCATTTCGATCTTCTTCAATTGTTGCACTGTAAACTTGAGCAACATTAATAATAAGCTCGTTGGATTCAACAGTGTGTTTAATTCCAGATTCATCGGTATATTCAACAAATGCTTTGTTGGATATGGGTGTATTGACAGGGGTCTGTGCAAGGGCCGGATTAATTAATGATGCTGAACCAGCCGTTATGATCCCCGCAATAAACCATCTCGATATTGGTTTAAGTTGCGTTTTCATTTAGTGATTACCTTATAACGTGTAAGTTGTTATATGAGAATTAATTTCACCCTTGCAGATGCATAGTGAAATATTTAAATATCAGGAGTTATTCAACTTCAATACGATATTTAAAGATTTGCTCTTGATTGCCGCTAATCGGCTCTTTTGGAACCCACCGAATATTCGTGTACTTTTCAGGTGGAATTATTATTTCCACTTTCTTACCATCTTTGATAATTTCACGTTTTACCGGCTCAGATTCGTAGTTTTTTCCTCCATCAATACTAACTAAAAATTGTGAATTAACTTTGGTGTTATTTGTATTAGAAACAAAAAATGTATTTGCGGGAACAGGCCCAGTAACAACAAGCCCTTTTAATGGTTCATCCGTATTATTTTTATATGTAAGACGATATTCAATATTGTCTTTTGGATAAACCGTTTCAGCTGGAGTAAACACTTCTTTACCCTCATCATCAACATTCACAACAAATGCTGTCATGTCACTAGATAAAGGCGCTTTTTTATCATCAGCTATCGAATAAAAGGAAGCTGCTATACCGAAAAATAATATAAGCAATAATCTTTTCACGTTACACCTCATAATTTATAACAAGCAATTTAAATTAGCGAAATACATGCCAAAAAAACCATTATTGTAAAAATATTATAATCAGTAACTTACAAGAAATTAAAATAACGAAAAACTAAATCAATAAATATTTTTTATTATGCATAGCATTATAATAAGACATTTCTCAGAACATATTTCATTAAGAATTGAGATTATTAAAAATAAAACAAATTCATTTATTTAATATAAAAACCCAATAAAGACAAAGTGAATTCAAACAATATAGAATGACGATAATTATTTTTAACAACTCTTAGTTTTAATAAACTTTATTTATAATAAGACAATAAAAAAGGGCTCATTTTGAGCCCTGTATATTACTTAATTTTCACTCTATAAGTCACATGTCCTTGATCACCAGGTTTTAATATGCCATCAAGTACCCACTTTAAGCGACCTTCATAACCACTTATAGCGCTGCCATCGTCTGCAAATACTTGGCATGTCACTCCACTAGGTAAAGAACCAATACAGGCATTCATTGTCCCTTCAAGCTCGGTATAAGCTGGGGTAAAGTCAAATATTTCCACAGAACGTATGTCATCACTTCCGTTATTAATAAATTGAATTTCATATTCAAGAATATCATTTGGTTTACCTAGGTTAGATATTCCTTTGATATTATCCCCTGATATGTTGGTGACATATTTTTTAATCGTTAACTGACCAGCACCTTTGAAGCTCACCTTGACTGTATCATTATCTTTAACTGAAAGATCCGGATAACTGCTTCCAGAAAAGCTCATCGTTGCAACCAAATCATAATTAAATATTGAATTGAGTGGCGCATTTTCAGGGATGTATATTCTACTGACTATACAAATGTCATTATCCGATTCAGTAAATGTTGCTAATGAAACAGTAGAATTAATGATGGACTCAGTGGTATCAATCGCCCCATTACAGTTTGCATCTTGATAAAGCGCTACTGTCCATGCATCGTTCGCAGGTGCAACTTCTACGATAGATTCAGTAAAGTTCACGCTACCTAAAGTGTAATATTTAAAGCGATGGGCAAACTCAACAAACTGCCCTGGTTCAAACTCGCCATAATTATCAGTATCTATAATAGGTTGCCTTACTTTACCAAAGTTGAGGTTTTCTATAACACTACCTGCTAATGGTGTTACTTCCATTAAGGTATCAAACTGTGTAGTACCTTCAACTTCGGCTTCTGAAGATACGTCACTTTCACTTATATCTAACCAACGAGCTTGGCTTTCAACAATTAAGTCAACTTGCTCTTCTGCTATTTCAACAGGTAACAACAATTCATAACTACCATTACCACGTGTACGAGTGGTAGCTAAAACATCGTTATTTGAATAGTTAGTTGTCGCTGCACCTCGGTAGATAGCTTTAACAATAAATCCAGACAACCCTTTTTC
Organism: Photobacterium sp. SKA34; assembly: GCF_000153325.1. Classification (GTDB taxonomy): domain Bacteria; phylum Pseudomonadota; class Gammaproteobacteria; order Enterobacterales; family Vibrionaceae; genus Photobacterium. The sequence goes on from NZ_CH724141.1 coordinate 1,243,812, forward strand.
AGAACCAGATTTAACACCATCATGAGCGGTAACACCACCCAAACCATTGTCTTCAAATACAAAGCCACGTAACAAGATTTGGTTAATTAGAGTAAATTCATAATCTTCAACTTCACCATTCGGAGCAATATCGCCAAGTGATACATCGTCAGGTTCATTACAATCACCACCATCTGTCGTATCACATAAGCGTAAACGCATCGTTGTTTGGCCATTGTGACCATCAGTTAATTTAGCATTTAACGTTATTTGAACGTCATTTTCACCGTTTGTCACAGATTGACTATAAACAAGTTCATTACTTCCTTCGTAACCATCTTTACCATTAAGGTCAACCCAAACATAAAGCATTAGATTTGGACTTGAAATCTCGTCAGTGACCGTCACTTTTAGTGTTGTAAGCGTCTCTACAACAATACTTTCAGGAACAACAACGCCATCTTCATCATCCAATTCAAGTAAATCATCCCCTGTTGCATCAGCACTGAATACTTGGGCAAGCTCAGGATCAATTTCTAAACCTAATCGGAAGTCAGCAATACCATTACTATTACCGTCATAGAAGAAGTGGCCAGCTTTAGCATCTACATAACTACTATCACCGTAATCAGCAGAAACCATGCAGCCTGCAGCATCTAAGCTATTAGGATATTCGTCAACCATTGCAGCTATTGGTTTAGCAACACCCGTCACAGTATTAATTCGATACATAGCTGAGCCGGTATATTCAGCCGTTCCATTACCATCTAGATCATGATTACCACTATTAGCAATGGCATACATGAATAAACCATTATCCATGAATACACCGCCAATACCGCCTCCCGCTTGAGGTGCAGAGTAACCATTCCATTGAATAGCAATAGAAGACCTCTGCATATTAGTAATATCTAACTTATACAGAGTGCTATTTGGTAGATCTGGGTTGTAAAGGAATCCATCACTGGCAAAGGCCATATCACCGCCCATACCATTAACTGCAGTATCAAACTCAACAATTTCAAAAGTTCGATTGATCAGATGGATACGGATCATTTGTTGCCAATTATCATGATGAACATATAAGAACTCACCACTAGGGTCGATATCCCCTCTACTTGGGACTTGGATGTTTAACCCACCAACCATACGCGATAGAAGTTGATTTTTCGTAAAGTTTACGACACCAACAAGTTGATGATCTAACGTTTGTGCTTGTAAAGAAACTATTGTGCCAAGGTCAACAACGTTAGTCATATCTTGATCGGTAACAAGAAGGTGAATTTCTTTATCAGAGGATGAGGTATCCATCACTGTGCCATAAATTAAATGCGATGTTGGATGTTGACCAAGTGCATTCAGACTATTGTACGAAGGCAGTGATGTAATACTTGGTTGGCCCAAAGAAATAGTATCAAACGGTTGTTGCTCTGGTTGTAATTGGTAAAGCTCAAAATTACCACTACTACCATGTGAAATGACTACATTTTCGCAACTCTCTGCAACAATTTCATCAGCCGTTAGCCATATATAATAATCCTCAACTTCACCTGTCTCGGCAATTTTTCCGAGCTCCGAATCATTAAATTTATCGCAATGACTCGCTTCCTTACAGAAGCGGAATCGTAAAGTAGCAGGGCCACTGTAGGTACCCAGTTTGGCACCATCTACAACTAAATCAACGGCATGCGTACCTGCTGCAGGTAAAGCTGTTGCAATCACTTGCTCACTATCGTCAAAGCTTCCACCGTTGCCGTAATCCAACCAAGCATAAAGCTGTCCTGCATTGTTAGATGTGACAGACACCACGTTAGTTCCCGCTAAAAGCGCACCATCAATAATGACACCGTCTTCATCAATTAAACCATTTAGGTTATCCGCCTGAGCAGTTGTTGATGTATGAGCAAAGAACTCACTATCCCATGCATCACCTAATGAATAATCAGTTACACCATTATTGTCGTCATCTGAATAGTAGTGACTCGCATCACCAAAACCACTATCCGCATCGCCAAAATCTCTTGCTAGATTAATACATCCATCTGCATCAGAGTTTGTCGATACAGCGCCATTTATAGGCCCCATTAACAATGCTTTTTGAGACTGAATATTGATTTGATAAATGGCTTTTCCTGTTGTATCTAAAATGCCATTTCCATCACTGTCATATTCTCCATCAACAAGCGCGTACAGTAAGCCATCATCAGAGATAATAAGGCCATACGATTCAACTTTAGGATTAATCGTGCCAAAGTCTAAAGAAACAGCACCAATTGCACCAGTTGATGGATTGATGTTATAGAGCACACCAAACTCCATCTCAGTCGCATAAATAGCCTGAGTTGTAGGATCATAAGCCCAGTCACTATCAAATGGTAATGTATAACCTCCACCAGCAGACATGCCAAGGTCCGGCAGAATGAGGCTAACAGCACTAACTTCTAGCGTATTAACGTTAACAACAAGAATTTGTCCACTTTGTGGGTGACCGAAGTACAATTGCTCTCTTGCGTCATCCATTGCACCCAAGCTTGCAATTAATGAACTAGGAGCCGTAACTGGGTTGCTAGTGGTTACATTGGTAACTGCCCCAGATTGAACATCAACGATCTGGAAATCTTCACTCGCAATTGGCAAACCTAAATCTACAGCATTACCATCTTTATCAAGCATAATGACATGCAGTTGGTCACTACCATCAATCGAGCTTGCGTAGAACATACGACCATTCGTTGTATGTGCAAGAGCATTTAGGTTATCAAAACCACTGATAGCTGAAGCTTGATTTAGAGAACCATATGGTAATGAAGTAATATCAATAAGATCAAGATCATAACTTGTCGTGTTAGCACTGCTGGTTTGATAAATACCATCACAAACAGAACTTGGTATGAGTCCTTCAATAACCTTCGCAAGATGATCCTCTACTTCACCATCAGTAGCGCGTCCCCCCACGGTTCCACAATTTAGTTCTCCGCCAGTACAAACACGAAGACGTAAATACGTATCACCGGCTTGAACTCCTGTTAATCCAGTCCATGATAGGGTTTTATCACCTGTAGTTTCACCAGCACTGATTGTTGCCTGCGCTCGCAAATCATCAGAGAATCCATTTGTTCCATTAAAATCAACCCATGCGAAGATGGTTGCTTCACTTCCAGAATTATTTGTAAAAGGAACAGTAATTTCAGCAGCACCAGCATTTACAAATACACGAACTTGATTGCTAAATGCATCTTCATCATCAGGTGTTGAGCCGATTGAATCATCGTTATCAGCACCAACAGTATTTACTCCATCATCATCATTATCAGGCCTATTATCACCTAACCATACATCGTTGTTCCTTGTAATATGCTCAGGGCCACCATCATCACTCGTAACAATGTAATCTGAACCTGCGTCACCATAATCCAGTGGCAAAGGCGCAAATCTACAGCGGGCACCATCATTTGATGCCATTGTGAATCCTAGAGATGAATTGATTGTTCCCTCGTAGTCTCTCGCAGCACCAGTAATATTTTTAGGCTCATTACCGATAGGAACGGCAACAATCGGTGCTTTAGGATCGTTATTTGTTCCTCCTGGTCTAGTGTAAGCACCATTGTTCACCGCATACATTGTACCACCAAGGTCAAAGTACACAGCACCATAGCCAGAGCCGAAATCAGTACTGTTATAGGATCTTCTTACATCGTTTTCAGTTTCACTATTGGTAATATGAGTAATACGTCCTGAAGTTAACTCTGTATTATTATCAAGATCATAACGTTTAACCGTACCATCTCTTAAAACACCATACATAACATTATTTAGAGGGTTGATTGCCACATCAGCTGCACCGAATTTAGACGCTAAGTTGTAGCTTGCATGTTGATTTAAGTAATTTGGGCTCGCTGGATTCACATCAAATACTTTAAATTGACTGAATGCTCCACCCGTCATATACATCAGACCATCATCAGTTATGTCAACCTGATTAAATGCCACACTGAAATTACTATCCAAAGTAACTTTTAGGTAGTGGACTTGATAATCACCATCAATCAATGCAATAACTGGATTGTTATTAGTAGAAACATCACCAAGAATGTGATCAGTTGAAATTCTATAACCAACTTGAAGATATCCAGAATCAGTTAGATCATCATCTAATACTTCACTACCACCAGTTAGAAGATCCACCGAGTAAAGCGCTGCATTATCTGAAGTATCTTTTAACGTTAAATACCCATCAGCATCACAAGCATTAAATGGTGGCGCATAAAAGTCTGCAAAATTTTGGTCTTGAACAGACGCAACAATCGGATTATTTAAAACAATCTGATTTGCCGAGCTCGATGTGTGATTTTCTGGATCCTGAATGGTTGATGTTGGTAATAGGCCATCCAGTAATTGCTGTTGCGTCGGTATAACTTCAGCTGGAGGGCACACACTAGGACTAGGAACGGATTCACCTGCAGTCTCAAATATTGTATACAAACCACCTTCTAGTGCAGCAAGAGAATAATTACCATCAGCATCGGTTTGAATAGACTGACAACTTTCATTACCTGGAGTACGGTTATAAAGCGTAATAGTCACACCAGGAATTGGTGCTTCACCATTGTCAAAAGTACCGTTGTAAGTTGGATGATTAGCACCATATGAAATGTCATTATTTTCATCAATGAAGACCTTACCACTGATTCTATGGCCGATAACAACCGTGAAATCCTCTACTTCACCATCGCTTGCAAAACCTTGATATCCTTCGGCGTCAAGAGTATCTGTAGTGATACGAATACGAGAGAAGGTGATTTCAGAGGTCGCCGATATGGTAAAGCCATTGAATGACAGAGTGGCAGAGCCGTCAGTACACGCTGCTGTAGCATATTCATTGTTACTGCTATCGAATTGATTATTTGCATCAAAGTCTACCCAAGCATAAACATTGGCACCAAGATCTTGACCATCTTTTGTATCGTTACAGCTCACATCAAACTCATAATCAGTACTATCTAGGAATAATCCAGGAAGGCCTGGTGAGGCATCTTCGTCACTGACATCCGTTGTAATACCTGAGGTGTCGTTATCATCATCATCCATGGCATTAGTTGATACATCAACACCGTTAACGAAACCATCATTATCAGCATCTGGTGGCGTTGTACCAAGGTAGAGATCATAACGATTTGTACCTAAACCATGACGAGCACCGTTATTACTCTCCAGTGTGTGATAACTATCAGGTGCATCACCATAATCAGACTCTTCACTAAAGTTGATTTTATGATCTTCCACCTCACCATTAACAACGGTACCGCCCGATCTTTCATCGCGAATAGTAGGGCCTAAATCTTGTGGTAACTCATTATTAGCAATACGTAATCGAACGTAACTATCACCTTCCTGAACATTCGATATACCAATCCAACTGAGTAAAGCACCACCTGGGCCTGAAAGATCATTATCGACACATGGACGAGAGCTATATTCACTCGCTTCAAAGATATTATTACCATTGAAATCAATCCAACCATGGACTGTACCGTTTAGGTCAACACCTGTGTTGTTATCATTACATTTCACATCGAGAGTAAAATTAGATTTTGAAGAATCAAAAACAGTATTAGGTTGAACAGCATCCTCATCATTACCAGCAGAGGTTCCAGAAGTATCTGTATTATCATCGGCATTTGCATCAGTATTTTGTAACAGCCCGGTATCCATATCAGGTTTTACATCACCTAAATACAGCGTATTTTCCATACCAATTTCATGCACAGGACCGTTACTATCTAGTAGGGTTGCAAAAGTATTCGACGTTCCATCATCTGGGGCATCACCGAGGTCATTAGCAAAGAAAGTTATATCCTGCTCTATAACACAAATTTTCTGTAGATTCTGGAATCCACCGGTTGACGCCGTCATGCCATAATAAATAAGACTTGAGCCACCAAAATAAGTATTAACAAGGTCAATATTTAATGAATCATATAAATTACCATCAAAGTAGTACTCAAAATTCTGACTAACAGGATCCCAATCAAATATAACTTCATAGTATTTGTCATTTTCAATATTCGATAATGCATGGACTGAAGTACCTGGTACTGAACTTAAGTTAGAAGTGCTTGGAATCATAATTGCTGTGTGATCAGATTGGTTACCTAAATCGTTAGATCCTGGTCCATTTTCGAAAGTATCAAACTCCACTCCAAAAGAATTTTGTATGTTTTTAGCGCCTAAACCTGAACCAACAACACCTAATGCTCCAGTACCACTAGGATCATTATGCATAACAAAAACTACACCATCAGCACCGTTACCATCACGATCACCTAAATAGATCCCAAATCTTAGTCTAAATTCTGAGTTCATATCGAATCGATTTTGGGTCCAGAAAGCACCTCTTTGCATACCCGCATTAGGAGTAACAATAACCTCGTTAGTCGTACCTGAAATCGACGAATTAGATGATGGAGGTATTTCGAATTGATCGCCTAGTGCTAAACAAGTAACAGGTCCAACGGTAACTTGGGTGTCCTCAACTTCACCCGTAGCTGCATGACCACTTATCGTGTTACATTCCCCGCTATCTTTACAAAAACGAACTCGGGCCCAATAAGTTCCATTACCAACACTGCCAGGAATGGACATTCGATAGATATTGCTTCCCTTATCTACAGCCCAATCAAGAACTATGTCATCGTCACTTTCAGTAAATTGGCCATCATTTTGCCAATCAACCCAGATTGATACATAACCATCTTCACTGGTTTCTACTGCAATAGAAGAAGAGTTCCATGAAATACTCGTATCACCAACAACACCTTTATAAAGTGCAAATGTTACACCGTCTTCATCGTCCCCATTACCATCATCATCAACAGATAAATCATCGCCATCAGAGACAGACCAACGCCCTTGCTCTTCATCAATAGTACTTCCAAGGTAATAATCACCAGTGGTATGCACTGCTGGTTCTTTATTTAACTCTTCATAAGAGATTGGGCTATCACCATAGTCACCCTGTCTAACGATTTCTACAATATGATCTTCAATCTCGCCACCAATAGCACCGGTAATACTTCTTTCATCCACAGAAGTTAGGACTTCATCAACATTCGTAAATTGATCATCCGGCACAATTCTAAGTCGAATCACTGTATCGCTGATTACTAAATTATTAGGGTCCCAACCCGTCCAATTAAGCGTAACTGTACCATCAGTTACAGGCACCACATCTAAACACGTACCTGTCGCTTGTTCGTTTAAAGAAGACTCAAAAACACCATTGTTGTTTATATCAATCCATCCAAATACTTGAGCATTATTACCATTACACGTAATAGGTAATGAATAACTTGTACTGAAACTTGGAATTATTAATGACGTATTAATTGCATCTTCATCATCAACACCTGAGGATACTTCATTGGTGTCATCTGCATTTGCAAGGCTATTTTGCAAAGTACCATCATCGCCATCAGGCGGAATAGTACCTAAGTAAGCAACAGAGCCAGAGGTAGGGATTTGGTGTTGAGGACCATTAGATACAAGTAATGTATTATAATCCCCAGAATTATTATCAGCGGGATCACCATTATCTGGCGCATCACCATAATCAATATCAACATTAATCGTTATCTGATGATCTTCAACCTCACCATTAACTGCGGAACCATACGCGCGTTCATCTCGTTCATCACCTATCACGCTATCAGTTAAGGTATCATCGGTAATTCTTAATCTCAGATAAGACTCACCAGAAACCAAACTTAATCCAGACCATGAAAGCTCTGCACTTCCTTGTTGTGTAGATGAAGTATCATTACAAACTTGGCTAGCATATTCGCTTTCTTCAAACTCACCGTTACGGTTTGCATCTAACCAACCATGCACGACAGCACCAAGATCTCCGCTACCTGCACTGAAGTCGTTACAGCTTACAGTGATAGAAGGAGATAAAGTTTCTATCACAATAGCCGTCACTACACCGTCTTCATCATCAGGCGCCGACCCTTTTGTGTCATCATCAGACGCATTTAGACCAATATCCGATCCATCATGGAAACCATCAGTATCACCATCAGGTGCTTCACTACCTAAATAAATGACTTCATCAATAATATGTGAAGGACCACCATTAATAGATAATGTCTCGTAATTACCTTGACTCACTCCTGTTACAGCATCAGGCGCATCACCATAATCACAGCCTGACGCATCACTGATAACCATACTCATGCCACCAAAGATATAGCGCTGGGAACTTGGATCGTTATTATGCGAGGTATGAGCTAGCCAAATACCTTGAGACGGATCGAGTGTACGTGCCCCAACAAAAATGGGAGATTGTTCAATAAGAGAACCGTCATCATTCATAGCAGTTAATTGAATGGTTGTAGATAGATCTGCTTGCACATACATACTTATACGGTAACGTTTAAATACGGTTGAACTTAATGACCCAGCAACCGTACCAAACTGATTAACAGTAGAATTAGTGAATCCACTTATTTCACTATTTGTTCCATTCCAGCCTGCATCTTTACCAACCCAAGCAATAAACTGATTAGCAACATCCGCTATTAAAACACCATTCATATTATTGTGATCAGTTAACCAAAATAGGAAATCTCCATCACCAGAGTTTAAATTTTTCAATCTAAATTCTGCTTCAATTCCTACGGGATAAGTAAATTGTTGCCCAGGAGCAAGGATTTCAAGTTCAAATCTTTTCGCTGGATGGCTACCACTTGCAGGTGTTGAGTGAAGCTCATCACCTACAATGCTAACGCCACCAAAAGATGTATAGTTTGCTAGTTCACTGATCTCTGCACCAGTTAGTGCTTGTGAAGAAGAAGCACAAGTTAGAGTATTATTTTGAGTGAAATCAGGAGAAACTTCGATTTGATGATCTTCGACTTCACCGATGCCTGCGAGACCTAAAGAACGAGGATCTTCAGCAGAAGACGATGCAGCACCATCGGCCAATAGCTGATTACTGATACGTAAACGAAGTACAAAGTTTTCACCCGATGTTAAAGACGGTAGTGAAGACCAAACCATATTTACACTGGTTTGGGCATCTGCAACGAGAATAGCATCGCCAGATTCAGTACCACCTTCAATGAACTCATCACGTTCAAATTTCCCGTTTTTATCCCAATCAACCCATGCATAAAGATAAGCATTGCTTGAGGTTGTGTTATGAACAAGCTGAGAAAAACTCAAAGATGCACTTGAGTCATACAACCCTAAGCCAGCAATTGCGTCTTCGTCATTTGAACTTGAAATATCATCTGCTGTGGCAGAAGCGTTTTGAAGAGAACCATCTTCAATATCAGGTGCGGTTTCACCTAAGTAAAGGTTGGTAGAAAGTGTATGGCGAGGACCATTACTGGTAAGAAGTGAACTGTAATCTGCTGTACCTGTATCAGGCGCATCACCGTAATCATAATCAGTTGCACACCCCACGGTAACACCATCTACAAGGTTACCTTCACCATCAGAAACCCATTGTAGTGGGAATAAAGCAACTCGTGTAATGTATTGTCCTGCTGGAACAGTATATGAGCCTGAATAGTAAATATAACCAACATCTGTGCTACTTTTCACATCTGTTAATTGTATTTGTGTAAGGGAGCCCGGCTCACCGATACGTAACTCAGCTTGTTGATTACCACCAGATATTTTTCTGCGAGGGCTCCAATAAAAGCCCCATGTAATTTCCTGTCCAGGTGTAGTAACAATATCTTGATAGTACATTTGTGGAATAAGCGTATTGAGTTCCGCTATATTTCCACCAGCAGGCGTTGAAGCATTTCCCGGTCCATACTTATCTCTTGATTGAACAAGATTACCATTTAAAGACCAGTCATAAGATGTAAAAGATGATGGCGATTCCGGTCCAACAGACCAACCTGGCACATTTTCCTCTTTAAAATATTCGTTCGTTAATCCTTCCGTCGGCGTCCCGGTAGGAATATCAAATCCACCATTAATAATTAGGCCTTGTTCACAAGACCCCAAAGAGAGTGGAGGAGCGGCAATTGAAACTAAATAGTCCTCTACTTCACCATCAGATGCCTCGCCAGTAGGCATAGCAATTTCAGCCGCATCGGTTGCGTAGCGAATACGGGCATAAGTTTCACCATGTACAACACTGCTTGGTAATGAGAACGATAAAGCGTTTGTGCCACTGTTAACAGCACTTGTAGTAATTAGCTCTGATTGTCCATTGACGGTATCTTCCCAATCCCCATCTTGGTTTAAATCAATCCATAAACTTACAAACCCGTTAGCAGATGCAGTAATAACAACTTCATTTGATAATGCAATGTCAGTATCGTTAGCGTAATGGTTAGTAAAAAGAATATTATTACTGCTTGGAGAGATGTCAGCATTATTTGGATTAAATTGGACACCATCATCAAAAGTATCAGACGCAGCGTTGATATCTGAACTGCCATCTACATCAGCAGAAATATGTGTACCACACTCAGAACCCGTTGACGTACCTAAACAAATAACACTATCAATAATATGCTTAGCACCGTCACTTGCATCCAATGTTTGATATTGACTTAAAACGTAACCGTTTTCTAAATCCACACCTTCAGGTGCATCACCGTAATCGGCATCTGGACCTGAATCTTCTTCTATTGAAGGCGTTGGTGCATTTATGATAGTTAAAATATGATCTTCAATTTCACCATCATCAACGACACCCGACGCACGTTCATCCCAAGATGTAGAAAGAATATCCGTAGGAAGCACTTCTGAGGTAATTCTTAAACGAAAGAATTGATTACCATTTTCAACGCCTGATAATCCCGACCAAGTTAATGATGCAGAGCCTGTAGAGTTATCATTTGAATCATTACAAACAGCTTGCGCATATTCTGAAGATTCAAATTGCTGGTTGCTGTTAAAGTCAACCCAACCATAAACAGTTGCACCTAGGTCTTGATTACCATCGTGATCATTACAAGGAATTGAAATAGAGAAATTATCTGAAGGTATCGAATGAGAGGCATTTTGATAAGCGTCTTCATCATCACTGCCTGAACTATTATCACCATCATTATTGTCATCTTGATTAGCATCTAATGATTGATAAGTACCGGTCTCAGTGTCTGGTTTTGCACTACCTAAATAAATGGGGCTTGCCACTTGTGTAACAACATTGCCGTATAAGATTTCTTCAACACTGTTAAGATTTAAAAAACGACCATTAGGCCAAGTGACTCGCCAAGCATCTGTACCTTGTGATACAACAGTATAAAGCGTTTCATCATAGCCTAATACTAACCTGTCGTGTCCTCCTGAACCTGAATAGCTTGCACCTTGTGCTAGTAAATTATTATTAATAACGAGCATATCGTTATTGTTACCACCATTGGCATTACTATTATTAGGCATATTTTGATATGTCCAAGTAGTACCATTAACAGGTGGCGTTAAATCACTGTTTACAACAACATCTGTCGTAGTTCCACCAGGAATATATTTATGACGCGCTCCGTTACTCATTAACAAAGTAGATGGAGTATCACTTGTGCCATCATCGAAAAGGTCACCAAAGTCATAATCAGCTTCAAGTAGAGAATCGGTTAAACATACAGCCACACCTGACTCTAGATGATCACCTGTACCCGAATTATCGGTATCTGCTGGAGTTGTATACCCATCACTACCCGTCACTTTACCATCAGTATCATAGCCGGTTCCGTCTACTTCCCCATCGCCATTTTCGTCTGTAAAACCAGCTTCGACAGCATCATTACAACTATCACCATCGCTATCTGTATCTAAATGATCAGGAGTACCATCACTGTCTGTATCTTGCCCTGTACAGGTAGAAGACGAGCTCCCGCCTGAGATAGAAATACCATCAATTGAAAGAGCTGTATTCACCGTATTTGCATTTTTAAATACAATTAAATAACTCCCAGTTACAGTCGGTGTGAAAGTGAAAGATTGTTGCTGCCAATTGGTACCTAAGGTCATTACATCACTCAGGGCTAATTGCGTCATGGGATCACTACCCACTTTATAGAGAACTTGTATAGAACCGCTTCCGAGATAACCAGGGCCTTTATCGACACCATAATTAGCCTGTTCAAAACTAATCGTATAGGATTCATTCGCTTCTAGATCAACAGCTTGATATATCATCTCACTGTAACCTGAATCATTGGAAGCAATACTGACCCATGTTCCACCATCATTTGAAATTGAAGGATTCGCTCCACAACTAGAAAAACCGCCATTACACCCAGTACCGTTATCAATATCTGGTGAATTAGTTTTACTCCAAGGGCTTGGAGAACTATCTCGAGCTACAGTCCCTGTTAAAGATCCATTGGTAAATAAATTAGTGTCAGCGGAATTTACAGAGCAACCTTCATCAATATCTAAAATACCGTCGTTATCGCTATCTAAATCTAAAACATCTGAGTATTGAAGGTATTCAGGAAAAGGAGTAAATGATGTATTGCTGTCGCCAAATAATAGTTCTAAATCCCAATCACCACCTTTCAAGGGTGAACCTGTTTTATCATTTGATGCTAATACTGTTACATTTGCTAATTTAGAAAATTGCTCTAATAGGTTAATACCTTCTTCATTATTACCAGAATCACAAGCGAGTAAGTTTATTACACCATCAGAACCCAGTTTGTTACCTATGCGCTGAATTTTATTTTTATACTTATTGATATTATTGAGAGTAATAATGTCTTTACCAAACTTTATTTCACCAGCTTTACCATGAGAAAAGATATCAACAACGTTGATATCACTTTTAAGCAGATCAATAACATCATCAATACTATCAATCTTTTCGTGTTTTAAACCTAGTTTCTCAAAATTAGGACTAATTGATATTTTATTATCAACTAGCACGACTCTTTCTAAATAAACTTTGTTAGATTCGGAATAACCGTCTACGGGTAGAGAAAAAACACTTTTTGAAAAAAGGCTAAAAGCAAAAATCATTAAAACAGTTAAAGTCAATTTAATAAAATCACTCAAAATACTGTAAACGTGACAATGCCCACCCTGATTAGGGCGAGCTAAGTTGGACTTGAGTCTATCGTTTCTTATTCCAATGATGTGCATAATAAACAATAAATAACTTCCCATTAATTTAGAAAAATTACTTGATAATATTTCACAGTTTTTTGAGAAAAGAGAACTCAACATAATGAGGTTCCTTAATAAAAACATCAGCACATTAAAAACACATGATAAATATTTAGGTAAAAATAAGATGAGACTCTCAATTTCTAGTCAATGAGAATGAATACCAATATTTTCAACCTAAATAAAAACCAGTCCATAAATTAACCACCAGCAGTTTTAATGCCACAAACAATAACAGTAGAAATTTATGAAGCAGGTAACATGCCAATAATATTTAATTGGAATAACTATGTTTTCATTCTAAAAACATTCTTTATCATTCGAAGTTATAATTACTTTTTTATTCTGCAATGCAATTAACTAAAATTCTTTATCTAATTATTAGTTAATTTTAACTCTGTAAGAAACACTACCAGAATCACCTGGAGCTAATTCACCATTCAGTATCCATTTAATTTCACCGTCATAGCCAGCACTATTTACGCCAGTAGGTGTATCAACATTACAACTAGTAATACTTGATGGTATCAGGCTCATTTCACAGATAATTTGAGTGCTTAGTAGTGTGTATGGTGGCACATTGTCATAAATAGTGACTTCTTTTATTGGACCTGAACCTGTATTAGTAAAGCTAATTACATATTCAATAATATCACCAGGGTTACCGCCAGAAGAGGTACCTGGAGAAACAGGACAACTACTTGTATCAGTTAAACAGGTCGTTACATTTTGAACAGATTTATCTAGCTGTAAATCACCCGCACCAGAGAATGTTGCACGTATAGTGTCTTTATCACTCACACTATATCCAACAATACCATGGCCGATATTGGCATCGTCAGCAAAATCCATTACGGCTTCAATACGGTAATCATACTGCGCATTTAAAGGTGCGTCTGACGGTACAAAAACGTTACTGATTAGACATATTTCATTATCTACATTTACTGAAATTGGTGCTGTTGTTAATTGTCCTTCTAATGGAGAACCATCCACTAAGCCATTACAGTTAACGTCATGATAAAGAACCGTTTGCCATGACGTATTCTCTGGCTCAGACTTTTTATCAACAACACTAAACATCACATCACCTTGTGTATGAGACGTAAATTTATGGATAAAGAATACGGATTTATCAGGTTCAGCCTCAGTAAAATTATCAGGTTCCATGCGAGGCGGTTTCACTTTACCAAAGTTCAAATCAGTAACAATATCACCAGCATTAGCACTGATGAGTAATTGGCTATCTGTCACATTACCTAAAGTCACAGTACCTGGACCAGAAGTATCAAATGACTCACTGATATCAATCCAACTCGCTTGTTTGACAACATCTAGCATTATTTCTTTTCCACTAAATGCCGCAGGAATAACAACTTCGTATAATCCAGAGCCATTTGTAATGGTACGTGTAATAACATCACCAGTAGAAAGCGATAGACCTGTATCATCACTGTCAGTCAAAATAACATTTACAGTGTATTTACTAATACCTTTCTCTTTTCCATCTTTTTTACCATCGTGAGCAGTGGCAAGTGATTCACCCGCAAGGTCTGCACCATTATCTTCGAATACATAACCTCTTAGAATAATATTATTAAGTAATGTAAATAGATGATCTTCAACTTCACCATCAGCAGCAATACCAGAAGGTGTATTACAGAGGCTATCTACAGAACATAAGCGAAGTCGAATAACAGTTTCACCGCTATAGGAGTCAGCAAGCGCAGAATCTAGCGTAAAGCTTACCGTTTCAGTGCCAGTGGAAACCGCTTGACCTTGTATTAAGTGCTCCTGTGAGCTGAATGCCGTATCATTGTTGATATCAACCCAAACGTTTATAAAGCCACCAGATGAAGCAACAATTGGAACACTTAAATCAACCTGTTTACCAACCGTGATAAACTCAGGGATCACAACATCTTCATCATCAATACCTGATATATCATCACTGTTCGCGGCAGCACTAAAGATTTGTGCCATATCCGCATCCCAAGTAGTCCCCATCATCATGTCACTGCTACCATCAAGTGCACTATCTACGTATCGATGCCCAACTTCTGCATATCCAGATTCCGCATCACCATAATCAATGGCTTCTAGACACCCAGCAACATCATTGCCTTGAATAACATCTGCTGTTGTTTCAATAACGAATGTCGTTTCACCCGTAATAACATTAATCTGATAAATGACAGATTTATTCAGTAAATCAATGCTACCGTTGTTACCTTTATCGTGATTACCGCCATTGGTAATAGCATAAAGATTAATACCATTATCAATCAGTAATCCACCCGGTTGTAACTTGTCAGCATCATTGACTTCTGGTGATACGCCACCACGATAGTTAAGCGTCATTGTTTCAACCGCACCAGAGTCAATATCAATTTTCACAAGTTTATCGTTAACGAAGTCAACAAAATAAGCTTTGCCATCTTGCTGACTAATCGCAAGGTCAGCACCAATATCGATCTTATTACCACTAGACCATCCCATCGCAGGCAGATCTTGAATCAGCGTGGCGGTAAAGGTCAGCGTAGATAGGTTAATTTTGACTAATGAATCCCAATCGTTACGCCAAATCACTAGATATTTGCCATCTTTACTGACATCACCGGATGTTGCACTACCGATATTTTGTACACTAGGGTAATTTCTGACTTTCAAAGCATCACCTGCTGTGAAGTCAATAGATTCACCAGTACTTAAACGGGTCATGCTCGTATCTTCGGCTGCGGTAATGCGGCCTAAATCGATGAAGTTAGTCCCTTCACGGTCAGTGACAAATAAATGATGATCTCTATCCGCAACAGATTTATTTACGAATGTACCAAACATCACACCAAGTGTACGATCAAAACCAATTGCATTGATTTGTTCAGCATCACCACTTGCATAACCACTTATCGCAATAGGATCAGTGATCGTAGTGAAAGAGACAGGGTTTGAGGTTAAGTTAATATCGTGATAACTATAGATTTCACCACCAGTGAGCGGTTTTTGCGTCTGAACGACGACATCACATGTGTTGTTACCAATCAGATCAGAGACAAAGATACGATAATCTTCTACTTCACCATCATAAGCTAACCCCGTAGGACTATTACAACCCACGTCACTACATACACGAACACGTAGATAGGTGTAACCAACTGCAGCGGTACTTGGTACTGATACACTAAATGCATTTTCCCCTTCAGCCGCTGATGGTTGATTAATTACCTGTTCACTGGTTTCCCAAACACCATTTTGGTTCCAATCAATCCAACCAAATAACTGGCTACCAACCCCTGTACGGCCACTTTCAATCGTAATGTTAGCTTTGATATTCAAGTCTTGACCTACTGTCGCTATTGCAGGTACATCAACACCATCTTCATCAGGCTTATTGTCAGTATCATCAGCGGTAGCTGTAATATCTTGCAATTCACCTGAATCGCTATCCCACTGGTCACCTAAACGAATATCAATGAACCCATTATCATCGGTATCAGCTTGTACGTGCATTGCACCATCATTGACATACAAGGTGGTGTAATTTCCAGGTCCAGTTTCGTCTGTTGTTGGGCCCGACAAATTATTTAAGTCAATCTGATTAGTATCAGGTGCATCACCTAAGTCAGTACCTAATACATTTGGAGCCGCAGTGAAACACCCTTTTTGTAGGTTCCAAGCTGCACCGGTAGAACCGGTAAAACCGAAGCGCACAAAGTTAGAACCTAAAGATGCAACAAGGTCATGGGTAAATTGGCCGACTTCCTCACCATCAAAGAAGTAAGTAAATAGTTGTGTATTCGGATCCCAGATAAATTGAGCAAGGTGGTATTTACCGTCTTCTAACTCACCACCGTTAATCGATTTGGCCGGAATTAAGTGGTTTGCCGGATTAGGCGTATATAAATCGCCATTTAAGTAAACACCAGTATGGTCAATATAATTATTCGTTGTACCGGAACCTAAATCATCCTGGGCTCCCATGAAAGAGTTATCGTACGTGTCAAACTCAACCACTAATGAAGGAGATATACGATCATTTGGATAGTTAAGTACGTTTGCATTACCCACACCATCAACGCCCATGTATGCGCCAGTATTACCTTGAGCAAAAATACCTTTCGGATCATTAGATAAGATAAAGGTCATACCATCAGCACCTGCTTCACCTGCACCAGGGTGACCCGAATTTTGAGATCGATCACCAAGGTATACCGCAAGCTCCATATACTGAGGTTTACTTAGGTCAATAAAGTCATAGCTCCAAAGGAAACCTTTCATACCACCTTGATTTGGAGTTACGACATATTCACCAGTAGAAATATCAAGGAAAGCATCACCTCGCTCAACCGCTCTTGGTGATAAACAGATACCCGGCTGGATTGTATTATTAATGATAGGGACAACTGAATCTCTATCATCTTCATCACCATCAAAGTCACTATTAGGAGTAGAATCAATATCCAGAATTGAAGACTGGTATATTTCACCTTTGATCGTAGTATCAGACATTGGATCAATTGGAACTAAACGGATTGTCGCAAAATCATCGAATCCAATAGGAATGGTACCTAGATCGAGGATACTTTCACCCGGTGCTGCATTATGGATATATTTAGCATCTGGTAGTAACGTGACACCATCACCTTCATATGCGCGTACAAATCGATAACCAGCAGGAATCAAGAAACGTACTTTCGTATTAGGAGCAACGACATGGGTACGTCCAGGTATTTCTTGATTAACAACTTTAACTACAAGATTAAATGGAATACCTTGCGTTACATTTTCACCAGGGTCTAAACGAAGTTCGAGTTCTAAATCTCCGACAGGTTTCAACGAGATAATATGATCTTCAACCTCACCATCACCAGCCGATCCTGTTGGCGAGCTACAGTCAGTATTCTCTGAACACGTACGCAAACGAATTAACGTATCTTGAAGGACAACACCCGCAGGCACGGTAAAGATAAGATCAACATCGCCAGACGCAGTTACAGTTGCTTCTGCGCGTTCAGCAAGCTCTAGTCCATTCACGCTATTAAAATCAATCCAACCATAGAGTTTATTGGTGAAACCTCCATCAACAACCATTGGAACCGTTACCGTTACCGTATCATTTTCAGCAAGTTCACCATCAATGACAGGCTGTGAGAAGCCATCTTCATCATCAGGCGTTATACCATTTGTATCATCAAAATCAGCCAACTCACTCGATGTACCATCATTTTCATTATCAGGACTTTCAGTACCAATATAAGGTAAACCGATATCAGTTTGGTGACGAGGGCCATTGTCTACTAATGATACAGGGTAAAGATTGGTCGTATTATCAGTATCAAGTAAAATTGGTGCATCACCATAATCTGTTGGTACTGGTGCATAACGACAGCGTGCACCATCGTTGTTATTAGCTGTGACACCTTGACCATTTAAGATCGCGTCTAAAAGTACTGAAGATTGAGCAGTAATATCAGATAAATCTAAACGCCATAGTTTTCCATCACTATTAACCGACGCATAAGCAAAGCCTAGATTATCAAAGTAGAACGCTCCAACAGCACTAGAACCCGCCAAATCAATTGAAGTTTGTCCGATATTCGTTACCGAAGCGGTATAAGTAGATGTAGACTTATCTGCAACAAAATCAATGCGGAAGAGCTTCTTACCACCCGATATCCCCCAAGCAGTGTTAGTATTTAATGGATGAATAGCAATATCACCTAACCCATTACTTACTAGGGAAGTAAGTGATTGTGAACGTCCTAGATATTGACCGTAAGTCGTTGAATTAACATCAACATCAATAAAGTACATCCTACGGCCATCGCCACTGTCTGAGATGATTATCAAAATATCATCATCTGTTACATCACCAGACGCGAATCCAATACCGTTTAATTCAGGAATATTAAAGTGTATGACTTCTTCATTATTACGGTTTAATGCTACGACATTAGATCCCCGACCACTTTCATTCTTACCATAAACACCCCAAATTAAGTTCTGAGAAATACTATAACCAATCGCGTTGTACACCCTTGACGACGCAGAGCCTAGCTCCGTTTCCGTTACCGTCACTAGATTAAGTTGATACAGTTCAGAAGGTGTATTTTTCGCTAAATATGCATTGGTATCACAAGTATCATAAGGGTCTTCATAAAGTTTATCGGCAAAGTCATGATGAACACTCGATGTTAACACTCCAATGTTGTGAGTATTCGGCGTGACAGAAACGTGCTCTGGTGGATCACCTATCACTCGGCCAACAGCAAGGCCTGTTATAGGGTCAATAGTTCCAGAACTCGGAGGGTTAACACTACAATCTAGTGGTGGCGTCGCACCATAAGTTTCATAAAGGATATATGTTTTATCTTTTGTACCAATAAATTCAAAATACCCCTTATCGGCATCATCAATGACACTGTCACCATTTACATCAACGGTTCCATCACCGGTTAATACCGAGGTACAAACTTTATCTGTTTCATTGTAAAGCGTTACGTAAACAGCTTGAATACCTAGCTCATCACCATCTTTAACGCCATTGGTTGATGTACCATTTGTACCACCGTCATCATCAAAGACATAACCCGTAATTAGTAGGCCATCAAACATTACTAATGCGTAATCTTCTACCTCACCATCTTCAATGTTTGTGCTTGTTGCACGTGTATCATTACCCAATGAATCGTTACCAGACTCAGCTTGTGCGCTATTAAATACACGTAAACGGACAGCAGCGGTTCCTGACGTTGTATTAGCTGGTATTGGGAATGTTAAATCTACATTAGAAGACGTTGTGGTTTGACTTTCTTGTAGTTCACTCGTTGCAAATACACCATCTTGGTTCCAGTCAACCCATGCGTATAGGTATGCGGTACCACTATTAACTGTCACATCAACGGGTAATACAAACTGGCTTTCTCCCAGGCGAAGTCCGTGGTGTAACGTGTTTGCACCGTCCTCATCATCTGTATTCGTAACATCGTCACCTGTTGCGAATAATGCATGACTTGCATCCACTGAAATATTAGCGCTACCAGCCATACCAGCATGATTTGCACAGTAGTAATACAAGTTACTTTCAGTATTTGAATCCACAACAACATCTATATAATCGGCTCCTTCTGTTAAACCTGTTGTGTATTCGCTTCCACCATTAAAGGTGCCGTCTGCTGTTGTAGAGAATTTAAGGATATGAGATGCAGGTACTGCACTCACATCGAAGCGATATGTACCAGCAGCAAGAAATAGATCTGGATTTTCTATACCATCAAAGTAGAAACGGTTACCACCACCTGTTGACGCGGCCGCTGTTGTTACTTTTATGGTAACTAATTGAGAAGTTAATTCTGTACCAGTACCAAATGCGCCATCATCAGCATCCGGTGCTGTACTACCTAGATAAACAGTTGATCCACTTGACGGAATTTCATGTGTCGGACCGTTGATTGTAGTGTAATTTCCTTGACCATCAGAGCTAGTGCTGGCATCCGGAGCATCACCAAAATCGCGTTGCTTCGCACACTCACTTACATCAAAATGCGCATTAGGAATCAACCAGTTAGTCTGCGTACTTGGCGGCATATTAGCCACCTTAACAGTTAGAGTTTGCCCTGCACTTAAAGTAAATACTGGATAAGCTAGACCATTTGGGCTGTCTACGTGTTCTTGTCTTAGCTCTTGAACGGTATACGTTTTCCCTGGTTCTATAACAACACCACCTGGGTCATAATCAATCATGACATTGTAGTTAGGTGCACGTAAATATGTGCGCCCCTGACCAAAGATACCGCTGAACCTTACCGTAGTTTCATCATTCCAATAGGCACTCGAATGGAAGTTATCAAATTCAATTGAAACAGTCGTATCTTCATAACCAGCCGCAGGTAGGAATTCATAAGTCACTTCGACTTGACCATCAGAGACGTTATCAATCCAAGTCTTATAACCAGCAACCTCTCTTATCTGATCGGCATCGGTACGGTAAACACCAAACCCGCTGAAACCTGTCTGGCTTTGATTTACGTTTTCATCTGCACTGTAAGAAACTTGAATACGACCCACAGTTGGACCATCTTTACGAATTAAATTTGATGACCAAGATGTAGATGTGAACTGATTGTTGTAACTGCCATTGTTACCCGTCCAATGCATATATTTTGTCATTGAATTCTCAAAGACATCGGTCATACATACAGAATTAATTGGAGTTGAAGAAGTTACGACTGTTAATAGATGGTCTTCCACTTCACCTACACTCGATGCACCATATGAACGAGGATCTTCATCACTACCAGAAGGGCTGCCAGATAGAAGAACATCAGATATACGGGCACGTACATAATAGGTATCGCCAGACGACAGCGACGGTAAGGTGCTCCAAGTTAGTCTTGCTAATGTATCACCATTACTAACTGTTAATGGCATGTCAGATACAGCTTCATCAGCATCAAATCGACCATTATTATCCCAATCAACCCACGCATATAAATATGCATCAGAGCCTAAAGTATTAGTGACTTCTATAGGCATACTGTATTCAGAAGCCGTATTTACCAACTCGATTTGAGTAATCCCGTCTTCATCATTATTAGCATCAAGATCATCACCGTTCGCAAGTAATTGATCGACGCCCAATGCATCTGCTTCCGAATCCGTTTCATTAGAGCCAATAAACAAATCTAAAGATGCTGTATGGCTAGGGCCACTATCTGCTAGCGAAGTACGATAATCTTGGTTATCCATACCAACACTAGAGTCTGGTGCGTCACCATAATCTAATAAATTAACATAACAATCTTCAATAAATGCACCAATAACAGCATCAACAGAAGCTGAATTTCGATCATTATCGTATGCGATACGATGAATTGGTACACCGCCAGTATCAGCAGTCGTAATTATCAATGCAGGATTGATATTATTATTATTATGGGTGTTTGCCTCAGTTATCGTTTTAGATCCGATTTGATTATTATTAATATCAAAGGCAATAACCGTCAGAACCGTGGCGCCATCTCCGGCTTGATCCGGTACAATACCCACAGCATTGGCGGTACGCTTACTGCCATCGCTATTAACTAAATCAATAGATAGCGCCCGATCACCAACCCAGAAAGATGCACCGGCACCCGTGTCATTTGTCACTGCAGCATTTTCTCTAAAGCCGTAGTTACCCCCTATATGCGCCTCATAAATTTCTAGACCATAAGGGCGGTAGGTTTCTTTTGGATAACGACCACCTGATAAACCATTAGTTGGATTTACAGCGTTACCCATATCAGTCGATAAGGTAGTAACACAATCAGCAATCGTTACTTGATGATCTTCTACTTCACCATCACTTGCTGCACCAATTGAACGGCTATCGAGTGCATCACTGGTGTTTGAATCTGTGAGCGTATCTGTGGTTATTCGCACACGCATAAAGGTGTTACCAGTACTTAAAGGACTCCAACCAGACCATGACAGCGTAACGCTTCCATCACCACTACCGCTATCAGAACAGGTTGCAGCTTGTGCCGATTCGGTTGATTCAAATACGCCATCATTATTTATATCTATCCAAGCGTAAACGTTAGCACCATCACCGTTACAGGCAATTTCCTTACTATACCCTGATGAGTTAGTTTGGATTTGAACAGGCGTAGCAAACGCATCTTCATCATTAACACCAGAAGATACTTCATTATTGTCATCAGCTGTTGCATCACTATTTTGAAGGGTACCATCATCGGTATCCGGTGCAGTCGTACCTATATATACCGTTGCACCTGTAATTGGAACCTCATGAGAAGGACCACCAGTAGCTAACGTAGTTAAATAATCATTACCGCTACTACTATCTCCGTCATCAGGCGCATCACCGAAATCAAGATCACCAGAGCTTACAATGAAGCTCGCCGAGAATTCAGAAGTTTGACCCGGTACAGCACCTGTTCCTGGTGCGTGATCAGAGAAGCTAATCGCACCAATCGTATCACCAACTGATAAACCACTTACGTTAATTGTGCCGGTGAAAGTACCATTAGTTTGTTGCGTTAGACTGCCAAGATAGGTAACACCCTCACCGTACATTAATCCGGTAATTTCATTACCTAAATTTGTATCAAAAGAGAATCCTCCCTTTGGATATTGGGTATTACTAGCAGTACTAATATCGCTTGAATCACCACTAACAATATAGAACTGAATTTCATAACTATTTTCGCTAACAAATGCACCGTTACAATGCTGACCTTCAACGGTTAAGGTATTACCACTCAATTCTGCTTTTTCAATTAATGGTAACGCTGGACCCGTAACTGTTGGTGAACCATGATAGGTTGATAAATAACAACGACGGTTAGTGGCTGTTTCATATACATGGGGAGTTGTATCAATACCATCTGGACCTTCACCAATATCAATTGCTATACCACCGTTATTACCAAATTGATTTTTACTAATTTTAATACCACGGCCAAGACCACTAACATGATCAATACCATTAACACCCGCAGCACCATTTATTGCTTTATTAAACTCAGCAACAATGCTTGAACCGTAGCTCAAACTGATCCCTGAGTGTGGAGACCATGCTGATACATGTGCATTATCATAAGCTGTATTTGATTGCTCATAGAAACCTTGAGTATTAGTTACCGTGTTTTGAAGAATATCAAGTTGAGACGCTCCTGAAGCATTATCGATACCTGCAAATTTAGCGTTATCAATATAGTTACCTTCAATAGTGGTTGCGTTCGTACCGCGATCAAGCACAATACCAGAGCCATCAACATCAATAATATAATTATCTGAAATAACAAACTTATCACGAGGATCTAGTGGGCCGGTGATATACCAAATAATAATGGCAGTATCCCAAGTATTGGCTAAATAGTTACTGTCAATTCGTCCAGAACCATCGTAATCAATTTCATTGCTCCAATTAATACCATTATTAATGATTACCCCGCGGTATAACTGATTATTAGTCTCTACACCTGTAGGTAATACCCCTATGACGTTATTATTGAAATCAAAGTTAGTGATAGAATCACTGGCAAAGAAAGCAGGACCGGAAACAGTACCATCACTATCGTCAGAGTACACACCCAAATTCTGGACTGTAATGTTGTGTACATTTGATACTGTTTCTATTGCAGCACACCCACTCCAACTCTTAGATTCAGCACTAACTTGAGCGTAGAAACTGCGGCCACAGCTGTTATTACGACGATGATTGATTGCAAAGTCAGGTGTATCAACCTGTGAAATTGAACGAGTATTCCAATCAGCACCAACAGATGTCACTGGGCCTAATAACGATGCATCTTCATTCCGATCGGTGTTACCGTCCTTGTAATCATAAGCGTTACCATCGATCGTGGTATCGCTGTCAGTTAACGCAGTAAACGATGCTACATCCGACGTTGACGTTTCCCACCACGTTGCACGATTAGGCGAAACTGCTGGAACGAAACGCATAACATTCGAGCCACTGTAAGCATTAGCATTTTGTAAGAACTGCTCATAAGAACCCGTGCCGCTACTTTCTGTGTTGACAACAACATTGAAGCTAAACCCAAAACTTAAATTTCCAAGTTCTTGTATTTGCGCATTAAGTAAGAAGCCTGTAACGTGTTCTCGCGTTCCTGCATCAGTTTTATCATCTGCAGCCGTTGCCGATTTACCCCCGTAGCAGGCATCGTTAAAATGGGTAGTATCAGAAGATAATATACTACCGCCGCTACCATCAGCACAGTATGATTGAATTCCCCATGCTTGAGGTATCTGAAATTGAGATGCCATACCGAATGTCTGATCTGCAACGAGTCCAGTGCTACCATTACTTGAGACGGTAGGTGCATCAGGGGCAACCCAATACACACCAGTTGCGAGGTCTGTAAATTCATAATAGCCATTTGCGTCTGTTGTCACTGTTTTTACAAATGTATCGCTACTACTAGGCAAGTTATCGCCATCATCAAGGTACAGCGTCACTATCACATTTGATAAAGCACGTTGATCACCCGTATTATCATTAAAAACCACATCACCATCATAGAAAACACCATCACCGGTTATGTCTTCAAAAATAGTACCATCAACTGAAAATGTACCAGCAGGAGGAGTACTTGATGGTGACATGTCTCTGAAGTCGATATCTTTCTGAATAGGTTCTATAGCGCCGTCTACAGCATCATTATCACTATCACCGAAGATTGTTTTTAAATGAGCCACTGTATCAGCTGTAACTTCATCCGTTGGTGACCATTGACCCGGTGATGAACCATTAACAGACGAATCGTCTATAGAATCAAATATATCTAATAAGCCATCACCATCAGTATCTGTGGTACTAGTAATAGAGTTTGGATGGTTAGGACCGTTTTCGCTGATGTCTGAAACACCATCACCATCAGAGTCGTCATCAACATAATCAGGCGTTGAATCTGTATTTAAAGGTAATGATTCATCTGTATTAACCGGTGTTAAGCCTTCCTTACCTTGATCACTTGTTGTTAAGTAAGCTGTATTTAGGCCGTTATTAGCAATATATTGAGCAAAACTGTTTACGTTTGGTAAAATATAATCTTCTGAAGTTTGAGCCTCTATATTGTCCGGAATACCATCATCATCTGAATCAATATCCAAATGATTTCCTTCAACAACACCAGATTGCTGCTGCTGATGTAATGTTTGATTCAGTAATTCAACACCACAGAATCCCCAATCATTACCTTGACCACTATTACCTCCAGATACATTCCTTAATGATAATGAAGTCAGCGGACCATCAGCAGACGGGTTATATGTAAAGGTTAATATTTGATCGCCACTAGCTGTTAGTGCTTCATTTGGACTCAATGTTTGTCCATTAATAACAGCTCTAAATTGAGATATAGGGCTATGCCAAACATTCACATGTAAGCGTAAAGTATAAGTTTCTCCAGCTTTAAAGACATCACCGCTAGGTAAGTATTGATTTTGTAATATATACCAGTCACCAACATGGCTCGTTGTTCCTTGACAATTATTACCAGTATCACCCTCAGAACAACGGGTTAAATAACCCCAGCCTCGGCCATATGGATTGGCACTTGTTGAACACTTCTCACCGCCATAATTACCCCAAACACTATTCCTTTGATTATTTGACGATTCACCAGGCAGGCCACAGGCACTATTACCACCATGTACTAAAG
>NZ_CH724141.1:1270178-1360066 GCF_000153325.1 Photobacterium sp. SKA34
CATCAGAATCTGTTGATCCAAGTGATATGAATAATATCATTGATGAATTAACGGGAATATTAATCACGAATATGAAAGACAATAAGGTGATCAGATAGATATTTTAAAATATAACTAAGCCCTGCAATATGCGGGGCTTTTTATTGCTTGCGAATAGATAAAAATAAAGAGTATGAATAAATATCATACAGGTAAAAGCAAAGATACCTCATTAAAAAGTAAGCCAAACATTTGTTTGTTATACAAATTGACACGAGTCAATTACTGATATCCGAAAGTTTATTACTATCACCTCAAGATTTTGATGATAAACGTTTATAAATTAATGACTGCGTATTCATGCCTCAACATGCGCAATAATTAGTACCTTATCTCAATATAAATATTATTCACTTCAATTAGGTCGTAGTAATGGTCTCACAGCCTCATAATGTAGAAAAATATCAAGCCGTTATCGGTTTGGCTGGTCATGTTGATCACGGTAAAACCGCTTTAATTGAAGCACTCACAGGTATCGTCACTGCGCGTCCACATGAACAACAATTAGGTATGACACAAGATTTGGGGTTTGCCTATTTTAAAGACGATAACAATAATACCATTGGTGTTGTGGATGTCCCGGGACACGAGCGTTATCTCCGTAATATGGTGTCAGGTGTATGGCACCTTAACGTGCTATTGCTGGTTATAGCGGCAGATGAAGGGTGGATGCCGATGACCACCTCACATTTACAAGTTGCACATGCGATGGGAATAGAAGACATCGTCGTGTGCATTAACAAGCGCGATAAAGTCACGGTAGATCAACTCAGTGTGGTAGAAGATCAAGCGCTAGATAATGTGATGGAGATGACAGGCTTATTACCTGAGATTATCAGCGTATCAGCGTTAAAACATGACAACATTCCTGCGTTACGTGACCTATTGATTGAGGCTGTTAAAGCAAATATTGATCGTAAAGTATTGTCGGATGTTGCAGATGATCAGGTCGTAGCCCCAATAATGTATATCGATCGCTCTTTTGTCGTCAATGGCATGGGCACCGTACTCACAGGGACATTGGCACAGGGGACGCTGAGTCTTGGTGATAAAGTTCGCTGCTTTCCAAGTAACATCATAGGGACTGTTCGTTCTCTGCAAGCTTATCATCAACAATATCAACACTTGTCTGCGACCTGTCGTGTTGCTGTGAATGTTAAAGGGTTCAGCCGTAAAGAGGTAGGGCGAGGGCACTTATTAACATCTTCGACAATAACCCCACCATTACATAGTCAGTGCATCGTTCGTATCAATAAGACGGCAGACAAACTCAAGCAACGTAAACAACGCCATGTTGAAGTCGCAATGGGGACTTGGCATGGCTCGGCATTGCTCAGTTATATCCCTAATACCCAATTAGCACGACTAACCTTTGAAAAGTCCATCCCAATGATTTTTGGGCAACGATTAGCAATGATCCAAAAAGGTGGCTGTGGGCTACAACACGGTGCAGAAATTGTGTGGTCAACACCGGTCATGGGTTATCCAAAACGCCGTTTATACCAAGCATTAGATAATTTACCTGCACTTTTAAAGCCTGAATCACAACGTGAGATGTTACTCGCTCTTCAGGGTTACTTTGAAACGACCGAAGTAGATTTTGAATCGGCACAAGGTCAAACTTATTTAGCGCCTTATTGTTTTGATGATAGCTGGTTAGCTGACAGTTTTATGCAAATACAGACTTTACTGTCTGCAGGGATCTCAATGGCATCTGCCGAAATAGCATCACGTCTACGTATAAATGAAGCTGTGATTGAGATCTTAATGCAGCAATTAAAGCTGCAAGAAAAAGTGC
Source organism: Photobacterium sp. SKA34 (assembly GCF_000153325.1). Lineage (GTDB taxonomy): Bacteria > Pseudomonadota > Gammaproteobacteria > Enterobacterales > Vibrionaceae > Photobacterium. The sequence goes on from NZ_CH724141.1 coordinate 1,272,016, forward strand.
ATGTTAGTTATGGTAAATGGTGCTTAGGACAAGGTGAAAACGAAGACGAATTACCTCCAGCGGCACAAGAGATCCTGCAACAAATACGCGGGTTTGGTAAAGCAGGGCTAGAACTGAATAAAGTGACGGTTGCGGGGGGGAAAAGTGGCTTAGACAACTCAGCCATCAAAAATATATTACCGCTTTGGATGATACCATTTATTTCGACATGGGCTTATATCTTGATTTAGTTAAAGCCGTGATTGCAGAGCATCAGCCCCAAGATCGTATATCGATGGGGGATATTAAAGATCGCACAGAATTAAGTCGAAAATACTCAATCCCATTAGCGAATAGAATGGAAAAAGATGGCTGGGTACGTCGTGATGGTGATGAGCGTATTATCTTAAAAGTATGGTCTTAGTGAATATAATTGCCATTTATATGGTTGATTGAAATATAAATAACGCTATATGGAATAGTAATTACTTTAAAAGTATTTATTTGATCCGGTGCAAATTTTTGTAATCTATATTTTCCCTACAGTACTTTGCTAACTAAGCTCTCAATCGCGTGAATGACTGAAATCGTTCACGCGGTTTTTTCGTTTATATATTTGGGAGTTTGTTTAGTCATGGATTTAACAAAGAAATTTGCGTTCACTGCATTAGCTTTATTGGTATCAGGACAAGTTGTTGCTGCCGATTACAGTAAAGTAAGTGAAATACCGTTTAAAGATGATAATTTTAAGCAATGTGTATTGGCACAAAAAATTGAAGATCCTGCAGCGATCACCAAACTAGTCTGTCGACAATTAGCTATAAATAATATTGATGAGTTAGCAAGTTTCCCTGCATTAAAAGAGATATGGATATCAGGTCCTGAATTAAAGCATGTTGACTTAACCCATAACCCAGCCTTAGAAAGTGTATTTATCACTAAATCAAAGATAGACAATATTGATGTTAGCCAGAATCCACAATTAAAAGAGTTGGAGGTTAGCTTTAATCAATTATCACAGATTGATTTGACTCATAACCCTAAGCTTACAGATTTAGCGGTTGTGGCAAATAAATTGACCACATTAGATCTATCTAAAAACCCCCAGCTCAAATACCTATGGGCAGATCGAAACCAATTCACGACCGTTGATTTTAGCCATAATCCGAATTTAGCGCAGGCGGGATTGGCTGAAAACCAACTGACAACCGTTAACGTAAGCAAGAGTGGTAAATTAAAAAGCTTATCATTAATGTATAACAAAGTGGTTGCGTTAGATGTTACTCATAACGTGCAGTTAGAAAAACTAAGACTGACGGATAATAAATTAACGTCAGTTGATGTAAGTAAAAACCCTAAATTACGCTCGCTATGGTTAACGGATAATCCATTAACGAAACTTGATATTAGGGCTAATCCAAAGCTGGACGATTATGAAGCCGATGACAGCGTAACAGTTATTAAATAAGCTGTATCACTTACGAAAACCGCAATTTATAAAGAGATTGCGGTTTATTAAACTCGTATTAGCTAGCCATAACTATTAACATAATGCGCATTATTGTTAATTGATTAAAGAAGTTGTGATTATGTCTTTACCACCGTGTCCAAACTGTCAATCTGAATATGTGTATCAAGATCAAGCGAACCTAGTGTGTCCTGAGTGTGCCTATGAATGGAACCCTGCAGAAGTTGCAGAGGAAGAAACCATTATAATGAAAGATGTTAATGGCACATTATTGCAAGAGGGCGATAAGGTCACGCTAATTAAAGATCTGAAAGTCAAAGGCAGTTCAATGGTGCTAAAAATTGGAACGAAAGCGGTTATTAAACGTATTGTTGAAGGCAAAGATCACCAACTAGACTGTAAACTTGATGGCGCTGGTGACATGATGGTAACTGCAAAATTTGTCAAAAAAGCGTAATACATCATTACGCAATTTTCTGTAATAGTTTGATTGTTCTCCGTCTTGGCGCTTATTTTTCATAGAGCGCCATATACCGTTCAACACCCAATGCTGCCGCTTCTGTCGCCCCCGCTAAATAACCCGGAAACTCCGTAGCCCATTCACTGCCAATACCTGTTAAGTGTTGCGCCCAAGTGCTATTAATTGGTGAGCGAGGCGGTGTTAAGCTATGGCTTAATTCTTGGCTATCCAGCGTTGTGGCAGTAAATGTATCTTGCGCCCAATCTTTTATCATATGAGCTTTAGGCTGCGCTGCTTGCTCGCCAAATAAACGTACCAGTTGTTGTTGGCAATAAGCCTTAATCTGCTCTTCCCCGATATCTTTACGTTGCTTAGCTTGAATACCAACAAACCCGAATAAAGCGGCATGTTTTGGCTCTGTGCTTAGCGACGCATCATGAATTTCAACCATAGGACCAACCATACTGCGTACACTACCTGATAGCTGTTGCTCTCGCCAAAATGGACGTTCATAAACAGCAATATATTTCGCGTGAGGTGCCATCCAAGTCGGTGTATGTTGCCATTGCTGTATAAGTGTTTCTGGTAACGAAGGCGAGAATTCAATGAGCTTAATCGCTAACCGTGGTGGCAGCGCGAGTAAGACATGATCACTTGTTGCCATTTGCTGAGTGTTATTTTGACTATCGTGGTAGTGGATAATAACCTTGTTTTCCTGCCGCTCAAGTTTCGTCACCTGTTTCGAACAATGAATATCAGTGTTAGTGAGTTTTTTGCTTATCGTTTTAATTAAGCCGCCCATACCTTGAGTGAGACGCATAGAAGTAGGCTCTGTGACAAAGCCTGAAATTTCATTGGGTGTTTCAGATAACGAACGCTCGATAAGCATGTTACCTGTATCGTATTGAGCAAAACTGCCTAATTGAAAATTATTAATAAGCTGAGCAAACTCAGGTTGAATATCAGGCCAAAACCATGCTGGCCCCAGATCAAAACTGGCTTCAGTGTTGTGTGGTGTGAAAGATTGGATCCTACCCCCAAAACTATCACGGGCTTCTAATAACAGATAATCTGTGATCCCTTGTTGCTCAAGTAAATACGCGGCATAAAGGCCACTTAAACCGCCTCCAATAATGGCTATTTTTTTATCCATCATAATGTAGCCTCATTTTCTACATTGGCAAATTCACCTTGTTTGATAAACACCTTAGCACCTTGTTTTTCCGCAGTAACAGTCGCTGCTGAATCTTTAGGTAAGCGTAGCCAACTTCCTTGTGGGTAAGTGATCCCGTCATGTTTTACAGATCCTGTGACCACTAAAATCTCCGTGGCATCGAGCGACAAATCACACACAACATTGAGCGCAGGGACTTTCTGTAAACTGACCGATTCATATGGGTTGCAAAATAACGGGCATGTTTCACGACCCTCAATCACTTTCCAATTAGCGGGATCGTTGGTATCTACACGTAGTGTTTCTTTTTCGGTTTCGTGCATTTGCCATAATTTGACAAAAATCGTGGTGCCTTGGTGGCTAAAAGGCGCGTGTGAAGAGGCGGGAGGATTACGTAAATACCAGCCAGTAGGATAATCGCCCGTACTGTCTGAAAACGTTCCCGATAGCACTAAAATTTCTTCCCCTCCAGGATGAGCATGATTAGGAAATGAAGAATGAGGAGCATAACGAACAACAGTGGTCGCACGTGCTTTTTCATCGCCAATACGATCCAGCATCATACGTTCAACGCCCGTTTGTGTTGATGGCACCCAATAATAACGATCACCACGAATAGTGACAGGGCGAGTAAAGTCAGTATTAATTTGCATGATGACCTCTTAGATTTAAACAAAGGGCGACAGTAAGATAGTTAAATAATGAATAGCTATCGCCCTAAAAAGTGAGCTTCAAAAAGAAGGAGATTAATTACGTCCCGCCATCACACCGCCATCGATATCCCAAATAGCGCCTGTTACCCACTCGGCTTTATTAGACAGTAAGAAAGTAATGGTATTGGCAATATCTTCCGGCGTACCTACACGGCCAATAGGATGGAAATCATTAAAGCCTTGCAGTGCATCATGCACTTCAGCCTTAGGAATAAAGCCTTCATAAATCGGTGTTTGTACAACCGCGGGTGACACCGCATTAACACGAATATTGCTTGCGGCTAACTCCATCGCTAAATGTTGAGTGAGTGCATGTAATCCTGCTTTTGCCATTGAATAAGCCGATGATGGTGTTGCAGCAATGGCTTGTTTACCCCACATTGAGCCGATATTGACAATCGCGCCTTTTAAGCCATTCGCAATCATATTGGCTGCCACTTTTTGGGTAATAAAGAAAAAGGCACGATTAAGCTGCATATACTTATCGTAGTCGTTACTGTCATGCTCAAGAAACGGTTTTGGAAAAAACACACCTGCGGCATTGACCAGTAGATCGATGTCTTGGTGCTTTTCAGTAATCGTGTCGATAAGCGTATTAACGCCAGCTTCACTGGTGAGATCAGCCGTTAGTGCTTCAACAGCGCCTAACGTGGCTAATGCTTGCTGCGCGTTTTCAGCTTTATCAGCACGATGGCCCACAATCACAGCACTTCCGCCTTGCTCTAACACCTGACGAGCGGTTTCATAACCCATGCCGCTTGTACCGCCGATCACTAATAGTTTTTTACCTGCAAATAGATCACTCATGGCTTTACTCTCTCTGTTTGGTGTTTTTTAACTATGACTATCAACAAAAGAAAAACTTTCATGCTAGGCTTGGGTTGATAGCTAATGTTGATATTTTTGTTGTTATTAGCTGTTTCGACAAATGAGATAATCTGTTAACCCGATAAAGAAAAACTTTACCGATATGAAATTACCGATACATTTGAATGCGTTAAAAGCCTTTGAAGCCAGTGCTCGTCACCAAAGTTTTTCTGCAGCAGCAGAAGAGCTCAACGTTACGCCGGCGGCGGTGGGGCAATTAGTTAGAACATTGGAAGAATGGTTAGAAACGCCGTTATTTCACCGCGCTAACAGTGGCAAAATTCGACTACTGCCAACTGAAATCGCCGAACGTGCCTTGCCAGAAATTCGTGCTGGGTTTGATAAACTCTCCCAAGGGTTAGAGCTACTTCAGCAAAGCCCTACGTGCGGCATATTAACTGTGACCGTTAGCCCAGCGTTTGCTGCTAAATGGTTATTACCAAGGCTTGATCGCTTTCAAGCGCTATGTCCAGAAACCGATGTGCGGTTAGACACCAATTTAAAACCGATAGATTTTGTTATTCAGCGTGTCGATATTGGTGTGCGTTATGGCACAGGAAATTGGCAAGGGCTGGTGGCAGAGAAATTAATGGAAGAAGAAGTGTTTCCCGTTTGTTCGCCACAGTTATTAGCACAAGCAGATAGCTTAATAAAACCAGAACAATTATTAGCACAAACACTCATTCATGATCTGTCTATGGATGAGCACTCAGGCTTTCCAACGTGGTCGGCATGGTTAGATAAAGCAGGCATTAATCAGCACCAATCATCACATAATATTCAAATCAATAATGCTGCGGCAGTATTACAAACAGCCATTGATGGTGGTGGTATTGCATTAGCGCGAAGTGTAATGGTGAAAGATGATTTATCAGCAGGGCGATTAGTGCGATTATTTCCAGAGATCCAATTTGATTCCCCACTCGCTTATTTTGTGGTGTATAAGCCAGATTCAATTGATATAGCTAAAGTACAAGTGTTTCGTGATTGGTTGCATCAAGAAGTGAAAGATGAATTTCACAAGAAATAACATCGAATAAAGGGTTTCAAACGTACTAGAACTGTGTTTATTAAATAAGAACAAGTGATGCACCAAAAATCTAATTTACCCGCTAAGGTGTGTGTGGTTTGCCAACGGCCATTTACTTGGCGCAAGAAGTGGCAACAATGTTGGGATGAAGTGAAGTATTGCTCTGAACGTTGTAGGCGCTCACGCCGACACATGGACTCATCAAGAAAGAAAGTAGGCTGACGCATAACAAAAAATGCGTCAGCCATTGTCGTTTTTGCGGTGTTATTTAGGCTTTAAAAATCTTCAGCGACTTCAAACACCATACGCTCGTTAGTTGTTGGATGGTTGAATGCCAAGTATTGAGCATGTAGGCATAAACGATCGCCTTTTTGCCCATATAAATCATCACCGACAATGGGCATGTTCATCCCTTTAACATGGGCGGAATGGACACGAAGCTGGTGTGTACGACCTGTTTTAGGGTAGTAATAGACCTTGGTTCTGCCATTTTTACGTTCAAGCACTTCCCATGTGGTTTGTGCAGGCTTGCCGTATTGGTAACACACGATTTGACGAGGGCGATCGTCTAAATCCACCCGGATTGGAAAATCAATTAGCCCGCTATCACTTTCACTGTTACCTTCTAATAGAGCAACGTAACGTTTTTCGACTGTGCGCTCAATAAACTGTTTTTGCAGTGCTTTGTGAGCATCTTTGGTTAAGGCAATTACCATTAAGCCTGATGTAGACATATCTAAACGATGGACAATCAACGGACTATCGCTATCTGGGAACATGGTTTGCATTCGGCTATATACTGAATCGGTAATGGCTTTACCGGGCACAGATAAGAACTCCGCAGGTTTATTAATAATCACCATCGCATCGTCTTGATAAACAATACTTAGCTCTTTGCCTTCGGCTGGGTTTTGCTCTAGCGGATTCTCGTCTATCTCAATACCAGACAACATATGGGCTAAAATAGGCTCACATTTATTTTTTGATGCTTCATAAAAATAAGCATGTTTTAGCATTTGTGGCGCGGGGGACTTACCCCACCAGAAATTTGCCATTGCTAACGATTTTAATTGGTGGTTAAACGCATACTGAAGCAGTTTGACGATAGTGCAGTCTCCCGCACCTCGTAATGACTCATCAAACAACTGATTGAGATCTTTATATTCCCCAAATTGGTTCACAAAGCGGTATTGGCTATGAATACTTTGTTCTAACTGTGCTGCTAATTTAGTTTGCTTGGCTTTCAGCTCTGAAAGCGCAGTGGTATCAGCTTCAAGCTGTTCGCTCAGTGATTGCAGCGTTTGTTGCCACTGTTGGCGCAAGGCTTTTTGCTGATGTTTATCGTAAGCGCTTTCACGGGCTAGGCGATGAAACACTTCAGTTTTAACGTTTTCATCATCACTTTGCTCGGCAGCTTTGCGTTGTAATTTACGATGCTTGCGCTGCTCAATCATCTGTAAACGAAAGGCTTCAGATTCGTGTTCTGCTTGCGTTTTCGCTTGGGTATATTGCTGTTGCAGCGCAATGAACTGAGGCGAAGACACAATAGATTCAATGTCAGATTCTAGTGATTTAAGCGCGTGTTCATTCGCCTGGATCTCAGGATTGGTGTTAAGCGCATCAAATACAGGTGGCACAAAATGGGGTAAGTGTATTTGCCCTGCGATAGTGCCTGAAAATGCTGATAGATAACCGATGTCACCTTGATCGTTTTGTACCACTAACACACCGAACATGTTACCAATGGCGTGGTTATCACTGTCTTCATTTAAGCCATCTAAACCAAAATCGTGTTGCCATTCGGTTTGTGTTTCTAGGTGTTGTTGCAACTCTTGTGCAGCTAACACGCTCAGTGGATGTGGCTTATAACAAAAAGGATAAGTAAAACGTTCAGGTAAGGCGATAGCCTCAATCGATGAGCGAAATGGAGTAAAAAGGGAATCGTACATGGCTTAATCTATCGCAAAATGGGGCGAGGATTTTACCACTCTATGGGATAGAGTACGAGTAATTGGATTTTATAGGTTTAACAGGCATATTTACCGTTCATATCCGCGCTTTTGATGATCATGAGATAACGCTTTTAGTAAAACTATAACCTCGCTCAGCAATATTAGCCTCTTTGGTTTCTTTCAGTAACGATAAGGAATTTAACGCATGGCTTTCGCTATCATTTAGGTACTGCGCCACTTCTTATTCCTGTACGTAATAAAATAGTTATTGGAATGTTGCCTTTAATACAAACTGCAACAACCTAGTAATGTTGGGTTCTTATTTTCCATTATTTATTTATAGTTTTAACTTGATGTTAACATCTGCATTTGCTGACGAGTTATTATCAATGACAGAATGGTGCGAATATTTATGACTTCATGGCTTAGGGTACGAGTAATTGCATTTAGCCACAGAGTTATCAGGCATAGTAGATAGTATTTATTATTAAGATGTATTTATGAATGATAGAAGATTAGCGTTAAAAAAATTATCAGCATTGGTTGCGATGTCTGTGTTATCAGGCAATAGCGTTGCTCGTAGTTTAGGCGGCAATGACGAGTTAAATAGTGATACAGGTTACACTATTAACTACCCTGACTTTTCAAGTTCAGATGTGATTGAAATCTTTAAAAATTCCCTTGGCTTTGCATTGAATTTTATTCCCGAGGTTGGCGGTGTTGTGTCATTTGTCGTACGTTTATTGTGGCCGTCACCGAAACAAGATGTTTGGGGGCAAATAAAAGACAAAGTAGAAGAGTTAATTGATAAAAAATTAGACGATGAGGCTTTTGCGAGAGTAAGTACAATCGTATCAGGCATGAATCTCTCTCTAAAAAAATATTTAACTCTTGTCGACGGTGCTTCTCCGATGAGATAACTGCCCTTATTATTACGATTAATGATGATTTCATAAGAGAAGGCCCTGAGTTTCAACAAAAAGGCCATGAATATATTTTATTTCCATTATTTAGTGTTTTCGCTTCATTACATATGACTTTTTTAAGGGATGTTTTACTGAATCACAAAGACAATTTATCTACACATATGTATGACTCGTTAAAATCAGAAATGAAAGAATATAAAAAGCAATATTCTGATTACTTAACACAGACGGTTAAAAACCAAAGAGAGATATTGGAAAAAAATAGTCCTCCTGTGGGGCAACATCGTACTGATACTTACAATCACTTTTTTGCGTCTAACGCCATCGCTGTAAAATATTGCGATGACTTTATTGAAATGTTTAAGCAAATAGATGTTGATGTAAATCCAAGTCCATTTGTATTGGACTCAAGTAAATTTAATGATATTTACTCTCCAGCTTACGGCACTGCGGATGATTGGGATCAAGAGTGTAAAAATGTTGCCCATGGTGGAATAGGGGTGATAGGAGGAGTATATAGACAGCCAACGCTATCTTTCACTTCACTGTATCTTGATTACTTCGATGGGCGTCCAGTAAACTTAAATGTTTATTATCCTGATGGTAAGGGACCTATTAATAATGATGGTCAGAGATTAAATGAAACAGATGTTATTGCTTATCCAGCATCAGGGGTCGAAACAAAAAATGTCACGATAGAGAGTATTGAAGGTGAAGAATTTCCAATATCCTATGCAAAGATAAAGTCTCAGAGTCTACCGTCACATTTAACGCTGTATGATATTAATGATAAAGATTATGAGTTATGGGATAGTTATGAGGCTCAATTCCAACATGAACATAAAGTCGCATTTTTTCCTCGTCGACTTTCAACGATGACAGCTTGGACTCATAGTAGATATTTTCATAAGGCTATAGGTTGTTTGATTTTGGGCTTTACTTGGGTACCACCTAAAAATAAGAATGAAGAGTTTCTTCAGCAACATTACATATCATCCATTGAAGAGCCAGATCTTGACGTGTTAAGTGAAATTCATCAATTAGATGCTTACTCGGTAAACGCCCCATGAACCCACGGGGCGATATTTGTTAGTGTTTGAGGTTCCAAGGTAGGAGTGCATCGATATCGGGCTCAGCTTTCGCGAGCTCTTTCATGCACTTGACCATGTAGTCGTAGAGGATAAGGCCGTTGGCTTTCGCAGTCTCGACGATGCTGTAAAGCATCGCACTCGCATCAGCACCATTTGGCGTGTTCGAGAACAACCAGTTCTTTCTGCCAATGACCAGCGGTTTAATTGCGCGTTCAGCGCGGTTATTGTCTATCGATAAGTGACCGTCATCGATATAGCGGATCACCTTCGGCCATTGGCCGAGCGTGTATTTTATCGCTTTACCCAGCGGGCTAGACGCTATCACTTGTTGAGATGTCATCCACTCGTACAACTCGTCCAGTATCGGTTTGCTATGCAGTTGACGTTCTGCTTTTCGTGTTTCGACAGTCGCACCTTTTAAGCGCGATTCTATCCCATAGAGCTTCTGGATTTTGGCCAGCGCTTTATCTGCTTTGCCTGACTTACCTTTACCTTGAAGCTTCTTAGCCTCCATGAACTTTCGCCGTGCATGTGCCATGCAGCCAACATTGGTGACGTGATAAAGACCATCATAGGCACCATAGCCATCGGTTTGTAGATAACCACTGTAATCCCCCAAGAAGGCAACAGGGCATGCCCTCGCGCGACTGTTTTGATAGTCGTACAAGGCAATATTCTTCACATTGGGGAGTGCGGCTTCTGGCGAGTCTGCGCCCGAGCAGTAGAGCCACATGTAACACTGTTTTTCTTCCTTGAGAACATTGAGTGGCGTTTCATCCGCCTGGACCACCACTTGTTGAAGTAGGTGCTCTTTTAGAGCGGCATAGAGTGGTTTGAACTTCTCACTAACTTGGATAACCCATCTGGCCATAGTGGTTCGTGATAGCTCGATTCCCGACTGGGTAAACAGCGACTCTTGGCGGTAAAGTGGCATCGCGTACTGGTATTTGCCAAGAATGATGTTGGCAAGCAAGCTTTCTGTGGCAAAGCTCTTCGGGATAATGCTTTGCGGTGCTGGCTTTTGAACGATGTGATTGCTGTCTTCAGTTTGCTCGCACTGGCGGCAAGCATATTTAGGGCGAACATATTCCAGCACTTTGAGTACGGCTGGCGAAAACTCCAGCTTTTCACTGCTGTCTTCACCGATTTTATGCAGGTCATGATTGCAGCATGCACACTGCTTTTCATGGTCGTCTAAATCAAGTTCGATAACTTCACGAGGTAAGGTCTTTGGAAGAGGCTTACGCTTACCGCGTTTCTTCGTTGTGGTTGTGGTGGTCGTCGTAACCTCAACCTCTTCTTCCTTAGCGGCTTCACATTCCGCTTCGTTGAAGAGGTCACCTTGAGATTCATCGTAGGGCTTTAACGCCTCCGAGCGTTTTGCGAACTGGCGGTCGAAAGCCAGTTTGAGTTGCTCAAGCAGAGATTGACGCTCTTGTTTCCACTGAGATTCGCTGTGTTTTTGCAACGCCAACAACTCTTTCACCATCGCTTGTAGCTCGGCAACATCTTGGCTTTCTGGGTTGATATTTGGCGTCTTTTTCATGGCATTTATTATACTAAAGTCATGCCGTTAACGCTTGGTGGATATAGCTTTATTATCGATTAAGTCATTGTAAAATCGTTTATTTGAACGGGTTTATGGCTGATAATCGTGAAGCCAGAAAGCAGTCTATCAAGCTCGCATTGAGTCAGGGTAAACACGTCATTTTTCTCTTTTGACGGCCATTTATACTTGGCTTTTTCAAGGCGTTTATACCAAAGTGCAAAGCCTGTTTTATCCCAGTACAACACTTTGATTTTGTCGCGCTGTTTATTGGTAAACAGGAATAGTGCGCCGCTTCCCAAGGGTAAATCGGTGTCACTTTCGATAATCGCCGCGAGGCCATTGATGGACTTTCTAAAATCGACACTCTCACGATACAGATAAATATCTGGTGCACTTAGCATATGTTTCATGACAAGGCTCCAATGAGTTCTGCCAGGTAGGCAGCGGGCGTGCCTTGAGGAATACTCAGCTCAACGTCGTTGACAAAAAGTGTCATATTCGCGGTAGGTATTTGCGTCATATGGTAACGTGTTGTCTGCTCTACAACGTTTGCTTTGACGAAGCCGTTAGTCTGTGGTGTTTGAAGGTGTGTTAACTGTTGGCGTTTGGCATGAAACGTGGAAAGACTTAATCCGTGATGTTCACAAAAAGCACGTTGAGTGAGTTGGCTGGATTCATAGCACTCAAACAAAGTCTGCCATTCTTGATTGGTACGTCGTGTTGCCATTTTAAATCTCCTTTGGATTGGAGATTTGATCTTATTCTTCGAGTAAAGTGATTAGAATGCGGTGTTTATGGCACGCTTACCTTACTCGTGTATAACATCTCAACATGAGGCTACTCGTGATGAATTTTGGGCCTATGCCACAGATGGGAACGATGATGATAGAGGTGATAGGAGCGGTGGCTCTATTGATGCATTGCCGTTAGTTGGGCTTGCAGGAGCAGCGCTTTTAAAAGAAGCGATGAAGAAATAATGTTGTGTTTTAATTAGTTTTTAGTGTTGTTTTCTTCACTAAATAATTACCTGCAAAGCATTTTATTTGGAGAGTCATCCTTATGACTCTCTTAATATTACTAATGAAAAGAATACAAATACTGCTATCTATAAATGAATAAAGTAAAAAGGAGCCTGGCAGTATTTACGCTTTAAGGTTCTCTAATCTTGCGTTTTAATCTGCTGTTCTTCTTTTTCTTTATTTTTTAACTTTCTGTCTTGGTCGAAGTGCCACTTGATCGCAAAATATCCAGCAACCCCTAACGCAATGACTTTAATCGCCATAGCGACATAAGGGAAAAAGTCTGTCCAGTGATTCATCGTAAATCTCCATTCCAATCGATATCAAATTAATAACAAGCAATTTGTTATCAGTCATACTCATGCTATCTACCATCGATAAATTAACATCAAAAAATCGCATGCAAAGTATCAAAATATGTCCAGTAGCACATAGGATATAGCGCACAGATATAAAAAAGGAATGCATTTGATTGATATAAAAATCCCCTCTAGTCACATATTTGGAATGAGGGGCTTTCATATGTCGTACTCTGGATTAACTCGAAAGACACTGTCCCATAATGATAAATGAACAGCTGATTGCAATAGTCCAAGAAATGGAACGCAAAATACCGTGATTTGTGAGATACAGGATGTGGTAGATAACTCTAAAGCCAATATGGAGAAGAGCTAAGAACTGAATATTTTCATTTGTGGTGCTTGTTGCTATCGCTAACAGAACAGCCATGGCAAAAATGATAAGTGATTCAAAAGCATTTTGATGTGCTGCTAAGGCTCGTGCACCGAAGCCATCTAATTTCGCCTGTTGTTCTCGGGGATGGTTATTATCGTAGCCTCCAGCTTTATGCATTGCCACGGCTAGAGGTATTTTAGCTATATAAGGAAGTAATGCTGCGGCAATTAAACTATAAATTAAAATATCCAATGAATCGTCCCTATCTTTATCAACTCGCCATTTAATCTTATATTAGTAAATGTAATTGTTATTTACCGTGATCATCAGTCAATTAGGTATATGAGGCAGAATCTATTGCTAAATTAAGACTTTTCTTAGACGAGCTGAAATAAGTTTTTAGCTGTTTTTCAATCACAAATACTGTTCATCCATGACGATTTATTGATAGGGTATATGTCGAATTGGGATTTAAGAAAGCGAAGGAGTTAATGATGGCACAACAAAAAGCGATACTTGCTGGCGGTTGTTTCTGGGGGATGCAAGATCTTATTCGTCGTCAAGAAGGGGTTATCTCTACCCGTGTGGGCTATACGGGCGGTGATGTGGCAAATGCAACTTATCCTAATCATGGTTCTCATGCTGAAACGATTGAAATAACCTTTGATGATGACCAAACCAGTTTTGAAAATATTTTGGCGTATTTCTTTCAAATTCACGATCCAACAACAACTAATCGCCAAGGTAATGATATCGGTACTTCTTATCGCTCTGCGATTTTCTATACTTCAGAGGCGCAAAAAAACACGGCCCAAGATTTGATTAAGCGTATCAATGCTTCTGGAGTTTGGCCGGGCACAGTGGTAACAGAAGTTGTGCCAGCGAGTGATTTTTGGCAAGCAGAGTCAGAACACCAAGATTATTTACTTCATCGACCTAATGGTTATACCTGTCATTTTCCACGTCCTGATTGGGTATTACCTGAAGAGTGAACGTGAAGCTAAGTGATTTTTTGAGTATTAATATTACTTTTTTAGAATGAGACTTTTTTTATTTTTAGGCTTACATTCAGTGCCAGATATTTAAGAGAATTACTGAGGTGTATCATGAGCTTAAAAATCAAATGCGAACATATGGAACTAACTGATTCAATCAAAGCATTAGTATCTGACTATATTGAAAAGATGATGGTTATCGATCCTGAATTTAAACATCTTCATGTTGATATCATCAAAGAAGATACTGGCTATACTGTTGATTTAAAAATGGATACGGAAGTGTTCCATAAAGTTAGTGCTAAAGCGCATAACGTAAATTTAGAAGAATGTATTAAAGAAGCATTCTTCCATTTTGAAAAAGTGATTGAGAAGAAAGCAGCGCATCAATAATTTCATGCAATTGCATTTCTTGTCATCAAAATTAAAGGCTCGTAATGAGCCTTTTTTATTGTCTGCGTAATACGGCTATTGCTTTTGAAAGAATGCAATATCCAATCACATAATGATGAAATTAATATTATGTTCATCGTTAAAGCCCTTATACTGACTGAATAGTAAAGATTAAAATCATCTATCGCGTTAAATATTCAGATTCAAGTCATTGTTTAGCGAATAAGATAAGATTGTTATCTTTTTAGTAACGTATATTTTTGGAGTTATATGATGAAATCACTATTATTGATTACGCTATCTATTCTCGCTTTTCAGGCACATGCACAAGATAGGTATGTGTGTAAAAGTGATCATTCTGAGCATGTCATCGAAGTTGTTTATACTAATCCAAATAGTAAAGTACCGTGTGAAGTTCGCTATACTAAGCCTGATGGTACTGCTGTATTGTGGGATGCGAAACATGAGGTAGGTTACTGTGAAGCGAAAGCAAAAACCTTTGCTGAAAAACTAACCAGCTTAGGGATGTCATGCTCTGGCGTCGATGAAGCATCAAGCACTGCTGTTGCAACGGAACAGCCTTCAGAGGTACAAGCCCAACAAGATGCAGCGCCAGCACCTTTAGTTGATACTCCAACATCTTCAACACTAGAATCGACTAATACAGCGCCAGTTGTAGAATCACAAACTCATTCTGATTCACCAACAGCAACACAAATTCAGCAAGATGCGGCAGCACCCTTGGTTGATACTCCAGCCTCTTCAACACCTGCGTCTGCAACAGAAGCATCTACAACAGAAGCAGCAACGCCATCTCAAGCGGAATAGTTCGGTTACTAATGGTTGATGTAAATTAAATTGAGTGGGTACGAACTTTCTCGCTCATTTTATTTCAATGCGATAACGGATAACATTGTTAAACTATTTTAGAAATATATAACACTGTTTGATATTTATGAATTTTGAAGAAAAACCCTATCTACGAGAAATCGAATTAAAGCGTGAAAAAATTGATAGTTACAATCAATTTCCGTTTTGTATTCCAGCCATCAAAGAATTAGATGTCATTGAGTTTCACCCTGATGTTACCTTTTTTGTCGGTGAAAATGGTGCAGGAAAATCCACGTTAATTGAAGCGATTGCAGTAGCGATGGGGCTTAATGCTGAAGGGGGAAATAAGAATACCGGTTTTGCTACCGAGCAAACGCATTCTGAGTTAGATCGCTACATTAAAACCGTGAAAAGTTTTAAACGTCCTAAAGATTACTATTTTTTAAGGGCTGAGAGTTTTTATAATGTCGCATCTTATTTAGATCAGCTCATGCCGCCACCGCTGCAAGGTTATGGTGGGCAATCACTACACCATCAATCTCATGGTGAATCCTTTATGGCGACGATCTCTAATAAGTTACGCGGTAATGGTTTATATATTATGGATGAGCCAGAAGCCGCTCTTTCACCGGCTAGGCAAATGGCTGTGCTTTCAGAAATCCACCGCTTAGTTGAAGCGGGTTCGCAATTTGTTATTGCTACTCATTCGCCGATTTTATTGGCTTACCCAAGAGCTAAAATCTATCAGTTAAGTGATAGTGGCATTGATGAAACGGCTTATGAGGATACCGAGCATTATGAGATCACTCGAAATTTCCTTAATCGCCATCAGCAGATAATGAAAATATTAATGGAAGAAGAGTAATGGGGCTTACTATTGCTCAATGAACCGTTTTAGTAAGGTTATAAATAGTTAGTTAAATTGCTAGTATGCTTGTATTCAGATGCGTTTATTATAAGGGAGAAAATGAAAAAAGCATTGAGAGTTGTTTTATATATAGTTGTTATAACTGCATTGTTGTTTTCAATACTTATATTGTCTTTTTTTAATCATGTCTCTGCTGTTGTTAGTGATCATTATTTAACATACAACAGTGCAAAGGAAGATAATTTCTTCGAAAGAGGCTGGCTTCCTGATATCTTACCTGAGTCTACATTAATGATTATAGTAAACAATGACGTGAGTTCGAATACATCACATGGTGTTTTTTATATAAATAACAAAGATATGAATGAGTTTATCAATAGACTACAAATAACAGAGGACAAAAACAAGTATAAATATATCAGTGAATATAACAGTGTTTGGTATTTCAATATTAATGACAACGGAAAGGTAATATATTCATTGAATTAAATAGCTGACATATACCTTGTTATTATCTAACGAGTAAGGCCAGCTTTATATATTCTACGCTATTTAAACTTGCTTATTATTCAAGTTTATTTTGAATAAAGTTAATAAAACAGCGAGCCTTGGCGGATAGTAACCGTGTTTCGGTTATGGCATAAATCGGCATTGGAGAACTTTGCCAGTCCGGTAATATGCGTTGTAATGCTCCTTGTGCTAACTCATCAGTGATCATTTCTTGTGGAAGCAATCCCAATCCCTTATTGAGCTCTGTTAATTGCTTGATCATGCCAATACTATTTACGAACAGCTTATTGTTTACCTTAATATATGCCGATTTATCTTTGCTATTTTTATTTCAACGCTATTTTAGATAAGCATAAACAAACTGTTGGCTCTATTGATTTTCTGGTTAAAAATGGGTTTATTGATAAAGTTTTTGGTGTTGCATTAGGTGTATTATATCCGAATAACGCCGCGTATAGAGGTGACTCATGGGCAGGATGGGAGTCTTATATTACAGGTAATTGGAATAAGTCAGAGGTTGCACATACTTTATTTTCACCGGTATATAATTATCTATTTCCTGTCATTATTATATTACAGTGTTTACCTGCTATTTTGATGATAGTTGCTTTTCTAAGAGGTGAGCTTTTAACTGGAGTTAAGACGGTATTCACTAAACGCGCAGCGACTGCTTCATTATTTGTCACTATTGTATTGCTATTTAGTCAAACTATCTATGGCGCACCAGATGGTCAGTACCTATGGCAACTTTTAGGATTGGGTATGATAGTGATGATGTATATTCACTATCAAGCAACGAAAGCTAATCAGTTTATTAACATTCCTCATTAATTATATGGTTCTATTTATTATAAAAGCCAGCTCCATGTGTGAGCTGGCTTTTTCACAAACTGTAAAATTTAAAGGGTTCTGAAACCTTTTGTGTTAACTGATTTAATAAAACTGTTAATAATTGGTTTATTTATTTAAATGTTAATGGGTTTATGTGCTTTATGCATAGACTGGATGCGGATGTATCATTTTACTACAAATTACCACTGTAGTAATTTTATTCAATGTTAGTTAATTGCCTTAGTTCTTATTTTAAAAGTTACTTAAATTTAGCTGCTTATTTAGTGATTTTTAATATAAGTATTAATTATTATTGGAATATGAATCAGTGAATAAATTAACAGATGAAATTCAATTAGGCTTATCACCAGTAACATTCAAAAACCGCATTGTTATGGCACCGATGACCATTCAATCTGCTTTTTTTGATGGTGGTGTTACACAAGAAATGATCGACTATTATGCCGCTCGCTCTGGCGATGCTGGCGCAGTCATTGTTGAAAGTGCGTTTGTTGAAAATTATGGTAGAGCATTTCCTGGTGCATTGGGCATCAATACCGATAGTAAGATTGCTGGGCTTAAGAAGTTAGCATCAGCAATCAAAGAAAAAGGCTCAAAGGCTATTCTTCAGATCTATCATGCTGGCCGTATGGCAAATGGCGAATACAATGGTGGCCATCAACCTATTTCGGCAAGTCCTGTTGCTGCGCTGCGTGATAATGCAGAAACACCACTTGAGATGACGAAAGAGCAAATTGGCTTCATGATTGAAGCTTTTGCTAAAGCGGTGAATCGTGCAATTATTGCGGGCTTTGATGGTGTTGAGATCCATGGCGCGAATACATACATCCTTCAACAGTTTTTCTCTCCGCACTCGAACCGTCGAAATGATAAGTGGGGCGGTGATATTGAAAAGCGTACGACATTCCCTCTTGCGGTTTTAAATGAAGCGAAAAGAGTTGTCGCTGATCATCAACGCGATGATTTCATTATTGGTTACCGTTTCTCTCCTGAAGAAATTGAAGAGCCTGGTATTCGTTTCGAAGATACCATGTACTTGCTTGATAAACTGGCTGATAGTGGTCTTGATTATTTCCACTTTTCGATGGGCAACTATACTCGAAATTCGATCGTAAACCCTGAAGATAAAGAACTACTTATTCGTAAATACCATGCGCTTAAGTCTGAAAATGTTGCCAAAATCCCTGTAATAGGTGTTGGTGGTATCGCTCAGCGTGCTGATGCTGATCAAGCGTTAGCGCAAGGCTACGACATGGTGAGTGTGGGTAAAGGTTTTCTTGTTGAGCCAACATGGGCGACAAAAGCGATCAATAGTGATGAATGTGCTGAATTTGCTGATATTGAGCAACAGCATCAACTAAAGATCCCAACACCACTTTGGGAAATCATGGACTACATGATTGTTGATAGTAAGGCTGAGGCATTAAAGCACCAACGTATTAAAGAATTACAAAACGTTGAGATCACCTTTGAACCTGGTGAGTATACCGCTTATGGCTATGGTCATAATGGTAAACTACCTGTAACGGTGACGTTCTCTGACGACAAGATCCTCGATATTATCGTTGATTCTTCAAAAGAGTCAGACGGTATTGCTAACCCTGCGTTTGAGCGTATTCCACAACAGATTATGGAAGGCCAAACGCTAAATATTGATGTGATTTCTGGTGCGACAGTGAGTAGCCAAGCGGTTATTGACGGTGTATCTGATGCTGTTGATTTAGCGGGTGGTAACTCTGAAGCGCTTCGTTGTAAAGCACGTGAAGCGGTTGAATGGTCAACAGAAGTTATCGAAAAAACTGTCGATGTTGTTGTTGTCGGTGGCGGCGGTGCAGGTTTAAGTGCAGCGCTTACCGCTTTAGATAATGGTAAGTCTATTATTTTGCTAGAAAAATTCCCTGCTGTTGGTGGTAACACTGTACGTACTGGCGGTTGGGTGAATGCAGCAGAGCCTAAGTGGGTCAAAGATTTCACTGCGATTGCAGGTGAAGTGGATTACCTTAAAGCGATTGCCGAAACACCTGAGTCAGACATTGCAGAAGAGTATCTTGCCGATTTCCGCACACTGAAGGATCAATTAGCTAACTATTTCCTTGATACTGAAAGTGGGAAAAATTACCTGTTTGATTCAGTTGAACTGCACCTAATTCAGACATACCTAGGTGGTAAACGTACTAACCTTGATGGCGAACCAATCCAAGGTCAATACGATTTAGTACAGACGTTAACAAGTCGTGCAATGGAATCGATTGATTGGTTGACGGAAAAAGGTATCGACTTTAACCGTGGTATGGTAGATATCGCAGTTGGTGCGCTATGGCGTCGAGCGCACAAACCTAATCGTCCTAAAGGTGTTGAGTTTGTCGAAAAACTGCAAAAGCAAGTAATTGCCCAAGGTGGTCATATCATTACGGATGCGCGAGCTGAAGAATTGATTGTTGATGATGGGAAAGTGGTTGGCATTAAAGCAACGCATTCAGACGGTACAAAATATGTGTTGACCACTAATTGTGGTGTTGTACTGGCGTCTGGTGGCTTTGGCGCTAACACTAAAATGCTACAAAAATACAACAACTACTGGAACGAGATTGCCGACGATATTAAAACAACCAACTCACCTGCACTTATTGGTGATGGTATTGAAATCGGTGAAAAAGCCGGTGCTGATTTAGTGGGCATGGAGTATGTTCAGTTAATGCCGATTGGTGATCCTAAATCTGGTGCGTTATTAACGGGTCTTATTGTCCCACCTGAAAACTTTGTCTTTGTTAACAACCAAGGCAAGCGTTTTGTCGATGAATGTGAGAGTCGAGATGTGCTTTCTCGTTCTTTCTTCGACAATGGTGGTGTGGTTTACATGATTGCTGATGAAGCTATCCGTAAAACGGCGGCTAACACCACAGATGAAACCATTGAGCGTGAGATCGAAGAAGGTATTATTATTAAAGCGGATTCAATTGAAGAATTAGCCCAGAAAATTAATGTGTCGACTGAAGCGTTAACAGAAACGATAAGCCGTTATAACAGTTACGTTGATGAAGGGCGTGATCCTGAATTCCAAAAAGGTGCACTTGGCCTAAAAGTAGAAAAAGCACCGTTCTATGCAACACCACGTAAGCCATCGGTTCACCATACGATGGGTGGTTTGAAGATCAATACTAAAGCGTGTGTATTGGATAAAACGGGGACACCAATCTCTGGGCTATATGCAGCCGGTGAGGTGACAGGTGGTATTCATGCTGGTAACCGTTTAGGTGGTAATGCGTTGATAGATATTTTCACTTATGGCCGTATTGCGGGTGATAGCGTATCTAATCGCGTTTAATGAGATAAAAGGGAAGCCTAAAGCTTCCCTTTTTACTATTTAACAAGAGCAGACTTAATGGCAAGTTATAAAACGCGTTTCTCTATGATGGGAACCTTTATTGATCTTGTGGTTCATCATGAACGTGGTGAAGCGTTGATTAAAGAATGTTATCTGCAACTTCAAGAATTTACTCAACGTTTTACGGTTAATCAGGCGCAATCTGAACTGATGCGCGTCAATAATTACGCAGGCATTCGAGCTGTCCGTGTAAAGCCAGATCTTTATGCGCTGATTAAGAAATCAAAAGCGGTCAGTATTGATCCTCAAAATCCGTTTAATGTGGCGATTGGGCCACTAGTTAAAACATGGCATATCGGCTTTAAAGATGCCAAGTTACCCACCGATGCGGAGCTTGCGGAAAAATTACAGCTTGTCGAACCATCCAACATTATCTTAGATGATGACTATCAGTCGGTATACCTTTCTAAAACTGGTATGCAGATAGATTTAGGTGCTATCGCCAAGGGGTATTTTGCTGATCGGATCAAAGGTTTTCTTACCGCTAACGGGGTCGAGCACGGTTTCATAAATCTGGGTGGTAATGTTCTGACAATTGGTTATTCGCCTGAGAATGCTTCACAAACATGGAATGTCGGTATTCAAAACCCGCTGGTAGCTTCGCGTGGCGATATCTGTCGAGTTGTGCCTTTAAGAGATCATTCAATGGTAACGTCTGGCATTAATGAACGCTATTTTGAATACCATGGTCAGCGATACCATCACCTTCTTGATGGAAAAACGGGTAAGCCTATCTCAACCAATATCGCGAGTGTGACGATTATTTCAAAGCTCTCTGTAGACGGTGAAATATGGAGCACTGCTGGCTTTTTATCATCCATTGATGATGCGCTTGCTTATCTTAATCGTCAGGCAGGTATTGAGGCGGTATTGATCTCAAATCAAGGTGACGTTTTTGTCACTAATGGCCTAATTGACAACGGTACAGTTATTCAGATGCGCTAAATAGCAAGATTTGATTAGTAAAGAGAAATACAGCTCTATATTTTCCTGTTTTCACCACTTAAAACGACAAAAAATGTGTAAGTTACATTTCCTACATTGCTCCATGATGATAAGTTTCTCATACAGATAGATGACTGGCTGGTATTTGAGTTTGTCAGTGTTTGTACAAATGAAACGATATTATTCAATTGCCAATTATTCGGTATGGAGAAATGAACATGGCGTGCTCAACGATCAAAACAGCGGTTATTGGTTATGGCTTTTCTGCTCAAACCTTTCATATTCCATTTATTACAAGCCTAAAAGAGTTTGAGCTAACGGCGATAAGCACAAGTAAGCAAAAACAACTTCAAGAAGATTGGCCATTAATTCAACATTTTGATAGTGCAGAAGCACTGATAACTTCTTCCGATGCTGAATTAGTGATCATTACCGCGCCAAATGATGTTCATTTTCAGTTAGCTAAAGCAGCTCTTGAGAATGGTAAACATGTCATTATTGAAAAGCCATTTGTTACCAAGGTTGAAGATGGGGAAGTACTGATCGCATTAGCCAAAGAAAAGGGGCTAATGCTGAGTATTTACCACAATCGACGTTGGGATGGTGATTTTCTTACCGTGAAAAAAATGATTGATGAAAAACGGTTTGGAGAGTTAAAACATTTTGAATCTCACTTTGATCGCTTTCGCCCTGTGGTTCGCGAACGTTGGAAAGAGCAAGCGGCAGATGGTGGCGGTATATTGTTTGATTTAGGCTCACACCTACTGGATCAATCGATCACCTTGTTTGGATTACCAGACGCGATCACTGCAGATTGTAGAGTCACGCGTAAAGGCTCTAATAATGTTGATTACTTCCACTTGCTTTTACATTACTCAACTCACCTTGTTGTGCTTCATGGCGACATGATAAGTGCTGGCGAAAATAAGCGTTTTACCATTAAAGGTACTGGTGGCTGTTATGAAAAACTGGGTATTGATCCGCAAGAGCAATACTTAGTTTCTGGTGTTATGCCAGTGAATGAAGATTGGTCAGCAGAATCCCCCTCTCAGTATGGTAACTTTTATAATGAGCAAAGCTGTACGCCTATGCCAACAGTGAAGGGCTGTTATCAGGAATATTATCACCAAGTAGCTAAAGCCATTCGCCAAGGTGCGACATGTCCTGTTAAAGCAGAAGATGCGCTTTTAAATATTAAGTTAATAGAGTTGGCATTGGAAAGCAGCCGTTTAGGTAAGAAGTTATATATTAACAAATGAAAAATAACATCTAACTATCAATAAGATCGGGCGAACTAAAAATAGGTTTCTTTTTAGTTCGCTAATTTATAATTATTCTTATTCAAAATAAGGTTAATTTGGAGCAAGGTTTTATTTCATAAAATAAAATAGTCACTTTAATTTTCATTAAATATATCTGTCATTTAAAAGGATTAAAAGTTCTCTTGTTTTTAATTAAGAGAGCATAAAATGAGATACAAATTATTACTTCTTTCGATGAGCTGTATTATATCAAATAGTGCTAATGCTTTTGATATTTCCTTATTAAACAATACTACCCGTGCAGATCTTACTCCTTATATTGCAGGGGGACCTGATTCTTCAAATGGTTTTTTAAATGTAAATGAGACACGTCATTTTACAAACGAAACACTATTTATTCGAGATCGAGTCAAAGAAGGTGACAAGGTTTCTTTTAGTTTGTGGGATCCAGAAAACCAACAACAAATAAGATGTGGTAAAGTTCGTTTTAAAGGCCTCAAACAGTTTAGAGTCATTGATAACAATGGAACACTTATTTGTCAGCAAGCACAAAATACTGCATTTAAGGCTTTGTCTTGGAATTTATGGACTGGCCCTGGCGAGGGGACTCCAGAACTAAAAGATCATATTAAACGAGTTGTTGAAGATATTGCCGCTATTAATCCTGATGTTTTTCTATCAATAGAGACTTATGGTAAAGGTGCCGCTATTCAAGAAGCAATGGCAAAAGCAAATCATGTTCCAGTTGAAGATATTCATTACTATACAATTACTTGTAACAACCCCGCGGATCAATCATCTTGTCAAAGAGGTAAGGGAATAGACAATTTAGCCGTATTTTCTAAGTATGAAATTATCGATAGTTTTATTTATAACGGTAAAACGGTTGGAAATTTTAATGTTGGCGGCGTTAAAATTAATGTTGAAAATAAAAAAACGGGAATTAAACAACCTGTTTGGGTTATTGATACTTGGTTACATTACAAAGACGATATTGAAAAACCATTAGACGATTATTATCTCGCTAAACGCGACGGTACACCGCTACCAGAGTCTCCTGTAAAAACAGATGAAAATTACCGTTTACCTCAAGCTAAAGAAATTATTGAGGTTATTGAACCATTATTAAGTAATGCTGATGACACACCAATCATTTTAGGTGGTGATCATAATACGGTTTCTCATTTGGATTTTGCTAAAAAATGGAAAAAAGCGCATTACGGTGTGGTACTTCCTTTTAAGGTATCAAAAGTGTTTACAGATGCTGGATTTAAGGACTCATATCGAGAAATTCACCCTAATCCAATACTTTATCCTGGTTCATCTTGGTCTCCAATGAATCGTACTTCTGACGCTCCACAACGAATTGATTATATCTACTATAAAGGTGCTAAATTACAGGCAACTGATTCTGTAATGGTAGATAGTCCAAGAGCTGGATTTAGTCATTTAACTTCAGATCACGGTGCAATGCTGACTTCTTTCAATTTAAGTGCATTTCCAAAAAAGGATATCTAAGCCATGACAAAGCAAAATATTAAGCATGTCATCACTGCTGCTTTGTTTTCGGTTAGCACTTTTTCAATTCAAGCGCAAGAACTATCAGTTATGTCTTGGAATAGTTGGGTTGGCCCAACTCAAGATGGTTTCTCTAAAAAACATGCTAAACGTGTAGCGCATGATGTAGCGGCGATTAAACCAGATGTATATGTTTCCATTGAAACTTATGGTAAAGGTCATTTGTTACGTAAAGCCTTTGCTAAGGCGCATCATGTAAATACTGATGATATCTATTATTACACAATAAGTTGTCGCGATAATGATGGAAAACCAACCTTTCAAGGTATGTGTAAAGAAGGTATCCACGGTGATAATTTAGCGATTATGTCTATTTATCCTATAGTTGACGTAAAAGTTGTAAGAGATGCGATAGAATATCCTCATGTTAACGATTGGAACTTTGGTGCGGTTAAATTAGATGTGAATGGACAATTTGTGTGGGTTGTTGACACATGGCTTGATTCTGCAAACTCAAGTGAGTCGATATTAGATGATTTATATGAGGCAGCTCGTCATGATGGTTCTATTGATAATGAAAAAATAGTTCAGATTATTCAGCGTGATAAAGTACGTCTAAATCAAGCACGTGAGATTGTTGAGCAATGGATTCCTGAACTTATTGCAAATGCAGATCAAGAACCAGTTATTTTGGCGGGCGATCATAATACCAGCCCAAGGCTTGACTGGAGCCCTAAAAATAAAGATATGCACTTTGGAATAACAATACCTTATCAAGTTTCAAAGATCTTTACTAAAGCTGGTTTCAAAGATGCATTCAGAGAAATGCATCCGAATGTTTTAACTCATACTGGTAAATCTTGGTCACCACAAGGAGGGGATATCGCTCCTAATCGTATTGACTATATTTATTATAAAGGGAGTAAATTACAAGCTCTAGAGTCAGTTACTATTGATTCTATTGCAGCTGGAACTACAAATGATACAACATCTGATCACAGTGCAGTATTTGCTCGCTTTAAATTTGTTTAAAATAAATAGTTAAATAAAATAAAAGCCAAACTTAACTTTTTAAGTTTGGCTTAATTTGGGGGTTAATTAAATTAGATTGGTTTAATTACACCATTGTCATCTGTATTCCAGTCGAACATTGTATTATTTTTACCAACCATTCTACTTGAGCTTTCGAAAAAATGACTTTCGTCTGTATTGGTATTGTGGCTATAAATTAGTCCACGGTATTCATGTTCAAAAGCGTCAACGGTTTTAATTCCATCATCATTTGTGAAGGTGAAGGTGCCACATAAAAAAACAGAATTAGATTCAGTTTCTGAATCAGCCATTTCTTGAGTATTTGTTTCTGGTATTGTAATAAAATTGGTTTCTTCTTTTTTGTTAGCAATATTATTTTGATTGAGTTTAAAATTATTTGTGTTTTGATTAATTAAAGGTGCATGAAATTGTATGTCTTTAACAGTGCTTATCTGAATCTTATCACTTTGCTTTTGAACAGATAGAGTTCCCGATATATCTTCAATACTCAACCCTTCATTATGATTGCCACTGTCGATAACTGCACAAGTATTATCGGTTTCGCCAACTTTAAGATCCTTTGCACAATTAAGGGCACTCTCAGTAATAACTAAAAAAGTATCGTAGTTAACTTGTGCGTATTGTTTTTTAACATCAGATGTTAAATTACCAAGATCAAGTGGAGTAGCTTTGGTGTTACTACCGCCACCGCTATCACCACCTCCACCGCCACAACCCACTAATATTGTGGAAATGAGTACGAATAGGCATAACTTTTTCATATAAAGACCTTTTTAAAATGTGGGCAAATGTCATGTAAATAGGTATATTTGATGACCTCAGAAGATTATCAGCAAATAAATATTAATCGATTACTGATAATTGATTTATTTAATTTAATTATCATTGTTTTAGGTTGGGTGTATTTTATTGTTATATATTGTCATGATATATAAACAAGAATTTATATAACCCATAACAAAATATTATGTTTTATATTTCTAATTATTCTTGATAAGAAATAAATTAGTGGTTTTTTAAATGAGGTCGTGAAAATCCTTAATAAACTTAAAAAAATAAAGGTTATTGGTGATGGTTTTGTATCAAATTTATTTTTACGGAAGAATTAAATAATAAAGGCTTTTATTTTGGTGGATTATATACATAAATAGCCGACATTACGTCGACTTTTAGATACACTTTTCTCTTGTTGTTATATCTGGAAAGTAATTATAAAAAGCGAACAAAATGCTATATCCAGTAAGCTCGACTAGTTGTGACTCTGTCATCGAGATGCAGAGTCACATGTTTACTAGATCAGAAAATACGTTTTAGGACGGGAGGCTTGCAGATAAGGTAGCCAATTGCAAAGGAGCCGATCACTGAGGGGATCGCAATGACCACAAAGTTGATTAAGGGTGTTTGGGTCATAAAAGACTTATAAAAGTCTGCGGTTAAGTACATTGGGATATTCTGCACCACATAGGCAGAAAAAGCGGTATGGGTCAAGATAGAACTCCATTGTCCCTTAATATTGAATAGCATTTTGAAGTTATAGAGTAGAAACATCGACATCCCTATCACGGTAAATCCTCGGGTAAACATTTCATCATTAAAACCATAGCCGGAAGCTATCGGTCCGATGAATGCTTTAGCTACAATCCACATCAGGATCCCAGAAAAAGCGTGTTTAAGTTCTAATTTATCGAGCCACTGATACCTATAAGCTAAGATACCAAAGTAAAACATGCTGATATACATCGGGAAATATTTAAGAAGGTGAAAGCCCAAGAAATCATTACCTAGAGTTTCCATCAGGTATAAGCCAACGAAATTGACCGGAATTATCATAACGGCAAACAGCAAGATCTTCCAAAGCGCCGGAAAAGGTTTATCAGCGTCAACCTTCTGATTTCCAGTACTGACAACTTGGAACAATGCAAATACCGCGCTAAATACAATCAAGGTCCAGCAAAACCAGGTGACGCCTAAGTTAATATTTCCGGTAAGGAAAAAGCCTTTAATGTTTGATACAAAAGACTCAATCGATCCACTTGGCAAGATCAAAAATAAGGTGATTAGTGTTGGGATCCCGAGCCGCTTGAGCTTATCCAACATAAACGTCCTAGTTCCTTTACGCTCAAAAGAAGGGATCACGAAGTAGGCTGATATAAAGAAAAACAGCGACATAAAAAATGACTGGTTGATGCCCAGAAATGTGCTTAAAATCCCATATTGATATTGCATTGATTCTTTGACATGGGGCAAATTGTAACCAATAGGATCTAGGCCAGCCGTGGATGCACAATGGTGCAAAATCACTAATATCGTCAAAACCCACTTGATATTATCCAGATAGTCGTAGCGTTTCATTAGTGTTGAATTATTCATTGAGTATCCTATTTTTATACGTTTTTCTTATACAGATATAAAAAGAGTGAGCCACATAAATTAATGACAGAAAAATTCGATAATATAAGATTATTATTAGTAATTGAATATAAAATTTGATAAGTAACTTATTAATTTTGTTGCAACCATTTAGAAATGTCACACGGTTCTCCAAGTTAGAAATGTCACTTTTTCTAAGTGACAGAAATTTGTTATTTCGCTTGGTCATACATCACGGGATTTATTCGCGACTGTCTACGTTGTTCTTGTCGTCTTGGTGTATCTGAACGACTACGCTCTCTTAAACCTTCTGATTCCAATCGTTCTTGCTCTACCATCGCTAATCTCAAAACAGCGTCTAAACGCTTATTTTCAACTATCTCTCCCTGATTTATTCGCTCCAATTTATCAAAAATACTGTAACCTAATGATTGACCTAAATGCTTAATATCTATTTGACCGTCAGGGTAATCATGTATCATGATATTTCTACCCACAAGGTTTTCATTTTCTGAATTTTTTTCAAGTAAATACATGACTTTGTCATACTGTAGCGTTAGTGATTTAGTTACTTTTCGCGAAGTTTGCCAGGAGAAAATATCGTATAACTCTTTCGGGGTTTCGTAGATAGGTCTGTGCACATTCAATTGACGTTTAGCTGGTTTAGCAAAGCGCCTGTTATAGTTATCTATAAAACCTGATAACCACTCGTTTGCTTCTTCTATCCCATTAATCCCTGCTAGCCTCATCTCTTTAACTAGACGGTCTTGAAGCGTTAAATTAGCGCGTTCTACGCGCCCTTTAGCTTGTGGAGTATTGGCACAAATTAGCTCAATGTTTAATTCTTTTAGTGCGCGACCATATTGAGTCAGTTTATTGCGGTCTTCGTTGCTAGCATGGTTAACACGGAAAACACCGTGTTTATCCGTGTAGAGCGCGACAGGCTTACCATGCTGTTGTATATACTGCTTAGTCGCAGCCATATATGAAAACGTCGACTCAGAATCACAAAAATATAAATGCATGATGGCGCTTGTTGCGTCATCAATAAAAACAAGCAATGTACATTTATCGGCTCGGCCTTCGAACCAGTCGTGGGGGGAACCATCAAGCTGAATAAGTTCGCCTATACAATCTCTTCTCGCTCTCGGTTGATAAATCTTACGTCTTTTCTTAACCTTTGGTTTCCAAAGTTTTACCGAAACCATCCATTTTCTGATGGTTTCAGTAGAGAGTCTAATATCATGAATTTCAGCTAATTTTTCTGCGGCTAGCGTAGGACCAAAATCGAAGTAATGAGTCTGAATTAAATCAATAACTTGTTTTTTCAATGATGCATTGAATTGACGATTACTTGGCTTAGTTCGCTTTTTTGAAATTAAACCATTAGCCCCGAACTGTCGGTATTGATTAACCAATCTTTGAATATGCCTACGGCTTAAGTTCAGGATTTTAGAAGCATCAATTTGTCTAATACGCTTATCACAAACGTTTTGTATTGTTTCGAGTTTCTGAAGCTCTTTTGTGCTCATCGTGAGTAACATTCCAGCACCGTAGGCTGATTCTTCCATAGGAAGAATCATACACCTAATGTGACATTTCTAAGTTGGAGGAATGTGACATTTTAAAGTAGGGCTGACAAGTAACTTATTAATTTAAATGTATCTTGATTTAGGTTGTGCGTACATTATTGAACTTTATTGTAATGATATATAAACACAATTTTAGGTAATCCATAACCAAAAATTATGCTTTATATTTTTATATTTTTATCTTTTTTATTAATAAGAAACGCATTTTCTAATATTTAATTTCTTAAATAATCGATTTTTATAGCATTATATTCGTAATTGGATGATAAGGTAGATTGCTAAAAAGTAGGAATTCGTTTTAAGGTGAGGTTGTTATGCGTTTTTAATAAGCTTTAAAATAATATGGTTATTAGTGATGATATTTTTCAATCATACATAAATAGCCGACATTACATCGGCTTTTTCGTTTTATCGGTTACTGCAATTACTAATCATCAGCAATTTCATGGGTCCAGAATAAAATTCCTGTCGCAATTAAGCTTAAGATAATCGGGACAAGTAACGCATACCTAAAGGAGTAATCCATCACTTGCGTTCCTGCAATTGCGCCAAGAAAGATGGATAACCATAAGCTAAAGTGGCGAAAAAATGTGCTGCGATCGCCTTCACCCATAAATAGCATGGCAATAGAACGCCCAGTGTTAACTAAAAAACCTGTTACGTAAGTTAGCGCGGTTGATTTTTCAATGGTTAACCGCAGTGCGATATTTTGAATACCCATAGCAAAACTTAAGAAGAAATTAGTCACAATCGGCTTCGCTATAGGCTCAACAAACAATGTTGCAGATAACACTAATGTGACTAGCGCCATGATCATGCTGCGATAAAAAGGTTTGTTAGCAATCGCGATAGCTTCACCGACGGCAGCACCTACAACAAATAATATAATAACCCCAATGTAGTGCCACGCTTGTGGTGTATTACCTGATGTTAATAATATTCCCACATGGGTTGTGTTACCGCTCATAAAAGAGATAAATAGGCCATTTTTCAGATGAATAAAGCCAATGGCATCAACAATACCTGCAATAAAAAGGAGGTAGAAAGGCATTGTTGAATGAAGGTGTTTTTTCTTAATCATTTGTCATATTCATAAAGTTGGGTGGTAAATATCCATCGCATGAAACTCAATTATAAAACAGTTCCTTCTTGTTCGACGTTTTGTGTCGACACTACTGTCGAAATAAGGTGTCGACAGTAGTGTCGATGAGCGATCATCCTATGCTTATTTACTTTTGTTAGTGATAAAAAGTGAAGAGTAGGAGAGCGCGCTAAGTATAAGTGAATGATATTTAACTAATAAAACACAAGAATACTTTATTGGTATGATTATTGCTTTTTGTGATGTTTTTTGCAATTAACTGGAAAGATCATGAAAAGCTTTGTTGTTGCAGATCCCGACAAATGTATCGGTTGTGGTACCTGCATGGCAGCGTGCTCCGAAGAACATAAAAAAGTCGGGCTGCAAAGTCATCCTCGTCTTACCGTGGTTAAGCATGACAATGCTACAGCACCTGTGATGTGTCGTCACTGTGAAGATGCGCCTTGTGCGGAAGTATGTCCGGTCCAAGCTATTTCTAAACAAGCAGATCGTGTTGTTCTTAACGAGTCGCTTTGTGTTGGTTGTACATTATGTGCAGTTGCATGTCCGTTTGGTGCTATCGCTTTTGATGGTAGTCGACCAATCGCGATGGCAAACAGTTACGATACTTATATCCCTTCTACTCCTCGTTCTAGTAACCCATCAACATCAACTCCTAGCACTTTTGGTCAAGATATTTTGGCATGGGAGCCGGGTGTTAAAAGTATCGCAGTGAAATGTGATTTATGTGGCTTTCGTGAACAAGGACCTGCCTGTGCTGAGGTATGCCCAACAGATGCTATTGTCATTGTTCAGTCTGATGCAATGCAGGAAGCAGCAAAGATAAAACGCATGGTGGCAGCTTCTGATGTTTCTAAACTGAATTGGGAGCCTAAAGGGTCATGAGTTCACTCAACTATTTGTTTTTATCTGTTTTGTTGTATGTTATCGGGGCTTTTATCTCCTTAACACTACACAAGCAAGAACGTCTAGCAACAAAACTTTCCGGCATTCTATGTGCTATGGGCGGATTAACTGGGCTGGCATCATCCATTCCAACATTGTTGGATGGTCAGGTTATTTCTTATCAGATAGCAAGTCCATTTAGCTTTGCTGACTGTATTATTCGAATTGATGCATTATCTGCGTTTATGGTTTTTGTGATTTCGTTACTTGTTATCGCAAGCGCTATTTATTCACTCTCTTACATGAAGGAATACGAAGGAAAAGGTGCATGGGCAATGGGATTCTTTATGAATATCTTTATTGCCTCTATGGTTGCCCTCGTCGTTTCAGACAATGCATTTTATTTTATTGTCTTTTTTGAAATGATGTCGTTAGCATCTTATTTTTTGGTTATTTCAGAGCAAAACGATAAATCAATAAATGCCGGTTTACAGTATTTCTTAATTGCACACGCAGGTTCGGTGTTGATTATGATTGCTTTCTTTATCCTGTATAGCCAATGCGGCAGTTTAAACTTTCAGGATTTTAAATCAGCAAACTTATCTCAAACACAAGCATCAGTTGTTTTTCTATTAGCTTTTTTTGGTTTTGGAGCCAAGGCGGGCATGATCACTCTTCATGGGTGGCTACCACAAGCTCACCCTGCCGCACCTTCAAATGCATCTTCGTTAATGTCTGGTGTCATGGTGAAGATAGGTATTTTTGGGATAATCAAAGTCGGTATTGATTTTCTAGGGGCTGATACGGCTTGGTGGGGATACCTTGTTCTTGCCTTTGGCTGTGTATCATCTGTTCTTGGTGTGATGTATGCACTGGCTGAACATGACATTAAACGATTATTGGCTTATCACACCGTTGAAAATGTGGGCATTATTCTAATGGGTGTTGGTATTGGTATGGTTGGCATTGCAACGAACCATCCTGTTATCGCAACATTAGGTCTACTCGGTGGTTTATACCATTTATTAAATCACGCTATATTTAAAGGGTTATTGTTCTTAGGTGCAGGCTCCGTTATTTTCCGTGTTCATACTAAAGATATGGAAAAAATGGGAGGCTTGGCGAAAGTGATGCCTTATACCGCTATTGCTTTTCTTATCGGTACGATGGCTATTTCTGCGTTACCGCCTTTAAATGGCTTCGTTAGTGAATGGTTTATCTATCAGTCTCTTCTTTCCATGAGTAAAGAAGGCAATTTCTTAATGACAATTGCTGGGCCTATTGCCGTTGTAATGCTGGCATTAACGGGTGCATTAGCTTGCATGTGTTTTGTTAAAGTGTATGGAATTTGTTTTGGCGGTGCACCACGTAGTGAAAGTGCGGCAAAAGCAACAGAAGTACCTTGGCCAATGGTGGCTGCTACAGCAGGGCTTGCTGGAGTTTGTATTGCACTTGGCGTTGGCTCGCCATGGGTTGCACCTATTATCTCTCATGTTGCATCAAGCTTAACATCTGCAGAATCAGTGACGGTTACGCAAGGTATCGCGTTAATTCCTGATAACGCTTCACAAGCTATTCTTTCTACGCCTGTAATCGCATTAACATTAATTGGATTACTGATTGTACCTTTATTAATTCTTGCCATTTTCAAAGGTAAAAAGTTACAACGTCGCCATTCCGGCGATCCATGGGCATGTGGTTATGCTTATGAAGATCGAATGATGGTTTCTGCTGGTGGCTTCACTCAACCACTTCGTGAAATGTTTGCCCCGTTATACCGCATTCGTCAACAGCTAGATCCTAGTAGGCTAATGGTTTCAATCCTAAAAGGAACGACTTCTACTGCCGCCAATATTGAACCTTTCTTTGATAACAAAGTTGTTTTACCGATTGCACGAGGTGTACAGCGTGTAGGTAGAGTTGTTCAGTGGCTTCAGTATGGTGATTTCCGTACTTACTGTCTGTACATGGTTATCGCATTAGTGGTGCTGTTATTTATTCCCGTTGATTTAGGAGCGAAGTAATGCCTGTACTAGAGATGCCAAGTGCTAGCATGATTGCATTAGCTTTAACTCAAGCTTTGTTAATGGTGCTACTCGCGCCATTAGTAACCGGCTTTTCTCGAGTTATAAGAGCGAAAATGCATTCTCGCCAAGGCCCTGGCTTACTACAAGATTATCGCGATATCATCAAATTACTCCGTCGCCAAGAAGTTGCACCAGCAACTGCGGGCATTATATTTTTTATTATGCCCGTCGTACTAATGATCACAATGCTGTTGATTGGTATGGCTTTACCAACGGTAACGAATGAATCACCTTTTCCTATTGCAGGAGATGTGATTACCGATATTTATTTGTTCGCGATTTTTCGCTTCTTCTTTTCTTTATCTGGTTTAGATTCAGGCAGTATGTTTGCTGGTGTTGGCTCAAGTCGTGAATTAACGCTAGGGGTATTGGTTGAGCCTATTTTGATGCTTTCGATTTTTACAATGGCATTAATTGCAGGTACTTCGGATTTAGGTCTAATTAGCTCGCATATGGCAACACAGCCATGGGTTGCTCCAGGTGCAACGGTACTGGCAGGTATTGCTTGTGCATTTGTTGTTTTCATTGAAATGGGAAAACTTCCATTTGACTGTGCTGAAGCTGAGCAAGAGTTACAAGAAGGTCCTGTAACAGAGTATGCAGGTTCTGGTTTGGCGATGGTTAAATTAGGATTAGGGCTAAAACAACTGGTCGTTGCTCAATTATTTATCGCTATTTTTATTCCATTTGGTAAAGCGGCAGAGCTCACTTTTTCATCATTAACTATTGCAACTGTTATTTTGTTAGCGAAATTGTTTGTGCTCTTTTTGCTTGCAGGTCTGGTTGAAAACAGTGTGGCTCGTACGCGATTTATAAAAACGCATCACCTAACTTGGGTGGGGTTTGGAATTGCAGTTTTAGGCTTCATCTTTTATTTAACCGGATTATAGGGAGCAGAGAAAATCACTATGGAAATTATTGCTCTATTAACGATCCTCACACCATTTTTAGGTGCGATTCTTACTTTGCTGGTACCAAAAGAATCGGCTAAATGGATCTGTCAGATTTTTGCTGGATTAGCGTCACTGGGGGCGTTGTCACTTGCTATTGCTTTCTTTAATCAAGGTAGTGTTAGTACAACTTTTCCAATATTGCAGATATCGCATATTGAGTTATTTGGATTAACTATTGATAAAGTCAGTACGCTTATTACGTTTGCTGTTGTTGTACTTGGTCTTTTAGTTAGCATCTATTCATTAGGTTATATGAATGAAGGTAACCGAGAGCACCCGCATAATGGCGAACCTCGTTACTATGCTTTTTTATTGATCTTTATCGGTGCAATGGCAGGGCTTGTTTTATCCTCGACGATCCTTGGTCAGCTATTGTTCTTTGAGATTACTGGTGCTTGTTCATGGTCTTTAATTGGTTATTATCAAAAGCCGACATCACTAAAAGCAGCATTAAAGGCTTTATTAGTTACTCATGTTGCTTCTATTGGTTTATTTATTGCAGCTGCATTTTTATTTAAAGCGACGGGAACATTTTCAGTATCTGCTATTGCGGGTTTAGACGACTATACAAAAGTCATCGTAATGCTAGGCATTTTGTTTGCCGCTTGGGGTAAATCAGCTCAGCTGCCGTTACACGTTTGGTTGCCTGACGCGATGAATGCTCCAACGCCGGTTAGTGCATACCTGCACGCCGCTTCAATGGTAAAGGTTGGTGTTTATATCTTTGCTCGTGCGATTATGTCGGCGGGAGAAATCCCTGAAATTGTTGGTATTATTGGTGTCGTTGGTGCAACGATCACCTTGGTATATGGTTTCATTATGTACTTGCCACAAAAGGACATGAAGCGACTTCTTGCTTACTCAACAATTACCCAGCTATCTTATATTTTCCTTGCCTTATCTCTGGCTACATTCGGTTCAAAATTAGCATTTGAAGGCGGTATCACTTATATCTTCAATCACGTATTTGCGAAGAGTTTATTCTTCCTTGTTGCCGGTGCTCTGAGTTATACCTGTGGTACTCGTATGCTGCCAGCATTAAAAGGCATTATTAAAGCATCTCCGTTATTAGCGGTTGGTTTCTGTATTGCAGCCCTTGCTATTACAGGGGTTCCACCATTTAACGGTTTCTTTAGTAAGTTCCCACTGTTTGCCGCTGGTTTTGATCTTGCCAATACTCACCCATGGTTGTTGCCTATTATGGTGATTGCCCTGATTGAGTCTGTCGCAAGTTTTGGTTGGATCATGTACTGGTTCGGCAAAACTGTGGTTGGTGAGCCATCAGAAGCGGTTGCTTCTGCAACTCCTGTCCCTGCTTCAATGAAGCTGGTTCTGGTTATCTTGATTGTAATGTCATTTGCATCAAGCTTCATTGCATCTAGCTGGTTAAGCTAAGGAATTTTTATGAATGGTGAAATTGTCATTAATAATTTAGCAGGACTGCTGATTGTTACATCATTATTGGTAATTGCGGTAAATAAGCCGAAATTAGTTGCTCTGCTTTATTCATTACAGTCTTTGGTTTTAGTGCTTACTTTTGTCGCGATTGCGAATACATTTGATGCGCCTGAACTTTACCATTGGTCGATAACAGCTGTTATCACTAAGGTTATTCTACTCCCTGCTATTTTGTATTTTTCTTTTGGTAAAATGCGTGATCCTATAGCAGATAAGCCGGTTATTTCAGTGCCTTGGCAAATTGTTACTGGCGGTCTAATTATGTTGGTTAGCTTTTTAGCTATTGAACATGTGCAGTTACCGCTGTTAGCACAATTAAAACCTGCTCTTGCTGTTTCATTAGGGCATTTTTTCCTTGGTTTATTATGCATTGTTTCGCAACGAAATATCCTGAAGCAATTATTTGGTTATTGTTTAATGGAAAATGGCTCCTCTCTAACGTTGGCTTTGATGGCTAATAAAGCACCGGGTCTCGTTGAAATTGGTGTCACGATTGATGCACTGTTTGCGGTGATCTTTATGGTGATCTTAGTTCGTCAAATTTACAAAAAGTTACATACGCTTGATGTACAACAACTCACGTCGCTGAAGGGGTAATTTATGTCATCTACAGTTTTACTCTTGAGTGTAATAGCGGCTCCGCTTATCGCATCTATAATCAGTTTATTGTCGTACTTTGCTGGAAGTAGTGTACGTAAAGGCGCTATTTGTCTGCATGTTATTAGTACTATTATCGTATTAGTTGGTACGAGCACTTTAGCCTGGTCTGTCTTTACTCAAGGTCCACTATTGGCACTGGATAGTTGGTTTTACCTTGATGGATTATCTGGATTGTTTATTGCGGTATTAGGTGTTGTTGGATTTATTACCGGTCTTTATTCGTTGGGATACATTGGTCACGAATATAAAGAAGGTGAGATCGACGGTAAAAAAGTATCGCTATACTACGGCTTATTTAATTTGTTCTTAGCCACAATGCTTATCTCGGTTGCGTCTAATAATGTGATTATGATGTGGGTTGCGATTGAAGCAACAACCGTCAGCTCTGTATTTTTAGTTGGCTTGTACGGTAAGCGTTCTTCTTTAGAAGCGGCTTGGAAATATATTGTTATTTGTAGTGTCGGTGTTGCTTTCGGTCTATTTGGTTCGATTCTCGCTTATTCAAATGCTGCAGCCGTATTATCACCGATTGATCACCCTGTTTTATGGACGACGATAAAAGAGAATGCCACGTTACTTGATCCAACGTTGGTGCATCTTTCCTTTGTTTTCATCATTATTGGTTTTGGTACGAAAACAGGCTTGTTCCCTATGCATGCCTGGTTACCTGACGCTCACTCAGAAGCTCCGAGTCCTGTTAGTGCATTATTATCTGCAGGCCTTCTAAACTGTGCGCTGTTGGTTATTTTGCGTTACTACATCATTACGGTTAAAGCTATTGGTCCGCATTTCCCACAAATGCTGTTAATGACCTTTGGCTTTCTTTCTGTAGCTGTTGCTGCATTCTTCATCATTACTCAGCGAGATATCAAACGTTTATTAGCGTATTCAAGTGTCGAAAATATGGGATTGATAACACTTGCGATTGGCTTAGGTCCTATCGGTGTTATTGCTGGTTTATTACATGTGATTAATCACAGTTTGGGTAAGACATTAATGTTTTGTGGAGCCGGTAATATCCTGTTGAAATTTGGTTCAAGAAATATTGATGAAGTGAAAGGCATTATGCGTGTCGCACCGGTAACAGCCGTTTTAGTTGGTGTTGGTGCGCTAGCGCTTGGCGGTGTGCCTCCATTTAATCTATTCATTAGTGAGTTTATGGTAGTTACTGCAGGTATTAGCTCGGGTAATACCATGTTTACAATCATCTTGTTATTGATGTTAACCATTGTATTAGCCGGTTTGGCAAGAATGGTTGCTAGCTGTGTTCTTGGGCCTAAACCTGATCTTATTGAAAGAGGGGAATTAGGTTTCATGACAACAGCTCCACTTGTTTTGTTATTAATAGCCATGGTCATTATGGGGACTGCTATTCCTCAACCTGTACTTACTGGACTAGATCATGCGGCCTTGGTTGTATTAGACAGTCAAGATACAACCATAATTGATGCCTTACATCTTCCTTGGGAGTCGTCACCGTCTTCCCATACAACAACAGCTTCTGTAGCCCTTAAATAAAGAGAGATGAGTGTAATATGTTTGAACTCAATGATAATAATCAAAAAAAAGGCGCTAACTACGTTGCTGGTGTTCGTCACTTTTTCCCATCAGCCATTATTGATGAAGAGTGGCAAACGGATAATCAAGTAACAATTACGGTAAAAATGACCTCGCTAATCGAAGTGATGAAGTGGCTTTATTACGATCAAGGGGGCTGGTTAACAGTAACATTTGGTAATGACGAGCGTAGCCTAAATGGTCACTTTGCTGTCTACCACGCGCTTTCTATGGAAGGTGAAGTGAAAAGTTGGGTAACAGTAAAAGTATTAGTAGATGCTAATAGCCAAGAGTTTATATCTATCACTCCAACAATACCTGCAGCGGTTTGGGGCGAACGTGAAATTCGTGACATGTATGGCTTACGTCCTGTTGGTTTACCTGATGAGCGTCGATTAGTCTTACCTGATGATTGGCCTGAAGATCTCCATCCATTAAGAAAAGATGCGATGGATTATCGTCAGCGTCCTCAGCCAACGACTGAAACCGAAACTTACCAGTTTGATAACCAATTAGGTGATGATAGCAACCGCATAGTACCTGTTGGCCCATTACACATTACCTCTGATGAGCCTGGTCACTTCCGTTTATTCGTTGATGGTGAAGACATTGTTGATGCGGACTACCGCATGTTCTACGTTCACCGTGGTATGGAAAAACTGGCAGAAACACGTATGGGTTACCATGAGGTAGCGCAGTTAACTGACCGTGTTTGTGGTATCTGTGGCTTTACCCATAGTGTGGGTTATAGCAACACCATCGAAAATGCATTATCGGTTGATGTGCCATTCCGCGCCAAAATGATCCGTACTGTTTTACTTGAAGTTGAGCGTCTTCACAGCCACTTGTTAAACATTGGTCTCTCGAGCCACTTTGTCGGTTTTGATTCTGGTTTCATGCAGTTCTTTCGCGTACGTGAAAAAACGATGGAATTGGCGGAAATATTAACCGGTGCACGTAAAACTTACGGCATGAATTTGATTGGTGGTGTGCGTCGCGATTTCTTGAAAGAACAACGCCTTAAAGGTATTGCGTTAGTTAAAGAAGTACGCAAAACCTTTACTGAGTTAGTAGAAGTACTCCTCGCAACGCCCAATATTGAAAGCCGTATTGCTGGAGTTGGTATTTTGTCGAAGCAAGTTGCACGTGATTACAGTCCAGTTGGTCCTCTTATTCGTGCAAGTGGCTTTAATCGAGATGTTCGAACCGTTCATGGTCAGTCTTTAGAGTCTTATGGTGATGTTCCGATGGAATTACAAACCATGGATGGCGGTGATGTTCAGTCTCGTGTGATGGTTCGTATCCGTGAAGTATTCGACTCTTTAAACATTGTGGAATATGGTCTCGATCATTTACCACCAGGTGCTATTTTAACCGAAAGTTTTGACTACGTACCTAACAAGTTTGCTTTAGGCTTTACAGAAGCACCACGTGGGGAAAATGTTCACTGGAGCATGACGGGGGATAACCAAAAACTATTCCGCTGGCGTTGTCGTGCAGCGACGTATGCGAACTGGCCTACGTTACGTTACATGTTACGAGGTAACACTGTTGCTGACGCGCCGTTAATTATCGGTAGTTTGGATCCATGCTACTCATGTACTGACCGTGTCACCATTGTTGATACTAAGAAGAAGCGTAGCAAAACTATTCCATATAAAGCGATTGAGCAATACAGCATCGACCGTAAAAATTCACCGTTTAAGCTGTAGGAGGCGATGTGTTTAAATTATTAAAGACTGTCTTAAAAACCGGTGAAGTTACAACTAAATATCCATTCTCACCACTGGAAGTTAATGAAGATTTTCGAGGTAAGCCAGAGCTAGATGCGGATCAGTGTCTTTCTTGTGCTGCGTGTATGCGTGCTTGTCCCGCTAATGCATTGATAATGGAAACTGACGTAAAAGCAGGAACTCGCCGCTGGGAGCTCTCTCTTGCTAGGTGCATTTATTGCGGTCGTTGCGAGGAAGTATGTCCAACGCACGCTATAAAGTTATCGCAAAATTTTGAATTAGCAGTAACAAATAAAGCCGATTTATATGAAAGTGCGACATTCCAGTTAGAAAATTGTTGTGAGTGTGAACGTCCATTCGTTGCTCGTAAATTATTAGAGTATGTACTTGATACAATGGAGCAAAGCGGTTTAAGCCGTGATCAATTAGATTTACGTCGCCAACAACTAGAAACCTGCCCAGAATGTCGCCGTCGTAATAATATGCTGGATAGCGAGAATGTAAGTCATCTACGTTTCCTTGAGGAGTCAAAGTGAAAGGTATCAAACAACTAGTAGGCACTGCACATACTGAAACGGTACCTGTTGAATTACCGCCGAATAGCCAAAAGCTAAAAGATGCATTGATCAAAGAAATTCGCCGTTCAGCCTATGTATATCGTATTGACTGTGGCGGTTGCAATGCCTGTGAAATTGAAATCTTTGCAGCCACGACCCCCGTTTTTGATACCGAACGTTTCGGAATTAAGATTGTTGCTTCGCCACGTCATGCAGATATTTTGCTGTATACAGGGTCAGTAACACGTGCAATGCGAGCACCTGCCTTGCGAGCATATGAAGCTGCTCCAGACCCAAAGATTGTTATTTCTTATGGTGCATGTGGCTGTGATGGCGGTATATTCCATGACTTATATTGTGTATGGGGCGGTACTGACAAGATTGTACCTGTAGATGTATACATTCCAGGTTGTCCACCAACCCCCGCGGCAACGATTTACGGTTTTGCTGTAGCGTTAGGTTTGTTAGATCAAAAGTTGAAAACTAAAACACATACCCCTGATGAACAAAAAGCGAGCCTTAAACACACAGAAATCCCACTGGATATAAAGGTGATGATTGAGCGTCAAGCCCGCTTACTTGCAGGTTATGTTCAAGGCCAACGTATTGCAGATGAAGTGATGGATGTATTGGCAACCTGTAGTACTGATAACGTTGATAGCAAGATTGCGGATTACTTAGCGGAAAAAGACGATCCACGTTTAACAGAAATCGTAAATATTCTGCTGAGCAAAACTATGTCAGCATTAACGGGACAACCTGCGTGTGCGACAGAGCAAAAAGCGTGTTGCGGAGGAGATCATGCCTAATAGCAAGATTGCCGATTTACCTGAAGAATTAACGCAATCTCGCCACCTTGAGAAAAATGTATATTTCTACAGCTTAGGTCGTAAGTTTGTTGATGAAAGTTATGATGTTCCAGAAGAAGCCAAGCAAATTATGTACTATAGCTTGGCGATTGGTCACCATCTTGGTGTTGTGGATTGCTTAGATGCAGTATTGAAATGTTCAGGTCATGAGTACCTTGACTGGATCAGTGGATTAGACCAAAGCGGTGAAGCATTTCGTAAAATGAAAGGCTTTCTGGTGTTTGGTGAAATCACGATTTACCCAGAGCATTTAAACATGCTGGCACTGGCGTTTGATGGTATTGATAGCGCGATTCAAAGTGAGAAGTCAAAGCAGTTAACTCATGGATTTATTGAAGCCTTAGGGGATATTCATCGCGAACAAACCATGTATATGATGATCCGGGGAGGGCAGTAATCGTGCTAGAGGAAATTAATCTCTCTTCTGTCATGGGCGTAACGGTGTCGAATGACGATGTCGATCTGT
The DNA here is from genome assembly GCF_000153325.1 of Photobacterium sp. SKA34. Lineage (GTDB taxonomy): Bacteria > Pseudomonadota > Gammaproteobacteria > Enterobacterales > Vibrionaceae > Photobacterium. The sequence continues at coordinate 1,313,820 of NZ_CH724141.1, forward strand.
CGGTCAGCAATATTGTATTGACTGTTGGTAACAACATGATGGCAGACGATGGTGCTGGTCCATTACTTGCTAAGATGATGAAAGAGAATCCTATAGCGGATTGGAGCGTGCTGGAAGGTGGCTCGATGCCTGAAGATTGTTTACATCTTATTCGTAAAGCGATGCCGAAACGGGTGCTGGTGGTTGATGCCGCAGATATTGGTGAAGAAGCAGGGGAAGTACGAATCATTGATCCTGAAACCATCGTTGATATGTATGTGGTGTCTACCCACAGTTTGCCGCTGAATTTCTTAATTGATGAATTGAAGACTTTTGTACCAGAAGTGATCTTTGTGGGTATTCAACCTGCGATTGTTGCTTTTTCATTCCCTTTAACGGAAATGGTACAACATGGTGTTGAGCAAATTTATCAACAATTATCAACTTGGCAAGGCTCGGGCGGATTCACCCACTGCTAGCATTAAACTGCGATGGTGACGATGCTTAATCGTTTACCTGTCGATAAAGTGTCGACGATATGTGACGAAGTATGTCGATGATGGTTATCGATACATATTGGACATGTTCATTGCTGTAAATAAAGCCTGATTACTATCAGGCTTTATTTTTTTGTCTTAAATATTAATAGGTTGAGTTTTTAATACTCAAGGTGTAAAAACTGGCATAGCTCATGCTTATCAGGTATTGCAATGCAGATAAGTATTGCGATGTATCGACATAAACAAGGGATACACCATGAACAGATTTGTTTTTGCAGATCCAAACTTGTGTATTGGATGCCGAACTTGTGAAATTGCTTGTGCGTTATCGCATCAAGATGAAAACACAATAGCAGGAATGGAAGTTTCGGATTTTTCACCACGTTTAACTGTTGTGAAGAATGCTCATGTAACTACACCTGTGATGTGTCGTCAATGTGACGATGCACCGTGTGCTCAGGTTTGCCCCAATAACGCTATCGTTTTAGAAGATGGCTTTGTAAAAGTGATTCAATCACGTTGTATAGGTTGTAAAACCTGCGTTATTGCATGCCCCTACGGTGCAATGAACGTTGTCACAGCGATGGTTGAAGAAACAAAGGGAGCGGCGTTATTCAAACGTCACGTTCCTCAAAGTCAGGCATTAAAATGTGATTTATGCAACCACCAAGAAACAGGACCAGCTTGTATACAAGTTTGTCCTACGGGTGCTATTCGAATCATAGAGCCTGAGATGCTATCTGAGACTAGCCAACAAAGACGAGAAGCGGCTGCAATGAGCGCTGTAATAGCGACCGGCTGTTAATGAAATCGTTTAATTTTTAGGTAGTGTGAAATTTAATATTAAAACATAAGGTTAATATGAAAAAATCAATTGTTGTTTGTCCCTACTGTGGTACTGGGTGCAAACTAAAATTGGTTGTCGAAAATAACAAAGTTATTGCAGCAGAGCCTGCAGATGGTCGCACAAATGAAGGCCAACTGTGTTTAAAAGGCTATTATGGCTGGGATTTTCTTAATGACACCAATTTATTAACACCGCGCTTGAAGCAACCCATGATTCGCCGAAGCCGTGAAGCGGCACTAGAAGCTGTTTCGTGGGAAGAAGCTATCGACTTTGCTAGTGAAAAGCTATTGGCGATAAAGAAAGAATATGGTCCCGATGCGATTCTGACAACTGGTTCAGCACGTGGCCCAGGTAATGAAGCAAACTATGTGATGCAGAAGTTCACACGTGCAGTGATAGGGACGAACAACGTCGATCACTGCGCTAGGGTGTGACACGCTCCATCAGTCTCCGGTCTGGAGACAACAGTAGGTAATGGTGCAATGAGTAACGCTATTACTGAAATTCAAAAATCTAAATGTTTACTCATATTCGGTTACAACGCGGCTGATTCTCATCCAGTTGTAGCAAGACACATTCTAAAGGCTCGTGCTAATGGCGCTAAGATCATTGTTTGTGATCCTCGCAAAATTGAATCTGCACGTGTTGCTGATCAGTGGTTAGGACTTAAAAATGGTTCTAACATGGCACTGGTTAATGCATTAGCTCATGTAATTATCGAAGAAAACTTATACGATAAGTCTTATGTAGAAAATTATACCGAAGGTTTTACGGAGTTTCGTAAAATTGTTTCTGGTTATGCTCCCGAGGACCTAGAGGGTATTACTGGTCTAAAAGCTGCTGATGTTCGTGCTGCTGCTCGAACTTATGCCAATGCATCTGAAGCTATGATTCTGTGGGGAATGGGTGTTACACAGTTTGGTCAGGCGACAGATGTGGTTCGGGGTTTGGCTGGTTTAGCACTGTTAACTGGTAACTTTGGTCGTGAAGGTGTGGGTTGTGGACCTGTTCGCGGACAAAATAATGTACAAGGTACCTGTGATATGGGTATGTTGCCGCATCAGTTTCCAGATTACCAGTCTGTTGAAGATCCAGAAATACGTGAAAAGTTTGAGAAAGCCTGGGGCGTAAAACTTTCTGGCACGCCAGGTTATCGTTTAACCGAAGTCGGCCATAAAGCTGATGAAGGTATTTGTAAGGCTTTTTATGTCTTCGGAGAAGATCCAGCTCAAACTGAAGCTGATTTAGCTGCAATGCGTGAAACTATGCGTAAATTGGATCTGGTTATTGTTCAAGATATCTTTATGACCCAAACTGCTGAATTTGCAGATATTATATTCCCAGCGACGAGTTGGGGAGAGCATGAAGGCGTTTACAGCAGTGCCGACCGTGGTTTTCAGCGTTTTTACAAAGCAGTTAAACCTACTGGTGATGTTAAGCCTGATTGGGAAATCTTCAGCCTATTAGCGACAAAATGGGTTATCCAATGTCGTATAATAATACTGAAGAAATTTGGGATGAACTTCGTCAATTATGTCCTGATTATGCTGGCGTTACTTACGAAAAGATGGAAGGTCTTAAAGATGTTCAATGGCCATGTCCGACAGAGGATCATCCAGGAACATCATTCCTATTCGAAGGCAATAAATTTACTACGCCATCAGGTAAAGGACAGTTAATTGCGGCAGAATGGCGTGCACCATTAGAACAAACGGATGCTGAGTACCCACTAGTGCTTTCTACCGTTCGTGAAGTGGGACATTACTCTTGTCGATCGATGACTGGTAACTGTAGTGCTCTGCAAACACTGGCAGATGAACCTGGTTACGTACAGATGCACCCTGATGATGCGCGTCAATTAGGCATTGATGATCAACAGTTGGTTTGGGTGTCTTCTCGCCGCGGTAAAGTTATTTCACGTGCAAATTACAATGATCGTGTAAATAAGGGCGTGGTATACATGACTTACCAATGGTGGATCGGTGCATGTAATGAGTTAACCATTGAGCATGTGGATCCAATTTCAAGCACACCTGAATTTAAATATTGTGCCGTTAAGGTAGAAAATATTGAAGATCAGTCATGGGCAGAAAATTACGTACAAACAGAATACACTAATTTGAAAGCACGTTTGAAGAACCATGTTGTTAATGCTTAATAACAAAAATTGAGTTTATTTTTTTATTTTACTATTCAAATAAACCATTAATGAAAATAAGGTTTCCAAGATGGAATGTTGTATATTTCAAATTTGGAAACCTTATATTTAATTGTTTTGCGGTATATTGCTACTAGTCATTAACATCGCTCAAATAATTAGCATTAATTTTGTTTTTTATCATAGTTTGCATTTATATTTATTGTTTATTGATTGATATCAATACTTGGTTATTGAAAACATTGAAAATTGTATAATAAATGCTTGAATTACTACTCTCTATTCGAGCGATATTATTATCAAGAGTTAATATTAACATGGAACTTTTTGAAAGTGATTTGATGACTTTTTCAAAAGCCTTATTATCAATCAATGATATTTCAGGCGTTATGGATTTTCTAAATAACGAAGATCTATTATTTATCAACGTTGAACGTGTGAATCTACTTTTAAAAAATGATCTTGATAGTCAACCAAACCTTTACTACCTTGATCAAGATAAACAATGTCAGCAATTTGATTACACAGGCTCAAGTATTGGGCTTCATGACGTTAGCATGCGTGACTATTACCATCAGATGGATGGTGAAACGCTATATCAAACTTTTCCTCAGCTAGAAAGTCATCCCGCGTATGACTCAGTTTTTAATTATTGCAAAATACCGCTATCTATTTGTAATCAACATTTAGGTGCTATTGAATATATTAACTTAACTATGCCTGATGATAGTGAGAGCGAGAAGCAATTCAAATTATTTAATAATATGATTTCAGCAATGATTGAGCATATTATAGATCACCAAACTGCATCAACGTTTACTAAAAAATTAACAACTGAAAAAAATAATTTTCAGGTGTTAGTTGATGTGACGAATACTGTTATATGTCAAAGTACAAAAAAAGAATTGATAGGCTCATTATTGCAATTTTTATTTCAGCATTTTGGTATGACTGATCTATCGATTATTCAATTACAGGATGGGCATTACAATCAACATTCTGCTTGTTTTATTAATAATGAAATTGATTATCAATGTCATTTTTTTACCAATGATAAATTAATTAAAAATGCAATTAAGAATAATCAACCAGTATTTTTAAATGCGATAGATATAAAAAAAATGCAGGCTGATCATAATTGCCCGTACTTTCCTAGTCGTGTTAAAACCGCTTGTGTTATGCCACTCGTATTTAGAGGCATTGCGGTGGGCTACATCAGTTTTATGAAGTCTATTGAAGCTGCTTATCAAAACACGGATCTTGAGTTATTTAAACAGATAGCTGCGCGTGTTGCTTTAGCAATGCATAGTATAAAAACACACCAAGCGAGTATTCCAAATCAACCTATCACTAAGTTTATAAACATAGATGAAGGGATGGGTGAACACGTTATTTTTGACGATATTATTAGTCAAAGTGAAGTGATGAATAAAGTCCTTGAACAAGTTGCTCTTGTTGCTAGTTGTGACAGTACAGTATTGATTTTAGGAGAGTCTGGGACAGGAAAGGAATTAATTGCTCGTGCTATCCATAAGTTAAGCCTGCGCAGCAAAACGAATATGGTGAAGATGAATTGTGCCGCCATTCCTGCTGGTTTATTTGAAAGTGAACTGTTTGGTCATGAACGTGGCGCATTTACTGGCGCTATTAGCCAGCGTGTTGGTCGTTTTGAGCAAGCGCATAAAGGTACGTTATTTTTAGATGAAATTGGTGATATGCCGTTAGATCTTCAGCCTAAATTATTACGTGCATTACAAGAAAATGAAATCGAACGTGTGGGTAAGAACGCATTGATAAGTGTTGATGTGCGAATTGTTGTTGCCACTAATGTTGATTTATTAAGGCGTGTAGAAGAAAAGAAATTTCGTAATGATCTTTATTATCGCTTGAATGTTTTTCCTATCCAAATTCCGCCATTACGTGAACGTGCTGAAGATATCCCGTTATTGGTTAAACATTTTACCCGTGAATTAGCAAAAAAAATGGGCAAAAAAATTACGGCAATTGCTGCCGAAGATTTAGCGGTTATGAGTGCATTTCCATGGCCGGGAAACGTTCGTGAATTGTGTAATTTTGTTGAACGCTCTGTGATTTTAACTCGTGGTAATTTGCTTAATGTCCCCGTTCATGAGTTAAAAACCTCGCCTCATTCTGTCAGTGTACCAACAGAGAATGTCCCCCCTGTTGAGCCTACTGGAGCTATCAATACGCCAGAACCAGCAATGAAAGGTGACGTAGTTAAACCCATTATAGATAAAGCTGACGTTATCAAAGCATTAAAGGCTTGTCATGGTGTGGTGGCTGGGCCGAATGGTGCGGCAAACCAATTAGGATTGAAACGAACAACTTTATTATCTCGAATGCAGAAAATGGGGATCAATAGCCAAGATTTTCGAGGTGGTATCTGATGCGTTTAATACCAGCCTACATTTTTATCTAATTATAGGAACACTATTTTGACCACTCTTGATGTGCAATCAACCGATGCCGTTAGTGATGCTTGTCAGCGTCCGATCATTCGCTATCGCAAAGGAGAAAGCGATTTTAAAGAGATGGATTTCATTATTGAAGAAACGCCTGTTGCTCTTGCGTTTAATGGTGTTGCGTACACAGTGATGATGTGTACGCCTCATGATTTAGAGCAGTTTGCGATTGGTTTTTCATTGTCTGAGGGAATTATCGATCATCACCGTGATATTCACGATATGGTGATTACACATCATGATAATGGGATAAATCTTGATATTACAGTTGCAAATCGTTGTGCTGAGCGTTTGAAGTTGAAACGTCGTTCATTAGCGGGTTTAACAGGCTGCGGTATTTGTGGTGAGGAAAAATTAGAAACCGTATGCCGAATGCTAATGCCTTTGCCGATAACAGTTGAGTTTGATTTAAGTCATTTAGAGCAAGCGTTACAGCAATTACTTGAACACCAAGCACTTAACCAACTGACTGGTGCTGCACATGCGGCAGCATATATCGACGGCAATGGTCAATTACTCGCAACATTTGAAGATGTTGGTCGCCATATCGCGCTGGATAAATTAATTGGCTATATCCATCAACAACGTTTATCTGGCGGCGCTGTGTTAGTCACAAGTCGCGCTAGTTTTGAAATGGTACAAAAGGCGGCCTCAGCAGGTGTTGAAGTGTTACTTGCCATATCTTCTGCAACAAAAATGGCCGTCGATTTAGCGGATCGTTTAAATATGACGTTATTAGGGCATTGTCGCCGTGGTCGAGCCGATGCTTATGCTCACCCAGAACGTGTTTTTGGCATGATTTGATCTTGTGATTTCATCGTACTTTACGCTCAGTCATAGCGTGAAGTGTTTTATAACTCTCCGGATCTCCGGTTACTTTAATTAAGAAGATAATAATATGAAAATGAAACATCTAATGTTGGGTTTGCTAACAACCTCTTTTTCTCCTCTTGCTTTAGCACACCCAGGTCACATTGGTCCTCATGCTTCTACATTCATGAGTGGTTTTGTCCACCCATTTACGGGCATGGATCACCTAAGTGTTATGGTGTGTGTGGGTCTATTAGCGGCTATGATGGGTGGTAAAGCGATTTCACGTTTACCTCTTGCTTTCATCTCAATCATGATTGTAGGTGCTGCTTTAGGTGTATCTGGTGTTGTGATCCCGGGTGTTGAACTAGGTATTGCTGTATCTGTAATTGCAATGGGCGGCATGTTATTAGCGGGTGGTCGTATATCTGCAAAAGTAGCAACAGGTGCGGTAATGGCATTTGCATTATTCCACGGTATGGCTCACGGTATGGAAATGCCTTTAGGTGCTACAACTGTTGAGTTCTTTATCGGCTTCGTACTAGCAACAGCAATTTTACATGCGTGTGGTGTTGTATTAGGTAAAGCTATCGCGGCTTCAGCTGCTAATCGTCGTGTTACTAATGTCCTAGGTGTCGTTATGGCGGCATTTGGTGGCATCTTAATGCTGTCTTAATTACAGGGCAGTAAGCGTGGCAGACAACATTGCACGACAATATATTCATATTACCGGCATTGTACAGGGGGTCGGGTTCCGCCCCTTTGTCTACCAACTAGCGACACAATATGCGCTAGTTGGTTCGGTGATCAATGATTCAGAAGGGGTGAAAATCGATGTGCAAGGCTCTCTTGAAATATTAGCTACTTTCACTTCGCAGTTAATCGACCAAGCGCCTCCTTTAAGTCGTATTGATGATGTGGCAATTCGCACTTTATCGCTATGGTCTGAATTGGAAAAGCCGAATACTTTTGGTATTGAGCAAAGTCAGTGCCGTGACAGCACAACGGTATCTATTTCACCTGATCAAGGGCTTTGTGATGCTTGTAAGCGGGATATTTCCAATCCAGACTCTCGATACTTCCAATATCCATTTACCAACTGTACCCATTGCGGTCCTCGTTACAGCATTATAAAAGCGCTACCTTATGATCGTGTAGCAACCAGTATGCAGGATTTTTCATTGTGTCCTGATTGTGCCGAGGCGTATCAAAATCCAGTAGATCGTCGTTATCATGCTCAGCCTATTAGCTGTGACTGCTGTGGTCCTTGGGTTACGCTTTATGATATACAACAGAGAGTCAAATCGAGTGCAGAATTACCGCTTGTTGCAACCAAACAAACAGCGATTGAGCAGCTTGCACAAAAGATAAAAGATGGTGAAATTGTTGCTATTAAAGGCATCGGTGGTTTTCATTTAATGTGTGATGCCACTAACGCACAAGCAGTAGCGAGTTTACGTAGGCTTAAACATCGTCAGTCAAAACCGTTAGCCATCATGGCGGCAAGTGATGATATTACCCATCAATTAGTTGAAGGTAGTGATGCTGAATGGGAAGCATTATACGCGCAAGCGAGACCTATTGTACTAATGAAAAAGCGCATAGATGTTGCTGCAGAAGAAGTGACACGAACAGATGGCGTGTTGGCTGAAAATGTTGCTCCGAATGTACCGTATCTAGGAATAATGCAGCCGTATACGCCATTGCATTATTTGTTGTTTGATAAATTAAAAGAAATAGATGCGACAAGTGCACTTGTGATGACCAGTGCGAACCTATCAGGGATGCCTATTGCCACTGAGTTAGCTCAAGTCTGTGCTCAATTTTCAGGGAAAATCAGCGGTGTTTTAGATCATAATCGTCCTATTGTGAGTGCGTGCGATGATAGCCTTGTACATTATGCTGGCGGAAAAATTCGTGTGCTGCGTATGGCAAGAGGCTATGCGCCAGTAAGCTATTTCGGTACAGGTAGTGAGCAAAGCACAGGTAATATCACCGTTGCCTTAGGTGCTGAGCAAAAATCAACGATAGGGTTAGCATTACCTCAGCAATGGCTCATATCTCCCTATATTGGTAATTTAGACGATCTTGATACCGAGTTGCGTTATCAAGAAACGGTTAACCATTTAACGGCACTTTATAATGTTAAGCCACAGCAGTTAGTGTGTGATAAACATCCTAACTATCATTCCTCTCAATTTGCTGAAAAATATCAAAGCAAAGCCAATTTAGCCGCGCCACTTTTAAAGGTGCAGCACCATCATGCCCATGTATTAGCTGTCATGGCTGAGCATAATATAACGGAGAGCGTTTTAGGTTTTACCTTTGATGGAACTGGGTGGGGGGACGATCACACCGTGTGGGGAGGAGAAGTTTTACTTTCTACACCACAAAGTTACCAGCGTGTCGGGCACTTGCGTCAATTTCGTTTAATAGGTGGCGAAAAAGCGATAAAAGAGCCTGCTCGTTTGTTATTTGCAATTTTATTGGAATTTTACTCTGTCGATGCGATTAAAGCGATGCAGTTATCAGCTTTTAAAGAGTGGAGTGACTCTTATTTCAATAACTTATACCGATTGTGGCAGACAGGTAGCCAATCGCCTTATACCTCATCGATGGGACGTTTGATTGATGCGTGGACAAGCTTGTTAGGTTTGGTTGATCGCGTTGATTATGAAGGTGAATGCGGATTGAAACTCGAACAAGCGGCAATGAAAGGTCGATGTCATCAACCTATTTCTTTTGCCGTTGATGCTAATGGTGTGATTGATTGGCAACCACTTTTTGAATATGCATTACCGCTTTTAAGTTTAGTTGCCGATGATAATCGCTCAGCATGGCGAAATTGTTTTGCGCACAGTTTTATTAGTGCCCTTGCTGATGTCATTGTCACCATCGGGAAAGCTTATAAGCCATTACCGATTGTTTTAGGCGGTGGGGTATTCCAAAACCGCGTATTAGTCGATGAAGTGTTTGAAAAAGCCAGCGCGCATAGTTTATCCATTTTTTGTGGTGAAGCACTTCCTGCTAATGATGCATCTATTGCAGCAGGTCAGTTGTGGTTTGCTATACATCAAAAATAAGAATGAAGAGATCTCGTCATGCATGAATTATCACTGAGTATGAATACGGTAGATACCGTGGTTGAACATGCCAAAAAACAAGGCTTTCATCGCGTAACTCGAGTGACATTATCGATTGGGACATTATCGTGCATAGAACCCCATGCATTGGAAACAGGATTTGAATTTGCAACACGAGGAACGATTGCTGAAGGCGCGAAGTTAAACATTGAGTCTGTACAAGCTCAAGTTTGGTGTATGGAGTGCCAGCGCTATATCGAAATTGATGAGCGTGGTGTCAGCTGCCCTCATTGCCATGGTTATCAGCTTAGAGTTGAAACTGGTGACGAATTAATGATTAAAAATATTGAGGTAGAGTAATGTGTAATGTATGCGGCTGCGGAGATAGCCATGTAGAAGGTGTCGATCACCATCATCATGGTTCTCATCACCACCACGATCATCATGAGCATAGTCATCACAATGACCATCACCATGGTCATGCAAATGTTCAGAAATCGAGTAATGAACAGCCTATTGTGATCCATCATCACTATAATCATCAAGGTGATGTTCATCATCATGTGCATTACACCTTACCTGCAACATCGCACCATGAACACAGTCATCAACACCCACAGCATGAACATGGATCGCACGAACATCACAATCACGTTCATGACAGCCATGACCATCATCAGCCAGAAACCTTAGATAAAGGTGATTTGCATTACGGTAAAGGTGAAGCTGAAGTGCATGTGGCTGGGGTTTCTCAACGTCAACTTCTGACGTTAGAAATGGATATTCTAGGTAATAACAACAAACTGGCTGAACATAACCGCGAGCATTTTGAAGCCAATAAACAGCTTGTGCTTAATCTTGTATCAAGCCCTGGCTCTGGTAAAACTACCTTACTTACTGAAACCTTAATGCAGCTAAAACAGCTGTATCCATGTGCGGTGATAGAAGGGGATCAGCAAACCTCTAACGATGCGGATCGTATTCGTGCTACACAAGTGCTGGCTATTCAAGTCAATACAGGAAAAGGCTGCCATTTAGATGCACAAATGGTGCACGATGCTTATCATCAATTAGCAATGAATGAGTCAGGTTTCTTGTTTATTGAAAATGTGGGGAACTTGGTGTGCCCAGCAAGTTTTGATTTAGGTGAAGCATGCAAAGTCGCGATTTTATCTGTTACTGAAGGGGAAGATAAGCCACTTAAATACCCTAATATGTTTGCTGCAGCTGATTTAATGCTGATCAATAAGGTCGATTTATTGCCGTATGTTGATATCAATATTGAAGATTGTATTGCTAATGCACGAAAAGTGAATCCAAATATTCAGGTCATAAAACTTTCAGCAAAAACTGGTGAAGGTATGGATGCGTGGTTAAATTGGTTAACAGAGCAATTAAAGCAATATCAGTAAGTTAAATTTATCTACGTAACGATGGTTATATAATAATCTCTATACAAAAGCCCTGTAAAACAGGGCTTTTTTGTATGACGAAGAAGAAGGTTGTGAAAAAGTACTTTGACTTACTTTTTATAAATAACAGAAATGATATCTTCAGGCTGCTGATGATTTAATTGTGCTATTTGTACAATTGACTGCTTAGGATCATTAATCGTAAAACCTGCTAATTTTAGTTTGTCTATTAAGTTATTAATGGGTTGATGAGTTAGCTTTGAAATCAACGTAATTGGAGCATTATCGATAGAATCAAACAATGCGATAGAGGCATTGTTTGACTGTGCCACTTCTTCATCACTTTGGATCATTGTCATACCCAGCAACAAAATAGCGGCCATCATTACAATGTTATTTTTACGTGATAAGTGCTTGATGATTGAATTCTTATATAAGAAAGCATGCCCGAGAACGGCAATGATCATTAAGATGCCAATCCACTCATGCATAAGAACAATATTTTTTGAATTAATATCAAAAAAAAGGAGAGAGCCAGAAGTTAGCACAATTAGTGCACAAATTAGTGTTAGTGGCGTCCAGTATTTTTTCATTTTTTCTACTTTTAGTGTTTATAAAGACAGAGCAAAAAGTAGCATTATTAAGCTTGCTCATTTTCGTTTGAGCGCCAACATCATCATTTTTTACGCCATTCTCATCCATTAAGATACTCTACGACATGTGTACTGGGTAAGGTGCAAGATTTGTTAGTCAGTTGATTTGATGTGGTTAAGCAAAAAGCATATTTCGTTAGATTGGCATTTTCCGGAATAGGGCATGACATTAAGTTTAATGATTTCGAGTTTTTTGGTAACAACTCATCGTTCTATCGGTGGTGTTAATTCTGATTAAATATCTAATTAATAGGATATAGCGTCGATAATTAATCTCAGCAACGTCAAATTTTCATGCCTATATGCTAAGTATTATTTTTACAGGGAATTAACTTAATGCTTTATGAGAGTGATCTTCTTCAAAAGAATGACTGTCGAGGTTAATTAACACTACCAATTTCTTTTTTTATCTATAAGATCCCGCGCAACTTCGCTAATGGCATTTCGTTGATATTCATATTTCGCCTGCAATTAGTGACACATTTTGATGCTATGAATAGTCTACGATGAAAACTAAAATCTTACTCCTTGCTCTACTGCTTTCTGGCTGTGATATGACAGCGACTCCTTTTACTCCACCTTCTAGCAACGATATTGAGCAATGCCAAATCTTGGTAACGAATAAAACGCAATATGCTGCTGAAACCATCATTGCTAATGATTTTGACAATCAGTCTGAAAGTAACCGAGGCTGGGTGTTTGTCGATCATATAAAACCGGCTCAACGTGGCGATATTAACTTTCGTTGTAATTTAGAGAATAATAAAGTGGAAGTATGGGCACCGGGTGCCGCAATGTGGAATGAATTGTAATACTTTATCGCTAGCGCTTTAAATTAAGTTTAGCTTTCTGCTTATATAGTAAAAAACGACAGTAAAAAAAACGGCGATACCCCAATATCGCCGTTTTTTATTAATCGTTATTTGCTGTTTTTAATCTGTAGTCAACACGTCCAAACTTTTTCTCTGCACTTGCTGTACGACCAATCATCGCCGTTATAATTAACATGAATAAAGACGGTAATAACCAACCTGCATGTGCGTTGTAAAGCGGTAATGTATCGCTGAAAAAGTCACCGAGCTCTTTTGGCATCTTACCTAAGATATTAATTGCATCAATAGTGCCGAAAAGTGTCGCTGTGATCAGAACCGCACTGTGTGTAAGGCGTGAAACGGTAAATGTTGATGCCGCCAAGGATGCTAATACTAATGCGATGGCAACCGGACAAAGTACAAGGATGGCTGGTAAGCTTACTTTCAGAATATCGTTTAAACCAAAGTTTGCGATAACCCCTGTTAACACAACAATGATTGTTGCTGTGAAACCAAATGAAGCTTTAAAGGTATCTTGATAATACTCAGCACACGCATTGGTTAAACCTACGGTAGTAGTTAAACATGCCATTAAGATAATAGAGGCTAATAACCATTGACCGTAATGACCAAATTCACCTGCAACGTAACGGGTTAAGATCACGCTACCATTATCGCCATGTTCAGCAATCGATGTTGATGTCGCACCAACGTAGCCCATTACAATGTAGCAAGACGCCATTAATGCAGCGTAAATTAATGCTACTTTAATAGAAGTAGATGCAATACCTTGTTGTGTTGTAATGCCCTTAGCCTTAATTGCGTGAATGATCACCCAGCCAAAACCGACAGCAGCTATGGCATCCATAGTCATGTAACCTTGGATTAAACCACTTGTAACAGCTCCGACTTGGTAATCACCAGATGGAGCAGCAGGTGTGCCTAGAGGGCTAAGAAATGCTGCTAAGCCTAAGCCACATAGTAAAATAATCAGTGCAGGCGTCATGATCTTACCAATGTAAGTCACAAGGTTTCCTGGTTTAAATGCTAGAAATAGAGTAACTGCAGAAAAAATGATAGAAAATGCAACTAAATGGTCATTAGCAAAAAATGGCTGAATACCCATTTCATAAGCAACAGTGACAGCGCGAGGCATACCAAATGCAGGGCCAATTGCTGTAAAGAGTAATACCCAAAAAGTTGTACCAAGCCAGTTAGGCAAGGCTTTAGTTAAATTGTTAGTATTACCAATTCTACCTAACACGATGATTGTGAATGCAGGTAAACCGACAGCAGTGATTAAAAAGCCGCTCATTGCGGAAGTTAGAGAGGTACCGGCATCCAATCCCATAGCTGGTGGGAAGATCAAGTTACCGGCCCCAAGAAAGAGGGCAAACGTTGTGAGACCGAGTACGAAGATGTCTTGTGTTTTCAAATGTAGTTCCTGCATTTTTAAAGTTATAGACAATCATCGCGATTAATGCGCAATGAGTTAAACGTCCATGATTATAATTGTATTCCGCAGGTTTGCTGAAAGAAGATATTTGACTTGATAGTATCCTCCGCCAGCTCGGCTGACGGAAGCTTGCCCGCCAGCCTAGCGAATAATCACTAGGATAATAGCGGTAATAATTCGTGTTGTATGTTTTATGCCAACAACAGAAGCCTCGATCCAACAATTAAATTGGGTCGATGCTAAGTTTTTTCGTGTTTTATGTTCGCGAATTGCTGAATACATAACTTAACAACTTCTGTTTTGTGATTGAATTAACGCTTTCAACATACAAAGAAAACGTAGAGTTGTAAATGATTTTTTTATGGTATGCGTTTTATTGCGATTAAATAGAATCAATTAGCTAATTAGAATCAAAATGATAGGTAAATATATGAGCATTTACCCAGAACTTTGTATTTTTATGCTTCGATATAAATAATGGAAGGCTGTGGTAACGCCGATATTGAAGCTATACCAGTGGTATAGCTTCAATTTTTTATGTTAGCAGGTAGCAACTGCGTTTCGATTACGTTGAATAATATGAATCACTTTACTGATAATAATGGTTAATAGTACAGGGAGTAGCCATGATGCATGTGCATGAAATAAAGGTAGCCATGTAGATAGATCTTGATGAATAGTGGAAGGGATCTTACCCAAAATGTTTAGCGCATCAATACTGCCAAATAACGTAGCGATAATGACTATCAGTGTTTGGCTCAGTGAGAATTTACGCTTTTCGTTACTAACAGTGTTTGGCATAAAAATAATGGCAATGATGAGTGAGATAGCGATAGGGCATAAAATCAAAATAGCAGGTAAGCTGACTTCAATAATCGTTTCTAATCCAACATTAGAGATAATGGCTGTTAAACTCATGATTACAGCGGCACTGATTTTAAACGGGATGTTATAGGTATTCTTGTAGTATTCGCCATTTGCATTGGTTAAACCAATGGTTGTGGTTAAACAAGCCATTAAAGTAATAGTCGCTAATAAAATTTGACCGAATGTACCAAACTCACCAGCAGCATAGCGCGTTAAAATTTCACCGCCATTGGTTGAGTTGGGAGCAATAGAAGATGAAGTCGCGCCTAAATAACCCATAGCTAAATAACACAAAGACATCAGTAATGCGTAGATACCAGCGATACGTAATGTGTAGTGAGAAATCGCTTTATTACAGCTAATACCCGTACTACGAATCGTTTGAATAATCACCCAACCAAATGCGACCGCAGCGATAGCATCTAATGTCATGTAACCTTGGATCATACCATTAACTGTTGGTGCTGCTTTATAAATAGTATTGGCATCCGTCGGAGAGCCTAATGGATTAACTAAAGCGGCAACCACTAATAAGGTTAGCATCACGATTAATGCTGGCGTCATTATTTTACCAATATAATTAACTAACTTACCGGGCTTCAGTGCCAAAATTAAGGTTAATAAGCAAAATAGAACTGAAAATAGCATTAACCCGTTACCTTGGTAGAAAGGTTTAATACCCATTTCATATGCGACAGTTACAGCTCGAGGTAAAACAAAAGCAGGTCCCAGAGTAGTTAATACTAAAAACCAGAAAGTACGATCCATCCAATGTGGTAATGAGGCAGTGAGTTTATCTGCAGATGAGAGTCGACCTAAAACGATCAGTGTTAATGCTGGTAAACCAACGGCGGTTAGTAGGAAGCCTACTATGGCTATTAACCAGTTTTCACCGGCTTGTTGTGCCATCATAGGTGGAAAAATAAGGTTTCCTGCCCCTAAAAATAAGGCAAAAGTCATAAATCCAATGGCGGCAAGTTCTCTTCTCTTCAAACGGCATACCTTCTAAATGAATGGTCAGTTTGGCTGGAAGATAAAAGGAGAGTTAACATATCCGCCAGCAATAGTAACTGACGAATAAGTTTAAACGTCAGCGTTTTTTGACGACGACGACAGAGACAAGCGCAAGAGTATTCATAACAAATACAGTAGAAGATACTGCTACATTGTTGTGATTAATTGAATACATAAGTTATGCGCTCGAATGAAATAATTGACCTAAAAATAATGCTATTTAAGATAATTGTAAAGCTATATTCGATAATTATTCGTATTTAATATTAGTGAACAATGTTTGTATCGCGAATATAAAATAAAATTTCGCGATACACATCTGTTACTAGGTTTAACTGGTTGTTTCTAAGCTAGTATTTTTTCAAGCTCAGCAAGTGTTGATACTTGATAGGTTGGCTTTATAGTATCAGGCAATACTTGCTTTTGATGATTAAACCAGCATGTATCTATTCCTGCATTGATACCACCTAAGATATCTGACTGTGGGTTATCGCCAACCATTAGTACGGAAGTAGGTGCTGGGTTACCCATTTTTTCAAGACTATAATCAAATATACGGCGATCGGGTTTAGCGACACCGACCTGCTCTGAAATAACAAGTAGATCAAAATAATTGGCTAGACCTGTTTTTTCTAAGCGAATTTTTTGCAATGCAGTAAAGCCATTAGTAATAATGCCTAATTTAACTCGACCATTAAGAGAATGAATCAGAGATGTTGTCCCCGGCAAAACTTCGCAAATGTCAGCCATCGCTTGCATGTAATCATCATTGAGCTGTTGTTCTGTTGTATTTAGTTTTTTTGCCCATACACGAAAACGTGTTTGCTGAAGTTCACTGGCTGAAATATCGCCATTTTGATATTGCACCCATAACGGACGGTTAATTAATTCATATTGTTTGAAGTCAGCTTCACTAAAGGCGATATTATAACGAGAAAACATAAGCTGTAGACCTTTAAAAGCGTCAAAATAGAACAGGGTTTCATCAGCATCAAAAAGAATCCAATCGTATTTCATATGTATCATCGCCTTATAACATCTATCTAAAAATCGTCGAATAACGCGCATATTACACTATAGTGAATGAATAAAAAGTGTGATTTTGGGTGAGAAAAAGTCAAAAGATCTTATGCTGTAAAAGTTAGTGTAATCATATGTGGTAGGTAAGTTTCTTGTTATTTTATAAATTTTCTGACAAAGAATTGAACATCGTTAGTCAATATCTGGCTACACTTACCAACTATAAGTATTTACGATTTTAAAAAGTATTGGAGCTCTTTATGGGTATTTTATCTTGGATTATTCTTGGTTTAATTGCTGGTGCATTGGCAAAGTTTTTAATGCCTGGTAAAGATGGCGGTGGTTGGATTGTAACAATGGCATTGGGTATTGGCGGTGCATTTGTTGGTGGTTTTGTGGGTAAATTTATTGGTTTAGGCCAAGCAACAGGTGTAAACATTGGCAGCATTATTACCGCTACCTTGGGTGCATTTATTATTTTGTTTATTTATAACCGTTTTATTCGTTAATCTAATGTAATATTACATTATAAAAGCGAGAAATTACCTACAGTGATATGACGGGTGATTTCTCGCTTTTTTATTTTAGCTACTTAATGCTAGATGCTGCTCCGCACCCCGTAACATCGCATGAATTAATTCATTTGCTTCAAATTTTGTCAGTGCTTCTTGAGCGCCAACTTGGTGTGCTTGAGACACACTTATTTCACTTGAAAGGGATGTGTGTAAAATAATATAGGTTGAGACGAGCGCATCGGTATTTTTGACATTGAATGCCAGTTCATATCCGTCTAGCCCTGGCATTTCGATATCACTAACCAAAATATGGAATGGGTCTTTTGCTTGCGCAGCTGTTTGCATCATATTAAAAGCATCTTGCCCATTTTTGGCAACAAAGTAGGGCACACTGATACTATCAAGTGCTTGAGTTAATTGCTTTCTAGCGACGGCAGAATCATCAACTAATAATATTTTTAACGGACGTAAAGTCTCACGTTCAATATCTGTTAATGTCGGCAATAACGTTGAAGGATCATCTGGAAAGATTTTAGAGAGAAGCAATTCAACATCTAATAGTTGAATCAACTTGTCTGCATCGCGCATAACACCAGTAACAAAAATATCACTACCTAAATGTTGGGGAGGTGCTTCAATATTTTGCCAGTTACACTCTGTGATTCTTTCAATCCCTCTGACCAAGAATCCGACTAACTTACGACGACAATCAGTAATGATAATAAAGCAACGTTGGCGCTCTTCATTGCTGATAGCGGGATAACCAATAGCTTTGGCCATATCAATAACAGGGACTGTGTCACCACGTAATGTAGTTGTACCAAGGACGGTTGGGTGAGATTTTGGGATAACACTTAAATTTGTATAAGGTACGATTTCACGGACTTTAAGCGTACCAATTGCAAAACTTTGTAGTGTGGACAGCTTAAAAAGTAACATCCCTTGTGATGCATTCGTTGCATTCTTTATCATACCGAATCCATTGCATAGATAATTTATATTAATTAGTGATTATAATAACACTATCGTAATTTATACTAAACGCTTATGAGTAAAATTTTACAATATAATATATTAGTAAATTAATGTGCCTTACAAAAAATTTAATATCAATTTTGATCTAAGTTGAAATAATGTGTAAAAGTACATTTGTTATATTTATTGAAAATATCGTAGATAACGATAACTATTATTAATAGGTATTGTTTTTTCTTTCAATCTTGGCTGCTTTTTTATCGCTTACTAATAAGTCAGCCTTATCTTTCTTATAACATATCTTTATTCTTTATTGGTGGCGATAGATCATGTTTTTCAAATACGAAGAGGATACTGCGCCAGAGCTTATCGTGCCGTCTCAACAGTCGACTGAGCCAAAGCGAATGTTACAATTTACGGTTACAGCAACAGGTGTAGAAAATAATACATTAACATTCAAAGCAATTAAAATGCACAGATTGCCACTGCAGAAAATAGAAGTTCGATTGTTAGGTTTATTGCGCCTAAAGACAACAGATATCACCACAAGAGTGACGAATATCGTGTCAGGTGGGCAAGCTGAAACGATAAAATCAGCTGTTAAAGGTAAAAATCCCCCCTTTAAATGACGAGCTCTGGGGTATAAATACCGTTTATTACGCAGTTGATGGTATCACGTTTAACAATGTAAATTATATTGCGCAATGGTACACGAAAGGTGAGCAGCCTGATTTATAACCTGTATGGTTTGTTGATAATAGTAATGATAGGACTGTAACTTCTCAATGGAAGTCCACAAGTGTTAATTATAGTGGCACAAGTTGATAATCCTGATCATAAAAATGCACCATGGAAATTAATTCAATAGTTTAATGGCTATTTACTAATTGTTTATTAAGTTAGATATTCATAATGACTTTTTCACGGCAAGTTTGTTATTCAACGTTATACTCACAATAGTATATCAACAAAGATCGGTTAAGGAGTGAACATGGACTTAGTGAATAAAAAAGGCGAAATCGCAGTCTTGGCAGATAATCTAACACTAAAAGAAATTGTTGATATGGGATTTTCCGTCGACTTATGCGATAGCGCTTATGATAAAAATGAACATTGGACAGTAGCATCTAAATCAGAATCACAAGAGTAATCGAAAAAATAAGAAAAGCTTCTTTATTAAGAGAAGCTTTTTTGTTCATGTTTATTTTTTATATTGGATATTAATACCAATTAAATGAAAAACATTTAAGTGATATTCTAAACACCGGGAAGATGTAATTTTTATCAGATAGGAGTAAGTTACTATTTTTACTAAATGGATATAAAGAGTATTTTAAGATGAATACTGCAGAACGAGAATTATTAGACAAAATCATTGAACTTGATGGTAAAGATTTAACTGCATTATGGGTTTACGAGTAGAGATTATTACTAAAGCACCGACTGAAGATTTAAAGCAAGGGGCATCAAGTTATCAAATCGAGCGTGAAGAGCATAGTTACCCACATCGAATTTTGATCGTCAAAGAATAAGTGATGGTGCAGTAGTATCCGATTAAAAAAGCTGTTATAGCTAATGCAATTTGATTTCTAATGGGTATTTATAAGACATGAAAAAGTGATGTCAACTCATGTTCTGTCATACAGTTTTATAACTTATGTTTACCATCATAATTTAGATACTGATGTGAGTGATCATTCATCGGTAAATGTTATTGAATGATGATTGTGGACATGTAAAAGGTGATGAATTAATTCAAAAGCTCTCTTTATTATTACGTTCAAAGGATTTGGTTATTCGTTATGGTGGTGATTTATCATTTAGTTATGGTGTTAAAAATTATTAAGGTGACATCGTTAAGACAATGAATATTATTGATGAAAAATGTATGAGAATAAGAAAGCAAAATTGTAAAATAATTTTACCTTGAGAAAATTAAATTAGTTGAGACGTTGTTCATCTTCGATTAATTTAAGATACATAATATATCTATTACAGGTTATGCGTAGTCAATCAGTCTTTCAGACCTTTTAAATTAAGTCACTGTGCATAGAGGATATTTTATGAAACGTTCTGTTCTAGCAGTTGCAGGTATTGCCGCTGTAGCGTGTATGAGTACTGCAGTATGGGCTGCTAATAATACCACAGAAACGATTAAGCTATATCAAGAGCCTAATGTATCAGCCAAGGTGGTTGAGACGATAAAAACAGATTTGCCTTTGATCACTATTTATAAAAATGAGGGGTAGTCAAAGGTGGGTGATCCAAGTAATGGTCAAACAGGTTGGATCCAAACGGTTGATTTAAAAAATGTAGATAGTGCATCAGCGAATGTACAACCAAATCAAACGACTAAAACGGTAAAAACAGATAATGGTGAAAAGACCGTTACTAAAGGGACTGTGCAGACTCCACAGGGCCCAATGAATTATGAGGTTGTTCAATTTCAATCCAAAGGTGATAGCGCCAAAGTAGATAAAGCATTCTTTAAACAGTTGCAACAGCAACAAATTGAAATGAATAATGTATTTGCAAACTCATGGAATAGTATGGGAGATATGCAAATGAATATGTCTAAATTAATGGCAAAACAGCAGCAGCAAATGATGGAAATGCAAAAGCAATTTCAGCAACTTGCGCAGCAAAAAAACGCATCCTCCAATAATAAAATTGAATTAAAGGATGCAGCACCAGCGCAGGTACAACATGCAGCGAAATAAGCTTGTTTTTAATTAAGCAAGAAAGCCCCCAATAGGTTTAACTCATAGAGCATAAAGATTATTGGAGGCTTTTTTATTGAAAGTAACAAACTGTTTATTAAAAGCTCAGGTTTCAGATTGGTTGAGGTGCTTAATTTGCTGAAATAATTCATCAGCTTCTGCTGTTAACCTAGAATAGGTTCTGATGTCGCCATTCCTTTGTGCATGCATGGCTTCTTCAAGTAGCATTGAGTGTCGTTTCTTTAATTTTTTGGCGGGATTGTTTTTAAACCAAGAAAACATATACATAACTCCATTAATTATAATTATATCGTATACGTAGTATGCGATATAAAAGATTAATTAAGCTAAAATTAAGAACTATTAATTATATTAACGCATTGAATAATAAACGTTATTATGTTCTATTGTTTTTTATGATCTCGATTGGAAATACTACTGTGTTAATTGATATTCACTGCCATTTAGAAGGTGTGCTAGCGGTTGATAGGGAACGGTTTTTTAAGCAAAGCGGCAAAATAGGTGCCGTGTCTATGACCGAGGCAAGCGCGTTAGAATTGATACACTTAAAACAACAATATTTAGATCAGATTTATCTATTTCTTGGTATTCACCCTGAGAAAGATGTCAGTGAACAAGAGATCCAAGCTGTTATTGATCTTATATACCAACATCGGCATTTATTATCTGGAATTGGCGAGGTCGGTATTCCGTTTTTTTATTTAGATGAGAAAACAGAACAAGAAAAACACCGTATTAAACAGCGAGGAAGTGAACGGTTAGCGCGTTTTGTTAAGATTGCAGCAGAGCTAAAACTACCTGTAAATTTGCATGTGGTAGAAGATGATATTCATTATGCGCTGCCTATTTTAAAGAACTACCAAATTAAAGGGGCGTTGTTCCATTGGTATGAAGGCAGTGACGAAAACCTCGCCTTACTTCATCAACAAGCGCATTTTATTTCAGTAAGTCCTTGGATCTTTGTCGACTCTCATTACTTAGAGTTCGCGAAGAAAATTCCGCTTGATATGCTGTTGGTGGAGTCAGATTCACCGTGTAAATACAATGGCGTGCAAGGAGAGCCAAATATGATCAATCAAGTGATTGATTTATTAGCAGAGCATCATCAATTATCACGGGATATAATGGCGGCACTAATCAATGAAAATACGAAACGCTTTCTGAAAATTTGAATTTGATGGTTTTCAGGTTGTTTTCGCGTGCGACTATCAAGCTGACATATGAAAAGTAAAGCCGCCTCTAATATATTAAATTGTGGAATATATTAAAGGCGGCTTTTATTGTGGTGTGTTTAGCAAAGTAGAGGATTGCGCTTGGTTGCTTTAAGTACCCCCAAGCTTGTACAACAACTGTTTTTCAATACGATTCGGTGATCGTCTAAAATAGGACAAATACTCGGTCATAACAGTGAGTTCTACCTTTTTATTAACCGTTAACGCATCAACACTTGCTAATAACAAATCAACAGACTCAAGCTCTGTTATTACGCATTGTTTCTTCTTATGAAGTTGATCATGGAGTTACTCTAAATTGATATCACACTTTGTTTATAACTTTGTCTTACAGCAAGTGCCACGTTAGTTATCGTTACTTTGCAAGAAAACCAACATGCGATAATTGTTTTTTTGCTGATTGCTCTGATGGTTCATTTGATGATGTCTGCTTTGCTTTTTCATCTAGAGGAAGTAAGCGAAAAATGGGTTGCCCATCTTCTTTTCTCACAAAAGCAACTTCACGATAAAGTAGCTTGTCATCACTTTTGACGGCATCTAATTCGTTGTCTTTAATCAGTGATAATGGGCCAATCATGGCTGTACAGTGATAAATTTTATGCTCGTAGTTATTAAATAGCTTACAAGGTTGATCGAGTGCGAAACTTTCACCTGGCTCTAAATGACGGCTGTTTTCTACTGCGCTGTTGATGTCCGAGATGCTAGCAAATACCGTTGTTGATAAGCTAAGTAACATAATACTCGTTAGCATTGCTAAGGGATGTTTTGATTTAAAAGTAGACATTATATTTTCCAAACAAAAAGCCAATACCTTATTCACTTCGACTAAAATATTGGCTTTACTAGTATGATGGCTCTTACGACTCGAGTGTACTATCCGTCAGGGGCAAATAAAAAGACAATTATTACAACGTTTTTTTTATTTACCACCTGGTGTTTGTTGTATCACCAAAAGTGAAGCCTAATTTTTGAGTCTACAGACCGTAAGAAGCTAGCAAGTTATGAAAATACATTGAGATATTTGCCCAGATTCGGGTGAGCCAGCCGCCTTGCTGAACGCTGTTGAGCGCCACAAGTGTCTCGGCTTTAATAACTTTGCCTTTATAAGTTACCGTCATTTCGCCTAATTTTTCCCCTTTATCAACCGGTGCTTTGATGTCATGGTCAAATTGGAGATTAGTTAGCAGATCTTTCTCATCAACACTTGAAGGAAGAACCAAGGTTAATGGCTTCTCAAGACCTAAAGAGACATTATCTTGTTGTCCTCCCCAAACGTGCTGTTCAGAAAGTTTGCTGTCTGCTGCATATAAGGTGTCTTGCTTAAAGAAGCGGAAGCCATAATTGAATAGTCCTTTACTTTGAGCTGCGACATCATTCAGTGATTGTGTGCCCAGAACAACCGCAACCAACTTCATCGGATTATCTGGCATCTTAGCTGAGCTTACCAGTGAGTATCCAGCGGCTTCTGTACTGCCTGTTTTCATACCCGTCGCATATTGATAGGTGAACAATAAGCGATTGAAATTTGGTTGGCGGATATGATTGTATTCAAAATACTTTTGACTGAAAAAATGAAAGTATTGAGGGTAGTCGTTCATGATGTGCTGTCCGAGCAGACCAAGATCATAAGCGGTAGAGAAATGTGCTGGTGCTGGCAGGCCCATCACAGTGGTGAAGTGGGTATTGTGCATGCCTAGCTTCACTGCAGTCGCGTTCATCATTGAAACGAATGATGATTGTGAGCCCGCAACATAATTTGCCAGTGTTACAGCGGCATCGTTCCCCGATTCAACAATCACACCCTGAATAAGATCTTTTACTGAAACATAAGAGCCGGGCTTCAAGAACATTCTTGAACCACCAGTGCGCCATGCGACTTCTGGTACGAGTACTTTTGAGTCTAATGAGATTACACCGTCGGCCAGTTTTTGCTCAACAATGTACATTAGCATTAACTTAGTGGTGCTAGCAGGAGCCATACGCATGTTGGCATTGTTGGAAGCAACAATCCGTCCAGTATTGGCATCGATTAAAATGAAAGCCCGCGCATTAAGATTTGGTGGGAATACTCCTTTCTGAGCCCACTTCTGCACCATAGTTTCAGGGATCCCATTCGCACCGCCGGCTTCTGCTGGTGCAGGAGGCACTTGCACATTTTCTGGGATATTTATTTTTACGTCGATAGCACCAAAGCTATTTAGTGGTGCTTTAGCTGTTTTGTATTGTGTTGCCGCATAGTAATCACTATCAGGCATGGTGTTCGCCGCATCGTTGCTAGGCGTGGCAAATACTGTACTGGAGGAAAATAATGCAGCGATTGCTACTGATAAGGAAAGCTGTTTGATAGTTGTCATAAGGGTTTAAATTTACAGTTATTCACTAAAAGCGCGATATAAAAAAGCGAATAGATAAGATACTGACTTTAGAGGGTAATTATTTCCCGCTAGGTCAATCCATCACTACCACGGCAATGGTGAGTGCTTTTCCGTTCTATTCAACTTTACGATGACTTTGGTCACAGAACGCATTATCCATAATGATGTCCTGAGCATTATGTGCCTTAGTGACCTGAATACTGTGATAGCTATAACCAAATCATGGTGCTTCAGTCCTGCTTTCTTAGCAGGCCATTCGATCCCCGTATTGGTTATAGCCCTTGTATCTAGTCTGCTTCTATCCTACCAGCAGAACCATTATGGAAACCTGAACGGTAATGATGTTTATGCAGCAGCAAATTCTGCAAGTAGCTCTTTTTGACGCTCACTTAGGTTCTGTGGTGTTTCAATTGCTAATTGGACAATTAAATCGCCAGTATTGCCTTTACGATCTGTGACTCCTTTGCCTTTTAGGCGGAATTTACGACCGTTTTGTGTCCCTTCAGGGATCTTAAGGCTAATCGCACCATTTAATGTATTTACTTCAATCTTGCCACCTAATGCAGCAGTCACAAAGTCGGTACTAGCTTTACAATGTAAATTATTTCCTTCGCGCGTGTATCGTGGGTGAGGGCGAATATTCATTTGAATAAACACATCACCTTGCGGACCACCGTTGATACCAGGGTGACCTTTGCCACTTAAGCGAATTCGACCGCCATCTTCAATGCCTGCAGGGATCTTGATATTCAGTTTTTTATTTACTTGGCTCGTGCCTTCAAACACTGGTAAAATCAAATAACACGAGATGCACCATTAATCGCATCTTCTAAAATCAAATTTCCATGGTGTATTGAAGACTCTTCGCCTTTTTGTGGACGAGTGGAAATGACGGCTACCAAAAGCCTCCACGACCACCGCGAGCATTTGAGAACATATCACCAAAATGCGCCACCGAAAATATCTTCAAAGTCACCATAGCTGCCACCTTGAAAGCCGCCGTGATGACCGCCACCCTGATGTCCACCGCCCATACCTGGGTTATCAAACGCAGCATGACCAAATTGATCGTAGGCTGTACGTTTTTCTTTGTCGGTTAAATTTCGTAAGCTACTTTTACTTCTTTAAATTTGTCAGCAGCAGTTGGATCATCCGGATTTTTGTCTGGGTGAAACTTCATTGCGAGCTTTTTGTACGCTTTTTTAATTTCTTTTTCTGATGCAGTTTTGGCGACACCAAGAACTTCATAAAAATCACGTTTTGACATTGGTAACACCTCTTATCTCAACTGAGATAACTATCTGGAACATTCTCCGCTAATCATACCCAAAAACGATAACTGATTTAAGCGTATTGAACGATTAAAGGCACAGATAGTTAGCCAAATTAGATTTACATTTTGCATGTTGTTATTGTAGAAAAGGGCGAGAGATTTTGATCTCTTCGCCCGTCTCTATTCGTTGCGATTGAATGCTATCATTGATAGCAAACTATCGAGACTAATTACTTAACTTCTTCAAACTCTGCGTACACAACATCGTCGCTTTTCGCTTCATTTTGCGTTTCTGCTTGATGCTGGTTGTTCGCTTGAGCCAGCTCCATCAGCTTTTTTGCTGCAGTCATCAATGCTTGAGTGTGTTGTTCAATGGCATTTTTATCATCGCCAGATTTCACATCTTCAAGTGAAGAGATAGCTACTTCAACGCCTTCTTTATCTGCTGCTGGTAAATTATCGCCGGCTTCAGTTAATTGTTTGCGTGTGCTATGGATCAATTGGTCTGCTTGGTTACGCGCTGTGACTAGTTGTTCAAATTGTATGTCAGCTTCTTTATTTGCTTCAGCTTCTTGAACCATTTTTTCAATCTCAGCCTCAGTTAAACCACCTGATGCTTGAATCGTGATCTTTTGCGCTTTACCTGTCGCCTTATCGGTTGCTGATACATTCAAAATACCATCAGCATCTAAATCAAAGGTAACCTCAATTTGTGGCATGCCACGAGGCGCAGCTTGAATACCTTCAAGATTGAACTGACCAAGCGATTTGTTATGCATCGCTTGTTTACGTTCACCTTGAAGAACATGGATCGTTACTGCATTTTGGTTATCTTCAGCGGTTGAGAACACTTGCTCTGCTTTCGTTGGGATCGTAGTGTTCTTGTTAATTAAACTTGTCATCACACCACCCATGGTTTCAATACCAAAAGAGAGAGGAGTAACATCGAGTAAAAGAACATCTTTTACATCACCCGCTAATATGCCACCTTGAATCGCAGCACCCATAGCAACTGCTTCATCAGGGTTAACATCTTTACGTGGTTCTTTACCAAAGAAGTCTGCAACTGTTTTTTGTACCAGTGGCATACGTGTTTGACCACCCACTAAAATAACGTCAGTGATATCATTGACATTCAAGTTAGCGTCTTTAAGTGCTGATTTTACAGGGTTCAATGTACCTTGTACTAGCTCATCAACTAGTGATTCCAATTTTGCACGCGTGATCTTAACATTCATGTGCTTAGGACCAGTTGCATCCGCTGTCACATAAGGTAGATTCACATCAGTTTGCTGTGCAGAAGAAAGCTCAATTTTCGCTTTTTCAGCCGATTCTTTTACACGTTGCATTGCAAGTGGATCATTGCGTAAATCAATACCTTGATCTTTCTTAAATTCATCAACAAGGTAGTTGATCATACGAGTATCGAAATCTTCACCACCAAGGTGTGTATCACCATTGGTTGCTAATACTTCAAAGGTTTGTTCGCCATCAACGTTATCAATTTCGATAATAGAAATATCAAAGGTACCACCACCTAGATCGTACACTGCGATTGTGCGATCGCCACCTTTTTTATCTAAACCATAAGCTAGGGCTGCTGCTGTTGGTTCATTGATAATACGTTTAACTTCAAGCCCAGCAATACGGCCAGCATCTTTAGTTGCCTGACGCTGTGCATCATTAAAGTAAGCAGGTACTGTAATTACAGCCGCTGTTACTTTTTCACCTAAGTATTCTTCTGCTGTTTTCTTCATTTTTTTCAGAACTTCAGCAGAAACTTGAGGTGCCGCCATTTTTTGACCTTTTGCTTCTACCCATGCATCGCCGTTGTCAGCTTTGACAATTTTGTATGGCATAACAGAAAGATCACGTTGAATTTCTTCGTCTTCAAAACGACGACCAATTAAACGTTTAATTGCAAATAACGTATTTTCAGGGTTGGTTACCGCCTGACGTTTTGCTGGTTGACCGACTAAGGTTTCACCATCTGTATATGCGATTACAGAAGCGGTAGTACGTTCGCCTTCTGCATTTTCAATAACACGTGGCATGTCACCGTCTAATACAGAAACACAAGAGTTAGTTGTACCTAAGTCAATACCGATAATTTTACTCATAAATCTTTTCCTCAATGTATTACATTGATTAGCTATTCTTATCTGAACTACGTTCGATTTTTTGTGGGTGATAAGAATTTTGTAGGCTGAAGCGCTTACTTCAAGCCAAATATCAATGCAATTTAAATATGCTTTCCCGATAGGGGATGAATATAGCGAACTATCAACCTGACGAATTTAGATCGAAAAAAGGTGATAGCTCTAAATATGTTATCTACTCAAGGCTAATTAATAGCGTTGAAATTATTCTTCAGTTGGCAGTGTTGCTGCTTTGCCGATAGCAATTTTACGTGGTTGCATTGCTTCTGGTACTTCACGCTCTAAATCGATATGAAGTAAACCATTCTCTAAGTTTGCACCAACAACTTTAACGTAATCTGCAAGTTGAAATTTACGTTCAAAGTTACGCTCAGCAATACCTTGATAGATAAAGTTCTTGTTTTCTTCAGGAGCCTTAGTTCCTGTTACAACAAGCATATTTTCATTTTGAGTAAGATCTAAGCGATCTTCAGAGAAACCTGCTACCGCCATTGTAATGCGGTAATTATTCTCGTCAGTTTGCTCGATATTGTACGGAGGGTATCCGGTTGCCTGTGCTTTGTTGCTGCTTGCTTCAACGAGGTTGAATAAGCGATCAAAACCAATAGCGTGGCGGTATAGGGGAGTGAAATCTACATTACGCATAGTAACTATCCTCAATAATAAGCAATAGTCTTAGTGTTGACAGAGGTTTTATAAAGTTGTCGTTTTACACTAAGCGGATCGATTAAGTGATCCGATAAAACAGAACTAATAAGGCATTCCCTAATCAGGCGAATCTTATTAGCATTTTGAACTCCATTTGGCAGTTCGTGTAATTAATATATGCTTCCGTAGTTGTTCGGTCAATACATTTTAATAAGTTTTTCTAATCTTTTTTCTGGTTGCTCT
Source organism: Photobacterium sp. SKA34 (assembly GCF_000153325.1). Classification (GTDB taxonomy): domain Bacteria; phylum Pseudomonadota; class Gammaproteobacteria; order Enterobacterales; family Vibrionaceae; genus Photobacterium. The sequence continues at coordinate 1,343,075 of NZ_CH724141.1, forward strand.
ATAACTAATTGATTTTACATGTTAACCATAACTAAAAAGTTGAACTTCCATTTGAATATGTACGATTTACACGTTTTATGAACGTAAATGGTTTTAACTAAATAGTATTTCTAAATAAGAAATAAGGGCATGAAAGTGATTTTCAAGGGAAGTAACGAGTAAAGTGCAACCTTTTATTACTTGGGTTAACACTTATCATCGGTTGGTGTGTAAGAAACAAAGTAAAGCTAACAGGTCACATGATTAAACGATGGGATGTATAAATAATCAAAAATAAGAATGACATAGTGAACAAATTCACACTCTATTACGTATAAATCAGTTGTTAGTTTCTACTTTTGACCATTCATCTATGCTCTACAATAGAAACAAGATCTGATTATTGAAATGCGCTGATTAGGGATTAAAAGCATGCATGTAATGGTAAGACGATTACTACCTTTAGTTATTATCGCAATATTTATTGTGGCGTCAGTGTTGTTGATAAATACCAAAAAACGTCCAGAGCAGCAAAAAGTTACAGTGCAGCCTCCTGTTTTAGACGTTATTAAAATACAAAAACAAGATGTGCAACTCACAGTTGGTTCATATGGAATTGTTGAACCCAAGCAGAAAGCAGAAGTTGTCTCTGAAGTAGTGGGTACGGTCAAATACATTTCTCCTGATTTTGCTGTGGGGGAATTCGTTACAAAAGGAGAGTTATTAGCACGTTTAGATGATAGCGACTATCATGCCGATCTTGCTCAAGCTGAAGCGACATTGGCACAAGCGCAAGCTAAGCTAAAAGAAGAAATAGCGCGAGGCAAAGTTGCTAAAAAGACCTTACGTGATATTTCACCGAATAAAAAAACGTCTCTTGGTTTACGCGAGCCTCAACGTAAACAAGAAGAAGCCAATGTAAAGTTTGCACAAGCTGCTGTAGAGCGTGCCAAACGTAATCTGACTAAAACAGAAATACGTGCCCCTTTTGATAGTTTGGTGACATCTAAAGAAATCAACATCGGTAGCTATGTAACGATAGGTAAATTAATTGGCGAGTTGTATGGTACTCAAACGGCTGAAATTCGCTTACCTGTCACGCCGCAATCTATGGCTTATCTTGATTTACCTCGTCTTGAAACAACAAAGCTCACCTTAGAATCTCAATATAATGAAATAAAAGTTATTTATTGGGTGGCACAGCTAGTGCGTAATGAAGGTGTAATTGATAAAGATAATCGAATGATTTATCTCGTCGCAGAAGTTAACGATCCTTATAATCGTCATTCATCTTTAGGTAAAAATTCAGCCTCTTCCTCATTACCGATTTTGCAATTTGGTACATTTGTAACAACAAAGCTCCAAGGACGAAAAGTCAGTGATGTGATCAAGTTACCTCGCCACGTTGTTCGTTCTGAGCAAGTCATTGTGGTTGATGCTGATAATAGAACGGCAACTCGAAAAGTACATGTTGTGCGCTCAGATAAAGAAAATGCGTATATTACCGGTGGGTTAAAAGATGGAGAGTTAGTTTCCTTAATAAGCCCTGATAGCTTAGTTGATGGAACTGAAGTTACAACGGTGATGAGTAAAAGTTATTCTTCTGATATTTCACCACTGATGGCTGCCGATCAAAAAGTGGTAAACCCTGAAGTCGTGAATAAGGGAGAATAGCGATGAAAGCAAAAGGATTAATTGCTTGGTTTACCCATAATCATGTTGCTGCCAATTTACTCATGTTGCTTGTTATTTTAGGTGGTTTATTTTCTATTAGTTTAATTAATAAAGAAATATTCCCCGCTTTTGCTTTGAATCGAATTATGATCACGGCAAGCTACCCGGGCGCATCTCCTGAAGATATAGAGCAAAGCATTAACATTAAAATTGAGCAATCGCTCGATAATGTAAAAAACATAAAGCGCATTGAATCTGTCGCTTCTCAAGGGTTGGCTTCATTGACTTTAGAGCTTGATACGGGGGCCGATCTTGAGAAAGTGTTAGATGATGTCAAACAACAAATTGATGCAATCACGACGTTTCCAGTCAATATGGAAAAGCCGTTGATTAAGCGTGCAGAATTTACCAGTAATGTTATGTTCATTTCGCTTTATGGCAATCTCAATGAAAGGCAATTAAAAGAATATGCCAAACAAGTTCGAGACGATATTTTACTCGAAACCAGTGCTTCTGACGTTGTAGTTTCAGGAGTTAAAGATTATGAAATAGCGATAGGTGTCTCTGAAAATGCGCTAAGAAAGTATGGCTTAACCTTTGAGCAAGTCGCGAATGTTGTTCAACAGCGATCTATAGATTTACCCGGTGGCATTATTAAAGCCAAAGATGGTGATTTATTGGTTCGAACTAACGGTCAACTGTATAGCGGTGATGCGTTTTCATCGATTGTTTTACGCACACGCTCAGACGGTAGCCGATTATTATTATCAGATGTAGCCACTGTTTCAGACGGTTTTGTTGAAAATAGGGTTTTAAATCGTTTCAATCGCCAACGAGCCACAGTTATTCAAGTACGAAACTTAACGGATGAAGATGCGACTAAAATCTCACATCAAGTCAGTGAGTATATAGCCAAAAAGAAAGCTCAATTACCTTCGGGTGTTTATCTCGATACATGGGGAGATATGTCACATTATTTGGAAGGACGTTTGAATATGATGCTTTCCAATATGCTATATGGTGGCATATTAGTCTTTGTTATTCTTGCTCTTTTTCTTGATATACGCGTTGCGTTTTGGGTCATGTTAGGGATCCCATTTTGTTTTCTTGGTACGCTTTTGTTTATGCCGACGCCGTTTATTGCGGTATCAATTAATCTTATCTCGCTGTTTGGTTTTATTTTAGTACTAGGGATAGTTGTTGATGATGCAATAGTGGTGGGGGAAAGTGTTTATACCGAAGTAAAAGACAAAGGCCAGAGAATCGAAAATGTCATTAAAGGTGTGCAAAACGTTGCGATTCCAGCAACATTTGGCGTCTTAACGACGATGGCGGCGTTTATCCCGATGCTTATTTCGGATGCGCCCAGAACTGAATTTTTTAAAGCCATTGCTTGGGTTGTATTGCTTTGTTTAAGCTTTTCTTTGATTGAGTCAAAACTTATCCTTCCTGCTCATTTAGCGCGTATGCGTTTAACACCACCGAGTAAGACACCTAATTTGTTTTCACGGATAAAGTTGCGTTTTAACAGTGCAGTCGATCGGTTTATTAATCATAACTATCGTCGATTTATTACCGTATGTACGAGGCATCGCTATAGTGTCTTAGCGACCTTTTCTGGCATCTTAATGCTTGCTATCGCACTTGTGGTTAGCGGTCAGTTACGATGGGTCTTTTTCCCTAATCTTCCATCTGATTATATTCAAGTAAATGTAGATATGGACGTGTCTTCTTCTGATGAAAATAACGCACGTGTTGCGGCTCAAATAGAAGATGCATTGTATCAAGCTGATGCCAAAATATATCAAGAGCTGGGCGTGAATGTGGTGAAACACACTTTCATGAATATGGCGAATCGCCAAGATTTATTTATCTTAGCTGAACTTCATAAAACAGAAACGTTACCGATCAGTAGCTTTGAAATTTTAAAACAATGGAAAGCACAAATGCCGCCTTTGGTCGGAGTGAAAAATATCACCTATGATGCCTCTATTGATCGCAAGCAAAGTGATTTACAGTTTAGCTTAAAAGGCGAAAATTTAACGGAACTTGCTGCCGCATCGAAAGCAATGCAACAACTTTTATCTGAGTATGATGGCACATTGAATATTAAAGATGATCTCTCATCACCAATACCTGAAGTGAAATTACAATTAACGGCAGCAGGTGAAGCATTAGGCTTGTCATTATCAGCACTAGCTAACCAAGTTCGTCATGCTTTTTTTGGTTACGAAGCACAACGTGTTTTGCGCAACAATGAAGAAGTTAAAGTCATGGTGCGTTATCCACAACAAGAACGCAGCACGATTGGTTATTTGGAGAACATGAAGGTGAGGTTACCAAACGGCAAGTTTGTTCCTTTTACAGAGGTTGCTACGGCTAATATTGAATCTTCTTATACCAACATCAATCGGGTTGATCGTAAACGTTCTGTGATTGTGTCTGCTAATGTTGATAAAGCTCAAACAGCACCTTCTGATATCTATAATGATATTTTGACAAATAAACTCGACAAATTACAACAGCAGTACCCTGATATTAAGATAGCCTTGGATGGTCGAGCAAAAGATGAAAAAAATACCAAAGGTAGTTTAATTCGTGATTCTTTACTGGCACTGCTTACTATCTTCGCTCTGATGGCGATTCCGCTGCGATCTTATAGCCAGCCACTAATTATTATGTCAGTGATTCCATTTGGTATTATCGGTGCAATAGCTGGGCACTATTTAGCTGGGCTTACCCTAAATTTACTCAGTGTGTTTGGTATTTTGGCGTTAGCTGGGGTTGTGGTGAATGATTCGTTAGTTTTAGTTACCTTTATTAATCGAGCATTAAAGCAAGGCGTTGACTTACAACAAGCGGTTATTGATGCGGGGTGTGCACGATTTAGGGCAATTGTATTAACGTCATTAACGACCTTTTTTGGTTTAGCGCCTATTTTATTAGAAGATAGCTTACAAGCACAGATCGTGATCCCGATGGCAACATCATTAGCCTTTGGGATTTTATTTGCCACCGTTGTGACCTTATTATTAGTTCCATCACTGTATTTAATATTACAAGATGTTCAATCTATAATAAGACGCTTTTATCACTGGTGGTGGCAACCACGCACATCCGAATAATGATTACGGATGGACGTGATTATTAGCTGAGTAAAACATCGATGACAATTAGAATCCGATACCAACACCAGCAGAAACTCCCGTATCATGCTCTGAGTCGTCAGAAGCGGCGATAGTAATGATGCCTTGTTGTCCAACATCAAATTTACCGCCTAATGCAATTGCAGATTGGTTATCGTAATTTGCCGTACCTAGGCCGATGGTATAGTGATAGCCTTGACGGAAAGGGATTGCACTCATCGCCATTGCACTTGCAGTACCAGCATTGGCTTCGTTATGTACTTTGTTTATATCTTGGCTAAGTTCACCAAAACGTTGATCGGTATAGCTATTAGCTTTATTGAGTGTTGATACAGAACTTTGATCGGCATAATGGTCTGCACTCTTTACCGCATTATTGGCATCAATATCTGAATAATGGTTAGCCTGTTTAACTACAGCTGCAGTTTTATCATCGGTATATCCATTCGCTTGGTGCAAAGTGTTAGCCGCTGATGTATTGGTATAACTCTTTGCTTGATTTAATGTTGATGTCACTTGAGTATCAGTATAGTTATTTGCTTGTGAAATACCTTGATGTAGTTGACTTACGTTAACCGCATCTGTTTGTGCTATACCGGCTTGAATATGTTCTAAACGACGCTGGGTTTTATCGCTACCAAATGATACTTGGCCATCTGTAGAAACAGATTGATTGCCAATCGCAATAGAACCAGGTTTGCCTGATGCTGTCGCATAGTTACCAATTGTAATATCTTTTTCACCAGCTGCCGCTTTAGTCCCTAATGCCATTGAATAGTTACCGTCAGCATGGCTACTTGTACCCACAGCCATTGCATATGCACCTTTCGCAACACTACTCGTACCCATAGACGTCGTTGAATAACCTGTGGCTTTAGCACTAGAGCCAAAGGCAATAGAAGCATTGCCATCAGCATTGGCTGTAGAGCCAAATGCTTCAGTTTGAACGCCTGTTGCACTAGCACCAGAGCCAAATGAAGATGAACTATTACCGTTTGTTTGTGCATTAGAGCCAAAAGAGGCGGATTGATCACCTTGGCTTTTTGCTGCAATCCCCATAGCTATCGCAGCATTACCATTAGCACTGGATGAGTAACCTTCAGCAACACTCGATTCCCCTTTCGCTGATGATGCATAACCAATTGCAACAGAATTGTTACTGTGCGTAACAGAGGCACCTTGTCCTAAAATAACATTATTCGTACTTATTGTTGTATTAGACGAATTATCACTCAAATTATTACTTAAATTAAGAGGTTGAGCGAAAGTAGATAATGAGAAAAGTGATATTAATAAATAATATTTTTTATTTAATTGCATGGCATAATCCTAATATTTAATTTAGCGTATAGCATATACAAATTAATTAATAACGTTAGAGTTAGGAATAGAATTAAAGTTACCAAAAATGCATTTTATGCACAATTTTGGGTTTTTTATTCGTAAAAGGTGACTTTTTATTAATAAATAATGTCAGATCCGCCACTTTTTTGACTTTTTACGTATTTTTGAAATTGAGGAAAATATGAAGATTTTTCGAGGTAAAAAGAAATTAATTAATCCTGACTGTAAATCTATATTTAATTTTTAGATTATATTTAATCTTTAACCTTATTTCTTTTAACAGTTAAACAAACCGAATAATCATTAATGCCATTTTCTTGACATTTGATAACATCTTCCTTTAATTTTTTTAACTCTTGTTGATTGCGGACAGAATAAACCATCCCGTTTACGCAGGAAATAGTGATCATACCTTGCTGTGAAAATTGATAACCTTTTACCTCACTCCCGCACGGGTTAAAGTCAATACCTGCATTTACACTGACTTTTTTGGGTACAACCCTCACACTTTCAGTTACGCAACCAGCGAGTAAAAAAAAGCTTAAAATAATGATCTGGGTAGATATAAGTTTCATGAATATTCTCATTTTGTAAATCTTGATTATGTCGTGTTTCAAATTAGAATGCAGCAAGACTCAATAGAATACTACCGAACAGAATAATAAATGATTCTACCATCTGGCTATACCACTTATCTATAATACGAGTTATTTATATATTAATAAGCATTTAACTTGATTAAACAATAGAGTTGTTTATCATTTTTTACTAAGTTTATGAAAATATTTCGTTATAATAAATGTAATTAAAAATGACTTTGTTTAAATTTAAAGGAGGACAACTTAATGTTTAACGATGTACTGTGGTTTGTTCCCTTCATAATTTTGTTTCTTGTCTTTAATTTACTTGTTATAAAAAAACAAAAAAAGAAATCACATGGCAGTTTTTTTTCTTTTCTTAAAATTCGCTTGAACACTTATCAATCAATGCAAGATAGTGAGAGTGAAGAAGATGACAGTATTATTGAAGATGACATCATCGAAGAAAAACCGATTAAAAAACAAGGTATAAAAAAGCGTTGCCAACCTGATGCGACAGGGCCTGTTAAGAAAACAAGCAAGAAAAAAACACTACCAAGAAATAATACGCAGATAGACAGTGATCATTGGTTAAATAAAAAAGCGAAACGAGCGCCTACTAATAAATCATAGGTGCTTTTGTGTTTCTTAAAGTTATCGCTATAACGTTATACCGCCGCTATGGAAAAGGATAAAGGATTATGAAATCAAAGAATAAAGCACTCTGGGGAAGGGGGAGTTGGGTTGATGTCACTATAAGAGTGACGATGTTGATAACCTTTGCTTATGCGGTAAAAACACTTCATGAATTCGTGACAATTGATCGCTGTATCGATGCAGGGCATAGCTATAATTTCATTGAAAAACACTGTAACACTGTAGAATAAAACGCTTACCACTGCCTATTGGTGGGATATGGTTATAGTTTGGTATCCCACTTTTAACTTCTCTAAAATCACCTTTTCCTCTCGGAAGGTTAAAATACATCAAATAAACCCTTTTTCACTCTAGGTTCACTGTTGACATTAAAAGTGTATATACATATATTAAAAATCATATATATGAAAAATCGCATGTGAGTTTATGGAAACACTATCTCTCTTCAAATCAATGGCTGATGACACTCGCCTTAAAGTACTAATGCTCCTTAGTTTGAAAGGGGAACTTTGTGTGTGTGATTTACAACAAGCATTAGATACTAGCCAGCCTAAAGTGTCTCGTCATTTAGCAGAATTACGTCGTACTGGATTGTTGGTCGATGAGCGCCGAGCAAAATGGGTGTATTACCGACTGAATCCTGCAATAACACCTTGGATGAGCGAGATAATTTCAACATCGTCACAAAACAGTCATAAATATTTAGAAGACTGTTTATCTCGACTCGAATCAGATTGTTCTAGTTGCTAATTACATATCGATTAGTGACAGAGTTAAAGACTATTTATACATAGGCCACAACATGGAAATTAAAGACTTATCGTTACCAAATCTTGATGAAAACCAGTTCAATGTTACGAGATCAGAAGATTTAGTTGCGCCGAAATCAACCCATAAACCGCGTATTCTGTTGCTTTATGGATCATTACGTAAGCGTTCATTTAGTAAGTTAGTGATTGAAGAATCAGCGCGGTTATTAGTAAAAATGGGCGCAGAAGTCCGTATTTTTGATCCAGAAGGATTACCACTGCCAGATGCAGAAGATCCAACGCATCCAAAAGTAGCAGAGTTAAGAGATCTTGTTATCTGGTCAGAAGGACAAGTGTGGTGCTCACCAGAGAAACATGGCTCTATGACAGGGATCATGAAAGCGCAAATTGATTGGATCCCACTTTCAATGGGGGCTGTTCGTCCAACTCAAGGTAAAACATTAGCCGTAATGCAAGTGTGTGGCGGTTCACAGTCATTTAACGTGGTGAATCAACTTCGTGTATTGGGTCGTTGGATGCGTATGGTGACTATTCCTAACCAATCATCAGTAGCGAAAGCGTTTTTAGAGTTTGACGATAACGATCGTATGAAGCCATCAGGTTATTACAACCGCATCGTTGATGTAATGGAAGAGCTAGTGAAATTCACGCTATTAACGCGTGATAACAGTGATTTCTTAGTCGATCGTTATTCAGAACGTGTCGAAAGTGTAGAGCAATTAATGCAACGTGTAAACCAAAAAGAAGGGTAAGAAAATGGGACTTTTTGAACGTTACTTAACCGTTTGGGTAGGGGCTGCCATTATTGCCGGTATTATTCTTGGCAGTGCAATCCCGCAATTATTTAGTGTGGTGGCATCGCTAGAATACGCGCACGTTAATATCGTCATTGCGGTATTAATTTGGTTAATGATCTTCCCTATGATGATGCAGATTGATTTCTCATCGATCAAAGATGTCGGTAAAAAACCGAAAGGCCTAGTACTAACGCTGGTGATCAACTGGTTAGTAAAACCTTTTAGTATGGCGTTTCTTGGCTGGCTATTCTTCAAAGTTTTCTTCGCCTCTTGGGTTGAGCCAGAAACCGCTTCTCAATACATTGCAGGTATGATCTTATTAGGTGTTGCACCTTGTACCGCAATGGTATTTGTGTGGAGCCAAATGACCAAAGGGGATGCGAACTACACCTTGGTGCAAGTATCAGTAAACGATTTGATCATGATCTTTGCTTTCGCACCTATTGCTGCATTCTTGTTAGGTGTGACAGACATTACTGTGCCTTGGGATACTTTAGTATTATCAGTGGTGCTGTATGTCGTGATCCCATTAGTTGCCGGTGCCATTACTCGTAAAGTGCTAGATAAATCTAACGATCATTCTCGTTTAGATAACCTATTAGCTAAGTTAAAACCTTGGTCAATTATTGGTTTGTTATCAACAGTCGTTCTACTGTTTGGTTTCCAAGCTGAAACAATTATCGCTAACCCTGAAGCGATTGTATTAATTGCTATTCCACTATTGATTCAAACTTATGCGATTTTTGCCATTGCTTATTGGGCAGCAAAACGCATGAAGTTAGCCCATAACATTGCAGCACCTGCATGTATGATTGGTACCTCTAACTTCTTTGAATTAGCCGTTGCCGTTGCCATTTCACTGTTTGGTTTACACTCAGGTGCGGCACTTGCCACCGTGGTTGGCGTGCTGGTGGAAGTACCTGTTATGTTGTCTTTAGTATGGTTCGCTAACCGAACCCGCCATTGGTTTGATGAAAACGAAACTGCATCAAACACTATTTCAAAAGTACACGGAGAGTAAAAACATGGTTGTTATTCACCATAATCCAGAATGCGGTACCTCAAGAAATGTGCTGCAAATTATCCAAGATGCAGGCTATGAGCCAGTTGTGATTGAATACATTCAAGAAGGTTGGACAAAGCCTCAGCTTCAAGCGTTATTTGCAGCGGCAAATTTAACCCCACGTACCGCATTACGTACCAGTAAATCGCCAGCTAAAGAGCTCGGTTTATTAGATGAAAGCGTATCAGATGAAGTGATTCTAGAAGCCATGCTAGAGCACCCTGTATTGGTGAACCGCCCAATCGTATGTACGGCTAAAGGTGTAAAACTGTGTCGCCCTAGTGAAGAGGTATTAGATGTGCTTGAAAACTGGCCAAAAGGACCACTAATCAAGGAAGATGGTGAAGTTATTATCGACTCCAACGGAAACCGTCTACTGTAATTGCTTTTGCCACTACAACTTAAGTAAGTATAAATAGACATGTTTAAAGCTCTGATGAAAGTCAGAGCTTTTTTCGTTTAGATGATAAGACAAAGTTCAATTTATTAATTATCTTAATTTCATTAGGTATTGATATATATGGTTTTATTCGTTGTTGTATGTTTAATCCGACGGGTTAAAAACAGTTCTTACTTTTATAAAGAGCAATCAACCAATTAAAAGTGTTTTTTAGGCTAAGATATTGAAAATAAATGTTTTTATTTATTAGAGTGTTGAATATTTACTGTATTAATAAAGCGTAAAAGTAAGAACTCTTATTAATATACTGTTATGTGCTTTGGTGGAAATGAATATGGAAATCACAATTAGGCGTATTGAAACAGAAAGCACTGAGGATAAAGGTATATTCGAGACTTTGTTCAGAGAGTACCTATCTGGATTCTCAGTTGAACTAGATCTCTCAGTAATTGCTCAGCTATTTGCGTTGCCTTATTTCCACGGATTTATCAGTTTTGTCGACAATAAGCCTGCCGGTTTTGCTGTTTGCTTTGAATCGTTCTCAACTTATCGTGCGCAAAGAGATATGAATATTCATGATTTTATGTTGTCTGACTACTTTCGCGGTAAAGGTCTTGGCAAGGCGCAACTGAATGGTATCGAACAGTATTGTCGTGATAATGATTACTTCAAAATCACATTAGAGGTCGGTGATGATAATGTTAAAGCTAAATAGCTCTATAGCTCATTGGACTACGAAGATTACAGAGTAGTTTTGAAAGGGCAGCAACATTGGCAAAAGTACCTCAATTAGCACGCACATATCCGAAGTGTAGGACAAGCCTAAGCCACCTTATATAAGTAAGTATTGGAAATATCATGACGGGTCATGCGAAAAAGAAGTCGAGCGTTATCCTTGGTGTGAATCAATAAATTTAGCACGCGGATTGATAATGAAATCTTCTTTATTTCTGAAGCGTTAACTCCATGACGCTATTTCTGATTACAACCACATAGCAAACCATAATCACGTACTCGCTTAAATCCTTTCGGTAACAAAAAGTACAAATCTAGTATTTTTAGTATTCGATGACGAAAAGTTAACAATGAAGGAAATAGATTATGGTGAAATGAGTGTGGTTGGCTTAACGGTATTTGATTGACTGTTTAGATAACTAGCTTGTTGCTGGCTATTATTAAATAATGGCAATACGGGTATGAAATTAAATCAAAAACGAATGAATCGCATCTTACAGAATAAGGATATTGTTATACATGCCAATAAAAAAAGTGATAGGTGCAAGTGTTATTTTTATCACTATTCTGACAGGGTGTTCGTCACTGCCTAAACAAGCAGAACATCTTGATGCGCCACTAACACCGAAATTAACCAGTGATTTATCGTCATTAAACGATCGCCACAATCAATTTATAACGCCACAAACACCAAGCGCAGTTCTGGTGCAAAATACGGGCTGGGATGCATTGGCGCAACGTCTAGCTTTGGTTGAAGCTGCCGAACATACGATAGATATTCAATACTATATTTGGAATTCAGATATTTCTGGTCGTTATTTAGCGAGTCGTTTAGTCGCAGCCGCTGATCGTGGTGTTTATGTTCGTGTGTTGCTTGATGATATTAACCTGAACGATCGTGAAGCACTGCTAACAAAACTCGATGCGCACCCTAATATCGAGATCCGCATTTTTAACCCTATCCCAACCCGTAATGCTGGCAAATGGATAAGTTTTGTAGGAGACTTTTCACGTTTAAATCGTCGTATGCATAATAAATCTTTTACTGTTGATGGTGCTTTTACGGTTGTTGGTGGACGTAATATTGGTGATGAGTATTTTGATCTTTCCCATGAGCTGAATTTGCGTGATCGTGATGTATTAGCAAGTGGAAAAGTTGTCGCTGATGTTCAGCACAGCTTTTATGATTATTGGAATAGTGAATGGGCATATTCAGTTAATTTATTGAGAGATAAAGCTAAGCCACTACCACAGTTAATGCTTAACACTATTCCTGTACCTGAATATAAAAATTATCCGGCATTGCCTCAAAGCCAGAAGGCTGCCATGACATACTTATCAACGCTGTTAAAGAAGATGAGTGGAGTCAAAGCCACATATATTGCAGATAAGCCGATTCCTGATGATGTTGATAATACTGATAAGCCAAAAGCAACGGCGCAGTATTTATCTCAATTGGCGAAAAATACAAAAAATGACATCATCATTGAATCGGCATATTTAGTCTTTGATGATAAACAGCTAGCGGGTTTACAGCAGCTTACGCAAAAGGGAGTGGAGATCAAAGCGCTGACAAATTCAATGGCATCAAATGATCTTGTGACGAATCACTCTGGTTATGCAGGCCGTCGCCAAGACATGCTAGAAAGTGGTATGGATTTATATGAATTAAAGCCTGACGCTAAATTATGCAAGATTGTTATCCAAGATAACGACAAATGTGCACCGAATGCGGTATACGGTTTACACGCTAAATCAGCGGTATTTGATCATCAAATAGCGACGATTGGCTCATTTAACTTCAATTTACGTTCTACCTATCTAAATACTGAGTCGCTATTGGTGATTGAAAACCCTAAGATTGCCACCGAGCTGGCTACGACCTTAGAGGGCGCAATGCAAGACACTAACAGTTGGCATTTAAGTCTTGATGATGGCGATGTGTATTGGCATTCGGGTAACGAAACATGGGACAGTGAACCGAACACTAAGCAATGGGATCGTATGAAATCAGAATTATTACAGTTATTGCCTATAGAAAAGTATTTGTAAGCGCTAAAAATACAAATAGATTGAAAAGCCAGCTACTAGATTGGTTTTATTATTATTAGTTTGGGGAATTAATTTCGCTTTTAATTTAATTACAGAACAAATAGCAGTATTATTTAATACAAACAAAAGCGTTAATGATAATTATTTCTAATAATCCTGTAGGTGCTTTGTTATAATAAGATTAATTGTTAAAACCTTGTGTATCTTTATCTATCAAATGATACGATATATAAATACTGATATTAAGATGTGTTTCATCTGTAAGTGTTAGGTTTCTCCTAAGACTAGAATTTAGATAATTACAGGGTTTGTATGAAATTTAAAGATAGATTGTTTAATGGCTTAGATCGCTCAGTTCAACAAAACTGGTTATATCAAGAAAGCATTTTAAACGTTAATACAGAGTACATGTATAAAGTTGTAATTGCACAAGAATTAATGAAAGGCTTTTATCATCACTCAGGGGACGATTTCACTATTGAGTTAGATCAGAATAAAAAAAGAATCCCTTATGCTATCGTTCCAGAAGAAGTGACTTTAAATAAAAAGTTTAAGAAAAAAGCTAAGTTATGGAAAAAAGATAATAAAGTTGATGGAAGCGTTGATATCTTCCTTTCAAATGATAAATCAAAAGATACATTTTTTATTGATGTAAAAGATTTTGAGATGTCTAGCTCAGATCTTAAGAAGGCAATTAAACGCTTCGTTAGTATGTTTGAGTTTTATACAAAGGAAAATACGGTGCGTGAATGTGCGCTAGTGTTTCCTACTATACTAGATACAAGTGATTGGGTTATAAAGTACTTACGTAAAAGTAAACTACCCAATAACTTGGTCGTTGATTTTGAATCAAAAGAAGTCGCTATCAACGGTGAAAGTGATGAGTACGCAGAGCGTTACTATGCAAATGTGCTAATCATTAAACGTTTTTCTCCTACTAACATGGTTGTAAGTTGCGCTCAATACATGTAATTCCAAGCATGTATTAATTTGTGACAATAAAAGAAAAGCCAGCAGTTAATGTTGGCTTTTTCTTTTTATGAAACTGTTGCTCTTTTCTCTATTGTTTCACGGTTGGGTTCTAAGTTTATTTGTTACCCAATTTTGCATTTAAACTTATTTATAGGGTTAATGTAGCGTTGAGAATAAATTTGAAACGGGGAATTTGTATCTAATTCAGAATTAAGGTTTATCACTTTCCTCTTCTGCCATCTCGGGGGGAGGTAAATAGAATTAGGTGATCTCATAGACAAATAATAAGATGTATTTTGTACCTCAACGTATAGCCAACTAGTTTGTCCTAAATTAGGCGCTATCCCTTGTATTGAATACTTAATATGGAGATGACTATTTTGGGTAAACAATTTTCTGAATTATCAGATAAACATATAGAGTTTATCGAAAACCAAAAAATCTATTTTGTTGGTACTGCCGCTGAGAGCGGTAATGTGAATTTATCGCCCAAAGGGGGGGATTCCTTGAGAGTGATCAATTCAAAGCAAATAGCATGGTTAAACTTAACAGGCAGCGGTAATGAGTCTGCATCACATGTTATTAAGAACTCACGAATGACACTCATGTTCTGTGCATTTGAAGGAGCTCCGCTCATTTTTAGAGTATATGGGAAGGCAAAGGTCTTACACGCTAAAGATGAGGAATGGGGCCAGTTTGTGCAGCGATTTCCAGAAAGTGTCGCTTCTAGACAAATATTTATCTTAGATATTGATTTTGTTCAGTCGTCTTGTGGCAAGTCGGTTCCGTACTTTAGCTATGAGGGGGATCGTGATGACTTGGCGAATTGGTCAAAAAAACAAGGTGTCGAAGGAATAGAGCAATACTGGCTCAAAAAGAATCAAAACAGTATCGATGGCTTTGAAACTGAAATTGCGAAAAGATCTGGCTTAGACGTAGAGTAACGAAATAAACGTCTATTTCGTGCTTAATACTTCATCAAACCACTCACTATAATTTAATATTCACAGCCTGTTGCGCTAGTATTTTGCTAGAAAACGCTCATAATCTTGCAAAACAACATTTAAAGAAGAAATTATCTATGACTGACTTTCAATATTACTTTCAAAAACTGCCATGTTTTAACTGTAAAAAAAACACAGTAAGCATTGATCTTGGTTGGTTAACCGCAGCGATGAAAGAAGATGTTATTGCACAAGCGTCTGCGATTATTGCGCAAGATAACGTTGAGCCAGAAGTGTCGGTGAACGTAACTTGTACAAAAGATGAAGCTCGTGATTATCTACTGCTTAATTTCTACGGTTATTCTGAAGAAGAATTAGCGAACCAAGTTAAAGCTGAAGATGAACAAGAAGTAGCAGAAGAAATTGCTGAGCTTTTTGCTGATGGTAGTGATGTAGGTGTATTTGAACACGAAATCTTACTGCTAAGTTGCACTGATTGCAGTATTGATGATTAGTTTAATTTAGCATTGCAATTATAAGGTAATGCTTTTGAAAGCGTAGTACCAATGAAAAAGTCCGCAATTAATTTGTTACTAGTGCCTAGTAATAAAAGATTACGGACTTTTTGTTATGTTTTTAAGGTTTTTATTTGTCGACGTTTAATGCAATTGAATTTTCAGTTGCAAATGCGGTTGCCACGTTACCTCCCGCAAGAGCTACATCGGTCGTTGTTAGCAATACATTGGTTGTCCCTGCTTCTGCCACGGCAAAATCATAATTACCTTCATTCACATTAAGTACAGCAGAGTCTTTGAAATTTACATTTTTTAATACCGCAGTATCGGCTGAGAAGCCTATGCCTGTTGGGGCTGCATGAATATCCACTGTGCCAGCTATTGGGTTAGCGTGAACGACTCTTAGTTTTGCATATGACGCAATACTTCTTAAATCATCTTCAATAACAATAGGCTCTATAGACTGAGCGGTAAATTGTCCGACGGCAAAAATGGTTGTTTCAGAGCCAGCTAAAAAAGTGGTGCCAGGAGCTTTAATAGCTTCAGGTGTTGTTGCTCCAGAAGGAGTGACAGTTAAATCATAAGTGGTCGGTGCTAAATCAAGGCTTTTAATTGTTTCATAGCTGATCGAATCAAGTCCAGGCACAACATTACCACTGGCTCTTACATCGACATCACCTAAATCAGCGACGGCATGGCCAACGCGCACGGTCGAGTTTTCGCCAGTGTTTCTCAGTACATTAACGGTCGACCCGTCCGCAACGAGAAGATTTACAGGGGAAACTGCGCCACCGCTTACATTAGGTACTGCTGTGACCATTAAGTCGCTACCACCATCTAATGCGATGTTGCCACTGTCATATACCACATCGGCATCAGTGCTTTTGCCTGCTAACGTTATCCTTATTCGATAATCACCAGCTGGAAGTGTAACGGGTAGGTTCACATCATCTTCTTTAAAGGTAAGATCAGAAACTGCAATTGTATCTGTACTGATACTAGGATCGGTTGTTACGTGAATATCAACACCACCAACTTCTGGGTGTCCATGTAACACATCGATGCGAATAGATTGATCATCAGGGACTTCATTAGAACGAGAAAGGATCACCGGTTCTATATCACGCACATTATTTACAGCAAAGACGTCATATTGCATATCTGGTGCGAGGTTTATAGCGTTTCTTGTGATCACATCATCGGTAGCATCGTTTGCTAGAAGTCCACGTACAATCAGCTCATGACTACCTGCATCAACAGTGAGTAATGGACTACCTTGTTGATAATCAACATTAGATAAGCCACTTACCACATCACCCATCCTATTAAAATAGAAACCAAGCGGAGCTATCCGAACTTGCATGCG
>NZ_CH724141.1:1360203-1362520 GCF_000153325.1 Photobacterium sp. SKA34
ACATCCAGCGATTTCCTGTCCAAATATACGTAACATCACCAACCCAAACTTCCTTTGGGGCGGTAACAGCAAACTGTCGGCCCAAGTGATTTGGAACCTCAACATGTTCTTGAGAAGCCTTTCTGTATCGATGCTTTGGCTGTTGGCAACTGACTAAACCAAGCTCTCTCATGAGTTTTGTTGCTCGATATCGGCTCAGTTTTAAACCCTGATTTGTGACTATATCTGCAATAGTCCTCGCTCCCGCAGAGGCGTTGCTTGCTGCGTGGGCCTCACTAACTAAGCTGCGAAGTTTGACTGTTTCCGCCCTAATCGCTGTTGGACGCTTTAGCCAATAGTTATAACTACTTCGATGAACATTGAAGACTTCGCATAATGTTTTTACGCTATAGCTCTGCTTGAGTTTCTTGATCATCAAGAATTGTTCAGTGAGTCCGACATCAACAGAGCCGTGGCTTTTTTTAATATTTCATTGTGCTCTTCAAGACGAGCTAACTTCTTTTTTAATTCCCGAATTTCTATTTGCTCAGGGGTCATAGGCGAAGCTTTTGGCGTTTTGCCTTGTCGTTCTTGTTTAAGCTGACGAACCCATTTATCCATCGTGGATTTACCCACATTCATGGCTTGGGCGGCTTCTGCCACTGAGTAATTTTGATCAATCACTAACTGTGCAGCCTCGAGCTTGAATTCTGCGCTGAATAGTCGTCTTGTACGATTTGTCATAGTGTCACCTGTTAACGTATGAAGTGATGATATCACCTCTAACTAAGTGACCAAATTCACTATGCCACTACAACACGACTTTTTCATAGTAAGCTCTTCCCTGTATTTTTGAAATTTAAAATGCCCAACTTACGCCCATAGAAACTAACTGATGATCTGTATGCCCTATATCATCATTTCCCATTGATTCCGTGCGTTGATATTCCAACTTAGTACTAAATCGTGAATTTATATAATAACGAATACCTGCGCCATATACCGGTGAAAAACCTGTAGCATTACCTTCTCTTAAGCCTCTACTTTTACCTGACCATGCAGCAACACCTGCATTCAAAAATGGATAGAAATCATTTAAATAAGTGCCAATAATTCCTTTTACAGCTAATTGTTGAAAGTTACCTTTAATATTTCCTAATGGATATGATGCTTGCCCTTCATCAAAATATTGGTAAGCAACTTCAGTTGATAAGTAACGATTAAATTGATAACCAACATGCGTGCCAAACGCCCAATGATCTTGCTCAACAGATAAAGCATGTTCATCTCCAGCGTTCTTATAACTTCCTTTACCTAAATCTAGTCCTGCATACCAACTATTTGAAATGTTATTGGTATCAGCAAATGCAGTAGGCACTAATAAAATTAAAGAAGATATGAGTATGGCGCTATATATTTTCAAGTTATTCATAATAATCCTTTTAATTTATGAACAAATATAACTTTCAGCAAGAAAGTACTACACACGCGTATAAAAACAAGTTGCATATTAGTGATATGACCATGTCAATATCTCTTAATAGAAGCAATCTCAAACTTATGGAAATAATATGGGAATAACTATTTATTCAATAAAAATTCACTTTTAACCTATTCTTCATTAACAAATGAATAATAAATGAAGTTACATTTCGATTCATTTTATTTAACCCCTGGGAAACATTTTGTTAATGTTTTTATAGTGTAGGCATACAAAGTAAAATTGTACATTTTAGTATGGGAAATTAGGCATATTTTTAAAAAATAATAAAGTTCACACACCAATCAGCCACATGAAAAATAACTTACAAATAACATTTTAAATTTATTTTTTATGTTATAACGTAACAATTAACAAACATTAAAATAAATTTTACATTTTAATTATTTGTTAATAAACAATCTAAAATACAGCCCTGAATTAGAAATAACACATAACAACACATTGTTATTTATAATAAAAAATCACAAACACAATAATCTATATATCAATAAATCATCATAATACAGACTCCCCCCATAATAAAATGCAGAATATTGCCCCCAACAAATAAGCAACTACGCACATAATAATTAACTTACTAATTAATACGCCACCTATTTATACAGTTGCTGTTTTAAAAATAAGTATCACATACAAACAAGTTGGAACAATGTAATAAAAATGATAACAAACACAATGCGAGCATACTTATCTATTTTTAACTCTCACAACAAATCATCCAAGGTTTCTAATATGCAAACAGAGTAATAGTGTATATCTATAAAGTGATATTCCTCACAATAGAGAAAATGATGCACAATAACACTTTTTTGCTTGTGAACCGATATATTCATA
>NZ_CH724141.1:1362587-1438283 GCF_000153325.1 Photobacterium sp. SKA34
GCGTCATGTTCCACAGCGATCAAGGTAGCCACTATACAAGTCGAAAGTACCGTCAATTACTGTGGCGTTTTAAGATAAAACAGAGTTTATCTCGCCGAGGAAATTGCTGGGATAATGCACCAATGGAGCGTTTCTTTAGAAGCTTGAAGACCGAATGGGTGCCAACAGTGGGTTATCGTAGTTTTGCTGAAGCTCAACAAGAGATCATCCGCTACATTATCGGGTATTACTGTCAACTCAGGCCGCATCAATATAATGGCGGCCTAACTCCCAACGAATCAGAACGATTATATTGGGAAAACTCTAAAACCGTGGCCAATTTTAGTTGACCACTACATGTATACCTTTAGTTATATTGTTAACAGCGTGTGGTGGCGAAGATGATGGTTTTCTGGATCAGGAAAATTCTTCTAACAATGGCAATGATACTTCTGAGATTTTACCACCAATTACTAAAGATTATGAAATTATTGCTTTTAATCAGAGAACTATAAAAGTAAATCTTAATAACTTATTTTCAGATCCTGATACAAAAAAAGAAAATTTAATTGTTAGTATTGGACAAAAATTTAAAATTAAAAGTCCTAGTAAATATGAATTATCGAATCATAATTTAACTTATACCCCTAATGGATTTATTGGTGAGCAGGTTATACCTTACAATGTTTTTGATGGCACATCGTCTACGACAGGCTATATCAAAATAACTAATGAGCCTTCTTCTAGCTCACCAATCACGCCTGATATAATTGAAGTGCATACGCGAGATCTCATTATTTATATGGGGTCGTCTGCAACTCAATCATTTAGTCTTGGAAGTAATGGTACTGTTATTGATTCATTAGTTGGGGGATCGCTAGGTCATATATCTACGAATGGGAATCAATTTACATATACACCCAATAGTAATGCTAATGGTGAAGACATACTTTCATATGTTACGACAGATAGTAACGGGAAGGTTGTATCAGGTACGATTACAATTAACGTTATAACTGAAAATTAAGACAATGATAACTCTGAACCTTTGGTACCAATTACAAAAGACTATTTTGTTTCTATGGTTGCGGGAACAGAGAAAACAATCTCGTTGAATTTAGGTCCATCCAATATTTCAATAGATACAATATATGGTGAGAAATTAGGCACAATTAGTTTTGCTGGTAGTAATTTTACCTATAAATCTATCGCCGGAAAATCAGGTGAAGATATTATATTTTATACAATGACAAATAATGATACGGGCCAGACATTCAAAGGAAAAGTTGTTATCGATCTCTCTCTACCTGCTCCTGTAACAAAAGATATTATTCTTTATGTTGATGCGGGTGAATCAAAAACATTTTCTTTGGGTGATGGTTCATCCATAAATAAGATCCAAGAAATTATAAACGAAAAGTTAGGTACAGTTTCAATTAACGGAAGTGAATTTACCTACAGTCCGTCTGAGAATCAGTACGGACAAGATATTTTATCTTATATTATGGCTGATCCAAATAACCCGAATAAAAAACAAAAAGGCAATATAATCGTTAATGTGGTACCACCTGAAAAGCCAACATTAGCATTTATAGGTATTGACTTAGAGGGCGCGACTTATGAACCCGGTGCCGAACTAACATCTTATACATATTGTGAAAGAAATTGTGAGAGTTACGAATATCAATGGATCATTAATGGAAAAGTTGTCGGGACTGATGAATCTTATACATTACAACCTGAAGATATAAATCACGCAGTTAAACTAGAGGTTGTTGGAGTTGATGAATATGGACAAAAATCTAGTTCTGAGTATTCAATTTATTCTATAGCGACTGTCAATCAGATCCATAGTAATCACTATTCATTCATAGCGGCTAAAAGCCCTTCTTTAGATCCTTATATTCCTTCATCAGACTTTATCGGTTGGGGAGCTGAGACACTTGGCGCTATAGACCATTATATGCCAAGGCCAGGAGCTGGATACAATCTCGTTGCAACGACAATGGCTTATGTTTATGTACCTGAATATGATGCTGATGCCTTTGGGGGATCTCCTGTCAAAGCATGGGGATATAAAAAGTATGGTGGTGATATGGGGAAATATGAACCCAATTTCGGTACTCAAAAGCTTTATTATATTAAAGATTGTGTCGCGTCACATAAGGCATTTGCCTGTGTAACAGGACTGGATTTTTCTGATTATATTACTGACTACGGTGACACGCCATTTGGTAAAGTTTATACATGGTATGACCCTGATTTGGGAGGAAAGTTATACCAAAGTCATTGAAAAAGAAGTCCCTGAAGGTATTGAAGTTATTTTTGCTGCCTCACATGCTTTTGCTGCACTAAAAGGTGGTGATCTTGTATCTTGGGGTGTTTCTGCAAACCCGATAATATTTAAACTTAATGATGTTGTAAAAGTTTTTGATTCAGGAAAGCAGGACTCAATTTGGAAAAGACGTCCTGGTTTTACCGCCGTGACTTCAGCGGGGAAAATCTTCACTTGGAACGGTGGAGAGACGTCACCTCAAGAACTTACTTTTACCTCAGCAACGGGATCTCCATTTAGCGGTGATGATATTGTATCCGTTCATACAACTAACTATGCATATGCTGCAATCATGAATGATGGCTCGGTGCAGGTATGGGGTGAAGCAGATAAGGGTGGAGATATTCGTGGGCTTGAGAGTCATTTAGCTTCTGGTGTTGTTGATATATTTTCCACGTCAAATGCTTTTGCAGCCTTAAAACAAGATGGAACCGTTGTTGTTTGGGGTGATGAAAGCAGAGGTGGTAAAAATAATACAGCTGTAAAATTAACTGATATTAAAGCAATCTCTAGTACAAAAGACGCATTTGCCGCAATTAAAAATGATGGTTCAGTCGTCACTTGGGGAAATACAAACGCAGGTGGAGACTCAAGTACTGTGAGTTCTGAATTAGTTTCAGACGTAAAAGTTATTGTAGGTAATCAGGCAGCCTTTGCCGCAATTAAAAGTGACGGATCTGTCGTGGTGTGGGGAGACAATCATGGTGGAGGTTTAATTGCATCGACTGACGGTGTAACCGAACCTACAGAAGATGCTACTTTAGTATCTCGTTTAAAGTCTGGCGTTATTGGTATTCAAGCAACACTATTTGCTTTTGCTGCACTAAAAAATAAAGGAGAAGTAGTCAGCTGGGGACAAGATTATTTTGGTGGTGATACAAGTACTGTTTCTTCAGAGTTTATGCCAGATCCTAATTCGTTTTCACTTAGAGAAACATCAATTGATGAATCATATTGAAATCAGCCTACATAGTGACAATGCCCATTAATGTCATTGGTTCATCAATAAAAAATTAATATTTTTATTCCTATATATTAAATAATGGTAAGAATTTAATTTTTATTTTAATGAAACGTGAAAAATGAAAACTTAATAATTATTTTTTCAAGTGAATTAACTAAATATAATTAGAGTAAGGGGGTATATAGAAAAATAAAATATTAATTCTGCACTATTGATTGTGTTGTTAATTACATGATTGCAAAGTTATTGAGCATAATATCATATTACAATAATTAATTATTCATTAAGCGTATGTTTGGTTGATTTGTGATAGGCAATTGTTATAATTAAATCATTACAATATGTAAGGAACTTGCCTATTCACTTTAACTAAAGTAATTACTCTAATGTTAATTAAATGCTTTGGTGTTAATTAAATGCTTTGGTGTTAATTAAATGCTTTTGTGTTAAGTATTTATTTATTGAAAATAAATTTAAAGTGAAAAATAAAGTATTTAAAGGTAATACCTTTAAATATGTCTTTGAGCAACGAAAATTAATAAGGATATAATATGAAAATGGATAAAAAGACTACATTAGCTTCTACTATTTTACTATCTACTGTTTTATTTTCAGTATCTGCTCTGGCAAATACAGGTGATGTTGTATTTCAAGGAGAGGTAACGAAAGCAACATGTACTTTTGTAATTCAAGATAGTGACGGTACAACGAATGCTTCTAACGTTGTTAATTTAAAGTCAGCTACTGTTGATGAAGTAAAAGCTGGTAATGCCGAAGAAGTCGTTTTCGATATAGTTTCAGCAAAAAAAGATGATGGTTCTGAATGTTTTACTGCAGCTCATGATGTGACAGTTCTTTGGGTACCAGTTAATGGATTTGATGCTGATAATAATTTGGCTAATTTAGCGCCAGATGCAACAAAAGCACAAAAAGTTGCCGTAAGGTTAATGAAGGGAGACGATGGCACTCAAATTACATCAACTGATTCACGTGTTCATTTTGAGAAGATAGCTCCAGGTACTGATGGTACTCATACACCTACAAGATATCAATTTAAAGCACAGATGGTACAATCCTCTGCTGATGCGAGTACAGCAACAGATGTGACAGCTGGTAACGTAAAATCGCAAGCTAAATTTATTGTCGGTTACCGTTAAAAAATTGAGAAGTACTTTATAAGTGCTTCTCAACTACTTCTTTTAATATTAATCATATTATTAATAATTATGTTATTAATGATTTATATGTGAACATTACAGTAAGCATAATATCACAAGAACTCTATTAATTTATTAGAGAACAATGATTATAAATTGAAATGGATTTAATTCGTGATTGAAATGCGATGGAGATACGCATGCATATAAAAAATATGATTACTATTTTAGCTGTTATAAACTCTTCTTTGTGCTTGGCACAAACTGAGTTTGATACTTCATTTATGCATGGTGGTGAAAATGTAAGATCAGATTTTTTAGACTATACAAGCAGCAATGTACCTGGAAAATATTTGGTTGATTTTTATCTAAATAATAAAAGTTATGGTCGTCATGTTTTAGTTATAAAGGAAGATGATAAAGAATCTATTTGTCTGCCATTAACTTTATTAGAAACGTTAGATCTACCTATTAATTATGAAAAAATGATCGATGCTTTTAATCCAACAGATCATTGCTATAACTTAGAAAAAATACCGAAAGCTTCTGCTATATTTGATTTTTCTACGCAATCTTTATCGCTTCAATTACCACAACTTATTTTATTAGAAGATAATGAATATAGCTGGGACTATGGTGCTAATGGTTTTATTCTAAATTACAATGCAAATGCAAGTCATCACTATTATCGAGAGCATAGTAAAGATACATCTTCAGCATTTGTGAATTTTGATTTACAGATGAACTATGATCGCTGGGTATTTACAACACAGGCGAGTGGTACTAATAAAACAGGCATAAGATCTTCAGAATATCTTGTGTCAACAGCAATAAAATCAATAAAAAGCGCTTTCTCTATTGGTAAAACATATACCCGATCATCTGTACTCAATGATTTTAGTTTTGTCGGCTTAACATTATACTCTGATCGCTCAATGGAACCTCATAATGCGAGAGGTTATGCACCCATTATCGATGGATTTGCTGATTCCAGTTCAACAATTACCATTAAGCAAGGGGAATATATATTACTTTCTCGTGATATCCCTGCAGGTCATTACTCATTTAGTAATATTAATCCTATTGGAAGTAAAGATATTGTTGTGGAGGTAGAAAGTGACACTGGAAAAATTACTAAAACAATATATCCAATGTCAACGTTACCAAACCTGATTGCTGAAGGTGACTACGATTATAATATAGCAACGGGTCGTAAAGGTGATTTTGATAACTATATTAAAAATCCATTTGTATTTGCTTCCTTAGATCGTGGATTTAGGTATGCAACGCTAAATACAGCTGTGGTTTTACATGATAAGTACCAAAGCTTAGGTATAGGAGCAGGAGTTCCTTTAAGTTATTTCGGTGCAATTTCTGTTAATGTCAATGGCTCAAGAAGCCAATATAACAAAACGGATAAAAGTCAAAAAAGAAGTCTAGAAGGGATCAACACAAGTTTACGGTATGTAAAAGATATTACAGAACGTACACACGTTCAATTTGTAGCGTATGAATATCACAGTGCCGGTTATGTTGATTTCAACGGCTTTGATCCTGATTCTTATGATGAGTATGGCAGTGAGTCATTAAGAAATCGATTTGAGACAATTCTGACGCATAGTTTTGATAATTCTTATCTTTCTGCATCCGGTTGGTACAGTAACTATCGAGGTATAATTGCTAGTGAATATGGTGGTAACATCTCATTTTCAACAGCATTTGATAATGGTCTATCTGCAGGTATTAGTGGTTCAATAACATCGTCTGAATCTTTTGGTGAGGATTATTCAACAACTCTGAGTTTAAGTATTCCATTATCTTATAAAGAACGAGATATATTCACCAATTCATCACTGACTTATTCCAAAACATCAGGGACTACCGTTATTGCAAATACGTCATTCAACAGCAGTGATAATATCTCTCACTCTGTAAGTGCAAGTGCTTCGAAATCTGAACGTTCTGCGTCTTTTAGTACAAATGCTAACTTAGATCCAGTTGCTATCGGTTTCAATGCTTCAACGAGTAATAACTCAACGTCTGTTGGCGGATCTATCTCGGGTTCTGTTGCTGCTGCCGAAGGAGTTGGTATTGCTTATTCAAGCCGTCGCTCGAAAACTATAGCAATTGTAAATACAAAAGGGATAGATAAAGCTAAAGTTAATGGTCGTAAAGCTGATAACTTTGGAAATATTATTATTCCGCTTTCAACTTATACACAGAATCGTATTAATTTAAATAGTAAAGATATACCTAATGATATTGAATTAAATAAAACGTCTTATAATATAATACCGACGGATAAGGCAATAATTGTTCGTAAATTTGATTATAAGAAAGTTCAGAGATACTTACTTCGTGTGTTTGATAAGAATGGAAAAGAATTACCATTAGGATCACAGGTAACAACGGACGATAATGTTTATGTTGGTTTTATTGCAACACAAGGGGTGTTAATGGCAACGCTTGATTCACCTTCACATCACCTAAATATCAAGACAAATGATCATATTTGTAAAGTGGATATTTCGAAAATTAAGCCAGATCTTAATGAAGTTAAAGATATATATTGCCAATAGTGTTGAGGTTTTAATGAAAAACTACTTAATATCATTTTGTTTAGTAAGCTGTATGCTACTTTCTAACAGTGTATATGCTGGACTTAAAATGAACAAAACTCGCTATATTTATAATGAAGGACAAGGTGATATAACCCTAAATATTAGTAATGATACTGATGTTAACTATGGTGGCCAAGTATGGATAGATAACCTGCATAAAGTAAATACGAAGAGTGTTAATTTTATTGTGCTTCCTTCAATGTTTAAAATAGTAAAAAATGGTCGACAGATTATAAGGCTAAAAAACATTGGGAATGATATAAGAAAAGATCAAGAGTCACTCTTTTTTATTAATGTTCTTGAGATGCCACCACGCCCAAAAAATGCACCTGATAGCTTTATGCAAGTAGCGCTTCAAACGAGAGTGAAGTTGATATATAGGCCATCATCATTACAAAAAAGTCGTTTGGCTGCAGAAAAAGAAATAAAAATAGAAAGAGTGAATCATAGTTATCAGTTAATTAATCCAACACCTTATTACTTTGCGATTAGTAAAGTAAAAGTTGATGGAAAATTGATTAAGTTTAATCAATCAGTTGATAATAAACTAGGATTGTTTTCTCCAAAAAGTTCAGTGATTCTCTCTGAAGTAAAGATTAAACCTAGCTCAAAAATTACAATTTATGCTCTCGATGATTTTGGTAGTAGTAGAGAATACATTATCAATGGGTAATTACGAAAGGCTAATTTAATGGTATTTATATGAGTGTGAATAAAATTGCTTTTGCGGTATTACTTTTATCATCTAATTACGCAATGGCACATACTGCTGAAGTAACTGTAAATATTAGTGGTAATATTATTAGTCCAGGTTGTACTGTTAATGATAATAATGATGAAACCGTTGATTTTGAAACTGTTGATACTGGACAGGTAATAACGGGTATTATAACAGAAACAGTGCCAGTTGTGATTGATTGTGAGATGCCTGAAATCATTGCTGGAATTAATATCAAATATAACCCTATTGATACATTAGGAAGCTCTAATGGAATACTTTCTACAAATAATGAAGAACTTGGTATTAAACTCTTAGTTGAAGGCAGTAACTTGGCATTTGATCAAAACTACTCTATTGATATCGGTAATGAAAAACAATATATTCATGATGTTACAGCTATACTAATTTATATAGGTGACGGTAGTTATAAAGATTTAAATCCTGGAGAGTTTACAAGCAAGTTAAGAATTACTTTAACTTATTATTAATCGCTTTTTTCGTAGGTTTTTTATGGAATTTAAACATATTTTAAAAATTGGGTTATTTATACTTTTTTACAGTAATAGTGCTCTAGCTGCATTACAATTAAATGCAACAAGATATATTGTAAATGAAGGCGATAAAAGCATCGAAATAAAGATAGAGAATATAGCAGATAAAACATACGCGGCTCAAATTTGGATAGAAAATGAAGATGAAAAAGATAAAAAAGTTAACTTTATCCCTATGCCTAACTTTTTTAAATTTAACAAAGGTGAGACACAAATTGTTCGTATACTAAACACGCAGAAATCGCCATCTATTAAAAATGAATCACTGTACTGGCTTAATTTACAAGAGATACCACCAGTCGATAAGTCTAAAAAAAGTAGAATAACCCTAGCTTTAAAAACAAGAGTAAAACTAATTTATAGACCTAAAACTCTTTTAGATAAAAGGGCTAATGCTGAAAAATTATTAACAATTTTTAAATCGAACGAAAGTATTAAAATTACGAATCCGACACCTTTTTATCTAGCAGTAGTTAGCGTTAAATTGAATGGTAAAGAAGTAAAGTTAAACAATGATATGAAACAGCAGTTAGGTGTTTTTCCACCTAAAAGCTCAGTATTTATTAAAAATAATGATGTAACTTCAATCTCAAAATTTGAATTTGATGCTATAAATGATTACGGTACAGTCAGCCATTTTCAAGGGAAATTAGGATATTAAATACTAATTAAACATTTAAATTATAGAAATATATTAGGTTATCAGAATGATTAAATTTAAAGGAATCATGTTGTTCCTAATTGTTACCAGGAGTTTTAATGTATATGCGAATGATATTGATGTTTTTGTAAATCCAGGTAGAGACGTTGTACTTCCAGTTACTCTTGATGGAATTACTAGTAATAATATAACCGTTAATAGTGAATACTTTTGGGCTCATGAACGAGTCGGCACGGGTTCGGAATACTCAAGGTCAGAAACAAGAGGTAATATAACTCTTAGAATAGATGGTGCCGAATCAGAATTTACTTTAATTCATAATGGTAATGCAGTGGTATGGAATTGTAACTATCGTAGAGGTAGCGGTGGCGCCACTCCAGCCTTGTTCCCAGGATTTGGTTTACAAAATAATTTACATGAAGGTTGGAGGGAATGTGGCCGTATTCAGCGTTTAGGGTTTCATATTAATGATGCTATGGACGGGGATTATGTTGTTAATTATGATACTAGGGTTAATTTTGTACGTATAGAAGTGCCTGACAACGTGACAACTCAACAAGAAACATTTACTATTTCTCATCGACGTCATGTAAATGGTGGTGGCGTTATTAATATCGGTACTGCTGATACGATCACAGTACATATTATACAAAATACCTGTACCTTCGGAGCTAATAACGCTGATATAAATATTGATGATGGCGAATTTACACCAGGCATCGATGGACCTAGAACTCCATTAAATCTTGATTTAACTTGTATTTCTGAAAATAATGAAGTAGGTACTGGCATTGATACTGTATCTTCAAATAATGAAAATACATTGTTAGCAAACTATCGTATTGAAGAAAATTCAACTGCTAATGTTAACGAGCTAGCTGCAAATGTATTCTTATTTAGACCGAATAATGTTCGTATTAATTTAGCTCAAGTATATGATAATATATTTGAATTAAATAACTTGCAATATCAAGTTATACCTAGTCAAATTAATGAATTTAATCCTCATGATAATACAGCAGCTCAGTTCGGTGCGTTTACTCGATCATTTAATGTAATAATTGATTATTATTGATTATTATTGATTATTTTTAAAATAGAATTATTTTAAAAAAGGCTTAAGCTATATTTACATAGCTTAAGCTTTTTCATATGTATTAAATAAATATTCTGTATAGGTTTAAATCCTATTTTTATTCTAGTATAGAGTGTAGTTATTGTGTGTGATTCATTATTCACTAATGAATAAAAGGATTTTTATCTTTTATAGTCTAATGAGAAAAATACACAATGACACCAAAGTAAAAATTTTATTAAATCAACCGTAATGAAAATGATTTTAATGCTAATTTTTTCTTTTATTCCTAATTTTTCCTTTATTATGTAAAAGGTTTACTATAAACTTAGTTTCATTAATTGATGATTTAATGTTCTATATCAAAATATTTAAACTGTATTAATTAATGAAATCTCTCTTCCCTAAATTATATATGGAATTAATAAGTTTTATTTATATAAATAGGGAGGGGGAATTGACTTATTTTTAATAATGACTGCCTATGCATTTATGATTTTTAGAGTAGTAGTGCTCTAGCTGTATTACAATTAAATACAACAAGATATATTGTAAAAGAAGTCGATAAAACGTTGAAATTAAGATAGAGAATGACGATAAAAAAGTTAACTTTATCCCTATGCCATACTTTTCAAATTTAACAAAGGTAAAAAAAAAATTGTTTGGGTACTAAATACACAGAAATCACCATCTATTATAAATGATTCACTGTACAGGCTTAATTTATAGGAGGTACCACTAGTCGATAAGTCTAATAAAAGTAGAATAACACTAGCTTTAAAACAAGAGTAAAACTAAGCATTGATATGAAACATCGGTTCGGTGTTTTTTTCACCTGAAAGCTCAGTGTTTATTAAAGATAATGATGTAACCTCAATCTCGAAATTTGAATTTAATACTATTTATGATTACGGGAAAGTCAGTCATTTTAATTATAGAATATATGTTAGGTGGTCAGAATGCTTAAAATTAAAGTAATCATGCTATTACTAATTATTACCAGTACTTTTAATATATATGCTAATGATATTAATGTTTATGTAAATCCAGGTCGGGACGTTGTACTTCCAGTTACTCTTGACGGATTTGCTCTAAATAATCAGTTGGTTAATGGTCATTATTTTTGGGCGAATGAACGAGTCGGCACTGCTAGTGAATACGCAAGATCACAAACATTAAATAATATAACTCTTAGTATGGTGGGTACTGATTCAACATTTAGATTATTATTTAATGGTAATGGACGAACTTGGAATTGTGATCTTGGCAGTAACGGTCTTCCTGTAGGATTTCCTTCTCCTAATTTATCTGGTATTTCGGAATGGAGATATTGTGGAGGAGGTACTCAGCGTATGGGATTTGGTCTTATAGATCAAACTCAAACTTTGGGTAATGCTTGGCGAGTTAACTTTCGAACAAGAGTAAATCGGGTACGTATAGTTGTACCACCTAATGTTACCTCTCAACAAGTAAGGTTTTCTATTAATCATCGAGTGCAGGCAAATAATGCGTCGTCTCCTTCTAGTTTTGGTACGCCTGATAGAATCATTGTGCATATTATACAAAATACCTGTACCTTTGGAACTAATAACGCTGCTATAGATATTAATGTTGGCGATATTACACCTGGCATCAATGGACCTAGAGTGCCATTAAATACTGATTTAACTTGTATTTCTGAAAATAATGAAGTAGGGACTGCTATTGATACTGTATCTTCAAATGATGAAAATACGTTGTTAGCAAACTATCGTATTGAAGAAAATTCAACTGCTAATGTTAACGAGCAAGCTGCAAATGTATTCTTATTTAGACCGAATAATGTTCGTATTCATTTAGGTCAAGTATATGATAATATATTTGAATTAAATAACTTTGAATATCAAGTTATACCTAGTCCAATTGTTGAATTTAATCCTCATGATAATACAGCTGCTCAGTTCGGTGCGTTTACTCGATCATTTAATGTAATAATTGATTATTATTGATTATTTTTAAAATAGAATTAGTTTAAATAGGCTTAAGCTATATTTACATAGATTAAGCCTTTTATATGTATTAAATAAATGTTTTTTATAGGTTTAAATCCTATTTTTATTCTAGTATAGACTGTAGTTGTTGCGTGTGATTCATTAATGAATAAAAGGATTTTTATCTTTTATAGTCTAATGAAAAAATACACAATGATACCAAACTAAAATTTGATTAAATCAACCGTAATTAAAATGATTTTCATGTTAATTTTTTCTTTTATTCCTAATTTTTCCTTTATTATTTATAAGGTTTACTATAAACTTAGTTTAATTAATTGATGGTTTAATGTTCTATATCAAAATATTTAAACTGTATTAATTAATGAAATCTCTCTTAATTATATTATATCTGGAATTAATAAGTTTTATTTATATAAATAAGGAGGGGCAATTAAATTATTTTCAATAATGACTGCCTATGTATTTATGTATTTATGTATTTATGTATTTATGTATTTATGATTTTATAGTAGTAGTACTCTAGCGGTATTACAATTAAATGCAACAAGATATATTGTAAAAGAAGCCGATAAAACGTTGAAATTAAGATAGAGAATGACGATAAAAAAGTTAACTTTATCCCTATGCCTTACTTTTCAAGTTTAACAAAGTTGATAAACCAATTGTTTGGGTACTAAATACGCAGAAATAACCATCTATTATAAATGAATCACTGTACAGGCTTAATTTACAGGAGGTACCACGAGTCGATAAGTCTAATAAAAGTAGAATAACTCTAGCTTTAAAAATAAGAGTAAAACTAAGCATTGATATGAAACATCAGTTAGGTTTTTTGTCGCCTGAAAGCTCAGTAATATTTAAAAATAATGATGTAACTTCAATCTCGAAATTTGAATTTGATACTATTTATGATTACTTGAAAGTCAGTCATTTACAAGGGAAATTAGGATATTAAACGCTAATTAAACGTTTTAATTATAATATATGTTAGGTTGTCAGAATGCTTAAAATTAAAGGAATCATGCTATTCCTAATTATTACCAGTACTTTTAATGTATATGCTAATGATATTGATGTTTATGTAAATCCAGGTAGAGACGTTGTACTTCCAGTTACTCTTGATGGATTTGCTCTTAATAATCAGTTGATTAATGGTCAATATTTTTGGGCCCATGAACGAGTCGGCACTTCTAGTGAATTCGCACGATCACAAACAATAAATAATATAACTCTAAATATGGTGGGTACTGATTCAACATTTAGATTATTATTTAATGGTAATGGACGAATTTGGAATTGTGATCTTGGCGGTAACGATCTTCCTCAAGGGTTTCCTGCTCCTAATTTATCTGGTATTTCGAGATGGAGATATTGTGGAGGAGAGACTCAGCGTATAGGATTTCATCTTAGAAATAATACTCAAACTTTGGGTAATGCTTGGCGAGTTAACTTTCGAACAAGAGTAAATCGGGTACGTATAGTTGTACCACCTAATGTTACCATTCAACAAGTAAGGTTTTCTATTAATCATCGAGTGCAAAGAAATAATGCTCCTAGAGCTATTAATGTGGGTACTCCTGATAGAATCACTGTGCATATTATACAAAATACCTGTACCTTTGGAGCTAATAACGCTGCTGTAGATATTAATGTTGGCGATATTACACCAGGCATCGATGGACCTAGAACTCCCTTGGATCTTGATTTAACTTGTATTTCTGAAAATAATGAAGTTGGGACTGCTGTTCATGTTGGCTCATCAAATGATGAAAATACAATGTTAGCAACCTATCGTATTGAGGATAACACACCTGCTAACGTTAACGACCGGGCTGCAAATGTATTCTTATTTAGACCGAATAATCTTCGTATTAATTTAGGTCAAGTATATGATAATATATTTGAGTTAAATAACTTAGAATATCAAGTTATACCTAGTCAAATTAATGAATTTGATCCTCATGATAATACTGCTGCTCAGTTTGGTGTGTTTACTCGATCATATAATGTAAGGATTGATTATTTTTAAATGATTGATCTAAATATATATGAATATTAAGTATATTTAATAAGATTCTTTTCTTTTCATTAAAAAGCCAGCAAACGGATGCTGGCTTTTTATTTTAACCAAATGCTAAATATAGACGAGTTTATTTAATGAATATATATTGTTGATGATCTTCCATTGCGTCCTTGCGATGAAGCTGTTCGTACCTTAATGTTGTTTTGATTTGTTATTTCTACAGGAGAGGTATAAGTGCGCCAGTTACGACCATTATCTGTTGAATATTGGATATTAATACCTGGATATTCCGTATTTGCTACTAACTTGTTATTAAGTATTTTTGCGCCAACCATGGGCAAGCGATACTGAATGCTTTCACCGTGGATATTATAATTATCCATCTGTTTTAATTCTTTTTTTCCTAGTCGATTCGCAAATTCTTCCCATGCTATATGTTTTGCTTTGGTGCGTTTTGCTGAGTTATCGATATTTTCCCAACTAGCTTTATGCCATGCCCGTTCTGCTACAGCTATTAGGCGAGGGTAAATCATATATTCTAATTGGTCATCCGTTCGAATTGTCTCACCAAAAACAGCGGCTTCTATACCTAAAATATGTTTTTCTGCTGACGGTTTTAGTGTTGGTAAACTACCTAGAACTCCATTTGAAATATCATTATTGGTTATTTTTTTTCCACTTTGAAACATATCTATATTTTTATAGATATCTGCAGGTGTAAAACTAAATACTTTTTCAGTATTAATAAAGCGCGTGGCCCAAGGGTTACCTCGTTCTTGTGGCGAAGCTTCTTGTGGTTGGTCTAAATATAAATAAGGAGCATTACTTAGTATGACATCATATCCCGCATTAACAAGTCGATTAGCTCTTCCTCCAGATTGCCACTCCCATATACTATTCCATACTTGTGCAACAAGATTTCCTTTGATACGTATTGTATGGTTTTTATGGTCAAAGGCATCACCATAAGCATGTAATTCAAGTTTGTTCTGGCTTGATATTTGATTAACTTTATTAAAAAAATACTCACCAAGTTCTTCTGTTGAATTGATGTTTTTATTATTTGCTATAAGCTTCTTACAGGCTGGTGAATTAATCCATGCTCCGGCTATTTCATCTCCGCCTAAATGAATAACTTTAAGTGGCTGAATAGTTGAATGAATCTTTTGTATTTGCGTTAGTAAATTATCAACAAAATTATAAGTGGAATCCATACAGACATTAATTGCGTTGTTTGAATAGAGTTGAACTGATTTATATTGAGTTGTATCTAATGGGTCATATAGACGGAATTGTTCAGCTTCTTTTACTTTTCCTTGGGATTTTAATTTTCTGTATCGGGACTCCATTGCAAGAATAGCTGCACGTGCATGACCCGGCATATCAAATTCAGGTATAACTGTAATGTTACGATCGTTAGCGTATTTTAAAATGATTTTATAATCCTCAACACTATAATATTGAGTTTTCTTGTTTGGGCCAGCACCTAAAACAGGCATCAAACAAGCTGTTTCTGATTCATCATGGCATTGTGTAGCACCAAACTCTGTGAGTTCTGGAATGCCCGGTATCTCAAGTCTCCAGCTTTCATCGTCAGAAAGGTGCAAATGAAGAGTATTCATTTTGTAGGCTGCCATTTGATCAAGAAGCCGTAAAATAGTTTCCTTTTTATAAAAATTACGGGCTACGTCTAAAAGAAATCCGCGGTATGGCTTTCTTGGCTCATCATTAATTATAACGTTAGGTATATTACTTCCATGTTGTTGAATTAAAATAAGTAAACTTATTTGGGCATAAAACAAGCCAGCATCGTTACCTAATAAGTCTATGTGGTTTTTGCTAATATTGAGTGTATAAGCTTCGTTGCCAATATCATGATCAATCAAACGAATGATTTTAGTATCAGGTGCTGTGGATGCAGCTGTTAACTTTGGTGTGTTATTTTTTAGCTCATGAAGCAAAGCCTTATGTAATGCTATTGCTTTTGGCTTATTTTTCTCTGTATATAAAATTGACCAGCTGTTATTTATTGTTGCTTGTCCTTGTGTGGCAGTAATTAACTTAGGTGTAGGTGTAATTGCAAAGTTATTTAATTGTTGCTTCGTGGTTGATTTATATTGCTCAAATCGGCTATAAGGTGTGGCGATAGTAACAATATCTTGAGGTGAGCGCTTTAATTGATGACTAGATTTAAAAGCTTTAACAAATACGGGATCGTCAAACTTCGTACTATCGATAACAACTGGATGAGTGTTTTTTGAGGCAACATACCAATTAGGTAAAACAGCAGAGTCTGAAACTATAAAATAATTGACATTGAATGTGATAACACGTGATTCTCCTGGGTGAATAGGAGAGCTATTTGGTATTGGTGTCAGTGTTTTTATATCTCCTAATTTTTGCTCTATAGAAAAGCCATTAGTAATGTTATTTTTAATATCTCTTCTCAAACCAAAATAGATTGACCAATCACTTATAGGTATTGTGGAGTCACCAATATTTTTTAATGTTATATCAACCACTTTTTCTTTCTTATTCGTTTTTATGTCAAAGTTTTTTCTTACGCTTAAGCTAATTGACAAATTATGAGCAATATAATTTATTATAGACTGAGAGCTTGTTGGAAGAGGAATATTAAAATTTTCACTAATAGGTTGCGTTGGATTAACAGCATAGGTGTTTATAGAAAATACACTGAGGATAGAAAATAATACAGGTTTTATTTTCATTTAAATATCTCACTTTTTATTTAATTTTTAACGCTAGATGTAAATTAATAATATGTTAATTCAATGTTAAATGATCGATTGAAGTAACCAAACTGAGCAGATGATGGATCATGTGTATTAAAGTCACTGATTGGACTTGCTACAACCTCATAATTTAAATTCCTTAATTCACTGATGTCGTTGTAACTTTTATTAAGAATAAGAGGGGATTCATCTGGTCTAAAAAATTTGACATTTACAGCTTTTTTATTGGTATTACCTGACGGATTTTCAATTATTTTATATTTTGCTGTCATCACATTAGGCCCACTACTTGACGTAACTGTACTCGCATTATTTCCATCTTTAGGAGAACATTTGTACGTAATTGGTAAACTTTTAAATACTCGTTTACCGGGTGCGATATCACCAATGTTTACATCGATATCTTGATTATTACTCGTGAAACTGCATGTGTTTTGTATAACATGGACAACAATTGCCTTTTTTTTGTACTATAGGATTTCCACCTATCTGAGTTTTCTGATAAACAGGAAATGTAACCGTTGTAACCTTGGTATCTTCTGGTACATCAATTTTTACTTCAGTTATAGCTGTCGAATAGCCTACTTTCCAATTTTTAACTGCTCTTGTTAAGTGAAAACCGACTCGATGTTCATTTTTACAACGTCTCTGTTTGCCATTACCTTTTATTAGATTATTTAAACCTACACCGGGAAATCCTGTTCTAAAACGATTACCTTTTGTAAAATCACAGTTCCATTTTTTCCTTTGATTAGTAAGATGACCTATTAGATTAAGCCGAGCTTGAGACTTTGTAATTTCAATTGAAATACCTTCTTTTTCATCACTGTCTGACCATATCTCGTTGCCTAATACGCTTGCAACCCATAAATGCGTACCTTTCCAATTAACGCCTTGTTGCTGATAAGGAGTTAAGTTCACTTTTACATTAATACTACTCCCAGGATGAACATAAATATTTTCTGTGTTACCGGCATAAACATTAGATGCAATAAACTGTATTAAAAATATTATAACTAATTTTTGATTTATCATTTCTGTAGTTCCATACATTCGATAAGATAACGCGTCAATACTGGGCAATTATTTTATTGAAAATAATAGTTACACCACTTTATTTTTTACGAGTCATTTTATTTTAAACATTTATTGTGTTTGTAATTAACATTATTCGTAAGTAGATTGATAAACAAACGATTTTTAGTAATCACACCATGACAAAACGTAATACTAAAAAGTAATATTTATTTTATTTAGCTAATTATATTTGATGGTAATTAAGGTCATGAATTTGAAAATTGGATTTATTAATATTTAAATGTGAGTAATACTTCCATCTTATTATTGATGACTACCATTAAAATATTAAAAGTTGGTTTTATTATGATAATTTTTTAGGAGTGGTAAACTGTTTTAAAGCCAGCAAATAAATGCTGGCCTGAATTTTCATTAATTTAACAGAAATCTAAAGTCATCAGTAATCGTGTTTCGTTTGGTAATGTTGCGGGGGAACGATGAACAACACCAAGATTTTCATTTCCAGCCCAAGCCTCACCTTTGAATAGTGCCACATCACCCGTTGATAATTGCTCTATATCAGAATGTTGTTTATATAATCCCGATGTTTCATCTGGTAACCCGTTATTGCCATGTCCTAGTTTTGTGCGATCCACTTTATGGTTTGGCAACCATTGTGATGCTTCGCCATGAAAGGTCGTTACCAATCGGCAAGGAATACGATCGACATGAAAACGTGGGCACATAGCGTTATTTAATGCTGTTAATCTCAAACCGACTTCTTTTAGATCGAATAAACAGCAAAACATATCAACCAGTTGCGCAATGTTTTCAACTAGCGCTTTAGGCAGTTTTCGTTGTGTGGCCAGATCAAGTTCTTCCCGTACGGTTTCAGGAGAAAGGGATATCGACTTTCTAAATGTTGGATTATCGCTAAGGAATGTTTCAATTTCATGCGTGAGTTCAGAGCTGAGA
Organism: Photobacterium sp. SKA34; assembly: GCF_000153325.1. Classification (GTDB taxonomy): domain Bacteria; phylum Pseudomonadota; class Gammaproteobacteria; order Enterobacterales; family Vibrionaceae; genus Photobacterium. The sequence goes on from NZ_CH724141.1 coordinate 1,381,414, forward strand.
TTGCGCTGCCAAACCGCGATATTAATGTTGTTTCGATAGATATTGGTGAATACGGTAGGTTGGGGAGCGATACTTAAGCTGACTGTATTCTCAGTACTGTTTAAGTGACGGTCGATTGCGGCTACATTCATGGCTGAAGATTCTCACATTGATAGTGTTAACTTGAAGATTACTTTGATCCGTTAAAGTTAACGGTAGGTTTTAAGTAATACATTACCGTATATTGTAATGTTATAACATAACAAGTAAAGGTGGGAGTTTAATATTAGTTATTTGAGTATGATTTGGATATCGAAGTGGTTATAAGTGTAGATATAGAAAAGCCAGCAACGATTGTGCTGGCTTTGAGATTATTGAATACCAGTTTACTTACAGCTTAAACCGACTGATTTCTTGTTGTAGCTCATGAGATAAATTTGATAGTTCAGCTGCCTGTTTGGCGGCTTCATCAGCTTCTACAGCAAGTTCATTAGAAACATCACGAATTCCCTCCGTATTACGGGTGATCTCTGATGTCACGGAAGATTGCTCTTCAGCGGCTGAAGCAATTTGTGTCGCCATATCATTGATAGTGTTTACGGCAGTGGTTATTTGTGACAGGCTTACTGCTGCTGCATTGGCATCATCAACACTGGTTTCAGAGAGATGTCGGCTATCATCCATGATATTAACGGCTTGACCTGTGGTTTTTTGTAGGGTTTCTATCATTTGTTGAATTTCTTGAGTTGATGCATGAGTCCGTTGGCTAAGTACACGTACCTCATCTGCAACAACAGCAAATCCTCGGCCTTGCTCACCAGCTCGGGCGGCTTCAATCGCGGCATTTAATGCCAATAAGTTGGTTTGTTCAGCAATCCCTTGAATTGTAGATAGGATTGTTGTGATGCTTTGAGCATGGTGATTTAGTTCACTGATCACAGATGTAGCAGTATCCACTTCTTGCGCTAATGTGCTGATGGATTGTTGGCTTTGGTTAACCTGTGTTGCACCGTGATTAGAAGCGATTACCGTTTGCTCTGATGTTCTTGCGGTATTTTCCGCATTGGCGGCAATCTCTTGTGTCGCTGCTGCCATTTCATTGATCGCTGTTGCTACCATATTAATTTCATCTTGCTGATGCTGAATACGGGTGCTGCGTTCTTCTGCCTGTGAAGCGGTTATATGAGATTGTTGATTAAGTGATTCTGAAACATGACATAATCGAGTCACCATTTGGTGCATGTTACCAACAAACTGGTTGAAGTTTTGTGCAAGTTTACCTACTTCATCTTGGCTTCTTGGTTCTAAACGTTGCGTTAAATCACCTTCACCATTTGCAATTTCAGCCAGTGCTTTTGATACACGGTCAAGATCGCGAAGAAGGTAGTTTACTAGCCATGCTACCGCGATAACCACGATTAAGGTGATCACAATAGCGGTGATGATTAATTTAGTTAGTAGTGAATAATAGCTGGCTTCTTCAGTGGATTTATCCATTTCAAGACCAAAGACCCAATCACTATTTGGGATATTAGCAAAGTAGAATAGCTTATCTTTCCCTTTGATTGATAACTGCTCTAAGCTGTTTGTATTGGCACTCTGTTCGATGCTACCCATGTTTAACTGATTGCTATAGTTCGCAATGGGTTTTAATAACAGTGAGTTATCAGGGTGAGCAAGGAATGTTCCATTCTTTTTGTCAATCAACATAGCATGAGTATTGTTGCCGATGTTCAAACTGATCACATCGTTAATGAGTTGATCAATCAGCACATCTGCACCGATAACACCAGCTAGTACGCCTTTATTACGAATAGGTTCGGCTATCGTCACTAATAGGGCATTAGTAATGGCATCTTGATAAGCCGTGGTGATCACTTGTTTGTTATTATTTACCGCATCGCCGTACCAAGGACGTGTACGAGGATCATAACCTGCACGGTTACGCTCTGGGTGTGAACGAAGCATTTGTCCAGAAACGGTACCGAAGTAGATATCGTCAAATCCGCCTGCATTACGTGCTTGTTGTAGGAAAGGTACTAGATCATCTTGTAGATAGGGCTCATTAACTGAGGAGGTAATACTACGGCGCATATTAACCCAATCTTCAATACCGCTGGTGGCTGTGGTTGCCACGCTTTGTACGCGATCTAAGATATTTGCGTTAGTTTGTTGTTGTAAATTACTGGCAGCAAGCCAAGTTAATACTGCTGCCATAAGGACAACAGCAGACAAGCTCGCGCTGATCAGCTTTTGTTTTAGTGATAGTTGCATTGTTGTCTCAGAAAAATGTGGTGTTAGAAAGTGCTGCGAGTGTAAATAGTGTTTTATATATATGCACGTAAATAAAAGCAAAAATTAGAGGTATCGCCATAAAGAATTTAAAATGATGAATTAATGGCTATTCAGCGCCGATATAGTGGCGCTTTATTTTATATTTCCTTTAATTATTCCACTTTATATAATATGGGTATTATTTTTTTGGTGGGTTTATAGGAAGGCTATCAATAAAAACAGAGATAACTTGCAATAATGTTAGAAGTTGCTCTTATAGCGATAAGATCAATTAATCAATTGAACAGCTATTACAGCGTGATTTTCCGGTTAATAAATAGGAAATACGATAACGGTTTCTGGCAAAAAATAAATACGCTTTATCCGCAACGGTACGTATAACAGGAAGCCTTAGTATTTTTAACCACCTCTTTTTACCAACAAGGTTCCATGCTTTATAAGTGACATCAAGACCAAGTAGAAGTTGTTGTTCAGCACCTGTTTTAGAAGAGAGTAAACCGTGTAAAACAGCGCTGGCTTCTTCCTTTGAGATATCAGGAAAGCGTTGGTTAAAGTCAGGCACAAGAATATCTTCAAATTGTAGTTTTTGATGTTCATTAAGTTGTCGAAGTTGCTTCATTTCAGCGACGCAAAGTGGGCAGCTTCCATCATAAAAGATGATCATCTTTTCCATTTTCTTTCTCCCTGTTTTACGTGATTGCAAACACAACCGCATGTAATCCGCAAACACAAGTGGTTAGACGATTACGTAATTGTTGATAATACTCATCTTGATGAGTTGAGTTAAATTTTATCTCGGCGATACGAATACAAATGAACCCCAGCATTAATGCAACAATAGCCCAAGTGTAATTATTCGATGAGTGTAATAAAGAAAACCAAGCGAGTAGCGCAAAAAGGTTACTTAGAAGTAAAGCATATCGACTGGTTGAACTTTCCTTATGATTCAGAATGTTTCCCCACATAACGCCAGAAAGAAAACTAAGAATAATTGCACTATAACTGACGAAAATTAGCATAGCTGAAGTGTTAAAAATACTTATCTCAAGGCTGATAGCAAATGCACTTAGGGCAAAAGGAATAAGACCTAAATAGCCAAGTGTATGGGTTGGTAATCGAGTGATTGTGTTCATATTACCTTGTCGTTATTGATTGATTAACCTAATACGATTAAAAATAGGAATCTGATCAATGGGGGTTACAAATTGATGGAAAGCGGGGATAATATCGCGCTCGCTGTAGGTATATGATTGGTATATACCCTTGTGTAGCGATGCTGGTGTCACTTTCAACTTCTAGGATATTAACTATGCGCGCTTTCGTATTAAGAGCCCGTTCTGCACCCACCGACAGTAAAATGCTATTAGCATCTGTGGGTCAAGATGCCCACACCGAAATTTTGGCTCATGTTTTAATGAATGCTATTTTTGTGGCGCAGTCTCACCGTGAAGATATTATGGTGCATTTAGTGCTTGAAAGTACGCAAGACTTTTCTCGTACCATTAGCTTTAATTCAAATGATATTACTAATTTAACCGGCTTTCATGAGCAAGCATGGTTAGATAAGATCACGCATGCGCTGGACAAATCATTAGGCATGGGGAAAGAGCAATGCCGTAATGTAGAATCAGGGATTACGGTTCGTACGATCAGTTTTGAAAAGCTGGTGGTTGAACTTGCTGAAGACTACCAATTATACATATTAGATAAGAAAGGGGATTTTGTTCGCGATATTGAACTTGCTGCGAACCCTTGCTTTTTATTAACGGATCATATGCCAATGCCTAAAAAAAGTTATAACAGCTTAAAACGTTTAGGCGCACAGAAAATTAGTTTAGGTCCTAAGATGTTATTTGCCTCTCAATGCATCGTATTAATTCATAATGAGTTAGATTTAACGTTATAAAGAGATGCAAAGGTCTATTTTATTAAAGCCGTAACAGCTATTGTTACGGCTTTTTTGTTGCACCAATGTTGTGATTTTCATCACATATTTTTTTGATGAAGTTATTAGTGTGGTGATGTGTTTTAATCGTAACCTAATGAAATTTATATGCTTTTCAGAAGTGTTGCTTTGTTGGCTATAAAAATGGAATGATGTTTGTTTAATGCTTGTAAATGGAATGAACCATTCCTAGTGAAGCAATGGTTAAATGCTTAAAACGATGAAAAGTTAGATACTAAATATGGGTTAATAATATGCTTGAGCTTAGAGAAGTTCAGTGTATTTTCATTCCTAAATACCGTAGGTATAAACACACCCATAAGAATGACAACCGTTAGCTAAACGGGCCTTTTTACAGGAATCAATATGCAATTATCCTCTCAGCCTAAAGGGCTTTTTCACCTCATCGCGATACAAATGTGGGAATTTTTTAGCTACTACGGCATGCGTTCGCTATTAATTCTATTTTTAACCCAAAAACTCTTAATGTCAGATGAACATGCTTATGCACTATACGGTGCATATACATCTTTAGTTTATGTGACACCCATTTTAGGGGGTTATTTAGCAGACCGATATTTGGGAAATTATTGGGCTGTTGTTATTGGCGGCTTATTGATGGTTGCTGGCCACGTTGTATTGAGTCTTCCGAGTAACGATCATACGACCTTGTATTCAGCGTTAGCATTAATTATTTGTGGTTATGGCTTTTTTAAAACTAACTCAAGCTGTTTATTGGGTGAGTTATATAAAGGTCATGAAAGCGCACGTGAATCAGGTTTTTCGATATCCTATATAGGCGGTAATATTGGTTCTGCACTTGCACCTATTTTCTGTGGGTATGCTGCAAGCCGTTGGGGATGGCATGTGGGCTTTGCTCTTGCAGGTATTGGTATGTTTATTGGCTTAATCATTTTTAGTACGGGTCGTAAAAACTTTGCTCATGTACAAAAAGTCAATAAAGCAGCGTTAACACAAAAAACAGCAGGTATTAGTCACTGGTTCTTAATCACTGTCGGTGTTGTTGCTGCTGCGGTAGGTCTTGTGTTTGTACTTAAAGATTTATTAGCAGGTTATATTCTTGCCGTGATCCTTGCATTTTCGGCACTACAAATGTTGCGTTTATACCGTAAGAGTGATGCTGAAGACCGTAAGAAGCTTCACTCAATTATGTACTTTATGATTTTTGGTATGGTGTTCTGGGCATTTGATCAGCAAGGTGGCAGTTCAATTAGCTTATTCATCGAGCGTAATATTGATACGGATATTTTTGGTTATCATATTCCAACAGCTTTCTTCCAATCTGTTAACCCTATAGCTGTTATTGTGGGTGGTGCTGCGGTGACATGGTTATGGAAAGTATTATCGTCACGTCAGGTCTCTGTACGCACATTAACGAAATTAAACATGGGTCTGTTTCTATTAACTGCGGGCTTTAGTTTGATTACGTTGTCTTCTAAGCTAGCAATGACAACAGGTCATACAACATTCCTATGGCTATTTATTGGCTTGTTTTTCATTGGTATTGCTGAGCTATTTATTGACCCTGTAGCGTTAGCTGCAATTACGCGCATGAATCCGCAAGGTGCAACAGGAACAGTTGCGGGTATTTACATGTTAATGGGTGGTTCGGTAGCAAACTATTTAGCAGCAAACATTGCTGAGTTAACGTCAACCAATACACCACAAGGTGATGCAATAGATTTAATTACTTCTGCTGCGCAATATCACCATGTATTCCAGTCAATTTTAATTGTGACGGTTGTGGTGCTGGTGATGGGATTATTGGTGAATTTTAAAAACCGTAATCAGCCAGAATTTGATTAACGACTAATTACATTTTCAGCCAGTATTATTACGTTTCTTGTTAATAATACTGGCTTTTTTATTGCCTAAATTTCGTGACAGCAAAAATAAAAATCGATCGTTATGCCTATTCGTAGCGTAAATATAGAGTCGATAAAAAATAAGGCATATAATTTATGGCGGTAAAAGCTCTCTATTGGTTTACCAATGATTTGCGTTTGCATGATAACCCTATACTTCATCAAGCTTATGAGCATTGTGACAGCCTGCTGTGTGTTTATTTTATGGAACCAAAAAAACAGCAGTTTAATCGTTATCAACTTATCTCGGTGGGAGAAATTCGTCATCGTTTTTTATTGCAAGCGTTACAAGCACTGCAATCTAATTTAGCCACATTGGGTCAGCGTTTATTAGTGATGCAGGCAGATCCTATGGTTTCAATGCCAGTATTAATAGAGCAATACGGCATTAACCTTATCTATCGTAGTCGTCATTGTGGTTGGTATGAACAACAGCAATGGTGTTACTTAAAACAATGCTATCCTCATTTGCGATTTGTAGAAGTTGATACGCATACGTTGTACTCACAAGATCAACTGCCGTTTCCTCTTTTAGACATGCCAAAGAGCTATTCAAAATTTCGTAAGCAGATAGAGCAAAACGTCACTGTATCTTCACCTATTCTTGTACCTGATTATTTACCGCCACAACCTAATGTGTTTTGTTCTGAATACTTAGATATTCGTCATGTCCACATTTCAGATAATGATCAGGTTGAGTGGCATGGTGGTGAAAATGCAGCACTGATGCACTTACAGCAGTATTTTTCTTCTCGTTTGCCGTCAAGTTATAAAGAAACACGTAATGCTATAGAAGGTTGGAATAACTCAACCAAATTTTCACCGTGGTTAGCGTGTGGGGCAATATCTGCCAAAATGATTATGGCTAGATTGCAAGATTATGAAAAATACAAAGAGAAAAATTCATCAACCTATTGGATCTTCTTTGAGTTGTTATGGCGTGAATTTTTTCAATGGCATGCGCATGCTGTTGGGCGAGATCTGTATCGTTTCAGTGGTGTGCAAAACAAACGGTTATTAAATAGTTTTTATCCTACTCGTTTTAAACAATGGTGCGAGGGCTCAACACCTTATCCTATTGTTAATGCGTTTATGAAACAGCTAAACCAAACCGGTTACATGTCCAATCGTGGGCGCCAAATAGTTGCAAGTTGTTTGGTTAATGAGCTATCTGTTGATTGGCGCTACGGTGCAGCCTATTTTGAACAACAACTGATAGATCATGATGTCGCGGCAAACTGGGGTAATTGGCAGTACATTGCAGGTGTTGGAACTGATAGTCGTGAAAAACGTTGGTTTGATTTAGAAAAACAAACACGAATTTTTGATCCTAATCATCACTTTATTCGCCATTGGCGAGGGGATGAAAACCTAAATGCCTTAGATAGTGTAAACATTGATGATTGGCCATTGAGTGGAAGAGGGTAATGATGCAATCTCGCTATACAACTCTTCGTTTAATTCTGGGTGATCAACTCAATGCAGGTCATCACTGGTATCAACAACCCAATGAACACGTGCTGTATGTTATTGCAGAGCTAAAGCAAGAAACGAATTATGTTACTCATCACCATCAAAAGATATGTGCATTTTTTGCTGCGATGGAAAACTTTGCGATTGCGCTGCAACAATCAGGACATGAGGTTTTACATTTAACATTAGACGATACTCATACCTATCATGATTTACCTGATTTAATTGTTTCACTTTGTCAGCAATATCATTGCCAAGCATTTGAATACCAACAACCGGATGAATACCGATTATCACAACAGTTAGCGGCTTTAAAAATACCTGATGTGGCAGTTCAAGCATCTGACAGCGATCATTTCTTACTGACATTAGCTGAGCTTGATCAGTATATAACACCAAACAAACATCACCGTATGGAGCATTTTTATCGCGCTATGCGTAAACGATTTGACGTATTAATGGTTGAAGGAAATCCTCAAGGTGGTAAATGGAATTATGATGGCGCAAATCGAAATAAGTTAAAGGCTATTGATATTGAAAAAATACCTCAACCTTTAATGTTCAGTAATGATGTTAGTGCTATTTCGAAACGACTGGAAAAACACAATATCAACACAATCGGTCAATCTTGTGAGCAATTACTTTGGCCGACAAATCGTAAACAATCACAAGCGCTATTGAGTTACTTTTGCCGTGATTTATTGCCTTTGTTTGGACGTTTTCAAGATGCGATGACCACGAAAAGTGAGTCAGCATGGAGCTTATACCATTCTCGTTTATCTTTTGCTTTGAATGCGAAAATGTTGCATCCCATGCAAGTGATCCAAGCGGCTATTGATGCTTACTCTCAGCCTGATTCAAAAATTGATATTGCCCAAGTTGAAGGGTTTGTTCGTCAGATATTAGGCTGGCGTGAATTTATTCGCGCTATTTATTGGGTAAACATGCCACATTATGGGAAAGAGAATACGCTAGAAGCTAACAGTTCATTACCTGATTTTTTTTGGGATGCTAAAACCAATATGCAGTGTATGCATCATGCGATTAAACAGTCGCTTGATTACAGCTACGCTCATCATATTCAGCGTTTAATGGTCACGGGTAATTTTTGTTTATTAACGGGGATTGCACCGAGTGAAGTCGAACAGTGGTACTTAGGTATTTATATTGATGCGGTTGAGTGGGTAGAAAAGCCCAACACGCTCGGTATGGCGCTATTTTCCGATGGTGGTGTGGTGGCAACAAAGCCTTATGCTTCAAGTGGGGCGTACATTAATAAAATGAGCGACTATTGCTCATCGTGTCAGTATGAGGTTAAAAAGAAAACTGGATTGAATGCTTGTCCATTTAATAGTTTATATTGGCGTTTTATGAACAAACATAGGGGGTTATTAGCAAACAACCCTCGTGTAGGTATGCTATTTAGTCATTGGGATAAATTAGATGATAGTGAACAGGCTGTTGTTGTAGAGCAAGCCGAGTATTATTTACGCCATATAAATTCACTCTAAAGAAAGGCGTATTCAATCGTCACAAATGACGTTATTACACATCATCTTAAGATAAGGTTTAAGCATGAAAGATCCACATCAGTATTCAAAAGTGCCTAAAGGGCGATTATCACGCCTATCGAAACTAGGCTCGTTGGCGTCAAGAGTGGCAACTGGCATGGTTGCTGAAGGAGTGAAACAGTTAGCTTCAGGACATCGTCCTAAAGCCAGTGAATTACTCTTAACGCCAAAAAATGCTCAACGTGTGGCTGAGCAATTAGCACAGTTACGCGGGGCTGCGATGAAAGTAGGTCAACTTTTATCTATGGATGCTGGTGATTTACTCCCGAAAGAACTAACTGAACTGCTATCTCGTTTGCAAGCTGATGCGAAACCTATGCCGATTAGCCAATTGAATCATGTGCTCATTGCTAATTGGGGAGAAGATTGGCAAGACAAATTTTCTCAATTCTCGTTTTATCCAGTTGCTGCCGCATCAATAGGACAAGTTCATAGAGCTAAGACTAAAGACGGTCGAGATATTGCTTTAAAGATACAGTACCCAGGTATAGGAGAAAGCATTGATAGTGATGTACATAATGTTTCAACCTTACTAAATGTATCGGGATTGATCCCTAAGTCTATTGATGTGTCAGATTTGTTAGACGAAGCGAAAAAACAGTTACATGCTGAAGCTAATTATCAGCAAGAAGCACAATATCTTAAACAATTTCGCCAGTTACTTTCAGGTGATGCACGCTTTTTGATCCCTGAGATATATGATGATTTAACATGTGAAACGATCCTTGCGATGAGTTTTGTCGATGGAATAGAAATAGAGCAATTGGCAAAACAATCCCAAGAGGTACGTGATGAGGTGATGGCATTAGCCTTTACCTTATTGTTCAAAGAAGTGTTCGACTTTCGATTGGTGCAAACCGACCCTAATTTTGCTAACTATCGTTATAACCTCACAACTAATCAGTTTATCTTGCTTGATTTTGGTGCCACACGTGAGTATCCCGAGCATGTTTCTGAAGGTTATCGCCAATTGATGACTGGTGCGGTGAAAAATGATCGTGAGTCTATGCTTAACGCGTTAAAGCAAATAGGCTTTTTTCATCAGCAAATTGAAGATGTCGCACAACAAGCTGTAGTGAATTTATGTCTAGAAGCCTGTGAGCCATTAGCGTTTGATGGTGTGTATGATTTCGGTGTAACGGATATGGGGAAACGCATTCGCGATGCTGGTAGTGTGTTAAGTATGAATAGTGGTTATTGGCATACGCCGCCCGCTGATGCTATTTTTTTACACCGCAAATTGGGTGGTTTATATTTGTTGGCAGCCAAGCTTAAAGCAAGAGTGAATGTTCATGCGTTATTTCAGTCTTATATTAGCTAATGTTGAATAACCCGTTAAATATTCTCTAATAATATTAACTTGTAAAATCACGTAAAACCTAAAGTTCAAGCCGTTATTGTTTAGAAATTTGAGCGTATATTTTTACAATCAAATATTGTTCGTTTTTTATTAGACATTAGATCCCTATTTGATAGTATGCCTCGTAATATTTGTATGATGAATATGCATCAAAGTATGCAGTAATCTTAAGAGAGTAACATGGCAGGTAAGCATGTATCTTATGCGGTACAAAACTATGACGCATTGTCCCATAAGCCTCAGGATGTATCTAAGATAGCACTTGTCACGGAAGGTGGAGGTCAAAGAGGGATTTTTACCGCAGGAGTATTGGATTCATTTTTAGATCAGGATTTTAATCCGTTCTCACTAATGATTGGTACGTCTGCAGGCTCGCTTAATTTAGCGTCTTATATTTGCGGTCAAAAGAAACATGCTTTTAAAGTGATCACAGAAGCAACGACTAATCATCACTTCTTTGATGTGTATCGTTTCTTATTTGGTCGCGAAGGGCTTGATCTAGAATGGTTAATGCAGCAAACCCAGACACGCTTTGAGCTTGATTGGCATCAAGGTCGACAGAATATGCGTAATCGAACTGTACTCGCATCAGCAAGTAATACGGTTAGTCATCAAGCGGCGTATTTTAATTTAAATACTGATAATTGGTCGTTGGCATTAAAAGCTTCATGCGCAATCCCTGTTTTAAATAGACAACCAATCTACTCACAAAACGAATATTGGGTTGATGGTGGTTTATCTGCACCAATTCCTGTTCAAGAAGCCTATGAGCGCGGTTATCGTCATATTGTTGTGATCCGCACTGTGCCTATTGATACATCATTTGATCATTGCTGGATGAGTAATATTCGTCGTGCATTAGGCCAATCAAAAGCTGCAGGTATGATTGAGATGTTGTTAGAACATGAAGATAACTATAGAAAAACACAAGAGTTTCTGAGTAATCCGCCTGATGATGTTACTATTTATGAGATTCATCCGCAAAAAGCTTTAAAGTCAAAAATGATAGGTAGTGATATGCGATCGTTAGAAGAAGATTACAGCCTTGGCTATCAATCAGGTAAGTATTTTTTAAACACTGTGGGTCGCTATATTGATATTGATGAACCCCTTTGCGATGTATCCCATTTAATGGGAGAAGAAGTCAGTGATTTATGTAAGTTTGCATAATAATTATAAGAAGTTGTCATGGCTAAACAAAATTGTGAGAGGGATTTTGTTACCAAGGAGTCGGTTTTTACGCATCTAATGGCGAGTGAAGTCCATTATATGTGGCAGAAGAGGGAGCAAGGTGAATTTAAAGGTGTTGATGGAATACCGATCAGGTGGATAAGTATTCGGCATCCTCAAAATGAGCGTTGTGTTGTCATCGTTAATGGGCGTAATGAGAGCTTCTGGAAATATCAGGAGCTATGTTATGAGTTATCTCGTAAAGGCTACGATGTGTACGCTTATGATCATCGTGGTCAAGGCGCATCAGGGCGATTAACGAACGATAGCGAACTTGGGCATGTGATTTGTTTTGATGATTATGTGTCAGACCTTCATTTATTTATTACAAATGTTGTTGGAAAACAAGCATACAGACAACGGTTTTTATTAGCTCATTCAATGGGAGGTGCGGTAGCAACATTATATTTAGAACGTTATCAAACTCATTTTAATGCCGTTGTTCTTAATGCACCTATGTTTGGTATCAATCTTCCTGTACCGTTAAAATTAGTAGCCTCTTCAATCGCAAAAATTATCGAGCATTATCAAACACAACCGTCTTATGTGTTTGGATATAAGCCGTATCACGAAGCGCCTTTTGAAGAAAATGATCAATGCCAAAGTCAAATACGTTACGTTTGGGCAAAGCATTTGTATCAGTGCCATCCAGAACTGCGTGTTGGTGGTCCTAGTGCTCGATGGGTATGGCAAGCATTAGCTGCCGCGAAAAGCTGTATACGGGATGTAGATCATATTCATACGCCCGTATTATTGTTGCAGGCAGGTGACGATACAATTGTCGATAATGATTCTCATCATCTTTTTTACTCTAAGTGCTCAGAGTGTCAAATAAAAGTGATCCCACATGCTCGACATGAATTATTAATGGAAAAAGATTGCTTACGTAATCAAGCATTAGAAGATACGTTAGATTTTTTTGAGACTTATAGTTAATGATTTAGTGTTATTCATGAGTGAGATAAATAAAAAGCCCAGCATAGCTAATAGATTATGCTGGGCTTTGTTATATTTTAAAGAGAGTAATGCTATTTACTGACAAATAAACCAAGAGCGTGCATCTGCTTCTATTACCGCTCCTTTATACCAAGGTAGTGGATCAATTTCAGGCGCAATACGAATATCGCCTTTTAACTTTTCAGTCGCTAATACACTAACGCGGTTGTCATTTACACTTTGGATTTTACCTTTGTAAGTCACACCATAAGCTTCGTCTTTAGTCTTCTTATACATACACACAGTTTCACCTACGTGTGTAGCAATGAAGCCAGTCTCTTCAGTCCAAGGTTCTTGTTCTGGTGCAGGTGTTTCTTTTTCATTAAAGAGTGCCGCTTGAGACTGGTTTGATGGGACAACCTTTCTATGTACAGAGTAGGGTTGATAACCAAGAAGTTTAGCGCCATCAATCCAAGCGACTTTATCAACATCTTTGTTTTCAATGACACGCATCGGGACAAATGGCCCTGTAGGACAAACATCAGCCCATAGATCTGTAGATGTAATACGTGCAGAGAAAATAGGTGTTTCATCTGGAGTATTAGGGTGACTCACACACCAGGCATCAGTATCTTGGTTGATCATGGTGCCAGAGTTAGCTTTACATGTTTTATTGGCTAATTGATAAAATTGTTCAATATCTTGTTGCGCTTGTTCGGCACTTGCAGAGCAGTAACGATAACTAAAAGAGAAGGTTTCTTTAGGGTAAAACATACCTTTATCAACAACCGTACCTTGGCTACGTGTTGCATCAGAAGTCATAAATTGGCTAGCTATCGTTTTGAAACTTTTTTCAACTGGTGCTGGCGGCGGTGTTGATGAACAACCCGCAACGGTAGCAATAAGACCTGCTAGTGATACTCGGGTTAAAAGGGTTTTGCGCATTCTTGCCCCCAGAAATACTCTTCGTATGTATAAATAAAAAGATAGAATTAATTATTAAGTGTATAGGGGACAACAGAACGTGCGAGGAATCAAGAAATTATTCTGTAAAATAAAATGTATTTTTTATTTTTCAAGGGCTTAGATTGAAAATTAATTACATTTTTATCACTTTGTGATTTTTAATAAGAAAAAGCCCACAAATTTTCATTTGTAGGCACATTGACGACACGATAGATCAATCGGCGAAAGTATTCATTAATGTTTGTGAAGGTACAAAGTAGTGAGTACCTGTTTTTGCTTCCACAAAATCCAATAAGCGATCGTAGTTACCATTTTCATCAGCATAAATCATTTGTTTCAATGAAATATCTAAAATTTCCGGTGAGGCTGCAAAACCGATAAACATCGTGCCATGTTCTATAGCATTACCAAATGGACGGTTCTGACGTAGCATTTTAATTTCTTGATCATCAATAATAACTTTACTCTTATTATTGTGCGCCCAAGCGGGTTTCTGATTATCATCAAGTTCAATATCGTCAAGCTTAGTTCGACCAATAACTTGCTCTTGGTATTCTGTGGTTTGTTTATCCCATAAGCCTTGACGATCTACGTAGCGCTGTACGGTTAAGTAAGTCCCGCCTTGGTGGATATCACTGTCATTTTCGACTAAAACGGCATTAAAACGAGCTTCATTTTTTGGGTTTTCAGTTCCATCAACAAAATCGATCATATCGCGGTTGTCTAGGTATTTAAAACCTTGAATATCTTCAATTAAATTAGCTATAGGTTGAAGAGCTGCGGCAATGTATTTCGCTGCTTGAAAATTAAGATCCATACGCTCAGATTTTATCATGATGAAAATATCTCCCGGTGTGCTTGGGAAGTTACGTTCGCCGTCAGTCATAGCAATGAAATCATGTAATAAAGATGGCGCTTGAACATCAGGGAAAACGGTAGACCAACCTTTAATTGAAATACCGATGGTTAAAGAAAGGTTTGCTGAAGGGTCTTTTTGCGCGATGGATTTTTCAATAATTTGAATTTTGGCAAAGATTTTTGTTACGTCATCATTCTTAATCTTTTCTTTGAAAATAAAGGTGAGGTATTCAGCGAAAGTATTCGGATTAGAAATAGCACCTGGTTGTGCAAGTTCAGATAATTGAGCGTTCATAATAAAAACCTTTAAATTTTTTTACTACGCTACGCTTTTTATACTCATAACTACAGTGTGATTAATGTAATGTTAAATTACTAAATGTCGTTCATGGGTGGCGACATAACGTATTGACATAAATGCGTTATTTTCTTTTATCATATGCTTAAGTCAAAAATGTTGGCGTATGTTTTGGGTAAGTAACAAGTTCAAAATGTTTTTATATTCATACGTTGTTAATTAAAGCTTATATATAAATAACCTGAGTCAAATATGTCTAAATATTAAACGTTTTTTATTTGCCAAGAACTTCTATTAGTACGCTTGTTATTAGTTATTGACTAGTCATTTTCAGTTATTTTTGTAACTTTATTACATGAACATCGATTGGATCACAAAGTTAAATTTATCAGCTTAACTCCTCGAATTTCCTTTGATACTAAGTAAATCATAATGACACAGGTTACTTTAGGAGGTTGTTGTGTCTATTAACTCTATCGATTATTCAGAGATTTCTTCCGTATCATCTAAGTGGGAGCACAAGGATGAGTCGGCCACCAATATTGCTGAGGGTAAAAAACAACAAGCTGCAGCAAGACGACGCATAGAGCTTTTCCGTGATATTCAAGCGAGTGGACTTACCATTGCTGAAGCGCGAGAGTTAGGGTTATTTCATTAATGACAATAAAGGATTAACACTCATTTTATTGTGACACTGTCACTATAAGTGTGGGAGTTTCAGAATCAGCATTGTAAGCATCATTAAATAACAACAAGTGAAATTTTATGGGATGCGATGTTTGCATCCCATCTATGATAAGTGAAGTGTCATCGTGATTTTTTGAATCTTGCTCGCTACATTAGGCTCTGATAGTTTTAGACTATTGCTGTAATAATATGAATCATATTGTTTTTTACTATGCAAAAGGTAAAGTAACAAAAAAGTAAGTTTTTAAATGGATTATTACAATGACTACAATCACCACTCGCTGCCCACACTGTAAATCATTAAACCGCATGCCTTCAGATCGTATTAATGACGAAGCGACCTGTGGCTCATGTAAAAATAAGTTATTTGATGGTATGCCTATAGAAGGCACTGAAGATAATTTTTCAACGCTATTAAAAAGTGATAAGCCTGTCGTAGTTGATTTTTGGGCTCCGTGGTGTAACCCATGCGTCGGTTTCGCTCCTGTATTTACAGATGTATCTAAAGAGCGTGATGGTCAAATTCGTTGTGTGAAGATTGATACTGAAGCACAACAAGCATTAGCTGCTCAATACCGTATTCGTAGTATTCCAACAATTATGGTGTTTAAAGAAGGCAAGATGGTTGACATGTTAAATGGTGCAATGCCGAAATCGCATTTCGATCAATGGTTAAATGAAGTACTTACAAAGTAAACATTACTAATTAATTATACATCCTCAAAAGCCGGACATTTATTGTGTTCGGCTTTTTGTTGTTAATTGAGTTCGCTGTACAACAAATCAACAGATATGCGTTAAAGGTTTTATATGAGGGATTATTTGCTCATATAGTATTCATTTGCTCTTTGGATATACGAATAATGAGAAATGATATTGTTATTGTGAGCAAGATCTCTATATACTCTCGCCTCGGTCAGAACAGTTAAGTTCAGCCACCTTATTTTACAAGCTGTCACCAGGGATAAGTGAACGACCCACGGAGTTGGACCGGCGTTATTTGTAGCTTGTTAATTTAGGTGACTCGTATGTTGTATTATTGGGCGAACACATTCATATTTTTAGCGTTTTATAACGTTAATCCTACCTTTTTTGCTTTTTCCCCAAAAGTAATCGTTCCTCAATGGCAGCAAACAGCAATACCTTCATTATTCGACACCCATTTAAAAAACAGCAGGACGAAATAATGCAGTTGTTAATTACATTAGCTGGTATCGTAGTACTGGTTCTATGCGCAGTGGCGCTTTCTGATAATAGAAAGGCGATCAATTGGAGAACCGTTGGCGGTGCTTTATTCTTACAAGCAAGCTTTGCCGCTCTTGTACTTTATGTACCCATTGGTCAGAAGATGCTAGGTGCAATGAGTGACGGTGTTGCTGGCCTTCTTAGTTTCGCTGATGTTGGTATTAATTTTGTTTTCGGTGATTTAGCTAATATTCAAAAAAGTGGTTTTGTTTTTGCCATTCGTGTACTTCCTCTTGTTATTTTCATCAGTGCTTTAATTTCTCTCCTTTATTACTTTGGCATTATGCAATGGGTAATTAAAGTTTTGGGTGGTGGTATCCAAAAACTATTAGGTACAAGTCGCGCAGAATCTTTGGTTGCCACAGGTAATATCTTCCTTTCTCAAGGTGAATCTCCTCTTCTTATTCGTCCATTTCTTGCAAAAATGACACGTTCTGAGCTTTTCGTGGTGATGACCTGTGGTATGGCGTCAGTAGCAGGTTCCGTATTAGGTGGCTATGCAGGATTAGGTGTTGATCTTAAGTATCTGATTGCTGCAAGTTTTATGGCTGCCCCCGGTGGTTTACTAATGGCTAAAATTCTTGTACCAGAACAAGAAACGCCAATGGAACAAACTGAGATCGAGATGGCGAAAAGTGAGCACAGTAATGCTATCGACGCATTAGCTGCTGGTGCAATGAATGGTATGAAAGTATCTGTTGCGATTGGTACTATGCTCATTGCTTTTGTTAGTGTGATCGCAATGGCTAATGCTGGCCTTGAAGGGGTAGGGCATTGGTTAGCAAGTATTACGGCAACGATTGGTCTTGATTCTGCATCACATTGGTTTGCTACAACACCACTAACGATGCAAGCTATTTTGGGCTATGTTTTCTCGCCACTTGCTTTTGTTATCGGTGTACCGGCAACAGAAATGTTAAAAGCAGGGACTTTTATTGGTGAGAAGCTTATTCTCAATGAATTTGTTGCTTTTATGGACTTCGCAGCGGTTAAACAAACTTTATCTGAACATACTCAAGTAATCGTTACTTTCGCATTATGTGGTTTTGCGAATATTGGTTCTATTGCTATTCAAATTGGTTCAATTGGTGTCATGGCACCTGAACGCCGTGGTGATGTTGCAAAACTAGGCATTAAAGCCGTTTTAGCGGCAACATTAGCTAACTTAATGAGTGCGGCGCTTGCTGGTATTTTTATCGGATTATAAGCGTTACAAATAGTATAAAAATTCATAGCCGTAGAGTTTACTCTGCGGCTTTTTTATACGTTATTATTTAATAATAACTCATATCCTATTGTTATTTAATACTAATTAATATCAGCTAAAAAGAAGGAAGCTATCTAATTTTATGGATAAAAAATAAAATATAACAAGATTTTGTAAATAATTTCCTTGTCACCATGAGTATCGACGCTTATCATTGCGACGAGCCTTATTTTTGTTCATTATTTTTAGGTATTATGTTTCTGACCTTTGTTCGTTTTTTGATATTAAGTATTTGCTTAGGGGCTGCGTCATTAGCTTCGGCATCTACACATATCAACGAAAATGCTCAACAGCATGTCGTGCAAAATACGGTTAATCCATGTGATGAAATAGTTGTGCAATCGCACTTTGTCAATTTTCATTCAGATACTGCTCAATCTAATTGTAAGCAAAATCAAACGGTTAATCACTCTTCTGATAATAAACATCCATTAACACAAAATGATAACAGTGTTGGTTTGCCTGTTTCTGTTAATAGCTCAAAGTTAGTATGGAATTTCCCAATTCCTAATCTAGATAAAAGTAGTGATAAGAATAAGCAACATCATATTGAATTTAGTGGTTACAATATTGCTTTAGGGACATCGAGCCGATTATTAAATGTGCTTCATCTAAATCCTGAAGAAGTCTCAGCTGATTATCGGTTAGCATTTGAGCTTCCTATTCT
Source organism: Photobacterium sp. SKA34 (assembly GCF_000153325.1). Classification (GTDB taxonomy): domain Bacteria; phylum Pseudomonadota; class Gammaproteobacteria; order Enterobacterales; family Vibrionaceae; genus Photobacterium. The sequence goes on from NZ_CH724141.1 coordinate 1,400,077, forward strand.
TGTTGCTGTACCACTTACCGTCGGGTATGTAGAACCACTATCACCAACGGTGGAGTGGGTTCTTAAAATTAAATCATCTTCATCACGTATTTCCGGTTGGAAAGATACAAATCTGATCTACTCCCAATATGGCGAGCAACGTCAAGCTGCATAAAATATTATTTATTCGTTGAAAGTTTCGATTCAGCTAATGGTAATACCCTTTCAAAATACTTAATAAATATATTAATAATTAACTGATTATTAAATTCTATTTATCGGACCTGTAATTATATTGATCCTTTTAAAGTGGTCATACTGATGAGTATCTTTAACAAACTCTTGTGATAAAGGTATAATTATAGGTGTTCTATCGACTGCAACAGGCTGTCTGTTGCAAGGTACATGGCTAAAAATAATGAGAAAAAAGAATACTAAACAGATTCTGAATCATTACTCAGCATGGAAATATGTTGTGTTAATTGTGACAGTTTCAATAATGTTATTAAGTGCTATTCCAACGTGGTATGGCGACAATGCTGCAGTACAAATCAGTAAAAAAGGCGGTGCAATGCCAACACCTTTTGAAATTCAGAAGGTGTTAAAAGAGCATGATATTGATCCGCTAAAAATTGAACAAAAGCCTGATAAAACGATTGTTGTATTAGATAGTACTAAACAACAAACTGATACTAAAGCAGCGTTAAATACACTAGTGAAAAATGAAGAACGTTTAACGCTAGCATTAGAACCAGCAGCTCCAATGTGGCTACAAGACATGGGTTTTGAGCCAATAAAGCTAGGCCTTGACCTTCGCGGTGGTGTTCAATTTCTTTTAGATGTTGATGTTAAGCAAGTATACAAAAACCATGCTCAACAATTAATGGATGACTTACGCGTTAATTTCCGTAAGCAAGAGATCCGCGGTAGCCGTGCTGAACTAAAAGGTATGGATGAAGTTATTGTTCGTCTGCCTAGTGAAGCGGCAAATAGTAAAGTTCGCCAGTTCATTCGTGAACAATATCCACAATGGCAAGCTACTAATGGTTCTGCTGATAATCTTCTTCTTACACTTAGTGAGAAAGAGAAAACAGATTTGCGTAACTTAACCGTTCAGCAGAACTTGCAAACAATGCGCAGCCGTATTGAAGAGCTCGGTATTACGGAAGCATCTGTTCAGCGTCAAGGTGAAAACCGTATTCGTATTGAGCTTCCTGGTGTTCAAGACCCTGCGGCAGCGAAGAATGTTATTGGTGCAACAGCAAGCCTTGCTTTTTATGCTGTGAAAGAAGAAGGCACCGGTAGCACAATGATTCTACCTGATAATAATGGTAATCCTATTCGTGTTAGCCGTAAGCCTGTACTTGGTGGTGATCATATTGTTGATGCACGTGCAAGTTTTGGTGAAAACGGTACGCCTGAAGTAAATATTACGCTGGATAGTGCTGGTGGTAAGATGATGTCTGATTTCTCACGTATGAATGTGGGCAAACCAATGGCGACGTCTTACAGTGAATATAGCCGTAATGCGAAAGGTGAGACGGTTCAAACTAACAAGATCATCAGTGTTGCAACCATTCAAACACAATTAGGTAGCCGTTTCCGTATTACGGGTGCAGGTTCGTTAGAAGATGCACAGCAACTTGCTTTACTTCTCCGTGCAGGTTCGCTTACAGCGCCTGTAACTATTGTTGAAGAGCGTACTATTGGTCCAACATTGGGTGCTGAAAATATTAAAAATGGTTTTGCTGCTCTAGCATTAGGCTTAGGTGTAACATTGCTATTTATGGCTGTGTGGTACCGTCGTCTCGGTTGGGTTGCTAACATTGCACTGCTTTCAAATATGATCATGCTATTTGGTTTATTGGCATTGATCCCTGGTGCAGTATTAACTTTACCAGGTATCGCTGGTTTAGTATTAACCGTCGGTATGGCGGTAGATACCAACGTACTTATCTTTGAACGTATTCGAGATATGATCCGTGATGGCCGAAGCATGGCTCAAGCGATTGACCGTGGTTTTAGCAGCGCATTTGGTACTATTTTCGATGCTAACTTTACAACAATGATCACAGCCGTTGTGCTTTATTCTATTGGTAATGGTCCAATTCAAGGTTTCGCATTGACGTTAGGTCTTGGTCTATTAACAAGTATGTTTACTGGTATTTTCGCTTCACGAGCCATTATTAACTTGGTTTGGGGTCGTGATTCTCGTCGAGATGTAAGGGTTTAACGCAATGAAAAATTGGATTATTAAAAACTTAACCAAATTGCGTTATATGACAGGTATTGTCTCTATCGCCTTAATGGTTATCTCTATTACCTTTATTTGTGTAAGAGGTCTTAACTGGGGTTTAGATTTTACTGGCGGTGTTGTTAGTGAAGTTCAAATGGACAGCCAAATCACAAACAGTGAAATTGAGCCGTTAATGAATGCAGGCTTTAACCAAGATGTTGTTGTTATTGCTGCAGATGAACCGGGGCGTTGGATTTTGCGTTATGCCGCGCCAGCTAAAGGTGTTGAATATCCAGAAATTACAAAAGTTCTCGCGCCACTTCATGCCAATATACAAGTGTTAAATACCAGTATTGTTGGTCCACAAGTCGGTGCTGAGTTGGCCGAGCAGGGTGGTTTAGCACTATTGGTAACAATGCTATGTATTTTAGGTTATCTAAGTTACCGCTTTGAATGGCGTCTTGCTGCAGGTTCACTACTTGCGTTATTACACGACGTTATCCTTGCTGTTGGTTTCTTTGCGATGACACAAATGGAATTTAACTTAACAGTACTTGCTGCGATCCTAGCAATTCTTGGTTACTCGTTGAATGACTCAATTGTTATTGCTGACCGTATTCGTGAATTATTAATTGCGAAGCCTAAACAAGATATTGAAGCGACAAACAACGAAGCGATTGTTGCAACCTTCTCTCGAACAATGGTGACATCTGGTACCACATTAATGACTGTAGGTTCACTATGGCTATTAGGCGGTTCATCACTACAAGGGTTCTCTATTGCAATGTTTATCGGTATCTTAACGGGTACTTGGTCTTCAATTTCTGTTGGTACATTATTGCCAGAATTTTTAGGCTTAAAACCTGAACATTACCAACCGAAACCAGTAGCTGAAGAGCCATAATCGGAAAATCTAGAGTTGTAAAGCTGCCCTTAAGCGAGTCTTGAGGGCAGCTTTTTTTTGCTATAAATGTGATCTCACACGCGAGAATGGCAACGATCTATTAACATTTTTTTAAATGGTGAGCCAAAATTGAATAGCTGAAGTATGCTTTTTTACAGGAAATGTTCAATGCAAAATAATATCACTGTAATATTTGTCGCACTTATGATGATCGGTTGTACTCATACTACTGACAGCGGAGTACGCTTTTTACCTGAACAGTATGTCAGTAATGTTCTACAAGATAGCATTTATTATTATGGTTATAATCAAGGGTGTGAGTCCGCATTGGCTCAAAGAGGTATTTCGAGTGCTGATTTTAAGAAAGACTCGACATTAGATGGTTCAAACTCTCGTTTTAATACGGGATGGGATGATGGAATGAAAGCGTGCGCAACGGGAGAAATGAAAGTTGTTGATGGTATAAATGCTAACAATTTATCTATTTAAAGCCTTAAATGCTTGAAATCCTGTTTAATTGATAATGTATGATCAATGTCAAAGAATTTTATAAAATAATTGAGTAATGGAAATAGATATAATAACCTTCTTATAAAAGAGGTAATAAGATTCAAATAAAAAAAACAGATCAATTGATCTGTTTTTAGTATGAATAATAAGAAAGCCTAGCCGTAGTATTTCTTAATCGTTCGTGTTTAATTTGTTTATGCTGCTTTTGCATCGATAATAGAGATAACATCCCCATTATCAAAATTGATAGTGGCTGCAACGTTGATTTCAGGTAGAAGTAAATAAGCACAATTAGTGCCATCTTCTGCAGTGATTTCAACAACAACATTTAATTGATTTTCTAAAAAATCACTTAAGCTTATTTTTTTGCAATCAATATCAGAAATATGCAGTTTTTTATAGCGTCCTCTTGCATCGTGTACCCAAGTAGTGAAATTATGTAATTCACTTTCCATTTGAAATATAAAATCTGCCAGATTTCTCATAAAACTTCCTTTATGTTGATCAATATAAAATATTGACTCACATGTTTATTATGTACAAAAAACTAAATTATGAAACATAGTCCTGAAGTTTTTTATAGATAGTGTGATCTGAAATGATATTTAAGGTAATTATTACTTCTATCAACACTTTTTATCATATCATTTATAAAATATCACATAGAATATGTTTCAGTTAAATTTCAAAAAAGTATTATAAGTAAATTGCCATTTAGCCCTATATGTGTATTAAGTATTTTTGTGGAATGGGGGTAGGGGTTTATTATTATTAGGTTTGTTACATGTATTATTTTGTTAATTAAGTATGACGTTAAAATAATGCTATAAGAGAATTATTTTGTAATTAATATTTAATTGAATTTATTTTTTATGCTGAATAGTTATCATTATCTTAATCGAGGTGAGTGAGTAATTAAGTATTTAACTTGGTATGATTTGAGAAAACTTGTCTCATTCATGTTCGAAATTCGCTATTATGTGCTGGTTTATAAGAGTTACTTAACTGGTTAATTATGTCTAAAACAGCAGTAAAAGTTATACAAAAAGTTACATGGGTAGGATCGATCGCCAATGTTAGCCTTGCATTTATCAAAATTACTATTGGTAAAATAACTGGAAGTCAGGCACTTATTGCCGATGGTGTACATAGTTTTTCTGATTTAGTAACAGATACTGCAATACTTATTGGGTCGCGTTATTGGACGGCGCCTGCTGATAAAGAACACCCTTATGGTCATGGGCGTTTTGAAACGTTAACTAATATCTTTATTGGTATATTGCTTGCGCTTGTTGGTATTGGTATTGGTTGGGAGTCACTGACATCTATTAGTGAGCAATCGCACAGTCAACCCGGTATGTTGGCGTTTGCCGCCGCAGTTATCTCAATTGTCGTCAAAGAAGTGCTATATCGCTGGACTGCAGTTAAAGCAAAAGAAATTAACAGTCGAGCATTACATGCCAATGCATGGCATCACCGTTCTGATGCTCTTAGCTCTCTTCCTGTTGCTATCGCTGTTATTGCTAATTATTTTGTACCTGAACTGCATTATTTAGATCAAATTGCCGCATTAATTGTTACGGCTATGATTTTAAAAGCGGCGGCTGAAATTTTATGGCCTGCGGTACTTGAAATTACGGAAGCGAAAGCTGACGCTGAAATTGAAAATAAAATTCAAGCGTACGCGTCAGAAGAAAAGGATATCAAAGAAGTGCATGCCATCCGTAGTCGTCGTACGGGCAGTACAATTTTGTTAGATTTTCATTTACTTGTCGATCCCGAAATGAGTGTAGACAAAGCGCATACGATTACAGAAAATTTTAAAATGCACTTACTTGAAGTGTTAGATGAAGTGGTTGATATCATAATTCACATTGAACCATTTAATTGTAAAGAAAGGGTATTGAATCCTTGCTGCGATGACTGTGATAACGATAAATAGTTAATTTTAATTGATAAATTTAAAGCAAATAAAGAGGTGATGTTGCAGAACATCACCTCTTTATTTTTTAACAGATGTATTATTAGCAAGATTTTTGCACTAGTTACAAACCAGAGCGAAGTGTAAAGACTATAGTAACCATAATTTATCTGAGACTTATTGGTGACGTTATGCCTTTAATATCAATAAAAGCATTACCATTTGATCCACAAATTGAAATAGACAGTGTGTTAAAATCTTTGTCAGAAAAAATAGCTATTCAATGCCAAATAGATCGTGAACATATAATGATTACTTGGGAATGGTTGAGTTATGAACATTATGTCCATCATGGTGCTGTAGTCGATAAGCAACAGCAGGGAAGCCATCCTGTTTTGATTGAGTTAATAGCGCCTAATTATTATTCACATGAGAATATTAAATTCTTAATGGAATTGATTGCGACGGATATATCTTTAAATTTACCGATTAATAGAAATAATATATTTATCAGTTATACACCTGCTTATAGTGAGGGAATATATGATCAAGGCCATGTGGTTAATTGGGAGGATAATTAATAAGCGGCAAATATCTTGATTTAATAAAGAATAAAGCCGCTATTAATGACTAGATAATAGCCTGTTTAAGCCATGAATCAATGTCGTACAGCTCGTTTTTATATTTCTCCTGCTCTACTGTTAATTCTGATATGGCGTTACTTATAGTGACTGCATTATATTCAAGACCAAAGAGTATTTTTTCAACTAGCTCGATAGGTGTAGGATCTAAGCTATCTGTGAACATTTTTACAGAAATAATATGGCCTTTTTTAACATCTAAATGAAGCTCAACGCCCCCCCAAGGAAAACGCTCATCAAGAGTATGCATAAACTGCTGCGTATTACCAAAATTCCAGTCCCAACTCGCTTGTTGTTGGTATTTTTCTGAGAATCCAGGTAAATCTGGAAGGTTTTCTGGTGATATATATTCAATATCTACATATTCACCGTAGTGGGCAAAAAAAGAGGCTGTGATCGCTTTACATACACTTTCATGATCTATGTTTGGAAGAAGGTCATTTAAGTTGATAACGCGCGATCTGACGGATGTGATCCCTTTAGCTTCTAGTTTCTTTTTATCAGGATTTAGATAATTAGCCAAGCGTGTCAGATCTGCACTTAAAAGAAGGGTGCCATGATGAAACCCACGATCCATTGTTTCTCTATATGCAGAACCTGAAAACTTACGATCACCATCTTTCGTTGATACAACAAGATCGTTTCTACCAGTTGCTGTTGCGTCTATTCCTAACTGTTTTAAGGCTGATAAGACAATTTCTGTTGAGACGTTTTTATCATATTTTGGTTTTCCAGCCATAAAAGTGAAATTAGTATTACCCAAATCATGAAATACGGCACCGCCACCACTTTGACGGCGAGCAAGGGTGATCCCATCTTGATCCATTTTCCTTGTGTTACATTCTTTCCAAGGATTTTGAGCTCGGCCAATCACAACCGTATCCGCATTGCGCCATAAAAAAAGAACCTGCTGATCGGCTGGCATATTTCGGAAAATAGCGTCTTCAACGGCAAGGTTGAACCATGGTTGTGTTGACTGAGAAATAAAAACACGTGTTGTTACGGACATTTAACAGACCCGACAATGACTAAACAATATAGTGAATTTACAGGCTAACGTTATTGAGGTAAAGCAGAGGAAGGTTCTGTTTCTATTGGGCGGGAAGGTTAAGTTTGGCTTAAATCGCTAAATTTAACGAAAGTGATAGCCAAAAAAAAACCAAATCATATATTATAAACTGGAAGAATATATGATTTGGGAATGATGTTTGTGTTTCTCTGCAGAGAATTTTAATGCGTTTTATTGCTTAAAATTAGGATAACATTGCAGGTTATCAGAATATATAGCCATTGTTTAAAGGTAAGGTTGATAACATAAGCGTTAATTTCCTAACCTATCGTTCTAAAGCGTAGTTAAAGAATACTGACCTGAAAAGCAAAAAAATGAAAAAAGTTGAAATGAGTGCATGGCTTAAACCATGCCTCTAATCGTGATGTAAATTTATTGCTGGCTAGTTTGTGCAGAAGGAGTTGTATTTTCAACCTGTGTAACAACATCATAAGTAATGAAGTAACCCACAAGTAGAATAAGAGGGAGAAATTTAAACCACTTTTTCATTTTTAATATACCGATAGTAGAGATAGCTTCTCACCATACCATGCAAAAATTTACGATAAAGAGCTATAAATGAAAAGTTAGGTTTCTTATGGCGTTCATATTATGACCGTTATTACCCTGCTAATTTTTTATACAAAAAAACCGAACATTATGTTCGGCTTTGCGTTTTAATGCGGTTATTTGTTAGAAATAGAGGCGAACAACTGATTCCGCAACACACCCAGGACGACGACATCCTTCAATTTCTACTGTAATTTCTTGCACAATTTCCAAGCCACGTTTAATTGGCGTGACGGATTGAATTTTAGTACGAGCACGCACATTTACGCCTGATTTTACAGGATAAGGAAAGCGCACTTGGTTTAAGCCATAATTCACGGTCATTTTTGCTGTAGGAAACTTTTGATTATTAGGATCGACACTATCCGTTAATACCGATAATAATGACAACGTCAAAAATCCATGAGCTATGGTTGTTTTAAAAGGTGATTCTGTTTTTGCGCGCTCTTGGTCAGTATGGATCCATTGGTGATCTTCAGTGATATCAGCAAAATGGTTAATACGCGACTGATCAACTGTTAACCATTCCCCTACATGAATTTCTTCACCTAATGTTTCAGTTAAGGTATTCATTAGTTTTTCAGCTTCAGGGTGCATCTCAATCTGTTCTGGCTTTTCTACTTCCATTGCATTGCCATTGGCAATAGAAACCAAGCTATGATCTTTAACCCATGAAGCAATGTGGCTATTGTTTGCTTTGTTTAAGAATTCAACCCAATAATCTCGGATTGTTGGAGATAGCCAGTCTTTAAATTCAAACTGGTGATGCGCTAAGACTTCACGCTTACGTTTGATAAAATCGACTACTTTTTCTTTCATAGAGCATAACCTTCGTTGATATAACCCACTGTGTAGGGGGGCACGTATTTTAGCGAGATATTACATCTTCACAAACTTTTTTGTGCTTTGTGTCGCACAATTCGACTCATCCGATGAGTAGATTTTAGTTAAATCAATGAAATAGCGCAATGTATTAATGTCATTTCCTGTATTAAGTTACCTGTTAATCAGAAAATATATCTGTAAATTAATAACTTAGTGATATGACTTTTATGTTAGAAAATATGATATGTCTACTTTCTGTCATAAAAAGATCCTTTCTCCGTAGTAAAAACTTCATTTTGGTTTGCCAAAGTGTAGCGGTTTTTTACCTATGTTAAGGATTAACTGTGAATAAGCCATTATTAACAACGCTATTGATTTCGTCTTTATGCTCACCAATATATAGTGCCCATGCTGAAAGCCCGCTTGATATAAATTTAATTGGACGTGCATTGCTTAATGCTGAATCGCCAGAAGGTGCGGCTGAAATTGTTGCGTACCAGAATAACAAAAAACGAATCTTTGCTATTAATGGCTCAGGTACGACATCGACTGTAGAAATTGTTGATATTGCTAATACTCCCTTAACTAATCTTAAACTAACATCTGCAGGTGTGGTTAACGGCAGTAATTTAAAATCTAGCTACACGATTGATTTAAATAAATATACAGCAGGAAATGCCAATAGTATTTCGATTGCTGAAAAGTCAGGATTAGCTGCTGTTGCTATGGCTGCTAATAAAACAGGAGAGAAAGGTGTCATTGCTTTTTATGACATTAGCAAAGACATACCTCTATTTATTAAGAATGTTGAAGTGGGTTATCTACCTGATATGGTGACATTTACGCCGGATGAAACCAAAGTTGTAGTTGCCAATGAAGGTGAACCATCAGGGGATTACTTAACAGATCCTGAAGGTTCTATTGGTATTATTAACATTAATAATGGCAAGGTGGCAGATAAAGCAGAATTACTCGATTTCACTTCTTTTAATGACAGACAAATAGAATTAGAAAAACAAGGGATGGTTTTTTCTAATCCTAACGGTCAAACCATTAAGGGCTCGAAAATTACTACAACAGTCGCCCAAGACATTGAACCTGAGTATGTGGCTGTGTCGAAAGACAGTAAAACTGCTTATGTGTCTTTGCAAGAAAATAATGGTATCGCTATTGTTGATTTAGCGACAAATAAACTCATTTTACAAGGCTTAGGTTTTAAAGATTGGTCTAAGTATAAGATGGATGCTTCTGACAAAGATGGCGGCATTAATATGAAGACTTATTCGGGACTCTATGGCATGTTCCAACCTGACACACTTGCAAGTTATAGTGTAGATGGAAACAACTATGTCGTGATTGCAAATGAAGGTGATGGTCGCGAATACTTCTTTGATGCGAAAGATAAAGAATCATGCAAAACACAAGGCGGAGTAGATTTTGATAAGAAAAAGGGCTGTGTGTCTTTTGTTAATGATATTCGCGCAAAAAATTTAATACTTGCTGATAATTTTAATTATTTAAAAAATGATGAATCGGATATAGGTCGTCTTAAAGTTAATCCTCAGTTAGGTGATAAAGATAGCGATGGTAAGTATGAAGAGCTATATACCTTTGGCGGACGTTCCTTTTCTATTTTAGATAGTCAAGGCCAGATAATTTTTGATTCGGGGGATGAGATTGGACAACTAACCGCTAAAATTCACGGTAAAGCATTTAATAATGATGAAGATGAAAATGCAGGTGATGCTCGTTCTGATGCTAAAGGTGCTGAACCCGAAGCGTTAACTGTTGGAAAAGTTGGTGACAAAACATATGCTTTTGTTGGTTTAGAGCGTATGGGTGGAGTGGTTGTTTATGATATTACAGAACCACGGAAAGCCCATTATGTCGATTATTTCATTAATCGTGGCGTTGTAGAAGGCGAAGCGATTACGGGTGACTTAGCACCTGAAGGCATGACGTTTGTGAAAGCCAAAAACAGTCCAACTCAAAAGCCGTTAGTGATTATTGGCAATGAAATTTCTGGCAGTATTGCGGTATGGGAAATTTCAACTAAGTAATTATTAATAAATAAAAACGCCGATATCTTTTTAATATATTAAGATATCGGCGTTTATGTGTTGATTAATTAAACAAGATAAAAGTTATTATTGCTCTGATTTTGGTTGGCTTACATTACCTTCACGGAGTGACTTCAAAACCGTATTTTTTGGACCATCAGCTACAATTCGTCCTTGTTCCATAACAATAAGTCGGTCAACAAGATCAAGCATACTGGTTTTATGAGTGATTAAAATCAGTGTTTCTTCAGGCGTCATATTAGTAAGCTGGCGTTTTATATACATTTCAGAGCGGTTATCCATACTACTCGTTGGTTCATCCATAATCATAACGGGTGGGTTAGATAAGAATGCACGTGCAATCGCAATCGCTTGTCGCTGACCACCGGAAATAGCATGACCACCTTCACCAATTTGTTTTTCTAAGCCTGCAGCGTCGTGTTGTGTAAAGGCTGTCACGCCTGCACGCTCGGCTGCTAACAAGATTTCATTATCACTGGATAACGGGCGACCTAATGTAATATTGTCACGAATTGAGCCAAAGAATAACGTGATATCTTGTGGAACACAGCCAATATTTCGACGAATATCAATATGATGAAGTTGATTAATATCAGTATCATCAATTAAAACTGAACCTTCTGTTGGTCTATATAGTCCCATTAACAAACGTTCTAAACTTGTCTTACCGGATCCAATACGACCAATAATTGCCACTTTTTCACCAGGATTAATGGTGAGGTTAATATTTTTTAGCGCGGCATGTGTTGCATTAGGATAAGCAAAGGAAACATTATCAAATTCAATTTTTCCGCGAATAACAGGGCGGTGAATGTAACGTTTTCCATCTTCCTGTTCTAACGGCATAGCCATCAACTGTTCAATTATCGTCATAGCTGATTTTGCTTGGTTATAACGAGTAGAAAGTAGGGCAAGTTGTACCATTGGACCAACCGCACGCCCACTTAACATGGTTGAGGCAATCAAACCACCCATAGTGAGGTCGCCATTGGCAATTAAATACACGCCCACCACAATCATTGCGACAGAAACGAACTGCTGTAAGAAACCGGCGGTATTTTGCACGGAGTCTGTTAAACGACGTGATTTCAAACTCCAGTTGGACATATGTGCTACCGCTTCTTCCCAACGGTATTGGAATTGACTTTGCGCCCCAAACATTTTCACTGTCTCTAAGCCTGATAGGCTTTCGATGAGGTTGGCATGTTTTTGTGAAGAAAGACGTGAGCCTTCTTCAATACTCTTGCGAAGTGGTCGTTGAATAAAGAAGCTATATGCCACTAAAATTAATACTGCAATCAAGGGGACTAATGCTAGAGGTCCTGCCATGATGTAGATAATTAACAAGAACAATAGCGCAAAAGGTAAATCGATTAATGAAGATACTGTTGCCGAGGTAAAAAACTCTCTAATAGACTCAAATTCTTGTAAGTGGCGAGCAAACGCACCAACAGAAGCCGGCTTTGCTTCCATACGAATACCCATAACACGGCTAAATATTTTTGCTGATATTAATAGGTCCGATTTTTTACCTGCAAGATCAATAAAATAGCTTCTCAGAAGTTTTAATATCAAATCGAATACAAAAATAACCGTAATACCAATGGCTAGCACCCATAATGAATCAAATGCTAAGTTAGGTACAATTTTGTCATACACTAAGCGAGTGAAAAGGGGGGCGGCGATGGCAAATAGATTGATAAGAATTGAGGCTATCAATACATCACGGTAAATATTACGAGATTCCCACAACGTACTCCAAAACCAGTGACCATCACGCGTTTTGAGAATCTCAGGCGAGCGTTCATCGTAGCGGAAGCGCTTTTTAACTAAAAATAAACGGCCAGTGTATTGAGCATTTAATTCATTCAGTTTGATCCATTGTTCACTACCTTCGTTTTGTGGCAGTACAACTTCGGCTTCACCTTTTTCTTTATCAATACTTAAAACAACACACGCTTCTCCACCTTTAAGCAAAGCGATGACAGGAAAGAGTAGGGAAGAGATACTTTCCAATTCCATTTTTGTTTCTTTGGCTTGCAGTCCTGCTTTATCTGCTGCGCGAGGAAGAAGAAAAGGTGATAGTAAGCCATCAGTTAATGGTAAATCTGACACGAGCGCGTCAGGAGAATTTGCCTGACCATAAAAACGGCTTATATATACGAGTGACTGAAGTAAAGGATCTTTCATTTTAATTCTCGTGATTCAATTGATCAGTAACAAAACCTTGGAAACCGAGTATATCCATCGCAGCTAACTTATCTTTTTGATCTGCAGTTTCAACACGTGTTGCAATTGTGGTAACAGAAAGGTTATTGGCTGTACGTGTGATAGATTGAAGTACATCCATTTTTATCTGATCATCGAGTTGAGAGGTATAGGCAAAGTCTAGTTTAACGTAGTTTGGGCGTAATCGATTTAAATAGCCTGTTGAACTGAAACTATGTCCGTAATTATCAATGCCGAAGCGGAACCCATTTTGGTGAATGATTTCACATAGTAAAGACGCATTATCTAATTGTTTAATAAAACAAATTTCAGGAAGCTCAAATAGCACACGATCTTTAATGTGTTGCGCTGCTTGCAATTTACTGTTTAACCAACGAATGAAGCCAGTATCATTTACACTACTTTGAGTGATGTTAATCGCGATAGGAACTGAAGTTGGCTCTTTCTCGATATAACTAAATAACTCCTCAACAATGTAGCGATCAAACTGTGCGCCTTCATTGAGTTGTTCAATTGCTGATAAGAATTGACCGGCATTAAATCGCTGGTTGTCTTTTTGAATGTAAGCGAAAGCTTCTTTATGCAGTATTTTGTTGTCAACGTTGATCGCTTTTTGGAATGTGAAATGGATAAGCTTATTGGCGATAGCTTCTTCAACCAGTGCTTTCCATTGTTGCTTGCCTAATGATGCCGTTTCTTTCTTCTCACTAGATTCAATCACGGCTAAGGACTCTTTGGGCTCTTGACGTGCTTTATTTAAGGCATTATCAGCACTTGCTAATAAGCTTGAAATGGTTTCATTTTCAGAGCAGATAACAATACCGACGGCTGCATGTAGCGGTGCAATGCCTAATGGATCTGAATTAAGATCTGAGGTCATGTTAAGCATTTTTCGACCAGATTCGATAAGTTCTACTTTGGTTGCGTTAGGCGATATTAAAACAAACTCCGATTGGTTTAGACGTGCAATGGTTACATCATCATTTGATAACTCCTTCAAACGAGATGCAATTTTTTGTACTAACTGATCACCGACTTCGTAACCAGATTGTTTATAACTATCTTCAATATCATCAGCTTTTAATAATGCCATACCGCCACTGGGTTTGCGTGACAACCAAGAGGTAATCTTTGAGATTAAATAGCTGCGGTTGGCTAAACCTGAAACTGGGTCTTGATATGCGCGAATACGGAGGTTATCTGCAACTTGCGCTTGTTGCTCAAAGTGGCTTTGAAGTTGTTGGTTCATTGAGTTAAAAGCGGTAACGACATCAGCTAAATCGCGAGTGAGAGGCATCGGAAGAGAAGATGTGAAATGCTGTGATGCCATTTCTTTTGCACTATTTTGGATCTGTTTTAAAGGTTGTAATACTTTATTTAGAACAAGCGATAAAATGATTGCACCTAAAAATGAACATATAACGAAACCGAGCATGAGTTGTACGGTAGCTTTCCACAACTGTTGGTAAGCTGTTGCAGGACTACTTGTTACGGTAAGGTTAGCAAGTTGCATCCAACCACTTGCAAGTGTTGTTGATTGCGTTATCGGTTCAATATTAATGAGGCTTTGGAACCAATTAGGTACCCCGGCAACTGTCTGAGGATACTGACGAATGATCTTTTTGTCAGAATCTAAAAGTTCAAGTTTAACTTCACTGTAAAAACTTGAGTCAAACGTTGCGCTTATCACAGATTCTGCAGCAACCATGTCTTTATTTTCAAGGTAAGGAGACAGGTCAAAACCAACAGAGCTTATTGCATTCGTTAGTTCTGTTGATTGCTGGTGAACAAGATAGTCTTTTGTAGTACTGAATTGGATTGCAAAGACCGCAATGATAAATGCGAAAAAAACAACCAGCATCCATAGTAAAAGCTGTCGATAAAGGGTCATTGGTGTTCACTCGTTAATAAGTATTTTTAGGGCGGTGTAGTATTATTTTATTTGAACGATCACGAAGGTCATTCCATAGGCTAAGACGTGACGCTTTTCCTGCGACTTGGCTTTGCCCTCTATTCTTCATTAGCCACAACTTGCTACCATTAAAACTGTAAATCGGTAGTAAATCTTTTCGTTTTATTGCAGGTCTAATATCACCTTTTAAATTGTCTAAAATGAGAGGTACAGAGGAGGGAGTAGGGTAGTAAGCGACAACCATGTGGAATTGATTCATTTCCAAAGCTTTTACGTAAATTAATCGTAGCTTTTTATCTGGTATGCCTAGTTCTCGTAATGCTTGGTATTTGGCGATACTAAAATCTTCACAATCACCTGCGCCTGCGCCAACAAATTCATAAGGTGTAGCCCAGTAATCTTCTTTACCCCATAACTTCTCATCACTGATGAAAATAAATTGATTGAAAAAGTTATTCACAGCTTTAAGCTTTTTCTGTTCGCTTAAGTGTTGTGAATTTTGGATGAGTGATCGCCACGCAGTCGCTCGTTTCCCAGCTTTCTCTCCGTAAAAGTGTTTTATTTTTTCGATCTGTTGCTTGTTCGTGGCTGCGAATACATTCACTGCCACGGTCAAACACAGAGCCCAAAAGGTTATTTTTTTCAACGTGGATTCTATTTATTAATTTTCACGAACACTATAGATTGTCCATTCTTCCACAACGTTACCTTGAGATCCAACAACTTGAGCGACAACGCGACGGCTAAGTGCGTTACTTTCTTCGACATCTGACGCTTTAACAGGATCGCTATCACCAAAACCAATAGTTTTAATGCGAGACGGTACAATCCCTTCAGTGATAAGTGCTTGTCGTATAACGGCAGCGCGACGCTTTGATAATTCTACGTTGTATGCTGTGTTACCTACTGGACTAGCATAGCCTTTTAGCTCAATGTGTGTTTTTGGGTATTTCGTTAAAAACTCGCTCATATTGCTAATGTTTTCCATATAACTTTCAGGGATTTCTGAAGAGTCATTAGCAAATAATACGTGAATATTATTCTCTTCTGAATTTTTAACAAATGTAGGACAACCATCGTTATCTACAACCGCATCTATTGGCGTATCAGCACAGCGATCACGCTGATTGATCACACCATCGCTATCTGCGTCATAAAGATCTTTTGTTTGTTTTGTAATAGGAGGCTGCGGTACAGAGAGTGAACAACCAAACAAAGAAAAAGACAGTAAAACTGTGATTACGTATTTCATTTTTAATCCTCTTATTTAACAGACTTTGCCCAAGTTTCTGGGATCTCAACGCGCATCTCATCAAGGATTAGACCGGTTGCATTAAGAACACGGTATTTTGCTAAAATACCATCATATTCAGCAGTTAAATAAGCTTTACGTGCTTCAAATAATTCATTTTCGGTATTGAGTACATCAAGTAGTGTACGTTGACCAATTTTAAATTGTTTTTCGTATGCAATAACGGTACGTGCAGAGGCATCAACATGCTCTTGCAAGAACAGTTTTTGTTTTTTCGCTAAATCTAATGCGCTCCAAGATAGGCGAGTGCCTTCCTCTAACATGTGGTGAGCACGATCACGAATGTCTTTAGATTTGTTAATTTGGTATGCAGCACGACGAGATTTTGCGACATCACTACCACCGTTATACAAGTTATAGCGCATTTTTAGCATTGCTTTTAGCTCATCAGTTTTACCTTCATAGCCATTTAAGTCATCTCCCCATTCTTGCGATGCTTCTATACTAAATGTTGGGTAAAATGTACCTTTAGCTTGCTTGTACTGATATTCAGCAGCGTCAATGTCATTCGAGGCAACTTGTACCACTGGGTTGTTTTTCTTCGCTTTTTCTAACGCATCATCTAATGATTTTGGTAGATAATTCACGTCTACTTCAGGTTTGACGAGATCTTTAGGATACTGACCAACGATACGTACAAACTGGGTGATTTTGTCTTGTAAATTGCTTTGTGCTGCCAGTAGATTCGTATTAGAACTTGCTAAACGGCCTTCAACTTGTGCTAAGTCGGCTGTTGAACCAATACCTGAATCGGCACGTTTTTTAATGTCTGAATACATTTTTTGATGAACTGTAAGGTTCGATTCTGACAAAGCGAGTACATCTTGAGCCTGAAGCACATTTAGATATGCTTCTGTGCTCTTTAATGCTTTATCTTGTGCATCAGAAAGTAATTGATAACGCTCTGCTTCTGTTTCAGATTTATTACGTTGAATATCGTTGTAGGTAATCGAGCCATCCCAGATTAACTGTCGAATGTTGATTTTCGCACTACGAGGCTCATATTCACCAGAAGGGCTTTTTGCTTTGTAATCGTCATAGCCAACACCGGCTTCAAGATCGACACTAGGTAGGTAGTCACCCTTTGAAGCATGGATCAATTCATGCTTACTTTGGAACTCATTGTAAGCACTTTTAATTTCAGGATTACTTGATAGCGTTTCTGCTACTGCTTGTTCCAATGATTGCGCCATAACAGGCGTAGTCATACATTGAAGACCAATGAGAAGGGTAATTTTTTTAAATTTATATTTCATAGTCATTTTATTATTCTCTTAACGCGGTATGTCGCGCTTTGAGTATTGGTTTAAGGAGATAGTCAAGAACAGAGCGTTTTCCTGTAATGATATCAACGGTGGCTGTCATACCGGGTATTATAGGTAGAGCTTCGCCATTAGGTCCCTTTAAGCTACTCGTATCAGTACGAACCCTGACTTGATAGAAACTGTTGCCTTCTTTATCTTGGATTGTATCTGCACTGATTGTTTCCAATGTTCCATGTAAACCACCATAGCTCGTAAAGTCATAAGCACTAAATTTAATGATTGCTGGCAGACCTGGGCGTAAAAAACCAATATCTTTCGGTGCTATTTTAGTTTCTATGAGTAAGGTATCTTCCGTTGGCACTATTTCCACTAATGGCATGCCCGGTTGAATAACGCCACCTACAGTATTAACATGAATTTTTTGAATTGTGCCTGTTACAGGTGAAATCACGGTTGTTCGTTTAACACGATCTTCTAAACCAATTTGGGTTTCACTTAAGCTCCCTAATTTGTCACTGGTTTCATTTAGTTGTGCTTGAATATCTGAACGGAACTGTAATGCAATATCGATGTACTTAAAGCCGGCTTCTTGAATTGCCGCCTGCGTAACAGGGATTTGCATTTTTGCAGAGTTTAAATCACGTTTAGTATCGTTTAGCGAACGTTGTAACTTCAGTAACTCTATTCGTGGAACTACGCCTTCTTCAGCTAATGGCTTCGTAATATTGTATTCTTTTAATGCAATATTATAGCTACTACGTAAGTTATTAACCCGTGATTGTGTCTCAGCTAACTCTCGTTCTTTCTGGGAGGCTTGTTCAGAAGCAACAGAAAGCTGATTTTGTAAGTTATTTAATTTATCTGTAAATTGGTTGAGTTGGCGACGGACTAATTTTGGATGCGCTTTTGTAAAGGTGTCATCAAAAAGTGGCGTTTTTCGATCTAATGTAACGCTATTTCGCCAATGGGTTTTATCTGCACTATCACTAACAATAACACTTGCGAGTAATGCATTTAAACGCAACGAGTCTGCTTGCATAGCCGCTAAGCTTTGTGTTTTTTCTTTAAAATCTGATTTAAATTGCGTGTCATCAATTAATAATAATGTTTGACCTTTCTTTACTTGTTCTCCTTCTCTTACTAGTACTTTTTTGACAATACCACCCTCAAGGTTTTGAACGACTTGAAGTTGAGATGACGGAATGACTTTTCCACTACCTGTCGTTACCTTGTCTAACTTGGCAAAATATGCCCAAATAAAAGCTGTTATAAAGAATAAAATCATTACCCATAGAATAATACGCGCGCTTTTAGGCGTATTGAGCAGTAAAGCCGCTGATTTATCGTCGACAAAGTCAAGGTTATTATTTGAAATTGATACGTTTTTTTTGTCCATTACTTGTCCGAATTAGAGACTCAGTTAAGGGTCGTATTGGTTAACTCGTTACCGTGTTTTTATAAGAAAATTGTAACTTTTTTATATTCTTTAGTGTTACTTGCTTTAATTTAGTGATACGTATGTCAGCAATTTTGTAGAGTATATTGTATATTCGTTATATTCCAAAATAAGATTTATCATTGTTGATTGCGTGACCTGCGTGGCAAAATATTGCAATATTGTAGTTGAATAATGATTAATTAAAGTCGATCGTAGTGTCAATTTCTTGACGTTACAATGTTTTTTGTTGATAATTTTAGCACTGTTTTGAATGCTGTTTGTTATGAGAAGTGACTAATACTAATAATTACAGTAGTAGACTTCATATTTTGTTGTTAGTGGTATTTTGACATTAAGTTGGATGAACGAAGAAGGTTTAGTAAGTATGGCTACTGTAGAGAATAAAGAAACACAAACGATTAAGCTTCTTAATGGAGAAGGCTTTATTCTTAAGGCTGGTGATAAAGTTCAGCCAATTCTCGGTGAGCATACACTCCAGCCGGATGAAATCGTTGTTACTAATGTTGACGCTAAATTTATTGTTATCAGCAATGGTATTGAACAATTTATCAATCAGACATGCCCAACTTGCGTAATAACAACGCCTGAAGGTGTTAAAGCAACGGATCTTGATGACAAAATCGCCTTTAATTATGAGGGGGCGGAAAATACAACGTTTGCTTCCGGTGATATAGATGCAATTCAAGCTGCGATTTTAAACGGTCTGGATCCTACTCAACTTTTTGAAGCACCTGCAGCTGGTAATGAATCTGCAGGTAATGTGGGCCTTAATGGATCATCTTCTGCTGCAAGTTTTATAACGATTAATTACGATAATGATGCACTTTTAGCAGAAGCAGGCTTTGACACGGCTTACGATCCAAGTCGAAATACAGACAACCTAGATCCGCAGGCTATTTTAGTCCCTGATGGCGGCGAACTAGGCTCTTTAATTATTACTGAGGGTGATCTCAGTGATAATACCTATCCTGTTGTATCTACCACATCTATTTTTGTAGAGGCGGCAACGCTTCCTCTTGAGACTTCATCGTTTGTATTTGATCCTCTCACTATCAATAACGTTTTAAATGAATTAAACAGTGAGATCACATCAGGCGGCCAGGCTGTTACTTTTGTCTACGATACAGCAACGAATAGGATCATCGGTACTCTAGATGGTCAACCTGTTATGTCTATTACATTAGAAGCAACGTCAGAAAATGGGCGTGATGTAACTGTAACAGTAACCACTACGATTAATCAGCTAATTGACCACTCTGGTGATAGTGCTTCTGGCTTAGTCAGTCGTGATGGCGATCAAATCAATATTGATGTTGCTATTCAAGCAACGGATAGCAGTGGTAATGCATTAGATAAGCCAATTAATGTTGAGATTGGTGTTATTGACGGTGCAAATCCCGAATTTGGTACTGATACTGGAGTGACAATTAATGAGGGCACTCAAGCTGATCAGATTATTGATGGAAAGGTTCCACTTGATGTTGGTTCTGATGCAATCGCGACTATTCATTTTAGTGCTGAACAAGCAGGCTTAACGGCAATTACAAGTAATGGTCGAGAAACAACATTTACTGTTGATGGTAATGTTTTAACTGTTTTAGATTCATCTTCGCAACCTGTGATGGTGGTGACTATTGCGAATGATGGTACCTACACTGTAAAAGTGACAGGGCCTATTGACCAAAACAGTGACGATATCGCTAATATTAAATTAGATGTTACTGCGACAGATAAAGACGGTGATACCGCTCAAGGTGAGTTAAATATCACCATAAATGATGGCACTGATGCTTCGGGTGGTGAACGCGTTTCTATTACATTAACGGAAGGTGATATTGACGTTGATGGGAGCGGTACAAGCACTGGTGGTA
This sequence comes from Photobacterium sp. SKA34, assembly GCF_000153325.1. Taxonomy (GTDB): domain Bacteria; phylum Pseudomonadota; class Gammaproteobacteria; order Enterobacterales; family Vibrionaceae; genus Photobacterium. The sequence goes on from NZ_CH724141.1 coordinate 1,420,840, forward strand.
ATGATTCAACTTATCCTGTTATTCAAACGGGGAAATTGACTCTTATTGCTGGTGACGATCGTCTTAATCCAGAGACAGTTGAAATTGATGCAAGTCAGAAAAGTGCATTATTATCTGAGCTAAGTACAGAGCTTACCTCGGGTGGACAGACTTTAGTATTCTCTATTGATGCAAATGGCAAACTAATCGGTACAATTGAAGGTACTGATACTATTGCTGTACGCGTAGAGTTAATACCGACACAAGATGGTCAGAATGTATCTGTTGAGGTAAAGATCATTCAAGAATTACCACTTGATCACAATCCTTCTGGAAACTCACAAGGTTTTGTTTCTGTGAATGGGAGTGACATTTCAGTCAATCTTCCTATTCAAGCAAAAGACACTGATGGTGATTTTCTTGAAAAATCTGCGCAAGTAGATATCACGATCAATGATGGTGATAATCCTGTTTTTGGAACTGATCCTGGAACAGAAAACCCAATTAATGAGACCGACGATTTAGGTAAAGTTGTTGATGGGAAAATTCCCCTTAATGTTGGCTCAGACGAAATATCTCACATTTACTTTGATGCTGAACAACCAGGCTTAGCGAATATTACGAGCGACGGCAACCCTGTTACTTTTTCTGTTTCAGGTAATACCATTAACGTCGTTGATGCTGAAGGCAAGCCTGTAATGACAGTTACTATCGCTAATGATGGTAGCTACAAAGTCATTGTAGAAGGCGAGTTGGACCAAGATAGTCTTAATATTGCGAAAATAGAATTAAACGTAACTGCAACAGATAAAGACGGCGATACTGCACAAGGCCAATTAAATATTCAAGTAGAAGACGGTGCAAGTGCCGATGGTGGTGAGTCTGCAAGTATTACTATTACAGAAGGGGACTTAACCCCAGAAGGTAATGAAGTAGGGTATCCCGTTTCAGTAAGTACTTCTTTAACGATTACAGCAGGTGCTGACCGATTAGACCCAAGCTCGATTACGATTGATGAGAAACAACTCGACGCTTTAAAAAATGAGCTTACAACAGAGCTTAGTTCTGACGGTAAGCCATTAACATTTACTTATGATGTAGCAACGGGCGTATTAACCGGAAGCGCGAATGGTGCAACTGTTGTTAGCGTAACATTAACAGCCCTTCAAGCATCGAATGGTAAAGATGTTGATGTAAAAGTTACTATGACTCAGTACGGGCCATTAGATCACACTGGTAATGAGCTCGATGGTTTAGTAACCAACCAAAATGATCAAGTTGTTATCGATTTACCTATTCAGGTGAAAGATACCGATGGTGATTGGTTAAAAGATCCTGCAACCGTTGATATTACTGTTGTCGATGGCGAAATCCCCGCTTTTGGTGTGGATAGTAAGGCGACCTTAAATGAAGAAAACGATGGCATTGCAACCGGTACGGGTAATATTGCTGTTGATAGCGGTAGTGATCAGGTCGTTAAGGTTACGTTTGATGCGAACCAAGACTCCCTTAATGGTTTAACCAGTAATGGTCATGCGACAACTTATTCACTGAGTGCTGATGGCACTACGGTGACGGTGGTATTAGCGAGTGATCCATCGCAAGTGGTAATGGAAGTGACTATTGATATCAATGGTCATTACGTTGTAACTCAAAGGCAACCTATCGATCAGGTCGATGATACCGCAGCTGATAATGAAAACATTGCTTTATCTGTAATGGCTGAAGATAGAGATGGTGATGTAAGCAAGCCTGGTAATATTGAGATCTCTATTCATGATGGGGCAAATGCTGCAGGCAATGAGCAAGGGGCTATTACTATTACAGAAGGTGATTTAACGCCTGAAGGTAATGAGCAAGGTTACCCAGTAAGTGGTAATACAACTATAGCTATTGCTGCGGGTGTGGATCGTCTTGATCCGACAACAGTAACCGTCGATCAAACACAAGTTAATGCGTTAATCCATGAGTTAACTACTGAGCTTACAACAGCAAATGGTACAGCGATTAACTTCAGCTATGATGCTAAAACGGGTTTAATTACAGGTACTTCGGGTGGCGAAACGGTATTAACGGTATCTGTGAGTGCTGTTCAAGCGGTAAATGCGCATGATGTTGATATTAACGTGTCTATTACGCAATTTAAGCCGCTTGATCATAATGACAATGGTACTGATGGTTTAGTTAAGAGCGTTGATGACAAAATTGTTATTGATGTTCCAGTCCAAGTTAAAGATACCGATGGCGATTGGTTAGATAAACCTGCCAATGTTGATATCACTATCGTTGATGGGGCGACCCCTGAGTTTGGTACTGGCAAAGTTATCATCATTAATGAAACCACCGACGCTGATAAAGTGATGCATGGTCAGATCCCGTTAAATGTGGGCTCTGATGATATCCAAACCATTCACTTTAATACGACCCAAAATGGCCTAGCCAACATTACCAGTAATGGTGAGCAAACAACGTTTACTGTTAATGGCAATGTATTAACGGTAGTTGATGCAGACGCTAACCCTGTGATGGTAGTGACGATTGCTAATGACGGTACCTATACCGTTAAAGTGACAGGACCCGTTGATCAAAACAGTGCAGATATTGCTGATATTAAGCTCGATGTTACCGCGACTGATAAAGACGGTGATACGGCTAGTGGTGAACTCAACATCACGATTAAAGACGGCGAAACTGCCGCAGGTGGTGAGAATATTGGTATTACTATCACCGAAGGTGATCGTGATGCTGATGGTAGCGGCACAAGCACAGGTGGCGCAGATACTACTTACCCTGTCGAGAAAACCGGTGAATTAACGCTGGTTGCGGGTGAAGATCGCCTCGATCCAACCACCGTTGCCATTGATGCGACGCAGCAAGCTGATTTGATTAAAGAGCTAAACGCAGAGCTTACATCAGGCGGTAAACCGTTAACCTTTACGATTGATGCCAATGGTAACTTGGTCGGTACCATAGCAGGTACTGATACGGTTGCCGTACGTGTTGAATTAACCCCAACGCAAGCGGGTCAAAACGTTAACGTCGAAGTAAAAATCATCCAAGAGCTGCCACTGGATCATAAGGCTTCAGGTAACAGTACTGGCTTTGTGACCGTCGATGGTAATGACATCTCGATTAAAGTTCCTGTACAAGCGAAAGATACCGATGGTGATTGGTTAGACAAACCTGCCAATGTGGATATCACGATTGTTGATGGGGCGAATCCTGAATTTGGTACTGATAAAGGTATCATCATCAATGAAACCACCGATGCTGATAAAGTGATGCATGGTCAGATCCCACTAAATGTGGGCTCTGATGATATCCAAACCATCCACTTTAATGCGACCCAAGATAGCTTAGCCAACATTACCAGTAACGGTGAAAAAACAACGTTTACTGTTAATGGCAATGTATTAACGGTAGTTGATGCAGACTCTAATCCTGTGATGGTGGTGACGATTGCTAATGACGGTACCTATACCGTTAAAGTAACAGGACCTGTTGACCAAAACAGTGCAGATATTGCTGATATTAAGCTTGATGTCACCGCGACTGATAACGATGGTGATAGTACACAAGGACAAGTTGTCATTACTGTCACTGATGGCGCAAATGCTGGCGGTAATGAGCACGGTGAGATCACCATTACTGAAGGTGATTTAACCCCTCAGGTAGGTGAGCAAGGCTATCCAGTATCGGGCAAGACTACGATTGTGATTGAGGCTGGAGCTGACCGTCTTGACCCAAGCAAAGTGACCATCGACCCAGTTCAATTAACTAAATTAATTAGCGAATTAGAGTCAGAGTTAACCACGGGTGATAACCAAGCGATCAGCTTTAGTTATGACAGCGCAACCGGGCAATTAGTCGGTGTTACCGCGGCTGGTGAGCAAGTGGTGACGGTATCATTGTCAGCAGTCCAAGCGGCGAGCGGTCACGATATCGACGTAACAGTGACGATTAATCAACAAAAACCATTAAACCACACCGACAGTGGTGTCGATGGTTTGGTTGATAGTGTTAACGATAAAATTACTATTGATGTGCCGATTCAGGTGCAAGACACCGATGGTGATTGGTTAGATAAACCTGCCAATGTTGATATCACCATTGTTGATGGTGCCAACCCAGAATTTGGTACCGACAATGGCACCACTATTAATGAAACCACCCAAAATGGTCAAGTTATTACAGGCGAAGTACCGCTCGATGTGGGCTCAGATGCGATTCATCAGCTTGATTTCAATGCCGACCAGCCAAGCCTTCAAGGTTTAACCAGTAATGGTAACGCGACCACGTATACAGTTAATGGCAATGTATTAACCGTGGTTGATAGCGATAATAAGCCAGTGATGGTAGTAACGATTGCGAAAGATGGCTCATACACGGTTGAAGTCACAGGCCCTATTGACCAAAACAGTGCAGATATTGCTGATATTAAGCTCGATGTTACCGCGACAGATAAAGACGGTGATACGGCTAATGGTCAAGTGGTGATCATTGTCACTGATGGAACTAATGCTGGCGGTGGTGAAACTGGCTCAATTACTATTACAGAAGGTGATTTAACGCCAACGGCTGGTCAACAAGGATATCCAGTATTCGGTGATACAAATATTGCAGTAACGGCTGGGGTTGATCGACTTGATCCAACAACAGCAACCATAGATAACAGTAAACTGACGGCATTAATTAATGAGTTACAGTCAGAGTTAACAGCAAAAGGTGCGCCAGTAAGCTTTGTTTATGATCATGCTAGCGGTGTTTTAACAGGTACTGCTAATGGTCAAACAGTACTTACTATTACAGTGACGGCTACACAAGCTGTAAATGGACATGATGCTGATATTAAAGTGTCTATTACCCAACACTACCCACTTGATCATAGTGGGAGCAATAATGGCGGGTGGGTAAATGTTGATGGCGATAAGATCGTCATTGATGTTCCTGTACAAGTTAAAGATACTGATGGCGATCCTCTTACGAATGATGTTAATACACAAATTACCATTGAAGATGGCGCTGGCCCGGTAATTACCGCCGCACCTGCATTAACGGTTGAGGAAAGTGATTTAGCCTCAGGTTCGACTCCATCGGGTGATGGTGAGTCTGCCGTTGGCAATATTATCGTTGATTCAGGCAGTGACTATGTTTCAGCTTATAACGTTGATATTGAATCATTTAATCAACAAAATAACATAACATCGCATGGTCATAAGATAACCTTATCGCAATCAAGTGAAGGCACATACCAAGGTGTGGCAAACGGTCAAGTTGTATTTACTTATGCCTTACTACCAAATGGTCGTTATGTTTTCGATCTGAAAGGAACCATCGATCACCCAACCCAAGGTGAAGACTCGCTGAACATCGAGTTTCCTGTTTATGCCGTTGATAAAGATGGTGATACCAGCGGTACAGTCAATATTGATGTATCAATTAAAGATGATATTCCATCGGTTCAAGATGTAACGCTAAATACGGTTGAACACAGCACTACGACACTTGAAAATGTGATTGTAAGTACAGGTGCGGATGGTGCACATGTAACAGCATTAATTGTTGATGGACAGCATATTGATTTATCGACATTACGTGAGTCTGGCGGCTACCGTATCTATGAAGTGAAAGACGGTAATGAAACGTTAGGCGAATTAATGATTAAGCCTAATGGTGAAACTTACTTTGCTGCAAATGATGATCTAAACCATAGCCAAGAAAACATCATTAAAAATATTGGTTTTGAAGTCACTGATGGCGATGGTGATAAAGCCCAGGGCAATATTAAGCTTGAGATATCTGATCAAGATGCCACGCTTCAAACCAGTAATAGCCTTGGTCAAGAAGAAGATGGTCGTCACTCTACTGATTCTAACGATAATGTTGATGTGAATCGTGATGGTATTGCGATTAATATGAGTATCAATGTTGGTGATAATGATCGTGGAGAGCATATTGGTACTGTGACTATTCATCCGCAAGGTGAAGCGCATGGCGTCTTTATGTTTAACGGTCAGCCTTTAGCTGTTAATAGCGATGATTCAATTACTATTCCTGCTAATGCATTTAAAGCTGATGCAAGTGGTGAAAATTACACGCTACAGGGCGTGACTTTTGTCCCTGCAGAAGATTTCTCGACATCAGCAAGCGGTATTAAATTTGATGTAACGGCACAAGTAAATACGACCGATGGTGGCAACCACCCAGTAATGAATGGTGAGTTCTCTATTGATGTTCAGGGTATTGCAGATACACCAACATGGAATGCAAACTCTGTTGATCATTATGTTGTGGATGAAGATGGCTCTAATGTTCAATTAAGTGTTGTTGCTGATCTGCAAGACACTGATGGCTCTGAAGCATTGTTCTACTACATCAAAGTGCCAACAGACAGCCAAGACAAATGTACATTAGAAATTAATGGAAAATCACTGGTTGAGACATCGCCAGGTTCAGGTATTTATAAAGTAGATGCTTCGCAGATGAATTCTGTAGAGGTGAATCCTGCAGATAACTTTAGTGGTGATATAAAACTTTCCATTACAGCTGAGAGTAAAGAGCTTGATAACTTTGTTAATGGTCATCAATTTGCAAAATCATAAGTAAAAGATATTGTGATTAACGTTAATCCTCAAGCTGATGATGGCACGCTAAAAGTGACGCGTGTTGAATCAAATGAAGACGAGCGTATTGATTTATCTACACATATTAATTTTGTATCGCTAGATGATAACTCTGATAATTCAGAGCATTTATTCTTACAAATTTCTTCCTTACCAGATGGTGCGGTGTTGTATCTAAACGATCAGATTTTAACGCCAAATGCTGATGGTATGTATGAAATTAAATATGAAGATCTGAATGGTCTATCACTTCAGCCACCATTAGATAGCAATGTTGACTTCAACATCTCAGTAAAAGGTGTGATCCGAGATGTGGCGACCATTACAGATGCCAACGGTAATGTAACAACTGAAACCAGCGAGAAAGTTGTTGGCCCACAATCAATTGACATTGCATTAACCGGTGTGGTGGATCAGGCGAAAATCGAATCTGATAACTCCGATTGGACACCGCTAGATAACGGTAAAATAGGCTTACAAACTACGATTAAAGAGGACAATGAAGTACATTTTGATTTCAAAGTAGTATCCGGTGAGCACACAATTGGTGGCGCAACTGATGTTTCAGAGACACTAAGTGTTGTGATTTCTGGTATACCTGAAGGCACTCAAATATATGACCAAAATGGTGAAAAGCAAACTTTGGTCTATGCCGGTGAAGATGCGAATGGCCAGCCGATTTATCAAGTTAATTTAGATACGTTGAATAATGTTGTTATTAAACCATCAGAAAATAATTTAGAAGACATCACGTTAGATGTACGCGTTGTCGTGACCGAGAACGATGGTGCGAGTAAAGCTTTTGATGGTGAGCTAGTTATTCATGTAACGCCTGAAATTGATGCAACAGATTACGATACAGTATCAAAAGGTTTTGAAGATCAAGGCACAGTTGTTAATTGGTTGCCGCCAGCATTTAGCGATCCAAAAGAGAATATCACGGCATTAACGCTGAATGGTTTACCTCAGGGCTATCAGCTATTTTTAGGCAACACATTACTAGTGGCTGACGCATCAGGAAAAGTAACATTTAGTGATAGTCAACTTCAGCAACTATTGAATGGCGCTAAGTTAACGGTTCATGCTCCGGAAGATTCAGATAAAGATATTACGTTGACGTCTACAGTAACGGTATCTGAAACAGATGTTGATGGTAATAAAGAGACCGTAAAAAAAGACATTACTGGTAATTTAGTCATAGATATTAAGGCGGTTGTTGAAGAGGACGGTCATTTAACCGTCATTCATAATGGTAAAGAACTCGATACTATTGCCTGTGATTCTGATGGTGTAATTGATTTATCAAACGCGACTAATTCAGACGGTAAAATAACATGGGTAGATGATGATTCATCGAGTAAGGAAATTGTTACTCAAGTTGTTTTAGAGCCAATTCCTGAAGGTTTCGTCATCATTGGTGGTATTAATAACGGTGATGGTAGTTGGACTGTCCCACAGTCTCAATTAGGTAACTTACAAATTCAGGCGTTAAATGGATTTACTGGAAAATTAGAATTAAAAATTAGTGCTTTAGTACAAGATCTAAGTGATGATAGTGATGTTAGTAATCAAGTTATTAGATATGATAACTTAACACTCGACTTTAGTAAAAACACAGTAAAATTTGATGAAAAAGCGGCAGATATAGAAATTGGTAAAGGTTACGTTGTCACTGGTGATGAGGATCAAATTATTGATCTTGGTAAGCAACTGATGGATAACGTAATACAAATTAGTACGGCAGATGGACATCGAAGTCATGATGAATTTACGATAGTTATTGCATCAAAAAATCTACCTGCAGGAGCCTCTATTATTGGTGCATCATTTGATCATGAAAGAGGTGAATATGTATTAAAAGTACCTGTACCAGCAACAGGACAAGTTGATCTTACTGGATTGTATATTATCGATATGCCACAAGATTTTTCAGGTGATTTTAAGCTTGAGGTTACGTATGTAACTACTGATACAAAGAGTGGTGATTACAACACGAAGACAGATACCGTTTCTATTCAAGTTGCTCCACAAGTTGATGGACCAAAATCTGTTGATATTAACGTGGTTGAAACTGAAGGTCTTAATGACGATAAACAACCTATCTCATCTTCTGATGATAAAACAGAACATGTATATAAAGATATTGCATATGAAGATGGTGATATAACGTTAGATTTATCTATAGCATTAAAAGATACACATACTGATATTACAAACGGAGTAGAAAGCGTTGATTCTGTGACTCTAACTCTGAAAAATAGTAAAGACGGCGTATTTATTGATGAAACTGGTAAAGAGTTAGGCTCATCAATCACGATTAAGGAAAGCGAAATGGGTAATATCCATTTCCGTCCTGCGTCTGATTTTAGCGGTAAAGTTAATTTAGCGGTAAAGTTAATATAGATGTGAAAACAACTGTGGTTGATACCACGCGTTACGATGATACCAGTGGCAGTGATGTATCAGCGTCAAAGACGTTTGATAACACCGTGAGTTTTGATGTTGTTGCTGTTAATGACGAAGTCAAATGGAACGGTATTGATACAACAATTATAGGTAATGAAGATACCGCAATTTCATTAAGTGGTATTGGTGGCACATTACAAGACAGTGATGGTTCAGAGCATATTGTTTCTATTAAGTTAGAAAATGTACCTGATGGCTTTATTGTTCAAGGTGCAACTAATAATGGTAATGGTGTTTGGACGATTAGTGGTTCAGGTGAATCATTTGATTTAAGCAACGTGAAAATTGTGCCGCCAAAAGACTTCAGCGGTAAAGTTGATATCGATATTGTCGTGTACTCAAAAGAAGAAACACTGGATAAGCCTGCTGAAAACCGTGAAACCATCACTATCGATGTACAGCCAGTTGCCGATAAAGTAGATACTGATGTAAACCCAAATGCATCTGGTGATGAAAATGGTTCAATCACGCTGGATTTAGGCATTAAAGCTTATGATGACAAAAATACCGTTAAGAACCCAAATTCAAATGTACATGAAAATGGGGCGGAATCACTACAAATCACCATTACCAATGTGCCTGATTCAAGCTCATTTACATTACCCACAGGTGTTCAAGGTAGTTGTGTGGAGCAACCAGATGGTTCATGGATTATTAAAGTTGATGGTTCAGCGCTCGATCAATTAACTTTCCACCCTGGTGATGCAAACAACCAAACTGTGATTGACGGTAAAGTATGGAATGGTGATCTGAATTTTGATATTAGAGCGGTTGATAACGGTGTTGTTGGTGCTGATAGCGTAGCGGTTGATAAGACAATCCACGTGGATGTTACGCCAGATAACGACGCACCAGTGAACCATTTACCATCGGATCCATTAACAGTTGATGAAGATGTAACCTTACTGATTAAAGACCTACAAATTAATGATGTTGATAGCCATGATCAGAATGCAGTAATGGATATGACTGTGACGCTTAGCGTACAGCATGGCAAACTAAGCATCGCTGATGGTGTAGACACAACAGGGCTTGTGATTAAAGGTAATGGTGATGGCACCTTAACCATTGAAGGTGATATTACAAAGATTAATCAACTGTTAGATCAAGGCATTAACTACGTTGGTGATAAAGATTTTAATGGTACTGATAGTCTGACTATGACCACTAACGATAATGGTAACTCCGGTGCTGGTGGTTCTCTAACCGATACTGATAGCGTGGATATCACGGTTACGCCTGTTAACGATGCGCCAGTGAACACAGTACCTGATGCATTTACTGTTGATGAAGATAGCAGCCATGTGATCAATGGTCTTAAGATCAGTGATGTTGATGCGAAAGAAAATGGCGCATCTGGTGATATGACTGTGACATTAGAAGTTGGTCATGGCCAATTAGCGATTATTGCAACTGATACGCAAGGCTTGAATATTGTTGATAATGGTGACGGTAAGTTAGTTATCAGCGGTGATATCAATAAGATCAACACATTACTTGCTGACGGTATTAAATATACTGGTGATGAGAATTACGCAGGTAAAGATCAGTTAACCATGACCACAAGCGATAACGGTAACGCTGGCGCTGGTGGTGCTCTAACCGATACTGATAGCGTGGATATCACGGTTACGCCTGTTAATGATGCGCCAGTAAATAATCTACCAACAAGTATTACCGCTGATGAGGATGTTGCAACAGCGATCACTGGCTTGCAAGTGTCGGATGTCGACTTTAATGAGTTGGCAAATAACACAAGTATGTCGGTACAACTGACTGTTGAACATGGTTCATTAACCATTACATTGCCAGAAAACACCCCAGTTAAAGTGGTTCAAAATGGTGTAGGTAATGTCACTCTTGAAGGTTCAATGGATGATATTAATGCAGTGCTTAATAGTGGTGTGAATTATACCGGTGATGCTAATTACAGTGGTAAAGATGAGTTAACTATTACCACTAATGACGGTGGTAATACGGGTACTGGCGGTAATCAAGCTACAACCAATAAAGTTGAAATTAACGTTGCGCCAAAAGCAGATGCTCCTTCGTTAAGTTTAAACCCAGAGCTTATACAAACGGCAGCAATGAGAAGTTCATTAGGCACTATGCTTCCGTTAATCGGATTATTAGCTGCAGCATCAACAGATGCTTCTGAAACTTTAACCGTTAAGTTAATGCACTTAGGCTCAGGTCAAGTTGTTGATAAAGATGGTAAGGTTATTGGTACCGATTTAGGCAATGGTAATTGGGAAGTGCCTGTTGATAAGGTCGATGGTTTGTATATTAAAAACCTTGATCAAGGTACACATACTATCGATGTAGTCGCAGTATCTAATGAATCTGATGGTTCATATGCAGAATCTGCACCTGTGAATATCAATATCGTCGTAGATGATTTATCACAAACTAACAACGTTATTGGTCAAAATTCAAATGTGAGTGGCGATAATCTGATCATCGACAGTACTGCAGCAGCAACACTTTACGGTGGTGATGGTGATGATGTATTAGTTGGTGGTTTAGGCTCTGATATTCTTGTTGGTGGTGCTGGAGATGACATACTATGGGGTGGTGACTTAGGCGGCCATGGTGATGGGGTGAAAGATACTTTCCTATGGTCAGAAAGTGATTTCGGTACAGCAAATGCCCCAGCGATAGATAAGATCATGGATTTTGAAGTCGGTATAGATACCATCAGTTTAAGTGATTCATTACATGCTAAAGATATCCAGTCACTTGACGACTTACAGCACCGTTTAAATATTACAGAAGAAAATGGCAGTACATTGATTCAAATATCTAACGATCAGGATCAGGTTGTGCAAAATATTCTGCTGGAAGGTGTGAGTAATAATGACTTGTTTGGTGATCACTCATCAGTGATGAGTAACACTGATAAATTAACCACACTATTTAATGATGGCAGCCTTGAACTGACTAAAAACTTCGGTGATGACGCAAATAATGACTTAATCGCAGATAGCCAAGGTGAGTCTTTATTTGGTTTTGATGGTGACGATAATTTACTCGCGGGTACTGGAAATGACATCTTAACTGGCGGTGCTGGTGATGATCTCTTTACTTGGCATGAAACATCGCTATCCAATAGCAATAATACCGATACCATTGCTGATTTTGAGCTTGGTAAAGATAAGATCGATATCCGTGAATTGCTGGGTAATGATGATAGTGGTAAGTCAGAGATGGATAACTTATTGGATCATGTAAGTGCAGGTGTTGATGATAAGGGCAATGTTAATCTTGATATCACAACAGATGACGGTAAGACGCAAAATATTGTCTTAGATAATATTCACCCAGCCCATGATCTTGGGTTAGTGGATGGGGCTTCTTCTGTTGATATTATGAATTCACTGTTTGATCACAATGCATTTAAGATAGATAGCGGTCACTAAATAGAAAAATAGAATATAAAAGCAGCCCTTAGAGGCTGCTTTTTTTTACCTAAAATTGCGTAGTTATTCATTTAATTAACGATAAGTGAAAATAATAAGCCTATACAAAGGAAACTTACGATTGATATAAAATAATAATCTATAAATAATGACTAATTAGACATAAACGTGTTTTGTTGCTGTAAATGTAAAAATTTTGTTATGTTAATTGCTATGTATTTAGCGGATGACATGGATGGAAAATGAAAGCATTTGAAGCAAATTTTGATGGTTTAGTAGGCCCGACGCATAATTATAGTGGTCTAGCTTACGGTAATCTTGCGTCAGCTAAGAACAGCGCAAAAGCGTCTAACCCTAAGCAAGCGGCGAAACAAGGGCTGGAAAAAATGAAAACCCTTGCAGATCTAGGCTTAGTACAAGGGATAATCGCACCACAAGAAAGACCAGATATTGCTACACTTCGTAGTTTGGGTTTTTCTGGCTCAGATCAAAACATTATCCAGCTGGCGGCAAAACACAGTCCCAAGTTATTAACATCTTGCTATTCAGCTTCCAGTATGTGGACAGCGAATGCTGCAACAGTATCTCCATCTGCTGATACTTTAGATAAGCGGGTACATTTCACTCCAGCTAATTTAGTTAATCAGTTTCACCGTTCAATCGAGCATGTGACAACAGGTAAGATTTTAAAAGCGATGTTCTCGAGTGAACAACATTTCCATCACCATAGCGCTTTACCTTCAGTGAATCATTTTGGCGATGAAGGGGCGGCCAATCACACTCGCTTTTGTCGTGAATATGATGAAGCTGGTGTTGAATTTTTTGTTCACGGTCGTCATGCTTTTGATAGTCGTTTTACTCAACCAAAGAAATATCCAGCAAGGCAAACCTTTGAGGCTTGTGAAGCTATAGCACGGTTACACCAATTAGATGAGCAGCAAGTTGTTATTGCTCAGCAAAACCCTGCTGTGATTGACCAAGGTGTATTCCATAATGATGTGATTGCTGTTGGTAATAGAAATTTATTGTTTTGTCACGAGCAAGCGTATGTTGATCAATCGAAAGTGTATGCAGAGCTAACACAAAAAATGGGTGAGGACTTTAAGATCATTGAAGTGCCTACTTCGAGTGTGTCGATAGATAATGCGATATCAAGCTATCTATTCAACTCACAATTATTATCGTTACCTAATGGAGAAACCGTACTGGTTTTACCGCAAGAGTGTGAAGAAAATAGCCAAGTTAAACAGTATGTAGAGCAACTAGTAACTGGTCAGCAAGGCATTGATAAAGTGATGATCTTTGATTTAAAGCAGAGCATGGCAAATGGTGGAGGACCTGCATGCTTACGACTACGTGTAGTGCTTAATGAACAAGAACTGCAGGCTGTAAATCCTGAGGTGTTAATGACGGGTGGCAAATTTGCTGTTTTAAACCAGTGGGTTGATAAGCATTATCGTGATCATTTGGTAGAAGCTGATTTAGCTGATCCCAATTTTCTGGTGGAATCTCGTACAGCATTAGATGAACTTACTCAGATACTTAATTTAGGTTCAGTTTATAACTTCCAGCAATGATCTTTACATAAACAAAAGGCGATAAGTAGAACATAGTCTTATCGCCTTTTAAAATGACTTATATATGCTAAAAGTTACTTTTTACCAAATAAGCTTGAAGCTAAATTCATAATGCCGTCAACACCACCTACAGCTTGTAACAGTTCAGATGCGATATCACCATTTGGACTTGCTTTATCAATTATACCTGGCAGAGTTTCTTGTAAGCCTGTCACTGCTTCATCTTGAGGTATTTGCAGATCGTTAGCAAAGTTTGATAATTGATCCTGATTGAAAATCTTAGCAATATCATCTGCGGAGATCGGTGAGTTTTCACCATTATCTAGCCACGATGAAACAATATTTGTTAGACCTGCACCATTTAGCGATTGAAGAATACTGTTAAAATCAATCCCTTCACCATTGCTATTACCCCCGAGAAGGTGAGCAAGTGCCGAAACAATATTGTTTTCGTTTAGACCATCAGTATTTGCACTCGATTGAGTAAATAACTGAGCGCCAATACGTAATATTTGTGCGATATCCATACATTAAACCTTAATCAGTAAACTTAAGCGGCAGCCGGAATACGAAGCTTCTGCCCAGGGAAAATTTTATCGGCATCGATAATCACTTCTCGGTTAGCGTCAAAAATTTTCTGGTAATCAGCACCATTGCCTAGTGTTTTTTCAGCAATTTTCCATAGGCTGTCGCCTGATTGTACTTCATAGTATGACACTTCTTCGGCTGAAGATGGTGCGTCAATATTATCAACGACAGATTCAATACCTGCAGTATTACCAGTCATAAGGATTACTTTTTCACGCGCTTCAGCGCTAACAGCTTGGCCTGAAAGAGTGGCAACACCATCTTTAACTTCAACATTTAAACCAGATAAGCCAGGGTTATTATCTTCAATATGTTGAGTGATTTTTGCAGGTGCCTCTTCTTCATTACCAAATAGTTTTGTTCCAATGTTACGAGCAAAGTCTAATAAACCCATTATAAATATTTCCTTATGACGATTGGTAAAACATTAAATTATTCCCTAACGATATTAGACGAAATTTTGAAAATAACTCAATTTATTAAGCTTTGTGAGATACAGCTACCTTATGGCTAGGGAATATACAAAGCCGAAAAATAATACTGAATTCCATTTTATTATTAAATTGCGAACTCTGATTTGTTAGATTAATAATCGTTTCTTCTAACCATTAAGAATAGGCCGAAAGACTGGAAGTAATTTTATTGTTTAAGCTTGACCTGTTTTAGCGCTAAACGTGATAATAAGGCTATAAATTAGTGTGTCTACACTGATAAATAATGATGAATGTTACGGAGTTTCAATGGCAAAGCTAAGTCTACAAGAGCAGATGCTAAAAGCAGGGCTTATAGATAAGAAGAAGCTTAAAAAGGCGGGTAAAACCACTAAAAAATCTCGTACTCAAGCGAAAGAAGCAAAAGCAGCTGTTGAAGAAAATCGCATAGCACAGCTAGAAAAAGATAAAGAGCTTAATCGCGTTCGTGACGAAGAGATCAAAGCGAAAGAGCTGGGTGCTCAAATTAAACAGCTTATTGAAATGAATCGCTTGGATCGTAAGAGTGGTGATATTGGTTACAATTTTACTGATGGTTCAACGGTTAAAAAGATCTATGTTGATAAAGTAATGCAAAATCAGCTAGTAAATGGCCGTTTAGCTATTGCACGTTACCTTGATGGCTATGAAGTGATCCCCGCTTCTGTTGCTGATAAGATTGCACAACGTGATGAAGAATCTATTGTATTAAATAATACTGTTGCTGACAGTCTTGCTGATGAAGATGATCCATACGCAGACTTCGTTATTCCAGATGATTTGATGTGGTAAGAATATCTTACTGAATAAATAGGTTCAGAGATTAAAAACCGATATAGCTAAAGCAAGTAGGCTCTTAGCGTTATCGGTTTTTTTATATGTATTTTATCGCTAAATAATGAAGTACTGAGCAATATTCACGCTATCGTTTGCGTGTGCAATAATTAAACATACAGATGTAAATATGATAAAAATAGCATGGTATATAATGCGAATGTTTATCATTTTTGGTTTATTATAGCATGATGTAGTACTTAATGACACAACTTCTTGAACATATCAATTCGATTGTGATTCAGAAAATCATCAACATAGCAGGACAATAATAATGAATAGTGATATCGCTCGTTGGTTGGAACGCGATCCTGACCCCAAAACACGAAATGAATTAGAACAGCTTATCAAAGACAATAATCAAGCAGAGTTAACAGATCGTTTCGACGGTCGATTAGCCTTTGGTACAGCAGGATTACGCGGAGTCGTTGGTGCTGGGCCTAATCGAATGAACCGCTTAGTCATTCAAGAAACAGCGTCAGGATTAGGGCAATATTTATTACGTTCAGTCCCAGAAGCGGCCAGCAAAGGTGTTGTTATTGGCTATGATGGGCGTCCCGACTCACAACAATTTGCACATGACACAGCATCAGTATTAACCGCACAAGGTATTAAAGTCTATTTAACGGTAAAAGTGGCACCAACGCCAGTTGCTGCATTTGGGGTGAAATATCTTCATACCGCTGCTGCTGTTGTTGTTACTGCCAGCCATAATCCTCCGCAATACAATGGCTTTAAAGTTTACTGGGAAAATGGTGCACAGATTATTCCGCCGCAAGATGCTGGAATCGCCGATGAAATTGATAAAGCGACAAAACATGAATTATCGTATTTATCGCTAGAAGAGGCTGTAGATAAAGGGCTACTCGTTTGGCTAGATGAAGACTACTACCAAGCTTATCGCCAAACAATGAATACTAACCCTCTCCTAATGAATCATAATAACCCGCAATCAATTAACATCGCTTATACGGCAATGCATGGTGTTGGTGCTGAAATGGCAGAAACATTATTAGTTGATGCTGGATTTGATCATGTTTACAGTGTTGCAGCGCAAAGAGAGCCTGATGGTACTTTCCCTACAGTCAAATTCCCTAATCCAGAAGAAACTGGCGCGATGGATCTTGTTATTGCGGAAGCAAAAAAACACGATGCAGTATTAGCTTGTGCCAATGATCCAGATGCAGATCGCTTTGCTGTTGCTGTACGTCGTGACGACGGTGAATACCAAATGCTCACAGGAGATCAAGTTGGAACATTATTTGGTTATTACTTATTAAGCCATGCACATGCCAATCAAAACTTAGTGGGGAATACAATTGTATCTTCAAGCTTACTTGGCAAGATAGCGACGACTCTTGGAGCGTGTTATTACCAAACGTTAACGGGTTTTAAGTGGCTAACAAATGTAGCGATGGCAAAACAAACAGAAGAGCATCAGTTCCTTTTCGCATACGAAGAAGCATTGGGTTATACCATTGGTAGTAA
>NZ_CH724141.1:1438383-1500382 GCF_000153325.1 Photobacterium sp. SKA34
GGTGTGGGATAAAGATGGTTTATCTGCGTTAGTCGCGTTTGCACAATTAACCGCAGAGTTGCACGCTAAAGGGCTGACTATTTGGGATCAATTAGAAGCTATCTATCGTGAGCATGGTTTGTATATTAATGCGCAACGTAGTATTGCACTGGATCCAACCGCAGCGCCTATCGGTGATACATTACGCCATCAACCACCAACAGAGATTGCAGGGTTACCGATTGTATGTACAGAAGATTATAAACAATCGTTGAGAACATTTAGTGATGGTACGGTTGAAGGTATTGAATTACCCGTTAGCGATGTATTGATTTATCACTTACAAGGTGGGGCTCGCGTTATTGTCAGACCTTCAGGAACTGAGCCTAAGATAAAATGTTACTACGAAGTAGTAGAGCCAATGTTACATGAAGATACCATGATTCATGCCCAGCAACGTGCTCAAGAAGCGATGGATATGTTGATTGAAAAGCACCAACAGTCATTGTAGGTAAATCGATCGAGTAGAACGATGATGAGTGCTGCATTAATAGATCACTAATGATCTATTTTGTCGCATTTTTTATGCCGGTGAGTGTGGTAAACAACTTAGAACTAGCGGTGTAGATTA
Organism: Photobacterium sp. SKA34; assembly: GCF_000153325.1. GTDB lineage: Bacteria > Pseudomonadota > Gammaproteobacteria > Enterobacterales > Vibrionaceae > Photobacterium. The sequence goes on from NZ_CH724141.1 coordinate 1,438,994, forward strand.
AAGGCCATTTGGCTATGCACGCTAAACGGTAAACAAGATGCTATCGTGAAACATTTACGTGTATAATCAGCAAATAATATACTATTTAAAAGTTAGGGTTTTCCTATGCATGATTTAAATTTATCTATACCTGATGATTACGAAAAAGAGCCAGAGCTTCCTATTCCAGAGCTTGATGAGCAGAAGAAAATTGTTGCTGAATTAAAGCGATTAGAAGAGGCTGGTGAACTAACACCAGAAATTCTTCATGCATTTATGACCGGTGAAAGAAAACCGGAATAAGTATCAATGAAGCCTCTGTATTTAAATGATTCTGTCGAATATACAGGGGCTTCATTTTTTTATAACTATCGATACTAACCAATTGATAGTATGAATAAAAAACATTTAATATGGGTTCTAAGTAGTAACGAAATAGCATATGGAGTAAGCACTTAATTGCATTGTTATGTGTTTATTATTATGGCTGTGCGAGCTTACCTATATATGTATTATGTGACCGCAAAGAATATTTGTTAAGTGGCTGGGGGCGTGCAGGTAAGTTTGATTGTTATGTTTGTATTATGTGTAAAACTAGGCATGAAGCAAGTATTGTTGCAGTGAATGCACGACATCGTTCAGATCTGCAGCGAGTAAAAATACATTCAAAAGTCCCATTATCGTTAACCGAAGATACGTTAAAGGTTGGTCGACATATCCTTACTGCTTATATTGTAAAAGTGCTCGATAAAACTACAGAGCCTAAACTATTTATGCCGAATTATTTTCAATATAGTTCTAAACCGAAAATACTAAAACAATAGTTAAGGTGTCTTATGGGCAGTATTTAGGATCTAATGCAATAACAATACGGTGAAGATCAGATCCTAAAGTATTCAATTAGTGGTGTTTCACGCCGTTACGAACAATGTCTTTACCATTATCATAAACATCTTGGCTTAACCAGCGTCCGTAAATCAACTGCTGATTCTTATCAAAAACAGCGATGAAAGGGCGACCATCAGCGTTATTTTTAGCTAAGCCAATGCCTTCTACATCTTTTAAGCCTAAACCACCATTTTCAATTGAGATAATAAAGGTTTTTAGTTCTTCTAGCGTTTCAATAACGTCTTGTTCAATTTTCATTTGTTAATTACCAAATAGTAAAATAAACGTAAGCTATTTATAAAATAACTTAGATCTGAATTTAACTCTACAGTGTAATACTTGTAGTGGCATAGTGAATTTGGTCACTTAGTTAGAGGTGATATCATCACTTCATACGTTAACAGGTGACACTATGACAAATCGTACAAGACGACTATTCAGCGCAGAATTCAAGCTCGAGGCTTCACAGTTAGTGATTGATCAAAATTACTCAGTGGCAGAAGCCGCCCAAGCCATGAATGTGGGTAAATCCACGATGGATAAATGGGTTCGTCAGCTTAAACAAGAACGACAAGGCAAAACGCCAAAAGCTTCGCCTATGACCCCTGAGCAAATAGAAATTCGGGAATTAAAAAAGAAGTTAGCTCGTCTTGAAGAGCATAATGAAATATTAAAAAAAGCCACGGCTCTGTTGATGTCGGACTCACTGAACAATTCTTGATGATCAAGAAACTCAAGCAGAGCTATAGCGTAAAAACATTATGCGAAGTCTTCAATGTTCATCGAAGTAGTTATAACTATTGGCTAAAGCGTCCAACAGCGATTAGGGCGGAAACAGTCAAACTTCGCAGCTTAGTTAGTGAGGCCCACGCAGCAAGCAACGCCTCTGCGGGAGCGAGGACTATTGCAGATATAGTCACAAATCAGGGTTTAAAACTGAGCCGATACCGAGCAACAAAACTCATGAGAGAGCTTGGTTTAGTCAGTTGCCAACAGCCAAAGCATCGATACAGAAAGGCTTCTCAAGAACATGTTGAGGTTCCAAATCACTTGGGCCGACAGTTTGCTGTTACCGCCCCAAATGAAGTTTGGGTTGGTGATGTTACGTATATTTGGACAGGAAATCGCTGGATGTATTTAGCGGTTGTTATTGATCTTTTTGCCCGCAAAGTGATTGGTTGGTCGATGTCTTTATCACCTGATTCCAGTCTGACAGGCAAAGCTCTTTCAATGGCTTATGAGTCGCGTGGTAAGCCGAAAGGCGTCATGTTCCACAGCGATCAAGGTAGCCACTATACAAGTCGAAAGTACCGTCAATTACTGTGGCGTTTTAAGATAAAACAGAGTTTATCTCGCCGAGGAAATTGCTGGGATAATGCACCAATGGAGCGTTTCTTTAGAAGCTTAAAGACCGAATGGGTGCCAACAGTGGGTTATCGTAGTTTTGCTGAAGCTCAACAAGAGATCATCCGCTACATTATCGGGTATTACTGTCAACTCAGGCCGCATCAATATAATGGCGGCCTAACTCCCAACGAATCAGAACGATTATATTGGGAAAACTCTAAAACCGTGGCCAATTTTAGTTGACCACTACAACTCTACCTCTGATGCTTTATTTTTGAAATGGCTAGCTATGTACCGGATAAGATTAAGTTAAATAAATGAAAGTTTCACAAACGGACTGCATAAAAAACAGCCATATAAACATGATGATATGGCTGGAGATTGCTTGATATTAAAGGTTTTCATTGGCTATACATTGATTCGCAATATACTTTAATTCTGTCAATGGGTAGCGTTTATAAAGTTCACTACAACTGTATATCAGCGTAATCGTGTGATCGTTTCAAGCCAACTTAGGTGAGGGGAAGTCGGTAATACATCACGAGGTTGCTGAAGGTTTTTTCCTACTGTCGCAAAAGCTGCTGTATAACTTTGCCAAAACCATTGTAATGCTGTTTGTTGATCTGGGAAATATTGTAACAGCTCGATAAAAGCGTGAAGGGCAGTAATACCATGTAATAAAGTAGAGTTATTTGTCTTACGGTAATACTCAACGACTAACTGCAATACTTTTTCTATTGTTATATCCACAGGAACGGGGGCAAGCTTTAGATAGTTAGGATGCTGTGCGACTTCAAAAATACGCTGACTCATATTATTCGCTTGGAATGAGCTATTTGAAAAAGCATACGCCAGTTGTTTTAGCTGCTGCTCTGCGTTGTATTTCTCTGTTAACGATAATGGAGTAATAAGTTGATAGCTTTGAACCCAATAGGCTAATGCATAAGCGATCTCACGTTGCTGCTGGCTTTTTATCGCACAAGATAACCGTATCATGCACTGGAAAGCTTGTGCATTAAAACTAGCTATTAACCTTGGCATATAGGCGAACAGTGTTGTTTCAACGCCATCATTCTTAATATGTTGTTCTATTTCATTCGCTTGTTTAATGAAGGACTCATTCGAGCGACGTTTTCAAGCTGTGTTATATATTGATGATAAAAAAGTAATATACACTCGTCTTTAGCACCCATTTGATCAAGTGCAACTAAAGTCATTGGTAAATGAATACTTATCCCATTTTTATAGCTTGGTTGAAATTGTAATCCCGCTACAATTAATTCGTTGGTTAATAATGATGTTTTCATATATCGCTTCCATGCAATTTACAACATGTTCAATATTAGACGTTCAAAATAAGAGTGCCTACTTTAAATAGTTTAACTGATTGAAAAATAGCCATATAACGGCAGCTTTTAATAAATATAAAATAAGCATATTGATGAGGTTTCTAGCAAAAGTTATGAAATCTTATAACTGAGTAATAACACCATACATTTGCAAACTACATTCTTCTATTAAGAGATGATTAATAGGTTGTAGTTTATGGCTTGGCGAATATTTTTAACATTGATAGCGTGCGGTTCAATGATGGCCTGTAATAGTGATAATGCAAATGCAGTAAAAGTAAATACAATACCAGAGCCTGAGCAATCAGAATCGGTTGAAGGCCAAACGGTAGATGATAGCTTGTCTGAGTCTGAGTCTGAGTCTGAGATCTTGACTCAATCGACACCAGAACCTGAATGCGACTTAGAAAGTGTTAATTTACTCGATTTTGTCCCTTGGCAACGTGAAGCAGGCTGGTGGGTTGGCGAATATACTTTTTTAGGCGCAGATGGTGATCCCAATGTTTCTGCAAGTTGGCCATATCGTTACGATCACTATCGTGGATTTATCCATTTAGAAGTCATTGGCAATAGTATTAAACAGCGTAACGTATTTTTGTACCCAGCTAAAAATTCATCTGAATGTGATTCTGTTGAAGATGTTGTTGGCTCTGGTATATGTGGTGATAATGGTAATGAAAAAGTCTTTAGTGCTGATCAAAGCGCGTCAGATTGTGATGGTAATTTATCTGGACCATTTGAAGCTTTTGGCATGACGCTAAGTACAACAACAACATTGATTGGTGATGATACTTTGTTGTATCAAGTGCGTTTACCCGATGGAAGTTTTACCCAAAATCAGCTAACAACACTTCCACCGAATGATACGCGAGTGCGTACTGCTCAAGGTTTCTTTATGGGAGCATCTACATACGTGAGTTACTATCGAGAGCGTAAGGTGACAAAAGAAGAGTTTGTGCAGTTATTAGAACAAACACGCCAAGAATACAATATATTAGAGCTTGATTATTGTGGCTATGATTCGACAGGTAACCCAAGCAATGTATCCTGTGATGAACATTTTGGTGTGGCGTTAGGGAATTAAAATAAAGACTAACAAAACATGTTGGTCTTTATTTTTATAATTACTTAATACTGCGGCTCATTTCAACATTGCCATGAGCTTGAATCGATGTGCCTTCTGACAGTGAGTGAGCACAGCCGATAATGAATATGCTAACAAAGGCTAATATAATCCAATTATTCATTATTTATCTCAGTTATTCGTAGTAAGGAAGGCAACTTTACGCAGTTAAATAAAGAGATTCAAGTGGGCAGAATTTTGTGTGTATCATGAGTAAAGTAAGATGATTAATATTAATCAAAATATTGACGTTATAGATAAGAGAATCAGTTCGTTAAAATTAGAGAGCAGGTCTTGATAAAGATTGGAGCGGATAACGGGAATCGAACCCGTGTCTTGAGCTTGGGAAGCTCAGGTAATACCATTATACGATATCCGCTCTGTGGTTTTACCATAAGTTTTGAAAAGTTCTGAGTCAATTAAAAAATGATAAAGATATATAATTATTAACAAAATGAATTCAATACAGAATTTCTATAACTTATAGCAATTTGTATATGTATGATTTCGATTTCAGATATATATGCCTTGGAATAGTTAGCTATTATAACGCTACGCCAATTCACATTACATATTTAATAATATGAAGAAAAGTTATACAGGTAAGTTAATACTTCGTGTTCGATTATTGTCTGCAAGATTTATGATAAGAAATCTTGAACGTGCAATACGCTTCTGCGTATCTCATCACTATAATAGTATGGCAAATCGACTTTTAAGCCGTTTAGATACTGCTTTTTGACGTTTGAACAGTTATATAAGCAGAAGGTGAGGTAATCCACAACTGTCTATTTAAGAGCGTTAAAGAGCCTTTATGACTAAGATGCGAGCTGTTCTCATTCCCAATGTGTGATACTTGTCACATTTAAAGCTGTTGTTCAAGTTTAGATAAAGAAATGTCATTTTCCTAACAAAAAATTATCGTTGGAGTGGACAATGTCATTCACATATTAAACTTGTATTATCTTACGTTGGATTTCAAGAAATGTCGTTAATTGCTATTAGTAGAAATAAAATTAAAACTATTCGTGAGAATATCAAAATCTGTGTTAAGAATGGTGATGTTGCAAATGTTTCATTATTGTTGTCAGAACTTGAATCAGAATTAAATATTTTTGAGTCATTATACTCATCACCTAAAGAAATATAATCAATAAAGGATTAATAGATAATTATATTTACGAGAGATATTTAAAGATAAATAACGTATTATAATTAGCCCGATAATTTATTGTTTATATACATATGGAAAGGCAAAATATTGCTCCGCCATCAAGTGAAGATGCTTTATCTCGATTGAAGACTGCTTTTAAAGCTGGTGTTACCGCGACACTAGCCAGTATTTCTATTGGGTTTTTATTTAAGATTTGGCTCGCTCAGTGGGTTAATAAAGACGATTTAGCACTATTTAATAGTGTAATAGATATTGTATCTCTGTCGTTAATATTAATGACAGGTTTTCGCTCTTCTATGGTTGTGACTTACAGCCAAACAAATAATGATCGTGACATTATTAACATTTTCCGATTTTGTTTGATCACGATTGTTCTCTTAACATGGGGAGTTGTGCTCCCATACATTAAACACGAATTACACATTAACGTTGGCTATTTTGAAATGGTTGGTGTGATTTTTAGCATGGGAATGAAGGTTTATTTTACCAACTTGATAGCCATGTATCGCTTGTATGATGTGTCTAATAAAGTAACTTGGATAGAGCCAGTTACGAATGTTGTAGGTTTTATTTTTTGTTATTACGTGTTGTACTTTACGCCACTTGCCTCCTTGTTTTACAGCATGGCATTTTCATCGCTTGTTGCTGCCCATTTTATGTATTGGAAGCGACGTAAACAAATTGCCACTAAACCAATAAAATCTGTTCAACTTGATCCTAATATGCGTAATTATGTTCGTAAAAGCTTCACTGCCTCATTAGAAGCAGGAGCGAGTATCTTGATGATTTATATCACGGTTTTATTGACTATCACGCATTTTAGCTTAGATGAGCTTGGTGACTTCCAAGTCGTTGTTCGTCCGATCTTCACTTACATGACGATGTTATTTGTATTTCCTATTTATCGTTTTGTTTTGCCAGAGTTAACCTTATGCATTAAGCAAGGTGTTCACCAACAAATAAAAGCAATAAGGCGTTGGATTTTTCGTCTCGCAGCAATGGTAAGTGTAACATTTTTCCTCATCATGCTTATCGGTGGACGTGAAATTATAGGTTTTGTATTTCCCCCTCAGTATCACGGGGCTGTTATTGTATTATTTCATTTTTCTATGTTCTTTATTTTTATAATGCTAAATGCTTACCAATTAGCCTATATAAAAGCTCATGGGAAATTCACACTAAGTTTACTCATTCGTCTTAGCGGAATCATCACACTAATAGTAAGTTATTATTTATTATCGATATTTACTGCAAATGTTGTCGCTATTATTGTCGCATTATGTTTAGGTTATGTGATGATGTTCATTCTATCGACGATAGCTGAACGTAAAATATTAAGCGGGTATAAGCTGGCCTTATCTAATTGCTAGCTTGTACTTAATACTGTATTGGATTGATTTTAGGGAAAGATAAAATGGCTGGTATCACTGACTTAACAGAACTTCTTGTGAATTTACAACCAGAATTAAGCTTTACGAGGTATATTTTTTGTTGCACAGAAAATACTAATTTAGATGCTATTGCTTCTATGTCACCATTAGCGACATTTCGTGAAGAAGAAGGAATGACATTTATTTTAAGCTATGAAAGTGCAGTCCAATATAATATTGAAATCAATAATGTGTATCGATGTATTACATTAAAAGTACATTCTAGTTTAGAAGCTGTTGGTTTAACTGCTGCAGTAGCATCAGAACTTGCTAAGCATGGAATTAGTGCCAATCTGATGGCAGGGTTTTATCATGACCATATTTTCGTCAATGAAAATCATGCAGATCAAGCTATGCTAGCGTTAACTGAACTATCGCAACGCTAGCTAGCATAGAAAAGTTTTATCTAGAGTACAGGTGACATCCCATAGCTTTGACTATTAAGCAGCAGTAAACCAAGCCCTGTGAGTAATAACCCACCAAATAGCTTAAATACTAATGGGGTAAATGAATGCTGGTGATCCGAGTACGCAAGATATTTTGTCACCAGTTTTTTACCTGAAAGTGTCATAGTCGCAATCGTTGAAGTAGTCAGCGCAGTTCCCACTGCCATCAGTAAAGCACTCACAACACCTAACCAATACATATCAACCATATTGGCAAAAAGTAGTGCTAATATCGCGCCTGTACATGGACGAATACCAATACTTGCGATAATTGCAATGTATTCACGCATATTGGTTGCTTGATTAATACTATCAGCATCAGCAAAGTGTTTGTGCCCACAACCACAATCACTACTATGACTATGACTATGACTATGACTATGACTATGACTATGGTCATGTTTATGTTTTTTCTGTTTGTATAATTGCCAGCTTTGTTTTAAAGCTCGGTAAGCAACAATGACACCCAGTAATAACATGGCAACAAAGCTAAGCGTGATGAATCTGTCTGCTGCGCTATTAATTTCGCGCATAGATGAATTAAAAAATACCAGTAGCACAGTGACTAGTACTATAGCGACAAATGCTTGTAAAAAAGCAGAGATAACCGTCATAATTAAGCTTGCTTTTACTTTCGCTGGGTTTGTTGCTAAGTAGGTCGTTACAATCATTTTGCCATGTCCAGGGCCTAATGAATGGAATACACCATATAAAAAGCTGAGGCCAGCGAGCGAGTAGATTGCGGCTGGGTTTTCTTTTGCATCATAAAGCAAGTCACTTAATTGGCCGTTTATTTCACGTTGCCATTTTATGGTGCTAAGCATTAATGTTGGCCAGTTATTCCAGAGTAAATAACCGACAATAATTAGAAAAGTGGCAACAAGGGTTGCGCCTAACCAATAATTTTCTTTATTCGTATGAGAATGCTGCTCGGAATGATGATGCTCCATGGGAATCCTTTAATAAGAGTTAGTCGGCTGATTTGCAATGCAGTTTTACTGTTTGGGTAAATAATTGACCAAGTGCATTATCAGGATCGGCATCAGGTGGTAATGATTGGGCATAAAGCATCTGCTCGGGAGTTGGGTTAGGCTCAATGAGTTTAAAAGTACAGGCTTTACTTAGCTCTGGCGATAATATGATGTCATTTTTCGCTTTCCATGACATATCGACATAGTAACTTGGTTCAAAGATAAGTAGTCGTAATGAATCTTTGGTTAATGGCTGAGGCTTAGATAATGGAAGTTCAAATGTCAGTGTCGCTTTCGCGCGATCTTTTGTTAATACTCCATCGGTAGCGATTTTATATTTGATTGGTTCTTGGTCATTATAAAAATAAGTGAAGTAGTGCTCATTCATCATATTCTTCATTACAGAATCACCAACACGAGCAAGCGTTTCTGTTTTGCTTTCCGGCGACATATCTTCACCGTCTAGCATATATGCTGTAGTCATGGCATCAAAAGTCCATACCATTTTAAAGCCTGTGATTTGATGTTTATCACCTTGGATATAGGTTTTCATATCAATCCATGAGTGTGGATGTGCTTGGCTAGCAGTTGAAAACAAGGTTAAAGATGAAAGTAATATTGCAGGAAAAGAAATCCAACGCATAGAAAATGCTATCTCCATATTTACAAGCTTGGCACTATGTTTAAGCATCAAAGAAGACTAAGGTAATGTTATATTATAACAGTGCTTCTTGCTTGCTCAAAGTGAATTCAGTGCAAATAATCTTGAGGATATATGGTAATTAAGGTTAGGGCTTTAATTCGGCGAGTAAAAATGCAGAAGTCGCAATAATGATACCACCAAAGATGGCAAGTGGTTGGTTATGTTCAAAACCAGCAATCAGCGTTAACACTACGCCTAGTGAGATATATAGCTTCTGTCTGATGATCATCGAACACTCCAATATGATGTGATTATTTATTAATAACATGTAAAGCGGTAGGTGTGTTAACGACATGTCAAATCTTAGTTGTTAGAATACACGTAGTTTAATTAACTGATTGATAAATGTTTTATATCGTTTAGTGTTTGTAGTTGTATAATTCTGTTATATAAATATGTGCTGTAAGATAATCTATGAACAGGCACTTAGTCTGTAGATAGCACTAATGTTGAACCATGTGATACAGGTAAGGTTAAACTTGGTATTAGTGGTTGTTTTGATAAAATAAAAAACGCCATTTCAAATTATTCATAGCTTTGCCGCTATTTGCTGACTTTCAAGGTATAATAAGCAAAGAAGAAGTAAATAATAGAGTAGAAGAAACTAAGTATGAAATTAAAGCTATTTGCAGCTGGATGTATGTTGTTACTAAGTTCATCAACATGGGCTGAAAAAACAGATACACAACTCCCTATCCAGTTGGAAGCAACTACACAAGATGTTGATGTTATTAATAATGTTACAACATTAACTGGAAATGTTGATATCACACAGGGTGGCGTTCAGATTAAAGCTGATAAAGCCGTGATAAAGTTGGACACTAAAACAAAAGCACTAAAGAGTGTGGAAGTCTATGGTAAACCAGCTTACTTCCATCGTGTAATGGAAGATGGAAAGGTTGTGGATGGAGAGTCGCTTTACGGCATTTATACACCAACAAAAAACATGATGGTTTTAAAAGATAAGGCCAAAATAACTCAAAATGGCAGCACGATCCAAGCTGCTGAAATAAGCTATAATTTGGCGTCTGAGGTGATGAAAGCAAAAGGCTCTAAGTCACGCCAGGTAAACACTGTTTTATTGCCTGAAAAGTTTCAATAATCAATGTGTAAAACAAACAGATATACTTATTGGTTGCTCTTATTTATTTTAGTCAAATTGACATAGATTTTGCACGTTGTTCAAAGAACTGATCAATGATCTTAAAGAAAGACAAATAAAATAGAGAAAGAAGGTCGCTGCAGTGGAATTAGTACAAGTTAATGCTTCAAACATGTCCATTTATTTAAATTTAACTCAGGCATATGAAGCTGAGTTTTCACCACTGACGAAAAAAGTGCCTGATAATGATGGTAAATTTGCGCTGGATACGCCAATAGAAGGTAATGTACTTGGCTTTCTTTTGTATTTTGATGGTGTGCCAGCGGGATTAGCGGCTATTGCTGATTATGGTAACAGTCATTATGAGGTATGTGATTTCTATGTTGTGCCTGTATTTCGTAAAAATAAAGCAGGTCAACGTTTCGCACATAGTTTATTTTCAATGATGCCTGGTGAATGGGAAAGTAAGCAAATTGAAGGCGCAGTGCAAGCGATTGCTTTTTGGCGTCGTGCTATTGGCGCATACACGAATGAACAGTACGTCGAAGATATTTATCACGATAGTTATTGGGGTGATGTTACTCGCCAGCGTTTTACTATTTCAGTTTAGGAATAACAGAATTGATTAAAGGGAGCTTATGCTCCCTTTTTTATAGTGTTACCGTATTGCAAGATAAACTTATAATGCAGTCATTAAGATTTTACGGCTGATCTCTGGCGTTATATCGTGATGTTCACTTAATGCAATCATGCCATGTTTTTTAAGACTTTCGATAAGAATATCGATATCTTTTTCACCTAAATCAACATCAGCAAGTGTTGTTGGTACACCCATTTGTTTGAAAAAGGCGATGGTTTTTTCAATCGCAGCATCAATACGTTGATCTGCTGTGCCTGTAGTTAGACCAAAGATACGCTCAGCATATTGTAATAATTTTGCTTCTTTTTCTTTACGACGTACTTGCATTACTGCCGGTAATACAATACTTAACGTACGAGCATGATCAATACTGTAATTACCTGTTAGTTCATGGCCAATCATATGTGTTGTCCAATCTGATGGAACGCCAACCCCAATTAAACCATTGAGTGCTTGAGTGGCAGACCACATAATATTGGCTCTAACGGCAAGATCATCGGGTGTGGCTAATGCTTTTGGACCTTCTTCAATTAAGGTATGCAGTAAACCTTCAGCAAAACGATCTTGTACTTTTGCATTCACAGGATAAGTTAAGTACTGCTCCATTGTATGAACAAAGGCATCAACAACACCGTTTGCTACTTGGCGAGGAGATAAACTTAATGTTGTTTGTGGATCTAAGACAGCAAATGCGGGTTTTACGAGTGGCGAGCCAAAGAATAACTTGTCTTTACCACGCGAAACGACGGAACCACCGTTACTTTCTGAACCCGTTGCAGGCAAGGTTAATACACAACCAAGAGGAACAACCTTAGTGACAGGCTCTTGCTTAAGTAAAATGTTCCAAGGATCTTCTCCCTGATAACAAGCAGCAGCGGCAACAAATTTAGTACCATCAACAACTGAGCCACCACCTACCGCTAATAGATAATCATAACCTTCTGTTTTAACCAGTTCGACGGCCTTCATCAGTGTGTCATACTGTGGATTAGGCTCAACGCCTGAGAACTCTCCCCAGTTAAATCCGTCTAACGCCGCTGTTACTTGGTTATAAACACCATTTGATCTGATAGAACCACCGCCGTAAATAACCAATACTTTTTTATCTTTAGGAATCGCTTGGCTAATTGACGCGATTTGACCTTGACCAAAATGAATGCTTGTAGGGTTTTGGTAGGTAAACTTATCCATTGTAGGCTCCGTTATATCGTTGTGATATTGATATTCTAATTGTTGTGTTGAGATCTCTAGTGTAGAAGCGAACGTAGGATAAACTAAATACATAATCCTCTTTATTTCTTGCCTATTTCTGTTTTAACTACGTTGCTGTGATATGTTCGTTATAAGGTAAATAAGTGTAGAATGACAAAACAATGACTGTTATGTCGATCGTTAATAAATAGGTTTGATGGGTTTATAATGAGAGCTGAGCTTAAAAGACAGCTAGCTGTAGTTGCTAGTCAATTATGTAATTATTACAAAATATCAGATCAAACTAATCGGGTGCATACGTTGCTTACAGGCGTGCGATTATTTCGTATTGATCGTTATCATAAGCTGACGCCACAAATGTATGAGCAAGGAATAGTTGTTATTTTTCAGGGAAGTAAAATAGGGCATTTAAATCAACATCAGTTTGGTTATGACGTTGAACAATGTCTTATTGTGTCGACATCTTATCCTATAACGTGTGAAACATTTGCTTCTCAGCAGGAGCCATTAATGGGGATTAATATTGATCTTGATATTAATGCTATCAGCCAGTTAGTTTCTGATATGGAATTAGAGTCTAAAAATTGGGGAGAGTTAGATACACGTTGTGGCGTTTCTCCAGCACAAATGACTGAGTCAATGTACCTTTGTATGTTAGAGTTGCTTAATGTTTTGCATAATCCTCTTGATGCTAAGGTACTTGGCCCCTCGATTCTCCGCCAGTTTTTCTATTACTTATTGCAAAGTGAGAAGGGATATTTATTAGCGCACTACTGCGAGCAAGATAGCTCTCTTGCTAAAATATCGACAGTGATTGGCCATGTGCAAAAGAATTTTGCGCAAAAATTACATGTTAATGAATTAGCAGCAATGGCAGGGATGAGTGTCTCCGTTTTTCATAAAGTTTTTAAACAAGTAGTAACTGATCCTCCTTTGCAGTACATCAAAAAAATTCGGTTGAATCATGCAAAAAACTATATTTTACAAGAAGGTCTTTCAGCAAGCCTAGCGTCTCAACGAGTAGGTTATGAAAGTGCAGCTCAATTTAGCCGAGAATTTAAACGTTATTTTGGTGTGCCACCCAGTCGTATTGATGAAATTTCAGATTACTCACGAAAATAATTTATAACTACCAGATTATATTTAACTAAAGTTGATTGTGTAATTTCAGGTATAATAGTTATTCTTTTTAGGGATGTAACTTATTGTTTGTATAAATAGTGCGGAACTTTAAAAACGGTTAGTTATCATATCGTCGTCGTGGAACGAATTATTATTAAAACAGGAAAAACATGCCTGAGTCTCAACCTAAAATTCTGATCCTATTTGCGCACCCTTCGCCAAATCGTTCAGAGATCAATGTACCGTTATTTAATGTATCTAAAACTATTACCAATGTAACGTGCGTTGATTTATATGCCGAATATCCTACCTATCGTATTGATATAGATAAAGAGCAACAGCGCCTTCGTGATCACGACGTTATTGTATTTATGTTTCCTCTCTATTGGTATTCCACACCATCGTTATTAAAAGAGTGGCAAGATTTAGTGCTTGAATATGGGTTTGCATATGGCAGTGAAGGGAATGAATTGGTAGGTAAAAAATTCTTTTGCGCTTTAACTGCTGGAGGTTCTGAAACGAGTTATCGTAAAGATGGTTTTAACCATTATACCATTCGTGAGTTATTGCAACCTTTAGAGCAAATGGCAGAGTTAACCGGTATGGACTTTCTAGCGCCGTTTGCACTCTTTGGCGCGGGTATCGCGAATGAAGAGAACCGTATTGAACAACATATTCAAAATTGGAAACGTGTGCTGATTGCGATTCAGGATAATAAATTTAACTATGAGGTTGCGAGTAAATTATCAAAAATGAATCATAGTTTAGAATTCGTGATTAAATAGAAGAGAGTATTATGACTGGATATTTTTTACAGGCTTTCATCTATTTGGTGGCCGCTGTTATTGCCGTTCCTCTCGCGAAACGATTAGGGCTAGGCTCGGTACTGGGCTATTTAATCGCAGGTGTGATTATTGGTCCCGTTATTGGTCTAGTTGGTAGCGAAACCACTACAATTCAGCATTTTGCCGAGTTTGGTGTCGTTATGATGCTGTTTGTTGTCGGTTTAGAGCTTGAGCCTAAAATGTTGTGGGGTATGCGTCACCGTTTAATTGGCTTAGGTGGTTTACAAGTTGTTATTACCGCTTTAACCGTTATGGGAATTGCACATTTATTCGATATTACTTGGTCTTATGCCCTTGCTATCGGCCTTATCTTTTCACTTTCTTCTACTGCGATTGTACTGCAAACATTTAATGAAAAAGGGCTAAGTAAAACGGAAGGTGGTAAAAGCGCATTTTCAGTATTGTTGTTCCAAGATATTGCCGTAATCCCGATGTTAGCTTTGATCCCTTTACTGGCAGTACCTGAATTAGTGGCAAAGTCACAAGCCGTTGTAGCAAAAACTGTAGAGCATCATGATGAACTTAGTCTAGTAGTGGGTCTTCCAGGTTGGGCTTATGCGATTGTTATTATTTTAGCGATTGCAGGTGTTGTGGTTGGTGGCCATTATTTAAGCCGTCCGTTATTCCGCTTTGTCGCTTCATCGGGCTTGCGTGAAATTTTTACCGCAACAGCACTGATGCTAGTTATTGGTATTGCAGCTTTAATGAGTCTAATTGGTTTATCGCCAGCGCTCGGTACTTTCCTTGCAGGCGTGGTACTTGCCAATAGTGAATTTAGACATGAGCTTGAATCTAATATCGAGCCTTTTAAGGGGTTACTATTAGGGCTTTTCTTTATTACCGTTGGTGCGGGTATTGATTTCCACGTACTGTTTGATCAATTTGGTACGGTGATTGGCTTAACCATTGGTGTGATGCTGGTTAAGTTTATTGTTCTTTTGATACTTTCTTTTATTTTTAAGGTAAAAGGCAGCGATCGTTGGCTCTTTGCGTTAAGTTTGGCGCAAGCGGGTGAGTTTGGTTTTGTATTATTAAGTTATACTGTACAGAACAACGTGCTACCTGAGTCAATGAGCCAAACACTCTCATTGGTGGTTGCGCTTTCCATGTTCTTAACACCTGGTTTATTTATTTTATATGATCGTGTGATTTTACCTCGCTTCTGCGAGGCTAAAAACGAGCGTGAAGCTGATGAAATAGATGAGCAAGGGAAAGTTATTATCGCGGGGATTGGGCGTTTTGGTCAGATTGTAAATCGTCTATTGGCATCGAATGGGGTGCAAACGGTTGTGCTTGACCATTCAGTAACGCAAATTGACAACATGCGTCAAATTAATATTAAGAGCTTCTTTGGTGATGCGACGCGACATGATTTGCTTCATACCGCAGGTATTGAAGATGCAAAACTGTTTATTGTTGCCATTGATGATAAAGAGCGAGCCACAGAGCTTGTTCATTATATAAAGCAAACATATCCTCAAGTACGCGTTTTGGCACGTGCTTATGATCGAGGACATCATTATTCGTTACGTTGTGCTGGCGCTGATTATGTGATCAGTGAAACATACCGCTCTGCATTAGCATTGGGCACAGAAGCATTGAAAAACTTAGGGGTGCATCCATTCAGAGCTGAGCAGCAAAAGGCCACATTTGTTGAAACTGAAGCTCGAAGTAAAGAGAAGCTTTATCAAACATGGTTAGATAGTACAGAAGAAGATCGTTTTAATACCTCCTATGTGGAATTATTTAACCAACTAGAATCAACATTAAGTGATGTGATGAAACAAGAGCGGACTGACAAGCATACGAAGTCAGAGCGTGGTTGGACGCCACCACCTAAGGTTTTTCATGATGAAGTCGAACAAGATTTAGTTGAAAAACATGACTACTAATAGGTGATGAGTCTCATTTTTAACTGATAGAAAGGAGCTGTGATGCTCCTTTTTTATTGAATGAATGATTTAATTAGAAAATTGAAACAGTATCGAATTAATAAGTATCACTTTTATTTATTGAGGATAATGGCTAATAAAAATACACTAACAAGATAAGTTTGTTATTTTTATTAATGGTATGGTGATTTATTGTTAACTGAGTCGAGTTATTTACATTTGGTTAAGAAAAATATAATTCTTTTTAGGAATTAATGCGGTAACAATTTATTAATCCTTATGATAATAAATGTATATTAAACATTTTAAATGACCTCTTGTTTGCTATATTTTTATCTAATTGTTTCATTGTAAATTTAAAAGAATCTTTCTTACCACTATCTATGCTTAATTGGTATTTTACTTAGTATTCTAAGTTTATAAATTGTAATTATTAAAAGTCACAACTACTTTGCTAGAATTAGTTTGAGACTTTTACTTTTTGATAGTTATGAAAAATTACTTAATCAGATCGCCTATTTTATTTTCGACTCTTTATTTTTCGAGCCATGTCAATATTTCCATAGCATCTGAAATTGATGACTTGATGTCGATGGATTTAGATGACCTCACAACACAAAGTGTGACAGTGACGACGGCTGCAAAGAAAGAACAATCGTTAAGTGATGTGCCTGCTGCTATTTATGTTATTACCAACGAGCAAATTAAGCGCAGTGGTGTTCGTTCGATAGCAGAAGCCTTAGCCTTAGCGCCAGGTGTTCAGGTGACTAAGATCAGTGAGTTTAATTGGCAAGTATCATTGCGTGGTTTAAACGAGGCTCTATTTAATAAATTATTAGTAATGGTTGATGGTCGTAGTGTATTTAGTCCTTTAATGTCAGGGACTTTTTGGCACACCATTGATGCTATTCTAGATGATATTGATCGTATCGAAATATTACGTGGTTCTGCTGGGACAATGTGGGGAGGGAATGCGACTAACGGTGTCATTAATATCATTACTAAAAATAGTAATGAAACGTTGGGGCAATTTCTTGAAGTCGCAGCAGGTGAATATAATTATAAAGAAGTTAGTTATCGTAACGGTTTTCAAATTAATGATGTGACAACAGCAAGATTATCAGTAAAAGGTGTTCAATCTGACTATTACACTTTCAATGATGATGAATGGAATAGTTATAATATTTCATTTCGCACTGACTATGTTGAAGATGATCGATTTTTAACATTTCAGATAGGCGGTTATTATACTAAGTCTGAGCATTCTGATTGGTATCGTTATGATATTTTAGAGACCCCCCCTAACCCTAATGATCCAATGAGTGCAATAGTTGGTTATAAAGCAGGTTTGGACGATTTTTCTCGTGGTTTTTATAGTAATTTAAACCTAGGTAAAACGGTTGATGATACGCATTATGAAGCAACATTGTGGATTGATAGTAACTCAAGAACCGAACCATCAGCGAATGGTGAATACGATACACTTAACACGGATGTCTTAGCCATCAAGCAAATAAGTCAAAATAATGAGCTGACATTAGGTTTAGGTGCGCGTTATACCAAAATTAAAGTACCTGAGATAGAAATGGACTTTTACCTTGGTATGGATCCATATCATCGAACTAGTACGAAGCAAACAGAACGTGAACAAATTTATAATGTTTTCTCGCAATTAGAAACTCAGCTAACAGATAAGTTTACCTCCAGCCTAGGGGTAAAAGTTGAACACTTCACTCGTAATAATACGACAGAGATTCAGCCTCAAGCGAGATTGTTGTATCGTGCTTCTGACGACCATCAATTCTGGTCGGGCGTTGGTCGAGCTGTTGTAACACCTTCCTCGGTTGATTCGACAACTGATTTGTATAGATTAGGCTCTGTGGTTGCTCCCTTGCCTAATTGTGATGCTTCATCTCAAAATTGTTATGCGCAATATCCAATGCTTGCGTTAACGACGGGTAATCCTGATATGGATAATGAATCGGTTGTAACATGGGATGTAGGATATAGAGGAAAAATCTCAGATACATTATCTATTGATACAACGATTTTCCTTAGTCACTATGAAAATTTGCGGATGCTTGATGATGGATTATGGTTTTGTCGTTACGGTGAATGTGTTGATGGTTCTACACAACCTGGTCAATTAGCGGTTCATGAGTTTACATTAATTGATGCAATTGATGCACAAAGTTACGGTGCTGAATTGTCACTCTTTTGGCAGCCGACAGAGAATATAAATATCAATACATCATACAGCTATATTGATACTCAGGCTGAATGTAGTACAGAATATATAACATGTGATAGTTATGATAATGGCGGTTATAAAGTTTTGTACAATCTTCAGCCAAAACATTACGTTTCATTACAAATGATGTGGTCGATTAACTCACAATGGCAAATTGATGGCTGGCTAAAACATAAGAGCTCGGTATCATCATATCTTGATTTGTATAGGCCGCCGGAGATAACGACAATGGATGTACGTGTTGCTTGGCAGTACAATCAAGATTGGCCACTTGTTGAGTTTGTAGTTGATGGTTTAGGTAGTTCAACATATGAAGATTTACCGAATAAAGCGCCACTAGAAGAAGCAGCGTTTTTACGTTTTTCATGGACAAAATTGTAATGAGGCGGAATGCAGAGTAACTATTGCACCCCGGGTAAACTTGCGTTGAATAAGATGGTAGGGCTTCTTGTAAAGCCCTACCATTTTTGCCGTTTGTATTTTCTGTTTTTTACTGCTGCAGTATTTATTTGTATCTATACTTTTGAAAATAAAGCCCATGCTGATAGCGTTGCTGACTACGAAATATCAGCAGTCTATATTTACCGTTTTTCTCAGTTTGTTACTTGGCCTCAAGACAACAAAACATTAACCTATTGCACTTTAGGTACCGATAATATCGCCTTAACATTAAGCCGATTACTGAAAGCTAAAAATAACAAAATAGTGACGTTAACGAGTATTAGCCAGCTTGCGCAATGCCAAATTGCTTATATTTCTAGACAAAAAGAACTGGGTTTAACTCACATCCCAATTAAAAAAGGGGTGCTGACGATTGGTACTGGTAATTCCTTTTTAGAAAAAGGTGGGATGATTGAATTACGTCCAGTAAATAATAAAATCCGCCCTGTAATTGCTATATCGAGTGCCAAAAAAGCAGAGTTAACAATAAGCTCAAAATTATTGAAAATTGCGATACTTCCTTCTCTAAATAGCCAGCGGCAGGGAGGGGAAAATCATGCGCAATAATTGGATGAATTCTCTCTCTCTTAATCAACGTTTATATTTGCCATTAGTCTTTTTTGTTGTTGTACTTTTTATCGTATTTCAAACGTTAAGCTCTTATAAGTATATAGAGAGTGAAAAGCAGAATTTAGTCAATAGAATTAAGATATTAAGTACGGGTATTGGCACGAATTTAACTGCCGCTATTCAGTTTGATGATGCGACAACAGGGCAAGAGATTTTATCAGCATTTTCAGCAGATCCTATGATTGTATCTGTCTCTGTGTTAACTGCTAACGATGTTGTCTTTGCTGGATTAAACAATAATGATAACAAATATATATCAGCAAATGATGCAGAAGAAGGCATAGTTAAAGCGCAGGGATATGTTTTTAGTAAACAGTATTTATATATGCAGATTCCTATCTACATCGAGAATACAGAGATTGCAAAAATGCGTATTGTTGTGTCTCTTGATAGATTACATGCTCTTAAATCGTCTCAGATAGAAATTAGTTTGTATTTACTAGTTATTTTAATTTTATTTAGCAGTTTCGTTATTCATCGATTACGACATTGGATGATCAGTCCTATCCGTCAACTGAATGATGCGATGATTAATGTGATTCATTTTAATCAGACTGAAATCGTACAGCATCAAGCCAGTTCGAAAGATGAAATCAGTGAATTGATCGATTGTTTTAATACGATGATCATTAAACTGAATCAGCGTGAATTAAAAATTAAACAGACTATTTCTCAATTAGAATATGAGAAAGAATTTGCCGATGATGTGATCAGCACGGTACAGCATGCGCTGTTAGTTGTGGATCATTCTGGACATATTATTTTAGTCAATGATAGTAGCTCGAAACTATTTCATGATTCACCACTAGTGCTGCAATCTCAACATATTTGTAATGTGATTAAGCCGATAGAACTTGAAAATTTTCAAGTTCAACTAGAGCAAGCACTAAAGGGTAATAAGCAGTTTAGTCATGATTTAGTTAAAACGGTTGGCACAAAGGGGATGGCAATATATCAAGTAGTGAGTCATCCTTTACAGCATAAAAACCAGACTTTATTTGCGTTAGAAGATGTGACGGAACGGAGTGTGGCTGAGCGGCAACAACAGTTAGCAGCTAAGATTTTTGAAAATAGCCGTGAAGCGATTTTATTACTCAATAGTCAAGGTCATATTGAGATGGTTAATCGAGCTTTTTGTGAACTTATAGGTCAAGAACACGGAACAATTATTGGTAAATATTACCGTTCGGTATTAATTGAAACCGAAACGCTACTTATGAGGAAAGAAATTCTAATGTCGCTGTCGCTAGATCAGCAATGGCAAGGAGAATGTTCATTCTTTAATCGTAAGAAGGGTGTTACGACACCATTACACTTGAAAATAAATCAACTTATTGATACTGAAAGCAACGAGAGCCAAATTGTTGTGCTGGCTTCCGACATTAGCTCAGTAAAAGAAGCACAACGCTTAGCGTATATTGCTCAGCATGATGCATTAACAAATTTGCCTAATCGTGAGTTCTTACACCATTATTTAGTAGAAGCGCTTACTTTGCCTCGTAGCGATGTAATGGCTGTACTGTTTATTGATTTAGACGGCTTTAAATTTGTAAATGACTCTTTCGGTCATGATATTGGCGATAAAGTACTTCAAATTGTCGCTAAGAAATTAATGATGAGTGTTCGTAAAAACGATATTGTTACGCGTTTAGCTGGGGATGAATTTGTAGCAGTACTTAATCCAGTAAGAGGTCGTGAGCCTATTTTGAATATAGGAGAGCGTATTATTAACAATATTTCTCAGCCAATTAATATCAAAGGCAATAGTATTAATATTGGTGCGAGTATAGGTTGTTACTATATTGAACCTCAAGATGTGACCGGGATTGATAGTGTTTTACATTGTGCGGATATGGCGATGTATCAATCAAAGATGCAAGGAAAAGGGCGTATCACGGAGTTTAATCAGATGAAAACAGTTATACCTGCCGAATAGTGGCTCAGACAGCATGGTTTTAAAGTGTATTAAAAAGAGAGGGTGCAACTTTCGTTGCGCCCTTAGGTCTTACTTGCAGCTATCCCGCTACTATAGTGCTCCTTGCATCATTCCTTTGATTGCTGTAATCCTTCAGCATAATCCTTTTTCTTCTTCCTGAAGTTGTTCCTATGGCTTCCATAACCCGTCATAACATCCTGTTATAACTCTCATCTCTTTCCTTAGAGGTGTCCTTTACTTCTTCTTGAAGTGTCCTTGTGTCATCCTGACTGGTAAATATCCTATTTACCTTTACTACTTCCTGCAGCATCCATCACAGTCCTTGTGTGATAAACCATCCTAGTTCATCACATCTCATCCTGAGATCACCAACGTCCTTGGTTCCAATCCTGTTCCTGTTGCCAGTTCCCTCTGACACCATTAATGATAGATAAAAGTAGTAATAGAATATAGATATGGAGTGGGAAATACCCTTTGTTGTATCTATTGGTTATTTGTATGCTTTACTATTATTTTTTTAAAAACAAATAATTATAAAAATAGCATGGTCGCTAGATTCAAATTAAAGCGTGATTGTCTTAGTTGTTTGTAAGAGATCTCTTACAAACAACTAAGACAAAATGAACATGATTTTAGTGATAAATGTTTGAGCAGTATTAAATTTTACCAGATGCAAGTTTCGCTTTTTTGATGTGTTAAAGTTAAATCATATTAAAAAAGGAAAGATTCATGAGAAAAACTCTGTTGCTGGTGGGGTATTCGTTAGTTCACATGCAATGGCAAATGATCAGGCTTTGTATAACTATTGGCGAAAATTTTATATGTTGAGCAAGGCATGGCATTGGTAAGGCGTGGGTTATTGTTGATGATAAAAAACTAAAACAGCTTTCGATTAAAATGCTAAATGTTTAAAACAATCGATACAAAAAAGTTCAGGTGAAACAAGCGCTGATTATCAATATCAATGTATTATTGAAAAATAAGAAAATGCTGTCTAGAACGCAAATTAGAAAAATAGCGAGCAAACAAAATGCCCGCTATTTTAATTAAGATTAAATAACTGCCGATGCTAAAGGCGGTTTATAACCTGTTTTTTTATCAGAAATTATTTGTCCATCTTTGATAGTGATAATACGTGGCGTTCTTTCTGCTAGGCTGACATCATGAGTGACGACAATTAAGGTTCTTCCTTGTTGGTACAAGTCATTAAAAAGTGCTTCGATCTCAGCGCCTGATTTAGAGTCCAATGCTCCCGTTGGTTCATCCGCAAGGATAATTTGTGGATCGTTAACCAAAGCCCTTGCAATTGCCACACGCTGCTTTTGGCCACCTGATAATTGATTTGGTTTGTGGTTAATACGATCAGCGAGCCCTACTTGCGTCAATAAATCTGCCGCTTTTTCTCGACGTTCTTTTGTATTAACGCCTCGATACACGAGAGGTAGCGCAACATTATCTAATGCAGTAGCATACTCTAATAAGTTAAAACTTTGAAAAACAAAACCGATTTTGTGATTTCTGATTTTTGCAAGTTGGTGGCTTGTCATTGATGATACATCGTTATTATCCAGCAAATATTCGCCAGATGTCGGCTTATCTAAACAGCCAAGCATGTTCATTAGTGTGGATTTACCAGAACCTGAAGGACCAAGAATGGATAAAAACTCACCAGAATGAATAGTGAGAGAGACATTATCTAATGCTTTTACTAAATTATTTTCTTCGCCATAGAACTTACAAATATGATTAAGCTCAACTAAAGCCGTATGTGCTTGGGGGTTTCCCAATGTATTTGTCATTTTATTCACTTTGTAATGCCTCTAATGGCGTAATACTTGCGGCTTTATTCGCTGGGAACCAAGCGGCGAGAATACCAACCAAGATTAATGCAGAAATTACGATTAACATAACTGACAGTGACAGTTCAGGTTTAGGGCTACCTAAGCGAGCATAAAACCCTGAATCTGAAATAGGGACCGCTTCAATGATGCTAACAAGGCCGAGCGTCATTAATAACCCAATAAAACCACCCATAGCCATTGTCATCATAGCTTGCACAATATAATGCAAACGAATATGGCTAGGGGTTGCTCCTACTGCCATTCGAACACCAATATCACGTGTTGCACGCTTTACACTAGCGTACATGACATTTGCAATACCTATTCCCGCGACTCCTAATGTAACAAAGCCGATAATGCCTAAGAAACTTTGTAACCCTAGTAAAAATGAACGCATGGTTTCTTGCTGTAGCAGCATGTCATCCGTTTGAATTAACTGTTCATCAGTAATATTAGCGTTGTATTTTCGCGCAATCACTTGCCGTATAGTTTTGGCTAATTGTTCACGGTTGGCTGTTGGCTGGGGTTCTATATTAATGCCTTGAATTGGATTATTGGGATAAAAGCGTTGCCATGTCGCCAGTGGGATCAATGTGCTGTATTCAGATGAAGAGCCCGACTCAATGTTACGATCATCTTTTAGTACACCAATTACGGTGAAATCTTCATCACCAATTTTAAATTGTTTACCAACAGGATCGCTGTCGAGTTTGACGCCTTTATCCCAGCTAAACTCAGCTTTGTTAAATATTATCGCTGCCGTTTTTTTTCCTAGAATAGCAACTTTTCGCTGTTCTTTTGTATCAAGAGGGTTAAACCAGCGGCTACCTGCCGTTAATGTTAAATCATTGAGCTTTTTATAATTGTCCTCTACCGCTAGAGGGAACATAAATACTTGGCGATCTTTATAATGCGGTCTTTCTTCCCATGTTGCGGTTGCTGATACCATTTTTACTGCAGGTAGTGCTTGAATAAGCTTTTGATCTTCAATCGTTAAATCAAGTGATTTGCCTTTGTAAAAATTACCATCATTTATAGATGCTACACCGGTAGAAACATAAATTAGATTGCCGTTTCCACTGGTCGAACTGCGAATTAACCCTTGGCGTAAACCTTCACCTGCTGCAAGCATGGTACTGATGCAGACAGTTGACCAGACAATGGCAAGAATAGTAAGACTTAGGCGAAGCTTTTCTGCTGCCATTTCATGAAAAATTTGTTTAACAGGAAACACTTCTAAGCCCTCGCACTTAAAGCAATCACTGGCGTTAAATGTGCGGCTCTACGCGCAGGGAAAAACGCAGCTAATAATGCAAGTACTGCTGTGATCATTAATGTTAAAATGATGGACGTTAACGTCATTACAGGATGACCTATCCAATCGGGTAATGAGATAAAATTTAAGAGTTGAATGATGATGTTAGATATGGCGATACCGGAGAGTGCTCCCACCGCGACCAATAAAGCACCTTCTACCATAAACTGCATCAAAATATGAGTAGGTGTCGCACCAATGGCAAGTCTTACGCCTATCTCACGGGTTCTTTCTGCTACAGATAAAAACATAATATTAGCAACACCTAACGCACCAACCGCGAGTGTCATTGCACCACTAGCACCTAGAAATAGCTGGATACCACGTAATAGGCTGATGTAGAAATCGCCCATATGGCTGAAATCGAGCATTTGTATAGCCTGTTTGTCTTTAGGATCAAACTGGTACTGTTTAGCAAAAAAGTTTTGCATTGCCAAACGTAATGCCATGCTTGAAATACCTTTCGCTGGTTGCACTAACAAATTGGTAGGATTACTTAGCCATAAGTCATTAAATGTTGTACTTGGAATTAATGCGGCACGTTTAATACTAAAAAGCCCACTACTTTCTGTCTTTTTTGAAATACCGATCACTTGAAACGGCACACCATTGATGTTGATGTTGTCGTTCAAACGAATATTTCCGCGTTTAGCTAAACGCCAACCAATGATGGCAACACGAGTATGGTTCGCTAAATCACTCGGCGATATTTTACGTGAGCCTAGCTCTAAACGCGTATTATTAAGTGCCAGAAAGTGATTATCAATACCAAAGACATTACCTTTTAATTGAGTGCCTTCAATATCTGTGACTTGTGCTTTAGCATTCGAATATAAAATAGATACGCGCTTTATTTGATGAACGTTAGACAGCGCACTGAGTTGATTTTCTGTCGCTGTAATTTTTCTTCTTGAAGGGTATCCTTGCCAAGGCTTGCTTGTTTGTGCAAAAGTGACCTGCTGTGTGTCACTCATCAGCATAGAAAAGGATTTTAAGTTTTCACGATAAAATCCTTCACCTAATGCCACTAAGACTAAAACTGAAACAATACCCCAGACTATCGCAATAATGGCCAATGCACTTCTTAATCTATGGGTAAGTAGTGTTTGAACGGTTTGGCTGAGCAATGTGATCATGGCGTTAATGCCTGAGAAATCTGAGTAATTGTTTGGTCATTGAGTTGACCTGTAAGCTTCAGTAATTCAATTCGATTTAACCAGTACTGGTATAGAAGTTGTTGTAACTTTTCTTTACTTTGATACACCGTATCTTGGACGGTTATAACGTCTAATGCTGTTGTACTATCAGCTCCAGAATTAAATAAAATCTCTTTCGTTTTTAGTGCTTTTTCATCGGATTTGACTTTTTCCGCACCCATTTCAACGCGCTTCCAATCCAGAGTAAGTTGGTTAAAGCGTGTCTTCACATTATTTTCGAGACTAAGTTCAACTTTTCTTAAGCGCTGTTTAGCAATTTGTAATTCGAGTTTAGATTGTGAAACTTTGGTTTTAATCGAGCCGTTAAGATCAATTGGAACAGAAACACTAAGCCTTGCATTCATTCCTTTGCTATTGTTATCAAAGTTATTACTGTAAACAACGGATCCGTTAACGGTAGGGTAGTATCCTGCTTGTGCTTGATCTACCGCGAGTTGTTGACGCTTAACATTTTGTTTCGCAATTAATAATTCAGGGCTATTATCTTTTGCTTTGTTTAACCATGCTTTTTCATCATTGACTGCAAGAGCAGGTTGGTGAAGGTTTTGGCTGTCGATTTCATTGACGCGATCAGGCGTTTGGTTGATCACGATAGCGAGATCAGACTGTTTTTCAGCTAGAACAGATTGGCGTTGCAATACTGTTGTTTCAGTGCCAATGACATGCGCTTTAGCATCGTCAATCCCTGTTGACATAATTAAACCGGCTTTGTAACGCTGTTCTGTTAGTGAAAGTAGTTGTTGGCTATCTTTACGTTGTTGCTCTGCAATGGTGAGCGAACGTTGAGCTTGTGCTAAAGTGAAATAAGCTTGAATAAGTTCTTCTGCCAGAGTGTTTTTCTGTTGTGTAACAGCGATTTTTGCAATAACCACATCTACTTGCGACTGATCCAATATAGCCCAGCTTTGGCTATTCCAAATCGATTGATTGAGTGAAATATTATAACTATTACTATTGTCGCCATCTTTAGTCCAACTCGTATTAGCACTTCCTTCAAGGCTAGGGAGTAGTGCACTTTTGTTTAGTGATACATCGTATTGACTCTTACTTTCTTCAAGCTGTTTAATACGGTAATCAGGACTTGTTTGCTTTGCGGCCTCCCATGCTTGATCAATCGTTAATGCGAAGCTTTGAGTGCATACTAAACCTAGAGAAAGAGTCAACAGTGTGTTACGCCATATAACTGTCATTACAAACCCTCGACCATGCTGGCATCGATGATGCTTTGTTTTGGTTCAATGCCTGATAATACTTCGACATTTATACCGTCTGATAAGCCTAGCTTCACGGGAACGTCTTTATAGCCTTTCGTTGAGTCATCTGCGATAAGTACAAAAGGATCATTACCTTTAAAGTACAGTGCACGCTCAGGTACTGTCATTACGTCTGTTGCTTTTTTCAATGTAATATGTGCTGTAGCAGTAAAGCCTGAGCGTAAAGTAATACCTTTAGGAAACTTAATGTCACTGACTTCAACCGCAAAGCCATTATCAAAACTTTGTGTTTGTTGGGTATTGTTATCTTTGTCGTCGTTTAGCTTTTCTGATTGCACCGCAACCTCTGTCAGTTTTCCTGCAATTTTTAGATCAGGATATGGAGCAAGAGTTAATTCAACAGGCATTCCCTCTGTCAGTTGGGCTGCATCATGCTCACTCACTGAACCTTTAAAGATGATATTTTTCATATCAGCCATGGTCATAATTTCGGTCGCTTCTTGGTTTGAACCTGTTGAATCAATCGGTTCACCGACATCGACTTTGACATCTAATACCGTACCGTTAATCGGTGCATAAATTATGGAGGTGAGTTTGGTGGAGCCTGCGTCTGATTCACCTTTACTCATTAGATCAGATTCTTGTTGTTTTTGTTTTAACTCAGCGGTTTTTGATTTCACATCTGCTTGTGCTTGAATATAGGCATCGAAATTGGCTGGAATAATTTTTTGTGCCGCTAAACGTTTTAAATTAGCCAATCTTATTTTGGCTGACTCTAAATCGGCTTTGCTCTTTAATAAGTCAGCATTAACACGTGTAAGATCTTGTGGTGCTGGGTTTGGACGAAGCTTTATAACGGGAGAGCCTACCTCTACTTTATCACCTAAATTGACATAAATTTCATCTACTATCCCTTCTATTTGAGATTTAATCTTTACCGCTTGAGTCGGCATGATTTGTCCAACCGCAATGGCTTGCTTCTCAATGGTTGCATTTTTAGCAGTCAGCATAGTGAAATGGTGTTCATCAGAAGAGGGGGCTTTAACTGCATAAATACCTAAGGCAGCAATAGCGCTTAGGGTTGCAACGACAATCCAGCGTTTTTTCATAGTAATACTCTAAAGGTGTAAATCGAAAAAAGGAATCTAAGTAAGACAACTATGAATAGCAGAATTCATAATTTCAATGATTAGATTTTAAATAGATATAAATTAAAAGTGTTATTTAACTGTCAAGTTATTTTAGAACAATAAAAAGGAAATACTTATTAAGCAGTAAAGTAAACATTGGTATTTTTCTACAGGAGCAATATGAATAAATAAGCGTTACCCTTCTTATCAAGTGATTATATTTTACGTAGTTCTATATTTATTTTACGGGAGGGTTTATGCCTTCCAAGTTAATGAGTGAATATTTTCTGGGGAAGCCACCTTAACATTTTAAAATTGAAACTAACTTAAAATAACCTTTAAACCATTCCTTCCTTCTTTATTTATTAAAATTAATAGATTAAATAACTAATATTTTAATCCTAATCAGAATAATGTTTCTATTTATTTATCTGTTAGATTTGGGTTTTGGAATTTATGTGTTTTTTGGCTTATTCGATTGAAATTAAACATTTTAGCAATATATTATAACGATAATTAACGACTTATTAACACGGATAGGAATGAGGATGTTTAATGAAAATAGAAAATAAATTCTTAATCGAAGCTTTCCAAGTACCGTCAAAGGTAGCAGCGGGAGTTGCCCCATTCTTTGACCAACTACCCCCTGATAAGTACATCAACAGCGATCACCGATTTCGTGCTTACGCGCGTTTTCAGTCTGAAAATGGAAACATCATTAAACTTCCTCATTCAAAATTTAAACAGTCATCTCAAGTTAATCGGGTACTCGGTGACGTTGAACGTGACTTTTCTGATATGTCACAAGACATGGTAAATACCGTTGAATTCCAGCATCTTCTGAAATCATTTATGGAAAGTACTGGAGCTATAGATGATCACTCAATTGTGGATGTTCATCAAATTCGTGTTACTTGCGACCATGATGCTGCAAGTACACCTGCGCCAGAAGGAATACATCAAGATGGCTTCCGGTATGTTGGTATTTTCTGTGTTCAAAGAAAAAATATCTCAGGTGGATATACGCAAATCTTTGCTTCTCCAGTAGAGCAGCATCCACATATGAATACAGTGCTTGAAGAAAATCAATTCGTAATACTCAATGACGAACGCTTTTATCATTACATATCTGAAACATTATCCAATATTGAAGGGCAGAAAGGAGTAAGAGATGTCTTCGTCTTTACCGCTTAGTCAACATGTAGATCAGTTACGTAAACAATTTCCAGCGTTAAATTGTCAGGTTGATGGTCGTCAAGCTATCTATTTTGATGGTCCCGGAGGCGCACAGCAACCGCTTAGTGTGATAGAGAGTTATGGTAATTATCTTAAGCAAGGTAATACTAACCTTGGTGGTCATTTTTCTGTCAGTCGTAAAGCGGTAGAGCTTGTTGATACTTGTCGTGAGAAAGCGGCAGCACTTTTTGGTGCAGCAAAAAAAGAAGAAATTATATTTGGGGCCAACATGACCTCGATGACTTTCCATTTTAGCCGTGCGATAAGTAACGATTGGAAAGAGGGCGATGAGATCATACTGAGCACTGCAGATCATGGTTCAAATCGCTCATCATGGGCTATGGCAGCTCAAGATAAAGGGGTAAAAGTTCATTATATTCCTATCTTGGATAACACTTGCCAACTTGACCTTGAAGCGTTTGAGCACCTACTTAATGATAAAACCCGACTTGTTGCTGTGACTGCAGCGAGTAATCTATCGGGTACGTTAGTCGATATTGAAAAAATAACACGACTTGGTAAAGCCAATGGCAGCGTCGTTTATATTGATGCAGTGCATCTTTTGCCTCATAAAATCATTAACGTTACTTCTTTAGGCGCTGACTTTGTTGCAGGTTCTGCGTACAAGTTCTTCGGTCCTCACCTTGGTGTCTTGTACGGCCGCCAACAGGCATTAGAATATTACTCTCCTTATAAGGTAGAGCCAGCCCCTTCATACTCACCGAATTGCTGGGAAACAGGAACGCTAAATTTTGAGGCGTTATCGGCATTCTCGTCGACAATTGACTATTTAGCGTCTCTAGGAAGTGGAACTGGTTTACGAGAACAATTAGAGAGTGGTTATGAGAATATTAGTAATTACGAGAGTTTTCTTGCGAGCAAGTTCCTGACGCGCTTGAAAGATTACCCTTCAATTGAATTGTTCGGCGAGCCTAGTATTGATAATAGAACAGCAACGTTTGCATTGCGCTTTGGTGAATTGAACCCAGCAGAGGTAGCTGCTCATTTAGGAGAGCAGGAGATTTACACCTGGAGTGGTCATCTTTACGCAGATATGTTGACAGATGCACTTAAAATAACAGAAAAGGGTGGGATCTTACGTGTCGGATTAATGCACTATAACACTGAAGAGGAAATCGAACGTTTTTTCATTGCCCTTGAGCAGATACTTTAACGGTTGAGTAATTTTTAATAAGAGGCCTTACTTTTAAATTGGTAATGTCTTCGCGCTGTTCATACTTGATTTGGCTACGATTCAATTTTCCGTAAACCAAATACGTAAAAATGGGGGTGATGAAACACTCCCATTTTTAATGTGTCACAGCCTTATTGACGCCATGTGTCACTATTTAAGTTCTTCATTGTTTTTACTCGTTATCAATCATGCGTAACGCTTATTTTTGCTAGCTGAGCAGATAATCTCATCTTAAAACGCAGTCATATAAAATCTACAGCTTGAAATGCTGTGCTTTCGAGTCTTTAAAGTGGCGCTAAAGACCACGGCTTGAAATGCACTCTTAATGCTAAGTGGCTACCCTACAATTGCCATGAAAGCAGAAACTTAACGTGAAAAGGTCCTGAGAAAAAATGAGCCCTGAAAGCACTTCCTAGAATGGCAAACTAGTCAAACTTATGCCGAATCCGTTGCTCCAGTTTTAGGTCAGCTGTACCGTCAAAAAGGTGTTGAAGTTATACTCTTTGGCAAAACCTTAGTTAATGCGACAACAATCGATATTATCAAAGCTCACCGTGTTGCAAAGCGATATACTGGTTGTTCACTCACAGTTGAACAAACTCAACCAATTATTCATCATCTTATTAATATGGATTTATCACCTTGTCGTATTGATGTCGGGCGCCTCGCACATACATTTTGGGATTGTAATGAAGATACACATGGGCTGGATGATTTCTTGCAAACAGCACTGAAAGGTTCACTTGAAGATGATCCAATGACAGAACCTTGTGATGTGGTTTTGTATGGTTTTGGTCGTATAGGTCGTTTATTAACTCGATTATTAGTTGAAAAGAGTGGTCCCGGATATCCATTAAGATTACGTGCTATTGTGGTACGAGGTGGAAAAGAGGGTGACTTAGAAAAACGCGCAAGTTTACTACGCCGAGACTCTGTGCATGGCCAGTTTAATGGCAGTATTGTTATCGATCATGAACGTAAAGCCATCATTGTGAACGGTAATTACATTCAAGTGATCTATACCAATAAACCGCAAGATGTAGATTATTCCACTTTCGGTATTAAGGACGCCTTAGTTGTTGATAATACTGGTGTGTGGCGAGATACGGAAGGGCTTAGCCAACATCTTACCTGTAAAGGTACTAAAAAGGTGCTGTTGACTGCGCCAGGGAAAGGAGAAATAAAGAACGTTGTATTTGGTGTTAATGAAGACGTTATTGACCGTGAAGATACGATAATTTCTGCTGCAAGTTGTACAACTAATGCGATTACTCCTGTATTAAAGGCAGTACATGATAAGTTTGGTGTATTGTTTGGTCATATTGAAACAGTACATTCATTTACTAATGACCAAAATCTTATAGATAATTTCCATATCGGAGATCGTCGTGGCCGTGCAGCTTCATTGAACATGGTACTGACATCAACAGGTGCTGCTAAAGCAGTGTCAAAAGCCATGCCTGAAATGGCAGGGAAACTAACAGGTAACGCGATTCGTGTGCCAACTCCAAATGTATCAATGGCTGTAATGAATCTTCAATTAGAGCAGTGTACCGATAAAGAAGCGTTGAACGCTTATTTACGAGAAATAGCGCTCTCTTCAACGTTGTCTGCACAAATTGATTTTACTGACTCGACAGAAGTGGTCTCGACAGATTTAGTTGGCTCGCGTTATCCGGGAGTGGTTGATGGTGTTGCGACCATCGCACAAGAGAATCGTGCAATTCTGTATGTTTGGTATGACAATGAGTTTGGTTATAGCTGCCAGGTTGTTCATTGCATGGAGCAGATGATGGGAGTGCGTTATAAAACGTATCCTTACGTTTAATGAATAGTTTTCTTAAACCGCTCTTAAAATAATAAAGATACCAGTGGAAATATAATGGTTTCACTTGCCTCTTTTTGTGAAGAGGATTGCCACTTAGTACTATTCCCCATAGTGCTGAGTGGCTTTTATCTGCAAGACAATGACTAAAGAAAACAGACAAACAACGCTTTATTGATAAAATCAGGATGAATAAAGCGCTGCGAATCTTACATAGAGAATTGCATACGATGATTTATAACCCCATGTATGCCATTAGTTCACTCTTGATACGATTATATTCTCGATTCGTTACTTTTTGTGATTGATAGTCGATAGATTTTACGAACTCATCTTCAGCGACTTCAATTTCGAGAAAGGGGAACTCATTACTATTGGCCATTAGGTACAAAGCACGATTTCCATCGATTTTATAGTCAAGATCAAAAGCAACAATCGTTTCCATATTGATATAGAGATTATTTACTTTAAGTGCTTTTTTCATTTTACCTCACCCCTTTAAAATCAATATATAAGCATTTGAACAAGCATATTCTCGATTATTTCCTCTGTCTTTATTGAGTTATACAAACATACCTTTTGTTATTGCATAATCGTCTATACGTAAATGATAAGGGAAATTTTCTTACATGAAGATGTATCGAGATTCGCCTTTATTTGAATTCGAAAAGAACTGGCGATGGGGGCTGGGGCAAGGGGGGGCTTAGTATATCATCACCAAGCTCGAATTAATGCTCAATAAACCTCTTATGCAGCGTTTAAAAAACAATTAAGCTCGTAGTCTTAAAGTAGCATTAATTTGTTGATTGGTTTAATCGCTTTGGCTGGATAGCCTATTTCTGAAAGGGCATTTTTAAAGGTTGATATGATCGTTATGACGTCCTGCTTATTAGGTCTTTATTGTAAATTATTTTAAGGATATTGTTGCCAATGGTATTCCATTTGATGTGCCACTTGTTCTGCAAGCACTAAGCTTTGTAATTTTGAGACGAGGTATAAGCTCATATCTATCCCTGCTGATATACCTCCGGATGTTATATATTTACCATCACAAACCCATCTCTTATTATCTATGACATTTAGAGCAGGAAAGGTTTCGATTAACATTGGTATGTCTTCCCAATGGGTCGTAACAAATAACTGGGTAAACAACTGGACTTTCGCGAGTAAAAAAACGCCAGTACATACAGAAACAACGTGTGTTGATGTTTTATCAATATGCTTTATCCATGCTAATACTTCAGCTTTATTCATTTCTTCCGTGTGAATACCACCAACAACAATGAGAATATCTATATGCGGGTGATCGTTAAAGCTGTAATGAGGTAGTACTTGAAAGCCACCTCGTGCAGTCACTGGATCAGGTGTTTCAGCAATGAAAAATATATCCCAATCTTTTGCACGTAAGCGTTTAGCGGTACTAAAGACTTCAAAAGGTCCAGAAAAGTCGAGAACTTCTGCATTCTCGTAAATATAAATACCTATATTCATTTTTGCTCCGTGCATGAACGAGATTAGAGTGGAAAGGAATAGATATAACGTTTAGTGGGTGGGGCTATCATATCGTGCAACATTACTGGAGGTAAGAGAGAAGATTGTGATGAGTAATACATTTTTAAATTGTTTTAATAAAGCAATGAAAAACTCTATTATTAAGTGGTTATTTGAATCAAATTAGAATAATTAGTGAAGTGTTAGCATAATTGTAATAATTACTTTTAACACTTCATACGTGGTGCTAAATCAGTGTTTAGTTAGTGACTTGACCAATAAAAATAAATACAGCAATAACCGTTGGAATATAAGTATATTTGAGAATTTGTTTTAATTTAAAGCTTGTTAAACGAGGCGTAAAGATACTAAATAAAATGCTTACGTTACATAGAATAAAAAGACCGTATGTTTTTATGGTAACGTCGTGAACTTTTAATAACTTAATTTGTGCGAGAATTAATACCACATTAAGAACGATGCTAAAAATGCGTGCAATATTAAATTGTGCAGGTTGCATATCATTCTTTGTATTATCTTGCTCAGTTTGAGCAACAGTGTTTGCTGGTTGGTTCATGAATGTACATTCCTGAATGATGACGTATAAAAGGTTAAAAAAAACCAACAATGGCATGATAATGAGCCATAATTTTTCGATATTTTAACTAAAGAGAAATTTTGTGATACCCCTAATTATGGCTAAAATTGTAATATCAGGTTGGATAATTAATAGCTATTGTATTGGCTATTCAGATTAATGTTTAAGTTGTTCTTTTGCTGTGCTTTTTCGATTTATCATGACGTATTTTAAAATGTTGCATAAAATTTAAAGCAGAAGGAGTTTGTGGTCTTTCAATATGGTTGTCTTTAATAAACGTATTATAACCCTATTTTGTTATCAATTTAGGATAAGTTAGCCCTTTTTAGATTTTCAATCAGTTTGCATAGATGTTATCGGCTCTAGTTAAGAAAGATTAGGTTTACAAAAATTTGCCTACGATAGAAATTAAAAAATGATTACCCGTTATTTTAAATGAATATTAAATAACGGGTATAAGGTATTTGACATCTTTATTTAGTGAATTAAATCAATAAAAATACTTAATCACTCATATTGTAATGCTATTTAGCAATACCACCTTGGGTTAATTTTGCAGGGTCGAGTAATTTTTGCAGCTCTTTACGGCTAAGATCTGTTTCTTCTTCTGCAACATCAATAATTGCGCGTTGCTCTTTGTAAGCTTTTTTAGCAATCTCAGCTGCTTTCAAATAACCAATAACTGGATTGAGTGCCGTAACCAGAATAGGGTTTTTCGCGAGTGCTGCTTGTAAGTTATCTTCACGAACGTTGAAGCTTAATATTGCTTTTTTAGCGAGTTGAACAGAGGTGTTTGTTAGTAGCTCAATACTCTGACTAATATTTAAAGCAATGACCGGAAGCATTACATTTAGTTGAAAATTTCCAGACTGACCAGCAATAGTGATCGTCGTATCGTTGCCAATCACTTGTGCTGCAACCATGGTTGCAGATTCAGGAATAACAGGGTTAACTTTGCCAGGCATGATAGATGAACCTGGTTGTAAAGCTTGGAGTTCTATTTCTCCTAGCCCTGCAAGTGGGCCAGAATTCATCCACCGTAGATCGTTTGCGATCTTCATTATTGCGACAGCGGCTGTTTTTAGCTGTCCTGAGAGGCTAACAATCGCATCTTGGCTCGACATGTTGTAAAAGAAATTGTCACTAGGTTTGAAAGATGATTTCGTTGCTGCGGAGAGATGTTTAGTAAATATACCAGAGAAGGCTGGTACTGCATTGATGCCTGTTCCTACCGCTGTACCGCCTTGTGCTAAGGCTTTTACTTGCGGCAGTGTTTTTTGTATTCCACTTGATGCTGCATCTATCTGATATTTCCAGCCGCGAAGCTCTTGTGCCAAAGTGATTGGCATCGCATCCATTAAGTGTGTTCGACCTGTTTTAACTACATCTTCAAGTGTCTGTGCCTTTGACTCAATGGCTTGGCTCAAATACTGTAATGCTGGAATAAGCTCTTGTTCAGTAGCAAGCGATGCGCTAACGGCGATAGCGGTTGGAATAACATCATTACTACTTTGCCCCATATTGACATGGTCATTTGGGTTCACTGATTTACCGAGTTTTTGTGATGCCAGTGTTGCAATGACTTCATTGGCATTCATGTTAGAGCTTGTTCCTGATCCCGTTTGGAATACATCTACTGGAAATTGCGTTAAATGCTGTCCGTCAATGATTTCTTGGCAGGCAGAGATAATCTCATCAGCGATGTCTGTTTCTAATAGGTCTAATTCGGCATTTGCCTGTGCAGCTGCTTGTTTGATGAATGCTAATGCTTTAATGAATGTAGCTGGCATTGTTAACGCACTGATTGGAAAGTTATCAACAGCTCGTTGGGTTTGCGCTTGATAGAGTGCTGCTTCAGGTACTTGTACATCACCCATACTGTCTGTTTCTATGCGGTATGTAGTCATTAATCTTTCCTTTATAGATCATTGAGGTATTGGATTTCTTTAAGATCTTTTTGAAGTAATAAAAAGTATTTATGGCCTGTTCTTGATTGATTGTAATAATGTTTTAGCGCAATTAGAGGTTCATGAATTTGGTTCAAACAGACCCTACGAAGTATTGGGCACTTTGTTACATCATTAACGGTGTTCAAAAGATTGTAAAATAGACGACGAAGAAAAAGTTCTTCTAATAATGGATTCGCAAAATCAGATTCTTTTCTATACCAAGTAGCGAGGCTTAAACTTGATTGAATGTAATTAGCGACAAGATCATGTTCTAACCCATTCTCATATTGATGAATAAGAAAGAGATCTTCTGCTTTATAAAATGATTGGTATAAAAAAGTGGTTTCCGTCATTATCTGCATCTCGATACAAATCTTATTGATAATTATTATCATTGATTGTTTTGAAAATTATTTCAAGTTTTAATTGTTACTGATAATTATTATCACTTGTATTGATCTTACTTGTTGTTATGTTATAACATAACAACAAGGCAGCAAGGGAGAGTAATAATGAAAGAAGGTATACATCCAGAATATCGAACGGTGGCATTTCATGACACAGGTGCAGACAAGTACATAATGGTCGGCTCAACAATACAAACGTCAAGAACAGTTGAGTTAGATGGAGAAACATACCCATATGTCACATTGGATGTTTCTATGCATTCTCATCCGTTCTACACCGGTAAGCAGAAAATGACGAAGCGGGATGGACGTGTTGCTCGATTTAATAAACAGTTTGCGATGACAGGATTAAAAGGGGAATAACGATGCAAGTATTAAGCTCATTAAAAAGTGCAAAGAAGCGTAGTAAGGATTGCCAAGTGGTTAAACGTCGTGGTCGCCTTTATGTTATTTGTAAATCAAATCCAAGATTTAAAGCGGTACAAGGCAAGGTAAAGAAGAAGAGGTAAGATAACGATAGTGAAAAGATGAATCCCAATAGGCTAGGTATCATCAATCTTATTAAAATATTATATTGTATCTGAGGCCCATTACGAATGTGATGGGCTTTTTTATTATCAACGTTGACAACTGGTACATCCTCGACAAGCTTGCCTTGTTGATTTTCCTGAATAAAGTATAGCTGTGTAGAATGTTACTGGTACTTAGCCGAAGTAATAAACTGACCAAAAGACTCACACCACACGATAACGGTATCATATTTGGCTATATCAATGTTTTGAGGCACATTCACAACGAAATTATCAAAGGTTTTCACGTTTCCCACTAACACCATATCGGCTTTTTCTTGGTTAAATTCTGCTTCGGTTTCTACAAATCTAGGTGATAGGTAAAGTTTATAATCAGGCCCTGGTGCGAGCTTTCCCATTAAGGTTATTTTTGTTGTTGAGATTGAGACTTTACCTTCGCCCCAATGGAGAAAATCGCTACCAGCTAAATCTTTTTTAAACACACCTGAATATTGCGCTTGAGTCGTAAGGCGAGAGACTTCAGATTGTGTTGGTGCCGTTGGCGCAGTCAAAATAGGCAGTAAATAGATCCCTAGCGCAACACCAAATGCACCAGCAAGTAAGTGAGTGATAAGAAGTGTCATTGTTTTTTTGATAGTCATAAGTCTACCTGTACTGAAACAATAGGTTTGTATAGGTATTGCTTAAAAATGTTATAAATTCAAATTCTTAATGCTTTATTTCTAATAAAAATACAAAAATGCCGTAACGATCACTCACTACGGGCTTTGCTTGTTATTTGCTAACCAATTACAAGTTACACATACAGCTATGCGTTGCTGTTTGCGTAGGGAGCATTTTTAACTATTAAAAATTTGCTACTCAAGTGATAAACACAAAAACGCCCTAGCGAGTAGGGCGTTGATGTGAATAGAAAGTGAATTAAACCGCAACACTGTTAGGTTGTAAGTATTGCTGCCAAGCAGTTTGGTACAAGTGTAACGATTCTTGTCGAAGCTTGTTGATTTTTGATTGCTCAAATTCAGATACTGGACGCTTTTCTTGTAGTGCTAAACGTTCAATTTTTTGGATTTGTTCATAAATATCATGCTCTTTACCATTTTTCACATCAGAAATATCTTTTAAGTGAAGCTGTACTTCTGCAATGATTTTACTTTGTGGTAATTCAACTAATACATTTAAATCACGGTAACCAGAAGCAGTTGGTTTTTTAAAGCGGTTTTTAACACCAACAATGGTCGCTTCTTTACTTAATAACTCAAAAGATTGCACTAAAGATGAAACATCGTTAGCGACGAGAGAAGCACGTGCGATATCGGTAATTTTATTGGTTTGACCATTTAACTCTGTTTCAATTTTATGTTGTGCGCGTGCCATTGATTTTACTGGTGGTACTAATGCTTCAGTTGATGAAATAAGGCTAATGCTACGCATAAGATGAGCTAATTCAACTTGTGCTTGAGTTGATGTTTGGTACAAGGTAACAAAGTCATCATAAGGTTGTGCAATGTTGTTATTTTTCCAAGATTGAATGCTATATAAACCGCTTAAATCACGTTGAAATGACTTACGGCTTGCTTGAGATAAGCGTGTTGGTGACGGTTGGTCTGAGATTGTGTATGCGGGCGCAACAGCGGGTGCTGCAACCACCGAACGGCTAAGCATACAGAATAGAATAAAGCTTGTACGTAGAACAGATTTTACATCCATTAAGCAACTCCCAATGATATTGTCCTTCAATATCAAACACACAAAAAGGGTATAAAAAGTGTTGTGTAGTTTGTCGGTGCTTGGTTTTACTTTCTAATCTGATGTTAACAATATAGCCTGAATGGGAGGTAAACTCTGTGCCGATATTCATAAAACGACAAAAAAGCCGCATAAGAATGCGGCTTCGATCACATTATTGTATGTTGTTTTATTAGCTGGCTAGAATGAAAGGCTGAGTATAGGTTTCCCACGCTTTTGCATATAGTGCTTGGGATTTATTCTGCAAGCGTTTGATTTGCATCTTTTCAATATCGTCTAACGCTCGACGTTCAATTATCGAAATGCGTTCGATTTTTTGAATCGCTTCATAGATATCATGCTCTTCACCATTTTTGATTTTTGCAATGGCTTCAAGATGCAATTGAATTTCAGCGATAAGTCCACTATTACTTAATCGAATTAAGACTTTGATATCGCGATAGCCTGATACAGCAGGGGTATCAAAACGGTTCTTCACTCTAACGATATCGCTATATTGAGCTAAGTGGTTATATGCTTTCACTAAATCGCTAATATTTGTTGCGACAACACTTCCACGTACAATATCGGTTAGTTTATTTACGTTACCGCGTAACTCTGTGGCAATTTTTGTTTCAGCACGTTTTTGTTTTTTAATTCCAGGTAAAAAAGCCTGGGAGTTACTAACGAGAGCTGCTGCTTCTAACAGCATGTTGAGTTCTTGTTGAGCTGGATATGCGTACTGGTATAACTTCTCTAACTGACTATATGGCTGTGTAATATTGTGTTGACGCCAGCTAGGAATTTGCTGTAGCTCTTTGATAGAATGCGATGAATTAAATAGTGCACTCGTTTTATTAATTAGCTTGAAATTATGACTATTTTTTGAATCTTGAAACATAGCATCAGCAATTGAGTTATTGCTAACCGCAAGAGGTAGTAGACGATGAGCACGAGCTTCAGTGTGAACAACCATTTTTTACTCCTTTAGCACACAGCTCACTAGCAAATGGTAGCTAAGTCTGTGATTTAATCCTGAACGTCCTGTTCTGGCGCTTAAGATAATACTTTATTTTCAAAAGTGGTAATAAAAATGTGTATTTTTGTTAACGGTAATTCAACATTGTGAGAAGGGTCATAAAACCATAGTCATTGAGAGGTTAATTGTGCTTTTAGTGGGGTGGTAAGTTACTTTTATTGTTTAAAGTTTGTTCAATGTGAACTTATATAATGTTTAATCGAAGGGACAGTAAATAATGCAGGAAAATCTATTAATTGGCTTTATCGTTATTTGGGGAACGCTGGTTGTTGGAAGTGTGATGATATTTCAACGCGGTAAGGATGTAGCAAAAAAGCGTAAATTATGGCCAATTTATACCGTGTTTAGTAACGTTGTGATTGGCGGGTTCATTATTTATATGCAACCACCAACGGTATGGTTAGTTGCGATTCTAGTGTTATTGGTGCCATTAACATTACTGACTATTCGTTCTACCAAGTTTTGTGATAGCTGTGGGCAGGCAACTCGCTCCCCATTTTTTATGAAACCCCCGCAGAAATGCAGTCATTGTAATAAGCCGTTAAGCTAATTTTTCAATTATGATATTAAGCAAGCCATCATCGTATTACTCTTAGTTGATAAAGAGTAATTATCGTGATGGCTTGTTTGTTATTAAGCTTTAGCAGCTAACGGGAATGTATCAAATTGAATGCCAGACCAACCGTATTTAATAAAATGGCGAATATTTTGATGGTCGTTGTTTTCAGGATGTTCTAACACATCTTGACGGTAATATTGACCAAAACAAGCTAGTGTTTCTTGTTCTGATAGTTGATTTAATTGCGCAAAAGCAAAAATTTTACATGAACCTTCATTTGTTCCTGCATCATTTTTTAGCGTATCGCCTTTTATACCATTGTAAAAAGTTGTGGCCTGATAATCGTAATGTTCAGTGATCACAGCCATAACGAGGGCAAATTCAACGGTGGTTGGATTTTGTTTAATAGTTTGAAGTAGTGCGTCCATTTACGTTTTTCTCCTATAAAAAAGGCCAGAATAATTCTGACCTTAGTGTTTAAAAATTCTTACAGTTATTAACGCTGTTTTTTTGCTTGGTTCTTTAGTTCGTAATCTAGCTCGTCAGGGTAGATCACTAAACCTTCTTGATCTTGAATTGGGAATACAACGATAGCCAGTTCGTCATCTTCAAGGCCATGCGTCCAACGACTATGCCATTTGTTTAATGAAATGGCTTCTGTTTTACAATTATCCCACTCACCAGTAGCCCATGCTTCTGCAAACTCTTTATTTGGCCATACTGGTACACAGTCTTCCTCATCGGTATTAAGCATTACACAACCGTGTTCATCGATAAGGATCCAAATTTCACGGTTAGCGACAACTTCTTTAACTAAATGCTTATAACGCTTTTCGGCATCAAAACCTTGGATTGTTTCAATTGCTGTTGCATCTAATGGCGTAGACATGGGTGTATTACCTTGGTAGTTATGTCGATTATTTGTAAGAATAAATCAAAATAGAACAGAGATCTTGTTTTATCCTACTGATATTACAATTTTATAGGGTTTTATTGGGTTGTCATGCAAGATTAAATAACAAAGGAATTTATCTTTATAGCACAAGGAGCCTGTATTGTTTACTTGCCGTTCTATTGCAACTACCGTGTCATTATCATTACTACTATCTGGGTGTAATTTGGTTTACTGGGATGAAGATTTTGAGAGTTATCATGACCTTTCGTCATCTAATCCTTACCCGTTTCATCAAGTTGATATTTATCAGCCGGATAGTGGCGTAGGACGCAATGATATTACGGTACTAAATAGTGGTATTGCAGCATTACAAACCCGTATTGATATGATCCGACGTGCTCATAACACGATCGAGGTGGAATACTTTATTTTTTCTCCAGATATGAGTGGGAAAATAATTGTGCAAGAATTAGTTGCAGCAGCAAAACGAGGAGTAAAAGTTCGGATATTAATTGATAAATCTGCCACTGTATTTGAGTTTGATGAATACTATGCCGATGGTTTAAAAGCTCATGGTATTGATGTTCGCTATTATAATGCCGCTCCGCTGTATTATATTTCTACGATAAACTTTCGTAATCATCGTAAATTGTTAGTGGTTGATGGCAAAGAAGCGATAACTGGGGGGCGTAATATTGAAAATGATTATTTTGATCTTTCAGAACAATATAACTTTCTTGATCGTGACCTACATGTCTCAGGCTCTATTGTGAAAGCAATGCAAGATTCTTTTAATGCGTTTTTTGAACATGATATCAGTGAACGTTATCATTCTCCTGAAGTACCTAACAATCGTATTGAGTTACAAAAATATGAGCGTAAACAGGAAGCCGTTCAAGCCTTTCTTGCTCATACAGAAATAGAAGAGGCCGCAAGAGCGAGAATAGAAGCCATCGCAAGGCCGATTTTAATCGCGAAAAAGACTTACTCGTGCCCTGAAACTACATTTACTTCAGATGCACCGGGAGGATCTTTTTGGACGCGCTTTAAAGATCCGTATAGTG
Source organism: Photobacterium sp. SKA34 (assembly GCF_000153325.1). Taxonomy (GTDB): domain Bacteria; phylum Pseudomonadota; class Gammaproteobacteria; order Enterobacterales; family Vibrionaceae; genus Photobacterium. The sequence goes on from NZ_CH724141.1 coordinate 1,481,708, forward strand.
ATAATTATCGTTTTTTACGTAAAACAATTTTCGATAAAGTGATGACTGTAGATAACAGTTTAGTATTGGCATCTCCTTATTTACTGAATAATCGAAAATCAGAGCATTTAATGCAAATATTACTCGATAAAAATATCGATATGACGCTATACACGAATTCTTTATCCTCAACCGACGCCACTTATGTAGCCGCACAACTGTATAGTCATGTTTACGATTGGCAAGCTGAAGGGATGCATATCTATCTTCATGCTGGTGAATGGCTAAATGAAACTGCAACAGTGAGTAAAGCTGTGGAAAGTGCGCGATGGGGGATGCATTCAAAAACACAAATTTATAAACGCAATGGTAATGCCCAAAACGAAGTGATGGTGGGTACGTACAATATTGATAACCGTTCTAATCACTATAATACTGAAATGGGACTTTTTTGTCGCGGCAACGATCAACTTGTCGCTGAAATTGAGGAGAGTATTCGTTCACGAGCAAAGAATGGATACCAAATTGTAGGGAATGAACAGGCAATAGATAGTCAAAATAACCCAGTTAATGTCTATGGAGCTGGTGATCCTGACACAACAAAAATGAAATTTATGTGGTTACCGTCATGGCTATTTAATTTCTTATTATAATAAGAATGTAGATATAGTTATACAGTAAAACATAATTAATTAGATAGTAAAAAGATATTTATATCTTGTATTTTTTTGTCAAAAAAAGAATTAGATAAAAATATGATATGAAAAAAAAGTTATAATTAATAAATAAGGCAATGAATTAGATAAAATAATGTTTTATTTGCATTTTGGTATGCAAAATAAACAGTATATATTTTGTTTATTTATAGGTATTAATACGAGGCATATTATTATTTTATTGCCTATATTATAAAAAATAGGGAAATTAACGATATTATAAAAGGTGACTTCAATGGTAGCACAGTGTGATAAAAAAACGTTCAAAGCTAGACTCGTTGCTATTGGCTGTACTTATGAACCTTGGATTGCGCTATTAGAACAAACTGGATGGAAAACACATTGTTGTTATGACCTTCGTACTGCAGATGCCATCTTAGAAGAATATAGTCCTTGTATTTGTATTGTCGATCTTAGTAATAATGATTTCAGTTTGAATAGCATTTCTTTAAGAGCAAATAAAACAAAGCAAGTAAAATGGATAGCTGTTATTAAAAAAGAGCAACTTGGAATGGACTCCATTTGTCAGTTTATAAATAATTACTGCATTGATTATTTTTCTATTCCTATTCCATCGACGCATCTATTAGAAACTGTGGGTCATCAATTAGGCATGTTAGAAATTGAATCTAACTCTTGGACTGAATTAGATGCGCAGCAAGATGTCGGTTTATTTGGCGAATCTAAATCAATCAAGCATTTGAGAGATATGGTTCGACGGGTGGCAATGACAGACGTTAATATCTTTATAAGCGGTGAACAAGGAACCGGAAAAGACCTTATTGCGAACTCTATTCATAATCTAAGTAAGCGAAGAAATGATAGTTTTACTATGATAAATTGTGCATCAGTCATGGATGATGATGAGCAAATAGCCTTTCTAAATATAGACGGTGAACATGTATCTGATAACACCATAAAAGCGGGGACTGTTTTACTTAATGGTGTTGAAGAACTGTCTAAAAACTTACAACAGAAGCTTCTCTCTTATTTACAAAAACCAACTAATGACTCTTTAGAAGATACCATAGAGTGTGATGTTCGTGTTATTGCCTGTTCAAGTGCCAATTTAGAGCAAGCAATTGCGAATGAAACATTCAGTAAAGAGTTATTTTATCGTCTTAATGTTTTCCATATTTCAGTGCCGACATTACGTGAAAGAGGTGCGGATATTATTGCTTTAGCTGAGTATTTCTTACAAAAGTATTCAAGAGAATATAACACTATTGCAACTCAGTATAATGAAGAAGCAAAACAGTTACTTCTTCGTTATAACTGGCCGGGCAATGTACGAGAGTTAGTAAATCAAATTAAACGAGTGTCATTATTAACAGACGGCAATGAAGTTGGTGTTGAACACTTCGATTTACCTAAGAAAATAAATATGAAGCAAAGTTTACGTAATATTAAAGATGAGGCAGAAAAAGACGTGCTTGTTGCAGTATTAGAAACTCACCGTGGTCAGGTGGCATCAGCCGCAAAAGATCTTGGTGTTTCAAGAGCAACAATGTATCGCTTGTTGAATAAACATAATATTGTGCCTGATGTTCGTTACTATAATGGCTCCAATTACGCGACCGAATAAAATTTGATGGATAATAGCCCACTTATTTTATACTTTTTCATAAGGTATCGGTAAGTGGGATTTTTTTGGCTGCAATGTATAACTCGATAAGTTAAAAGAGAAAAACGGTGTAAAACTGAGGCCAAAGAGAATTGGACAGTGATCATTTAATTGGTAACTTGATACCTGTTTGATGGAGTAAGTTACCTGCTGGACAGACGTTATATTAAAATGGTAACTACTAAAACCAAGGTAAATTAATTCTTTATAACAACGGTAATAGGCTTTATTCTTTTCGTTAAACAGTTACTTTTATATGATGAGTTAGCCATTTTAAAGAGTCTTGATGTTTATTATCAGAAAAAGTTGGTTATGTTATTTGTTGTATTAAGATATATACGATGATTAATGTCACCAACCAAGATAAAAGGCTGCTTATTCATCTGTTGTTGTTTTATCCACTTTTGTTGGTAATACTGCTTTTCTCATAATGTTAAAGCTTGAGAGCTTAAGCTTGTTATATCTGCTTACTTTTTAACGGCAATACCGATGAATTGGTTTATCTCATTAAAAATGTCGTCTTTGTTTTTGATTCTTGATGACATGAATATTTGTTACCGGTCGCTAGGAACAATGCGAATAAGACTTGCGGCACTATCGACTTCTTGGAAGGCAAGGATATCAGGTTCATAGGCTAAAAAACCTGTTTTAATATTGTGTAATCTTTCTGAGTACGTTTACCTTTTGTTGTCGATCTGAAAGCCATTGCAAATTCCATGTCATGATGGAAAGTGAAGTTGCATAACTTATATTTGAGGCGGAAAGAAAAATAGTAAGTAATAAGAATATTGAATTGGTATCCCTTACCATGTTCAATAAATTTATTGTGACTCATTATAGTGTATTAAAAAATGTTTTAGTTACTTACTCTGTAATACTTAATTTTAGGGCGAGTTATCACATTACATTGAAATGTGTTGTCGGTTGGATCATGAGCATGATCATCCAGATAATAGAATGCTTAAATTGTGTACTTAAAAGCGCTTAAGCGATTTAGGTATTTTTATATGCTTGTTATGCAGCGATATAACAATTTCGTCCTGATTTTTTTGCATCGTATAAATTGTGGTCTGCTTTTTCTATAAATTGAGTTGAACGTTGGCTTTCCTCATAAGTCGTTATACCTTGGCTGATTGTGACGATATGACTTGTTTGAGAGGCTGGATGATCAATAGCTACTTTAGTTAAGTTCTCCTGAATACGTTGTGCGACTAAAATGGCACCATCAAGATTGGTATTTGGTAGCAAAACGACAAATTCTTCTCCACCAAAACGAGAAACACTATCTATACCTCGAAGCAAGCTCGCATCTATCACCTTTGCGACTAATTTTAAACACTCATCCCCCGCAATATGCCCTTGGCTGTCGTTAAATGCTTTAAAGTGATCAATATCAATTAATACCAGAGACAAAGGGATGTGTAAGCGTTGGGTATTTTTTATTTGCTTTTCAAGTTCTATTTGGAAAAAGCGGCGATTTTTAATTTGGGTTAATTGATCATGAGAAGCGAGTTGGTTTAACTCTTTTACTAAACGTTTATTTTCATGTTCTTGTTGAACACGGTTACTGAACCAGCGGTATAGAACGCGGCGCCCAGATTCAATGATGATGAGAGTGATCATAAACTTTTCAAATGAGAACAGTAATGTTAGGTGCTCATCTTCGATTGTTATCCAAGTACTTAAAGCAAGTATTGGTGTCACCGCTAAATATAAGGCATTTCGATAAGTGTAAAATCCAAGTAATGCTACCATAGTCATCAGGTTAGCTAATACTTCAGAGAGTAAGGTGAATTGTACATACACTCCTAAAATTAAGATGGTTGCTCCCCAACTCAATCCATAGATCAAACTATAAAAGGCACTAATTAAACGATAATTGGCTGGTTCAGTACTGCGATTAAAATAAATGATCCCAAAACCAGAAAGTATCATTTGCCAAATAAACTGTGCAGCCAACAAGGATGATAATTCAGAATCATTAGTGAAATGATTGAGCCATAATGTGACTAACATTAAAGATAAGATCATCAGAGATATCTTAGATGACCATAAAAAACCAATACGAAGGTTTTTATAGGTTACTTTATTGATACGCTGTGTAAGTGTTAAGCCATCCATTAAATATTCAAATCAGCCTTGTAAAAAGTGTTTAAGCAGTCTACTTCATTCAGCAGAAAAGCAAGAAATTTTTCTTAATTTATTTTGTTAAATACCAAATAATTATATTGACAATTGTATATGTAAATTTGCTTTTATAAAGAATTTTGTGACGCATCAAACGCATCAAACGCATCGCTCGGATCGTAATCTCTCCTAAAAATAAATTGATTTGGATCAATGTTTGTTTTTCTAAAATCTCGCCTAATACCCATATCTTGTTGTTACGTGTATGCCGAATGCCTATATTTTGTGTTTGCGTGACGCTGTAATGAATATTGTATATTTAGGAGCCTGGTGTGAAACTTGTTGTGATTAAGCGTGATGGCTGCCGTGTACCTTTCGAAATGCAACGCATTAAAGAAGCGGTAATGGGCGCAGCTCAGTCAATCAATGACATGGATATGAGTGAAGTGGATGCAATGTCTGTTGCTGAAGCGACATTGGCTCAATTCCAGCATGCTGAAGAAGTAGATATTCACGCTATCCAGGACGCTGTAGAGAACCAATTGATGGTTGGTCCTCACAAAACAGTAGCCCGTGCCTATATTGAATATCGTCATGATCGCGATATTGCACGTGAAAAGAAAAGTCGCCTAAATAATGAAATTCGTGGTTTGATTGAGCAGAGCAATGCGTCTTTACTTAATGAGAATGCGAACAAAGACAGTAAAGTGATCCCAACTCAACGTGATCTACTGGCTGGTATAGTTGCTAAACACTACGCGACTCAACATTTGTTGCCGCGTGACATTGTTAAAGCACATGAGTGTGGCGATATTCACTTCCATGATCTGGATTATTCTCCTTTCTTCCCTATGTTTAACTGTATGCTGATTGATTTAAACGGCATGTTGACCCATGGTTTTAAAATGGGTAACGCAGAAATTGATACTCCTAAATCTATTTCTACCGCAACAGCAGTTACAGCTCAGATCATTGCGCAAGTAGCAAGCCACATCTACGGTGGAACAACCATCAACCGTATTGATGAGGTACTAGCCCCTTACGTTACTGTAAGTTATGAAAAGCATTTAGAAGTAGCAAAAGAGTGGAGCATTGAAGACCCAATTGCATTTGCTAATGCACGTACAGAAAAAGAATGTTATGACGCATTCCAATCACTTGAATATGAAGTAAACACACTACATACCGCAAATGGTCAAACACCGTTTGTTACATTCGGTTTTGGTTTAGGAACATCTTGGGAATCACGAATGATCCAAGAATCTATCTTGAAAAATCGTATTGCAGGTTTGGGTAAAAACCATAAGACGGCAGTATTTCCTAAGCTTGTGTTTGCCATTAAAGATGGCTTAAACCATAAACAAGGTGACGCGAACTACGATATTAAGCAATTGGCGTTAGAGTGTGCTTCTAAGCGCATGTACCCAGACATTTTGAACTATGACAAATTAGTTGAAGTAACTGGTTCATTCAAAACGCCTATGGGCTGTCGTAGTTTTCTTGGTCCTTATGAAGAAAAGGGTGAGTTGATCCACGAAGGTCGTAATAACCTTGGTGTTGTAAGTATCAACCTTCCTCGTATTGCTTTAGAAGCAAAAGGTGATGAAGCGCGTTTCTTTGCATTATTAGATGAGCGTTTGGCTTTATCTCGTCGCGCACTTGATGCTCGTATTTCTCGTCTTGATGGTGTGAAAGCACGCGTTGCTCCTATTTTATACATGGAAGGAGCATGTGGTGTACGCCTAAAAGAAGATGATGACGTATCAGAAATTTTCAAAAATGGTCGTGCATCTATTTCGCTTGGCTATATTGGTATTCATGAAACGGTGAATGCACTTTATGGCAACGACATGCATGTATACGACAGTGAAGAGCTACGCCAAAAAGCAGTTGCTATTGTTCAGCGTTTACGCGATGCAACAGATTCATGGAAGAAAGAAACTGGGTATGGCTTTAGCTTATACAGTACGCCAAGTGAAAACCTATGTAGCCGTTTCTGTGCAATTGATACTAAAGAATTTGGTGTTGTTGCCGGAGTGACAGACAAAGGCTACTACACAAATAGCTTCCACCTAGATGTTGAAAAGAAAGTAAACCCATACGATAAAATTGACTTTGAGATGGCTTACCCTGATATCGCGAATGGTGGTTTCATCTGTTACGGTGAATACCCAAATATTCAACATAACCTTGAAGCCTTAGAAAATGTATGGGATTACAGCTACTCGCGTGTTCCTTATTACGGCACTAATACACCAATTGATGAGTGTTATGAATGTGGCTTTACTGGTGAGTTTGATTGTACAAGTAAAGGTTTTACATGCCCTAAGTGTGGCAATCACGAACCATCAAAGGTATCAGTAACACGCCGTGTATGTGGTTACTTAGGTAGCCCTGATGCACGCCCGTTTAACTTCGGTAAACAAGAAGAAGTGAAGCGTCGTGTTAAACACATGTAATTTCTATTTAAGTGCATAGTGTGTTGAGATAAAAGTGCCTAAGAAGGCACTTTTTTTTTTAAGATTATTATTTAAAAAATAACTAGAGAGTGTAGGTGACCGATATGAATTATCACAACTATTACCCTGTTGATATTGTTAATGGGCCGGGCACTCGTGCAAGTTTGTTTGTTTCTGGGTGTATTCATCAGTGTCGAGGTTGTTATAACCAGAGTACATGGCGATTAGACGCAGGACATTTTTTTAGCCAAGAGATGGAAGATCAGATCATTAATGATTTGAACGATACCAGAATTAAACGCCGTGGCTTGTCTTTATCTGGAGGCGATCCGTTACACCCAAAGAATGTGCCTGATATTTTAAAGTTGGTAAAACGTGTCCGTAGTGAATGTATTGGTAAAGATATTTGGTTATGGACAGGGTACATGCTCGCTGAGTTAACTGAGAAACAGAAAGAAGTTATTGATTATATTGATGTTATTGTTGATGGGAAATACGAAGAAGCCAAACGAGATCCTTCTTTGGTATGGCGTGGTAGTGAGAATCAGGTTATCTATTATTTAAATAAAAAAGAAGCATAGCGAGTATTTCATAATAATATGCATTAATGTCGTAATGTTCTTGTTGTTTACAAATTCCACCTGTATGAAAAACATACTAAAAGTGTGTTTTTTCACAGTGTTAGTAAAGTTATCCACTGTTTCTGTGTATAAGTATGGGAAAAGGCAGTGCATGATTTTACCCATGTCTTATTAGCGAGAATACGTTTAAAACATGTCAACGTATTTCACATCTAAATAAATATGCGGTTAATTGTATATTGTTGTTTTCCTTTTATTTATTTGAGGTACCACTCTAAACAGTGTAAGAGACATAATTTTTCAACAATCTCTTACATGCTTTATGTGAAGTGATAGGTAGCACAGTATTTTATAAATTTTCATTTATGATAAGCTGATATGATTAATAGTATAATTTACTTAAATATAATAAGAAGTTAGCGTTGTTCGTGATGATTTAAATGATGTTATCAACACGAATGTTGGTATTGAATAGTGAAATACAGGCAGCATTGAGCTGATAGTATTTATCATAATTAAATAAGAAAATAGTTATGACTGTTTACAGAGTAATGTCAGAGCTCTCGTCGAATAAATATCTTGTTGCTGTTTCAAATGTCTTTATCATGGCCTTACCGCTGGCATTAATCTCGACGTTTTGTGAACTTATAGCGATATTCAGCGAACATTACGGCTATGATTCATTAACTGGCACGATAAGATATGTAGGTGAATCTACAGGGTTGATGTTCCCTATATTGATCAACTTCTACCTTGTTACATACCTATCATCTGTAAAACGTATCCCCAAAGGCGTCTCAATAGCGAGTGCATTAACTGTATATTTTGTTGTGTCCTACCAATGGGGCTTTTTATCGCAAATTATGCCATTACCTAATAGTTTTCCGCTGTCTTTATTAACGGCATATATTACTTGTGAACTCATTTCTCGATTAAAGAAATTTCGTATTTTTAGGGGCAGTGATCGCGACTCTGTCATAGACAGCTCAGCAAACATGTTACTAGGCGCGATAGTTTCAATTGGTGCATTGATATCATTTAGTCAGCTCATTTACTTTGTTGTTAATTTTATAAGTATTCCATCTTCATTATTTCCCTCGCTTGATCCGACCTCTTTTGTTGATGGTCTTATTTATGAGTTATTGCGCGGGGCTTTTTGGTCCGTTGGGATCAATGGACATAATGTACTTCATATGTACAAAGCTGAACTTTACGATATCACCATGATGAATATTTCAGCTTGGCATAATTTTGGTGTAGATCTTAATATTATCAGCACCAATTTTTATGACTTCTTTACAGGTATCGGTGGTAGCGGTAACTTATTAAGTTTAGTCATTTGTATGCTGCTATTTGCAAAAAGTAAAGGTTATAAAGTATTAGCTAAAGCGTCCCTCGTCTTGTGTCTTTTTAACGTCAATGAGCCTGTGCTCTATGGTGTGCCTGTTATTTTTAATCCAATCATGATTATTCCTTTTCTTATTGCACCCGCAATTGGTTTTGTGGTGGCTTATGGGGCGATGTATTTGGGAATTGTGCCACCATTAAGTGAAGTTCAAAGTTGGTTAATGCCTCCTTTACTGAGCGGCTATGTTGCAACAGGAGGTGCTATTTCTGGCGTAATATTACAAGCTGTTATCATATTAATTGGTGTCGTGATCTACTATCCATTCTTTAAAATAATGGATAAACGTAACCTTGGTATTGGCGTATCCGATGTCTTCTCGAACCGTTTATTTACCAGCGATGAGATTGAAGTTAAAACACGTATAACAAGTTTTATACCGTCTTTACATCAAAATTTAAAAGCACAAAAAGAGATCGAACGCTTACAAGCAGAAGGAGAGTTTTTACTTTACTTCCAACCTCAGGTTGATGTGAATACGAATAAGATCATTAGTTTTGAAACACTTATTCGTTATCAAAATAAGGATGGGAAAATTTTACCGCCCACGTTTTTAGCAGCCTTTAGTCAATTAGGATTAATGCCTGATTTAGATTATTGGGTTTTTGACAAAGCATTACGTGCTGGCGAACGATTTGCGAAAGTAAATGAGAACATTAGATTATCGATAAATATCTCACCAGATACTGTCTTATCGAAAAATTTTGTCCAAACGATAAAAACACATATCGAAGAGAGCTCATTGTCATTTTCTCAAATCGAAATTGAGATCACTGAAGAGTTATTGGTTCAAAATGAAGCTGATGTAGCGAAAGTCATTGATCAATTACACCAATTAGGCATAGCAGTTGCGTTAGATGATTTTGGTACTGGTTATTCATCACTGGCTTATTTATCGCGCTTTGATTTTGATAAAGTAAAAATAGATCGAACACTGGTACTGAACTTGGAAACACAGCGAGGCAAAGATCTGTTTAGCTTAGCTGTACAACTCGGTAAGATCACTAATGCTGAGATTGTTGTTGAAGGGGTTGAGCATCTAAAAGAAGTTGAATTTATTCAATCTGTGGGTGTGCGTTATATTCAAGGTTTTTATTACTACCGGCCAATGTCACAACAAGATGTTTTTGCTAATGACTTATTACAAGACTTTGTTTCTAATAACGATATAAATAATGATCTGATAATTAAGAAGGTAACAGCTAAAGACGTATAGTTTAGTGTTGACGGATTTTTAAATAATGCCGTGTTTTTTAAGCTTCCATCTTAAAAGGATATACGGTAAATTTCGTATCCATTTTTATGCTCTACTGGGGACGTTATGTCACGCACTATTATCTATACCTACAAAAATGAAGAAAAAGAGCTTATTTTTTCATTTGATCAATACCGTAATATTCATGAAGCGGTAGCAGCTGCAGAAGGTATCGACTTAACGTCATTTCTAAAAATGGAATTGCAAGTTGAAGCAGTTTCAAATTCAAGTAAAGCAGCACGTGATTATCGTGATAGTCATTTTCGTAAGCTAGGCTTTGGTAAAATTGCTTTAGCGAAAAAAGAAAATCGCGGAGTTGGCCAAAAATAGTCGGCAAATAAACGAAAAATGCTGGCTATCATCGCCAGCTTTTTTGATTTTAATGATTGCTCATAGCTCATTATATTTTTTCGCTGATCCGTAACACCTTTCAATAGGGTACTTGTCAGCATTTTTGATTATTTTTCTCTGGCAAGCCTCTAAAATATCTACGTCGCATTTATCCGCTAATCGAACAAGGTACATCATCACATCCGCAATTTCGTCTTCTAATTGCTGCTTTTTTTCTTCTGAAAGATGTTGGCTTTGTTCGGGTGTTACCCATTGAAATATTTCTGTTAATTCACCAATTTCACCACTTAAGGCCATTACTAAGTTTTTAGGGGTATGGAACTGATCCCAATTGCGCTGTATTGCAAAGTGACGGAGTTGTTTTTGTAGTCGTTTTAGATCAGATTTTTCGGATGGGTTTGATGACATCATAAAACATTCTTATTTGGGTAATAATTGAAGGATAAGCAAAAACACAGAACAACGCACGATGTTTGCATTTTAGATAGTTGCTAATGTGGCAGAGTAACTTTACGTTTTTTATGGAATAAGTTAGGTAATGCTTCAAGAGTGCAAAAGATCAAACCTGCCCAAATAAGGCTAAAACTGATCGCTTTAGTATGATCAAAGACCTCACCAAACAAGAACACCGCTAATAAGAACTGTAATGTTGGCTCAATATATTGCATTAACCCAACCATTGATAAGCTAGTACGATTCAGTGCTAAAGCGAAGAAAATTAACGGTGCGACTGTAACTGGCGCAGAGCCTACATATAATAGGAATGTAGTAGTACCTGATGTCAATGACACACTATCCCCAGTGAAGTAAAGACACAGCATATAAATCACAGCACAGGGGGTAAGAATAGCGGCTTCAATAGTCACAGATGTTAGGGCATCATATTTTATATATTTTTTGGTTAAGCCATAGATAGCAAAAAAGCTTCCCATAAGAAGAGATAACCAAGGTAATTCACCGTACTGCAAGACTTGATAAGCAATGCCTAAGATAGCCAGAACCACAGCGATTACCTGTGCTTTAGTGAGCTTTTCTTTTAAGAAAAACATACCTAAGGCAATAGCAAATAATGGGTTAATAAAATAACCAAGGCTAGCGGCAAGTACTTCACCATGGGTAATCGCCCAGGTAAAAGCATACCAAGAAACACTCATGATACAGCCAGCAATACCGCACATGAAGAATGATTTTTTATCTGCTAATAACTCAGTTACGTTAGGTAAAGGCTGTTTAAGTAGTAGCATGACTAATAACATAACAGGCACTGAAAAAATAATTCTTAGTGCGAGTAATTCATTAATATTGGCTTGTGGCAAGAACTGATAATACAGTGGGATAATTCCCCAAAGTACAAAAGAAAACGCCGCCAGCATATTTCCAGCACGACGAGATTGCATTGATTGACCTAACAGTAAAGTATAAATATATGATGTAAGTGTGCTAGCAAGATTTTGCTATTTCGCGTAAAACAGAGTGAACCCAGACGATAATCGCGACATTCTGTCATTACCTGGGTATATGTCAACATTATTTTATCTCTATGTGGTATAAAAATATAAACAATATTTAATCACTGTTTATTCTGTTTTTTGTTAAACTTCATGAGTTAGAGTACTGTGGTGATATAAGCTATGGTTGCTTGCCATTTAGGTTTACAACTGAGAGAAAATAGATGACTAAATTAACGTCAGATATCCAAGCTAACAAATTAATGTTTGTTGAAGAAACACAAAATACACGTATTGTTTGGAGCCTTCGTAATGAAGAAGGTGATTGGCTATCTGTTGCTTCATCTGAGTTTGAAGATTCGGAAGTAATGCCATTCTGGTCAAATGAGGAAGATGCGAAAGCACAGTGTGCTGATGAGTGGGCTGAATTCCAACCAAGTGAATTACCACTAGATATTTTCTTAGAAGATTGGATGATCACATTAGCTGAAGACGGTGTTCTTGTTGGGTTGAACTGGAATGAAAGTCTTGAAGGTGTTGAAGTTGAACCTAGCGATGTTGCTAAGCTTTACATCTAAGCTTTACATCTAAGCTTTACATCTAAGCTTTATATTGTTGATATAAATTACACCCAATGAAAGCCATTGGGTGTAATTATTTTAGGCTTTGTTTTCTTTTGATGTCTCTTCACTCACCAAATAAGAATCTTTCGTTAATTCATTATCAAGTTGGGCGATCTTTTCTGACATTAGTTGGTGGCATCTTTCCGCTAGCTTTCTTGCGTCAGTAGACTTAAATGTTTGAGTGTCGATTGGGGCTAACATTTCAGCTATTACAGTACCGTTATCAAGTTTATTTAAATCAATCTTATTGTGTGTCGTACTGATCACGACAGGAATAATAGGTACACCTGCTTCTATCGCCATTCTAAAAGCCCCAGTCTTAAAAGGTAGTAATCCACGTCCTTTACTTCGAGTTCCTTCAGGGTAAACCCATACAGATAAATTTCGCTGGTGGATAGCATCAGCAACTTGCTGAATGGTATTACGCGCTTTGGCTTTATTCTCACGATCAATCAGTATATTGCCTGTGATCCAGTAAAGCTGCCCAAAGAAAGGGATCCATAATAAGCTTTTTTTTCCCAGTGACACGGTATTTGGTTGCAACATGCCAGGGGTAGTAACAAAGTCATAAACGCTTTGGTGATTAGAGATATAGACTGCATTAGCAATATTGGTACTGTTACTTAGCCCACGTTGTTCAATACGAACACCTGTGATTTTTTGCAATTGGTTAAACCAACGACAAAAGGTGTAGACATGTTTAGGTGCACGAGGTCGGTTAATTAGGCAGTAAAGTAGTGCACAACAGGTTGTAATTATAATAAAAAGGGTTGCGATGATAATTCGAATAAAAGCCAGCACATATACTCCTTATGCTGTTTAAGTTATTTGCATGACTACATTTTTATACATTACCTAAATAGTTATTATTGTGGTAGTGTGAGCTTACAAATAATTAACATTTTATAGCGCGTTATCACTATTTATAAAAATATAGTGTATCTGGACGGATGACATATTTCTTGTTAATAAAATTAACAGTTACATTTTCAATTCTGACGTGAAGATAATCGCATATGTATCTATAGATAAGTAAATGACTGGATCTTAAATAGGATAAAATTAAGAATTACAAACAGATAGCCAATACGTTATAGACGTAATGATAATCTCTTCTGTTGTATAGATTTTTTAGCTTACTTGACTGTAAGCTTTTTTTTTTACCTTTGTTACAATAATTTAACCATGTTATAGCGCTCGAACGTTACATCGTCACGAATAGCAATTTCTGTATCAATTGTTTCAAAACCTAGCTTTTGAAACAATAGTAGAGATAGTTTACTGGCTGTAACACTCAGTATTGTTTGATGGTTTTTATATGCTAGCTGTTCAAGCTTACTATAAATAGCACTCGCGATACCTAAGCGATTAAATTCAGGCTGGGTATATAGTAAAGCAATATAATTTTTCGGATGAAGCTGACCGAATCCCATCACTTTCCCTTTACTATTAATTGCCATTATCACAGTACCTTGTGTTAATAATTTAGCAAATTCGTTTGGATATTTTCGTGGATAATCTGCCCATATTTTGACTTGTTGTGGATGATAATAAGCAGGAGCAAGCTTAGTAATTGCATCATAGTAAAGCTGAGACAACTCTTGTTCATAGTGTGGATTATAATTAAGTAGTTGAATTGATGTCATATGGTTGAGCGTATGCGTTTAGTGTTTTATATCTAATTTTAAAATATTAGAATTATTATTGTTTGGAATCTGTCAAATTTATTCTGATAGTGTGCACTTCGTCCTTATTATTGGTATTCTTTTGAGCCATAATCAATAAACTCTTATCAAATAAGCAGTACAGGGCAAATTTTGAAGAACAGATTTAAATATAATAAACACGCATTTTTTGCATTGGCGCTTGTGTCAATGATTGGGTGTTCTTCGACTAACTCTGTAAATGGTAAAACATCAAACAATAAGACTGCTGAAATAACGACAGTAGGCAAAAAAATTGCTTCTAGCAATGATATATTGAAAGAAGGTTTAAAAAAGAACGCTTCTGTGGATACTGGTATGTTTGATGGTATTTACCATTCATGGAAAGGAACACCTTATCGCCTTGGTGGAACAACAAAAAAAGGTATTGATTGCTCAGCATTTGTTCAAGTTGGTTATTCTAGCGTTTACCAAATGATGTTGCCAAGAACGACATTACAATTGGTTGAAAAAGGACGTAAAGTTTCACGTAAAAGTGCAAAAGAAGGGGATTTAGTCTTTTTCAGAACGGGGCGTAATACACGTCATGTCGGAATATACTTAGGCAATTCAGAATTTATGCACGCGTCACAATCAAAAGGTGTCATGATTTCACGCTTAGATAACCCTTATTGGAAGAGACATTTTTGGCAAATTAGACGAATGCCAAAACCGCAATGACAATTAAATAATAAAAAGCCCAGCTAAAATTAGCTGGGCTTTTTATTTATAAGTATGTTGCTGCCATTACTCTAGCTAATAAACCAACGGGAGTAGTAACACCTGTAGTGGAATTAAAGACTTTGCCATTTTTAACAAAAAGAATGGTGGGTGTAACTCTTACTCCTAATTGTTGGCTAATATGACCATTCTGGTCATTAATAACAGGAAAGCGATATTCTTTGCTGTTCATGTATGCTCGTAATAAACGATCATCTCCAGAGCGAATAGCAACACTAAATACTTTTATATTCAGATCACTTTGATATTGTTGTAGCCAATTGATTGATGGACTTACAAAACGGCAACTTGGACACCATGTTGCCCATAAATAAAGTACAACAGGTTGTTGATAACTGAGAGTTAGCCAATCAACATCATGCTGGTTAATTGTTTTTTCTACCGAATGGTTATCAACAGAAACCGTTAGATCTTTATTTCGCCAGATATCAACAACAATACTTACTGCCGTTATTAATATAGCAGTGATAAGTATATTTTTAAGCCATCCTTTGGCAGACGTCCTTGTCATTTATGTTATTCCTTACTTATTTGCTTTTTTAATTGCGTTAAGTACTTCGTCACTTGTTAAAATCACGGGCAATGGGATACCTTGAGGCGCATTAGGACCATATACAATATTAAATGGAACACCAAAACGTCCATGTGATTGTAGGAAGCCAGTGACGTAGTCAGAAGGTTTTGTCCAATCACCGCGCATTAACTCGATGTTATCTGCAGATAAGGCCGAATATACGGGCTCTTGCAGTAACACACCGACTTTATTGGCTTTACAAGTGATACACCATTCAGCTGTAACATCAACAAAGACTGTTTTTCCTTCAGCGACTTGTTTTGCAATGTTATCAACGTTTAGCGTTTCCCAATGGTGGTCATCGGCTAGCGGCTTCGCCCAATGGTTTGAGGTTAAGCTACCGACGATAAGGCTACCTGCAACGCCCAGCAGTAGAACCGCAGTTGTGATGATAACGGCTTTGCGTCCTTTCTTACGACCTAATTGCCATAAGATAACGAGCATAATGAGTAGACCAGTAGCCCAAACAACAGTGGCACTAAAGAAGCTGGTCATTAGGCTTAATAGCCAAATACTGGTTGCAAGCATCATCAAACCAAACAGTGTTTTAACCCGATCCATCCATAAACCCGGTTTAGGTAATGCGTTTGCCAATTGTGGGAAGAGAGCAATTAACAACCATGGAGCAGCCATACCAATCGCTAATGCGGTAAATATAGCAAAGAGTGTCACATAACTAGCGCCTAATGCGAACGCTACAGCTGTGCCTAAGAATGGGGCACTACATGGCGTTGCAAGCAGAGTGGCAAACATACCTTGAATAAAGTGACCAAAGTGTGAGTTATCACCTTTAGTTGCCATCCAAGTATTGGTGTTACTTGATAAGCGAATTTCAAATAAACCTAACATATTTGCGCCAAACAGGGCGGTGATCGTAATCATGACACCAATAAACCAAGGACTCTGGAATTGGATTCCCCAACCAAGCGCTTGGCCCGATAATTTCATTAATGCTAAAAAGCCAGCTAATAGCCAAAATGACGTGATAATACCTGCAGCTGAAGCGATAAATTGTGTACGAATTTGGCGTTTTTCTAAACCTTTCGCTGAAACTACGCTACTTAACTTCATACCTAATACCGGTAATACGCATGGCATGATGTTAAGAATTAAACCGCCTAATAGTGCAATGCCAATAATTTCTAATAAGTTACTATTAGAGCTCGGTACAATAACTGGGGTATCTGTTGCTGTTGCTGGGATCTCAACGGCGAGATTATTATCACCAATTGTGATTTGAAGTGGTTCACCAACAAGTTTTGGTGTACCAAACCAACTGGTTACGGGTAATACCGCATACAGAGTTTGCTCCTTAATCGTCACATTTGGTGCTAAGAAAGAGGTGTCTTTAACGGCTTTATTATGTCCGTCAATCAACACATCAGGTTTTACCCATCCAGCTTTATTGGTTGCAACCACCGTAATTGCTTTGTTGTTCTTGTCATAAGAGACAGTATCAAGTGTTACTGCTTGAGACGATTTAGGTACTTGGCTATAACCTTTGTTGTATAAAAACATCGCATCAGTCGATAAGCTGAGTTTTTCAGGGTTAAAATCAAGTGCTAATTCATAGTCAGTCAATACACAAATACTGGTACAGGAAGACATGGTTAATTTACCAGCAAGGAATACAGGCTTATTCATGTTTTTTACATGAATTGAAAGTGGGAAAATAACATCATGTTTATAGCCAAGTGTTTCAACACCTAAGAACTCATAACGTTTTGGCATCGGCCACTGCCAGTCAACACTTTTAACATTACTAGACATATCCCAGTTTACATACGGTGCTACACCACCTTCACCAGGCGATCGCCAATAGGTTTTCCAATCTTTATCAAGTTTAACTTCTAGCAGCCCTTGAACGGTATGGTTCGCAGTGTCTTTTTTACCCGTTAGTACTAACCTAACTTGCACTGGGGGATGCTGCGGGTTTGTTACCCACCCAGTTGAAATCTCAGTAGCCGCAAAGGTTTGACTGGAAAAAGTGATACTGAGTAATGCGCCGAGCATGGCACAGACGAAATAAGTATTGAGGTATAATTTTTTCAATCTAGAACTCCGTTTTAACAATGCACGTGTCATTGCAACGATAATGGGCGTATAAGTTGTATATTATGGTCTTTGTTATGATATAGAACGGTACAATAACGAATCTATTTCATCGACTTAGAAAAATATTCATATTATTAGGTGACAGTCTATTCACGTTTAAGTTCGCGTATTAGGACGATAAGTCATACCATCGTTTCTTATTGTTACTGTGATAGCTTCAACATGCGTTTTAGTTTCGTGAAAAGGCTTTGCTGAGTCGCTTTTTTTCCTTGGTAAAATGCTTGCAGTAACCGTTGGCGAAGCTGTTCATCTTCTTTACTGTCTTTCGCCTGTTTTGTCTCTTCATTAAGATGAGCTAACAGGGTTTCAGCTTGTTCATTGGCATAACTATAATCAATTTTATTAGCGCCTTGAACAAACAACCACAATAGAGTGATTAGAATATATTCATCAGCATCTTGATTGAGAAATTTGCTAGCGTGTTCAGCCCCTACAGTTGAATGAAATACTGATTGCATTTGATGATAGTCATTCTGTTGTTCTATCCAGCGAGATGAAACAATGTGGTGTTGTTGCGTCATATAGCCTAACAGTAAAGCTAAAGGTTGTTTATCCTGTCGCTGGTGGCAAATATCATTAAATCGAGGTGTTGATTGCTCATTAAAGGCATTGATAATATTTTTTTCTTTCTCTGATAAATCAAGTTGTTCAAGGCCAAGAGAAAAAAATAAGTGTTTGAGATCTGTCATGCTATTAACTTCGTACAAAAGGACGTTTACAGAATAACATGGACAATTAGCGAGTAATAATAAATAGGAATGATAATGACAAAAATTTATGACTTCGACGTTAAAGCACTTTCTGGGGAAGTGCGTTCATTCAGCGATTATGAAGGGAAGGTTTTACTCGTTGTAAATACAGCCAGCAAGTGCGGCTTTACGCCTCAATATGAAGCGTTACAGACACTATATGAAAAGTATCGTGATCAAGGATTAGTGATACTTGGTTTTCCATGCAATCAGTTTGGTGGACAA
>NZ_CH724141.1:1500545-1503382 GCF_000153325.1 Photobacterium sp. SKA34
CATACGGAAAGCCATATTATCGCGGCTTGTTAAAGAGATTTCGATAGGCCATCTTTGACCATTAAAATCAATCGTAGAAACGATAAAGTAGCGCAGTTGTTCATCACCGCCAGAGTTTCTAACTACTCGTTTATCAGCCACTTTTGCTTCACAACTTTGTTCAACGTCGGTGTTGTTATGGATGGGGTGAATCCAAAACTTAACCCACTCTTCACCGTTACGAGTAAATTCTTCAATTTTGAAAGTATGCAGGCACGAACTTCGTGCACCAGTATCGATTTTTACATGAATATTATTGATACCCAGATCAGGTAATGCAGCGACTTCACGCCACCCAACAAGAAACTTATTATTTTTATTCACTATCGTATCTTTATTAGTCATATTAGATGTCCAATATACTACATAAGCATTAAATCCAATGCCTTGAATGATACTACTACAGTATAGAGAACATTAACCAGCCCCTCTTATATAAATGTTACATTGAAGAAATGTACAATTCATAGCTAACAGCAGGGAAAAAATTGCTTATTTTATTAAGCTAAGATTTTGCGCTCAGAACACCTCGACGTATTTGGTCAAGTTCAATTGATTCGAATAAAGCTTGAAAATTACCCTCACCGAATCCTTGATTTCCTTTACGTTGAATAATCTCAAAAAATACGGGACCAATCACAGTTCCCGTGAAAACTTGCAACAAAATACCATGTTCATCACTATCGATCAGTATTTTATCACGCTGCAACAATGAGATATTTTCATCGTGACAATTAATTCTTTTATTGACCAGTTCGTAATAAGTATCCGGTGTATCCATGAAGGTAACACCTAATTGACGTAGCTTTTTCACTGATGAAAGAATGTTATTAGTACTTAAAGCGATATGCTGAATACCTTCTCCATTATATTGCTTTAAGTATTCTGCGATTTGAGAATGTTCATCACTTGATTCATTAATAGGAATGCGGATTTTGCCACAAGGTGATGTCATTGCGCGAGATTTTAACCCCGTTAATTTTCCTTTGATATCAAAGTATTTAATCTGTTGAAAATTTGCAATTTTTTCATAAAAACCAGACCATTTATCCATATGTCCGATAGCAACATTATGAGTAAGGTGATCAATCGTTAATAACCCTGTATCTATCGCCGTTAAACGCTTTTGTGCATCTGGGTAATACTCAAAATCCACCTCGTAAATATCATGTTCGCCATAACGATCGATAAAATATAATAATGCGCCTCCAATACCTTCAATAGCGGGAATATTGAGTTCCATAAGCCCAACATTATTTTCACACTTCTTTGCACCATGCTTGATAGCATAATCTAACGCTTTGTTTACATCTTTAACCCGAAATGCCATCGCATTAACACTTGCGCCATGCTGCAATGCAAACGTACTTGCTTGAGAAGCTGACTCACCATTTACAATGAAGTTAATGTCCCCCTGACGATAAAGCCACACCATTTTATGTTTATGTTTCGCTATTTCCGCAAACCCCATTTGTCTAAATAAATTCTTAAGCTTAGTGATCCCAACTTTTGTTGGAGCAGTGTATTCAACAAATTCAAAACCATCAGTGCCTAATGGATTACATACCTTTGACATACAGTGACTCCTATTAAACTTATAGAGAACTCTCTTTAAGCTTTAGCAGTACTTTAAAATAACGGGCAGTTTTATCTTTCTTCGCTATTGATTTAATTTATTCTCTCTTGTAACGCACTATTTCCATGTAATTTACATATAAAAATAAGCCTTATGTTTCAGATGTAAGCATTCATTTGTTCTATATTTATAGTTTAAAATGAATATTATTAGTTAGGCAAAATTATGCATAAACGAGACACTTTTCAGCTTCCCCGAAAAACGTCAGATGTTTATCCTACTCATTCTACTTTGCCACTACCTAAAATTATTCGCTCTCACGTGTTACAGAATTTCTCTTTTTGCGAAAACTATCAAAAAGGCATTATAAAAGATGATGATCCTGAATTTCTTCATCAATATCGCGTTACCATGCGTCATATACGCGCCATACTTAGCCTCCATCAATCACTTTTCATTCCAGAACAACTAAAAGAAACTAACTTTGCCATCAAAAAATTAATGCAGCCTACTAATTTACAACGCGATCTCGATGTTTATCTTATGCAAATGGAACATTACTTTAATTTAGTCGATCATAAACACCATCAAGGACTGGCACGTTTTTTTGACGACCTGCAGCGCCAACGCCAAAAAGCGTATAAGAAAAATAAACATTGGTTAAAAAGCGAGGAATATAAAGCACAATATAAGCATATTCGCATTCAGTTAAAGCAGCTATCACCTCGCGTAGAAGATCTATCTATCCCATCACAAGAAATGATAAATATACTATTACTAGACTTAAATAGTCATTTCATTACCTCAATGAGCGCGATTAACTCACAAACCTCTGACGCACAACTTCATCGCTTGAGAATAAAATGTAAAAAATTACGTTATGGTTTGGATTACTACTGCCCATTAACAGAGCAATTATCAATTAGTCTAAAGACAAAAACATTAAAGTTTCTACAAGCTAAATTAGGTGACTTCAATGATAGCTCTGTACAAATTGACTTTCTTAATCACTATTTAGAGCAATATAAAAAAACAGGGAGGCGTGCGAAAGCGATTGGCTTATTACTTCAAAAAATACAACAAATACATTTAGAGAATAAGCAGCAATTGATTATTGAAATTGTCCAATGTAGTCAAAATACTGCCCATAAAGCATTATGATAACAATTTAATAATATCATTTTCCATAGCAAACGGTTTTGTAGTGGGCGCATAGCGTTTC
>NZ_CH724141.1:1503482-1528110 GCF_000153325.1 Photobacterium sp. SKA34
AGCTCGTTTGATTGAAGCCGCTGAACAACGTGGTCATGAAATTAAAGTGATTGATGCACTGCGTTGCTATATGAACATTAATTCTGAAAAGCCGCAGATTCACTTTAAAGGTGAAGATCTGGTGAACTTTGATGCCATCATTCCACGTATTGGCGCATCAGTAACGTTTTACGGCACTGCTGTTTTGCGTCAGTTTGAAATGATGGGTGTATACACCGTTAATGAATCAGTAGCGATCAGTCGTTCACGTGATAAGTTACGCTCAATGCAGTTGCTATCACGTAAGTGTATTGGTATGCCTGTGACAGGCTTTGCAAGTAAGCCTGATGACGTTAAAGATTTACTTGATATGGTTGGCGGTGCGCCAGTTGTTATCAAGTTACTAGAAGGCACACAAGGTATTGGTGTTGTGCTTGCTGAAACACGTAAAGCGGCTGAAAGTGTTATTGAAGCCTTTATGGGTTTGAAAGCAAACATTATGGTGCAAGAATACATCAAAGAAGCCGGCGGTGCTGATATCCGTTGTTTCGTTATTGGTGATAAAGTGATTGCAGCAATGAAACGTCAAGGTGCTGAAGGTGAGTTCCGCTCAAACCTTCACCGTGGTGGTAGTGCGGCACTGGTTAAGATTACACCTGAAGAACGTAAAACAGCGGTTGCGGCTGCCAAAATCATGGGCTTAGGTGTTGCGGGTGTTGACCTTTTACGTTCAGAGCGTGGTCCACTTGTTATGGAAGTTAACTCTTCACCTGGTCTTGAAGGCATTGAGAAATCGACAGGTAAAGATATTGCTGGCATGATTATCGAATACATCGAAAAAAATGCAGTGAAGAAATCTTCGCTTCGCAATAAAGGTTAATTGAAAAATTAAGCATAAAAAGGCGCTCATTGAGCGCCTTTTTCGTCGCTATTGTATTTCTCTATGGGCAGACTTATAACTGTTTTTCAATCGGTAAGATACCTGCCGCCCAAGCGCCCATCTTCAGCCAAATACTGCTGTCTGGCTCTGATGAGTACTGCTTGCCCGTTATATCATCATTCCATACGATGTCGCCGTTTTCGTCTAATGAAAGACGGTAAGCATCTTTAGCTAGGGAGTTACTGATCGTGTTATAAACTTCACCTGAAAATTCTGGTGAATCAACAATCACACCTAACTCTGTATTTAAGTATGCAGAGCGTGGATCAAAGTTAAATGAGCCGACGAAAATTTTAGATTTATCAAGAATAAAGGTTTTCGCGTGCAAACTTGTACGAGAGCGACTTAGCCATTTATGTTTTGTTTTATGGCCCGGTTCTACTTTTACTTCGTATAGCTTAACACCACCTTCTAGCATAATTTTACGGTATTTGGCATACCAGCCATGTACAGCGAAAACGTCATTAGAAGCTAATGAATTGGTTACAATAGCAATGTTTTTACCGTTCTGTGCCGCTTTGGCAAGCAATTTTGCCCCTTCTTCTGTTGGGACAAAATACGGTGAAACCAAGAAGAAATCATGCTCTGCTTTTGCAATCATCTCCGATAGCTTATGTAACAATAAATCATCTTTATTATTCGCAATTTTATACGGAGTATCGTAAAGCAGTTCTGCATCCGTCCAGTATAGCGGTAATGTTTCATTTATTAGCTGCTGTACCATCGGGTGGCTCTTCAATGAACTCGCATAGTCTGATGACATGTACTTTAACTGGGCATCTTTCCATTGTGCCAGTTGCTCTTTCGTTGGTTCATGTGCAGATGAGACTAAGGCTTCAATCGGTGTCGCTGGTTTACTGTTCCAGTACTCATCAAATTGACGTGCGAATTGTGGGATCACTTTACCTAGCATAATAAGGTCGAAGTCACCGAATTCTACATCACTATTGGCAGAGAAATACTCGTCGCCGATATTACGTCCACCAGTAATGGCAAACACACCATCTGCGATAATGGCTTTATTGTGCATACGGCGATTTAAGCGATCAAAGTCAGTTAAGAAACTTAATGGCTTAATACTACGGTTTGAAAATGGGTTAAATAAGCGTACTTCGACATTAGGATGATCAGAAAGGCTTGCGAGTGCTTGATCGTCACGATTTTGCATATCATCAAGTAATAAGCGAACACGTACACCACGCTCAGCAGCTTGGTATAAATACCATGTCAGCAATCCACTTGTTGCATCATCACGGTAAATATAGTACTGAACATCCAATGTTTTTTGTGCATGTTCAATAATAGCTAAACGTGCAAGTAACGCCGCTTGACCGTCACCAAGAGGGTAGAAGCCTGTTTTATTAGGATGAAGGCTGGTATAAGGCAGGGAGCTTTGGTACAAGCGAGTGTTGAAATTATCAACATTCGAATAGCTTGCTTGCTTTACTGTTGATAACGGTTGAGCACAACCAACAAGTATTAGAATACTTGTTGCGATAATAATACGAGATAAAAGTTTCTTATAATCTTTAATACGAATCATGGCTAGGGCATAGAAAATAAATGTGACTGGATTCTACAGAGGAATAATTGGGTAAGCTGTAATTAAAAATACATTATGTGATCATTTTCTGCTTTTAGAAAACTAACTTATAAGAAGTGTAACAAAGTAAGAATCTATTATTATCTTGAGTCAAAAAAAGCCCGAAATAATTGAAAATTTCGGGCTAGTATTTTGGTTAATCTATTACAGTGATACGTTAACTAGTCGCGGTTGTAAGTCCATGCCATTGGTAATGATTGTTAGGTTTTTTACTCACAATACCTTCATTCAGTAATTGTTTGAAAATATCATTAACTTCATCGGTTGAGATATTTAAAAACTTACTCACTGCACGCTTACTGCAATTCACTTTATTATGGCTAAGTGCGTCAATTGCTTGTTCATAAGGTGTTTTAGGCAGTTCAGGTTCGATAATAATTTCTTCTGGTTCTTGCTCTTGCTCATGTACATTAACTTCTGATGTTCCAACCGTTGAAGGGTCAAAATGCTCTAGCAGTTTAGGTTGTTCAAATTCATTGTATCCTGCCATTTCTAACATTTTGTTATGACGGTACTGATGACGGAAACGATTTTCTTCACCGATTAACCCGACAAAGAATGCAGCGAAAAAATCTAATAATACTGAAAGAAATACCACTAAACCTAATTGTGCAGCTTGAGGGGTTACATGTAACGTTTCTGCAAGGCTATCAATCAACCCTAAAACTGAGCCTTGGCTAACGACAGGGATACTATCACGCTCCATTGCTAGCTTTTGTTGTTGATTACGTAATTCATCATTTTGTTTTTGAATACGTGCAACACCAGAGGCAATACGTTCCATCTGAATGTATTTTTCAGCAGCAACATTATTCAAGTCAATTTGTTTTTCAATTGCTTCAATTTGCATGTTGAATGCATTTATTTTGCTTTTTTGAACGTTAACTTCACTTTGCGCTTTATTCGTTGCGCTGTTAATACCGCCAATAGAGCCACCAATCGAAATTGCGGCAAGGACGGCATAAAAGGTAAAAGCAGATAGAGTGCCAGTATAGTTACGACGTGCTTTACGTTCCCCAACTTCATACCATGCGAAGAATTTACCTAGTTCGAAAATAACCGCCAATCCACCAAAGAGAAACTTCATTAATGGGTCATCATCAATGGAAAGGAATAATAGCAGCGAGAAGATGATAGAGGCGAGAATAGCTGCACCTGTGAAACTATAAACTGTCCACATCGCAAAAAATCCTTTCGGATAACGAATGTGACTTTTCTGATCGTAAAGCATAAATTAAGTCTGAGTAATGAGCGTTTGCTCGCTTGTCGTTATTAACGCCAAGCAAAAAAAGGGTCTATAGAATACCTTAAAATTGTTCCCATCCCTTATAAAACCTAGCGTGTTGTGTTTTTTCGATGAAAATTTACACACCGCTTTCATTGCTGTTTAAAATGCCACCAGCGAGTGATTATAAACTAATCATAATCGGAGGTTAAATAAGATTGTTGTGCAGAAGGGGGAAATATTTAACATGATGTGTAGTGGTAATTTATAGCTAAATCTGTGAATCTTTATCAATTATCTATGTAAAGTAATTAATACGAAATGAGATGAATTGTCATTATACTGACAAAATTATATAGCATTATTTGAATAATACGATCAATAAAGTAACCACAGGTAGTTTTGTGAAATATCAACCTCAATCGAATGTGATGGGAAGTATCGATCAACAGGTTAGGGATAACACAACACCAATTTATTATACTGAAAGAGAACGCGTTATGTATGAGCGCTTAGGGCAGTCCTACGCGTGGTACAAAATTATGGACGATGAATTATCGCTCATAGAGCAAAAGTGTCTAAGTGCTTTTTATGATACTTGGCCTCAATTAGAAAAGTTTGGTTTTCAAAATTATAAAGAAATTGTTAGTAATAAAGTACATGTGATGTTTGAAATTCAACGTATTAAAACCAAATACCCAGCGGCAGCTCAACAACAATATTTATTAGATAAATTACTGATAAAAAGAGACTTATTGTACCCTGAATGGTTAAGGGCCAAAAAGTCTTTAGAGTATATAGAATCTGAAAAAGCCTATTTACGTGCAGTTAAAGATATCGCTCATAATTAATTATGTAAAAAGCTGACCTATACTTATTGTTAATTTAACGGTTAAGGAGGGTCAGTAATGTTCTTTACAAGTGAGCATAAAATGACAAATGAAGAGCAATTTTTCATTAGGTCGGAGTATATGGGGCGTAATTTACCATCTAATTTACAATTACATCTTTCTTTAATTTATGTCGATAATCAAACGTTTCAATGTGTTTGGGAAGCAGAATCCATAGAGATGATTGAACATTATGTCGATGCTCAATTAGCAGATTGTTGTCAGAGCCACTATTTTGAAATTGATCCATTCTCGGCTATTGGTGCCTAAAAATTTGTTATTAATATAATTAATATGTTGTTTTGATGTGATTAATTGAAATATTACGTCTTACTAATGTTAATGCTTGTATTGGGTTATTCCTTTGTGTGATGAATATCGAATTATCATTTATATGAATGGTGATTCTGTGCGCAAAAATGTTTTCTATTAATAACTACTCTCATCCTATAAATATTTTGTAATAAATGTCGAGAGAAGTATTAATGAAAAAGAATTTAATTTGCTTAGGTATCTTGGTTGCTGGTTTAAGTTTTCAATCATCCTCTTTTGCTCAAGGCACAGAACTACCGAATATTAAGATATTAGCAACGGGAGGAACAATAGCCGGTGCAGGTCAATCAGCAACGGGCAGTGCGTATACTTCAGGACAAGTCGGTATTGATGCCCTTATTAATGCTGTACCTGAAATGGCAAAAATTGCAGATATTAGTGGTGAGCAAGTTGCTAATATTGGTTCGCAAGACATGAACGATAAGGTATGGCTGACGTTAGCTAAACGTGTCAATGAACTCTTGGCGAAAGATGATGTTGACGGTATTGTTATTACACATGGTACTGACACCATGGAAGAGACAGCATACTTCTTAAACTTAACAGTGAAAAGTGATAAGCCTGTTGTATTAGTAGGGGCAATGCGACCATCAACCGCTATGAGTGCAGATGGACCTGTTAACTTATACAACGCTGTGATCACCGCAGCTGACACTGACTCAAAAGGTCGTGGTGTTTTAATGGCTATGAATGATGTGATTTTGGATGCGAGAGATGTCACTAAGACCAATACGACAGCTGTTGATACATTTAAATCACCTAATTTTGGTGAGTTAGGCTATATCCATAATGGCGATGCTGTGTATCAACGCAGCCCTGAGCGTCATAATACGAAAGATTCTAAGTTTGATATATCGGAAGTGAAAGCCTTACCTAAAGTTGGGATCGTTTATAATTATTCTAACGCTTCAGACTTACCAGTGAAGGCGCTGATCGATGCAAAATTTGATGGTATCGTGAGTGCTGGTGTAGGCAATGGTAATATCTATAAAGGTATTTTCGAACAACTCGCCAAAGCAAGTAAAGACGGGATTATGGTCGTTCGTAGTTCTCGTGTGCCTACTGGCGCGACAACACTTGCAGCAGAGATCGATGACAGTAAATATGGTTTTGTTGCATCCGGAACCTTAAACCCCCAAAAAGCCCGTATTTTATTGATGCTCTCTTTAACGCAAACAAAGAATTATCGTGATGTACAAAAGATGTTTCAGTATTACTAAGTAACTCTTCTTAGATCGAGTTTCGCGTATACATAGTTTTGTATAGTAACAAGCCAGTCTTCCTGACTGGCTTGTTACTCGCTTAATAACGTACTGAATTATTTAGCGTTGCTCTTTACTTCCGCAATGGCGTCTTTAAGCCCCTTAGGATCGTAACCATTAATAATGTGAACATTGTCTGTGGTTACATTATCTGTTGGCATAACAATTAATGCAGGCGTACCTTGAAAACCTAATTGACTAAATAGTTGGAAGTTGCCTTCAAAACTATTGTTCGCATCAAACTTACTGATATCAATTCCCAACTTAGTTGCAACATCATTAATATCTTGTTTTGTTAATTTGCCTTCATCTTTACCTGAGGCAAATACGGCATTATGGTATTTACTGTAAAGGTCACTGCCTTTATGGGCAAAAATCCAGTTACCCATATCTGCCGCATATTTTGATGCTTCCCAACGTGACGCAAAGATTGGCGTTTCTTTGAAAATGAATTTCACATCAGGGTTTTCAGTTTCAAGTTGTTTCACGATAGGTGAAATTTTTGAGCAGAACATGCATTGGTAATCAAAAAACTCAATAACATTTACCTTGGCATCTTTAGGGCCAACATATGGTGTTTTAGCATCTTTAATAAGTTGGTCAGCATAAGTTACAACAGTTTGCTTCGCTGATTGTACCTGCTTTTCCATCTGTTGTTTTTGCAGTGTTTCTGATGCTTTTACTAAAACTTCAGGGTGCTCGATAATATATTGGCTTGCAATCTTTTCAATTTGCGCTTTTTGCTCAGGGCTAAAGTCTTTATTATTTACTGCTGTTGTATCATTACAGCCAGCTAATAGTGCTGTCACCATAAGCGGTAGAATAAGTTTTTTCATTTTATCTCTATACGTTAGATAGCGTATTTACAATCAACGATTAAATGATAAAAAGTATGAATGTAACCTGAATCAAATTGTTAAATGTTTATTTTCATAAAAGACTCAATAGTAGAAAGTGATGGTTAATTAAAATGTTATTTAAAATTTAGATCTTATTTTCCATTTTTCGAGAAATGTCATTGTGATATTTTGCGCATAATTATGAATGCTTTTGTTATAAATTATTCATAACGAATGAACAGAGATCTTATTATGAAGAATAAATTCACATTATTAGCCGTTAGCTCATTATTTGCTTTATCGACAATTTCTACAGCGGCTTTTGCGGACCCTAAAGTACCAGCAACTGATCCTGGTTACAGTTCGATCCAAATAATGGAAATGGGACAACCAAAAGATGTCAATTGGATCTCAGTTAAGCAAATAGCTGAAAAATTAAAAGGTAAGCCGCCAATGGCTGTCGGCTTTGACATTGATGACACGGTATTATTCAGTACGCCGGGTTTCTATCGTGGTAAGCAGGAATTTTCTCCAAATAGTTTTTCATATCTACATGAGCAGAAGTTCTGGGATAAGATGAATTGTGAGTGGGAAAAATTCAGTTTACCGAAGCAAATAGGGAAAGAGTTGATTGCTATGCACCAAAAACGTGGCGATCAAATTTACTTTATTACAGGCCGTACAGCGTCAAAATGCGAAATTACCACGCAATATTTAAAAGATGTGTTTGGCATCAAAAATATGCATAAGGTGATATTTGCAGGCTCAAGTAAAACAAAATTTAATAAAACACCTTACATAAAAGAAAATAATATTAAGTTATATTATGGTGATTCTGACGGTGATATTATTTCAGCTCGACAGGCTGGAGCTGAAGGTATTCGTATTATGCGTGCTGCCAACTCAAGTAACCGGCCAATTGCTAAAAATGGCGTATACGGTGAAGAAGTCGTGACTAATTCACAATACTAGTTGTTAATCAATAATAAAAAAACGACCGTTATGGTCGTTTTTTTATATATGTTTATTTCGTTGTGCCCAGCAGCCAATAAAGATAAAAAATATGCTTATGATACAAACTAACAAATAATTAGGGATATTTAACAGTTCACGATATACCCAAGGTGATAGATTGATAATTAAAAAGCCATAACCAAAGGCATTAACAAAAATAAATACAACAGTTCTAATAATAAAATTATAATGAGATAAATGCCTACGTAAAAACCGATTAAAATCCCCACCGAAAACAACCAATGAACAAGCGACAATCGCGGTTGAAATATCATCTAACCAAGGACGAATATCGTGTCCTAAATCAGATAAAAGACGAATAATTAGATCCATTTCAGTATACTGTTCCTGCTAAATAATAACGTTTGAGGTTAATTGTGTTGATGGTAAAAAACTAGTGTAGTAGCAAAAACTTGCCAAGAAGATCACGGCATACATAAATATACTTAACTAGCCTCGATTTACAGTATTTAGAGCCCTTGTCGCGGCTTTGTGTACAAAGAAGACATAATGAGTGATTTCCATATTGCCATATAACGATTTAACGCTCTCTATGGTAAAATTGACTTAAGAAATGCAGAGAGTAAATACATGTTAGTTATTTCAAATTCAGTCCAACTTGCCGATTGGGAAGTAGAGCTTACCGCTATCCGAGCTCAGGGTGCTGGTGGTCAGAACGTCAACAAAGTTTCGAGCGCAATCCATTTGCGGTTTGATATCAATCGTTCATCATTACCAGGCTTTTACAAAGAACGCCTTTTAAAACTATCAGATAGTCGTATTACAAAAGATGGTGTCATTGTTATTAAAAGCCAGCAACATCGCACTCAAGAGATGAACCGTGATGAAGCGTTAGCACGATTAAAAACGCTTATTCAAAGTGTAATGACAACGCAGAAAGCACGTAAAGCGACACGTCCTACTAAAAACTCACAGGTACGTCGTGTCGATAAGAAAACCCAACGAGGGAAAACGAAAAATCTCAGAGGCAAAGTGAATTTTTAATCAATATTTATGTGACCTTTACAGCATAAGTTGCTGTAAAGAAGTGACATTATGATACGTAACCGAATATCTTTGCTATCAATAGCTGTGTGAATTCTTTATTGCATTTATTTATGATTGGGTGGCAGGGATGTTCGAGAAAAAAACACTTCAACTTTTACAATTGTTTTATCGTGAAACAGAACGTGTACGTTTATTCACTTTAGATGATCTCCCTCCATTAGCTGTTGATCAGCAACAACAAATGAATCTATGGTTAGAAACCAAACGCAATTTTGAACGCAATGAAATTGTGGAACAGGTATGGATAAAAACCTGTAGTGCAGGGTACATAACAGAGTTAAGGCTTCATGATGACGGTACTATTGATGAATACACGCTATTTAATCGTCTACACACCACAGGTTATTGGGAGCTAGTAGATGGAGCGATCGAAATAGAAATAAAAAAAGCGGAGAGTACCTACCGTTTTGCTGTATTTGCTAACCGTCACGCGAATATCCATTCTGCCATCGAGTACAAAAATGGCGAGCTGCATTCGTATCTTAAATTAGCGCAAACACGACCTATTAAATTCTAATCTATAGCTTTTTGGTTGATAAAATAGACTGGTATCGATGTATATTATCAGTACACTGATAAAAAGGTTTGGATATAAGGAAGGTCAAGGATGAGTAAGATAAATAAAGTTGCAGTTGTTGGTGGTACTCACGGTAATGAATTTAGTGGTATTTACTTACTCAAAAAGTGGCAAAGTGATCCCCTGCAATTGGCGCGTGAGAGTTTTTCTGTCGACACTGTATTTGCTAACCCAAAAGCATACGGTGAAAATAAGCGGTATGTTGATCATGATTTGAATCGTCAATTTGGTATTGATGATCTTGCGAATAATGAGCTGACAAGTTATGAACAGACTCGTGCCAAAGCAATTAATCAGCAAATTGGACCAAAAGGAAAGGCAAATAGTGATTTTATTATCGATCTGCATAATACAACCAGTAATATGGGACCTTCGTTAATCTTACTTCAGTCTGATCTATTTAATCGTCAGTTAGGGGCTTATGTTAAGTCAAAAATGCCAAAAGCAGTGGTGGTATTTGAAGATCATACCTCTGTTGATGAGCATTTATTTCTTTGCTCAATTGCCAAGCAAGGTGTGATCGTTGAAATAGGGCCGCAACCACAATCGGTTATCCGTCAAGATGTATTAGATTGGATGGAAGCGATGACAAAACATATTTTGGATTTTGTTCATTTAAATAACACTAATGAAGTGCCTGAACTGCCAGCTAGTTATGACGCTTACTGTTATGAAGAAACCCTCAAATTACCAGTCGATGAACAGGGGGAGCGAATTGGCATGGTTCATCAATCTGTTCAAGATAATGACTTCGAACCACTGCGCTCAGGGGATCCTATTTTCACCTTGTTCGATGGTACAGAAATTTTCTGGGAAGGGGACTATGAAGCGTACCCTCACTTTATTAATGAAGCCGCTTATTATGATAACAATCTGGCGATGTCATTAGGCAAGAAAATTGTGGTATCAACAAACTAGTACTTAGCCCATTCAAAAGTTATCAAATACTTGCCCGTAACAGACGCGTATTGTTCTGCTACGGGTTTTTTAGTTGTTACTATTATTTAATGCGTTGTTTTCATGACTACAATAGGGTTGTGATCAACCATAATGATATGCGAATCAACATTAAATACCGCAGAGATAAGTTCACTCGTTACTGTTGTTTTAGGCGCGCCATAATCAAATAATTTGCCGTTATGTAGCACGGCTATATTGTCGGCATATTGAAGCGCTAAGTTAAGATCGTGGATCACCATAATTACACATGCTCCTGTGCGTTTAGTATAGGCGCGAACAAAATTGAGTAATCGTAATTGATTTTGCATATCAAGTGCTGAAGTTGGCTCATCTAACAGCAATACTTTAGGGGCGTTTATTAACGCTTGGGCAAGTCCTACCATTTGGCTTTCACCACCAGAGAGTGCAAAACATTGTTTATTGGCGAGATGTAAAATCCCCATATCTTTTAGTAAAAATAACCCTTGCTCTGCACTTTCTTTTTTAGCAATCAAAGACGTTGAGTGAATGTTCATTGTAGTGATCAATAACTCAAGTACCGTGACGTTTGCGTGGATACGATGTTCTTGCGGTAAATAGCCAATATCTTTTAACGATAGCGGTTGTTTAAGGTATCGAATTTGTTCGGGGTGTTGTTTAAGCAAGGCTGTCATTTGGCGTAAAAGCGTTGATTTACCTGCACCGTTTTTCCCTATCAAGGCTACCATTTCGCCGTTGTGGATAGTAGGCAATGTTAAGTTATTTAAAACCGACTGTTTGCCAAATGTTACAGTAACATTGTTGATATCAAGGCTCATGCTAGCGTCCCCCTTTTTTAATCACAAGAAAGATAAAGAAAGGGATCCCAACAATAGACATTACAACAGTGAGAGGTAAGATAATCCCAGGCATAATTGCTTTACTTGCAATCGACGCTAACTCTAATAATACCGCTCCAACCAAGAATGATGCAGGCAAGAAGAAGCGTTGATCTTCACCTAAAACCATACGTGCAATATGCGGTGCAACTAGACCTACAAACCCGACTGCGCCAACAAATGAAACCGAGATAGAAGTAATAATTGAAACTAACACCAAGGTCTTCATACGCAGACGCTTGACATTAATTCCCATCGATTCAGCACGTTCTTGTCCCATTTTTAATGAAGATAATCGCCAAGCATCTTTTATCATAATGATTAATACAATGGGTAACAAAATCAGTAAGAAAACAATTTTTTCCCAGCTACCGCGATCCAGTGACCCCATTTGCCAGAAGACTAAAGTTTGCAACTGAGTTTCGCTGGCAATGTATTGCATCATGATTAGCAAACTATCGTATGCAAACATAACGGCAACACCAAATAACATCACACCTTCAATTGAAATACGCTTTATCGAGGAAATCCCAGCGATCAATAATGTCGTTAATAAACACATAATGAACGCCATTACAGCTATTTGATATTGTGCAGGGATAAAGGGCAGAGCAATTACATTAGTGATAACTAAAGACGCCCCGAATCCAGCCGCTGCTGAAACACCAAAGGTATAAGGGTCGGCTAATGGGTTATGCAATGTTGTTTGCATTTGTGCGCCAGCCAAGGCTAATGCTCCCCCAATAAAAGGGGCCATGAGTGACATTGGCATTCGTATATCCCACACAATGACTCGACTGGCGATAGCACTTTGGCTTGGTGAAAAAATCGCTTGGATCACTTGTGAAAAAGAGAGACCTTGTGAGCCAATTAGAACATCAATAATGACAAATAACACACTTAAAATGGCAAGGCTTATCAGTGCGATTCTTTTATTACGAGAACGAATATGATGAGCTCTCAATTCGACTGTAATACTGTTCACTGACTCATTGCCTTAAAGTTATTTTGACCAAACTGACCACTTAGATGACGATTGCCAAACTTAAGGTTCATCTCTTCAAATGTCTTTTCTGGTTGTAGCTTTGAAAAAAGTGAAGGGTGTAACCATTTTGCAAAATATTCAATCGCCACTAAGTTATAAGGCGAGTTGTAAAATGGCATATAAATCGAATAAACATTCTTTTGTTGGTAAGCCGTGAGTGCTTGTAGCCATGGTCGATTCATCAAACCGGTTGTCGCTTTTTTAATTGCTGCGTGGTTAGGTGAATAACCCAGTGGAATCCCACTTGTTGCCTGACCATCATTGGTGATCCAACCGGTCGTTTGCATAATATAAACATTAGGCTGTGAGGTAATGACAGTCTCTGGTGACATCTGCCCAGTTTCAGAACCATCAAGTGGCGCTATCGCAATATTTTCAGCCTTAAGCATTGGGATGTAAGCGCCCATATTACCATTAGCGAAAGTACGGCAGCATGAATCACTGTAACCCGCAGCTCGTTCAATAAACACTCGCGGAGTAGGTGTGTTTGGATGCTGTTCAAGTGTATCTTTTATCGCATTCAAGTGATTTGTATAGTATTTGGCGAATGCATTGCCTTGCTTTGAACGGTTAACAGCATCAGCGATAACCTGCACTGATTTCACGGTGTTTTTTAGTGGCTTTTCACGGAAATCGACTGTTAATACTTTAATTCCAGCATCATTGAGTTTTTTCAATAAGCCTTTATCTTGTGCCAATTTAATATTTGATAGGTCAACGATAAAAAGATCGGGCTTTGGTTTTAGGTTAATAAAACGTTCAACATCAAATTCACCAGATTTAATGAGACCAATAGTCGGAACATTTTTTAGTGAGGGGTATTGCTTAATATAGCTAGCATACATGCTAGGCGCTGATACTCGCATATCATCTCTTGCTGCAACAAGGTGTTTTGCTGCCTCTTTCTGATAAATAATTTCTAGCAATGGAAAAATACGACTGGTTGAAAGTGCAATGTTTTGAGGTTGATGATCAAAAGTAACATGTCTGCCCGCTACATCAGTCACTGTTATGGGATAGGTGCTTGCTAAAGCGATATTAGAAACTGTTAAACCAACAGTAAGAGAAAGCAATGTTTTAATCGGCATTTTCAAAATGGCTATCCTTAAATTTTTTCGAAATAATAATGATAATAATTATCGTTATAAATATGTTTTTTTGAGAGATAAGGATCCATTAGTGAAGGGTAATGAGATTCATTACCATGTTTTTCTGTGTTAGTTTTAGATTATTTACTAGGGAGAATGGCCGTTAAACGAATAGGAGAGAAAGGATCCAAGAAAGCGATTATTTGACAGTCACTAAATAGTACTTGGATCTCATATTATTATTAAGACACTGATTACAAAGCGTCTACCGCTGCACTAAAACCATCAGCTGATAAGTTAAAACCTGCGATATCAACGTAGTTTTTAGTTTGAAATAGGTCGAAAACTTGTGACATTTGCTCACCATTGTTGCTGGCATAAGCATAGGCAGTACAAGTCTTATTGGTTGGGTCGAAGCTGGTAGATACACGTAATAAGGTTTGTTTAGCAACATTGTAATTACTCAGTGCTGAAACATATTTCCAACTCTTACATACACTTTGGCTAGTAAGCATGTGATCGATAAAGTCGATACGTGTAAGTTGATGTGAGTCATTGCTAAAGTGAAATACATAGGTTTGATTGCCAAAATCAGTATGAGTGATCAACTCATTTTTTGACGGGACAGCTTCATAAGTATTATGTTGAGTGGTATCAGCAAAAGCATTAGAAATACTAAAAACAGAAAAAATAAGTGCAACAAGTGAGGTAGAACGCTTAAACACTAATATAACTCCACGAACTAGATTTTAATTAAAGCCTAATAACATGCCTGTTAAGCATTCATAATGCAAATGTTTTCCTATGGGATATCGGTATAATTAAATTCCATGTGTAATAATAGAAGTAAAATTTAAACGATACTCAAATAGTTGTATTTCATGATGTGTATAAAAGCTATATATGTAACGTCATGTGTATCTTTCAATATAATTTCATGTGTATTAAAACGTTACATTTTTGATCTTTAAAAACAGTAAATATACTGCCATATTTTTGACTTAGTATTTTATCTCTAAAAACGTTAATTTATTTACTTAAATAATGTTGGACAGAGGTGTAATCGTTCTTACTGGAATGGATAACCTAATTCATGGATATGACATCAATAATATTTAATGCTCTACAGCCTTTATGTTGGATTATTCCGGTTATTTTGATCCTATTTTTCATAACATCACCGTGGTTTAAAGGTCGTGCCGGTGAATTAATTGTTCATTATCGTTTAAAGCTTTTGTCAGCAAAACATTACAAAGTATTGACTAATGTAACGTTACCCAATGAAAATGGTGCAACTCAAATTGCACATCTTGTGGTTTCTCAATGCGGTATTTTTGTGGTGGAAACGATAAATATTAAAGGGTGGATTTTTGGTGGAGCAGATCAGCCAATATGGCAACAAGCATCGTTTAATCACTCATCAGTCTTTAAGAACCCATTACATCAAAATGAAAAACATATTAAGACACTTCAATATTTATTAGGTGTTGATGAAACGGTATTTCATTCAGCTGTTGTTTTTGTCGGTGATTGTACTTTTAAAACCGAGATGCCTGATAATGTAGTCAAATCAGTCAGTGCAATGATACGTTATATTAACACGTTTAAGACACCACTATTTACAGAGCAGCAGTTGCTGCAATGGGTTGCCAGTATTGAAGGGGCATCATTTGGCCCAGACCTTTGCAATTAACAGTTAAGTAAAGGCAATACTTTGCTCTTCGTATCGAGAATATTTGGCTATATTGCGTTTTTAAGCCAAATAATTACTTTTACGTGCTACAGAACTGCCTTTAACTTAATCCAGATTAAAGTTTTCACCTTTCTTTATCAGTAATATCCTCATCATCTGTTCAAAGTTGACAGATATTAGAAAAAAGAACCTTTACCCTAATTGTGTTCTTTTTTGTTCTTCAATCTGATGATAAATCATATAAAGATGTAAGAGGCTTCACCTTGAGTAATTTGTTTTCTACAACTCACATTGGTTCTATGACGTTAAAAAACCGCTTTGTACGCAGTGCAACGTGGGAAAATATGGCGACAGAAGAAGGTCATATGACAGATAAGCTTTATGCTATCTATGAAGAGCTTGCCAAGGGTGAGGTTGGCTTAATTGTAACGGGTTATGCCAATATCGTAGAAGAAGAAAAGCCGAATGCTGGCATGATGGGGATGTATAACGATTCTTTTATTAAAGAATACAAAAGGCTAACAGAGCTTGTACATCAATATGATTCAAAAATTGTCATGCAGTTAGCCTATGGTGGTACGAAAACAATGTATAACCTTGGCGAACGCGTTATTTTTGCACCAAGTGCAGTGTGTGAAAAAAGTACCCAAACATTGGGTAAATCAATGACACAAGAAGAAATTGATTACATCGTTAATGCATTTGCACAAGCAAGCTTACGTGCTCAAAAATCAGGTTTTGACGGTGTAGAAATTCACGCGGCGCACACTTATTTGATTAATCAGTTTTTAAGCCCTTACTACAACCAACGTGAAGATCAGTACGGCGGCAGCCTTGAAAATCGTATGCGTTTCTTAATTGAAATTTACGATGCGATCAGAGAGTTAGTAGGTAAAGATTTCCCGATATTAGTGAAATTAACCGCAACTGAGTTTTTTGAAGGCGGGTTAACCTTTGAAGAAACACGTGTTATTTGTAAAAAACTGGAAGAGATTGGTGTTGATGCCATTATCATCTCAGGCAATATTCACGGTAAAGCCGATACTATGGTTGGTGAAGTGCATGATGGCCATGAGATTCAAGCTGAAGGTTACTTTAGCGAATATGGTCGTGTGATAAGTGAAGATGTTAATGTGCCAATCATGACTGTAGGCGGTTTAAGCGATATTTGCGCGATTGAAGATCTTGCTGAAAGCTCGAAAATTTCACTGTTCGCTTTATCACGTCCATTGTTAACTGAGCCTCAATTAGTCAAGCGTTGGAAAGAGGGGGATCGTATCAGTGCTGAATGTGAAAGATGCTCAAAATGTCGAACTCGTCGCGGTAATTTTTGTGTGACCTCTAAAACGCGAAAAGCTGAGATTGCAGCATTGTAATTTTTAAGTAGTCATAAAAAGAGTTAGTGCTTTAAAACACTAACTCTTTTTTATTTAGCGTGAGTAATAGCAAGTGAAGCGCTTTTTTCTTGCCACTGCTGATACCATTGATCAATGCTGTCATATAGCATTGGGGGAGATATAAAATACCCTTGTGCTTGTTGGTAGAGCATCTCCTGTAATTGCTTCCATAACGCTAGGTTTTCAACGCCCTCAGCAATTGCGATTAAATTCAGTCATTTAGTGAGCAATAAACATGATTACACAATGGCTTCTGCGGTAATGCTTGAATAAACCCAAGTTCAAGTTTAAGGGAATTAAACGTCAATGTTTCTAACTGTTTAAGTGACGAATAGCCAGTACCAAAATCATCAATGGGTAAAACAAACTCGTACATACTTAAGCGTGATGCTGACTCAATGCCTTCACCGACTGATTCAAATATATCTGACTCTTTTAGTTCAAAATATAACCATTAATTTAAGTCGTAATATTGTTCTTTTAATTTAAGTGTACAGTTGATGAAATGTGGTTAAGCCAATATTTTAGATGAAATATTTATCGCAATTTTTCGGATATGGAAATATGTTCCCTGTACCTAAAAGTGTAACGTTAATTTTAATAGTTAATATGTAGTTTATGTGGGTAAACTGAAAGAAAGCATGATTCTTATAGGTACTGTGTTTTCTTTGCTGATTAAGATCAGATAGAGTCGATATTGGTAAACTCATTTCTGCCCCTTTATGCGTTAGACCTTTTACTCATTCATATGGTATTAACGTGGTTTTGGATTAGTTTTATTAGGTTATTTTATCTATTAGTTAAGCGTCACTTTTGGTGCTCTCATTCGCAAACACGGCCCTAATTTAATACTTTGAAATCAGTAACATCATCAACAAAATTGCAACGTCTATTTTGTTGTTTTCTCGATGATTTTTATTATGTAAATGCATAATTTAACAAACTAACACATTGAGTTTCAATCATCATGTCAGCCCTACTTTAAAATGTCACATTCCTCCAACTTAGAAATGTCACATTAGGTGTATGATTCTTCCTATGGAAGAATCAGCCTACGGTGCTGGAATGTTACTCACGATGAGCACAAAAGAGCTTCAGAAACTCGAAACAATACAAAACGTTTGTGATAAGCGTATTAGACAAATTGATGCTTCTAAAATCCTGAACTTAAGCCGTAGGCATATTCAAAGATTGGTTAATCAATACCGACAGTTCGGGGCTAATGGTTTAATTTCAAAAAAGCGAACTAAGCCAAGTAATCGTCAATTCAATGCATCATTGAAAAAACAAGTTATTGATTTAATTCAGACTCATTACTTCGATTTTGGTCCTACGCTAGCCGCAGAAAAATTAGCTGAAATTCATGATATTAGACTCTCTACTGAAACCATCAGAAAATGGATGGTTTCGGTAAAACTTTGGAAACCAAAGGTTAAGAAAAGACGTAAGATTTATCAACCGAGAGCGAGAAGAGATTGTATAGGCGAACTTATTCAGCTTGATGGTTCCCCCCACGACTGGTTCGAAGGCCGAGCCGATAAATGTACATTGCTTGTTTTTATTGATGACGCAACAAGCGCCATCATGCATTTATATTTTTGTGATTCTGAGTCGACGTTTTCATATATGGCTGCGACTAAGCAGTATATACAACAGCATGGTAAGCCTGTCGCGCTCTACACGGATAAACACGGTGTTTTCCGTGTTAACCATGCTAGCAACGAAGACCGCAATAAACTGACTCAATATGGTCGCGCACTAAAAGAATTAAACATTGAGCTAATTTGTGCCAATACTCCACAAGCTAAAGGGCGCGTAGAACGCGCTAATTTAACGCTTCAAGACCGTCTAGTTAAAGAGATGAGGCTAGCAGGGATTAATGGGATAGAAGAAGCAAACGAGTGGTTATCAGGTTTTATAGATAACTATAACAGGCGCTTTGCTAAACCAGCTAAACGTCAATTGAATGTGCACAGACCTATCTACGAAACCCCGAAAGAGTTATACGATATTTTCTCCTGGCAAACTTCGCGAAAAGTAACTAAATCACTAACGCTACAGTATGACAAAGTCATGTATTTACTTGAAAAAAATTCAGAAAATGAAAACCTTGTGGGTAGAAATATCATGATACATGATTACCCTGACGGTCAAATAGATATTAAGCATTTAGGTCAATCATTAGGTTACAGTATTTTTGATAAATTGGAGCGAATAAATCAGGGAGAGATAGTTGAAAATAAGCGTTTAGACGCTGTTTTGAGATTAGCGATGGTAGAGCAAGAACGATTGGAATCAGAAGGTTTAAGAGAGCGTAGTCGTTCAGATACACCAAGACGACAAGAACAACGTAGACAGTCGCGAATAAATCCCGTGATGTATGACCAAGCGAAATAACAAATTTCTGTCACTTAGAAAAAGTGACATTTCTAACTTGGAGAACCGTGTGACATTTCTAAATGGTTGCAACAGAGTTTCAATCATCATATGCGTAATAGATAAATTAAGTTAAATACAGCTATTGCCCAAGTATTTAATGATATATGATCTGTGGATAATCATTACTTAAAGTGTTCACGAATGTTCAAATATCTATTTTTGATAACTTCTTTTTTGTTACTTGGCTGTCAGAATAATCTTGGAACTGAGGGATTAGAGTATGCAAAAAATCCTGATGGTTCTTATGATAAAACGATCATTGTTAATTATGTCGGTAAAGAGAAAAACGTAATTATTCCTGATTATGTGACGGAAATTGGATATGGGGCGTTTAGAGATTATGAATTAACCAGCGTATCTATCCCCAACTCAGTGACTGAAATTGGAGATTATGCGTTTGTGTATAATCAATTAACCAGCGTGACCATCCCTGATTCAGTGACGAAAATTGGAGTTTGGGCGTTTGCGGTTAATCAATTAACCAGCGTGACCATCCCTGATTCATTGACGAAAATTGAAGAAGGGGCGTTTAGAGGTAATGAATTAACCAGCGTGACCATCCCTGATTCAGTGACGGAAATTGGAGAAGGGGCGTTTTATAGTAATCAATTAACCAGCGTAACCATCCCCAACTCAGTGAC
Organism: Photobacterium sp. SKA34; assembly: GCF_000153325.1. Lineage (GTDB taxonomy): Bacteria > Pseudomonadota > Gammaproteobacteria > Enterobacterales > Vibrionaceae > Photobacterium. Next base: position 1,523,333 of record NZ_CH724141.1, read on the forward strand.
GGAAATTGGAGATTATGCGTTTAGAGGTAATGAATTAACCAGCGTAACCATTCCTGATTCAGTGACGAAAATTAGAGGTTGGGCGTTTTCAGGTAATAAATTAACCAGCGTATCTATCCCCAACTCAGTGACGGAAATTGGAGATGGGGCATTTAATGATAGTGTCAAAATAGAACGACGTTAAGTTTTCACTCCCAGTACGCATAAATAGAATTACTGTTAAATGACCGCCCACAGTGGCGGTCTTTTTGTACCCTAAAGGTACTTTGTGAAGAAGTTACGTAAACGCCCCATGAACCCACGGGGCGATATTTGTTAGTGTTTGAGGTTCCAAGGTAGGAGTGCATCGATATCGGGCTCAGCTTTCGCGAGCTCTTTCATGCACTTGACCATGTAGTCGTAGAGGATAAGGCCGTTGGCTTTCGCAGTCTCGACGATGCTGTAAAGCATCGCACTCGCATCAGCACCATTTGGCGTGTTCGAGAACAACCAGTTCTTTCTGCCAATGACCAGCGGTTTAATTGCGCGTTCAGCGCGGTTATTGTCTATCGATAAGTGACCGTCATCGATATAGCGGATCACCTTCGGCCATTGGCCGAGCGTGTATTTTATCGCTTTACCCAGCGGGCTAGACGCTATCACTTGTTGAGATGTCATCCACTCGTACAACTCGTCCAGTATCGGTTTGCTATGCAGTTGACGTTCTGCTTTTCGTGTTTCGACAGTCGCACCTTTTAAGCGCGATTCTATCCCATAGAGCTTCTGGATTTTGGCCAGCGCTTTATCTGCTTTGCCTGACTTACCTTTACCTTGAAGCTTCTTAGCCTCCATGAACTTTCGCCGTGCATGTGCCATGCAGCCAACATTGGTGACGTGATAAAGACCATCATAGGCACCATAGCCATCGGTTTGTAGATAACCACTGTAATCCCCCAAGAAGGCAACAGGGCATGCCCTCGCGCGACTGTTTTGATAGTCGTACAAGGCAATATTCTTCACATTGGGGAGTGCGGCTTCTGGCGAGTCTGCGCCCGAGCAGTAGAGCCACATGTAACACTGTTTTTCTTCCTTGAGAACATTGAGTGGCGTTTCATCCGCCTGGACCACCACTTGTTGAAGTAGGTGCTCTTTTAGAGCGGCATAGAGTGGTTTGAACTTCTCACTAACTTGGATAACCCATCTGGCCATAGTGGTTCGTGATAGCTCGATTCCCGACTGGGTAAACAGCGACTCTTGGCGGTAAAGTGGCATCGCGTACTGGTATTTGCCAAGAATGATGTTGGCAAGCAAGCTTTCTGTGGCAAAGCTCTTCGGGATAATGCTTTGCGGTGCTGGCTTTTGAACGATGTGATTGCTGTCTTCAGTTTGCTCGCACTGGCGGCAAGCATATTTAGGGCGAACATATTCCAGCACTTTGAGTACGGCTGGCGAAAACTCCAGCTTTTCACTGCTGTCTTCACCGATTTTATGCAGGTCATGATTGCAGCATGCACACTGCTTTTCATGGTCGTCTAAATCAAGTTCGATAACTTCACGAGGTAAGGTCTTTGGAAGAGGCTTACGCTTACCGCGTTTCTTCGTTGTGGTTGTGGTGGTCGTCGTACCTCAACCTCTTCTTCCTTAGCGGCTTCACATTCCGCTTCGTTGAAGAGGTCACCTTGAGATCATCGTAGGCTTTACGCCTCCGAGCGTTTGCGACTGGCGGTCGAAGCCAGTTTGAGTTGCTCAAGCAGAGATTGACGCTCTTGTTTCCACTGAGATTCGCTGTGTTTTTGCAACGCCAACAACTCTTTCACCATCGCTTGTAGCTCGGCAACATCTTGGCTTTCTGGGTTGATATTTGGCGTCTTTTTCATGGCATTTATTATACTAAAGTCATGCCGTTAACGCTTGGTGGATATAGCTTTATTATCGATTAAGTCATTGTAAAATCGTTTATTTGAACGGGTTTATGGCCGATAATCGTGAAGCCAGAAAGCAGTCTATCAAGCTCGCATTGAGTCAGGGTAAACACGTCATTTTTCTCTTTTGACGGCCATTTATACTTGGCTTTTTCAAGGCGTTTATACCAAAGTGCAAAGCCTGTTTTATCCCAGTACAACACTTTGATTTTGTCGCGCTGTTTATTGGTAAACAGGAATAGTGCGCCGCTTCCCAAGGGTAAATCGGTGTCACTTTCGATAATCGCCGCGAGGCCATTGATGGACTTTCTAAAATCGACACTCTCACGATACAGATAAATATCTGGTGCACTTAGCATATGTTTCATGACAAGGCTCCAATGAGTTCTGCCAGGTAGGCAGCGGGCGTGCCTTGAGGAATACTCAGCTCAACGTCGTTGACAAAAAGTGTCATATTCGCGGTAGGTATTTGCGTCATATGGTAACGTGTTGTCTGCTCTACAACGTTTGCTTTGACGAAGCCGTTAGTCTGTGGTGTTTGAAGGTGTGTTAACTGTTGGCGTTTGGCATGAAACGTGGAAAGACTTAATCCGTGATGTTCACAAAAAGCACGTTGAGTGAGTTGGCTGGATTCATAGCACTCAAACAAAGTCTGCCATTCTTGATTGGTACGTCGTGTTGCCATTTTAAATCTCCTTTGGATTGGAGATTTGATCTTATTCTTCGAGTAAAGTGATTAGAATGCGGTGTTTATGGCACGCTTACGTTGCAACAGATAATCAAGACTTGTTAAAAAGAGCATTTAATCATTTAAAGGATAAAGGTATTGAAAATTTTGCTTTCTATGGTTTGGCTAATAATTGTGACAAACCATGGGCTAATGAAAGAGAATTAGCTTTTAAACAAGTTGTAGATAAGTTGGGCTACAAAAAGAATATTATTCAAGGTATTGAATCTTCAGTAATTAATTGGCAATACGATATGAATCGATTAGCTGATTGGTTACAAAGTTTGCCTGTTCCGACAGGTATTATCGCAGTGACAGATTCAAGAGCAAGGCATTTAATTCAAGCATGTGAACAAAATAATATACTTGTACCTGAACAAATTGCGATTGTTGGTATCGATAACGAAGAAGTGGTTCGTTTTCTAACTAAAATACCTTTAAGTTCGGTTGAACAGGGTTGCCTTGAAATGGGTTATCAAGCAGCCAAATTAATGCATGAATCTTTACTACAACCAGAGCTATTAAAAAAACGACTATCATTACCACGAATCGTAGTCCCTGCGAATAAAGTCCATGAAAGACAAAGTTCTGAATACGTATCCTTAAATGACCCATTTGTTATTCAAGCGATGCATTTTATTAAAAGGAATGCATGCACAGGAATTAAAGTTGAACAAGTCCTTGATCATATTGGTATTTCTCGTTCCAATTTAGATGCTCGTTTCCGAGAGGAAAGAGGTCATTCGATTCATCATGAAATCCATCAAGTAAAGTTGAAGTATGCTTGTGAATTATTATGTGACAACAATATTCCTATCCAATGTGTTGCGGATCGAAGTGGTTATCCATCGCTACAATATATGTATAGCGTATTCAAAAAAGATTTAGGCTATACACCGAAAGAGTTTAGAGTGAAAGAAAGTTGCTGTTAGCTTAGGAAAATAAGCACAAAAAGGACTTCTTTTCCGACATTTGTATTGGAATATTTGGTTACAAGTTTTGTATTTTATTTTTTTTATTTGGTGATACTTTCTCGTTGCGACCAAAACGCATAATATCGTCATCATCTTTTTAGGATTAAAGTAATGAAAAATGAGATCAAATTACGTGCATTAGAGCGCACAGATCTACGTTTTATTCACCAGCTAAACAACAACCGCACAATTATGGCGTACTGGTTTGAAGAGCCTTATGAGTCGTTTGCAGAACTTGAAGAGCTATATCGTAAGCACATCCATGATAGTACTGAGCGTCGCTTTATTGTTGAAAATGAAGATGAAGAGTCAATTGGTCTTGTTGAACTCGTTGAAATTAACAATATCCACCGTACAGCTGAATTTCAAATTATTATTGCGCCAGATTTTCAGGGTAATGGTTACGCGCGTACTTTAATTAATCGTGCACTAAACTATGCGTTTACGATTCTTAATCGTAAGCGTGCCATAAACACCGCATTCTAATCACTTTACTCGAAGAATAAGATCAAATCTCCAATCCAAAGGAGATTTAAAATGGCAACACGACGTACCAATCAAGAATGGCAGACTTTGTTTGAGTGCTATGAATCCAGCCAACTCACTCAACGTGCTTTTTGTGAACATCACGGATTAAGTCTTTCCACGTTTCATGCCAAACGCCAACAGTTAACACACCTTCAAACACCACAGACTAACGGCTTCGTCAAAGCAAACGTTGTAGAGCAGACAACACGTTACCATATGACGCAAATACCTACCGCGAATATGACACTTTTTGTCAACGACGTTGAGCTGAGTATTCCTCAAGGCACGCCCGCTGCCTACCTGGCAGAACTCATTGGAGCCTTGTCATGAAACATATGCTAAGTGCACCAGATATTTATCTGTATCGTGAGAGTGTCGATTTTAGAAAGTCCATCAATGGCCTCGCGGCGATTATCGAAAGTGACACCGATTTACCCTTGGGAAGCGGCGCACTATTCCTGTTTACCAATAAACAGCGCGACAAAATCAAAGTGTTGTACTGGGATAAAACAGGCTTTGCACTTTGGTATAAACGCCTTGAAAAAGCCAAGTATAAATGGCCGTCAAAAGAGAAAAATGACGTGTTTACCCTGACTCAATGCGAGCTTGATAGACTGCTTTCTGGCTTCTCGATTATCGGCCATAAAC
>NZ_CH724141.1:1528860-1545122 GCF_000153325.1 Photobacterium sp. SKA34
AGCTATCACGAACCACTATGGCCAGATGGGTTATCCAAGTTAGTGAGAAGTTCAAACCACTCTATGCCGCTCTAAAAGAGCACTACTTCAACAAGTGGTGGTCCAGGCGGATGAAACGCCACTCAATGTTCTCAAGGAAGAAAAACAGTGTTACATGTGGCTCTACTGCTCGGGCGCAGACTCGCCAGAAGCCGCACTCCCCAATGTGAAGAATATTGCCTTGTACGACTATCAAAACAGTCGCGCGAGGGCATGCCCTGTTGCCTTCTTGGGGGATTACAGTGGTTATCTACAAACCGATGGCTATGGTGCCTATGATGGTCTTTATCACGTCACCAATGTTGGCTGCATGGCACATGCACGGCGAAAGTTCATGGAGGCTAAGAAGCTTCAAGGTAAAGGTAAGTCAGGCAAAGCAGATAAAGCGCTGGCCAAAATCCAGAAGCTCTATGGGATAGAATCGCGCTTAAAAGGTGCGACTGTCGAAACACGAAAAGCAGAACGTCAACTGCATAGCAAACCGATACTGGACGAGTTGTACGAGTGGATGACATCTCAACAAGTGATAGCGTCTAGCCCGCTGGGTAAAGCGATAAAATACACGCTCGGCCAATGGCCGAAGGTGATCCGCTATATCGATGACGGTCACTTATCGATAGACAATAACCGCGCTGAACGCGCAATTAAACCGCTGGTCATTGGCAGAAAGAACTGGTTGTTCTCGAACACGCCAAATGGTGCTGATGCGAGTGCGATGCTTTACAGCATCGTCGAGACTGCGAAAGCCAACGGCCTTATCCTCTACGACTACATGGTCAAGTGCATGAAAGAGCTCGCGAAAGCTGAGCCCGATATCGATGCACTCCTACCTTGGAACCTCAAACACTAACAAATATCGCCCCGTGGGTTCATGGGGCGTTTACTCTTAATCTACATAAAGTATATTTGCATGTGGCGGTAGAGAATGAAAAAGCAATCCATCTATATGAAGAATGTGGTTTCGTTGAGGAAGGCCATTTAGTGAAAGAAATCTTCATTAATGGTAAGTATTGCGACATTAAGCGAATGTATATTTTACAAGATGAATACTTTTTAAGCCGTAATAAGTAATTATAAAATCCGGCAAGCTAATTGATTTAATTACTTGCCGGTTTTACTTTTAAAATTAACTCATTAAGATATTTAGCTCGTTATCGCAAGAAAAGTTTCCCATCTCAGGATCTGTCACAGCTTTAAAGTTGTGTTTATGATTCATCTCAATACGTCCTGCGGCTTGTAATGAGAAATATTCACAGTTATCTGCTGTTATTAATAAATCATACCAACAGTGCTTACAGGTCTTATAAGCGATATGCTCTGTTTTGCCAGCTTTGATCTTAAGTTCCACAGGATCTTTGCCGTAAATATTATCTGTTATTGTAATAATTTGAGTTTGTTTAGAGCGATTTTCAATTTTAATCGATAGGTGAGGGGAAGCATGGCCGGCTCTTGACTCTTTGTGATCGATTGAAACAATTGGCATCTCTCTGTGTTCAGATGTAAAACCTTTTACTCTACGAATAAACCCGTTAGGACCAAAAGTCATTAAATCAAAGTCTCTATGATCACCAAATGTCCACTTATCTGAAACTGTAGGTTCAAGTTTATTCGCCCCTTTAGACGCTAAACTGTACTGACGCGGCATGGTCATATCATATGGGCTATTTTCAGGAGCGAGAAATTTGTCTTGCTGGGGCTCATTATGGGCAAGGTAGTTGTAGGTTTGATATACGACGCCTTGTTTACCTTGGTTAGCGAACTCAAACATTACGGCATCAGATTTAAATTTAATATCTACTTTAGGCGCATATGGAAGTTGACAAGATGGGCGAGAACCGTTTTGTGTAACAACGGGTAAACCAATTAAACTCATTTGTGGTTTCGTTCTTTTTCCATCTTTATCGTAGCCGTATTCATGCTCATGATCAAATTTAGGCAAATGTTTTCCATGTTCTTTTTCTGCTGCGGCTTTTAACTTATAGGCTTCAGACTCTGATTTACCTTGTGGAATATCAATTGTGTCACTTCGCTTTTCAAAATCAAAACAAGAGGTGAGGTCGCCACAGATTTCACGTCGCCAGGTGGAGATATTTGGCTCTTCTACACCAGTTATTTTTTCTAAGAAGCGTAAAACAGATGTATGATCAAACACCTGTGAGTTAATATTCCCTCCAATACTCCATGGTGAAATTACGTAACAAGGAACACGTGGTCCTAATCCATGTGAAGCTTTGTTTACAAAATCATCAACATTTTCCTTAGTTTTTGAATAGTCGGTATCATAATAATACTCATTGCTGGTACTGATGTTCGACTTACCGTATACCTTGTTATCTGGTGTTTTGTGAGGAACCGATGGTGGTGGCATATGGTCAAATAAGCCATCATTTTCATCGAAATTAACAATAAACACCGTTTTAGCCCAAATATTAGGATCTGAAGTGAGTATATCTAATACTTCAGATGTGTAAGCTGCACCTAAGGTTGGAGTAGAACAACCTGGATGCTCAGACAATTCATTTTCAGTTACAATCCAAGTGACTTTGGGTAAACCTTCCTCACTGTTATAAAGTTCGCGGAATGTTTCGATGGAAGGTTGAGTTTCTGTTCCGATACCATTTAAATAGAAAGGTGCAGATGGATTATTATGGTGCGCATCTCTAAAGGTTTTAAAACCAGCAAGTGGGTTGTCGGTGTAGTTATTGTTAATATTCTGCACTAAACGCCACGATATACCTGCTTGTTGTAATCGCTCAGGATAGGTAGTCCATTTATACCCGTTTTCGATTTCATCTGGTGTATAAAAGTTTTCATGATTATTATTGATGACAGGGCCATTTTTCTTTGCGTGAGCATCATTTGTACCTGACCAATGTACAACACGATTAGGATTAGTACCTGTTTGTGTTGAGCAATAATAAGCATCACACAAGGTAAAAGCGTTAGCGAGAGCAAACTGAAAAGGGACTTCTTTTTCAGTAAAATACCCCATTGTCCTATCAGATTTATTAGGTAGCCATTGGTCCATTTTACCGTGTGCATTTGCATATTGAGCATTATCAAAAAAATGGGGGGTACCTGCAAAAAATTCGTATCCAATATTTTTGCTGGTATTAAAATACCAAGGTAATAAGGTCTTTTTGAAAGTACTTTCTTCATCTGGATTTGGGTTATGCTGATTCCAAACAAAATCACCGTTAGGTTGTCTTAATGGAAAACGGTCAGCGAAGCCTCGAACACCCGGCATTGTGCCAAAGTAATGATCAAAGGAACGGTTTTCTTGCATTAAAATAACGACATGCTCAACATCTTTGATACTGCCATGCTTGCGGTTCGCAGGGATTGAAAGTGCCTTTTCAATACTTGCAAAAACATTTGGGGTTGTACTAATTGCAGCAGCGCCTGCACCAACAACGGCAGACTTTTTTATAAATGAGCGACGACTATCGTTTACCATAACAATTCCTTATTAAAAGTGAGGTTAATGATTAACCTTCAGCTAATTTGAATAAGGAATATTTCATCTTTATTAAGCTATTGTTGTTAGTGATGTTATTAACACAGCGTTGACATTCGCTATGCAATATTCATCACTAATTCACTAATCTGTCATAGTTAAGTCATTGTATTTATTAACAACTGTGCTTCTACTATTATCCCATAATGGATACTTTATCATTGCTTTTGAAAAGATGGGATCTTGATAAAGATTTTTTAACCAATGCTTTATATTTGGATAATCAGCTTGCCTAAACCATTGACGTTCAATATGCGAAAATTGTCGGATAAAAGGTAATATCGCGTAATCAGCTAAGCTCAATGTATCTGTCATTAAATACTGATGATTGGAAAGGCGGTTTTCGATATCGGTCAGAAATGATTCACAAAGTTTACGATATATCGGTACTTCTGGATTATGATAGCGAGCATCGGCTTTATAGTGATCCAATGCTGAAATGTATTTATGATCATTTCTTGCAATAAGGTTGAGCATTTCAGGAAAGAAGTGAGGGGAATGACTCAATAGTAAATTGTGAGGATCATTCTTGTTCAAAGCCCAGATCATGATTTCTAAACTTTCATCGATATAATCACCATTTTCTAATACAAGTAAAGGTACCGTTCCTTTCTGTGATATGTCTAACATTTCGGCAGGTTTTTGCCTCAAATCAATATCACGCTGTTCAAAATCAAGTTCAGCAAGTGTCAGGCTCAATCTTGCTCTGATAGCATAAGGACATTGTCTCAGTGTATATAAAATAGGTACTGACATATCTAAACCTTTTACTTGTCCCCTCTGTTATTGAGGGTAGTCTAAATTACTGCGTGATGCGTATATCTAGCCAACTAACGTATTGTATTTATTCATACCCATAAGCTAACGGATTAGAGTATAAAGATCTGTGTTTACGATACGCTTACAAAAAATGTAACGTTTTATTCCTTGTTTTTATTTGATTTTGTGATGAGAGTAATACGGATGGATGAGAAGTTAGATCAATATATAACTAAACAAAAACAGGCATTTTTACAATGTCCTATACCTGAATTACAAAAAAGATTAACTGATTTAGATAAGATCTCGTTATTAATTACGCAGAATCAACATGCTATTTGCCATGCGATTGCACAGGACTTTGGTCAGCGTTCGGCTTCAGAAACTGCACTGCTTGAAATATTTACTAGCATTGAGTGCATTAAAAATTCACAAAAAAATCTATCTCGTTGGATGAGAGTACAAAAACGTCATACCTCGATGTGGTTTAAACCCGCTAAAAATAGAGTGATACCTCAACCTGTTGGCGTTGTTGGTATTATAGTACCGTGGAACTATCCCTTATTTTTAGCTATCGCACCCTTGGTTGCCGCGATTGCTGCAGGCAATTCAGTAATGGTGAAAATGTCTGAAAATTCCCCAGAACTCTGTCGATTGTTACAGCAGTTATTTACAGATACATTTGCGTTAGAAAAGGTGCGCTTTATTGCTGAAGAAGGCAACACAGGTAAAGCCTTTTCAGCACTACCGTTTGATCATTTAGTCTTTACTGGCTCTAGTGCAACGGGTAAAGCTGTAATGGCAAATGCGGCGAAAAACCTTGTTCCAGTAACGTTAGAACTTGGGGGGAAATCTCCTGCCATTATTGCAGATGACTACGATCTCAATAAGGCATTAGAGCGAATTTTAGGCGGTAAAACTTACAATAGTGGCCAAACGTGTGTAGCACCAGATTACCTGTATGTTCCTGAGGCTTTGTTACCAGAAGTTGTAGCGAAATCGAAAAAGATCATTGCTAAGCGCTTTGTTGATATAAACCATCAAGATTACACGTCAATTATTGATAGTCAGTCTTTTGAACGATTAGTGACGACTTTAGAAGATGCAAAAGCGAAAGGGGCCGATATTTATAATTTGATCCCCAATTCATCTCCAGATTTGAACTCGCGTAAATTCCCACTTCATCTTATAACTGGTGTGGATGACACTATGCAAGTTATGCAGCGTGAGATTTTTGGCCCTATTTTACCCATTCTTGGTTACCAATCGATAGAGCAGGCTATTTCATCAATAAATAAAGGTGATAGGCCACTGGCTTTATATCTCTTTTCTAACAATAAAGATTTACAACAAAAAGTTATTCAGCAGACGCGTTCAGGTGGTGTCACAATTAATGATGTAATGTTAAATGTGGCGCAAGAAGACTTACCCTTTGGTGGTTCAGGCAATAGTGGGATAGGTCATTATCATGGCAAAGAAGGCTTTGAACGTTTATCTAAGATGCGCCCTGTAATGTATCAAGCTTCAATTTCATCACTGAAGCTATTATATTCACCGTATTCTTCATTAGGTAAACGCATGATTAACTTTATTATTAATCGAAAGTTTGGAAAGTATGACTGATTGCAGTAGCAATAACGTAATTTATGTGGGCTTTTGGCAACGTGTTGTCGCGACAATTGTTGATACCCTAGTTGTTTCATTAGTCACTGCACCATTATTGTACAGTTTATATGGTGACTTCTTCTCGAAGGGAACAAACTCGACTTTTGATCCTGTGAGTGTGGTTATTAATTATGGTCTACCGTTTATCGGCGTAATGCTTTTTTGGTTTTACAAATCAGCGACGCTAGGGAAAATGGCAATACAGTCAATCATTGTTGATGCAAGAACAGGTAATAAACCTACGGTTAAGCAATTTATTATTCGTTATTTAGGTTATTTTGTATCAGCAATCCCTTTAGGAATAGGGTTGCTTGCCGTTGGCTGGGATAAACGTAAACAAGGGTGGCATGATAAATTAGCCAATACGGTTGTTATCAAAAAATCTAAATAATCTTGGTTGGATATAAATAACGAGATAATAAAAAGCCCTTAATGATGAGATCGCTAAGGGCTTTCTTTTATCTAAGATAAGAGAAAATAATAATTATTTCTTAGTGTATGCCGCAATGATAACCATTTGAACGCCGTCTGCACGACCTTGGATATGAAGAGGGTTATCAGTCAGGCTGATATTACGTACTGGTGTACCACGCTTAATTACCATGCTAGAACCTTTAACTGGAAGGTCTTTGATGATTGTTACGTTGTCACCAGCTTGTAGCCTAGCGCCGTTTGCATCAAGTGTTGGAACAGAAGCTTGTTCTTCTTCAACAAGACCTTTATCTGCCCATTCTTTAACATCATCTTCTAGGTACATCATGTCAACTAGGTCCATTGCCCAGTCAGTTTTTGAAGAAAGACGCTTAAGTTGACGGTAAGCCATTACTTGTACAGCTGGAACCTGACTCCACATAGAGTCGTTTAGGCAACGCCAGTGGTTTTCATCTGTTGTCTCTGGATCTTCAAGCTGACCACGGCAAGTATCACAAAGGTATACACTACAGCCGGCGCTCTTATCTTCAGACGCTGGAACTGCGTATACAGCTAGGTTATTTTCAGAAGAACATAGTTCACATTTTGATTCGCTACGATCTTTTAAAGCTTGTTCGATAGTCATGGGAATTGTCCATAGAGTTATTGTGGGCACATTATGCACATCAAATAATCATAAGGGAAGAAAACAAGAGCGAGATCACGAAGTATATAGTACATCAGACTGTTTAGTGTCCAAAGGAAGAAAAATGTCATAGGAATTTATCGAGAAGCCAACCAAAAAGTAATTAAACTTTAACTTTTTTAACCAAAGCCAGGTCATGTTCACTGGATCGTATTTATTTGATGGTCGCTAATGTTCAAATAGCCGTTGTTATAAATAGATATTCTTATTTCAGGTTATGGTTGGTGTCACTTTTTTACTTCTTATTCCCGCTTGGTTGGAAATAATTTGTTAACGTATAAGCTTAATTAAAAAGAAAAATAATTAAGAAGGCTTGTATGAATAAAATTACAGCGTTAGGGCTAGTTATATCGGGAACACTGTCTTTTTCACTTACAGCAACAGCGTCAGATAGTGATGTTATTGCGTATATTATTGGGGGTAATGAGGTTTCAGTGGCACCTTCTGACAATTTTATGGCATCTTTGCGAATAAATGAGGGAGATAAAAAACCGTTTTGTGGTGCAACTGTTATCGATGATAATTGGGTGTTAACTGCGGCTCACTGTGTTGTATATGAAGTTCAAAATACCTCATCAGATAATAAATATGATGTTCTTAAACCTAGTCAAGTAATGGTTACAGCTGGAATTACTGATAATACCCAATATACAGCTGAAGATGAATACCAAGCTACCCATGTTGTTGTTCACCCTTCATATAGCCCAGATGTTCAATTCAAAAAAGATAGTGATAAAAACATAACAGAAATCACATCTGCGTTTTTGGACAATGATATTGCATTAATTCGCGTTAAACGTACTTTTTCTAATGTTGGTCGAGTACAAATCCCATCAAGTGCTAAAGCTAATGAGTTAGACCAACAACTAACTTTGCAATGGGATAATGATAATCGTGCCCCGAATCTGGTTATTAAAGGGTGGGGGGCAACAACAACAAGTGGTGATAATCCATCTGATTATTTAAAAGAAGCAAGTTTAACCAGTTATCCTATTGAAGAATGTTATCAATATTATAGTGATGGTGGATTTGAAGGCCAATTTATTGATAATTCGGCTAGTCTTTTAAAAATCTGTAGTTTACCACCTAAATTATTATCTCGAGTACCTGTTGCCACTGGTGCTGATGCTTGCTTTGGTGATAGTGGTGGCCCAATACTTACTCAAAGTAACAATGGTGATTGGTATCAAATTGGTATCGTTAGCGGAAGTGCACTGACTCAGGGAGTTGTATGTGGTTCATATTCAAGCCCTACTTTTTATGCAAGAACAGGTACTTTTAGTGATTGGATAGCAAAAACTACAAATACCGTTCCTGAACAACCAATTATATACCCTGATTTTATATCAGAACAGAAAAATAAAGATACAACATCTTGTAATGACAGTATTTCTGCCAATAACTGTAATATCAATGAAGATGATGGTGGAAGTGGCGGCCATATTGGTGTTTTATCGTTTGCGTTACTTGGAGTGATGACTTATTTAAGGCGAAAAAAAGCTAACTGATTCACTATTAATTTTTTTAAACCACCAGTACACGCTGGTGGTTTTTTTATGGATGGTATTTATTTAGTCACATAGCATAATTTTATCAAAAGTTGTGTTGAATTATGATTAATTAAAAGGATTTATTCACAGTATTTTTATGTCATAAATAAAGTGAATTTAATAACTATTGAGAGTTAATGTTTTCAATGTTTATTCTTAACATGCTGATTATTATAGTTTATATTTTATTTCTATCGGTCGTTGTTGTTATAAAAACACCTTTGGAGTAAGTATCATAAGGAGAAAAAAATAGTTCCTATTATCCACAGAAGCTGTGTATAACTCTGTGGGAAAAGCAGATAGGCTAGATTTGGTGCCGCCTCTGCTAAAGTCAAGAAGTTGTTAATGAGAAATATAGTGTAATTGATGTCCAATTGATTTAGTTCAATATATAGACATAAAAGTAAATTTTTCCTTAAAAGTTAGCATCTTTTGTATTATGCAATTTCTTGTTGTAGCCATTCAGAAAGTGTCATCAGTTCATCATAATGTTCTGAATGCGTGAGCAACAAGCTACAGACAATGGATATAACAGACTTGGCATTAAATGGATAACCAATTGCCGCTTGGCTAAAGTCATTCATCATGTTGTGGTATTGGAAAGGCGCATCATAGTAGACTTTGGTGATAACTCCAGCATCAATATTTAATTTTAGTTCTACCAGTCCCCATGAAAAGTCATGCTCTAACGATTCAATAAAACTAGGTGATTGACCATAATTCCAGTCCCAACTTTTAAGACGATAAAAATGAGTACTAAATTCGATCCAATCTGGATGCTGATTATTTACAATAATCGTGTTTTCCACATCAAGCTTTAGCGTTTTTCGAATACTATCGCTAATGTAATGGCATAATTCATTATGCTCTAATGGACGAATATGTTGGTTAATAGAGGTATAAGACAGTTCTAGATTTTGATGATTGAGACTAGAATAATGACTATTCATATATTTTGATATATCAGTAAGAGAAGTATTTACTCTTAAAGTCGTATGAAAAAATAAATAACCTTCAGAGACTAATAGTGCAGTATTAGAAACTTTTTTATTTTCAACCAAACATTCAAGATTGCCAGATACTGTTATATCTATTTTTAATGGCTCAAATGTATCTATTAATATTTTTTCTATTATGCATTGTGTTAAATAATGAGTAGGGCCGATTAATGCAATATTTGTGTGCGTTAAATCTTGATAGATAGCACCGCCAATTGTATGACTCCTTACAATGTTAATATTTTCACTACGAAGTTGTTTTGGCTTACATACGCGCCAAGGATTTTGATTTTTTCCTATATTAACAGAACGCTGGTTTTGCCATAAAAAAGCAATAATACTGTTGTCACTTGCTTGCTTCAGTAACGTTTCTTCAATCGCTTGATTGAATCTTGGATCTGTTGATTCTGAATAATAAATAGACAGTTTCATGAAATTATCTCTTATCATCTATCTTTTAATTATAAAAGTAGATTGTTGCATATACGCTAAATTTAATTAAGTGAGATAACTAAAAATTAAAAGTATTTATATGAGGTACATCGCATTAGTTATTTTTAAATTTAAAAATACTGTCATTTAATACCAAATTGGAATTTGAACGGAATTTTATTAAAAATAATAAATACCTTTATCACTATTTAAATAATAAAGTGTGATCTCTATATTGAATCTGTTCTTAATTTTTTATTTAGAACCGCGAAATAAGTATATTCATACTTATCTTATTTAATCAGCTGCGGCGTGATTTAATCATAAATAGAAGCATGTTATGTCATTATCAATAGTACAGCGCACCATTGTCGGCTTTATAATAATGTTTATTCTTATTGCCGTAGTTGGAAGTATTAGTTATATCAATACTAGTCGAATCCATGATCGCCTTACCGATGTAACTGAGGTGTCGACGCCTATGGTGACATCGGCAAGTCAATTACTCGCGAGCTTACGTGAAAATCAGCTATCAGTTGTTGATTACCGTACGACTCAATCATCTAACTTATTAAACGAGCGAAAAGAGGCGGTATCACAGGCTCAACATGAATTTAACACCGCAAAACAACAAGCATTGCAATATTCTGTTGATGAGGAAGCGAAACTAAAATTATCAACGGCGCTCGCTGCAGCCGATAAGTTTTTTGAATTATCACAAAAAACAATTAACAAGCATAATCAATGGGTTGCTGTTAATGACCGATTAACAGAGCTTAATTTGTCGTTTCTTCGTTTAGAAGATACTTATCAATGGGCCGCGAATTTATTACTCCAACGTGCGAGTGTAAAACGTTCTTTAAGCAATCGAGCAGAACTTATTTCCAGTGGTATTAGTCGTGACTTAAAAAATGTTCGTCGTGCTAATAAAAACACTAACTTTGAAAAACTAAGCAAAGTGCTTGCTAAAGATATTGAATTAGCAAAACAAGGTTTAGAGCGCATTAATGTGCCTGAAGATGTTAAAGCGCGTTATGCACGTAATTTACAACGTGTTCATGATTTAGCATTGGGTAAAACAGGTTTACTGGCGGTTATGGCTGAAAATAACCAGCTAGAAAGTCAACTTTCAGCTCTGAATCAACAGTCTAATCAGCAAGTTGTTATTACTCAAACAGCACTTAATGATTATATGCAGTATGCGAGTAGTAATGCATATAATAGTCGAAATGCTGCTGATGCTGCAGCCAACCAAGCGACGTACAGTATCATTATTGCTTGCTTGATTTCAGGTGTTATTGCTTTAATTATTGCTTTTACTACGGCAAAAAGTATCCACACGCCATTAGCACGTATTAATGCGGTATTACGCAAGATGACAGCGGGTGATATGACCCAACGTACTAATTATCAATCTCAGTGTGAATTTGGTGCGTTGTCTCGCTCAATTGACCAATTATCTGAAAGCATGGCTGAAATTCTCACGAAAATTAACGATGGCTCATTACAGTTAGTAACAGAGGCAAATAAAACCGCTGTTACAAGCGAACAAGCGATGAGTCGTGTTGAAGATCAAAAACAGCGTACAGATCAAGTCGCCGCTGCCATTTCTGAATTAGAAGTTAGCGCGAAAGAGATTTCTCGTTCATCTGATCTTACGGTGAGCGAAGTAAATGAAGTAAATCAGGCCGCGCAACAAGGGCGAGACCTAGTTTTTAATAGTCGAAACATTACAGAGCAACTATCGGTTGATATTACTGAAGCGGTTGATATAACACGCAAACTAGAAAGCTTTACGGTGAATATAGGTAGTATCTTAGATGTTATCCGTGGCATTGCTGAGCAAACGAATTTATTGGCTCTTAACGCGGCGATTGAGGCGGCACGTGCGGGTGAGCAAGGACGTGGTTTTGCAGTGGTAGCTGATGAAGTACGCGCTTTAGCAAATCGAACTCAACAATCAACAGAAGAAATTAATGAGATGATCGATAATCTTCAGCACAGTGCTGAAATGGTAACTAAGGTAATGGCGCGAAGTCATAAACAAACGGAACAATGTGTTGAACAGACACGTTTAACCGATGAAACATTACAAACGATAGCAGATCGTATGCGCGTTATTCTTGAAATGGCAGAGCAAGTTGCTCATGCAACCAAAGAACAAATATCAGTGAGTCAAGATGTCGCTGAGCATATTAATGGGATTGCGGGTGTTGCTTATAACGCAGAATCAGAAGCGCGTGAGTCTGCAAACAGTAGTGAGTTGCTATCGAAACTAGCTGCAGAGCAACGTCAATTGATTGAACGATTTAAGGTATAAATATGAAAAAGATAATAGTTTCCCCTTTTTATACAAAGGTTCAATCAACTTTATGTCGCAGCCTTGTTGTTAGCGGTATCGCGTTAGCTGGTTTTTCACCACTATCGGTGAGTGCACAACAGTATGACTCTTCACTGAAAGGTACTGTATTGGTTGATTCTTGGCGGCAAGATGATGCGATTTGGAAAGATAAAATCATTCCAGCATTTAATAAGCATTATCCGAATATTAAAATCATCTATCGTTCACCTGAAGGGTTAACCTCATTTCTTGATGATTTGAATACTAACCTTGAGAAGGGGAATGCTGGCGACTTAATTGCCTGTCGTCCATTTGATGGTTCGTTAAAGCTGTTTAATCAGGGACACCTTAGCGATATTACAGAAATGGCAGGGATGGAAAACTTCCCGAGCTTTGCATTAAATCCTTGGCAAACTGATTCTGGTGCACAGACCTTTTGTTTACCGATGGCCTCTGTTATCCACGGTTTTTTTTACAATAAAGACATATTTAAAAAACTCGACTTAAGTGTGCCCAAAACAACAGCTGAGTTTAATCATGTTCTGAATATGATTAAAAACAGTGGTCAATATGTGCCTTTAGCAATAGGTACGAATGATAAATGGGAAACGAGTACGATGGGCTTTCAAAATATAGGGCCTAATTACTGGAAAGGTGAAGATGGACGATTAGGGTTGATTAACGGTACTGAGCGTTTTGATTCACCAAAATACCGACAAGTGTTTCAGGAGTTAGCGAATTGGAATAAGTTTTTAGGTAATGGTTATCAGACTCGTAAATATGCCGATTCCATTAAATTGTTCAAAACAGGTAAGGCGGCCATTTATCCAGCAGGCTCTTGGGATATCAGCACCTTTACAGGACAGTTAGATTTTGGCGTATTCCCACCTCCGGTAGAAAATCGCGGTGATGAATGTTATTTCAGTGATCATACTGATATTGGTATAGGGTTAAATACGAAAGCACAAAATAATCCAGCAGCAAAAACGTTACTAGAATGGATGACAACAGCTGAGTATGCTGAGTTATTGACTAACTCTATTCCCGGTTTCTTCTCATTATCTAACCATTTCTTTGAGGTTGAAAACCCGATAGCGAAGGAAATGATGGGATGGCGTAATGAGTGCGATTCAACTATTCGAAGTGCTGCGCAGATTTTATCTCGGGGTAAAGAGAGTTTCGAGGCTCAAATCGATCAAACCAGTGTTGCCGTCTTAAATGGTACAATGACACCTGAACAAGCAACACAGTTAGTTCAAGCGGGGTTAGATTCATGGTACTTGCCACAAAAAGAAGCAAAAGTCGCAAGCTTAATTTGCCAAGAATAACCTGATAAGCGTTTTAAGAAGCGACGATCTAGAGAATCGCTTTTTTGTTTATAGCGGTAAATTCTTAATTTATCTTAACAGGATAGATGTATTAGCTATTGTTATCTGTTTAACAGGTGATTAATATGCACTTTCATTGTGTTTAGGTGTTGTATTGTGTCTAAGATATTAGTGGTTGATGATGACGTACAATTGTGTACGTTGTTAACTGAAGTTCTTGAAGATGAAGGTCATGAAGTTAGTTGCGTTCATTGTGGTGAATCAGCATTAACATACCTTCAATCAACGGGTGTCGATCTAATACTGCTTGATGTAATGTTACCCACACTTGATGGTATGCAGGTTGCTCGTCGTATTTGTCAGCGTTTTGCAACACCAATCCTTATGCTTACAGCATTAGGAGATGAAACAACGATGCTTGATGGTTTGCAGGCTGGCGCTGATCAGTTTTTGGTTAAACCATTTAAAGTTGAAGAATTACTGGTACGTATTTCGACAATCTTACGAAGAGTAGGCTTAGAGCGCCAACGTCATAGTTTACCCTCAACGTCGGTGGAATTAGAAAGTCAGCTTTCTCGCTTACCTTTAACCAGCACAGAGCTCGATTTGCTTAAATATTTAATTAAGAATAACGATATTGTCGTCTCAAAAGCCACATTACAAAAAGACGTTTTGAAGAAAGAGCTTAGCCCGTTTGACCGTAACCTTGATATGCATATCAGTAATATACGTCGTAAAATGGTGCTAGCAGGCATGTCTAAACAGCATATTAAGACAATTCGTGGGAGAGGGTATAGCTATTCTTCATGTGTTTCGGAGTAACGCGTTTTCTGCAAATATAAAAAATAAGACGATCAATGATCGTCTTATTTTTAGGTTTAGATAATAGAGTAATTATTAATTTTTTAATACACGGTTATCATTAAAAGTGAGTAATTCAAGATGAAAAGGGGTCGCTTGTTGTTTTGGATACTCCAGAGAAAATAATGTTTCATCACGTTGTTGATCATAACTATGCTGTAAATAGCCATACCCACTTGGATACTCAAGATTCCAAAGTTCACTTTTCGCTATACGGCTAACGGCAAGAAACTGTCCAATATAACTGGCTTGGTTAGCACTAATTGAAAATGTAATGTCCATTTTGCTGTTGTTCTTGGAGATCAGCGTTTTATTACCATCTGAGCCTTCCAGTTGAATACTGAAAATTTCGTATTGTCCTACGGGTAACTCAATATTAAACAAATGGCCGCTAATTGTTGAACCTTCAAAATGTCCATCTTCATTATTATTGGAGATCGTTATAATATTACCGTCCCCAATTCTAGGTTTATTGGTGTTTAGAGGTCGAATATTAATCGTTGTAATCAGGTTTTTACCTGTTTTCGGCCATTCGGTATTAGCACCCAGAGTACCAACAAGATAGCCTATTGATTGATTATTCTCATAAACAGAATCAGGAACAGTGATTTGTAAACCCGATGAACAACCGACTAATAATAATACCAATAAACTAATAATGGCCTTCATCATAGAACTTCCTTTTGCCGTGATGAATAGGGTTGAGAAGCGTAATTTTAAATTAGTAAGAATGTAAGCGTGCCATAAACACCGCATTCTAATCACTTTACTCGAAGAATAAGATCAAATCTCCAATCCAAAGGAGATTTAAAATGGCAACACGACGTACCAATCAAGAATGGCAGACTTTGTTTGAGTGCTATGAATCCAGCCAACTCACTCAACGTGCTTTTTGTGAACATCACGGATTAAGTCTTTCCACGTTTCATGCCAAACGCCAACAGTTAACACACCTTCAAACACCACAGACTAACGGCTTCGTCAAAGCAAACGTTGTAGAGCAGACAACACGTTACCATATGACGCAAATACCTACCGCGAATATGACACTTTTTGTCAACGACGTTGAGCTGAGTATTCCTCAAGGCACGCCCGCTGCCTACCTGGCAGAACTCATTGGAGCCTTGTCATGAAACATATGCTAAGTGCACCAGATATTTATCTGTATCGTGAGAGTGTCGATTTTAGAAAGTCCATCAATGGCCTCGCGGCGATTATCGAAAGTGACACCGATTTACCCTTGGGAAGCGGCGCACTATTCCTGTTTACCAATAAACAGCGCGACAAAATCAAAGTGTTGTACTGGGATAAAACAGGCTTTGCACTTTGGTATAAACGCCTTGAAAAAGCCAAGTATAAATGGCCGTCAAAAGAGAAAAATGACGTGTTTACCCTGACTCAATGCGAGCTTGATAGACTGCTTTCTGGCTTCACGATTATCGGCCATAAACCCGTTCAAATAAACGATTTTACAATGACTTAATCGATAATAAAGCTATATCCACCAAGCGTTAACGGCATGACTTTAGTATAATAAATGCCATGAAAAAGACGCCAAATATCAACCCAGAAAGCCAAGATGTTGCCGAGCTACAAGCGATGGTGAAAGAGTTGTTGGCGTTGCAAAAACACAGCGAATCTCAGTGGAAACAAGA
>NZ_CH724141.1:1545222-1565579 GCF_000153325.1 Photobacterium sp. SKA34
AGGTGACCTCTTCAACGAAGCGGAATGTGAAGCCGCTAAGGAAGAAGAGGTTGAGGTTACGACGACCACCACAACCACAACGAAGAAACGCGGTAAGCGTAAGCCTCTTCCAAAGACCTTACCTCGTGAAGTTATCGAACTTGATTTAGACGACCATGAAAAGCAGTGTGCATGCTGCAATCATGACCTGCATAAAATCGGTGAAGACAGCAGTGAAAAGCTGGAGTTTTCGCCAGCCGTACTCAAAGTGCTGGAATATGTTCGCCCTAAATATGCTTGCCGCCAGTGCGAGCAAACTGAAGACAGCAATCACATCGTTCAAAAGCCAGCACCGCAAAGCATTATCCCGAAGAGCTTTGCCACAGAAAGCTTGCTTGCCAACATCATTCTTGGCAAATACCAGTACGCGATGCCACTTTACCGCCAAGAGTCGCTGTTTACCCAGTCGGGAATCGAGCTATCACGAACCACTATGGCCAGATGGGTTATCCAAGTTAGTGAGAAGTTCAAACCACTCTATGCCGCTCTAAAAGAGCACCTACTTCAACAAGTGGTGGTCCAGGCGGATGAAACGCCACTCAATGTTCTCAAGGAAGAAAAACAGTGTTACATGTGGCTCTACTGCTCGGGCGCAGACTCGCCAGAAGCCGCACTCCCCAATGTGAAGAATATTGCCTTGTACGACTATCAAAACAGTCGCGCGAGGGCATGCCCTGTTGCCTTCTTGGGGGATTACAGTGGTTATCTACAAACCGATGGCTATGGTGCCTATGATGGTCTTTATCACGTCACCAATGTTGGCTGCATGGCACATGCACGGCGAAAGTTCATGGAGGCTAAGAAGCTTCAAGGTAAAGGTAAGTCAGGCAAAGCAGATAAAGCGCTGGCCAAAATCCAGAAGCTCTATGGGATAGAATCGCGCTTAAAAGGTGCGACTGTCGAAACACGAAAAGCAGAACGTCAACTGCATAGCAAACCGATACTGGACGAGTTGTACGAGTGGATGACATCTCAACAAGTGATAGCGTCTAGCCCGCTGGGTAAAGCGATAAAATACACGCTCGGCCAATGGCCGAAGGTGATCCGCTATATCGATGACGGTCACTTATCGATAGACAATAACCGCGCTGAACGCGCAATTAAACCGCTGGTCATTGGCAGAAAGAACTGGTTGTTCTCGAACACGCCAAATGGTGCTGATGCGAGTGCGATGCTTTACAGCATCGTCGAGACTGCGAAAGCCAACGGCCTTATCCTCTACGACTACATGGTCAAGTGCATGAAAGAGCTCGCGAAAGCTGAGCCCGATATCGATGCACTCCTACCTTGGAACCTCAAACACTAACAAATATCGCCCCGTGGGTTCATGGGGCGTTTACGTAAGAATGTTAAACAATAAACGCTATAACTATTGTCATGTAAAAATACAGTATCGTCTATCTCTGACGCATATTTTGTGACTAGGGTAGGCTGAATTGTTAATTTATTATAGATAAAAACAGAAGCAAGTGTTTAGGAGTATAAACAAGTGAGTGTTTCTAATGTGGTACAAGGAAAGCATCGACTTCCTTTGCATAAGCAAAGCTTAGTTTTCCGTCTTTTTTTCTACTTTACTATTGGGCTTTTGTTGATCTTAGGCCTACAGAGTTTAGCTGAAATAGCCTTAGTTAAAACCCTATTGCATGTTCCTCAACATGTAAAACAAGATATCATGAAGATGGCGACAGATGTAGAGCCTTTACTACCTGAGAACAGTGATCCGCATCGACTTGCTGAGTGGGAGAGCAAACAAAAATATTATGCATTTGCACTTAACAGCGATAACAAAGAGTTAAGTACCCGAATAATGCATCCCCATTTTAAGTTTAAACTTAAATTTGCCCGACCATTAAATACAATTTTAGATTCTCGTGTTAATCAACCTATTTTTACGATACCTATAAAAAATGATAATAAATTAGTGGTTCTGTTACCTCATGAATTACATCCGGCTAAATATTTTTCTTTGTATTTTGGCTTAATACAGGTAGTGATTGCCATTCTGATCACCTTAATGTTTTCGTTAATTATCGCACGCTATTTACAGCGACCATTAGACACTTTAAGACAAGCGAGTCGTAGCTTAGCTAATGGCGACTTTTCAGTGCGTGTAGCTCATGTCATGGGAGATAAAGTAAAAGAGTTTAATGAATTAGCGACTGATTTTGACAATATGGCAAATCAAATACAATTATTAACAGAGAAACAACGACGTTTAATTCGTGATGTTTCTCATGAACTTCGAACCCCTTTGGCTAGGCATAGTCTATCGCTACATTTAATCCGAAAACGTACTTCATCTGAGCATTTGCATTTAGTGGATCGGTTAGAACAAGAATCAGAAGAGATGAATGAACTCGTCACAGAGATCCTTGAGTTTAGTCAATTTGATAATGCGAAAGCGAATATCAATCTTATTCCTGTCGACGTACAAAGCTTCTGTGATTCGACGGTTGATCAATGCCTGCAGCTTAAAGCGCATGGTCAATCGATAATTAAAGATATTGATAGATCATTACCAATGGTTCAAACCGATACGCGATTACTAATACGATCAATTAAAAATTTAATAGGTAACGCGATTAAATATGCTGGTAGTGAAGCAAATATAACAATTCGTACCAGTATAAGAACGAACATGGATAAGTCTTATGTTGTGTTATCTATTTCAGATGATGGTGATGGGATCCCAGAGCAACATTTAAAAGATATTTTTGATCCGTTCACGCGCATAGAGGGTGCACGAGATAAACAGCAGGTGGTTATGGTTTAGGGCTTGCCATTGTAAAAGAAGCGATGCAAGTCACAGGAGGACAGGTAGAGGCGGGCCGATCAGATGATGGAGGCTTAAAAATATCGCTATTGTTACCGACTACTGAAACAATAAAAAAGTAGCCTTAAGATAGAAATAAAAAAGTGATATTCTTTTAGGTTATCACTTTTTTTATTCTCAAATATAAGATTAAAGATTCCATATAATAAATAAATTATTTTTAAGAATAACGCTGTTATATTTCTCATCTCTTGATAATTACCACCTATTGAATCAATAGATTTTTAGTATTAGCTACTTGCATTCAATTGATTTAAATTTACGCCATTAAATGAGATTGTATTTTTAAAGTAAATTTTTTTGATTTAAATCAAATCTAAAATTTTGTTTTGGTGCAGTTTAATGTACTCGTTAAAGATGAAGACGTCCTGTTAATTATTTGAGTATTAAATGCTTAAAAAGAATTAAATCTCAATTTTAAATTTCAAAATTAACGAACCTATTTAATTGTTATTTAATACCTTAGGGATATATTGGATAGATCTGAAGAATTAATGACAATAATACTAATTAAAATAATGAGGTGACACCCAATGTCTAAATGTCCTTTCCACAACACGGATACGGTTAATCCGTCAATTAACCCAGGTAATGGCACTTCTCCAAGTGATTGGTGGCCTAACCAACTTAAACTGGACATTCTTCACCAGCACGATCGTAAATCAAGCCCAATGGGTGAAGATTTCGATTATGCTGCGGAATTTAAAAAGTTAGATCTTGAAGCGGTGAAGCAAGACTTACGTGAACTAATGACAGATTCTCAAGAGTGGTGGCCAGCAGACTTCGGTCACTACGGTCCTTTCTTTATTCGTATGGCTTGGCACAGTGCAGGTACTTATCGTACGGCTGATGGTCGTGGCGGTGCGAGCACAGGTAACCAACGTTTTGCACCACTAAATAGTTGGCCTGATAACGTAAACCTTGATAAAGCACGTCGTCTAATTTGGCCGATTAAACAAAAATACGGCAACAAGATTTCTTGGGCTGACTTGATTATTCTAACCGGTAACGTTGCGTTAGAATCAATGGGCTTCAAAACATTCGGTTTTGCTGGCGGCCGTGAAGACATTTGGGCTCCAGAGTTAGATGTTTACTGGGGTAAAGAAAAAACATGGCTTGCTGATGATACACGCTACGAAAAAGACAGTGAACAACGCGACCTTGAAAACCCACTAGCAGCAGTACAAATGGGCCTAATTTACGTAAACCCAGAAGGTCCAGACGGTAACCCAGATCCACTACTAGCAGCACATGATATTCGTGAAACATTTGCACGTATGGCAATGAACGACGAAGAAACTGTAGCACTTATTGCTGGTGGTCATACATTCGGTAAGACACACGGTGCAGCAGATGCAGCATACGTAGGTGTTGAACCTGAAGGTGCTTCAGTTGAAGAACAGGGGTTAGGTTGGTCATCAACTTACGGAAATGGTAACGCAGCTGATACAATTTCAAGCGGTCTAGAAGTAACGTGGACAACAACACCAACGGAATGGGGAAATGGTTTCTTCCATAGCTTATTTAGCCATGAGTGGGAATTAGAAAAGAGCCCTGCAGGTGCTTATCAATGGATTGCTAAAGACGGTAAGCTAGAGTACCCAGATGCATTTGGTGATGGCATGCACCGCGGTACAATGTTAACTACTGACTTGTCTCTTCGTATAGATCCTGTATATGAGAAAATTTCTCGTCGCTTCTACGAACACCCAGAGGAGTTCGCTGATGCATTTTCACGCGCATGGTTCAAATTAACACACCGTGATATGGGGCCAGTATCTCGTTACCTTGGTCCTGAAGTACCAGCTAAAGTGTTTACATGGCAAGATCCAATTCCTGCTGTTGATCACGAGCTAGTAAACGACTCGGATATTACAAAACTTAAACAAGAAATCGCGGCATCGAGTCTATCAATTAGCGATTTAGTATCAACAGCTTGGGCTTCTGCTTCTACATTCCGTGGTTCAGATAAGCGTGGTGGTGCAAACGGTGCACGTATTCGTCTAGCACCGCAGAAAGATTGGGAAGTTAACCAACCAGAGAAACTAACAAAAGTATTAAACGTACTTGAAGGTATTCAAGCAAACTTCGAGAAAACAGTATCTCTAGCTGACTTAATCGTACTTGCTGGTGGCGTGGGTGTGGAAATGGCTGCTAAAAATGCAGGCCGTGATATCACAGTACCATTTACACCTGGCCGTATGGATGCATCACAAGAAGAGACAGATGTAGAATCATTTGCTGTTCTTGAGCCAATCGCTGATGGTTTCCGTAACTTCGAAAAAGCGAAATTCACAGTAGCTGCTGAAGAGTTACTACTAGACCGTGCACAACTACTAACACTAACAGCACCTGAAATGTCAGTGCTTGTGGCTGGCATGCGTGTACTTGGTGCAAACTATGATAACAGCGAATACGGCATGTTCACTGAGCGCAAAGAAGCATTAACTAATGATTTCTTCGTTAACCTACTAGACATGGCAACACAGTGGAAACCAACATCTGTAGACCAAGATGTCTTCGTAGGTACAGATCGTAAGACTGGCGAGCAGAAGTGGATGGCATCACGTGTTGACCTAGTATTTGGTTCTAACTCACAATTACGTGCACTTGCAGAAGTTTACGCATGTTCTGATTCAGAAGAGAAATTCGTCAATGACTTCGTTAATGCTTGGGTGAAAGTTATGGACGCTGACCGTTTTGATCTTCATCACTAAGCAAAACGCAAAGCTATTAACACTTATCTGAAGTATGAAATAGAAAGCTAACATCAAAATTAAAGAGGTACTCAATGGGGGCCTCTTTTTCATTTAAGCGTTTATAAACTTTATTATAACGATAACTTATAGATATTCCCTGATACTGTATAAAAAACTTTATTCTGCTTTTACTATTCATATGCATTAATAGTGCGATTTACCACTTAAATCTTTGTGATCACTAACAATATGAAATTTGCAAAAATCTTGAAGCAAAATTAAAGAAAAGAGCAAAGCATATGGTTATCTATCTAGCAAAATCTTTTAGTTATGAAATCAAAAATGTATTAGAATAATAAATATTTATAAAAATTAAATACGTCCTCGGTAAATTGAAAAATATATTTACCTGAATCTTTTTTAGAAAATACTAAGGCTGAAAGTTTCTTCAGCCTTAATATTAAAGAGAAGCTAGTAGATGATTAATCCTGGCAAACAGAAAACATTTCTTTAAACTCAAAATGCTCTATATCTTTATTAATTGCTTCATGTACTACTGCGGGTTGCCCATTAAGAACCACAGAGTCAGTAAGGCAAACACCAAATGCATCTTTATTTGCAAGTAATAAACGAGCAAAAGCACCTTTAGAATATACGTGATCTAATTTAAAGCTACTTCCCTGTGATGCTGCTTGGGCTGAAAAGTTATCATCACCCGTATATTCAAGCCAAACATGATCAAGCAGGATATTTTCATATTTGTTACCGTCTTCGTATCCTACGAACTGCGGCCCACCAGCACTTGAAGCAAAAGCAGGAACGACACCATTAACCCGATCTCCTCGACCAAATTTGACATTCTTTAATGTAATGTTTTTGGCTCCACCGTGCATTTGTCCCATCGTACTATCATAAAAATCAACATGATCGAAAGTGATATTGGTAGACATTCCTTGGAAATTATAAGCATAGTTATAAGATTTTGATTTTACGGCTACCCATAGTCCTTTTTTATAGCCCCTTGATGTTAAAGTTTTATCAGGGTTCGCTATGAATATACGCCAGTTTCTATTCAGAGGAGCATCTAGTGCTTCTGGAGCTAGATAGTGATCATTATGGTTATCTCTTCCCCAAGGCTCTTGCCCTTGATCTACAGGTGATATTTCAGGGTTATTGATATCGTCAGTAATTAACCTCAGATAGCGTCCACCTGGGATTCCATCATTGTATATAGAACCAATTTCAGGAAACCCATCTAATAGCTTTATATCAACATACCCCTTACCAACATCTGTAATAATACCTTCAGACATTGTTTTTCCAGTCCGGTGAAATTCTAGGTGGCTGAATGTAAAATTACTTGGTGAGTTACCAAATATAGTATGTTCAAAATATGCACTTTGATCTATATATAGCTTAGTTGGATTATGTTTATTTGTACTTCCTTGTAGTTCAAAAATACGGTTGCCATAAACAGTTTGATCTAACGAAATGACACCCTTGGTATGATTTATAACACGACTACTTAAAATATGTTTTCCACCAGGTACATGAAGGATCAGCTTAGTATTATCTTTTTTACCATTTAATGTTGCGATAGCACTATTCATCTGAAGGTATAAATTATCTGACGTTACTTCTCCATCGAAATTAACATCGATTACTTCAGTTTGATTATAATTAATGGTGCTTAAGTTATTTTGTAACGTTTGTGCTTGCAACAAACCCGATAATGGTAAAATTGCGAAACTTATAGCAATGGGCAAAAGGTTGTTTTTTTTAAACATAAATATTCCAATAATATTAAGAAATCTTAAAATAATTTTACTTTTTACCAGTTAATTTGTAATTTATAAAAATCAATAATGGAAACAATGTCGAAGACTTAATATTCTTATTATATTATATAAGCAATGTGATTTCTCAAAAAAATAATAAAATATTATTTATGTGATTCTATGGTGATATTAATTTTTAAAATTAATAAATCGGCTGTTTATGGAAAAATAAAAGAAATGTTCAATCACAAATTGAAAAATTAAACATCGTTTAAATGCAATTGAGCAAATTATTGCCCAACACTGAATTGTAGCAATATAAATAACTTCTATTGTATGAAAACATGAATAACGATGTTATAACCGTTGGCACAATAACAACCACGAGTGGTGGTGTTATTACCGGACACGGTGGTGTCGTTATTAATGGTCAAATGGTTTCTCTTGTTGGAGATATCTCTACCTGTCCATGTGGCATTAAAAGCTGCAATGGAAAGGGGCCCGTTGCCGCGCAATCAACAAGAGCTTCGAACCTTTCTGGCATAAATCTAGCGCGAGTAGGTGATCTTGTTGATACTGGATGTGGCAGTTGCTTTCTTGATACCAGCTTTCACCAAGTGACTCTTAGTACCTCAACAGCGACTAACTTAAATATGGGAGGGAGAGTTAACATGGGCAATAGTGTCAACATTAACGTTGGTTAGTCATCAGACTAAATTGTCGCTAACTATGATAATAGCGAATACGGTGTGTTCACTGAGCATAAAGAAGTATTAACAAATAATTTCTTCGTTAACCTATTAGATATGGCTACATAATGGAAACTAACATCTTTAGACCAAGATGTGTTCGTAGGTACAGCTCGTAAGACTGGTGAACAGAAGTGGATGGCATCACATGTTGGCCTTGTATTTGGCTTAAATTACAACTACAAGCACCTACAGAAGTTTACGCATGTTCTGACTCAGAATAGAGTTCGTCAACGACTTCATTTAAGCATGTATAAGCTGTTATTATAACTATAACTTCTAGCCATTCCCCAATACAGTATGAAAAAACCTTATCCTGCTTCTACTATTCAAAACGTTATTAATAGTGCTATTTACCACTTAAATCTGCGTGATCACTCCGAATATGAATTACGCAAAAAACTTGAAGCAAAAACAGAGAATAAAGAGTGGGTTGAAACTGTACTTAAACAAATGAAAAGTTATGGTTATCTCAAAAGCGACTATGCATTTTCCATACATTTCTGTGAGTTAGCCTTTAGTAGCCAATACGGCCGAAAATACATACAACAAAAGTTAAAAATTAAAGGTATTGATGAACTCACTATTGAGCAAGTTATCACGGAAACTATGCAGCGAATGGCGATCTGTGAGCAATCGATGATCAATACTCGATTAGCACGCTTCAAAGACTTTTCAACCACATCAGCAGAAAAAGTCGTCAATGATTTATTAAAACGTGGTTATAGCATGGGTGATATTTCTCGCGGTATTGCAGAACACAGTGCTTCAAATACCTTGCTGACGAAAGCGCAAATTAAAGGTAAAAACGCTAACCTTGAAGCTGAAGTGATCAAGCTTGCTAAAAAGTTAAAAGGGCGCTCGTTAATCGCGCATGAGCTAAAAATGAAATATGTAGATATATCAGAACTGGATACCGTACTTGATGAATTAATCGAATCAGGCGAGATTGATTTTTATTACAATTGCCAACAAGCGTTAGCCAAGAAACGCTTCGATCTCACAGACTTTAAAGAAAAGAGTAAAGCTTATGGTTATTTATCAAGTAAAGGCTTTTCTAGCGATGAAATAAAAGAAGTAATTGATGCTGTGCTAAATGAGTAGAAGATATACTTAGATCGTATTAATACTTACGAACTTTATAAATATTTATTTCTTATCCCAACCAAATATACAAGCAATGCCTAAGTGGTTTTGTGAAAGTAAAAATCTACTTGTTTCTTGTACTTATTATCATTTTAAGTCAGCTCTATTTTTATACTGTTCTAAACTTTCTGGGTTGGCGATAGCACTCGTGTTTACAATATTTCGTTGATGTATGGCATCTCTCACCGCTTTTTCTGCTATCTTCCCTGACTTAGTTCTGGGTATAGAAGAGACTTGTAATATTTTTGCTGGGACATGATGAGGCGAGCACTGACTGCGCAGTCGCGTGTTTATACGATTTATTAAGATGTTATCGAGCATTAGCTCTTGTTTTAATTGAACAAAAAGAACGATTCGAACATCGTTTTGGTACTGCTGTCCAACAACAACAGAATCGACGACTTCATGAAACGGATTTACTTGACGATAAATTTCAGCGGTACCAATACGAAT
Source organism: Photobacterium sp. SKA34 (assembly GCF_000153325.1). GTDB lineage: Bacteria > Pseudomonadota > Gammaproteobacteria > Enterobacterales > Vibrionaceae > Photobacterium. Next base: position 1,554,920 of record NZ_CH724141.1, read on the forward strand.
CCCCCCCGGATTTAATATTGAATCAGAGCGCCCATAGAAGGTAAGTCCACCGTGATGAGACATACTGACATAATCGCCATGGTGCCAAGTGTTGGGATAGGTATTCCAGTAAGCCTGAAAATATTTTTCTCCCTTTGGATCTTGGCTAAATGCGATAGGTTGATTGGGAAAACTGTTGCAACAGACAAGTTCACCGCATGTATCAAAGATCGCTTCTCCTGCATGATTAAATACATTAACGTCCATCGCTAAGGCTTTGACTTGGCACTCCCCACGCCACACCTCGCCAATTGGGTTTCCAATGGCAAAGCAACCGCAAATATCTGTACCGCCTGCAATCGATGAAAGCTGGATATCTTGTTTGATTTGTTTATAGACATAATCAAACTGTTCGGGCGCGAGTACTGAACCTGTAGAACAAATGATATCGAGTTGTGACAATGTCACGTTATCCTTAGGTGTGATATTCATTTTTTCTATGGTCTCTAAATATTTGGCGGAAGTGCCAAATAAGCATAGATTCTCTCTGTCTGCCATTTTCCAAAATTGGTAAGGATCTGGGTATAAAGGGGAGCCATCATATAAGACGAGTGTTGCACCTGACGCCAAGCCACTTACTAACCAGTTCCACATCATCCAACCGCAAGTCGTAAAATAAAAAATAGGATCGGTAGGTTTAATATTGCAGTGTAATTGGTGCTCTTTCATGTGATTTAAAAGTGTTCCACCGACAGAGTGAATAATACACTTGGGTTTCCCTGTTGTTCCTGATGAATACAAAATATACAACGGATGATCAAAGGAAGTAGGAGTAAACGTTAATTCAGGACGACGAGCAACATCTTCCATTTCTTGCCATACAGTCACGGTGATATGAGAAGGTAAGGAAGCACTTTGTAACAGTAGTTTGTCGATAGGCTTTTGGTTTATATAAGGGTAAACAATTAACTTTTTGATACTAGGAAGAGAAGATAAAGCCTCTGATAATGTGGTTAAACTGGTTATTGTTTTGTTGTTATAAATATAACCATCAGTAGTAAAAATAACTTTAGGTTGGGTTTGACTAAAGCGTTCAACTAGACTTTCAGCCCCGAAATCAGGAGAAGTAGATGTCCATACTGCACCTAAAGAGGTGGTCGCTAACATAGCAATAACTGTTTGTGGAATATTCGGCATATAAGCGGCAACCACATCGCCTTTTTGTACCCCTTGTTGTTGTAAATACTGTGCAACCATTGCTACTTGCTGGTGGAGTTGTTGCCAAGATAGCCGCTGTTGGGCGTGTTGCTTATTTTTGTCTTTAAAACTGTGTTCGTTATAAAAAACAATTGCATCCTGTTGGTTTAGCTTCGTGCTGTAAGCAAGTAGATTTTCAGCGAAATTGAGAGTGGCATCAGGAAACCAGCGTTTATCTTTATTAGGAATAGGGCTGTTTGTTGGGCAATAGACAACTTGTTCACCTTGGCTGCCAACCACATTACAAAATTGCCATAGTTGTTGCCAGAATTGGTCGCTATGTTTTATTGACCAACGGTGCAATTGCGTATAATCATGAAATAGGCGTTTGTGTTGTTCGCTGATTTGCACCATAAATTGATACAGCAAACTGTTTTGAATGCGCTTTCGACTTGGCTTCCAGAGACATTGCTTATAATCATCAGTCATTGGTACGTTCTCCGTCTTTTTTCTAATGCTCTATTTTTTGCTGAATAATTAAAGATGAGGCGCTGCTTTGATGAAAGGCTCAAGCTGGTTACAGTGTTTTTCTATGGTGTTAATGATTGGAAATTTGGATAAATCGAGATTAAAACGTCGGGCGTTGTACACTTGAGGGATCAAAAATATATCGGCTAAGGTTGGGGCAAGTCCAAAACAGAACTTTTCATGGTTATTGTTACTAGCAAGCTGCTGTTCCAGTGCTGTAAAACCTTGATCTATCCAGTGGTGATACCATTGTTGTTTTTGTTCGGCTGTAAGTGTTAATTTTCGTTCTAAATACTTGAGTACACGTAAGTTATTTAACGGGTGTATATCACAAGCGATGGATAACGCAAAGGCTCGGCATTGTGCACTTTCTATGGAGTTACAAGGCAGCAAACTTGGCGTTGGATAGTATTGCTCAAGATATTCGATAATCGCGAGAGATTGATATATGTAACATTGGTTATGCTCAAGTGTAGGCAATAAACCCGTAGCATTAATGTTTTTGTATTGGCGGCTGTTTTGTTGATTATCAAGCAGCGAGATCGGCACGCAGTTGTAATCTAATTGCTTAATGTTTAAGGCAATTCTTACTCGATATGAGGCTGATGAGCGAAAGTAATCATATAGGGTAAATGCCATAATTCAACTCTCTGTGAGTAATGAATGTACTTGAGCTTAATGCTTAACAAAGGGAATAACGGCTTGTTCAATAGCCCCAAAAATAGAATGTTTATCTGCATCAAACATTTCTATTTTTACGCTATCACCGTATTGCATAAAGGGGGTTTGAGGCTCGCCTTGTTCTAGAATTTCCAGCATCCGTTTTTCAGCAATACAACAAGAACCAGATAATCTATCTACGTTAGAAACCGTTCCTGAACCAATGATTGTGCCAGCAGTTAGTGGACGACTTTTGGCAGCATGATGAATTAATTGGGCAAAGTTAAACGTCATATCAACCCCTGCATTGGGGTTACCAAATAGCTGCTGATTTAAATGGACATAAAGTCGATTATTGATCTTATTCTCTTTCCATGAATCGCCTAACTCATCAGGTGTTACCGCGACAGGAGAAAAAGCCGATGAAGGTTTTGATTGAAAAAAACCAAAGCCTTTAGCCAGTTCTGTTGGGATTAAATTTCTTAGAGATACATCGTTAACAAGCATTAAGAGTTTAATGTGTTTCTCTGCATTTACTACGTTTGTTGCCATCGGGACATCATTTGTAATAACGGCTATTTCAGCTTCAAAATCAACTCCCCAATTAAGATCTTCAATTTCGATGGGCTGTGTGGGGTTTAGAAACTTATCTGACATACCTTGGTAGATTAAAGGATCTTGCCAAAAACTTGCTGGCATTTCAGCACCTCTTGCTTTGCGCACCAACTCAACATGATTAACATAGGCACTACCATCTGCCCATTGAAAAGCGCGAGGAAGGGGAGATGCACATTGCATTGGCTGAAAAATAAAACGATTCTCAAGCACTTTTCTATTAAGTGCGTGATAAAGATCATTAAGAATGGGTTCGACATCTGTCCAATGATCCAGTGCATATTGCATAGTAGTGGCAATATGTTGAGCTGATATCGCCCATTTAAGATCGCGAGAAACGACAATGAGCTTTCCATCTCTACCTTGTTGTAACGAAGCAAGTTTCATTGTTGTTATCCTTACTTTTTATTGTTTGTCAGGGTATTCATGGTGTTGCCATGACGCTACATAATTATGTAATTCAACTTCACTAACATTGCGTGCAATATCGAGAGGGTTTCGACTATCTACCATTACCGCAACTTCATCGATAAATGTTTTAGGTGCTTGTTGGCTTATTGTTAAAGCGTTAGGGTGAGGGCCATGTGGAAATCCATAAGGATGGAACGTGATCATGCCTGGTTTAATATTGTCTCGACTGAAAAAATCGCCACGGTGATAAAAAATCACTTCATCGTAGTCATTGTTACTGTGAAAAAATGGCACTTTTAAAGCGTTAGGATCACTTTCAACGGGGCGAGGAACAAAGGTACATACAATAAAATTATCACTGACAAAGGTAGTATGTGCTGATGGTGGAAGGTGATATCTATGGCTCATGAGTGGGCGAATGTCACGCCAATTAAGTTTTATTACAGTTAGATTACCTTTCCAGCCTATGCTATCTAACGGATTAAACGGGTAGCAAATTGTATTAATTTGGTTACGTGCTTTTAAGAATACCTGCCAATTATCTTCTGTTTGTTGTGCTTTAAATGCAGCATTAATCTTGGGGTATTCAAGTATTGCGGGGTCAAAGAGAGCATGTTCACCGACTATACCATGATCAACACTTTTAAAACTGTTATTGGTTGCTTCAATCATCAACAAAGTAACAGTGCTGGACGTTTCAATTCGCCATGTTGTAGAGCGAGGAAGCACAAGATAATCACCTTCATTAAAAGGCAGATGACCATAATCACAGTACAAATCTCCGCTACCTTGATGAACAAATAATAATTCGTCACCGTCACCATTTCGCACCAGATGATCCATACTTTTATTGGTTTGCCATACACGCAGTTTAATATCGCCATTCGATAGTAATAGTGGTGCATCCCAAGGTGTATCACCAATTTGGGCCAAAGCTAAAGCATCAAAAGCTCTTGGTTTATGTTTACCACACCATGACACCCAGCTTGTAGGCGGGTGTTTATGGTACATGTGAGTTGCAGGGCCAAAAAAACCTTCTCGACCGCATTCACGTTCGAAACTGTCATTAGGTAAGTCACAATGTGCTTGTTTGCTTGATAGCCCTTCAATAATTGGAAACTGAAACCATTTATGCATTCCTTGCCTCATTATTTACTATTACTATCATTTAACTGTGGTTGAAAGTGCAGAAATCGCAATATTCTTGATAAGAAGCAGAATTTAAGATGTTCATTCTTGTTTACATTTTTTGCATCATCAATTTGGTTAATGTTAGTCAAATTAGGCATTAAAGCCTGTTTTTTTAGTGATAAAAATGGCTGATAGCAAGGATCACTTCTAATATTTATAGAGTTAATAATAAAAATAATAGTGTCGGTTGGTGGTTAGTTATAAACGGAGGCTATTATGCAAAAGAATCAGAGTAGTAATCCGACAGCGCACCGCTATGTCTCAAAGCCTGTTGATCGTAATGGGGTTATTACTTGGAGTGAAGAAGAAGATGCCATTTGGCATCATCTTATAACTCGCCAACTTCATTGTGTGCAAGGAAAGGCATGTGATGAGTATTTAGCGGGTTTAACTGAATTAGATCTACCTTACGATCATATCCCTCAATTAAAAGAAATAAATCGAGTATTACTTGATACCACAGGTTGGCAATGCGTCGCTGTGCCTGCCTTAATAAGTTTTGATCATTTCTTTTCTTTACTTGCCCTCAAACAATTTCCTGTTGCTACCTTTATTCGTACAAAGGCTGATATAGATTATTTACAAGAACCTGATTTTTTTCATGAAGTATTTGGACATTGCGCAATGCTCACCAATCCATATTTTGCACAATTTACACATTTTTATGGAAAACTCGGTGTAAAAGCAACGCATGAGGAACGAGTTTATTTAGCTAGACTATACTGGTTTACGGTTGAATTTTGTTTGCTAAATCAAAATGGTAAATACCAAGTTTATGGTGGCGGTATTTTATCATCGCCACAAGAAACACATTACGCGACAGTCAGTACCATTCCGCAACGTGTTGCTTTTGATCCTATAGAGGTAATGAGAACGCCATATCGAATTGACATATTACAGCCTAAATATTTTGTATTACAAAGTATGGAGCAACTTTACCAAGTTACTAATCAAGATATTTTCGGATTAGTAGCAGAAGCACAGCGAAAAGGATTACGCACTGCCATTTTCACTTAAAAGGAAACTATCAATGACGAGTTTAGATAAATTGAAATGTGAAGCATGCCATTCAGGTTCACCAAAATTAAGTGATGAAGTTTTAGCTGAATACATGGCGTCATTACCGGAATGGCAAATTATTAATCCTAACGGTGTAAATCGCTTAACTCGTACATTTAAATTCAGTAATTACAAACAAGCGTGGGAATTTAGCAATAAAGTGTCGCATTTAGCTGAAGAAGAATTTCATCATCCAACCCTTGTTTTAGAGTGGGGGAAAGTAACCGTAACATGGTGGACCCATGATATTAGGGGTATTCATTTAAATGATGTTATCTGTGCAAAGAATACTGAAAAATTGTATTTGAGTTAAATCCACATAAATTTTACGTATATTTCTCATTTTCTTGTTATAATACGATGTTTTAAATATGTATTTGTATTAAAAATAAGGCTTTTTTTATTTTACTAACTTAAAGTTTCTTGCTCTAAATGCAATGAAGGCAGACAATACGCGCCTGTTTATATTTAGTATGTTTAGGTTTTGTCTAAGCAACAATACTCTTACTTTAGCTCGCTGTTTTAACATTTATTAAATGTATTCAATAGTACAGTACGATTCAGTAAGAGTAGCGATAAAAAGAAATTAACGATGACAACACAAACGCCACAGCAACAAATTCCATCAGAATTGATGATCGCTTGCGAAGAATGCGGATTGGTAGTCGATATCCCTGATATCAAAGATGGACAAAAAGCGAGCTGTCCTCGCTGTGGGCATACCTTAGCTAAAAGTATCATCATGCCATTTCATCGCCCTTTAGCGTACGGTCTTGCATGTTTGATTATGTTGGTACTCAGCCTTTCTTTCCCTTTTCTCTCATTTAGCGTGAATGGAATGGGGCAACAAATCATGCTGCTTAATGCAGCGGAAACATTACAGCATTTTGAAAATAGCTTTCTTGCATTACTTCTGATGTTAACCGTATTGGTTTTTCCTGCGGTTTACATCATGTTGGTAATGTATCTCTATTATCGTGCAGAGCATGTTAAACATATAGGGTATGTAAGTGGTAACCCTAAAACTATAAAACTATTGTGTCGTATCTTATTTAAGATTCAACCTTGGCTAATGGTGGATGTGTTTCTCATTGGCGTACTAGTAAGTTTGGTTAAAATTTCAGCTTTAGCACATATTGGTATAGGTTACTCATTTTGGGCATTCTGTATTTACAGCGTTTTGGTTGTGAAATGTGTTTCGTTAGTTGATCGAACATGGTTGTGGGATCAGTTTTTTGCAATGAAACATATAGAGGGGGTACATGATGGCGATACACATTTATCGAATAATCATGTGGGATGCCATGTTTGTAACCAAATAAACCCTCTGCCTGATAACCATCATGCCAAATGTATTCGCTGTGAAAGCAAGCTTCATGATTTCAACCCTATACATTCATTACAGTATTCATGGGCTTACTTAATTGCTTCGATTATTTTTTATATTCCGGCAAATTTGTATCCTATGATGTACACCGTTAGCTTAGGACAAACTGAAGGTTCAACCATCATGGGTGGTGTGGTGATGTTATGGAAAATGGGGTCTTGGCCAATCGCGTTGGTGATCTTTATTGCCAGTATCTTCATTCCTATGGTGAAAATGTTAGCGTTAGTATGGCTTTATTACTGTGCGGGTAAAAAGCCAAATGACTCAACACGAGAGTCTGTAAAACGTTTAAAAATTTATCGCATGACAGAATTTATCGGTCGCTGGTCTATGGTTGATATTTTTGTCGTCGCGATATTAGTTGCACTTGTGCAGTTGAAAAACTTAATGGCTATTTCACCAGGACCTGCTGCAATCTGCTTTGCAACAGTGGTGGTATTTACCATGTTATCGGCAATGAGTTTCGATCCTCGGGTGTTTTGGGGTGAAAAAAGTAAAATTAATCATGGTTCAGAGTTAAAGACTACTGAATCTAATCAGTAGTCACTAGCCAGTATTAACGAGAAACAGAAAATGAGTTATAACCAGCCATATCAGGCTAAAGTACAAAACCTTAAGCAAGTATCTGCAATCTGGATTATTCCCGTTGTAGCTCTTGCTATTGGTATTTGGATGTTTGTTCAATATCTTAATAGCAAAGGGCCTGAAATAACGATCCGCCTTCCTAATGCTTCAGGCATTGAAGTGGGTAAAACCGCGATTAAATCTCTAAATGTGAAGGTTGGTGTAGTAACCAAAGTACAGCTCAGTGAGGACTATAGCTATATTACGGTTACCGCTCAGATGGATAATGATACTGAGCGCATGTTAAAAAATGATACCAAGTTCTGGGTCGTTAAACCTCGTATTGGGAAAGAAGGTGTATCTGGTTTAGATACGCTTCTTTCTGGGGCCTATATAGAAATGCAACCCGGTCAAGGTAAAGATAATAAATATCAATTTAAAGCGCTGGAAGTACCGCCAGTTGCCCCTGCTGATGCTCAAGGCTTACGTGTTGTGTTAACAAGTCATCAAGCTGGTAAATTAAGTGTTGGTGATCCTGTGCTATATGACGGTTTTACGGTTGGTCGCGTAGAAAAAACAAACTTTGATATCAATAGTAAATTGGCAAATTATCAATTATTTATTTTCGAACCTTATAATCGATTAGTACGCACTACTAGTAATTTTATTATGCAGTCCGGCATGAATGTACAAATGAGTGCAGAAGGTTTTAACGTCAAGATTGGATCATTGGAATCGTTAATTACAGGTGGCGTAACTTTCCAAACCCCCTCTGATGAGCAAGGTGTCGTTCAAAATAAGCAATTAACACATTATCGACTGTATAATAGTGAGAAAGATTATCGTCAAAAAATGTACGATAAGAGTCTTAAATTCGTAATGTTGTTTAAAGAATCTATTCGTGGGTTAAAAGCCGGTGCACCCATTGAATATCGCGGTATTCAAATAGGTACAGTAAAAAAAGTACCACTTCGTTTACCAACGAGTGAAGAAGGATTTACCAGCGAACAGATCCCTGTTCTAGTGCGTATTGATCTGGGGCGTGTTTACAATCATAGCAATGAAGGAACGCTAGCTGGTCTTCGTGCGAATTTTGAAAAAGAATTTCAAAAAGGACTCCGAGCAACATTAAAGCCTGGTAGCTTATTAACAGGAGCCTTATACATCGGAACCGATGTATATAAAGATGAGAAACCTGAAAAAGCAATGAAGTATGATGGATATGATGTGTTCCCGACTAAAACGGGCGATCTTGCTGAAGTACAAAAGCAATTAACTAGCATGCTGACGAAGTTTAATAAATTGCCGATTGAAGATACATTGAACTCAATGACAGCGACTCTAAAGGCATCTGAGAAAACAATGAATTCAGCAGCTAAGGTAACAAAGGATCTGGATCGAATTCTCAAGCAAAAAGATACTCAGACATTGCCATCTGATATCAAAGCGAGTTTAAAAGAAATCCAAGCAACACTTAATGGGTTTAGCCCAAACTCAGCACCATATCAAAGCTTACAGAGTTCGCTTGAGCAGTTTGAACAAGTGATGACGGAATTAAAACCAGTTCTTCGTCAATTAAATGAGAAGCCAAATTCATTAGTGTTTGGTGATGAGAAAGCGAAAGATCCTATTCCACTGGGAGGCCGTAAATAATGAAAAAGTGGTTATTAATTGCAGCGGTAGTGCTTGCTGGAACAGGATGTAGCTCAACAGAGACTGCACTAAAAACATATATGTTACCGATGCCAACCAGTGCAAATACTGCACATAACATTAGTAATAAATCGTTGTTAATTGTTCGCCCTGTTGAAGTAGCCGCACATCTTGCTGGTACCGGTTTAGTTTACCAAACCAGCCCAACTGAAATTGTTGAAGCACAGCAAAATCTTTGGGGTGAATCACTGAGTACGCAGTTAACGCGTCGAATTACATTTGATTTACGTCAAAAACAAACTCAGTTTTGGGCAACACAGCTAACACCGACATTGTCTACTGCGGGTATACCACGCTTACAGGTGCGTATTAACCAGTTTAATGGTGTCTATAGCGGTGTTGCTGAAATAGCAGGTGAATGGTTATTGATTAATGGTAACGGGGATTTACAAACCGTACATCCATTTTCGTTCCGCGTACCATTAACAAAAGATGGTTATTCAGCGCAAGTGGAAGCACTGTCTAAAGGTGTGGATGAGTTAACGACTCAGCTAGCTCGATCTATCAAGTAGCCTTTAACGATAAAGTAAATATTAAGCCGACGTTAAATACGTCGGCTTTTTTTATTTCTTAAGAATATGAGTTTCATTATTGTAATCGGCCTATTTAAATACTAGGGTTTTGTCTTTGGTTTGTAAGCGTGCCATAAACACCGCATTCTAATCACTTTACTCGAAGAATAAGATCAAATCTCCAATCCAAAGGAGATTTAAAATGGCAACACGACGTACCAATCAAGAATGGCAGACTTTGTTTGAGTGTTATGAATCCAGCCAACTCACTCAACGTGCTTTTTGTGAACATCACGGATTAAGTCTTTCCACGTTTCATGCCAAACGCCAACAGTTAACACACCTTCAAACACCACAGACTAACGGCTTCGTCAAAGCAAACGTTGTAGAGCAGACAACACGTTACCATATGACGCAAATACCTACCGCGAATATGACACTTTTTGTCAACGACGTTGAGCTGAGTATTCCTCAAGGCACGCCCGCTGCCTACCTGGCAGAACTCATTGGAGCCTTGTCATGAAACATATGCTAAGTGCACCAGATATTTATCTGTATCGTGAGAGTGTCGATTTTAGAAAGTCCATCAATGGCCTCGCGGCGATTATCGAAAGTGACACCGATTTACCCTTGGGAAGCGGCGCACTATTCCTGTTTACCAATAAACAGCGCGACAAAATCAAAGTGTTGTACTGGGATAAAACAGGCTTTGCACTTTGGTATAAACGCCTTGAAAAAGCCAAGTATAAATGGCCGTCAAAAGAGAAAAATGACGTGTTTACCCTGACTCAATGCGAGCTTGATAGACTGCTTTCTGGCTTCACGATTATCGGCCATAAACCCG
>NZ_CH724141.1:1565639-1586075 GCF_000153325.1 Photobacterium sp. SKA34
AACAAGAGCGTCAATCTCTGCTTGAGCAACTCAAACTGGCTTCGACCGCCAGTCGCAAAACGCTCGGAGGCGTTAAAGCCCTACGATGAATCTCAAGGTGACCTCTTCAACGAAGCGGAATGTGAAGCCGCTAAGGAAGAAGAGGTTGAGGTTACGACGACCACCACAACCACAACGAAGAAACGCGGTAAGCGTAAGCCTCTTCCAAAGACCTTACCTCGTGAAGTTATCGAACTTGATTTAGACGACCATGAAAAGCAGTGTGCATGCTGCAATCATGACCTGCATAAAATCGGTGAAGACAGCAGTGAAAAGCTGGAGTTTTCGCCAGCCGTACTCAAAGTGCTGGAATATGTTCGCCCTAAATATGCTTGCCGCCAGTGCGAGCAAACTGAAGACAGCAATCACATCGTTCAAAAGCCAGCACCGCAAAGCATTATCCCGAAGAGCTTTGCCACAGAAAGCTTGCTTGCCAACATCATTCTTGGCAAATACCAGTACGCGATGCCACTTTACCGCCAAGAGTCGCTGTTTACCCAGTCGGGAATCGAGCTATCACGAACCACTATGGCCAGATGGGTTATCCAAGTTAGTGAGAAGTTCAAACCACTCTATGCCGCTCTAAAAGAGCACCTACTTCAACAAGTGGTGGTCCAGGCGGATGAAACGCCACTCAATGTTCTCAAGGAAGAAAAACAGTGTTACATGTGGCTCTACTGCTCGGGCGCAGACTCGCCAGAAGCCGCACTCCCCAATGTGAAGAATATTGCCTTGTACGACTATCAAAACAGTCGCGCGAGGGCATGCCCTGTTGCCTTCTTGGGGGATTACAGTGGTTATCTACAAACCGATGGCTATGGTGCCTATGATGGTCTTTATCACGTCACCAATGTTGGCTGCATGGCACATGCACGGCGAAAGTTCATGGAGGCTAAGAAGCTTCAAGGTAAAGGTAAGTCAGGCAAAGCAGATAAAGCGCTGGCCAAAATCCAGAAGCTCTATGGGATAGAATCGCGCTTAAAAGGTGCGACTGTCGAAACACGAAAAGCAGAACGTCAACTGCATAGCAAACCGATACTGGACGAGTTGTACGAGTGGATGACATCTCAACAAGTGATAGCGTCTAGCCCGCTGGGTAAAGCGATAAAATACACGCTCGGCCAATGGCCGAAGGTGATCCGCTATATCGATGACGGTCACTTATCGATAGACAATAACCGCGCTGAACGCGCAATTAAACCGCTGGTCATTGGCAGAAAGAACTGGTTGTTCTCGAACACGCCAAATGGTGCTGATGCGAGTGCGATGCTTTACAGCATCGTCGAGACTGCGAAAGCCAACGGCCTTATCCTCTACGACTACATGGTCAAGTGCATGAAAGAGCTCGCGAAAGCTGAGCCCGATATCGATGCACTCCTACCTTGGAACCTCAAACACTAACAAATATCGCCCCGTGGGTTCATGGGGCGTTTACTTTGGTTTTATATAGAAAGATGAAATGAAAAAACTAAGTGGTTCCTGTTTATGTGGCAAGGTACAGATAGAAGTGCCTGATGATTTTGAGTATATGGGGAATTGTCATTGTTCTGAATGTCGTAAATTTACTGGGTCAGATTATTCATCGGTGGGAGGATTAAGCTCAGAGAAATTTCGCTTTAAAGCTGGTGAAGATGCTGTGTCGCTATTTAAAAAAAGTGAAGAAACGGAACTCGCTTTTTGTCGAATCTGTGGTTCAAGTTTGTTTTCAAAGAAGCTAAAAACAGGCAAGCATAATATTCGTTTAGGAATTTTAGATGATATCCCAACACATAAGCCGAATTTTCATATTTTCACGTCATCTAAAGCACCATGGAATGTCATAACCGATAACTTAATGCAGTTTGATAAAGGCCCTTTTAAATAGCATTTAGATAGATAAGGAAGACAATTAATAATGAGGTAAGTGATGTATATCGGTGAAGTGTCTAAATTAACAGGAGCGTCAGCTAAAGCTATACGTTTATACCAAGCCCCCGTTACTTCTGAAACGGTTGATATTGATTATATCAAAGCCCATAACTATGGGAGCAATGAAACCATTAACCCTACGCGTATCATTCCTAAAGGACCCGAATTGGACTTTTCCAAGTCACATTACGGTGAAAAATTAGGCGTAGAATTATAACTATAGTTAATATAAGAATAGGGCAATCATAGTTGCATGATGTTTGCCCTTGTATATACCAGTGATAGTTACTGTTTTAGCTTTATAAGTACTTCATTCATTGATGTATATATCCCATGACCTAATGCTTTAATTTCTTCACTAGGCTTCACTAAATCAATTATCTGAAAAGTTTGCATGCCAGCAGAAACTGCTGCTTTAACACCGTTATTTGAATCTTCAAAAGCAATACACATACTAGGGTTTATGTTTAAACGTTTTGCTGCGAGTAAGTAAATCTCAGGATCAGGTTTGCCATTTACCACTTCATCACCAGCAGTCACCGCTGAAAAATAGTTACTTAAGCCAGCCATAGCTAATTTTTTTAATGCTAATTGCCGATTGGTTGAGGTTGCTACAACCATAGGTGTATTCTGTGTTTGTAACCAATTCAGTAGGTCAATAACGCCATCTTTTACTGGAATGGATTCATTTTCAACAATGTTTAAGTAAGTCTGCTTCCATTGCTTGCGAAATACAGGGTAGTCCATGTTTTCGCCATAACTGGCTCGTAATAGATCTTCAACGCCAGCCTCATTGCGTCCAATGATATTTAAGTAGGTCTGTTCAAGGTAGGGTAGGTTAAAGTCCTTACAGGTTTGTTTAAATATCTCCATACAGACACGTTCTGTATCAATTAATAAACCATCCATGTCGAAAATAGCAGCGCTGTATATCATTTTATTAACTAATTTGTAAATAATGAAGTTGTATTTTACAGATAAATTACTTTTATTAAAACATGACTGCTTGTAAAAATAAATAATCAGTTAGACTAAGGAAATGATAATTGTTTATGAAAAAAATGATTATCAATATTATTATTTAGAACGATGAAAGTATTATTGTTAATATTGTTACTCCTATTAACAAAAGTAAGAGTAATAAAAATGAAAAATATTAACGTAAAATCACTTCCAAACTTCATAAAAAAAAATTAACGCGCATCTAGAGGCGGATATTTACTCTCGAAAAAACAAAAAACACTTAGTATTAGGTAAAACGCCTTCGGATAATTCAATAACATTACAAAGTAATGATTATCTTTCTATCACAGGGCATGAACATATTCGTCAGAAGCACTTGAAAGCCATCACCGAGCATAAACATGAAGTAGTGATGTCTGCCGTCTTCCAGCATGAAGCTGATAGTGGCGATACATTTGAAGAGCAATTAGCAGCATTAACAGGTTTTGAAAAATGTGTGCTTTCCCAGTCGGGCTGGGCGGCAAATGTCGGATTAATTCAAACTCTGCTTCCTCAAGGTACACCGATCTATATCGATTTTTTTGCTCATATGTCGTTATGGGATGGAGCAAAACGAGCGGAGGGAAATATTCAAACATTTCTGCATAACAATATGCGCCATCTAGAAAAACAAATTAAACGTGAAGGCACAGGATTAATCATAGTCGATTCGGTTTACAGCACAATAGGTACAGTTGCGCCATTGCATAATTTAGTTGAAATAGCTAATCGTTATGGTTGTGCCTTGTTGGTAGATGAATCTCATTCGCTGGGCACACACGGAAAAAATGGTGCTGGATTAGTGGCTGAATTAGGCCTAACCGATCAAGTCGATTTTTTAACGGCGAGTTTAGCAAAAGCCTTTGCTTACCGAGCAGGGGCGATTTTATGCAGTAAAGATGTAGCTAAGTCGTTCCCATTTACTGCGTTTCCTGCAATTTTCAGTTCTGCATTGTTAAATCATGAGCTAGAAATCTTAAAAGCGACATTAGATGTAATTAAAAGTGCAGATGATAAGCGTGAGCAGTTATTTGTTCAGTCTGAGAAATTACGCAATGGTTTAGTTAATCTTGGCTATAAGATTAAGAGCCAGTCACAAATTATTGCTCTTGAAAGCGGTAATGATGAAGATACAGAAGTGATCCGTGATTATTTAGAGTCTCGGGATGTATTTGGCTCTGTGTTCTGTTCACCAGCGACCCCTAAAAATAAAAATGTGATCCGTTTTTCTTTAAATAGTGATGTTAGTGACGAGCAAATATCGACGTTACTTAGTGTGTGTCGAGAGATGCGAGAGGAACTATCGTTAAAGTAATAGAGAGAATTCTTACCCATTATTGTGTTAAGTAAACGATAGTGGGTAAGGGGGTTCTAGTTAATAAAGCGTTCAATACTGGCAAAGATTTGCTCTTTAGTTGCAGGTTTAAAAATAAAGTCATTCATACCAATTTTACTAAGTTCTTGTTGTTGCTTTTCATCAAGTGATGCAGAGAAACAAATAATGGGTGTATTTTTATGTGATTCATATCTTTTATTAGAACGAATTTGTTTTGTTGCTTCTAAGCCTCCCATTAAAGGCATTTCTAAATCCATCATAATAAGATCTACCTGGCTTAGCTCAAGGTTTTTGAGAGCATTAACACCATTCTCGGCATGAATAACATGAAATCCACTACGTTGGAGGAGTATTCCTGTATACATGCGTAATGACATATTATCGTCTACGAGTAGAATACTTTTCGTATCTGTTGTTGATCGTGGTGTGTTTTTTGGGTTATTAAAGTGAATAAAAAATAATCGACAGATATTATCAGTGAAATTATTGTCAATTTTACTAGCATTGACTAGTTTGTAGTTAATTTTTTCATTTAATATTAAATTTAATGCGTTATGTGTACGGTATAAATATAAGACTTTCGTTGTTAATAATGCGAGTTTATCTTGTAACTTAGAGAAATAATAATTATGTTCACTGTAACTATCCAGATTAACAATAATCATATCTACTTGATTAAGAGGCATGTCAATTAATTTAAATGGGCTAATCGTGTTAAAATTGTAGCCATGAGAAAAGGAGTTTTTCTGAAGTTCAAAAACATCACTGTTGTCATCACCTACGTATAATAGGCGTTTTTTTGACATTAACTCATATTTTAGCTTATTGACTGATTTTGAATCGATTTTAGGTAAAAGGATAGTGAATTCAGTCCATTCACCTAACTTGGATTGACAGCTGATTACCCCACCAAATGCTGTGATTACTTTTTTACAAAAAGGCAAACCTAAACCTGAACTATTTTTTTTACCATGTGTAAAGAAATCATCAAAAATAGCATCAAGATTATTCTTTGGGATACCAACACCTGTGTCTCTTATTTTAATAATATTATTTTTTTTATTAATTTCGATATTGATATTAATACTGAAATTATTCTTTTCTTTGTAATAAAATGCATTTTTCATAAGATTGAAAATGACATAACGAAATAAAATATCACTACCAAAATAATTTGTGTCTTTATTGAAATTAACTGAAACTAAACTTCTATCTTGTAAGGATTGGTAGCCATAGCTTTCTACAGAGCTTTTAATAATATTAACAATAGAATATTCTTGAAATGTATTTGTTGAAATCGCATGCTCATTAATAGAGCTTAATAGTAAGTTAATTGTTTCATTACTATTGTTAATAACTGTCATATTACTTCTAATTATAGATTTTAGCTCATTAACATTATCTTTTTTGTTATCATTTTTTTGGCGAAGAATATCAAGCATGAGTTCCATGGAAGAGTAAAGAGAACTAAAAGGGTTTCTCATTTCATGGGCAATACCGGCACTAAAGCTGCGAGCAAAAAGTAATTGATCTTCGTAATGAATGTGATTTCTATAATGTGAAGCAATACCTGTCACATATGAAAAACTAATAACTGCAATATAGCCCCAATGAAAATTATCACTGTTTATCGGATGGAAGCCATAAGAAAATAATGCGCCTAATGAAATACCAATAATGGAGATTACGCTGATAATATAAGCATCGTAAATCAATAATATTGATAGAAATAGTGCAGCCATGAAAGACATGACCCAAGGAATAGACCAATGATTCATAATCAGCATATAGCTGAAAAAGAAAGGTAGTCCTATGGTGATTGTGGCAATGAAATGAATCGCCTTATAACGTAAAAACCAATAAGGGAGATGATCCTTTAAAACGAATGGAATAAACAAACTGCCACAAAATAGCCTGAGTAAAAAGTTCTCATAAGGTTGAGGAAAAAGATAATGCCAAACAAAGAAGTATAGTGGAAAACCAATGCTACCAAGATAGCCTATAATGATTAAATTAGGCTCAAAGTAACGGTAAACATTATTAATTCTATTTTTTATACTCATTGTCTATGAACTTCTAGTTATTAGCTTGAATACTATAAACCAAAATAACTAAATAAAAAAAACAAATTGGGTTTATGCTATGGAGCTCACCTTACTAATATTTCATTTCTCTCGTTACATATCATTTCTTAACGTTTAATAATTGTTCGTAATATGTCTTGGTTATTCGACTTGTATGTATCACTTTTTAATTCATACTCTCACTGTTAATATTTTGTTACATTCGCCATTGTCTTGATAATCTAGCGATTTTCTTTATTTTGATGGTTTTTAAAACTGTGATTTTGGTTGTGTTTTGATTTAATGTTAAAAACATGTCACATTTATACTTAATTGACCGTTCAATAAAAATAAATGGGAGCATTATGCCAAAGGTTGGAATGCCTGATATTCGTAAACCACAGCTTGTAAATGCCACGATGGCAGTGATTGAACGAGTTGGCTTACATGCAGCAAGTATCTCTTTGATCAGTAAAGAAGCAGGGGTGTCAACGGGGATTATCAATCACTATTTTGGTGGCAAGCATGGTTTATTAGAAGAGACTATGCGTGAAATTTTACGTCGTTTGTCAATGAGTGTTACAACATCATTAAGCCAAATCCCCCGCAATGATCATCAAGGTCGAATTAATGCTATTATCATGAGCAATTTTGATGGTTATCAAGCTGAAAATAAAGTAGCGAAAACATGGTTAGCATTTTGGTCTTACGCTATGCATGACGCACAGTTGGGTCGCCTACAGCAAGTTAATGAAAAACGTTTGCTATCACATTTAAAGATTGAACTTAAAGGGTTATTACCATCTTCTCAAGCTGAATTAGTTGCCCATGGTATAGCTTCATTAATTGATGGTATTTGGTTGCGCGGGACATTAAATCCCAAAGGTATTGATGCGAATAATGCTCGCATGATCATTAATGATTATTTAGGAAAGCAATTGTCTTTTTATTCAAAATTATAATTTCTAAGAGTTTCAAATGGATATGAAATCACTATATATAGATGGTAACTATGTTGCTGCTTCTTCTGATATTCAATTTACAACGTTTAATCCAGCTAATGGTCAGCCGATAGCAACTATTGGGCAAGCCTCTCAAGCTGATCTTGAGTTAGCCATTAGTGCAGCTAAAAAAGGCTTTGCTATATGGTCGGCTATGACGGCAACTGAGCGTAGCCGTATTTTATTACGTGCTGTTACGTTACTGCGAGAACGCAACGATGAATTAGCGGTATTGGAAGTCACAGATACCGGTAAACCGTTACAAGAAGCGATAGCGGTTGATATAGAAACCGGTGCTGATGTTATTGAGTACTTTGCAGGGTTAGCACCTGGGCTTCAAGGTGAACAGCAACCTTTAAGTGAAAATCAGTTCTTTTATACGCGTCGAGAACCATTGGGCATTTGTGCTGGTATTGGTGCGTGGAATTATCCGATCCAAATTGCGATGTGGAAATCAGCGCCTGCACTTGCTGCGGGTAACGCCATGATTTTCAAACCATCGGAAGAAACACCGTTAACAGTTCTAAAGCTTGCTGAGATTTTTACTGAAGCAGGTCTGCCTGATGGCGTTTTTAACGTTGTACAAGGTGATTACCGAGTGGGGCAGATGCTAACGGCACACCCTGAGATCGCTAAAGTTTCATTTACAGGTGAAACTGGTACAGGTAAAGCGGTAATGGCTGATAGTGCTGATACCTTAAAGTCGGTCACGATGGAATTAGGCGGTAAATCGCCAATGATCATTTTTGATGATGCTAATGTCGATCATGCTGTTTCAGCGGCAATGGTGGCTAACTTCTATACCCAAGGTGAAGTATGTACACATGGCACACGTGTTTATGTTCATGAGACTATTTACGACACGTTTATAGAGCAACTTAAGCGTCGAACTGAGTTATTAATCGTTGGTGATCCGATGAATATGGAGACCCAAATTGGCGCATTGATTTCAACATCACACCTATCAAAAGTGTTATCAGCCATCGATGCAGCTAAACAAAGTGGCGCAATCTTGCTGACTGGTGGATACCAATATACTGATAATGGTTTAGCACAAGGTAATTTCGTTCAACCTACTGTTTTTATTGATTGCGATGAATCTATGTCTCACGTTAAAAATGAAATTTTTGGGCCAGTGATGTCGGTAATTAAGTTTAGCGATGAAACCGATGTTATCGCTCGCGCTAATAATACTCACTATGGTTTAGCTGCGGGTGTGTTTACCCAAAACTTAGCGAGAGCCCACCGCGTTATCCATCAATTACAAGCAGGGATCTGTTGGGTTAATACATGGGGAGATTCTCCCGCGCAAATGCCTGTTGGTGGTTATAAGCAATCAGGGATTGGACGCGAAAACGGAATAGAAACCTTACAACATTATACCCAAACCAAAAGTATACTTATTGAGTTGGGCGATTACCAAAGTCCTTATGCGTAACGGATGGAGTCGATTTTGATGGATCAAAATAAGCAGCTAAATAAATCCCAACACTATGACTACATTATTGTTGGCGCGGGTTCGGCAGGCTGTGTATTAGCTGACCGTTTATGTGAAAGCGGTGAATATGATGTGTTGTTACTAGAAGCTGGCGGTAGTGATCGTAGTATTTTTATTCAAATGCCAACGGCACTGTCATACCCAATGAACAGTGACAAATATGCATGGCAATTTGAAACTCAAGCAGAACAAGGCTTAGACGGGCGTAAATTACATTGTCCACGAGGCAAGGTATTAGGCGGTAGTTCTTCTATCAACGGCATGGTGTATGTACGTGGTCATGCATGTGACTATGACGAATGGGAACAAGAAGGGGCAACTGGCTGGAATTACCAAGCATGTTTACCGTATTTTCGTCGTGCTGAAACATGGATAAAAGGCGGTAACGCTTATCGTGGTAGCAAAGGTCCTGTCGGGACGTGCAATGGGAATGACATGGCACTCAATCCACTTTACCAAGCCTTTATTGATGCAGGTAAAGAAGCCGGTTATCCCGAAACTGATGATTACAATGGTTACCAACAAGAAGGGTTTGGTGCCATGCATATGACAGTAGATCAAGGTGTGCGTGCATCGACATCGAATGCTTATTTACGTCGTGCATTAAAGCGCTCAAACCTCACGTTGAAAAAAGGAATTGTGGCACGCAAAGTCCTACTCGATGGTAAAAAAGCGGTAGGTGTTGAATTTGAACAGTCAGGTAAGCTATCTCAAGTATTTGCCACAAAAGAAGTGATTTCTAGTGCTGGATCCATTGGTTCAGTCCAGTTATTACAATTGTCTGGCATTGGACCTGCTGCAGTATTGGATAACGCGAAGATTGATCTTGTGCATGATCTTCCTGGGGTGGGGGCTAATTTACAAGATCACTTAGAAGTTTACTTCCAATACCACTGTAATGAAGCCATTACCTTAAACAGTAAATTAGATTTAGTCAGCAAAGGTAAAATTGGCGCGCAATGGCTACTAACTCGTACAGGTTTAGGTGCGACGAACCATTTTGAATCTTGCGCCTTTATTCGTTCGCGTAAAGGGTTAAAGTGGCCAAATATTCAATATCACTTCCTACCTGCAGCAATGCGATACGATGGTCGTGCTGCATTTGATGGTCATGGCTTCCAAGTGCATGTGGGGCCTAATAAGCCACAGAGCCGAGGTACGGTCTCTGTTGTATCGAATGATCCGCATGCGAAGCCTAAAATTGAATTCAATTACATCTCTACCGAGCAAGATAAGCAGGATTGGCGAGATTGTATTCGTTTAACCCGTGAAATTATGGCGCAATCAGCATTGGATCAATATCGTGGTGATGAGATTCAACCGGGAGCGGATGTCACATCTGATCAATCTATTGATCAGTGGGTAAAAGAAAATGTAGAGAGTGCTTATCATCCATCTTGTACTTGTAAAATAGGGAATGATGACGATGTGATGGCTGTACTAGATCCAGAGTGTCGTGTTCGCGGTATTGAAAACTTGCGTGTTGTTGATTCTTCTATATTCCCGACGATTCCTAACGGTAACCTTAATGCACCAACGATCATGGTTGCTGAGCGAGCCGCTGATTTTATTTTACAGAGAACCCCGCTTCCTGCAGGCAATGTACCTGTATGGATTGCCCCTGATTGGGAAACGACCCAACGAAACAATTCACAATAAGTACGTGGGATATACGTACTTAATACTGATAAATAAAAAGACAAAGGAATAATTATGTCTGTTACTAAAAAAACACTTCTTGCCTTAGCGTTAAGCTCAGTCGCTTTTAATAGCTATGCTAACCAATGTGATACGGTACGTTTTGCTGATGTAGGCTGGACGGATATTACGGCAACTACAGCGGTAACATCTGAGCTTTTAAAAGGAATGGGTTACAGTACGAAAACTGATTTATTGTCAGTACCCGTGACGTACTCATCAATGGCGAATGGTGATATTGATGTCTTTTTAGGAAATTGGATGCCGACGATGGAAGGCGATATTGCGAAATATCGTGAAGCCAAAACGGTTGAAACAGTAAAAGCGAATTTAGAAGGTGCAAAATATACGTTAGCTGTACCTAAATATGTTTATGACGCAGGTGTTAAGAGCTTTGCTGATTTGGCAAAACATGCGGATAAATTTAAAGGTCGTATTTACGGTATTGAACCCGGTAATGATGGTAATCGTTTAATTCAATCAATGATCGACACGAATGCGTTTGGTTTGAAAGACTTTAGTTTAGTGGAATCAAGTGAAGCGGGGATGGTTTCGCAAGTTTCTCGCTCTGTACGCCGTGATCAGTGGATTGTTTATTTAGGTTGGGCACCGCACCCAATGAATAGCAATGTTGAAATGGAATACCTTGCTGGTGGCGATGACTTTTTTGGACCTAACTATGGTGGCGCCAATGTGTACACCAATGTTCGCAGTAATTATTTAACCGAGTGTCCAAACGTTGGTCAACTTCTGAAAAATCTTTCATTTAGCTTAGAAATGGAAAATAGCTTAATGGAAGCAATCCTTAATCAAAAGGTTCAACCTGAAAAAGCAGCCCGCCAATGGTTAAGTGAAAATCCACAGCAAGTGGAAGCATGGCTAAAAGACGTTAAAACTCGCGAAGGTAAAGTGGCCACTACAGCGGTGTTGGATTACTTAAAGCAATCTTAATCCTTTCTTAAAATACTGCGTTAATAATCACGTCTTGTTTATTAACGCAGGTACTTCTTTGTTATTAGCTATTGTAAAACTTCATAAAAATAAGGTGGTAAGCATCGTCTTATCAAATAAAAGGCAAAAGTGTGAATTTCATTACGGATAATAAAATCCCTTTGGGTCAATGGATGGAAGCAGGTGTTGATTGGTTAACTATCAATGCCGCAGGGTTATTTGATGCCATTTCATTTTTCTTAGAAACCGTAATTCTATTTTTAGTTGATGTATTTAAGTGGATGCCGCCAGCACTGCCTATTTTAATCACCGCGGCGTTAGCATGGTATTTACACCGTAAAATTTCATTAGTGGTTTTCGTTGTCGCAGCGTTATTAGTTATTTTGAACTTAGGCTACTGGCAGGAAATGTTAGAAACCTTTGTGTTGGTCTTTGCTGCTACAAGTATTTCAGTGCTTATTGGTGTTCCTATCGGAATTATGTCTGCGCACCGTCCATGGTTGTATACCTTGATGCGTCCTATTTTAGATCTAATGCAAACGGTGCCAACGTTTGTTTATTTAATTCCAACGCTGGTTTTGTTTGGATTAGGTATTGTACCGGGACTTATCTCTACCATTATTTTTGCCATTGCAGCGCCAATACGACTCACGTATTTAGGTATCACGAAAGTGCCTGAAGATTTAATTGAAGCAGGCAAAGCGTTTGGTGCGAGCCGAATGAAGTTACTGTTAAAAGTCGAGTTACCCGCGGCGATGCCGAGTATTATGGCGGGTATCACCCAATGCATTATGTTGTCTTTGTCTATGGTGGTTATCGCCGCATTAGTCGGTGCAGATGGATTAGGAAAACCCGTTGTACGTGCATTAAATACTGTGAACATTTCACAAGGTTTTGAAGCGGGACTTGCGATTGTATTGGTCGCGATTATTTTAGACCGATTATGTAAAACACCAGCACAAAAGGAGCTGTGATCATGAATGCAATAACGATTAACAATCTGGATGTGGTGTTTGGCGATAAACAGCAACAAGCCTTAGCGTTATTAGCTCAAGGTAAAAGTCGTCAACAAATTATTGATGAAACAAACCAAGTTGTTGGTGTAAATAACGTTAGTCTGCAAATCAAAGAAGGCGAGATTTGCGTACTTATGGGGTTGTCCGGTTCGGGTAAATCAAGTTTATTACGCGCGGTTAATGGATTGAACGATATAAGTCGTGGCGAATTGTTGATTAAAGATGGTGAACAGACTGTAGATTTAGCAAACTGCTCAAAAGCTCAACTACAGCATCTTCGTACTCATCGTGTCTCGATGGTATTTCAAAAATTTGCCTTAATGCCATGGCTAACCGTGTTAGATAACGTTGCATTCGGGCTTGAAATGCAAAATATCCCTAAGAAGGAACGTCATCAGCGCGCTAGAGAGCAGTTAGAAATGGTGGGGCTGGCTGAATGGGAAGATAAATACCCATCAGAGTTATCGGGCGGGATGCAGCAACGGGTAGGACTTGCGCGTGCATTTGTTATGGATACGGATATTTTATTGATGGATGAGCCATTTTCAGCGCTTGATCCGTTAATCCGTGCACAACTACAAGATGAATTGTTAGCACTGCAAAGTAAGTTAAATAAGACGATTTTGTTTGTCAGTCATGATTTAGATGAAGCACTTAAAATCAGAAATAATATCGCGATTATGGAGTCAGGGGAGCTGATTCAACACGGAAAACCTGAAGAGATTGTATTGAATCCGAAAACTGATTATGTGCGTGATTTTGTCGCACATACGAATCCGTTAAATGTATTGAAAGGGCGCTCATTGATGACGCCAGTAAACGCGTTAGAGCAACAGGGAAATACTTATAAAGTGTGTGATGTCGATGAGCTTTGGATCGCCCAGGATGAGGACACGCTGTCTATCGTGAATGAAGGTAATGTTGATTGCCTTTCATGGCAAATTACAGATGCTATTCCAAGCCATATTAATGACATGACTATAGTGATGGTCAGCCCTGATATTAGTATGCGAGATGCCATTGAGCTGAAGCGACTCAATAACAAACCACTACTCATGGTTGAAAATAATCAATTGGTTGGGGTATTACATCACAATGATGTTTATAACGCGCTGTTAGGTAATTTTCAGCTAGCGTCTTAATGAAAATCGGTCAACAAAGACGGCTTAAACGTCGTTGTTGACCGTAATTTTCAGTTCGCTAAAGGTACGGCACGGTTGATAAACAATTTACGATCAACCTTATAATCTGTTGAGTAGTGGCGAAGTTTACAGTCGTTACCGTCATTACAACCACAACTTAAAAAACGGTTAGCTTCATCAATAGCGGTTTGTTGTGATAGCCTTGTTTCAACTTCATTGAAGTTCAAATGATGCTGTGCCAGTGTTAGCTCTGGTATATTAGCGCGTAACACTTTAGTTAGAGCGTGATTTAACACCTGTTCGGTTTGCTTAGCGTTATCTCTACTGGCAATACTTGTCATAAATGTGTATTGCGAAGCAACAGCATTGAGCAGCTATTGTATTCACTTTTTATAATTATTATACAAATCCTTTTAATTATACCTCATGCTTTTTACGAATAGAATATGGGTAAATAAGCGTTGTCAGGCCAGTGTTAGTATTTTTAAGGCAGTATTGTTCTTTTTATTTCTTTCAATCTATCTCTAATTCTAATTTGTTTTATCAAGTTTTTGACGAATAAAATTAACAAATAGACTTGTACGTTGGGCAAGGTGTGTACGTTTAGGATAAAGAATATATAAAGGCAAACGATCAGGTGTAAACCAATCAGGTAAGATATTAATAATATGTGTTCGTTTATCACTATCTAAGTGACTTAATGCCATCTCATCAAGCATAGCAATACCACAGCCTTTGATCATTGCCTCGGTCATGACGGTGATTAGGCTAAAACTCATGGCAGGTTTAAGGATAATATTTGTCTTTTCTTGTGTTGTTTGATTAATAAAACACCATTTATCGAGCGTGAATTCACTATTTCGATAAATAATGTGGTTGTGGTCGAGCAAATCCAAAGGATGAGTAATCGCTGGATGATCTGCTAAGTAACTTTCATGAGCGAAAGGTTGGCATTGAAGGTGGCGGATATAATGACCTACATAGCCTTCTGGTGGCGTCTCGGTGAAATATATGGCGACATCAAAACCTTGCTCTATTAGATCTAATGGGGTTTCAGTAAAAGCGACTTCTAATTCAATATTTGGATGACTTAAATTGAAATCGGCAAGATGCTCACTTAATAGCATCGAGCCAAAAGAAGCAGACGCCGCGATACGAAGTTTGCCATAAACAGAATTAGTGACATCTAATCCTTCGTTTATGGCTTCAGCATGTGCAAATAGTGCTTTTACTTGCTTATAAAATGCAAGGCCATCGTAGGTGAGGTTAAATTGGCGAGTTGTTCGCTGTATAAGTTGAGTATCGAGAAGTGCTTCGAGTTGACGCAATTGTCGACTGATATGTGCACTTGAGCAATTCAATCTAACCGCTGCTTTTGCAATGCTTTTTTCTTCACATAACGCCAAATAAATGGGTACGTAACTTAGCCACTTTATTTCCATATGGTAATTATGAATCTCTTAATGGTTACTTCTGGTAAGAATAAAGAACAATTAGACTGACTGCAATAAATCAACAGGACGTTTAATATGCAGTTTGAAACATGGCTTGAAAGCCAAAAATTAAAAGACACCATTACTAACCCCAACATAGAAGTTGGTGACTACAGTTACTATTCTGGTTATTACCACGATAAATCTTTTGAAGATCAAGCTGTACGCTATTTGCTTGGAGATAAGCCAACCAAAGAGGTTTGGCAAAGCGGTATGTTTGGCGAAGTGGATAAGCTGATCATTGGTAAATTTTGCTCTATTGCTTCTGGCGCGACTTTTATGATGGCGGGCAACCAAGGACATCGTATCGATTGGATTTCAACCTTTCCCTTTGGTAATGATTTTGGTGAAGATGTGCCCAGTGGTTTTAAGCGAGCAGGCGATACCGTCATTGGCAATGATGTATGGATTGGCTCTGAAGCGATGATCATGCCTGGAGTAAAAATTGGTAATGGTGCTGTAATTGGATCAAGGGCGGTGATCACCAAAAATGTTGAGCCTTATACTGTTATCGTTGCTAATAACCACGTGGTTAAAAAGCGCTTTAAGCCAGAACAAATTAAGATGCTAACTATAATGCAATGGTGGGAATGGTCAGAGCAACAACTGAAACAATCAATGCAATTGATGTGCAGTGGTGATGTTGAACAGCTTTACAACTATTCCCTTGAGTATATTAAAGAATAAAAATAGGGCAGTGAAACCTGTTCGCTGCCCTGTATCTAACTAATAACAGATTAGTTACTGTACGATTTCGCCGCTTTCAATAACGGTTTGACGCACTTTATCTGCAAACTGCAGCGCTTCTTTGCGAATGTTATCTTCATTAACCGTCAGTACGTTTCTGTTTTCCATAATCACTTTACCATCAACAATCGTATGCTTTACGTTCGTTGCGTAAGCAGAGTAAACCAGTGCTGAATATGGATTGTAGACAGGTACCATATTTGGTGCTTTGGTATCAATAACGATCACATCTGCTAATTTACCGACTTCTAAAGAGCCTACTTTATCTTCCATATGGAGTGCACGAGCAGCACCGATCGTTGCCATTTCAATTACATTTTTAGGTGGCATGGCAGCGCGATCTTTATTGACTAATTTATGCACTTTTGCAACTTGGTTAAATTCATCAATAGTACTTAGCGTATTGCCCGACATTGGACCATCGGTGCCTAAGCCGATACGTAAACCGTCATTAAACATTTGCAATGCTGGTGAAACACCTTTTGCCGATTTAATGTTAGCACTCATATTATGTGCAATACCCACATCGTACTTTTTCAAGATAGCGATATCTTCTTCGTTCGCATCAATAACGTGTGCTGCGACTAAGTTCTCGTTTAGTGCGCCAATAGACTCCATGTATTTTACAGGAGATAGGCCACCAGAACGTTTTGCAATAACCTCGCGTTCACGATCAGATTCAGCCAATTGCATCATCACTGGAACATCGTATTTCATCGAAAGTTTGGCAATAGTTTGCAGAGTTTCTGTTGAGTTTGTGTATGGGCCATGAGGTGCAAATGCCATTGTGATACGCGGGTGATCTTTATATTCGTTAATCAGTTTTTCTGCGTATTTAATGCCATCTTCTGGTGTTTTAGCACTTGCTACAGGGAATTGAATAATGGTTTCACCTAAAATCGCACGCATACCAATTTGATCAACGGTTTTAGCAACTTCGTCTTCAAAGTAATACATATTCAAGTAACGTTTTCTTTAACATCTAGTATCACCGAAGGAAGGTATTTTTCGCAGATAATACTGGGTAATTTTTTATTGAAAATAACAATTTCATTTATTGCTTTTATTTGTGATCTTTATCGCTATAAGTGGTGGTTAATATTCCTAAAAGAGATAGTTTATAAGGTGTAATCGTTTGCTATTGGTGAAACAGAGGATTAATTACTTTTTAGATGACAATAAAAAGTGATGTTGAAGACGGATATATTGTAGTTTAAAACTAAGATCCATAACACAGATAATACTTGTATTAACCGATATGTAGTTTACTATATATCGGGATATTAGGAGCATCGTCATGACACGTAAATTAGCTTTCGCAACAGCAGCGTTACTCTCAACACTCTCTTTTTCTTCTTTTGCTGCTGATAGTAACATCACGGTATTTGCGGCTTCGTCATTAACCAATGCGTTAAATGACATTGCTGCTAAATATCAAAAGGAGACTGGGGTTAAAACCACGCTTTCATTCGCTTCATCTTCAGCGTTAGCGCGGCAAGTTGCGCTTGGCGCACCAGCAAACATTTATTTATCGGCTAATGAAAAGTGGATGGATTATGTAGAGCAGCAGGCGCGGTAATTGATAAATAGCCGAGTCGATGTTCTAAAAAATAGTTTAGTGATGGTTGCTCTACTGATTATCCACAAAATAATATCAAGCTGACAGCAAGCTGGGATTTATCTAAAGCTTAGACGGTACACGTTTAGCGGTGGGTAATCCGGCAAATGTTCCAGCAGGACGTTACGCTAAGCAATCGTTAGAGTATCTAAAATTATGGCAGCAAGCAGAGCCCTTATTGGCAATGGCGAATAACGTACGTTCGGCATTAGTGTTAGTTGAACGCGGCGAAGCGAAACTTGGAATTGTATATAAAACCGATGCAGAGATTTCTAAAAAGGTAAAAATCGTTGCGACTTTCCCTACCGATTCACATAAGCCAATCACGTATCCAATGGAATTAGTCAAAGGTAATGCGACGCCTGCGGCAAAAGCGTTTTATGAATACTTACAGCATGACGAAGCCAAAGCTATTTTTAAACAATATGGTTTTGGCTCTGTTAATTAAGACAATAAGTTAGGCAATACATTAATCATATTATGATTAAACGACGTTATAGATAAAACTAGGCACTGAGCACTTTGCTCAGTGCTTTTTTGTTTATTTATAGAGCAACTACGAAGTTTTATACACATCGTTACTGACTATGATGTAATGATTACTTATGCTATCGCTATTATTACGAATCTCATGCAGAAAAGAGCATGGGTGTAGATTGAAACACAGGATTGTTCGCTTTGCTCACTGATTATGAATTACAAGCGTTATTATTAAGCCTTAAAATTTCAAGTGTTGCTGTGCTATTTAGCCTTCCTTTGGGTATTGCTTGTGCTTGGTTATTGGCTCGTCGAAATTTTTGGGGTAAATCATTATTAGATGGTTTCATTCATTTACCCCTTGTTTTACCTCCTGTTGTGATTGGTTATTTATTGTTAATTTCAATGGGAAGGCAAGGCGCTATAGGCAAATGGCTTTATGAGTGGTTTGGTTTTAGTTTTAGCTTTAGTTGGCGAGGGGCAGCTTTAGCGGTGGCTATGGTATCTTTTCCATTAATGGTGCGCTCTATTCGCCTTGCTTTAGAAGGGGTTGATAAAAAGCTGGAACAAGCCGCTCGTACATTAGGCGCATCACCACTACGTGTATTTGTCACCATTACGTTACCATTAACGATCCCTGGTATTTTAACAGGCACAATTTTAGCCTTTGCTCGTGCTCTTGGTGAGTTTGGTGCAACGATTACCTTTGTTTCTAATATTCCTGGTCAAACTCAAACTATTCCATTGGCAATGTATTCCTTTATTGAAACCCCGGGAGCGGAGAGTGAAGCGGCCCGTTTATGTGTGGTTGCGATTGTGATTGCCTTGTCTTCATTATTTGCTTCTGAATGGCTAACACGCCTTGCTAGAAAACGTTTGGAAGTGATGTGATGACAACTAATAAACGCTTAAAAATTAAATTTAAACAGCAGCTTGGTGATTTATCGCTAGACGTTGATCTCGATGTACCCATGAAAGGGATCACAGCGATCTTTGGTCGTTCAGGAGCAGGTAAAACTTCATTAGTGAATGTTCTATCGGGTTTAACAAAGCCAGATAGTGGGATTATTAAGCTTGGCGATAGAACCCTTTACAGTAATGAAGAGCGAATATTTCTTTCGCCAGATAAACGAAAAATTGGTTATGTATTTCAAGATGCGCGTTTATTTCCACATTACAGTGTAAGAGGCAATTTAAATTACGGCGTCAAGAGTCCTGATCCCCAGCATTTTGATGATATTGTACGTTTGCTTGGTATTGAAGCGTTACTAAACCGTTATCCGTCATCATTATCTGGTGGCGAAAAGCAGCGAGTCGCGATTGGACGTGCGTTATTAACTAAACCTGACATGTTGCTGATGGATGAGCCATTAGCATCGCTAGATATGCCGCGGAAACAAGAGTTAATGCCTTACCTTGAGCGTTTAGCCAAGAGTGTGAATACACCAATTATTTATGTAACCCATAGCCTTGATGAGATTTTACGTCTTGCCGATTCTATGGTGATGCTTAACCAAGGTAAGGTGTTAATTTCAGGGCATGTGAATTCAGTATGGAGTTCACCTGAAATGCGCCCTTGGTTGCCCGTTAAAGAGCAAAGTTCATTATTAAGTGCTCGTATTAATTATAATCATCCTAAATATGCATTAACGCAGGTGATGCTAAGCCATGATTCATTCTTATGGGTCAGCCGTTTACATCAGCAACGTGGTGAATGGGTGAGGGTACGTATTTTTTCAAATGATGTATCTATTGCTCGTGAACAACCCACTCAAACCAGTATTCGTAATATCTTAGCCGCAAGAGTCGACAAAATTTATTATGCAGAAGGTGAGCGTGTTGAAGTGAAATTACGCGTTGGTGAAACCAATTTATGGGCCAATATTACTGCTTGGGCGGCGGATGAATTAGCTTTAAATATTGGCGATCAAGTTTATGCGCAAATTAAAGGCGTAAGTGTGACTAAAGATGATTTAGCTTAATGATAATCGGAAGATGATAGAGAAAAACCAGCTCAGTACTGATACTAGCTGGTTTGTTTATCGTTTTTAAAATTGTTCATTCGGGGCTTTGATTACCCTAACTAAAAAGTGGTGGGTGATCCAAATTACGATTGAAGTTGCTATCACAGCAACGAAAATTGAGCTGAAGCGATATAAAATAGAGAAAAAGGCATCTTTTTGTTCTGGTATTAATGATGTTGTCAGCGGCACGGTTAATGCTGACATCGCGGAAAAAGCAATACTCGATTTTATGGTACCTTGTGCAATCCAGTGACAAAAAAAGCCTGCAGCTATCGCATAAGCCATCAGAAATAATATGCCGTTATTAACCCATGAATAAAGCCCTAATTGGATAATCATACCTGCTAAACACCCCAAAAATGTCCCTGTAATACGTATTTTAGCGACAGCCATTGAACCAATTAATGTCATTGGTGCGAGCAC
>NZ_CH724141.1:1586601-1607435 GCF_000153325.1 Photobacterium sp. SKA34
AATCATACTAATAGCGAGCCCTAAAACACATCCAAACCAGATCCGCATTGTTTTCATTATTAGATCCTTTATTAAGCCAAAAGAAAGGGCGATCAACCATAATATTGATCGCTTTGCGGTTAGTAGATGTAGTGTAACCAACTAGCGATATGAATTTGAATGCTCGCTAAGGATTGCCATAACGAGCTGTTATCTGAATAAATAACAACAGTAGCACGTGATCCAATAAACAATTGATGTGGTAAAGGAGTGTCACTAGTTAAATTAACGCGAACACGCTGTGCGTCACGTACCCAGCGGTTATTAACCTCAACGGCACTTAATTGACCATTTGGTGTTTCTTGTGCTGCAGCGACACCAAAGTCTCGATTAGCGATATGGAAATTGAAAATTTGACCAGGTAAAGCATCGTAGGTGACGTAAGCAACAGAACCTTTATGAATTAATGCTGTAGACTTTTCACGATAATCAGCAGAAACCCACATAGAGCTGGTTGGAATAAAGGTAATCATTGGTTTGTTTGCTGTTGCCATTGTACCTACATCAACTTGCAGATTAGTAATGACACCATTAGTAGGTGCAATAATTTTAGTATGAGCTAAATCAAGTTCGGCTTGTTTTAATGCATTTTTTGCGGACATTACAGGTGTGCTTTCACTGACGTTATTACCTAATTTAGCTTTAACGGCTAACAGTTGATGCTGTGCAGCATGTAATGTCGATAATGCACTACGATCTTTCGCGAATGCTGAATCACGCATAGACGCAGACACTAATTTCTTTTTCGCCAGTGTATTAATACGGCCATATTCATTTCTTGCGTTGTCATAATTGGCTAGGCTGGTGGCAACATTTGCTTTTGCTGCCTCAACTTGTGCGAGCAAAGATTTTTCCTGCTCATAAGATTGTTGTAATGCCAATTTTGCTCGATCAACAGCAAGCTCATATTTAGATGGATCGATAGTAAATAACACTTCACCTTTTTTTACTTTCTGATTATTAGTGATCGAAACGGAGGTGATATTGCCAGAGATTTCGGAAGCAATTTGAACGACATAGCCACGAACACGGCTTTCAGTTGTAAGTGGAATATGCCTATCAGCAACAATGATATACCCCATAAAGAGTAAAAATAGGATGATTAATCCTTTCATCCAGCGACGGAATGTTGTGTCAGCATTTGCCATGATATGTCTCTTTTTATGGTGATCTTTGTCACATTATTATAAAGAGAGTGTATTTGATTAAATAGACTTATAAGCATTACACTTATGCTCTATTTTTAGGACAATGGTTGTGTGTTTATGAAAGCATCGTTAGATGATATTTATTTATTTATGTTGACGGTAAGACATGGTGGAATAAGTGTGGCTGCAAAAGCACATTCATTACAACGCTCTAAAATTAGCAGGAGAATACAACAACTTGAAAAAGATCTTGGTTGTCAGTTATTGATAAGAACAACACGACAAATTGAATTAACAGAAAATGGGCGATTGTTTTATCAATATATTAATCAACCATTAAGTGAAGTCGACCAAGCTGTTAATTTAGTTAAAAGTCAGCAATATGCATTTAGTGGCGTGCTTAAAATGGCGATTCCAGCAGCCTTTATTTCATCTTCTGTATTCCTTGAAATATTGGATCGATATACAGAACAATTTCCAGACGTAACATTAGATATTATTCATCGGTATGAAAGTATCGATTTAAAAAGAGAGAATATTGATTTACAGCTATTGCCAAACATTGTTGATGTGATTAACGAAAATTATGTTCAACAAACGTTACTGAGTTCAGCGAACCGTTTGTACTGTTCTCCTAAATATCTTGAGTCATACAGTTTACCAACGACGATGGAAGCGCTTTATCAACACCCGATTTTAACGAGCCGTTATAACTCAACGTTATTGCCAGAAAGAATGAATGTTCGTTTAGTTTCAGAAGATTTTGGTTTAATTAATCGCTTAACTGAATCAGGTAGAGGAATCGCTATACTGCCTGTCGTCTTATTTGAAGATAAGGTTGCCAGTGGCGATTTAATCCCAGTACTGCCAGATATCTTTGAAATAGATATTGTTATGACATTAGTGTATCCATCCCGACGTTTTATACCGGAAAAAACTCGAGCGATGATTGCATTACTTCGTGGGCAGTTTTCGAAGTAGTTAACCAGACAATGTAAGAATAAAAGGCATTAAAAGAAACGCTTAGCGTGCTCACAAACCCATAGTGCGTCATCAAGTGGTATATCGTGACCTGCTGTAGGATGAATATTAATAGGCAAATTCCAATATTGAGCTAAAGCGATACTGCATTGGTGATTTACGAGCTTATCTTGTTCGCTTGCAAGTAAACTGATTGGCTGAGTTAGCTTATTAGGTAGTACAAACTCACGACTAGCATTGAGTTGCTTTAACATGTTGTGGCATGAAATGGGATGCTGTTTTTTCCAGTTAGCCCAGCGATGAGATAAAGCAATGAGTTCATCGCTATCCCATTGTTTATTTGATGTTAAATGAATTATTTTTTCTTCTTGTTTTAAGTTTGGTAACCATAGAATGTGGAAAATATCGATATAGCGCTGCCAACGTAAACGTTGATGAAAAGGAGAAAGGCTTTGAGTGCTGGTATTAATCAATATTGCTTTACGAATATCATTTGGAAATAATGTCATCCACTTTAAAGCAATCATTCCTCCCATAGAAATTGCAATAATATCGGCTTGATGATCAGCTTCTAAAGCATGGAAATGTTGGTGGAGATCTTGAGCAATACCTTCAAGACTCGATGGTGTTTTTTCGTTATAACGAGCGCCATTGCCTGCAATATCAAGACAAACAATATTTGAGCGCGGAAAGTTAGATTTAAGGGTATGCTGAAAGTACCCCCAATGAAATTGGTCTCTAAATAATCCTCGCAACAAGATAATAGTATGTTTTCTATTCATATTTAGATTCACAAGTGTTTATTATTGTTTTTATACCAGAGTGATAATGCTTGTTGTTTGTAATGAGGATTATCCATGTGATTGAACCATGCTTGATAGTTTGTAGCTGCATTTATCATGAAATCCATCAGTACAATGTGTTTTTGTAATACTCGTTGTATGCGTTGAGGTTTCATGGGGTTGAAAATCCCCAAAGTATGTCTAATTTGAAGTGGATTTTTCTTTATCCATCGCCATGATCCCATTTCTAATGTTAGCGATAATATAGCTTGTTGTTGTCTTAAACACTGTAGGGTGATGTGATCCCATAAATCACCATGACAGAGATAGTGCAAAGCCTGAGGCTCAAAAATATAATTTTGATTAGGGTAAGTCGTCATAAATTTATGACGGAGGTGGTAAACATCACCAATATAAGGGAAGGCTTGTTGTGCACTATGGGCATAAGGAAACCAAATTCTATCTTTTAAACCAAAGCCAGAGTGACAATCTAAAGACAGTGTTACAGGTCGCGATTTTGTTAAGTCGATAACGTAACGGGTTAATGCTTCAGCTTCTAATTCCATTTGTTGGTTGTTGTTTCCTCTAAACCAAGGGATACGGCGAGATAAGCGATGCCCACCAATTAAAAAAGCGTTTTTTTCTTGACTGTTCAGAGGTGCATTTCGCATTAAATCAATATGATTACCATTTGAACGGTAATTTTTCGCCATCCCTACAGGGTTTACTAAAGGAATAAAAACGATTTGAATCCGCTGTAATAGATGATGTAGCGTGGTATCCCATGTGAGACGTTCGATAATCGTATGCAGATATGACAGCAGTACTTGGGTACCAATCCTTTCCAAACCATGAACACCACCTACAAATAGCATTAATGGCGCATTAGGATCAGATGTACCAAGATGAATCGCATAGAGTGGTAAGCTATTTTGATCGTGCTGAGGGAAAAGATCATTACAAGGGATGTGGGCTAATACGTCACAGTGAAATGGAACAGGGGATTGATGTTGATTCAACCTTTTAATTAACGTTTCAAGCTGTATCAATTCTGGTAATAACGTTGAAATAGAGGGAGTTTTAGCGTTTAGCAAAAGAGCCTCACAAACAAAGATAAAAAGGAACAATATCAATGTATGTTGACAGTTACATGTCAGGCTCTTTTTTGTGTTGAATGCTTATGCAGACTTTGCCATCGCTTGTTCTAAGCGACAATGAGTTTTTTAATCGCTATCGATTTTGGTCGGCTGATGGCATAACCTATTAACAATACAGGGAATAAAAAGATACTGTAGGTCATCGAAAGATGAATATCTTTAGGGACAAAATCTGTTACGCCTGTCAGGTAGTAAATAGCTCCTACAACTACAACCGCAAAGATAATCCCAAGCATTGCTAAGATAATCATACCGACAAAACCAAGGCCTAAAATGTCGCGAATATAAATTCTTATTGGATTCATAGTATGGTTCCGAATCAAACTTATCTGAAAAAGTGATAGGTATGGCAATATTAATCAGAACGCTATATGTTTTAGGTTAGATGCCTTTGTTGATACTGCTCACAATAACTGTGAGATAGACGAATAAGCAAGCATAATTCTGCTAAGCGTGGAATAACCAGTGGAAAGCGGTTGAGAATAACTGCTTGCCGTTTGTCTCAATAACTTTGCCTTTTGCAAAAATGATACGGTCAAAAGGCCAGGTTAAGATCTCTTGAATAGATTGACGTAATCTTAAACGGTCGGTAAAGCTGAGTCTTAAATAGAAAGGCATTGCAGGATGTATATAACAACCGTTTATAAGTCCATAACCAATACTCAGAGGGTGTTTCTTATCAATCATCCATGCTAGTAAATCACCCAAAATTAATGTTTTTGATAAAGGATCACAAAAGGCAATTTCTTCAAAACTGTCACTACCTTTAATTAAAGTTTGTAATAGTTGTCCTTGCCATAAAGTTGAGGTGTATTGGCGTAATACATCATCAAATGTTAGATCTCCGCGTTTTTGTTGTAACCCTGGAGCGGCAAAGAAATAGGCGTCTGGATAAGCAAGCCACCATTCTGATAAATAGTGATGGTAGTTTTTATTGGGAGTAACAACTGCGACTATTTCACCAAGTTGCTCTATGGTTGATTTCAATGCACTGTCGAGTTCAACAGGGGAGTGAATAAACAAACGTTCATCGTCTAATTTTATCACTGTCATTTTACAGCCAACAGCAATGCCATTAGTTTTCATGTCAAAATCTTGATACCACAGTCTATTTTTATAACATTCGATCATACCGCTTCCTGCGTACTAAATTGATAGATTATGTTGTAAAAGGCCATCCCTTGACCGTAAATACTGAAAAACCCCTTAAACAGATTAGCTTAAGGGGTCATTAAAATCTATCAATGTTTAACTTATAATTATGATTTAGATCGTTGTTCGTTTAAGTTTTTTTATAATGTTACTACCAAATAGGTTCACAAGAGCACCAGAAATAATAAGTATTCCACCGATATAAGTCCAAATTGACGGAACTTCATTAAAGATGATAAATCCAAGAATGATCGACAATACAATTTGTATATAAGAATATGCTGTTGCTTTACCTGCAGCTTGAGTTTGCATCGCCTTGGTTAATCCCACTTGACCTACTTGGGTAAATATACCCACAAAAATTAAGCAAATTGTTGTTGGTAAGTCAGGTACAACGAAGTTATCAGCAATTAATATAAGAGATAACGGTAAAGTAATGAGTGGAAAATAAAAAATGATTACTGAACTGTCTTCAGTATTACTAAGCTTTTTTACAATAATATATGAAATGGCACTAACAAAGGCACCGATTAAAGCGATCATGACACTGTATAACGGTAGGTGAGAAGCGCCTGTTGTTAGTGTTGTTGGATTTACAATGAAAAATAACCCCATGATACTTAGACCAATACACACCATGGTCGAAAGCTGAATACGTTCTTTTAAGAAGAAGACAGCTAGCAATGCAGTAAATACTGGATTGGTATATTGTAAAATAGTGGCCTCAGCTAGTGGTAAAGTCGTGACGGCATAGTAAACACAAGAAAGTCCAATTGTGCCCATAATCCCACGAACAACCAATAAAGGTTTGTTATTACCCCATACAGGTATACCTTTTCGTTTAATATCTAAATAACTAATAATCAGCGAGACAACGGCACGTGCAGCAACGATTTCAAAGACTGGAATACCTATTTGACTCACGTATTTAACGGTAGAAGACATTAGGGCAAAACCCAAGGCGGAAAAAAGCATAAAGCGTGCGCCTAACGGAATTAAACTCTCATTGCTGTTGGTCATTGATATATGTCTTATTTAAGGTGATTAAAATATCATAAAGGAAGCGTTTTTATTAACAATGGTTGACGGTAAATATTTCGTTAATTATTTATAGATAATGACAAATATAATACGCTCTCGAATCAGACGTCGCTCATAAAAAAAGAGATAAAAACACATGGTTATTTATCTCTTTTATATGATTTTTCTGTCTAGGTTGTTCCTATTTCTGCTTATAAAGCCCAATAAGACCGGCACAGAAGGCAGCAATTAAACCAACAAATGCAATAATAATGTGATGGTGATGGATCCAATACATTTTCTCTCCTTAGAATGGTTTATTATCAACCGCTTTTGCTTTCATAATCATTGAGGTAATCGTTGAACCTTGGATTAATATTGAGAATATCACAATGGCGTAAGTCATTAAGACTATGATTTCTTTAATACTTACATCAGGATGTGATGGTAAGTAAATATGTGTTGGAATTGCCATAGCCATAGCCATAGCCATAGCCATAGCAAGCGCCAAACCACCGCGTAAGCCACCCCAAGTTAGAATTTTAACAGATTCAGGGTTGTACTGACGGTAGCGTTTAAAGCCAACATAAGATAAACGAATACTTAGGTAACGACTTAATAATACTAGTGGAACCGCAATAATTACTGCGATGATATCAATACTGTGGAAGCTAAATGTAATCATCACAAAACCGATAAGAAGGAATAATACCGCATTTAGGATTTCATCAACTAACTCCCATAAGTGCGCCATTTGGTCAGCTGACTGTTCAGAAATATATTTACGAGTTATGTTGCCAATTAAGATACCTGAGACAACCATAGCGAGTGGTGCAGATACTTCTAAATGTTCACCTATTACGTAGCCACAAGTTGGAATTAACATAGTAAGGATCAAACGTAACATATTGTCGTTTGACCCTTTGATTAGATAGTGGAAAATTGAACCTAATACAGCACCAAAAGCTAAACCACCAAGAGCTTCACGGATGAAGAGCATAGCGGTTTCTGACACTGTCGGTGCTGTTTTACTGAAAGCAATTTCAAAAATAGTAACGAAAATAACCAAACCGATACCATCATTAAATAATGACTCCCCTTCGATTTGTGTTGAAATTCGTTGTGGTGCTTTTAACTTTTTGACAATTGCCAATACTGCAATTGGATCGGTTGGAGAGATCAGCGCACCAAATAGGCAGCAATAAATAAAGTTGAGTTCGATACCAATTAGGCTGAATATAAACCATATAGTAATACCGATAAAAAAAGTAGAAAATAGCGTTCCGACCAGTGCTAAAAAGGTTATCTCAAACTTTTGGTCTTTTAAATGGTCCAAGTCAATATTAAGTGCGCCAGCGAATAATAAGAATCCAAGTACGCCTTTTAATAAGAAGTCTTCAAATTTTATATGCTGAATAAGCTCTATTAAGGCATTTTCTTTTTCAACAGAAATGAAACCAAATTGAGTTAATGCTAATAAAATAAGTGAGATAGCAATAGACCAGCCTGTAATTGCTATCGTTGTTTGAAAACGTCCGAACTTATGGTTAAAAATTGAAATAAAGACCGCAATTGCCGCCATAATACATATAGTGTCATATACTGACATGAAGAGTTTGCTCCCAATCCTGTTTTATTCACTGACAATATTGATTCAGTCATTACTACTAATAATATATCGCGTTTTTAAATAGACATACTCTAGATAGGTTATTCATATTTTTTAATGTTAACTAAATATGTTGAAACATTTTATACATATGTATTGTGAATTAATTGCATTATTTTGGAATATAAAAAATCATAAATATTTCTTGAATTATAGTATTGCTTTGAAAAAGAGTACGAAAAGATAAGCGCTTGCAAATAAGCGCTTATACAGAAAAGACGTTAGTCGTTAAGTGCTGAAATTAGCAATGCAGGATCATCTGTGATGATTGTTGATACGCCCCATCGATTAAATTTTGCTACTTTTTTTGGGTCATTCATTGTCCAAATTTGCAGTACTTTACCCGCATGGATAATTTCTTTTGCAAGTTTTTCGTTGAGAAGATGATGATCGAGGTGGATACTGTATAGTTTCAATTTTTCATCTAATCGTTCAATATCAGGTACCCAATCTTCAATAATTAATCCTCGGCGTACTTCAGGCCATTGCTCTAAGCATTGATTAACCGCGTTATAAGAAAAACTCGATAAAATAAGACGTTCAGGATCAAAGCCATAATTTTTTATAGCTTCAATTGTTTTTGTAACTTGTAAGGTCACTTCTTCTTCGTAATGTACCTTGATTTCAAGGTTTAGATTAAGGCCATATTCATCACAAGCGGCGAGTAGTTCATGTAACGTAGGGATTGTTTCTCCTGCAAAATCTGGTGAAAACCAACTACCAGCATCAAGTTGTTTCAATTCCTGTAGCGTTTTATGGCGAACACTCCCTGAACCGTTCGTACATCGACGCACGCTTTTATCATGGATAATAACAGGAACTAAATCTTCACAAAGCTGAGTATCCGTCTCAATCCATTTTGCACCCGAATCAGCTGCGGCTTTTATGGAAATCAATGTATTTTCTGGTGCAACAGCGCGTGCACCACGGTGTCCTGCAATCATATGAGTGTCCAAAATAAATAACGTTGGGTTGTAAATTAACGAGCTGATTTTCATTTATTTTAATGAAGAATCAAGTATTAATATCGCAATATCATGATGTTATTTTGTTATATTTGTATCTATTAATTCAATGATTTTTTACTATAGTAATTAAGCAATAAGAGTTACGTAGCATATCGGTGGGATGGTGGTTTTAGCAACAAACGAAAACTGATTTCATAATTGGTTTTGTATCTA
This sequence comes from Photobacterium sp. SKA34, assembly GCF_000153325.1. GTDB lineage: Bacteria > Pseudomonadota > Gammaproteobacteria > Enterobacterales > Vibrionaceae > Photobacterium. The sequence continues at coordinate 1,595,731 of NZ_CH724141.1, forward strand.
GTCTCTGATTAGATTAGTATTCTGTTCGTTGTCTGATTAAAAATATTCATCGTAACTATATACGTCGTATTTTTAATTACTAGGCCATTATAATTTGAGACAAGGAAAACGAATGAAACTGTCAGCGCTAGACCAACCTCTTTTTGATCACCTTTACCGCGATATTAGAGAGTTTCGTTCCACATTCGATCTTGATATCGAGTCACCTCAAACACTTGATGCTCAAGCCGACGCATTACATACATCACTTGCTGTTGAAGAAATGACAGAACTAGCAGAAGCGGATTCTTTAGTTGAGCAAGCCGATGCGATCGTTGATTCTGTATATGTATTAATGGGGCGCTTAGTTCACCTTGGTGATAAGCAGATAGAAGATAATATCGGCATTAGTTATTTGATTGATATTCTATTACAAATGTCAGCACGCTTAGGTATTGATTTTATGGCTTGCTGGAATGAAGTCCATTCTAGCAATATGAGTAAAGTGTGCCGTAATGCTGAAGAATATGCTGATACTGAAGCGTTTTATGCAAAGCAGGGCGTTGCACTGATGTCTAGCACCAAAGGTGATTATATTATTGCTAAGTGCGCTCAAGATATAGATCTTGAAGGAAAAATTATTCGTCAAGGTAAGGTACTAAAATCGGTTTATTATCGACCAGCTGATTTGGTTAAACTTGTTATCCGTTAACTGTTTAATTAGAAAAATTATCCTCGCTTATGCGGGGATTTTTTGTTTATACGTAATGACTATTTATATTAGTAAGACAAGTGATCTATGAAATTATCTTCTACTATTCGAACTTTAACTCAAGAACTATTTAAAATGACATGGCCGATGTTATTCGGTGTGTTATCGCTGATGAGTTTTCAACTTGTAGATAGTGCATTTATTGCTCAGCTTGGTGTGCTTCCATTAGCTGCTCAAGGCTTTACACTGCCAATGCAAATGGTGGTTATTGGTCTTCAAGTTGGTTTAGGTATCGCTACAACTGCACTGATTTCACGAGTGTTAGGAGCCAATGAAAATATAAGAGCGCAACAACTAGGTGGTTTAGTTGTGCTTGTTGGCGGTATTGGTATTGCTTTTCTTTGCGGTGTTATTTGGTCACTCCGTGATGTGATCATGCATTTGCTTGATGCGCCAACAAATGTGCTCCCCATCATTGAAACTTATTGGCCTGTTTGGCTAACGAGTGCATGGTGTGGATCGATGTTGTATTTTGCTTATAGCTTATGTCGAGCCAATGGTAATACTTTGTTACCGGGTACCATGATGATGGTAACAAGCTTATTGAATATTGTTTTAGACCCTTTGTTCATCTTTAAGTTTGGGCTGGGAATTAATGGTGCTGCTTGGGCAACGATAACCGCATTTATTATTGGTATGCTGGTGGTTTTTCCATTAGTGATGAAAAAAAACTGGTTAACCTTTCATTGGGCTGGCTTAAATATCGTTCAGTCGATTAAAGAGCTTGGGCATATCATGGCACCGGCTATGATGAGTCAATTATTGCCACCTGTATCTTCTATGTTAGCAACGAAATTAGTCGCAGGTTTTGGTGCTGCTACAGTCGGAGCTTGGGCATTGGGTTCGCGAATTGAATTTTTCTCTATCGTAGTCGTACTGGCTTTGACTATGTCGATGCCTCAGATGGTAGGAAAGCGGTTAGGTAAACGAGATATTCAAGGGATCAAAACCTTGATAAACATTGCCGTCTCTTTTGTTCTTGGATGGCAACTTATTATAGCAATCATCATTTTCTTACTGTCGTCACCATTAAGTTCATTATTGTCATCTGATGTGAAAATACAGGAAGTGCTATTAATGCATCTAACACGCGTTCCTATTAGTCTAGGTGCATTGGGTGTCTGTATGATTATGGTATCGATTTGTAATGCGCTAGCCATGCCGATGCGCGCATTATTTATTTCAGCTTTGCGCTTGTTTATCTGTTTCCTTCCGATTTTATGGATAGGATCGCAACTTGCTGGTCTTCCAGGGCTATTTACTGGGGCAATGATAGGTAATTTTGCAGCAGGGATTAGCGCATGGATTTTTTATCGAAAGGGACTTGCCTTGATCGATAAAAAATATCAATTTGAGGTAGATGCAGTAAGATAGCGTATGAATCACGTATAAATGATGACAAGGATATGCATGCAAAGTTATGTAATTGAAGAGCGTAAATTAACGTATTTAGATCAAGGCACAGGACCTGTACTCGTTTTGGGTCATAGCTATTTGTGGGACAGCAAAATGTGGCAACCACAAATAGAGGCATTGAGCCAGCATTATCGGTGTATTGTGCCTGAGTTATGGGCACATGGTCAGGCTGATATCGCACCTGAAAAAACACGTACGCTGCGTGATTACGCTGATGATGTTATTGCACTGCTTGATCACCTTAATATTGATAACTTTTCACTTATTGGTTTATCAGTGGGAGGGATGTGGGGAGCAGAGCTTGCCATAAAAGTACCTCAACGTGTGACAGCACTAGTATTAATGGATACCTTTTTAGGCTATGAGCCTGAAGTTTTACACGCCAAATACTTTGCAATGCTAAATACAATTATTGAGCATCAAGCTATTCCAGACGCCATTATTGATAGTGTCGTTCCTTTATTTTTCCGTCACCAAGCCGAACAATATACGCCAGAGCTTGTTGATGGCTTTAGACAATATTTAGCATCTCTGAAAGGCGATAAAGCAGTAGCAATTGCACAAGTAGGCAAGATGGTGTTTGGCCGTCGAGATACGTTTGACGATATCGCTCAACTTAAAGCACCCACATTGATTTTATCAGGTATGGAAGATAATCCGCGCCCACCTCTAGAAGCGCAGTTGATGCATGATGAGATCAAAGATAGCGAATACATACTGATCCCAGAGGCAGGACATATTAGTAACTTAGAACAACCTGAATTTGTTATAAAGCAACTTGAAGCTTTCTTAGCGAAGCACATTGCACGCTAATTAATAAGTAAAAAGAAATAATGGCATAACGTACACTTGAGGATCTAGAAAAGATTATTAAGTAGCGTTATGCCTTTTTAAGAATAAAATGCTAAGCCGTATAACTAGTTTTATGCTGTTTAATAAAATCGATGGAGTGTTGATTAAAATCATCCGGTCGTTCAACGTTGCAAACGTGCCCGCAATCTTTTAATTCAGTCAAAAAGCTAAACTTATGTCGTTGAACCATTTCTTTTACTGGCTTGATAAACATATAGTCATTTGCACCCATCAAATACAATGTCGGTATCGACAGTTCTTTTTCTTTAAAATACTTCATGATGGGATTTACTTCTGTTGCCAATTTAAACCATCGCTTAAATTCTTTTTGGCACAATTTTTTGGCTTCTCTGACGAATAAATGTCGAGATTCGCGTTGATTTTTTTGCGGCATAACAACATAGGCAAATAAGCGATATAGCCACATGTAAGGGATAATGTGCTTACACATATTACCTAGTTTCACTAAAATTTGAGAACGAGCATTTAAACGTGTTACCGCGCCACCCAAAATCATCGTTTTAACTCTGTCTGGTGCTATCTCTGCTAAGTTACGAATAATGATTGTGCCTAGAGATATTCCGACAAAATGTGCTGATTGAATCTTCAAGTGATTAAGTACATTAACAATATCTTTCGTCACACTTTTAAAGGTATATGGATTAGCGATCATATCTTTGAACATGTTATTGGATTTACCATGACCACGAAGATCGAGAAGCAACAAATTAAAGTGTTGCTTATACGCTTTAATCTGTTTGTACCAAATTGCTGAACTGCCACCGGCACCATGCACAAACACTACCCATTCATTACTGCTTGGGTGCGGGTAGGTTTTGTAAAAAAGCATGTTGTCTGTCATCAAAAGTCCTTCATACGCAAGAAGCGTGAATCATAGCATGGTGTTATTTATAAACTCACCTGACCACAAGATAGTTATCTTATAACTTAAGGTAGCCACTTAGTAATGAATAATTGTCATAATTCAAACAAGATCTCATAACTTAACACGCTATTGAACAGAAATTAAACAATATACTGCGCTCTCTTTGTAAATTAAGTTAATTACATAAAAAACAGATAGATAAGTCTATATTTTAAAGTGAATGAACGTGTTTGTTTATGATTAAAGTCTTAAGAAAGGAAAAAAACGCAGATTTAAACGCTATATGATGCTTTTTTATCTTTTACGTCAATCGTCTTAATTTACACAGGGTTATTGATAAAGGATTTTTCGTGCGTTTAAAAAAAATATTATTAACATTTACGTTTATTCTGCCATTTGCATCTCTGCTAGCCATCATCGATATCACTAGCTTATTAAAAAATGTGAAACTAAATATTTAAATATAAGGCAGATAAGCAGAAAAAATGGATTGTATTACCAAGGTAAAGAAGTCTACAAATAAAGAAGCAGATAAAGCAAAAAAGATGCAGTTAAAAATCAGTAACCGATAGTAAAAAGGCAACCACGACAACGTCAAAAACAGCAATTAAAAAGCAAATTAAAGCCGTTAATGTTAATACCGCCTCAACCTCAGAGCTTGCAGCATTACTACCTGGTATTGGTGAAGAAAAAGCGAAAGCGATTGTTGATTACAGTAAAAAGAATGGCAAATTCAAAAGCCGTAAAGATTTAGAAAAGGTAACAGGGCTTGGCGAGAAAAGCGTTGGTTCTATGAAAAAACACTTAAAATTCTAAAGTAGGTCTTTTCTATAAAGCTCTTAAACGCCCTAGACTATTTGTTGGTTGAAAGTCTTTAAGAGGTTTTATGAAAGAGAAATACATTAGTAAATAATTTCTTCATCTTCCTCATGGGGCATTAAATTAAGTACGCTTCGTTTAATAATGTGCGGCACAATAGCATAAATTGGCATACGCTTTAAACGGCCCCGAAAGCGTAATGATTTCACAGCAAAACGGTAATTAGAGTTTTGATGTTTAGGAAAAGTATTATTGATAACTTCAGTGAATCTTTCTTTATAAAGCCAGAAAATTGCACGCTGGTATTGTGATTGATTTAAAAATTGCTGCATGTTGCTAGGAATAGGTAAATCGAATAATTCATGACATAACGATAGTGCAAGATAAAGGCTGCTATCTTTTCCTATTTGCTGGTGAAGTTGAATTAAGTTATGCCAGAATAATTCCTGTTGACCAAAATGCTGAAATTATAAATTTAAGTCATATATATCACGTAAACCATGATGAAAATCAACCTGATTAAATAGCATGATAGCTTGATGAAGCACCATAGCATCAGGAGATAAAAGCGTGGCTGGTTGGGCAATAGTTGGAGATGTATGATGGTGAAGTAAAGGCGCTTCTTTTAATTTATGCGCCAGTGTTTTAGGTAATAAATGATAATGAATAGCTAGCTCAGTACGTCTTTCTTTATGAACTAAAGGAGTAGTTTGCTGAGACCATCGACAATAGAAAGTTTCCTCATAGTCGGTTATATGTTTATAGCGCCATCCATTATTTAACAATTGTTGTAAAACCGCATCAACAAATGACTTAGAAATTAATATCTCAATATTGTTTTTGATTCTACCTGCAAATGCTTCTATTTCAATAAGTTGAAATGCGCTACCGCGAATATAACGCCATGATGGTAATATACCGTTGAGATGCTTAGTTAACTCCTGATGTTCAAATTCTAATGATTGCTTTTGTTTTTCGTAACTATGAAAACCTGAAATTAGCTGTTGCTGGAAGAAAAGAGGAAGATCTTGCCAAATCTCATTACGTTCGCAGGTCTTTTTTAATTGCCCAAGCAAGGATAGATATCGAGCTTCAGTAATAATTTGGTAGAGAGATTTCGAATCTAAAGAAAGTAAAACCGTTGGAAGCCTTAAGACATCAATAAGTCGTACTTGTTGAGAAGTCATAATTCCTCCCTGATCGGTTGTTTAATTCATAGTCTAAGTATTAGCCCTTAATGATAAAAATCAAATATAGTCATAATGAAATCAGATTTTTATTGTCATTTAATTTTGAAACTAAGACATTTTTGACTTCTATTGCTGCCGTTTTAAGTTTAGTGACTGAAGATCTTTTTTATTCATGTTCAGAACTGTGAAATGCCACAATACAGTACGGAATTAATGAGTTAGCATTCTGTATTTTATATAGTTAATAGGTTTGCTATGCATGTACATTCGTTGTTGGGTACAGAACTAATCCTTGGTGGCGCACGTTCTGGTAAAAGCAGCTTAGCGGAACAACTCGCAGATCAATCCGGTTTGGTTGTGAAATTTGTAGCAACAGCAAGTGCTTGTGATAATGAAATGGCTGAACGTATTCTAAGACATCAACAGCAACGTCCTTCTCAGTGGGTGCTGATTGAAGAGCCTTATGATTTGGCAAATATTATTCGTGAACATAGTAATAACCAGACATGCTTACTGATTGATTGTTTAACGTTATGGTTAAATAACTATTTATTTCAGCCCATTGGTAACCAATCATGGAAACAGGCAAAAGCCGACTTTTTACAAGCGATTAGTGAAGCAGAAGGGCGTATCATTCTAGTTAGTAATGAAGTAGGGCAAGGAATAGTGCCGCTAGGTGAGGTTTCTCGCCGATTTGTTGATGAAAGTGGTTGGTTGCATCAAGAGATTGCGAAACAATCAGTACGGGTCATATTTGTAACTGCTGGTATACCACAAGTATTAAAAGGCCCGACACTAAGCGTTTTATAAAAAGGGTAAGGATCTAATGGCAAAGATAACCCAAATAGATATTCTAAGGCATGGTTTACCTGAAGGTGATAATTGCTTACGAGGCCACACTGATTTTGTCCTAACTGAACAAGGTTTTGAGCAAATGAAGACAGCCATCGAAAATCTAAAAGAACTTGATTGTGTTGTAAGCTCCTCATTACAACGTTGTTCATCATTTGCAGATTTTATAGCACAAAAATTCACGATTAATGCTTTGTATAGCGATAGTTGGCGAGAAATGGATTTTGGAGATTGGGATGGATTAAAACGTCAGCAGTTAGTTGAACAACTTGGTGATGATATTAACCATTATTGGCATGATCCATGGCATGTTTGTGAAGACGGAACAGCGCCGCATAATGGCGAAACGCTAGAGCAGTTTGATATTCGGATAAAGCGAGCTTGGCAAGACTTATTAACTCAGCATAAAGGACAAAAAATCCTATTGGTTACCCATTCTGGCGTTATGCGCCAGCTGTTACGTCTATTACTAGAAATGCCACGTAATACCACTTACCTTCATCGTATTCATTTACCTTATGCCGCCAGAATGCGTATTACTGTCTATCATGATGATCAACAAGATTGGCCTCAGCTACAATGGCCGCCATTTTGCGATTAATTGTAATATCTTTACAGGATTTAATAAAACCAAACATGGATAAAATAACGAAAACAACGCGAACATTAATGGTTCAAGGCACAACGTCAGATGCTGGAAAAAGTGTGCTTGTTGCAGGTATTTGTCGTGTACTTGCGCGTAAAGGTGTTCGTGTTGCGCCATTTAAATCACAAAATATGGCGCTTAACAGCGCTGTAACGAAAGATGGTGGCGAAATTGGTCGAGCACAAGCCGTACAAGCTTTCGCTTGTGGTATCGAGCCCACTGTTCATATGAATCCTGTGTTATTAAAACCCAATACGGATATTGGAGCCCAGGTTATCGTTCAGGGTAAGGCGTTGGAGCATATGGATGCGATTGGCTATAACAGCTATAAGAAAGTTGTTATGAAGCCTATATTAGAATCTTTCCAGCGGCTGACGAAAGAATATGATGCGATAATCATAGAAGGCGCTGGTAGTCCTGCTGAAATAAATCTGCGTGAAAATGATGTTGCCAACATGGGTTTTGCTGAAGAAGCGGATGTCCCCGTGATTATTGTTGCTGATATAGACAGAGGAGGGGTATTTGCGCATCTCTATGGCACATTAGCTCTGTTATCTGAATCTGAACAAGCGCGAGTGAAAGGCTTTGTTATAAATAGATTTAGAGGAGACATTAAATTATTAGAATCAGGGCTTGATTGGCTTGAGCAAAAAACAGGTAAACCGGTTATTGGTGTGTTGCCTTATCTGCATGGACTAATGTTAGAGGCTGAAGATGCCATTGACATTAAACAAATAGATGCAGAAGATAATTCTATTACGGTTGTAGTCCCTGTTTTTCAACGTATTAGTAATCATACTGACTTTGATCCGTTACGTATGCATCCACAAGTCGACCTTCAATTTATTGGTAAAGGACAAACGATCCCGCCTGCTGATTTAATCATCTTACCGGGCTCTAAAAGTGTACGCAGCGATTTAGATTATTTACGATCTCAAAATTGGGATAAACAGATACAGCGTCATTTACGTTTCGGTGGCAAAGTGATGGGAATATGTGGCGGTTATCAAATGCTTGGAAAGTCAATTTCAGATCCCAATGGTATTGAAGGGGAAAGTGGAAATACACAAGGTCTTGGGTATTTACCGATAACGACTGAAATCATGCAACATAAGCAACTTAAGCAAGTTTCTGGCTTCTTAACATTAACCGAGAATACTACCGTTGCTGTCACAGGCTATGAGATCCATGCGGGGGTTACTTCTGTTCAAATAGAGCAAGATGCGCCTATTAAACTCACCGATGGAGTGGATGGTGTGTTAGGTCTAGATGATCAAGTTTTAGGTACATACTTACATGGGATCTTTGAGCAGCAATCTGCATGCACTGAAATCTTAACTTGGGCTGGTTTAACGGACACTCGAACTTCCGATTTTCAACAAATGAAAGAAGATGGAATTAACATGATTGCAGATGCGGTAGAGCAGTATTTAGATTTAAATAAATTAGGCTTTTAGTTAGTCTAATACAACAGATAACTATCATATATATTATATTAAGATTAGTTGCTGTATTGTTGGAATAAACTGCTTATGTGAAATGTATCGTTAACTTATATTAAATAATGTACATGACTATAATATTAGACACGTACATTGTTTTTATATTATTTAAATAAAATCAATTAAAGTTAAAATATTAGCTGTCATAGCGCTTACTGGAAATATTGTAAAATTATAACATCAAATTGTGGCTTAACGATGGCGATGAATTGCTAATCCTACTGTATTGATAATTTATAACATAGGGCATCAGTAGAGAGATAAAGCTATCATTGAGTATTGACAATAAGTATCGCTGCAGAGAATTTAGTATTATATTTGTCAATATATTACTTGATTAAACATGAGGTTATGCAATTGAGAAATCTGAAAAGAATTCACAATTAAGTAAGTGATTTGATTGCTTAGTTGTTATTTTATGCGGTTAATATCTCATAAATTAAATTAAATTAAATGAAATTAAATTTAAATTGATTTTTTTGCGATAAGGGACAAGCTTAAGTTTGTAATAGCAATTTAAGCTAGAGTTTATGGTGATGTAAATCTCAATTTTATACTGTCCAGTGTCTGCTTATAATATTAATTACCTTGTCAGTTGGTAATTAAATAAAAGAAGTGTGTATAAAACTTCATGTTTAGCTTTAATGCCTTCAATGATTCTTTTGATGACGCATAACATTGCTGTTAAACTAATTCAAAAGGACGTTTCTTCTTTCTATTGAAGCTGTTATTGATGTTAAAGGAATAATATGAGTAAGCTGTTATGTATCGCATTTTTATTAATGATGATGTGTTCATTAAATGTGAAAGCAGAGGATTGGAACTCATCAAGTATTGACGGACATTACGTTTTATCTGCATTGATAACGCCACCAGAAATCAATGGCAAAAAGTTATTCTTTAAACTGTACAAAGCGAAGTATAACAATAATGGATTTGAGCGTTTTTTAAGTCAATGTAATATTCAAGGTCTTAATGGTACCGTATTTATGGTCATTAATGGCAAGAAAATTGAGATGGAAAAGTACTGTAAACGAAATGGAGATAATTTGAATTACTGGGCTTATACACCTAAAAAAAATGAAGATTTAACTTTTGTTGTATCTCAATTTAGAAATACAGAATTTGTAGATATAGAAAAAACATTTGTTAATATTTATAAGCAAAAAGATGATTTGTTTTTTCATATATCAACACAGCGTTTCAGTGATATCTGGATGAGTCGCTAAATATCGCTATGCTATATGTGAAGGAGAAGGTTTACTAATTACTCTCCCTTTATTTCACTTCTCCTTTTTCATACATCCAAGTTGCCTTAAGGTTTAGAAGTCAGTGTTGTAACATACCCTAAGGGAAAGTTGATTTGACCTTTATAAACGATGCTTTTAATTTCGATCAGTTAGACTTTTAATTAGTTTTGTATTTGTAAATTAAACCATTCTCACTTCATCTACTACCTTATTTTATGCCTTCAGGGTATTAAATTGGCATTCAACTTGTCGTAAGGTAATAAGTGGTGTAATTTCTTCTCATCGCAAGGGGAATACAATGTCAAAAAGCATTTATCTATTACGCCACGGTCAAACAACGTTTAACGCTCAACAACGCTTACAAGGACATTGTAACTCGGGCTTGACGGAATTAGGAAAAGAGCAAGCATCTATGATTGGTGCATCTATCAATCAAAAAATTGGTAATAAAAAGCATTGGGCTGTTTATTGCAGCCCACTCGGTAGAGCGATTGAAACAGCTAAAATAATCGTAAGCGTGCCATAAACACCGCATTCTAATCACTTTACTCGAAGAATAAGATCAAATCTCCAATCCAAAGGAGATTTAAAATGGCAACACGACGTACCAATCAAGAATGGCAGACTTTGTTTGAGTGCTATGAATCCAGCCAACTCACTCAACGTGCTTTTTGTGAACATCACGGATTAAGTCTTTCCACGTTTCATGCCAAACGCCAACAGTTAACACACCTTCAAACACCACAGACTAACGGCTTCGTCAAAGCAAACGTTGTAGAGCAGACAACACGTTACCATATGACGCAAATACCTACCGCGAATATGACACTTTTTGTCAACGACGTTGAGCTGAGTATTCCTCAAGGCACGCCCGCTGCCTACCTGGCAGAACTCATTGGAGCCTTGTCATGAAACATATGCTAAGTGCACCAGATATTTATCTGTATCGTGAGAGTGTCGATTTTAGAAAGTCCATCAATGGCCTCGCGGCGATTATCGAAAGTGACACCGATTTACCCTTGGGAAGCGGCGCACTATTCCTGTTTACCAATAAACAGCGCGACAAAATCAAAGTGTTGTACTGGGATAAAACAGGCTTTGCACTTTGGTATAAACGCCTTGAAAAAGCCAAGTATAAATGGCCGTCAAAAGAGAAAAATGACGTGTTTACCCTGACTCAATGCGAGCTTGATAGACTGCTTTCTGGCTTCACGATTATCAGCCATAAACCCGTTCAAATAAACGATTTTACAATGACTTAATCGATAATAAAGCTATATCCACCAAGCGTTAACGGCATGACTTTAGTATAATAAATGCCATGAAAAAGACGCCAAATATCAACCCAGAAAGCCAAGATGTTGCCGAGCTACAAGCGATGGTGAAAGAGTTGTTGGCGTTGCAAAAACACAGCGAATCTCAGTGGAAACAAGAGCGTCAATCTCTGCTTGAGCAACTCAAACTGGCTTTCGACCGCCAGTTCGCAAAACGCTCGGAGGCGTTAAAGCCCTACGATGAATCTCAAGGTGACCTCTTCAACG
>NZ_CH724141.1:1607970-1724609 GCF_000153325.1 Photobacterium sp. SKA34
GCAGACTCGCCAGAAGCCGCACTCCCCAATGTGGAAGAATATTGCCTTGTACGACTATCAAAACAGTCGCGCGAGGGCATGCCCTGTTGCCTTCTTGGGGGATTACAGTGGTTATCTACAAACCGATGGCTATGGTGCCTATGATGGTCTTTATCACGTCACCAATGTTGGCTGCATGGCACATGCACGGCGAAAGTTCATGGAGGCTAAGAAGCTTCAAGGTAAAGGTAAGTCAGGCAAAGCAGATAAAGCGCTGGCCAAAATCCAGAAGCTCTATGGGATAGAATCGCGCTTAAAAGGTGCGACTGTCGAAACACGAAAAGCAGAACGTCAACTGCATAGCAAACCGATACTGGACGAGTTGTACGAGTGGATGACATCTCAACAAGTGATAGCGTCTAGCCCGCTGGGTAAAGCGATAAAATACACGCTCGGCCAATGGCCGAAGGTGATCCGCTATATCGATGACGGTCACTTATCGATAGACAATAACCGCGCTGAACGCGCAATTAAACCGCTGGTCATTGGCAGAAAGAACTGGTTGTTCTCGAACACGCCAAATGGTGCTGATGCGAGTGCGATGCTTTACAGCATCGTCGAGACTGCGAAAGCCAACGGCCTTATCCTCTACGACTACATGGTCAAGTGCATGAAAGAGCTCGCGAAAGCTGAGCCCGATATCGATGCACTCCTACCTTGGAACCTCAAACACTAACAAATATCGCCCCGTGGGTTCATGGGGCGTTTACAAATAATCTGTAAAGAGTTAGGAATCGATAGTAGTTTAATCATGACCGATGAGCGCTTAAAAGAGTTTAATTTAGGTGACTGGGAAAGACGTTTTATCCCTGATTTAGTTCAGAATAATCCGAAGCTATTTAGTCATCGTGATTGGTATTTATCTGCGCCAAATTGTGAATCATATGAATCAGTTGTTCATCGAACTAAAGATTTTTTGCTTGATGACTTAATTCCTGATCATCTCATTGTTGTTTCACATGGTCTAACAGGTGCAGTGTTTAGATGTGTGTATGCCGCCATGAGCTATAGTGAAACTTTTGAACAAGATTTACCTCAAAATGCATATTTTCTATTGGCAGATCATAAAATTAGCCGGATACAGTGTGAAGTAGCAGTTGAGACTGTTTAAAAATAACTCGTACTCGCTGTTTATTATTGCTTTTATAAATTTTAAAATGTTATAGTTTTAAAGCTTTAGACGACGGTTTGAAGCGGGGAGTGCAGAGAATAATAGTAATCAGCGACTATAATCTGGCTTATCACGGGTTGTGCCGACCTAACTTGCGGTGACGTTAAGTTAGGACATCGCCGACATGGCGGGATTAAGGTTCGATGAGATCGGAGCTGACTCATTGTTGTAGGTATTCCAAAGTCCTACCTCCCACCTTAAATAGAAATATGCTCTTTATAGTTTGTATTATCACTGACGGTCTTTTGTAAGTTTCAGTTTTCGTTAGAGAAAATGTAGATTTTGAACAATGGGTTATATGTTCATCTTCGGTTCATCTTTAGTCAGTTAATTTAGTTGTAAGCTAAAAATAACTGCTACGTAAGAGTGCAGATCAGTTTAGAAAGGAAATAGTAACAAGTGAGTTAACTATTATTCTATCTAAATATTATAGAGAGAGGCTTAGCCATGAAAAATTTACTTACTGGTTTTGTTGCTGTAGTTATTGGACTATTTACTGTTTCTTTTGCTGCGATAATGGCTCTTTTAATGGGCGTCGTAGCATTAATTGCAAAACCATTTATTAAACGCAAATTAGCATCGGAAGGTGTTCAATTTGAAGAACGTAATTTTAATGAAGGTTTTGCCGGACGAGATCGAAAAGTTGACACGAATTACCGTCAACAATCAGCACATACTGTGATTGATGGTGAATTTGAAGATGTAACTATGCGTAAATGCTAATTATATAAAAATCATCAACACAGAATAAGTATTAAATTAAACGCCAAATGTTTATGCATTTGGCGTTTTCTTTTTCTGCGGAATAAAAAATTACTATTCTCTTTTAACTATGTCTCATTTCTTGTGTGTTGATGCATATTTACTTACCCCGATGGTACAATGTTTTAATGCTTATTAGGGAGAGACGCTATGCCATACGATTCGTTAATTACAATTGCTGTATTTATTTTTGTTGCGATAGTTATTATTGCATCCAGTGTTAAAACTGTTAGTCAGGGATCTGAATGGACAGTAGAACGTTTTGGACGTTATACCAAAACACTTCGACCGGGTCTAAATTTGATTATTCCTTTTATTGATAAAGTCGGTAATAAAGTGAATATGATGGAGCGAGTGTTAGACATTCCTGCTCAAGAAGTTATTTCTCGTGATAATGCTTCAGTAACCATTGATGCGGTTTGTTTTATTCAAGTGTTCGATGCGGCAAAAGCTGCGTATGAAGTATCAGATCTTGAACACGCTATTCGTAATTTAACGTTAACGAATATGCGTACGGTGCTAGGTTCTATGGAGCTTGATGAAATGTTATCGCAACGAGATACCATTAATAGCCGTCTGCTTACAATTGTCGATCAAGCAACTAATCCGTGGGGGATTAAGATCACACGTATTGAAATAAAAGACGTGCAACCGCCTACAGATTTAACCGCTGCAATGAACGCGCAGATGAAAGCAGAACGAAACAAACGAGCTGAAATTTTAGAAGCTGAAGGTGTGCGTCAAGCTGAAATTCTTCGTGCTGAAGGCCAAAAGCAATCAGAAATTTTAAAAGCTGAAGGTGAAAAACAGTCAGTGATTCTACAAGCAGAGGCAAGAGAGCGTGCAGCTGAAGCTGAAGCTAAAGCAACAAAAATGGTATCAGATGCAATAGCGACTGGTGATGTTAAAGCAATTAATTACTTTGTAGCACAAGGCTATACTGAAGCGCTAAAAGCGATAGGTCAGTCTGAGAATGGTAAAGTCATTATGATGCCATTAGAAACAACGGGCTTGATGGGTTCTGTTGCTGGTATTGCCGAGTTATGGGGTAATAAAACAGATAAAGGTGGGAATGCATGATCGACTTACTAGAACAAATGAATTTCTGGCATTGGATAGCACTAGGTTTAGTGCTATTGCTACTTGAATTACTTGGCACTGCTGGGTATTTATTATGGCTTGGTATTTCAGCTGTTCTAGTCGGTGTCTTATTGATAATGTTACCTGTATCATGGCCCTTACAGTGGGTTTCTTTTGCAGTGTTTGCGCTATTTACCACTTGGTTATGGTGGAGATACCAGCATAAAAAAGATAAGACGGATGCCTCTGTTTCAAAATTAAATCAACGTGGCGCTCAAATGATTGGGCAAATTATCACTGTAGAAAAAGCAATGATTGCTGGAAATGGTCGATTACAACTTGGTGATACCACATGGAGTGTTAAAACAGACGTTGACTTAGTTAAAGGACAGAAGGTTGTGGTCGTTGATGTGGAAGGAATAACCTTAATTATAAAACCTGCATAATAAAATTGCGCAGTACTATGTACTGCGCATTTCATTATTTATTTGTCAAACTCGATGAACGGTATGAAAAAATCGCATAAGGATCTTCTTCACTGGTATTATTCCAGACAAATCCTGTTGTGTTATCAAGCATTAATACTAGATGCGGTTGCTCGTACACTAAGTAACTGAAAAAAGGTTTATTATTTTCAAAACCTTGTTCAACTAAATTACTATGCTTTAATGCAAGTGATTTCTTTTCATCGAAATTTACACTTGGTTGATAAGACCAGTGAAACATTTCAGGTTCAATTTTCACCGTTTTCAAAAACTGAGAACTTTTATCATACAGTATTGCTTTGGCTGCACTGATTGAGAGTGGGTGAAACATGCCTGTCTCTTTCTCTTGGATAAAAGACATCATTGAATAATTAAAGATGCCGTTTTTATTTGTCGGAGTAAGAAAGAGATGCGTAACCTTTGATTGAATACCTGATTTATCAATATAAGACGTGTAGGTAATAGAAGTTGGTTCCTGCGAATTCTCAGTATGAATAATCGGTGTACCGTGATAGATCTTTTTATTATTAACGACAATATCAGCAAATGTCGACCATTCTTCTGGTACTATTTTATAGCTAAAATCACTATTCTTTTTACAAACTTTGTTACTGTCTACAGTACACCATGCAGCTGAATAAAAACTATCTGTCTTATAAAGATAGACTCGTTGATTTTTAGTGATAATTTCACCAAACTTATCAGTTTGTTGATTAACGATATCTTTTATTTTACCCCGAAGATCAGCAAGATCCTCAGCATTTGACGTTATATAAGTGAAATCATTACTACCAACTCGATCTTTATCAATTAAATAGTTTTTTGGCGAGCCAGAATAAGGATATTTCATCCAAGCTATTCCACTCATGATCACAGCTAAACTAATTGCATAAAGAACGAATGTTTTTTTTCCGATTTTCTTTAATGGGGATAAACGTTGAGATTCTGATAAATCAACCGCCTCTCGAGTGAATTCTCGAATTTGATAACCAACACGTGGTAATGTTTCAATAACATCACCTTTTTTTTCTTCATTCAGTTTCACGCGTAGAGCGCGAATTACTTGAAATAAAGATGCTTCAGTTACAATGCGATCGGGCCAACCTACATTTAATAGCTCATCTTTTGTTACGGGCTTACCATAATTATTTATGAGGTACGATAAAATGTATTGCTCAGATAAATTTAACTTGAGCGTAGATTCTGGTGTTTTGAGAACGCCTTGGCTTTCTATATAACACACATTTGTCTGGAATCTTATCTGCTCAGTATTTGGCATCCATGAACCTCTAGCTATTGAAATCATTCAATTTTGTATAATATCACGAAGTTCTATAAAAAGTTATGTAAACTGCTGTATTAAGTTTGTGTTAAAGGTTTTAATTTGTTGCAACTTGTTAATTATATAGGGCTTTTAACGGTAGGGTATGATTGGTAAACCTGAAAACAATATAAGCTGACAATAAAACGTATTGAGATGTTGTATATGATTTTATAAATTAGATATTATGTTTATTTCTTTTTTGATGTTGATTACATTCGTACCTCATTTTTTCAACAAAAAAGGAGCAGCAAAGGCTACTCCTTATCTTCAATAGCTATATATCAAATAACTATTTTTGAAAGATCATATTGAATTCACGTTTCATTGGTGGGTTTTGACGTGCTTTCTTTAGTTGCTTACACATATCTTTCACACAGCTATGAAGAACTTTATCAAGCGCAGATGCTTTGTATTCTGCTTGTTCTTCAGCACTCATGTCTTCAGGGAACTTCGTATCTTGCATTTCACTTAGGAAATCAACACCTGAGTAGCTTTGGCTTAGTGCAACTAGAGCATGAAATTGCTCGAAGTTATCTAATACATTTTGCGCACTTGCAGGTAGTGAATTCCATGCTTCGCGTGTACTTGGCTCAGAAACTTTGTAGACATTAATTAGCATATCAATAAGTTCTGCCGGTACTTTCTCAAATTTTACAACTTGACGAAGTTCTGGTGAACAGTCTTCTAGCGTAAACGTTACTTCTTCAACGATTTGCTCATCGTTATTGTTCATCTCAGACATGGCTTTTTTCCTACAGCATAAGTTTAAGGAGGAGAATCCTATATTTCTAACGTCAAATGTCAATATATCATGTAGAAATCAGTAATAAATTGATGTTTCACCTTGATGTGACTATTGTCGCATCATGCTTAAAAAGCTTGTTATTTCATCAACTATTGATCCATTGTAAGCCAAAATTAAATTAGGCATGTAAAATGCTTAATAACTTAGACTAAAAATACTTTTAAGGTATCTAGATGGAGCCGATGCACATTTTATTAGTTGATGATGTCTTATCAGAACGAATGTATCTTGAACTAAGATTGAAAAATCTGGGTCATGTGGTTAAATCGTTTTCATCAGGACAGGATGCCCTTAACAGTTATGCCAGTTTTGATCCTGATTTAGTAGTATTAGATATCTGTATGCCAGATATGAAAGGAACTGAACTTGCCCAGAAAATACGTACATGTTTTCCTGAATGGGTACCAATTATATTTCTGAGTGCACATTCAGAGCCTGAACTCATCGCAGAAGCGATTGATAAAGGTGGTGATGATTATTTGACTAAGCCTGTTAATAGTATGGTGTTATCAGCGAAAATTAAAGCTATGCAACGTATATCGGTCATGAGGCGAAAATTAAAACAAACCTCAATACAGCTTCAGCAAGCGAATGAGTTATTGTCACAGCAAGTCAATGAAGATGGGCTTACCACTTTAGCCAACCGGCGTTATCTCGATCAAAAATTGAGTGAGTTAGTATCGTTACATGGCCGTAATGGTTTGCCATTAACTATTATTATGCTTGATGTCGATCACTTCAAATCTTTCAATGATCATTATGGTCACATTGAAGGAGATAATACTTTAAAGCGATTGGCCTATCAGTTAAAAGGTAAATTTAGTCGCGCGGGAGAAATTTGCGCACGTTATGGTGGTGAAGAGTTTGTTATTATTCTAAGTAATTGTAATAGCCAACAAGCCATAAAAGAGTGTGAACGTTTGAAAGAAGGGATTACCTCTTTAGCAATTAAACATGGATATTCGGATACCGCGAAAATATTAACCGTGAGTCAAGGGGCTATCTCTTGGATACCCACTGGTTTAGAAAGTATTGAGAACTTATATCAAGAAGTAGATAAGTTACTTTATCAAGCTAAAGCAAAAGGGCGTAATCAATATGTGGCTGCGGATTACCTTAACTTACCCGTTGATCAAAGTGAAAACTAATATTGTGAGTTAATATAGTAAGTTATTGTTGTTTGAAAAGTATACAAACGGTATTTTACAGCTTGCTGTTGGCATGTAACGTGATAATCTTTTGTTAAGAATAAAAATAAAGCTTCAATGTAGTCGTTAATATATCGATAATATTTAATTTTAATGAGTTAGTTTTATAAAGGGTGAAAGATGGGCATGGAAATTAATTTAACGCAAAATCAAGCTCGCGTAATTGGTTGTATGCTTGAAAAGGAAATCACAACCCCAGATCAATACCCATTAACACTTAATGCTTTAACCACGGCATGTAATCAAAAAAGTAGCCGTGAACCTGTCATGTCACTTGACGAAGCAACAGTACTCGACACCGTTGAAGAATTAAAAGCAAAACGTATGGTTGCCGATGTCAGCAGTTTTGGTAGTCGAGTTTCTAAATTTCAGCATCGCTTCTGTAATACAGAGTTTGGTAGTTTACAATTTACAAAACAAGAACTCGGAGCAATGATTGTGTTATTACTTCGAGGTCCTCAAACTGCCGGTGAAATTCGCACTCGTACCAATCGTTTATGTGAATTTACTGATGTTCGTGAAGCTGAAGCTGTGTTAACTAAACTATCAAGTGATGAGAAAGTGCCATATGTTGTAAAATTACCACGAGAGCCAGGTAAACGCGATTGTCGTTACATGCATTTGCTGAGTGGACAAGTTGATCTTTCAGCATATGAAAGTGCAGTACAAGCTGTAACAAGCGGCTCTGGTAATAACGAACGCATTAGCCAACTTGAAAACGATGTAGAAGAATTAAAACAGCAAGTGGCTGAGTTACAGGCTGTGATTACTTCATTAACTGAATAAATCGGGTTAAATGGATACGTTAAGCATTGTTTTATTGCGCTGTTAAACAATCCATGATTGAATACCCACGCGAACAGGTTCAGCATTGCTGAGCCTGTTTTGTTTTCATTAGATGAGTATTGGATGAGTAAAGAAACGACAAAAGACATAACACCTTGGTATGTCTATTTAATCAGAACTTCCTCTAATACGTTATATTGCGGCGTGACAACCGATATAGAACGTCGGTTTGCAGAACATCAACACAGTAAAAAAGGTGCAAAGTACCTTAAAGGGAAAGGACCACTCACATTGGCTTGGTCGCAAAAAGTATTCAATAAGCGTGATGCGATGGTGTTTGAATATAAAATTAAAAATACACTGACTAAAGCAAGCAAAGAGCAGTTAATAAAAATAAACACTGATCTTTATCTGTTATTTCCGAAAATTAAGCCGCAGTAACATACAATCCTCATCCGCTATAAAGCATATTGATAACTAATTGTTTTTATAACAGTTAGCCTAATAGACAAAATTTTACTGTTATACGCGCCAGAAATGGCACTAATTATGAAAGACATAACCTCAACGGAGGGCGTATAACATGCAACAGCACAATAATAAGGTTTACTATATGGCTACCAATGCCACTATTTATAAAGTACAAATGAACGTGGCAGACATGGATCGACATGTCTATTTAGATCAGCAACATACCATTGCTTGTCATCCATCAGAAACTTTACAACGTTTTATGTTACGCGTCGTTGCTTGGGGCTTAAATGCTGATCCTAACTTACAGTTTACGAAAGGTGTAAGTAGTACAGAAGAGCCGGATTTATGGACTAAAAGTTTAATTGACGATGTTGAGTTATGGGTTGAGCTTGGCTTGCCTGATGAGAAACGTATTCGAAAAGCATCACATAAATCAGAGAAGGTAATTATTTTTACTTATGGCGATAATGCAGCTTCTATTTGGTGGCAAGCAAATAAAAGTAAAATCAATGCATTAGATAATGTTTCTGTTGTCTATATTCGCGATGAAGAGTTAAAACAGCTAGAAAGTGTGGTGGAACGTACCATGCAATTACAGCTAACAATCGAAGGTGAACAGGCATGGTTGAGTGCGGAGAATGCTAACGTAACAATCATTCCTGAATGGTGGAAGCGCTAATTTTAATTAATAAATGTTTCGCTTAACGTTGGTTGCATACGAATAATTTCCGACATAACCCCGAAGTGGATTAGTAGCGAGTTAAACGTGTTATACCGCAAAATATAATGTTAAGACAAAACATACTAGGTGACGTAGACGAGTCTATGTCACCTTTTTTTTGCTTGTTTTATGATTTGATTCAGTTTTTGTTAGTCATTGTTTGTAAACGCCCCATGAACCCACGGGGCGATATTTGTTAGTGTTTGAGGTTCCAAGGTAGGAGTGCATCGATATCGGGCTCAGCTTTCGCGAGCTCTTTCATGCACTTGACCATGTAGTCGTAGAGGATAAGGCCGTTGGCTTTCGCAGTCTCGACGATGCTGTAAAGCATCGCACTCGCATCAGCACCATTTGGCGTGTTCGAGAACAACCAGTTCTTTCTGCCAATGACCAGCGGTTTAATTGCGCGTTCAGCGCGGTTATTGTCTATCGATAAGTGACCGTCATCGATATAGCGGATCACCTTCGGCCATTGGCCGAGCGTGTATTTTATCGCTTTACCCAGCGGGCTAGACGCTATCACTTGTTGAGATGTCATCCACTCGTACAACTCGTCCAGTATCGGTTTGCTATGCAGTTGACGTTCTGCTTTTCGTGTTTCGACAGTCGCACCTTTTAAGCGCGATTCTATCCCATAGAGCTTCTGGATTTTGGCCAGCGCTTTATCTGCTTTGCCTGACTTACCTTTACCTTGAAGCTTCTTAGCCTCCATGAACTTTCGCCGTGCATGTGCCATGCAGCCAACATTGGTGACGTGATAAAGACCATCATAGGCACCATAGCCATCGGTTTGTAGATAACCACTGTAATCCCCCAAGAAGGCAACAGGGCATGCCCTCGCGCGACTGTTTTGATAGTCGTACAAGGCAATATTCTTCACATTGGGGAGTGCGGCTTCTGGCGAGTCTGCGCCCGAGCAGTAGAGCCACATGTAACACTGTTTTTCTTCCTTGAGAACATTGAGTGGCGTTTCATCCGCCTGGACCACCACTTGTTGAAGTAGGTGCTCTTTTAGAGCGGCATAGAGTGGTTTGAACTTCTCACTAACTTGGATAACCCATCTGGCCATAGTGGTTCGTGATAGCTCGATTCCCGACTGGGTAAACAGCGACTCTTGGCGGTAAAGTGGCATCGCGTACTGGTATTTGCCAAGAATGATGTTGGCAAGCAAGCTTTCTGTGGCAAAGCTCTTCGGGATAATGCTTTGCGGTGCTGGCTTTTGAACGATGTGATTGCTGTCTTCAGTTTGCTCGCACTGGCGGCAAGCATATTTAGGGCGAACATATTCCAGCACTTTGAGTACGGCTGGCGAAAACTCCAGCTTTTCACTGCTGTCTTCACCGATTTTATGCAGGTCATGATTGCAGCATGCACACTGCTTTTCATGGTCGTCTAAATCAAGTTCGATAACTTCACGAGGTAAGGTCTTTGGAAGAGGCTTACGCTTACCGCGTTTCTTCGTTGTGGTTGTGGTGGTCGTCGTAACCTCAACCTCTTCTTCCTTAGCGGCTTCACATTCCGCTTCGTTGAAGAGGTCACCTTGAGATTCATCGTAGGGCTTTAACGCCTCCGAGCGTTTTGCGAACTGGCGGTCGAAAGCCAGTTTGAGTTGCTCAAGCAGAGATTGACGCTCTTGTTTCCACTGAGATTCGCTGTGTTTTTGCAACGCCAACAACTCTTTCACCATCGCTTGTAGCTCGGCAACATCTTGGCTTTCTGGGTTGATATTTGGCGTCTTTTTCATGGCATTTATTATACTAAAGTCATGCCGTTAACGCTTGGTGGATATAGCTTTATTATCGATTAAGTCATTGTAAAATCGTTTATTTGAACGGGTTTATGGCCGATAATCGTGAAGCCAGAAAGCAGTCTATCAAGCTCGCATTGAGTCAGGGTAAACACGTCATTTTTCTCTTTTGACGGCCATTTATACTTGGCTTTTTCAAGGCGTTTATACCAAAGTGCAAAGCCTGTTTTATCCCAGTACAACACTTTGATTTTGTCGCGCTGTTTATTGGTAAACAGGAATAGTGCGCCGCTTCCCAAGGGTAAATCGGTGTCACTTTCGATAATCGCCGCGAGGCCATTGATGGACTTTCTAAAATCGACACTCTCACGATACAGATAAATATCTGGTGCACTTAGCATATGTTTCATGACAAGGCTCCAATGAGTTCTGCCAGGTAGGCAGCGGGCGTGCCTTGAGGAATACTCAGCTCAACGTCGTTGACAAAAAGTGTCATATTCGCGGTAGGTATTTGCGTCATATGGTAACGTGTTGTCTGCTCTACAACGTTTGCTTTGACGAAGCCGTTAGTCTGTGGTGTTTGAAGGTGTGTTAACTGTTGGCGTTTGGCATGAAACGTGGAAAGACTTAATCCGTGATGTTCACAAAAAGCACGTTGAGTGAGTTGGCTGGATTCATAGCACTCAAACAAAGTCTGCCATTCTTGATTGGTACGTCGTGTTGCCATTTTAAATCTCCTTTGGATTGGAGATTTGATCTTATTCTTCGAGTAAAGTGATTAGAATGCGGTGTTTATGGCACGCTTACGGTATTAGACATACTTTACTAAGTTTGACCGAAGGTTCAGCAAGCATTCATAAGGAAGATGTTGGCTACGGTAAAAAAATCGTTGGTGATATCGGTTGCAGACGTGAAGGTGTATTGGTCTCAAACGGTATTGGTAAAGCTTTAATATACTCTTTATCTTCGTTGCAAGAGCGAGGAAGATTGATGATTAACCATGGTGATCAGGTTTATCAAGGGCAAATTATTGGAGCTGCCTCTAATGACAACGATTTATGGGTGAACTGCCGCCAAGGTAAGAACCTTGTTCGAATGTGGAGAACGGTAGCGGATAAAAATTATGCGATGAAAGCCATTATGAATTTCAGTTTAGAGCAAGCGCTAACGTGGATTAATAGTGATGAACTGATTGAGGTAACGCCAAAAGCTATTCGTCTTAGAAAAGCGATGTATAGCTATTAGTTTGCAACAAGATATGTTTATCCGCTATTGCTCATAACTGCGTTTCTAAATCATAATTCAACCCTAAGCCCAGCAAGTCTTGCTGGGCTTTTTATATCTAACATTTATAGCAATCATTTATTTAATCGAAGCGTTAATGTATTGCTTGTTACGCTTTTAATCTTTTTTAATTATCATTGACTAAGTATTGTTCGAATGTTCCTAATGGAACTGGATTATCAATACCAAAGTGCTGTTGTAATATTTGATGAAAAGACGCGACATCATTGATAAAAGTTTCTTTATCGGCATCGGCCTGAGCTAACTTCAAACGATTATTTAAGAGAATATTATTACCATAATTTGTTCTTGCCACGACAACTACCTGAGTTGTAAATCGTGAGTTGCTATGGGTGGATGCATAATGGTTAGCATATTCAATGTCGCCATGACAGACATAACTCATGTCTAAGCTATATTGATTTATCCATTGCTCTTGAACTTTACATTGCAACATAATTCCAAATGACGCATCTTCGATAAAACGAAAGGTTTGTTTATCTACTTTTAGTTCTTGGTCATACTTAATTGGTAGTGTTGCTCTGGGGGTATTTGAGCCAAAACCAGTATCAACGAGCCATTGTTGTTGATTAAAAGTCACAATATTGACTAAATGCCCACGACCTGATGGATTTTCAGATAAGTGGACTCTACCTAACTTTTTCTCTACATTAAATTGAAGCGTCTTAAGTACGCGATACATTAAGCTATTTAATTCAAAACAATATCCGCCTCGATTAGAATAAACGAGCTTATTAAAGATTTTATCTTCATCAAGTTCGACAGTATGACCATTGACGATATCAAGGTTTTCAAAAGGGATACTGCTATGTTGGTGTTGATGCAAAGCGAAAAGAGTTGTTAAATCAGGCGATGTGTTTCCTTGAAAACCGATTTTTGCTAAATAAGCTGAAAGCATTTCTTTATTCATATTGGATCTCTAAACTTGTTCTTGCTATGTAACATGCGGGAATGCCTAATACATTCATTTGTTAAAGCGACTTTGCACCCTCAAGTTAAGTTGAGGTCAAGGGAAAGCTGAATATTATTTAAACTTGAGCCATATATTCATCATTATGGAAACGGAGCCTAATGTGATGCAGCAAACGATAGAAAGCCAACGCTTAATTTTGAGACCATTTACGCTAACAGATGCTGAACGAGTAGCTAACTTATTAAGTGATCAAAGAATTTCTGATATGACAGCCAATATACCTATCCATACAGTGTGTCTGATGCACACAATTGGATTCAGGGGCATAGCGGTATGTTCTTAAGCGGTACAGGTATTGTCTACGCCATCGTTTTAAAAGAAACAATGGAAGTTATTGGTACGGTTAGTTTTCCGAAAATAGAAAATGGTGAAGGTTTACTAGGGTATTGGCTGGGTGTTCCTTATTGGGGGAATGGTTATGCGACTGAAGCTTCAAGCTTATTAATTTCTTACATGAAAGAGCATCGTGGTTTAACACAGTTACAAGTAACCCATTTAGCTGATAACGCGCGATCAAGATCGGTTATTAACAAACTTGGCGTAACCTATAAAGGTAATCAGATAAACCACTTGCAAGGAAAAGAACGTGAGGTTTGTGTTTACATTTCAACGTTATAAACGCTTGCTTTGCCACGATGTGGGTTCAACTTACATTTGCATGAATGTTGTATCAGTAATTATTAGGTTAAATTCTATCGATAGCTGATGATATATCACTTAAAAGTAATTTTGCATCATCGCTTTTTAGCTGTAACAAGGCCATAAAAAGTAGATCTGTTATGACATTTTGTGCGGTTCGTGAAGAAATTGAAGAGCTTCGAAATTGTTTTTCATCGGCAATAGTGTCAATTGTGTAGTGGGCTAATTGCCGCAAGGGGTTCTTTTTTATATTTGTTAACGCAATAATTGTCGCACCTTTGTCGTAAGCAGATTGTGCTGCCATTAATATCTCGCGTCGCTTTCCTGAAAATGAAATAGCGATGAGTATGTCGTTTTTCGTTAATGTATTCGCTGTTGCGATTTGCACATGTGTATCTTGTTCAGTGAGTGCAGTAATACCTAATTTTAAAAGCTTAAAGGTGAGATCTTTGGTGGTTAATGCTGACCCCCCAATGCCTACAATTTGTATGCGATGCGCTTTATTTAGCCGTTTTACGATAGTTTCAAATTCTGAAAAATTGATAGCGTTGGTTGTTGCAATCATAGCGTGTGTTTTCTCTTGTATTAACTTTTGTGCAATCGTTATTGAAGAATCATCGCTATGGATTTTGTTATGAATAGGTCTTTTGGGCTCAAGAATGGTATTTTGTTGAGCAAGATCTTCAATAATGGCAAGTTTTAAAGCTGTAAACCCTTTAAAGCCAAGTCGTTGAGCAAACTTGATCACACCAGATTGTGAAACACCTACCTTTACCGCTATATCTTGGCTGACATAGGTACTTAACGAAGCTGGATCTTCAAGAATAAAGTCTAATATCTTCACTCCATTACTCGATAAGCTACTTCTTTGGTTTTGCATTCGCTCTAAAATACTCATATTTTCCTAATTTTATTGAATTAATTATTCAACGAGACCTAAACATTATTCATTTAACCTGAGTGGGGTTAACTATCTGAATAAATGAATTATTTTTATATTTCTTATATTGTTTAAAAGAGTTGTGACTCGTGTTTATTCTTTTATTTTGGCACAAAATGAATAATTTTAGTTGTGATAACTATCACTTAAATGAATTTTTTATTCGTTATGATGCCTCTCAACAAAACCTCCGAGTGAAGAGAGCAGATAATGAAAATTGATCTAACAACCTTAGTGACTGAAAGCCGAAATGTAGCGAGTGAAAACATAGATATGCTATCAACGGTTGAGATGTTGAAAGTTATCAATCAAGAAGACAAGAAAGTGGCACTTGCAGTAGAAGCCATTATTCCTGAAATTGCCAAGGTTGTTGATCTTATCGCTAATGCTTTCCAATCTGGTGGACGTTTGATTTATACCGGTGCAGGTACATCAGGGCGATTAGGTATATTGGATGCCAGTGAATGTCCTCCTACATACGGTTCTAATCCCGACTTGGTGGTTGGTTTAATTGCTGGTGGCCATACAGCGATTTTAAAGGCAGTTGAAAATGCAGAAGATAATGTTGAATTAGGATCTAGTGACTTAGAACAGATTGGTTTTAATGAAAAAGATGTGCTTGTTGGTATTGCTGCAAGCGGACGTACGCCGTATGTCTTAGGTGCAATGAATTACGCAAAAAGTATGGGTGCAACCGTTGCTACATTAAGTTGCAATGCTAATAGTCCAATGACACAGATCGCAGATATTTCATTAACACCCATTGTTGGGCCTGAAGTGGTAACAGGTTCTTCAAGAATGAAGGCCGGTACAGCACAGAAATTAGTACTAAATATGTTAACCACAGGGGCAATGATCCGAACTGGGAAAGTATTTGGTAATTTGATGGTCGATGTTGAAGCGACCAATGCCAAGCTCATTCAACGTCAACATAATATTGTAGTTGAAGCGACAGGGTGCAGTGAATTACAAGCAGCGGAGGCACTTGCGCAGTGTAGTAACCATTGTAAAACCGCAATCCTTATGATTTTACTTGATATTGATGCTGAGTTGGCGACTGCAAAACTCGGTAAGCATCATGGCTTTATTCGTCATGCACTTTTAGACCAAGAATAATAAAATAATCGGTTATATCGAGGATCATAAGATGGCCAAAATAACTGCTTCAATGATGCAAGAGATACTCACTGCAATAGGCGGCAACAAAAACGTTATAAAATGCGGTAATTGCATGACGCGATTACGCCTTACTTTAAAAGATGACAGTTTAGCGGATCGAGATTCAATTAAGCACATTGTAGGGGTGATGGGGTTAGTTGAAAGTGACAATCAATTTCAGATTGTGTTAGGGCCAGGCAAGGCACAGACCGCAGCTGAAATGATGAATAGTATGCTTGAGAACGGGCAAAGTGAGGAGAAAACTTCTCCAAAAACACATTCCGACCTAAAAGATGTGGCTTCTGCACATAAGCAGCAATTAAAGAAAAAACAAACAAGTGCAGCACAACGTTTTTTGAGCAAGTTTGCAACCATATTTACGCCTTTAATTCCCGGTTTCATTGCCGCAGGTTTATTACTAGGTATAGCGACCTTGCTGGAACAACTTTTTGTTATAGGGCAGGCCTCGCCTAATGCGCATTTACTTGATTTAATTGCGTATATGAAAGTTTTCAGTAAAGGTTTATTTAGCTTCTTAAGTATCCTTATTGGCTACAATGCGCAGCAAGCGTTTGGTGGTTCAGGAGTAAACGGTGCGATTTTAGCGTCACTGTTCGTACTTGGTTATAACCCAGATGCAACATCTGGTGTTTTCTCAGGAATGAACGACTTTTTCGACAATGGTATAGATCCACGAGGCAATATTATTGGGGTACTGATTGCAGCCATTATTGGTGCTTGGGTTGAGAAAAAAGTCCGCCAATTTATACCAGATAATTTAGATATGATTTTAACTTCTATGATCACTTTATTGATCATGGGTGCTGTTACCTTTGTTATCATCATGCCAATTGGTGGTGAGCTATTTAAGGGTATGTCATGGTTATTTATCAACTTAAATGGTAATCCATTTGGCAGTGCGATCTTAGCGGGTTTATTCTTAATCTCAGTGATGTTTGGTATCCACCAAGGTTTTGTTCCGGTTTACTTTGCACTGATGGACGTTCAAGGCTTTAACTCACTTTTCCCAATTTTAGCCATGGCAGGGGCGGGGCAAGTGGGTGCTGCGTTGGCTTTATATGCTAAAGCGAAAAAAGAATCTTTGTTACGTGTGCAGGTAAAAGGGGCGATCATTCCGGGATTATTAGGTATAGGCGAGCCGCTTATCTATGGTGTGACATTACCGCGTGTTAAACCTTTTATTACTGCATGTGTGGGGGGCTCTGCTGGTGGTTTCTTTATTGGGTTAGTATCGTATCTGGGATTACCTATTGGTTTAAATACAGTATTTGGACCATCTGGTATTGTTGCTTTACCTTTAATGACCTCTAGTTCTGGTATCTTTGCTGGTATGGCAATATTCACCATTGGTTTGCTGATCGCTTATATCGTAGGTTTTTTTGCTACATGGTTCTTTGGTACGAAAAATGTCGATTTAAGTTAATACTTAAATCGTTATTGAGCTGTTGTTGAGAAAATGAAAATCTAATTTATAACGGATGTATTAATAAAAAGCGGAGCAAGAGGCTCTGCTTTTTGTTTGTTACACTAGGGATTTATACAGCTTTAAATAATTATATTATTGAGATATTTCTTTTATCATATCGATAATAGGTTTGACGTCACCATCATTGGTTGTGAATTCTCGTATCCCATTTTATTTAACTGTGATTCTGGCTTTTGCCGCGATGAAGGCCATTATAAATCTTCTGTAAATAATGTCTAAGTTAGCCAATCAATGACTAAATTCTAACTATATAAACTGCCAGTAACAAAACGAAAGAAGGTCACTTAGGTGGCCTTTTTTATTGGTAATAGAATACGATTATTTCGTTAGTGCTAACGACCCATGCAAAGTGTCCTTATCTTGATGATTATTGTCCTTATTTTGTTATTAATGCAGAGGGAGTAAGCGATAGAATGCCGAACATAAATAGCCATAAATTATATGGGTATTATCAAGTTATCTTTGCTCATCAAAATGCTCTTTAATAATGAATAAAAAAAGCCGCCATAGTTAGGTAGGGAACTATGGCGGCAAATTGGTAATACTTTAATACAGTAGGTGGTTAGGTATTACCAACATAGTAGCAATTGTTAAATCTTATTAGTAAAGGTACGGCTAATTACATCTTGTTGCTGTTCACGAGTCAGTGAGTTAAAACGCACTGCGTAACCAGAAACACGAATTGTTAGCTGTGGGTATTTCTCTGGGTGCTCAACAGCATCTAATAACATGTCACGGTTTAATACGTTCACGTTAAGGTGTTGACCCCCTTCGATGCCATCTGTTAAACCTGCTGCTTCGTGGTGGAAGTAACCATCCATAAGTGCTGCAAGGTTTTGTTTCTGTGTATTTTCATCTTTACCTAATGCATTTGGTACGATAGAGAAGGTGTATGAGATACCATCTTTCGCGTAAGCAAATGGGAGTTTAGATACGGATGTGAGTGATGCAACCGCACCGTTTTCATCACGACCGTGCATTGGGTTTGCACCTGGGCCAAATGGCATACCAGCACGACGACCACAAGGTGTATTACCTGTTTTCTTTCCGTACACAACGTTTGATGTGATGGTTAAGATTGATTGTGTTGGAATGGCTTCACGGTACATGCTCATCTTCTGAATTTTCTTCATGAAGCGCTCAACAAGATCGCAAGCAATATCATCTACACGTGGGTCGTTGTTACCAAATTTAGGGTACTCACCTTCGATGTTAAAATCGATGGCTACGCCATCTTCGTCACGTACTGGTGTTACTTTCGCAAATTTAATTGCAGATAGTGAATCGGCAACAACAGAAAGACCTGCAATACCACATGCCATAGTACGGCGTACATCGCGATCCATTAATGCCATTAGTGATGCTTCGTAGCTGTAACGGTCGTGAGAGTAGTGGATGATGTTTAGTGCTGTCACGTATTGTGTTGCTAACCAATCAAGCATTGAATCAAAGCGTGGCATTAGTGAGTCAAAGTCTAATACTTCGTCTTCGATTTTCGCTACTTGTGGGCCCACTTGCGCTTTAGATTTTTCATCAATACCGCCGTTAATGGTGTATAGCAGACCTTTTGCAAGGTTAGCGCGCGCACCAAAGAACTGCATGTGTTTACCAACAACCTGTGGGCTTACACAACATGCGATTGCGTAGTCATCGTTGTTGAAATCAGGACGCATTAGATCGTCGTTTTCGTATTGAACAGATGATGTTTCAATCGATACTTTTGCTGCGTATTGTTTAAAGGCAATAGGTAGTTGCTCAGACCAAAGAATCGTCATGTTTGGCTCTGGTGCAGGACCCATTGTGTGTAGCGTATGTAGGTAACGGAATGTGCTCTTTGTTACTAAAGTACGACCGTCAACACCCATACCAGCCATTGCTTCTGTTGCCCAAATTGGATCGCCAGAGAACAGTGAATCGTACTCAGGTGTTCGTAAGAAACGAACCATACGTAGCTTCATGATGAAGTGGTCGATCATCTCTTGCGCTTCTTGCTCGTTGATCAAGCCGTTTTGGATATCACGCTCGATAAATACATCAAGGAATGTTTATGTACGACCTAGTGACATTGCTGCGCCGTTTTGAGATTTAACTGCTGCGAGGTAACCAAAGTAAGTGAACTGAATCGCTTCTTGTGCTGTGCGAGCAGGTGCTGACATGTCGATGCCGTATTTCAAGCCCATTTGACGGATGTCTTCTAGTGCTTGAACTTGATCTGCTAACTCTTCACGTAGGCGAAGTGTTTTTTCTAGATCATGGCCTTGCTCTAGGAATGCTTGGGTAGATTTGTATTGTTCTTGCTTGTCAGATTTTAGGAAATCTATACCGTATAGTGATAGGCGACGGTAGTCACCAATGATACGACCACGGCCGTAAGCATCTGGCAAACCTGTGATGATGCCAGATTTGCGACAAGCTAGGATTTCTTTGGTGTATAGGTCGAAACACGCTTTGTTGTGTGTTTTACGGTAGTCAGTGAAGATTTTCTCTACACTTTCATCAAGCTTGCGACCGTATACCTCACATGAGCTTTTCACCATGCGAATACCACCGTTAGCGATGATTGAACGCTTAAGTGGTTTATCAGTTTGTAGACCTACGATTTTTTCTAGATCTTTATTGATGTAGCCAGCATCGTGAGAAGTAATTGTTGATGGTAAATCAGTATCGAAATCAACCGGCGCGTGAGTGCGGCTTTCTTCTTTAATACCTTCTAGAACGGTATTCCATAGTGATGTTGTTGTTTCTGTAACATCAGCTAGGAAAGACTCATCCCCTTCATAAGGCGTGTAGTTAGTTTGGATGAAGTCACGAGTGTTAACTTCTTGCTGCCAGTTGCCCGCGCTAAAACCTTTCCACGCTTCTAACATTTCTGTAGTAGGGATTGTCATAATGTTTACCTCAATAGGTGATATATGAGAGTGCGTTATGATGATAAGGGTTCACCATAAACGTAAAATCTGATGTGTGTTGAGCACGATCGGCTGATTTTAATTCACTGCTTTTGAAGCATATTTTTAATTATTCAACAGTCGTAATTTCGCTGTCTTCACTGCTTCTTGGCTTGAGATAAATATTATGATTTATAGATCTATGAGTAAAATGAATGGTTTTCATTTTAAAAATGCATTTTGTGCATGTAATTAAGTGGTATATGATTAATAAACAGAACTATGCTATAAAAAACAATGCTTTACGTTTTACCGGTATCAAGTTGATGTTAGAGACGTTGTGTTGTATTTGCGATTTTTAATTCAAAAAAAGTTTAGACTTATTACATTTTTCTATAATTAGGCCCAGATCCGCTTTCTGGGGGCGTCCAAGAAATGTTTTGAGAAGGGTCTTTTATATCGCAGGCTTTGCACTGCAAGCAGTTCCCTGCATTAATTTGAAAATTAGCTTGGTTATTTTCTGTTATTACTTCATATACACCTGCTGGGCAGTAGCGTTGGCTAGGTTCATCAAACTCTTTTAGATGTTGGCTTATTGGGATTTGAGCATCATGTAATTGAAGATGGCAAGGTTGATCGTCAGGGTGGCTAATAGAAGCAAGATAGAGTGAAGATGTTTTATCAAAACTTAATTGGTTATCTGGTTTCGGATAACTAATCTTGTTTGCTTTGGATATGGGCAGTAAGCAAGCATGATCTTGCACGTTGTTATTAATCTGCCACTTTGCACGACCATTGAGTAGACTTTGTTCTAAATAGGTTGCAATAGCGCCACTAAGTTGGCCGAATTTATGGATGTTTGCAGTCGTATTTCTCGCTTGATAGAGCTCATCATACAGCCAACTGCTTTCAAAAAGAGCGTTATAACAAGGCTCGGTATGGCTATGATCTCGAATTAATTCACTGTATACCGCTCTTGCCGCTAACATGCCGGATTTCATCGCGGTGTGACAACCTTTCAATTTGTTCATATTCAGGGTACCAGCATCACAACCAATGAGTATGCCGCCTTGGAATGATTGTTTGGGTAGGGAGGCTAAACCACCTTTGGTAATGGCTCTTGCACCGTATTCAATTCGTTTTCCGTTTTGTAGCACTTGCGCAAATAGAGGGTGATGCTTTAGCCGTTGAAATTCATCAAACGGGCTAAGGTAAGGGTTACGGTAGTTTAAGTCGGTAATAAGCCCGACTGCGATATGGTTATCATTAAGATGGTACATGAAAGCACCACCCGTGGTATGTGATTCACTTAGTGGCCAGCCCAAACTGTGGATCACTCTGCCTTGTTGATGTTGTTGCTTGGGAACCTGCCAAATTTCCTTTATCCCTAATGCGTAATGTTGCGGTTGTTTCTGTTTATCGAGCTTAAGTTGTTTTATTAGTGCTTTTCCTAAATGCCCTCGACTACCTTCGGCGAAAATGGTGTACCGCGCGTTAATATGCATAGAAGGTTGAAAGTTTGCTTTCTTGTTACCTTGTTTATCTAATCCCATCTCTTTGGTTGTAATACCTTTTACGGTGCTCATATAAATGGGTAGGTCGGCATTATCTCTTGTTACGCTGTCACTCCTTTGGTGTTCAAACTGTATTTTGTCAGCACAAAAGCCAGGGTATATCTCGACGCCCAATAGCTCGGCCTGTTTCGCTAGCCAACGACATAATTCACTTAAACTAATAATGTAATGGTTGTGATTTTCAAATACTTTTGGACGAAATAAAGACGGGATCGAAAATGTTGATTGTGAGTTGATTAACCAATAAAAATCATCATGTTTTACTTTGGTACGGACTGGGCAATCAGTTTCTTGCCAGTTTGGTAATAATTCATTGAGTGCGTGGGGATCAAATAATGCGCCAGATAAAATATGTCCGCCGATTTCAGCACTTTTTTCTATTACAGCAATAGAGAATGGGCGTTGATGCTCTTTGGCTAATTGAGCCAGCTGGATAGCACTAGCAAGGCCTGCAGGTCCTGCTCCGACTATTAAAACATCAAAAGAGATACTGTCTTGAGCACTTTCTTCCTTTGCCATAGATGACTCCTTTATTGCTTCATTTAACTATAGTCCAGTTGACGTAAACGTAAATTCAACTAGGCTCAAAGAAACAAAGACATTCAAGTATTAGCCGTTAAATCAACGACTTCTTATTAGAGGTATGCGATATGGCAGAATCTACAATCCGAATATTAGTTGCGATTAAGCGCGTGGTTGATCCTTATGTAGCGATCCGTGTAAAGGATGATAATAGCGGTATTGACGATCATAATGTGAAGAAAACCATTAATCCTTTTTGTGCAATCGCACTTGAACAAGCTGTACAGTTTAAAGAACAAGGGATTGCGTCAGAGATAGTTGCTGTTTGTATTGGGGATGATAATTGCAATGAATCATTAAGGACGGCACTAGCACTTGGGGCTGATAGCGCTATTCATATCAATACTAATCAAACTAAAAGTGACGATGTAACAAATATCACGCCGCTTAAAATAGCCATGCTGTTATCTGTATTAGCGATACAGAACAAGAGTGATGTGGTGTTAATGGGGAAACAATCTATTGATGGCGATAACAATCAAACACCTCAAATGCTGGCAGGAATATTAGACTGCCCACAAGCAACTTATGCTTCAGAAATTAACTATGACAACCCTTCGATATTAGATGAGCTTATTGTGACCCGTGAAGTCGATGGTGGTCTTGAAACTTTGGCGGTTAAAGTTCCTTGTGTGATCAGCTGCGATTTACGACTTAATACACCTAGATTTGCATCGCTTCCTAATATTATGAAAGCGAAATCGAAACCGTTAACGACTATTTCGTTGCATGAATTTATTGAAAAAAATAGCTTGCAGTACCCATCTCTTGAAACCCTGATAAAGACAACGTCTCAAACAATACTTCACTATAACGCACCAAAACCACGTAAGGCAGGGGTTATGGTCGATAATATTGATGCGCTTATTGATAAATTAAGTCATGAAGTAAAGGTGATCTAATGAAGACAGCAAACGTTTTGATTATCGCAGAACATGATCATCAGAATATCTCGTTAGCAACACGCAAAGCTGTTACGGCGGCAACTTCATTACGACGTTTTAACAGCGATTTAAGTATTCATATTCTTGTGGTTGGTTTTCAATGTGGGTGTGTTGCACAGCAGGCAGCAGAGTTAGCCGATATTGATAAGGTGTTATTGGTGGATGATGCTTGTTATCAACATGGTTTGGCAGAAAATGTCTCTAAGGTCATTAAGGATCTTGCATCGTACTATAGTCATATTTTTATGAGTAGCAGCACATCAGGTAAAGATCTGTTACCACGAGTATCTGCGATGTTGTGTGTAGAGCAATTATCCGATGTGATGTCATTTACTGACTTAGATTCTGTAGTTCGTCCGATTTATGCCGGTAATGCAACGGTTGAGGTTAGGTCTTGTGACGCTGTAATGGTGGCAACGATTCGTGGTGCCAGTTTCGAGCCTTGTGGCTTATCGGAACAACACGCCGAGCAAGAAATGCTAAAGATAAGTCATCCATTAATCCGTACACACTTTGTTAGTATGCAAACGAGTAACCATGAGCGACCTGATCTCACAACGGCACGTGTTGTGGTTGCTGGTGGGCGAGGTGTTGCAAGTAAAGATGGATTTTTATTAATTGAGCAACTAGCAGATACATTACACGGTGCGGTTGGCGCTTCTCGCGCTGCAGTGGATGCTGGATTTGTACCTAATGATTATCAAGTAGGGCAAACTGGGAAAGTTATTGCTCCAGAACTTTATATTGCCGTTGGGATCTCTGGTGCAATTCAACATATTGCTGGGATAAAGGATGCAAAAGTGATTGTTGCAATTAATAGCGATCCTGATGCGAATATTTTTTCTTATGCCGACTATGGGTTAGTGGGGGATTTATTTGAACTAATACCTCATTTTATTCAGCAATGTGAATAATGT
Organism: Photobacterium sp. SKA34; assembly: GCF_000153325.1. Taxonomy (GTDB): domain Bacteria; phylum Pseudomonadota; class Gammaproteobacteria; order Enterobacterales; family Vibrionaceae; genus Photobacterium. Next base: position 1,632,000 of record NZ_CH724141.1, read on the forward strand.
GTTCTGGGATAAAATTCCATGTTTAAGTGCCTAGACTGCGCTTTTGTACTAATGTTACCTGCCTGTTAATTTTTTGTTTTACTTTGTAAACGCAATAGCAAATAAATATTTATCTTGTATTTAAGTACAAATAAATAATTAAAACGATATTAAGTTTGTCAGGTGTGTCAGGATTTAGCGCGAAACACTGGTCAATTACTAACAGCCAGTTTTTACAACTGCCTCGTATTTGCAATGTTATTTTTCACTATATTTACTTGTTTTTATGATTTATCATAATATCAATAGTTTAGTATAAAAGTGGCTCTACGAGATTTTATGCTTAATTTGAGTTACGTATAATTATCCCTTATAACATTTCCTGCATTCATTTTTTGAATAAAAATTGTATTAAAAGGAATAATTATGAGTAGAGACTCTAGCACATTACTAGGACACCCGAAGGGGCTGTTCTTATTGTTTGGTACTGAACTATGGGAGCGATTTTGCTTTTATGGCATGCGCGCCATTCTTGTCCTTTATTTAACTTCAAAAACAATGGACGGTGGTTTCGGCTGGACAACAAAAGATGCGCTAAGTCTTTACGCGACTTATACCGGGCTTGTTTACCTTACTCCTCTCATCGGTGGTTGGATTGCCGATAACTTTTTAGGACAACGCCGTTGCGTCATGATCGGTGGTGTGGCAATGGCTGCAGCACAATTCGTTCTTGCATTACCTAATTCAGTTGTTGGGGATTCTGCATTGCATGTCTTTTATGGTGGCCTCGCGTTGATGATCATCGGTAATGGTTTATTCAAAGCAAATATCTCAACTATGGTTGGTGATCTTTATGAAGAAGGTGATAACCGTCGTGATGGTGCATTTACTATTTTCTATATGGGTATCAATTTAGGTTCGCTACTAGCTGGTATTATTGCAGGTACAGCTGTAACAATCTGGGGTTATAAAGCAGGCTTTGCAACAGCAGGTATCGGTATCTGTATTGGTTTAACGCTTCAAATGTTATTTGCGCGTCGCTACTTGGGTAATATTGGCATTGACGCTGCCGCTAAACGTGATGCAGCTAAAAACAAGTCAGGTAAAAAAGAGCCATTGACGAGAGTTGAACGTGATCGCTTGAAAGTAATCATGATCATGGGTCTATTTGTTATTGTCTTCTGGGCTGGCTTTGAGCAAGCTGGTGGCTTAATGAATATTTATACTCAACAATATACGGATCGTATGATTGGTAGTTTTGAGGTACCGACAGAGTGGTTCCAATCACTTAACCCGTTCTTTATTATTACCTTAGCGCCTGTGATTGCTTCACTATGGGTCAAAATGGGATCTAAGGAGCCAAGCTCACCAATTAAATTTGCAGCAGCATTGTTCTTCCTAGCCATTGGTTTCCTATTCATGGTGGGAGCAGCGTTAGAGCAAGGTGGCGACTTAACTGTTAAAACATCTATGTTATGGCTTGTGGGCGCGTATTTCTTCCATACACTGGGTGAACTATGTCTATCACCAATCGGCTTATCGATGGTAACCAAACTTGCACCATTACGTTTATGTTCACTACTGATGGGTGTGTGGTTATCGTTTAACGCATTAGCAAACTATGCAGCGGGTATTATTGGCTCACATGTTGGTGATGCAGGTGCACTATCTATTTTTGGTGGTATCGCAATTGCTGCAACACTATCCGGTCTTATTCTTATCATGTTCTCTGGTAAGTTAATTGACTGGATGTATGGTGCAGAAGGCCAACCAACGACTGCAATGAAAGAAGCGGAAGCTACACTTGCAGAAGCGAACTAAAATTTAAGCGATTCATCTCTTCGTTTAGCCCATAGTTAGTAATAACTATGGGCTTTTTTGTTATAATTTAGATGGTAATTGCTCAATATTCGACATTTATTATGACAGGCAATAGGTAAATGATATGAACAAAGGCTGTAATCTCTTAGATGCTAAATAACTATAAAATCAAAAATGTAACTTTTTGCTCTAACCGTGCCGTTTTAAGTAATGGGGAAAAACAACAAGTACTGAATTTTACTGAAGCTAAGTTACTCGAAATTCTGTTAAGTAAGGCCAATGAGATAGTGTTAAAGGAAACCTTAAAAGAGTTTGCTTGGCAACATACTGTAGTAACTGATTCTTCTTTAACGAAATCTATCGCCAAGTTAAGAAGAGCGCTGGCATTTTTTTTCGAAGATGAAGAATTAATAATAACTATCCCAAGAGTAGGCTATAAATTTGTTTCTCATGATGTTGAACCTGTAGCTAATGTCGATACAAGTATTGAAGAATCTCTTATAACTAAAGATGATTTAACGGGTAATGTTCAACTAACTGATTATAAAGAAAAGAACAAATTCAAACAAAGTGTATGTAGTAAAGTATTACTTACATTATCTATACTATTAATTGCCGGATCGTTATTTAATTTTTTACGTTTAATCCCTACTAAAAATGAACAAGTTATTGCAGAAGGTTACCATATAACAGCGCTGACTAGTGGTGGCTTTTCTCATACAGTTATTACTCGAAAAGGTATAGAGTTAGACCCAAAACTTAGCTTTTTATTATCACAGCAGAAGTGTAACTGTTTATTTTTTGTCGATAAAATTTCAGACCATTTTAATATTTCTTACTTTGATCCCAAGAATGCAAAAGGGAGAAGCTTTATTCTTGATGAGAAAAACCTTGTTGAAAAGTTAAGGGTAAACTTATCTCAAGGAGAACCGAAATGAGAATGTGGTTACTGTTTGTTATTTCAGCATCTATATTCGGCTATTCACTCTGGTTCAGCCATAATAAGTTTGTTAATCACGATAATTTTTCCTCCGAACTTCGTGAGTCCACTGATCTACATGGTGATTGGCATATTCTAACCAATGTTAAGTTTACGCATAATAAATATACGGCAGAAGTATTTGTTGATGGAAGTGGTATTGATGAAACAGCCATTTTTAGGGAAAAAGGGCGTTTGTACAGTTACTACGATGGTAGTTACCGTGTGAAATCAGATCTTACTTTACTCCAACAAGCAAAAGTGGATAACGCATCAAAACCATCCCCTTACACACATTTTTTATTTACCTCTCAACAAGGAAAGTATAGAAATTTTAAGATGATATATAACGATCAGCATGTAGTGATTATTCATGTTAATGATAACGACTATGTACAGTTATATGTTAAGAGTAGCCCTAATCAATAAAATAACGGCGATATGAAGTGCCATATCGCCGTTCAGCATCAGATCGAATTAGAAATGGTATGTCACATTTGTCATTAACGTTGCTTCGTTTTGAAGGCTTCGTTTTAATAGAGCAATAGTTGTATCATCTTCAGCTGTATGAAGTGTATAGCCTAGCTCGCCACCAAATGTCCAATGGTTTAAGTTATACTCAGCACCTGCTTGCACACCATATACCATCCCATCAAGATTGCTGTTGTCTTCAGCCATTTCGTAGCCAAGGTTAGCACCAGCGGTTAGGTTAAAATTATTAGTTAAATTGAAGACGTAATCATACTTAGCTTTTACTGTATCTAAGCCTGTTGAATCACTATCGTCATAAGACAGTTCTTCATGAGTGTAACCTAAGGTTAAGCGATGATGATCATTAAGCGTTACACCACCATGAATACCGTAAATCGCGCTATTGTCCAAATCTGTATCTTTATTTCCAAGAGCTGACTTTGCTTCCATTGCACCTGAAAGTCGTAAACCAAGATCTGCCCCTACAAAGTAATCTTGTTTAACTGCGGCTTGTGCTGAAGTAACTGCGAATGCTGAAATAACAAGTGCTAATGGAGTAATAATCTTTTTCATGTTTTATCCTATTTATTGTATGAATTTTACAACTAAGTGTTTGTCACTCTAAGTTGCTAATTACAATAAGTTGGAATGACCTAAATGCTAAGGGAATAGCAAGGAGAAACGCGGATAAAATATAAAGCATTTAAAAACATATGTTTAGTTGTTTATTTTTAGAAGTATTTACAACTTTTCTTCAATAAAAACGACAATAATACATTGTTTTATAATAATTGTATGGTGTTTTAAATTGTGCGGTAACAATGTTGAACAATCACTACCGATTTTTGAGGTCATTAAAGGTTTTTGAGTTTATATATCATCCATGACGTCAGAAGTAAGCTACAAAAAGGTAGGGCGACCCATACTCCGTTAACGCCAAAAATATGTGCGAACGTAAAGATGAAGATAGAGATAAGAATTAACTTGCCACCGGTTAATAACGACGCTTCTTTTGCCATGTTAATTGATTGGAAATAGGTCGCACCAATGAGTAATAACCCTTCGAAAGGTAATCCCCAAAAATAAAGATGCATACCATTTATAGCTACAGGTTGAAGCAGTTGATTATCACCCGCGAATAAATACACGACATAATCGGGTAAGCTGTAAAGTATCGTTACACCAATGAATGCGACAGTAAGAGTAACGGCAAAAGCAAGGTTTCGTGCTTTGATCACACGAACTTTTAAACCTGCACCTGTATTAAAACTTGTGATCGGTTGTGTGCCTAATGCAATGCCTTCGAAAATTAAATAGAAGAAAGCTTCCGTATAGCTCACGATGCCGTAGGCTGCGATATGAATCGGTTTACCGACCATCAAGAAAGCTTTGTTGTGCAAAATCAGTACGACAGAAAGGTACATATACATGAGTAAACTTGATGTTCCGAGTTTTAATATTTGTAAGCAGGTATCAAGTTTCAGTTTTAGGCTGTCCCAATGAATGCGTAGTGACGATTTATAGCTAAAGAAATGTTGTAAACACAATATACTGGTGGCGGCTTGAGATAGCATTGTGGCAATAGCTGCGCCTGTTAATCCCCAGGGGATCACCACAATAAATAACCAGTCTAAGAAGATATTCAGCAGACCACCGAAAATCATGATGTATGTTACACGTTTGGGTTGCCCATCATTACGTAATAGTGATGAAAATGCCATTGAGATGATGGCAAAGAAACCCATACTGAAGTACCAGAAGAGGTAATCTTCAGCCATTAATAGGATTTTCCCCTCAGCGCCAACCCATTGCAGTATATCTGTACCAAATGTGATTCCTAATCCACAAATAATCATTGCTGCAATTAGACATAAGCTGAATGCGTTCCCAACAATTTTTCTCGCTTCGTCTGTTGCATCTTCTCCCAGTTTTATCGAAACTAATGCCGATGCACCCATACCAATAAGAGCACCTATGGCGTAAAGAATGGAGCCAATCGGATAGCCAAGCATGATTGCAGCAAGCCCTTCTTCACCAATAAAGTGACCAACAAACATGCCATCGACAGCAACATAAATGCCTGTGACTAACATGGCAGTGATGGTTGGGAGTGTATAACGCCAAAATAGACAAAAAATAGAATCATCACGTAATGATAACGGTTGAGATGAAGAGTCTGACATAAGAACATTCCGTGTATGGTGATAGGAGCTATCACGCTAAAAACCGTTTAAGTTAGATGACACTTATTCGGTTAGAGTAAAATTTTGGCGCATTTTCAAACGGAATGGGCAATTAGTCAATCTTATAAATTGCAGTTAAGAATAGATAACGTAAAACAGGGGATTGATTATCATGACGTACAAAAGGATGTTTAAGAGACATGTTGCCATTTGTCAAATGAAAACGTTGTTTTACCGACTCAGCAAAACTGCTCTCACTGGATTGAAGCTTTATTCCTGTTGCAGCATATTCAAGATGATTATCAGGTAATTCACCAAGCCACCAAGCCACCAAGCGGGAATTTCTTTACTCGCTTTACTGCGATCAAACCAATGATCAGCAATCACCATAAGGTAGTGTTGATCATTAGTAGAAAACTTGCGTTGTACTTGTTCAATAGTATTAAGTAATGCATCTCTACGGGCTTTATTAGCACTAATGAAGTGATGAGCAATCACCCAGATATATGATTGCTCGTGCTGTAGGCAATAGATAGCTTGCGAGGCATGTTGGTTTTTGTCTATGTGGGTAATTTTGACGGGTTTGTTTTGGTGTGCACAATTAGCTGCAATACGGCGGCAAAGGGTTTTTGCTAAATGAGCTTCTTGCATGCCTCGGTTATGAATCGTTGGGTAGTGTTGATCACATAGCAACATGCAATCGTGAGCAAATTCCTCAACGCTCGTTGCTAAAATATCACTGAACAAAATGAATGACCTTCATGAAATAACATACACACCAATTAAAGATGCAACAAGTTTATCGTAGCATAAAATTTTGCAATGTCATGTAATTCATGAAGTTTTAATGATATATGACAAGTATATAAAAAAAGACCTGTACCAATTGGGATTTAGATACAGGTTACTAGACAGTGAAAAGCATTCACTAAAACTAATAGGTGTTGTGTGGATTAATTTGATGTCGTCGATTTCTGATCTCTGTTGGCACCAATGTTAGCTAATCCACGTTTAAATTTGTCTCTGCGACTTAATAAAAGCAAGCTTGCAATAACGATATAGATGACTGGTTCAATAATGCCAGATTTGACAGACCACAAATAATGAATTGGACTCAATATTAAAGCAAGGTATACCCAGTTATGAAGTTTTTGCCAGCGTGAACCTAATATACGTTGTAATTTTCGAGTAGAAGTTAAAGTCAGTAATAATAAAATTAGCCAGCTAATTGCGCCAATGGCTAAATATGGACGTTGAGTGATTTCTTCACCGACTAATGCCCAATCAAAACCTAAGTCAAGCGAGACATAAACACTTAAATGTAGCAATGCCCAAAAAAAGCTATATAAGCCCAAGACTCTTCGTGTTTTAACTAACGCCCCTTGCTTTAAGTACATAGCAATAGGGCTAATAAGCATAGTAATGAATAATGTATTCAGTGCCGCTTTTCCTGTGAAGTGCTCAATGTCTTTAACTGGATCTGCACCAAAACCACCATTGAATGTTTGAAGAACTAATACAATAAGAAAGAATAAGCTAACGGTATGAATCATCACTTTCAGCCAAGTAATATGTTTAGGGTTTAGCTTAAAAAAACGTTTCTTTCTTTGAGATTTCATTATTAATAGTTCCTTTTTAGATCCATACCTTTATATAAGCTCGCAACAGCATCCGAATAACCGTTAAACATGGTGGTAGGCTGACGTCGACTACTGAATATATTTCCTTCTCCTATAAAGCGTTCACTGGCTTGGCTCCATCGAGGGTGATCGACTGTTGGGTTTACATTGGCATAAAAGCCGTATTCATCTGGCGCTAATATATTCCATGTTGTTGGTGGCTGTTTGTCAGTTAATGTAATACGTATAATCGATTTAATGCTTTTAAAACCATATTTCCAAGGTACAACTAAACGAAGCGGCGCGCCATTTTGTGGTGGAAGAGTCTTACCATACAAACCGACAGATAAGAGTGTGAGAGGATGCAGTGCTTCATCAAGGCGTAATCCCTCTACGTATGGATAATCAATGCCGCCACCTAATGAGCGCGACGCTTGTCCTGGCATTTGCTTTGGATCGTACAAGGTTTGAAAAGCGACATATTTCGCGCTACTAGTCGGATCAGCACGTTTAATAATATCGCTTAAGCTAAACCCAATCCACGGAACATTCATAGACCATGCTTCTACACAACGTAACCTGTAAATTCGCTCTTCTAATGGAAACAAAGAAAATAAGTCATCATAGTTGAGTGTTAAAGGCTTATTAACAAGGCCGTCAATCTTTACTTGCCAAGGATTGGTAACGAAATTTTCAGCCCGAATAGCAGGCGATGATTTATCCGTACCAAACTCATAAAAGTTATTATATTGAGTGAGCTTATTTTCCGGTGTGAGTGACAGATTCGGATCGGATAACGGTGATTTTATAGTAGAAAGCGGGCGACGGTTATCGATGGTTTTCTTATCGTCACTTGAGAACACATCAAAAATACCCGCACTTGCATTAGAGGCTAATGGAAGACTTGCTGCTGCAATTCCTAACTTTTTTAAAATGTCGCGGCGTTGATGATAAATGGACTCTGGCGTGACATCATTTTCACTTAAATCCCATTTGTTAGTTCTCTTAATTAGCATAACGTTCCCTACAAAAATTGGCTTAATAAATAGACCCGATTAAGGACATAAAAATTTCAGATAATACAAATTATTTGAAAACTCTATAAACAGTACGTAAGAAGTCTGATAAGTAGATGCGATATAATGTATTTTTATTTGGGAGGAATGAAGTTGGTAAGACATTCATATGATGCCGATCTTGAATTGCAGCATATCTATATTGAAGTGCATGCGGAACGGTATCATCACCTTAAAGCATTTATAGAAGCCTATTACTGTTTTACCCATGCAGCCGTCACTAAGCAGGATAAGCCTGATTGGCAAGCAATTTTTGATGTGGGTATTCGAACAACAAATGCTGCTAAGATCATGGATCGTAAATTGCTTGTAAAAGATATGTTAGTGCCGTTATCTGTATTAATTGGCTATATGAAAACTATGGTAAGAGATGATGTTTTGACTATTGAAGGTTTGCGTAATCTATTAAATAAGCAATTGAAGTATGTGGTAATGACACGTAAAGAATATGCTTATTTAACGAAGCAAGGTTTACGAGATGCAATGCCGATTAGCTTTTACCAACGTGAACATAAATATTATAAGCAGATTTCAGCGCGTTATGATGTGGCAGGTATCACATTAGTCGAGTAAGTCGTATGAAAAATGCAGTGTATCTATTGATAGTCGCAAAAAGCGCATATATTCTGGCTTACATGTGTACGCTGAGTGTAGAGTGATTATAGGATGACAACTCAACAGCAAAAACCTCCTTTACTTTGGTTAAATGTCGCCGTGTTTAGTGTGACGCTACTCGTTGCGATAATTGGTGTTCCGCTTTATGCGTACCAATATGGTTTCGATTGGACACAAATATTAATGTTAGTTATAGCATTTAGCTTTTGTGGTATGTCTATAACGGCGGGATATCACCGTTTATGGTCACATAAAACTTATCAAGCTAATGCAATGCTCCGTTTCATCTTCGCAATTGGCGGTGCATTTGCTTTGCAAAATAGTATTTTGCATTGGTCTTCAGATCATCGTATTCATCACCGACATGTTGATAATAATGATAAAGATCCTTATTCAGCGAAAAAAGGTTTCTTTTATAGCCATATAGGCTGGATGTTACGTGATTACCAAGCTAGCCGATATCATGACTACGACAATTGCCGTGATTTACAAAAAGATAAAATAGTAATGTGGCAACATAAATATTATCTGTTGCTGGCGATTGGTACTAATTTTGGTATTCCATTAGCTTTCGGGTTGATTCATGGTGATATTTGGGGAGCATTATTGCTTGTTGGTTTTCTTCGACTAGTACTAAGCCATCATACGACGTTTTTCATCAATTCATTGGCGCATATTTGGGGATCTCAGCCTTATACTGATAGAAATACCGCGCGTGATAATGGGTTATTAGCTTTTTTGACTTTTGGTGAGGGATATCATAATTATCACCATATTTTTGAAAATGACTATCGAAATGGTATTTGCTGGTGGCAGTTTGATCCAACTAAATGGTTAATTAAGTCATGTTCATGGATAGGCTGGACAAGAAATTTAAAAGTTACGCCAGCTGACCGAATTGAAAAAACCAAAGCAAAAATGCAATTTAAACGGATTCAACAACAATTGAGTAAGATGCCGAATAATGTTGTAAGGCTGACTCAGCTACAGCAAGAATATGAAGCTTTGATTACTAAAATTTCAGATTATTACCAAGCAAAAAAGCGTTTGCTTGATATGGAAAAGCAAAAAATAGCCAGCAGCTATGATAATTTTGAGTTTATTCAGCAATATAAATCTATGCAAGCCCGACTAGAGCAACAACGGCGTGCATGGAAAGGTTTGATGCAACAATATACGATGTAACTTGATAAGCACCTTAGTATTGAAACAGTAAGTAGAGAGTTGTTAAGTTTACCGTAACCTAACAGCTCTTTTTTTGTATTAACGGTATAGTAGTATAGATATAATTGATTTTTCTATTATCGGCATAGTTAAGTTATGTAACTGATTGATTAAAATGATCTGCTTAATCTAAAACATAACGCTCTCTAGTAGAAATTGCAGATATAAAGTACTATGGATTATAGAGATTTGTTTATAGTTTGTATTAGAGAGTAATACAGGATATGCAACAATATGTATGGGTTTGTTGCAAATAGACTCAGGAATTTATTAACGGAGACATCGTTTTGTACCGCGCATTGCTTCTTTCACTTACTTGTTTGGTATCTTCTGCTGCAAATGCAATTGAATATCAATTACCAACCGATGGTAGTAATATCGTTGGTACACCTAACTACTACGAAGTACAAAAAGGGGATAGTCTCGCTGATATTGCCAATAAGTATAATGTTGGATTTTTAGGAATGATGGCCGCGAATAAAGGTATTGATCCTTTTCTTCCTGCTCCTGGGCGCTTGCTTGAAGTTCCAACAAAGGTTGTTTTACCAGATGTTGCTCACAAGGGGATTGTAGTCAATCTTGCTGAACTTCGTTTGTATTTTTTTCCAAAAGACGATGCATCAAAAGTTTATATTTTCCCAATCGGTATCGGTCGAGTTGGGCGTGAAACTCCAAGCATGACAACAAGTATCAATCAAAAAGTGAAGAATCCAACATGGACACCGCCGGCTTCTATTCGTAAAGAACATGCGGCTAAAGGAGATATTCTACCAGCCGTTGTTCAAGCGGGTCCTGATAACCCATTAGGCAACTATAAAATGCGTTTAGCTTATGGCCATGGTGAGTACCTTATCCACGGTACAAATAAGGATTTTGGTATTGGTATGCGTGTAAGTGGTGGTTGTATTCGTATGAACCCGTGGGATGTTGAGTGGCTATTTCCTCATGTTGCATTGGGCACACAAGTCCGAATAATTAACCAACCTGTCAAATATTCTGAAGAACCTGACGGTAAGATTATCGTTGAAGTTCATTCACCATTATCGAAAGATGAATCACAAATGGGTGAAAAGAAAGTGGTTACGGCACCTGCAAAACTGATTGATGATTTGAATTACAATAATGATGCTTACCAAGTGTTAACCAAGGCATTAGATAATCAAACTGGTATTCCTGTTGTTTTGAATTAATTATATTTTAAATGATATCAAACGAGAGCATATGCTCTCGTTTTTTTTTGCCTTCATTAAATGTGTAATAACGATGCTGGTGGATATGATGACGTATATGAATAATTGCATTAATAGATGACATAAAGCGCGACAGGAGGTTTAACGGCTTTATCATTAATAGCCAAAAGGATTCTTTATATAAGTATTCGAATTAATAATATTTAAAATTAACTTATCAAACGTAAGATAGTCTCTTTTTCTCTGATTGATGTTAGGAAATGATAAATTGAAACTGTCTAAAGGGAGGATTTTTTCATATCATAATAGAGAGTTGAATACTTAATCGAGGTAATTATTAAGAGCGTATGATTGACGCAGCGAATGAATTGGTTGGTCTAATTTGGATAAAAAAAGAGATGGCTTATAAAAGCCATCTCCTTAAAGTATTTAAGCTAAGACAAATTACTTAGTGTAAGAACCAGCAATGTTGTCAATACGCTTGTTAGCACGCATAGCTTCTTGATAAGCTGCGTCTGATGCTGCACGAGAGTCGTTTACAGCGCTAACGATTTGGTCTTGTTGACCTTGTAGTGCACTTACTTGCTCAGCTAAAGTGTCTACTTTGTTAGTAATAGTTTGCATTTGGTCTGCGTCAGTGCTTGAACAACCTACTAGAGATGCAGATAGTAGAAGACCAGCTAAGATAGTTACAGTACGTTTCATTTTTTATAAATCTCCATATTGATTTTGCCACTACAACTGAGTGTGAAAGATTGAGTTGGCAAATTCATTATGGCATAACTTCTTAAAATTGCTCATTAATTTTTTTCGGTCAGTTCAAAAAAATCACGTTAATACTGATTTTTTGGTTAAAAAATAAACAATTATGACATTAAATTTTCATATCGTTTCAGTTACTAACTATGCGTAATCCCGCTTGTAATAAGGGCTAGAGCTATATTTATGACTTTAGAGAAACTAATAAGTCAGGTTAATGTAAAAAAATATTATTAACAAAAAAAGGAATATAACAGACGAATAAATGAACGAAAATACAAACAAAAATTGAGAACCAGTTCACATAATCTTTTATATTCGATTTCATCAATTCATATCTACATACCGAATATTATTCGCTTTGTTGTATATTATATTATGTCGGTAATCATTATGAAGCGTTTGATACACCTTTAATGATATCTGGAATTACTGAAATAAGTGGTGCAGGGCTGAGAAGGTGTGGCACTTTATTAATAAGTTCACCGTTAGGTAATAAGAAGTAAAAGTAGGAATTGTGATCAATCGTATATTCAAGAGCTGAATCTTTTAAACCTGTACGTATGTATAGGACACCGTATTTATCAGCTAACTCTTGTGTTTGTTCTTGGGTTCCTGCCATACCTGTAATAGATGAATGGAAGTGTTTTGCATAGTTAGCCGTTTTTACTGCAGTATCACGCTCTGGATCTAAAGTTATAAATATTGGCCAAATTTTGTGGCGTTGCTCTGCAGGAATTTTTCTCAAGGCAGCAGACATCACTGCTAATGATGTCGGACATACATCTGGGCAATGTGTGTAACCAAAATAAACTAAACGTATTCTTTGATCTTCGGGATTATAGAGGTCAACGGCTTTACTACCTGATTCAAGAATATTAAGAGGGTAATGAGGCTCTATAGCGAGTGAAGTGTCGCGACTATCAAGCATATAGCTTGTCGTTAGTCCTGCGATTAATGCGATAGATAGAATAACCCATTGGTATTTCATTTGTTTATCCTTAAACAAGTTTAATAGTACAGCTGTGATTATGCTTTGGTTGTCCTTTAAGTGTAGGTATGTTTAGTGCTTTTGTGAGGTAAATTTACCCTTGTTCTAAAAAATACAATTCAAAAAAAGGCAACCAAATGGCTGCCTTCTTTAATGGACTTTTAGATAAATTATTTTTGCTCAGTTGCTGCAAACTTTTCTAATCCCCAAACAACCAGAATACCTAGAACCATTGCGCAAATGGCGTATCCGATCAGTGCGGGTTGTCCAGTAACTTGCTCGAAGTTAAATGGTGACAAGTTATGTTCAAGTAATGGTACTTGTTCACCATGTGAATTTACACGCCAACTTACCACTTCTTTCCAAGGCCAGATTTTACTTAATGTACCGATCATTAAACCTGTTAAAAAAGTTAGTGCAATATCACGGTAGTTACGAAGGACCCATGATAAGAAGTGCGAAAACGTTAATAGCCCTGCAACACAACCTATCGCGAAAAGACCAAGCGTAACAACATCAATAGATTTAGCAGCCGCAAGAATCGGTGCATACATACCTAGCAGGAGTAATATGAAGCTTCCAGATATTCCAGGTAAAATCATGGCACAAATTGCAATAGAACCAGCAATAAGTACGTTGATAGGCGATGGCTCCATTGCGACAGGGTGAAGGACGGTAATCCCATAAGCAAACACAGCGCCAATAACAATGGCAATAAATCGATTAATAGACCATTTTTCTACTTGTTTGAACATATGGATAACAGAGATAATGATCAAACCAAAGAAAAATGACCATAATGGAATTGGATGGGTTTCTAGCATCCAAGTAATGAGTTTAGCAAAGGTAAAGATACTGGTTAAAATACCAGCAAATAAACAGATCAAAAATGTGCCGTTTATATGTTCAAATGCCCCTTTAAGCCCTTCTTTTCGAATGATGCCAATAAGCGATGGGTTAATACGACGGATGCTTTCAAGTAAGGTGTCGTAAATACCAGTGATAAAGGCGATAGTGCCGCCAGAAACCCCAGGGACAACATCTGCAGCCCCCATGGCCATGCCTTTTAGAAAGGTGAAAAGTTTAGTCATTAGATTATGTATCTCGATGATAGCCAAAAACATTTGGTGCATTATATAAGTAATGAGAAAGATACGTAAACGCCCCATGAACCCACGGGGCGATATTTGTTAGTGTTTGAGGTTCCAAGGTAGGAGTGCATCGATATCGGGCTCAGCTTTCGCGAGCTCTTTCATGCACTTGACCATGTAGTCGTAGAGGATAAGGCCGTTGGCTTTCGCAGTCTCGACGATGCTGTAAAGCATCGCACTCGCATCAGCACCATTTGGCGTGTTCGAGAACAACCAGTTCTTTCTGCCAATGACCAGCGGTTTAATTGCGCGTTCAGCGCGGTTATTGTCTATCGATAAGTGACCGTCATCGATATAGCGGATCACCTTCGGCCATTGGCCGAGCGTGTATTTTATCGCTTTACCCAGCGGGCTAGACGCTATCACTTGTTGAGATGTCATCCACTCGTACAACTCGTCCAGTATCGGTTTGCTATGCAGTTGACGTTCTGCTTTTCGTGTTTCGACAGTCGCACCTTTTAAGCGCGATTCTATCCCATAGAGCTTCTGGATTTTGGCCAGCGCTTTATCTGCTTTGCCTGACTTACCTTTACCTTGAAGCTTCTTAGCCTCCATGAACTTTCGCCGTGCATGTGCCATGCAGCCAACATTGGTGACGTGATAAAGACCATCATAGGCACCATAGCCATCGGTTTGTAGATAACCACTGTAATCCCCCAAGAAGGCAACAGGGCATGCCCTCGCGCGACTGTTTTGATAGTCGTACAAGGCAATATTCTTCACATTGGGGAGTGCGGCTTCTGGCGAGTCTGCGCCCGAGCAGTAGAGCCACATGTAACACTGTTTTTCTTCCTTGAGAACATTGAGTGGCGTTTCATCCGCCTGGACCACCACTTGTTGAAGTAGGTGCTCTTTTAGAGCGGCATAGAGTGGTTTGAACTTCTCACTAACTTGGATAACCCATCTGGCCATAGTGGTTCGTGATAGCTCGATTCCCGACTGGGTAAACAGCGACTCTTGGCGGTAAAGTGGCATCGCGTACTGGTATTTGCCAAGAATGATGTTGGCAAGCAAGCTTTCTGTGGCAAAGCTCTTCGGGATAATGCTTTGCGGTGCTGGCTTTTGAACGATGTGATTGCTGTCTTCAGTTTGCTCGCACTGGCGGCAAGCATATTTAGGGCGAACATATTCCAGCACTTTGAGTACGGCTGGCGAAAACTCCAGCTTTTCACTGCTGTCTTCACCGATTTTATGCAGGTCATGATTGCAGCATGCACACTGCTTTTCATGGTCGTCTAAATCAAGTTCGATAACTTCACGAGGTAAGGTCTTTGGAAGAGGCTTACGCTTACCGCGTTTCTTCGTTGTGGTTGTGGTGGTCGTCGTAACCTCAACCTCTTCTTCCTTAGCGGCTTCACATTCCGCTTCGTTGAAGAGGTCACCTTGAGATTCATCGTAGGGCTTTAACGCCTCCGAGCGTTTTGCGAACTGGCGGTCGAAAGCCAGTTTGAGTGCTCAGCAGAGATTGACGCTCTTGTTTCCACTGAGATTCGCTGTGTTTTTGCAACGCCAACAACTCTTTCACCATCGCTTGTAGCTCGGCAACATCTTGGCTTTCTGGGTTGATATTTGGCGTCTTTTTCATGGCATTTATTATACTAAAGTCATGCCGTTAACGCTTGGTGGATATAGCTTTATTATCGATTAAGTCATTGTAAAATCGTTTATTTGAACGGGTTTATGGCCGATAATCGTGAAGCCAGAAAGCAGTCTATCAAGCTCGCATTGAGTCAGGGTAAACACGTCATTTTTCTCTTTTGACGGCCATTTATACTTGGCTTTTTCAAGGCGTTTATACCAAAGTGCAAAGCCTGTTTTATCCCAGTACAACACTTTGATTTTGTCGCGCTGTTTATTGGTAAACAGGAATAGTGCGCCGCTTCCCAAGGGTAAATCGGTGTCACTTTCGATAATCGCCGCGAGGCCATTGATGGACTTTCTAAAATCGACACTCTCACGATACAGATAAATATCTGGTGCACTTAGCATATGTTTCATGACAAGGCTCCAATGAGTTCTGCCAGGTAGGCAGCGGGCGTGCCTTGAGGAATACTCAGCTCAACGTCGTTGACAAAAAGTGTCATATTCGCGGTAGGTATTTGCGTCATATGGTAACGTGTTGTCTGCTCTACAACGTTTGCTTTGACGAAGCCGTTAGTCTGTGGTGTTTGAAGGTGTGTTAACTGTTGGCGTTTGGCATGAAACGTGGAAAGACTTAATCCGTGATGTTCACAAAAAGCACGTTGAGTGAGTTGGCTGGATTCATAGCACTCAAACAAAGTCTGCCATTCTTGATTGGTACGTCGTGTTGCCATTTTAAATCTCCTTTGGATTGGAGATTTGATCTTATTCTTCGAGTAAAGTGATTAGAATGCGGTGTTTATGGCACGCTTACGTTATATTAATAGAGGAGATTGGTATTATATTATTCCAATATAGAATTGTTTTTTATTAAATTTGATTGTGATGATTATTTTTTATAAGTTAGAGTATCAGATCTTAATTGAAATGATTATTTTATAACATGTGATCTCTGCTGTTATTTAATCGTCTCAATGGCTTGTTTAATAATGCTTTAGGTTTTAAATTTATTATAAGGAATGATTTTAATAGAGGTCTACATGGATGGTGGATTTTAATAATAACAATGATGGTTTATTAAATTTTTAAGAAAGAGAGATTAACTAAAACGATTAATGACATTTTATTAATGCGATTTTCAGGTCATATTGGTATTGGTTTAATGTTTTTTGTTATCTTAATCGGCTTTGGCTTTACGACTCTCGCACCATATTTTGCAACTAAACAGTTATCAACAAAAATTCAAACAGATACTGATGAATTGGTACAAACCTACATTCAAAATATAGGAGATTATCAAGAGTTTATAATGAATCTTAGTCGTAATTTTGATTTTACCTGTACTGAGAAAGAGCAGGAGCAATTAAGACGTATTGCTTATAGTAACTATCTTATCCGTAAGATATCTTTAACACCCTCAGGCAAAAGTACATGTTCGAGTTTTTATGAAGAAAATCATGATCAACATGTTGAATCTCGAAAAATTAAAACTTATAGCAATACGATATCGCTATGGTTATCTTCTGAAAAAAATAGTCTACAACGTATTTTTGAAGTTCGGTGGCAAGGTAAAAAGGGGAGGTTGGTTCTGTCTTTAGAGCCAATCGTTGAAGAAATATTACGAAATAAATACTGTGAAGGTTGTGTTTTAACATCTGTATCAGCAGATAATGATCGTTTTGGTTGGCAAGATTTTAATAAATCATACACGACTAAACCTATATATGAAGTTTTAATGCCTAATGGTTTGAAATTTTCTAATTACATTAAATCAGACTTATTAGATAAAGAATCACAATCATTAAGAATGCCACTATTTTTAGTTGGTGCTTTTATTGCTGGATTTTTAATTTTGTTCCGGCGTTTATTAATTAGACGACGCTTATCGTTACATGCATTAATACAGCGAGGGATAGTTAAACGAGAGTTTATACCCTATTACCAACCTATTATTAATTTAAAAAAGAAAGAACTTTATGGTTGCGAAGTACTTGCTCGATTGAAGAAAAAAGGGGCTGGTTTAATATCACCAATGGAATTTATTCCTTATGTTGAGAAAAGCGGACAAATTATCCCTATTACTAATTTATTGATCGAGAAAACGATTAAAGACTTGAGTTCTATCAACTGGCAGTTAACCGATAGAGTGATCAGTATTAATCTGGTGCCACAACAATTAGAAAATTTACAAATAATGAATGAGTCATTAGCATTGTTCAAAAATTCAAAGATCCCTGTTAAACAGGTTGCCTTTGAAATTACAGAACGTAAACAATTTGAAGATCTTACGATTGCGTCTAAGGTTATTCAATATCTCAAAACTCAGGGTATAGATATTAAGTTAGATGATGCAGGTACAGGATATGGTGGGTTCAGTTATATTCAAGAATTGAACTTGCGAAGTTTAAAAATCGATAAAATGTTCGTCGAGAATATCGGTACGACTGATATCAAACTTTCTCTGTTAGATTCTATTATAGCCTTCGGTAAACAAGCTGGAATGGAAATGATAGCAGAAGGCGTTGAGACTAAAGAGCAATCTGATTACCTTGTTGAGCGTGATGTTTATCTTCAACAGGGGTTTTATTTTGGAATACCAATGAATGCTGAAGAGTTTTCGATATATAACAATGAAATAAAAAATAAGAATAAGCTTTTGGCTATTTAGACAAGATAATGAGCTTTCATTAAAGAAAAGCCGACATAATGTCGGCTTTTTTTGTTGGTAATGATGCAGTAAGCACGTGTTAAATTTTTTTCTCTTTCCACTCTTGTGCGAGGCGAGCAACCGCATCTTGGTTTTCTTTCCACATACGAGTACTGATTAAATCACTATATTCAGCAGTAGGTTTTTTCAATAATGTTTCTAAAATCGGTACTTGAACTTGAGGCAAACCATCAAGGGCCTCTACAGCACCTTCACGGTTATTACATAACATAACCATGTCACAACCGGCTTCTTGCGCTGCGATGGCTCGTTCGCTGTAGCTGCCTAATACATCAGCACCTTTCATATTAAGATCATCAGAGAAGATCACGCCGTTAAAGCCTAACTCTCTACGTAATACCTGTTTTAACCAATATTCAGAGCCACTTGCTGGTTTTTCATCATAAGCATCAAATACAACGTGTGCTGGCATGATACCTTGCAGCAGATTATTTTCGATGAGGTGTTTAAATACGGTCATATCATGCTGTTTAATATTATCCCTTGAATCGTAAGGCGTTTCTAAGTGAGAGTCTGCAATAACACCACCATGACCAGGGAAGTGTTTACCGGTTGCAGCCATGCCAGCCTGGGCCATACCATTTATAAATTGGCTAGCATAACGAATAATGTCGTGTGGAGAATTTGAGAAAGCGCGATCACCGATTGCTTTACAGTCATAACCAAGATCAAGCACAGGTGCAAAACTAATATCAATATCCATCGCAAGTAGTTCAGCAGCCATTAGCCATCCGCCTTGCTTAGCAAGCGCTTCTCCATTTTTAGAAGCAGAAAAAGCACGAGCTGGTGGTAATTGAGTAAACTCTTCGCGGAAACGTTGAACACGTCCACCTTCTTGATCGACACCAATCAGTAAAGGACGTTTAGCCGTTTTTCGAATGTCTTTAACTAACGCTCGAAGTTGCTCACGGTTGTCATAATTTCGGGCGAAAAAGATGATACCGCCTACTGTAGGATGTTGAATAATTTCGCGTTCTTCTGCATCAAGTTCATAACTTGATACATCAAGCATTAAAGGTCCCATGACGACACTCCGAGTAACATTGTAATTGGCGATAAATTACCATAGTCAGTTTTATCCGCAATTTTTAATACAATTTTATGCATGATGATGATGGGATTTTTCTAGGGAGTGAACACGGCTTAATAATTCCTAATATAGTTAAATCATAGATATTAGTGTGATACTCGTTAATTAATTTATGAGATAAAATGTAAATCTATTTGTGTTGTGTGATCTTTATTGCTTAATTGGTATAGATCTTAGGTTACACTAAAAACAGTTCAGTCATCGTCAAAGAGTGAGTCATGTCGGTACTTATAGCAATCGCTTTAACAACAGGAATTTTATCTGGGATTTGGGGTTGGGTAGCAGTATCTCTTGGCCTATTAAGCTGGGGGGGATTTCTTGGCTGCACGACATATTTTGCTCTTCAACGCGATGGTATAAAGGGTGTTGGGTTAAGCATAGCGACAAACCTAAGCGGCGTTTTTTGGGCGATGGTGATCATTAAGTTTTCATCTTTAGTCAACCTTGATGTTATTGGTTACGTTGTCACTGCTCTGGTCGCATTTATGATGTGTGCACAAGCAAAAAAATCGTGGTTATCTTTTATCCCTGGTACCTTTATAGGCTCATGCGCAACGTTTGCTGCCAATGGTAATTGGCAATTGGTTATACCATCATTGGTTGTGGGTGTAGTATTTGGCTATTTAATGAAGAGTTCTGGTTTATGGCTACACGCGAAACTCGCAGAAAAAAAAACGGCTCGCGCTGAAACAGACATTCCAATTACTCAGGACTAATTAAACAATCTTAAATATTGTTCTTATCGTTATTAATAATGCCGCTAGATTTATGCTTAAAAAAGCGATAAATCAGCGGCATTGTTATATGTAATGATAAATTTATATTTGTTCTATCTACGATGATTAGCTATGGCTAGGCACAAAAATACCATTACGATCTACACACAGTTTTTTCAATACTGGACGGTGCTGGTCTTTAGGGGCTAATACACAAACACGCATGCCTTCATTCAGTAATTCTTTCGCACGAGCAATAACGTTTTCATGTTCGTAGCTTTCACGGTCCGCATCTCGACGGCAAAGGTCGACAAAAATATCATTCTTCCCTTCAGGGTAGAGAACAAATTCTGATTGCTGCATCAAACGTAATGCTTTCAGTGTTAATAATTCAGGATCGTTACCCGTTTCAATTAAATACAAGTTAGCACCTGTATCTTGGTATGATGTTAATAATCCACTAAAAGCCTGTTCTAATTCTTGCTCTGTTGTTGCTGTTTCAACTGCAGGTAAACGGAAAAAAGCCTCCCAGAACTTTCTACGTTCATCAACGGTTTTATAATGCTGTTTTATTCGAGTACGCTGCTGACCTGAGTAATGAGCTAATAAGCTTAAGTTTTGCGGCAATTGTGTTTCGAAACGTTCTCGTAAATAACGGACTAGCACAGGTGATGCGCCACCACTTGAAATGGCAACTTGCATTGGTGAACGATCAATCATGGATGGCGTTATAAAATCACAATATGCAGGGTCATCAACAACATTTGTCCATATCTTTAATGCATTCGCATCATGATAAACTTGATGGTTGAGTTCACGAGAATCGGTTGTCGTCCAAACTTGGTCAAACTGTGTAAGAAGTGACTTTTCGTAACGTGCTTTTAGATATTCAAATTTACCTTCATCGAGTAGTGATACAAGGTGAGGGTGAAGCTCTGGTGAGACAAGCGTAATGTTAGCTTTTGCTTTAAGTAATAAATCTACTTTGCGGCAGGCCACTTCACCACCACCCACGACTAATACTTTTTTATGGGTCAACTTTAGAAAAACAGGGAAAAAATCCATTTTGTATATCCGTCAAATCGCTCATTTTATTTTGAGCTGTGCAACAAGCTAATGTTTACAAAGAAATCAATCACTTCATAAAGGTTACTAATTTATTACCATGAAAAGATTATTAAGGGCAAGTTTAACATTGTAATCATTGAGCTTTGTTTAGTGACGTTGGTTTTGACGATAGTAAAGTATGAGAAGTGTAACTAGCAGGCTATAAAAGGTTATTGTGCCGCCACTTTCTGTTTGTTCTGCTGCCGCAGTCACGACAATTTTCGTATTGTCTCTATTACTTGAAGCATCTTTTATTACTGCAAAAGGATCGATATTTAGCGTTGGCTTTAATGAAGGCTCATTAAGTGAGAATGTTGAATCATCATAAGATTGTATTTGTTGTTCTATCCAATCACGATGTGTTGAAACCTGAGTATATTGTCCAGTTAGTTGATTGTATTGGTTTTCTGGGGAGTCATTTCGACTTGAACACTTTGCGCCATTACTGGTTAACCCAATTAATCGAATACCTTTATCACTATCAGATACGGCTTGTTGATTTTGCCAGATAAGTGGACCGCCAGAATCACCGTTGCATACATCTTTAATTAAGCCATTAATGTTTGAATCTGCGCAGACAATATGCTCATTGCCGATATTGAGACCAACGCATTGGTTATCAGGAACACCGGCTAAACTAATTACTTGTAATGTTGTTGGATAACCTTCTTTAAGTGTATCACCCCAACCAGAAGCGATTGCAGTAGCAGGAGAGTCGATATTTGTCGCCCAAGAGTTACTAAATATGTTATCGGCCATTATTTGTTCATTAGGCGTAGCAAGCATAATTGGTTGAGCAATATCATACATTGAACGATTAACACGAAAGAGTGCTATATCATTGGTGAAATTGTCCTCATTATAATTAGGGTGGATGATTTTCTGAATGATTTTAAAAAAATGCTTGTTATCAATATTAATAAAATTACCGTCTTCAATCTGACTTGTACCAACAATGGCAGTTCCCCCTAGCTCAGAAGAGTGACAGTGCGCTGCTGTTAATAACCAAAACTCACTTATTACAACAGCGCCGCAGATGACACTATCAAACCCTTTTTGTTTTAGTGCTGCTTGCCAAGGGATCAGATTTGAATCATAAAGGGTAGCATCGAAACCGTTAATCGCTTTTGCTACCGCTTGTGTATTAACTGTTGTATTTGCTAACACAAGAGATTGGTAACTAATAACGAAGAAAATAGCGACTAAGTACGTTAATTTTTTTACCCACAAATACAATGTCATGTGCAGCTCCGCCTTGAACTGTTGTTTATTAAAGCGTAGCTACAACTGTTTAAAAAATTACCAGTAACGTGTTGTTTATCGCAAAAAAATGAATTTGTATTAATTTAGATACACATTATTGATAACTAAACTCCAGAAAACTTATGTTGATGAATTTAGAATGTACGATATATTTTCATTATCTGGATTGAGTTATGTTTAGATCATTTATTGGTTTTGGTGTTGCAGGAAACTTTGCAGGGCATTTAGAACAAGCAGGTGAAGCAAGAGATTTTTTTAATGTCGAAGTAAAAGAAGAGGTTCAACCTAAAGGTATTTTTCCTTTTTATATACCTTCTAATACAGATTCATTTCTAACCGAATACCCACTTTCATCTACGCGTATTACGCCACCAAACAATGCTGATAATTTACAGATTGAACCCGAAGTTGCGCTTATTTGTGATATTGAATATCAACAACAAAGTAATGGTGAAATTAATGTCGTTGGTTTAACTCCACGTCAGTTTGCAGCGTATAACGACTGTTCGATTAGAAAGCCCGATGCGAATAAAATTAGTGAGAAAAAAAATTGGGGGGCAAACAGTAAAGGGATTTCCAAAACTTTGATTGATATCGACCATTTCCAAACCAGAGGGATATTAGATCGCTTCCGTATCGCAAGTTTTCATCAATCTAATGGTCAACTTCATTGCTATGGTGAAGATAGCCCTGTAGTTGGATATAGCTATTTTCATCAAAAGTTACTGGATTGGGTAATTGAACGTATGAATCACCAACTGGATGCTGGGCCCACTGAAAATATTAACGAATTGCTTAATCAAGCCGATCACCCTAAACAAGCCATTATTAGTATTGGAGCAACTCGTTATACGGCATACGGCGAAACACATTTCTTGCAATCAGGCGATACCAGTATTGTGGTTATTTATGATGGCACTTTATATAGCAGCAATGATGTACTTCGCATGGCTGAAAACAATGATTGGCAAAGTGATGGGCTATCTATATTGATACAAACGGTTGATTAAGTAGTAAAATAAATCTGGTTTATAGCATAAAGAAAGGATCCGTCATGTCGACATCAGTACCACATCAAGACTTAGTTTCAGTGCAATGGTTACATCAAGCATTAGCGAATAATGTACAAGATAATATTGTCGTTTTAGATGCTACGTCTTTTATGCCCGGCGTTGATCGTGATCCCGAGCAAGAGCTGATTGAACAACGTATTCCACATGCGTGCTTTTTTGATTTTAATAACAAGCTAGCAGCTCCAGATTCTGATTTACCACATATGTTACCGTCGGCTGAGTTGTTCTCACTCGAGGTAAGTAAACTAGGTATTAGTAATGATACTCATGTTGTGATTTACGATAGCTTAGGCATGTTTTCAGCCCCACGCGGCTGGTGGATGTTTAAAACAATGGGACACAACAATGTCTCTGTTTTAGATGGTGGTTTACCAGCATGGTTAGAAGCCGGTTTTGAACTCGAATCAGGTGAGTTAGAAAGTGTTATCCCAATGGATTTTAATGCTCAGTTACAATCAGAATGGGTGATAGATGCTGAACACCTTAATGAATTACTAACAGATAAGAATGTTGCAGTGATTGACGCAAGACCACGCGCACGTTTCATGGGCTCAGTGAAAGAGCCGCGAGAGGGCATTCGAAGTGGTCATATGCCAAACGCAAAAAATCTACCGTTTGGTGAATTACTCGATAATGGCCATTTTATTGCGCTAGCAGAGATAAAAGCCAAGTTCGATACGTTATCAACGCCAGAGCAGCGTTTAATTTTTAGCTGTGGCTCAGGTGTGACAGCATGTATTTTAGCTTTAGCTGCAAATCTTATTGGTCGTAAAGTACTCACTGTTTATGACGGTTCTTGGACAGAATGGGGCGCAAATGAGCGTTACCCCGTTATTAAATAAATATTGTTAAAATAGAAATATAAAGGCGAGCAGTGTAACAGCATGACAGTTAATACTGTCGCCTTTATTTGTCTTGGTTATTAATGTGAGTTATTTAATTTGTAACGTTCAGGCTTTCTCATCAATAGCAACATAGCCTTTATCTTTGATAACAGTTTGCGCTTGGTTAGAAAGGATAAATTTAATAAATTTTTGCGCATCATTGGGTAAGTCTTTTTGTTTAAACATCAACAAAAACGGGCGAGCAATTTTATATTCGCCTGATTCAATATTAGCAGCGGTCGGTAAAACATTATCGTACGATAGGGCTTTCACTGAATTATCAACAGAGCCAAGAGACACATAGCCTATTGCATGTTCATTATGTGAAACTAAACTTTTAACCATGCCATTGGTACTTACTACAAGTACACGTCGGCTAATATCTGAAACAGTAAAACCAGAAACTTGCTTGGTTAGCCCCATAAAGTGTTCAAACGAAAAGCGAGAGCCTGATGCATTTTCACGGCTCACGACTGCCATATCTAAATCTTTACCGTTAATTGATTTCCAGTTAGTGATTTTACCTTGGTAAATACCAATAAGTTGTTCGCGCGTAAGATTTGTTACAGGGTTCGCTTTATTTACCACTAGCGCAATACCGTCATGGGCAATAGTAACGGTTTTATAGTTATCACCTAACTCAGCAAGAGATATTACTCGAGAGCTCATTCCTATTTCTGCGACACCTTGCTTAACAGCATTAATACCCGCGGTTGAACCGATACCCTGAACTTCAATAGTGGTATCTTTATGGGTTGCCGAGTAGGTATCTGCAAGCACATCCATAATTTGGCTTACCGATGTAGAGCCTGCAACGGTCACTGTTTCTTTTGCTTGTACATTGAATGATATACATACGCCTAATGCTAATAAGCGAATTACTGTTTTAAGCATTTTTTACTCCATGAGCTTAGTTATTTCGAGCGTATGTTATTACGATAGTATTACAAGATTGTGAATCTCATAACTAAAACTTACGTGATGGCGAGTTAATAGTTACTAGAAATAGTCACTGTGAAACGTTAATACTATGAGAGTATATGGTTAATATCATTGCAAATATAAGATAAAATTTTGAATCAACTTGGTAAAATGCTAAAGTCGATTAACAGATATAACATTAAGTGTAAGGAATTTACTCTTAATGTTTTAACTAGACGTCGTACAGTGTTAGTGGGAAATACACAAGGTTGGTTATATGCTTAAAATGGCAACATCAGCAACATCACCGAATAAAGCTATTTTATCTGAACGGATTCAAAAATTGATTAAAGGGCTTTCTAATGGCGTCTATGAACGTGAGGAAGTGATTAAGCTGTGTTTGCTTGCTGCATTAGCAGGAGAGAGTGTTTTTCTTTTAGGACCTCCAGGGATCGCAAAGAGTTTAATTGCAAAACGATTAATTCAAGCTTTTGACGATAGTAAATTTTTTGATTACTTGATGACACGTTTTTCAACGCCTGAAGAGGTGTTTGGGCCTTTATCTATTCAAGAATTAAAAGATAACGGTAAATATGTCCGTTTAATTGATGGTTACTTACCTACAGCACAAGTGGTTTTCCTTGATGAAATTTGGAAAGCCGGCCCTGCTATTCTAAATACGTTATTAACAGTGGTTAACGAACGTACTTTCAAAAATGGTCAAGATGTTTTACCTGTACCTATGCGTCTTTTGGTCACTGCATCTAACGAGTTACCAGATGAAGATAGTGGCCTTGATGCTTTATATGATCGAATGCTTGTTCGTGTGTTCGTTAATCGAATTCAAGAGAAAAAGAACTTCAAAGCTCTATTGATGGGTGAAGGGCCAACATTACAAGACATTGATCCAAGTCTCACTATCAAAGATGAAGAGTATGTTAACTGGCAGCAACATATTGATGAGATCCAATTAAGTGAAGAGACCTTTGAACAAATCTTTAAGCTTAAATCTATGGTTGAAGAGCATGTTAATCAAACCGATGTGATTGATAGTGACAGTGAGCTGTATATATCTGATCGACGTTGGAAAAAGTCTGTACGACTATTAAAAGCTAGCGCGTTTTTTAATGGTCGCAGTGAAATCAATCCTCTTGATTTATTATTGCTTCAAGATTGCTTATGGCATAGCCCTGAATCGCGTAACGTTATCTGTAATATCATTAATACATTCGCGTCAGAATATGCCTTTAATCAGACTCAATCAAATTTTGACGCTAATGAAGCGGAAACAATCATAAATACGATTAACGATGATGTCGTTAATAAATTGTCTGTGTCTTTCACTAAAGAAAGCACAATGCGTAAAGAATGGTTTAAATATAACTTTGCGACAGCAGCAAGATTTAACGTTAACAATAACCCTCGTATGATCAAATTGGTGATGCTACAGCAAAACCCATCAGTCTCGGAACAAGAGCCGGGTGATAGCCGATGGGTATACGTAGACGGCGATGAGTTTGATAAGAAAATTAGGACGGGTAAATGTGACATTTATGGTTTTGTAAATAAGAATACGCATTTGTGTCGTTTACAGTTTGAAATTGATGCGCAAAATCGTCTAACTATTAAAGATATTGCTAATCGCTCGGTGTTAGTTGGCATTGCAGGTAATAAAGGCATTACTGAAACACAGCAGCGAACGTGGCAAGACGCTGTTGATGGTGCTATGGCTAAAATAGTTGATGCAGAGCATAACATTAAAAAGTCACGTACAAGTTTCCATGGAGCGTTACCACATAACTTTATTAATGATGCCCTTCCTGCACTTATTGAACAAAGTTTGTGTGATGCCGCTGATAAAGTTGCAGAGCTTAAAGGTCTTGTCGAAAAAAGTACATTCCGCATTACCCATCTTTCTGAGTATTTTGCCAAATAATGCTTGTTGTTAAGCAGTTTATCGTTGGGTGTAATCAACACCTAACGGTAGACACGAAAAAGGAGAATCGCATATGCCAGTCTCTGAAGGGTTAAACTTCGCACTGATGCTTGCTGAATCAGGCGTTATTGACAGTGCTGTTCATGAAGTTATTGTGCGACCGCAATTATTAATGGCTGCAGAATCTAGCCCTGGTGTTAAAACGGCGATGAAAAACCAAGTCATGAAATGGCGAGGGCAAATGATCCGCCAAACCGCTAAGGGGACAGTGGTAGAAAGGTTTCATGAAGAAATAGAGCTTTATCAACAAGTCTGTAAATGGGATCAAGATTATTTTATAGAGCATGCTGATGAAGTCGTAAGAAAACTTGAAGGTCAGTCTTCGTTTTATTTTAAAGCAAAAAACCTTGTTGCCAAAGAGCATCAGAAACATAATCCGATGTTTCAACGATTCTTTTGTGATAAATGGTATGAGTATATAGCTTATTCCTTAAAAGAAGCGCAAGAGTCGGAAATTGAAGAAAATAAAGAAGAGTTGTTGAAAGACTTGTATCAACGTATTGAAACGTTGAAGCAAGTGGAAGAGGTAACTGAAGCTGGCGATGAGAAAAAAGCTGGCCGTTTATGGGATATGGCGAAAGCGAAATTGACGCAGACAGACGTCGACGTCATGAAGAAAATTGCAAAGTTTTTGAAAAATAATAACGGCTTGCAAGATATTGCTGCGAAGTTAGGACGTATGGCAAGTGAAGTCGATGATCCTAATAAAGAACGTGTAAAAGCAGAAGAATTCAAGCTGGTGGAAGAGAAAAGTGACAATGTCACTGATGATATTGTTGGGATTCATGAAAGTGACGATCTCGCCAAGCTCTTACCTAATGAAGCAATGTTTTTAGCCTATCCTGAATTGGAAGTGGTGTTTTATAAACACTTAGCCGATAAACGTTTAATGAATTACCGTATGCAAGGTACACAGCGTAAATTACGTAAGGTAAAAGCGTATAAACGACAAACCAAAAAGGTAGATCAAGATAAAGGCCCATTTATTGTTTGTATTGATGCCTCAGGTTCTATGTCGGGTTTCCCTGAAAATTGTGCCAAAGCATTGGCTTATGGCTTAATGCAAATAGCACTTGCTGATGAACGTGATTGTTATGTCATTATGTTTTCAACTCAACAGATTACGTATGAGTTAACTAAGCAAGATGGATTAACCGAAGTGGTTAACTTTTTATCTTATTCATTCCATGGCGGTACAGATCTTGGTCCTGTATTGGATCAATCGGTCGATTTGATGAGTGAAGGTAAATATAAAAATGCTGATCTTGTGGTGTTATCTGACTTTATTGCGCCCAGCCAACCTGAGGCGATGTTGAGCCGAGTAGAAAAACTGAAAGTACAGAAGAACCGTTTTCATGCCGTTAACCTGTCGAAATACGGTAATCCAGAACTTTTAGATATGTTCGATCATTGCTGGTCCTATCATCCATCGAAACTGAGTCAATTAGGTAAATTACTCCGCATTAGTTAATATCTACATTATTCACGCTATGGCTTAATCCTGTAACGCTATCGCGTGAATAACTGTTTATCCTTTGTATTTTGAGGATTATTTTATTTTAAAGTACTCAAGTAATGCATTACGCCATTCATTACTCTGTCTAAATTGTAATAATTCTCGGTTTACTGATTCTTCATAAGGGCTTTGCTCTATTAACGCGATACCATAATTTTGCTTTTCAAATTGATAAGGTAAGACGGTTAATTTTTCATATTTACCGTTTTGTTTTGCGATCTTTATTTCATATTTTACAATTGCATCATCATTGACGGCAGCATCAATTTCACCACGTTCCAAAGCATCTAACATTTCAACGACTGTGTCGTATTGACGATGAGCAATACTGTGACGAGTTAAAAATAGAGATGACGTTGAAGCGGTTTTTGCGCCAGTATTAACATTTGCTAAATCGTTGGGACTTTTTATATCGCTATTAATTAATCCTATAGTAAATGTACTGGCTAAAACTGCGGTAATGCTGGCAATAAATAGCGTTGTGAAAACCGCCAGTCCAACCGTTAGTACTCGTCCTGTTAGCGTTTTAAATTCGTAATAATTGAAAGGTCCTTTGGTAATAAATAATAACCCTAGAATAAATCCTTCAATTAACTGTGCGGGTCTTGATCGCATCGAGTAAAGCTTGTCATTAACCCTGTGCTCTAATAAATAATATAGGCCACCTACAATTGACGCAGCCGTGACAAAAACAGCAATAATTGTTAAGAGATGTCTGTTAGTAATAATACTTTTAAATGTATCGAAATGACTGGCAGATTTAACGACAATTGCAAGATGTGTTTCGTAGAATGAGTGTGAAAAATCAATAATTTGCTCTCGTTCTGGTGTGATTGATAAACACGACAATCCAATGTCGATTTCCTTCGTTGCAACCGCTTTTAATAGATCTTTCAAAGGGTAATTTTTGAAGGTGTAGGGTAGTTCTAATTCTTCTGCTATTTGCTGCCACAGTAAAATACTTAATCCCGTATATTCACCAAATTGATCCTGTATAACAAAAGGAGGGCAAATATAAGTACCGATGATCAGATTTTTGTTGCTTGACGCGGTCGTTGTCAGTTCCTGCGATGTATTAACAGCTTGATGGTTTGTCTTTGAGGTATCCGTTATTGCTGTCATTTGTGTATTCGCAATGGCGATATGTGAATAACTTCCAGTAAAAATAACGATTAATAATACCAGTAAAAGTAGGTGATGATATTTAGCAATACGTGCAGAACAGTAAATAATAAGAATATTTTCTTGCGGCATTATTAACTATCCTTTAGTTGTTTTTACTCTTAAGTATAAATCCTTTCTTCTGTTTTGATGGACTCCCTTGTGGCATTCCTAAGGCAAGGATTCAATTTTAAGAAAACTAATTCCTTTTGTTACACGTATAGTTAAACAGCAAACTATTTATTATATCGGTATCAATAGTTAGAGCTTTTATTAATTTATTAGTGGGTGAAGCGTATGAAAACGTTTATTCAATACTTACTACTAAGTCTTGTTCTTTTCTGTTCATCTGTTTTTGCCCAAGATGTATGGGTGATTAATATAAAAGGAGGGATTGGACCTGCAACAAGTGATTACGTAACGCGCGAAATATCCGAAGCACAAAAAAATAACGCCGCGATGATCATCTTACAATTTGATACCCCCGGTGGCCTAGATTCTTCAATGAGGCAAATTATTCAGGCTATTACGGTTTCTCCAGTACCCGTTGCAACATGGGTTGGCCCATCAGGATCCAGAGCCGCAAGTGCCGGTACTTACATTTTATTAGCCAGCCATATTGCATCTATGGCAAATGGTACAAATCTAGGAGCTGCAACACCGGTATCCATCGGTGGAGGAAATGCAGGTGAGTCTCCGTTTACTGGTGATAAAAGTGAGGAGAAATCTAAAAGTGAGGATGAAATAAAAAGTAGCGAGGGATCAGACCAATCGTCTAAAGAGCCAGCCGCCAAAAAAAGTGGTTCTGCCATGGAAAATAAAGTCATAAATGATGCCGCTGCTTATATCGAAAGTTTGGCAAAATTGCATAATCGCAATGCTAAATGGGCAGTTAAAGCAGTAACAGAATCCGCTAGTATCAGCGCAGAAACGGCATTGCAGAAGAACGTGATTGATTTCATTGCTCAAGATGTAGCAAAGGTAGTAGAAAAATCCAATGGCAGAATGGTGAAACTTAACGGTGTAGAAACTCCAGTTGAGTTGAATAATGTACGGTTTGTTGAACGAGAACAAGACTGGCGTTTTAAGTTGTTATCTGTTCTAACAAATCCGAATGTTGCGTACATTTTAATGCTGATCGGCATGTATGGGCTGTTACTGGAATTTTATAATCCCGGAGTTGGGTTACCTGGGGTACTTGGTGGGATATGTTTTGTGCTTGCGATGTATTCGCTTCAAATGTTACCGATTAGCTATGCAGGCTTAGCGCTGATTGTTCTAGGCGTCATGCTAATGGTTGCTGAGGCCTTTAGTCCCAGTTTCGGTATATTTGGCTTAGGGGGCATAGTATCGTTTGCACTAGGTTCGGTTATGTTAATGGATACCGATCTTCCTGGTTATCAAATTGCAATACCACTGATCATAGGTTTTACCGCGGTATCTGCAGCCTTTTTCTTTATCATCCTTACAATGTTGGTTAAATCTCGCAAAAAGCCTGTAGTAACGGGAATCAGCACATTAATCGGTCAGCAAGCGACGGTTATATATGTGGACAATGAAGCGGGTAAATATCGAGTATTAGTTGAAGGAGAAGTATGGCAGGCAACCAGCACAGGGGTTTTTCATAAAGGTGATACGGTAATTGTAACTGCAGTTCGTGGGTTATGGCTTGAAATTGATCCCTAAGAAATTAGCTAATTAAAGACTTTGTAAGGAGAGTAATATGGTTACTTATTCTATTGCGGTTATTGTCGTGCTGGTGGTTATATTAATTATCAGCATGTTTAAGGTCTTGCGAGAGTATGAAAGGGCTGTTGTATTTCTTCTTGGCCGATTTTATGAGGTAAAAGGGCCTGGCTTGGTTATTATTGTACCGTTTATACAGCAAATGGTGCGAGTCGATTTACGTACTATTGTGCTTGATGTACCTACTCAAGATTTAATTACACGTGACAATGTATCAGTACATGTAAATGCTGTTGTATATTTTAAAGTGGTTGATCCAAAAATGGCGATCAACAATGTAGAGAATTATTTAGAAGCGACCAGTCAACTATCACAAACAACGCTTCGTTCTGTACTTGGTCAACATGAATTGGACGAGTTACTGTCTGCACGAGAAGAATTAAATCGTGGGCTACAAGGTATCCTTGATCAACATACTGATAATTGGGGAATAAAAATCGCCAATGTTGAGATAAAGCATGTTGATTTAGATGACAGTATGGTTAGAGCCTTAGCAAGACAAGCTGAAGCAGAGCGTTCACGTCGTGCAAAAGTCATTCATGCGACAGGTGAGTTGGAAGCCTCGGTAAAATTACAGCAGGCTGCTAACGAATTAAATAAATCGCCAAACGCGATTCAATTACGTTATTTTCAAACCCTAACAGAGGTCGCTAATGAACGTACATCGACTATCATCTTCCCGCTACCAATTAATTTAATTGATAAGTTAACGGCAGATGATGTGTCAGAAATGGCCAAAATTAAATTGCAAGGTTTAGACAGCAATAAGGAAAAGTAAAGAGAGTGTTGTTATTAATTTTTGATAAGGTGATAAATAAATATACAATTTGAGAATTATTCAATTATTAGTCGCTTAAACGCTAAGTTAATCATCGATAAGCATGTACAATGCTGCGCTTTGATAAGATCCAATTCTGCGAGAAGCAAAGATGACCCAAAAGAAAAACGCACAGCCTAAACAAGGCTTACACCCACGTAACCCACATCGTGAGCGTTATGATTTTGCGACACTAATTAAAGCAACCCCAGAGTTAGATCAGCACGTTAGTGAAAATGCTTTTGGTGATCTATCTATTAACTTCTCTGATCCACTTGCAGTTAAAACATTAAACAAAGCGTTATTGAAGCACTTTTATCAAGTGGAACATTGGGATATTCCTGCTGGTTTTTTATGTCCACCGATACCTGGTCGTGCCGACTATTTACATTTCATTGCTGATTTACTGGCGCAATCTAACGAAGGGGAGATTCCTCAAGGTAAAGGTGTTCGTGGTTTAGATATTGGTATCGGTGCAAACTGTGTCTATCCAATTATTGGACATCGTGTTTATGGCTGGCAATTTGTTGGTTCAGAAATCGATACTCTTGCTGTGAAATCAGCAAAATTCATTGCCGGTAACAATCCACGTCTAAAAGGCGCTATTCAAATTCGTTTACAAAAGAACGCTGATAATATCTTTACAGATATGATTAACGATGAAGAAGTGTTTGATTTTACGATATGTAATCCGCCATTCCATAGTTCTGAAGAAGAAGCAATGGCAGGTTCAGAGCGAAAAATACGTAATCTTGCAGCCAATGCGAATAAGAAACAAAAAGCTCGTTCTCGCGGTAACGTATCGCCTGCATTTAATAATGCTAAGTCAACAACACCTGTTTTAAACTTTGGAGGCCAAAAAGCTGAATTGTGGTGTAAAGGCGGTGAAGCTGGTTTTATCAAAAAAATGATCAACCAAAGTGCTACTAAGGCAACACAGTGCTTCTGGTTTACAACCTTAGTATCGAAGAAAGAAAACCTAGGCGTACTTTACAAGCAACTTGAGAAAGTAGGAGCGGTTTCGGTAAAAACCATTGAAATGTCACAGGGTCAAAAGATTTCACGTCTTATTGCTTGGACGTTCTTAAACGAAGAGCAGCAACAAGAATGGCGTCAGGAACGCTGGAGCTAATTTAGCGTTTGATATAAATAAGCGATGTGTTTATCAATACATCGCTTTATTGTTAATTCTCATTATATTCTCACCTATTTACAAAGTATTAGAATAATAGAACAATATTAGGATGTTAATTATATACTTTTTTCTAATAACCCAATAGGCTTACTCTCTGTGTAAGACACCTTCGTCAACTCAAGCTGTACAGAATTGCCTCCTTTCTCTTTTTTTTAATTTCATCCGACCTTCTTCTTACAATACTTAATAATAAAGTCATTTCATAATCATCATTACGAGTCATGCTAAGGTAACTCATTGTTAATTAGTGATTAATGATAAGTATGCTGTGTGTGTTCAATGTTTTATAGCGTTTCATATTAGTCCCCATTAACACTTATACAATAAAAAAACTTGTACAAGCTGATCTATTTGTCTACATTAATTGTACAACAAGAAAATAGTGTACAACTTTGGAGACGGGTATGGGTATTCCTGTAGGAATCAGTTCATGCGTATTAGGCGAGAAGGTGCGTTTTGATGGTGGACATAAACGTAATCGTTTTGTAGCAGAAGACTTAGCTGAATACTTTAGCTTTAGAGCGGTATGTCCTGAAATGGCTATTGGGATGACTACGCCGCGTCCGGTAATCCGTTTACAAGACAATGGTATTGAAGTCCGTCTTGTTGATAGCAAAGATAATGCTATTGATCATACTGGTAAAATGAAGGCGTTTGCCGATAAAATCATACCTAGTTTTGAGTGGTTACGTGGCTATGTGGTGTGCGCTAAATCACCTTCTTGTGGTATGGAACGCGTTAAATTGTATTTAGAAAATGGTAACTCAGTGCCTGGTGGCTCAGTGGGTATTTATACCAAGCGACTAATGGAAGCAATGCCATGGTTACCTATAGAAGAAGATGGACGACTATGTGATCCAGTATTGCGAGAGAACTTTATCTTCCGAGTTTATGCCCTTGATGATCTTTATCGTAGTGTTGATGGTGGTATTACACGAGGCAAAATTATTAAGTTTCATTCTCGTTACAAACTTTGCTTAATGGCACATCATCAAGAGTCTTATCGTTCGCTTGGACGTTTAGTATCTAAAATTCATGAGTGGGATGACTTAAGTGAGTTTTTCTTAACTTATCGTCAGCAATTTATGGACGCCCTGAAAAATCGTGCAAGTCGTAAAAATAACACCAACGTGTTAATGCATATTCAAGGTTATTTTAAGCGTGATTTAGATAAAGAGCAAAAAGCAGAGTTGCGTGATGTAATTATGCGCTATCGTGAGGGAAATATTCCTTTAATCGCTCCGTTAACACTTATTAATCATCATTTAACAGTAAACCCTGATGAATATCTTGCAACACAAGCATATTTATCGCCTTACCCTGAAAAATTAAAGCTTCGTTTCTCATTGTAATAATGGAGTCAAGTGTAAATATGATGAATCAATTCAACCCGAAAAAGTTATTAAATAGTAAGTGGACTGCTGCAACTCCTAAAAATAAAGAAAAACATTTTATTATTACTGATCTTGAAATTAACGAGGAAGGAAAAGTACTGCATTGCACGATGGAGGCAGTAATGTCTAAACGTGAATTTATGATTAATTGGCAAGATTTAAGGAATACTTCGTTGTGGTATCAAGGGTGGAAATAATGTAAGTAACGTTATTAATAGAAAAGATGTAACCAATCATTACAGTATTATTTCATTCAATATTATTTTATAGCAATATTAAGCTTAACTTTTGCATGGTTTATAGGGTTAAGTGTCAACGGAGTATTTATGGCGATTATAGTAGGAATAAGTGGTTGCCTTTTAGGACAACAAGTACGTTTTGATGGCGGTCATAAACTTTTTAAATTCGCAGAAGAAGAATTAAGTGATTATTTTGAGTTCAAGCCAGTTTGTCCTGAGGTTGGAATTGGCATGACGATCCCTCGTCCAGTTATTCGTTTATTAGATAACAGTATTGATGTTCGTTTAGTTGATAGTAAAGATAATACGCTTGATTATACAGATAAAATGAATGCATTTACTGATAATGTTTTACGTTCATTCGAAACTTTGTGTGGTTACATTGTCTGTGCTAAATCGCCTTCTTGCGGTATGGAGCGAGTTAAACTTTATCTTGATAATGGTCATTCAGTACCTGGCGGCTCTGTTGGTATTTACACTAAACGTCTTATGCAGAAAATGCCATGGTTACCGATTGAAGAAGATGGTCGTTTATGCGATCCCGTATTAAGAGAGAACTTTGTTTTTCGGGTTTATGCACTTAATGATTTATATGAGAGTGTTAAAGGCGAAGACGGAATTACTCGCAATAAATTAATGAACTTCCATGCTCGTTATAAGTTAGCTTTGATGGCAAACCACCCAGCAACGTATCGTAAGCTTGGTCAGTTGTTAGCTAGGAGTCATCAATGGAGCGATATTAATGTGTTCTTTGTTGAGTATCGTCAATTATTAATGGACGGTCTTAAGCATCGTTCAAATTGCAAAACGAATACGAACGTATTGCTACATATTCAAGGCTACTTTAAACGTGATTTAGATAAACAACAAAAAGCAGAACTACGTGATGTTATTATGCGCTATCGTGAAGGTAACCTGCCATTAATTGCGCCGTTGACACTCATTAATCATCATTTATCATTAAATCCAAATGAGTATTTATCAAAGCAAGCTTATTTAGCGCCATATCCTGAAGCGTTGAAGTTACGTTATTCTTTATAAATAAGTATTGTAGACTTAAGGGATATAACGCCGTTTGTTGAACTAAAATAACCATTGGGCTACATCAATCAATTATTAAATGTAGTTTATATCCTTATTATTCTTTTCAATTATTCAAGGTAGAAAAATGAAAGACGAAACGCTATCTATTCACAGTGGTTACGAAACCGATCCGACAACCAAATCAGTTGCAACACCGATTTATCAAACGGTCGCTTACGAGTTTGATGATGCTAAGCACGGCGCCGATCTTTTTAATCTTGAAGTCCCAGGCAATATTTACACTCGTATTATGAACCCCACCAATGACGTATTAGAAAAACGCATGGCCGCGCTTGAAGGAGGTATTGCAGGTTTAGTGGTGAGTGCTGGAAGCGCCGCGATTAACTATGCGATTTTAACCTTAGCTCAAGCAGGGGATAACATCGTATCAACGCCACAACTTTATGGCGGAACATATACGTTATTTGCTCATATGTTACCAAGCCAAGGAATTGAAGTTCGGTTTGCAAAAGATGATAAACCAGAATCTATGGCTGCGTTAATCGATAAAAATACCAAGGCGGTCTATTGTGAAAGTATTGGTAATCCTAGTGGTAACGTCATTGATCTCGAAAGGGTATCTCAATTAGCACATGATCAAGGTGTACCTGTTATCGTCGATAACACTGTTGCAACACCTGTGCTATGTAAACCGATTGAATTTGGTGCCGATATTGTTGTGCACTCATTAACTAAATATGTGGGTGGACACGGAACAACATTAGGTGGTGTTATTGTTGATTCAGGGAACTTCCCATGGGCACAGTATAAAGATCGATTCCCAGTATTTAGCCAACCAGAACCGTCTTATCATGGCGTTATTTATAATGAGGCGTTTGGTGAAGCGGCATTTATTGGCAGAGCGAGAACCGTACCACTTAGAAATACAGGTGCTGCACTGTCTCCGATGAATGCGTTTATGCTGATGCAAGGTTTAGAGACCTTAGCATTACGCATGGAGAGACATACTGAAAACGCACTAAAAGTTGCGCAATATCTCGTCAACCATGATCAAGTGAGTTGGGTTAACTATGCCGGCCTTCCAGATTCTGATTATTACGAGTTAGCACAAAAATATACCAAGGGTAAACCATCTGCCATCTTGTCGTTTGGATTGAAAGATGGTTATGAAGCGGGAGTAAGTTTTTATGATGCGCTCGGTTTATTTAAACGGTTAGTGAATATTGGTGATGCTAAATCACTGGCTTGTCATCCTGCCTCAACTACGCATCGACAAATGACGTCAGAAGAGCAGTGCCAAGCTGGTGTTCATCCTGAAATGATCAGGCTATCTATCGGTATTGAACATATTGATGACATTATTGCTGATTTAGAACAAGCACTTAAAGCATGATTTTCTCACGGTGGCAATCATTATTTTGATTGCCACAATACTGAGCTTGTTTCTAATTCCTACTCTCCACCCCTTTTTTTGATGTGATACAACTCTAACTTCAATGTTGTACAAGGTTAAATTATTGTACAAGTTATCGGTTTGATACTATAGTTATACATGAAAGGGCAGTTGTACAAGTTTGTATTGTTATGTTCTTAAACTAATTATGTAATTACGAATGA
Organism: Photobacterium sp. SKA34; assembly: GCF_000153325.1. Lineage (GTDB taxonomy): Bacteria > Pseudomonadota > Gammaproteobacteria > Enterobacterales > Vibrionaceae > Photobacterium. The sequence continues at coordinate 1,670,146 of NZ_CH724141.1, forward strand.
AGGTAATAATTTGAACGTTGAAATTAAGTTGTATTCAATTAGTGAAGTATCTGAAGTAACGGGGGTTAACTCTGTAACCTTACGTGCTTGGCAGCGTAGATATGGTTTATTAGTCCCTCAACGAACACCAAAAGGTCATCGTCTTTATACTGATAGAGACATTACTAAAATTCATAAAATTTTAACTTGGTTAGCGAAAGGAGTATCAATTGGTAAGGTTAAACCTTTATTAGAAGGTACTGCTGAGCATCATGAATTAAATGTTGAAAAAATAGAAATGGTTGACGAAACCATTTATTTAATTGAGCAGGGTAAAGTACAACAAACAGAAAAACGCGTACGTGAAGCATTAAAACTTTATCCATTTAATGTTTTAGAAGAGCAATTTTTAAAGCCTATTGAACAACATATAACGCGTAGTGATAATCCATTAAAAAGATTACAAACAAGTGTGTGGAACTCAGCACTTACACAATGTTTTATTACTGTATTAGCGAAAGTGAATTCAGATAAAAATCCCCCAAGTCTCGTATTGAGTTATTCATCTTCTGATAATCACTTTGTTTGGCAACAAGCCTTAAAATTAGCTTATGAAGGCTATTACGCGATTGTTTTACCTGATTTATTAGGAAAGGTAACAGGTTTGTCTGCATTCATCACAGAACATGAAATTAACAATGTCTATATAGTTGGAGAAAACAAGCTTGATAATAAGCAGTTAGCTGATATTGAAATAGTAGAAAAAGAAAGCAATGTTCAAGTTTTTTTCATTGGAAGTATAAAAATGATCCACCAGCAGTAGAGTAGAAAGATCTACAAGCATTATTATTTTAATAAGCCAATAGGAGTGATGATGACAAATAAAGCAGTAAAAGAGCAGCACGTTATTATTTGGTTTCGTTCAGATTTACGTGTTGTTGATAATACAGCATTAAATCATGCAATCGAAAGTGGGCTTCCTATCATCGCACTCTTCATTGCAACGCCTATGCAGTGGCATCAACATAATATGGCGGCAGTTCAAGTAGACTTTATTCATCGTCGGTTACAAGTATTAAAGCAACAGTTGGCTAAACGTAATATTCCATTGCAAGTTATTGAAGTTAATGACTTCTCAGAATCAGTTTATCTTATTGAGCAGGTTTGTATTGATTATAATGCTGTACATGTTTTTGCGAATAAACAATATCCAATTAATGAGCATAAACGCGATAACTCTGTAGGGGAACTACTTGCAAAAAAGAGTATAAAATTCAGCATCTTTGATGATAATTATATTTTGCAACCTGAGATGGTTCTGACTCGAGATGGGGAGTTATTTAAAGTATTCACCCCGTTTAGAAATGCATGGATAAAACGTTTCTCATCATCCACCTGTTACCCTGTAACAATAAATAGTGACATTGTAACTAGTGGCGTGGTAAGTAAGCTATTGTCTGACAGTAGTCAAATCAAAGCCTTCAACTATCCCATTATCGATAGTGTGTTATGGCCAGTAGATGAAGAAACTATTGCACAAAGATTAGAAACGTTTTGTGAAACCAAAGCCGAAACATATCATCAAAACAGAGACTTTCCCGCGATTGATGGCACTAGTTGTTTATCCCCATACCTTGCTATTGGCGCGCTCTCAGCTAGGCAGTGTTTGCATCAGTTACAGCAGTACTTTCCAAATGCATTCGAAATTAATAAAGATGATGGCGCTTTCACATGGTTGAACGAGATTGTTTGGCGTGAGTTTTATGGTCATTTACTTCATCGTTACCCTGAGTTAAGCAAACATCAGCCATTTCAGAAGTTTACCCAGTTTGTTAAATGGAAAGATGACGAAGCATTACTAAAAGCATGGCAAGAAGGAAAAACAGGGTTTCCAATTGTCGATGCAGGTATGAGGCAATTACGTGCAACAGGTTGGATGCATAATCGTTTACGTATGATCACAGCAAGTTTCCTAACGAAAGATTTGTTATGTGATTGGCGCGTCGGTGAGCAATGGTTTATGCAACATCTTATTGATGGTGACTTCTCTTCCAATAATGGAGGATGGCAATGGGCTGCATCAACAGGCACAGATGCACAACCTTATTTCAGAGTATTTAATCCAACACTACAAGGGCAACGATTTGATCCAAAAGGTGATTTTATCCGTACATGGGTTAAGGAATTAGAACATGTTCCGGATAAATACATACACACGCCACATCAATGGGCGAGTGAAGAATCACTGAATTATCCATTGCCAATTGTCGATCATAAGGAAGCTCGCCTAATCGCAATTGAGTCTTTTAAACAAGCAAAGGCTTATATGGATATTCATCAATAACCCTGGTGGAGGAATAAATAATGGACGCAGTGATAAACCCTGCATTAATTAAGTTTTTTAATGTGTACGGACAACTAGGAAAGGAAAACATCTCTCAACTGTCTGACGTTTATCATCATTTAGTTATTTTTGAAGACCCTGCACATAAAATTGAAGGTTTTAGTGCTTTAGAAGCTTACTTTTTTAATCTTTATCAAAATATAAATAGCTGTCGATTTATTATTAATAGCTATGTAGAAGACGATCACGAAGCGTTTGTTCAATGGACAATGCACTTTTCACATCCTCGATTACAAAATGGTAAAGAACGCAGTTTAGAAGGCTGTACTCAGCTGAAATTTGAACAAGATAAAGTGATTTATCATCGTGATTACTTCGATATGGGGGAAATGATTTATGAAGGTTTACCCATGTTTGGACGCATTATTCGACACATTAAATCAAGGTTAGGGCAATGAATCAGGTATTGATTACAGGTGCTAGTTCAGGAATTGGCAAACAGCTTGCATGTGATTATGCAAATAACGGATGGAGTGTTATTGCTTGTGGTCAAAATACGCAGCGTTTAGAAAAATTACAAGAAGAGTTTCAATCAATTGAAACATTACGTTTTGATGTGACAGATTTTGAAACCACGCAGGTAGCGCTTACATCCTTAGAGACACTTCCAGAATTAATTATTTTAAATGCAGGTACGTGTGAATATATTAACGAAGGCAAGATAGATACAGCATTAGTTAAACGTGTTTTCGATGTCAATGTGTACGGAGTTCTTCATTGCATAGAAGCATTACAAGCGCGATTTAACCAAAAAACGCATTTAGTCATTATCAGTTCTTCTGCCAGTTTTGTAGCTTTACCACGTGCAGAAGCCTATGGAGCCTCTAAGGCTGCAATGAGTTATATCACTCAAGCTCTTGCTGTTGATCTTGCTTATTTGAATATGAAAATTACGTTAGTGAATCCTGGTTTTGTAAAAACGCCACTAACAGATAAAAACGACTTTACGATGCCAATGTTAGTGTCATCCGAATATGCATCAAAAAAAATAAGATCAGGTATTGCCGCTGGAAAAAAAGAAATTAGTTTTCCAGCTACTTTTACACTATTTCTTAAATCTATTGCGCTTTTGCCAATTACATTTCGATTGGCAGTGATTAAACGAATGATGGGGAAATCATAATGAAAATAGCCATTATAGGTTCCGGTATTTCAGGCTTGACGTCTGCTTGGTATTTATACCAAGACCACGAAGTTACAGTGTACGAGGCTAATAGTTATGTCGGCGGGCATACTGCAACGGTGGATGTGACCGTAGATAGCGGTGATTATGCTATCGATACTGGATTTATTGTTTTTAATGATCGTACTTATCCAAATTTTGAAAACTTACTTGAACAGCTAGAAATAACAGGTAAGCCAAGCGAAATGAGCTTTAGTGTTCACAATGAACGTACGGGACTTGAATATAATGGGCATACTTTTTCATCACTGTTTGCTCAAAAACGGAATTTATTGAACCCTGCATTTTATCGCTTTTTGTATGAAATCACCCAGTTTAATAAGCTTGCTAAACAGGTAGTTGGTGATAGTGAGTTAATGAACCAAACGTTAGGTGACTTTTTATCTCAGCATAAGTTTAGTGATTACTTTGCCGAAAATTATATTTTACCTATGGGGGCTGCTATTTGGTCTTCAACGTTATCAGACATGCGTCGTTTTCCATTAGCTTTCTTTTTACGCTTTTTCTTAAACCATGGTTTGTTAGACATAACTAATCGCCCACAGTGGCGTGTAATACCTGGTGGTTCACGTGAATATGTTCGAAAAATGATGTATTACATGGGAGATTGTATTCAACTAAATAGTCCAGTCTCTTCGGTGATTCGTAGTAAAAGCAAGGTTATTATTACGGTTAATAATAAGCAAGAAGAATTCGATCAAGTTATTTTTGCTTGTCATAGTGATCAAGCGTTAACCATGCTTTCAGATGCAACATTAGAAGAAAACGACGTGTTATCAGATATACATTACCAACAAAACGAAGTGGTCCTTCATACTGATACATCTCTATTACCTAAACGTCAGGCTGCATGGGCATCTTGGAATTATTCGTTACCTAAATCACGTGATGATAGAGAATGTAATCTAGCATCGCTGACTTATAATATGAATATACTTCAAGGTATTCTCGCTCCTGAAACATTTTGTGTAACGCTTAACCAAACTAAATCGATAGATAAAGACAAAATTCTTCGTAAGTTTGTTTATTCTCATCCTGTTTTTAATACTCAAAGTATTGCGGCTCAGCAGAAACGTCATTTAATTAATGGACAAAATCAAACATGGTTCTGTGGTGCGTATTGGTATAACGGTTTTCATGAAGACGGGGTTCGCAGCGCGTTAGACGTTGTTGAAGCAATAAAAGTGAAATCACTGACACAATCAGAAGATGAAGATAAAACAGCGCAATCTCTGAATGTTTCTCATGAACCATCTTATAAAAGTGTCATACGAAGTTATTAGTATGGGTAGAGATAATCAGCTTAAAAGCGGCATCTATCAGGGGTGGGTTAGACATAGACGTTTTACACCTGTGAATCATAGATTCACATATTCTATGTTTATGCCCCATATCCACTTAAACGAATTAGATCAGTTGGATAAACAAGTAAAAGGTTTTGGATTATCACTTTTCAGCTTTGCTCGATTTCGACGTGATGATTACGTAAAAGGTGATCCTGATTTAGCCCAAGCGGTAAAAAATAAGGTCTATGCGCTAACAGGCAAAATGATTGATGGCAATATCACAATGTTATGCCACTTACGTTACTGCGGATTGTATTTCAGCCCACTTAATTTGTACTACCTCCATGATAATGAAGGTCAATGGCAATATATGTTAGCCGAAGTAAGTAATACACCTTGGAATGAACGTCATTATTATGCGATACCGGCTCCCCAATACTGGCAGGGACGTGAATATAGTCATGATAAGGCATTTCATGTTTCACCATTTAACCCTATACATCAACAATATCATTGGCGTGTAACAGAACCTGATAGCAATTTACTGGTTAATTTGGCGGTGAGTCGAAATAAAGATTGCATCTCTCCGGGTAAGTATCCGAGGGGTTTGAAAAATAGCCATCAAAAAGTCTTTGACGCCACGATGCAGATGCGTAAGGAAAACTTCACCTCTGCAATACTTATCAAGCAATTACTGCTTACACCAATTATGACAATAAAGGTTGTTATGGGTATTTATTGGCAAGCACTTAAATTATTTATTAAAGGTGCACCAATATATGATCATTCTAATAACACACCGTCTGAAAATATAAATAAACACAAGATTAAACGAGGGAATGACAATGCTTAGAAGCGGCGTACAACAATCATCAACAGTTAATGTATATGCATCTCGGCATATTTTATTTAAAGTATTAAAACACCTTTCTAATGCGGGCTTAAGTGTATCAGATTCAACGGAAGGCACCGTCATCTTTGGTGATAAACAGGCATCGCTACAAGCGAGTATTAATGTTCATAACCCACTTTTTTATAAACGATTACTGACTGATGGCAGCATTGGTGCTGGTGAAGCTTATATGGAAGGCTGGTGGGATTCACCAAACTTAACCAATGTTGTACGAGTTTTGGCTAAAAATCTTTCAACGTTAGATAAGCTTGAAGCTAGAATGGGTTGGATGAGTCGAATATCCGAACAGATTGGACACTTGCTGCGTAAAAATACCATTAAGAACGCACGTAAAAACATATCAGCACATTACGATCTTGGTAACGATCTTTATCGTCACTTTCTTGATCCTAATATGCTTTATTCTTCGGCAATTTACCTCAACAAAAATGACACGTTAGATCAAGCACAATGGAATAAGATGGATCGTTTGTGCCAAAAATTAAAATTGACTGAAGACGATCATTTACTAGAAATTGGTACCGGTTGGGGCGGTATGGCGATTCATGCTGCGAAATATTACGGTTGCCGCGTCACCACTACTACAATTTCTGAGCAACAATATTTATGGGCAAAAGAGCGAGTTGAAAAAGAAGGTCTATCCGATCGTATTACCTTACTCATGGACGACTACCGCGATTTAACGGGGCAATACGATAAGTTAGTATCAGTTGAAATGATAGAGGCAGTCGGTAAGCAATACCTTAAAACCTATATTGAAAAGTGTCAGTCATTATTAAAACCAACTGGCTTAATGGCTATTCAAGCGATCACAATTGCCGACCAACGTTATGACAGTTACAGCCGCGGCGTTGATTTTATTCAAAAACACATATTCCCTGGCGGTTTCTTACCATCAATTACCGTATTACTTGAAAATCTAACACAACACAGTGATTTCGTGATGCGAGATATCAAAGATATTGGCTTAGATTATGCGAAAACTCTTGAAGATTGGCATCAGCAATTTAATGAAAATGCCGTAGCTTTAGAGAAATATGGCTACGATGAAAGGTTTATGAGGATGTGGCGTTTTTACTTTGCTTATTGTGAAGGTGGTTTTTTAGAGCGTACCATTAGTACTATTCAATTTGTCGCAAGTCGCCCGCAATGGAGAGAGTAAATCCATTGGGGAACAAACTAAAAGTGTTATTGGCTGGTATGGTGTTTAACTTCTATTGGTTACTTGCTGTATGGGGGCAATATCGTTTTACTTACATCTTGGTTTTCATACTTATAGCCACATGGTTTTTGGAATCTAAGTCATGGCGTTTCTCTGTATTAGCATCGATACCCGGTATTGTTATCGATTCAATGCTCAGACATTGGCATCTATTTGATTTTACAGTACAAAATCGAACACCACTTTTCTTGAATGTCGAGAGTATTGGTTTGATCCCAACTTGGCTGATATTGCTTTGGTTGGGTTTTACAACCTTTGTTTGGGTTCTACGTTCATCAATTAGTGGTTTTGCTACACATTGGTTGCTGGTGGCTGGCAGTCTGGGCGGTGCATTTAGTTATTGGTCTGGAATGAAATTAGGTGCGGTAATTTGGCAGCTAGAAACATTAGATACATTCTTTGTACTGATAGTGATCTGGTTTACGGTATCGGCGTATCTTTTATGGTTACTCCGTATTTTAAATAAAGATCCAAATATCTCGACAAAGAAGGAGTGATAAATGCGGTCACTTGTTATCTATTTTGGTGTATTGATGTGCTCAAATGTTGTAATAGCAGAAACAGACAATAGCAATAAACCGATAAAAAATAACGCATCTTCACAGTTACAGACCCTGAGTGATAAATACCCATGGCATCAATGGAAAAAAGTGGGCGAAGCAACACTTGAATGGGGAATATGGGATATTTATAACTCAGAGTTAAAAACGCCAACAGGTCGATACAACGGTACTGAAGAAGATTTAGCTTTAATTATTCGTTATTTGCGTAATATTGATAGAGATGCGTTATTAGATGCGACTGAAGAGCAATGGCAACATTTAGGCTATAGCAGTCAACAAATAACACCGTGGCTAAAAACGTTATCAACCATATGGCCAGACGTTAAAAAGGGAGAGAGATTAACGTTTATTTTCCGTAATGGTGAAGGGCAGTTTTATCAACAAGGTAAGCCACTAGGGAAAATTCTATCACCATCGTTATCACAAAGCTTTATTGCTATTTGGTTATCACCAAAAACATCGTATCCAGAATTACGTCAGCAGTTAATTGGGAAATAACAAGAATCAACCACTCTGTATGTTAATTATGCATAGTTAGATAATGGAATAAGGTCATGACATGAGTAAAATAACTTCAATATTATTATCATTAATGTTTGTTTTAACAGGGTGTACAGCGTCAATTTCTGATTATAAATCGTCACAACCAAAGTTTGATTTATTTGGTTATTTTGCTGGTAAAACAACGGCGTGGGGGATGCTGCAAGATTATAAAGGCAAACAATCACGTCGATTTACGGTTGATATTGTAGGTACAGTAAAAAATGATACTTTAACCCTTGTAGAAGACTTTGTTTTTGATGACGGTGAAACCCAACAGCGTATTTGGACGATAAAAAAACAAGCTAATGGAAGATATACCGGAACTGCGGGTGATGTTATTGGTGAAGCGCAAGGGGTTGAGGTCGGTAATGCGCTGCAATGGCAATATACCTTAGCGGTTCCCGTAGATGATTCAGTTTATAATATTAATTTTAACGACTGGATGTATCGTCAAGATGAAAAGCGCATGTTTAATGTTGCAACCATGACCAAATTTGGTTTTGAAGTGGGTAAAGTGACGTTGTTTTTCCAAAAAGATGATTAATTTAAATATGTAACACCACTTTTCTCTATCTATTTATATCGCAATAATAAGCCAGTTTGATTGACTGGCTTTTTTGTGAGGATTATCTCGTGATAAAGGTACTGTGTTATACGTTTACTTTTATAGTGCGTTTTGTTTCTAATTTTCAGTCAATGCGTTAATAAATGATGAATTATAAAATAGAAAGTTAAAAACACATATGTATTAGAAACAGAAAGAAGAAAAAGGTAACCATTACATATGAGGGATTTTTCTGCTTTAGCACATTTTTAATCTAAAGGTTAAAAGCCTACATCTAAGCAGGCTTTGATTTAACTAATCTTGACATTAGTTATCACCCAAAACCACGCGACATTGCTACGATACGTTTTAATACCCAACGGATGAGCAGAGGTGTGCGGTTGTCTTTTTCATCGCGAGTATATTTAACTATTGCCAACGCCATATCGGGTTTCGCTGTTTTTCTTAGTACCTTATGAATGATCTTACGCATGGGCACTTTATTATCAGTGATATTCGCTAAGTCGCGAAACAAAGGCTCATAACCATTCTTATATAAGAAATGCTCAATATCTCTTGCCGGTAATACGGTTAAACGTTCACGCTCGGGATCATTGCCAAGCATATTACGGACTTTCTCGGCATATTTCTTTCCTGCTAGATCACCATCAGCGACTAAATGCCACTCAATACCGAGTATTTTTGCCAACTTGATCAATGGCTTTAATCCACTTTGTGCAAATTCAATAATTTGAATCCCTTCTGCGGCAAGGTTATAACCATTTAGGTGTGCCATTTCATTAAATAACCATACTTCCGTTTCCCCTTCAACCAATAGCCATACTCTTGCAAAGAAAGCGCTTGGACGATGCATACGTACGTGAAAAGTGACTTTACGCGTATCATCTTTACTCAATTCCCCGTTATCTACGCCATACACCTCTGTTTTATGTGATTGGCGGATCAATTTTTTGATCGCAGTTAATGGTGCAGAGGTTAAAAGCTCGGGACTGTTGGTTGTTAAGATCTTTTGCATCGGCATGTTTTGAATAAACGCCCATGCTTGATGAAGCATGATCGGATGTAAACGACCTTCTGGATCTTCTAAGATCATGATGGGCCGTGAAATGCGTTTTAATTCGACAGGGCCTCTAGCACGAATATATTCATTCAATAGCCCCATTAACATTAAACGCGCTTGCTTTGTCATATTTGGCTGAATAAGTTGATCAAACGGATTCGCATATAAACCATGTGTATTGGTTTGTTGTAATGAAGAGTAGTGTGGCGATAATGCTTTACTACGCTGGTGAGGTGCAAAGGCAAAGTAGTGATCCACTAACGATCGTAACGTACTAATACTACTTTTAATTTCTGCTGTACTAACATGACCGGGCTGCGTCATTAACCGCCGACAGGTATTATCTAATCGTTTTTGTATGCGAAGTTCTTGCGGCGTTTGTGCTAGTGGTAACTCATTACTACCCTCATGACGTTCATCGTGTAATCGTCTTGAATCACGAATACGAACAATAGGGTGAAGCACCATTAGCTGGCGAATGAACTTATCAGTATTTGGATGTGAAATGCCATGACCATTTGGATGTAAAAATTGTCTACTCGTGAATATTTTATCGTTTTCAATATGGCTGTGAATTTGATAATAAAAATGCTTTATACCGTCTTTTTCTGAGAGAAATGGCTGAAAAGCACGATAGCGACGGGCATTATGTTCGCCTTTATAATCTTCATGCCAATGTAAAACAATCTGAATTTCTGTCGCTCGCTCATTACCTAACGCATGATCAATATGGAAATCAGAAAAGTTAAACTCGTAAAACTCAGAATCTGGCGATAATGCTAAACAAAGGGCATCGAGCAAAGAGGATTTACCCCATGCATTTTCACCAATAAGGACCGTTAACTCTTTAAAAGACAAGGATAAACGCTTAATACCACGGAAACCGGATATTTCAATTCTTTCTAAATGCATAAAACTCTACAAACCTCGTTTATTCCTGTATACGATATAGTAAATCACTCGTTGATTTGCGATAACTGATCACATATTGATAGCATGATATGCTTTAAATAGTTAAGTAATTTCAAATAAATAATAATATAAGGAAGAGTTAGATGGCTAAGATTATTCACTCAATGATCCGTGTATTAGATCTTGACGCTTCATTAAAATTTTACACAGAAGCATTAGATTTAGAGATCGCTGAGCGTTTAGACTTTGAAGAGTTTAGTTTGGTTTACTTACGCAACGAAGAAAACGATATGGAACTTGAACTGACTTGGAATGAGGGAACCAAAGAACCGTATACTCATGGCACAGGTTATGGTCACATTGCTGTTGCTGTCGATGATTTAGAAGATGAGCATGCAAAATTAACTGAATGTGGTTATGCGCCTTTAGAGATTAAAGAGTTCTTTCGTGAGGGGACTTTGTTAGCAAAGTTTTTCTTTGTGCAAGATCCTGATGGTTACAAAATTGAGTTTTTACAACGTCATGCTCGTTACCAGTAAAATTAAAGCATAGAAGATTTAATGGATAGTAAGATAATAAATAGCAATTAGTCTTACTATTCCTTAAATGATCATAATGAATCATGCTATATTGATATCTATCACAGTTATTTTGTCTTGTAGTGAAATCTTTTAGGCTTAATAGGTGACTTGAACTAAACATATCTCTCATTCATATGAGTCCTTCAGGGAGAGACGTAATTTTTTATGACAAAGAATAATAAAAAAGCAAAGATTACATTTGCTCATATTAATGATACGCATTCAAATTTTGAACCATCATCTATATCACTGAATTTACCTCAACACGTTTTAGATACTGAATCATCGGTATATGCCAGTTGTGGTGGCTTTTCTCGTATTTCATCGGCGGTAAGTGAATTAAAAGCTGAGGCCTATTTGAATCAGCGTGAATTCATGTTTTTACACGCAGGTGATTGTTTCCAAGGTACGCTGTATTTCTCACTTTATAAAGGTATGGCTAATGCTGTATTACTAAATGCCATTGGTGTAGAGGCGATGGCATTGGGAAATCATGAACTTGATATGGGTAACGGCTGTGTGGCTGATTTTCTAGATTATACGCATTTCCCATTATTAGCAGGTAACTGGGATTTATCTCATGAAGATCAAACCAAGCCGAACCCGCTGCGAGATAAAGCCAATGTTTATGCTTATATCAATAGCACTGAGACAGCGAAATATATTGTAAAAGATGTGCATGGTGAGCCTGTCGCGATTTTTGGTTTAGCTATTGAAAATATGGCAGGCATTGCTAACCCAGATCCTGATACTCACTTTATGAATGTCGCCACAGTTGCACGTAATACTGTTCAGTACCTACATGAGCAGGGTATTAATAAGATTGTTGTATTAAGCCATCTAGGCTATGACCATGATATTGAGCTTGCCGAAGCTGTCGATGGAATAGGCGTTATTATTGGTGGTCATACTCATACCATGCAAGGTGACTTCACCAATATAGGTTATGGTAGAACCGATAAATACGCACACAGTGTTAATAATACCTGTGTTGTTCAAGCCGGCTGTAATGCGCTGGCTGTAGGACATATAACACTGGAGTTTTCTGAAGACGGAACAATAGAGCAGGCGTTTGGTGCTAACCAACTATTACTTGGGCGTCAATTTACGGTAGATGCAAGCCGTACCGAGCATTTAGAAAGTGATGATCATGAAATCGTTCGTCACTTTTTAAGCCAGCAAGATAATATTCGCTTTGTAGTGAAAGATCCTATCATTGAGAATATTCTTAATGAGAACTATCGTCCTGCAGTACGTGCACTGCAAACTGAAGAAATTGCTATTATTAACGAGCCGCTACGTCATATTCGTATTCCCGATCAACGTGGCCCAAGCCAAATCGCTCCTTGGGTTGTTGAAAGTTTTGTCTGGAAAGCCCGTAAGCTAGGCCATTACGTGGATTTTGGTATTCATAATGCTGGTGGCGTTAGGTGCTCGTTAAATCCAGGTGTTATTACACCGGCAGATATCGCAGGGAAATTATTGCCTTTCGCTATTGGTATTATGATTTATAGCGTCAAAGGTAAACGCATTCGTCAAGCGCTTGAAGGAGCGATTAATAACGCGATTAATAACGGTGTAGACGGGACTGGCGATGGAAGTTTTCCCTATGTAGCTGATCTTCGTTATACCTATCGCTGTTGTTCCATTAAAGGCACTCGTATTGAGCTATTAGAGCATTTACATGACGGTAAGTGGATACCTGTTGAAGATGATAAAGTTTATAGCTCAGTTTCATCGGGTTATACCGCAACAGGTAAAGAAGGCTATTCGCCATTGTTAGATTACGTTAAAGAGCCTATGCCGCTTAACGTTACAATGGCTGAAGCTTTTGAAGCTTATGCAAAACAGAAGAAATTCTTTGATGCGCCAACAGATAATAAAACTGTTTATATTCCTTGTACAGGTCATGAAGATGTTGCCTAAACAATAGGTTATACCATGGAATAGAAAGATTGCTTAAGCCGGCTAACAATGTACCGTTAGTCGGCTTTATTTTTATCGGCAAAAGAATTTTGTTTAACAAATTTAGTTTTGGCTATGGATTTAAGTATAACGGGTAATGCATAAGTCGGAATTTGAATAGCTGCCATCAGTGCTAAATACTCAAATCCTAAATAACTGCTTGCGATGGTATAGGTAAGTAAAACATTACGATTAGTTGCAGTAATGGCATACAGCGTTTTAGCTTGTTGACTCTTCTTATAATAGGTTAAGAAAGTCATGCCGAAAAATAATCCGCAAAGTAAACAGCCTAATAGTAAATAACTTATCCCTTCGTGTAATGAACGTTCAAACATTTCCCTCAAAGGAGCGACAAGCCCAAGCGGAAAAGCAAAAATCAGCAGAACAGTAGGCCTAGATATTTTGTAATGGATTTTATGCAATAGTTTTGAGTCTATCATTTTGTAGCAAAACGCAGAAATGACCATGGGTCCAATAATGAATATCGTGAGTCGTTGTGTATATTGGCCAAAATCCAAATCCACTATACCATTTTGAAGAAACGTAAGATTAAAAAATAACACGATTGGCATCATTAATGTTGATGCAATAGTTAACGCCATCGCATGTAATACATCAAAACCAAAGGTTTTCGCTATTGCTGGGGTCGCAAATAATGTCCCTGTTGCAGTTACCGCCGTAATAGCTATAAACAGTGGGGTTGAAATGTTAAAGAGGTATAGCAATATAGCGGCTAATAAAGTGAGCCCGAGGCTATGGTAAAGCGCATAAGACCAAACACTTTTAGATAATAACTTACGGATGAGTAACTCTTGTTTAATGCCTAACAAAGTAAAAAGCATCAAGAAAAATAAGATATACGGTAAAGCAGGAAAAACAACACGACTAATATTTGGAAAGCTAAAACCGATGACACCAGCAAGCATCAATAAAATAGCAGAATGTTTATTAATGAAAAAAAGCATAAGTTAAAAATCCTTTTGTTAACTTATTGTTATCATTGTTTTTGTTTAAATACAAAAAAAGATGCCATTTGAAATAAAAAACCACCCATTTAGTAATGTAATCGTTCTTAATAGTCTTTTGTGCTTTAAGCTAACAATCGTTAGTAATCAGCTATTAACACATTAGAAAAACTAATGTTATGAACGAAATTTTGTCACTTATAGCTTATGTAAACAGACGATAAACTACGCACGTTTATTGAATTTAATACCTTTTTCAGGGGCAATCATGGCACATACATTTGATGTAGACGCAGCTACAACGTTGCATCTTAAGGATACAAAAAGTTACGAAGTAACGATCAAAGGATTGATTGCACACCTATTTGATATTGTATTTAACCGATCAAAAAAGTCAGTCACTTACAGTATTAAAGATATCCCAGTCCATTTACAGAAAGATATTGGCATCTATCGATAACATTTTGTATTGAGATTTATAAAGTCGGCATAATTGCCGACTTTTTTTTTGCCAAAAATTCGGCTATAACCTACTAAAATAGTGAGTATTATTTGGTTTTAGTGAAAATAAAATATTCATTGCTATAGATAAAAACTTTTTTAAATGATTTAGTCGTAGGAGTATAAAAATGGGATTTTTTTCAATGCTATTTGGTTCAAAAAAATCGGAGTCTACTACTCAGGAAATTGAGCCAACTCATTATAATGGTTACTTAATTTATCCAGATCCAAAGCAAGAAGGGGGGCAATTTAGGATAGCAGGGAGAATCTGCAAAGAAATTAACGGAGAATTAAAAACACATCATTTTATTCGTTCAGACTTACTCAGTTCTCGTCATGATGCAGAAACATTTATGATAAAAAAATCAGAAATGTTTATTAAACAAATGGGCGATAAAATGTTCAAATGAAAATTGTAGTAATATTCAACAAATTTCATTGCAATCATAGTGGTATAAAAGTATCTTCTTAAACATTAGAAATGGAATTCATATTATATGATTGTCCTTTCTGTGAATTTCCATACAACAACATTGTTATTTAGTGTATTTATGTTTGGTTCTTTTAAAACAATGAATTGATAGGTTTTAATGTTGCTTATTGGGTACATAGCTAACAATTATTGTTTAAGAGTCAAAAGCTGATAGTAAAAGTGATTCGGTTATTATTTTTATACGTAATATTATAAATGCTAGAAATATAAATGTAGTTTTATTTCAGTATTATAATGGCAATCACTAGGTTTTTTGATTTGTTGGTGTGGGTTTTTTGTATTTTTACTACAAAAGGCTTGATATAGCTTGTTGGGTTGGATACAAAATGATTATGTTATAGCCAATGTACAGGGAATAATAATGCAGATTGGTGTACCGAGAGAGGTACTCGCTCATGAAACGCGAGTAGCTGCAACACCTAAAACGGTCGAGCAGATATTGAAAATGGGGTTCAGCGTTGTTGTTGAACAAGGAGCTGGACGTTTAGCAAGCTTCGATGATGCTGCATATGAAGCGGCTGGTGCTACGATTGTCTCAACAGATGTCGTATGGCAATCGGATCTTATTTTTAAAGTGAATGCACCTCAGGTAAATCCTGAAACAGGTGAAGACGAATTTGAGCTCATCAAAGAGGGTGCAAGCTTAGTTAGTTTTATTTGGCCTGCACAAAACCCTGAATTATTAGAAAAACTATCGTCTAAAAATATTAATATTATGGCGATGGATTCTGTACCGCGTATTTCACGTGCACAGGCGCTTGATGCGTTAAGCTCAATGGCAAATATCGCTGGTTACCGTGCTGTTGTTGAAGCTGCTCATGAGTTTGGTCGCTTCTTTACCGGGCAAATTACCGCTGCAGGTAAAGTACCGCCAGCTAAAGTCTTAGTTGCTGGCGCTGGTGTGGCAGGTCTTGCCGCTATTGGTGCTGCAGGTAGCCTTGGTGCGATTGTTCGTTCTTTTGATGTTCGTCCTGAAGTAAAAGAACAAGTTGAATCAATGGGTGCTGAATTCCTTGAAGTTGATTACAAAGAAGATACTTCAACGGGTGATGGCTATGCTAAAGAAATGTCTGATGAATTCAATAAAGCGGCTGAACGTTTATACGCAGAGCAAGCAAAAGATGTTGATATCATCATTACAACCGCACTTATCCCTGGTCGCCCAGCACCAAAATTGATAACCAAAGAAATGGTTGATTCAATGAAATCAGGCAGCGTTATTGTCGATCTTGCTGCTGCCAATGGCGGTAACTGTGCATACACTGAAGCTGATAAAGTCGTAACGACACCTAATGGTGTAAAAGTTATCGGCTATACAGATATGGTTGGACGCTTACCAACACAATCTTCTCAGTTATACGGAACAAACCTTGTTAACTTACTTAAACTTCTTTGCAAAGAGAAAGACGGTAATATTGACATCAATTTTGACGATGAAGTTTTACGCGGTCTTACCATTGTTAAAGCGGGTGAATTAACATGGCCAGCGCCACCAATTAAAGTTTCTGCGGCAGCACAACAGCCAAAAGCGACGGCGAAAGTTGAACCAAAGATTCCAGAGCCAACATCACCTTTTAAGAAATTTGGTTTGATAGGGTTGGGTATAGCACTGTTTGCTTGGGTTGCTAATTATGCCCCAGCAGAGTTTTTAGCTCACTTTACTGTCTTCGTTCTTGCATGTGTGGTTGGATACTATGTGGTTTGGAATGTATCCCACTCTTTACATACTCCCTTAATGTCAGTAACTAACGCTATCTCAGGCATCATTATTGTAGGTGCTTTGCTCCAAATCGGGCAGGGAGATGGGGTCGTATCCTTCCTCGCGTTTATTGCTGTTCTCATCGCTAGTATTAATATCTTTGGTGGCTTTACGGTGACTAAGAGAATGCTAGAAATGTTCCGTAAAGATAAATAAGGAGTAACACATGTCTGCAGGAATCGTACAAGCAGCTTACCTTGTTGCTGCCGTACTCTTTATTAAGTCTTTAGCGGGACTGTCTAAGCAAGAAACAGCACGAAACGGTAATTACTTTGGTATTGCTGGTATGGCAATCGCTCTGATTGCAACTATCTTTGGTCCTCATACTGAAGGCACTGTTTGGATTATCCTTGCGATGATCATAGGCGGTGCTATTGGTATTTTTTACGCTAAAAAAGTTGAAATGACTGAGATGCCAGAGCTTGTTGCTATGCTACACAGCTTTGTCGGTATGGCTGCGGTATTAGTAGGTTTTAATACTTTCTTAGACCATGGCGAATTATCTGGTGTAATGTTAAATATTCACTTGGTTGAAATTTTCCTTGGTGTATTTATCGGTGCAGTAACCTTTACAGGTTCTTTAGTTGCATTTGCTAAGTTACGCGGATTAGTTTCATCATCAGCACTAATGCTTCCTCACCGTCATAAATTAAACTTGTTAGCACTTGTTGTTTCAGCGCTATTGCTAGTTTGGTTTGTACAGTCTGAAGGTTCATTAACCGCGCTAATCTTAGTAACGATTATTGCGTTTGTATTTGGCTACCACCTTGTTGCTTCAATTGGTGGTGCTGATATGCCAGTGGTTGTATCTATGCTTAACTCATACTCTGGTTGGGCAGCAGCAGCGGCGGGTTTCATGTTAGCAAACGACCTTCTTATCGTAACTGGTGCATTAGTGGGTTCTTCTGGTGCTATCCTTTCTTACATAATGTGTAAGGCGATGAACCGTTCATTTGTTAGTGTTATAGCTGGCGGTTTTGGTTCGGATGGTTCAGCAGCAAGTTCTGACGAAGAATACGGCGAACACCGTGAAGCTTCAGCAGAAGAAGTGGCTGAAATGTTAAAAGATGCACGTTCAGTGATCATTACTCCTGGATACGGTATGGCGGTTGCTCAAGCGCAATATCCTGTTCACGAGATCACTGATAAGTTACGTGCAAAAGGCATTGATGTTCGTTTTGGTATTCACCCTGTTGCTGGTCGTCTACCTGGACATATGAACGTGCTATTAGCTGAGGCGAAAGTACCTTATGACATCGTACTCGAAATGGATGAGATCAATGATGATTTCCCACAGACCGATGTTGTACTTGTTATTGGTGCAAACGACACTGTTAACCCTGCCGCGATGGAAGATCCTAATAGTCCAATCGCCGGTATGCCTGTACTTGAAGTCTGGAATGCGAAAGAAGTGGTTGTGTTTAAACGTTCAATGAATACAGGGTATGCTGGGGTTCAAAACCCATTATTCTTTAAAGAAAATAGCCATATGTTGTTCGGTGATGCGAAAGACTCATGTTTAAAAATACTTGAGCATCTCTAATCGTTAATTGTTAAGAAAACAATGCCACTCATATGAGTGGCATTTTTATTTGTAATCATTATGTAATCAATAACTAAAACCAAAAATATGTGGTTTTCATATAGTACCTAACGTCGATGGAGCCGTAGAAGTAATATGTATAGCGTAATATTCTTTTTAAAGTAAAAGAAGCTGCAGCAACGAAGTGTTCAACATATTGCGACTCTGATGATTCTATAAAACAAATAATTGTTATGTTTATTGAGTATGAATGCTTTTCTTTATGGCATAAATTAACGAAATATTTAATATTTGCAGTTTTTCACATGACATAACATTGACAATTTAGTGAGAAACAATGTTAAAGTATGTGAATGAAAACGTATGTACTTTTATTCTCACTATTATTTACTACAGCTAGCCATGCTGAAGGTAATTCATTACCTGAAAGATTGGAGGCTGCTAGAACAGATTTATTGGAAAGTGAACCTGTATCTACATACGACTTTCGTAAACTACAAAGCACTTATCCATCACCTTTGCTGTTGCCTTCTAGTTTATTACCTCAAACCAAAGAGTATCCACTTTCAGCACTAAGGCAGTTATATCAAAACTCGTTAACCTGCAAGGGGCCTTGGCCTTACTCACCATCAGTAACACAGCCCGTCGTTTTTACTCGAGCTATTTGTAACAAGACAACGTTACCACCAGGGTGGTTTGTTCGTTCAGGATATATTCATCCCGGCGGTGGTAGTTATGCATATCGTTATTTAGCGGAACACCCAGGTAAGGTGTCAGAATTCAGTAAGTTTTTGCATATTAAAGAGCACCCACTGGCGTCAGCGACAACCTTACTTGGTCGTTTACAACGAATGAATAGTGATGAAATTAAAGTATTAATTTCTGGCGCTCGTTTCTTTATTGCTAACGGTGAGCTGTGGGTACGTAATGATAATGAATATAATCTTTATAACCAGTCAACTTGGTTAAAGGTTTTAACCAGTCATGATTTGCATTTAAAACGCTTAAATCGTCATGATTTTTGTTTGGCTCAAAATGGAAATATATGTTGGCGTGAAGAGAATAAATCGCACTTAACGTACTATTTACTAATATGTTTATTAGTAAGTAATGCCTTATTACTGCTAAGTTGGGTCATTTATCGTTTTCGTATTCGTCGACGAGATATGCAAGAGCGTATGTTAATTCTGCAAATTTTGACTCATGAATTAAGAACGCCTATAGCAAGTTTAGCAATGACTGTTGAAGGATTTAGACGACACTTTGATGAATTGCCTGAAGGTCTGTATGATGAGTTTAGACGTTTGACTGATGATTCAAGGCGATTACGACAGTTGGCTGAAGCAAGTAAAGATTACTTACAAGCTAACCAAAAACAATTAAGTACGCAAGAAGTTGAATCCATCAATGAATGGTTAGGCTATCTTGCTGAAGAGTATGATGTAACTTTACATCTTGCTGAAGATAGAAGTGTTCACGTGAATATTTATTGGCTTGGTACATGTTTAGATAACTTATTTTCTAATGCTCATAAATATGGCGTAGCGCCAATTACATTAACGACATCATACTATGATGGAAAACTTAAAATTGTGGTTCAAGACCAAGGCCCATTAAGTGCCAAAGATTGGTCTAAATTGCGTAAACCTTTTGTTAGTGAACAAGGTTTAGGTTTAGGTTTGACCATTGTAGAATCAATGATTAATAGAATGGGGGGGAAATTGAAATTAATTGGCCCACCAACCACATTTATATTGGAGATACCGTGTGAATCAAACTCTGCTACTGGTTGAAGATGACCGCAACCTTGCTGATGGTTTACTCGATTGCTTAAAGCAAGCTGGTTATAACTGTTTATATGCAGATTGCGCTAGTAAAGTAGACGCTTTATGGAAAGAGGCCGATCTTGTTGTCCTTGATCGTCAATTGCCTGAAGGTGACTCATTAAATTATTTAGGCTCATGGCTTAAGAAGAAGCATGTTCCTGTTATTTTATTAACTGCAATGGTATCGATTAACGATAAAGTTGTTGGCTTAGATTCTGGTGCAAAAGACTATTTAACGAAGCCTTTTGCGGAAGAAGAATTACTTGCACGAGTACGTGTTCATCTTCGTGGTGACGATGAAGATACTGCGGCCGCTAATATCATTAAAGTTGGCGATATCATTATCAATCAAGAAAGCCGTGAAGTGATTTTTGATAATGAAAATATTACGTTAACGCGAACTGAATTTGAGCTTCTTGTATTCTTATCAAAAAATGCAGGGCGTGTATTTACACGTGACGAATTACTCGATCAAGTATGGGGTTATAACCATTACCCAACAACACGTACTGTTGATACTCATATTCTTCAATTACGTCAAAAATTACCAGGTATTGATATCGAGACATTACGTGGTGTCGGCTACCGTATGAAGCCATAAGTACTGATTATTAAATGAGAAGAATAACCTTTTTCTTGTGTCAGTTAGGTATTATTAACGCATCGTTATTAATACCTAACGCTAACGCAGCTTGGTTTGTAGATCAAAGCTCTTATGCGGCTGCCCATAGACATTTACTTGAAGGTCAAACGGATAAATCATTTGAATCGATTGTAGAGGCTTGGCAGCAATCTCCGACAACAGATCAGAAAGCTAATCTTAATGGTTTGCTTGATCTTGCGATCACGGAGGACTGTGGTCATAACCTTGATAAAACAGTCTTGCCTTCTTGGTTATCAAAGTTATCAATTGAGCGTTCTATAGTTCAAAATATTAACCAGAAGTTACTTAAGTTATCGATTGTTGGTTTAACACGAGTTAACATTACCAAGATTAATCTTTCTAAGTGGCCTAATTATAATTTAATTGATGCCCAACCTGTGATTGATGATGGCGGTTACTTTAAAGTAGATGCTAAAAAGCTCGATCATAAAGTAGAAGCTGGATTATATAAATTGACGATCATCGCTGAAGGTGAACCCGCTTGGAATAAATGGATTGTACTGAATGAGCCGCCGGCAAAACAGAACTTAGGGTGGAAAGATAGCAATTCATGGCGTATTGATCATGTGGCTAAATTGAATTCATCATGTCCTGCTCCGAGTTTGTCGATAAAGTTGTATGACTTAAATGATACAGATTGGCGACCATTATGGAGCGAACAAACTGATACTCATCTACCGACTAAGTTACCCAAACTAAATATCCCAGAAGGGCGATATTGGCTTGATGTTGGTTTAATAAAAAGTCGATGGCAAGGTGAGATATCTATTTTAGACATTCAAAGTATCACTCGGTCCATTGATTATTCTGATGATACATATTGAGATTAAAAACCACTATATAAGAGTGGTTTTTTATTACTTTAAACATGTATAATAAATGCATGTTTAAAGTGGTGTAAATTATGCAAATCATCGATAAAGCAAAAGAAGATAAAATACCTGCAATTTTACGTTTAGGTTTTCGACCGTTTTTTCTTGGAGCAAGTACTTTTTCAGTTATCGCAATGATAATCTGGGCATTGTTCTGGTCAGGTAAGTCTCAATTAGCTAGTCTTATGTATTCAAATCCTATTTGGTGGCACAGCCATGAAATGCTATTTGGATTTTCAGGCGCAGTCATTATTGGTTTTTTATTGACGGCGGTACAAAATTGGACAGGGCAAACGGGTATTAAAGGTATTAAACTGTTGCTGGTTTTCAGCCTATGGTTGATTGCTCGTATTGGTTTAATGTTGGGCTCAGTGAGCAGTATTTGGCTGTTTATTGATACATTATGGATTGCTGTTTCTATTTATTATCTTGCAATACCGATTATAAAAGTTAAGCAGTGGCGTAATCTTTTCTTTGTGCCCGTTTTACTTCTGTTTGCTTTTACCAATATTCAATTTCATTTCATTGCGTTAGGCAAGAGTCATCAATCTATAGCCGATATTGCTTTACCTGTCGTGTTGGTAGTAACTGTGATTACCTTAGTTGTTGGTGGCCGAGTTATCCCATTTTTTACGTCACGCGGAACTAATACCAAAGTTATTGAACGAATTAAAACGATTGAATATCTTGCGCTTATACCTGCTTGGTTGTTGCTTTTGACGACATTCTTTATAAATAACGAAACAATAAATTGGCTTATTGCTCCGTTGTCGATCATTGCAGCCATAACCAACTTTGTTCGTCTTTCTCGCTGGCGCACAATCTCAACAAGGCGGATACCGTTACTGTGGTCTTTACATCTAGCTTATTTGTCATTAATTATTGGTTTATTTTTACTAGGTTGCAGCCTTTATACGACAGCCATCAGTGAGTCTATAGCTATTCATATAATTACCATTGGTGGACTTGGGGGAATGATACTAGCAATGATCTCGCGTGTATCTTTAGGGCACACAGGACGTAAATTGCAAGTCGACCGTTTTATGCAAGTCGCTTTCATCGCGTTATTTTTATCACTATTAGCACGAGTATTATTGACTATAGTTGCGCCAAGTATGTTACTTGATGGCTATGTGATTTCTGCTAGTTTGTGGGCTATTGCTTTTGGGATTTTTACCATTGTCTATTTTCCAGTACTCACAAAGCCCCGTGTTGACGGTCATCCAGGGTGAATGATCAACGAGAGAGGACTGTATTGGTAGCTTGATAATCAGTGACATCATTGGCTATTAGCTCTAAAATGATGCTTCGTTCATCAACAAGAAGATAGTTATGTACAATCACACTCCAACGCTCAATCATGAACAACAACAAGAAGCTGCTGAGCGTATCCATGAGCTGATGGCGCAAGGTATTAGTAGTGGTGAAGCAATAATGATTGTTGCTCACCAGATCCGAGAGGCGGATATTAAACGTCGTGAAGCGGCTGGTGAAACTTTCAGTGATGAAGAAGAGTAATTAAAATAAGAGCTTAACGGCTCTTTTTTTATAATTGGATACTTTATTTTCAAATAAAAGCTTGTTCAATTATATGTTTTTATTATACAAATAATTAAAACATAATTTTATTAGGGTAATTATATGAATGACCGATATTTACAGGCTCAAGCTTTTGCTAAAAGTCGACATGGCGAGCAAAAATACGGAGATTATCCTTACCACATTCATTTAGATACCGTTGCAGAAATTGCGCGACCATATGGTATTGATGCAATTATTGTAGCTCAACTGCATGATGTGATTGAAGATACTGATACCAGCTTTGATGAGTTGGCAGATCTGTTTGGTTTTATTATTGCTGATGCAGTGAATTATGTCACTGATGTGAAATTAGAAGATCGAGCGAAGCGAAAATTAGAGATAAACCAACGGTTATTATCGCTTGATCCAGCTGAAGATGCAGCACGTCTAGCATTAATTGTTAAAACCTGCGATCGCTTAGCTAACGTTGAATCAAGTAGCAATAATTCACGTCGCCATTTTTTAATGTATCAAGCAGAACATGACGCTTTTAAGCATGCCGTTTATCGTGCTGGTCTATGTGAACCATTATGGCAACAATTGGACGCGCTTATTCATTCAAAAAATTGTGTTAACTGTGCTTAATGCATGAAATTTAGTGGTTAGTTATTAGAAAGGTCAGTGTATTTGAAAAATATACTGACCTTTTTTATTTTTTCATTATGAAGACATTTTGCTGTCAGTCATTATTCCTCATCATAAATCGTAGGAATAGGTTGGCGCTTATGTTGGGTTGCTTTATAAATAGAAACTAAGCGATCGCGGACAAAATCGGTGACAGGTTTGCCTTCTAAGAAGTCATCAATCTGATCATAAGAAACTTGTAAAGCGTCCTCGTCAGCTTTTTGTGGTGCTAATTCTTCTAAGTCAGCTGTAGGTACTTTGTAAACCAATTGTTCTGGCGCACCAAGTTTTGCTCCAATAGCACGAACTTGACGTTTGTTTAACCCAAATAGAGGTGCCAAATCACAAGCACCATCACCAAACTTTGTATAAAAACCAGTAATGTTTTCAGCTGAATGATCTGTGCCAATAACTAAACCGCCAACAAGTCCTGCAATCTCGTATTGAGCAATCATACGTGTCCGAGCTTTAACATTGCCTTTCACGAAATCAACTTTTGCCTTGTCGCTAGGAATAAGTCCTGTATTTTCTAATGACAAAAGGGTGCTTGCATGAGTGGCATCAACACCTTTTTTAATATTAACACTTACTGAGTGACTAGGCTGGATAAAGTGCAATGCTAGTTGTGCTTCGTCTTCATCTTGCTGTTCTCCATAGGGTAGACGAACGGCAATAAACTGGTAATCGTTGCTGTTAGAAACTTGGTTTAAACCATTAACAGCAAGTTGAGCAAGACGACCACATGTTGTTGAATCCACGCCACCACTAATGCCTAGTACAAGTGATTTGCAGCCTGATTGCTTAAGTTTTTTTTGAATAAAATCAACGCGGCGTTGGATTTCAAAATCAACGTCAATGACAGGTAGCACGCGCATTTCAGTACGGATAAGCTGTTCCATGGTATATGAATCCTTAAGAGAGTTAGCCCAAATATTAATCATTTGAAGCGATATAATAGCTAAATGAGAGATAAACCATTACACCTTTGGCAAAATCATGCGATAACTCGTTATTATGATCAATGCTAAAAATAGATATTACTAAAATTAAGCAGCATTTTCCTATTAAATGCTTAAATAATAGTTACATCATTAGAAATTTCTAGTGTGAAAATTAATCAATTGATAAAACGAAAGGTTTGATGGATGAAACGAACTCTTGCTATATTCGGCAGCGCTTTTAATCCGCCTAGTTTAGGACATCGTTCTGTTTTAGAACGATTAACGCATTATGACGAAGTACTTTTACTACCAAGTTACAATCATGCTTGGGGTAAGAATATGTTGGATTATTCATTACGTTGTGAATTAGTTTCTGCTTTCATTGATGATATTTCTCAAGATAACCTCGTGTTGTCCACGTTAGAGCAAGATATCGCGGTAGGTGATGAAGCTATTACTACGCATGTAGTACTTGTGGAATTACAAAAGCGCTATCCAAACCATCAAATTACATTTGTTATTGGACCTGATAATTTCTTGAACTTTGGAAAGTTTTTTAAGTCAAAAGAAATACTTAGTCAATGGCAAGTGCTTGCATGTCCAGAAACATTACCGATTAGAAGTACTCTAATTCGAGAAGCATTAGCTGAAAATAAAGATATCAGTGAGTTAACAACTACTAGTGTTAGCCAGTTACTAATGACGGATAAACGTTTTCATTTTTAACTTTAGAGGACAAGGCGAAGTGTTTAAACAAATTTCATTAGTTGTTTTTTGTTTCTTATCAATGATGTTGTCTTCGTCAACTTACGCTTTCAAATGCGAAAATTATTATTCATTAGATGCTGTTTCACAGACTTTTAGTATCGATTATCCAAATATTACCAAAGGCTGCTCATTGCCTATTTATAGTATTGAACGCAATCATAATATAAACCATTCGCTAATGTTTTCACAACATGATAGGGCTATACCGTGGAAAATTGACCATAATAGCTATGGTGATAAATTCTGGTTACACTGGGATGATAAATTTGCAGATTCACCTGTTTTAATGAACCACAATTCATCAACATTTTATGGCTTAGGTTTTTGGATGCCAACTAACTATGACGAGGAAGAATTTACAAGTGCTGCGGAGGCTGAAGATTGGATATTAAATCATGGTCTGCAAATGAGTTTAGGTTTTGGCGATATTACTGGTCATAAACCACGTGTTAGATTTGATTATCGTTGGCATAATAATAACCATGTTGAAGATGGGATCTCGATGCAAGTTCATATTCCATTAAATTAAAAAACGCCCGTGCTAAGGGCGTAATCCGTTTAGCGTAGACTTTCACCTAAAATTGGCAAAGAAAGTGCTTCTACCATTTGTTCTGTAGTATTCAGCTGAGCTGCAATTTGTGGGAGCTTTCGTCCAGAACGACTGAGTTTTAGCACTTCTCGCATCAGAATGCAGGCTTCACACTCTTTTACTGTCATATTCATTACTGATTCAACGTTTGTTATTGCTGTTTTTTCAGTGATTTTATTACCTGTTAGCATTAACGCTAAAGAATTGTGATGCTGTTTATTAATCGCAGGACAAAGTGATTGAGTAGACACAGATAGCTTTTCGACTTGATCGGCAATGACTTTTAATAAACGTCCTTCTGCTCCATCCCATTTATGCTCTTGCACGGGAGTTTTTGCCAATTCATCTAGCACGGCTCTTACGAGTGATGACACAACAAAGAAGCCAGCATCAGTGCATAGTGGCTGTGTCATTCGAACAGAAAAGGAAACTTTGTAAAATACTGCACCAGGTAACACTGTGATGGCATGTAAACAATCAAACGGGATCCAGAAACCATGACCCTTAGTGATCATATGCTCTTGTTTACCTAATCGGATTAACACACAACCATTCGTTACAACGATAAAGTAAGAAGATTGGCTCTTTTTACGTGAACCAACAAAAAGAAAAGGGTGTTCGTTATTTGAAAACTCAATAGCTTGTTTCATACTGACTCTCTTACACATAAGCCTGCATATCTTCGTGTTTTTTTCTATTAGCGTCAACAAAGAGGATTGTGTATTACCTAAATACTGTAGATATCATTTTTTATATGATCAAAGTAGTGTAAAAAATAGCACCCGCGCTGAAAAAGTAGACAATAACGTGAGGTATGACCTCCAACCATTACGGATATTGACAGAGGTTGTTTGGTTAATCATTATTTACTAGTAAAATAACTCAGTTTTTTCAACATGAAGCATTACTGTGCATATAGATAAAGATATTTATAAAGAAATTCGCCCGTATAATGACGATGAAGTCAGTGGTGCGATTCAACGACTCATTGATGATAAAGATTTTATCAACGCTATTTTAAAGTACCGTTTTCCACATGCGTCAGGCATGTTTGGTTGGTTACTTATTCCCCTAATTAAACGTTTCCTTGTAAAGAAATGGTCAGGCATTAAATCGGTAAAAGATATTCAAAATCAAGTTGCCAAATATATGCAAGGAACAATCGAACACTCATGTGACGGTGTAACGTATACAGGTCTGGATAAATTAGACCCAAATAAGGCTTACTTATTTGTTTCTAACCATCGTGATATTGCGATGGATCCAGCAATGGTTAACTGGTGTTTATTTAAAGAAAACTTCAACACAGTACGTATTGCCATTGGTGATAACTTACTAAAGAAGCCTTGTGCCACAGAATTAATGCGTTTAAACAAAAGCTTTATTGTAAAACGTTCAGCAAAAGGCCCTAGAGAATTGATGAAGTCACTTGGACTTCTTTCAAGTTATATTTCTCATTCTTTAGAAACTGGAAATAATATTTGGATTGCTCAAAAAGAAGGGCGTGCCAAAGATGGTAACGATAAGACAGATCCTGCTATTTTAAAAATGTTCTTTATGCAAGGGCGTAAACAGAAAGTTCCATTTTCTGAGTTTATGAATAACTTAAGTATTGTCCCTGTTGCGATTTCTTATGAAAATGACCCTTGTGATGTGGCTAAAGCTGAAGAGCTTTATCAAAAAGCAACAACAGGTACCTATGAAAAAGGTGAGTTTGAAGACATCGAAAGCATAGTACAAGGTATTGTAGGGCAAAAGCGTCGTATTCATGTAAGCTTTGGTGATGTCATCCACAATTCACCAGAGACACCTGAAGAATTAGCCGTAGAAATTGATCGTCAAATTACTGAAAATTATCATTTATTCCCAGCCAATTACATTGCTGCGAATATCGATTCAGAAATAGTAACAGACGAAGAGAGAAACAAATTCGCGCAAAAACTTCAAAATCATAGTGATAGTGTTAATGATATTTTAAAGCAGATGTATGCATTGCCTGCTCTTAAAAAACAGCAATAACAGTCCATGTGATGACTACAAAACGGTGTCGATTTTTACGATTAGTAAGAAAAGGCATCGTTTTTAGTAGGTCCCCAAGTAAGGGTCATAGGTAACAATAATCGCTTTCGGTATGATTATTTCAGCACTATTTTTCCAATTATCATCGAAATCTTGATATAGCCTAGACTCTCCTTCAGAGATCAATAGCAGTTGAATCCTTTCTTCTTCAATATCGAATTGAAGTGCAATATAAGTTGCTATATTGAATAGCCGTTCGTAACCTAAATCTGTATTTATATGTTGAGTAATTACAGCATAGGTTTGCTGGTGATTTTTAAGAACATAGCCAAAATCATTCAACACTCTCTTAATATCAATAGTTAATTTATTACTGTTATCAATAAAATAAACAACATTGTACTTATCTTGGAGTTCAACGAGTAACGCTTGCTTTGGAATATATGCTTTAATATGCGCTGTGCTTGGCTCTATTGGATTGCTTCGGTCAAAGCTATGTAACGCATGAGCTGGAAGTGTGATTACTGAGACAGTCACTGAAATTGTTATTATCGTTATTAAATAGATGAACAATCTATTTGGAATAAAATAAGCAGAAAAAGATAACATAACATGCTCATTGTACTTGTTTTATTATTAGTTTAGTACAATGAACATTGTGAGAACCTAAATTACTGTTCTTGAGTTTGTTTATGATTATCTATGATTGGGTTGATATTTTTATACGGCGGTAGTGCCATACGTTCAGCCATAAAATCAATAAAACATCGGACTTTTGGCGCAAGATACTTACGTCTTGGGTATACAGCATAAATGGGTAATTCAACTGTTGTTTTCCAATCATTAAGTAACGTTATTAACTTATTCGTTTTAATCTCATCGGTTAAGAGATAGGTTGAGAGATAGGCAATACCTAAGCCACTTAACGCAGCATCAAGCACTGCAGGAGCATTATCAATACGATAATTACCATTTACTCGAATTGATTGTTTTAATCCATCTCGACCAAATTCCCAGTTTACATATTTACGCTCACGGCTTTGGTAAGTAATACAATTGTGTTGACGTAAATCACCAGGGACAATTGGTTCACCATGTTGTGCTATGTAATCAGGGGATGCTACAACGACAAATTCACATTTAGCGAGTTTTCTAGCTACCATTCCTTCAGGTGGATGTTCATGTATTGCAATCCAGCAATCAAAGCCTTCTTCTAAAAGGTTTGGGCGGTGATCAAATAAACTAATCTCAAGCTCTAATTCAGGGTTTTTCTTTTGAAATTCAGCTAACGCGGAAGTGATATGAATATTACCGAATGACTGGGCGATACCAATTCGTAATACGCCTGTTATTTCATTTCTATAGCCCGCAACCATGGCTTCTGCTTCACTAACAGTATCAATCAACTGTTGGCCATAATCTGCGTATTGCACACCAATTTCGGTTAATACAACAGTTCGAGTACTTCGTTGAACAAGCTGACAACCTAACCTTTCTTCTAAACATTTTATTTGTTTACTTACTTGAGACTTTGATATTCCCAAGCGTTCAGCAGCTTTCGTGAAATTTTGTTCATGACCTATAGCAGCCAGTATTACCATCTGTTGCAAATTATCTAGCATTTGGTATTCCAAGTTACACTGTCACTATGATTCTGCCGTGACAAAATAATCAATTAACACTATCTATACATTATGATTTTTTGGCTGATAAACATCAACTCTATGTATGAATATAAATAATAACTTACATCATTTTAAACGATTTAAATAATTCGTATGGAAACGATATGATAACGATATTGCTAATGGAGGAATGCATGTTTACCGTTTTTACTACCTTTTTATTATTGGGCTTATATAGCTTTGGCGGCCCAGCAGCACATATTGGTTTTTTTCAACGTTCTTTTGTACAAGAAAAAAAATGGATTTCTGATGATGATTTCACTCATGCTGTAGCGTTATGCCAATTTCTACCTGGTCCAGCAAGTAGCCAACTTGGTATGTATATTGGTTATAAGAAAGCGGGTTATTTAGGAGCCGTTGCCGCCTTTACTGGCTTTACTTTACCATCTTTTGCATTATTAACTGCGCTTGCCATTGTTAGCAGCAGTGTAACGTCTAACTCTGTTGTTGATAGCTTAATCATCGCAGCAAAACTACTTGCTGTTATCGTCGTTGCTGATGCGTTATGGGGAATGGCTAAAAAGAACTTAACCACAGCGCTAACTATGTCAGTGGCAGTGATTACTGCTATTTGGGTCTATTATAGTACAGGTCTACTTGGCCAAGTTTTACCTATATGTTTAGCGGCAGCTATTGGTTACGCATTGTCATATAAAACAGAGATTACACCAACAAAGAAACTAGCCACTAGCATAAAACCACACCTTGGCATTTTAGTTACGTTTGTTGTGTTGTTAGTAGGGTTACCCTTGTTAGCATCTTATAACAGCGGTATTAATTTATTTAATATCTTCTACCAAGCGGGTAGTTTTGTTTTTGGCGGTGGCCACGTTGTATTACCGCTTTTACAACCGATGATGGAAGGATTAGTAGGGGAGTCTACCTTTATTAATGCTTATGCTTCAGCACAGCTAGTGCCTGGGCCAATGTTCACTATGGCAAGTTATTTAGGGGCTTCAATAGACTCAATACACCCTGTATTGGGTAGCTTGATTGCAACCATTGCTGTGTTTTTACCGGAAAGTTTGTTACTTTTTGCATTTATTCCTGCATGGAAAGCGTTGTTTGAGCATCAACGTTTAAAACAATCAATCACTTTAGTTAATGCGTGTGTAGTTGGTTTATTAGCCAGCGCTTTTGTTAATCTTATTATTACCAGTGGGATGAAAACAGGATTAGATATAGTGACTGTTGTTCTTGGGTTTATTGCGTTTAAATACTTTAAATGCCCTATATGGTTATTAGCTACCTTGTTATTTTTAAGCCAATATTTCATTATTATTTAACTGAAATAAGACTTTAAATTTAAGGATCTGCATTTAGCAGATCCTTTTTTATAGGGTATAATAGAATAAAATCTAATGCACTATAACTTTTTGATCGAATAGAATAACAACTTACCAATCGAGAACTAATTGATGATTTTTAATAATCAATTCAGGTTTAGTAGATTTCAATAGCGCTTGCTTCATTTCCTTCTCATCTAGCTTATAGACAGGTTTGGTTGATAACACTTGACCAATGAGTGAGACAAATGGAGTAATAACCGGTTTGGTGAGCATATTATTAAACTTCTCCGGTTTTATTGCTAATGATTCAATATTTAAACCACGCAAATATATTGCCCCTTCATCTTGATTATAATAGGGGATTGCACTGAAATTTGCTTTAACAACAACATCTTGAGGTGCTTGGCCTGCAAGTTCTAGTTGCGCACTAGCAGTAGCATCTACACTTACGCGATTATCAGCGACACGACCAATACCAACATCTACTTTTTCAAGCTTACCTGTTGCGTAAGCTATACCTTGAATGCCAACAGAACGCTCAACATTCGTTTCTTTGTTTATGTAATTCTGCATCTCACTCTCAGTGACACCGTAACTACTACAGCCAGTAAAGAAGAAGGCAGAACTGACAATAATTAGAGCTTTTAAGCGCATAAAAAACCTTAAGAAAAATATATATGCTTTATTTATAGCCCATAATAACCAAAAAAAGCACGTAAACCTACGTGCTTTCTACTCTCAAACAAATATTAACTGTTAGCAAAAAAAACAGAAATATCATAGTTATCACGGCTAAGTGAATTTTTAAGTTTTGCTAATGAGGTAACTTGCAATTGCCGAATACGCTCTCTTGTAAGGCCCACTTCATCAGCAACTTCTTGCAAAGTCTGTGCTTCATAACCTAATAAACCAAATCTACGACATATGATTTCTTTATCTCTGTTATTTAAACAATTTAGCACGTTAGTTGTAATTTTTTGGATTGCTAAATCGTCAACGAGGTCATCAGGTTTGGCACTGTTTTCATCAGCAATTAATACAGCTATTGACTGGGAACTTGCTTCACTTGTAATAGATTGATCATACGAAACAATAGGGGTGTCATAAGAAAGTGTTGTAGATATATCATCAAGTGTTTTATTTAATACTTCAGCGACTAATTCTGTACTAGGTTCTTGATTGTTTTTCTTTACTAATTGTTTGTGTGTCCGAATAATGGTGTTGATTTCTTTTGATACATGAACAGGTAAACGTATCGTTCTTCCTTGATTATGTATTGCACGCTCTATCGTTTGTTTTATCCACCATGTAGCGTATGTTGAAAATCTAAATCCTTTTTCAGGATCAAATTTTTCAACTGCTGTCATTAATCCAATATTTCCTTCATCAATTAAATCACTTATATGTATGCTACTGCCTCGATATTTTTTTGCGATACTTACGACTAATCGTAAATTACTCTCAATTAAAACATTTTTACTGTAGGCATCACCGGATAAACTTTTCCGACTATATAGAATTTCATCATCTTTCGTTAAAAGTGGTTTTTCTGATATATCCTTGAGGTATAAATGAACAATATCTCCGCCATGTGAAAATTGCTCTTCTTTCTTATTCATATCCATACAAAGTCCTTTTATGTCAATTTGGTATCTATTGACATAGTATTTTTATAAGTAACGAGAATTACCCTACCATAAAGGAATTATCTGACAACTATTTTATGAGATTGTTATTATAATATTAAAATTATTTACATTTATAATAATTCAAACATGCCGGCATGATAATTTATTACAATGTCAATCTTTAATTTACAACCCAAAGATAGATTTAAACTATTAAAATACACATAATCATTTATGAAATCTAACCAACCACTAATAACCCCCCAAATGACATTGATTATCATTTGCAAAAGTATATGATGCAACTATCATTTAAGGAGTTAGCTATGGCCTCTACATCTATTTCTGTTAAGCCCGAGATGGCTACCTTCAGTTTAAAACTAAAGAAAAAACTATTACTTCTAGGCCCAGCATTTATTGCCGCTATTGGTTACATTGATCCAGGTAATTTTGCTACAAATATTGAAGCGGGATCTGCTTTTGGCTATCAACTATTATGGGTTGTGCTTTGGGCAAATTTAATGGCTATGTTTATTCAATATCTATCTGCAAAACTAGGCATTGTTACGGGTAAAAACCTCGCTGAACATTTACGTGACCATTTACCTAAGTGGGCGATAGGACCATATTGGATTCAAGCTGAAATTATAGCTATGGCAACTGATTTAGCTGAGTTTATTGGCGCAGCCGTTGGTTTCCAATTATTGTTTAGCATTACTTTAATGGAAGGGGCGATAATTACAGCCATAGTAACAATGGCTATTCTATTATTAAGTAATAAAAGCCAGAAACCATTAGAAGTTGTTATTGCTACATTATTATTAGTCGTTGCTGTTGTATACGTTATTGAGCTTTTCTTTGCTCATCCTGCTACTGGTGAGATGATAAAAGGTCTTGCTATTCCAACAATGAATAGTTCACATCAAATTTATTTAGCCGCAGGTATTTTAGGTGCAACAGTAATGCCGCATGTTATTTACTTACATTCGGCGCTATTCAAAAATACTTACGGTGAAACAAAAGCAAAAAGATTAAAATCAACACGTTTAGATGTACTCATTGCAATGGTCATTGCTGGCTTTGTGAATATTGCAATTGTGGCCATGGCGGCAGCCGTCTTCCATTACTCAGGTAATCAAGATATTGCAGAGATTGAAACCGCTTACAAAACATTGACACCACTTGTTGGACAAGCAGCTTCCACATTATTTGCCATTTCACTTATTGCATCAGGATTATCATCTACTGTTGTTGGTACAATGGCAGGGGATGTAGTAATGCAAGGTTTCGTAAAATTTAAAATTCCTTTGTTATTACGCCGTGTTGTTACAATGATCCCATCTTTTATTGTTATCGGACTTGCTATTAATACCACTGAGATTTTAGTAATGAGTCAAGTCGTTCTTAGTTTTGGTATTGCATTAGCTATTATACCGTTACTGATTTTCACCAATAATGAAAAACTAATGGGTGAGTTTAAAAATAACAAATACGTTAGTTATGCTGGTGTTGTTATTATTGCTCTTGTTGTTGCCTTGAATATATATTTAATGATGACACTTTCTTAAATTTCAAATTAAATCAGCACACGAAAAAAAACAAACTTTACTTGTTTGGTTTTTTACTCACAGTTTTTTTGTTTCATCAATAAATGCAGTGCTTTATTTTTATATTTAAGCTCTTTTTTAGCTTTCTCAGATGCAACGTTTAAGATCATTTTCGAGCGTTTTTCTAAGCTTTCCAATTTTGTTTTTAGACCACTGCAAGGTAAAACACTGTATTGATCTTTGTACTGTTTTACACTTTGAGCCTCCGAAGGGAAAGAGAGAAGCAAAATAAACGAAATTAATGAGCTGATGACACACATCTTCATGAAAAATTCTCCTGTCCATGGAGTATTATATTTAATAACGTTTTATTGCCATCATTTTATTTTGCAATAAATGCGAGTTAAATGGTTGTTTTATATAAAGATAAGACTATCAATTACATTATCTACTCGGAATAACCCCTTTTAAATCATCATCAGTACGTCTATCGTAGCGTTGAGTTGTCGTAATGCTACTATGTCCCATAAATTTACTGACTAACAATAAGTCGTAACCTGAACGCAAAAGGTTTGTTGCCACTGAATGTCGAAAATCATGGGGAGAAACAACACGAGAAAAACCCAACATATTGAGTTTTTTACATAAATCATTAAGTGTTTGTGTTGTTAATCGCATATAAGTCAATGATTGGTAACGATTAATAGTACAAAATAATGTGGGTAAATTAGGATTAAAATCTTTCAGGCGTACACCTAGCCATTTTGCCATTGCGTTATATAAATCACTATTTCGAGAGAAAGGAACATAACGTTCTTTATTACCTTTACCTACAACACGTAGTTGGCACCGATTCATATCAATATCAAACGAATTTACATTTATTACTTCTGCTCGTCGTAATCCCGCTTCATACATTAACCAAAAAATAGCGTTATCTCTCAATGCTTTAACTTTATTCTTTTGATTAAGCGTAATTGCTGAAATATGATCTAATTCACTATAGCTAAGGTATCTGCCACTAGATTGACGAGAGCCCCTCGGTAATTTGATTGCTTTTATACGTTCTAAAGTTTCAACTGAGATTAACTCAGCAAGCCAAGCATGCTGAGCAACACCGCGTAACATTCGAAGTAAATTATCAGCGGTTGCTGGCGCATACGTTTTTTTGCGATCACTGCTTTGGTTATCTATTCGATCACTTAAAAATGATTGTATCGTTGATTGAAGAATAGGGGCATATAAAATGCGACTCCAATCAAAACGCTCGACACAACTTCGAATACAAAAACAACTAAATGCCTCTAACATCACTTCAGATTGTTTAGATAATTCAAACGAATAGTCCTGAGATAAAATGGGTTGAAGCCAACCATTTTCTATCATGGTTTTATTAAAACAACCAAGATCAAAAACCGCAACACGATCTTTAAATTCAATTACACATGAGTCAGGTAAGCTCTGCTCACATCTAAGAACTTCAGCTACATTCAATAAAGCATTAAGTAGAGGCTTTACTTGTAAGTTCTTTATTGGTTGATTAACACTGAAATAATGATTTTTCATTTTTGCTTTTTGTTTAGCACGAGCAATTAGAAATGATTTAATTGCATCAATAAGTTTTTTTTGGTCATTAAATAGTTTAATCCAATCAATAAGTTGAAAGCTATTTCCCAGTATATATCGTGCAAGCCTTTCAAGGGTATAACGCGCATTAGCTTGACCACCAGTGGTGTCAGTCGCAGATAATGAATATACATAAGATAACGCAGGATTAGTCGAGGCATAATTTATATGACTGATGCGTTCTGCTAAATGTGTTTGCTGGCGTAACGATGTTGTTCTTAAACTTGCGGTTCTTGGATCGATAGGGAATTTATTCTGCATTACAAAGTTTTTTTAGATCTGCTATAAGAGATATTATATAAGACTGAGTTTTAATTACTATATAAAACTGTAACTTAGCGGGAATATCTCGATCAACTAAGATCATCAATACAATGATGTACTGGCAGTTTTATCGCTATTTTTTCTTAGCCATATTTTAAATAACCAAAGTAATTCCTTCGTTAATGTATAAATCCTTAAAATGTTACCCTGTCACTACGTAGTAAACTTAATACTATTAAAGAGAAAGTAATTTCTTATAATTATAGTAATGGGGATAAAAGGATGTAGGTATGAAATTGTTGAAGAGAGTTATTTGGCTTTGTTGCATTTTTTCTACTTCAGTAAGTGCAACTAATATCTATCTCAAGCAATTTAATGAAATTGATATGAGCCTTAACAATTTAGTGTTGGATATAAATTGCGGAAAATTACCGTCAATATCCTTTACGGGTGATGAACTCGAAAAGGTGAAGTTACAAGTGAATGATGCGACACTTAAATTATATCCTTCAGAAACAGCGAACCCTAAGGTTAACATTACCGCTCAGGTTATTGTTTCTAAACCTTTGACTAAAATTGATATCGCTAATCATGCAAAGGTAAATATTGATGGATGTGCATTAGATGACACTAAATTCAGCGCTATTGTATCGAATAAAAGTTATGCCGAACTTCATGGTTCAACAACTAATCTCGATATTACAGCAACAAACAATGCACATGTTAAAGTCGGCATTATTGCTGAAAAAGTTATTGTTAATGCCTTTCAATCATCATCTATTGATATAAATAAACCCATTGGGGTTTTAAATGTGTCGCTAGCGGCTGATTCTTTATTTTCTCTATCTTCAGGAGTAAACCATGTTGAAGTAAACATGAAAGAGGAGTCAATTGCCACTATTTGTAATACTTCGAACAGTACAATAAATGGTTCGATAGAAGATGATTCATCGATCACAATAAATAAAGCAGCAGAATCGACAATTGTAGCTAGTGATAATAGTAAAATAACTTATTGTTATCAGAACTGACGTTTTATACTAAATATGTAATGATAGTCTCAATTAGATAAGGGCCGATCATGACAATATATACAGTAACGTTTTCAGTTAATAATAAACTTTCAATCGCGGAAAATATAATCGAATATGTACAAAGCCATGAGGATAAATTTTCTCCCACTTTGTTCACTAAGCATGATCAACAGGATCTTCGATATCAATTTGCTACAGCGAGTCTAAATGTTGATATGGTAGAAATGGCACAAGATTCAAAAAGTGGTGTGATCACCGTAAGTTACGGCATTCATTTCTTCTGGCCCTGTAATAACCAAGATGAAATTGATAACTATAAAGAAACATTAAACTTTGTAGTAAGAGAAGAAAAAGTTACGATTGAACTTGTTGAACATGAGCCATGGATTGTGCTGTAAGCAAAACAGCCACTCGGAAGAATGGCTGTTTTTAATGACATACAATTTATTCGTCACTTTCAAAACCAAATACACGATCTTGGATATACACCATATCGCAATCAGTTTTGTATAAAACACTATGTATTCTGTTAGCCTGAATATAACCCGTTTGACCTGTAGATAGAGTTACTTCATCACCATCTTTGACAAGTTCACCATCTTTCTTTACGTAAAACTGAATAACAATTTCACCTTTGACTATGATCGACATATCATCATTGGGATGATGATGCGGTGCTTCAAACGTACCGGCTTTCCAACGTTCAAGTAAAGCTGTTACACAGTTTTCATTCTTTTCATCTGTATCTCGGAAACTAAAACCTGGCATTTCAGGCTCTTTTGTAAAATCAGACCAGACATTCTTAGAAACAAAATCACACATAATAAAATCATTTAACTATCAGAACGTAGCGTTATTATAGGTGAAGAAAATTATTTTATAGATAGCTAAAAAAGAAAGATAAAGAACCAAATTGACGTGCTAAAAAATCAGTTTAAGAATATAATGTCTTAATTAATATATATCGTGATCGTTGTATAACCAATCGTCCGCTTCATCAAACATATCCTGAAGCAATGCTTCAACGCGTACTTTATCATCAGAAAAACCACTAAGTACTGTTAGATTATTTCCACCACCAAGACGTACACGAATATTAGCATCCGGCCAGATCATTAATACTCTTCGGTTAAATTCATCATCAATCTTTGAAAAATGAACATCAGATAGGTTTAGTTTGTTAAGCATTAATTCAATACGCATATAGTAATCACATCCAACTGTATATAACAATACTGATTTTATAAACAGCATTACATAACATCAATTCAAGATTTGAATCGTTGTAATTAGTTGTATTAATTAATACTGATACTTAATAACAACATAGATATTTGTAACATCTTTAACGATAATTAATCAAAATAACGTTCATATAATATCGATATAAAGCCATTCATCAATCAACACTGAAAAAACCAACATACAGTTTTAACAATAAGTATCAAAAATAAATGATAAAAAAGAAATATTGAAACTTAGTGTTATGTTATATGGTAAAAATAGTTCTATTATGATTCCAACAACAAATAATAGGACATATAAAATGACAACTTTTACATTACACAGCCAAGACATTGCTGAAGGTCAACTAAAAGACAAACGTTTTTCATTTAACAGTTTCGGACACGACGGTGATAACGTTTCTCCGCAATTATCATGGGAGAACGCGCCTGAAGGAACAAAAAGTTTTGCCATAACTTGCTTTGATCCAGATGCTCCAACAGAATGTGGTTTCTGGCACTGGCAAGTCATCAATATTCCAGTATCAACAACATCAGTCGAGCAGGGCGCATCAGGTAAACTTTCAGCCAGTTTAGAAATGCGTAATGACTATGGATTTAATGGTTACGGCGGTGCTTGTCCTCCTGAAGGTCACGGTATGCATCGTTACCAATTTACAGTATGGGCACTGCCAGTAGAAAAACTTGAAGTGCCTGATGACGCATCATGTGCATTAGTTAGCTTTATACTGAACGCAACAGCATTGGGTAAATCAACGATCACCCCAACATATGTTAGATAAATAACGCTTATATAAATCATTATTAAGATAAACCTTGTGTCTATTTATTGTGTATCATCAATAACCAGTCACAAGGTTTATAAAAAGAAATCATGTCAGGCATAATCAAACTAAATTATTACAATGGTAAGCAACCGCAGTACCTACGTAATGTACCTATTATTTATCCTTCAATTTTCTGGATTCAACAGGGATATAAAGAGCTGCATTGGCAAAATGACTGGATCCCTTTCAATAGTAATAACTGGTTATTGGCACATGGCCATACATCATTAACCTTTATCAATAACCCTAATCAAACCCGATTTTTCTCAACCCAGCTGAGCTTTTTGATCCGTCCAACAGATGAGCAAATCAAACGATCACAAGATAATCAAAAAGAAGGTTTAACACCTGAATATAGCCTAGATGATATGGCGAAATACTTATGGCATAGCATTATAACAATGCCGAAGGATATTGAGCCGAATGTGCAAACACATATCGTTAATGCATTATTTGAGCACCTTGCTAACAATGGTTATCTTCATCAGTTATTTTCAATGCGAAATTTGAGCTGGCGAGATAAGTTAACCCAATATTTTAACGATGATCCCAAAGCTAATCACTCAATTGAATCGGTATGTGATCATTTCGGGTTAAGTAAATCGACATTAATTAGGCGTTTAAAAGACGAGAATACTCAATTTAGGGATGTGTTAGCAGAGCTCAGAATGGGGTATGCATTAAGTTTAATTCAAACTAAGCCATATTCACAAATAGAACTAGCGCATTTATGTGGATACAAATCAGAAGCTCGATTTGCACAACGTTTTCAACATCAATTTGGATTGAGTCTAAAACAATATCAAAAAACATTTGAATATCATTAAGATAATACCATTAGCTTATTTTAGCCATAATGGTATTTATCTTTATAACCAATAATATAAATCCTTTAACGGATAAATAATTTTTCTAATTGCAATGCAATTGCATCAGCTAGTTGGTGCGTTGAAATATTCCGTTCCACAGTATGCAGTGGCATACTCCCTGACTCTATCACACTTAACCAATCAGAAATCATCACATCAAAACCTTTGGTTGCTAACATCGGCATCCAATCTTCTGATGTTAAAATTCTTTCTTCGTTATTTAACCAACGTTGGCCACGCATAAACGAAGTAAATTGGTAAGACTGGTTATGATAAGTGGCAGAAACACATTCATTAGTAATGCCATTTAAGCGATTCATCGAAGCATGTAGCAAACATTGTCCTGATTGCCATTGCACATCAACACGTGAAAGCTGATCGCCAAACATTTGATGAGTAACATAGACATCATCGAGTGTCGATTTAGTATTTAGATTTACGCTATCAAGTGCATGAATAAAATCATCGAAGATAAAGGAGTGAATATCACCAACAAGATTATGGCGATTTTTCTCCCAACGCAGTGAATGTAATTCACCAATATTACCGGAAGCTAATTCTGGTAGATGTTTGTTAAATAGAGGAATGTGACGGCGGTTAAAACCGACATAAAGTGGGGTATTATGCTGTTCTGCAAGTTCGTAAAGACGTTCAACTTGCTCAGCATTATCAACTAATGGTTTATCAACAAAAGTAGGAATACCTTGCTTTATACACCAATACGCTATGTCATAATGAATATGCGTTGCTGCGTGGATCATCACCGCATCAATATTCTTTTTATTTAATTGACGATAATCATCAAAACAGCAAGTTACACCGTGTTGATCTGCCAATGCATTTAAAACGGTAGGATTGCGTGTACAAAAAATTAATTCTACATTTTTAAGTTGCGTCATAATTGGAAGATACGCCTTTTGAGCGATATCACCTAACCCAACAATTCCTATTCGCATTTTTTACCCTTACGTATTGGTTTTATTAACCGAAATGCTTTATATCTCAAAGAAGCTGAAGCTAGGCTTAAGACACTCAATTTAATGGTGTTTATTATCAGAGCTCTCTTGCTTTAAAGTAGGATCATCATACTTTTGCATTCGCTCATTAAATTTATCTTCTCGTTTATGATAGATAGATTGTAATGAAATTAAACAGATAATACAGCTTGCCACACATTTTAAAAGGGAAATAATAATGCAATGGGGCAGTGTGTTTGTCCGATTTAACGTTAGATATAATAACTCGCAAGTATAAACAATAGTAGAAACTAACGACGCGTAAAAAAAGATTTTGTTTGTTGCTATGGGCATCTTCACTATAATAACTCTGTTTAATATGCTGCTATGTATAAAAAGTAACATAATACCCCAGGAGAATAACAGCAACGGCGTAATTATTTTATAAATTAATTACATATAGTAACGATTTTATACATTAAGTCCAATTTTTAAACAGAGAATAGATCGTAAAACAATCAAATGCTAAACAACCGTTAGCAAAGTTATGAAGCCCTTTCCTATATATAATGTAAAGTTATTATTCATATAGATACTATATGGTTACCTTTGTGTCGTATAGCTTCGTTACAAGGTAGGTTTAGTTATGAAAACACGCTATATCACGGTTGTTCTAGAAATACGCTCACACAAAATGTTTCCATCCTTAACCATGTTTCTTACACAGCTAGATATCTGTCGCGACGATTTTCAACCGAATGAATATGACCTGTTTTGGACAAGAAACCTCTTGTGATAACCCCAATTATTGCATCGAATAACACAGCCATGGTTGAACGTTATTGCCTAATCAATTCAAACAGGAATGGGATGAAATTGAACATAAATACTCAATACCATGAAGCATCTTCATAACATTTGGCATTTATCGAGATATTAAGCCCTAGCATCATTAAACGACTCGCTGAATTAAAACTTAGCTTTGGCTTGACACTTTATTCTGTAAATTATTTAAATTAGGGGTTTATAAATAAAATGAGCAACATAGAACATTATTTTAATCAATGAGACGATACAAATAGGTATAGTGGGATCATAGTTTCCAAAATATAGCCGTTTTATTTAGCACATTTATCATGTTCAATACGCAATACTATTATTTGTAGATTATTCTATTTACACAGTTTTTGGGATAGCACATGCTTTCAGTATTCAACGCAGCAGAAATGTTCTCACTTATTCTTACTCTCGCGACTTTAATAACAGGTATTGTTTTCGCGTTAGATAAATTCGTGTGGCAACCTAAACGAGAAGAGGTTAAAGAGGAGAGCACATCAGGTTGGGTAGCTCAAGCACGCTCAATGTTTCCGGTGTTATTTGCTATTTTAATTATTCGATCATTTGTTATCGAACCTTTTCAAATTCCAAGTGGCTCTATGCAGCCAACATTGGTACCTGGTGACTTTATTGGGGTAGAAAAGTTCGCTTATGGCCTACGTGATCCTATTTTTCACAAAACCTTAATACCAACAGGTAAACCACAACGTGGTGACATTACAGTATTTATTGATCCATCAAATCCGAAAATTGATCTAATCAAACGTGTAGTTGGTTTACCGGGTGATACTATTATTTACCAAAACAAAACCCTTTATATCAAGCCTGCTTGTAATGGACAGAAAGTATGTCCAGTCGCACAGGAAATACCAAAACAATATGTTGGCTTAACTAATTTCAAAGAATTAGGCACACAGTTAAACGAATATAAAGAAGAGCTGGGTAAAGTAACTCACCACATTCTGCGTGATCCAGCGCTACCAGAGCAAATTAACCGTTATTACCAACAACCAGGACAACCAATGGGTGTGTGGGTAGTGCCAAAGGGTCATTACTTTGCGATGGGCGACAACCGAGATAATAGCTTAGATAGCCGTTACTGGGGCTTTATGCCGGAGCAGAACTTAGTGGGCAAAGCGACCTTTATTTGGATTAGCTTTACTTTCAACCATAACCCAGACTCAATGTGGCCACACTGGTTACCTAATGGCGTTCGCTTCAACCGTATCGGTAGCATTCATTAGATCACTAATCAGGCAATAAGATAAAACCAAAAAAACCGACATGCTAACAACATGTCGGTTTTTTACTGGCTATATTTCGCTGTCATTCGAAATAGGTAATCATGATTAAGCCATATTTATCAGATTCGTTTTTCGTGACCCAATGCTCCCCACTTGCGGGGGCAGAATCTAATGTGTACATGTAGAAATCCACACCTTTATCACCAAGCATAGTTTTAAAATAAGTCGCTTGTTTACGATGACTTAAATCTGTAAAAGGGAATTACTTTGCTGTTTTATCATCTTCAGCCCAGCTATGAACACCTACTTGTTTAGTTCGCTCAATATTTGTCACTGGCTGAGCTATTTCTAAATAGCGTTCCTCACCAGCGGCAAATAAATCAGTCCCGCCAGAGAATACAGAACCATTGCGAGTAACCATTGTGGCCATATGATTATCTCGAATCATCAAACCGGTATAAATATTGATATCATCATCCATACTGCCACCAATATGATTATCAAACTTTATCAACATATCCTGACCGTAATAGTCTTCAACAATTTTAGATAATTGCTGATATGTAGTTAAACCTAATGATGAAAGATTAAGATCACGTTCTATAATATCTTCATGACCTTTTAAAATATCGTTATAAAAATCTTTAAATGCAAATGATGTTATAATATCAATATTGTCACTATAATATTCAACCGATAATAACGTTGAACCAATCATAGGTAACTCTTCTATCTTATCGTTATCATAAGTTAACATGACATTATGCATACTTGGTGCTGATGTTGATTGAATAAAGGTTGTACTATCATCTGGCACGGGTTTATTAATCTCACCACAGTCAAAGACTTCTTTGTACATGTCTTCTTTATAAATAATACACTGAGCGTCTTCACTAAAATCAATCATTAAATCAATATTGTAATCGTGATTATTTGCTAATTTCACAACCATTATGTCGTCACTCACTGGGTGTGCGAACTTAACACGATTATAAACTGTACCGTCAAAAGTAAGATCAATACTATTAAGATATTCTTTACGATGATTTACAAGCTGTGTAATTTCTTCAGTATTAAAATTATAATCTGCCGCTGGCTTAGTGATTTGTTTAGTAATTGTTGTTTCGCTATCTGAACCTGAACCCGAGTTGCAACCGGCAAGTACGATAAACGATGATGCGAATAATAGTTTTCTATAAGAAGTCATTTAAACTCTCTATATTTGTTCGGTGTTTTCTGGAATGTGCTCAGTTTATGGAAATCCGTCTTTTTCGTCTAAACCATCACCACATAAAAACCAAACCAAAACCAAACTTTAAAGTAACTTATTGATATAAAATAAATAATTGAGAAATATAAAAGCAATAAATCTAAAAGCCAATAAGTAATAATTACCTCTACCACACTCAATATAGTTACGGTGTCACTTTTATCAGGCGTCTCTTACTGGATAATTTTGAAATTATCCACATTAAATTAAGGGTATAAAAAAGCCTGTATTAATAGCTTTAGTACAGGCAAAGGATAGTAGAGTAAATTATAAATAGA
Organism: Photobacterium sp. SKA34; assembly: GCF_000153325.1. Classification (GTDB taxonomy): domain Bacteria; phylum Pseudomonadota; class Gammaproteobacteria; order Enterobacterales; family Vibrionaceae; genus Photobacterium. Next base: position 1,715,065 of record NZ_CH724141.1, read on the forward strand.
TTATCAAAGAAAGGGGGTTAATAAACTTCTACGTCATATTTTTTTAACTGCTCAATGTTTTCAACTACAATTGCTGTGCCGCCGGTATAAGGAGATCCCCAAGAAAAAGCAGTAACAGTAAGACCACCATATAAATCAAGAATGGCATTAGCAACGATTTTTCTCGCTTCTTCTGCTAATAGTGGATATAACGTCACAACACTGTCATAACCATATCTAGCATTGGCTTTTACTTTACCTAATTCTGTGTATTTTACATTGGTTATAAAATCAGAATTAATAATATAAATCCGTCCTTTAGTTTGCTGACTAATAGGTAAATCAGGCACATTAGATGAAGATACATTACTACAACCACTCATAATTAGACTTAATGATAGTGTTAATAAAATACGTTTTATATTCATGAAAAATACGATTTAAGAATTGATACCATGAATATAAATCTAAATTAGAGAAATAAATAAACCAAAACCAAATGCTTTTAAAATATATCAATCGTGCATGATGATAATAATCACAGAGTAAGCTAGCTCTGACATCTATACTTAACCACCAAGAATAAAGTAGGGGACAAGCGTTAGTTTAATATGCTGATATGTAACCCCACAATAGTGACACTCAAGACCTTTAAACAAATCATCTATTGAATATTTTTATCATCAAAATAAAAAACATTGATTTATTAAAGATTAACGGATAACACAATAAAACACCGTTCAAATAAAAGTGAAGTTAGCCGTTTATGAAAAAGTTTATCATTCCATCTTTATTCCTTGCTCTTACTGGTTGTGCTGCACAAACAGGCGTTGTTACACCTAAAGAGAATTCTTATACAGTAGAAGCAACAGGTAGCAGTGAGCAAGAGGCAAAACAAATTGCAAACGCGACTGCAAACAAAACATGTAAAGATTTAGGTAAATCGTTCTATGTGATTTCTGAAAACAGCAATTTCGATCATGCCATAGATGCGAAAACAACTGAGCTTGCAAATACGGCGAGTAAGTTTTTCTTAGGTGATGATGTACTAAATTCAGAACATAAAGTTATGATGGAATTTAACTGTAAATAACTCACTTTTACATCATACTTGATTTTAAAAGGGCATATACCTCTACGTATATGTCCTTTTTTATGTTTAAACAATAGTACGATTAGCGTTATAAATGTTGTTTATCAATTTCTTCTATTAAACCTTATAAAAGATATTGATATATACCCCTATTTTTAGTTGGTTTATGTCACACATTGACTTAGTTATACTGCGCCAGTTTTAAAATCACTATTATAAATAGAATACATTAAGCACTGGATTTACGCTCCAGCTCGCAGAAGGAAAAAACATGTCTCAATACGTTGTATGTGCGCTGTATAAATTTGTCGCATTAGATAACTACCAAGAAATTCGTCAACCATTAACTGAATTACTCGAAGCCAATCACATTCGCGGCACATTGCTTCTTGCCAGTGAAGGGCTCAATGGCACCGTAGCCGGTAAACGAGCGTCTATTGATGCGTTATTAGCCTGGTTTAAACAAGATCCACGTTTAGCCGATGTTGTTTACAAAGAATCGTTTAATACAGAGCAACCATTTAACCGCACCAAAGTAAAACTTAAGAAAGAAATCGTTACTATGGGTGTAGAGGGAATCGATCCTCGCCATGTCGTTGGAACCTACGTAAAGCCTAACGAATGGAACGCATTAATTTCAGATCCTGATGTAGTTCTGGTTGATACCCGTAACGATTACGAAGTCGATATTGGTACATTCAAAAACGCCGTAAATCCAAATACAGAAACGTTCCGTGAATTCCCACAATACGTGAAAGACAACCTCGATCCTAACAAACACAAAAAGGTTGCGATGTTCTGTACTGGCGGTATTCGTTGTGAAAAATCAACTGCATACATGAAAGAGCAAGGGTTTGAAGAAGTCTATCACCTTGAAGGCGGGATTCTTAAATACCTTGAAGAAGTACCACAAGAAGAAAGCATGTGGGAAGGCGACTGCTATGTGTTTGATGGGCGAGTTGCTGTTAACCACCAACTAGAAAAAAGTGATTACGATGTGTGTAATGCCTGTCGATTACCAATCACACAAGAAGAGCAATTATCAGAGCATTTTGAAAAAGGCGTAAGTTGTCCAAAATGTATTGATAAACACAGCGATGAGCAAAAAAACCGTTTCCGAGAACGTGAAAAACAAGTGCAGTTAGCGAATGCGCGTGGCGAAACCCATGTCGGCGGTGATGCAGCTCAACTGATAGAACAACGTAAAAAAGCCAAATTGGCCCATAAAGAGCAGCAACGAGCGGCTAAAAAGTAAGATACAAACGATATCTGCTTTCAAATAATTAAACACAAAAGGAATAGACAGCCGTTTATTCCTTTTTTACGAAATAAGCTTATACGTTGATATTACACCTAATATTACATATATACAGTCAATCTATAGCTAGCTAAATAACCCTCACACAACCATAAATAATACACTGTTCAGTTGTCATTCATGATCTATTCATATACTTGCCGACCTAAACAAATAACGTCAGTCACATAGTAGATCAACCGTCTGCTTTTACTTATTCATATAATTATAAAAAACACATAAATATCAATAGATAAGCTTATAGCATAAGTCTGTTTACTGATAGGAGTTAACATGCGATTAAAAACAGCTTTCACTTTATTATCACTTACTTTGCTATCTCAAGCAGCAGTAGCGAACGAGAATATCATTGGCGGATCTATTGGCTATGGAACCCAAAATTTTAATTTAAAATACGATGCCAATGATGGCGATACCGTCGCATTTGATATTTATTATCGTCATATGCTTAGCGATTACATGGGTATAGAAGCCGGTTACACCCGAAGCTATGATGGTATTTTTAGCGACTTTACAAGCTTGCTGTCATCGGCTGATGTATCGTCATACGGTGGACCACGTTTATCACTGTACGGGCAATATCCATTAAGTCACGGTAATGCACTTTACGCAAAAGTTGGTGTTGCTTATCACGATGTTGATTACAAAATGAAGAACGTAAAACATAATGAGAGTAAGGTTGGTGCCGATCTGCAAGTGGGTTGGGAAAAGCGTTTCCACAACGGAATGGGTATCAACGTAGGTTACCAGTTTGCTGACAGCTCCATTTTAACTATGAACAATTTCTATGTCGGCACAAGCTACCGTTTTTAATAACCACACTTAGCTTAACTTATTATCCGCTATAGGGGATATTACTATAATATCCCCTATAGCGGGTAAATTGAAAATATCCGCTATAAAGGATATACTTTAAATATCCTTTATAGCGGATAATTTAAAGTGGGGACCATGCAAATCACATCAGCTAAAATGCTCGCCAATGCCGTGCGAGACCAACGTAAAGCGCAAAGCAGAACCCAAAGTGATACAGCTAAACTGGTGGGTATTAAACAAACCACCGTATCAGCGTTTGAAAATAACCCAGAAAGTACCAAGCTAGAAACGCTTTTTAAATTACTCGCTGCGTTAGATCTAGAGTTGCATGTTCAACCGCGTAACACAAACACCGAACCACACACCACACAACAGAAATGGAATGAGGAGTGGTAAACATGGATGTGTTAACGGTTGCAATGAATGGGATTCTAGTCGGCAGCTTAACCAAAGCAAGCTCTGGTGCGATATCATTTCAATATGATCCAACATGGTTATCACGAGCAGGAGCCCGTGCGATCTCACTTTCTATGCCGTTACGCCACGATGCTTATCATGGTGATATTCCTTACAACTTCTTCGATAACTTATTGCCTGATAACGAGGAAATTCGCAGCCGTATTCAATCACGCTTTAAATCAGCGACCAAACGCCCCTTTGATCTACTAAGCAAAATAGGTGGCGATTGTGTTGGTGCTATTCAGCTTTATTCACCACAAAATATCCTACAAGATGTAAGGCAAATACAGGCTGAGCCATTAACCGAATCTCGTATGGCACAGGTGTTACGAGGTTACCAAAGTGATGCGCCACTAGGTATGCTAGATGATATGGACGATTTTCGTATTTCTATTGCAGGCGCACAGGAAAAAACGGGCTTGTTATGGTATCAAAACCAGTGGCATTTACCGTTAGGTTCGACCCCAACCAGCCATATTCTGAAATTGCCAATAGGGATCTTACAGCACAAAAACATAGACTTAAGCGATAGCTGTGAGAACGAATGGTTATGCTTAAAAATCGCGGCAGCATTTGGCTTTGAAGTGAACGATGCCAACATCATCTATGTTGAAGAAGTAAAAGCATTAGCATTAACCCGCTTTGATCGTCGATGGTCACAAGACGGCAGTTGGCTAATGCGTTTACCACAAGAAGACATGTGCCAAGCATTAGGTGTTGCACCCGCATTAAAATATGAATCAGACGGTGGGCCAAACATTGCCAGTATCATGCAATTTCTATTAGGTTCACGAACATCAACCCAAGATCGAGAAGTGTTTTTTAAAGCACAGATCTTGTTTTGGTTGTTAGCAGCCATTGATGGACACGGTAAAAACTTCAGCTTATTTCTAGAACCTGAAAGCCGTTACAGCATGACGCCACTATACGACATTATTTCAGCTTATCCTTTAATGGATTCAAACAGCATACCGAAACAGAAAGCCAAAATGGCGATGGCATTAACAGGCACCAAGAAATATTATAAATGGCAAACCATTCAGCCTCGCCATTTTTTAAGTACAGCGAAAGCGGTCGGGTTTTCGACCCAACGTGCCAATGAATTAATGACTGAAATGAAAAACCAAGCGCCAAGTGCGATAGAAAAAGTCCGACAGCAATTGTCCAACGATTTTCCTACTGATATTAGTGAGTCGATATTTAATGGGGTATTAAAGCAAGCAGGGCGATTAGCATAAAACCAAGTTATACGTATAAAGAAGGCATGAGCAAACAGCCCATGCCTTAAATACGCTTGCTTTAAATACTCTGGCCTTAATACTTGTGCCTTCAGAATCAGGGCTTAATTAGCCAAGAGTAGGATAGTCGGTATAACCGTGGCCATTACCGCCAAATAGCGTTGCGCCATCCAGTTCTGCTAATGGTTGTTGATGCTGTAAGCGTGAGACAAAATCAGGATTAGCCACAAACGGACGACCAAACGCCACCAAATCCGCATAGCCTTTATTAAGCACTTCATCTGCACGCGCTTGCGTATAACTACCTGCAACAATGATGGTATTAGTGAAATACTCACGCAGATCAATTCTAAACAGCTCGGGGATCACTGGCGCATCATCCCAATCCGCTTCTGATAAATGCAGATAACCAATGTCACGGGCTTGGAGTTGTTTTGCTGCCTCTAAAATAGTCGGCACAATATCAGGGCAATTCATATCTTTGAAAGTGATGAAGGGCGCAAGTCGAACACCCACTTTGTTAGCACCAATGATATTACTAACAGCATCAACAACTTCTAGTAAGAAGCGAATACGATTCTCTCTAGTGACACCGTAACTATCTGTGCGATGATTAGAGTTAGTACGCAAGAACTGATCGATAAGGTAGCCATTACCACCGTGAATTTCGACACCATCAAAACCTGCATCAATAGCGCGTTTTGCAGCATAAGCAAAATCTGCGATAACCCGATCAATATCTGCTTGTGTCATAGCTCTTGGTTCAACACAATCGACCATGTTGCCATTGCCTTGTTCATCCGCAATCCACACCTTGGTTTCAACAGGTCTAAGTGCTGATGGCGCAATCGGCTTCTCACCATTTTGGAATACAGGGTGAGATACACGACCTACATGCCATAGCTGACAAAACATCGCCGCGCCGTTCTTATGTACCGCTTGCGTTACTGAATTCCAACCCGCTACTTGCTCATCGGTATAAACACCAGGCGTAAACGAATAGCCTTGCGAATCATCAGAAATCTGCGTCGCTTCAGAGATAATTAATCCTGCGCTGGCACGTTGCTGGTAATAACTCGCCATCATCGCATTTGGAATATTGCCCGGTTGGCTACTACGCGCACGTGTCATCGGTGCCATTACAATACGGTTTTGTAAATTCAATTCGTTAAGCTGTGTTGATTCAAAAAGCTTGCTCATTCTCGGCACCTTATTTAAGTAGTGAAACATGGGTTTTAACGCTGACCGATTCCATCCAATCTTTTACTGTGTTATCCCACTTGATCTCAGGCGCACTAAAGAACCCACGTAAAATAGAGAACATAATCGCACCATCAATCAAACGAACAGGTTGGTTAGTCTCTAAATGCAAGATCGTTTTTGCTTGCTCAATAAGAGACTCAACGTCATTAGCGATGTTCGGGGTATCTTGCAGAAGCGCATCAAAATTTAGTTCGTCTGATTCTTTCTTTACTCGCCAAGCTTTTCGGGCTGAATCAGTTTCAAATTCAGGTAACGCCATGTTTGACCAACGTGGATAGCCGATTTTTTGTAATGGAAGAAACGCGTTTTTTTGCCACTCAAACACATCAGAAGAAATCTCAATTGTCTCGTTAGATTTCGCCAAACTTATAAAATACTGAATAATATCTAAGCTCTCTGCTAAGGCTTCTTCACCATCATCTTTAATCAAAAGGGGCACTTGCTTAGCACCAATGAGCTCATTTGTGGTTTTGTCATCATCATAAGCAATACAAGTTACCGTCAGTGGGATATTCAACATTCCAGCCACATAACGGACGCGAGCACTAAAAGGGCAATGTTCATAAATATAAAGCTTCATCGTTATTTCCTATCTAGCTACTTTTGTTTTGATGGCGTCAGTATATTCATTGGATAGAATTTGATAATTGGGGTAAATTTGAAAAGATTATTCGGCTGAGATGAACAATAAACAAAAGGAAAGGGCATGGATAAGTTTTCTGATATGACGTTATTTATCAGTATCGTTAAAAATCAAGGTATGGCCGCAGCAGGCAGAGAGTTGGGGTTATCTCCCGCAACGGTAACAGCTAGGCTACAAGCATTAGAAGATCGCTACGGTGTCAAGCTGCTTAACCGCAGTACTAGGCATATCTCTTTAACCGAATCTGGTGCGCTGTACCATCAAGCCTGTTTAGAGATCATCCATAGCGTAAAAGAGACAGAAAACTTACTTCAAACCGGTAGCCAAGAAGTACGAGGGACGTTAAAGATCTCGGCGCCACGAGACATAGGTAAACAATACATCTCACCCATCATCTCGGCATTTTGCGAACGATACCCAGACGTAGTGCCATACTTGTATTTAGACGATAAGCTCACCAACTTGGCAGAATCGGGGATTGATATTGTGATCCGTTACGGAGAACTGGCAGACAGTAATCTTATCTCTCGTAAACTGGCACCCAGCAGACGGGTTTTATGTGCAACGCCTGAATACTTAGCAAACAAAGGCACGCCCGTTACACCGCAAGATCTTGCCGATCACCATTGTTTAGCCATGATCCGCAGTAATGAAGAACTGAAAACATGGCACTTTACAGACGACAACCAACAAACAGTGATAACCCTAGTACCCAAACGCTTTTCAGATGATGGCGAAGTGATCCGCCAATGGGCATTAGATGGAGCAGGCATTGCGTTAAAATCGATATTAGATATTCAGCACGACATACAAGAGCAACGATTGGTGACAGTACTTGATGGTTACATGAAGAACTTCAACGCATCGACATCTTCAGCCAGTGCCGACTTAAACGTGATTTACCAAAGCCGCCAGTATCAACCTAAACGGCTTCGATTGTTTATTGAGTTCTTGTTAGAGCGATTTGGTGAAAGGTAAGGCCAGAGATTATTTTGAAGATGTTTACGCCTTACTCTGCTCATCCACCAATTCAACTTGATTTGGAACCAGCCAAAGGATTGAGAAAAACACAATAAACACCACTAAAGTTGTTAAAAACAAATTTTGGATATGGCTATTAATCAATGAGTATAAAAATGAAGAAAAGAATGCCAGTGTTAATCCAGTAATTTTTCTACGACGGTTTGATACCATAAGTGCCGAACATTTCACACAGCGATATTGAGTTGTGTATTTGCTAAATAACAAATAGCTAAGGGAAATAGGAGAGTGACAGTTAGGGCATTGATGCTTAGCCATAAAGATTCCTAAGTGTTGTCTTTGTGTGTAATCCAACTTGAACTTTACCAACTTAGTTCATCCATTTACAAACATCTGCATCAAGTAAGATTAACGTTTGGCGACCATCTCACATAATGATGAATCGCCATGTATCGATTAAAACGTGTTTTCACTGTTGTATTTGCTGGTGATTTTGAAATCTTTAATGTCCAAGTTTTCTAAGAACTCAAAACCGTGATGCTCATGGTAATACCAAGCAGCAAAGCCAATGATCGCGAGTACAATTAATTTTTTCATACAATCCTTTGTTTTGTTAACGGTTAAACCAACAACGGCAATCCATGTCGTTCATGCTAGCAAGGCAATATACAAAACAATAACGCAGTGATTGCAGTATCAAATGGCCAATCTGTGTATTAAACAAATGAATAACGCTGAAACAGATTCAAATATCAATACAACTTGTGATGATCGTTATGGTTAAAACGATAAGTGTGATAATGATTTCGCATACAGCAACGTGATAAACTTTGGCGATTGAGATGGTTGAGATTCAAATCGTTAAAATTTAAACATCAGTAACAGCATGATTTAAGTTCGTCTAAGAACATCTGTGATTTGAATCTTTAAAGCGAAGATATGATGAGTGTTAGACACGCCATTTCAAATAGGTTCAGACTAAACATAGCCGTTATTAAGGCAAATACCATTACTTTGGGATTTACACCTTTTGTCAGCCCTACTTTAAAATGTCACATTCCTCCAACTTAGAAATGTCACATTAGGTGTATGATTCTTCCTATGGAAGAATCAGCCTACGGTGCTGGAATGTTACTCACGATGAGCACAAAAGAGCTTCAGAAACTCGAAACAATACAAAACGTTTGTGATAAGCGTATTAGACAAATTGATGCTTCTAAAATCCTGAACTTAAGCCGTAGGCATATTCAAAGATTGGTTAATCAATACCGACAGTTCGGGGCTAATGGTTTAATTTCAAAAAAGCGAACTAAGCCAAGTAATCGTCAATTCAATGCATCATTGAAAAAACAAGTTATTGATTTAATTCAGACTCATTACTTCGATTTTGGTCCTACGCTAGCCGCAGAAAAATTAGCTGAAATTCATGATATTAGACTCTCTACTGAAACCATCAGAAAATGGATGGTTTCGGTAAAACTTTGGAAACCAAAGGTTAAGAAAAGACGTAAGATTTATCAACCGAGAGCGAGAAGAGATTGTATAGGCGAACTTATTCAGCTTGATGGTTCCCCCCACGACTGGTTCGAAGGCCGAGCCGATAAATGTACATTGCTTGTTTTTATTGATGACGCAACAAGCGCCATCATGCATTTATATTTTTGTGATTCTGAGTCGACGTTTTCATATATGGCTGCGACTAAGCAGTATATACAACAGCATGGTAAGCCTGTCGCGCTCTACACGGATAAACAC
>NZ_AAOU01000087.1 GCF_000153325.1 Photobacterium sp. SKA34
AAAGAGCGTCATAGACAAACTGAGCCCCTACTCCCTGAATATTCGAAGAAACAGGAGACCAATTAAACCAGCCTTGCAGATCGTCCATGGGTGAAGAAAATAAACGCATCGTTGAATGTAAAGGCCTTGGCGGTATGGCTGACGAGAAGTCCTCCATAATAGTCCCTTTCACATTGGTAATAAAAGGCGAATTAACAGCTTTAGTTGGACTCTGTGCAAGAGCATCAAAGCTTAAAAGTAAAGCAATATTGAGACTCGAAAGTGTCAGTTTTTTCTTCATTCTTGCATCAACCTCAATTAGGTAAAACAAATAAACGCAAAGAAACTCTAACTTGTGATCACAATACTGTCATTAATATGTTAATTAAATGTTAACTAAATCTCACTATATATCTTTCTTAATCCTGTGTTTTAAACTGATTTATATCAATAAAGGCAAAATAATATGCTTAATAACGGCTTTATTGGGATTGTTATAAATAATTAGAGATAGCAGAACTATCTCGTCTGCTTTATTGCGGATAAGAGTTATCAACCATTGGGCTTAGCTCATTTTAATCAGTCCATTCTGAATAAATTATTCTTAATAAGTGTTTGCTCAATCAGCGGTTAGCTTATTTTCATCTAATAGAGCTAGTCTGTGGGCGAGTCGACGAATTTTCGGCATCACATTAATGTTAAGAGTGAATGCGACAGGCCAAGCTACAAAGAACGAATCTCGCCACGCGCTCAACCATTGCAGATTGAGCCCGACTTTAATCATTTCCCTATTTCTAATTTGCTACGAAAAGTGCAAGTGATTACCATAAGTGTCTATTCATTCCTGAGCGGCTTTTTTGCATTATTATCCCAGCTACAAAGCAAACAGATAAATAACTTTATTGTTAAATGACCGCCCACAGTGGCGGTCTTTTTGTACCCTCAAGGTACTTTTTGAAGAAGTTACCAATACTTTTCCTAATATCAACCAGCCTGAATAGAGCTGGCTATCTAACAAAGTTTTGTCCAAATATTGAGCTAGTAGCTGTTACTAGCTCATGTGATCACCAATCGATTTAATCTTCGTTAAGATTTTTTTGATAGTTTACTTGCCCTTAAAAATTATGAACAGAGTTGTTCTTAAGTTAAAGATTTTGCTTTAAAGTATGAGATTAGTTATCAATAAGTTGAGTAGTTTAAAAATGGTTAAAGTCGACAGTGAAATTATTGCCACCTTTGGTGATTGGGTTGTTACGGACTATGGCATTGAATGTACATATACTAATTACTTTATAGCTAAGGAACGGCTACCTGAACCCGACTGGATTCATCATGTTTGCCAGAAAACATGGGTAAATAAAGTAGATTTTGAAAATGCATTTAAGCATGCATTAGATGTTCATAATGTAATTAGCCATCAAAAAGATCACTACTAAACATAACGTTATT
>NZ_AAOU01000086.1 GCF_000153325.1 Photobacterium sp. SKA34
TTTAGGGGTAGAGACATCAATAATATAAATATTTTATATGGCTCGTAACAATCTCATTCAATGGATAGCCACTATAATAAACAAGCCGTGTTCATCCACTTGCGACACATCTATAAAGTCTCCCTCAGTACGTGCAACACTGGGAGGAAAATCAAGGTGGCTAACGATTTTCATGTGTTTTGGATCGCTGATATCCACTACGTAAAAGCCTAAACCTCCCATCGCAGCATAACCAATCTGACTATCCTTTTTAGCAAGAAAAAGAGGCATTCTCGCTCCCATCCAAGAAGTTCTATTACCCGAACGAGGATTATTAATGTAGGTTTTTTCATGCTGGAGATTCCCAACGATCTGACCATCAACCGATAACGTATCGAGAAGGATTGGATTAGCTGGATCACTCATATCCCAAGCTTGATAACCTGCACTGTAAAGGTCGTTTGGATATTCAGTTAAAGCGTGTCTTCTATCCGGTGCCGCCGCCACATACATGGTTCCATCGCCATAATAAGCTGGAATATCACGTACCCCCGATCCTTGCTGCTTCCCTATTGGAGCATCAGGATGCTCAACATCCGTAGTTCGCTCAGCGATAAGTTGCCAGTCCTTCGGTAGCGGACCTTTCATTTCATACACCTTAAAACCTTTGAGGTGTAAACTGTTTCTTATCGCATTTACTTTGTCAGGTTGACTATATTTATTATCTAAAAGCCCAAAACGGCGCACTTCGTAAGCTTGAACCATAATATAAGCTTGACGCTTTTCACTCCATGCAACAGAAGCTGCTCCCATCATGTCTCCTTCTGGAAATGGGTCCACTTCACTCCCTGCACCCTCAGGTCCCCATGTATGTCCTTTAGTTAATAGCAGTTTAACCTCTTTTGGTTCGGTGATATCGAAAATCTTTAAGTCACGGCGAACATATTGATATAAGTAGCGACGCCCATCAAAATCAATAATATTTTGCCATGTATGAAATGGCTCAACTTGGATAGGATAATATGCCTCTACCTTTATATTTTTTGAGTAGCTCTTTTGATCCCAATAGTCTAACTGCCCCTTAAATGGGTGACTGCTATGTGAGGATGGTGCTTGCTTCGGGTGTGTAAAAAGCCCATCTTTTAACATGCCATAACTTCCAGAACTTGGTGCGCTAGGAGTCTTATCAATTGCAATCGTAAATTGAGCTCTAACCATTTCATCTTGTATGTTTGATGGTGTATTTTTACTCTCATGCCAAGAGCTTTCTGCTAGACAAACTTGACAGAATAACAGGGTCAAAGACGTCGAAAAAAAGTCATATTTATTCATTTAGTGCCTCAAACGTTATCGTTATTTTAATCAATAATAAGCAAGTGTATTTAGCTTCAATTTTCTTCTTATAAAAAATTGGCAAAAATAATTTAATTTAGTAAAAAATATGAATGAATA
>NZ_AAOU01000084.1 GCF_000153325.1 Photobacterium sp. SKA34
TAACAGGCGCTTTGCTAAACCAGCTAAACGTCAATTGAATGTGCACAGACCTATCTACGAAACCCGAAAGAGTTATACGATATTTTCTCCTGGCAAACTTCGCGAAAAGACGCTAAATCACTAACGCTACAGTATGACAAAGTCATGTATTTACTTGAAAAAAATTCAGAAAATGAAAACCTTGTGGGTAGAAATATCATGATACATGATTACCCTGACGGTCAAATAGATATTAAGCATTTAGGTCAATCATTAGGTTACAGTATTTTTGATAAATTGGAGCGAATAAATCAGGGAGAGATAGTTGAAAATAAGCGTTTAGACGCTGTTTTGAGATTAGCGATGGTAGAGCAAGAACGATTGGAATCAGAAGGTTTAAGAGAGCGTAGTCGTTCAGATACACCAAGACGACAAGAACAACGTAGACAGTCGCGAATAAATCCCGTGATGTATGACCAAGCGAAATAACAAATTTCTGTCACTTAGAAAAAGTGACATTTCTAACTTGGAGAACCGTGTGACATTTCTAAATGGTTGCAACATTGGGTTTACATCACTGGTGCGCAAAAGATGCCATATGTTAAATACAGGTGTTTAAGGGGAATTTTACTTAAATAAATTATCTCCATTCCTATCCTGAAATTTCTTGCTAAATTGCGCTATTTTCATTAATATCATCTCAATTATGGCGCTTTTTGAGATGAGATTAATGTCAGGTAAGTATTTATCCCCGCCAGTATGCCCTTTTGATTCTATCAGTGATGTATTGTTTGAGATTGGCTGTCAGGGCGATGATCCCAACAAATATACTGATTACCTCAATCCATTTATTGATGAATACCACTCGTTTAATGAGTTTAGACGTAGAGTAAAGCCAGGTTTAGACGTTAAATTCTGTTGGTGGTTAATGCGCCTATCCCGTGATAACTCATTAATAGACTTAACGCCATTAGAAGATAAACCATTGCCATCTGACTTGCCTGATGCTGTTAATCAGGCTTTATTGCAATCACCTGATTTTATTAAAAATTGCCAGTTTAATAACTTGCATGAGTTTAGTCGGATTTTATCGCAAATTGACCGTTACACTACGCATAATTCGATGCTAGGAATACTAGAGCAGATTGGTGAAAATGCACATTTCGTCCACTTAACAAATACTTTAATTGATGATGAGGCGATATCTAGTAGTCAGCTAGAGGGGGCAGCGACAACAACTATTCTTGCTAAAGAAATGCTTCGTAAAAAACGGAAGCCTCGCACTGATGGTGAGCGCATGATTGCGGGTAACTTCGATTTAATGCAAGCAGCATGGAGCCTCAAAGGTAATTCATTCAGTATTAGGTTGATAAAAGAGCTACATAAGGCTGGCACACAAACCTTAGATCAAGGGAAATACACATCTGGCACATTTAGAACGACAGATGATATTGCGGTTGTGAATTCTGATGATGAGATAGTCCATCAGCCCCCAAAACACGATGTTATTGATCGCCTATTATCACGTGTAGTTAATTGGT
>NZ_AAOU01000083.1 GCF_000153325.1 Photobacterium sp. SKA34
TAACCTTGCTACTAAAATTAAGTCGCTGACCCATTATACAAAAGGTACGCAGTCACCTAACAAGTAGGCTCCTACTGCTTGTAAGTACACGGTTTCAGGTTCTATTTCACTCCCCTCACAGGGGTTCTTTTCGCCTTTCCCTCACGGTACTGGTTCACTATCGGTCAGTCAGGAGTATTTAGCCTTGGAGGATGGTCCCCCCATATTCAAACAGGATATCACGTGTCCCGTCCTACTCGTTTTCACTGATAATGCGTTGTCGGTTACGGGGCTATCACCCTGTATCGCAGAACTTTCCAGAACTTTCACCTAACGCAGAACTAGCTTAAGGGCTAATCCGGTTTCGCTCGCCGCTACTACCGGAATCTCGGTTGATTTCTCTTCCTCGGGGTACTTAGATGTTTCAGTTCCCCCGGTTCGCCTCGTGCTGCTATGTATTCACAACACGATACGTGCTTATGCACGTGGGTTTCCCCATTCGGAAATCCCAGAGTCACCGGTTTTTACTACCTTCTCTGGGCTTATCGCAAGTTAATACGTCCTTCATCGCCTCTGACTGCCAAGGCATCCACCGTGTACGCTTAGTCACTTAACCATACAACCCCAAGAGGTTTCGTATGTTCAAACAACCAAGGTTTGTGTTCAACACTTCGATCAAGAAAGTATTAAACGTTGGTTTTTCGCCGGACTCAATACAAGACACTTGAATGTGTATTGTTTGAGAACTCGTTTTTATCTAAAGATAAAAACATTTTTTAAAATCAATCTATTCGATTGAATTTACTAGTCAGCTTTCCAGATTGTTAAAGAGCATTGTGTTTCTACTTAAAGATCCACTTTCTAATCACACTCAAAGAGTGTCTTTAGAGAGTGGCGTCCCGTAGGGGAGTCGAACCCCTGTTACCGCCGTGAAAGGGCGGTGTCCTAGGCCTCTAGACGAACGGGACATTGGTGGAGCTATGCGGGATCGAACCGCAGACCTCCTGCGTGCAAGGCAGGCGCTCTCCCAGCTGAGCTATAACCCCATTTTTACTTCATTACGAAGTTCTCTAGAAAGAGAAAGTTGGTGGGCGATACCGGGCTCGAACCAGTGACCCCCTCCTTGTAAGGGAGGTGCTCTCCCAACTGAGCTAATCGCCCACGATAGTTTTAATTCCTTCGTGAGAAAGAATGGTGGGTCGTGCAGGATTCGAACCTGCGACCAATTGATTAAAAGTCAACTGCTCTACCAACTGAGCTAACGACCCATTGGCGTCCCGTAGGGGAGTCGAACCCCTGTTACCGCCGTGAAAGGGCGGTGTCCTAGGCCTCTAGACGAACGGGACAATGTTCATACTTAATGTTGTTGGGCAACATTAAGTGGCTCTCTTACATTTTAACCAAGCAATCTGTGTGGACACTGCATTAAACAGCAAGTCTTTAGGTAAGGAGGTGATCCAGCCCCAGGTTCCCCTAGGGCTACCTTGTTACGACTTCACCCCAGTCATGAACCACACCGTGGTAAACGCCCTCCCGAAGGTTAAGCTATCTACTTCTGGTGCAGCCCACTCCCATGGTGTGACGGGCGGTGTGTACAAGGCCCGGGAACGTATTCACCGTGACATTCTGATTCACGATTACTAGCGATTCCGACTTCATGGAGTCGAGTTGCAGACTCCAATCCGGACTACGACGTACTTTCTGGGATTCGCTCACTATCGCTAGTTGGCAGCCCTCTGTATA
>NZ_AAOU01000082.1 GCF_000153325.1 Photobacterium sp. SKA34
TTAACTAGACGGTCTTGAAGCGTTAAATTAGCGCGTTCTACGCGCCTTTAGCTTGTGGAGTATTGGCACAAATTAGCTCAATGTTTAATTCTTTTAGTGCGCGACCATATTGAGTCAGTTTATTGCGGTCTTCGTTGCTAGCATGGTTAACACGGAAAACACCGTGTTTATCCGTGTAGAGCGCGACAGGCTTACCATGCTGTTGTATATACTGCTTAGTCGCAGCCATATATGAAAACGTCGACTCAGAATCACAAAAATATAAATGCATGATGGCGCTTGTTGCGTCATCAATAAAAACAAGCAATGTACATTTATCGGCTCGGCCTTCGAACCAGTCGTGGGGGGAACCATCAAGCTGAATAAGTTCGCCTATACAATCTCTTCTCGCTCTCGGTTGATAAATCTTACGTCTTTTCTTAACCTTTGGTTTCCAAAGTTTTACCGAAACCATCCATTTTCTGATGGTTTCAGTAGAGAGTCTAATATCATGAATTTCAGCTAATTTTTCTGCGGCTAGCGTAGGACCAAAATCGAAGTAATGAGTCTGAATTAAATCAATAACTTGTTTTTTCAATGATGCATTGAATTGACGATTACTTGGCTTAGTTCGCTTTTTTGAAATTAAACCATTAGCCCCGAACTGTCGGTATTGATTAACCAATCTTTGAATATGCCTACGGCTTAAGTTCAGGATTTTAGAAGCATCAATTTGTCTAATACGCTTATCACAAACGTTTTGTATTGTTTCGAGTTTCTGAAGCTCTTTTGTGCTCATCGTGAGTAACATTCCAGCACCGTAGGCTGATTCTTCCATAGGAAGAATCATACACCTAATGTGACATTTCTAAGTTGGAGGAATGTGACATTTTAAAGTAGGGCTGACAGATACGTGGTAGCGTCCAGATACAACAAAGGCCGCCCAAGCGACCTTTCAAATTTTGGTACAAGCAACGGGTGTTATGTTTAATTTAAAAAATATTCAGTCGATTTTCCGATTTTCTCACAGCCAAGTATTTCAGATGTAACCATGTCATCAAGTTTTTGCTTAACCGTGTTAAAACTAACGCCTAATAAGCTTTCAGCTTCCCTTGCTGTAATCGTAGGCTTTTTACGATAACGAGGCTCACCAGCAACAAATCCAATAATTTTTCTCTCGATGTCTTCTAAGCCAGAGTATCGATCTTCTAACTCACGCATTCGAGATGCTGCACGTTCATAGACACAAACAAATTCAGTAATAGCACGACTGATAATTTTTAACTGATATTTAATGAAGTACGTTAAATCTAAGTTGTCATGCTCACAATCTAAATAGCTAACACCGTATTGAATTGGTGCATTTTTCAATAACGCGGAAATAGCAATGTAACGAAATCCCGTATAACCACACTTAAACATGTACCAATAAAACAAAGCCCTTGCCACACGTCCATTACCATCACGGAACGGGTGAACATAACCGATAACAAAATGGAGTGTTATAGCCTTTATAACCGGATGGATATCATCGTCAGTCGCGTTCAACCAATTAACTACACGTGATAATAGGCGATCAATAACATCGTGTTTTGGGGGCTGATGGACTATCTCATCATCAGAATTCACAACCGCAATATCATCTGTCGTTCTAAATGTGCCAGATGTGTATTTCCCTTGATCTAAGGTTTGTGTGCCAGCCTTATGTAGCTCTTTTATCAACCTAATACTGAATGAATTACCTTTGAGGCTCCATGCTGCTTGCATTAAATCGAAGT
>NZ_AAOU01000071.1 GCF_000153325.1 Photobacterium sp. SKA34
TGAGCAGCACCAGTGATCATGTTTTTAACATAATCGGCGTGTCCAGGACAGTCAACGTGTGCGTAGTGACGAGTTGGAGTATCGTACTCAACGTGAGAAGTTGAGATTGTGATACCACGCTCGCGCTCTTCAGGAGCGTTATCGATAGATGCGAAGTCTTTCGCTTCACCACCGTACACTTTTGAAAGTGTAGTACAGATAGCAGCAGTTAGAGTTGTTTTACCGTGGTCAACGTGGCCGATAGTACCAACGTTTACGTGCGGTTTTACGCGTTCAAATTTTTCTTTAGACATGATAGTCCCTCTGGGCACGGTATTAGGTGGCATTACGACCACACAACCAAACATGGGTTTGTTGAGTATATAACAAATGGATGAATTAGGACTTGAGAGTGGTGCTGATAGGCAGATTTGAACTGCCGACCTCACCCTTACCAAGGGTGCGCTCTACCGACTGAGCTATATCAGCACACAAGAAATGTGGAGCGGGCAGCGGGAATCGAACCCGCATCATCAGCTTGGAAGGCTGAGGTAATAGCCATTATACGATGCCCGCAAAACTTGTATCTCGTAGAGCTATTCAACCATTTGAAAATGGTGGTGGGGGAAGGATTCGAACCTTCGAAGGCAGTGCCGGCAGATTTACAATCTGCTCCCTTTGGCCACTCGGGAACCCCACCGAAATTTTAAAACTGGTGCCGACTACCGGAGTCGAACTGGTGACCTACTGATTACAAGTCAGTTGCTCTACCTACTGAGCTAAGTCGGCATTAGTGGTGCGCATTCTAGATAATGATTATTTTTGTTGCAATACCCTAACGTGTTTTTTTTATTGTTTTTTATTTAATTGTTGTAATTTTGGGCATTAACCGCGCTTTGCATACAATCCTAGCCCTTCAAGTACCAGCTCCGAGCGATGATAAAAAGGTTTACACCATGATTTTGGCAAATGGCGAACACCGCCACCACATAGAATAACCGCGGGTGCTTCATTTAATTCTGCAGATGCTTGTTTTAAGCCAAACTCAATTAATCCAACTAACGCAGCACGGCAGCCATTCTTTAAACCATCAGCGGTATTGTTTGCCAGTGTTAATGATTCACTATGTACACTATCTGAAAACACCTTGGTCGTGTTCTCTAACACTGATTTCATCATTAGCTGATAACCAGGCATGATCCAACCACCAAGGTGTTTTCCATCACTGTCCATAACATCAAACGTTAATGCAGTGCCTATATCAACGATTACTGTTGGTTGCTCGAAGTTTTGGCGAATAGCGACCAGTGTTAGCCAACGGTCAACGCCAAGATATTGATACTCAGAATATGCGTTAACAACACCGAAGTCTTCGCGTGCAGTTTTCACTTGAGTAACAGGAATATTAGCCATTTGTGCAATGCGCTGAATAGTATTATCAACCTCAACTGGTCCGACACTCGCAAAAACAATGCGTTCAACATTACCTTCTAGTAACGGTTGTAAAACAAGCTCTAATTTTTTGCTTGGGTATTTACCAATTTGTTCAATGTGTTCATTTTGAGTTAGCAAGGCAACTTTGACGTAAGTATTACCTGCTTCAATTAATAATTGCATCAGCAACCTCTAAGGCTGATTTCACCACCGATATACGGTGTAATACCGGTGTCGGTTTCCAGTAATAAAGCCCCTTGAGCATCAATCCCACGAGCAGTTCCTTCGATGGTTCGCTCACCGATTAATAATTTCACAGGGCGGTTTAAAAAGTTATCTATTTTATTCCAACGTTCAACAAAGCCAACTAAGCCTTGATATTCATAATCACAGAGTGTTTGGTTAAGATGTGAGATTAATGTAGCCGCTAAGATATTTCGAGACGGTAAGCTATCACAAGCTTGCGACAGTGTTGTCCACGCCTGTGTGATTTCACTTTGCTCTGCTAGTGGCATATTAATATTTAGCCCCATTCCAATCACTAAGTGTGCAGCATCGCCTGCTTGACCTGTCATTTCAACAAGAATACCAGCAAGCTTTTTATCCTGATAATAAATATCGTTCGGCCACTTAACACGAACGTCATCTGCACCAAGTTTTTGGAGCGTTTCAGCAATCGCAACACCGACCACTAAACTTAGCCCCATTGCCGCAGCCATACCGGCTTCTAAACGCCAGTAAATGGAAAGGTATAGGTTACTACCAAAAGGTGAAACCCATTGTCGACCACGTCGTCCTCGACCAGCTTCTTGATATTCAGCCAAACATACACTGCCGCTAGGCAGTTGCCCAACTCTATCTAGAAGGTATTGATTGGTTGAATCGATGACAGGAATTAAATCAAGATGGGGACACTTAACTTTCGCTAAAATCTGTTGCTGATTAAGTAAATCAATCGCCGATGCAAGGCAATAACCTTTACCTTGCACCCGAAAGATATCAAGCCCCCATTGCTGAATGACTTGAATTTGCTTCGCAATTGCAGCACGAGTCATACCGAGCGTTTGTCCTAATACTTCACCTGAATGAAATTCACCATCAGAGAGTAACTGAATCAAAGCTAGTCGTACGGTATGATCTTTCATCGCAGCATCTCGATAAGATTCGTTTCAGCATTATGGGCCATAAAGCGCACTTCATGCTCAAGAGAGACGCCAAATTTAGTCATTACCGTATCGACGACATATTGTGCTAGCTGAAGTACATCATGCGCTGTTGCATTACCAACATTTGTTAATACGAGTGATTGTTGCTGGTGAATTTTAGCACCACCAATTTGGTATCCTTTCAAACCACATTGATCAATCAACCAACCAGCAGCTAATTTGCAATGCCCTTCGTCCACAAGGTAACTTGGCATGTTAGGGTATTCAGATAAAAGAAAGTCACGTGCATCTAAAGAAATAATTGGGTTTTTGAAGAAACTACCGGCATTACCCATAACCTCCGGATCAGGTAGTTTCTCACGACGAATGGCGCATACTTCATCAAAAATCTCTTTGGCTGTAACGGTATCAAGCGAGAATTTTGCTAATGGACCATAAGCTATCTTCGGTGACCAAGCTTTGCTTAAGCGAAAACCTACCGCTGTAATAATGTGGTTATCTTTTAACTCTCGCTTAAAAATTGAATCTCGATATGAAAAATGGCAATCATCAGCCGTCAGACGCTTCACTTCACCTGTTTGTACATTTAATACATCAACATATTGGCAGACATCTTTTAATTCTACGCCATAAGCACCAATATTTTGTATTGGAGACGACCCCACACAACCAGGAATAAGTGCTAGATTCTCGAGGCCATTAAAACCATTATCGACGGCCCAAGAAACAAGTGCATGCCAGTCTTCACCGCCGCCAACATGTAAATCAACATATTCAGCACTATCGACCACATTAATGCCTTTAATACGATTTAGAATGATAGCGCCTTGGTAATCTTCACAAAAAAGTAAGTTGCTTCCTTGACCAACAACTAACTTAGGGACTTCCTTATAGGTTTCGTCCTGCCAAATAGCAAGGAGATCTTCAACACTTGATGCTTCAAGTATGTACTTCGCCGATACATCAATCCCAAAGGTGTGATAAGGCGCCAACCCATTTTCATGTAAAACTTTCATGTTAATTCACAACCAAATCTTTATACTTTTCTATACGAATTGAAACTATTTTACCTGATCCCATTCAACAACGCAGTGTTTTCCCATGTCTCAAATTATTTATCGTCAACTTGATCCTATTCGTTTACCTTTAGTTAATAAAATATACAAGTCATTCTATCCATCAGGAAAAGCAAAGAGAGATGAAACTATCTGGGTTGCAGAGTCAAACAATAGTATTATTGCATCCGTAAGATTTAAAACTATTGATAATATACAACTACTGACTGGAATGCTTGTCATCCCAGAGTATCGTTTACAAGGCATTGCGTATAAACTCATTGAATCATGCCGTAGCCAAATAAACCAACAAGCATGTTATTGCTTTGCATTTCAAGAATTAGAAGCGTTTTATCAAAAGTCAGGGTTTAAAACTATAAATAGTGAAATCCTTCCCAATAATATCAAACAACGTTTTCATCGCTATGCCAATAGCGGTAAAAATCTAATTCCAATGCTATTTATTGATACGCTTACCTCAGAAAGCATGAGTAAAAACATATCTAGACACTAGATACATTGACTTCGCTTTTTTTCTGGTATAATTGATTCCTTAATCAAAATTCATCTACTTATAGATCGTGTAAACGAGGCGATAATGGATTCAGCTATTGCTAACAGGCAAATCATCGAACAACTGCCATGTATTGCGCACAAGCCCGAGAATTTAGAGACTCTTTTTGATGCAAATTCGTTTAGAGAGCGTCTATATCAAGAAATAAAATCAGCTAAAGAACGCATTTACTTAGTTGCTTTATATCTTCAAGATGATGAAGCAGGAAGAGGTGTGCTTACTGCTCTGTATGAAGCAAAACAACTCAATCCAGAACTCGATATAAAAGTATTAGTTGATTGGCATAGAGCTCAACGAGGCTTAATTGGCGCCAGTCAGTCCGATGGCAATGCCGCGCTATATCGTGAGTACGCAGAAAAATATACTCATAAGATAGATGTGCTTGGCGTACCGGTTCGTAATCGAGAAGTGTTTGGTGTCCTACACCTGAAAGGCTTTGTTATTGACGATAATGTTATTTATAGCGGTGCAAGCTTAAATGATGTGTATCTCGCTCAACATGACCGTTATCGTTACGACCGCTACCACGTTATTAAAAATGAAAAGCTAGCTAACAGCATGGCGCAACTCATTATTGATATACTTGTTTCGAGTAATGCAGTTAACTGCCTTGCACAACCGGAAAGACCCGATACAAAGTCATTGAAAGTGGCAATTCGAGATCTACGCTCTGAACTACAACAAGCTATCTACCATTTTGAGCCAGATGAGATTAAAAATGACGAGGTAGGATTAACCCCCCTGATCGGTTTAGGGAAACGTAAAAACAAACTGAATCAGGATATTTGTACACTGATTGCTAGTGCACAATCAGAGATGACTATTTGTACTCCCTACTTTAACTTTCCAAGGATGGTGAGTCGCGAAGTAAAAAAAGCGCTTAAACGCGGTGTAAAAATCACTATCGTTGTTGGTGATAAAACTGCAAATGACTTTTATATTCCACCATCAGAGCCTTTTAAGACTATTGCTGGGTTACCTTACTTATATGAAGTCAATTTACGCAATTTTGCCAAACATAATGAAGCCGCTATTGCACATCGTCAATTAGCGATCCATTTATGGAAACACGATAACAATAGTTTTCACTTAAAGGGGCTTTGGGTCGATCGCCGTTATATGTTAGTAACGGGTAATAACCTAAATCCACGAGCTTGGAAACTTGATCTTGAAAATGCGATTTTAATTCATGACAAAAATCAACTACTCGCCGAGCAACAACAACAAGAGTTAAATTGTATTCTCGAACATACCCAGCTCATTGGTAGTTATAAGCAAATTGAAAAGATTGATAACTACCCTGCTCAAGTTAAAAAGCTCATCACACGTATTCGTCGTGTTAAAGCTGATCATATCCTAAATCAGATTCTATAATTTAAATCCTTTATCACTGCGGTAATTCTCTACTGCAGTGATGTATCTCCTAATATTAGATGCTAATACTATTCTGTAGGTCTGTATGTAGTGGTCAACTAAAATTGGCCACGGTTTTAGAGTTTTCCCAATATAATCGTTCTGATTCGTTGGGAGTTAGGCCGCCATTATATTGATGCGGCCTGAGTTGACAGTAATACCCGATAATGTAGCGGATGATCTCTTGTTGAGCTTCAGCAAAACTACGATAACCCACTGTTGGCACCCATTCGGTCTTTAAGCTTCTAAAGAAACGCTCCATTGGTGCATTATCCCAGCAATTTCCTCGGCGAGATAAACTCTGTTTTATCTTAAAACGCCACAGTAATTGACGGTACTTTCGACTTGTATAGTGGCTACCTTGATCGCTGTGGAACATGACGCCTTTCGGCTTACCACGCGACTCATAAGCCATTGAAAGAGCTTTGCCTGTCAGACTGGAATCAGGTGATAAAGACATCGACCAACCAATCACTTTGCGGGCAAAAAGATCAATAACAACCGCTAAATACATCCAGCGATTTCCTGTCCAAATATACGTAACATCACCAACCCAAACTTCATTTGGGGCGGTAACAGCAAACTGTCGGCCCAAGTGATTTGGAACCTCAACATGTTCTTGAGAAGCCTTTCTGTATCGATGCTTTGGCTGTTGGCAACTGACTAAACCAAGCTCTCTCATGAGTTTTGTTGCTCGGTATCGGCTCAGTTTTAAACCCTGATTTGTGACTATATCTGCAATAGTCCTCGCTCCCGCAGAGGCGTTGCTTGCTGCGTGGGCCTCACTAACTAAGCTGCGAAGTTTGACTGTTTCCGCCCTAATCGCTGTTGGACGCTTTAGCCAATAGTTATAACTACTTCGATGAACATTGAAGACTTCGCATAATGTTTTTACGCTATAGCTCTGCTTGAGTTTCTTGATCATCAAGAATTGTTCAGTGAGTCCGACATCAACAGAGCCGTGGCTTTTTTTAATATTTCATTATGCTCTTCAAGACGAGCTAACTTCTTTTTTAATTCCCGAATTTCTATTTGCTCAGGGGTCATAGGCGAAGCTTTTGGCGTTTTGCCTTGTCGTTCTTGTTTAAGCTGACGAACCCATTTATCCATCGTGGATTTACCCACATTCATGGCTTGGGCGGCTTCTGCCACTGAGTAATTTTGATCAATCACTAACTGTGAAGCCTCGAGCTTGAATTCTGCGCTGAATAGTCGTCTTGTACGATTTGTCATAGTGTCACCTGTTAACGTATGAAGTGATGATATCACCTCTAACTAAGTGACCAAATTCACTATGCCACTACAAGGTCTGTAGGTCTGTAGGTCTGTAGGTCTGTAGGTATGTAGGTATGTAGGTCTGTAGGTCTGTAGGTCTGTAGGTCTGTAGGTCTGTAGGTCTGTAGGTCTGTAGGTCTGTAGGTCTGTAGGTCTGTAGGTCTGTAGGTCTGTAGGTCTGTAGGTCTGTAGGTCTGTAGGTCTGTAGGTCTGTAGGTCTGTAGGTCTGTAGGTCTGTAGGTCTAGTTTATCGATGTAAAGTAACATTAAAAACATTAAAACGAAAAAAGGCCATCCTTTCGGATGGCCTTTTAAAATTGGAAGCCTGGCGATGTCCTACTCTCACATGGGGAGACCCCACACTACCATCGGCGCTATTACGTTTCACTACTGAGTTCGGCATGGGATCAGGTGGGTCCATAACGCTATGGTCGCCAAGCAAATTCTGTTTTATTTATTGTCATCGACAATAAATAGCAATCTGGGAAAATCTAACTAGTTGTTCTCTACACGTTCAAGTGTACTTGGAGTCCGTATAAAAACCCCTTGGGTGTTGTATGGTTAAGCCTCACGGGCAATTAGTATCAGTTAGCTCAATGCCTCGCAGCACTTACACACATGACCTATCAACGTTGTAGTCTTCAACAACCCTTTAGAGACCTTAAAGGTCTAGGGATGACTCATCTTGAGGCTCGCTTCCCGCTTAGATGCTTTCAGCGGTTATCGATTCCGAACTTAGCTACCGGGCAATGCGTCTGGCGACACAACCCGAACACCAGCGGTTCGTCCACTCCGGTCCTCTCGTACTAGGAGCAGCCCCTCTCAATCATCCAACGCCCACGGCAGATAGGGACCGAACTGTCTCACGACGTTCTAAACCCAGCTCGCGTACCACTTTAAATGGCGAACAGCCATACCCTTGGGACCGACTTCAGCCCCAGGATGTGATGAGCCGACATCGAGGTGCCAAACACCGCCGTCGATATGAACTCTTGGGCGGTATCAGCCTGTTATCCCCGGAGTACCTTTTATCCGTTGAGCGATGGCCCTTCCATTCAGAACCACCGGATCACTATGACCTGCTTTCGCACCTGCTCGAATTGTCATTCTCGCAGTCAAGCGGGCTTATGCCATTGCACTAACCTCACGATGTCCGACCGTGATTAGCCCACCTTCGTGCTCCTCCGTTACTCTTTGGGAGGAGACCGCCCCAGTCAAACTACCCACCAGGCACTGTCCGTAACCCCGATAAGGGGCCAACGTTAGAACATCAAGCATACAAGGGTGGTATTTCAAGATTGACTCCACAACCACTGGCGCGGTTGCTTCAACGTCTCCCACCTATCCTACACATGTAGGGTCAATGTTCAGTGCCAAGCTATAGTAAAGGTTCACGGGGTCTTTCCGTCTAGCCGCGGGGACGCAGCATCTTCACTGCGATTTCATTTCACTGAGTCTCGGGTGGAGACAGCGTGGCCATCA
>NZ_AAOU01000061.1 GCF_000153325.1 Photobacterium sp. SKA34
GTCCAAATATACGTAACATCACCAACCCAAACTTCATTTGGGGCGTACAGCAAACTGTCGGCCCAAGTGATTTGGAACCTCAACATGTTCTTGAGAAGCCTTTCTGTATCGATGCTTTGGCTGTTGGCAACTGACTAAACCAAGCTCTCTCATGAGTTTTGTTGCTCGGTATCGGCTCAGTTTTAAACCCTGATTTGTGACTATATCTGCAATAGTCCTCGCTCCCGCAGAGGCGTTGCTTGCTGCGTGGGCCTCACTAACTAAGCTGCGAAGTTTGACTGTTTCCGCCCTAATCGCTGTTGGACGCTTTAGCCAATAGTTATAACTACTTCGATGAACATTGAAGACTTCGCATAATGTTTTTACGCTATAGCTCTGCTTGAGTTTCTTGATCATCAAGAATTGTTCAGTGAGTCCGACATCAACAGAGCCGTGGCTTTTTTTAATATTTCATTATGCTCTTCAAGACGAGCTAACTTCTTTTTTAATTCCCGAATTTCTATTTGCTCAGGGGTCATAGGCGAAGCTTTTGGCGTTTTGCCTTGTCGTTCTTGTTTAAGCTGACGAACCCATTTATCCATCGTGGATTTACCCACATTCATGGCTTGGGCGGCTTCTGCCACTGAGTAATTTTGATCAATCACTAACTGTGAAGCCTCGAGCTTGAATTCTGCGCTGAATAGTCGTCTTGTACGATTTGTCATAGTGTCACCTGTTAACGTATGAAGTGATGATATCACCTCTAACTAAGTGACCAAATTCACTATGCCACTACAAACATACCGATAAAGTTGTAAATATCATCCTCAGATGCCCCTACATTTTCATGTACAAGCTCTTTAATTATTCGAGGTACGGTTCTTTTTCCGTCTAACTTTCCAAGGACATCTTTTACCCAGTTTGGAGGACTTTCAATAACTTGTGAAACATTCGGTATCTCACCAATACAAATATCACCATCGTCAGAAACGATCACATGGTGAGACTGCTTGAGAAGTGGCTTTACTATCATTTCTGTCTCTCTGAAGTTAAAGGTCACTATGTGTGACCTTGGTATATTGTTATTACTTAAGAACGATCTTTTCGCCTTGAGAGTACATAACCTTTTCTTCTGAGATTGCAGAAATACGGTGAGTTAACACTTTCATCTTGATCATAATAAAATCCATCATTGAATGTTAATAAAATGTTTGGCAAAAACAGGGTAGGGATTAACAATTCAATAACATGTCGAGGTGGAATTGATATATTCCACTAAGGGATTTTTATTAATGCGAGTGACTTCTCATATTCCCTCGTTGTTTCAGCTCACCACTTGTTAGGGAAATGAATAAACTTCCAGCACTTAAGGTTTTCGTTAGCATTAACTGTAGCAGGCCGCTTCATTCACTTTCCTGATCCTCATTTTAGAGTTGTTAACTAAAAGTGGATATTAGTCACATCTTATTAACAGTAATAGGGCTACCATTCGGTTTATGCCTATTTGGCATATGTCCGATGTTAACCTCCTCTTGCCCACTTCGGTGGGCTTTTTTTATAAACAGGTTTAAGAGAAGCGACTTATTTAAGCGTTTGGGGAATATTTATTTTGTCTTCATTTTTAAACATCATTGCAAAAAAACGAGATTAGAATGACAACTAAACTCATAGAATGCTTTTTTATTTTTATGTGGAAAATAGATAAGAAAAAGCCCACTCGAAAATTCAGTAAGTGGGCCGGGGAGTTGTCCAACGCAAGTAACATAACATTACAAGTATTAACCCTAAAAATGACTTATGCATAATTTAAAAGTGGAAACTATCTTTTATATTTTGAAAGCATATTAATACACTTGGTCATCTAATAATGACGATAAACATCCCAACCAGATCCTTCAAAATTAAAGATTTGCTTCATTATCCACAAGAACAGTTAATAATTAGTGTATATCTTGTAATAACTTTTCTTTAATAGCGGCTCGACTAATTAATGATATTTCTAACATCGGGATTAGCGAGAGTTAGCTTTCCTTAAAAAGTCATCATTAAACAACCAATGAATATCATAAGATATTGTTTTATATTGATATTAAGTCTTGTTCACATGTGCTTAGAAAATCGACAATTTATGGTGCTGAGCAGAAAGTATCTTGCTGACATTGGTCGACAATATGTCTAAATCGTCATGATTAGAAAGTTGGAGAATAAGTAAGATGACACTATGGTTGAAGCGTTCAAAGATTTGAATAGGTCAAAGTGTTACAAATTTAAAACTCTGACCTGATATAACGGAAAATAATTTTCCGCCCTCAAAGGTATTTCAAAGGTAACAGATGCCGATTTATTCTTTGCTCGCCCAATTACTCGTGGGAGCAAAGCTTATAACAAATGTTACCACCTTACTAAAAACAAGCTAACACAATAGCTTTGTTTAAGTATCAACCTTTTTTACTGTGAATGTTTTCCAGTAAAGGAATGACTTGTTGGGAATATTGAGGCTGTTGAATATTCCAAAATAAGACTTTTACTCCAAGGTACTCTGTGGCAAATCTATATATTTCGTTCGCGGTAAATTTATGTCCAGTTTTAGGGTTAGTGTAAGTGTAATCCGGCTCCTGAATTGCGATTGATATCTGAGGGAGGGTGTTTTTGTATTGGTGGAAGAATGGGTAGGAGTTTTTCATCATTCCTTTACGGTAAGGAACGCCATCAGGCCCACCTAAGCCAATATTATGCTTTATAGCGAATGTAAATAATCGACTCATATATTGATGGTCATTATTCCATTCACCAGGGAAAAAGTTAACGTACTGTACAACACTACTTTGGTTAAATGATTGACTAAGTGCCAACATGTTATCCAGAACAGACTGAAAATACGCATCATTACTAAATCCTTTAGGCGGATTTTTTTCATCGAGATCGATAGCGGTTTCAGTTAGGTTAATACCTGCGATTTTCCCATCAAATTGTTGACCAAGGTGCTTCAATAGTAATTGAAAGCGTTCTCTAACTTTTGGTTCCCACATGTTAGCCACCCAGCCTTCTCCCAACGGTTTTCCTTCTCCTGCAAAGTCTACTTGCTTAGAAATACCACCATAATATTCCTTGCTTATTAGGTAGTTTGGAACGTTAACTACTTTGGGATCGAATGATTTATCCTGAATTTGAATCCAAAGTTTCTTATGGATTGAATCCATAAATTTTAAATCGGTCTTGATTTGATCAAAGTTATATACACCTTTCTTTGGCTCTAGCTTCTTCCACGAGTAAATAACCTGTGCGCCACTTATATTCTTATTCAAAAGAATATCTTCATGCACACTCGGTGAGTCACCACCTAAGAACAGGAAGATCTGTGCAGAGTTCTTACTAAGGCTGACAGATGCGTAACTAATTGGTGTAATTAAAATCGTAAAAAGAATAAATATATTGGTCTTACTGAATATCATAGAAGAGCCTAGGGTAGTATATAGGTGAGAGATTGGTAACTTATCAGACGGCATAAACTTTGTCAGTTCCAATTTTATCAATAACTTAGAATCTGAGGATGAGCTTAGAAGCAATCTTATTTTAAACTTGGAATCATAAAAGAACTTAGCCGTTATTCATGATCTGAGTATCATGGCGGCCTAGATGAAATTAGGGCTTATAAATGCACCTTATTTAACATAATCTATATTTTGCGCACCAATGGTGTAAACCCTTGTTGCAACCATTTAGAAATGTCACACGGTTCTCCAAGTTAGAAATGTCACTTTTTCTAAGTGACAGAAATTTGTTATTTCGCTTGGTCATACATCACGGGATTTATTCGCGACTGTCTACGTTGTTCTTGTCGTCTTGGTGTATCTGAACGACTACGCTCTCTTAAACCTTCTGATTCCAATCGTTCTTGCTCTACCATCGCTAATCTCAAAACAGCGTCTAAACGCTTATTTTCAACTATCTCTCCCTGATTTATTCGCTCCAATTTATCAAAAATACTGTAACCTAATGATTGACCTAAATGCTTAATATCTATTTGACCGTCAGGGTAATCATGTATCATGATATTTCTACCCACAAGGTTTTCATTTTCTGAATTTTTTTCAAGTAAATACATGACTTTGTCATACTGTAGCGTTAGTGATTTAGTTACTTTTCGCGAAGTTTGCCAGGAGAAAATATCGTATAACTCTTTCGGGGTTTCGTAGATAGGTCTGTGCACATTCAATTGACGTTTAGCTGGTTTAGCAAAGCGCCTGTTATAGTTATCTATAAAACCTGATAACCACTCGTTTGCTTCTTCTATCCCATTAATCCCTGCTAGCCTCATCTCTTTAACTAGACGGTCTTGAAGCGTTAAATTAGCGCGTTCTACGCGCCCTTTAGCTTGTGGAGTATTGGCACAAATTAGCTCAATGTTTAATTCTTTTAGTGCGCGACCATATTGAGTCAGTTTATTGCGGTCTTCGTTGCTAGCATGGTTAACACGGAAAACACCGTGTTTATCCGTGTAGAGCGCGACAGGCTTACCATGCTGTTGTATATACTGCTTAGTCGCAGCCATATATGAAAACGTCGACTCAGAATCACAAAAATATAAATGCATGATGGCGCTTGTTGCGTCATCAATAAAAACAAGCAATGTACATTTATCGGCTCGGCCTTCGAACCAGTCGTGGGGGGAACCATCAAGCTGAATAAGTTCGCCTATACAATCTCTTCTCGCTCTCGGTTGATAAATCTTACGTCTTTTCTTAACCTTTGGTTTCCAAAGTTTTACCGAAACCATCCATTTTCTGATGGTTTCAGTAGAGAGTCTAATATCATGAATTTCAGCTAATTTTTCTGCGGCTAGCGTAGGACCAAAATCGAAGTAATGAGTCTGAATTAAATCAATAACTTGTTTTTTCAATGATGCATTGAATTGACGATTACTTGGCTTAGTTCGCTTTTTTGAAATTAAACCATTAGCCCCGAACTGTCGGTATTGATTAACCAATCTTTGAATATGCCTACGGCTTAAGTTCAGGATTTTAGAAGCATCAATTTGTCTAATACGCTTATCACAAACGTTTTGTATTGTTTCGAGTTTCTGAAGCTCTTTTGTGCTCATCGTGAGTAACATTCCAGCACCGTAGGCTGATTCTTCCATAGGAAGAATCATACACCTAATGTGACATTTCTAAGTTGGAGGAATGTGACATTTTAAAGTAGGGCTGACAGATATATTCATACAGATACGCTGTAACGTATCGATAAAAATAGTTTTAGGATTACATCACAAAACAAATGATACCTATGAGGTATAATATAAAACTTGAAGTTTGGTTCCCCCTAAACTTCAAAAGATATAAGCACCCTTACTCAAAAAAACACTTACTTGGCCGTCGGTGTTTTTTGCCTAAATATACCCCTATTTAAATTAAGTGATCTTTCACGAATTCCCTGCTCAAAGCTCAAGAAAATTGTGGAGTAAAGCATGCATTTCCATCAAAAAAAATATAAAAAAGAATAAATTAGACGTTATAGTTTTGTTATTAGTTTCAAAATGTTCAATCAGGGCGGTGTTTGCGTATGAACCCTCAAAAAGTGACGTTTACTAACCTAATAAAACTAATCCAAAATCACGTTAATGCGATATGAATGAGTATTTGCTCTGAATAATAATGGGGCATTAATGTTAGCTAACTCGGGTGTCATCGCAACATAATCTAAATAGGTAGATGAGCCTATTTCTCTTTCAGTATTACTCGAAAATAATATCAATATTGAGGAGACGATTTAGAATGCGGATCTCATAGTCATCACCACCGTCAACCATTATGACTGTTAAAGCGGTAGAAAACTTATACGCCAGACAACTTGATAATTTAGAAGGTTGATACGTTTTTCTTAATAATGCGGGAATTTATTTAATAAAGTTTCTTTGTAAATATAAATGTATCTTAAAAATTTACAAAAACAGGACATGTTTTTCAAAAAAGCAATAATTTACGTGATTATATTCGTATTTTTAATTTTTAGATGTTGATTATTGCTTTCTTTATTATAAAAACGTTATTTAATTTAGTTTTTGAGTTTATATGTACAAATTAACAATGGCGATTTTTGCTGTATTTGCTTCTCAATCTACTTATGCGTCATGCACAAAACTAGTACAAAGTCATAAGTACTTGCTTAAAGAAGGTGTTGAATACTGTTTAGAAATTGAAAATCAGTATGCACTTCTAGAAATGGGTAAGGGTACTGATATGGCAGAAATTTCTG
This sequence comes from Photobacterium sp. SKA34, assembly GCF_000153325.1. GTDB lineage: Bacteria > Pseudomonadota > Gammaproteobacteria > Enterobacterales > Vibrionaceae > Photobacterium. The sequence goes on from NZ_AAOU01000061.1 coordinate 6,235, forward strand.
ACAAAAATAAAACAGTTTTTGAAATTATATATCCTGAAGAACAATTGATAATTCAAGATAAATTCATAGTAACAAGTTTTTCTGATATGCATCTTACATATAATAGCGATTTTATTTATTTAGAAAATGCACCAAAAAAAAGACGCAAAAGAAATGCTGTTAATGCAGCAAGATCCATTGGAGGTACTATAATCGGATCAAGATTAGCTGGAGGTGAACCTGACCCTGCTGCTGAAATCATAGGTGGTGCGTTTGGTGCGGCTACAAGTACTTTTGCTGGCCCCTTTGTTGGTAGTGCTGTTGGTAGTTACATAATATCAAATATTCAAAATCGTGAAAGAGGCAATGACCGTCGTCCTTTAATTAGGATAAATCCCAGTAAAGGATTAAGCTCGTCTGGTATAAGATCTTATTCACGCATCAATAGCGCAAGAACTGCAAGTTGTTATGCTGGTTGCCACTCTTATTAAAGATAGATGTTATATGTCAAAGACAAAATCAATTATCAAATCATTATTCTGGAATACTTTATTACCCATATTTATAGCAGGATTAATTGGATATATTATGGTTAAGTTTAATTATTTTGGTTTAACTAAACATTTCGATAAATATTTCCTCTTGTTTTTTTTCAGTTTAACAATATGTAATATATATTATTCAAGGAAAGAAAAGATAATTTCTAAAACTTCTTCTTTAATGTTAAAATTTTATCAATATCTTAGAAATAAATTTTATAGATCTAATAATTAAATAAATATTTAAAATTTTTAGATGCATTAGCAAAAAATAATGCGTCTAAAAAATTAACAACTTAAATGATTGATTAGTATTTTTTAAATCTAACAATATCTATTTTTGGTTTAATTCTTGAAAAAAACGGCTCGATGATTAAGCAAAGAGCCGTTTTCCTGTTCCTAATATCTCAGTGTTCCAAGCCGAGATATTGGTCGAGCCCGTTCCACTCGAGTAATCATTACGTTAAAACTTTTTAGAGTGATCACCCAATAACAATCTATCAGATTTTTTAAATATATGATCAGATAAATTGAGATTTGAGCGTTATAACTCACTTTTGCCCCAAAACGGCTTAAACATCCGAATAATCATAGTATTAGTGTTTTAGGGCTAATCGCCTCTAGCAAGATCAAACGCCTGACTCTGTGAAAATAATAATGGGGCAATTATTGTCTATTACAATGGCAATAAGCCTGTTGAAATTAACAGTATTGCTATGTCTGTAATAACATATAAAGATATTTCACTATAACAGATTGATCGATCAAGGATAGGCTGTATGTCTCAAGAGCAATTATATGATTTCGCTGTAGGATTATTAGCTAAACGTGACTATGCTTCAGGTGAAATTCGACGCCAACTATCGAAACAGGGCGACAATGAGTTAGTTGAAAAAGTGATGGATAAATTGCTATCTCACCATTACCTTGATGATGCTCGACTGGCTGAAAGAGAAATATCAAAGCAGATAGCAAAATTACATGGTGTGTCCCGTATAAAGCAAGAACTAAGGCAGAAAGGGCTAGACTCACTGGTTATCGATCAAGCATTGGAAGATACTGATGTCGATTGGTTTGAGCTCTGTTTGAAAGCAAAAGAGAAGAAGTTTGGTGATAGCTTGGCAGCTGACCATACGGAAAAAGCGAAAATGGTGCGTTACTTACAGTACCGTGGTCACTCGATGTCGGCGATATTAGAGTGCATTTCATAAATTATTATTTCAGGGGGGAGTCGTTTCTAGCAAAGTCCAACCCCTGATTCTATGAAATCAATTCCCCTTTTGTTTTTCATATTAATGAACGATTATCGATAGATAATAACCATTAACCATTAACCATTAACCATTAATCGTTATTAGCTATTGATTAATTTTATTTATTGGTTTTTATTTGCATACGCTAACGAGATTTTTAAGCTTTTAAAAAAGTGCTTCCATAATTTATTTAAGGTCGAAATTGTGAAATTAACTACAAGCAAAGCGCTAATCACTGCATCATTAGGTTTATTATTGCTTAGTGGTTGTGCTTCTCATGAAAAGCAACAAATTGCTGAAACATTAGCAAAAAGCCGCGCGTCTGAAATTGATAGTAAAGCACCTTATCCGAAGATTGATGCTTATCAAATAACACAAGCTTACGCGTCAGGTAATACCGTTAAAATTAATATTATTTATGGCGGGAAAAGTCATGTTTCACCATCAAATGCCGCAAAAACGGCTGCGATAAACTATTGTAATAACAAAGAAATAAAGCCTTTATTTAATAGCGGCGTAAATTACCTAATTACGATCAAAGATATTAGTGGTCGTACAATGGCTCAGCAAGCGGTATCTAAAGGAACTTGTGAAGAGTTGAATTAATATTTATTTTCTTAATAAGAAAAAGCCCGTACCAATGGTCATTTGGTACGGACTTATCCAATATTGATAGGTGTGGTTAAATTTGCTCGTCTATCGTTACTTCTTTAGCTGCAATAGCATCGTTAATTTGTATTTAAAATGCTTTCAAACGTTTATAAATCGACATCAATTCAACAAAGATTAGCCTAGTACCAGTAAATCAATTCCCTTTTTATTTTGATATCAATAACCTTCTATTAATAGATAATTATTATTAATCGCTATTAACTATTGATTATGTTTATTTCTTTTTTTTTATTGGTTTTTATTTGTATACCCTAACGAAACCACTTCCCACTGCCTCTCAACCCTTACTGCTTCATTTATGAAACCATCTATACTAAACTGATTTTAGAAACCGACTTAAATTAAACCAGCTTAGGGGAAACTATGCTGATCCGTGCTTACCTTCGTGCTTCAACTACCGAGCAAGATGCCCAACGGGCAAAAGAAGAACTCAAAGCCTTTGGCGCCAAGTTTGATAGTCGTATTGCTGGCTACTACATCGAAAACCAATCTGGTACTAAGTTAGAGCGTCCCGTACTTAACAAGTTGATCGACGATAGCGAAGCCGGTGATGTATTGCTGATTGAAAAGATGGATCGTCTTACTCGTTTACCTTGGCTTGAATGGAAAACCTTAAAAGCCCGTATCATGGAAAAAGGGTTAGTGATTGTGGTAGTAGATCAGCCGATGACGCATGCTGTGTTCAGTGCGGGAGAACAAAACAGCATTACCTTGGCCTTAACCGAGTTCATGTTAGATTTAGGTGCAGCGATGGCTCGTGATGATTACGAAACGCGATATAAACGCCAAGCGCAAGGTATTGCGAAAGCCAAGGCTGAAGGTAAGTATCGTGGTCGCCGTGTGAATGAATCTCTGCGTCAAGATATACGGGATCAGTTAAGTCTTGGTCGTAGTTATTCAGAGATACAACAAAAGTTAGGATGTAGCAGAGCGACGATAGCTAGGGTGGTAAAGGGGTTTGATGCCCAATGGAACGAAAACGTACGCTAACAAAAAACTAGTGTGTCATGTAAGTCATGACACAGCTAGCAGTGAAACATAAGTTATGTCACATGCTGATTTCGGGGTGTTTTTACCAGTGATCGTAGGGTCTACTTAAATGTCATATTGTACTAACTGACTGATTTAACGCTTAACATACAAAATCGTACCGTTGGGCTTCACACCCCTACTCCGTTTCGCCCCTCAAAAATCTCACATCGCACATTAGAGCACACCCTCTATTGCGGGTATTGCGCACATTTCCCCAAAAAGTTTATCCCAGATTTTATGCAAGGTGTAACACGATTATTCTGGGAATGCTTCAAGTGCTTGCTGGCACTCTCATATGAAAGGGTTAACACCAGAATAAAGAAGATTTATTTTTCTGAACGGAATATTATTTGGATATAGTATCTCGTTAATATGACTGCCTATAGTTACTGGTCTCGGATCCAATAATTGAGGTTCTCTAAAACTAAAAATAAAGCTATGTGTAGCACTATTCCTATACCTTTCCTCACCTAGGAATAGGTTCAAATGTGCCTCTTCATTATTCATCGCATCCTTGGCTTGACATAAATAAACAGAACTTTTGGCACGAGTACCACGCCTAGCAGTATTGGGGGCAGCTCTAAAGTATTTACTGTTCAATATTGCATCATAGCCTTCTCTATTGGTGTAGTGAATATATAGAGGGTCACCATTAAGCAATCCATTGTTAACATGCATGTCAATACGATGATCTCGAGATATCCCCCCCCCTTCAAACCTCCACTTTTTAGCTATCTTCGGAGCTCCCCTACCACTTAGTCCTACGGTTTTAATTGTTGCTAGCCGCTGGTTAACCTCCGACAGTGATGATCCGAGTGTCTTGACACCTAACCCAACACCAAAAGTACTAAGTCCGATGAGGACACCAATACCGGCATTGAGCCCTGATTGTTTGACGGGCGTGCCTGCGGCGACATTCAAACCAAAATCTGCGCCACCGGACACCGTGGCGTCAACAATGGCTAATCCCACTTTTACTGATGTAGTTGCGCCTTTTGCCGCCGTCGAGAAACCACCAGAAATAAACCCAAGGGCGGCGCCTATACCCACTTGTTTCCAGTCAAATTTATGTTCAGGGTTAATGGCACATTGAATGCCTTCACTGATAGCGCTGATCCCACTACCAATGATAGCGCCAACAATAGCACCGATAAGAAGACTCAGAATAGCGAAATGACCACTTGGATCGTCTTGGTTGATAGGATCACCAAGGCAGTAGGCATAACCATTTATGCCTCCTTGACCAAAGGGGCTCAAGCCATCGTAACTTTGAAATTGGTGTAAGTGGGGGTTATACATGCGGTAGCCATTACCAAGATGATAACCACCGGTCACGGGATCTTTTCGCTCACCATTGAACCCTATTCCGCTGGTGACGAGTGCAGGTGGAGTGTCATTCACTGTAAATGGGAAGGTGAAAGCTGGAGTGGGTAATAGGGTACTCGATGCTAATGTCCCTGTGTGAGTAAGAAAGCGTCTTCGACTAGCGTTAAACGTAATAGTCCTTAAATCAGTAGAATTTGAGTTTTTATTAGTATCCATGAATGACTCGTCTCATTCTATAACCTTATTTTCATCATTCCACTATAAGCAGTAATCAATAAGATCAAAAGTTGTATTTTCAAAAGGGGGCTGTTGCAAATAATTTAATGGGGTATATTGAACATACAATTAACTTTAAATTACGCGTAAATCGCATCAACATTAAAGAGACTATTCATAAAGGCGGATCTATTCCGCACTTTTGTTTTAGGTTCATCATGGCGTAACCAAAAATCAAATTGGCCTTTGTTCAACATCCGTAATGATTCAAATCCCTGAATCGATGACCATGCCCGTTTTCGTATTGTAAATCCACTGGTGGCGACAATGCGTTTCTTAATAGGTGCATGATCTGATTCTATGCCATTGTTAAGAAACTTCACTTGACGATGCTTAACATCCTTTCGTAAAAATCCTCGTTTTTTCAATAGAGCGATCGCATGAGCATAGGAAGCATGTTTATCTGTGTTGAGTGTTTTCGGCTGTTTATCTAGTGAATAACATTTTAAACAACGTTTAAGGAATTGATATGCTAAATAATTATTTCGCTTTTTAGAAAAGTAAAAATCTAACGTGTTACCTTGATTATCAATTGCACGATAGAGATAAAACCACTGACCTTTAACTTTGACATACGTCTCATCAAGCTGCCATGAAGAGTTCGTGTTGATGAATTGATAGCGACGTAATTTTTTACGTAATGATGGGGAGTATTCAATAAACCACCGATAGATGGTAGAGCGATCTACAGAAATTCCTCTTTCCGCCAACATGTCGCTAATGTTGGCATAGCTCATCGGTGTCGACCCATACCAACGAAGACACTAAAGAATAATTTCAGGGCAAAGTGTTTCCATTTAAATTCGTGATTGGCCATTGTCTAGCCATCCTTTAGGAGAATATGAATATATTGGGTTACTACGATTTTTTGCAACAAGCCCATAGCTAGGGTGGTAAAGAGAGATTAAAACATGGAAGGAGTGGGTGCTCATTGGCAATGTCACCAAACAAACTAAATCAGGTAGAGGCTTAACAGCCCCTACCTGTCTAGCTCTACTTAGATTCGTAGGCAAGTGTTGCTAGAAAAACCGTGCTTCCATCTTTGATTTGTAATTCACAAAGTGAATCACGCACCATCCATGTGAAACTCAGTATTGTTATACAGATAACAATCAAGCCAATTAAGGCGGTTCTTCGCAGCATACGTCTTGCCTCTCAATTAAATAGAGGCTAACATCAGAAGTGTCGAGTTTCATCAGATTGCCTCGTTGGTTAAGAAATTAACTTTCGGGGCTTTCGTCTATCTGCCAGTCACGACATCCAGTGACAGTTGTTATGCTCCTGACAGACAGCCAAGAGCACCCGCGTTGATTATACCTTAACTCTTCTGATTTTTATTAACTTTATGTCTAGCTTTCTCTGATATGTAGAGACTAAAAGACCGCCTCGATGGACGGTCATTTAACAGTAATTCTATTTATGCGCCTGGATGAAAAAAGCCCACTTTAATAATAAGTGGGCTGAAATGATGTATGTACAATGCGTAGTCAATATGTATATTCAAGAATCGAATATACTGTAAAGATACATTTTTATAACATAAATTAAAAGATTTAGTTACTAATATTGAGTATGAAGAAGCACATCTCTTCATGTATTTAACAGTAAAACTATTTATGCGTACTATCTCTATTTCAATAACGTCTTCAAAATATTCTCAAACGCATTCTTTTCAAAGTTTTTTAAATTTTCTAATGTCATAGGTAGACTAAATATCTTCCATTCAAAATCTTTGTTTTGAGTTCTTTTTAAAAGATGATGATTATTTGTTAACTGAAGATCATACTTAATTCTTTTAGATGGTGATGAAATCTCAAATGAACCTTTGGTTCCGATATAAAGGCACCCTTCAGGTTTAATAATAACAGTGCGTTCACCAAGATGAATGTTCATGGATTTTGTAATGTATTTACCAATCCTTTCTTCCTCAAGAATGACTTGAGAATAGTCAATGACTATTCCACTTTCTTTACTATCACTTAACCAATTTTCAATTGTTGAATATACAAAATCTATATTTTCAAGCCATTCTTGCTTTGCATCGATAAGAGCTTGTTCATCTATTTTATCTTGATCCAACTTATCGTGACAAAAATCAGCAAAACCACTCATATTAAACCTCACTAATAACAACTAGCACCATACTGTATATAAGTGCATGATTGCAAAATTGCAATATCAACATTAAATAAAACCCGAGCTATTTAACATATTGAATCTAAAGCGATCCGATACGTGGTAGCGTCCAGATACAACAAAGGCCGCCCAAGCGACCTTTCAAATTTTGGTACAAGCAACGGGTGTTATGTTTAATTTAAAAAATATTCAGTCGATTTTCCGATTTTCTCACAGCCAAGTATTTCAGATGTAACCATGTCATCAAGTTTTTGCTTAACCGTGTTAAAACTAACGCCTAATAAGCTTTCAGCTTCCCTTGCTGTAATCGTAGGCTTTTTACGATAACGAGGCTCACCAGCAACAAATCCAATAATTTTTCTCTCGATGTCTTCTAAGCCAGAGTATCGATCTTCTAACTCACGCATTCGAGATGCTGCACGTTCATAGACACAAACAAATTCAGTAATAGCACGACTGATAATTTTTAACTGATATTTAATGAAGTACGTTAAATCTAAGTTGTCATGCTCACAATCTAAATAGCTAACACCGTATTGAATTGGTGCATTTTTCAATAACGCGGAAATAGCAATGTAACGAAATCCCGTATAACCACACTTAAACATGTACCAATAAAACAAAGCCCTTGCCACACGTCCATTACCATCACGGAACGGGTGAACATAACCGATAACAAAATGGAGTGTTATAGCCTTTATAACCGGATGGATATCATCGTCAGTCGCGTTCAACCAATTAACTACACGTGATAATAGGCGATCAATAACATCGTGTTTTGGGGGCTGATGGACTATCTCATCATCAGAATTCACAACCGCAATATCATCTGTCGTTCTAAATGTGCCAGATGTGTATTTCCCTTGATCTAAGGTTTGTGTGCCAGCCTTATGTAGCTCTTTTATCAACCTAATACTGAATGAATTACCTTTGAGGCTCCATGCTGCTTGCATTAAATCGAAGTTACCCGCAATCATGCGCTCACCATCAGTGCGAGGCTTCCGTTTTTTACGAAGCATTTCTTTAGCAAGAATAGTTGTTGTCGCTGCCCCCTCTAGCTGACTACTAGATATCGCCTCATCATCAATTAAAGTATTTGTTAAGTGGACGAAATGTGCATTTTCACCAATCTGCTCTAGTATTCCTAGCATCGAATTATGCGTAGTGTAACGGTCAATTTGCGATAAAATCCGACTAAATTCATGCAAGTTATTAAACTGGCAATTTTTAATAAAATCAGGTGATTGCAATAAAGCCTGATTAACAGCATCAGGCAAGTCAGATGGCAATGGTTTATCTTCTAATGGCGTTAAGTCTATTAATGAGTTATCACGGGATAGGCGCATTAACCACCAACAGAATTTAACGTCTAAACCTGGCTTTACTCTACGTCTAAACTCATTAAACGAGTGGTATTCATCAATAAATGGATTGAGGTAATCAGTATATTTGTTGGGATCATCGCCCTGACAGCCAATCTCAAACAATACATCACTGATAGAATCAAAAGGGCATACTGGCGGGGATAAATACTTACCTGACATTAATCTCATCTCAAAAAGCGCCATAATTGAGATGATATTAATGAAAATAGCGCAATTTAGCAAGAAATTTCAGGATAGGAATGGAGATAATTTATTTAAGTAAAATTCCCCTTAAACACCTGTATTTAACATATGGCATCTTTTGCGCACCAGTGATGTAAACCCAATGTTGCAACCATTTAGAAATGTCACACGGTTCTCCAAGTTAGAAATGTCACTTTTTCTAAGTGACAGAAATTTGTTATTTCGCTTGGTCATACATCACGGGATTTATTCGCGACTGTCTACGTTGTTCTTGTCGTCTTGGTGTATCTGAACGACTACGCTCTCTTAAACCTTCTGATTCCAATCGTTCTTGCTCTACCATCGCTAATCTCAAAACAGCGTCTAAACGCTTATTTTCAACTATCTCTCCCTGATTTATTCGCTCCAATTTATCAAAAATACTGTAACCTAATGATTGACCTAAATGCTTAATATCTATTTGACCGTCAGGGTAATCATGTATCATGATATTTCTACCCACAAGGTTTTCATTTTCTGAATTTTTTTCAAGTAAATACATGACTTTGTCATACTGTAGCGTTAGTGATTTAGTTACTTTTCGCGAAGTTTGCCAGGAGAAAATATCGTATAACTCTTTCGGGGTTTCGTAGATAGGTCTGTGCACATTCAATTGACGTTTAGCTGGTTTAGCAAAGCGCCTGTTATAGTTATCTATAAAACCTGATAACCACTCGTTTGCTTCTTCTATCCCATTAATCCCTGCTAGCCTCATCTCTTTAACTAGACGGTCTTGAAGCGTTAAATTAGCGCGTTCTACGCGCCCTTTAGCTTGTGGAGTATTGGCACAAATTAGCTCAATGTTTAATTCTTTTAGTGCGCGACCATATTGAGTCAGTTTATTGCGGTCTTCGTTGCTAGCATGGTTAACACGGAAAACACCGTGTTTATCCGTGTAGAGCGCGACAGGCTTACCATGCTGTTGTATATACTGCTTAGTCGCAGCCATATATGAAAACGTCGACTCAGAATCACAAAAATATAAATGCATGATGGCGCTTGTTGCGTCATCAATAAAAACAAGCAATGTACATTTATCGGCTCGGCCTTCGAACCAGTCGTGGGGGGAACCATCAAGCTGAATAAGTTCGCCTATACAATCTCTTCTCGCTCTCGGTTGATAAATCTTACGTCTTTTCTTAACCTTTGGTTTCCAAAGTTTTACCGAAACCATCCATTTTCTGATGGTTTCAGTAGAGAGTCTAATATCATGAATTTCAGCTAATTTTTCTGCGGCTAGCGTAGGACCAAAATCGAAGTAATGAGTCTGAATTAAATCAATAACTTGTTTTTTCAATGATGCATTGAATTGACGATTACTTGGCTTAGTTCGCTTTTTTGAAATTAAACCATTAGCCCCGAACTGTCGGTATTGATTAACCAATCTTTGAATATGCCTACGGCTTAAGTTCAGGATTTTAGAAGCATCAATTTGTCTAATACGCTTATCACAAACGTTTTGTATTGTTTCGAGTTTCTGAAGCTCTTTTGTGCTCATCGTGAGTAACATTCCAGCACCGTAGGCTGATTCTTCCATAGGAAGAATCATACACCTAATGTGACATTTCTAAGTTGGAGGAATGTGACATTTTAAAGTAGGGCTGACAGATACAGATACAGATACCCTGTAACGTCAAGATACTAAAAGGCCGCCATGGTAGGTAATGTCAAATAACGTTATGTTTAGTAGTGATCTTTTTGATGGCTAATTACATTATGAACATCTAATGCATGCTTAAATGCATTTTCAAAATCTACTTTATTTACCCATGTTTTCTGGCAAACATGATGAATCCAGTCGGGTTCAGGTAGCCGTTCCTTAGCTATAAAGTAATTAGTATATGTACATTCAATGCCATAGTCCGTAACAACCCAATCACCAAAGGTGGCAATAATTTCACTGTCGACTTTAACCATTTTTAAACTACTCAACTTATTGATAACTAATCTCATACTTTAAAGCAAAATCTTTAACTTAAGAACAACTCTGTTCATAATTTTTAAGGGCAAGTAAACTATCAAAAAAATCTTAACGAAGATTAAATCGATTGGTGATCACATGAGCTAGTAACAGCTACTAGCTCAATATTTGGACAAAACTTTGTTAGATAGCCAGCTCTATTCAGGCTGGTTGATATTAGGAAAAGTAT
>NZ_AAOU01000052.1 GCF_000153325.1 Photobacterium sp. SKA34
GAGTATGCCAAGTAACTGGTAAGCGTCCTGTAACGGGTAACAACCGTTCACACGCACGTAATGCCACCAAGCGTCGTTTTCTGCCGAACCTGCAAACTCATCGTTTCTGGGTAGAAAGCGAAAAACGCTTCGTTAAACTACGCCTTTCTGCGAAAGGCATGCGTATCATCGATAAGAAAGGCATTGATGTCGTTCTTGGTGAAATGCGTGCTCGCGGCGAGAACGTTTAAGAGGATTTAAAGAATGGCTAAAGGCATTCGTGAGAAGATCCGTCTAGTATCATCTGCTGGTACAGGCCACTTCTACACTACCGACAAGAACAAGCGCAACATGCCAGGCAAATTTGAGATCAAGAAATTTGATCCAGTAGTTCGCCAGCACGTGCTTTACAAAGAAGCTAAAATCAAGTAATTGGTTTTATCAATCTTTGATAAAAACCCAGCCTAGCTGGGTTTTTTTATATCTATTACTTTTCTATCTAACATCACTGACTTCCTTTCTGTTACTACTTATTTGCCAATGGTGCAATGACTTCACCAGTGTTATCTTTATTCTCATTAAGATAAGACAGGAATGGATGAATGCGCTTAACTCGACGTGGCTGGAATAACATTATCATTATTGGGGTGCTGTGCTTTATTGCGATGATTAAATTGCCTGATTTACTTCGCGAACGATTTGCACCTAAAGAAGCGGTGACACAAACTGTTACCGAGCAAGTAAATAATATTCCCAATACTGTTTTTGTCCTCTCGCCAGATCTTTTGATTCAGCGGGTTGTTTTTCCACATTTTACGCTTAAGCAAAGTAATGGGCAGTGGCAAAGTTCGTCTAAGTTATCGATTTCAGCCAGTGAGTTAGTACAACGTTGGCAACATCTACAAGGCACTGTGGTGGATGAAGCAACTATATCAAAGCTGAGTTTACAGCTACCGCCTCCACATACGATAGAAGTTTGGGGGGAGCAACAAGTAGAACCTATTCGATTAACAGTTTATGCCTTGCCTAAATTTTGGTTGTTCAATAATGGTCAACAATGGGTTGCTGTGTCTGTTACTGCGGATTATCTGTTTCCGACATCTTTATCAAATAACTAATAAAAACGAGATTGAGTCATGCCTGAATTACCAGAAGTTGAAGTGAGCCGAATGGGGATCTCTCCTCATGTTATCGATCAAACGGTGAAACAAATTATTATCCGTAATCCTCGACTGCGTTGGCCTATTCCTGAAGCGATTAAAGCGATTGAAGGGCAAGTGATTCGTGGGGTGACACGTCGCGCTAAATACTTGCTGTTAGAAACGGATGTTGGCTATGCGATTGTGCATCTAGGGATGTCAGGCAGCTTACGCGTTTTACCTGTTGGAGCTCCTGTTGAGAAGCATGATCACGTTGATTTGGTGCTCACAAGTGGTGAAGTACTGCGTTATAACGATCCTAGGCGCTTTGGCGCGTGGTTATGGGAAGAAAAAGGGGTAACACACCCTGTGCTTGAAAAAATGGGTCCAGAGCCATTGAGCGACGAATTTAACGTGGAACATTTACATCAAAAAGCACAAGGGAAACGCACAGCGATAAAACAATTTATTATGGATAATCATGTGGTTGTTGGAGTGGGTAATATTTATGCTAATGAATCTTTGTTCGCTGCTGGCATTCACCCTAAACGTGCAGCGGGTAAAATCTCGCTAGCGCGGATGACTAAACTCGTCGAAGAGATTAAATCTGTTTTAGCATTCGCCATTAAACAGGGCGGTACAACATTGAAAGACTTTAAAAATGCAGACGGAAAACCGGGATATTTTGCGCAAGAGTTGCAGGTATATGGCAAGGCAGGTAAACCTTGCCCCAAATGCGGTAAGACTTTGAGTGAAGCAAAAATCGGTCAACGCGCGACGGTATTCTGCAGTGATTGTCAGAAATAGGTTCGGTAATAATTAACCTAGGCATCATAATTATTGAGTCGGTTAACTTGGGATTAACCTTTGTTGATTGATCTAAAATGGTATTATGCCCACAATATTTAGGTTGAGTAGCGCATAATGAAGCGTTATTGAGGATAGAAAAATGAAATATCTCATCACTGGTGTTTCTGGTTTTATTGGTAGCGCAATCACCGAACGTTTATGTGCTCAAGGCCATCAAGTCATTGGTATCGATAATCTTAATGATTACTACGATGTATCACTAAAACAAGCGCGTTTAGCTCGTATTGTTCATCCAAGTTTTACTTTTATCGAATTAGATTTAGCGGATCGTGAAGGTATTGCTAACTTATTTTCAGATCAACAATTTAACCGCGTTATCCACTTAGCAGCTCAAGCAGGTGTGCGTTACTCGATTGATAACCCCTTGGCCTATGCAGATAGTAATTTAGTTGGACATCTCACGATTTTAGAAGGTTGTCGCCACAATAAGGTTCAGCACCTGGTTTATGCTTCTTCAAGCTCAGTGTATGGCTTAAATCATAAGACACCATTTAATACGGCAGATAGCGTTGATCATCCCATTTCACTTTATGCTGCAACCAAAAAATCTAATGAGTTGATGGCACACACGTATTCGCATCTTTATGGTGTTCCGACTACTGGCCTACGTTTTTTTACCGTTTATGGTCCATGGGGACGTCCAGATATGGCATTGTTTAAGTTCACCAATGCAATCATGGAAGGTAAAGAGATCGATGTGTATAACCATGGTGATATGCGCCGTGATTTCACTTATATCGATGATATTGTTGAAGGTGTGATGCGTATTCAGGATGTGATCCCACAGCCTAATTCTGATTGGACGGTAGAAGCTGGCTCACCAGCAACCAGTTCTGCACCTTATCGTGTGTATAACATCGGTCACGGTAGTCCTGTAAAACTCATGGATTATATTGAAGCATTGGAAGAGGCATTGGGCATTGAAGCGAAGAAAAACTTCATGGACATGCAGCCAGGCGATGTTTACATGACGTACGCTGATACAGAAGATTTATTTAAAGCAACTGGCTATAAGCCTGAAGTGAAAGTCAAAGAAGGTGTAAAAGCTTTTGTCGATTGGTATCGAGAGTTTTATCAAAAGTAAGTTGGAAAAGGCCTAATATTAGGCCTTTAATCGTTAAATTACTTTTTTTTAGTCAGATGATAATGAAGCGTCATTCTAATGTTACGATATGAACGATAAATTTCTCTAAAAGATTTATAAATTAATGATACTTCAGATTTAGCTGATGTTGGTTGTATTGTACTTGTTTGATTATCATCATGTTCAATAGCATATGGTTGTATTCCTGTACATAATAAATTGGTTCTATAAGATTCACCTATAAAATTATCTACAGGGCATCGCCATTTTTTACTTTTGGCTATGAGTTTTTTAGCTCCAGCCGGGCTGATGCTATAACCAACAGTCCCGATTAGATTCTCTTTCCATAATACTATTTGTAAGTCACTCAATTGCTCAATTACTTTAAATTGCCCTTGCTGCCCTTGTAAGCGAAGATATTCGTATCCTTCATTATGAAGTTCTGGCAGTTTAGTGTGTATCTGTTTAAAAAAACTTGTTGGTATACAATCATCCTCTAAAATCACGATAGGTTGTTGTAATTCGATGCATTTTTGCCAAAGACGATAATGACTAGCATAACAACCTTTTTCGCCTGAAGATAAAGGGCGACTTCGAAAGTAAATTCTATGCTTATCATCAGGGCAATTAGCTAGATCTTGAGGAAGCCCTTTTCTGCCGTCAATTGCTGAAAAAAACTCAAAATCAATACCAATATCTTCCATTTTTTTAGAAATAAAAGGTCGTCTATCTGAAGATGACGGTAAATTGATGACGAATATTTTCATATATTATATCAATGACCTTAGTTTAGGTTTTCAGTCTAGTTACGTAAATTAACGTTGGATTCTACCAAAATAAATTTAAAACAGTAAGATAGATAATATTTATATTGTATAAAAATTACATAGACTAAAAAAATATCGCTATTCTTAATTGGATGAAGTTAACCCTAATTTAATGATTTTTAATGGGAAATATTTAGTCTTTGTTGTTGATTACTTTGATGGTAAAGTTTAGTAAAGGCACGTTTAACACCTTTATTAATGCCTATTTTACAAACTTTTCTAATAATGCTTCAGTAATCAGTGGATCAACAAACTGACTTACATCACCTTTGTGCAATGCAACTTCTTTAACTATGGTTGAAGAAATGAATGAATTTTCTTCTGCTGGAGTTAAGAAAACGGTTTCTAACTCAGGCATCAGGCGGCGATTCATATTGGCTAGCTGAAATTCATATTCAAAATCAGATACTGCACGTAGACCACGGACTAGAATGTTAGCGTTGTGCTCTTTAGCAAAATCAACCAGCAGCCCTGAAAAACCAACAATCTCTACATTATCCAAGTGTTTGGTAATTTTACCTGCTAGCTCTACGCGTTCATTAAGATCAAATAGCGGCTTTTTACTTGGGTTAAAAGCAACACCAACAATCACATGATCAAACATTGCTGCTGCACGCTCAATTAAGTCTAAATGACCGTTGGTAATTGGATCAAAAGTGCCAGGGTAAATTACTCGAGTTGTCATAATTGTCGTTACTTCTTGTGCTTTAGGTGAAGGCCTAAGTATTTATTTAGGACGTATTGGGCGTTTATACAAGCAATAATAAACCCATGCTTACCGTCTAGAAACCCAGCTTTAAGAATGTAAGTACGAATAAAGCTAAACATAGAATGGATAACAGCAGAGGCAATAGATGATTTTTTGCCTTTTAAAAATTTTTCTTCAGCCCAAAGCTCTGCATAATTTTGTTGTTTTCGCTGAAATTCAAATAAATCTTCAAAAGTGTAATGTTCTAAATTACCAGTTAGTTTTTCGACTTTTCCATTAGCAGGAATCACAATAGATTCATGTACTTTGACTTCATTATATTGGGTTTCATTGCGGCGATGTAAACGTGAGATCCAATCTGGATGCCAACCAGAGTGATGAATAAATTTACCAAATGCTGTGCTGAGTCTATTAACTTGATAAACCGTATTGATGTAATTGCTTGCGACAGCTTGTTGAATCGATTGACGTAGCTCTGGCGTTACTCGTTCGTCAGCATCAAGCCATAAAATATAATCGCTCTCAACATATTGTTGAGCACGTTGACGTTGCATGCCAAAACCAGGCCAATCATTACTGACAAAAAACTTGTCAGTATATTGGCGCGCAATGGCTTCTGTTGTATCGCTACTGCCAGAATCAAGGATAACGATTTCATCAACCCAATCTTTTACTGAGTCTAAACATGCCGCCAGATGCTTGGCTTCATTTTTTACAATCAGTGCAACAGCAAGGCTTGGTTTGGTGTTTTGCTGGTTCATTGTTTTCTCACTGTGATTGGATCAAAGTTAAGGAGTCGATGATGGTATCAAATTGCGTAATAACATCATCAACAGAAATCGCAGCCATAATATCACTGCCTTTCACGCGTGCTCCCCATGGAAGCTCTGAGACAGGTTTGCCATAATGCTTTTCTGCAAATTGTTGATACACACTGACGACATATTTTTGGCTAAGATAAGGGCCTGTGCGTGTTGGATTACTATGCCCGTACAAACCGAGCACTGGAGTGCCCTGTGTAGTTGCTAAATGGGCTGGACCTGAGTCAGGAGCGATAACAACAGTTGCGTATTTTAGCAACGCGGTTAATTGGATCAGGCTTGTTTTACCAATAAGGTTAGTAATAGGGTGATGACAATGTTGTATGATCTTCTCACCTAACGTTTGCTCTCGTTGCGTCGGTGAACCACATAGGATGACATTTAATCCTTTACTAACGGCATGTTCAGCAACGGCAGCATAGCGCTCTATAAGCCAGTTGCGTTCATCTTTACTAGCTGCAGGTGAGATGATCAATGTTGGTTTGTTAGTATATTGCTGAGCAAAGGCAATATCTTTACTTGATAATGGGATCTGCCAATCTGGAGTAGTAAAAGGTACGCCTATGTAGCGAGCAAACTCAGCAAAGTTATCAAGTACATGAGGAGCATTTGTTTGTGGCAGCTTTCTATTCGTAAATAGCCATTGTCCCTCTTTGGCTCTTTGACGTGAGAAACCGACTTTGTAGCGTGCTTTAATTCCTAAAGATAATAGGCTTGCGCGCAGTGCTACTTGCATGTCGAGTAAGGCATCAAACTTTTGACCTTTCAAAGTATTCCAAACTGCTTTGATCCCTAGCCAGCCAGCTTTCTTATCAAAACTTACCACCTTGATATTAGGCAGTGTGCCCACAAGCTGAGCTTCTGTTTTACCCACTACCCATGTAATACTAGTTTCTGGCCAATGTCTTTGGATAGCTTGTACTACAGCGATCGCATGACACACATCACCAATAGCTGATAGCCGTAAAATACAGATAGATTGAGGCGCAGTGGTAAACAAAGCCATAGTGGTACCTAATAAAAAGTGGTTAGCGAATTATGCAGTTAGCGCTGGTAATTGTAAAATAAACAAAAACAAACAGGAGAAAGACAACAGTGCAGACAATTAGCCATGAACAAAAAATGATATGGTTTGATGACAATTATTTAACTGTCGATCCGCATTGTTGCTTAGATATCGATTTTTGGCGTCAACAAAATGCAATTGTCGGCTCGGCGCAAGGACGGGGCACGACTTGGTTTGTTGCTGGCGATAAAATGGAAATGGCATTGCGTCATTATCGTCGTGGTGGCTTATTTGGTAAGTTGGTGAGTGACAGTTATTGGTTTACTGGTTGGGATAAGACCCGTAGTTATGCTGAATTGATGCTGCTAAAAGTCTTACGAGAAGGCGGGGTAAATGTTCCTCGTCCTGTGGCCGCAAAAGCGGAAAAGAAAGGCTGTGTTTATCGCGCAGATATTTTGGTTGAGAAAATCCCTAATAGCCGTGATCTCGTTGCGTTACTTATCAAGTCATCTCTGCCAAGTTCGATTTGGCGTCAAATTGGCATTATGATCCGTAAGATGCATGATCTGCAGGTTTGCCACACAGACTTAAATGCCCACAACATCTTGCTTGATATGGATCAGCAAGTTTGGTTGATTGATTTTGATAAGTGCTATCAGCAACAGGGTGAAAGTTGGAAAAAGGATAACTTAGCCCGTTTAGAGCGCTCATTTATCAAAGAAGTGAAGAAGCGAAATATTCAATGGCAGGCTCAAGACTGGCAAGTGTTATACGATGGCTATCAACAAGGTTAGGGATGAAGTAGCGATGAGTGTGGGTTCTCATCGCTATAAATTTAATGTAGATAGTCAGTTATATTATCAATGGTGCGTTGCACTGCGCCTTGATTTTGCTCTACCACTTTTTTAGCGTTCTCTCCCATCACATGCTGACGTTCTGAGTTATCAAACAACTCAATTACTTGCTTTGCTAGCTCAGTACTGTCTTGACAAATTTCTATCGCGTCAGCTTGAAGTAGTTGTTCTGTAATATCGATAAAGTTGTAGTAGCTAGGGCCTGTGATAGCAGGTTTTCCTACTGCTGCAGGTTCGAGTAAGTTATGCCCACCGACTTTATCACCGATCAAACTTCCCCCGACAAACGCGACATCACTACTAGCAAGAAGCAATAGCATCTCACCCATGGTATCGGCTAAATATACTTGGGTTTGTGGTGTAAATTCAGCGTTATTAGTACGGCGATGAATGGACAATTGAAATTGCTCTTTTGCCAACACTTCAACATCATTGAAGCGTTCAGGATGACGAGGAACGATGATGAGTAATGCATTTTCGTTGTACTGTAATATCGCCTTAAAAGCTGTAAAGACCTGCTCATCTTCACCTTTGTGAGTACTCGCAGCAATGAATACAAGGCGATCTTGACCCAGTTGTGAACGTAATTGTGTTGCATGTTCAAAGACCGTTGGCGCAATAGTAAGATCGTATTTAATCGAGCCTGTTACTGTAACCTTCTCTTTGGTCGCTCCAATATCGATAAAACGTTGAGCATCGTCTTGATGAAGACAAAGAATGCTATCGACATTATTGAGTAGTGGTTTGGTAAAAAACGCTGCCGATTGATAACGTTGAGCAGAGCGTTCTGATAAGCGAGCATTAGCTATTATTATTGGAATCTGCTGTTTTTTAACAGTTGCTAGCGTATTGAGCCAGAGTTCTTTTTCAACAATTAACATCAGTTTAGGTTGCACCGCTTTTAGAAAGCCTCGTACACACCAAGCAAAATCAATCGGCATGTAGCGGTGTTCAACCAAATCACCTAGCTTTGCTATTTGCTCTGCGCCTGTACTTGTTGTTGTCGTAATCACGATAGCTTGTGCTGGATATTGTTCTTTCAGCGTTTTGATCAGTGGCGTGATAGCAATAGATTCTCCAACTGATGCGGCATGGATCCAAATAGGTTTCTTACCATTAACGACAGGCGTAAAACCAAAATGTTCTTTCCAACGCTCGCCAAAACGAGGTTTCCCCGGCTTTTGCTTGTATAGCCCAAACAGAAGTAACGGGGAAGCCAGAGTAAGCAGCAAAGTATAAACGATTCTAAGTAACATATTCACTTACGCTTGTTGTAACTTATTGATCGCATTAACTACTAAATCAGGTGTCAGCTCTGTTAAACACTTCAAATGACCTAGTGGACACTCGCGCTTAAAGCATGGGCGACAACTGATATCGGTATTTAATACTTCGACATGCTCAGCTAGCGGTGGGGTATAACCCGGTGATGTTGAACCGTATAACGCTACGATATTACAGCCAACGGCGGCTGAAATATGCATCAGACCAGAGTCATTGCTAACAACTGTTTTACAGGTTGCAAGTAAATCAATTGCCTCGATTAAAGACGTACTACCAGCAAGATTTTGGCAATGTGTTTGCATTTCCTGCGGCAGGCTGGCTTTGATTTTATCAGTCACTTCACGATCTTTTGCTGAGCCGAATAACCATACTTGGTTACCTTGCTCTATCAGCGTTGCGGCAGCTTTTGCAAAATGTTGCTCTGGCCAACGTTTTGCTGGACCAAATTCAGCGCCTGGACATAAGCCAATCACTGTTCTTTCTCGGTTTAAACCGAACTTAGTTAGTGCTTCATTTTGAGCTATGGCGTCGATGGCGAGCTTTGGATGCGGCATATCTGTTAAAGAGCCTGAGCCTGTCATTGCTGTTGCCGGATGGGCGAGTGCAATATAGCGTTCAATCATCAAGTTGAATGATTTTTTGTTATTGCGCAAATCATTGAGTAAACCGTAACGCATCTCACCTTTCCAACCAGTACGAACAGGGATCTTAGCAAACAAGGGTACTAAGGCTGATTTAGCTGAATTGGGTAATACGTACGCATGATCATAGTTGTCATCGCGAAGAATTTTACCTAATTGATAGCGAGCAAAAAGATTGAGATCGCCATGACCAAGAGGCATTTCAATCGCTTGATTTACCTCAGGCATGCGTTCTAGCACGGGCTTACACCAACCGGGTGCCATCACATCAATGATAGCGTTTGGGTGAAGCTTTTTAAGCTCGGTATAAAGACATTGCGACATCACCATATCGCCAACCCATGATGGGCCAATAATTAATATTTTCACATTACAACCGTTGGTTTATACGCTTTGAAAGAAGTTCAGCTGCTGCTTTGTTGTTTCTTGGATTGAAAAATGCGCTTTTAATCGTTGTTGTGCATTCTGCCCCATTTCAACGCGTATTGTTTTAGATTCTGCTAATTGTTTAATTTTATCAGCTAATGCTAGAGGATTATTGGTTTCAACAACAAAACCGGTTTTACCTTCTTCTACCAGCTCTTTACTGCCGCCAGTGGTTGTGACAACAGAAGGTTTTGCCATTGCCATCGCTTCGATAATTGTTTTGGGTAGACCTTCACCGCTAATAGAAGGCTGCACTTGGATATCGGATGTCGCCATGATTTCAGGTACATCAGAGCGATAACCTAAAAAGTGAATACGATTCTGCATGCAGTTATTTGCTGCTAGTTGATTGTTTTCTTCCGTATCCATATCACGACCAACGAGCACCAGATGCAGATTGTCGATATCAGCTAATTGCTTAGCCGCATCAAGCAGAACATGAACGCCTTTGGATTTACGCGCATTGGCAACACAGGTAACAATAATATCATCATCGGTTAAACCTAGTTGCTCACGTGGCAGAGCATCTGCTTGATACCAAGCTAAGTCATGGCCTTTATAAATGGTTTGAACTTTTTCTGGTGCTAACTTAACAACACCTCGCACCGAGTCTGTAACTGCTTCTGCGACACAAGAGATCCCATTCACGCGAGGATGAAGATGCGTTAAATACGATGATGGGTCATGACGATAAATACCGCCAACAGTGCCTCGGTAGCTGATAAGTTTTGTATCAGGAAAACCAATACAAGCAAACGCAGCGTTAGGGATAGTTTTAGAATTAAGCGCATACACCACATCATAATGGTGTTGGCGCAGTTCTTGGCGAATTGTTTTTATTGTTTTGAAGCAAACTTTACGACTTGGGTAGCAATCGATAACCGTTATTCCTGCTTCATGAAAACGCTCGACATAAGGTGCATCACCTTGGGTGATAATAGTGACTTCGTGACCTTGTTTGACCATCTCGATACACATTTCGGCTTCTGGCCTAACGCTGTTCCAAGCATCTAAATAAGAGCTTAATACGAGTACTCTCATGATTGTTTCTCTCTCATTGAAATGCTTGTCGCTAGAAGAATGACAGTCATTAGTGAATAGAAAATTATTCCTGAATTATGACGGAACATAGCTTGAGACAAGCAGTAACCTATCATCATGATCACACTGATAGCACCACACTGGTTGATCATTTTTTGTTGAGGTGAGTTTGCAATACGATGGTTTACGATAAAGATACCAAGAGGAATAATAAAAATAGCAAGCAGTGCTGTTAGTCCAATAACACCACGGACAGATAAATCTTCTAAAAATTGATTATGGGAGTGTGAATCTAAAAAGTTTTTAATCACTTGTGAATTCACAAGGCCTTCATGTGCCCATTTTTCTCTTAGTACTTCTCTAACTTGATAACCAGCACCAATAATAGGGTGTTGCTCTGTGGTATAAATAGCACTTTTCCAAAGTTCAAATCGAACGCCTAATGACGAGTTTTCATCATGGCCTTTTTGATATTGGATGACTTGATTCATTGCTGAATTTAAACGTGTTGTAATTTCTTTGTTTTGGCTAAGTGAAAAAACGGCTGTACCAAGAACAAGAATACTAACTAAAGCTATTTTCTTCGTGATTAATCGACGATTACTGAAAGCTAAATAAACGACAGCGAGAGGTAAAAATACCCAGCCTCCACGAGCTCCAGAAAGAAAACTTGCATAAATACCTAGAAATGCAGCAATTAAGCTAAATGTAAATCGCCACCATGATTTTTGAATCAGATAATTGATACTTATCGTGAGGCTGATTAAACCTAATGTCATCGCCATATTGCCAGATTGAATAGGCATATAGCCTTTCAATGATGGGTGAATGTTTTTTAAAACATCACTAAATGCTCGACCAGTCTTAAAATCATAAATATGAATCATTGCAACAATACCAGTAATGATTGAGCCAATAATAAAACCTGAAGTCAGAATATTAATTTTCGGTGGATAGAGCAGAAGTAATAGAAATATAGGCAGTACTAACACTATACGACTAGGCATATCGATTTCAGAAAAACTAACGCCGTAATAAAGTGTTGAGGCTAAATAAGTGAGAAAGTAAATACCAAAGCTACCTAATACCCATTTTACCTGTTTTGTATAGTTAATAGTGTTGAATTGCCAACAAAAACCAAGTGCAGCTACTAATAATAAAATTGGTGGTAAGTTATAACCTTTACCGTAAGCAAGGCATAAAATAGGAAAGCTTGCGACGAGCAAGCTTATGATTATTTCACGATTTAAAAAGCGAGGAAGAGTCATTTTATTTCTTCACCTGATAAGGATTATCATCACTATTAGGACGTGTTTTTAATAAACGTAGAATCCACATATATTGCTCTGGACGTTCACTCACGTATTGCTCAATACATTCATTCATCATGCGGGCATCTTGCTCTTCAGTTTCACTCGGGAAAGGCAGAGCAGGGTAAAAATCTAACTCATATTTACCTGATTCACTGTTATACATCGCAAAAAGCGGTACGATCTTTGCGCGACTTAATTTAGACAGTCGGCCAAGACCTGACATTGTTGCTTTGGTGGTACCAAAGAAATCGACAAAAACACTGTGTTCAGGACCAAGATCCTCATCGGGTAAGTAGTACCCCAAGTACCCTTCGCGAATTGATTTAATAAACGGTTTAATACCGCCGCTGCGTTCATAAACACGGCCGCCATATTGCACACGTTGACGGTGCATCAACCAGTCTGATACTGGGTTTTTCTGCTTTTTCGCCATTGCAGAAACTGGTAAACCGCGTGATGCAAGCAGTACCGCCGGAATATCAATCGCCCAAGTGTGAGGAACTAACAAAATTACGCTTTGCTGCTGATCGGTGAGAGTGGTGAGGTTCTCCATCCCGCGGATCACGGTATTATCTTCTAACCAAAATTTGCTACGTACACTTAACGATGCAAACCCCAGCAAGAATGTACCTGCAGTGGTGATACTTTGCAGAAGAATATCTTCACGTTCAGCATCGGTTTTGTCAGGAAAGCACATCTGTAAGTTTACGCGCGCACGACGATTTGATTTGCTATTTAGCTTGATGGCTTTTTTAGCAAAGGTACTCGCAATTGCACGGCGTGCTTTATGGGGCAGTAAGCAAAATAGAGAAGCGAGCATAACAGCAAGCCATGTCCCCCAATATTTAGGCGCTAGAAAAGCCCATTCAAATTGTGGGTTATAAGCTTGTTTATCGTAATGGTTATCAATCATATCGTTATTATTTGTTTAGGATTTTCATGTATTCTGCAACGCCTTCAGCAACAGATTTAAACGTTTCTGTATAGCCAGCAGCGCGCACTTTAGTAAGATCTGCTTGAGTGTAAGTTTGGTAACGACCTTTTAGGTGTTCAGGGAAAGGTACTGACTCAACTTCACCTTTTCCATGATATTTAACGACAGCATCAGCTACTGCTTGGAAAGATTCAGCATTGCCTGTACCACAGTTAAAAATACCCGAAACGCTATTTGCTAAGAACCATAGGTTCATTTTGCATACATCGCCAACATAAACAAAATCACGTTTAAAGGTTTCAGAGCCTTCAAACAATTTTGGGTTGCCACCTTCGTTAATTTGAGTGTTTAGGTGAAAGGCGACAGAGGCCATACTGCCTTTGTGTTGCTCACGTGGGCCGTACACATTGAAATAACGGAAGCCAGTAATTTGCGATAGTTTCTCACCGTGTGCTTCTGCATCTTGCCAAATACGGCGAACATAGTTATCAAATTGTTGTTTTGAATAACCATAAACGTTCAGTGCACCTTCGTATGGTTTTTCTTCGATGAAGTCATGATCGCGGCCACCATAAGTTGCAGCAGATGAAGCGTAAAGGAAGGGGATTTGGCGCTCTAAACAGTAATGCAATAGCTCTTTTGAGTACTCATAGTTATTGAGCATCATGTATTTACCGTCCCACTCAGTGGTTGCTGAGCAAGCACCTTCATGGAAAATAGCTTCAATGGTTCCGAACTCATCTCCCGCCATAATTTGCGTGATGAAGTCTTCTTTGTCCATGTAATCGGCAATGTCTAAATCGACAAGGTTGGCGAATTTAGTCCCGTCTTTGAGGTTATCCACCACTAAAATGTCGTTACAACCTTGCTCGTTAAGGGCTTTTACGATGTTGCTGCCGATCATGCCGGCGCCGCCAGTAACAATTATCATGGGAGAAAATCCTTCATTGATGAAATAACAACTTGTAGCTATGGCGCTACAGAGCAAAAAAAACGTTAACTTATGATACATTATATGTAGAAGAAGGGCGAAGGAAGTCAATCAAATGAAAACCCGAGACAGAATTATTCATGCTGCTTTAGCGTTATTTAATGATCGTGGAGAGCCAAATGTAACGACGAACCATATCGCCGCCGATCTAGCGATCAGTCCGGGTAATCTTTATTATCATTTCAGAAATAAAGAACAGATCATCCACAGTATTTTTGATTTATATGCCACTGACTTACAAGTGAGCTTTCAACCGCGCAGTGAAGCTGAAACGACGGAAAGTCTGTTGAGTTACCTTGATGCCGTATTTTTGCTGATGTGGCGCTATCGTTTTTTCTACGCAAATTTGCCTGATATCTTACGTCGTGATCCTGAATTACAGCTTAAATACCTTGAAGCACAGGCGAAACTTCGCAGTAATATTGCGATATTGATGCAAAGCTTAAAAGATGGTGGGTTGGTTGATATCTATGATGAAGATTTGAAAACGTTGGCTGAGACTTTATTGATGGTGGCATCTAGTTGGATTAGTTATCAAACAACACAAGTCGCTGGTGCCAAAATAACCCCGACGATTATCTATAAAGGTGTTATTCAGATACTTAATATTGTAAGGCCGCTGGCAACACCGTTAGGCTGCGAACGTGTAGAAGCATTGAAACAGTATTACGAGCAACAAGAGCAGCAAGCGAAACGCTAAGAATCCGTTGCGAAAAGAAGCGATATTAAAAAAGGTTGGGATAATAACTATCACCAACCTTTTTTATTTTTAGTACTAAAAGTGGAGCTTAATCAAGCCAAGGTTTAGGATCTATTGGCTGCCCTTTACGGCGGATCTCAAAATAGAGTCCGGACTGAGTTTGGCCACCACTGTCACCGACTAAAGCAATTGGCTCTCCAGCTTGTACCTTATCACCGACTTTTTTCAGTAGTGTTTGGTTATAGCCATAGAAACTCATGTCACCTTTACCGTGATCAATACCAATCATCAAACCATAGCCACGTAGCCAGTCTGCAAAAATAATACGACCGGAATAAATCGCTTTTACTTGGCTACCCATTGGCTTGCTAAATACCATGCCTTTCCAACGTAATTGCCCTTGCTGGTGCGAGCCATAGTTATGCAAAATAGCCCCTTTCACAGGCCAGTACAATTTTCCTTTATGACGAGCAAGGCCGTCCATTGGCACGCGAGCGTTCTGGTTTGCATATTGCCTGTCAATCTCACGTGCTTCTGCCTCTGCTGCAGCACGTGCTTTGGCTTCTTTTGCCGCTTTTATGCGTGCTTGAGCTGCCGCTTTTTCACGGGCAATTCTTGCCGCTTCTTCACGGGCTCTTCTTTCCGCTTCAGCTTTCGCTTTGGCAATTGCGGCCAGCATTTGTTTTTCGTTGGCTTGCAGTTCAGCTAGATCTTCACTGCTGCTATCGATTTGGCTTTTTATGCTAGATAGTGTTTTTTGACGTGATTGCTGCTGTTGATCGAGTGTTTGTTTTTGCTGTTCAAGAGCGTTGAGTGCTTGTTGCTGCTCCGATTTTTGCTCTTTGAGCTGGTGCACTTTCATTTGAATTTCAGTTTGCGTGGCATCGAGTGCATCAATGGCTTCGACACGTGCTTTACTGATGTACTCAGCATAGGTTGTCATTCGATCAAGGCGTGTTGAATCTTCTCCACTTAATAAACTGGCGATATCACTGTCTTGGCCTTGGCGAAATTGGGCATTTAAGAGAGAAGCAACAACTGCTTTTTGTTGTTTCTGTTTTTGTTCCAGTTCTGTTTGTTCTGTATTTAACTTATCAATAGCACGTTTAATGGTTGCTAATTGATTGTTTGTAGCATGAATATCATTCGCAGCTTTGGCAATGTTCAGTTCGTGTCGTTTTAGATCTTGTTGCAAGCTGTTGTATTTCTTTTGCTTGCTTGCCAGTTGATTTTTTTGACGTGAGATTTCCTGTTTTACGCCATCGAGCTGGTTTTGACTGGACGCTGCACATGGAACGGCAAATGTCATGCATAAAAGAACGCCAGTGCATAATGCACTGGCGCGGATTTTTTGGTTTAGATGTTTTCTAATTATATCTCGCATGGAGATAATTATTTCAGATTGTATAGCACCTGACCAGACATCTCTGCAGGGATTTCCATATCTGTTAGTGAAAGCATCGTTGGCGCAAGATCTGACAGCTTACCACCTGACTTAAGATCTAAGTCTTTGCTACCTACGTAAATAAGTGGCACAGGTAGATTAGTGTGTGCTGTGTGGATGCCGCCAGTTGAAGGGTCAACCATCATTTCAGCATTACCGTGGTCGGCAGTGATCAGCAACTGACCATCCATTTCTTTAATCGCTGCAACAACTTTACCAAGGCAAGTATCTAGTGCTTCACATGCTTTCACTGCTGCGTCATACACACCAGTATGACCAACCATATCACCGTTAGGGTAGTTACAGATGATCATATCGAACTCACCACCTTTGATTGCAGCAACAAGCTTATCTGTTAGCTCAGGTGCACTCATTTCAGGTTGAAGATCGTAAGTCGCCACTTTTGGTGAAGCAACAAGTTGACGTGATTCACCATCGAACTCGTCTTCTTTACCACCATTGAAGAAGAAGGTTACGTGTGCGTATTTTTCTGTTTCAGAAATGCGTAGCTGTTTTTTGCCTTTCTTCGATAGCCATTCACCCAATGTATTATCTAGGCTTGCTGGTTTAAACGCGGTTGTAAGGGCAATATCTGCCGCATATTGCGTAAGCATTACAAAGTCAGATAATTGTGGGCGTTGTGTGCGTTCAAAACCTGTAAAGCCAGGCTCAAATGCACGTGTGATTTCACGCGCACGGTCAGCACGGTAGTTCATGAAAATAACGCTATCGCCGTCTTCCATGATTGCGGCTTCTTGGCCTTCAGCACGTACTTCTGTTGCTTTTACAAATTCGTCATTTTCATTGCGCTCGTAAGCGGCAGCTAGACCGTCAACGGCATTAGCGACTGTGAACTCAGCTTTAGCGGCAGAGATAAGATCGTAAGCTTTTTCAACGCGATCCCAGTTATTATCACGATCCATTGCGTAGTAACGACCAATCAGTGATGCTGTACGTCCTTTGCCTAGTTGAGCAAATAGTTCGTTAAAACGGACAAGAGAGTTTTTTGCGCTACGTGGTGGCGTATCACGGCCATCTAAGAATGCGTGCAAGTATATTTTCTCTGCACCACGTTTTGCTGCCATTTCAATTGCAGAAGCAATATGATCTTCATGGCTGTGAACACCGCCAGGAGAAAGAAGACCCATAATATGAACGGCTTTTCCTGCGTTAACCGCTTTGTCGATAGCCGTTACAAGTGCTTCATTTTCGAAAAATTCACCATCGCTGATCGCTTTAGTAATACGAGTAAGATCTTGGTATACCACACGGCCTGCACCGATATTAGTATGACCTACTTCAGAGTTACCCATTTGACCGTCAGGTAGACCAACATCAATACCAGAAGCTGAAATTAGTGTGTTAGGATTTTGAGCAAGTAGCTCATCCATTACTGGCGTTTGAGCGTTAGCAATTGCGTTATCCGCATTGTCTTCGCGGTAGCCCCAACCATCTAAAATAACAAGTGCAAGTGGTTTCTTCGCAGACATATTCTGTCCCTCTTCGAATAAATAAAAATCTATATCAATTACCTTAACTGCTTAATATAAAAGCATTTTTAAAGTAATTGTAATATCCATTAATATGATTTTACTACAGAAAGTATTGAAAGCAGTAGGAGAAGTTCAAACTTACTGTCGAGCGTATTGTGACCTATTGACAAAATATATGCATTTATTGTCTTGAGTGTAAGCCCTAGATCACAGTTTTCTCTATTTCATTAATAGGTAAGTGTGAGATTCGCTTTTATACTGGGGATGCGCATAACTTATTAATACCAACAAGTGAGTTAATGCGCGGAATGAATACCCGTTGCTGTACATGATAGTTAACAACGGTATACTCAAAACCTTTAAAAATCCCGTTAATCTTGGCTGCCATTTAGCCATGAAACAGAGCGAAGCAAATGCAACAATATATTGAATTTTTAACCAGTAACCCTATTTTATCTCTAGTTTGGATCGGTTTAGTTGTCGCTATCATCGGTTCGATGATCAAAGAGAAAACTGCAACCTATAAAACAATTGGTATTAACGACGCGACAGTATTAGTCAATCGTGAAGAAGGAGTGTTTGTTGATATTCGCTCTCGTGACGAATACCGTAAAGGTCATATTGCTGGCTCACTTCACGCTTTACCAAGCCAAATTAAAGAACAAAACATTACAGAGCTTGAAAAACATAAAACAGCCCCAATCATTGTCGTATGTAAGACAGGTCAAACCGCTCAAACAACGGCAAATGATTTGAGTAAAGCGGGTTTTACCAATGTTAATGTACTAAAAGATGGTCTGATTGCTTGGAACGAAGCAAACCTACCGCTAGTAAAAAGCAAAGGTAAAAAATAACGCATTGTTTGATGTGCGGTACGCATAGTCATACCGCTGTCTATTTATTCAATACAGCCTGTGGTTAGCACTGTGCTGGCGTATTAAGTCTCGTAATAGCGAGCATCAAAAAGGACTCAGGAAATGGCTGAAGCAGCAAATACAGAAGCACAACAAAACTTTCAAATTCAACGTGTATTCCTAAAAGACGTTTCTTTTGAAGCGCCTAATTCACCGGATATGTTCCAAAAAGAATGGAACCCAGATGTGAAATTGGATCTTGATACTCAAAGCCGTGAACTAGCTGAAGGTGTGTATGAAGTTGTACTTCGTCTGACTGTTACAGTTAAGAATGAAGAAGAGAACGCATTCCTTTGTGAAGTTCAGCAGGGCGGTATCTTCTCTGTTGCAGGTATGGAAGCACCACAGCTAGCACATTGCCTAGGTGCATTTTGCCCGAACATCCTATTCCCATACGCACGTGAAACAATTTCAAGCTTAGTAGTTAAGGGTACATTCCCACAATTGAACCTAGCACCAGTAAACTTTGATGCATTGTTCATGAACTACTTACAAAACCAAGCAGAAGCAAACGCTGAAGCTTAATAAACAAAGTAACAATTATGACTAAGAACGCAAATAATACGATTTCAATGGCAGTATTAGGCGCTGGCTCTTACGGCACAGCACTTGCTATTGCGTTATCCAGAAATGGTGCCAATGTTATTTTATGGGGCCATGACCCAGAACATATTGCACAATTGGAAATTGATCGTGCCAATGAAGCGTTTCTTCCTAGTGTACGCTTTCCTGAATCGTTAATTGTAACGTCAAACTTACAAGATGCTGTTGAAGGTAGCCGCGATTTACTTGTTGTTGTACCAAGTCATGTATTTGGTCAAGTATTATCACAAGTAAAACCTTTCTTACGCTCAGATTCACGTGTCTGTTGGGCGACCAAAGGGTTAGAACCAGAAACTGGACGTCTGTTAAAAGATGTCGCAGTAGATGCTTTAGGTAGTGATATTCCACTTGCAGTATTATCAGGCCCTACCTTTGCTCAAGAACTGGCAGCGGGTTTACCGACGGCTATTTCTGTTGCATCACCGGATGCGGAATTTGTTGCTGATCTTCAAGAAAAAATTCATTGTGATAAAACGTTTAGAGTTTATAGCAATAATGATTTCACGGGGATGCAATTAGGCGGCGCTGTAAAAAATGTGATTGCAATAGGTGCGGGTATGTCTGACGGTATTGGCTTTGGTGCCAATGCACGTACAGCGTTGATCACCCGTGGTCTTGCTGAAATGTGCCGTCTTGGCGCGGCATTAGGTGCACAGCCTGAAACCTTTATGGGTATGGCAGGGTTGGGTGATTTAGTACTAACATGTACCGATAACCAATCCCGTAACCGTCGTTTTGGTTTAGCGTTAGGCGCAGGTAAAAGTGTAGAGCAAGCACAACAGGAAATTGGTCAAATTGTTGAAGGTTATCGTAATACCAAAGAAGTTTGGCAATTGGCGAAGCGTTATGGTGTTGAGATGCCGATCTCTGAGCAAATTTATCAAGTACTTTATCAAGGTAAAGATGCTCGTGAGGCTGCTAAAGAATTACTCGCACGCGAGAAAAAATATGAATAACAGTAAGATATAAAGGTAACAACCTTATTATCTTCTGTTTCAACAACGCGAGCCTTGGCTCGCGTTGTTTTTTTTTGCAATCAGGTTAAAGTAATACCTGACTAATTAAGTATAGTTATAAGAAGAATAGATAATTAAGCAGAGGATGACGTGAAGCAATGTCAACAACACCAGCTTTGGCCAGCGATCAAGCAGGAAGCACGAGAGCAGTCAGAGCATGAGCAAATGCTCGCGAGCTTTTATCATGCCACGATTATTAAGCATGATGACCTTGCTGCTGCATTGAGTTATATACTTGCAAATAAATTGGCAACACCATCGATGCCAGCGATGGCTGTTCGTGAGGTCATCGAAGAAGCGTATGCTAGCGATTGTTCGATAGTTGAATCGGCAGCACGTGATATTTGTGCTGTTGTTGAACGTGATCCTGCTATTAATATGTATTCTATTCCATTACTTTATCTCAAAGGTTGTCACGCTCTTCAAGGATATCGCGTAGCTAACTGGTTATGGAAACAAGATCGAAAAGCCTTAGCGGTTTATCTACAAAACCAAATCTCTGTAGCTTGCCAAGTCGATGTGCATCCAGCGGCAAAAATTGGTCAAGGGATCATGTTTGATCACGCGACGGGTATTGTGATTGGTGAAACCGCAGTCATTGAAAATGATGTCTCAATCCTTCAGGACGTCACATTAGGTGGTACGGGGAAAGAGAGCGGCGATCGTCATCCAAAGATCCGTGAAGGGGTGATGATAGGTGCTGGCGCTAAAGTGTTAGGCAATATCGAAGTTGGTGAAGGGGCGAAAATTGGCTCTTGTTCGGTGGTGTTAAATCATGTGCCTCCCCATACAACTGTTGCCGGTATTCCTGCTAAAGTTGTTGGGCGACCAAATTCAGATAAACCATCGATGGATATGGATCAGCAATTTAATGGTAACTCGCAAACGTTTATTGAAGGTGATGGTATTTAGTCATCGTTTATGTTCAATAAGAACATATTGAATGTGAAAGAAAAGGCGATCATTGATCGCCTTTTCTGTTTTATACTGCGCCGTTAAAATCCATTTGTCGCCATGCTTCAAACGCAATAATCGCAACTGCATTGGAAAGGTTTAAGCTGCGGCTATCGGGTTGCATTGGAATACGCAAGCGTTGCTCTAGGGGCTGGCTGGCAATAAATTCAGCCGGTAGGCCACGAGTTTCTGGGCCAAAAAGTAACACATCACCTTGTTCAAATTTCGCGTTAGTATGGAAATTGGTGGTTTTGGTGGTGCAGGCAAAAATACGACGGCCCTCCATTGCTTGCATGAAGGCTGTAAAGTCTTTATGGCGATGGACATGCGCTAAATCATGATAATCCAATCCAGCACGGCGCACTTTCTTTTCATCAAGATCAAACCCTAAAGGCTCAATTAGGTGCAGGTTCGCGCCACAGTTCGCACTGAGGCGAATAATGTTACCGGTATTGGGAGCAATTTCAGGTTCATATAACGCAATATCAAACATAATTTATCGCTTTATTAGCAGCTAAAGATAACGCATTGTGACAAGGTCAGTATAAACAAGCAAATAGCCGGAGCATAAAGATTACTCCCACCAAAAATATATTTTTTCAGCTTTGTATATTGATCTGGAGGACTTTAAGCCGATAAATGATCAATATGGTCATGCAGCTGGAGATAGAGTATTACAGCATCTAGCTTTAATGATACGTAAAGTATTCGGCTCAAAAGCGTTGTTGTTACATCAAGTGTATTTCTTTAATGCCGTTAGCGAGCCAGTGGTAGAGTGATAGTAACATTCAATCCGCCAAGCGAACTGTTATTCGCTTGAATTGTTCCTCTATGCTGTCGAATCGCGCTTTCTGTAATGGCTAAACCAAGCCCTGTGCCTCCGCTGTCACGATCTCGTGCGGTGGATACGCGGTAAAAGGGCCGGAATATATCATCCAATTCCGCCTCAGGCACACCATCACCATTGTCATCAATAGTGATAGTGAGCAGGTGCTGCTGAACCGTAAACTGTATTTCAATGATGTCATTTCCGTATTTGATTGCGTTACGTATCACGTTCTCTAGTGCGCTGATCAACAGGTTAGGGTTGCCATTAATCGGCCAATCTTGCAGTGTGTTATAACGTAAAGTTTTATGGCATTGTTCGGCTTCAAAACGAGCATCTTCAAGCATCTCATACCATAACGTTTGGCTATCAAGCCTTTCATTTTGTTGATGGCTGTTGACTTGCATCCTAGATAATTCAAGTAATTCGCCAATCATGTTTTCTAATCGTTCAGCCTCCGTATCAACTCGTGTTAGCTCAAGGCTTTCCCCTTGTTTGCGTTGAGCTAATGCAGTAGCCATTCGTAAGCGAGTAAGTGGTGAGCGTAACTCGTGAGAAATATCTGACAGTAAACGTTGCTGTCCACTGATCATAGTATTTAACGCCCCCACCATTTGATTAAAGCTTGCGCCAGCTTGTTTAAATTCTCGAGGGCCCGTTTCTAAATTTGGATCAGCGGTAAACTCACCTTGTGCGACACGCTCTGCGGCTTGTTGTAAACGCCTTGCTGGGCGTGTGACCGCCCAAGCGAGCCAGAGTAAAAAGGGGGTACTGACTAGCATTGTCACGAGTAGGAGCTTAAACGGTTTATCCAAAATTTGGATGATAAAAGGGGAAGGCCCACGCCACACTTGGCCGCTATACATATAAATATGACCATTTGGCGTATTGATCATAAAGGGGCCAGCCATCATCCAGCGACCATATAAGCGTTGCTTAGGGGCACTTGGGTTATCCGCAATAGTAATAAAGTTACGCAGTGCTTTAGTGTGTTTTTGTGGTGAGATAATGTCGCCATTAAGGGTCGTAAAATAAATCTGGATATCGTGATTATTTTTACGTTTTGTTAAGCGTTTGAGTTTTTGTTCTAGCTGCAGTTTTTTAACGGTTTCGTTTCGTGGAGTGTTGAGTTTTTGGTTAATATTTTCGGCAGTATATTCTAGGCGTTTAAGGTGAGGCTCGGGGATCGCCTGCCCGGTTCTAGGGTCGAGTTGAAATAACAAAACGATTGTCACGACGACAACAAAAAGGGTAAACCAGAAAATAGCAAAAATACGGCCATAAAGGCTAGTGAGCCCCGGAAATTTCATTATGCTTCCTCAACTAATAAGTAACCTTTACCACGCAAGGTTTTAATCCTTGGCTTACCATCTAAGCGCTCCGGCAACTTTTTACGAATATTGGATACATGCATATCAATGGCGCGATCAAACCGAGCTAAACGCTTACCGAGTACATCTAAGCTCAAAGATTCTTTGGCAATAATTTGGCCTGGACGCTGAATAAAATAGCTTAATAAAGCGAGCTCTGTACCGGTCATTTCGACAGGGATCTCCTGACAAACCACCTCTTGTCGTCCGGGATAAATCATAATGTCTTGATAGGTGAGTAGATCTGATTTTTCAGGGTTTTTTTCGGTAGTGGCTTGGGTTCGGCGCAATACTGCGCGTATACGAGCTAACAACTCCCGGTCGCTAAAGGGTTTAGGCAGGTAATCATCAGC
>NZ_AAOU01000044.1 GCF_000153325.1 Photobacterium sp. SKA34
AGAGCTTTGCCACAGAAAGCTTGCTTGCCAACATCATTCTTGGCAAATACCAGTACGCGATGCCACTTTACCGCCAAGAGTCGCTGTTTACCCAGTCGGGAATCGAGCTATCACGAACCACTATGGCCAGATGGGTTATCCAAGTTAGTGAGAAGTTCAAACCACTCTATGCCGCTCTAAAAGAGCACCTACTTCAACAAGTGGTGTTCCAGGCGGATGAAACGCCACTCAATGTTCTCAAGGAAGAAAAACAGTGTTACATGTGGCTCTACTGCTCGGGCGCAGACTCGCCAGAAGCCGCACTCCCCAATGTGAAGAATATTGCCTTGTACGACTATCAAAACAGTCGCGCGAGGGCATGCCCTGTTGCCTTCTTGGGGGATTACAGTGGTTATCTACAAACCGATGGCTATGGTGCCTATGATGGTCTTTATCACGTCACCAATGTTGGCTGCATGGCACATGCACGGCGAAAGTTCATGGAGGCTAAGAAGCTTCAAGGTAAAGGTAAGTCAGGCAAAGCAGATAAAGCGCTGGCCAAAATCCAGAAGCTCTATGGGATAGAATCGCGCTTAAAAGGTGCGACTGTCGAAACACGAAAAGCAGAACGTCAACTGCATAGCAAACCGATACTGGACGAGTTGTACGAGTGGATGACATCTCAACAAGTGATAGCGTCTAGCCCGCTGGGTAAAGCGATAAAATACACGCTCGGCCAATGGCCGAAGGTGATCCGCTATATCGATGACGGTCACTTATCGATAGACAATAACCGCGCTGAACGCGCAATTAAACCGCTGGTCATTGGCAGAAAGAACTGGTTGTTCTCGAACACGCCAAATGGTGCTGATGCGAGTGCGATGCTTTACAGCATCGTCGAGACTGCGAAAGCCAACGGCCTTATCCTCTACGACTACATGGTCAAGTGCATGAAAGAGCTCGCGAAAGCTGAGCCCGATATCGATGCACTCCTACCTTGGAACCTCAAACACTAACAAATATCGCCCCGTGGGTTCATGGGGCGTTTACTACTGTTTTGACGAAACAACCTGGACTAACTTCGATTTCATCAAGTGTTCTAACGAAACCGAAGCAAACAAGTAGTGCGCCGTGAAAGGTTAACTCAACCTGAAGTGAGAGCGCTAAGCGTTGCGAATCACTGTTTAATTGCTTGTTATAACTCAGTTTCGTCAATGTACTCGATCTGCTTATTCACAGAAATAGCTAAAACTATTACGAAAATTATGGCAATAAAGAGCCTAAGAAGTGTAGATGGAATGAAAGCTTGTGTAGATGTGACAAATGGGCCAGCTAAACCACCGGATATAGCTCCTAGATAAGCCCGCCTTATACTCCATTTCAACAAGGAACCACATTCGATACAACGATACTTCATCCAATGAGAACTAAAGAAAAACCAGAAACATGAAACATTTTTTCGACATTTTGGACATTGTCTAGACTTCATAATAGCCTCTTAAAACTAAACCAAGGTTGATATGAAACTATTAATCTTGTTACAAATCATTTGAATTCGTGATTGGTCATTGTCTACTCATCCTTTGGGAGCATATGAATATATTAGGCCACTACGAATTACCCTGTTTCTAAAAATTTATTGATCAAAAGATTGGATTATTTTTTTGATATCTTAATTGGATCTATATTTTTAGATTCATTTAAAAAAAATAGAACACGACCTTTATCAGTTTTTTTATATAACCAATATTCTTCGAACTGTTTTTTAGTGTGGTTTAATACTCCCCAAGCAGGATCTTTTATTTATATATAGTTATTATCTAATCTTGATAAAGAAACGAAATGTTTTTCCCATGCCTTTCTAAATATAAAACAGCAGGGTTTTTTATTAAGTTTAAATTCTCGTACTTCATCCAAACAGGCATGTTTTTTTTCGTAATTTAATGCTAAATTTTGTATGTCAATAAATGAATATCTAGGTTTAATCCCGATTTTTTCAATTAATTCTTCTTCAGGTACATTTTGACCATACTCATAAGTTAAAATATTACTAATAACAGCCATTCCACAACTCATATCTAATTGTTGACGAACAATACCATAAAACTTTTTTCGATATAGGATGAGAAAAATCTTTTTTCTTTTCTATATTATTGCTGGTACAACTAGATATCATTATTATTAATAAACTTTTATTATTAAAAATATAAATCTAACTAGATCCAGTAATTATTAATGAATATATCCAATAAATTAAGCTTAAAACTATAAATAATTGTTTCTTTGTTTTTGAGAGAAATAAGCAGAAAGTGAAAATGACCACCTTCGATAAATAATCAAGCCAGTTAAAAACTCTATCATTATATAAACTTATGAATATAAAAAATATAACAATGAAAAGAAGAAAAACTCTTTCTTTATTTTTTTTAAATAAAAAAAATACCATTGATATATTAAGGATTAAAAGCCCAATAACGTTATAAGTGACATGCACTACACGCTCCTCCCGTAACTCCAATCGATACCTCTCGAACTAGCATTAGGATTAGTAGCGATAACTCCCATTCCTCCCAAAACACCGCCAGCTATTGCAGCACCAAAAGCAGGGTCAAATTGAAGAAATACTAATAACAATGATTATGATTAGTATTTATCGATATTAATCAAGAAGCAATATATTGCATATAATTGTGTGATATATATCATGTAAAAATGAGTTTTAGAGTTGAAATATTTTAAATGATAGAGTTTAGCGTGCGAATGGATCTTGTTTGCGCGAAGCTTAAAATTCCCCAGATTGAGGTTGTATATGTTACTTGGCATATAGGATTCTTTTATCCACAGATTCTGTGGTTAAGTTCATTTCCCTCTTTTTTTTCAATCACAAAAGATTAAGCACCAAATTTTTGAGCTATCTATTAACCAAATAGCAAAAGGGCGTTGAAGATAATTTCAACGCCCTTTTTAAAAGCTTATTTGATTTGCGCTTGGTACATAGAAGCGAAAACTGGAATGTATAAGCTAACAATTTTGTTAATGATACGTGACATTGTGAATTCCTTAATGAAGCAAGTTTTTTATAATGTACAACCTCGCCTAAACACACTGAATATAAGGCATGGTCGCGTTTCGATGTGGGGCATTATAGGAATTTAATCGGCTTTTAAAAGTGAGAAATAATATTATTTTTGATTAGTTTTTCGGCTCTTCTCCGCTTAAATGAGTCAGGAATATACAAGTTAATCCTGTAACGCTATGATTTAAATTGTTTATTTTCATTATTGTTGAATCGTATACCTTGTCTTCATTATCTTCCCTCTTGTTCAATTTCAAAGGTCAATGTGTTGAATCTTTTTCATCAGAAGAAAACTCACAAGCCTTATTAATTCGATGTCGTCGTGATAGACGATTTAAAGCCACAACTCCAACTGCTAATGCTCCTTGTACTGTTGATCACTACATTCGGAGACGCGTTCAAGACTTGCCAGTTAGTGGTCGACCTTGTGAAGTTGAAATTGAGTTAGCTCAGACTAGAGACAAGGAAGGAAGAAGACTGATTGAAGTTACGGAATATGTTGCGAAAGGAGGTCGCTATACGGCTCGGTTTTGCAAATTCATCAGTGGTCTTTGTCGGTATATGAGTATTCAAGCCGTCTCTAAGCACTTAGGGATACGATGGGAGACAGTAAAGAATATTGATAGAGAATATTTACGTTCAAGTCTGCCAGCATTAGAACCAGAGAAGTTAGTCGATTTGGTTCATATTGGTGTTGATGAGGTGGCGAGAGCTAAAGGACATGATTACATGACAGTTGTGTATGATCTGGTTTCAGGTCATTTAATTTGGGTTGAGCATGGTCGAAAATCATCAGTGCTTATCTCCTTTTTTGAGCAGCTATCAATGACCACTAGAGAAGGGATAAAAGCGGTTTCAATGGATATGGGACAAGCTTATCAATCAGCGGTTAAAAAGATGCTGCCCAATGCTGATATTGTCTTTGACCGATTTCATGTCATGCAAAACTACTGTGTTTTAATCAAAAAAGAGAGAACAAAAGCATTTAAGAATGGCTCCCACGAGGAGAAAAGAATGCTAAAAGGTACGCTGTTTCTCTTATTGAAAAATGCCGTAAATTTAAATGATAAACAATCAGATAGACTGGATGACTTACTCGAAAGTAATAAGACACTATGTATTATCTATATGCTGAAAGAGCAGTTACAAGCCATCTGGGATGAACCCAGTTACGACTCAATGGTGACAGCTCTAGAAACTTGGTGCCGACTAGCTAAATCCACACGAATCCTGTCCCTAAGTAACTTCGCTGACGCACTGTTAGAAAGAAAAGTGGGTATCTGTAATTACGCCAAATATAAGTTAACCAACGCTCGAGTAGAAGCAGGCAATGTATCTATCGGATTACTCAGACGAAGAGCGCGAGGTGTAAGAGATACAGATTATTTCAAATTAAAGATTAGGCAGACATCCATTCCTGATACTCATTCAACGTTTTATCCAAATATCAAGCTCATGTAAGCGGAGAAGAACCGTTTTTCTAATGAAAGATCATGTAAAAAACTACTAATAACCTTTCATTAAATTACAATGAAACACTATTCATTAATTCTTGTCGTGAATATCTGATCAATGTTACGTATGTTATGAAACTTAAGTAAATTTCAGATAAATAACATAATTTAAAATGAATGACGCGTTTCGCTGGCGGGCTTTATACTCGGAACATCCACAATTGACAAAATCATCATAAACACAACGTATCTATATCGAAATAAATGAAAGTTTCAGAACGGTGAATGTTAACAACGGTTACTTAATGATTACATCCTAAGAGTACCTATTTAAGATTGATTCTCTATGAAAAACACCAGTTTCATCCTCAAATCCACGCTAACGATGATTTCGACGTGAAAGATATAATATGTTGAACAGAGGTGGAATAGCGAAAATTTACTCATTAATTCCGCTTAACCTGCTGGTTTTTATTTGGTTTAAATATAGACCTTTATGGGTGGGTGCCTTATAATGATTAAATCGAGTAGCCGTTAGAGCGACCGATTTAATCATTATAGATAGACAGTTGATGAAAACGAATAGAAGGATGAAGTGATGATAGAGACGGTAAGCTTTTTAAAAAAACATGCTGCTGATCTTCCCTTACATGAACCTTTGACGATCACACAAAATGGAAAGCCATCTTACGTTGTTACTTCTTATGAGGAACATGAGCGTAGAGAGCAAGCCATTGCTATGATGAAAATGCTCAGTTTTGCTGAGTCTGATATCAAGCAAGACCGGACATCGTCAATGGAATCACTAAAGGAAAGGCTGGCTGCTCGTAAAAAATAACAGTGAGTCCTTATGAAAGAAACAAAGTTAATTTCTTTAAGTACCTTTGAAAATACAACTTTTGATCTTATTGATTACTTTTCACAATGGAATGATGCAAATAAGGTTATAGAACGAGTTGAGAAATTAATTGAACAGTTTGAATCGACAGTTTTAGATAATCCTGAAATGTATCCTATATGCCAAGATATAAGAGAACTTTTTGGGGTTGCTAATTATCGGATATTCAAATCAAACGGGCTTAAAATTGTGTATCGTTATGACGTATCTCGTAGGGTTGTTTATGCCATGCTTATGCTTAGTGACAAACAGGATATGCAAAAAACGTTAATAGACTACTGTATTGTCCATAAGTAGTTAGTGTTTTTGATTAAAAGACCGCTTATCGAGGCGGTCTTTTCGTCTTACATATCAGAAAAAGTTAGGCATAACGTTGATAAACATCAGAAGAGTTAAGGTATAATCAACGCGGATGCTCTTGGCTTCCTGCTGGGAGCATAAAACTGTCACTGGATGTCGTGACTGACAGATAGACGAAGGCCCCGAAAGTTAATTTTTAACCAACGAGGCTTAGCGTATGTATCCCGACAATTCATATGTTAGTGCCTCTCACTATAGGAGGCAAGTAAAATTCCAAAAAGAAACGTCCCAACAGGCTCACTGATTGTGTATCACATTATTAGTCGCATTGGCACGCGTTAGGGATGACTTGTGTGAAATTTAGTATCAGTATGGTACGCCACTTTTTAAAGCAGTACTTGCCTATGAAGTGAGCGCGCCGCGTATCCGTGACTTAGGTAAGACCAAGCTATACTTTCCAAAGGGTGATAACGCTTATGAGGGATTGGAATCAATGATTGGTGGAACGGTCAACATTCAGCTCATTCGTGCGTATTGGGACGAGATCTTACGGTTGGCCACCTCTATAAAACAAGGAACGGTGACGGCCTCGCTCATGCTGAGGAAACTAGGCAGTTACCCACGCCAAAATGGCCTGCCGGTTGCTTTGCGAGAACTAGGCCGCATTGAGCGCACGCTGTTCATCCTAGATTGGCTGCAAAGCGTCGAGCTTCGCCGCCGTGTACATGCGGGACTGAATAAAGGGGAAGCTCGTAACGCTTTGGCTCGTGCTGTGTTTTTTAATCGACTGGG
The DNA here is from genome assembly GCF_000153325.1 of Photobacterium sp. SKA34. Lineage (GTDB taxonomy): Bacteria > Pseudomonadota > Gammaproteobacteria > Enterobacterales > Vibrionaceae > Photobacterium. Next base: position 6,500 of record NZ_AAOU01000044.1, read on the forward strand.
AGAGATCCGTGACCGCAGTTTTGAGCAACAGCGCTACAGAGCAAATGGTCTTAACCTAGTAACAGCCGCCATTGTGTTATGGAATACGGTCTATCTGGAAAGGGCAGTACATGGGTTATGTTCCAAGGGGCATACCGTCGACTATAAGTTGTTGCAGTACTTGTCGCCACTGGGTTGGGAGCATATCAACCTAAACGGGGATTATCTGTGGCGCAGCAACTCAAAGATCGGTTTAGATAAGTTCAGGCCACTACGTCCACTACAATCTGCTTAGCGTACGATTTTTTCCGTTTTCTGAAGCGACCCCATATACGAGTCAGCGCAAAAAAATCTGACTCGAAAATGAATAAAACGTGTTATGCGATTCACCACCGTCACAAGCTTTTTACAGGTTCAACTAATGGCCTTTTTTAGAGTTCTCAGTAATGCTAATGATTGTATTAATACTCAATATTGTTACCCCATCATCACTATCTTTTATACAACCTCTTAAGTGATTAAACACTGCCTCTGAGACTGACTCTGAAAAGTTATTTTTAAAATTGCTCAATAGTGGCCTAATAACATCAAGCACAGTTTGCCCGTAATTAAGGGCTTGCTCTTTACCTGAATTTTTTCCTTTATGAATAACTTCATTCCTAAAATTGATTTTATTTTTTGATAGCATCATTAGTTTTTTGTTAAAAATGCGGGAATTTTTACAACAAAATTTCTTTGTAAATATAGCCAAATAAAAACTCCCAAAAAGAAAGCTTTATACCTATAAGCAATAAATTGCGTGACAATAGTCTTATTTTGAATTTTTAGAAGTTGATTATTGCTACTTATATTATATAAACGTTTTTTATCTAATGTTCGAGTTTATATGTACAAATTAACAATAGCGATTTTTGCTGTATTTACCTCTCAATTTGCTTATGCGTCATGCACAAAACTAGTACAAAATCATAAATACTTGCTTAAAGAAGGGGTTGAATATTGTTTAGAAATTGAAAATCAGTATGCGCTACTAGAAATGGGGAAGGGTACTGATATGACTGAAATTTCTGACAAAGATAAAACAGTTTTTGAAGTTATGTATCCTGAAGAACAATTAATAATTCAAGATCAATTTATAGTAACAAGCACATATTCGCCACATCCAGCTCGATACTTCGTATCTATTTTTGTTCTGTTGGCTCAGCAGAAATAACTTTACAGAGTATTAAAAAACTGTGGTGTATGCAGAAAAATCTCACCTAGAATAGGTATTCATTCATATTTTTTACTAAATTAAATTATTTTTGCCAATTTTTTATAAGAAGAAAATTGAAGCTAAATACACTTGCTTATTATTGATTAAAATAACGATAACGTTTGAGGCACTAAATGAATAAATATGACTTTTTTTCGACGTCTTTGACCCTGTTATTCTGTCAAGTTTGTCTAGCAGAAAGCTCTTGGCATGAGAGTAAAAATACACCATCAAACATACAAGATGAAATGGTTAGAGCTCAATTTACGATTGCAATTGATAAGACTCCTAGCGCACCAAGTTCTGGAAGTTATGGCATGTTAAAAGATGGGCTTTTTACACACCCGAAGCAAGCACCATCCTCACATAGCAGTCACCCATTTAAGGGGCAGTTAGACTATTGGGATCAAAAGAGCTACTCAAAAAATATAAAGGTAGAGGCATATTATCCTATCCAAGTTGAGCCATTTCATACATGGCAAAATATTATTGATTTTGATGGGCGTCGCTACTTATATCAATATGTTCGCCGTGACTTAAAGATTTTCGATATCACCGAACCAAAAGAGGTTAAACTGCTATTAACTAAAGGACATACATGGGGACCTGAGGGTGCAGGGAGTGAAGTGGACCCATTTCCAGAAGGAGACATGATGGGAGCAGCTTCTGTTGCATGGAGTGAAAAGCGTCAAGCTTATATTATGGTTCAAGCTTACGAAGTGCGCCGTTTTGGGCTTTTAGATAATAAATATAGTCAACCTGACAAAGTAAATGCGATAAGAAACAGTTTACACCTCAAAGGTTTTAAGGTGTATGAAATGAAAGGTCCGCTACCGAAGGACTGGCAACTTATCGCTGAGCGAACTACGGATGTTGAGCATCCTGATGCTCCAATAGGGAAGCAGCAAGGGTCGGGGATACGTGATATTCCAGCTTATTATGGCGATGGAACCATGTATGTGGCGGCGGCACCGGATAGAAGACACGCTTTAACTGAATATCCAAACGACCTTTACAGTGCAGGTTATCAAGCTTGGGATATGAGTGATCCAGCTAATCCAATCCTTCTCGATACGTTATCGGTTGATGGTCAGATCGTTGGGAATCTCCAGCATGAAAAAACCTACATTAATAATCCTCGTTCGGGTAATAGAACTTCTTGGATGGGAGCGAGAATGCCTCTTTTTCTTGCTAAAAAGGATAGTCAGATTGGTTATGCTGCGATGGGAGGTTTAGGCTTTTACGTAGTGGATATCAGCGATCCAAAACACATGAAAATCGTTAGCCACCTTGATTTTCCTCCCAGTGTTGCAGGTACTGAGGGAGACTTTATAGATGTGTCGCAAGTGGATGAAACAGGGCTTGTTTATTATAGTGGCTATCCATTGAATGAGGATTGTTACGAGCCATATAAAAATATTTATATTATTGATGTCTCTACCCCTAAAACGCCAATAATTCAGGGGGTTATGCCAAGACCAAAACCTCCTAAGGAAGCCCTATTTAGTGATTTTTGCCAGCGCAGAGGCAGCTTTGGTCCTAAAAGAACAGGTGCTTACCATCAACCAGGCCACTCTCGTAAAGGGATCCTACCGTATAACTTTTATAATGCAGGTTTACAGGTCTTTGATATTTCAGATCCAAAAAAACCAACAATAAACGCTTATTTTGTCCCACCTTTTGCACCAGAAAAGGTGGCGGATTACGCTATGGGTAACCTTTCTCACTCAGTGTATGTTGAATATGACAGAAATCTTTTTTGGCTATTTACTAACCATGGTTTCTATGTACTATCAAGTCCAATACTGGGGAAACCTAATTTAAATGCACCAGTAAAAGCATGGCCACCAAAGGTCTAAACCGGTGGTCGCGCCTAGACTAACTATCTACACGCAATCTTCTTGCTGCATTTTTAGAACATAGGCTGCCTACGGCAGCAACTAACGACCTGTTAGTTTTACTGTTCATAACAGGCATAGACAGGTATCTTCCTGTCTATGCACCCAGACAACCACTCAAAGCTCTTTTCAATCGACAGCAGGAATGGCTGACGTTCCTCAACAAACATATCGGTCACGTTCGTGAAGCAGTCATTGAGAATGTCACGAAGATGCTCGCCTGCGGCACTGCGGCATTTGGCTCCCGAAAATATACGTGCTCCAATACCCGCTGCTCCCACATCAAATTCATCAATCAAACCTGTAAGTCCAGGGCTTGCAATAGCTGTGGCACCAAAGCCACAGAGCGCTGGGTGCAAACTCAGCAATATGTCCTTCCCGATTGTGAATGGCAACACATCACCTTCACCATGCCCGACAAGCTGTGGGAGATATTCCGCCATACCCAAAGTCGAGCACATGGACACAATCACCCACGACACGATCATAAAAGCGTATGTTTCCTGTTGGGGAGAATCAATCAGTCAGAAGCGTTATTATCACACTATCAATCTGTTAAAGCTGGCTGATTTTATTGTTATCGACGCAGTGTATCTTCAAGACAGCGATATTCTGTCTAATTTAGAGTTAAAGGATGAGGATTTACCGCGTGTTTACTCTAAAGCAGCGTATAAATCGATAACACAAAAATTTATCAACGTATTCGGATTAGCGAGTGATGAACATGTTATCAAATCAAAGCTCCGTTCAATTGCTCGTCGCGTGAAAAGAGGGCTGAAAACCCTATGGGTTCGCTTTGAAGCCTTTTCTGATAGTTATGTCTGGAAAAAACGTCAGCGTCCAACTGTTATGCGTACAGATAGTACAAGAGGCCAGCCTCGTGATCGTTATCCGCAAGGGCGCGTGATAAAACCGTCCGTTTACGGTGGTAACTACACAACAGAGCATTAACACTCATTTCAATTAAATATGCCGCTTGACTGCGGTGTTTTGCGTTTCCCTTCCAATATCTGTGGCGTTAAATGATATGAATTGATGACCAGGACTACCGTATGTTGTTGTGCAGGTCGTTCAAAATGAACGATATCTGGGAGCGATTCTTGGATGTGTGGATAACTTTGTTTATATATTAATAAAACGATAGTGTGAAAAAAACTTATAAAAAGAAATGGGTTCTTTGTCTTTATATTCATAAAGATAGTTGAGTAGATATATAAATATATCTATAGGTTAGAAAAGATAATTAAAAACGAAACGTCCATTTCCTAGCTAGCGCTAGGGGACGAAATTTGTCGCACTTTGATTCTTCCTTTTGTCATACGACAGGAAAATACAGTGGTATTGTAAGATTGGTGACGTTATTTGTAGTGGCATAGTGAATTTGGTCACTTAGTTAGAGGTGATATCATCACTTCATACGTTAACAGGTGACACTATGACAAATCGTACAAGACGACTATTCAGCGCAGAATTCAAGCTCGAGGCTTCACAGTTAGTGATTGATCAAAATTACTCAGTGGCAGAAGCCGCCCAAGCCATGAATGTGGGTAAATCCACGATGGATAAATGGGTTCGTCAGCTTAAACAAGAACGACAAGGCAAAACGCCAAAAGCTTCGCCTATGACCCCTGAGCAAATAGAAATTCGGGAATTAAAAAAGAAGTTAGCTCGTCTTGAAGAGCATAATGAAATATTAAAAAAAGCCACGGCTCTGTTGATGTCGGACTCACTGAACAATTCTTGATGATCAAGAAACTCAAGCAGAGCTATAGCGTAAAAACATTATGCGAAGTCTTCAATGTTCATCGAAGTAGTTATAACTATTGGCTAAAGCGTCCAACAGCGATTAGGGCGGAAACAGTCAAACTTCGCAGCTTAGTTAGTGAGGCCCACGCAGCAAGCAACGCCTCTGCGGGAGCGAGGACTATTGCAGATATAGTCACAAATCAGGGTTTAAAACTGAGCCGATACCGAGCAACAAAACTCATGAGAGAGCTTGGTTTAGTCAGTTGCCAACAGCCAAAGCATCGATACAGAAAGGCTTCTCAAGAACATGTTGAGGTTCCAAATCACTTGGGCCGACAGTTTGCTGTTACCGCCCCAAATGAAGTTTGGGTTGGTGATGTTACGTATATTTGGACAGGAAATCGCTGGATGTATTTAGCGGTTGTTATTGATCTTTTTGCCCGCAAAGTGATTGGTTGGTCGATGTCTTTATCACCTGATTCCAGTCTGACAGGCAAAGCTCTTTCAATGGCTTATGAGTCGCGTGGTAAGCCGAAAGGCGTCATGTTCCACAGCGATCAAGGTAGCCACTATACAAGTCGAAAGTACCGTCAATTACTGTGGCGTTTTAAGATAAAACAGAGTTTATCTCGCCGAGGAAATTGCTGGGATAATGCACCAATGGAGCGTTTCTTTAGAAGCTTAAAGACCGAATGGGTGCCAACAGTGGGTTATCGTAGTTTTGCTGAAGCTCAACAAGAGATCATCCGCTACATTATCGGGTATTACTGTCAACTCAGGCCGCATCAATATAATGGCGGCCTAACTCCCAACGAATCAGAACGATTATATTGGGAAAACTCTAAAACCGTGGCCAATTTTAGTTGACCACTACAGCCACTACATAAGGTCTGATGACACTTAAGAAGCCACCAAAGGTTGCATCTGTTTGTACTGGAATTGAATAGGTATATGAAACCTTACCCACCAATTCTCGGCTATTAGCCATGGACATTACAATATCGCCGATAGATAATTTTTGTTCTTCTCGCTTTAGATAAGAGCGATCAACATATAACAAATCATCCCAGTCAATTTGATGTTGAACATTAGTTGTTCTTAAACAAGCAACCAAGCCTTCTGACGGTTCATGATGTTTTGCACTTGCCGGAAAGGTTATGCCTCTAATAATTGAGACAAACTCTCCTAATCGAGAGTACTCCCACCCTTTAGGCAATAGAAGAGTCTTCTCACTGTCGGAGATTTCCGAAAGCTTCTTTGGTTTCTTAATCTTCTTCTCTTTCACCAACTGTACTTTTTCTGCTGCAATTCGCTCAAGCAAAATAGAAGCAGGCTCATCATTAGGATCTTGTGGCACTAACTTACCGCACACTGCCAATTCTAAGATCAGCTCACGCAGTTTCTTTACGCCATAAAGCTCGCGCTTTTTACTGCTGCCACGACCAGAGGCGGATTTGGTTTTAACGGTTGAAGTCCAAATGTCGATATTGTCAGTGATCAACTGATTCATAGAGGTCTGTTCTACACTCATTATTCAGCACCACCCACAGACGAATTCAGGGCTTCACCTAGAATACCTTTAAGTTGATTACGAAGCAGAGAGATCTCTTGCTGCTGCTGTTGGTAGCTCGCCAGTAACTCTTGTGGGTCGTGGCTTATCACTTCACCTTGATACGGGTTTTTAATATCTAGGTTGAAGTTGCGCTCAATGATGTCGGCGATTGGCACTTTCCAAGCGTGGTTGTTCTCTACACGACTAGCAAAACCGTCTTCTTCATTGCCCCACCAATCAATCTCTTGTTGGAACTCTTCGAACTTCATTGGTTTGGTTTTGCTGTAGTTCTTCACGCCTTCAGGGTATGGGTGCTCGTAGAACCATACATCTTTGGTTGGCTTACCTTTGGTGAAGAACAGAATGTTAGTTTTGATGCCTGTGTATGGGTTAAACACGCCATTAGGTAAACGTACAATGGTGTGCAGGTTACACTCTTCAGTCAGCATTTTTTTGATTTTGGTTTTAACGCCTTCACCAAACAATGTACCGTCTGGCAGTACTACCCCTGCGCGGCCGCCATTTTGCGTTTCTGAGCCTTCGTCTAACACTTCTATGATCAGCTGTAAGAACAAGTCCGCCGTTTCACGAGTTTGCATTTCAGCTGGGAAGTTCTTTTCAATGCCGTCTTCTTCTGTGCCACCAAACGGAGGATTGGTCGCAATCACATTAATGTTACTGTCCCAGCTTGAAAGTGGCTTATTCAGCGTATTGCCGTGTTTAATTTGCACTGGCACTTCAATGCCGTGCAGCATCATGTTGGTGATACACAGTAGGTGTGGCAGCTGTTTCTTTTCGACTCCGTGTATCTGCTTTTGCAGTGTTTGGTGATCCGCTGCTGTTTTCACGTAGTTGTCTTTTACGTGGTCAAACGAACACGCTAGGAAGCCGCCTGTACCCGTTGCTGGGTCCATAATCGCTTCGCCTAGCTTAGGGTCTAAGCGGTTTATGATGAAACGTGTAACAGCACGAGGCGTATAGAACTCACCCGAGTTACCTGCGCTTTGCAGGTCTTTTAAAATTTGCTCGTAGATATCACCAAACAGGTGGCGCTCTGAGGAGTCAGTAAAGTCAATTTCGTTAAGCTTGTTGATCACTTGGCGCAGCAACGTACCGTTTTTCATGTAGTTGAACGCATCGCTAAATGCTTCTTTAACAACAAAGCCACGGGGGTTGAGGTCAACCGGTGCGGTTAGGTTTTTCAGTTTGTAGAACAAGTCATCGTTTACGAACTCAAGCAGTGCTTCACCGGTAATGCCTTCGCCATCTTGCGCCCAATTACGCCATAGATATTGTTCGGGGATTGGTGATTTGTAGTCGTCCAGTTCTAGTTCTAACTCTTCTTCTTGAGCATCAAATACTTTAAGAAATAGTAACCAAGACATTTGACCAAGGCGCTGTGCATCGCCGTCAACACCCGCATCTTTGCGCATGATGTCTTGAATGGATTTGATAACTGAACTGATAGACATGTTTTTCTACTTTTAAACAACTGAAATTTGTGGCGAATTATAACGTAATCCGCCGTGATATTCAGAGTAATCATGTCTATTTAATGGAATAGATTAAGAAGGTAGTCCAATTGAAGATTTATGGCAGCCAGGTACTGTAGGTAAGGTGTTAATTAGGGATTCAACTTCTTTCATCCAACATGAGCTTGGGCCTATCTGCTCAATTAAAAACCACATAGCACGAATAACACCGTATAAGCGAGTCAGTGTATTGTGATTGCCTCGAATATCATCAAATTTTTCATGTGAAGGTAAAGGGAGCACTTTTGACGATTGCTGATTCCAAATTCGAGTATGGTGGGCACATCGATTACGAAGGATGTTCATTTCCATTAGCCATGCTTGTAATACACCCGTTTCTCTTTTATCAGAGATCCCTAAACGAGCGCAGATTCTTTGGCGGTATTTATCATTTAACATACCGTAATACTTCGACATGGTTCCAAAATCCCATGCTTCAATCACCACCCAAAATGGCATTTCTTTATCGTTACGCTTGTGCCACACAATACAATCTTCACGGCTTCGTTCTATTAAATTACTGTGCTTACTTTGCCACTCTTCCCACAAACTTGGTTTATGACCTCGCTTTTTTAAAAACTTACCATTGATATATTCAGGGTCTTTCCACGCTAATGGTTCTGGAATGTCGAGTCCGGTCCCTGCCTCTTTACGCTTACCACGGCCAAGCTCATGGGCAATAACACTACGTACAAAAACTTCTATGCGTTCTAATCCATCGAGCATAGCGATACGGAGTTTTTTATCTAACAAATAGAGGCTAAATACATCATCAAAACTCGTCTCTGGTAAAAACTCATTAAGACGTTTAGGCCGCTTTAGATGAGGACATTTAATCACAGTACCTTGCTCATTTCGCTCTATCTCTCTTGCTGGATACCAAAAACCACTCAAACGATAGTAACCAACTTGAGCCAACTTACGCTTGGCTCGCTCACCATCACCGATAATCATCCCTCGTTGGGATAATGTATCAACGAGTTCTTCATAATGTTTAAATTCTTTAGGTGGGATGAGAGCCATTACAATCCTTAGTTCAGTGGGCTTTAATTTCTTAGATTCCAAAAACGAGAACGCCCAGCCTTGATTTCAAAGTTATCTCTTAAGATAACTTCAAAAACAGGGGACTGGGCACTATTGCGATGAAGTATTATTGATAATCGCGACCTAGTCAACAAAAGTGATGACAGGAGAACAAAATCAAAATAGAAACACATCCCATAAAACACCACATATCAGCACCAATAAAAATTCAGGCGCTACATATTGTGTATTTTAGGTATTTAAGTAATTGTGACGTATATTACGCTGATTCGTAAATAGCCATTTCTAAATCGTGTACCGCCTCAAGGTATTGAGGTTTGCCACCAAAGCCTTTCTTAATGATTTCTAACGGTCTGCCCATTTCATCGAAAGGTTTCACTTTAAGAACGTGGATGTTTTCAATTTCTTGCACACCTTCATCGGCATACTTATCAAGGAGGTTGTTAAGTACCTGCTGCGCCGTATCACCATATTTAGTGAAGTAGTTACGCTTCTTCACGTTATCGGCACGCTCTTTACGAGTTAAAGCGGGTTGATCGTAAACAACATGACAAATCATATCGAATGGGTCCATGTCTTTACCCACTTCGTCTTCTAGGGCTTCCCATAGAATACCGGCTTCGGCTAGCTCATCGATAATGGCTTGCTTTCGATCAGATTCGTTCCAACGTTTGGTGAAGTCATCTAAAGAAGAGAACTGTTTCACCATGGTTTTTCGGGTGTAGTCTTTAAATGACTCGGTCACAAGCTTACCATCTGAATCGTAATATTGGACACGTTCAGCGAGCGCTTTAACTGGAACTCCATTCACATGGAATTTGCGAACTCGATTCTCATCATCCCAATCGTCTGCACTGCCTGTACTTTCAGGGGAGCTTCCTGAACCTTCGCCATTGGTAGCCTCTGGATCTTGAATTGAATCAGGGTCAATATCTTCATCACCGAATGGGTTACCAGCATCAACAACATCATCAACGCCGTCGATGATGTCATCTAAATTTTCTTCATCTTCGAACTGCTCTGGGGTAGTGACCTTCACGCGTTCTGGTGTTCCGTCGAAGCGTTCATCAGCAAATAGTTCTGTCGCTTTTTTGAAATCCAAGATAGTGAACCAAAGCTTGCCATAGCGATCATCAATACGAGTACCACGACCAATGATTTGCTTAAACTTGGTCATAGATTGAATACCTTGATCAAGCACCACTAGCTTACAGGTTTTCGCATCAACTCCCGTCGTCATTAGCTCTGAGGTCGTGGCAATAACAGGGTACTTTTTCTTAGGATTGATGAAATTGTCTAGCTGATCTTTGCCAATATCGTCATCGCCCGTAATTTTCATTACGTATTTATCGTTCTTCTTAACCTGTTCTGGGTTCAGGTTTACTAACGCACGGCGCATACGATCTGCATGATCGATGTCGTTACAGAACACGATGGTTTTGGCCATTGGGTCGGTACGTTTCAGATAGTTAGTAATGGTTTGCGCGACAAGCTCGGTACGTTCATCAATAACCATAGTGCGATCAAAATCTTTTTGGTTGTAGATTCGATCTTCAATAACTTCGCCATTTTTGTCAGTTTGCCCTTTGGTTGGTCGCCAACCTTGGACATCCACATCAATGTCGACACGAACCACCTTATAAGGAGCTAAGAAGCCATCCTCAATACCTTCTTTAAGAGAGTAGGTATAAATTGGGGCGCCAAAGTACTCGATGTTAGAAACTTCATCGGTTTCTTTTGGTGTTGCCGTTAAACCGACTTGAATCGCACTGCTAAAGTATTCAAGAATTTCACGCCAAGCACTGTCTTCTGAAGCACTACCACGGTGGCACTCGTCAATGATGATTAAGTCAAAGAAATTAGGGTCTACTTGCTTGTAGGCTTTTTGTTCTTCTTCTGGCCCAGTAAGCGCTTGATAAAGGGCTAGATGCACTTCAAAGGCAGGATCGACTTTGCGGCCTGTAATCTTTGTCATCGCCGTGCCAAACGGTTGAAAATCATTAGTCTTAGTTTGATCGACAAGAATATTTCTATCCGCTAGGAACAGAATTCGTTTCTTGGCTTTGGCTTTCCAAAGTCGCCAGATAATTTGAAATGCGGTGTAGGTTTTACCTGTACCCGTCGCCATGACTAGTAAGGCTCTGTTTTGGCCAGCAGCAACGGCCTCTACTGTTTTGTTGATAGCTTGAAGCTGGTAGTAACGCGGTGATTTACCGCTGCCATCATCATAGTAATCTTGAGTGATAATTGGCAGATGTTCTTCTTTATACCCTTTCCAAGCACAATATTTTTCCCACAACTGCTGAGGGGGCGGGAAATCCTCTAAACGAATTTCCGTTTCTAGTTGAGTTGGGTTGGTAAGGTCTCTAAAAATAAAACCATCACCATTCGAGGCAAAAACGAACGGTACTTCTAGCAGGCCAGCGTACTCCATACCTTGCTGCATGCCTTTACCAACTTCATGCTTATTGGCTTTTGCCTGTGTAGTGGCATAGTGAATTTGGTCACTTAGTTAGAGGTGATATCATCACTTCATACGTTAACAGGTGACACTATGACAAATCGTACAAGACGACTATTCAGCGCAGAATTCAAGCTCGAGGCTTCACAGTTAGTGATTGATCAAAATTACTCAGTGGCAGAAGCCGCCCAAGCCATGAATGTGGGTAAATCCACGATGGATAAATGGGTTCGTCAGCTTAAACAAGAACGACAAGGCAAAACGCCAAAAGCTTCGCCTATGACCCCTGAGCAAATAGAAATTCGGGAATTAAAAAAGAAGTTAGCTCGTCTTGAAGAGCATAATGAAATATTAAAAAAAGCCACGGCTCTGTTGATGTCGGACTCACTGAACAATTCTTGATGATCAAGAAACTCAAGCAGAGCTATAGCGTAAAAACATTATGCGAAGTCTTCAATGTTCATCGAAGTAGTTATAACTATTGGCTAAAGCGTCCAACAGCGATTAGGGCGGAAACAGTCAAACTTCGCAGCTTAGTTAGTGAGGCCCACGCAGCAAGCAACGCCTCTGCGGGAGCGAGGACTATTGCAGATATAGTCACAAATCAGGGTTTAAAACTGAGCCGATACCGAGCAACAAAACTCATGAGAGAGCTTGGTTTAGTCAGTTGCCAACAGCCAAAGCATCGATACAGAAAGGCTTCTCAAGAACATGTTGAGGTTCCAAATCACTTGGGCCGACAGTTTGCTGTTACCGCCCCAAATGAAGTTTGGGTTGGTGATGTTACGTATATTTGGACAGGAAATCGCTGGATGTATTTAGCGGTTGTTATTGATCTTTTTGCCCGCAAAGTGATTGGTTGGTCGATGTCTTTATCACCTGATTCCAGTCTGACAGGCAAAGCTCTTTCAATGGCTTATGAGTCGCGTGGTAAGCCGAAAGGCGTCATGTTCCACAGCGATCAAGGTAGCCACTATACAAGTCGAAAGTACCGTCAATTACTGTGGCGTTTTAAGATAAAACAGAGTTTATCTCGCCGAGGAAATTGCTGGGATAATGCACCAATGGAGCGTTTCTTTAGAAGCTTAAAGACCGAATGGGTGCCAACAGTGGGTTATCGTAGTTTTGCTGAAGCTCAACAAGAGATCATCCGCTACATTATCGGGTATTACTGTCAACTCAGGCCGCATCAATATAATGGCGGCCTAACTCCCAACGAATCAGAACGATTATATTGGGAAAACTCTAAAACCGTGGCCAATTTTAGTTGACCACTACATTGGCTCTTTATTGCTCATGGGAGGAGGGGATAGGCAAAGAAGAAGTGTTGCGCCAAATGAACCGACAGATGAGGAGGAAGTACAGGGTGGGATGCTCTCCCGGTTTTGTCGCTATATGTCTTCACCAAGTCGTAGTTTCTTTCCGGGGGCAGAAGGGGCGCCGTTACAAAGTGCGTCTTCCTCCGATGATAGTTATCAACCTTCAACATGGATAGTTGATAAATATGTCCGTTTATCCCACCTCATGACTCAAATAAATAGCCAATTTTATTCGATCAAAAAAATGACAGAATTTACGTTGGAAGAGTTTGAGTCTTTATTATTTGATAATGCTGGCAGTCATGCATTTAAAGGGCAACTGGAACGTGCAGACGTCGATCTTTTAAAGAGCTTAGATGATAACAGTATTGATGTTATTGAGTTCAAGCAAGACTTTGAAGATCACATGGTACAAAGCTGTAATGACCATACGCTGATTGATCAGTTATTGAAATCGGGTGCATTCTTCGAGCTCGACAATACTATTAGTGCCGATACGCCTGTTTTACTTCGAGGTGATCTCATTGGTGGGCAGAAATACTTAATCCCAGTTCAGCTATCTACGGTTATTTTGCAGGGTGACACTGTCACTGTAGATACACCTTATGGTGAGAAAGAATTTGAAGTCTTTTCTCTACCTGCACACTTAAACCTTATTCGACCTCAGTTTCGTTGGGCCTACAATAAAATTCATCATGAGCAATTAACGGAGTCAGAAAGAAGAGACAGTGCTCTTCATCGTTATAGAACACTGTTAAATGACATCCTTGTTGAAAATAATGCGGGGTCATTAACCTCAGATAAATTACGCGGCGCAATGGTCTATTTATCATATGATCATTTTATTCTCGAGAATAACAAATTGATGTTGCCTGATGGAGGGGATATTGCTGCTAATATTTCATGGTTAAAAAGCGTGATCGAATATAAGCAATTTCAATATCAAGAAGGGCAGGGTAGGGAGAGTGTTGAGCCATTAACATTGCAACTAGAGCTAAACGAGGCACATCAAGAGCTAGAACAGGAATTGAGGCAATGTGTTTCTGAGGCGAGTGACCAAGCTTTAAATCATGCGATTATCAGTGTCTCAGCGTTGGTAAACGGACACCTACAACAGAGCATGCCGACACCGTTATATTTTCATCGTGAGAACATATACAGAGATATCATCTCGATAAAAATTGAGGCATTAAAAACACTCATTGGTGAAGCGAGAAATCCACTCCTTTTAGAAATCCATGTCGCAAATACTGAGCTTATTAAAAAAGCGTCGAAAAAAGAGAAAAACTCACGTAATAACAGTTATTTTCATGCTTATGCATGGGAAGTTTTTCATGACATAGCAACGACCGATGCCCATTTGTTTGAAGGTATTGATATAGATAAATTCCTGTTCTCTGACGTGATTTATTCCTATCGCGATGATCAACAGCGAACAAAAGAAGATACAGTGAGTGTCATTGATTATCTGTGTCAAAAAGTGATCCCACATCCCATCACTTCTCGCCAAAATATCAGCTTAGCTTGGCCGCAAGAGTTTGATTATCTGAGAGCATGCTCACTCTCTACTTTTCTCAATGAGGAAGCTGAAAACTTACTACGCTCACAAACCGAGGCGCAATTGCTAAAAGATGTTGAAAAAGCAAGAGCCAAAGTTTCAAGTGCCATTGTTACACCCAAAACGTATTTTCAACACAAATTAGATCAGCTTCTTGGTCAGTACCCTAGTCATCCGGCGATTAAATTAACCGACACAGTTAGCTATTCAAATCGAGTCACCATGTTGGACATGAATCTTCAAGCTGGAGCTAATTATGATAACCCTCCAGAGAACTTGATTTTCAGTGTTGCAGACATACTTGCGGGACGAGTGCGAGAGTGGGAAAGTACCCATATCAGTTACAATACTCCTGAGTTTTCTAACTTAGGGGCAATGTCGAGTGATTTATTAAATGCGCTCAAGAATGAAGATATTCAACCTCAGTACACAGAATCACTGCGGCTACTTTTAGCTAATCAAACAGTGAAGAAAGACTTCTATTCATACCTTAGAGCAGCGCTAAAGTTTCATGGTTCAGTTCGAACGGGCAGTTTTTCTATAGAGCACGCCCCGCTTCTTTTGGTATCACATGATGATGAAAATGGGCCGAGAATTCCAATTTCAAGTCCAATAAGTCATGGTCCCATCAAAGTTGTGTCATTGCTTACAAACAGCAAAGTAATATTCCCTTCTGTTGATGATTTCAGGCAACAAATTCGTCAAAGTGAAAAGCTAAGAAAATGGGTTTCGCTACACTTTCCAGCAGGCTTTGCTGGGGAGTATGACAACCTATTGATTAGCGAACACAAAACAGACTATTCCTATTTATATGAAAACACGATTAATAAATATGCGGATGATATGGATGTCTGGGTGAGATCTGCATCAGAGGCTGGCGCTCTAAAAGCATTTGAAATTATTGAAATGCTGTCACCTGTGTTGGTGTTGCCCGCTTTTGCAATGACCCCTGTTACGGGGTTTGTTTATGGAGCGGCGTTGGCTGCAACACCCCATTTAGGGCGTGCTGCAATTAGCGATACCATCGAAGAGCGAGATTCTCACTTACTGTCTTCGGCCAAAGCGGTCGCTTTAGAGGCGGTTTTTCAACTTGGTTTCAGAGCAGCAGCAAAGGCGGCGGGTCGTGTATTTAGACCAACAAATGTTACGCCGAAACTTACTCAAGATGCATTTGCAAGACGTTTTAAAATTGATGGTGTTAGCCGAGAGTTTCATGGCAGGGTGAAGTTTGGGAAGTTTGAGGTCTCGATTGATAACGGATTAACGTGGAATAAAGCAGGAAAAGGTGCCGAGTTTGCCTGGCGAATGCAAAATGCCGGGCCTGGCGCTAAAAAGTTACCCTTGAGTACCGATATGCCTCCGGCTATTCCCGAAAGGCCTCCTGTAGTACCAGCGAGACCGGCGCATACGTTACCTGGTGAAGCACCTGTTGTACCAGCAAGACCTGCACATACGTTACCAGGTGAAGCACCGGTTGTACCTGCTAGACCTGCACATACGTTACCGGGTGAAGCACCGGTTGTACCTGTTAGACCTGTACACACGTTACCAGGTGAAGCACCGGTCGTACCTGCTAGACCTGCACACACGCTTCCGGGTGAAGCGCCTGTTGTTCCTCAAAGACCAGGAAACACATTACCAGATGGAGCGACAGCGAACACTTTCTCACCTTTAGAAATTCCACCGAAACAAGACTTTCGATTTAGTAATAAACAACCAAATACCTTTGCTGATGAAGTGTCAAGAGCAAAAAAAATGGCTAGAGGTCCTTTTGAAGATAAAGAGAGCGGCTTTGCTGAGTTGATTAACGACGAAGTGGATTTTAAATGGGTACTTAAACAAGATAGAAAGATTGTGATCGGGCTTGAACTTTCTCATCCGGTATTAGGTGGTGGTGAAGATGTGATTTCTGCCGGCCATGCGAGAAAAATAGGTAATGGAAAAATTTGGATTTCTAACCAAACGGGCCATTATCAGGCGAATTACGAAAGTATTAAACAGTCTGTAGAATCATGGAATAAGTTAGGCTATGAACCAAATGTGAATACTCATTCAAACTGGAAAGATAACGGATATACCAATCTCTTTGCTTAATATGAACTAGCATTTTATCTTCGCTATAAGAAAAGGCCGCAACTGAGCGGTCTTTTAATACCACTATATTTTCCCGAAGATAACTCTCTGATATTGAACTCTTCTTCGATGTCATTGGTTAACATAGCGTTTGGCTTTCAACGATAACTGTTCCCGTCACGATAACGCAATCAATTGAGTCATGCTTTGAACGAATCAGCCCTCCACAAAGGGAGGGCAGGGCACTTTATCTAAATCGCTAAGGGGTTACCTAAGAGCCTTGAAATGACTTAAGAATCATTACTCATTCACGAGCGCTACTGCTTCGCGAGTTAGGCGTGCAAGCTCTTCCCAGTTACCAGCTTCGATCAGTTTTTTGTCTACCATCCACGTACCACCACATGCCAATACGCGTGGGATAGCCAAGTAATCTTTAATGTTCGCTGGATTAATGCCACCAGTAGGCATTAGTTCGATGTCGTTGTATGGCGCAAGCAGTGATTTCACCATGTTGATGCCGCCAGAGGCTTCTGCAGGGAAGAACTTCAAGGTAGTCAATCCCATTTCCAGCGCGGCTTCAACTGTGCTTGGGTTATTCACACCCGGTACGATATCAATCCCGATTTCTTGGCATGCTTTAACGGTATTTGGATTAAAGCCAGGCGATACGATAAAGGTTGCTCCTGCTTCTTTTGCTGCGATAGCTTGTTCGCGGTTCAGTACAGTGCCTGCGCCAATCAGCATATCTGGCTGGGTTTCACGTAGTAGGCGAATCGCTTGTTCAGCCGCTGCTGAACGGAAAGTGATTTCAGCAGCAGGTAATCCGTTCTCCGTAAGTACTTTACCCAATGGGATAATATCTTCTGCTTTATCGATGGCGATAACAGGGATGACTTTCAGAGCTTTCAATTGTTCTTTAATACTAGACATGAATGTTCCTTAAACGACGTCAAGCGCCGGTTGTGTTAATGCTTTAGGAATGATGGCACCGCGATGTTGAATCACAGTACTTGCCAGTGCGTTGCCTCTTTGACATGAGGTCACTAGATCTGCACCAGTGAGGTATGCAGATAAAAAACCACCATTGAATGAGTCGCCTGCTGATGTGGTGTCCACTACTTGAGCGACGGGTTGGGTTGGCACAGCTTGTGGAGCCAGAGCCGCGCTCGAACCCTGATTTTTCGAGTCTTGAATCAAACAGCCATCTGCACCTAGTTTGACGATACATTTTCCCACGCCAAGAGTCGTAAGGTGTTCAATCGTTTGTTCTGGTGTTTCGTCTCCCCAGAGCAAATGCTCATCATCAAAAGTGACCAAAGCAACGTCTGTCAGTTGATACATGGCTTGGTAAACGTTTTTGACGGCTTGATTATTGTCTTCAGGCCACAGTGCAGGGCGGAAATTACTATCAAACGCGATTTCAACGCCTTGGGCTTTAAGCTCAACCAATAAATTGAGTAGTGAAATTTGGTCTTCTTCTGGCAAGATGGCTAAAGAGATACCGCTGAGAAACACAGTATCCACTTGGGTTAATGCTTGCTTAACTAGTTCAAAGTTAGGATGTTGAAGTAGGTAACGTGCTGCTGATTGGTTACGCCAATATAGAAACGTACGTTCGCCTTGGTCATCAAGTTGAATCAAGTATAAGCCCGGTGTACGAGTCTCATCGCGCAGTACTAAGTCTGTCGAAACGCCTTCCTCTTCCCAGCGAGTCAGCATGCCCGTACTGATTGGGTCATTGCCAAGCGCTGTAACGTAAGAGACCTTAACCTCATCAGATTTGCTATTGGCTTCGCAGCCGCGGCTTAAATAAACCGCAGCATTGAGAGTATCTCCACCAAATGTTTGATGCATTGAGCCGAACGGTTTGCCATTCAGCTCAATCATACATTCACCTATTATAGCGATGTGCTTCATGGGTTACGCCCTCTCTTCAAAGTAGCGTTTTGCGTTACCAAAACAGATGTCTTCTACCATAGGACCAAGCAAGGATAAGTCATTAGGCACTTCACCGTTCTCTGCCCAACGACCGACGATGTTACACAGAATGCGACGGAAGTATTCGTGACGGGTGTATGACAAGAAGCTGCGCGAGTCTGTCAGCATACCGACAAATTGGCTGAGTAAACCAAGTTGAGAAAGCTGTTCCATTTGGCGTTGCATGCCGTCTTTCTGATCGTTGAACCACCAACCGGAGCCAAGCTGCACTTTGCCCGCGATGCCGCCACCTTGGAAGTTACCAATCATGGTCGCCATCATTTCGTTATCACGAGGGTTCAAACAGTAAAGAATGGTGCGAGGCAGCTCGTTGGTTTTGTCCATTTCATCCAATAGATGTGCCAGTTCAAAAGCAAATGGGCGATCGCCAATCGAATCAAAGCCAGCGTCGGCACCTAACAGTTGGAACATACGTGTGCTGTTGTTGCGTTGAGCGCCAATATGGAGCTGCATGACCCAGCCCAACTGCGCGTAGCGTTTGCCGAGCCAAACTTGAACCGCGGTAGAGAACTGCGCACATTCAAGATCTGACAATACTTCACCATTCAAACGATGAGCCAGCAACGTATCTAAATCCGTTTCGCTTGGCATTGGCGCGTAACGGACGATCTCAATACCGTGGTCTGCTGCACGACAACCATGTGCATCGAAGTGTGCCAAACGTTTATCGAGTGCACTCAATAAATCATCAAAGCGGCGGATCTCTATGTCTGCTACTTCGCCCAGTTTTTGCACGTAATCCGCAAACACATCCAGTTCGATCTTGAACACTTTATCCGGACGCCAGCTCGGCAGCACTTTGACGTCAAAGGTATCGTCATTTGCGATCGCTTTGTGGTGTTCTAGTGAATCGATAGGATCATCGGTCGTGCCCGTCATTACGACGTTCATTTGCTGCATGATGCCGCGAGCCGAAAATTCAGGTGTCGCCAGTAGCTCATTACATTGATGCCAAATTTGATCAGCGGTGTCTGGGCTAAACAGCGTATTGGTAATACCGAATGGGCGACGCAGTTCTAAGTGCGTCCAGTGGTAAAGCGGGTTGCCCAAAGTTTGAGGAACCGTCTTTGCCCACGCCATGTATTTGTCGTAATCGCTTGCATTCCCCGTAATTAAACGCTCTTCAATACCTGCCGAGCGCATACCACGCCATTTGTAGTGATCGCTTTCAAGCCAGATTTGACCCAAGTTATCGAACTGACGATTTTGTGCCACTTCCGCTGGGCTTAGGTGGCTGTGGTAATCATAAATTGGCTGATGGATCGCATGCTCATGGTACAAGCGACGTGCAGTTTCATTTGACAGTAAAAAGTCTTCACACAAGAAATTCTTCATTGTTAACTCCGATTACAGCGCAGCGACAGTGGCACGAGCACCGTTATCAATCAGCGATTGGTAAACGCTGCTCACCGCATCAATCACTTGTGGGTTTTGACCAAGCTCTGCAGGGAAGATTGCTTCAACAGCAAGCAACGCTGGCACAACAGAAACGTTCAAGCCGTGTTGGTCGCAAATTTGACGTAGTGTTTCTGCCATTGGATCGCGAACTTCAATGTCGTTGCCTTGCTCGTCAACACCGGATACGTAGCGCATCCAACCTGCAATCGCCGTTGCCAACCATGAGAAGTTAGAGCCTTGAGCAAGATGGAATCGTAAGCTGCCGCCCATGCGTTGTGGGATCTTCTGGCTGCCATCCATCGCGATTTGCCATGTTTTGTGTTTTAAGCTTGGGTTAGTGAAGCGCTCGATAAGCAGCTTAGCGTAGCCTTCTAAATCGGTGCCTTCAGGCATTGCTAGCGAAGGGGCTTGTGCTTGCATCATCATGTCGAAGGCCGCTTTGCGGTAGCCTTCATCTGTCATGGTGTCTGAGATGTGCGCGTAACCGCCAAGGTAACCTAGGTACGCTAGGAACGAGTGGCTACCATTTAACATGCGTAGTTTCATTTCTTCGTAAGGCACAACGTCAGCAACAAATTCTGCGCCAGCCACATTCCAATCTGGACGACCTGCCACGAAGTTATCCTCGATAACCCATTGACGGAAAGGTTCACAAGCGATGCCACATAGATCTTCACAACCAAGTAGCTCAGCGATTTCGGTCAGCGTCTCTTCGGTTGCTGCTGGCACTATGCGGTCAACCATGGTGCAAGGGAAGGTGACGTTGGTTTCAATCCAGTCGCGCAATTCTGGGTCAAGCAGTTGAGCGAACTCAATTACCGCTGCTTTTGCGACATGACCGTTCTCTTGCACGTTATCGCAAGACATCACGGAAAATGGGGTCAGACCGCGTTCACGACGCATCTTCAGTGCTTGGACGATGTAACCCAGTGCCGATTTTGGCTCAGTTGGGTTGACAAAATCAGCAATGACTAACGGGTTGTTTTTATCAAGCGTGCCCGTCGCTGGGTCGGCGCAGTAGCCTTTCTCGGTAATCGTCATTGAAACGATCGCCACTTGTGGCTCTGCCATTTTTTCTAACACCGCTTGAATGCTGTCGAGGCTTGGATGGAATGATTCGGTGACTGAACCAATCACTTTTACTTCGGTCGACTCTGCGCCTTTCTCTGCCACTGTGTATAGGTGGTCTTGTGCGCGCAGCGATTGAATTAAGTCTTCACCACCAAATAGGTTGATTTCGCAAATGCCCCAATCCGAACCTGTTTTGCTCAACATTTCATTAGTGAATAGTGCTTGGTGTGCGCGGTGGAAAGCACCGAAACCAAGGTGAATAATACGGCTTTTAAGCGTTGAGCGGTCGTAGTCAGGAAGCAGAACGTTGTTATTCAACGTTGAATTCGAAATAGTTTTCATTGTGGTATTCCTTTTCCCGCAGGCGAACCTGCGGAATGGTGTATTTTAATAATTCGTAATCTAAAACTTATAACTCAGCGCTTAGTAGCCAAGAACAAGGTGAGGCAAGAACAAGGTGAGGCAAGAACAGACTTAGCTCAGGAATAAAGGTCACGGCCATTAGTGCTGCAATCAGTGCAACGTAAAATGGAAGTAGAGGCTTAATCACTTTGTCGATGGCAACGTTCGCCACAGAACAACCGATGAACAACGCGCTACCTACTGGTGGGGTACAGATACCGATAGCCAAGTTGAAGGTCATTATGATACCGAAGTGTACTGGGTCGATACCAATATCCAGTGCGATTGGCAGGAAGATAGGCGTAAAGATCAGCACCGCTGGGGTCATGTCCATGAAGATACCAACAATCAACAGAATGACGTTGATGATCAGTAGAATCAGCATTGGGTTGTCAGAGATAGCCAGTAGGGCATCAGCTATCATATAAGGAATGTCGGCGTTCGCCATCGCCCAAGACATACCCATTGATGCGCCAACCAGTAGCAATACGATAGAAGTGGTAACCGCAGACTCTAGGATGATCTTTGGAATGTCACGCCATTTCACTTCGCGGTAAATAAGCACCGCAAGCACAAAGGTATAAACCACTGCGATAGCTGAAGCCTCTGTTGCGGTGAAGATACCGCCAATGATGCCACCCATGATGATCACAATCAGTGAAAGAGATGGGGCTGCTTTCAAGAAGGTAGCCCAAACCATTGCCAGAGAAGGACGTGCTGCCACTGGGTAGCCTCGACGTTTTGCAATGATGCCAGCTACTATCATGATGCTTAGACCCATCAAGATGCCAGGAATATAGCCCGCTAGGAACAATGCTGCGATAGATGTACCACCAGACACTAATGAGAATACGATCAACGTGTTACTTGGCGGGATCAACAAGCCTGATGGGCAAGAGGTGATGTTCACTGCCGCAGAGAAGTTTTCATCGTAGCCATCTTTCTTTTGTAGAGGAGACATGGTGCCGCCAACTGCTGCAGCAGACGCTACCGCAGAGCCAGAAATCGAACCAAACATCATGTTCGCCATTACGTTCACGTGTGCAAGTGAGCCAGGAAGGCGACCACCGAGCACTTTTGCAAAGTTGATAAGACGTAGTGCGATACCACCTTGATTCATGATGTTACCCGCTAAGATAAAGAACGGGATTGCCAGTAAGGCGAAGTTATCAAGGCCTGCCGCCATACGCTGTGCGACAACGGCTATAGCAGGCTCTAACGGTAAGCTCATTAAAATAGTGGCTAGCGATGACAAACCGATAGAGAAAGAAACCGGTACGCCAATCGTCAATAAGACTGCGAAGCTACCGAATAGGGTGAGAATTAATTGCCATTCCATTGTGGAAGCCTCTATTAATCAAGTTGTGTGTCGGTGAGTAGGGCTTCACCAGACGTCAATTGTTTTACACGGTCGAAAGCAAATACCGCAGAGTAGAAGATCATTAGCGCGCCACTGATTGGTAGGCAAAAATAGATGTAGCCCATTTCTAAGCCAAGCGCGGGTGTCAACTGGCCCGTTGCCAATGTTTTTAGTGCGAGTTGGGTACCGCCATGGACTAACACTACATAAGAGAAGATGGCAATAGCGATTTGAATAATGATTTCATTGATGAGTTTGCGTTTGCCTTGCAGCTTCATTGTGAGCAAGTCGATAGCAAGGTGACGTTTAAGACCAGTAGTGTATGCCGCGCCAATTAACGCCACCCACATAAAGAGATAACGAGCAAGTTCGTCGGTAACGGTACTTGGTTTGCCAATCACATAACGTGATAACACTTGCCAGACTACGCAAATGACGAGGAAGCTCGAGAGAGAGACTGTAAAGGCAGCCAGCCCCCTGTTTATGTATTCGACCAATTTCTTCATTTTTATTTCCTTTAAGTAAATACGCGTACCTCACAACAACTGGTTAACCAATGTGAGGCTTTTTTCTGTTCAGGGCAGTAATACACGCTAATTTTTCTAGTTGGATTATAAGTTAGTCGATTTGGTTGTCCGTGAGTCGGTTCACAATTAAATTGGCTAACCAATTTAACGGGTTTAATTGTGATTTTGGTCAATCAATTTGCATTTTTGTTTTGACGGTAGGTTTTTTTATCGCCAATAATGGCCCGTATAAACAGAAATACCCTTGAAAATTAAAACTACCCTACATATTGGATAACCAATCCAAGGAGAACAGAACAATGATGACGCGTAAGACTCTTTTAAGCGCTGTAGTAGGTACTGCACTGGCCTTCGGCGCCACCGCTTCTGCTTTTGCGACGACCACTTTGAAGCTGAGTCATAACCACCCTCGTGACCATGCCGTACATAAAGCAATGGACTTTATGGCAAAAGAAGTTAGTGAAATGACAGATGGTGAAGTTCGTATCCGTATTTACCCTGATGCACAGCTAGGTACACAGCGTGAATCGATGGAGCTAATGCAAAACGGTGCTTTAGATATGGTCAAGAGCAACGCGGCAGAATTGGAAGCTTTCTCCCCAGCTTACGCAGCATTCAACATGCCTTACTTGTTCCGTGATAAAGACCACTACTACAAAGTGACAGACGGTGAAGTGGGGCGTGAAATCCTGAATTCTTCAGCGGACAGCGGCTTTATTGGTGTGACTTATTACGATGCAGGTGCACGTAGCTTCTACACCAGTAAACCAATCAATACGCCTGAAGATCTGAAAGGTCTGAAAGTGCGCGTACAACCGAGCCCATCTGCGATTGCGATGGTAAAATCATTAGGTGGTAACCCGACACCATTGGCATACGGTGAGCTATACACAGCATTGCAACAAGGCGTGGTCGATGCTGCGGAAAACAACATCCCATCGTTCAGCTTGAGCCGTCACAGTGAAGTATCGAAATACTTCAGCTTAGATGAGCACACTATGGTTCCTGATGTATTGGTTATCTCAACCAAGAGCTACGAAAAACTAACGCCAGAGCAGCAAAAAGCATTGATGAAAGCAGCTGCAGATTCTTCGGAGTACATGAAGAAGCTATGGGCTGAGTCAGAAGCGAAAGAGCGCGCGAAAGCAGAGAAGGCAGGCGTGACGTTTGTAGAGCCAAATAAAGCAGCATTTGTTGAAGCTGTTCAACCCATGTATGCGGGCTTAGAAAAAACAAATCCTGAATTAAATAAATTGGTTGAGAAGATCAAAGCCGTTAAGTAATTCATAAAGTTATTAATAATAAATATTCGAAAACAAAGTGTTACCACATTCTGGTACATAGAGGTTGACCAATTGTGATTGGTCGTTATGATGGCGTGAGAAGTTAGATGGAATATAGTGATAATATCATCATGATGCCTTTTGAACCGAAAAGACCGTATCAAGAGATCGGTTTAGCCCTTAGACAAGAACTTATCAATGGCCGTTACGTGGTCGGAGATAGACTGCCGCCTGAACGTGACATCGCAGAACGTCTCGACGTTAGTCGCACAGTTGTGCGTGAAGCGATCATCATGCTGGAGCTGGAAAACCTTGTCGAAGTGAAGAAAGGTTCTGGGGTGTATGTCATCAATATTCCATCTCAACCGAACTCCCGTGAGAACGTGATCAGCGATGATGCTGGTCCGTTTGAAATGCTCCAAGCTCGCCAGTTGCTTGAAAGTAACATTGCTGAATTTGCAGCAATGCAAGTAACGCCAGGCGACATCGTGAAAATGCGCGCTGCCCTTCAGTTAGAACGAGAAGAACTAGCCAGTGGCACCGCAGATTGTAACGGTGATGAGAAGTTTCATATTTGCATTGCAGAGGCAACTCAAAACTCTGTTCTGGTAGATATGTTGAAGCAAACTTGGGAGCGACGCGAGAGCAGCCCGATGTGGAGTAAACTTCATTCTCACATTGCTGGTCAAGAGTACCGTGAAGAGTGGCTAGACGATCACGCCAAAATCCTCGCCGCATTACAGCGTAAAGATCCTATTGCTGCAAAAAATGCCATGTGGCAACACTTTGAAAACGTTAAACAGCGTCTGTTGGAGCTGTCTGACATCGATGACCCAAATTTTGATGGTTACTTATTCAGTTCTAACCCTGTTGTTCTGCAGGGCACTGAAAACAGTTAACTATATTACCGACTTCGGTCGGCTCTAATCAGCGTAGCTGCATTATCGTGGCTGCATATTAAAAAGTCATTGTGCACTTAGCTTGATAAATTCGAGCGGGCTGAGTGTGTCTTAAAAAAGGTGAGTGTCATGGAACAAACTTGGCGTTGGTACGGTCCGAATGATCCTGTGTCGCTAGACGATATTCGTCAAGCTGGCGCAACAGGCATTGTGAATGCCTTACACCACATTCCAAATGGTGAAGTGTGGTCGAAAGAAGAGATTTTAGAACGAAAAGCTATTATCGAAGAGAAAGGCTTAACGTGGTCGGTGGTTGAGAGTGTCCCTGTTCATGAAGATATCAAAACTCAGACGGGCAACTTCCAACAATGGATCGACAACTACAAAGAAACGCTGCGTAATCTTGCAGAGTGCGGCGTAGATACGGTCTGCTACAACTTCATGCCAGTACTCGACTGGACACGTACAGACCTCGAATTTGAAATGCCGGATGGCTCTAAAGCGCTGCGTTTTGACCAAATCGCTTTTGCGGCATTTGAGCTACATATTCTTAAGCGTCCGGGCGCAGAAGCAGATTACACCGAAGCAGAGCAAGCGCTGGCGCTTGAATACTTCAACAACATGACGGCTGAGCAAATCCAACAACTGACAAGCAACATCATTGCTGGCTTACCGGGTGCTGAAGAAGGTTACACGCTAGAAGAGTTCCAAGCACAACTGGATCGTTACTCGGGCATCAGCAAAGACAAGCTGCGTGAGCATATGGCTTACTTCTTAACAGAGCTCATGCCTGTTTGTGAAGCGCATGGTTTGAAATTGGCGGTACATCCAGATGATCCTCCGCGCCCAATTCTTGGCTTGCCACGCATTGTTTCAACCATTGAAGATATTGATTGGTTGACCGAAAAAGTACCGAGTAAAATGAACGGCTTAACCATGTGTACGGGGTCTTACGGTGTGCGTGGTGACAACGACCTTGTGAAGATGATCAAAAAGTACGGTGACCGTGTTTACTTCACTCACTTGCGTTCAACCAAGCGTGAAGAAAACAACCCGATGACGTTCCACGAAGCGGCACACTTAGATGGCGATGTGGATATGTACAACGTGGTGATGGCGATTCTTGATGAAGAAAAGCGCCGTGCAGAAGTGGGCGATAATCGTTTAATTCCCATGCGTCCTGATCATGGCCATCAAATATTGGACGATCTGAAAAAGAAGACCAATCCTGGTTATTCAGCAATTGGACGCTTGAAAGGCTTGGCTGAAGTTCGCGGCCTTGAAATGGCATTGAAGCGCGCTTTCTACACGAACTAAAGTCTAATGATGTGAAGGGCTTATCGAAAGCGCAGACTTTAAGCTCTTTCTAGTTAAAGTAAATATAACAATTGAACGGGTGAGTGAATTTGGTATTTCTTACATAGACTTACCAGATTCACTTTTTTATATATGTATAAAAAAGAATATAAAAGTAGAGCTACCAAAGGATAATAAAGATTAACCCATATGAGTTAGCCGAATAGCTAACTCACTTTTGGACAAAAGTGTGTTAGGCACTTTTGTAGTGGTCAACTAAAATTGGCCACGGTTTTAGAGTTTTCCCAATATAATCGTTCTGATTCGTTGGGAGTTAGGCCGCCATTATATTGATGCGGCCTGAGTTGACAGTAATACCCGATAATGTAGCGGATGATCTCTTGTTGAGCTTCAGCAAAACTACGATAACCCACTGTTGGCACCCATTCGGTCTTTAAGCTTCTAAAGAAACGCTCCATTGGTGCATTATCCCAGCAATTTCCTCGGCGAGATAAACTCTGTTTTATCTTAAAACGCCACAGTAATTGACGGTACTTTCGACTTGTATAGTGGCTACCTTGATCGCTGTGGAACATGACGCCTTTCGGCTTACCACGCGACTCATAAGCCATTGAAAGAGCTTTGCCTGTCAGACTGGAATCAGGTGATAAAGACATCGACCAACCAATCACTTTGCGGGCAAAAAGATCAATAACAACCGCTAAATACATCCAGCGATTTCCTGTCCAAATATACGTAACATCACCAACCCAAACTTCATTTGGGGCGGTAACAGCAAACTGTCGGCCCAAGTGATTTGGAACCTCAACATGTTCTTGAGAAGCCTTTCTGTATCGATGCTTTGGCTGTTGGCAACTGACTAAACCAAGCTCTCTCATGAGTTTTGTTGCTCGGTATCGGCTCAGTTTTAAACCCTGATTTGTGACTATATCTGCAATAGTCCTCGCTCCCGCAGAGGCGTTGCTTGCTGCGTGGGCCTCACTAACTAAGCTGCGAAGTTTGACTGTTTCCGCCCTAATCGCTGTTGGACGCTTTAGCCAATAGTTATAACTACTTCGATGAACATTGAAGACTTCGCATAATGTTTTTACGCTATAGCTCTGCTTGAGTTTCTTGATCATCAAGAATTGTTCAGTGAGTCCGACATCAACAGAGCCGTGGCTTTTTTTAATATTTCATTATGCTCTTCAAGACGAGCTAACTTCTTTTTTAATTCCCGAATTTCTATTTGCTCAGGGGTCATAGGCGAAGCTTTTGGCGTTTTGCCTTGTCGTTCTTGTTTAAGCTGACGAACCCATTTATCCATCGTGGATTTACCCACATTCATGGCTTGGGCGGCTTCTGCCACTGAGTAATTTTGATCAATCACTAACTGTGAAGCCTCGAGCTTGAATTCTGCGCTGAATAGTCGTCTTGTACGATTTGTCATAGTGTCACCTGTTAACGTATGAAGTGATGATATCACCTCTAACTAAGTGACCAAATTCACTATGCCACTACATAAAGAGAGATTAAAACATGGAAGGAGTGGGTGCTCATTAGCAATGTAACCAAACAATACCTAAAATGGTGAGGCATCGCAGCTCCACCATTTAGGCTAAATTATCTCATCTTCGTAGGCAGGTACTGCCTTAAAGAGTGTCGTATCGGAATCGTTGTATTTGTAAGGCATAGTTATTGAGCTAGATACGGAGATAGATTGCAAGGATAAAGGAAGACAAGCTAAAATCAAAATTGATGATTTAATAAGCGCGTCAACAAAGCCCAACAAGTCCCTTTCATAGTATTCATACTGTTAATTTCTTTCAGATAAATGAATGAAAATTTTCTCAGCATCCACTATGCCGCCCGAGATTGATAACGATTTAAAAGGAATCAATTTAGATGGCGTTGAAGGCTTTTTCACTAATAAATTGGGATAAGTTCTCGATAATTTCATTATTATCTCTTTTAGCTCAACAGCACTGAGCTCTGGGTTTTGAGACCACACTAACGCCGCCACACCAGAAACCACTGGCGCAGCCATACTGGTTCCACTCAATGATTCGTAGTTGTTACCCGGTGTCGTAGACATAATGTTGTGACCTGGCGCGAATATATCAACACTGTTTTGCCCAAAGTTACTGAAACTTGCTACAAGTTCTTGGTTTGCATATTTTGCTGAAGCACCAACATCGAGCCACGTACTTACTGGATCAGACCAATCATATTGAGCATAACGATTTGGATAACTTACAATCATGTCGTTATCACGACTACTGTTTCCGGCTGAATGGACAATAAGTACTCCTTTTTGAGCGGCATAGCGAAATGCATGATCAACTATA
>NZ_AAOU01000028.1 GCF_000153325.1 Photobacterium sp. SKA34
GTATGAAAGGGCATCATGGTGAGCGTGGCCTGTTTAAACAGCTAGAGCTGACAGATACGCAAAAAGCAGAAATGAAAACCTTACGAGAGAAAGACCGTGAAGCGATGAAAGCAGAACGACAGGTTAATCGATCTGAAATGCAAACAGATCACAAAGCACTAGACAAATTAGTATTGGCAGATAATTTTGATGAGCAAGCGGTACGTCAATTGGTCGATCGTATGTCAGAGAAACAAGCAGAGCACCGTTTTGAGAGATTAAAACAGCGTCACCAAATGTTGAATATTTTGACCCCAGAGCAAAAAACAAAATATGTGGAATTAAAGCAACAGCATGCCGAAAAGCGTTTTATGAAACTTGAGAAAAAAACACACTGAGTGTTTGAGCAATAAAGATTAAAAAAAGAAAGCCATAACTTCTGTTGTGGCTTTTTTTGATTTTCTACTCAGCAGCTAGAGCCTTTATAATAAAATCACCTCGATGATCGTATTTTCTCGTAGGTTTTGTTATTAATTGTCATCATAAAACGGCTATACTGCGTGATATTGAACACACCATAGGCATATGGATCAGCAAGTACACGAAGAAATGGGGCTGATTATGAAGAAACGTCAGCTTAAAACGAAAAAGATAAGATTAATTTTTGTGTAAAAAGAAGCTTGTTTGAATCCCGACCTTGCGTGATATGAATCAACTAAATATTTTTGCAAAATTGTAATACTCCTACGTAAGTAGAAAAGTTTCAGTTTTTACACGCACAGCACGGTTGTTGCTGTGATATCGAGCAGGGAACCTCGGTATAATCGTGTCGGATTTGATTTTCAATTCCCAAAGTCAGAGGGTAACCATGATTAAGAAGATTGGTGTTTTGACCAGTGGTGGTGACGCACCTGGTATGAATGCAGCAGTTCGCGGCGTAGTTCGAGCAGCGTTAACTGAAGGTCTAGAAGTGTACGGTATTTATGATGGCTACCAAGGTCTTTATAACAACTGTATCGAAAAGCTAGATCGTCAAAGTGTATCTGATGTGATCAACAAAGGCGGTACATTCCTAGGCTCTGCGCGTTTTCCTGAATTCCGTGAAGTGGAAGTGCGTGAAAAAGCGATTGAGAACCTAAAACTGTACGGTATTGATGCATTAGTCGTCATTGGTGGTGACGGCTCATACATGGGTGCGAAGAAGTTAACTGAGATGGGTTACCCATGTATCGGTCTTCCTGGCACTATCGATAATGATGTTGCTGGTACTGATTACACTATCGGTTACATGACAGCAATGAACACGGTTATCGATGCAATTGACCGTTTACGTGATACATCATCTTCACACCAACGTATCTCTATCGTAGAAGTGATGGGTCGTCATTGTGGTGACTTAACCCTAATGTCTGCGATTGCTGGTGGTTGTGAGTACATCATCACGCCAGAAACTGGGCTAGATAAAGAAAAGTTACTTCAGCATATCCGTGAAGGTATTGCTAAAGGTAAAAAGCACGCAATTATTGCTATCACTGAGCTAATGACCGATGTGAATGAACTGGCTAAGTTCATTGAAGCAGAAACAGGTCGTGAAACTCGCGCAACAGTATTGGGTCACATTCAGCGTGGTGGTCAACCAACAGCGTTTGACCGTGTACTTGCTTCTCGTATGGGCGCATACGCAGTTGATCTTCTTCAAAAAGGAGAAGGTGGTCGTTGTGTAGGTATTCAGTGTGAGCAACTTGTTCACCATGATATCATCGATGCAATTGAAAATATGCGTCGTCCTGTTCGTAACGATCTTTATGAGTTAGCTGAGAAGTTATTCTAAGAGATTTATCGAGCGGTAAGAGAGAAAGAAGGTCGATTATTATCGGCCTTTTTTATTACCTAGAAATCGCTAAAGGACAGGACTTTTTTTACGGTAAAAACAAAAAGGCCACCCGTAGGTGACCTCTTAGGCTAATCAAAAAGAATGATTAGTTTTTCGCTTCAGCTGCTGCTTTAGCGATAGCTGCGAAGCTTTCAGCATCAAGTGCTGCGCCACCAACTAGCGCACCGTCTATGTCTGGTTGTGCGAAGTATGAAGCTGCGTTTTCAGGCTTAACAGAACCGCCGTATTGGATAACAACGTTCTTAGCTACTTCTTCACTCTTCTCCGCAATGTGAGCACGGATTGCAGCGTGGATGCGTTGTGCATCGTCAGCAGTTGCTGCTTTACCCGTACCGATAGCCCAGATTGGTTCGTAAGCGATGATTGCGCCGTTCAGTGCATCAACACCTTGAGTGTTGATAACTGCGTCAAGTTGACGTGCACATACAGCTACGGTTTCGCCAGCTTCGTTTTGTGCTTCTGACTCACCAATACAAAGAACTGGCGTTAGGCCATTTTCTTTTAGGAATGCGAATTTTTGAGCAACAAACTCATCTGATTCGTGGTGGTATTCACGACGCTCAGAGTGACCGATGATGATGTGGCTAGCGCCGAATTCTTTAAGCATTGCAGGAGAGATATCACCTGTGAATGCGCCGTTGTTGTGTAGATCAACGTTTTGAGAACCAAGGATGATTTTGCTGTCCGCTTTGTTTAGTAGCTGCTCAGCGAGATCCAAGTACATTACTGGTGGAGCGATGGCTACATCAACACCTTCAACACCGTTAAGTGCTGCATCAAGACCTTTGATAAGGCCAGAGACCATTTCCTTGCTACCGTTTAGCTTCCAGTTACCCATAACCACAGGATGGCGCATAGCTTTTCTCCAAATTTAAATGATGTAATTAACTTAACTTGATGTAGTAAAAATATACCAAGACTGGTTCATTTTTACTGTCCAAAATCATTAATGAGCTCGGTTGTACCTTTTTCAAGGTAAAAAGTGAACTCATAATTTCAAAATATTTCAAAATATAGTTAATTTCTTGCAGGAAGCTGCGTTAGAAAGAGTTTTTATCTGTGTTTTCGGATTGTTTGGGGTGAGATGAAATCGGCGTGATCTCAGCATTTTCTTGACTATAGGGGTGTTGGAGAGTTTCGGCAAAGCGAACTAATTGGCGCTGTAATTCATTGCGTAACAACATGGTGGTGTGAAGTGGGTTTTTTCCGCGACTAATAACCAGATCGATATGACTTTGCTGTGCCTTTAGGCGTGGCTTCATGCTGTCATGTGCTTGGTTTATTGCATTTTCTATTAATTGCTGGCGTAGTTGTTCGAATTGTTCTGGATCTTCTTTCGCCATTTTTGCCATATCATCAAAATTGGGTAGCGTATCCATTGTCAACTCCATTCGCACAACTAGCTAAAGTATAAGAAAAGCTGACGGATATGGCGTCTTAGAGGTGAGATTAATAGGAGATAAATAGCAACTTTATGCATATACCTCCTATTTGATACAACTCATCGGGTGTTAATCATTACCAGTAATGCTCCATAGTAATTTGTCCCGGTTTTCGGCGTAAATTTTTAGCAAACCCTCGAGCTTCTAGCGCACTTTTAGTCTCTTTTACCATTTCAGGGTTACCGCATAACATAATTTGACTTTGTTCTGGATGTAATGCGAGCCCGACATGGCGTTCTAGTTGTCCATCAGCAAGGGCTTGAGGGATCCTTCCTGTAAGGCAAAGAGGAGAGGGTTCTCGGCTGACAAAAGGCTGGACGATAAGTTGATCGCCATGTTGCTGCTTTAACTGTGTGATTTCTGCTTGATAACTCAAATCTGCGGCAAAACGAACCGCATGAACTAAGACGACTTTTCTAAACCGGTGCCAGACATCGCCTTGTTGTAAAAGAGACAAATAAGGGCCGATGGCAGTACCTGTTGCGAGTAGCCAGAGGTGATCGCCTTGTGGGACTTCATCGAGGGTAAAAAAGCCATTGGCACGCGCAGAGATCAGGACTGTATCACCTTCTGCTAGTTGGTGGAGTCGAGGTGACAATAACCCGCCTTGAACCTTTGTGGCGTAAATATCGATAGTTGGCTGCTGGGGAGGATTAACGAAAGAATAGGCGCGTTGAACCATTTGGCCATCAATCTCTAAGCCGAGTTTAGTAAATTGCCCTGCTTTAAAAGGCTCGATGTTTGCCGCTAATGACAAACTGAATAAATTATTATTCCAGTGGCGATTTGCAATAACTTGAGCAGGAATCCAATCAGCCATTATGGCCTCCTAATTCTATGATGTTATTCGATAAGTACAGCGCCTTTGACCTGAAATGATATGTTCTTCACGTTCAATACGGATGTTTTCTCCAAGAAGGCGTTTAAATACCGTAAGTTCCGAGAGACATAGTGCAGGACAATGTTGTGCTGCTCGACAAATAGGGCAGTGGTTTTCAACCAAAGTGTGACCATCGTGCGTTGTTATAAGCTCTGCCATATACCCATCTTGTGTACGTAATTGAGCTAGCTGTTCGAGCTTTTCTTTAAGTGTTTCGCACGTTTGTAAGGTTTGTTGATACTGTTCGTAAGTATGCTGTTCGCGTTTTGCTATAACTTGCTCAAGCCCTGATATTCCGAACAAATCTTCAACGGATTCTAACATATGTACGGCTAAATCATGATGACGATCAGTGAAACGACGATGTCCTTGCTCTGTTAACTGCCAATGACGGGTAGGACGTCCGACTTTGACTTTGACATCGTTAAAATCAACCAGCCCATCATCTTCTAAGCTTTGTAAGTGCTGACGAATTCCCATGGTAGTAAGGGAGAACTTCTCAGCCAATACTTTTGCCGTGACAGGACCTTCACTTTTTAAGTGATAGAGGATTTTCTCGATGGTTTTCATAGCTACCTATATATTCATTTCTCTAGGTATTATGGGATCAGCTTATTAAATAAAGCAATCTCTTTACCATTCTAACGGGTTGCGTTGATTTTGCTTCTTAGGAGTGAGAGGTGGGAAAAAAAAGCGTATCGAAGTACGCTTTCTTGCATGTAAATATAGCAACTAGATAATGTGCGATTTTACGATGTCATCTTTACGATCAAGGTAATGGGTTGATTTAATACGACGAATCGTACGGCACTGACCACGGATCAATAAGGTTTCAGTTGTCGCGATATTTCCTTGACGATGAATGCCTTCTAGTAAGTCACCTTTGGTTATACCTGTCCCTGCAAAAATCACGTTATCGCTTTTTGCCATATCTTCAATACGTAATAATGTGTTGGTTTTAATACCCATTTCGCAACAACGGCGAATTTCAATCTCACCGAGTTCGCGGTTTTCTGTAGTATCTCCTTTGACCTCATGACGAGGAAGTAAACGCGCCTGCATGTCACCGCCTAATGCACGGATCGCGGCGGCGGAAACAACACCTTCTGGCGCACCACCAATACAGTACATTACGTCAACTTCACTATCTGGCATGCAAGTTAGAATAGATGCCGCTACATCGCCATCAGGCACGGCAAAGACACGAACACCGATCGCTTGCATTTGCTTAATCGTTTCATCATGACGAGGCTTGGCAAGGGTGATCACGACTAAATCTTGTAATGATTTACCCAGAGCATCAGCAATAGCCGTTAAGTTATTAACGAGTGGTTTATCAAGATCAATCACACCTTTTGCAGCAGGGCCAACCACCAGTTTTTCCATGTACATATCAGGTGCCTTTAGAAAGCTCCCTTTCTCACCAGCAGCTAATACAGCAAGGGCATTATTTTGTCCCATCGCTGTCATGCGTGTTCCTTCAATGGGATCTACTGCAATATCAATAGCATCGCCACCACAACCCACTTTTTCACCGATGTAGAGCATTGGCGCTTCATCAATTTCGCCTTCACCAATTACGATTTCACCATTGATTTCAGTTTGATTAAGTAGAATGCGCATCACTTCTACCGCAGCATTATCAGCAGCATTTTTATCGCCACGACCAAGCCATTTATAGCCTGCCAGTGCAGCCCCTTCTGTAACCCGTGAGAATGCCATTGCTAAATCGCGTTTCATGATAACTCCAGATATAAAATCGATTAGATAAATAAACTGAGTTCATTTTAACATAAGGGATGGTGGAACGATTGCGCAAAATAAAGGGATCTGTTTTGCAATGATCATACTTAGTATTAATTTTTGTGTATAAATGATTGAAATGATGACAAGCCACTTTCATATTCTGGATTTGATCATGTTAACGATTAGCGTTATTTGTGGTGACAGAATATCAATGAATGAATCGTGACAAAAAAAAGCAGTATTGGTGGTATTGGGTCTAAACACTGTGTACAAATTAGGATATAAATAAGAAAGCGCACAGTTAGGTGACAGTTAAGCTTATTCGTTGGTGCTTTTTTGACAGGGAGTAGAGCAAATAAAGCTGAGATCCGATAAAAATGAACTTCGCGCTGTATTTGGTTGTCTCAGTGGTCGGATATTTGGATCTACTTTGCAAAAATCATATCAGACTTGTGTGATTTTCATCCGTTTGCCTCAAAGCATTAGAATTGTGGATGCCAGATAGTCGCTGCCTCGTTAGAATAGAGGCGAATATGAATTTAACTCGCGCGTAGGTGATTGGCTTAATGATTAAGCCAGCATACGGGCTAAGATCAGGTAAACAATATGTCTCTAGAAATGTTAGAACAACTAGAAGCCAAAGTTCAGATGGCAATTGATACAATTTCTATCCTACAAATGGAAATTGATGAATTAAAAGAGCAAAACTCTCAACTTTCGATGGAAGCGCAAGAATTACGCTCTGGTCGTGAAGGTCTAAATGAAGAAAATGAAAAACTACGTCAAGATCATAATGCATGGCAAGAGCGCGTACGCACCCTACTAGGCAAAATGGAACACGTAGAATAATACTGATTTCAGTTTATCTGTTTCGGTTTTCGGCTTGGTATGTTGTTATCAGGAACGACAGCATACCGGGCCGTAATTTTATTTATTACTAGCTGTGTGTCTAATCGATATCAAGAGGCTCAGGCGATAAAATAACCCCTGTATTATCTGCATAGATATGATCTTCTGGTAAGAAGGTTACCCCGCCAAAATTGACCGCGACATCAATCTCACCGATATCACGTTGATCAGCGCCCACTGGGATTGAAGCGAGTGCCTGAATACCAAGATCTAATTCATCTAACTCATCAACATGGCGAACACAGCCATAAATAATCAGCCCTTCCCATTCATTTTCTTGCGCTAAATGAGCCAAATCGATATCAATTAATGCACGTCTTAGTGAACCACCACCGTCAATTAATAACACTCGTCCTATGCCTGATTGTTCTAATACTTGGCGAATAACACCTTTATCTTCAAAACATTTTATGGTAGTTATTTGACCGCCAAAAGAGCTGCGTCCACCGTAAGAGCTGAACATAGGCTCAACAACATCAACGTGTTCGAGATAAATATCACACAGTTCAGAGGTATTGTATTCCATAAGTGGACTTCTTATTTAGCGAAAGAAAGGAAATCAGTAAGGCTTATAACGAGGAAATACTCATTCTAAGCCTTGTTGAAATTATAACCAGTTGATCTGTCATTGCAATTCGCAATCATCAATTATGACAAGATGATCCCGAGAGCAAACAATAAATTAGTCAGTAAAGCGCATTTGACCATAGTTCCCATCATTGGGCGGAGCTCTTCACCATTTTTAGAATGATAAACAGCACGACCATGTTTAAAGAGTAGTGGAACACTCAATAAAAATAGCCAACCAAATAGCGACTTTGTTTCGAATAGAGAAAAAAGTGTTAAACATACAACACTGCCTGTTAATAAGAAGAGGTGGTATTTACGACCCCATTCCGGTCCCATTCGTACGACCAAAGTTTGCTTACCATAAGCTCGGTCGTTATCAATATCACGGAGGTTATTAATATTAAGAACGCCCACTGCGAGTAAACCACAGGCAGTTGCCGGTAACATTATCACTGAATCAATACTGCCTGCTTGCAAGTAGAAAGTTCCAGCAACGCCCAGCCAACCAAAAAAGATTAATACTGATAAATCGCCTAAGCCGCGGTAACCGTAGGGCTTATTACCCACGGTATAGGCAATAGATGCAACAATAGCGAGTGCGCCGAGCAGTATAAAACCAATGATGTCATGGGGATTATTACAGGCAATAAATATCAGAGATAAGCCACTGACTGCTGTAAGAATAATGTTGACGAGCATGGCGGTACGCATGGTTTTAGGGGTAACTAATCCTGATTGAATCGCACGTTGAGGACCTAAGCGGTCATCATTATCGGTGCCTTTGACAGCATCGCCGTAATCATTTGCAAGGTTAGAAAGAATTTGCAGCAAAAGGGCGGTTAATAAAGCGAGTGCTGCAATTGGAGCAGAAAAACTTCCATGCCATCCTGCCACCGCACTACCGCATACAATTGATGCAATGGCGAGCGGCAAGGTTTTCGGTCTTGCTGCATCTAACCAAATAGCAAGCGATGAAGATGATTTCATAATCTAGATACTTAAATAATGAGTGGATGGCTATTATGGCGAAAATTTGGATTGGCGCAAATTTATCCCATTAATAGATGTTAAAATAAAAAACGGTGCAGCAAGGCACCGTTTTCTTATTCTTAAAAGCAATTTTATTAAAGAATAAAACGGCTTAAATCTTCATCTTGTACAAATTCACCAAGACGCTCGCTAACATATGCGGCGTCGATCATGAATTTCTCCCCCGCTTTCTCACTGGCGTCATAGGAAATCTCTTCCATTAAACGCTCCATTACTGTGTGAAGACGACGTGCACCGATATTCTCAGTACGCTCATTCACTTGCCATGCAGCATCTGCTAGGCTATCAATACCATCGGTAGTGAACTCGATATCAACCGATTCTGTTGCCATTAATGCTTTGTATTGCTCAGTTAGCGATGCATTTGGCTCCGTCAGAATTCGTTTAAAGTCGTGACTTGTTAGCGCTTCAAGCTCAACGCGAATAGGTAAACGACCTTGTAATTCAGGGATCAAATCTGATGGCTTAGCCACTTGGAAAGCACCTGATGCAACAAACAGGATGTGGTCTGTTTTAACCATACCGTGTTTGGTTGATACTGTACTGCCTTCGACTAATGGTAGTAGGTCGCGCTGCACACCTTCACGAGAAACATCTGGGCCAGAAGACTCGCCACGCTTACAGATTTTATCTATCTCATCGATAAACACGATACCGTTGTTTTCAACCGAATGAATGGCTTGTTCTTTAAGCTCTTCTTGGTTGACTAACTTCGCCGCTTCTTCTTCTGTTGCTGCTTTTAGCGCGTCTTTGATTTTCATCTTACGCTTTTTAGTGGTATTGCCAGCAAGGTTTTGGAACATCCCCTGAAGCTGGTTAGTCATTTCTTCCATACCAGGAGGTGCCATGATCTCTACACCCATTTGAGGTGCGGCAATATCCATTTCAATTTCTTTATCGTCTAGCTTACCTTCACGTAATTTCTTACGGAAAGATTGACGAGTAGAAGATTCTGCAGGGGCTTCTTCATTTTGACCCCAAGCATCACGCGCCGGCGGTAGAAGGGCATCTAAAATACGCTCTTCTGCTAATTCTTCAGCACGGAAACGCACTTTCTCAGTCGCTTGTTGATGTGTCATTTTTACAGCCACATCTGTCAGATCGCGAATGATCGTTTCGACTTCTTTACCGACATAGCCCACTTCGGTGAATTTCGTTGCTTCTACTTTTATGAAAGGCGCGTTAGCTAGTTTCGCTAAGCGACGTGCAATCTCGGTTTTACCAACACCGGTAGGGCCGATCATTAAAATGTTTTTTGGCGTTACTTCAACACGCAACTCTTCAGGAAGTTGCATGCGACGCCAGCGGTTACGTAGTGCAATCGCAACTGCTCGTTTTGCTTTGTCTTGACCGATAATATGGCGATTAAGTTCATGAACGATTTCGCGAGGAGTCATTTCAGACATTACAACTTCCTTACTTAGTTTCTAATTCTTCAATGGTGTGATTGTGGTTAGTGAACACACAAATATCACCAGCAATATTCAGGGCTTTCTCTGCAATTTCTCGCGCACCTAAATCAGTATTTTCTAGCAATGCTGTTGCTGCGGCTTGGGCGAAGTTACCGCCAGAGCCAATCGCAATTAAGTCATGCTCTGGCTGCACAACGTCACCATTACCGGTGATGATCAGTGAGCCTGTTTCATCGGCAACGGCCAATAAGGCTTCAAGCTTACGCAGAGCGCGATCAGTGCGCCAATCTTTGGCAAGTTCTACGGCCGACTTTAGAAGGTGGCCTTGGTGCATCTCAAGCTTACGCTCAAAACGCTCAAATAGAGTGAATGCATCAGCGGTACCGCCAGCAAAACCTGCCAGTACTTTATTGTTATATAGACGGCGAACTTTACGTGCGTTGCCTTTCATTACTGTGTTACCAAGTGATACTTGGCCGTCACCAGCAATGACGACTTTACCGTTTCGACGTACAGATACAATAGTTGTCACGGGGTTAACCTCTCTGGTTCTGCTCCGGCATAGCCGGTATCGTTAATGTGAAAAGATCTGGGGATGAAAGAAAGGCTTTTCAAGTATGAACTGTCAATTGGTCGCTATTATTACGTTTATCTAACATAAAAAAAGGACGTACATTGGTACGTCCTTCTGATTGTTTGGTTAACCTTGGAGAGTTATTTCCAATGCCAAATACCACACGGTGAAACACCGGCACTTTGTAGTTTAGCTTTATCTTTTTCAGCACTGCTTTTTTGTGAATAAGGACCTAATACAACACGGTACCACTTTCCTTTTGCATCACTGCTTATTTTAAGTTGGCTATTCATGCCTTGGAATGCAATTTTTGCTTTACGTTCATCGGCTTGTGACTTCTTACGGTAAGCACCACACTGCAATACAAAGCGCACATTTGATGTCGCCTCGGGCTTATTTTCTGCCTGACTTGCAGCAACCACTGGCTTATCAGTTTGAACGCTCTCTTTCGGTTTAGGCGTGTCTGCTTTTTTGGCTGCAGTTTCTTTTTTCACTGGCTGCACACGTTGGTTTTTTAAGTCGTCTGGCACGATGACTTTTTTATTTTCTAATTCTTGGATATAACGCCATTTTTCTTCAGGTTTTGGCGGTAAGACTTCTTTATTAGCGGTTTTTTTAACCCCATTAGTGGGTTGAGGTTTTGCACTAATTGGAAGTTCATCTTTAGGTGCTGGTTTTTCAGGAACATCAGTACCGGATAGGAAGAATAAACCAGTAATAAGTCCAAACACTAGAACAATAGCGGTGACCGCCCATTTGATTGGAAATCCACTAGGGGCGGGGGCTTTTTTTCGACTCGGACTGCTTTTTTTATTTGCCGGTTTCGGCGAGCGTCCGCGTTTTACATAATCTTTAGTAGCCACGGTGATAGACAAATACGTTGAGAGAAGGAAAGAGCTCTATGGTACAAATTTGGAGTGATACTGACTAGTTTTTATCACTAATAATATGTGGGTTAAGGTCAATAGTTTGCAAAAACTGTGAACTTATGATTATTTCATAAGCTCACAGGCTTCTTATTGCTATCGAGATGGCGGCGCTGCACTTTCACGGATCACCAGTTTCGCATCAAGTAAGCGAGATCCTGCTTGCACTTCCTTGCCTTTAAGCAGCTCAAGTAACATCAGCATTGCTTGACGACCAATTTCATAGCGTGGTTGAGAAACGGTTGTTAATGGTGGATCACAATACTCGGCAAATTGAATATCATCAAAGCCAACAATCGAAATATCTTGAGGAACGCGAAGTCCAAGACGTTTTGCCTGCTGCATCGCACCAATCGCCATGACATCAGAATGACAGAACAGTGCGGTTGGTGGCTCTGGTAACGACAACAATGCGGTAACTGCGCGTGCACCAGCAGCAAAGGAAAAATCGCCCTTCACAGTATAGGCTGGGTTTAATGTTATCCCCCCACGACGCAGTGCTTGTTGATAGCCCTGATTTCGGAATTGGGATAATGGCGCTTGGTCGGGGCCGGTAATTTGCGCAATACGCTTATGGCCCATTTGTGTTAGATAATTAACTGCTTCAAATGCCGCGGTGAGATTATCAATATGGATGGTTGGCAACTCTAACTCAGGTGCGTACTCACAAGCCATCACTAAAGGTGGTAGGTTTTTCTGTTCTGGTTTACTAACATCAAAAGGTAAGTCTGTACCAAGTAATAACATACCATCAGCTTGTTTAGTGAAGACTAAATTAACAAATGAGTTTTCACGCTTTTTCTGTTGCCCACTATCGCCCAGTAATACAAGGTAACCGTACTCCATTGCGGCTTCTTCGATACCACGAATAATCTCTGTGAAGTACGGATCACAAATATCAGGGACGATAGTTACGATCGTTTTTGACTCATTGCGACGTAAGTTACGGGCAAGTGAGTTAGGTGAGTAGCCAGCTTCCATGACAGCCTGCTCAACTTTTTTACGAGTTGAAGCCGATACTTTTTCCGGGTTCATTAGTGCACGGGAAACCGTTGCAGTCGAAACTCCGGCTAGCTGGGCAACATCCTTCATTGTCGCCATATTGCTTTCCTCTTTTATCTAAATCTCTCTTATTGTGCGGCTGGTAGCTCGAGGTCAAAAGGACTGAGACGGAAACCAGCAAAGCAGTAAATGACTGATATTAGTCAATACTATTGATATTGTAGAATGTAAACAAAGGATTAAACATGCCTTAATTAGCATAAATTACATTCACTATGTGAGTTTTGTCGCATTGTTGGTCTTAAGTTAAATCTTGTGGCTCTACATCAATCGACCAACGTACTTTTTTAGCTAACGGCAGTAATTGAATTGCGGGCTTGGCAACACTGAGAATTTGTTGCAAGGCTTTGCGATTAGGGGTTTGTAAAATTAATTGCCAACGATAACGTCCAGCACGACGGGCAAGAGGAGCAGGGTTTGGCCCCAATACACAACAATCTTGATCATAAACAGGGCTGGATTCAAAAATGCCACGGATTTGCTGTAATAGTTGGCAAACAGTATCACTGTCATTTGCTTCCGCCCGTATTAAGACAAGGTGAGTATAGGGCGGTAACATCGCTTGCTGGCGTTCAACTAATGCGGTTTGTGAGAAAACGCCATAGCCTTTATGAAGCAATGATTGTAATAGTTGATGCTCTGGATGGTGAGTTTGCAATAACACTTCGCCCGGTTTACTCGCGCGTCCAGCGCGTCCTGCAACCTGAATAAACAATTGTGCTAAACGTTCAGATGCGCGGAAATCGTTACTAAACAGCGCGCTATCAACATCAATTAGTGCGACTAAAGTGACATTCGGGAAATGGTGGCCTTTTGCTAGCATTTGAGTACCGATTAAAATTTGATACTCATTATTTTTAATCGCTTCTAGATAGTTCTCTAAAGCACCTTTACGACGCGTGCTATCACGATCAATACGCACGGTCTTAAATTCAGGAAATAGGGTTGCGAGTTGATTTTCTAATTGCTCAGTACCGACACCGACGGGTAATAATTGAGTCGAACCACATTGCTCACATTGCGGCATGATAGGACGCTGGGTTGCACAATGGTGACAACGCAGCTCTCCAGATTGCTGATGTAAAGTGTAATAAGCATCACAACGATGACACTCGGCTATCCAACCACACTCATGACACATTATGGCAGGGGAAAAACCACGGCGATTAAGAAATAACATCACCTGATTACCTGCATTTAAGTGTTTACGCATCTCAGCGATAAGTGGTGCAGATAACCCAGCATCAAGATATAGACCTTTGACATCAATTACACCATGACGCGCCAGTTGAGCGTTACCCGCACGTTTAGTTAAGGTTAAATGATGGTATTTGCCTGTTTTAGCGTTATGCAAGGTTTCTAATGCTGGTGTCGCAGAGCCTAAAATAATCGGAATGTTTTCTTTATTGGCGCGCATAACGGCAAGATCGCGAGCATGATAACGTAAGCTGTCTTGTTGTTTATAAGAGGCGTCATGCTCTTCATCGACAATGATGATGCCTAGGTTTGCAAATGGGGTGAATAATGCGGATCGCGTCCCGATGATAATACCTGCTTGATTATCTCGACCTGCAAGCCATGCAGCCATACGCTCGCTGTCATTTAGTCCTGAGTGAACCGTTTCTAAAGGCACATTAAAACGACGGCGAAAGCGGTTGATTGTTTGAGGGGTTAAACCAATCTCAGGCACTAATATCAACGCTTGTTTACCTGCGGCAAGCACCGGTTCTAGCAGGTTAAGGTATACCTCTGTTTTACCTGATCCTGTTACCCCTTCTAAAAGATAACAGCCAAACTCTGGGTTACTATTCACGGTGGCAATTGCTAACGCTTGTTCTTCATTTAAGCGTGGCTTTTCTTCAGTAACAGAAAATTGTTTCTGCCAATTTTGGCTTTTAGGTTGTTGCTGTTGTTCAATTATCCAACCTTTTTTCGCTAACGTTTTTAAGGTTGTAGAGCTCACGTCTTCACTCAATAATACATCATGACTGACAGCCCCGTTTTGTAGTAGACGCAGTATTTGGGCTTGTTTGGGCGCGCGGGTTAGGCCATTTAGCGGTTGTGATTTTCCCGCTTCTGTTAATGTCCAAAATTTCAGTGTGGTTTGTGAGGCTTCACGTCCTTTTCGCAATAAAGCTGGCATCGCATTAGCCAGCGTATCGCCGAGTGGATATTGATAATATTGACTAGCCCATTTAAGTAAATCAAACAGTGGAGGAGTCCATAGTGACTGATTATCAATGACTTTTTGAATAGCTTTTAGTTGTTCGATCGGAAATTCAGAACTATCTGTCACTACGGTAACGATACCGATTAACCGTTGACGCCCGAAAGGAACCTGCACACGCCCGCCGATAATAGGTAGGTCGTTGGGTTTGATTAAATAATCAAAGGTTTTATCTAAGGGAATAGGGAGAGCGACTCGAGCGATATTCGGGATCATAATTTACTGCAGTCATTAAGCTTATATTGAATAATACCAGACCAAGTGAAACTCGATAAGTGTTGTTAAGTCTAATAGATGAAGAACGCGGTGCAGCACAAAGAAAT
Organism: Photobacterium sp. SKA34; assembly: GCF_000153325.1. Taxonomy (GTDB): domain Bacteria; phylum Pseudomonadota; class Gammaproteobacteria; order Enterobacterales; family Vibrionaceae; genus Photobacterium. The sequence goes on from NZ_AAOU01000028.1 coordinate 14,995, forward strand.
TACGCGTGAAAAATCGGCATCTGTATTGATCTCCGCGGTATGATTGATTACTATACGCCGCCTGATTTGTCACATAATGTGGCAAGCTATTTTTTAACGACGTGTGGTGCCCGGCTTTGGATCGGGAGAGCGACACGGCCTTTATTTTGAGGTTATCCCATGAAACAAGGTATTCATCCTGAGTACAAAGCAGTAAACGCACGTTGTTCTTGTGGCAACACTTTCGCATTTAACTCTACTATGGGTAAAGACATCAACCTTGATGTATGCGACAAGTGCCACCCATTCTACACAGGTAAGCAACGTCAAGTTAGTTCTGGCGGCCGTGTTGACAAATTCAACAAGCGTTTCGGTGCGCTTACTAGCAAGTAATTACTTGCCAGATGAGTTTAGAAAAAAGGGATGCGAAATCATCCCTTTTTTTATGCCTCAATAAAATATGAGAAGAATAACTGTGGGCTATAAGCTGGGAAATTAATACTTAATGGCATATGATTTAATAACAAATACGAATTACACATAGATGTAATTTGCCATTATAAATGTCAGCGTTGAGGCTCAAATATCACTATGACCGAAGATTTTCGTCAACAAGCTCTAGATTACCATTCTCTTCCTACTCCTGGAAAAATAGCCGTTGCACTGACTAAGTCTGCAAATACTGTTGAAGATCTTGCTTTAGCGTATAGCCCTGGTGTTGCTGAGCCCGTTAGGGAAATCGCTCAAGATCCTGATAACGTTTATAAATATACCGCGAAAGGTAATATGGTTGCAGTGATCACCAATGGTACCGCTATTTTAGGTCTTGGTAATTTAGGTCCGTTAGCTTCTAAGCCTGTTATGGAAGGAAAGTCATTACTTTTTAAGAGGTTTGCTGGTATTGATTCAATTGATATTGAAGTAAAACATCGCACTATTGATGAGTTCGTTGATACTGTTGCAAATATTGCCGATACCTTTGGTGGCATTAATTTAGAAGATATTAAAGCGCCTGATTGCTTTGAGATCGAACAACGCTTAATTGAACGTTGTAATGTTCCTGTGTTTCACGATGATCAGCATGGTACGGCGATTGTTACAGCCGCTGGTATGATCAATGCCTTAGAGCTACAAGGTAAAGAAATTAGTGAAGCGATGATTGTTTGTTTGGGAGCGGGGGCTGCTGCTGTTGCGTGTATGGAGCTATTGATCAAATGTGGCGCGCAACGTGAAAAAATTTATATGCTCGATCGTAAAGGCGTTATTCATACTCGCCGTGATGATATAAATGAATATAAGCAGCTATTTGCTAATAATACAGATAAGCGCACATTAGAAGATGTGATTGCGGGGGCCGATATTTTCGTTGGTGTATCAGGTCCTGATTTATTACAACCTGATGCGCTAGCGTTAATGGCTGAAAACCCAATTGTATTTGCTTGCTCTAACCCTGATCCTGAAATAAAACCAGAATTAGCTCATCAAGTCAGAGATGATTTAATTATGGGAACGGGGCGATCTGATTACCCTAACCAAGTGAATAATGTTCTGTGTTTCCCGTTTATTTTCCGCGGTGCATTGGATGTGCGTGCAAGTCAAATTAATGATGAAATGAAATTAGCAGCCGTTCATGCAATTAGAGAGTTAGCGAAAGAGCCTGTACCACAAAGTGTGCTTGAGGCTTCGGGTGCACCACACCTTGAATTTGGGCGAGATTATATTATTCCAAAACCGATGGATCCGCGTTTATTACCGCGTGTTGCAAAAGCTGTCGCACAAGCGGCTATTGATTCAGGCGTCGCGCGTATTGAGATGCCAATGGGTTATATGGAAGTTTAATCGCGCTATTGTGTTGATGAGAAATAAATAAAAACCAGCCTAATGGCTGGTTTTTTAGTATACATAGTGCTGCAATACTTATTCATTAATGTCTTCGTAGCTAATGCCCATCGCGTCCATTAATGCTTTTGCTTCTGCAGGTAAATCGTCTGGACGATCTTTACGAATGTCATCATCAGTAGGAAGCGGTTGACCTGTGTAGGCATGAAGAAAGGCTTCACAAAGTAATTCGCTATTTGTTGCGTGGCGAAGGTTATTCACCTGACGACGAGTACGTTCATCAGTCAGAATCTTAAGCACCTTTAATGGAATCGAAACAGTAATTTTTTTTACTTGTTCGTTTTTCTTACCGTGTTCCGCGTAAGGGCTAATATATTCGCCATTCCACTTTGCCATGTTTTACCTTCTCAGCGATATTTGGGTTAATAATGGTGGTAACAGGAATCGACATTTTCTGTTAGCTACGGGGATTGTAGGGTGGCGATATTACGTGAACATCGCGGTTTTGTCCCGTATTGAACAGAAAAATTACAGTAAGGTTGTTACCATTATTTTGTTATGGCTGAATTTTAGCGGGATTTACTGCCATAAGCAAAGACATATAGACGTCTAGGTGTGTTGACGTCTTGTTTTGTAGTGGTTAAAGTTGTTATAAATTTATTATCTTGGGTTAAATCCTGCCCCGACAAGGAATGTTTGTATGAGTGATAAGCGACTGGCGACAATTGCAGTAAGAACCGGTATTGATGTTGACTCTCAATATAATGCTGTTGTTCCTCCTATTTATTTAACGTCGACCTATAGCTTTCCAGCTTTTGGCGAAGTACCGCAATATGATTATTCTCGTTCGGGCAACCCAACAAGAAATACGTTAGCTGACGCGCTTAGTGAGATGGAAGGCGGTGCTGGTGGTGTGGTAACCAGTTGTGGTACGGCTGCGATGAATTTATTAGTTACGGCATTATTAGGCCCTGATGATTTAATTGTTGCGCCGCATGATTGTTATGGTGGTACTTATCGATTATTTAATACTCGCGCCAATAAAGGTGACTTTAAGGTTGAGTTTGTTGACCAATCTGATCAAGAAGCACTGGCTGCCGCTTTAGAAAAAAAACCAAAATTAATCTGGGTTGAAACGCCGTCTAACCCATTAGTGCGTGTGATTGATATTGCGTCTCTGTGTCAGCAAGCAAAAGCCGTGGGTTGTCTCGTTGCTGTAGATAACACTTTCCTATCGCCACTGTTACAACAACCTATTGTATTAGGGGCTGACTTTGTTGTTCACTCAACAACTAAGTACCTCAATGGACACTCGGATGTGGTTGGTGGGGTACTGATTTCAAAAGATGCCGAAATGGCAGAAACTATTGCTTGGTGGGCGAACTGTATTGGTGCTACTGGCGCACCATTTGATGCTTACCTAACTCTGCGAGGTTTACGTACATTATCACCACGTATGAGAATGCATGAAGAGAATGGCGTAGCGGTACTCGATTACCTTCAGCAACAAGCGATGGTGGGTACTATTTATCATCCAAGCCTTCCATCACATCCCGGTCACGAGATTGCCAAACGTCAGCAAAAAGGCTTTGGCTCTATGATGAGTTTTGAGTTTGCGGGTGATCAAGCCCAACTTGAAGTGTTTGTGAAAGAGTTAAAACTGTTTTCACTGGCTGAATCGTTAGGTGGCACTGAAAGCTTAATTGCTCATCCATCAAGTATGACTCACCGTGCTATGTCAGATGAAGCACAGGCAGAAGCAGGGATCACAACCTCATTATTACGTCTTTCAGTTGGTCTTGAAGACCCTCGTGATTTAATTGAAGATATTGATCAAGCCTTTAAGCTCGCAGCGGAGGCCCACTAATGACAAAAGCATTACGCCAATTACATAAATTTGGCGGTAGTAGCTTAGCCGATCCTGAGTGCTATCACCGAGTAGCGGATATTCTGGCTGAGTATTCAAACAATGAAGATTTAATTGTTGTTTCAGCCGCAGGAAAGACAACAAATCAACTTATATCATGGTTAGCGCAATTAGAAAAAGATGGCCGTCAAGCACATGAAACCTTGTTATCTGTGCGCAGTTATCAGCAACAATTAATTGAGTCTTTGCTTTCTTTACCGACAGCAGAACGTTTGATTGCGTTGTTACATGATGACCTATCAACGATTGCTCGCTATGGTGAAAGTACTATTAGTCCAGCACTTCGAGGCACTATCCAAGGGTATGGTGAAATATGGTCTGCGCGATTACTAGCTGCATTATTGTGCCAACGTGACTTACCTGCCAAAGATTTGGATTCTCGGTTATTTTTACGCGCCGAACACGCCGCACAGCCAGAAGTCGATAGCCGATCATCGAAGCCATTATTGCAACAGCAGTTTGCACAGCATAGCCATCACCGTTTAGTGATCACAGGCTTCATGGCCCAAAATGGTCAAGGGGAAACCGTCTTACTTGGTCGCAATGGTTCAGATTATTCTGCGACAATTATTGGTGCGTTAGCAGATGTTTATCGAGTCACGATTTGGAGTGATGTCGCTGGGGTTTATAGTGCTGATCCACGTAAAGTGAGCGATGCCTGTTTATTACCGTTATTACGATTAGATGAAGCCAATGAGCTTGCTCGCCTTGCTGCCCCTGTTTTGCATAGCCGTACATTACAACCTGTGGCGCAAAGTGCGATAGATTTAACACTGCGCTGTAGCCATCAACCAGAATCAGGTTCAACGCGAGTAGAGCGTGTTCTGGCATCCGGTCGAGGGGCAAAAATTGTCTCTTCGCTTGATGATGTGTGTTTGATTGAAGTTGACGTACCACGAGGTATGGATGTTCAACATGTACGCGAAGATGTTGAGCGTTTATTGTCGCGCCATCAACTAGCGCCTTTAGCGCAAAGTCTAGAGCAGAGTAAAGGCCGTATTATGCTGGCTTATACTCGAGAGGTGGTTAATGACGTATTAAATTTATTGCAAGATAGCGGTACACCTGCCGAATTACGGTTGCGAGAAGGCTTTTCAATGGTTGCAGCCGTGGGCGCTGGGGTGATCAATAACCCTGTTCACTGTCATGGCTTTTATCAGCAGCTAAAAGGCTTACCGGTTGAGTTTATGACAGAAGCTGATTCGGGATTAAGTTTGGTTGCGGTATTGCGTCATGTTGAAACTGAAAGTTTGGTTAGTGACATTCACCAAGCGCTCTTTCAAGCTCAAAAACGCGTAGGGCTAGTACTTTGCGGTAAAGGCAATATTGGTACCCGTTGGCTTGAATTATTCGACCGAGAGAAATTAGCGTTAGAAAAACGTCATGGTTTAAGTTTCACTTTAATAGGGATACTCGATAGTCGTCGTGGTTGGATGAACTTTACAGGTATAGATCCCTCACTAGCACTGACACAATTTGAACAAGAAGCAATAGAGTATCAAGAGAGTGCACTTTTTTCTCACCTTGCGAATGCTGATTATGATGATGTGATTGTGCTTGATGTAACTGCAAGTAGTGAGCTGTCAAAGCGTTATGCTGAAATAGCTGAACACGGTTTACACTTAATTTCAGCGAATAAAGTGGCGGGCTCTGCGAGCAGCAAAGACTATCATGCGGTGATTGATGCGTTTGCGAAAAGTAGCCGTCATTGGTTGTATAACGCGACAGTTGGTGCTGGGCTTCCGGTGAATCACACTGTTCGTGATTTACGAGAGAGTGGCGATCAGATCATCGCTGTTTCTGGTATTTTCTCAGGCACCTTGTCTTGGTTGTTCCAACAGTATGATGGCAGTGTGCCATTTTCTGAGTTAGTAGAACAAGCATGGCAGCAAGGACTCACTGAGCCAGATCCTCGCCACGATTTAGATGGCAGTGATGTGATGCGTAAGCTCGTGATATTAGCCCGTGAATCAGGCCTAGACATTGAACCTGAGCAGGTAAAAGTTGAAAGCTTAGTCCCAAGCGATCTTGCAACATTATCTGTTGAGCAGTTTTTTGAGCAAACCCAAGTACTTGACGAGATTTTAGCCGAGCGATTAGAAAGTGCGCGTGAGGAAGAAAAAGTTCTGCGTTATGTGGCTCGATTAGATCGTCACGGTAACGCCTATGTTGGTGTTGAAGCCTTACCACAAGAGCATGCGCTAGCTAATTTACTTCCGTGCGATAATATCTTTGCTATTGAAAGTCATTGGTACCGTGATAATCCGTTAGTGATTCGAGGACCAGGAGCAGGGCGTGATGTGACTGCTGGTGCATTATTATCAGATATAAATCGTCTGGCGTGTTTACTGTAACGGTTTGATAAAATGTTAAAGCCCGCTTGTTATTGGCGGGCTTTTTATTTTTTAAAAGCAGCGTTGCGATTAGTTTGTGCCGTAAAAAATAAACCGCAGTAAACTGCGGTTTATTTATTTTATGAGGAAGATAACGAATTACAGCGCAACAGGGCTGCCGTTACTGTCCATATCTTTTAGCTCAACAAGCACTTCTTCAGCCCAGTCAATCCAGGCTTGGCGGTTATGTAAACCACGACGAAGTGTTAAACGATCTAAGCGTTGTTGGCGGTCCATTGACTTATAATCACCGAAATGAAGTTTTTCTAGCTCTTTGTAATGGCCGATCAGTGTTTGAGATTCATCGATCAATGCAGCAAGTTGCTTTTGCATTGGTTCTGAATTGTGAACACCACAAACTAACAGCTTTGCTGAGAACTCATCGCGAGTTGTGGGATTACGTGCAGGCTCTTCAAACCAATTAAATAGTGCTTGGCGACCAGCATCTGTGATGGCATAGACTTTACGATCAGGCTTACCCTCTTGAGGCTCAAGTCGACATGTTACTTGATCGTTAGTAGCCATCTTATTTAATTCACGATACACCTGCTGGTGGCTCGCTTTCCAAAAATAGCCAATACTATGAGAAAACTCTTTAGTTATATCATAACCCGTTGCTTCTCTGTTGCTCAGCACGGTTAAAATTACGTGTGGTAGTGACATCTCTTCTATCCGTTAAATACGTCAAATAAAAATAACAACCGAACTAGATTACATACGCTTCGTAATGGCGTTTTTTATTTATAATCTTAATATCTTATAGATCGGTTGCGACCGCATACAATATCATTAATTTGCTTAATATCGATACTTCAAGATGAAATATCTGATATACGGGCTTGCAAATTTATTATCTTGTGACCTTACTTCGATAGCGAAAAATCACTTGCACGATTAAGACTTGAATAATCTTATACATCTTCTCTCATATCGAAGTTACAACTATCATAGCTCTGTTAAGAAACTTTATGCTGTATCAATATTGAGACAAAAAAGATTTTTCTTAACATATCGATAAATAACGGGGAAAAAAAAGGGCCAGCAAATGGCCCTTATTAATTATCGCAATCTGCTAGCCAGTATTACGCATACCTGTCGCAATACCAGCAATAGTAACCATTAATGCTTCTTCAAGTGCTGAAGGTAACTCTTCCTGCTGTCGAGTTCGATATAACAGTTCTGCCTGTAGCATGTTAAGAGGTTCAACATAAATGTTACGTAATCGAATGGATTCTGCACCCCAAGGGTCTTGTTCCATTAAGTGATCGTTATTTTCAACCGTTAATACGGCCTTAATATCTTTACCCAATTGATCACGAAGCTTTTGACCTAATGGCCATAGAGACTCGTCTGTTAGACGCTCGTCATAGTATTTAGCAATACCTGTATTGGTTTTGGTGTAAACCATTTCAAGCATACCTAGACGTGTAGAGAAGAAAGGCCACTCTCGGCACATATCTTCTAACAATTTCGCGTGACCTTTGTTTATTGAATACTGAATTGCTTCACCTGCACCCAGCCATGCTGGTAGCAATAGACGGTTTTGACTCCATGCAAAAATCCATGGGATCGCGCGTAAGCTTTCTACGCCACCTTGCGGATTACGTTTCGCCGGACGAGAACCTAGAGGCAGTTTACCTAACTCAAGTTCAGGCGTAGCAGCGCGGAAGTAAGGAACAAATTCAGGATCAACACGCACAACATTACGGTAAGCTTCACAAGAGACTTCAGACAACACATCCATCAGTTCACGCCATTCTTGTTTAGGTGCTGGAGGCGGAAGTAGGTTGGCTTCAAGTGTTGCACTCGCGTAAAGGCTCAAACTATTGATAGCGACTTCTGGTAAACCTAACTTAAAGCGGATCATTTCACCTTGCTCGGTCACACGTAAGCCACCTTTTAAGCTGCGTGGTGGTTGAGATAATAGTGCGGCATGTGCTGGTGCACCACCACGACCAATACTACCGCCACGGCCATGGAATAAGGTAATTTCAACACCAGCTTGTTCGCAGACATCAACCAGTTTTTCCATAGCGCTATATTGCGCCCAACCTGCTGACATTACACCCGCATCTTTAGCTGAATCAGAGTAGCCGATCATGACCATTTGGTGGTTTTGAATAAAGCCACGATACCAGTCAATATTCAGTAGTTGCTCAATAACATCTGCACCATTATTCAAGTCATCCAGAGTTTCAAATAATGGACAGACATCCATTCTAAATGGACAGCCTGCTTCTTGCAGTAGTAAGTGAACTGCAAGTACATCAGAGGCCGTACGCGCCATTGAAATTACGTATGAGCCTAATGCTTCACGGGATTGCTCAGCAATAGTTTTACAGGTTTCAATGACTTCTTTAACCTCTGCAGATGGCTCCCAATCACGAGGAAGGAGTGGGCGTTTTGATGATAGTTCACGAACAAGGAAAGCAATTTTATCTTGCTCGCTCCATTGATCGTAATCACCCAGTCCAAGGTAACGAGTAAGTTCTGAAATTACATCTGAATGACGAGTACTTTCTTGACGAATATCTAAACGGACTAAGTGTACGCCAAAACATTTAACGCGACGTAATGTATCAAGCAGTAGACCATCAGCAATAATAGCCATGCCACACTCATGCAATGATTGGTAACATGCATGCAGTGGGCCCCACAGCTCTGCAATATCTTCAATAACAATATCGGAGGCGGGTTTTTGACCATGAATTTTCGCATCAAGGTTGTCACGAGTATGAACCAGCTTAGTGCGTAGCTGTTTTAGGATCGCGCGGTAAGGTTCATGTTCTTCGCCTGCAAGCTCACGCACCGTCTCGTTGCACTGAGTCATGGATAATTCGTTGATTAACTCTTGAATATCATTGAGATAAAGATCAGCCGCTTTCCAGCGTGATAAAGCGAGCACTTCACGTGTCACATTCGAAGTAACAAATGGATTACCATCTCGGTCTCCACCCATCCACGAAGAGAAGGTGACTGGTGATGCGTCAAGAGGCAGGGCTTCGCCAAGGTGTTGCTGTAATTTTTCATCAAATAGGCGAAGAAATTCTGGTACCGCTTGCCATAATGAATTTTCAATAACAGCATAGCCCCATTTGGCTTCATCAATCGGGGTTGGACGTTGCTGACGAATAACATCTGAGTGCCATGCTTGTGCAATAAGCTGTTCAAGACGCTGTTCAATACGTGCTCGTTCAGAGGTTGATAACTCGCTAAGCTCTAATTGAGATAAACATTTATTAATCTGTACCAATTTGTGAATCATGGTACGTCGAGCAATTTCTGTTGGGTGTGCTGTGAGCACCAAATCAATGTTAAGTTCACGAACCGCTTCAATAGAATCAAGCTGATTGACGTCATTATCGGTCAGCTTATTAAATAGCTCATCGAGGGCATCAGGGCTGCATAATGTGGTTTCACATTGACGAGATATAGTATGGTATTGCTCTGCAATATTCGTGAGATTCAGGAATTGGCTAAAGGCACGAGCAACTGGAAGTAATTGATCATCGGGTAAGTTCTGTAGCTCATCGATAAGCTTTGCACGATCTTCTTCACTACCAGAATGTGCTGACTTAGATAGTTTACGAATAGTTTCGACTTTATCTAACAGTTCGTCACCATGTGCCGTTTTAATGGTATTACCAAGCAGGTGGCCTAGCATACTTACGTTACTTTTTAACGTGCTGTATTTCTCATTCATATCGCATCCATCTCGTAATTTAGTTACATCCAATTTAAACTTCTAACAGACAATCTATCCGTGATCTCACTTTGAGGTCAACTATCATTACATTTATAAGCGTTAAAACCGCTCTATTTTGATTTTGGTCATAAATGTGATTGAAGTCTGTAATTTTGTTTCATTATTGCTCTTTTGCTAACAAATAACAGTTAGTAATAATATTGTCTCAAACTGATGTCAAATCGATGAATGATGAAAGTGTTACGAAAAGATAAAGAAAAAGTTTCGAAAGAATGGTGAAAGTGAGGTTTTTAAGGCTTTTCTGTTGACAGTACGTTAATTAATCAGTAAACATATAAATGCAACGTAAACGAATATTTTATTGTTTTATTTAGCCGTAACCTGAGCAAGGAATGCCGGGTCTCCATTGTTAATTTAGGATGTTTTAACATGAACCAAGCGAAGCTTTTTACTCATACCTTCCGACGACGCTAAGTCATATTCGCTTGGTGCGTATGCGCCCCTCTTATTTGCTGTTTTCAGCACTCCTTGTTACACGTTACTGCTGCGAAAATATAAAGACTAAAGCCAGATTTGCGCCTAAACGGTAACAACAATCATTAGACTAAAAATGGAATTTGTAATGTTAAAGACTCTAATTATCGGTGCAAGTGGCTATACCGGCGCAGAACTTGCGAAAATGGTGGTTAAGCATCCTCATTTAGAACTTGCGGGTTTATTTGTTTCTGAAAATAGCCTTGATGCAGGTAAACAGCTAAGTGATTTACATGGTCAATTGAAAGGCATTGTTGATTTACCGTTACAACCTTTAATCAGTCCAACTGATATAGCTAAAGATGCTGACGTTGTTTTACTTGCCACGGCTCACCAAGTCAGCCATGACCTTGCTGTCAGTTTTCTTAATCAAGGGTGTCAGGTTTTTGATTTATCCGGTGCCTTTCGTGTGAAAGGTGATGATTTCTATACCCAGTATTATGGTTTTGAACACCAGTATTCAGATTGGCTTGAACAAGCGGTTTATGGTTTAGCTGAATGGAATCATGATCTAATTGCTAACGCACAATTAATTGCTGTTCCAGGCTGTTACCCAACAGCTTCACAATTAGCGCTTAAACCATTAATTGAAGCGGGTTTACTCGATACCGAGCAGTGGCCAGTGATTAATGCGGTCAGTGGTGTGTCTGGCGCTGGTAGAAAAGCGACCATGACTAATAGTTTCTGCGAAGTAAGCCTCCAAGCTTACGGTTTATTTTCCCACCGTCATCAGCCTGAAATCAGTACTCACCTAGGCCGAGACGTTATTTTTACCCCGCATCTCGGCAACTTTAAACGCGGGATTCTTGCAACGATTACAGCGAAATTAGCTGACGGCACTACATTAGATCAGGTAACAGAAGCCTTTACTCTTGCTTATGCATCTTCATCAGATACACATGCGGTACGACTGTTAGGAACACAAGCGGCACGTCTACAGAATGTGGTGGGTAATTGTTTCTGTGATATTGGCTGGCATGTGGATGGTCAACATATCATTTTAACATCAGCGATTGATAACCTTTTGAAAGGGGCTTCTTCGCAAGCGATGCAGTGCATAAATATTCGAAATGGTTTCCCGCAATTAACAGCTTTAGCGTAGGAGTTCGATGATGAGTCAGGGTCCATTGGTCATCAAATTAGGTGGTGCAGTACTTTCATGCACAGAAACCTTAGAAAAGTTATTTTCGGCGATTAATCATTATCAAGCTAATTCGCAGCGCCCATTAATGTTAGTGCACGGTGGAGGGTATTTGGTTGATGACTTAATGGCAAAACTGCAACTACCGATAGTGAAAAAACAAGGTTTACGCGTAACGCCTAGTGATCAAATTGCTCTTATTGCTGGTGCATTAGCAGGGACTGCGAACAAATTACTTCAAGGGCAGGCGATTAAGTCTGGCGTAAAGGCTGTAGGACTCAGTCTGGCTGATGGCGGTTTGTGTGAAGTTTCACAATTAGATCCAGAATTAGGCTCAGTGGGTAACGCTAAGCCGGGTAATGGCACTTTCATCACACAAACAATGGCGGCAGGTTATATGCCTATCATTAGCTCAATAGGTTTAGACGGGCAGGGCGAGTTGATGAATGTCAATGCCGACCAAGCCGCTGTTGCTGTTGCCGCCGCCGTTGATGGTGAATTGGTATTACTCTCTGATGTGAGTGGTGTATTAGATGGTAAAGGGCAGTTAGTTGAAGCGTTAACAGAAGCCGAGGCTGAATCGTTAATTGAACAAGCGGTGATCACCGATGGCATGATTGTCAAAGTACGCGCAGCATTTGATGCCGCAAAAGCGCTAGGCCGTCCTATTGAAGTGGCGAGTTGGCGTTCCCCTGAAAAATTAACAGCACTATTTGATGGCGAAAGCATCGGTACCAAATTTACGTTGTAATTGAATTTAAGTTAACAATATTTAGCACATCGCCTGAACGGAATAACCGCAAGGCTGATAAGGAGAACAGCATATGAGCAAGATTAATAAAGTTGTATTAGCCTATTCTGGCGGTTTAGATACATCGGCTATCATTCCATGGTTGAAAGAAAACTATGATTGTGAAGTTGTCGCATTCGTAGCTGATGTGGGTCAAGGCGAAGAAGAGCTGGTTGGTATTGAAGAAAAAGCATTGGCTTCAGGAGCTTCATCTTGTTACATCGCCGATCTTAAAGAAGAGATGGTGAAAGATTATATCTACCCATCCTTAAAAACCGGTGCTGTGTACGAAGGTAAATACCTACTGGGTACTTCAATGGCGCGTCCAATTATTGCTAAAGCACAAGTTGAATGTGCATTGGAATTTGGTGCAGATGCGTTATGTCATGGATGTACTGGTAAAGGTAACGATCAGGTACGTTTTGAAGGTGCATTTGCCGCACTAGCACCACAGCTTAAAGTAATTGCTCCTTGGCGTGAATGGGATCTACGTAGTCGTGAAGCGCTATTAGATTACCTTGCTGAGCGTGATATTCCATGTACGGCATCGCTTGAAAAAATTTACTCTCGTGATGCGAATGCATGGCACGTATCAACAGAAGGTGGGGTGTTAGAAGATACATGGAATGCACCCAACGATTTATGTTGGGTATGGACAAAAGATCCAGAACAAGCGCCGGATCAAGCGGAAACAGTCACGCTACTGATTGAACAAGGTGAAGTCGTTGCGGTTGATGGTGAAGCGATGACGCCATACAACGTGCTAACGTACCTGAATGAAAAAGGTATCGATCACGGTGTTGGTCGTATCGATATTGTAGAAAACCGTCTAGTCGGTATGAAGTCTCGTGGTTGTTATGAAACACCCGGAGGGACGATTATGATGGAAGCGCTACGTGCGGTAGAGCAGCTAGTACTCGATAAAGAATCGTTCGATTTCCGTCAAACATTGGGTCTTAAAGCGTCACACCTTATCTATGATGGTCGTTGGTTCACGCCATTATGTCAGTCATTAATTGCAGCTGCTGATGAGTTAGCAAAAGATGTGAGTGGTGAAGTGGTCGTTAAGCTGTACAAAGGTCAAGCAACCGTGACTCAGAAGCGCTCAACTAACAGCTTATATTCTGAAGAGTTTGCGACCTTTGGTGAAGATGATGTTTATGATCACAGCCATGCTGGCGGTTTCATTCGTCTTTACTCACTAGCAAGTCGTATTCGTGCTTTAAATAGCCAAAAGAAATAACAAAAACAATCACGGGGCTCCCTACTTAAGCCCCGTTTGATCACGCCATAGCAAGATAAGCAAGTCGATACGTAGAGCAAAGGAGAAGTACCATGGCATTATGGGGCGGACGTTTTAGTCAGGCAGCTGACACACGGTTTAAACAATTCAATGATTCACTGCGTTTTGACTATCGTCTAGCAGAGCAAGATATTGTTGGCTCAATCGCATGGTCTAAAGCCCTACGTCAGGTTGATGTATTAACTGAGCAAGAGCAGCAAAAGCTTGAGTTAGCATTGAATGAGTTAAAGCTTGCTGTGATGGAAGATCCTGAGCAAATTTTACGTTCAGATTCTGAAGATATTCATAGTTGGGTAGAACAACAGTTGATCGCTAAAGTCGGTGATCTTGGTAAAAAGCTTCATACTGGACGCTCACGTAATGATCAGGTAGCGACCGATTTAAAATTATGGTGTCGTCAGCAAGGTCAGCAATTGCTATTAATGCTTGATCGCTTTCAACAGCAGTTAGTGACAGTCGCACGTGATCATCAAGCCACGGTTCTTCCGGGTTATACCCACCTTCAACGTGCGCAACCCGTGACATTTGCCCATTGGTGCTTAGCCTATGTCGAAATGTTTGAGCGTGATTATTCTCGTTTAACCGATGCGCTCGATCGTTTAGATACCTGTCCTTTAGGCTCTGGCGCACTAGCTGGTACTGCCTATCCGATTGACCGTGAAGTCTTGGCTCATAGCTTAGGTTTCCACCGTGCAACGCGTAATAGTTTAGATTCAGTATCTGATCGCGATCATGTGATGGAACTTCTTTCTACTGCTTCTATTTCTATGCTTCATCTATCACGTATGGCAGAAGATTTGATCTTCTACAACTCAGGTGAATCTAACTTTATTGAGCTAGCAGATACAGTGACATCAGGATCATCTTTGATGCCACAAAAGAAAAACCCAGATGCATTAGAACTTATTCGTGGTAAATGTGGTCGTGTTTATGGCGCGATGACTGGCATGATGATGACAGTGAAGGCGTTGCCGCTTGCGTATAACAAAGATATGCAAGAAGACAAAGAAGGCTTGTTTGATGCACTCGATAGCTGGCATGACTGTATGGAAATGGCGGCGCTTTGTTTTGACGGTATTCAGGTTAATAAAGACCGTACCTTAGAAGCTGCAATGCAAGGTTATTCGAATGCGACAGAGCTTGCTGACTATTTAGTGGCGAAAGGCATTCCATTCCGTGAAGCGCACCATATTGTCGGTGTTGCTGTGGTTGCTGCAATTGCCAAAGGTTGCGCATTAGAAGAGTTATCTCTTGAGGAGATGAAGCAATTTTCTGAAGTGATTGATGATGACGTGTATCCAATTCTGACTATTGAATCGTGTTTAGATAAACGTTGTGCACTGGGTGGCGTTGCGCCAAATCAAGTCGATTATGCGATTGGTCAAGTAGAGAAGCGGTTAGAAAAACGTTACTCACCAAGCGTGAAGGTTCGTGGTGCTCGTTTAACGGATCTTGATGCGATTGAAGGTATGGTCGTGTACTGGGCGGGGCTTGGTGAAAACCTACCACGTAATCGAAATGAATTAGTCCGTGATATTGGCTCATTTGCAGTTGCGGAGCATCATGGTGTCGTGACAGGTTGTGCGTCGTTATATGTTTATGATTCAGGGCTTGCGGAAATTCGCTCTTTAGGTGTTGAAGCAGGTTGGCAGCAACAAGGACAAGGTAAAGTAATTGTTGAGCACTTGCTTGAAAAAGCCGAACAAATGGCAATTAAGAAAGTCTTTGTATTAACACGTGTCCCAGAGTTCTTTATGAAGCGTGGCTTTATCCCTACATCGAAATCATTATTACCAGAAAAGGTAATGAAAGATTGCGATCGTTGTCCGCGTCAACATGCATGTGATGAAGTCGCGCTTGAAGTTCGATTGGATCAAGAGCAGCGAATTCCGACGGTTAATGTTGCCTAACGGTTACTATGCGAATTATTTAGATTAAAAAAAGCCCTCATCAGAGGGCTTTTTATTTGGAGAGTTGTTGCGGTTTTGTTTTTGCTCACCAATTAAACTGCAGGTTTTAATTGATGAACAATCTGGACCACAATCTAGACAATGTTTGAAAACTTAGCCTAGGTAAGTTTCTAACTCTTCGCTACCACCGATGTGCTTACCACCGATGAATACTTGAGGAACCGTACTACGACCCGTAATAGCACGTAAAGAAACGGTAGTCGCATCTTTTCCTAGAATAATTTCTTCATACTGTAGACCTTTGTCGATCAAGTTTTGTTTTGCTTTCACACAGAAAGGGCAACCAGGTTTAGAGAATACGGTAATCGATTCTTGTAACTTTTGCTCTGGTGCGATGTACTTCAGCATAGTGTCTGCGTCAGAAACTTTGAATGGGTCGCCTGGTTCTTCATTTTCAACGAACATTTTTTCAACTACGCCATTTTTAACCAGCATGCTGTAACGCCATGAACGAGCACCAAAACCTAGATCATCTTTCTCAACAAGCATGTCCATACCTTTAGTGAACTCACCATTACCATCGGGAATGAAAGTGATGTTTTCAGCGTCTTGATCGGCTTTCCATGCATTCATTACGAACGTATCGTTTACAGATACACATAAGATGTCATCCACGCCATTTTCAGCAAATACTGATGCTAACTCGTTGTAACGAGGTAAGTGGCTTGAAGAACATGTTGGTGTAAATGCGCCAGGTAGACTAAATACGACAACGGTCTTATTAGCGAATAAATCTTCAGTTGTTACGTCAACCCACTGATCACCTTTACGTGTGTGGAAAGTAACTTGTGGTACAGCCTGACCTTCTTTAGATGCGAACATAATGTAATCCCTTAAAAATAGAAATAAGTCTGATGTAATCGGAGTGCTTAATCATTTGCTCCGTTTACTGTAGTAATTATGTAACTTTACTCTTGATAGCTCCAATCGTTTACTGCTATGGTTTCAATAGTTAAATCCTATTACAAGACATGCTAATGAATATTCGTGATCTGGAATATCTTGTTGCTCTTTCTGAGCACAAACATTTTCGCAAAGCAGCTGAAGCTTGTTACGTCAGCCAGCCCACATTAAGTGGACAAATTAGAAAACTAGAAGATGAGCTAGGTGTTTCATTATTAGAAAGAACTAGTCGTCGAGTATTGTTCACTGACGCAGGCCTGAGTTTAGTCGCTCAGGCACAGAAAGTGTTGCTTGAAGTCAAAATACTTACAGAACTTGCTAGTGTGCAAGGGGAAAGTATGTCGGGACCGCTGCATATTGGTTTTATTCCTACGGTTGGTCCGTACCTGTTACCGCAAATTATCCCAAGCTTAAAAGAAGCATTTCCTGAGTTAGAACTTTTTTTGCATGAAGCGCAAACCCATCAATTGGTTCAACAGTTAGAAGAAGGCAAATTAGATTGCATGATTTTGGCTGCGGTAAAAGAAAGTGAGCCGTTTATTGAGTTACCGCTCTATGATGAGCCGATGATGTTAGCTGTGCCTGAAACGCATAAATGGGCGAGTGAAAAAGATATTGATATGTCTTTGTTGCAGGGTGAAAGTTTATTGATGCTAGAAGATGGACACTGCTTACGTAATCAAGCTCTTGGCTTTTGTTTTGCTGCCGGTGCGCGTGATGATGGTCGCTTTAAAGCGACCAGTTTAGAAACGTTACGTAACATGGTTGCTGCGGGCAGTGGTATTACGTTATTACCACAATTGGCAAGCCCGAACGAGCATTGTCGTGATGGGGTGTGTTATATCGCAGCAAAACATCCACAGCCAACCCGCTTGATTACATTAGCCTATCGTCCTGGTTCGCCACTTAAAGCGCGATATGAAAAGCTCGCTGAAGTGATCAAAGAAAAAATGCCAGAAGTTTTTGCTAAGCATACTCAACCGTAATACCTGAAACTATTTCTGTTATTTAAAATAAAAAAAGAGCGCTCATTGAGCGCTCTTTTTGTATACGTAACAACGTTTAGAACAACTCTTCAGCCGTTTCTGTATCAAATTTTTGCTCTGAAACCGCTTGTTGTACAGAGCGTGTTGGCTCAGTCCCTTTAATGAAATACTCATACATTGAGCTTGCATCATTACGGTTTGACAGCTGACCTGTTGCACGGTCGATACGCACTTTTACAATATCACTTGGAATTTGCTTTTCTTGTTCAGGGGTGTTTTTCAACGCCTGACGCATAAAGTTAATCCATGCAGGCTGCGCGGCAGTACCACCAAATTCATGACGGCCTAGATCACGGCGGAAGTTATCAAATCCAACCCAGGTTGTAGCAACAATATTTGGACCAAAACCTGTGTACCAAGCATCTTTCGCTTGATTCGATGTTCCCGTTTTGCCACCGATATCATGACGTTTAAGTACTCTTGCTCTAAAGCCTGTTCCATATGGATGGCCGGGCTCACCCCAGATGTTACTTTTTAGCATTTCGCGCACAAGGAACGCATTTTGCTCGCTGATCACCTCTGGTGCGTAGCGAACTGCTGGCATAGGTATCACTTTTTCAAGGTCTGCCGGCGTTGGTTTTTCTGTTTCTGTCAGTGTAGTGGTAGAAACAGTGGTATCTGTCGATGGATCTAATTTATGATCTTCAACTGCGGTTGCCATTGCCACTTGCATTTTTGCTTGCGGGTTTTTCGCTTGACATGCATCGTTACAAACAATGGCAGGATCTGCGTAGTAAATTAACTGGTCATCATTATTATCGACTTTGTTAATTAAGAACGGTTCAACAGCATAGCCACCATTTACAAATACAGAGTAACCTTGAACTAGCTCTAGTGGTGTTAAGCTGCCTGCACCTAGTGCGATAGGCTCTGCGCGAGGTAAATCAGCACGTTTAAAACCAAAGCGTGTTAGATAATCAATGGTGAAATCTAATCCTGCAATGCGAAGAGCACGAATAGCCATTACGTTTATGGAACGCGCTAAACCAATACGGGCACGAGTTGGACCACCGTATTTACCGCCAGAGTTCTTTGGTCGCCATGCTTTTCCTTGCCATTTGTCCCATTTAGTAATTGGCGCATCATTTATTAGGGTTGCAAGGGTTAAACCTTTCTCTATTGCAGCGGAGTAGATAAACGGTTTGATACCTGAGCCCACTTGACGAATAGATTGCGTTGCACGGTTAAATTTACTTTGGGTGTAATTAAAACCACCAATCATTGCAAGTATCCCTCCGTTATCAGGAGACATCGCAACAAATGCAGTATTAGCAGCGGGGACTTGGCTAAGTAACCATTGATTCGTGGTGGCTGCTGCACTGTCTTTTTTATCACTCACAGTACTTTGGTTATGTTGAACCCAAATTTGTTGGCCTGCGGTAAGGATATCACTGGCTTTTTGTGGGGCAGGCCCCTGACTTGAGTCAGATAGGAATTTACGGGCCCATTTCATACCATTCCAATCAATAGTGGCAATATCCCCCTTTTTAGTCACGATAGCTGCGGTCTTACCATTAACTTTCGTTACGACTGCAGGGATAAGCTGGCCATAGATAGGTTGGTCTTGAAGTTTATTTACAATTTGATTGGCATTTAATACCGGCTGTCCTGGTTTCCAAAGAACCGCTGTTGGGCCACGGTAACCGTGTCGGCGGTCATAACTTAGCAGATTATTTACTGCGGCTTGCTGGGCATCAAGCTGAAGTTTGCTATTAATGGTCGTATATACCTTCATGCCTTTTTCATACGCAGCAGGACCATAGCGATCTACCATCCATGCACGAGCACGCTCTGCAACGTAAGGTGCATAAAGTTGAATTTCTGCGCCATGATAGCGAGAGACAATAGGTTCAGCGCGCGCAGCATCCATTTGTGCCTTGGTGATGTAGCCTTCATCAAGCATACGACCTAAAACAACATTACGGCGAGTTGTTGCTCGGTCAATGGAATAAATTGGATTCATTGTGGATGGCGCTTTTGGTAAGCCCGCAATAACCGCAATTTCAGATAACGTTAGTTGATCAACCGTTTTACCAAAATACACTTGCGCTGCTGCACCTACACCATAGGAACGATAGCCGAGGTAAATTTTGTTTAAATAGAGGTCAAGTATTTGATCTTTTGTCAGCAACTTTTCAATGTGAATAGCAATGAAAGCTTCTTTGACTTTACGCATGATTTTCTTCTCATTGGATAAGAAGAAATTTCGTGCAAGCTGTTGGGTTATAGTACTGGCACCTTGTCGAGCAGAGCCTGATGTCAACACGACAAAAGCTGCACGGGCAATACCGATGGGATCGACGCCAGGGTGCTCATAAAAACGACTATCTTCTGTCGCAATAAAAGCTTCTCGCATGAGAAGAGGAATTTCATCTAATGTAAGAGGTATACGTCGCTTTTCACCAAACTGTGAAATCAGTTTACCATCTGCGCTATACACCTGCATCGGTGTTTGCAGTTCGACATTTTTTAATTCTGCTACATCTGGAAGGTCTGGCTTTACATACAGGTAAAAGCCGAAAATAGTACCAACTCCAAGAATTATGCAAATTAATGCAAGTATTAGTAATCGCTTTATGAACTTCACTTGAGATTTCCCGTTACGCCATCGTGCTAATTGTCATTATCCATTATCTTTCAATTACTAGTATAAAGATAACAAAAAGAAAATTAATGCCATTGATGGTGTTTATTCGAAATAGTTTGTTTTTTCGCCACATGGGAGCATAACACGGATGTTTCGGAACCCATTAAGTGTTGGGGTAGATATTGGTAGCCATAGCATAAAAGCTGTGGCGCTACAGCAGAAAAAAGATCAGTTTGAATTGGCTGCATACGCTGAGGTTGAATTAACCAAATCGGTAATCAATGAACAGCATAATGTAAATGCGACAGCATTGTTGTCAGCGATACGTCAATTAAAGAAACAACTGCCATGGCAAGCCAAAAACGTTACTTTAGCCTTACCTGATAGTGCTGTAATCAGCAAAGTTGTTCAACTCGATACCAGCCTCAATGAAGATGAGGCTGAGTTTGCGATTGTCCAAGCCTTAGGCGCTGCGTCCCCTTTTCCTGTCGAAGAATTGTGGTTTGATTATTTCCCAATGGTGAGTGAACGTTTCTCAGAAGCTGCCACTACAGCACCATATCAAGTATTTGCTTCTCGTAAAGAAACCATCGATAGCCGCGTTACTGTTTTAAAGAAAGTTGGCCTTAAACCAATGGTCGTTGAATTACAGACCAACGCATTGTTATGGCTAACAGAATATTTATCTGAGATAGGCAGCCAGTATATACAGTGGGGACTGGTTGATGTCGGTAAATGCCACACAGAATTTTGCATGAAACCAGAAGGTAGCAACGCTTACCATCGTGAAATTCGCTTTGGTACCAGTCAGTTTGAGGATTCACCATATCAACAAGGTATTGATGAAGATAATACTGTCGAGCGTTTTACAGAGCAATTTGCAGAACAATTAAAGCGCCAAATTCAGCTTTATAACTCAACACATCCTCGCTGCAATATTAAAGGGTTATGGCTTGCTGGTGGTTGTCAGTCTTTGATTTCAGATGCGCTATTAAAGCAGTTAGTGGGATTAGAGGTTGTTTGGATAAAACCGTTTGAACATTTTAGCCTGCCGAAGAAAGTGACATTACCGAGTGATATGTCAGGTCAATATGCTGTCGCGACCGGATTAGCATTACGGGGGATGGCATGATCGATAAATTAAACCTTCTGCCGTGGCGTGAAGAGCGTCGAAAACAACATAAACAACGTTTTATAGGGCTTATAGCATCTGCTGTGTTGGTCGCTTTTTTAGCGAATTATGGGGTAGTTCAATACCTAGATTTGCAAAAACAACAACAACAAGTCCGTAATAACCAATTTCAACAAGAAATTGATTTACTCGAAAAACGATTAGCTTTTCTACCTAAGTTAGAAGAGCAGCGTAAAGCGATTCAGCTGAGGCTAAACGTGATTGCTGATATTCAACAATCGCGAAATCGTGCAACGCAGTTATTGAATCAATTACCGAATGTTGTACCGGGCGGTGTATATCTTGAATCATTAAATTTGAACTCACAACGAGTAGGCATTAAAGGGGTGGGGGATTCTAACGGTCACTTAGCTGCATTACTGGGTGGAGCAGAGCAATCTAAATGGTTTATTAATGTTGATATGCACTCCTTGGTGACGACCAAAGGTAGTCAGTCTGAACAGCTTTCTCAGTTCAATGCTTCTTTTGATTTAACTGTACCTTCTTTTGCGCAACCCAAAGTAAATAAAGTCGCAAAAAAAGACATCAATAAGGGGCAGTGATATGGCTGATTGGCAAGAACTTGAATTAGATGAAATCACTGAATGGCCTTTGCTGCCTCAATGTATTGTGGCAATTGTCTTAGCTGTGGCATTAAGCGCGTTTGGTTATTGGTATTGGGTTAGTCCAAAGAATGATCAACTTGAGCAAATGAAACAAAAAGAACAGATCCTTAAATCACAGCTAGTAAGTCGAGCTTCACAAGTGGCCGCACTACCTCGGGTTAAAGAGCAGGTTGCAGAATTAAACCGTCGTTACAATGAAATGATTGAACAGTTACCGGAAGAACAAGAGCTAGCAAGTTTTTTAGCGGGAATTAATGATATCGGTATCAATAATGGTTTGGTGTTCCAATCAATCAAATGGGCACCCAGAGTTGAGCACGAGTTATATTACGAATTACCTATCAATATGCAGCTGACGGGGAATTACGAACAAATTGGTAAGTTTGCGGAAGCAGTTGCGCGCTTGCCTCGTATTGTTAACTTAAACAATGCTGAGTTAAGTCGAGTTAAGCCGTTAGGTCAGCCCGATGAGACCTTGTCTTTGAAAGTCTCTGCAACGACCTATCGTTTCAAGACACCAAGCCAAGAAAAGATCAATAGTGATGAGGGCTAAGCTATGAAAAAAGTAGTGTGGTTATTACCTATTGTTATTGGTTTAGTTGGGTGTCAGGCCAATGATGATTCTGTCGCAGAGTTTATCGCAACGACCCATAACGAAGCAAAAGCGCGAGTTAAGCCTTTGCCTGAACCTTTTGTCTTTGAGGCTGAAAAGTTTGTAATGACGAGCACGCGAGTACCGTTTGTTAAGCCAATTCCAGAGCAGTTACTGGCCAAGAAAGAGACGGGCAAGTGTTGGCAACCACAACTTGATCGTCAATTAAGTAAGCTTGAAAAGTTTGCGTTAGAAAAACTATCAATGAAAGGGGCTATTGGGAACAAGAAGCAACTTTGGGGGTTAGTTTTTACACCTGAAGGCGACTTAATGAAAATTAAGCAAGGGCAATATATTGGTCTTAATCACGGTAAGGTACTTACGGTTAGCGACAAAATAATTGAAATCGAAGAAGCATTACCAGATGGAAAAGGATGTTGGCTTAAACGACCTACTAAACTGGCGCTAGTTCAGCAGTAATCAAGGATAAGTTATGAAAAGGAATGTGTGGATGTTAAGCCGCCAGTATCTAGCAACACTTTGGCTGTTATGCTGTGGAGCATTAGCTTTTCCGAGTGTTGCTGCTGTACCTGCAGCTGGAATGATTGATAATCAGATTCAAGCCATTGATTTTCTTCGTGATGGAAAAGGACGAGGGGTATTAACCGTTCGTTTAGATAAGCCGCAATCGTTAGTTGATTTACGTCGTAATGGTAACAAACTACAGTTAGATATTTTTGATACTGTACTAAAAGATGACATGGTTTATACGCTTGATGTTGTTGATTTTTCAACTGTTGTTAATAGTATTGAAACTATGCGTGTGTCAAAAGGTGCGCGTTTAATTTTCAATATGAAAGACAGCTACGATTATGATTACAATCTACGTGGTAAGCGTCTTGAAGTTATCATTGAAAAGCGTGTGAAAAAAGTAGTAAAAGGCACCAGCTCTAACGCCAAGATTAACTACAAAGGTAAGCCGATTTCAATTAACTTCCAAGATATCCCAGTGCGTAACGTTCTGCAGTTAATTGCTGACTATAACGACTTTAATTTGGTTGTCTCAGACTCTGTTAGCGGTAATGTCACGCTACGTCTTGATGATGTGCCTTGGCCGCAAGTGTTAGATATTATCCTGCAATCAAAAGACTTAGATAAGCGTGTTCGTGGCTCTGTATTATTGGTTGCCCCTAAAGCGGAGCTCACAGCAAATGAACACCAGGTAATGGAAGCTAAGCGTAAGCAGCAAGAGCTGTTGAGCCTACGTTCTGATCTGATCCAAGTTAACTACGCAAAAGCAACTGATATTGCAGAGCTTTTAAGTGGAAATGCCGATGGTGTTGGTATGCTCTCTGAGCGTGGTTCTTTGCATGTTGATGAACGTACGAATGCGCTCATCATCAAAGATACCCCTGATAATATTCGTAGTATCAAAGATATTGTGTCGTCACTTGATATTCCGGTTAAGCAGGTACAAATTGAAGCGCGTATTGTTACCATTAATGAAGGTGATATTGATGAGCTAGGTGTGCGTTGGGGGGTATCGAAAGTTAATGGCGACACAACTGTTGGTGGTTCAATTGAAGGTAACTTAGCAAGCTCTGGCTTATTAGGTGAAAATGCAAGCGTTGATGATTTTCTTAACGTAAATTTAGGCGCTGGTGCAGGTGCGGCCTCAATAGCATTCCAGGTGGCAAAACTAGGTAATATCTTACTTGATTTAGAGCTGTCGGCCTTACAGACTGAAAATAAAGCAGAAATTATCTCCAGTCCTCGTTTGATGACAACTAATAAGAAAACGGCGTATATCGAGCAAGGTACAGAAATCCCGTATTTAGAAGCATCATCTAGTGGTGCAACATCGGTATCGTTTAAAAAAGCTGTACTGAGTTTAATGGTTACACCGCAGATTACACCGGATGATAAACTCGTGTTAGATCTTGAAGTGACTCAAGATAACAAAGGTGAAGATGTTCCTACAGGTACGGGGACTGCGATTTCTATTGATACTCAACGTATTGGTACTCAAGTACTGGTGAATAACGGCGAAACAGTGGTTTTAGGCGGTATTTACCAACACAGTATGACCCATGTGACACGTAAGGTACCACTATTAGGTGATATTCCAATATTAGGTGCATTATTCCGTCATAAAATGGAACAAATGGGTAAGCGTGAATTACTTATCTTCGTGACACCTAAAATTGTTATTCAGTAGTCTTTACTGCTAATCAACAAACCATAAAAATTTAGCTACACTGTTAAAGCAACGGATGGATCCTTATTAAATTAGTTCCATCCGTTGTTTTTATGGGGCTATATAATTATTATTTTGTCGTATTTACGCTCAGCGATAGCGGAATTACAAGGTTATTACGATTGACCTTAGACCGCTGCTGAGCCATTATGGCGACCTCTTTGGGTAGGACAGGCATAATAAAATACTGATTAGGAGTGACTAGTGCTTGCAATATAGCTATCAGTCCTGAGATAATTTTCTGTCTTATCACGAATTATATGTGAGGAACTTGGCGCCTCGGGCTTATTAATTAATAGAGCCTGCGGGTGGTGTCGTTTTATTAACCGCGCGTAAAATTGCTAAAAATGGCTGAAAAACGAAATATTTTCTTGGTCGGCCCAATGGGTGCCGGCAAAAGCACTATTGGTAGACACCTTGCACAGCAGCTGCATATGGAATTCTTTGACTCAGATACAGTTATTGAAGAACGTACAGGTGCTGATATTAGTTGGGTCTTTGATGTGGAAGGTGAAGACGGTTTCCGTGTTCGCGAAGAAACAGTTATCGACGATCTAACACAAGAGCAAGGCATTGTTCTGGCAACAGGTGGTGGTTCTGTTAAAACTAAAGAGAACCGTAATCGCCTTTCTGCACGTGGTATCGTAGTTTATCTAGAGACGACTATCGAGAAGCAACTTGCTCGAACTCAACGCGATAAAAAGCGTCCTCTACTTCAAACTGATACGCCTCGTGAGGTGCTGGAAGCACTCGCAGAAGAGCGCAATCCATTATATGAAGAAGTAGCTGACTACGTTGTTCGTACTGATGATCAAAGTGCGAAGGTAGTGGCGAACCAAATCATCAAAATGCTAGAAGAGCGTTAATCAACAAAAAGAGAGAAGCTGACCATGGAACGGATCAATGTCAATTTAGATGACAGAAGCTACCCTATTTCAATTGGCGCCGAGTTGTTTTGCAACTCGGCGTTGTTTGCATCTGCGATTCCTGCGGGAAAGCGGGTGGTAGTGGTCAGTAACGAAACTGTTGCTCCGCTGTATGCACAGCAAGTAATGGAAACCATCAGTTCATTAGAGTGCCAAGTGGCATTACTTTCTCTCCCTGATGGTGAACAATACAAAACGTTAGAGACTTTTGATCAAATCATGACTTTTTTACTTGATGGTAATTATGGTCGTGATGTTGTGATTGTAGCGCTTGGTGGCGGCGTCATTGGTGATGTCGTGGGCTTTGCTGCTGCAAGTTATCAACGTGGCGTAGACTTTATTCAAGTACCTACAACATTACTTTCTCAAGTGGACTCATCTGTTGGTGGCAAAACCGCAGTGAATCATCCATTGGGTAAAAATATGATAGGCGCTTTTTATCAGCCTAAGGCGGTAGTGATTGATAATCACTGCTTACAAACCCTACCTGAACGTGAGTTTGCGGCGGGAATGGCTGAAGTGATCAAGTATGGCATTATTGCCGATCACGACTTTTTTGTCTGGTTAGAAGACAACATTGAACGCTTACAAACACTCGATAACGATGCATTGTGTTATGCCATTGCACGTTGTTGTCAAATTAAGGCAGATGTTGTTGCGGCTGATGAAAAAGAATCAGGTGTACGAGCTTTACTTAATCTCGGTCATACATTTGGTCATGCGATTGAAGCAGAGATGGGCTATGGTAACTGGCTGCACGGCGAAGCGGTGTCGGCAGGCACAGTGCTAGCGGCTAAAACTGCTGCAATACAAGGCCTTATTAGTGATGACGATGTAGCGAGAATTATTCGACTGCATGAGCGAGCAAAGCTACCGGTAATCGCACCTGAAACAATGGGCTTCGATGATTTTATTAAGCACATGATGCGTGATAAAAAGGTATTATCTGGCCAATTACGATTGGTTCTACCGACATCCATTGGCAGTGCTGAAGTCGTGTCTAACGTGACACATGAAGTATTGCGGGATGTGATTAATCACTAAGTAGTGGTTAATCATGCGTAGCACACTAGAGGCAAAAAACTTGGATCTGGATAGCCAGATCCAGTTGCTCTCTCGAGTACAATTTATTACTCGATTTAGCTCTCATCTTCTTTTATTGAACGGTACGCAAGGCTCAGGAAAAACGTGGCTCGCGCATCAATACCTCGAAAACTATGCACAACATGCTGAGCAAGCATTGCTGACATGCACTGATGATCAAACACTACAGCAACAACGAACACTTCTGCTGCAACAATTTCATTCTACTCCGATGTTTAACGAGCAAGATTCGTTAAGTCAAAGTGCTGAGCATTTACTACCTGAAAAGATCAACTTCGTTATTATTATTGATAATGCACACTTTTTGGCGCCTGAATTACTTGCTGAATTATGGGCACTGGTTCGTCAAACAGAAATGCATTCTGGTTGGCAAATTAATGTATTGCTCTTTGCTGATCCTAATGTCATCACTCAGCCATTCGGTGATATTGTTCGTTCGATAGGGCCTGCTTTACTTGAGTTAGAAATTAATGAGTTAAGCCCGAATGAAATTAGTCAGTTTAGCGAGATGTTACTCAATGATGAGCAGCTCGGAAGCCAACATCGACGAGACATTAAGTCGCGATTAGCGAGAGTTGAACCTCGCCCTGGAGCATTACAACAATTTCCAAAACAGGACGTTACTGCTATGAGTAAAGGATCACGACGTTTACCCCCGACGCAACTGTTATTAGGGTTGATTGTTATAGTGTGCATCATCATTGTGGGATGGTTTGG
Source organism: Photobacterium sp. SKA34 (assembly GCF_000153325.1). Classification (GTDB taxonomy): domain Bacteria; phylum Pseudomonadota; class Gammaproteobacteria; order Enterobacterales; family Vibrionaceae; genus Photobacterium. The sequence continues at coordinate 42,506 of NZ_AAOU01000028.1, forward strand.
ATTTAAGGCATTACAAGAAACAAAAACAACCGACTCTCTTGCATCTGAGGCAGAGTCTATTGTGACCGATCCTATCGAGAGTACAGATATCGTTATGGATGAAAAACCATTACCGACAGATATCTATAGTGAAGGGCTAACGGTGGGGCGTGCTGAAAATGAAGCGCAACGGGTAGTTGTACCATCACCATTGATTGATGCGATGATTGATGAGCAACGTGTTGGCGGTACAGGGAAAAGTGCAGCCAAAGAATTTACGAAAGAGGTGCTATTCGTACCTGTTCAAAATGAGCCTGTTATATCTGATGGTGTAGCAACACAAACTCGCCATCAAGCTGCTTCAAATAATACAGTAATGCCTGAAGGTGAAAGGGACTTAACAGCTCCAAGCGCGTCAGCGACTAATATTACGCCAGATGATGTAAGCTCTTTACCTGCAGTTAAGGTTAGAAAGCCCGAAGTAAAGCGGTCTGCAACGGCAATGATTGTAAAGCCTGATAGTAAACCGCTACTGCCGAAAAAAGAGGTGGTAGCTCAAACGCCGATTAAGCTTGCCAATACGGCAGCGATACTGGCGATAAATAAAGGACATTACGCAATTCAATTGTCAGCTTCGATGAGCTGGAATGAAACTAAAGCCTTTGTTGAAAAGAATAAGATCCAGTCTTCTGCTCGTATTTATAAAACACGCCGAAAAGGCAAAATATGGTTTATTGTTATTTCAGGTGATTACACAACAGCCACTCGAGCACGTTCGGCAATAAAAGCCTTTCCGAAGCAATTAAAAGTGCTAAGCCCGTGGCCCAAACCATATCGAAAAATCCAGCAAGAAATAGAACGTTGAAAATAAAGCCATGAGGGCAGTTATTTACGTGAATTGGTATCGGTAGAGGGTAGAAATGAGGTACAATCCGCGACCTTTCGTGACAATATTGCTAGTGTTGGTGGGTTTAGCTTAATGAAAAAGCATCGTGCATTCCTAAAATGGGCTGGGGGTAAATACTCTCTCGTTGAGGATATTAAACGACATCTACCGCCTGCGCGTAAATTGGTTGAGCCTTTTGTTGGAGCGGGATCGGTTTTTCTTAATACCGATTACGACCATTACTTATTGGCCGATATCAATCCTGATCTGATCAATCTTTATAACATCCTCAAGCATGAGCCTGAACGCTATGTTGAAGATGCACGTAAACTTTTCACGCCTGAATACAATAATAAAGAAGCGTATTTGAAAATTCGTGAAGAATTTAATGCGAGTGATGATCCGTATTTACGCTCATTGTATTTCTTATACATGAACCGGCATGGTTTTAACGGCTTATGTCGTTATAACAAAAAAGGTGGTTTCAATGTACCATTCGGCTCGTATAAAAAACCTTATTTCCCTGAAGCTGAAATGTATTATTTCTCGGAAAAAGCAAAACGAGCCACGTTTGTCTGTGAAGGTTATCTCCAAACTTTTTCACGTGCGAGAAAAGGTTGTGTGGTGTACTGCGATCCGCCTTATGCGCCATTATCTAGCACAGCTAATTTTACCTCTTATTCAGGTAACGGCTTTAGCTTAGATGATCAGGCGACTCTTGCTGATGTTGCAGAAAAAGCGGCAGCAGAGAGAGATATTGCGGTGTTGATTTCTAACCACGATACTGCACTAACACGTCGCTTATACACAGGAGCAGACCTTTCTGTGGTTAAAGTAAAACGTACCATTAGCCGCAATGGTAGTGGGCGTAATAAGGTCGATGAACTTTTAGCCTTGTTCTCTGTTTCAAACACGGAGCAGACGCCCGTGTTTTCTTCTGAAGAAGAGTAATTATATCGCCGTTGCCCATTGCGCAACGGCAATGATTGCTATAATCATTGCGCCAATAACCCCCCCCCCCACAATAATAAATGGCCATGGGCTTGATTGCTTAAAATCATGCTGCCGATTATTGTCTGATTGGACGCCAAATAACGCTGCCAACACACTCGCAATAACTTGTAGTGGTGTGCTTTTCTTTAACTTAGTTATATTCATCTCGCCTCGTTTTATACTCTCCTTTACTGAGTGTAGTGGCTTGTCTCATCATTTTGATCAACTGAAGTAATAAATAAATCCATTGGGACAATATTTCGCGGTTCGGGTAGAATTATGGCAACTTATTGAACTTGGTTTTTCCAAGTATCAGGTTTTGTGTATCGAATAGAGGCAAGTACATGAAGAACTTCTTGATTGCTCCATCTATCTTATCGGCTGATTTTGCACGTTTGGGTGAAGACGTTGACAAGGTGTTAGCTGCCGGTGCAGACGTTATTCACTTTGATGTAATGGATAATCATTACGTGCCTAATTTAACGTTTGGTGCGCCTATCTGTAAGGCTCTTCGTGACTACGGTATTACCGCACCGATTGATGTGCATTTAATGGTAAAACCGGTGGATCGCATTATTCCTGATTTTGCTAAAGCTGGCGCAACGATGATCACGTTTCATGTTGAAGCGTCAGATCATGTTGACCGTACCTTGCAACTTATAAAAGAGAATGGTTGTAAAGCGGGTGTGGTTTTTAATCCAGCAACGCCACTTCACCACCTTGATTACATTATGGATAAAGTTGATATGATTTTATTGATGTCAGTGAATCCAGGCTTTGGTGGTCAATCTTTTATTCCATCAACACTTGATAAACTACGTGAAGTTCGTAAACGTATTGATGCATCAGGCCGTGATATTCGTCTTGAGATTGATGGTGGCGTGAAAGTTGATAATATTCGAGAAATTGCAGCAGCAGGCGCAGATATGTTTGTCGCAGGCTCAGCCATTTTTAATGAACCTGATTATAAAGTCGCGATAGACAAAATGCGCGCAGAATTGGCTGAGGCTAAATGCTAATGGTATTTGAAAACATCAAGTTTATAGCGTTTGATTTAGATGGCACATTACTCGATAGCGTACCTGATTTAGCGGATGCTGCAGATAAAACGATGCGTCATCTTGGACGAGAAGGCGTGACGGTAGAGCAAGTTACTACTTGGATCGGTAATGGTGCTGATATTTTAATTGGTCGCGCATTAAGCCGAAGTGTTGATGTCGATCCAGCGATTGATCCAGAACTGCAAAAAGAAGCTCGCCAATTATTTGATCACTACTACGAGCTTGGCGGTCATGTAAAAAGTGCATTGTATGCTGACGTAAAAGCGACACTCGCTGCATTTCATCAAGCGGGTATGTCAATGGCGATTGTGACCAATAAACCCTCGCAATTTGTCCCGCATTTACTTGAAGAGCATGGCATCAGCGAGTATTTTGTTGATGTGATTGGTGGTGATACTTTCCCACTGAAAAAACCAGATCCTTATGCACTGCATTGGTTAATGGAAAAACATAATATTGCCGCGTCTGAGATGTTAATGGTGGGGGATTCTCGCAATGATATCTTGGCAGCAAAAGCTGCAACATGCTATTCGTTGGGCTTAACCTATGGCTATAACTACGGTCAGCCTATTGCAGAGAGTGCACCTGATGTTGTGTGCGATCACTTCAAGCAATTAGCAAATGTGGTTAAACTAGGCGACTAGTACATTCCAGTGTACACTGGCTAACAAAGTAAAAAGCGGGAGTATACCTCTCGCTTTTCTATGAATAAGAAACTAACAGGATTGTCTGATCATGAGTAAACCCATTGTATTAAGTGGCGTACAGCCTTCTGGTGAATTAAGTATTGGTAACTACCTAGGTGCGCTGCGTCAGTGGGAACAGATGCAAGACGATTACGATTGCCAATACTGTGTGGTTGATTTGCATGCCATCACAGTACGTCAAGATCCTAAAGCGCTACATGAAGCAACGTTAGATGCATTAGCGATTTGTTTAGCGGTGGGTGTTGATCCACAAAAGAGCACGTTATTTGTTCAGTCACATGTGCCTGAGCATGCTCAACTAGGCTGGTTATTAAACTGTTACACCCAAATGGGTGAGCTTAGTCGTATGACGCAGTTTAAAGACAAATCAGCGCGTCATGCGAATGATGTAAACGTGGGCTTATTCGGTTACCCAGTATTGATGGCAGCTGATATTTTATTATATGGCGCACATCAAGTACCTGTAGGTAGCGATCAGAAGCAGCACTTAGAGTTAGCTCGTGATATTGCTACGCGTTTTAATAATCTGTATGGCACAGAAGAAAGTCCAATTTTCCAAATTCCTGAACCTTACATTCCATCGGTTGGTGCGCGTGTAATGAGCCTACAAGACGCGACTAAGAAAATGTCGAAGTCTGATGATAACCGTAAGAACGTGATCACTTTGTTGGAAGATCCAAAATCGATTCTTAAGAAGGTTAACAAAGCACAAACTGATGCAGAAACACCACCACGCATTGCATTTGACACAGAGAACAAAGCAGGGATCTCAAACCTAATGGGTCTGTATTCAGGCGCAACAGGTAAGACGTATGCTGAAATTGAAGCACAATATGCAGGCGTTGAAATGTATGGCCCATTTAAGAAAGATGTGGGTGAAGCATTAGTTGCTATGCTTGAGCCAGTACAAGCTGAATATCATCGTATTCGTGCTGATCGTGCTTACCTTGATAGCGTAATGAAGCAAGGTGCTGAAAAAGCCTCTGCACGTGCGGCTGAAGTACTGAAAAAAGCATACCAAGCGGTAGGTTTTGTCGCTCGCCCATAATTAAATCGATACTTATATAAAAAGCAGAGCTTCGGCTCTGCTTTTTTAGTTCTGAATGAAGTATTTGGAACCGAATGTCGTTGCTATTTTTTATCAATATCTTTGTGTAGTATCTCAAGTTGTTGAGAAAAAACCATTCATACGCTGAATGGTTTGTCTATGCCGTCACATTAATGCATATGACTGATCATAATAATAGATGTCTTTTTAATGTAGATAAAAGGATTACTTATTATGAAGGCGTTAACGGCAACCCTTGCGGTGGCTCTCTCTTCTCTTTCCATATCGGCATGCGCAAGCCAGTTTAGCTGCGATGGACAGACTCTCACGTCAATTATGGAGGTTAGAGAGCAAGTTAAATCTCATGCTACACCCAATCAAAGTCCGACTTATTGGGTTGAAGGTATTGTGACTAAAACGACCTCTTCATTGTACAAGGGCTTTTTCTTTCAGGATCCAGTGGGAGATAATAATCCAAATACCTCCGATGGTATCTTTGCTTATACTTCTTCTAATGGTATCGATGGATTAGCTGTAGGTGATAAAGTCTGTGTTGAGGCTAAGGCAAAACAGTTTCATGGGATGACTCAGTTAACTGTAAAGCTGGGACACATTGAGAATAAAGGATTAGCACCGCAACCAATTCGAGCAACTGATATTGTTGTTGGAAGTAAAGAAAGCTTGTCAAAAGCGATGGATCGTTACCAAGGGATGTTAGTAAAAATCGTACCTGAAAGTGACTTACGTATCACGCGTAATTTTGGTTTTGATTTCAGCTCAAGACGCAACAACATGGTACTTTCTCACCAATCACCACTAATAAAGCCGACCCAACTGTTTGTTGCTGAAACTGAACAAGTGACAAAGCAAGTTGAAGCTAATACCAATAACCAACTTTATATCGACACCGATCAGTACCCAGCGAATGGTGTTATCCCTTATTTTCCTGGCTTTGATGCACAGCAAGGCTATTTGCGTATTGGCGATCGAGTTGAGAATTTAGAAGGTGTCATAGCATACAGTTATCGTCAGCACCGCTTATTACCAACCAATACCGTCAGCCCTAGCGATTTTGTTCATTTTAATGATCGCACGTCTGCACCACAGGTGATTACAGACAGTAATCTTAAAGTGGCGAGCTTCAATGTTTTAAACTTTTTTACAAGTCACAGTGATATTGGTGGCAGCCTCAACCCAACCTGCAAAGATCAAGCCGATGCTGACGCTGCTAAAGGGTGTAATCGAGGGGCAAAAACGGCGGCAGAATTTGAATTGCAGCGAACCAAAATTGTTAATGCGTTAACGGCTATGGATGCCGATATTATCGGCATAATGGAAATGGAGAATAACGGTTTTGGTAAAAACAGTGCAATTAAGAATCTAGTTGATGAACTTAATCTGCATTTTAATGACAGCAGTGATCATTACCAATTTGTCGAGATTAACGATAAGGATAAGAATAAAGGTAAGTTCTTTGGTTCTGATGCGATTATGGTTGCAATGCTTTATCGTCCAAGCAAAGTGACACCGATTAAAGATGCGCAAGTTATTCGCATGCCATCGCAACATATGAGTGCGACAAACGCTGAAGGTGAAGGTGTTAAGATTGATGCATATCAGCGTGATACTCTTTTACAACAGTTTGCTATTAATGGTGCGAAGAAAAAGAGTCAATTAACTATTGTCGTTAACCATCTTAAATCCAAAGGTTCAGGCTGTTATGAAGATTGGTTGAATGAACAAAAAGATAAGGACTACCAAAACATTCAAGGTAACTGTAACGATTTTCGTGTTTCTGCTGCGATGGTCTTAGCTGATAGGTTGAAGACAATTTCTGGTGATGTTTTAGTTATGGGGGATATGAATGCTTATGGTATGGAAGATCCTATCCGTGTGTTAACACAATACAAGCCAAAGCAATATCAACGAAAAATCATGTCAGCCTCAGGCACTTTCATTGGTGATCAATCCCTGCATCCTGAAGGCATTGTGGCTTCAAAAGGACTGGGTCTAGTCAACTTAGCGACTAAATGGCACGGTGCTGACAGCTACTCTTACAGTTATAATGGTGAATTAGGCAGTTTAGATCATGCTTTAGCATCTCGCTCCTTACTTAAAAAAGTGCGTGGTATTGAAGACTGGCATATTAACTCTGTAGAAAATAGCTTATTTGAATACAGTAATAAATATAGTGGTGATCTAGTTAAATCAACAGGTCCATACTCTGCATCAGATCATGATCCCGTGATCATAAACTTTGCTTACCCAATGGCAAAAGCCTCTTTTCAAATCACATTTGTTAATAATAGTAATCAGCCTCTTTACCCTGTTTTCAATTCTTATTATTGGGATAGTACTAAACCGTGGTTAATGAAGGGGCAGCAACGCCGTTATTCGAAAAAGGATAACTTTTTAAAACATGTAGGTATTAAAAGCGGTGATAAAGTATCACTAAGTGTCTTAGCTTCAGGGGTTTATGATGTTCCTTGTAGCAATGTACCAGTAGAACTAAGTGGAAAACTGAAAGCTATTTATAATGGTAAGACATGTCGTATTGAGCATTTTTAATTTACCTCGATGATAAATATCATAAAGGCAGGTTCATGATGAGCTTGCCTTTATTATTTTGTATTGCACAATAGGGCGCAGAATATCAAAGGCCCTTGTTGTAGCATGCTATTAATTATCGATAACTATGATTCATTTACTTATAACCTTTATCAATACTTTTGTGAGTTAGGCGTTGAGGTTAAGGTTGTCCGTAATGATGAGATTGATCTCGCAGGTATTGAGGCGTTAGTGCCCACCCATCTAGTTATCTCTCCAGGGCCTTGTACCCCAAATGAAGCGGGGATATCACTACAAGCCATTGAATACTTTGCAGGTAAATTACCTATTTTAGGGGTATGCTTAGGTCATCAATCGTTAGCACAAGCTTTCGGTGGGGATGTAGTACGAGCAAGACAAGTGATGCATGGTAAAACCTCTCCGATCAAGCACAATAATACCAGTGTGTTTGAAGGGTTAAATAACCCATTAACTGTGACTCGTTATCATTCCTTAGTCGTTAAACAAGATACGCTGCCAGATTGCTTTAACATCACGGCATGGACTGAGCGCGAGGGGCAGTTTGATGAAATTATGGGAATCGCTCATAAAACGTTACCATTAGAAGGGGTGCAATTTCATCCAGAGAGTATTCTAACGGAGCAAGGGCACGCCTTATTAGCCAACTTTCTTAAGCGTTAAATTTCGAATTAAATCGCGATTTTTATTATATTTCGTTCTTAAAATCGCGATATCACCCACATCTCTTATATTTTTACACTTCTAACTCTCATTTATTGAAATTGCAAAGCTATTCACTAGCATATTTCTCTGTGCTATTGATTTCCTGATAGGAAACACACCTTTCTGTCTTAGTTAGTTAATAAACTTGCCGAGATAACGCATAACTATGTCAGTTTTATCAAAAACTTTATCGTTGCCCAAGAGCAAAAAAAATATTCTGCTATTGGCAAAGGTTAATAAAATGTAAATACTATGATTATAGCGTTATACACAGAAGGATAATGTGATGACTACAGAGCAAAGAGTAGAACGTAATTTATTTGATAAGGTAATGGTACCTTGTTATTCACCTATGGCTGAGATCCCAGTACGTGGCAGTGGTGCGCGAGTATGGGATCAACATGATCGTGAATATGTCGATTTTGCCGGTGGAATTGCGGTGAGTTGTCTGGGTCATTGCCATCCTATTATGGTTAACGCATTAAAAGATCAAGCCGATAAATTATGGCACTTAAGTAATGTGTTAACCAATGAACCCGCATTGCGTTTAGCGAAAAAGCTCACTGAGTTATGTTTTGCTGACAAAGTCTTTTTTGCTAACTCTGGTGCTGAAGCTAACGAAGCGGCACTGAAATTGGCTCGCCGTTATGCGGTCGATAAGTTTAGTGCTGAAAAAGATCAAATTATTGCCTTTCATCAAGGTTTCCACGGTCGTACTTTTTTCACCGTTACTGTTGGTGGGCAAGAAGCTTACTCAGATGGTTTTGGTCCTAAACCTCAAGCGGTAACGCATATTCCTTACAATGACTTATCAGCTTTAGCTGAGATTATGTCTGAGCGAACTTGTGCGGTGATGATGGAGCCATTACAAGGTGAAGGAGGTTTGGTTAGCCCGAGCGTTGAGTTTGTTCAGGGTGTGCGTGAATTATGTGATAAGCACCAAGCCCTATTGATATTTGATGAAGTCCAAACTGGCAATGGTCGTACTGGTGATTTTTATGCCTATCAAGGTTTAGGTGTAACACCAGATATTTTAACGACGGCTAAGTCACTGGGTGGTGGTTTCCCAATTGGTGCAATGCTTACTACAACAGAATTAGCAGAGCATTTAAAAGTCGGTACTCATGGCTCAACGTATGGTGGTAATCCGTTAGCATGCGCTGTCGCGGAAGCGGTAATTAATGAAGTGAGTAAACCTGATGTGTTAGCTGGAGTGAAAGAGCGTGAACAATGGTTCCGTGAAGGGCTTACAGCTATTAATGCTAAATACCCAATTTTTGCTGAGATCCGCGGTAAAGGTTTACTGCTGGGAGCGTCTCTCACAGAAGAGTGGCAAGGTCGTGCGCGTGACATTCTTGTTCAAGCCGGTAAAGAAGGCTTAATGATGTTAGTTGCAGGTACGAGTGTTGTGCGCTTTACGCCATCGTTAGTGATTGAAAAAGCCGATGTGGATGAAGGTATGGCTCGTCTAGAACGTGCTATCGCAACACTCTACAACGCCGAGTAATCTTACTTTACATTGCTGCTGGCAGTTGGGGGAACGACTGCCAGTTGCCTTGATCTTATTGTTATCCATCGAGTTAGTGGCAATGGTCACTACCTGCATCAGGAGGGAAGTCGATGCTGGTTATTCGTCCTATCATCGCTGATGATTATTCTGCACTCATGCAGTGCGCTGAAGAATCGGGTCATGGTTTTACTTCATTACCTGTTAACGAAGAAATGCTTCGTAACCGCATCGCTCATTCAGAGCGTAGCTTTGCAAAACATGTCGTTCGCCCAGAGGATGAAGGCTACCTGATGGTCGCTGAAGATACAGATACCGGCGAGATAGCAGGTACCACAGCCATTGAAGCGTCGATTGGCTTAGAAGCCCCTTTTTATAACTATCATCTAAGTACTGTGGTTCATGCCTCGCGTCGATTAGGGGTGCACAATACCGTACAGTTATTGACATTAGGTAATCACTACACCGGAGATACCGAGCTTTGTACATTATTTTTACGTACACCGTGGCGTGAAGGTTTAAATGGTCGTCTATTGTCTAAAGCGCGCTTTTTAATGATGGCAGAGCATCGTCATCGTTTCGCTGATGTGGTATTTGCCGAAATGCGCGGTGTTTCCGATGAAAAAGGGAACTCACCTTTTTGGCAATGGCTAAAAGATAACTTTTTCTCGATTGATTTTATTCATGCTGATTATCTAACGGGTATAGGAGCAAAAGGCTTTATTGCGGACTTAATGCCTAAACTTCCGATATACGTCAATTTACTGAGCCAAGAAGCCCAAGCGGTCATCGGTCAAGTTCATGACAACACTCGTCCTGCATTACGCTTGCTAGAAAATGAAGGTTTTTCATGCCGTGGTTATGTCGATATTTTTGATGCAGGCCCTACGGTTGAATGTGATGTACGTAATGTGGAAACGGTTCGCCATTCAAAGCGTTATATCGTTGAAATTAACGATCATCAAAGTGAACAGCAGTGCTTAGTAGCGAATACATCATTTACTGATTTTCGTGCTGTTGCGAGCCCACTGGAAATTAATGATAAAGCGCAAACCGTGGTTATGACGCAAGAGGTCGCAGATACTCTCATGGTTAATACAGGTGAGCCTGTGCGTTTTATTGAGCTGTAAAACTACGAAAAAAGAGGGGAGAGAAGTATGAGTCAATGGATTGCGGGTCAGTGGGTCGATGGTTTAGGTGATGAGATAACATCGCTCAACCCCTTTACTGATGAAGTAATTTGGCAAGGCCGAGCCGCGACAGGTGAGCAAGTCTCGCAAGCGGTGAATGCTGCGCGTGAAGCGTTACTTCAATGGCGTCATACTCCCCTTGTTGAGCGTCAAGCCATCGTGGAACAATTTGCCGAGTTGGTGAAAACCAATAGTGAAAATATTGCCATTACGATAGCTGAAGAAACGGGTAAACCGTTATGGGAAACGCGAACAGAAGCAGCAGCAATGGTGGGGAAAGTGGCGATTTCTTTACGTGCTTACCATGAACGCACTGGCCAACGTGAGAAAGATCTTGCTGGCACGATAGCGGTTGTTCGTCATCGACCATTAGGAGTGATGGCTGTATTTGGGCCCTATAATTTCCCCGGTCATTTACCTAATGGTCATATCGTACCTGCACTGCTTGCGGGGAATACGGTGGTATTCAAACCTTCTGAGTTAACGCCTAAAACGGCTGAAATTGTAATGAAACTCTGGCAACAAGCAGGATTACCTGATGGGGTTATTAATCTTGTGCAGGGGGATCGCTCTACTGGAGAGGCGCTCGCCGTTTCAAAAGATATTGATGGTTTATTGTTTACTGGCAGCGCCAATACTGGGCATATTCTGCATCGCCAATTTGCAGGTCAGCCGGGTAAGATGCTGGCATTAGAAATGGGGGGCAATAACCCCATGGTGATCTCCAATGCTTATGGTGATCTCAATGCTACCGTTTATACCATTTTACAATCTGCTTTTATCAGCGCAGGACAACGTTGTACTTGTGCTCGCCGACTATACTTACCTTTGGGTAGCGCAGGGGATGCGTTGTTGGCTGCTTTATTGGAAGCAACCAAAGCGATAGTGGTCGATGGACCATTTGCCGAGCCTGCGCCGTTTATGGGGCCTCAAATCTCTCACCAAGCAGCAGACAATATTGTGCAAACTCAGCGACAATTAGTATCGCTTGGTGGTGAAGTATTGGTAGAGGCAAAGCGCGGACAAGGAGCGGTGGTTACACCGGGAATCATTGATGTTACGAATATCGAAAATTTACCCGATGAAGAATATTTTGGGCCATTATTGCAGGTAGTACGTTATCAAGATCTCGCTCAAGCGGTTCGATTGGCAAATGACACCCGTTATGGCTTATCAGCAGGGCTTGTATCAACCGATGATAGTGAATGGCAATATTTTATCGATCATATTCGTGCAGGGATTGTAAATCGTAATCGCCAGTTAACGGGAGCGAGTGGAGATGCGCCGTTTGGTGGTCCAGGAGCGTCTGGTAATTTACGTCCAAGTGCATACTACGCTGCTGATTATTGTGCTTACCCAATGGCATCAATGGAAGGTGAAGCAACATGCTTACCTGAGCAGTTATCTCCGGGTATTTTACTCTGAGGCTAATAGGTTCACTGTGTTATTTACAGTAAGGATTGTGCAGCATGGAACAATTATTTACCGCGTTATGGCAAGATTATACTCAGCGATTATGTCCTTCAGCGCTGAGTATTCGGCAATTACTTACCGAAGATGCGCCACTTAAAAATGATCATATTGCGTTACGTACCTTTGCACTACCGAAATGTGGTTTAGCAAGGTTAGCGGCCCCTTTTATTGCGGTAGGTTATAAACCCAAAGGTCAATACCATTTCAAAGCGAAAAAACTATATGCAGAGCACTTTGAACATCCCGATCCTGATGCGCCTAAAGTATTTATTAGTGAACTGCAATTAGGCTTATGTTCAACAGAGTTGCAAACAGAAGTACGGCAGCTTGTAGATCAAGTTGATGATGACTATTTTGCCAATCCTGCTTTTCTCTCTCAAGGTAAACCATGGCAATTAAGTCGTGATAGTTATCAGCTTTTAAATGCAGAAAGTGAATATGCAGGATGGGTAGCAGCACATGGTTTTGGTGCCAATCATTTTACCGTCGACATTAATCAGCTTGAGCAATTTAATGAAATCTCTGAAGTGAACCATTTTCTTGAATCGAGTGGTTTTGATATTAATCAGGCAGGCGGTGCAGTAAAAGGTGATCCTACTGTAATGCTAGAGCAATCAGCAACCATGGCTGATAAAGTCATGGTCACATTTTCTGATGGTGAGATGTTAGTCTCTGGTGGATTTTATGAGTTTGCTAAACGCTATCTACAGCCTGATGGTGAGGTTTATAGCGGGTTTGTTGAAGCTTCGGCAGATAAGATCTTTGAGAGTACTTATAACTCTTGAACGGTGTAAGCGATGCAAGAAAAAAGCAGCCATTTGGCTGCTTTTTTTTGAATCTGTTAACTGTCGAGGGGCGATCCCCAAATACCACTGTCTTCAGCAGGACAACGTCGTAGTCCTGTTTGTTGTTCAAGATAACAACGGTGATCGCTAAAACCTGTCATTTCAATCGTGGTTGGCTGAGGATTTATTACACCAGGAACGGTGGTACAGCGATTTGGGGCAAAGCGTTCAATATCCATATAAAACCAAGAAAAGATGAAGTCCATTCATTGCTTGAATGTAGCATTTAATTTGAGCAATACAAATTAATTAATGACACACTTTTTAAAGGTATTTATGGGTTGGATTATTAATTAATAAGAAATAAAAAAGCCGCAACAAAGTGCGGCTTTTTTGTACGGCTAAAGACGTTAAAAATTAACGCGTACCGTAAACAACAATCGTCTTACCATGAGCAGAGATAAGGTTCTGCTCTTCAAGCATTTTCAGAATACGACCAACTGTTTCACGAGAACAGCCAACAATTTGACCGATTTCTTGACGAGTGATCTTAATCTGCATGCCATCAGGGTGCGTCATTGCATCTGGCTGTTTTGCAAGATTTAGCAATGTCTGTGCGATACGGCCTGTAACATCTAAAAATGCCAAATCACCTACTTTCTGGCTTGTCACTTGAAGGCGACTTGCCATTTGAGCAGATAAGCGCATCAGAATATCAGGATTGACTTGAATTAACTGACGGAATTTTTTAAATGAAATTTCTGCTACTTCACAAGGACTTTTCGCACGAACCCAAGCAGTACGCTCTTGATCTTCTTCGAATAAGCCAAGCTCACCAATAAAGTCACCTTGGTTTAGGTAAGAAAGGATCATCTCCTTACCTTCTTCATCCTTGATTAGTACAGCAACAGAACCCTTCACAATGTAATACAACGTTTCTGCTTTCTCACCTGCGTGGATCAGCGTACTTTTCGATGGGTACTTGTGAATATGACAATGGGAAAGAAACCACTCTAAAGTTGGATCTGTTTGCGGTTTACCTGGAACCATATTACTAACTTCCTCTGCATTTGTTGCCCAACAGCATTGGTCTCTTTTCTAAGTTTTATGACAAGAAAAAAAACTGCCTACTGACAGGGTATCCATTCAGCCGCTGGGCTGCAAGCTAACTTGAATAAGTTAGAGTGTATCCTTTTTCTACGCCTTTTTCTTGATATTGATCTAGTAGATTCGTTCATTTCATATGGATAACTGTGCACGGGATCACAATGCGGCGAGATAGTTTTAAGCTGTGTGATAAGTAAAGCTTATTACGACGATTTTTAGTGAGAAAAAAAGTTTGTCATTAAGGAGGTGAATTAGAATTTACATTCATTATTTTATCAATAAAACTAGAGATAATTATTGGGTGTTTGAATAAGGATTAAACGATGCAGTCCCGAGTAAAATGGGTAGAAGATATGACTTTTTTAGGTCAATCTAGTTCCGGTCATAGTGTAGTCATGGATGGTAATGGAGGGGATAAAGCCCCAAGTGCGATGGAATTAGTATTAATGGCGGCGGGAGGGTGTAGTTCAGTAGATGTTGTCAGTGGTTTACAATCCCAAGCACAAAATATTGTTGGTTGTGAAGTTCTGATTTCAGCTGAGCGTCGAGAGCAAGCCCCGCGTTTATTTACCGAAGCCAATTTACATTTTATCATCTCTGGTTTTGATTTAAATGAAACTTTAGTGGCTAACACCATTGCTGATTCTTTAGATAAATATTGCTCTGTATGCTTAATGATTGGTGAAAAGGTTAAGTTGACTCATTCGCATGAAATCATCACTGCCTAATAATAATGATTGAGATAAAAAGGTTGGTGTTTTCGCCAACCTTTTTCTATTTATTTTTGTTTTGTGCAGATTTAACTGATTTTCCCCGTATTAATCAGTTTCTCGATAAGTGGACGCATGATCAATTCCATGGCAAAGCTCATTTTTCCGCCAGGGACGACAAGTGTGTTATGACGTGACATAAATGAGCCTTGGATCATGGAAAGTAAATACGGAAAATCGACATTATTTAAACCGCGAAATCGGATCACAACAAAGCTTTCATCCAAGCTAGGGATCCCTTTGGCACTCACAGGGTTTGAGGTATCAACGGTTGGTACTCGTTGAAAGTTGATATGTGTACGTGAAAATTGTGGGGTTAAGTAATTTAAGTAATCGTCCATGGAGCGAACGATAGACTCCATCACCGCTTCGCGAGAATGCCCACGATCTCTAGTGTCACGAACAATTTTTTGGATCCACTCCAAGTTCACAATCGGTACCATGCCAATTAAGAGATCGACATGTTGTGCAACATGTACTTCGCCATCAACAACCCCACCATGTAAACCTTCATAAAAGAGTAAATCGGTGTTTTCTGCTAACTGTTGCCACGGGGTAAACGTCCCTGGCATTTGGTTGTAGGGTACGGCTTCGTCAAATGTGTGAAGATAACGGCGAAAGCGGCCAGTGCCATCTTCACCATATTGTTTGAAAAATTGCTCTAATTGGGCAAAGTCATTGGCTTCTGAGCCAAAATAGCTGATATGTCGACCTTGCTCTTTAGCTTTGCGGATCTCAGTGTCCATTTCAGGGCGGGTATAGCGATGGAAGCTATCGCCTTCTAGCCATGCCGCATTAATGTTCATCATATTGAACATCTTTCGGAATGCTTCAGAAGTCGTAGTGGTTCCTGCTCCTGATGAACCAGTAACTGCAATAATAGGATGTTTTGCAGACATGACTAACCTTGTCGTTGTTGATTATCGGAAGATAAATGAGAAAGCAGGCAATATTCAAATTACCTGATCGGGCAATCATGCTACTACAAGTTAACAAGGATGTCGGGATTGAAAAGTGAAACTGCTAGCGGAGGCAAGTTTTGAGTCGTAACTCTCTAATCACGACTCACATTGATAAAAATTATTTCAACTGATTACGTAATTTTATGTCGACAGATTCATGTAATTCAGAAAATACAATCACAGCATCACCGGATTTCAGTTGCTGCATCACGTAATTCACTTTGTTTTCTAAGCTCATTTCAACTTCACCGTAATCCGTACCTTCACGCAGCACAAATTGTTCAATTAGGTTAGTCAGTGTTTCTGGGGCGATATCTTGCCAAGGAATGATCATTTAATGTCTCGTCGACTGTGTTACTCATAGGTGCAGTATATGATAAAAATATCACTAGCCCTATTGGGGTGTGGTGAGTTTGGTTTTGAACCATGTTGGAATGCTGTGTTCGAGCCAAAATGTCGGTTTAAAAATTGAACCACTAACAAATCCAACATGGCCGCCTTTATCATATAGGTTGTAGTCGATATTACTCGGCAATGGCTGCGAAGGGATCACCGATTCGGTCATGAACGGATCGTCTTTGGCATGAATAATCCGCAGTGGTGTACTGATCAAGTTGAGCTGTTTAAGGCCACTACAACGTTGATAATAATCGTCAGCATCAATAAAACCATGGAGAGGGGCGGTAATGTGCTGATCAAATTGCCATACCGTATTTATCGCCTCTAATTGCAGGTGGGTGATGGGCATTTTGTCTTGATGAAGTGTTATTCGTTTTGCCATTGTGCGTTTCATCGAGCTGAGTAGATATTGCTGATAGATCTTAGAAAAACCTTGTTGAATACGTGCCGAGCATGAGGCTAAATTTAATGGAGGAGATACCGCTTGAGCGGCAATAAGATCACTGTCATCACCATATTTTGCCAGGTAGTTAATCAGCATGTTGCCGCCAAGGGATACTCCCACTGCGATAAAAGGCCGTTGGGGGAATTGCTCACGTAACCATGTAATGAAAAAGCGTGCATCACTAACTTCACCTGAGTGATAGCCTCTAGGTTGACGGTTTAGCTCACCGCTGCAGCCTCTAAAATGCATCATAACCCCAAGCCAACCTTGTTGTTTTGCAGCATACAATAGTCCATTGGCATATGGACTACGGAAACTACCTTCTAAACCATGAAACAGGATCATCAATGGTTTGCTATCGTCTGTAGGAGATTCTGTCCAAGCGAGATCAAGAAAGTCATCATCAGGCGTGGTCAGTCGTTGCGTCACTGGTGTAAATAGTGGCTGGCGACGAACAAATCGCGGTAGTAAGGTTTGAATATGTGGATTTTGTAATCCTGATGCTGGCGTAAATTGAGACATGAATATCCTCTGTTACAGCGAAAAGTGGGATAAAGGGGGGTGTCGTAATAACTCGGCAATGGTTTTTAAGCCAAAGATCAATTGCTGTTGGTTTAGCGGTGAGCTAATGGCGAGTCGAACTGCTGGTTTAATATGATTACCTCTAGGGGTAAATAATTCTGCTGATTTCACGATGACCCCACGGGCAGTTGTTGCTGCCATAAAATCACTTAAGCGCCAGTCTTCTGGTAATTGCAGCCAAACATGAAAACTATAAGTCTGGGTCGTAATGGAAAACTCACCGAGGTATTGCTGTACCAATAATTGCCGTTGCTGTATTTCAGTACGAACGGTAGTTAACACCCGATCGGCATCACCTTGAACTATTAATTCGCAAGCGATAGCAGAGAGCAGTGGGCTGATCATTAAGCTGTGGTTATAGAGTGCCGCACTTAGGTGTTGCTGCCATTGTTTAGGTACTTGGATGTAACCTAAGCGAAGTCCTGGTGCGAGGCATTTTGATAACCCTCCTATGTGGATAACATGTTCAGGTGCAAGGTTTATTAAAGGCGGTGGCGGTGAGGGCGACAGTAATCCGTTGACGTCATCTTCCGCAATTAACACATTATGTTCACGACACACGCTAATCACTTCTTCGCGGCGAGAGAGCGACATCGTCACTGAAGTAGGGTTTTGCTGGGTTGGTGTTAAGTATATTAACCGTGGTTGGTAGAGCTCACAGGCCGATGCGAGACTAGCTGGGCTCACCCCATCTTTATCCATCTCAACACTTTTTAGGGTAATACCATGTTGACGAGCAAGAGTTAGAAAGCCGGGGTAGCAAAATTGTTCGACTAAAACGGTATCACCAGCACGACAGAAAATACTCAGTAATAATTCCGCAGCATGTTGCGCGCCAGAGGTGAAGTACATCTGCTCTGATGAAACATTAATGCCTTTTTGATTTAACCATTGGCAAACGATATGACGATGACTATCGATCCCTTGCGGTGGCTGATACAGCATCATGTCATTTAATTGCGAGGGGTTGGCACTAATTTTTGCCATGGCTTTGCTTATCATCTCACTGCGATCAAATCGCGGAGGAATGTTATAGCCGAAATTACATTCTTCAGTCTGTAATTCTTCTAATTGATAGATCCAGTTATGGTTTTTATTGTTATCACAGACATACGTCCCAGCCCCAATACGCGCTTCGACAAGATGACGTCGCTCCGCTTCTGCATAAGCACGTGTCACTGTACCTACGGTAACCTGTAATTGATCGGCAAGTGCGCGGTGAGTGGGCAGTTTCTCCCCAATCGCGATGTCACCATGCTCGATAGCTCGTGCAATGCCATCAGCAATTTGACGATAAATTGGTTCTTTAGTTTTAGCGATAAGTTGGATATTTAATAACTTCTTCTCGATTGTCATGGTGACAATAAATCCTTTGATCTTAATAACTTCCCTTGTTAGGTTAAATTGTGCGCACAAAACAACCGTATTACCAGAGATTTTTTATGTTGTCGCGAAATAACTGAAATTGTATCGGTACAATTTCGTGAGAGATGATCTGGATAGTTTTATTTCTATCGTTTATTAAGGAAAGAGTGTGGAAGGATCAACAATTATCTCAGTTATTTTATTTGCCATATTAATGACAGGCACGCCGGGGCCTAACAATATGATGGTAACCGCCTCTGGAGCGAACTTTGGTTATTGGCGCAGTGTTCCGCATATTATGGGGATTAGTGTGGGTATGGCGAGCATGATAAGTTTACTGGCGGCAGGGCTCGGTATTATTTTTGAACGTTATCCTGTGGTTCACGAGGTATTGAGAGTTGTTGGGTGTGCGTACTTATTGTATTTAGCATGGAAAATAGCCACCGCTGGCGGTATGGGGAAAACAGAGCAAAAAGTGAAGGCTAAACCGATGAGTGTATTCTCTGCTGCACTGTTTCAATACGTTAATCCTAAAGCATGGATGATGTCTGCAACGGCAGTAAGCACTTTCGCCGTTAGCGGGGAGCACTATTGGTTATCTATATCGATGATTGTGACGGTATTTTTCGTGGTGGGTTTTACTTGCGTCTCGCTATGGACAGTAACTGGGATGGTGATACGTCATTGGCTAACATCAGAACGTCGTACGATTAGGTTTAATCAGACGATGGGAGCACTAACGGCAGCATGCGTGATGATGATTTGGTAGTGATTGACATTATTCTAGATAATTGAAAATAACAACGCCAACGAAGTGCTCGTTGGCGCTATAGGTGTTAAGCAATATTATTCGGCGCTAAATTGAGATTCCATCTCTTCTAATTGCTCTTGTAACTCCATCCAAGCAACTTCAACATCTTCCAAGTCAGATTTTGCATCGCCTTGCAGTTTTAATTGCTCGTTCATACGGGCTTTGTTCTCAGCTTCATAAATACTGCTATCACTTAACGCAGTTTCAGCATCGGTGATAATGGTATTGAGCTTGTCCATTTGCTTTTCAAGCTTGGTGATTTCTTTACGTATCGGGGCAGTTTGTTTACGGAACTCTGCCTCTAAACGTTTTTGCTCTTTACGCGATGCCGCGCTGTTGTCTTTGTTGGTTTCAGGTTTTGTTGCTTGTTGATCACGGCGCTCATTACGCTGTTGCTCGGTAAGCCATTTGTGGTAATCATTTAAATCCCCATCAAACGGTACGACTTGGCGATCATGCACCAAATATAAGTCATCGGTTGTCGCACGTAGTAAGTAACGATCGTGACTTACAATAACCATTGCACCTTCATAAGATTGCAGTGCCAACGTCAGTGCTTGGCGCATATCTAAATCAAGGTGGTTGGTTGGCTCATCGAGCAGTAATAGGTTAGGACGTTGCCATACAATAAGTGCCAGCACTAAACGTGCTTTCTCACCGCCAGAAAACGGACCGACTTTTTCTAGCGCTTTATCACCAATAAAACCAAAACTACCTAAATAATCACGTAGTTGTTGCTCGGTTGCTTGTGGTGCAATACGTGCAATATGCTGTACAGGGGTATCATCAAGGTACAAGGTTTCTAATTGGTGCTGGGCAAAGTAACCAATTTTAACCCCTTGCGAATATGCCATATCACCGGCTTTCGCTGGTAAATCACCAGATAGCATTTTGATCAGGGTAGATTTACCAGCACCATTTCGGCCAAGTAGGCCAATACGACTACCAGGAACAAGATTCAGACGAATCTTTTCTAAAATCAGTAGGTCGTCATAACCTGCGGCAACTTGATCCATCATTAAGATTGGGTTTGGCAGAGCACTTGGCTCGCGGAATTCAAAACTGAATGGATTATCAAACTGAGCTGGTAACACTTTTTCCATGCGCTCAAGGGCTTTAATACGACTTTGCGCTTGGCGTGCTTTACTGGCTTTGTAACGGAAACGTTCAATGTATGACTGCATGTGCGTCATTTGCTTTTGTTGTTTCTGATACATTGCTTGTTGTAGTACTAGCTTTTCGGCGCGTTGTACTTCAAACGATGAATAGTTACCGGTGTAACTGTTCATGGTTTGATTTTCAAGATGGATAATGCGGTTAACCACTGGATCTAAGAAATCGCGGTCATGGGAAATCAACACCAAGGTACCACGGTAGCTTTGGAGCCATTTTTCCAACCACATGACCGCATCTAAATCTAAGTGGTTAGTTGGCTCATCGAGAAGTAAGAGATCAGAGCGGCATAATAGCGCTTGGGCAAGGTTAAGACGCATACGCCAACCACCCGAAAATTGGGTTAGGTTCCATTGCATTTGATGCTGTGAAAAGCCTAGACCATCAAGTAATTCTGCCGCACGAGCCTTAATGCTATAGCCTCCAATGGTATCCATTTTACCGTGAAGCTCTGCGACTTTAGTACCGTTGTCGGCTTGCTCAGCGGCAAGGAGTTGGCGCTCAAGTTCACGGTACTCACGGTCACCATCAATGACATATTCAATAGCAGCGCGCTCTAACGCAGGCGTTTCCTGAGCAACCCATGCCATTTCCCAGTTACTTGGAAATTGACAGTTGCCAGCATCTAAGCTGAGCTCATTTTTCAGTAAAGCGAACAGGGTCGATTTACCACAACCGTTTTTACCGACAAGACCGACTTTGTCGCCCGGATGGATCGTTGAAGTGGCGTTTTCAAGTAATACTTTGCCACCACGTAGAAGTTGGATATCTGAAAAGATAATCATCAATATTGCCGGGGTCTTGCCCGCTCCACTAAATAAACTGGACTTATGGGCGGAAGTCTAACTCAAACAGCGCAGAGTGGCTAACATCTCTCTAGAGGTTTAGGTTACGTATTGCTGAACAAATGATAAACAAAAGATCATGTTTGTTAACAATTAGGTATGATGGAATAATACTGAGCAAGTACTTATTGTTGCACATGATGAATATGAACGATTGTTAAAGGGTGTTATGACACGACAAAACTTACCATCAATTCTCATTATTTTTGCTCATCCCGATCCTGATGAGTCCGTTGCTAATCGCGCAATGTTGCAAAACATTGAGCTATTAGGTCACGTTACTGTGCATGATTTATATGCCACGTACCCCGATTTCTTTATCGATGTTGTCGCAGAGCATGAATTGATCGCGGGTCACGACATCATTATTTTCCAGCATCCGCTCTATATGTATTCCTGCCCATCATTGTTGAAAGAGTGGTTTGATAGAGTGTTAAGCAAAGGCTTTGCACACGGTGACGGTAATGAAACCGTAGGTAAATATTGGCGCTCGGTGATCACTACTGGCGGTGGGGCAGAAGCTTATAGTCCTGATGGTTATAACCGTTATGGTATTGATACCATTTTAAAGCCATTTGAAATTTGTGCTGATCTTTGCCAAATGCATTGGTTACCGCCACTTATCTTGCATTGGGCAAGACGCGTCACGATGGATGAGTTAAGCCAATATGCACGTGCATACCAATCATGGCTGGCGAACCCTCTGATTATTGAGCCCCGAATTAGCTTAGCGAATAAGGAGACCAACAATGACCAATGATTTTCTTGTTCTTAGTGTGGTTTTTTTAGCGGCGGCTATCATTGCCGTCCCTTTGGCGCAAAAGCTTGGCTTAGGATCAGTGTTAGGTTATTTGATTGCGGGTATTGCAATTGGCCCTTGGGGCTTAGGCTTGATCTCCGATGTTGATGCCATCCTCCATTTCTCAGAATTTGGTGTTGTGTTGTTACTATTTCTGATTGGTTTAGAGCTTAATCCGAAAAAGCTGTGGCAAATGCGAAAACCTATTTTAGGGTTAGGTGGTGGGCAGGTTGTGATCACCAGTGGGGTTATTGCCGTAGTGGTGATGAGTCTTAATGGATTTTTACCTTCGCTGACGTGGCGCGATACAGCAGTGATTGGCATGGGGTTGGCGTTATCTTCAACAGCAATCGCACTTCGTGTTATCGAAGAACAGCAATTATCAGGAAGTGAAACTGGGCAATCGGGTTTTGCGGTATTGTTATTTCAAGATATTGCGGTGATCCCAATGCTTGCTTTACTCCCTGCTCTCGCGGGTGGTAAAGGAGGGAGCTGGAATGACGCATTCTGGATGTTAGGAGGCATCGCCGTATTACTTGTCGGTGGGCATTTTTTGCTTCGTCCACTGTTTCGTTATGTGGTAATGAGTGGCGTTCGTGAACTGTTTAATGTTGCTGCATTATTGTTAGTTCTTGGTATTGCATTGATTATGCAGGCGCTTGGATTATCCATGGCGTTAGGGGCATTCTTAGCGGGAGTGCTATTAGCTGAGAGCGAATATCGCCATGAGTTAGAAATTGCGATAGAACCGTTTAAAGGATTATTACTGGGGCTATTTTTTATTTCAGTGGGTATGGCGGTGAATATTGGTTTGTTGTGGCAATATCCATTACAGATTTTAGCTGCAGTATTAGCGCTAGTCGCAGTAAAAGGTGTCGTACTTTATCTTTTAGCTCGGATATTTGGCGTAAGAGAAAAGTCACGTAGTCAAATGGCGGCGATCTTAAGTCAGGGGGGGGAGTTTGCGTTTGTCCTGTTTACTGCCGCTCGTGCTGAAGGTTTACTAGATGCGCAGTTATTGGCTTTCTTGCTGGTGGTCGTAAGTATATCAATGATGACCACACCACTCATATTAACGCTTCAAAATCGCTGGTTTGTGCGAAGCTTTAAAGCGAGTGAGCAACCTGAGCCAGAGTCGGATATTGTTGACCGTGAACCTCGTGTCATCATTACGGGGTTTGGGCGTTTTGGACAAGTTATAGGGCGATTACTTTTTGCTAATAAAATTAAAGTGACTGTACTTGAGCGAGATCCGAGCCAAATCCAATTTTTACGCAAGTTTGGTTATAAAGTTTTTTACGGTGATGCTACTCAGTTAGATTTGCTACGCGCAGCAGGGGCGGATAATGCGGAAGCAATTATTATCTGTACTGATGCACCGACAGAAGTCATGGAAGTGGTGGCTATGTGTCAACAACATTTCCCGCACTTAAAAATATTAGCGCGGGCGAGAAGCCGTGTTGAAGCACATCAACTACTAAGCCAAGGCGTTGAATGTTTCTCTCGTGAAACTTTTGCTGGTGCTCTTGATTTAGGTCGCCAAGCCCTTATATCTCTAGGTATGCACCCGTATAAAGCGCAACGTGCCGAGGCACATTTTCGTAAAATAGATACACAAGCCTTACGGGATCTATTGCCGCAACATAGTGAAGAAGTCAATCTAGCTTCGCGACAAAAAGAAGCCCGTAAAGAGTTAGAAGAAATTTTCGATCGTGAAATGCGAGGCGAGGAAGAACGCCATCATGGTTGGGATTAAGCTAGTGCTTGTGTAATGGTCAAGGAAAGAGCAGGATGATAAAAAAACGATTTATCGCAGGGGCTGCATGCCCAAATTGTCAAACCATCGATACTTTACGCTGGTGGCAGCAAGATGATGTTGAATATGTCGAGTGTGTGGCCTGTGATCATTCAGATACACGGGTGCCGCAATCGGTACAAGAAAGTGAACAACTTTCGTCAACAACCAAACAACAAGTGATAGGTGTTTTTAAACCTGACTAAATACGGTATTAGCATCATTGCCATATTATCCTGTATGATGTCGCGCAAAACTTATCACCCCAAGCTGAAATTTTGGAGTAAACATGAAAGTCGCTAAAGACACAGTAGTAAGCCTAGCTTACCAAGTGAAAACTGAAGATGGTGTAATTGTAGATCAATCAACAGTTGAAGCTCCACTTGATTACCTTCACGGTCATAACAATCTAATTCCTGGCCTAGAAGCAGCGCTTGAAGGTCATGTAGCTGGCGACAAGTTCGAAGTAACTGTTGCTCCTGCTGACGCTTACGGCGAGCACATGGACGAAATGGTTCAACGTGTTCCTGCAAACGTATTCCAAGGTGTTGATGAAATTACTGTTGGTATGCGTTTCCTAGCAGATACTGATCAAGGTCCAATTCCTGTCGAAGTAACTGAAGTTGATGGCGATCACGTAGTTGTTGACGGTAACCACATGCTTGCTGGTCAAACTCTAGGTTTTGACGTTGAAGTTGTTGCTGTACGCGCAGCGACTGAAGAAGAAACTGCACACGGTCACCTACACCAAGGTGGTGGTTGTTGTGGCGGCGAAGGCGGTTGTAGCGATCACGGTGAAAGTGACGAAGGTTGCTGCAGTGGCGAAGAGAAAAGCGGTTGCTGCTCTCACTAATATCATTTTATGATATTAGTAAAAAAGGAAGCTCAGGCTTCCTTTTTTGTTTTTCTTTTTTAGTCAAACTCGATTAATAATGTGGTGGCGGAGTTTCTTCCGACTCGTTGGCCATATTCGGTGCTTGCATACCTTTTACCTTACCCACTAAAAATCTCATCTGAACTTCCATGCGGTCAATCATGAACTGTTGCTTGGTAAGGGCATCATTAAGATCATCAATAGTTTGCTCTTGAAAGGCTTGTTTCATTTCAAGTTCATCAATACGGTGTTGTAATTGTTCAATCTCAGTCATGGTCGTTTTCAATCGGTTGACCAGGCTTGGACAAATCCAGATGATGATCCAGAGATGACGTTACCTGTTGGGCTAATAGCGACATCATACACCACTGCTGTAGCGGGTCGAGTATCTTGCTGACGTTCCGCTTTCCAACTCCCTATATTTTTCCCATCCGATGTTTGCCATAACTCCACTCGGCGTGAGGGAGTACCGGTTGCTATCATTGAACCATCATCAGAAAATCGGGCACTGGAAAGGGTTTGTTGGCGAAGGGTAATATCTAGTTCTGATACTTTCTTGCCGTTGGTTAAATCCCAAATAAAGATGTCATTGGTGCCATCGGCAGTCAGTGCAAATTTTCCATCCCGTTGTAGTGCGACTCGAGTAATGCGACTTTTATGAGGGAAAGGATATAAGATTTGTCCTGTAAGGGTATCCCATAAATAGCCATTATGATCATTACCGCCGGATAGAGCGTAACGACCATTAGGAGATAAATCGACACTATTAACTTTCTCTTTATGTGCTAAAAACTCAAGTCTTCTTCCTGTGCTAATATTGATAAACAAGGCCTTACCATTACTAAGCGCTAATAAGATGTCGTCGCCATTATTGGCAATAGCAACATCTCTAATGGTAGCGTCATCAATAGACCATAAACCTTTAGCTTGGGACCAGCCAAGATCCCAAATAGCAAAATTTTGTGCTGTTGCTGTGATAGCAAAACGTTTATTGTCAGAAATATGGCTACTTATCACCGTATTGTGATGTTGATCTTGAGAACCAAAATCAGCTAACTTTTTGTTTTGATGTAAGTCCCATAGCGCGATACCTTGTTCGATTGCACTAACTATTGCAAAACGACCATCTCGGCTAAGGCTAAAACTGGTTGCACCTTGTGGGGCTAATTGCCAGCGTTGGACTTCTGAGCCAGAAAAGAAACAACCACTCAAGGTCAAAGTGGAGAAAAACAAACAAAATGAAAAAAAAGTTTTATACATTAAGCTCTTGTTCCGCTTGCATAGGATAACTAGTAGAGTAAATTAGTCTGATTAAATAACTGAACTGACTTGCTTTTTACAGTTACTTAATCAAATGCTAGTAGTATATTGTTATAATTTTATTTTCATACTCATTCTAAAAAGTACAGTTTAAAAATGAGGCATTGCCTCAGTGACTGATGGAGAAATACATGAAACCTGTTCTAAAGATGTCTGTATTGGCAGCAACAATTTTCCTCGCTGTTGGTTGTCAGGATGATAATAAAGCAGACACCAATAAGCCTGCAGAGCCTGCGAAAGTAGAGCAGGTTGCTGCTAAGACTCCAGCAGCTGATGCTAAAGTAGAATTTAAAACTGAAGATCAAAAAGCTGCTTATGCAATTGGTGCGTCACTGGCCCAATATCTCTCTGCTAACCTTGAGCAGCAAAAAGAGCTGGGTCTAGACCTAAACCGTCAAGACGTACTTCAAGGTGTTGAAGATGTATTTGCGGGTAAGAGTCGTTTAACGCAAGAGCAAACCCAACAAGCGCTTCAAGAGCTTGACCAGCGCGTAGCTAAAATTGTTGAAGAAAAAGCAAAAACTGAAGCTGAAAAAAACGTAAAAGCCGGTGAAGAGTTCCGTACTAAGTTCTCGAAAGAAACGGGTGTAGTAACAACTAAAACGGGCCTAATGTACAAGATTGAAAAAGAAGGTACAGGTCCAAAACCAACAGCAACCGATACAGTTGAAGTTCATTACAAAGGCATGCTAACTGACGGTACTGTATTTGACAGTTCTTACAAGCGTAATCAACCTGCAACTTTCCCTCTAAATCAAGTTATCCCTGGTTGGACTGAAGGTGTTCAGCTAATGCCTGTAGGCTCAAAGTTTGAGTTTGTTATTCCGCCACAGCTAGCTTACGGCGCACAAGCAAACCCAAGCATTCCTGCTAACTCAACATTGGTATTCCAAGTTGAGCTACTAAGTATTAAAGGTAATGAAACTGCAAAACCTGCAGCGGCACCAGCTGAAAAATCAGCAGCTACAGAGACAAAAACACAATAATTGAGCAATATTTACCAATAAATATGTTGATAAATATCAAGACCCGACTTATGTCGGGTCTTTTCTTTTTAATTATCTGATAAACTTACTAGCAATATTTTAAATTTTATTGATTCTATTTAATACATAAGCTGAATTTATAAGTCGTATTAATAGTATTGATTGCAACATGGAAGATTGAAAAGTGTTTTCAACTGATAACTTTGATTCAGAGGTGATGGTCGACAGTGATATCGTCGATAGCCGAATCTTCTCTGAGCATGATTATATTATTCTTCGCTCTTATGAAGCTGTTGTTGATGGTTTAGCTGCGTTAATTGGTCCCTTTTGTGAAATCGTTCTCCATTCATTAGCCGATCTCAACACTTCTGCGATTAAGATTGCTAACGGAGAAAATACAGGTCGTAAAGTTGGCTCGCCAATCACCGATCTTGCATTACGCATGCTACGTGATATTGAAGGTTCTGAACGTAATTTTTCTCGTGCTTATTTCACCCGTGCAAAAGGTGGTGACTTAATGAAGTCAATCACAATTGCCATTCGTAACGGTGAAAATAATATCATTGGCCTTTTATGTATAAACGTTAATTTAGATGCGCCTTTCTCTCAAATTCTGCAGTCGTTTATGCCTACTGATGAAGCTAAACAAGCAGCATCAACCGTTAACTTTGCAAGCGATGTTGATGAACTCGTTGATCAAACGGTTGAACGTACTATCGAAGAAATTAATGCGGATAAGAACGTATCAAATAATGCCAAAAATCGCCAAATCGTGATGGAGCTGTTCGATAAAGGTATTTTCGATATTAAAGATGCGATTAATCGTGTTGCAGATCGTTTAAATATATCTAAACACACCGTGTATCTGTATATCCGCCAGAGAAAAACCGAGGATGGTGAGAAGTGAGTTTAACTTATGCTATCGTGGTTAATGGTCCTGCATATGGAAACCAAACATCGCGTTCAGCCTATCAATTTGCAAGTGCATTAATTGAAGAAGGACATGTATTAAAACGCGTGTTCTTTTATCAAGATGGCGTGTTAAATGGCTCAGCATTAACGGCACCAGCATCCGATGAATTTGATCTTGTGGCAGCATGGCAAGCCTTAGCTAAAACGCATAATGTTGAATTACAAACCTGTGTAGCAGCTGCATTGCGTCGCGGTATTGTCAGTGTGCAAGAAGCAGAGCAAAACCAATTATCTGCTGCCAATCTTGCGGATGGCTTTGAACAGGCAGGGCTTGGCGGTCTTGCTGAGGTCATGTTAACTGCAGATCGCGTAATACAATTTTAGTGGTATTGATATGAATTCACTGGGTTTTATCTTTAGAACTTCACCACATGGCAATAATAGTGGGAGAGAAGGGCTAGATGCTGTATTGGCAAGTTCAGCTTATACTGAAGAGTTAGCACTGTATTTTATTGATGATGGCGTATTTCAATTATTAAAACAGCAACAGCCACAAGCTATTTTAAGTCGGGATTATATTGCGACATTTAAAATGCTTGAACTTTATGATGTTGAAAATATTTACGTGAATGCAGAATCACTCCTCGCTCGCGGACTAACAACAGACGACTTGATCATCGATGTGATTGTTTGCGAACAAGCACAATTGATAGAGAAAATGCATCAATGTCGACAACTTCTTACATTTTGAGGTCGTAATGCTTCATACCGTTACTCGCTCACCTTATCAAAGCCAATCTTTAGCTCAATGTTTAGCATATATTGCCGCTGGCGATGAAATATTACTGTTAGAAGATGCTGTGATCGCCGGTCTGGTAAAAAATAATTATTTAAATGTAATAAAAAATATTGGTGTAAAAATTTATTTACTTGATGCTGATCTCATTGCGCGTGGGTTGCAAGGTAAGTGTGACGAATATCTAAATGTTATTGATTATAAAGGCTTTGTTTCGTTAACGGTTAAACATGAACAGCATATGAAATGGGCTTAAATGAGTATGATATAAGCCTTAAAAGTGATAAAAAACCGATTGTTTAAGAAATGATCATTTGATTGATCGTTGGTTAGATCTTGACACCCTAGGGTGCGATGCCTAAAATTTCGCGTCCTCCTGTTGTTGGGAGGCAGATTTTTCACCTTACGAAAGTAATATTCAGGAGCTATTTAATGGCAACTATTAACCAGTTGGTACGTAAGCCACGTGCTAAGCAAGTTGTAAAAAGCAACGTGCCAGCACTAGAAGCGTGCCCACAGAAACGTGGTGTATGTACTCGTGTTTACACTACTACACCTAAAAAACCGAACTCAGCATTACGTAAAGTATGTCGTGTTCGTCTAACAAACGGTTTCGAAGTAACATCATACATCGGCGGTGAAGGTCACAACCTTCAGGAGCACTCAGTTGTTCTTATCCGCGGTGGTCGTGTTAAAGACTTACCGGGTGTTCGTTACCACACTGTTCGTGGTGCACTTGACTGTGCAGGCGTTAATGACCGTAAACAAGGTCGTTCTAAGTACGGTGTGAAGCGTCCTAAGTCTTAATGGATTCCGTTAAGTAAGGCCAAACACTAAAATTATTTTAATTTTGAAGAAACTGAAAAGTTTTGGATAACCTGAAGAAGACAACGGAGATAATCCATGCCACGTCGTCGCGTAATCGGTCAGCGTAAGATCCTTCCAGATCCTAAATTCAAATCAGAATTGCTGGCAAAATTCGTTAACATCCTTATGGTTGACGGTAAAAAATCTACTGCAGAAAAAATTGTTTACTCTGCACTAGAAACTAT
Source organism: Photobacterium sp. SKA34 (assembly GCF_000153325.1). GTDB lineage: Bacteria > Pseudomonadota > Gammaproteobacteria > Enterobacterales > Vibrionaceae > Photobacterium. Next base: position 72,419 of record NZ_AAOU01000028.1, read on the forward strand.
GGCTGAGCGTTCTGGTGAAGAACACCTAGCTGTATTTGAAAAAGCTCTTGAAAATGTACGTCCAGCGGTAGAAGTTAAATCTCGCCGTGTGGGTGGTTCAACTTACCAGGTGCCTGTAGAAGTACGTCCAGTACGTCGTAATGCACTAGCTATGCGTTGGTTAGTTGAAGCTGCGCGTAAGCGTGGTGAAAAATCTATGGCTCAGCGTCTAGCAGGCGAAATGCTTGATGCGGCTGACAACAAAGGTTCTGCTGTTAAGAAACGTGAAGACGTTCACCGTATGGCAGATGCGAACAAAGCGTTCGCACATTACCGCTGGTAATATAGCTGGTAATACCGCTTGGGCACGGCAGGTTTTCCTGCTGTGCCTAAACCATATTCTAAGGTTCACCTTAGTAAGAGGATACAACTGTGGCACGCAAAACGCCTATCGAGCGCTACCGTAATATTGGTATCTGTGCTCACGTTGACGCCGGTAAAACAACAACGACCGAGCGCATCCTGTTTTACACAGGCTTATCTCATAAGATTGGTGAAGTACACGACGGCGCTGCTACTATGGATTGGATGGAGCAGGAGCAAGAACGTGGTATCACGATCACCTCTGCTGCAACAACCACCTTTTGGCGCGGTATGGACAAGCAGTTCGACGAGCACCGAATCAACATCATTGATACTCCTGGACACGTAGACTTCACCATTGAAGTTGAACGTTCACTACGTGTATTAGATGGTGCTGTTGTTGTGTTCTGTGGTTCTTCAGGTGTAGAGCCTCAGTCAGAGACTGTATGGCGTCAAGCTGATAGATACGAAGTACCACGCATGGTTTTCGTTAACAAGATGGACCGTACTGGTGCCGATTTCCTTCGCGTTATCGAGCAAATCAAAACCCGTCTTGGCGCAAACCCAGTACCTATTCAACTGAATATTGGTGCTGAAGATGAATTTAAAGGTGTAATTGACCTGATCAAAATGAAGGCCATTAACTGGTCAGAAGCTGATCAAGGAACTAGTTTTACCTATGAAGACATTCCTGCTGATTTATTAGAAGAAGCAGAAGAATGGCGCATGAATTTAGTTGAGTCTGCCGCTGAAGCGAACGACGAACTAATGGATAAATACCTTGAAGAAGGCGAACTGACTGAAGCTGAAATTAAAGCAGGTCTTCGTCAACGTACACTCAACAACGAAATCGTACTCGCGACTTGTGGTTCTGCATTCAAGAACAAAGGTGTTCAAGCGGTACTTGATGCGGTTGTTGACTTCCTTCCTTCACCAACAGAAGTAAAAGCAATTACTGGTGAAGATGAAAACGGTAATTCTGTTGAACGTCATTCAGATGACAACGAACCTTTTGCTGCGCTTGCGTTCAAAATTGCAACAGACCCGTTTGTAGGTACGTTAACTTTCATGCGTGTTTATTCTGGTGTTGTAAATTCAGGTGATACTGTCTTTAACAGCATTAAAGAGAAACGTGAACGTTTAGGTCGCATTGTTCAAATGCATGCGAATAAGCGTGAAGAGGTCAAAGAAGTGCGTGCTGGCGATATCGCTGCCGCCATTGGTCTTAAA
>NZ_AAOU01000019.1 GCF_000153325.1 Photobacterium sp. SKA34
GAAGGAATACCGGTGGCGAAGGCGGCCCCCTGGACAGATACTGACACTCAGATGCGAAAGCGTGGGGAGCAAACAGGATTAGATACCCTGGTAGTCCACGCCGTAAACGATGTCTACTTGGAGGTTGTGGCCTTGAGCCGTGGCTTTCGGAGCTAACGCGTTAAGTAGACCGCCTGGGGAGTACGGTCGCAAGATTAAAACTCAAATGAATTGACGGGGGCCCGCACAAGCGGTGGAGCATGTGGTTTAATTCGATGCAACGCGAAGAACCTTACCTACTCTTGACATCCAGAGAACTTTCCAGAGATGGATTGGTGCCTTCGGGAACTCTGAGACAGGTGCTGCATGGCTGTCGTCAGCTCGTGTTGTGAAATGTTGGGTTAAGTCCCGCAACGAGCGCAACCCTTATCCTTGTTTGCCAGCACATAATGGTGGGAACTCCAGGGAGACTGCCGGTGATAAACCGGAGGAAGGTGGGGACGACGTCAAGTCATCATGGCCCTTACGAGTAGGGCTACACACGTGCTACAATGGCGTATACAGAGGGCTGCCAACTAGCGATAGTGAGCGAATCCCAGAAAGTACGTCGTAGTCCGGATTGGAGTCTGCAACTCGACTCCATGAAGTCGGAATCGCTAGTAATCGTGAATCAGAATGTCACGGTGAATACGTTCCCGGGCCTTGTACACACCGCCCGTCACACCATGGGAGTGGGCTGCACCAGAAGTAGATAGCTTAACCTTCGGGAGGGCGTTTACCACGGTGTGGTTCATGACTGGGGTGAAGTCGTAACAAGGTAGCCCTAGGGGAACCTGGGGCTGGATCACCTCCTTACCTAAAGACTTACTGTTTAATGCAGTGTCCACACAGATTGCTTGGTTAAAATGTAGAACGTAAAAAGACTTGGGTCTGTAGCTCAGGTGGTTAGAGCGCACCCCTGATAAGGGTGAGGTCGGTGGTTCAAGTCCACTCAGACCCACCACTTTCTCTCCCAGAGAAGGTGGTGGTTTAGTCTTTTATATCGTTGGGGTTATAGCTCAGCTGGGAGAGCGCCTGCCTTGCACGCAGGAGGTCTGCGGTTCGATCCCGCATAGCTCCACCACTCTTTAAACGCATTTGAATAAAGTGTCTTTAAAAAGTGGTTATCTAACGATGATTACATGTTCTTTAACAATCTGGAAAGCTGACTAGTAAATTCAATCAATAGATTGATTTTAAAAAATGTTTTTATCTTCGGATAAAAACGAGTTCTCAAACAATACACATTCAAGTGTCTTGTATCGAGTCCGGCGAAAAACCAACGTTTAATACTTTTTTGATCGAAGTGTTGAACACAAACCTTGGTTGTTTGAACATACGAAACCTCTTGGGGTTGTATGGTTAAGTGACTAAGCGTACACGGTGGATGCCTTGGCAGTCAGAGGCGATGAAGGACGTATTAACTTGCGATAAGCCCAGAGAAGGTAGTAAAAACCGGTGACTCTGGGATTTCCGAATGGGGAAACCCACGTGCATAAGCACGTATCGTGTTGTGAATACATAGCAGCACGAGGCGAACCGGGGGAACTGAAACATCTAAGTACCCCGAGGAAGAGAAATCAACCGAGATTCCGGTAGTAGCGGCGAGCGAAACCGGATTAGCCCTTAAGCTAGTTCTGCGTTAGGTGAAAGTTCTGGAAAGTTCTGCGATACAGGGTGATAGCCCCGTAACCGACAACGCATTATCAGTGAAAACGAGTAGGACGGGACACGTGATATCCTGTTTGAATATGGGGGGACCATCCTCCAAGGCTAAATACTCCTGACTGACCGATAGTGAACCAGTACCGTGAGGGAAAGGCGAAAAGAACCCCTGTGAGGGGAGTGAAATAGAACCTGAAACCGTGTACGTACAAGCAGTAGGAGCATACTTGTTAGGTGACTGCGTACCTTTTGTATAATGGGTCAGCGACTTAATTTTAGTAGCAAGGTTAACCGTTTAGGGGAGCCGTAGGGAAACCGAGTCTTAACTGGGCGTCATAGTTGCTAGGATTAGACCCGAAACCGAGTGATCTAGCCATGGGCAGGTTGAAGGTGAGGTAACACTTACTGGAGGACCGAACCGACTAATGTTGAAAAATTAGCGGATGACTTGTGGCTAGGGGTGAAAGGCCAATCAAACTCGGAGATAGCTGGTTCTCCCCGAAAGCTATTTAGGTAGCGCCTCGGACGAATACTACTGGGGGTAGAGCACTGTTAAGGCTAGGGGGTCATCCCGACTTACCAACCCTTTGCAAACTCCGAATACCAGTAAGTACTATCCGGGAGACACACGGCGGGTGCTAACGTCCGTCGTGAAGAGGGAAACAACCCAGACCGCCAGCTAAGGTCCCAAAGTTATAGCTAAGTGGGAAACGATGTGGGAAGGCTCAGACAGCCAGGATGTTGGCTTAGAAGCAGCCATCATTTAAAGAAAGCGTAATAGCTCACTGGTCGAGTCGGCCTGCGCGGAAGATTTAACGGGGCTAAGCTATACACCGAAGCTGCGGCAATGAAGTTTTACTTCATTGGGTAGGGGAGCGTTCTGTAAGCCGTTGAAGGTGAATCGTAAGGTTTGCTGGAGGTATCAGAAGTGCGAATGCTGACATGAGTAACGATAAAGGGAGTGAAAAACTCCCTCGCCGGAAGATCAAGGGTTCCTGTCCAACGTTAATCGGGGCAGGGTAAGTCGACCCCTAAGGCGAGGCCGAAAGGCGTAGTCGATGGGAAACGGGTTAATATTCCCGTACTTCTTATAATTGCGATGGAGGGACGGAGAAGGCTAGGTGAGCCTGGCGACGGTTGTCCAGGTCCAAGTATGTAGGCTGATGGTTTAGGCAAATCCGGACCATCTTAAGGCTGAGATACGATGTCGAGACACTACGGTGTTGAAGTCATTGATGCCATGCTTCCGGGAAAAGCTTCTAAGCTTCAGATTATAAGAAATCGTACCCCAAACCGACACAGGTGATCAGGTAGAGAATACCAAGGCGCTTGAGAGAACTCGGGTGAAGGAACTAGGCAAAATGGTACCGTAACTTCGGGAGAAGGTACGCTCCTAGCGGTGATGAGACTTGCTCTCTAAGCTGCCGGGAGTCGCAGATACCAGGTGGCTGCAACTGTTTATTAAAAACACAGCACTGTGCAAAATCGAAAGATGACGTATACGGTGTGACGCCTGCCCGGTGCCGGAAGGTTAATTGATGGGGTTAGACTTCGGTCGAAGCTCTTGATCGAAGCCCCGGTAAACGGCGGCCGTAACTATAACGGTCCTAAGGTAGCGAAATTCCTTGTCGGGTAAGTTCCGACCTGCACGAATGGCGTAATGATGGCCACGCTGTCTCCACCCGAGACTCAGTGAAATTGAAATCGCAGTGAAGATGCTGCGTCCCCGCGGCTAGACGGAAAGACCCCGTGAACCTTTACTATAGCTTGGCACTGAACATTGACCCTACATGTGTAGGATAGGTGGGAGACGTTGAAGCAACCGCGCCAGTGGTTGTGGAGTCAATCTTGAAATACCACCCTTGTATGCTTGATGTTCTAACGTTGGCCCCTTATCGGGGTTACGGACAGTGCCTGGTGGGTAGTTTGACTGGGGCGGTCTCCTCCCAAAGAGTAACGGAGGAGCACGAAGGTGGGCTAATCACGGTCGGACATCGTGAGGTTAGTGCAATGGCATAAGCCCGCTGACTGCGAGATGACATCGAGCAGTGCGAAAGCAGTCATAGTGATCCGTGTTCTGAATGGAAGGGCCATCGCTCACGGATAAAAGGTACTCCGGGGATAACAGGCTGATACCGCCCAAGAGTTCATATCGACGGCGGTGTTTGGCACCTCGATGTCGGCTCATCACATCCTGGGGCTGAAGTCGGTCCCAAGGGTATGGCTGTTCGCCATTTAAAGTGGTACGCGAGCTGGGTTTAGAACGTCGTGAGACAGTTCGGTCCCTATCTGCCGTGGGCGTTGGATGATTGAGAGGGGCTGCTCCTAGTACGAGAGGACCGGAGTGGACGAACCGCTGGTGTTCGGGTTGTGTCGCCAGACGCATTGCCCGGTAGCTAAGTTCGGAATCGATAACCGCTGAAAGCATCTAAGCGGGAAGCGAGCCTCAAGATGAGTCATCCCTAGACCTTTAAGGTCTCTAAAGGGTTGTTGAAGACTACAACGTTGATAGGTCAGGTGTGTAAGTGCTGCGAGGCATTGAGCTAACTGATACTAATTGCCCGTGAGGCTTAACCATACAACACCCAAGGGGTTTTTATACGGACTCCAAGTACACTTGAACGTGTAGAGAACAACTAGTTAGATTTTCCCAGATTGCTATTTATTGTCGATGACAATAAATAAAACAGAATTTGCTTAGCGACCATAGCGTTATGGACCCACCTGATCCCATGCCGAACTCAGTAGTGAAACGTAATAGCGCCGATGGTAGTGTGGGGTCTCCCCATGTGAGAGTAGGACATCGCCAGGCTTTAAATTTAAGATATTCGTTTTGAACTACGAATATCGGATAAAACGAAAGTTTTATCTCCGTGTGGAGCGGTAGTTCAGTTGGTTAGAATACCGGCCTGTCACGCCGGGGGTCGCGGGTTCGAGTCCCGTCCGCTCCGCCACTTTATTAGAGAAACCTGAATCGAAAGATTCAGGTTTTTTTTCGTCTGTAGATAATCATTATAAATATAGTTAATAAATACATATAGGGTAGAGAGTTACTCAGAGATTGTTTTAATCTATATAGAGTAATGGGTGATCTATCATCATTCTTATTTATTAGTATAAAGTGATGATTCGTTTAATTTAGATATAAAAAACCGCCATACAGGCGGTTTTTTATATCGGTTATCTATTAACTTTTCATCATAAGCTGGTAGCCAACATAACAAGCAGCAATGCTGACAATAACGTTAAGTAAAATATTTAGACCTGCTTTGAAAAATTCACCTTGTTGCATCAACACAACGTTGTCCATTGAGAATGTAGAGAACGTAGTTAGCGCACCAAGGAAGCCTAAGCCGATAATAGGTCGCCATGGTGCAGCTTCAATCATTCCTTGATTAAGTGCTGACATCAATAACCCCATGATTAAGGAGCCTAGCACGTTTACGGTTAAAGTACCGTATGGGAAGCCACGGCCAAATAGCATTACGCATAGCTCAGAAATTAGGTACCTTGAGCAGGCACCGAATGCACCACCAAGCGCGATGAATCCTAGTAATAAATATTGGCTCATTGGGATCTCGTTTATATCTTCAAGTAATGATAGAAAGCGCTCATGATAATCGCTAGCGAGAGGAGTGAGAACTCTCCAAAAATGCAATCATTGATTCAAATGAATATTAAATAGTGAGCGGTATACTTAGTTGTATAGCTACATTTATAGCATCATAATTATAAATAATGAATTTACTATGAGCCTTAGCTCAAGGAGGCTAGACATGTCGCTTTACCAAACAGTGTTATTAGCGGTTAATCCTGAAGATAAAAATGCGCATAAATTGATGGTGAAAGCTGGTGTAATAGCAGAGCAAAATCACGCTGATTTACATGTTGCTTATGTTGAGCCGGGGATCGGAAACGTAAGTTTTATTGATGTGGAAGTTGAGCTACAAGAAGAGCATGATGCGATTGCAAAAAAACGCATGAAAGAGTTATCTGATTTAATTACAGCTTCTTCTCATAAAGTTAAAGCGATACATACCGCAGATGGTGATGTTTCAAAGCATATAGAAGCTTTAGCAAAAGAAATAAATGCGACTCTAGTGATCACAGGTTACCATAAATCAACTTTTCACTTGTTTGGTGATTTAAGTGACTCTTTAGCTAATCACCTAGGTTGTGATGTATTAATTTCACAGTAACAACGATTAAAATATTCAATGTAATAATAAGCCGTGTAGATGCAGGGCTTTTTGTTGTCTGTCACTTTTTATTATTTTTCTCTATATAAGGGTTGTTGCAATATAACGGCTTCTTTATACTCATTGCTACTTGTCGGAGTGCCATATGGCTGAGACCGCATTGCGGGATCCGTTGAACCTGATCAGGCTAATACCTGCGAAGGGAACGAGAGAATGTCTTCTGCTACATATCTTAAGGGATCACTGTATGCATCTGCATAGCTGTACTTAGGTACACACCTCTTGTTTACGCCCATCCGCCAAGCATTTTCCCCTACATTGAAAAATCAAGGAAACTGCTATGTCGAATCGCAAGCAAGCGAGACTGGAAGCGAAACAATTTATTGAATCATTAACAGCACAACCATACCCGAACTCACAGAAAGTGTATGTTCAAGGTAGCCGTCCTGATGTGCTTGTTCCTATGCGTGAAATTACTCTAGCTGATAGCTTGGTTGGTGGCGGTAAAGATAATCCTATCTTTGAGCCTAACGAGCCTATTCGCGTTTACGACACTTCTGGTTTTTACACTGATCCTGAAAAAAACATCGATATCTATAATGGCTTGCCACTAGTGCGTGAGCAATGGATCGCAGAGCGTGACGATACTGAATTACTAGAAGGGTTAAGCTCTGAGTATGCCAATGAACGTTTAGATGATAAGACGCTTGATGATTTACGTTTTGCGGAACGTGCGCGTATTCGTTGTGCAAAAGCTGGGCGTTGTGTGACGCAATTACATTATGCGCGCCAAGGCATTATTACGCCTGAGATGGAATATATCGCGATCCGTGAAAATATGGGGCGCGCGAAATACCGTGAGGAAGTATTAAATCAGCAACACCCAGGCGTGAGCTTTGGTGCTAATTTACCGAAAGAAATTACGCCTGAGTTTGTGCGTAAAGAAGTGGCTGAAGGCCGCGCAATTATTCCTGCCAATATTAACCATCCAGAAACTGAGCCAATGATCATTGGCCGTAATTTCCTTGTCAAAGTGAATGCTAATATTGGTAACTCAGCGGTGAGTTCATCGATTGAAGAAGAAGTTGAAAAACTTGTCTGGTCGACACGTTGGGGTGGCGATACGGTAATGGATTTATCCACAGGTCGAAATATTCACGAAACGCGTGAGTGGATCATTCGTAATAGCCCTGTTCCGATTGGTACTGTACCTATGTACCAAGCGCTTGAAAAAGTGAATGGCGTGGCTGAGAACCTTAACTGGGAAGTGTTCCGTGACACATTACTAGAGCAAGCTGAGCAAGGAGTGGATTATTTCACTATCCATGCTGGCGTACTTCTTCGTTATGTACCTATGACGGCGAAACGTGTAACAGGTATTGTATCGCGTGGCGGTTCTATCATGGCGAAGTGGTGTTTGGCACACCATAAAGAAAGTTTCCTCTATCAGCACTTCCGTGAGATTTGTGAGATCTGTGCTCAATACGATATTTCACTATCATTGGGTGATGGCTTGCGTCCAGGCTCTGTGGCCGATGCAAATGATGAAGCCCAGTTTAGTGAACTACGCACATTAGGTGAGTTGACTAAGATTGCATGGGAGTACGATGTGCAGGTCATGATTGAAGGCCCTGGCCACGTACCAATGCACATGATTAAAGAAAACATGGAAGAGCAGCTAGAGCATTGTCATGAAGCGCCATTCTATACGTTAGGCCCACTGACTACAGACATTGCACCGGGTTATGATCATATAACTTCTGGTATTGGTGCTGCGATGATTGGTTGGTATGGCTGTGCAATGCTTTGTTATGTGACACCAAAAGAACACTTAGGATTGCCGAATAAAGACGATGTAAAAGTCGGTCTTATCACTTATAAACTGTGTGCCCATGCCGCCGATTTAGCAAAAGGACACCCTGGTGCGCAAGTGCGCGATAATGCTTTATCTAAAGCGCGTTTTGAATTCCGTTGGGAAGATCAATTTAATCTCGGCCTTGACCCTGAAACGGCGCGAGCCTATCACGATGAAACTCTCCCTCAAGAGTCAGGCAAAGTTGCCCATTTCTGTTCAATGTGTGGACCTAAATTCTGTTCAATGAAGATCTCTCAAGAAGTACGAGATTACGCGAAGGGATTAGAAGACCCAGAAATTGCGATCAAGCTATTAGATGATCCACTTGAAGGCATGCAGCAAAAAGCACAAGAGTTTCGATCTAAAGGTAGTGAGTTATATCACCTAGCTAAAGAGGAAAGCTAATGAGCACCTTGAGCTTACCAAAGGTCTTATCGTCTCTGGTGATGCATATTGAGCCATTATTAGCTTCTGCTGCAGAGTATCAGTTAGGTGAGCAAGTCACGTTAATACCATCAAGCCAAGCATGGATTGAGGTATCGACGCCCTCTTGCGTTAAACGAGTGGGCTTTGAAAATGCCTGCTCCACCCAGCTAATTGATTATGTACTCCAAGATCAATGGGTATCTTCTGATGTAGATCTTTCGCTGATCAAAGCACAAATACTAAAACGAACTAACGTTGTGGTATGTGGTTTACCTGTTAACGGTGGTTATCTTGATCTTTGGTATCATGATGGTGAAGTGCGTGGTTGTTTCAGTGTTGAGCGTGGTAATGCGACTCAACAGAGAGCGATGTTATTGGTGGCACTCGCGCTTGATTACCCCTTAGAAGATGCTCTAGTTCTGGCAAGGGCGTATGCCCAGTCAACGCAGATGGGCATTTGGCCAACCGAGCGTGATGCTTTCCCTGAAATCGTTTGTGCTAATTTTTCAAAACTGTCAGATATTGGTTGGCAATTCGAATATCAGCCAGTTGAAGCTTTTGCACCTGTTGATAGTGAGAAACTGAAGTTATATCCGGTGGTGGATTCCATTCAATGGGTTAAGCAGTTACTTGAATTGGATGTTAAAACGACTCAACTGCGGATCAAAGATCCGAATGCACAAAGCTTAGAGCAAGATATTGCTCATGCTATTGTGTTAGGTCTGCAGGCAAATGCGCAGGTCTTTATTAATGACTATTGGCAACTTGCTATTGAGCATGGGGCTTTTGGCGTGCATTTGGGACAAGAAGATTTAGCTGTCGCTGATCTCAATGCTATTCAACAAGCGAATCTTCGCTTAGGAATCTCAACCCATGGGTATTACGAGATCTTACGTGCGATGACATTTAGTCCCAGTTATATCGCCCTTGGGCATATTTACCCAACCACAACCAAGCAAATGCCGTCATTACCGCAAGGTGTTCACCGCTTAAAGCTTTATCAACGATTGGTTGGCAATACGTTTCCAACAGTGGCAATAGGGGGAATTGATTTATCGCGTGTGCCTGTCGTTTGGAAAACAGGGGTGAGTAGCGTTGCAGTGGTGCGTGCGATCACCCAGTCAAGTGAGCTAGCGATTGCCGTCGAACAACTCAATCAATGTTTATCTGAGCGGGAGGTGATGTATGACAACTGACAGACTCTCTGATACTGCTTTTATTCGATATAACCGACAAATCATGCTGGAAGACATGGGAGAGCAGGGGCAACTTGCACTTAATAATGCCAAGGTACTGATCGTCGGTGCGGGTGGTTTAGGCTCAGCGGCAGTGATGTATTTAGCTGCTGCGGGTGTTGGGTTACTTGTGATTGCTGATGATGATGAGGTTGAGAGTTCGAACTTGCAGCGTCAGGTGATTTATCGAGAAACCGATGTTTCACTCAATAAAGCGCAAGCAGCCTGTGATCAGCTTTTAGCATTAAATCCATTGGTACGAACGCGTGCAGTAAAAGCTAATCTCGCAGGATTTCAACTGGTGATGGAAGTACAACAGGCAGATATTGTACTTGATTGTAGTGATAACTGGGCTACCCGTTATGCGGTCAATCAAGCTTGTTATCAGCATCATACACCACTGATTGCCGGTGCGTCGATAGGTTGGCAAGGACAGTTACTGGCGTTTGATTTCCGACAGACCTCACCGTGTTATCAATGTGTGTTTCCATTAAGTGCTGAAGCGTCACCACAAGATCAAAATTGTCGTAGTAACGGCGTGATGGGACCTGTTGTAGGCACTATTGGCACGTTACAAGCGCTTAATGCGATTAAAGCTATCGCAGGTGTTGGTGAAGTCGGGTTTGGTTTGCTGCAGCAATTTAATGGTTTAACAGGAAAATGGCAGCAGGTATCAATCGATGCTGCTCCTTGTTGTCCTGTATGCGGTCAGCAAGATCAAAGGGAGGTTGTGTAAATGGCTACCATGATAGCTATCTGGCTGAACGATGAATCTATGTCTTGCGAGGCTGAGCAAACCGTTCATCAATTTGTTAGTCAGTTAGATTTACCCATACAAGGTACAGCGGTCGCGATAAATCAGCGTATTGTCGCAGCCAGTGAGTGGCCGACAACCGTCATTGTTGATGGTGATCAGATCGCGTTATTTCAAGCGATAGCAGGAGGTTAATATGTTGACTATTGCAGATAAAACATTCACATCGCGATTATTTACCGGAACGGGTAAGTACGCTAATCGAGATGTAATGGCTGAATCGATTTTAGCGACAGGCTCTGAGCTCGTGACTATGGCACTAAAGCGGGTCAATATTGCTGAGCGTGATGACGATATCTTAGCGCCATTGATCCAAGCTGGAGTGAATTTACTGCCTAATACGTCAGGGGCTAAAAATGCCAAAGAAGCGATCTTTGCAGCGCAGTTAGCCAGAGAAGCATTAGGGACGAATTGGCTAAAATTAGAAATTCACCCTGATCCGAAATACCTGATGCCTGATCCGATTGAAACGCTAAAAGCGGCTGAGCAGTTGGTAAAAGAAGGGTTTACTGTACTCCCTTACTGTCATGCCGATCCTGTGCTTTGTAAGCGATTAGAAGATGTGGGTTGCGCTGCTGTGATGCCATTAGGTGCGCCGATTGGCTCGAATAAAGGGATCGCTTCTCGCGATTTTCTTCGCATTATTATCGATCAGGCGCAAGTACCTGTGGTGGTGGATGCGGGCATTGGTGCACCTTCTCATGCCGCAGAAGCGATGGAAATGGGGGCTGATGCGGTATTGGTCAATACTGCCATCGCAGCGGCAAGTGATCCGATTACAATGGGGCGTGCATTTAAATTGGCCGTGGAAAGTGGTCGTATGGCCTATGAAGCTGGTCTTGCAGGTAAGGTGAACCATGCTATTGCATCAAGTCCATTAACGGCATTTCTTAATGAGTAAGGAGCCAACATGAGCTTTGTGGATGTTTGGCAACAAATGGATTGGGATGATATCCGTTTGTCGATTTATGCTAAAACGGCTACCGATGTTGAGCGTGCTTTAGGAAAATCAACGTTGGGTCTAGAGGATTTCAAAGCCTTAATTTCACCCGCGGCTGAACCTTACTTAGAGCAAATGGCACAACTCTCTGCGATGTTAACGCGTCAGCGGTTTGGTCATACCATGAGTTTTTATGTGCCGTTATACCTTTCGAATCTATGTGCCAATGCGTGTACCTATTGTGGTTTTTCGATGGAAAATCGCATTAAGCGCCGTACCTTGGGTGAGCAAGAAATAGAGCGAGAGTGTGAGGCAATAAAAGCGCTAAATTTTGATAGTGTGTTACTGGTCACTGGCGAGCATCAAACTAAAGTAGGTATGAATTACTTTCGTGATGCGATTCCTAGAATCAAAGATCACTTCAGTTATTTGGCAATGGAAGTACAGCCACTTGAGCAAGATGAGTATCAAGAGCTGCGACAACTTGGTTTAGATGCGGTGATGGTGTATCAAGAAACCTATAATGCGCCAACCTATGCGAAGCATCATTTACGAGGCAATAAAACCAATTTTGAATACCGCTTAGCGACACCTGATCGGTTAGCAAAAGCTGGAATAGACAAGATTGGGATTGGTGCTTTGATCGGCATGGAAGAATGGCGCACGGATTGTTTTTTTGTTGCCAGTCATTTGGCCTATCTTGAGCGTACCTATTGGCAAAGCCGCTATTCGATTTCATTTCCACGTTTAAGACCCTGTACTGGTGGATTAGACCCTAAATCGGTGATGACGGATCGCCAACTTGTGCAATTGATTTGTGCTTATCGACTGTTTAATCCTGAAGTAGAGCTGTCGTTATCCACTCGAGAATCACCGCATTTTCGCGATAATGTATTGCCTTTGGGGATCACCAGTATGTCGGCGGGCTCTAAAACCCAACCGGGCGGATACGCCGATGACACGCCAGAGCTAGAACAGTTTGCAATCAGTGATGAACGTTCGGTCGCAGATGTCGCTACAGCGGTCAAGCAACAGGGATTTGAAGTGGTGTGGAAAGATTGGCATCCCGCCTATTCTGGATAATAAAAAGCCAGTACGTGATGCGTACTGGCTTTTCTTTTTCTTATCTCAGAGTTAGCGGCTTAGTGGTGATGTCGCTTGTGTTAGCCACTCTAGATCACTACCAGTCAGCGATAGGCTGATCACGTTAAACACGGTTTGGTGATAGTTGTTAAGCCATGCAAGCTCTACGTCGGTTAGTAGTGCAGGATCGATCAAACGCTTATCAATTGGCGCACGTGTTAATGATTCAAAGCCCATGACGTTCATGTCGCCTTGAGTTTCAATATCGACGACCAGCTCAAGGTTTTCGATACGAATACCGAACGCGTCCGCACGGTAATAACCAGGCTCGTTAGATAACACCATGCCCGGCAGCAGCGCGGTTGGGTTAGCCACTTTAGAAATACGCTGAGGACCTTCATGAACACTTAAGAAGTGACCGACTCCGTGACCTGTACCATGATCATAATCGAAGCCATGAGCCCATAGATGCTGTCGCGCGAGTGCGTCGAGCTGTGAGCCTGTTGTGCCTTTCGGGAAACGTGCCGAAGCCAATGAAATATGACCTTTTAATACTAATGTGAAAGCTTGTTTTACTTCATTACCTGGGTTACCGATAGCGATAGTACGGGTGATATCGGTCGTACCATCAGGATATTGACCGCCTGAATCGACTAAGTAAACCGTATCCATTTGAAGTTTACCAGGCTGTGGTTGATCAATGTGGTTATAGTGGCACATTGCGGCATTACCAGCAGAAGCTGAAATTGTATCGAAGCTCACGTCACGACAGCTTGGATCTTGCTGACGGAATTGCCAAAGTTGATCGGAAAGCTCTGCTTCATTAAGTAGATTCCCACTCGCAACTTGATTATCTACCCATGCTAGGAATTTAGAAATTGCGACACCATCACGAATATGACACGCTTTCATGCCATTTATTTCAGTCGTATTTTTAGCGGCTTTTGGTAGCAACGTTGGATTAGCTGCTTCAATAAGTTGTGCGCCAGCATCAGTCAGTTGCTGAGCCGCCCATGCATTACTGTTCGCTGAATCAAACTGTACACGTTTACCTGAAAGCGCAGCTAACCCTGCGGCGAGTTGCTCTGGCTCGCGGATATTGACGCCGTTACCTACGTGCGTTGCAAAACCTTCTGGTAGGCGGTGGTGATCGATATAGAAATCAACAGACGCATCGCTGTGGATTACGGCAGCTGACAACAGAACGGGTAGACAGTGAACATCATCGCCACGGACATTTAGTAACCAAGCAATGCTATCAAGCTGACTTAAAAAGGCAGCATCAGCTTTTTGTTTTTTTAGCAGTGCGGCAATTTGTTCACGCTTTTCTTCGCTTGATTGACCGACATACTCTAGACCCATTAACTCCGCATCCGACAGCTTTGGTGCTGGACGATCTAGCCACAGTTCATCAATTGGGTTTTCGTTAACTGATACTAGCTCTAGCTCACCATCAAGGGTTGTCGTGACATTTTTTAGCCATGCTGCACTGTGTAGACGGTTATCGATCGCCACTTTGCTCCCTGCTGCTAGATTTTCTAACACCCAGTGTACTGGTGGTTGCTCGATCAAATGACAATATTCAAATACATCACCAGGTACTTGCTTGCGAACTTGCACAACATAGCGACCATCAACAAACATTGCAGCACGATCACGAGTGATCACGGCGGCACCTGCCGAACCGGTAAATCCGGTTAACCAATGAAGGCGTTCATTATGATCGGGAATGTACTCACCAAGATATTCATCTTCATGAGGGATCAGTAAGGCATCGAGTTGCTGTGCTTCAAGCCATTGACGGATCTGCTCAATACGTTGTGCGATAACTGCTTGCATGTCTGGTTCCTTGTCAAGAAACCACCTTTAGAAGGTGGTTAGATCAAATTCACCCCAATCACCATGGTATCAGCGATTCAGGTTTAATATTGTTACGTTAGCTTGTTTGGCGGCTCGCTTCAATTGCCGCTATGATAATTGACAGGCTATTTATCTCATTGTTGCTTTTATTTTAGTGATTCATCGTTAGCTGGTGGATTCCAATTTGGAAAAGCGGTATTGAAAATAAAGCATTTTTATTTGGCTTTATAACACCGTAGACTTGCGCAAAATCTTTTAGAGGCAGTAATTGCCTTTGTTTGTTGCGTGTCAAATGTGATTAGCGAAGATGATTGGTTTTTTGGGTGATCATGTTTCTTAACCAAGTCAGTGCTTGATCATTTTCTCTGTCTCTATGCCAAAACAGGGTGTAGGCCATGGGGGGAAATTCTAATGGTAAGGGTAATACCACCATATCTGACTGCTTTGCTGCGAGTTTTACAAAGTGATTCGGAGCTGTAAATATAAAATCAGTGTAAGAACATAAGCTCGCTGCGCTATTAAAATCAGGAACGGTAACAGCAATGTCTCGGTCATAACCCATATCAGCAAGGCGGTAATCAAGTAACCAGCGATCATTGCCATCACAACGCACTTGTACATGACGTAATGATAAATATGCCTCTAAATTCCAACTTTTTCTTAAAATTGGATGGTCTTTTCGAATGATACACATTTGATGGTCTCGATAAATCTCTTGTTGGAAAATATCATCAGGCGGGAGCATGGTGAGCTTCGCATCATTGATGTCAATGTCTTTTCCTGTTAGGCCTAAATCAATTTCGCCCCTTTGTATCATTTGGAATGTTTGCTCTGTCCAAGCATGAGTACTGATGGTTACACTCGGTGCTTGCTGAAAGATTACAGGTAAAAAATGGGGCAGAATTAAGGGGTATACGCTTTCAACTGCTGCAATTTGAAAACGATATTCACTGTCATGTGGAGAGAAGTCTTCCGGCTGAGTTAATAACTCTAATTGATTGATCAGTAAATCGAGTTTGGGTTTGAGAAATATTGTCTTTGGGGTTGGTGATAAACCATGTGAGTTTCGAGTGAACAAAGGATCATTAAATTGAGTGCGTAATTTAGCCAAGGATTTACTAACGGCTGATTGACTTAAACAAAGCCGGTGCGCGGTTCGTGTGACATTAAGTTCCTCTACTAGTACTTTAAAACAGACTAATAAATTGAGATCTAAGCGAGCTAACCTCTCAATATTCATATGATTTTCCTTTTTGGAATAGTAGTGATGACTATACATCATTTCCATTCATACCATAGGATGATTAAACTCTCACAAATTTTATATACGTTGGAGAACCGTGTGAGCCCAAATATAAATAGTAAAATACAAGTGGCTTTATTGATCACACTCGTGTTGTTCAGTCCTTTAGCTATTGATATCTATCTACCGGCTTTACCTGCAATGGCGAGTACGTTTTCTGTCGATCCAACTCATGTGCAGGATACAGTGACATGGTTTATGTTTAGCATGGGATTAGGCCAGTTACTGGCTGGGCCATTAGCCGATCGTATTGGTCGTCGACCTATTGCTTTAGGCGGCATCGTGATTTATGGCTTTAGCTCAACGATGGCTTATTTAGCCCAGAGTTTAGATTTATTATTGCTCGCCCGTTTGCTTCAAGGTTTTGGTGCATGTGCTACCTCCGTTGCAGCTTTTGCTACGGTTCGTGATAGCTTTGGCGCTGAAAAAAGTGGTCGTATGATCAGTTACTTAAATGGTGCGATTTGTTTTATTCCTGCGTTAGCTCCTCTTTTAGGCACTTGGCTTACTTATCATTTTGGCTGGCGTTCAAACTTTAGTTTCATGGCAGGATTTGCGGTCGTTGCAGGACTCTTTATTATGGTTGTGTTTAAAGAAACGCGCCCTGCAAACTCTGATGTTTCTGGTTCAATGATTAGTATTAGCCGTTACTGGTCAGTACTTCGCGAGCCGACCTTTTTATACCATGCTTCACTTTGCATGTTCGCAATGGCAGTCATTTTAGCTTATGTAACTTCTGCTCCTATGTGGTTAATGAATCACCTTGGTCAGGACATGCATCAGTTTACGGTATGGTTTGGGATCAATGCGGTATTGAACATTACTGCTTGTATGGTTGCGCCTAAGTTTATGGATCGTTTTGGTACTCGTCGTACACTTCGTACAGGACTTATTACATTATTGTTTGCTGGTGGGTTAATGTTGTCTTTAAGCCAATTACAGCAAGCATGGGCATTTATGGTGCCAATCTTCATTTGTTCATTTGGTTTTGCTTTTGTATTAGGCTCTGCAGCAGGAAAAGCATTAGCACCATTTGGCGATCGTGCAGGAACCGCAGCAGCATTATTAGGGTTATTTCAAATGAGTGGTGCTGGTGTCATGGTGAGCTTAACCCAACGATTAGATTTATCAGCACCAATGCTAATGACCTTACAAATGTGGTTACTAATGCCTGGGCTATTGATTTTGATGTCTAAAGTTGGCCGTCGTTGGCATCCTATTTCAGTTGCTGCTAATGAATAAGATGATGTAATGAAAAAGCCTGTCAGACGACAGGCTTTTTTTTTGGTTAAATCTAGCTATTCAACGATAGCACTTTTTTTTGTTCGCCATTGTTGGATCACTAAACCACAGATTATTAGTATTAAGCCGATCAATGTTGAGGGATGAATCGTTTCACCTATAATCGTGGCGAGCAATAATAAAGAGATAAAAGGCGAGATAAAAATCAGGTTACTGATTTTAGCAGTATTACGGGTTAAACGTAGTGCATTAAGCCACAACACAAAGGTGATCCCCATTTCAAATAAACCGACATAAGTTACTGCTGCCCAGCCTTGCCAAGGTGCGTGTTGCCAACCACCGAGATATAAACTTAAGCCGATAGAAAATGGCAGTGAGACTAAAAAGCCCAGTAATAAACCTAAGATAGGATCGGCTTTGTTTTTGGTATTTAAAATCCAATAGCCCGCCCATAACAGTGTCGAAAATAGCGCTAACGCTACGCCTAACGGACTGGTGAAATTCAAGGCGGCAATATTACCTTGAGTCGCAATCACCACCACACCGCCATATCCCAGCAAACAAGCTATCCAATCTTTACGCTGAATTTTGTGTCCTAAGAAAAGTGCTGCCATTAAAGTCAGAGTGATTGCCCAACTGTAATTGATGGGTTGAGCTTGTGAGGCGGGTAATAAGTCATAGGCTTTAAATAACACTAAGTAATAGGCGAAAGGATTGATAAATCCGAGTAATAAGTAGTAAAGCGGACGTTGAAGAAAAGTCGACTTAAGCAGGTGGAGTGTTTTTTTATAGGCAGCTATAGCTATAAGGGCGAGAGCAGACACGCCACTGGCAACCACCATCATTTGAACGGGTGAAAAATAAGCTAAGGTAATCTTAAATGCGGTGGCGACAGTAGACCAAAGTAAAACAGCGGCAATGCCATACCCTAAAGCGAGACGTTCGTTCATTACTATCCTTGTTAAAAATGTAAGACGGTAACGCAGTGTATGAGATGGTTATAAAGGTGAATAGCGAGTGATGATATAGCCTGTGATCGAGTGCAAACAAAAACGCTTATATCCATTATTTATTGTTTAAGTTGTTCTTCGTTAGCTGGACATTTATCCAGTATCCTCTTAGCCTTATTAACGAGAATAATTCGTCAGGAAGATAGAGAATTTACTATGGCAGAATGGTTAAGTGGTGGAGTTATTACCGCATTAGCAACATTGTTAGGTGCCACCGTTACCAGTGTGATCACGGCATTCTGGTATAAAGGTCGATATGAACAAATGCTTCAGCTTGTCGAGCAACAAGCCGAATCAGATGCGCGTTTAGCATTAAGTCGTGAGCAGCAATTACAAAGCCAGCTAGCAGAAAGAAATCAAGAGCTGGAAGAGTTAGATGACGATCGTGACAGATTAACACATGAAATTCGTCAAATGCACGGCCGACTTGCAGCGGCATTAGAAAAAATGCGTCACTTTGACGCGCTGCAAAATGAAAAGCAGTATTTATCTGAGCAGCTTGATAATTCTCGTTTAGCCAGCGCGGGGCTTGAAGCTGATCTGCGCGAGCAAGATGCTCGCCATTTTGAAGAGCAAAAAGCAGCAGATGACAAAATTAAGTTACTAGAAAATGCTGAAGAACGTCTGCGTATTCAATTTGAAAGTTTAGCTAATCGCTTATTTGAGCAGAAAACCCGAACGGTGGATGAGCAGAATAAAATGAGTTTAGAAAACTTGTTGAGTCCCCTCAAAGAGCAACTTGAAGGCTTCAAAAAGCAGGTTAATGATAACTTTACGCAAGAGTCTCGTGAGCGCCACACCCTCGTGCATCAAATCAATAGCTTAAAACAGCTTAATGAGCAGATGGCACAAGAAGCAATTAACTTAACTCAAGCCCTAAAAGGGGACAACAAAGCCCAAGGTAACTGGGGCGAAGTCGTGCTGGCGCGGGTATTGTCTGACTCAGGATTGCGTGAAGGGCATGAATATCAAACTCAAGTCAGTTTAGAAAACGAAGACGGTAAGCGTTATCAACCCGATGTTGTGGTGCATTTACCCCAACAAAAAGATGTGGTGGTGGATGCTAAAATGTCATTAGTGGCCTATGAGCGATGCTTTAATGCTGACACTATCGCTGAGCGTGAACTCGCCATGAGTGAGCATGTTGCCTCGATGCGCGCCCATATGCGAGGGTTAAGCCGTAAGGATTATCACCAACTTCATGGCATTCAAAGTCTTGATTATGTCTTGATGTTCATTCCGGTTGAGCCAGCATTCCAAGCTGCAATTGAAGCCGATCCAGCATTAATCCGTGATGCGATGGACTTAAATATCATGCTTGTGAGTCCAACGACCTTGCTGGTGGCACTGCGTACCATTAATAACTTGTGGCGTAATGAACGACAAAATCAAAATGCCAAAGAAATTGCCGAGCGTGCGGGCAAGCTTTATGACAAATTACGTTTGTTTGTCACTGACATGGAAGCGATGGGACAATCGTTAGAAAAAGCGAACCAAAGCTATCAAGGTGCAATGAATAAACTGGCGACTGGGCGTGGTAACGTGATCCGCCAAGCTGAAAGCTTCAAACAATTGGGCGTCGAAGTGAAGCGTGATATTAGCTCGACGTTGGCAGAAAAATCGCAATCCAACCTTATGGAATATCGGGGTTTTTCTCATATAACTGCAGCATCGAAAAGTGATTTATCATAATGGTGAGGTAAAGGACTTTGAGCAAAGAGCAACCATCAAGTACACTAAGCCAGTTGAATAAATGAATTTAATGCTTATCGGTGAGTGAAGTCTATGAATTTTGCGCATCATAAGTACATATAACGGATTGAACATGACGGACACCACACAAGATACTACTCACTTTGGCTTCCGTACCGTTGCCAAAGACGAAAAAGCAACCATGGTTGCTGAGGTCTTTCACTCGGTCGCAGCAAAATACGACATCATGAATGACTTAATGTCGATGGGCATTCACCGCGTTTGGAAACGCTTCACGATTGACTGCAGTGGTGTACGCAAAGGTCAACGTGTGCTTGATTTAGGCGGTGGTACGGGTGATTTAACCGCTAAGTTCTCACGTATTGTAGGCGAAACGGGTCAGGTTATTCTTGCTGATATCAACAACTCAATGTTGAACGTTGGCCGTAGTAAACTTCGAGACAGTGGTATTGTCGGTAACGTTGGTTACGTTCAAGCTAATGCGGAAGAATTGCCTTTCCCTGATAATTACTTTGATTGTATCACGATCAGCTTTTGTTTACGCAACGTCACCGACAAAGATAAGGCGCTGCGTTCAATGTATCGCGTGTTAAAGCCGGGCGGTCGTTTATTAGTGTTAGAGTTCTCAAAACCGTCACTAGAGCCATTATCAAAAATTTACGATGCGTATTCATTCCACCTGTTACCAAAAATGGGTGAAATTATTGCCAATGATGCAGAAAGCTATCGTTACCTTGCTGAATCTATTCGCATGCACCCTGATCAAGAAACCTTGAAAGGTATGATGGATGAAGCCGGATTTGATCAAACCAGTTATTACAACTTAACGGGCGGTATTGTTGCCTTGCACCGTGGTTATAAATTCTGAGGACGACTCTATGCCGTTAGATGCTCTTGTTACCGGTGCGGTTGAAACATCACTGAATCAATTACTCACAGGCGATGCTGATAGTCAGCGTCGTCTTGCTCGTTTACGCGGTAAAGTCATTAGCGTTACGCTAAATGAATTTAACAAAACCTTGTACTTTGTTTTCAGTCATCAAATTGATGTTCTTGCTGGATTTGAAGGCGAGGTGGATTGCCAATTAGCTTTAAACCTCACGGTGTTACCAGAGTTACGCCAACAAGCTAACTTAACGCAATTAATTAAAGCCGATAAGTTAGCACTCGATGGCGATCTACAATTGGCTCAGCATTTTTCCTCTTTGCTAAGTGGTTTGAAGCCCGATGTAGAAGAAAAATTATCGCAATACACGGGTGATGTAGTTGCTCATACTTTAGCCAGTAGTGTAAAGTCGGGGAGTCGATTTATTCGCCAAGGGGTAAAGAATCGCCAGCGCGATTTAGCGGAAGTGATCACTGAAGAATGGCAACTATTACCACAGCCTTTAGAAATGGTGCATTTTTACGATCAAGTGGATGACTTGAAATCGGATGTTGCCCGTTTTGAGGTCCGTTTGAACCAGTTACTTGAGCGATAAATTGGCAATGATGAGTTACTCAGAAATAAAACGGTTGTACCGTATTATCCAAGTACAACTGCGCTATGGGTTAGATGACTTTATTCCAGCAGATCCACGTACCGAACTTCCTAAAAAATTACGTAAATCGCTATTTTGGATCAAAAATGAATACCCTGATGTACCATTGGGTGAGCGTTTACGTTTAGCATTGCAAGAACTCGGCCCTGTATGGATCAAGTTCGGTCAAATGATGTCAACGCGCCGCGATCTTTTTCCGCCGCACATTGCAGATCAGCTGGCATTATTACAAGACCAAGTAGAACCTTTCGATGGCAAATTAGCAAAGCGTACTATTGAGGAATCTTTAGGTGGGACGTTAGAGCAGTGGTTTGACGATTTTGATGAAGTTGCATTAGCGTCAGCATCGATTGCTCAAGTGCATACTGCAACTTTAAAAGAAAACGGCAAAGAGATTGTTTTTAAAGTTATTCGTCCTGATATTAAGCCGATTATTGAAGCCGATATTAAGCTGATGTACCGGATGGCCGAGATCGTTTCTCGTCTCCAACCAGAAGCGCGCCGTTTACGTCCTGTTGAAGTGGTTCGCGAATACGAAAAAACCTTGCTTGATGAGCTCGATTTAATGCGCGAAGCGGCGAATAGTATTCAGCTTCGTCGTAACTTTGATGGTGATGATACCTTATATGTACCAGAAGTTTATACTGATTATAGTAGTGTTAATCTTCTTGTAATGGAACGCATCTATGGTATTCAAGTTTCTAATATTGAAGGCTTGAAAGCCAATGGTACGAATTTAAAACTATTATCGGAAAATGCAGTTAATATCTTTTTTACTCAGGTATTTCGTGACAGCTTTTTCCATGCCGATATGCATCCGGGAAATATTTTTGTCTCCTATGAGCATCCGGAAAATCCACAATGGATTGCGCTAGATTGCGGCATTGTAGGGACACTTAACCGAGAAGATAAACGATACTTAGCGGAAAACTTATTGGCTTTCTTTAATCGTGATTATCGTAAGGTTGCAGAATTACACGTTGATTCTGGCTGGGTTCCTCATGATACCAATGTGGATGAGTTTGAATTTGCTATTCGTACAGTGTGCGAGCCTATTTTTGAAAAGCCACTGTGTGAAATATCATTCGGCCATGTATTGTTAAATCTATTTAATACTGCTCGCCGTTTTAATATGGAAGTGCAACCGCAGCTAGTCTTGTTACAAAAGACCTTGCTGTATGTTGAAGGCTTAGGACGCCAGTTGTATCCACAACTTGATTTGTGGGCAACAGCCAAGCCGTTCTTGGAAAACTGGATGTCACATCAGGTCGGCCCGCAAGGCATTCTTGATGCAATAAAAAGTAAAGCACCTTTTTGGGCTGAAAAATTGCCTGAATTGCCTGAATTACTTTATGACAGCTTGCGCCAAGGCAAGGTAATGAATCAACGTATTGATAAACTCTATGATAACTTTATGGAAAATCGACGTACTCATAACCAGGCAAGGTTCTACTTTGGTATCGGTGCCACCTTTATGGTGTGTGCTGCAATACTTTTTGGTGATCAAGTAGCAACGTACCCTGCAGTATCTGCTGGTGTAGGAACTCTATTTTGGTTGCTAGGATGGCGTACCTGCCGAAAATAATCGGTTAGGCTTTCGCCTATACTTATAGTTGCGTTAATAAACGCACTTTCGTTATTAACCACATAAAGCTGAGGTAAAACAAGCATGGGTGGTATCAGTATTTGGCAATTGTTAATCATTGCACTGATCATTGTTCTTTTGTTCGGGACAAAAAAACTTCGTACTCTAGGTGGCGACTTAGGTTCTGCAGTTAAAGGTTTTAAAAAAGCAATCAGCGATGATGAAGCAGCTGCAGCAGCACCTGCTGCGAAAAAAGAGTCAGACAACGATGCTGACTTTGAACAACAGAAAATTGCTGACGAACAAAAGCCAGCGGATCAGACGACAACTAATCAAAAAGACAAAGAGCAGGTTTAAGACGTGTTTGATATCGGGTTCTGGGAGTTAGTACTGATCTCCGTAGTGGGATTAGTAGTACTGGGGCCAGAACGTCTACCCGTTGCGATTCGTACGGTATCGCAGTGGATAGGTGCTGCTCGTAATATGGCAAATTCGGTGAAAGATGAATTGTCGCAAGAACTGAAAATTCAGGAACTGCAAGCCAATTTAAAGAAAGCCGAGCAAATGGGAATGAAGGACTTAGCGCCTGAATTGCAAGACTCTGTTGATGAGCTTAAAAAAGCGGCTTCAGATGTTCAGCGTCCCTATGCTGATAAAAACGAGCAAACCTCAGCAACGACTTCACAAAAGCAGGAATAAATTACATCACTATGTCAAAAGTCGAAGATACGCAGCCGCTATTTAGTCATTTACTTGAACTACGTACGCGACTTTTGCGTTCTATCATAAGTGTACTGGTGGTTTTTCTATGTTTAGTATGGTTTTCCAATGATATCTATGCCTTCTTAGCTGCACCATTAGTAGAGCGAATGCCTGCTGGTGCAACGATGATCGCAACAGATGTCGCCTCACCGTTCTTTACACCGATAAAACTGACCTTAGTAACCTCAGTGTTTATTGCTGTACCAATGATTTTGTATCAAGTATGGGGCTTTATTGCACCTGGTCTATACAAGCATGAACGCAAGCTGATTATGCCGTTGTTGTTTTCCAGCTCATTGCTGTTTTACACCGGTGTTGCATTTGCTTATTACGTCGTGTTTCCGTTGGTCTTTAAGTTCTTCACCAGTGTCGCCCCTCAAGGGGTGGAGGTGGCAACAGATATTGCGAACTATCTCGATTTCGTCCTATCGCTATTTATGGCGTTTGGTATCGCTTTTGAAATTCCTGTTGCTATTATTCTGTTGTGTTGGACTGGTGCGACTGATCCAGAATCGCTACGTAGTAAACGTCCTTACATTATCGTAGGTGCGTTTGTCGTTGGTATGATGTTAACACCGCCTGATATTGTTTCTCAGACCTTGTTGGCTGTGCCTATGTGTTTATTGTTTGAAGTTGGCTTATTCTTCTCACGTTTTTATGTACGTGATAATGAAGAGCTGGATGATCGCGAGCACGAAGAGCAGCAATAAATAGTACTTTGTACTACGTGATGATGAAAAAAACCGACTTAATCGTCGGTTTTTTTATATCTTGAATATGGGTTTGGCGCAGAATGGATCTGCTCGATATACTGAGTGACACATAGTGCTGTGTAGAGAATGGATAAACAGATGATAGATATTGGTGTTAACTTAACAAATAACCGTTTTGATAAAGATCGTGCGGATGTGATCACGCGTGCTCAAGAAGCGGGTGTGAAGCATTTAATTATTACGGGCACCAGTATTGAAGAGAGCATTGAAGCGCAAAAAATGGCGCAGCAATGGCCTAACTGCTGTTACTCAACCGCTGGCGTTCATCCGCATGATGCAAAATCTGTCTCCGATCTTTTGTTACCAGAAATTCGTGCACTAGCAGCAGAGCCTGAAGTGGTAGCGATTGGTGAATGTGGGCTCGACTTCAACCGTGACTTTTCTCCTCGTCCACAACAAGAAGCAGTATTTGAAGCACAATTAGCCTTAGCGGCTGAGTTACAATTGCCTGTTTTTATGCATTGCCGAGATGCGCATGAGCGTTTCATTGAAATCCTTACCCCTTGGCGAAATAAATTACCTGCGGCTGTGCTGCATTGTTTTACTGGCTCAGAGCAAGAGCTAAAAGCATGCTTAGTGCTAGATTTACACATTGGTATTACGGGATGGGTATGTGATGAGCGTCGTGGTCAAGAGCTACGTGAAGTCGTGCGTCATATTCCCGCGAACCGCTTAATGATTGAAACCGATTGTCCATATTTATTACCTCGTGACTATCGTCCGAAGCCAAAATCTAGTCGCAATGAACCAAAGTTTTTGCCGCATATTGCCGCGGTGATTGCTGAGTGTCGTGGTGAAACACCGGAGCAAGTTATGACGCAGTCAGAGTTGAATAGCCAGGCTTTTTTTTCGATTTAGGCCACATTGGTCAGTCTGAGTGATATTATCTAACCCTATTTTTTAGCAAGGAGTTTGCCGTGTCAGTATCTATTCAAGGTGCGTTTCCTGGTCGTCGTATGCGTCGGATCCGTAAGCATGATTTTAGTCGTCGTCTAATGTCAGAAAATCAATTATCTGTGAATGATTTGATCTATCCGATGTTTGTTTTGATGGGTAAAAATCGTCGTGAAATGGTTGACTCAATGCCCGGTATTGAGCGCTTATCTATTGATTTGTTACTTGAAGAGGCAACATATCTTGCGAAACTAGGTATTCCTGCTATTGCGTTATTCCCTGTTGTTTCTCAAGAATTTAAATCAGAGTTAGCTGAAGAAGCTTATAATTCTGAAGGATTAGTACAAACTGCAGTAAGAGCACTTAAAGCACATGTGCCTGAGCTTGGTGTGATCACTGATGTGGCGTTAGATCCGTTCACCATTCATGGTCAAGACGGTATTATTGACGATGAAGGTTATGTATTAAACGACATTACGACGGATATTTTAATTAAGCAGGCGCTATCTCATGCTGAAGCCGGTGCTGATATCGTTGCCCCGTCTGACATGATGGATGGGCGTATTGGTGCGATTCGTGAAGCATTGGAAAATGCGGGTTATATCAATACTCAAATCATGGCTTACTCTGCTAAATATGCGTCTAATTACTATGGCCCCTTCCGTGATGCTGTCGGTTCATCTGGCAACTTAAAAGGCGGCGATAAGAAAACTTACCAAATGGATCCTGCGAACAGTGATGAAGCTTTGCACGAAGTGGCAATGGACATCAATGAGGGCGCAGATATGGTAATGGTAAAACCAGGTATGCCATACCTTGATATAGTTCGCCGAGTGAAGAGTGAGCTACAAGTACCAACGTATGCTTACCAAGTGTCTGGTGAGTATGCGATGCATATGGCAGCGATTCAAAATGGTTGGCTAAAAGAGCGCGAAACTATCATGGAATCACTATTGTGCTTTAAACGTGCAGGAGCTGATGGGGTATTAACTTACTTTGCGAAAAGCGTCGCGGAGTGGTTAGCTCAAGATGCTGCAGATCGCGCTGAATGTTTACAGCAAAAGCCTGAGTAAGCAATATTCCAGATCTAAAAAGCGAGCATTATGCTCGCTTTTTTATTGTCGATTGAAAGCTATTTTCTACGGTTTTACATTGCGGTTGATCGGGTTTTGTAATGAGATAAGCGTTTCAGTAGATTGCACTTCATCAATGGCCTGGAGCTTATCAATGAGCACGTATTGCAGCTCTTCAATGGAATGGCACATCAATTTGACAAAAATATTGTAAGCCCCTGTGGTGTAATAAGCTTCAACTACTTCATCAAGCTCATTCAGTTTTGCTAATGCAGAATGATAATCACGGGCGGCATTCAAATTAATACCAATAAAACAGCAAACGTCATAGCCTAATAATTTAGGGTTAATGATCACTTCTGTACCTGTAATAATTTCTGCAGCACGCATCTTTTCTACTCGAACGTGAACGGTAGCTGGGCTGACATTAAATCGCTTCGCCATTTCAGCGTAAGGAATACGAGCATCATTCATTAAGGCATTAAGGATATCGCGATCTAAGTCGTCGATACGAATGGATGGTGTCATAGGTGGTCCTTTACTATGCGAGAGATTCATTTTTATCGTTGTATCTTATACTTATCTGATGGTGTGATACCAGAGCAAAGCATGATTTGTAGTGCTATAATCCGCGCCCTATGATCGGATGTGAAATGTCACACCCAGATATTGTTTTTATATCGGAGATTGCTGTGCAGCTAGCCTTAGTTTGTGAAGTTCCTGAACGTCAGCCTGAATTAGATCAATTAGCCGCTCGTTGGGGCTTAAGCCATGATGAAAATAGCAGCTTTGCTTTAGTCCTTACCGCTGAGCAATTAGAGCTTCGTAAGCTTGATGAACCTAAGCTCGGTGCAGTTTCTGTCGATTTAGTTAGCGGTGCGGTGGCGCACCGTCGTAAATTTGGTGGTGGTCGAGGTCAAGCGATTGCAAAAGCGGTTGGACTTAAAGGTGGTATTAGCCCTACCGTATTAGATGCGACAGCAGGTCTTGGTCGAGATGCTTTTGTCTTGGCAACACTTGGTTGTAAAGTTCAGCTGGTTGAGCGTCATCCTGTGGTAGCAGCTTTATTAGATGATGGCTTAGCACGTGCAAAAGCTGATCCTGAAATTGGCGGCTGGGTAAGTGAGCGTATGCAATTACTCCATGCCTCGAGCCATGATGCATTGGCTAATTTAGCCAATGATCCTGATTTTGTAGCACCGGATGTGGTGTATCTTGATCCTATGTATCCACATAAGAAAAAGTCTGCTTTAGTTAAAAAAGAAATGCGCGTTTTTCAAACCTTAGTGGGTGCAGATTTAGATGCCGATGGTTTGTTTGAGCCGGCCTATGCGCTGGCAACAAAACGGGTAGTGGTTAAGCGTCCCGATTATGCAGAATTTCTTGCTCAAGCTAAGCCGTCAATGGCGATTGAAACTAAAAAGAACCGATTTGATATTTATGTTAAAGCGGCAATGAAAGCCTAAGTGGCTGCTACAAATAAATAGTTACAAATAAGGTCAATAAAATCTTACTGCTTTTCTGGTATTACGAATCATTATCGTTTAGTGTTGACGTAAAGGTTCGTTGTTGGCTAGAGGAGCATTCATGGCTAAGACCTTGTGTAAATATCGCCGAGCAGAAATTTCCGATCAGTTCGCGACAATTAGTAAGATTGTAAGCGAACCAAATTTCATGTGTTCAAGTTGTACGAGAGTCGCAAGTGACAAAGAGTATTTGTGTAAGCCAAGCCGATTAACCAATGCGGTTAAGGCTGCTTCTCGTGTTGCGAAATTATCGATGCCGCCAGCACCTCAGCCAATTATGGCAATGAAAAAGCCGAATGTGCATAATTTGCCAGCCCCTACTGCTGTAGGGCAAAGCCATATCGAAATGGTCGCTGTGGTCGAAGAAGAAGCATTAGCGCCTGATAGTTTAAAGTTAAAGCAAGCTAAAAAGCTGAAGAAACTAGCGAAAAAGAAAAATAAGCAATTAAAGAAAGCGGCGAAAACAGTCAAGAAATTTGAAAAGCAATTGAAGAAAGCAAAACTCTCGCTTGGATTGTGATGAATACGATAGAATAAAAAAGCCTCCAAATTGGAGGCTTTTTTTTGGTTTCGTATTAGTCAGCGTTTTTAATTAGTACTGCGGTCATTACGCATACAATTACTGAAACTACGATACCAGAAACAATTAACCAAGGAAGCATATCCATAGCTTAGTTATCCAAATGTTAAGGAAATCGAGCGGCTATTGAAACGTGTTTATGCGATTGGAGCAATGGCTTGGATATACCTTGAAATGGCTGTTTACACCTTGAAACACTTTATTGTTAAAAGAGTTATTTATCTTTTATTTGGCGAAAAAAAAGCGCCCAGAGAGAGGCGCTTTTTCGGTCGTTTAGCTAATTAAGCTTGCTTACTTGGCTGTGCTAATTCCAGTGCTTGGCGAGAAGCTGCAGCAGCACCTTGCTTGTCATTTAACTGCTCTAGCGTTGCGACTAAGTGAGCGTAGTCTGCCATATCAGGACGAACGGCAACGGCTCTTTCAAAATGCTCTTTTGCTTCTTGCCAGTTACCTTCAGCCATTAACATTTGACCCAATGCACTGTGCGTTACTGCATTATTGCCGTCTTGGCGCAATAACTCTTGTAGTTTTATAATGGCAGGGTGACGATCGGGTAGATTTAGCTGAGGTACAAGGCTGATCAAACGCTCATCTTGGCTCTTCTTAAGCGCGTCACGTAAAATTGGGTAAGCATCGTTATCTGCATGACGTGCCATCATTTGTTTGATGAAGCATGCCACGAGCGCTGGATTTTGCTTATCTTTACGCCCCATGTTATTCCAGTAACCCACTAAGCCATCAGTACCATTTTGCTGACCAAGGTGTTGCATTTGGCCACATTGCGCTTGCTCATCAAGGACTAGCGCTTCTTCTTGGGTGATTACGCCAGCTTTAGTTAGCAGTGGCAATAATGTCAGCAGTGATTTCCAATCCTCTAGCTTTAAGTAGCACTCTTGAAGTAGACCTAACACGATAGGATTTCGTGCATTATCTTGTTGTACTTCTTGTAATGTTGCGAGTGC
Organism: Photobacterium sp. SKA34; assembly: GCF_000153325.1. Taxonomy (GTDB): domain Bacteria; phylum Pseudomonadota; class Gammaproteobacteria; order Enterobacterales; family Vibrionaceae; genus Photobacterium. The sequence continues at coordinate 29,060 of NZ_AAOU01000019.1, forward strand.
TTGTTCAAATTGCTGTTGGCGGATTTGAAGCTTGGCACGGGTAAGTGCCACTGCAAGATTTTGGCTATCAAGCTCAGCGGCTTGTTTCAAGTACTCATCACGTTGCTCGGTTTTACCTAGTCCTTGAGCCGCCTCTGCTGCTGCAAGGTAGTTAAGAAGTGGCGCATCGCTGAATTTAGCTGATTTAGTTAATAGCTTTTCAGCGGGTTTCCAATCACCTTCTGTTACTTTTAATAGGCCTGCCGAAGTTTGGATACGTGCTTTGCGAACTTTACGTCCACTGAACCAACCACGGGTTGAACTACTGATTGAAAAGACGCGTTTTAGAATAAATTCAAGTAATAAGAATACGGCAAACAATGCAACGATTAGTACAACGAGTGTGGTTAGACTCATCTCAATGGTTTGATTTGCCGTTGAGATCAACACATAACCTTGGTTGCCTGCGAGTTCGGGGCCAACAATAATACCGGCGATCAGTGCCAATACCAATAACAATAATTTAATCATTATTTGGCCTCCACTGTGGTTACCGTGTTGTCAGTGACTGTCGTGTTATTCTCGCCTTTAATAGATGTTTTAGCGGGTTGTGTTACTGTTGTTTCAAGTTTCGCTTGGGCTGGTTTTTTTTCTACTGCTGGCGCTTCTGGTTTCGGTGTAGGTTTTGCTGTTGGCTTAGTCTGCTTTACAGGTTGTGCCTGCGTATCACCTAGTGTCGCCATTTTATTACGTAGCACTTGATTGACGAGCTTAGTAATTAATGCCTGAGATTGCAGCTTATTTGGGTAGTTCACAGTGATTTGCTGTTGGGCTAATTGATCAAGGCTTTTAATAAAGCTTTGCGTTAGCGGTGAAGACATATCGTAATATTGTTCAGCCCATTTCTTCGCAGTATCAAGAGAGATCTTATAAACATCACCTTGCTCACGGTAAACTGCATCAATTGCTACTTCTAACTTGTTTTTGATATTTTGCTGTAAGTAGAAATCTTGTTGTGGTGAAAGCAGTGGAATAACATTGCCATCACGCTTACGATAAGTAATGAAGTGTTCGCCAAAGTTTTTCAACGATGTCATCAAATTATCTCTCCAATCATTCACCGATTGACTCACGGTTTGTGATTGAGGTTCTTCTTCTGCCTTTGGCAAAATAGCATTAGCTAAAGGTAAGTTATCAACACTGTTTTCAAGGCTGGTTAAGCGTAGCACTATGCCATCACGGTCGACATTAGTCAGTGATTTTAAGGTCGTGATGTCATTGCTCATTGCTTGGCGTAGGCTCTTCAAGCTTGGATCATTCAGTTCTGCGATACGATGATCGGCAGACTCAAGCAATAACGTTGCACTGGTGGCATCATGTTCTAACCAGAGTTTACGTCCTGCCATTTTCACTAGGTAATCCGCTTCGGCTAATAGCCAATCGTTCGGACGATTGCCTTTAAGCTCTGTGACAGTGGTCTGCAGTGCTGCAATGGACTTTTGCTGTTGGCTTAGGCTAACTTCAGTGCTGCGTAATTCACCATTAATAATGCTAATCGTTTCTTTTTGATCGTTTTGCATTGCTGCTTTCATGCTAGCAATTTGCTGTTGAAGCGCATCAATATGTTGTTGCTGCTGCAATCCTTGCTGATGACCGTGATAGTAAAGCCCACCACCGAGAGCAATAACTAATGCAATCGCAACCCAACCTGTTTTGCTACCCGATTTTTTTTCAGATTTCTCTGTTTTTGCTGGAGCTTTAGGTTGTTCTTTGGCTGTTTTTTTTGGCGCTTCTTTAGCCGGAGTAGACGTTGCTGCCGTGGTTGGCTTGTCCTGCTTTGGCTGTTCTGCTGCGGTGTTGTTGTTAGATTTGTCTGTCATCCTAATTATTCCGTTTAGCTAAAGTTGCTTAGGAACGTGAAGAGTGCATGGTTGGAGGCACTGCCCACGGTGGAAATATTCATAAAGCCAAGCGTTGTTGCTTGCTCGGCCACTCGTTGACTTGGGACGAGAAGGTGGCAATTGAGAAACCAAGTCAAATGCTGAGTTGGGATCCTTGTTGTTAAAAATACTAGTTGTTCAGCACTGGTAATAACAAGGGTATCCAGCTGTTGATGTTGCCATTGTGCCACTAATTTCTCGCCATCGAGATCAAGCCAACATCGCTGATACGTTTCGCAATAGTTGACTACTGCATGGCGTGCCGTTAATGCTTGATGGATCAATTCTCTGCCGCCATTCCCTCGCAATATAAGGATGTTACGATCCGTAATGTGTGCGAGTTCGGGTAAGGCTAATAATCCTTCGCTATCACAGCGGTGTTCAGGAGATAATACTCGCTGTCCGCTCAATTTTGTCAATGTTGCGGCAGTTTTATGACCAATAGCTATATAATGCACGTTTTTTGGCCATGCTGCACCTTGAGATATCAAGTAATCGTGCGCAAATGTTACCGAATGATGACTTACGGTAATAATATAATCACCGGCTTTTAATGCATTGATTTGTCGCAATAATGAAGAAAGTCCATCACCCGCTTTTAAGGTTAATAGCGGTTGAGCTATTGCGCTGATCGCCGCAGCATTAAGTTGCTCTGCCAATCGATAACAATCGGGGGCAGGGCGGGTGATCAGCACTGTCATTACGCGTTACCGTATAAACGGTCTAAAATATCGCGAGCACCATCGTTAAGCAGTTGCTCTGCGAGAGTTTCTCCCAATTGCTCTGCTTGCTCAATTGGTCCACGAATTTCAGCGCGTACAATCTTACTGCCATCAGGCTCACCCACTAATGCGCGTAGCCAGACTTGGTCGCCTTCAAGCTCTGCGTAACTACCAATTGGCACCTGACAGCCACCTTGTAAGTGGTTATTCATTGCACGCTCACACAATACGCGTGTTGTGGTGGCTTGATCACTTAGAGCTGTTAACAATTGACGAACACGTGTGTCATCTAGACGACACTCAATACCCACAGCACCTTGACCGACAGCAGGTAAACTCACTTCTGGTGCAATTTCGCTACGAATACGGTCTTCCATTTTTAGACGTTTAAGGCCTGCACAGGCAAGAATAATCGCATCGTATTGACCTTCATCCATCTTACGTAAGCGAGTATTAACGTTACCACGTAGATCGTTAACGATAAGATCAGGGCGTTGGGCTCGTAATTGACATTGACGACGTAAGCTAGAAGTACCAACAATAGCACCTTGAGGTAGCTCATCAATATTGTTGTATTTATTTGAGACAAACGCGTCACGGGGATCTTCACGCTCACAGATGGTCACAAGACCGAGGCCTTCAGGAAACTCAACGGGTACATCTTTCATTGAGTGAACCGCGATATCTGCACGACCTTCAAGCATAGCGACTTCAAGCTCTTTTACGAATAGCCCCTTACCACCTACCTTAGCCAGCGGAGTATCTAAAATGATATCGCCTTTTGTGATCATAGGAACAAGCTCGACAGAAATGCCTGGATGCGCTTGTTCTATCTCTGCTTTTACGAATTCAGCTTGCCACATAGCGAGTGGGCTTTTACGTGTTGCAATACGGATTAGTTGATTACTCATAAGTATTGTGGATCCATGATGAAGATTCTATTTTCTATTAAGCACATCGTACCATTAGCATCGTCTGGATGATAATGTGCTTAATCATTTGAGTATATGCATACGATTATGTTGCTAATAGTTTAAAAAAATGTGATATTAATCACATCAGCCTTAAATGATAGAATGATGATTCGCTGGCAACTAGCGGTTACCCATCATTGTACTAATTTGAGGTAATAGTTTAAGGATGAATCACACAGAATTGTCGCATTACCTGACTTGGCATTATCTTTACCAAGGGTACTAAAAGTGTTACATTGATCACGTTTTTTGCTCATATTTAACACAGCTCAATGTTCCTAATGGTGATATTTGAGGTGCTTCAACGCTGGTAGCTCTTGGAAGAGTAATTTGCAAAATTATATTAAGACGCTGAAAGGCAGGCTAGATTCATTGACAGAGCTTCGTATCGAACGAGCACGGTTAGCGATGAATGCTCAATCAGTACAAGTGTTTGACTTGTTGCCTGTCTTACTTCATTACAATCACCCTGCTTTACCGGGTTATCTTGACCAACCTGTATCTCAAGGGATCGCGAAATTTGTTGTTACTGATGTTCAGCAACAATTCGTTGACGATTGCGCCCATTCTGCCGAACTCTCGGTCGACCCCCTGTTGCTTGAGATAAATGACTGCCCAATTACTGGCTTGTATGCCATGGGAAGTACCTCATCAATGGGACAAAGCCTGACAAGTGATCTTGATATCTGGGTTTGTATCCGAACTTCATTAACACCAGAAGAACGTAGTGCACTTGATAGCAAGTGTAGCCTGGTGTCGCAGTGGGCAATGGAGCAAGGGGTTGAAGCGAATTTCTTTCTTATTGATGAGAATCGATTCCGTCATAACTTTTCTGAAGCGATGACCGGTGAAAACTGTGGTTCTAGCCAGCATTTATTATTATTAGATGAATTTTATCGCTCTGCCGTTTGTTTGGCTGGGCTGCCATTATTGTGGTTTATGGTGCCGCCAGAAATGGAAGAGTGCTATGACCAATATATGGCGTACTTAATTGATCAAGATTACATTAACCTTGATGAGTGGATTGATTTTGGTGGTTTAACGCGTATTCCTGCCGAAGAGTATTTCGGTTCAAGTTTATGGCAGTTATATAAAAGTATCGATTCACCATATAAATCAGTACTAAAAGCCATTTTGCTTGAAGCCTACTCATGGGAATACCCGCATACCCAGCTTTTAAGCCTTGATGGTAAGCGTCGCTTCTTTGCTGAAGATCGAAGTGAATATTGTATGGATGCGTACTATTTAATGTTGGAAAAGGTTACGCGCTATCTTGAGCGAATTGATGATCATCGTCGTCTTGATTTAGTACGTCGTTGCTTCTACTTAAAAACCCATGAAAAGTTATCTCGTGAACCAAGTGCAGGCTCTGTGCCGTGGCGTCGTCGTGTTCTCAAACACTTAACTGAGCAGTGGCAATGGACAGACTCTGTGATTAATGAGCTTGATCATCGTCGTGATTGGAAAGTGGCACAAGTTAAAGAGGCACATAACGAATTATTAGATGCGTTAATGCTAAGTTATCGTAACTTAATCCGTTTTGCGCGTCGTAATAATATTACCTCTGCGATCAGTCCTGAAGATATCAGTATTTTAGCGCGTAAACTGTATGCAGCATTTGAGGTATTACCGGGTAAAGTTACCTTACTTAATCCACAGATCTCACCTGATTTACATGAAGAAAATATTACCTTTATTCAGGTGCCTGAGGGGCGCACGAATGCTGCTGGTTGGTATCTCTATAAACAGCCAATAGATCCCTTGTTAATTATGGGGCAACCGCCTCTTGAACATAACCGTTACTTATCTAAGTTAGTCGCTTGGAGCTATTTTAATGGTTTATTAACGGAATCAACGCATCTTCATACCGTGGTACGTGATGCAGATTTTGATTTAGATAAGCTCTATCAGTTGGTAAGTGATATTCGAAATACCTTCCCAATTCGTCGTCCTAATCCAAGTTTACAGGCATTATCGAGTCCATGTGAGATCCGTCAGTTAGGGTTATTCATTAATTTAGAAAATGACCCAACCAATGAGCTGAAAAACCGTTCGGTACGGTTTGATTTTAAAACCACCGATATTTTCAGTTATGGCCCAGAACAGAAATGTTTAGTTGGCAGTGTGGATTTGATTTATCGCAACTCGTGGAATGAAGTGCGTACGCTTAACTTTAGCGGCGATAACGCGATGTTAGACGCACTGAAAACCATGCTTGGGAAGATGCACCATGATGCGATCCCACCTGAAGCGGTTGATGTGTTTTGTTATAGCAAGCACATGCGTGGTTTGATCCGTAATTTGGTGTATCAGTTGGTTGCTGAATGTATTGAAATGCGTTTAAAACCTGTTGAAGAAGAAAAGCGACGTCGATTTAAAGCGATCCGCATTTCAGAAGAAACCTTTGGCTTGTTCTTTGAGCGTCGAGGTGTTTCTGTTCAACGCTTAGAAAACCCGGTTGATTTCTATAGTTGCATTTCATCGAATAAAGTCAGTGAAGTGCCTCATGTTGTGATGGGTAAGATGGATGAACCCCATCCACCACAAATTGTGGATGCTTATGCGAGTGAAGGTTTGATCCAGTTCTTCTTTGAAGATTGTGAGCAGGGCTACAACATCTATATCTTAGATGAAACGAACCAGATGGAAGTGTATCGTCAATGTAGTGGTAATAAAGATGAAATGGTACATGGGGTTAATCGTTTTTATACTTCGGCTCAAGACCGTTTTAGTGCGACCAACTTCATCAACTTTAATTTACCTCAGTTCTACGATATCGTGCATTGCGACAACGGTAAATTACAAGTGTTGCCATTTAAGAGTGGTCAAATGCCGCGTCCAAAGCCTGATGTCGATCCCAATTCAACTGGGATGCTCAACAGTTAATACCGTGTTTTGATATGACAATAAAAAGCCTTCAGAAAATGAAGGCTTTTTTTATCGGTACGTTATGACAATAAATATCTTAATTACCATTCAACCGCTTCACCAGCATGAAGGCTGCATTCTTTTTTAAGTAGTGAAAATAGCTCTTCATCACTGCGGGTACAGCGCCATTCAGTGCCATTATATTTGAAATGATAGCCGCCTGATTTTGAGGCTAACCAGAGCTCATGTAATGGTTCTTGGCGATTAATTACGATCTGGCTGCGGTTAGCAAACTCGAGTGTTAATACATTACCCGTTGTCTCTGGCTCAATGTCGGCACCGGATTCATCGATACCTTCTTCGATTTGCATTAGTGCTAAATCAGCTAATTGGTGAAATTCAGTGTCATTCATCTTATTGTGTCCTATTGCTTTTCCTGTTCTTGGTGCGATTATAGAGGGCATTGGTTTGATAATCACTGGCTTTGAATTATGCGTAAAGGTTTATTAGCAATTTTTGTGTTAGGTACCCTAACATTAGCGGGATGTGGACAAAGTGGTGCCCTCTACATGCCAAAAGATGCACCACAGCAAGAGCAAACAAAGTAAAAAATAAATAAACACTGAATTAAACAGTGTGGCCATTGAAAGCTGCGACTTAACAGGGAAGAAAAACATTGGATTACTTTAACTACCAGCAAAATAATCAATTATGGGCTGAAAATGTGCCATTAGCACAATTAGCTGAGCAATACGGTACACCTTTGTATGTGTATTCACGTGCGACGTTAGAGCGCCACTGGAAAGCATTTGATGAGGCGGTTGCGACTCACCCTCATTTAATTTGTTATGCCGTTAAAGCGAATTCTAATCTTGGGGTATTAAATGTTCTGGCGCGTCTTGGCTCTGGCTTTGACATTGTGTCGCAAGGTGAATTAGAGCGTGTGATTGCCGCTGGTGGTGATCCGGCAAAAGTGGTGTTCTCTGGTGTCGGTAAAACGGCTGCTGAAATGAAGCGTGCACTAGAGCTTGGGATCAAATGCTTCAATGTGGAATCTGAACCTGAATTAGAGCGTCTCAATGCTGTTGCTGAAGAGCTAGGTGTCACAGCGCCTATTTCATTGCGTATTAACCCTGATGTTGATGCGAAAACGCATCCTTACATTTCAACAGGATTACGTGATAATAAGTTCGGTATTGTGTTTGATCGCGCGGTGGAAGTGTATCGCCTAGCGCATAGCTTGCCACATTTACAGGTTGTTGGTATGGATTGTCATATCGGCTCTCAACTAACTGACATTACTCCGTTTATTGATGCCACCGATCGTTTATTGGCGTTGGTTGATGAGTTAAAAGCCGAAGGTATTCATATTCAGCACCTTGATTTGGGCGGCGGTCTTGGGGTGACTTACAATGATGAGCAACCACCACAACCCTCTGACTATGCTTCGGCATTACTCGCGCGATTAGAAAACTACCCTGATTTGGAGCTGATTTTTGAGCCAGGACGCGCCATTGCTGCAAATGCGGGTGTATTACTGACAAAAGTTGAGTTTCTCAAGCATACTGAACATAAAAACTTCGCCATTGTTGATGCAGCAATGAATGATTTAATTCGTCCGACGTTATATTCAGCGTGGCAAGACATTGTGCCGGTTAGCCCGCGTCAGGGTGAAGCACATGTCTACGATTTAGTTGGACCTATTTGTGAAACCGGTGACTTTATCGGTAAAGATCGCAGTTTATGTTTAGCGCAAGGTGATTTATTAGCGGTACGTTCAGCAGGCGCTTATGGCTTTGTGATGGCATCGAACTACAATACCCGTGCTCGTGCGGCTGAAATTATGGTCGACGGTGAACAGGCTCATGTTGTTCGTGAGCGAGAAACGCTAACGCAACTGTGGCAACTAGAACAGATTATTCAGTGATCATGGCTGCGATGAAATGAAAAAAAGTAAGGAACATCATGCAGATTAACTTTTCCAAAATGCATGGGTTAGGCAATGACTTTGTTGTTGTTGACTGCGTGACACAAAATGTATTTTTTTCACCTGATGCGATCCGCCGTTTGGCGGATCGACATCGTGGTATCGGCTTTGACCAATTGTTAGTGGTTGAGCCGCCTTATGATCCTGAAACGGACTTTCATTACCGTATTTTTAATGCTGATGGCAGTGAAGTCGAACAATGCGGTAATGGTGCCCGTTGTTTTGCTCGTTTTGTTTCAATGAAAGGGTTAACCAATAAATACCATATTTCGGTGAGTACCAAAGCGGGAAAAATGCTGCTGAAACTTGAAAATGATAATCAGGTGACAGTGAATATGGGGGGGCCGATTTTTGAACCGAGCAAGATCCCAATGAAAGCAAAACAGGCTGAAAAAACCTATATTTTACGCGCTGGTGAGCAAACGCTTTTCTGTGGCGCTGCAAGTATGGGGAATCCGCACTGTGTAACTGTGGTTGATAATGTTGATACTGCCGATGTCGATACATTAGGCCCGTTATTAGAATCTCATGAACGTTTTCCTGAGCGTGTTAATGCTGGCTTTATGCAAGTGATCGATCGTAATAACGTGCGTTTGCGTGTTTATGAGCGTGGTGCGGGTGAAACGCTAGCTTGTGGTAGCGGTGCCTGTGCGGCGGTTGCGATTGGACGATCGCAAGGTTTGCTGGATGAAAATGTAAAAGTTTCTTTGCCTGGTGGTGATTTATATATTCGTTGGGCGGGTGAAGGTAAGCCATTATTTATGACCGGCCCTGCCGCTCACGTTTTTGACGGACAATTTATTCAATGACAACACATTCTCAGCAAACTTGTTCATCAGGGGATGACTTGAATGAGGTGCTGAATGAGCAAGCAGTTGTAACTTACTTGCGCAATAATCCCACTTTTTTTTCACGTCAATCGGAGTGGTTGAGTGACGTGCGGATCCCTCATCAAGAGCGTGGTACTGTCTCTTTGGTTGATATTCAATTAGAGAGACTACGACTACGGATCGCCGAACTTGAGCAACAACATGCCACGCTTCTCGCCAATGCAACCAAAAGTGGTGAGTTGTCAGTATTGTTTTCTAATACTCAAGTACAATTATTACAATGCCATAATATTTATCAGGTACTGACCATTGTTGATGCCTTAGCGGCGCAATTGGATCTTTCCGTTTGTCTTCGTTTGTTTGATAGCGAAGATAAGCTGTTATACCTCGAACGTCGCCAATTTAACGATTTTTATCGTTCTCGTTTAACTCAAGATCGTCCGTATTTAGGCCGCTTACGTCGTCCTGAAGCTGAATTGTTATACACCCATCCGCCACAGCTAGGATCATTTATTGTGTTGCCATTAGGTCGTTCGGCAGCCAATGGTGTATTGAGTTTTGCGAGCGCAGATGGTGGACACTTTCAACCTGAAATGGACACCTTGTTTGTTGAACAGTTAGCAATAACTATTAGTTACTTGATAGATCATTGGCAATATACCCGTGAGGTTATTGACTAATATGTTGCCCCGTAGCTTGGAACAACCACTTGAACGTTTCTACGAATATTTACGTAGTGAGCGTGAGTTAAGCTTACACACTCAGCAAAATTATAAGCGTCAGTTAACTCGCATTGCTGAACAATTGGTCGAATTGAGCGTCGATAATTGGCAGCAAGTGGATGCCGGTTGGGTACGTCAAATCGCCAGTAAAGGGATGAGAGATGGCTTAAAGGCGAGCAGCCTTGCGATGCGCTTATCAGCCTTGCGAAGCTTTTTTGATTTTTTAGTGCATCAAAATGTTTTAAAAGCCAATCCTGCAAAAGGTGTTGCGGCGCCACGAAAAGCACGTCCATTACCCAAGAATTTGGATGTGGATGAAATGAATCAATTATTGGATGTTAACGATGATGACCCATTAGCGATTCGTGATCGCGCTATGATGGAACTGATGTACGGTGCTGGGTTACGTTTAGCCGAGCTGGTTGGGATTGATGTGCGTCATATCAGCTTAAGTAAAGGCGACTTGCGGGTAATTGGTAAGGGCGATAAAGAACGTGTGGTTCCTTTCTCTGGCCTTGCTCGTGAGTGGGTAGCGAAATGGCTGAAGTTGCGTGACAACATTGCTCTAGCAGAAGAGCCAGCATTGTTTGTATCCAAATTAGGGACGCGTATTTCCACTCGAAATGTGCAGAAAAGAATGGCGGAATGGGGACAAAAACAGGCGGTATCAAGCCATATTAACCCCCATAAACTGCGTCATAGTTTTGCGACACATATGTTGGAATCGAGCGGTGATTTACGCGCAGTACAAGAGCTTTTAGGTCATGCGAATTTATCGACAACCCAAATCTATACCCATTTGGATTTTCAGCATTTAGCGAAAGTGTATGATGAGGCACATCCTCGTGCTAAGAAGCGTAATAAATAACATTTACTGCTACGTATTAATACTGAGAGATTATGCATTTTTACCGCCAATTAACACCAATTAGAGCCTTAACTTTTGATCTTGACGATACCTTATACGATAACCGTCCGGTGATTGTTCGTGCTGAACAAGCAATGTTTGACTGGTTAACGCAGATCTTACCGTCACGTATCATGATTGATAAAACCGTTTGGGCATCGCTTAAATCGCAATTAGCAATGCTAGATCCAATGCTCAAACATGATGTCAGTTTGTGGCGATATGAAACCATTAAAATAGGTTTAATGCAGCTAGGGTTTCGTCTGCCAGAGGCAGAAACTTTAGCGCAGCAGGGGTTAGATACTGTACTGGCGGTTCGCAACCAAGTCGAGGTTCCTGTAGAAACACATCGAGTTTTAAAACAATTAAGTGACCATTTACCGCTAGTCGGGTTAACAAATGGTAATGTTGATGCAGAAAAAATTGGCTTAGCGCCATATTTTGTCGACGTGTTTCAAGCGGGCAAAGATGGTTTGGCAAAACCTGAGGCTGATTTATTTAACCTTGCTGTTAATACCCTTAATTTACCAGCAGCGACAATTTTACATGTGGGTGATCATCTTATTACCGATGTCAAAGGTGCGAAACAGCATGGCTTTCAGGTGTGTTGGTTTAACGATCAGCAAAAATTGATTCAGCAGCAATCGAAAGCGTTGATTTTACCTGACGTAGAAATTACTCAATTGGCGCAGCTGCTTGAGATTGTTGGATTAGAGATTTAAAAAAAGCGACCATGGGTCGCTTTTTTATTACGTATAGCATATTAATCCTTGAACGATATTTAGTCAGAATGATGAAGGTTGCCACGATTAAAGAAATGATCAAAAGAGAGACTTCCCGCCCCCCACATCACATTTGTGAGTAGCATTATTCCCCACAGTTGGTGATCATAAAATCCTTTTTCCCAAAGTGTTGGATAGGAAATAACGGCTATGACGTTAAATCCAAAAAGTACGAATGCCATCGGTCGAGTAAATAGCCCCAATGTGAGAAAAATAGGGATAAACACTTCAACCGCAGTACCAATATATGCTGCCCATTGCCATGGTAATAAGGGCACATGATACTCGTATTCAAAAAGATATAAGGTGCTGTCCCAGCTTGAATATTTGATCATGCCAGATTGAAAAAATACCCATGCAACCCAGAGACGAGTACAGAGCAGCACAAGTGGGATAAAAGGGGTAGTTAACCGTAAGAAAAAAGGGTCGATACTGCGAATAAAACTATCCATCGTTTGCCTCCACGATATCGTCGGTGAGTTGATATTCAAATAATAAAGGTAGTTGTTCAAGCATCTGTGGAGAGGCTTGTTGAAGTGATTTTTGTTGTTGGCTGTGAATGATTAACGCCTTGAGACCTGAAGAGACGACCTGCATTAATATTTCGTTTCCACGTAATTGAATAACCACGGTTTGTGGTTGATCGATATCAAGTGCTGCCAATGGATCATCAGCGCTAGAAAACTCTGGTGCGTGATGGTTGAGCCTTTCACTATCTACAAGATGCCACAAATCTCCGACACTATACTGGCTGGTCAAAACATAGGTTGCCGCAGGAATATGAAAATAGTGTTGTCCAAAGGCATCGGCATTTTCTGAATTTTGAAGGTGTTGTAATTTTTCAAATGGAAAAACATGTGGTTGTGACGGTATGCGGCTGACAATATCTCGGTACCATTCGAGTTGAGCGAGATCTGACAAATACGGTAAGGCTTTGTTGATGGTTTCATTATTTGCAATGGTGCGATGAAACCCTTCACCGTAATGGCTCACATCGCCTTGCGTTAAGGGAAAGTGCAGTATATGTAACCGCGCCAGTTGAACAAAACAGTCATGGCCGATCATCGCAAGGATAGCGGGATACGTTGCCGAAAGAATATCGGTTAAACTCAAAATAAAATTATTTCGATAAATTTGTAGGTGTTGCTCGGCACTAAAGGTGGTGGCTTTTATCGTCGTAGATGCATCGCTGTGTTTATATTGCAGCGCATCGGAAAAGGCGCTTTGGAGCTGGTGCAGTTCATTGTTGACAGCATATTTCATGGTGATGTTCTCGTTGAAGGAACGCGTTCGCTTTAGCCGCTTCAGCAAGGAGTATCTCTAATGATGGTAACTCTGCATCCCACTCTATTAAGGTTGGAGTACGCTTACCATTTTGCTGTATCCATTGACGATAAAGTTGCCATACAGGCTCACTTACCGGCTTGCTGTGAGTATCAATCCATATTTCCCCTTCAGGGAATTGTTTCACCGTAAAGCCTGCAAGGTGGATCTCTTTTACCGTATCGGGATTGATGGCATCTAAATAAGTTTGGCAATCAAACTGATGGTTAAAGCTATTGACGTAAAGATTGTTTAAATCTAATAACAAGCCACATCCTGTGCGTTGTTGAACGGCAGTTAGAAACTCCCATTCCGGTATAACTGAGTGCTTAAAACTGAGATAGCTCGATGGGTTTTCAATTAACAATTGTCTATTGAGGTAATCTTGCACTTGTTCGACATGCGTACAGAAAACATCAAGCGCTTGCTCGGTAAAAGGTAGAGGCAGTAAATCGTTAAAGTATTGACCGTTAACTGAACTCCAACTGAGGTGATCTGAAACCGCAAAAGGATTAACAACATCAATGAGTTGTTTCAGTTGCTTTAAATGCTCACGGTTAATCGGATCTACTGAGCCAAGGGATAGCCCAATACCATGACAACTCATCGGGTAATGCTCGATGATGGCTAACAGTTGTTGATATTGAGGCGCATGGCGGTTGAAATAGTTTTCACTGTGAATTTCAAGCCAGCCAATATCCGGACGTTGCTCGATAATCGGTTGGTGATGAGGTGAGCGTAAGCCCACCCCAACCATATTCGTTAATAATGGATAGCTCATTATGCCGACTCTGTTGAACCACCATGAAGGCGATCGCAAAGCCCTTTAGGCATGGCAATGAAGGCATCTTTTTGACCATCTTCTTTGGCAGAGCCTGCGCATGATGTGGTTTTGGTCGCGCAGTCATTTTTTCCCGCTTTCGCCACCCCATAGCATTTTTCTTTTGCTTCGTCCGCAACGGCAGAGGTTGAGGCTACTGTACCTGCTAATGCAATAAGACCTGTCATTACTGATGCGAGTGCAAGTTTGTTTACGTTGTTCATGATGAAATCCTCTTGAGATATAACTTAGTTGGCTGATTTTTATGTGGCGTTAAAACGCTCTGTTTAATAGGAAAGGGGAAGGCTGAGATTTATTGCGAAAAAAATGATTAAAATTAAATCAATTTTCAGCGGCAAGGAAAGATGAAGATATCGAGGCAATCTTTTTTCGTGCTGTTATAATCATCACCATTGTATAAATAACCAGTAGATAGCGATGGACGTTTCACTCCTATTAGACGGGCTCAATGATAAACAAAGAGAAGCGGTGGCAGCGCCGTTGGGTAACCACCTCGTACTGGCAGGCGCCGGTAGTGGTAAGACACGAGTGCTGGTTCATCGCATTGCTTGGTTGTTATCGGTAGAGCAAGCATCACCGTATTCGATTATGTCGGTGACCTTTACCAACAAAGCGGCCGCAGAAATGCGTGGGCGTATTAATGAGTTAATGCACGGCTCAAGTGCGGGGATGTGGAATGGTACTTTCCACGGACTATGTCACCGCATGCTGCGTGCTCACTACCTTGATGCGCGTTTGCCGGAAGATTTTAATATTTTAGATTCTGATGATCAGATGCGTTTATTGCGCCGCTTGATCAAAGCTCAGAATCTAGATGAAAAACATTGGCCTGCTCGTCAGGCTGCTTGGTATATCAATGCCAAGAAAGATGAAGGTTTACGTCCTAAACACGTTGAAACCTATAGCGATCCCGTAGAGCAAACTTGGCTGCGTATTTACACCGCTTACCAAGAAGCGTGCGATCGCGCGGGTATGGTCGATTTTGCTGAGTTATTGCTGCGATCTTACGAGTTATTGCGTGATAACAAGCATATTCGTGAACATTACCAAGCACGCTTTAAGCACATTTTGGTTGATGAGTTTCAAGATACCAACAGCATTCAGTTTGCGTGGTTACGCTTAATGGCAGGGCCTGATTGCCATGTGATGATCGTGGGTGATGACGACCAGTCTATTTATGGCTGGCGTGGAGCAAAAATCGAAAATATTCAGCGTTTCTTAAATGAATTTAAAGGTGCATCGTCGATTTTCCTTGAGCAAAACTACCGTTCGACCGGCAATATTCTAAATGCAGCCAATGAGTTGATTGCGAATAACAACGAACGTATGGGCAAGAAACTTTGGACTGACGGCGGTGAAGGTGAGCCGATTTCGCTTTATTCTGCGTTTAACGAGATTGATGAAGCACGTTTTGCGGTGGGTAAAATCAAAGAATGGCGCGATCAAGGTGGTAGCCTTAACGAAACGGCTTTCTTATACCGTAGTAACGCCCAATCACGCGTATTAGAAGAAGCATTAATTCAAGCTGGGTTGCCGTATCGAATTTACGGCGGTATGCGATTCTTCGAGCGCCAAGAGATAAAAGATGCGTTGTCTTACATGCGCTTAATCTCCAATCGTAATGATGATGCCTCGTTTGAGCGTGTGGTAAACACCCCGACGCGTGGTTTGGGCGATCGCACGTTAGAGACGATTCGTTTAGTTGCTCGCGATCGTGGTTTAACTATGTGGCAATCGAGTATTGCCTTGCTTGAAGAGCAAGTTTTAGCTGGCCGTGCGGCTAATTCATTACGCCGTTTCATCGAGCTGATTAACGCACTTGAAGACGATACCGCAGATTTACCAATGTATCAGCAGACCGATGAAGTCATTCGACATTCCGGTTTACGTGCAATGTACGAGCAAGAAAAAGGCGAAAAAGCCCAAGCGCGTATTGAAAACTTAGAAGAATTGGTCACAGCTACTCGCCAGTTTGAGATCCCAGAAGAAGCTGAAAGTATGACGCCACTTGCGGCCTTCTTAGCCCATGCGGCACTAGAAGCGGGTGATGGTCAGGCGGATGATTTTGAAGATGCGGTGCAGCTGATGACGATGCACAGCGCCAAAGGTCTGGAATTCCCAGTGGTATTTATGGTGGGTGTAGAAGAGGGGATGTTCCCTAGCTCACGTACCACAGAGGAAGTGGGACGTTTAGAAGAAGAGCGTCGTTTGTGTTACGTGGGGATGACCCGTGCAATGCAAAAACTGTATATCACGTATGCTGAAATGCGTCGTTTATACGGGAAAGATAACTTCCACAAACCTTCACGTTTTATCCGCGAAATTCCCGACCAGTTCGTCGAAGAAGTCCGCATGAAAGCGCAAGTGTCACGTCCGGCAAGCAGTGGTCGTTTTAGCCAAACACAGGTGAATAACAACTTTAATGAGACAGGTTTTAACCTAGGTCAGCGTGTTGAGCATCCAAAATTTGGTGAAGGCACCATCATTAACTTTGAAGGCAGTGGCGCACAAAGCCGTGTGCAAGTGGCGTTTAATGGTGAAGGTATTAAGTGGTTGGTGACTCAGTACGCCAAGCTTACACCAATGTAATTGCATGCGTTCTTGATTGATCGTAATACTTAAAAATAAAGCCCAGCAATCATCTAGAGTGCTGGGCTTTTTGTTTTTATCTGCGTATTAGCGCACGGTTATTGGCTGATCACTTTACCTTCTCGACGAGGATCGGCTGCCCCAATAAGCTGATTTGGCGCAATACTTATCGCTTGAATACCTGAATTCAGATCTTTGATTTGAGTTTTATAGCCCAGCTTCTCAAGTTTTGGCGCCCACTCTGCCGCGGGCGTGTTTTTTTCAAGTTCAAAGGTACCGAAGCGATTATTCATATTCGGTAAGTTGATCGCTTGTTGTAAATCCATCTCCCAATCAATATACGCAACCAAGGTTTTTGCGAGATAGCCAATGATCTGACTTCCTCCGGGTGAACCGATGGTTAGCACTGGCTGGTTATTTTTCATAACAATCGTGGGTGTCATTGACGAGCGAGGTCGTTTACCCGGTTCAATTCGGTTAGCAACAGGAATACCATCAATTTGGCTACGGAATGAAAAGTCCGTTAATTCATTATTGAGTAGAAATCCCCTGACCATTAAACGTGAACCAAATCTGTTTTCAATCGTCGAGGTGAGTGAGACTACATTACCTTCTTTATCAACAATCGATAAATGGCTGGTGGAGGGCAATTCGATAGCTTCATCACTGGCACGGTTATGGGCATGATTCCAAGGTGGTATCCCCGGTTTTACTTGGGTTAATGCTTTATTTCCATCGAGTAATTTAGCACGCTCGGCAAGGTAGTTGGGATCGAGTAAGCCACGGACAGGCATTGGCACATAATCACTATCTGCCATATAGCGACCGCGATCAGCAAAAGCTAAGCGAGAGGCATCACCAATTAGCTGCCAACTTTTGACGCTATCAGCACCGAGCTTATCCAATGGATAATGATTAAGCATGGCTAATATTTGCCCCAAGGTTAATGCGCCGGAGCTGGGTGGCCCCATTCCACAAATTTGATACTGACGGTAGGGGGCACAAATAGGCTCACGTTGTTTAACGCTGTAGCTGGCAAGATCCATAGTGTTTAACACCCCAGGATTACCTTTTGCGTTCTGTACGGTATTAACAATATCTCGCGCAATATCGCCTTGATAAAAGGCTTTAGGGCCATAATCAGCCACTTGACGTAAGGTATTTGAATAAGCGTTATTAACTAACTTACTTCCTGCTTGAAGTGGTTTGCCTTGTGAGTCAAAAAAGTAGGCTTTAGTTGTAGGATAGCGACTAAGATTTTTCGCATCATTTTCAACCATTGCAGCAAGCCGTGGGCTGACGATGAAGCCTTCTTTGGCTAATTTTATCGCAGGAAGAAAAAGCGTTTTCCACGGTAATTTTCCGTATTGCTGATGACTGCGCCAAAGCAGTTTAATTGTACCAGGAGTACCTACAGATCGTCCGCCGACAACGGCATCATAGAATTTTAGTGGCTGACCTTGATTGTCTTGAAACAAACGGGGAGTCGCAGCAAAAGGAGCCGTTTCTCGACCATCAAATGTCGTCATTTGGTTCTTGTCATTATCCCAATACACCAAAAATCCGCCACCACCGATCCCGGATGATTGTGGTTCAACCAAGCCTAATATTAGCTGCGAGGTGATCATTGCATCAACAGCACTGCCACCCTGACGTAAAATATCAGCCCCTGCTTGACTGGCATAGGCATTGGCTGTGGCGATCATCCACTCTGTACCTGAAACCAACTGTTGTGATTGTTGGTTAATACTCGGCTCAGGTTCAATATGATCAGAGGCTTGTTGAACTTCATTGGCTAATGCTGGAAATGAAAAACAACAAACACTCAATAAAAAGGCTGTAGCGGAGGTAAACCTTGGCATCGTCAATCCTTATGAGTGGAGTAATGTCGTTAACTGAACGCTATTTTATACTTTTATTTGATTGAGTTAGATAATAAAAATGAGAGTTCTATCATACATGTCGAATGATTATCTAAAGGTAAAGAAACTCGCCGTTAATTTTTATTATTCGATGATTGCTGATGAGTTCGGATCCCATCAATACTAAATAACAACAGCGCTAACCAAATACAGCCAAAGGTAATGCCATGTTCTAATTTAAACGGCTCTTTATAAATAAACGTCGCTAATACGAACATCAAACTAGGGCCGATATATTGTAGAAAACCTAAGGTAGACAGCTTTAATTTCGTTGCGGCACCAGTAAAACACAGTAAAGGCAAGGTAGTGACAATACCTGCAGCGACTAAAAGTAAATTGAGATCGATGGAATTATCCGTCAGGTTAGCCGTCGGGCTGCTACTGATAAAAAATAGATAAATAGCGGCTAACGGTAACAACACAAAGGTTTCAATAAATAAGCCAGTTTGAGCATCAATATTGATTTTTTTTCGTAATAGGCCATAAAACCCAAAGCTGGTCGCAAGTGCAAAGGCAATCCAAGGTAATGACCCAAATTGAATTAGCTCGGCAATAACACCAACCGCAGCGATTAAAACGGCCCCCCACTGTAAGTGACGTAGTCTCTCACCTAGTAACAGCATGCCTAATAGCACATTCAATAGTGGGTTAATGTAGTAGCCTAAACTGGCATCTAAAAGGTGATTGTTATTGACCGCCCAGATGAAAATAAGCCAATTACAACCGACAAGTAATGCAGATATTGTGAGTAGGAAAAGCGTTTTCGGTTGAGTAAAAACGGTTTTGACACGCCCCCACTGGCGGCTGAATGCAATAATAAGTGCAAGGAAGAAAAACGACCAAATCACGCGATGACTCAGTATTTCGAGCGGAGGAACGCTTGCAATGGATTTAAAGTAGAGCGGCGCAATTCCCCACATGGTATAGGCAGAAATAGCGAGAATGATCCCACGTTTAGCGAGATTGTTGTTATCTTCCATGAAACTCCAAATCTAACATTGGTTAATTTTTATTCTAAAGCAGTATATAAATAAGATTGCTTGATTTACCAGTATTTATTTTATTTATAAAGAGAAGATGGAAAATCAGATCATTGAGTTTTTAATTGATTGCCAAGTTACTACCTCGCATCAAAGGGGGCTTTAGGTATAGAATGAACGCCCCGTTTAGCCAAGAGACTTATCATGTCATCCGTCTGCCATCATGGACCCAGTTCTGTATTATCAGCGTCTACGAGCGAGTCTGTTTTACAGGAAATTTTCGGTTATCAGCAATTTCGTGTAGGTCAACTGGATGTGATTGATGCCGTCAATCGTGACGAAGATTGTTTAGTGATTATGCCTACGGGTGGTGGTAAGTCATTGTGTTATCAGATCCCTGCTTTATTAAAAGAAGGGATCACGCTGGTTATTTCACCGCTTATTTCATTGATGAAAGATCAGGTCGATCAGCTTAAAGCTAATGGTGTTGCTGCCGCCTATATCAATTCGACGATGGAACGTGATGAGATACTTAGTGTGTTTGATGCGATGAAAGACGCGACGGTGAAGCTAGTCTATGTCTCGCCTGAGCGTGTATTAACGTATGATTTTATTGATCGTTTACGTGACGTACCGCTGGCGATGGTCGCGGTTGATGAAGCGCATTGTATCTCCCAATGGGGACATGATTTTAGACCAGAATATGCCGCACTAGGACGATTGAAGCAGTCGTTTGAAAACCTACCGATAATGGCATTAACTGCAACGGCAGATGAAACAACCCGCCATGATATTGTTAGCCGCCTAGGATTGCAGACTCCTCATGAGTATCTAGGCAGTTTTGATCGCCCGAATATTCGCTATATTTTGTGGGAAAAACATAAACCGCTAACACAAATTATTCGCTATGTTGAAGGTATGCGTGGGCAGTGCGGCATTATTTATTGCAATAGTCGTAAGAAAGTAGAACAGATCAGTGAAAAACTGCGAGATAAAGGCATACGTGCTGAGGCCTATCATGCGGGGTTAGATCATATTGAGCGAGCCAATGTTCAAGAGGCGTTTCAACGTGATGATATTCATATCGTAGTTGCCACTGTTGCCTTTGGTATGGGGATCAATAAACCCAATGTGCGATATGTCGTGCATTTTGATATTCCTCGTAACATTGAATCGTATTACCAAGAAACGGGTCGAGCAGGGCGTGATGGTTTACCTGCTGAGGCGGTAATGTTTTACGATCCTTCAGATTTAGCATGGCTTCGCCGTTGTTTAGATGAAAAAGAAGAAGGGCAGCAAAAGGACGTCGAGCATCATAAACTTCATGCGATGGGCGCTTTTGCTGAAGCACAAACCTGTCGTCGTCAGGTATTGTTGCATTACTTTGGTGAGCATCGTGATGAGGCATGTGGTAATTGCGATGTGTGTTTAGATCCGCCGCAGCGTTTTAATGCGGTCGAAGTCGCGCAAAAAGCCTTGTCTTGTGTCTACCGTGTTAACCAAAGCTTCGGTATTACCTATATCGTTGAAGTGCTCCGTGGGATGCAAAACCAACGTATCCGCGAGCATGGACATGATAAATTGAGTACTTATGGTATTGGGCGTGAATACAGTCATGAATATTGGGTGAGTGTATTACGCCAGTTAATTCATTTGGGGTACTTAACCCAGAATATTAGCCGTAACTCCGTGCTTCAACTAACAGAAAAAGCTCGCCCACTATTACGTGCTGAAATTGGTTTAGAACTTGCTGTTCCGCGACTTGATAATATTGCCCGTAACATGAAAGTGAATAAACTCGCGAATCGCCAGTACGATAAAAAATTGTTTGCCAAGTTACGTAAATTGCGAAAAGCGATTGCTGATGAAGAAGATCTACCACCTTATGTTGTGTTTAACGATGCTAGCTTAATGGAAATGGCAGAGCGATTACCGACGTCAAATGGCGATTTTCTTGCGGTGAATGGAGTAGGGCAGCGTAAGCTAGAAAAATACGGAGAGGTTTTTTTAGGCTTGATCCGTGATCATTTATTGGCAATTGAAGAGCCGCATTAAAATACCGATCTAGCAAATTTAGTATAGATATAAAAAAACCGAGCTCATGGTAAGCTCGGTATAGAATGCGTTAAGAAACACCATTATGGAGTTTGCCACGACAAAACAGCTTGCGTATTTGGTGGAATATTCATTTCACCGACCATCAAGTTAACGCGACGGGACTCACGATAACGTCTTTGATAGCGAGCTAATAAGACCATGATGGAATACGAAATACTAGCGTGTACTAAATCTTTGTAATCTTAATTAACACTTACTTACATCATGGTGTGAGTAATCGCTATTTCTCTTTCTAGTTATAAAAAGGAATGACAATGACTCCACTTGAAAGCCAACCATTTAGCGTTCGTCAACTCGATCTTAATGCACGTTACTTATCCATTATTAGCCCTGATTTTGACTTTGATAGTTTTGATTTAGTTGCTTTACAACTTTTAAAGATACTCGATGCTACTGTGATTGAAAAAGAATGCAGTGCTGATCTGCATATTTGGTTAGTCGATTTTGAAGGTTGTCGCTTATTGCTTAAAGGTGAACATTACAGCAGTGCATTGTGGTTAGAGGCGATGAGTGAAGATGATCTTGATACATTGGCATTTGTCGCTGGCTTATTAAATTGAGATTGAGATCTATCAAGAGCTAGGCAACAAAGTGAATTTCTGTATAATCGCCGACCTGGTTGTTGTTGGCATATAAAATAGCGAGCAACATATATTTTTGGGTTCCCTCCCCCCATTGACAAAAAGGTCTCACATGACGACTGCTTTATCTCAATCTAATGCTATAGCTTCACCCTCTTTTACTCCGCAACAGCAAAGTAAAGCCCTAGGCTATTTAGTACTGTTTCATTTACTCGTGATTGCGTCGAGTAACTATTTAGTGCAAATACCTTTTACCGTGTTTGGTTATCACACCACCTGGGGGGCGTTTACTTTTCCGTTTATCTTTTTAGCCACCGATCTTACTGTGCGTATTTTTGGGGCTGGAATGGCGCGTAAAATTATTTTCCGTGTCATGATGCCTGCGCTGCTCGTATCGTATTTATTATCTGTCTTGTTCTTCCAAGGCGAATACCAAGGGCTAGGACATTTAACGGAATTTAATCTGTTTGTTGCTCGTATTGCGATTGCCAGTTTTATGGCCTACTTGCTAGGGCAAATTTTAGATGTGTCGGTATTCAACCGCCTACGCCAATTAAAACAATGGTGGATAGCCCCAACGGCCTCCACTATTTTTGGTAATGCGATTGATACCATTGCGTTCTTTGGTATTGCGTTTTACCACAGTCCCGATCCCTTTATGGCAGCAAATTGGACGGAAATTGCGTTGGTAGATTACAGCTTTAAGTTAATTATTAGTCTCGGACTATTTGTGCCTATTTATGGCGTATTACTTAATTACTTAATTGATAAGCTGACAACGTTATCACCGCAAACGTTAGTGGCTGCAAAGACTAATCAATAGTTTTGTTACTAGTGATAAGGGTGAAAGAAGAAGCCGATCTTAGGATCGGTTTTTTTGTGCTGTGAAGACACTGGTTAAAAAATATCTTTTAAATGACAATTATTCTCAATAAAGTACTTGCATCTCAAGTGAGAATGGTTATTATTAACAGGCACTCAGGCGATAGGGTGGAACATAATCATATCGTCTTGATGGCACGACATTGCTCACATTGCTTCCAGTGTACTACAGCTCCGGTTGCGTGTTATTAGTGTAGGGCTAATAACCGAACACCACTTCTGCTGAGCGACGCTACTCATCGTAGCGTCGCTTTTTCTTTTTTAAGATCTGCCTAGTTTATTCCTATCTTCCATTGACCAGTTATCGTTAAGCCGTTTATTTTTTCTATTGCATTCACGATGGCATAGTCTTTATGTGTGGTTTTACTGTGCCACGATCGAAGCGTCTTTATTGATCACTATTAAGATAAAAAAGAGATCAACTTTCTATGCTTTGTTTTTTATCGAAGATAAATTTTTACTCATAGGCATCTCTGCCATTAAATAGCGTAGAAGCGGCTAAAATTACCGCAATTTAGTTATTTTTGGTTTTGATACTAAACAAATCGTCTGATTTTTATGGTGTTATTACCGCATTTGGCTTTATCACTATGAGGTTTTCCACAATTAATGATCAAATAGGGATCGAGGATCGAAATTAAGATTTATAGCTAAGTTGTTGATTGTGTTTGTGATAGTTTCTTATTTGTCAAATAAACCAAAAAACGATCAACTGGCGTAAATTAAATACTAACAAAGTTATCCACAGAAAAAGTGATAATAGAATAAAACATTGGTTAACACTTGCGACATGGCGTGGCATTCTATGGTTATTGCATTTTTCCTGTCGCTCAACGCCTAATATGGTCGATAATAGAGCTACTAACCTGAACGACAAACGCTTGGATATAAGAATAACCCTATGGCAACTATTCCAGAAAATCCATTGATCCTGATTGATGGATCCTCTTACCTTTATCGCGCTTACCATGCTGCACCGAATTTCACTAATTCTGACGGTGAGCCGACGGGCGCAATTTATGGTGTTGTAAACATGCTACGTAGCATGTTACGTCAATTTTCAACCGAACATATCGCAGTGATCTTTGATGCGAAAGGGAAAACCTTCCGTGATGATATGTATCCCGAATATAAAGCCAATCGTCCACCGATGCCGGACGATCTTCGCAGTCAGATCGAACCATTGCATGCGGTGATCAAAGCGATGGGGCTACCATTGATCGCAATCTCTGGAGTTGAAGCGGATGATGTGATTGGCACGTTATCCACACAAGCATCACAACAAGGTATGCCAGTACTTATCAGTACAGGTGATAAAGATATGGCGCAGCTGGTGGATCAAAATGTTACTTTGATCAATACCATGACTGATGTTGTGATGGATCCCGCCGGTGTTGTGGATAAGTTTGGGATTGGTCCCGAGTTGATCATCGACTACCTTGCTCTGATGGGCGATAAAGTGGATAACATTCCAGGTGTGCCTGGGGTTGGTGAGAAAACAGCAAAAGCATTGCTTACCGGTATCGGTGGGTTAGATACCTTATACGATAATTTAGATGATATTGCTGCTCTCGGTTTCCGTGGTTCAAAAACCATGGCGAAAAAGCTGATTGATAATAAAGAAGCGGCTTACATGTCATATAAGCTTGCCACCATCAAATTGGATGTTGAGCTAGATGTAACACCTGATGAACTCCGTAAAGGCGTGCCAGATACAGATGTTCTCACCGAGCTTTTTGGTAAGTTACAGTTCCGTCGTTGGTTAACTGAAATGCTTGATGGAAGCGATGGCCGTATTGTTGCTGACGAAAAATCAGGTGATGTGCCAGCTGAAAAAAAAGCCGTTGCACCAACGATTGATCGTAGTGGGTATGAAACGGTTTTAGATAAAGAAAGCTTTGCAACATGGCTTGAACAATTAAAAGCGGCTGAGGCGTTTGCCTTTGATACCGAAACCGATGGTTTAGATTACATGACGGCGAATGTCGTCGGTGTGTCTTTTGCGATTGAAGAAGGTAAAGCGGCTTACGTCCCTTTGGCTCACGATTACCTTGATGCGCCAGCGCAGCTTGACCGTGATTGGGTACTTGAGCAGTTAAAACCGTTACTTGAAGATCCAAAACAAGCGAAAATTGGTCAAAACCTTAAGTTTGATGCCAGCATTGTTGCTCGTTATGGCATTGAAATGCAGGGTATTGTGTTCGATACAATGCTTGAATCTTATGTATTTAATAGCGTTGTTGGGCGTCATGATATGGATAGCCTTGCCCTACGTTATTTAGAGCATAAGAATATCAGCTTTGAAGAAGTTGCAGGTAAAGGTAAAAAGCAGCTAACGTTCAATCAAATCGATTTAGAGCAAGCTGGCCCTTATGCAGCTGAAGATGCTGACATTACTTTGCGTTTGCACAATACGTTATATCCAAAAGTAGAAGCCGACGACAAACTTAAGCATGTCTTTGAAAACATTGAAATGCCATTAGTACCAGTACTTTCACGTATGGAACGCACGGGTGTTTATGTCGACAGTATGTTGCTTGGCGCACAATCAACAGAGATCGCAGTTCGACTCGATGAGATTGAGAAAAAAGCGTTTGAAATTGCGGAGCAAGAATTTAATTTAAGCTCGCCAAAACAGCTTCAAGCGATCTTATTTGAAAAAATGGGATTACCTGTTTTAAAGAAAACGCCATCTGGTACACCGTCAACGAATGAAGAAGTATTGCAAGAGCTTGCGCTTGATTACCCATTGCCTAAGTTACTATTAGAATATCGTGGACTTGCAAAACTGAAATCTACTTACACCGACAAGTTGCCTAAGATGGTGAATCCAGCAACGGGTCGAGTGCATACTTCTTACCATCAGGCCGTGACTGCAACTGGACGTCTATCGTCAAGCGATCCAAATTTGCAGAATATTCCAGTACGTAACGAAGAAGGTCGTCGTATTCGCCAAGCATTTGTCGCGCAAAGCGGCTATAAGATCCTAGCGGTCGATTACTCTCAAATTGAATTACGTATCATGGCGCATTTATCCGGTGATAAAGCATTATTAGATGCCTTCCGTCACGGTAAAGATATCCACGCAGCAACGGCTGCTGAAATTCTCAGTTTAGATATCGAAAATGTTAGCAGTGAGCAACGTCGTCGTGCTAAAGCTATTAACTTTGGCTTGATCTATGGCATGAGTGCGTTTGGTTTAGCAAAGCAGCTAGATATGGGACGTAATGAAGCGCAAAACTACATGAATGTGTATTTTGAGCGTTATCCAGGTGTTTTAGAATACATGGAAAGCACGCGTAATGCGGCTTCAGAGCAAGGTTACGTTGAAACTCTCTTTGGCCGTCGCCTATATCTACCAGATATTAAATCACGTAATGGTTTACGTCGAAAAGCAGCGGAACGTGCAGCAATCAATGCACCAATGCAAGGAACCGCGGCTGATATCATCAAGCTGGCGATGATTGCGGTTGATGATTGGGTACAGCAACAACCGGAAGGTGACGTGCGTTTATTAATGCAAGTACACGATGAATTAGTGTTTGAAGTGAAAGAGTCAGCACTTGAAGCGGTAACAGCATCAGTTAAAGCATTAATGGAACAAGCAGCAATGCTGGATGTTCCACTCATCGCAGATACTGGTTACGGTGATAACTGGGATCAAGCGCACTAATATTTATTGGTAATAATAAATAGTCAGCACGATGCTGGCTATTTTTTTTGTTAAAAATAAGCGATAAATAAAAACCAATATGTAAAATTTACTTACAGCAAGGTGAAAAAAAACTACATTTAGGGGTTCCAAAAACTGCACGTTTGATATACAGTTACAGGTGTAGGGTACAGAGGTAAGATGTTCTATCTTTCAGACCTTTTGTTTCACGTTATTGGATTTGGCTGATTCAGCCGCCCTGGTCTCACTTTGGACCGGGGCGTTTTTTATTGTGCGCTAGCAAATTTTTTCTCTCCGTTTATACTTTTCTTTTTTATCTGTTCATCATTAATTTCTTTTAAGTTTTCTCTCTATTTAGCTAATTACTAACCAAATTATGGTCGTTTATTGGTCTGTTTGATCTTTTTGGCTTGTCTGTTGGCCTGTTTTTATCTTTATTTTCTTTTTAGTTGTTATTATTTAGAGTAAATACTTTAAAAAATAAAAACAGCCGCTATACTAAAAATAGCTTCTTGTTCATATTTGCTGTCAGTGCTAATGACATTATTAGCCGTTCAACAAATCCATGAAATAACCATTCCTAAACTATTGGGGGTGGTTTTTTTTTGCTTTTTTTTTATTAAATGTGCTTGTAATAAACTTCCAGAACTGAGCGTGGTTTATTAACAAATTGTGTTGTTATTTTGTTAAGAAAATAATGCGCTGGGTAAGGATGGATTGACCAATGTTTATATCGGTTTTTAGAGGAGATCTGGTTTGGGGTCGCAAAAAAACATGTAAATTTAGTCATATAAAGGGAAGGGATTGCGTTAAGAGGAGAAATCATTATTGTTCGTTCTACAAAACTAAAATACCTCCTGTTTCTCTCTTAATTTGCCCCACCGTGATGGTGGGGAATTTTTATAGCTCTAATCCTAAAGCTACATAAACAACGTATTTACTCGTTATCTTCTTCAACTTGCTCTGGGAAAGCATCATCACCACCGGCAAGCACACGTTGGCGCTCTAACTCTGGTGCGTACCACTCATCCAACTTACGGCGAACTTGATCGACGCCAATGCCTTTTAACGAAGAGAATGCTTCAACTTGGACGTCACCTTCTAACTCTTTAGTCATTTGACGGATTTTTAACACCTGTGCTTTACGAGCACCACTTTTTAGCTTATCTGCTTTAGTTAGTAAGACCATTACAGGTAAACGGCTTTCAAGTGCCCAATTAATCATTTGTTGGTCAAGATCTTTCATCGGATGACGGATATCCATCAATACCACAAGACCTTGTAAGCACTCACGACGTTGAAGGTACTCTCCTAGCGACTTCTGCCATTTTAATTTCATTTCAAGAGGGACTTGTGCAAAACCGTAACCCGGTAAATCGATAAGATTACAGCCTTGAACCACTTCAAACATATTGATCAGCTGAGTACGACCAGGCGTTTTTGAAGTACGTGCTAACCCTTTTTGATCGGTTAAGCGGTTTAGCGCACTCGACTTACCCGCGTTAGAGCGACCAGCAAATGCAATCTCAACGCCTGCATCTTGCGGCAAGTGACGAATATCTGGTGCACTTGTGATAAAACTTGTATTTCTGTAGTTGAGAGGTTGATTCACTGTTAACTCCGTCTAGTCTTCATGTAGTCGACTGATTGCTTTTATGTGAAGATGTATAAAATATGTTAAACCGAGCTTGGTTTGTGATCGTATTGTATACTATGTAATTGAGCATTACTTGTGGTAGTGGAAGCCCTATAATTATAAATGGAATGTCATGAAGAAATTAATATTAATATTAACCCTTCTTTCGAGTCATTCGGTTCTTGCCGAAACAGGCGATATTGAAGCGGGTAAAACAAAAGCCATCACTTGTGCGGCTTGCCATGGTACGGACGGCAATGCAGCGTTGATGCCGCAGTATCCTAAACTTGCTGGACAGCATCCTAAATATATTGAAAAGCAATTAAAAGAATACAAATTGGCAATGGTTACTGGCGGAAAACAAGGACGTAATAATCCTGTTATGGGAGGAATGGTCATGGCCCTTTCTAACCAAGATATCGCAGATATCGCAGTATATTATGCTTCCCTGCCTATTTCAGATAATACCTCCCCAAAAGAATCAATTGAAGTCGCTCAACAACTTTATCGTTTTGGTGATACTGAACGCGGTATTGCTTCATGTATTGCGTGTCATGGTCCTCGTGGCAATGGTACGAGTTTATCCGGATTCCCTAAAATCTCTGGTCAAAATGCTGAATACGTAAAACTTCAACTTGAAAAGTTCCGTTCAAGTGCTCGTGCTAATGATATGAACGCGATGATGCGTTCGGTTGCTGCAAAATTAAGTGATGATGAAATTAATGCGTTGTCACAATATGTTGGCGGCTTGCACTAAATATAGTTCTCTTTCAATAGAAAAAAGCAGCCTTTAGGCTGCTTTTTTATTGTTTAATAATCATTGTTTTATATATTTGATGCATTATTCCGCAAGACTATTTTTTACTTCTGTCTTATTTGCTCAGCAGCTTGTAAGAGATCTGCCATTTGTGAGGGGTATTTTATCTCGATACTTTGTGATAAAAAATATAATAACCATTGATAACAATGACTTAATTGTTTGTGGTGGTTTGTGTTTTTAAAAATGTGATATCGGTACATTGTTTCAGTTTTTGGTTACTGTAAATTATCTCGTGTCGACAGGGAGAGCGGCGATGGATGGAAGCGCTAGGATGGCATGAGCAGGAGCTCGAAGGATCACAGGACGTCTAGTTAGGATGACTAGGGTTGACGCAAGAAGCGTATTGGATTGTCAGGAAGACACTTACGGATAAGATTTTGCAACGACATGACGTCGGCGCAATAAGTGGTGCGTTAAGGATAACGTGCTCACAAGGATGGTGGCATTATTATCAGGATGATAGTAAGCGAAATGGAACGCCAACTCAGGACGAGTTGAATTGCTATGGACAGGACACGGAAGATCAAAACTCATCAGGATGATGACGAACAACATGTTCGCAAGGAAAGCACTAATAACAAAAGGAACGTTGCTTAACCGGGATGTTACACGCTAGTTAGGATGACTAGACAGAATATAAGCCAATGGCTTACATATAGAGCGATAGGTGCAAGCCTATCGCTTTTTTCTTTTCCCCTATTTTTTCATCTGCATTACAAACAAGTTAACTTGTTGATCTTTTATCTATCTTTATCGTATTTACAGATAAACTTGCACATTTTGTCGGCAAAACTACATCTTGACCGCGATTGGGTATAGAATAGCCCGCTCGATTTTACACCAGTTCCGATTTTGCTAATAATCGGCAACACCGGAGAAGTGATCATGCAGCCATGTCCACTGTGCCATAGTGAGCAGCATGGAGTATTTGTTGAAGATAAAAATCGCTGTTATTTTCGTTGTCAGCAATGTGCGTTAATTTTTGCCGATCCTGAGGCTCAGTTATCGTCAGAGCAAGAAAAAGCCGTTTATGATCAACATCAAAATAATCCAGAAGATATGGGTTATCGCCAATTTTTAGGTCGTTTAGCTATACCATTAGTGGAACGTTTACTGGCTGGACCATTAGATGGTTTAGACTTTGGCAGCGGTCCCGGTCCAACACTTTCCATTATGTTGGACGAAATGGGATATAATATGGCGATTTATGATCCATACTTTGCACCTGATCCTAGTGTATTAACGCGCCAATATGACTTTGTTACGTGTACTGAAGCCATAGAACATTTTAATCAGCCTGCGAAGGAATGGGGGCTGCTGCTGAGTATGATTAAACCTGGCGGATGGCTAGGATTAATGACAAAGCTAGCAACCGATGCCGAAGCGTTTACACGTTGGCATTATAAGAACGATCCAACCCACGTTAGTTTCTTTAGTCGCGATACGTTCCGCTTTTTAGCGCAACGTGATGGCTTAGAAGTTGAGTTTGTTGGAAATGATGTGATTTTGCTGAGGAAAACCCAGTAATGACCCGTAAAAAAAGAGGCCGTAAGGTTGGCTCTGAAGGCCCAGCGGTATACCGTGATAAAACGCCGAACCAAGTAGAGATCGAATCTCGCCAGCGACAGAAAGCGAAAAAGCGTAAAGGCTTAAAAACTGGTAGTCGCCATTCTGCCGTTGAAGAAACTAAGCAGCGTAATGCCGCGCAGAAAAAAGATCCACGTCTTGGTAGTAAAAAACCAATTCCTTTGATCGTTGAGCCGAAAAAGCCAATGACCAAACAGCAACGTCGTATGTCAGCAGAGCAAGAATTAGCAATGCTTGAAAATGATGCGCAGCTGATGGTTCTTCTTGATCGCTTAGATGCTGGTGAAAAGTTAGGTGCGGGCTTGCAGAAACAAGTCGACCAAAAACTTGATCGTATTGAGCAGCTTATGAAGCAGCTTGGTTTGATGGAAGAAGATGAAGTTGAATTGTTCGAGGAAGATGAGTACCGCCCAGCGGTTAAGTCTGATGATGATTTACTCGATCAATTTGAAAAGATGGATTTAGATAAATTCGGTAAGGAGTAACCGTTGCAGGATTTGACGCTTCTGCTTGTTATTGGTGGCACAATTGTAACCGCGCTTGGTATTTATGCGGGAACGTTACTTGTTAAGCTATACCAACAAAATCAACGCCATAAAGTTTTTTTAGCCCGTGCTGAACAACAGCAAAAAGAGGCGATAGAAACGCGTAATAATACGATTTTAGAGAGCGTTTATGTGATTGCCGCAGCCACCAAGCAAGGACAATGTGATTTGTCTGAAGCGGCGATTCGTTTGTATAAGTTGATGGAAGCGCTACAGGCTGATAAGAGTGTTGATTTTGCAGCAACTTATCCAGCTATTACAGAGCTGTATGAGGTAGTAAAAGATATGCCTCGCGGTGAAGCAAGTCAACAAACAGAGAAACGTGCTCGAATGCGCTTTGATCTGGAGCGAATGAAGGCTGAAACTCGATTACAAGAAGCTATTGTAGTCGAGCTGGATGCCATCCTGTCTACGAAGTCTTAATGACTTGATCTGAACTATTACAGTCATCGTTTAATCTGATTAGGCGATGGCTGTATTGTCTTATAAAGTGTAAGTGTTAGGCGTTTTACTATCATTGCACGTTTAACTCTTTATTCTCCCTACAATATTGGAAATATGTCATGTCAAATGAGCAGATTATTTGGGATCAGGCCCTGATTGAAAAGTATAACTATTCAGGCCCGCGTTATACCTCTTACCCAACTGCATTAGAGTTTAATGAAGCGTTCTCGTCTGCTGAATTTGAGATGTCATGTAAGCAATACCCAGATCGTAAACTATCGCTTTATATTCATATCCCATTTTGTCATAAGCTTTGTTACTACTGTGGCTGTAATAAAATTATTACCCGTCATCAGCATAAAGCGGATGATTACTTGGATAAGCTAGAACAAGAAATTAAACAACGTGCGACCTTATTGGGCGATCGCCAAGTGAGTCAACTACACTGGGGCGGTGGTACGCCCACGTTTCTTACTGCAGCGCAGATCAGTCGTTTAATGAATAGCTTACGTGCGGTGTTTAATTTTGATGATGATGCTGAGATCAGCATAGAAGTCGATCCGCGTGAAATTGAACTCGATATTCTTGATCACCTTCGCAGTGAAGGCTTTAATCGTTTAAGTATCGGTGTACAAGATTTCAATAAAGATGTGCAAAAACTGGTTAACCGTGAGCAAGACGAAGTGTTTATTTTTGCGATGGTTGAACGTGCACGTGAGTTGGGTTTCCGTTCAACGAACCTTGATTTGATTTATGGTTTACCACTACAAAATCGTGAAATGTTTGCGAAAACATTAGAGCAAGTACTGGAGATGAATCCGGGACGTTTATCGGTGTTTAACTACGCCCACATGCCGAAATTGTTTGCAGCACAACGTAAGATCAGCGAAGCGCTATTACCGAGCGCCAAAGAAAAGTTAGGTATCTTACAAAATACAATTGCGACGTTGACGGGGGCAGGATACCAATTTATTGGTATGGATCACTTTGCAAAACCGGATGATGAATTAGCAATTGCACAGCGCGAAGGGATTTTGCATCGTAATTTCCAAGGTTACACTACCCAAGGTGAGTGTGATTTATTAGGTATGGGTGTATCCGCTATTTCTATGATTGGCGATTGTTACGCGCAAAACCAAAAAGAGTTAAAGCACTACTACCGCGATATTGAAGAAAAACAAAACGCACTGTGTAAGGGGGTCTCGCTAGATGCAGACGACTTACTGCGTCGTGAAGTGATCAAAGCCCTCATTTGTAATTTCCAGCTTGATAAGAAAGCGATTGAAGCAGAATTTAATATCAATTTTGATCAATATTTTGCTGAAGATTTAGAACTTTTAAAAACTTTTATTGATGATGAGTTAGTATCGGTAGATGAGCAACATATCTTCGTTGAGCTGAAGGGACGTTTATTGATCCGTAATATTTGTATGTGTTTCGATAAATACTTACGTGATCGCGCTCGTCAACAGCAGTTTTCACGAGTGATTTAATCTTATTGGATTAAATGAAAAAGCCCCATTCGAGCAATGCTGGAACGGGGTTTTTTTGTTATCTGACTTTTATCGCGAGAGTGATTAGCTGCGTTGTGCTGCCATCTCGCGAAGGGTTTGTTTTTCACTTTCACTCAAGAAGGCGATCTCTAAACCATTGCGTTGTGCTTGTTCGATTTGTGCTTGGCTTAAACCAACAGCTGGGGCTGCAACGTCATATTCGTAAGGTAATTCAATACCTTCAACGGCAGGATCGTCAGTATTGAGACAGGCTAAAATGCCATGTTCGAGGAATGGTTTGATAGGGTGATCTTTGATGTTGCTAATGGTACTGGTTTGAATATTTGAGGTAATGCACGATTCAATACCAATTTTATGCTCTACTAGGTAATCCATCAGTTTTGGATCTTGAATCGCCTTTACACCGTGACCAATACGTACCGCGCCAAGCTCATTAATTGCTTGCCACATACTTTCAGGGCCTGCTGCTTCACCAGCATGAACGGTTACACGTAAGCCCGCATCACGAACCTGTTTAAAGTGTGCGTTAAATTGCGTGCCAGGCTGACCTAATTCATCACCAGCTAAATCGATAGCGACCAATTTATCTTTGTGAGTCAGTAAGCCATCAAGCTCTTGCTGACAAGCCTCAACACCAAAGGTACGACTCATAATACCGATCAAGTTCGCTTTGATGCCAAAGTCACGGCAACCAGCTTCTACCCCATCAACAATGGCTTCAACTACACCCGCAATCGGTAAGTTATGCTTCATTGCCATGTAGTAAGGTGAGAAACGTAGCTCGGCATAATCAATTTGTGCATGCAAGGCATCTTCAACGTTTTCATAAGCGACACGACGACAAGCATCGAGATCGCCTAATACTGCAACGCCCCAGTCTAGCTTTGACAAAAAGGCGACAAGACTTGGTTCAGCTTCAACGATCTGAACGTGTGGACGTAAGCTTTCTAGATCATGACCAGGTAGCGCCATATTAAATTGATGGCCAAGTTCTAGGATAGTTTGAGGGCGAATATTGCCATCAAGGTGACGGTGTAGATCCGTCAAAGGAAGATGCTTGTTGATCATTATGATTATTCCGATGAAAACTGAGCGTTAAGTATAAGCAAAGTGTATAACGTGAACATAATTGTTGCAGCTAAATGTGACCGCCTTCACCTGCAACCCAGTGTTATGTTGTGATAGTTAGTCGTTAATACCCAGCTCTTTGAGCTTTCTGGTGAGGGTATTTCTTCCCCAGCCTAATAATCGAGCCGCTTCTTGTTTATGACCGTGGCTATGTTGTAGCGCTGTCTCTAGCAAGATTTTTTCAAACTCAGGTAGGGCTTCTGCCAATAAGTTTTCATTACCTTGCTGCAATTCTTGCTTTGCCCATTGCTGTAAGCCTTGCTGCCAATATTGATTATCTTGCTGAGTTGATAAAGTGTTTTGATTATTTTCGAGTAACTCAGGGGGGAGATCGCTAGGTAAGACCTCACTGCTGCTTGCCATGACAGTAAGCCAGCGACAAATATTTTCTAGTTGGCGAACATTACCAGGCCAATCCAGTGATGCTAACTGTTCGGTCGTATTTGGGTGAAGGGTTTTAACTTCTACGCCTAACTCGTTAGATGCGCGTTGTAAGAAATGACGTGCGAGTTGAGGGATATCTTGGCGGCGATCTTTTAGTGACGGTAAATGTACCCGAATAACGTTTAGGCGGTGAAATAAATCTTCACGAAAATCACCACTGGCAACAAGACGCTCTAGGTTTTGGTGCGTTGCGGCAATAATACGGACATCGACGTTAACGGGGGAATGTCCACCGACTCGATAAAACTGCCCATCCGCCAATACACGCAGTAAACGCGTTTGAATATCTAATGGCATATCACCGATTTCATCGAGAAACA
The DNA here is from genome assembly GCF_000153325.1 of Photobacterium sp. SKA34. Classification (GTDB taxonomy): domain Bacteria; phylum Pseudomonadota; class Gammaproteobacteria; order Enterobacterales; family Vibrionaceae; genus Photobacterium. The sequence goes on from NZ_AAOU01000019.1 coordinate 64,118, forward strand.
GTGTTCCACCGTTTGCTTGTTCAAATCGACCTTGGCGAACACTGTTGGCACCAGTAAATGCACCTTTTTCATGGCCGAACAGTTCTGATTCAATCAAGTCTTTGGGAATAGCGGCCATATTCAGTGCAATAAAGGCATTTTTACTGCGTGGGCTATGGCGATGTAAAGCGTGAGCGACAAGCTCTTTACCTGTGCCGGATTCACCGTTAATCAACACCGAAATAGATGAGCGAGAAAGACGACCAATAGCACGGAAAACTTCCTGCATGGCAGGGGCTTCACCGATAATTTCTGGTACTGCTTTTACTTCCGTTTCTGGTTGCTGTTGACATTTCTGCTCTTGACTATGACTAACCGCGCGCTCAACTAAACTCACTGCTTCATCAATATCAAATGGCTTAGGGAGATATTCAAATGCCCCACGTTGATAGGCGTTCACTGCGGCATCTAAGTCTGAATGCGCCGTCATGATTATCACTGGTAATAGTGGGTAATCTTGTTGTAAGAGTTTTAGTAACGTTAAGCCATCTGTTCCCGGCATTTTAATATCAGAGACCAATACATCTGGGACATTACGCTCTAGCGCTTCAAGTATACTATCGGCATTAGCAAATGTTTCACACTTCATGCCAGCGGTAATAAGTGTCTTTTCCATTACCCAGCGAATAGAGCTGTCGTCATCAACAACCCAAATTAATCCTTTGCTCATACGTTACTCTCCTATCGTTATTATTGTATTGGTAAATAGATCGTAAAGTTGGTGTGTCCTGGCCAGCTAATCACTTCAATTTTGCCGTTATGTTGGTCTATTAAGTTTTGCGAGATCGATAGCCCTAATCCTGTGCCATCAGCATTACCGGTTACCATTGGATAGAACAAGGTGTCTTGGATCTCTGCTGGGATCCCTGGGCCATTATCGATAATTTCAATTTTCGCGGCGATACGGGTGTATTTGCCTTGGATCAAGGCTTGGTGGGCTGTACGGGTTTTTAGTTTAATTATCCCGCCATTTTGTTGTTTTTTTAGAACATGAGCGGCGTTACTGACAATATTGAGTAAGGCTTGCTCGAGTTGTTCGGTATCCATATCAATCTCAGGCAGACTTGGATCGTAGTCGCGCTCAATTACAAGATTACTGTCGTTTTCCAGTATGATCAGCTGACGTACTTTTTCTAATATGAGATGAATATTATCGGTTTTTCTGATGCCTGGGCGTTGTGGACCTAATAATCTATCGACCAAATTACGTAATCGGTCGGCTTGCTCAATAATCATTTGGGTATATTCGACATAACTAGGATCGGGTAGCGCTTTTTCAAGTAGTTGTGCAGCACCTCGTAAGCCACCTAGTGGATTTTTTATCTCATGAGCTAACCCTCGCACTAATTCTTTTGCAGCTTGCTGCTGAGCTAATTGGGAAAGCTCTTGGCTAATACGGCGTTGCTGATCGATAGGTTTAAGCTCCAGCATCACGAAAAGCTCTTTTTGCCATGAAATAGGGCTGGCATTTAAGGCAAGAAGGTGACGCTGTTCATCAATCACAAAAGCGAGATCACTATCAGCTAGGCCTTGACCACTGTACAGTGTGGCTGCGATTAAATCGAGATCAAGAGAGGAATACTGTAATAGCTCTGGTAACGTAATGCCCAGCAAACGACGCTTACTCGACGATAACAGTTGTTCTGCGGCGGGATTGACATAACGAATCGTTAAGTGCTCATCCAGTAAAATGATCGCAGTAACAAGGTTATCAATAATTATAGGGGTAAAAGCGGTAGTCACAATCAGCATCCTTGTTGATTACCTAAACCATCAATAGGCTTATTTAGGTCAAATGCACCAAATTGGTGCATCTGAGTGTAACCTGTTTATTGCTGATCGGGCACTGTTAATTGGTGAAACTGTGGATTAGCGAGGCTGTACTGGCTTTGGCTTGTTCGCCTTCACGGTGGCTCGATGCAGATAAACGGTAATACTGTCTGACGATGCAATAACCTTGCCGCCTTTAACTAGTTGAATTTGTAGCTGATGGCTGCCGCGATCAATGTTGCTGAGTTGCCATGTCAAATTCGTTTGAGGCTCACCCTTTATTATACCATCTAAGACCAATTGCGCTTGGGTTTGGTTGTTGAGTTTACTGTTGGTAACCGCATGAATATTGATGATACCTTCGTTATTGCGGATGGTTTGCTCATGCATTGGCGAGACTAAACTGACGGTTGTAATGGTTTTTGCTGGCTCTTCTACCACGGTAATATCGGTGGTTTGAGTGTCAATAGTATTTACGGTTTGTTCAATATTGCCGCTGACTTCCGTTACGCTTAAATCATATGTTTTAGCATTAGATACTTGTGGCTTATCGGTGAAATGAACTACACCATTGTCATCAGTCCATGAGTAGATAGTTGAAGCATGCGTCGGTATTGATGTGACCCACATGATAGCCACAATCGTTGAGGGTATTACATTCATAAAACGAGAGAGTTTCATCCATTAACTCCAAGTTTGATAGCACAGGACGGGGTATAAAAGAGACTTTATTGTCGTTGCTTTGTGACTAACAACAAGATCAAAAAGGCCCGCTTGTGAAGCAGGCCTAAGTATTTAATGTTTAGTAATTAAGTGATTACTTAAACTGAGTAGTAAAGTTCAAACTCTAATGGATGAGTTGTCATGTTTACTTTCTCAACATCTTGAGATTTCAGTGCGATGTAAGAATCGATGAAGTCATCAGAGAATACGCCGCCAGAAGTTAAGAACTCACGGTCGTCGCTTAGTGCTTGTAGTGCGCCTTGTAGCGATTCTGCAACTGTTGGGATTTCAGCCGCTTCTTCTGCTGGTAGGTCGTACAAGTCTTTATCCATCGCTTCGCCTGGGTGGATCTTGTTCTGGATACCGTCAAGGCCAGCCATTAGCATTGCAGCAAAGGCTAGATATGGGTTAGCTGCTGGATCACCGAAACGCACTTCGATACGACGTGCTTTAGGACTTGGTACTACAGGAATACGGATAGACGCTGAACGGTTACGTGCAGAGTAAGCTAGCATTACTGGAGCTTCAAAGCCTGGAACTAGACGCTTGTATGAGTTCGTTGCAGGGTTAGCAAATGCGTTGATTGCACGTGCATGCTTGATGATACCACCGATGTAGTAAAGCGCCATTTCAGAAAGGCCGCCGTACTTATCACCAGAGAACAGGTTTACACCGTCTTTCGCTAGTGATTGGTGAACGTGCATACCAGAACCGTTATCACCTACTAGTGGCTTAGGCATAAAGGTTGCTGTTTTACCAAATGCGTGTGCAACGTTATGAACTACATACTTGTAGATCTGAATTTCATCCGCTTTTGTTGTTAGCGTGTTGAAACGTGTTGCAATTTCGTTTTGACCTGCTGTTGCTACTTCGTGGTGGTGAGCTTCAACAACGAGACCCATTTCTTCCATGATTAAACACATAGCAGAACGGATGTCTTGTGATGAATCGACAGGTGCTACTGGGAAGTAACCGCCTTTAACGCCAGGACGGTGACCTTTGTTACCGCCTTCGAAATCAGAACCTGTGTTCCATGCCGCTTCTACATCATCAATTTTGAAGAAAGAGCCAGACATGTCAGTGTTAAACTTAACATCGTCAAATAGGAAGAATTCTGGCTCAGGACCGATAAGAACCGTGTCTGCGATACCTGTTGAACGCATGAACTCTTCTGCACGCTTCGCGATAGAGCGGGGATCACGGTCGTAACCTTGCATTGTTGCTGGCTCTAAAATATCACAACGGATATTAAGCGTAGCGTCTTCAGTGAATGGGTCTAGTACCGCGCTTGACGCGTCAGGCATCATTACCATGTCTGATTCGTTGATACCCTTCCAACCTGCAACTGAAGAGCCATCAAACATTTTACCTTCTTCGAAGAAATCAGCATCAATTTGATGAGATGGGATCGAGATATGCTGTTCTTTACCTTTTGTATCGGTAAAACGTAGGTCAATAAACTTAACTTCATTTTCCTGGATCAGCGCTAGTACGTTTTCTACTGACATCTTGAGTAACCTCCGGTGTTATATAAGGGCATGGCCGCAAATCTAGTGTTGCTCATTTTTGAGAATAAGCAGATCTGAATGTTCCTAAGCGAAAACCATGCCAATTTTTTAAAGCTTTAAAAATGCGGTTTTTACGCATTGCTAAAGCTTAATTAATCCATTCTTGCACTATCTTGATGCACGGTCGCACTGTTTTGGTGCGGTGGCGTGTCATTAACAATAATAGAACATGCTTACTATCGCGATGTTAAAAATTATTGTCAATTCATAATCTCCTTAAAAAAGTGTTTTTTTATTGTTAAATGAGAGCTGTGTAACTTTAATGCTGTTTTTATCTGTAAGGAGCGATAAAGCAAGGTTAAGAGGGCATTTATGGCCTAAATAGAAGGGTTCAAAAAAATAAAATTAGCCTAAAAAGCGAGTAAAAATGCGGCTTCAGAGTATGGTCATAAAAAAGCTGGTGATATAAATCACATATTTCGTGGGTTTTAGCGTAAAATCTGTTAAATTATGAGCCGTTTTTTTAATCAAGTAGCCTCTAGTGAAGATGCTGCATGTTCTGAGTGAATGTGAAACTAATGTCTAATCAATCGATCGATAAATTAAGAAATATCGCAATTATTGCTCACGTTGACCATGGTAAAACTACCTTGGTTGATAAACTTCTACAGCAGTCTGGCACGTTAGAGGGTCGCGGCGAAGCCGAAGAACGTGTGATGGATTCTAACGATATCGAGAAAGAGCGTGGCATTACCATTCTTGCTAAGAACACAGCAATCAATTGGAATGACTACCGTATCAACATCGTAGATACCCCTGGACACGCCGATTTCGGTGGTGAAGTAGAGCGTATCATGTCTATGGTTGACTCTGTATTGCTTATCGTTGACGCAGTTGACGGCCCTATGCCTCAAACACGTTTCGTAACGCAAAAAGCGTTTGCATACGGTCTTAAGCCAATCGTTGTAATTAACAAGATTGACCGTCCAGGTGCACGTCCTGAGTGGGTTATGGATCAAATATTTGACCTATTTGACAACCTTGGTGCAACTGACGAACAGCTTGATTTCCAAGTGGTTTACGCATCAGCACTAAACGGTTGGGCTACTCTAGAAGAAGGCGAAACTGGCGAGAACATGGAACCATTGTTCCAATCTATCGTTGATAACGTTGCAGCGCCTTCAGTAGACGTTGATGGCCCACTTCAGATGCAAATCTCTCAGCTTGATTACAGCTCTTACGTGGGTGTTATCGGTGTTGCGCGTATTACTCGTGGTGCTGTTAAAGCTAACCAACAAGTAACTATCGTAAGTGCTGATGGTTCTAAGCGTAACGGTAAAGTAGGTACAGTTTTAGGTTACCTAGGTCTTGAGCGTCATGAAGTTGAAGAAGCGAAAGCGGGTGACATCATTGCTATCACAGGTCTTGGCGAGCTTAAGATTTCTGACACTATTTGTGACCAAAACTGTGTTGAAGCATTAACGCCACTTTCTGTTGATGAACCAACAGTTACCATGACTTTCCAAGTAAACAACTCTCCGTTTGCAGGTAAAGAAGGTAAGTTCGTTACTTCACGTAACATCCTAGAGCGTCTTCAAAAAGAGCTAGTACATAACGTTGCACTACGTGTTGAAGAAACAGCTGATCCAGATAAATTCCGCGTATCAGGCCGTGGTGAACTTCACCTATCTATCCTGATCGAAAACATGCGTCGTGAAGGCTACGAACTAGCAGTATCACGTCCAGAAGTTATCATCAAAGAAGAAGATGGTAAGCAAATGGAACCGTTTGAAGTTGTGACTATCGACGTGGTGGAAGAGCACCAAGGCGGTATCATGGAGAACATCGGTCTTCGTAAAGGTGAGCTAACGGATATGGCACCAGATGGTAAGGGCCGTGTTCGCATGGATTTCATGATGCCTTCTCGTGGTCTTATCGGTTTCCAAACTGAATTCATGACACTGACTTCAGGCTCAGGTCTTCTTTACCATACGTTTGATCACTATGGCCCTCACAAGGGCGGTACTATCGGTCAACGTAACAATGGTGTATTGATTTCTAACGCAACAGGTAAAGCACTGACTTATGCATTGTTTAACCTACAAGAGCGTGGCCGTCTATTCTCTGAGCACGCAGATGAAGTTTACGAAGGTCAGATCATCGGTATTCATAACCGTTCTAACGACCTTACAGTTAACTGTCTGAAAGGTAAGCAGCTTACAAACGTTCGTGCTTCTGGTACTGACGAAGCGCAAACCCTTTCTCCTGCTATCAAGTACACACTTGAGCAAGCACTAGAATTCATCGACAACGATGAGCTAGTAGAAGTTACGCCTGAAAACATCCGTATTCGTAAGAAACTTCTTACTGAAAACGATCGTAAGCGTGCAGGTCGTGCAAAGTAATTACTGATTAAGTTCATTAGTTATTAAACAATCCCTCGGTTGGTAACAATCGGGGGATTGTTGTATCTGGGGTTTGAAAAATAGTGTGATATGTAAAACTGTGAGGAGATAGGAGGTGTTGTATTAACACATAGGGCGAAAGCGCTGTTGAAAGAAAATAGTGAGCCAACCGAGGCTGACTCACTCTGTTGTAGGATTATTTCTTTAGATGACCAATAAAGCGGTTAGATTCTGCAATGGCGCTGTTCATATCGCGGATCGCTTGTTGGATCTCTCGTTGCAGTGAATTGAATTCACCTTGTAGTGAGCCAATGGCGGCAGCATTTAGGTTATGCTTAAGGTATAACGTGTTATCACGCAAAGTATCTAGCACGGGCTCCATTTTTTGTTCAGCACGTTTCATTGCAGATAACATTTTTTGATACTGTACTTTGGTTGCTCGTAGCTTGTTTGCACTATCACGTTTCAATGTTGCACTCTTATAAAGCGCAAGTTCGTCATTCCATTCATCAAATAACGCATCAGCCACATCTTCAATAGCAGCGATACGATCTTTTACTTTATAGACTGCTGCTTCACTGTCTTTGTATTGATTATTAACGTCGTTGTATGCGGCTTCTAACTCTCCACCGTTGAAATTATTTAATGCTTTAAGCCCTTCAAGCGCACTGGTAAATTGCTGTTGTGCATCTTTTTGTGCCGCGTTGGCGTCTTCTACTCGATCGACCATGATGTCACGTTTATGAATGCCGACTTGCTCCATCGCTGAGTAATAGGCTGATTGACAGCCTGAAAGTAAGCTAACGCTAAGTAAAATAGCAAGAAAATAAGGCATGTTATGCTCCTTGTAAGACATGCTGCGCTGAAATAAATCAATCTTAACGTTTGTTCTAACAAGAGAGAATTGATTGATAAGACGCAAATAAAGAGTTGAGAGAAGGCAAAAAATGAAAGCCTTTTCACAATGTGTATAAGATTAATAGAACAAAGTTATAAGGCTGACAACAAACCAATGGCGAAGTTGCAATTAGCTCCCAAAATCCGTCTGATGATGGATTATTTTTCGTATTTAATCCAGCGAGTGAATCATGACCGTTTAACGGTTACTGCTGGCTCAATGGCTTATGTTACTTTATTATCATTGGTGCCGCTTATCACGGTTGTTATTTCGGCGTTATCAGCAGTGCCTGTATTCGCAGGACTTGGTGAGCAATTACAAAACTTTGTGATCGAGAATTTCGTACCAGCGGCTGGCGCGGTTGTGAAAACCTACTTAAATGAGTTTGTTTCTAATGCTGGCAAAATGACAGCTGTCGGTATTGCAGCTTTATTTGTCGTTGCCATGATGTTGATTTCATCAATAGATACCTCGTTAAATTATATCTGGCGAATTAAAAAGAAACGTCGTTGGATTATTTCGTTTTCAATCTACTGGATGATTTTAACGTTAGGACCGATCCTGTTAGGTTCTAGTATTGCAGTAAGCTCTTACCTTGGTTCATTGGCATTACTTGAGCATCAAGCGTTACACGGCTTTTTACAGCAGTCCTTACGCTGGTTTCCTTCTATTATGTCGAGTTTGGCATTTTTATTGCTCTACTTATTAGTGCCGAATTGTAAAGTGACGTTCCGTCATGCACTGATTGGTAGTTTAAGTGCGAGCATTTTATTTGAGCTAAGTAAGAAAGGTTTTGCGATTTACCTCGCGCATTTTCATTCTTATCAGATGATTTACGGCGCCTTAGCTGCAATTCCTATCTTATTTGTTTGGATTTATTTATGTTGGTGCATTGTATTACTGGGCGCAGAGATCACGGCCAGTTTAGGTGAGCGTGGTTTTTGGGAGCAGGCGAATCAGTTATCATTACCGACAGAGCAAAAATCTGGTGACACGTCGCAGACTATTAAAGAGGTTGAAAAATGATTGCACTGATCCAACGAGTTACTGAGGCTAGCGTGACTGTAGATGGACAGACCATTAGCGCTATAGGTAAAGGCTTGTTAGTGCTGTTAGGCGTTGAAAAAGATGATGACGAAGCAAAAGCGCAAAAACTGCGTGATAAAGTGCTCGGTTACCGTGTCTTTAGTGATGACGATGGCAAAATGAATTTAAACGTGCAGCAGGCGGGGGGCAGTGTATTAGTTGTATCGCAATTTACATTAGCGGCAGATACTAAAAAGGGGATGCGCCCAGGTTTTTCGAGTGGGGCTGCACCTGTTGATGCTGAACGTCTTTATGAATATTTTGTCGAACAATGTAAGGTAAAAGAAATTCAAACTGAAACGGGTATCTTTGCTGCCGATATGCAAGTAGCACTGAATAACGATGGTCCAGTGACGTTCTGGCTACAAGTCTAGAAAATCACATTACCATCAGAGATACTCCATAAACCGAGAATGGAAAGAGAGGGAATTCATGTTTCGATTAGTGACGCCTCAAACAGATGAGCAGTTGGCGAGCTATTACCATTTTCGTTGGCGGATGTTGCGTGAACCTTGGCAAATGCCGCAAGGCTCTGAACGAGATGCGTATGATGAACTGAGTGAACATCGTATGATCATCAATAATCGTGATCAGGTGGTGGCGATTGGGCGTTTATATTTAACGCCTGATAATGAAGGACAAGTACGTTATATGGCGGTTGATCCTGATGTACGTCACCATGGTTTAGGTGGCTTAATTTTAATGGCCCTAGAATCACTAGCAAGGCAAGACGGTGCTAAGCGCATGGTGTGTAACGCTCGTGAAGATGCAATCCCGTTTTATTTAAAAAATGGCTTTGCCAGTGAAGGTGAACTGAGTGATGAACGAGGCCCTGTTCGTCACCAACAAATGCTTAAACATCTTGAGCCATTGAATGAAGTTGTGCGTCATCCGGAATGGTGTCAGGAGCTACAGACACTGTGGCAACAACAGATCCCGATCAGCGATAAAATGGGGATAAAAATCAACCAATATACAGGTTATCGCTTTGAAGTAAGTGCGCTGTTCAATGCCAATCTAAACCCTAATGAGTTTATGTTTGCGGGTAGCATTTTTACCATGGCAACCTTAGCGGGCTGGGGTTTTATTTGGTTATTGCTGAAAGAACGAGGGTTAGAAGGTAATATCATTTTGGTTGATAGCCATATCCGTTATTCAGCCCCTGTGACAGAGCGACCTAAAGCGGTGAGCACCATAGAAGATTTACGCGGTGATATTGATCGCTTAGCGAAAGGTCGTAAGGGGCGCATCAGCATTGATGTGAATGTGTATAGCGGCGGTAAAGTTGCTTCTAGTTTTACCGGTACTTATTTGATCTTACCGCTACACGTCGAAAACGAATTCACTTCTGTTTGATCGGCATGCCAACGACGATCGACTTGTTGGCAGTTTTCCTTTAATACCCATTCTAGTTGTTGCTGTTTTGGGATCGCCAGATCCCAATGACTGGTGAGTGATAGGCTAAAATTATCATTGCTTGCAAGCCAAGTTGGGATAGTGATTTTCCCTCTTTCTGCGGTGGTTTTCAGTGGTGATAGCGTTAAAGCTTGGGTGTGACTATCGCTGTTTTCATTGTTGTTATCTAATGCCATACCAAATAACTTTCCTTTCGTTTTCCAGTTATCGAGTAATTGTGTTGGTGCAATATTATCTAAATGAATATCTCTAAAGGTGAGAGCGGTTTGCCCAGATAAACTGTAATTGAAGCTTTGGCGATTACTTGCTAATCCTTTTGCATGTATTGTTCCGTCAATTTTACCCTTTAATGGTAGTGGTAATTTGAACCAACGATAAATGAGAGCGGCGGGAACACTATCACCAGAGATAGAAAGAGACCAAGGCTGACCTTGTTGCGCTAATTGAATATTCGCGTCAGCTTTTAGCATGCCATCAGTAAAAGGTAAGATAAATTTATCGATGACCCAATCGCCATTAAAACTGGTCATTTCTACAATCGGATCGACAAAAACAATTTGGTTGATGCTGGCAAAGCCTAGACTAGTATCAAGATTACCTTGCCATAGTCCCCATTGATGTTGATGCTTTACTACCACATCGTTACCATCAATATATATCCCGGCGAGTTGAAACGGTAATTGAGTATTTGTAGATGTTAACTGTATATTATTGATATCAAGCTTATCGATAGTTAGCTCTGATAGTCTTGAGGTCAATGTCTTTGCAGTATGGAACCATTTTGGAGGAAGAAAGCCTTTTATACCTGAGATAAACAATTTTTTTAGTTTAACTTTATCTGGTGTAATCTCTCCATCCATACTTATATAGCCATCGAGCAACTGAGCCGAAATCCCCTGACTGTTAATCTTTTCCGGCATGAAATTCAGCTCAACGATCGGTTGTTCAAATACGATATCGTGCCATTTCGCATTACTGGCACTGACAGATAAATGGGCGTTATCTTGTTGCCAGTAACTGTTAGGCCATGACCAATTTTCTAATGACAAATTAATATCATCGGCAGCCCAATTAGGTTGTTCAATACTGCTGTCTAGAATGTCAGCGCGCTTAATCCTGATATGACGAACGAGCGTGGCATCTGCTAGCCATTGCGACCATGTCAGCAAGGGTTGTGATTGTTGGATGCGAAGGTTAATTAGCGTGAGTTTATCTAACGTGAATAACTGGGTGTCACTGTTATAGTCTGCTGTGCCATTAAAGTCCGCTTGTTGCCACTTCCCAGAAAATCCTGTCAGTTGCCACTGTTGTTTCTGTTTTGTTCCGTTTAATAACAGATTTTCTAGCGTTTGATTGTGCCATGTTATTTGAGGCGCACTTAATTGAAACTGTCCACTAAATTGCTGCCACCATGGTTGTTGGTGATCACTATATTGCCAATTATCGATTTGAAGCTGTGCACGGTTGATTGTTATCGTTGGAGTGGCGATTGAGAGATCATTAATCGCTAAACGATCAATAGAAAATACAGGGAGGTGTTCAAATTTATCCCATTGCTGATGATGTAAATCGATCCCATCAATAATGACGTTAGAAAAAGTTAGATGCTGTGTTTGTAATGAACGTGATGAAAGTTCGAGAGTAATACTGTGAACTGACAATAAGGTTTCATTCGCTTTTTTTACGGTTAGCGGTTGAAGCGTTATTTGTAGTGGTTGTTTTATATCATAGTGTAACTGTGTTTCAGCTAACTGATAGTGGGAGAAAAAGGCGAGGGTATGGTTGAGTAAAGGAGTTGCGTAGCGGGTTTGTAGCAATACGATCAGTGCCGCGATACTCAGTCCGCCAAGCAGTAATACAGAAGCAATAAGTTTGGCAACCCAACGCATAATTCATTTCCTGAAAGCCATTAGCACATTTTATTATCTATATGATGAGATTGGCGTAAATATCAGTACTTGGCAAGAGATGTGAGTTGGATTTGAGGCACGCTATGGCTATTGAACTGACATTAGCCTAATGATGCGAGATATAAAAAAAGCCCCTATTACCTATTAATAGGGGCTTGGTTGTTTGATACTTAATCGAGCTGCGGGCCTGCTTTGACTAAAGATTCGCCTTCTGCGGTATCGGTATATTTATCGAAGTTTGCGATAAATCGACTTGCAAGATCTTTGGCCTTACTTTCCCATTGCAGTGGGTCGGTATAGGTATCACGAGGATCTAGGATCTCAGTGGCGACACCAGGTAATGCCGTCGGCACGGTTAAATTGAAAATAGGAATTTGTTTCGTTGGTGCGCTATCAATCGAGCCATCTAAAATCGCATCAATAATGCCACGAGTATCTTGGATCGAAATACGTTTACCTGTGCCATTCCAGCCTGTATTGACTAAATAGGCTTCAGCTCCCGCTGCTTCCATGCGTTTCACTAACACTTCAGCATATTTTGTTGGGTGAAGTGTTAAAAAGGCATTCCCAAAACACGCAGAGAAGGTGGGGGTCGGCTCTGTAATACCACGTTCCGTTCCCGCGAGTTTTGCAGTAAAACCTGACAAGAAGTGATATTTAGTTTGCTCGGGTGTTAGCTTTGATACCGGAGGTAAAACACCGAAAGCATCTGCCGATAAGAAAATAACCTTATTGGCATGACCACCTTTTGAGATAGGTTTTACGATATTATCGATATGATAAATTGGGTAAGAAACGCGGGTGTTTTCTGTTTTTGAATTATCATTAAAATCGATAGAACCATCATTACGTACTGTTACGTTTTCCAGTAACGCATCACGACGAATAGCCTGGTAGATATCAGGTTCAGCTTCTTTTGAAAGGTTAATGGTTTTTGCATAACATCCACCTTCAAAGTTAAACACACCGTTATCGTCCCAGCCATGTTCATCATCACCAATTAATGCCCGTTTAGGATCAGTCGATAAAGTTGTTTTACCTGTGCCAGATAAGCCAAAAAAGATAGCGGTATCACCATTTTCTCCTATATTGGCCGAGCAATGCATAGAGGCAATACCTTTGAGAGGTAAAAAGTAGTTCATCATCGCGAACATCCCTTTTTTCATCTCGCCGCCATACCATGTACCACCAATAAGTTGTATTTTGTCAGAGAGGTTAAATACCGTGAAGTTCTCTGAATTCATGCCGTGCTCTTGCCATTTAGGGTTAGTACACTTTGAGCCATTCATGATCACGAAGTCGGGTTCAAATGTTTCTAACTCAGCTTCTGTTGGACGAATAAACATGTTTTTAACGAAGTGTGCTTGCCAAGCGACTTCAGTGATCACCCGAATACATATACGTGTATCAGGATTTGCGCCACAATAGCCATCTACCACAAAAAGACGCTTGTTAGAGAGTTGCGTTGTTACGAGAGATTTAAGATCATGCCATGCTTGTTGGCTAAGTGGCTTATTATCGTTTTTGCCTTGATCTGACCACCACAAGGTATCTTGGGTAGTGTTGTCTTTTACAATAAATTTATCTTGTGGTGAACGGCCGGTAAATATCCCTGTATCAACAGCAACCGCACCGAGCTCGGTGACAATGCCTTTTTCAAACCCTTTCAAATCTGTTTTCGTCTCTTCTGCGAATAGTATTTCGTAAGAAGGATTACGAATAACATCTGTAACATTGAGTATTCCGTATTGGGACAAATCCATGCTCGTTGCAACCTTATTATCGACACACATTGTGCTCATTGGCGCTCCTTGGGTAAGATGTTGTTTAACTATTAACCATGCTAGCAACCATAACGGGCTAAATCAGGGATATACATCATAAAATAACCACAACTTTTATAAGGCTAATGGGCGTGTGAATTAGATGTTTTTATTTAGTTTACAGGGCGGTTAAAGCAGAAAGCTAGAGGGTTGAATTATTATTTCTGGTGAAAAAAGAAGCGTTTTTTAGTGATTCACTTTCAAGTTTTGGTTGGAATGTTGGTTTTTAATATGAGAAAGCCGGCATATATGCCGGCTTTGTAATTATATTTCAGGCTTAATACGGAGCGAGAATTAATGAACCTTGCTATCGTCAGCATTGCCTGCATTTTCACGAAGTGCTGCAATATCAATGCTATCGAAGTCATAGTCGGCACCACAGTAATCACAATGAAGTGACACTTTTCCGTCTTCCGCTAAGATTTTTTCAATCTCATCAGGGTGAAGGCTAATAACAGCTGAACCACTACGATCGCGTGAGCAGCTACATTCAAAGCTGACTGCTTGTGGTTCGAATACTTTTACTTCTTCTTGGTGGTATAAACGGTAAAGTAGATCCTGTGCGTCTAAGCTAAATAGCTCGTCATCTTTGACCGTATCAGTAATTGTTTCTAAGTGCTCAAAATCGCTTTCACTGCCCTGACCATCTGGCATTACTTGCAATAGCATACCTGCGGCTTTAGGTTGACCTTCAAACTCACCGGTACGTAACCAGATGCGAGTTTTTAGCTGTTCAGAGTTTTTAAAGTAACCCTCTAAACATTCGGCCATGGTATCACCTTCAAGGCCAACGACACCTTGGTAACGCTCACCTTTGGTAGGAAGAACCGTGATCACCATGTAGCCTTTACCCATAAGCTCATGGATAGAGCTACCTTCTTTAATATCACCTTCCCAACGAGCCACACCGCGTAGTTTTTGATTTTGGTCACCGTTAATAACAGCAAGACTAACAGGACCATCACCTTGTACTTGTACGGTGATTGAGCCTTCAAATTTTAATGTGGCGGTTAAGAGGCTAGTTGCGACTAACAATTCACCTAGTAGTGTTCTGATCGGCGCTGGGTAGTCTGTTGATGAAAGGATTTGTTGGTAAGTATCACCTAACTGTACTAATTCACCACGTACTGAAACGCCATCAAATAGGTAACGGTTTAAAAAATCTTGTGTCATGTTCTCTTTCTCTCCAGCTGTGGTGCCAACCTTGCATCATATGTGGTAGTGCATCTAAATGCGTTATACCCAGTACTTCATGAACTCATGTGGCTCAGCATTTGGCTTACTTGATATAAAGCACTCTGCTATTACCAGTGATGAATTGATAAAGGTTGGCAACCTTTTATTCTGATGTATTGATGTTTTTGAATCTCATGATGTCACGACGTTGTTTTTTATCTGGTCGTTTGATCGGACTCGGACTATCAAAAGCATTGAGTTTGCGCATTTGTGCATGGCGTTCCCGTAATTCAATACTTTGTGTTGTTTCTTGATATAGCAATTGTGCTTCCGGTGCACCACGGCGGGTATCAGAGATCTTTTCGATGGTAACGGTTTTTTCATCGTTACCTTGGCGTAATTTTACTTCAGCGCCAACTTCAACCATTTTACTTGGTTTTGAGCGTTGCCCGTTATATTGCACTTTGCCGCCATCAATCATCGCGCGAGCAACAGAACGAGTCTTATAAAAACGTGCAGCCCATAACCATTTATCAAGACGAACCTGTTTTAGTTCGGATGTCGCTTGACCCATAACGGTTCCTTTATTCAAAGGGGCGATAAAATATCACATTGTTTTAATAGCGTCAGCTATCACGTATTTCTAATAAATGGTGATGTTAATCGGGGTTTTCAATCATCAACGAAGAATTTATTACAAATTATCGTTAGTCTTTTGAGTTATTTGCTTCTTTTTTACAATAATGAATAGCATTCAAAGTGTTAAAAGGAGATCATAAAAGTTGATTACAATAACCCTTGTTTATATAGGGAACGGTTATATAGCTCCCGATATTCATTGAATGGATTCCCACTATGCAAGTATCTACATGGCTGCCCGCTTTGACCACAAAGCGCCCGCTATCTCAGCGTACACTTACACGACTACTAACGTGGCTACTAGTGGTTATTTTAGCGTGGATTTCTGGTCGTATGGTATGGATGTTATTAGCGCCATCAACGACAGTGGCACCTTGGCAAGCGAAGTCAGTACAAGTGGCCACATCAGGATCTGATATTAATGTAGGTAACTTATTGTCCATGAATCTATTTGGGCAATATAACGCGCAGCCAAAGCCCGTTGAAGCCACAGTCAAAAAAGACGCGCCACAAACGCGATTGAATTTAAAGTTGGTTGGGGTTGTCGCGAGCAGTGATCCCCAATCCGCCTTTGCCGTGATCACAAATAACGGTAAGCAGAATACTTATGGTATTAATGAAGTTGTTGATGGTACCCGTGTGACATTAAAAGCGGTGTATAACGATCGCGTTATTATTAGCAACAGTGGTCGTGATGAAACCGTAATGCTTGAAGGGTTAAAATTTTCTAAATCATCTCAGTCAGTGAATCAAAAATCAGCTTCGAATAACGCGACTAAACCGAATATCGACAATTCCAAATTAGCTGAGATCAAAAAGAAAATTTTAGCTCAACCTCAATCTCTATTTAGCTATATTCGCTTATCTCAAGTGAAGAAAGATGGAGAAGTACAGGGGTATCGAGTGAATCCGGGTAAAGACCGAATTTTATTTGATTCTGTTGGTCTGAAGGCGAATGACTTAGCGGTAGCGATTAACGGTAATAGCCTGACTGATCCAAGTGTGATGGCAAAACTTTGGGCTGAGCTTTCTTCAGCAACTGATTTTACTTTGACGGTTGAACGCGGCGGTCAAGTACATGATATTCACATTGAGCTGCAATAATAGCAGTGCATTGCGTGACAAAAAAGACGAAAACGCAGGAGTTTTTTGTGAAAAAATTAATGGGTAAAAGTGCCCTATGGTTAGCAAGTAGCTTGCTTTGTAGTTCGGTAATGGCAGATGAGCTAAGTGCCAATTTCAAAGGGACAGATATTCAAGAGTTCATCAATATTGTTGGACGCTCATTACATAAGACTATCATTATTGATCCTGCGGTTCGTGGTCAGGTAAATGTGCGTAGTTATGATCTTCTTAATGATGATCAATATTACCGTTTCTTCCTCAACGTATTGGAAGTCTATGGTTTTGCTGTTGTTGAAATGGAAGATGGCGTACTAAAAGTTATTCGTGATAAAGATGCCAAAACCTCTGCGATCCCAGTTGTGGGCTCGAATGACAGTAATGTTCCTGGCGATGCTGTGGTTACACGAGTGATCGCAGTCAAAAATGTGTCTGTGCGAGAGCTTTCCCCATTATTGCGCCAACTTAACGATAATGCGGGTGCAGGTAATGTTGTTCACTACGATCCTGCCAATATCATTATGATCACTGGTCGTGCTGCGGTGGTTAATCGTTTAGCGGATATTATTGAGCGTGTCGATCGTGCTGGTAATAAAGACGTGACCGTCGTGTCGCTGAATAATGCGTCGGCACCTGAGATGGTTCGTATCGTTGAGGCGTTAAATAAAAGTGCTGATGCGAAATCAACTCCAGGTTTTTTGATCCCGAAAGCGGTGGCTGATGAGCGTACCAACTCAGTATTAATTTCAGGCGATCCTAAAGTTCGTGAACGTTTAAAAGCTTTGATTCATAAGCTTGACAAAGAGATGGCAGCAAGCGGCAATAGTCGCGTTATTTACTTAAAATACGCCAAAGCTGCCGATATGGTTGATGTGTTAAAAGGTGTGTCTGAAAATATCCAAGCGGCAAATAAAAGTAACACGCCACAAGTGAGTCAATCGAGTAAGGATGAAGTCATGATTTCTGCTCATGACGCGACCAACTCTCTGATTATTTCCGCGCCAAGTGACGTGATGAATAAACTTGAGTCGATTATTTCTCAATTAGATATTCGTCGTGCACAAGTGCATATCGAAGCCATGATTGTAGAAGTACAAGAAGGTGACGGTGTGAATTTTGGCGTTCAATTTGGCTCACAAGATGGCGGTGTGATTCAGTTTGGTAACAGTGGCGCACCTATTGGCGGACTATTGTCAGCTCAAGAAGCAGCAAAAGACAGAACGAAAACAGAAACACGATATGATGCTGATGGTAAACCGTACTCTTACGAAACAACTGAAAGCGGTGATTTAGCACCAATGGCAGCATTTTTGGGGGGGATAAAAGGTGCAGCTGCCGCGATCACAATGGGTGATTGGACGGCACTTGTTACTGCGATTAAGCAGAACCGTAACGTCAATGTACTTTCGACACCAAACGTGACCGTTCTCGATAACCAAGAAGCGAATTTATCAGTCGGTCAGGAAGTCCCTGTGACTACTGGTTCACAAACAGGCTCTAATAACGATAATCCGTTTACTACGGTTGAGCGAAAGGATGTCGGTATTCAGCTTAAAGTCACCCCACAGATCAACGAAGGTGACTCTGTTCAAATGAAGATTGAACAGGTTGTCTCGCAAGTGGCTGATGCTAATGGTGCCGTTGATATTCGTTTTGATAAGCGAGAGCTAACCACATCGGTATTGGTTAAAGACGGTAACATGATTGCGCTAGGTGGCTTAATGCAAGAGAAGACCCTTGAGTCTGAGCAAAAAGTACCGATTTTAGGTGATATTCCTGTGCTTGGTGCGTTATTCCGCTCTACCAATAACCAAACTGAAAAAACAAATCTCATGGTTTTCATTCGTCCAACCATCTTACGTGATGGGATGAGTGCTGATGGTTTAACGCAGCGTAAGTATAACTATATTCGTGCGCAGCAGTTATACCAAGCTGAGCAAGGTATGCGTTTGATGGACGCAGATATGCCAGTATTACCAAAATACGGTGAAGACATGGATTTACCGGCTGAAGTGCGTGCCTTTGTTTCCCAGTTGGAGCAACGCTAATGGCTGATGGGTTTTTAGAAACAGAATCAACGGTAACGTTTCGATTACCTTTCTCTTTTGCCAAGCGTCATCATGTGGTGGTAGAGGCAGGTGAGCAAGGATGGCAACTCTATTTCAGCGGACAACTGTCTGCTGCAGTACTTGCTGAAGTGCGTCGAGTGCTAGGTTGCTGTTTTACGCCCATCGCATTAAATGACAGTGAGTTTGAGCAAAAGTTAACAGAAGCATACCAACGTGATTCATCAGAAGCACGCCAGTTAATGCAAGATTTGGGCTCTGATAGCGATGACTTCTTTGCTCTTGCTGAAGACTTACCTGAAACAGAAGATTTGCTGGAATCGGAAGATGATGCACCTATTATCAAATTGATCAATGCCATGTTGGCTGAAGCTATCAAAGAAGGTGCATCTGATATTCACATCGAAACCTTTGAAAAAGTGCTGTCGATCCGTTTTCGTATCGATGGCATGTTAAGTGAGGTTTTACAGCCAAGTCGTAAATTGGCACCGCTGCTTGTTTCACGTATTAAGGTTATGGCAAAACTTGATATTGCAGAAAAACGTATTCCTCAAGATGGTCGTATTTCACTGCGAATTGGTGGTCGTGCGGTTGATGTACGTGTATCAACCATGCCTTCTTCTCATGGTGAGCGAGTAGTACTGCGTTTATTAGATAAAAACGCGACACGTCTTGATTTGCATAGCTTAGGCATGACGCCGGAAAATCACCAAGCATTTAGAAAAATCATCGATCGTCCACACGGTATTATCTTGGTCACCGGTCCGACAGGTTCGGGTAAATCCACGACTTTATATGCAGGTCTTCAAGAGCTTAACAGTGCTGAGCGCAATATTTTAACAGTAGAAGACCCGATTGAATTTGATATTGATGGGATTGGACAAACTCAAGTTAACAGCAAAGTTGATATGACGTTTGCGCGTGGTTTACGTGCCATTCTTCGTCAAGATCCTGATGTGGTGATGATTGGTGAGATCCGTGATTTAGAAACCGCAGCGATTGCTGTTCAAGCATCACTGACTGGTCATATGGTGTTATCAACCCTTCACACTAATACTGCGGTCGGTGCGATCACCCGTTTACGTGATATGGGGATTGAACCCTTCTTAGTGTCATCGTCATTGCTTGGGGTGTTAGCCCAGCGATTAGTGCGTACGCTATGTAAAGATTGTCGTCAGCCTTATGAAGCCGATAGCCAGCAGAAAAAGCTATTTAATTTAGCTGAATCTGAACCACTGACATTATATCGCCCAAGTGGTTGCGAACACTGCAACCAAAAAGGTTATCGTGGTCGTACGGGTATTCATGAGCTATTGCTGGTGGATGAACAGGTACAAGAGTTGATCCATGGTGAGGCGGGTGAGCAAGCGATTGAGAAATATGTGCGTCAATATACACCAAGTATTCGCGATGATGGTTTAGCGAAAGTACGTCAAGGGATCACCACACTTGAAGAAGTGATGCGTGTGACGAAGGAGAGTTAATGGCGGCATTTGAATACAAAGCCTTAGATGCCAAAGGCCGACAGAAAAAAGGGGTGATTGAGGGGGATACTGCCCGTCAAGTACGCCAACAATTACGTGAAAAAGGCATGGTGCCGATAGAGGTTACTCAAACCTCAGGTCAAAGTCGCAGTAAAACCACGACTCGTAAACCGTTCAGCTTTAAACGTGGGATAAGTACAAATGAACTTGCATTGATCACGCGTCAGTTAGCAACACTGGTACAAGCGTCAATGCCATTAGAAGAATGTATCAAGGCGGTTGCTGAGCAAAACGAAAAACCACGTTTAAAAAACATTCTATTGGCGGTGCGTTCAAGGGTAGTGGAAGGGTATACCTTGGCTGACAGCATGGCGGAATATCCCCATATTTTTGACCAACTCTTTCGTGCGATGGTGGCGGCGGGGGAAAAATCGGGTCACCTTGATACGATTTTAAATCGTTTGGCAGACTATACCGAAAACCGTCAACAAATGCGTAGTAAACTACAGCAAGCGATGATTTATCCCATAATGTTAACGCTTGTCGCGGTATCTGTGGTGGCATTTTTGCTAGCAACAGTTGTACCTAAAATTGTCGATCAATTTGTACAAATGGGGCAACAATTACCAACCATTACGGAAGTGTTATTGGCTGCAAGTAACTTTGTTCAGCATTGGGGATTAGTGGTCGTGATAGTGATTATATCAATCATCACTTTGATTAAAACAGCCCTGAAGCAGCCAAAGTATCGTATGAAGTGGGATCGCGGCATATTACATGTACCAGTGATTGGTAAAGTTGCACGAGGGTTAAATACCTCACGTTTTGCGCGAACATTATCGATTTGTACATCCAGTGCGATTCCATTACTAGATGGGATGAAGGTCGCTTCTGATGTCATGACCAATACGTATGTGAATAAGAAAATTTTATCTGCTGCAGATAATGTACGTGAAGGGGGAAGTCTACGAGTATCCCTTGAGCAAACAAAATTGTTCCCACCGATGATGCTACACATGATCGCGAGTGGTGAACGAAGCGGCGAGTTAGAGCAAATGCTAACCCGTGCAGCAGATAACCAAGATCGTGATTTTGAATCACTTGTTAATATGGCACTAGGGGTCTTTGAGCCATTATTAATTGTCGCTATGGCTGGGGTGGTAATGTTTATTGTTATCGCAACCTTAATGCCAATTATTGAACTGAACAACATGGTTGGGATGTAGTTTTTCTTCGGAGGTTTTAATGCAACAAAAACAACGTGGTTTTACCCTATTAGAAGTAATGGTGGTAATTGTGATTTTGGGCGTATTAGCGAGTTTAGTCGTTCCCAATCTATTAGGTAACAAAGAAAAAGCTGACCAACAAAAAGTTGTGACGGATATTAGTGCGCTTGAACAGTCTTTAGAAATGTACAAGTTAGATAACAGCGTATATCCAACAACCGATCAAGGTTTAGAGGCATTGGTGACTAAGCCGTCATCTTCTCCTGAGCCACGTAATTACCGTGATGGTGGTTACATTAAGCGTCTACCTAAAGATCCTTGGGGTTATGAGTACCATTATGTGGCACCAGGTGAGCACGGCGCGATTGATATCTTTAGTTTGGGCGCAGATGGTCAAGAAGGTGGTGATGGTGTGAATACCGACATCGGCAACTGGAACATGTTGGATTACAACAAGAAGTAATAAGTATTTATGATGAAACGTAGTGCAGGTTTTACTCTCATTGAAATGATGTTGGTGCTGGTGTTACTCGCAACCAGCGCAGTTGCGGTGATTTCAACTTTACCGGATAACAAACGAGATGAGGTAAAAGAGCAAGCTGTACGTTTTCATCACCTCGCCCAACTATTGGGTGAGGATGCAATGCTTAATGGTGTGGACTACGGCATTCGTGTTGAGCCACACCAATATAATTTTTTGCAATTAACCCAAGATGGCTGGCAACCGTTAGAAGGTGCCAAATTTTATACTGATGTGAAGTTAGATAACGCTATTACAACTCAGGTTGAAATTGGCGGAGCATGGAAAGATAAAGACCGACTTTTTAAATCAGATTCACTGTTTAAAGATGAAGACTTATTTACAAAGTCAGACGAAGAAAAGAAAAAGATCAAACCTCAAATTGTGGTTATGGCCAGTGGTGAATACACGCCGTTTACTCTAAGTTTTGAGGTCGACGGTGAAAATCAATTTTGGCGAGTCAGCGCCGATGAGGTGGGTAATTTAGTCTTGCTTAAGCCAGGTGAAACCTTAGAACAGGCAACAAAACGTGAGAAGTAAACAAGGCTTTACCTTATTAGAAGTGTTAGTTGCATTAGCCATTTTTGCTGTTGCTGCGCTGAGTATTATGAAAGCGGTCAGCCAACACTTAAATACGTTGGGCTATTTAGAAGAAAAAACCTTTGCTGCGATAGTGGCTGATAATGAACTCGCACAATTACATTTAAGCGGTCAGTATCCAACCTCAAGTAAGACAGGTAAATCAACATTAGCTGATCGTGAGTGGTATTGGACGGTAAAAAGTATCAAAACGCAGCAGAAATTATTACGCCAAATTGAAATTTCGGTAGCAAGCGATCCACAGCGTGAACATTCGGTAATAACGGTAAAGACTTATGTCGTTAATTAATCATTCCCGCCAGCGCGGTTTTACGTTACTGGAAGTACTTGTTGCGATAGCCGTCTTTGCCATGTTGAGCTTATCTGCTTATCAAGTCATGAATAACGTGATGCGTAGTGATGCGCAATCAAAAGATCATAACCAAAGATTAAAAGAAATACAGCGTGCCACGATTGTGATGGATAATGATTTTCGTCAAATTGTTGCCCGTAAAAGTAGGCTTAATGGCGAAGATCCAAACGATAAAGTGTTACAAGTTGGTGAGTACCTTTTGGATTCGAGTAGTGATGGGATCATGTTCGTGCGTTCGGGCTGGCAAAATCCCCAAGCCATGTTTCCGCGCGGTGATGTTACTCGTGTTGGCTATCGTGTGGTTGACGATCAATTAGAGCGTGTTTGGTTTCATTATCCAGATAATGTTATTGGTGAAAAACCACTGGTTAAGGTGCTATTAGATGGTGTGACTAAATTACAGTTTTCCTTCTTCACCAATAAAGAATGGCAAGATGAATGGGATACCGCAAATAAATTACCAGAAGGTATTAAAGTGACGATGACGCTTAAAGATTTTGGTGAAATTGAGCGTATTTATCTAGTGCCTAAATCTGCATTACCGGCTGAGTCGGAGCAATCACTATGATGAAAAAACAGCGCGGTGTCGCATTAATTGTGGTGCTCTTGCTGGTGGCGTTAATGAGCTTGATCGCTGTACAAATGACAGGGCGTTTACAACATAATTTTCATCGTGTTGAGAATCAAATTCAGCATCAGCAGGCGTATTGGTACAGTTTAGGCGTTGAGGCGTTAGCCGAAAAAGGTCTGGCTTTAACGTTTAAAGACAGCAAGATTATTGATTTAACTCAGCCATGGGCAATAGAAGATAAAACCTATCCTATTGATGGTGCGGTAGTCACAGGTAGTATGTTTGATAAGCAAGCTTGTTTTAATATTAATGCACTTGGTGCTGTACAACCAGTCGCTGATGGTAGTAAGCAGCCATTTTTGGTGACTTACTTTCAAAACATCATGATCGACAGTGGTGTTGATGATTATTCTGCAGAACTAATCGCAGATTCTAGCTGGGAATTTATTGATAAGAATACCACGGTACAATCAAGCTATGGTGGTGAAGACAGCACTTATGAAGCATTTCAGCCCCCTTACTTACCTCCTAATGGTTGGTTAGCGGATCGCAGTGAATTACGTGCGATTAACGGTGTTACCGCTGATATTTATGAGAAAGTAAAAGGGTGTGTGTGTGCATTGCCAACTGATGATTTTAAACTAAACGTAAATACGATCACTCAAAGGCAGGCTGTATTACTGTCAGCCTTATTTTCGCCAGAGCTTTCATTGGATGCTGCAAAGAAAATTATTAAAGATCGCGATGCCCGTCGTAAAGGGTGGGATAGCGTTGATGATTTCATGAAAGAGCTACCACAAGGCGATCAAGCCAATAAACAAGAACAACAGAAAAAGTACTTAACGGTCAGCAGTAACTATTTTTCATTAGATGCTGAAATACAAATAGATCGCGCCAGATTACGATCTGTGGCGCTATTTAAACGAGATGATAATAACAAGGTGACGGTAGTACGTCGCCAGTATGGAGGAATCCGTGAGCGAATTTCTGACGATAAGACTGAGTAGTCGGCCTGAGATGCCGGTGCAATGGCTTGTCTGGTCGCCACAGCAGAACGAAGTGATTGCATCTGGTCAGTTAGCTGATATTACGCAATTAGATCAGCTAGTGGAATATGCAGGCACTCGGCCTGTATATGGTTTGGTACCTACCAGTGAGATGCTATTAACACAAGTCGCCATTCCTGCAGGCAGTAGCCGCCAATTGACAGCCGTTTTACCTTATCTCTTAGAAGAAGAATTGGCGCAGGATGTTGATAGTTTACATGTTCAGTTGCTTAATCGGGAAGATGATGTAGCAACGGTCGCGCTTATTGAGCATCAAAAGATGCTGCAATGGTTATCAGCATTTAAAGAATGTGGTTTAGAGCTAAAAAAAGTTATTCCAGACTGTTTGTGTTTGCCGTTGTTTGATGATGGTTATAGTGCTGCTGAAATCGAAGGGCAATGGTTGATCCGTCAATCAGAGTTTATGGGGGTTTGTGCGGAAACGAGCTGGTTAGATGCATGGATCAGTGCCCAAAAAGCGCCAATTGTGTTAGCAGCAAGTGATGATGACGAGGACGGCGACGAAGAGGCAGAGCAAGCTGCCATTGAATCTGCGGTAGCTGATGTTGAATCAAACCCAAGTCAAGTTGTGATACATCACTATACATCAGCACCTCAAGGTGTCAGTGGGCGTTGGCAAGCACATGCTCCAGAGCTCGTAATGCAACTGTTAGCGTTAGGGGCTGCGGGAAGTAAAGTCAATTTACTATCAGGGGCTTATAAACCACAAGCTGCTTGGCGTAAGCATTTAAAACCATGGCGTAAAGTCGCGATTGCCGCAAGTTTAGTACTTGTAGCTGTAGTCGGAGAACACGTGATGGAGTTACAACAGTTAGAGCATCAAGCCAAAGCGTACCGTACTGAAAGTGAACGTATTTTCCGCAAAGTGTTACCCCAATTTAAACGTATTCCGTCACAGAGTTATTTGAAAAACCAAATGAATGCGGCACTGAAAAGTTTAGGTGGACAAGGTTCAGATAATGGCATCTTAATGTGGTTATCTGAACTAAAACCAGCATTGGCAAAAGCCCCAAGTGTAAAAGTCGTTAATCTTAAATACGATCAAAAGCGGGGTGAACTACGTTTACAAGCAACAGCTTCTGACTTCCAAGATTTTGAGAAATTACGCAGTGTATTGACGAAAGACTTTACCGTTGAGCAAGGGCAATTAAGCAAAGAAGATGGCTTAGTTAGTGGTGCTGTCGTGCTAAGGAGAAAAGCATAATGGCAGAAATAAAAGCATGGTGGAAAGCATTAAGTCAGCGCGAACAATATCTTGTCATTGGTGCAGCAAGCGCGTTGTTGTTGGCTATTTTCTATTGGGGATTGTGGCAACCATTAAACCAACGGACTGAATTAGCGCAAACACGTATTCAAAGTGAACGTCAGCTATTATCTTGGGTTGAAGGTAAGGCAAATAAGATCACTGCGTTTAAACGTGCTGGTGGTACGGTTAACGTGAGTGACAAAGGGCTTAACCAAGTGGTAAATGAAACGACGGAACGTTTTAAGATTGAATTGATCCGTATGCAACCGCGTAATGATGCGATTCAAGTTTGGGTAAAGCCTGTGCCGTTTAACACACTACTTAATTGGCTGTCTTACCTGCAAGATAACTTTGGGATTGAAACGCAATTTATTGATATCTCGAAAACAGATCAAAACGGTATGGTTGAAGTAAACCGATTACAGTTAGGACGAGGTTAAAGGTGAAATTTAAACTCGCTATCGGCGCAACATTTGGGGTGGTATTTATTGCCAGTACTATTGATCATTTACCGGCTAATTGGGCATGGCAACAAGCACCAAAAGTTCAGGGTTTATCATTAAGTGGTATTCAAGGAACCTTATGGCAAGGCTCTGCTAATACAGTTGTGTGGCAAAATCAAAACTTAGGTCAAATTCAATGGGATATGAAACTGGGTAGCCTCTTTAAAGGTAAACTCGCGTTTGATGTCCGATTTGGCCGTGGCAGTGATATGCAACTACAAGGTAGTGGTATTGTAGGTTATAGCACCTCGGGACCGTTTGCTGAAAAACTCTTAGTTTCAGTACCAGCAGCTAATGCCATGCTGTATGCCAAATTACCTGTACCGCTGACATTTACAGGTAATATTGAACTTACTGTACGTGATTATGTGTATGCCGCGCCGTATTGTAAAACCTTGAATGCAACGTTGGCTTGGGCGCAAGGTAATGCGTCAACGCCAATGGGGAATATTAACCCCGGCCCTGTTTTTGCAGATTTAAGTTGTCAAGAAGGCGCTATTTTAGCTAAAGCCTCACAGTCATCCGATGATGTTAGTAGTGATTGGAAAGCAAACTTAGCTAAAAATAATGGTTACAGCCTATCGGGATGGTTTAAACCGGGGGCAACATTCCCTGAACAATTGTCTCAACAATTAAAATGGTTAGGCGATCCTGACTCAAAAGGGCAATACAAAATTAATTACTCAGGGCGTTTGTAATTATCTAATCGTTGCGATTTGAGTGGTTATTAATCACAAAGTGAATAGTAAGAGGCAGTCTAAGTAGACTGCCTCTTTATTTATCTGCGTGATTAGCTTTTAATGAGGTTAGGCATAAACAAAATTTTTCTTCGCGATAACATGACATAGGGCTTTAAGATGGCGATAAGTAAAGATAAACCTCAAATCTTATCTGCAGAGGTTGTTGCTCAATCACGACTGTTTAAAATTGAATCATTGGATTTACGTTTTTCTAACGGTGTTGAGCGTACCTATGAACGTATGAAGCCAAGTGGTCGCCATGCGGTGCTGATTGTCCCAGTGACGGAACAAGGTGACTTATTGTTGATTCGCGAATATTCGGCAGGTACTGAACGTTATGAATTAGGCTTCCCCAAAGGCTTAATTGATGAAGGGGAAACACCTACTGAAGCGGCCAATCGTGAATTAAAAGAAGAAATTGGTTTTGGTGCCCATCAACTACAACCATTAAAGGAAGTAATATTAGCCCCATCTTATTTTTCCAGTCGCATGACATTGTTTTTAGGGCAGGATCTGTATCCTGAAAAACTTGAAGGTGATGAGCCAGAACCGTTAGATATTATTCGTTGGCCATTAGCACAAGCAGAAGAGCTTCTGACGCATGTTGATTTTGCCGAAGCGCGGAGTATTACCGCATTATTTTTAGCATTGAAGCAATTAGCACGAAAGGAGTAACCAATGGCCTATTCGCATTTACTGCCTGATGTGGTTGAGATCGCTCGAGCATCAGGTCAATTGATTTTAGATATCTATCAACGTGGTCAGTTTGAGAAACAGATCAAAGATGATAATACGCCGGTGACAAGTGCTGATCTTGCGGCTCATAAGTTAGTGATGGAGCGACTGACACAACTAACGCCTGATATTCCCGTGTTGTCGGAAGAAGATGCTAGCGTACCATTAACAGAGCGTAGCCAATGGAAACGTTATTGGTTAGTTGACCCATTAGATGGTACGCAAGAATTTATTGCAGGTAGTGGTGATTTTGCGACAATCATTGCGTTAGTTGAAGGTAACCGCCCGATCATGGGGGTTGTTTATGCGCCTGTCTCTGGGGTGTCTTATTATGCTTATGCTGGTAAAGGTGCGTATAAAATTACCGCTGAAGGTGAAAGTGTTAAAATTGCAACTCATCATCATGAAGAGAATACCAAGTCGATTGTTGTTGCGATCAGTCGTCGTCAAGATATTAGCTCAATCACATCGCGTTTAGATCCGAGTTATAACTATGAACTTGTGCCTTTAGGCTCTGCGGCATTAAAATCATGTTTGGTGGCAGAAGGCGCGGTAGATTGTTACTTACGCTTAGGACCTACGGGTGAATGGGATACTGCAGCAACTCAGTGTATTGTTGAAGAGGCGGGTGGCCGTATTCTTAATACTCATTTAACGCCGCTGTCTTATAACGAACGTAATACATTAGAGAATCCAAATTTTATTACCTTAGGTGATGAAGGACTGCCTTGGGCGGATATTTTAGAGCCGGATGATCGGATGATGAATGCTGACTGATATGTAGCATAAAAAATGGAGCCAATTGGCTCCGTTTTTTATTGGCTTGATATTTTTAGCTATAAGGCTAGAACAAACGGTTTAAACCATTGAGTGCAGCCACTCGATAAGCTTCTGCCATTGTCGGGTAGTTAAAGGTGGTATTGACGAAATAATCAATCGTATTACCTTCGCCTTTTTGCTCCATGATCGCCTGTCCGATGTGAATAATTTCTGCAGCACGCTCACCAAAGCAGTGAATACCTAAAATTTCTTTGGTTTCTCGATGGAATAAAAGTTTCAAACTACCCACTTCAGTGCCTGCAATTTGCGCGCGAGCCAGATGTTTAAATTGGGAGCGCCCCACTTCATACGGCACCTTCTCAGCGGTTAATTGCTGCTCTGTTTTTCCCACCGAGCTAATTTCAGGAATGGTGTAAATACCTGTTGGAATATGATCAATCAATTGCCCTTGAGCTTGTCCTTTACTGATCGCTTGTGCTGCAAATCGACCTTGGTCATAGGCTGCACTAGCAAGACTTGGATACCCAATCACATCCCCGACCGCATAAATATGATCGACCTCGGTTTGATAGCTACGATTAACGTTGAGTTGTCCGCGAGAGTCAGGGGTTAAGCCAACATGTTCGAGCTCGAGTTTATCGGTATTACCAGTACGGCCATTGGCATATAAAATACAATCTGCACGCATTTTCTTGCCACATTGTAGATGTAGGATCACCCCATCATCAGTCCCTTCAATCTCTTCAAAGATCTCATCATTACGTATCATTACCCCATTGTTCCAGAGGTGATAAGACAGGGAGTCTGATATTTCATTATCAAGAAATTCCAACAAACGTTGGCGGGTATTAATTAAGTCAACTTTAACACCAAGCCCTCGAAAAATAGATGCATATTCACAACCAATCACGCCTGCACCATAAATAATAATATGGCGAGGATCGTGCTCTAAACGTAAAATTGAATCACTGTCATATACGCGGGAGTGATCAAAATCGACACCGTCAGGATGGTAAGGGCGAGAGCCTGTCGCAATAATAAATTTATCAGCGCTGTAGCGCTCAATGCTACCGTCAGTGCTTGTTACTTCAACATCGTGACTGGCAATAAAGCGTGCCTCACCATGAATGATTTGGCATTGGTTACGGTCATAAAACCCTTGGCGCATCCGTGTTTGTTTATTTACAACCACTTCGGCATGGCCGAGGATTTGGCTAAAGGTACTATGAAGTGTTGAGTTATTTCTGCAATAAAGTGGGTTTTGATTAAATTCAATAATACGACTAACAGCATGACGCAGAGCTTTAGATGGAATCGTTCCCCAGTGCGTACAGCCCCCACCAACACTGTCTTCGCGTTCAATAATCGCAACGTTGAAACCGGCTTTAGTTAATCCCATAGCAGCACCTTCACCGCCGGGGCCACTACCAATAATAATCACATCAAAATGACTGTTATTACTGCACTGCGTATCCGTCATCACATTATTCCTATTTGTATTGGTAACATTTTTGCATCGTAAGTGTAACGATTTGTAATCAATAGGAGAATCAATTGATGGTCAGAGCTAGCGAGGGATCACGCTCTATCGTTGAGTTGGAAGAATAAATGCAAATAATCACACTGAACGGTGAGGTAGTAGATTGTGATGTGTGTGAATAATTGATGTTAATCTGGCTTTGCGTGAAGGCGGTTGAGCCAGTAGTATAGGGTTATTCTTACGCGACTGTTTATCTTCATTTCGTTGCGTATTATGATCAGAAAACTATAGAGAAGCAGATGTCCATGGGGATCAGGGCTCAACAGAAAGAAAAAACCCGTCGCTCGCTTATCGATGCTGCGTTTAGCCAGTTAAGTGCAGACAGAAGTTTTTCTAATTTAAGTTTACGAGAAGTTGCTCGTGAAGCAGGGATTGCCCCAACATCGTTTTATCGTCATTTTAAAGATATGGACGAATTAGGCTTAACTATGGTGGATGAAGGTGGATTGATCCTTCGTCAGCTAATGCGACAAGCGCGTCAACGTATTGCGACCGAAGGGAGTGTGATTCGCACCTCGGTTGAGACGTTTATGGAGTTTATCGAAAGTAGTCCTAATGTCTTTCGTTTACTATTACGTGAACGTTCAGGCACATCAACAGCATTTCGTGCTGCTGTTGTTCGTGAAATACAACACTTTGTGGCTGAACTAAGTGAGTATCTTGAGGCCAAAACAGGGGTGACGCACGAAGAAGCGTATACCCAAGCAGAGGCGTCCGTTACTTTAGTCTTTAGTTCAGGGGCAGAAGCGTTAGATCTGGATAGTCATGCTCGTGCTGAGCATGCAGAAAGATTGATTATGCAATTAAGAATGATTGCAAAGGGTGCTTACTGGTACCGAAAAGAGCGTGAGCGTCGAGAGCTCAGGCAAAAACTATAACCTTATTTCGATTTTGTGGTGAAGGATATGGACAAGCAACAAGTTAAAGCAGAACGTAAAACTCTAGTTCTATCATTATTAGCAGGTGTATGCGGTAACGCAACATTAGCAGTATTAACGTCAAGCAGCGTGGCATTCTCTATTTTCCCTGTGCTTGCATTTGTATTGGCAGCGTACTGTCTCTACCAAGAATACCTACGTAAACCAATGACAGAAGGTACGCCTGCGATTGCAACGGCATGTTTCTTTGTTGGTGCATTTGGTTACTCAGCATTTCTTCGTGCAGCAGTGCCAGAAATGGGTTCGAACTTCCTGCCATTAATGATTGCACTAGCACTGCTATTCTGGGTGAGTTACAAAATGGGTGCAATGAATAAAAAAGCCAAGCCAGAAGCTGAAGCGAAATAATTTCATTAATACCTAGAATAAAAAAGGCGCATTCAGCGCCTTTTTTATTAAGTGTTACTTGGTAATATTATTTACGTACAAGTAATACGCCAGCTTCCATATGATGGGTATATGGGAATTGATCAAATAAGGCAAAGCGGGTGATCTTGTGTGTTTGACACAGGATGTCTAAATTCTCTTTGAGTGTTTCAGGGTTACAAGAGATGTACATGATACGCTCATAGCCTTGCACCATACGGCAAGTTCCCTCATCCATTCCCGATCGTGGAGGATCGACAAAGATCGTGTTGCAATTGTAGCTTTGAAGATCCACATTTTGATCTTTTAAGCGGCGGAATTCACGCTTACCTTCCATAGCATCAGTAAAATCTTCTGCAGACATGCGAATGATTTGCACGTTATCAATGTTATTAACCGCAATGTTGTATTGCGCAGAATCTACAGATGGCTTTGCTAACTCTGTTGCTAACACACGTTCGAAGTTTTGTGCTAGCGCCAGTGAAAAGTTACCGTTACCACAGTAAAGTTCAAGTAAATCACCCTTGCTGTCTTGAGTGCAGTCAACGGCCCATTCAAGCATCTTTTGTGCAACTTCACCGTTAGGTTGGGTAAAGCTGTTTTCAACTTGCTTGTAGGTTAGGGTGCGATCGTGCACTTTTAGCTGTTCGATAACATAGTCTTGATCCAGTACGATTTTCATCTTACGAGCACGGCCAATAAGATTTAGCTTAAAGCCTTCATCATTTAGGCGCTGTTTTAGCTGCTTAGCTTCTGCTGTCCACTCATCATCAAGTTGACGGTGATAAAGCATAGAAACAAGGATTTCTCCACTAAGGGTTGATAAGAAATCGACTTGGAATAATTTATGACGTAGCGCTTTAATGGGTTTGATTGCATCAACCAGCATCGGCATCAAATCATTGATCAAACGACTTGCCGCAGGAAATTGATCAACACGGTATTTTTCACGTGTTTCTTGGTTAAACATGATATAGAAAAGATCTTCACCCTCATGCCAAACACGGAATTCTGCACGCATACGGTAATGCTCTGCAGGAGAGGCAAACACCTCGAGTTCAGGGGTATCAAAATCAGCACAAATGTTTTGAATACGCTCTGTCTTTTCATCCAACTGTTGCTGATAATCAGCGGTGTTAAGGATGGTAGATGTCATAGTGTATGCCTCGACTGCTCAAAATAAGACCGCAGATTTTATTGCATTGCACCGTGATGTCCAGTCTTCAGGGAATAAATGTTCTTATTAAAGTGAATTATTTATAACTAATAGCAAACAAAACTAGACATAAAAGCGATACATCACTAGCATCTGCTCTGCGCTGGTTAACCAAGGAGTGGTACGGGAATACGGTGAAAATCCGTAACTGACGCGCAGCGGTAATAGAGAACGAACGCACACGGATGTATTCCAAACACTGTTTTAACAATATGTTTTATCAATAGATAGTAAATGATGTGTTGTTAAGATGGGAAGTTGATGCCTAGGTGACCTTCTTCAGGTCTTGCTCTTAAGTCCGAATACCAACCAGCGGTAAAGCACTTTTGCTTTGTTATATACGCGACTTAGGATCCTCAAATGAAAAAAACATTTTTAGCACTGGCGATAACGTCGGTGTATTTTCCCTCTTTTTCTATCATAGCTGCAGAAGATAACACCCAAACCGATGATGTGATGGTGGTTACTGCCAACCGGTTTGAACAACCAGTGACTTCAGTACTTGCTCCATTTAATATCGTGACCCGTCAAGATATCGATAATATACAAGCTAAAACACTCACAGATGTGATTAGCTTACTACCGGGTGTGCAAATTACTCAAAATGGTGGTCGAGGCCAGTTGGCTAGCATTCGGGTGAGAGGTACTAACTCTGATCAAGTACTTGTGCTAGTTGATGGTATTCGTATGGCTAAGGCCGCGACAGGGAATGTTGATTTTAACCAAATACCGTTAACTCAAGTTGAGCGTATTGAATTTACCCGTGGTGCCCGTGCTGCGCTTTATGGCTCTGAAGCGATTGGCGGTGTAATCAATATTATTACATTGGCTGATGTCGATTCACCATCAAAAACGAAGTTGAATGTAGGTATTGGTAGTAATAACTATCAAGAGGCAAGTGCATCAGGCGCGTATAAAGTTGGTGAAAATGGTTTGCTGCAACTAGCTGCCGCTTATGAAGATGATGAAGGTTACAATGTTCATCCTGTGATTGGTGTTAACGATAGTGATAAACATGGCTTTGATAGCCGTAACGGGATGATCGCATACCATCATAGCTTTAATGACATTTTGAAAGGTTTTCTGTCAACACGCTGGTATAAAAATCATTATCAATATGATAGTTCATTTTTTAGATCTCACGGGTATGCTACTGCTGAATCTGAGCTATTTGATTATAGTGCAGGTTTAGATCTTGATTTAAACAATTATAAATCAGCAATAAAGTTAGATTATCAACATCAAAAAAATCAAGCTTATGATGTGCTTAACCCTTTAAATCTATATGCACAGGTCCATGAAAAGTTTAGCCAAAAAAATATTCAATGGTCTAATGCATACAAATTAAATGAAATTTTAAATATTGTGGGCGGTGTTGATTGGCGAAATGAAGCTTGGACTGAACTCCAATCAAATACAACAAACTCTCGGAATAATACTGGTTTATACGGCGTTGGTTTATTTAATTATAATCATGTGTCTTTAGAAACAAGTGTTCGTTTAGATGATAATCAGCAATATGGTAGTAATACGACTTATAATATCGCTGGTGGATGGTATCTCAATGATAATATTCAGCTTAGAGGGTCGTACGGAACTGCATTTAAAGCCCCTAATTTATTTCATTTATATAGTAATGCGTCAATTTTTGAAGGTAATCCAAACTTAAGACCTGAATCTTCTAAAAACTCAGAGTTATCATTACATGCTGATTATGAGTTAGTTTCATTATCCGCAACTGCGTATCATATGAGAATAGATGATCTGATAACGTATCAAAACGGTATTAATGATTCAAAAGGGACATGGAAAAACGTTAAAGGTGAAAGCAAAATAAAGGGCATAGAATTTGAAGCAGACTTTGATACAGGACTGGTTTCCCATGAATTAAATTTCGATTTCAAAGACCCAAGATCACAAAATGGTAAGCTATTACCTAGTAGAGATAAATTCTCTTTTAAATGGGTCGGTTCAGCAAGTATAGGTATGCTAGATACTGCAGTTACATATCAATATCACGGTAAAAGCTACTCTGATAGCAATAATACTCAAATATTGCCAAGTTATAATACGTGGGATTTAGCGATGACTTATTGGTTACAGCCCAAATTAGCATTAAAAGGGCGTGTATCTAATATGTTTAATGAGAAATATGAAACAGCTAAAGGTTATCCAATGCCTGAGCGTACATTCTATACTTCAATTAATTACCAATTTTAATCGAAAATCTTAGAGATAAGGCCGCTAATACAGCGGCCTTTTTAATAAAGCTTGCACATAACGGGAAAGATTTAGTACAAACCTTTGTGGTTGATGCGCCGTTTTTCCAACGCTCTCTAGATATTACATGGAAAAATATAGACATAATTGAGCGATTTTATTATCAGCGGTATCAGTTAACTAACAGGGCTGTTTGCGAGAGCTGAAGATCGCAGTATCATAAGGTGAGTAATGTTTATTAGGTATGGTACGAGTGAAAAAGATTGTTATTTTTGATTCTGGTGTAGGTGGTTTATCTGTTTATAAAGAAATCTACGATCTTTTACCGCAAGTGCAATATATCTATGCCTTCGATAACGCAGCTTTCCCGTATGGTGAATTACCCGATAATGTCCTTATCGAACGTACCAACCATATTGTCTCGACATTAGTTGAACAGTATCAAGCAGACTTAGTTGTTATCGCGTGTAATACCGCAAGTACCATTGTATTACCGACTCTACGTCAAAATCTCAATATACCAATTGTTGGCGTTGTTCCTGCAATTAAACCTGCGGCTAAATTAAGTCAAACCAAAGTGATTGGTTTATTAGCAACACCAGCAACCGTTAAACGCGAGTATACGCAGCAGTTAATTAACCAATTTGCCAGTGATTGCGAAGTAAAAATGATCGGTTCAACCCGATTAGTAGAAATGGCGGAGCAAAAGCTACGTGGGGAAGCTATTTCTCTTCATGAGCTCAGTGAAATTTTAGCGCCATGGCAACAGCAAGTAGATAGTATTATTTTAGGCTGTACACACTTCCCACTAATTAAAGAAGAAATAAAAGCCGTTCTTAATAATGAAGTGAGTATTGTGGACTCAGGTAAAGCGATAGCTGTACGCGTATCGTCCTTGTTAGGATTATCTGAACAAGAAAAACAACGCCATAATGAAATCATAAACCTTACATA
Organism: Photobacterium sp. SKA34; assembly: GCF_000153325.1. Taxonomy (GTDB): domain Bacteria; phylum Pseudomonadota; class Gammaproteobacteria; order Enterobacterales; family Vibrionaceae; genus Photobacterium. Next base: position 99,757 of record NZ_AAOU01000019.1, read on the forward strand.
CAGCAGCGCCGCTACAGAAAGTGTAGCGGCGCTGAATAAAAGTTTACGTCAGATAGATCTGGGTACTATTCAGTCTCTAAAATATCCGTATCCGCGTTTTTAGGCTCATTAGCTTCACGTACTTTTAATGTACGTTGACCATATTCTTTATTGTTTAATTGCTCGATAGCACTATCAGCATCTAGGCTACTCATCACAACAAAGCCAAAGCCTCTTCGCTTGCCTGTACGTTTATCCTTCATTAGGCGTACAGCAAAAACATCGCCATGCTCAGCGAATAGATTTTTAACATCGGTCTCATTAGCGCGATAAGGAAGGTTACCAACATAAAGGGTTTTGCTGTTTTGAGAGGTTTCAGTATTATCGATAGGGGTAACTTCTTTAGGTGTTTGCATGAAGTAAAGTGCAGCACCGACAGCGATAGCACCTAAAGCAAAGCTAATAGAAGAAGGAAGAGTAGGAATAAGGCTAAGAATTAATGCTCCGATAATAGCAATTGCTATAGCGGTTATTATGGTTTGATTATTTGATTTCATATTTAATTAAACTACATCGTCAAAATGGAAGGAAGAATGCGTATTGTT